>NZ_CP114214.1:0-4789546 GCF_056673345.1 Enterobacter cloacae complex sp. HYC074_NIDB
AGCTTATACGGTCCAGGATCACCGATCATTCACAGCAAACGATCCTTCCTAACCGCATGATCTTATTTATGGGATCGGACTTATCCACAAAGGTCTGCGATCCTAATAAGAGATCACAATAGAACAGATCTCTAAATAAAAAGATCTTCTTTTTAATAGCCCAGGATCCCAATGCTTTCTCGAAAGACTAAAGTTGAGTAGAATCCACGGCCCGGGCTTCAATCCATTTTCATACCGCTTTACGCGAGGCAGACCACCATGTTTTATCAGGATCCTTTTGACGTCATCATCATTGGCGGGGGTCACGCAGGCACTGAGGCCGCAATGGCCGCAGCGCGAATGGGTCAGCAGACCCTGCTTTTGACACACAATATCGACACGCTGGGACAAATGTCCTGTAATCCGGCGATTGGCGGCATTGGGAAAGGACACCTGGTAAAAGAAGTGGATGCACTTGGCGGCCTGATGGCGAAAGCGATCGATCATGCAGGCATCCAGTTTAGGATACTAAACGCGAGTAAAGGTCCGGCTGTTCGCGCCACCCGTGCACAGGCAGACCGTGTGCTTTACCGTCAGGCTGTGCGCACCGCGCTGGAAAACCAACCGAACCTGATGATCTTCCAGCAGGCGGTAGAAGATCTTATCGTGGAGAACGATCGTGTTGTTGGCGCCGTGACCCAAATGGGTCTCAAATTCCGCGCAAAAGCGGTGGTGCTGACGGTCGGGACATTCCTGGACGGTAAAATCCATATTGGTCTGGACAATTACAGCGGTGGTCGTGCTGGCGATCCGCCGTCAATTCCGTTATCTCGTCGTCTGCGTGAGCTGCCGCTGCGCGTAAGCCGCCTGAAAACCGGCACGCCACCGCGTATTGATGCGCGCACCATTGATTTCAGCGTGCTGGCACAGCAGCACGGCGATAACCCGATGCCGGTGTTCTCGTTCATGGGCAATGCGGGGCAACATCCGCAGCAGGTGCCGTGCTACATCACGCACACCAATGAAAAAACCCATGACGTGATCCGCAATAATCTCGATCGCAGCCCAATGTATGCTGGTGTGATCGAAGGGATTGGCCCGCGTTATTGCCCGTCGATCGAAGACAAAGTGATGCGCTTTGCCGATCGTAATCAGCACCAAATCTTCCTCGAACCGGAAGGGCTGACCTCTAACGAAATTTACCCGAACGGCATCTCCACCAGCCTGCCGTTCGACGTGCAGATGCAGATTGTGCGTTCAATGCAGGGCATGGAAAACGCGAAGATCGTTCGTCCTGGCTACGCTATTGAGTACGATTTCTTCGATCCGCGTGACCTGAAGCCGACGCTGGAAAGCAAATTCATTCAGGGTCTGTTCTTCGCAGGCCAGATTAACGGCACCACCGGGTACGAAGAAGCTGCCGCGCAAGGGCTGCTGGCCGGTCTGAACGCTGCTCGCTTCTCTGCCGAGAAAGAGGGCTGGGCACCGGCGCGTTCTCAGGCTTACCTGGGCGTTCTGGTCGACGATCTCTGCACGCTGGGGACCAAAGAACCGTACCGCATGTTTACTTCTCGTGCGGAATATCGCCTGATGCTGCGCGAAGACAATGCCGATCTGCGTCTGACCGAGGTGGGCCGCGAGCTGGGTCTGGTGGATGACGAGCGCTGGGCGCGCTTCAACGAGAAGCTGGAGCGCATTGAACAGGAACGTCAGCGCCTGAAAACCACCTGGGTGAATCCGCAGGCGGAAACTGCTGCTGAAGTGAATGCTCACTTAACAGCACCGCTGTCGCGCGAAGCCAGTGGGGAAGATCTGCTGCGCCGTCCTGAAGTCACCTACGAGAATCTGGTCAAACTGACGGCGTTCGCACCGGGCCTTGAAGACGCTGAAGCTGCCGAGCAGGTCGAAATTCAGGTGAAGTACGAAGGCTACATCGCGCGTCAGCAGGATGAGATCGAAAAACAGCAGCGCAACGAAAACACGCTGCTGCCGGAAATGCTGGACTACCGTCAGGTGACGGGCCTTTCCAACGAAGTGATCGCTAAGCTGAACGATCACAAACCTGTGTCGATTGGCCAGGCCTCACGTATCTCTGGCGTCACACCTGCCGCGATTTCGATTCTGCTGGTGTGGCTGAAAAAGCAGGGCATGCTGCGCCGTAGCGCGTAATGCTCTGTAAATAGCCCGGTGGCGCTGCGCTTACCGGGCCTACTGAACCCGTAGGGCGGGTTAGCGAAGCGCCACCCGCCACTTAAGTTTCTCAACAGGTATCCACCGTGCTCAATAAACTCTCTCGTCTGCTGGAACAGGCAGGTATTTCGCTCACCGATCACCAGAAAAATCAGCTGGTGGCCTATGTCGATATGCTGAACAAATGGAATAAAGCGTACAACCTCACCTCCGTACGCGATCCCAACGAGATGCTGATTCGCCATATTCTCGATAGCATCGTCGTGGCGCCGTATCTGAACGGTGAACGTTTTATCGATGTGGGCACCGGTCCGGGCTTGCCGGGCGTTCCGTTGTCTATTGTTCGACCGGAGAGTCATTTCACGCTGCTGGACAGCCTGGGCAAGCGCGTACGCTTTTTACGCCAGGTTCAGCATGAGCTGAAGCTGGAAAACATTACGCCCGTACAGAGCAGGGTAGAGGAGTTCCCGGCAGAGCCACCGTTTGACGGTGTTATCAGCCGCGCGTTTGCCTCACTCAATGACATGGTGAGCTGGTGCAAACACCTGCCAGCGGAGAAGGGGCGTTTTTATGCGCTGAAAGGGCAACTTCCGGGGGACGAAATCGAGCAGCTTCCGGACGGTTTTGTTGTCGAATCTATTGAGAAACTCCAGATCCCTCAGCTCGAAGGTGAGCGTCATCTGGTGATAATTAAGCCAAACACTTTTTAAAAAATTAATAAAAAATGTGGAATTTGTGCTGTTCTGATCGTGTTAAAAAGCAGCACATTCAGTCTGATTTGGTCGTCGTTAATTTAACCTTGTTGTTACCATGGATTTTCTTATGGTTAACCTGACGTGATTCGTTCACTCAGAGGATAGTCAACCATGAAATTATCAGTCTGCTAAAAGTGGGTAAAAGCAACAAGAATGGAATGTTAAATATTTATTAAGAATGTCAATAAAAGGTTTTTGTTGTATACGGCTCTGTTTTAAAAATAGTTGCGGTTTTTTTGCTTTAATTTCATGCAGATGAAATTAATCGTTTTACGTCTTTGATAAATACCATTTTATCGCAAATGTGTATTTTGTGATCTCGTGCACGCTTTATCACCAACGTTTCCGCGCTGTTTGCAGTTTTGCCTGAAGGTCAACGCTTGGGTCAAAAGTTGAAAAATAGGACTGGGGAAAAATATTTAAACATTTATTCACCTTTTCGCTACTTAATGTTTGAAATCACGGGTACGCACCGTATAATTTGACCGCTTTTTGATGCTTGACTCTGAGCCTTAAAGGACGTTTTATACGACACGCGGCATACCTCGAAGGGAGCAGGAGTAAAAACGTGATGTCTGTGTCGCTCTTGAGTAGAAACGTTGCTCGTAAGCTTCTGTTCATTCAGTTTCTGGCTGTGATAGCAAGTGGACTGCTGTTTAGCCTCAAAGACCCCTTCTGGGGCATCTCCGCCGCGTGCGGAGGTTTGGCGGTGGTTCTGCCAAACGTGTTGTTTATGATTTTTGCCTGGCGTCATCAGGCGCATACACCTGCCAAAGGCCGCGTGGCCTGGTCCTTCGCTCTCGGCGAAGTGTGTAAGGTGTTGCTGACCTTTGCTCTACTGGTGATGGCGCTGGCGGTTTTGAAAGTGGTATTCATGCCGCTGATAGCAACGTGGGTTTTGGTGCTGGTGGTACAAGTTCTGGCTCCAGCTGTAATCAATAACAAAGGGTAAAAGGCATCATGGCTTCAGAAAATATGACGCCGCAGGATTACATAGGTCACCATCTGAATAACCTTCAGCTGGACCTGCGTACATTCTCGCTGGTGGATCCACATAACCCCCCGGCCACCTTCTGGACGATCAACATCGACTCCATGTTCTTCTCGGTGGTTTTGGGTCTTCTGTTCCTGGCCATGTTCCGTAGCGTTGCTAAAAAGGCGACCAGCGGTGTTCCAGGGAAATTCCAAACGTTCATCGAGATGATCATCGGCTTCGTCCATGGCAGCGTGAAAGACATGTACCATGGTAAGAGCAAACTGATTGCTCCGCTGGCCCTGACCGTGTTCGTTTGGGTCTTCCTGATGAACCTGATGGACCTCCTGCCTATCGATTTCTTACCTTGGATCGGTGAGCACGTACTCGGCCTGCCTGCACTGCGCGTGGTTCCGTCTGCCGACGTGAACATCACCCTGTCGATGGCGCTGGGCGTATTTATCCTCATTCTGTTCTACAGCATCAAAATGAAAGGCGTAAGCGGCTTTGTGAAAGAGCTTACCTTGCAGCCGTTCAACCACTGGGCGTTTATTCCGGTCAACCTGATCCTAGAAGGCGTGAGCCTGCTGTCCAAACCTGTTTCACTGGGTCTGCGACTGTTCGGCAACATGTATGCGGGTGAGCTGATTTTCATTCTGATCGCGGGTCTTCTGCCGTGGTGGTCACAGTGGATTCTGAATGTGCCATGGGCCATTTTCCACATCCTGATCATTACGCTGCAAGCCTTTATCTTCATGGTTCTGACGATCGTCTATCTGTCGATGGCGTCTGAAGAGCACTGATTTTTTACCAACACTACTACGTTTTAATTGAAACAAACTGGAGACTGTCATGGAAAACCTGAATATGGATCTGCTGTACATGGCTGCCGCTGTGATGATGGGTCTGGCGGCTATCGGTGCTGCGATCGGTATCGGCATCCTCGGGGGCAAATTCCTGGAAGGCGCAGCGCGTCAACCTGATCTGATTCCTCTGCTGCGTACTCAGTTCTTTATCGTTATGGGTCTGGTGGATGCAATCCCAATGATCGCTGTAGGTCTGGGTCTGTACGTGATGTTTGCTGTCGCGTAGTAGTTGTTTTAAAACCCCAAGCCACAGAAATTTAAGAGGTATTGTGCTGTGAACATGAACGCAACAATCCTCGGCCAGGCCATCGCGTTTATTCTCTTTGTCTGGTTCTGCATGAAGTATGTATGGCCGCCTTTAATGGCTGCCATCGAAAAACGTCAGAAAGAAATTGCTGACGGTCTGGCTTCCGCAGAACGCGCTAAGAAAGATTTGGACCTTGCACAGGCCAACGCGACAGACCAGCTGAAAAAAGCGAAAGCTGAAGCTCAGGTAATCATTGAACAGGCTAACAAACGCCGTTCTCAGATCCTGGACGAAGCCAAAGCTGAAGCAGAACAGGAACGTACTAAGATCGTGACACAGGCTCAGGCTGAAATTGAAGCTGAGCGTAAACGTGCTCGTGAAGAACTGCGTAAGCAGGTTGCGATTCTGGCTGTTGCTGGCGCCGAGAAGATCATCGAACGTTCCGTGGATGAAGCTGCTAACAGCGACATCGTGGACAAACTTGTCGCTGAACTGTAAGGAGGGAGGGGCTGATGTCTGAATTTGTTACGGTAGCTCGCCCCTACGCCAAAGCAGCTTTTGACTTTGCTGTCGAACACCAAAATGTCGATCGCTGGCAGAATATGCTGGCGTTTGCCGCTGAGGTGACGAAAAACGAACAAATGGCCGAGTTGCTTTCTGGTGCGTTAGCGCCTGAAACCCTCGCCGCGTCGTTTATCGCCGTGTGCGGAGAGCAACTGGATGCCAACGGCCAGAACCTGATTAAGGTGATGGCGGAAAATGGTCGTCTCCGTGTGCTCCCGGATGTTCTCGAGCAGTTTGAGCACTTACGTGCCCTTAGTGAAGCTACCGCTGAAGTTGAAGTAACTTCCGCGACTGAACTGAGTGACGAACAGCTTGCGAAAATCACCGCCGCGATGGAAAAACGTCTGTCACGCAAAGTTAAGCTGAATTGCAAAATCGATAAGTCTGTAATGGCAGGCGTAATCATCCGCTCGGGTGATATGGTCATTGATGGCAGCGTACGCGGCCGTCTTGAGCGCCTTGCAGACGTCTTGCAGTCTTAAGGGGACTGGAGCATGCAACTGAATTCCACCGAAATCAGCGAACTGATCAAGCAGCGCATTGCTCAGTTCAATGTTGTGAGTGAAGCTCACAACGAAGGTACTATTGTTTCTGTAAGTGACGGTGTTATCCGCATCCACGGCCTGGCCGATTGTATGCAGGGTGAGATGATTTCCCTGCCGGGTAACCGTTACGCTATCGCACTGAACCTGGAGCGCGACTCCGTAGGTGCCGTTGTGATGGGTCCATACGCTGACCTCGCCGAAGGCATGAAGGTTAAGTGTACTGGCCGTATTCTGGAAGTGCCGGTTGGCCGTGGCCTGCTGGGTCGCGTTGTTAACACCTTGGGTGCGCCAATCGACGGTAAAGGTCCGGTTGAGCACGATGGCTTCTCCCCAATCGAAGTTATCGCACCAGGCGTTATCGACCGTCAGTCAGTTGATCAGCCAGTACAGACGGGTTATAAGTCCGTTGATGCCATGATCCCAATCGGTCGTGGTCAGCGTGAACTGATCATCGGTGACCGTCAGACCGGTAAAACCGCGATGGCAATCGACGCCATCATCAACCAGCGTGACTCCGGCATCAAATGTGTGTACGTGGCTATCGGCCAGAAAGCGTCCACCATTTCCAACGTGGTTCGTAAACTGGAAGAGCACGGCGCACTGTCTAACACCATCGTTGTGGTAGCAACCGCGTCTGAATCTGCTGCACTGCAATACCTGGCACCATACGCCGGTTGCGCAATGGGCGAATACTTCCGTGACCGCGGTGAAGATGCGCTGATCGTATACGATGACCTGTCTAAACAGGCTGTTGCTTATCGTCAGGTTTCCCTGCTGCTCCGTCGTCCACCAGGACGTGAAGCATTCCCGGGCGACGTATTCTACCTCCACTCTCGTCTGCTGGAGCGTGCTTCCCGCGTTAACGCGGAATACGTCGAGAACTTCACCAAAGGTGAAGTGAAGGGTAAAACAGGTTCTCTGACCGCCCTGCCGATCATTGAAACCCAGGCGGGTGACGTTTCTGCGTTCGTTCCGACCAACGTAATCTCCATTACCGATGGTCAGATCTTCCTGGAAACCAACCTGTTTAACTCCGGTATTCGTCCGGCGGTTAACCCGGGTATCTCCGTATCCCGTGTGGGTGGTGCTGCTCAGACCAAGATCATCAAGAAACTGTCCGGTGGTATCCGTACCGCGCTGGCACAGTATCGTGAACTGGCTGCGTTCTCTCAGTTCGCATCCGATCTGGACGAAGCAACCCGTAAACAGCTGAGCCACGGTCAGAAAGTGACCGAGCTGCTGAAGCAGAAACAGTACGCGCCAATGTCTGTTGCTCAGCAGGGCCTGGTACTGTTCGCGGCTGAACGCGGTTACCTCGAAGATGTGGAACTGGCGAAAATCGGTAGCTTCGAAGCCGCTCTGCTGGCTTACGTCGACCGTGATCACGCTCCGCTGATGCAAGAGATCAACCAGACCGGTGGCTATAACGACGAAATCGAAGGCAAGCTGAAAGCTATCCTCGATTCCTTCAAAGCAACCCAATCCTGGTAATCGTCCGGCGGCTTGTCTCAGGACAAGCCGTCTGGCATTGAGGAGAAGCTCATGGCCGGCGCAAAAGAGATACGTAGTAAGATCGCAAGCGTCCAGAACACGCAAAAGATCACTAAAGCGATGGAGATGGTCGCCGCTTCCAAAATGCGTAAATCGCAGGATCGCATGGCGGCCAGCCGTCCTTATGCAGAGACCATGCGCAAAGTGATTGGTCACCTTGCAAACGGTAATCTGGAATATAAGCACCCTTACCTGGAAGAACGCGACGTTAAGCGCGTGGGCTACCTGGTGGTGTCGACTGACCGTGGTCTGTGTGGCGGCTTGAACATTAACCTGTTCAAAAAACTGCTGGCGGATATGAAAGGCTGGTCCGATAAAGGCGTTCAGTGCGATCTGGCACTGATTGGCTCTAAAGGCGTCTCTTTCTTTAACTCCGTTGGTGGCAACATTGTCGCTCAGGTGACCGGTATGGGTGATAACCCGTCCCTGTCCGAACTGATCGGCCCGGTTAAAGTGATGTTGCAGGCCTACGATGAAGGCCGTCTGGACAGACTGTACGTTGTCAGCAACAAATTTATTAACACCATGTCTCAGGTGCCTACGCTCACTCAGATGCTGCCGTTACCGGCATCAGAAGATGACGAGCTGAAACAGAAAGCCTGGGATTACCTGTATGAACCCGATCCGAAACCGCTGCTGGATACCCTGCTGCGTCGTTACGTTGAATCTCAGGTTTATCAGGGCGTTGTAGAAAACCTGGCCAGCGAGCAGGCCGCACGAATGGTGGCGATGAAAGCCGCGACCGATAATGGCGGCAGCCTGATTAAAGAGCTGCAGTTGGTTTACAACAAAGCTCGTCAGGCCAGCATTACTCAGGAACTCACCGAGATCGTCTCGGGGGCCGCCGCGGTTTAACCAGGTTTACGAATTACGTAGAGGATTCAAGATGGCTACTGGAAAGATTGTCCAGGTAATCGGCGCCGTGGTGGACGTCGAGTTCCCTCAGGACGCCGTACCACGCGTGTACGACGCGCTTGAGGTACAGAATGGTAACGAGAGCCTGGTGCTGGAAGTTCAGCAGCAGCTCGGCGGCGGTATCGTGCGTACCATCGCCATGGGTTCTTCCGACGGTCTGCGTCGTGGTCTGGAAGTAAAAGACCTTGAGCACCCGATCGAAGTCCCGGTAGGTAAAGCAACACTGGGTCGTATCATGAACGTATTGGGTCAACCAATCGACATGAAAGGCGACATCGGTGAAGAAGAGCGTTGGGCTATCCACCGCGCGGCACCTTCCTACGAAGAGCTGTCCAGCTCTCAGGAACTGCTGGAAACCGGCATCAAAGTTATCGACCTGATGTGTCCGTTCGCGAAGGGCGGTAAAGTCGGTCTGTTCGGTGGTGCGGGTGTAGGTAAAACCGTAAACATGATGGAGCTGATCCGTAACATCGCGATCGAGCACTCCGGTTACTCCGTGTTTGCGGGCGTAGGTGAACGTACTCGTGAGGGTAACGACTTCTACCACGAAATGACCGACTCCAACGTTCTGGATAAAGTATCCCTGGTTTACGGCCAGATGAACGAGCCACCAGGAAACCGTCTGCGCGTTGCGCTGACTGGCCTGACGATGGCTGAGAAGTTCCGTGACGAAGGCCGTGACGTTCTGCTGTTCGTTGATAACATCTACCGTTACACCCTGGCCGGTACTGAAGTATCTGCACTGCTGGGTCGTATGCCTTCAGCGGTAGGTTATCAGCCTACGCTTGCGGAAGAGATGGGTGTTCTTCAGGAACGTATCACCTCTACCAAAACTGGTTCTATCACCTCCGTTCAGGCGGTATACGTACCTGCGGATGACTTGACTGACCCATCTCCAGCCACCACCTTTGCTCACTTAGATGCAACCGTGGTTCTGAGCCGTCAGATCGCGTCTCTGGGTATCTACCCGGCCGTTGACCCGCTGGACTCCACCAGCCGTCAGCTGGATCCACTGGTTGTTGGCCAGGAGCACTACGACACCGCGCGTGGCGTACAGTCCCTGCTGCAACGTTATCAGGAACTGAAAGACATCATCGCCATCCTGGGTATGGATGAACTGTCTGAAGAAGACAAACTGGTGGTAGCACGTGCGCGTAAGATCCAGCGCTTCCTGTCTCAGCCGTTCTTCGTTGCGGAAGTATTCACCGGTTCTCCAGGTAAATACGTTTCCCTGAAAGACACCATCCGTGGCTTTAAAGGCATCATGGAAGGCGAATACGATCACCTGCCAGAGCAGGCGTTCTACATGGTTGGTTCCATCGAAGAAGCCGTGGAAAAAGCCAAAAAACTTTAACGCCTTAATCGGAGGGTGATATGGCAATGACTTACCACCTGGACGTCGTCAGCGCAGAGCAACAAATGTTCTCTGGTCTGGTCGAGAAAATCCAGGTAACGGGTAGTGAAGGTGAACTGGGTATTTTCCCGGGTCACGCACCGCTGCTCACCGCCATTAAGCCTGGTATGATCCGCATCGTTAAACAGTTCGGTCATGAAGAGTTTATCTATCTGTCCGGCGGCATTCTTGAAGTGCAGCCAGGCAGTGTGACCGTTCTGGCCGATACCGCTATTCGTGGCCAGGATCTCGACGAAGCGCGAGCCCTGGAATCGAAGCGTAAGGCTGAAGAGCACATTAACAGCTCTCATGGTGACGTGGATTACGCTCAGGCGTCTGCGGAGCTGGCCAAAGCGATCGCGAAACTGCGCGTTATCGAGTTGACCAAAAAAGCGATGTAACACCGGCTTGAAAAGCACAAAAGCCAGTCTGGATCCCAGGCTGGCTTTTTTTTTCGGCCTTAATTCATGATGAAAAAGATGTAGAATTTTAAGCATCAAACGTTTTTACTTCTCACACAAACTACCGTCAGGATGCGTATGTTAAACAGTGCGATGAGCGTGGTGATCCTTGCCGCAGGCAAAGGTACCCGCATGTATTCCGATCTGCCTAAAGTGCTCCACACGCTGGCAGGAAAGCCAATGGTTCAGCATGTTATTGATGCAGCGAATGAATTAGGCGCCAGCCAGGTGCATCTGGTTTATGGACATGGCGGCGATCTGCTGAAAAAAACGCTGCGTGACGACAATCTCAACTGGGTGCTTCAGGCAGAACAGCTGGGTACGGGTCATGCAATGCAGCAGGCTGCACCCTTCTTCGCTGATGATGAAGATATCCTGATGCTCTACGGCGACGTCCCGCTGATCTCCGTTGAAACCCTTACTCGGCTGCGTGAAGCCAAACCGCAGGGTGGCATCGGTTTGTTGACCGTCGTGCTGGACGATCCAACCGGCTATGGCCGCATTACGCGTGAAAACGGCAACGTGACGGGGATTGTTGAGCATAAAGATGCCACTGACGAACAGCGCCAGATTCAGGAGATCAACACCGGCATCCTGATTGCGAACGGTGCGGATATGAAGCGCTGGCTGTCCAGACTCAACAATAACAACGCGCAGGGTGAATACTACATCACCGACATCATTGCGATGGCTTACCAGGAAGGGCGTGAGATTGCTGCCGTTCATCCGGCGCGTATCAGCGAAACGGACGGGGTAAACAACCGTCTCCAGCTTTCCCGTCTTGAGCGTATTTACCAGTCCGAGCAGGCAGAAAAGCTGTTGCTCGCGGGCGTTATGCTGCGCGATCCGGCGCGTTTCGATCTGCGTGGCACGCTGACCCACGGGCGCGACGTTGTAATAGATACTAACGTTATCCTGGAAGGTAACGTCACGCTGGGCAACCGCGTCAAAATCGGCACCGGCTGTGTGATTAAAAACAGCGCGATCGGTGACGACTGCGAAATCAGCCCGTACAGCGTGGTGGAAGATGCCCATCTTGAGGCGGCCTGTACGATTGGCCCATTTGCGCGTCTGCGCCCGGGCGCTGAGCTGCTGGAAGGTGCTCACGTAGGTAACTTCGTGGAAATGAAAAAAGCGCGTCTGGGTAAGGGCTCTAAAGCGGGTCATCTGACCTATCTGGGCGATGCGGAAATTGGCGACAACGTAAACATTGGTGCAGGGACGATTACCTGTAACTATGACGGCGCCAATAAGTTTAAAACCATCATTGGTGATGACGTGTTTGTAGGCTCCGATACCCAGCTGGTGGCGCCTGTTACCGTGGGCAAAGGCGTGACCATTGCCGCCGGGACAACCGTTACGCGCGATGTGGCCGAGAACGAGCTGGTGTTAAGCCGCGTTCCGCAGGTCAGCAAGCAGGGCTGGAAACGCCCGGTGAAGCAGAAGTAACGGATTTATACCCCTCACCCTAACCCTCTCCTCACAGGGGAGAGGGGATTGTTCGGTGCGGTGTTTTTCTCCCTCGCCCCTTTGGGGAGAGGGCCGGGGTGAGGGGATAACATAATCCTCCCCCTACAAGCAGTACCCATAAAAATAACCCCACTCTCTACAAGGCTCGGGGCGCCCGGAAAGGGCAAATACAGGTCAGCGACAACGCATGGCATAACGCCATAATCAGGAAATATAACTATGTGTGGAATTGTTGGCGCAGTTGCGCAGCGTGATATTGCTGAAATCCTTCTCGAAGGTTTACGTCGTCTGGAATACCGTGGTTACGACTCAGCCGGGCTGGCTGTCGTTGATGCAGAAGGTCATATGACCCGTCTGCGCCGTCTCGGTAAAGTACAGATGCTGGCCCAGGCTGCGGAAGAACATCCGCTGCACGGTGGCACTGGTATTGCGCATACCCGCTGGGCGACCCACGGTGAGCCATCTGAAGGCAACGCACACCCGCATGTGTCTGAACACATCGTGGTCGTGCATAACGGCATTATCGAAAACCACGAACCGCTGCGTGAAGAACTGAAAGCGCGCGGCTATACCTTCGTCTCTGAAACCGACACCGAAGTGATTGCTCACCTGGTGCACTGGGAGCTGGCAAAGGGCGGTACACTGCGTGATGCGGTGCTGCGCGCTATCCCTCAGCTACGTGGTGCTTACGGTACGGTGATCATGGATTCCCGCGACCCGTCCACGCTGCTGGCCGCGCGTTCCGGTAGTCCGATGGTGATTGGTCTGGGCATGGGTGAAAACTTTATCGCTTCCGACCAGCTGGCGCTGCTGCCGGTTACCCGTCGCTTTATCTTCCTGGAAGAGGGAGACATTGCCGAGGTGACACGTCGCAGCGTGACCGTATTCGACACAAAAGGCGAGCAGGTTAAGCGTCAGGAGATCGAATCAAACCTGCAATACGACGCGGGCGACAAAGGCGCTTACCGTCACTACATGCAGAAAGAGATCTACGAACAGCCAAACGCCATTAAAAACACCCTGACTGGTCGCATCAGCCATGGTGAAGTGGATCTGAGCGAGCTGGGCGCCAATGCCAACGAACTGCTGAGCAAAGTCGAGCACATTCAGATCGTGGCCTGCGGTACCTCTTACAACTCCGGTATGGTCTCGCGCTACTGGTTTGAATCCCTGGCGGGTGTGCCGTGTGATGTGGAAATCGCCTCTGAGTTCCGCTATCGCAAATCTGCGGTGCGTCGTAACAGCCTGATGATCACCCTTTCTCAGTCTGGCGAAACGGCCGATACCCTGGCGGCGCTGCGTCTGTCTAAAGAACTGGGTTACCTCGGCTCGCTGGCCATTTGTAACGTGCCGGGATCGTCCCTGGTACGTGAATCCGATCTGGCGCTGATGACCAAAGCGGGTACCGAAATCGGCGTGGCTTCCACCAAAGCGTTTACTACTCAGCTGACCGTTCTGCTGATGCTGGTGGCGAAACTGGCGCGTCTGAAAGGCCAAGATGCTTCCGTTGAGCATGATATCGTTCACGGTCTCCAGGCGCTGCCAAGCCGTATTGAACAGATGCTCTCTCAGGACAAACGCATTGAAGCCCTGGCGGAGGATTTCTCCGACAAGCATCACGCTCTGTTCCTGGGGCGCGGCGATCAGTATCCGATCGCGCTGGAAGGGGCGCTGAAGCTCAAAGAGATCTCTTATATTCACGCTGAAGCCTATGCGGCAGGCGAGCTGAAGCATGGCCCGCTGGCGCTGATCGATGCGGATATGCCAGTTATCGTGGTGGCACCTAACAACGAACTGCTGGAAAAACTGAAATCTAACATCGAAGAAGTGCGCGCCCGTGGTGGTGTTCTGTACGTCTTTGCGGATAAAGATGCCGGTTTCGCCAGCAGCGACAACATGCACATCATCGAGATGCCGCATGTGGAAGAGGTGATTGCGCCGATCTTCTACACCGTACCGCTGCAACTGCTGGCTTATCACGTCGCGCTGATCAAAGGCACCGACGTAGACCAGCCACGTAACCTGGCTAAATCGGTTACCGTTGAGTAATCACTTCCTGTAAAAAGGCTGCCATTTGCGTGGCAGCCTTTTTATTTGTTGCTACTTCTTTACACGCCTCATTTTTACTTTCTTGTGTACCCTATGGCGTAAAATGTTTCATGTAAAACATGTGGTTACATTTTTTTCGCTCTCCGTTTTTTGGACTTGTGCTGTTGCAAAAACGATCAAATAATAATTGTTTATTATTAAGATATTAATATATTCCTAAAATAATCCTCCTGCCAGTAGATATCGCATTTATTGTTTGTGGCTGATATTTATAACATGATTGAATCTGATACATTTCATTCATCCTTCTTAAAATAAAATATTACAAGCTGGAAAACTTATTTGTCAGAGGCGTTTTTAGGATCGTAATATTACGCCGCTTCAAATTTAATCATTTTATTTGGTTAATAAATAAAATATCAGCGATATAAAATTAATAGGGGTTGTCATGAAACTAAATGCTATCGCCAGCGCAATAATCTTGTCTTCATCCATATTATCTGGTGCTGCTCTGGCATCTGATGGTACTGTACATTTCCGTGGTGAGATCATTGATAGCGCTTGTGAAATTACCACCGTTACGAAAGAACAAAACGTTGATTTAGGTAAAGTCAGTAAAACGGCATTCAACGGTGTAGGCAGCACCTCCGCACCAACGCAATTCACTATCAGCCTGGAGAAATGATCTTACCCAGCAATAGTGGACACGCGACTAAGTGAGTAAACTCTCAACCAGAGGTGACTCACATGACAAAACCAGCATCAACCACCAAAAAGCCACGCAAGCAGCACACGCCTGAATTTCGTCACGAAGCCCTGAAACTGGCTGAACGCATTGGGGTGGCCGCAGCCGCCCGCGAACTTAACCTGTATGAATCACAGCTCTACAACTGGCGAAGCAAACAGCAAAATCAGCTCTCTTCTTCTGAACGCGAACAGGAGATGTCCGCAGAGATCGCCCGTCTGAAGCGTCAACTGGCAGAACGGGATGAGGAACTGGCCATTCTCCAAAAGGCCGCGACATACTTCGCGAAGCGCCTGAAATGAAGTATGTCTTCATCGAAAAACATCAGGCTGAGTTCAGTATCAAAGCCATGTGCCGTGTACTTCAGGTTGCCCGTAGCGGCTGGTACATCTGGTATCAGCGTCGTTATCAGATAAACCGGCGTCAGCAGTTCCGCCTTGTCTGTGATAACGTCGTCCGGGAAGCATTCAGTGACGCAAAACAACGCTATGGTGCGCCACGCCTGACGGATGAGCTTCGTGCTCAGGGTTACCGGTTCAACGTGAAAACCGTGGCAGCCAGCCTGCGTCGTCAGGGGCTGCGGGCGAAAGCTTCACGAAAGTTCAGTCCGGTCAGTTACCGCGAACATGGTCTGCCAGTCTCAGAGAATCTGCTGAAGCAGGACTTTTACGCCAGCGGCCCGAATCAGAAGTGGGTGGGTGACATCACGTATCTTCGCACCGGTGAAGGCTGGCTTTATCTGGCCGTGGTTATCGACCTGTGGTCGCGGTCAGTCATTGGCTGGTCGATGTCCTCGCGGATGACGACACAGCTAGCCTGCGATGCGTTACAGATGGCGTTGTGGCGGCGTAAACGTCCGGAAAATGTCATCGTGCATACAGACAGAGGCGGTCAGTACTGTTCAACGGATTATCAGAGCTTACTGAAACGCCATAATCTGCAGGGCAGTATGAGCGCCAGAGGCTGTTGTTATGACAATGCCTGTGCAGAAAGCTTCTTCCACACGCTGAAGGTGGAATGTATCCACGGAGAGGACTTTGCCAGCCGGGAAATCATGCGAACAGCAGTGTTTAATTATATTGAGTGCGATTACAATCGGTGGCGTCGTCACAGTGCCTGTGGCGGTCTCAGTCCGGAACAATTTGAAAACCAGAACCTCGCTTAGGGTTGTGTCCATATTACGCGGGTAGGATCAAAATGCCCGCCAACCTATACCAAGGCATCGGTTCGATTTGACGGTACTGAAGCTGGCAATGGCGATCTGGCGATAGGTAACCCGGAAAAAACAGGCACGCCAGGCGACTTTACGGGTACAGGCGACGCGGTCACTGCAACGGGCGTAGCGATTCGTATCTATAACCGCGCAGACAACTCTCAGGTTGAGTTATACAAAGATTCTGCCACAACTGATATTGTGGATACTAAGGCCGATTTAAAATTCATTGCACGTTATATTGCAACCTCTACGACCGTAACGCCAGGTACAGCTAACGCTGACTCTCAGTTCACCGTTGAATATGTGAAATAATTACATTTATTAGTTAAAAGACGCCCTTATTCGCGTTGCTAATAATAAACATTTTAAGGGCGTCAACTAATGAGAGGCTGTATGGTTGCTTTTACACGTTTATTTAAAACATTCATGGCTGCGACAATGTGTCTCAGCTCGTCAATAGCCTGTGCAGGCATCATTGTCGGCGGCACGCGCGTCATTTTTTTGGCTGATAGTCCTGATGCCACCATATCGATTTACAACAAAGAGAGCGATCTGCCGTACCTGATACAAACCTGGGTCGACCCCTTTGACAAAGAAGATAAACATAAACCGCCTTTTACCGTCATACCACCCGTTTCCAGGCTTGAGCCAATGCAAGAAAAGGTCTTACGCGTACTTAAAATGGCCGGGACGTTGCCTACCGATCGCGAATCCGTTTTTTGGCTGAACATAAAAAATATTCCGCCATCCAGCAGTAAAAAAGAGACCAGCTCGCTGGAAATTGCGATTAAGACACGTATCAAACTGTTCTGGCGACCGGCGGCTATTACGTTAATCCCTGAGAAGGCGGTAGCGAACGTCGCATGGTCAAAACAAGGTCGGCAACTTATTGTTCAGAATAATAATCCTATCCATATCAATATCATGGATGTATCAGTTGATGGTAAAGACATACCAGTCAATATGATCAAACCCTTTGAAAAACTCTCGCTGACATTACCACCAGGAAGTGCAGGCCATACGCTTGTTTGGCGTTTTATTAATGATTACGGCGCCGTCAGCAACCCAGTAAAACAGGTGCTTTAATATTCTGATAGGGATGTCTTAATGATTGGCTTACGTCACTGCATTGCCATGATATCGGGGTTATGTCTGAGCATTCCTGTTCAGTCATTAGCACAGGACAGCCTGTTTAACCCGAAACTTCTGGAAATCGATCATCCGGTCGATGTCGATATTCGTCAATTTAACCGTTCCAACGCGCTTCCCCCTGGCAGCTATAAAGTTGATGTATTCATTAACGGCAAATTTTTTGAACGTAAGGAAGTGACGTTTGTGCAGGATGCTCCCGAGGACGAACTCCATCCTTGCTACGTCGCTATCAATGATGTCCTTATATCTTACGGCGTAAAGGTTGAGGCGTTGAAAACGCTGCGTGGAGTGGATAGCACCGCCTGCGTCAACCCCGCTCCGTTGGTGGAGGGATCACGCTGGCTATTCGACGGCAACAAGCTGGTGTTGAACATCTCCATTCCACAAATTTATCTTGATTCAGCGGCGTATGATTATATTAGTCCCTCGCGATGGGATGAAGGCATTAACGCCTTGATGACCAACTATGACTTTTCCGGTTCGCATACTCTTCGATCAAATTATGATTCTGAGGAGGATGACAGCTACTACCTGAATTTGCGCAATGGTCTTAATCTCGGGTCCTGGCGGCTTCGCAACTACAGCACAGTGGATTCGACAGCAGGCAGCGCTGAGTACCACTCCATCAGCAGCTATGTGCAGCGAGATATCGCCGCGCTACGCAGCCAGATCATGGTTGGCGATACCTGGACCGCAAGCGACATCTTTGACAGTACGCAGATCCGCGGCGTCAGACTCTATACCGATGACGACATGCTACCGTCCAGTCAGAATGGCTTTGCGCCGATAGTGCGCGGTATCGCAAAAAGCAACGCGACCGTGACGATCCGCCAGAATAACTATGTGATCTATCAGTCGGCGGTACCGCAGGGCGCGTTTGAAATCACCGATCTGAATACCACCAGCGGTGGCGGCGATCTGGACGTAACAATCAAAGAGGAAGACGGCAGCGAGCAGCGTTTTACACAGCCTTACGCTTCTCTGGCAATACTGAAACGCGAAGGACAGACCGACGTTGATGTCAGCGTCGGTGAAATGCGCGCTGAGAGCGGCTTTACACCCGATGTGTTACAGGCGCAGGTATTACACGGGATGCCGTGGGGATTAACGCTCTACGGTGGAACGCAGGTTGCGCAAGATTATGCCTCCGCAGCTATAGGGATGGGGAAGGATATGGGTGCGCTGGGTGCGATGTCGCTAGATATAACCCAGGCTCGCTCGTCTTTTGACAATGGCGACGAGGAAAAAGGGCAATCATACCGTTTCCTCTATTCCAAACGATTTGATGATACAGATACCAATTTTCGTCTCGTAGGATACCGGTACTCTACAGAAGGCTTTTATTCACTAACCGAGTGGGCATCTCGCCAGAATGATGTTTCTGATTTCTGGAACATGGGAAACCGGCGTAGTCGCCTGGAAGGTACCTGGACCCAATCGTTGGGGCCCGATCGGGGAAATTTCTACCTGACGCTGAGCCGTCAGCAGTACTGGCACACCGATGAGGTCGAGCGTCTGCTTCAGCTTGGTTACAGCAATAACTGGCGGCAGATATCATGGAACCTGACATGGAATTATACCGACTCGATCAACCGCTATTCCAGCGGCAGCCACAGCGACGACTACACCGATAGCGAACATATTTTTATGTTCACGGTTTCTTTGCCGCTCTCTGGCTGGTTGGAAGGGAGTTACGTTAACTACTCCATGACCCAGAATAATCATAACGACAGTAGCATGCAGGCCGGGATCGGCGGCACTCTGTTGGAAGGCCACAATCTGGCGTATAGCGTGCAGGAGTCCTGGACGAATACATCGAATAATACCCATAGCAGCAATGCCAGCCTGAACTACGACGGCACCTACGGATCGGTAAATGGCAGCTACGCCTATAGCCAGGATTCGCAGCGTATAAACTACGGGGCGCGTGGCGGTATTCTGATTCACCGCGACGGCGTGACCTTTTCCCAGGAGTTGGGTGAAACGGTGGCGCTAGTGGAAGCGCCAGGAGCGGGCGGCCTGTCGATTGAAAACACGACCGGGGTAGCGACGGACTGGCGTGGATACACCGTCAAAACGCAGCTTAATCCTTACGAAGAAAACCGTATAGCGATTAACAGCAACTATTTTTCACGTGCTAACGTCGAACTGGATAATACCGTTGTTAATCTTGTACCTACCCGCGGCGCGGTAGTGAAAGCAGCGTTTAAAACTCGCATCGGCTATCGCGTTTTATTCAGCGTCATTATGGCTAACGGCAAACCTGCGCCGTTTGGCGCAATGGCGACGGCCGATCTGGATACGGGAACGGTAACCGGGATTGTGGGGGATAACGGCGAGCTTTATCTTTCAGGAATGCCCTTAGTTGGCCGTTTTAATATTACTGGTCAATCCATCTGCCAGGTTGAGTATCATCTCGAAGCGCCAAAGGACAATGGGCTGTTACAACTGCCGGTAACATGCGCTAATAACGGAGTATCAAATTGAATATCGTTAAATTAATCATCGTGCTGTGCATCTGCGCAGTGTGCCAGCACGCATGGTCTGCGGATACATATTGCGAAGCTAAAGGCGGTACACACCACAGCATACTTTCGTTTTCCGGCACTACGCTCAGCGCCTCACAGAATAAAGCTGGCCAGACAATTAGCAAACAAGTAGATAACGGTGGTCAGTATGAAGGGGTATGCCACTGTAATCGCGATTATAACTATGTTTACTTTACAGCCAAAGATAACCCCGCCTTGCAGAAAAGCGTCAGCCGAAATAAAGTGCAATATTATGTATTAGATGAGTATTTAGATGTTGGATTGTCGATCATGATCATGGGGCGCGGTTATATCAACGTTCCCTTTGAGGACCGGCCTAACAACCCCAGTGGTTATTACAACTGCGTTAATTCCCTTAATACGACCACCTTTACAAGCGGTTCCGACGCAACCATTTATTTTTATGTCAAAGAACCGTTTATCGGCACCGTTACTATTCCGTTGACGTTACTCGCTTCGCTGTATGCTAATACTTCTAGTGTATTAGCCACCGACTATGGCAATAAACTGGCTGATGTTTTTATTCAAGGGGATATTACCGCGCCGCAGGAGTGTGAAGTTAACGGCGGTCAAATCATTGAAGTGGATTTTGGTAAAATCTCTGCGTCTTCATTTTCATCTGTAGCGGGCACTGGCCTTTCCGATAAGAAAATACCCATCAAGGCGTCGGTAAGATGCACTGGGATGAGCTCAGGGCAAGATGTTGAAGTTTCACTCCATGCCACCCAGGCAGGCGCGTTTTCAACCATGATTGAGACAACAAACCAGGATGTGGGTATTAAGGTCTACGACGAGTTTAATCAAGAAGTGGATGTTAACGGCGGACGCATGGAAACGGACATGGGAACCCGTTCTCGACTGGGTGTGGAGACGGGTGAGTTTAATTTTTCTGCTGCGCCGGCGAGCGCGACGGGAGCCAGGCCTGAGCCAGGAACGTTTACCGCGACTGCCACCATTACGATGGAAATTAAAAACTGATTCGTCAACGGCTGTTTATGACAGCCGTTGTCATATTACGCTTTTTGAACCAGACTAAACATGCTTATTGTGACAATTTTATGGCAGGGGGTTGAATATATAATTATCATTTTCAATGACTTATATCCAACGCCTTGATTGTCATAAAACTGTCATATTTCGTACATTTATCTGTCACCTGTTTGTCCTATTTTGCTCATCGTAGCCACTTAAACAATGATTTACGAAATCCTTGCAGGAGACATTATGAAAGTTATGCGTACCACTGTCGCAACTGTTGTCGCCGCGACCTTATCGATGAGCGCTTTCTCTGCCTTCGCAGCAGCAAGCCTGACTGGCGCTGGTGCAACCTTCCCTGCGCCGGTGTATGCCAAATGGGCGGATACCTACCAGAAAGAGACCGGTAACAAGGTCAACTATCAGGGTATCGGCTCCTCCGGTGGCGTAAAACAAATTACCGCGAATACCGTTGATTTCGGCGCATCCGACGCTCCGCTGTCTGATGAGAAACTGAATCAGGAAGGCCTGTTCCAGTTCCCGACCGTGATCGGCGGCGTTGTGCTGGCTGTTAACATCCCTGGCCTGAAATCAGGCGAGCTGGTGCTGGACGGCAAAACCCTGGGTGACATCTACCTGGGCAAAATCAAAAAATGGGATGACGAAGCCATCACTAAGCTGAACCCGGGCGTTAAGCTGCCTTCGCAGAATATCGCGGTGGTTCGTCGTGCTGACGGCTCTGGCACCTCTTTCGTGTTCACCAGCTATCTGGCGAAAGTGAACGAAGAGTGGAAATCTAAAGTCGGTTCCGGCTCTACCGTTAACTGGCCAACCGGTCTGGGCGGTAAAGGCAACGACGGTATCGCAGCCTTCGTACAGCGTCTGCCTGGCTCTATCGGCTACGTAGAGTACGCCTACGCTAAGCAGAACAATCTGGCCTACACCAAACTGGTTTCTGCCGACGGCAAACCGGTTAGCCCGACCGAAGAGAACTTCGCCAACGCCGCCAAAGGCGCTGACTGGAGCAAATCCTTCGCTCAGGACCTGACTAACCAGAAAGGTGAAGACGCGTGGCCAATCACCTCTACCACCTTCATTCTGGTTCACAAAGAGCAGAAGAAACCAGAGCAGGGCGCAGAAGTGCTGAAGTTCTTCGACTGGGCATACAAAAACGGCGGCAAACAGGCTAATGACCTGGATTACGCCAGCCTGCCAGACAGCGTGGTTGAGCAGATTCGTGCTGCATGGAAAACCAACGTGAAAGACAGCAGCGGTAAAGCGCTGTACTAACAGGATATTTTTAACGAAGATGGCGGGTGGCGCGCAGCGATCCCGCCCTACGGTTTACTCTGTAGGCCCGGTAAGCGTCAGCGCCACCGGGCATATTCGTAAGACGTCTCATAAAGAAGAGTAATTTATGGCTGCAACCAAGCCTGCATTTAACCCTCCGGGTAAAAAAGGTGACATGATTTTCAGCGCGCTGGTGAAACTGGCTGCGCTGATTGTGCTATTGCTGCTGGGCGGCATTATCGTGTCCCTGATTTTCTCCTCCTGGCCGAGCATTCAAAAATTTGGTTTCGCCTTCCTGTGGACCAAAGAGTGGGATGCGCCGAACGATATTTACGGTGCGCTGGTGCCGATTTACGGCACGCTGGTGACCTCTTTTATCGCCCTGCTAATTGCGGTTCCGGTGAGCTTCGGTATTGCCTTGTTCCTGACGGAACTGGCGCCAGGCTGGCTGCGGCGTCCGCTGGGTATCGCCATTGAACTGCTGGCGGCCATCCCAAGTATCGTTTACGGCATGTGGGGCCTGTTTATTTTTGCTCCGCTGTTTGCAACGTACTTCCAGGAGCCGGTCGGTAACGTGCTTTCTGCCGTTCCGTTTGTGGGGGCGCTGTTCTCCGGCCCGGCATTCGGTATCGGCATTCTGGCGGCGGGTGTGATCCTCGCCATCATGATTATTCCGTACATTGCGGCGGTCATGCGCGATGTCTTCGAACAAACCCCGGTGATGATGAAAGAGTCCGCCTACGGCATCGGCTGCACCACCTGGGAAGTTATCTGGCGCATCGTCCTTCCGTTCACCAAAAATGGGGTGATTGGCGGCATTATGCTGGGCTTAGGTCGCGCGCTCGGTGAAACCATGGCGGTCACCTTTATCATCGGCAACACCTACCAGCTCGATAGCGCTTCGCTCTATATGCCGGGGAACAGTATTACTTCTGCGCTGGCGAACGAATTTGCCGAAGCGGAATCCGGGCTGCACGTCGCGGCGCTGATGGAACTGGGCCTGATCCTGTTTGTTATCACCTTTATTGTGCTGGCTATCTCCAAGCTGATGATTATGCGTCTGGCTAAAAACGAGGGGGCACGCTAATGGCAACTCTCGATATGCAAAATACCGCTCAGCTTGCGGAATCCCGTCGCAAAATGCAGTCAAAGCGCCGGATTAAAAACCGCATTGCGCTGACGCTTTCCATGGCCACGATGGCGTTCGGCCTGTTCTGGCTGATCTGGATCCTGATGTCAACCATCACCCGCGGCATCGATGGAATGTCCCTGGCGCTGTTCACGGAAATGACGCCGCCGCCGAACACGGCGGGCGGTGGTCTGGCAAACGCCCTGGCGGGTAGCGGCCTGCTGATCCTGTGGGCGACCGTTTTCGGTACACCGTTGGGCATCATGGCGGGTATCTATCTGGCGGAGTATGGGCGCAAGTCCTGGATCGCTGAAGTCATCCGCTTTATTAACGACATTCTGCTTTCTGCCCCGTCGATTGTCGTGGGTCTGTTTGTTTACACCATCGTGGTGGCGCAAATGGAACACTTCTCCGGCTGGGCGGGTGTGATTGCGCTGGCGCTGTTGCAGGTGCCTATCGTTATTCGTACTACTGAAAACATGCTGAAACTGGTGCCGGACAGCCTGCGTGAAGCGGCTTACGCGCTGGGCACGCCGAAATGGAAAATGATTTCGGCGATCACCCTGAAAGCGTCCGTCTCGGGGATCATGACCGGTATCCTGCTGGCTATCGCCCGTATCGCCGGTGAAACCGCACCGCTGCTGTTTACCGCCCTCTCCAACCAGTTCTGGAGCACGGACATGATGCAGCCGATCGCCAACCTGCCGGTGACGATCTTTAAATTTGCGATGAGCCCATTCGCGGAATGGCAGCAGCTGGCCTGGGCCGGGGTGCTGATCATCACCCTTTGCGTACTGTTGCTGAACATTCTGGCGCGCGTCATTTTCGCGAAGAAGAAACACGGTTAAATTTTTACGGCGCGGCAGCTCGCGGCGCCGAATGAGGAAATGAGTCAATGAGTATGGTTGATACTGCCCCGGGTAAGATTCAGGTTCGTGATTTGAACTTCTACTACGGCAAATTCCATGCCCTGAAGAATATCAATCTGGATATCGCGAAGAACCAGGTAACGGCATTCATCGGTCCGTCCGGCTGTGGTAAATCCACGCTGCTGCGCACCTTTAACAAAATGTATTCGCTCTATCCGGAGCAGCGCGCAGAAGGTGAAATTCTGCTGGACGGTGACAACATCCTGACCAATACCCAGGATATCGCCCTGCTGCGTGCGAAAGTGGGGATGGTATTCCAGAAACCCACGCCGTTCCCGATGTCGATCTATGACAACATCGCCTTTGGTGTGCGTCTGTTTGAGAAGCTCTCCCGTGCGGATATGGACGAGCGCGTGCAGTGGGCATTGACCAAGGCCGCATTATGGAACGAAACCAAAGATAAACTTCACCAGAGCGGGTACTCTCTCTCCGGTGGTCAGCAGCAGCGTCTGTGCATTGCGCGCGGTATCGCCATTCGCCCGGAAGTCTTGCTGCTGGATGAGCCGTGCTCAGCCCTGGACCCGATCTCAACCGGGCGTATCGAAGAGCTGATCACCGAGCTGAAGCAGGATTACACCGTGGTGATCGTGACCCACAACATGCAGCAGGCTGCACGTTGTTCTGACCACACGGCGTTTATGTACCTGGGCGAGTTGATTGAGTTCAGCGATACGGATGCGCTGTTCACCCGTCCGGCGAAGAAACAAACCGAAGATTATATTACTGGCCGCTACGGTTGATTTGCCTTAGTGCATGTGGAGAAACCATGGACAACCTCAATCTTAATAAACACATTTCCGGCCAGTTTAACGCAGAGCTGGAAAGCATTCGCACCCAGGTGATGACCATGGGCGGCATGGTCGAGCAGCAGCTTTCTGATGCGATCACGGCGATGCACAACCAGGACAGCGAGCTGGCGAAGCGCGTTATTGAAGGCGACCACAACGTCAATATGATGGAAGTCGCCATCGACGAAGCCTGCGTGCGCATCATTGCGAAGCGTCAGCCGACGGCGAGCGACCTGCGTCTGGTGATGGCGATCATCAAAACCATCGCCGAGCTGGAGCGTATCGGTGACGTGGCGGATAAAATCTGCCGCACCGCGCTGGAGAAATTCTCCCAGCAGCACCAGCCGCTGCTGGTGAGTCTGGAGTCTCTCGGTCGCCACACCGTGCAGATGCTGCACGACGTGCTGGACGCTTTCGCGCGCATGGATCTGGACGAAGCGGTCCGTATCTACCGTGAAGACAAGAAAGTTGACCAGGAATACGAAGGCATAGTGCGTCAGCTGATGACCTACATGATGGAAGATTCCCGTACCATTCCAAGCGTACTCACCGCGCTGTTCTGCGCGCGCTCAATCGAGCGTATCGGTGACCGCTGCCAGAACATTTGCGAATACATCTTCTACTTCGTGAAGGGGCAGGATTTCCGACACGTGGGCGGCGACGAGCTGGACAAGCTGCTGGCGGGCAAAGATCCGAAAGAGTGATTTTTACCCTCACCCTAACCCTCTCCCACAGGGCTGAGGGATCCCCAGTAATATGGTCATGCCACCATGACCATATTACTGTACTCTTTTCCCAGCTTTTTCATCTCGTTACCTATATTCAGTCGCCTTACTTTATCAGGCTCATGCCGGATCACTTCTTCTGCCAGACTCAGGTAGGACAGAACCCGTTTATGCCTGACGCTGCTTGCCTGATAGTGCCTGTGTAAGCACTGTCTTTCGGCCCTGTAGCCTGCCAGCCACATCACCAGACTTGCCATCGCCGCCACCATATTCAGTACTTCCAGTCGTCCTTTTCCCTGGCTCCGGCTCAGCCTCAGACCGAACCCGAAGCGTGGACTCTTGTCGTCCCGGAAGTTTTGTTCTATCTGCATTCTGCGGCTGTACAGCGCCATTATCTGGTGTGGCTCCAGACCTTCTGCATTACTGAACAGCAGCCACGGCTCCCGTGCGCTGCTGCGGTGTTCCCGCTGTGTTTTTGGCATTCCGCCCTTTCCATGACGCCCTGCTTCCGGGCGCCTGTGCAGATAAAACCGTCCGTAACAGGGCGTACGTGGTTTACGGGACAGGACACCGTGCCCCACGCAGACCGGTTGCCCGGAGGCCTCAAGCTCGCTGATTTTCATCCACTTTTTTTCTCCGTCCAGCCGGAAGCTGATGCAGCCCCTGACCCTGCCGGTAAAGCTCCAGCCCAGCTGGCTGACATGCCGGAACCAGTCTGTTCTGAAGCCGGCATCCGTAATGACGGTGACGGCTTTATCTTTCGGGATGGCATCATGGAGGCGGTCAAGGAAGCGACACTGTACATCGCTGTTCTGCGCCAGCTCTGCGGGAACCACCTCACTCATAAGAGGAAGTGAACGACCATTACAGAGCAGGCTTGCCCGCAGAAGATGCCAGTTCCTGTCATGCCAGCCTGTCCAGTCGACAGCGATAACACAGAAGGGCATCACGGAGGTGATGGCATGTGTGAGGTGGTGCTGAATACGGGGAATATCACGCTGGAGAGCGGTATTGCCCAGGGCACGGTCAACCCGTTTAATTTTATTTTTGACGTGCGCCCTGCCGGGCAGGGTTCGTCCCAGGCTGGTCAGGGTCAGTCTGGCGCCGTGGGTGAGGGCAACAGCCATGGAAACAAGGACATTAACCCGAAAGCTGTGAATGTCCGGTAAAGACGCGGAGAAAAATTTCTGGCAGACTGTCTGTAAAGGCACGATGAGGTCTCTTCTGATTTGTTAGCGCAACCAGTAGATCACACTTCATCGTGCTTTTCATTTTTCTGGGGAACCCTCAGCCCACAGGGAGAGGGGACCATTCGGTTTTCTCCCTCTCCCTGTGGGAGAGGGCCGGGGTGAGGGGAAAACTCAGCGAGTAATATCCCACCCGCGCGCCTTCCACAACGCTGGCAGTTGCGCCAGATCGGTAAAGGTCGTCACTTTTGGATGATCGATCGGCTTGTTGTGCGGATCGGCGCAGAAGTAAAACACCTCCATCCCCGCATCAATCCCCGACTGCGCGCCCGCAGACGAGTCATCCACCAGGATGCAGTTCTCCACGTTGACGTTCATCGCCTTCGCCGCGTGGAACATCAATGCCGGATCCGGCTTCCAGCGCTGGATATCGTAGCCACTGAACAGTTTTTCCGGGAAGTGGTGCAACATGTTCAGCTTGCCGAGCGAGTGCTGCATTTTGCTGACCGGGCCGTTAGAGACCACGCAGATCGGCACCGTCATCGCATCCAGCAGCGTGTTAGCGCCAGCGATAACTTCCAGCTCGGCGTCGAAGAGGCGTGCGACCTCGGCGCGGTACACCGGTTCCAGATCCGCTTTCGCCAGATCCACCCCGTGCTCTTCGTTAATGATGTCGATGATCTCGTACAGCTTCACGCCCTTAAAGCGTTTAAACACCTCTTCGAGATCGAGCGTAATACCAAATTCCTGGAACATGGCGACATACGCGCGGGAACAAATGACCTCACTGTCGACCAGCGTACCGTCACAGTCGAAAAATACCGCTTCAATTCCGGACATGCCTTTCCCTTTTAACAAGTTTAACGTTTTCGTACGGCAGTTCACCGGGACGCAATCGTTGCCGTATAAGCAAAATCAATGAAAAAAGTATCCCGTAACCGCCACTATTGTCGCATTTTGGTATAGGATAGCGACGAATTTTCCCTCCTTGTTCGGAAATTGATGATGAGTCAACAACACACTACCCAGACGTCTGGTCAGGGGCTGCTTGAGCGCGTGTTCAAACTGCGCGAGCACGGCACAACGGCACGCACCGAAGTGATCGCCGGTTTTACTACCTTCCTGACGATGGTCTATATCGTTTTCGTTAACCCGCAAATTCTGGGCGTGGCTGGCATGGACACCAGCGCCGTCTTCGTGACCACCTGTCTGATCGCGGCGCTTGGCAGCATCCTGATGGGCGTTTTCGCTAATCTGCCCGTGGCGCTGGCCCCGGCAATGGGTCTGAATGCGTTCTTTGCGTTCGTGGTGGTTCAGGCGATGGGCCTGCCGTGGCAGGTCGGGATGGGCGCTATTTTCTGGGGCGCGGTCGGCCTGCTGCTGCTGACCATCTTCCGCGTGCGCTACTGGATGATTGCGAACATTCCCGTGAGCCTGCGCGTGGGTATCACCAGCGGTATCGGTCTGTTTATCGGCATGATGGGGCTGAAAAACGCTGGCGTTATCGTGGCGAACCCGGAAACGCTGGTGAGCATTGGTAACCTGACCTCTCACAGCGTGCTGCTGGGCGTGCTGGGCTTCTTTATCATCGCGATCCTGGCGTCGCGCAACATCCATGCTGCGGTGCTGGTCTCTATCATTGTGACCACGCTGCTGGGCTGGATGCTGGGTGACGTACATTACAACGGTATCGTCTCTGCGCCACCAAGCGTCTCTACCGTGATTGGCCACGTTGATCTGGCGGGCTCGCTGAACCTGGGTCTGGCCGGGGTGATTTTCTCCTTCATGCTGGTCAACCTGTTTGACTCCTCCGGTACGCTGATTGGCGTGACCGACAAAGCGGGTCTGGCGGATGAAAAAGGCAAATTCCCGCGCATGAAGCAGGCGCTGTATGTGGATAGCATCTCGTCCGTCGCTGGCTCTTTCATCGGCACCTCGTCTGTTACCGCTTACATTGAATCCTCTTCCGGTGTGTCCGTGGGCGGTCGTACTGGCCTGACGGCGGTAGTTGTGGGTCTGCTGTTCCTGCTAGTGATCTTCCTCTCTCCGCTGGCGGGGATGGTGCCACCATACGCGGCAGCTGGCGCGCTGATTTACGTCGGCGTGCTGATGACCTCAAGCCTGGCGCGCGTGAAGTGGGAAGATTTGACGGAAGCCGTTCCGGCGTTTATTACCGCGGTGATGATGCCGTTCAGCTTCTCGATCACCGAAGGTATCGCGCTGGGCTTTATCTCTTACTGCGTGATGAAGATCGGTACCGGCCGCTTCCGCGAACTCAGCCCGTGCGTGATTATTGTTGCGCTGCTGTTTGTGCTGAAGATTGTGTTTATTGATTCACACTAAGATGCTGGTGGTGTCAGGTGGCGCTTCGCTTACCTGACCTACGGGCAAAGTTCCCTCTCCCTGTGGGAGAGGGTTAGGGCGAAGGCTTACGCCTTCACCCGCTTAATATAATCCCCAAACGCGGTCAGCTGGCCAGAGAGATGGTCACGCGTACTCTGATCCACCACTTCACCCGTCTGCGGGTCGACCTTGTTCTGAATCACGCCGCCCATAAATTCCGGCTTGTTCATCACCATCGCATCCAGGAACACCAGGATCTGACGCAGGTGATACTGGCAGCGCGCGCCGCCAATGGCGCCCATTGAGCTGGTCTGGATCAGCACAGGTTTACCAGACAGCGGCTGCTCCGGTAAACGGGACAGCCAGTCAATGGCGTTCTTCAGACCACCCGGCACCGAGTAGTTATACTCAGGCGTCACAATCACCACGCCGTCAGCCTGACGGATCTGCTCGGCTATCGCTTCCACGCTTTGCGGGAACCCTTCTTCCTGCTGAACGTCAGCATCATAAAGCGGGATGTCGCCAATGGACGGCAGGGCACTGATCTCCATTCCCGCAGGCGCCAGCTGCGGCAGCGTACGGGCAACCATCCCGTTAAAAGAACCTTTGCGCAGGCTTCCCAGTAACGTAACAACTTTCAACGTATCAGACATGATTACTCCTGTTTCATCATGATGACCCTGGACGGATCAGCTATGGGTGTATGCTTTTTCTGCCGGTAAACTGGTTAATCGCATCAGGCGCGCGGCGGGCTCGTTGGCGCGCTCAGGGACATCCGGAAGACTACGCCAACCGCGAATACTGTCAAATTCCCAGATTTTCAGCCGTTCGATGGCGGGGCTCACCGCAACGGACCAGATCAGTACGTCCTCAGCGTCGCTGAGCGCCTCTACCAGCGAGGCTTTTGTCGCGCGCAGGCGTCCGGAGCCGGGGAGCAGCTGCAACAGGCTGGCGTCGTCTGACGCCGCGCCGTTCAGTTTGCGGATGCTCTGGCGAAGGGTGATGAGCTGCGCTCTGGCTTCAACAGGGTCGTTCTGGTTACGTATCCACAGCTTTTCATTGCTGGAGAGCGGGTATTCATCGAGCGCGTTAGCACCATGGAAGCTACGCGTGACGCGTTGCAGCTCCATATCCAGGCCACAATCACCTTCAGTCGTCAGCGCGACGCCAACAATGTTGCCGGTGTACGCAATGGAAAAATGGGGGAGTGCCGGGTCCGCAAAAACCGGGCGACCTTCTGGCTGGGTGAGTATGTCCGGTAGTTCGCTAGTGCCGTAAAGCATAAAAAGCAGTTCTGCGAGGAGCGCTCTGGAAGCTAAAAACCGCGTCCTGCGGTGTTCAGGTAGTTTGAGCGCCTCACTGTGACAGGCTGAAGAAAGTCTGGCCGATACGAGATGCCCTTCCGTTAATGTTCCTCGTGCAAAGTGCGTAGCCATTTTTCGCTCCTTGATAATGGTCGTAGTCGGTTAAACGGTTACATGATTATCGCTTAACTTAGCTTCTGTTTTAATCAGTAAATGGAAATAAGAGAAGCCTGAGCACCGAACTTTACATTATCTTAGGCAAAAACCTGATCTGGTGCGGTATACAGCGCTTTAATCGTCTCACGCAGCCAGAGGATTTTCGGATTATGGCTGTTCCGTTTATGCCAGATCAGCGTGAAGGGTACGGTGAGCTTTTCTGCCTGCGCCTCATCGATGGGAATGGGCAGACAGACCAGATTACGCTGGTGGAGTTGGTTGTAGTGATGGCAGTAGTGCGGCGCAGTGGCTATGTAGTTGTGATCCGGCTGGGCCGCCATAAACATCGACTGTTCAAAACCGGGCAAACTCATGGCGATGTTACGCTCCCGGCCCATCTCCCTTAGCACCTCGTCGAGCGCCCAGGTGTCACTGCGTTCCCAGAAGATGCTGATATGCGGGTAGCGCAGAAACGTCTCCAGATCCCACGCTTCCTGGAGCGCGGGATGATCCTCGCGCAAATACACGCACGGACGGTCACTGAACAGGATTTCGTAGTCGATAAACCACGGCATCAGCTTTAGCAGTTCGCGCGAGCGAGGGTGCGTTTCACGCCCGGTGAAGCCCAGATCCACTTCTCCGCGCGTAATGGCGTCCAGCGAATCGTAATCCCATTGCCGCAGCTTCACCGTCGCCTGTGGGTAGCGCTCGTTCACCTGCTCCAGCAGGGTATTAAAGCGGATCAGCATCAGCGGTGTTTCGGCGGCGAGCACAAACTTAAGCCCGCCTGGAGAGCTATGGTGGAATTTATCGAGGATCTGGTTGCCAATCTGCATCCAGTCGGCCAAATCCTTTTCCAGACTCACCGTCAGCGGCGTGGGCAGTAGCCCTAAAGGCGTTTTCACAAACAGCGGATCGTCGAACCAGTCGCGCAGCTTCGCCAGCGATTTACTCACCGCGGACGGCGTCACGTTCATCCGCTTCGCGGCTTTGGTGACGCTGCGCTCCTGCAACAAAAGTTGCAGGCAAAGTAAAAGATTAAGATCGAGACTGCTGATGGGCTTCTTCATAGTGCGCCGCGGGCTGGATGACCATAAGTAAGGTAATGCAGAGTATGCTACAGCCAATCAGAACCCCGATCAGCATATTCAGCGCGTTAAGGCCGATCACCGCCGCCAGCCAAATCCATAGCGAAGAACCGCAGACCTGCGCAATGCCCAGCACCGAGCTGGCCACGCCAGCCCGCAGCGAGAAGGGGCCAAGCGCCTGACTCATCGCCACACCAAAGCCGACGGAGAATCCGGCGCAGATCAGAGTAATGCCCACCAGCATTACAGCGTGTGAGGTGGCGGTCGCCAGGATCACGCCTGCGGCGAGAAACAGCGTCTGTGAGGTGAGCATCAGCGTGCGCTGGCGGAAGATGTTGAGCGCAAAGGGCGTTGAGAATGAAACCGCCATGCTCACCATCGCGGTTAGCGCCATCACCGACGAATACTCACCGCGATCGAAGCCCATCGTCTCCATCAGCAACACCGGGGAAACGTTTACATAGGTGAGGATCACCGCCACGCTAAGCGTGGTGATTGCCAGCCGACTCAGGAAAAAGCGATTCACCAGCTTTTCAGCCGGATGGAGGGTTGCGGTGTGATATGGCTGTTGCGAACCGGGATGGGTCTCTTTCAGCACCGTCACGGACAGGATAAAGACGATGGCGCCCATGGCTGCCATGGTCCAGAAAAGACTCTGCCACGGAAATTTAAGCATAATCAGGTAGCCTACAACCGGTGCCAGCACCGGGATGATGCAGGTAATGCCGTTAAGCATCGACAGCACCTTGGCGCGGCGCTGGGCGCTCAAGGTATCGCGCAGAATGGCAAAGGCCACCACGTAACAGCCGCCTGCGCCAATGCCCTGGATAAAACGTCCTGACAGGAACATTGTGCTTTCCTGAGCCACTGAACAGAGTACTGATGCCAGCGCAAAGATAACTGCACCCGTAATCGCGACGGGCTGGCGACCTGCTTTATCCGCGATTTTCCCGGCAAATACCATCGACGACGCCATTCCCGCGAGGTAGGCCGAAAACGCGATGTGCAGTTGCGCCTCGCTGGCACCCAGATCGCGGGCAATATGCGGTAGCCCCACCAGATACATATCAATGCCGGACGGATAAAGCAGAACTAATGCGAAACTACAAAACAGAAAACGCGCCATAAACCCCCCATAGATGCAGGCATGCAGGATAGGGGGTGAAAGGGGATTAGGCGAGTTGCCATTTGGACAATGGTGATTTCCCTGGAGGAAATCACCCTGTATTAACGGGACAATGCAGAAGCTGGAAAATCGTGCTAACTCGTTAATCTATTAGCAATACGTTGCCTTGAAAACATGGCTATGGGCACATTCAAGGACACAAAAGCGGGATGTTTGCTGATCCAGATGACAACATTACCCCCAGACTCTCGCCATTCCTTCGCTTTCCGGGCGGACTAACTCAAAACCGAACTTCGCGTAGAGTTCCGGTACATCAGCCACCAGAGAGACATAAGCGCCTTTATAAGCGTTGCTGTCCAGCCAGCGAATAATGTTTTCCATAATGATTCGGCCAAGTCCACGCCCCTGATGGGCGGGGTCGACGGCTATATCGACTATCTCGAAGTTTAATGCACCATCGCCAACGATACGCCCCATGCCGACAGGCACTCCTTGCCAGAGAATGTGTACGCCATAACAGCTTCTCGGCAAACCCACCCTGGCAGCCTCAAGCGGCCGTGCTGACAACCCCGATATACTTCGTAAACGACAAAAAGCTTCGGCAGAGGGAACAGATTCAACAACGGTATATTCGGTAGTCATGACCATCACCATTAGCAAACAATCAACATAGTTAGCAGGCTGACTCTGTAGTGGCAATAGCTTTTGCCAATGAATCTCGCCTTCTTAATAACTGAATATAAGATTTTATGCGGCACGCATAAGCCCTCTGTTATGAGGCGATAAGCATAGTTTTGCGTACTGACTTGCGCTATAGTCCCCACGTTGCGGCAAAACCGCAACCGGAATTGGCGTTCCGAATTATCACGAGTGTCGGTAGCGATGTTTGCAGTGCTACTGGCGCGGCCTGCGCTCGCCCCTTCAATGGTGGCTCAGGCAGGGGCTTCGAAAGAAGCGCCGGGTCGTGATAACCGGTACGCCAACCCTGTCTGGGTCACCACCAGTGAGCCTGGCGTCTCCGGTGGTGGCGTTAACCTGCTTATCACGAAGCGGAGCGCTGCGTATGTGTCCTGTCCCTGAATTTCCCATTGCACCAGCCTCCGCCGGAGGTATCTATGAAAATCACCGTAGAACAACCCTCAGCCAGAGAACTGGTCGATCGCTCGCGAGTCCTGGTGCATGTGATGCTCGAGCATCCTGACGATATCGGCCCGAATTATGCGTTGCTTCTCATCCTTGCCGACCAGCTACAACTGTTAAGGGATGCTTTTGAAGAGGATGAGATCAGACGGCTTAGGGATGAGAAATTACCTCAATAATTTTTACAGCGACCACAGCATCAGGGACAGATGTTGTGGTGTGTTTTGGTACAATTCGGAATCCAGCGATACATTCGTTATCTGAATCCTTCAAGTTCCCCCATTTATTGTCTACTAAGTAAAAAGAAAGTGGGGGATGCGTTGTGCAATCTAAGGCTACTATAATCTATTGATTTTATTAGGCTATATTATAAATCTGGTTCTCAAATTTGCTCTGGCTAGTAAGTGTTGTATGTTTTAATTGAAAACTAATAAATAGTATTTTACTATCAATTGGTTAATAACTGTTTATATAAATGATTATGATGAAACAAGAGCATGTACTAATACAGTTTTCTACGAAAAGGCCTTTTTCTAATAAACCTGAAATGCCAGAAGGTGCAGTTTATAATAAAGCAAAGGGTTATTGGATTAGAAATGGAGAACCTTTAGTGTCATATAATTCAGAATATGGAACTAGGGCTACCAAGAAGTGTGATGTTGAAACTGGAGAGGATCAAAAAGGAGAATGAAAAATTATGTATTGATTCTATCAAGTATGTATGATTTTTCCACGGATTTGGTTGTTCAGCGACTGGAAAATAATAGCGATAATTTTATTAGGCTAAACAAAGAGCAATTAAGTGATTATGAGATTTTTTTAGATCCCATAAATACAATCCTAAGGGTGAAAGGTGAATATGTTGATGTAGAAACATCTAATGTAAAATCAGTTTGGTTTCGACAACCAGTTTTTCTAAGAAATACTCCAGGGCGTAGCATTGATATAAATGAGCAGCTTTCATTATCACAATGGAATGCTTTTCTTAGGGGATTAATGGTTTTTGATAAGGCGTATTGGATGAATTGGCCGCAAGCAACATATGCTGCTGAATCTAAGCCATATCAGCTAATGATTGCAAAAAAGATAGGGTTTTGTGTACCTCAAACGATTATTAGTAATTCTCTTGGTTTTGAGAAACTCCCTTCAACGAAGTTTATTATAAAGTCGATGGATACCGTTTTACTTAAAGAAAATGATGATTGCTATTTTACATACACATCGAAAGCTAATCCTGCGGACTTTACTTTAGACAAAACCAAACAAGCACCGATAACGTTTCAAGAATATATTGAGGATAAGTTAGATATTAGAGTTACTATTGTTGGCTCCAAAGTATATGCCGTTGCAATAAAATCTAATGGTAATGCTATCTCTGATGATTGGAGAACCTTAAAAAAAGAAGATCTTGAATATGTCGACATTGAACTTCCTGTTAGAATTAAAAAACTTTGCATAGAGTATGTTAAGTTACTTGGGTTGAATTATGGTGCTATTGATTTTATCAAAACAAAAGACGAATATATATTTATTGAAATAAATCCAACTGGCGAGTGGGGATGGCTTTCTAATGATAAAAGAGAAATTGATTACGATATTGCAAAGAAATTATCTGAGGCTAATTAAAATGTTTTCTAGAATTATTGAGGAAGTTTTCCCATTTCTTTATTTTTACTATATTGCCAACAAAAAAACAGTTAGTGTGTATGATATCACCTTTTCAAACTTTGAGTTTTACTCAGGATTATCGGATGAAAAAATAGTCGAGAGACTTGAGAGCGAGCATAATAGAGCCAAGGAGATAGATGATAAGACTTTTAAATTTACATTGGCATTAAGTATATCATTAAGTATTATAAGTGCCGGTGCCAGTGGGGTTGTTAAATTTCTTCCTGAAAGTCAATTAAGTCCATATATATCGTTTGTGTTTTTTCTTTCTTCTTTTTATATGCTGTGTGGAGGTCTTATCTCATTAGGTTCATTAAAAACTCTACCAAAATTTGGGTATGGAACGTATTTTGAGATCAACAAAAATAGAGAATCTTTAATTAAGGCTATTATTGGTCAGGAAAAGGTTAATATAATACGGCATATAAGGAATGAGCTTTCTTATATGAGTTTGCGAAATGGGTTTTTACTAATCCTCTTTGCTCTTATTTTGTGTTTATTTATATTGGCTACCAGTTTTTTTGTGAGTCACTTACGATTTGAACCGTTGACATCTTACTGTCTATGAATAGTTATTAAAATTCTAGTGATTGAGTTTAATTTCCTCACCATTTACAAATATCAATCCTTCGCGAATTAGCTTCTCCAGCCAGCGCGAAAATTTCTTCTCGACGTTAATTCCCTTAGCCCGTAGATCTTCGCGCAAGAGCGCGCGGGTACAAGGCTTATTCTGGCTGATGCGTTGGTTAATACAGCGCCATAACGCCGTATGGTTGCGGGTGATATGAGGAACGCCGGGTGGTATGCCACTACTCAGTAAGTCATCGTCTGGTTGCCGGGGCTCGTCGTTCAGTACCAGCGAGGTCACTGGTTCGCCATCACTATCGGTATAGATAACGACTTCCTCAAGATCGTAGGCGGTGACCTCCGGCATCTCCGCATCTTTCATCTTTGCACAACTCAGGGTGATAGCGTTGCGACGTCCCTCACGCCTGACGTTAAACTCGGCATCCAGAGCAGCCTGAAAAGCACTTGAACCGCGAGCGCCTCGCTCCTGATCCTTACCCGAGTGATGAACGATCATCATCGCTGCGCGCGTATGATACCGAATGGCGTCGCAACCTTGGATAAATGCGCCCATATCCCGCGCGGTGTTTTCATCTGAGTTACCAAAACAGCGGGCCAGCGTATCGAGGATAATCAGCCGTACCGGCATTCCGGTCATGTTCTGAATGTCCTTTGCCGCCAGGATCACCTGCTCGATGCTTCCCGGAGCGGCTGGAAAGATCGGGCAGTCGACGCGAAACAGGTTATCGAGCGCCATTTCGTCATTAACGCTGAGTTCCCAGGCGCGGATCCGTCGTGATACACCGGTTCCTCCTTCTCCGGCGATAAACAGCACAGCCCCTTGATTGACTCGCCTTCCGCCCCATGACGTACCGCTGGCAATATGGCACGCCAGCGATACCGCCAGAAAGGATTTAAAAGAGCCGCCGGGGCCGTAAATACTGCACAGCGCCCCGGCGGGAATGAGTCCTTTAACCAGATAATCCTGACTCGTGTTAAACCCTTCTGAGCCCCTGCGCAGCGGAAGGGAGGTGGTGAGAGTACGGTCTGATGCTGTCATGGCTTACGACCTGAGATTTGCAGGAAGCTGCTGGTTGAACACAATCCGGGAAATGGATTCACCGTAGTGACGGTAAAATTCATCCCAGTCGCTCAATGTGGTGTCTGCAGGGAGAACCACACAGCCCTTCACAACCTCGGCAGCGGCGGTTGCATTCAGCAACCCGGTATTTTTTTCCTGACTGCAATCATTATCGCCAGCCAGGATAAGGTGGCATTCAGGCCACTGCGCCCGGAAAGAGATGGCCACATTTTTCAGGTTGTGCGCCGACAGGGCAGCAACGACTGGAAAATGATGAAAGCATGAGACCGCAAGTGCGGTTGCATATCCTTCGGTAATGATGATGCCTTCCGGTGGTTTGCTGTCCGGTGCCCAGGGTTCCGGTCTACCGTTGCGGCTCGCCTGATGTACCGGGCAAAAACAATCCTTCAGATGGCTACCGGGCAGCAGGTACTTTTTCCCTCCAGGATGAATGAACTGCGCACCTGTCAGCTGCGCGCCTGTATTTCGAATTGGCAATACCAGCGTACCCGCCCCGAAATGCACGCCGCAGATTGTCCGGCTACTACGTTCAGTCAGAAGCCACTGGGCTCGTCGCCAGCCTCGCGTTGTCAGATACGGCGCTTCTCCGGATTCACAATGGCGAAGTAGTGTCTTAATACGCGATTCCATATTCAAAGCCTGTGATTTTTCCCTGGCTGGCGGAACCAGCGGTACAGGATCCATGTCCTGCACCATTCCGGCGGCCGCAACCAGTGCGCAACCGAAGAAGCGGGAAACCAGATCCAGTCCGTCACCTGCGCCGCACTGATTGCAGAACCATGTGCCGCGCCCCTCCAGATCATCCATCCTGAAGCGATCCTTACCCCCACAACAGGGACACGGGCCATGCCGATGATTTGGTGGAATGAAAATGCCAAGTTTTTCAAATATTTTCGGCCAGTTATTGCGTGCCCGATCGGAGACGGCAGAAACGTAATAGCTCATGATTGCCTCCCATACACTTGCTGGATGTAGCGCCCTCGACCATCGCCATGACCAAGATCCATCGCAACCATCGCCCTGGCTTCCTTTATACTCAGCCCCAGTCCCTGGTAGTGCGCCATCGCCTCCTGCGCCCATGAATAGCGCAGACTGTGTGGTGCATAGGGGCCAGTCAGCCCTGCGCGAACTGCGCTGGCACGCCAGTAATTCATTGCGGCGCGCAGATCGGGTTTATTGAGCAAACGTCCCCCGCGTTGTGTCATCAGGGGGATAGCTTGGTTCAGGATGCTGCGTAGCCTTTCAGGTTCGAGCACCACCGTCTGACGGGAACGTGATCCTTTGGTGCCAAAAACCACCTGCAATCGATTTTCTCCACGCTCTAACGCAGCGGCCCATGTCTTCAGAGACTGACAACACTGCACCGCTTCCTGTGAACGCAAACCCATTGCTCTGGCAAGCTCCAGCGTCAGAGCCAGCCCTTCATCCTTTTCATGAAAAGCAGACAGCGCCGACAACCAGCGTTCTGAGGTTAATGGCAGATGCGTTCCTGCCCGGCTGGCGTTACCCAGCCCGAGCGCTTTATTGCTGATGCGCTCCGATTGGGCAAATTTTTGACGTCCAGACTGAGCAAGGATGGTGCGCAGGGCAGCCATCTCGTTTTGTAGCGTGCGTGGCGTAATTCCTGCTTCCCGTCGTGCCATCACGTAGCTTTCAATATGTGACGATTTCAGATGCTGGAGATCCTGAATCTGGATATTCAGCTTGTGCAGATGCTGGCTTAAACGCCCGGCGATACGGAGGCGATCATGGACTGTTTTAAAACTGCCGCCAGCCAGCAGGGCGAGTTTTTCCATGCGTTTTGTAAGTTTCGACATAGCTGCTCTCCACTCAATTCTCCGACGCGCGGTTGGGCACAGCGTGCTGTGCTGAACGATACCGGTGCGCCGGAGAATGCGCGGATGAGGTATGACGGGGTACGGTGATGCACGAATGCAGCCGCCTGCTCAGGCAGGTATATCCCCACAGGTAAAATAACCTGTCCTCCGGTATCGGTTCGGTAGTGCTGGTTTCTCCTCCTGGTAAGTGAATTTCTGACATCTGTTTGAGTGTCAGCCTGTTTGTTGCAGTGGAATTGCAGGCAGTAGCTGGGTTGAAGCTGATCTGCGCGCTGGCGTCACTTTCACTCGCTTACGCTCTTAAAAGTGACGCCGCGTTTTGCACATTCAGCAGGAAGTACGGACGCAAAGCCTTCGGCAATGCCGTCCGACTTCACTACAGCGTTCTGTCTGTCGCTACGCTTGCAACAGGGTAGCGATAAACGGTGTGGTCACCTGTATCGAGACAGGAGGTCAGTTTCAGACCACGCTTCGTTCCCTGGTTGACCGGGGGGCTGACCGCCAAAGGCGCTTCTTACAGGTCGCAGTTCGTCTTAGAACAGGAAGCTTTTAGGGGTACTGCTATGAGTTGGGGATAGGGTAGAGCGTGGGGAGGGAGAAAGCTGGGGGAAATTGTTTGTAGGATTTGAATAATTTGTTCTTACGCTGTATTGATAGACAAAAAATGAGATTTGGTGGTAAATAAGTAGAAGCTTTATAGTAAGAAAACTATATACGAAAAAATTCAAAGTTGGGGTTTTATGTAAAATACGCGACTTTATTATATTTTTGGATAATATTTATTAACCATCACTACTTAAAAGCCACAGTGTGATGGTTTTTTTGATATAAAAAGAGGTTATCTGTTGATGTTTTTATTTTTTAGCGATTTCATTTTCTCGAATTTGTTCAAGTATAGTTAATTCATTATCACTTTCTGCTGCTGAGACAGTCGGTCTAACATTACCGAAATATTTTCTTTGAGATTCATTGCTTATATATTCACCACCAGTTTCGTTTTGGAATATACGAATCTGGCATATGCGAGAACCGACAATAAGTTCAACAGGGGTATTGCCATGATTAAATAACTCTAAAGATATACAGCCTCTATATCCTGGTTGTATCATGGTATTTAATGAAAGGCCAAGCCTTGTATAACTACTTCGTGATAATACATCAGCATAGCAATTTGGGGGTAAGCTAACATATTCTAATGTTGTTGCTAAAACTACTTGGTGTGGATAAACAATGAACCTATCTCCAAGATCTCGTCTTGTTTCTTGAAAAAATGTTCTGATTGGTTGATGAATTTCATGGTTTTTAGAAGGAAATAATTCTATTGAAGGTTTCCTGGTCATGATGGATACTAAAAAATCGTAGCCAAGTCTAAGATCTATAGTGAAGTTACCAATTTGGTTTATATTTAGAAGAGGTTCAATGAACAATGATTCAGGTTCTGCTGATTCATAATATTGCATCAATTCAGCTTTGCTTAGGAGATTCACTGCGCACTCCATTTCTCAAGTATCATTACGTTTCGAATTGATTTTTCAACCAAATCATTTATGGTTTTTTCTATGGATTCTTTTGATAATCCCTTCCATATGCCTGTCGGATTTTCCCATTCGGTACATAAATACTGCCAGCTACTATTAATAAATGCATGCATTTCATTGTGGTTATTAATTACAAAGGGACGTACATTATCAAAAGTAGTTTTTACATCAAGTAAATTTAAAGGTAATGTTAAGCTGGGGGAAATAATCTTCCCTTGTTTATGTAAGGCTGAAATTACCGCATTAAACATATCAACAACTGGGTTTTTAACATTGTTTAAAAAATCGTTTACAATTTTAATTCGGTTTTCTGTTGATGGATGAGTGTCACTTGCAGGATGAGAACCTGCTAATTTGTATAAGAACTCCACCCCACTTTTTCCAACGAATTGTGCACTGAAAAGATCTGCAAAGAATTCTTTACAATGATTCAGCCAAATAATATCAGGTAATGTAGCCCATTCAACAATTCCCTGGGGTCCCTTCGGGATCGGGAGTGTACCTTGATTAACTGAACGATAGTTGAGAATAGCCAGTTCAGAAATACCTTTACTAAAATCAACAAAATGACCTAGTTCGTGATATAAAGGTGTAGAGCATAGCGGTCGTCTTCTGTACATTTCAGGTAATGAAATCTGAATTAATTCGGCTTCGAAACTAATACCTAAAGTCTGTTCAAGTAAATCATATGATTGTTTGCTTACAGATCTGAAATAAAATCCATGCATATCTGGCGATAGGGCTGTAGTAATAAGTGTTTCTTCACTTATCCACTTTTTACAGGCGTCATTTAAGCAATAAACAATCTCATAGGGTATTTTTTTTGTGGTGCTACCAGTGAAAAAGTTAACTGCATTAGTGATGAAAAAAGTACATTCTGTAATTATTTCATCAGCAATTGTCCCATGTTTTTCATATAACTTATCTACTGCTTCTTGAAGAACAGAAAGATACTTATGCATATCTTTAGAAAAGTAGGGAGATTCTGATATCTCCCTTAGTTTATTCCGAACTAATATAAGCTGTGTGAATGCTAGCATTAAATGTGCTCTAATACATTTCGGGCCATTGTTGGTTCTAACATATCTTCGCTAGTTACTCTGGTTAGCACCTGGGCGAGAGCCTGAGTATGTTGTATTTCAACTGCTAGCGAGATGGATTCTCTATGATTAGGAATCTGTAGCTGATCACCTCTATCTACAGTCAAAGTTGAAGCTTCTCTAATTACTTCATAAACCCTTGATTTTAGCTGCTGTGAAACTTCTTGCTGAGAAGCTATAAGTTGAAGCACCGTTTTTATGAGCTTCAAAGAATCAGAAGTTTGCTGAGGAACCGCATAGAGCATAACTCCCCCTTTCCTTATCTGTAACCGCCTTCTCTAGTTGTAACGATGTTACTGCGTAGGCGGGTTTTAGTTTGTTTTAATATATATAGTATCTAAAGTTGTTTTATGACACTATATATGGTGTTTTCGTTATGAGTTAAAGACACAAAAGCTCTGTTTTAACAGAGCTTTTGTGTCTTTAACTTGACCTTTTTCTATACGGAGTGTATGTCAAGCTTAATCCATAATCAAGTTGCTGCGGTGCTTTATTGAGGGATACAGGATAGAGATCATGTAAAGTCCTAACAATAGTAGTCACTTGTTTGGGATTGCATTTAAACTTTATTCCGTTTTGGAATTAATCAAAAAACTGTTTTAGTTTCATAAGCCTTCCCAAACTTCCCGATAACCACCTTCCGCCCCTCCTCAATCTGCGCATCAACAAAGTCCGCCCAGGACTGAAGCATCTCCCGGCGCTGATTCAGGTATTCCGCACGATTGTAGACACCGCGAACGCCGCCGATCTTATGCGCCAGGCATTTCTCCACCCAGTCTGAGTTGTAGCCTTGCTCATGGAGCAATGTGCTGGCAGTACGCCGGAAGTCATGAATAACAAAATCCCTGACGTTCAGATCCAACGTACGCACCGCGCAGTTAAGCGTTGTTTTGGAGATCGGGCGTCGGTGGTCGTTTCGGCTGGGGAAGACGTAAGGGGAATCTCCGGCCAGAAATTTTAGCTCTTCGAACATCGCCAGCGCCTGCTTTGACAGCGGAACAATATGCGGGTTATCCATCTTCATTCTTTCGCCGGGTATATGCCATTCCAGCGCATTGAAGTTAACTTCACTCCATGTCGCTTCAATCATCTCCGATTTACGCACCATGCAGATGATCAGCAGGTGCAAAGCCAGCTTGTGGCGTCGGTTCATATTAGAGGTGTAGATCCCCCGTAGCAGGATGCCGATCTCTTCTGCGGTTAGCGCCACATCGCGGCTTGTTGCTTGTGCGATATAACGGGCCTCGATAGCGGCTGCCGGGTTGTTGAATATGATTCCCCTGGAAATCGCATAGGCCAGCATGCGTTTAAGCACGTTTCGCGTCAGTAGCGCGACGTGATCGGAACCTCGTTGCTTGATGCGGTCGAGCACGACCTGAATGTGGGCAGTTGTGAGTTCTTCGAGTTCCAGCTTCCCGAGGATGGGAATGATGTCCTTCTCGATAACGCGAGTGATGTTGCGCGGATCGCGGTTACTTTTTTCAACGATATCGGTCAGCCAGCGTTTGGCGAATGTTTTGACTGTCGTTGGGTCTTTCTGTTTAAGCTTTTCTTCCTGCTTTTTCTGCGCGGGATTGATGCCATGGGCCACCATTGAGCGGCACTTTTCACGCCAAAGCCGCGCTTCTGCAAGTGAGAAAGCAGGGTATTCGCCCAGCGTGATCTTTTGCGATTTGTTGTCAAAGCGGTAGCGGAAACGCCAGACTTTTCGTCCGGTGGGAAGAACTTCAATCACCAGTCCGTCATGATCGGCAAGTTGCCAGGGGCGGTTTCTGGGGGCAAGTGTGCGTAGTTTGGTATCTGAAAGTGCCATATCTCACCTCTACAGTGTGTCCATGAGCATCCTTTCTAATAGATTGTTTAATATTGGATTATTAACGCCTTCTTTTTCACTGTGTCCATGAGAAGGCAGATTTGAACGTTTTTTATACCGTTTTTTGTGTCCATTTGATGTGATTTTTAGCTCAAAAAATAAACAATGACACGTGAGGGATTTAAAGATGGGCACAATTCAGGACACAAAAATCGCGGATGAACCCGCACGACTATGGACGAGTATGGAAAGTAAAAACCCGCATTAACAGGCAGTTAATGCGGGTTAGTGAACGTTCACGGACGAGGATGGACTAAAACTTACTTACCAATGCAGAAGCTCGAGAAAATTCGTCCAAGCAGATCGTCCGACGTAAACTCCCCGGTGATCTCGCTCAGGTTCTGTTGCGCCAGACGCAGCTCTTCCGCCAGCAGTTCACCGGCCCACGCGCCGATCAGCTGGGCTTTACCCTGCTCAAGGTGGCGAGCCGCCTCTTCCAGCGCCTGCAAGTGACGACGACGCGCCAGGAAGCCACCCTCCATGCTGGTGTCGAACCCAATGCTCTGTTTGAGATGGCTACGCAGGGCTTCCACGCCTTCACCGGTACGGGCCGACAGGCGAATAAGTGAGTGACCATTCACATCGCTGATGCCCAGCGTTTCGCCGGTCACGTCGGCCTTATTGCGCACCACGGTGATCGGCAGTTTAGCCGGGAGACGGGCGATAAAGTCTGGCCAGATTTCAGCCGGGTCAACGGCGTCGGTTGTGGTGCCGTCCACCATAAACAGCACGCGGTCGGCCTGCTCGATCTCCTGCCAGGCGCGTTCGATACCGATACGCTCGACTTCATCGCTCGCATCGCGCAGGCCAGCGGTGTCGATGATGTGCAGCGGCATTCCGTCGATGTGGATATGCTCGCGCAGCACGTCGCGGGTGGTGCCGGCTATGTCGGTGACGATCGCCGCTTCACGGCCCGCCAGGGCGTTCAGCAGGCTCGATTTCCCGGCGTTGGGGCGTCCGGCAATGACCACCTTCATGCCTTCACGCAGCAGGCTGCCCTGGCGCGCTTCGGCGCGGACGGCATCGAGATCGTTCATCACCTGGTTGAGCTGAGCTTCAATTTTACCGTCTGAGAGGAAGTCGATCTCCTCGTCCGGGAAGTCGATAGCCGCTTCGACATAGATTCGCAGGTGAGTAAGTGCTTCCACAAGGTGATTCACGCGTGCGGAAAACGCGCCCTGCAACGAGTTCAGCGCGGAGCGGGCCGCCTGTTCGGAGCTGGCGTCGATCAGATCAGCAATCGCCTCGGCCTGCGCCAGGTCGAGCTTATCGTTGAGGAAAGCACGCTCGGAGAACTCACCCGGCTTCGCAATGCGCAGGCCAGGCAGGGTCAGAATACGTTTTAACAGCAGGTCGAGGATCACCGGGCCGCCGTGGCCCTGAAGTTCCAGCACATCTTCGCCGGTAAAGGAGTTTGGGCCGGGGAACCACAGCGCGATGCCCTGGTCCAGCGGTGTGCCGTCAGCATCTTTAAACGGCAGATAATCAGCGTAGCGCGGCTTTGGCAGTTTACCCAGCACCGCTTCGGCCACCTCACGCGCCTTCAGGCCGGAGATACGCAGAATGCCTACACCACCGCGTCCCGGTGGGGTTGCCTGGGCGACGATAGTGTCGTTATGGCTCATGGTTGCTCTCGTTCAATACAAATAAAAAAGGCGGTCAATCGACCGCCCTTATTTTAGCGTTAAGTTACCGAATCAGGACTTTTTCTTTTCGCGGCTATGCAGGCCACGTTTTTCCAGACCACGGTAAATCAGCTGCTGCTGGATGATGGTCACCAGGTTGCTGACGATATAGTACAGCACCAGACCTGACGGGAACCACAGGAAGAACACGGTGAATATGACCGGCATAAAGGTCATGATCTTCTGCTGCATCGGGTCGGTCACGGTGGTCGGAGACATCTTCTGAATGAAGAACATCGTCACGCCCATCAGGATCGGCAGGATGTAGTACGGGTCCTGTGCGGACAGGTCATGGATCCACAGGGCGAACGGCGCGTGGCGCAGCTCAACGGAACCCATCAGCATGTAGTACAGCGCAAGGAAGATTGGCATCTGAATCAGCAGCGGGAAGCAACCACCCAGTGGGTTCACTTTCTCTGCTTTATACAGGGCCATCATCTCCTGGCTCTGACGCTGTTTGTCATCGCCCAGACGCTCACGCATAGCCTGAATCTTCGGCTGTAGCATACGCATCTTCGCCATGGAGGTGTACTGCGCTTTAGTCAGCGGGTACATGATGCCACGAACGATAAAGGTGATAACGATGATGGAGAAGCCCCAGTTACCCAGGAAGCTGTGGATGAACTTCAGCAGCTTAAACAGCGGCTGAGAGATGAACCACAACCAACCGTAATCCACGGTCAGATCCAGGTGCGGCGCAACGGCAGCCATTTTGTCCTGGATTTCCGGGCCGACCCACAGGGTGCTTGCCAGTTTACCGGTTTGACCCGGCTGCACCAGAACCGGCTGAGATTTGTAGCCGATGGCTGCAATACCGTTGCCGAGGTTCGCGGTGTAGAAGTTGTTGGTACCGTCGTTATTCGGTACCCACGCCGTCGCGAAATACTGTTGCAGCATTGCGACCCAACCGCCTTTAGAGCTGACGTTCAGGTTTTCGTTATCGGCAATGGTGTCGAATTTGTATTTCTCGTACTTGGTATCTGGCGTGGAGTAAGCCGCGCCACGGAAGGTATGCAGCGCAAAGTTGCTGCTTCCGGTATCACGGTGAGACGGCAGATTGATGGACTGCTTCAGCTGACCAAAGGTAGAGATTTCCAGCGGTTTCGCACCGGCGTTCTGTACGCTGTAGCCCACGTTCACCGCATACTCACCGCGTTTCAGGGTGAAGGTTTTGGTGAAGGTGTTGCCTGCCGCGTCGGTGTAGGTCATCGGGATAACCAGTTCGTTCTGACCATCAGCCAGTACAAACGTGTCATTCTCGACGTTATACAGTGGACGCGCACCGTTAGCCGGATTATCCGGGCCATCACGACCGGTCAGGCCGCTCTGCGCCTGGTAGATAAATTCAGGCGTGGTTTCCAGTAACTGGAACGGTTCGGTAGACTTCAGTTCTTTCGGGTAGGTCAACAGCAGCGCCTGCTCAACATCACCACCACGGGTGTTGATAGTCAGCTCAAGCACATCGGTCTTAACCGTAATCTGTTTCCCCTGGCCACTGGCCGGTACGCCCTGGTCGGCGGCGCTACCCGCTGCGGTGGTCGTGGTCTGCGTGGTCTGCTGCTGGGGTTGAGGATTTTTATCCTGCTCCCATGCCTGCCAGATCATGAAAGACACGAACAACAAAGCGATGATAAGAAGATTGCGTTGCGAATCCATCGTTAGTGTTCTCTGGTATCAAAAGGTCCTGGAGGGACGGGGTCGTCTCCACCTGGGTGTAAAGGGTGGCATTTTAATACGCGTTTCACCGTCAACCAACTGCCTTTTATCACTCCAAACCTGCGCAATGCCTCAATTCCGTAGCTTGAGCATGTTGGCGTGAAACGGCAGTGTGGCCCGAGTAGCGGACTAATCAGGCGTTGATAGACCCGAATGAGGGCTATCAGGACCCGCGAGCCAGGCGACAGTGGCGGCGCCATAATTTTTCCAACGCTTCCGAGAGAGCACGGTTATCGAGGTCGGCAACCCCTTTTTTAGCCACCACCACGAAATCCATTGAAGGCAGTTCGTGCTGACGTAAACGGAAACTTTCACGCGTCAGACGTTTAATCCGGTTGCGTTCATGCGCACGCTTAACGTTTTTCTTGGCGACTGTGAGACCGATGCGGGGATGCCCCAGCGAATTTTGGCGGCCGAGGATGGTGATTTGCGGCGTGCCAGCCCGTTGTGGCTGCTGGAAGACGAAAGTGAAATGAGTGGGAGTTAACAAACGTAACTCCCTGGGAAATGCGAGCTTAACCACTCAGGGGTTAGCTTTATTACTTGGAAACGGTCAGACGAGCGCGGCCTTTAGCACGACGACGTGCCAGAACCTGACGACCATTTTTAGTAGCCATACGAGCACGGAAGCCGTGAGAACGGTTGCGCTTCAGTACAGACGGTTGAAAAGTGCGTTTCATGGCGATTTCTACCTAAACTTGAATAAATTCACTGACTTTTGCGTATACCCGAACGAGATTCGAACGACTAACGCCTCAGCGTGGGTGATTAAAGAGGCCGGATTGTAATAATTGTACACTCCGGAGTCAATTCTCTTTCCTTATTTCCCGCGTATTTCCGCACGATTTCGCGTGGAAAATGAGCAACGGACGACGCAGGAAGATGAGCATCACGCGCCGGGTCGAGGATTATACGGGCTCGCCAACAAAGCGCAAGGATCGTCCCGGATCTTCGTTAGATCATTTAAGCCAAAAATTGTCTGTGCTCATTAAATTTTCCAATATGCGGCCTAAATCGCGAGGCACTCGCGTCAGGATCGTTTACACTTACCCGATTCCGGATCTTCCTGTGGATAAATCGGGAAGAATCTGTGAGAAACAGAAGATCTCTGGCTCAGTTTAGGCTATGATCCGCGGTCCCGATCGGGATCCAGCGATCCTGGTCGGGCATAAACACAACATCGTTCAGGCTGTATCAACGATAGCGTGTATAACCGCAGATAGCGGTTCGCACATCACCCTGATGGGGTCATGTCGATGTGCGCCAACAATCATGAATATTCAATAGTTTTCTTTTATTGTTCGAGTGGAGTCCGCCGTGTCACTTTCGCTTTGGCAGCAGTGTCTTGCCCGATTGCAGGATGAGTTACCAGCCACAGAATTCAGTATGTGGATCCGCCCGTTGCAGGCGGAACTGAGCGATAACACGCTGGCTTTGTATGCGCCAAACCGTTTCGTGCTCGATTGGGTAAGGGATAAATACCTTAATAACATCAATGGACTGCTGAATGATTTCTGCGGGTCAGATGCCCCACAGCTGCGTTTTGAAGTGGGCACAAAGCCGGTCACCCAAACCGTTCGTGAAGTTGTCAATGTGGCAGCCCCTGCACAGGCGGCGCCCGCTCCAGCGCCTCGCGTTGCACCGGCTCGTCAGGGCTGGGATAACGTTCCAGCCCCCGCTGAGCCTACCTACCGCTCTAACGTTAACGTGAAACACACGTTCGATAACTTCGTTGAAGGTAAGTCGAACCAGCTGGCGCGCGCGGCGGCTCGCCAGGTTGCCGATAACCCCGGTGGCGCTTACAACCCGCTGTTCCTGTATGGCGGCACGGGTCTCGGTAAAACGCACCTGTTGCATGCGGTGGGCAACGGCATTATGGCGCGTAAGCCCAATGCCAAAGTAGTGTATATGCACTCCGAACGCTTCGTTCAGGACATGGTAAAAGCCCTGCAAAACAATGCGATCGAAGAGTTTAAACGCTACTACCGTTCCGTTGATGCGCTGCTGATCGATGACATTCAGTTCTTTGCCAATAAAGAACGATCGCAGGAAGAGTTTTTCCATACCTTTAATGCCCTGCTGGAAGGCAATCAGCAGATCATTCTGACCTCGGATCGTTATCCAAAAGAGATCAACGGCGTTGAAGATCGTCTCAAATCCCGCTTCGGCTGGGGCCTGACCGTGGCGATCGAGCCGCCGGAGCTGGAAACCCGCGTCGCGATCCTGATGAAAAAAGCCGACGAGAACGACATTCGCCTGCCGGGTGAAGTGGCGTTCTTTATTGCCAAGCGCTTGCGTTCCAACGTGCGTGAGCTGGAAGGGGCGCTGAACCGCGTTATCGCTAACGCCAACTTCACCGGTCGTGCGATCACCATCGATTTTGTGCGTGAAGCACTGCGCGATTTATTGGCTTTGCAGGAAAAACTGGTCACTATCGACAATATTCAGAAGACGGTGGCTGAGTACTACAAGATCAAAGTGGCAGATTTACTGTCTAAACGTCGTTCCCGCTCGGTGGCGCGTCCGCGTCAGATGGCGATGGCGCTGGCAAAAGAGCTCACCAACCACAGCCTGCCGGAAATCGGTGATGCGTTTGGTGGCCGTGACCATACGACCGTGCTGCACGCCTGTCGCAAGATCGAGCAGCTACGCGAAGAAAGCCACGACATAAAAGAAGATTTTTCCAATTTAATCAGAACATTATCATCGTGACGCTATGAAATTTACCGTTGAACGTGAACATTTATTAAAACCGCTGCAACAGGTGAGTGGCCCATTAGGCGGCCGCCCTACGCTGCCTATTCTTGGAAACCTGCTGCTTCAGGTCGCGGACGGTACGCTGTCGCTGACCGGCACAGATCTGGAAATGGAAATGATCGCGCGCGTTACGCTGACTCAGCCGCACGACGCGGGCGCGACCACGGTTCCGGCACGTAAATTCTTTGATATTTGCCGTGGGCTGCCGGAAGGCGCTGAAATCGCCGTGCAGCTGGAGGGCGACCGCATGCTGGTGCGCTCTGGCCGCAGCCGTTTCTCCCTCTCCACGCTGCCCGCTGCGGACTTCCCGAACCTGGATGACTGGCAGAGCGAAGTTGAATTTACCCTGCCGCAGGCGACGATGAAGCGTCTGATTGAAGCCACGCAGTTCTCCATGGCGCATCAGGACGTTCGTTATTACTTAAACGGCATGCTGTTCGAAACCGAAGGTGAAGAGCTGCGTACCGTGGCGACCGACGGTCACCGTCTGGCGGTCTGTTCCATGCCGATTGGCGATTCACTGCCAAACCATTCGGTGATCGTACCGCGTAAAGGCGTAATTGAACTGATGCGCATGCTCGACGGCGGCGATACCCCACTGCGCGTGCAGATTGGCAGCAACAATATTCGTGCCCACGTGGGCGATTTTGTCTTCACATCGAAGCTGGTAGACGGTCGTTTCCCGGATTATCGCCGCGTATTGCCGAAGAATCCGGACAAAACGCTGGAGGCGGGTTGCGACATCCTCAAGCAGGCGTTTGCGCGTGCCGCTATTCTCTCGAACGAGAAATTCCGCGGCGTACGTCTGTACGTGAGTGAAAACCAGATCAAAATCACCGCCAACAACCCGGAGCAGGAAGAGGCAGAAGAGATTCTGGACGTCACCTACGCCGGGGCTGAGATGGAAATCGGCTTCAACGTCAGCTACGTGCTGGATGTGCTGAATGCACTGAAATGCGAGAACGTTCGCATCCTGCTGACTGACTCCGTTTCGAGCGTACAGATTGAAGATGCCGCATCACAGTCGGCTGCTTATGTTGTTATGCCAATGAGACTGTAATGTCGCTCACCCGTCTGTTGATCCGCGACTTTCGCAATATCGAAAGCGCGGATCTCGCTTTATCCCCTGGCTTTAACTTCCTGGTTGGCGCGAACGGCAGCGGCAAAACCAGCGTGCTGGAAGCCATCTATACGCTCGGCCACGGCCGGGCGTTTCGCAGTTTGCAGATTGGTCGCGTGATTCGCCACGAGCAGGATTCTTTTGTTCTGCACGGGCGTTTGCAGGGAGAGGAGCGGGAGACCGCCATCGGCCTGACCAAAGACAAGCAGGGTGACAGCAAGGTGCGCATCGACGGCACCGATGGCCACAAGGTGGCGGAGCTGGCGCTGCTGATGCCGATGCAGCTGATTACGCCCGAGGGGTTTACTTTACTCAACGGCGGCCCCAAATACAGAAGAGCGTTCCTCGACTGGGGATGCTTTCACAATGAAGCCGGTTTCTTTAACGCCTGGAGCAACCTGAAGCGTCTGCTTAAACAGCGTAACGCCGCATTGCGCCAGGTCACGCGCTACGCCCAGCTGCGTCCGTGGGACATGGAACTCATCCCTCTAGCGGAACAAATCAGCCGCTGGCGTGCCGAATACAGCGCAGGTATCGCCGAAGACATGGCCGACACCTGCAAACAGTTTTTACCCGAGTTCTCTCTCACCTTCTCTTTCCAGCGCGGCTGGGAGAAAGAGACGGACTATGCCGAGGTGTTAGAGAGAAGCTTCGAGCGCGATCGCATGTTGACCTACACCGCGCACGGCCCGCACAAGGCGGATTTCCGCATTCGTGCCGACGGTGCGCCGGTGGAAGACACGCTGTCGCGCGGGCAGCTCAAGCTCCTGATGTGTGCGTTGCGCCTGGCACAGGGGGAGTTCCTCACCCGCGAAAGCGGACGACGCTGCCTGTACCTGATAGATGATTTTGCCTCGGAACTTGACGACGCGCGGCGCGGGCTGCTTGCCAGCCGCCTGAAAGCCACGCAGTCGCAGGTTTTCGTCAGCGCCATTAGCGCTGAACACGTTATGGACATGTCGGACGAAAATTCGAAGATGTTTACCGTGGAAAAGGGTAAAATAACGGATTAACCCAAGTTGAAATGAGCGAGAAACGTTGATGTCGAATTCTTATGACTCCTCCAGTATCAAAGTCCTGAAAGGGCTGGATGCGGTGCGTAAGCGCCCGGGTATGTATATCGGCGACACGGATGACGGCACCGGTCTGCACCACATGGTATTCGAGGTGGTAGATAACGCTATCGACGAAGCGCTCGCGGGTCACTGTAAAGACATCGTGGTCACCATCCATGCGGATAACTCCGTCTCCGTCACCGATGACGGCCGTGGCATCCCAACCGGTATTCACCCGGAAGAGGGCGTCTCCGCGGCGGAAGTCATCATGACCGTTCTGCACGCAGGCGGTAAGTTCGATGATAACTCCTATAAAGTTTCCGGCGGTCTGCACGGCGTAGGCGTATCCGTAGTTAACGCCCTGTCGCAGAAGCTGGAGCTGGTTATCCAGCGCGAAGGCAAAATTCACCGTCAGATCTACCAGCACGGCGTGCCTGAAGCGCCGCTGGCCGTCACGGGCGATACCGAGAAAACCGGTACCATGGTGCGTTTCTGGCCGAGCCTTGAAACCTTCACCAACGTCACCGAATTCGAGTACGACATTCTGGCGAAACGCCTGCGTGAACTGTCGTTCCTGAACTCCGGCGTTTCGATTCGTCTGCGCGACAAACGCGACAACAAAGAAGACCACTTCCATTACGAAGGTGGTATCAAGGCGTTCGTTGAGTATCTGAACAAGAACAAAACGCCAATTCACCCGAATATCTTCTACTTCTCTACTGAAAAAGACGGTATCGGCGTGGAAGTGGCCTTGCAGTGGAACGACGGTTTCCAGGAAAACATTTACTGCTTCACCAACAACATTCCACAGCGCGACGGCGGTACGCACCTTGCGGGCTTCCGCGCGGCGATGACCCGTACCCTGAACGCTTACATGGACAAAGAAGGCTACAGCAAAAAAGCGAAAGTCAGCGCCACCGGTGACGATGCCCGTGAAGGCCTGATTGCCGTGGTCTCCGTGAAGGTGCCGGATCCGAAGTTCTCCTCACAGACCAAAGACAAGCTGGTCTCTTCTGAGGTGAAATCGGCGGTTGAACAGCAGATGAACGAACTGCTGAGCGAATACCTGCTGGAAAACCCGTCCGACGCGAAAATCGTGGTGGGTAAAATTATCGATGCGGCGCGTGCCCGTGAAGCGGCGCGTAAAGCGCGTGAAATGACCCGTCGTAAAGGCGCGCTGGACCTGGCAGGCCTGCCGGGCAAACTGGCTGACTGTCAGGAACGCGACCCGGCGCTGTCTGAACTGTACCTTGTGGAAGGGGACTCCGCGGGCGGTTCTGCAAAGCAGGGCCGTAACCGCAAGAACCAGGCGATTCTGCCGCTGAAGGGTAAAATCCTCAACGTTGAGAAAGCGCGCTTCGACAAGATGCTCTCTTCTCAGGAAGTGGCGACGCTCATCACCGCGCTCGGCTGCGGCATTGGTCGCGACGAGTACAACCCGGACAAACTGCGTTATCACAGCATCATCATCATGACCGATGCGGACGTCGACGGCTCGCACATCCGTACGCTGCTGTTGACCTTCTTCTATCGTCAGATGCCGGAAATCGTTGAGCGCGGCCACGTCTACATTGCGCAGCCACCGCTGTACAAGGTGAAAAAAGGCAAGCAGGAACAGTACATTAAAGATGACGACGCGATGGATCAGTACCAAATCGCGATCGCCCTTGATGGTGCGACCCTGCACGCAAACTCCAGCGCGCCAGCGCTGGCCGGTGAGCCGCTGGAGCGTCTGGTTTCCGAGTTCAACGCCACGCAGAAAATGATTGGCCGTATGGAGCGTCGCTATCCGAAAGCGCTGCTGAAAGAGCTGATTTATCAGCCGACCCTGACCGAAGCCGATCTGAGCAACGAGCAGACCGTCACCCGCTGGGTGAACACCCTGGTGAGCGAGCTGAACGAGAAAGAGCAGCACGGCAGCCAGTGGAAGTTCGACGTTCAGCAGAACGCTGAGCAGCAGTTCGAGCCGATTGTTCGCGTGCGTACCCACGGCGTCGATACCGACTACCCGCTGGAGCACGAGTTTGTTACCGGTCCGGAATACCGCCGTATCTGCACCCTCGGCGAGAAGCTGCGTGGTCTGATCGAAGACGACGCGTTCATCGAACGTGGCGAGCGTCGTCAACCGGTAGCCAGCTTCGAACAGGCGCTGGAGTGGCTGGTGAAAGAGTCCCGTCGCGGCCTCTCTATTCAGCGTTATAAAGGCCTGGGCGAAATGAACCCGGATCAGCTGTGGGAAACCACTATGGATCCGGAAAGCCGTCGCATGCTGCGCGTCACCGTTAAAGACGCAATCGCAGCGGATCAGCTGTTCACGACCCTGATGGGCGATGCGGTTGAACCACGTCGCGCCTTCATCGAAGAGAACGCCCTGAAGGCGGCGAATATCGATATTTAATCGTCGCTTTACGACAACATAACTGGCCGCGCTTTAGCGCGGCTTTTTTATGGACGCAGGAAACTCCAGCGACATCACTGCCGGTAAACGTTTGACCAGCATATCTATGGCAATTCTTACCCTTAGCGGCAGGTGTGGCGTCTGCTGCCAGACGGCATGAACGTCGAAGCGTACATCCGGGGCCTGCTTAAAGAGCGGGACAAGATTTCCCTGATGAATTTCTTTGATGACCATCCAGCAGGGTAACCATGCAATACCGTGGCCGGCCAGCGCCGCGTCGCAGATCGCCTGCAAATCATCCATATTGAGGGATGAGCGGGGAATAAACGTGCGCGACGTGCAATCGTAATCCATCAGCTGCCAGGGTAAGACTCTGCCCGCACGCGTGTAGTTAATGGCCGTATACTGGCGTAAATCATCAACGCTTTGCGGCTGGCCATTCTTAATCAGATAATCCGGCGCGGCACACAGAACCATTCGGTGCACTCCCAGCCTTCTGGCGACCAGCACGGCGCTGTCAGCCAGGGTGCCATTGCGCACCGCCATATCAAACCCTTCTTCCACAAGATCCACGATGCGGTCGCTAAAGGACATTTCAAGCTCAAGCCCGGGATGCTCCTGCGCGAGCTCTATTAGCAGCGGGGCGATACACTGGCGACCAAACAGCACCGGCATGGCAACACGCAGCCGACCGCTGACCTGATGTTTTCCGGTTTCAAGCTGCGATTCAGCGCCACGGATCTCTTCCAGCGCGCGCAGGCAGCGTTCATAAAAAAGCGCGCCGTTATCGGTCAGCCTCTGGCTGCGGGTGGTCCGATGAAACAGACGAACCCCCAGCCTCTCTTCAAGACGAGCAATGCTTTTTCCTACCGCCGAGCGCGACAAATGCAGACGGACGGCGGCCTGGGCAAAACTTTCTGCCTCAACGGAGGCAACGAAAACGGGAATATCTTTCAGCGTATCGGTCATGGACGAATTGTATCAATTTGGTCATCAATGAAGAGAAAACTTATCGCCACTGGTGACGATGAGTCAACGGTAGACTGTCAGAACTGAAAATCATCTGATGACAGGAGAAAAAAATGACAGCAACAATGCAACGCTGGTCAATGGATGCCCTTGGTCGTGAAAGCCTCAGGCTCATTCAGGAGCCTGTTCCACAGCCAGGCCCGGGAGAGGTCCGCGTACGGGTAAATGCCGTTGCGCTCAACTACCGGGATAAAATGGTGATTGAAGGCACGATGCCGATTCCGCTTTCCTTCCCGTTTACCCCAGCATCTGACATGGCAGGCGTGGTGGACAGCATCGGTGAAGGCGTTACGCGTTTCAAACCCGGCGCACGCGTCATCTCAACCTTCTTCCCGGAATGGATCGACGGCAAGCCGCAGGCAGACGCGCGCGATTTGCCTTATAAAACGTCCGGTGGATACTTCCAGGGCATGCTGGCCGAATATGTGATTGTGAGTGAAAACGCGCTGGTGGCGTCCCCGGAAAGCCTGGATGACGCTGAGGCCAGCACGCTTCCTTGCGCGGGGCTTACCGCATGGTTCGCGCTGGTGGAGCGCGGTCATTTACGCGCCGGGCAATCGGTGCTGGTACAAGGGACGGGCGGTGTGGCGCTATTCGCTTTGCAGATAGCAAAAGCGCACGGCGCAGAGGTGTTTGTCTCCTCGGGAAGTGATGAAAAACTGGCGCGGGCCAAAAAGCTGGGGGCCAGCCAGGGCATCAACCGACTGAAAGGCGACTGGGCTGAAAATACGCTGGCACTGACGCAGGATCGCGGCATCGACCATATTATCGAAACCGTGGGTGGGGAGAACCTGAGACATTCCCTGCGCGCCGTTGCCGTTCATGGGCGGATATCGGTCATTGGCGTGCTGGCCGGGACAGAAATTTCTCTGCCTGCAAGCGAGCTGTTGCTGAAATCCCCCGTCATTCAGGGGATTGGGGTTGGACACCGCCGGGCGCTGGAAGATTTTGTCCGTGCTGTTGATGTCACGGAGTTAAAACCGGTGATTGAGCATCGCTACCGCTTTGACGAGCTGGAACAGGCGCTTGAGCATCTGGATCGCGGTGCGTTTGGCAAAATCGTTCTCACCCGCGAGTGAGTTCCCGTTCCCGGGATAAACGTAAAAGGGGCTTTTTGTTGCGCAAGGTAGCTCTATTTTTGTGTGCTTAATCGCGTTAGCATGAGGTAGCACTCATTTATCCCGGGGACCCCATGGCCATCAAACTCATTGCAATCGATATGGACGGCACGCTGCTGCTGCCAGACCACACTATCTCTCCTGCCGTTAAAAATGCGATCGCCGCCGCACGCGAAAAAGGCGTGAACGTGGTGCTCACCACCGGACGCCCGTATGCCGGGGTGCACAGTTACCTGAAAGAGCTGCACATGAACCAGCCTGGTGATTACTGCATCACCTATAACGGCGCGCTGGTGCAAAAGGCAGCCGATGGCAGCACGGTGGCGCAAACGGCACTGAGCTATGATGACTACCGGTTCCTGGAAAAACTCTCCCGCGACGTGGGCTCTCACTTCCACGCGCTAGATCGCAATACGCTTTACACCGCCAACCGCGATATCAGCTACTACACGGTGCACGAGTCCTACGTTGCAACCATTCCACTGGTGTTCTGTGAAGCGGAGAAAATGGATCCGGCGACACAGTTCCTGAAAGTGATGATGATTGATGAACCTGCGGTTCTCGACAAAGCCATTTCACGCATTCCGGCTGAGGTAAAAGAGAAATACACCGTACTGAAAAGTGCGCCGTACTTCCTCGAAATCCTCGATAAACGCGTCAATAAAGGCACGGGCGTCAAATCGCTTGCCGATGCGCTGGGCATCAAGCCTGAGGAGATCATGGCGCTGGGCGACCAGGAAAACGATATTGCGATGATCGAATATGCAGGCATGGGCGTGGCGATGGATAACGCCATCCCGTCGGTAAAAGAAGTGGCGAACTTCGTGACCAAATCTAACCTGGAAGACGGCGTTGCCTGGGCGATCGAGAAATTTGTCCTCTCCTAGCAGCTGTCTGTAATCATCAGCCTCGGTTATCTACCGGGGCTTTTTTTGGCCCTGAATTTATCGGATTGTTCTTTTTGTGATCTTGATTGTAGTACAACATTAATTGATTGTACTACATTGTCACCACGGCAAAGACGAAAGGCCTCACGTTTGTACTGCAAAAGTGAGGCGAAATTCAGCGGTCGCGGTAAAGTAGTGATGGACTTACAGAGCACAAGGACTCTCCATGACACTCAATAAAACCGATCGCATTGTCATCACGCTGGGCACTCAGATTGTGGGTGGCAAATACGTTCCCGGTTCGCCGCTGCCAGCAGAGGCGGAACTGTGCGAGGAGTTTGAAACCTCGCGCAACATCATCCGGGAAGTGTTCCGCTCGCTGATGGCGAAGCGGCTGATTGAAATGAAGCGCTATCGCGGCGCGTTTGTGGCGCCGCGTAACCAGTGGAACTACCTCGATACCGATGTTCTGCAATGGGTACTGGAAAACGACTACGACCCACGGCTTATCGGCGCGATGAGCGAAGTCCGAAATCTGGTGGAACCGGCCATTGCCCGCTGGGCGGCAGAGCGCGCAACGTCAGGTGACCTGGCACAGATTGAGTCGGCTTTAAACGACATGATCGCCAATAACCAGAATCGGGAGGCGTTCAACGAGGCGGACATTCGCTACCACGAGGCGGTATTGCAGTCGGTGCATAACCCGGTGTTACAGCAGCTTAGCGTGGCGATCAGCTCGCTACAGCGAGCAGTATTTGAACGTACCTGGATGGGTGATGAGGCCAACATGCCGAAAACGCTTCAGGAACATAAAGCGCTGTTCGATGCGATACGGCATCAGGACGGCGATGCGGCAGAGCAGGCGGCGCTGACCATGATCGCCAGCTCGACACGAAGGTTGAAGGAAATCACATGACATCACGCTACATCGCAATTGACTGGGGATCGACCAATCTGCGCGCCTGGCTCTACCAGGGTGAGCAGTGCCTGGAAAGCAGGCAATCAGAAGCAGGTGTGACGCGCCTGAACGGTAAATCCCCAGCAGCGGTGTTAGCAGAGGTGACACAAAACTGGCGCGACGGTACTACGCCAGTGGTGATGGCCGGAATGGTCGGCAGTAACGTAGGCTGGAAGGTTGCGCCTTATCTGTCGGTTCCGGTGCATTTCACTGCCGTTGGCGAGCAGTTAACGTCCGTTGGCGACAATGTCTGGATTATCCCCGGTTTATGCGTCTCTCGCGACGATAACCATAACGTGATGCGCGGTGAAGAGACGCAACTGCTCGGGGCGCGCACGCTTTCTCCTTCTTCTGTCTACGTCATGCCCGGGACGCACTGCAAATGGGTCCAGGCGGATGCTGAGCAAATTCATGACTTTCGCACCGTAATGACCGGCGAATTGCACCACTTGCTGCTTAAGCACTCGCTGGTGGGGGCCGGTTTGCCGGAGCAGACCCCTTCGCCGGAAGCGTTTGCCGCCGGGCTGGAGCGCGGGATCGCATCCCCTGCCGTTTTGCCGCAACTTTTTGAGGTTCGCGCCTCGCACGTGCTGGGAAATCTTCCGCGCGAACAGGTCAGCGAATTTCTGTCCGGCCTGCTGATTGGCGCAGAGGTCGCCACCCTGAGCGACGCGTTCGCCGGGCAGCAGGCCATCACGCTCGTCGCGGGTTCATCGCTGACGTCTCGTTACCGCCAGGCGTTCCACGCTATCGGACGGGATGTTGCTGCGGTGGAAGGCGACACGGCATTTCAGGCAGGCATAAGGAGCATCGCTCATGCAGTGGCAAACTGAACTTCCCCTGATCGCGATTTTGCGCGATATCACGCCCGGTGAGGCCTTAGCGCACGTTAACGCGGTGATTGACGCCGGGTTCGACGCGGTGGAAATCCCGCTCAACTCCCCGGAGTGGGAAAAAAGCATTCCGGCAATTGTGAAGGCGTTTGGTGATAAGGCGCTGATTGGCGCTGGTACCGTATTACAGCCGGAGCAGGTGGATGAACTGGCGAAGATGGGCTGCAAGCTTATCGTCACACCGAATATCAACCCCGAGGTGATCCGCCGGGCGGTGGAGTACGGCATGACCGTTTGCCCGGGTTGCGCCACGGCTACAGAAGCCTTTGCCGCCCTCGATGCAGGCGCACAGTCTCTCAAAATTTTCCCGTCGTCGGCCTTTGGTCCGGATTACATCAAAGCGCTGAAAGCGGTCTTACCCGCCAGCGTGCCGGTCTTTGCCGTGGGCGGCGTCACGCCGGAAAACCTGGTGCAGTGGATAAAAGCGGGCTGTGTGGGCGCCGGGCTGGGCAGCGATCTCTATCGTGCCGGACAGCCCGTTGAGCGTACCGCACAGCAGGCGGCAGCATTTGTGAAAGCGTATCGAGAGGCAGTGCAATGAAAATAACCAAACTCACCACGTACCGTTTACCCCCGCGTTGGATGTTCCTGAAAATCGAAACCGACGAAGGCGTGGTTGGCTGGGGCGAGCCGGTGATTGAAGGCCGTGCGCGCACCGTTGAAGCCGCGGTTCACGAGCTGGGCGAATACCTGATTGGCCAGGATCCGGCGCGCATCAACGACCTGTGGCAGGTCATGTACCGGGCGGGATTTTACCGTGGCGGTCCGATCCTGATGAGCGCCATCGCCGGTATTGATCAGGCGCTGTGGGATATCAAAGGCAAAGTGCTGAATGCCCCGGTCTGGCAATTAATGGGCGGCCTGGTGCGCGACAAAATCAAAGCCTACAGCTGGGTGGGCGGTGACCGCCCTGCGGAAGTGATCGACGGTATCCGGCAACTGCGCAACATCGGTTTTGACACCTTCAAACTCAACGGCTGCGAAGAGATGGGCGTTATCGACAACTCGCGCGCGGTAGACCGGGCGGTGAATACCGTGGCGCAAATCCGTGAGGCTTTCGGCAACGAGATTGAGTTTGGCCTGGATTTCCACGGCCGCGTTAGCGCGCCAATGGCCAAAGTGCTGATTAAAGAGCTGGAGCCGTATCGCCCGCTGTTTATCGAAGAGCCGGTGCTGGCCGAGCAGGCGGAATACTATCCGAAACTGGCTGAACAGACGCACATTCCCATCGCGGCGGGTGAACGCATGTTCTCGCGCTTCGAGTTTAAACGCGTGCTGGAAGCGGGCGGCATTGCGATCCTGCAACCGGACCTCTCCCACGCGGGTGGCATCACCGAATGCTACAAAATTGCCGGAATGGCAGAAGCCTACGATGTGGCGCTGGCCCCGCACTGTCCGCTTGGGCCAATTGCGCTGGCGGCCTGCCTGCACGTCGACTTCGTCTCGCGCAATGCGGTGTTCCAGGAACAAAGCATGGGCATTCACTATAACAAGGGCGCGGAGCTGCTCGACTTTGTGAAAAACAAGGAAGACTTCAGCATGGAAGGCGGTTTCTTTAAACCGTTAACGAAGCCGGGCCTTGGCGTGGAGATCGACGAAGCCAAAGTCATTGAGCTGAGTAAATGTGCGCCGGACTGGCGTAACCCACTGTGGCGTCATGAAGACGGTTCCGTAGCCGAGTGGTAAATGCGCGTCATACTTCGCGCTGGTGATGCGTTGGCTGCGTTTTCTTACCCCGGTCACATACTTTTGTATGCTCCCGGGGATGCGAAAACTTGCCGCCTTCCCCCAGCACGAATTATTTAGCGCATTCCGTTTACGTTTTTAATTAAAAAAACCAAATACACCCTCTGTAAATTACAGGGCATGGTGAGCGGCTTCGCTATGCCCAAAATCTGGAGACAGATTGCGATGGATATTCCAGTTACTGCTGCAAAAACCGGGCGTCGTCGTTACCTGACGCTGATCATGATCTTTATTACCGTGGTCATCTGTTATGTCGACCGCGCCAACCTTGCCGTGGCATCGGCTCATATTCAGGAAGAGTTTGGCATCACCAAAGCGGAAATGGGCTACGTCTTCTCGGCGTTTGCCTGGCTGTATACGCTCTGCCAGATCCCGGGCGGCTGGTTCCTTGACCGCGTGGGGTCGCGTCTGACCTACTTTATCGCTATTTTTGGCTGGTCCGTGGCGACTCTGTTCCAGGGCTTCGCCACCGGGCTGATGTCACTGATTGGCCTGCGCGCCATCACCGGGGTGTTTGAAGCGCCCGCGTTTCCGACCAACAACCGCATGGTGACCAGCTGGTTCCCGGAACACGAACGCGCTTCCGCTGTTGGTTTTTACACCTCCGGGCAGTTTGTTGGCCTGGCATTTCTGACGCCGCTGTTAATCTGGATCCAGGAGCTACTGAGCTGGCACTGGGTGTTCATCGTCACCGGCGGGATCGGCATTATCTGGTCGTTAATCTGGTTTAAGGTTTATCAGCCGCCGCGCCTGACCAAAAGCATCACCAAAGCCGAACTGGACTACATCCGCGACGGCGGTGGCCTGGTGGACGGCGATGCGCCCGTGAAAAAAGAGGCGCGCCAGCCGCTGACCAGAGCGGACTGGAAGCTGGTCTTCCACCGTAAGCTGGTGGGCGTATATCTGGGCCAGTTCGCGGTGACTTCCACGCTGTGGTTCTTCCTCACCTGGTTCCCGAACTATCTGACCCAGGAAAAAGGGATTACCGCGCTAAAGGCGGGCTTTATGACCACCGTACCCTTCCTTGCGGCGTTTTTCGGCGTCCTGCTCTCGGGCTGGCTGGCGGACAAACTGGTGAAAAAAGGCTTCTCACTGGGCGTTGCGCGTAAAACGCCTATTATCTGCGGCCTGCTGATCTCTACCTGCATCATGGGAGCGAACTACACCAACGATCCGGTGTGGATCATGACCTTGATGGCGTTAGCGTTCTTCGGGAACGGTTTTGCCTCCATCACCTGGTCGCTGGTGTCGTCGCTGGCGCCGATGCGTCTGATTGGCCTGACCGGCGGCGTGTTTAACTTCGTTGGCGGCCTGGGCGGGATCACCGTGCCGCTGGTCATCGGTTACCTGGCGCAGGACTACGGCTTTGGTCCGGCGCTGGTGTATATCTCTGCCGTGGCGCTGATCGGGGCGCTCTCCTACATCCTGCTGGTCGGCGACGTGAAACGAGTAGGCTAATCCCTTCGGATGTTTTACCCTGATGCGATAACCGCGCATCAGGGTATTTTCATGAAACAAATCACCTTCGCTTCCCGCAACCACCAGCTCACCAACATCAACACCTGGACGCCAGACAGTCAGTGGCTTGTCTATGATGTCCGCCCGTCCGGCGCGTCGTTTACCGGTGAAACCATTGAGCGGGTCAATGTTAGTACGGGCGAGGTTGAGGCGATCTACCGTGCGACTGACGGCGCGCATGTTGGCGTGGTAACCGTTCATCCGGCGCAGGACAAATATGTTTTTATCCACGGCCCGAAAAACCCGGATGCAGACTGGCAGTATGATTTTCACCATCGTCAGGGGGTGATTGCGCACAATGGTCAGGTGAGCAATCTTGATGCGATGGATATCACCGCGCCTTACACGGCAGGTGCGCTGCGTGGCGGCACCCACGTTCACGTTTTTAGCCCGAACGGGCAGTTCGTCAGCTTTACCTATAACGACCATGTGCTGCACGCGCGCGATCCGCAGCTGGATTTGCGTAACGTCGGGGTGGCGGCGCCTTGTGGTCCGGTAAACCCACAGGGGAACCATCCGCGGGAATATGCCGGAACCTTCTGGAGCGTACTGGTAAGCCGGACAACGCCGAACCCGAAACCGGGCAGCGATGAGATCAACCGCGCCTATGAAGAGGGCTGGGTGGGCAACGACAGGCTGGCGTTTATCGGCGATACGGTGTCTGCGAAAGGCGAGAAAGTGCCCGAACTGTTTATTGTCGATCTTCCCAAAGACGAGCAGGGCTGGAAACGAGCGGGCGATGCGCCGTTGCAGGGAACGCCGGATACAATGCCCGCGCCGCCTGCGGGCGTCATGCAACGCCGCCTTACCTTCACCCATCAGAAGGCGTATCCGGGGCTGGTGAACGTGCCGCGCCACTGGGTGCGCAGCAATCCACAGGGGACGCAGGTTGCGTTTTTAATGCGGGACGATAACGGCGTTGTGCAGCTGTGGCTTATCTCCCCTGAGGGCGGCGAGCCGCGCCAGCTGACCCACAGTGAAAGTGATATCCAGTCGGCTTTTAACTGGCATCCTTCTGGCCGCACACTTGGGTTTGTGCTCGAAAGCCGCATTGCCTGCTGCGATGCGCAGACCGGTGAGGTGACGTTTTTGACCTCCGATCATGGCAATCCGCCGTCTGCTGACGCTGTGGTGTTTTCCCCGGACGGACGATTTATTGCATGGATGGAAGCGAAGGACGGTTTCCGCCAGCTGTGGCTAACGGAAACCGCACAGAATTAGCGTGGAGGCATCGCTGCGGGCGGGATGACGGAGTTGGTTGCCAGCGTCTCCTGCTCGCTTTTCTCAACGCGCGAACGCACTGAGCTGTCGGTGCGGAACATATCCCACGGCAGCAAAAGCGTATCGGCAACCGCCGTAAACGGCATATCAAGAATCGCCAGAGATTTGGTACCCCAGTTTGTCTCATCATCAGAGATCATTGCGGCACTGGCGCGCGTCCCCGGATATGTTCCTTCTTTACCGCCGGTGTGCGACATCACGCTCGAACACCCGCAAAGTAAAACAACCCCGCTGAACGTCGCCAGCTTAATCAGAACATTTCTCATCATCACTCAGTCATCATTAGTAGCACGGCATTGACCTGCAACTCAGGGTTATAGCGAGGCGCGTCCAAAATGGATAGCTCCAAACTCCCGCACTGTGGTCGCCATCGCAATTTAACCCTTTGTGCTGTGCCCCTGAGTCTATGCGACAACCAGCAAAGTGCAAAAAAATCTCACATCAACAGGCTTGAAAAGGCCGTATCCATACCCATTTTAAGAATGTAACCCGATAACGGACACGCCTGATGGGTGTTCGGGGAAGCAGAAGCCTGTCCATGGTGGAAGGCTACATTTTCTCGCTGATTTCAGGAGCATTTATCTATGCGTAATTTCGATCTCTCTCCGCTATACCGTTCTGCCATTGGTTTTGATCGTCTGTTCAACCACTTAGAAAACAACCAGAGCCAGAGCAACGGCTATCCTCCTTACAACGTTGAACTGGTTGACGAAAACCACTATCGCATTGCGATTGCTGTTGCCGGTTTCGCAGAGAGCGAACTGGAGATCACCGCGCAGGACAATCTGCTGGTGGTGAAAGGCTCCCATGCGGGCGAGCAGAAAGAACGAACCTACCTCTACCAGGGTATCGCAGAGCGTAACTTTGAACGCAAGTTCCAGCTGGCTGAGAACATCCACGTCAAGGGCGCGAACCTGGTGAATGGCCTGCTGTTTATCGAACTGGAACGTGTGATTCCGGAAGAGAAAAAACCGCGTCGTATCGAAATCAATTAATTAAGCGGGTCGCGGCTGCGGCCCACCTGAAATTGCTTGCCGTAAAGGGAGCATATGCGAATCCGCAAGGGTTTGCAGGTACAACTGTGCACAAAATTAAACTGTGCCGAACTCGCTTCTCAGAAGGAGATTTAGTATGCGTAACTATGATTTTTCCCCTCTGCTGCGTCAGTGGATCGGTTTTGACAAACTGGCTAACGCGCTGCAAAGCGCAACCGAACAGCAGACCTTTCCGCCGTACAACATCGAAAAAAGCGATGATAACCACTACCGCATCACGCTTGCGCTGGCCGGGTTCCGCCAGGAAGATCTCGACATCCAGCTTGAGGGTGCGCGCCTGACCGTGAAAGGGTCACCGGAAAAACCAGACACCGAGACCAAATGGCTGCATCAGGGGCTTGTCACTCAGCCGTTTAGCCTGAGCTTTACCCTGGCAGACCATATGGAAGTTTCTGGCGCGACGTTCACTAACGGGCTGCTGAACATTGACCTCACCCGTAACGTGCCGGAAGCCATTGCGCCTCAGCGCATCGCCATTAGCGAACGCCCGGCGTTGAATAGCTAATCGTGTGCGGGCTGGTGCCCTCACCCCGACCCTCTCCCTGTGGGAGAGGATGCAAACATTAAAAACGGTCACCTTCGGGTGACCGTTTTGCGTTTACCTTCGGCTTTTTTGTGCGCCATCGCCCATACAACCGCCGCCAGCTCTGAGAGAATCTTTATCATAACTAAGGTTATACACAGGATGTGGAACATGAGTGATATCGCGTTAACCGTCAGCGTGTTGGCCCTTGTCGCGGTAGTGGGGCTATGGCTGGGGAATATCAAAATCCGCGGCGTCGGGTTTGGGATTGGCGGGGTGCTGTTCGGCGGGATTTTTGTCGGCCATTTTGCCGACCAGCTTGGGTGGGTGCTCAGCGCCGATATGCTGCATTTCATCCAGGAGTTCGGCCTGATCCTCTTTGTGTATACCATCGGTATTCAGGTGGGGCCGGGCTTCTTCGCTTCCCTGCGCGTCTCCGGTTTACGCCTTAATCTCTTTGCCTTCGGCATTGTTGTGATGGGTGGGCTGGTCACCGCAATCCTGCATAAACTCTTCGCGATTCCGCTGCCCGTTGTGCTGGGCATCTTCTCCGGCGCCGTCACGAATACGCCCGCGCTCGGGGCGGGCCAGCAAATTCTGCGCGATCTGGGTATCCCTGCTGATGTCGTCGATCAGATGGGGATGAGCTACGCCATGGCCTATCCGTTTGGCATTTGCGGTATTTTGCTCTCGATGTGGCTGGTGCGCGTGCTGTTCCGCGTTAACGTCGAGCAGGAGGCAAAAGAGCATGAAAGCACGCTGACCAACGGCCATGCGCTCATTAAAACTATCAATATTCGCGTCGAAAACCCTAATCTGAACAATATGGCGATTCAGGATGTTCCCATTCTGAACAGCGCGACCATTATCTGTTCCCGCCTGAAACGTGATGAAACGCTGATGGTGCCTTCACCGGATACCCTTATTCAGCACGGCGATCTCCTGCATCTGGTAGGGCAACCGGCGGATTTAAACAATGCCCGGCTGGTGATCGGTCAGGAGGTGGATACCTCACTCTCAACCCGTGGAACGGACATGCGCGTGGAGCGCGTGGTAGTGACCAATGAGAAGGTTCTGGGCAAGAAAATACGCGATTTGCAGGTTAAAGAGCGTTATGACGTGGTGATCTCCCGGCTTAACCGCGCCGGTGTCGAGCTGGTGGCCAGCCAGGATGCCAGCCTGCAATTCGGTGATATTCTCAACCTCGTCGGGCGTCCTTCATCTATTGATGCCGTAGCGGACATGGTGGGCAACGCCCAGCAAAAACTCCAGCAGGTGCAGATGCTGCCGGTCTTTATCGGCGTCGGGCTTGGGGTCATGCTTGGCTCCATCCCCCTGTATGTGCCCGGCTTCCCGGTAGCACTGAAGCTGGGTCTGGCAGGCGGGCCGCTCATTATGGCGCTTATCCTCGGGCGTATCGGCTCCATCGGTAAGCTCTACTGGTTTATGCCGCCGAGCGCTAACCTGGCGCTGCGGGAGTTGGGCATCGTGCTGTTTCTGGCGGTGGTGGGGCTGAAATCCGGCGGCGATTTTGTCGATACTCTGGTGAACGGCGAAGGGATGAGCTGGGTAGGATACGGCATATTTATTACCGCTATCCCACTGATAACTGTCGGATTATTGGCGCGTATGTTCGCTAAAATGAACTATCTCACGCTGTGCGGCATGCTGGCCGGTTCCATGACCGATCCGCCCGCGCTGGCGTTCGCCAATAACCTGCACGCCACCAGCGGCGCGGCGGCGTTATCCTACGCCACGGTTTATCCGCTGGTGATGTTTCTGCGCATCATCACCCCGCAGCTACTGGCGGTGCTATTCTGGGGGATGGGCTAACAAGTCTTCCGGGTGGATGCGCCGCAGATGGTAGTCCACCTGGTAATCGCTGGTGTTCCGGAACATCACGGAATAATTGAGGAACTCGCCGCTGTCGCTGTAGGAAAGGGAAGTGATGCGCAGCAGCGGCGTCTGTTCCGGCACATTCATATAACCGGCCAGCTGTTTATCAGCCAGCACCGGCGTCAGGCTCTCGTAGTTGCCGCTGATGGTGATCCCACACTCCTTCTCGATGTAATCAAACTTAGACCCTTCGAGATGCGCCAGGGAAAGATTGCGGAACAGCTTCACCGGCATAAAGCTGTCCTCCAGCATCAGCGGTTTTCCGTCCACGTAACGCACCCGCCTTGAAAAATAGATCCGCTCATCAACCTGAATCCGCAGCTGGCTGGCGATGGCGGGCGGCGCGGGCATCACTTCAAACTGCAACACCTTGCTTTGCACTTCTTTCCCCTGCTGGCGCAATACCTCCACCAGCCCAGTCAGGTTAGTCGTTTCATGATGAACGTCTTTGCGCGCCACGAACGTCCCGCTGCCGTGTCGACGTTCAACCAGCCCCCAGCTTACCAGCAGATCCAGCGCTTTGCGGACGGTCATCCGGGCTACGCCAAACTCCTTTGCCAGCGCTTTTTCTCCGGGTAACGGACTGCCAATGTTGTAGTCCGAAGAATTCAGCCGCAGCCGTAGCCGATCGGCAATTGATTTGTAGATCACCAGTAGACCTCTCTGCGCACATCATGGCGTGGAATACGTCTTAACTTGTCCATGTTTGGTTTAAAAAGTAGACCTGATTGGTCAAATTAAAACCATGAATGCGATCACGAATCGCAGCGGCACGCCATGTTCCCGCATCAGTAACTTCTTATGCTCACCTCAGGCCAGTAAAAAACCATAAAGGCCTCTATCCCCTACAGGTTGTTTCATGAGGATTTAAAAATGCTCAGTCAAATACAACGTTTTGGCGGCGCCATGTTCACCCCGGTTTTGCTGTTTCCCTTTGCCGGGATCGTGGTTGGGATCGCCATCATGCTTCGCAATCCGCTGTTTGTCGGTGAGGCCTTAACCGCGCCTGATAATCTGTTCGCGCAAATTGTTCACATCATCGAAGAGGGCGGCTGGGCGGTGTTCCGTAATATGCCGCTGATTTTTGCTGTCGGCTTACCGATTGGCCTGGCAAAGCAGGCGCAGGGCCGCGCCTGTCTGGCGGTGCTGATTAGCTTCCTGACCTGGAACTATTTTATCAACGCGATGGGGATGACCTGGGGCCACTTCTTTGGCGTCGACTTCTCTGCTGAACCCACTGCCGGCAGCGGGCTGGCGATGATTGCCGGAATCAAAACGCTTGATACCAGCATCATCGGGGCGATTATCATTTCCGGGCTCGTCACCGCCATCCACAACCGATTTTTCGACAAGCCGTTGCCGGTCTTTCTGGGGATTTTCCAGGGCACCTCGTTTGTCGTTATCCTCGCGTTCTTCGTGATGATCCCCTGCGCCTGGCTGACGCTGCTGGGCTGGCCGAAAGTGCAGATGGGCATTGAGTCGTTGCAGGCCTTTCTACGTACCGCTGGCGCGCTGGGCGTATGGGTTTATACCTTCCTGGAACGCATTCTGATCCCAACCGGATTACACCACTTTGTCTACGGCCCGTTTATCTTCGGCCCGGCTGCGGTAGAAGGCGGCATTCAGGTCTACTGGGCACAGCACCTTCAGGAATTCAGCCAGAGCACTGTGCCGCTGAAAACGCTGTTCCCGGAGGGCGGATTCGCGCTGCACGGCAACTCTAAGGTGTTTGGCTCAGTCGGTATTGCGCTGGCTATCTGGTATACCGCGTCACCGGAGAACCGCGTCAAAGTGGCAGGTCTGCTGATCCCGGCCACGCTTACCGCCGTGTTGGTGGGCATTACCGAACCGCTGGAGTTCACCTTCCTGTTTATCTCGCCTTTGCTGTTTGCCATCCACGCCGTGCTGGCCGCAACGATGGCGACGGTGATGTATATCTTCGGGGTGGTGGGGAACATGGGCGGCGGTCTGCTGGACCAGTTCCTGCCGCAAAACTGGATCCCGATGTTCCATAACCACGCCTCGACGGTATTCACCCAGATTGGCATCGGCCTCTGCTTCACCGGGATCTACTTCGTGGTCTTCAGAACGCTTATCGAACGTCTGAATCTCAAAACGCCGGGCCGGGAAGAGAGCGAAATCAAGCTCTACAGCAAGGCCGACTATAAGGCCGCTCGTGGGCAAACCACCGCCCCGGCGGCAGCCAGCCAGCAGGTCGGACAGGCCGCTGGGTTCTTACAGGCGCTCGGCGGCGCAGCGAATATCGAAAGTATCAATAACTGCGCCACCCGCCTGCGTATCGCCCTGGTGGATATGACGAAAACCCAAAGCGATGACGTATTCAAAGCCCTGGGCGCACACGGTGTGGTGCGGCGCGGCAACGGCATACAGGTGATTGTCGGTCTGCACGTTCCTCAGGTGCGCGACCAGCTGGAATCGCTGATGAAAACCCCTTTAACAAACGAACAAACCACTCTGACAGAGGCTATATCATGAAAAAATTCTCAGTTGTTATTGCAGGCGGCGGCAGTACATTCACGCCTGGTATCGTCCTGATGCTGTTAGCCAACCGTGACCGTTTCCCGCTGCGTGCGCTGAAGTTCTATGACAATGACGGAGCACGTCAGGAGATCATCGCCGAGGCGTGTAAAATCATCCTTAAGGAGCAGGCGCCGGAGATTGAATTTAGTTACACCACCGATCCTGAAGCGGCCTTTACCGATGTGGATTTCGTGATGGCGCATATTCGCGTTGGCAAATATCCCATGCGTGAAAAGGATGAAAAAATCCCGCTGCGCCACGGCGTGCTGGGCCAGGAAACGTGCGGGCCGGGCGGCATCTCCTACGGCATGCGCTCCATCGGCGGCGTGCTGGAGCTGGTGGATTACATGGAGCAGTACTCCCCGAACGCGTGGATGTTGAACTACTCCAACCCGGCGGCGATTGTCGCGGAAGCCACGCGCCGCCTGCGTCCGAACGCGAAAATTCTCAACATCTGCGACATGCCGATCGGCATTGAAGGACGTATGGCGCAAATCGTCGGCCTGAAAGACCGCAAAGAGATGCGCGTGCGCTACTACGGCCTGAACCACTTCGGCTGGTGGACGTCGATTGAAGATCAGAACGGCAACGATCTGATGCCGAAGCTGCGCGAATACGTGGCGAAAAACGGTTATGTTCCGCCTTCGGAAGATGTGCATACTGAAGCGAGCTGGAACGATACCTTCGCCAAGGCCAAAGACGTACAGGCGCTGGATCCGGACACCATGCCGAACACCTACCTGAAGTATTACCTGTTCCCGGACTATGTGGTCGCCCATTCCAACCCGGAGCGTACCCGCGCCAATGAGGTCATGGACCACCGTGAAAAGCACGTGTTCAGCGCCTGCCGGGCGATTATCGAAGCCGGTCATTCTGCTGCCGGTGAACTGGAAATTGACGAACATGCGTCGTACATCGTCGATCTGGCGACCGCGATTGCCTTTAACACCCAGGAACGCATGCTGCTGATTGTGCCTAACAATGGGGCTATCCATAACTTTGACGCTGACGCGATGGTAGAAATCCCTTGTCTGGTCGGCCACAACGGACCGGAGCCGCTGACCGTGGGTGATATTCCGCACTTCCAGAAAGGGCTCATGAGCCAGCAGGTGGCGGTGGAAAAACTGGTGGTGGACGCCTGGGAGCAGCGCTCGTATCAGAAACTCTGGCAGGCGATTACCCTGTCGAAAACCGTACCGAGCGCATCGGTGGCGAAGGCGATTCTGGACGATCTGATTGAAGCGAATAAGGATTACTGGCCAGAGCTGCACTAATCTTTCTGACCGGCATCGCCTGATGCCGGTCTCCTTGTCGTGGCTGAATTACGCTATGCTGAAGCCTGCATGCAGCACGACAAGGAACTTTCATGAACATTTCCCGCCTCGGTGAAGCACCGGACTACCGCTTCTCACTGGCTAACGAACGCACGTTCTTAGCGTGGATCCGCACCGCCCTGGGCTTTCTGGCCGCAGGCGTCGGCCTTGATCAGCTCGCCCCCGATTTTGCCACCCCGTTGATTCGCGAAGTGCTGGCCCTGCTGCTGTGCCTGATTGCCGGCGTGCTGGCGATTTATGGCTATCTGTGCTGGCTGAGAAATGAAAAGGCGATGCGTCTGAAGCAGGATCTCCCCTACACGCGCGGCTTGCTCATTATTAGTACGATTTTGCTGATGGTTGCGGGCGTAGTGATGTTACTGGTGCTGTATGCCGGATAGCCGCAAAGCGCGGCGGGAAGCGGACCCCGGCCTTCAGCCAGAGCGAACCTCGCTGGCCTGGCTGCGCACGCTGCTGGGGTATGGCGCGCTGATCGCTCTTGCCATTAAGCACAACTGGCACCGCACGGGGGCGCCATTCTGGATCTCCATTGTTGTGCTGGCGCTGGTAGCCATCATTTTATGGCGCTACACCCGCAGCCGTAACCTGATGGACGTGTCGCAGAACGACTTTGCGCAGCCGAAAGCGGTGCGGGATAAGTTCCTCATCGCCCTGGCCGTGCTGTCGTTGTCACTGCTGTTTGCGGTAACCCACATTCAACAAATTTTGCACCTGTAGGCCGGGTAAGGCGCAGCCGCCACCCGGCATAATTACTTCCCTTTCGCTAAATATTTCGCCATCTCGTCTTCCGGCACCATGCCGCCGCCGGTCGCCCACACCAGGTGGGTAACGTTCTCATCGGCATCGACGCGCAGCGGCCCGGCCATCCCCGCCAGCGCCGACGGCTCCAGGCGAATCCTTTCCTCCTGCGCCAGCCAGCCGAGCATGTCGTACATGCTTTGATCGGAGAGGGTATAGAACCCGTCGAGCAGGCGCTCCATCGCGCGGCCCACGAAGCCGGAGGCACGTCCTACCGCCAGTCCGTCCGCCGCCGTCACGTTATCAATACCCAGGTCCTGCACGGCGATTTCATCGTGCAGCCCGGTATAAACGCCCAGCAGCATGCACGGTGAGTGCGTTGGCTCCGCAAAGAAGCAGTGGACGTTATCGCCAAAGGCCAGCTTCAGGCCAAAAGCCACGCCGCCGGGGCCGCCGCCGACGCCGCACGGCAGATAGACGTACAGAGGATGATCGGCATCCACCACGCGGCCCTGTTCGATAAACTGCGCCTTCAGGCGCTCGCCAGCAACCGCATAGCCCAGGAACAGCGTGCGTGAATTCTCATCGTCAATAAAGAAGCAGTTCGGATCGCTTTCCGCCGCTTTGCGTCCCTGCTCCACCGCCACGCCGTAATCCTGCTCATATTCAACGACGATCACGCCGTGGCTGCGCAGTTTGGCTTTCTTCCACTCGCGGGCGTCGGCGGACATATGCACGGTCACCTTAAAGCCAATGCGTGCGCTCATAATGCCGATGGACATCCCCAGGTTGCCGGTTGAGCCCACCGCGATGCTGTACTGGCTGAAGAAGTCCTTAAAGCGCGGCTCCAGCAGAACGCTGTAGTCGTCTTCAACGCTCAGCAACCCGGCTTCCAGCGCCAGTTTCTCCGCATGGGTCAGCACCTCATAGATGCCGCCGCGCGCTTTGATCGAGCCGGAAATCGGCAGATGGCTGTCTTTTTTCAGCAGCAGCGTGCCTGTAACAGGCTTCGCAGATTCTTTCTCCAGCCGCGCCTGCATCGCCGGGATCGCGACCAGGTCGGATTCGATAATCCCGCCCGTTGCCGCCGTTTCCGGGAACGCTTTCGCCAGATACGGCGCGAAGCGTTTCAGGCGCGCGTGCGCGTCGTCTACGTCGGCTTTCGTCAGCCCGACATACGGCAATCCTTCCGCCAGCGTCGTGGTGCGAGGGTTAAGCCAGGTGGTTTCTTTCAGGGCAATCAGATCCTCAACCAGAGGAAACTGTGCGGTTAAAGTAGTGATAGTTGCGTTTTCCATAATACGTCTCTTCGCGCTCAGATAATGAAAGAAAGCAGGAATGTGCCGCCAAGTGCAAGCACCGAGGCGATAAACGTCGCCGTCGTATAGTATTTGAAGGTCTCATTCAGGGTCGCGCCGCAGTACTGCTTCACCAGCCAGAAGAGAGAGTCGGTCACGATCGTGCAGCCAATAGCGCCGGACCCGATGGCAATGGTGATGATCTCCGGGCTTACGTTCGGGTAGAGCGGCAGCATCGGCGCCACTATCGCCGTGGCACCCATCATCGCTACCGTTGCCGAACCCACGGCGGCGTGCAGCACCAGTGCCACCAGCCAGGCGAGAAGGATAGGGTGCATATGCAGGTTCGAGAGAATATGCGCCAGCGTCTCCGCCAGACCACTGATTTTAAGGATGGCGTTGAACGCCCCGCCCGCACCGATAATCAGCAAAATGTTGGCGATAGAGCCAAAGCCGTGCTCCGTATGGATCAGCATTGCGCCCATGCCCATGTGCTGGCGGATCCCCAGCAGGTAGTAGGCGACAAACACGGCGATAAACATCGCGGTGATGGGGTTGCCGATAAACTCCAGCAGGGTATACAGCGAGCCTTCTTTTGCCATGTTCAGCTCGGCAATGGTTTTCACCAGCATCAGGGCAATCGGCAGCAGCACGGTGAACAGCGTGGCGCCCAGCGACGGCAGAGTGTGCTCTTCCCGCACCTTCAGGTCTGAAAATTCCGCCGGAACCGGCTTATAGGGCAGACGGTTGCCGAGCAGCTTCAGGAACAGCGGGCCACCAACCAGAGACGCCATCAGGCCCACCACCAGACCGTAGACAATCACCGTCCCGACGTCCGCCCCTAATTTGTTGGTGACAAATAGTGCGGCCGGATGCGGAGGCACCACGCAGTGCACTGCCATTAGTGCGGTACAGAGCGGAATGGCCAGCTTGAGCAGCGACGTGTTGGTCTTTTTGGCGATGGAAAACGCCAGCGGGATCAGCAGTACCACGCCCACTTCAACAAACAGCGTAATGCCGCAGATCAGGCCGACCAGGACCATAATCACGTCCGCCGACAGCCAGCGGCAGCGCTGCAACGTAATCCCGATGCGCTCTGCCGCGCCGGAGACTTCCATCATTTTGCCGAGAATAGTGCCAAGACCGATAACCGCCGCCAGGAAGCCCAGCGTACCGCCAATCCCGCTCTCAATGGCGTTAACCATATCCAGCGGGCTCATCCCCATCATCGCGCCAACGAAAAAGCTTGCCAGCAGCAGCGCGAGGAACGGGTGAAACTTCAGTTTTACGATGGTTAAAACAATCAACACGATGCTGACAAGCAGCGTTGCCACAACCCAGACCTGAGATCCCATATCTCACCTCACCCTTATGTCATCTGGGGATATTGGACGAAAAAACGGCTTGGGCTGACAAACGATATAAATTGGCGTTCAGATGAGCCAGATTGGATCAACTGAGTGACTGGACTCTAAAAAGCGCACTTATTTTGCCGTTGGTTCACATAAATTCATTCTTGAGCGGTATGCTGAACGCAGAAATTACGTGTGGGAATTGTGATGACCGATGCGAATGAAGGCAGAAACCGGCTGTTAAACGGCTGGCAGCTGTCGAAAATGTACACCTTTGAAGTGGCTGCCCGGCATGAGTCCTTCGCCCTGGCGGCGGCGGAGCTGTCGCTCAGCCCCAGCGCGGTGAGCCACCGCATTAACCTGCTGGAAGAGGAGCTGGGCATTCAGCTGTTTGTCCGCTCACACCGTAAAGTGGAGCTGACGCAGGAAGGCAAGCGCGTTTACTGGACGCTGAAATCGTCCCTCGACACCCTGAATCAGGAGATCCTGGACATTAAAAACCAGGCGCTGTCAGGTACGCTAACGGTGTACTCCCGGCCGTCGATCGCCCAGTGCTGGCTGGTGCCGATGCTGGGGGATTTTACCCGCCGCTACCCGTCGATTTCACTTACTATTCTGACTGGTAATGATTACGTCAACATGCAGCGAACCGGCATCGATCTGGCGCTCTATTTCGACGATACGCCGCCAAACCACCTTTCTCATCACTTTTTGATGGATGAAGAGATTTTGCCCGTCTGCTCGCCGGCGTATGCCCGGGAGCATGAACTGCTGAAAAACCCCCATAACCTCAGCCACTGCACGTTACTGCACGACCGTCAGGCCTGGAGCAATGATTCCGGTACGGATGAGTGGCTGAGCTGGGCGCAGCATTACGCGGTGAATATGCCGTTATCATCGGGTATTGGCTTCGATCGTTCTGATTTAGCCATTATCGCGGCCATGAGTAATGTCGGGGTGGCGATGGGGAGAAAGCGGCTGGTGCAAAAACGTCTCGAACGGGGGGAGTTGATCGCACCCTTTGATGGGGAAACCCTCAAGTGCCATCAGCATTATTACGTCTCAACGCTTCCCGGCCGTCAGTGGCCGAAAATTGACGCCTTTATCGGCTGGCTAAGAGAGCTGGCGGGTTGAAGAATTATTACGCTTTCGCTCTACACCAAATGTGAAAAAGCGTGCTAAATACAGGTAATGCTTTTGATTTTTCCAGGGTAAACCGTGTTAAAGCCTTTTATTGCCACTGCGATCTTACTCTCTTCCGGCTGGGCGACTGCCGCTGAGCCGCCGCTGACGGCTGCCCGTTATGCGCAGCAGCTGGGCGTCGGGATGGATGTGGACTGGGCACGCACCGAGCGCGGTATCCGCGAATTCGACCCGCTGGTGGTCCGTGATTTCCAAGCGAAAGGCATACATCATGTCCGTATTCGGGTGGCGGGCGAACCGACGGAAGCGCGGCTGATTCACCTGCGTAAGCTGGTGGAGGCCTGCGAGCAATACGGCGTCATCCCCATCATCGCTTATCAGGCCGATGAATATAAAAACGACCCGAAAGCGGATACCGAAAAAGAGGTGATTAACTGGTGGATTGCCGTGGCGCACTATTTTGGTCAGCGCTCGCCGTTGCTGGGCTTTGACCTGATCTACGAACCGGCGGACAAGCTCAACCACAACGTTGCTTCGCTCAACCGGGTGTATGAGAAAGCGATCAAAGACATTCACGCCATTGATGCCAGCCGCATGATTTTTATCGCCCCTCGTCTGCGCGCCGCGCCGGAGGATTTATCCACCCTGAAGCTGCCCGCGCACAGCCAGAATTACCTGCTGGCGGAGTGGCATATTTTCCCCTGGGGTCCGCTGAAAACGAACGGTAAATACCCGTGGACGTCCGGAACTGCGGCTGAGAAAGCGGCTATCCGTAACCGAATTAACGCCGCGCTGCACTGGCAACAAAAAACCGGGCATGTGAGCTGGGTTGGCGGCTGGGGGGTGGGCGAATCGAAAAGCCTGACGCCAACTGCCTCGCAGATGGCGTTTGCCACGTTTATGGCGTGCGAGCTGCAACAGGCCAACATCCCGTATGCGATAAACGCCGATGTTCAGTTTTATGACGGGGAAGAGGGGGCGTGGCGGCCTGCCCCAGAGCGGCTATTGCAGGCGATGATTGCGCCCGTCTGTGAAAAGCCCGGCGAGAAGCCGGGCCATCATGCGGTTAAACCGGCTGTTCGTGATGCGAGACACGCGACGCCAGCGGCAGCCAGCACAGCAAAATCAGCAGCCCCATCAGGGTCATCAGCAAGCCTAAACTCGCCTGCCCGGTCTGCGGCATCATAGCCGAAAGCCAGGCCAGCGCGCCGGAACCGATGTTCTGCAAACCGCCCACCAGCGCGCCTGCCGTGCCTGCGAGGAACGGGAACGGCTCCATCGCGCCGCTGGTGGCGAGGGGAAACAGCATGCCCGCGCCGAAGAAGAACAGCGCTGCCGGGATGAGCAACGTCCAGACCGACATCACGTCAAACAGCCCCGGGATCCACATCATCAGCCCGGCCAGCAGACAGCTGATCACCGACTGCCACATCAGGGTGGAGAAACGCTTGTTCGGACGTCCGGCGAACCATGCGCCGAAGAACGCCGCCGGGATCGGCAGAATAAACAGAATACTCACCACCATACTGCTCAGGCCAAGGCCCGCGCCCAGCAGCACGCCGGAACAGGCTTCAAACACCGCAATGCCCGCCAGGCCGCCGATTAGCATCAACAGATAACAGGTAAAGGACCCATTACCGAACAGCGTTTTGTAGCTGGCGATGAGCTTCGTGCGCGGCGCGTCTTTTGGGCGGGTTTCCGGCATCCAGCGCCCCATGCTGAAGGTGACAATAATGCACAGCACCAGCAGGAAGGCATAACAGGCGCGCCAGGACCAGACGGTGTCCAGCAGACCCCCAATCAGCGGGGCCAGCAGCGGGCTGACCAGAATACCCATATTTAACAGACTGTTGGCGTGGCGAAGCTGTGTGCCCTGGTACATATCACGCGGCAGGGTACGCGCCATAACCCCGCCGACGCCGGTGCCCACACCCTGAAGGGCGCTGGCGGCAATCAGGACGGTCAGGCTGTGAGTGGTAATGGCGATCATCGTCGCTACCATGAAAATGCTCATGCCCACCAGAATGACCGGACGACGCCCGACGCGATCGGACAGGGGACCATAAACCAGCTGTGAAACGCCATAGGTTAGCAGATAGGCTGCCATCACGCTCTGGACTGCACCTTCGCGGACGCTCAGATCTTTTGCCATATCGGCAATCGCCGGAATGTAGATGGTTTGCGCCATCTGCCCGACGGCCACCAGTAACACCAGCATCAACAATAAGTTCACGTTCCGTTGCTTTTTCATGTCGCTGAATACTTTTGCCAAAAGAGATAAATGAAGAATAAGTGACTATGCATTCCCATAAATGCGCGAGGAATCTACCACAGAGAGATGACAATTTAAGCATTACTGTGATGAATGACAGAAGACGTGAAGTCATGATTTGTAAACAAGATCGGCAACTAATGTTGCCAGCGAATTACGCCAGGCGCAGCAGGATCGCACCGGCAGCAATACCCAGTGCCGCCGCGATGCGCAGGCCGGCAACCTTCTCTTTTAAAAGCACAAATGCGATTAATGCGCCGAAGAGAATAGAGGTTTCACGCAGTGCGGCGACCACAGCCAGCGGTGCCTGGGTCATCGCCCAGAGTGCCAGACCGTAAGATCCCATCGTCCCGACGCCGCCGAGCAGCCCTTTTTTCCAGTGCAGGCGCAGGTAGCTGGACGCTTCGCGACGCCGCGCCACCATTGCCCAGCTCAGCAGACAGAAACCGTTCATGAAGAAGGTCCAGAGCGTGTAGCCCAGCGCAGTGTCCGAGAGTCGCACACCGGTGCCGTCCACCAGGGTATACCCGGCGATAAAACAGGCGTTCAGCAGCGCCAGCCAGATCCCCTTGCGTGACTGCATGCGGCCGTTCATCGCCATCGCCAGAATCGACAGACAAATGACCCCGATGCCGGACCACGCAAACCGGGAGAGATGATCCCCGAGCACCATTACGCTGATCAGCGCCACCAGCAGAGGGGCCGTCCCGCGCATAAGGGGGTAGGTCTGGCTCATGTCGGAGACCTGATAAGTTTTTGCCACCAGTACCGTATACACCACCTGTAACGCACAGGAGACGAACAAATATGGCCAGCTTGCGGCAGTTGGCTGAGGAGAGAAGGGCAGTAAAATCAGGGCAATAAGCGCGGCTGAACCGCTGACGCCGATCGCCGAGTAGAGTTTATCCGTTCCGGCTTTAACGATGGCGTTCCAGCTGGCATGCAGCAGTGCGGCGAACAGTAAAATGCAGAAAACGGTGATGGTCATGGCGTATCGGTTGGTGAAATGTCATCCAACTGTAACATTCACCCGTCGATGCTGCCAGCCGCTTACACTGCGCAAAAAAGGCGGTGCGTCACCCGGGGTTCGTCTGACACCAGCCTGAAGCCCGCCCGATGGTAAAATCCGTACGCGGTTTCCGGCGCATGGGTATTAAGAAAATCAAACCAGATGCTGGCATCCGCCATCACCACGGTCAAAAGTTGTTTGCCAATGCCCTGCCCACGGCACTTTTCGCTGACGTAGAGATGACGAATACGTCCGGCGCGCGGCTGCTGGCTGAACGGATCGCGGTTGAGGCCGCACACGCCCACCAGCCTGCCGTTAAGAAACGCCCCCAGCAGTTTTTCACCCGGCGCGTTAAAGCGGTTTTCACCCCGCTGCCAGTTCTCTTCCAGCCTGCGCAGCATATTGAAATTCAACGCGATACTCTCCGCCTTCAGGGCGATATACCCGGGTTCATCGGGCGTGACGGGCTCAATTAACAGACGCGACATAGCATTCCCTCGTTATTAAAGAGGGGCGGTTGCCCGCCCCTCTCAGGTGCGACTTGAACCTGAATCACCGAACGTATTTCAGGACAGCATCAAGTAGTTGCAATACAGCAACAATGAGTTTGAGGACAAGTATGACCATATCCACGACGCTCATACGCGTCTCCTTTTGGTTAAAAGGAGCACGATGCTGGCGTACCTTTCCGCCGCCTGTGGCCAGCACCTGGATTGACGTAACACAGTGTGCTCACTTCAGGGGTTAAGGCACTGACGGCACCACCCGTTTCAGCCAGGACTTCGTTGCGCCGGTAAACTGCGGCCCCCTCGCTCACTGCGAACACCCTCAGTATAGATAAATACTGTATGCATGAACAGTATTTTATGGACAAATTTTGGAAGGCGATCCATACTCAAAAACGTCAAAATCCGTGCCGGAATTGCGCGTTCGTCTTCGATCGCGTATACTTTTCGCGTTGACGTAACACAGTGTGTTCTGCGGCAACCAACCGCAAAACCCTGATAAAAACCTCGCTTAGGCGGGGTTTTTTGTTTTCTGACGAAGTGAAAATAGTACCCTTCGTTGACTTATTGGCAACAGGTGTTATCGTTGCCATAATGGCAATGGACGCGGCAGGCAAGCAGGATGCATTTAATCTCAATGAAGGCAATTTTGGATGCGGTAAGCCAGTTCCCGCAACACAGAGAAGAGCTTCTCTTTTTAGGACGAGTTATTGAAAAGAGCCACTGCCCGACGCCCGCTGCACTGAGAAAACTTTTCCCAACGCTGGATAACTTCAAGTATCTTGATAAGCATTATGTTATTGATATTGCAAATAACAATCTCAGAGTAGTGGCTCTCATCTTCTTTGAAAGCCAAAAGTTTTATGTGCGCCATGTTTTTACTCATAAGGAATATGACCGTTTTACGGAGAAACATCGCACTAAGGGGAAGAAATGATGATCGTCGCTGATGCAATGAAAGCTACGCACGCCCTTGTTGCGGCCGTTCCTTTACTGGGTGAACAGCCGAGCGAGAAAGATTATAAGGATGCGCTTGAGCTGGTTGAGTATCTCCTTATGAACGAGCCCAATAGCCCCTTGCTGGATATTGTGTGCGCCAGAATTAGCCGTTACGAAGCTAATCGGCCAGAGATAGTCGCATTACGCAAGGAGATGGAGTCCGTTCCCGTCGGAATTGCAGTTTTAAGAACCTTGATGGATCAATACAATCTGACGATATCGGATTTTAAGGATGAAATTGGTAGTAAATCGATGGTTTCACGGGTTCTGAATGGTCAGAGACAGCTTACCCTGAACCATATTAAAAAGCTGGCGGCCAGATTTGGGGTATCACCTGCGTTATTTATTGAGTGAGTAAAAACCCTTTATTGAGTGTCACCACCCAACAAACGAAACGTGATCCCTGACGCATTTTTGCGCAGATGAAAATATTTCCATTGTCACGCCCGAAAACCTGTGTTTGTATAAATTCAATCAATGATTCCAAACACAGGTCCCCAATGACTTCATCCATCTTCACTTCGACCCTACTAAAAACTGCGCAACCTGCCGCAGTGGTCGTCGTGCGTGTGGTGGTGGTCGTCGGCAATGCGCCGTAGGGACTGGATCAACACACGAATCCAAAACCCCGCCGGCGCAAACCGGGCGGGGTTTTTCGTTTAGGACCCCTCCCGGATACGCTAAGTAGTTCGGGTTGCAGGAAGGCGGCAAGTGAGCGAATCCCCAGGAGCGTACATAGGTACGTGACTGGGGTGAGGGAACGCAGCCAACGCATCTGCAACCTGAACTACGACGCGTAAAGCTGGCTCAGAAGAAAAGGACTGGAGCATGGCAAGTTCGGGCACAACATCCACCAAGACGCGTTTTACAGGCGCGCAGCTGATTGTTCATTTACTGGAACGACAGGGCATCACCACCGTTGCGGGCATCCCGGGTGGGACCGTGCTGCCGCTGTATGATGCGTTAAGCCAAAGCACACAGATCCGCCACGTGCTGGCGCGCCACGAGCAGGGCGCAGGCTTTATCGCCCAGGGCATGGCGCGTACCCAGGGTAAACCGGCGGTCTGTATGGCCTGTAGCGGGCCGGGCGCCACTAACCTGGTGACCGCCATCGCCGACGCGCGTCTCGACTCCATTCCGCTGATCTGCATTACCGGCCAGGTGCCGTCCTCGATGATCGGCACCGATGCGTTCCAGGAAGTCGATACCTACGGCATCTCTATCCCCATCACCAAACATAACTATTTAGTTCGCGATATCAGCGAGCTGCCTCAGGTTATCAGCGATGCGTTCCGCATTGCGCAGTCTGGCCGCCCGGGCCCGGTGTGGATAGACATTCCTAAGGATGTCCAGACCGCAGAGATCGAGATCGACATTCTGCCGGAGCCGGGCGAGCGTGCCCCCGCGCCGGAGTTCAGCGCTGAGAGCGTGCGCGATGCGGCGGCAATGATCAACGCCGCCAAACGCCCGGTGCTGTATCTGGGCGGCGGGGCGATCAACGCCGCGGATGAAATCCGCCAGTTTGCGGAAAAAGCCAACCTGCCGACCACCATGACCCTGATGGCGCTGGGTATGCTGCCCAAAGCGCATCCATTATCTTTAGGGATGCTGGGCATGCACGGCGCGCGCAGCACCAACTACATCCTGCAAGAGGCGGATTTGCTGATAGTTATGGGGGCGCGTTTTGATGACCGGGCGATTGGCAAAACCGAGCAGTTCTGCCCGAACGCCAAAATCATTCACGTGGATATCGACCGCGCCGAGCTGGGTAAAATCAAGCAGCCGCACGTGGCGATCCAGGGCGACGTGGCCGAGGTGCTGGCGCAGCTGATCCCGCAGACGGTGGCAACCGACCGCGCCGACTGGCGCCAGCTGGTGGCCGATCTGCAACGCGAGTTCCCGGGCGCTATCCCAACCGAGGGCGACCCGCTGAGCCACTATGGTCTTATCAACGCTGTTGCCGCCTGCGTGGATGACAGCGCGATTATCACCACCGACGTCGGCCAGCATCAGATGTGGACTGCCCAGGCGTATCCGCTGAACCGCCCGCGCCAGTGGCTGACCTCCGGCGGCCTTGGCACCATGGGCTTCGGCCTGCCCGCAGCGGTTGGCGCGGCGCTCGCCAACCCGGACCGTAAGGTGATCTGCTTCTCCGGTGACGGCAGCCTGATGATGAATATTCAGGAGATGGCGACGGCGGCCGAAAACCAGTTAGACGTCAAAATCATTCTGATGAACAACGAGGCGCTGGGTCTGGTACACCAGCAGCAGAGCCTGTTCTATAAGCAGGGCGTGTTTGCGGCGACCTATCCGGGGATGATCAACTTCATGCAGATTGCCGCTGGTTTTGGCCTGCACACCTGCGATCTGAACGCCGAAGAAGATGCCCACGCGGCGTTGCAGGATGCGATTTCTCGCCCTGGCCCGGCGTTGATCCACGTGCGTATCGACCCTGAACAAAAAGTGTATCCGATGGTGCCGCCGGGTGCGGCAAATACTGAGATGGTGGGAGAATAAGCCATGCAGAAACAACATGATAACGTCATTCTGGAACTCACCGTCCGCAACCACCCTGGCGTCATGACCCACGTCTGCGGGCTGTTTGCCCGCCGGGCATTTAACGTGGAAGGCATTCTCTGCCTGCCGATTCAGGGCAGCGAGCACAGCCGCATCTGGCTACTGGTCAACGACGACCAGCGTCTGGAGCAGATGATAGCGCAGATCGACAAGCTGGAAGACGTCACCAACGTGGCGCGCAACCAGTCCGATCCCACCATGTTTAACAAAATTGCGGTGTTCTTCGAATAGATCGCTTAAGGTAAGCGTCTTTCGCTCTTGTAGGCCGGATAAGCGCAGCGCCATCCGGCTTTTTCAGACCGCAGGAACACACATGACCACCATCGCCCTTATTGACGACCACCTTATCGTCCGCTCTGGCTTTGCCCAGCTTCTCAACCTCGAACCGGATTTCCAGGTCGTGGCCGAGTTTGGCTCCGGTCGCGAGGCGCTGGCGGGCCTGCCGGGGCGCGGGGTGCAGGTCTGTATCTGCGATATCTCAATGCCGGATCTCTCCGGGCTTGAGCTGTTAAGCCAGCTGCCGAAAGGAATGGCGACCATTATGCTCTCGGTCCACGACAGCCCGGCGCTGGTCGAGCAGGCGCTCAACGCGGGGGCGCGCGGGTTCCTCTCAAAACGCTGTAGCCCGGATGAGCTGATCGCCGCCGTGCGCACCGTCTCCACCGGCGGCTGCTACCTGACGCCGGATATCGCCATCAAGCTGGCGGCGGGACGGCAGGATCCACTCACCAGACGCGAGCGTCAGGTGGCAGAGAAACTTGCCCAGGGCATGTCGGTGAAAGAGATTGCCGTAGAGCTGGGATTGTCGCCAAAGACCGTTCACGTTCATCGCGCCAACCTGATGGAAAAACTCAACGTCAGTAACGATGTCGAGCTGGCGCGCCGTATGTTTGACAGCTGGCAATGAACTCCCTTTTTTCGCGGCTGATCGCCGTTGTCGCCAGCTTTTTTATCTTCTCCGCCGCGTGGTTCTGCCTGTGGAGTATCAGCCTGCATCTGGTGGAACGCCCGGAGCTGGCGGTGCTGCTGTTCCCCTTTGGCCTGCGTCTGGGGCTGATGCTGCAATGCCCGCGCGGCTACTGGCCGGTGCTGCTGGGCGCAGAGTGGCTGATGCTGATCTGGCTGGCGCAGGAAGTGGCGCTGGCGCATCTGCCGTTATTGATGACCGGAAGCCTGCTCACGCTTATCCCGGTCGCCCTGATTTCCCGCTACCGTCACCAGCGCGACTGGCGCACGCTGCTGCGTCAGGGGGCGGCGCTAATTGCCGCCGCGCTGTTGCAGTCCCTGCCGTGGGTGGGTGAAAAGGAGGTGCTTAACGCCCTGCTGCTGACCCTTACCGGCGGCCTGACGCTGGCCCCGACCTGCCTTGTGATCTGGCATTATCTTACAAGCACTGTCTGGCAGCCGCTCGGCCCGGCGCTGGTCTCCCAGCCGGTGAACTGGCGCGCCCGGCATCTCATCTGGTATCTGCTGCTGTTTGTGGTGAGCCTGTGGCTCCAGCTTGGTCTCCCCGCTGAATTATCACGCTTCACGCCGTTTTGTCTGGCGCTGCCGATCATCGCCCTTGCCTGGCACTACGGCTGGCAGGGCGCATTGATCGCCACGCTGATGAACGCCATCGCGCTGATTGCCAGCCAGACCTGGCACGATCATCCTGTAGATTTACTGCTTTCCCTGCTGGCCCAGAGCCTGACCGGGTTGCTGCTCGGCGCGGGCATACAGCGCCTGCGCGAGCTGAACCAGTCCCTGCAAAACGAGCTGGCGCGCAACCGCCGTCTGGCGGAGCGTCTGCTGGAGACGGAAGAGAGCGTGCGGCAAGAGGTTGCCCGCGAGCTGCACGACGACATCGGCCAGACCATCACCGCCATCCGTACCCAGGCGGGCATTGTTCAGCGCCTGGCGGCAGAAAACGCGGGCGTGAAGCAGGGCGGGGCGCATATCGAACAGCTTTCGCTGGGCGTCTATGATTCCGTTCGTCGCCTGTTAGGGCGGCTGCGCCCGCGCCAGCTTGACGATCTCTCCCTGGAGCAGGCGGTACGCTCCCTGATGCGCGAGATGGAGCTGGAAAGCCGCGGCATTGTCAGCCATCTCGACTGGCGAATTAACGAATCTGCGCTGAGCGAAGGCCAGCGCGTAACCCTGTTCCGCGTCTGTCAGGAGGGGCTGAACAATATCGTCAAACATGCCAGTGCCAGCGCGGTCACGATCCAGGGCTGGCAGCAGGACGAGCGCCTGATGCTGGTAATTGAAGACGACGGCTGCGGCCTGCCGCCGGGCTCCGGCCAGCAGGGCTTTGGCCTGGCGGGCATGCGCGAGCGCGTAAAGGCGCTTGGCGGCACGCTGAGCCTCTCCTGCACCCACGGGACGCGCGTCAGCGTCAGTTTGCCGTTAAGGACGCATCATGTTTAAAACCCCCGCCAGCGCCGCCCCGCTAAGCAACAAAGCGGAAATCGACTCCCGCTACCGCTACTGGCGTCGCCATATCCTGATTACCATCTGGCTCGGCTACGCGCTGTTCTACTTTACCCGCAAAAGCTTCAACGCCGCCGCGCCGGAGATCCTCGCGAGCGGCGTGATGACCCGCACCGATATCGGCCTGCTGGCGACGCTGTTTTACATCACCTACGGCCTGTCGAAGTTCTTCTCCGGCATCGTCAGCGATCGCTCCAACGCGCGTTATTTTATGGGCGTCGGGCTGATCGCCACCGGCGTGGTGAATATTCTGTTTGGCTTCTCCACCTCGCTCTGGGCCTTCGCCCTGCTGTGGGCGCTGAACGCCTTTTTCCAGGGCTGGGGCGCGCCGGTCTGCGCCCGCCTGCTGACCGCCTGGTACTCACGCAACGAGCGTGGCGGCTGGTGGGCGATATGGAACACCGCGCATAACGTCGGCGGGGCGCTGATCCCGATGGTGGTGGGTGCCGCGGCGCTGCACTACGGCTGGCGCGCGGGGATGATGATAGCCGGTGGCCTCGCGATTGTCGCCGGGCTGTTCCTCTGCTGGCGCCTGCGCGACAGGCCGCAGACCGTCGGCCTTCCACCGGTGGGCGACTGGCGGCACGACGAGATGGAGATCGCCCAGCAGCAGGAAGGGGCCGGGCTGTCCCGCCAGGAGATCCTCACCAAATACGTGCTGAAAAACCCCTACATCTGGCTGCTGTCGCTCTGCTACGTGCTGGTCTACGTGGTGCGCGCGGCCATCAACGACTGGGGCAATCTGTACATGTCTGAGACGCTCGGCGTGGATCTGGTGACCGCCAACTCGGCGGTGACCATGTTTGAACTGGGCGGATTTATCGGCGCGCTGGTGGCGGGCTGGGGCTCGGACAAGCTGTTCAACGGCAACCGCGGCCCGATGAACCTGATTTTTGCCGCCGGGATCTTGCTCTCCGTCGGCTCACTATGGTTGATGCCGTTCGCCAGCTACGTGATGCAGGCGGCGTGCTTCTTCACCATCGGATTTTTCGTCTTTGGCCCGCAGATGCTGATCGGCATGGCGGCGGCGGAGTGTTCCCACAAAGAGGCGGCCGGCGCGGCGACGGGCTTTGTCGGGCTGTTTGCCTATCTTGGCGCATCGCTCTCCGGCTGGCCGCTGGCGCGGGTGATCGACATCTGGCACTGGAGCGGGTTCTTCGCGGTGATCGCCATCGCGGCGGGCATCTCCGCCCTGCTTTTACTGCCGTTTTTGCACGCGCAGGCGCCGCGCGAAGCGTGACGCGCCTCACCTTTTGCTGCCGAGACGCGCAAAACTAAGAAATTTTCCCGGTTTCACCTGGACGCTGTCTCAGGCATCTCTCCTGGCTGGTTTTTACAATGCTGCAAAAATCAGCTCAGGAGTAAACCAACCATGCTGGCCTTCTTAAACCAGGTGCGCAAGCCGACCCTGGATCTGCCGCTCGACGTGCGGCGCAAGATGTGGTTCAAACCGTTCATGCAGTCTTATCTGGTGGTCTTCATCGGCTACCTGACCATGTATCTGATCCGCAAAAACTTTAACATCGCGCAGAACGACATGATCTCGACCTACGGGCTGAGCATGACGCAGCTGGGGATGATTGGCCTGGGCTTCTCCATTACGTACGGCGTGGGGAAAACCGTTGTCTCGTACTATGCAGACGGCAAAAACACCAAGCAGTTCCTGCCGTTTATGCTGATCCTCTCCGCCATCTGTATGCTCGGCTTCAGCGCCAGCATGGGCGCGGGTTCCGTTAGCCTGTTCCTGATGATCGCCTTCTACGCCCTGAGCGGTTTCTTCCAGAGTACCGGCGGGTCGTGCAGCTACTCCACCATTACCAAATGGACCCCGCGCCGCAAGCGTGGTTCCTACCTCGGCATGTGGAACATCTCCCACAACCTCGGCGGGGCGGGCGCGGCTGGCGTAGCGCTGTTCGGCGCAAACTACCTGTTCGACGGCCATGTGATCGGCATGTTTATCTTCCCGTCGATTATCGCCCTGATCGTCGGCTTTATCGGCCTTCGCTACGGCAGCGACTCCCCGGAATCGTACGGCCTCGGCAAAGCCGAAGAGCTGTTCGGCGAGGAGATCAGCGAAGAGGACAAAGAGACCGAAGAGAACGAGATGACCAAATGGCAGATCTTTGTTGAGTACGTGCTGAAAAACAAAGTGATTTGGCTGCTCTGCTTCTCAAACATCTTCCTCTACGTGGTGCGTATCGGCATTGACCAGTGGTCAACCGTGTATGCTTTCCAGGAGCTGAAGCTTTCTAAAGAGGTGGCGATTCAGGGCTTCACCCTGTTCGAAGTGGGCGCGCTGGTCGGCACGCTGCTGTGGGGCTGGCTCTCCGACCTCGCCAACGGCCGTCGCGCGCTGGTGGCCTGCATCGCGCTGGCGTTGATTATCGCCACCCTCGGCGTCTACCAGCACGCCAGCAACCAGTACGTTTACCTCGCATCCCTGTTCGCGCTCGGCTTCCTGGTGTTTGGCCCTCAGCTGCTGATTGGCGTGGCGGCCGTAGGGTTCGTGCCGAAAAAAGCGATCGGCGCCGCCGATGGGATTAAGGGCACCTTCGCTTACCTGATCGGCGACAGCTTCGCCAAGCTCGGTCTGGGCATGATCGCCGACGGCACGCCAATTTTCGGCCTCACCGGCTGGGCGGGCACCTTCGCGGCGCTGGATGCGGCAGCGATCGGCTGTATCGTCCTGATGGCGATGGTCGCGGTGCTGGAAGAGCGTAAGATCCGCCGTGAGAACCGTGCGCAGAAATTAAAAGTAGCCTGAGTGTGCAGGTAACTTCTTTGCCCGGTGTGTGATGCCGGGCTTTTTTCTTAAAAAAAGACCATCCTTATTCAAATCAAAGATTTGTATTTACCCCGTTATCTCAACATGCAAACATTCTGATTTAACCACATTTTAAATCAGGTCTTTGTTATGGATAACTGGCTGGCGCTCTTCGACGGACAGACCCGTTACACCCTGGACATTACGGACTCCCGCGTCACGCCCGACGTGCTGCGTTTTAAGGGCCGCGAGGCCCTCAGCGAGCCCTTCCGCTGGACCATCGACTTCACCAACCCGCAGAATAATCTCGCCCCCGAAGAGGTACTGATGAAGTACGCCACCCTGCGCATGCGCAGCGGGAAGGCAGTGCACGGCATCATCACCCGTCTGGAGTGGCTTTCCACCACCGCCGACCAGTCGCATTACCAGGTGGAGCTGAGTTCCCGTCTGGCGCTGCTCAGCCGCACCCGCCAGTGCCGCATTTTCCAGAACCAGTCCGTGCCGGAGGTGGTGGAACAGGTGCTGCGCAGACACGGGCTGGATGGGCCGGACTTTGAGTTTCGTCTGGAGCGCAGCTATCCGGCGCGTGAACTTATCACCCAGTGGCGGGAGACGGATTTACAGTTTATCCAGCGCATTCTGTCAGAGGTGGGGATTTACTGGCGTACGGAGATGGATGATGTGCGCGGTCTGGATACGTACATTTTTGCCGACAGCCAGCTGAACTATCACTTTGATGTGCGCCTGCCGTACCGCGAGCCGTCGGGTCTGTTCGACGGCGCAGCAGAATCCGTCTGGGATGTGCGCACCTGGCACAGGATTGTCACCGGCACCGTCGCCACACGGGATTACAACTACCGGACAGCCACCACGCCGATGGATGCGACGGTCAGCGTACGCAGTGATGCGGTGACGACGGGTGAGCACTACCGCTACGCCGCGCCGTACCGCACGGCAGGGGACGACAGCGACCCGGAGCCGGAAACCGAATCCGGCGCATTTTATGCCCGGCTTCATCACGAGCGGGAACTCAATAAATCAGCCCGCATTCACCTGTTCAGCAATGCCTCACTCCTCGCGCCCGGTCAGGTGCTGGAGCCGCAGGGCGATGTCATTGATGCCCTGAAAGAGGGGGCCATCCTCACGCTGGTGACTTTCCGGGGCGCCCGTGATTCCCGCCTGCACGTATCGGTGTGGGGCATGCCTTACACCGAACGGTACTGTTTCCGCCCGAGGGAAGTTTCGCGCCCGGAAATCCACGGTACCCTGCCCGCCCGCATTGAGAGCCGGGAAAAGAACGATATCTACGCCCACCTGGACGACCAGGGCCGCTACCGCGTCAGGCTGGACTTTGACCGGAACGATGCGGAACAGGGATTCGCATACCTGTGGCTGCGGATGGCGAAACCGTATGCCGGAGAAACGTACGGCTGGCATACGCCACTGACCGACGGGACCGAAGTGGCGATTGCGTACAGCAACGGCGACATCGACCTGCCGTACATCGCGTATGCGCTGCACGACTCGGAACACCCCGACCCCGTGACCCGCGACAACCACACCCGCAACGTGCTGCGCACTCCGGCGAACAACAAGCTGCGGATGGAGGATAAGCGCGGTGAGGAGCACGTCAGGCTCGCCACGGAGTACGGCAAGACGCAGCTCAACAGCGGGCATCTGGTGGACGCGCAGGAGCAGCACCGGGGCAAAGGATTTGAACTCCGGACCGATGAACACGGCGTCATTCGCGTGGCAAAGGGGCTGTTTGTCACTGCGGACGGGCAGCAGAAGGCCGCAGGCGGGGTGCTGGACATGAACACGGCACTCAGGGAAATCGACGTCTGCCTGCGACAGCTTCAGCAGCTGGAGGTGGCGGCAGAGCAGGCGCAGGCGCTGAAAGCTGACGTGGACAGCCAGATACAGATGTTTGAGCAGCGCCTGAAGCCGCTGAACGAAACCCTGCTGTTCTCTGCCCCGGAAGGGGTTGCCGTGACCAGCGGGGAGCACATGCAGATGACAGCGGCAAAAAACGTCGCCGTTAACGCCGGAGGGGATATCAGTGCCGGTGTCATGGGCAACATGACGGCGCTGTCGGGGGAAAAGCTCGGGCTGTTTGCCAGAACGGGCCAGCTGAGCCTGAAAGCCAGTGAAGGCCCGGTTGAGATGCAGGCGCAGAACGGGAGAATGCAGCTGTTCGCGGAAAAGAAGCTCACCCTGTCGTCCGCGAGCGACATCACGTTTGCGGGCAAGAAGCGCATCACGCTCATCGGGGGCGGGAGTTACCTGCGGCTGGAGGCGGGGAAGGTAGAGTATGGTACGACCGCGATGTATATACGGAAGGTTAAACGGACAATGGCAGCGGGGAAAAATACAATTGAAACTGATTTACCTTCTGTTGCTGGCGAAGTCACAGATTTACAGTCCATTAAAAAAATTCTGTTCTCATAATCAAGGATTGAACGATGCATATTTCCCCTCCTATTTTATTACCATATTCCCCGAATGGCATTTTCAGCGACTGGGTTTTTCAGTGCATGCCTGTCGATACTGCACGTAATTATCCCGTAAATCCTGTGGGTGCATGGCACGGGGGCATACATATTCCTCATACAGATATTTCCAGTGCACAGGCCAACCCCATCCGGGCAATTGCTGACGGTACTATTATTTATGCCAGGTCTCCATCCGAAAACAAAGATAAAAAGCCACTGGCTTATAATGGGAAAACGGACGATGGGTGTGTACTGATCCGACATAAGATATTGATTGGCGAAGATCCTGTCGAGTTTTTTTTTATTCGTTGACCATGCACCTGAAGCAGGTTCGATTTGAAATTTTGTCTAATATTGGACAGCGTATAAAACGTGAGCAAGTCTTAGGTACGTCGGGTGTCGTGGATGGAAAAAATGCATTCCACTTCCAGATTTGTTGCGAGCAAAAAATGCTCGATGTACTGTGTGGTCGAATTGATGGAGGGATAAATATTGCGTTCCCGGGAAGGGTAAAGCCTGTATACGGTAGTGAGTACTATTATTTCCCAGCGGGTACTCCTGTTTATGGGGATATTCCTAAAGGTTTTGTGCACGCTCCAGCGAACCTTACGACGGAAGATTTATATATTATCAACAGTGGGGGAGATACAAAAACGCTGCGAAAAAAAAATGATGGTTTCTATGACCACATCGGCAGTGTTGCTGTGGGCGTCAATTATATCAGCGAAGCATCAGGGGTTGATTCCCTGAAAAATGCCATGGGATACAGTCAGTGGGTTAAGATTGCGATCCCTGGTGGAAGTGGGTGGGTCGATGTCTGTACTAATAATATAATGACTTACAGCGAGGCCGAACTACCTGACTGGGCAGGATGGTCTCTGATTGATGACGACGCATCCAGCGATAGCCAGTGTAATTCAAAAATTATAAAAAAGTTATATGCAGAAAAAAAGAATGATGATGCAAAAGATCTGCTTAAACACTCAATTTGCAAGTTTCCATTCGAGTGGGATTTTTCAACATTCGATGCGCGTTTTTCATGGGTAAAAACAAAAACAGATCATCTACCCGAGCCATTGACCGATGATGATTACAATGAACTCAAGGAACACATAAAGTCGTTATGCTTCTTTGATAAATTGCCTGCTGAGGTACAGAAGGAACTCAGTGGTCAGATTTGGCATTTTGAACCCCGAGTATTTATCACGCAGATACAAAAAGCAGAGCGCCGTTTGATCTTTAAAACCATCAAAAAAATGAATGACTTCACTGCTGATGATATGCGGTACGGTGATATGGCGAAAGAGCAGATACTCGCTCAGGGAAAAATGAACAAAGTTGACATTTGGGGGCAGGAGTTTAAAGTTAACTTTTTCAATTTTGACAAGACTATTGATGAGCATTTTAAGAGCATGGATAGTATGGGGTACTGGACTGCTTGGGGAGAATATTCAAGTCTTATAAATATCATGCTCAAAAAGTTTAAAGCGAACGAAGGTGGGGTTTTAAAGCATAATCTTTTGAATAAGGCATTTTCTAAACATGTAACTACAGTGGAATGTGTTAATAAAATTAAGGGGTTTATTAAATCATTACTTGATGACAATGGTTATATGAGTCTTTCGGTTAATGACTTAAACGTGTTAAATGAAAAAATAAGGAATGGTGTTAAGCTTCCTAAATTCGATAACTATGATTGGTTTAATGGTTTAGGAATAACTATCCATGATACTTATTCCACGCAAATTTATCTTAATTATATAGATGTTAGTGACGGTAAATTTAAAGCCGAAATTTCATTTCAAATACAGGATCACTTTGGTTTAGATGTTGCTGATGTTAATGGGAAATGGTTTGAAGACTTTCCATGGTTTTGTTCATGGTTCATTCTTCAGCGTTATACGGAATTTGGATATATGCCATTCATTAACGAGGCTGAGTTTTCAATGGTTGTTGAAGGGTGATAAATGAAGTTTAAATATATTTTTTTAGTGATAATTATCGGCGTTATAATAAGCGTGATTTATTTGTTTTTAAAACCAGCAAAAGTATCTGGGATATATCAAGATATAACTTATGACAAGCGCTGGGGTAGTGAATGTAAATCAACTATTGTATTGGTAGATAATGCTCCGCTGACGAAATCAAACCTTGCTAAATTATGGAGTCGAGAGAAAACATTCATTTTGGATAAGTGGAAGCCTTTTGTTAATAAATGCGATTATATACTTTTTATAAAAAACAAGACTGAGCCTCCTCATGATAGTGAGGAAGTTAAGTACTGGGTAGGTGATTATCAGTTATGTCTTAAAGGTAAGATAGATAGTTGCATTTCGAAAGATGAAAGGTTGTTTTATATAGGCATTGATAAGCAAATATATGGCGATAGATTGATCGGAGAGTTTGGCAATAAAAAACTTTATCTAAGTTTTGTGGACTGAATATTTTATTCTACCGGTTTGATGTGCGTCTGCCGCACCGCGAGCTATCGGATCTGCTTGACGGGGCGGCAGAATCGGTCTGGGATGTGCGGACACTGGCACAGTGTTGCCACCGTACCGTCGCCACGCGGGATTATAACTACCGGACAGCCACCATGCTGCTGGATGCTACAGTGAGCGTACGCAGTAAGACAAGCACTACAGCTACGCAGCACCGTACCGGAAGACGGATGATGACAACGCCACCAGCAGGCACGGCTGAACGATAGCGCTCGGAAGTTCATGGTATCGTCCCTGGATGGTTTGCGAGCAGTGATAAGAACGATATTTCATACTACCTTTACCCCGCTTTACACACCCATTCCTCTCCTTGCTCTACAGTGTTTTTGCTGCCGCCTTTCGTGCAGCCTTAGCCCCTTTTGCTAACGGAGAGCTTGCATGTTAACCCGACGATTGTCCTGCCTGGCGCTGCTGATGGCGCTGGCCTCCCCCGCAATGGCCGCGAATGCATCTACCTACGGCGAGAAGCTGGAAGGTTTTGACTACGGCTGGCTGGTAAAACACTTTACCTTTACCTCGCAGAACCAGCCTCTGGATATGGCTTATCTGGACGTGAAGCCGGAAAAGCCCAACGGCCGCACCGTGGTGCTGATGCACGGCAAAAACTTCTGCGCCGGTACCTGGGACGGCACGATCCGCGCGCTTTCAGCCAGCGGGTATCGCGTGATCGCACCCGACCAGATCGGCTTCTGCAAATCCACCAAGCCGGAGCATTATCAGTACACCTTCCAGCAGCTGGCGGATAACACCCACGCGCTGCTGAAAACGCTGGGCGTCGATCGCGTCACGGTTATCGGCCATTCGACCGGCGGCATGCTGGCGACCCGCTACGCGCTGATGTGGCCGCAGCAGGTGCAGCAGCTGGTGATGGTGAACCCAATAGGGCTTGAAGACTGGAAAGTGCGCGGCGTGCCGCATATTACGGTTGACCAGTGGTACCAGCGCGAGCTGAAAGTCAGCGCCGACGGCATTCGTCAGTACGAGAAAAACACCTACTACGCCGGGGAGTGGAAGCCGGAGTACGAGCGCTGGGTCACCATGCTTGCCGGGTTAAACAACGGGCCAGGCAAAGCGCGCGTGGCGTGGAACTCTGCGCTGCTCTACGACATGATTTATACCCAGCCGGTCGTCTATGAATTTAACGAGCTGAAGATGCCGGTATTATTGATGATCGGCACGAAGGACAACACCGCCATCGGGAAAGATCTCGCCCCGCCTGAGATCCGCAAAACGCTCGGCAACTATGCGGTGCTGGGAAAGGAGACGGCGAAGCGCATCCCGCACGCTACGCTGGTGGAATTTAACGACATGGGCCACGCGCCGCAGATGCAGGATCCTGAGCGCTTCCACGAGGCGCTGCTTAAGGGGCTTCAGGCCCGCTGACTGGTTTGCAGCAACAGCCCGCGCAGCCACGCCTGCGCGGGATTGCGGTGCGTTCTGCCGTGCCAGGCCATGCTCTTGGTAAAGCCTGGCACTGGAGCTGGCGTCTCGCAGATGAACATCCCCGTCTGATTTTCCGCGATGCGTGACGGCACGACGGCAATCATATCGCTGAGGGCCAGCACGTCCGGCAGAACCAAAAAGTGGCTCACCGAGAGCCCCACGTGCCGCGTCCGGCCAATTTTCTCCAGCGCGCTATCGGTTACCCCGCGAAAGCCGTCTCCCTCGTAAGAGACCAGCACATGCTCAAGGGCGCAAAATCGGTCTAACGTCATTGGCTCTCCGGCGTTTGGATGATCGGCGCGCATCATGCATACGTACCGTTCATCATAAAGCGCACGGCTGTGAAGCTCATCGGGCGTGGTGTGGGGGGTGATAAGCGCTACGTCAATAGCGCCCTGCTCAAGCTGGCTGACAAGGCTACCGGGGGTAACGGGCACCACGCGCACGCGTATGCCAGGCGCCTGTGTTTTAAGGGCGGCGATAAACGGCACAACAACCGCCCGAAGTGCATAATCCGTAGCGGCAAGAGTGAAGGTGAGGCGAGCGGTATTTGGGTCAAAGGCAACGGGCTGAAGCAGCACGTCGATATCCGCGAGAATGCGCTTCACCGGAGCGGCCAGCGCTTCCGCGCGCGTGGTTGGCACCATGCCGTGCGGGGCGCGGATAAAGAGCGGATCGTCGAAGTAGTCCCGCAGGCGGTTGAGCATGCCGCTCACGGCGGGCTGGGTCAGAGCAAGACGCGCCGCCGCGCGGGTGACGCTGCGTTCATCCAGCAGAGCGTCAAGCGTTTTCAGCAGGTTTAGATCCAGCGTGCGCAGATCCGCTTTCATGATGTTTTGCTACCTCTTTTCCGTTCACTATTATGGCGCTGCCCGCTGTCGACGCGTTGCGTTTCCCGCTATGATGGGCGGCTAGTCTAAGGAGAACGCATGGTCTGGATAATGCTGGCAACGCTTGCCGTGGTGTTTGTAGTTGGGTTTCGTGTCCTGACCTCGGATTCCCGCCGCGCCATCAAACGCTTGAGCGAACGGCTGGGTATCACCCCGATGCCGGTAGAATCGATGATCGACCAGTTCGGTAAAACGCCGGGCAATGAGTTTATCCGCTACCTTGAGCGCCCAGACGAAGCGCACCTGCAAAACGCCGCCCAGGTCCTGCTTATCTGGCAGGTCTGCATCGTCGACGGGAGCGAAGAGAATCTGCATACCTGGCACCGCATGCTGCGTAAAGCCCGCCTGGCCGCACCGATCACCGATGCGCAAATCCGCCTCGCGCTCGGCTTCATGCGCGAGATAGAGCCCGATCCGCAGGAGCTTGACGCCTTCCAGCTGCGCTATAACCAGCTTTTCCTCCCGGAAGAGGGCGTGTTTTATCTGCACTGATATCACGAAACGTGATGAAGAGTATAAAGCATCGTCATTAGATTTATATCTGCCGCAGGCGCACCATCACTTCATCCACTCGCTGATGAGGTGAACCATGAAACAATCCGCCATTATCTGGCCAAACGACTACCTGCCAGGCACAACCGATAACTTTGCATCCAACGAAATCATCGTCGCCGGGCTGAGCGCAAAAGAGATTTGGGCGCAGCTTAACGACACTACCCTGTGGCCGAACTACTACAGCAACGCCGAAGATATTCGTTTTCACGACGGCAGCGGTCCGGAACTGAGCGCCAACGCCCGCTTCCGCTTTACGACCTTTGGCTTCCCGGTTGAGGCGCAGGTCACGGAGTATGTTCCGCCCGTTGACGGCGAAGCCGCACGGATCGCCTGGCACGGCTGGGTGGAGGGCGATGCCAGCTCGCGTCTGGATGTGATTCACGCCTGGCTGTTTGAAGACTTGCCGGGAAACCGCGTCCGTATTCTGACTCAGGAGTCGCAGAAAGGCGTTCCTGCACAGGAACTTGCTCGCACCGTGCCGAATCCGATGATCAACGGGCACCAGGAGTGGATCGTTGGGCTGGCGAATGCAGCGATGCAAGAAAAGTTGTCGAAACGTTAAATTCGTCACACTTTTGATGATAAACTGCGCGACTTTTCCGCACGTTTTTATCTTCAGGTGATGCCATGACAGAACATATCCAGCCCACAACCAGACCGCAGACCAAAGAGGTGTCGCGCCCCAACTGGTCGGCGGTTTTCTCCGTGGCGTTCTGCGTCGCCTGCCTGATCACCGTTGAGTTTCTACCGGTGAGCCTGCTGACGCCGATGGCGCAGGATCTGGGCATTTCCGAGGGCGTGGCGGGGCAGTCCGTTACCGTCACCGCGTTTGTGGCGATGTTCGCCAGCCTGTTTATCACTCAGGCGATCGGCACCATCGACCGTCGCAAGGTGGTTATTCTGTTCAGCGTGCTGCTGACGCTCTCCTGCCTGCTGGTCTCTTTCGCTGAAAGCTTCACCCTGCTGCTGCTCGGCCGTGCCTGCCTGGGGCTGGGATTAGGCGGCTTCTGGGCGATGTCCGCCTCGCTGACCATGCGCCTGGTGCCCGCGCGTACGGTGCCGAAGGCCCTGTCCGTCATCTTCGGCGCGGTCTCCATCGCGCTGGTGATTGCCGCGCCGCTGGGCAGCTTCCTCGGCGGGATTATCGGCTGGCGTAACGTGTTCAACGCGGCGGCGGTGATGGGCGTGTTGTGCATTATCTGGGTGTGGAAAGCGCTGCCGTCCCTGCCGGGGGAAGCGGCGCACCACAAACAGAACATGTTCGCGCTGCTGAAACGTCCGGGCGTGCTGGCGGGGATGACCGCCATCTTCACGGCCTTTGCCGGGCAGTTTGCTTTCTTCACCTATATCCGCCCGGTGTATATGACCATGGCGGGCTTTGACGTGGACGGCCTGACGCTGGTGCTCCTGAGCTTCGGTATCGCCAGTTTTGTCGGCACCTCACTGTCGTCTCAGTTCCTGAAGCGCTCCCTGAAGGTGGCGCTGGCGGGTGCCCCGCTGGTGCTGGCGATCAGCGCCGCGGTGCTGGTGTTGTGGGGTAGCGATAAGTGGGTGGCTTCGGCGATCGCGATTATCTGGGGCTTTGCCTTTGCGCTGGTGCCGGTGGGCTGGTCGACGTGGATCACCCGCTCGCTTGCCGATCAGGCGGAAAAAGCCGGGTCGATTCAGGTAGCGGTGATCCAGCTGGCGAACACCTGCGGCGCGGCGGTGGGCGGCGTAGCGCTCGACCATCTGGGGCTGACGTCACCGCTGGTGATTTCCGGCACGCTGATGCTGCTGACGGCGCTGCTGGTGGCGGGGAAGGTTAAGGCGAAGTAGTGCTTTTCTCCCTCTCCCGTGGGAGAGGGTTGGGGTGAGGGCATCAGGCTACGCCGATGCCTTAACCCTTCTGCGTGAATCCATCGAAATCAACACCACCGACGACACAATCAACAGCGTCCCCAGCCAGTCCGGCAGGGTGAATGCCACCCCCAGCAACACCACCGACAGCAGCGCGCTGCTCAGCGGTTCGGCGCAGCTCAGAATGCTCGCTTTCGGCCCGCCGATCATCTGTGCGCCTTTCAGATACAGGCTGAACGTCAGCGCGGTGCCAATCACCACCAGGTAGAAAAACGCCAGCAGCAGGCCGCCGTCGATCACGAAGGTGGTGCCGCGTCCGGCGTAGAACGGCGTCAGCATTAATCCCGCAATCAACATACTCCAGCCGACAATCGGCAGCGTGCCGTAGCGGGCTATAAGCGTTGATGGATAGGTGGTGTAAAACGCCGCGGCAAACGCTGAGGCGATACCGAAGAACAGCGCGGCAGGCGAGATGGAGAGCGACGTCGGGTCGCCGTGGGTGACCAGCAGGAAGGTACCCACAAGCGACGTGAAAATCGCGGATAAGACAAATATGCCGGGACGCGTTTTCCGCGCCAGCGCAAACCATGCCACGATAATGGTCGGCGACAGAAACTGGAGCACGGTGGCCGTCGCAGCGTTGGATTTTTCAATCGTCAGCAGGAAGGTGAGCTGCACGGTGAGCGCGCCAACCAGCGAGAAAAACAGCAGGCTGAGGGCGTCTTTGCGGTTTTTGATGACCGAGAAAATCTTGTCGCCGTGAACGAAGGAGAGCGTCAACAGGATCACGCCGGTAAACAGCAGACGAACCATGGTCAGGTAAGGCGAAGAAATGTGGCTTTTCTCCATGATGTACTGCGCGCAAACCCCGGAACTGCCCCATAAAACGGCGGCGATCAGGACGTTGAGCATCCCTTTGCGTGTGGAACCCATGTTCTCCCCTGTTATGTTGTCGTTAATTCGGTCAACAGCATAGCATGGTTGTGTGCGGCCTGATGCCCTCACCCCGGCCCTCTCCCACGGGGAGAGGGAGCGAACACTAAAAACGGCAACTTTCGTTGCCGTTTTGCTTTTACTTTAGAACCACGCCTCCCACATCGCGCCGACGTTGAAGTCGTCCAGCGTCTCATCTTTGGTGTTGTTCACGCGCGCGGTGCGTTCGTTATCCACCTTGCCGCCGGTCACGTAGAAGCGCAGCATCGGGCGGAACTCCGGCCCCATGGCGATAGACATGTTCTGCGACAGGGTCAGCTTCCAGCCCTTGTTGTCGCCGCCGTTGTCGTAATCCACGTGCTGCCAGCCCGCTTCCAGCCAGGTGGAGTGAACGTCGTTCCACCAGTGCATCGGGCGCACGATGGCATTGTAGTTCTTGCGGTTGTCGGTCTTATCGCGGCTATTGTCGTAATCGTGGAAGGCGAGGATGTACTCCACCTGCGTCGCCTGGGTGAATTTGTACAGCCCTTCGAAGCTGGCGTAGACCGTGGTCAGGTCTTCGGTTTTATTGAACACGCTGTTGTCCGAATTATCGGAGTAGCGGGCGATCACCTTGTTCACGCCGCTGTCGTTGGTGTGGCTCAGCACCACGCCGCCCTGCCAGGCGTTAAGACGCTCGTCGCTCTCTACCGCTTTTGAATCAAAGCCGTAGTTGGCGTACAGCTCCAGATCCAGCGGACCGAGCTTCATGCCGTGGATTTTAGAGGTGGCCGCGTAGTTACCTTTGTCGCCCGTGCCGGACCCGCCGGTACAGGTGATGCGTGACGGGTTCGCTTCGTCTTCCATCACTTCCGGGCTACAGGATTCCACTGCCGCCACGGCAGCGACGTCAAACTGCACGCCGCCGATATCGAAGTTCTTCACCCCGGCGCCCTGACCGTCGTGGTTCATCCAGAAGTAATCGTTGATGCCCTGCTGCGGACGCTGGTGGAAGTCGCGACCCGCCCAGAAGTAGGCGTTCGGGTTGGAGGCCATAATGTTGGTCACGCCGGCGTAGGCTTTCTTGAGGTTAACTTCGTCGCCCCAGTGGTCGATCATCACGTTGATGTCCCAGATGGCGCCGTTTTCGCCCTTGAAGGCTTTAGAGAGCTGGAACTCGCCACCGTTGCCTTCGTTACCCAGACGACCAATGGCGGACGCGCCGTTGTAGGAGCCGTCCACCGCCACGTATTTCTGATCGGCAGCCTGGAAGTGCGCGCCGTAGCGGGCGTAGCCGGTAAATTTAACCCCGAACGGGATCGCCATATCCGGAGATTGCGCCGCGCTCTGCGGCTCGGTCACCACGTCCGCTTTTTTCGCGACCGCCGCATCCATTTTAGCCTGACGCTCGGCCAGGGCTTTATCCACCGCTTTCGCCACAATGGCGTCGATTTGCTCCTGCGTGAATTCCTGAGCGAGGACGGAAATTGGGCAAAGCGCGGCGATAACCGCCATGGTTAATGGAAGTTTTTTAATCGTATTCATGGTTATCTCAATATAGTTTAATTTTATTCAGACAATAACCATCCCGCTCCGATCTGACAGAATATGTCGCTATCATCAGAACAAGTGGATTTCTAGTTTTAGGTACAGAGGTATTACATTAAATTATTTCGCCATAGACTATCTCTGATATAAATGAATAATCTCTTCAGATAATTCACGCGCTAATAGCGAATTCATTAAATGATCCTGCGCGTGCACCATAATTAATGTCATCGGCTGGCGGGCTTCGCCCGCGTCCTGCTCAATCAGTTTGGTCTGCATCTTGTGCGCCTGGCGCGCGTAGCCGTCGGCTTCGCGCAGCAGGCTTTTGGCCTCGTCAAGGTTGCCCTGGCGCGCCGCGTGCAGGGCTTCAAAGCACAGGCTGCGGGACTGACCGGCGTTGACGATAATTTCCATTACGGCTTCTTCTAGTGCGATCATTATCTTTACTCTTTATCAAAACTATTATTTAAGGCGGTAGCGGCAAACCACTCTCCGCTTTTTTTAATGGTGCGCTGCTGCGTCTTTAAATCGAGCTGGATAAATCCGTAGCGATTTTTATACGCGTTACACCACGACCAGTTATCAATAAACGTCCACATATGGTAGCCAAGACAATTGCACCCTTCGCTAATACCCTTATGCAGCCAGGCTAAATGTTCGGAAATAAACTCAATGCGGTATTGATCGTTAATCTGGCCATTTTCAATAAAGCGTTGCTCGTTTTCTACGCCCATGCCGTTTTCAGAAATAAAGCAGCGGGGGTTGCCGTAATGGTCGCGCAGGTTAATCAGAATATCGTAAATACCTGGCGCGTAGATTTCCCAGCCGCGGTAGGGGTTCATCTTGCGGCCCGGCATCTCGTAGCTATCAAAGAACCACTCCGGCATAAACGGCGCCTGCGGGTTCACCGCGCTGTCGCGACACTTCACGCGACGCGGCTGATAGTAGTTAATGCCGAGCAGGTCGATTTTCCCTTCCGCAATCAGGAAACCGTCTTCCGGCTTGCAGGCGGGCAGCTGGTCGTAAGATTTCAGCAGCGCCACCAGATCGGCCGGGTATTCGCCGCGCAGGACCGGGTCGAGGAAGCTGCGGTTAAACATCAGATCCGCAACGTGCGCCGCCTTCACGTCTGCCGGGTTCTGCGAACGCGGATACGACGGCGTCAGGTTCAGCACGATGCCGATCTCCCCCGCGTAGTGCCCGGCGCGGTAGGCCTGAACCGCCTTCGCATGGGCCAGCACGGTGTGATACGCCACGGTGGCCGCCCGGCGGAAATCCACTACGTTGGGGTAGTGGAAGTCGTACAGATAACCGCCTTCCACCGGCACGATCGGCTCGTTGAAGGTAAACCAGTGCAGCACGCGGTCGCCGAACAGCTCGAAGCAAATCTGCGCATAGCGGGCGTACGCGTCCACCACGTCACGGTTTTCCCAGCCGCCTATCTCCTGCATCGCCATCGGCATGTCGAAATGGAACAGGGTGATAAACGGCGTGAGGCCCTGTTCATTCAGCTCATCAATGACCTGATTGTAAAAATCGACCGCGTCCGGGTTCACTTCACCGATGCCGTCGGGGATCAGGCGCGCCCAGCTAATCGAGGTACGAAAGCTGTTGTGGTTCAGCTGTTTTAACAGCTGAATGTCCGTTTTCCAGTGCTGATAAAACGTGGAGGTGTGCTGCGGCCCCACGCCGTTGTGAAAACGGTTCGGCTCGCGGGCAAACCAGTAGTCCCACGTGGTTTCACCCTCTCGTGTCCCTTCCGTCTGGAGAGCGGAGCTTGCGCTGCCCCACCAGAAGTTATCGGGAAATGCGTATTTCATGACCCTTCCTCTTTGACTTAATTGCTTGTGGCTTCAGCGGCACCCACGGTTGCAGCCTGGGCTTTCTGCTCTTCGTTTTTAATCAGCGTACGCTCATAGGCGCGCAGGAACGGCAGGTACATCAGCGCCGACATCACCATGCAGACGAGGCACATCACCACCGGGCTCAGCGCCCAGTTCGCCGCCCACGAGGCGCCAATCGGCGCGGGCGTGGTCCACGGGGTTAACGAAACCACCTGAGCCAGCCAGCCGAGTTTAGTTGCGCCGTACGCCAGGCAGGCGTTGACCAGCGGAACGAACACGAACGGGATAAACAGCATCGGGTTCATGATGATCGGCGCGCCGAACAGAATCGGTTCGTTGATGTTAAAGAAGCTTGGCACAACGCCCATTTTGCCGATGGTGCGCAGATGGGTAACGCGGCTACGCAGCAGGAGGAACGCCAGCGGCAGGGTCGAGCCTACGCCGCCAATCAGCAGGTAGTGATCCCAGAAACCTTGCAGATAAACGTGCGGCAGCGCCGCGCCCGCCGCCAGTGCCGCCTGGTTTGCAGAGAGGTTCGCCATCCAGAACGGGTTCATGATGCCGGTGACAATCAGCGACCCGTGGATACCCGCGAACCAGAAGATCTGGCACAGCAGCACGGAGAGCAGAATCGCGGGCAGGGAGTCAGACGCCGAGACCAGCGGCTCCAGCAGGTGCATGATCGCCTGCGGGATAATCATGCCGGTCTGCGCTTCAATGAACAGGTTCAGCGGGTGCAGCGTCCCGATCACCACCATCACCGGGATCAGGATCTCAAACGAACGCGCCACGCCGGTCGGCACCTCTTTCGGCAGGCGGATGGTGACGTTGTTCTGCTTCAGCCACGCGTACACGCGGGTGGAGTAGATCGCGGTGATAAGCGCAGTGAAGATCCCCTGGCCGGAGAGATACTGGGTCGAAATTTTGCCATCGGCATAGGGTGCTGCGACCAGCAGGAAGGCCATAAAGGCCAGCAGGCCGGACATCACCGGATCGAGGTTAAACTGACGCCCCAGGCTCGCCCCAATCCCCACCGAGATGAAGAAGGTCATCACGCCCATGCTGAGGTTAAAGGGCAGCATCAGCTGTTCGCGGTAGGTCTCGGAGAAATCCAGCCAGCCGCGGGCGAAGCTGTTGGTGGTATCCGCCGAAAACGGCGGGAAGATAAACACCAGCATAAACGAGCCGATGATCATAAACGGCAGCGCGGCGGTAAAGCCGTCGCGGATGGCAATCACATACTTTTGCTGACCCAGCTTCGCGGCCAGCGGGGTAATTGATTGCTCAATGACCGCGACCATAGATTGATATAACGAACTCATGTGAACACCTTTTAGTGTGCCGCTTCGATAAGCGACAGAGCATAGTCCAGTACTTTATCGCCACGCTGCATGCCGTAATCCATCATGTCGATGGGCTGCACCGGAATGCCTTGCGTCGCTGCCTTGTCTGAGAGTGTCTTTAACATGTATTTCACTTGCGGTCCGAGAAGCACCACCTGATAGTGCGGAAACTGCGTATCAAATTCGGATACGCCATACGCATCTATCTTCACGGGTAAGCCCCGTTCTTTTGCAACATCGATCATTTTGCTGACCAGCAGGCTGGTGGACATCCCGGCAGAGCAGCACAGCATAATCTTGAACATCGACAACCATCCTCAAAATGTAAAAAGTTATTGCGAGGATGATTGGACATGATACGGAAACCGGTTTCCATTTATAAAAGACAGAACTGTGACAACCATCAAGATCCCTTACTTATGAGGCTAATTAACCGGATGTGGGTCACATAATTTGGCTGTTTTGGCATCAATTTGAGTGGAAACGGAAAATCGGTTTCCATGGAAAACGGAAACGGATATACTCCGTTCTGGCTATAATGTGAGCCGTAGCGGTGATGGAAATTACAGACGCCAGTTGCGTCTGACAGGGGAGAGAGATGTCTACAATCAACGATGTATCGCGTCTGGCCGGGGTGTCCAAAGCCACGGTATCACGGGTGTTGAGCGGGTCGCGTGGCGTTAAAGAAGCCAGCCGCCAGGCTGTTCTGAAAGCGGTGGACGAGCTGAACTATCGTCCCAACGTGATCGCCCAGTCGCTGCTCAGCCAGTCGACGGGCTGCATTGGGGTGATTTGCGCGCAGGAAAACATTAACCAGACCACCGGTTACCTGTACGCGCTGGAAAAACACCTCAGCCAGCATCAAAAACATCTGCTGCTGCGTTTCGCACACACGAAAACAGAAGTGATGAACGCCCTTGAAGAACTCTCCTGCGGCTTATGTGATGACATTCTGGTGATTGGCGCGCGTTTCCCGCTGGACGTGGACATGGACAACGTGATTCTGGTCGACTGTATGGAAGCCGATAACGCCAACAGCATTCAGTTCGATCACGCGTTCGCGGCTGAAACGGCCTGCAACTATCTCACCAGCCAGGGGCGTCGCCAGATAGCGCTCATCCACCCGCACGGCAGCGGCTTTGCCGATCAGGTGCTGTTGGGTTACAAACATGCGCTGGAGAAAAACTTCCTGCCCTTTAATCGCAACCTCGTGTTTATGGACGCAACTTCATCGTCCGTTGCGCTTCAGGAATTACTCAACAACGCGTCCACGCTGAACTTCAACGCGCTGCTGGTGGCGGATGAGCAGGAAGCCCAGCGGGTGATCCCGCAGTTACAGGCGTTTAATAAATCGGTACCGGAAGACATCATGGTCTTTAGCCTCGGCGGTTCGCTGCATCTGCCGGGTATCCCGGTGATCCCGGCCATTGAGTATTCCATGGACGCCATGGCGGCGCGTATCGTGAGCTGGCTGACAGAGAAAACGCAGATGCTGGGGTCCTACGTGCTGCGCGGGGATTTAATTATTCCAGATGTGCGGAAGCGTTAAACGTGTAATGTAGGCCGGGTAAGCGCAGCGCCACCCGGCGCTCAACCCTCAGTAATCTTCCATACAATCCACCTGACTGACTGCATCCCAGTAGGCGTCCAGGTTGTCACGCTTCACGGCGGTGATGGCGTTTTTGATCAGCAGCTGATTGGCCTCAGACGACAAAATCATCGCCTGCCAGGCCTTATCGCTCTGCTTTTTCTGCGGGGTACAGGTTTTCTTTACATCTTTCAGGACCTGCTGTTTTATCTGGGCCTCTTTCTCCGGAGCGCTCTTCTCCTGCGCGTGAACAAACGCAGCGAAAATCAGGCAAACGAGCAGGCAAACCAGGTGTGCAGATTTCATCGAAACCTCCTTTGAAAGTCACATGCTTCCCCTGAAATATATCGTTACATTCATCAACGCGATTCAAGCCAAAAGTATGAATTTACGCATTCTGCGTGCGGGATCCGATCGCCAGTGCAATGCCATAGCTTACTAACACCGCGAGACTCATTTTCAGCATCGTTTCTCCGCCGATACCCGCGAGAGGCGCTGCGATCCCGCCGAATAAAAACATCAGCATGCCCAGAATGGCTGACGCTGTGCCGGACTCCTTCGTGTCGACTGCGCTCATCGCTTCTGAACCCGCAATGGTGCTGATCCCGCTGTTAAATGCGACGGTGAAAAAGAGTGCAACCAGTGCCGGAACGGAAAGCTGCATCCACGCAAAGAGCAATGTCAGCCCCGCGCAGGACAACGCCAGAACGAGGCCTGTTCGCATCAATCTTTCCGCCAGATGGCGGCGTGCCAGACGGGAGAAAATCAGCGCTGAGACGATCAGGCCGATACCGTTCACACCGAACAGCAGGCTGAACTGCATGGCGCTCAGGCCATACTCGTTTTGCATCACAAAGGAGGATGCCCCGATATAGGCGAACAGCCCCGCCAGCATGAAGGCCTGGATCAGGCAGTAGCGCATAAAGCGACGATTTTTAAGTACCGTCCTGGCGGTTTGCGTCAGCGATCCCCTGCCCTGTTTCTCTGTGAGGGACTCGCGGATAAAAAGCTGGCTGGCGATCAGCAGCGCCAGACCCGCCCCTGCCATTACCCAGAACAGCATCCGCCAGTCGAAATGCGACGCGATATAGCCACCGAGTACCGGGGACACCACGGGCGCGATGCCGTTGACCGTCATCAGTAGGGCAAAAAACTGCGTTAGCATCGTGCCATGATAGTTATCGCGGGCGATGGAGCGGGCAAGTACGGAGCCGCCCGCCCCGGCAACGCCCTGCACAAATCGCCAGCCGATCAGGGCGTAAATATTCTGCGTGCTGGCGCAAAGCACTGAAGCCAGTACAAACAGCAAAAGTGAGAACAGCAGCGGCGTTTTACGTCCGATGCGATCGCTTAGCGGGCCGAAAAAGAGTTGTCCCAGCCCCAGGCCAATCAGCGCCGAGGTAAGAGAAAGCTGCGTCAGCGTTGTGGAGGTGTTGAGCTGGGTGGCGATCTCCGGCAGCGCCGGAAGATAAAAATCGGAACACAGCGGCCCGATCGCCGTCAGCAGGCCAAGGATGGCCGCGAAAGAAAAAGAGACTTTTGCCATAGGTATTTACTCTGATGGCCGGGCAACGTTGCGCCGCCCGGCAGTGATGTTACTGAATCCCGCCGCCCAGCGATTGCCACAGCGTGATGCGGTTTTCCAGGTCGGTTTGCTGCAAGGCAATCAGTGATTCCTGCGCCGACCACAGCGACCGCTGCGCGGTGAGCACCGTCAGATAATCGCCCGCGCCAGCCTTGTAACTGCGCGTCGCCACATCCAGCGTTTTTTGCTCCGCCGCCACGTATTCACGCTGGGCATCAAGCTGTTCACTCAACGTTTCGCGCCGGGCCAGCGCGTCGGCCACGTCCTTGAACGCGCTCTGGATGGTTTTCTCATAGGTCGCAATTAACCCTTTTTTCTCGGCTTCCGCATAGCGCAGCTGCGCCATATTGTTGCCGCCGCTGAACAGCGGCAGGGTGATGGAAGGTGCAAACGACCAGACCTTCATCCCGTGGCTGAACAGGGACGACAGCGAATCGCTGCCGACGCCCGCGCTGGCGGTGAGCGAGATGGTCGGGAAGAAGTTGGCGCGCGCCGCGCCGATGTTGGCGTTGGCGCTCAGCAGGTTGTGTTCCGCCTCCTGAATGTCCGGACGACGCAGCAGCGCGCTGGAGCTAACGCCCGCCGGGATCAGCGTGATGGCGTTGTCGCTCAGGCTCTCCAGCGTGCCGGGTAGCAGGTTCTCGGGCACCGTATCGCCCGCCAGCAGGTTGAGAGCGTTTTTGTCCTGCATCACCAGCGTCTGGTAGCTCGCCACGCTGGCGCGCGCCTGCTGGTAAACCGCCATCGCTTCACTGACGTCCGTTGCCGCTGCCACGCCTACTTCCTGCTGGCGCTTCACAATCTTGAGTGAGTTTGCGGCGCTCTCCAGGGTGGACTTCGCCAGCGCCAGATTGCTGTTATCCGCCGCCAGCGTCACCCAGGCCGTGGTCAGCTCGCTGACCATCGTCAGGCGCGTGTTCTGCGCGGTGAATTCGCTGGCAAGCCAGGTTTCACGCGCGGCACGCGACAGGCTCTGGTTGCGGCCAAACAGATCCAGTTCGAAGCTGGAGACCGCGCCGTTGGCTTCGTCACTTGTCGCGACACCGCTCGCCAGCGTGCGGCTGCGGGTGTGGCTCAGTTCCGCGTCCACCGTCGGGAACAGGGACGAGCGCGTTTCGCCATACTGGGCACGGGCGGCGTCGATATCCGCAATCGCTTTTTGCACGTCGCGGTTGCTGTTGAGCGCCATCGTCACCACGCTTTTCAACCGCGCATCATTCATCACCTGCTGCCACTGGCTCACCACGGCGTTGGCTTCGCCATGGGCGCCCGGCAACGTCGTCGGGACGGGGGCGTCCGGGCGCTGATACGTGGGATCTAATGACACACAGCCCGCGCTCAGCAGCGCTAACGTTAATACGGTTACACGAAACATTATGACCTCCGGTTTGCGTGCTTACCGGAGAACAGACGTTTCACCAGTACAAAGAATAAAGGAACAAAGAAGATGGCCAGCAGCGTCGCGGCCAGCGTCCCGCCGATAATACCGGTACCGATCGCCACGCGGCTGTTGGCCCCGGCGCCGGTGGCAATCGCCAGCGGCGTCACGCCTGCGATAAACGCCAGCGAGGTCATGATGATCGGACGCAGACGCGTCTGGGCGGCACGCAGGGCGGCGCGCGTCAGGGAGTAACCTTCTGCGACTTTGGCTTCGGCAAACTCGACAATCAGGATGGCGTTCTTCGACGACAGGCCGATGGTGGTGAGTAGCGCCACCTGGAAGTAGACGTCATTACTCAAGCCGCGCAGGGAGGCCGCAAGCGCCGCACCCAGCACCCCAAGCGGGATCACCAGGATGACCGAAATCGGCACCGACCAGCTCTCATACAGCGCTGCCAGGCACAGGAACACCACCAGGATCGAGAGGGCATAAAGGCTCATCGCCTGGCCGCTCGCCAGTTTTTCCTGCAACGACAAACCGCTCCACGCCCATGTGCTGCCGGACGGCAGGCTGTTTGCCAACTGCTCCATTTTGCTCATCGCCGTGCCGGAGCTGGCGCCACTGGCGTTTTCGCCCTGAATCTCATACGCCGCCGAGCCGTTGTAGCGCACCAGGCTTTCCGGGCCGTACTCCCAGCGGGTGGTGGCGAAGGCGGAGAACGGTGTCATGGTGCTGTCGCTGCCGCGCACATACCACTTGTTGAGATCCGACGGCACGGCGCGATAGTCGCTGTCGCCCTGGATGTAGACCTTTTTCACGCGGCCGCGATCGATAAAGTCGTTCACGTAGGTCCCGCCCCAGGCGCTGGAGAGGGTGTCGGTGACGTCGCTCAGGGACAGCCCCAGCGACACGGCTTTGTTGTTATCGATATCCACCTGAAGCTGCGGCATCTGCGGCAGATCGTTGGCGCGCACGGCGTGCAGCGAGTTGTCCTGGTTGGCTTCGCCAATCAGCTGGTTACGCAGTTTCAGCAGCGCGTCGCGGTCGGTGCCGCCGCTGGCCATCAGCTCAAAGGTAAAGCCGTTGCTCTGGCCTAAACCATCCACCGCCGGGGGCGTCATGGCGAAAATTGTGGCATCCCGAATGGTGCTCAGCTCCTGCGTGGCGCGCAGGGCAATGGCCTGGGCGGTATTCTCATCGCCTTTGCGCTCTGACCAGTTTTTCAGGGAGACGAACGCCATCCCGGCGTTCTGGCCGCTGCCGCTGAAGCTGAAGCCTTCAATGGTGAAGATCACGTCGGTATTGGCTCTCTCTTTGGTGAGGAACCACTCGCGTACCTGGCGGCTTACCTCGGCGGTACGCACCGCGGTTGCGCCGGCAGGCAGGGTGTACTGCACCATGATTTCACCCTGGTCTTCGGTTGGCAGGAAGCTGCCCGGCAGTTTTAGCATGGCGAACCCCATCGCGCCGCAGAGCAGGGCGTAGATCACCAGCATGCCACCGGAACGGCGCAGGGCGCGCAGCACCTTGTTCTGATAGCCGTGCTCGGTCTTACTGTAGAAGCGGTTAAACGCGCCGAAGAAGCCCTTTTTGTGCGGAGCGGTGTGATTCAGGATCGTGCCGCACAGCGCGGGCGTCAGGGTCAGCGCCACCACCACGGAGAGGAACATCGCCGAAATAATGGTGACCGAGAACTGGCGGTAAATGACCCCGGTAGAGCCGCCGAAGAAGGCCATCGGCAGGAATACCGCAGAGAGCACCAGCGCAATGGCGATCAGCGCGCCGGAAATTTCGCCCATCGATTTTTCGGTCGCTTCCCGGGCGGGCAGCCCTTCGTCGCGCATAATACGCTCGACGTTTTCCACCACCACGATGGCGTCATCCACCAAAAGCCCTATCGCCAGCACCATCGCAAATAGCGTCAGGGTGTTGATGGAGTAACCGAACAGCGCCAGCACGCCGAAGGTGCCCAGCAGCACCACCGGCACCGCCAGCGCCGGGATCAGCGTCGCACGGATGTTTTGCAGGAACAGGTACATCACCACCACCACGAGGATAATGGCTTCGAACAGGGTCTGAATCACGTCCTCAACGGAGATCTTGATGAACTCGGTGCTGTCTTTCGGGTAGGCCACGTCGTAGCCTTCCGGCATCGACTTTTTGAACTCGGCGATCTTATCTTTTACCGCCGTGGCGGTGTTAAGCGCGTTGGCGCCCGGTGAGAGCATCACCGCCATACCCGCCGCCGGGTGGCCGTTCAGCTTCGCGGTGGCGGTGTAATCTTCGCTGCCCATCTCCACGCGCGCGACGTCGCTGATGCGCACCACCGCACCGTTGGACTGGCTCTTGACGATGATCTTTTTGAACTCATCGACCGTTTGCAGACGCGACTGAGCGCGGACGGTGGCGGTCAGCTGTTGGGCGTTCGACGAGGGCAGCGCGCCGATTTTACCGGCGGAAACCTGCACGTTCTGCGCTTCAATCGCGCTCTGCACGTCGGAGGGCATCAGCGAGTACGACGCCAGCTTCGCCGGGTCGAGCCAGATGCGCATCGCGTATTCTGCACCGAACACCTGTAGGCTACCGACGCCATCCACGCGCGCCAGCGGATCCTGCATATTACTCACCAGCCAGTCGGCGATATCCGAGCTGCTGGCGGTGTCGGTTTTGTCATATACGCCCATGATCAGCAGGAAGTTGCTCTGGGATTTTTCGACGGTGATCCCGGACTGCTGCACCTCGGTCGGCAGGCGCGATTCTGCCTGCTGGACTTTATTCTGCACCTGTACCTGAGCGGTGTCCGGATCGGTTCCCTGTTCAAACGTGACGTTAATGCTCACCGACCCGTCCGAGCTGCTGGTGGAGGTGAAGTAGAGCAGGTTATCCAGCCCGGTGAGCTGCTGCTCGATCACCTGCGTCACGCTGTTCTCCAGCGTTTGTGCGGAGGCGCCGGTGTAGGTGGCGGATATTTTGATCGACGGCGGGGCAACGTCCGGGTACTGCGCAACGGGCAGCGTGCGGATCGCCAGTATCCCGGCGAGCATGATGAGAATGGCGATAACCCAGGCAAAGACCGGGCGACGCACGAAGAAACGGGAAAACATCAGGCGTTTCCTCCGTTGGTTTTCATCTCTTCAGCTTTCACTTCCTGCCCGGCGGTGACTTTGTCGGTGCCTTCCACAATCAGCTTATCGCCAGCCTTCAAACCGCTCAGCACCAGCCATTTGTCGCCGTAAGTGTCACCCGTCTCCAGCTGACGCTGTTCGACCTTGTTGCTGGCGTTCACCACCAGCGCGGTGGCGGTGCCTTTGGCGTCGCGAGTGATGCCCTGCTGCGGGGCGAGGATCGCGTCATTCATGATGCCTTCATCCACTCTGGCGCGGACGAACATGCCCGGCAGAAGCTGATGCTGCGGGTTCGGGAAGACGGCGCGCAGGGTGACTGAGCCGGTAGACTCATCCACCGCCACTTCGGTTAACGCCAGATGGCCTTTTTCGCTGTAGCTGCTGCCGTCTTCGAGGATCAACGACACGTTCAGCGTATCGCTGTTGCTGGCGAGGGTTTGCTTGCGTAAACGCAGCAGATCGGCGCTGGAACGGGTTAAATCGACGTACATACTGTCCAGCCCGCGAATGGTGGCCAGCGCGGTATCCTGCTGGGCGGTCACCAGCGCGCCAGGGGTCACAGAGGAGATGCCGATACGTCCGGCAATCGGCGCGGTGACGGTGGTCCAGTTGAGGTTAATGCGGGCGCTTTCCAGCGCGGCTTTCTTTGACTCGACGCTGGCCTTGTCCTGCGCACAGGTGGACTTCGCGTCTTCCGCATCCTGACGTGATACGCCGTCGTCCTTCACCAGCTGCGCATAGCGTCGGGCTTTCTGGCAGTCGGCCTGCACCAGCGCCTGCGCCTGTTTCAGTGCGGCGGCAGCTTCATTATAAGCGGCGCGGTAGCTGGAAGGATCGATCTGATACAGCGCCTGCCCGGCCTTGACCGTATCGCCTTCGGTGAAGAGCCGTTTCTGAATAATGCCGCCCACCTGAGGGCGCACTTCGGCGCTCATCGCGGCGGCGGTGCGGCCGGTCAGCTCGCTAACGACGGACACCGGCTGGCTCATGAGTGTGACAATCCCCACTTCCGGAAGAGGACGTTGAGGAGCAGATGTTTGCGCATTATCGCACCCTGTCAGGAGGAGTAATGCCGCGATGGAGGTTGTTATGGTTTTCATAATCTTTTTCCAGGGTGAACGAAGCCTGCCCTGTTAATCGCTTAACAGGGAGGAGGGCTAATTAAAAGCACAGCGATCCCGCATCTCTGGCAGAGCCAGAAATGAAAAAAGGGAAATTAATTATTTCCGCTAATTATTCACATGCGATTACTTCGCAGAGAAAAGCATATTTAAAATATTCTGGTATATGGGCTCTAATTGTTCTGACGGTACTTTTAAAGGCGTGAGTCGACGGTAAATCGTGCCTTCGATCATCACAGCGGTAATCTCCACGCAGCAGCGAATATGCTCATCGCTCAGGTGGGGGAACTGCTTTTTAAGGTGCTCACAGGCGTTGGCGAACATGCGGGCTTCGGCTTCGATCAGCATGTTTGCCACCAGCGGATTGCGCGTGGCCTCTGCGGACATTTCGAGCATTAGCGCGTCATCATCTTCGTTAAGCGTCTGGCGCCAGGCAAGCGCCTGCGGCATCCCTTCAACCAGGGTTTTGCCCTGCATCTCCTCAATACGTGAGTCGATAATGCGCCGGATCATCTCTTCAATGATCGCGTCTTTTTTACTGAAATAGCGATAGATTTGTCCGACGCTGAGCCTGGCTTCGCTGGCGATCTGCGACATGCTGGCAGCGTGAAATCCACTGGCGCGAAAGCAGCGGCGCGCGGCGGTGATGATTTCGTCCTGCCGTAGTTTTTGTCGTTCTTCCAGCTTTGTGCTCATCGTCGGCTACCGTAAAAAGTGAGAATGATCGTTCTCATTATACGTTTTCGGAGCCTATTGGAAAGGTTTTTTTTATTTACATATTGAATGAATATTTCCTTGTTTAAACAATGGAGGAAATAAGGAGTTTTTATGAAGGTTAAGCTGTGAGATATTCAGATTGCGCTGAAAATAAGGAGAGATTTATGCACCTGAGCATTACAGATAAAGTCACGGCTGAAGAAAAAGAAGAATTATTAACGGGGCTAAGAGCCTATAACGCGCAGTATTTAGATCTGGCGACGTTTAGTGGCGATATTGGCGTATATATGCGAGACGACAATGGCGTCATGCTGGGCGGGTTAATCGGCGTACGGAAAGGCGACTGGCTGAACATCGACTATCTGTGGGTCAGTGACAGCGTGCGGGGTACGGGTGTGGGAAGCCAGCTTATCAAAACGGCTGAAGAGGAGGCCCGTCGCAAAGGCTGTCGTCACGCGCTGGTGGATACGGTCAGCTTCCAGGCGCGTCCGTTCTATGAAAAACAGGGTTATCAGGTGCAGATGTCCTTGCAGGATTACCCTTATCAGGGAATGCAGAGACACTATCTGTCCAAAAATCTTTAACCGCCGATCCCGGTGCCTATCACGGCTAACACGTGGCGCACCACGATCTCCGGCGAGAGGGCGCTAAGCCTCTCGTCATTGCGCATGCGGGAGAACGGCACCAGCACCAGGCTCAGCAGCGTAGTGAACAGCAGTTCGGGGGCCAGCGCCGGATTCAGCTTTCCTTCCTGCTGCCAGCCTTTGATGGTTGCCAGCGTGGTGTGATATTTCTCATCGCCAAAGCGTGCCTGCAAATGGGTGCGCAGTACCGGCATCTCGCCAATCACCTCCTGCATCCACAGCGGGGCAAACCAGCGATACTTTTCCGCCAGTTCGGCCAGCACCCTGACCATTTCCGTCAGGGCATCCACCGGCGAATCCCGGTTGTCGGCGAAAATCGCCCCGATCCGCTCGCGTAACGGCAGGAAGCGCTCCTCAATCATCGCATCCAGTAACTGTTCTCTGGAGTTGAAGTAGTAGTGCAGCATGGCGGGCGTCACGCCTGCTTCGCGGGCGATGGCGTTCAACGACGTATTGGCGATCCCCTGGCGGGAAAAGAGGTTCAGGGCGATGTCCAGCAGCTGTTCACGGCTGGCGGTAACGCGCTTGCCGCCGCGTGGCCGACCGGGGCGGCGGGGTTCAGAATTGTCCTTTTGTGCTGGCATGGTCACCGTATCTCTTGATCTTATTCATCACTTCCACAAATATTAATTATACGATTAATTAATTTCAAGTGATGTCTTATGGAGTCCGACGTAATGACTCAACCTGCGAAAAAGGCGCCGTCGATTAAGCTGCTGTTCAGCGCACTCCTGCTGGTGATGCTGCTCTCGGCGCTGGATCAGACCATTGTCTCCACCGCGCTGCCGACCATCGTCGGTGAGCTGGGCGGGCTGGATAAGCTCTCGTGGGTGGTAACGGCCTATATTCTCAGTTCGACCATCGTGGTGCCGCTGTACGGCAAATTCGGCGATCTGTTTGGCCGAAAAATCGTTCTGCAAATCGCGATTGTGCTGTTTCTTGTAGGGTCCGCGCTGTGCGGTCTGGCGCAGAACATGACCCAGCTGGTGCTGATGCGCGCCCTGCAAGGGCTGGGGGGCGGCGGTCTGATGGTGATCAGCATGGCTGCCGTGGCGGACGTGATCCCGCCTGCCGATCGGGGTCGCTATCAGGGGCTGTTTGGCGGCGTGTTTGGCCTGGCGACGGTGATAGGGCCGCTGATCGGCGGGTTTATCGTTCAGCACGCATCCTGGCGCTGGATTTTCTACATCAACCTGCCGCTGGGGCTGTTTGCCCTGCTGGTGATTGGCGCGGTTTTCCACGGCAGCGCGCGGCGCAGCAAGCATGAGATTGACTACCTGGGGGCGATTTACCTCAGCATGGCGTTGCTGTGCATCATTCTGTTTACCACCGAGGGCGGGACGATCCGCCAATGGAGCGACCCGCAGCTGTGGTGTATTCTGGCCTTCGGCCTGACGGGGATCGCCGGGTTTATCTACGAAGAGCGGCTGGCGTGGGAGCCGATTATCCCGCTGTCGCTCTTCCGCAACCGCAGCTTCCTGCTCTGTAGCCTGATCGGTTTTATTATCGGCATGTCGCTGTTTGGCTCCGTCACTTTCCTGCCGCTCTATTTACAGGTGGTAAAAGACGCCACGCCGACGCAGGCCGGTTTGCAGCTGATCCCCCTGATGGGGGGGCTGTTGCTCACCTCCATCATAAGCGGGCGCATCATCAGCCGTACCGGGAAATATCGTCTGTTCCCGATCCTCGGCACGCTGCTCGGCGTGGTGGGGATGATGTTACTGACGCGCATTTCAATCACCTCTCCAACCTGGCAGCTTTACCTGTTTACCGGCGTGCTGGGCATGGGGCTGGGACTGGTGATGCAGGTGCTGGTGCTGGCGGTGCAAAACAGCGTGTCAGCCGATCAATACGGCGTCGCGACGTCTGGGGTGACGCTGTTCCGCTCCATTGGCGGGGCGATTGGCGTCGCGCTGTTTGGCGCGGTGTTCACCCATATTCTGCAATCAGGTCTGATCGACAGGCTGCCGGAAGGGGCGGAACTGCCGCGCGAACTTAATCCCGTTGCCATACACCATCTGCCTGATGCCCTGCGTCTGGACTATCTGGATGCGTTCGGCTCGGCGATCCATGCGGTGTTCATGCTGGCGGCGGGGATTATGGTGCTGGCGTTTGTGTTGTCGTGGTTTTTGCGCGAAGCGCCGCTGCGTCGGCAGGCGTGAGGTTAGCGGTTCTGCTTGCGCCTGGACTACCGTAGCCTGATGCCCATCGCCCGGTGGCGCTACGCTTACCGGGCCTACACTTCCCCCGTCACGTAGGCCGGGTAAGCGCAGCGCCACCCGGCAACAGGCCGCATATAACTTAACCGTCTTACTGATTCCTTTTCGTTTTTTAGCCTGCCGTCTCGTTGTCGATATAGTCTTCAAAACGTCTTTCAAAAGGAACTGTCTCGTGAAACTTCGAATGGGTGCGCTTCTCCTGACTGGCCTGCTGCTCGCGGGCTGTGATCAGGGCGGCAATGATGCCAGACACATTAAAGTCGGCGTGATCAATGGCGCTGAGCAGGACGTGGCGGAAGTCGCCAAAAAGGTGGCAAAGGAGAAATACGGTCTGGATGTTGAGCTGGTGGGCTTTAGCGGCTCGCTGCTGCCCAACGATGCCACCAACCAGGGCGAACTGGACGCCAACGTCTTCCAGCATCGCCCGTTCCTCGCAGAAGATAACAAGGCGCACAATTACAAGCTGGTCGCCGTGGCCAATACCTTCGTCTTCCCGATGGCGGGTTACTCCCAAAAGATTAAATCGGTCTCTGAGCTGAAGGACGGCGCAACCATTGCGATTCCAAACGATCCCACCAACCTTGGCCGCGCGCTGTTGCTGCTGCAAAAAGAGAAGCTGATTACCCTTAAACCGGATGTTGGCCTGCTGCCAACGGCGCTGGATATTACCGCGAACCCGAAAAACTTACAGATTATGGAGCTGGAAGGGGCGCAGCTGCCGCGCGTGCTGGACGATCCGAAAGTGGATGTGGCCATCATCAGTACCACCTATCTCCAGCAAACGGGGCTTTCCCCGGTACACGACAGCGTCTTTATCGAAGACAAAAACTCACCCTACGTGAATATTGTGGTCACGCGTGAAGAGAACAAAGACGCCGAAAACGTGAAGGAATTTATCCAGTCCTATCAGTCGCCGGAAGTGGCGAAAGCGGCGGAGACCATTTTTAACGGTGGCGCGGTGCCGGGCTGGTAAGCCCCGGTAAAAAGGCCAGCGCTCCGCTGGCCGTCAAAGCGTTACGCGGGCATCGGTTCGGCTTTCGGGCCACAGAAAACCCTGACCAGACTGTGCGCCGGACGCGCGGGCGCGCGCCAGATCCCGCGAGTTTTCGATGCCTTCTATAAGAATTGATTGCGCGATACCTGCCCTGACCTCCTGTACAAACGGGGCAAGCGGCGCGCGCTCGCGCAGCGCTGAGCGGTCAATTTTCACCCCATCCAGCGGCAGCGCAAGTCGCGCGAACGCCTCCGCCAACTCCCGGGTTAAATCGTCCAGCCAGATTTGCCATCCCGCCTCTTTTAACCGAACAAGCGTGGCATGAAGGCGACGTTGCTCATCCTCGCTCAGCCGTGTGATGGTGAGGGGATCCTGAATTTCAATCGTTAACCGCTGCTGATGGCGTAACGCCAGCAACAACCGGATAGCGCGTTCGTTGAGAAGGTGTTCTGCCGGAAGGTTTAGCCAGTAAGCGTCCCGGGCGGGTATCTGTAACAGGGTGTTGGCCTGCCAGAAGAAGATTTGCAGCGCGCTGCGCGAGGGCAGCGAGGCAAACAGCACCTCAAGATTGACGTTACGGATCTCCACAAGCACTTCATGCGCGAACACCTGGCCCGAATGAAGATCGACAAGCGGCTGGAAGCGCAGCCCTGAGATACGTTGCAACAGGGGAGAGGGAAGAACGGTATACATGGAACAGCCTTCAGGAAATGAAAAAAAGGTTCCCGCGGACACGGGAACAAAAGGCAAACGACACACGGTCAAATTCTTAATTCAGGATCCAGCGAATGCTCTGGTAAAACGAGGGGCCACGCACGGCTTTAAGCTTGTTCATGGCGTTGTTCTTATAAAAGTAAACCAGCCTGACGTTACACCCCAGCTGACGGGCGATTTGCTTGGTTTTGAGATTACAGGAATAGCCGCGCAATACGCTGGCCTCCTCGCTGGACAGCCTCGCCGGGGTGCGTAAGCGGGTCGTCATGCCTACGTTGTAACGGCCAGACTCTTGCGGTGTCTGGCTCATCAGTATTTGCCACAGCGCTTTGATATCCCCCAGGGAGACTCTTTTGCTGATGACCCCATCGACATGTTTGAATTTCAAATAGCCGGCGGATAACGAATAGATATAGATCTTCGCCGTCACTTGTTTCTGTTTAATGCAGAGAATGTCGTCATTTGTCGTCACCCGGAAATGACGCGTATTCAACGGATCATAAATGATGATATCAAAGAGTTGTTCACTCATAGCAAGTTCTTCGATATGGGTAAACCCATGGAAAATAACGTCGTGTTTTTCATCAGGCTCACGCTTTCCAAGCGATTGCAGGCCAATCATCGTGAATTCGCAGCTGTCAACAACGGCAACATGAATTGTTTTTTTATTTTGCATTGGCATTCTCCTTTCGCTGAGTAAACAGTCCATATAAGAGAAAATGGCGGTTCGCACTCTCTTATTAAAAGAATAGCGAGCACTTTTTTATATAACGCGATGCGATGGCATCAATGTAAGCCAATACAAACCGTCGAGTAAAGCTGATGCCAATTATTAGAGGAAGATAAAATTGAAAAAGGGTTTTAATGGTATATGCAATTGTTTTAATCTTCTAATAATATTCATGCCAGATTTTTATTCTGTAAATGAGCGGATAATAAGCATCAGAAGGTTGATTAATGGGGTTAATCCACCGCCTTTTCAGTGAGTTACTGCTGTTTCTGTAAGAAAAATTGTGATCGTGGCAGGGTTATCGACAGGGCTTTATCTGCGAGGGGAAACGGCGTGCAGAATAAAATAGAATTTTTTCTATGAATTTAATGTCCTTGTTCAGATTTTTAAGCCTGAGAAGGATAAAATCCTGGCGCGAAGAGGTTGTGAGTGGTGAGTACATAAACTATTATCATTTTCCTCCGGTCACGAGAATTTAGAAAAGACATGAATAATACTGAACGTATCGTAAGGGTAATGGTGTTTTACAAAATAAATATATTTAAAGAGATAATATTCCGGGCGCTCCAGGATCTTTTACCCGATTACGTACTGAACATTACTCAGGTCGATTCCACAGAACAGGCGCTGGCGGCGGTGGCGGATAATAACGTGGATGTTTTCTTCACTGAATTTAATTATCTGCTTAATCATAAAGAGTGGAGTGCGGAGGTCAGCAGCCGTTTTACATCTTTATGTAAAACCCATCACGTCAGGCGTGTTCTGTTGGTGCCCGAGCTGCCTTACGGGCTGTTAAAAAAAGTTCTGGAGATGAAATTTGAATTAACCATCAGTCAGCAGGATGAATTGACTGAACTGAAAAAGGAATTACCCGCGTTGCTCATGGCGGACGGGCAAAAACCGTCGATCTCTTCGTGGCTCAGGCGGGTAATGCGGTCCGGCTCCCGGGCGCGCTCCATCCTCTCGGCCAGAGAGTGGGAGGTGCTTCATCTTATTGTGGAAGGATTTTCAACGACGGAGATTGCCCGTCATCGAAACCGTTCGGTCAGTACTATTGCGACGCAGAAGCATAATGCGATGAAAAAGCTGAATCTTTCCAACCACAGCGAACTGATTAAGTATGTGCAGGCGGTTGGAAAGATGGAGGAATAGTCCACATCAGGGGTAGATAATATTCAGCGTAGCCGATGTATTGATCTTACCCTGGCTCACCTGGGCGGGTGCCCACACGTAATAGTACGCCGCCATCGGAAGGGTGAAATGTTCGTCCAGCGCCGCGCCAGCCGCCACGCTGAAGATCATTGTGGCGTTGCCACGGCTGGTGGTCGAGGTAGAGAAGGTCACCGGCGTTTGCGGGGCGTCACGTTTTATCAGGCGGAGCCCCACGCCCTGCGCCGCGCTACTGCTGCTGTCGATCAGCACCGAGCTGTCGGTCGAAAGCAGCTGCGTGCTGGACAGAAACATCTCAATTGCCCGATCGGAATTGCCATTAACCCCGACGTTCTGACAGCTCATGTTCAGTGAAAAAGGCGTCAGCCCCGGCTGTGAGGATGCACTGAGCTGGGGAATGCCGAGCGTCGGCAGCGCCACGGTCAGCCCCGCATTATCAAAGGAACAGGTAGTCAGTTTTGGCGCGTATTTGATGATCATCGGCTGACCAAACATATCGCGGTTGTCGTAAGGCCACTTGAACCCGCTGAATAACCACTGCGCTATCTTGATGACCTGATTGATTGGCCAGGTGATGATTTCCCAGATAGATAACCCGCTCATGTCGCTGACGAACAGAACGTCGCTCATGTTCGCCGTATCCCCCGTCAGGGTGGTGCCGCTCTGGTTAACGAGGGTGAAGCGAACCGTAAACGGTGTATTCAGCTCAGACGCCGTATGGCTACCGCTGGCAGACAGGGTTTTATTGGCCGGGGGATTGGTGATCTCCGCCCGCACCATATACTTGTTGTTGCTGAATCCGAGGATGGTCGCGTATTTGCTGTCGGTCGAGAGGATCGGCGTGTAAGAAAATTCGCTATTACCCGTCGTACAGTTGAACGAGCCGCTGTACTGGGTGGTGAAGCTGCCGGTCCATGTGGGCGTGGCCGGGCTCAGCTTATCCGATAAATCAATGGTAATCGGTGTGCCATAAACGATGCTGCTGCCGGAGCAGGTGGCATAGCTCATCCCGCTAACGCTGGTGAGGAGCAGGAACATGAATGATCGTAACATTTTGATAATCCGTAATTAATGGCAAACCGATGAGGGGCTGTTCAGCCCCCAGGCCGGGGAGGAGATTTCGCACTTTCCGCCGCGGAGATGCACGTTGAGCGCGCGTGGCGGCTGTTCAGCACGGATATACAGTACGCTGGCCTGTCCGACATACCCGACAGATTCACCATGTTCATCCAGCACTTCGGTGCCAAAGGGCAGCGGTTTGCCGTCGGCGCGCGTCGCATGAAGTACCCATGACTGGCGCTTGTCGGTTTCAAAGCGGATATAGCTCACCGCCCCGTCGTAAGGAGCCACGTTAGCCATATTGCCGATCACCTCCGCGCCAGCGCTGTTTTCCGTTTCAGTTAACGTAATGGCGTTTTTGCGATACGGGGTGGCGTAAGGCACCAGCGCCACGCCATCGCGGTTCGTCATAATGCTTTCATCGCCGTTCACCATCAGCCCCTCCGCCTTTGGCGCATCGACGATAGTCATGGTTGTGCCGGTTTCGTTTGAGGCGAGAACGTGCCACGGGTAGGCCACCAGGCTGCCGCGTCCGCTGAGCCCGGTCTGGCGGTAGTCGGAGGATTCGCTGTAAGAGCCACCGAGTGTCGCGAAGTTCGAACGGTACGCGGCGTTAACGCTTGCCGCATTTTTCCCCCCCCCGCGCATTACTGCCGGAGAGGGTGTAGCTCAGTCGGTTCGACGCCAGCGCGTTCCCGCTCATGCTGATATTGCTCTGCTCGTAATGCGAATCGCTGGCCGTCAGGCTGGAGGTGATCCACGCATTATTATCAAACAGCGAGAACGGCAGGCTGAGGGAGAGGTAAAGGCGCGTCTCTTCTTCACTGTCCCTTTTCCGTACCCGGCTGGCCGACAGGGTATAGCTGGCGCGGCCGATGGCGTTGGAATAGCCCATCTGGTATTCGCGCGTGGTTTGCTGTGAGTTCCAGTAATCGCGCTGTGTGCCGGAGACAAACACCGTGCCCCAGTTATTGAGCAGGCGCTGATTAAGGTTAAGCGTAAAGGTATTCTTGGGCTGCGCCGCGCGCATGGCGTCCCAGGTGCTTAGCGACATGTCGGGCGCAACGCCAAACCGATCTTCATAGTCGTCGTACTGCGCTCTCAGGCGCTGATACCCTTCGCGCGAATAGAGCGCGTCGCTGAAGCTGTAATAGCCTTTAGTGGAATAGCGATAGGCCGCCAGGGTGAAGTTGGTGGCGGTGGTATCGATAAATTTGCTGTACGACACGCGATAACTCTGACCGCTGCTGGTGCGATCCTGTAGGGTGGTTTTGGCGTGGGTGACATCAAACGAGACCGCGCCAAAGGGAAGGTTCCACCCGGTACCGACAAGCCCGGCCTGGTAGTTATCGCTAATAATCGTCCCGGTATACCCGGTGATGAGGTTATTAAACCCGTAGCGCAGCGTGGCCTGCATGAATGCGGGTTCGGCATCGAGCGTGTTCTGATGCACTTTACCCGCCACCACGCTGTACTGACTCACCCCTTCTTTTAGCATCCCGGGTACGGCGGAAAACGGCACCGTGAAGGACTGCTGTGAACCGTCCGCTTCACGCACCACCACCAGCAAATCGCCCGCGGAGCCGGTAGGCTGAATGCTGTCGAGGGTAAACTGGCCCGGCGGCACATTCTCCTGATAGATCACGTTGCCATTCTGGATAACTTTCACCAGGGCGTTCGTCCGTGCCACGCCGTGAACCACCGGTGAAAAACCCTGCTGTGAATTTGGGCGCATCTTCATGTCCGACGCCAGCGACACGCCGCGCACGCGCAGGGAATCAAACAGATCGCCAGGAATATAAAAGTCACCCAGCGTCAGGTTGGATTTCAGCGAGGCCAGGGGACGGCGCAGGTAGCGGGTATTATTCTGCCAGCTACTCTCTCCGCTGGCCGTTTTCCGCCAGGCGCTGCTGTCGCGAAACTGCCAGCCGAACAGGTTGGCGCCGGAATCCAGCCCGGCATAAAAATCATCATTTGTGTCTTTCGCAGCGCCTTTCGCGCGGGTGTTGTACCAGGTCGTGTTCCACGAGAGCATCAGCGCCGGTATCCCCTCGTCCCAGAACTGGGGGGCAATGTAACCTTCTTCAGTACGCAGCACGGCCGCCTGCGGAACGGTAAGCGCCAGACTCAGGGTGCTGGTATCGGTTTTGACTTCACCGCCCTGAACCAGATCGCGCAGCTGAACCTGCCCGTGCGCAATGGCGGGCGCAGGCACGGACGTGGTGTTGATGCCAAGCGACCGGGCATCTTTCCAGGCAATGCGGATGTCGTCACGCTGCTCGCCGTAGATGACGGTATAACGTCCCTTCCAGCTGCCGTTTACGTAGATATCCATCTCCTGACTGCCGGCAGGCATGGCGTTGTTTTCGGAAAAGCGAGACAGATCGGACTCACCGGATGCGCCAGCAAGCAGGGAGGGATCAAACGAGACGGCCCCTGATTTATGCGAAAGCAGAAGCGTGCAGACTGCCAGCAGACAGAGTCTGTTTTGTTTCATTTTCATGGTGAGTCTTTCCGATCACTGACTGGTGAAAGTCCGGGTTTTATACGCGCCAAGATCGTCCACATACATCAGCTGGAAGGTCTGTCCGCGCTTAACCGTATTTTTTGCGGCGACCGTCAGCTGCCCAAACGGGGAAACCATAGGGGACTCCTGGAGCAATTTCGTTTTACCCAGCGAAATATTGGCGACCGTAATATGGAACGGACTGTTATTTGTAATGCGAAAGCGATCGCCTTCGGCGGCGAGCGTCAGTTTCGCCACCGCGTCATCCAGCGTGCCTTTCAGCGCAGCGGGCCGGTAAAAAAGTTTGATACGGGATTTAATCGCCAGCTGAACGGTATTCTGATTTTGCAGATTTTCAGGTCTGGGCGGAATGTCGAGAACATTCAGGAAAAAGACGGATTCGCGATCCGCAGGCAAGCTGGACGGCAGCTTTTTAATACGAAGCTGTTGGCCATTATGTTCGTTAACCTTTATCACTGGCGGCGACAGCAAAAACGGCACATTGGCTGTTTCCGGCGTGGAATTAATATCACCGTCATCTATCCAGGATTGCACCAGAGCGGGCGCATCGCCCGTATTCATTAACTGGACGATCACCTCTTTGTTATTTTCAGGATAAAGGACACGGGTGCCATTAATGACAATATTGGCCCATGAGTGACCGGTGCTTAGCAGTAAGCCTGCCAGCAAAATTGCCTTGCGCATGATTGCAACCTTAAATACAGGCTCTGCGAAAACAGAGCCTGAATAATCATTATTACAGGTAGGAAATGGTATACGTTACGTTGGAGCTTAACTCGCCCACGGTGGCGGCAGCGGCGTTCGTTTTATAATAATAAACATCCAGCGTCAGCGTCTCGGAATCTGGCGCGGTCGCTGTACCCATAATATCTGTGGTGTAAGGCTGGTTCAGGGTAATTGGCGTAGACGAACCTGGCTCCACTAGCGCAAAACCGACATTACGTGCCACGCTGGCATCGCTTTCGTTCACGCTGTTATTGAGCAGGTATTTACCGTCAGTGGAAATATTATCCGCGCTGGAGAAATACACTTTCAGCGGGGTGCCGGTCGTTCCGGCTGCTGGTGAACAACCTGAGAAAGTCAGCGCAATAGATTTTTTATTCTTAGTGATCAGGCCAACCGTGGTGCCTGCATCTTTTACCGAAATAGGGGAAAGCGCAACGGTAAAGTCTGCGCTTTTACCGCCGTTAATGGTACAGGTTGTATCGGTAATAGCGCCGGTAAAGTTAATGATACCACCCGCTGAATTGTCTGCGGCCACTGCGCTGGTAGAGGCAATAGCAGCGGCCAGCAGTGATACGGTCATGATCGATTTGAACATGATAAACTCCATGAAGATTTGTGTTATTTAAAATGAATGTTAATCGGCTACACATGTCCCTGATGTACCGGCTAGACGCATGGCGACTCGGGAGAATGCTTTGACGATATTATGTTGCACTAAAAAAGTACATAACAAAACATTATTCCAACAATTTCTAAAGTTTAAGATTATAATCTTGTGTGTTAGTTTTTTTTAATGTTTTAACCTAAATGCGTTGGTTCAAATATTTTTATTAATGATTTAATAATTGTTAATTAATGAAGCTTTATGAATTCATCTCTCAATTAATATCACGCGACTTGACCACACAAACTTTAGACTTATTATTGCCTGGCAAATGCACATAATTTTAACAATGGCGTAATAATAATATGAAGTATCTCATTGATCTTACAATGCTTTATGAAGTCGACACCGGTATGATCATGATTAATGGAGAGGAAGAGTCATCCATTAAGTTATCTAACCAGGCGGGTCGTCTGCTTTATGAACTTATCATCAATAATGGTAAAACTCTCGACAGAGACGACCTGATAAAGAAGGTCTGGGAGGATCATGGTTTCTCTGGTTCTTCGGTGAGTCTGAATGTTGCCATAAGTGAAATCAGAAAAGCATTTCGTACATTAGGATGCGACCCTTTACTGATAAAAACGATACGTGGCAAGGGATTTAGCCTTGCCGCGCATATTGAACACCACACGGTCAGGCCGCCGGTTGTTTCAACGCTTAGTGAACAATCTGCCTCTGAATCATTCGATACGCTAGCGCATAAGAAAGATGCCGATCCGCCTAAACAATTAATATCGCTGCACAGACTCTTTATTTCTTTCTGCACCTTATTACTGATTACCGTTATCGGCACCGCTGTTTTACTGTTGCACCAAAGGGATTCCTATGCCGAGAGCCTGAAAGATTCTGATATGCATCTGCTCGGTAAAGTGGACCGGTGTACGGTATACCTGATCGATAAGAATATGTATCAGCCGCGACAGCACTACTTTAATCACGTAAAAGAGGTCATCGCCAGTCAACATATCGACTGTCAACATCAGGTTGCAGATGCTTACTATTCCAGGTTTAAAAAGTCGCAGATAGAAAATTATTTCCTGGCCATCTGTTATCAGCAGGACAGTATCGACGATTATAAGAACTGCATTTCTTACAGAAGCCTGACCGGGAGTTAAAATATGTCAAGGACTAAAATGAGTGTACTGTTCAGTATCGTACTGGCGCTGTCTGTCATCGCGTTGTTATGGATCTATTTTACCAGAACGCAGGATGAGGGGTTTGGCTGCCAGTCAGATACCATTTCCTGGAAAACATATTCCACGGGTGAGTCAACCGATATGTCGCTAACCACGCTTTTCCTGTTTAACAACAAAGATGTTGTGACGGTTATTCATAAAGGCGTGCTCAAGAAAGAGGGCAAAAGCTACCTGATTGACCGAAATTACACGCTCAGCGTGGAAAAAGTCGATGGAAGCAATATCTTTTATATTAAGGATAAAAAGCTGAATAAATCTGAAGATGATGCGGCGCCGGATGGCGTTGTAAACGAAATGTTACTTGATAATATCAACTTCTTCTATATTACCAGCGTAAAAAAACATGCGTGGTTAATTAAGGGGCTGGTGTTGCCTGTAATGATGTGTGTGGCTGTCCCGACGTCCTGATATTTCTCTTTATTAAAAAATCGATATTTATCTATTACTCGGGAAAGTGAGTAATTTACTCAATACGTAACAATAAGATACGAGAAATTTATTTATATTTTTATTGTTGCTCTCCGTCGAGTGAATTTTTCTGTATTGCCTCGTTATTTTGCGGCTGTCTATACTCCGCCTCGAAAAAGGGGCTCCCCTTTTTATACACGTGGATTCTTTTTTGAAGGACTAAATAAATGAACAAACTGAACGCTATCGTTCTGGGCTCCCTGCTGTCTGTTTCTGCCCTGAGCGCAGTTAATGCAGCAGAAACGACGGCTTCTGCCACATGGCAGGCAACCGCGACCAAAGACAGCGAATCCGATCTGGTTGTTACGCCAACGCGTGCTCTGAACTTTGTTTACAGCGCCAACACCAAATCTTTCAACACCGACACCGGTCTGTTTGATGTGGCTATCCGTGGCGATCACTCTACGGCGACCAGCTTCAAACTCGAAGCTATCCTCGACGATTCAAACAACACGCTGTTCAGCGTGGGTGGTGAAGCGACCAAGCTGAAAGTGGGTGCGCGTTGGGGCGGTAACGACCTGGGCTCTATCGGTGGCACCGTGGGGGCGAAATCAACCGCATGGACCACGCTGGTTGATTCCTCTTCTAACACCGGCGTCTCTTCTGGCCTGTGGAACCTGACCACCAGCGCAGGCGCGGCGGCAGATACCGAAATTACCGGCCAGGACAAATTCGTCTTCTACGTTGACTCCGCTCAGGACAATGCCGGTACGGCGAAAGAGTTCAAAGACCTGACCAACAGCCTGTGGGAAGGGACCGTGTCTGTTGCGTTCCGCGCAACCTGGGGCTAAGGCCTGATCGATCCAGGGGCGCAAGCCCCTGTTTAGGGAAATAGCATGTTTAACCTCAAATCCGCCTTCTTATTTTTATTATTTATCTCTTCCTCCGCGCTGGCCATTAATGTGGGAAAAGTCACCACCATTATTTCTGCGGATGCTGACTCCACCGCTAAGGAAATAAAAAACGAAGCAGACAGCGTGCGTATTGTTTCTGTTCGCGCACAGCGGATCAGCAGCCCAATGGATGAAGGGATCGTCATTAATCCGGAGAAAGTGGACGAACTGTTGCTGACGCCCACGCGCATGGTGATGCCCGCCGGTACCAGCAATATCGTCAAATTTTACTATCACGGAAACGCCGATAACAAAGAGCGTTACTACCGCATTACCTTCACGGATGAAGGGGTAAGCGAAGAGGTGGACAGCGGTTCGCCAAAAAACGGCACCGGGATGACGCGCGCGGTGGTGAGCACCATTCTGGTGGTTCAGCCCCGGGATAAGAAGATTGATTTCGTCTATGTGGCGGGAAAAATAACCAATAAAGGGAACACCTCGTTTCGCGTCAATGCGACCGGGACCTGCCTGAAGCCGAATCCGGAATCCCCCGGCACGCCGTGTAGCAAAAACTTCTACCTGATGCCAGAGACCTCGCGCGCTATTGAGGATATCAACGTTACGGATAACCATTTTCATCTCGGAATATGGGACCTGAAACAGTTCATTCCTGTTAAGTAAGGATGCATGGTGAAAAATAAATTAGTGTTGCCGGTGATGATGGCTTGCGCATCCGGCACGCTGCCCGCGCTTGCGCATGCAGCCTCAAGCTCCGTGGTTATCGCTAATTACCGTTTTCCCGACTCGCTTTATGCACTGCTGGAGCAGGGGATCAAAATTCCCGTCTATCTGGTGAATACGCGTCCACACTCAGCACAACAAGGGAACCACGAAGGCACGGCGAGCGAATATGTTCGTATCGGTGACGTGACGCTCTTTGCAAAAGATCTGAAGCTGGGGCTGAGGGACGTTCAGGTCCAGGAGTCTGATAACGGCATTCGTCTGTCAAAAGAGATGCGGGCGTTACTGCAAAGCATTAACGATAAGCAGTTTGATGACCAGATGCGTATTCCGGTTAGCGCGGGTTCGGCGTTCGAACTGGATCAGAAAAAAATGCGCCTGTTGCTGAATCTGTCGCAGAGCGACTACGGGGTGAATATTCGCCCGCGTGAGGTGGATATTGATGCGCCGGAGTCTGACGACCTGAGCGGCACGTTCTCCTACAACCTCGGGGCGTATCACACCGAGAGCGGCTACGGTGACAGCTGGTCGTCGGGCTATCTGAACGCGAGAAACTGGATCTCAATGGGCGTCGATCATGTGCTGATCGACGGCTCTGGCTACGTCAACGAGAGCAGCAGCGATACCCAGATGAACGCGGTTATGTGGGAGCGCGACTATCAGGGGATGCGCTACGCCGCAGGCATGCTGAACGGCTGGGCGATGCAGTCTCTGGCGAGCGTCAGCGGGATTTCCGGCGGTGAAGTCTACGGCGTTTCCATGGGCAACCAGGCCAACTCCCGCAAACGCGATAACACGCTCTCTCTGACGCCGGTGGTGGTCTATTTCCCCACGGCGGGCGAGGCCCGTATTCGTCGTGACGGGCAGCTTATCGGCATTCAGCGCTTTGACGTCGGCAACCATGAAATTGACACCAGCAGCCTGCCCTACGGGATCTACAGCATCGAAGTTGAGGTGGTGAGCGGAAGCCGCACCGTGTCGCGTAACATGTACACCGTAAATAAGCCGTTCTCCAGCAACGTGTCGGAAACGCTGCGCTGGCAGATGTGGGGCGGGATGTATAGCCGCGATAAATCCGTCGTCAATTATAAAAAATACGCGAAACGCAAAAACGAGCAGGACAACACCTACTACTACGATTACGACACCAAACATAAAGACACCATGTCGCTGGTGGGAGCCTCGTTCAGCAAGCGCAGCGGGATGGTCGACTGGAACGCCTCCACCTACATGATGCGGGAACACATCGTCAGCGAGCTGTGGGCCTCCCTGAACCTGACGGGCTATTTCTCGGTGAATACCCAGACCATGGCCGCCTCCGACGGAACCTATCGCGCCAACTATGGGGCGAATCTCAGCCTGCCGTGGCAGATCGGCTCGGTGTGGTACTCCCATGAACAGCTCTCCAGTGGCAAGTTCCTCGATATCTATGAGAGCAAGGGCAATACCTGGGGCGCCTCCTTTAGCCTGCCGTCGTTCGGTCTGCCCTCGGCGGGCAACCTGAGCCTGATGCGCCAGGAGGACGACCTCTATCGCTATAAACGCTATCAGCTGGACTACTCCCAGGGGTTATACGCCGGTCGCTACGGTACGGCGCGCCTGCGGGTGGGAATGTCGCGCAACAAATACGACGGGTATTACGAAGAGAAAGATCGTTACGTGATGCTCGATTTCGCTATACCGCTCGGCAATACCGTGTCGGTTGGCGTTTCCCACAATCGCGATACCGGCACGGCGCTGAACGTCAGCGCCAGCCGCCAGTTTGAAGGCGATTACCTGAAATCGGCTACCGCCAACGTCTCAAAAGCCTTTAACAGCCGCCAGGATCGCAGCGTAAGCGGCGGCGGCAGCGTGAACTTCGACACGCCGTGGAACAGCAACATCCTCAGCGTCCAGAGCGGCATGAGTAAAGGCTGGAACTCCACGCTGACCAGTGACGGCAGCGTGGGCTGGTCCAAAGAGGCCATCGCCGCCGGGAAAGGCACCGAAAGCGCAGGGGTGATTGTCAGTACCGGTCTCAAATCTGATGAAGCGCTGACCCTGAAGCTTAACGGCCGGGCAGAACGCATCAAAGGGGATAAGACCTGGCTGTCGCTGCCGGCATACCAGGCTTATGACCTGGAAGTGATGAACAGTGAAACCGGTACGGAAAGCTATGAGATTGGCGCGAATGCGCGTCGCCATATCACGGTTTATCCGGGCAATACCGTGGTGATGAAGCCGCAGGTGAAGAAAATCGTCACTCTGTTTGGTCGTCTTGTGGATGCAAACGGGGCCCCGATTGGCGCCATGCAGATCAAAAACCACGTCGGGCTGACCCGGACGGAAAACGACGGACGCTTCGTGATCGACGTTGATAAGAACAACCCTGTCCTGAGTATCGCCACGCCGGACGACAGCGTCTGCGAAGTGCGCCTGGACATCGAGTCTAACCGCGGTGCGCTGTGGCTTGGGGACATCTCCTGCGACAAAGGCGATTTCGTCTGGCAGGAAGCAAAAGGAACGCAGGAACGTGACGATGAAAAAGATATTCGCTCTTAATTTACTGCTGATGAGCGCGGCGGCCCAGGCGCAGGAGCTGCCCTATTTCGCCATTAATAACCCGGACAATAACGGTACGGGAAACAGCGCGGGGCTGTTTAGTCTGAACAGCACGTCGACCGCGTTTTTACACGGTTCGCGCGAGTGGCCGACCCTGAGTGCGAAAACGAATAACGGTATCGCCACTTACATCCCGGACAACAGCTTCAACGGCCCGGCAGGCAGCGCGTTAACTATCGACTTTTCGGTGACCGGTTCCAGCGCTTCTCCGTTCTTTAAAGGGACGGCGTGTTCCTCGTCCTGCGGCAACACGGGGTACACCCCGACGACCAGCTATACCGACACGTCGATGGTGGTTAAGCCGCCGGTGATGGAGCCCGGCACGTCATACGGGCGCTGGGTACTGGGCGATCCGTTCTTTAACTATTTGCTCAACGCCGCGCCAGGGGATGAAGTGACCATCACCTCCACGCCGCAAATCAGCTCAATCAACAAAGTGACCACCACCAATACGCTTCACAAGGTGGGCACGCTGACCATGACCAACTCCAGAGCGCTTAACCTGGGTATTGACCCGATCAGCGGCGAGGTGACGATTGTCGATGGATCAACGGGGGCCACCTGCACCAAGTACACCCGTAATACGGTCTCTGGCGTCCTGTGCGACCTGCTCGAATACACGTTTGTTGGGGAAGATATCTCCGGTTACAACGGAGGGCTGGCGCTCACCTCTTCCCGCGTCAACAGCGTGCTGCAATCGCACATGAGCGGCGGCACCGGGCTTGCCGCCGAGCTGACCTTCGATGAAAACACCTGGTACAGTATCTCCGGCGGTATCCTGAGCGATACGCGTGTCCTGGCGAACACCTTCCTTGCAGCGCCGCAGAAAAACGGCGGCAATGCGTACCTTAAAATCTTTTTGCCGAAAGCGTTAATTCTGAGCGTGGCGCAGGCGGGGGACGGCAGCAACATTGGCAATATCGTCAGCCTGTGTCTGACGCCCGGCAACAGCTCGCTGGCGGCGGATTTCTGCTTCCAGCCGGGGGGCGGCCTGGTGATTAACCCGATCGAACCCGGGCTGGAAATTGTGCCAGACAACCCGGATTACACCCTCGATCCTGACGGTCTGGGCGGCTCAGGGAAAGGCATTATCGGCGAAGCGCCCATTGAGATCCCCTACACCATCACCTACAGCGGGGCGCAAAAAGATGCGGCGATTGCGGTCACGGTAAAAGTCACCGGGCCTACCCAAAGCCTGAATGGGGTGGACTACTGCGCCTTTAGCGGCAACGGCTTTACGGTTCCCATTCCGGGCAACGTGCTGGTGGGGAAAAGCCAGACGCTGATGGCGCACAACTGTAAAGGCGAAGTACTGTCGATCCCGGCGCCGGCCACCCATGCGGAAGAGTGGGACAAAATGAGTTCCGGCGTGACCGATATGTGGCTCTGGAAAACACCGCTGATCCTCCAGTTCGTTATGGATAATCCGGTATCGAAAACCACCTATGACGGAAATAGCTGGTTTGGTGAAGTGACCGCGCAGGGAAGAATAGATGTTAGCGCATCCTGGAATTAATCAACCATGACTGGAAAATTCCTGGCTATTTTTGCAATAAATTGCTTCATTTCCACAGGGGCAAATGCTTTAATTATCGAAAGTCTGAATATTGATTTTCTTCCCGAAAGAGAAGTTGTTTTTCAGCCGATAAAAAACGATACCAGCGAGCGTCAGAATTATACCGTGTCGCTTATTCAGGTAGACGTTCCTAAAGAGAAGGGAAAAGAAACCGAAATAAAAGACGGCGAAGTCATGTATTCGCCTAAGCAATTAACGCTGGGGAGCGGTGAACGCGCGGGTTTTAAATTTTATTATACCGGCCCGCATGACAACAAAGAGCGATACTATCGCGTAAAATTCACCGAGACGCCGCTCCAGGCAAAGGTTATCACGCGCAAAGGCCAGCGCATCCAGTCGGATGTGGTGGTCTCGCTTGAGGCTATTTTGATTGTCCGACCATGGACACGACATTTTGATTATGCGTTTAGCAACGGGGTGGTGAGTAATACCGGGAATACCTATTTTAAATATGTTTCCTCGGTCGGGTGCAGTACGCAATACAACAATTCAAAATATATTCCACCGGGGCAACGGCTGGAAATAGATAATGCCGGGCAGGCTGCAAGGCGGATGATTATTTATGGCAATAAAATCATTCCGCTGACCACCTGCCCGTAGCAACCGCTTTCCTTCATAAAAGGAAATTAGCCTTTAGCATCATGCTAAAGATCCATCACTACAGGAGATAAAAATGAAAGCGATTTCATTCGTAGAAGCGAAAGACATTATTGGCGGCGCGTTAAACCCGTTCGCTGGTCTGGTTAAAGGTGCACAGCTGGGTTACGACACTGGCGCCAGCATCATGGGCATGGTTGGCGGTGTGGTTGGCGGAGTTCTGGGTGGCGCAATGGGCTTCCTGGGCGCGCTGGTTGGTAGCTACAACTAATTCACGTTAACAGGAAAAGTATCATGCAAGTTATCGATTTCAAAAAAGCACAGGCCATCATCGGTGGTTGGGATCCGTTTGCTGCCGCTATTCAGGGCGCAAGCGCGGGCTATAACGCGGGCAGCCAGATGTTAGGCGCGCTGGGCGGCACCATCGGCGGCGTATTCGGCCTGGTGGGCGGCTTCATCGGCGGTTTCTTCAGCGCCTAAGCGAGAAGCACGTTGTACGCATGGCCCGCATTGCCGGGCCATTTTTTTATTTCAGCCACGGATCATTATGTTTTCGCTCTTTCAGTATAAAAAACAGGGTAAGACCCCTGTTATTCGCCAGCATGAATTTACCGAATGTGGACTGGCCTGCCTGGCGATGGTGTTGGGGCACTACGACCACCATGTCTCCGTCAGCCAGCTGCGCCGGGAGATTTCCGTTTCCGCCGATGCGGGAACCTCAATGGCGGAATTGATGACCCTTGCCAGCGATAAAAATATGTCTGGCCGGGTGCTTAAAGGCGAAATCACTGAAATAGAAACGTCTGAGCTGCCGCTCATCGCCTTCTGGCGCGGCAACCATTTCGTGGTCATCGTGAAGATCGACAGCCGCAGCGTGACCGTTCACGACCCGGCCAGCGGCGTGCGTCGTTACCGTCTGAAAGAGGCGGAAAAACTCTTTTCCGGCTATGTGCTTGAGCTTAAGCCCACGCCGTGCTTCGAAAAGAAATCCCCGGATGAAACGCTCACGCTTGGCCGTTTAGCCAATAAATCTCCGAGCCTGTTCCAGCGCCAGCTGCTGCTGTTTGTGCTCTGTATTTTTACTCTCATCACCATGCTGGCAAGCCCCACCTACGTGCAGCTGATTATGGATGAGGCCATTTCCCGCAGCGACAGCGATCTGGTGATCCTGCTCACCGCGATCTTCGCTATCGTCTTTATCTTTGAAGTCATCGGTAAATTCCTCAAGCAGCTGCTTGAGATCCTGATGCGTAACATTGCCTATGACGATTTAAGCCAGTCCGTGCGCCACTACATGCTGCGCACCCAGACCAGCTGGTTCCGCTCGCGCCCGCCGGGCATCGTGCTGGCTATTGAGAAATCGCTCCACGCCTGCGCGGAGTTCATTAGCAATGGTTACGTGCAAATTCTCTTTTCCAGCCTGATCGCCGTCACCAGCCTGCTGTTTATGCTGCTGTATAACGTCAAAATTGCGCTGCTGACAATGCTGCTGATGGGCGTGTTTTTTCTGATCCGCTTTTCGCTGATCGGCCCCTATCAACGCGCGGTGGATGACTCCATCGAGCGCACCGCCCAGTATGAGTCTCTGCTGGTGGAGACGCAGAAAGGGATCATAACGCTCAAAGCGAACAACATGGAGCAGGCCCGGGATGCGGTGATGGACAAATCCCAGCGCGAGCACATCGCCGGGCTGATGCGTAAAGAGCGGCTACTGGCCCGCTTTGACGTGGCTTCGCTGCTGGTGATCAATGCCGAGCAACTGCTGGTGGTCTGCTTTGGCGCGTGGCTGATCCTGGAAGGGCAGATGAGCATCGGGATGCTTTACGCCTATATCAGCTATAAGCGCTATTTTTCCGATGCCATGGTGCAGGTGGCGCAGAAGCTGCTGGACAAAAATGCCCTCAAGGGGCCGCTGGATCGCGTGGGCGACCTGCTGTTTGCCCCCTCTGAAACCAGCCAGTTTGGGAAGCGGATTGTCACCTCGCCGGTCTGTCTGCAATTTGAGGATGTCTCATTTGCCTATCCTGGCCGGGAGGCCACGCTACAGCATATCAACATGACCCTGAAGCAGGGCGAAGAAGCGGCGATTGTGGGCCAGAGCGGGTCGGGAAAAACCACGCTGCTGCGTCTGATCTCCGGCATGCTGCTGGCATCGTCTGGCACGCTGCGGATCAATAAGATCCCCATTGAGGAGTGCGATCTTTCCTCGCTGCGTCAGCACATCCGCATCGTCCATGCGGACGATATTCTCTTCACCGGCTCGATTCTGGACAACATCGCCTGCTTTGACAGCGCACCGGATAAAGAGCAGGTCATTGCCGCGTGTCGGCTGGCGGAGGTGGACCACGTCGTCGCCCGGCTGCCGCACGGCTACGAAACGGAGATGCTGCCGGGGAACACCTTTTTCTCTGCCGGGGAGATGCAGCGTCTGGTTCTGGCGCGCGCCCTGTACAGCCAGCCTAAGCTTCTGCTCTGTGACGAAGTGACGGCGAACCTGGATAAAACGACCGCGCAGAAAGTGCTGGCGAACCTGCGTAGCCTGGGGATTGGCCTGGTGTTTGTCACCCACTCGCCGGACGTGGTGGGCTGTCAGGGGCGTCTCTATACCATGGAAAACGGCACCCTGCGGGAGAGTGAGCAATGATGCTTTTGCCGCGTCTCTATGCGCGACTCTGCGCGCGCCAGGCCGGGCGCACGCTGCTGGCAAACCGGATCACGCAAAACTACAGCCAGTTTATGCGCTGCCCGGAGGCCGATGTTCCGGCTGATTTTCTGCATCAGAATGCGCATGAGCTGAGCGGGTTTAACTTCGTGGAGCAGATCTTCCCGCCCGCGCTTTGGGCGCGCAACGTTCGTTTTGATCTGCACGGGTACGTGGCGCAGTGGACGCGGGAGCAGGCATTTTACAGTTCATCTCGCACCCTGCTACTGGGCATGCGCTGGGCGGGCTTTGGTCTGATCGTGGATGCGCTGCTCGCCAGCGCGCCAGCCGATGTGCGCTTTCAGTTTATTACCCGTCACCCTGCGCTGCATAAGCTGATGGCCGCGCACGAAGGCCGACGCGCCAGCTCGTTTTTCGCCCCTCACCGCCTGGTGACGGTGCTGCTGATGGACGAACGCCTGCCGGATGCGCCGCTGTTCTCCACCCAGGCAGGGGATCAAAAGGCGTGGTTAACGGACGTCTCAACGCGGTTTTTATCGCGCTATGGCTACAGCGTCCGAACGCTGCTGCCGATCTGTTCGCTGCACGCGGCGGAGTTTGGGCTGGAGAGTCAGGCGTATGCGCCGGAGGATTACCGTCAGGCCGCCGCCGACACGCTGAACGCGCTGCGCAAAACCCCCACGCTCTGGAGTGCATGGGATGATCTTTCAGTGATTTATCATGGATGACATATCGTGAAATTAAAAAACCGAAGCGGACAGCGGCGGGCGCTGATCCCGCATCACTTCTCAAAAAGCTATCACATCAACGCGCCACGGCTGAAAGCCGTGCTGACCTTGTTCATCGCCTTTTTTCTCTGCCTGCTGGTCTTTGCGATTGTCTTTAATTTTTCGGAAACCACGCTGGCACGCGGGGTGTTGATCCCGGCGCAGGGCGATGTGGAAGTCCGCGCCAGAGAGTCCGGTACCCTTGTCGATTTTGCCGTCCGGCCCGGTCAGTACGTGAAGGAAAACGATCCGCTGTTCACCGTGTCGCAGGACTATGGCGGCAAGCAGGGCTCGGTGGTGCAGTTTGACCGCCAGCAGATGGAAGCGGAGAAGAAGCGCAGCGAGCAGCGCATTCAGGCCATTGAGGACTCGATTGCGTCGTATCGCAAAAATCTGGCGCAGCAGCTGGCTCTCACCGACAAGCAGATCGCCGTTTCCCGCGATAAGGTGAAGAAGCTGCGCGCGCTGTTAAAAAACAGCACCGACACCTACGAGGCGTGGAAATCCGTCTCCGGGAAGGGCTATGTCTCCAGAGTGGATCTCGATAAAAGCCACAATGATGTGCTCAATGCGCAGCTCAACCTGACGCTGGAGGAGAGCACTATTCTTGAGCTTGAGGCACGCAAAACCAGCCTGACCGACAGCACCCAGTCGCAAATTGACTCTCTGAGCGAAGAGCAGCTGTATGTGAAAAACCGCATCAGCGAAATCGATCGCAACCTGTCCAGCCGGGGAAGTTCCACCATGGCGATGCTGGCCCCTTCCGATGGTTACGTGGTGGCGATTAACTTCCCGCCTGGCCGGGCCATTACGCAAAATAGCGAGGTGGTGGTGGTGATCCGTAAAAATACCGCGGCGACGATGGAGGGGTACCTGTATGTTCCGGCAACGGGGGTGGGGCGCGTGGCGAAAGGCGATAAGGTTAAGCTGCGCTTCGACTCCTGGCCCGTGGACAAATACGGTTCGGTGGAGACGACGCTGTCCGATTTCTATGAGGTAAACATTGATGCCCATTCGGCGCTGATCCCGCTCCAGGAAGGGCAGAACTACTACCTGGCTAAAGTGCGCGTCCCCTCCTGGTTTACCGACCCGGACAAGAAAAAGCGCATGCTGATGGGCGGGATGACGGTGAACGCCGATATCGTTATCGATCGTAAGCCGCTTATCAATCTGCTGATTGCCCCGCTGGAAAGGGTGCGCAAGCGGTTTATCGATTGACCCGATTTCATCGATCATCGCCCTTTGGCCCACATTCTTAACGGCACCCTGGGGCTATTCTCCTTCTCATACCAACCGGAGGATAGCCCATGAACATTACGCAAATTCGCAATGCCACCCAACTGATCACTTACGCGGGAAAACGCTTTTTAATCGACCCAATGCTGGCGCCAAAAAGCACTTATCCGGGTTTTCCCGGCACGGCGCGGGCTGATATTCGCAACCCGATGGTCGAGCTTCCCGTTGACGTTCAAACGCTTCTGGATGCTGACGCGGTGATCGTCACCCATACCCATGCCGATCACTGGGATCAGTACGCCGTTGAGCTGATCGCCAAAGGCAAGCCGATCTACGTGCAAAATGATAGCGATGCCGCGCTGCTGCGCAGCCAGGGATTTACCAACCTGACGATCATGACCGGGGAAACAACATACGGCGATATCCGGATAGTGAAAACCCACGGCGGCCAGCACGGTACTGACCGCGCTTACGCCGTGCCGGAGCTGGCAGAGTTTCTGGGGGAAGCCTGCGGCGTGGTGTTCCGTCATCCCGATGAGAAGACGCTTTATATCGCAGGGGATACCATCTGGCGCGATGCGGTGGCGGCCGATCTGCAAAAGCACCAGCCGGATATCGTCGTGCTCAACGCCGGTTACGCTCATGTCATTGGGTTTGGGCCGATTATCATGGGGGAAGAAGATCTGCTTAACGTGCATTTCCTGCTGCCGCAGGCGAAAATCGTGGCGACCCATATGGAAGCTATCAACCACTGCCTGCTGACCCGCCGCGCGCTGCGCGAGTATGTTGACGCCAACGAGATAAGTGACGCGGTGAGCATTCCTCAGGACGGCGAAACCGTTATATTCTGAGTGTTAAAGGGGAAAGGAGAGACAGATGCCGCTTGTTAACGTTGCTATTGTCGCGGTGGACGGGTTTAGCCCGTTCCACTACTCCGTCCCCTGCATTCTGTTTGGCGATACGGTATCCGGGGAAAAGCGCTTTAACGTTACGATCTGCGCTGAAAAACCGGGATTCCTGACCTCGAAAGACGGTTTTGCCCTGCATGCGACGCAGGATTTTTCTGCAATCGCATCGGCTGAAATTGTGGTTGTACCCTACTGGCAGCACGTGCTGGAGCGCCCGCCTCAGACGCTGCTCGACAGCCTGGTTCAGGCCAGAGACAACGGGGCGGAAATTGTTGGGCTGTGTCTGGGATCGTTTGTACTGGGCTATGCGGGCATACTCAGCGGCAAACGGGCCGCCACCCACTGGGAGTTTGAACACCAGTTTCAGACGCTGTTTCCGGACGTTCGACTGGACATCAACGCCCTCTACGTGGATGACGGCAATGTGATCACCTCGGCGGGTACCGCCGCCGCGCTCGACTGCTGTTTGTACATCATCCGCCAGCGCTTTGGCAGCGTCGTCGCCAATCAGATTGCCCGCCGGATGATCGTCCCGCCGCACCGCGAGGGCGGGCAGGCGCAGTTTATTGCGCAACCTGTGCCGAAAGATACCCGCGACGGGCGGATTAACTGTCTCATTGACTACCTTCAGCAGCACATTTCCGAGCCGCATAACCTGGATTCGCTGGCGGACGTGGTGTCGATGAGCCGACGCACGCTGACCCGCCATTTTATCAAGGCGACGGGCATGAGCGTTGCCGACTGGCTTACCGCCGAGCGCCTGCGGCGCAGCCAGATCCTGCTGGAGTCCGGCAGTCTGCCAATCGAAAGCGTCGCTGAGCAGGTGGGGTTTTTATCAGCGGTGACGTATCGGCAGCAGTTTAAGGCGCGCTTTGGTGTCAGTCCGGCGGAGTGGCGTAAGACGTTTCGCGTTAAGCCGTATGCAGCGAAAAATAATGCTGGCGCGATGGAATAAAAAGACGTGGGCGGCTTCTTTGCCTTTAAAGCTGGCGGCAATGGATATGCATCAGACGGGTTACAAGCACTTCTCTTCCGGTTAAGATAATCCACGTTACTTTCCAGAAGAAAAGGTAGTGGCATGAACAATATTGAAACGCAGTTACTTGAATCAGGTTTCACCGTAAAAGAATTAGCGTATCTGAACCGAAACATTAGCCGTTATGGTTCATCCCTGCTCGAGGTAGTGCTTGAGTTAGGTAAGCGATTTATCATGGTTCTGTGTATTACTGCGACTGTGGCCCTGATTTTCCTGGCGCTTCTTTTTTTCGCTGAACATTATAATATTGTTTCCGGTGGCATTTCTCTTTTCATCGTATTGATTATTGCCTGGTTTTTTCAACCCCCGATCATTACCTACAAAGCCTGGCGCTTCAGAAAGAAATACATTAGTTCTGTCCAGACGCATTAGAAATTAAATCAAACGAGACTTTTGCAGAGACACCCCAGCCGACAATTTTCATAGTGAGCGCTGCGCGATTCATTCCGTCGACTTTGCGGTAGAAATCCAGCGGGAGATAACGAAACAGACGCCATGATTCGGGTTTCCGGATGGCGCAAAATACCGTATAGACGCTTGCTGCCAGGCTTACGCTATTGAATACCACAAGTGCTGATTCACGTTTAAATCACATAAACTGAGCGATATCCATGACGCCATCTGCCAGCATACCTTCGGAGTTTGGTTGATGTTGAAGCGTTCTGTTAATTTCTTTTGAAATGGCATTTGCACCATCCATAACCAGAATCGCTCCTGCAAGCGCACCCACTGGATTCATTGTCATCATTGCACCAACACCTGCAACAATCTGTAACCCTGAAAGCACAACCTTAATCGATGAGATAACGTAACCGACGACTTTGTTATTTTCTTTAACCAGTTCAATCTGAGCAAAAAGCTGAGCTGTACGGGAGCGAAGCATTCTGCTTTGCTCAAGAAGACTTTCGTTCTCAGCCCGGATGTTTTTCAGGCATTCCATGCACTCCTCATCACTTCTGGCTGCCCGGGTAGCACTAAATTGTTGCATCACAAACTGCCGAATATCATCCATAAATTTAATCCGTGCGAGTCCGTCGCTGAGATGTTGCCCTCCGACAATATTCGCAGTATTGATGAGCTTGCGGGCTTCAAGATTTATCATTGTTTCAGCCCATGCGCGGGCGTTCTGACCAGGGAAAATTACAATATCCATTTTAATTTTCTCATCTGATAACCAACGTTTACAGATTATCCTGACATCAGAAACTGGCAACAATAAATTGGATAATCTGTCGCGAGCGCAGAATTCGCCGAAGGTATATACCGACGGAAATCATCTTCGTCGTTGATGGCGACCTTGAAAGTGGTGACAGCATAAAAGAAGTGCATTACCCCAGCCGCTCCATCCGTGTCTCCCCCTCCGCCATCGACAGCTGATACAGCGAAAACGATCGGTGCTTCTCAATCAAATGCGCCAGCTCCGGCGAATGGCTGGTGAGCCAGATCTGCGAATAGCGGCTGGCCTCGGCAATGAGGCTTGCCAGGGCGGGCAGCATCTGCGGATGCAGGCTGTTTTCCGGTTCGTTGAGGGCGATAAATGCGGGAGGGCGCGGGCTTAACAGCGCCACCGCCAGGCATAAAAAACGCAGCGTGCCGTCGGAGAACTCTGCCGGTTCCAGCGGTCTGCTCAGCCCCTCGCGCTGCATCATCATGCGGAAGCGCCCGCCGGTGTTGTCGCTGTAAAACACGCAGCCGGGGAAGGCCTGGTCGAGAATGCGCATCAGCAGCAGCTCGTCGCCAATTTCGACAATGGTCTGAAACGCGGCGGCCAGGTTCGCGCCGTCGCTGGCCAGCACCGGGGAGCGGAAACCCACCTGCGGCGCGCGGATCGCCGAGCCGGATGAAACGGAAAACTCATGATAAAAGCGCCAGTTACGCAGGGACTCACGCATCTGCGACACTTCGGGGTAGAGGTGCGGTTCACCGAGCTGACCGAACACTGACTCGTTCTCATACAGCGTACCGCTGTGGGTCACTTTTTCGTGATGTACGTTGTTCAGGAATACGGCCTGGTTCTTACGCTTCATCAGCTGTGACGACGGACGACGGTGCTGGCCGCTCAGCCAGATAGATTCCTCTTTGATCACCGGATCGAGCTGAAACTGTGAGGGGTAGGGCAGCTTTTCCACAAACCCGACCTGAAGCTCATATTCATAGGTTTCCGTTTCCACCGCCAGGTTCATGCGCCGCAGCTGGTCGCTGCGGGTTTTGCCCGCCCAGAACACTTTCAAAATGCCCCCCTCGTTTGCCAGCGCCTGGGAGAATTGCCCCTGCGCCGCGCTGTGCATCAGGTAAATCGCCTTATAAATATTGGATTTTCCGGTGCCGTTGGGGCCGAACACGATATTGAGCTGTTCCAGCTCAAGCGACATATCGCGAATTGAGCGGTAGTTTTGAATATACAGATTTTTGATCATCGGGTTACTCCGCTGTGCACGCTTAACCTGTACAGAATTACAGTATTTTACGCTGAGCGCAAAAAAAAGACGACAGTGAGGGTGTCGTCTAAACGGGGTACAGCTTTGGGCCTCTGTGGGTCAATGGGGCCTTCGCTTCTTTCTTATCAGGTAACGGCAAGACGCAGACCCAAATCATCAGGATAGGGATCAAAGTAGTTTTGCGTCATCAGATACCGGTCAGGGTATTCAGCCAGATAATGCTTAAGCAGCGTCAGCGGCGCGAGGATCGGCAGCAGTCCGTCCCGGTAATGCAGGATCACATCACGCAGTTCTCCGCGCTGGCGGCTGTTCAGCTGGTTACGGAAATAGCCCTGAATGTGCATCAGCACGTTAGTGTGATTCTTCCGCGAAGCAGGTTTTTTCAAGATGGTCATCAGTTTGTCGCGATAGGCCACGAAATACGCGTCCAGATCGTCCCACTCGTGCAGTGATGCCACGAACGGGCCAATTTCACGGTAGCCTGCCTGATGGTGCGCCAGAAGCTGAAGCTTATAGCGGCTGTGAAAGTCCAGCAGAGCACGGCGCGTCAGGCCATTTTTACGCATTACGTTCAGTTCGTGGAGGGCAAAAACGCGCTCAACAAAGTTTTCCCGCAGTACCGGATCGTGCAGGCGACCGTCTTCTTCGACGGGCAGCCAGGGGAAAGTTTCAAGGAGGGCGGCGGTGAACAGCCCGACACCCTCCTTGCGGCCCCGGTTGCCGTTTTCGTCGTACAGCCGCACGCGCTCCATGCCGCAGCTGGGGGATTTTGCACAGACGATAAACCCCGACAGATCGCCGATTTTCGGCAGATAATCTGCCGTAAATGCGGCCATCTTCTGCGTGACGTCATCGTGGGGCGCTTTGCTGAACCGCATTTCTGTCTCGCCGCCGGTGGTCATCACCAGGCGCAGCGCCGGACGAGGCGTGGGCAGGCCGATAGCCATTTCAGGGCATACCGGGCGGAAAGCGACCCACTGCGCCAGCTCATCCATCACAAAGCCCATACGCTTATGCCCGCCGTCAAAGCGAACGGCGGAACCGGTCAAACATCCGCTAATACCCAGCACAGGTTTTGTTGTCATGGTGTGCACCTCCCGATCTCATATCTAAAAGTTACACAACAATGCGAGTTTGTCCAAGTATTGGCGGGATTATTTTTTAATCGTCTTTAAAATCAAGAGCAATCAGCTGCCCTTGTAGGTTGAGTAACCGTACTGGCTGAGCAGAAGCGGGATGTGCAGTTTTTCATTGGTGCGGGTGACGGTGAACAGCACCGGCACTTCCGGGAAGAAGGAGTCCAGCTTTTTGCCGTGGAAGTAATCGGCGGTTTTGAAGGTCACTTTATACACGCCAGGTGCCATATCCTGATCCTGCGGATAAAGCGATTTAATGCGCCCGTCGTGGTCGGTTTTACCGCTGGCAATCGGGGTCCACTTGTCCTGCTCCTGCTTCTCCAGCGTAACGGTCACATCCGCTGGCGGCATACCGGTTTGCTGGTCCAGAACGTGGACGCTCAGGGTGCCTGCCGGGGCGCTGAATGCGGCAGGCGCGAAAGCCATTGCAGCCAGCATCATCAGAGGGAGTGTCTTTTTCATCGTGTTTTCCTGTTGAGTTGTCGGTGACAGGAAAACGTTAGCACTCGCTGCGCGAAAAAATATTCAACTTTTCGTGAAGATTGCCACAGCAGAAAATAATCAGAGGATAATTACCTCAAGGGAAACCTGCTGCTGCCACTGCGCAACCTGCTTTTTCCGCGCGGCGGTGAGTTTGCCGCTGGTGACCAGCAGCCATTTGCGATCCGGGAAAATTTCCGGGGCCAGCGCGGCAGGGGGAACCGGCAGGATGTCGATGCGGTGGCCCTGGCCGGTGCGCGTTAACGCTTCGAGCCAGATTTCACACGGGTCGTTGAGGTACCAGCCGCTGATGAGAACGTTATCGCCCGGCGCTTTTTTATCGCCCTCAAGGCAAAACGAGGTATAGGCGATGAGGATGCCGTCGAGGATCTCACGCAGCGTCATGGCGGCGGCGACGTTGGCCGATATCTGGCTGCGCAACGGACGCAGCACGTTAGTGACCAGCTCTGGCCTTGGGTATTCGCGTCCGGCGTCGTAAATCATCTGACGCAGGGATTCAATTTTCCCCTCCTGCAACTTTTGCATCATGGCCTGTTGCAGGGTTTGCCAGTTATTGGCGCGGCGCGGCACAGGGCGTTCCAGCAGTGATTTAACCTGACCGATAGGTACGCCTTTTTTTACCCAGTCGAGGATTTTCAGCGCCTGCTGAACGTCCTCATCGCTGTACAGGCGGTGACCGCCGTCCGTACGCTCGGGTTTGAGCAAGCCATAGCGTCGCTGCCACGCCCGCAGCGTGGTGGCGGTGATGCCGCTGAGTCTGGCGAATTCGCCGATGGAGTAAGCCATGTCTGCATCCGAAGAGAAGGAGTTGTCTCAATATACTACGAATATTCTCCGACGGGATGAAGCGCCGCACGGGTGCGCTACACTTAACTTCCAACCGCGTAAATGAAAGGAGTTCTCATGAGGCTATGGCCTGTAGTTACCGGTGTCGCCATTGCGCTGACTCTGGTTGCCTGTAAATCTCCCACGCCGCCGAAAGGCGTGCAGCCCATTACCGGCTTTGATGCCAGCCGCTATCTCGGCAAATGGTATGAAGTCGCCCGACTGGAAAACCGCTTTGAGCGCGGTCTGGAACAGGTCACCGCGACGTACGGCAAGCGCAGCGATGGCGGTATCAGCGTACTGAACCGCGGCTATGATCCGGTGAAGAACAAATGGAATGAGAGCGAAGGAAAGGCGTACTTTACCGGCGAACCGACTACGGCTGCGCTGAAGGTATCGTTCTTCGGCCCGTTCTACGGCGGATATAACGTGATCAAGCTGGACGATAAGTACCAGTACGCGCTGGTCAGCGGCCCGAACCGTGACTACCTGTGGATTTTATCGCGCACCCCGACCATTCCGGATGCGGTAAAACAGGACTACCTGAACACCGCACGCGGTCTGGGCTTCCGGGTCGATCAGCTGGTGTGGGTGAAGCACTAACCTACTGATACGAAAAGGTGATGCTTGCCAGGGCATTGGCCGAGCCGGGGACCAGGTCTCCGGTTCGGATGTACTGCGCCTGGAACGGCAGCGACAGCGTTTGTGCTGCGCTGGTGGTCTGGATGAAAAACTGTCCCGTCGTGCCTGCGGCCGAGCTGTCTGGCCCCATCATCAGCGGCCCGGTACCGTTATAGAAAAACTGCACGCCAATGCCGGAGGCCGTGGAGTCCCCGGTCAGCGTCACGACCGACGAGGTATTTGACGGTGTGGTCTGATCGGTCATCACTGCATTAACCGCCACGTTCTCATCGCAGGTCAGGCTGACGTTAAACTCCCCCGACGGCGAGGTGCTGCCTACGCTGGGCAGCGTGTGAACATCAATGGTGCCCAGGTCGACGTTGGCGCTTTTTGTGCCTACCGTGCAGCCGCTTGCCGTCACCGTGATGGTGGTGGGGTTGATGATCACCTGCGCGGTTTTCACTTCGTTGTTATAGGCCGTCAGGATCGCCGCGTTAATGGTCGGGGTCTGGTATACGCCGGATTTCAGCGGAACGCCGGTCTTGATAAACGTCACTTTTGCCGACCAGCCCAGTGCGGTGGCGTAACCGTTAGTCCCATCGGCCGGATAGCTCTGCGTAATGCCCGTCTGCATCGGCACATAGGTGGTGCCGTTATAATCTTTGAGCCCAAGAATGAAGCCGATGCCGGGCACGCCCGTTTCAAATACCATGTAATTTGCGCCATCAAGAATAACCGTGATGCCGGTGGCGGTTATACTGCTGCTCGGCTCCAGCGTCCCTTTGGAGCAGGTAAATACCAGGCCGCACCAGAACACTTCCGAGACGCTCGCAGAGGCGCTCCATTCAGAGCCGATCGTCTTTCCAGGCACGATGGAGTCTGCCGGGCCGGACCACGACATGGGCGTTGGCGAAAGGGTGATATCCGATGTCCAGGAGAGGGCAAGCGCCTGAGAGGACATGAAAAACAGGGCTAAAAACAGTAAACGCATTATTGATACTCCGTCGTCCAGGTCGCCACTGCCGAAACGTCTCCGGCATTGACCGGCGCACCCGTGGCGGCCAGTCGCGCATAGAAGGTCATTTTTACGCTGTCATCCCCCGCCGCGCCGTAAGCAGCGGTTTGGGTGTCCAGCGGGATAAGTACGCTGTCTTTATCCAGTATCTGCACTGCCACGCCGGTCGCGCCGCCGTCAGCGACTTTCAGAAGCTGCGGGTTTTCGTCATCCGGCGTACCGCTGAAGCGGATTTTCACGCCAGCAAAGGTGGGGCCGCACGCTTCAAGGGTGAGCGTGAAGGGCGTTTTGATATTGCTGACCGCCCCCGCCTCGCTAAATTGCTTCACGCCGAGGGTGCCCAGCGGCACGTTTTGCTCCTTCGAATCTTCCGAGACAATGCAGGTATTGCCGATCACGTTGCCGGTCACGGAAACCAGCACGTCATAGCCGCGCGCGGGGACGGTGGTGACCATCAGCAGGATCAGGGGGAGGAAACGGACGGTTACTGACATATGGCCTCCTGGGAATAAAGCCCGGTGCGGGCGTGATAATTCTGCGGGTTCAACGCATAGCGGATCGTGCAGCGCTGGGCGCTGTCGCGTCCCCATACGGCATGCAAGGTTCCCTGCGCTGACAGGCCGGTCAGATACACGCTGCCGCCGTCGCCGACGATACCGCTGGCTTTGTCATCCTCTGACGAGACCAGCGTGCCGAAGGGGAGCACGTCTTTAGCGTGACGTACGATAAACATCGCTTTTGCTCCCTGACGCGTGGTGAGGGTGGCGCGAACCAGTGCCCCGTCGGTGGGAATTTTATTGGCGATGGCGTTCTCAAGTTCCACGTCATTGCCCACGGTGGTGACATCCAGCGCAACCTGATTAACGCGATACGGCGTGGCGTACGGGATCACCGCATAGCCCCGGCTGTCGGTTTTGATGCCCTTGTGGTTGAGCACGGCGACATGGCTGGCGCCCGGGGCTTTCACCAGAATATTGGTGTTCCCGAGCGGCTGGCTCAGCGTCAGACCATCCTCATGCAGCACCGCTCCGCCGCTCATCCCGTAGCTGAGGTTGCGGGAGTCACCGGCGTAGCTGTAGCCCAGGTTATAGTCTCCCCACGCGCCCTCGTATTGCAGCGCGGCATCGCCGCCGTAGTGCTGCTGCGCGCTGTAGCGCTGGTTGACGCTATAGAAAAGATTCTCCTGCCCCGGCAGATAACCACTGACACCGGTACTGGCGGTGGTGCCAGCGGGATCCGCATGGGTAGCGGTAAAACGGAGACGGGTCGACAGCGCCGGATTACCCAGCGGCACCGACAGGGACAACGCGAGGATATTGTCTTTCTTGTTGTCGTACAGGCCAGAGCTACGCTGGGCGCTGATGCCAAGCGACAGGTTACGAAACGTCGCGTTCCACGCGAACTGCAAACTTTGCGTGGTTTTTGACGTATTCCAGTAGGTTTGTTGATCCCAGGACAGCGACAGCGCGCCGTATTCGCCCATCGGCTGCGACAACAGCAGCTGATTTTTTGCCTTACGCGACATATGCAGGTTGTAAACCGTGTCGTAGTGAGTGGTGACGGTGCCATCGTCTTCCACGGTCTGTTCTGGCGCTCCGCCCGCCATGCCTTTGTAAGTGGTATCGCTGAGAGTATAAAACCCTGCCGTTGAGTAACGCAGCGAGAAGAAATTGACTCGCGTACCGATATCGTTCAGCAGCTTGCTGTACCGCAGGCGCACCGAATCACCGGTGTAGTGCTGGTTATCAGCCAGCTGGCTGCGGGCATGGGTGAGGTCGAGAGAGTAGGCGCCAAAGCGGCCGAGATTCTGCCCGATCCCGAAGGCCAGGCCGGTGTAGCGATCGGAAAACTGCGCCCCGCCATAAAACGTGAGGCCGTATCGCCAGCCCAGGAACAGCTCGCCCTGCGCGAAGGAGGGCGAGATCTGATTGCCCGCAGGGCGGTATTTCCCCGCACCCAGAGCATATTTGACCTGACCGTTACGCACCAGATTCGGCACGCTGGCAAAGGGCAGGGTGTATTGCGTCTGGCTACCGTCGCTCTCCTGAATGGTGACCGCGAGGTCGCCGCCGGAAGAGGTCGGATAGAGATCTTTCAGCACAAACGCCCCTGGCGGAACGGAGGTTTGATAGATGACGTTACCGTTCTGGCGAACCGTCACCGTGGCATTGCTGCGCGCGATGCCGCGCACTTCAGGCGCGTAACCGCTCAGGCTGGCGGGCAACATATTGTCATCGGTCTTCAGGGCAATCCCACGCAGGCCAACGGCGTCAAACACCTGCGAGGAGGTGAACGTTTCACCGGCATAAACCTGGGCACGCAGGGCGCGGATATCCCGCTGTAGCCAGGTCTGGACGTGGGTGAGCTCGTTACTCTCTTTGGTCCACGTGGTGAAATCACGCAGCCGCCATGCGCCCAGGTTGGCGCCGCTGTTCAGGCTCACAAACAGCTGTTGTTCCCGCGTGCGCGTCTCGCCCCGGTAGTCATTATTCGCGCCATTGACCACATAGTTCAGCCACGCGGCAGGGATGCCGGACTCCCAGCTCTCCGGGCTGACGTATCCGCGCGGCAGAGCGCGCATCGCGCTTTGCGGTACGGTGAAGTTGAGGGTAAGCGTCCTCTGGTCAAAATCAAACCGGGTATCGGCGAATGACTGGGTTAAAAAAATGCAGCGCTGCGCAGGCGGCAGCTCACCCCCTTTAGCCTGACGGCTGTCGATGCCAAGTGCGGCGAATTGTGCAGGCGTAAGGCACGGCAGGGCTTCACCGGCGGTGCTTTCAGCGACGCGAAACGTGACGTTACCTGTGAACGCGAACTGGGTATTGATATACACGTTAAGATTGTACTCGCCCGGCGGCAACGCGCTCCCGGCGTTGACCCAGGCGAGATCGGCGCTGTTGGCGCGCTCGCCGTTGAGAAACGCAAGATTAAATTGCAGCTCGCTTTCGGCAGCCACGGCTTGCCGAATCACCAGGGCGATCGCCGTGGCGCACAGGATTTTAATTTTCATGTGGTCACGCCTTACTGTTTTTATTATTGGGACAATGACGTGCGGGTGACGGGCGTCCAGGCCCCATAATCGTTAATCGTCTGGTAGCTCATGCTGCTCGCATGGCTGAAGGTGTCTGCCAGCGTCACGCTGGCTTTCGGCGGTACCATGACGGGCGATACCGGCCTGCCATCAATTTTCACGTTAATGGTGGTGAGGTAATACGGCGTTGGGTTGGTCAGCGTGACCTTGCCCGCGCGGTAGGCGCCGGCAAGGTTTTTCCATGCCTCCCCTGCACCTTCCCTGAGCCGCTCCGGGCGATAAAAGACCTTGATGCGGTTGGCAGAGGCGAATTGCAGCGAATTGCCGGAACCGTTTTTAACCTGCTGTGGGATAGCTTTGACCGTCATCCAGTACAGCGTCCCGCGATCGGCTGGCAGGGCGTTGCCGCTGAACATGATTTTCACCGCGCTTTCGCTGGCGGGCTTCATGACGTACAGCGGCGGCGTGATGACGAAGTCGTTGGTACGGCTCCCTTTCTCGTCTTCCATCCATGACTGGATCAGGAACGTGGCATCAGGGTGGGTATTTCTTACCTGCATCATCGTCTGCGTAGCCGCGCCGATGTAGACCAGCCGCGTTGCGCCTAACCCCACGCCGCCTGCATACACGGCGGATGAACATAACGTGCCAGCCAGACAAATCCATGTGTTTACGCGCATTGTGCGTCTCCTGAAAGCTGAGTCAGACCCGGCCAGCAGACCGGGCCTGAAGATTACGAATAGGTCACGGTGTAGGTGGCGACCGCGCTGGCATCACCCGCCGTGGCGTTGCCCAGTGGGGAGTAATATTTCGCGCTGAAGTTCAGGGTGTTCGCCCCCGCACGCAGGGGGATCGCTGCTGCCGGCTCACCCAGCCTGACGACGTTGCCCTGTTCGTCATAAAGACGGATAGCGACATGCTGCGCCGAGCCCGCGCCGCCGTTTACTCCCGCGGCCAGGCTATTCACATCGGTACTGTCCGGCGTACCGGTGAAGGTGATAGCCACGGTCGTTGCGGCGATGGGGTTATTTTCCGTGGACGCGGAGGTATCGGCGATTTCGCAATCCTCCAGGGTGATGGAGAAGGCTTTTGCGGTACTGGCTTCACTGCCTGCGGCAGCCAGCGTGGCGGTACGCACTTCCCCCATGTCGACGTCGATATTGGCGCTACCGGCGCTGATGGCACAGGCGGAGGTCACCACTTTACCGCTGAAGTTAACCGTGCCGCCGCTGGTGGCGGCGGCCAGTGCTGAGCCCGCTGGCAGCAGGGCGGCAATGCTTAATGCCAGCAGAGAATGGCAAGTAAGGCGTGCTTTCATTTCATAGTTCCTTGGTTTTTTTATTACGAGATTTGCTCTGAAAGCGGCAGGTCTAACTGGTTAAAAAGACCAGCAAATCTGTCTTATTCCTGAGCCCGAGTTTCCTTATCGCTGAGCTTTTTAAGGCGCTCACGCGGCGATAAGAAAGTTTCTCCAGTTCTGCGATGTAACGTATATCCAGTCCGTTCCTGAGTTCCTTTAATACCCTCCTTTCTCCAGGCGTCAGCGATAACGCCGCTGGCTGCTTTTGGGGCCGATAATGGCTATCGACCATTTTTGCTAGCTTTATCCGCCACTGATAAACCGTGTTCTGTAGCGAGATATAGGCATCAATATCTTCCCGGACCCATAACAGGGAATGGGCAGAGGTTGAGTACAGGCAGATCATCACTTCAGGCTGCGTGGCTTTGATTTTTTTTAAATATTTCAGTGAGTCATACCCTGTATGGTATTTCTCTGCGCCAGATATAAATAAGATATCGATACGAATCGACGACAGCGCCTTATCCAGTTCCTGATAACCTCCTTCGATGATAATGATGTGAAGGTCGTCGCGGATGCTGCTTAATAACGTTTTAATGCCGTTTCTTGCATAATGATCGCCGCCCATCAATGCAACAGTAATATGCTGTGTTATTTGGCTATTGTTCGTCATGTTATTCCTCGATTTATAATAGTAATCAGGCGAATTATTTATAAGGTTATCGCCAGTATTCTCGAAGCAATGACGTATTGCATAGTGTAGGCCTACTATACGTCGGCCAATAAAGAGGTAATCTGAATTAATCTAAAATTGTATTAATTACTAAGATCGAGACCGGTTACGACGCTTCCCTCTGATTGGTCTTATTCCGCTTCGCTTTCTGTAAATTATGATAGCCGCTATTTTTAATGAAAATTTAGCTTTGATAAAGGTTTTGTAAGGAGTTTGTCGTCTGGTGTCAGTGCGGGTGTGAAGTTGCTGACGGGGAATAACAATTTACGAATGTTATCATCGATAAAAACTGATAGAAAGGTGGCTGAAAAGCATACAAAAACCATATAAGTTATTGATATTGGTCAGGTTGAGAAAACTTAAGGCTTAAGGGTGCTGAATATTTCAGACACGCATGTCCGTGGCGTACAATGTTTTTTTATGTAGATATTTGTCAATGTCAAGAGGCGAGGAGTGCGCCAAAAGGTGAGGCTCTGATAAATGAGATGCTGCCGGTAGTCAGATACTTCTGTGGAGCGGAAATTCACTTCACAAAACATCATAATGAGGATGATCGCGGATGAAGTGGCTCTGCAAGCCGCACCCTACAAGGGTTGAGTTCTTATGCAGGTTCAGTGAAGCTTAAGGGATGAAATATAAATTAAGATTTTTCGCCAATGGCGAAGATATACAGCATGCCGTTAATCAGTCACATTAATCCCGACGTGAATGTCATCCCATACATGCGGTGACCCAGGTTCAACATCTGTTAACCGGAGAATTCATACTGCCCCTATGCATAAGCATTACATTATAAATAATATCGTCGAATTTCATCCTGCGGCCAGCACGTTACGTGATATCAACAATCCTGACCGTGTGGTTGTGTTAAATTCGCCAGCAGGCCGATGCCTGTTGTTATTAATCGACAGAGCGGGGTCGATTGTCACTCAGCAAGAGTTCCTTGATATTGTCTGGCAAAGCCGCGGCATGCTTGTCTCCTCCAATACCTATTACCAGAACATCTCCATCCTGCGCAAAGGGCTCAAAAAGATTGGTTTTGAAACTGACCCTATCGTTACCATTCCGCGGATTGGGTTGACGCTGGCAAGCGACACGCAAATAACCGTCAGAGAGTCTTCACCTGTCGCGCCTCAACCCGCAGAGGAACAATGTGTGGAGGCGCCAGCGATCGAGGGGGTCTCTGCATCCTCCGCGCCAGCAACGCCCGTTGCCAGGAAGCCCACGCGCTGGCTGGCTGTTGTCATGGGGCTATTGATCGTCCTGGCCGGGGCAGGCGTGACGGGATATATGAACGCCACAGAAAACCGTTTTGTTGAGGATTACCGTTTTGCGGCATCCGTCGGAGCCTGTCGCGTTTATCTTGCGAACGACATTCAGACTCACGCTGAACGCGCTTCCGCGCTGACCTATGTGGAACAATTCAAGGCTGAATGCGCGCAATATCCCTGGGTTTACATCAGCTGGTACGCTCTGCTTCCTCGTGCATCGGTTATTCGCTGCGACCGGCCAATGAAAGAACCGAACCGCTGTATATCTGATTATTTCCTGAAGGATAGCTAGCATGACTCGTTTTCGGCAGATGCTGTATATCATCGTGACGGGCCTCGTCACCGCAGGCGTGCTGACGGGCTATTACCTGTGGCACCGAACTTACGTTCAGCCTTTTTCATGCCAGGCTAATCTGGTCCAGCACCATCCGGATGAGACGCTGACGGTCTGGCTGAATTACACCTTCGACGGGAAATTCGGCACCCTGAGCATGAATGGCCGGGCAAAGAGCGATCCGGGTAAAACCATCGACAGGAAAATTTCCTTTCGGGTGGAGAGGCAAGATCATCTCTATTTGCTGACGTCAGAAAAAAATATGACGTTCCCGGACGATAATGTTGACGACAGCTGGCTGGAAAAATATGAACCGCAATTTTTTGTCTATCCGGGCAAGAGTATTTATATGCGGATCAATGAACAACATAATGGTAACTATATCTTTACCTTAGGAACATTACCGACATATGTGTGTCGTGGTTCAAAAAAAGAATGATATAAACGAGAAAAACATTATATTTTCCTCCCTTCTCATTTATGCTTGATTTAAAATATCAGGATTATCTTAGAAATATAAAGTGCGACAGATCATGTTGCGATAATGTCATTAATTTTAAATTTGGCAAGTAAATGAAAAGTGTATTTGACTCCTCCGATAGGGGGAAATCAGTACCGGAAAAGTGTCTGCATATTGGGTTGATATTATGGCCCCGTTATTCACTCCTGGCCGTCTCCGGATTGCTGGAGGCGCTGCGTTATGCAGCGAAAGCTCAGGATAAATTAGCATTTAAAATCAGCCTGATAAGTGAATTTCCTGATATCCCGATTATCAGCAATGCGGGGATTATCATGAGACCGGATTCCACCCATGCGCCGCCGGACAGTTTTAACTACCTTGCTGTTATCGGCGGTGAATTGCAGTATCTGGACTTAGGGTATCAGGGGGATAAAGCGTATCTGGCACATGCCCACCATGCCGGGGTTCCGCTCATTGGCATTGGCACCGGCAGTTTTGTCCTCGCACAGGAAGGATTGCTGAATGAACGACGAGCGTCCATCCATCCTTTCCACCTTGATGCATTTCGGCAGGCTTTCCCGCTGGTTTATGCTGAGCAAGGGTATGATTTCATCGACGATGGCGATGTGCTGACCTGCCCGGGCGGTATTTCCACCCTGACGCTGGCAACTGAGCTTATCCGCGCCCATGCCGGGGATGATATCGCCAGCACCACCTGCCAGCGTTTGTCGCTCGTTCCGCATGAAATTGCCACCCCACGTCCGGCGAATCTTGCGCTTATCCCTGACTCGCGGTTGCGCCGCGCCGTCATGCTGATTGAACAGTTCCTGACCCGGCCGCTCACCACCGCCGGGCTTGCGCGAGAAGTGGCATTGAGTGAACGCCAGCTCAACCGTCTGTTCCACGCAGAATTCGGCAAAACGGCCCGCGAATTTATCCGCAGCGCCAGGCTGCGCTATGCTTGCTGGCTGCTGAAGAACTCGCAGCAAAGCGTGACGGATATTGCGCAGCGGATGGGATTCAGCGACTGCGCGCACTTTATTCGTCATTTCCAGACGGAGTATGGTTGTACGCCTGGCGTGTGGCGCACGTCGCAGAGCTGAATATCATTACATTGCTGCCCTGAAACTTTACTCAACCGGAATATCACCATGAAAATAGAAGCCGCACACCCCTCGCAATTTGAACGCCTCGTCGCAGTCTGGGAGTCGTCAGTTCGCGCCACGCACCGCTTTTTGCAGGAAAGCGATATCGCGGCGCTGCGTCCGTTATTGCTCAACGCATATTTGCCTAATCTCAGGGTTGTGATTGCCCGGGATGACGTGGGTATTATTCACGGCTTTTTGGGCGTGGATAAAAATCGCATTGAAATGCTGTTTGTGGATGATGCGAGCCGGGGGAGGGGTATTGGGAAAATGCTGCTGCAATATGCCATCGCAGAATTCGGCGTAAATGAAGTGGATGTGAACGAGCAGAATCCGCAGGGGGTGGCGTTTTATCGTCATATGGGGTTTGAGCAGGTCGGGCGCTCGGCACTGGACGGGCAGGGGAATCCGTTTCCGCTGTTGCATATGCGGTTGAGTGGACAGGCTTAACGCCCTCTTCTGTAAAAGAGGGAGCCTGCAAGCTAGTTACTGGTTATTTGCCCGATAATTACGCCGCGCAATTTTTCGCCATCAAAGTAATAAGAGACGGTATTGTTCTGAACAAATCCATCCTGTACAGGTGTCTCCTGATAAAGCAGGATCTTTTTTCTGTTGCCGATTGCTTTTTTGCCGAACAATTCAACTAAATCCCCGTGAGTGGCATTTAACAATGGAACGCCAGAGACTGAGACACTGACTCGTTCCGTTGTATTCACACACTCTTTATGGATGCCATCCCTGGATATGGCTAGCGCAGTTAACAGCCCTGCACCCATTTCGTTATCTGAAATGAACCAATAATTGGTGCCATCGTCGTCATGAAGGCAGATCCAGTGCGCGGAGCTGTCTTTCTCCACGTATGTACTGAAAATCTGAGACAGATGAGTAACTTCCATCTGAACCGTTTTCTTGCCGATCGTGATGGTCGGGGAAAGGGGCACTATGGTTGAAATTTCCGTCAGCGAGCCGTCTTCATCGTAATACTGTGTTGCGAAGCCGGTCATTTCAGATGCTGAGACGTGCGAACTGACTGCAACGAGTAATGGCAATGAACAAATTAAACGCTTCATTTGACAATCAACACCGTATCGTTGCTTTTCCAGATGCTTCTTCTCGCACTCAAAGGAGCAATAATGCAGCCCTCTGAAGAGTCATCAGGGTGCAAACTGCTTTTGCCATGAATTTTAAATGAGTCTCTGCCACACATATCATTTGTCGAGTAGGGCGTGAGGCTGAGGGTATATTTTCCTGTGTGGGCAGAATTATGAGGGGAACCAATTGTGTATTTCCCTCGAGGTAGAGGCCCACTGTTTTTTACACATTCTTGAGATGGATCGTTTTTGTAACCACTTGCTCCTGCATAATCTGCATCGAACTGATAAACACCATCAAGATAAAATTTGTGCTCTTCTACATTATATTCCCAGGACATACTTTCTCCTTAAGCGCGTTCCTTCCAGGTATCAGAATGAATGATGTTTCCATCTATGTAATGCCATGTTATTTTTTCATATGTTAGATCTACATATTCACAATGTGTATAGCGTTCGTTTTGCGGTAGTTTAATGTCAAACATGAGTGGTTCAATTTGAACTACTCTTGCATTTTCTAAAGTTGTCTTAAAGTAAGCCTCTTCGAGCCCGTTATAGTTGATCCTGTAAAATATAAATTCTGCTCTTGTTAGTGTTTGTCCAGTGCTCAAGGCCTTGTATAGATATGAGGATGAGGAATCAATCTCTTTCATGAATGCATAGGTGCTACAAATACGTTTTGAAGTGATTTTTCCGGAGTGCTTATCAATAGGTTGTTCGATTGAGTGCATAAATTCAATAACTTCTATTGAGCCTTCGCGCTCTTTTACATCGACAGAGCCTTTAATTCTCCGGCCTGCATCGTCCTCAAGCCATAAGTAAACAGGTATAGCCATCTCAATCTCCTTTTATAGACTGAGGGAAACTACGCTTCATTAAGATCTTAAATTGTGACTTACCATTCAAAATGGGAATGCTGAAGAACTTTGCCTGCTTAAAAAGAAAGTTATCGTTGCGAGATATATGTGGTATGAATTGATATCAAAAAAGTATAAAGTTGATTTATGGTTGTTCTTCCATTTTAAGAACAATAATGACATAAAAAATGTATCAAGTATCAAAATGGTGAATATCATTAAATAACGAACATGTACTGGAATTGTCGCTTAGCCTGCTTTTCCCATTTTAATAAGCCGACGATAGCCGATGGTGTGAATAACGGGCAGGCTAAAATATTGAACGTTGTATACTTTACCATCGCTGGCAGTTGTTCGGTAAAACCGAACAACTGAATTTTCGACCAGTTCACCCTCATCAAAAATATTCTTCATATGTCCACTGTTCGTTGCTTTGGCTTTGCCGTATAACTCACAGATCGTAGCCTGTGAGAGCCGCAACGTATCGCTTTCGAAGCGGCATTCAATGCGAACTTTTCCATCCTTGCTGGCAAACATGACAAACTCACCGGCTGGCGAATTTATTAATTCCTCATATGTCATGCTGCCTCCGCGTCATAAGGTTGATGCCTGTAAGCTCGTAGTATGACAGAAACAGCCGTTAAGCCAGATGGTTTGTATTTGATTTTGCGAGGCGCTTTCCAGCATGTGGAATTTGGATCGCTGCAAGCGCGTCCTCTATCTCAATAAGCTTTGCTTTCGTCCGTTTATAATCGTCCTGCAAACGCTGCTCCTGCTCGTTATACGCCACCAGAACGATGCATCCTTTCATGACCTTTACCGTGACCTGCTGCCCGGTATCAAACCCCGCCGCGCGCAGCCACTTGCCGGAAAGGATGATTTTCGGCGTAGATTTGTCGAAAACATTCGGGCGGTATCCCACAATTAACGAACGCTCGGTTCCGGATTGGTCGGTGTCTGGGGTAGAATGCGAATCAGCCATAATCAACTCCTTGATAGTTGGTGTGGTTAGCTCTCGTCCGGTGTTGCGAGCACTTGACGAGGGCGTTTCAATTTGAGGTTTTCGTATGATAAGGTACGTACCTCAGTGAAGATATCTTGCTCTTGTAGGTACGTACATGTCAACAGCTAAACGCGACCCTAATCAGTCAAAATCCGGAAAAGCACCAACTTTTCAGATTCGTATTACGCCGGAGTTGAAGGCGCAGTTTGAGGCTGCGGCGAAGGCTGAAGGGATGAGTTTGGGGAATTGGTTAAAAAATTTAGGTCGAAATGAATTAAATAGATTAAAAAAGTAGTTATAACGGGTCTAATACAATCTCAAATCTTGAATTTGATTTTTTAGCCTGTATAAAACTGATATGTTCATAGTCGGTTCGTGAACTTATTAACCTGAACATTTTAGTTTTAAAATGTTCTGAGGTATTGCAACCAAAAATTATTGTTTTGATAGCATCGGATGGTAGTTCATAGAGATCAAATTCTTTTTCACATACATTAATTGTTTTACCAGAATTGGCCTGTGGTAACAACATTCGCCATTCATGTTCATATTCCCAGTCTTTGCTTTTTATTAGGAAATGATTTATTTGATCGCCTGAGAATGGATCCAAGAATGGATATTCTTTCTGATATATGACTTTTCGTAAATAACCAAATTCACCTTTTTGGCCGCGACGTTGTGAGAAAAATGGATGATTGATATCAAACTCAATGATAAACCCACTGTGGGCCTGTGCGTAGTGTCCCCACATCAAAATATTCGTAGGGGTTTCTGTTAATGATAGAATTCTCGTTATTCCTATCAACTTTGAGTTAAAACTTTGCATTGTAGTATCTGCTGCTCTTATTATATTTTCTTTTTCTTTTTTATACATCGAGAGCATTGCTTTTTTTGCATCTTTAAGTATATTGCTGACAATTTCTTTAGGCAGTTTTTCAATCTGATTTAATAATTCAGCTGGAAATTCTTTAAGAAGGTCTACAGTGCTTAACGAATCGTATAAATTGGATTCAAAGCTACTAAAGTTAAAAGAAGTATTGAATTCAAATGGGTCGTTAAAATTTAAAGGGTTATTAAAACATATTAAGTTATTTTCAAGTATATCGATTCTTTCTGAGGGAAGATATTTATACATGTTATTAACTCTGAAAGTAGATTTAGCTGTATTTTTGGCGGAGATCACAGGAGTCGCATTTGATAATCAATCACCTTGAATTTATTGATTATTTTTCTATGCAATTTTTAAGCGTGCCCCCAATTATGCCCCCACATGTTTTTCCTTGTCAGTTAACTGGTTAAATTATAAACGTTCCACGTTGAGTTTAAGTTGTGCTCGGTGGACATCCATATAAGTTAACCAAGGTTCCTGATCTTGCACAGAGTAGCCTTTTTGGTCAATACGAACTAGTTCATAGCGTTCAACCAGAAAATTTACGGCATCGGCCAAGGTAATACCTGCCTCAATGTGTTTCTGAATAACAGTTTCATCACTAAACGGCGTGTCGTTTAGCGTGAGGCCATAGTGCTGGTCTAGCAGGCTTGCCAGTAACATTTGCCAGACAGCCAGGGGCGACAGACATGGCTTCGCCGCCTGCGGAGTTGTTGCAGGTTGAATATTCATGTTTGATCTCAGGAAATTAGTTAGCGTTGAGTTGAGTAAACCGCGATGTACACGTAGCCGCAACTGCCAAGGGTGTCGGCTTCGCAGGTAAAACCGTTATGGTAGAGAGTGACACAGCGATGGTGACAGGGGATCAGTTCACCAGTGGTCAGCATCGATTCCATCTGGCTGATAAAGTGTGGAAATGCGTCATTCAATTTGAAGCATTCCGTATCGCTAAAATTGCCCATCAAACTAGCCCTGTCAGCCAGAAAATGCAGCCGGTTGCCTTCCTGAACTAATCTGGCACCAAACCGTGGAACAATATCGCTTTTTAGCCCCCATTCATGGGCTGGTATTAATGACATGAAAATCTCCCTTTAAAGAAAACCAAGCTCAGCAAATGACACTACCTCGTTTCCCACCACAAGATGATCCAGCACACGTACTTCCACTAGTGCCAGCGCTTTCATAATCCTCTGAGTAATATGTTTGTCCTGCTGACTGATTTCTGTCGTACCTGACGGATGGTTATGCGCCAGAATTACCGCAGCGGCGTTATGTTTCAGGGCTGACTTCACCACCTCGCGAGGATGTACTTCGGTATGGCTAAGCGTGCCAGTAAACAGCGTTTCTCGCTCCAGTAGGCAATGCTGATTGTCGAGATACATCACGATAAAAACTTCCCGCTCCATGTGAGCCATTTGTAGCTGAAGCCAGGTCTTAGTGAAGCTGGTGGAGGTAAAAGACTCATTCGGCTGGCGCTGATACTTTTCCAATAGTCGTAACGCCCGACGGATAACGCGTTGCTCATTTGGCAGGAATACCGGGGATAAATTGAGTGCGGACATAATTGCTCCCTAAATCAAAAAGCCCCGCCGGTTTAGTGGCAGGGCGTAAAGATAGGTTGGTAAAAAGCCTCATGAGGCAAGTTGCAGCATATTCTCGGCCATTACCCAAAGGGCACGGTTAAGTTTCACATCTCCGTCGATGCCTTTAACGGCGCGTGTATGGGAGCGTTGACCCCTGGTCGTTCGACCGGACAGCCCACCTTTAATCAGGTTTTCCTGAATGCGCTGGTAAGTAGTCCACAAGTCATTACTTTCATCCTGCCAGCGGCGTGGAGAGAGTATTTGCGTTTCAGTCACCGGCTGATGCTCTTCACCAAAGCGATAGGTTAATGCCGCTTTCGCCATTGCCTGCTGTGCAGGTGGCGGTAATATCAGTGACTGCATGGCATCGCGTTTCTCTTCTACCTGGTCAAATATTCCCAGTACTTCGTAGGCCCCTTCGATGACTTTCTCTACTACGTTGCCTTTATGCGGCACGCGCACTTCGCCAAAACTCTCACCGCAAATCAGCCCATTTTGGCAAACTGCTCTGAATAACCCCGGTAGCATCTGATATGAGCTTGAGCCATCGTGGCTATTCAGCAGAATAATTTCGGGAACCTGTTTGCCTGTAATCTGGCCTTCACGACGTAGGCGCAGCATGTGCTTCGTATGCTCTCGTTTGCTCTGGTCGCGGACTCTGGTCTGGCACGCGAAGAATGGCTGGAAACCTTCGCGTTGCAGGTTATCGAGAAGGGTAATTGTCGGGATGTAGGTATAACGATCGCTACGGGATTCATGTTTTTCTTCGCTGAAGACACTGGGCACATAATGAGCCAGTTCGTCGCGAGTTAACGGGCGGTCACGACGAACAAGGTTGACTGTACCAAAGCGGCTGGCTAAACGGGTCATAGTTGATTCCTTTTCAAACGGACATAAAAACCACTCCAGTAGAGTGGCATTGGATGGAAGATAAGATGTTCAGGGAGAGGCTGGTGGCTGGCTCTGCTGTGGCGAGAGTTCTCTGTCAGGTAATGCCGATGGTATTTGCTTTTCGGCCTGGCGATGTTGTAATCGCCGCAGAATAAAGGGTTTACTGTACTTGAAGTATCGAAGACACCATTCGTACTGAACGACTCGCCTTATGTTCAGAGGTAAGCGTTCATACGCTTTGCTGCACACCGATAAAACAAAGGCATCATCATTGATTCTGTCCTCTGCTATTGCAGCCAACCCATTGATAAAGGAACGCTTCAGCTTTTGTCGAAAGTTAGCTTCCTGGTGAGCTTCGGATGGTGATAGTACGTCTGGTACAGGTGCTGGCACGCAAACCGTGTTTCCTGATTGGGACTTTTCAGGCAAGCGTGGCGAGTTTTTTTATGAGTCTTATCAGGCTATAGGTCATCAGGCTGGCTCCCATTGCCTGGCATACAGCCGACTTACTTCTCAGCAGAGTGAGCCCTGCGACGCTGAAAACAACGGGCCAGGTCAGCCCAAATGATTCTGCATCTGACTTTGTATCGTCCGGGGATTTTTTAGTTTTCATAGGTTGATCCAAAAGGTGTCCGGTACCGCAGGAAGCTTATACCGGACTGGAAAAGTAATTAGGGGAGATCGACTGAGGCTATTTCCTCAGAAGCGTTTGTGGGGCCACTGTAAACGCCGACATATTCATTTTGAGGGAAGATAATTACTGCATTTTTCTTCGGATCAAAAGAGCAACCACTTAATCCTGCAATTGCGGCGGTTTTCCCGGAGCTTGTGTTTTTGACAATCAGTTTGTTGTCTGTACAGTTGCTGGCTTTAATAAAACTCACCACATAACCGTCCTGCTCTGCGACGGTTTCAGCGGTCGTTGATTTTGGCTCAGAGTTACGTACTTTCTGCCCGCTTGCCCGATCGCTGCTGTAAGGAATATATTGCGCAGCATCATTCCGCATGGTCGGTGGATCATTGTTCAGACCAAGATATACAGGACAACCGGAGGCACCCACCTCGCAGCTCTTTTCGACGATAGCACGTGACGGCCAGCCTTTTGTGCCGATGTAGGCAGCACCGGTTTCATCCAGGCAGTAGGTTTCCTCCCATGAATAATTTTTATTCTGACCCGGCATAGTGTGTGTCGTTACGAGACAAGTCAGAGCCTTAACAGGTTTACTGTCGTAGCGGATAAAGTTCTGTTCAAGCGGTGATGCTGCGTACAATAAAGGAGAGATATTCGCTGCAGCCGCCTTGCTCTGTGCCTCCGCGCTGAAACCAGCTTTATTGTTGAGTTTTACGCTGACTGCCGCATCGTTCATTTCGCGAAGCATTTCACCTCCGCCATCTGTCAGAAAGAACGTGTACCGTTCTGGATGAATATTACCGGGAATGGTGATGGCAAAGCTGAAGGCCGGGAGCGAAAGCGTACAGATCAAAATCAGGCGTGAAAGGAATGTCGCCATATACAGATATCCTTGCTGATGATTAACAATGTGGGAGCATGAGCTACCGGATGGGGTGATTAATGGCTGATGCAGTCTTCCCAGTTAAGGTCCTCCAGAGCGTCCTTGAGTCCTGCGGTACTGAACGGGTGAGATAAGGGTTTATTGATTCGGGTGATTTCAATCTGCCCATGGCTGTCTGTGTTTTTGAGTGCGATGAAAGCCGCCTTGCCTGGCTGGTAATGTACAGCGTTGATATTAATCCCCATGCCTTCCTGACCTTCATCTGGTACACCCAAGGGTTTCTTATCAGACCCGCTGTAGTTCAATATCAGATGACTGTCCCGGCAGGTGAGCGTCATGCGTTCTCCGGCGCTATTGTCGGTATTCAGTTCAAACTCCATCGCATTAACAGTGCCAAACCAGTTGCCCCATTGTTGCTCCTGGCCCATGGCGTGCACCGCTGCGCTGAACAGTGCCGTACTGAAAAAGAATGCGGAGCTTATCTTCAACATAAAGAATCCTTGCTGTTGTTTTGCAAACGAAAAATGGCCCTTTGCTGAACAAAATGCCACCTGATCGTATGCATTTGAGAGGGAATGGGATAATCGTTAATACAGATCAGTTTCAACAAATTGATAGGTGAATGCTATCTTTTAATTGAGTATCGATCGGTATTGATGATCAATGAGATATTCGTCCAGACAAAGATATGCCGGTGTTCTCAGTGGGGTGATATAGGTTTGAAATAATCTGGAGTGAGTGATGTTGACAATTATTGGCCACTTTCATCGTGGCCTTTGTTATTTATAAATAGAAAACTCTAAAAAGGAATGCCATACCAGTTATTTACTGAGTCATCTTTGACTTCTTTGTTTTCTCCGGCATCAATTTCAGGAGTAGGTGTAATTTCATTTAGCTTTTCATTGGATGTTTGTAAGAGTAATTTATCATGAAGATTTTCAGCTTCTGAAGGTATTTTTGCTATGATTTTCTCTGCATCAGTTACATTACTGAATTCCCGCCCTACTGGTTCTGACGTTGATTTTTCGCGAACCGTGACTTTCTTCTTTGTCTTCCTGTAAACCGATGATTCCCACGATTTCTTAAATCTGGATAAAAATTTATTGTCGTAACAATACATGCAAATATAAATACAACGTAGTGCAAGATACTTCTCAGTTGTCGTTGATGGCCTGAAAAGGCTAACGAAATGAGGGTTGTGGAGGTATCCCTGTAAAGCTGCTTTGTACTCCTCATTAAAAATATGCTCGGAAGGTATATTGTCCTGATGGGGTTGAGTTTCTTTTGCTATCTTAGCTTGCGCTCTCTTTATTGAACCAATGATAACGTTAACCTTGTCCTTAGAAATATAGTCCCACGCCCATTGTATTTTTAATTTCTCAGATTTATTTAGGGGGAGGTTATTTACTAAAGGAGAGTGTCTGTCCCACTCGTATCTTATCTTCGACATTATCAATAGTTTTGATGAAAGATCCATCGATGACCTGTCAAAAAAATCTTTTATGCACTCAAGGCGTTCACTATGGCTTACAGGATACTGAATTTTAATCAGCCGGTGATAATACGTCCGGGTATAAACAGTGCACGGTTCATTTATATTAAAACTACCAAGTGCTTTATTTTTATTACTGAGAACCCTTATATACACCCAGGTAAAGTAACATGCATCATTGCAGCGTTTAAACCAGTTGAATTCTTTTAATGGCAATAGTGCATTTTTGGCTTTTTTAAAATTAGATGCATATGCACGAAGTATATCTGGGTCTTTATAAAACAGACGAAACGCGTCATTTATTGCCTCTGCTGCTAATCTATAATCTTCTCCATAAATCAGATCTGCGCTGTATTTCTTGCTGCTATCTTTCAAACGATAATTGTAAATAGCGACATCATCCCCGTTTAGCCACAGAAATAACCTGATATCACGCGAGCTTTTAATGTCGATCCACAACTCATCACTCACAAGGAATTACCTCTTTTTATTATGTGAACTGCAATGCATGTATAGTAATTCATAGGGTAATTCATAGCAATAATCATAGTGTAAATCGTAGGGTGAAAGTCTAATGCAACCCCTGTAATTAGGCACTTTTTTAGTGAAAAACTGCCTCTGAGAACACCATTAATTGACAGTGTGAAAGTGTAGCTGCGCCAGATTTTTGATGTGTGGTTGATAGTTATCCCCGTCTCGGCCGGCAATCCTTTTCTTATGAAATAACGTCAGGGAAAAGTAAATCTGTACATATGAGGCCTATGACATGAAAGGATGCCATCCGGTGTCCTCCTGATACATTTTTGGAGACATGTCATGAGCACGATTAATATTCACGAGGATAAATTTGTCAGCATGCAGTTTATTACTGAACTAACCGGTTTGTCCGATAAGTGGTTTTATAAAATGGCGCAGGACGGTAAGTTCCCAAAACCGGTGAAATTTGGCCGCAGTTCCCGCTGGATTGAACGTGAGATAAAAGAATGGTTAGAAGCCCGTGTTAATGAGTCAAGAGCATAAAAGACTCCAAAGATAGTGATGAAAAGGTCACTAACTTCACACCATGATTTTATGCTCTCGTGCCTTATGGCACATGGCCTTAATGTGATTTGCATAGTCGGTTTATTTATTATTGTATTTAATGCATTACCAATCATTAATTAACACATTCAATCACCAATCAATATCACTTCATATAAACACGCTATATCACACTCATTAATGGCGTCATACACTTAGACTTTGATATCACACAGACACTATTTCTGATATTACTATTCATGCTTCATATCAGATGAAGCCCCTCGTCCAATAACCACCTTTATACATTGCCAGCCAGTCATTACTGACTGGCTTCAGAGAAATACATTATGGACTTACCAGAATCATTCCTGTTATCTCATGCTGAATATCACATTGAGAATAACACTCCCTATCTCACCATATCCGATGACAATGAATTCAGATTCAGGTTAGAACAACTTGATAGTTGCCTTAAAAATATCAGCAGAGGACATAAGTTACCTTTCACTATTCTGTATAACCGATCAGGTTATAAAGAGAGTGCAGAGTCAGCCTTCATTCTTGATGCAATCCGTTATCTTAATGTACTGCCGAAAGAAGCGATGAAAGTACGAATAGCTAATCCACGTATTGCTACACTTCGGAATTTATTTAATAACACTGATTTACATGCCCGTATCCATAACGGGAAAATAGTAGGAGCAGATACTGTTACCACAGCAGAAATGCTGAACAAACTGGTACAGGATTACCGGTTCGCTGTGAGTCAGGCCGGGTTTAAACAGGCCTACAGAAAATACCAGCGAGCTTCGGTTAAAAACCTGAAGGGAGTGATGAATTACATCAGTCACCTGCAGGAGCGTCATTCTCGACTGCTGGTCTTGCGGATTGATTTATCATGGGCAAATGAGCATAAGGCTGACATCACTGCTGATGAAGCCCGTAAGCATCGTCAGCAGCTATTTCGCAACATGAAAAAAAATCCATTGTTTCGCCATGTTCTCGGGACAGTGTGGAAACTGGAATATGCGCCACAGCGTAAATTTCATTACCACATGCTATTCATCTTAAATGGCAATAAGGCACAACAGGATGGCGTGATTGCTCATGCTTTCGGGAGATACTGGAAACACACCATCACTAAAGGTAAAGGCATCTTCTACAACTGCAACGCTAACAAAGCGCGTTATGAGGACTGCGGCCTCGGCAAACTGGAACGCGGTGACAGTAGTAAGGATAAGGGATTGCTTAAGGCGCTAAGTTACATCACCAAAATAGATGCCTGCGCACGTCTGGTTCTCCCTGGAAATGCCAGGACCTTTGGGCGCGGAGAAGTAAGTTCATTGAAAAATAGGAAGAGAACAAAAAGCAGCCGGGAAATCTAACCCGTTGTACCAGATGCTAATACTTCCTTCCCCCATCTATCCACGAAGCCAGCTAACCATGCTGGCTTTTTTTTATTTGTTCCGGAGTTCATGATGAATTACTTCGTTTTAGCCACTCACGCCGTCACTGTAAATGGTGAATGGGTTACACCAGAATCGGTTCAACAGGTTGATTTTGATTCATTGCATTGTATTTACTGCAAACTGCAGATAGGTGTTCAGTTTGATCCTCTGGCATCTACAAGAACGTTTGTGCACCTGTTGGGGGGTATCAACAATGTTGCTCGGCTTAAAACATGTCGATTTAACAAGCTCCAAATAGCACCAGAACAGACATTGCCAAAAACCATCCCACCTCCTGAAATGCGCCTTCGACCTACTAACACAACGATACGGCAATGGCGATGCAACTGGTGCCACATTTGTTGGCAAGGAGAGAAGATATGTCCTCAATGTGCTGACTGGATTTATACAACTGATGCGTAAGAGGCTGTATCGACTGCTTTGTGCCTAGAGGGGACATTGTTTTGAAGTGCGAAGCCAGACACGGTGTTTCAATCTGTGTTGATTGTACTCTGAAATAAAATTAATGTCGGAGATTACCCCTCATGACTTTTGATGAAGATAGCCAACTTTTAGTTAAAATGTTCACTCTGCCGCAGCTATGTCTCTGCTCATCCCCGGCCATGATTTCGCGTTGGCGTACGGCTGGAATGCGTTCTCCGAACCGCTGGGCTACACTCGTCATCCGGAATCTCTGGCGCACGGCCAACAGGAAGAGCGCGTCATGCTCTCCCCGCTAGGGTATGCATCAAAAGAGAAATTCTTCGGGATCAACGGGCGGCGGATTTTTTGCAGGCAGAAGCTTTTGATAAGCTGATACGGGAGCTCAGCATGCGATGCGCTGAAGGCACGCTGGCGGAAAACCTGACCGGGCTGCGCGGCCTGTACGGAGATTTGTAATATGAAAATACTGGGGCAGCTGTGGAACCCGAAGGGGCTTGACGCGGCAGTTGACAATGTACCTGAGGATCGATACGGATTCAGTAATATCGCGGAAAATATTTCCCGCTCCATTCTTTCCCTTCCACAGGAAGCTTCAAATGTTGTCGGAATTGAAGGGGCATGGGGATCAGGTAAAACAAGCCTCCTGAATCTGATCCTGAAAAACCTTGCCGAGTACAAGGATGGACACACACATGTGCTGCATATTTCTCCCTGGCTGAGTGGCAACGACCCGGTTGAAGCGCTTTTTCTTCCGGTTGCCACTGTCATCCAGCAGGAAACGGATAAACGGTATCCCCCGACAGGTTTAAAAAAAATCTGGCGTAAATACCTTCTGTCAGCGGAAGCTCAGAAAGTGATTGAGTATGCACAGGATACTTCATCGCGCGTTCTTCCGCTGGTTCAGTATATCGGGCAGTTTTCCCGAATCGTTAACTGGATAGCTGGCGGAATAAAGGTATTTTCAGATAGCCGTCTGGCTGTTGATCAGAAAACCACGACAAAGCTTCGGGCTGATATTGCTGGGCAACTGGTTAGACTGGATCTGAAGTTCATTGTTGTCATGGATGATCTGGACCGACTGGAGCCGTCCCAAGTGGCGGAAGTGTTCAGGCTTGTCCGTGCGGTAGCCGATCTACCGCGCTTTACCCACATTCTTTGCTATGACAGGCAGATTATCACCCATGCCGTTGAGCATGCACTTAGTATCGGAGATGGCAGCCGTTATCTTCAGAAAATTATTCAGCTCAGTTTTAAAATACCTCGCCCTGAGGCCTTTGATCTACGCAATGAATTTCGCCAGCGGGCCGAGACGCTGTATCAGCAAATTAATAATCAACCGGCAGACTCAGAAATGGCAAAAGATCTCGCCGCTGTGACTGATACTTATGGTGCCGCACTTTCGACGCCACGCGAGATCCATCAGGCCATTAATTCCCTGATTTTTCTCTATCCGGGAATGAGGGATTTTGTGTATTTCCCTGATTTGTGCCTGCTTCAGCTTATACGAGTAACAAACCCGGCCCTGTATGACTGGACGGAGCATTACCTGACAGAACGGTCCGTGATTGAAAACGGCCAGGGCATGCTTTCTGACGGAGAAAAGGCAGACTTCCGTGAGGGGCTTATCAGGTGTATGAAGATGTTGAAGGCATCCAATGCAGACTCGTTTCTGACACTCGCAGACTGGATCCCCGGTATCAGCGGACATAATGATGAATATCTAAGTCTTTTTGAGCCCGTCAGTGAGGATTATCGCCACATCCATACAAGCAACAAGCGACTCAGCAGCCTGACGCACTGGCGGTATTACTTTGCCTTTTCCTCACCCCAGAATGTTCTTCCTCCGGAGTTTTTCAACCAGCTTTTTACGCTGGCCGCCGTACCGGAAAAGCAGCAGCAGCTCTCTGAAGATCTCCTCTCAAAAATCAGTAGTGTGGGTATTCTGTCCGGAACCTGGTTCGAACATATACTGAGCAGGTTGACTCCGGGCCTGATAAGAGAACACAATTTTGAAGAGTGCGCAGGGCTTGTTCAGTTTTTCTTCGATCATACGGATGAGGTCAGCACGCGTTTCCGAACCCGTAACACATGGTTTTCCCTGCGTGAAACGGGCATTAATCAGGTTGTAAGGCATCTGCTGAAGCATATGCAGAATATTGATGAGGCTAGAACAATCACGCTTTTGGAAATGTTCGTCACTAGGGGAACGTCACCTTTCTGGATAGCCGATTTTATGCGGGATCTTATCTGGGAGCACGGTCTTGCACAAAGTGCAGTGCCTCCTGTCCCTAAGGCTCTGTTTAGTCGTGATATTACGGAACGGTTGCGTGACAGGTTTGCTGAACGTATGAATCAGCCAGAACTTCAGCAACAACTTATCGTGCGCCAGTCAATTCTTGGATATCTCTATGCATGGAGAGACATGAGTTCAGGTGCAACCGTGAAGCAATGGGTCAGAGAGGTGGCTGCTACTGATGAAGGCCTTGTTAACCTGTTAATACGATTACAGACCAGCGTCTTCAGTTCTGACAGGGGGGCATATCGCCGGATTGCACGTGACCAGGTCAGTCCATTTTTTGATGACTGGCCTGCAGTTGAAGATAAGCTGAGGGTTATACTTTCCGGTAATGAACTGACGCCGGAGCAGGAAGAACTCAAAAGTGCACTGGATAATGACGACTGATCGAAAAAGGCCGCTTAGCGGCCTTTTTCTTACTACAACAAGTAAATCATGCGCTAAACGCTTTTTCCTTGTCAAAAGGAACACCGGCGTATGAAAGCTCACTGAGCAGCTTGCGTTTCCATCCACCATGCTCATCAAGCTCCGTATAAAGTACGCCGGCAAGATCTGAAGGGATTTCGATATCCCCCTTCCTGAGAACCAATACTTTCCCGCGTCCAAGCTTTCCCGCGAAATATCCGAGCTCATACAGAACATTCTGGCGAGCACGCAGTCGTGTGCTTTCAGATGCCAAGGCATTTCCGCTATCGTCGGGCGTCATCAGCACGATGGCAAAGCTGACATCTCCTGACTCCGCTTCAAATTTCTCGATTACCGTCCTTGAGCCATCAGGACGTTCAGAGAGAATGATTTCCTCCAGCCCTATCCGTGATATAAAGCGGGCAACAGACTGAAGGGCTTCATTATCATGGCCATGAACAATAAAAATTTTTCGGGAAACCGGACGAAACACTACAGGCTCGGGGTCGTGTTGGTTTTCCACGTATAGCTGGTAATCACGTATGAATGGGACAACTAATGATGAAGTAAATTTTCGAATGGATTCAAGAATATTTCGATCATAGAAAAATGTATGACAGAAATTAAAGGAAAAATTATTATCGGCTGCCATTTTCTCGATTAAAACAAGTTTCAGGCCCAAAACCTCATCTGTTTCTTCCGGCCATTGCAGCACAGCGGAACCAGCCATGCTGGATTCAGTTTCTTCACTCCTGGCCAGAAAATCATCGAGCTCAATATTACGGGTTAGGCGTGTATTAACTGCCTCTAGGCTCTCCGATTTTAATAGCCGTACCAGTTGTTTGAGGGGTTGCTGGTAGTTCTGAACGTCAGCGCGCTGAAGGTCGAAAACGCAATTTTTCAGTGACTGGAAAATATCAATTGCCATCCTGCATGTGCTCCTGTCTTTGTTGTTCTGCACTATCCAGGATCTGCTGACGCAGATTTTCTTTCATGCCTTCAATTAATGGGCTGACCATCGGATTAGTGGCATAATCAGAAACGCGTTCATGCACCATGGAATAAGCTTCCTGAATGGCGATCTCAATGCTGACAGGATCGTTAGCATCAAAGTGGACATCATAACTTCCGTTTAAGGCCTCTGTTGCTTTCTCAACCTCTTTTAGCTGCTTCTGCATTGTCTCTAAACCTGAAATTTTGACGCCCATAACAATCTCCGGATTTAGTAAGAAGTTCAGCCTATATAGATAGCATGTTGTAGATATGTAGTAAGGGATATCAGTCAAATTCTAAGCAATTTCACTAAGATCCGGTTTTGATATTTTTCGGATCTTGGCGGAGGAGAAGAGAGGTTAATGCAGTCAAAACAGTCTGCAAATGTGCTGTTTGATCCAGCGTTTCCGCCTTCAAAAACCGCATCGGGCTTCAGTGGCCAGACACTCTCATACATTGTAGAGGTTGACGTAAAAGAGCTCAGACTGCCTTCCGCCGCAACGGGTAGCAGGTCAAGCCTTCATAAACTATCTAGATTTCTAAATCAGAATGGACAGTTTGAAGGCAAGCTTTGGATGGAAATGGATGAAAACCAGTGAAATACTGGGCAAAACAAAAAAGGGGTCATGCAAAATGATAATGTTTACACCGTGGCTTACTCTTCAAGCCTCCCGAGCAAAGTCCGACGAAACGAATACCAACGGATATGAAGCATTGACTCCAACATTACTGGAGCCAGAGAAGGCCAGCAGTTATGTGGGAGCACTGAATTATGCCTTTTACCAGCCAGACATACGCAACATTGCTGTGACCGGTCCTTACGGTGCGGGGAAGAGCTCGGTGCTTAAAACATGGTGCAGGAATCAGGGAGAGTTGCGTGTTTTAACCGTCTCCCTTGCGGATTTCGATATGCAGAAACAGGCTTCCGATGATACGGATGATAAAGGGAAAAATGGGGAAGACGGGAAAAACGAAGTCACTTCTGAAAAATCAATTGAATATAGTATCCTGCAGCAGATCCTATATAAGAACAAAAAAAATGAATTGCCTTACTCACGAATTGAGAGAATCTCTGGTGTCACCATCGAGCAGATACTGAAGTCTGCCGCTTTGCTGACATTGACAATGATGCTGGCCGGCGTAGCCCTTTTTTTCCTTGCGCCAGACTACCTAACAGCCAAACTTTCCCTGCCGGTGGTATTAAGTCAGTTTATTCTTGAGTGTCCTTTTGCATCACGCCTGAGCGGGGCTGTATTATCGGTCCTGAGTTCACTAGCCCTGCTTCTGTATCAGTTACACCGGACGGGTATCTTCGACAGAAAAGTGAGTCTGGATAAGGTGGATATTCTCAAAGGGGCTGTGACGACGAAGGCATCCTCGCCTTCCCTGTTGAATGTCTATATCGATGAAATCGTCTACTTCTTTGATTCGACAAAATATGATGTTGTTATCTTTGAGGATCTGGACCGCCTGAACAATAATCGTATTTTTATTAAACTACGTGAAATTAATCAAATCATCAATAACTGTCTTTCTGACAGGAACCCTCTGAAGTTTATCTATGCGGTCCGGGATGATCTTTTCAGCTCAGCTGAATCACGAACAAAATTTTTCGACTTTGTCATACCTGTCATTCCGGTAATGGATAGTGATAATGCGTCAGACCATTTCAGTAATAAATTTACTGAAGAAGAGAAAAGTCAAAAAGGGCTTAATGAGTGTATCAGCCGGATAGCGACATTCATCCCTGATATGAGGGTAATGCACAATATCACCAATGAATTCAGGCTGTATCAGAATATCGTCAATAACCGTGAGAACACACCGAAGCTGCTGGCGATGATCGCCTACAAAAACTTATGCGCTGAGGACTACCATAGCATTGATAAAAAGGGCGGGATTGTGTTTAGTTTTATGGATGCCTATGTTGAACGGCGTATCCAGCAGCGATATCTTTCAGAGGTTGACGCTCAAATAACCTCAGAGCAAAATCTTTTAAAAAAGATAGATAACGAAAGACATACTCACCGTGAGGCACTGCGTAAAGAGTTACTCGCGCCGTACATTAATGAAATCTATAAGGATAAACTTTCGTTTTACGCTAATACTATTTTGAGTCTGAAACAGGTGGTTGAAGATGAAGAAATATTTATGATTCTTGCCGGTGGAGAAGGATTTAACATCATCGACAACGCTAGGCAATATACAATTCTGCAAGTTGGGCTAGCTGAAAATAAAGTAATTCGCTCTGCATATGAGGAAAGATGTGGATTGATTGACGCTAAAACTGATGACGGGATTGCGCGTATTAAAAATAGTATTTCTTCGCTTGAAATGGAAAAAAGAAATATTCGTTCCGAATCTGTTTCAGGGCTCATTCGCCGCATGCGGAAATCTGACTTCAGCGACTGGGTAAGAAAGACGGTTAATGGCGAACAGGATCTGAGTCCGCGCATGGCTGAACAGCTGGACTTTATCTATTTTCTGCTGTCCAGCGACTACCTGGCTACCGACTACATGTCCTTCCGCTCAGTGTTCATGCCGGGAGCACTGACGGAAAATGATAACGCTTTCATCAAATCGGTTATGGCAGGTGATGATGCAAATGAGTCCTTTACCATCCCGCTGGAGAACCTTCCCCATGTTGTGACCCGGCTAAAAAAACTGGGTGTTATCGAACGGGAGAATGCGCAACACCCGGACGTTATTCGCTGGTTGCTGGATAACGAGCCTGGCACGCTGGCGGAAAACACCTCAGCCCTGCTCAGTCAGGCCAGCTGTGAGCGAACAGTCAGTTTGCTTGACCTTATTCAGACAGAGTTTTCCACAGAGATTCTACTCCGGTACTGTGAGGTCTTCATGCAGAACGAAAAAATTCTGCATAAATTACTGGTGCATTTCTCTGAATCCGCGCAATCAGAGTTTGTTGATGAGATGACCGCACATCTATTATGTCTGAATAAATATGATGATAACTGGCGAAAGACTGAGATACACAGTCTTGCCAGCAAACTCATCTATGAGTCATCCCTGCTTTTCGATTTCATACCCGAAGGGTATGAAGAGGCGTTTTTCAACACACTAAATTTAAACAGATTTACGTTGTCACATATTCCACTTGCGACATCAGATAAAAATAAGGAACTCATCAGGAAGATGGCCAGTGAGGGACTTATCGCCTATTCTGTACAAAATCTTGAGAATGTTTATTTATCTCTTTCTCAGAATGGGGATGGTATGACGTTCTCCCGTAACCCACTTCATTGTCTGGAGTCACTTAACATATCTGCGATCACAAAGTTAGTAAACGATAATATTGATGATTTCGTCACATCGCTGTTCGTCGTGTCTACAGAAACCGATCGTGTTGCTGAATTGCTGAACTCTCCTTATCTCTCGTTCAGCAGCGCAGAAATGATCATCGTACGGATGGATTTCAGCATTGATAATATAAAGTCAATTCAAAATCATGGAGAATTGTGGCTAAGAGAACCAGTAGGGCCGGTGCGCAATATCTACAGTCTGTTACTTTCTCATGACCGTATATCGCCAGACTTTGAAAACTTTATTCATCTGTTGGATGATGAACTGATTGATACAGCTCATGAGCTGGTTCAGTGGGTTAACGAAAAGCACAACGTTATAGAACCATGCAGTATAACCCTTTCTTCAGCTGAAGTTTTTGAAAAATTCCTTTTGCAATTTATTTTCTCACCTGACCTGGCTGAGGATGCGCTGAAGTTCGTTATGGAATGTTTTGATGTTATTATTACGGAAATCCCCAAAAACATTCCGCTACGTAACGCCGAAGTATTATGTTCACTGAAAAAACTGGCCCCTACAGGTAACGTCTTCTCTGGTTTATATAATGCACTGGAACAGGATGTTAATAATAAACGCATAAACACACTGTTGAGTAACTTAGTGTCCCTGAGACCAGCTTTGATTCTAGAGGAACCTGAGGAAATCTTTTATATAGTACGAGTTTTTGATGTAGATCTGGCTCGTGAAATATTCAGTCATCAGGACATCAGCACAAATATCAGGGTGGGGGCCCTGCGATGGCTGCGTGAGAACGATCCGGACGTGATGGATGAGGTCCAGCTGCTGCCCTTAGATCTACTGGCTGAACTGAGCCCGTGGATGTATGACGATACCCTGCGCTTACCCCTTCTGAAAAGCTGCCTCACCGCCGGAGACGCGGACAAAGAAATGCTTCAGACGGTGCTGAACAGTTTCGCCGATGAGAGCTACCACAGCCTGCTTCCGCATGAAAGGTTCCGTAAGATCCCGCGCACCGACGAATTATGGGAGCTGGCTAATTTACTCAGCAAAGCTGGCCTGATTCAGCCCCCCAAAATGGGGTCAGGCCGTGATGAACAAAAAATGGTCATCACTCCTGTACGATCTGAGCATGAGGATGAGGCAGAAGGAGATCCCGAGGACTGAGTCATTTTATTTCTGCCATTTAAGCAATAGTTGTGATGTATTATTGCCATTAATGCATTATTCCATATTCTGAATTTTTTATTGATATTATTGCTTAAACAGCAAAAATAGTGAGTTCTTCATCATCAGATCCGGAAACCCCTGGTTCCGGATCTTTCTACCGCTCGCGGCGCGCAGCGGCGACAAAACACAATATGTGCCTCGCCGTCAGCTGATTTTTCTTCTATATATAGTGTTTAACCCCTGCCCCATGACCGGGTGTGCAGGAGCAGATATTGCCGCTTTGTTTATTCCCTCGCCGTGTTACACTTCCGGAAAGTTGTTATAAGACGGAAAGTCGGATCTGCCGGAAACGGCCATCCGGTAATTTAATGGCGTGGTTATAAGGCTGCTTATTATCATTCCGGTGATATTCACGACAGGAAAAAATAAGCAGAGCAATATTCAGGTGGGTGACTGATGCAGTCCTGTTCGCAGTCAGTTGTGCTGCACATCATAATTACTCTAAGTGACTATTGCATATGAATACACCATCACATGAAAGCGAGCGCGTTCCGGTTTCACTTGAAACCGTCTGGCGGGCGCTGACCGCCCTCGGTCATCAGCGGCTCTGGCTCCGCCCCCCTGAGGACCATGGCGTACACACCTGGCTGATTGTCACCTGGGACGGCCTGACGGTGGCTGAACGTATCCGGGCCTCCGGCTCCTGGTGGCTGACCGGGGATGCCTGCGCCATCTACACCAATCCGGAACGGATCGTCCCGGACGGGCTGGAAGAGCTCACCTGGCTGTCGGTGCAGCGGCGAATGAAGGACGTATTCTGAGGACGTCCTGAGATAAGTGGGGGCAAGATTTACTATCGGCAACAAAAAATAGATGAGAAGTTACGTTGTGGAGCACTTCCCTGGGGAAGCGCTCTAATGATATTTTTCCCTTTTCCTTATAAGAACAATTCTGTTAATAATTATTAAGAGGCAAGTATTAAATTCGACTTTCCGAATTGACTTATATAATCCGCATACCACTGCATCATTTCCCTCCTTCCCTCCAGATACTGCGCATGGTTATATGTCCCACGTATCGCATTCTTATCCACATGCGCAAGTTGCGTTTCTATCCATGCTGAGTTAAAGCCTTTTTCATGAAGGATAGTACTCATCGTGTGGCGGAAACCATGCCCCGTCAGTCTTCCTTTATATCCTAATAGCTCAATCACCTGATTAACGCTCTCCTTTGAGATCGGCTTCGTTCGATCATTGCGTCCGACGAAAACCAGTGGGTATAGCCCCGTAATAGGCTTTAGTGACTCAAAAAGTGAGACAACCTGATTCGACATCGGAACGATGTGTGGTCGTTTCATCTTCATCACTTCAGCAGGGATCTCCCATAGCTGCTTTTCAAAATTGATATCCTCCCAGCGGGCAAAACGTAATTCCTGAGTTCGTACCCCTGTAAGCATGATGATTTGAGTCGCAGTCTTAGTAATAACGCTACCGGTGTACCCGGCAAGATCCCTAAGAAAGTGAGGGAGTTCTTCTGCAGTCAGGAATGGAAAATGTGTTTTCTTAGGTGTTGCGAGGGCTGTGGCGAGATCGGGTGCTGGATTGTATTCAGCGCGTCCGGTCACGATTGCATGACGGAATACTTCACCGCAGCGCTGTCTGACTTTACGCATCTTTTCTAATGCGCCACGTTTTTCCATCCGGCGAAGAGTTTCCAGCAATTCCATGGGCTTAATTTCAGCTATGGGACGCTTACCGATGTAGGGAAAAATATCCTTTTCAAAGGTATCAATAATTTCATCACGATAACGTAGCGACCAACGATCCGCTCTCAGTTGATGCCATTCCCGGGCAATAGCTTCGAAGGTATTTTCATAGTTAAGCTTTTGAGCGATTTTCTCTGCTTTTTTTAGCTCTCCGGGATCGCTTCCAGCAGATAGTAACTTTTTCGCAGCTTCACGTTTTTCACGAGCTTGAGCGAGAGAAACCTCGGGATAAACGCCGAAAGCAAGGCGTTTTTCTTTACCTGCATAACGATACTTTAAACGCCAATAGCGTGAGCCGTTGGTGGTTACTTCAAGGTAGAGGCCTCCACCATCAGATAGCTTGTACGGCTTCTCTTTGGGCTTGGCTGTGTCGATTTGTCTGACTGTTAGCTTCATTGGGGGCATCTCAAAATGGGGCTATAAATCATGCCCCCCATTATGCCCCCAGAATGCACTTGATTCTGGTGGAGACAGTTGAACTCGGGAGAACATAATTAGCAGTAATTGGGGGTATTATAGGGGATTTACTTGAGACAGTGGAGTTCAGTAGAGGCAAACTGGCGGAAGATCACAGGAGTCGAACCTGCCCGGGAACGCTGGCGTCCCCAACTGGATTTGAAGTCCAGCCACCTCACCGGAGATGACGATCTTCCGCGCCTGCATTGCTACATGGAGGCGGGGCGCATTATAGCTACTTTCAGGCATTTACCACATACCCCACACCACTTTTTTCACCTCTCTTTTGACCTGAATCCCCCTGTTTCAGCTAATTCTTAAGAAAATCCTCAGGTTAGCATTTCGTGCTCATCAACTTTTATCCCGATCACAAAAAACAAGAAACGTAATCTCTTAACCAGAAAACGCAATACCCGCTCCTGAAACAATGGTTTAAAAAACGGTAACCGGTCTCAGCGCCCCCTACAGCGTGAAGGATAAAAATATGAGCGAAGTACTGTCAGTAAAAGAGAAGATTGGCTACGGCATGGGAGACGCCGCCAGCCATATCATTTTTGATAACGTCATGCTTTATATGATGTTTTTCTACACCGATATTTTTGGTATTCCCGCCGGGTTTGTCGGCACCATGTTCCTGCTGGCCCGCGCGCTGGATGCGATCTCCGACCCGTGCATGGGGCTGATTGCCGACCGCACCCGCAGCCGCTGGGGCAAGTTCCGTCCATGGATTTTGTTTGGCGCTATCCCGTTCGGCATCGTCTGCGTGCTGGCGTATACCACGCCGGACCTGAGCCTCAACGGCAAAATGGTTTACGCCGCCATCACCTACACGCTGCTGACCCTGCTCTATACCGTGGTCAACATCCCGTACTGCGCGCTGGGCGGCGTGATCACCAACGACCCGACGCAGCGTATCTCCCTTCAGTCGTGGCGCTTTGTGCTGGCGACGGCGGGCGGCATGCTCTCCACGGTGCTGATGATGCCGCTGGTGAACCTGATTGGCGGCGACGATAAAGCGTTCGGCTTCCAGGGCGGGATCGCCGTGCTGTCGGTGGTCGCGTTCCTGATGCTGGCGTTCTGCTTCTTCACCACCAAAGAGCGCATCCAGGTGCCACCGAGCACCACCTCCATGCGGGAAGATCTGCGCGACATCTGGCAAAACGACCAGTGGCGTATCGTCGGCGTGCTCACCATCCTCAACATCCTCGCCGTCTGCGTGCGCGGCGGCGCGATGATGTACTACTGCACCTGGATCATGGGCTCGCCGGAGGTGTTCGTCGCCTTCCTCACCACCTACTGCGTCGGTAACCTGATCGGCTCCGCGCTGGCGAAACCGCTCACCGACTGGAAGTGCAAGGTGAGCATCTTCTGGTGGACCAACGCCGCGCTGGCGGTGGTCAGCGTGGCGATGTTCTTCGTGCCGATGCATGCCACCGTACTGATGTTCGGCTTTATCTTCGTTATCGGCGTGCTGCACCAGCTGGTGACGCCGATTCAGTGGGTAATGATGTCCGATACCGTCGACTACGGCGAATGGACCAACGGCAAACGTCTGACCGGCATCAGCTTTGCGGGCACGCTGTTCGTGCTGAAGCTCGGCCTGGCGCTGGGCGGGGCGATGATCGGCTGGATGCTGGCAGGCGGCGGCTACGACGCGGCGGCCAAAACCCAGAACAGCGCGACCATCAGTATCATTATCGGCCTGTTTACGCTGGCACCAGCGATCTGCTACGTGCTGAGCGCCATCATCGCCAAACGCTACTACACGCTGAAAACCCCCTTCCTGACCAAAATCCTGCGCGAGCTGGCGCAGGGTGCGCGCCGCAATCAGCAGGAGTTTGAAAACCTGCCGGTCAGTAAAGAATTGCAGAACTAAGAGGACGAAAGCATGAAAATCAGTGATGGAAACTGGCTTATTCAACCGGGCCTGAACGTGACGTATCCGGTTCAGGTGTTCGACGTGGAGCAGCAGGGCAATGACCTGGTGGTGTACGTCGCGCCGCGTGACGTGCGCGAACGCACCTGGCAGCTCGACACGTTGATGTTCACGGTGCGCCTGTTTGCCCCGCAGGAAGGGATTGTCGGGGTGCGCATTGAGCACTTCCAGGGCGCGCTGAATAAAGGCCCGCACTATCCGCTGAACGTTCTGAAGGATGTAAAAGTTGAGATTGAAAACAACGCCGAGTTTGCCGAGCTGAAAAGCGGCAGCGTCAGCGTGCGCGTCACCAAAGGCGAGTTCTGGGCGCTGGATTTCCTGCGCAACGGCCAGCGCATTACCGGCAGCCAGCTGAAAAACAACGGCTACGTACAGGACAGCAATACCGATCGCAACTATGTGTTTGAACGTCTGGATCTGGGCGTGGGGGAAACGGTCTACGGCCTGGGCGAGCGCTTCACCGCCCTGGTGCGCAACGGTCAGACGGTCGAGACCTGGAACCGCGACGGGGGCACCAGCACCGAGCAGTCCTACAAAAACATCCCGTTCTACCTGACCAACCGCGGCTACGGCGTGCTGGTGAATCACCCGGAAAACGTCTCGTTTGAAGTCGGCTCCGAGAAAGTGTCCAAAGTGCAGTTCAGCGTGGAAGGGGAATATCTCGAGTACTTTGTGATCGACGGCCCGACGCCGAAAGAAGTGCTGAACCGCTATACCCGCTTCACTGGCCGTCCGGCGCTGCCGCCTGCGTGGTCGTTCGGCCTGTGGCTCACCACCTCGTTCACCACCAACTACGACGAAGCCACGGTGAACAGCTTTATCGACGGCATGGCCGAGCGCGACCTGCCGCTGCACGTCTTCCACTTCGACTGCTTCTGGATGAAGGCCTTCCAGTGGTGCGACTTCGAGTGGGACCCGGTGACCTTCCCGGATCCGGAAGGGATGATCCGCCGCCTGAAAGAGAAAGGGCTGAAGGTCTGCGTGTGGATCAACCCGTATATCGGCCAGAAATCCCCGATCTTCCGGGAGCTGAAAGAGAAGGGCTATCTGCTCAAGCGTCCGGACGGCTCCCTCTGGCAGTGGGACAAATGGCAGCCGGGGCTGGCGATCTACGACTTCACCAACCCGGACGCGTGCAGGTGGTATGCGGACAAACTGAAAGGCCTGGTGGAGATCGGCGTCGACTGCTTCAAGACCGATTTCGGCGAGCGTATCCCGACGGACGTCCAGTGGTTTGACGGATCCGATCCGCAGAAGATGCACAACCATTACGCCTACATCTATAACGAGCTGGTGTGGAACGTGCTGAAAGAGACGGTGGGAGAAGAAGAGGCGGTGCTGTTTGCCCGTTCCGCGTCCGTGGGTGCGCAACAGTTCCCGGTACACTGGGGCGGCGACTGCTACGCCAACTATGAATCGATGGCCGAAAGCCTGCGCGGCGGGCTGTCGATTGGGCTGTCCGGCTTCGGGTTCTGGAGCCACGATATCGGCGGGTTCGAAAACACCGCTCCGGCGCACGTCTACAAACGCTGGTGCGCGTTCGGGCTGTTCTCCAGCCACAGCCGCCTGCACGGCAGCAAATCCTACCGCGTGCCGTGGGCGTACGATGACGAGTCCTGCGACGTGGTGCGCCACTTCACGCAGCTGAAATGCCAGCTGATGCCGTACCTGTATCGTCAGGCGGCTCTGGCGCGTGAGTTCGGCACGCCGATGCTGCGGGCGATGATGCTGGAGTTCCCGGACGATCCGGCGTGTGACTATCTTGACCGTCAGTACATGCTGGGGGATTCAATGATGGTGGCGCCGGTGTTCTCCGAGGCGGGCGACGTGCAGTTCTGGCTGCCGGAAGGGCGCTGGACGCACCTGTGGCACAACGACGAAATTCAGGGCAGCCGCTGGCATAAGCAGCAGCACGATTTCCAGAGCCTGCCGGTCTATGTGCGCGACAACACGCTGCTGGCGCTCGGCAATAATAACCAGAAGCCGGACTATGCGTGGCATGAGGGGACAGCCTTCCAGCTCTTCAACCTGAGCGATGGCGCAACGGCGGTGAGTGAAGTGCCTGCGGCGGACGGTTCCGTGTTGTTTACGCTGAAGGCGTCACGTCAGGGCGACGTCGTGACCTTTACCGGCACGGGAGATGCGCAAAACTGGTCGGTGTGCTTGCGCAACGTGCAGAAGGTCGGCGGCGTAAAAGGCGGTTCACATGCGGGCAGCGAGTGGGGTGTGGTGGTGAAAGCGGAGGGGGATGAGGTGGTGGTGCACCTCTGAGCCGTAAAAATGCCCGGTGGCGCTTCGCTTACCGGGCCTACATGAGATCGTAGGCCGGGTAAGGCGAAGCCGCCACCCGGCTATTTACTGTGCCGGAGCCACCGCCGACACCATCCCGCGGGTCATGGTCTGTTGCACCTGCTGTTTATCCATATTCACCGCGCTCAGCTTCCCGTTCACCGTCGGCTTCAGCGGCGCATTCGCCTGCACGCTTCCGCTGGCGGTGAGCTGAATATTGCCGTCGCCCGCAATCGGCAGCGCTGGCCAGCCCCACTGCTGCAAGACGTTGAGTGGTACACCGCGCCCGTTCAGGCTCACGGTGGTCTGCCGCTGCGGCAGCTGTGAAACCGTGGCGGTCGCCTCCAGGATCCCTTTCTCGGTAAAGGCGCTCAGGTCGGTAATATTTACCGTTGCGGCGTTGGCATTCAGCGCCAGCGACGGGCGACGCACGTCGACGCGGTTAAAGGTCGCTGCCGCCCCGTTGAGGGTTGCGTTACCGCCCCACACGCCCCACTTGTGATCCTGCGCCAGCCGCAAATTAGCGCCATAACCGTCGAGGGAGGTGATCTGCCACGGGAACGCCGGATCGATGTCGATCACCAGGTTGCGGCTCAGGCCGAATTTTTTCAGCGTCACGCTGTTCAGCCATGCCGGGAGCGGGTCCATCCACAGCGTTTTCCAGTTTTCCGGAAGCGTATATTCCAGCCCGGCAATCGCAACGTCGTCCAGCACCAGCGCCTGACCCTCGCGCAGCCAGTTGCCGGAGGTGCGCACCATGCCCCCTTCCCAGCGGGAGGTGAACTGACGCAGCGCAATGCCCTGCGGGGAGAATTCCGCGTTCAGGATAGGGTCAAACAGATGCAGCGAGCCGTAGATAAATTCGCTGGCGTTCATGGATAACCGTCCCTCCTGGCTTTGCCAGTCACCTTTACTCAGGGTGAGGTTACGCAGGCTGAGATCGAGGTCGGTTACTGCCCAGTCTGGCCCCTGTAGACGGGCATCGGTCACTTCCAGCCGCCCAATCTGTAACGAAGGCAGGGTGGAGAGAGGGGCGAAGAAATCCAGCAGCGATTTGTCGCTTTGCAGGCGGATCTCATTCAGACGCAGGGTGTTGATAACCCAGCCACCGTCGGCATTACGCAGAGCCGAGCCCGTAAGCGAGCCGCGCGCCATATCGGCACCGATGGTATTCAGCGCCACCTCTTTGCCGTTGAGTTGTCCCTGAATCAGCACGTTGTTGGCCGGTATGCCGTTGAGGGTGAGCGACCCGGCGCTCATCTGGATTTGCGCATTTTTCCCCAGTACGTTCCCCGCCTCGGGCTGCCACGGGCTGACGCCGCCGGTCACCTTTTGCGCACTGAGATCCCACTCCGTATTCGGGCTGTTAAAGGCCATGTTATTCAGTTGCAGACGGTCGGCCTGGAACGGCAGCGGCGCCGTCTGCGGCGATAAATTCAGCGTGCCATCGAACAGGGTGATGGCATCCATATGCAGCGGGTCGGTGATCTGGCGGCTGCTTAAGCCAATATCCACTTTTTTAGCGACCAGCGTGGCCGGTTTGCCATCTCGTCCGAAGGTAACGTTTTCCAGAAGGATGTGAGAAGGGGATGAAAAGCGGTGATCCATCAGGTCAAAGTTGAGCTCGTAATCGGTATTCACCGTGATCCAGCTGCTGACCTGCGATGCGCCCCAGCGGGTCTGGAGCAGAAAATAAAAGGCTAGCACTACAATGAGCAGGGCTACCAGAAGATAGATAAGCAGCTTTCCAATAAATTTCATGGTCTTCCTTCCCGCGAAACGCACATAAGGGTGTTATGCACGAATTATGCGCAATGCTCAAGGCGGGAATGGTGTATAGAGATGTCACGGCAGGCATTGACAGCCTGCCGTGTGGGGATCAGTTCTTTTCAGGCGGGAAAATGAGATTCAGCACGATAGCGGTAATACCGCCCGCGGCGATGCCGGAAGAGAGCAGGTTTTTCACCCAGTCCGGGGCAAACTGCAAAATCATCGGCTGCTGGGAGACGCCAAGCCCTACGGCGAGAGACAGCGCAATAATCATGATTGCGCGGCGGTTCAGCGGCTCGCGGGAGACGATACGCACGCCGGAGGCCGCGATAGTACCGAACATGACCAGCGTCGCGCCGCCCAGCACCGGCTCGGGAATGTGCTGTACAAATCCGCTTACCGCCGGGAACAGGCCGAGGACCACCAGCATCAGCGCCACCACGAAGCCCACGTAGCGGCTGGCCACGCCGGTCAGCTGGATCACGCCGTTGTTCTGGCCGAAGCAGGAGTTCGGGAATGTGTTGAACACCGCCGAGACAAACGAGTTCAGTCCGTTCGCCAGCACGCCGCCTTTAAGACGTTTCATGTACAGCGGGCCGGAGACCGGCTGCTCGGACACGTCGGAGGTGGCGGTGATATCGCCAATGGTTTCCAGCGAGGTAATCATAAAGACCAGCATCAGCGGCAGGAGCAGACTCCAGTCAATGCCCAGGCCATAGTAGAGCGGCGTTGGCACGGTAATCAACGCGCTGTTGGTTGGGGTGGTGTTTTCCGGGAGCATACCCAGCGCCCACGCCAGCAGGTAACCGGCCGCCATGGCGATCACCAGCGATGCCACGCGCAGGTACGGGTTACGCTGACGGTTAAGCAGAATAATGATCGCCAGCACCACGCCTGCCAGCAGCAGGTTTTTCGGCGCGCCGAAGGTATGGTCGCTCATTGCCGCGTAGCCGCCCCCGATGGAGGTCAGACCCACCTGAATCAGCGACAGGCCGATAATCATCACCACCACGCCGGAGACCAGCGGGGTGATCACCCGGCGCGCCAGGTGCAGAACGCGGGAGATGATCATCTCTGTGCAGCTTGCCAGCATCAGGGTGCCGAAAAGCGCCGCCATCATCGTCGGGACATCTGCGCCGCCGGTTTTCAGTGCCGTACCGCCCATGATCAGCGGAGCCACAAAGTTAAAGCTGGTGCCCTGAATCGACAGCAAACCTGAACCCACCGGACCCCAGGCTTTAATTTGAATGATGGAGGCCACGCCGGAAGCGAACAGAGACATACTGATGATGTGTTGCGTATCCTGCGCCGGTAACCCTAGCGCCTGGCAAATCAGCAGAGCCGGCGTGATGACCGCAACGAACATCGCCAGCAGGTGCTGGCAGGCGGCAAACAGGGTTTGAGGCAGCGGGGGACGATCTTCAAGGCGGTAAATCAGTTCGCTGTTTTGCTTCTGCGCAATCGGTTGCGCATTAGCAGACTCCAGAGTGTTAACAGACATCGGCGGCAATCCCACGGTGGAAAAGCGGGCATTTTAGCTGACCACCTGGTAAAAGCAAACGATTGCCAGCAAAAAAAAGAGAGAAAATCTGCCGGTGTGAGCAGCTTTTCTACAACGAACAGCAAAAAAAAATTACACTTTTCGCGCCGGCGGCTCATGACGAGCATCACCCGGCCCAGGATAACGCCGCGTGTGTATGGAATACGCGCATAACAGGAGCCTTTTATGATTCATCTCGATACGTTGTCGACCCTTGTTGCCGCAACGCTGGTTCTTCTGCTTGGTCGCAAGCTGGTACACAGTGTTTCCTTTCTGAAAAAGTACACCATTCCTGAACCCGTCGCCGGTGGTTTGCTGGTGGCGCTGGCCCTGCTGATACTGAAAAAAAGCATGGGCTGGGAAATCGATTTTGATATGTCCCTGAAAGATCCGTTGATGCTGGCCTTCTTTGCCACTATCGGCCTGAACGCTAACCTCGCAAGCCTGCGTTCGGGTGGCAAGGTGCTGGGCGTGTTTCTGATTGTTGTGGTGGGCCTGCTTCTGATGCAAAACGCCATCGGCATCGGTATGGCGTCATTGCTGGGGCTGGATCCGCTGATGGGTCTGCTGGCGGGGTCGATTACCCTGTCAGGTGGCCACGGAACGGGCGCGGCGTGGAGCAAGCTGTTCATCGAACGCTATGGCTTTGAAAACGCAACGGAAGTGGCGATGGCCTGCGCGACCTTTGGTCTGGTGCTTGGCGGCCTGATTGGTGGCCCGGTGGCGCGCTATCTTGTGAAACACTCCACCACGCCGGAAGGCAGGCCAGACGATGAAATGGTGCCGACCGCATTTGAAAAACCGGACGTTGGCCGTAGTATCACCTCGCTGGTGATGATTGAAACCATCGCCATGATTGCTATCTGCCTCACCGTGGGCAAAATCGTTGCGCAATGGCTGGCGGGAACGGCTTTCGAACTGCCAACCTTTGTCTGCGTGCTGTTTATCGGGGTGATCCTGAGCAACGGTCTGGCGCAGATGGGCTTCTACCGCGTCTTTGAGCGCGCAGTGTCCGTGCTGGGGAACGTCAGCCTGTCGCTGTTCCTGGCGATGGCGCTGATGAGCCTCAAGCTGTGGGAACTGGCCTCGCTGGCGCTGCCGATGGTGGCGATCCTGGCGGTACAGGCCGTGTTTATGGCGCTGTATGCCATCTTTGTTACCTGGCGCATGATGGGCAAAAACTATGATGCGGCGGTACTGGCAGCGGGTCACTGTGGGTTTGGACTGGGGGCAACGCCAACGGCCATCGCAAACATGCAGGCGATCACTGAACGGTTCGGTCCGTCGCACATGGCGTTTCTGGTGGTGCCGATGGTGGGGGCATTCTTCATTGATATCGTCAACGCGCTGGTCATTAAGCTCTACCTGATGCTGCCGATGTTTGGCTGATCGTCAGGCGTTGGAATACCGCTCGGTTTCCGGCATCCAGCGTTCAATTAACGCTGCCGCCTGTTCGGGGTAGCGTTCATGAATATGACGCGCAAGGCGTTGTACTTCGGGGATCATGGCCTGATCGCGCAACAAATCCGCCACTTTAAATTCGGCGTTACCCGTCTGACGCGTGCCCAGCAGTTCACCCGGGCCGCGGATCTCCAGATCTTTTTGCGCAATGACGAAGCCGTCATTGCTGTCGCGTAATACCTGCAAACGCATCTGCGCGGTTTTCGACAGCGGGGCTTTGTAGAGCAGCACGCAGTGAGAGGCGATCGCGCCACGGCCCACACGGCCTCGTAGCTGGTGGAGCTGCGCCAGGCCCAGGCGCTCCGGGTTCTCAATAATCATCAGGCTGGAGTTCGGCACGTCCACGCCCACTTCGATAACCGTGGTCGCAACGAGTAAATGCAGTTCACCCTGTTTGAACGACTGCATCACCGCCTGCTTTTCGGCAGGCTTCATGCGCCCGTGAACCAGACCGACGTTCAGCTCCGGCAGGGCGAGCTTTAACTCTTCCCATGTGGCTTCGGCAGCCTGCGCTTCCAGCAGCTCAGACTCTTCAATCAGGGTACAGACCCAGTAAGCCTGACGTCCTTCGTGGGTGCAGGCGTTGCGCACGCGGTCAATGATGTCGCTGCGGCGCGTGTCCGGAATGGCGACCGTTGTCACCGGCGTACGACCCGGGGGGAGTTCGTCGATGGTGGAGGTATCCAGATCGGCATAGGCCGTCATCGCCAGGGTGCGCGGAATCGGCGTGGCGGTCATGATCAGCTGATGCGGGTGGAAGCCCTGTTGCAGACCTTTCTCCCACAGCGCCAGACGCTGATGAACACCAAAGCGGTGCTGTTCGTCGATAATCACCAGCGCCAGGCCGTTAAACTGCACCTGTTCCTGGAAAATGGCGTGCGTGCCGACAATCATCTGCACCTGCCCGCTGGCTATCGCCTCCTGCTGCGCAAGGCGCGCTTTGCCCTTCTGCTTCCCGGCCAGCCAGCCCACTTCAATTCCCAGCGGGGCAAACCAGTTACGGAAATTGTTGGCGTGCTGCTCGGCCAGCAGTTCCGTCGGTGCCATCAGCGCCACCTGCTTGCCGTGGGCGATAGCGCGCAAAGCGGCCAGCGCGGCGACCAGCGTTTTACCGGAACCCACATCGCCCTGCACCAGGCGCATCATCGGCACATCCAGCGCCATATCGCGTTCGATCTCGGCAGTAACGCGCTCCTGGGCGCCGGTGGGTTTAAATGGCAGTGAGGCCAGCAGCTTATCTTTGAGCTCATCACGCTGGCTTAATGGCTGCGCGTGGAAACGCTGCGCACCTGCGCGCAGGGCCAGCATGCTCAGGTTGTGAGCCAGTAATTCCTCAAGGATAAGACGCCGTTGGGCGGGGTGTTTACCGCTCTCTAAATCAACAAGCTGAAGCGTTGGCGGTGGACGGTGCAGGGTGCGTAACGCCTCCGGCAGGCTCATCATGCCCTGCGCCAGCTCCGGCGGCAGCAGCTCGTTAATGGCGCAGGTATCGAGCAGCTCCAGCGCCTGGTCGGTGAGCTTGCGCAGCGTGGCCTGCTTAATGCCTTCGGTGGTTGGATAGACCGGCGTGAGCGTCTCCTGTAGCTCAGGTGAGCTGAGATCGCCCTGCACGCGGTATTCCGGGTGGATCATCTCCGCGCCGTATTTGCCCCGTTTGGCTTCACCGTACGCAAGTACGCGTCGTCCAGTGGCAAGGCTGTTTTTCATCGCCGCGCTGAAGTTGAAAAAGCGCAGGGTAAGAATACCGGTGCCGTCGCTGATCTGGCAGGTCATCATCCTGCGTCCGCCAAAGGTGATGTTGCAGTTCAGCACTTCCCCTTCAACGGTGGCGTAAATAGCGGGCAGCAGATCGCCAATTTTATAAAGCTGAGTACGGTCTTCGTAACGCAGGGGGAGGTGGAGCAGGAGATCCTGCACGGTGTGCAGGCCAATCTTCGCCAGTTTACTGCTTTGTGCCGCGCCCACGCCCGTCAGGCTGTTGAGCGGTATAGCGTCCAGCAGGCGGCCTTTCATGATTTATCCCGCGTACTGCATGGTGGACCACCACTCGGCATCGGCTTCAATTTCGCCCTGCGCGTTGACGTGGGGGTAAGGCAATTTCTTCTGCTTCGCAACGCGAGCCAGCACCGGATAGCCACCTTCAAACAGCAGGCGCTGCTGCTCCTCTTCCGGCAGCATGCTGTTGCTGCGCTCGTACATTCCGGCATTCTGACGCTGGCGCTGCGCTTCATACAGGATCAGCGCTGAGGCGACCGACACGTTGAGTGACTGGACCATGCCAATCATCGGAATGATGATGTCCCGATCGGCCAAATCCAGTGCTTCCTGCGTGATCCCCGTTTTCTCCTGGCCCATTAAAATACAGGTCGGACGGGTGTAGTCGATCTCACGGAAATCCACGGCTTTAGCAGAGAGGTTGGTTGCCAGAACCTGCATGCCACGCCCTTTCAGGTGCGAGACCGCTTCACCAATAGTCTGGTGAGTTTTCACGGATACCCAGCTGTTGCTGCCTGCGGCGGTGGAGGCCATGGTACGCATACGTGCGCCTGGCCAGACGGCGTGGACTTCATGCACGCCGACGGCATCTGCGGTGCGGACGATAGCAGAGACGTTATGAGGTTTATGGACCTGCTCCATGCAGACCGTCAGATCAGGCTGACGCCTGGCGAGCATTTCGCAGATTCGCTCGTAACGTTTTGAATTCATAATGCTAGTTTCGGTTACGGGTGACTTTAATGACATCCGGCATCACGCGGATCTTGCGCATAATATTTGCCAGATGCACGCGGTCACGGGCGGTCAGGCGAATAAAGGCGCTGTAAACGCGGCCATCTTTTTCTTCCGTATTCAGGCTTTGAATGTTGGACGAGGCCGTGTTAATCGCTGCCGTCAGGTTCGCCAGTGCACCCTGGTGGTTGAACATATCCACCTTGATTTCAGTGATAAATTCCTGCGCCGTCTCTTTATCCCACTCGACCGCCATGAACTTCTCAGGCTCTTTCTGATAGCCACGGATGTTACGGCAGGATTCGTGGTGGATCACCAGCCCTTTACCCGGGCTGACGTGCGCAATAATCGGGTCGCCCGGGATAGGACGGCAGCATTTGGCGAAGGTGATGAGCACACCGTCAGCGCCTTTGATCGGCAGGTGACCATGATTTTGCGTGGTGGCAGGAACGGCTGTCGTTTCGCCTTGTTGCAGATTCTTCGCCACGACCACGCTCATGGCGTTGCCGAGACCAATCTCTGCCAGCAGGTCATCCAGCGAGGCGAGCTTCATACGCTCCAGCTCATGCTGAATGTTTTCTGGCGGGATCTCTGCCAGTTTGCGGCTGCCACCCAGCGCGTGATTGAGCAGACGACGCCCCAGGCTAACGGAGTCGTCGCGCTTAAGGTTTTTCAGCAGCTGGCGGATTTTTGCGCGCGCTTTTGAGCTCACGACAAAGTTCAGCCAGGCGGCGTTAGGACGTGCCCCCGGCGCGGTAATGATCTCCACCGTCTGTCCGCTGAAGAGCGGCTGCGACAGCGGATAAGGCTGCCTGTCGACGCGGGCACCTACGCAGGCATGGCCGATATCGGTATGCACGGCGTAAGCGAAGTCGACCGGTGTCGCGCCCGCAGGCAGTTCGACAATGCGCCCTTCCGGCGTGAAAACGTAAATCTCATCCGGGAAGAGATCGGATTTAACGCTCTCGATAAATTCAAACGAGCTACCTGCGCTCTGTTGCAGCTCCAGCAGGCTCTGCATCCAGCGCTGGGCGCGGATTTGCGCGGTGGTGCTGCTTTCGCCGCCGTGCTCTTTGTAAGCCCAGTGCGCCGCGACACCCATCTCCGCCATCTGATCCATATCTTCGGTACGAATCTGCACCTCAACAGGGACACCGTGCGGGCCAATCATGGAGGTGTGCAAAGACTGATATCCGTTCGCTTTTGGAATGGCGATGTAATCTTTGACGCGCCCCGGACGCGGCTTGTACAGGCTGTGCATCTGCCCCAGCACGCGATAACAGGTGTCTGAGTCGTGGACGATCACGCGGAACGCGTAGATATCCATGATCGAGTGAAAACGCTGCTCTTTGAGCACCATTTTGCAGTAGATAGAGTACAAATGCTTTTCGCGACCGCTCACGCGGCACGGAATGCCCGCTTCCTGCAAACGCCCTTCGATTTCAGAGAGGATCTTTTGAATCATCTCTTTACGGTTACCGCGAGCGGCTTTCACAACCTCTTTAATCACGCGATAGCGGTTCGGGTACAACGCCTCAAAACCCAGCTCTTCCAGCTCGGTTTTAATGTGATGAATACCTAAACGGTGCGCCAGCGGACTGTAGATTTCGAGGGTTTCACGGGCGATGCGGCGACGTTTATCCGGGCGAAGTGAGCCCAGCGTGCGCATATTGTGGGTGCGGTCAGCGAGTTTGATGAGAATGACGCGGATATCCTGCACCATCGCCATGATCATCTTGCGGAAGTTTTCGGCCTGCGCCTCTTTCTTATCGCGGAATTTCAGCTTATCAAGCTTAGAGACCCCTTCCACCAGCTCGGCAACGCTTTTGCCAAACAGCTGTTCCATGTCCTGGTAGGTGGCAGGGGTATCTTCAATCACGTCATGCAGCAGGGCGGCCATCAGCGTTTCGTAGTCGAGTTTCATCTCGGCCAGAATACAGGCCACCGCTACCGGGTGCGTGATATAGGGTTCACCGCTTGAACGTGTCTGGCCCTCGTGAGCGTCACGTGCAACGAGATACGCCTGCTGAAGACGCTTAATCTGGTCTTCAGGCAGGTAGGTTTGAATCAGTTGATTCAGGCTTTCAAACAGATACAAGGGCGACCCGCAGGTTTAATTAACGACGACCTTCAGCAATAGCGGTAACAGCTTGTAATTCAGCGGCTTCCTGCTCTTGCTGCTCCTGGCGCTCACGCACGTCGAGGATCTGGTTGTTGATCAGACCTTCTTCGATTTCGCGAAGTGCAATAACGGTGGTTTTATCGTTTTCTTCCGGTACCAGCGGATCTTTACCGCCTACCTGCATCTGACGAGCGCGACGCGCGGCGACCAGCACCAGGTCAAAACGGTTACCAATTTTCTCTACAGCGTCCTGAACAGTTACGCGTGCCATACTTAAAATGCTCCACAGGTGAAGAAATGACTGGGCATGATACTGAAAGTGGGTTCAGTCTGCCAACAGTTTGGTGATTAATGCGTCATGTCGCTGCTTCTGGCGGCTCATACGCAGGCGTTCTGCGCGAAGGATAGTTTTGAGATCGCTCAGCGCGGCATCAAAATCATCATTCACAATAAGGTAATCATATTCCGCGTAATGGCTCATTTCTGCAACAGCCTGCGCCATACGCTTCGCGATAACTTCTTCGCTGTCCTGGCCGCGACCACGCAGGCGGCGATCCAGTTCATCTTTCGATGGCGGTAAAATAAAGATACTGCGCGAATCAGGCATTTTCTTACGAATTTGCTGCGCGCCCTGCCAGTCGATATCCAGGAACACGTTCACGCCGGTCGCCAGAACCTGCTCAATGGTTTCACGCGAAGTACCGTAGTAGTTACCGAATACTTCTGCGTGTTCAAGAAACGCGTCTCTGCCAATCATCGCTCTGAATTCGTCGTGATTCACAAAGAAATAGTGTTCACCGTGCACTTCACCCGGACGCGGTGCTCGCGTGGTGTGAGAAACAGAAACCTGCGTATCGTACAACGGTTGGGTTTTTAACAGTGCCTGAATAAGGCTGGATTTACCCGCGCCACTAGGGGCAGAAACAATATAAAGCGTGCCTTGAGCCATGAGAGTCTTTTGTATGTGTTAACGAAGAAGTCCTACATACGGGCTTATTATACACGTCGCCGCTGTGTGACGTAGCCTTTGTCACACTTTTTCCCGTGGATGATTAAATTTTGCGTGCCGTTTTCAGCTTTTACCTTCTTTTTGCTGCAATAAAAACAATGCGCTGAAGCGCGCTCGTAAAATGCAATTTTGCAGCTGGTCTGCGGCTCCCGGGCAGGGTATACCCTTCGCAAAACAGGGAGGGGTAATAATGGTGAAATGGATAAGCATACTGATGATCTTCTTAAGCAGCGGGGCGATGGCTATCTGCCCGGTCTGGTCACCGGCTAAAGCCGGGCAGGAGATCGCGGCCCTGAAGGCGCAGCTGACCCGCTGGAATGATGATTACTGGAAGCAGGGCAGCAGCGAGGTGAGCGACGACGTTTACGACAGGCTTAACGCCCGCTTAAAACAGTGGCAGCGCTGTTTTCACGATGAACCGCTGCACGACGATCTTCCAGCCGCCAGTGGGACGGTGAAGCATCCCTTCGCCCATACCGGCGTGCATAAGGTAGAAAGCAAGCAGGCGCTTAGCCGCTGGATGGCGACGCAGCAGGATCTCTGGGTACAGCCAAAGGTGGATGGTGTTGCGGTCACCCTGGTCTACAAAAACGGCAAGCTGGCGCAGGCGATCAGCCGGGGCGACGGCTTACAGGGGGAAGAGTGGACGGCACAGGCGCGAATGATCCCCGCTATTCCGCAAACACTGGCCGGGCCGCTTGCCAACAGCGTGTTGCAGGGGGAACTTTTTCTGCTGCGCGAGGGGCATATCCAGCAGCGGATGGGGGGGATGAACGCGCGTGCGAAGGTAGCGGGGGCGATGATGCGCGAGACCGATCGCGCAGCGCTGAAGCAGACAGGCATTTTTATCTGGGCCTGGCCGAACGGCCCAAAAGTGATGAAAGCACGCCTTTCCGCGCTGGCGGAGGCTGGTTTTACCCTGACGGCGCGCTATACCCTGCCGGTTAAAAACGCGGCTGACGTGGAAGCGCAGCGGACGGCCTGGTTTAAGGCTTCGTTGCCCTTCGCCACGGATGGCATCGTGGTCCGCGCCTCGGCAGAGCCGCCGGGCGAGGAGTGGCTGCCGGGGGAAGGAAGTTGGGTCGTCGCATGGAAATACCTTCCTGTGGCCCAGGTAACGGAAGTCAAAGCGATTCACTTTACCGTTGGCCGTACCGGGCGGATCACCGCGATTGCGCAGCTTGAGCCGCTGATGCTCGACGATAAACGCGTACAGCGCGTCAGCTTAGGGTCAGTTAACCGCTGGCAGAGGCTGGATATTGCCCCCGGCGATCAGGTGCTGGTAAGCCTGGCGGGACAAGGTATTCCCCGGCTGGATAACGTGGTGTGGCGCAATGTGGATCGCCGTAAACCGCAGCCGCCCTCATCGCGCTATAACGGCTTAACCTGTTTCTATGCCTCCCCGGAGTGCATGGAGCAATTTTTTGCCCGGCTGACGTGGCTAAGTTCCAGGCAGGCGTTAGATATCGAAGGTATGGGCGAATCAGGATGGCGGACCCTCTATCAGGCGCATCGGTTTGAGCACCTCTTCTCCTGGCTACAGCTCACGCAGGCGCAGCTCACCGCGACGCCGGGGATATCGGCATCGCATGGCGCTGCGCTGTGGCATCAGTTTAACCTGGCGCGGGAGCGTCCTTTTATCCGCTGGATCACCGCGATGGGAATACCGCTGGCCCGGTCGACGATCAAGGCGGCAGGGGATCGCACCTGGCAGGCGCTGATTCAGCGAAGCGAAGCGGAGTGGCGGATGCTACCGGGTGTCGGGCAGGAGAAAGCCCGCCAGATCGTAAACTGGCTGCATCAGCCTCAGATTGATGCCCTGGCAAAGTGGCTGGCCGCAGAGCACATCGGTGGATTTTAATCTGCATGCGCTCCTGAACAGACTGGCGAGGGAGGAAAACATTTTCGCTGCCGTGAAATAGCGTATTTATGAGACGCGGTTTATATACGCAGTAATTATGAATATAAATGAATTATTCATGATAAATATATTTTGAGGAAATATTATTCCCGATCCTGATTTCAGGGTTTACTCTGCTTGTGTTTTTATTTTTCTCGAGAGGTTGGTTTAATTGATCTCAATCATTATTAATCGAGAACACTAGTCGGTAATGAAGGCGTTATAGGTGATGTAGTCTGTGTGCTTGACGTGGTTTTTCTTTTAATATCAGTTGGTTAAATTTTTAATTAATAATATTTTGAGTTTTTTCTGGTTAACAATTGGTCATATTTATTCTGCCGGAAATCATTGCGTCAAATTATTATAAGAATTATCTTATCCAAAATTTTTAAGGTAGTTACCGCTGGGGTGCATTTTGCATCACTTCTGCGTTTTCCTTTCTTTTTGCACCCCGTGAGGGAGTTAACTATCTGAACTCCAATTGAAGCAATTAAGGGTACCGAAATATATCCTGGCGGTTTATATGCGCTGGTGTTCAGAGCCCAGGGCTTTTACATGGATGATTTTCCGTCCCAGTCGGGCCGGAATTCAGCCCCGGGCTTTATGCCCGTTAACCGGGACCTGGTTTCCAGGTGCTCATATTTTCCTTCATTTGAATGAGGACCAAAAATGAAAAGGACGCTTTGTACAGTGCTGACGGCACTCACGCTGGCGACTGCCTTGCCTGCTATAGGCGCTACCACCGAAGCAGGTAGCACCAGCGCAGCAACAACCGGAACAACAACCGGAGCAACGGTGGGAACTACCGCTGGCACTACGGGGGGACTGGCGGCAGGGGCGATTGGGACAACCGCTGTTGTCACCACCGCTGCGATTGCCGGCGTAGCGACGTTAGCCGTTGTCGCGGCAAGCGACAGTGGCGATGACTCAAGCAATGGTACTTCCACGACGACAGTTACCCGCTAAGGCTGGTGCGCAAGGCGATATAACCTTGCGCTGAACAGCGCAACGACTTGACCCGGCGTCGATATCAAAGCCGGGTATTTAATTGATTTCAATGTTATTTAATCAAGGATTTCTGGTGAGACTGTTTATTCTGCTCATCATGACTCTGCTGATCCAGGGGTGTACGCCGAGCCAGCAGAGCATTATTGAGACCTTTAACGCCAGTCTGGACGGGCGCCAGGATGTGACGGTAACGGACGGGCAGATTCAGGCGCTCCCATACTCAACCATGTACCTGCGACTGGATAATGGCCCGAGGATCCTGGTGGTTCTCGGATACATCGAACAGGGAAACAGTAAATGGTTATCGCAGGATAATGCGATGATCGTCACGCATAACGGTCGCCTTATCCACACGCTCAAGCTTCCTTATAACCTGCTTGAGGTAACCAATCTTGAGCACGATCCGCTGCGCCACACGCCGCAGCTCCGCGACGGCAGCCAGTGGTCGCGTGATGTGCGCTGGCAGGAAGAGGGGCGGTATCGCTCCGCACACCTGACCTCGCGCTTCTCCCTGAGCGGGACGGAAAACCTGACCCTTGCCGGAAACACGCTACGTTGTCAGGTCTGGCAGGAGGCGGTGCAGGCCGACGGCCTCGATCGTCGCTGGCATAACACCTTCTGGATTGATTCCGCTACCGGCCAGGTACGCCAGAGCGAACAGATGCTCGGCGCGGGCGTATTCCCTGTCGCCATGACGATGTTGAAGCCCGCCCCATGAACAGACTCAGAAAATGGTTACCTGGCGTAGGGCTATCTCTCTTCAGCCTGTCCGCCTTATGCGCAAGCGTCGTTACCGTGCATCAGCCGGGCAAAACGTGGTCTGCTGAACCGGCTGATACGCTCTCCCGGCTGGTCACCCAGCCGCAGCTGAACAACGTCTGGTGGCAGGGGGCTGTCATCGCAACCCCTTCCGCCACGCTGCGCGCGCAACAGACGCAACAGCAGGTGCTGGCGTCGCTTTCAGCCTGGCAGAATCGCGCCGATGACGAGCGGATCGCGACCATTCGCGCTGTCGCTGCACAGATCCGCTCCCTGCGGATCGTCGGGCGGCAGTTTGTCAGCCTCGACCCAGATGCCGTGCGTACCGACGCCCGCGGCGATCGCTCCCTTGAGGGCCGTTACGATCTGTGGCTCTCTCCTGCGCCCCGTACCGTCACGCTGATGGGGGCGGTCGTCACGCCGGGGAAACGGGCCTGGCGACCGGGCGCAAGCATCCGGGACTACTTACAGGGGCAGTTGCGGCTGGCCGGCGCCGACAGGAATAACGTAACCGTTATCGATCCTGACGGCAGTACGGTTGTTGCGCCGGTGGCGTACTGGAACGCACGCCATATTGAAGCAGAGCCGGGCGCTGTTCTGTGGGTGGGGTTTGATCCCCGGGCGGTACCGGACGATTTTACCGGTCTGAATGAGCAAATCGTTGCGCTCCTGACGCGGCGGATACCTGACTGATGAACAAACTTTTTTTACTGAGCGGCCTTGCTCTGGCGATCTCTTCTGCCTGCCACGCGGAGCTGCGTACCTGGCCCGATCCGACCGGACCGTCACAGTCCGACTTTGGCGGCACCGGCCTGATGCAAATGCCCGACGCGCGCTTTGGCCGGGAAGGGGAATTCAGCGTCAACTACCGCGATAACAACCAGTACCGTTTTTACTCCTCTTCGGTCGTGCTCTTCCCGTGGCTGGAAGGGACAATTCGCTATACTGACGTCCGCACCCGCAAATACAGCAGCGACGAGGATTTCAGCGGCGATCAAAGCTACAAGGATAAGTCGTTCGACTTTAAAGTTCGTCTGTGGAAAGAGGACTATAGCCTGCCGCAGGTGGCGCTCGGCAAGCGTGATATTGCAGGCACCGGCCTGTTCGATGGTGAATATCTGGTTGCCAGTAAAATGGCCGGACCGGTCGATTTTACCTTTGGAATAGCCTGGGGATATCCCGGTAATAGCGACAACGTGGGTAACCCGCTTTGCCATGACAACAATAAGTATTGCACCCGCGGCGAGTCGCATGATGCCGGAGATATCAGCTTTAGCGATATGTTTCGTGGTCCGGCGTCTCTGTTTGGCGGCCTCCAGTATCAGACGCCCTGGCAGCCCCTGCGCCTGAAGCTTGAGTATGACGGCAACAATTATGCCGATGATTTTGCCGGCTCCATTAAGCAGTCGAGCCATATTAACGTGGGGGCGGTCTATCGCGTTGCCGACTGGGCCGATCTCAACCTCAGCTACGAGCGCGGCAATACGCTGATGTTTGGCTTCACCCTGCGGACCAACTTTAACGACCTGCGCCCCGCGCTGCGTGATAACCCGAAACCGGCCTGGCAACCGGCACCGGCAGGCGAGACGCTGGACTATACCTCTGCGGCGAACCAGCTCACCGCGCTTAAGTACAACGCAGGCTTCGATGCGCCGGAGATCCTTCAGCACGGCAATACCTTATACATGACCGGCGAACAGTATCGCTATCGCGATCCGCGCGAAGCGGTGGATCGTGCCAACCGTATTCTGATCAATAACCTGCCCGACGGGGTCGACACGATCGCTATCACCCAGCAGCGTGATCATCTGCCGCTGGTCACGACGCAAACCGATGTCGCCAGCCTGCGCAAACAGTTGGCGGGGCAGCCGCTCGGCCAGGAGGAGGCGCTCAGGCAGCAGCGCGTCGAGCCTGTTGATACCACAGCATTCGGGCGTGGCTACCGTATTCGCGCCGATCGCTTCAGCTACAGCGTTAAACCGACGCTGGCGCAGTCGCTGGGCGGTCCGGAAGATTTCTATATGTTCCAGGTGGGGGTGATGGCCAGCGCCAGATACTGGCTGACCGATCGTCTGCTGCTCGACGGCGGCGTGTTCGCCAACCTCTATAACAACTACGACAAGTTCAAATCCTCGCTACTTCCCGCTGACTCCAGCCTGCCGCGCGTCAGAACCCATATTCGCGATTATGTCAGCAATGACGCCTACATCAACAACTTACAGGCCAACTATGTCGATGCGCTGGGGTACGGCTTCTATGCCCAGATTTATGGCGGCTACCTCGAAACCATGTACGGCGGCGTGGGAGCAGAGGCGCTCTGGCGCCCGCTGGATAGCGACTGGGCGCTGGGCGTGGATGCGAATTACGTCAAGCAGCGCGACTGGGACGACATGATGCGCTTCACCGACTACAGCGTGCCAACCGGATTTATCACCGCCTACTGGAACCCGGCGAAGCTCAACAGTGTGCTAATGAAGCTGAGCGTCGGGCAGTACCTGGCGAAGGATAAAGGCGCCACCCTCGACGTCGCGAAGCGATTCGACAGCGGCGTGACGGTAGGCGTCTGGGCGGCGCTGACCAACGTCTCGAAAGAGGATTATGGCGAAGGTGGCTTTAGCAAAGGCTTCTACATCTCGATCCCGCTTGATCTGATGACGATCGGCCCAAATCGCAACCGGGCGGTGGTCTCGTGGACGCCTCTCACGCGTGATGGCGGCCAGATGTTAGGCCGTAAATATCAGCTCTATGACATGACGTCAGAACGCGAAACCCCGGTAGGGCAGTAGTACCGGATGAAACAGGCATTACTTAACCAGATGATTTTCCTGAATGAAAAACGTTAAATTTTCCGTGCTGGCGTTGGCTATGATGGCGTTAAGCGGTTGTACTATCGTACCGGGCCAGGGACTTAGCAACCAGGGCAAAGATATTATCGATCTGCCTGACAGCAATTACGATCTGAATAAGATGGTCAACGTCTATCCCCTCACGCCGGGGCTGGTGGAGCAGTTGCTGCCTGGCAAAGTCGACTCCCGCGCGAATCCTGAACTGGATCGCCAGCTTCAGAACTACCAATATTGCATCGGCGTCGGCGACGTGCTGATGGTTACCGTCTGGGACCACCCGGAGCTGACCACCCCCGCAGGTCAGTACCGCAGCGCCAGCGATACGGGCAACTGGGTGAATGCCGATGGCACGATCTTCTACCCCTATATCGGCAAAATCCGCGTCGTCGGCAAAACGCTGGCCCAGGTGCGCGATGAGATCGCCGCCCGGCTGGACTCGGTGATTGAGAGCCCGCAGGTGGATGTCAGCGTCGCGGCATTCCGCTCGCAAAAAGCCTACGTGACGGGCGAAGTGGCTAAGTCGGGCCAGCAGCCCATCACCAACATTCCGCTGACGATAATGGATGCGATCAATGCGGCTGGCGGCCTGACATCTGAGGCGGACTGGCGCCATGTGGTGCTGACCCACAACGGCCAGGACACGCACATTTCGCTCTACGCGCTGATGCAGCGCGGCGATCTCACCCAGAACAAACTCCTCTATCCGGGCGATATTCTCTTCATTCCCCGTAATGACGACCTGAAAGTGTTTGTCATGGGCGAGGTGGGTAAACAGAGCACCCTGAAGATGGACCGTAGCGGCATGACGCTGGCGGAAGCGCTGGGTAATGCACAGGGCGTGAATCAGGATATGGCCGACGCCACCGGAATCTTTGTGATTCGTCCGTTGCAGGGCAAGCAGAACGGCAAAATCGCCAACGTCTACCAGCTTAACGCCCGGGATGCCACCGCGATGGTGTTGAGCACCGAATTTCAGCTTGAGCCTTACGACATCGTCTATGTCACCACCGCGCCGCTGGTGCGCTGGAACCGCGTGATCTCTCAGCTTGTGCCGACCATTACCGGCGTACATGACCTGACTGAAACAGGGAGATATATCAGAACATGGCCAAACTAACGTTTAACGCCATCCTGGTGATCTGTACCGGCAATATCTGCCGCTCCCCCATTGGGGAACGGCTGCTGCGCCGGCTGCTTCCCGCTGCCCGGGTCGATTCAGCGGGAACGTGTGGCCTGGAAGGGCGCACCGCCGATTCACAGGCGACAGAGATCGCCGCCGAACGCGGCACCCTGCTTGAGGGCCACGTGGCGCGCAGGCTCACCCCCGCCATGGTGCGCGACTACGATCTGATTCTGGCGATGGAGCTGGAACATATCGAGCAGGTCACGGCTATCGCACCGGAGGCGCGCGGCAAAATGATGCTCTTTGGTCACTGGACGGGCAGAAAAGAGATCCCGGACCCCTACCGTAAAAACCGGGACGCATTTGAATATGTTTATGGGCTGCTGGAGCAGGCCAGTCTGGAATGGGCGAAACGGCTCAGTTAATCACACGGGATAGTTACGTTTTATGTCAACAAATAACCTTCACGCCCATGATGCGTCTGCCGCGAATAACGAGATCGATCTTGTGCGCCTGTTGGGTGAGCTGCTCGACCACCGAAAATTCATTCTCATCCTTACCGCGCTGTTCACGCTGGTGGCCCTGCTTTATGCGCTCTTTGCCACACCGGTTTATCAGGCCGATGCGCTGATACAGGTGGAACAGAAGCAGGGCAACGCGCTACTCAGTAACCTTAGCGAGTTCATCCCTGACTCCTCGCCGGAGTCGGCACCGGAGCTTCAGCTTCTCCAGTCGCGCATGATCCTCGGTAAAACGATTGATGACCTTAACCTGCGCACGCAGGTAAGTGAAAACTATTTTCCCCTTGTCGGACGCGGCTGGGCGCGGCTCACCGGCCAACAGCCTGGCATCGTCGATATCCGTATGCTCAATCTTCCCCCTGTCGCGGGCCGGGCGCAAAAGCTGACGCTGACCGTCGGCGAGAAGGGCCACTATCAGCTGGAAGGCGATAATGTGACGTTACAGGGCGTTGTGGGACAACCCCTGAGCGCGGCGAATATCGCCATTACCATTGCCGATATCCAGGCGAAGCCGGGTACGCAATTTACGATTACACAGCAGAGTGAGCTGGAGGCCATTGACGCGCTACAGCTGCGTTTTTCCGTGAGCGAGCGCAGCAAGGACAGCGGGATGCTTGGCCTGACCATCACGGGGGAAGACCCCGACGAGATGGCTCGCGTGCTTAACTGCATCGCCGACAACTATTTACAACAGAACGTGGCTCGCCAGGCGGCGCAGGATGCGAAAAGCCTGCAATTTTTGAAGCAGCAGCTTCCGCAGGTGCGCAGCGAGCTGGACCAGGCCGAGGAGAAGCTCAACCGCTATCGCCAGCAAAACGACTCCGTTGACCTGAACCTGGAGGCAAAAGCGGTGCTGGAGCAGATTGTGAATGCGGACAATCAGCTCAATGAACTGACCTTCCGGGAAGCGGAAATTTCGCAGCTCTACAAAAAAGATCACCCCACCTACCGGGCGCTGATTGAGAAACGCCAGACGCTGGAGCAGGAAAAAAACCGCCTGAATAAACGGGTATCGTCCATGCCGTCAACCCAGCAGGAGGTGTTGCGCCTGAGCCGTGATGTGGAGTCGGGACGCGTTATCTACCAGCAGCTGCTTAACCGCGAACAGGAGCTGAGCATCGCCCGGTCGAGCGCAATTGGTAACGTCCGCATTATCGATCCGGCCGTGACCCGGCCGCAGCCAGTCAAGCCGAAAAAAGCGCTGGTCGTCGTTCTGGGGGTTCTCCTGGGTCTGTTCGTCTCTGCGGGCTGGATCCTGGCGCGCAGTATGCTGCGTATGGGCATTGAAACGCCGGAGCAGCTGGAGGAGCACGGGATTAACGTCTATGCCACCGTACCGCTGTCAGAATGGCTGGCTAAAAAGATGCGTTTGCGTAAAAAAGACTTTATGTCCCCAGGGCTGCGCCATAAGACCAAACATATCCCCTTCCTGGCGGCGGATAATCCGGTCGATCTCTCCGTGGAGGCGATTCGCGGCCTGCGCACCAGCCTGCATTTCGCGATGATGGAGTCAGCGAACAATATACTGATGATCTCTGGCGCCACGCCTGACAGCGGTAAAACCTTTGTCAGCAGTACCCTGGCGGCCGTCGTGGCGCAGGCGGGCCAGAAAGTGCTCTATATTGATGCGGATATGCGTCGCGGGTATGCCCATGATCTGTTTAAGCTCGACAATACCTGCGGCTTGTCGGAGATGTTGTCCGGTAAGGCGGAGTATACCCAGGGCGTTCAGACCTTCGATAAAGGCGGGTTCGATACCATCGTGCGCGGGCAGATCCCTCCTAATCCGGCGGAGCTTCTGATGCATACGCGTTTCCAGCAGCTGCTGGACTGGGCGAATGAACGCTACGATCTGGTGATTATCGATACGCCACCGATCCTGGCGGTCACCGACGCGGCGGTTGTCGGCCGTCGCGCAGGCACCACGCTGCTGGTCGCCCGCTTCGGGATGAACAGCGTGAAGGAGATGCTGGTCTGTGTACAGCGTCTGGAGCAGAGTGGCGTCAATACCAAAGGGGTGATTCTCAACGGCGTCGTTAAGCGGGCAAGCAACGCTTACGGCTACGGCTATCATCACTACGGTTACAACTACTCGAGTAACTGATTATCCGGCGCCTGCCCGTTCTGACATTAATGCGCATTGTGTTTGTAATGAAAAACGGGCAGGCCCAGCTTCAGGCGCAATGCCAGCATACGCGCGGTGAAGCCAAACAGCAGGGTGGAGATAACCACCACATCGTGGCTGGTGACATAGTGCTGCAAGGCGACATAAAGAACTGCCGCGGCAAAGGAGATGCCGGCATACAGTTCCTTCTGGAAAACCAGCGGGATACGTTTGCAGAACATATCCCGCAGCACCCCGCCAAACACGCCCGTGATCACGGCAGCAATGGTGGCGATAACCGGGCCTTCACCCATATCGAGAGCGATTTGTGCGCCAATGATGGAAAAAACAATCAGCCCAAGCGCATCCAGCACCAGGAACACGCGGCGCAGATGAGGCATCACCGGGGCCACAATCGTGGTTAGCACGGCTGCCGTTGCCACGATAATGACGTACTCAGGGTTTTTTACCCAGCCGAGCGGATAATGGCCAAGCAGGATATCGCGTACGGACCCGCCGCCGAGCGCGGTGGCTGTGGCAATGATAATCACGCCGAAGGTGTCCATACGGCGACGTCCGGCAGCGAGCGCGCCGGTCATGGCTTCTGCGGTAATGCCAATAAGATAAAGAATGTGAAGCAGCATAAACCCTCCGGAATGAAGAGAAGGAGATTAGCGATTTGTGCGGAAGATCACGATTGAGATTTTCTAAGGTGAGGGAGTTTGCCCTACAGAAAATTATCAACGCATGCCAGGCAGGCTTGATATAAGGCGGGATAGAAAGGAAGTAGGGCTAAGAAAGGATTAGAAAAAGTAATGGGTGGTATGCGAGGCAATACCACCCTGAAAGGAATTACTCGATATTCTGGATCTGCTCGCGCATCTGCTCAATCAGGACCTTCAGTTCAATCGCTGAATTGGTTACCTCTGCATTGATAGACTTAGACGCCAGCGTGTTCGACTCGCGATTGAACTCCTGCATCATAAAGTCGAGACGGCGGCCTACCGCTTCTTTCTTCTTCAGAATGTTGTAGGTCTCTTTAACGTGCGCTTCCAGACGATCCAGCTCTTCAGCCACGTCCACACGCTGCGCCATCAGCACCAGCTCTTGTTCCAGACGGTTGTTTTCCAGCTGGACTTCCGCCTCTTCCAGTTTGGCGACAAGACGCTCACGCTGCCATTGCAGCACTTCTGGCATATGAGCGCGCACTTTAGCGACTTCGGCGCTCACGCCCTCAAGGCGTTGCTCAATCATCGCTTTCAGCGCCTGGCCTTCGGTTTCGCGGGCAACGATAAAGTCGTCCAGCGTGCCGTCGAGTGCAGCCAGGATCTCAGCGGTAATCGCGTCCAGATCCTGCTCTCCGGCGGCCATCACGCCAGGCCAGCGCAGAATATCAACCGGGTTGATCTCGCCTTCATCGCTTTGCATTTTGACCCAGTTCGCCGCATTAACCAGCTGTTTTGCCAACTTTTCGTTCAGGATCAGTTCGCCCTGTGCACTGGCATCAGGCTCAAAACGCAAATTACATTCCACTTTCCCGCGGGTCAGACGCGTACGGATACGCTCACGCACCACAGGCTCCAGGCTGCGGAACTGTTCCGGCATACGGAAATACGTTTCCAGATAGCGCTGGTTTACCGAGCGCATTTCCCAGGTAGCGCTACCCCAGCTACCCTTGATTTCACGCCGGGCGTAGGCGGTCATACTGCGAATCATAGACATTCCCGTTTTTAAAGGAGAGATGGGGGGATTATAGCTTTCAGGGGCTTCTCAGGATAGGAATAAGCGTCCTTTATCCGTATAATGCGCAGCCACATTCGTTTCAAGCCGGAGAATCCATCATGCGTCCAGCAGGTCGTAGCGCCAACCAGGTGCGTCCCGTCACCCTGACCCGTAACTATACAAAACACGCTGAAGGCTCCGTGCTGGTTGAGTTTGGTGACACCAAGGTGCTTTGCACCGCGTCCATTGAAGAGGGCGTGCCTCGCTTCCTGAAAGGTCAGGGCCAGGGGTGGATCACCGCCGAATACGGTATGTTGCCACGCGCAACCCATACCCGTAATGCCCGTGAAGCGGCAAAAGGTAAGCAGGGCGGCCGTACTATGGAGATTCAGCGCCTGATCGCGCGTGCGCTCCGCGCCGCGGTTGACCTGAAAACGTTGGGTGAGTTCACCATCACGCTGGACTGCGACGTGATCCAGGCCGATGGTGGCACGCGTACGGCCTCTATTACCGGTGCCTGTGTGGCGCTGGCAGACGCCCTGAACAAGCTGGTTGCCGCCGGTAAGCTGAAAACCAACCCAATGAAAGGGATGGTTGCTGCTGTCTCCGTTGGTATCGTTAACGGCGAAGCGCTTTGCGATCTGGAATACGTTGAAGATTCTGCCGCAGAAACCGACATGAACGTGGTGATGACCGAAGATGGTCGCATCATTGAAGTGCAGGGTACGGCAGAAGGCGAGCCATTCACCCACGAAGAACTGCTCACCTTGCTGGCGTTGGCCCGAGGGGGAATCGAATCTATTGTAGCGACGCAGAAAGCGGCGTTAGAAAATTGATTTTAAGGCGACCAATGAGTCGCCTTTTTTTTGCCTGTAAGACTGAAAAGACAAAGGAGCAAATCCATGAAATCGTATCAGCGCCAGTTTATTGAGTTTGCGCTTAACAAGCAGGTACTTAAGTTTGGCGAGTTCACGCTGAAATCCGGGCGTAAAAGCCCGTATTTCTTCAACGCCGGGCTGTTTAATACCGGGCGCGACCTGGCACTGTTAGGCCGCTTCTATGCCGAAGCGCTGGTGGATTCCGGGATTGATTTCGACCTGCTGTTTGGCCCCGCGTACAAAGGCATTCCAATCGCAACCACCACGGCGGTGGCGCTGGCGGAGCACCATGACCGCGACGTACCGTACTGCTTTAACCGTAAAGAGGCCAAAACCCACGGTGAAGGCGGCAATCTGGTAGGCAGCGCGTTGCAGGGCCGCGTGATGCTGGTGGATGACGTGATCACCGCAGGTACCGCGATCCGTGAATCGATGGAGATAATCCAGGCTAACGGTGCAACCCTTGCGGGCGTGCTGATTTCGCTCGATCGTCAGGAGCGTGGGCGCGGCGACATCTCTGCTATTCAGGAAGTGGAGCGCGACTACAACTGCAAAGTGACGTCGATTATCACCCTGAAAGATCTGATTGCGTATCTGGAAGAGAAGCCTGAGATGGCTGATCATCTGGCGGCGGTGCGTCAATACCGCGAAGAGTTTGGCGTATAATTCAATTGCCCGGTGGCGCTGCGCTTACCGGGCCTACCCGTTCGTAGGCCGGATAAGGCGAAGCCGCCATCCGGCGATGGCGTTACTGTAACTGAGCAGCCACTAACGGCCAGCGGGCGTCAAAATCGTCCGTTGGTCGATATTTAAACTCGCTGCGCACAAACCGGGAGAGCATCCCTTCGCAAAATGCCAGGATCTGGCTTGCCAGCAGGGTCTCATCCGTATTATATCCCTCGCCTTCCCGCATTTTCTTCTCGCGCAGAACCTGACGCAGCTGGGCTTCGATACGCTCAAAAAGCTGGTTTATACGGCCTTGCAGACGATCCTGTTCAAACATCAGCGCGTGGCCGGTCAGAATACGGGTCAGACCCGGGTTACGTTCACCAAAGCCCAGAATCAGCAGCACAATCAGACGCAGACGCGTGCTGGTGTCTTTTTCATCCTTCAGAATCAGGTTGATGCGCGTGATCAGGCTGTCTTCGATAAACTCGATCAGGCTGTCAAACATCCGGGTTTTGCTCGGGAAATGACGATACAGCGCCGCCTCTGACACGCCCACAGAGGCCGCCAGTTTTGCGGTGGTGATGCGTTGACTGCCGTCGCTGGATTCAAGCATCAGAGCCAGAGATTGAAGTATTTCTTCGCGACGATTCCTTTTCGCGGTTTGTTTTTCTGCCATGTTACAAAATACCCCTGAAAATAAGCACTTGTCAGGCTGGCAACCACACAGCGACCCGCAAACTGACGTTTGCGGTTTGTTATTGCATTATGGCGCTGTGAGATGCGTGTTTGTCGGGCGGTTATTTGCGCCCGGAATGGCCGAAGCCGCCTTCGCCACGGTCGGTAGCGTCGAAGTCTGCCACCAGGTTAAATTCTGCCTGCACCACCGGTACAAACACCATCTGCGCGATACGCTCGCCCGGCTCAATGGTGAAGCTGTCCTGGCCACGGTTCCATACGGATACCATCAGCTGACCCTGATAGTCAGAGTCGATCAGGCCGACCAGGTTACCCAGCACGACGCCATGCTTATGGCCCAGGCCAGAGCGCGGCAGGATCACCGCTGCCAGTGACGGGTCAGCAATGTGAATCGCCAGCCCGGTCGGGATCAGGGTCGTTGCACCCGGCGCCAGTTCTACGGCGTCATCGAGACAGGCGCGCAGGTCAAGACCGGCAGAGCCGGAGGTGGCATACGTTGGCAGCGGAAATTGCTCGCCAACGCGCGGGTCCAGAATCTTAACGTCGATTTTTTTCATCATAACGGGTAACGATCTCGTCCAGTAAGTGTTGGCCCAGGAGTTCTTTGCGCTCAAGCGGTAAGACTTTATCTCCATCCTGCCAGAAAAGGTGCAATGCGTTGCTGTCGCTGTTAAATCCTTGCGTGGACAGCGATACGTCGTTCGCGCAAATTAAATCGAGGTTTTTGCGGGTACGTTTTTGCCGGGCATATTCTTCCACATTATTCGTTTCTGCGGCAAACCCAACAACGTAAGGACGATGAGTTTTCAGTGCGGCGACACCGGCAACGATATCCGGGTTCTTCACCATTTTTATTGTTAATTCATCGCCTTGCTTTTTAATTTTGGCGTCAGCAATAGTTTCGGCGCGGTAATCAGCGACGGCCGCACAGCCGATAAAAATATGCTGCTGTTGAGCATGTGCCTGTACGGCGGCGTTCATTTCCAGCGCGGTCGTCACATCAATACGCTGCACAAACGCAGGGGTGGTAAGCGACACCGGGCCGCTCACCAGCGTGACGTTCGCGCCGCGTTTGGCTGCCGCGGCAGCAATCGCAAAGCCCATTTTGCCGGAGCTGTGGTTGGTGATGTAACGCACCGGATCCAGCGGCTCGCGCGTGGGGCCCGCGGTAATCATGATGTTGAGATGTTGCATATCGTTGACAGGCGAGAAATGGGCGGCGGCCATATCAACAATCGTTAATGGGTCGAGCATACGCCCTGGCCCCACGTCGCCGCAGGCCTGGCTGCCGCTGTCCGGTCCCCAAATCAGCAGGCCGCGCGAGGCCAGCGTGTCCAGATTGTGCTGGGTAGCGGCGTTGCGGTACATCTGCTGGTTCATTGCGGGCACAACCGCGACGGGCGCAGGCGTGGCGAGGCAAATGGTCGTTACCAGATCGTTCGCCATACCGGCTGCCAGGCGGGCAATTAAATCTGCCGTGGCGGGGGCAAGGATAACCAGATCGGCCCATTTCCCCAGCTCAATGTGGCCCATTGCGGCTTCGGCCGCCGGATCGAGAAGGCTGTCGGATACCGGGTATCCCGAGACGGCTTGCAGGCTCAGTGGGGTGATAAAGGCTTTGCCGCCTTCGGTGATCGCGACCCGTACGTCGGCCCCGCGCTCGCGCAAACGGCGCACCAGGTCTGGCGTTTTATAGGCAGCAATACCGCCGCTGACGCCAAGAACGATTTTTTTACCGGCCAGGCTCATCATGATTCTTTCCTGTTGGGTTTCACCAGAGAGCGGGCATTTTATCACAATCCCTAAAACGGGGTGATGATGTCCTTAATTCACTTTGCGAGGCGTTACGCAAGAACGAAATGCCAGCATCGAACCCCGAATTTGCCTGTGGCAGCATAATGGCAAACAGAAGGAGGCCAGGCATGGAAGAGACTGAACTGCTGCTACCGCGTGAAAAAATGCTGCGTCATGGCGTCACGTTGTTAAAGGACGACGAGCTGCTGGCGCTCTTTTTACGCACAGGCACGCCGGGGAAAACGGTATTTACGCTGGCGAAAGAACTGATAGACCATTTCGGTTCACTGTATGGATTGCTGACCGCTGAGCTGGAGGCGTTTACGCACGTTGAGGGCATTGGCGTGGCGAAATATGCCCAGTTGCGGGGCATTGCCGAGCTGGCCCGGCGATTTTACAACGTGCGTATGGAGGAAGAAGACCCGATCCTCACCCCCGACATGACCCGCGAATTTCTGCAAAGCCAGCTCTCCGATCTGGAGCGGGAGATCTTTATGGTGATCTTTCTCGACAACAAAAACCGGGTACTGAAACATACCCGCCTTTTTTCGGGAACATTGAGCCATGTTGAGGTGCATCCGCGTGAAATTGTGCGGGAAGCGATAAAAGTGAATGCAGCCGGCGTGATCCTCGCGCATAATCACCCCTCTGGCTGTGCAGAACCAAGCAGAGCTGACAAAGCAATTACCGAACGTATTATCAAATGCTGTCAATTCATGGACATTCGTGTGCTGGACCATCTGATAATTGGCCGCGGAGAGTACATTTCTTTTGCCGAACGTGGCTGGATTTAGGCCTTTTCTCGCGATCCATCGGGATCTTTGTCTGTTCGGGACTTGAGCACACCGCCGAGTCAGCGTATACTACGCCACCTTTGAGAATCTCGGGTTTGGCATTTGGGCCTGGCAATCGAGAGTTCAATAGAACTATGCGATGACCGGGCTGTAAAGCCTGACGAGGCGCCGATACCCCATACGAAGCTCGAGCTAATTTGATTTTTGGAGAATAGACATGTCCCGAGTCTGCCAAGTTACTGGCAAGCGTCCGGTGACCGGTAACAACCGTTCCCACGCACTGAACGCGACTAAACGCCGTTTCCTGCCGAACCTGCACTCTCACCGTTTCTGGGTTGAGAGCGAGAAGCGTTTTGTCACCCTGCGCGTATCTGCTAAAGGTATGCGTGTAATCGATAAGAAAGGCATCGATACAGTTCTGTCCGAACTGCGTGCCCGTGGCGAAAAGTACTAAGTACTTAAAGAGGAAATAAATCATGGCTAAAGGTATTCGCGAGAAAATCAAGCTGGTTTCTTCTGCTGGTACAGGTCACTTCTACACCACCACGAAGAACAAACGTACTAAGCCGGAAAAACTGGAACTGAAAAAATTCGATCCAGTTGTACGCCAGCACGTACTGTACAAAGAAGCTAAAATCAAATAATTTTAGTCTCCTTGTATTGAAAAACCCCGCAACTGCGGGGTTTTTTGCATTCTGCATCTCAACGGAGGAACCATGCCTGAATTACCTGAGGTAGAGACCAGCCGCCGCGGCATTGAGCCCCATCTGGTTGGCGCGACTATTCTTCATGCTGTCGTTCGCAACGGGCGTCTGCGCTGGCCGGTGTCCGATGAGATCCACGCGTTAAGTGACAAACCCGTCCTGAGCGTGCAGCGCCGCGCGAAATACCTGCTGCTGGAGCTGCCTGACGGCTGGATCATTATCCATCTGGGCATGTCGGGAAGCCTGCGTATTCTTACCGAAGAGTTGCCTGCGGAAAAGCACGACCACGTTGATCTGGTGATGAGTAACGGCAAAGTGCTGCGTTACACCGACCCGCGTCGCTTTGGCGCATGGCTGTGGACCAAAGAGCTGGAAGGACACAACGTGCTGGCGCATCTCGGACCTGAGCCGCTCTCAGAGGCGTTTAACGCAGATTATCTCAAAGAGAAGTGCGCGAAAAAGAAAACCCCGATTAAACCCTGGCTGATGGATAACAAGCTGGTGGTGGGCGTGGGGAATATCTACGCCAGCGAATCGTTGTTTGCCGCCGGGATCCATCCCGATCGGCTGGCCTCCTCGCTGTCGGCGCAGGAGTGCGAGCTGCTGGTCAGAGTTATTAAAGCGGTACTGCTGCGCTCAATTGAGCAGGGCGGGACGACGCTGAAGGATTTCCTGCAAAGCGACGGGAAGCCGGGTTATTTTGCGCAGGAGTTGCAGGTTTATGGCCGTAAGGGTGAGCCGTGCAGAGCCTGCGGGACGCCGATTATTGCCACGAAGCACGCTCAGCGCGCCACGTTTTACTGCCGTCAGTGTCAGAAGTAGGGTTACTTTAGCTTTTCCATCAACGCCTGGTGGACGTTAACCGGCAGGAAGTGGGTAACGTCCCCATGATGGCGCGCCACCTCTTTCACCAGCGAAGAAGAGATGAAGGACCACTCTTTGGAGGGCATCAGGAATACGCTCTCCAGCTCCGGCATCAGATGGCGGTTCATGTGTGCCAGCTGCATCTCATATTCGAAGTCTGCTACCGCGCGAAGACCGCGGATCAGGATATTGGCATGCCGGTCACGGGCAAAGTTTGCCATCAAGTCGCTGAATCCGACGACCTCAACATTCGACAGATGCGAAATCGCATCGGTGGCAAGCTGCACGCGTTCGTTCAGGTCGAACATCGGCTTTTTGCTCGGGCTGGCGGCAATGGCCAGAATCACCTTGTCGAACATACACGCCGCACGGGTGATGATATCAAGATGACCGTTAGTGATCGGATCGAAGGTACCCGGATAAATCGCTTTTGTGCTCATGGCTCACGTTTTCTCTGAGTAGCCGCGGTTCAGCGCCCACAGCTCGGTGTATTTGTTAAAAGTATACTGGGCATTCACTACGGCCAGTAACCAGCCCTGTTTGCCGTCCAGCACGCCGCCACGCAGCAGCAGCGTTTTCAGAAACGCGCCCAGCGTGTGGGTGAAGATGCCGGTCAGCGTGGCCTTCTTGCCGCGTGCATGCCGCTCCTGTGCCCAGGCGGTGGCATAGTTCAGCTGTTTACGCTGGAAGCTGGCGAAATCGCGGCAGGTCAGATGAAGCAGATCGCCCGTCAGGGGGATGACCTGAGCGTTATCGCAGGCCAGAGACTCATGGACCAGGTTATCGTTGTACTGATAACGCTCGCGGGCATAGAGGCGCATCACGCGGTCGGGGTACCAGCCGCTGTGGCGCATAAAGCGGCCCAGGAAATAGTTACGACGCGCGATACTGTAGACCGCGCCAGGCTGTGGCGCGGCAAGCACCGTTTGAATGGCCTGTCGGAGTTCTGGGGTGACGCGCTCATCGGTATCGATCATCAACACGTAATCGCCCGTGGCGTAACCCTGCGCACGCTGACGCTGAATACCGTAGCCCTGCCAGTCGGTGTCGGTAAAGACTTTTGCCCCGGCTGCACGGGCAACGTCCGCCGTATTGTCCGTACTTCCGGAGTCGAGAATGACGATTTCGTCAGCCCAGGCAACAGAGGCCAGGCAATCCGGAAGCAGGTCGGCGGCGTTTTTGGCGATCATCACGACCGACAGACGCGTTGACATTAGTGGCTCCGCTGCGGCAGATAAGGTTGCAGAAGTTGCAGCAGACGGGTCAGTGCGCCCTGGTTCTGATGCAGGACTTCAACGGCGTGACGACCGTACCACAGGCGGTAATCTTCGTCAGTCAGAAGGGTTGAGACCTCTTTGACCACCGAGTCCGCATCGGTCACGGTGATTAAGCCATCGGCTTGCTGCAATTTCGCGCAGATATCTTTGAAGTTAAACGTGTGTGGACCCATCAGCACGGGAATGGCGTGGGCTGCCGGCTCCAGCGGGTTATGACCACCTCGCTCCACCAGGCTACCTCCAACAAAGGCGAGGTCTGCAATGCCGTACAGCAGCATCAGTTCGCCCATCGTATCGCCAATCACCACCTGCGTGCTGCCAGAGGGGATTTCGCCGCTGCTGCGCAGGGTAAAGCTGAAACCGCCTTTTTGCACCATCTCGCGGGCATCTTTAAAACGCTCCGGATGGCGAGGAACCAGAATCAGCAGTAAATCAGGGAATTTTTCCAGCAGCTGGCGGTGAGCCTGAAGGATAATGGCTTCTTCGCCGTCATGGGTGCTGGTGGCAATCCAGACCTGGCGACGCGGCGCCCACTGACGACGCAGCGTTACCGCACGGGCGGCGAGTTCAGGGGTGACGGAAATATCGAACTTCAGGCTACCCGTGACCGCAAGCTGGTTGCGCTTCAGACCTAGGGCGATAAAGCGCGCGGCATCTTCTTCGTTCTGCGCGGCGATCAGCGTGATTTTGCTGAGCAGGCGACGCATAAATTTACCCAGCTTGCCGTACCCTTTAGCCGAGCGTTCCGACAGACGCGCGTTGGCGATAACCAAAGGAATTTTACGGGCATGCAGGGCGGAAATCATATTCGGCCACAGTTCGGTTTCCATGACGATCACCAGTTTAGGGCGCACGGTATTCAGGAAACGGTTCATGGCGCAGGGGAGATCGTACGGCAGGTAGACGTGATGCACGTCTTTACCGAAGGCAGACATCACGCGCTCTGAGCCGGTTGGCGTCATCGTGGTGACGGTGATGGGCAGTGACGGATAACGGTGGCGCAGGGCACGCACCAGTGGAATGGCGGCCAGCGTTTCCCCGACTGACACGGAATGCAGCAGAATACCGTCCGGCGCCACTTTATTGCGGCAGTAGCCATAGCGTTCGGCCCAGCGTTTACGGTACGCAGGCGCTTTACGGCTACGAAGCAACAGTCGCAGCCAAACCAGTGGCTGAATGATGTAGAGCAGGGCGGTATACAACAATTCCAAGCGATTATCCGTTTTTTTAGTTTCGGCCGGGAAATTCTAAGCATTTAAGCGTGCTAAAGCTATCTCTTATGCCAGATACCGTTTTAAACGGAAGTAGCGTCGGCCCAGGCGCCAGCGCAAACGCGGGCTTTTGGCACTTTTCCAGATGAGCTTCCAGATCCCGGTGTCGAAGAACTCTTTGATTATCATTGCTTTCTTCGCCTCATCCTTCATGTTGTCGAAGGTATGAATAATTCCCAGACCCTCTTTGGCGATTTGCCAGTGGCAGGCCGGGATATTTTTCACTTTATCCGGGTAGCGCTGGTTAATGGCATCAAGCATCTTCAGTATCTTCATGTAATGGCGCGCAGAGCGAATCAGCGTGTCGTCATTATCCGGGGTGTGCGATACCGAGGCGGAGTGAATGTAGTAGTCGTAAAAGCGTTCGCTGGTGTACTGAACGCGTTCCGCAGCAAGCAGCACCTCAGTCGTCCACGGAATATCCTGATGGCGCAGGCCAGGCTCGAAACGGAAGCCGTGCTGACGAATAAAATCGTGACGATAGATATTCAGCCAGGTCACATGCAGGAACTTACGTGAATCCAGCGCCTTTTTTAACCATACCGCACCATTCATGACGCCCGTCGAGGCGAGCTTATCTTCAGGGAAGATAGGGCGAGACGGTTTTTTGTTATTTTCCCAGACGTAGTTGCCATTGCAGGTGGCGACATCCAGGTTCTGCGTGACGGCCATATCCAGCAGACGCTGGTACATGCCGGGTTTGAAGACATCATCAATATCCGGGAAAGAGAGATACTGCCCGGTCGCAACCGCCAGGCCGGTATTACGCGCGATGGACACGCCCTGATTAGGTTGTTCAATAACCTGCATCTGTGGCAGCTTTTCGCGCCATTTTTCGACAATCTGCATCGAGCGGTCAGTGGAGCCGTCATTCACGATGATGACTTCCATACTGTCGATGTGTTGATTTACAAGGCAGGTAAAGAACTGATCGAGAAAAGCTTCACCGTTATAAACGGCAACCACCACGCTTAATAAAGGCGCTGAATTTTGCATATGAAACCTGATTATTTTTGGTTGTCGACCAAAGCAATGTATTGCTGGCAAATGGCGTTAATACCGAACGATGCGATCGTTTCGCGATCAACAACTGGCGGAGAGGCATACAATTCTGCCAGTGTTTTCGCCAGTGATTCGTCGGTTAACGCTGTCAGACCTCGCGCCAGGGGGCCAGTAAGGATCTCAGCAGGACCGCCAGGGCAGTTTGTACTCACCGGTGGGGTCTGACAGATAATGGACTCTACCAGTACATTACCAAAACCTTCGCAGTCGGAACTTAACACTAAAAGGCGTGCCCCTTTGATCCACGGGTAGGGGTTGGTTTCGAACGGGCGGAAGACGATCTTGTTTTCAATTCCCAGCTTAGCGGCAAGCTGTTTAAGCTGGTTTATTTTCGCGTCAGAACCTTTGCCCATCAACACCAGCGATGCGTCGATCTTGCTCAGCGCAAACGCCCGCAGCAGCCGGTCGTGACGTTTGTGTTCATGAAAACGGCCAACGTGGATAATGTAATCCTGCCCCTGCATCTCAAAGGGCGCTTCCGCCAGACGCTGAATTTCAGGGATATCAAAGGGGTTATGGATAACCGCTTTGCGCCGCAGGGGGATCGCGAGTACTTGAGAGAGGTCGTGCAGCACGGCGCCGGAAACCGCCACCACGTTGCGGTTTTCATAGGTATGCCGAATTTTATAATGCTTAAACCAGCGAGAAAGCCCGCTGCGATGGCGCAAATAGGAGAAGGAGAACATCCCGTGAACGCAGAACCAGACCTTATCCCGATCCAGCACGCGGCTGTGCGCCACGATACGGTCGGTTTTATGCAGATGCGAGAACACGACGTCAAATTTACCGCTGCGTTCTGCATTCTCGATGGCGCGATCCAGCAAACGGGCGCGACGCGGGATCTCGGTCAGCTTCCGCCAGGGTTTTTTACAGGTATCCTGCACAATCTGAAAATCGATGCCTTCCGGAATGGCGTAGTCGCACACCTTCCGTAAGGAGAAAAGGGTGACCTGATGCCCCAGTTCTGTCAGTCCGCTGGAGAGGGTGAGAACCGTTTTTTCGGCTCCTCCACCGGGTAAACCATCAATAATCATTAGGATGCGCATTATTAATCCAGTAATTTTTGATAAAGCGAAATAAGCTGACTTGATAGTTTTTCAGGGGTTGCTTCTCTGACGCGTTCACGCGCCGCAAGCCCCATATTATTATTTTTTTCCAGTGAAGGGATGGACATGACGGCCTCCTTCAATGTGTGGATATCAAGTGCATCACAGTAAAACCCGTTCTGGCCTTGCTCAATAAATTCTGAACCACCGCAACTCTCTGACGTAATGACGGGCAATCCACAGGCCATTGCTTCAAGTATGACGTTAGGGAAAGGATCATACAGCGTCGGCAGCAGTAAACCATCAGAAAGCTGATAAAATGGCAGCGTCTCTTTTTGCATCCCCAGAAAACGGATTTGCCCCTCACAGCCTAATGAACGGGCGAGGTCGCGATAACGGCTTTCCGCTTTATCCTGACCGACCACAACCAGCCACGCCGATGTTCCTGCTATAGCCCGAATAGCGCTTGCCAGCCCCTTGCGTTCAAACCCTGAACCCACGAAGCAGAAAATGACGGCATCAGCGGGTAAGCCAAATTGCTGACGCAGTACAGCGCGTTGTCTCTCTTCTGCCGGAACGAAGCGGCTGGAATCTATTGAATTATAAATCACATGTATCTTTTTTGCGTCAATATCAAAGTCTTCGACGATTTCGCGTTTGATCATCTCCGCATTACAGATAACGGCTTTCAACTCGGGAGCCTGGTACATTTCACGTTCTGCGTTCATCACGTAGCGGTGATAACGATCGTGCATAAGCAGCTTCGCACGCCAGGCGGGAAGAATACGCGTACGCTGTAGCAGCCAGCGTCGATGTACACCATCCCCGGCGCGGTAAATATCGCAGCCCGGAATACGTTCGTGGCTCTGGACAATATCAAACTGCTGTTGCTGCCACAGCGCGCGTGCGGCGTGTGCAAAGCCGCGCTCACGGCTGATGCGGCCCCACTTTCGTGGATCGCAAATATGAATATGCCAGTCGTCCTGCTTTTCGCCCTGCCACTCGCGGGTGATGACGTTGAGCTCAAGATTTTGATTGCTCAGCGCGGTAAGTGCCCTGGAGACAAAACGTTCTGCTCCTCCATCCGGACGATATTTTTGGCGCACAATGGCCAGACGATGAAGCTTCATTGCAGGTATCTCCTTGCGGCGGAGACGACAGCATCAACGGGGATGGCGTCGAGATAACGTTCCGTCGTTTTTGTATCAATGGCGTCAGGGTTGGGAAGCGGGCCGTAGTTACCTGCCCAGATGACCTCGCCGTTAACCTGCCATGGCGACCAGAACGTCAATTTTGACGGGCCAAACAGCGCCACGCAGGGCGTCTGAAGGGCGGCGGCCATGTGCATGGGTACGGAGTCAACGCCAATGAACAGGATCGCGTGATCGATTAGCGAGGCCAGCTGGCGCAGGGTTAACTGCCCTGCCAGCGATACAACACCCGTCTGCGGGGAGGCGGCAAGAATGCGGTCAATCATCGCCAGCTCTTTCTTATCCGGTCCCGCCGTAAGGACGATAGTGTGGCCGTCCTGCTGCAACGCGGCGATAGTTTGCGCCATTTTGCCTTCGTCCCAGCACTTAAAGAACCAGCGTGACGTGGGTTGAATAACGATGTAGCGGTCTCCCACGCCCTTTTGTGTCAGCTTTTGGTGAGCATGGCGCCAGTCATCCGCGCTGTAAGCCATGGTGACGGTAGGGTTGGCCATTACCGGCAGCGCTGACAGTATGGAGAGATTTTGTTCAACGGTGTGCAGCGACTGATGGCTGGCGACCGAGACCAGTTCACTGTGACAAAAACGCCAGAAGGCATTCTTGCGCTTGTTAAAAGCGAACCCGAGCCGAACCGGTGCGCCGGTGAAGCGGGTAACAATCGCGCTGCGCCACTGATCGGCAAGATTGATCACCAGATGATAATGCTGAGCGCGTAAAGCACGAAGCAACTGCCACTCTTTTTGCAGGTGCTTCAGCGTCCCCAGCTGCTTCCATTTACGATCGATACCATAGATCGTCCCGATTGCCGGATGCGCGGCGAGCATGTCTCGCGTCTCTTCATAGAGAAGCACGTCGATTTGGGCTTCAGGCCATTTCTGGCGTAATGAATTGATGACGGGGGTGGTGAGTAACATGTCGCCATGATGGCGAAGTTTGATCAGTAAAATGCGCAAATCAGGCGTGTCAGGTAAGTTATTCATCATCATCTTATCGGCGTTGTACTATTGGCAATTCTAATAGACCTGGTAACGACTTGCACTCTTTCTCCATAATGTCAGGAATTTCCCTGGAAGGGTTTACTCCTGCTTTCGGGCGTGCGTAACATAGCGCTAACTATTTTGTCTTGCGGACTTATTATGAAAAAACCAGCGTTTATCATCACGATCGATACCGAAGGGGATAATCTCTGGCAGAACCACCGGGTGATCAAAACGGAAAACGCGCGCTACCTGGCGCGGTTTCAGGCGCTTTGTGAACGCTTCGGCTTTAAGCCCGTCTGGCTGACCAACTACGAGATGGCCGTCGAACCGGTATTCATTGAGTTCGCGAAAGAGGTCATAGCCCGCGGCCAGGGTGAGGTGGGAATGCATCTCCATGCCTGGAATAGCCCTCCGGAGCACGATCTGACCGGTGATGACTGGCGCTGGCAGCCTTATCTGATTGAGTTTTCAGACGAGGTCATGCGTGAGAAAGTGCTGTTCATGACCCGCTTACTGGAAGAGACTTTCCAGACAAAAATGCTCAGCCATCGCGCCGGGCGCTGGGCATTCGACAGCCGTTACGCCCGGTTGCTGATTGAGCTGGGGTATCAGGTAGATTGTTCCGTTACGCCGCGCGTGAACTGGCGCAACGCGAAAGGTGCCCCGCAGGGTAATGGCGGAACGAATTACCAGCATTTTCCCGATCGCGCCTATTTTTTGGACGTAGACGACATTTCCCGGCCGGGAAACAGCCCTCTCCTCGAAGTGCCGATGAGTATCCAGTATAAACACCCGGCATGGCTGAATTCCCTGAAGCAGGGTTACGATCGTCTGCGCGGTAAATACCGTTCTCCGTCAGTTAACTGGTTACGCCCGTCCGGCGGTAACGCGCAGGAGATGATTAAGGTTGCGCAGCAGTGCCTGGCTCAGGGGAATGACTACGTAGAGTTCATGCTGCATTCGTCGGAATTTATGCCTGGCGGCAGCCCTACTTTTAAAGACCAGGCCGCGATTGAGGGACTGTATCAGGATCTGGAGCAGCTCTTTACCTGGTTATCAGATAAGACCGTGGGGATGACGCTTGCGGAGTTTTACCAGTACAAAAAATAGTTATGCCCGCCAGGCGGGCATATTTGTTATTGCTGCTTTGTTTGTGAGAAAGGTGTACTTAACGCAAACAAAATCATAAAGAAGATTAAGGCTTCTGAACTGAGCAGTATGACATCCGTCAGTCCATACAAAAGCAAAAGAAGCATTGACGTTAGCAGCAGCGCGTTTCTGTTTCGTAGGGCATACGCAATCATCGAAACGAAGAAAAAGAGCATTACCGCTACGCCGGGGATCCCCTGCAAAGAGTATTTCTCAATAAATTCATTATGCAGATGAACTTTGATGTATTCGAGTGCACTGCCAAGGTGCGGATGTCCGTCTTTAATATACTGCCGCGTCCACGCTTCACGCTGTTCCAGCGATTGCCCTAACGGATGCGCAAGACCATTCTCGATCCCGACAGTCCACATCGAAAAACGTGCGCCCAATGACGTGCGGTCAAAACCTTGTTGATAACGTTCAACCTCACGTTGGGTTTGTTTAATTTTCGGCGAAATCAATGGCTTGTAGCTAACGATTACAACGCCTGCAACAATGCATAGAAAGATGAGGGCGGATTTAAGATGAATCTTTCTGAAATGATAAAGCGTGAGCACAATTGCCAGAAGCAGATATAAACCCATCGCAGCACGGGTCCCCGTCAACAGTATGACGAAGTAAGAGATTAATATAGTGAAGCCCGCAACAACATACAGCTTCACGTTCTGTTGAAGGTAAAGACTGTATACGAAAGCCAGTGACAGGACAGAATAAACATAGGCTGAAACGGTGGCACGGTTAATTGCCATCTCAACGCGAGTCATACCTTGTGAGGCCTGCCACAAGCCATACCCTGTGGCGAGCACAAACCCTAAGGCCGTTGCGAAGAAGAAAAATTTCCTGAAGGTGTCCTTATCGATATAAAACTTAAAGCGGTCAATATAGAAAATCAGGACACTCGCTAAAATTAATTTTTTGCTGGCACCGAGATAGTCGCTGTAAAGGTTGAGTCCCTCGTTATGATACTCATAGAGTAAATACCAGCCGAGGTTAAGTAATCCAATCAGCAGAATGGGCAGCGCTATAGTAAAAGGTCGCAGAGTGATTTTTTTATATTCGAAAGCCAGGCCAATAATACTGACGTAAATAGCAATATAGAAAAACTCTCTTTGCTTCCCTGAACTGACTAAAGCCAGTATCAAAGAGATGAGGCTCAAAGCGATCGTCAGTTGATAGAGCCGTGGTTTTATTTTTTCCATAATGCCTCAATAACCCTTTTTTTATAGCTAAAACGAACATCGGTGGAGAGGAAAAAAGACAATGTATACATGGCCTTTACGCGTTGTTTCACGAGCTGCAATTGTTGGTCTGTAAGACAGGACCGATGGTTGCTGTAAATATCAAACCAGTGGCAATTGACGAGATGCTTGTAGCTTGACGGAAATGTTCTTTCCATCTGTAACGTGCATTCGACAAGCGTTGAAATTTTGCTGGCGTCCAGAGTGCTCGACAAACTGTCGCGACGCTTGATGTAATAATAATGCCCCTGGCGTTGATAGACTATTTTGTTCGATTGCATCAGCATTCCAGGGAAGACAGCGAAATCCTCATAACATAACATCGGAGGAATAGGGTTACTCTCGTACAGGCTACGATGAATAAACTGGCCAATGAGATGTGCCTGAAAGTCTTTATGGCGTAAGAAACGAGCGACTGCTTCATTTCGTGGCAATGGCACAGGATTAAATCCCTGCCAGTCTGAAGTCATTTTCCGGGGATCGCGAATCTCAAGCAAACGTGTCAGTAACATATCCGGACGTTGCGCTTTCAGGAAGGCTATTGCGTCCCCGAGGCTGCCCGGCTTTAAGCAATCGTCACTGTCGAGCATCGTAATATACTCTCCCGATGCCAGCGCGACAGCGCTGTTTCGTACCCGGCCTACGTTACGAAAGTTCACGGTGCGCGTGATGATCTGAGGAAATTTCGGCGACCACTCTTCAATTATTGCCTGCGTGGCATCCTCAGAACTGTCATTGAAAATAATGACTTCAGTGTCCTGACCGATTGCTGCCAGCAGGCTTGAAAGCGTGGCGTGCAGCGTAGCTTCAGCGTTATGCGCAGCAATAATGACGCTTAAAAAAGCCATAAAAATTAGTTTCCTTGAGCGTCGGTAGCGCTAGCCAGTGAGCGGGCTTTGGGTAATGTACGGACAAACTGCTGAAGATCGTGTAACGCGGAGTCAGTGACAGAGAATAGCGCTTCCCGTTCTTGCGGGAAGTAATAGCGCGTTTCAAACACATAAGAACAAATGTTGTCGTCATTCCCGATCAGCATCACATTGCCAAGCGGACGCTGTTCGTAATGACAACACGGTCCAAACAGCAGGACCACCGGCACGCCGACGGCGTCTGCGATATAGACATTCCCCGAGTCAGACGCGATATAGCAGTCCATCTTTGAAATGGCCCAGGGAAGCTCTTCTAGCGAAATTTTGCCAATAAGATTAATAAAATTAGGGATTTCACCGTAAAGGCGGGTGATATCATCCATCCACGACTGTTCGTTTGGCGCGCCGAAGACATAAAACTCGCAGGGTAAATCAGCGAGTTGATCAACAATCCGCTTCCAGATAACCGGAGGGACGGTTTTGGCTTTATTGCCTGCCGCAATACTGATGCCGATGCGGATAACGTCAGGTTTATCAAGAATAGCCGGCCAGGTCGTCGGCTTGAAGAGCGGCTTTGTGGCGTGCTTGGGAGAGTCTTGCCATGTGAGCGAGCGGTCGGCCAGTTTCAGGTAGTTCGTCACCGAAAGCGTTTTTTTGCCATGCTCAACGGTACCGTTGGCCGCGAGATAGAAAATCCCGTGATACCACCTGCGCGTGTAAATGCTTAAAAATTGTTTGTTTTTGGCATTGCAGACGGCGGCAAAAAAGAGGTTCACGCTGTTGGGCTGTAGCAGGTAGACGTTGTCGTAGCGGTTCATGATCCTGCACGCGAAGCACAGTTTACGCCACAGGTTGCGCTTATGCTGCTCAATAAAATAGATCTGCTCGATAGTCTCATCATGCTTCGCCAGCGCGCCAACGCTGCGACTGATCAACACATCGCTTTTTTGCAGCCAGGCCAGAAGAGGCGTCGCATTAATAAAGTCACCGATTTTGGCTGTTTGAATGACAAGGTTCTTGCCCGTGTCCTTTCGAAACAGCTTCCGGATGAGTTTCACCGGAAAGAGTAAAATCAGCAGAAATACATAACTCATGGGTTAAATATCCCTGTTGGAAAGCCGATGGCTGCCCTGTAAAAATGAAAAAATAGCATCTGCGCTAATATCCTTCGTTTGTTGCGTAGGGCTGACCATCTGATGCTGGTTTTTACCGTAACCCCCGATCAACCCCGGATCGGTCGGGCCGAAAATCGTGATATTAGGTCGATCCAGTGCGGCGGTTAAATGGCTTAACCCTGTATCCACAGAAACGACGGCGTTTGCGCCCGCCAGCTGTGCGGCAACTTGCGCCAGTGTGAGTTTGGGTAACACCTCGACATGGGAAAAACCGGCTGCCAGACGCTCCGCACGCTGACGCTCATGTTCAGCGCCCCACGGGAGTTTAATATGGATACCGCAAGGTTGCATTAGTTCAATCAGCCTTCGCCAGTGCGTTTCCGGCCAGTGCTTATCGTCGCGCGTTGTGGCATGCAGGAACACCAGATACGGCTCGGCATGCTCCTCCGTCTCGCGCAAAAAATGCTGTGCAATAGCGTAGTCACCCTGGGCTTCAGGTTTTGCATAGCCCAGGCTTTTCGCGAACAGCTCGCGGGTGCGCTCCACGGCGTGCTGTTGTTTCGCAATATGGTGTCGACGGTTATAGAACAGGCTCGCCAGCGGTTCGCGGGCGGTTTGCCAGTCCATGCCGTGCTTTACGCCGTGCGCCAGACGCGTGACCAGCGCGGCGCTTTTCACCAGCCCCTGGGCGTCGACGATCGCGTCGTAACGCCGGGCCTGCACCGCTTCGCGGAAGGCTTTGCGTTCGGCTTTAATCGGTGCGGAGAACCACGCTTTGCGCCAGCGGCGAATGGCCACCGGGATCACGCGATCAACCGCTTCATGCCAGGTGGGGATCTGCGCGAAGCCTTCTTCCACCACCCAGTCAAAACGGATGCCGGGAATGGCCCGCATGGCGTCCGTCAGCGACGGCAGCGTATGCAGAACATCACCCATTGAGGAGGTTTTAACGATCAATACCCGCATCCGTTATCCTTCTTCGCTCAACAGCAATGCGTTGAGTTCTTCAAGGACGCGCTGCGGCGTGATGTCGATCAGGCTCTGATGATAGCCTTCTGCGGCATCGCCTTTACGCACCTTGTGGTAGCCGGTGATTAAACGGATCACGCGCGCCTTGTGCGACAGCGGCGGCGTGAAGTCCGGGCTGCTTGGGCCATACAGCGCAACCAGGGGACGATCCAGCGCGGCGGCGACGTGCATTAAACCGGAGTCGTTCGTCACCACGGCTTTACAGGCGGCAATCAAAATAACCGCCTGCTCGAGCTGCGTTTCCCCGGCCAGGTTTCGGCACCAGGCCTGTTGCTCGGTACTGAGCGTGGCGAGAATTTCATTGCCCGCCTCATGATCTTTCGCCGAGCCAAACAGCACAATCTGATAGCCTTCATCGATAAGCTGTTTCGCCAGCTCTGCATAGTGATAGTGCGGCCAGCGTTTTGCCGGACCAAACTCCGCGCCAGGGCAGAACCCAATCATCGGGCGTTCGGACGAAATGCCAAATGCGTTGCAGGTGTGGGATTTCTCCCCATCGCTTACCTGGAGCTGCGGCCACAGCAGCGGCTGCGGCAGATCTTTCGCGCTGCGCATCACGCCTTTGTCGTAGGCCAGCGCCACGTAGCGCTCGACCATCAGCGGCCAGGCCTCTTTATCCAGCACACGGGCATCGTTCAGCAGGCCGTAGCGCATTTCACCGCGCCAGCCGGTACGATGCGGGATGCCCGCAAAGAAGGGCACAAGGGCAGATTTGAAGGAGTTAGGCAGCACGTAGGCGCGGTCATAGCGTTTCTCGCGCAGGCTGTGGCCGAGTTTGCGGCGTTCACCGATTTCCAGCGCCCCGTGGCCGAGCGGCATCGGGATCGCCTCGTTCACTTCCGGCATACGCGATAACAGCGGACGGCACCATGCGGGTGCCATCACGTCGATTATCGCCTGGGGATAACGCGCCTTGAGCGTGCGATAGAGACTTTGCGACATCATCATGTCGCCCACCCATGACGGGCCGATCACCAGAATTTTCATACTTATGCGTCGCGGTTCAGCCAGGCCATATATTCCGTTACGCCTTCGGCAACGGTCTTGAACGGCTTGTCATAGCCTGCGGCGCGCAGGTTAGTCAGGTCCGCCTGAGTGAATGCCTGGTAGCGGCCTTTCAGCTTATCCGGGAATGGAATGTACTCGATGCTGCCTTTCTTATGGTACGCCAGCGTCGCGTCTGCCACCGCCTGGAAGGATTCCGCGCGGCCGGTGCCCAGGTTGAAAATGCCGGACACGCCATTTTCCAGGAACCACAGGTTCACTGCCGCCACGTCGCCCACGTAGACGAAGTCACGCTTGAAGCCGTCGCTGCCTTCGAACAGTTTCGGGCTTTCGCCGTTATTTAACTGGGTGTTCAGGTGGAACGCCACGCTCGCCATGCTGCCTTTGTGGCCTTCGCGCGGCCCGTAGACGTTGAAGTAGCGGAAGCCGACAATTTGCGAGTTCGCTTCTGGCAGGATCTGACGCACGTACTCATCAAACAGGAATTTGGAGTAACCGTAGACGTTCAGCGGCTGCTCATATTCGCGGGATTCGATGAAATCTGAAGTGCGCCCACCGTAGGTTGCCGCGGAAGAGGCATACAGGAACGGAATTTCACGCTCCAGGCAGTAGTGCAGGAGCTCTTTGGAGTACTGATAGTTGTTATCCATCATGTACTTGCCGTCCCACTCGGTGGTGGAGGAGCACGCACCTTCGTGGAAGATGGCTTCGATCTCGCCGAACTCTTCACCCGCCATAATCTGGATAAGGAAGTCTTCTTTATCCATGTAGTCAGCGATGTTCAGATCCACCAGGTTCACGAACTTGGTGCCGTCTTTCAGGTTGTCCACCACCAGAATGTCGGTGATGCCTTTGTCATTGAGGGCCTTAACAATATTGCTGCCGATAAAGCCCGCGCCGCCAGTAACGATGATCATAACTGTAACCTTTGAAGTATGAGTCGGGGAATATCCCGAACGCTAATCTCTTTATCATATCATCACAATGCTCAGGCTTCAGCCATTCACCGATATGCAGCAGGGGTACGCGTGATTTATGCTGCAAAAACGAGAAGAGATACTGCGTCATCTCGTCATGAACTATTGGTTTGGGTAATATGTGCCAAAATTTGCCGAGTCTGGAGAATTGCAATGCGTGGTGATTTTTACAAACAGTTAAACAGCGACCTCGAGACCGCACGTGCGGAAGGGTTGTTCAAAGAAGAGCGTATTATCACGTCTGCCCAGCAGGCGGACATCACCGTTGCCGACGGCAGCCATGTGATCAACTTTTGCGCGAACAACTACTTAGGTCTTGCGAATCACCCTGAGCTGATTGCCGCGGCGAAAAACGGCATGGACACCCACGGTTTCGGTATGGCCTCCGTTCGCTTTATCTGCGGTACCCAGGACAGCCACAAGCAGCTTGAGCAAAAGCTGGCGAACTTCCTCGGAATGGAAGACGCGATTCTGTACTCATCCTGCTTCGACGCCAACGGCGGTCTGTTTGAAACCCTGCTCGGCGCAGAAGATGCGATTATCTCCGACGCCCTGAACCACGCCTCCATCATCGACGGTGTTCGCCTGTGTAAAGCGAAGCGTTTCCGCTACGCCAACAACGACATGGTTGAGCTGGAAGCCCGCCTGAAAGAGGCCCGTGAAGCCGGTGCCCGCCACGTGCTGATCGCCACCGACGGCGTGTTCTCCATGGATGGCGTGATCGCCAACCTGAAGGGCGTGTGCGATCTGGCGGATAAATACGACGCGCTGGTGATGGTGGATGACTCTCACGCGGTTGGCTTTGTCGGCGAAAACGGTCGCGGCTCCCACGAATACTGTGACGTAATGGGCCGCGTGGACATCATCACCGGTACGCTGGGCAAAGCGCTCGGCGGCGCGTCTGGCGGTTATACCGCTGCGCGTAAAGAGGTGGTTGAGTGGCTGCGTCAGCGCTCCCGCCCGTACCTGTTCTCCAACTCCCTGGCGCCGGCGATTGTGGCTGCCTCTATTAAAGTGCTGGAGATGGTGGAATCAGGAGCTGAACTGCGCGAGCGTCTGTGGGCTAACGCCCGCCTGTTCCGTGAAAAAATGAGCGCAGCAGGGTTCACCCTGGCCGGTGCTGACCACGCGATCATTCCGGTGATGCTGGGTGACGCGGTTGTCGCACAGCAATTTGCTCGTGAGCTTCAGAAAGAAGGGATTTACGTGACCGGGTTCTTCTTCCCGGTGGTACCAAAAGGTCAGGCGCGTATCCGCACCCAGATGTCTGCGGCGCACTCGCCTGAACAAATTGAACGTGCGGTGGAAGCCTTTACCCGCATCGGCAAACAGCTGGGCGTAATTGCCTGAGGACGTGTGATGAAAGCGTTATCCAAACTGAAAGCGGAAGAAGGGATTTGGATGACCGACGTACCGGAGCCGGAAGTCGGTCATAACGATCTGCTGATCAAAATTCGTAAAACCGCCATCTGCGGTACTGACGTTCACATCTACAACTGGGACCAGTGGTCGCAAAAAACTATTCCCGTGCCAATGGTAGTCGGCCACGAATATGTCGGCGAAGTAGTCGGCATCGGCCAGGAAGTGAAAGGCTTCAACATTGGCGACCGCGTCTCCGGTGAAGGCCACATTACCTGTGGTCACTGCCGCAACTGTCGCGGTGGGCGTACCCACCTGTGCCGCAACACCGTCGGCGTGGGCGTGAACCGTCCGGGCTGCTTCGCGGAATACCTGGTGATCCCGGCGTTTAACGCGTTCAAAATCCCGGACAATATCTCTGACGATCTGGCCTCCATCTTCGACCCGTTCGGCAACGCGGTACATACGGCGCTCTCCTTCGACCTGGTGGGGGAAGACGTGCTGGTCTCCGGCGCAGGCCCCATCGGTATTATGGCGGCAGCCGTGGCGAAGCATGTGGGTGCGCGCAACGTGGTGATCACCGACGTGAACGAATACCGCCTGTCGCTGGCGCGCAAAATGGGCGTCACCCGCGCGGTGGATGTCTCGAAAGAGAGCCTGACCGACGTGATGGAAGAGCTGGGCATGACCGAAGGCTTTGACGTGGGTCTGGAGATGTCCGGCGCGCCACCCGCGTTCCGCACCATGCTCGACACCATGAACCACGGTGGTCGTATCGCGATGCTGGGTATTCCGCCGTCAGATATGTCCATCGACTGGAACAAAGTCATCTTCAAGGGGCTATTCATTAAGGGCATCTATGGCCGCGAGATGTTTGAGACCTGGTACAAGATGGCCGCGCTGATCCAGTCTGGTCTGGATCTGTCCCCGATTATCACTCACCGTTTCTCCATCGATGAGTTCCAGCAGGGCTTTGACGCGATGCGTTCCGGCCAGTCAGGGAAAGTGATCCTGAGCTGGGATAAATAATGAAAAAGGGGCCAGCGGCCCCTTATTTTACTGATTCTTTTTCTCTTCGTCCGTCAGGTAACGCACCTTGCGGGTGTAGTCCTGACCTTTGAACAGCAGTTTGTTATCCGGCGATTCCAGATACTTCTGCCACTCGGAAAGCGGGAAACCACCGTGCGCGCCAATCACCTCTTTCGGCACAACGGCTTCCTGACCGCCGATCTTCTTGGAGACCGGCCAGTTCATCCAGTCGCCCAGGTTAACCGTTTTTACATCCAGCATGTCCAGCAGCGCAGCGAGCGGCAGCTGATCGGTCGGCGGCTGCGTATCGTCCATCAGCTCCCAGGTATCCTGGAACAGCGTCAGCCACAGCGGGCAGATACGGCGCCAGGTCTTTTTGGTGGCCGCAAGAAACGCGCCGTTAACGTGATCGACCAGATACGGGCGCACCGTTTCTTTGTAATAGGCCGGCACTTTTTCTGCGGGGGCGCCGTCCAGCTTGGCAATCATTTTGCCCTGACGGAAGCTGGAGTAGATGTGCATATCGGTCATGTTGATCTGGGGCATCTTCAGCAGGTTGAGATCGGAGTCGATCATCAGCACCCCTTCACCGCGCGCCTGAAGCGGAGCATTAAGCTTCACCAGACGACTGAGGTAGATCTGCTTATAGCGGTACCCCTCTTCACGTTTTGGCGGCGTGAGGGTCACAACGCGGGTTTTTGGCGGCAGTTCGCCAAAAGCGGATTCAGGCTGATCGCTGACGATAACAATCTCGCTGACGTCGGTGGCGTAACGCTCTGCAAAGGTCGCTGATAATAACGCCTCTTCGACGAAATCCGCGCCCGTACAAGGGATCACGATGGAATCAACCGCAACGAGATCGCGCGTGACCGGAAGGGAAGCGTAGGGAATGTTATGACGCCCGGTAATGTGGCGGTAGCGAGCATTCAGGAATTTAAACATGTTCTTCTCGTTTGGTTATTGCGCGCCAAGAACGGCCTCGACACCGTTAACATAGCTTTCAATGGCATACATGTTGCAGACATTCTGGTGTGCGGCAGCGGCGAGCCGGGCGCGCAGAGCAGGATCCTGCCAGATATTATCCAGATGTTGAGCAAGTTGCGACACGTCGCTCCACGGAAACAGCAGGCCGGTCGACTCATGATCGATCAATTCTGCCGTGCCGGTCACTTTTGAACCAATCACTGGGATGTTCAGCAGCATTGCCTCCAGCACGACGCGCGGCAGACCTTCGCTCTTCGAGGCCAGAATAAACGCGTCAAAGGTAGCAAGGTAGTCAAAAGGCGTGTTCTGGAAACCGGTAAAAATCACGTGTTCAGCAATCCCCAGCGCGTCAGCCTGTGCCGTCAGCGCGCCGCGCTCAGCCCCTTCACCGACCAGCACCATCTTCCATTTTGCCTGCGGGTGCCTCTGGTTGAACTGGGCCAGCGCCTCCAGCGTGTGATGGTTGGCCTTGCGAGGGATTAACGAGCCAACGCTGCCGAACACAAACGTGTCATCATCAATGTTCAGGCGCTGGCGCATCGCGCGTCGGTCGGGCAAAGGCTGGTGGATGTCGATGGCATTGTTGACCGTGGTACACAGCGCTGGCCGGACGCCATGCTGAAGTAGCACACGTTCAACGCCGTGCGAGACGGCGATGATTTTTGTGGCATGGGCATTCACCAGCTTCACCAGCGGCGGGGTCAGCACCGGTTCAATCCGGCAGTGCTGGATTATCCGCGCATGCAGGTTTGCACCCGCCAGATACCCTTCTTCGTTAGAGCCTGGCTGGTTGTTCATATACAGCGTATCGAAACCACCTTCCCTGAAAATGGTCTCGATCTTGCTGACGTTGGGGCGAATGCGCCACAGGGTATCGATATGTCGCGTAAATGCTTTGCGCGCCGAACGCGAGAAAAACAGCAGACCACGTCCCGCTTCTTTCAGGAGTTTTGCCCATGCCGGTTGCTTACGTTGAGGGATAACGAGTAGAGGTATCCCAATGCTATTGAGCACCTGGCCTATCGTTTCACCTTCAGCACGACTATAATCACTGTAAAAACAACAAGTAATGTCGAATTTTTCGCGGTTGATTCGCTTCAGAAGCTCAAGCATACTGTTGGTACCTCCCCCCCATTCTTTGCCCGTGTCCAGGAGGAGGATTTTACGTTTTTGCGGCATGTCTGAATCCGTATGCTACCCTTCATCTGACCGCATTATAAAGAATTTGTTGAAATAAAATAGATTTTTTGTATTTCTTTGTCTTTTTATAAGAAAACGTTTTAAACGCGCTTATTTTAAAAGTGTGATTTAAGACTTTAATCGCCTCTTCTCAATTAGATACTATTAGCGAAAGTATTTATGTTGTTATTGAGAGAGTGAGAAAATGTTTAAAATAACGGTCTGCTTATTAACGTTTAACTCCGAAAGAACGTTGCACGATGTTATTCCTCCTCTTTTAAAAATAGCGGATGAATTCGTTGTAGTTGATTCCGGAAGTACAGACGCAACGATATATATTTGCCAGAGTTATGGATTGTCGGCCATATTCAAAAAATATAGCTGGCACGGCGAGCAGATGAACCATGCCATATCCCATGCGCACAACGACTGGGTGCTGTGCATGGACAGCGACGAAATACTCGATCAAGAAACCGTTGATGCTATTTTAAAATTAAAAATGGGCGATGAACCCGAACCGGATATGGCGTGGCGGATATGTCGTCACTGGTTTGTTCTGGGAGAAAATGTCCGAACGATTTATCCCGTCTCATCACCGGATTATCCGGTGCGTCTTTTTAACCGTACGCAGTCGCGATTTAATAACCGGCCAGTAGACGATCAGGTCGAAGGTTTTCTCCATTCTGAACGTATTCCTGGCTATGTCAGACATGATACATTTTATTCACTGCATGAACTTTTCAATAAATTAAACGGATATACCACTCGCCTGGTTCAATATCAGACGATACGTCCCTCTCTTGGTCGCGGAGCGATCAGCGCTATCGGCGCATTTTTCAAATGGTATCTGTTTAGTGGTGCCTGGCGTCAGGGCAAAGTGGGTGTGGTGACAGGGTTTTATGCCACGGCGTACAGTTTTTTGAAGTATTTCAAGGCCTGGTATCAGAATCGGGAAAAGAAAGAGTCCGTTGCAAAAGAGCAGTCGGACTCTTATCTGGCAGAATAGGCGTTAGCCGATCAGGCTTTTTTTCCCCCAACCCTGCCACTGTTGCTGGACGTATTTAACCAGCGTACTGCTGCTGATGCTTTCGCCAATCACCGTGAAGAAGCGGGTTGCATAGACCGGTTCAGGCGGCTGTTTCAGCGTGCAGTTCTTCACGCCGCGGAATGGATTACGTGGCCGCGTTGCGGGTGGTTGCGCGCTACCCGGACGGGAAGTATCCACCTGAGGTTCATTGAGCAGATCGCTCGGACGCACCAGCGTGATATCGGCGGGTAAGCCCGGCAACATTTGCTGCAAAACGCGAACGGTAGATGGATGCGGATGCCCAATGGCAATCGCCGAACCGTTACGGCGCGCCAGCTGTACCGCGCGGTTGAACTGGACGCGGATATCCGCTTCGTTCTGGGAGTCATCCAGGAATACTTTGCGCTTGATGACTTTCACGCCCGTTCCCTGAGCGGCACGCATCGCCTGGCTGTTGCCGATGGTCATGCTGTCGAGGAAATAGAGGTTGTAACGCTCCAGCGCCTGCATCACTTTCAGCATACCGTACAGGCTGGAGGTCATCGCGCTGCCCATATGGTTATTCAGACCCACGGCATACGGCACTTTATTGTATGCATCGCGGATGATGCGATCGATCTCGTCGCTGCTCATGTCCGGGCGCAGGGTATCTTTTTCCAGCGGCTGCTTGCTGAGGGGGGCCATCGGCAGATGGATAAGGACCTGATGGCCGCCATTGTGAGCTTTGGTCGCCATTTCATGCGCGTGAGGCGCATTAGGCAGGACGGCGACAGAGATGGCTGACGGCATCGCCAGCACCTGATTTTCATAGTGTGGTCGATAACCGAAGTCATCAATCACAATCGCGAGTTTGCCTGCATAAACCGGTGCAGCCAGCGCCAGTGCGCTGACTACGGAAAAAACAATTCGACGAAATTGAAGCAAAACTTATCTTCCCAACCACGGCTGTGGATTGACCGCCTGACCCTGACGACGAATTTCGAAATAGAGTGACGGGCGGCCCTGACCGCCACTGCTGCCCACAAGGGCAATGGGTTGACCCGCGCGCACCTGAGTGCCAACGCTGACCAGCGCACTCTGGTTGTAGCCGTAAAGACTCATGTCGCCTTTACCGTGTTCAACCACCACCACGAGCCCATAACCCTGTAGCCAGTCGGCCAGGATCACGCGGCCATCGGCGATGGCTTTCACTTCGCTACCTTCAGACGCACCGATAACGATCCCCTTCCAACGTAGCTCACCCTGCAACTGTTCGCCATAGCGATGCAGGATCGTACCGCGAACGGGCCAGTAAGCCTGACCACGCGGGGAGCCGAGGCCGCCGGTACGGGACATCAGGGAACGTTCATTTTCAGTCGGTTTGTAGGTGGTGCCTTTCCGGGAGGCTTCCTGCTGCTTATTACGCACCGCCTGCGCTTCGCGCGCTTCTTTTTCGGCGCGCGCTTTGGCCGCGGCTTCTGCCCGGGCAATGCTGTTACGCAGTCTCGATTCGTTGGCGCGCATTTCGCTCAGCTGGCTTTGTCCTGCCTGGATAGAGGACTCCAGCCCGGCGAGCGTCTTCTTACGCTCATTGCGCGCCTGCTCAAGCTTCTCCTGCTGCGCCTGCTGATCGTAGAGCAGCGTTTGCTGCTGGCTCTGCTTCTCTTCCAGCTCGGCTTTTTGCGTGGTGACTTCTTCGCGCGTCTGTTTCAGCTGCGCAATGGTCTCCTGACGCGCCTGGTTAAGATAGCCGAAATAGGCCTGTAAACGCTGACCTCGCTGGCTCTCTTCACCGCTGAGGATCAGCTGAAGGCCTGTGTGTTCACCCTGACGGAAAGCAGCATCAAGTTGTGCAGCAAGGTTCCGCTCCTGGGCATCGCGCTGACGCTCCAGTTTCGCAATCGACGCGTTCATTTCATCGATTTGCTTATTGAGCTGGGCAAGGGTGTTTTGTGTTTCACGCAGCTTACGCGCGGCGGCGGAAATGGCCTCTTCCTGCTTTTTAAGCTGGGCGAGCAGGGTGGCGCGCTGCTGTTGCTGCTGACGTACTGCACGCTCTTTGGCGGCGATATCGGCCTGAATGGATTTAAGCTGATCGCGGTCATCCGCATGGGCGGATGCGGCGCACAGCAATACGCCAGCGCTGAGTGCGCTGGCGCAAAGCAGAGGTCTGACTGATAACCGAAGCGGCTTCACGACCCATGTGATTGAAAAAATCGCCTTTCCCCTCATGGGGAGCGATTATTCCACGATGAACAGCGGCTTGCCAGTCATCTCTTCAGGGATTTCCATACCCATCAGCGACAACATGGTTGGCGCGATGTCGGAAAGCTTGCCGCCTTCCACTGCTTTCACTGATTTATCACCCACATAAATCAGTGGAACAGGCAGGTTGGTATGGGCGGTATGTGCCTGACCGGTTGCCGGGTCACGCATCTGTTCTGCGTTACCGTGGTCAGCGGTAATCAGCAGTTGGCCGCCTACGGATTCAACCGCTTTCGCAACCTGCTCAACGCAGTGGTCCAGCGCTTCAACCGCTTTAACGGCTGCTTCCATCACGCCGGTGTGGCCCACCATATCGCCATTCGGATAGTTACAGATGATGGTGTCGTATTTACCGCTTTGGATCGCGGCCACCAGTTTTTCGGTCAGCTCCGCAGAGCTCATTTCTGGCTGGAGATCGTAAGTGGCGACTTTCGGTGAGTTAATCAGGATGCGGTCTTCGCCTTTAAACGGCTCTTCTACGCCGCCGTTAAAGAAGAATGTCACGTGCGCATACTTCTCAGTTTCGGAGATGCGCAGCTGCGTTTTGTCATTTTTCGCCATCCACTCGCCGAAGGTGTTTGCCAGCGAGGCGGGTGGATACGCGCATGGGGCTTTGATATCCGCTGCATATTCGGTCAACTGGATGAAATCAATCTTCGCCACTTTCTTACGGGCGAAACCGTCGAAATCGCTGTTGACGAAGGCGCGGGTGATTTCGCGCGCGCGATCGGCACGGAAGTTCATGAAGATCAGCGCATCGCCATCTTCCATGGCGGCATCGGCCTGGCCTTCAGCGCGGATCACGGTTGCCTTCACAAATTCGTCGTTTTCATCACGCGCGTAAGCCGCTTCCAGGCCTTCAACGGCGGTCGGGAACTGGAACTCGCCTTTTGCCAGGGTCAGCAGATCATAGGCTTGCTCAACGCGGTCCCAGCGGTTGTCGCGGTCCATGGCATAGTAACGACCAATGATGGACGCCACGCGGCCTTTGCCCAGTGCGGCAAATTTGTCTTCAAACGCTTCAAGAGAACCTTTTGCGCTGCGTGGTGGCGTATCGCGACCATCCAGGAAGGCGTGCAGATAGATTTTTTCCGCACCGCGCTCAGCGGCCAGTTCTACCATCGCCATGATGTGATCTTCGTGGCTGTGAACACCGCCCGCAGAGAGCAGACCCATAATGTGAACGGCCTTGCCTGCGGCAACGGCTTTATCAACCGCTCCGGTGAGCGTTGGGTTGGCAAAGAATGTACGTTCTTTGATGTCAACGTCCAGGCGCGTCAGGTCCTGATAAACGATACGGCCCGCACCCAGGTTAACGTGACCCACTTCTGAGTTGCCCATCTGACGATCCGGCAGACCCACTTCCAGGCCAGACGCATCAATCAGGGTGTGGGGACGTTTTGCCCATAGCGCATCCATAACCGGGGTTTTGGCGTTGAAAATGGCGTTATCCTGTTGATCTTCACGGTAGCCATAGCCATCCAGAATAACCAGTACCATAGGTTTTTTAGAAACCGACATTGCGACAACCTCATGCTCAAGAGACAAAAAATTTGCGTAATTTTACTACAGCTGAATCGATAAAATAGCCGCAGAAGATCAAAGAAAGCGCGGGGGCAAGGCTGTTCTCAGGCCATTTTGAGGCTTTTTTTACGTGGCATGCCGCAGAAAATAGATTAGCTTTATGTCGCTGGCTGTATTTGCCACAGCGCACAGGTATACTCCTGTCCTGGTTTTTTTAATCACTTAGTCGGGAGTTGTTACCCCCCATGCAAGAAATTATGCAATTCGTTAGCCGCCACCCGGTTCTGAGCATCGCGTGGATTGGCCTGCTGGTCGCTGTACTGTTCACCACATTTAAGGGACTGACGTCTAAAATTAAGGTGATCACCCGCGGTGAAGCGACACGTCTGATCAACAAAGAGGACGCCGTGGTTGTCGATCTGCGTCAGCGCGACGATTTCCGCAAGGGCCATATTGCAGGTGCTATCAACCTGCTGCCAGCGGAAATTAAAGCGAACAACATTGGTGAGCTGGAGAAGCATAAAGCCCAGCCGATTATTGTTGTTGACGGCACTGGCATGCAGGCGCAGGAATCTGCCAACGCACTGCATAAAGCAGGCTTTGAAAACGTAACGGTGCTGAAAGAAGGCATCTCCGGCTGGAGCGGGGAGAATCTTCCTTTAGTGCGCGGTAAATAAGGAGTTAAGTGATGGCCAATATTGAGATCTACACCAAAGCAACGTGCCCGTTCTGCCACAGAGCGAAAGCGCTGCTGTCCAGCAAAGGCGTAACGTTCAAGGAACTGCCGATCGATGGTGACGCGATTAAACGCGAAGAGATGATCCAACGCAGTGGTCGCACAACGGTTCCACAGATTTTTATTGATGCGCAGCACATTGGCGGCTGTGATGACTTGTATGCGCTCGACGCCCGTGGTGGACTCGATCCGCTGCTGAGCTAGAGACTTTAGGACAATTAAAAAGGGTTTTTCCATGTCAGAACAAAATAACACCGAGATGACTTTCCAGATCCAGCGCATCTACACCAAGGATGTCTCTTTCGAAGCGCCAAATGCGCCGCACGTTTTCCAGAAAGACTGGCAGCCAGAGGTTAAACTTGATCTGGATACCGCATCCACCCAGCTGGCGGATGATGTGTATGAAGTCGTACTGCGTGTCACCGTGACCGCCTCTCTGGGCGAAGAAACTGCGTTCCTGTGCGAAGTTCAGCAGGGCGGTATCTTCTCCATCGGCGGCATCGAAGGTAACCAGATGGCGCATTGCCTGGGTGCATACTGCCCGAACATCCTGTTCCCGTATGCGCGTGAATGCATCACCAGCCTGGTTTCTCGCGGTACTTTCCCGCAACTGAACCTCGCGCCAGTAAACTTTGATGCGCTGTTCATGAACTATCTACAGCAGCAGGCTGGCGAAGGTGCCGAACAACATCAGGATGCCTGATGAGCACTGTTAATGCGTCAATGACTGTGATCGGTGCCGGCTCTTACGGCACCGCTCTTGCCATCACGCTGGCAAGAAATGGTCACGACGTGGTCCTGTGGGGCCACGATCCAAAACATATCGCGACGTTGCAACACGACCGCTGCAACGTGGCGTTTCTCCCGGACGTTCCGTTCCCTGACTCTCTCTATCTGGAAAGCGACCTCGCGACCGCGCTGGCGGCCAGCCGCAATATTCTGATTGTGGTGCCAAGCCACGTGTTTGGCGAAGTCCTGCGTCAGATTAAGCCGCTGATGCGTGCGGATGCGCGTATTGTGTGGGCGACGAAGGGGCTGGAAGCGGAAACCGGACGTCTGTTGCAGGACGTTGCCCGCGAAGCGCTGGGAACAGCGATCCCGCTGGCGGTGATCTCGGGGCCGACCTTTGCCAAAGAGCTGGCTGCGGGCTTGCCGACGGCGATCTCGCTGGCGTCCACCGACCAGGCATTTTCAGACGATCTTCAGCAACTGCTGCACTGCGGCAAAAGCTTCCGCGTGTACAGCAACCCTGATTTTATCGGCGTACAGCTGGGCGGTGCGGTGAAGAACGTCATTGCCATCGGGGCCGGGATGTCTGACGGCATCGGTTTCGGCGCTAATGCGCGTACGGCGCTGATCACCCGTGGTCTGACCGAAATGTCCCGCCTGGGCGAAGCGCTGGGTGCCGATCCGGCCACTTTTATGGGAATGGCTGGGCTGGGCGACCTGGTGCTGACCTGCACCGATAACCAGTCGCGTAACCGCCGCTTTGGCATGATGCTCGGACAGGGCAGCGATGTAAAAAGCGCGCAGGAGAAGATTGGTCAGGTGGTTGAAGGCTATCGCAATACCAAAGAAGTTCGCGAATTGGCGCACCGTTTCGGTGTCGAAATGCCAATAACCGAGGAAATTTATCAGGTATTGTATTGCGGAAAAAATGCGCGCGAGGCAGCATTGACCTTATTAGGTCGTGCGCGCAAGGACGAGCGCAGCAGCAATTAGCCGGGAAGTATCGTCACCTGAATGACCCAGCCAGCGCAGAACTGGCTGGTCATTAACTATCGTCTGGAGCAAGCAATGCCGTGTGAAGAACTGGATATCGTCTGGAATAATATTAAAGCCGAAGCCCGAGCTTTGGCCGACTGTGAGCCCATGCTGGCCAGTTTCTATCACGCGACGCTACTTAAGCACGAAAATCTCGGCAGCGCCCTGAGCTATATGCTCGCCAATAAACTGGCTTCCCCTATCATGCCTGCTATTGCCATTCGCGAGGTGGTGGAAGAGGCCTACGCCGCAGATCCGGAGATGATTGCTTCTGCCGCCTGCGACATTCAGGCCGTGCGCACGCGTGACCCGGCGGTGGATAAATACTCCACGCCGCTACTGTATCTCAAAGGATTCCACGCCTTACAGGCGTACCGCATCGGCCACTGGTTATGGAATGAGGGACGCCGCGCGCTGGCCATCTTTCTTCAAAACCAGGTTTCCGTGACCTTCCAGGTCGATATTCATCCGGCGGCGAAAATTGGCCGTGGGATCATGCTCGACCACGCCACCGGCATTGTTGTCGGTGAAACGGCGGTGATCGAAGATGACGTGTCGATCCTGCAATCCGTTACGCTGGGCGGTACCGGTAAAACCAGCGGCGATCGCCATCCGAAAATTCGTGAAGGGGTGATGATTGGCGCGGGTGCTAAAATCCTCGGCAATATCGAAGTCGGACGCGGCGCGAAGATTGGCGCGGGGTCGGTTGTGCTCCAGCCTGTACCGCCGCACACCACCGCCGCTGGCGTCCCGGCGCGCATCGTCGGTAAGCCAGACAGCGATAAGCCGTCGATGGATATGGATCAGCACTTCAACGGTATTCACCACACCTTCGAATACGGCGACGGCATCTGAACGCCGGAACAGCCAAATAAAAAAGCCCGGTGAGTCAATGCACCGGGCTTTTGATTAGTTGCGGTATAACACTTTGATAATGTGATAGCCGAACTGCGTATGCAGTGGGCCGGTTGGCTCCAGCACCGGGCAGGAGAAGACCACTTTATCAAACGCCGGGACCATCTGGCCCTGGCGGAACTCGCCTAAGTCACCACCGCGTTTGCCTGACGGGCAAATCGAGTGTTTCTTCGCCAGTTTGCCGAAGTCGGCGCCGTTTTTAATCTGTTCGAGCAGATCCTGTGCCAGTTTTTCTTCTTTAACAAGGATATGCAGTGCTGCTGCTGTTTTTGCCATGATCGTGCCTTGAGTCAACGAGTTTACGATCGGTATACTACCACGCGTTTTTCCTCCTCTCCCGACTTTCATTGAGTGAGCATTTATGCGTTTAAACCCCGGACAACAACAAGCTGTCGAATTCGTCACCGGACCCTGCCTGGTGCTGGCGGGAGCGGGATCCGGTAAAACACGCGTGATCACCAACAAAATCGCCCACTTAATTCGGGGTTGTGGATACCAGGCGCGCCATATCGCGGCGGTCACCTTTACCAACAAAGCGGCGCGTGAGATGAAAGAGCGCGTCGGCCAGACGCTGGGCCGTAAAGAGGCGCGCGGGCTGATGATCTCCACCTTCCACACGCTGGGTCTGGATATTATCAAGCGCGAATACGCGGCGCTGGGCATGAAGTCCAACTTTTCTCTCTTTGATGACACCGACCAGGTGGCGCTGCTTAAAGAGCTAACGGAAGGGCTGATCGAAGATGACAAAGTGCTGTTGCAACAGCTGATCTCGACGATCTCGAACTGGAAAAACGATCTGATGACGCCGGCCCAGGCAGCGGCAAGCGCCAAAAGCGAGCGCGACCGCATCTTTGCCCACTGCTACGGTCTGTACGACGCGCATATGAAAGCCTGTAACGTCCTGGATTTCGACGATCTGATCCTGCTGCCGACGCTGCTGCTTCAGCGGAATGAAGAGGTGCGCGAGCGCTGGCAGAACAAAATTCGTTACCTGCTGGTGGATGAATACCAGGATACCAACACCAGCCAGTACGAGCTGGTAAAGCTGCTGGTAGGACAGCGCGCGCGTTTTACCGTTGTAGGCGATGACGATCAGTCGATTTACTCCTGGCGTGGCGCACGTCCGCAAAACCTGGTGCTGCTGAGCAAAGACTTCCCGGCGTTGCAGGTGATTAAACTGGAGCAGAACTACCGTTCCTCCGGGCGTATCCTGAAGGCGGCGAACATCCTGATTGCCAATAACCCGCACGTCTTTGAGAAGCGCCTGTTCTCCGAACTGGGTTACGGCACCGAGCTGAAAGTCCTTAGCGCCAATAACGAAGAGCACGAAGCGGAGCGCGTAACCGGCGAGCTGATTGCCCATCACTTCGTCAACAAAACTGAATACAAGGATTACGCGATCCTCTATCGCGGTAACCACCAGTCGCGCGTCTTTGAAAAGATGCTGATGCAGAACCGCATCCCCTACAAAATCTCCGGCGGTACGTCGTTCTTTTCGCGTCCGGAAATCAAGGATCTGCTGGCCTATCTGCGCGTGCTGACCAACCCGGATGACGACAGCGCTTTCCTGCGCATTGTAAATACGCCGAAGCGCGAGATTGGCTCTGCGACGCTGCAAAAGCTGGGTGAATGGGCGATGACCCGCAACAAAAGCCTGTTCACCGCCAGCTTCGATATGGGGCTGAGCCAGACCCTGACCGGGCGCGGCTATGAGGCCTTAACCCGCTTTACCCACTGGCTGGGTGAGGTGCAGCGTCTGGCTGAGCGCGAGCCTGTGGCGGCAGTACGCGATCTGATCCACGGCATTGATTACGAATCCTGGTTGTATGAAACCTCCGCCAGCCCGAAAGCGGCAGAGATGCGCATGAAAAACGTTAACCAGCTCTTCAGCTGGATGACCGAAATGCTTGAAGGATCTGAGATTGACGAGCCCATGACCCTGACGCAGGTGGTCACCCGCTTCACGCTGCGCGATATGATGGAGCGCGGGGAAAGCGAAGAAGAGGCCGATCAGGTTCAGCTGATGACGTTACATGCCTCGAAAGGGCTGGAGTTCCCTTATGTCTATCTGGTGGGGATGGAAGAGGGCCTATTGCCGCACCAGAGCAGCATTGATGAAGATAACGTCGACGAAGAGCGCCGTCTGGCCTACGTTGGGATCACCCGTGCGCAGAAAGAGCTGACGTTTACGCTGTGCAAAGAGCGCCGTCAGTATGGTGAGCTGGTGCGCCCGGAGCCGAGCCGTTTTCTGCTGGAGTTGCCTCAGGACGATCTTATCTGGGAGCAGGAGCGTAAAGTCATTACCGCTGAAGAGCGTATGCATAAAGGGCAGGCAAACGTGGCAAACATTCGCGCGATGCTGGCAAAAGCCAAAGAGAAGGGATAACTATTTGTAGGCCGGGTAAGGCGAAGCCGCCACCCGGCACGCTTCAAAGGGTCACTTCACATCAAGCGCCCAGTGCACATAGCTCTGCCACTGGTACTCCTGCTCAATCAGTTCCGCCCCAAGGGGATGATCCTCAAGCCAGTTTTCCGGTAGCGTCAGCGTCAGTTTCTCCTCGTCTGCCGCCAGCGTAATGGCTGGCAGCAAATCATCTCGACGCCGACTGGCAAACAGGATCGCCAGCCGAAGCAGACGACACAGATGCTCCGCCACGCGCGGCGGCACAGCGTTCTGCTGGTGAAGGGAAGAGAGATCGACGGCGTTAGTCTGATTCAGCAGCAGGGTGGCCAGTAGCTTCTTCTGGGCGGGCGTATAACCCGGCAAATCGAGATTACGCACCAGCCAGGCCGCGTGCAGCGGTGCCTGCTTGTACTCCACGCTGAGACCAATTTCATGTAGCGCACAGGCGCTTAGCAACAGATCGCGGCTTAACGGTTCAATATCCCAGCTTTTTTTCACCTGATCGGCAAACTGTGACGCCAGTTGACTCACTCTCTGCGCCTGGTCGGTATCCACAATAAAGCGGCGTTGAACGTTACGCAGCGTACGGCTACGGATGTCCTGATCGACCGACTGGTGCAGCATTCCGTAGACCAGACCTTCACGCAGCGCACCGCCTGCCAGGGTCATACACTGGATATTAAGCTCGGTGAAAATGGCAATCAGTATGGCGAGCCCACTGGGGAAAACCAGCGCGCGTTCAAGCGTCAGCCCTTCTATTTCAAGCTCTTCCAGACGACCACACTGGATGGCGCGCTGTTTAAGCTGCTGGAGTTTGGCAAGCGTGATCCGCTCGTCCATCCCCTGTGCCATCATGATTTCCTGCAACGCCTGCACGGTTCCGGACGCGCCGACACACACTTTCCAGCCGTGATAGCGCAGTTCGTCCATGACCGGGCGCAGGACCGCACGCGCCGCGTTTTCCGCCTCGTCAAAATTCTCTTTGGCAAGGTTTCGATCGGTAAAGTAGCGTTCCAGCCAGGTCACACAGCCCATTGACAGGCTGAAGAGCGACGTCGCCTGCGCGCCTGTGCCCGTGACCAGTTCGGTACTGGCGCCACCGATATCGACCACCAGACGACGATCGTCGCCGCCGGTCGTATGCGCCACACCCTGATAAATCAGACGCGCTTCTTCTTCACCGCTGATGACCTGCACCGGACAGCCCAGAATTTCCTGTGCTCTGGCAATGAAATCGCCAGCGTTAACCGCAAGACGTAGGGTCGCCGTGGCAACAACGCGAATTTGACTGAGCGGGATATCCTGTAAACGTTCTGCAAACAGACGCAGACACTGCCAGCCACGTTCCATGGCTTCCGGGGAGAGATGATTATCGCTGCTCAGGCCCGCCGCGAGGCGGACCTTGCGCTTAATGCGCGTCAGCGTTTGTATGCTTCCCGCCACCTCGCGCACAACCAGCATATGAAAACTATTCGAACCGAGATCAATTGCCGCATAAAGCGAGGTGGAGCTGAGCATATTTTCTTAACCTGAACGACGACGATTACGCGGTGCACCGCCGGAACGACGCGGGCCATTGCCGGAGCGTGGACGTGTAAGGCGCTTAGGTGGCGGCAACTCGCTTAACAGCGCTTCCGGATTGTATTTGCTCTGTGGAATAGAGTGACCGATGTAGGTCTCAATGGCCGGAAGGTTCAGCGCATACTCTTCACACGCAAGGCTGATGGAGTGACCGCTTGCGCCTGCACGACCAGTACGACCGATACGGTGTACATAGTCTTCACAGTCATCTGGCAGGTCATAGTTAAAGACGTGCGTCACGGCTGGAATGTGCAGGCCACGGGCCGCCACGTCGGTCGCGACCAGAATATCAAGGTCGCCACGAGTAAATTCGTCGAGAATGCGCAGGCGTTTTTTCTGCGCCACGTCGCCGGTCAGCAGACCCACACGGTGACCATCTGCCGCCAGGTGTCCCCAGATATCTTCACAGCGGTGTTTGGTGTTCGCGAAGATAATCGCGCGATCCGGCCACTCTTCTTCGATCAGGGTTTGCAACAGGCGCATTTTCTCTTCATTAGAAGGATAAAAAAGCTCTTCTTTAATGCGGTGCCCGGTTTTCTGCTCCGGTTCTACTTCCACATATTCCGCATTGTTCATCTGCTCGAATGCGAGTTCACGTACGCGGTATGACAGGGTTGCGGAGAACAGCATGTTCAGACGCTGGTTTGCCGCAGGCATACGGCGGAACAGCCAGCGGATGTCTTTAATGAAGCCCAGATCGTACATGCGGTCTGCTTCATCCAGCACCACGACCTGGATTGCGCCGAGGTTGATATGGTTCTGTTTGGCGTAGTCGATAAGACGGCCAGTGGTCCCAATCAGGATATCGACGCCGCTTTCCAGTACTTTCAGCTGTTTATCGTAGCCGTCGCCGCCGTAGGCCAGGCCAAGTTTCAGGCCGGTGGCTTGCGCCAGGGGCTCAGCGTCTGCGTGGATCTGTACCGCCAGTTCTCGCGTCGGGGCCATAATTAGCGCGCGCGGCTGGTTAACTTTGCGGTCTGCAATCGCTGGGTGAGAAAGTAAATAATGAAACGTTGACGTTAAAAACGCCATCGTTTTGCCAGTACCGGTTTGCGCCTGCCCTGCAACATCGCGACCGGCCAGCGTCAGCGGCAGGGCGAGAGCCTGAATGGGCGTGCAGTTATGAAACCCTTTAGTTTCAAGGGCTTCGATCACCTTTGGGTGCAGGGCGAAGTCGGAAAACTTCTGTTCTGTTAAATGTGTTTTGCTCATAGTGTGGTAGAATATCAGCTTACTATTGCTTTACGAAAGCGTATCCGGTGAAATAAAGTCAACCTTTAGTTGGTTAATGCGACATCAACACGTCGTTGGTGGAGACAAAACCAACGTACCAGGCTTATTCCTGTGGAGTTATATATGAGCGATAAAATTATTCACCTGACTGACGACAGTTTTGACACGGACGTACTTAAAGCTGACGGGCTGATCCTCGTTGATTTCTGGGCTGAATGGTGTGGTCCTTGCAAAATGATCGCTCCGATTCTGGATGAAATCGCTGACGAATATCAGGGCAAACTGACCGTTGCCAAGCTGAACATCGACCAGAACCCGGGCACCGCGCCAAAATACGGTATCCGTGGCATCCCGACCCTGCTGCTGTTCAAGAACGGTGACGTGGCAGCGACCAAAGTGGGCGCACTGTCCAAAGGTCAACTGAAAGAGTTCCTGGACGCTAACCTGGCGTAAGGTTTCTCAGCTGAGCGTCCAGAGCGCCTAATTAACGGCGAGATCTGGACGCCCGGCTTTAGTCGTGCTAAGTTAGCTATGACTACGTTTTAAACATATCTTGTTGTTTGAATCTTGTTTTACCCGATACTTCCCGTTGTTAACATAAACAGTGCGTGAAGTTGCTAGATTCCGGGCTTGTCACTCAATCCGTCTTGTCGTTTCAGTTCTGCGTTCTTTCCCTGTGACCAGACAGCGAACAGACATGAGGTGATGGCCGCTAAACAGGCATGGATGACCCTGCCATACCATTCACAACATTAAGTTCGAGAATCACCCCGAGTTTAAGAACCCACACCATTATGAATCTTACCGAATTAAAGAATACGCCGGTTTCTGAGCTGATCACTCTCGGCGAAAATATGGGACTGGAAAACCAGGCTCGTATGCGCAAGCAGGACATCATTTTCGCCATCCTGAAGCAGCACGCTAAGAGTGGCGAAGATATCTTTGGCGACGGTGTGCTGGAGATACTGCAAGACGGATTTGGTTTCCTCCGCTCCGCAGACAGCTCCTACCTCGCCGGCCCTGACGACATCTACGTATCCCCTAGCCAAATCCGCCGTTTCAACCTCCGCACTGGTGACACCATTTCAGGTAAGATTCGTCCTCCAAAAGAGGGTGAACGCTACTTTGCGCTGTTGAAGGTTAACGAAGTTAACTACGACAAACCGGAAAACTCCCGCAATAAGATCCTGTTCGAGAACTTAACGCCGCTGCACGCGAACTCTCGCCTGCGCATGGAGCGTGGTAACGGGTCTACTGAAGACTTAACCGCGCGTGTGCTGGATCTGGCATCGCCAATTGGTCGTGGCCAGCGTGGTCTGATTGTAGCGCCGCCAAAAGCCGGTAAAACCATGCTGCTGCAAAACATCGCGCAGAGCATTGCTTACAACCACCCAGACTGTGTGCTGATGGTGCTGCTGATTGACGAACGTCCGGAAGAAGTGACCGAGATGCAGCGTCTGGTGAAAGGGGAAGTGGTTGCGTCTACCTTCGACGAGCCTGCTTCCCGCCACGTTCAGGTTGCGGAAATGGTTATCGAGAAGGCGAAACGCCTGGTTGAGCACAAGAAAGATGTGATCATCCTGCTCGACTCCATCACCCGTCTGGCGCGTGCCTACAACACCGTGGTGCCGGCTTCCGGTAAAGTACTGACCGGTGGTGTGGATGCCAACGCCCTGCATCGTCCGAAGCGTTTCTTCGGTGCGGCGCGTAACGTGGAAGAGGGCGGTAGCCTGACCATTATCGCGACGGCGCTGATCGATACCGGCTCCAAAATGGACGAAGTTATCTACGAAGAGTTCAAAGGTACAGGCAACATGGAACTGCACCTTTCTCGTAAAATCGCAGAAAAACGCGTCTTCCCGGCGATCGACTACAACCGTTCCGGTACCCGTAAAGAAGAGCTGCTTACCACTCAGGAAGAGCTTCAGAAAATGTGGATCCTGCGCAAAATCATCCATCCAATGGGCGAAATCGACGCAATGGAATTCCTCATCAACAAACTGGCGATGACCAAAACGAACGACGATTTCTTCGACATGATGAAACGCTCGTAACGCAAATAATCCCAGTAAACGCCACGTTTTTACGTGGCGTTTTTTATTTATGGACTATACGCTATTACCACACACTCCCAATTTTGACCTGTCGGTGCGACAATAAGAATGTTTGCACAGTCAAAGAAATAATTGATTGAAAAACATACAAAGGGAGTTGTGAGAAGCCATCTTTAATCCTTCTGAGGCAGAGGCTTCATGGTTATACTTCCGGGACTAACATTTGTTGAGAGCAATCCATTGTGAATCTACTCACTGCAGTAACTGAGCTGATCAGTATTTTTTTATTCACAACCTGTTTTTTGTTCATTGCGCGCAAGGTAGCAAAAAGAATTGGGTTAGTGGACAAACCGAACTTCCGTAAACGTCATCAGGGGCTTATTCCGCTGGTGGGCGGCATTTCGGTATACGCAGGCATCTGTTTCACATTCGGGATCGCGGATTATTATATCCCCCATGCCGCACTCTATCTGGCATGTGCCGGTGTGCTGGTACTGGTCGGCGCCCTTGATGATCGTTTTGATATCAGCGTGAAGTTCCGCGCGACGGTACAGGCGGCCATTGGCATCATTATGATGGTGGTAGGCGGCCTCTATCTCAGAAGCCTGGGATACGTGTTTGGTCCCTGGGAGCTGGTGCTTGGGCCATTCGGCTTCTTCCTGACGCTGTTTGCCGTGTGGGCGGCTATCAACGCCTTTAACATGGTTGACGGTATCGACGGTCTGCTTGGTGGGCTGTCCTCTGTTTCGTTTGGCGCGATCGGCATCATCTTATGGTTTGACGGCCAGTACAGCCTGTCAATGTGGTGCTTTGCCATGATTGCCGCCATCCTGCCATACATCTGCCTGAACCTGGGTGTGTTAGGGCGTCGCTATAAAGTCTTTATGGGCGATGCGGGCAGTACCCTGATTGGCTTTACGGTTATCTGGGTCCTGCTGGAAACCACGCAGGGTAAAACGCACCCTATCAGCCCGGTAACGGCTCTCTGGATTATCGCCATCCCGCTGATGGACATGGTCGCTATTATGTACCGCCGTCTGCGTAAAGGGATGAGCCCGTTTTCTCCCGATCGGCAGCATATTCACCACCTGATTATGCGCGCCGGCTTCACGTCTCGTCAGGCATTTGTGTTGATTACGCTTGCGGCTGCTATTCTGGCTGCGATTGGCGTTGCCGCGGAATACGCACATTTCATTCCTGAATGGGTAATGTTGGTATTATTCTTGCTAGCATTTTTCATGTACGGTTACTGCATCAAGCGTGCATGGAAAGTCGCGCGTTTTATTAAACGTTTAAAACGCAGGATGCGTCGGAACAGTGGCAAAAACACAACATTAACTAAGTAAAACCGGGACTATGATGACTCAACCGTTGGCGGGAGCGAAATCAGTGGGCACTGAGAACGAGCTGGATATTCGTGGTTTGTTTCGCGTGTTATGGCAGGGCAAACTGTGGATTGTAGGGATTGCCCTGGGGTTCGCGCTGTTAGCGCTTGCTTACACCTTCTTTGCAAAACAAGAGTGGAGCGCCACGGCGATCACAGACCGACCAACGGTGAATATGCTTGGAGGCTACTACTCCCAGCAGCAATTCCTGCGTAATCTTGATATCAAGGCCAATCTGGCGACCCCGGATCAGGCCTCGGTGATGGATGAATCCTACAAAGAGTTTGTGATGCAGCTGGCGTCGTGGGATACACGTCGCGATTTCTGGTCCCAGACGGACTACTACAAGCAGCGCATGGTCGGTAACAGCAAAGCGGATGCCGCGCTGCTGGATGATCTGATTAATAACATTCAGTTTATGCCTGGCGATGTGCTTCGTAACGTTAGCGACAGCGTGAAGCTGATTGCGGAAACGGCGCCGGACGCCAATAACCTGTTGCGTCAGTACGTTGCTTTTGCCAGCCAGCGCGCGGCCAGTCATTTGAATGACGAGCTAAAAGGCGCCTGGGCTGCGCGCACTATCCAGATGAAAGCGCAGGTCAAACGTCAGGAAGAGGTCGCTAAGGCCATCTTCGCCCGTCGCGTGCATAATCTTGAGCAGGCGCTGAAGATTGCGGAACAGCACAATATTTCCCGTAGCGAAACGGATGTTCCGGCGGACGAACTCCCGGATTCAGAAATGTTCCTTCTTGGTCGCCCAATGCTTCAGGCTCGTCTGGAAAATATCCAGGCCGTTGGCCCTGACTTTGACCTTGATTACGACCAAAATCGCGCCATGCTCAATACGCTCAACGTCGGTCCAACGCTGGACCCGCGTTTTCAGACCTATCGTTATTTAAGAACGCCTGAAGAGCCTGTAAAACGCGATAGTCCGCGTCGCGCATTCCTGATGATCATGTGGGGGATTGTGGGCGCACTGACTGGCGCTGGCGTAGCGTTATTGCGTCGCCGCACAAACTAAGAACGCCGTCTACGATGAAGGCTGTGGCCTTCATCGTCTAATCGAAGAGAATCGATGTGAAAGTACTAACCGTATTTGGCACCAGGCCGGAGGCCATCAAGATGGCGCCTCTGGTTCATGCGCTGGCCAGAGATCCTGATATTGAAGCGAAAGTGTGCGTGACTGCCCAGCACCGTGAGATGCTCGATCAGGTCTTAACCCTCTTTTCTATCGTCCCGGATTACGATCTCAATATAATGAAACCGGGACAGGGACTGACGGAAATCACCTGCCGTATTCTGCAAGAATTAAAGCCTATTCTGGAGTCGTTCAGGCCGGATGTAGTGCTGGTGCACGGCGACACCACCACTACCGTGGCAACCAGCCTGGCCGCGTTCTATCAGCGTATCCCCGTTGGTCATATTGAAGCGGGTCTGCGTACCGGCAATCTCTATTCCCCGTGGCCGGAAGAGGCCAACCGTACGCTCACCGGTCACCTGGCGATGTACCATTTTGCGCCAACCGAGAACTCACGCCAAAACCTGCTGCGCGAAAATATCAGCGACAGCAAGATCTTCGTCACCGGCAATACGGTCATTGATGCGCTGATTTGGGTGCGTGACCGCGTGCTGGCTAACAGCGAGCTTCAGGCAGAACTTGCTGCGCGCTATCCGTTCCTGAACAACGGCAAGAAAACGATTCTGGTGACGGGCCACCGCCGCGAAAGCTTTGGCCGTGGCTTTGAGCAAATCTGCCACGCGCTGGCTGAAATCGCCGCGCAGAACGAGGATGTGCAGATTGTCTATCCGGTGCACCTCAACCCGAACGTCAGCGAACCGGTCAACCGTATCCTGGGTCACGTGGAAAACGTGCTCCTGATCGAGCCGCAGGACTATCTGCCATTTGTCTGGCTGATGAACCACGCCTGGCTGATCCTGACCGATTCTGGCGGCATTCAGGAAGAGGCGCCTTCACTCGGTAAGCCGGTACTGGTGATGCGTGAAACCACCGAACGCCCGGAAGCGGTCACTGCTGGTACCGTGCGTCTGGTGGGAACGGATCCGCGTCGTATTGTCGAAGAGGTCACGCGCTTACTGCATGACGATGAAGAGTATCAGGCGATGAGCCGGGCCCACAATCCGTACGGTGACGGGCAGGCTTGTGGTCGTATTTTGCACGCACTTAAACACAATCGGGTAACGCTATGAGTTTTACTACCATCTCTGTTGTTGGTCTTGGCTATATCGGGCTGCCTACTGCGGCGGCCTTTGCCTCTCGTCAAAAGCAGGTCGTTGGCGTAGATATCAACGCGCGCGCGGTGGAAACCATCAACCGTGGCGAAATTCATATCGTGGAGCCCGATCTCGATCGCGTGGTGAAAAAGGCGGTGGACGGTGGCTTCCTGCGCGCCAGCACCACGCCGGTAGAAGCCGATGCGTACCTGATTGCGGTTCCAACGCCCTTTAAAGGCGATCATGAGCCTGACATGGTTTACGTCGAGGCGGCGGCAAAATCCATTGCGCCTGTGCTGAAGAAAGGGGCGCTGGTTATCCTTGAGTCCACTTCACCTGTTGGGGCAACCGAGCAGATGGCACAGTGGCTGGCCGAGGCGCGTCCCGATCTTAGCTTCCCCCAGCAGGTGGGCGACCAGGCCGATATCAATATCGCCTACTGCCCTGAGCGCGTACTGCCAGGCCAGGTGATGGTGGAACTGATTAAAAATGACCGCGTGATTGGCGGCATGACGCCAGTCTGCTCCGCGCGCGCCAGCGAGCTGTATAAAATTTTCCTTGAAGGCGAATGTGTGGTGACCAACTCCCGCACCGCCGAGATGTGCAAACTGACCGAAAACAGTTTCCGCGACGTTAACATCGCGTTTGCGAATGAACTGTCGTTGATTTGCGCCGATCAGGGGATTAACGTCTGGGAACTTATTCGCCTTGCCAACCGTCACCCCCGCGTGAACATCCTTCAGCCGGGGCCGGGCGTGGGTGGGCACTGCATCGCGGTCGATCCGTGGTTTATCGTGGCGCAAAATCCGGAACAGGCACGCCTGATTCGCACCGCACGCGAAGTAAACGACCACAAACCGCACTGGGTTATCAACCAGGTCAAAGCCACGGTCGCGGATTGCCTGGCCGACAGCGGCAAACGCGCCAGTGAGCTGAAAATTGCCTGCTTTGGTCTGGCATTCAAACCGAATATTGACGATCTGCGCGAAAGCCCGGCGATGGAAATTGCCGAAATGATCGCTGCCTGGCACAGCGGTGAAACGCTGGTGGTTGAGCCGAATATTCATGCGTTGCCGGCAAAACTTGCCGGTCACTGCACCCTTACCGCCCTGGATGACGCGCTGGCGACGGCGGATGTGCTGGTGCTGCTGGTGGATCACAATGCGTTTAAAGCGGTCTCCGGTGATGCCGTACGTCAGCAGTATGTTGTTGATACCAAAGGCGTGTGGCGTTGAGTATCCTCAACGGCGTGCTGGAGTCCCTTGAGTGGGAAAGCGCATTTTTTGCGCGTCCCTCAGCGATAGTGCGTCTGCGCGACAATGCCCCTGCGTTGCAGGACGCAGACTTCAGCGCCTGGCAGCGCGTACAGGCTAAGATCCCGGCGGACCGCGCCGATCTGCTGGACGCCCTCCAGCAGCACGGATTCCGGCTGGTCGAGGGCGAGGTTGATCTCTCTGTTACCGTGGCTCGCTACGCCTCACCGGGCGCGGAAATTGCAACGGAGCAGGATATCCCCACGCTGCGCAAGATGGCGGCGCTGGCCTTCGCTCAGAGCCGTTTCCGGGCGCCCTGGTACGCGCCCGATGACAGCGGCCGCTTTTATGCTCAGTGGATAGAGAATGCGGTCAAAGGCACGTTTGACCACGTCTGTCTGGTGTTCCGTACTGACGGGGGACAGATTCAGGGTTTTGTTTCGCTTCGCAGGCTCACCGAGCACGAGGCGCGCATCGGATTGTTAGCCGGGCGCGGCATGGGCGAGAAACTCATGCAGGCGGCGCTGCACTGGGCGGAGCAACAACAGGTATCGACGCTGCGGGTCGCAACCCAGATGGGCAACACCGCTGCGCTTAAACGTTATATTGCGAGTGGTGCCAGCATCGACGCCACCGCCTACTGGTTATACAGGTGACAAGATGATTCCATTTAACGCGCCTCCCGTTGTGGGCACTGAACTTGATTACATGCAGTCGGCTATGGGCAGCGGCAAGCTCTGTGGCGACGGCGGTTTTACCCGCCGCTGCCAGCAGTGGATGGAGCAACGTTTTCACAGTGCCAAGGTGCTGCTGACGCCGTCCTGTACCGCATCGCTCGAGATGGCGGCGCTGCTGCTGGATATCCAGCCTGGCGATGAAGTGATCATGCCGAGCTACACCTTCGTCTCCACGGCGAACGCGTTTGTCCTGCGCGGGGCGAAAATCGTGTTTGTGGATATCCGTCCGGATACCATGAACATCGACGAAACGCTGATTGAAGCGGCGATCACTGACAAAACGCGGGCGATTGTGCCGGTGCATTACGCGGGCGTGGCCTGTGAGATGGACACCATCATGGCCATCGCCAAAAAGCACAACCTGTTTGTGGTGGAAGACGCCGCGCAGGGCGTGATGTCCACCTACAAAGGGCGCGCGCTGGGCACCATCGGTCATATCGGCTGCTTTAGCTTCCACGAAACCAAAAACTACACCGCAGGCGGCGAAGGCGGCGCGACGCTGATTAACGATCGTGCCCTGGTGGAGCGTGCGGAAGTGATCCGTGAAAAAGGGACCAACCGCAGCCAGTTCTTCCGCGGTCAGGTGGATAAGTACACCTGGCGCGATATCGGCTCAAGCTACCTGATGGCGGATTTGCAGGCCGCGTATCTCTGGGCGCAGCTGGAAGCGGCAGAGCGAATCAATCTGCAACGCCTCTCCCTGTGGCAAACCTACTACGACGCGCTGGAGCCGCTGGCAAAAGCCGGACGTATTGAACTGCCGACTATTCCGGCAGACTGTATCCACAACGCTCACATGTTCTACATCAAGCTGCGCGATAACGACGATCGCAGCAAGCTGATTGCCTGGCTGAAAGAGGCGGAAATTATGGCGGTATTCCACTATATTCCGCTGCACTCCAGCCCGGCTGGCGAAGCCTTCGGGATGTTTGCCGGTGAAGACCGCTACACCACCAAAGAGAGCGAACGTCTGCTCCGCCTGCCCCTGTTCTACAACCTCGCGCCGGTGAACCAGCGTACGGTGATCAATTCGCTTCTGAGTTATTTCGCCTGATATGTCTCTGGCAAAAGCGTCGGTGTGGACGGCAGCGTCCACGCTAGTAAAAATTGGCGCCGGGTTACTGGTCGTCAAGCTGCTGGCCGTCTCATTTGGTCCGTCAGGCGTTGGGCTGGCAGGGAACTTCCGCCAGCTGGTCACGGTGCTTGGCGTGCTGGCGGGAGCCGGGATATTCAATGGCGTCACCAAATACGTCGCGCAGCATCATGACGATGCCGAAAAGCTCCGCACGGTGGTGGGCACCTCCTCGGCTATGGTGCTGGGCTTCTCTACGTTGCTGGCCGTCGTCTTTTTGCTGGCGGCGGCACCCATCAGCCAGGGGCTGTTCGGACACACGCATTATCAGGGGCTGGTGCGCCTGGTGGCGCTCGTTCAGATGGGGATCGCCTGGGCAAACCTGCTGCTGGCGCTGATGAAAGGCTTCCGTGATGCCGCCGGGAATGCGCTGGCGCTGATCCTCGGCAGCATCATCGGCGTTATCGCCTACTACTTTTGCTATCGGCTGGGCGGCTATGAAGGCGCGCTGCTGGGGCTGGCGCTGGTGCCTGCGCTCGTTGTCATTCCGGCAGCGTTTATGCTGATGCGCAGAGGCAATGTCCCGCTGAATTACCTGAAACCGCAGTGGGACAAGATGCTGGCGGGGCAGCTCGGTAAGTTTACCCTGATGGCGCTCATCACTTCGGTAACGCTTCCCGTTGCCTACGTGATGATGCGAAACCTGCTGGCAGCGCATTACAGCTGGGATGAAGTGGGGATCTGGCAGGGCGTGAGCAGTATTTCAGATGCTTACCTCCAATTTATTACGGCTTCCTTTAGCGTCTATTTGCTGCCAACCTTATCGCGCCTGACTTCCAGGCAGGATATTACCCGCGAGATTTTTCGCTCCCTGCGTTTTGTGTTGCCGGCGGTTGCGATCGCCAGCTTTACCGTCTGGTTAATGCGTGATTTCGCCATCTGGCTGCTGTTTTCGGCGAAGTTTACCGCCATGCGCGATCTGTTTGCCTGGCAACTGGTCGGCGATGTGCTGAAAGTGGGGGCATACGTTTTCGGCTATCTGGTGATTGCGAAGGCTTCGCTGCGGTTGTATATCCTGGCAGAGATCGGCCAGTTTGCGCTGCTGACGGCATTTTCTCACTGGCTGATCCCCACCCACGGTGCGCTGGGGGCGGCTCAGGCCTATATGGCAACTTATATCGTTTATTTCGCTGCCTGTTGCGGCGTATTTTTACTTTGGCGTAAACGCGCATGACTGCACTGATACACATACTGGGATCGGATATCCCGCATCACAACCAGACCGTTCTACGTTTCTTCAATGATGAACTGGCATCCGGCACGCCCGATGCGCGCGAGTTTATGGTCGTTGGACGCGATAACGGTCTGAGCGCGGCGTGTCCGGCATTGCACATCACCTTCTGGCCAGACAAAGCGGCGCTGACCAAAGCCGTTGTCGCGAAAGCTAAAGCGGACCGAAGCCAGCGTTTCTTCTTCCACGGACAGTTCAATACTGGCCTGTGGCTGGCGCTGTTAAGCGGCGGGATAAAACCTTCCCAGTTCAGCTGGCATATCTGGGGAGCGGATCTCTACGAAGTCTCCCGTGGCTGGAAATTCCGTCTTTTCTATCCGCTGCGTCGTCTGGCCCAGGCGCGCGTGGGCTGCGTTTTTGCTACCCGTGGCGATCTCAACTATTTTGCTAAACAGCACCCGAAGGTTCGCGGGGAGCTGCTCTATTTTCCGACCCGTATGGATCCTGCGCTGAACACCCTGGCGAATGACGCGGTTCGTGAGGGCAAACTGACCATCCTGGTGGGAAATTCCGGCGATCGCAGTAACGAGCATGTCGCGGCGCTGCGGGCGGTGCATCAGCAGTTTGGCGATACGGTGAACGTAGTGGTGCCGATGGGCTATCCCGCCAATAACGACGCCTACATCAATGACGTTCGCCAGCAGGGGCTTGCGCTGTTTAGCGCGGAAAATCTGCACATTCTCAACGATAAGCTGGAATTTGATGACTATCTCGCGCTCCTGCGAAAATGCGATCTGGGCTATTTCATCTTTGCCCGTCAGCAGGGGATTGGTACGCTGTGTCTGCTGATTCAGGCGGGCGTACCGTGCGTGCTCAACCGCGAAAACCCGTTCTGGCAGGACATGGCCGAACAGCATATTCCTGTGCTGTTTACCTCTGACACGCTTAATGTCGAGGTAGTACGGGAAGCGCAGCGTCAGCTCACGCTGGTGGATAAAAATAGCATCGACTTTTTCAGCCCGAACTACCTCACGCCGTGGCACCACGCGCTGCGTATTGCTTCAGGAGACAACGCATGAGCCAGTTGCAATTTAGCGGCTTGCTGGTGGTCTGGCTGCTGAGCACGCTGTTTATCGCCACGCTCACCTGGTTTGAGTTCCGGCGCGTACGTTTTAACTTCAACGTTTTCTTCTCGCTGCTGTTTTTGCTGACCTTTTTCTTTGGCTTCCCGCTGACCAGCATCCTCGTGTTCCGCTTTGATGTTGGCGTCGCTCCGCCGGAAATCTTGTTGCAGGCACTGCTCTCTGCGACCTGCTTCTACGCGGTGTATTACGTCACCTATAAAACGCGCCTGCGCGCGGCGAAAGACACCGCACCCCGTCGTGCGCTGTTTACCATGAACCGGGTAGAAACCCATCTGACGTGGGTTATGCTGATGACCATCGCCCTCGTCAGCGTGGCGATTTTCTTCATGCATAACGGCTTTTTACTGTTTAAGTTACAGTCCTATAGCCAGATTTTCTCCGCCGAAGTCTCCGGCGTCGCGCTCAAGCGTTTCTTCTATTTCTTCATTCCGGCGATGCTGGTGGTCTTTTTCCTGCGTCAGGACAGCAAAGCCTGGCTGTTCTTCCTGGTCAGCACCGTCGCATTTGGCATTCTGACCTACATGATCGTCGGCGGCACCCGCGCCAACATCATTATCGCCTTCGCGATTTTCCTGTTTATCGGCATTATTCGCGGCTGGATCTCGCTGTGGATGCTGGCGGCGGCAGGCGTCTTTGGCATTGTGGGGATGTTCTGGCTGGCGCTGAAGCGCTACGGACTGAACGTGGCCGGCGACGAAGCGTTTTATACCTTCCTGTATCTGACGCGCGATACCTTCTCGCCGTGGGAAAACCTGGCTTTACTGCTGCAAAACTACGACAAGATCGAATTCCAGGGTCTGGCGCCGATTGTTCGCGATTTCTATGTCTTTATACCGACGTGGCTGTGGCCCGATCGTCCCGGCATTGTCCTGAACACGGCGAACTACTTCACCTGGGAAGTGCTGAACAACCATTCGGGTCTGGCGATTTCCCCAACCCTGATTGGCTCGCTGGTAGTGATGGGCGGAACGTGGTTTATCCTGCCTGGCGCGATCGCGGTCGGGTTGATAATAAAATGGTTCGACTGGCTATATACGCTGGGTAACGAAGAGACCAACCGCTACAAAGCCGCTGTTTTGCACAGTTTCTGTTTCGGTGCCATTTTCAATATGATCGTTCTGGCGCGCGAGGGGCTGGATTCATTCGTCTCACGCGTGGTGTTCTTTATGGTCGTTTTCGGACTCTGTCTGCTGCTGGCAAAACTGCTGTACTGGTTGTTTGACAGTGCAGGGCTTGTGCACAGACGTGAGCCACAGGGCAGCACAACGCTGTCGCAAGTCTGAGTAGGGATTATCATGACGGATACAACTTCAGCCCCGCGTTATGCGCTGCGCGGGCTACAGCTGATTGGCTGGCGAGACATGCAGCACGCGCTGGATTTCCTGTTCGCGGACGGGCAGATGAAATCGGGCACGCTGGTGGCCATCAACGCAGAAAAAATGCTGGCGGTTGAAGATAATGCGGAAGTGAAAAGCCTGATTGAAGCCGCGGAGTTTAAATACGCAGACGGTATTAGCGTGGTGCGTTCAATTCGTAAAAAGTTTCCAGACGCTAATGTGTCTCGCGTGGCGGGAGCTGACCTTTGGGAGCGACTTATGGAACGCGCAGGCGCTGAAGGCACGCCGGTATTTTTGATCGGCGGCAAGCCAGAGGTGCTGGCGCAGACCGAACAAAAGCTGCGTAACCAGTGGAATGTTAACATCGTGGGCAGTCAGGATGGCTATTTCAGGCCGGAAGATCGCCAGACGTTATATGAGCGCGTACGCGACAGTGGGGCGAAAATTGTCACTGTCGCCATGGGGTCGCCGCGGCAGGAAATTCTGATGCGCGATTGCCGTCTGGTCAGCCCGGATGCGCTCTATATGGGCGTCGGCGGCACCTACGACGTCTTTACCGGCCACGTTAAGCGTGCGCCCAAAGTCTGGCAAAACCTGGGGCTGGAGTGGCTCTACCGCCTGCTTTCTCAACCGACACGAATCAAACGACAGATTCGTCTTCTGCGCTACCTCGCCTGGCACTACACCGGGAAAATGTAATCAATATGCAGCGCGATCTGCTGTTCGCGCTGCAACGCCCCCTGCAAAGCTGCTGAATTTCTGTGCAATGCATTCATTTTTTTAATGCATTGTTTGCCATTTGCCAGAATTTAAGAAACCATTCGCTCCGTATTTCAGTACCCCTCAAAAACAATACCCGGCAATAAGTCGGGAAACAGCAAACACAACCGAGGAATTATGGCAGAGAAAAAACCGGAGCTTCAGCGTGGGCTGGAAGCTCGACATATTGAATTGATCGCGCTGGGCGGGACTATCGGCGTTGGCCTGTTTATGGGCTCGGCAAGCACGCTGAAATGGGCGGGGCCTTCCGTCCTGCTGGCGTATATTATTGCCGGACTGTTCGTCTTCTTCATCATGCGCTCAATGGGCGAAATGCTGTTCCTGGAGCCGGTAACGGGCTCTTTCGCCGTTTACGCCCACCGGTATATGAGCCCGTTCTTTGGTTATCTCACGGCCTGGTCGTACTGGTTTATGTGGATGGCCGTCGGGATTTCGGAGATCACCGCCATCGGGGTCTACGTGCAGTTCTGGTTCCCGGAGATGGCCCAGTGGATACCCGCGCTTATTGCCGTAGGGCTAGTGGCGCTGGCGAACCTTGCCGCCGTTCGTCTTTACGGTGAAATCGAATTCTGGTTTGCGATGATCAAAGTTACCACCATCATCGTGATGATTGTTGTGGGTCTGGGTGTCATCTTCTTTGGCTTCGGTAACGGCGGGCACGCTGTCGGTTTCGGTAACCTGACCGGGCACGGCGGCTTTTTTGCGGGTGGCTGGAAGGGCTTTCTGACGGCGCTCTGTATCGTTGTCGCCTCCTATCAGGGCGTTGAGCTGATCGGCATTACCGCCGGTGAGGCGAAAAACCCACAGGTGACACTGCGTAGCGCGGTAGGCAAGGTGCTGTGGCGTATCCTGATTTTCTATGTGGGCGCGATCTTCGTTATCGTGACCATTTTCCCATGGAACGAGATCGGCACCACCGGCAGCCCGTTTGTCTTAACTTTCGCTAAGATTGGCATCACGGCGGCAGCCGCCATTATCAACTTTGTGGTACTGACGGCGGCGCTTTCCGGCTGTAACAGCGGAATGTACAGCTGTGGGCGTATGCTTTACGCGCTCTCGCAAAACAAACAGCTGCCGGCTGTGATGGGCAAAGTCTCCCGCGTAGGTGTACCGGTGGCGGGCGTAGCCGTGTCGATTGTGATTTTGCTGATTGGCTCTTGCCTGAACTACATCATCCCAAATCCGCAGCGCGTGTTTGTTTACGTCTATAGCGCCAGCGTGCTGCCGGGGATGGTACCGTGGTTTGTCATTTTGATTAGCCAGTTGCGTTTCCGGCAGGCGCACAAAAAAGCGATCGCCAGCCATCCGTTCCGCTCCATTCTGTTCCCGTATGCGAACTATTTGACGATGGCGTTCCTGATTTGCGTATTAATTGGAATGTACTTTAATGAAGATACCCGCATGTCGCTGTTTGTCGGGATGATCTTCCTGGCTGCCGTCACAGCTGCATATAAACTTTTTGGCCTGGGTCGCCGTGGCTCCGCCCATAAAGTGGAGGAATAAGCGGCAAAATGTGCAAACCATAACCAAACGCGCATTTTTTTCAAAAAAGCACTAGACAGCGGGGACGGAGGTACGTAATATCCAGCCCCGCAACGGCGCTAAGCGCCCGTAGCTCAGCTGGATAGAGCGCTGCCCTCCGGAGGCAGAGGTCTCAGGTTCGAATCCTGTCGGGCGCGCCATTTTAGTCCCGGCGCTAGAGCTGCGGTGGTCTGAGAAGTAGTCAGAACCGCGTGAAAGAATACAGTGGTGGCTATAGCTCAGTTGGTAGAGCCCTGGATTGTGATTCCAGTTGTCGTGGGTTCGAATCCCATTAGCCACCCCATTATTGAAAGAGTTGTGAATTGCGAAGGTGGCGGAATTGGTAGACGCGCTAGCTTCAGGTGTTAGTGTTCTTACGGACGTGGGGGTTCAAGTCCCCCCCCTCGCACCACGACTTTTAATGAGTTGAACTAAAAATTCAAAAAAGCAGTACATCGGCGAGTAGCGCAGCTTGGTAGCGCAACTGGTTTGGGACCAGTGGGTCGGAGGTTCGAATCCTCTCTCGCCGACCAATTTTGAACCCCGCTTCGGCGGGGTTTTTTTGTTTTCTGCGTTTTTTTATCCTGTAGTCATTTCCCGACAACACCCCACATCCTTGTCGCGATTCAGCGACATATAAACCATTAATATTTAAGTATTTATTATTTTACCTCTTAACCTGTCTCCTTGTGGCGACAGATCACCGACTTTAGCGCGATGTTGTATGGCTTCAGGCGGTTCTTAACAGCATAATTTCCTTTTATCTTAAAATGTTGCGCGATGTAAAAGTTCTGCGTGTAAACCTGGCACATTACATGCAATAATATGCGTGTAGATGCTCATTCCATCTCTTATGTTCGCCTTAAGGCCTCATAAACTCAGGAATGACGCAGAGCCGTTTACGGTGCTTATCGTCCACTGACAGATGTCGCTTCGGCCTCATCAGACACCATGGACACAACGTTGAGTGAAGCACCAAATATGTTGTCTTACAGACCTGTTTTAACGCCTGCTTTTATAGCAGGCGTTTTTTTATGCCTTATTCACGATAATGGGCCAGGACCAGCGCCACCAACAGCAGTGCGATAGCAGAGACAGCATATAGCGTCTGAGCCGCTCCCAATATCGTCGCCGTCATTGCGGCGAGGCCCGTAAAAAGGGAAGCGCTCAACGTTTGCCAGCGCCAGGCCTTACCGCTGGCAGCGGATATCTGTATAGCCTGAAAATTACTCAGTACCCCAAACGTACCCGCCGCAAAAACGATATTCGACGCCAGATGCGCGATAAAGATCATCCCCAGCGCAAGCACGACCCATGCGGATAAAAACGGAAGCAACCCATAGGCTGCCAGAAAAAGAGCAAGACAGCTAAGTAGCAAAGGCGATCTTGCTGCAAAGCGCGTCAGACTCTCTTTTCTGAGCAGCAAGGGGCCACAAAGCTGTCCCAGACTTCTGGCAAAAAGCAAGGGCAGCGCAAGCCCAGCGGCATTCTCGGGGTTGATCTGCTGCGCCAGTGCTGGCAGCAACGCCATTGCAGGCGAGCCTACGGCAGCAAGGGCAGGCAAAATCAGCAAACTGCGTTTTTGTCGAAGGGTCAGAGTTTGCCAGCGCAATGCCACAGGTTGAGGGTCCCCGACAGGCAACGGTGCTGGACGCGCTACATACTGGCGTTCTGCGAGAAACAGCATGACCAGCGATCCCATAAAACTGGCGGCGTCGATGACCAGTAAGGCGAAGACCGGGATGCGCTGGAACAACACTACACCCAGCCCGGTTCCTAACAAAACCTGGGAGGCAAAAATCACATTTTCCAGACACGTTGCCGCAGGCAGTTCTGCCTCATGCAGTCCGCGTTTAAACAGAAGCGTTAACGCAGGCCAGCTCATCCCGCTCAGCAACGCTTCTGTGGATTGCACCGCAAGCAGCGCCGGTATGCTGTGGTAATGTGCGCCTGAAAGGGGAAAGAGCAGGGCGAGCAAGCCCAGCCATTCGGTCAGCATCAACAGGTAGAGAGGTGAAAACCGCTGGCACAGCTTTTCACCAATCAGGCTGCCGATATAACCGGGCACCGTAGCAAAAAGGAAGGCGAGGGTTAACAGCGCTGACGGGGCTGACCACTGTAACAATAATCCGAAAACAACAACCTGAGTTAAGCCATTACCCAGGGAGCTAAAGATAAAGGCGCAGGCCAGCAGGCGGAGCCAGCGATGGCACCGCAGCGCTTCGAAAAGCGCATATAAAAGCGAGTTCATGACGATATCCTTTCAGAAACGGTTTATTCCACGCGGGTAAGCGCGTGTGCAAAAAAAAGTTAAGGAAAAGACATCGTTACATTGGCGGGTTCGTTTGCAGGTAAGTGTTAAAAGAATGTAGCAGGAGAAATGAGATAAAAAAAGGAGGCCATCTGGCCTCCTGTTAATTACTGCTGCGTTCCGTTATTTTGCAACGTCAATAACAGCCCATCACGGCGCATAGCTGCGGCCTCTTCCGGCTTGTGTTGCTTGTCCAGCGAATCAGCAAGCCAGGCGTAATCAAATGCGTCCGGGCGTTGCTTCAGCGCGGCGCGGAAGGCGAGACTCGCCTCCTGCCACTCGCCGTGTTTCATCAGAGACTGGCCCAGCGTACTCCACAGCAGCGGACGATCGCCCACGGTTTTGATCTGCTGGCGCAGTGCTTTTTCAATTTGTTCCGGATTGTTGGTTTTCAGACGCGGGATGACCATCACCAGGCGGTCATCATACTGTCGCTTGAGACCGTCGAGGAGGATCTCCTGCGCGGTGTCATGGTCGTCACACTCAATCAGATGTTCTGCCATCGCAACCTGAAGAGGAACCTGCTGGCGCGTTTTGCGGCTCTGGTTTTTCCACCAGGTTTTCAGGCCGTCGCTGCCGAGATCGGCGCGCGCCTGATCCATCAGGCCAATCCAGGCCAGACGCTGAAGTTCATCACGATGTTCATCATCACCCACGTCGGCTTTCGCCATGGAAGGGATAATGTCCAGCAGCGAGCCCCATGCACCGGTCCGAATATATGCCTGCTCAGCAAGACGCAGCACTTCCGGATGACGAGGGGTAATTTCCAGCAGACGGTCAACGCCGTGACGTGCGGCATGGTTTTCATTGCGCGCCAGTTGCAGACGAACGCGGGTGATCTCAACCGGAATCGGATCCTTAGTAGAGAGCTCAGACGCGCGTTCAAGATGCTGATTGGCGCGGGCCTCATCGCCTCGCTGTTGCGCCGCCTCAGCGGCCAGCAGATAGTTAACAACCGGCTGTTCTGCATGGTCGGCATTTTTCGACATTAGCTTTTCAACCTGCTGATAGTCGCCTTCGGCCAGCTTCAGCAATGCCTGCTCGGTCTGCTTACGGGCGCGACGGCGCTTACGGCCAACGAACCAGCCGCGCGTATGTACGCCGGTACGGAAAATACGACGCAGGAGCCACTCCACTGCCAGCAGAACGACCACACCCAGGATCAGGATAATCACCAGCCCTGTTACGCTGGTTTCGATGTTGTAGTTATCGGTCTGGATCAATACGTAACCCTGGTGACCCGCAAGCATCGGCCCCAGTACAATCCCGGCGATCAGCAGGATGAAGAGTAAGAAGACTTTTAGCATCATTACTCTCCTTGCGGCGCGCTTTCAGGCGCTGGCGCGGCGGCAGGTGCTTCAGCCGGACGCTCTGCCGGAACGCCCGGCTGGGCCAGCAAGTTACGCACGCGCGTCTGCATGATCTTCTCCAGAATCGGCTGGCTTTCCAGCTTGTCCGGTACGTTCATGGTGATGTTTTGCTGGCTCAGCTTGTCGATATCCTCAAGGAACGCGGTCGTGGTTGCATCATTGGTATCGTAGTAAGCACGTACCCAGGTTGAAACGTTATCCAGCGCCTGTTTGTAGGTCTCTTCCTGGTGACGCGGCACGGCCTGCGCCGCGACCAGCAGGCGGGAACGAATGTTTTCGCGTAGATAGACGTCCTGGTTCGGTGCCAGCAGCGGCACGGCAGTTTCATCGCGGCGGCGAATGGTAATAAAGCTGTCCATAAAGTTCTGCCAGCTCTTTTGCAGGTTGATACGCCATTCGCTCAGGGAACTGGACAGCTCGGTACCGTCGGAATCCATCGGAGAGTCATCGTCGTTGTTATCGGCCAGCTGAAGGTTATCAATCTGGTTCGAGAGCTGATTCACCTTAAGGATGATACCGTCGTAGTCGACCTGAGAAACCGCGGACAGGCTGGCGATATCTTCCGTAATAGCGCGGCGTGCGTTGATGAGGCTCGGATCGTTCATATCAGCCAGGCTTGCGTCGGCGCTTTTCAGCAGCGCGGCGGCGGTGGTGACATCCTGATCGCTCCAGAGCTTGCGCCCGGCCAGTTTCACCAGAAAATCGGCCTGTGAAAGTAGCCAGGTTTTGGCATCGGTTCCCGAAATTGTGGCGACTTTTTCCTGCACTTCGCTCAGCTGTTTGGTCAACTCTTCACGTTTGCTGTTCGCGTCGGCGAGGGCGGCAGCCTGCTGTTTGATCACACCTTCCAGCTCAGCTTTTTGCGTCTCCTGCGCTTTCTGTAGGGCAGTGATTTGGTTAACCAGCGCGTCGCTGGTGGCCGTCTGGTTGGTGCCTTGTTTCTTCACCAGTCCGTAGAGACCCACGCCTGCGGCCAGCGCAATCGCGATGGCAATCACGCTCAGCGTGAGGCTGGTTTTATTGCTGCCGTTTTTCTTCTCAACGGTTGTGTCTGTCGTCTCTGGCTGTGACGTGGTGTCCACAGTCTCCCTGGTCTCTTCAACCACGGCGGAGGATTTTTCGTGTTCCGTCATTATGGCTTCCCATTTGAGAGTTATTGTAATGCGCGCAGCAGCGCATCGTTGTCGGCGTTTTCAGCGATCCGAATATCCTGCCAGCCCAGTTCCCGGGCGTGGTTCGCCAGACGCTCACTGACGACCAGAAGCCGACAGCGGAGTAACCAGTTTTCGCGATACCAAAGCGGAATCAGCGACCAAAGCTGTTGTAACATTTCACCGCTGGTGACCACCAGCGTATTAATACCGCGGGCGTGCCAGCGCATTGCTTCTTCCGCGCCATCATAGTGTTTTGCACAGCGCTGATAGCACTCCACAAACGTCACGTCTGCGCCGCGTTCGCGCAGCGTCTCGCCCAGCAGTTCGCGGCCACCGTTGCCGCGCAAAATAAGCGCGCGCTTTCCGGCAATGTTTTGTAATTCAGGTAATTGTAGCAAGACTTCGCTGATTTCCCGATCTAACGGGTAACGAACATCGATTCCGCTCGCGGTATGTAAGGCCAGCGCCGTAGTGCGCCCGATGGCGAAATAGCGGGGGGCGTGAGGCCAGCGAACGCCCTGTTGTTGCAGCTGCGCATGGGCAAACTCCACTGCATGCTGCGACAGCGCAAAGAGCAGATCGCCTTCCTGCAAGAGACGCATCTGGTCAGCGAGCTCAGGCAGCTCGCGACCGGGGGAGAATTCAATCAGCGGAAAACTCCAGGCCACCTGCCCCAGTGCGCGCAGACGGCTCACTAACTGCTCTCCTGCGGGAGAAGGGCGGGTGACAAGTATGCTCATGCAGGGGGCTCTCCGTTATAGACCTCGGCCAGAATTTCACGTGCGCCGTTATTTAGCAGCTCTTCCGCCAGCGATACGCCAAGCGCCTCGGCATCTTGCGGTTTGCCGCGACGTTCACCGCGAACCATATGCGAGCCGTCCGGCGCGCCAACCAGCGCACGCAGCCACAGTTCACCGTCAGTTAATTCAGCATAGCTGCCAATTGGCACCTGACAGCCTCCTTCGAGGCGTGTATTCATCGCGCGCTCGGCTTTTACGCGAACGGCGGTATCGTCATGATTCAGCGGCGCCAGCAGTGCCTGAGTGCGCACATCATCCAGACGACACTCAATGCCGACGGCGCCCTGGCCGACGGCGGGCAGCGACAGCTCCGGCGGCAACGCCACGCGAATGCGTTCTTCCAGCTCCAGGCGTTTCAGGCCCGCAACCGCAAGAATAATGGCATCGTAGTCGCCGTTATCCAGCTTGCCAAGGCGTGTGCCGACGTTCCCACGCAGCGAGCGAATCACCAGATCCGGGCGACGTTCAGCCAGCTGACACTGGCGGCGTAAACTTGACGTGCCGACCACGCTGCCTGCCGGCAACGCATCAAGCGAGTCATAGCGATTAGAGACAAACGCATCGCGCGGATCCTCGCGCTCGCAGATGGTCACCAGCCCCAGCCCTTCCGGGAACTCAACGGGCACATCCTTCATCGAATGCACGGCGATATCGGCGCGGTTCTCAAGCAATGCCAGCTCCAGCTCTTTGACAAACAGACCTTTTCCGCCCACTTTGGCCAGCGGCGTATCCAGAATGACATCGCCACGCGTAACCATTGGCACCAGCTCAACGCGTAATCCGGTGTGGCAGGCTTCCAGGCGCTGCTTAACATAATGTGCCTGCCAGAGTGCAAGAGGACTTTGGCGTGTGGCAATTCTCAAAACATTGTCTAACATGCTTGTTACCGTCATTATCAATCGCTAACCATCCTAACATTGTTGACACTCGGATGGCAGTTTTACGGTTGATGAAGAGTGAGAGGGACAGGGCGGCGTATTCGTCAGCCATCGCCGTATTCAGGAATTTACACGTACAGAACGGTGCTACACTTGTATGTAGCGCATCTTTCTTTACGGTCAACCGGCAAGGTGTTAAATTGATCACGTTTTAGACCATTTTTTCGTCTGTACCACCAGAAAAGCAAAAGGCGAAAAAAGGGTAACGGTTATTTTTTGAAATACTGCGGGTCCGCTGCTTTTTCTGTTCTGACTGGCATGCGACACCCGGAAACATCAGGCGATACGTCTTGTACCTCTATATTGAGACTCTGAAACAGAGACTGGATGCCATCAATCAATTGCGCGTGGATCGCGCGCTTGCTGCCATGGGCCCTGCTTTCCAGCAGGTATACAGTCTTCTGCCGACATTGTTGCACTATCACCATCCGCTAATGCCGGGTTACCTCGATGGTAACGTTCCCCAGGGCATTTGCCTCTTCACGCCTGATGAAACCCAACAGCATTACCTGACTGAACTTGAACTCTACCGTGGTATGCCGCCGCAGGATTCGCCGAAAGGCGAGCTACCGATTACTGGGGTTTACTCCATGGGCAGCACATCATCGGTTGGGCAAAGCTGCTCTTCTGACCTGGATATCTGGGTCTGCCATCAGTCCTGGCTCGACAATGAAGAGCGCCAGCTGTTGCAGCGTAAATGCAGCCTGCTGGAGAGCTGGGCGGCGTCGCTCGGCGTGGAAGTGAGCTTCTTCCTGATTGATGAAAACCGTTTCCGCCATAACGAAAGCGGCAGTCTGGGTGGTGAAGACTGCGGCTCGACTCAGCACATCCTGTTGCTGGATGAGTTTTACCGTACTGCCGTTCGCCTGGCCGGGAAACGTATTCTGTGGAATATGGTGCCGTGCGATGAAGAAGAGAATTATGACGACTACGTCATGTCGCTTTACTCGCAGGGCGTTCTGACGCCAAACGAGTGGCTGGATCTGGGCGGCCTGAGCTCCCTGTCCGCCGAAGAGTACTTTGGCGCAAGCCTCTGGCAGCTTTACAAGAGCATTGATTCACCGTACAAAGCGGTGCTGAAAACCCTGCTGCTGGAAGCTTACTCCTGGGAATACCCCACGCCGCGCCTGCTGGCGAAAGATATTAAACAGCGTCTGCACGACGGGGAGATCGTCTCCTACGGGCTTGATGCCTACTGCATGATGCTGGAACGCGTCACCGAATACCTGACAGCCATTGAGGACGCCACGCGTCTTGACCTGGTGCGTCGATGTTTCTATCTCAAAGTTTGTGAAAAACTGAGCCGCGAACGCGCCTGCGTGGGCTGGCGTCGTGAAGTCGTCAGCCAGTTAGTCAAAGAGTGGGGATGGGACGAAGCGCGTCTCGCCATGCTGGACAACCGCGCCAACTGGAAGATCGATCAGGTGCGCGAGGCGCACAACGAACTGCTTGATGCGATGATGCAGAGCTACCGCAACCTGATCCGCTTTGCCCGCCGTAACAACCTTAGCGTTTCTGCCAGCCCACAGGATATCGGGGTGCTGACCCGTAAACTGTACGCCGCGTTTGAAGCGTTGCCGGGCAAGGTTACGCTGGTTAACCCACAGATTTCGCCTGACCTGTCTGAGCCGAATCTGACCTTTATCTACGTGCCGCCGGGCCGCGCAAACCGCACCGGGTGGTATCTGTACAACCGTGCGCCAAGCATGGATTCGATCATCAGCCATCAGCCGCTGGAATATAACCGCTATCTGAACAAGCTGGTGGCCTGGGCCTGGTTTAACGGCCTTCTCACCTCACGCACCCGGTTGTTTATCAAGGGTAACGAGGTGGTCGATTTAGCCAAGTTGCAGGAGATGGTGGCGGATGTCTCGCACCACTTCCCGCTGCGTCTGCCTGCGCCGACGCCAAAAGCGCTCTACAGCCCGTGTGAGATTCGCCATCTGGCGATCATCGTCAACCTGGAATACGACCCGACGGCGGCCTTCCGCAATCAGGTGGTTCACTTTGACTTCCGCAAGCTGGACGTCTTTAGCTTCGGCGAGCAGCAAAACTGCCTGGTGGGTAGCGTGGATCTGCTGTACCGCAACTCGTGGACCGAAGTGCGTACCTTACACTTTAACGGCGAGCAGGCGATGATCGAGGCGCTGAAAACGATCCTCGGCAAGATGCACCAGGATGCCGCACCCCCGGACAGCGTGGAGGTGTTCTGCTACAGCCAGCACCTGCGCGGCCTGATTCGTACCCGCGTGCAGCAGCTGGTGTCTGAGTGCATCGAACTGCGTCTCTCCAGCACCCGTCAGGAAACCGGGCGCTTTAAAGCGCTGCGCGTCTCCGGCCAGACCTGGGGCCTGTTCTTTGAGCGCCTGAACGTGTCGGTGCAGAAGCTGGAGAACGCCATTGAATTCTACGGCGCGATTTCACACAACAAACTGCATGGCCTGTCGGTTCAGGTGGAAACCAACCACGTTAAGCTGCCGCAGGTGGTGGATGGCTTTGCGAGTGAAGGGATTATTCAGTTCTTCTTCGAAGAGTCGGGCGATAATGCCGGGTTTAACATCTACATTCTGGATGAAACCAACCGTGCCGAGGTGTATCACCACTGTGAAGGCAGCAAAGAGGAGCTGGTGCGCGACGTCAGCCGCTTCTATTCGTCTTCGCACGATCGCTTTACCTACGGCTCAAGTTTTATCAACTTCAACCTGCCGCAGTTCTACCAGATTGTGAATGTGGATGGGCGAGCGCAGGTGATCCCGTTCCGTACGCAGGCGATTACCCCTGCGGCGCCCGCTAACCAGGAAACTGCGCCGCTGTTGCAGCAGTATTTTTCCTGAGGCTTTTCGCCGGGTGGCGCTATCGCTTACCCGGCCTACGGTTCGAGCCGTTGTAGGCCCGGTAAGGCGTAGCCGCCACCGGGCAACAAAACTACCTGAAACTCACGTCCTCACCCGCCTGCGCGGTCGCTGCCTGCTCCAGCAGATCCCAGAACGTTTCGCCGCTGCGGTCGCAGACCCACTCGTCACCTTTCAGATCAAAGTGATAGCCGCCCTGTTTCGCCGCCAGCCACACCTGGTGAAGCGGCTCCTGACGGTTAATAATAATCTTGCTGCCGTTTTCGAAGCTTAAGGTCAGGATCCCGCCGTTGATTTCACAATCGATATCGCTGTCGCCGTCCCAGTCGTCGATACGCTCTTCGATGGTCATCCACAGGGTATCGGCAAGGCGATGAAATTCACTGTCGTTCATGGTTTTATTCCTGTTTTTTCGTGATGGCGGCAGTATAACGCTAAATAATTCCCGTTGCAGGAAAGCGGCAAACTCTTGCTTTTGTGTCTTCTCCTGCGATGATAGAAACAGATTTGAACTTACGGGCAACCTCTACATGAAAAACGTCTTCCGAACGCTTGTCGTTCTTGTCACTCTGTTTAGCCTGACCGGCTGTGGACTGAAGGGACCACTGTACTTCCCGCCAGAGGATAAAAACGCACCACCGCCGACAAAACCGGTGCAAAGTGGTATCGAGTCATCTACGCCGGATACCAACGATCGCGGCAATAACGGCGGCCCGACTCAGGTCAATCTCTGACAATTACGTTCTGTACCCGCGCAATGGAGCAAATGATGCAGTTCTCTAAAATGCATGGCCTTGGCAACGACTTTATGGTCGTCGACGCGGTAACGCAGAATGTCTTTTTCTCCCCGGAACTGATCCGTCGTCTGGCGGATCGACACGTGGGCGTGGGGTTTGACCAGCTGCTGGTGGTGGAGCCGCCTTACGATCCTGACCTGGACTTTCACTATCGCATTTTTAACGCCGACGGCAGCGAAGTTTCCCAGTGCGGCAACGGCGCGCGCTGTTTTGCCCGCTTTGTTCGGCTGAAAGGGCTGACCAACAAGCGCGATATCCGCGTCAGCACCGCCAATGGCCGGATGGTGCTCAGCGTCACCGACGACGAACTGGTGCGCGTGAACATGGGAGAGCCGAACTTCGAACCCTCTGCCGTGCCGTTTCGCGCCAACAAAGCGGAAAAGACCTATATCATGCGTGCCGCCGAGCAGACAGTATTGTGCGGCGTCGTCTCAATGGGTAACCCGCACTGCGTGATTCAGGTGGATGATGTGCAAACCGCGGCGGTTGAAACGCTCGGCCCGGTGCTGGAAAGCCACGAGCGCTTCCCGGAGCGGGCGAACATCGGTTTCATGCAAGTGGTGAAGCGTGAACATATTCGCCTGCGGGTTTACGAGCGCGGCGCGGGCGAAACCCAGGCCTGCGGAAGCGGTGCCTGTGCGGCGGTGGCCGTCGGTATCTCACAGGGGTTACTGGCAGAAGAGGTTCGCGTGGAATTACCAGGCGGTCGGCTTGATATCGCCTGGAAAGGAGCGGGTCATCCACTGTACATGACTGGCCCGGCGACACATGTTTATGACGGGTTTATCCATCTATGAAGCAACCAGGGGAAGAACTGCGGGAACCTGTAACAGAGCTGGACGACAGCACTGTTGTGGATTATCTGCTGCACAATCCTGAGTTTTTTATCCGCAATGCACGCGTCGTCGAACGGATGCGCGTGCCGCATCCGGTTCGCGAGACCGTGTCGCTGGTTGAATGGCACATGGCGCGCTCGCGCAACCACATCAATCAGCTCGAAGAGAACATGACGCTGCTGATGGAGCAGGCCAGCAATAACGAAAGCCTGTTCTACCGTCTTCTACACCTTCAGGCGCGTCTGGCTTCCGCACACAGTCTCGAAGAGTTCCTCAACCGCTTCCACCGCTGGGCGCGCGAGCTGGGGCTGGCAGGCGCGACGATCCGTCTCTTCCCTGACCGCTGGCGCATTGGCGCGCCGTCCGGGTTTACCCATCTGGCGCTGAGCCGTCAGGCGTTTGAGCCGCTGCGCATTCAGCGTCTGGGCCATGAGCACCATTATCTGGGGCCGCTCAACGGGCCAGAACTGCTGGTGGTGCTGCCGGAAGCCAAAGCTATCGGCTCGGTGGCGATGTCGCTGATGGGGCGCGATGGTGACCTGGGCGTGATGTTATTTACCAGCCGCGACGCGCATCACTATGAACAGGGGCAGGGTACGCAACTGTTGCAGGAGATCGCCCTGATGTTGCCTGAGTTGCTGGAGCGCTGGATTGAGCGCGTATGACGGACGGACTGCTCGCCACTGACGTCATCCGCTTTCTGCGCTATCTGGGCGTAGAACGCCAGCTCAGCCCTATTACGCTGCTCAACTATCAGCGTCAGCTTGATGCCATCATGCAGATTGCCGATGAAATCGGCCTGAAAAGCTGGCAACAATGTGACGCCGCCACGGTACGCGGGTTCGTCGTGCGTAGCCGTAAAAAAAACTTAAGCCCGGCGAGCCTGGCGCTCCGGCTCTCTGCCCTGCGCAGTTTCTTCGACTGGCTGGTCAGTCAGGGCGGTCTGAAAGCCAACCCGGCAAAAGGGATCGCCACGCCGAAAGCCCCGCGTCATCTGCCGAAAAATATCGACGTCGACGACGTAAACCGCCTGCTGGATATCGATCTTAACGATCCGCTGGCCGTGCGCGACCGCGCGATGCTGGAGGTGATGTACGGCGCGGGCCTGCGTCTCTCTGAGCTGGTGAACCTCGACTTGAAGCACCTCGATCTGGAATCCGGCGAGGTGTGGGTAATGGGCAAGGGCAGCAAAGAGCGCCGCCTGCCGATCGGCCGCAATGCGGTCTCCTGGATTGAGCACTGGCTGGATCTGCGCGGGCTGTTTGGCGCCGACGAAGATGCGCTGTTCCTGTCGAAACTCGGCAAGCGGATCTCGGCGCGTAACGTGCAGAAGCGCTTTGCGGAGTGGGGCATTAAGCAGGGGCTGAACAGCCACGTTCACCCCCACAAGCTGCGCCACTCCTTTGCGACGCACATGCTGGAATCAAGCGGCGACCTGCGTGGGGTACAGGAGCTGCTTGGTCACGCGAATCTGTCGACCACCCAAATCTATACCCACTTAGACTTCCAACACCTTGCCTCGGTGTATGACGCGGCGCATCCACGCGCCAAACGGGGGAAATAATGCGTTTTTACCGCCCACTCGGTCAGATCTCAGCCCTGACGTTTGATCTTGATGACACCCTTTACGACAATCGTCCGGTGATCCTGCGTACCGAGCAGGAGTCGCTGGCGTTTGTGCAGAACTACCATCCTGCGCTGAAAACAATGCAGAACAAAGATTTCCAGAAGCTGCGTCAGTCCCTGCGGGAAACCGAGCCGGAAATTTATCATGACGTGACCGAATGGCGCCGCCGTGCGGTTGAGCAGGCGATGCTCAATGCCGGCCTGAGCGCGCAGGACGCGGCCACGGGTGCCGAAGCGGCCATGGAAAACTTCGCCAAATGGCGCAGTCGGATCGACGTGCCGCAGGAGACCCACGACACGCTGGCGAAGCTCGCCGAAAAGTGGCCGCTGGTGGCCATCACCAACGGCAACGCTCAGCCTGAACTGTTTGGTCTGGGGAACTATTTTCAGTTCGTTCTGCGCGCGGGCCCGCACGGACGCTCGAAGCCGTTCAACGATATGTATCATCTGGCAGCGGAAAAACTGGATTTGCCGCTCGGTGAGATCCTGCACGTGGGCGACGACCTGACCACGGACGTCGCCGGGGCGATCCGCTGCGGCATGCAGGCCTGCTGGATCAAGCCGGAAAATGCCGATCTGATGACTACCCCGGATAGCCGTCTTCTGCCGCACGTGGAAATTTCACGGTTGGCATCCCTCACGACGCTGATATAATCATCAATTGTTCTGTATAAATTAACAGGGTTTTGGCGAGTGGAAACATTTGCCTGCCCGCCATGACGTGACGGTGCCAATGGACGTTTCTTACCTGCTCGACAGCCTTAATGATAAACAGCGTGACGCGGTTGCCGCCTCGCGTACAAACCTGCTGGTACTGGCTGGAGCGGGCAGTGGTAAGACGCGCGTGCTGGTTCACCGTATCGCCTGGCTACAGAGCGTGGAGAACTGCTCGCCGTACTCGATTATGGCCGTGACGTTCACCAACAAGGCGGCGGCGGAGATGCGCCACCGTATCGCACAGCTGATGGGCACCAGCCAGGGCGGCATGTGGGTTGGCACCTTCCACGGCCTGGCGCACCGTCTGCTGCGCGCGCACCATATGGACGCTAACCTGCCGCAGGATTTCCAGATCCTCGACAGCGAAGATCAGCTGCGCCTGCTGAAACGCCTGATCAAGGCGATGAATCTCGACGAGAAGCAGTGGCCGCCGCGTCAGGCGATGTGGTACATCAACGGTCAAAAAGACGAAGGGCTGCGTCCGCATCATATTCAGAGCTTCGGTAACCCGGTCGAGCAGACCTGGCAGAACGTCTACAAGGCCTATCAGGAAGCGTGCGATCGCGCCGGTCTGGTGGATTTCGCCGAGCTGCTGCTGCGCGCCCACGAGCTGTGGCTGAACAAACCGCATATCCTGCAACACTACCGTGAACGCTTTACCAACATCCTGGTGGACGAATTCCAGGATACCAACAACATCCAGTACGCCTGGATCCGCCTGCTGGCCGGGGATACCGGCAAGGTGATGATCGTAGGCGATGACGACCAGTCTATCTACGGCTGGCGCGGCGCGCAGGTGGAGAACATCCAGCGCTTCCTCAACGATTTCCCCGGCGCGCAAACCATCCGTCTGGAACAGAACTACCGTTCTACCAGCAACATTCTGAGCGCGGCCAACGCCCTGATTGAGAACAACAACGGGCGCCTGGGTAAAAAGCTGTGGACCGATGGCGTCGACGGCGAACCGATTTCGATTTACTGCGCCTTCAACGAGCTCGACGAAGCCCGTTTCGTTGTGAACCGCATTAAAACCTGGCAGGAGAACGGCGGCGCGCTGGAGCAGTGTGCCATTCTCTATCGCAGCAACGCCCAGTCGCGCGTGCTGGAAGAGGCGCTGTTGCAGGTGAGCATGCCGTACCGCATTTATGGAGGTATGCGCTTCTTCGAACGTCAGGAGATCAAAGATGCGCTCTCGTACTTGCGTCTGATTGCCAACCGTAACGACGATGCGGCATTTGAGCGCGTGGTGAACACACCGACGCGCGGCATCGGCGATCGTACGCTGGACGTGGTGCGTCAGGCCTCGCGCAATCGTCAGCTCACGTTGTGGCAGGCATGCCGCGAGCTGTTACAGGAAAAAGCCCTCGCCGGGCGCGCCGCCAGCGCATTGCAACGCTTTCTGGAGTTAATCGACGCACTGGCGCAGGAAACGGCCGACATGCCGCTGCACGTCCAGACCGACCGGGTGATTAAAGATTCCGGCTTGCGCACCATGTACGAGCAGGAAAAAGGCGAGAAGGGCCAGACCCGTATTGAGAACTTAGAGGAACTGGTGACGGCAACGCGCCAGTTCAGCTACAACGAAGAAGACGAAGACCTGATGCCGTTGCAGGCATTCCTCTCTCACGCCGCGCTGGAGGCGGGTGAAGGGCAGGCCGATACCTGGCAGGATGCGGTTCAGCTGATGACCCTGCACTCCGCGAAAGGTCTGGAGTTCCCGCAGGTGTTCATCGTCGGGATGGAAGAGGGGATGTTCCCGAGCCAGATGTCGCTGGATGAAGGCGGGCGTCTGGAAGAGGAGCGTCGTCTGGCCTACGTGGGCGTGACCCGTGCGATGCAGAAACTGACTCTGACCTACGCGGAAACCCGCCGCCTGTACGGGAAAGAGGTGTATCACCGTCCGTCGCGCTTTATCGGCGAACTGCCGGAAGAGTGTGTGGAAGAGGTGCGCCTGCGCGCCAGCATCAGCCGTCCGGTCAGCCATCAGCGTATGGGCTCGCCGATCTCTGAAACCGACACCGGTTACAAGCTGGGCCAGCGCGTGCGCCACTCGAAGTTTGGCGAAGGCACCATCGTCAACCTGGAAGGCAGCGGCGAGCACAGCCGTTTGCAGGTAGCGTTCCAGGGGCAGGGGATCAAATGGCTGGTGGCAGCCTATGCCAAGCTGGAAAGTGTGTAACTTTCAGAAAAATATCACTATTTTGTAATAATCTGCTAGCCTTATACGTTGAAGGTCAATTAATGCCCTTCAGCGTTCCGTTGCGTGTTGACGCCACAGTTATTGCTGGCGTAACATGCGCGCACGATTACGCTAAGAGGACATTCGCCTTGGACACACCCAGTAGATACTGGCTCAATTCCCTGTCATCCAGGAACAACTCCTAAGGCTATCTCCTCTTGCTGATGGCCTTAGTGGTTGTCAGCGACTGCATCATTCCCGTCGCGCTGAGTCAGGCTGTTTAATGGTCTGAAACCCAATTTGTTTCTGTGTGCCCACCGAACTGTCCGATATTTTTTGCATTGGGAGTCCCGGTCATGTTGAGCGCATTTCAACTCGAAAATAACCGACTGACTCGGCTTGAAGCCGAAGAGTCACAGCCCCTCATTGATGCCGTATGGGTGGATCTGGTCGAGCCGGACGACGATGAGCGCCTTCGCGTACAATCTGAGCTGGGGCAAAGCCTGGCAACGCGCCCGGAACTGGAAGACATCGAAGCATCCGCCCGTTTTTTTGAAGACGAAGACGGCCTGCACATTCACTCCTTCTTCTTCTTCGAAGATGCCGAAGACCACGCGGGGAACTCCACCGTGGCGTTTACCATTCGCGATGGCCGCCTGTTCACCCTGCGCGAGCGCGAACTGCCTGCGTTTCGTCTCTACCGTATGCGCGCCCGCAGCCAGGCGATGATGGACGGTAACGCCTATGAGCTGCTGCTGGATCTGTTCGAAACCAAAATCGAACAGCTGGCGGATGAAATCGAAAACATCTACAGCGACCTGGAAAAGCTGAGCCGCGTGATCATGGAAGGCCATCAGGGCGATGAGTACGACGAAGCGTTGTCCACGCTGGCTGAGCTGGAAGATATCGGCTGGAAGGTGCGTTTGTGTCTGATGGATACCCAGCGCGCGCTGAACTTCCTGGTGCGCAAGGCGCGTCTGCCGGGCGGTCAGCTGGAGCAGGCGCGTGAGATCTTACGCGATATCGAATCCCTGCTGCCGCACAACGAATCCCTGTTCCAGAAGGTCAACTTCCTGATGCAGGCGGCGATGGGCTTCATCAACATCGAGCAGAACCGCATCATCAAGATCTTCTCGGTGGTGTCCGTGGTGTTCCTGCCGCCGACGCTGGTAGCCTCCAGCTACGGGATGAACTTCGAGTTTATGCCGGAACTGAAGTGGAGCTTTGGCTACCCGGGGGCGATTATCTTTATGATCCTCGCCGGGCTGGCGCCGTATCTCTATTTTAAACGCCGGAACTGGCTGTAAAAATCTGGCGGGTGGCGCTGCGCTTACCCGCCCTACGATCGAATTCCCTCTCCCTGTGGGAGAGGGTTAGGGTGAGGGCAACATCACAGCCCTTTGCGCACCCTGCGCTGGGTATAAATCGCATCCGCAACAAAGATGGCCAGCGCCACCCAGATAAAGGCGAACGTCACCATCTTATCCGCACCCGGCACCTCGCCGTAAAACACCACCGCCAGCAGGAACATCAGCGTCGGGCCAATGTACTGGAAGAAGCCCAACGTGGAGAGGCGCAGACGCGTTGCCGCGCCGGTGAAGCACAGCAGGGGTATCGTCGTGACCACGCCCGCGGCCATCAGCATCAGGTTCAGCGACCATGGGTTGCTGCCCATATGGCTGGTGGCGCTGTCGGCAATACCGAACAGGTAGATCGCGGCGACAGGCAGCAGCCACAGGGTTTCAAACAGCATTCCCGTCTGCGCTTCCACGGCGATTTTTTTACGCACCAGGCCGTAGAAGGCAAAGCTGAACGCCAGCCCCAGGGCGATAACCGGCAGTGAGCCGAAGGTCCACAGCTGTACCAGCACGCCGCAGAAGGCCAGAATCACTGCCACCCACTGCATCCGGCGAAAGCGCTCGCCGAGGAAAATCATCCCCAGCAAAATATTGACCAGCGGGTTAATAAAGTAGCCCAGGCTGGCTTCGAGCATGTGATGGTTATTCACCGCCCAGATAAACAGCAGCCAGTTTCCGCCAATCAGCACCGCAGAGAGGGCGAGCAGGAAGACCTTCTTCGGGGTTTTCAGCAGCGTTTTGACGCCTGACCACTGACGGCTGATACTCATCAGCGCAATCATGAAGAAAAACGACCAGATGACGCGGTGAGTGAGGATCTCGTCCGCCGGGACATAGGCGATAAGTTTGAAGTACGCCGGTGCTATACCCCAAATAAAATAAGCGGCAAGGGCGAGTAAAACGCCCTGCCGCGTCTGTTTAGCATCCATCGGGAAAATCCGTTACAAAAAAGTGAAGTAATTTTACCCGAATTTGCCGTCTCAACCCACCATATAAGTGGCGGTTGCGCTGGCGATATAAACCTGCTCCTCGTTATGCAGCTCAACGCGGGCGACGGCAACTTTATTCCCGGCGCGCAGCAGGCTGCTGGTACAGGTGAAGCGGTTTCCGCGTCCTGGGCGCAGGTAGTCGACGCGTAAATCGATGGTGCCCATGCGCGACAGGCGCTGGCGTAACTCATCTTCGTTGATGGTGTCGTGGCGCGTCAGCGTGCTGCCCACGCACACCAGACCGGCCGCCACGTCCAGCGCGGAGGCAATTACCCCGCCGTGCAAAATGCTTTGCGCCCAGTTACCGACCATCATTGGCTGATTATTGAAACTCAGCTGAGCGAAGTCTTTTTCGTATCGCTCCAGCTCAAGACCCAGTGCACGGTTGAACGGCATGTGGTACACAAAAATCTCGCCCACGAGCTTTAAGGTTTCTTCGGCGGTGAGTGTGGCTGACATCTGACGTGGCATCCTTGTTGTTAACAAAATGTTGATTTTATGCTTCAGGATAAAGGAATGCCACTTTAAGAAACGAGGAAGCGGAAGTTATCGCAGAAGTCTGTAGAATGCCCGGACAAAACTATTCATTAAATGTCACCATTTCAGGAGAACACCACCGATGCGGACGTATCTGGGTTGGTTACTGGCGGCGGTTGCGCTGCCCCTCACAGCATATGCGCAGGAAGCGACGATCAAAGAGGTGCATGATAAACCTGCCGTTAAGGGCAGCATCATCGCCAATATGCTTCAGGAGCATGACAATCCGTTCACGCTGTACCCGTATGACACAAACTACGTGATCTACACCCAGACCAGCGATCTCAACAAAGAGGCGATAAGCTCCTATAACTGGTCTGATAATGCGCGTAAAGATGAGGTGAAGTTCCAGCTCAGCCTCGCCTTCCCGTTCTGGCGCGGCATCCTGGGGCCGAACTCGGTACTTGGCGCGTCCTACACGCAGAAGTCATGGTGGCAACTCTCCAACAGCGGGGAGTCATCACCGTTCCGCGAAACCAACTATGAACCGCAGCTGTTCCTCGGTTTCGCCACCGATTATGAGTTTGCAGGCTGGACGCTGCGAGACGTGGAGGTGGGCTATAACCACGATTCCAACGGTCGTTCCGACCCAACCTCACGCAGCTGGAACCGCATCTATACGCGTCTGATGGCGCAGAACGGCAATTTCATGGTGGAAGTGAAGCCGTGGTACGTAGTAGGCAGCACCGATGACAACCCGGATATCACCAAATACATGGGATACTATCAGCTTAAGGTGGGCTATCAGCTGGGTGACGCGGTGCTGAGCGCCAAAGGCCAGTACAACTGGAATACCGGCTACGGCGGTGCAGAGCTGGGCCTGAGCTACCCGGTAACGAAACACGTGCGTCTCTATACCCAGGTGTATAGCGGCTACGGCGAATCGCTGATCGACTACAACTTCAACCAGACCCGCGTCGGTGTGGGCGTCATGCTGAACGATATTTTCTAAGCTGCTCGAATGTTTTTGCGTTAAACGTTGAAGTTTCTCTCTCAGGCGCTGAAAATAGCGCCTGTTTCATTTCTGGCATATGGGGTTAACGTGGCGCAGGCGGAAGTATTGAATCAGGAATCGCTGGCTAAACAGGTTTTGCATGAAACCTTTGGCTACCAGCAGTTCCGTCCTGGCCAGGAAACCATCATTGAAACCGTGCTGGAAGGCCGCGATTGCCTGGTGGTCATGCCGACCGGCGGCGGTAAATCGCTCTGCTATCAGGTGCCCGCGCTGGTGCTTAATGGCCTGACGGTTGTGGTATCACCCCTTATTTCCCTGATGAAAGACCAGGTCGACCAGCTGCTCGCCAACGGCGTGGCGGCGGCCTGTCTTAACTCAACGCAAACTCGCGAGCAGCAGCAAGAGGTGATGGCCGGGTGCCGCACCGGACAGGTTCGCCTGCTGTATATCGCGCCAGAGCGCCTGATGCTGGACAACTTCCTCGACCACCTGGCGCACTGGAACCCGGTGCTGCTGGCGGTGGATGAAGCGCACTGTATCTCCCAGTGGGGGCACGATTTCCGCCCGGAATACGCCGCCCTCGGCCAGCTTCGTCAGCGCTTCCCCGAGCTGCCGTTTATGGCGCTTACCGCCACGGCGGACGACACCACGCGTCAGGACATCGTTCGCCTGCTGGGACTGAACGACCCGTATATTCAGGTCAGCAGCTTCGACCGCCCGAACATCCGCTATATGCTGATGGAAAAGTTCAAGCCGCTGGATCAGCTCCTGCGCTACGTGCAGGAGCAGCGCGGCAAGTCCGGCATCATCTACTGCAACAGCCGCGCAAAGGTGGAAGACACCGCTGCGCGTCTGCAAAATCGCGGCTTTAGCGCGGCGGCATACCATGCCGGGTTAGAGAACCACATCCGCGCCGATGTTCAGGAAAAATTCCAGCGCGACGACCTGCAAATCGTGGTCGCAACGGTGGCGTTCGGGATGGGGATCAACAAGCCCAACGTGCGCTTTGTGGTGCATTTCGACATTCCGCGCAATATCGAATCCTACTATCAGGAAACCGGCCGCGCCGGGCGTGATGGTCTGCCTGCGGAAGCGATGTTGTTTTACGACCCGGCGGATATGGCGTGGCTGCGCCGCTGTCTGGAAGAGAAACCGCAGGGGCAGTTGCAGGATATCGAACGCCACAAGCTTAACGCGATGGGGGCCTTCGCCGAAGCGCAAACCTGCCGCCGTCTGGTGTTACTCAACTACTTTGGTGAAGGGCGTCAGGCGCCGTGCGGCAACTGCGATATCTGCCTCGACCCGCCGAAGCAGTACGATGGCCTGATGGACGCGCGCAAAGCGCTCTCGACTATCGGACGCGTGAACCAGCGCTTTGGGATGGGCTACGTCGTTGAAGTGCTGCGCGGGGCTAACAACCAGCGTATCCGCGATATGGGTCACGACAAGCTGCCGGTTTACGGCATCGGGAAAGACCAGAGCCATGAGCACTGGGTGAGTATTATCCGCCAGTTGATCCACCTCGGCTTTGCCACGCAAAATATTGCCCAGCATTCTGCGCTTCAGCTGACCGAAGCGGCGCGACCTGTCCTGCGTGGCGAGGTTGAACTGAAGCTCGCCGTTCCGCGCGTCGTCGCCCTGAAGCCGCGCGTGATGCAAAAATCCTACGGCGGTAACTACGACCGCAAGCTGTTCGCCAAGCTGCGTAAGCTGCGTAAAGCTATTGCCGATGAAGAGAACATCCCGCCATACGTGGTGTTCAACGACGCGACGCTGATCGAGATGGCCGAGCAAATGCCGCTCAGCGCCAGCGAGATGCTCAGCGTCAACGGCGTCGGCACGCGCAAGCTGGAGCGCTTCGGTAAAGAGTTTATGGCGCTCATCCGTTCCCACGCTGATGGTGATGATGAGGAGTAGTCAGCCGGGCGAAAAAGTGCCAGGATGGTGACTCACTGTATTATTTCCCCGCGAGCTAATTATGTTAATGCTATTTCTCACCGTGGCGTTAGTGCACATCGTTGCGCTGATGAGCCCAGGCCCTGATTTTTTCTTCGTGTCGCAAACGGCCGTCAGCCGCTCCCGCAAAGAGGCGATGATGGGTGTGCTCGGTATTACCATGGGCGTCATGGTCTGGGCGGCGGTTGCGCTGCTCGGTCTGAACCTGATCCTGGCGAAAATGGCGTGGCTGCATAACATCATTATGGTTGGCGGCGGTCTGTACCTGTGCTGGATGGGCTACCAGATGCTGCGCGGAGCGCTGAAGAAAGAAGAGAGCAAGCCGGAAGAGCCAAAGGTTGAGCTGGCAACGGGCGGCCGTAGCTTTGTGAAAGGGCTGCTGACCAACCTGGCGAACCCGAAAGCAATTATTTACTTCGGCTCGGTATTCTCGCTGTTTGTGGGGGATAACGTCGGCGCGGGCGCGCGCTGGGGGATCTTCCTGCTGATCGTTGTGGAAACGTTCGCCTGGTTTACCGTTGTGGCAAGCCTGTTTGCCTTACCGGCGATGCGTCGCGGCTACCAGCGCATCGCGAAGTGGATCGACGGCTTCGCCGGCGCGTTGTTCGCCGGCTTCGGCATTCATCTCATCATTTCTCGCTAAGCATGACGCGCTGACGCAAGCAGCGCGCCAACCAGCATAAACAGCGAACCAAAAACTTTGTTCAGGGCCTTCATCTGCTTAGGCCCTTTGATCCACGCCGCAATTCGCTGCGCCAGCGTCGCGTAACCAATCATCACAATGATATCGACAATAATGGTGGTTGCGCCCAGCACCACGTACTGCATCACCTGTGGCTGATGCGGCACGATAAACTGCGGGAACAGGGCGGCGAGGAACACGATGCTTTTCGGGTTGGTCAGGTTAACGAACACCGCGCGTTTAAACAGGTGGCCGCGTGTTTGCGTCCGGGAGAGCGTATGCAGATCAATCGAGCCTGCGGCGCGCCACTGCTGAATACCCAGCCAGATAAGATACGCTGCGCCAGCCCATTTCAGCACCTCGAAGGCCAGCACCGAACGGGAGAACAGCGTGCCCAGACCAATCCCCACCAGCACAATATGAATGCCAAGCCCGGTCTGTAAACCGGCGATTGACGCCACCGCGCCGCGATAGCCGTGATTAATGGAGGTGGTCATGGTGTTGATTGCGCCCGAGCCAGGTGAAAGGCTGAGGATGATGGATGTCAGCAGGTAGGCGAACCACCACTCGAAGGTCATTTGAAACTCCCGGATCGTCTGTTTTTATGCCACAATACGCTATTGTTGAGTCATTTTGTGACCGGTGACGAAAAAAACGATATTCCCTGAATTACGGGGGGTGGAAACCCAATGTTTCAGCAGAAAAAGGACTGGGAAACACGAGAAAACGCATTTGCTGCTTTCTCCATGGGGCCGCTGACCGATTTCTGGCGCCAGCGTGAGGAAGATGAGTTTATGGGCGTCGGGGAAATCCCGGTACGCTTCGTTCGTTTCCGTGATGAAAAAAATGACCGGGTGATTGTGGTCTGCCCCGGGCGCATCGAAAGCTATATCAAATATGCCGAGCTGGCGTATGACCTGTTCCATCTGGGCTTTGATGTGTTAATTATCGACCATCGCGGGCAGGGGCTTTCCGGCCGGATGTTACCGGATACCCATCGCGGCCACGTGGATAACTTCAGCGATTACGTCGACGATCTGGCCGCGTTCTGGCAGCAGGAAGTGCAGCCCGGACCGTGGCGCAAGCGTTATATTCTTGCCCACTCCATGGGGGGCGCGATCTCGACGTTGTTTTTGCAGCGCCATAAGCACCAGTGCGACGCCATTGCGCTGACCGCGCCGATGTACGGCATTGTGATACGTTTTCCTGACTGGATGGTGCGCCATCTTCTCGACTGGGCTGAGGGCCATCAGCGCATTCGAGAAGGCTATGCCATCGGAACAGGACGCTGGCGGGCGTTACCGTTTGCCATCAACGTGTTAACCCACAGTCGGCAGCGTTATCGGCGCAACCTGCGTTTTTATGCCGATGAACCGCGTCTGCGGGTCGGCGGCCCCACCTGGCACTGGGTGCGGGAAGGTATTCATGCCGGTGAACAGGTGCTGGCAGGCGTAGGCGATGATGACACGCCGACGCTCCTGATCCAGGCGGAAGAAGAGCGTGTGGTGGATAACCGCATGCATGACCGCTATTGTGAACTTCGCGCCGCTGCGGGCCATCCCTGTGAAGGGGGTAAACCGCTGGTCATCAACGGTGCGTACCATGAGATCCTTTTTGAAAAGGACGCTATGCGCTCAGTCGCGCTCAACGCCATTGTTGAATTTTTCAACAGGCATAACTGATTATTGTTTTCCACCAGAGGTTGAAATCCCTATGTACCAGGTTGTTGCATCTGATTTAGATGGCACGCTGCTTTCCCCCGACCACACCCTGTCGCCTTATGCGAAAGAGACCCTAAAACTCCTGACTGCCCGTGGCGTGAACTTCGTGTTCGCCACTGGCCGCCACCACGTGGACGTGGGGCAGATCCGCGATAACCTGGAGATCAAGTCGTACATGATCACCTCTAACGGTGCGCGCGTACATGACACGGACGGCAACCTGATTTTTACCCATAATCTCGATCGTGACATCGCCACCGATTTGTTCGGCATTGTGCATAACAACCCGGATATCGTGACTAACGTTTACCGCGACGACGAGTGGTTTATGAACCGCCATCGCCCGGAAGAGATGCGCTTCTTCAAGGAAGCCGTATTCCAGTACTCACTGTACGAGCCGGGTCTGCTGGAGCCGGAAGGGATCAGTAAGGTGTTCTTCACCTGTGTAAATCATGAGGAGTTACTGCCGCTGGAGCAGGCGATCAACGCCCGCTGGGGCGACCGCGTGAACGTGAGCTTCTCCACGCTGACCTGTCTGGAAGTGATGGCGGGCGGGGTGTCCAAAGGTCACGCGCTGGAAGCGGTAGCGAAACGGCTGGGTTTTGATCTGAAAGACTGTATCGCCTTTGGCGATGGCATGAACGATGCCGAGATGCTCTCCATGGCGGGTAAAGGCTGCATCATGCAGAACGCGCACCAGCGCCTGAAAGATCTGCACCCGGAGCTGGAAGTGATTGGCACGAACGCAGACAACGCGGTACCTAAGTATCTGCGCAAACTGTTCCTTGAATAATCTTCATTTGATTGTTTATTGTTCAGATGTCAACTAAAGAGTTCGCTACAATGCCTCTCCTTCTTTTTGAGAGACAAGCATTGTGGCGCTACTCATTATCACCACTATCCTGTGGGCCTTCTCCTTTAGTCTGATTGGCGAATACCTTGCCGGATCGGTCGACAGCTACTTTTCGGTGCTGATGCGCGTGGGGCTGGCGGCACTGGTGTTCCTGCCGTTCCTGCGTACCCGCGGGCAATCGCTAAAAACTATTCTGCTGTACATGCTGGTAGGCGCGATGCAGCTTGGCATCATGTACCTGTTCAGCTTCCGGGCCTACGTTTACCTGTCCGTCTCGGAATTTCTGCTCTTCACCGTGCTCACGCCGCTCTACATCACGCTGATTTATGACTTGCTCAGCAGGCGCCGTTTGCGCTGGGGATACCTGCTGAGCGCTGCGCTGGCAGTCATTGGCGCGGCGATTATTCGCTATGACAAGGTAAGCGATCACTTCTGGACCGGGCTGATGTTCGTCCAGCTCGCTAATATCAGCTTTGCCATCGGGATGGTGGGTTACAAACGCCTGATGGAGACCCGCCCGATGCCGCAGCATAACGCGTTTGCGTGGTTCTATATGGGTGCGGCGATTGTCGCGATTGCGGCATGGTTTATGCTCGGCAACCCGCAAAAGCTGCCGACCACCCCCGTGCAGTGGAGCGTTCTGGTCTGGCTGGGCGTGGTGGCGTCGGGGCTGGGCTATTTTATGTGGAACTACGGCGCGACGCAGGTAGACGCCGGAACGCTGGGGATCATGAACAACGTGCACGTGCCGGCGGGGCTACTGGTGAACCTCGCCATCTGGCAGGAGCAGCCGCACTGGCCGAGTTTCCTTATTGGGGGAACGGTGATCCTGGCTTCGCTGTGGGTACATCGCCGCTGGGTCGCTCCGCGCTCCGCACAAACGGAAGATGGTCGCACGCGTGGTTCCGCGCTGAGCGAATAAACGCTTCCGTAATTGGCTGACGTTGCTCGCCATCGCGCACGGCGGCGTACAGCCGGCTCCACAGTCCTTCACCCAGGGTTTTGGTAACCACCAGACCCTGGCGTTCAACCGTCTCGACCACCCAGTGCGGCAGCGCCGCAATTCCCATTCTGGCCGCCACCATCTGAATTAACAGCAGCGTGTTATCCACGCTTTTCAGCTGTGGGCTGATGCCTGCGGGTTGCAGGAAATGGCGCCAGATATCCAGACGACTGCGCTGTACCGGGTAAATCAGCAGCGTCTCCGTTGCCAGATCTTCCGGCGTGATACGCGTTTTGGCGGCCAGCGGATGGTCCGGGGCCAGCACCAGACGCACCTCAAAATCAAACATTGGCGAATAGTGCAGACCGCTGCGTGGCAGAATATCTGAGGTCATCACCAGATCCAGCTCACCCTGCTGAAGCGACGGCTGCGGATCAAACGTGACGCCGGATTTGAAGTCCATCTCCACCTGCGGCCACTTCTGGCGGAAGTTCTCAAGCGCGGGGGTCAGCCACTGAATACAGCTGTGACACTCAATGGCGATGCGCAGGGTGGTCTGCTGCGGCTCGTTGCAGGACTGCAACGCGCTGGCAATCTGCGGCAGCACCTGGTTCGCCAGCTGAAGCAAAATTTCGCCCTGCGGCGTAAAGCGCAAAGGCTGGCTCTTACGCACAAAAAGACGAAAGCCGAGGCGTTGTTCCAGATCGCTGAACTGGTGAGAAAGGGCAGACTGAGTCTGGTGCAGCGTGGCCGCTGCCGCCGCAAGAGAACCGCAGTTCCGCAACGCTTGTAGCGTTTTCAGGTGTTTAATCTCGATCATGAAAGTCCTTCACTTCGGCATGAACATTTTGCGCTTGAGGAATATACAGTACCTGCCAATTATAGAAGTGTAAACATCTGGACGTCTAAATAACGAATTTCTACAAGGGGTATGCCATGACAATCCGCACTCACACTCTCGGTTTCCCTCGCGTTGGTCTGCGTCGCGAGCTGAAAAAAGCGCAAGAAAGCTACTGGGCGGGTAACGCCACCCGCGAAGAACTGCTGGCGGTGGGACGCGAGCTGCGCGCGCGTCACTGGGATCAGCAAAAACAGGCGGGCGTAGACCTGCTGCCGGTGGGCGATTTCGCCTGGTACGACCATGTTCTGACCACCAGCCTGCTGCTTGGCAACGTGCCGGCTCGTCATCAGAACAACGATGGATCGGTGGATATCGATACCCTGTTCCGCATCGGCCGTGGCCGCGCGCCAACGGGTGAGCCAGCGGCAGCGGCGGAAATGACCAAGTGGTTTAACACCAACTATCACTATATGGTGCCGGAGTTCGTTAAGGGCCAGCAGTTCAAACTGACCTGGACCCAGCTTCTGGATGAAGTGGACGAAGCGCTGGCGCTGGGTCACCAGGTGAAACCCGTGCTGCTGGGGCCGGTCACCTACCTGTGGCTGGGCAAAGTGAAAGGTGAGCAGTTCGACCGCCTCAGCCTGCTGAACGATATTCTGCCGGTTTATAAGCAGGTGCTGATTGAGCTGGGTAAGCGCGGTATTCAGTGGGTGCAAATCGATGAACCGGCGCTGGTGCTTGAGCTGCCGCAGGCGTGGCTGGATGCCTTCAAACCGGCGTATGACGCGCTCACGGGCCAGGTGAAGCTGCTGCTGACCACCTATTTCGAGGGCGTAACGCCTAACCTCGACACCATTACTGCGCTGCCGGTTCAGGGTCTGCACGTTGATCTCGTTCACGGCAAAGACGATGTGGCAGAGTTGCACAAGCGTCTGCCTGCGGAGTGGCTGCTCTCTGCCGGTCTGGTGAATGGTCGTAACGTCTGGCGTGCCGATCTCACCGAGAAATATGCACAAATTAAGGACATTGTCGGTAAACGTGAATTGTGGGTAGCCTCTTCCTGTTCCCTGCTGCACAGCCCGATCGACCTGAGCGTGGAGACCCGACTCGACCCTGAGGTGAAAAGCTGGTTTGCCTTTGCTCTGCAAAAGTGTGAGGAGCTGGCTCTGCTGCGCGACGCGCTAAACAGCGGCGACACGGCAGCGATTACCGACTGGAGCGCTCCGATCCAGGCGCGCCGTCACTCGACGCGCGTGCATAACCCTGTGGTGGAAAAACGTCTGGCGGCCATCACCGCCCGGGACAGCCAGCGCCAGAGCCCGTATGAAGTGCGCGCCGAAGCCCAGCGTGCGCGCTTTAACCTGCCCGCGTGGCCGACCACAACCATCGGCTCCTTCCCGCAGACTACCGAGATCCGCGGCCTGCGCCTGGACTTCAAAAAGGGCAATCTGGATGCGAATCACTACCGCACCGGCATTGCGGAACACATCAAACAGGCGATCGTCGAGCAGGAACGTCTGGGTCTGGACGTGCTGGTGCACGGCGAGGCCGAGCGTAACGATATGGTGGAATACTTCGGTGAACACCTGGACGGCTTCGTTTTTACCCAGAACGGCTGGGTGCAAAGCTACGGCTCCCGCTGCGTGAAGCCGCCGGTGGTGATCGGCGACGTCAGCCGCCCGGAAGCGATCACCGTGGAGTGGGCGAAGTATGCCCAGTCTCTGACCGACAAACCGGTAAAAGGCATGCTGACGGGGCCGGTGACCATTCTCTGCTGGTCGTTCCCGCGTGAAGATGTATCCCGGGAAACCATCGCCAAACAGATCGCCCTGGCGCTGCGTGATGAAGTGGCGGATCTGGAAGCGGCGGGGATTGGCATCATTCAGATCGACGAACCGGCGCTGCGTGAAGGGTTGCCGCTGCGTCGCAGCGACTGGGATGCTTACTTACAGTGGGGCGTGGAGGCTTTCCGCCTCAACGCGGCCGTCGCGAAGGACGACACGCAGATCCACACCCACATGTGTTACTGCGAATTTAACGACATCATGGACTCCATTGCCGCGCTCGACGCCGATGTGATCACCATCGAGACCTCGCGTTCAGACATGGAGCTGCTGGAGTCGTTCGAAGAGTTCGACTACCCGAACGAAATCGGGCCGGGCGTGTATGACATTCACTCCCCTAACGTGCCAAGCGTGGAGTGGATTGAATCGCTGCTGCAAAAAGCGGCCCAGCGCATCCCGGCGGAACGTCTGTGGGTAAACCCGGATTGCGGCCTGAAAACCCGTGGCTGGCCTGAAACCCGCGCGGCGCTGGCGAACATGGTGCAGGCGGCGCAGAATTTGCGTCAGGCGTAGTGGTGCTGGATTGCCCGGTTGGCGTAGCCGCCACCGGGCTTTTGGTATTACGCTTTCTTCCCGCCGTACTGGCTGAACCACGCCAGCATTCTCTGCCAGCCATCTTTCGCGGATTCCGCGTGATAGCTCGGACGATAATCGGCATTAAACGCGTGTCCCGCATCCGGGTACACCACGATTTCGGCCTTCGCGTTTGCCGCCCGCAGCGCGTGGCGCATGGTCTCGACGGTATCAAGCGGAATGCCGGTATCCTGACCGCCATACAGCCCTAGCACCGGGGCATTTAAATCGGTGGCGATATCAACCGGATGTTTCGGCGAGTTCAGCGTCTTTTCGCCCACCAGTTTGCCGTACCAGGCCACGGCCGCTTTCAACTGCGGATTGTGCGCGGCATACAGCCAGCTAATGCGTCCACCCCAGCAGAAGCCGGTCACCATCAGACGGTGCGGGTCGCCACCGTTGCGCGCCGCCCAACTGGCAACGTGGTCGAGATCGGCCAGTACCTGCGCGTCCGGCACTTTGCTGACCAGGTTGCTGAACAGCGTCGGGATGTCGCTGTAATCATTCGGATCGCCCTGACGGAAATAGAGTTCCGGCGCAACGGCCAGGTAACCTTCCAGCGCCAGACGGCGGCAGAGGTCGCGAATATGTTCATGAACGCCAAATATTTCCTGCACCACGATCACGATGGGCAGCGGGCCATCGGCAGATTTTGGCCGCGCGTGGTACGCTGGCATGTTCTCTCCCTGGGAGGGAATGGAGGTCTCGCCTGCGGTAATGGCTTCTTCAGGGGTTGAGACGATGGTTGAAGCGTGCGGGGCCGCAGCAGGTGCAAAACCGGTTTTTTCAGTCATGGCATTCTCCGTACCAATGAATGGATTAGCGCAAAGATAAATATAGACACCAGGTTAACAACCCACAGTGCCTTATAGCGTCTATCTTTTGTGCAGCACCCGGCGATATAACTTGTTAATGTGATGTGAATCACTATTTTATGGAAATTAACTGCAATCATTTTCATTCATGGTGAGGTGTGTCACGAAATAATGCACATTGCTTCTGTAAAGTACCGTTTTACTTCTTCTGACAAACCGACCCACAGAGGAGTCACCTATGTCTAAGTCTGATGTTTTTCATCTCGGCCTCACTAAAAACGATTTACAAGGGGCTACGCTTGCTATCGTCCCTGGCGATCCAGAGCGTGTGGAAAAGATCGCCGCGCTGATGGATAAGCCGGTTAAGCTGGCAGCGCATCGCGAATTCACCACCTGGCGCGCAGAGCTGGACGGTAAAGCGGTGATCGTGTGCTCTACCGGTATTGGTGGCCCGTCTACCTCTATCGCCGTTGAAGAGCTGGCGCAGCTGGGCATTCGTACTTTCCTGCGCATCGGCACCACAGGCGCCATTCAGCCGCACATCAACGTGGGCGACGTGCTGGTTACCACCGCATCCGTGCGGCTGGACGGGGCAAGCCTGCACTTTGCTCCGATGGAATTCCCGGCAGTGGCCGATTTCGAATGCACCACCGCGCTGGTTGAAGCCGCGAAATCCGTGGGCGCCACCACCCACGTGGGCGTAACTGCCTCTTCCGATACCTTCTACCCGGGCCAGGAGCGTTACGACACCTTCTCTGGTCGCGTGGTGAGCCGTTTCAAAGGCTCCATGGAAGAGTGGCAGTCGATGGGCGTCATGAACTACGAAATGGAATCTGCGACGCTGCTGACCATGTGCGCGAGCCAGGGTCTGCGTGCCGGTATGGTGGCGGGCGTTATCGTCAACCGTACCCAACAGGAGATCCCGAACGCTGAAACCATGAAGCAGACTGAAAGCCATGCGGTGAAAATCGTGGTTGAAGCGGCGCGCCGCCTGATCTAATTCTCTCTTCAGTGCTAAAAGGCCGACATGCTCGGCCTTTTCTTTTTGCGTAACGCCTCGCAGGAAAACCCTTTCAAACTGGACGTTCATACAGCACAATTCTATTTTGTGCGGGTTAGACGTGGATGCAGGGGGCATTGTGGATATTTCAATCCTGGTTTATGCGGTAGTTGCGCTGGTGAGCGTGGGGATTGGCTGGCTCATTTGCGGCTACCAACATGCTCAGCAGAAAGCCGATCAGCTGGCAGAGCGCGAAGAGATCGTCGCCGAACTCAGCGCGACGAAACAACAGCTTGCGCTGAGTGACCACTGGCGCGATGAGTGTGAACTGCTCAATAACGAACTGCGCAATCTGCGCGACATTAACACCTCGCTGGAGGCCGATCTCCGGGAAGTGACCACCCGCCTTGAGTCCACCCAACTGCACGCCGAAGACAAAATCCGTCAGATGATCAACAGCGAGCAGCGTCTTAGCGAGCAGTTTGAGAACCTCGCGAACCGCATTTTTGAGCACAGCAATCGCCGCGTGGATGAGCAGAACCGTCAGAGCCTGAACAGCCTGCTGACGCCCCTGCGTGAGCAGTTGGACGGCTTTCGACGTCAGGTACAGGACAGCTTTGGTCAGGAGGCCCGCGAGCGCCACACGCTGGCGCATGAAATTCGTAATCTCCAGCAGCTGAATGCGCAGATGGCGCAGGAGGCGGTTAACCTGACGCGCGCACTGAAAGGTGATAACAAAGCGCAGGGAAACTGGGGCGAAGTGGTCATGACGCGCGTGCTGGAGGCCTCTGGCCTGCGCGAAGGATACGAATACGAAACGCAGGTCAGCATTGAAAACGATGCGCGCTCGCGGATGCAGCCGGATGTCATTGTTCGTCTGCCACAGGGCAAAGATGTGGTTATCGACGCCAAAATGACGCTGGTGGCCTATGAGCGCTACTTCAACGCGGAAGATGACTACACCCGCGAAACAGCGTTGCAGGAGCACATCGCCTCCGTGCGTAACCATATCCGTCTGCTGGGCAGAAAAGATTATCAACAGTTGCCGGGGCTGCGATCGCTGGATTATGTGCTGATGTTCATTCCGGTTGAGCCAGCCTTCCTGCTGGCGCTCGACAGACAGCCCGAACTGATCACCGAAGCGCTGAAAAATAACATTATGCTGGTCAGCCCCACCACGCTGCTGGTGGCGTTACGTACCATTGCCAACCTGTGGCGCTATGAGCACCAAAGCCGTAACGCGCAGCAGATTGCCGATCGCGCCAGCAAGCTGTACGACAAAATGCGGCTGTTTGTGGACGATATGTCCTCGGTGGGGCAAAGCCTGGATCGCGCGCAGGATAACTACCGCCAGGCGATGAAAAAACTCTCCTCCGGGCGTGGCAATTTGCTGGCGCAGGCGGAGGCGTTTCGCAGCCTGGGGGTGGAAGTTAAACGCGAGATTAATCCGGAACTGGTGGAGCAGGCTACCGCTCAGGACGAAGAGTTTCGTCTGCGTGAAGGCGACGGTGAGCAAAATAGCCGCAATGAAGACAACGGTTTAGCGGCGAGTTTATCCCCCGAAGCGCAGCCGGCACGTTTCTTTCACGGTGGTTGAAACGTAGGGCAAATGCGCCCAATCTGTTACACTTCACGAACATTTGACTGATTAGCAGGCTCTGAGATGGTTGACGATTCACAAGACACAACGCACTTTGGCTTTCAGACTGTCGCCAAAGCGCAGAAAGCTGACATGGTGGCCCACGTATTTCATTCCGTGGCGGCGAAGTACGATGTGATGAATGATTTGATGTCATTCGGCATTCATCGCTTGTGGAAGCGCTTCACTATTGATTGCAGCGGCGTGCGCCGTGGACAAACGGTGCTGGATTTAGCCGGAGGCACAGGGGATCTGACCGCTAAATTCTCCCGTCTGGTTGGCGAAACCGGCCGCGTGGTGCTGGCGGATATCAACGACTCCATGCTGAAAATGGGACGCGAAAAGCTGCGTAACATCGGCGTGGTAGGCAACGTTGAATATGTTCAGGCCAACGCCGAAGCGCTGCCGTTCCCGGATAATACGTTCGACTGCATCACCATCTCTTTCGGTCTGCGTAACGTGACCGATAAAGATAAAGCGCTGCGCTCCATGTACCGCGTGCTGAAGCCGGGCGGCCGACTGCTGGTTCTCGAGTTTTCTAAACCGATTATCGACCCGCTGAGCAAAGCTTACGATGCCTATTCCTTCCACGTTTTGCCGCGCATCGGCGAGCTGGTGGCAAACGATGCAGAAAGTTACCGTTATCTGGCCGAATCCATCCGAATGCACCCGGATCAGGACACGCTGAAAGCGATGATGCAGGATGCCGAGTTTGAAAACGTGGAATACTTCAATATGACGGCGGGTGTCGTCGCGCTGCATCGTGGTTACAAGTTCTGAGTGGAGGTTTCCCGTGCCCATTAAACCCTTAGTCACCGCAGGCATCGAGAATGTACTGAATGCCTTTCTGTATCGCGCTCCGGCGCTGAAAACCGCACGTCAGCGGCTTAACGGAAAGGTGCTGCGCATCGTGTTAAAGGAGTTCTCGACGCCGCTTGTGCTGGTCTTCAGCGAACGCCGGCTTGACGTTCTGGGGGAGTGGGAAGGCGAAGCTGATTGCTCGGTAATTACGCACATGAGCGTCTTACCAAAACTGCGTGACCGTCAGCAGATGACGGCGCTTATTCGCAGCGGTGAGCTGGAGGTCGAAGGCGATATTCAGGTGGTACAGAACTTCGTTGCACTCAGCGATCAGGCTGAATTCGACCCGGCGGAACTGCTGGCGCCCTATATCGGCGACATCGCGGCTGAAGGGATAAGCAAAACGCTGCGCACGGGTTCCGCTTTCCTGCGTAAAGGTCTGCTCCGTCAACAGCGCTACGCTGCCGAGGTGCTGACCGAAGAGTGGCGTATGGCGCCGGGGCCTTTAGAAGTCGCCTGGTTTGCAGAAGAGACCGCGGCAGTTGAGCGCGCAGTTGATGCGTTAACCAAACGGCTGGAAAAACTGGAGGGCAAATGACGCCTGGTGAAATTCGGCGCCTCTATTTTATCGTTCGCACCTTTTTGAGCTACGGGCTCGACGAGCTTATCCCCAGAATGCGTATCACCCTGCCGCTTCGGCTTTGGCGTCGCACGCTGTTCTGGATGCCGAATCGCCATAAGGATCAGGAGCTGGGCGCACGCCTGCGTCTTGCGTTGCAGGAGCTGGGACCGGTCTGGATCAAGTTTGGGCAGATGCTCTCAACACGTCGCGACCTTTTTCCACCGCAGATTGCCGATCAGCTCGCACTATTGCAGGATCGCGTCGCTCCGTTTGACGGAGAGAGAGCGAAGAAACAAATCGAAGAAGCGATGGGCAATATCCCCATCGAGACCTGGTTTGATGATTTCGATATTCAGCCTCTGGCCTCTGCCTCTATTGCGCAGGTTCATACTGCGCGCCTGAAGGAAAATGGCAAAGAGGTGGTCATTAAAGTGATTCGTCCGGATATCCTGCCGGTTATCAAAGCAGACATGAAGCTGATTTATCGCCTGGCTCGCTGGGTGCCGCGTCTGTTGCCGGATGGCCGCCGTCTGCGTCCGCTGGAAGTGGTACGGGAATACGAAAAAACGCTGATTGATGAGCTTAACCTGCTGCGTGAATCGGCGAACGCCATTCAGCTGCGTCGAAACTTTGAAGACAGCCCGATGCTGTATGTTCCTGAAGTCTATTCTGACTATTGCAGTCAGAACATGATGGTGATGGAACGTATCTACGGTATTCCGGTCTCGGACGTGACGGCGCTGGAAAAACAGGGCACCAACATGAAGTTGCTGGCCGAACGTGGCGTGCAGGTCTTCTTTACTCAGGTTTTCCGCGACAGCTTCTTCCATGCTGACATGCATCCGGGCAACATTTTTGTCAGCTATGAGCACCCGGAAGATCCTAAATACATCGGCATCGACTGCGGTATTGTCGGCTCGCTGAATAAAGAGGATAAGCGTTATCTCGCCGAGAACTTTATCGCTTTCTTCAATCGCGACTACCGTAAGGTGGCCGAGCTGCACGTGGATTCAGGCTGGGTTCCGCCAGATACCAACGTGGAAGAGTTTGAATTTGCGATCCGCACCGTCTGTGAGCCGATTTTTGAAAAGCCGCTCTCGGAGATCTCTTTCGGACACGTCCTGCTCAACCTGTTCAACACCGCACGCCGTTTCAATATGGAAGTGCAGCCACAATTAGTTTTACTTCAGAAAACATTACTTTACGTTGAGGGCGTAGGCCGCCAGCTCTATCCTCAGTTAGACTTGTGGAAAACCGCGAAACCGTTCCTCGAATCCTGGATTAAGGATCAGGTCGGTATTCCAGCCCTGGTTCGCTCGCTTAAAGAGAAAGGCCCGTTCTGGATTGAAAAAATGCCTGAAATTCCTGAACTGGTTTACGACAGTTTGCGTCAGAGCAAGAACCTTCAGCACAGCATGGATAAAATCGCGCACGAGCTTCAATCCAGTCGCGTGCGTCAGGGGCAGTCCCGCTATCTCTTCGGAATTGGCGCGACGCTGCTGATAAGCGGCACGTTGCTGTTGATCAATCGTCCGGACTGGGAAATGATGCCAGCCTGGATTATGGCTGCCGGTGTGGTTGTCTGGCTTGCTGGCTGGCGAAAAACGCGCTGAATTAGCGTCGCTATCGAGAGATTGCATACGTATAATGCGATCTGACTAATTAATCATCTATCACTGGGGAACACGCATGGGTGGTATCAGTATCTGGCAGTTAGTGATCATTGCCGTCATCGTTGTGCTGCTGTTTGGCACGAAAAAACTCGGATCGATTGGTTCCGACCTGGGCGCGTCAATCAAAGGCTTCAAGAAAGCCATGAGCGATGATGAGAATAAGCAGGAAAAAACCAGTCAGGATGCTGATTTTACCGCTAAATCCATCGCCGATAAGCAGGACGAAGCCAAAAAGGAAGAGGCTAAACGTCACGATAAAGAGCAGGTGTAATTCGTGTTCGACATTGGTTTTGGTGAGTTACTGCTGGTCTTTGTGATTGGTCTGATTGTGTTGGGGCCGCAGCGTTTACCCGTTGCGGTGAAAACCGTCGTGGGCTGGGTGCGGGCACTTCGCTCGCTGGCAACTACCGTGCAGAACGAGCTGGCGCAGGAGCTGAAGCTTCAGGAATTTCAGGACAGCCTGAAAAAGGTTGAAAAGGCGAGCATGGATAACCTGACGCCGGAGCTGAAAGCATCAATGGATGAGTTACGCGAAGCGGCTGAATCCATGAAGCGCTCATACAGCATTAACGATCCTGAGAAGGCGAGCGATGAAGCAAACACCATCCACAATCCGGTGGTGAAGGGTAGCGAAGAGCAGCGCGAGGGTGTAACGCCTTCCAGCGCGGAGCATCAGGCTGCTTCGCCAGAGCAATCGCCGCAGGAGCCCGAAGTGAAAAAGCAGGTGCCGCCGGAAGAGCCCGTGGTCAAAACGGCTGAGGTAAAACCCGCCGCGCCCGTTTCCGAATCATCCCCCTCGTCGAGTGATAAAGCGTAAACATGGCAGTAGATGATACTCAACCGCTGATTGCGCACCTCATTGAGCTGCGTAAGCGCCTGTTAAACTGCATTATTGCGGTTTTCCTCATTTTTTTATGTCTGGTCTATTTCGCCAACGATATCTATCAGGTGGTTTCCGCGCCGCTGATTAAACAGATGCCGCTGGGCGCGACGATGATTGCAACGGACGTTGCTTCACCGTTCTTTACCCCCATCAAGCTGACCTTCTGGGTATCGTTGATTGCCTCTGCACCGGTCATTTTGTATCAGGTCTGGGCATTTGTGGCGCCCGCGCTGTACAGGCATGAACGCAAGCTGGTTATTCCGCTGCTGGTGTCCAGTTCGCTGCTGTTTTACATCGGCATGGCGTTCGCCTACTTCGTTGTCTTCCCGCTGGCCTTTGGCTTCCTGACGCATACCGCGCCGGAAGGGGTACAGGTTTCGACGGACATCGCCAGCTACCTCAGCTTCGTGATGGCGCTGTTTATGGCCTTTGGTGTCGCCTTCGAGGTGCCCGTAGCGATTGTCCTGCTCTGCTGGGTAGGGGTGACCACGCCTGACGATCTGCGTAAGAAGCGCCCGTACATCCTGGTGGGGGCATTTGTTGTAGGTATGCTGTTAACGCCACCGGACGTCTTCTCGCAAACCTTACTGGCGATACCGATGTACTGCCTGTTTGAAGTCGGCGTGTTCTTCGCTCGTTTCTACGTCGGAAAGGGGCGTACCCGGGACGAAGAAGACGAGCCGTCTGAAGAGACTACTAAAGAATAAAACCAACCGCCCGTCAGGGCGGTTGTCATATGGGGATACGTATGTTTGATATCGGGCTTAACCTCACCAGCGCCCAGTTTGCGAAAGACCACGATGAGGTGGTGGCGCGCGCCTTTGCCGCCGGCGTGAACGGGCTGTTACTGACGGGAACGAATCTGCATGAGAGTGAGCAGGCACGGCAGCTGGCGCAACGCTATCAACACTGCTGGTCCACCGCAGGCGTGCATCCTCATGACAGCAGCCAGTGGACGCATGAAAGCGCTGAGGCGCTTCATCGTCTGGCACAAACGCCAGAAGTGGTTGCCATTGGCGAATGCGGGCTTGATTTCAACCGTAACTTCTCGACGCCTGAAGAGCAGGAGAAGGCATTTACCGCCCAGCTTGCGCTGGCAGCAGAGCTGGAGATGCCGGTGTTTATGCACTGTCGCGATGCGCATGAACGTTTTATGGCGCTACTGGAACCCTGGCTGGAGAAACTGCCGGGCGCGGTGTTGCACTGCTTTACGGGCTCCCGTCAGGAAGCGCTGGATTGCCTGAACCGCGGGCTTTATTTGGGTATCACGGGCTGGGTCTGCGATGAGCGTCGTGGGCTGGAACTGCGTGAGCTGTTACCCGTTATCCCGGCCGATCGTTTGCTGCTGGAAACGGATGCGCCGTATCTGTTGCCCCGGGATATGCAGCCCAAACCGCCATCACGACGTAATGAACCGGCCTACCTGGGGCATATTGCTGAGCGAGTGGCGCACTGGCGGGGAGAAGATGCGCAGTGGCTGGCAGCACAAACCGATGATAACGTGCGTCGTCTGTTCGGCGTGCAGTTCTAAACTTTGCGGAAATCGGTGTTTTTCACGCTCTGCAACACCTCTTTGTTCAGCAGGTTGAGCAGCAGCATGGAGCGCGCTTCACCGTCCGGCTCAGCGAAGATGGCCTGTAAGCCTTCAAAGGCGCCTTCGGTGATCACCACGCTGTCGCCGGCATAAGGGGTTTCCGGATCGGTAATATCTTCAGGCTGCTGGTAGACAGAAAGCTGATGAATAACCGATGACGGTACTCTTGCCGGATGGGCGCCAAAACGCACAAAATGGCTGACGCCGCGCGTGGCACTGATCGTCGTGGTGTGGATCACTTCGGGGTCGAATTCGACGAACAGGTAATTCGGGAACAGAGGCTCACTGACGGTCGTGCGTCTTCCACGCTGCATTTTTTCAAGCGTGATCACGGGTGTCAGGCAGTTAACAGACTGACGTTCAAGATGTTCCTGCGCGCGCTGAAGTTGCCCGCGTTTGCAATACAGTAAATACCAGGCCTGCATAATCACTCTTCCCATTGTTCGGGGCGCAAGCATACCAAAACCCTGGCGGGATCGCTAAGGTGATTATAATGGCGAAAAAGAGAGTAAGTCGTGGAAGTTCACGCTAATTTAACAAAATTACAGCATCACGCGGTCTTACGCCGTATAATGAAGCGCTTACAGAGAGGCCATGATTAACTGCATGAAATACCACGATCTACGCGACTTCCTGGCGCTGCTGGAAAAGCAGGGCGAACTCAAACGCATTACGCTTCCTGTTGATCCGTATCTGGAAATGACAGAAATCGCTGACCGCACCCTGCGCGCGGGCGGCCCGGCGTTACTGTTTGAAAACCCAAAAGGCTACACCATGCCGGTGCTGTGCAACCTGTTTGGCACACCTCGCCGCGTGGCGCTGGGGATGGGGCAGGAAGATGTCACGGCGTTACGTGAAGTGGGCAAACTGCTGGCCTTTCTGAAAGAGCCGGAGCCGCCAAAAGGGTTCCGAGACCTGTTCGACAAACTGCCGCAGTTTAAGCAGGTGTTGAATATGCCCACCAAACGCCTGCGCGGTGCGCCGTGCCAGCAAAAAGTGCTGGAAGGCGATGCGGTGGATCTGACCAAAATTCCCATCATGCAGTGCTGGCCTGAAGATGCCGCACCGCTGATCACCTGGGGCCTCACCGTGACGCGTGGGCCGCATAAAGAGCGTCAAAACCTCGGCATTTACCGCCAGCAGCTGATTGGCAAAAACAAGCTCATCATGCGCTGGTTGTCCCATCGCGGCGGGGCGCTGGATTTCCAGGAGTGGTGCGCGGCCCATCCGGGCGAACGCTTCCCGGTTTCCGTCGCGCTGGGTGCCGATCCGGCAACCATCCTGGGCGCGGTGACGCCTGTTCCTGATACGCTGTCTGAATATGCCTTTGCAGGACTGCTGCGCGGCACCAAAACCGAAGTGGTGAAGTGCATCTCCAATGACCTGGAAGTACCGGCCAGCGCAGAGATTGTGCTGGAAGGTTACATTGAACAGGGCGAGCTGGCACCCGAAGGGCCGTACGGCGACCACACCGGCTATTACAACGAAGTGGATAACTTTCCGGTGTTCACCGTCACCCACATTACCCAGCGTGAAGATGCCATCTATCACTCCACCTATACCGGCCGTCCACCCGACGAACCGGCGGTACTGGGCGTGGCGCTGAACGAAGTGTTCGTGCCGATCCTGCAAAAGCAGTTCCCGGAAATCGTTGATTTTTATCTGCCGCCGGAAGGGTGTTCGTATCGCCTGGCGGTGGTGACGATGAAGAAGCAGTATGCCGGTCACGCTAAGCGCGTGATGATGGGCGTATGGTCTTTCCTGCGCCAGTTTATGTATACCAAGTTTGTGATTGTCTGCGATGATGACGTCAATGCCCGCGACTGGAATGACGTTATCTGGGCCATCACCACGCGTATGGATCCAGCGCGTGATACGGTGTTAGTGGAAAACACGCCGATTGATTACCTGGATTTTGCCTCGCCGGTTTCCGGACTTGGCTCAAAAATGGGACTGGATGCCACGAACAAATGGCCTGGCGAAACCGACCGTGAATGGGGTCGCCCGATCGAAAAAGATCCTGCCGTGACCGCGCGAATTGACGCGATCTGGGACGAGCTGGCCATAATGAATAACGGTAAGGCAGAATAAGACCGTTTAGTCCTATAGACTTCCCGACAGAGAGAGCGAATGACAACCTTAAGCTGTAAAGTGACGTCGGTAGATGCTATTACCGACACCGTATATCGCGTCCGTTTGGTTCCTGAAGCGGCATTCTCATTCCGTGCCGGTCAGTACCTGATGGTCGTGATGGACGAGCGTGATAAGCGTCCTTTCTCTATGGCCTCAACGCCAGCAGAGAAGGAATTTATTGAGCTGCATATTGGTGCGTCTGAGCTTAACCTGTACGCGATGGCCGTGATGGACCGCATCCTGAAAGAGCGTGAAATCGTGGTTGATATTCCTCATGGCGAGGCCTGGCTGCGTGAAGACGAAGACCGTCCGCTGATCCTGATTGCCGGTGGCACGGGCTTCTCCTATGTCCGCTCTATTCTGCTGACGGCGCTGGCGCGTAATCCAAATCGCGATATCACCATCTACTGGGGCGGCCGTGAAGAGAAGCACCTTTACGATCTGTCTGAGCTGGAGGCGCTGAGCGTAAATCATCCAAACCTGCGCATTGAGCCGGTTGTCGAGCAGCCGGAAGAGGGCTGGCGCGGGCGCAGCGGTACGGTGCTGACTGCGGTATTGCAGGATCACGGGACGCTGGCCGGGCACGATATCTACATTGCCGGTCGCTTTGAAATGGCAAAAATTGCCCGCGACCTGTTCTGCAACGAGCGTGACGCGCGGGAAGATCGTCTGTTTGGCGATGCGTTTGCGTTTATCTGATTGAGAGACCCGCTTCGGCGGGTTTTTTATGCTCGGGCAATAGCCTGGTGAAAATTTAACCTTGAAATGGGCGGCGCATTGCCGTTATTCTTGTTCCCGTTAAATTTCGCCCTCAGGAGCGCCCCCCAAAAATGAACAAACACGACTGATGAATTTCGATCCTTGCTCAACGCATCGCGTCGGCAGGGGATGTTTTGATTTCATTCAGGAGTGCTTATGGCTCATTTTGCGCAGTCCCCCTCTTTTATTTTGCATCAGGTCACCTGTCAGTTTGCGACGGGCGATATCCTTTTTGGTCCACTGAATCTTTCTCTGGATGCGTCAGTGTGCGCGCTGGTTGGCCGCAACGGCAGCGGTAAAACACGCCTTCTCCGGTTGCTGGCAGGAGTTGATGAACCCGCCAGCGGTCATATTGAACGCTTTGGTACACACGTCTACGTGGCGCAGCAGCAGGATATTTCTGCGGATACCACGCTTGCCGAACTGCTTGGTTACGACGCGATCTTTGCGGCGCGCACGCGCATCGACAGCGGTCATTATGAACCCGACGATCTCGACACGCTCGACGGTTATTGGGATCTGGCTGAACGGCTGAGCCAGGCTTTTATCGCTGCAAAACTTCCCCCTTTTGACCCGAGTAAACGCGCGGCAGAGTTGAGCGGTGGCGAGCGCATTCGTGCCTTGCTGTGCAGCGCATTCACCGCGGATGCTGACTACCTGCTGCTGGACGAACCGACCAACCACCTCGACAGGCAAGGCCGCAAGTGGTTCTACGAGCAGCTTTCCAGGTATCAGGGCGGGGTGCTGGTGGCCTCTCACGACCGTGAGTTGCTGGCCCAGGTACCGCGAATCCTTGAACTGAGCGCGTTGGGCTTGCGCAGCTACGGTGGGAATTATGCTGACTATCGAACCCAGCGTGATGCTGAACAGCTGGCTGCCCGCGCCGCGCTGGAGCATGCTGCCACCGAGCGCAAGCGTACCCGCGCCCGTATGCATAAAGAGCATGACGACAGCCTGCGGCGTTCAGCCAAAACGCTTCGCACGGTCGACAGCCTTAACATCGCCTCGTTTGAACGGGTCAAATACAAAGGGGCGGCGAAAGAGCGTATTGGTTCCTGGAAAAAACAGCATAGCGATCAAAACCATGCTTTGAACGCTGCGGTCAACCAGGCACGCGAGCGGGTTGAAGAGGATAATGTGGTGATGTTTACCCTGCCGGGCAGTGAAATCCCGGAAGGGAAACAGGTGCTGGTGCTGGAAGAACTGGTGCTTCCGCACGTGCCTGTCCCACCGATAAACTGGCGAATGGATGGCCCGATGCGCGTGGCGCTACGCGGGCCGAACGGCTGTGGAAAATCCACGCTGTTGAAAGTGATGTTGGGCGAAACCGCCCCTGTTACGGGAATCTGTAAGGTCTCTGTCAGGTGTGCTTATCTCGATCAGCATCTTTCCCGGCTGGATCTGTCGCAGTCGGTGATGACTCACCTTAGCCTGGGCAATACGCCGCTCGAAGAGGGGGCGCTGCGTACCCGTTTAGCGCAGCTTCAACTGGGCGCAGAGAAAGTGACACTACCACTGGCCGAACTGAGTGGCGGCGAGCGCCTGAAGGCCGCGCTGGCCTGCGTATTGTGGCGTGAAGCGGCAACGCAGCTGTTGCTTCTGGATGAGCCGACCAACCATCTTGATCTGGCCTCTGTTCAGGCCATTGAAGCGGCCCTGGCCGATTATCCCGGCGCGCTGCTGGTGGTGTCGCACGATGAAGCTTTTCTGGCAGGGCTGAAGCTGACGCATGAACTGGTGTGGGAAGAGACGGGATGGCGATGTGAAAGCCTGTAAACACAAGCCCCCGCAAGGGCGGGGGCAAACAAACTTTATCAGGCTAACTGCTTGCGAAGGTCAGGGTTTGCCTGGATCAGGCGCATCAGCTTTAGCTCGGCTGGGGTAGGTTTTTCACGTTTTGACTCCCACTCCAGCACCATTGCTACGCTGACACCCATCGCTCTTGCGAATTCATCTGTTTTCAGGCCCGATCCTTTGCGTAAACGCTCAAATTCACTAAAAGGATTGGACTTTTGATTCAGGGTAACCGTCGGCGGTACATCTTTAAAAATAATCTGTTCCAGGCTGCTCAGCAGCTCAAACTCAGGATCTTTTAATTCCATTGAGAACTCCTCATAAATCACACATCGGGATCATGAACATCAGAGAGCCTGTTAAGAATAGTCCCTAAACCAGACACAGGATCGTCACGGCTGTGATTAATTGTGCGATAACGATCGCTTTACACGTTTCAGCTATATGGATAGTTATGCTAATTACCTGATTAGTCATATGTAGGGATTCACAGGTATTTTTTTGTAAATAGTCAGTACAAAAACGGGAATACCCGTTTTGCATGAAAACTCTATCTTGCAAGGCTGACCTGGACTATCCTTGTCAGCGTTGGGCACGCGTGTGCCGGTGTGCGCTTTTTGGGTGAAAGGAGTAATAAAATGGCGACAGGAAAGTCCTGCTCTCGCTGGTTTGCGCCTATTGCGGCGTTATTGATGGTTGTTAGCCTGAGTGGGTGTTTCGATAAAGAAGGCGATCAGCGCAAAGCGTTTATCGATTTTCTACAGAATACAGTGATGCGTAGCGGCGAGCGTTTACCAACGCTGACTGCGGATCAGAAAAAACAGTTTGGTCCATTCGTGTCGGATTACGCCATTCTGTATGGCTATTCACAGCAGGTAAGCCAGGCGATGGATTCCGGTATTCGCCCGGTAGTGGATAGCGTGAATGCCATCCGTGTTCCACAGGATTATATGACCCAGCGCGAACCGCTACGCCAGTCAAATGGCGCGCTTGGGGTACTGAGCCAGCAGCTGCAAAATGCCAAAATGCAGGCTGATGCGTCGCGTTCCGCGTTGAAGCAGGGCGAGGATCTTAAACCGGTCTATGACCAGGTGTATGAGAAAGTCGTGACCAAGCCGTCAAACGCTTTGCAACCGCTGATCCCGGCGGCGCAGGTCTTTACTCAGCAGTTGGTCCAGGTGGGTGACTTTATTAGTGAACAAGGTACGCAGGTGAGCTTTGTCTCTAACGGTATCCAGTTCCCGACCTCCCAGCAGGCGAGCCAGTATAACGCGCTGATCGGTCCGCTCGCGTCCCAGCATCAGGCCTTTAGCCAGGCCTGGAGCGCAGCGGTCGCTGCTACGGAATAAGAAAAACCCCCGCTTCGGCGGGGTTTTTTTATGCTTGATGAAAATAACGCTTGTCATTCATCTACCACATCGGTATAACTATGTTCGTCGGTTTGTTACACAGACCTAAAGCAGTTTAGTAAAGCAGTCCAGATTGTTATCCATAGATACCCTTCGTAGTGACCCTTCCTTCATCGCTTAAAAATCTGTAACGCAATCCATCAAGCCGGAAGGCACAATATATTTGTTAATAAGGTAATTTCTATGTCTGCTAAAATGACTGGTCTGGTAAAATGGTTCAACGCTGATAAAGGTTTCGGCTTCATCACACCTGACGATGGCTCTAAAGACGTGTTCGTACACTTCTCTGCTATCCAGAACGATGGCTACAAATCTCTGGATGAAGGTCAGAAAGTTTCCTTCACCATCGAAAGCGGCGCTAAAGGCCCAGCAGCTGGTAACGTTGTAAGCCTGTAAGCTTCCAGCCCAGTAGCACTAAATTCAAAAACCCGCCTTCTGGCGGGTTTTTTCGTTTCTACTGTTGTATCTGCGGGTTAACGCAGTTCTTATCCACTTTACCGCCGAGCGCGGCAATCAGGTTATCCACGGCGGTCGCCGCCATGTTGTAGCGTGTTTCATGAGTTGCAGAGCCGATGTGAGGCAGGGCGACGACGTTCGGCATGGTCAGTAGCGGAGAATCCACCGGCAGCGGCTCTTGTTCAAACACGTCCAGACCAGCGGCGTGGATCTCACCGTTTTGCAGTGCCTCAATCAGCGCCTTCTCATCGACCACCGGACCACGACCCGCGTTGATGAAAATGGCCGATTTCTTCATCTTTTCAAACGCCGCTTTGCCGATGAGATGACGCGTTTCATCCGTCAGCGGCAGGATCAGGCAGACAAAGTCGGCTTCCCGCAACAGCGTATCAAGCTCGCAATAAAGGGCGTTGAAACGTTCTTCAGCTTCACTGTGGTGACGGCGCGCGTTATACAGAATGGGCATGTTGAAGCCAAAATGCGCGCGCTGTGCCAGCGCCAGACCGATACGGCCCATCCCAACAATCCCCAGCGTTTTGCCATGAACGTCCACGCCGAACCAGTCCGGGCCAATGCTTTTGGTCCATTCGCCCGCTTTCACGCGCTCGGCCACTTCCACTACACGACGGGCGGTGCTAAGCACCAGCGCCATCAGCGTGTCGGCGACGGTCTCCGTCAGGGCATGGGGCGTGTGCATCAGCAGGATGTTGCGCGCGTTTAGCGCATCCACGTCGAAATTGTCGTATCCCACCGAAACGGTTGAGGTAGCACGAAGCTTCGGCATTTTCTCCAGCAGCGCTGCATCCACCTTTTCGCTCGAACCCAGCAGGCCCTCGGCGCTGGCAAACGCGTCGGCGTGCTGTGCCACGGTTTCCGGGCTGAGGTTCTTTACCCGGGTAACGGTAAAGTGTTCCTCCAGGCGTTTTTGCAGATCTTCAGGCAGTGCTTTGTACAAAATGACGGACGGCTTCATGCTAATCTCCGTTGATTTTAAAAGGATTCAGGCGTGGCGTGCGCCGACGGGTAGCTGTTGATTATTAGCAGGCTTAACAATCAGAGTAAGCCATACCGAGGCAAAAAGCGCCACCCCCATAAAGATGTAAGAGGCCGACGGGCTGCCGGTGGCACCGTTAAGATAGCCCACAAACCACGAGCCAAAGAACGAACCCAGCGCACCCATACTGTTGATCAACGCCATCGCGCCCCCTGCGACGTTACGCGGCAGCATTTCCGGGATGATGGCAAAGAACGGACCATACGGGGCATACATGGCCGCACCCGCAATCACCAGCAGAGTGTACGAGACCCAGAAGTGGTTCGCGCCTACGGCCCAGGAGCCAATGAAGGCAAAAGCAGCGATCAGCAGCAGTGGCCAGACGAACAGCTTACGGTTTTGCAGCTTGTCCGATGCCCAAGAGACGATAATCATCGCGATGGTCGCAGCCAGGTAAGGCACCGATGACAGCCAGCCCACTTCCACCATGCCAAGGTTTTCACCGCCGCTGCGGATAATCGACGGCAGCCACAGCACAAAACCGTACACGCCAATACTCCAGGTAAAATACTGTGCACACAGCAGAATAACGTTCCGGGAGCGGAAGGCTTCGCCGTAGTTACGCACCGCTTTAAGCCCCTGCTGCTCTTTATCCAGCTGCGCCTGGAGTGCGGCTTTTTCGTCTTCAGAAAGCCATTTCGCCTGGGCTGGCTTATCTTTCACCAACACCCACCAGCAGAAGGCCCAGATAATCGCGGGAACCCCTTCGATGATGAACATCTCGCGCCAGCCGAAGGACTGGATCAGATAGCCGGAAACCACCGACATCCACAGCACGGTGACCGGGTTACCGAGTATCAGGAACGTATTAGCACGTGAACGCTCCGATTTTGTGAACCAGTTGCTGATGTAAATCAGCATTGCTGGCATGACGGCCGCCTCAACCACGCCGAGAATAAAGCGAATAGCCGCCAGAGCAGGAATGTTATTCACCACGCCAGTAAGCGACGCACAGGCACCCCATAAGATCAGGCAGATGAAAATGAGCTTTCGCACGCTGCGGCGTTCAGCGTAAATCGCGCCGGGGATCTGGAAGAAGAAATACCCCAGGAAGAAGAGGGCGCCCAGCAGGGACGAGACCCCTTTGGTGATCCCGAGGTCTTCGTTGATCCCGGCGGCGGATGCGAAACTGAAGTTGGCACGATCCAGGTACGCCAGGCTGTACGTGATAAACACGATTGGCATGATGTACCACCAGCGTTTTACTGCATTGGTCGAACTGTTCATAGGCTTGCCTCTGTTGTTGAGGTTGTTGCCGCCGTTGTCTGTAGGGTACACGGTGGCTTAATTATCTGGTGCGGATTGCTGCCCTCACCCTGGTCCTCTCTCACGGGGAGAGGGAATTTAGACGCCGAGCTCTGCTCGTGTTGGTAATCCTTCGCTGTCGCCCTGCACCTGAATCGCCAGCGAACCAATTTTGTTGCCTCGCGCCACGGCCTGCGACAGCGGTTTGCCCTCCAGCAGGGCGCTGATGACCCCGACGGCAAACCCATCGCCCGCGCCCACGGTATCGACCACGTTGTCGACTTTTACCGCAGCGACAGCGCCTTGCTCACCGTCGGCAGTTTTAAACCATGCGCCGTCGGCACCGGTTTTCAGCACCACGGCTTTTACCCCTCTGTTGAGGTAAAAATCAGCAATGCCTTCGGGCGTGCTTTCGCCAGTGAGGATCATTCCCTCTTTTATGCCCGGCAGAACCCAGTCCGCCTGAAACGCCAGTCGGTTGAGTTTCTCAGCCATCTCCGCTTCGCTTTTCCACAGCACCGGGCGCAGGTTCGGATCAAAGGAGATGGTTTTGCCCTGCGCTTTCATTGCCGAAGCCGCGTGATCGAGTAAATCGTACGAGCTGGCCGAGAGCGCCGCCGCCACGCCGCTCAGGTGCAGGTGGCGCGCGGAGGAGAAATACGCGGCGTGATAATCATCCACGGAGAGATGGCTTGCCGCTGAGCCTTTGCGGAAATACTCCACGATGGGATCGGTTCCATTTTCAACTTTAGATTTCAGCTGAAAGCCCGTCGGGAAGCGTCCATCGAGCGTGACGCCTGCGGCATCAATGCCCTCTTTTTTCAGCGAGTCGAGAACGAAATGGCCAAAGCTGTCATTGCCCACGCGGCTCACCCAGCCGACATTCAGCCCCAGCCGCGCAAGGCCGGTAGCGACATTCAATTCGGCGCCTGCCACGCGTTTGATAAAGTGCTCCACTGCGCTCAGCTCGCCCGTTTCGGTGGCGACAAACATCGCCATGGCCTCGCCGATAGTGATAACGTCCAGCGTCTTGTGCATGGTTTACTCCTCGCGCAGCAGGTTGACGTAATGGCGGGTGACGGCGGTGAGATCCGTCCCTTCGAGCGGAAATTCGATACCGCGCGGCGCGTCGGCAGGCAGTTGATTAAGCAGATCCCGCCAGCGAGAATCGGTCTGATCCGGCGCGACGGCGCGGAACTGCGCCTTATGCGGGACTGCGGCCTTCACATGAATATAGCTCACGGCGGGAGCCAGCTGACGTGCAGCCTCTTCCGGGGAGTCGCCAACCCACAGCCAGTTGCCCATATCGAACGTCAGTGTGACCGGCAGCGCCATTACCCGGCAGGCGGCTTTGAAGCGCTGCATCGGCGCGAGCTGCCCGCAGTCGGTCTGGTCGTTTTCCACCACCAGCGTCATGCCGCTTTCATCCAGCAGTGCGCGCAGGGCTTCAAGCGGTTGTTTGTCGCTGAAATGACCCAGCGAGACTTTAAGCCACAGCGCGTTCAGTGCGCTGGCTTCGCTAAGGTAGCGTGGAAGATCCGGGTTGAGGGTTCCATCGGGCATAAACAGGGGGGCCGGGGCGGAGTAGCACGCCAGTAAACCCAGCAGTTCAATGGACTCGCCCAACGCAGGCAGGGCCATTAACTCGTCGTGGCTGAAGAGCTCTCGGCGGATTTCAACGCCATCAGCCCCTGCGCCGGCAATAACGGGAAGCATTGCCCGTTGACCGCCTGCCTGTCGCACCTGATCCGCACCATACGCGGCGGTGACCACCATAATTTTCCTGCTCATTTCCTGACTCCAGAGCGTAATCGATAGTATTACGCTAGATGGAACCGGTTCCAAAGAAAAGATCGGGATGCTGAATTTATGATCGCTGTCACGAAGGGGAAATTAACGGGCAGTAGAGCCGCGAACGATCAGCTCGCCAGAAAAAACCTGCTCGCGTACGGCGTCGCGGGTGCCTTCAATGCGGCGAACCACTTGTTCAACCGCGGCATAGCCGATCTGCCAGGTGGGTTGTTTGAGGGTGGTAATGCCTACGCCAGCAAGTTCAGCCCACTCCAGTTCATCAAAGCCGAGCAAGCCGATGTCGCTGCCCCAGTGCAGGCCAATGCGTTTAAGCGAGCGGGCAACCTGAAGCGTCAGCGCCCCGTTAGCGGAGATCACCGCCTTACGCATTCCCCGATGGCGGGTATGGAACTGGCGCAGGGTATTATCCAGCTGTCCGGCTTCATGGAGGGGGATTTCAGCATTTTCGGCGATCACACCGGGATAACGCGCCAGCGTGGCGCGAAATGCAGCCAGGCGGTCGCGGCGGGTGTTAACCATACCCAGCGGTTCGCTCAGGAACAGAATGGCTTCGAAACCCTGTTCAATCAGGTGCTCGGTGGCAGTGGTGGCCGCCTGGGTGTTATCCAGCCCGACCACATCGCAGGCAAATTCCGGGATTTTGCGGTCAATAAGCACCATCGGGAGAGACGATTGTTGCAGACGATTTAGCCCCTCTTCGCGCATCCCGACGGCATTGACCACGATCCCTTCCACCTGATAGCTGCGCAGCAGATCGAGGTAATGCAACTCCTGATCAACTTCGTTATTGGTGTTACAGACCAGCGGGGTAAAGCCTTTTTCCCGGCACGCCGCTTCGATGCCGCTGAGTACGTTAACGGAGTAGGGGTTAGTGATATCGGCGATGATAAGCCCAATCAGGCGGGTGCGACCCCGCTTGAGGCCGCGCGCCATCAGGCTGGGACGGTAGTCGAGATCGGCAATGGCTTGTTCGATTCGCGCCAGCAGCGCATCGGACAGCAGGTGTTTCTCGCCGTTGAGGTAGCGTGAAATGCTGGTTTTACCGGTTTTGGCGGCTTTCGCCACGTCGCTGATGGTGGCCCGGGTTGGTTTGATCATCGCTGATTTCCCTGAATTTAGTGAGAATACCTTAGCGGGAAAATCTGGCGAATCAAGCAATTTGCCGGGTGGCGGTCTGATGCCCTCACCCCAACCCTCTCCTACAGGAGAGGGCGCAAATACTAAAACGGCAACGGGTTTGCCGTTTTGCTTTTACCTACTGCACAGGACTCAACGTAATTTCAACGCGGCGGTTCTGCGCTTTGCCTTCCGCCGTGCTGTTGCTGGCGATCGGGTTAGCCGGACCCATGCCGCTGGTGCGGATGCGGTTCGCTTCTACGCCCTGGGTGATCAGCGAGCTGGCCACGGAATCGGCGCGCTGCTGCGACAGACGCATGTTCAGATCCTGGCTGCCGGTGCTGTCGGTGTAACCAATCACGTTCACGGCAGTTTTATTGTACTCTTTCAGCACTGCGGCCACGCCGGTCAGGGTGTTCGCGCCTGCGGGTTTCAGCGTCGCGCTGCTGCTGTCAAAGGTCACGTTGTTTGGCATGTTCAGGATGATGTTGTCACCGCTGCGCGTCACGCTCACGCCCGTACCTTTCATTTTGTCACGCAGTTTTGCTTCCTGCACGTCCATGTAATAACCCACGCCGCCGCCCAGGGCTGCGCCTGCCGCTGCGCCAATCAGCGCACCTTTGCCGCGATCTTTCTTGGAGGAGGAGAGTACGCCAACGCCAGCGCCTACCAGGGAACCAATACCCGCGCCAATGCCGGATTTGCCCGCTTCGCGTTCACCGGTGTAAGGGTTGGTTGTGCAGCCTGAAACAGCCAGTGCGCCGCTCACCAGAGCGGCAATAACGAGTACGCGTTTTTTCATCTTATTTCCTTAATCCTTTTTATTCTTTGCCACGACGGACGTGGCAGTGGATTATGACGTCCGGATACGGAGAAAATTCAGTGTATAACTCTGAAATTTGTCACAAACGATAAATTGCCTCAATGAAAGGCCGAAACACCTGCACGCGACCAGGAGCGCACGCTTTGAGCACCTCAACAAAAACCATTCTGACCGCCGCCCATTGGGGGCCGATGCTGGTCGAAACCGATGGCGACACTGTGCTGTCGTCTCGCGGGGCTTTGCCTTCGCGCCATCTCAACTCTTTACAGACCGTCGTTCGCGATCAGGTACACAGCAAGACCCGCGTCCGCTGGCCGATGGTGCGTAAAGGCTTTCTGGCGTCACCGGATAAACCGCAGGGTATTCGCGGGCAGGATGAGTTCGTGCGCGTGAGCTGGGACGATGCGCTGGCGCTGATCCATACGCAGCATAAACGCATCCGCGACAGCTATGGCCCGTCGTCCATTTTTGCCGGCTCCTATGGCTGGCGCTCTAACGGCGTGCTGCATAAGGCTGCAACCCTGCTGCAACGCTATATGAGCCTGGCCGGAGGATATACCGGCCATCTGGGTGATTACTCGACCGGCGCGGCGCAGGCGATCATGCCGTATGTCGTGGGCGGGAATGAGGTTTATCAACAGCAGACCAGCTGGCCGCTGGTGCTGGAGCATACAGAGGTGGTGGTGCTGTGGAGCGCCAACCCGCTCAATACCCTGAAAATTGCCTGGAATGCGTCCGACGAGCAGGGCGTTTCCTACTTCGATGCGCTGCGCAAAAGCGGCAAGCGCATCATCTGTATCGATCCGATGCGCTCTGAAACCCTGGATTTCTTCGGCGACAGCGCCGAGTGGATCGCGCCGCATATGGGCACCGACGTGGCGATGATGCTGGGCATCGCCCACACCCTGGTGGAGAACGGCTGGCACGACACGGAATTTCTGGCGCGTTGTACCACGGGGTTCGATAAATTTGCCGACTATCTGACGGGACAAAGCGACGGTATTGCCAAAACCGCAGAGTGGGCCGCGGCGATTTGCGGCGTTAATGCCGTTAAAATCCGCGAACTGGCGGCGTTATTCCATAGCCATGTCACGATGCTCATGTCCGGCTGGGGGATGCAGCGCCAGCAGTTTGGCGAGCAAAAGCACTGGATGCTGGTGACGCTCGCCGCGATGCTTGGGCAGATTGGCACACCCGGCGGCGGTTTTGGCCTTTCCTATCACTTTGCCAACGGCGGCAACCCGACGCGTAAAGCCGCGGTGCTGGCGTCCATGCAGGGCTCGGTGCAGGGTGGCGTGGACGCTGTGGATAAAATTCCGGTGGCACGCATTGTTGAAGCCCTGGAGAACCCCGGCGGGTTTTATCAGCACAACGGTCAGGATCGCCATTTCCCGGATATTAAGTTTATCTGGTGGGCGGGTGGGGCCAACTTCACCCATCACCAGGATACCAACCGCCTAATCCGCGCCTGGCAGAAACCGGAGCTGGTGGTGATCTCGGAGTGCTTCTGGACTGCGTCAGCGAAACATGCCGATATCGTTTTGCCTGCCACGACCTCGTTCGAGCGTAACGATCTCACCATGACGGGGGATTACAGCAACCAGCATATGGTGCCGATGAAGCGCGTCGTGGCTCCCCGGGATGAAGCGCGGGATGATTTCGACGTCTTTGCCGACCTGAGTGAAATGTGGGAAGCGGGCGGGCGGGAGCGTTTCACCGAGGGCAAAACGGATCTGCAATGGCTGGAAACATTTTACCAGATTGCCAGCCAGCGCGGGGCTGCGCAGGGCGTGTCCCTGCCGCCATTTGCTGAGTTCTGGGAGGCGAATCAACTCTTCGAAATGCCAGAAAGCGAGCAGAACGCGCGGTTTGTGCGCTTTGCTGACTTTCGTCGCGATCCGGAGAATCACCCGTTAAAAACCGAAAGCGGGAAGATTATGATCTACAGCGAACGCATCGCCAGCTTTGGCTACGCGGACTGTCCGCCGCATCCGGCGTGGCTGGAGCCGGACGAATGGCATGGCAATGCGCAGCCGGGGCAGCTTCAGCTGCTGTCTGCCCATCCTGCCCATCGTCTGCACAGCCAGCTCAACTATTCGGCTCTGCGCGAGCAGTATGCGGTGGCGGGTCGTGAGCCGATCGCGCTGAATAGCGACGATGCAAAGGCGCGGGGGATTAACGACGGCGATCTCGTTCGGGTCTGGAACGCGCGCGGGCAGGTGCTGGCAGGCGCCGTGGTGAGTGACGGGATCCGCCCTGGCGTTTTCTGCATTCATCAGGGCGCATGGCCGGATCTGGCGCTGGACGAGGGCGGTATTTGTAAGAACGGCGCCGTAAACGTGCTGACCAAAGATCTCCCCAGCTCGAAGCTGGGGAATGGCTGCGCGGGGAATACGGCGCTGGCATGGGTGGAGAAATATGAGGGGCCGGCGCTTACCCTTACGGCGTTTGATCCGCCTGCCAGCTCATGATCCACGTCGGGTGTTGGGTATCATCCTGCCAGGCGCTGTCTTCGATGCGAAAACCCTGAGCATGATAGAAATTCACCGCCCGCACGTTTTTCTGGTACACCTCCAGGGTTAAATACGGGTAGTGCTGCTGAACGTGGTTCAGCAGCGCACGCCCAATCCCCTTTCCGATGAACGCCGGGGCGACAAACAGCGCCCCCACGAACTGGAACTGCATGACGCTGATAAAACCGCACAGGGTACCGTTTTCTTCCCAGACCCAGGTCTCGGCGGCGGGAAGGTATTCATCCCGCACTACCGCTTCATTCGCTTGCCAGTAACTTGCGTCGATAAACGGATGCGCCTCGATGGTGCTTTCCAGCCACAGACTCAAAAGCGGCGCGGTGTTCTCACTTTGCCATTTGCGGATCATGGTGGCCCTCCGGATGGCAGAAGCAGCCCGTAATGTGGTCATTGACCAGCCCGCAGGCCTGCATAAAGGAGTAACAGATGGTGGTGCCCACAAACTTAAAGCCGCGTTTTTTCAGCGCTTTCGACAGGGCATCTGAGGCGGGGGTCGACGTTGGGATCTCTGCAAGCGTGGCGGCCTGCGTCACCTTCGGCTCGTTATCCACAAACGACCAGACAAATGCTGAAAAGGGTTCGCCATTTTGCTCCATCGCCAGATAAGCACGCGCGTTACCAATAATGGCCTGAATTTTACCGCGATGGCGGATGATACCGGTATCCAGAACCAGCTTTTGTACGTCGTCGTCGGTCATGGCGGCAACCGCAGCCGGATCGAACTGGTGGAAGGCTTTGCGATAGTTCTCACGCTTTTTCAGAACGGTGATCCACGACAGCCCGGCCTGCTGGCCTTCAAGGCAAATCATTTCAAACAGTTTTTTACCGTCGGTTTCCGGTACGCCCCATTCCTTGTCGTGATAATCGATATAAAGCTGATCCTGGCTTACCCAGCCGCAACGTTGCATAGGTCATCTCCCTTCCTGATACGGTAAACGCAAAAATTTCAATCTGCCCGGCTTGACGTGTCTGCTAAAGAGACAATAGTTAATACAGGGCTATACGCCCTAATACCTCTTCGAACAATGACATATATCGCCGAACTCGGCTCTTTCTGGAGTCGCTTTGATGATGATAAAAAAAATCAGTGGTCGCCATGCTGCTTCTCGCCTGGTGGGTGTTTCAGCCTGCCTGCTTTTTTGTAACACCGCTTTTGCGTGGCAACAGGAATATATCGTTTCAGATGCACAAAGTAATACGACGGAACGCTATACATGGGACGCCGATCACCAACCTCGTTATGAAGATATTCTCGCGGAGCGTATTAATCATTCGCAGAATGCTGCGGGGTTTGCCCTGAACGACCCATCCGGTTCAGATGCGGAAACCGTTCTGAGCGTTGGCTGGAATTTTCCCGTGGCGGGACATTTCACCACCGGGCCCGTCATGGCGTGGCGCACTGATGGCGCTCCCCCCGTACCGGTGAATGCGTTTGAGGATACAACCACCACGCAGTCGCTTACCGATCCCCTCTGGCATGCCAGCGTGAACTCGTTGGGGTGGCGTGTCGATACGCAGTATGGTGATTTACATCCCTGGGCGAAGATCAGCTATAACCAGCAAGCTGAAGAAGAATATTTATATACGCTGGGATTGAGCGCCAAATTTTAAGGGTTGTTATTTTTTTAAACGATACGATAACATATTTAATACAATTATGACGGGGTCTGGAGCGATAGTGCCCACTAACAGAACAGCGCTTCATTCCCCGGCAAGGTCATTCATTCCAGATCCCAGGCATTTCATTCCTTCTCTCCTGCATTTCATTCCGTTTTTCCCCAACGCTATAAAGGTTTTGTTTATCGTTGTCCTCAGCGAATTTCCATAATTTATCTTGCAGGACACTGCCATGAACACATCAACTTATAACCGCACGCGTTGGCTGACGCTATTCGGCACCATCGTTACCCAGTTCGCACTGGGATCGGTCTATACCTGGAGCCTGTTTAACAGCGCCCTGTCCGATAAGCTCGGCGCGCCGATAAGCCAGGTGGCATTCTCCTTCGGCTTGCTGAGTCTTGGGTTAGCAATTTCCTCTTCCGTGGCGGGCAAACTTCAGGAACGTTTCGGCGTGAAGCGTGTAACCATGGCCTCCGGGATCTTGCTGGGCTTGGGATTCTTCCTGACGGCATATTCTAACAACCTGATGATGCTGTGGCTGAGCGCCGGGGTGCTGGTGGGGCTGGCGGACGGCGCAGGTTATCTGCTGACGCTGTCTAACTGCGTGAAGTGGTTCCCGGAGCGTAAAGGGCTTATCTCCGCATTTGCCATTGGTTCATATGGCCTGGGCAGCCTCGGCTTCAAATTCATCGATGCGCATCTGCTGGCCTCGGTTGGGCTTGAGAAAACCTTTATGATCTGGGGCGTGATTGTGCTGGTAATGATCCTCTTCGGCGCCACGCTGATGAAAGATGCGCCGCAGCAGGAAGTGAAAACCGTTAACGGCGTGGTGGAGAACGATTTCACCCTCGCTCAGTCCATGCGTAAGCCGCAGTACTGGATGCTGGCGGTGATGTTCCTGACGGCCTGCATGAGCGGTCTGTATGTCATCGGTGTGGCGAAAGATATCGCGCAGGGAATGGTAAAACTGGACGCGGCGACGGCGGCGAACGCCGTAACGGTCATCTCCATCGCTAACCTCTCGGGTCGTCTGGTACTGGGTATCTTGTCTGACAAAATCGCCCGGATCCGCGTGATTACGCTGGGGCAGGTGATCTCCCTGGTGGGTATGGCAGCACTGCTGTTCGCTCCGCTGAACGAGGCGACATTCTTTGCGGCGATAGCCTGCGTAGCCTTTAACTTTGGCGGCACTATTACCGTCTTCCCGTCGCTGGTGAGCGAGTTCTTCGGCCTGAACAACCTGGCGAAAAACTACGGCGTGATTTATCTCGGCTTCGGTATCGGCAGTATTTGCGGTTCACTGATTGCCTCGCTGTTTGGTGGCTTCTACGTGACATTCTGCGTGATATTTGCCTTGCTGATTATTTCGCTGGCGCTGTCCACCACGATTCGTCAGCCGCAGCGCGAGGTATATAAAGAAGCGCATGCATGATTCGATAAAAAGGGGCCGCAGGGCCTCTTTTATTTATTTCTAAATCGCTTCCGGACTTGCTATTTTGTAAAAATCTTCATCGATTCACATTCTCTGCTGCCACTTTTCTTTCCTGCTGTGGTCTACTTATCGCGCTTGTAGACGTTTCTGATAACGGTTTCTCTCGCATCTACTTACTCTGTCAGCTTTCTCACTGAGATTCGGCGGGTCTTTATACCCCTTCCCCCAGGGTTGTTTGCATGAAATATATTAGGTCTCTTACCCAGCAAAGATTGTGTCTGATGCTGGCTGTCTATATCGGTTTGTTTCTGAATGGCGCGGTGCTGTTCAGACGAGTGGAAGGTTATTTCGAACACCTCACTGTAAGAAATGGAATTTTTGCCGCGATTGAAGTGTTTGGCTCAATTCTGGCGACCTTCTTCCTGCTACGTCTGCTCTCGCTTTTTGGCAGACGTACATGGCAGGTTCTGGCCTCGCTGGTGGTGATTATCTCCGCCGCCGCAAGCTATTACATGACATTCATGAATGTGGTCATTGGCTACGGTATTGTGGCCTCGGTGATGACCACGGACATCGACCTCTCGAAAGAGGTGGTGGGTCAAGGGTTCATCCTGTGGACGATTCTGACCTGCCTGATCCCGCTCTTCTTTATCTGGAGTAACACCTGCCGCTACACCCTGTTACGCCAGCTGCGTACCCGGGGACAGCGCATCCGCAACGTCGCCGTCGTTCTTCTGGCGGGTCTGCTGGTGTGGGCGCCTATTCGCCTGATGGAAAAACAGCAAAAAAGGATCGAAAAAGCGACAGGCGTGGATATGCCAAGCTACGGCGGCGTGGTGGCTAACTCGTATCTGCCGTCTAATTGGCTGTCGGCGTTAGGTCTTTATGCCTGGGCTCAGGCGGACGAATCCAGCGATGTGAAATCGCTGATTAACCCAACCAAAAAGTTCACCTACCAGGCTCCGGCTGAAGGGCTGGATGATACTTACGTGGTCTTCGTTATCGGCGAAACGACGCGCTGGGATCATATGGGTATCCTCGGTTATGACCGCGATACCACCCCGAAACTGGCGCAGGAAAAGAATCTTGTAGCTTACCGCGGCTACTCCTGCGATACCGCCACGAAGCTCTCGTTGCGCTGTATGTTTGTTCGTGAGGGCGGTGCGAGTGATAATCCTCAGCGCACTCTCAAAGAGCAAAACGTGTTTGCTGTTCTGAAGCAGCTTGGATTTAGCTCCGATCTGTTCGCCATGCAAAGTGAGATGTGGTTCTACACCAACACCATGGCGGATAACATCGCCTACCGCGAGCAGATTGGCGCCGAGCCGCGTAACCGCGGAAAGAACGTTGATGACATGCTGCTGCTCTCTGAGATGGAACAGTCACTGAAAAACCATCCGCAGGGTAAGCATCTTATTGTTCTGCATACCAAAGGGTCACACTACAGCTACTATCAGCGTTACACGCGCGATTTCGCCAAATGGACGCCTGAGTGCGTCGGCATTAACAAGAACTGTAGCAAGCAGGAGCTGATCAATGCCTATGATAACTCGATTCTGTATGTGGATACCTTCCTCAGTCGGGTGATCGACCAGCTTCGCGATAAGAAAGCGATTGTGATCTACGCGGCCGACCACGGCGAGTCCATCAACGAGAAAGAGCATTTACACGGTACGCCGCGTAAGCTGGCCCCGCCTGAGCAGTTCCGCGTGCCGATGATCATGTGGATGTCGGATAAGTACCTGGAAAATCCGGACAAAGCCAAAATGTTTGCCCATCTGAAACAGCAGGCAGAGATCAAGGTACCGCGCCGTCACGTTGAGCTGTACGACACCATTATGGGCTGTCTCGGCTATACCTCACCGAACGGTGGGATTAACGAAAACAACAACTGGTGTAAACTCCCTGATAACACCACAAAAGCCGCGCAGTAGCTGGTCTGGCGAGAATATCGCCAGTTGAATGGCTTTTTGAAAATAAGGGATTGACGGGGGCGCACCTCAGCAGTAAGATGCGCTCCGCATTCGGCGAGTAGCGCAGCTTGGTAGCGCAACTGGTTTGGGACCAGTGGGTCGGAGGTTCGAATCCTCTCTCGCCGACCACATTCTAAAAAGGGCTAACCGCAAGGTTAGCCCTTTTTGCATTAACGCGTTACCCCGCACGAGTCCTCAAAATACCCCTTAGCCCTGCTTCCCCCTGCCTGCTTGCGGTTTTGTGACATAATCCATTGTATTTTTTTATATATAGTTTGATCTTTTTTCGCGTTGCTTATGGATAACCTCAGCATTTTTCGCTGTGCGTTTTAACGTTCGCGGTATTTAGTGCTCAGATAATCACCATCCTGTAAGAAAATTTACCCATTCTGAATAAAACTTAATCACTGAGTGTTGCGAAATATGAAGATAATTGTGCTGCATCATGGCGAGTAGCATGAATTTCTCTGCTGAAAACTCACGGTCAGGGTTTTTTTAATCTTTGTTTGCGGTTTCTCACACTCCACGTAAATCCCCGCCACCTGTATTGACGTTTTCACATTCTGTTGACAGATTGTAGGGCACGAGGGGCATTTCAGGGAGGATCTGCGCTGCAACTCAAACGCTCTTCTGAAAGGATTCTCTATCCCTTTTAACGCCTTCGGGCATCACCGACCGGACCGGGTAAAAAATAAATAAAGGTCAGGCGGCGTAACACAACAAAGCAAAACATCACATTGGAGCACAATAATGAGTATTTCCTTGAAGAAGTCAGGGATGCTGAAGCTTGGTCTGAGCCTGGTGGCCATGACCGTTGCAGCAAGCGTACAGGCAAAAACCCTGGTTTACTGTTCTGAAGGCTCTCCGGAAGGCTTTAACCCACAGCTCTTTACCTCTGGTACGACTTACGACGCAAGCTCTGTACCGATCTATAACCGTCTGGTTGAATTTAAAACCGGCACCACGGAAGTGATTCCTGGCCTGGCTGAAAAGTGGGATATCAGCGAAGACGGTAAAACCTATACCTTCCACCTGCGTCAGGGCGTGAAGTGGCAGGACAGCAAAGAATTTAAACCTACGCGCGACTTTAACGCCGACGACGTTGTGTTCTCCTTCGACCGTCAGAAAAATGCCCAGAACCCGTACCATAAAGTATCTGGCGGCAGCTATGAATACTTCGAAGGGATGGGTCTGCCAGACCTGATCGCTGAAGTGAAAAAAGTGGACGATAAAACCGTCCAGTTTGTGCTGACGCGTCCGGAAGCGCCATTCCTGGCTGACCTGGCGATGGACTTCGCCTCGATTCTCTCTAAAGAGTATGCGGACAACATGCTGAAAGCCGGCACTCCGGAAAAAGTGGACCTGAACCCAATCGGTACCGGCCCGTTCCAGCTGCTTCAGTACCAGAAAGATTCCCGTATTCTGTATAAAGCCTTCCCGGGTTACTGGGGTACCAAGCCGCAGATCGACCGTCTGGTCTTCTCCATCACGCCTGACGCATCCGTGCGTTACGCAAAATTGCAGAAAAACGAATGTCAGGTGATGCCGTATCCAAACCCGGCTGACATCGCGCGCATGAAGCAGGACAAAAATATCAACCTGCTGGAGCAGGCGGGCCTGAACGTGGGTTATCTCTCCTTCAACACCGAGAAGAAACCGTTCGATGACGTGAAAGTGCGTCAGGCGCTGACCTACGCGGTGAACAAAGAAGCGATCATCAAAGCCGTTTACCAGGGCGCAGGCGTTGCGGCCAAGAACCTGATCCCACCAACCATGTGGGGCTATAACGACGACATTAAGGACTACACCTACGATCCTGAGAAAGCGAAAGCGTTGCTGAAAGAAGCGGGCCAGGACAAAGGCTTTACCGTTGAGCTGTGGGCGATGCCGGTACAGCGTCCTTACAACCCGAACGCACGCCGTATGGCGGAAATGGTTCAGGCTGACTGGGCGAAGATTGGCGTACAGGCCAAGATTGTGACCTACGAGTGGGGCGAGTACCTGAAGCGCGCCAAAGCGGGTGAACACCAGGCGGTCATGATGGGCTGGACCGGCGACAACGGGGATCCGGACAACTTCTTCGCGACCCTGTTCAGCTGTGCGGCAGCGAAAGACGGTTCTAACTATTCTCGCTGGTGCTACAAGCCGTTTGAAGATCTGATCCAGCCGGCGCGTGCGACCGACGATCACAACAAACGTATCGAACTGTACAAGCAAGCGCAGGTTGTCATGCACGATCAGGCTCCGGCGCTGATTGTTGCTCACTCCACCGTGTACGAGCCAGTGCGTAAAGAAGTGAAGGGCTACGTGGTCGATCCACTGGGCAAACACCACTTCGAAAACGTGTCTGTTGAATAATAAGTAGGGTGTTCTCCCTCTCCCTCCTGGAGAGGGCAGGGGTGAGGGGCGTGCATGCACCCCCTCACCCTAACCCTCTCCCACAGGGAGAGGGAATTTACATTTGTGAGCAATACAGACGTCACGCCACTGAGTGTGCGTCATCAGAGAGAATCCGGGTTATGTTGCAGTTCATCCTCCGACGTCTGGGACTGGTTATCCCGACGTTTATCGGTATCACCCTTCTCACTTTTGCCTTCGTCCATATGATCCCGGGTGATCCGGTGATGATTATGGCGGGCGAGCGTGGTATCTCCCCTGAACGTCATGCGCAACTGCTGGCTGAACTCGGCCTTGATAAGCCGATGTGGCAGCAGTATCTCCACTATATCTGGGGCGTGTTGCACGGCGATTTAGGGATTTCACTGAAAAGCCGTCTTCCGGTGTGGGACGAGTTCGTACCTCGCTTTAAAGCGACGCTGGAACTCGGTATCTGCGCCATGATCTTCGCGACCGCGGTAGGGATCCCCGTTGGCGTACTGGCTGCCGTTAAACGTGGCTCTATTTTTGACCACACCGCTGTTGGCCTGGCACTGACCGGCTACTCCATGCCTATCTTCTGGTGGGGCATGATGCTGATCATGCTGGTCTCGGTGCAGTGGAACCTGACGCCGGTCTCCGGACGCGTCAGCGATATGGTTTTCCTTGACGACACCAATCCGTTAACCGGCTTTATGCTGATTGATACGGCGATCTGGGGCGAAGAGGGCAACTTCATTGATGCGGTTGCGCACATGATCCTGCCTGCAATGGTGCTGGGCACCATCCCTCTGGCGGTGATCGTGCGTATGACCCGTTCCTCCATGCTGGAAGTGCTGGGCGAGGATTATATTCGTACTGCCCGCGCTAAAGGCCTGACCCGTATGCGCGTCATCATCATTCATGCCCTGCGAAACGCTATGCTGCCGGTGGTAACCGTTATCGGTTTGCAGGTCGGTACGCTGCTGGCGGGGGCGATCCTGACCGAAACCATCTTCTCCTGGCCGGGTCTTGGACGCTGGCTGATTGATGCGCTGCAACGCCGTGACTATCCGGTTGTGCAGGGCGGTGTACTGCTGGTCGCGACGATGATTATTCTCGTCAACCTGCTGGTCGATTTGCTGTACGGCGTGGTGAACCCGCGTATTCGTCATAAGAAGTAAGGGGCCATCATGTCACAATTTACTCAAAATAAAGTGGTCACCGCACCGGTGCCAATGACGCCGATGCAGGAATTCTGGCACTACTTCAAGCGCAACAAAGGCGCGGTCGTCGGGCTGGTGTATGTTTCCATCATGATCCTGATTGCGGTGTTTGCGAACGTCCTTGCGCCGTATAACCCGGCTGATCAGTTCCGCGATGCGCTGCTGGCACCTCCTGCATGGCAGGACGGCGGAAGCCTGGCGCACCTGCTGGGCACCGACGACGTGGGTCGCGATGTGCTTTCGCGCCTGATGTACGGCGCACGCCTGTCGCTGCTGGTTGGCTGCCTCGTTGTCGTACTGTCGCTGATCATGGGGATCGTACTCGGCCTGGTGGCAGGCTACTTCGGCGGCATTGTTGATAACATCATCATGCGCGTCGTCGACATTATGCTGGCATTGCCAAGCCTGCTGCTGGCGCTGGTGCTGGTGGCGATCTTCGGTCCGTCGATTGGTAACGCCGCGCTTGCGCTGACGTTTGTTGCGCTACCGCACTATGTGCGTCTGACCCGTGCGGCGGTGCTGGTGGAAGTGAACCGCGACTACGTTACCGCCTCTCGCGTGGCGGGTGCCGGTGCGATGCGTCAGATGTTTATCAATATCTTCCCAAACTGCCTTGCGCCGCTGATTGTTCAGGCGTCGCTCGGTTTCTCTAACGCCATTCTTGATATGGCCGCTCTTGGCTTCCTTGGCATGGGTGCGCAGCCGCCAACACCGGAGTGGGGCACCATGCTCTCCGACGTGTTGCAGTTCGCGCAAAGCGCCTGGTGGGTCGTCACCTTCCCGGGTCTGGCGATTCTGCTGACGGTGCTGGCATTTAACCTGATGGGTGATGGTCTGCGTGATGCACTTGATCCCAAACTGAAGCAGTAAGAGGCACGAGATGGCGTTATTAAATGTAAATAAATTATCCGTGCACTTTGGCGACGAAGGCACACCGTTTCGCGCCGTGGACCGTATCAGCTACAGCGTTAATCAGGGCGAAGTGGTCGGGATTGTAGGAGAGTCGGGCTCCGGTAAGTCAGTGAGTTCGCTGGCGATTATGGGGCTGATTGACTACCCCGGCCGCGTGATGGCGGAAAATCTGGAGTTCAACGGTCAGGATCTGAAGCGTATTTCCGAAAAACAGCGCCGCCAGCTGGTGGGCGCGGAAGTGGCGATGATCTTCCAGGACCCCATGACCAGCCTGAACCCATGCTACACCGTGGGTTTCCAGATTATGGAAGCGATTAAGGTGCATCAGGGTGGGAATAAGAAAACCCGTCGCCAGCGTGCTATCGATCTGCTGAACCAGGTGGGGATACCTGACCCAGCATCGCGTCTGGACGTTTACCCGCACCAGCTTTCAGGCGGGATGAGCCAGCGCGTGATGATCGCCATGGCGATTGCCTGTCGGCCAAAGCTGCTGATTGCGGATGAACCGACGACGGCGCTTGACGTGACCATCCAGGCACAGATCATCGAGCTGCTGCTGGAGCTGCAGCAGAAAGAGAACATGGCGCTGGTGCTGATTACGCACGATCTGGCGCTGGTGGCGGAAGCGGCGCACAAAATCATCGTGATGTACGCGGGTCAGGTGGTGGAGACCGGAAGTTCGCACGATATCTTCCGCGCGCCGCGTCATCCGTATACGCAGGCGTTGCTGCGTGCGCTGCCGGAGTTTGCCCAGGACAAAGCGCGTCTGGCGTCACTGCCGGGTGTGGTTCCGGGTAAATATGACCGTCCGCAGGGCTGCCTGCTGAATCCGCGCTGCCCGTATGCGACGGATAAATGCCGCGCCGAGGAGCCAGAGCTGAATCTGCTGGCCGATGGTCGGCAGTCAAAATGCCACTACCCACTCGATGATGCCGGGAGGCCAACACTATGAGTACGCACGAGGCCACCACGCAACAGCCGCTGTTGCAGGCTATCGACCTGAAAAAACATTACCCGGTGAAGAAGGGGATCTTTGCCCCTGAGCGCCTGGTAAAAGCGCTGGACGGCGTCTCCTTCAGCCTTGAACGCGGTAAAACGCTGGCGGTCGTCGGGGAGTCGGGCTGTGGGAAATCCACGCTGGGCCGTCTGCTGACGATGATTGAAACGCCAACCGGCGGCGAGCTTTACTATCAGGGCCAGGATCTGCTCAAGCACGATCCGCAGGCGCAGAAGCTGCGTCGCCAGAAAATCCAGATTGTGTTCCAGAACCCGTACGGTTCTTTAAACCCGCGTAAAAAAGTGGGGCAGATTCTGGAAGAACCGCTACTGATTAACAGCAATCTGAGCAAAGAGCAGCGTCGTGAAAAAGCGCTGGCGATGATGGCGAAGGTGGGGCTTAAAACCGAGCATTACGATCGCTACCCGCATATGTTCTCTGGTGGTCAGCGTCAGCGTATTGCCATCGCTCGTGGGCTGATGCTTGACCCGGATGTGGTGATTGCCGATGAGCCGGTCTCAGCGCTTGACGTGTCCGTTCGCGCGCAGGTGCTTAACCTGATGATGGATTTACAGCAGGATCTGGGACTGTCGTACGTCTTCATCTCCCATGACCTGTCCGTGGTCGAGCACATTGCCGATGAGGTGATGGTGATGTATTTGGGACGCTGCGTGGAGAAGGGGACGAAAGATCAGATCTTTACTAACCCGCGTCATCCGTATACCCAGGCACTGCTGTCTGCGACGCCGCGGCTGAACCCGGATGACCGCCGGGAGCGCATTAAGCTGACCGGTGAGTTGCCAAGCCCGCTTAACCCGCCGCCGGGATGTGCGTTTAACGCCCGCTGCCGTCGCCGCTTCGGTCCGTGTACGCAGTTGCAGCCACAGCTAAAGGATTATGGTGGACAGCTGGTGGCCTGCTTCGCGGTCGATCAGGATGAAAACGGCGAAAAGCCGCATGCATAAATAAAAAAACCGGCGATAAGCCGGTTTTTTTACGTCTGAGGTCTACTTCCGTAAACGAATCTGGTCGACGGCGTGTTTCTCACTCTTGGTGAGGATCAGGCTTGCGCGTTCGCGCGTCGGCAGGATGTTCTCTTTGAGGTTGACGTAGTTGATCTCATTCCACAGCCCGGTCGCCACGCTGATAGCCTCTTCTTCAGAGAGCTGGGCGTAGTTGTGGAAGTAGGAATCCGGGTCGGTGAACGCCCCTTCGCGGAACTTCAGGAAGCGGTTGATATACCAGCGTTGCAGCAAATCTTCCGGCGCATCGACATAAATTGAGAAATCGACAAAGTCAGAGACAAACACATGATGCGGATCGTGAGGGTAATCCATCCCGCTTTGCAGGACGTTTAAGCCTTCCAGAATCAGGATGTCGGGCTGCACAACCGTTTTGTCGCCATCCGGGATGCGGTCGTAGATCAGATGCGAGTAAACCGGCGCGGTAACGTGAGGTACGCCCGATTTTAGATCTGAAACAAACTTTACCAGGCGGTGCATATCATAAGAGAGCGGGAAGCCCTTCTTTTTCATCAGGCCGCGTTCTTTCAACACCTCGTTGGGATGCAGGAAGCCGTCTGTGGTGATCAGCTCCACGCTGCGGTGTTCCGGCCAGCGGCTCAGCAGCGCCTGAAGCACACGCGCGGTGGTACTTTTACCCACTGCCACGCTGCCCGCAATACTGATGATATAAGGAATACGTTGACCGTTCGTGCCGAGGAACTGTTCCAGTACGGCCTGACGACGCAAATTGGAGCTGATATAGAAGTTAAGCAAGCGAGAGAGGGGGAGATAGATTTCTGCCACCTCTTCCAGGGAGAGATCTTCGTTTATCCCTTTTAGCCGTGCGATTTCACCTTCCGTCAGTGTCATAGGGACGGAGTCACGCAGGGCTGCCCACTGGCTACGGTTAAACTGAAGATAGGGCGTCATTAACGTTTGCTCTTTTTTGCTCATAAGCATGCTTCTGTGAACCATCACGAAACGGCGGGTGCGGGCTCATCACATAGTTAATTTTGGACAATGGGCAGGAGGTTAACACCAGATGAGAGGAATAATAAGAAAAAATATGGGAAAGCGATGCTTAACCGGGCAGGTATCACGTGGGGCTATAGCGTGCCGAAATCAGGCGTTCATGTTGAATTTTTAACCGTGAGCGGATGAATTTACAGCGGTTAGCCCTGGTTTCGAATAAAATGTGAGCGAAAGAACGTTTTATGCAATTTTTTAGTTGCATGACTGCGCAGGTCTCCATAGAATGCGCGCTACTTGATGCCGACTTAGCTCAGTAGGTAGAGCAACTGACTTGTAATCAGTAGGTCACCAGTTCGATTCCGGTAGTCGGCACCATCAAGTCCGGTGGGGTTCCCGAGCGGCCAAAGGGAGCAGACTGTAAATCTGCCGTCACAGACTTCGAAGGTTCGAATCCTTCCCCCACCACCACTTTCTGGCAGCGTCAACGCCGCCGGAGCTGGTTGGAAAAATTGACCAGCTCGAACAGAAAAGAGAGAAATCTCTTTTTTTGTTACAGAAAGAACTGGGTAGCCGAGTTTCAGGATGCGGGCATCGTATAATGGCTATTACCTCAGCCTTCCAAGCTGATGATGCGGGTTCGATTCCCGCTGCCCGCTCCAATACGTGCTGATATGGCTCAGTTGGTAGAGCGCACCCTTGGTAAGGGTGAGGTCCCCAGTTCGACTCTGGGTATCAGCACCACTTCACTTCTCCCTCCCTTTCTCTCTGTTTCAATGTAAATGTATTCAACAGTTCAGGCATTTTCGCCTGGTTGATGTGGTGATATCACCGATTTATCCGTGTCTTAGAGGGACAATCGATGTCTAAAGAAAAGTTTGAACGTACAAAACCGCACGTTAACGTCGGTACTATCGGCCACGTTGACCATGGTAAAACAACGCTGACCGCTGCAATCACTACCGTACTGGCTAAAACCTACGGCGGTGCTGCTCGTGCTTTCGACCAGATCGATAACGCACCAGAAGAAAAAGCTCGTGGTATCACCATCAACACTTCTCACGTTGAGTATGACACCCCGACTCGCCACTACGCACACGTAGACTGCCCAGGCCACGCCGACTATGTTAAAAACATGATCACCGGTGCTGCGCAGATGGACGGCGCGATCCTGGTTGTTGCTGCGACTGATGGCCCTATGCCTCAGACTCGTGAGCACATCCTGCTGGGTCGTCAGGTAGGCGTTCCTTACATCATCGTGTTCCTGAACAAGTGCGACATGGTTGATGACGAAGAGCTGCTGGAACTGGTAGAGATGGAAGTTCGTGAACTGCTGTCTCAGTACGATTTCCCAGGCGACGACACTCCAATCGTTCGTGGTTCCGCGCTGAAAGCGCTGGAAGGCGATGCAGAGTGGGAAGCGAAAATCATCGAACTGGCTGGCTTCCTGGATTCTTACATCCCAGAACCAGAGCGTGCGATTGACAAGCCATTCCTGCTGCCAATCGAAGACGTATTCTCCATCTCCGGTCGTGGTACCGTTGTTACCGGTCGTGTAGAGCGCGGTATCATCAAAGTTGGTGAAGAAGTTGAAATCGTTGGTATCAAAGAGACTGCGAAGTCTACCTGTACTGGCGTTGAAATGTTCCGCAAACTGCTGGACGAAGGCCGTGCTGGTGAGAACGTTGGTGTTCTGCTGCGTGGTATCAAACGTGAAGAAATCGAACGTGGTCAGGTTCTGGCGAAGCCAGGCTCAATCAAGCCACACACCAAGTTCGAATCTGAAGTGTACATTCTGTCCAAAGACGAAGGCGGCCGTCATACTCCGTTCTTCAAAGGCTACCGTCCACAGTTCTACTTCCGTACAACTGACGTGACCGGTACCATCGAACTGCCAGAAGGCGTAGAGATGGTAATGCCAGGCGACAACATCAAGATGGTTGTGACTCTGATCCACCCAATCGCGATGGACGACGGTCTGCGTTTCGCAATCCGTGAAGGCGGCCGTACCGTTGGCGCGGGCGTTGTTGCTAAAGTTCTCGGCTAATCGCTGATAACATTTGACGCAATGCGCAATAAAAGGGCATCATTTGATGCCCTTTTTGCACGCTTTCACATCAGAACCTGGCTCATCAGTGATTAATTTTGTCATAATCATTGCTGAGACAGGCTCTGCGGAGAGCGTATAATACGAAAAGCGAATAGCATTTCGATTGGTTTGCCTCGCACTCGCGGGGTGAAAATGTTTGTAGAATACTTCTGACAGGTTGGTTTATGAGTGCGAATACCGAAGCTCAAGGGAGCGGGCGCGGCCTGGAAGCGATGAAATGGGTAGTTGTAGCCGTGCTGCTGATTGTGGCGATTGTCGGCAACTATCTTTATCGTGACATGATGCTGCCGCTACGCGCGCTTGCAGTGGTAATTCTGATTGCTGCGGCGGGTGGTGTCGCGCTGTTGACGACGAAAGGCAAAGCGACCGTTGCGTTTGCCCGCGAAGCGCGTACCGAAGTCCGCAAGGTCATTTGGCCGACTCGCCAGGAAACATTGCACACCACGCTGATTGTAGCGGCGGTAACCGCTGTAATGTCACTGATCCTGTGGGGACTGGATGGTATTCTGGTTCGCCTGGTATCCTTTATCACTGGCCTGAGGTTCTGAGATGTCTGAAGCCCCTAAAAAGCGCTGGTACGTCGTTCAGGCGTTTTCCGGTTTTGAAGGCCGCGTAGCTACGTCGCTGCGTGAGCATATCAAATTACACAATATGGAAGAGTTATTTGGCGAAGTTATGGTTCCGACCGAAGAAGTGGTTGAGATCCGTGGCGGCCAACGTCGCAAAAGCGAACGTAAATTCTTCCCGGGTTACGTGCTGGTTCAGATGGTGATGAACGACGCGAGCTGGCACCTGGTGCGCAGCGTACCACGCGTGATGGGCTTTATCGGCGGCACATCTGACCGTCCGGCGCCAATCAGCGACAAAGAAGTTGATGCGATTATGAACCGCCTCCAGCAGGTGGGTGACAAACCGCGTCCGAAAACGCTGTTTGAACCGGGTGAGATGGTTCGTGTTAACGACGGTCCGTTTGCTGACTTTAATGGCGTCGTCGAAGAAGTGGACTACGAGAAGTCCCGCCTGAAAGTTTCCGTTTCTATCTTTGGTCGTGCGACCCCGGTAGAGCTGGACTTTGCTCAGGTAGAAAAAGCCTAAGCAGCGATCAAAAAAGCGACGATTTAATCGTTGCACAGGGCGCGAGATTGGAATACAATTTCGCGCCTTTTGTTTTTATGGGTTCCGACCCGTAAAACGAATTTTATTCACGGGGAGCCTCTCCGAGGCGTTATTACCCAATCAGAGGATTTTAGAATGGCTAAGAAAGTACAAGCCTACGTCAAGCTGCAGGTTGCAGCAGGTATGGCGAACCCAAGTCCACCAGTTGGTCCAGCTCTGGGTCAGCAGGGTGTGAACATCATGGAATTCTGTAAAGCGTTCAACGCCAAAACTGAATCCATGGAGAAAGGTCTGCCAATCCCAGTTGTAATCACTGTTTACGCTGACCGTTCTTTCACTTTCGTTACCAAAACCCCTCCAGCAGCAGTTCTGCTGAAGAAAGCAGCGGGCATCAAGTCTGGTTCCGGTAAGCCGAACAAAGACAAAGTGGGTAAAATTTCCCGCGCTCAGTTGCAGGAAATCGCGCAGACCAAAGCTGCCGACATGACTGGTTCCGACATTGAAGCGATGACTCGCTCCATCGAAGGTACTGCACGTTCCATGGGCCTGGTAGTGGAGGACTAAGAAATGGCTAAACTGACCAAGCGCATGTCCGTGATCCGTGACAAAGTTGATGCGACCAAACAGTACGACATCAACGAAGCTATCGCTCTGCTGAAAGAACTGGCTACCGCTAAGTTCGTTGAAAGCGTTGACGTTGCCGTTAACCTGGGCATCGACGCTCGTAAATCCGATCAGAACGTTCGTGGCGCAACTGTACTGCCACACGGTACTGGCCGTTCCGTACGCGTAGCTGTATTTGCTCAGGGTGCAAACGCTGAAGCTGCTAAAGCTGCCGGCGCTGAACTGGTAGGTATGGAAGATCTGGCTGATCAGATCAAGAAAGGCGAAATGAACTTTGACGTTGTTATTGCTTCTCCAGATGCAATGCGCGTTGTTGGCCAGCTGGGCCAGGTTCTGGGTCCACGCGGCCTGATGCCAAACCCGAAAGTGGGTACTGTAACCCCTAACGTTGCTGAAGCGGTTAAGAACGCTAAAGCAGGTCAGGTTCGTTATCGTAACGACAAAAACGGCATCATCCACACCACCATCGGTAAAGTGGACTTTGACGCTGACAAACTGAAAGAAAACCTGGAAGCTCTGCTGGTTGCGCTGAAAAAAGCAAAACCAACTCAGGCGAAAGGCGTGTACATCAAGAAAGTTAGCATCTCCACCACCATGGGTGCAGGTGTTGCAGTTGACCAGGCTGGCCTGAGCGCTGCTGCAAACTAATGCCTTTACGTGGGCGGTGATTTTGTCTACAATCTTACCCCCACGTTTGCTAACAAAAGTTAGCGGCAAAAAGAATTGTTCGTTGGAGCCTGGCCTATCCAGGCCTCCGTCGAAGACCGCAGGTGTTTCGCAAGAAACTTAATCCCCTGCGTAGACGGTGACAGAACGCTAAGATTATTTTAAATACTCTGGCTTGTTTCTGCTCACCGTATTAAGACGCTCTTCCCGTTGGGTCGAGTGAAGTGAGTTCCGGAACATGAGTTCCGGCAAACATCCAGGAGCAAAGCTAATGGCTTTAAATCTTCAAGACAAACAAGCGATTGTTGCTGAAGTCAGCGAAGTAGCCAAAGGCGCGCTGTCTGCAGTAGTTGCGGATTCCCGTGGCGTTACTGTAGACAAAATGACTGAACTGCGTAAAGCAGGTCGTGAAGCTGGCGTATACATGCGTGTTGTTCGTAACACCCTGCTGCGTCGCGTAGTTGAAGGTACTCAGTTCGAGTGCCTGAAAGACACGTTTGTTGGTCCGACCCTGATTGCATACTCTATGGAACACCCGGGCGCTGCTGCTCGTCTGTTCAAAGAGTTCGCGAAAGCGAATGCAAAATTTGAGGTCAAAGCTGCAGCCTTTGAAGGTGAGTTGATCCCGGCATCGCAAATCGATCGCCTGGCAACCCTGCCGACCTACGAAGAAGCAATTGCACGCCTGATGGCAACCATGAAAGAAGCTGCGGCTGGCAAACTGGTTCGCACTCTGGCTGCTGTACGCGATGCGAAAGAAGCTGCTTAATCGCAGTTATCTTTATAAAGCATTTGCTTACGTATAAACTTATTCTGATTTTCAGGAACAATTTAAATGTCTATCACTAAAGATCAAATCATTGAAGCAGTAGCAGCTATGTCCGTAATGGACGTTGTAGAGCTGGTTTCTGCAATGGAAGAAAAATTCGGTGTTTCTGCTGCTGCTGCTGTAGCTGTAGCTGCGGGCCCGGCTGAAGCTGCTGAAGAAAAAACTGAATTCGACGTAATTCTGAAAGCTGCTGGCGCGAACAAAGTTGCTGTAATCAAAGCAGTACGTGGCGCAACTGGCCTGGGTCTGAAAGAAGCTAAAGACCTGGTAGAATCTGCTCCAGCTGCGCTGAAAGAAGGCGTGAGCAAAGACGACGCAGAAGCACTGAAAAAATCTCTGGAAGAAGCTGGCGCTGAAGTTGAAGTTAAATAAGCCAACTTTTCTGGTTGCAGCCTAAGCAATTAGGCTGATGGCTGGTGACTTTTTAGTCACCAGCCTTTTTGCGCTGTAAGGCATCAGCAGCATTTCACACTGTTTGACTGCTGGTTGTCCTGACAATGCTTGTTTCTATCGACGACTTAATATACTGCGACAGGGTGCTCGCTCTGTGTAAATCGCAATGAAATGGTTTAAGCGTGATAGCAACAGGTATTGCGGAAAGTATTCAATTTTCCGGTCCACAAAATGGTGTTGCACAAACTGTCCCTTCGTCGGACAGATGGGTCGACTTGTCAGCGAGCTGAGGAACCCTATGGTTTACTCCTATACCGAGAAAAAACGTATTCGTAAGGATTTTGGTAAACGTCCACAAGTTCTGGACATTCCATATCTCCTTTCTATCCAGCTTGACTCGTTCCAGAAGTTTATCGAGCAAGATCCTGAAGGGCAGTACGGCCTGGAAGCAGCCTTCCGTTCCGTGTTCCCGATTCAGAGCTACAGCGGTAATTCCGAGCTGCAGTACGTCAGCTACCGCCTTGGCGAACCGGTGTTTGACGTTCAGGAATGTCAGATCCGTGGCGTGACCTATTCCGCACCGCTGCGCGTAAAACTGCGTCTGGTGATCTACGAGCGCGAAGCGCCGGAAGGCACCGTAAAAGATATTAAAGAACAAGAAGTCTACATGGGTGAAATTCCACTCATGACGGACAACGGTACTTTCGTTATCAACGGTACTGAGCGTGTTATCGTTTCCCAGCTGCACCGTAGCCCGGGCGTCTTCTTCGACAGCGATAAAGGTAAAACGCACTCTTCCGGTAAAGTACTGTATAACGCACGCATCATTCCTTACCGTGGTTCATGGCTGGACTTCGAATTCGATCCAAAAGACAACCTGTTTGTCCGTATCGACCGTCGTCGTAAGCTGCCTGCAACCATCATTCTGCGTGCACTGAACTATACCACTGAGCAGATCCTGGACCTGTTCTTTGAGAAAGTGATCTTTGAAATCCGCGACAACAAGTTGCAGATGGAGTTGGTGCCGGAACGTCTGCGTGGTGAGACCGCGTCGTTCGACATCGAAGCCGACGGCAAAGTGTATGTGGAAAAAGGTCGCCGTATCACCGCGCGCCACATCCGCCAGCTGGAAAAAGATGATATCAAACACATCGAAGTTCCGGTTGAATACATTGCAGGAAAAGTAGCCGCGAAAGATTACGTTGATGAATCAACTGGCGAGCTGATCTGTCCGGCGAACATGGAGCTGAGCCTGGATCTGCTGGCTAAGCTGAGCCAGGCTGGCCACAAACGTATCGAAACGCTGTTCACCAACGATCTGGACCACGGTCCGTACATCTCTGAGACTGTACGCGTCGACCCAACCAACGATCGTCTGAGCGCGCTGGTCGAAATCTACCGCATGATGCGTCCTGGTGAGCCACCAACTCGCGAAGCGGCTGAAAGCCTGTTCGAGAACCTGTTCTTCTCCGAAGACCGCTACGATCTGTCCGCGGTTGGTCGTATGAAGTTCAACCGTTCTCTGCTGCGCGACGAAATCGAAGGTTCCGGTATCCTGAGCAAAGACGACATCATTGAAGTGATGAAGAAGCTCATCGATATCCGTAACGGTAAAGGCGAAGTGGACGATATCGACCACCTCGGCAACCGTCGTATCCGTTCCGTAGGCGAAATGGCGGAAAACCAGTTCCGCGTTGGCCTGGTACGTGTAGAGCGTGCGGTGAAAGAGCGTCTGTCTCTGGGCGATCTGGATACCCTGATGCCTCAGGATATGATCAACGCCAAGCCGATTTCTGCGGCAGTGAAAGAGTTCTTCGGTTCCAGCCAGCTGTCTCAGTTCATGGACCAGAACAACCCGCTGTCTGAGATCACGCACAAACGTCGTATCTCCGCACTCGGCCCAGGCGGTCTGACCCGTGAACGCGCAGGCTTTGAAGTTCGAGACGTACACCCGACTCACTACGGTCGCGTATGTCCAATCGAAACGCCTGAAGGTCCAAACATCGGTCTGATCAACTCCCTGTCCGTGTACGCACAGACGAACGAATACGGTTTCCTCGAGACCCCGTATCGTAAAGTGACCGACGGTGTTGTTACTGACGAAATTCATTACCTGTCTGCTATCGAAGAAGGCAACTACGTTATCGCTCAGGCGAACTCCAACCTGGATGACGAAGGCCACTTTGTAGAAGATCTGGTTACCTGCCGTAGCAAAGGCGAATCCAGCTTGTTCAGCCGCGACCAGGTTGACTACATGGACGTATCCACTCAGCAGGTGGTATCCGTCGGTGCGTCCCTGATCCCGTTCCTGGAACACGATGACGCCAACCGTGCATTGATGGGTGCGAACATGCAACGTCAGGCCGTTCCAACTCTGCGTGCTGACAAGCCGCTGGTTGGTACCGGTATGGAACGTGCTGTTGCCGTTGACTCCGGTGTTACAGCAGTTGCTAAGCGTGGCGGTACCGTTCAGTACGTTGACGCATCCCGTATCGTTATCAAAGTTAACGAAGACGAGATGTATCCGGGCGAAGCGGGTATCGACATCTACAACCTGACCAAATACACCCGCTCTAACCAGAACACCTGTATCAACCAGATGCCATGTGTGTCTCTGGGTGAGCCAGTTGAGCGCGGCGACGTGCTGGCAGATGGTCCGTCCACCGACCTCGGTGAACTGGCGCTCGGTCAGAACATGCGCGTAGCGTTCATGCCGTGGAACGGTTACAACTTCGAAGACTCCATCCTCGTCTCAGAGCGTGTGGTTCAGGAAGATCGTTTCACCACCATCCACATTCAGGAACTGGCATGTGTGTCCCGTGACACCAAGCTGGGGCCAGAAGAGATCACTGCCGACATCCCTAACGTGGGTGAAGCTGCGCTCTCCAAACTGGATGAATCCGGTATTGTTTACATCGGTGCGGAAGTCACCGGCGGTGATATTCTGGTAGGTAAGGTGACGCCGAAAGGTGAAACCCAGCTGACGCCAGAAGAGAAACTGCTGCGTGCTATCTTCGGTGAGAAAGCGTCTGACGTTAAAGACTCTTCTCTGCGCGTACCAAACGGTGTTTCCGGTACGGTTATCGACGTTCAGGTCTTCACTCGTGATGGCGTTGAGAAAGATAAGCGTGCGCTGGAAATCGAAGAGATGCAGCTCAAACAGGCTAAGAAAGACCTGTCTGAAGAACTGCAAATCCTCGAAGCAGGTCTGTTCAGCCGTATCTATGCGGTGCTGGTTGCCGGTGGCGTTGAAGCTGAGAAGCTCGACAAACTGCCACGCGATCGCTGGCTGGAACTGGGCCTGACCGACGAAGAGAAACAGAATCAGCTGGAACAACTGGCTGAGCAGTATGACGAACTGAAACACGAGTTCGAGAAAAAACTCGAAGCGAAACGCCGTAAAATCACTCAGGGCGACGATCTGGCACCAGGCGTGCTGAAGATTGTTAAGGTGTATCTGGCTGTTAAACGTCAGATCCAGCCTGGTGATAAGATGGCAGGTCGTCACGGTAACAAGGGTGTTATCTCTAAGATCAACCCGATCGAAGATATGCCGCACGATGCTAACGGTACGCCGGTAGATATCGTACTGAACCCACTGGGCGTACCGTCTCGTATGAACATCGGTCAGATTCTGGAAACCCACCTGGGTATGGCTGCGAAAGGTATCGGCGATAAGATCAACGCCATGCTGAAACAGCAGCAGGAAGTCGCGAAACTGCGCGAGTTCATCCAGCGTGCCTATGATCTGGGTACCGACGTTCGTCAGAAAGTCGACCTGAACACCTTCAGCGATGAAGAAGTGCTGCGTCTGGCAGAGAACCTGCGCAAAGGTATGCCAATTGCAACGCCGGTATTCGACGGTGCAAAAGAAGCTGAAATCAAAGAGCTGCTGCAACTGGGTGGTCTGCCAACGTCTGGTCAGATTACGCTGTTTGACGGCCGTACCGGTGAACAGTTCGAGCGTCCGGTAACCGTAGGTTACATGTACATGCTGAAACTGAACCACCTGGTCGACGACAAGATGCACGCTCGTTCTACCGGTTCTTACAGCCTGGTTACTCAGCAGCCGCTGGGTGGTAAGGCTCAGTTCGGTGGTCAGCGCTTCGGGGAGATGGAAGTGTGGGCGCTGGAAGCATACGGCGCAGCATACACCTTGCAGGAAATGCTCACCGTTAAGTCTGATGACGTGAACGGTCGTACTAAGATGTATAAAAACATCGTAGACGGCAACCATCAGATGGAGCCGGGCATGCCAGAATCCTTCAACGTACTGTTGAAAGAGATTCGTTCGCTGGGTATCAACATCGAACTGGAAGACGAGTAATTCTCGCTCAAACAGGTCACTGCTGTCGGGTTAACGCCCGACAGCAGAGTGTGCTAACTCCGACGGGAGCAAATCCGTGAAAGACTTATTAAAGTTTCTGAAAGCGCAAACTAAAACCGAAGAGTTTGATGCGATCAAAATTGCTCTGGCTTCGCCAGACATGATCCGTTCATGGTCTTTCGGTGAAGTTAAAAAGCCGGAAACCATTAACTACCGTACGTTCAAACCTGAGCGTGACGGCCTTTTCTGTGCGCGTATTTTCGGGCCAGTAAAAGATTACGAGTGCCTGTGCGGTAAGTACAAGCGCCTGAAACACCGTGGTGTGATCTGTGAGAAGTGTGGCGTTGAAGTGACCCAGACCAAAGTACGCCGTGAGCGTATGGGCCACATCGAGCTGGCGTCTCCAACCGCTCACATCTGGTTCCTGAAATCTCTGCCGTCCCGTATCGGCCTGCTGCTGGATATGCCGCTGCGCGATATCGAACGTGTTCTGTACTTCGAATCTTATGTGGTTATCGAAGGCGGGATGACCAATCTGGAACGTAACCAGATCCTGACCGAAGAACAGTATCTGGACGCGCTGGAAGAGTTCGGTGACGAATTCGACGCGAAGATGGGTGCGGAAGCTATCCAGGCCCTGCTGAAGAGCATGGATCTGGAGCAAGAGTGTGAAACTCTGCGCGAAGAGCTGAACGAAACCAACTCCGAGACCAAGCGTAAAAAGCTGACCAAGCGTATCAAACTGCTGGAAGCGTTCGTTCAGTCTGGTAACAAACCAGAGTGGATGATTCTGACCGTTCTGCCGGTTCTGCCACCAGATCTGCGTCCGCTGGTTCCGCTGGATGGTGGTCGTTTCGCAACGTCAGATCTGAACGATCTTTATCGTCGCGTGATCAACCGTAACAACCGTCTGAAACGTCTGCTGGATCTGGCTGCGCCGGACATCATCGTACGCAACGAAAAACGTATGCTGCAGGAAGCGGTCGATGCCCTGTTGGATAACGGTCGTCGCGGTCGTGCGATCACCGGTTCTAACAAACGTCCTCTGAAATCTTTGGCCGACATGATCAAAGGTAAACAGGGTCGTTTCCGTCAGAACCTGCTCGGTAAGCGTGTTGACTACTCCGGTCGTTCTGTAATCACCGTAGGTCCATACCTGCGTCTGCATCAGTGCGGTCTGCCGAAGAAAATGGCACTGGAGCTGTTCAAACCGTTCATCTACGGCAAGCTGGAACTGCGTGGCCTGGCCACCACCATCAAAGCCGCGAAGAAAATGGTTGAGCGTGAAGAAGCTGTCGTTTGGGATATCCTGGACGAAGTTATCCGCGAACACCCGGTACTGCTGAACCGTGCACCAACTCTGCACCGTCTGGGTATCCAGGCATTTGAGCCGGTACTGATCGAAGGTAAAGCTATCCAGCTGCACCCGCTGGTTTGTGCGGCCTATAACGCCGACTTCGATGGTGACCAGATGGCTGTTCACGTACCGCTGACGCTGGAAGCCCAGCTCGAAGCGCGTGCGCTGATGATGTCTACCAACAACATCCTGTCTCCAGCGAACGGTGAACCTATCATCGTTCCTTCTCAGGACGTTGTACTGGGTCTGTACTACATGACCCGTGACTGTGTTAACGCCAAAGGCGAAGGCATGGTGCTGACTGGCCCTAAAGAAGCTGAGCGTATTTATCGCGCTGGCCTGGCCTCTCTGCATGCGCGCGTTAAAGTGCGTATCACCGAATACGAAAAAGATGAAAACGGCGAATTCGTTGCGCACACCAGCCTGAAAGACACGACCGTTGGCCGTGCCATTCTGTGGATGATCGTACCGAAAGGTCTGCCTTTCTCCATCGTCAACCAGGCGCTGGGCAAGAAAGCGATCTCCAAAATGCTGAACACCTGTTACCGCATTCTGGGTCTGAAGCCGACCGTTATCTTCGCTGACCAGACAATGTACACCGGCTTTGCTTATGCAGCGCGTTCAGGTGCATCTGTTGGTATCGATGACATGGTCATCCCAGAGAAGAAACACGAGATCATCTCTGAAGCGGAAGCTGAAGTTGCTGAGATCCAGGAGCAGTTCCAGTCTGGTCTGGTAACCGCAGGCGAACGCTATAACAAAGTTATCGATATCTGGGCAGCGGCGAACGATCGTGTATCCAAAGCGATGATGGACAACCTGCAAACCGAAACCGTGATTAACCGTGACGGCGTAGAAGAGCAGCAGGTCTCCTTCAACAGCATCTACATGATGGCCGACTCCGGTGCGCGTGGTTCTGCGGCACAGATTCGTCAGCTGGCAGGTATGCGTGGTCTGATGGCGAAGCCAGATGGCTCCATCATCGAAACGCCAATCACCGCGAACTTCCGTGAAGGTCTGAACGTACTCCAGTACTTCATCTCCACGCACGGTGCGCGTAAAGGTCTGGCGGATACCGCACTGAAAACGGCGAACTCCGGTTATCTGACGCGTCGTCTGGTTGACGTTGCGCAGGATCTGGTCGTCACCGAAGACGATTGTGGCACCCTCGAAGGTATCACCATGACCCCGGTTATCGAGGGTGGTGATGTTAAAGAGCCGCTGCGCGATCGCGTACTGGGTCGTGTGACTGCGGAAGACATTCTGAAGCCGGGCACCGCAGACATTCTGGTTCCACGCAACACCCTGCTGCACGAACAGTGGTGTGACCTGCTGGAAGCGAACTCTGTTGACTCCGTGAAAGTGCGTTCCGTTGTATCCTGTGACACCGACTTTGGTGTGTGTGCGCACTGCTACGGTCGTGACCTGGCGCGTGGCCACATCATCAACAAAGGTGAGGCTATCGGCGTTATCGCGGCACAGTCCATCGGTGAGCCGGGTACACAGCTGACGATGCGTACGTTCCACATCGGTGGTGCGGCATCTCGTGCGGCTGCTGAATCCAGCATCCAGGTGAAAAACAAAGGTAGCATCAAGCTCAGCAACGCGAAGTCGGTTGTGAACTCCAGCGGTAAACTGGTTATCACTTCCCGTAACACCGAGCTGAAGCTGATCGACGAATTCGGTCGTACCAAAGAGAGCTATAAAGTGCCTTACGGTGCGGTTATGGCGAAAGGTGATGGCGAGCAGGTTGCCGGCGGTGAAACCGTTGCAAACTGGGATCCACACACCATGCCGGTAATCACCGAAGTAAGTGGTTTCATCCGCTTTACTGACATGATCGACGGCCAGACCATTACTCGTCAGACCGACGAGCTGACCGGTCTGTCTTCTCTGGTGGTTCTGGATTCTGCTGAACGTACTACCGGTGGTAAAGATCTGCGTCCTGCACTGAAAATCGTTGATGCGCAGGGTAACGACGTTCTGATTCCTGGTACCGATATGCCTGCGCAGTACTTCCTGCCAGGTAAAGCGATTGTACAGCTGGAAGATGGCGTACAGATCAGCTCTGGTGATACCCTGGCGCGTATTCCTCAGGAATCCGGCGGTACCAAGGACATCACCGGTGGTCTGCCACGCGTTGCGGACCTGTTCGAAGCACGTCGTCCGAAAGAGCCTGCAATCCTGGCTGAAATCAGCGGTATCATCTCCTTCGGTAAAGAGACCAAAGGTAAGCGCCGTCTGGTTATCACGCCTGTAGATGGCAGCGAGCCGTACGAAGAGATGATTCCTAAGTGGCGTCAGCTCAACGTGTTCGAAGGTGAACGCGTAGAACGTGGTGACGTGGTTTCCGACGGTCCAGAAGCGCCGCACGACATCCTGCGTCTGCGTGGTGTGCATGCTGTTACCCGTTACATTGTTAACGAAGTACAGGACGTATACCGTCTGCAAGGCGTTAAGATTAACGATAAACACATTGAAGTTATCGTTCGTCAGATGCTGCGTAAAGCGACCATCGAAAACGCAGGCAGCTCCGACTTCCTGGAAGGCGAGCAGGTTGAATACTCACGCGTTAAGATCGCTAACCGCGATCTGGAAGCGAACGGCAAAATTGGCGCGACCTTCTCGCGCGATCTGCTGGGTATCACCAAAGCGTCTCTGGCAACCGAGTCCTTCATCTCTGCTGCATCGTTCCAGGAAACCACGCGTGTCCTGACCGAAGCGGCTGTTGCAGGTAAACGTGATGAACTGCGCGGTCTGAAAGAGAACGTTATCGTGGGTCGTCTGATCCCGGCCGGTACCGGTTATGCGTACCACCAGGATCGTATGCGTCGTCGCGCAGCGGGCGAACTGCCAGCTGCACCGCAGGTGACTGCCGAAGATGCATCCGCGAGCCTGGCAGAACTGCTGAACGCAGGTCTGGGCGGTTCCGACAACGAGTAATCGTTGATGCCGTAAATAAAAAACCCGCCTCGGCGGGTTTTTTTATATCTGCATTTTCAGTTTACCAGCGGGATGCGTCGATAAAGCTCAATCATGTCGCCCGCCAGATCCTGAATAACCATCGCGTTCATCAGGTGGTCCTGAGAGTGAACGGTGATCAGGTTAACCGGCAGTTTTCCTGTCCCTTCGTCAAGACCGATAAGCTGCGTCTGGATCGTATGCGCATGTTTCACATATTCACGCGACTCTTCCATCGCTTTCTCGGCTTCGTCAAAGTCGCCTTTTCGCGCCATCTGCAACGCCGTCAGAGCCGCGCTGCGCGCCGCGCCTGCGTTGACCAGCAGTTCCATGATCGTGGTTTCTAAGTCTTCCATTATGACTCCAGAAGTTTGAGCGCTTTTTCCAGTACGGCATCACCTTTCATCATGCCGTAATCCATCATGTCGATGACCGCGACCTTTTTTCCGAGCGGATCGGCCTGCGCCTGGAGTTTTGCCTGTTCGTATTTGACCTGTGGCCCCAGTAATACGATATCAGCCGTCGCGATGTTATCTTTGAACTCCGCGACCGCAACGGCTTTAATGGTTACTTCGACTCCTTTTTTCTGCGCGGCATCTTTCATACGTTGAACCAGCATGCTGGTTGACATTCCCGCTGCACAGCATAAAACGATGTTCTTCATAGTCAGCCTCGATCTACATGTGTTTATTGATAATTATCCCGTGCAGACTGCTTCAACAACCGCTTTACCACGATTGTGTGTCAGGCATCACAAAGAAATCGGCATTTTTCTGAAACCGGTTACAATTTTACCGCGGAGAGCATTCTGCCCGTCAGATCGGGCAGAATTTGAGGAAGGGTATTATCGGCTGGCCGTGCTTACGATGCGGTTTTTACCCTGTTGTTTAGCGGTATACAGCGCTTCATCTACGCTACCGATAAATTGTTCCAGCGGTTCGAAGTGCCACTCTCCCGTCCCGGCGCTGAAGGTCACTCGCAGGTTCTCTTCCCGCCAGGTCCGCTTTTCAACGGCGGTGCGCCAGGCTTCCAGTAGCGCGTGCGCGGAGTTCATCAGCTCGCCCGGGAAGATCACGCCGAACTCTTCTCCACCGTAGCGGTAAACGGAAACGTGGTGCGGCTGCATGATCTGAATACCTTCGCGTGCCACGTTGCGCAGCACAATATCCCCGCTCAGGTGGCCCCAGGTGTCGTTAATGGACTTGAAGTTATCGATGTCGATCAGCGCCAGAACGAAGGGTTGATGGGCGGTCAGCAGCTCATCCACATCATTGTCGAACGCACGGCGGTTTTTGCAGCCTGTCAGCGCATCATGGGTGGCCTGACGGACATAGGCCAGCTCGCGTTCTTTATTGGTCCGAATGGTATGGCTGAGCATCGCTTCAAGGCGTGGCGCCTGGTTGACGTCGCCGGTTTTGATGGCATTGATAATGTTCATCAGCACAGAACGCGAGGCATGACGAAGGTAAAGCCCGAACAGAATGATGGTGATTGCCGCCAGCGCAAATCCCCAGCCGACGACGGTGGTTTCATGCCGGGTGATGACGGTAAGCGTGGCATCGGAGACCCGATAAATCACAAACCAGTCCGGATTGGTGAAAGAGTAGTAGTAATACCAGGTTTTACTTTTGGGGTCGAAAAGATGGCCCTCGCCGCTGGTCATTTGGTCCATCAGCGCTTCGCTTACGTACTGCTTAAAGAGCGCCCCCGTGTCCGGATGCAGCACAACAGCGCCGTCACGCTCCACAACAAAAAACTCACCCTGAACCGGCGCCACCATCTGGCGCAGGGTATACCCCATGGACGTTAAATCAAGATGGAAAGCGAGCGTGCCCTTCAGGCGGCCTTCCGGTGAAATGACCGGCTTATAGAGAGTGACCGTAGGATGTTGGGTAAAATAGTCCAGATAGGGGCGGGTGTAGTGAGGAAAGTTGCTGGCTTCCGCTTGTCCGATAAACCATGGACGGGTCCGGGCGTCGAACGACTTACCCTTCTCCGTTGGCAGCACTTCCGGCGCGCGCAGATGGCGCCCTACTGTGTCCGCCAGAGAGATAGACGACACCGTCGGCATCAGGTTCTGCAAATGCATCAACATCTGCAAACCGTGTGTCGGGTCGATATTAATTGTCTGATTTACTCTGTCGTTACGGGCGAAGTACATCGCAGCACGACCAAGAATATAGTCATTTTCTCGCAGGATGGATTCGGTATAGTTTACCGCCAGATTATGGGTGAAGTTACCATTAATCTTATGATAATCCTCAAGAAAATCCTTCCTCTGTGAAAGGATAACCAGGATGGCGATCAGCGCAAAACTGAGCAGGATCCCCGCGAAGCTGACCATAATTGGCCGCGTAAAAGAGAGCTTTTTACTGTGGAGTGCCATGAGTTGTACATCAATCCAGATGGTAGACGCGTTGCGTCTGTCGATACCCTCAGCATAGTCGCTGTCCGGTTGCTGGTAGTAAATTATACAGAAGGCGATTACCGACGAGATGATTTATCTTAAGCGTAGATAAGAAACGACGTATTTATTGTATCGATTAAAATTTTGTTTAAGAGGCGGAGGGCAGGGCGAAACGAGGAAGAAGCATTTTCACCCTGGTCAGCGTCCGTTGCTGACGTGGTAAAGCATAAGAAAACCAGGCAGATCGCCTCAATCGCCCGGTTTTGATCTTACGAGCCGCCTCGTAACCTTTTCGCGTTTTTGCAGTCGGTTTCAGCGCTAATGCGAGGCTCTTCCCAGCCAGCTATCCCAGTCTTTCCACACGGGCTGTAGCCCCTGGGCAGTCAGGGCTTCCGCCACCGCTTCGGGCCGTCGTCCGTCGTGCGGTGCAAACTGTTCCAGTTCCGGGTGATCGTCCGCGTAACCGCCCGGCTGCGTTTTGGAAAAGGCGCTAACGTTATTGATCGCCAGCGGGATCGCGCGGTCGCGAAACGCGGGTGATTCACGCGTGGAGAGCGACAATTCCACTTCCGGCGCGAACAGGCGAAATGCACACAGGGTTTGCACCAGCTGGCGCTCATCCATCAGCGAAGCGGGTTCAACGCCTCCCGTACACGGACGCAGCCGCGGGAAAGAGATGGAATAGCGGCTTTGCCAGTAGCGCTGCTGTAGCCACAGCAGATGCTCCGCCACCATATAGCAGTCCACCCGCCAGCTGTCGGACAGACCGATAAGCGCGCCCAGCCCAATTTTATCGATACCGGCGCGCCCCAGCCTGTCCGGCGTTTCCAGCCGGAAGATGAAATCCTGCTTCTTCCCTTTCAGGTGATGCCGGGCATAGGTCGCCTCGTGGTAGGTTTCCTGATAGACCATGACGCCGTCCAGCCCGAGCGTTTTCAGCTCCGCATATTCCTCCTGCGACAAAGGCTGCACTTCCATTTGCAACGAGGCAAATTCGCGGCGGATGGCCGGAAGATGCTGGCGAAAATAGTCCATCCCCACTTTGCCCTGATGTTCACCCGTCACCAGCAGGAGATGTTCAAAACCCATCTCACGAATAGCCGCACACTCGCGGGCGATCTCATGCTCATCCAGCGTTTTACGCTTAATACGGTTGCTCATGGAGAAACCACAGTAGGTGCAGTCGTTGGCGCACAGGTTAGAAAGATAGAGCGGCACGTAAAAGCTCACCGTGTTGCCAAAACGCTGGCGGGTGAGGCGTTGCGCGCGCTGCGCCATCGGTTCAAGGTACGCGCCGGCTGCCGGAGAAAGCAGCGCCATCAAATCCTCGCGGGTCAAATGTTTGGCTGTTAATGCCCGCTCTACGTCCGCAGAGGTTTTACTGTTGATGCGTAAGGCAATATCGTCCCAGTTCAGCTGACGCCAGCGATCGGTAAAGGTAGCCATCAGAGCGCCTCCAGAAAATCGGTCAGCGGGCTGGTGGCCTGCGCCTGAACGCAGCGCGAGCCAGGGCCGGACTGGCGTGCCAGCAGACCGGACTCCACGGCAAGGCGGAACGCACGCGCCATCATCACCGGGTCGTCGGCCACCGCAATCGCGGTATTGACCAGCACCGCATCGGCCCCTATCTCCAGCGCCTGCGCGGCGTGACTGGGTACGCCGATGCCCGCATCCACCACCACGGGCACGGTCGCCTGCTCGATGATGATCTCCAGCATCGCGCGGGTCTCCAGTCCCTGGTTGGAGCCAATGGGTGCCCCTAACGGCATTACGGCCGCGCAGCCGACCTCTTCCAGACGCTTGCACAGCACGGGGTCGGCACCGCAGTAGGGCAGGACGGTAAATCCCTGCTGCACCAGCTTCTCTGCCGCTTTCAGGGTTTCGATCGGATCGGGCAACAGCCAGCGGGCGTCCGGATGAATTTCCAGCTTCAGCCAGCGGGTGCCGAGCGCTTCCCGCGCCAGTTGCGCAGCGAAAATTGCTTCCTCGGCCGTTTTCGCACCGGAGGTATTCGGTAAGAGCGTCACGCCTGCCTCCAGTAACGGCGCAAGTATGGCATCGTTGTGCTGACGCAAATCCACGCGCTTCATCGCCAGTGTCACCAGCTGGCTGCCGCTCTCACGAATGGCATCCACCATCAGCTGCGGGGAGGCGAATTTTCCGGTTCCGGTAAACAGATGTGAATCAAAGACTTTGTCGGCAATACGTAACATCTCAGCCCCCTGCGATAACCTGAAACAGCAGGATCTGGTCGCCTTCATTGACCTGCTGATGTTCCCACCGCTCGCGCGGCAGGATCTGTTGATTGAGCGCCAGCGCCGTTCCCGGCTTCAGCTGGCGCAGCGTGTCGAGCAGGGCGGCAACGGTAAGATCGTCGTCGCACGTCATCGGCTCATCGTTAAACAGAATGCGCATTGCGGCCTCCGCATACCGGGCAGTGGCTGGCGCGGTTTAACACCAGATGACGCCATCCGCTGGAGCCGGCGTCGAACAGCCGCAGCGTGTTGCGTTCTGTCTCTATGCCGCTGAGCAACTTGATGGCCTCCAGCGCCTGAAGAGTACCCATCACGCCCACCACCGGGCCCAGAATGCCTGCCGTGCGGCAGTTACGCTCCGGTTCAGCCTCGTCAGGCCACAGGCAGCGGTAGCAGCCCTGTGCCCACGGCGGCGTAAGCACCATTATCTGCCCGCCGAAACCGACCGCGCTGGCGGTGATCAGCGGCGTGTTCTGTGCAACACAGGCCGCGTTGATGGCCTGACGCGTCGCCATGTTGTCCGTGCAGTCCAGCACCGCGTCGGCAAGGGCAACTTCGCGTTGCAGCTCGTCTCCGCTAAGCCGCGTCTGGAGCGCAACCAGTTCGATATCGGGGTTAAGCTGGTTCAGCCGCTGGCGCGTAACCTGCGCCTTAGGCTGGTTAACATCTTCTGTCGTGAAGAGGATTTGCCGTTGCAGGTTGCTGAGGTGTACTTCATCGTCATCGGCCAGTACCAGCGTACCCACGCCCGCACCGGCCAGATACAGCGCGGCGGGGGCGCCTAATCCGCCCAGGCCGACAATCAGTACCCGGCTGGCGAGCAGCTTTTGCTGCCCGTCGATGGCGATATCCTCCAGCAGGATCTGGCGGCTGTAACGCATAAAATCACGATCTTTCATCACCTGCTCCTGCCAGTTGTAAAAGCTGCGCGGTGGCGGCCTGCCAGTCTGCCGCCTGGGTGATAGCGCTGACGACGGCGATACTGCCGACGCCGGTCTCCAGCACCGCGGGCGCACGTTCAAGACTGATCCCGCCGATGGCGACGGTGGGGTAATCGGCAAGGCGCTTAACGTGGGCCGCCAGCTGCGTCAAACCCTGTGGAGCGGACGGCATCTGTTTGGTTTGCGTTGGGAAAACGTGCCCGAGCGCGATGTAAGAGGGGCGGGCCGCCAGCGCCACGTCGATCTCCATATCATCATGGGTAGAAACGCCCAGCCGCAGACCGACGTCACGGATCGCGTTGAGATCGGTCGTTTCCAGATCTTCCTGTCCCAGATGCACGCCGTACGCCTGGTGTTTAACCGCCAGCCGCCAGTAGTCGTTGATAAACAGGCGGGCGTGGTAGCGACGTCCCAGCGCGATAGCGGCGATCACGTCGGCCTCCACCTCTTCATCGCGTTTATCCTTAATGCGTAGCTGGATCGTGCGAACGCCTGCCTCCAGCAGGCGAGCGATCCACGCCACGCTGTCCACCACCGGGTAAAGCCCTAAGCGGAAGGGGACAGGGGGGAAATCAGGCTGGTACATTATGCCTCCTCTTTTTTGAGGTAGATTTCGCCGCCTTTCGCGCGGAAGGTTTCCGACATGTCCGCCATGCCGACTTCAATGGTCTGCGCGGCGGCGTAATCGCGTACTTCCTGGCTGATTTTCATCGAGCAGAATTTTGGTCCGCACATGGAGCAGAAGTGCGCGACTTTGCCCGATTCCTGCGGCAGGGTTTCGTCGTGGTAGGCGCGGGCGGTGAACGGATCGAGGGCCAGGTTAAACTGGTCTTCCCAGCGGAATTCAAAGCGCGCTTTGGACATGGCGTTGTCGCGAATTTGCGCGCCCGGATGGCCTTTCGCCAGATCCGCCGCGTGGGCGGCAATCTTGTAGGTAATCAGTCCCTGCTTCACGTCCTCTTTGTTTGGCAGGCCGAGGTGCTCTTTCGGTGTCACGTAGCAGAGCATGGCGCAGCCGAACCAGCCGATCATCGCCGCCCCAATGCCTGACGTGAAGTGGTCATAGCCCGGCGCGATGTCAGTTGTCAGTGGCCCCAGCGTGTAGAACGGTGCTTCGTGGCAGTGCTCCAGCTCTTCGGTCATGTTGCGACGGATCATCTGCATCGGCACATGGCCCGGGCCTTCAATCATCACCTGCACGTCGTACTCCCAGGCGATTTTGGTCAGCTCGCCCAGCGTGTGCAGCTCGGCAAACTGCGCCTCGTCGTTAGCATCGCGGATGGAGCCAGGACGCAGGCCGTCGCCCAGCGACAGGGAGACGTCGTACGCGGCGCAAATTTCGCAGATTTCGCGGAAGTGTTCGTAGAGGAAGTTTTCCTGATGATGGGAAAGGCACCATTTCGCCATAATCGAACCGCCGCGTGAGACGATACCGGTCAGACGTTTCGCCGTCATCGGCACGTAGCGCAGCAGCACGCCCGCGTGGATGGTGAAGTAGTCCACGCCCTGTTCCGCCTGCTCCAGCAGCGTGTCGCGGAACGCTTCCCAGGTGAGGTTTTCGGCGATGCCGTTGACCTTCTCCAGCGCCTGATAAATCGGGACGGTGCCAATCGGCACCGGGCTGTTACGCAGGATCCATTCGCGGGTTTCGTGGATGTAGCGGCCAGTGGAAAGGTCCATCACCGTGTCCGCGCCCCAGCGCGTGGACCAGACCAGCTTTTCCACCTCCTCTTCGATGGACGAGGTGACGGCAGAGTTGCCGATGTTGGCGTTGACCTTCACCAGGAAGTTGCGGCCGATAATCATCGGCTCGGATTCCGGGTGGTTGATGTTGGCGGGGATAATGGCGCGCCCGGCGGCCACTTCATCACGCACAAATTCCGGCGTGATGTTCTCCGGCAGGCGAGCGCCAAACCCTTCACCCGGATGCTGGTGGCGCAGCACTTCGCTGCGGATGCGCTCGCGGCCCATGTTTTCGCGGATGGCGATGAACTCCATCTCCGGCGTGACGATACCCTGGCGCGCGTAGTGCAGCTGGGTTACGCATTTGCCCGCTTTAGCGCGTTTCGGCGTCAGCAGGCCGGTAAAGCGCAGCGCGTCCAGACCGTCGTCGGCCAGGCGTTCTTTGGTGTACGCAGAACTGCGTACGCTCAGTTCTTCGCAGTCGTTACGCGCCTCTATCCACGGCTGGCGCAGCTTTGCCAGACCCTGCTGGACGTTGATAGCCACATCAGGATCGCCGTACGGGCCCGAGGTGTCATACACCGGCACGGCTTCGTTGTCTTCAAACTGCGGGTTGTCTTTGCTGCCGCCGATAAGCGTCGGGCTGAGCTGGATTTCGCGCATCGGGACGCGGATATCAGCCTGTGAGCCGGAAATGTAGATGCGTTTCGAGTTCGGGAAAGCGGTGCCTTCCAGGGTGTCGATGAAGCGTTGTGCGTGTTCGCGCTGTTCGCGGCGGGTCAGTTTTGCAGTAGACATAGCTCATTCCAAAAGTGAAGGACATGGCTTGTCAGACGACGGATGAAGCAAGAGAAGATCGCCTCAGGGGCGATACAACAGCAGTGTGACTCTTGTTCCCTTCGCAGGTATTAACCTGATCAGGTTCCGCGGATCCCGAATTAACGGTCTCAGCCCGTGCTTTCACACTGGGCACTCCGACAAGAAAAATCCCCCTCCGCAGAGGGGCGAATGGTTGTAAATTACTCGTTAACGATTAAGAACTCAAGCAGGGCGCGCAACGTTATCGCTGGTGCTGATATTCAGGTTGTTGTCCAGCACGAGGGCGATGAGCTTGTCTTCCAGCGTGAATCGCTCTTCCAGCGCTTCGCCAAGGTCGGAAAGCGCCTGCTGAAACTCAAGATAGTTATCGTGATCGATAGCGTTCTCCAGCGCGGAATCGTAGTAGTCCATGATCCGCTGGGTGTTGGCTTCCAGCAGCGGACAGAGTTTACTGGCCGCTAAATACGGCGTTGTCCCTTCCATTTCGCGGATAATGCGTTCATAAAGGTTGAAATGGCCGTCGGAGAGGTAGTCGACAAGGCTCTGACAAAAATCATCCAGCGCTTTTTCGTTCAGCCGCATAAAGGATTCTTTGCCAGGCTTAAGACCGACCAGATTGTAATACGCCACAAGGAGATGCTTGCGCACATGTAGCCAGCGATCCACCAGGGTGTTACTTCCTCCAACGCGCTCAGTCAGGCTTTCCAGCTGGTTTAACATGGTCGACTCCATAAGGTTTAGAATGGGATCTGCTTATCCAAAATGTAACCACAATGCTAACAACATGTCAGTGAAGCGAAGGTAGTGCAATAGATATGGATCGTATTATTGAAAAATCAGATCTGGGTTGGTGGATCGTCAGTCACGAGCAAAAGTTGTGGCTGCCCGGTGGGGAGATACCCTACGGTGCGGCAGAAATCTTCGATCTCGTCGGCCAACCTGCGCTGCGGATCGGCGAGTGGCAGGGCGATCCGGTATGGTTGATCCTACAGGCTCGTCGTCAGGATATGGGATCCGTTCGTCAGGTGTTGGATCGGGATGTCGGCCTGTTCCAGCTGGCGGGGCGCGGCGTGCAGCTGGCGGAGTTTTACCGCTCGCACAAATACTGCGGCTACTGCGGCCACACCATGCACCCGAGCAAAACCGAGTGGGCAATGCTTTGCGGCCACTGCCGTGAACGCTACTACCCGCAAATCGCACCGTGCATCATTGTCGCCATCCGCCGTGATGATTCCATCCTGCTGGCGCAACATACCCGTCATCGCAACGGCATTCATACTGTCCTCGCCGGGTTCGTGGAAGTCGGCGAAACGCTGGAACAGGCGGTGGCGCGCGAGGTGATGGAGGAGAGCGGCATTAAGGTGAAAAACCTGCGCTATGTGACGTCGCAGCCGTGGCCGTTCCCGATGTCCCTGATGACCGCGTTTATGGCGGAATACGACAGCGGCGAGATTGTTATCGATCAGAAAGAGCTGCTGGAGGCGAACTGGTATCGCTACGACGATTTACCGCTGCTGCCCCCGCCGGGAACGGTGGCGCGTCGCCTGATAGAAGATACCGTGGCAATGTGTCGGGCCGAGTATGAGTAGTGTTACACTGACGGACTGACGCAATAAGGAACTGCAAAATGACCGAACTGAAGAACGATCGTTATCTGCGTGCGCTGCTGCGCCAGCCCGTTGATGTCACCCCGGTGTGGATGATGCGCCAGGCGGGACGCTATCTGCCAGAGTACAAAGCCACGCGCGCGCAGGCGGGCGATTTTATGTCGCTGTGCAAAAACGCCGAGCTGGCCTGTGAAGTGACGCTCCAGCCGCTGCGCCGCTTCCCGCTCGATGCCGCCATTCTTTTTTCGGACATTCTCACCATTCCGGATGCGATGGGCCTTGGGCTCTATTTCGAAACCGGCGAGGGCCCGCGTTTTACCTCACCGATCAAAAGCAAAGCCGACGTTGATAAGTTGCCGATCCCCGATCCGGAAGGCGAGCTGGGCTATGTGATGAACGCCGTGCGCACCATTCGCCGCGAGCTCAAAGGCGATGTGCCGCTGATTGGCTTCTCCGGTAGTCCGTGGACGCTGGCCACCTACATGGTGGAAGGCGGCAGCAGCAAAGCCTTTACCGTCATCAAAAAGATGATGTACGCCGAGCCGCTGGCCCTGCATGCGCTGCTCGACAAGCTCGCGAAGAGCGTCACGCTCTACCTCAACGCGCAGATTAAAGCAGGTGCGCAGTCGGTGATGATTTTCGACACCTGGGGCGGCGTGCTGACCGGACGTGATTATCAGCAGTTCTCCCTGTACTACATGCACAAAATTGTCGATGGCCTGCTGCGTGAAAACGAAGGCCGTCGCGTGCCGGTGACGCTGTTTACCAAAGGCGGCGGCCAGTGGCTGGAAGCGATGGCGGCCACCGGCTGCGACGCGCTGGGCCTCGACTGGACCACCGATATTGCCGATGCGCGCCGTCGCGTGGGGGACAAAGTGGCGCTTCAGGGCAACATGGACCCGTCCATGCTCTATGCACAGCCTGCCCGTATCGAAGAGGAAGTGTCGACTATACTGTCTGGTTTCGGCCAGGGTGAAGGCCACGTCTTTAACCTCGGCCACGGCATTCATCAGGATGTGCCGCCTGAACACGCAGGCGTATTTGTGGAGGCGGTGCATCGGCTTTCTGCCCAGTATCATAAGTAAGGAGTGGTTATGGATCTCGCGTCGCTACGCGCTCAGCAAATCGAACTGGCTTCATCGGTGATCCGTGAGGATCGTCTGGATACGGACCCTCCGCGGTACATTGGCGGGGCGGACGTCGGGTTTGAGCAGGGCGGTGAAGTGACGCGAGCGGCGATGGTGGTGCTGAAATACCCGTCGCTGGAGCTGGTGGAGTACAAGGTGGCGCGTATCGCCACCACCATGCCCTATATCCCCGGCTTTCTCTCCTTCCGCGAATATCCCGCGCTGCTGGCCGCTTGGGAACAACTCTCGCTAAAACCTGACCTGCTGTTTGTTGATGGGCATGGTATCTCCCATCCGCGTCGCTTAGGCGTTGCCAGCCACTTTGGTCTGCTGGTGGACGTGCCGACCATCGGCGTGGCGAAAAAACGCCTGTGCGGCGCGTTTGAGCCGCTCTCTGCCGAACCGGGCGCGCTGGCGCCGCTTATTCATAAAGGCGAGCAGCTGGCGTGGGTCTGGCGCAGTAAAGCGCGCTGCAACCCGCTGTTTATCGCAACCGGGCATCGGGTGAGCATGGACAGCGCCCTGGCGTGGGTGCAACGCTGTATGAAGGGCTACCGTTTACCGGAGCCAACCCGCTGGGCTGACGCCGTGGCCTCTTCACGTCCGGCATTCATTCGTTGGCAGGAAATTCAGCCGTGATTCAGGTAAACTGCGGCTAATTTTCGATTCGAGACATCATCATGTTACAAAACCCGATTCATCTGCGCCTTGAAAAGCTGGAAAGCTGGCAGCACGTGACGTTTATGGCTTGCCTGTGCGAGCGCATGTATCCCAACTATGCCGCGTTCTGCAAGCAGACAGCGTTTGGCGAAGGCCAGATTTATCGTCGTATCCTGGATTTAATCTGGGAGACGCTGACGGTCAAAGACGCGAAGGTGAATTTTGACTCTCAGCTCGAAAAGCTGGAAGAGGCTATTCCGGCTGCGGATGATTTCGACCTGTATGGCGTCTACCCGGCCATTGATGCCTGTGTGGCGTTGAGCGAGCTGATCCACTCCCGTCTGAGCGGTGAAACCCTGGAACACGCCATTGAAGTCAGTAAGGCATCCATTACCACCGTTGCGATGCTGGAAATGACCCAGGAAGGCCGTGAAATGACCGACGAAGAGCTGCGTGCTAACCCGGCGGTAGAACAGGAATGGGACATTCAGTGGGAGATTTTCCGCCTGCTGGCAGAGTGTGAAGAGCGTGATATTGAGCTGATCAAAGGGCTGCGCGCGGACCTGCGCGAGGCCGGCGAGAGCAATATTGGTATAATTTTTAACCAATGAGACAACAAAACGTGATTTAACGCCTGTTTTGTCGCTCCTCGACTCTTCCCTTTCGCCCCCCGTCTGGTCTACATTTGGGGGGCGAAAAAAAGTGGCTATCGGTGCGTGTATGCAGGAGAGTGCTTTTTTGGCATTTTCGTCGCACTCGATGCTTAGCAAGCGATAAACACATTGAAAGGATAACTTATGAACAAGACTCAACTGATTGATGTAATTGCGGACAAGGCTGATCTGTCTAAAGTGCAGGCTAAAGCTGCTCTGGAATCTACCCTGGCTGCTATTACTGAGTCTCTGAAAGAAGGCGATGCTGTACAACTGGTTGGTTTCGGTACCTTCAAAGTGAACCACCGCGCTGAGCGTACTGGCCGCAACCCGCAGACCGGTAAAGAAATCAAAATCGCCGCAGCTAACGTGCCGGCATTTGTTTCTGGTAAAGCACTGAAAGACGCAGTTAAGTAAGACGCGTGGCAGTGAACAGTTTTAACGAAGGGGCGGCAACGCCCCTTTTGTCATTCTGGCGTGGACCGCTCGCGCTGGCAGGCGTACTGTTGCTCTCTGCCTGTAGCCATGATTCCTCACTCCCCCCGTTTACCGCCAGCGGCTACGCTGACAACCAGGGTGCGGTCAGGATCTGGCGCAAAGATTCCAGCGATGAAGTCCATATGCTCACCGCGTTCAGCCCATGGCATAACGGCAATACCTCGACCGCAGAATACCGCTGGCAGGGCGATGCCCTGTCGCTCATTGAACTGAATATCTACAGTAAGACTCCCGAACACGTGAAGGTGCGTTTCGACGACCACGGCGAGCTGAGCTTTATGCAGCATGAGGTCAGTGGACTGAAACAGCAGCTTTCCAGCGATCAGGTCGCCCTCTACCGCTACCGTGCTGAACAACTTCGCCAGACCAGCGATGCGCTGCGTCAGGGCCGCGTGGTGCTGCGTCAGGGGCGCTGGCATGCCGACGGCACGGTGACCACCTGCGAAGGGCAGACGGTGAAGCCTGAGCTTGAATCCTGGGCAACCGAACACATTCAGCGTCGTCAGCGGCATTCATCTGTGGAGGTGAGTGTGGCATGGCTGGAAGCGCCGGAAGGCTCTCAGCTGTTGCTGGTGGCGAATGAAGATTTCTGCACCTGGCAGCCGACAGAAAAGAGTTTTTGATTTAAGTCCCCTCTCCCTTGAGGGAGAGGGTTAGGGTGAGGGGGAAATTACTCTCCCTGCTCCCGCGCAATAGCACGATAACCGATATCCTGACGGCTGAAGCTGCCGTTCCAGTGAATATCCGCCATCAGCGCATAGGCGCGTTTCTGCGCTTCTGCCACGGTCTGGCCCAGCGCGGTCGCACACAGCACGCGGCCGCCGTTGGTGAGCACGCGGTCATCGTCAGCCAGCTTCGTACCGGCGTGGAACACCTTCGCGCCGTCAATCTCTTCCAGCGGCAGGCCGTGGATCTCATCTCCAGTGTTGTAGCTACCCGGATACCCACCCGCAGCAATCACCACACCTAAAGAGGCACGCTCGTCCCACTCTGACGTTTTCTCATCCAGTTTGCCTTCGCAGGCCGCAAGGCACAGATCCACCAGGTCGGATTTCATGCGCAGCATGATCGGCTGGGTTTCCGGATCGCCAAAGCGGCAGTTGAATTCGATCACCTTCGGGTTACCCTGCTTGTCGATCATCAGGCCTGCATAAAGGAAACCGGTGTAGGTATTGCCTTCCGCCGCCATCCCTTTCACGGTTGGCCAGATGATGCGGTCCATGGTGCGCTGATGCACCTCATCGGTAACAACGGGAGCAGGAGAGTAAGCGCCCATTCCCCCAGTGTTGGGGCCGGTATCGCCATTGCCCACACGCTTGTGATCCTGGCTGGTGGCCATCGGCAGAACGTGCTCGCCATCGACCATCACGATAAAGCTCGCCTCTTCGCCGTCGAGGAACTCTTCAATCACGATGCGGTGGCCCGCATCGCCAAAGGCGTTACCTGCCAGCATATCCTGAACCGCGGCTTCGGCTTCTTCGAGGGTCATCGCGACGATCACGCCTTTACCCGCGGCCAGACCGTCGGCCTTGATAACAATCGGCGCGCCCTTCTCACGTAACCAGGCCAGAGCAGGCTCCACTTCAGTGAAATTCTGATATTCCGCCGTCGGGATGTTATGACGCGCGAGAAAATCTTTGGTGAAGGCTTTTGAGCCTTCCAGCTGTGCGGCACCCTCCGTTGGGCCAAAGATTTTCAGGCCAGCTGCGCGGAAGGCGTCTACGACGCCAATCACCAGCGGCGCTTCCGGGCCAACGATGGTCAGATCGATGTTCTCGGTCTGGGCAAAGCTCAGCAGTGCCGGGATATCGGTCACGCCGATGGCGACGTTTTGCAGCGCGGGTTCCAGCGCCGTACCGGCATTACCCGGTGCCACAAAGACGGTTTCAACCTGCGGAGACTGCGCTGCTTTCCACGCCAGGGCGTGCTCGCGCCCGCCGTTACCAATCACTAATACTTTCATTTTCTGCTCCGGGAATTAATGGCGGAAGTGGCGCATGTCGGTGAAGATCATTGCGATGCCGTGTTCGTCGGCAGCGGCAATCACTTCGTCATCACGGATTGAACCGCCAGGCTGGATCACACAGGTGATACCCACAGCAGCGGCCGCATCGATTCCGTCGCGGAACGGGAAGAAGGCATCAGAGGCCATGGCGGAGCCTTTCACTTCCAGACCTTCGTCGCCTGCTTTGATACCGGCAATTTTTGCAGAGTAAACGCGGCTCATCTGGCCTGCGCCTATCCCGATGGTCATGTTCTCTTTGGCGTAGACGATGGCGTTGGATTTCACGAACTTAGCCACTTTCCAGCAGAACAGCGCGTCACGCAGCTCCTGTTCGGTCGGCTGACGTTTGGTCACCACGCGCAGGTCGGCTTCTGTCACCATCCCCAGATCGCGGTCCTGAACCAGCAGACCGCCGTTCACGCGCTTGAAGTCCAGGCCCGGCACGCGTTCCGCCCACTGACCGCAAACCAGCACGCGCACATTCTGTTTTGCCGCAGTGATTTTCAGCGCTTCTTCTGATGCGGACGGCGCGATGATCACTTCGACAAACTGGCGGGAGATGATGGCCTGCGCGGTTTCCGCATCCAGCTCGCGGTTAAAGGCGATAATGCCGCCGAACGCGGAGGTCGGGTCGGTTTTGTAGGCGCGATCGTAGGCATCCAGAATAGAAGTGCTTACCGCAACGCCGCATGGGTTGGCGTGCTTGACGATAACGCAGGCCGGCTCGCTGAATTCTTTCACGCATTCCAGCGCGGCGTCGGTGTCGGCAATGTTGTTATAGGAAAGGGCTTTGCCCTGAACCTGCTGGGCGGTCGCAACGGAGGCTTCCTTTACCTCTTCTTCTATATAGAAGGCAGCCTGCTGGTGGCTGTTCTCACCGTAACGCATATCCTGCTTCTTAATGAAGTTCAGGTTCAGGGTGCGCGGGAAGCGGCCAGAGGGATCTTTGCTTTCACCATGGTAAGCCGGTACCAGGCTACCGAAGTAGTTGGCGATCATGCTGTCGTAGGCGGCGGTATGCTCGAAGGCTTTGATGGCGAGATCGAAACGCGTTTCAAGTGTCAGGGACCCTTCGTTGGCATCCATCTCATTAATAATGGCGTTGTAGTCGCTGCTCTTCACCACGATGGCCACATCTTTATGGTTCTTGGCTGCGGAGCGCACCATGGTCGGGCCGCCGATATCGATATTTTCAACCGCATCTTCCAGAGAGCAGCCTTCACGGGCGACGGTCTGGGCGAACGGGTAGAGGTTAACAACGACCATATCGATAGGCGCGATATCGTGCTGTTCCATAATGGCGTCGTCCTGACCGCGACGGCCAAGAATACCGCCGTGGACTTTCGGATGCAGTGTTTTGACGCGTCCATCCATCATTTCCGGGAAACCGGTGTAATCGGACACTTCGGTTACCGGCAGACCTTTCTCTGCTAACAGGCGCGCGGTGCCACCTGTAGAAAGCAGCTCCACACCGCGTGCGGAAAGTGCCTGGGCGAATTCGACGATACCGGCTTTATCAGAAACACTGAGCAGAGCGCGGCGGACTGGACGACGTTGTTGCATGGTAAATCCCCTGGATTTCACGATTACAGAGAGCGTTAGATGAATTTTCCTGTGAAAAACTCATCTAACACACCTGACGAGGCATCCTTGTAAAGCGCGAGCATTTTAACGAAAACGTTTGCGCAACGCTCGCACATTTTTACTTTTTCGTATCATTGTGGATAAGTCTGTGTGTAAAAAGGTATAAGGCGGGGTTTTGCTGTGGAATGCAGCAGTCAGTCATTTTTCTGTCATTTAGCGGTTGCGGCCTGCGGAGAACTCCCTATAATGCGCCTCCATCGACACGGCGGATGTGAATCACTTCACAAACAACCCGGTCGGTTGAAGAGAAAAAATCCTGAAAATCAGGGTTGACTCTGAAAGAGGAAAGCGTAATATACGCCACCTCGCAACGGTGAGCGAAAGCCGCGTTGCACTGCTCTTTAACAATTTATCAGACAATCTGTGTGGGCACTCAAAGTGACATGGATTCTTAACGTCCTCGGACGAAAAATGAATACCAAGTCTCAACGAGTGAACACGTAATTCATTACGAAGTTTAATTCATTGAGCATCAAACTTTTAAATTGAAGAGTTTGATCATGGCTCAGATTGAACGCTGGCGGCAGGCCTAACACATGCAAGTCGAACGGTAACAGGAAGCAGCTTGCTGCTTTGCTGACGAGTGGCGGACGGGTGAGTAATGTCTGGGAAACTGCCTGATGGAGGGGGATAACTACTGGAAACGGTAGCTAATACCGCATAACGTCGCAAGACCAAAGAGGGGGACCTTCGGGCCTCTTGCCATCGGATGTGCCCAGATGGGATTAGCTAGTAGGTGGGGTAACGGCTCACCTAGGCGACGATCCCTAGCTGGTCTGAGAGGATGACCAGCCACACTGGAACTGAGACACGGTCCAGACTCCTACGGGAGGCAGCAGTGGGGAATATTGCACAATGGGCGCAAGCCTGATGCAGCCATGCCGCGTGTATGAAGAAGGCCTTCGGGTTGTAAAGTACTTTCAGCGGGGAGGAAGGTGTTGAGGTTAATAACCTCAGCAATTGACGTTACCCGCAGAAGAAGCACCGGCTAACTCCGTGCCAGCAGCCGCGGTAATACGGAGGGTGCAAGCGTTAATCGGAATTACTGGGCGTAAAGCGCACGCAGGCGGTCTGTCAAGTCGGATGTGAAATCCCCGGGCTCAACCTGGGAACTGCATTCGAAACTGGCAGGCTAGAGTCTTGTAGAGGGGGGTAGAATTCCAGGTGTAGCGGTGAAATGCGTAGAGATCTGGAGGAATACCGGTGGCGAAGGCGGCCCCCTGGACAAAGACTGACGCTCAGGTGCGAAAGCGTGGGGAGCAAACAGGATTAGATACCCTGGTAGTCCACGCCGTAAACGATGTCGACTTGGAGGTTGTGCCCTTGAGGCGTGGCTTCCGGAGCTAACGCGTTAAGTCGACCGCCTGGGGAGTACGGCCGCAAGGTTAAAACTCAAATGAATTGACGGGGGCCCGCACAAGCGGTGGAGCATGTGGTTTAATTCGATGCAACGCGAAGAACCTTACCTACTCTTGACATCCAGAGAACTTTCCAGAGATGGATTGGTGCCTTCGGGAACTCTGAGACAGGTGCTGCATGGCTGTCGTCAGCTCGTGTTGTGAAATGTTGGGTTAAGTCCCGCAACGAGCGCAACCCTTATCCTTTGTTGCCAGCGGTCCGGCCGGGAACTCAAAGGAGACTGCCAGTGATAAACTGGAGGAAGGTGGGGATGACGTCAAGTCATCATGGCCCTTACGAGTAGGGCTACACACGTGCTACAATGGCGCATACAAAGAGAAGCGACCTCGCGAGAGCAAGCGGACCTCATAAAGTGCGTCGTAGTCCGGATTGGAGTCTGCAACTCGACTCCATGAAGTCGGAATCGCTAGTAATCGTGGATCAGAATGCCACGGTGAATACGTTCCCGGGCCTTGTACACACCGCCCGTCACACCATGGGAGTGGGTTGCAAAAGAAGTAGGTAGCTTAACCTTCGGGAGGGCGCTTACCACTTTGTGATTCATGACTGGGGTGAAGTCGTAACAAGGTAACCGTAGGGGAACCTGCGGTTGGATCACCTCCTTACCTTAAAGAACCTGCCTTTGTAGTGCTCACACAGATTGTCTGATGAATGATGAACTTCTGAATGTACTTTTTGAGTGCATTAAGAAGTTTTGCTCTTTAAAAATCTGGATCAAGCTGAAAATTGAAACGACACACAGCTCATGTGTGTTCGAGTCTCTCAAATTTTCGCAATCAGAAGTGAAACATCTTCGGGTTGTGAGGTTAAGCGACTAAGCGTACACGGTGGATGCCCTGGCAGTCAGAGGCGATGAAGGACGTGCTAATCTGCGAAAAGCGCCGGCGAGGTGATATGAACCTTTGACCCGGCGATGTCCGAATGGGGAAACCCAGTGTGTTCCGACACACTATCGTTAACTGAATACATAGGTTAACGAGGCGAACCGGGGGAACTGAAACATCTAAGTACCCCGAGGAAAAGAAATCAACCGAGATTCCCCCAGTAGCGGCGAGCGAACGGGGAGCAGCCCGGAGTCTGAATCAGCTTGTGTGTTAGTGGAACGGTCTGGAAAGTCCGACGGTACAGGGTGATAGTCCCGTACACGAAAACACACTTGCTGTGAACTCGAAGAGTAGGGCGGGACACGTGGTATCCTGTCTGAATATGGGGGGACCATCCTCCAAGGCTAAATACTCCTGACTGACCGATAGTGAACCAGTACCGTGAGGGAAAGGCGAAAAGAACCCCGGCGAGGGGAGTGAAAAAGAACCTGAAACCGTGTACGTACAAGCAGTGGGAGCCTCTTTATGGGGTGACTGCGTACCTTTTGTATAATGGGTCAGCGACTTATATTCTGTAGCAAGGTTAACCGTATAGGGGAGCCGAAGGGAAACCGAGTCTTAACTGGGCGTTAAGTTGCAGGGTATAGACCCGAAACCCGGTGATCTAGCCATGGGCAGGTTGAAGGTTGGGTAACACTAACTGGAGGACCGAACCGACTAATGTTGAAAAATTAGCGGATGACCTGTGGCTGGGGGTGAAAGGCCAATCAAACCGGGAGATAGCTGGTTCTCCCCGAAAGCTATTTAGGTAGCGCCTCGTGAACTCATCTTCGGGGGTAGAGCACTGTTTCGGCTAGGGGGCCATCCCGGCTTACCAACCCGATGCAAACTACGAATACCGAAGAATGTTATCACGGGAGACACACGGCGGGTGCTAACGTCCGTCGTGAAGAGGGAAACAACCCAGACCGCCAGCTAAGGTCCCAAAGTCATGGTTAAGTGGGAAACGATGTGGGAAGGCACAGACAGCCAGGATGTTGGCTTAGAAGCAGCCATCATTTAAAGAAAGCGTAATAGCTCACTGGTCGAGTCGGCCTGCGCGGAAGATGTAACGGGGCTAAACCATGCACCGAAGCTGCGGCAGCGACACTATGTGTTGTTGGGTAGGGGAGCGTTCTGTAAGCCGTTGAAGGTGTGCTGTGAGGCATGCTGGAGGTATCAGAAGTGCGAATGCTGACATAAGTAACGATAAAGCGGGTGAAAAGCCCGCTCGCCGGAAGACCAAGGGTTCCTGTCCAACGTTAATCGGGGCAGGGTGAGTCGACCCCTAAGGCGAGGCCGAAAGGCGTAGTCGATGGGAAACAGGTTAATATTCCTGTACTTGGTGTTACTGCGAAGGGGGGACGGAGAAGGCTATGTCAGCCGGGCGACGGTTGTCCCGGTTTAAGCATGTAGGCGGAGGTTCCAGGTAAATCCGGTACCTTATTAACGCTGAGGTGTGATGACGAGGCACTACGGTGCTGAAGTGATAAATGCCCTGCTTCCAGGAAAAGCCTCTAAGCATCAGGTAACACGAAATCGTACCCCAAACCGACACAGGTGGTCAGGTAGAGAATACCAAGGCGCTTGAGAGAACTCGGGTGAAGGAACTAGGCAAAATGGTGCCGTAACTTCGGGAGAAGGCACGCTGATAGGTAGGTGAAGCCCCTGCGGGCGGAGCTGAAATCAGTCGAAGATACCAGCTGGCTGCAACTGTTTATTAAAAACACAGCACTGTGCAAACACGAAAGTGGACGTATACGGTGTGACGCCTGCCCGGTGCCGGAAGGTTAATTGATGGGGTTAGCGGCAACGCGAAGCTCTTGATCGAAGCCCCGGTAAACGGCGGCCGTAACTATAACGGTCCTAAGGTAGCGAAATTCCTTGTCGGGTAAGTTCCGACCTGCACGAATGGCGTAATGATGGCCAGGCTGTCTCCACCCGAGACTCAGTGAAATTGAACTCGCTGTGAAGATGCAGTGTACCCGCGGCAAGACGGAAAGACCCCGTGAACCTTTACTATAGCTTGACACTGAACACTGGTCCTTGATGTGTAGGATAGGTGGGAGGCTTTGAAGCGTGGACGCCAGTCTGCGTGGAGCCATCCTTGAAATACCACCCTTTAATGGCTGGTGTTCTAACGTAGACCCGTGATCCGGGTTGCGGACAGTGTCTGGTGGGTAGTTTGACTGGGGCGGTCTCCTCCCAAAGAGTAACGGAGGAGCACGAAGGTTGGCTAATCCTGGTCGGACATCAGGAGGTTAGTGCAATGGCATAAGCCAGCTTGACTGCGAGCGTGACGGCGCGAGCAGGTGCGAAAGCAGGTCATAGTGATCCGGTGGTTCTGAATGGAAGGGCCATCGCTCAACGGATAAAAGGTACTCCGGGGATAACAGGCTGATACCGCCCAAGAGTTCATATCGACGGCGGTGTTTGGCACCTCGATGTCGGCTCATCACATCCTGGGGCTGAAGTAGGTCCCAAGGGTATGGCTGTTCGCCATTTAAAGTGGTACGCGAGCTGGGTTTAGAACGTCGTGAGACAGTTCGGTCCCTATCTGCCGTGGGCGCTGGAGAATTGAGGGGGGCTGCTCCTAGTACGAGAGGACCGGAGTGGACGCATCACTGGTGTTCGGGTTGTCATGCCAATGGCACTGCCCGGTAGCTAAATGCGGAAGAGATAAGTGCTGAAAGCATCTAAGCACGAAACTTGCCCCGAGATGAGTTCTCCCTGAGACTTTAAGTCTCCTGAAGGAACGTTGAAGACGACGACGTTGATAGGTCGGGTGTGTAAGCGCAGCGATGCGTTGAGCTAACCGATACTAATGAACCGTGAGGCTTAACCTTACAACGCCGAAGGTGTTTTGGCGAAGAGACAGACACGATTTTCAGCCTGATACAGATTAAACAGAATTTGCCTGGCGGCTTTAGCGCGGTGGTCCCACCTGACCCCATGCCGAACTCAGAAGTGAAACGCCGTAGCGCCGATGGTAGTGTGGGGTCTCCCCATGTGAGAGTAGGGAACTGCCAGGCATCAAACAAGAAGAACCCCGTACCGTAAGGTGCGGGGTTTTTTGCTTTTGTTTTTCTCCCTCTCCCTGTGGGAGAGGGCCGGGGTGAGGGCACCAAACCGCACCATCCCCTCCTTGAAACTTTCTCACCTTACGCTTGCAGGCTCGACATTAACCCCGTTTCTGGGTATCGTTAGCTGTCTGGATGTCTAAACGTTTATACGTATGCTGTGAGGATTTAAGGTTATGCCGATTCGGGTGCAGGACGAGCTACCAGCCGTCAATTTCTTGCGTGAAGAGAATGTCTTCGTAATGACAACTTCGCGTGCTTCTGGTCAGGAAATTCGCCCGCTGAAGGTGCTGATCCTTAATTTGATGCCAAAGAAGATCGAAACAGAGAACCAGTTCTTGCGTTTGCTCTCCAACTCTCCGCTTCAGGTTGATATCCAGTTGCTGCGCATTGACGCGCGTGAGTCACGCAACACGCCTGCTGAGCATCTGAATAACTTCTACTGTAATTTTGAAGATATTCGCGATGAGAACTTCGATGGATTGATCGTCACCGGCGCACCGCTGGGTCTGGTGGAATTTAATGACGTTGCCTACTGGCCACAGATCAGGCAGGTGCTGGAGTGGGCAAAAGATCACGTCACGTCCACCTTGTTTGTCTGTTGGGCGGTACAGGCCGCATTGAATATCCTGTATGGTATTCCCAAGCAAACCCGCAGCGACAAACTTTCTGGCGTATACGAACACCACATCCTTCACCCGCATGCGCTGCTGACGCGTGGTTTCGATGACACTTTCCTGGCCCCGCATTCTCGCTACGCCGATTTTCCGGCACAGCTGATCCGAGATTACACCGACCTGGAAATCCTGGCCGAAACGGAAGACGGCGATGCCTACCTGTTCGCCAGTAAAGACAAACGCATCGCGTTCGTTACCGGCCATCCTGAGTACGATCCGCATACCCTCGCGGCAGAGTATTTTCGTGACGTTGAAGCGGGTCTGAATCCGGATGTCCCGTACAACTATTTCCCGAAAAACGATCCACAAAACACGCCTCGGGCAACCTGGCGTAGTCATGGAAATTTGCTGTTTACCAACTGGCTCAACTATTACGTCTACCAGATTACGCCGTACGATCTTCGCCACATGAATCCGACGCTGGAGTAATCGTCTGCATTAAACGATCCTAAAGCGTTTCAGCTATTCAGATCAGGCACCTTCGGGTGCCTTTTTTATTTCCGAAATCCTGTTCAACATACCAGGAAACTTTAACTCTATAGTAATCATGAAGTTGCGTTGCAATTAAAATTAAAATGGAAATTGTTTATGATTTTGGAAAAATTATAGATAGACTTAATTCTGCTGAGCGAAAACTACACAACGATCTTTCGCTCGCGTCGGGGGCGTGATTTGGATCTTTGATGAGGAGCAGAACGATGACTCAACAGGCAACAACGGTCGATGAACTGACCTTTACCCAGCCGAATGGTGAGCAAGAACAGCAAGTTTTGACGGCAGAAGCGGTAGAGTTTCTGACTGAACTGGTGACTCGCTTTACGCCACAGCGTAATAAACTGCTGGCGGCGCGCATTCACCAACAGCAGGGGATCGATAACGGCAAGTTGCCAGGATTTATTTCGGAAACTGCTTCCATTCGTCATGGTGATTGGAAAATCCGCGGAATCCCTGAAGATTTACAGGATCGTCGTGTGGAGATCACCGGCCCGGTAGAGCGCAAAATGGTGATCAACGCCATGAATGCCAACGTCAAAGTCTTTATGGCCGATTTTGAAGACTCGCTGGCACCGGACTGGCAGAAAGTTATCGACGGGCAGATCAACCTGCGCGACGCCGTCAATGGCACCATCAGCTATACCAACGAAGCCGGTAAAATTTACCAGCTCAAACCGAATCCGGCGGTGCTGATCTGTCGCGTACGCGGTCTGCATTTGCCAGAAAAGCACGTCACCTGGCGCGGAGAAGCGATTCCGGGCAGCCTGTTCGACTTTGCGCTGTACTTCTTCCACAACCATAAAAACCTGCTGGCGAAAGGCAGCGGCCCCTATTTCTATCTGCCGAAAACCCAGTCCTGGCAGGAAGCGGCGTGGTGGAGTGAAGTTTTCAGCTACGCAGAAGACCGCTTCAGCCTGCCGCGCGGCACCATTAAGGCCACGCTGCTGATTGAAACCCTGCCTGCCGTATTCCAGATGCATGAGATCCTCCATGCGCTGCGTGACCATATTGTGGGCCTGAACTGCGGCCGCTGGGATTACATCTTCAGCTACATCAAAACGCTGAAAAACCATGCCGACCGGGTATTGCCGGATCGTCAGGTTGTGACTATGGATAAACCGTTCCTCAGCGCCTACTCGCGCCTGCTGATTAAGACCTGTCACAAACGCGGCGCCTTTGCGATGGGTGGCATGGCGGCCTTTATCCCGAGCAAAGATGCTGAGCGTAACAACAATGTGCTCAACAAGGTGAAAGCCGATAAAGAGCTGGAAGCCCGTAATGGCCACGACGGGACGTGGATTGCCCATCCCGGTCTGGCCGATACGGCGATGGAAGTCTTTAACCGCGTACTCGGCGACAACAAAAACCAGCTGTTTGTCACCCGTGAAGATGATGCGCCCATCGCAGAAGAACAGTTGCTCGCGCCGTGTGCGGGCGAGCGTACGGAAGAGGGCATGCGCGCCAATATTCGCGTCGCCGTGCAGTACATCGAGGCATGGATCTCCGGCAACGGCTGCGTGCCGATTTACGGCCTGATGGAAGATGCCGCCACGGCGGAAATTTCACGTACCTCCATCTGGCAGTGGATCCACCATCAAAAAACGCTCAGCAACGGCAAACCGGTAACCAAAGCCCTGTTCCGTCAGATGCTGGCCGAAGAGATGCGGGTCATCCAGGACGAACTGGGCGAGCACCGCTTCAGCAGTGGGCGTTTTGACGATGCTGCACGTCTGATGGAGCAAATCACCACCTCTGATGACTTAATCGACTTCCTGACCCTGCCGGGCTACCGCTTCCTGGCGTAATTCACCACATAACAATATGGAGCATCTGCACATGAAAACCCGTACCCAACAGATCGAAGAGTTACAAAAAGAGTGGACCCAACCGCGCTGGGAAGGCATTCGCCGCCCGTACAGCGCAGAGGAAGTGGTGAAGTTACGTGGCTCGGTTAACCCGGAATGTACGCTGGCGCAGAACGGCGCGGCAAAAATGTGGGATCTGCTGCACGGGGGAGCTAAAAAAGGCTATATCAACAGCCTCGGCGCACTGACTGGCGGTCAGGCATTGCAGCAGGCGAAGGCCGGCATTGAAGCTATCTATCTTTCCGGCTGGCAGGTCGCGGCGGATGCTAACCTTGCCTCCAGCATGTATCCGGATCAATCTCTTTATCCGGCGAACTCGGTGCCGTCAGTGGTGGATCGGATCAACAATACCTTCCGCCGTGCGGATCAGATCCAGTGGGCCGCGGGTATCGAACCCCACGATCCGCGTTTTATAGACTATTTCCTGCCGATCGTCGCCGATGCGGAAGCCGGTTTCGGCGGCGTGCTGAACGCCTTTGAGCTGATGAAATCCATGATTGAGGCCGGTGCAGCGGCCGTTCACTTTGAAGATCAACTGGCGTCGGTCAAGAAGTGCGGGCATATGGGCGGTAAAGTGCTGGTACCAACCCAGGAAGCGATCCAAAAGCTGGTTGCCGCGCGTCTGGCTGCTGACGTGCTCGGCGTGCCGACGCTGGTGATTGCCCGTACCGATGCTGATGCGGCGGACCTGATCACCTCTGACTGCGATCCGTACGACAGCGAATTTATTACCGGCGAGCGCACCAGCGAGGGGTTCTATCGCACGCATGCCGGTATCGAACAGGCCATCAGCCGCGGTCTGGCCTATGCCCCTTACGCTGACCTGGTCTGGTGTGAAACCTCCACGCCGGATCTGGCGCTGGCGAAGCGTTTTGCCGATGCGATTCATGCGAAGTATCCGGGCAAGCTGCTGGCCTATAACTGTTCGCCGTCCTTCAACTGGCAAAAGAATCTGGACGATACCACCATCGCCAGCTTCCAGCAGCAGCTGTCGGATATGGGCTACAAGTACCAGTTCATCACCCTGGCGGGTATCCACAGCATGTGGTTCAACATGTTCGACCTGGCGCACGCCTACGCGCAGGGCGAAGGCATGAAGCACTATGTTGAGAAGGTGCAGCAGCCAGAATTTGCGGCAGGCAAAGAGGGATATACCTTCGTTTCGCACCAGCAGGAAGTGGGAACCGGCTACTTCGATAATGTGACCACGATTATTCAGGGCGGGGCCTCCTCCGTCACGGCATTAACGGGCTCAACGGAAGAAGCACAGTTCTAATCTTTTCCCCCTCTCCCCCCTCGGGGAGAGGGTTGGGGTGAGGGGGAATATATGTCGCGTGGTCTGGAATTACTGATTGCCCAAACTATTTTGCAGGGCTTCGATGCCCAGTATGGCCGCTTTCTGGAAGTCACCTCCGGCGCGCAACAGCGTTTTGAGCACGCCGACTGGCATGCGGTTCAGCAGGCCATGAAGCAGCGTATCCATCTTTATGATCACCATGTAGGTCTGGTGGTGGAGCAACTGCGCTGTATCACCGACGGTAAAAGCCCGGATGCGGATTTTTTACTGCGCGTGAAAGAGCATTACACCCATCTGTTACCCGACTACCCGCGCTTCGAGATTGCGGAGAGCTTTTTCAACTCCGTCTATTGCCGGTTATTTGACCACCGCTCATTATCTCCTGAGCGGTTATTTATCTTCAGCTCCCAGCCGGAGCGCCGCTTCCGTACCATTCCGCGTCCGCTGGCGAAAGATTTCTTTCCCGATCGCGGCTGGGAAAAGCTCCTGCACCGCGTCTTAACGGATTTGCCGCTGCGCCTGCCGTGGGAGAATAAACTCCGGGATATCGGCTATATCCATGCGTATCTCAATGAAACCTTCGGCGAGGAGGTGCTCAGCCGCAGCCATTTGCAGGTTGCCAACGAGCTTTTCTACCGGAATAAGGCCGCCTGGCTGGTGGGCAAACTGGTTACGCCGACAGCCATCGTGCCGTTTCTGCTGCCCATTCACCGTACCGACGACGGCCAACTGTTTGTCGATACCTGCCTGACTACCAGCGCTGAGGCCAGTATCGTATTTGGCTTCGCCCGTTCCTATTTCATGGTCTATGCCCCACTGCCTGCCGCCCTGGTGGAGTGGCTGCGCGAGATCCTGCCGGGCAAAACCACCGCCGAGCTGTACATGGCGATTGGCTGTCAGAAGCATGCCAAAACGGAAAGTTATCGGGAATACCTGCGTTATGTCACCACGGCTGATGAGCAGTTTATCGAAGCGCCGGGGATCCGCGGCATGGTGATGCTGGTTTTCACACTGCCGGGCTTCGACCGCGTGTTTAAGGTGATTAAGGATAAATTCGCCCCGCAGAAGGAGATGAGCGCCGCGCACGTTCGCGCCTGCTATCAGCTGGTTAAAGAGCACGATCGTGTCGGGCGAATGGCCGATACCCAGGAGTTTGAAAACTTTGTGCTGGATAAGCAGCAGATCGATCCGTCGCTGATGTCGCTGCTAATGCAGGAAGCGCCGACGAAAATTACCGATCTTGGCGATAAGATTGCGATTAGCCATCTCTATATCGAACGCCGGATGGTGCCGCTAAATATCTGGCTGGAGCAGTCCGAAGGCCAGGCTTTACGAGACGCCATTGAAGAGTACGGCAATGCGATTCGCCAGCTTGCCGCCGCCAATATCTTCCCGGGCGATATGCTGTTTAAAAACTTCGGCGTCACCCGTCACGGGCGGGTGGTGTTCTACGATTACGACGAAATTTGCTACATGACCGAGGTGAACTTCCGCGATATCCCACCGCCCCGCTACCCGGAAGATGAGCTTTCCAGCGAGCCGTGGTACAGCGTTTCGCCGGGCGATGTGTTTCCCGAAGAGTTTCGACACTGGCTGTGCGCCGATCCGCGCATCGGGCCGCTATTCGAAGAGATGCATGCTGATCTGTTCCGCGCCAGCTACTGGCGGGGACTGCAAACGCGGATCAAAAACGGGCACGTGGAAGATGTGTACGCTTACCGCCGTAAGCAGCGGTTTTGCATCCGGTTTTCAGAGGGCATCATGTAGGCCGGGTAAGGCGAAGCCGCCACCCGGCAATGCATGCTTAACGAATCCCACCGTACGCCAGCGTCACCTCTTTCGCCGCCTTAATCACCATCGCGCCCAGCTCGGTGACCCGATCGTCGGTCATACGTGAAATCGGCCCGGAGATAGAGATGGCGGCAAACGGCTCGCGGTGCTCGTCAAAAATGCAGGCTGCGATACAGCGCAGGCCGAGGGCGTGCTCCTCGTCGTCAAACGAATAGCCGCGCTTGCGGGTCAGGGCCAAATCTTCTTTCAGATGCACCGGCGAAACCAGCGTGGCGTGGGTATAGGCATGCAGTCCTTTACGGTGCAGCAGCCCCGTCACCTGCTCCTCGGTCAGCTGCGAGAGGAACGCTTTACCCGCCCCTGAGGCATGCATCGGCAGCTTGCCGCCAATCGGCGCGGACATGCGCATCAGCTGCGTACACTGCACCTGGTCGATAATAATCGCCTGGTGATCGCTCTGATCCAGTACGGCCAGGTTTACCGTCTCGCCGGACTCCTCCATCAGCTTGCGCAGAATCGGGTGGACAATCGCCAGCAGGTTGCGGCTTTGCAGGAAGCTGCTGCCCACGATAAACGCATGCGCGCCCACCGCCCAGTGCCCCAGCTCGCCTACCTGGCGGACAAAGCCCAGCTGCTGCATGGTGGTCAGCAGGCGGTGCGTCGTGGAGTTCGGCAGGCCAGCCTGCTGGGCCAGCTCCGTCAGGGCCACGCTGCTGTGCGACTCGGCTATCCACTCCAGCAGCTTCAGACCGCGCGTGAGCGATTGAACCTGTCCACCCTGTTGTGCGGCAGCGGTGGTGGCAGCAGGTTTTCTGCCGCGTTTAGCGGGAACGGTCGCGACCATGACGATCTCCTTTTTCTGTATCGTGGAAATCATTTTCGTTTTATTTGGTGAATTTGCAACCGTTATCCTGACTGATCGGAGGAGTAATAGTGAACATGTCTCATGTTACCGCTGAGCGACTTTTCCACCCTGCGAGATTGTGCCAGTATGGAACGCAGCCTTTTGGCCTTGTTGAGCGTTGTCGGGAGCAAGTGTGAGCAGCAAAGTAGAGCAACTGCGTGCGCAGTTAAATGAACGAATTCTGGTGCTGGACGGCGGCATGGGCACCATGATCCAGGGTTATCGCCTGAGCGAAGACGATTTCCGCGGCGAGCGCTTTGCCGACTGGCCTTGTGACCTGAAAGGGAACAACGACCTGCTGGTGCTCAGCAAGCCGTCCGTGATCAAGGATATCCACAACGCCTACTTCGAAGCGGGTGCGGATATCGTTGAAACCAACACCTTTAACTCGACAACCATCGCCATGGCGGATTACCAGATGGAGTCCCTGTCGGCGGAGATCAACTTTGAAGCGGCGAAGCTGGCGCGCGCCTGCGCCGACGAATGGACGGCCCGTACGCCGGACAAGCCGCGCTACGTAGCCGGGGTGCTGGGCCCGACCAACCGCACCGCGTCGATTTCTCCGGACGTGAACGACCCGGCGTTTCGGAACATCACGTTTGACCAGCTGGTGGCCGCGTATCGGGAGTCCACTAAAGCGCTGGTGGAAGGCGGCTCCGACCTGATCCTGATTGAAACCGTATTCGACACCCTCAACGCCAAAGCGGCAATTTACGCGGTAAAAGAGGAGTTCGAGTCGCTGGGCGTCGACCTGCCGATCATGATTTCCGGTACCATCACCGATGCCTCGGGGCGCACGCTTTCCGGCCAGACAACCGAAGCGTTTTATAACTCTCTGCGCCATGCCGAAGCGCTCTCCTTCGGCCTGAACTGCGCGCTGGGGCCGGACGAGCTGCGCCAGTACGTGCAGGAGCTTTCCCGTATCGCGGAATGCTACGTCACCGCCCACCCGAACGCCGGTCTGCCGAACGCGTTTGGTGAGTACGATCTGGATGCCGACACCATGGCGGCGCAAATCCGCGAATGGGCTGAATCTGGTTTCCTCAACATCGTCGGCGGCTGCTGCGGCACCACGCCTGAGCATATCGCCGCCATGAGCAACGCCGTGGCCGGACTGCCGCCGCGCAAGCTGCCCGAACTGCCGGTTGCCTGTCGCCTGTCCGGCCTGGAGCCGTTGACCATCGGCGACGACAGCCTGTTTGTGAACGTGGGTGAACGTACTAACGTTACCGGTTCTGCGAAGTTCAAGCGCCTGATCAAAGAAGAGAAGTACAGCGAAGCGCTGGACGTTGCCCGCCAGCAGGTGGAAAGCGGCGCGCAAATTATCGATATCAACATGGACGAGGGGATGCTCGACGCCGAAGCGGCGATGGTGCGTTTCCTCAACCTGATTGCCGGTGAGCCGGATATCGCCCGCGTGCCGATCATGATTGACTCTTCTAAATGGGACGTCATCGAAAAAGGGCTGAAATGCATTCAGGGCAAAGGCATCGTTAACTCCATCTCGATGAAAGAGGGGGTCGATACCTTTATCCACCACGCGAAGCTGGTGCGTCGCTACGGGGCCGCCGTGGTGGTGATGGCCTTCGATGAAGTGGGCCAGGCCGATACCCGCGAGCGCAAGATTGAGATTTGCCGCCGCGCGTACAAAATTTTGACCGAAGAGGTGGGCTTCCCGCCGGAAGACATCATCTTCGACCCGAACATCTTCGCCGTCGCGACCGGCATCGAAGAGCACAACAACTACGCCCAGGACTTCATCGGCGCGTGTGAAGACATTAAACGCGAACTGCCGCATGCGCTGATCTCCGGCGGCGTGTCAAACGTCTCGTTCTCGTTCCGCGGCAACGACCCGGTGCGTGAGGCGATCCACGCCGTGTTCCTCTATTATGCCATCCGCAACGGGATGGACATGGGGATCGTCAACGCCGGCCAGCTGGCAATTTACGACGATCTGCCAGCCGAGCTGCGCGACGCCGTAGAAGACGTGATCCTCAATCGTCGTGACGACGCCACCGAACGCATGCTGGATCTGGCGGAAAAATACCGCGGCAGTAAATCTGACGAATCAGCCAACGTTCAACAGGCCGAATGGCGCTCCTGGGATGTGAATAAGCGTCTGGAATACTCGCTTGTAAAAGGCATTACCGAGTTTATCGAGGAGGATACTGAGGAAGCGCGTCAGCAGGCCGCCCGTCCGATTGAAGTGATCGAAGGGCCGCTGATGGACGGCATGAACGTGGTCGGCGATCTGTTCGGCGAGGGCAAAATGTTCCTGCCGCAGGTGGTGAAATCCGCCCGCGTCATGAAACAGGCGGTGGCGTATCTGGAACCCTTTATCGAAGCCAGCAAAGAGAAGGGCTCCAGTAACGGTAAAATGGTCATCGCCACCGTGAAGGGCGACGTACACGACATCGGCAAAAACATCGTTGGCGTGGTGTTGCAGTGTAATAACTACGAAATTATCGATCTTGGCGTGATGGTCCCGGCGGATAAAATCCTCAGGACCGCGCGTGAGGTGAATGCGGATCTGATTGGTCTTTCCGGGCTGATTACGCCGTCGCTGGACGAAATGGTCAACGTGGCAAAAGAGATGGAGCGCCAGGGCTTCACCATTCCACTGCTGATTGGCGGGGCAACCACCTCGAAAGCCCACACGGCGGTGAAAATCGAGCAGAACTACAGCGGGCCGACGGTGTATGTCCAAAACGCCTCGCGCACCGTGGGCGTGGTCTCCGCGCTGCTGTCCGACACCCAGCGCGATGACTTTGTCGCCCGCACCCGCAAAGAGTATGAAACCGTCCGCATTCAGCATGGACGTAAGAAACCGCGCACGCCGCCGGTTTCGCTTCAGGCGGCGCGCGAAAACGATCTGGCGTTCGACTGGTCCAGCTATACGCCGCCGGTCGCACACCGTCTGGGCGTGCAGGACGTGACGGCCAGCATCGAAACGCTGCGTAACTACATCGACTGGACGCCGTTCTTCATGACCTGGTCGCTGGCCGGCAAATACCCGCGTATTCTTGAAGATGAGGTGGTGGGCGAAGAGGCGAAGCGCCTGTTTAAAGATGCTAACGATATGCTCGACAGGCTGAGCGCAGAGAAAGCCCTCAACCCGCGCGGCGTGGTGGGGCTGTTCCCGGCGAACCGCGTGGGCGACGACGTGGAAATCTACCGCGATGAAACCCGCACCCATGTGCTGGCCGTGAGCCACCATCTGCGCCAGCAAACCGAGAAAGTGGGCTTTGCCAACTACTGCCTGGCGGATTTCGTCGCACCGAAACTCTCCGGTAAAGCCGACTATATCGGCGCCTTTGCCGTAACCGGCGGTCTGGAAGAAGACGCGCTGGCGGATGCGTACGACGCGCAGCACGATGATTACAACAAAATCATGGTGAAAGCGATTGCCGATCGCCTGGCGGAAGCCTTTGCCGAGTATCTGCACGAGCGCGTACGTAAGGTGCACTGGGGCTACGCGGCCAATGAGAATCTCAGCAACGAGGAGTTGATCCGCGAAAATTACCAGGGCATTCGACCGGCGCCGGGGTATCCGGCCTGCCCGGAACACACCGAGAAGGGCACTATCTGGAAACTGCTCGACGTGGAAGCGCATACGGGCATGAAACTTACCGAGTCGTTCGCCATGTGGCCGGGCGCGTCCGTTTCCGGCTGGTACTTCAGCCATCCGGACAGCAAGTACTTCGCCGTGGCACAGCTTCAGCGCGATCAGATTGAGGATTACGCTCTGCGTAAAGGCATGAGCGTGTCAGAGGTGGAACGCTGGCTGGCGCCGAATTTAGGCTACGACGCAGACTAACGTCACTTTTCCTTACAACAAACAGGGCACCGCTATGGTGCCTTGTCTCTTTCTTACGTTTAAACCCTTATACTGAACCTCAGGAAAACGAATAACGATAAGGAGGAATGCCTACCGTGTTGACGTTGTTACACCTGCTCTCCGCAGTCGCACTGCTGGTATGGGGCACCCATATCGTTCGTACCGGCGTGATGCGTGTGTTTGGCGCACGTTTACGTACCGTTCTCAGCGGCAGCGTTGAGAAGAAGCCGCTCGCCTTCTGCGCGGGTATTGGCGTCACGGCGCTGGTGCAAAGCAGCAACGCCACCACCATGCTCGTCACCTCGTTCGTGGCGCAGGATCTGGTGGCGCTCGCCCCGGCGCTGGTGATTGTCCTTGGCGCCGACGTCGGTACCGCGCTGATGGCGCGTATCCTGACGTTCGATCTCTCCTGGCTGTCACCGCTGCTGATTTTTATCGGCGTCATTTTCTTCCTCGGCCGTAAGCAAAGCCGTGCCGGGCAGCTTGGCCGCGTCGGTATTGGCCTCGGGCTGATCCTGCTGGCGCTGGAGCTGATTGTGCAGGCTGTCACGCCGATCACCCAGGCCAACGGTGTGCAGGTCATCTTCGCCTCCCTGACCGGTGACATCATGCTCGACGCGCTGATTGGCGCGGTGTTTGCCATCGTCAGCTACTCCAGCCTGGCAGCGGTCCTGCTGACGGCGACCTTAACCGCCGCAGGGGTCATTTCCTTCCCGGTGGCGCTGTGCCTGGTGATCGGAGCCAACCTCGGCTCTGGCCTGCTGGCGATGCTCAACAACAGCGCCGCCAACGCTGCCGCCCGCCGGGTGGCGCTGGGGAGTTTGCTCTTCAAGCTGGTGGGCAGCCTGATCATTCTGCCGTTTGTACACCCGCTGGCGAACCTGATGGACAATCTCTCTCTGCCGAAAGCGGAACTGGTGATCTACTTCCACGTCTTCTACAACCTGGTGCGCTGTCTGGCGATGGTGCCGTTTGCCGCGCCGATGGCCCGCTTCTGCGAGCGGCTAATTCGTGATGAACCGGAGCTGGACGCGCGCCTTAAACCGAAGCATCTGGACACCTCTGTGCTGGACACGCCCGCGCTGGCCATCGCCAATGCCGCCCGCGAAACGCTGCGCATGGGTGACGCGATGGAAACCATGCTGGAAGGGTTGCAAAAGGTGATGCACGGCGAGCCGCGCGAAGAAAAAGAGTTGCGCAGGCTGGCGGACGATATCAACGTGCTGTATACCGCCATCAAGCTCTATCTGGCGCGGATCCCCCAGGACGAGCTGGCGGAAGAGGAATCCCGCCGCTGGGCGGAAATCATTGAGATGTCGCTTAACCTGGAGCAGGCTTCGGATATTGTCGAGCGTATGGGCAGTGAAATCGCAGACAAATCCCTGGCCGCACGCCGGGCGTTTTCTGTTGAAGGGCTGAAAGAGCTGGAAGCGCTGCACGAACAGCTGGTCAGCAACCTGAAGCTGGCGATGTCGGTCTTCTTCTCCAGCGACGTGCCGAGCGCGCGCCGCCTGCGCCGCAACAAGCACCGTTTCCGCATCCTTAATCGCCGCTACTCGCACGCCCACGTTGAGCGTCTGCATCAGCAGAACGTGCAGAGTATCGAAACCAGCTCGCTCCATCTGGGGCTGCTGGGCGATATGAAACGTCTCAACTCGTTGTTCTGCGCGGTGGCGTACAGCGTGATGGAGCAACCGGATGAAGATGACGAGCGGGATGAGTATTAATCCCCAGAGGGTTTGATTGTTAACCCAAGGCCCAATGCTTTCATGACCGCCAGCGTGGTTTTGAGCGTTGGGTTCCCCTTATCACTGAATGATCGATACAGTTGTTCTCGTGACAGGCCCGTTTGCTGGGAAATTGTCGACATCCCTTTCGCTCGGGCGATGACGCCCAGCGCTTTAGCAATGTACGCTGAGTCACCCGTCTCTAATGCATCAGCCATAAACACAGCGATTTCCTCGTCATCCACCAGTGCGTTGGCTGGATCGTAGGGTGTTAATTTATGCATGCTCATTCACTCCTGCCATTGGGATACATTGCTCAGCATTTTTGCCATAAGTATGTCTCTGGCCTGGCTGCTTTTGTCACCACCACATAACAGCACGATGATGCAATTGCCCTGGTCCTTAAAATAGACTCTGTAGCCCGGGCCAAAGTGGATCCTCAGTTCACTGATACCTTCCCCCACGGGTCTAATGTCGCCCGCTAAGCCATTTGCCAGCCTAAAGAGGCGGGAAGCGATAATCGTCTTTGCCCGCCTGTCCTTTAAATTTTGCTCCCAGCGTCGGAAGGATTCTGTCTGAACGATCTCCTTCATATTACTCCCTGTGATTTATAAACTACAAGCAATTGTCTCTGGAGAGTAAAGCTAAAAGGAGTTAGCTCAAGGATAAATAGCCTGACGCTAAATCCTGAAAGCGTCTCGCAAACTAAAAAACCCGTCTCAGTAACCGTCGGCTAATCTTTTTTTCCAGCCCAAACCTAAGGTATATTTCGCCCTTCACAGGAGAAACTATGCTGCCAACTCAATCAACCCGATTAAACAAATACATTAGCGAGAGCGGGATCTGCTCACGTCGCGAGGCTGACCGTTACATTGAACAGGGTAACGTGTTTCTTAACGGCAAACGCGCCACCATTGGTGATCAGGTGGTACCTGGCGATGTGGTGAAAGTGAATGGTCAGGTCATCGAACCGCGTGATGCCGAAGACCTGGTGTTTATCGCGTTGAACAAACCGGTTGGGATTGTCAGCACCACGGAAGATGGCGAGCGGGACAACATTGTTGATTTCGTGAACCACAGCAGCCGCATTTTCCCGATTGGCCGTCTGGATAAAGACTCTCAGGGGCTGATTTTCCTCACCAACCACGGCGATCTGGTCAACAAAATTCTGCGTGCCGGTAACGACCACGAGAAAGAGTACATCGTGACGGTGAACAAGCCGGTGACGGACGAGTTCATTCGCGGGATGGGCGCAGGCGTGCCGATTCTGGGCACCGTGACGAAGAAGTGTAAAGTCAAAAAAGAAGCGCCGTTCGCGTTCCGCATCACGCTGGTTCAGGGCCTGAACCGCCAGATCCGCCGCATGTGCGAGTACTTCGGTTATGAAGTGACGAAGCTGGAACGCACGCGCATCATGAACGTCAGCCTGTCCGGGATCCCGCTGGGCGAGTGGCGTGACTTAACGGACGACGAGCTGATCGAGCTGTTCAAACTTATCGAGAACTCCTCGTCCGAAGCGAAGCCGAAAGCTAAAGCCAAACCGAAAACGCAGGCGATTAAGCGTCCGGTGGTGAAGGCACCGCAGGCGGAAGAGAAAGGGCGAGGCAAGCCGGGCAACGGAAAACGCTTTACCCAGCCGGGGCGCAAAAAGAAAGGGCGCTGATTAGCGCCTTCCACGGGTTGATGTATTGGCGGACCAGGAAAAGGTCGCCTCTGCATCCGGCTTATAAGCCTGCTCTTTTTTCAGCTTGCGGGCTTTTTTCGCCGCAGCCTCACGTTGCGCCATCAGTTTATCGATGTACTCTTTTTTAACCTGATTGGTTTCGGCGTTCGTCAGCGTGCGGCCATGCGCGATGCGGGCGCGGTCGAGAAGCGTTTTAAGTTCGCGCTGCTCGGCTTCGGTCATGTCTTTCTGGGTCAAACGTGGTGTAGCCATTGCTGAAGCCTCCTGATGGGGAGGCTTCAGTGTAAAGCAAGCCGGGACAATTAACCCTGTTTCACCGCATCTTTTTTCGGTTGGTCATCAATCGGCTTACCGGACCAGTACCCTGCTAACAGCGAACCGGACAGGTTATGCCAGACGGAGAACAGCGCCCCCGGTAGCGCTGCCAGCGGTGAGAAGTAAATTTTACCCAGCGCCGCCGCCAGGCCGGAGTTCTGCATCCCCACTTCGATCGCCAGCGTGCGGCAGGTGGATTCGTCAAAGCCAAACAGCTTCCCGCCCCAGTAACCGCCCAGCAGACCAATAGTGTTATGCAGCACAACCGCGACGATCACCACAAAGCCCACCGAAGCAATGTGCGATGCGGAACCGGCTACCACGGCGCTGATAATGGCCAGTATGCAGATCATCGAAAACGCGGGCAGATACGGCTCAACCGCTTTCACCACCCGCGGGAAGAGATGGTGGATCACCAGCCCCAGCGCAATCGGGATCACCACGATTTGCAGGATGCTGAGCAGCATGCCCATCACGTCCACCTGGATATGCGCGTCGACATACAGGCGGGTTAACAGAGGCGTGGCAATCACGCCCACCAGCGTGGAAACGGACGAGATGGTGACGGAAAGCGCCACGTCGCCTTTCGCCAGATAGATCATGACGTTAGATGCCGTGCCGCTGGCAACGCTCCCCACCAGCACCATCCCGGCGGAAAGGTCGGGCGGCATCTTAAAGGCCATCGCCAGCAGCCAGGCCGCGAGCGGCATCACCAGGTAGTGCAGGAAAATCCCTGCGGCAACCGGCGCCGGGCGAGACAGCACGCGTTTGAAATCGTCAATTTTCAGATGCACGCCCATGCCGAACATAATCAGCATCAGCAGCGTGGTGACCCACGGACCAATGCCCGTGAACGTGGCAGGAGTGTAATACGCGAGTACAGAGAGCAGCAGCGCCCATAACGGGAACAGCCGGGTGATAGCGGAGAGCATAGTGAATTCCTTGCAGTATTGTCGTGTTGTTTTGTTATAAAAAAGCCGGGTCTGTGCCCGGCTTATCGATATTGTTTAACGTGCTAACGAATTTTATTCAAACAAATTCTGATGAAGTTTCTGCACGACCTGCTCGGCCTGATCGGCAGGGACCAGGAAGCAGAGGTTGTAGCTGGATGCACCGTAGCAGATCATGCGGATATTGAACGGGTCGAGCACGCCGAACACCTCTTTACCCACGCCACAGGCGCGCGACAGCTTGTTGCCGATGATGGCCACCAGCGCCAGGTCTTCTTCTACTTCCACACGGCACAACTCGGAAAGCTCAATCAGCAGCGACTGCGTCAGCAGGGTATCACCCGTTGAGGTTGAACCGGTGGTGTCCAGCGTCAGCGCAATACTCACTTCAGAAGTGGTAATCAAATCTACAGAGATATTGTGGCGCGCCAGGATGCCAAACACTTCTGCCAGGAAGCCGCGGGAATGCAGCATATTATGGCTGTGCAGGGTAACCAGCGTCTGCTTACGACGCAGGGCCAGCGCGCGGAACAGCGGCGGGTTCTCGGTTTTCTTGCAGACCAGCGTCCCGCCCGCCTTTGGATCTTTACTTGAGCCAACGAAGACCGGAATGTCGCTGCGCACGGCGGGCAGCAGCGTGGCCGGGTGCAGCACTTTCGCGCCGAAAGTCGCCATTTCAGCCGCTTCTTCAAAGGCGATCACGTCAATACGTTTTGCCGCAGAGACCACGCGCGGGTCGGTGGTGTAGATTCCCGGCACGTCCGTCCAGATATCCACGCGGGTGGCGTGCAGGGCTTCACCCAGCAGGGCGGCGGTGTAGTCGCTACCGCCACGGCCCAGCGTGGTTGTGCGCCCTTTGGCTTCGCTGCCGATAAAGCCCTGGGTGATCACTATGCCTTCATCCAGGCGCGGGGCAAGCTGCTGGTTAGTCAGCTCAGCCAGGACTTCCACGTCCGGCTCGGCGCGGCCAAAGCGGTCGCTGGTGCGCATGACTTTACGCACGTCGAACCACTGCGCCTGAATATTGCGCTCGCGCATGATCTCAACGAACAGCAGGGTAGACATTAGTTCACCGTGGCTGACCAGCTCATCGGTCAGGGCGGTAGAGGTTGCCAGCGACGCGGCTTCGGCCAGAGTGGTGATATTTTCCAGCAGGCGTTCCACTTCCTCACGAATGACGTTCGGGTTTTGCAGACGCTCGAGAATGTCGAACTGAATTTTGCGCAGTGCATCCAGCTTCACGAAACGCTCGGTCGCTTCCAGTCCTTCAGACAGAGAAACCAGCAGGTTCGTCACGCCGGCTGAGGCGGAAAGTACCACCAGGCGGGTATTCGGATCGGCCAGCACCACATCGGCGCTGCGGTTCATGGCATCGTAGTCTGCCACACTGGTGCCGCCAAACTTGGCGACCACAAAACTCGTCATAACAACCTCGTGTCAGGGAATGAATAGAGCGACCTTGGCACAAGAATGAAGCGAGAACAGGTGCAGGCGCAAAATACGGCCCTATAAATAAAATGCGGGGGAGGTCCTGTCAATGCTGGGATTATGCGGATTTTTCATGGGGGGGTACCCCTCAGAAACAGGACTTATAACAGGCCCATATTTTATGCTCCTTTTTACCCCTTTTTGACCAACATTTCGCCACGCCGGAAGGGCGCGACAGCAGCTATACTTTTCGGGTCTTTTCACCTGCGTTTGATGCAGACCAGGGCAATGGCATAAAAACCATCACAATTTTTATTTGCAGGCGCTACAATCGACCGCAGTCACAATTCTCAAATCAGAAGAGTATTGCTATGAAAAACATCAACCCAACGCAGACCGCTGCATGGCAGGCACTACAGAAACATTTTGATGAAATGAAAGACGTCACCATCGCGGATCTGTTCGCGAAAGATGCCGATCGTTTCAGCAAGTTTTCCGCCACCTTCGATGACCTGATGCTGGTGGATTTCTCCAAGAACCGTATCACCGAAGAGACGCTGGCGAAGCTGCAAGATCTGGCGAAAGAGACTGAACTGGCAGATGCCATCAAATCCATGTTCTCCGGTGAGAAGATCAACCGCACCGAAGACCGTGCCGTGCTGCACGTGGCGCTGCGCAACCGTAGCAATACTCCAATTATCGTTGACGGCAAAGATGTGATGCCGGAAGTGAACGCGGTGCTGGAAAAGATGAAAAACTTCTCCGAAGCGATCATCTCAGGTAGCTGGAAAGGCTACACCGGCAAAGCGATCACCGACGTGGTTAACATCGGTATCGGCGGCTCTGACCTCGGCCCGTTCATGGTGACCGAGGCGCTGCGCCCGTACAAAAACCACCTCAACATGCACTTCGTGTCCAACGTCGATGGGACCCACATCGCTGAAGTGCTGAAAAAGGTGAACCCGGAAACCACGCTGTTCCTGGTGGCGTCTAAAACCTTCACCACTCAGGAAACCATGACCAACGCCCACAGCGCGCGCGACTGGTTCCTGAAAACCGCGGGCGACGAAAAGCACGTGGCGAAACACTTTGCGGCGCTGTCCACCAACGGTAAAGCGGTAGGCGAGTTCGGCATTGATACGGCGAACATGTTCGAGTTCTGGGACTGGGTTGGCGGCCGCTACTCTCTGTGGTCTGCAATCGGCCTGTCCATCATTCTGTCCGTCGGGTTCGACAACTTCGTTGAGCTGCTCTCCGGTGCGCACGCGATGGACAAACACTTCTCCACCACCGCGCCTGAGAAAAACCTGCCGGTGCTGCTGGCGCTGATCGGGATCTGGTACAACAACTTCTTCGGCGCTGAAACCGAAGCGATTCTGCCGTACGACCAGTACATGCACCGCTTTGCGGCCTACTTCCAGCAGGGCAACATGGAATCCAACGGCAAGTACGTTGACCGTAACGGCAACGCGGTGGATTACCAGACTGGCCCAATCATCTGGGGCGAGCCGGGCACCAACGGTCAGCACGCGTTCTACCAGCTGATCCACCAGGGCACCAAAATGGTACCGTGCGATTTCATCGCCCCGGCGATTACGCACAACCCACTGTCCGACCACCATCCGAAGCTGCTGTCTAACTTCTTCGCCCAGACCGAAGCGCTGGCGTTCGGTAAATCCCGCGAGGTGGTTGAGCAGGAGTACCGTGATCAGGGTAAAGATCCGGCAACGCTGGAGCACGTGGTGCCGTTTAAAGTGTTCGAAGGCAACCGTCCAACTAACTCCATCCTGCTGCGCGAAATCACGCCGTTCAGCCTGGGGGCGCTGATTGCCCTCTACGAGCACAAAATCTTCACTCAGGGCGCTATTCTGAACATCTTCACCTTTGACCAGTGGGGCGTTGAGCTGGGCAAACAGCTGGCAAACCGCATTCTGCCAGAGCTGGGTGACGATAAAGCGATCGACAGCCACGACAGCTCCACCAATGGTCTGATTAACCGTTATAAAGCCTGGCGTGCGTAATAAATATGTCATGAACAATGCCGGCGATATGCCGGCATTTTTTTATCGGATAATTCCTGATGTCTGTTAGTTGTCTCAAATTCTGAATCTGAGTTTAATCCGAAAAAGACAGTAACCCCGTTAATTGCTGAGGTTTATTTTAAGAAAATACGGAGTGATGCTTTAATGTTCTTATATTATAAATTATTGATTTATATTGATTATATATTTTCTTGATTCTTTTTTCCTTCCATTTTTAACCATTAGTCTGAAAACCTCATCCCTATTTACCCCCACGGTAAACCCACTGCTTTAGTTGTGTATACTCGAATCCGCCTGAATTTCTTTTCGGGCAAATCTCCATTCATTCATTGAAGGGAAATTGTTATGAAGAAAGTACTGTATGGCATTTTTGCCATATCTGCGCTTGCGGCGACGTCTGTCTATGCAGCTCCGGTCCAGGTCGGGGAAGCAGCAGGGTCGGCAGCGACGTCTGCGTCTGCGGGGAGTTCTACCGCAGCCAGCACCAGCGCCGTAAGTTCAGCCGTGGGTGTCGCGCTGGCGGCAACCGGTGGCGGTGATGGCTCCAATACCGGAACCACGACCACTACGACGACCAGCACCCAGTAATACCGGGTGTTTTAATCATAACCACACTTCGGTGTGGTTATTTCGCCCCTTCGGAGAAGAGTCGTGAAGCGACCTGCAATCATCCTGATTTGCCTGCTGTTGCAGGCGTGCTCAGCTACCACCAAAGGGCTGGGCCACTCACTGTGGGACAGCATGTTCGGCACGCCGGGCGTGCATCTGACCGATGACGAACTTCAGAACATGCCGTATGCCAGCCAGTACATGCAGCTAAACGATGGTCCGCAACTGTTTGTGGTGCTCGCTTTCGATGAAAACGGGCAGCAGAAATGGGTGACGCAGGATCAGGCCACCATCGTGACGCAGCATTCCCGCATCGTGAAAACGTTGCTCGGCGGCGACAACCTGCTTGAGGTGAACAACCTGGCTGAAGATCCGCTCATCAAGCCGAATCAGATTGTCGATGGCGCAAGCTGGACGCGCACGATGGGCTGGACCGAGCACAAACAGGTGCGCTACGCCACGGCCCGCTCCACCTTCCGCTGGGACGGTACGGATAGTGTCAAAGTGGGCAGCGACGAAACGCAGGTGCGCGTGCTGGATGAAGAGGTGACAACCGATCAGGCCACCTGGCATAACCGCTTCTGGGTGGACGAAGAGGGGCAAATCCGCCAGTCCTTACAGTATCTCGGTGCCGGTTTCTTCCCGGTGAAGACCACCCTGATCAAGGCGGCGAAATCATGAAAATGTTCATCCACATTGCGCTTCTCGCCAGCCTGGCCTCGCCGCTGGCGTGGTCTGCGGGAACGGTACAGGTCTACGCCCCGGACAGCGAAAAACCTAAAACCTTAACCAATGCCGGGCATCTGCTCGATCTGGTGGGGCAGCCGAGGCTGGCGAAAAGCTGGTGGACCGGGGCGGTTATCAGCGAGCGTCAGGCGACGATTGTAGCGGAACAAAAACATCAGGCGCTGCTCGCCCGACTGAGCGGGCTGGCACAACAGGAAGATGCCGACGATGCCGCGGCTATTACTAGCCTGCGTCAGCAGCTTCAGGCGGTTAAGGTGACGGGGCGCCAGAAGGTGAATCTCGATCCCGACGAAGTGCGTGTCGCGGAAAACGGCAATCCGTCGCTGGAAGGAGACTATACCCTGTGGCTTCCGGCTCAGCCTTCCACCGTCACCGTGATGGGGCTTCTCAGCAGCCCTGGCAAAAAGCCGTTTACGCCGGGCCGGGACGTGGCGAGCTATCTCGACGAGCAAAGTCTGCTCAGCGGAGCGGATAAAAGCTATGCCTGGGTGGTCTATCCGGACGGGCATACGCAGAAAGCGCCGGTGGCTTACTGGAATAAACGCCATATCGAACCTATGCCGGGCAGCATCATTTTTGTCGGTTTTGCCGACCATTTCTGGACGAAAGCGTATGACGGGCTTAATGCCGATATCCTTCGCTCCCTGATACAGCGGATACCGGAATAATGAAAAAAACCTATCTCTACAGCATGCTTGCACTGTGCGTGAGTGCCGCCTGTCATGCAGAAACGTATCCGGCACCCATCGGCCCGTCGCAGTCCGATTTTGGCGGCGTGGGCTTACTGCAAACCCCAACCGCGCGTATGGCCCGCGAGGGGGAAATCAGCCTTAACTATCGCGATAACGATCAGTACCGTTACTACTCTGCGTCCGTACAGCTGTTCCCCTGGCTGGAGACCACGCTGCGCTACACCGACGTGCGTACAAAACAGTACAGCAGCGTAGACGCTTTCTCCGGCGATCAGACCTACAAAGACAAAGCCTTCGACGTGAAGCTGCGTCTGTGGGAAGAGAGTTACTGGATGCCGCAGGTCTCCGTTGGTGCGAAAGACATTGGCGGGACCGGCCTGTTTGACGCGGAATACATCGTGGCCAGCAAAGCCTGGGGACCGTTTGATTTCTCACTCGGTCTGGGATGGGGCTATCTGGGTACCAGCGGCAACGTCAAAAATCCGTTCTGCTCCTACAGTGATAAATACTGCTACCGTGATAACAGCTACCAGAAAGCGGGCTCCATCAACGGCGACCAGATGTTCCACGGCCCGGCCTCGCTGTTTGGTGGTGTAGAGTATCAAACGCCATGGCAGCCGCTGCGCCTGAAGCTGGAGTACGAAGGTAATAACTACAGCGAAGATTTTGCCGGCAAAATTGAGCAGAAGAGCAAGTTTAACGTCGGCGCCATTTACCGCGTCACCGACTGGGCCGACGTTAACCTCAGCTATGAGCGCGGTAATACCCTGATGTTTGGCTTTACCCTGCGCACTAACTTTAACGACATGCGGCCGCACTATAATGACAACCCGCGGCCAAAATATCAGCCGGAGCCGCAGGATGCGATCATTCAGCACTCCGTGGTAGCGAACCAGCTGACGCTGCTGAAATATAACGCGGGCCTGGCGGATCCGAAGATCCAGACCAAAGGCGATACGCTGTATGTTACCGGCGAGCAGGTGAAATACCGCGACTCCCGCGAAGGGATCGAGCGCGCCAACCGGATCGTCATGAACGATCTGCCGGAGGGGATCCGCACGATCCGCGTGACGGAGAACCGCCTGAATCTGCCGCAGGTCACCACCGAAACCGATGTTGCCAGCCTTAAGCGTCATCTTGAAGGCGAACCGCTCGGGCATGAAACCGAGCTGGTGCAAAAACGCGTTGAGCCGGTGGTGCCGGAAACCACCGAGCAGGGCTGGTATATCGATAAATCGCGCTTCGATTTCCATATCGATCCGGTGCTGAACCAGTCCGTGGGTGGGCCGGAAAACTTCTATATGTATCAGCTGGGCGCGATGGCGACGGCGGATCTGTGGGTGACCGACCACCTGTTGACCACCGGTAGTCTGTTCGGCAACATTGCCAACAACTACGACAAATTTAACTACACCAACCCGCCGAACGATTCAAAACTGCCGCGCGTGCGTACCCGCGTTCGTGAATACGTGCAGAACGATATCTACGTGAATAACCTCCAGGCCAACTACTTCCAGTACTTCGGCAATGGCTTCTACGGCCAGGTTTACGGTGGCTATCTGGAAACCATGTTCGGCGGCGCCGGGGCAGAAGTGCTTTATCGTCCTGTCGACAGCAACTGGGCGTTTGGGGTTGATGCCAACTACGTGAAACAGCGTGACTGGCGCAGCGCGCAGGACATGATGAAGTTCACCGACTACAGCGTCAAAACCGGCCACCTGACCGCCTACTGGACGCCGTCATTCGCGCAGGACGTGCTGGTAAAAGCCAGCGTCGGCCAGTATCTGGCGGGCGATAAGGGCGGCACGCTGGATATCTCCAAACACTTTGACAGCGGCGTTGTGGTGGGCGGCTATGCCACCATCACCAACGTTTCGCCAGACGAGTACGGGGAAGGGGACTTCACCAAAGGGGTGTACGTGTCGATTCCGCTGGATCTGTTCTCATCAGGCCCAACCCGCAGCCGTGCGGCAGTGGGCTGGACGCCGCTGACGCGCGACGGTGGTCAGCAGCTTGGACGTAAATTCCAGCTGTATGATATGACCAGCGATAAGAACATTAACTTCCGCTGATGCTTCACGCCGGGCGGCACTGCGTTTGCCCGGCCTACGGTTTTTGTAGGCCCGGTAAGCGCAGCGCCACCGGGCGAATGCGCCAAACATAAACAAAAAATATAGATCCCCGTCACATTTTTGCGTTATACAGGAACCTCGCCCTGGAGAATGAGGTGCTGTATGACATCCCTGACTCGTCCGCGCGTTGAGTTTATCTCAACGATACTCCAGACCGTACTGAACCTCGGTCTGCTGAGCCTTGGCCTGATCCTGGTCGTTTTTCTGGGTAAAGAGACGGTGCATCTGGCGGATGTGCTCTTCGCTCCTGAGCAAACCAGCAAATACGCACTGGTGGAAGGCCTGGTGGTCTACTTTCTCTACTTTGAATTTATCGCCCTGATTGTGAAGTACTTTCAGTCCGGCTTTCACTTCCCGCTGCGCTATTTTGTCTACATTGGCATCACCGCCATTGTGCGGCTGATCATCGTCGATCATAAATCCCCGCTCGACGTGCTGATCTACTCGGCGGCGATCCTGCTGCTGGTGATCACCCTCTGGCTGTGCAACTCAAAGCGGCTAAAACGCGAATAAAAAAAGGGCGCTCCGAAGAGCGCCTAACAACAGTCACAAGTTGGTTCAATACAATACGTCTAAAGTTGAGGGTTGCAGTGGCATAACAAATGAAACTTAACCTTTCACACCGCCCGCCGTCAGGCCGTTGACCAGCCAGCGCTGGGCCAGCAGGAACACCACGGTAATCGGGATGGCAGAGAGGACGGCCGCCGCGGCAAAGTCGCCCCACAGGTAGTTTTGCGGGTTGAGATACTGCTGCATACCGACGGCCAGGGTGTAGCTGTTTACATCGCGCAGTAACAGAGAGGCGACCGGTACTTCGGTGATCGCCGCGATAAACGACAGAATAAACACCACCGCCAGAATCGGCACCGACAACGGCAGCAGCACCAGGCGGAACGCCTGCCACGGTGTCGCGCCATCCAGTGCCGCCGCTTCTTCCAGCGAGCCGTCGATGGTTTCGAAATAGCCTTTAATGGTCCACACGTGCAGGGCGATACCGCCGAGATAGGCGAAGATCACGCCGCCGTGAGTGTTCAGGCCGATGAACGGCACGTACTGGCCCAGACGGTCAAACAAGGCATATAACGCCACCAGCGACAGTACGGCCGGGAACATCTGGAAAATCAGCATCCCTTTCAGCAGGGTCGCTTTGCCCGGAAAACGCATACGGGCGAAGGCGTAAGCACAGGTGGTGGAGAGCGTCACGATGCCGATGGCTGTGATGGTTGCCACCTTCACCGAGTTCCACAGCCACAGCAGCACCGGGAACGGCGGCGGCGTGACGCGGCCATCCGCGTGTTCCACGCTGAAGCCCAGCGCGAGCTTCCAGTGCTCCCAGGAGATTTCGTCAGGGATCAGGCTCCCGGTGGCGAAGTTCCCCGAACGCAGGGAGATGGCGATAACCATCAGCAGCGGGAACATGATCGCCGCGATGAAAATCAGCAGGCCTAAGTGCGTCGCGAGGAGGCGCAGTTTCTGAGATTTGGGTTGTACCATTGCCATGTTCAGTGCCCTCCTTAGTCAAATTTCATACGTGTGGCTTTCAGGTTCACAATCGCCAGGGCGCCAACCAGCAGGAAGATCAGGGTGGCAATAGCCGCCGCCAGGCCGAAGTCCTGACCGCCGCCGCCCTCGAAGGCGATGCGGTAGGTGTAGCTCACGAGCAGGTCGGTATAGCCTGCTGGCGTAGTCGTACCGAGACGGTCCGGACCACCGTTGGTCAACAGCTGAATCAGCACGAAGTTGTTAAAGTTAAAGGCGAAGCTGGCAATCATCAGCGGCGTCAGCGGCTTAATGAGCAGCGGCAGGGTAATTTTGAAGAAGTTCTGGAACGGACCCGCGCCGTCCATCGCCGAGGCTTCGTACAGGTCGTCCGGGATGGCCTTCAGCAGCCCCATGCACAGGATCATCATGTACGGATAGCCCAGCCAGGTGTTCACGATGATAATCATCGAGCGAGCGGTGGTCGGGTCGCTGAACCAGGCCGGTTTAATGCCGAACAGCGCGCTCAGCATCATGTTGATTTCACCGAAGCTCTGGTTAAACAGCCCTTTGAAAATCAGAATCGAGATGAACGACGGCACGGCGTACGGCAGAATCAGCAGCACGCGGTAAATCGCTTTGCCCTTCAGGGACTCCCACTGCACGAGGCAGGCCAGCACCATGCCCACGGCCACGGTCAGGATCACGGTCAGCACCGAGAAGACCACCGTCCAGACGAAGATGGCGAAGAACGGTTTCTGGATGCCTTCGTCGGTAAACACGCGGGTAAAGTTGTCCCAGCCGATGGTGACGGTATAGCCCGGGCTGAGTTTGTCATCCCCCCAGCTGCCGTCGGCATTCACCGACTGATAGAAACCGATATCGTTGTTCGGGCGGTACTTCACGCCGCTCTGGTTGTTGGTCAGCGTGCCGTCATCCGCCAGGGTATAGAGCGGTTGGGTGCCGGAGAACTGGCGCAGCGAGCTCATGATCACTTTGCTTTCGTCTGGCAGTACGGCGGTGAGCTGGGTCAGTGCCTGGCGATTCTGGGTGATGATACGCAGGTTGGCACGTTCACCTTCCGGCAGGGCCGCAGCCTCTTTTAAGGTCAGCTTCTGCTCACCGCCAAATTTGAACGCGTCGGAAAGATAGGTTTTGCCGCTCTCACCGTCAGTGAGCGCTAACTTCCACTCATCACCCGCAGGATACAGGCCGAAGTTAAAGGTTTTACCCGCCTGATAAGAACGGTCCAGAAGCACCTGGGTGGCACGCTCCTGCGCGAGCTGGTTGGTGCTGCTGTAGTTGGTAAAGGCAATCGCGATGGTGCAGATCAGCGGAAAGAGGACAAACAGCCCCATCCCGGCAACGCCCGGGTAAACATAGCGCCAGGCATACGCTTTACGGTTGGCGAAAATATACAGGCCAACCGAGCTTAAAATCAGCGTCATGATGGCGAATAGGTATTCCCCTTGCACGTACATTAAAACAACAAGGTAACCCACCAGCAGACACAGCAGACCTATCACTGACCACTTCAGTGCGTCGCTTTGCCACCAGTGTTTCTTTTTAATGACATCCATGGGGTTCTTCCTCTACAACGGTGGAAACTTATCGTCAGGTGGCGCTGCGCTTACCTGACCTACGGATCGTGCCGTAGTCGTAGGGCGGGTAAGCGCATGCGCCACCCGCCGTTTTTCAGACTTACTTAGTAATACGACCCTGAGCATCTTTCAGCGCGGCATCGACAGTCTGGCGACCGCTTGCAGCGTTGATGACGGCGGTACGGGTGGCGTACCAGAATGCAGCCATCTGAGGGATGTTCGGCATGATTTCGCCTTTCTGGGCGTTATCCATGGTGGCCGCAATACGTGGATCTTTCGCCAGCTGATCCTGGAAGGATTTCAGCGCAACGGCGCCCAGCGGTTTGTCCTTGTTCACTTCATCCAGACCCTGATCGGTCAGCAGGTAGTTTTCGAGGAACTCTTTCGCCAGCTCTTTGTTCGGGCTGGCGGCGTTGATGCCTGCGCTCAGCACGCCCACGAACGGTTTAGACGGTTTGCCGTTGAAGGTTGGCAGCAGGGTCACGCCGTAGTTGATTTTGCTCTTGTCGATGTTGGTCCAGGCCCACGGACCGTTGATGGTCATCGCGGTTTCGCCTTTGTTGAAAGCCGCTTCCGCGATGGAGTAGTCCGTATCCGCGTTCATGTGTTTGTTCTTAATCAGGTCAACCAGGAAGGTCAGACCTTTTTTCGCGCCCGCACTGTCCACCCCCACGTCTTTCACGTCATATTTGCCGTTTTCAAACTTGAACGCGTAGCCGCCGTCGGCAGCAATCAGCGGCCAGGTGAAGTACGGTTCTTGCAGGTTGAACATCAGAGCGGATTTACCCTTCGCCTTCAGCTCTTTATCCAGAGCAGGGATCTCTTCCCAGGTTTTCGGTGGGTTTGGCACCAGGTCTTTGTTGTAAATCAGTGACAGGGCTTCAACCGCGATTGGGTAAGCGATCAGCTTGCCGTTATAGCGAACGGCGTCCCAGGTGAACGGGAACAGTTTGTCCTGGAAGGCTTTGTCTGGCGTAACTTCTGCCAGCAGGCCAGACTGCGCGTAGCCCCCGAAACGGTCATGCGCCCAGAAGATAATGTCCGGACCATCGCCCGTTGCCGCAACCTGCGGGAACTTCTCTTCCAGTTTGTCCGGGTGCTCTACGGTGACTTTGATACCGGTGTCTTTCTCAAATTTTTTGCCCACTTCGGCCAGACCGTTATAGCCCTTGTCGCCGTTAATCCAGATAACCAGCTTACCTTCTTCAATTTTGGCGAGAGCCGGTGCGGAAATCATCATTGCTGCGAGGGCGGACAATGCGAAAACGCGTGCGCCAGTCTTGATCTTCATATCTGCCATCCTTTATTGGTGATGTGCTCGTGGATACATAAGGTGGTTCAACGTGACTCAGTCTCCTTATTTGACATCCTCTTTCCATCCTCCCAGTCCCTACGCCCCACCCCCTGTTTGTGTGATCCCTGTAACATAAATTTAAGTTATGAGTGCTGGCGCACATAAAAACCCACTGAATTTTGCAGGCCGCTTCACGATTTTCGCCTCGGCCCCTCAGCTGCGGTCGCAGAGCCTGCTCTCTCATCCTCCCGCCTCCTCCCCCATAAAAAAGCCGGGGGGTGGAGGATTCACGAAAGTAATGGAACACGCATAGTGAACTTATCTTGAATGTTTCTGTCGGTGACAGGTTGTAACGAAGGGAGAAGGGCATGGCGAGCGTACAGCTGCGTAATGTAACGAAAGCCTGGGGCGACGTAGTGGTGTCAAAAGACATCAATCTGGACATCCACGAAGGTGAATTTGTGGTGTTCGTGGGTCCATCAGGCTGTGGTAAATCGACTCTGCTGCGTATGATTGCCGGTCTTGAAACCATCACCAGGGGCGATTTATTTATTGGTGATACCCGAATGAACGACATCCCGCCAGCTGAACGCGGCGTGGGCATGGTGTTCCAGTCTTATGCGCTTTATCCGCATCTTTCCGTTGCCGAGAACATGTCCTTTGGCCTGAAGCTGGCCGGCGCGAAAAAAGAGACCATTGACCAGCGCGTCACCCAGGTGGCGGAAGTGCTTCAGCTGGCACATCTGCTGGAGCGTAAACCGAAGGCGCTCTCCGGTGGTCAGCGTCAGCGTGTGGCGATCGGCCGTACGCTGGTGGCCGAGCCGCGCGTGTTCCTGCTCGATGAACCTCTCTCTAACCTGGATGCCGCCCTGCGCGTCCAGATGCGTATCGAAATCTCCCGTCTGCACAAACGCCTTGGACGCACGATGATTTACGTCACCCACGATCAGGTCGAAGCGATGACGCTGGCCGACAAAATCGTGGTGCTGGATGCCGGTCGCGTGGCGCAGGTGGGCAAACCGCTGGAGCTGTATCACTACCCGGCAGACCGCTTTGTTGCGGGCTTTATTGGCTCGCCAAAGATGAACTTCCTGCCCGTAAAAGTGACCGCGACGGCAATCGAACAGGTACAGGTGGAGCTGCCAAACCGTCAGCAAGTCTGGCTGCCGGTCGACAGCGCCAACGTACAGGTGGGGGCCAATATGTCCCTCGGTATCCGCCCTGAGCATTTACTGCCGAGCCACATCGCTGATGTGACGCTGGAAGGTGAAGTTCAGGTCGTCGAACAGCTTGGTCACGAAACACAGATTCATATCCAGATCCCCGCCATCCGTCAGAACCTGGTCTACCGCCAGAATGACGTGGTGTTGGTAGAAGAGGGTGCCACATTCGCTATCGGTTTGCCGCCAGAGCGTTGCCATCTGTTCCGTGAGGATGGCACTGCATGTCGTCGGTTGCACAAAGAGCCAGGCGTTTAAGCATTCCAATTACAAAGAAAAGCAATGATCTCAGGAGATAGAATAATGATTACTCTGCGCAAAGTCCCTCTGGCTGTCGCCATTGCGGCAGGCATCCTGTCTGCCCAGGCGGGCGCCGTAGACTTTAAAGGTTATGCTCGTTCCGGCATTGGCTGGACCGGAAGTGGCGGTGAACAACAATGTTTCCAGGCAACAGGCGCACAAAGTAAATACCGTCTCGGTAACGAATGTGAAACCTACGCCGAACTGAAACTGGGCCAGGAAGTGTGGAAAGAAGGCGACAAGAGCTTCTATTTCGACACCAACGTAGCGTACTCCGTTTCTCAACAGAATGACTGGGAATCCACCAGCCCGGCCTTCCGTGAAGCTAACGTGCAGGGTAAAAACCTGATTGAATGGCTGCCAGGCTCTACCATCTGGGCCGGTAAGCGCTTCTATCAGCGTCATGACGTACACATGATCGACTTCTACTACTGGGATATCTCTGGTCCTGGTGCCGGTATTGAAAACATCGATCTGGGCTTTGGTAAACTCTCTCTGGCAGCGACCCGTTCTTCTGAGTCCGGCGGTTCTGCAACCTTCGCCGATCGTGATGCGAACGGCGACCGTATTTATGACAACGTGGTACCAAACGATGTCTTCGACGTCCGTTTAGCCGGTCTGGAAACCAACCCGGGCGGTACGCTGGAGCTGGGCGTTGACTACGGTCATACCAACATTCCTGACGACTACTATCTGCAACCTGGCGCCTCTAAAGATGGCTGGCTGTTCACCGCTGAACACACCCAGAGCATGATGAAAGGATTCAACAAGTTCGTACTGCAATACGGTACGGATTCCATGACCTCTAACGGTAAAGGTATTCCACAGGGCGGCAGCATCGATAACGACGGCTCTATGTGGCGCGTGCTGGACCACGGTGCAATCACCCTGGCAGACCGTTGGGACCTGATGTACGTCGGTATGTACCAGAACATCGATCGTGACAACAACAACGGTACCGAGTGGTGGACCGTGGGTGTTCGTCCAATGTTCAAATGGACGCCGATCATGAGCACCTTGCTGGAAGTGGGCTACGACAACGTTAAGTCTCAGAAAACTGACGACAAAAACAGCCAGTACAAAATCACCCTGGCACAGCAATGGCAGGCAGGCGACAGCATCTGGTCCCGTCCGGCTATCCGTGTCTTCGCAACCTACGCGAAGTGGGATGAGAAATGGGGCTATGCAAACAACGACTCAGGTGCAGGTTACACCTCTGGCGTAGCGTATAGCGACACCTCCGCGAAAACCTTCAGCCGTGGCGACAACGATGAGTGGACCTTCGGCGCCCAGATGGAAATCTGGTGGTAATTCGTCGAGCCTGACGTAATGACCTGAAAAGAGGGGCGTAAGCCCCTCTCTCCTTAGGGTGCTGCGCGCTATTGCCTGGCCACCGCAGTGCTCACGCTATCAGAGGTAATAACAATGAAAATGAAGAAAAGTCTCGTCGCGCTGTGCCTCTCTGCGGGGCTGTTGGCCTGTGCGCCTGCGCTCACCTATGCAGATGTGAATTTTGTTCCTCAAAATACCAGTGCTGCGCCAGCTATTCCGGCTGCGGCTCTTCAGCAACTGGTGTGGACGCCAGTTGATCAGTCGAAAACTCAAACCACGCAGCTTGCCGCTGGCGGTCAGTCGCTGAACGTGCCGGGTATCAGCGGTCCGGTTGCGGCTTTCAGCGTGCCGGCGAATATCGGCGAGCTGACCCTGACGTTAACCAGTGAAGTCAATAAACAGACCAGCGTCTTCGCGCCTAACGTGCTGATCCTCGATCAGAGCATGACGCCATCCGCATTCTTCCCAAGCGACTATTTCAGCTATCAGGAGCCTGGCGTCATGAGTGCCGATCGGCTGGAAGGCGTTATGCGCCTGACGCCAGCCCTGGGTCAGCAGAAGATTTATGTCCTGGTGTTCACGACGGAAAAAGATCTGCAACAGACAACGAAGCTGGTTGATCCGGCGAAAGCCTACGCAAAAGGCACCGGTAACGCTGTCCCGGATATCCCGGATCCGCATGCTCGCCATACTACCGACGGCCTGATCAAGCTGAAAGTCTCCACCAACAGCGCCTCCAGCGTACTCGTAGGCCCGCTGTTTGGCTCATCTGGCCCGGGGCCGGTAACGGTGGGTAATACTGCCGCGCCTGTGTATGCCGCGCCAGCCGCAACACCGGCCGCGGCTCCGGCCCCGGCGAAAAAAGCCGAGCCGGTGCTTAACGATACTGAAACGTACTTTAACAACGCCATCAAGCAGGCAGTTAAAAACGGCGATGTCGATAAAGCGCTGAAACTGCTTGATGAAGCCGAGCGTTTAGGTTCAACCACTGCCCGTTCCACCTTTATCAGCAGTGTAAAAGGCAAGGGGTAACCGTCTCCCCACAGTGCTGATTTTGTTAGTCGTTTGGTGCGCCTTCGCGGGCGCACTTTTTTTGGCTAAGTTGCACCATTGTTGCGATAGTGATCGTTAAATTCTGTTTGTCCGTCCTCATTTTGCCAATCTGCGATACAATGCTTTTACGTTATGTATCGGAGAGTCTGGCATGTCACACCCCGCGCTCACGCAGCTGCGTGCGCTACGCTATTTCGACCACATCCCTGCGCTTGACCCGGAACAGCTGGACTGGCTGCTGCTGGAAGATTCCATGACAAAACGTTTTGAGCAACAGGGTAAAACGGTCACGGTGACGATGATTCAGGAAGGGTTTGTCTCGCCTGCGGAGATTGCCAGCGAGCTGCCGCTGCTGCCGCAGGAAGAACGCTACTGGCTGCGTGAAATTTTACTCTGTGCGGATGGCGAGCCGTGGCTTGCCGGGCGGACGGTGGTTCCTGAGTCTACACTTTCCGGGCCGGAGCTGGCATTGCAACGCCTCGGCAAAACGCCCCTGGGGCGCTATCTGTTCACCTCGTCTGAACTGACCCGTGATTTTATTGAAATTGGTTGCGATGCCGATTTGTGGGGGCGCCGTTCCCGCCTTCGTTTGAGTGGCAAGCCGTTAATACTGACGGAACTCTTTTTGCCTGCATCGCCGTTGTACTAAGAGGGAGAGAAAATGGAGTGGAGTCTGACGCAGAATAAGCTGCTGGCCTATCACCGCCTGATGCGTACTGATAAACCCATTGGCGCGCTGCTGCTACTGTGGCCGACCTTATGGGCGCTGTGGGTTGCCACGCCGGGCGTGCCGCCGCTGTGGATCCTGGCGGTGTTTGTGGCGGGTGTCTGGCTGATGCGCGCTGCGGGTTGTGTGGTCAACGACTATGCTGACCGGAAATTTGATGGACATGTTAAGCGCACCGCGAATCGTCCTCTGCCGAGCGGTCAGGTGACCGGGAAAGAGGCGCGCATTCTGTTTGTGGTGCTGATGCTTCTCTCTTTCATGCTGGTGTTAACCCTTAACACCATGACCATTCTACTGTCCGTTGCGGCTCTGGCGCTGGCCTGGGTTTACCCGTTCATGAAGCGATACACCCATCTGCCGCAGGTGGTATTGGGTGCGGCATTTGGCTGGTCGATTCCCATGGCGTTTGCCGCGGTCAGCGAGTCCGTTCCGCTCAGCTGCTGGCTGATGTTCCTGGCGAATATTCTCTGGGCCGTTGCGTACGATACCCAATACGCGATGGTCGATCGCGATGACGATCTCAAGATTGGCATCAAATCGACGGCGATCCTGTTTGGTCGTCACGACAAGCTGATCATCGGCATATTACAGGTGGCGGTGCTGGCGCTGATGGTGGCGATTGGTCGCCTGAACGGGCTGAACTGGGAGTTTTACTGGTCCGTACTGGTGGCGGGGCTGCTGTTTGCGTATCAGCAGAAGCTGATCGCGAAGCGCGAGCGTGAAGCCTGCTTTAAAGCGTTTCTGAATAATAACTACGTCGGGCTGGTGCTGTTTCTGGGCCTGGCGATGAGTTACTGGTCATAAAAAAGCCGGGTGGCGGCTTCGCCTTACCCGGCCTACGATTTAGCGGAACATGTAGGCCGGGTAAGCGTTAGCGTCACCCGGCTTTAGCATCATTCGCCCTGCGTCGAACTCTCAATCGTTAAACGCACATCCGCGGTAATCAGCTCTGCCAGCATCTGGTAAACCTTCATCGTCTCTTCCGGCTCGGCATCGCCCGTATCGCTAATGTACCCTTCGTCGCGCAGCGTCAGCACCAGGGAGCTGAATACCGCTTTGTCGAAGAATTCCGGGGCGTTAATGCCATGCAGAACGGAGAGGCGCTGGGCCAGCGTCCGGCTCTCTTTTTCCAGCGTACCGCGGTTGATGGACGGATTTGCACTCAGCAACCAGAAGGTAATGGCGTAGCGCTGCAACGTCTCACGCGCACCGGAAGCCAGGAGCTGCAAGGTACGTGAACGTGACGGATTGATATGCAGTTCATCATCACTGATGGTAATCAGCCCCTGACGATGCATCTCTGCCGTCATTTTATCGAGCTCTGCCGCCAGTTCATCCTTACTCCAGCGCAGGAACAGCTCCGCTTTCAGCATCGGGTAGATGGCCTGAATATGGCGCAGCAGCTCCTGACGTGAAATACGGCGGTGCTGGGTAATAATGGCCGCCATCAGCGACGGCAGCATCAGCATGTGCGTGATGTTATTACGGTAGTAGGTCATCAGCACGGCCTGCTCGCGCGGCAGAATGATGATGTCACCAATCGTATCTTTCTCGACTTCGAACTTGTTCATCTGCAACGCGTGATCGATCAGCTCGCTGGCGGTGGCAGACGGCACGGTCGAATCCACGGAATACGGCACGTTGCGCATGATATCCAGGTAGCAGTCAATCTGCTCGGTCAGCTGTTCGCGGGTCAGTGAACGCTGGCGAGAGGCCAGAAGCGCAGTACAACACAGGTTCATGGCGTTTGCCGCACCAGCATTGTTGATGCGTACCATCAGCTCGGATGCAATGCCGTTGACCGTTGGCGTCAGCCAGGCCGGACGTACCGCTTCGATAGGATCGATAGACTCGCGCCACTCCGGAACATGATGGTTCAGATATGTCATCAGCGGCAGGGGCTCGCCAAAGTTCACGTATCCCTGGCCGAGGTTGCGCAATTTACTCAGCCCACGCAGCATCTGCGGCAGACTCTCTTTCTCTTTAGTCGCACCGCGCAGCTCTTTCGCGTAGGTGCCCACTTCCATCACGTGTTCATAACCGATGTAAATCGGCACCAGCGTGATAGGACGGGTACCGCCACGCAGCATGGCCTGAATGGTCATCGACAGCGTGCCGGTCTTTGGATCGAGCAGACGACCGGTACGCGAGCGACCGCCTTCAACAAAGTACTCCACAGAATAACCGCGGCTGAACAGCTCGCCCAGATACTCCCTGAAGACGGTGGAGTAAAGCTTGTTACCTTTAAAGGTACGACGAATGAAGAACGCACCCAGACGGCGGAAAATCGGGCCTGCTGGCCAGAAGTTCAGGTTGATACCGGCAGCAATATGCGGTGGCACCAACCCCTGGTGATAGAGCACGTAAGAGAGCAACAAGTAGTCCATGTGGCTGCGGTGGCAGGGCACATAGACAATCTCGTGGCCGTCGTGCGCTAACTGACGCACGCGTTCGGCGTTGTGGACGTTAATCCCCTGATAGAGGCGGTTCCACGTGAAGCCGAGGATACGGTCAGAGAGGCGAATCATCTCGTAGGAGAAGTTCGCGGCGATCTCTTCCATCAGCGCGATTGCGTTTTGCTGCGCTTTCTCGTGCGAAATTTTCTTGCTGCGCGCTTCATCTTCTACGGCACGGGCAATCGCTTTGGAAGCCAGCAGCTTGTTGAACAGATCCTGACGTGCCGGGAGACGTGGTCCAACGGCCGCCAGACGCTGACGTGCAAAGTGCATACGCGCAACGCGCGCCAGCTTTTGCGCAATGATTTTGTCAGTGCCGTGTTCATCCGCCATGCGGCGCAGTGAAACGGAAGGTGAGAAGCGGACAAAACTGTCGCGTCCCAGCCAGGAGACGGCGAAAAACTTCTGAATGCCGTTGAGCATACGCAGCGGCGGGTTCTCTTCCCCTTTTTCGCGCCCCGGACGACGGCCAAACATCACCGACACCGGCACCATCTGCACGTCCAGATCGGGGTTGCTGCGGTGCAGATCGAGGTAATCATGGAACAGCTTAATGGACTCTTCTTTCGGCGTGTAATAGGTGAACACGCGCGGCCCGCCATGGATGAACACGTAGCGTGGCAGCAGCGTACCGTCGACTTCCAGCGGTTCAAGTGGGTCAGGTAAATCGTGCGCCAGACATTGAGCGCGAAGCGTCAGCAGGTCTGCCTTCGAGTTATAAGGCAAAACGTACATAATAGGGCGCGACGTATCGAGCCCTAATTCCAGCGCAGGTTCTGCTGGGATAGACTTACTTTTTACCAGGACGCTTAATGGTAAATTAAGTAATTTGTAGTAAATTCGTGGCCAGCCGGACATAAACGATGTAAAGCCTCTGGTTAATAATGCAATTGCGGCGCAAGGATAACAGAAAGCGCGCAAAATTTCTGTTGTTACCCGTCATACTTCAGGTTGCAGCAAAACGCGCTGCGGCTTTAGTTACAGACGCTATTTATCATAAAAGGTTCTTTTAATGGCCAATAATACCACTGGGTTAACTCGAATCATTAAAGCTGCCGGTTATTCATGGAAAGGTTTCCGCGCTGCATGGGTTAATGAAGCCGCTTTCCGCCAGGAGGCGGTTGCTGCAATCGTTGCCGTTGTCATCGCCTGCTTCCTTGATGTTGATGCTATCACCCGCGTACTGCTCATCGGATCTGTCTTTCTGGTGATGATAGTGGAAATTCTTAATAGCGCTATTGAGGCCGTTGTTGACCGAATCGGGTCGGAATTCCATGAATTGTCTGGCCGGGCGAAAGACATGGGTTCCGCTGCCGTACTGCTGGCGATTATCACTGCGGCGATCACCTGGGTCACGCTGCTTTGGTCGCATTTCCGATGAGCCTCGAGGAATAATTAAGTCCCTGGTTTTTTGTGCAGTTTTTGGTTCCAAAATCGCCTTTGACTGTATATACTCACAGCATAACTGTATATACACCCAGGGGGCGGTATGAAAGCGTTAACGACCAGGCAGCAAGAGGTGTTTGATCTCATTCGGGATCATATCGGCCAGACGGGTATGCCACCCACGCGTGCAGAAATTGCGCAGCGTCTGGGCTTCCGTTCTCCTAATGCTGCCGAAGAGCACCTTAAAGCGCTGGCGCGTAAGGGCGTGATTGAGATTGTTTCCGGCGCCTCACGCGGTATTCGTCTGCTGGTGGAAGAAGAGAGCGGTATTCCGCTGGTGGGTCGCGTAGCGGCAGGTGAACCTCTGCTGGCGCAGCAGCACATCGAAGGGCACTATCAGGTTGATCCAGGCATGTTCAAGCCGAGCGCCGATTTCCTGCTGCGCGTTAGCGGAATGTCCATGAAAGATATCGGTATTCTGGATGGCGATCTGCTGGCGGTACACAAAACGCAGGACGTGCGTAACGGGCAAGTCGTGGTGGCGCGCATTGATGATGAAGTGACGGTTAAGCGCCTGAAGAAACAAGGCAATACCGTGCAGCTTCTGCCTGAAAACAATGAATTCTCCCCGATTGTGGTGGATCTCCGCGAGCAGAGCTTCTCTATTGAAGGACTGGCGGTCGGCGTTATCCGCAACGGTGAATGGCTGTAATCTCTTCCTGACAGGCTGTAGTTCCTCTACAGCCTGGCCTGTTTTCTGATTCCGGTAATTTCCATGGCATTGCTAACTTCTGCCGATAAGGCGTTGTGGCGTCTTGCGCTACCGATGATTTTTTCCAATATTACCGTTCCTCTGCTTGGGCTGGTGGATACGGCGGTTATCGGGCATCTCGATTCGCCGATTTATCTCGGCGGCGTCGCGATCGGCGCAACGGCGACCAGCTTTCTCTTTATGCTGCTGCTTTTTCTGCGCATGAGTACGACGGGCCTGACGGCCCAGGCGTATGGTGCAAAAGATCCCCTGCGTCTGGCGCGTGCGCTGGTTCAGCCGCTCATTCTGGCATTCGGTGCCGGCGCGTTAATCGTTCTGTTGCGTACGCCGCTGATTGATCTTGCGCTCCATATTGTAGGCGGCAGCGATGCCGTACTGGAACAGGCCCGGCGGTTCCTCGAAATTCGCTGGCTCAGCGCGCCCGCTTCACTGGCAAACCTGGTCCTGCTGGGCTGGCTGCTGGGCGTGCAGTACGCCCGCGCGCCGGTGATCCTGCTGGTGGTGGGCAACCTGCTTAACATTATGCTCGATCTGTGGCTGGTGATGGGGCTGCACATGAACGTCCGGGGCGCGGCGCTGGCCACGGCGATTGCCGAGTACGGTACGCTGCTAATTGGTTTGGGAATGGTCTGGCGCGTACTGGCGATGCGCGGTATCACCCTGGATCTGCTGAAATCGGCCTGGCGCGGCAACATTCGTAAGCTGCTGGCGCTTAATCGCGACATCATGCTCCGTTCGCTCCTGCTGCAACTCTGCTTTGGCGCCTTAACCGTTTTTGGTGCGCGTCTTGGGCCTGAAATCGTCGCAGTCAACGCAGTGCTCATGACGTTACTGACCTTTACCGCTTACGCGCTGGATGGTTTTGCTTACGCCGTCGAGGCGCATTCAGGGCAGGCCTATGGCGCGCGTGAAAGCGGCCAGTTACGTGAGGTCTGGCGTGCTGCCTGTCGTCAGGCGGGCCTGGTGGCGCTGGTCTTTGCTCTGGTGTACGCCTGTTTTGGTGAGCATATTGTCGCGCTACTCACCTCGTTGCCCGCGCTACGTGAGCTGGCCGATCGCTACATCCTCTGGCAGGTAGTATTACCGGTGGTGGGCGTGTGGTGCTATTTGCTGGACGGCATGTTTATTGGTGCGACGCGAGGGGCGGAGATGCGCAACAGCATGGCCGTCGCGGCGGCGGGGTTCGGCCTGACGCTGCTGACCCTGCCGTATCTCGGCAATCATGGTCTGTGGCTGGCGTTGGCGGTCTTTCTCTCACTGCGTGGCCTTTCGTTGGCCGTTATCTGGCATCGTCACTGGCGAAACAATACCTGGTTTCCAGCCCCGCACGATATATCGTAACGGTTAAAGATTCCGAATATAAAAACAACTACCGAATCCTTAACTACAATAATAATCACGTCCAGCAGAAAAGAACGTAGCGGGCGATACTCATAGACGCTTAACACGAGGACACGATTATGAATAAAGACGAAATCGGCGGCAACTGGAAGCAATTCAAAGGTAAAGCGAAAGAACAGTGGGGTAAGCTGACAGATGACGATATGACCGTCATTGAAGGTAAGCGCGATCAGCTGGTAGGTAAAATCCAGGAGCGCTACGGTTACGAAAAAGATCAGGCGGAAAACGAAGTCAAAGACTGGGAAACCCGTAACGACTACCGCTGGTAACCGGTACTATCCCCAAGGGCGGCCCTGAGCCGCCTTTTTCTTTGGCTTTAACGCGGCTTTTTCTTCACCAGGATAGAGTGATCGTGCTGACAGTCATCCTGATGACGGCATGACTCCACCTCCACGCAGGCAGAACATAAGCCGTGGGCTTCAATCACGTTATGTCGCAGCGCAAAGCCCATTCTGGCTGCCAGCGTATGCATAATATCTTCCACACCTTCCGCACACTCTTCCTTCACCACACCACAGCGATCGCAGATAAACATGGCGGACGTGTGAGTTGGCTGGTCAAAAAGATGGCACAGCACATAGCTGTTTGTTGATTCCACTTTATGCACAAACCCTTGCTCCAGCAGAAAATCCAGCGCCCGATAAACGGTCGGCGGTTTTGCCTGCGGCTCGCTTTCACGCAGCAGATCGAGCAGATCGTAGGCGCTGATGGCGCCCTGTTGCAGGCTCATCAGACGCAGTACCTCAAGGCGCTGCGGGGTCAGGCGCACATTGCGTTGCGCGCACAGCTTTTCAGCTTGCGCTAACAGCTCTTTTGTGGACTTGTCCATCGGGCACCTCGGATGTGGTAAGGGGTGAAAACTCTCACTTTATCATGTTCTGCTAAAAACACCGAGATCCGCCAGGCTGTGCTATACCTGACGCATCGCAAATCAGGAGATCGCAAAATGAAAAGACCTGACTGTATTCGGCACTGGCGGGACGTGGAAGGCGCTGATGACGCAACGTATCCTGACAGCAACGAACGTTTTTCTATTGGCGCGCCGCTGGCCCGCAAACTGGGTCTCGGCCGCATTGGTATTCACCATGAACGGCTGCCGCCCGGACGCCGCACATCTTATCCGCATGCGGAAAGCGACGAAGAGGAGTTTGTTTACGTTCTGGAGGGTTACCCTGAGGCCTGGATCAATGGCTATTTATGGAAGCTCGAACCCGGAGACAGCGTGGGATTTCCAGCCGGGACGGGCGTGTGTCACACCTTTATCAACAATACCGATGAAGAGGTGCGCTTACTGGTGGTGGGTGAGGCCAATAAAAAACATAACCGTATCTACTATCCGCTCAATCCGGTGTATGCCGCGACGCGCGAAGACCGCTGGGTCGACCATCCGCCTCAGTTTTTTGGGCCGCACGATGGAAAACCTGGGCGAAAATAATTTCCTCTTCTATAAATATTGATGGTCGTCACATATTACAACAGGCCGGGATGGAATTTAACTTAAGGAAATAGCGGGTCTTTTTGCACTTATTCACAGCAATAGTTCGTTCCTGTTTGGGTGATAACAGACAGGGTTAACTAATAACAAACTATTTACGAGCACACTGTGAAAAAACATTTTAAATTTTCGATGGTTAGCATCGCTGTCTCCTTTTTTATGGCAAATCAGGCGGGAGCAGCCAATACCTGGACGGAAGCGCGTAGCGACGCAATGGGCGGAACGGGTGTCGCGGCAGGGAGCTATGGCAGCGGGGCGTTAATCAACCCCGCGTTGCTGGCAAAATCTAAGCCCGAGGATGATGTGACGGTTATTTTGCCGTCCGTTGGCGTGCAGGTGACCGATGAAGACAATCTTCAGGACGAGATTGATACCATTAACGACAAAATCAATCATTACAAGGATGTGGTTGATAGTCTGACCCCCATTGAAGTTATCACCAATCCATTAGGTTCGATCAATCAGTTCCAGGGCGCAGCGAAAGATCTCGCTGATGAACTGGACTACCTGAAAGGCAAGACCGCACACGCCACCGCAGGGGCGGGGATTGCCGTCAGTATCCCTAACGATGTTCTTTCCGTGGCCTTTATGGCAAAAGGCTATGCCCATGGCCGGGTCAGCCCTTCAATCGATCAGCAGGACATTGATTATCTGCGCGGTATACAACGAAGCGATGCGGTGGCTGCCGGTGTGGCGCTGGATGCCGCGCTAAACGGTACCGATCAGATCACCAAAAACCTTAACTCTACGGCGTCTGGTCGGGCGGCGATTGTGTCCGACTACGGTATTGCGGTGGCCCGTCAGTTCGATCTTGGCGGCGTTCCGGTTTCCGTTGGCGTCACGCCGAAGTTGCAAAAAACCTGGCTCTATAACTACACCACCTCAATCTACGATTACGACAGTAATAAGTGGAACGACAGCCGCTACCGTACCGACGACACTGGCTTCAACGTCGATGCCGGTATTGCGGCTGATTTCGGTGAAAACTGGACGGTCGGTGTGAGCGGACAAAACCTGATGTCGCGCGATATCGATACCAAAGATATCCGCATTCGCAACGGACGCACGGGAGAGGTAGTGAGTTATAAAGACACCTATCAGATCCGTCCGCTGGTCACTGCCGGGGCCGCCTGGCATAACGATCTGGTCACGCTTACCGCAGACGGCGATCTGACCGAAACCAAGGGCTTTAAAAGCGAAGACACCTCCCAGTACGTTGGCGTCGGTGCCGAAGTCACGCCGCTGAGCTGGCTGGCAGTACGCGCCGGTTATCGTGCGGATATGAAAGGGAACGACAGCAACGTCTTTACCGGCGGTGTCGGTTTCGCGCCGTTCAACGCCGTCCACGTTGACCTGATGGGGCTTTATGGCGAAGACGAGACCTGGGGCGCAGGGGCACAGTTGAGCATGACGTTCTAAAGTCCACCGGAGGCGCTGCGCCTCCGGCTTTTCTTTATGCTATAGTAGCGCCCCTTTTCCACCAGATGCTTAAAACTTCGCCATGTCGTCAGAATTCCAGACCGCTTTCCCTGCACACCGTTTCTCCATTGCGCCAATGCTCGACTGGACGGACAGACACTGCCGCTATTTCCTGCGCCAGCTCTCCCGCCATACGCTGCTGTACACCGAAATGGTCACTACCGGCGCAATTATTCATGGCAAGGGCGATTATCTGGCGTACAGCGAAGAGGAGCATCCGGTTGCGCTGCAACTGGGTGGCAGCGATCCGGCTGCGCTGGCGCAGTGCGCGAAGCTGGCTGAAGAACGCGGCTATGACGAGATTAACCTCAACGTCGGTTGCCCGTCCGACCGTGTGCAAAACGGTATGTTCGGCGCGTGTCTGATGGGAAATGCACACCTGGTGGCGGACTGCATCAAAGCGATGCGCGACGTCGTCTCTATCCCGGTCACGGTCAAAACCCGTATCGGCATAGACGACCAGGACAGCTATGAGTTTCTGTGTGATTTCATCAACACGGTATCAGGGAAGGGTGAATGCGAGATGTTTATCATCCACGCCCGTAAAGCCTGGCTCTCAGGCCTCAGCCCGAAAGAAAACCGCGAGATCCCGCCGCTGGACTACCCGCGCGTGTACCAGCTGAAACGCGACTTCCCACACCTGACCATGTCGATCAATGGCGGTATTAAGTCGCTGGACGAGGCCAAAGCGCACCTCGAACATATGGATGGCGTGATGGTCGGACGCGAGGCGTATCAGAATCCGGGCATTCTGGCGACGGTTGACCGGGAAATCTTTGGCGTTGAGGGTGCTGACACCGATCCCGTGGCCGTAGTGCGCGCCATGTATCCGTACATTGAGCGCGAGCTGAGTCATGGTACGTATCTGGGCCACATTACCCGCCATATGCTTGGCCTGTTCCAGGGCATTCCTGGTGCGCGCCAGTGGCGTCGTTATCTCAGCGAGAACGCGCATAAGGCCGGTGCGGATATTGAGGTCCTGGAACACGCGCTGCGTCTGGTTGCGGATAAACGTTAAATTTCGCTAAAAGATGGTCAAATACGCCACGCCCTGCAAGACATTACGGGGCGTTTTGCTTTCAGAACAACAACTTATTTTTGGCATGTTTCTTGTAACGATCGCAGCATCATTCGGGAACTCGTGGGAGAGCACCATGCTGGAACTACTTTTTGTGATTGGCTTCTTTATCATGCTGATGGTCACGGGCGTATCGCTGCTCGGCATCCTGGCCGCGCTCGTAGTGGCCACGGTGGTGATGTTTGTCGGCGGTTTATTTGCCCTGACGATCAAACTGCTGCCGTGGTTACTGCTGGCCGTGGCGGTGGTGTGGGTGATACGGGCGATTAAATCGCCAAAAGTGCCCAGTTATCAGCGCAATAACCGCTTCCGTTACTAAGGTATTGAGGGGTACGTCACATACCTGCAACTTTTCCGGCAGCAATCCTTAGAACAGAATAGGATTTACTTATCGAATCTGTCACTATGGCTGCCGCTAAAGAATTCATCGAGCTGTACCCTACATACAGCCGAACTAAAAAAAGAAAGGGCTTCCCACGGGAAGCCCAATTTCTTTTTATGGCTCAGGGAATTAACAGACTTGACCCCTGCGTTGCCCGGCTCTCCAGCACCTCATGCGCACGTTGCGCATCGGCCAGCGGATATTTCTGCGCCTCTGCCACATCCACTTTAATCACCCCGCTGGCGATCAGCGAGAATAGCTCGTTGCTGGCTTCCTCAAGTTCTTCCCGGTTGGTGATGTAACCTTGCAGGGAAGGGCGAGTGACGTACAGTGATCCTTTCTGATTCAGAATGCCCAGGTTCACCCCGGTGACAGCCCCGGAGGCGTTACCGAAGCTCACCATCAGCCCGCGACGTTGCAGGCAGTCCAGCGAAGATTCCCAGGTGTCTTTCCCCACCGAGTCATACACCACGCGGACCTTTTTGCCGCCAGTGATTTCTTTTAGCCGCTCAACGATGCTCTCTTCCCGGTAGTTGATCACCTGCCATGCGCCCGCGTCCAGCGCACGCTGCGCTTTTTGCGCGCTGCCTGTGGTGCCGATCAGCTTCGCGCCCAGGGCTTTCGCCCACTGGCAGGCAATCAGCCCCACGCCACCTGCGGCTGCGTGAAACAGGAATTGCTCGTCAGGCTTAATTTCGTAGGTTTTTCGCAGCAGATAATAGACCGTCAGCCCTTTCAGGAATGAGGCGGCAGCCTGCTCGAAGCCGATCGCATTTGGCAGAAGCGCCGCTTTCTCGGCCGGAACGTTATGGATGGAGCTGTAAGCGCCCAGCGCCGATTGCGCGTACACCACGCGATCGCCTTCCTTAATGTGCTTAACCGCGCTGTCCACTTTGCTGACGATGCCGGCCGCCTCGGTGCCCAGCCCGCTCGGCATCGACGGAGGCGGATAGAGGCCGCCGCGAATATAGGTATCGATGTAGTTAATGCCGATAGCTTTGTTTTCCACCTGGATTTCGTTCTCGCCAGGCGCAGCGGGGGTAAATTCCACCGCTTTGAGTACGTCAGGGCCACCATGCTTGTGAAATTCAATACGTGTTGCCATGCTTCCTCCAGAATGTGGTAATCTTTCGACCCACTCTTTATCTCGGTAACTCCATTCACTATGGCAGGAAACAAACCCTTCAACAAACAGACTGAACCTCGTGAGCGTGATTATCAGGTCGCCGGGTTAAAAGTCCCGCCGCACTCGATTGAAGCGGAACAGTCGGTGTTGGGCGGTTTAATGCTGGATAACGAACGCTGGGACGACGTCGCCGAGCGCGTTGTCGCGGAAGACTTCTATACCCGCCCGCACCGCCACATCTTTACGGAAATGGCGCGTTTGCAGGAGTCGGGCAGCCCGATCGACCTGATTACGCTCGCAGAATCGCTGGAGCGTCTGGGACAGCTCGACAGCGTCGGCGGATTTGCCTATCTGGCAGAACTGTCAAAAAACACGCCAAGTGCCGCGAACATCAGCGCTTACGCTGATATCGTTCGTGAACGTGCCGTTGTCCGCGAGATGATCTCGGTGGCGAATGAGATCGCCGAGGCCGGTTTCGATCCCCAGGGGCGCACCAGCGAAGATCTGCTCGACCTGGCGGAATCCCGCGTCTTTAAAATCGCCGAAAGCCGTGCGAATAAAGACGAAGGCCCGAAAAACATCGCCGATGTGCTCGACGCCACCGTTGCACGTATTGAGCAGCTTTTCCAGCAGCCGCACGATGGCGTGACGGGGGTGAACACCGGTTATGACGATCTCAACAAGAAAACGGCAGGTCTTCAGCCGTCGGATTTGATTATCGTGGCCGCACGTCCGTCGATGGGTAAAACGACATTTGCAATGAACCTCGTCGAAAACGCGGCGATGTTGCAGGATAAGCCGGTGCTTATCTTCAGTCTGGAGATGCCCTCTGAACAGATCATGATGCGTTCTCTGGCGTCCCTGTCGCGCGTGGATCAGACCCGCATCCGTACCGGTCAGCTGGACGATGAGGACTGGGCGCGGATCTCCGGCACCATGGGGATTTTGCTGGAAAAACGGAACATCTATATTGATGACTCCTCCGGCCTGACGCCGACGGAAGTGCGCTCCCGCGCACGCCGTATCGCCCGTGAACACGGTGGCATCGGTCTCATCATGATCGACTACCTTCAGCTGATGCGCGTTCCGTCGCTTTCCGACAACCGTACGCTGGAGATTGCCGAGATTTCGCGCTCGCTCAAGGCGTTAGCCAAAGAGCTGCACGTGCCGGTGGTGGCGCTGTCGCAGCTTAACCGCTCTCTGGAACAACGTGCAGACAAGCGCCCGGTCAACTCCGACCTGCGTGAATCCGGCTCCATCGAGCAGGATGCCGACTTAATCATGTTCATCTACCGTGATGAGGTTTATCACGAGAACAGCGACCTGAAAGGGATCGCCGAAATTATTATTGGTAAGCAACGTAACGGCCCCATCGGTACGGTACGTCTGACCTTTAACGGCCAGTGGTCGCGTTTCGACAACTATGCCGGTCCTCAATATGATGATGAGTAATTTCTAAGGAATTCAAATGCAAGCGGCAACTGTTGTTATTAACCGCCGCGCTCTGCGACACAACCTGCAACGTCTGCGAGAACTGGCGCCCGCCAGTAAGCTCGTTGCAGTCGTGAAAGCGAACGCTTACGGACACGGTCTTCTTGAGACCGCGCGAACGCTCCCCGATGCCGACGCTTTTGGCGTCGCCCGTCTCGAAGAAGCTCTCCGCCTGCGCGCAGGTGGAATTACGCAACCGATTCTGCTCCTCGAAGGCTTTTTTGAAGCCTCGGACCTGCCGACCATTGCCGATCAGCACCTGCACACGGTGGTGCATAACGAAGAACAGCTGGCCGCGCTGGAAACGGCCGAACTGAGCGAGCCGGTCACCGTCTGGATGAAGCTCGACACGGGCATGCACCGTCTGGGCGTGCGGCCGGAAAGCGCGGAGGCGTTTTATCAGCGTCTGTGTCAGTGCAAAAATGTGCGTCAGCCGGTGAACATCGTCAGCCACTTTGCCCGCGCCGATGAGCCTGAATGCGGCGCAACGGAACAGCAGCTTGATATCTTCAACACCTTCTGCGAAGGCAAACCGGGGATGCGCTCGATCGCGGCATCCGGCGGTATTCTGCTGTGGCCGCAGTCGCACTTCGACTGGGCGCGTCCGGGCATCATTCTTTACGGCGTATCGCCACTGGAGCACAAACCCTGGGGGCCGGACTTTGGCTTTAAGCCGGTGATGTCGCTGGTTTCAAAGCTGATTGCCGTGCGTGAGCACAAAGCGGGAGAGCCGGTAGGTTACGGCGGCACCTGGATCAGCGAGCGCGATACCCGTCTTGGCGTGGTGGCGATGGGCTACGGTGACGGCTATCCCCGCGCCGCACCAACGGGCACGCCGGTGCTGGTCAACGGTCGTGAAGTGAAGATTGTCGGCCGCGTGGCGATGGACATGATTTGTGTTGATCTGGGGCCCGACGCGCAGGATAAAGCGGGGGACGATGCGGTGATGTGGGGCGAAGGCCTGCCGGTAGAACGTATTGCTGAAATAACAAAAGTGAGTGCTTACGAACTTATCACGCGTCTTACCTCAAGGGTCGCGATGAAATACGTCGACTAAGCATGAGCGGGATGCGGTGCATCCCGCTTCTGTTAACATCCCCTCGATCTTCTTCCGCTTCCGGTTTATTGTTGAATTCCCTGCCTCATAATAATCCGGAGAACATCGCGTGTTTCAGAAAGTAGACGCCTACGCCGGCGACCCTATCCTCTCCTTGATGGAGCGTTTCAAAGAAGATCCTCGCAGCGACAAAGTGAACCTCAGCATTGGTCTTTACTACAACGAAGACGGCATCATTCCTCAGTTGAAAGCCGTTGCCGAAGCTGAAGCGCGTCTTAACGCAACCCCGCACGGTGCTTCGCTTTATCTGCCGATGGAAGGATTAAACACCTACCGCAACACTATCGCGCCGCTGCTGTTTGGTACCGACCACGCGGTGCTCGCGCAAAAGCGCGTGGCGACTATCCAGACGCTGGGTGGCTCGGGTGCGCTGAAGGTAGGCGCAGATTTCCTGAAAAAGTACTTCCCGGATTCCGGCGTGTGGGTCAGCGACCCGACGTGGGAAAACCACGTTGCGATCTTCGAGGGCGCGGGCTTTAAGGTTGAAACCTATCCGTGGTTCGACAGCGAAACGAACGGCGTGCGCGTTGATGCGCTGCTGGAAAAACTGAACACCCTGCCGGAGCGCAGTATCGTATTGCTGCATCCGTGCTGCCATAACCCGACGGGTGCGGACCTCACCAATGCCCAGTGGGATGCGGTGATCGAGATACTGAAGGCGCGTAACCTGATCCCGTTCCTCGACATCGCCTATCAGGGCTTTGGCGCGGGCATGGAGGAAGACGCCTACGCCATTCGCGCGATTGCCAGCGCGGGGCTTCCCGCTCTGGTCAGCAACTCCTTCTCAAAAATCTTCTCCCTGTACGGCGAGCGCGTTGGCGGTCTGTCCGTGGTGTGTGAAGACGCTGAAGCGGCGGGCCGCGTACTCGGCCAGCTGAAAGCGACGGTCCGCCGTATCTACTCCAGCCCGCCGAACTTTGGTGCGCAGGTGGTGGCGACAGTTCTCGGTGACGAAAGACTGAAAGCCACCTGGCTTGCGGAAGTGGAAGCGATGCGTAAGCGCATCCTGTCGATGCGTCAGGAGCTGGTTAACGTCCTGAAAGAGGCCGTGCCTGGGCATAACTTTGATTATCTTCTCAAGCAGCGTGGGATGTTCAGCTACACCGGACTGAGCGCAGCGCAGGTCGATCGCCTGCGTGAAGAGTTCGATGTCTACCTGATCGCCAGCGGCCGTATGTGCGTGGCGGGTCTGAATGCCAGCAACGTCCAGCGCGTGGCGCAGGCGTTTGCAGCTGTGATGTAAGTACTCACTACTTATTATCTCCCTCTCCCTGTGGGAGAGGGCTGGGGTGAGGGCATCAGGCCGCAGAAAATCTTGCCCGGTGGCGGCTGCGCCTTACCGGGCCTACATCACTCATCCACACTTTGTGATCGTCTTCTTTTTATTCCGCTTAATAAGTAAAAACTCCTTTCCTTCCCCTCCCGCTGGGGTTATGGTCGGATAGTTTTTTGACCATCCGCTCAAAATAAAAAGATAACAAACTGAATATTCAGGGGAAAATATGCGCAAGATCACACTGGCGCTCAGCGCCGCCTGCTTATTGTTCTCGCTTAATAGTACCGTTGTTGCGCGGGCTTCTGCACCCACGCCGCTTTACACCGGCACCACCGCCGCCATTCTTGCCGAACAGGCCCCCATTCACTGGGTTTCAGTGGCACAAATTGAAAACAGCCTGACGGGTCGCCCGCCGATGGCCGTGGGCTTCGATATTGACGATACCGTTCTCTTCTCCAGCCCCGGTTTCTGGCGCGGCAAAAAAACGTACTCCCCGGACAGCGAAGCCTATCTGAAAAACCCGGAATTCTGGGAAAAGATGAACAACGGCTGGGATGAGTTCAGTATCCCGAAAGAGGTTGCCCGCGCGCTGATCGCCATGCACGTAAAGCGCGGCGACAGCATTTACTTCGTGACCGGACGTAGCCAGACCAAAACCGAAACCGTCTCGAAAACGCTACAGGATGATTTTCTGATCCCGGCGGCCAGCATGAATCCGGTCATTTTTGCCGGGGACCAGGAAGGGCAAAACACCAAAACCCAGTGGCTGGAAAAGAAAAATATCAAAGTGTTCTACGGGGATTCAGATAACGACATCACCGCGGCGCACGACGTGGGAGCCAGAGGCATCAGGGTGTTACGCGCCTCGAACTCCACCTACCGACCGCTGCCGATGGCCGGAAAATTTGGTGAAGAGGTGATCGTTAACTCTGAATACTGATGTATTAACGGCGGGGTGAATGCTTTTTTAAGCAAATCTCGCTGCGCGGGTTTTACCTTTCGCTTTCTTGCTGCACACTTAGAAAGATTCACCTTTCATAATGGAGCAGCACATGTGGTATCAACAGACCCTGACCTTAAGCGCAAAACCACGCGGATTTCACCTTGTGACGGACGAAGTCATCGGGCAAATCCGCGACCTGTCGCGCGTCAAAACGGGTTTGCTGCATCTGCTGCTTCAGCACACGTCTGCTTCTCTCACGCTTAATGAAAATTGCGATCCCACCGTCCGGTCCGACATGGAGCACCATTTTCTGAAGAGCGTCCCGGACAACGCGCCTTATGAGCATGACTATGAGGGGGCGGACGATATGCCTTCGCATATTAAATCCTCCCTGCTGGGCGTCTCGCTGATGCTGCCGGTCCACAACGGACGGCTACAGCTGGGAACGTGGCAGGGGATCTGGCTGGGAGAACATCGCATTCACGGTGGTTCGCGTAAAATTATCGCAACGCTACAAGGGGAATAAAGATGACAATTTCGGAGATACTTCAGTACTGCATGAGCAAGCCGGGTGCGGAACAAAGCGTTCACAGCGACTGGAAAGCCACGCAGATCAAAGTGGGTGATGTGCTGTTCGCGATGGTGAAAGAGGTGGATGCGCGGCCTGCGGCATCACTGAAAACCAGTCCGGAACTGGCCGACTTACTGCGCCAGCAGCACGATGATGTCAGGCCAAGTAAGCATCTGAATAAAGCGCACTGGAGTACGGTGTTTCTCGACGGCTCGCTGCCAGATTCGCAAATTTACTACCTGGTGGATGCGTCGTATCTACAGGCGGTTGAACTGCTGCCGGAAACGATCCGACAGCAGCTCTCCGTGTGACGATTACAGCAACGGTTTGAGGAAGCGCGCGGTGTGCGAGGCTTCGCACTCTGCAACGGTCTCTGGCGTACCGGAGACGAGGATTTCACCGCCGCCGCTGCCGCCTTCCGGGCCGAGATCGACAATCCAGTCAGCGGTTTTAATCACGTCCAGGTTGTGCTCAATCACCACGATGGTGTTGCCCTGATCGCGCAGCTGGTGCAGCACGTCCAGCAACTGCTGGATATCCGCAAAGTGCAGGCCGGTGGTCGGCTCATCCAGAATATACAGCGTCTGACCGGTACCGCGTTTGGACAGCTCACGCGCCAGCTTCACGCGCTGCGCTTCACCGCCGGACAGCGTTGTCGCTGACTGCCCCAGACGAATATAGGTCAGACCCACATCCATGAGGGTTTGCAGCTTACGCGCCAGCGCAGGGACGGCGTCAAAGAACTCGCGCGCCTCTTCGATGGTCATATCCAGCACTTCGTGGATGGTCTTGCCTTTGTACTTAATCTCCAGCGTTTCGCGGTTATAACGCTTACCTTTACACTGGTCGCACGGCACGTAGATATCCGGCAGGAAGTGCATCTCAACCTTGATTACGCCGTCGCCCTGGCACGCTTCACAGCGGCCGCCGCGCACGTTAAAGCTGAAACGGCCTGGCGTATAGCCGCGTGAACGCGCTTCCGGCACGCCGGCAAAGAGTTCACGTACGGGCGTAAAGACGCCGGTATAGGTCGCCGGGTTGGAACGCGGCGTACGGCCAATCGGGCTCTGGTCGATGTCGATAACCTTGTCGAAATGCTCCAGCCCCTGAATGTCGCGGTACGGTGCAGGTTCAGCCAGCGTCGCGCCGTTCAGCGCCGTCTGCGCAATCGGGAACAGCGTATCGTTGATCAGCGTCGATTTACCGGAACCGGACACGCCGGTGATGCAGGTGAACAGCCCGACAGGCAGCGTCAGGGTCACGTCCTTCAGGTTGTTGCCGCGCGCCCCGGTTAGCTTCAGCACTTTTTCCGGGTTCGCCGCCACGCGCTGTTTTGGTACTTCAATTTTGCGCTTGCCGCTCATGTACTGGCCGGTCAGCGACTCGGGCACCGCCATAATGTCTTTCAGCGTCCCTTCTGCCACCACCTGTCCGCCGTGCACGCCAGCGCCCGGGCCGATGTCGATCACGTGGTCAGCGGCGCGAATGGCGTCTTCGTCGTGCTCAACCACAATCACAGTGTTGCCAAGGTTACGCAGGTGAACCAGCGTGCCGAGCAGGCGTTCGTTGTCGCGCTGGTGTAGGCCGATAGACGGCTCATCCAGCACGTACATCACGCCGACTAAGCCTGCGCCAATCTGGCTCGCCAGACGGATACGCTGGGCTTCACCGCCGGAGAGCGTTTCAGCCGAGCGGGAAAGCGTCAGGTAGTTCAGGCCAACGTTCACGAGGAACTTGAGGCGATCGCCGATCTCTTTCAGCACTTTTTCAGCGATTTTCGCGCGCTGGCCGGAGAGCTTCAGGTTGTTGAAGAAGTCCATCGCGTGGCCGATGCTCATGTCTGAGATGGTCGGCAGCGCCGTGTTTTCGACAAACACGTGACGCGCTTCGCGGCGCAGGCGCGTGCCCTCGCAGGTGGCGCAGGAGCGGTTGCTGATGAACTTCGCCAGCTCCTCACGCACCGCGCTGGATTCGGTCTCTTTGTAGCGGCGCTCCATGTTGTGCAGCACCCCTTCGAACGGGTGGCGACGCACGGAAGTGTCACCGCGATCGTTCATGTACTTGAACTCAATGTTCTCTTTGCCGGAACCGAACAGGATCACTTTATGTACGTTCGCGCTCAGGCTGGCCCACGGGGCTTCAACGTCGAACTTGTAGTGCTCCGCCAGCGACTTCAGCATCTGGAAGTAATAGAAGTTACGCTTGTCCCAGCCGCGAATGGCGCCACCCGCCAGCGACAGCTCCGGATTCTGGATCACGCGATCAGGGTCGAAATACTGCTGAACGCCCAAGCCGTCACAGGTCGGGCACGCGCCCGCCGGGTTGTTGAACGAGAACAGGCGCGGTTCCAGCTCGCGCATGCTGTAGCCGCAAATCGGGCAGGCAAAGTTGGCGGAGAAGAGCAGCTCTTCCGCTTTTGCATCGTCCATGTCTGACACCACCGCCGTGCCGCCCGACAGTTCCAGCGCCGTTTCAAAGGATTCCGCCAGACGCGTCGCCAGATCTTCACGGACCTTAAACCGGTCAATCACCACTTCGATGGTGTGTTTCTTTTGCAGCTCCAGCTTTGGCGGATCGGACAGGTCACACACTTCGCCGTCGATACGGGCGCGGATATAGCCCTGGCTTGCCAGATTTTCCAGCGTTTTAGTATGTTCGCCCTTACGCTCTTTAATGATTGGCGCCAGCAGCATCAGGCGTTTGCCTTCCGGCTGCGACAGCACGTTATCCACCATCTGGCTGACGGTCTGGGCCGCCAGCGGAACGTCGTGATCCGGGCAGCGCGGCTCGCCCACGCGCGCATACAGCAGACGCAGGTAGTCATGGATTTCGGTAATGGTACCGACCGTGGATCGCGGGTTATGCGACGTGGATTTCTGCTCAATGGAGATAGCAGGAGACAACCCTTCAATGTGGTCGACATCCGGTTTTTCCATCAGCGACAGGAACTGACGCGCGTACGCCGAGAGCGATTCAACGTAACGACGCTGTCCTTCGGCATACAAAGTGTCGAAAGCCAGTGAGGATTTGCCAGACCCCGAAAGCCCGGTCACGACGATGAGTTTGTCGCGAGGGATTATGAGGTTGATATTCTTGAGATTGTGGGTGCGGGCGCCCCGAACTTCGATCTTATCCATTCACCTTTCCCGGTTGGAACACGGATTGCCTGATTTGTTTGAAGGACAAACGGCTGTCAGAAACGGCTAATTATGACACAAAATGACCTGTTTGAATATACAGTATTGGAATGCATTTTCTGATTCACTGTGTAACAATGTCGAGTCCGCGAGAGAACTCTGGAACATGCTACGCAACTATCAAAGTGTCGCATGGAAATGGTACACTCGCGCGTTTACACTATTAAGAAACGTATTCAGGAGACACGAACATGGCCAGCAGAGGCGTAAACAAGGTGATTCTCGTCGGTAATCTGGGCCAGGACCCGGAAGTACGCTACATGCCGAGTGGTGGCGCAGTTGCCAACATTACGCTGGCTACTTCCGAATCCTGGCGTGATAAAGCGACCGGTGAAATGAAAGAGCAGACCGAATGGCACCGTGTTGTGCTGTTTGGCAAACTGGCTGAAGTGGCCGGTGAGTATCTGCGTAAAGGCTCTCAGGTTTACATTGAAGGCCAACTGCGTACCCGCAAATGGACCGATCAATCCGGTCAGGAAAAATACACCACGGAAGTGGTGGTGAATGTTGGCGGCACCATGCAGATGCTGGGTGGCCGTCAGGGCGGCGGCGCACCGGCAGGTGGCGGCCAGCAGCAGGGCGGTTGGGGCCAGCCTCAGCAGCCGCAGGGCGGCAATCAGTTTAGCGGCGGCGCGCAGTCCCGTCCGCAGCAGCAGTCTGCTCCGGCACCGTCTAACGAACCGCCAATGGATTTCGACGACGATATCCCGTTCTGATATCCAGACGCGTGAAACACAAAAAACCCAGATAATGTCTGGGTTTTTTTATAACAGGCTATCAGGTAATCACCATCGGCCAGTCTGGTGGGGTGTGGCTCATGGCTTCAACCATCACCACTTTAATGTTTTCCCAGACGGCGGCTATATCCACCAGCGTAATACCGAGCAAACCTGTTGCGAACCAGCATGCGGCGCCTAACCCTAACAGGGTGCTAATCACAGCAAGACCTGCGTAGTCGGACTTTCGGAACTGAATGTTTAACGTGCTGGCCAGGAACATCAAAACCGCGCTCAACAACGGCCAGCGCAGGAGCACCATGCTGGTGGTAATGGTTGCCATAAAACTCATCCTCGACAAAACAGACGAACTGGAATGAAACAATGTTTCTCGTTACATAAGATGTGTGAACTATATCACATTTGCTGTTTTATTAGCCAGTATCCGCGTGAGGTAAAAGTGGGTTTATTACCAGGGAAAATATATCGTCGTCGCTCGTATCCGCGTCTGGTCGGAATTTTTATTTTTAATTCATTCAGATAGCAAAACCTTTGCAAAACATCTTCGGCTGTATAGCGTTTACAGCAGTATGTCTATGGATTATGCTTGTGTGGAACAATAAATGTACCCGCAGAAATAATTCATCGCATTGAATTAATTACCTTTTTTGGATTTTATATTCTTTATTTTACACTCAGCATGCTCTTTGATTTCGTGGTCTTATTCTTTTATTCAGATATGAGTTATTGCGGTTGCTCTCTCGATTAATGACCTGCGAAAAGATAATGAAAGAACAAAGACGCGAGATTATTAACGACAGCATGCAGGCGCTGCACGCCCTGGCGAAGCTGATGCCGCAACTCAACGCGCAGTGTTCGCCGGTGGAAATGCTGGAAACCATCAACAGCGCTCTGGGGGCAAATCTCTCGTGGGTCAGTGTCGAATCCGCAGACGGCCCGCGCGTGGTTTGTGCCGGCGACGTGACGTGTCACGCCTTCAACGTGGCGGATTTTCTTGCCAGCACCCTGTTGCAGCGGCATCACCGCGCCTGGCGGGTTATCTACTGGAAAGCGCATATTGGCCGGGCGGTATTTTCCCCTCAGCACCCGGGCTATGCGCGGCTGCAAAGCGGCGTCCTGTGTAAACTCTCAGCGCATGGCAGACAGTGCAGTGGTTATTTCTTTTTGGCTTTTAATGGAAAACTTACCTCGTTGCCGATACTGAAAAATATCGTGGTGGTATTGGTTGAGAAGCTAAAAGATTATTTTGATGACATCATCGTGCGGGAAAAAACGGCGCAAGAAATGCAGCGCGTCGTCACGCAATATAAAACCTTATTTGAGCGTGCGCCGGTATTAATGAACGCCTTTGACAGGCATAACCGGTGTGTATTGTGGAATGCCGAATGCGAAAAAGTCTTTGGCTGGAGTATGACTGAAATCGACGAGCACCCCGATCCGCTGGCCCTGTTTTATCCGGATCCCGAGGAGCGACAGCGCGTGCAGGAGTCGGTTCGTTTCGCACCACTTAAGGATATGTACGAATGGCACCCGGTGCGTAAAGACGGGACGCAGTTAACGATTCTCTGGTCAAACATCCTTTTGCCGGATAACTCCATTCTCAATATTGGCCTGGATATCACCGAACGTAAAAAAGCAGAACAGCAGCTGACCGTCAAAGCCACCACGGACGATCTGACGGGCTGTCTGAATCGCTCGACAATCTTACAGCAGCTCAAAATGGCGCTGGCAGCCAGTTCGCCGCAGGATGTCAGTAGCCACTTCTGTCTCCTGATGTTCGATCTCGATTATTTCAAGCAGATTAACGATCGGTGGGGACATCAGGTTGGCGATGCGGCATTGATTCACTTTTGCGACCGTATTCGCGAGGTGAGCCCGGCCGGGTCAGCGCTGGGACGGGTGGGGGGCGAAGAGTTTGTTCTTCTGCTGGCGCGTACGGATGGTATGGCCGCTACGTTGCTCTCTTCTCGCCTGCGTGCCGCGCTGATCTCAAAACCGCTGCGTGTGGGCGATAAAACGCTGGTACTCTCCTTCAGCGCCGGGGTGGTTGAAGTCTGTCAGGGGCAACGAGATACTTCTGCCATACTGATGCGTGCCGATAAGGCATTATATGACGCCAAGCGTACGGGAAGAGGAAAAACGGTCCTGGCGTCTGATTATTTATAAATCAGCATAAGAACAAAGAGCAGGCTATTTCAGCCAGCGAATTTTCCACACCTGTCGCGGGTAATTATTTTCCTTATCAGAAACGAAATGAATACTTTTAGTTTGGCTTACGGGAAAATATTATCGGCATCACGAATTTTAGGATTTTTAATACCAAAAGTCAGTTGCTAACTTCCTATGATTCATGCAACGTAATCACCTGTTTATCAAAGCAGCCGGTCTTCATTGCTACAGGCGTACAACATGCAGGGATACAGAGCGGGAAATGAATCGTAGCGCGCGGCGCAAAATGCTCAAAGTGGTCGGGATTATCATGGTAGTTATGCTGCCGGTGATGCTTGCGCTATGGTTTGCCCAGCTTAGTGCAGTGTCGGAAATCAGCGCCCAGCTGCGCACGTTTGCTGAACTTGCTTTAAATAAAACTGAACGGGTTATTCAACAGGTTGACCTGGCCCGGAAAGACGCGGAAAAATATCAGGGCAAAGTGTGTACGCCGGAGCATCGTCAATATATGTTGAACGTTTCCCGCGGTCGCCTTTTTGTTGCCGATTTAATTTATGCTGATGGCCAGGACTTTCTCTGCTCGACCCTTTTTACGCCGAAACACCCTTACATCATACCCGCTGCCAATTACACACGTAAACCCGACGTTGCTATCTATTATTTTCGCGATACACCATTTTTTAATGGTTATAAAATGATATATATGCAGCGCGGAAATTATGTCGCAGTGGTCAACCCGCTTTCGTACAGTGAGGTGATGTCAGACGATCGTTCCCTGTCGTGGGGAGTGTATGATACCGTCAGCAATGCATTCTTTTCTGTGAGCCAGAAAGCCAATATTTCTTTATTGCATTCGATGCTTCGACATCAGGAAACGACTTTTCAGAAAGATGACCGTTTTTATACGATCGTAAAATCAGAGCAGCGGCCCATTGCGGCCATCGTTTCAACCTCCAGTGCCCGTTTTTATAAAACGCTTTATCATCAGGCTACCCTGACGCTACCGCTAGGGATAATTTGCAGCATTATTATTCTGCTGGTGTGGTCGCGTACACACCGTGAATTCAATTCGCCTGGCCGACTTCTGCACCGGGCGCTGAATAAACGCCAGCTGTGCGTCCATTATCAGCCCATTATTGATATTAAAAATAACCAGTGCGTGGGGGCAGAGGCGTTGTTGCGCTGGCCTGGATTCAACGGTCAGGTTATGAGCCCGGCGGAATTTATTCCCCTGGCAGAAAAAGAGGGGATGATTGAGCGCATTACGGATTACGTCGTTGAGGAGGTGTTCAGCGATCTGGGCCATTTTCTTGCCGCTCATCCCGATCTGTATGTCTCGATTAACCTGTCGGCGTCAGATTTCCACTCTTCGCGTCTTATCGCCCTGATCTCCGACAAAGCCCGCTTTTACTCGGTTCGCGCGCAGCAGATCAAAATTGAGGTGACGGAGCGGGGGTTTATTGACGTGCCGAAAACCACGCCGGTCATTCAGGCGTTTCGTCAGGCGGGGTATGAAGTGGCGATTGATGATTTCGGAACCGGCTACTCTAACCTGCATAACCTCTATTCGCTGAACGTCGATATCCTGAAAATCGACAAATCCTTTATCGATACCTTAACCACCAACAGCACCAGCCACCTGATTGCCGAGCACATCATTGAGATGGCGCAAAGCCTGCGGCTGAAAACCATTGCGGAAGGGGTCGAGACGGGGGAGCAGGTGAGCTGGCTGCTGAAGCGTGGCGTACAGTATTGCCAGGGATGGCACTTCGCGAAAGCGATGCCGCCCCAGGCATTTATGGCCTGGCAGCAGCAACCCTTGCGTTAACACGCATTAATTGAGCTGATGGCGGTAGTCGCTCGGCGTACGGTCAAACTCGCGGCGGAAGACGCGGGAAAAGGTCTGCTGCGACACATAGCCCAGATCCATTGCGATATCAAAAATGGGCCGCTGCGTTGAGCGTAACGCCTGCGCCGCCAGCAGGAGCCTGCGCTGGCGAATGTAATCACCCAGCGTTTGATGCATTACAGTGCGGAACATTCTCTGTAAATACCATTTCGAATAGCCCGACTTTTTAGCGACCACATCAATGTTCAACGGCTGGTCGATATGTTCATCAATCCATTCAATAAGTGTCTGAATAATTTGCTGATGCGACATAAGGTTACCCCTCTGTGGAGACATCTGTCCTGGTTGATTCGTCATTTTCTCTGCGGGGGAGTATAATTCCTCAAGTTAACTTGAGGTAAAGAGGTTTTATGGAAAAGAGATTACCGCGCATCAAAGCACTGTTAACCCCCGGTGAAGTGGCTAAGCGAAGCGGTGTGGCGGTGTCGGCGCTCCACTTCTATGAAAGCAAAGGGTTAATAAAAAGTATCCGTAACGCCGGAAACCAGCGGCGCTACACGCGCGATGTGCTCCGCTACGTGGCGATTATCAAAATTGCGCAACGTATCGGCATACCTCTGGCCACCATTGGTGACGCGTTCGGCGTATTGCCGGAAGGACACTCGCTGAGCGCGAAAGAGTGGAAGCAGCTGTCGTCCCAGTGGCGAGAAGAACTGGATCGTCGTATTCACACGCTGGTGGCCCTGCGCGATGAACTGGATGGCTGCATTGGTTGCGGGTGTTTATCACGTAGCGATTGCCCGCTGCGTAACCCGGGTGACAGGCTGGGCGAGCAGGGAACAGGGGCACGGTTGCTGGAGGAGGATTGAGAGGTGTTTGCCGGGTAAGACGCAGCCGCCACCCGGCAACAAACATAAAGAACTAAAGCGCCACTAAGGGCGCTTTAGTTTTTTCCGGTCTTTGTCTTTCTCTCTATCCCGCTGGCTCACGGGAGGGTTTCCCCCGACATCAGTACCCCTCGTGTCGAGCTTGTGAAGGAGGTTCCGGTTTGTACTGACACTTTAATTTTATGCCCGGCCGCCGTTTTTGCCACCGGAGACGGTGAGATTTTAGCCGAATTTTTTTCGTGAAGTTGTTCAGTTTTCTATAGTTAAAAAGTATGAATCATCGGAGAACATCATGCTAACGGTCCACCACCTTAATCAGTCTCGTTCACATCGTGTCCTCTGGGCGCTGGAAGAGCTGGGTCTGACGTACGACATCGTGCGCTACCAGCGTGAAAAAACCATGCTCGCGCCAGACTCGCTCAAAAAAGTGCATCCGCTGGGAAAATCCCCGGTACTCGAAGATAACGGACTGGTTCTGGCCGAATCAGGTGCGATTCTGGAATATCTTCAGGAAACGTACGATTCGGCGTCACGATTCAAACCGTTAGATCCCGCCCATAAAGTGCAGTATCGCTTCTGGCTGCATTACGCCGAAGGGTCTTTGATGCCGCTACTGTTAATGAAGCTGGTGTTTAACAGCCTCGGCAAACCACCCGTCCCGTTTGGCCTGCGCACGCTGGGTAAGGCGCTGGGGCAGGGGGTGCAAAAAGCGTATCTCAACCGCCAGCTGGAAACGCATGCGCGCTTTATTAACGATCATCTTGCCGAAAGCAGCTGGTTTGCCGGCGACACGCTGACCATGGCTGATATCCAGATGAGTTTTCCCCTCTTCGCCCTGCTGGCGAGAGGCGGCATCGACAATCTCGACCACATAGCGGCGTGGAAACAGAGAGTGGAGGCACGTCCGGGCTGGCAGACAACGCTTGCGAAAGGCGGCCCACTGACGATCCCCGGCGAGGGATGAAATTTAACGAAATTGCGCATGGACGATAACGTTTGCGCATCCTCTGCTTAATTCTTCATCGTCATGAGGCAATTTTAGCGAAAAACGAGAAAGTTCAGTTGAAAAGGGCGGGTATTAGGCTAGATAATCGTTTGCCTTAATTTGACCACCCGTTTGTAAGCGCGGAGCTAAACGTTTGCTTTTTCTGTGACGCCCTTTCGTCGCAAACGCAACACAAGGATTTGACGTTTAGCTGGCAGTGGCGTCTCCACCTCGCTTACGGACTTCCTAAAAAACTCTCAGGGGATGTTTTCTATGTCTACGCCATCTGCGCGTACCGGCGGTTCACTTGACGCCATGTTTAAAATTTCTGCTCGCGGCAGCACCGTGCGCCAGGAAGTTGTTGCCGGTCTGACCACGTTTCTGGCGATGGTGTACTCCGTCATCGTGGTGCCGGGCATGCTCGGCAAAGCGGGCTTCCCGCCAGCGGCGGTCTTCGTTGCCACCTGCCTGGTTGCGGGTGTGGGTTCGATTGTGATGGGCCTGTGGGCGAACCTGCCTCTGGCGATCGGGTGCGCCATCTCCCTGACCGCGTTTACCGCCTTCAGCCTGGTGCTGGGCCAGCAGATCAGCGTCCCGGTAGCGCTCGGCGCCGTGTTCCTGATGGGCGTGCTGTTCACCGTAATTTCAGCAACCGGCATTCGTAGCTGGATTTTGCGCAACCTGCCGCAGGGCGTGGCGCACGGCACCGGCATCGGTATTGGTCTGTTCCTGCTGCTGATCGCTGCCAACGGCGTCGGCCTGGTCATCAAGAACCCGCTGGACGGCCTGCCGGTTGCGCTGGGTAACTTCGCGAGCTTCCCGGTGATCATGTCGCTGGTGGGTCTGGCGGTGATCATTGGCCTGGAAAAACTGAAAGTGCCGGGCGGCATTCTGCTGACCATTATCGGCGTGTCTATCGTCGGCCTGATCTTCGACCCGACCGTTCATTTCTCCGGGATTTTCGCCATGCCGTCGCTGAGCGATGACAAAGGCAACTCCCTGATTGGCAGCCTGGATATTGTGGGCGCGCTGAACCCAGTGATCCTGCCAAGCGTGCTGGCGCTGGTAATGACCGCGGTGTTTGACGCCACCGGCACCATCCGCGCGGTGGCCGGTCAGGCGAACCTGCTGGATAAAGACGGACAGATTATTGACGGCGGCAAAGCGCTGACCACCGACTCCCTGAGCAGCGTTTTCTCTGGTCTGGTGGGTGCGGCGCCTGCGGCGGTGTACATCGAGTCCGCAGCGGGTACGGCGGCGGGCGGTAAAACCGGCCTGACGGCCATCACCGTTGGCGTACTGTTTCTGCTGATCCTGTTCCTCTCTCCGCTCTCTTATCTGGTGCCAGCTTACGCGACCGCACCTGCGCTGATGTACGTTGGCCTGCTGATGCTGAGCAACGTGGCGAAAATCGACTTCGCGGATTTTGTTGATGCCATGTCCGGCCTGATCACTGCGGTATTCATCGTGCTGACCTGTAACATCGTGACCGGCATTATGATCGGCTTCGCCTCGCTGGTGATTGGGCGTCTGGTCTCCGGTGAGTGGCGTAAGCTGAACATCGGTACCGTGGTCATCGCCGTTGCGCTGGTGGCGTTCTACGCGGGCGGCTGGGCCATCTGAATTGACTTTTTATGCGAAAACGGGTGGCTAAGGCCGCCCGTTTTTATTTTCAGGACTCATCCTGTTGCCTTTTACGTTACTCTGGAGAGGATAGAATAAGAGGCACGACGCCTCAGGTTTGGCTTATAAGAAACACAGCAAACAGGGAACGCATGGAAATTTTCTTCACAATACTCATCATGACCCTTGTGGTCTCATTATCCGGGGTGGTTACACGCGTACTGCCCTTCCAGGTCCCCCTGCCCTTAATGCAAATAGCTATCGGCGCGCTGCTGGCGTGGCCGACGTTCGGTCTGCACGTGGAGTTCGATCCGGAACTGTTTCTCGTGCTGTTTATCCCGCCGCTGCTGTTTGCCGATGGCTGGAAAACGCCGACGCGCGAATTTCTGGAGCACGGGCGAGAGATCTTCGGCCTGGCGCTGGCGCTGGTGGTCGTCACCGTGGTCGGGATTGGTTTCCTGATCTACTGGGCCGTACCGGGGATCCCGCTCATCCCCGCCTTTGCGCTGGCTGCCGTGCTGTCGCCTACCGACGCCGTGGCGCTGTCCGGCATTGTGGGTGAAGGGCGCATTCCAAAGAAAATCATGGGCATTTTGCAGGGCGAGGCGCTGATGAACGACGCCTCTGGCCTGGTCGCCCTGAAGTTTGCCGTGGCGGTTGCCATGGGCACCATGGTCTTTACCGTAGGCGGCGCGACCCTGGAATTCTTCAAGGTGGCGATTGGCGGTATCCTCGCGGGCTTCGTAGTGAGCTGGCTGTACGGACGCTCGCTGCGCTTCCTTAGCCGCTGGGGTGGTGATGAACCGGCGACGCAGATCGTCCTGCTGTTCCTGCTGCCGTTCGCCTCTTACCTGATTGCCGAACATATCGGCGTGTCGGGCATTCTGGCGGCGGTAGCTGCGGGGATGACCATCACCCGCTCCGGCGTGATGCGCCGCGCACCGCTGGCGATGCGCCTGCGTGCAAACAGTACCTGGGCGATGCTCGAGTTTGTCTTTAACGGCATGGTGTTCCTGCTGTTGGGCCTGCAACTGCCGGGCATTATGGAATCCTCGCTGATTGCGGCCGAAGCGGATCCAAACGTTGAAGTCTGGATGCTATTTACCGATATCGTACTCATCTACCTTGCGCTGATGCTGGTACGTTTCGGCTGGCTGTGGACGATGAAGAAATTCAGCGTTCGCTTCCTGACCAAAAAGCCGATGGAGTTTGGCTCGTGGACCACGCGCGAGCTGCTGATTGCCTCTTTCGCGGGCGTTCGCGGGGCGATCACCCTTGCTGGTGTACTCTCCATTCCCCTGCTTCTGCCGACGGGCGACGTCTTCCCGGCGCGCTACGAGCTGGTGTTCCTGGCGGCGGGCGTGATCCTCTTCTCGCTGTTTGTCGGCGTGATTATGCTGCCGATTCTGCTGCAACATATTGACGCGGGTGACTCCTCGCAGCAGCACAAAGAAGAGCGGATTGCCCGTGCGGCGACGGCGGAAGTGGCGATTGTCGCCATCGAGAAAATGGAGGAGCGTCTGGCCGCCGATGCCGAAGAGAACATTGATAACCAGCTGCTGAAGGAAGTCAGTTCACGCGTGATTGGTAATTTGCGTCGCCGTGCTGACGGACGTAACGACGTGGAAAGTTCGTTGCAGGAAGAGAACCTCGAACGCCGTTTCCGCCTGGCGGCGCTGCGCTCCGAGCGTGCCGAGCTGTATCACCTGCGCGCGACGCGGCAGATCAGTAACGAGACGCTGCAAAAGCTGCTGCACGATCTGGACCTGCTGGAAGCGTTGTTGATAGAGAATCAGTAGCGCGCTTTGCCCCCTCACCCTAGCCCTCGCCCTATGGGGAGAGGGGTTGGGGTGAGGGGTCAGGGCACCCAAAACCCCTCACAGCATTGCAACCACGCCTGCGCGCTGTGCGACAGATAGACCCCTTCACGCCAGATCATCCCCAGCTGCCAGTGCAGGTCGCTCTCCAGCGGGATCCAGCGCAGCGTGTTTTTATCCAGCCGCTCGCAGATCGGCTGCGGCAGAATGGCAATCCCCACGCCCGCCTGTACCATCGCCGCCAGAAAATCCCACTGGCCGCTGCGCACCGCAATGCGCGGCTTTACGTTGTGCTGGTTAAACAGCGCCATCAGCTGGCGGCTTAAGGCAAAATCTTCGTTGTAAATCAGCAGAGGGTGTTCGCCGAGCAGCTCGGGTTTTACTGAGTCTATCTTCAGCCAGTCGCCGGAGCGCGGCACCAGCACGCACAGCGGGTGGCTGAACAGCGGCAGCGTCGCCAGGCCGCTTTCCTCCTCTACGGGAAGGGCCGTCATGGCCACGTCCAGTTCACCGTTCATCACCGCCTGCTGCACGGTCAGGCCGCCAAATTCAGAAATTTTTAGCTCAACGCCGGGATAGCGCTGACGAAACAGGCTTATCGGCCCGGCCATCATCATGCCGACCATCGGCGGAATACCGAGCCGCAGCAGCCCTTTTGTCAGGTGGTTGATGTCCCCAAGCTCGGCCTCCAGCTGGCGGAACTCTGCCAGAATGGCCAGCCCGCGCTCGAACACTACGCGACCGGTATCGGTCAGCAGTAGCTTGCGCCCGTCGCGGATCAGCAGCGTACAGTTCAGCTCATCTTCGAGGTTTTTCAGCATCTTGCTGATGGTCGGCTGGGTTACGAATAACTTCTCCGCTGCGCGAGTAAAACTTTGCTGGCGAACCACCTCGACAAAATAGCGCAGCGTTCTTATGTCCATGATTATTCCTCGAAACTATACCTTCGATGATTTTAATTCATTTCAGTCGATACCGTACGCTCACTATACTGGCGCCTCGTCTCATTTCTGAGGAAAACCCCCATGGCCGTGGCGTTAAGCCGTGTTACGCCTGCCGTTGTGCAACGACTTCAGGTACCGGTTCAGGTACTGCTCTACGCGGGACTGTTTGTTTTCGCGGAATATCTTGTCGACTGGCTGCATCTGCCTTTACCCGCCAACCTGGTGGGGATGGTGCTGATGCTGACGCTGATCCTCTCTCGCGCGTTGCCCCTTAACTGGGTGCGCGCCGGGGCGCGCTGGCTGCTGGCGGAGATGCTATTGTTCTTTGTGCCGGCCGTGGTGGCGGTGGTGAATTATGCACAACTGCTGATGGTCGACGGCTGGCGCATCTTTGCGGTTATCGCCCTGAGCACGCTGATGGTGCTGGGCGCCACCGCCTGGGTGGTGGATAAGGTGTATCGCTTTGAAATCAGCAGGCAGAAGCATGACTAACTTTCAGATAAGCCTGCTGTGCCTGATTGCGACAGTCGTCATCTACTTTGCCAACAAGCGCCTGTATCGCCGCTTTCGCGCGCTGCCGCTGATGCCGTTGGTCTTTACGCCGATCCTGCTGGTGCTGATGCTGGTCTTCGGCCATATATCCTGGCAGAACTACATTGGCGAATCCCACTGGCTGCTGTGGCTGCTCGGCCCGGCGACCATCGCCTTCGCCGTACCCGTTTATGACAACCTCGCTATTATCAGACGCCACTGGATGTCGCTCAGCGCGGGCGTCGTCACCGCGACGGTGGTGGCGGTGAGCAGCTCGGTCTGGCTGGCGCGGCTGTTTACCCTGTCGGATGAAATCCAGCGCAGCCTGGCGGTGCGTTCGGTGACCACGCCGTTTGCGCTGGCAGCCGCCAAACCGCTCGGTGGCCAGCCGGATCTGGTGGCGCTGTTTGTGGTGGTGACGGGCGTCTTTGGGATGGCGGTGGGCGATATGCTGTTTCTGCGGCTTTCTATTCGGGAAGGAATGGCCAAAGGCGCGGGATTTGGCGCGGCGTCGCACGGCGCGGGCACGGCACGCTCCTATGAGCTGGGACAGCAGGAGGGCGTTGTCGCGAGCCTGGTGATGATGCTTTCGGGCGTCACGATGGTGCTGATCGCACCGTTGGTGGCGTGGGTGATGTTTTAAGCTCCCCGGCCAGAGCGACCGGGGAGAAAAGGCTTAGTGCGCGCGGCCCTGCTCAACGCCCAGGCCAGTTTGCGAGCGGATAAACTGGGCGCGGAATTTTTCACGCTCCAGGTTACCTTCCGGCGAATTGTCGGTAGCCGAGAAGACCCAGATACCGATAAACGCCACGGCAATGGAGAACAGCGCCGGGTATTCATACGGGAAGATAGCGCTTTCGTGACCGAGGATATGCACCCAAATCGTTGGGCCCAGAATCATCAGGATCACCGCAGTCAGCAGCCCCAGCCAGCCGCCAATCATCGCCCCACGGGTGGTCAGTTTTGACCAGTACATGGAGAGCAGAATGATCGGGAAGTTACAGCTTGCCGCAATCGAGAAGGCCAGCCCGACCATAAAGGCGATGTTCTGCTTCTCGAACAAAATCCCCAGCAGGATGGCGACAACGCCCAGCACCAGCACGGTGATTTTGGAGACCTTCAGCTCATCGCGCTCGCTTGCGCCTTTGCGGAAGACGTTGGCGTAGAGGTCATGCGAAACCGCCGACGCGCCGGCCAGCGTCAGCCCTGCAACCACCGCGAGGATGGTGGCAAAGGCCACGGCAGAGATAAAGCCGAGGAACAGGTTGCCGCCCACCGCGTCGGCCAGATGCACCGCCGCCATGTTGTTACCGCCGATAAGCGCGCCCGCCGCGTCTTTAAACGCCGGGTTCGCCCCCACAAGCATGATCGCGCCAAAGCCGATAATAAAGGTCAGGATATAGAAGTAACCCATAAACCCGGTGGCGTAGAACACGCTCTTACGCGCTTCACGCGCATCTGACACCGTGAAGAAGCGCATCAGGATATGCGGCAGACCTGCGGTACCGAACATCAGGCCGAGACCGAGCGAGAGCGCGGATATCGGATCTTTCACCAGCCCACCCGGGCTCATGATCGCTTCCCCTTTCGGATGCACTGACATGGCTTCGGTAAACAGATTATTGAAGCTGAACCCAACGTGCTTCATCACCATAAAGGCCATAAAGCTGGCGCCGAACAGCAGCAGTACCGCTTTGATGATCTGTACCCAGGTGGTGGCCAGCATGCCGCCGAACAGGACATACATCACCATCAGCACGCCCACCAGCACCACCGCGATGTGGTAGTTCAGGCCGAACAGCAGCTCGATCAGCTTACCCGCACCCACCATCTGCGCAATCAGGTACAGCGCCACCACCACCAGCGAACCGCAGGCGGAGAGGGTACGAATCGGCCCCTGCTTCAGGCGATAGGAGGCCACGTCGGCGAAGGTGTAGCGGCCCAGATTGCGCAGGCGCTCGGCAATCAGGAACAGAATGATCGGCCAGCCGACGAGGAAGCCGAGGGAGTAAATCAGGCCGTCATAGCCGGAGGTGTAGACCAGCGCGGAGATCCCGAGGAACGAGGCGGCGGACATAAAGTCACCCGCAATCGCCAGCCCGTTCTGGAAGCCGGTAATGTTGCCGCCTGCGGTGTAGTAATCGTTACGGGAGCGCACGCGTTTCGACGCCCAGTAAGTGATATACAGCGTCAGCACCACGAAAATCAGGAACATGACAATCGCCTGCCAGTTGGTTGGCTGGCGCTGTACCTCGCCGGTAATCGCATCTGCCGCGTGGGCGGCAAAGGGAAGCGTGGCGGCGAGCGCCGTCAGAATTCTCTTCATGATGCTTTTACCTCTTGCAGTACCGCTTTATTAAGGCGAACGAACTCACCGTTCGCGCGCCAGACGTAGACGCCGGTCAGCACAAATGAAATCACGATGACGCCAATGCCAATGGGAATACCGCGCGTCACGCTGGTGCCCTCGTGCAACGGGGTACCCAGCCAGTGCGGCGCAAAGGCGATCAGCAGAATAAAGCCGACATAGATAATCAGCATGATGATGGAAAGGGTGAAGGCAAACCGTTGCCGTTTTTCGACCAGCTCCCTGTAGTGCGCACTATTCTCTATCTGCTGACAAATATGGTCATTCATCACAGAGTCTCCAAAGGTAAGGTTGGTTTGTTTTTATCCCCTCTCCCCTATGGGGAGAGGGTTAGGGTGAGGGGAGAGGGAGAAAACACTAGGAAGGCATTGCGATGGCCTGCTTCTCTTCGAGCAGTTTTTCCACCACGCCAGGATCCGCGAGCGTTGAGGTATCACCGAGGTTGCTGGTGTCGCCTGCCGCGATTTTGCGCAAGATACGGCGCATGATTTTGCCGGAGCGGGTTTTCGGCAGCGAGTCGGTCCAGTGCAGCACGTCCGGCGTCGCCAGCGGGCCAATCTCTTTACGCACCCAGTTGCGCACCTCGGTATACAGCTCTGGCGACGGCTCTTCGCCGTGGTTCAGGGTGACGTAGGCGTAGATCGCCTGGCCCTTGATGTTGTGCGGAATGCCGACAACCGCCGCTTCGGCAATCTTCGGATGCGACACCAGCGCAGACTCAATCTCCGCCGTGCCCAGACGGTGGCCAGAGACGTTCAGCACGTCGTCCACGCGTCCGGTGATCCAGTAATAACCGTCTTCATCCCGGCGCGCGCCGTCGCCGCTGAAGTACATGTTTTTGAAGGTCGAGAAGTAGGTCTGCTCGAACCGCTCGTGGTCGCCGAACAGGGTACGCGCCTGGCCAGGCCAGGAATCGACGATCACCAGATTGCCCTCGGTGGCGCCTTCCTGCGGATTGCCTTCGTTATCCACTAGTGCAGGCTGTACCCCGAAGAACGGACGGGTGGCCGAACCGGCTTTCAGCTGCGTGGCGCCCGGCATCGGGGTGATCATAAAGCCGCCGGTTTCGGTCTGCCACCAGGTGTCCATCACCGGGCACTTCTCGTTGCCGATCTTCTTCCAGTACCACTCCCAGGCTTCCGGGTTGATCGGCTCGCCCACGGAGCCGAGGATGCGCAGGGAAGAGCGGTCCGTGCCTTCGATGGCTTTATCGCCTTCCGCCATTAATGCGCGGATCGCCGTTGGCGCGGTGTAGAGAATGTTGACCTGATGCTTATCAACCACCTGGCACATACGCGCCGGCGTTGGCCAGTTCGGTACGCCTTCAAACATCAGCGTCGTTGCGCCGCAGGCCAGCGGGCCGTACAGCAGGTAGCTGTGGCCGGTGACCCAGCCCACGTCGGCGGTACACCAGTAGATGTCGCCCGGATGGTAGTCGAAAACGTATTTAAAGGTGGTGGCCGCGTAAACCAGATAGCCGCCGGTGGTATGCAGCACGCCTTTCGGCTTACCGGTGGAGCCGGAGGTATAAAGAATAAACAGCGGATCTTCCGCGTTCATCTCTTCCGGCTGATGCTGGTCGCTCGCTTTTTCAATCAGATCGCTCCACCACAGGTCACGCCCCTCGTGCCAGTCGATTTTGCCGCCCGTGCGTTTGAAGACAATGACGTTACTGATGGATTTCACGTTCGGGTTTTTCAGCGCTTCATCAACGTTTTTCTTCAGCGGAATACCGCGCCCGGCGCGCACACCCTCGTCAGCGGTGATCACCAGCTTCGAATTCGAGTCGACAATACGCCCGGCAACCGCCTCCGGCGAGAAGCCGCCGAAGATAACGGAGTGGATCGCGCCGATGCGCGCGCAGGCCAGCATAGCCACCGCCGCTTCCGGCACCATTGGCATATAGATCGCCACTACATCGCCTTTTTTAATGCCCTGGGCCAGCAGCACGTTGGCAAAGCGGCACACGTCGCGATGCAGTTCTTTATACGAGATGTGTTTACTCTGAGAGGCATCGTCGCCTTCCCAGATGATGGCCGTTTCGTTGCCGCGTTCGGCAAGATGGCGGTCCAGGCAGTTCGCCGCCAGGTTCAGCGTGCCGTCTTCATACCATTTAATGGAGACGTTGCCCGGCGCGAAAGAGGTGTTCTTTACCTTCTGATAAGGTTTGATCCAGTCGAGGATGTGACCCTGCTCACCCCAGAACGCGTCAGGGCTGGAAACGGACTGCTGGTATTTCTCCTGGTACTGCTCCGGACTTATCAGGCAACGGTCCGCAATGTTTGCGGGAATGTCGTGTTTGTGTATTTGGCTCATGGCTTTTTTTCTCCTTGTAAGATGTTAATAATATGTCGCAAAAACGTTAATAGTAGGGGCTTTACAAGCTTTGTTTAGTATTTGGGCGACAGATCACGCAATGTCTGAAGAGTATGAAAATTGAGCGAATGAAACTTTGAAGGGAAATAATTCATCTGAAGAATTATTCACTTTTTTGAGGTGAAAATATTTTGTATAACAAACGGTTATTTATGCGAATTGCTATAAATTACCGACAATGACACTTTTTGCAGTGAAATGCCTTGTTCTTTAAGGCTTGCGCAGCATGCCGTGCAAATGATACTCATACGGCGCGTTAAAAAATCCCATAAACCAACGCAACACAATTCATACCCTTTCAGTATGTCTCCATATTCATGCAGTTTTGATGGTGCGGAGATTTCATTGAGGAAGTCAGTTTCTATGAAAAATTTGAAAGTCAGCCTGGCCTGGCAGATCCTGCTGGCCCTTGTGCTGGGCATCTTGCTGGGCAGTTACCTCCATTATCATAGCGACAGTCGCGAGTGGCTGATTGCGAACCTTCTCTCCCCTGCGGGCGATATCTTTATTCATCTGATCAAGATGATTGTTGTGCCGATTGTGATCTCGACGCTGGTAGTCGGTATCGCGGGTGTTGGTGATGCGAAACAGTTAGGCCGCATCGGCGTTAAAACCATTCTCTATTTCGAAGTGATCACCACGGTTGCCATCGTACTTGGCATCACCCTGGCGAACGTGTTCCAGCCTGGTGCCGGGATCGATATGTCGCAGCTGGCGACGGTGGATATTTCGAAATACCAAAGCACAACCGCCGATGTGCAGAGCCATTCGCATGGGTTGATGGGGACTATTCTCTCGCTGGTACCGACCAACATTATCGCGTCCATGGCGAAGGGCGAGATGCTGCCGATCATCTTCTTCTCGGTACTCTTTGGCCTGGGGCTTTCTTCCCTGCCCGCGACGCACCGTGAACCGCTGGTGACCGTGTTCCGCTCTATCTCCGAAACCATGTTCAAAGTCACCCACATGGTGATGCGTTATGCGCCGGTCGGGGTGTTCGCGCTGATTGCGGTGACCGTAGCGAACTTCGGCTTTGCCTCCCTGTGGCCGCTGGCGAAGCTGGTGATTCTGGTGCACTTCGCGATTCTGTTCTTCGCGCTGGTGGTGCTGGGCATTGTGGCGCGCCTGTGCGGGCTCAGCATCTGGATCCTGATCCGCATCCTGAAGGATGAGCTGATTCTGGCGTACTCCACGGCAAGCTCCGAGAGCGTACTGCCGCGTATCATTGAGAAGATGGAGGCCTACGGTGCGCCGGCGTCCATTACCAGCTTCGTTGTACCGACCGGTTACTCCTTCAATCTGGATGGTTCAACGCTGTATCAGAGTATTGCAGCGATCTTTATCGCGCAGCTGTACGGCATTGACCTGTCGCTGTGGCAGGAAATCGTGCTGGTTCTGACGCTGATGGTGACTTCAAAAGGGATCGCAGGCGTGCCGGGCGTCTCCTTCGTGGTGCTGCTGGCGACGCTGGGCAGCGTCGGTATTCCGCTGGAAGGCCTGGCGTTTATTGCCGGTGTGGACCGTATCCTCGACATGGCGCGTACCGCGCTGAACGTGGTGGGTAATGCGCTGGCGGTGCTGGTAATCGCTAAGTGGGAACACAAGTTCGACCGTAAAAAAGCGCTGGCGTATGAACGCGAGGTACTGGGTCGTTTTGATAAAACGGCTGACCAGTGATGTAAAAAGCCGGGTGGCGGCTTCGTCTTACCCGGCCTACATAAGCCGTAGGCCCGGTAAGCGCAGCGCCACCGGGCAACAATTTACTCCCCGCTCAATGCATCAAACTCTTCACACCCGGTATCAAACCCTTCGGTACAGCTCAGGTTTAACCAGTAAAGCGCTTTCTGCTTATTCGGTGTGATAAAGCCTTTCTCACCCTGCCTGAACAGCATTCCTGCCCAGTACTCCGCATAGCCCGTCCGGGACAGAGCCGAACTCCGCTTGAACCACGATGCGGCCTGCACGTCATCCTGAGGAACTTCAACGCCGTTGGCATAGATCAGCCCCAGCAGCTGTTGCGCGTCTACCGCCGAGTCGCTATCGATGTCTTCGGTCGCCGATTGCAGCAGTGCGATGGCCTGCGGGTAGTCGGTTTTGCCCGCCTGCGTGTTCACCAGCACACGCGCCAGCATGATCGCGCCGCGTTTGCTGCCCGCAATGTTTGCCTGTTGGGCCAGGGCTTTAGCCTGCGCATAGTCACCCTGCGAAAAGTGGATTTGCGACAGCAGCGCCATGGCGTCGACATCACCGCCTTTTGCCGCTTTTTCCGCCCACAGCGCCGCCTGCGCGCTGTCGCCGGAACTGAACCAGGTATCGGCGAGATAATACTGCGCGCGCGCATCGCCCGCTTCAGCCTGCTTTTTATACTGGCTGCCTATCTCATCGGCATGGGCAAACGCGGTTAAAAATAACAACATCAGAAAAAGGATTTTCATGGATTCTTATCATCTGGGTACACGCCGCGCAGTATAATCGCGGCGACAGAAGAAAAAAACGGGTGCGTTAAGACCTCAGCATCCCACAAGCCGGGCGGAACACGCGTTCCGCCCGAAGAGGTTAGCCTGCGTTACAGGCTAATTTCGCCGCCACCTCCTGATGCTCACTCTTTATTGAAAACTCGCAGAGCCTGCCGCGAGTAATAAAGGTAAAGATCACTATCGTCAGGCAAACAATAAAGACGATGCCTAACGCAGTTTTTAATGGCGTCATGCCTTTTACTCCTTGTCAAAAAAAGAATAAGAGGCTACTCTCAACTTGTTGGAGTTGAGGGAGTAGCCTCGGGTAAATGAAAATTTCCCGGGGCTTTCTACTTTCTGTCCCTCAACAATGCTCAAGACAGAAAGTCTTAAGCACCCGCCGCACATCTTATCCCTCTGAATTAAAATGCAAAGATGTAATTCTATTCTGCGTAAATTACATTATTTCTGCGAGCCGCTTTCCAGAATAATAATTTCTATTTCTTATGAATTAATCGGAAATAAAAAGGGAGTGAATATATCACTCCCTTTATTCAACGATAAATTAACGGCTTCAACCCATTGCGCTTTCGCGCAGTCGGGCTTTCAGCTTGTTATATTCGTCGATCACATACTGTTCCGCAGCGTGTTGATCCGCAATGGGCTCCACGTTTACGGCGCAGTATTTATACTCCGGCGTTTTGGTTATCGGGCTTAAGTTCTCGGTCACCAGCTCGTTGCAGGCGCCAATCCACCACTGGTAGGTCATATAGACCGCCCCTTTGTTCGGACGGTCGCTGACCTGCGCGCGGGTAATGATGCGGCCTTTACGCGAATTCACCCACACCAGCGCTTCATCTTCAATACCGAGCCGTTCGGCATCGGCGGTGTTGATCTGCGCGTAACCCGGTTCATCCGCCAGCGCCGCCAGCGCGGCGCAGTTGCCGGTCATGGAACGGCAGGAGTAGTGGCCCACTTCACGCACGGTGGAGAGCACCATCGGATACTCGTCGGTGAGCTTATCGATCGGCGCGACCCAGTCGCAGGTGAAGAACTGCGCCAGCCCGTTCGGGGTGTCGAACTTCTCTTTAAAGAGGTATGACGTCCCCTGATCGGATTCTGACTCATCCCGGCACGGCCACTGGATGTAGCCCAGCTCACCCATTTTTTCATAGGTTGCCCCATAAAAGTCCGGGCACAGATGCCGCAACTCGTCCCAGATCTCCTGGGTGTTGTTGTAGTGCATCGGGTAGCCCATGCGGGTGGCGATTTCGCTGATGATCTGCCAGTCCGTTTTCAGATCCCATTTCGGCTCGACGGCCTTGAAGAAGCGCTGGAAGCCGCGGTCTGCCGCCGTATAGACACCTTCATGCTCGCCCCAGGAGGTCGACGGCAAAATCACATCCGCCGCTGCCGCGGTTTTGGTCATAAAGATATCCTGAACAATCACCAGCTCCAGATCCTCAAAGCCTTTGCGCACTGCGGACAGTTCGGCGTCGGTCTGGAGCGGATCTTCACCCATGATGTAGGCCGCACGCACTTCACCGTGCGCCGCGCGGTGCGGCAGCTCGCTGATGCGATACCCGGTGTGTGCCGGCAGGCTCTCCACGCCCCAGGCCTTCGCAAACTTCTCGCGGTTTTCCGGGAATTTGACGTACTGGTAGCCCGGATAGGTGTCCGGCAGCGCGCCCATATCACACGCACCCTGCACGTTATTCTGACCACGCACCGGGTTCACGCCCACATGCGCTTTACCCAGATTGCCGGTCAGCATGGCGAGGCTGGTGAGCGAGCGCACGGTTTCCACGCCCTGGTAGAACTGGGTCACGCCCATGCCCCAGAGAATGGCGGCGGTTTTTGCCCCGGCATACATTCTGGCCGCCTGACGAATCTCCTGCGCGCTGACGCCGGTTATCGCTTCGACGGATTCAGGCGTATAGCCCTCGACTATTTTCTTATACTCTTCAAAGCCTTCTGTACGGGTCGCGACAAACGCCTGGTCGTACAGGTTCTCCTCAATAATGACGTGCCCCATTGCGTTCAACAGCGCGATGTTTGAACCGTTTTTCAATGCAATGTGCATATCCGCAATGCGCGCGGTTTCAATTTTGCGCGGATCGCAGACGATGATTTTCGCCCCATTCTGTTTAGCGCGAATAACGTGGTTCGCGACGATAGGGTGAGAATCCGCCGGGTTATAACCAAAGATGAAGACGAGATCGGTATTATCTATCTCGTTGATGGCATTACTCATTGCGCCGTTACCGACCGACTGGTGCAGACCTGCAACCGATGGGCCGTGTCAGACGCGAGCGCAGCAGTCGACGTTATTGGTACCAATAACGGCGCGCGCGAATTTTTGCATCACATAGTTGGTTTCATTCCCGGTTCCGCGTGAGGAGCCGGTGGTCTGAATCGCATCCGGGCCATACTTGGCCTTGATGGCGCTGAGGCGCGTGGCGACGTAATCCAGCGCTTCATTCCAGGTGACGGCTTCCAGCTTGCCGCCGCGCTCGCGGCGGATCATAGGGGTTTTCAGGCGCGGGGTGAGGATTTGGGTATCGTTAATAAAATCCCAGCCGTAATATCCTTTCAGGCACAGCGTGCCCTGATTGGTTTTACCCTGCGCCGCTTCCGCCCGGACGATTTTGCCGTTATTGACCACCAGGTGGATCTTGCAACCTGAGGCACAATAAGGGCAAACCGTGACGACTTTTTTCATCACTTTGCTCCAGTTAAACAGTTCTTACCTGCCCAATATGCAGCTTCTATGCCATGTTTTTATTATGGGTATTTCCTGACTTTACGACCCTTTGCGGGGCAAAACCCTGACGAAAAACAGCCAATCGTCAAAATTGACGTGTCGAAAGGGCAGGGGATGTGACATGGATTGAATTTCCGTCACGTAAAAAACAATTCGGCTGGAGCCGGCGGCAGAATGGTTCAGACTTAACATAATTCCCTGACGGAAGCATGCGATGAAACCGGCGATTCTGGTGGTTGACGATGATGTCGCAGTCTGCGAACTGCTACAGGATGTGCTCAGCGAGCACGTCTTTACCGTACTGACGTGTCACTCTGGGCAGGACGCGGTGAACCGTGTCCAGCAGGACTCCGGCATTGCGCTGGTTCTGCTGGACATGATGCTGCCGGATATCAACGGATTACAGGTTTTACTGCAACTGCAAAAGCAGCGACCATCGCTACCGGTGGTAATGCTGACGGGGCTGGGAAGTGAATCAGATGTGGTCGTCGGGCTGGAAATGGGCGCTGATGATTACATCGGAAAACCGTTCAATCCGCGCGTGGTGGTCGCCCGCGTTAAGGCGGTGCTGCGTCGTACCGGCGCGCTGGACGCGGAGCCTGCCGCGCCGCGCGTTGAAGGTATTGCCTTTAACGGCTGGACGCTGGACACCACCCGCTGCGAGCTGAGCGATCCGCAGCGTAATACCGTGCCGTTAACCCAGGGCGAATATGGCCTGCTGCTGGCATTAACGCAAAACGCCCGCCGGGTACTGAGTCGTGAACAGCTGCTGAAGCTGACCCACAGCGAAAGCGCCGAGGTCTTTGACCGCACTATCGACGTGTTGATCATGCGGCTACGGCGAAAAATTGAGGTCAATCCGCACCAGCCTCTGCTGATCAAAACCATTCGCGGTCTGGGCTATGTTTTTGCCACGGACGTTTCCCATCATGAGAAAGCCGCCTGACCGTTCTCCTGAATAAACGCCTGAAGCTCGGCCAGCGTTTTCGCGCCGTCAATCGCATTAGCCGCCAGCAGGCTGGCCCGCGCGCAGGCGTGCGCCAGATAAATACTCTCCGTCAGCGGCAGGGATTCATGGCAGCCGTATAAAAAGCCCGCGCAAAACGCGTCGCCCGCGCCGACGCTGCCGATAATCTCGTCCTGCGTCAGCTTCCACGACGGAACCCATTGCCCTTTTTCACCCGGCGCTTCACCCCATGCCCCTTCCGGACAGTGGATCACCACCCGCTGTCGCACGCCTGCCGCCAGCAGTTGTGTGGCAGCGTCGGCGATATGGGCCATGTTCAGCGCATCATGGCCGTCACGGATCTCAAGCCCGCTAAACTCACCGGCTTCCAGCTCGTTAATCACCAGATAATCAAGATGGCGCAGGGCAGGGAGCACCAGCGGCTGATAGCGCGGATCGCCCTTGCGGGACACCAGATCGAGCGAGGTTTCATACCCCTGATCGCGCATCTGTGCCAGTAACCGCGCGCTGCGGGTGCCAAATTCCTCGTCCGGCATGTCCAGGCTGTCGAGCAGCAGCAGGTAGCCGAGATGGAAGATCTTCAGCGATCCGTCTAAACGATCGAAGGCGGGAAGATCCAGCAGGCGGTTGGCGCCCGGCGAGTGGAAAAAAGTGCGCTGTCCGCTGGGGTCGGTCATCACCTGCGACATCGACGTTGGGGCGAACGTTGTACGCTGCACGCGCTGGCGATTGACGTGATACTGGTCGAGCATCGCCAGAATATAGTCTCCGTCGCTGTCTTCCCCAATCAGCCCCACCGCCTGTAACGGCAGGCCGACGTGCATTTTCGCCAGCGTCAGCAGAACGTTGAGCGGCGCACCGCCGGTTGAGCGCTCACTGTGGGTGATTTCCGCCAGCCAGCCGCGCTCCGGCCACTGTACGATCTGGTGGACGTGATCCACCAGCATGTTGCCTGCGGCGATAATCCCTTTGCGTTCCATTATGCCTGCCCCGCGCTGCCGAAGATGCGCATCTGTTCCGCAACCGTATCGGTAATGGCCTCTTCAATGCCCAGCAGCAGCTCTGCAAATTCATCGTACAGCGGCTGGCGGTTTGCCATGCGCTGCTCAACGGCGGCGAGCGCGGCCTGCGACATGCCGGTATAAAAGTTGATTTTATGAATGCCCAGCTCGATGGCGCGGCGGAAATCAGTATCGCTTATGCCAGAGCCGCCGTGTAAAACCAGCGGCAGGCCCGTCTGCTGTCGAATGGCGTCCAGACGCGGGAAATCAAGCTTCGGCTCGCCCTTGTATTTGCCGTGCGCGTTGCCAATGGCGACCGCCAGCGCGTCGATACCGGTTAAATCGACAAACTCGCGCGCCAGCTGCGGATCGGTGAAGAAGGCTTCATCCGCATGCCCGTAAAGCGCACCCCCTTCATCACCCCCGACCGCGCCCAGCTCCGCCTCTACCGAGACGCCCACCGCATGGCACATCTTCACCACTTCCCGCGTCTGGCGGATATTTTCCTCATAGCTCAGCGTCGAGCCGTCGAACATCACCGAGCTGAACCCTAAGCGCAGGGCGCGCACGACGGCCTCAAAATGCAGCCCGTGGTCGAGGTTAAGCACCACGGGAATATCGTGACGGGCGGCTTCGAACTTCACTGCTTCGACAAGCGACTCCAGAGACACGTACTTAAAATGCACTTCGGCGATGTTGATGATGAACGGCGAGCGTTCCTGTTTCGCGGCGGCAAACAGCGCGCGCAGGAAGTGGGAGTCGAGCACGTTGAACGCGCCCAGGGCGTAGCGGTGTTCCCTGGCGTGGGCCAGACCATCGGCAAGAGAAATCAATGGCATCATTCACTCCTTATATCCGAAACAGGTTGTACTCGTTGCACAGCACCAGCACCGCCGGTTCGTCTTCTTCAATGGTGTTGTAGCGGTCAATGGGCTGTAAAAAGTGGTTGTCGTGTTCATCGTCATTGACCGACGACACTTCGCCCACCAGCACGTCGCCAAAGCCGCGTTCACCCCAGAAACTGTGGTACAGGCCGGGCGTCAGGCAGATGCTCTCCCCTGGTGTGAGGCGCAGCTGGCTGCCGGGCGTGTGCGTCTGCCGACAGCCGTCGACGGTAACGGTCACGTCGGTGTTTTCGGTCTCTTCATGCGCGCCCGCATTCCATAACTCAATAATCAGATTCCCGCCGCCGCGGTTAATGATGTCCTCCCGCTTGCGCCAGTGAAAATGCATCGGCGTCACCTGGCCGTCGCGGACGTGCATGATTTTTTCGGCATAGCACTTTTCATAGGGCACGCCGTTGGGGGAGCCGTTGCGCAGGGTGAACAGCGTTAACCCCTGTGCAGCGAAGTTGTTGCCACCAAATGCCGTCACGTCCCAGCCGAGCCTGAGGTCAAACACCTCCTGCCATGCGGCCTGGTCAAGCTGCTGCCATTTTGTCGGCGGAAAGCTGGCAAAAGGCGGGAGATGCACGTCGTGCATGGAGAAGAACTGCCGCGTATGGCCGAGGATTTCATTGATGTCGGAGCGTTTCATGGGGACTCCTTGAAAACAGTTCCCTCTCCCGGTGGGAGAGGGAAAAGGATCATTTAACCGTCCACCCCTTATACGTGCCGACGTTCTTTTTATCGATCATCGTCACCGGGATCAGCACAGGCTCTTTCGGCGCAGGTTTGCCCTGAAGAATGTCATAGCCGATCTCCACCGCCTTCGCCGCCATCACCTGCGGATCCTGCGCTGGCGTCGCCACAAACAGGGAGTTTTCGCGCTTCAGGGCTTCTTCACCGTCCGGGCTGCCATCCACACCAACGATAAAGAACTCGTTGCGCTGCGCCTGCTTCGCGGCCAGATCGGCGCCGATCGCGGTAGGATCGTTAATCGCGAATACGCCGTCTATCTTCGGATTAGCCGCCAGCAGGGAGGTCATGACCTCCAGCCCGCCTTCACGGCTGCCTTTGGCGTTCTGGTTATCCGAGAGCACTTTGATATCCGGGTGGCGCCTGAACTCGGTCTGGCAGCCCTCCACGCGGTTTTGTACCGCAGAAACCGGCGGCCCGTTGATGATCACCACGTTGCCTTTACCTTTCAGGCGGTCGGTAATGTACTTACAGGCCATCTCACCCGCCTGGGTGTTATCGGAGGTGATGGTCGCATCGGCTCCTTCCGCCGCCACGTCAACCGCCACGACCACGATCCCCGCCTCTTTGGCGCGTTTTACCGCCGGGCCGATCCCTTTGGAATCCGCGGCGTTGAGGATGATCATGTCCACTTTCGCCGCAATGAAGTTATCAATCTGCGACACCTGCTGGCCCAGATCGTACCCGCTGGAGACCAGCGTCACCTTGACGTTGTCCCCCGCCAGCTTGCGCGCTTCCAGCTCGGCACCTTTGGTGATCTGCACGAAGAACGGGTTAGCCAGGTCGCCCACCGTCACGCCGATGGATTTCAGATCTTTTGCCTGCGCAAACGGGGTTGCGGCCAGCAGCGCGCCAGCACAGAGCGCGGTCACTAAGGGCTTCAATCTCATGCTGTATTCCTCACGTAGGGTATTGTTGTTATGCACTTTGATGGTGTCGGGTACGGTATTTGTCGATCAGCACCGCAATGATGATCACCGCCCCTTTGATCACCAGCTGCCAGAAGTAGGAGACGCCCATCAGCGTCATGCCGTTGTTGAGGGTGGCGATGATCAAGGCACCGACCAGCGTGCCGGTGATCGTGCCGATCCCGCCGACGAAGCTGGTGCCGCCGAGGATCACCGCCGCAATTGCATCCAGCTCATACCCCGTGCCGAGGTTGCCATTGGCGCTGTAGAGACGTGAAGCGCTCATGACGCCGCCGAGACCGGAGAGCAGGCCGCTCATGCCGTAGACAAACAGCAGCACCAGCCAGACCTTAATGCCCGTTAAGCGCGCCGCCTGCATATTGCCGCCGACCGCATAGATGTGAACGCCGAGGGTTGTGCGACGCAGAATAAACCAGCACACCACAATCACCGCCAGGGCGATCACAACCAGCCAGGGGATCGGGCCGAGGTAGTTATTGCCGATCCACTCGAAGTTGATGTTGGAGTTAATGACCGTCGTGCCGTCCGCCAGCAGGTAGGCCGCGCCGCGCAGCGCCGTGTAGGTGCCGAGCGTGACGATAAATGGCGGAAGTCCGGCGAAGGCCACCAGCGCGCCGTTGAACAGCCCCAGTACCATACCGAGCATTAGCGCCGCCGGAATGGAGAGCATCGCAAATTCAGGGATAAGCGAGACCACCATCGCCGCCACCGCCGTGGTGCCCAGAATCGAGCCCACGGAGAGGTCAATCCCGCCGGTCAGGATGATGAAGGTCATCCCGGCCGCCAGAACAATGTTGATCGACGCCTGCCGGGTAATATTGAGCAGGTTACTTTCTGTGAAAAAGTTCGGAGCGATAAAGCCAAATACAGCCACAATCAGGATTAAAATCGGCAAAATGCCGATCGTTTGCATCAGATCGCTCATCAGCATTTTTTTGGCAGAGGCGGATTTCGCCACCTGCTGCGGATGGGTTGGAGTTGTCATAATTACACCGCCTGATGATGTGTGTCGTTCACGCCGGTTGCCAGCGTCATGATGTTTTCCTGAGAGATGTCGCGCCCGTGCAGTTCACCCGCAATGCTGCCTTCCCGCATCACGTACACCCGGTCGCTCATTCCTACTACTTCCGGCAGCTCGCTGGAGATCATCAGGATCGCCACCCCTTTGCGCGCCATCTGGTTCATGATGCGGTAGATCTCGCTTTTTGCCCCGACGTCCACGCCGCGCGTGGGTTCGTCCAGAATCAGAATGCGCGGGCCTATCGCCACCCAGCGGGAGATCAGCAGTTTTTGCTGGTTGCCGCCGGAGAGCCCGCCTGCGCGCACCTGAGAATGCGGCACGCGGATATTGAGCAGGGCGATGGCGTCATCGGAAATAGACTGCGCTTTTTTGCGGTTCAGCCAGCCGAAGGTGGCGTCGCGCTCCAGCGTCGCCATGGTGATGTTCTCCTGCGCCGCCAGCTCCAGAAATAGCCCCTGCTCCTTGCGGTTCTCGGTGAGAAAACCGATGCCGTTCTCAATGGCCGCGCGCGGGGAGTGGATCACCACCGGTTCGCCGTCCACCTCAATCATGCCGCCGGTGGCTTTGCGCACGCCGAAGATCAGCTGCGCCAGCTCAGAACGCCCGGCGCCGACCAGCCCTGCCAGCCCGACGATTTCACCGGAGCGCACCTGCAAACTGCACGGCTGCACTTTTTTGCCATCCGTGAGGTGATGCACGTTCAGACGCGGGCTGCCGAGCGGAATATCGCGCTCTTTGTTAAACAGGTCGCTTAACGGACGACCCACCATCATGCGCACCAGCTCGGAGGCGTTGAGCTTGTCGCGCGTCAGGCTGCCGACGTATTGCCCGTCGCGTAGCACGCTGACGCGATCGGAAAGCTCATACACTTCCGCCATGCGGTGGCTGATGTAGATAATCGCCATCCCTTCATCGCGCAGGCGCAAAATCAGTTCGAACAGACGGTGGGTTTCGCGTGAGGAGAGGGCGGCGGTAGGTTCGTCCATCACCAGAATGCGGCTGTTGCGGTGCAGCGCGCGGGCGATCTCCACCTGCTGTTGCTCGGCGATGGTCAGTTTCATGACCAGGTCGGTGGCGCTGAACTGCGCGCCCAGACGGTCAATGACCGCCTGGGCCTGGGCAGCCATCTCTTTGCGCTGGACCAGCCCGCCGCGCGACAGCTCGCTACCGAGAAAAATGTTTTCCGCCACGGTCAGGTTAGGAGCAAGCTGCATCTCCTGATAAATCAGGGTAATTCCTGCGGCCAGCGCATCCTTCGGCCCTTTGATGTGAAACGGCTGACCGTCGATGAGGATGTCGCCGCTGCTGGCGGTATAGGCGCCTGCGAGGATCTTCATCAGCGTGCTCTTTCCGGCGCCGTTTTCCCCCATCAGCGCGTGGATCTCACCGGGGAAAACCGTCAAATCCACGCCCTTGAGCGCGTGGAAATTGCCAAAGGTTTTGGCAATGTGGCGCATCTCTAAAACCGGGGTTCTGCTCATGGCGGATCTCCTGTGAATGTCGATATCTGCACTTCATCACAGGCGCGTAAATGCAAAATGTCAGAAGCTGTTCATATTTGTCATAGTTATGAATAGCTAATCGCCATCACATTTTCCTTTTCCCTCTCCCTGTGGGAAGAGGGCCAGGGTGAGGGCACCAAACCGCAGAGGAGCCCAAACCCATGCCATCACGCCCCCCGTTCTTCACCAGCGCCCGCGGTCGCCTGCTGATATTTAACCTGCTGGTGGTGGCGGTAACGCTGATGGTCAGCGGCGTGGCGGTGCTCGGCTTTCGTCATGCCAGCCAGATCCAGGAGCAGGTGCAGCAGCAAACGCTGGATGACATGACCGGCAGCATGAACCTCGCGCGCGACACGGCCAATGTGGCAACGGCGGCGGTGCGGCTGTCGCAGGTGGTCGGTGCGCTGGAGTACAAAGGCGAAGCTGAGCGGCTTAAACAGACGCAAATGGCGCTGCGCCACTCGCTGGAGCAGCTTGCCGATGCGCCGCTGGCGCAGCAGGAGCCGGCGCTGGTGACGCGTATTATTCGCAGGAGCAATGAGTTACAGCAGAGCGTGACGGGAATGCTGGAGCGCGGGCAAAAACGGCATCTGGAGCGTAACGCGCTGCTCAGCGCGCTGTATCAAAGCCAAAGCTACCTGCGTCATTTGCAGGATATCAACCGTCGTTACGCGAGCAATGTGCCAGACGCCCGGCAGCTTGCAGAGATGGACAGGCTGATCGTTGCCGCCATTGATACCCCTTCACCGCGCGCCACGGTGCAGCAGCTGGATGCAGTAACCGCGATGTTACCCGCGAGCGCCCTGCAACCGGTGGTCAACCTGGTGCTCCCGGATTTTAATGATGAGCTGCGCAAGCTCGCGCCACTGTCGAAGCAGCTGGAAGAGAGCGATCTGTCCATCAGCTGGTACATGTTCCACATCAAGGCGCTGGTAGCGATATTAAACCGCGACATCAATCAGTACGTTGAACAGGTGGCGCAGGCCTCCCGGCTGCGTACCGCCCAAAGTCACCAGGAGCTGCGCTCCATCAGCGTGTTTATCAGCGTTTTCGCGGTGCTGGCGCTGATCATCACCGGCTGCGCCTGCTGGTATATTTATCGCAATCTGGGCTCCAACCTGACGGCTATCTCAAGGGCAATGTCGCGTCTCGCTCACGGAGAGCAGAATGTGTCGGTGCCCGCACTACAGCGGCGTGATGAGCTGGGGGAACTGGCGCGCGCGTTTAACGTTTTTGCACGCAATACCGCTTCGCTGGAGCACACCACGCGGCTGCTTAAGGAGAAGACCTCGCAGATGGAGGTCGACCGCATCGAACGTCAGGGGCTGGAGGAGGCGCTGCTGCACAGCCAGAAAATGAAGGCGGTCGGGCAACTGACGGGCGGTCTGGCGCATGATTTTAATAACCTGCTGGCGGTGATTATCGGCAGTCTGGAGCTGACCGATTCAGCGTCACCGGACGCGCCGCGCATCACTCGTGCGCTCAAAGCCGCGGAACGCGGGGCCATGCTCACCCAGCGTCTGCTGGCCTTCTCGCGCAAGCAATCCCTGCAACCCCATGCGGTAGAGATGAAGCCGCTGCTGGAGAACCTGAGCGAGCTGATGCGGCACTCCCTTCCCGCCACGCTGACGCTGGATATTGAAGCGCAAACCCCGGCCTGGCCCGCATGGATTGACGTCAGCCAGCTGGAAAACGCCATTATCAACCTGGTGATGAACGCCCGTGATGCAATGGAGGGGCAAAACGGTGTGATTAAAATCCGCACCTGGAACCAGCGTGTGACCCGCAGCGACGGGCGCAGGCAGGATATGGTCGCGCTGGAGGTGATTGACCACGGCTGTGGGATGTCGCAGGAGGTGAAATCGCAGGTCTTTGAACCGTTCTTCACCACCAAACAGACCGGCAGCGGCAGCGGATTAGGGCTGTCGATGGTGTACGGCTTTGTGCGTCAGTCCGGGGGGCGCGTTGAGATCGAAAGCGCGCCGGGGCAGGGAACCACCGTGCGGCTCCAGCTGCCGCGCTCGACGCTGCCCGCGTTCTCCAATGATGCCGCGCTGGCGACCACGGCCCCGACAGAAAGTGAGCTGCTTGTGCTGGTCCTGGAAGATGAGGCGGGCGTGCGGCAGACCCTGTGTGAGCAACTGCACCAGCTTGGCTACCTGACGCTCGAAGCCGAAAACGGCGAGCAGGCGCTGAACATGCTGGACGCATCACCGGATATCGGCATGTTTATCAGCGACCTGATGCTGCCGGGCGGCCTGAGCGGTGCGGAGGTGATCGGCCATGTACGCAGCCACTATCCGCAGTTGCCGGTGCTGCTGATCAGCGGGCAGGATTTGCGCCCGGCGCATAACCCACAGCTGCCGGACGTTCAGTTACTGCGAAAACCGTTCACCCGCGCACAGCTGGCGCAGGCGCTGCGCAAGGTGATGGTAATTTGATTTGTCCTTCATTTTCAGAATTTAACTCCTGTTTCAGTCATTTACAGTCCCGTCTCGGCATGTAACCATCCTGATTTAACCCTATTTATTATCAGGTTTTTGTTATGGATAACTGGCTGGCGCTTTTTGACGGACAGACCCGTTACTTTCTGGATATTTTTGACAGTCCAGTGAAGCCGGATGTTTTGCGTTTTCGTGGCAGGGAAGCCCTGAGCGAGCCGTTCCGGTGGGACATCGAGTTCACCACCCCACAGGCGAGCATTCCTCCGGAACAGGTGCTGATGAAATATGCCACCTTCCGGATGCGAAGCGGCAAAAATGTCCACGGCATCGTCACCCGCCTGGAATGGCTGTCCACATCAAAAGACCAGTCTCACTACCGGCTTACGCTCAGTTCCCGTCTGGCGCTCCTGGGATACACCCGGCAGTGCGCCGTGTTTCAGAACCAGTCCGTTCCGGAAGTGGTGGAGCAGGTGCTGCGCAAGCACGGACTGGAGGGACCTGATTTTGAATTCAGGCTGGCGCGCACCTACCCGCCGCGTGAAATTATCACCCAGTGGCGGGAAACGGACCTTGAGTTTATCCGGCGTATTCTGTCCGAGGTGGGCATTTACTGGCGTACGGAGATGGACGACGTGCGCGGTCTGGATACGTACATATTTGCCGACAGCCAGCTTAACTACCGGTTTGACGTGCGGCTGCCGTACCGCAAGCCCTCGGGTCTGTTTGACGGCGCGGCGGAATCGGTCTGGGATGTGCGGACCTGGCACAGGGGTGTCACCGGCACCGTCGCCACGCGGGATTACAACTACCGGACAGCCACCACGCCGATGGATGCGACGGTCAGCGTGCGTCATGATGGGGTCACCACCGGGGAGCATTACCGCTACGCCGCGCCTTACCGTGAGGCGGGTGATGACACCAGCCCTGAGCCGGAAACCGAATCCGGGGCCTTTTATGCCCGCATCCACCACGAGCGGGAACTCATCAAATCAGCCCGCATTCACCTGTTCAGCAATGCTGCCCACCTCACGCCCGGGCAGGTGCTGGAGCCGCAGGGCGATGTCATTGATGCCCTGAAAGAGGGTGTTGTCCTCACGCTTGTGACCTTCCGGGGGGCCCGTGATTCCCGCCTGCACGTGTCGGTGTGGGGCATGCCTTACACCGAACGGTACTGTTTCCGCCCTGCGGACATCCCGCGTCCGGAAATCCACGGCACGCTTCCGGCCCGGGTCGAGAGCCGGGAGAAAAATGATATTTACGCTCACCTTGACGAGCAGGGCCGCTATCGGGTGAAGCTCGACTTCGACCGGGAGGGGACGGAAGCCGGTTACAGCTACCTGTGGCTGCGGATGGCGAAACCGTATGCCGGTGACACGCTGGGCTGGCACACGCCGCTCACCGACGGGACCGAAGTGGCGATAGCATACAGCAACGGTGATATTGACCTGCCGTATATCGCATATGCCCTGCACGATTCTGAACATCCGGACCCTGTCTCCCGCGACAACCACACCCGCAACGTGCTGCGCACGCCCGCCAACAACAAGCTGCGGATGGAGGATAAGCGCGGGGAGGAGCACATCAAGCTCGCCACGGAGTACGGCAAAACGCAGCTGAACAGCGGGCATCAGGTGGAAGCGCAGGAGCAGCCCCGGGGCAAAGGCTTTGAACTCCGGACCGATGAGCACGGCGTTATTCGCGTCGCAAAGGGGCTGTTTGTCACCGCGGACGGGCAGCAGAAGGCCGCAGGCGGGGTGCTGGAGATGAGCACGGCACTCAGGGAGATCGACGTCTGCCTGAAACAGCTTCAGCAGCTGGAGATGGCGGCAGAGCAGGCGCAGGCGCTGAAGGCGGATATCGACAGCCAGATACAGATGTTTGAGCAGCGGCTGAAACCGCTCAATGAAGCCGTGCTGTTCTCGGCCCCGGCAGGGATGGCGCTGACCAGCGGTGAGCACCTGCAAATGGCAGCCACAAAAAACGTTGCCATTAACGCCGGAGGGGATATCAGCGCCGGAGCAATGGGCAATGCGACCCTGCTTACCGGGGAGAAACTGGGGCTCTTTGCCCGCACCGGTCAACTGAGCCTGAAATCCGGCGAAGGGCCAATCGATGTCCAGGCGCAAAATGCGAACATGCGGTTGTTTGCGGAGAGAAAGCTGACGCTGAGCTCAGCAAGTGACATCTCGTTTGCCGGGAAAAAGCGCATCACGCTGATTGGCGGCGGGAGCTACCTGCGGCTTGAGGCCGGGAAGATTGAGTACGGTACGACAGCGACGTACCTGCGGAGAACAAAGAGAACAATGGCGGCGGCCCCGGCCACCATGCCATTACCTATTCCATTGCTTCCCGGTCAGTATCTACCGCTTAACGGAACAATTTGCATCGAGTGCCTCCTCAATGCCATCAAAGCCAATGACGCTATTGTCCAGGGAGCGTAGAAAATGAATGCCACAAATATGATCCAGGCGTTACCGGAATCGAAAAACGCACATTTATTTCTGTTACTGGAAGGTGGGGCGCAAACAACAGAATCTTTTCAGGCTTTTTATAACGAAAACGCAGCAGTTATGTATTCGTTGTATCTTCATCCACAACTTACCGAAGCCAGAGATTATGGTCCCTGGTTGTTTGCAATAAGGGATAAAGAGGAGTTAACGGCCCGTATTACCTCAACGCCGGGGTTAACTGCTGTTATCGCCTCTTCACGATCCGCAGGGGCGTTAGCCGTTCAGCTTTCTGCGGCCTGCACAATGATTTCTCCGGAAGGAGCAGCGACTTTAGTGCGTTTTTATATGCATGATGTCATTCGTCTGCTGGCGGGCCTGAAAGAACGTGAGTGGCATAGCCTATTATTCAGGGAGATTTCTCAGTGGTGGGCACCTGGTGAAAACGAATGGCAGCAGATGCACATTCCCGCTTCAACAGTAATCAATGCCAGAGACAGTGCCATACGGCTAAATCATGAAGAATGGCAACACATCACGGATAAACCTGTTGTCACCGTAGTGTTAGCCGCGTGGCAGAAAATGCCATCCAGCCAGCATTTTCCCGCCTGTGCTCAACGTGACATGGTTATAAAAGCACTGAATAAGGCCAGAGAGGCGAAAATGAAAGCGGGTACAGAGCAAAAACTTTATGCTCTTTATCATCTTAATGGCGGAAAAAAGAACCTGGAGTCAGATGATATTCAGGCTGCACTCGAAAAAGTGGTTCAGGGAAAAGTATCGCTGGAATATGTGTTATTCAAACATGCGCAATCTCAGGGATGAAAATACAGAATGGGATTCTTCAGGACGTATAAGAAAATAGACGGTGCGGTTAACCGGGGTTATGCCCGCTGGGGAAAAGGGATCTGGGGGGCATTGTTACTGCCGGTGGTGATTTATCTTGGCTGGTCGGTATGGGCGGCTGTCTGGGGACCTCCATCGGGGCCGGTGACGCTGATTATTCACAGTGAGCTCGACAGACCTGTTCTGGGGTTTAGCGTAAACGGGGTGGCAGGTTCGAATGCATTTGCTCATGGCGGGGGCGGTGCCACCTGCTGCGGCAGCATCAGCGGGGATAAGGCCGAGGTGATCTGGACACTAGATATAACTCACGAGCAATACCTTAAAGGTATGAGATTAGAAACACGCCGCACGGTAATGCCTATGCCTGGTCGCCAGTGGGGTGAAAACTATCTTCATGTCTATTTTCTGCCTGAAGATAATGTTCGGTTATGGTGGAGTACCGGATTTAATCATCCTGATTCTCACGATATCAAAGACCAAACCGCAGAATTAAAAAAAGGAAAATAAGATATGGATATTGAAAGCCTTATTGCGGCAGCAAACCGGGCTCAGCAGGCGGAAGATGCTGGTTTAGGGAACTGTTCACGGGTATGGCATGTGGGGTTCTTTTTTGATGGAATTCATCGAAATATCGAACAGGATGCGCCGGAGCATCGTCTCAGCAACATTGCTCGTTTGTTTCGAGCATTTCCAGATGATGCACAAAAATCAAATAAAGAGTACTACTCTAAATTCTACATTTCAGGACTGGGCACTCCTTTTAATGAAACTGTCGTTGAAAAGCTTCACACCATCATGGACAGTGGCCTGGGCAGCATAAAGGATGAGTTAAAAGGACAGCCCGGTGAAATGGCCAAAGACGCGGGCATGGATTCCATAAAGGGCAACAACTGGTACGAGGTTTTAAAAAACCAGGGAAAGAAACTTCTTAACCCTACGGAATGGAAAAAACTGGCCTCCGATACGGCAAAAAAGGCTGCCAAAAAAAGTGTCATCGAAGCAACTTCCTGGCTCCGTGATAACCCTGTGATAGCCGATATGCTGGTAACGGGTGCTGATACCCGTATTGCATCGACAAAAATATCGTTTGAAGAAGGATACAAAGAAGCCGTTAAAAAAAGCCCGGTTCCCATCAAGCTTATCTCTGTTTCACTGTTCGGCTTCGATCTCGGTGCTACCTTGGCACGTAAATTTCTCGACAGTCTGCTAAAAGACATCTGTAAGAAAGAGGGGGATAAATACAACTATCAGGGCATACCCGTTGATATCGTCTTCACAGGCCTGTTTGACTGCTCGCGACGCACATCGGCCAGCAACAACAACGGTGTGGATTACTTTATCTCTGCGTTTGGCGGGCCGATAAAAGGCATCAGCGTATTGCTGGGGGATAAGTCCATCGACCAGGACACCCCACTGCCTAAGGCGGTAAAGAAAAGCCTGCATCTCGTTGCCGCCCATGAAACCCGCGTCTGGCGCTGCCTGTACCGTACCGGCAATAACCCGGCGCACAAGGAAGAACTCAGTCCCGGCTGCGCGGAGGATGTTGGCGGAGGTCTGAAACCGGACGAACAGAAACCCAGTGCGGAACTCTGCCGCGTGGCGCTGCACAGGATGTACCGCGAGGCGACCATGGCGGGTGTGCCTTTCCCTGATTTTCAAAGTTTGAAATCTTACTCCGAAACCGTAGCCAGCTATTTCATCGTCCAGGACAACGTTAAAAACCAGTCCGTCCTGCAATGGGCGAAGGCGTACCAGAGCGCGCTGCCCTTTACCTCATTAAATACCGCTTGCCAGAACCGGCATCTGGACAGCTATATCGACTGGCTGGGTCGTCAGTACTATCAGTACCGCACGGAATGCCTGAAATACGAAAAGCAGCGCGGTGATACGCTGGCCTCAGCTGGCGCATCGGCAGGGTTTGCAGGCATTACGCAGGAAGCGAAGGAGACCGCCGGGCAGTACGCGAATGAACTTGCTGTACTACAGCAAAACTGGGGATGGCTTGATTACGTAAAGAATGCGGCTATAAGAATGCGAAACAGTATGGAACAGAACCCTATGGACAGACGCCGGGATATCGTTCCGAACGTGTATGGATCCGCGCTGTGGCGTGCGAAGCGATTTCTGGACTATTTCCATGCGGCGAACCTCGGTAAACCCCAGCCGTTTCCCATAGATACGGCACCGTCAGAAATGTACGCATGGTTTGTACACGACCTGCAAACGGTAGACAAAGGCGCAGGTATTTCGCAGGACTTTTTTGTGATCCGCTCAATGGAGATGCCTGAGGCCTGATAAGTACTGTTAACAACAGAATTTGAGATTCCTCCGCTACACCGGCCAGTAGCCAGTCATTACCTTAAGGCCAGTTCACCTGCGAGTCTGGCCTTATGAAACGTTACTCTACCGCCCTGCTATGGGGTCTGCTGACTTTAACCAGCCAACTGGCGCATGCCGATGTGATTGATGATGCCATTGGCAATATTCAGCAGGCGATCAACGATGCCTACAACCCCAGCAGCAGCCGTAATGACGATGACGACGATCGTTACGACCGCAGCCGTCAAATCGACAGCCGACAGTACGACGATCGTCGTCGGCAGCTCGAAGACAGACGCCGCCGTTTAGACGAGCGTCAGCGTCAGTTGGACGACGACAGGCGTCGGTTAGAAGAGGACGAGCGCAGGTTGGAAGACGATTACGATCGCGGCTAAGTGCGGCCTGTTGCCCTCACCCCAACCCTCTCCCACGGGAGAGGGAGAAAACCTAATCCAGCACCATCACCATCCCGTCATACCCCGCTTCAATGCCGGACGGCAGCGGGTTATCCATCATCCACACGTCAAACTGATGGCTGATATGCGTCAGGATCACCTGCGGACAGCCAATCACCTCGTTCAGCGCAATCACCGTATTCAAATCACAATGGTTGCGCGGCGTCTCCGGGCGCGGTTCATGGCTACAGTCGATAATCATCGCCTGCGGCTGATTGTTTAGCAGAAACGTCACCGTTTTATCCGGCAGTCCGGCGGTATCAGAAAGCCACGCCACGCGGCTGTGGGCGGACTCCAGCAGATAGCCAAACGTGAGTTTTGAATGGTTGAGCGGCAGCGGCGTGACCCGCAAGCCCTGAAGTTCAAACGTCACAAATGGCTCCACCGTGTGGCTGAAATCCAGGATGCCCGGATGTTTGAACAGATCGTCACAGCCTGCCTCGTCTGGCGGACCGTAGACGGGAATGGTGGCGCCTACGCCCCAGCGCAGAGGGAAAAGCCCCTGAACGTGATCCATATGATAATGGGTAAGCAAAAACTGCTGGAAGCTGCCCGCAGGCCAGTCGTCCATCAGGTGTGGAATACCCGCGTCCAGCAAGGTGACCGCATCGTTGAATTTCACCGCCGCGCTACAGGGGCGACGGCGATAATTTTCCTGTAAACGCGCCCGTCGGCACGCCGCGCAGTCGCAGCCAAACACCGGCACCAGCTGCGCCCCTCCGGTTCCTGTCAGCGTGATCGTCAGACTCATAACGCACCTCTACAGCGGTTTGGTGAAGCGGAAATGGCTTTGCGTATACCCTTCACGAACATAAAAACGGTGCGCGTCCACGCGCTTCACGCTGGTGGAAAGCTCGGTCAGCTCGGCGCCTGCCTGCCGTGCGACGTCCTCTGCCCAGGCCAGCAGCTGGCTGCCCACTTTTAATCCGCGCGCCTGCGGCATCACCACCAGTTCCTGGATCTCGCCGATCCAGCGGGCGTGGTGCAGGTGAAACTGCATATGCAGGCCGATCATCCCGATGATCTGCCCGTCCAGCTCGGCCAGCTGGTAGCGCATATTGTGATCCTGCAAGTTGGCCAGATACCCGGCGTGAAACGCCTGATGATCGAACTCGGCCTGCTTAAGTTCGCAGATCAGCGCGTAAACGATCGGCGCATCGTCGGCGGTGGCGGGGCGAAGCTGGCAGTCAGGCATGCTGTTTCTCCTTCTGGCGAATAAGCGATAGAAAGGTCTCGACTGACTGTAGCAAACTTCCGTCGTTATTGAGGAGATGGCAACCCGACGGGGTGTAACGCGCCGCCCGTTCCAGCCGCTGGTCGATCTCGCGCGCGTTTTCGCGCCCCCGCTTTTGCAGCCGGCTACGCAGAACGTCCGGGGAAACCTGCAAACAGACCGGGAGCAGCGCCGCTTCGTACCGGGCGCGAGCCTGCGGGAGATGCGCCCGCGAGCCGTTGACCAGCACGTCAAAGCCCGCGTGCAGCCAGAGGTCGATCTCGATGCCGACGCCATAGTAGTAACCGTTGGCATGCCAGCTCAGCGCCAGCAGGTTTTGCCCGGCGCGGGTAAAAAACTCCTGCTCGCTCAGGGCGATATGGTTTTCACTCCCGGCGTTTGCCGCGCGGGTAATGTAGCGGTGCGCTACCAGCAGCTGTGAATGTTCCCGCTGCCGTAACGCCGACAGCAGGCTGTCCTTCCCGGAGCCGGACGGGCCCATTAACCAGATGAGTCTTCCCATCAGAACACCCTTTTTCCCTGACGCCAGACGTGGTCGATATGAACGTGCTCGCCCTTGCGGTGCGCCAGCACCAGGTCTGCCCGTTTGCCTTCGGCAATCTCACCGCGATCGTGAAGGTTGAGCGCGCTGGCCGGGTTTTTTGTCACCAGGCGAATCGCCTGTGGCAGCGTGAAGCTGTTGCCCTCATCGTCCGCCACCCGGAACGCCGCGTCCAGCAGGCTGGCGGGGTAATAGTCAGAGGAGAGGATATCCAGCAGGCCGAGCGAGGCGAGCTTGCTTGCCGCCACGTTGCCGGAGTGCGACCCGCCGCGTACGATGTTCGGCGCGCCCATCAGGACGTTCATGCCATGCTTACGTGATGCTTCTGCCGCCTCGAACGTTGTGGGAAATTCGGCGATCACGCTCCCAAGCTGGTGGGATTCGCGCACGTGATCGTGCGTGGCGTCATCATGGCTGGCCAGGGCAATATTACGGTCCCGGCACATAGCGGCAATGGAGAGGCGATTCGGCTGCGACCACTGGGCCGCCAGCGCCAGCTGCTCTTCTTCGTAACGGGCCATCTCCGCGTCGCTGAGAGAATATTTGCCCTGATAGTATTCGCGATACTTTTCAATGTTGGCGAACTGGCGCTGTCCCGGCGAGTGATCCATCAGGGAAACCAGCGAGACCGGCTCGCGGCCCACCAGCTTCTCAAACAGCGGCAGGGTGGTGTGGTGCGGCAGCTCGCAGCGCAGGTGCAGGCGGTGCTCGGCGCGGTTGAGGCCGCGCTTTTGCGTCTCCTCCACGGCGTTGATCATCTTCTCCAGGTTCTCCAGGCGATCGCCGCCGTCGCGCACGTCGCCGATCGCCACCGCGTCCAGCACCGTGGTGATGCCGCTGGCGACCATCAGCGCGTCGTGGCTGCTCATCGCTGAATGCGCAGGCCAGTCCACCTTCGGGCGCGGGGTGAAGAATTTATCGAGATTATCGGTATGCAGCTCAATCAGCCCCGGTAGCAGCCAGCCGCCTTCGCCGTCCATCGCGTCCGGTGAGCGGCTCTGGGTTTCGGCAAAGGCGCGGATGACACCGTCCCGCACCTCAACCGAGCCGTTCACGACCTCATTTTCCAGCACCAGCCTGACATTATTGATAATCATACGTTTGTCCCCATCGGGTGCAGTCTGTCCGCCACGCGATGGCGTACGGCGTCGTCGTGGAAGATCCCGACGATCGCCGCGCCGCGCGCTTTGGCCTGTTCGATCAGTTCTATCACCGCTGCGCTGTTTTTACTGTCGAGCGAGGCGGTGGGTTCATCCAGGAGTAAAATCGGGTAATCGACGATAAAGCCGCGGGCGATGTTGACGCGCTGCTGCTCGCCGCCGGAAAAGGTCGACGGGGCGAGGTGCCACAGACGCTCCGGTACGTTGAGACGCGTCAGCAGGCTGGCGGCTTTAGCGGCGCAGGTTTCGCGCGGCACGCCGAGATCCAGCAGAGGCTGCATGACCACGTCCAGGGCGGAGATCCGCGGGATCACCCGCAGGAACTGGCTGACCCAGCCGATCGTCGAGCGGCGTACTTCCAGCACTTTGCGCGCGGGAGCCTGGACCAGATCAACCCATTCATTGTTATGGCGGATATGGATATGGCCTTCGTCCGGCAGATAATTGGCGTACAGGGAGCGCAGCAGGGTGGATTTTCCGCTGCCGGAATGGCCATGCAGCACCACGCATTCGCCGTTGCTGACCTCTAATGAGGCATTTTGCAGTACCGGCAGGCGGACACCGTTTTGCTGGTGGAGCACAAAGGTTTTACTGACATTTTCAACGTGGATCATGTTGGCCTCTTAATTCTGTAATACCGAGGACACCAGCAGTTGGGTGTACGGATGATGGGGATCGTCGAGCACCCGATCGGTCAGCCCACTTTCCACCACCTGACCCTGCTTCATCACCAGCAGGCGGTCCGCCAGCAGGCGCGCAACGCCTAAATCGTGGGTGACAATCACTACCGCCAGGTTCAGCTCCACCACCAGGCCGCGCAGCAGATCCAGCAGGCGCGCCTGCACGGAGACGTCCAGCCCACCGGTCGGTTCATCCATAAACACCAGCTTCGGATGGGTGACGAGATTGCGGGCAATCTGTAAACGCTGCTGCATGCCGCCGGAGAAGGTTGTCGGCAGGTCGTCGATGCGCGAGGCGGGGATTTCAACCTCTTCCAGCCAGTGCTGCGCCGTGGCGCGGATGTTGCCGTAGTGGCGCGCGCCGGTGGCCATCAGCCGTTCGCCGATGTTGCCCCCCGCCGAGACCTGGCGGCGCAGGCCATCCATCGGGTGCTGGTGCACCACGCCCCACTCGGTGCGCAGCAGGCGGCGGCGCTCGGCTTCGCTCATGCCATACAGCGACACGCCCTCATACAAAATGTCGCCATTCTGCGGCGTCAGGCGCGCGGAGATGGACTTCAGCAGGGTGGTTTTACCGGAGCCGGACTCGCCGACAATGCCCAGCACTTCGCCCGGCCACAGCTCAAACGACACGTCGCTAAAGCCTTTGCCCGGCGCATAAAGGTGAGTCAGGTTATTAACCGAAAGCAGCGGTTTCATTGGCTGTTCGCCTCGCTCTGTTGGCGGCAGTAATCGGTGTCGGAGCAGACAAACATCCGTTTGCCCGTGTCGTCCAGCACCACTTCATCCAGATAGCTATGCTTCGAACCGCAGATGGCGCACGGCTCGTCCCACTCCTGCACCGTAAACGGGTGATCGTCAAAATCCAGGCTCTCCACACGGGTGTACGGCGGTACGGCGTAGATGCGTTTTTCCCGTCCGGCACCAAAAAGTTGCAGGGCGGGCATCATGTCCATCTTCGGGTTATCGAATTTCGGGATCGGCGACGGGTCCATCACGTAGCGGCCGTTCACCTTCACCGGATAGGCGTAGGTGGTGGCGATATGGCCGAAGCGGGCGATGTCCTCATACAGTTTGACCTGCATGATCCCGTACTCTTCCAGGGCGTGCATGGTGCGGGTTTCGGTTTCCCGCGGCTCGATAAAACGCAGTGGCTCCGGGATCGGCACCTGGAAAATCAAAATCTGATCTTCAGTCAGCGGGGTCTCCGGAATGCGGTGACGGGTCTGGATCAGCGTCGCGTCTTCGGTTTTTTCAGTGGTGTTGACGCCCGTTACGCGCTTAAAGAAGTTGCGGATCGACACGGCGTTGGTGGTGTCGTCTGCCCCCTGGTCGATGACCTTCAGCACGTCCGCTTCGCCGATCACGCTGGCGGTGATCTGAATACCGCCGGTGCCCCAGCCGTAGGGCATCGGCATTTCGCGGCCGCCGAACGGCACCTGGTAGCCGGGGATCGCCACAGCCTTAAGGATGGCGCGGCGGATCATGCGTTTAGTTTGCTCGTCCAGATAGGCAAAGTTGTAGCCGCTTAAGTTAGCCATTGGCGCGCTCCCGTTGCAGGCGTTTCAGCAGTTCCAGTTCGGCCTGGAAATCGACGTAGTGCGGCAGCTTGAGGTGCGAGACAAAGCCGGCGGCCTCAACGTTATCCGCGTGGGCCAGCACGAACTCTTCGTCCTGTGCCGGGCCTGCAATATGCTCGCCGTAGTCCGGCGCCTGGAGCGCACGGTCAACCAGCGCCATCGCCATCGCCTTGCGCTCGCTCAGGCCATACACCAGCCCGTAGCCGCGGGTAAAATGCGGATCTTCATTCTCTGGCGCGACAAAACCGTTGACCATTTCGCACTCGGTCATCAGCAGTTCGCCGATGTTCACCGCAAAACCCAGCTCTTCCGGCACAATTTCGACATCGAGATAACCGCTGCGGATCTCTGCCGCGAACGGGTGGTTGCGCCCGTAGCCGCGCTGCGTGGAGTAGGCCAGCGCCAGCAGATACCCTTCATCGCCGCGCATCAGCTGTTGCAGGCGGGACGAGCGCGAACAGGGATAGACCGGCGGCGTGCGGGTGATGTCATCCGGTGTGCTGCCGGTGTCTTCTTCCGCCTTCGCCAGCCCCTGGTTTGCCAGCAGACTAAAGACGTGCGGGGAGGCGTCTTGTTCAGCGTCAGAGACGCTGAGCTGCGGTGTTTCACCGTTCGCCAGTAGAGTGAAGTCCAGCAGGCGATGGGTGTAGTCGTAGGTCGGACCAAGCAGCTGGCCGCCAGGAATATCTTTGTACACCGCAGAAATACGGCGCTCTAAACGCATTTCCGCCGTTTTCACCGGCTCGCTTACCGCCAGCTTCGCAAGCGTAGTGCGGTAAGCGCGCAGCAGGAAAATGGCTTCCACGTTATCGCCGCTGGCCTGTTTCAGCGCCAGCGCCGCCAGCTCGCGGTCTGCGATGCCGCCTTCGGTCATCACGCGGTCGACGGCCAGGTTTAACTGCTGTTCAATCTGGGCGACGCTCAGCTCGGGTAAGGCGTCATCCCCCCGGCGTCTGTGCTCCTGCAAGGCATGGGCGGCGGCGATCGCCTTCTCGCCCCCTTTGACGGCAACGTACATCAGCACACCTCCACGTGAGTGGTTCTCGGGATCGCCAGCAGGCGCTCGCCGCAGGTCAGGATCAGGTCGATACCGAGCGGGAACGGATGCGGGCGCTCGGTCAGCTCATGAATGATGCACTCCGGCAGCTGGGGGGCGACCATCCGCTCGTCGGCGATCCCTGCCCCCGTCAGGCGTAGCATGCGGCCACCGCTCAGGCTGGAGACCTGCAAAATCAGCGTAGCGCTGGTTTCCGGTGCGACGGCGCTGCCTTCGCTCAGGGCATTAAGTTGTTCATGGCTGATTTGCTCGTCGGCCACGGCGAAGACCGCCTGCTGGGGCTGCTCGACCAGCGGCGCGTTGGTGTGAAAGCGCAGGTTCTGGCTGGCGATATCGTTCAGCAATGCCCCTGATAGCCATACCGGGGTGTCGTTGTCCGCCAGCGTCAGCAGCACGCTGGTAGAGGCGAGGTTCAGCGGCAGCCAGCCCTGGGAGAGCTGGTGCAGCGAGACAATGACGCCCGGCTCGCTCATGGCTTTCAGCAGTCGACGGAAACTCTGTTGGGCATCCTGGACGGCCAGGGTAAAAGCAGGTTGAAGCGTCATGCGTTGTCTCCGCGAACGAGCGTAAAGAAGTCGACCCGGCTGGTATTTACTTCGGCCTGACGCGCGGCAAGGCGTGCGGCGCGGTCAGCTTCCAGCGGGGCAATAAGGGTTTCCATTAACGTCTGAAAATGCGGCTGTTCCTGTAAAAGCGCGTCGATCGCTGCGCAGCGCTCGGCGTGCGTTTTGTCGCGGCCAAGTACGTAGCCGTAGCCCAGCGTGCCGCTTTTCAGGCGGATCACCGCGCGGGTGAGGGTGGCATCGCCGGCGAAGAAGCGCTCGCCGGTGCCGCCCATGCGTGCCTGGATCTGCACCAGGCCGATCTCCGGCGCGCGGATCGTGTCGTAATCCGGCGTCAGGCCGAGCGCGTTCATGCGGGCAGCCAGCGCAGCAGGCTGGCTGTGGGCCAGCACGCGCATCCAGCGCTGACGAGTGGAGGTGTCGAAGTGCATTCAGTGCTCCATGGTAAATTCAATCATGTCGGCGCGGGTCAGGCTGACGGAGTATTCCGTTGCGTTGACGTCGCCGTCACGGTGGTTGAGGGTGCGCACGCAGAGCAGCGGGGCCATGTTGGGGATCTCCAGCACCTTGCTCTCTTTCGCCTGCGCGCGGCGGGCGCTGATGCGCGTCTGGGTGCGTTTGAGCACGATACCCGTCGCGTCCTGAAGAAAATCATGCAGGGAACCGCTGGCGAAATGTTGCAGAACGGGCCAGAGGGTGAGGTCCGCGAAGTAGTGGTCGATCTGACAGACCGCCACGCCGTTCACCCGGCGCAACGTGCGCAGGTGAACGACGTTGTCGCCCTCCTGAATCCCCAGCGCGTCCGCCACGTGGCGGGAGGCCGGGCGCAGGACAGACAGCAGCTTTTCGCTGGTGGGGTGGCTGCCCTGATCGAGAAGGTTCTGGCTAAAACGCGCCTGGGCATTGAGCGGGTAGTCAAACGGACGCATCAGCACCAGCACGCCGACGCCCTGACGACGCTGGACCCAGCCGCGCTCCACCAGTTGATCGATGGCACGACGCAGGGTGTGACGATTCACTTCGTAGCGGTCGGCAAGCTGCTGCTCGGCAGGCAGGTAGTCTCCGCAGCGATAGTGCGTGCGCAGCTCCACTTCGAGCTTTGCCGCAATCTCTTGCCAGCGGGTGGGGTAACTGGTCTGATGTCTGGATAAGTGCATACCAATCAAAGCCTCGCTTCTCAGATGAAGTGCTTACGCAAACGTTGAGAGAGGAAATCCAGCAGGCTGACGGTGACGATGATGAGCACCATCAGGGCGCAGGTTTGCTGGAACTGGAAACCACGAATCGCTTCCCACAGGGTGACGCCAATGCCGCCTGCGCCCACCATGCCGACCACGGTGGCGGAGCGAACGTTGGACTCGAAGCGGTACAGGGAATAGGAGATGAGCAACGGCATCACCTGCGGCAGGACGCCGTACAGGATCTCTTCGATTTTGTTCGCTCCGGTTGCCCGGATGCCTTCCACCGGGCCGGGCTCGATGGCTTCAACCGCTTCGGAGAGCAGCTTGGAGAGCACGCCGGTGGTGTGGATGAACAGCGCCATCACGCCCGCGAACGGACCCAGGCCGACGGCGACTACGAACAGCATCGCAAAGACCATTTCGTTGATGGCGCGACAGGCGTCCATCAGGCGGCGCATCGGCTGGTAAACCCACCATGGCACGATGTTTTCGGCGCTCATCAGGCCAAACGGAATGGAGAGGATCACGGCGAGGGCGGTGCCCCAGACGGCAATTTGCAGGGTGATCGCCATTTCAACGAGGTAGTCCTGCCACTGGCTGAAGTCCGGTGGGAAGAAGTCGGCGGCGAAGGTCGCCATGTTGCCTGAGTCCCTGAAGAGCAGCAGCGGATCCATCTCCGCGCCCTTCCAGGAGATAACGAGCACCGCCAGCAGAACAGCCCAGCTTATGAGCGAGAACCAGCTGCGTTTTGGCGGCGGGAGGGTGATGGTTTGCATGTTGGCTCCTTTGGGTTTAGTCCCCTCTCCCTTGAGGGAGAGGGAGAAAGGCGTTACTGCACCGCTTTATTCACGCTGGTCATGGCGCCGAGCGCGGCGGTCAGGCGGTCAAGATCGTCCAGCTGCGCCTGAATTTCCGACACTTTGCTGGTCTTCTCTTCGTCCTTCAGGCCTTTGTTGTCCTTCACGCCCTGCATCTGCTTGAACAGCGCCAGCTGGCGAATCGGCACCAGCTGCAAATCGCTGGACGCGCGGAACGGTGCCCAGCCCAGACGTGCCAGAACCGCTTTCTCTTCCGGCGTTTTGCCGTAGTTCATAAAGAAGTCGTAGACCTTGTCCTTGGTGTTCTCGGAGAGGTTTTTGCGCCACACGATCGGGTCGCCCGGAATCAGCGGTGATTTCCAGATAACCTTGATTTCCTTCAGCTTGTCCGGCGCGGAGGTCTTCAGCTTGTCGAGGTTTTCAGTGTTGTTGGTAGCAACGTCAACCTGCTTATTCGCCACGGCCAGGGCATTGGTTTCGTGGCTGGCGTTAACCGTGCGCTTAAAGTCGCTGGCGGAGACGTTGTTTTTCGCGAAGACGTAGTAGCCAGGGACGAGGAAGCCGGAGGTAGAGTTCGGGTCGCCGTTACCAAAGGTCAGCTCTTTGCGTTTGGCGAGCATGTCGTTGAGGTTGTTGATCGGGCTGTCTTTGTTAACGATCAGCACGCTCCAGTAGCCCGGAGAGCCGTCTGCCGCAACGGTCTGGGCGAACACCTGGCCGTTCGCGCGATCTACCGCTTCCATAGCAGAGAGGTTGCCATACCAGGCGATGTCGACTTTGTTGAAGCGCATTCCCTGAATGATGCCCGCGTAATCCGGGGCGAAGAACGCGTTCACTTTGATCCCCAGTTTGGTTTCCATATCTTTCAGGAACGGTTCCCACTGGGGTTTCAGGTTCTGCTGTGATTCTGTCGAAATGATGCCAAAGTTCAGTGCTTTTTCCTGCTCCTCGGCGTGGGCCGGGCTTAACAGGGTGCTGATGCTGAACATGCTGGTGAAGGCCAGCGCGGCAACCGTTTTATAGCTCATTTCCATTCCTCGTTATGGGTCGTTATGCAGCCTGCGCGCGCTCTTCGACGCGGTTTACGCTGCGGTAGAGATGGTCAAAACGTTCGTTATCAAACTGGTGGCTTGCGCCATCAAAGAACACATGTCCCTGACGCAGGGCGACGATGCGCTCGCAGTAGCGCAGGGCGTAATCCACCTGATGCAGCGTCACCACTACGGTGATGCTGTCGTTCTGATTGATGTCGCGCAGGGTTTCCATCACGATGCGGGCCGATTCCGGATCCAGCGAGGCGATAGGTTCATCGGCCAGGATAATTTTGGCTTTCTGCATCAGGGCGCGGGCAATGGCGACGCGCTGCTGCTGTCCGCCGGAGAGCGTGGAGACGCGCTGGTGGGCGAAATGCGCCATGCCGACGCGGGTCAGCGCCTGTAAGGCTTCTTGCTTCTGGGATAGGGAGAACCAGCGCAGGCAGGTGCGCCAGAACGGGGTGCTGCCGAGCGCGCCAATCAGCACGTTCTCGAGCACGGTCAGGCGGTTCACCAGGTTGAACTGCTGAAAGATATAGCCCGTCTGAGCGCGGCTTTTGCGAATATCGCTCGCCAGACGCCCCGCATGTTGCACGGTGTTCCCCAGCAGTTCGACGCGGCTTTCCGGCGTTTTGTCACAGGTAATCAGGCCGCTCAAGTGACGAAGAAGGGTGGATTTACCTGAACCAGACGGCCCCAACAGCGCCACCATTTCGCCCTGCTGGACGGTCAGATCAACGGCATGCAGCGCCTTGTTGTGATGGAAGGTTTTGCTCAGTTTCTCGACGCGAATGACAGTTTGCATGTGCCCGGCCTCACGATAAATGTGGCCTCATGCTGGCGCATCAATATGACATTCAGGTTAAGTGTTGGTTGCGGGAGTTTGAAGAGTTGAGGGGAGTTTGATGACAATCACCCTAGGCCCGGCCAGCGCAGCGCGACCGGGCGCTGTTGCCGGATGCGCTGCGCTTATGCGGCCTACGATTTAACGACGTTAATCATCCACGGCACGCCGTATTTATCGGTGACTTTCCCGAATCCGTGCGCCCAGAAAGTCTCCTGCCAGGCCATTTCGACATTGCCGCCATCAGAGAGGTTGTCGAACCAGCGTTTGCCTTCATCCACGTCCTGCGTGTCGAGCACCAGCGTAAATCCGGCGTACTGCGTGCTGCTACCGGGTGGCAAACCATCGCTCATCATGATATCGCTGCCGGCAATGCGGACATTAGAGTGGGCGATGGCGGTATCCGGGAAGTTCATGCCTGACGGACAGCCTTCTTCGCTGTTTTCGTCTTTGGGCATTTCGCCGAAGGTGATTTTGTAGAGGAGTTCTGCGCCGACGGCCTGCTGATAGAAGGCCGTCGCCTCCGCACAGTTGCCGGCGAAAGAGATGTAGGGACTTAACGGCATAATCTTTACCTCACGTAAGAAAAGCCCGTTAAGTGTAGTTCCCGAACGCCCGGTAAGCGAAGCGTCACCGGGCGGGACAATCAGTTCTTTTTCACGAACTCAGATTTCAGTTTCATCGGACCGAAGCCGTCAATTTTGCAGTCGATATTATGATCGCCTTCAACCAGACGGATATTTTTAACTTTAGTGCCGATCTTCAGCATGGAGGAGCTGCCTTTTACCTTAAGATCTTTCACAACGGTAACGCTGTCGCCGTCTGCCAGCAGGTTGCCATTCGCGTCTTTCACGATCAGCGCATCGCTGTCCTGCGCAGGCTCCGCATCGTTCCATTCATGGGCGCATTCCGGGCAAACGAACATGCCATTGTCTTCATAGGTGTATTCAGAATTGCATTTCGGGCAGTGTGGAAGTTGCATGTGGGTATCCTCAAAAGTGTTAACACGCTGGAAAACGCCAGCTAAATGACGGCAGTGTGCCGAAAAAGGCAGCGAGTATAACGCAAATCCCCACTTTTGTCGGTGATATTGTTTTATAAAAATAGCGCATAAATGCGCAAGCGATGACACGAACTGTCAGTGAATTAAGGGAAGCGTATGCCCTGAACGGCAGAGATCGTAATCATGCTAAATGTATCGAATATTTTATTACAGCAAATTGCTACGCTGTGCCATTTCGGATAAGGTGAAGGAACAAGCCGTTATTTATCTACCCTCCTCTGACGACATACATCTTTTGGCGTCAGGGAATACCTCTCTTTTTTGGTGGGTAAATAACGATGATATATCCTGATGTTTCCTGAAAATGCGTTTTGTCTATTCACTTTTGGCTTTCTGGCCAGGGGATGTTTTACACGTATTACGAGGGTGGGTTTTAAATTCTCATTATCTTCAGTTAGTTGTATTAAATGAACATGTTTTCCATACGTGATCATATAAGCCTGAAAAGTATAATTAAAACATCGTGGCTTAATAAAAGTAATAAATTTGCGTTAAGGGAAGGCTTTTATCATGCACACACAGACCATATTTGAATTAAGCCAGGAAGCTGAACGTTTGTTACAGCTCGCTCTGAACAATCTTGATTCATTAAAATCTATGCCGATTGCAAAGCTGGATAGCACAACCGCTGCCATGAGCGGCGTTAATAACAACGTTTTGCCATTGCATTTTAGCGCACGAGGTGTCGACGCTCAGCAGGCGATGCTGAATAATGAATTACGCAAAATAACCCGCCTCGAAATGGTACTGGCGATTGTGGGTACCATGAAAGCGGGAAAATCGACCACCATTAATGCGATTGTGGGCACGGAAGTGCTGCCGAACCGCAATCGTCCGATGACGGCGCTTCCCACGCTGATCCGCCATACGCCGGGCCAGAAGGAGCCGGTGCTGCATTTTTTGCACGTTTCGCCCATCGATACCCTGATTACCCAGTTGCAGAAAAAACTGTGCGATAAAGATCGCGGCAAGCTGGCGCGGCGTCTGGAAATCGACAAGGACATGAATACGCTGCTGGAGCGCATAGAAAGAGGTGAGGCGTTTGAAAAACATCACCTGGGCGCGGAGCCCATCTTTCATTGTCTGAAAAGCCTGAACGATCTGGTGCGGCTTTCTCAGGCGCTGGGCGTGGAGTTTCCGTTCTCTGAGTATGCCGCGATTGAACATATTCCGGTGATTGAGGTGGAGTTTGTGCATCTCGCCGGTCTGGATGCGCACCTGGGGCAACTGACGCTGCTCGACACGCCGGGGCCGAACGAGGCCGGTCAGCCGCACCTGCAAAAAATGCTCAATGAGCAGTTGGCGCGCGCCTCCGCCGTTCTGGCGGTGATGGACTACACCCAGCTTAAATCCATTTCTGATGCTGAGGTTCGTCAGGCAATTTCGGCTGCCGGGAAATCCGTGCCGCTTTACGCCCTGGTCAACAAATTCGATCAGAAAGATCGTAATAGCGACGATGAAGAGCAGGTGCGGGCGATGTTTTCCGGCACGCTGATGAAAGGGAATATTTCTCCGGGGCAAATTTATCCGGTCTCTTCCATGTGGGCCTATCTGGCAAACCGCGCCCGCTATGAGATGAACGCCCATGGGCGCCTTCCCGATCATCAGGATCAGCGTTGGGTACAGGATTTTGCCGAGGCCGCGCTGGGCCGCCGCTGGCGAACGGCCGACCTGGACGATATTGACCATATTCGCCATGCGGCGGATCTGCTGTGGGAGGATTCGCTGTTCGAACAGCCCATCCGCAAACTGATTTACGCGGCTTACGCCAACGCCTCACTGTTCGCTTTACGGTCGGCATCGCATAAGCTGCTGAACTATGCGCAAAATGCCAGAGAATACCTGGACTTTCGCCATCAGGGACTGACGGTCGCTTTTGATGAGCTGGAGCTGAATATTGCGCGCCTGGAAGAGGATATGACGATGCTGCGTCAGCGGCAGAGCGTGGTGAGCGATGAGGTCCAGCATGAAGTTGAAGAGGCGCTCAACGCAACGGATGCTTTTCTGCTTCGCCAGAAAGATGAACTTCACCAGGCGCTGGGCGACATTTTTAGCCGCCCGTCTATTCTTGACTTAGCAGGCCGCGAGCCATCCAGTTTGCGTGAAGACGACGCGGATGCGATCCAGCAGCTGGTGCTTGACGATGAAGGGCATGCGCAGATTGTCCTGAGCAAGATCCGATCGTCATGCGAGCAGATTATGCTGAATGCGCAGAGCAGAATTGGCCGGGAGCTGGCGTTACGCTTCGATCAGCTGGAGTCTACGCTCGCCCGATCGTTGAATGAGGCGATGCGACCCATCGAGACGCGAATTAAGGAACAGCTCAGTCATGCCGGATTTCGGGCGCGGATTAGCTTCCCGGCGTTTCAGGCAAACCAGCTTAATTTCAATACGCGCGGGTTATTTAATGATGCCATTGTGCAGGACACCCCTCCCGCCAGTCAGCCAGCAGGGGCAGGCAGCGTACGTAATACCGTCTCGCGCTGGCTCAATAATCCCGGCTGGGGCTGGGAGGAGTATGTCGTGACGCGCACACGCTATGTCATCGACATCGCTCAGCTTCATGGCAAATTTACGCAACATACCGATCAGTTTTGCGATCAAATTCGTAAAGCTTTGGCCGCGCAGGTCGATGTCTCTGTTACGGCAGGTATGGCAACGTTCTTTGCAGAGTTTTCGTTGTGCCTGACCGGGTTACAGGAAAGCTTGCGTGATAGCCTTGCCGTTCGGCAGCAGAATGAGCATTCAACCCGGGCGCTTAGCCAGTTGTTGAAGCAAAGTATGACCACTGCGGCGTGGATTCAGGAAGATACCCGACTGTTACGCGATGATATTCAAACCTTATTCGCGGCAGAGCAACCATGACAACACAGCTACTGGACGGTCCCGGGCGGACGCTGGAGTGTATTCATCCAAAATTTATGGTCGATTTGGTCCAGGGGGCGAATGCTGCACGTCACGCCCTCCTGGGGCCACAGCAACTACAATTTCGTGAGCGTTTGACGCAGGAGATCATTACGCAGACCCGGCTGCGGCCGTGGGCAATGGCGGGAATGCTCAACGAAAATGCAGCACTGCGGCTGGGTCTGGCGGAGAAACTTGCCGGTATGCTCGACCCCGGACACCTTGCGCTGACCCGTATGTCCGACAGGCTGGTAGCCCTGCGCCAGCAGGTGAATCCACGCCTCCCTCAACCTCCCGGATTGTTGCAACAGTACGAGGAGCTCTCCGCACATTTCAACCAGCGTGCCGCCTATAAAGAGAAAGCGCTCGCGCAGCGCGGTCTTACGGTTCAGGCGGGTGAGCACAGCGAGCAAATTTTTACCCGCTGGCGAGCCGGGCAGTATGACGGCTGGTCGCTGGCTGGCCGCTGCTTTATCGTGCTGGAAGAGTTGCGCTGGGGGGCGTTTGGCGATGCCTGTCGTCTGGCGAATAGTGATGTGGCGGCCATGCTGAAAGATAACCTGCGCAGCATGGCCGCAAATTATCTGGCACAGGAGATTAATGCTTCTCCCACCACCCGGCATTTTTACCATCAGTGGCTGACGACGCCCGCTTCTCCCGGTCTGATTGATTATAAAGATATGCTGGGCTGGCTGGGGGACTGGTGTCAGGCGGAAAAACATCCGGTGAGCTGGTCAGTGACGCAGAGCTGGCAAACGGTCGCGCTGGGAATGCCAAGACTCTGTTCGGCAAAACGGCTGGTGGATGGCATGGTGGAAGAGATATTTGGTACGTGATTGCCCCCTCTTTTTAAAGAGGGGGGCGAAAGGGTTAGTGGTGCATTTCTACCGCTTCATGTTCTGTCCGGGTCTCAGGCACATGCCCAAAGCGTCTGGCGTACAGTGCCGTGATGATAGGGACCAGAATTGCCGTAACAATCACGCTGGCGGCAACCAGAGCCGTGGCGGAAGCGGCTACGGGTTCAAAGGCCGGGTTAATCTGGGCGATAATCACCGGGTTGGCTACCGCAGCGCCTGCGGCCGAAGAGGCGGCCACACCCGCGGTTCCGTTGCCGCCCCCGATGACGCGGTCTGCAATAATCAGCGGAATACCCGTGATGACGATGACGGCAACACCCAGCACAATACCCAGCAGGCCGGTTTCGAGAATTACGTTCAGGTTGATGGTATTGCCCAACGCGAAGCCGAAGAACGGGATCAGTACCGGGGTGGCTTTGCTGAAGAAATCGCGCAGATCGTGATCGAGGTTACCCAGCGCAAAACCAATCAGGAACGGCAGGATCGCCCCGACAAAATGGTGTAGTTCAAAGGAGGCAAGGCCAGCAGAACCCAGAATCAACATCGTCATCAGTGGACCCGACTCCAGGGACATCAGCACGAACGCGCCCGATTCTTCTTTGGTGCCATATTGATTCATCAGGCTGGCATAGAGACCGCCGTTGGTCATATCCATTGCTGAGACAATGGCCAGAACGGATAATCCGGCGAAGAAGCCAGTCTGAATTCCATTCTCCGGAATGAACATCGCACAGATCATGGCAACAACCCAGGCGACCGCAATTTTAGTAATGACCAACGTCCCTGATTTACGTAATACCGTACCTGTTGCACGCAAGTTAATAGATGCGCCGATGCAAAAGAACCAGACTGCCAGAATCGGTACCGTTCCGGTGATCATACCTTTTGTAAAACCGCCAAAATAAGCACCGGTATTCGAGGCCAGCGTATTTAATATCGCGCCAAGTACCAGCGGGACCAGCATCATCCCGCCCGGGATGCGTTCTATAGTTGCTTTAATCTTCATCATTAACCCTCACATCTCGCCCGCGTGGCTGGCGGAAATCTCAAAAATAGATCAACAAATTCAAATGATTGCCTTTTTGGAGGCCAATCGATTCGTTACTTATGCTGTAAAGTGAAATTAAGGCGTTCAGTATTCCTTCATTTGAAAGCCGCTGAGATATCGTGTTCGGATTTATCATGCGATCTTTGGAATTGCGATTCAATCAAAACGAAACACTGTTTTAGTTATCTCCGTCACATATTGAATGGAAACAGGATTGCCCACGATTAATAATTAAATTTTGTGTAAATTCGCTGTGAAGAAATGTGATTGTATTTTGTTTGGGAATGAATAATAACGGGCGTTAAGATCTGTTTGATAAGGGGGTTGAGAATGACCTTACTTATCGTGAATTGACAAAAGCTGAAGGCATCTTACGAACAGGAAAAATATATGTGAAGTTGATCACATATATAAACGCTGGTAGGGTAAAAAGGTCTTTAACTGCCCAGACAGGCGTCAACAGGTTCGGTTGTATTGAGGTAAAACGTCAATGTAAGTAAACCTGCTACGCTTGAATAAGGAGATTCGCATGGAGCGGATCTCTGGTTCACAGCTTGCAAAATGCGCTGTGAAACGGACGGGGCTGAGTCTACGAGGAAAGCTATGCTTAGAAGGAAAAAAGTAAAACCCATCACGCTGCGCGATGTCACCATTATTGATGACGCGAAACTGCGCAAAGCGATTACAGCGGCCTCGCTCGGTAATGCGATGGAGTGGTTCGATTTTGGTGTTTACGGCTTTGTGGCCTATGCACTTGGTAAAGTGTTCTTCCCCGGTGCCGATCCCAGCTTGCAGATGATTGCCGCGCTGGGTACGTTCTCCGTTCCCTTCCTGATTCGCCCTCTTGGTGGTCTTTTCTTCGGCATGCTGGGTGATAAATATGGTCGCCAGAAAATCCTGGCTATTACCATTGTCATCATGTCGATAAGTACATTCTGTATCGGCCTTATTCCGTCGTATGCGACTATTGGTATATGGGCGCCGATTCTGCTGTTGATCTGTAAGATGGCGCAGGGCTTCTCCGTTGGCGGCGAATATACCGGTGCATCGATTTTTGTCGCCGAATATTCTCCGGACCGTAAACGCGGCTTTATGGGCAGCTGGCTGGACTTTGGTTCGATTGCCGGATTCGTCATGGGCGCGGGGGTTGTCGTTCTGATCTCAACCGTAGTGGGTGAAGAGAACTTCCTTGACTGGGGCTGGCGTATTCCGTTCTTCCTGGCGCTGCCGCTGGGCATCATTGGGCTTTACCTGCGTCACGCCCTGGAAGAGACGCCTGCGTTTCAGCAGCACGTTGAAAAGCTGGAGCAGGGTGACCGTGAAGGGTTACAGGATGGCCCGAAAGTGTCGTTCAAGGAGATTGCGACCAAACACTGGCGCAGCCTGCTGACCTGTATTGGTCTGGTGATTTCCACCAACGTCACCTATTACATGCTGCTGACCTACATGCCGAGCTACCTGTCGCATAACCTGCACTACTCGGAAGACCACGGTGTGCTGATTATTATCGCCATCATGGTAGGTATGCTGTTTGTGCAGCCGATTATGGGTCTGTTGAGCGACCGCTTTGGCCGTAAGCCATTCATTATTCTCGGCAGCGTCGCCTTGTTCGCACTGGCAATTCCGGCCTTTATTCTGATTAACAGCAATGTGCTGGGGCTGATTTTCGCCGGTCTGCTGATGCTGGCGGTGATCCTCAACTGCTTCATCGGGGTGATGGCTTCTACGCTGCCGGCAATGTTCCCGACGCATATTCGCTACAGTGCGCTGGCGGCAGCCTTTAATATCTCCGTTCTGATTGCGGGCCTGACGCCGACACTTGCTGCTTCACTGGTGGAGAGCACGCAAAACCTGATGATGCCTGCTTACTATCTGATGGTCATTGCGGTGGTCGGCCTGATTACCGGTATTACCATGAAGGAGACGGCGAATCGTCCCCTGAAAGGGGCAACGCCTGCGGCGTCTGATATTCAGGAAGCGAAAGAGATCCTGCGTGAGCACTACGATAATGTAGAGCAGAAGATTGAAGATATTGACGCAGAGATCGAGGCGCTCCAGAAAAAACGTTCTCGCCTGGTTGACCAGCATCCGAGAATTAACGAGTGATAAAAAAACCCGCCGCTGGCGGGTTTTCTTTTATTAGCATCCTGCGGCGATGTAGTCGCCGCCAGCGCTGACGGGGATCACCGTCAGGAACAGGACCGTCGCGAACAGTATCAGAACAACCCCTCCGGCAATTTTGACCATCGGCATTATCCAGTTCAGGGACGTGCCGCCACCAAACCAGGCTACTGTGCGTTCACGTGCGTAACGTACTGCCAGCGACAGCCCCATAATCGACAGCGCCGTGCCCAGCGACATTGTCATCACAGCAGCAATCCCCCAGCTAATAATGCCGAGCGCATTCGAGAACATCAGGATCATAATTGCCCCGCTGCACGGGCGTGCGCCTATGGCCAGCACTACGCCCAGACGGGTTTTCCAGTCGCTTTTAGCCAGATCCACCCCTACGCCGTGATGGCCGCAGCCACAATGTTCATTATGCTGGTGAAGCGGCTTGATGGCGCTAATCGCCATTTTGCGCGGACGCAGGCTGCTGAGCGCCTGATAAATGATAAATGCACCGAAGGCGGCAATCAGTAGGGCGCTGATTTTCTCGACGTACCAACGGCTGGTGCTGATATCCCCTGACGCGAGGTTCAATCCAACCGCCAGGATAAAGACAAAGGCGATTGCGCTGACGCCCTGCATCAGGCTACCGATAAACGGTACGACGCGCGCCGCGAGCTGGCTCTCTTTATTGGTGGTGAGATACGTGGTGACGATGAATTTGCCGTGTCCCGGTCCAACGGCATGGAGTACACCATAAAGAAACGCACCGGTTAACAACCACAGCCCACCGCTGTACTGATGATTATTAAGTTGCAGCAAATACATCACCAGATAACGGTGCAGGGTGATCTGGGTGGCGAGGCACCACTGAATAAAAGCATTCCAGTGCTCATGCAGTGCAAAACCTGCCATAAGTAACACCAGCACGGCGAGCCCGGCGGTTGGGAGACGCCAGTCACGTTGAAGTCGTTGTGTCGTCATGAGGTTGACCCGCGAGAGAAATATTTGCCGCTAGTATAGTGTTCAAATCGCTGGATCACACCGGGATCGTCAATGGATTGTGGATAAGTCTGTGCGTAAAAAGGTATAAGGCGGGGTTTTGCTGGGGAATACAGCAGTCAGTCATTTTTTTGCAACTTTTCTGTTGCGGTCGCTCGGGAACTCCCTATAATGCGCCTCCATCGACACGGCGGATGTGAATCACTTCACAAACAACCCGGTCGGCTGAAGAGAAAAAATCCTGAAAATCAGGGTTGACTCTGAAAGAGGAAAGCGTAATATACGCCACCTCGCAACGGTGAGCGAAAGCCGCGTTGCACTGCTCTTTAACAATTTATCAGACAATCTGTGTGGGCACTCAAAGTGACATGGATTCTTAACGTCCTCGGACGATAAATGAATACCAAGTCTCAACGAGTGAACACGTAATTCATTACGAAGTTTAATTCATTGAGCATCAAACTTTTAAATTGAAGAGTTTGATCATGGCTCAGATTGAACGCTGGCGGCAGGCCTAACACATGCAAGTCGAACGGTAACAGGAAGCAGCTTGCTGCTTTGCTGACGAGTGGCGGACGGGTGAGTAATGTCTGGGAAACTGCCTGATGGAGGGGGATAACTACTGGAAACGGTAGCTAATACCGCATAACGTCGCAAGACCAAAGAGGGGGACCTTCGGGCCTCTTGCCATCGGATGTGCCCAGATGGGATTAGCTAGTAGGTGGGGTAACGGCTCACCTAGGCGACGATCCCTAGCTGGTCTGAGAGGATGACCAGCCACACTGGAACTGAGACACGGTCCAGACTCCTACGGGAGGCAGCAGTGGGGAATATTGCACAATGGGCGCAAGCCTGATGCAGCCATGCCGCGTGTATGAAGAAGGCCTTCGGGTTGTAAAGTACTTTCAGCGGGGAGGAAGGCGTTGTGGTTAATAACCACAGCGATTGACGTTACCCGCAGAAGAAGCACCGGCTAACTCCGTGCCAGCAGCCGCGGTAATACGGAGGGTGCAAGCGTTAATCGGAATTACTGGGCGTAAAGCGCACGCAGGCGGTCTGTCAAGTCGGATGTGAAATCCCCGGGCTCAACCTGGGAACTGCATTCGAAACTGGCAGGCTAGAGTCTTGTAGAGGGGGGTAGAATTCCAGGTGTAGCGGTGAAATGCGTAGAGATCTGGAGGAATACCGGTGGCGAAGGCGGCCCCCTGGACAAAGACTGACGCTCAGGTGCGAAAGCGTGGGGAGCAAACAGGATTAGATACCCTGGTAGTCCACGCCGTAAACGATGTCGACTTGGAGGTTGTGCCCTTGAGGCGTGGCTTCCGGAGCTAACGCGTTAAGTCGACCGCCTGGGGAGTACGGCCGCAAGGTTAAAACTCAAATGAATTGACGGGGGCCCGCACAAGCGGTGGAGCATGTGGTTTAATTCGATGCAACGCGAAGAACCTTACCTACTCTTGACATCCAGAGAACTTTCCAGAGATGGATTGGTGCCTTCGGGAACTCTGAGACAGGTGCTGCATGGCTGTCGTCAGCTCGTGTTGTGAAATGTTGGGTTAAGTCCCGCAACGAGCGCAACCCTTATCCTTTGTTGCCAGCGGTCCGGCCGGGAACTCAAAGGAGACTGCCAGTGATAAACTGGAGGAAGGTGGGGATGACGTCAAGTCATCATGGCCCTTACGAGTAGGGCTACACACGTGCTACAATGGCGCATACAAAGAGAAGCGACCTCGCGAGAGCAAGCGGACCTCATAAAGTGCGTCGTAGTCCGGATTGGAGTCTGCAACTCGACTCCATGAAGTCGGAATCGCTAGTAATCGTGGATCAGAATGCCACGGTGAATACGTTCCCGGGCCTTGTACACACCGCCCGTCACACCATGGGAGTGGGTTGCAAAAGAAGTAGGTAGCTTAACCTTCGGGAGGGCGCTTACCACTTTGTGATTCATGACTGGGGTGAAGTCGTAACAAGGTAACCGTAGGGGAACCTGCGGTTGGATCACCTCCTTACCTTAAAGAACCTGCCTTTGCAGTGCTCACACAGATTGTCTGATGAAAAGTAAATAGCAAGGCGTCTTGCGATTGAGACTGTACGTCCCCTTCGTCTAGAGGCCCAGGACACCGCCCTTTCACGGCGGTAACAGGGGTTCGAATCCCCTAGGGGACGCCACTTGCTGGTTCGTGAGTGAAAGTCACCTGCCGTCATATCTCAAAACTGACTTGCGAGTCACGTTTGAGATATTTGCTCTTTAAAAATCTGGATCAAGCTGAAAATTGAAACGACACACAGCTCATGTGTGTTCGAGTCTCTCAAATTTTCGCAATCAGAAGTGAAACATCTTCGGGTTGTGAGGTTAAGCGACTAAGCGTACACGGTGGATGCCCTGGCAGTCAGAGGCGATGAAGGACGTGCTAATCTGCGAAAAGCGCCGGCGAGGTGATATGAACCCTTGACCCGGCGATGTCCGAATGGGGAAACCCAGTGTGTTCCGACACACTATCGTTAACTGAATACATAGGTTAACGAGGCGAACCGGGGGAACTGAAACATCTAAGTACCCCGAGGAAAAGAAATCAACCGAGATTCCCCCAGTAGCGGCGAGCGAACGGGGAGCAGCCCGGAGTCTGAATCAGCTTGTGTGTTAGTGGAACGGTCTGGAAAGTCCGACGGTACAGGGTGATAGTCCCGTACACGAAAATGCACTTGCTGTGAACTCGAAGAGTAGGGCGGGACACGTGGTATCCTGTCTGAATATGGGGGGACCATCCTCCAAGGCTAAATACTCCTGACTGACCGATAGTGAACCAGTACCGTGAGGGAAAGGCGAAAAGAACCCCGGCGAGGGGAGTGAAAAAGAACCTGAAACCGTGTACGTACAAGCAGTGGGAGCCTCTTTATGGGGTGACTGCGTACCTTTTGTATAATGGGTCAGCGACTTATATTCTGTAGCAAGGTTAACCGTATAGGGGAGCCGAAGGGAAACCGAGTCTTAACTGGGCGTTAAGTTGCAGGGTATAGACCCGAAACCCGGTGATCTAGCCATGGGCAGGTTGAAGGTTGGGTAACACTAACTGGAGGACCGAACCGACTAATGTTGAAAAATTAGCGGATGACCTGTGGCTGGGGGTGAAAGGCCAATCAAACCGGGAGATAGCTGGTTCTCCCCGAAAGCTATTTAGGTAGCGCCTCGTGAACTCATCTTCGGGGGTAGAGCACTGTTTCGGCTAGGGGGCCATCCCGGCTTACCAACCCGATGCAAACTACGAATACCGAAGAATGTTATCACGGGAGACACACGGCGGGTGCTAACGTCCGTCGTGAAGAGGGAAACAACCCAGACCGCCAGCTAAGGTCCCAAAGTCATGGTTAAGTGGGAAACGATGTGGGAAGGCACAGACAGCCAGGATGTTGGCTTAGAAGCAGCCATCATTTAAAGAAAGCGTAATAGCTCACTGGTCGAGTCGGCCTGCGCGGAAGATGTAACGGGGCTAAACCATGCACCGAAGCTGCGGCAGCGACGCTTATGCGTTGTTGGGTAGGGGAGCGTTCTGTAAGCCGTTGAAGGTGTGCTGTGAGGCATGCTGGAGGTATCAGAAGTGCGAATGCTGACATAAGTAACGATAAAGCGGGTGAAAAGCCCGCTCGCCGGAAGACCAAGGGTTCCTGTCCAACGTTAATCGGGGCAGGGTGAGTCGACCCCTAAGGCGAGGCCGAAAGGCGTAGTCGATGGGAAACAGGTTAATATTCCTGTACTTGGTGTTACTGCGAAGGGGGGACGGAGAAGGCTATGTCAGCCGGGCGACGGTTGTCCCGGTTTAAGCATGTAGGCGGAGGTTCCAGGTAAATCCGGTACCTTTTAACGCTGAGGTGTGATGACGAGGCACTACGGTGCTGAAGTGATAAATGCCCTGCTTCCAGGAAAAGCCTCTAAGCATCAGGTAACACGAAATCGTACCCCAAACCGACACAGGTGGTCAGGTAGAGAATACCAAGGCGCTTGAGAGAACTCGGGTGAAGGAACTAGGCAAAATGGTGCCGTAACTTCGGGAGAAGGCACGCTGATAGGTAGGTGAAGTCCCTGCGGACGGAGCTGAAATCAGTCGAAGATACCAGCTGGCTGCAACTGTTTATTAAAAACACAGCACTGTGCAAACACGAAAGTGGACGTATACGGTGTGACGCCTGCCCGGTGCCGGAAGGTTAATTGATGGGGTTAGCGGCAACGCGAAGCTCTTGATCGAAGCCCCGGTAAACGGCGGCCGTAACTATAACGGTCCTAAGGTAGCGAAATTCCTTGTCGGGTAAGTTCCGACCTGCACGAATGGCGTAATGATGGCCAGGCTGTCTCCACCCGAGACTCAGTGAAATTGAACTCGCTGTGAAGATGCAGTGTACCCGCGGCAAGACGGAAAGACCCCGTGAACCTTTACTATAGCTTGACACTGAACACTGGTCCTTGATGTGTAGGATAGGTGGGAGGCTTTGAAGCGTGGACGCCAGTCTGCGTGGAGCCATCCTTGAAATACCACCCTTTAATGGCTGGTGTTCTAACGTAGACCCGTGATCCGGGTTGCGGACAGTGTCTGGTGGGTAGTTTGACTGGGGCGGTCTCCTCCCAAAGAGTAACGGAGGAGCACGAAGGTTGGCTAATCCTGGTCGGACATCAGGAGGTTAGTGCAATGGCATAAGCCAGCTTGACTGCGAGCGTGACGGCGCGAGCAGGTGCGAAAGCAGGTCATAGTGATCCGGTGGTTCTGAATGGAAGGGCCATCGCTCAACGGATAAAAGGTACTCCGGGGATAACAGGCTGATACCGCCCAAGAGTTCATATCGACGGCGGTGTTTGGCACCTCGATGTCGGCTCATCACATCCTGGGGCTGAAGTAGGTCCCAAGGGTATGGCTGTTCGCCATTTAAAGTGGTACGCGAGCTGGGTTTAGAACGTCGTGAGACAGTTCGGTCCCTATCTGCCGTGGGCGCTGGAGAATTGAGGGGGGCTGCTCCTAGTACGAGAGGACCGGAGTGGACGCATCACTGGTGTTCGGGTTGTCATGCCAATGGCACTGCCCGGTAGCTAAATGCGGAAGAGATAAGTGCTGAAAGCATCTAAGCACGAAACTTGCCCCGAGATGAGTTCTCCCTGAGACTTTAAGTCTCCTGAAGGAACGTTGAAGACGACGACGTTGATAGGTCGGGTGTGTAAGCGCAGCGATGCGTTGAGCTAACCGATACTAATGAACCGTGAGGCTTAACCTTACAACGCCGAAGGTGTTTTGGCGAAGAGACAGACACGATTTTCAGCCTGATACAGATTAAACAGAATTTGCCTGGCGGCTTTAGCGCGGTGGTCCCACCTGACCCCATGCCGAACTCAGAAGTGAAACGCCGTAGCGCCGATGGTAGTGTGGGGTCTCCCCATGTGAGAGTAGGGAACTGCCAGGCATCAAACAAGTGAAGAGGCCATCCGCAAGGATGGCCTTTTTGCGTTTATTTGTTGAAAAACGGCAGGCCGGGTAAGGCGAAGCCGTCACCCGGCAACTCAGAGCGCACTATCCACATTCAAACGACGCAATTGCCGCTGATGGAAACGCCCAAGGATCAGTACCGTCGTTAACGCACCAAGCAGCGCGCAAAACATATCAGACTGGGTATCCCATGGATCGCCCTGCGTCCCCAGAAAATCATCCGCACCCTGTCCCATCGCCAAAGCAGCCCACCACTCAATGAGTTCATAGGTGGCGCTAATGGCCAGAGCAACACAGCACACCAGAAATCCCGTCATCTTATGTCCACGAACATACCCACCGCGCAGCAGAATTTCTCGCGCTGCCAGTGCGGGAACCAGCCCCTGGAAGAAGTGACCGAGCTTGTCATACGGATTTCGGCTAAGCCCGAGCATCTCCTGAACCTCAAAACCAACCGGAACCTTTGCATAGGTGTACATACCACCAACCATCAGAATGATGGCGTGGAAGAAAACCAGGGTATAGAGAAGGGGAGTCAGGGGGTATCGCCTGTGCGTGGCAAGCAGAAGTGGGATGATGATAATGACGGGCGTCACCTCCATCAGCCAGGTGATGCGATCGCTCGTGAACAGGCCGGTATAAAACAGGATCAACAGCAGGAGCAGTGACCCGACTTTTAAAGCAGATAAGGTCATATCATTTTCATTGTCAGGAAAAAAAATCACTATTACCTGACAGAAGGGAAAATTCAATGCGTAGCGGGGACAGAAAAGCAAAAACCCAGCCATAGGCTGGGTTCTTTAAATAGTGGTGCCCGGACTCGGAATCGAACCAAGGACACGGGGATTTTCAATCCCCTGCTCTACCGACTGAGCTATCCGGGCAACGGAGCGCATTAAACCGCAATCGCGCGCGATCGTCAACATTATTTCGGGAAAAGCTGTTCAACTGCTTAAGTTTGCGGCAATCTGTCCGTTTGTGTCCTGGAATTGCACAAATCTTCCAGACAGTTCAGGCAAGATGTGACAATGCTGGCGGTAAGAGGAGGGCAGTATGGCAAACGACTGGCTTGAGCTGCGTCAGCATGCAGAAACAGGTATTGAGACAATTAAGGCGCATTTCGAAGGACATGCTTTTGATCCCCACTGGCATGATAGCTATCTGGTCGGAATAACCCTTTCCGGCACGCAGCAGTTTCACTGTCGCCGTGAACGCCACCGTAGCCAGCCGGGCGATGCTTTTTTACTTGAGCCCGGGGAGATCCATGACGGTGATGCACCGGTAGAGGGGGGCTTTACTTATCTGACCTTTTATCTGGATGAACACTGGCTCACCCGTACGCTTCAAGGGCTGTACGACTCTACTCCCGGGAGCTACACCCTCCACTTTGCCCAAACGCTGACGCGAGAGCCTCAGTTGGTGCGTGCTATCGGTGATACATTTGCCTCGTTGCATAACGATGAGATGAAGATCGTCCAACAGAGCACAATGGATAACCTGCTCTCTCAGATAACTACCCACTGCCACTGGCGTAAGAAACTCCCGTCGCAATTACAAAGCTCCGCTGTGGCGCATCGTGCCCGCGACTATCTCTATGCGCATATCGGCGAGAACGTGGGGCTATCAGACCTTGCCCGCGAGACGGGTACGGATCGCTTTACCCTCACCCGCTGTTTTAAACGCGAATTTCACCTGGCACCTCACGCCTGGCTTATCCAGCTGCGACTGGCAAAGGCCCGACAGATGCTGGCGTGTGGGGAACTGCCTGTTGATGTTGCGACGGCAGTGGGTTTTGCCGATCAAAGCCATCTTGGTCGCTGGTTCCAGCGTGCATACCGTATTTCTCCGGCACACTACCGCCGGTTATGCACAAACCTTCCAGACGTTTCCAGAAAATAACGGCACATTCGTGGCTCTAATAAAAAAGGAGTCACCTGTGAATTTATTACCCTTCCTGCTGTTTGCATTTGTCGCCTCGATTACACCGGGGCCAACCAACATTCTGGTACTGGCTAACAGTCAGCACTTTGGCGTAAAAAATACGGTTCCTGCGATCCTGGGCGGGTGTATTGCCGCCAGCGCTATTGTTCTGGTTTCAGGCGCTGGGGCAGGAGAAGTGTTACGCCAGTATCCACTGATACGTCAGGTAATGAGCTGGGCGGGTGTGCTGTGGCTTTCCTGGATGAGCTGGCAGCTGTTTAGCGCCCCGGCCGCGAATCTCTCCTCCAGAAGTCACGTCCGATTTACCGCGCGGGCGGCGGCGTTACTACAGGTTGTAAATCCAAAAACATGGATGATGGCGCTGGCAGTTGTCAGCCTGTTTGCTCCGGCAAGCGACCATGCATTACGGGATATTACGCTGATGGCGCTATGGTTTCTGGCGATCTCCGTGGTCTGTTTGTTGTGCTGGGCGTGGCTGGGGAAGGCGGTGAACCGGATTTTCCGCACCACCGTGGCGATGGTGCGATTTCAGCGCGCGATGGCGCTGTGTTTGTTTATTTCCGCCTGGATGGGAATGCTGGCTTAGGTCAGTGCACCACCCATACGACACTGCGCGAACCGCAAAATATCTTCCGCCAGACGGTGCGCCGTATCCACATCCGCCTGGCTACGGTTCACCAGCATGCGGCTCAGGCAACCTTCCAGCACCAGCTCCATCTGCTTCGCGACCATTGCCGGATCATCCACTTCAAGTGTGGTCAGCAGCTCATGTGTGAACTCGTGCGCGGCTCGTTTTTGCTGATCTGCCAGTTGATGGATGGGGTGCCCAGGATCCGGATAGTAGGTGCAGGCGGCGATAAACAGACAACCTGGGTAACGGTTGTTGGTAACACACTCCGTCAGTGCGGTATAGCGCGCCAGCAGCTTTTGCTCGGTGGTCAGTTCTTCATTCAGCATCAGCTGCCTGCGCCAGATATCCACCTGCTGGCTGAGATAGCGCAGGGCATCGTACAGCAGCGCCTCTTTATCCGGCCAGAAGCGCTTAAGTTCATCCAGAGGGTAATTGATACGGTCGGCGACCATCTCAAGCGTGGTGCTGGCGATCCCTTGAATCTCAAGCAATTGCAGGGCTTGTCCCAGTACGTCTTCGCGTTGCACGGTTATCTCCTCCGCTATTCCCAACGGTTTGTCCCGTCTAAAGTGTTGTTTACGGTTGGCGATTGCGCAAATGCGCGTTGAATGCCGTCGCGTCCATAAACCCGGTTACACGCTGCGTCGGCTGTTCTTCCCCCTGTTCATTGAAGAACAGGATGGTAGGCAACCCGAGCACGTTAAGTTGCTTCAGCAGAGCCTTATCCTGCGTGCTGTTGGCGGTAACGTTCGCCTGGAGCAGAACGGTATCGCTCAGCGCATGTTGTACCTGCGGATCGCTGAAGGTGTATTTTTCAAACTCTTTGCAGGCCACGCACCAGTCGGCATAGAGATCGAGCATGACCGGTTTGCCTTTCGCCTGCGCCAGGGCGTGGTTAAGGTCATCTACGTTTTTAATCTGTATAAAATTCAGATGAGCCTGCGTTTGACCTGCCGGGGTGCCAAACGCCCAGTCCTGTAGCGGACGGACGCTCACCAGCGCGGCCGCCAGCAGAAGGATCTGTAGCAGGCGCATCCACGGTTTCTTCGCCCCCAGACTCACGATAAACGCCCAGCTGAAGAAGGCCACGCCGAGCATCGCCCAAAGACGTGTACCACACACATCACCGATGATGCGCTCCAGCAGAAATACCGGCAGCGCCAGAATGACAAAACCAAACGCGGTTTTCACCGTCTCCATCCACGGGCCGCTTTTCGGCAGCAGACGATTGCCAAACACCGTCACCAGGATCAGCGGCAGGCCCATGCCGAGCGCGTAGAGGTACAGCGTGCCGCCGCCGAGCCACAGGTTGCCGCTCTGAGCAATGTATAACAGGATGGCGCTCAACGGCGCAGTGGTGCAGGGGGAGCAAATCAGCCCGGCGATGGCACCCATGGCGAACACGCCGCCCGCAGAGCCACCCTGCTGACGGTTGCTCATCAGCGTCAGACGGGTTTGCAGGGAAGAGGGCAGTTGCAGGGTGAACAGGCCAAACATCGACAGCGCCAGCAGAATAAACACCGCTGACAGTCCGATAAGCACATAAGGATGCTGAAGGGCGGCCTGGAACTGCAACCCGGCAGCGGCGACCACGAGGCCGAGCGCCGTATAGGTTAACGCCATGCCCTGTACATAGATAAAGGCCAGCAACAGCGCACGGGCGGTGGAAAGGCGTTGTTTACCGCCCAGCACGATGCCAGAGATAAGCGGGTACATAGGCAGTACGCAGGGCGTAAAGGCGATGCCGATACCAATCAATAACGCCCAAAGTGCTGAGAACGGAAGGTCTGAAGTGGCTTCGCCTGCGCCTTCACCCTTCATCCTGGCCCTCTCCCCTGAGGGGAGAGGGGGGGCAGCGCCTTTCACTTCGCTAAGCGGAACGACCTTTGTTTCAGGTGGGTAACAGAATCCGGCGTCTGCGCAGCCCTGATAGGTGACCGTTAATGTGGCACCTTTATCGGCATGGTTCACCGTGACGGGCACGCTTAAGCGCTGGCGATAAATTTCACTCTTACCGTAGAACTCGTCCTCGTGCCACACGCCAGCGGGCATCTGCAATGCGCCGACGTTCGCCTTTGTCGGCGTGATGCTGACCTGCTCGCGATAGAGGTAGTAACCCTCTTTCACCTGCCAGGTGAGACTGAGATCGTGCTGGTTTTGCTGAAAGTCGAAAACGAATGCCTGGTCGGCAGGAATAAAGTTCGAACGGCCGGGTGCGTCAAACAACCCGGCAAAAACTGACGTGCTGCACAGCAGCAGGATCAGCGTAATGAAGCGTTGAGCCATGAGAGATAATCGTTATCGCCGTGGACCACTGGCAGCACCAGCAGCTCCGGGGTTTGGTATGGATGATGAGACTTGAGGCAGTCGAGGAGCGCCTGCTGGTTTGTCAGGTTGGTTTTGAGCAACATCTGGACTTCGTACTCTTGCTCCAGCTTGCCTTCCCAGTAATAAAGGGAGGTGGCACCGGGAAGAAGCGTGACACAGGCAGCCAGTTTTTCGGCCAGCACTTTGGCGGCCAGATCCTGGGCAGAAGCTTCATCAGGGGCGGTGCACAGTACAACAACAGCATCAGGCGTGTTCACAAGTCGACCTCCTCATCACGAAAGTCTTCACTATATCACGCAAGGCGGTTGGTCATTAATGAAACGGGCCGCAGAGCGGCCCGTTTTTAACTATTTTTACAACGGCTAATCGTTTACAGCACAATGCCGCCGATGATAAAGCCGAGGATCACGCAGAGCGTAATCGCCACCACGCCCGGGATGAGGAACGCGTGGTTAAACACGTACTTACCAATACGGGTTGAGCCGGTGTCATCCATCTCAACTGCGGCCAGCAGGGTTGGGTAGGTGGGCAGCACGAACAGGGCGGAAACCGCTGCAAAAGAGGCAATCGCCGTCAGCGGCGTAACGCCCAGCATCAGTGCCGCAGGCATCAGCGCTTTGGTGGTCGCAGCCTGGGAGTACAGCAGCGTCGCGGCAAAGAACAGCACTACTGCCAGCAGCCACGGATAGTTGTGCAGCAGGTCGCCTGCAACGGTCTGGATATCGCTGATGTGCGCTTTCACAAAGGTATCACCGAGCCACGCCACGCCCAGCACGCACACGCAGGCGCTCATTCCGGATTTGAAGGTGCTGGCGTTCAGCACTTCGCTGGTGTCGATTTTACAGGTGATGCTGATCAGCGTCGCGATGGTCAGCATAAACACCACAATGGCTTCGTTACGCGGCAGAACCGGGTTCTGGATCAGACCTACCGTGTCGCTGATGGCGGTCGCGTAGAACATCACGGCGACGATACCAATCAGAAACAGCAGCACGGAGCGTTTTGCATGCGGCTTCAGCTCGAAGACCTGGCTACCGCGCAGGCTCACTTCACCTTTTGCCAGACGCTCCTGGTAAACCGGATCGTCTTTCAGCTCGGCACCGAGGAAGTTACACAGCACGGCAGTGATCATTACCGCAATCAGCGTGACCGGAATACAGATTGCCAGCAGCGTCAGGTAACTTACGCCCATTGGCTCAAGGATGCCCGCGAAGAAGACCACCGCCGCGGAAATAGGCGAGGCGGTAATCGCAATCTGGGAGGCGACCACGGCAATAGAAAGAGGGCGAGACGGGCGAATACCCTGCTCTTTCGCCACTTCGGTGATGACCGGCAGCGTGGAGAAGGCAGTATGGCCAGTACCGGCGAGAATGGTCATAAACCAGGTCACCAGCGGGGCAAGGAAGGTGATGTATTTCGGATGGCGACGCAGCATACGCTCCGCCAGGCTCACCAGGTAGTCCATACCGCCAGCGACCTGCATGGCCGCGATAGCAGCAATAACCGCCATGATGATTTCGATAACGTCAAAAGGGATTGCGCCGGGTTTAATCTGAAAGATCAGGGTAAGTACAAGCACTCCGAGACCGCCAGCAAAACCGATGCCGATTCCCCCGAGTCGTGCGCCCAAATAAATCGCCAACAGGACGATGACGAGTTCTGCTCCAAACATAAAGACCTGCCTTGCTCATTAACAAGTTGATATTGAATTGTTGTGTTTTGGTAACGCCCATAAAGAAAAAAGGCACGTCACAAGTGACGTGCCTTTCGGAAGCTTAGCCTGAACGGTTACTGTTCGCTTTCATCGGTATATCGTTTCGCTTTATATGCCGGGTGCATCAGGTTCTGGGCGGAGAAGATATCGTCCAGTTCGGCTTCGGTCAACAATCCTCGCTCGAGAACCACTTCACGTACGCTCTTACCGGTTTCGGCACAAATCTTCCCGACGATATCGCCGTTGTGGTGGCCGATGAACGGATTGAGGTAGGTGACGATGCCGATGGAGTTATAGACGTAGCCTTCACACACTTCTTTATTCGCGGTGATGCCGTTAATGCATTTTTCCAGCAGGTTGTAGCAGGCGTTAGTCAGAATATGGATAGATTCAAACATCGCCTGGCCAATCACCGGCTCCATCACGTTCAGCTGGAGCTGACCGGCTTCGGAGGCCATGGTGACGGTCGTATCGTTACCAATAACCTTGAAGCAAACCTGGTTCACCACTTCTGGCACCACCGGGTTCACTTTAGCTGGCATGATGGATGAACCCGCCTGCAACTCTGGCAGGTTGATTTCATTCAGGCCAGCGCGCGGACCGGAGGAGAGCAGGCGCAGGTCGTTACAGATTTTGGACAGTTTCACCGCCAGACGTTTCAGGGCGCTGTGCACCATCACGTAGGCGCCGCAGTCTGAGGTAGCTTCAATCAGGTCTTCCGCAGGCACAACCGGCAGGTTGGACACTTCAGCCAGCTTCTGTACCGCCAGTTGCTGATAGCCATCTGGCGTGTTCAGGCGTGTACCGATGGCGGTTGCGCCCAGGTTCACTTCCAGCAGCAGTTCGGACGTACGCAGCAGGTTTTTCGTCTCTTCGTTCAGCAGCACGTTAAACGCGTGGAATTCCTGTCCGAGGGTCATTGGCACCGCGTCCTGCAACTGGGTACGGCCCATTTTCAGGATGTCCTGGAACTCAACGGCTTTACGCTGGAAGCCATCGCCCAACTGATTAATCGCGTCGACCAGTTTAACGACAGAGGCATACACCGCGATGCGGAAGCCGGTTGGGTAGGCGTCGTTGGTGGACTGACATTTGTTAACGTGGTCGTTCGGGTTCAGGTACTGGTATTCACCTTTCTGATGACCCATCAGCTCCAGGCCGATGTTTGCCAGCACTTCGTTGGTGTTCATGTTGACAGAGGTGCCCGCGCCGCCCTGATAGACGTCGACCGGGAACTGATCCATGCATTTGCCGTTGTTCAGCACCTCATCGCACGCGGCGATAATCGCATTTGCAGCGCTTTTAGGAATGGTTTGCAACTCTTTGTTTGCCAGAGCCGCGGCTTTTTTTACCATCACCATGCCACGCACAAATTCAGGGATGTCGCTGATTTTGCTGTTGCTGATGTAGAAGTTTTCAATCGCTCTCAGAGTGTGAACACCATAGTAGGCATCCGCTGGAACTTCCCTGGTACCCAACAAATCTTCTTCGATACGAATGTTGTTTAACATGTGAACCTTCTTTTCAAGCTGCCGATGGATTGTACTAAACACACAGTATATATGTGGTTTTGAATATTTTATGACCGACGATTATTCCCTCAATCGGCCAGATGTTCGAGATCATATGCTGATGATAGCGAATTGCCGTAAGCTGGATCACTTATTATCGACCCGATTTCATGATAATTATTAATCTGTGAAATATGTCACCGCTTTAATATTTCCAAAAAAATATCCGTGCAAACCGATTGAAATTTGGCTAACCGTCGCCATCTCTTATCTACGCGCTTCGCGAACACATTCAGTCAGGGGCCAGAAGGCACCTGCCATACAGGAGATGCCAGTGCGCTGGATACCATTTATTGCTTTCTTTCTTTATGTTTACATTGAAATTTCGATTTTCATCCAGGTTGCCCATGTGCTGGGCGTCCTGCTGACGCTGATTCTGGTGATCTTCACCTCCGCCATCGGCATGTCGCTGGTGCGCAATCAGGGTTTCAAAAATTTCCTGTTAATGCAGCAGAAGATGGCCGCAGGCGAAAGCCCGGCCGCCGAGATGATCAAAAGCGTGTCGCTGATTATTGCTGGTTTGCTGCTGATCCTGCCGGGCTTCTTTACAGACTTCCTCGGCCTGCTGTTGCTGTTGCCGCCGGTGCAGAAGCACCTGACCATGAAGCTGCTGCCGCATCTGCGTTTCAGCCGTATGCCAGGCGGTGGTTTCAGCACCGGCCCGGGGGATACCTTTGAAGGGGAATACCAGCGTAAGGATGAGCAGCGCGACCGGTTAGATCATAAAGACGATCGGTGAGTTTCTGGCCCGGTGGCGCTCGCTCACCGGGCCTGCGGAGCTTGCCGCTTCGGTAAAAACACCCACAGCCCCGCCAGCATGACGATGGCGTACACACTCTTCCATCCCACCATCGCCAGCAGCATCAGGCACAGGACACACCCGACAGCCGCCAGCGCCTTAAAACGTCCTTTCAGTAGCCGACAGCCCGCCAGCATGCACAGCAGGTAGATCATAATGAAAATACCGTTGGCGTAGACAATCAGCGCGTCAAGGTTGATGTCGAGGAGATAAATGGCCAGGGAACTCACCACGCAGCAGCCCAGTACGGTATTCAGCGCATTCACCGGAAGCTGACGCTTTGACAGGCGTGAGAGGGGGCTATCCGGTTTATAAAGTGCCTGAGACCACACCAGCCGGGCGAAGCTCTGAATATAAATGTTGAGGCTGGCAAAGCAGGCGAGATAGCCAATCACGCAGGCTACCCACAGGGCTTTAACACCAAACAGCTGCACCACGATGCCCGGCAGCGACGCGGCGGCGGCTTTCTCTTCACTGAACGCGTTGAAGTGCAGCACCAGTACGGTACAGGCCCAATACACTGTGCCCGCCAGCATCAGGCCAAACATCAGAGCGCGGGGAAAGTCACGCTCGGGCTGTTTAAACTCGGATGCCAGATGAGCGAACGCCTCCAGACCGACGAAACACCAGAACATGACGGATAGTGCAGCGAAAAGCTGTGCGTGGTCGATGTCGTTAATCGCGGGGAAAGGAATATCCGCCACCGTAATGTCACCCGCAAACCAGATGGCGACGATCAGCGCGACAATTAACACGGCGACCAGCGTTTGCAGATTGGCGCTGGAACTGGCCCCTCGCGAGCCAACCCACCAGACAATCGCCAGCGTACCGATTTCAGCCAGCAGCAGTTGTTCATCGTGCCAGCCAAACAGCGCCTGTCCGAAGCCGGTTGCGATATGCAGGGCTGCCGGAAGGCCAACGGGTATCACCGACAAAAATAGCCAGCCGGTGACACGCTTCATCCGCGGCCCAAACGCCATGCCGACAAAATGCGCTACGCCGCCTGCGCTCGGGAAGTGCCGCCCGAGTATGGCAAAGACAATCGCCACCGGAAACACCAGCACGATCAGCACCGGCCATGCCCAAAGACTGTTATTGCCGGCAACCAACGCCGCCAGCGCGGGAACCGCAAATACCCCCGTGCCTAATAAAGACGTTGAGAGTAAGCCAATGCCCTGCGCCAGCCCCAACTCCTGCCTGAGTCCACTCATTTACCTCGTCCCGCCACCATCAAAAGAGAGTGGATGGTAACACTTTCGCAAATTTTTTTTCGATTACCCCTTGAAGGGGTAAAAAGCTATCCCCATCTCTCAGGGCACTAGCCGGAAAACCGCATGCGGACCGGCGTCATCCATAACTGATAATGACTTTCTCAAAGGAGAGCTATCAATGAGTATTCGTCCGTTACATGATCGTGTGATCGTCAAACGTAAAGAAGTTGAAACCAAGTCTGCTGGCGGCATCGTTCTGACCGGTTCAGCAGCAGCAAAATCAACGCGTGGCGAAATCATCGCTGTCGGTAAGGGCCGCATCCTGGAAAACGGAACTGTGCAGCCACTGGACGTTAAAGTTGGTGACATCGTCATTTTCAACGATGGCTACGGCGTGAAATCCGAGAAGATCGACAATGAAGAAGTGTTGATCATGTCCGAGAGCGACATTCTGGCAATTGTTGAAGCGTAATTAACGCACGAAAACTGTACGAATTTGAGGAAATAAGAACATGGCAGCTAAAGACGTAAAATTCGGTAACGACGCTCGTGTAAAAATGCTCCGCGGCGTAAACGTACTGGCAGACGCAGTGAAAGTCACTCTGGGCCCGAAAGGCCGTAACGTAGTGCTGGACAAATCCTTCGGCGCGCCAACCATCACCAAAGATGGTGTTTCTGTTGCACGTGAAATCGAGCTGGAAGACAAGTTCGAAAACATGGGCGCACAGATGGTGAAAGAAGTTGCCTCTAAAGCGAACGACGCTGCCGGTGACGGTACCACCACCGCGACCGTACTGGCGCAGGCGATCATCACCGAAGGCCTGAAAGCCGTTGCTGCGGGCATGAACCCAATGGATCTGAAACGTGGTATCGACAAAGCCGTCGCTTCCGCTGTTGAAGAACTGAAAGCGCTGTCCGTACCGTGCTCTGACTCTAAAGCCATTGCTCAGGTTGGTACTATCTCCGCTAACTCCGACGAAACCGTAGGTAAACTGATCGCTGAAGCGATGGATAAAGTCGGTAAAGAAGGCGTGATCACCGTTGAAGACGGTACTGGTCTGGAAGACGAACTGGACGTGGTTGAAGGTATGCAGTTCGACCGCGGTTACCTGTCCCCATACTTCATCAACAAGCCAGAAACTGGCGCTGTTGAGCTGGAAAGCCCGTTCATCCTGCTGGCTGACAAGAAAATCTCCAACATCCGCGAAATGCTGCCAGTGCTGGAAGCCGTTGCGAAAGCAGGCAAGCCGCTGGTAATCATTGCTGAAGACGTTGAAGGCGAAGCGCTGGCGACCCTGGTGGTTAACACCATGCGTGGCATCGTGAAAGTGGCAGCGGTTAAAGCACCTGGCTTCGGCGATCGTCGTAAGGCGATGCTCCAGGATATCGCTACCCTGACCGGCGGTACCGTGATCTCCGAAGAGATCGGTATGGAGCTGGAAAAAGCGACTCTGGAAGACCTGGGCCAGGCGAAACGCGTTGTGATCAACAAAGACACCACCACCATCATCGACGGTGTGGGTGAAGAAGCCGCTATTCAGGGCCGTGTTGGTCAGATCCGTAAGCAGATCGAAGAAGCAACTTCCGATTACGACCGTGAAAAACTCCAGGAGCGCGTAGCGAAACTGGCAGGTGGCGTAGCGGTAATCAAAGTCGGTGCGGCTACCGAAGTTGAAATGAAAGAGAAGAAAGCACGCGTTGACGACGCCCTGCACGCGACCCGTGCTGCGGTAGAAGAAGGCGTGGTTGCTGGTGGTGGTGTCGCGCTGGTGCGTGTAGCCGCTAAACTGGCTGGCCTGACTGCTCAGAACGAAGACCAGAACGTGGGTATCAAAGTTGCGCTGCGTGCAATGGAAGCTCCGCTGCGTCAGATCGTGTCCAACGCCGGTGAAGAGCCGTCTGTGGTTGCGAACAAGGTGAAAGCGGGTGAAGGTAACTACGGTTACAACGCGGCAACTGAAGAATACGGCAACATGATCGACTTCGGTATCCTGGATCCAACTAAAGTGACCCGTTCTGCTCTGCAATACGCGGCATCTGTAGCTGGCCTGATGATCACGACCGAGTGCATGGTGACCGACCTGCCTAAAGGCGACGCGCCTGACTTAGGTGCTGCTGGTGGTATGGGCGGCATGGGTGGCATGGGCGGCATGATGTAATCATGCTGTTCTGAACCTCTCAGAACGAGCCCCGGGCAGCAATGCCCGGGGTTTTTTATTATCTTCTACTCAAACGTGCCTTTCACGCACACCACGCCTTCACGCACCATCTGGCGGCCTTTCGCCCAGACCTCACGGATCTTCAGGTCATCCGTCAGCACCAGGAAATCGGCATCGCATCCGGGCGCGATCCGCCCTTTATGCTCCAGACCGAGAAACTCCGCCACGTTACGCGTAAATGGCAGAAGTGCCTCCTCCAGAGGCAGGTGATACCGGCCGACCAGCTGCTGTAGCGTATCAAGCAGGGACTCAAAACCCGCCACGCCAATGCCAACAAGATTACCGTTTGCGTCAAAATTCGGCTGGCTGCCGTTGCCATCCGAGCTGAGCGTGAGCCGGTTAAACGGCACCTGCGCGTCACGGGCCGTCGCGATGGCGGTAGCGGCATCAATGGGCTCACTGATGCTGGTGGTGATGTCGATGTACCCCCCTTCGCGGGCATAGTCCAGTGCGGCGTGGAACAGTGCCTGGGCGCGGTTGACGTGGGTTGGCAGCAGCTTCGTGCGAGGCACGTCGGCGTTATTCAGGATGTTAAGCAGTGGCTCCAGCAGTTTAGGGCTGTTGCCGAGGTGAAATACGGATATCCCCGCTTTGGCGCCCAGCAGCCCGCCGACGCGCGACTGGGCGGCCATATTCGCGAGCTGGTCATCTGCCGGTGCGGAAGAGCGATGGTCAGAAATCGCGCATTTCACGCCAATGATTTTATCAATTAGCGCCACATCCTTTTCGATACTGCCAGTGATCGTCGGAGAAGGCAGGCCATACGCGCCTGTCAGCATCCATGCGCTGATCCCTTCATGCTCAAGTGCCCGCGTTTTCGCCAGCAGCGACTCGGGATGGCGGGTCACGCCGTCGGTGCCCAGCAGGCCTACAACGGAGGTGATGCCAGCCGCCACCAGCGCAGACAATCGTACCTCTGGCGTCCGGGTGTGGGGACCGGCTTCACCGCCGCCGCCAATCAGGTGTACATGCTGATCGATAAACCCCGGGCAAACCACCGCTCCGGCGAGATCGCTTTCAGGACAGTCTGGCCTCATTGTGGCGTGGCCCGCTTTTTCGACTGCGACGATTTTTCCTCCGGCAATCAGCAGATCGCAATGCCCAAGAGCCTCGGGAGCGTAAAGCTGCGCATTGCGGAAAAGGTGCGGTTCCAGCACTGAAAAATCCATTTTTATCTCCTCAGAAGAGTAGTTGCATCACCCACATTGAGAGCAGGGCGTTAATGACGCAGACAGCGATGATGTGCGGATAATACTTCGGGTTGACGCCTGCGGTGCCAAGGCAACGGCCCGTGTTTTGCACCGGATTACCCATCAGATAGATGGCGGGCAGCAGGATGGTTGCATCGTGACCGTTGAGCGTGCCGGCAGCGACCAGACTGGCGCAGACCCCCACACCGCCCCCCATGCTCATCACCGAGGCCAGAAGAACCGTTGCCGCCGCACCCGGAAGTCCCCAAAGAGCCATGATGGGCTCGCATACCCTGCCGACAATTTCCAGCAGGCCGGTTACCTTGAGCGCCTGAATGATAACAAATGCCATGACCACGTTCGGCAGCAGGCTGGTGGTGGCGATGGTAAAGCCGCGGCGGGCGCCATCGATAAACAAGTCCATGATATTTTTACGCGGTTGGGCGATCATTTTTCCTCCTGAGCGCAGCGAACTTCCATGTGGGCGATCCACAGTCGCAGAAAGTTGGCGCCAACAAATTTGAACACCAGAATGACGGCAAGCGGCGTGATTACCGGGACGGTAATAAAGGTAAAGAGTGCGGCGCCGGAAGAAAAATAGTTGGTAATAATGGCGCTACCGCTGGTCTGGAAGGTGGCGAAAATGGCGCGCTCATGGTCAGTAATCGCCCCTTCGTTGGTCAACTCTTTGGTCATCCCTGCGGCAGCATCAGTATTTTGCAGGTTGGCGATAAGCGCCAGAGAGCAAATGCCCGGCACGCCGAGCAGCGGGCGCAGAATGGGCGTCATAAGCTGTTGTGCGGCGCGCAGCCCGCCCAGCCCCTCGGTAACGGCAATGATCCCGAGCGATAAAATGACCGAGGGCGCCAGTTCAAGGGCAAACAAAAACCCATCTTTCGCTCCCGTGCCGCCCTCGCCGCGAAACGTCAGCGCACCGTTCACCGGTCCAAAGCTGCCGTTCAGGACGGTAAAATCCAGCACGCGCCACCATTCGGTACTTTTGGCGAAAAAACCTGAGAAAAATACGATGGTGAGCACGAACGCCAGATAGCCCACCCAGGTTACTTTTTCCTCTCCTGAGGATGATGCACTCATGAAACCCCCTTTTTTGAGTCGCGTACAAAAGTTGTACGTCGCATCACTAAAAACGATCGGGGGCTAAAACACGATATCCCAAAGGTTATTATCAGAATTCATTTAAGATGTCGGAGGAGTGCCAGCGGAATCTGGCTCGCAGAAATGCTCAGCATTTTTCTTTTGGTCATCTTTTTAGTATAAGGTTTACACGCGGACAACTACTGTCCAGCTTATTGAAAACGAGGAATAACATGCGCATAAAAGTCTGTGCAGGGATTGTAGGTGCAGCATTGCTGCTGGCGGGTTGTAGCACCAGCAATGAGCTGACGGCAGCGGGCCAGAGCGTTCGCTTTGTGGAAGATAAGCCGGGCAGCGAATGCCAGCTGTTAGGCACCGCCACTGGCGAGCAAAGCAACTGGATGTCGGGGCAGCACGGCGAAGAGGGCGGCTCTATGCGCGGTGCGGCCAATGCCCTGCGTAATCAGGCTGCGGCAATGGGCGGCAACGTGATTTACGGGGTGAGCAGCCCGACGCAGGGGATGCTGTCCAGCTTTGTGCCAACCGCCAGCCAGATGAACGGCCAGGTCTATAAGTGCCCGAACTGATATAACCGTTTGATGGTGCTGCCGCTTTATCTCCAGGGCAGGTAAGCGTAGCGCCACCTGCCTTTTTACTGCTGACGCAGCTGCAAATCCAGCGGCGTCTTACTCGGCTCTCCGCCAATCTCACGTGCCAGCTTCGGCACCATATAACCTGAAACCAGCGTTAACAGCTCGCGCATAATCTTCCGGGCCTCTTCATCTGTCACCATGAAGTGCGCCGCGCCCTGGACGCGATCCAGAACATGCAGGTAATAGGGCATAACGCCCGCATCAAATAAGGCATTGCTGAGATCGGCCAGCACGCGGGCGCTGTCGTTCACGCCGCGCAGTAATACGCTCTGGTTGAGCAGCGTCACGCCTGCCTTTCGCATACGCGCCATCGCCGCACGAAAGTCCGCGTCAATTTCATTCGCGTGGTTGATATGATTCACCAGCAGCACCTGCAAACGGGACTGCTCCAGGCGCGTGACCAGGGCGTCGGTGATACGCGCCGGGATGACGATCGGTAAACGGCTGTGAATGCGCAGACGCTTAATGTGCGGGATGGTCTCAAGCTGAGTCAGCAGCCAGTCCAGCTCATGATCTTTTGCCATCAGCGGATCGCCGCCGGAAAAAATGATTTCATCCAGTTCCGGGTGTGCCGTGATGTAGTCCAGCGCCACCTGCCAGTTGCGCTTATTGCCCTGGTTTTCGGCGTACGGGAAGTGGCGACGGAAGCAATAGCGGCAATTTACCGCGCAACCGCCCTTAACCAGCAGCAGGGCACGATTGCGGTATTTATGCAGCAAACCCGGTACGACACTGTTCTGCTCTTGCAGCGGATCGGTGCTGTAGCCGGGGGCGGTAATAAACTCATCCTGAGAGGTAAGCGTTTGTTTTAATAACGGATCATCAGGATTGCCCTTTTCCATTCGGGCAACAAACGCGCGGGGAACGCGCAGGGCGAAAAGGCGTTTCGCCTCACGACCTGCACGCAACGCTTCGTGCTGTTCGAGGTCTAAAAGACGCAGCAATTCATCAGGACTGGTGATTACATCGGCAAGTTGCGATAACCAATCTTCTCTGGACGGGGTGTTTAGGGTTACAATATGCGCCATTTTGTGGCTTAGCTACCAGTTAACAAATTTAGAGGGCCTTATGGCAACGTACTATAGCAACGATTTTCGTGCTGGTCTTAAAATCATGATGGACGGCGAACCGTACGCGGTTGAAGCCAGCGAATTCGTTAAACCAGGTAAAGGCCAGGCATTCGCACGCGTAAAGCTGCGTCGCCTGCTGACCGGTACCCGTGTTGAGAAAACCTTCAAATCTACTGACTCCGCTGAAGGCGCTGATGTTGTCGATATGAACCTGACTTACCTGTACAACGACGGTGAGTTCTGGCACTTCATGAACAACGAAACCTTCGAGCAGCTGTCTGCGGACGCAAAAGCGATTGGTGACAACGCCAAGTGGCTGCTGGATCAGGCTGAGTGCATCGTGACCCTGTGGAACGGTCAGCCTATCGCGGTTACGCCTCCGAACTTCGTTGAGCTGGAAATCGTTGAAACCGATCCAGGTCTGAAAGGTGATACCGCAGGTACTGGCGGCAAGCCTGCCACCCTGTCTACCGGCGCTGTGGTGAAAGTGCCACTGTTCGTACAGATCGGTGAAGTGATCAAAGTGGATACCCGCTCCGGCGAATACGTATCCCGCGTGAAGTAATTTACGTCGTGATGTAAGGCGCAGCGCCCGCTGCGCCTGATTTTGCAGGCAGGGAAGATGAAACGTACCGTTAAAATTCTGCTTCTGTTAGCGCTCTCCAGCGCAATTCTCTCCGGTTGCAACACCGCGCGTGGCATGGGTGAAGATATCCAGGATCTCGGCCATATCATTTCCCATGCGGCCAGCTAATTCCGTCTAATTTTCCTAAAAATTCTTCCTTTTCCGTCAAACGACAAGATCTTGTCTATTCTTAAGTTGCTATACACAAAATAACTTTGGCTATAAAAGGAAGATATTATGGTTAAGAAAACAATTGCAGCGATCTTTTCTGTTCTGGTGCTTTCTTCGGTACTGACTGCATGTAACACCACCCGTGGCGTAGGGGAAGATATCTCCGACGGTGGTAACGCGATTTCTGGCGCAGCAACTAAAGCTCAGAACTAATGAAAGCGACGGTACGGCAGGTCATTTCACCGTACCGTCAATTCTCCACTTCCTGTAGCGATAAAAACGGGGAGTAGCGCGTATCCATATGTAGCTTCATGCGGATATTGCGTTTGTACGTGTACACCGTTTTTCCGTTAATGCGCAGATTGCTGGCAATTTTCTGGTTGCTCGCGCCATCCATCCACAGGCTAAGAACTCTCTCTTCCTGACGCGTCAGTAACGGTGCTGCCATCTCCGGAAGCTCCGCGCTTGCGCATGACGTTAGCGCGTCATTTATCACCGCCGCTAGTTTTTCCAGATCGGTATTTTTGGAAAGAGAAGACCATATCGGGAACTGCGCCAGATAATCTGTCATCTCTTGCTCCTGGCCTGATTGCAGCATAATAAAAGGCAATGTTTCGCTGGCAATCAGCAGGGAGGATAGCTGCTGAAAATGGTGTAAATCCTGCCGGAAGCCAGATAAATCAGCGATGACCAGCGCAGGTTTCCATTGCAGGATATGCTCTCTGGCGAGGAAAAGATTATTTACCCCGGTTACGACGAAATGACCCGAAAACAGGTCTGAATGATTGACCCAGGCTTCAAATCCCGTGCGGGTGAAGTGACAACGGTCAATCAAAAGAATTTTAAACATAAAATTTTCGCAGTCGGCTAGTGGTTTGGCTTCCTGCCATCAGAAAGCCTATCATCATAGAGAAGTCGGATGAGTCATAAATGCCTGAACTCCGTGTCTTACTGAGGCTATTTCTTGCCTTAACATGTTCAGCAGAAAAAGTTTGAAAAAAAATTCCATGCTAACCAAAATATAAGGCGCAACCTCAGCCTTGCGGGACGACCCGTAAGCGCTTCATTCATCGGGGACGGCCCCAACTTGTCGTTAAGTTAAGGAGCCTGATATGTCCTGGATCGTTCTTGTTATTGCCGGTTTGCTCGAAGTGGTATGGGCAATTGGCCTGAAATATACCCATGGTTTTACCCGCCTGACGCCCAGCGTCATCACTATCGCCGCAATGATTGTCAGTATCGTCATGTTGTCATGGGCGATGCGAAGCTTGCCAGTCGGAACGGCTTACGCTGTCTGGACGGGAATTGGCGCGGTAGGGGCTGCCATTACCGGTATTCTGCTGCTGGGGGAGTCTGCGAGCCTGGCGCGCATCGCCAGCCTCGCGTTAATCGTCGCGGGTATCATCGGCTTAAAACTCAGTACCCACTAATGCGGCTGTTTTACCCAGAGTAATTTCGTCACGTCAAACCCTTGCCGGGTCGCTATGTCCAGCATCTGCTGTTTCATTTCCGCCGGGATCGTTGGCGTGCGGGAGAGGATCCACAGATAGTTGCGATCCGGCCCACACACCAGCGCATGGCGGTACTCTCTGTCCAGCGCAATGACGTTATACCCGCCGTAGAATGGGCCGATGAAAGAGACTTTCATGGCCGCGCGGTTAGACGCGCCGGTGAAATAGGCCTGACCAACTGACTGCTGCCACATCTGGCGATCCGGGTTATAGCCGCGGTTAATGACCCGGATCCCGCCGTCATCCATCGCGCTGTAGTTGACCGTGACTTTTTCTAAGCCCCGTTCGAACTGATGGTCCATTCGGGCGATTTCATACCAGGTGCCGAGGAAGCGCTGTGCGTCGAAATTACTGACTACCGTGACGCCAGGCGGAGGAGTAGGGGAACTGCAAGCAACCACTAAAAACGCGGCTGTTACTGCGGCAATAACAGGCAGAATGCGCATAGGAGTTTCCTTACTGTTTTTTGTTAAGTGTAGATGACAGCAGGGAAAATGCGGGAGATTGTGTAGGGGGTTTTGCCGGGTGGCGGCTTCGCCTTACCCGGCCTACAAAGTTCACGCGTTGTGTAGGCCGGGTAAGCGCAGCGCCACCCGGCAATGTTTTACTGTAGCGCCTCGAGGATATGGTATGCCGCCTCAACGCGTGCCGGGTTCGGATAGCTTTTATTCGCGAGCATTACAATACCGACCTGCTTTTCAGGAATAAAGGCCACGTAGCTGCCAAACCCGCCAGTAGAACCCGTTTTATGGACCCAGGACGCTTTGACCGGGGGAGCCGGTGGATTCACTTCTGCCACGGGTAACGGCGCCAGCGCTACCTTACTGTCGCTGCCTTCGACCACCGTGTTGACCTCCACGGGCCAGTTGAGCATCTCCCAGCCCAGACCCTGATACATTGACCCGATACGCCAGTAGCGCGACTGCGCCAGCGCGATGCCCTGCTTAAGTGAGGCATCGGCAACCTTCTCCGGCGCCATGTTTGCCATGACCCAGTTCGCCATATCCTGCACGTTGGTTTTCACGCCATAGGCTTGTGCATCCAGCATTCCCGGCGAAACGCGCACCGCTTTACCGTCACGATAGCCCCAGGCGTAATGCGCCTCTTCCGCTTTCGGCACGTTAATCCAGGTGTGATGCAGCGCCAGCGGTTTGAATACTCGCTCGGTCATCGCCTGCTCGTAGCGCATGCCGGAAGGCTTAACCGCCAGCGCACCAAACAGGCCGATGCTGGCGTTGGCATAAAGGCGCGTTGTGCCTGGCTTCCACTGTGGCTGCCAGTGTTGATAGAAGCGCAGCAGGGAGGCGTCATCCGTCACCTCATCGGGCACCTGTAGCGGCAGACCGCCTGCGGTGTAGGTGGCGAGATCCAGCATTCGAATCCCTTGCCACTGCTTGCCCGTCAGCTCAGGCCAGTATCTGGTCACCGGATCGTCCAGCGAAATTTCACCGCGAGCAATGGCATCCCCACCTAAAACGCCGGTGAAGGTTTTACTTATAGAACCCAGCTCGAACAGGGTCTGAGGCGTAACGGGTTTATTCGCCGCGATATCGGCCTTGCCAAACGTGTAATAGTGCGGTTTTCCCTGATAAATAACGGCCACCGCCATGCCTGGAACAGACTGGGCTTTCATCAGCGGGGTAACCGTATTCGCGACCACCTCCGCCAGCTGTTTTTCTGATACTGGCGCGGCGAGAGCAGAGCAAGAGAGGCCCAGCAGCAGGGCGCAGCAAAGGGATTTTTTCATCATCAGTAATCTTCCGTAATAGCGAGTCAAGGGGATGTCCGGGCCCGTCAGACAGGCGTAGTCTGTTGGATTTGACTGTGCCTGACAAACGGTTAAATTTAGCATTAGCTGTTAATTTTTCTAACGGAAGAGACCATGACGCGAAGCTATCTCCCCCTCAATTCGCTTCGGGCTTTTGAAGCCGCCGCGAGACATCTCAGCTTTACGCATGCGGCCATTGAGCTGAACGTGACCCATTCAGCCATTAGCCAGCATGTGAAAACGCTGGAGCAGCACCTGAACTGTCAGCTGTTCGTTCGCGTGTCGCGCGGGCTGATGTTGACTACCGAGGGTGAAAATTTACTGCCGGTGCTGAATGATTCTTTCGATCGTATAGCCGGAATGCTGGATCGCTTCGCTAACCATCGTGCGCAGGAGAAGCTGAAAATCGGCGTGGTGGGTACATTTGCCACCGGGGTTTTATTCTCGCAGCTGGAGGATTTTCGCCGTGGCTATCCGCACATCGATCTTCAGCTTTCCACCCATAACAACCGCGTTGATCCGGCTGCCGAAGGGCTTGACTATACGATCCGATACGGTGGCGGGGCGTGGCACGGCACCGAGGCTGAATTCCTTTGTCATGCGCCGCTCGCGCCGCTGTGTACGCCCGATATCGCCGCCAGTCTGCACAGTCCGGCCGACATCCTCAGGTTTACGCTGCTGCGCTCTTACCGACGCGATGAATGGACCGCGTGGATGCAGGCGGCCGGCGAGCATCCCCCTTCGCCAACGCACCGCGTGATGGTATTTGATTCGTCCGTGACCATGCTGGAGGCCGCTCAGGCAGGGGTGGGCATTGCCATTGCGCCTGTCGATATGTTTACCCATCTGTTAGCCAGCGAGCGCATTGTGCAGCCCTTTGCGACGCAGATTGAGCTCGGCAGCTACTGGCTGACCCGATTGCAGTCCCGGGCAGAAACGCCAGCCATGCGCGAATTTTCCCGGTGGCTGGTGGAGAAGATGAAAAAGTAAAAAGCCCGCCGGATGGCGGGCCTGTTCAGTCAGATGGTGACCACGGCAATCAACGTGACGACCGTCAGAATGGTCGCCAGACCGTAGAAGACCCATTTACCGCTTGGCACATGGATTTTCAGATCGTGCATCGCATGGTGGATACGGTGCAGACCACACCACAGCGGCAGGACGATCATCAGGAAGATGAACACGCGGCCAATAAAGCTGCTCGCAAAGGCCAGTACGCGCTCATAGCTCAGCGCATCGCCCGGGAACAACCCCAGCGGCAGCATGATCCCGACCAGCAGGATAATGACCGGGGCAATAATGGCGCTCCACATGCCGCCTGCGCCAAACAGCCCCCAGAAAACCGGCTCGTCTGAACGTTTTGGATTTGGATTGATCACAGTAGTCTCCTTACCAGAACAGTGCGACAAACAGAATGACCACAGAGACAACTGCTGTCACTGCCCAGAGCCCTTTAATGACCGGCTCTGGCCCCATTTTTTCGCCTTTTACAATGATGTTCGCTGCTTTTGGCGCCAGTTCAAACCAGGTTTTGGTATGAAGCAGCGCGGCGGCGAGCACAATCAGGTTCAGTACTACGATGATTGGGTTTTGCAGGAAGCCCACAAAACTGGCCCAGGCTTCCGGGCCGTGCTTGAGGGCATACACCCCGTACATCAGCTCAAGGCTGAACCAGACCGCCGGTACCGCTGTGCCTTCACGCAGCATGTAGAAGCGATAAAACGGCAGGTTTTTCCACCAGGTGGACGGCACAGGCCGCACATAGGCTTTGCGTTTAGTCGTCATCATGCACTCCTTAGCGTGGTTTCAGGGTAGCGATAAGAAAGTCTTTCGAGCTTTCCACTTTACCCTGCTGAATGGCGGCGGCCGGGTCGACGTGCTTCGGACAGACTTCGGAGCAGTAACCCACAAAGGTACAGGTCCAGACGCCGTTCTGGCTGTTAAGCTGCGCCATACGTTCTTTTTTACCGTGGTCGCGGCTGTCTTCGTTATAGCGGTGCGCCAGGGTAATGGCGGCCGGGCCGATGAACTCGGGGTTCAGGCCAAACTGCGGACAGGCGGCGTAGCAAAGACCGCAGTTAATGCAGCCGGAGAACTGATGGTATTTCGCCATCTGAGCCGGGGTCTGGGTGTTTGGCCCCTGATCCGGCGTGCGCGGGTTGCCAATAATGTAAGGCTTAATGGCTTCCAGGCTTTCGATAAAGTGGGTCATATCGACCACCAGATCGCGCTCGATAGGGAAGTTGCCCAGGGCTTCGACCTTGATGCCTTTGGTGTAGTCACGCAGGAAGGTCTTACAGGCCAGCTTCGGCACCTTGTTGACCATCATGCCGCAGGAGCCGCAGATCGCCATGCGGCAGGACCAGCGGTAGCTCAGGTCTGGCGCCAGGTTGTCTTTGATATAGCCGAGCGCATCCAGCAGGGAGGTTTGCTCGTCGTAAGGGACTTCATAGAAAGCGCTATGCGGCGCGGCGTCCACTTCCGGATTGTAGCGCACCACTTCAACTTTCAGTTTTTGCATCTCAGCCATTCGCCTTCTCCTTCTTATCGGCGGCTTCTGCTTCTGCACCGTACACGCGTTTCGCCGGTGGCAGCGTGGTGATTTTCACGTCGCTGTAATCCAGACGGGTGGTGCCATCCGCATCGCGCCAGGCGAGAGTGTGTTTAAGGAAATTGACGTCGTCACGTTCAGTGCAGCCCTCATCCAGACGCTGGTGCGCGCCGCGGGACTCTTTACGCGCCAGGGCGGAATGGGCCATACATTCTGCGACGTTCAGGCCGTGGCCCAGTTCAATGGTATAAAGCAGATCGGTATTGAAGACGCTGGAAGTGTCGGTGATACGCACGCGCTTGAAGCGCTCCTGCAACTCCGCCAGCTTATCGACGGTTTTCTGCATCAGCTCTGGCGTACGGTAGATCCCGCAGCCTTCTTCCATCGACAGCCCCATTTCGTCGCGGATCTTCGACCAGTTTTCGTTACCTTCCTGGTTCACCAGGTCTTTCAGGCGTTTTTCGACGTCTGCAACCTGCGCATCCAGCGCCGCGCTGTTAGCTTCACCTGCCGTTGCGGCACGCTCCACCGCACGTTCGCCCGCCATGCGACCAAAGACCACCAGCTCAGCCAGCGAGTTCGAGCCCAGACGGTTTGCGCCGTGCAGACCGACGGAGGAACACTCGCCCACCGCAAACAGCCCTTTGATGCGGGTTTCGCACTGCTGATCGGTTTCGATGCCGCCCATGGTGTAGTGCGCGGTTGGACGCACCGGGATCGGTTCTTTCACCGGATCGACGCCCACATACGCTTTCGCCAGCTCGCAGATAAACGGCAGACGCTCCAGCAGTTTCTTCTCGCCGAGATGACGCAGGTCGAGATGCACCACGTCGCCGCGCGGCGTTGAGATGGTGTTGCCTTTGCGCCACTCGTGCCAGAAAGCCTGAGAGACTTTGTCGCGAGGGCCGAGTTCCATGTATTTGTTTTTCGGCTCGCCAAGTGGGGTTTCCGGACCCATGCCGTAATCCTGCAAATAGCGATAGCCGTTTTTGTTGACCAGAATTCCGCCTTCGCCGCGGCAGCCTTCCGTCATCAGTATGCCGGAGCCCGGTAGGCCGGTTGGGTGATACTGGACGAACTCCATATCACGCAGCGGGACGCCGTGGCTGAGCGCCATGCCCATACCGTCACCGGTGACGATGCCGCCGTTGGTGTTGTAGCGGTATACGCGGCCCGCGCCGCCCGTTGCCATCACCACCGCATTAGCGCGGATCTGGACAAGCGTGCCTTCCATCATGTTCATCGCCACCAGTCCGCGCGCATGACCGTCGTCGACCAGAATGTCGAGAACGAAATGTTCGTCAAAGCGCTGGATTTGTGGGAACTGGAGGGAGGTCTGGAACAGGGTGTGCAGCATGTGGAAGCCGGTCTTATCGGCGGCAAACCAGGTGCGTTCGATCTTCATGCCACCGAAGCGGCGGACGTTGACGCTCCCGTCCGGACGGCGGCTCCACGGGCATCCCCACTGTTCCAGCTGGGTCATCTCCGTTGGGCAATGGTGCACGAAGTAATCAACGACATCCTGTTCGCAAAGCCAGTCGCCCCCTGCAACCGTGTCGTGGAAATGGTATTCGAAGCTGTCATGATCCTGCGCGACGGCAGCGGATCCTCCTTCTGCGGCTACCGTGTGGCTGCGCATCGGATAGACTTTTGAAATCAATGCGATTTTAGCGTTCGGATTGGCTTGTGCCGCAGCAATTGCAGCGCGTAATCCAGCCCCGCCAGCGCCTATTACGGCAAGATCGGCTTGAAAAGTTTGCACGACATTCCTCCAGATTTTTGTTTTCCCGCAACGCGATGAGCTAAAGGACGTTCACCTGCCCGAACGGGCGATTGCGGAAGCGATTCCACTGCTCCTTTATGGGTAAAACAGTATAACCGCGTAGAAGTGAGGGAAATTTGACGTGTTCGATTTTTTTGCTGTTCTGTGCGGTGATTTATCATCGTGATTAATGAATGGCGTCACAGTATTTCTCTGTGCAATGAAAAGGGACTTTTACTGTGCAAAATTTGTCTCTGCCCCGGCTTGCGAGTAGACTTCGTGCCCTTGTCTGAAAACGGAGAAATAACTCATGAGCGAAACGGCCACCTGGCAGCCGAGCGCATCCATTCCAAACCTGCTAAAGCGCGCAGCAATTATGGCGGAGATCCGCCGTTTCTTTGCCGACCGCGGCGTCCTGGAGGTGGAAACGCCGTGCATGAGTCAGGCGACGGTCACGGATATTCATCTGGTCCCGTTTGAAACCCGTTTTGTTGGCCCAGGCCACTCTCAGGGCATGAATCTGTATCTGATGACCAGCCCGGAATACCATATGAAGCGTCTGCTGGCGGCCGGGTGTGGTCCGGTCTATCAGCTGTGCCGTAGCTTCCGTAATGAAGAGATGGGCCGACACCATAATCCGGAATTCACCATGCTGGAGTGGTACCGCCCGCACTACGACATGTATCGTCTGATGAACGAAGTCGACGATCTGCTGCAACAGGTGCTGGATTGCGCGGAAGCTGAAACGCTCTCCTATCAGCAGGCCTTCCAGCGTCATCTGGAAATTGATCCGCTGTCGGCTGATAAAACACAGCTGCGTGAAGTGGCGGCAAAACTGGATCTGAGCAACGTGGCGGATAACGAAGAGGATCGCGACACGCTGCTGCAACTGCTGTTCACCTTTGGCGTTGAACCGCAAATTGGTAAAGATCGTCCGACGTTTGTCTATCACTTCCCGGCCAGCCAGGCCTCGCTGGCGCAGATCAGCACCGAAGATCACCGCGTGGCGGAACGGTTTGAGGTGTACTTCAAAGGCATTGAGCTGGCGAACGGTTTCCACGAGCTGACCGACGCGCGCGAACAGCAGCAGCGTTTCGAGCAGGATAACCGCAAGCGCAACGCGCGCGGTCTGCCGCAGCAGCCGATTGACACCAACCTGCTGGAAGCGCTTAAGGCCGGTTTGCCGGACTGCTCCGGCGTGGCGCTGGGTGTGGATCGTCTGGTCATGCTGGCGCTGGGTGCCGAGCAGCTGGGCGATGTGATTGCCTTTACGGTCGATCGCGCCTGAAAAAATGCCGGGTGGCGCTGTCGCTTACCCGGCCTACTCGGTCATTTAACACTGCCACATTAAAAACTGCTCTTTTCGCTATACACGGGTCTTTTTCTTAAATTGCCTCGGATAGCCACAATATTTGTCTGGTCATCTGCTACCATCCGCGCAGTTTAATTCCGTTTCGGATGGTTATATGTCTCACTCACTCAAAAAAATGACCCTTACCGGGCTCATTCTGATGATTTTTACGTCAGTCTTTGGCTTTGCCAATAGCCCGTCCGCGTTTTATCTGATGGGCTACAGCGCGACGCCGTTTTATATCGTTTCCGCTCTGTTCTTCTTTATCCCGTTTGCGCTGATGATGGCGGAGATGGGCTCGGCGTACCGGAAAGAAGAGGGTGGCATCTATTCGTGGATGAACAACAGCGTCGGTCCGCGTTATGCGTTTATCGGTACGTTCATGTGGTTTTCATCCTACGTCGTCTGGATGGTCAGCACGGCGGCCAAGGTCTGGGTGCCGTTCTCAACGTTTCTCTTCGGTGCGGATAAAACGCAGGTCTGGTCTCTGGCGGGGCTGAGCTCCACGCAGGTGGTCGGTATTCTGGCGGTGTGCTGGATGGTGGTGGTCACGCTGGTGGCCTCGAAAGGCATCAACAAAATTGCCCGTATCACTGCCGTTGGCGGTATTTCCGTGATGTGCCTGAACCTGGTGCTGCTGCTGGTCAGCATCGCCATTCTGTGCCTGAACGGCGGGCATTTCGCACAGGAAGTCAACTTCGTTTCATCGCCTAATCCGGGTTACCAGTCCGGACTGGCCATGCTCTCCTTCGTGGTGTTTGCCATCTTTGCTTACGGTGGAATTGAAGCCGTGGGCGGCCTGGTCGACAAAACCGAAAATCCGGAAAAGAACTTCGCCAAAGGCATTATCTTTGCCGCCATCGTCATATCCATTGGCTACTCACTGGCGATTTTCCTCTGGGGCGTCAGCACCAACTGGCAGCAGGTGCTGAGCAATAACACCACCAACCTCGGCAACATTACCTACGTGTTGATGAAAAGCCTGGGGGTGACGCTGGGCAACGCCATGGATCTCGCGCCGGAAACGTCGGCCACCCTGGGGATCTGGTTTGCGCGGATTACCGGTTTGTCGATGTTCCTCGCCTATACTGGCGCGTTCTTCACGTTGATCTACTCGCCGCTGAAAGCGATTATTCAGGGGACGCCAAAGGCGCTGTGGCCTGCACATATGACTCAGCTGAACGCTGCCGGTATGCCTGCCAACGCGATGTGGATGCAGTGCATGCTGGTGTGCGTGTTCATTCTGCTGGTGTCCTTCGGCGGTGATACCGCGTCGGCGTTCTATAACAAGCTGACCCTGATGGCAAACGTATCGATGACGCTTCCGTATCTGTTCCTGACCCTGGCGTTCCCGTTCTTTAAGGCGAAGCAGGATCTGGAACGACCGTTTGTGATCTTCAAAACCCGTGCGGCGACGCTGCTGGCGACCACTGTTGTGGTGCTGGTCGTCGCGTTCGCCAACATTTTTACCGTCATTCAGCCCGTTGTTGAGGCAAATGACTGGAACAGCACGCTGTGGATGGTTGGCGGACCGATCTTCTTCTCGCTGCAGGCAATGGGGATTTATGAGCATTACCGTCGTCGCTCGACGGCCTGTGTAGCAGAAGTGGCATAAAGGATTGACCCCCTCCCGCTGGGGAGGGGGAAAGGATTACAAACTTCCCGCCGGGCGCGTACGCGCCGCTGACGTCAACGTTCTTCCCGTCTTACGTCCGTCCAGCGTTTCCAGACGCATCTGGAACGGTGGGAACGGCATATCAATTCCGTGCTCGCGGAAGCCAGCCAGAATCAGCTGGTGGATCTCGTGGCGCAGCGGCATACGGTGTCCCATCTCGGCGGCGTAGATACGCAGCTCGAAAATCTGGATCCCCTGCTGCAAATCAACCAGGAAGACTTCCGGCGGTGGGTTGTCGATTACCAGCGAACAGCGTTCAGCAGCCGTATACAGGATCTGCGTCACCTCTTCGCTGTTGGCATCCGACGGAGCGGGTACGGTCAGCACCACACGCGTGACGGAGTCGGACAGCGACCAGTTGATAAACTGCTCGGTGATAAATGCCTTGTTCGGGACGATGATCTCTTTACGGTCCCAGTCGCTGATGGTGGTGGCACGGGTGTTGATCCTGGTGACGCTGCCGGTGAGATCGCGGATGGTCACCGTATCACCAATTCGAATCGGCTTTTCAAACAGAATGATCAGACCAGAAACGAAGTTGGCAAAAATCTCCTGTAAACCAAAGCCCAGGCCTACGGTCAGGGCGGCAACCAGCCATTGCAGTTTTGACCATTCGATACCAATCATCGAGAAGCCGACCAGCCCACCAAACAGCATGATTAAATACTTGGTGATGGTGGTGATGGCATAGCCTGTGCCTGGGGTTAAATCCAGATGCTGCAACAGCGCCAGCTCCAGCAAGGCAGGGAAGTTACGTATCAGCTGGGTGGTGATGATCAGCACCAGAATCGCAATCAGCACGGCCCCTAAGGTGATGGGCTCCAGGCTTTCGACTCCCTGCACCGTGGATGTCACATCCCATAAAGAGATGTTCTCCAGGAAGCCAAACGCGGAGTGGATTTCTGACCACAGGTAGATCACCGACAGCAGGGCAACCAGCATCAGAATTGAGCGTACCAGCCGCAGGGACTGAGTACTTATCGCATCCAGATCCAGTTCGACGTCATCAGCGTCTGTAGTCCCTTCGGTGCTGTTGACGTGGTTTGGCTCTTCCTCACCCCGCGCGCGCTGGGCCAGAATTTCTGCGCGACGATGTTTAGCACGGTCAAACGCCAGACGACGACGCTGGATCAGCATGCCGCGGCGGATAACATGGTAGACCACCAGCAGCAGGAACCAGATGGCCACCGACGTTTCCAGTCGGGCGAGCAGCGCCTGCGACGTGGCGAGATAACCGACCGCTGCCGCCAGCATCGCCGCCAGCGGCGCGCTGAGCAGCAGGTTCCACAGCAGACGGTTTAACATGTTATCGCCGCTGCCGGTCTTGTCGAGATAGAGCGGGATCCCGGCGCGTTTCAGGCTGAGCGTCACTACCGCTAACGCCCCGCAGATCAGCATAAAGCACAGCCGTCCCAACGAGCCGGAGAACTCCCGGTCATTGAGATTATCGAACATGATCAACGCCATAATCAGCGGCACAATCAGCCCGATACTCATCAGGTAGTAACGCATCGCCCGCGCAACGCGATTACGCGGCCAGCCAAAGTGAGCGATGAACAGACCATTTGGCCGCGCAAACGTGGCGCAAATCATCACCACCCACAGCAGCGGAACGGTGGCGGTCACGCCATCGCCAATCGCGACGGCAAGCGGGTAGGGCCAGGCTTCACGCAGTCCGTATCCGAGCGTCATCCACAGCACCGGCAGCGGAGACGCGACCAGAATTGACCAGAACACCGTACGCAACGTCAGCCAGAAGTGATCCTGGGTTACTTTTCCCACTCGGGCGCTGGAGCGCTCAAGGAAACGGGTAAAGTGACGACGGGAATAAATACTGAAGCCCACCAGAATCAGCGCCCCCAGCAACGGGAAGATAGTCTCCTTACTGGTTATCATCATTACGCTGGCGAGGCCCAGCTGGCTAAAGGTGTCCAGCGAAATGAGGCGGCGCAGATCCTGCACGATCTCAATCGGCCAGGCGAAGGTCATCGGCCGCACGTCGGACGTCCAGAAAAGGTAACGGTGCGTGGCTTCGTTGACCTCTTTCAGCGCATCCTCCAGCTGGCTATTCGAGACTTTCAGCTTGGTCAGCTCAAGGATCAGCGTATCGCCCCCCTGCAACAGGGAATTGAGCAGTTCGCGTTGGGTGCGCAGCTGCGCTTCCAGAATACGACTTTGCTCGCCGGTGAGCGGCTGTCCGTCAGCCTGACGGATCTGGCGGATTTGCGGCTGCTTGTTGAGGAGATCTTCATAATGAAGACGCTGAACACGCAGCTGCGCCATCTCCGTATCAAGCTGCTGTGGTTTTGGCATCTCTGGCAGACGGGCCACCTGCGCGCGTAACGCTTCGCCCAACAGGTTAGACGAGCCAAGCCACTGGGACTGTTCACGCAGCGTGTTGAGTGCCTGACGAACCTGAAGGGTTTGATTGGTAGCCTGACGCTGCTGCGAGGCCACCAAATCCATGCGCTGCGCCTGCTGATTCAGCGCAGCAGAAAGCTCGCGGTTAACCTTAAACTGGGCGACGATGCTGTCGGGCAGGTTAGCGCTGTTTTCGGCCAGTAATTCTGTGCTTTCCAGAGCACGTTCAGCTTCACGCTGACGCTGGCTGTTGAGTTGATTTCTCAGCGCCTGGAGATACGCATCCAGCTGCTGGCTCTGCTTCTGCGCCAGCTCGGAACGCATCCGCGACAGCTCCTGGCGGTTGTTAGCGGAAAGCTGCGCCAGCTCCAGTTCATCAACCAGGGCTTTTAGTCTGGCGGATTCCGCCTGCAACCCAAGATTTTGCGCCTGATTCTGCGGTGTGCTGCCTGTCTGCGTCCCGATGCGGCGTTCCACCTCATTTAACTGACGGCGGGCATCGGTTTGCTGCTGTGGAAGCTGACTGAGGGAATCGGCAATTTCACGCGCCCGTTCCTGCTCCTGCTGCGCCAGACGGCTTTTTTCCAGCAGCTGGCTGCTGACTTGCAGGATCTCCTGATTCAGCGCCTCGGACGTCATCCCCGCGGGGACCTGGCGTGGTTCATCGCGCAGGTTGTTTAGCTGCGAGCGCAGGGTCTGAGAGAGTTTGGGGAAATTGTCGATAACCTGTTGATACTGCTGCGCGCGCTCAAGGGAACCCTTTCGTTCCTCAAGCGCGTTCAGTGCAGACTGGAGCGACTCAACGGTCTCCGGCTGAGCGGGTTTTGCCGCTTTTGCCTGCTCCAGCTCCTGGGTTATCTGTTTGGCGTCGGGGGCCGTCGCTGCGTACGCCCCCATGCTGAGGCACCAGGCCATCAGTAATACGATAATCGGGCGCACGTCAGCGATCCTTCTGTTGTTAGCCTTCGTCTTTTTTGTCGTCAACCAGCGGGCTGGCGTCGTGCTCGGCTTTGATCTCATCTTCCGGCAACGGGGCTGGCGCAACGTCTGGTGTTGCGAAGACCTCCGTCGATACTGCCAGAGGCTGGCCGAGTTTGGTCACGGACAGGCTTTCCAGCTCGTCGACCAGGTTAACTTTGCCCGGAGCGAACAGGTTGATGACCGTTGAGCCCAGCTTGAAGCGGCCCATTTCCTGACCTTTCAGCAGGGCCACAGAACCTTCTTCTTCGCCGGCAGGCCAGGTCCAGCGCTTGATCACGCCTTCGCGTGGCGGAGTAATGGTGCCCGCCCAGACGGTTTCGATGCTGCCTACAATGGTAGCACCCACCAGAATCTGCGCCATTGGGCCAAATTCAGTATCAAACAGGCAGATGACGCGCTCGTTACGGGCAAACAGGTTAGGAACGTTTTGCGCCGTCAGGTGATTGACGGAGAACAGATCCCCCGGCACGTAGATCATCTCGCGCAGAATACCGTTACACGGCATATGCACGCGGTGGTAATCGCGCGGGGAGAGATAGGTGGTCGCGAAAGTCCCGTTACGGAACAGATCGGCCATTATGTAGTTACCGGCCAGCAGCGCTTCCAGGCTGTAGTTATGGCCTTTCGCCTGCAAAATTTTGTCGTCTTCAATTTTACCCAGCTGGCTGATCACGCCGTCCGCTGGCATCACCAGCACGTTCGGGTCGGTATTCAGCGGGCGCACTTCATCGCGCAGCGGACGCACAAAAAATTCGTTGAAGGTACGATAGCTTGCCGTATCCGGCTTCTGCGCTTCTTTCATGTCGACCTTGTAGTATTTCACGAACAGGTCGATGACCAGTTTGGTCAGCCAGCCCGCTCGTTTGCTCGCGCCCCAGCCCGCCAGGCGAGTGAGCCACAGTTTCGGCAGAATGTATTGAAGCGAAAGTTTAAATGAGTTTAACAAGGTAGCCTCCAGGCCATTGTTTTGTCGTTCCTGATCCGGCATTACGCTGCCGGAACCTGAAAAAAGGGGACGATTTTAGCGACGCTTAGCTTAGTTGTCAGTTATCAGAATCAGAAAAGTTTTTACGCGTTTTTACCTGGTCCATGCTTTCGAGAATACGGTGGTAATTTTCGAAACGGGTTTCCGCAATTTCTCCGTTCTCTACCGCTTCGCGGATGGCGCAGCCCGGATCGTTGTCATGTTTACAGTCGCGGTATTTGCAAGCGCCTAAATAGTCATGGAATTCGACAAATCCGTTAAAGATTTGTTCCGGCTCGAGATGCCAGAGACCAAATTCACGCACGCCCGGGGAGTCAATCACATCGCCGCCGTGCGGGAAGTGATAGAGACGTGAGGCGGTGGTGGTGTGCTGGCCCAGCCCGGAGACGTCCGACACATCGTTGGTCAGGATCTCCTGCTGAAGGCCGAGCAAATTGTTAAGCAGACTGGATTTACCCACGCCGGACTGCCCTGCAAAGATGCTGATGCGGTCGGTTAGCGCATCTTCCAGCGGCTTCAGGCCGTCTTTGGTGCGGCTGGACACCATCAACACGCGATAGCCAATGTTGCGGTAAATATCCATCTGCTCATTGACAAAGGCCATGGCCTCGTCATCCAGCAGATCGATTTTATTCAGCACGATAAGCGGCTCAACCTGTAGCGTTTCGCAGGCCACCAGATAACGGTCAATAATGTTGAGTGAAAGCTCAGGCAAAATCGCCGAAACGATCACGATCTGGTTAATGTTGGCGGCAATGGGCTTCACGCCGTCGTAGAAATCCGGACGGGTCAGAACCGACGTGCGTTCATGCACGGCTTCAACGATGCCTTTAACCGTTACCCCTTCCGCCGCCTCCTTGCCCGGACGCCAGACCACGCGGTCACCGGTCACCAGGGAACGGATGGTGCGACGGATATTGCAACGGTGGATATCCCCGTCGGCAGATTCGACATCGGCGTGCATGCCGAAGCGGCTAATCACAACGCCTTCTGTCGCTTCGCCAAACAGGTTGTCGTCGTAATCGGGCTTCTCCGTAGTGGTTTTAAGACGGCGCTGGTGATTTGCATTCACGCGGCGCTGCTGCCCTTTGGAGAGTTTATTTTTACTCAATCGCGCTGGCTCCTGGTCGCCCGTAGCGGGCAAAACCTCTATGATACACTCTAATTAATACTAGTTAACCTGCTACTGCCGGTTATGCGAGAAGGGTGGAAAATAACATGAGCGCGGACGAAAACAACCTGATTTGGATCGATCTGGAGATGACCGGCCTTGATCCCGAGCGCGATCGCATTATTGAGATCGCCACACTGGTCACCGATGCCAACCTCAATATTCTGGCGGAAGGCCCAACGATTGCCGTGCACCAGTCCGATGACCAGCTTACGCTGATGGATGAGTGGAACGTGCGTACCCATACCGGCAGCGGGCTGGTGGAACGCGTGAAGGCCAGCACCCTGGGCGACCGCGAAGCGGAGCTGGCGACGCTTGAATTTCTGAAGCAGTGGGTGCCGGCAGGAAAATCGCCTATCTGTGGCAACAGCATTGGTCAGGATCGTCGTTTCCTGTTTAAGTACATGCCGGAGCTGGAGTCCTACTTCCACTACCGCTATCTGGATGTGAGCACCCTGAAAGAGCTGGCCCGCCGCTGGAAACCGGAAATTCTCGACGGCTTCACAAAGCAGGGGACGCACCAGGCGATGGATGACATCCGTGAGTCTGTTGCGGAGCTGGCGTACTATCGCGAAAACTTTATTAAGCTCTGATTTTGCGATCCGGCGCCTTGCGTGGCCGGGTTTTTGTCGCTAAATTGTTCAGCTTGCCGATTAAATAAGCACTTGAACTGAATTTCAAAAAAATCGCTTTGAGGGGGGTTGCAGCTAAACGGATTTCTCGTATAATGCGCCTCCCGTAACGACAGAGAATTACACGTTACGACAGCAACAAAAGCAGTACAGATTTGCGGGAATAGCTCAGTTGGTAGAGCACGACCTTGCCAAGGTCGGGGTCGCGAGTTCGAGTCTCGTTTCCCGCTCCAAAATTTGAAAAGTATCGCAAGATACGCCAGCACCAGAACACCCAAGCGGGAATAGCTCAGTTGGTAGAGCACGACCTTGCCAAGGTCGGGGTCGCGAGTTCGAGTCTCGTTTCCCGCTCCAAAATTTGAAAGTATCGCAAGATACGCATAGCACCAGAACACCCAAGCGGGAATAGCTCAGTTGGTAGAGCACGACCTTGCCAAGGTCGGGGTCGCGAGTTCGAGTCTCGTTTCCCGCTCCAAATTCTTCTTCATCTCCAGATTATCCACAGCGAAGTGCTTCGTTGGGGACGTTTTCTATTATGTCTGAAATACTCTTGTGAACAGAGTTATCCACAGAAACGTGATAAAACCAGTCTCTACGAAATGTTAGCAGGGTGAATAATATCTTCGTAATTACCTGTAATTTATGAAGAAAATTTGATTTCAAAATGTTATTGAGATCACTTGACCTGTTTGCCAGAGCTGATGGCGCCTGAATTCTTATTTTTATTCACAGCCTGTGAATATATCACACATCCCGCGGCAGTCCTTTTTCAATCACCCTGACCAGGCGCTGTTTCTTCGGTAACTGCACTTCAACCACGCCGGCATTTCGCTTCTCAATTTGCTGCGCAATCGCCCATTCTATGTGCTCATCAAGAAGTGGGTGCTCACCTCTACGGCTTTCGAGCGCCTGAAGATTTGCCTCATCCCACGGGGCATTCCCCAGCGCAACGGCCACATTACGCAGCCAGCGCAGGTGGCCGATACGACGTATGGCGGAACCCTCCGTCACCTTCAGGAACCAGGCTTCGCTCCAGGCGAACAGTTCGATCAACTGCGGGGCATGTAACGCCTTGCGCGGACTGAAGTCTTCTTCGTCCGTCAACTGTGAATAACGGTTCCACGGACAAATCAGCTGACAGTCATCACAGCCGTAGATGCGGTTGCCAATAAGCGGACGAAACTCCTCTGGAATAGCGCCTTCCAGCTCGATAGTGAGATAAGAGATACAGCGGCGCGCATCAACGGTATACGGTTCGACAATCGCGCCCGTCGGGCAGATGGTCATACAGGCCACACAGCGACCACAACCTTCTTCCACCGGACTGTCTACCGGCAGAGGTAAATCAATCAGTAGTTCACCCAGGAAAAAGAATGAGCCCGCGTCGCGGCTTAAGATAAGTGAGTGCTTACCTGTCCAGCCGAGCCCGGCTTTTTCGGCGATCGGGCGCTCAAGAATAGGCGCAGAATCGACAAAGGGTCTAAAATTCAGCGAAACACAGTGCTGTTGAATGGTTTCCCCGAGCTTTTTTAGACGGTTGCGTAGAAGTTTATGGTAATCACGCCCCAGCGCGTATCGGCTGACGTAACCCAGCGAAGGATTTTTTAGCGTGCGCGCAAAGGCCGCGTTAGCAGGCAGATAGTTCATGCGTACGCTAATAACGCGCAGCGTACCCGGCAACAGCTCGTGGGGGCGGGCACGCATCATACCGTGACGCGCCATCCACTCCATCTCGCCGTGGTATTGTTTATCCAGCCATGCCTGGAGCTTAGGCTCACTGGCAGAGAGGTCGGTGTCAGTAATACCGACCTTCTGGAAGCCCAGTTCAGCACCCCACTGTTTTATTTTTTGCGCTAATTCATTGAGATCGAGGGGCTGTGACATGACGGACCATACTGTGAAGAAAAACCTCGCAAGTATACCACATTCCATCTGGCATGCGGATGACCTCCGTCGGGCCGAGAAAGAGGCCGCAGATAGCCTCGGCATTACCCTTTACGAACTGATGCAGCGCGCGGGCGAGGCGGCGTTTAACGTGGCGCGCACGGCTTATCCGGATGCCTCGCACTATCTGATCCTGTGCGGGCACGGCAATAACGGTGGCGATGGCTATGTGGTGGCTCGTCTTGCGGTGGCGGCGGGGCTGCGCGTCACCCTGATGGCGCTGGAGAGCGACAAGCCGCTACCGGAAGAGGCTGGCATGGCGAGAGAGGCCTGGCTGAATGCGGGGGGCATTATTCATGCGCCTGATATTATCTGGCCCGAGGATGTCGACGTGATTGTTGATGGTCTGCTGGGGACGGGACTGATGCGCGCGCCTCGCGATGACGTCGCCGCGCTGATTACGCGCGCTAATGCGCACCCCGCCCCGGTGGTAGCGCTGGATATTCCCTCCGGCCTGATGGCGCAAACCGGCGCGACGCCGGGCGTGTCGATTGAGGCGGCGCACACCGTGACCTTTATCGCCCTGAAGCCGGGGCTGCTTACCGGGAAAGCGCGGGATGTCGTGGGCACGTTACACCACAACGCCCTGGGGCTGGAAAACTGGCTGATCGGACAGGATACCCACATCACCCGCTTTGATGCCTCCCAGCTTGCACAGTGGCTACCGCCGCGTCGTCCCACCTCCCATAAGGGTGACCATGGCCGACTGCTGATTATTGGTGGCGATCATGGCACGGCAGGTGCGATTCGAATGACCGGAGAGGCCGCGTTGCGCAGCGGCGGCGGATTAATACGCGTGCTGACCCGCAGCGAAAACATTCCGCCCATTATTACCGCGCGGCCGGAGCTGATGGTCCACGAGCTTACCCCGCAGGCGATTGAAAAGGGTCTTGAGTGGGCGGACGTGGTGGTCATTGGTCCGGGCCTGGGTCAGCAGGAGTGGGGTAAACAGGCCCTGCAAAAGGCCGAGAATTTTCGTAAACCGATGCTCTGGGATGCCGACGCGCTTAACCTTCTGGCAATAAACCCGGATAAGCGTCACAATCGCATTCTGACGCCGCACCCCGGCGAAGCCGCACGGCTGCTTAACTGTAGCGTGGCAGAAATTGAAAGCGATCGCTTACTTTCAGCCCAACGTCTGGTAAAACGTTACGGAGGTGTTGCCGTTTTGAAAGGGGCGGGAACCGTTATCGCCAGCGATGATGCGATGGGCATCGTTGATGCCGGTAATGCAGGCATGGCGAGCGGCGGCATGGGCGATGTGCTCTCTGGCATCATTGGCGCATTGCTCGGACAGAAACTTCCCCTTTATGATGCAGCCTGTGCGGGCTGCGTGGCTCACGGTGCGGCGGCTGACAGGCTGGCTGCTCGTTACGGAACGCGCGGTATGCTGGCCACCGATCTTTTTTGCACGCTGCGGCGTGTTGTTAACCCGGATGTGATTGACGTAGAAAATGACTAATCGAGCGATTCCTTTACCTGATGAACAAGCCACTTTAGATCTCGGCAAGCGCGTGGCGCAGGCCTGTCAGGGGGCGACCGTCATTTATCTGTATGGTGATTTAGGCGCGGGTAAAACAACCTTCAGCCGTGGCTTTTTGCAGGCGTTAGGCCATAACGGGAACGTAAAAAGCCCGACCTACACGCTGGTGGAACCGTACACGCTTGAAAATATCATGGTGTACCACTTTGATTTATATCGTCTTGCGGACCCGGAGGAGCTGGAGTTTATGGGGATCCGCGATTACTTTGCCAACGACGCCATCTGCCTGGTGGAGTGGCCGCAACAAGGTGCGGGTGTGCTGCCTGACCCGGATGTCGAAATTCACTTAGATTACCAGGCACAAGGGCGTGAGGCACGCATCAGTGCGGTTTCCTCATCAGGCTGTTCCTTACTGGCGCGTTTAGCCGGTTGAGCGTAGGGATAACGGGATGATTAATCGCGTTAAAGGTTGGGTGCTGGCTGCCACGGTCCTGCTGTGCGCGCAGGTCGGGGCGGCCAGCCTCTCGGATATTCAGGTGTCGAATGGCGATAGCCAGGCCCGCATTACGTTCAGCTTTATGGGCGATCCTGAATATGCTTTCTCACAAATCGACAGCCGCAGCGTGGCGCTCGATATTAAACAGACCGGGGTGATCCATGGGCTGCCGCTCCAGTTCAGCGGCAACAATCTGGTGAAAAGCATCCGTTCGGGAACGCCGAAGGATACGCAGTCTCTGCGTCTGGTGGTCGATCTCACCGAAAAGGGCAAAACGAAGGCGGTTAAGCAGCAAAACGGCGCCAATTATACGGTGGTCTTTACCATTAATGCTGATGTTCCGCCGCCGCCACCGCCTGCACCTGTTGTAGCAAAACGCGTGGAAGCGCCGGTTTATACCCCAAGGCCGTCTGAGCCAGCCCGTAATCCGTTTAAATCACAAAATGACCGACTTACCGCCGTGACCAGCAGCAACACGGTGACGCGTCCGGCGGTCAGCGCGCGGCGAACACCGGTCAGTGGCGACAAAGTGATTATCGCCATCGACGCCGGACACGGCGGGCAAGATCCTGGCGCGATTGGCCCGGGCGGCACGCGGGAGAAAAACGTCACTATCGCCATTGCCCGTAAGCTGCGTGCGCTTCTGAATGACGATCCGATGTTTAAAGGGGTCATGACCCGCGACGGAGATTACTTTATTTCAGTGATGGGACGCTCGGATGTGGCGCGTAAGCAAAACGCCAACTTCCTGGTGTCGATTCACGCGGATGCTGCGCCGAACCGTAACGCCACCGGCGCGTCGGTATGGGTGCTGTCAAACCGTCGCGCCAACAGTGAAATGGCGAACTGGCTTGAAGAGCACGAGAAGCAATCTGAACTGTTAGGCGGGGCAGGCGATGTGCTGGCAAACAGCCAGGCCGATCCGTATCTCAGCCAGGCGGTGCTGGATTTACAGTTCGGTCATTCTCAGCGCGTCGGGTATGATGTCGCCACTAACGTACTGAGCCAGCTGCAAAGCATTGGATCGCTGCATAAGCGTCGCCCGGAGCATGCAAGCCTTGGTGTCCTGCGTTCGCCGGATATCCCGTCGATTCTGGTAGAGACGGGCTTTATCAGTAACCATGGTGAAGAGCGTTTACTGGGAAGCGACAGCTATCAGCAGCAAATTGCCGAAGCGATTTATAACGGTCTGCGTAAATACTTTGACGCGCATCCGCTTCAGTCTGCGCCGCAGGGCGGGGCAGCCCAGACGGCAAGCGCCGCGCTGCCGGGTGAAATGACCGCGACTAATTAAGGAGAGTTCATGCCGATTCAGGTTCTACCGCCGCAGCTCGCGAACCAAATCGCCGCCGGTGAGGTGGTGGAACGCCCTGCGTCGGTGGTGAAGGAACTGGTGGAAAACAGCCTCGATGCAGGGGCGACCCGCATTGATATCGATATCGAACGCGGGGGCGCAAAGCTTATTCGCATTCGTGATAACGGCTGTGGCATCAAAAAGGACGAACTGGCGCTGGCGCTGGCGCGTCATGCCACCAGTAAAATTGCCTCACTTGACGATCTGGAAGCGATAATCAGCCTGGGTTTTCGCGGCGAAGCGCTGGCCAGTATCAGCTCCGTTTCCCGCTTAACGTTGACCTCCCGCACGGCCGACCAGCAGGAAGCCTGGCAGGCCTACGCCGAAGGGCGCGATATGGACGTCACGGTTAAACCTGCGGCGCACCCGGTAGGCACCACGCTTGAAGTGCTGGATCTCTTCTATAACACGCCCGCCCGGCGCAAGTTTATGCGAACCGAGAAGACCGAATTCGGACATATCGACGAGATCATCCGCCGCATCGCGCTGGCGCGCTTTGATGTCACCCTCAACCTCAGCCATAACGGTAAGGTGATGCGCCAGTATCGCGCGGTGGCGGAGGGTGGACAAAAGGAGCGTCGGTTGGGCGCCATCTGCGGCACACCGTTTCTGGAAAAGGCGCTGGCCATTGAGTGGCAGCATGGCGATCTGGCCCTGCGTGGCTGGGTTGCCGATCCGAACGCCAGCAGCGCCGCGTTCGCAGAAATTCAGTATTGCTACGTCAACGGCCGCATGATGCGCGACCGCCTGATTAACCACGCTATTCGACAGGCCTGCGAAGATAAGCTCGGCGCCGATCAACAGCCCGCCTTTGTGCTTTATCTGGAGATCGACCCGCACCAGGTTGACGTTAACGTGCACCCCGCCAAGCACGAGGTGCGTTTCCACCAGTCGCGCCTGGTGCATGATTTCATCTACCAGGGCGTTGCCGCTGTATTGCAGCAGCAGGCAGAGCCAGAGTTGCCGCTGGCAAAAGAAGCGCCCGCGCCGCGCCCACTGCCGGAAAACCGCGTGGCGGCCGGGCGTAACCATTTTGCCGAACCGGCGGTCGCGCGCGAGCCGGCTGCTCCACGTTTATCCCCGGCGGGCAACGCGCCGCGACCAACCGGTGCCAACTATCCCAACGCTCAGCCGGGCTACCACAAACAGCAGGGGGCGCTGTACCGCAAACTGCTGGATACGCCGGCGGTGGAGCATAAAGAGCACATCACGGTTTCAACCCCCTCTCTGGATGGGCATAGCCAGAGTTTTGGTCGGGTATTGACCATTATTGCTCCCGACATGGCGTTGCTTGAACGCGAAGGTAAACTGCTGTTGCTGGCGCTTTCCGTGGCGGAGCGCTGGCTCAAACAGGCGCAGTTAACCCCGGGGGTGAATGCCGCCTGCGCGCAGCCGCTGTTGATCCCCGTTCGCCTGAAAATATCCCCTGAAGAAACAGGGGTTTTGCGGCGCGTGCAGACGCAACTGGCCGAAATGGGGATTGAAATCGTACTGGACGCGCAGCATGTGACAATTCGCGCAGTGCCTTTACCCTTACGCCAACAAAATTTACAAAACTTGATTCCTGAACTGATAGGCTACCTGGCGCAGCAAACGACGTTTGATGCCGCCGATACCGCGCAGTGGATCGCCCGCCATCTGGCCAGCGAGCATGCACCGTGGAGTATGGCGCAGGCGATTACCGTTCTGGCGGAGGTGGAGCGCCTCTGTCCACAGCTGGTGAAAGCGCCTCCAGGTGGTTTGTTACAACCTGTTGATTTACAAACGGCGATGACCGCCCTGAAACATGACTGATGTAAGTAAGGCGAGCCTGCCAAAGGCGATTTTTCTAATGGGGCCAACGGCCTCCGGCAAAACGGCGTTAGCCATTGAGTTACGTAAAGTTTTGCCAGTAGAGTTGATTAGCGTTGATTCAGCCCTCATCTACCGAGGGATGGACATCGGCACGGCGAAGCCCAACGCAGACGAACTGCGTGCGGCACCGCACCGTTTACTGGATATTCTCGACCCGGCACAGGCTTACTCCGCGGCAGATTTTCGCCGCGACGCCTTAGCCGAGATGGCCGAGATTACCGCCGCGGGACGCATACCGCTGTTAGTTGGCGGCACGATGCTCTACTTTAAGGCGCTGCTGGAGGGGTTATCGCCTCTGCCATCGGCCGATCCGGAAGTGAGAGCGAAGATTGAGCGGCAGGCGGCAGAGCAGGGGTGGGACGTTTTGCACAGGCAACTGGAAGAGATTGACCCGGTTGCCGCAGCGCGGATCCACCCAAACGATCCGCAAAGGCTTTCCCGGGCACTGGAAGTTTTTTTCATTTCGGGTAAAACTTTAACGGAACTGACGCAAACGTCAGGAGACGCTCTGCCGTATCAGGTGCATCAGTTCGCCATCGCCCCGGCGAGCCGTGAACTGCTCCATCAACGAATTGAGCAGCGTTTTCATCAGATGTTGGCTTCAGATTTTGAAGCAGAAGTGCGGGCGCTTTTTGCCCGTGGAGATTTGCATACGGACATGCCTTCCATTCGTTGTGTGGGGTACCGCCAGATGTGGTCGTATCTTGAAGGCGAGATTTCATACGATGAAATGGTTTATCGAGGTGTTTGCGCCACGAGACAGTTAGCGAAGCGCCAGATCACCTGGTTACGCGGTTGGAAGGGGGTTCACTGGTTAGACAGTGAAAAACCACAACAGGCGTTAAACGAAGTGATTGAGGTTATTGGTGATATCGCTGACTGAATGTGTACAATTAAGCCGTATCGTGCGCAATTTTTCAGAATCGCAAGGTTCTAAGTACAAAACAAGCATATAAGGAAAAGATAGAATGGCTAAGGGGCAATCTTTACAAGATCCGTTCCTGAACGCATTGCGTCGGGAGCGTGTTCCAGTTTCTATTTATTTGGTGAATGGTATTAAGCTGCAAGGTCAGATTGAGTCTTTCGATCAGTTCGTGATCCTGTTGAAAAACACGGTCAGCCAGATGGTCTATAAGCACGCGATTTCTACTGTTGTTCCGTCCCGTCCGGTATCTCATCACAGCAATAACGCTGGCGGCGGCACTGGCAGTAACTACCATCACGGCAGCAACGCGCAGGGTTCTTCAACACCAGCGCAGGACAGCGAAGAAACCGAATAAGGTTTTGGGCTGTTATCCACACGGGGAGCCAGGGATCCTGCGTTCCCCGCTGATCTTTTTAGAGAGGTTTACGCTTGTTTGACCGTTATGACGCCGGTGAGCAGGCGGTGCTGGTACACATCTATTTTTCGCAAGACAAAGATATGGAAGACCTCCAGGAGTTTGAATCTCTGGTCTCTTCCGCCGGTGTCGAAGCAATGCAGGTGATTACTGGTAGCCGTAAAGCGCCGCACCCGAAGTATTTTGTAGGTGAAGGTAAAGCAGTAGAAATTGCGGATGCCGTAAAAGCAACCGGCGCATCTGTTGTGCTGTTTGATCATGCGCTGTCTCCGGCTCAGGAACGTAACCTGGAAGCTCTCTGCGAATGCCGTGTTATCGATCGCACGGGGTTGATCTTAGATATTTTTGCTCAGCGTGCGCGTACCCACGAGGGTAAGTTGCAGGTTGAGCTGGCGCAGTTGCGCCATCTGGCGACGCGTCTGGTGCGTGGCTGGACACACCTTGAAAGACAAAAAGGCGGGATTGGTTTGCGCGGCCCGGGTGAAACCCAGCTCGAAACCGACCGCCGTTTACTGCGTGGGCGTATTACCCAGATCCTTTCACGTCTGGAACGTGTAGAGAAACAGCGCGAGCAGGGGCGTCGGGCGCGAACGAAAGCTGACATCCCAACGGTGTCGCTGGTGGGCTATACCAACGCCGGTAAATCCACTCTGTTTAACCAGATAACCGAGGCCCAGGTGTATGCCGCAGACCAGCTGTTTGCGACCCTGGACCCAACCCTGCGCCGTATTGACGTCGCAGACGTGGGTGAAACGGTGCTGGCGGATACCGTAGGGTTTATTCGCCATCTGCCGCACGATCTGGTCGCGGCGTTTAAAGCGACGTTGCAGGAGACGCGTCAGGCGACCCTGCTACTGCATGTGATTGATGCGGCTGACGTACGCGTGCAGGAGAACATCGACGCGGTGAACGTGGTGCTCGAAGAGATCGACGCCCACGAAATTCCTACCCTGTTGGTGATGAACAAGATCGATATGCTGGACGATTTTGAACCGCGTATTGACCGAGACGAAGAGAACAAACCGATTCGGGTCTGGCTGTCTGCTCAGGCCGGGATTGGTGTGCCACTGCTTTTCCAGGCTTTGACAGAACGTCTTTCCGGTGAGGTAGCTCAGCACACGCTGCGACTGCCGCCACAGGAAGGCAGGCTGCGCAGCCGGTTTTATCAGCTTCAGGCGATAGAAAAAGAGTGGATGGAGGATGACGGCAGCGTGGGGATGCAGGTGCGTATGCCGATCGTTGACTGGCGTCGCCTCTGTAAACAAGAACCTGCGCTGGCGGACTATATCGTCTGATCAGAAAGGGGAAGCCTGAAAAATTCGCCCTTGCATAACAAATATGGAGCATATACATGGCGTGGAATCAGCCCGGTAATAACGGACAAGACCGCGACCCGTGGGGAAGCAGCAATAATCAAGGCGGCAACTCTGGGGGAAATGGCAACAAAGGTGGTCGCGAGCAGGGGCCGCCGGATCTGGATGATATCTTCCGCAAACTGAGCAAAAAGCTTGGTGGCCTTGGCGGAGGAAAAGGTTCTGGCTCGGGTGGCAATTCCACTCAGAGTCCGCGCCCGCCAATGGGTGGCCGCGTGGTGGGCATTGTCGCCGCTGCGGTAGTAATCATCTGGGCAGCCAGCGGGTTCTACACCATTAAAGAAGCAGAACGCGGTGTGGTCACCCGTTTCGGTAAGTTCAGCCATCTGGTTGAACCGGGCCTGAACTGGAAGCCGACCTTCATTGATGACGTGACCGCGGTTAACGTGGAGTCCGTCCGTGAACTGGCCGCCTCTGGCGTGATGTTGACCTCTGACGAGAACGTGGTGCGCGTTGAGATGAACGTACAGTACCGCGTGACCGATCCGGAACGTTATCTGTTTAGCGTGACCAGCGCCGATGACAGCCTGCGTCAGGCGACCGACAGCGCCCTGCGTGGCGTGATCGGTAAATACACCATGGACCGTATCCTGACCGAAGGTCGTACCGTTATTCGTAGCGATACCCAGCGTGAGCTGGAAGAGACCATCCGTCCGTACAACATGGGTATCACCCTGCTGGACGTCAACTTCCAGGCTGCACGTCCGCCGGAAGAGGTGAAAGCCGCCTTTGACGATGCGATTGCCGCGCGTGAAAACGAACAGCAGTACATCCGTGAAGCGGAAGCGTACACCAACGAAGTTCAGCCGCGTGCAAACGGTCAGGCGCAGCGTATTCTGGAAGAAGCGCGTGCGTATAAGACCCAGACCATCCTGGAAGCACAGGGTGAAGTGGCTCGCTTCGCGAAGATCCTGCCGGAATATAAAGCCGCGCCGGAAATTACCCGTGAGCGTCTCTATATCGAGACCATGGAAAAAGTGCTGAGCCATACGCGTAAAGTGCTGGTTAACGACAACAAAGGCGGAAACCTGATGGTCCTGCCGCTGGATCAGATGCTGAAAGGCGGTTCTGCACCGGCAGCAAAAGACAACAGCGGTGCGAACAACCTGCTGCGTCTGCCACCGGCCTCGTCTGGCAGCGCCAGCGCGAACACAACGCCTTCTTCGAACGATGGTGACATTATGGACCAACGCCGTGCCAACGCGCAGCGTAACGACTACCAGCGTCAGGGGGAATAAGGATGCGTAAGTCAGTTATTGCGATCATCATCATTGTACTGGTCGTGCTCTACACCTCCATCTTTGTGGTGAAAGAGGGCGAGCGTGGGATCAAGTTCCAGTTCAGCAGCGTCGTGCGTGACGGCGACAAGCGTCCGGTGATTTATGAGCCGGGTCTGCACTTTAAGATCCCGTTCATTCAGTCAGTGAAAACGCTCGATGCGCGTATCCAGACCATGGATAACCAGGCCGATCGTTTCGTGACCAAAGAGAAGAAAGACCTGATCGTTGATTCCTATATCAAATGGCGCATCAGCGATTTCAGCCGCTACTTCCTGGCAACCGGGGGTGGCGACGTTTCTCAGGCAGAAGTGCTGCTGAAACGTAAGTTCTCTGACCGTCTGCGTTCTGAAATTGGTCGTCTGGATGTGAAAGACATTGTGACCGACTCCCGTGGTCGTCTGACGCTGGAAGTGCGTGATGCGCTGAACTCCGGCTCTGCGGGCACCGAGGATGAAGTTGAAACCCCGGCGGCAGACGATGCGATTGCCAAAGCGGCTGAACGTGTTCAGGCTGAAACCAACGGTAAAGTGCCGGTGATCAACCCGAACAGTATGGCGGCGCTGGGCATCGAAGTGGTTGATGTGCGCATCAAGCAGATCAACCTGCCAGCGGAAGTGTCCGAGGCGATCTACAACCGTATGCGCGCCGAGCGTGAAGCGGTAGCCCGTCGTCACCGTTCACAGGGTCAGGAAGAAGCGGAAAAACTGCGCGCGGCAGCGGACTATGAAGTCACCAAGACGCTGGCGGAATCTGAGCGCCAGGGTCGTATCCTGCGCGGTGAAGGTGATGCGGAAGCCGCGAAACTGTTTGCTGATGCATTCAGCCAGGATCCGGACTTCTATGCCTTCATTCGTAGCCTGCGCGCTTACGAGAATAGCTTCAAGAGCAACCAGGATGTGATGGTGCTCAGCCCGGACAGCGATTTCTTCCGTTATATGAAGACGCCGACCAACGCAACGCGATAAACTCAGGCTCGTTTGAGTATTCAAACCACCGCTCTTCACGGAGCGGTGGTTTTCTTTTATAAGGAACAAAAATGAATTCAACGATCTGGCTCGCGCTGGCCCTGGTTTTGGTGCTGGAAGGCCTCGGCCCGATGCTTTATCCGCGCGCATGGCGCCGGATGATCGCCACCATGAGCCAACTGCCGGATAATATTTTGCGTCGTTTTGGCGGTGGTCTTGTGGTTGCTGGTATCGTTATCTACTACATGTTGAGGAAAACGATTGGCTGATCAAAAACTAACCGCAATTGGCATATTTTAGGGTCAAAAAGTGCTGTATATCTGAAAAAGCGATGGTAGAATCCATTTTTAAGCAAACGGTGATTTTGAAAAAAATGGGTAACAACGTCGTCGTACTGGGCACCCAATGGGGTGACGAAGGTAAAGGGAAGATTGTTGATCTTCTGACTGAACGGGCTAAATATGTTGTACGCTACCAGGGCGGTCACAACGCAGGCCATACTCTCGTAATCAACGGTGAAAAAACCGTCCTCCATCTTATTCCATCAGGCATTCTTCGCGAAAACGTCACCAGCATCATCGGTAACGGCGTTGTGCTGTCTCCTGCTGCGCTGATGAAAGAGATGAAAGGTCTGGAAGACCGTGGTATCCCTGTTCGTGAGCGTCTGCTGCTCTCCGAAGCCTGCCCGCTGATCCTGGACTATCACGTGGCGCTGGACGTGGCGCGTGAAAAAGCGCGTGGCGCGAAAGCGATCGGCACTACCGGTCGTGGCATCGGCCCGGCATACGAAGATAAAGTGGCTCGTCGCGGTCTGCGCGTCGGTGACCTCTTCGACAAAGCGACCTTCGCTGAAAAACTGAAAGAAGTGATGGAATATCACAACTTCCAGCTGGTGAACTTCTACAAAGCTGACGCTGTTGACTACCAGAAAGTGCTGGATGACGTCATGGCGATTGCAGACATTCTGACCGGTATGGTTGTTGATGTGTCCGATCTGCTGGACCAGGCGCGCAAGCGTGGCGATTTCGTCATGTTCGAAGGTGCGCAGGGTACGCTGCTGGACATCGACCACGGTACCTATCCGTACGTTACGTCCTCTAACACCACCGCGGGTGGCGTGGCGACCGGCTCTGGCCTGGGTCCACGTTATGTGGATTACGTTCTGGGCATCATCAAAGCGTACTCCACTCGCGTGGGTGCGGGTCCATTCCCGACCGAACTGTTTGATGAAACCGGCGAGTTCCTGTGCAAGCAGGGTAACGAGTTTGGCGCGACCACCGGTCGTCGTCGTCGTACCGGCTGGCTGGACGCCGTTGCCGTACGTCGCGCAGTGCAGATCAACTCCCTGTCTGGCTTCTGCCTGACCAAGCTGGACGTACTGGACGGCCTGAAAGAAGTGAAAATCTGCGTTGGCTACCGCATGCCAGATGGCCGCGAAGTGACCACCACTCCGCTGGCTGCTGACGACTGGGAAGGCATTGAGCCAATCTACGAAACCATGCCGGGCTGGTCTGAGACCACCTTCGGTGTGAAAGAGCGTAGTGGCCTGCCAAAAGCCGCGCTGGACTACATCAAGCGCATTGAAGAACTGACCGAAGTGCCGATCGATATTATTTCTACCGGCCCGGATCGTACTGAAACGATGATCCTGCGCGACCCGTTCGACGCATAATCTTCGTGACTGCTGGCCTGCGGGGAAACCCGTAGGCCGGATAAGCGCAGCGCCATCCGGCGACCGCTCCTGGATCTCCGCTTTTTCGCCCCGTCTGTCAAATAAATTAGCCGCTAACTATCTGGCTGGTTTATCATCATTAATGAATATCTCTGCGGTTTAACCGCGTTTTCCCTTTTTCCTGAGGTTGATGTGCAGTTAACAAGTTTCACCGATTACGGCTTACGCGCGCTGATTTACATGGCGTCGTTACCCGATGGGAAGATGACCAGCATCTCTGAAGTCACAGAGGTGTACGGTGTGTCCCGTAATCATATGGTCAAAATAATCAATCAACTTAGTCGTGCCGGATACGTTGCTGCCGTCCGCGGGAAGAATGGAGGGATCCGTCTCGGTAAACCGGCACAGAGTATCCGTATTGGCGATGTGGTACGTGAACTGGAGCCGCTCTCTCTGGTGAACTGTAGCAGCGCGTTCTGCCACATTACGCCCGCTTGCCGCCTGAAACAGGCGCTTTCAAAGGCCGTGCAAAGTTTTCTCAAGGAACTGGATAACTACACGCTGGCCGATTTGGTTGAAGAGAATCAACCGCTTTATAAATTATTGCTGGTGGAATGAAGAAAATTTCCACCGGAGCTGACAACGGAGGAACCGACATGTCACAAGATCCTTTCCAGGAACGCGAAGCCGAAAAATACTCGAATCCTATCCCCAGCCGCGAGTTCATCATTGAACACTTAACAAAACGCGAAAAACCCGCCAATCGTGAAGAACTTGCCGTTGAATTAAACATTGAAGGTGAAGAGCAAATTGAAGCCCTTCGCCGCCGCCTGCGCGCCATGGAGCGTGACGGGCAGCTGGTCTTTACTCGTCGCCAGTGCTACGCGCTGCCAGAACGCCTCGACCTGCTGAAAGGCACCGTTATTGGTCACCGCGATGGCTTCGGCTTCCTGCGCGTGGAAGGCCGTAAAGACGACCTGTACCTCTCATCTGAACAGATGAAGATGTGTATTCACGGCGACCAGATCCTGGCGCAGCCGCTGGGTGCAGACCGTAAAGGCCGCCGCGAAGCGCGCGTGGTCCGCGTGCTGGTGCCGAAAACCAGCCAGATCGTTGGCCGTTACTTTACCGATGCGGGCGTAGGCTTTGTGGTGCCGGACGACAGCCGTCTGAGCTTCGACATTCTCATCCCGCCTGAAGAGGTGATGGGCGCACGCATGGGCTTTGTGGTGGTGGTTGAACTCACCCAGCGCCCGACCCGCCGTACCAAAGCGGTGGGTAAAATCGTTGAAGTGCTGGGCGATAACATGGGCACCGGCATGGCCGTTGATATGGCGCTGCGCACCCATGAAATTCCGTACGTCTGGCCGAAAGCGGTTGAAGACCAGATCGAAAACCTGCGTGAAGAAGTGCCGGAAGAGTCCAAAGCAGGCCGCGTGGATCTGCGCGATCTGCCGCTGGTCACCATTGATGGTGAAGACGCCCGTGACTTCGATGATGCCGTGTACTGTGAGAAAAAACGTGGTGGTGGCTGGCGTCTGTGGGTGGCTATCGCGGATGTGAGCTACTACGTGCGTCCACACACGCCGCTGGATAACGAAGCGCGCAGCCGCGGTACGTCGGTCTACTTCCCGTCTCAGGTTGTACCGATGCTGCCAGAAGTGCTCTCCAACGGCCTGTGTTCCCTCAACCCGCAGGTGGACCGCCTGTGTATGGTCTGCGAAATGACCATCTCCAGCAAGGGACGTCTGACGGGCTATAAGTTCTACGAAGCAGTGATGAGTTCCCATGCGCGCCTGACCTATACCAAGGTCTGGCATATGTTGCAGGGCGATCAGGATCTGCGCGAACAGTACGCGCCGCTGGTCAAACACATCGAAGAGCTGCACAACCTCTACAAAACGCTGGATCAGGCGCGCGAAGAGCGCGGTGGGATCTCGTTTGAGAGTGAAGAGGCGAAGTTTATCTTTAACGCTGAGCGTCGTATCGAGCGTATCGAGCAGACCCAGCGTAACGATGCGCACAAGCTGATTGAAGAGTGTATGATCCTGGCAAACATCTCGGCGGCACGTTTCGTTGAGAAAGCCAAAGAGCCTGCGCTGTTCCGTATTCACGACAAGCCAACCACGGAAGCCGTAACCTCGTTCCGCTCCGTGCTGGCTGAACTCGGTCTGGAGCTGCCTGGCGGTAATAAGCCTGAGCCACGCGATTACGCCGAGCTGCTGGAATCCATCAGCGATCGTCCTGACGCGGAAATGCTGCAAACCATGCTGCTGCGCTCCATGAAGCAGGCGATTTACGATCCGGAAAACCGGGGCCACTTTGGTCTGGCTTTACAGTCGTACGCGCACTTCACTTCGCCGATCCGCCGTTATCCGGATCTGTCCCTGCACCGTGCGATCAAGTATCTGCTGGCGCACGAGCAGGGTCATAAAGGCAATACGACCGAAACCGGAGGGTATCACTACTCCATGGAGGAGATGCTGCAACTGGGCCAGCACTGTTCCATGACCGAGCGTCGTGCGGATGAAGCAACGCGCGACGTGGCGGACTGGCTGAAGTGTGACTTTATGCTGGATCAGGTGGGTAATATCTTTAAAGGCGTGATTGCCAGCGTCACCGGCTTTGGCTTCTTCGTGCGTCTGGATGAGCTGTTTATCGACGGTCTGGTGCACGTTTCCAGCCTCGATAACGATTACTACCGCTTCGACCAGGTCGGACAACGTCTGATCGGCGAATCCGGCGGCCAGACCTACCGTCTGGGAGATCGGGTGGAAGTGAAGGTTGAAGCCGTGAATATGGACGACCGTAAAATCGACTTCAGCCTGATCTCCAGCGAGCGCGCGCCGCGTAACGTCGGGAAAACCGAGCGTGAGAAAGCGAAAAAAGGTGGCAACGGTAAAGCGGGCGGCAAGCGACGTCAGGCAGGTAAAAGAGTAAACTTTGAGCCAGACAGCGCTTTCCGTGGCGAGAAGAAACAGAAGCCCAAGGCGGCAAAAAAAGACGCTCGTAAAGCGAAAAAACCGTCGACCAAGACCCAAAAAATAGCGGCCGCGACCAAAGCGAAGCGCGCGGCGAAGAAACAGCAGGCGGAGTAATTTCCCCTCACCCTGACCCTCTCCCCAACGGGAGAGGGAAAATATTTATTACGAGAACCATCAATGAGTGAAATGATTTACGGCATCCACGCGGTGCAGGCCCTGCTGGAGCGCGCGCCGGAGCGTTTTCAGGAAGTTTTTATTCTGAAAGGGCGAGAAGATAAACGTCTGATGCCGCTGATCCACGCGCTGGAAGCGCAGGGCGTAGTGATCCAACTGGCGAACCGCCAGTATCTGGATGAGAAAAGCGAAGGAGCTGTACACCAGGGCATTATCGCGCGCGTGAAGCCAGGCCGTCAGTATCAGGAGAACGATCTGCCGGATCTGATCGCTGAGCTGGATAACCCGTTCTTCCTGATCCTTGATGGCGTAACCGACCCGCATAACCTGGGCGCGTGCCTGCGTAGCGCCGATGCAGCAGGCGTGCATGCGGTGATTGTGCCAAGAGATCGTTCCGCGCAGCTTAACGCTACCGCTAAAAAAGTTGCCTGCGGCGCGGCGGAAAACGTTCCGCTGATCCGCGTGACTAACCTGGCGCGCACCATGCGTCTGTTGCAGGAAGAGAATATCTGGATCGTCGGCACAGCCGGTGAAGCGGATCACACCCTGTATCAGAGCAAAATGACCGGCCGCATGGCGCTGGTGATGGGGGCAGAAGGTGAAGGCATGCGTCGTCTGACGCGCGAGCACTGCGACGAGCTGATCAGCATCCCGATGGCAGGCAGCGTGTCGTCCCTGAACGTTTCTGTTGCGACGGGTATCTGCCTGTTCGAAGCGGTGCGTCAGCGCGGGTAGCCTGTTGTGCCGGGTGGCGGCTTCGCCTCACCCGGCCTACAAAAGCATGGTAACGTAGGCCCGCTAAGCGCAGCGCCACCGGGCAACAATCTCACTCCTCTAACGACCGTAAATGGTCATCCTTCCTCAGCGTCATCAGCGCGAAAATACTCACCACCGCCGTTGCCATCACGTAGTACGCCGGAATATCCAGATTGCCCGTCTCTTTAATCAGCCCGGTAATGATCAGCCCGGCGCAGCCCGAGAAGATCGCATTCGACAGAGAATAGGCCAGCCCCAGCCCGGTATAACGCACGCGCGTCGGGAACATCTCAGACAGCATTGCCGGCCCCGGCCCTGCCAGCATCCCAACCAGACCTCCCGCAATCAGCACCACAATCGCTTTGACCGCCAGCGTACTGGTTTCCGCCTGCAAAATTTTCAGCAGCGGCAGGGCGAGGATCAGCAGGAGCACGGTGGAGATAATCATCACCGTCCGCCGCCCGATCCTGTCGCTCAGCATGCCCGACGGAATGATCGTGAGCGCAAACCCAATGTTAGAAATCACCGCAATCAGCAGCGCCTGGTTAAAACCGGTGTGCAGCGCAGATTGCAGATAGGTCGGCATAATCACCAGATAGGTATAGCCCGCCGCAGACCAGGCCATCACGCGGCCAATGCCCATCAGGATGGTTTTGAACGTGGCGGCGGTGGTGGCCTGAGTAACAACCGGTTTTTCCCGTTGCTGCACAAAGCTCGGCGTCTCTTCCATGCTCACCCGCAGCCATAGCGCGACCGCACCCATCGGCAACGCCAGGAAGAACGGAATGCGCCAGCCCCAGTCGTGCAAGGCTTCAGGGGAGAGCAGGGCAGAGAGCAACGCGACAATACCTGCGCCCGCTAACAGTCCGAGCGCCACGGTGAAGGACTGCCATGCCCCGTAAAGACCGCGCTTGCCGCGCGGGGCGAACTCCGTCATCAATGAGACCGCACCGCCATACTCACCGCCCGCGAACAGTCCTTGCAGAATACGCAGGAGCGTAACGATCAGCGGCGCGGCAATCCCGATACTGGCGTAGACCGGCACAATACCGATGGCAGCGGTGGCGAGCGTCATCAATACCAGCACGATAATCAGCGTCGGTTTGCGGCCAATCCTGTCGCCAATGCGGCCAAAGACCACCGCACCCAGCGGACGGAAGAAGAAAGCGATGGCGAACGAGGCCCAGGTAAGGATCAGACTGGTGAGCTCCGCTTCCCCCTCAAGCTGGAAGAAGTTTCTGGCAATCACCGTTGCCAGAAAACCGTAGACCGCAAATTCATACCACTCGATGAAATTACCGATGGAGCCTGCAATTAATGCACGCTTGTGCGCATCCTGTTGCATAACGATCCTCACAAAAACAGGGTAAGAATAAATTATTCAGCATTAGTGAAGTAATGAAATAGTTTATTCTTATGTTCTGTGAGCTATTTCACGAATGATATCAACACGATTGTCATCGTGTGACCCCCCTCCCATGCAGCGTGCATGCCCTCTGTCCATACTTACCTTTATTGCCAATGAAAGGAGGGAGACAGCATGCACTGGCAGACTCATACCGTTTTTAATCAACCTGCACCGCTATCGAACAGCAACCTTTTTCTCTCTGATTGCGCCCTGCGCGATGCGGTAGCGCGCGAAGGGGCTGAGTGGGATGTGGATCTTCTTGCCAGCATCGGACAGCAGTTGGGTACGGCGGAGTCGCTGGAGCTGGGCAGGCTGGCGAACGTTAATCCGCCGGAGCTGCTGCGTTATGACGCCACGGGAGAGCGGCTGGACGACGTCCGCTTTCATCCAGCATGGCATCTTCTGATGCAGGGGCTTTGCGCCAACCGGGTGCACAACCTGGCGTGGGAGGAGGAGGCGCGGAAAGGATCGTTCGTCGCCAGGGCCGCGCGTTTTGTGCTGCATGCTCAGGTGGAGGCGGGAACGCTATGCCCGGTGACCATGACCTTTGCGGCCACGCCGCTGTTGCTACAGTCGCTACCCAAACCGTTTCACGACTGGTTAACGCCGCTGATGAGCGATCGCTACGATCCCCATCTCGCACCGGGGGCGCAAAAGCGCGGCCTGCTGATCGGCATGGGGATGACGGAAAAGCAGGGCGGTTCGGACGTACTCAGTAATACCACCAAAGCAGAGAAATGCAGTGATGGCAGTTACCGGCTGGTGGGGCACAAATGGTTTTTCTCCGTGCCGCAGAGCGATGCGCATCTGGTGCTCGCGCAGGCGAAGGGCGGGTTGTCCTGCTTTTTTGTCCCGCGTTTCTTACCCGACGGGCAACGCAATGCCGTGCGCCTTGAGCGTCTGAAGGACAAGCTCGGTAACCGTTCAAATGCCAGCAGTGAGGCTGAGTTCTTTGATGCTTACGGCTGGCTGCTGGGCGAAGAGGGTGAAGGTGTCCGGCAAATTCTGAAGATGGGCGGGCTGACGCGCTTTGACTGTGCGCTTGGCAGCCACGGACTGATGCGCCGTGCGCTCTCGGTGGCGCTTTATCATGCCCATCAGCGGCAGACCTTCGGCAAAAATCTTATCGACCAGCCGTTAATGCGCGACGTGCTAAGCCGTATGGCGCTGGTGCTGGAGGGACACACGGCACTGCTGTTCCGACTCGCCCGGGCGTGGGACAACCGCACCGACCCGCAGGAAGCCGCATGGGCGCGGCTATTCACTCCGGCGGCAAAATACAGCGTCTGCAAAGCGGGCATACCGTTTGTGGCAGAGGCAATGGAGGTGCTGGGCGGCGCAGGCTATTGCGAAGAGAGTGAGCTTCCGCGGTTGTACCGTGAAATGCCCGTCAACAGCATCTGGGAAGGCTCTGGCAATATTATGTGCCTGGATGTACTGCGCGTACTGGCGAAGCAGTCGGGCATTCTCGACCTGCTCGCCGATGATTTCGCGCAGGTAAAAGGCCAGGACAGGCACTTCGATCGCAGCTGGCGGCAGCTACAGCAGAAGCTGCGTAAACCGCAGGAAGCGCAGGGCAGGGAGATCGCGCGGCAGCTCTTTTTACTCGGGGCCGGAAGCCAGATGCTGCGGCACGCAACGCCGCCCGTGGCGCAGGCGTGGTGCCGCATGATGCTGGATACCCGGGGCGGCACGCTGATGAGCGAACAGGTGCAAAACGATCTGCTGCTGCGCGCCACGGGCCGGGTCGGTTAAGCTTTAAGCTGGAACAGGCTCACCAGCCGGGTGAGATGTGAACCCTTCTCGCGCAGCGTCTGCGCCGTCTGCTCGCTGCGTGAGATACGATCGGCATTGATGTGCGATGCCTCACCGATGTGCGTCATCGCCAGATTCACCTGACCAATCCCCGCAGACTGCTCGCGGGAGGCGTGGTTGATCTCGGTAACAAGCTGGCTGATGTTATCGATATGAACAATGATGGCATCCATCGCCAGACGCGTCTGCTCAGAAAGCGCATGGCCTTCGCTCACCTTGTTCAGCGTGTCGCCAATCAGCTGCTCAATCTCTTTTACCGCGTTGGCGCTGCGTGCGGCCAGGGCGCGCACCTCTTGCGCCACCACTGCGAAACCTTTCCCGTGCTCGCCCGCCCGCGCCGCTTCAACCGCCGCATTGAGCGCCAGGATATTGGTCTGGAAAGCGATGGACTCAATCACGCGGGTGATGTCTTCAATGCGTTTCGATGCATCACGAATATCATCCATGGTGGAAACTGCTTGGGTCACCGTCTCTCCACCCTGATGCACCGCGCGCGAGGTTTCCCCCACCAGCTGCTGAGTTTGCTCCATGTTGGCGGCATTTTGCTGCACGGTGGCGGCTAATTGCTCCATGCTGGCGGAGGTCTCCTCAACGCTGCTGGCCTGTTTGTTGATTTGTTCAGAGATCTCGCCGGTATCTGAAGCCAGCGCGTTAGTCCCCAGATGGATTTCGCTTGCGGCCTCGCGGACCTGCAACACAATTTTTTGCAGGCCGCCCCCGATCCCGTTGATGGCATCAATCAGCTGGCCGACTTCATCCTGGCGGGTTACCGGCAGGCTGGCGCGAAGATCGCCTGCGGCATACTGCCGGGCAAGCGCGATCACTGCGCGCAGTGGGCGGGTTAGCATCCGGCGAATGAGGATAACGAACAGGCCCGCGAAGAGCGCGGATAGCACCACGCCCGCCATCAGGAAGCGATCGCGCAGCGTGGTGACGCTTGAAAGCAGTACGGCTTTATCCACTTCACCCACGATGGTCCAGTTCCAGCCCGGCAGCGGCGTGTAGGCGACTTTGAGCGTACGGCCATCCGCGCTCACGCGTTCCAGCGTGCCGGCTTTATCACTCAGAAGCTGCTGCTGTGTCGCCGTGTCCCAGTTGGGCAGTTTGCCCTCTTCGCTGGCATGGAACAGATACTGTCCGTACGTTTTACCGCTGCTGCGATCCAGTACAAAGAAGTGACCGCTCTCGCCCAGACGACGGTTAAGGATTTTCTCGCGCATGACGTTCCAGGAATGGGTGATGTCGACGCCAACAAAGATAATCCCGATAACCTGGCCTTCCGCATTTTTAACAGGCTGGTACTGCGTGATATAGCGCTTGCCGAACAGCAGCGCGAGGCCGCGATAGACCTCCCCTTTGGTGACAGCCGCAAATGCCGGGCTGGTGGTATCAAGAACGGTTCCGATGGCGCGGTCGCCATTCTCTTTGCGCAGCGACGTGGCCACGCGGATAAAATCGTTACCGCTGCGGACAAACAGCGTCGAGATGGCCCCCGTTCGGCTCAGGAAGTCATCAGAAAGCGTATTGTTTTCATGCAACTCCGTTTCACCGCCCTTCAGCAGAGGAACGGTAAGGCCGTTAATGGTCCGGCTCTGGCTGCTGTCGCTGTTCAATGGCTGTGGCAAAAAGGTGGTGAACAGGCGGGTATAGCTCTCGACCTCTTCGCTCAGGCTGGTGTTGAACATCTCTACCATATCCACCATGCCGGTAGACTGGTTATGCAGGTCTTCAACCGCAAGATCTTCAAGCTGCTGGCTGGCGTTGTGGCTCAACAGAAAAGTGAACAGCAAAAAAAGCGTGGCGACACTGGCACCTGTTAGCAGCGATAGCTTCGTGCCCAGACCTGCCCGGCGGAAAAAGGTGATCATAAATTGCTCATTATTGAAAAGTGATGGCTGTTCAACGGCAGAGCAGAGATAACGTTTACCTCTTTAATGTAACTTAATGTTACATGTTTGTTTTCGTTAGGTTTTGAGAGAGATAAAAAATTTGCAAAAGTGAAAAGCCACTAAAATTAAGTGGCTTTTATCGGAAGGGACTAGGCATAAAGAATGGCCTGCACACGCCAGTGATTAACATGGTGATCTTCCTGCATCTGGACGATGCGATACCAGGATGCGCCCTGTTCATCGGCCTTCAGAGCGACGACACGTTCAACGTCTTGCGGACTCCCCGTGATATTATTGACGGAGATCTGACCAATCTCGTTCAGGCCCGTGACGCAATCCGCGCTGGCAAATTCGGCCGACTGCGCCGTGGTGCTCAGCAGGCCCGCTGAAAGCAATAGCGTCGTTAAAGCAAGGGTTCGTTTCATCGTCAGCTCCTTTTCACGTGTCTCCGGTATCCGCCGGGCAATCCTTCGCGAATAAACTCATTTCCATTGTTGCTGGCATGGAGTTTATTGTGGACAGGAAAATGTCTACGGACGCAAAGCAGTGTAAAAGTCGTTCAAATGATGATGCTTACTTACGGTACAAAATGCCCTGGGCGTACCACTGTCCCGTAATAATGGTTTCATCAATCATCGTGATGACGTAATAATCTGCTTTTGCGGCAACGGCCTGCGCTTCAATTGCGTCTTCTGCATCATCCGGGGAACCACGAACCATCGCGGATACGGTACCCAGGCGTTGTAATCCTTCCGTCTGATTACGACGAATTTCCTGAGGATGATCGGTAACCGGCGGCGCCGGTTCTGGCGTACCCTGCAATACGGAACATCCGCTGAGCAGCGAGACCAGCAATAAAGCGGTAAGCCTGCGCATAAACCTGTCTCTTTTCCTGATAGCCATAGTGTAGTTGTCTGCGAATTTAGTTTTGGGGGAATGTTCCCGAAGTGTTATCTGGGACGTAGATTTCGAATGAAAATATCGTGAAACCGTAATCCAGCTCTCAACATTATGAATCATTCATCAGCACAGGATCGACAATGATTGAAATTGAAACTCGCCAGCTGAGTGAGCATGAAATCATCCATGCTTTTCCGGCTGGTAAAGGTGAACAGCCGCTGCCGACGGTAGTTTTCTATCATGGCTTTCTCTCCTCGAAGCTGGTCTACAGCTATTTTGCCGTCGCGCTGGCGCAGGCCGGTTTCCGGGTGGTCATGCCTGATGCGCCGAATCATGGGGCACGCTTTACGGGCGATGAGCAGGCGCGGCTGGGGCTGTTCTGGCAAACGCTGCACGGCAATCTGACCGAGTTCGCCGGGCTGCGTGACGCGCTCTTGCAGGCCGGGCTGGTGGAGGGGAAACGGCTGGCGGTCGCAGGCGCATCAATGGGCGGAATGACGGCGCTGGGGATCATGGCCAGGCATCCGGAGGTGACGTCCGTGGCTTGCCTGATGGGATCGGGCTACTTTACGTCGCTGGCAAAGACGCTATTCCCGCCGCAGGCCCCTCAGGAGATTGAGACCCTGTTGTCTGAATGGGACGTCAGCCATGCGCTTTCGCAGCTGGCCGATCGTCCGCTGCTGCTGTGGCATGGGGATGCCGACGACGTCGTACCGCCCGGTGAAACGTTCCGCCTGCAACAGGCGCTACAGCGCGAAGGGCTGGACAGTAATCTGATCTGCCTGTGGGGAGCGGGTGTCCGGCACCGTATTACCCCGGCCGCGCTGGAAGCCACCGTGGCGTTTTTCCGCCAGCACCTTTAAACGCGCAGCACCGTGACACCCTGATCCTCCAGCTTGCTGAGGATCTCGGGGTTGGCGTTTTTGCCGGTGATCACCATGCTGATTTGCTCGGCGCGGCTGAAAAGCATGCCGGCGCGTTCACCGACCTTGCTGCTGTCGACCAGCACCACCAGCTTGCCCACCACGTTAAGCATGTTCTGCTCTGCCATTGCGGTGAGCATATCGGTTTTATACAGGCCATCCGCCGTCAGACCTTTGCCGCTGGTAAACATCCAGTGCCCGGCGTAGAGGCTGTTTTCACTGTCCTGCGGGCTCAGGGTGATGGACTGGCTCTTGTTATACTGGCCGCCCATGATCACCACGCTTTCATGTTCCTGGTCAATGAGATAATTGGCCAGCGGCAGATAGTTGGTAATGATTTGCACCGGCTTGCCGCACATTTCACGGCCCAGCAGAAACGCCGTCGAACCGCAGTTGATCACCACGCTCTCCCCGGGATTCACGAGCTGTGACGCCGCTCTGGCAATCCGCACCTTTTCATCGTGATTCTGCGCCTGGTGGATGTTCATCGGCGTCCAGCGTGGACGCTGCTGGCTGATGGCCTCTGCGCCATTGCGGACTTTTTTCAGCTTGCCGCTCTCATCCAGCTTGTTGATATCCCGTCGCGCGGTAGCGGGGGAGATCCCTAAACGTTCGATCACTTTCTCGACGGTGATAAACCCTGTTTGCGCCAGGAGTTCCAGTAAAATTTGATGCCGTTGCGCTTCCGTCATGAGCTATTCCGATAAGAATTGATTTGAAAAGATGATATTTGAAATAGCGTGAAATTACTAAAATAAAAATGACATCGCCAGACGCAGGGTCTGGCGATTGGGCCTCGGTATCAGAGGAAGGACTTGAACGGCAGATCGGGTTCAATCGTAAAGCAATCATCGAAACCACGCGGGTAGTGATACTCAAGATTGTCTTTATCCAGCGGCCAGGTGAACTTGCCGCCAACCTGCCAGATGAACGGCTTGAAGCCATACTTGAGGCGGTCTTTTTTCATCTCCCACAGGACGCGGATCTCTTGCGGATCGGCCTGGAAGTTTGACCAGATATCATGGTGGAACGGGATCACCACTTTGGTGTTCAGCGCTTCGGCCATACGCAGCATATCCGCGCTGGTCATTTTGTCGGTGATCCCGCGCGGGTTTTCACCGTAAGAGCCAAGCGCCACGTCAATCTGGTGCTCGTTACCGTGCTTCGCGTAGTAGTTGGAGTAGTGGGAGTCACCGCTGTGATACAGGGAACCGCCAGGCGTTTTGAACAGATAGTTCACCGCGCGCTCATCCATCCCGTCTGGCAGTACGCCAGCGGCTTTCTGATCGGCAGGCAGGGTGATCAGCGCTGTGCGGTCAAAGGCATCCAGCGCGTGAATCGCAATGTCTTTGATTTTCACCACGTCGCCCGGCTTCATCACGATGCAGCGCTCTTTTGGCACGCCCCAGCCAATCCACAAATCCACGCAGGTCTGCGGCCCGATAAACGGTACGTCGTCCGCGCAGTTTTGCATTACCGCTGCCGCCACGTTCACGTCGATATGATCGTTATGATCGTGGGTAGAGAGAACGGCGTCGATCTGGCGAATGGCAAAAGGATCAAGCACAAAAGGCGTGGTGCGCAGGTTCGGCTGGAGCTTTTCAACGCCGGCCATACGCTGCATCTGGTGGCCTTTTTTCATCAGTGGATTGCCGTGGCTCTGTTTGCCGGTGCCGCACCAGAAATCAACGCAAATGTTGGCGCCGCCTTCTGATTTCAGCCAGATCCCGGTGCAGCCCAGCCACCACATCGCAAATGTGCCAGGAGCAACCTGTTCCTGCTCGATCTCTTCGTTCAGCCAGCTACCCCACTCCGGAAAGGTACTCAGAATCCATGATTCACGGGTGATGGTTTTCACTTTACTCATCGTTTGACTCCTGGTTTTAATCAAAAGTAATCACACTGTGACTTGTTGTGATTAATGCTGGCACTGTTTAAATCGATTTGCAATGGCTTATTTACGGAAAATTCCCCTCGCTACATCACAGAAAAAACATCATGACGTTGATAAGATAACCGCTATAAATGATTAATGTACTGAAAATTAAGAGTTTATTTATTGGAATGGTTCGGTAGTGAAAATCATTACTAACGCCATGGAAATAAATTGCGTGATCCGTCACAAATAATCAAATGCAATCTTGTGATGATTATTTGTGATTAATAGAGTGATGACACCAACCACACAGGGATTGCCCCTCGTGTTCTCATTTTCTGGAGAGAGTTATGGAGATCCTCTACAACGTCTTTACCGTTTTCTTTAATCAGGTAATGACCAACGCCCCGCTGTTGCTGGGTATCGTGACGTGCCTGGGGTACATCCTGCTGCGCAAAAGCGTCAGCGTGATTATCAAAGGCACCATCAAAACCATCATTGGTTTTATGCTGTTGCAGGCGGGGTCTGGCATTCTGACCAGCACGTTTAAGCCGGTTGTTGCCAAAATGTCAGAGGTGTACGGCATTAACGGCGCCATCTCTGACACTTACGCGTCCATGATGGCCACCATCGATCGCATGGGAGATGCATACAGCTGGGTTGGGTATGCGGTACTGCTCGCGCTGGCGCTGAACATCATTTACGTGCTCCTGCGCCGTATCACCGGTATTCGCACCATCATGCTCACCGGGCACATCATGTTCCAGCAGGCGGGTCTGATTGCCGTTTCTCTCTATATCTTCGGCTACCCAATGTGGACAACGGTCATCTGCACGGCAGTGCTGGTCTCACTTTACTGGGGCATCACCTCCAACATGATGTATAAGCCAACGCAGGACGTTACGGACGGCTGCGGTTTCTCCATCGGTCACCAGCAGCAGTTCGCCTCCTGGATTGCTTAAAAAGTCGCGCCGTACCTGGGCAAAAAAGAGGAGAGTGTTGAAGATCTCAAATTGCCTGGCTGGCTGAATATCTTCCACGACAACATCGTCTCCACGGCAATTGTGATGACCATCTTCTTCGGCGCCATCCTGCTCTCCTTTGGCATTGACGTGGTGCAGGCGATGGCGGGTAAAACCCACTGGACGGTCTATATCCTGCAAACCGGTTTCTCCTTCGCTGTTGCTATTTTCATCATCACCCAGGGCGTGCGTATGTTCGTCGCCGAACTGTCGGAAGCGTTTAACGGCATCTCCCAGCGCCTGATCCCTGGCGCGGTGCTGGCGATTGACTGTGCGGCTATCTATAGCTTTGCGCCAAACGCCGTTGTCTGGGGCTTTATGTGGGGCACCATCGGCCAGCTGATTGCGGTCGGCATTCTGGTGGGCTGTGGCTCCTCAATCCTGATTATTCCTGGCTTTATCCCGATGTTCTTCTCCAACGCCACTATCGGCGTGTTTGCTAACCACTTCGGCGGATGGCGCGCAGCGCTCAAGATCTGCCTGGTGATGGGCATGGTTGAAATCTTCGGGTGCGTGTGGGCGGTCAAGCTCACCGGCATGAGCGCCTGGATGGGCATGGCGGACTGGTCAATTCTGGCGCCGCCGATGATGCAGGGCTTTGCGTCCGTCGGGCTGGTCTTTATGGCCGTCATCATCCTGATTGCCCTGGCTTATATGTTCTTCGCTGGCCGTTCGCTGCGGGCTGAAGAAGATGCGGAAAAACAAACAGCAGAAGTGTCTGCTCATTAAGGAGTTTCGATTATGACCGTACGTATCCTGGCTGTGTGTGGCAATGGGCAAGGTAGCTCCATGATCATGAAGATGAAAGTGGACCAGTTTTTAACCCAGTCAAACATTGACCACACGGTGAACAGCTGCGCAGTGGGTGAATACAAAAGTGAACTGAACGGCGCGGACATCATCATCGCCTCAACGCACATTGCCGGCGAGATTAGCGTGTCGGGCAACAAATACGTGGTAGGCGTACGCAACATGCTGTCGCCTGCGGATTTCGGACCAAAGCTGCTGGAAGTGATCAAAGAACACTTCCCACAAGACGTGAAGTAAGGATGCCACATGAAACTACGTGATTCGCTGGCAGAGAATAACTCCATCCTTTTACAGGCCGAAGCCAGCACCTGGCAAGAAGCGGTGAAGCTGAGCGTGGATCTGCTGGTTAAGGCTGACGTTGTCGAGCCGCGTTACTACCAGGCGATTCTGGATGGCGTGGCGCAGCATGGCCCTTACTTTGTGATTGCGCCAGGCCTGGCGATGCCGCATGGCCGCCCGGAAGAGGGCGTCAAGAAAACCGGCTTCGCGCTGGTGACGTTGAAAACGCCGCTGGTGTTTAACCACGAAGATAACGACCCGGTCGACATCCTTATCACTATGGCGGCTGTCGATGCCAATACCCACCAGGAGGTGGGCATCATGCAGATCGTCAATCTGTTTGATGATGAAGCTAATTTTGACCGTTTACGCGCCTGCCGTACCGCGCAGGACGTGCTGGATTTAATTGATAACGCCACTGCGGCGGCCGTTTAAGAGGAATTGAAAATGTCATTACCAATGTTGCAGGTCGCGCTGGATAACCAGACTCTGTCTCACGCTTACGAAACCACCCGTCTGATTGCGGAAGAAGTGGACATCATCGAAGTCGGCACCATTCTGTGCGTGGGCGAAGGCGTTCGTGCGGTTCGTGACCTGAAGGCGCTCTATCCGCATAAAATCGTGCTGGCGGATGCCAAAATCGCCGATGCGGGCAAAATTCTCTCTCGCATGTGCTTTGAAGCCAACGCCGACTGGGTCACCGTGATCTGCTGTGCGGATATCAACACTGCGAAAGGCGCGCTGGACGTGGCGAAGGAGTTCAATGGCGACGTGCAGATTGAACTGACCGGTTTCTGGACCTGGGAGCAGGCGCAGGAGTGGCGCGAAGCAGGTATCCAGCAGGTGGTTTATCACCGCAGCCGTGATGCGCAGGCCGCAGGCGTGGCGTGGGGTGAAGCCGATATCAGCGCGATCAAACGTCTGGCCGATATGGGCTTCAAAGTGACCGTAACCGGTGGCCTGGCGCTGGAGGATCTGCCGCTGTTCAAGGGGATTCCAATTCACGTCTTTATTGCCGGTCGTAGCATTCGCGATGCGGAATCTCCGGTGGAAGCTGCGCGTCAGTTTAAACGCTCAATCGCTCAGCTTTGGGGTTAAGGAGCGGGTATGTTGTCAAAACAGGTCCCGCTTGGCATCTATGAAAAGGCACTCCCTGCGGGGGAGTGCTGGCTGGAGCGGTTACAGCTGGCGAAGCAGCTGGGTTTCGATTTTGTCGAAATGTCGCTGGATGAGACGGACGAGCGTCTTGCTCGCCTGGACTGGAGCCGCGACCAGCGTCTGGCGCTGGTGAGCGCCATTGCCGAAACCGGCGTGCGCGTGCCATCCATGTGCCTGAGCGCTCATCGTCGTTTTCCGCTTGGCAGCGAAGATGATGCCGTACGCGCCGAAGGGCTGGAGATCATGCGTAAAGCTATTCGCTTCGCACAGGATGTCGGCATCCGCGTGATCCAACTGGCGGGTTATGATGTTTACTATCAGGAAGCCAATGATGAAACGCGCCGTCGTTTCCGTGACGGCCTGAAAGAGAGCGTTGAGATGGCAAGCCGTGCGCAGGTGACGCTGGCGATGGAGATCATGGATTATCCGTTGATGAACTCCATCAGCAAGGCGCTGGGCTACGCGCACTATCTGAATAACCCGTGGTTCCAGCTTTATCCGGATATCGGCAACCTGTCGGCATGGGATAACGACGTACAGATGGAGCTTCAGGCGGGCATCGGGCATATCGTGGCGGTGCACGTTAAAGATACCCGTCCCGGCGTGTTTAAAAACGTACCGTTCGGCACCGGGGTGGTGGATTTCGAACGGTGCTTCCAAACGCTCAAACAGACAGGTTATTGCGGGCCTTACCTGATTGAGATGTGGAGCGAAACCGCGGACGATCCGGCGGCAGAAGTGGCGAAAGCCCGGGACTGGGTGTGCGAGCGCATGGCGCGGGCAGGACTGATGGAGGCGGAACATGCTTAAGCTGAAACAGAAGGTCTTTGAAGCCAATATGGATCTCCCGCGCTATGGACTGGTGACGTTTACGTGGGGCAACGTAAGCGCCATCGATCGCGAGCAGGGGCTGGTGGTGATTAAGCCGAGCGGCGTGGCCTATGACGCCATGAAAGCGGACGATATGGTGGTGGTTGACCTGGAAGGACTGGTCGTTGAAGGCAAATGGCGTCCTTCTTCTGATACGGCAACCCATCTGGCGCTGTACCAGCGTTACCCGTCCTTGGGGGGGATTGTACATACCCATTCCACGCACGCCACCGCCTGGGCACAGGCCGGGCTGGCGATCCCTGCTTTGGGTACAACGCACGCGGACTACTTCTTCGGTGATATTCCCTGCACGCGGGCGTTAACGCAGACTGAGGTCGAAGGCGAGTACGAACTTAACACCGGCAGGGTCATTATCGAAACGCTGGGTGAGACGGAACCACTGCATACGCCGGGTATTGTGGTGTACCAGCATGGTCCATTCTCCTGGGGTAAAGATGCGCATGACGCCGTGCATAACGCGGTGGTGATGGAAGAGGTGGCCAGAATGGCGTGGATTGCGCGCGGCATTAACCCACAGCTTCAGGGCATTGATGATTATCTGATGAACAAGCATTTCATGCGTAAGCACGGCCCGAATGCTTATTACGGGCAGAAGTGAATAAGTGCTCTGGAATACCGAAACAGTTGTAACCGGTGGTATTCCGGAGCCATTCATAAAAAAGCCCCCGGGCAGGGGGCAAATTATATATGGCTTTGATTTTCTTTGGCTTTCCTGGTGCTAGCGATAAAGCGTTACTGGTAAATATCTGCACTGGCGTGCATATTACCGTTGCTGCCGGGCTCACGTGTCAGCATGACGTGATAGTATTTTGCGCCCTGCGCATCGGTTTCTTCATTAAGCGCCTGATCTGCTTCACTTTCAGTGGCGAAGTTATGATTGATGTAAATAACGCCTAAGCTCTGCACATCATCCATGTTTCTGGCCTGTTGGCTGTCTATTCTGATGGCTGCCATCGCGTTTGCACTGAGCAAAAGCGCAGCCAAAATGGCGATTGCGATTCTTTTCATGATATGCGCTCCACGACTGCGTGCTGTGATACGGGGGAATGCTCTCCTTCTCTGTTCAGGGTTTCTGATTAAAGTGTAATCGCTACCCGGGTTGGGATGGGTGACCATTTCTGATGATGTTGTTCAAAAAAACAGCGCTTCTGATGAGTGCGATTTTAAATCACCCACTTAGAACAGCTTTACCCTTTGTGCGAATTATTTGTGCAATCAGCTTGAGTTTCCTGGGGGGCGCAAGTATTATGACGCGTCAATTTTTCAGCCGACCTTTAACACGTTCCTTGCCTCCCCGGGCCTCGGCTGACCCAGACAGGAGGCTGAATAATCCGTAAGGAGCAATTCGATGCGTCATTACGAAATCGTTTTTATGGTCCACCCTGACCAGAGCGAACAGGTTCCGGGCATGATCGAGCGTTACTCTGCTGCCATCACTGGTGCAGAAGGCACGATCCACCGTCTGGAAGACTGGGGCCGCCGTCAGCTGGCTTACCCGATCAACAAACTGCACAAAGCACACTACGTTCTGATGAACGTTGAAGCTCCGCAGGAAGTGATCGATGAGCTGGAAACTACCTTCCGCTTCAACGATGCCGTTATCCGCAGCATGGTTATGCGTACCAAACACGCAGTGACCGAAGCATCTCCGATGGTTAAAGCGAAAGACGAGCGCCGTGAGCGTCGCGATGATTTCGCAAACGAAACCGCAGATGATTCTGATGCTGGGGATTCTGAAGAGTAATTTCTGATGACCAACCGTCTGGTGTTGTCCGGCACCGTGTGCAGGACCCCCCTTCGAAAGGTCAGCCCATCAGGAATTCCGCATTGCCAGTTCGTGCTTGAGCATCGTTCTGTGCAAGAGGAAGCCGGGTTTCACCGGCAGGCGTGGTGCCAAATGCCCGTAATTATTAGCGGACACGAAAACCAGGCCATTACTCACAGTTTAACGGTCGGTAGCGCAGTAATCGTTCAGGGGTTCATTTCTTGCCACAAGGCAAAGAACGGCCTGAGCAAAATGGTTCTGCATGCCGAGCAGATTGATTTGATAGATTCTGGAGACTAGCCATATGGCACGTTATTTCCGTCGTCGCAAGTTCTGCCGTTTCACCGCGGAAGGCGTTCAAGAGATCGACTATAAAGATATCGCAACGCTGAAAAACTACATCACCGAAAGCGGTAAGATTGTCCCAAGCCGTATCACCGGTACTCGTGCAAAATATCAGCGTCAGCTGGCTCGCGCTATCAAACGCGCTCGCTACCTGTCTCTGCTGCCGTACACTGATCGTCATCAGTAATCGGGCACGGTCCATTAATACGACTTTAAGAGGATAAGGTAATGCAAGTTATTCTGCTTGATAAAGTAGCAAACCTGGGCAGCCTGGGTGATCAGGTAAACGTTAAAGCGGGTTACGCTCGTAACTTCCTGGTTCCACAGGGTAAAGCTGTTCCAGCTACTAAGAAAAACGTAGAGTTTTTCGAAGCACGTCGTGCTGAACTGGAAGCCAAACTGGCTGACGTTCTGGCGGCTGCTAACGCTCGCGCTGAAGCAATCAACGCACTGGGCACCGTTACCATCGCGTCCAAAGCTGGCGACGAAGGTAAACTGTTCGGTTCCATCGGTACCCGCGATATCGCTGATGCAGTTACTGCGGCAGGCGTTAAAGTGGCTAAGAGCGAAGTTCGTCTGCCGAACGGCGTTCTGCGTACCACTGGTGAGCACGAAGTTGACTTCCAGGTTCACAGCGAAGTGTTCGCTAAACTGGTTGTTAACGTAGTAGCTGAGTAATTTTTTACTCTGCTCGCGTCGAAGCGCCGGCCTTGTGCCGGCGTTTTGCTTTTTAGCGTGACCCTGCGTCATCTTTTGCTCTTGTAAGGTCGCTATTCCTGACTCATTCTCTGATAATAAATTGAAACGCAATTTTATTTATGAGATTTGTCATGGATACTGCTCTGCCCACGCCCGTCTTTGCCCGTCGAAATGTGGCCTATGCCTGCGCCACGCTCTGCTGTCTGCTTTGGGGAAGCTCGTACCCGGCCATTAAAAGTGGCTACGAACTCTTTCAGATCGCGACCGATGATATCCCCTCCAAAGTCGTCTTTGCCGGATACCGTTTTCTGTTTGCCGGCGCGTTGCTGCTGCTTTTTGCCCTGGCCCAGCGAAAACCGATTGGCAGGCTCACGCCCACGCAGTTTGGCCAGCTCACGATCCTCGGACTGACCCAGACCTCCCTCCAGTACACCTTCTTTTATATCGGCCTGGCCTACACGACCGGGGTGAACGGCTCCATCATGAATGCCACCGGGACCTTCTTCAGCGTGCTGCTGGCGCACTTTATCTACCACAACGACAAACTCAGCTATAACAAAACGCTGGGGTGTGTTCTGGGCTTTGCCGGGGTGATGCTGGTGAACTTCCACAGCGGGTTAAGTGAGTTCCAGTTTGTGTGGAAAGGTGACGGATTTGTGGTGCTGGCCGCCTTTATTCTCTCTGCGGCCACGCTTTACGGGAAACGCATTTCCCAGACCGTTGACCCGACGGTGATGACGGGATGGCAGCTGGGGATAGGCGGGGCGGCACTGGTTGCGGGAGGCTATGCCACGGGCGGGACGCTGGAGGTGCACAGCATGAAAGCCGTCGCCGTGCTGGGGTATCTGACGCTGCTCTCATCCGTGGCGTTCGCCCTGTGGAGCGCGCTGCTGAAAGTAAACCGCGTGAGTATGATTGCCCCGTTCAACTTTGTCATACCTGTAGCAGGGACGGTGCTCTCCGCCATCTTCCTCGGCGAAAACATTCTGGACATCAAATACGCGATTGCGCTGGTGCTGGTCTGCTCGGGGATCTGGTGGGTGAATAAACGGCGTGCCTGAGAACAAAAGTGCCGGGTGGCGGCATCGCCTTACCCGGCCTGGGCCATTAACGTGCTCTGATGAAACTGCCGTCCGGCTGGCGGGTAAACAGTACCTGCTGCCCGTTTCCGGTATCGATCGTTAACCCGGTCACCACGCCGCTGGCGTTCTGACGGATCTGCACCATCTGACCATTTTGCAGGTTGCTGAGCGGCTTGCCTGCCCCCTCGACTTGCGCCATGGCATACACATCCGTTGCTGGCAAATTGTGGTCGCGGAACAGCTGGGCAAGAGTTTTCCCAGGCTCTACGCGATACGAACGCCACTGCTGCTCAATGCCGGTGGGCTGTTGCGCCTGTGGCTCTGAAGGGGCGGCGGCCTGCTCCTGATCTTCCTGAACAGGTTCAGGTTCAACCGGCGCAACCTGGCCCGGATCGTTAGACGGTGTGACCAGCTGCGTCTGCATCGGCTGTGAACCAGGCTGCGGCTGGCTTTGCGACTGGATATCCAGCTCAGCATTCCGGCTGACCGGCGCGGTATCAACGTTGTCACTGCCGGAAGGAAGCAGGAAGCCGATGACGATCAGCAACGCGCCGATGATAATGCCTCTGCGATGCAAAGGCGGCAGCGGGTCCATGATGCGAAAGTTATCCGGCGCATGCCAGATTTTCGCCAGGGTAGGTTTCAGTTCAAATCGCCCGGGCATGGCTCTCCTCCTGCTCCGCGTCTTTTTATCCTGTCCTGAGAAGTGTAGTTTGCTAACTGCCTGATGGGCGTAACAAAGCCAGCTTTCGTGACATATATTAGGGAAAATCCTGACGGCTACTATTGTTTCCGTTTCGTCGCAGTTTGTCACCTTTACTTAAGACAAAGTTTTACCCATAAGGGCATGGCTGATATGCTGCCCGCTACTTTAAATGTGATGGAAGGAAAACCCATGACCACCCCGACTTTTGACACTATCGAAGCGCAGGCAAGCTACGGCATCGGCTTGCAGGTAGGACAGCAGCTGAGCGAATCCGGCCTGGAAGGTCTGTTACCGGAAGCGCTGGTGGCGGGTATCGCTGACGCGCTGGAAGGCAAGCAGCCCGCTGTGCCGGTTGACGTTGTGCACCGTGCGCTGCGTGAAATCCACGAACGTGCTGACGCCGTACGTCGCGCGCGTTTCGAAGAGATGGCGGCAGAAGGCGTGAAATATCTGGAAGAGAACCGTGAGCGTGAAGGCGTGAACAGCACCGAGTCCGGCTTGCAGTTCCGCGTAATCAATCAGGGTGATGGCGCAATCCCGGCGCGTACCGACCACGTTCGCGTACACTACACCGGTAAGCTGATCGACGGTACCGTGTTCGACAGCTCCGTAGCGCGTGGCGAACCGGCTGAGTTCCCGGTCAACGGCGTTATCGCAGGCTGGATCGAAGCCCTGACCCTGATGCCAGTAGGTTCCAAATGGGAACTGACTATCCCGCACAACCTGGCTTACGGCGAGCGTGGCGCTGGCGCGTCCATTCCGCCATTCAGCACCCTGGTGTTTGAAGTCGAGCTGCTGGAAATCCTGTAATCGGTTTTTCTTATTTTCCTCTCTCCGATCGGGGAGAGGAAAATAGCGATAAAACCCGGAGTTACGACGGAATCAACATTTTGTATTGCAAACGAAACTGTTACGTGTATTTTTGTGAGCTGTTTCGCGCTGTATGAGTGATATGACACTCACTTTCAACATATTATTAACATAATATTCAAATCATAGTATTCATCCCGCCGATTCTTACCTACTATCGATTAGTCCTTACACAGGGGCCGTCATTTATTTGGCGTAAATAAAGGCCAGAAGAGCCTTAACAACACAGACAGGCATAAACAGGAAAATATCACATGGTAGATCAGGTCAAAGTCGCCGCCGCAGAAGAGGCGACGTCTGAACAGTCGCTACGGCGAAATCTCACGAACCGTCACATTCAGCTTATTGCCATTGGCGGAGCCATCGGCACAGGGCTGTTTATGGGCTCGGGCAAAACCATCAGTCTTGCCGGCCCGTCGATCATCTTCGTTTATATGATCATCGGTTTTATGCTCTTTTTCGTGATGCGTGCAATGGGTGAATTGCTGCTCTCGAATCTTGAATACAAATCCTTCAGCGACTTCGCGTCAGACCTGCTCGGCCCGTGGGCGGGCTATTTTACCGGCTGGACCTACTGGTTCTGCTGGGTGGTCACCGGCATGGCTGACGTTGTGGCCATCACGGCGTACGCGCAATTCTGGTTCCCAGGGCTATCGGACTGGGTGGCTTCGCTGGCGGTGATTGTCCTGCTGCTGAGCCTGAACCTCGCCACCGTTAAAATGTTCGGTGAGATGGAGTTCTGGTTCGCGATGATCAAAATCGTCGCCATCATCGCGCTGATTGTCGTCGGGCTGGTGATGGTGCTGACGCACTTCCAGTCGCCAACCGGCGTACAGGCGTCGTTTGCCCATCTGTGGAATGACGGCGGCTGGTTCCCGAAAGGGATCAGCGGCTTCTTTGCCGGCTTCCAGATTGCGGTGTTCGCGTTTGTCGGGATTGAGCTGGTCGGTACCACGGCGGCGGAAACCAAAGATCCGGAGAAATCCCTGCCGCGCGCGATCAACTCCATTCCGCTGCGTATCATCATGTTCTACGTGTTCGCGCTGATCGTCATTATGTCCGTGACGCCATGGAGTTCGGTGGTGCCAACCAAGAGCCCGTTCGTCGAGCTGTTCGTGCTGGTGGGACTGCCTGCTGCCGCGAGCCTGATTAACTTCGTGGTGCTGACCTCTGCGGCCTCTTCCGCGAACAGCGGCGTCTTCTCCACCAGCCGTATGCTGTTCGGTCTGGCGCAGGAGGGCGTTGCTCCGAGCGCGTTTGCCAAACTGTCTAAACGCGCGGTACCGGCGAAAGGGCTGACCTTCTCCTGCATCTGTCTGCTGGGCGGTGTGGTGATGCTCTACGTCAACCCGAGCGTAATCGGCGCGTTCACCATGATCACTACGGTGTCGGCGATCCTGTTCATGTTCGTCTGGACCATTATCCTCTGCTCATACCTGGTGTACCGCAAACAGCGTCCACACCTGCATGAGAAGTCGATCTACAAGATGCCGCTGGGCAAGCTGATGTGCTGGGTGTGCATGGCGTTCTTCGTCTTCGTGCTGGTGCTGCTGACGCTGGAAGAAGATACCCGCCAGGCGCTGATCGTCACGCCGCTGTGGTTTATTGCGCTGGGGCTGGGCTGGCTGTTTATCGGTAAGAAACGTATGGCGAGCATGCGTTAAGCATGTTGCCGGGTGGCGCTGACGCTTACCCGGCCTACGTTCGCGGACGTTGTAGGCCCGGTAAGCGCTAGCGCCGCCGGGCTTTTTTATTCCCCCGCTAATGCACGCGGGAACAGAACGTTATTCTCAAGACTGATGTGTTCCATCAGATCGTCGATCATCTCGTTAATGCCGTTGTACATGGCTTTCCAGGTGGTGCACGCCTCTGGCGGCGGTGTGACGTTGTCGGTGGTGTGTTTAATCACTTCCAGCAGTTCGCCGGCGTCATCATGTTCGCTTTCCATCACGCTGATGGGCCCCATGGCCTGGCTGCCCATGCCCTGTTTGATCATCGGGAAGAGGATCTGCTCCTCTTTCATCATGTGGCTGGAAAGTTCTTCGTGCAGCATGGTCAGGTATTTCGCCAGGCCGCGCGGTACGGAAGGTTTATCGGCATGAACGCGTTCAACTTTGGTCGCCTGTAAAATCAGCTCCGGCAGCTGCTCGCGGTGACGATCGTGGTAACGCACAATGATATGGTCGATGATTTCAGCCAGCGGCGCAGTGCGCCAGTCTTTGTCGACGGGCTGTTCAGCCAGCTGAGCCAGCTCCGCTTCGATAGCCTCTACATCCAGCTCTTTACGCGACGCTGCGCGCGCCAGCGTTTGCTTACCACCGCAGCAGTAATCCATATCATATTTACGGAACAGCGCAGAAGCGCGAGGGATGGAGAGCGCCAGCTCGCCTAAGGGTTGGTCGCGGAAGGCCATAGCAGTTACCTCATCATCAGAAATATAAGGTGCATTTTAAATGCATCTTTAAGTGGATACTATAACCCTTTAGAGGCAAGGGTGAAAACGAGAAAGGGATCACAAAAAAAGCATGCTTTTAACTTGCTGATTGAATGCAGAAAAGGGCTTTCGAAAGTTTTTAAAGGTGGAGAAACAGTAAACAACCTGCCGCGCGTGCCGATAGATACAGGTCAGACAATACCTGTATATAAATAAGGCAACGCATGTTTAAACGTATAAAAGTCATTACTCTTTTGATTTCGGTGCTGCTTGTGCTCGGCATCATGCAGCTGATCTCCGCTGGCATTTTCATTAATGCACTCAATAACGATAAAGAGAACTTCACCGTTTCTCAGCTTTCCAGCCAGAACGTCGCGGAGTTTACCGACGCCTGGATCAGCCTGAACCAGGCGCGCGTCACCCTCAACCGCGGCATGCTGCGCCTGCAAAGCAGCATGGCGTCGCAGATTAACGGCGGGCAGCTGAACGAGCTGGTCAATACCGCGAAAAACCTGCTGGCCGATGCCCAGACCCATTACGATAAATACTATGCGCTGCCGGAAACGCCGGGTATGGACGAGCACCTGGCCGATCGCCTGGAAGAGCAGTACCGCGTCTACTCCGCCACGCTGACGCAAATGAACGTTCTGCTGGGGCAGGGCAATCTGGAAGATATGTTCAAACAAAATGCCGAACAGAAGCAGACCGCGATGCAAAAGGTTTATCGCGAGTGGCGTGAGGCGCAGGCCGCGCTGACCGCCAAAGGTATCCAGGACAATGAAAGCGACTACAAACGCATTCTGTGGATCCTTTCTGCGGTGATGCTGCTGGTGATCGCGGTGATTATTTCCAGCTGGATTGCGATGCGCCGCGTGCTGCTGCTGCCGCTGGAAGAGGTGATCAACCATATCCGCGCCATTGCCGCAGGGGATTTAACCCAGCCGATTCAGGCTGAGGGTAAAAATGAAATGGCGATCCTGGCGCGCAACGTTCAGGAGATGCAGACTGCGCTGGCCAACACGGTGGGCGTGGTGCGTGAAGGCGCAGATACCATCTACACTGGCGCGGGTGAAATCTCGGCGGGCAGCAACGATCTCTCCTCCCGTACCGAACAGCAGGCCGCTTCTCTGGAAGAGACGGCAGCGAGCATGGAACAGTTAACCGCTACCGTGAAGCAAAACGCCGATAACGCGCGTCAGGCGTCACGCCTGGCGCTGGACGCCTCCTCCACCGCGAAGAAGGGCGGTAACGTGGTGGAAGGCGTGGTGCGGACGATGGACGAAATCGCCACCAGTTCCAGCAAAATCGCGCAAATTACTAACGTGATCGACGGCATTGCTTTCCAGACCAATATTCTGGCGCTGAACGCGGCGGTAGAAGCGGCGCGCGCGGGCGAGCAGGGACGTGGCTTCGCGGTTGTCGCGGGCGAGGTGCGTACCCTTGCCCAGCGCAGTGCGCAGGCGGCGAAAGAGATCAAAGCGCTGATCGATGATTCCGGCGAGCGTGTTAACGCGGGCTCTCAGCTGGTGAATGAGGCGGGCGCGACGATGGCGGAGATCGTCAATGCGGTTACGCGCGTGACGGACATCATGGGTGAGATTGCGTCGGCCTCCGACGAACAGAGCCGCGGTATCGACCAGGTGGGTCAGGCGGTGGCGGAGATGGATCGCGTCACCCAGCAGAATGCCTCGCTGGTGGAAGAGTCTGCGGCGGCGGCGGCGGCGCTGGAAGATCAGGCTGCACGCCTGAACGACGCGGTGGCAGTGTTTAAGATCACCCGCAATCAGGCGGTGAAAGCCGCGCCGGTAAAGACCTATGCACCTAAAGCGCAGCCCGTCGCGGCGGCGTCTGAAGCGAACTGGGAAACGTTCTGATACTGTGCCGGGTGGCGCTGACGCTTACCCGGCCTACGGTTTTGTAGGCCCTGCAAGCGAAGCGCCGCCGGGCGAAAAGCTCACCCCTCCGACGCCGGAACGACCATCGGTTTTTCCGGCTTCGCTCTCACCGCAATCACCACCCCAACGACCAGCAGCGCGATCCCGCAGGCCGTTAGCAGCGGCGGCACGCTCTGACGCATCAGGAAGGTATAGAGCAGCCCGGCCAGCGTCTCAAAGACAATCAGCGGCCCTAATATCACCGTCGGCAGCTTCTGGCTGGCAATGTTCCAGCACAGCGCGCCCACCCACGAACAGAGCACGGCAATGGCGACCATTAGCCCGACGAATACCCACGGGCGCGGTCCGAGGGGCAGGGTAAATGCCGGTTGCTGGCTACCCAGCCAGACACACGCGCCCACATAGCCCAGCAACGAGACAGGGAGGGTGACCAGCGCCTGCGCCGTCGCCCACATCATCGGATGTTTATCCGGGTTTTCCCGCAGCCAGCGTGCGTTGCGCAGGGCATACCAGGCCCAACAGACAACCGAAATAAACGCCAGAAAGATCCCTGAACCGTAACGCCACACGCTGAAATTTTCCAGACCATGGCGAAGCTCGGCAATATTCACGCACACCAGCCCCACGGCAATGCAGACCAGCGCCGGCGCCATTTTTGACCACGCCAGTTTGCCGTCACGCTGGCTGTAAAGCAGGTTCGCGAAAACCGGGATGACCACCGGCAGCGTGCCGATAATCATGGTCGACACCGGCGCACCGGTGCGCTGAATGGCGCTCGCCAGACAGACGTAGTAGATCAGATTACCCATCATGGTCAGCCCCAGCGCGGTGAGCCAGTCCTGGCGGCCCAGCTGACGCAGACGCGCGCGCCCCAGCCACGCCAGCGGCACGGCAATCAGCCCCAGCGCCAGGTAACGTCCGGTCGACTGCAATATTGCCGGGTACTCCGGCACAATCAGCGGGCCGACAAAAATCAGCCCCCACATCAAACCCGCAAGCAGGGCATACAACACGCCGCTAATCATTCTTCCATCCATCTTGATTCACTTTGCGCTCAGTGTAGGAGGGCAAAACGGGCGCGTATTGTATGAGGTTGCGCATTAGCGCGGCATAACCTGTTTCTGGTAGCGCACGGGCGTGATGCCGTAGCGACGGGTGAAGGCGCGGGTCAGGTGCGACTGATCGGTCAGCCCGGTCGCGGCGGCCACCTCGGCGGCAGGCATGCCATGGGTGAGGAATGCTTTGGCGCGCCACAGCCGGATGGCCATCAGCATCTGGTGGGGCGTAACGTGGAAATGGGCTTTGAACTGGCGCTGAAAATGGTACGGGCTGAGCGAGACAACGTTAGCCAGCTCGTCCAGGGTCAGCGAGCGCATATAGTTGTCGTGCAGGTAGTCGCGAACGCGTTCGAAGCGGTGCGTGGCCTCCTGCACCACCGGCGCATGGTGGGCCAGCGGCTGAAAAGTCTGAATCAAATCCAGTAGCAGCCCCTTCTGCGCCAGCGGATCGTCCGTGTGCCACAGGCCATAAATCAACTGGCCTATCTGTTGCGAGCGCAGCGGATCGTGACGCGTGACGTCGCTAAACCACCAGTGACGCAGGCCAGTGACCTCTTCCAGCAGGTCGGGTTCGATGTAGACCATCCGGTAGCGCCAGCCGCCTTCAGTGGCGGATTCCCCGGTGTGGATCTCGTCCGGGTTCATGGTCACGACGGATTTTTCCGCGGCAAGATGCTGGGTACCGCGATAGCGGAAGCGTTCGGCACCGGTTTCGATGGTGCCGATACCGAAGGCTTCATGAGTGTGCGGCTCGAAGGCGTAGTCAGAGATATGGGCGTGATAAAGCTCCAGGCCCGGCAGCTGCGCCAGATGGCGAAAGCGCGCGCTGTCTCTCTCATCAGTGAACTGTTCCGGTACGCCTTGCACGGTGAGCCTCCTTGTGGGTCATCGCTTCATTATCAGAGATGACCCGAGGGGACGCCACAAAAAATAACCAATTTTTAACAACTACAGGATGGCTTTGACGCTTTCCGCCAGCGGTGTGGTTGGGCGGCCAATGAGCTTGCTCAGGGTATGGCTGTCGTCGAACAGGCCGCCTTTGGACGCGCCGGTGTCGGAGTCCGCCAGCATTTCCGCCAGCCCGGCAGGCAGACCAACGCCCTTCAGCGCAGCGGCGAAATCGGCTTCGCTGAGGTTCTGATACGTTACCGGCTTACCGCTCTGCTTGCTCAGTTCCGCAGCCAGTTCGCTCAGCGTCCAGGCATTATCACCCGCCAGTTCATACACCTTGCCGGCATGACCCTCTTCAGAAATCACTTTCGCTGCCGCCGCCGCGTAATCCGCACGGGTCGCAGAGGCAATTTTGCCTTCGCCTGCGGCCCCCATAAACACGCCGTGTTCCAGCGCTGGCGGCGCGCTTGCCAGGTAGTTTTCGGTGTACCAGCCGTTGCGCAGCAGGGCGTAAGGCACGCCGGAGGCCGCCAGGGCATTTTCGGTTTCGACGTGCTCAACGTGCAGACCCAGCGGGGATTTGTCAGCATGCAGCAGGCTGGTATAGGCGATGAATTTCACCCCGGCGGCTTTGGCGGCGTTTATCACGTTCTGGTGCTGTACGGCGCGCTGGCCCACTTCGCTGGAGGAGATGAGCAGCAGTTTATCCACGCCGTTCAGCGCGGTGGTAAATGCGGCTTCATCGGTGTAATCCGCCTGACGCACAACGACCCCTTGCTGACGCAACGCTTCGGCTTTCGCCAGGTTACGCACAATAGCCACGATCTGGCTGGCCGGAACGGTTTTCAGTAGTTCTTCAATAACGTGTTGGCCAAGCTGGCCGGTTGCGCCGGTAATCGCGATCATGATGAATCTCCTTCGTGTTTGTCTGGTGTTGTGGCACACTATCACCTTAACTAACTTTTAGTAAGTACGTACAAAAAGGTAAGTATGAAAACAACAATACCAACGCTCAGCGAGCAAATGCGCGATGGCAACCTCTTTGCGGAACAGTGCCCGTCACGGGAGGTGCTCAAACACGTAACCAGCCGCTGGGGCGTGCTGATCCTGGTGGCGTTACGTCAGGGGACGCATCGCTTCAGCGATCTGCGCCGCAAGATGGGCGGCGTCAGCGAGAAGATGCTGGCTCAGTCTTTACAGGCGCTGGAACATGACGGGTTTGTCGATCGCGTGTCGTATCCGGTCGTGCCGCCGCATGTGGAGTATAGCCTGACGCCGCTGGGGCGGGAGGTAAGCGAGAAGGTGGCCGCGCTGGCCGACTGGATTGAGGTCAATACGCCGCAGGTGATGGCGAATAGGGACGAGCGTGCGGCATGAAATGCCGGGTGGCGCTTGCGCTTACCCGGCCTACGGGATCGAGGATTGCGGGTAGGCCGGGTAAGGCGAAGCCGCCACCCGGCACAATCATCGCTACCTGCTCAAATCCACCTGATAAATCGCGAACCCAATATCATCCGTCGCGACCTTTTGCATCGGATACTGCGCCTTATCCTTGATAAACGCGGCTGCTTTATCGGACGGAGATGTCTCAAAGCGAATATCCAGCTTAGTGTCGCTGTGGATCGGCGCAAGTCGCCAGTTGTTATCCACCGCCGGATGAATTTCACCCGCCTTTTTCGACTCCGCGCTGATCCACGCCGCCAGCACCGAACGGTTCTCATCCGGTGAGGCAAAGGCGATATGGCTGTCACCCGTACCGGCAAACTTACCGCCATAGGCGCGGTAGTTGTTGGTCACCACCAGGAAAGTGGCATTCGGATCAATCGCTTTGCCGTTGAAGGTCAGGTTTTTGATGCGTTCTGCCTGCGGATTAATGGCCTGACATTCGCCGTCATATTTCGCGGGCTGGGTAACGTCAATCTGATAATCCACGCCGTCGATCACGTCGAAGTTGTAGGTGCGGAAACCGTCCCAGTTAATCAGCGACTGCGGTTTGCTGCTGTGCGGATCGATCTGGTTGAACTGTCCGGCAGAGCACTCCAGCCACTCCTTCACCTCTTTCCCGGTGGCTTTCACCACCACGAGTGTGTTGGGATAGAGGTAGAGATCGGCGGCATTACGGAAGGTCAGCTGGCCTTTTTCCACCTCAACGTAGCTGGCCGGATCGTTCTTACGTCCGCCCACTTTGAATGGCGCCGCGGCAGACAGTACCGGCAGATTTGCCAGATCCGGATCGCCCTGAATATAGTGCTCCGCATAGGCTTTCTGCGCCATGTTGACTACCTGCACGGTCGGGTCATCCTGTACCAGCGCGAGGAAGCTGTACATGTTATCAGCCGATTTACCGATCGGCTTGCTGACAAATTCACGCGTCGCGTCGTGGTCATGCTTCAGGACGTCGACCAGCTTTTTATCTTCCCCTGCCAGAGATTTTTTGGCCGCAGCGTCGTAGATCGGACGCGCTTCCGCTTTCGACTGCGTGACTTTCCAGCTTCCGCTGTCGTTATTCAGCACCAGATCCACCACGCCAAGGTGGTCACCCCACATGCCCGGCATCACCGATGGCACACCGTTGAGCGTCCCTTTTTCGATGTCCGCGCCTTTGATATCAGCGAAATCTTTGCCCGGGAAGACGGCATGGGCGTGACCAAACAGGATCGCATCCACGCCCGGCACCTGGCTGAGATAGTACACGGAGTTCTCAGCCATCACCTGATACGGGTCGGCCGAGAGGCCGGAGTGGGCCACGACGACCACCACATCCGCCCCTTTCGCCCGCATCTCCGGCACGTATTTGCGCGCGGTTTCGGTAATGTCGTTGACGGTTACTTTCCCGTCGAGGTTGGCTTTATCCCACGTCATGATCTGCGGCGGTACAAAACCGATATAGCCGATTTTCAGCGTCTGTTTTTTACCGTCCTGGTCGACAACCTCGGTCTCTTTAATCAGATAAGGGGTGAAGAGCGGCTTCTTCGTCTTAACGTCGATGATATTGGCGTTAACGTACGGGAATTTTGCCCCTGCCAGCGCGTCGTGCAGGTATTTCAGGCCGTAGTTAAATTCGTGGTTGCCCAGGTTGCCAACCGCATAATCCAGGGTGTTCATCGCTTTATAGACAGGGTGGATCTCGCCTTTTTTCAGCCCCTTCGCCGCCATGTAGTCGCCGAGCGGGCTGCCCTGAATTAAGTCCCCGTTATCAACCAGCACGCTGTTTTTCACTTCACCGCGGGCGGCGTTGATCAAACTTGCCGTGCGTACCAGTCCGAATTTTTCCGTAGGGGTATCTTTGTAGTAATCGAAGTCCATCATATTGCTGTGCAGATCGGTGGTTTCCATAATACGGAGATCCACCGTCGCTGCCTGAACGCTTGCCGCAATCAGCGTTGCCAGGAGCGTTGCGCTAAACTTAATCATCTGAGGAGTCCTTTTTTCGATCCAAGCCACAAAAGAATATGTATGTAGTATTTGTTGCTTACAGAAGTGTGAATGCTGCCAGAAAAAAGGGCGCTGAAACCAGAATTGCTTCACAGATAGCGGAATTGTTCACATTACGATATAACTAAAACAATAAGTTATGCCCACTGCGTTAACGAAGAGGTGGATAATGTTAGATAAAATTTGTCAGCTCGCACGGGATGCGGGTGATGCCATTATGCAGGTGTACGACGGTGCGAAACCGATGGATGTTGTCAGCAAAGCGGATGACTCCCCGGTGACGGCGGCGGATATCGCGGCGCATGCAGTGATCCTGAAAGGTTTGCAGGCCCTGACGCCGGATATTCCGGTCCTTTCTGAAGAAGCGCCCCAGAGCTGGGATGAACGTCAGCACTGGCAGCGTTACTGGCTTGTCGACCCGCTGGACGGCACGAAAGAGTTTATCAAGCGTAACGGTGAATTCACCGTCAACATCGCTCTGATTGAAAACGGGAAAGCGGTACTGGGCGTGGTTTATGCCCCGGTGATGAAGGTGATGTACAGCGCGGCGGAAGGTAAAGCCTGGAAGGAAGAGTGCGGCGTGCGTAAGCAGATCCAGGTGCGTGATGCCCGTCCTCCGCTGGTGGTGATCAGCCGCTCGCACAGTGACAGCGAGCTGGAGGAGTATCTGCAACAGCTGGGTGAACACCAGACGACGTCGATTGGCTCGTCGCTGAAGTTCTGTCTGGTGGCGGAAGGGCAGGCGCAGCTGTACCCACGTTTCGGGCCGACGAACGTCTGGGATACGGCGGCAGGGCATGCGGTGGCGGCGGCCGCTGGCGCGCATGTGCATGACTGGCAGGGTAAGCCACTGGACTACACCCCGCGCGAGTCATTCCTGAATCCGGGCTTCCGGGTGTCACTTTACTGAGTCAGCAGCTTATGCAGCAGGCCAACCACCTGCTGCACCTCATCCTGCGTCAGCGCGCCGTCTTTAACCCACTCTACGCGACCGTTTTTGTCCAGCACGACAATCGCTGAACTCTCCTCTTCCAGCTGCCACGCCTTACGCGTCACGCCGTTGCTGTCGACAATAAACTGCGACCAGGGATAGAGCTTCTTATTGCTCTCAAGGCTTGAGCGCACAAACATGCCGGAGCCGGGAATGGCGTCGTCGGTGTTCACGATGGTAGTGGTCTGGTAGCGATCGTGCGGGAGTTTTGCGGCCTTGATCGCCTCCACGAGGGTAGCGTTTTTCTCTTTAGCGGATGTACGTCCGGCAATATGTTGTACAACTCTCACTTTGCCCGCAAGCTGCGCGCTATTCCAGACTTTATAGCTAAACTTATCATTGTCGAGAATCAATTCTCCCCGGTCAGCAATCCCGACCGGCGGGACACGTTGTCCTTTTTCAATGTTGTGTGCGGAAGCCATCAGCGGCAGCAACAGGCAAGCTGCTGCCAGGAGGTTACGTAGGGTCATGGTGTTTCCTTATTGTTAGCAGGTGATCCGACCACTTGGTCATGCGCTTTTAATCATAAGTGCGATCAATAGGCTTTTCCCGCAATCCCGATGCCAGTTTGCGGGCGAACGCACATATCTATGCAAAAACGACGGCATATACTGCGCTGTATCACGCTTTGCAAAGATTATTCTGAATAATTGTAATCAAACGGTAAATAAACTTATGCACACTGGGTAAGTACGAGGTTCTGGTCTATAGTCATTGGGCATCAAAATTTGCGCTCAGGACAGTCGGGCCGATTGTGGCACCGCAAGAGCGTATGATTCGCAGGAGATACAAGAATGAAAATTTTCCAACGCTACAACCCGCTTCAGGTGGCGAAGTACGTGAAGATCCTGTTCCGTGGACGGTTGTACATCAAGGATGTTGGCGCTTTTGAGTTCGATAAGGGCAAAATCCTTATCCCGAAAGTGAAGGACAAACAGCACTTGTCTGTGATGTCCGAAGTCAACCGTCAGGTTATGCGTCTGCAAACTGAGATGGCTTAACCAACGTGCTATGCAGTAGTTGTTAAAAAGACGGCTCCCAATGGGAGCCGTTGATGTTTGTAGGGCCAGTCCAGAGACATACCCTGAAGCAGATAGTTTTGACTTGGCGTTATTTGTATTAACGGGCATAACCATGAATTGATGAAGTTTTTCTTAAAATCTTTTTCAGTGCTAAAAATTGATATAAAACATTAAAAACTTGGATCACTATTGGACTTATTATCCATGGCATAAACAATACCCCTATACTTTTTATAAGCGAGTTGTAAAAAGGTCAGCTTTAACTGTTGGCTGAGAAGGGAAGCCGTTACGCATGGAAAATAAATGGAATAATTATGCATCGAGATCTGGTTTTTAAAAATAAGAATATATTTGTGTTATTTATGTTAGCTACCATAGGATATGGGATTTGGCGCATGCTTGGTGACTTTTTTTACCTTGAACAGACTATAGTTTATCGGCATGCCGTAGTTGATAAGTCTATGTTGTATATCACGGAAAGCAGCGCGGGTGCGACGACTTCTTTCGTATATAAATATTATCTTTACACGGCACAAAAGACCGATGAAGTTTTTTTAGAAGACATTAAAAATGGTTATGAACCTTTCCTTGTCACCACCGATCCTGGCGTGAAAGTTAGCATTGAAGACAGAACGATTTTTCTTAAAGTAAGCGGGGATATTTTTAAATTTAATAATATCGTAGGCTCTGCCTTTATTTATCTCAATTCGTCCCCCTTCTAAGGACTTAAAAAATTATTTAAATTACATAAACGGCAGCTTCCGTTTTAAAACAAAAAGGGCAGCTCAACGCTGCCCTTCATAAATTACGCCGACACCTTCTCTTCCGCATCCGGCAGTTTCGGCACCAGCACGGTCGGTTTGCTATCAATACGCGTTACCAGCAGCTGATCGATGCGGTAGTTATCAATATCCACCACTTCAAACTTGAAGCCGGAGAACTTCACTGAGTCGGTACGTTTCGGGATTTTACGCAGCATAAACATCATAAAGCCGCCGATGGTCTCGTAGTTTCCGGACTGCGGGAACTCGTCGATGTCGAGCACGCGCATGACGTCTTCAATCGGCGTACCGCCATCGATGAGCCATGAATTTTCGTCACGCTGAACAATCTGCTCTTCCAGCCCCTGGCCGACCAGGTCGCCCATCAGGGTCGTCATAACGTCGTTGAGGGTGATAATGCCCACCACCAGCGCGTATTCGTTCATGATCACCGCGAAGTCTTCCCCGGCGGTTTTGAAACTTTCCAGCGCTTCGGAGAGCGTCAGGGTGTCCGGCACAATCAGGGTGTTGCGGATCTGCACGCCGCTGTTCAGCGCCAGGCTCTGGTTTGCCAGCACGCGGTTCAGCAGGTCTTTGGAGTCCACATAGCCGATGATATGGTCGATATCTTCGTTACAGACCAGGAACTTGGAGTGCGGATGCTGCGCCACTTTGGTCTTCAGGCTCTGCTCGTCTTCATGCAGATCGAACCAGATGATGTTTTCACGGCCGGTCATGGAGGACGGCACGGTACGGGATTCCAGTTCGAAAACGTTCTCAATCAGCTCGTGCTCCTGCTTGCGCAGCACGCCTGCCAGCGCCCCGGCTTCCACCACGGCATAAATATCATCGGAGGTGATGTCGTCTTTACGCACCATCGGCAGCTTGAAGATGCGGAAAATGACGTTCGCCAGACCATTGAAGAACCACACCAGCGGACGGAAGACATACAGGCAGAAGCGCATCGGGTTGATGATACGCAAAGCCACAGCTTCTGGCGCAATCATACCGATGCGTTTCGGGGTCAGGTCCGCGAATAAAATGAACAAGCCGGTCACCAGGGAGAAGGAGAGGATGAAGCTCAACTGCTCGGCCAGCTCTACGGACATGTACTTAACAAAGAGGCCATAAAACGCCGGAGAAAACGCTGCATCACCCACGATACCGCCAAGAATGGCGACCGCGTTCAGGCCAATCTGCACCACGGTAAAGAACATGCCGGGATTTTCCTGCATTTTCAGAATGCGTGATGCGTTGATGTTGCCCTCGTCGGCAAGCAGCTTCAGTTTGATTTTACGGGAGGCAGCCAGCGAGATCTCCGATATCGAGAAAAATGCACTGACGGCAATAAGACAAAGTATTACTAAAATACTGTTTAACATAGTTTATCCGGCTTCTCGCCAGATCCTCAGAAGGGGAGTTGATACCATTCGTGTGAAGACACATTGAAGTCAGCTCGTAGCGTTGAGCCGATTATTTCAGCGGTAGTATAGCGTAAAGACGTGTAAACCTGCCAGAGGTCACGTTTTCGGCAAAAAGTGGCCGTAGGGAAAGGCTGCGCGCCACGCGGTTTGCGTGGCGCTGATGCCGTAATCAGTCCTGTTGTGGAGGCAGACAGACGCCGATGCCGCCAATGCCGCAGTAGCCGTACGGATTTTTATGCAGGTACTGCTGGTGGTCGTCTTCGGCATAGTAGAACGGTTTCGCGGTAGCGATTTCCGTCGTGACCTGACGTTTATCACCGGCCGCCTGCATCGCTTCCTGGAAACGCGTCAGGCTGGCGTGGGCCGCGGCCTCCTGCTCTGGGGTGAGCGGGTAGATGGCCGAACGGTATTGGGTGCCGTGATCGTTACCCTGACGCATGCCCTGCGCCGGGTCATGGTTTTCCCAGAACACCTGGAGCAGCTGTTCATAGCTAATGACGCTCGGGTCATACACCACACGCACCGCTTCAGCATGACCGGTCTCACCGGAACAGACTTCGCGGTAGGTTGGGTTAGGCGTATATCCTCCGGTGTAGCCCGCAGCGGTGCTGTACACGCCCGGCAGTTGCCAGAACAGGCGTTCTACGCCCCAAAAGCAGCCCATGGCAAACAGGGCGATCTCCATTCCATCAGGAACGTTTGTCATTGAATGGTTGTTTACGGCGTGTAATGTCGCCACTGGCATAGGGGTGTTGCGTCCCGGTAACGCATCGGCTTGTGATACCAGATGCTTTTTATCAAATAAACTCACGGTGGGGCCTCCGGGGTAGCGTTGTTTCGGTTAAGGTTGTCACGAAGCGTTTAATTGAACACAATAAATGCGATGAATGAGTCTAGATTTAATCATAAGAAATATTTGGGTGTTACACCCTTTTTCAACCCGTAATTTGGGTTTTTGGCTTTCAGGCCGTATTTTGCCGCGGAGCGGCACTGCATTTGCTTCCAGGGTGGAAACAGGGATATTCAGGAGAAAACGTGACAAAGATCCGCCAGTTATGTTTAGTCAGCTTACTGCTGACCAGCGGGATTGCCAGCGCGGCGAATGTCCGTTTGCAGGTTGAGGGGTTATCCGGGGCGCTGGAAAAAAACGTGCGTGCGCAGCTTTCTACTATCCAGAGCGATGAGGTCACGCCGGATCGGCGTTTTCGCGCGCGCGTGGATGACGCCATTCGCGAAGGCTTAAAGGCGTTGGGGTACTACGAACCCACCATCGATTTCGATTTACGCCCGCCGCCGGCAAAAGGACGTCAGGTGTTGATTGCCCGCGTCTCGCCGGGCGAACCCGTCCTGATTGGCGGCACGAACGTGGTGCTGCGCGGCGGCGCGCGCACGGATCGTGACTACCTGGATCTGCTCAGCACCCGTCCGAAAGTGGGCACTGTGCTCAATCACGGGGATTACGATCGTTTTAAAAAATCATTAACCAGCGTTTCGCTGCGCAAAGGCTACTTCGACAGCCGGTTCAACAAAAGCCAGCTAGGCGTTGCGCTTGAGCGACGTCAGGCATTCTGGGATATCGATTACGACAGCGGCGAGCGCTACCGGTTTGGCGATGTGACCTTCGAAGGATCGCAAATCCGTGATGAGTATCTGCAAAACCTGGTGCCGTTTAAAAAGGGCGACTACTACCAGTCCAGCGACCTGGGCGAGCTGAACCGTCGTTTGTCCGCGACGGGCTGGTTTAACTCCGTGGTGGTGGCACCGGAATTTGATAAATCCCGTAAAACGAAAGTGTTACCGCTGCATGGCGTGGTCTCTCCGCGCACCGAAAACACCATTGAGACCGGTGTCGGCTACTCCACGGACGTCGGCCCGCGCGTGAAAGCCTCGTGGAAAAAACCGTGGATGAACTCCTACGGCCACAGCCTGACCACCAGCGTGAGCCTGTCTGCGCCTGAACAGCAGCTGGACTTCAGCTATAAAATGCCGCTGCTGAAAAATCCGCTTGAGCAATACTACCTCGTGCAGGGCGGCTTTAAACGTACCGATTTGAACGATACCGAGCAGGACTCGACGACGCTTGCGGTATCACGCTTCTGGGATCTCTCCAGCGGCTGGCAGCGCGCCATTAACCTGCGCTGGAGCCTCGACCACTTTACCCAGGCAAACGTTACCAACACCACCATGCTGCTTTATCCGGGCGTGATGATCAGCCGTACCCGCTCGCGCGGTGGCCTGATGCCGACCTGGGGCGACTCTCAGCGCTACTCCATCGATTACTCCAACACTGCGTGGGGCTCCGACGTAGACTTCTCCGTCTTTCAGGCGCAAAACGTCTGGATCCGCACGCTGTACGACAAACACCGCTTTGTGATGCGCGGTAATCTCGGCTGGATCGAAACTGGTGATTTCGAACGCGTCCCGCCGGATCTGCGCTTCTTCGCCGGGGGCGACCGCAGCATTCGCGGGTATAAGTACAAATCGATCTCACCTGAAAACGACAAAGGCCAGTTGACCGGGGCGTCAAAACTGGCGACCGGCTCGCTGGAGTACCAGTACAACGTCAGCGGCAAGTGGTGGGGGGCGATGTTCGTTGACGGCGGTGAAGCGGTGAACGATATCCGCCGCAGCGATTTCAAAACCGGCGCGGGCGTAGGCGTGCGCTGGCAGTCACCGGTCGGGCCAATCAAGCTCGATTTCGCCGTTCCGGTGGGCGACAAAGACGAACACGGTTTACAGTTTTACATCGGTCTGGGGCCTGAATTATGAGTTTATGGAAGAAGATAAGCCTCGGGGTGCTGATTTTTATCGTATTACTGCTCGGTACGGTGGCGTTTCTGGTGGGCACCACCACGGGCCTGCATCTGCTGTTTAACGCCGCGAACCGCTGGGTGCCGGGGCTGGAAATCGGCCAGGTGACGGGCGGCTGGCGCGATCTGCGCCTGAAAAATATCCGTTACGAACAGCCCGGCGTGGCGGTGAACGCGGGCGAGTTTCATCTGGCGGTCAAGCTCGGCTGCCTGCGTGACAGCCAGCTGTGCGTAAACGATCTGTCGCTAAAAGACGTTAACGTGGCGATAGATTCCAAAAAAATGCCGAAGTCTGAGCCTGTCGAAGAAGAGGACAGCGGCCCGCTGAATCTCTCCACGCCGTACCCGATTGCGCTCTACCGGGTTGCGCTGGATAACGTCAATATCAAAATCGACGATACGACGGTATCCGTGATGGATTTCACCTCCGGTCTGCGCTGGCAGGAGAAAAACCTCACCCTGACCCCAACCTCCCTGCAAGGGCTGCTGATTGCGCTGCCGAAGGTGGCCGACGTGGCGCAGGAAGAGATCGTCGAGCCGAAGATCCAGAACCCGCAGCCGGAAGAAAAACCGCTGGGCGAAACGCTGAAAGATCTCTTCTCGAAACCGGTTCTGCCGGAGATGACCGACGTGCATCTGCCGCTGAACCTCAATATCGAAGAGTTTAAGGGCGAGCAGCTGCGTCTGACCGGCGATACCGATCTGACAGTCTTCAACATGCTGCTTAAAGTCAGCAGCATCGACGGCAACATGAAGCTCGACGCGCTGGATATCGACTCCAGTCAGGGCTCGGTGAACGCCTCAGGCAATGCGCTGCTGCGCGACAACTGGCCGGTGGATATTACGCTGAACAGCGCCCTGAACATCGATCCGCTGAAGGGCGAAAAGGTGAAGGTGAAGGTCGGCGGCGCGCTGCGTGAGAAGCTGGAGTTCGGCGTGAACCTTTCCGGACCGGTGGATATGGTGCTGCGCGGGCAAACCCAGCTGGCAGAGGCCGGTTTACCGCTCAACCTTGAGGTTGTCAGCAAGCAGCTTTACTGGCCGTTCACCGGCGAAAAACAGTTCCAGGCTGACGATCTGAAGCTGAAGCTGAGTGGCAAAATGACCGACTACACGCTGTCGTTCCGCACGGCAGTGAAGGGGCAGGGGGTACCGCCCGCCGATATCACCCTGGATGCGAAGGGTAACGAGTTGCAGGTTAACCTCGACAAGCTGACCGTGGCGGCGCTGGAAGGAAAAACAGAGCTGACCGCGCTGCTCGACTGGCAGCAGGCGATCAGCTGGCGCGGCGAGCTGAAGCTGACCGGGATCAACACCGCTAAAGAGGTCCCGGACTGGCCGTCAAAACTGGATGGCCTGATCAAAACCCGCGGTAGCCTGTACGGTGGCACCTGGCAGATGGACGTGCCGGAACTCAAGCTCACCGGCAACGTGAAGCAGAACAAAGTCAACGTAGAGGGCTCGCTTAAGGGCAACAGCTATCTCCAGTGGGTGATCCCGGGCCTGCACGTGGCGCTGGGCCGCAACACGGCAGATATCAAAGGCGAGCTGGGGGTGAAAGATCTCGATCTGGATGCCACCATCGACGCGCCAAATCTCGATAACGCCCTGCCGGGTCTTGGCGGCACGGCGAAGGGGTTAGTGAAGGTTCGCGGTACGGTGGAGGCGCCGCAGCTGCTGGCGGACATCACTGCTAATAACCTGCGCTGGCAGGAACTTTCCATTGCCCGCGTGCGCGTCGAAGGGGACGTGAAATCCACCGATCAGATCGGCGGAAACCTGGACCTGCGCGTGGAGCGTATCTCCCAGCCGGACGTGAACATCAGTCTGGTCACGCTGGCGGCAAAAGGTAACGAAAAGCAGCACGATCTCCAGCTGCGCGTGCAGGGCGAGCCGGTCTCCGGGCAGCTGCACCTGACGGGCAGTTTTGATCGCCAGGCAACGCGCTGGAAGGGCGTACTGGATAACACCCGCTTCAGCACGCCGGTCGGCCCGCTGGTGCTGTCCCGATCCATCGCGCTGGACTACCGCAATGCGGAGCAAAAGTTAAGCATTGGGCCACACTGCTGGACCAACCCGAATGCTGAGCTGTGCGTGCCGCAGACCATTGATGCGGGCGCGGAAGGACGCGCGCAGATCAACCTCAACCGTTTCGACCTGGCGATGCTGAAACCGTTTATGCCGGAAACCACCCAGGCCAGCGGGGTCTTCAGCGGTAAAGCGGACGTCGCGTGGGACACCACCAAAGAGGGGCTGCCGCAGGGCAGCGTTACGCTCTCCGGGCGTAACGTGAAGGTGACGCAGGAGGTCAATGACGCGCCGCTGCCGGTAGCGTTCGACACCCTGAATGTGAACGCTGACCTGCGTAACAATCGTGCGGAACTGGGATGGCTGATCCGCCTGACCAACAACGGTCAGTTTGATGGACAGGTGCAAATTACCGATCCGCAAGGGCGGCGCAATCTCGGCGGCAACGTCAATATTCGCAACTTCAACCTGGCGATGGTGAATCCGATCTTCTCGCGGGGAGAAAAGGCGGCGGGGATGCTCAGCGCCAACCTGCGTCTGGCGGGGGATGCGCAAAGCCCGCAGCTGTTTGGCCAGATGCGGTTAAACGGCGTGGACATTGACGGTAACTTTATGCCGTTCGATATGCAGCCAAGCCAGCTGACGATGAACTTTAACGGCCAAAGCTCAACCCTCAGTGGCTCAGTGCTGACGCAGCAGGGACAAATCAACCTGAGCGGTGACGCAGACTGGAGCCAGCTCGACAACTGGCGCGCCCGTATTGCGGCCAAGGGCAGCAGGGTGCGTATCACGGTACCGCCGATGGTGCGCCTGGACGTGTCGCCAGACGTGGTCTTTGAGGCAACGCCGAGTCTCTTCACCCTGGACGGCCGTGTTGACGTACCGTGGGCGCGCATCGTGGTTCACGAAGTGCCGGAAAGCGCGGTTGGCGTCTCCAGTGATGAAGTTATGCTCAATGAAAATCTGAAACCTGTTGAACAGAAGAGCGCTGGCATACCGATCAATAGTAATCTTATCGTGCACGTGGGGAATAACGTGCGTTTGGACGCGTTTGGGCTGAAGGCGAGACTCACGGGTGACCTGAAAGTGGCGCAGGATCAACAGGGGCTTGGCCTCAATGGACAAATCAATATTCCTGAAGGGCGCTTCCATGCCTACGGTCAGGATTTGATTGTGCGTAAAGGCGAGCTGCTGTTCTCCGGTCCACCGGATCAGCCGGTACTCAATATCGAAGCGATACGTAACCCGGAAGCCACCGAAGATGATGTGATTGCGGGCGTGCGCGTGACGGGCTCCGCCGATGAACCTAAGGCAGAGATCTTCTCTGACCCGGCCATGTCGCAACAGGAAGCGCTCTCTTACCTGCTGCGCGGCCAGGGTCTGGATAGCCAACAGGGCGATGGTGCGGCAATGACATCAATGTTAGTCGGTCTGGGGGTTGCACAAAGTGGTCAGGTTGTGGGTAAAATCGGCGAGACGTTTGGCGTAAGCAATCTGGCGCTGGACACTCAGGGCGTGGGTGACTCTTCGCAGGTAGTGGTCAGCGGCTATGTACTGCCGGGTCTACAGGTAAAATATGGCGTGGGGATCTTTGACTCACTGGCTACACTCACGTTACGTTATCGCCTGATGCCTAAGCTATATCTGGAAGCAGTGTCCGGCGTAGACCAGGCACTTGATCTGCTCTATCAGTTTGAGTTTTAGCAATGCGAATATTTGTTTACGGCAGTTTACGAACCAGGCAAGGCAACAGCCACTGGATGACCAACGCCCAGTTGCTGGGAAATTACACAATCGAAAACTACCAGTTGTACAGTCTGGGCCACTATCCAGGCGCAGTTCCGGGGAACGGAACGGTACAGGGTGAGGTTTATCGTATTGATAATGCCACGCTGGCCGAACTTGATGCCTTGCGCACCAGGGGCGGTGAATACGCTCGCCAGTTGATCCAGACGCCTTACGGCAGTGCATGGATGTACGTGTACCAACGTTCGGTCGACGGGTTAACGCTGATTGAAAGCGGTAACTGGTTAGACAGAGACCAGTTCTGAAAAACGACAACGCCACCGTAAGGTGGCGTTGTTTTTTTGCGCCCATTCGCACGGGTTACCGGGATCGAAAGGCACAAAAAAGCCCCGACGCGCGGGGCTTAGTATCAGCAGTAAGAATTACTTCTTAGCAGCACGCTCGAAAGAGGCGATGATTTCTGCTTTCGCCGCTTCTGCGTTATCCCAGCCTTCAACTTTAACCCATTTGCCTTTTTCGAGATCTTTGTAGTGCTCGAAGAAGTGGGCGATCTGCGCTTTCAGCAGCTCTGGCAGGTCGTTCACATCTTTAATGTGATCGTACTCTTTGCTCAGCTTGGTGTGCGGTACAGCAACCAGTTTCGCATCTTCACCCGCTTCGTCAGTCATTTTCAGCACGCCAACAGGACGGCAGCGAATGACGGAGCCTGGCTGCAATGGGTATGGCGTCGGGACCAGTACGTCAACCGGGTCACCGTCCAGAGACAGAGTGTGGTTGATGTAGCCGTAGTTGCACGGATAGAACATGGCGGTAGACATGAAACGGTCAACGAACAGCGCACCGGTGTCTTTGTCGATTTCGTATTTGATTGGATCTGCGTTGGCCGGGATTTCGATCACAACGTAGATGTCTTCTGGCAGTTCTTTACCCGCAGGGACGTTGAGTAAGCTCATGTCGGTGTCCTTTAAAATGGATGGTAAACAAGTGGCAGGTATTATAGCCAACTGGCGCTGAAAGTCTCCGCCTGTTTTCGACTTCTCTCCCTCGCGCCTTCACTTTTCAGACCGTTTCCATGACAGGATAATCCATAAACTCAGCCGCATTTTAAATGTTGAAATGAAAGCGATTACAAACTTGTGATTAACGTTTTATTCACTTTTCTGAAGTGTGATGTAACGCAATCCGTAACATATTCCATTGGCTATAGTTCATCCGCGGAACATCTTTTAACCAACAATAACCTACCCTACGAGGACGTTCATATGTGGAAGCGCTTACTTCTTGTTACAGCAGTTTCGGCAGCCATGTCGTCTATGGCGATGGCCGCACCTTTAACCGTGGGATTTTCGCAGGTCGGATCTGAATCCGGCTGGCGCGCCGCTGAAACGAATGTGGCGAAAAGTGAGGCCGAAAAGCGCGGTATTACGCTGAAAATCGCCGATGGTCAGCAAAAGCAAGAGAACCAGATTAAAGCGGTGCGCTCGTTTATCGCTCAGGGCGTGGATGCCATCTTTATTGCCCCGGTTGTCGCTACGGGCTGGGAGCCGGTGCTGAAGGAAGCCAAAGATGCTGAAATTCCGGTCTTCCTGCTCGACCGTTCCATCGACGTAAAAGACAAATCTCTCTATATGACCACCGTTACCGCCGATAACGTGCTGGAAGGCAAACTGATTGGTGACTGGCTGGTGAAGCAGGTGGATGGCAAGCCGTGTAACGTGGTTGAGTTGCAGGGCACCGTCGGAGCGAGCGTGGCTATCGACCGTAAGAAAGGTTTCGCGGAGGCCATCGCCAAAGCACCAAACATCAAAATCATCCGTTCTCAGTCCGGCGACTTCACCCGCAGCAAGGGTAAAGAGGTCATGGAAAGCTTCATCAAGGCAGAAAATAACGGCAAAAATATTTGCATGGTTTACGCCCACAACGACGACATGGTGATCGGCGCCATCCAGGCCATCAAAGAAGCGGGCCTGAAGCCGGGCAAAGATATCCTCACCGGCTCGATCGACGGCGTACCGGACATCTACAAAGCAATGATTGACGGCGAAGCGAACGCCAGCGTGGAGCTGACGCCAAATATGGCGGGCCCGGCATTCGATGCGCTGGAGAAATTCAAGAAAGACGGCACCCAGCCTGAGAAGTTGACCATCACCAAATCCACGCTCTACCTGCCGGACACGGCGAAAGAAGAGTTAGAGAAGAAGAAAAATATGGGCTACTAAGCCCTCGCCCCCTCACCCTAGCCCTCTCCCCGGAGGGGAGAGGGAAAAGGGCGGGTTGGGCAGAAAATTAAAGATGGGCACGACATAGTCCCCTCTCCCCTCCGGGGAGAGGGTCAGGGTGAGGGGGAAACCATGACCACCGAACAACACCAGGAAATCCTTCGCACAGAGGGCCTGAGTAAATTTTTCCCTGGCGTTAAGGCGCTGGATAACGTTGATTTCAGCCTGCGGCGGGGGGAGATCATGGCGTTGCTCGGCGAAAACGGGGCGGGGAAGTCGACGCTGATTAAAACCCTGACCGGGGTCTATCACGCCGATCGCGGCGCTATCTGGCTGGAAGGTAACGCCATTTCGCCCAAAAACACCGCGCATGCGCAGCAACTGGGGATCGGCACGGTCTACCAGGAAGTGAACCTGCTGCCAAACATGTCGGTAGCGGACAACCTGTTTATTGGCCGCGAGCCCAGACGTTTTGGCCTGCTGCGCCGCAAAGAGATGGAAGCGCGCGCCGCGAAGCTGATGGAATCGTATGGCTTCTCTCTCGACGTGCGCGAACCGCTGAACCGTTTCTCCGTGGCGATGCAGCAGATCGTGGCGATCTGTCGCGCTATCGATCTCTCGGCGAAAGTGCTGATCCTCGATGAACCCACCGCCAGCCTCGATACCCAGGAAGTGGAGATGCTTTTTACCCTGATGCGCCAGCTGCGTAATCAGGGCGTTAGCCTGATTTTCGTGACGCATTTCCTCGATCAGGTTTACGAGGTGAGCGACCGTATAACGGTGCTGCGCAACGGCAGCTTTGTCGGCTGCCGGGAAACCCGCGAGCTGCCGCAGATAGAATTGGTCAAAATGATGCTGGGCCGCGAGCTGGAGACCAACGCGCTTCAGCGCGCGGGCCGTACGCTGCTGAGCGAAAAACCGATCGCCGCGTTTCACGATTACGGCAGAAAAGGGACCATCGCGCCGTTTAACCTCGAGGTACGCCCCGGTGAAATTGTGGGACTGGCGGGTCTGTTAGGCTCCGGGCGCACCGAAACCGCCGAAGTGATCTTCGGGATCAAACCTGCCGACAGCGGAACGGCGCTGATCAAAGGCAAACCACAAACGCTACGTTCACCGCATCAGGCGTCGTGCCTCGGCGTGGGCTTCTGCCCGGAGGACAGGAAAACGGACGGTATTATTGCCGCCGCCTCGGTGCGGGAAAACATCATTCTGGCGCTACAGGCCCAGCGCGGCTGGCTGCGTCCGATCCCTAAGCGCGAGCAGAACGCGATTGCCGAGCGCTTCATCCGCCAGCTCGGTATACGTACCCCGAGCGCGGAACAGCCCATCGAGTTCCTCTCGGGCGGTAATCAGCAGAAGGTGTTGCTCTCGCGCTGGCTGCTCACCAAGCCGCAATTCCTGATCCTCGACGAGCCCACGCGCGGTATCGACGTGGGCGCGCACGCCGAAATCATCAGGCTTATCGAAACGCTCTGCGCCGACGGTCTGGCGCTGCTGGTGATCTCGTCTGAGCTGGAGGAGCTGGTCGGCTATGCCGATCGCGTCATCATCATGCGCGATCGCAGGCAGGTGGCAGAGATCCCGCTGGATAAACTGTCGGTTCCGGCGATCATGAATGCCATCGCGGCGTAAGGAGTCAAATGTGATGTCCCGTTCTCTTTCGCAAACTGGCGAAGCGAAGCGCCGCTTCAGCTGGCCGACCGGCACGCCGCAAATCGTGGCGCTGCTGCTGGTGCTGCTGGTGGATAGCCTGGTGGCTCCGCATTTTTTCCAGATCGTCGTGCAGGATGGCCGCCTGTTTGGTAGCCCGATCGACATCTTAAACCGTGCCGCGCCCGTGGCGCTGCTGGCGATTGGTATGACGCTGGTCATTGCCACCGGCGGGATCGACCTCTCCGTCGGTGCGGTAATGGCGATTGCGGGCGCCACCGCCGCCTCGATGACCGTCGCCGGGCACAGCCTGCCGGTGGTCCTGCTGGCCGCGCTGGGCTCCGGCGTGCTAGCCGGGCTATGGAACGGCATTCTGGTCGCGGTGCTCAAGATCCAGCCGTTTGTCGCGACGTTGATTTTGATGGTGGCCGGGCGCGGTGTGGCGCAGCTTATTACCTCCGGTCAAATCGTCACCTTTAACTCCCCGAGCCTGGCGTGGATCGGCAGCGGTAATTTTCTGTTCTTCCCGACGCCGGTGATCGTCGCGCTGGTGACGCTGGTGGTGTTCTGGCTTTTCACCCGCAAAACGGCGCTCGGGATGTTCATCGAAGCGGTGGGGATTAACATTCGGGCCGCGAAAAATGCCGGGGTAAATACGCGGCTGATGGTGATGCTGACTTACGTGCTGAGCGGCGTCTGTGCTGCGATTGCCGGGGTGATCGTGGCCGCCGATATTCGCGGAGCGGATGCCAATAACGCCGGACTCTGGCTCGAGCTGGATGCAATCCTTGCGGTGGTTATCGGCGGTGGATCGCTGATGGGCGGACGTTTTAATCTGCTGCTCTCAGTGGTGGGGGCGTTGATTATTCAGGGTATGAATACCGGTATTTTGCTCTCCGGGTTCCAGCCGGAGCTGAATCAGGTCGTCAAAGCGGTCGTGGTGCTTATCGTGCTTATCGTGCAGTCGCCGCGCTTTATCACTCTCATTAAGAGGTTCCGCGGTCATGATAAAACGTAATTTGCCGTTAATGATCACGCTGGGCGTGTTCGTGCTGGGATACCTTTACTGCCTGACCCAGTTCCCGGGCTTCGCCTCCACGCGGGTGATTTGCAACATCCTGACCGACAATGCCTTTTTAGGCATTATCGCCGTCGGCATGACGTTTGTGATCCTCTCCGGCGGGATCGATCTCTCCGTTGGGTCGGTGATCGCCTTTACCGGCGTGTTCCTTGCCAAGGCGATTGGCTTTTGGGGCATTTCGCCGCTGCTGGCTTTTCCGCTGGTGCTGGTTATGGGCTGCGCGTTCGGCGCCTTTATGGGGCTTTTGATCGATGCGCTGAAAATCCCGGCCTTTATTATCACCCTCGCCGGGATGTTCTTCCTGCGCGGCGTGAGCTATCTGGTGTCGGAGGAGTCAATTCCCATTAACCACCCGATCTACGACACGCTCTCCAGCCTGGCGTGGAAAATCCCCGGCGGGGGGCGCCTGAGCGCAATGGGGCTGCTGATGCTGGGCGTGGTGGTGATCGGGATCTTCCTCGCCCACCGTACCCGGTTTGGTAACCAGGTTTATGCCATTGGCGGCAGCGCCACGTCCGCGAACCTGATGGGAATTTCCACGCGCAGCACGACTATCCGCATCTACATGCTTTCGACCGGGCTGGCCACGCTCGCGGGGATTGTATTCTCGGTTTATACCCAGGCAGGCTATGCCCTGGCGGGGGTGGGCGTTGAGCTGGACGCCATTGCCTCGGTGGTGATTGGCGGTACGCTGCTCAGCGGCGGGGTGGGGACGGTGCTCGGCACGCTGTTTGGCGTGGCGATCCAGGGGTTGATTCAGACCTATATCAACTTCGACGGCACGCTCAGCTCCTGGTGGACCAAAATTGCCATCGGCATTCTGTTGTTTATTTTCATCGCGCTCCAGCGCGGCCTGACGGTGCTGTGGGAGAACCGCCAGAGCTCGCCTGTTACCCGGGTGAATACCTCTGTAACAGGGCGATAACATGCTGAAATTGCTTAAACTCTAAACATTTTCCGGTAGCGGCCGATATTCTTTTTTTATGCCCAGAAATATCTCGCTACCGGAAATAACATCATGCTTAAAACGCTATCGATTCGTACCGGCTTGCTCTCTTTACTGGCCGTTATGACCCTTCTGCTGCTGATTGTCAGCGGCATCGGCATTTATGCCCTTACACAAAGTTCCGCTTCTCTCCAGCGCATCAATCATCTTCAGGGTGAACAGATGGTGCAACTGAATGCCGGCTATACGCTGATCCTGCGCGCGCGTAACGAAGCGGGGCAAGCCGTCCGCATGATGGAGGTCGGCCTGCTGGACGATGCGGCCAGGGCGGTCAAAACCATTAACCAGGAAGTGGCGCTGGCACAGAAAACGCTGAAGGGCGTGATCGGCAGCGGCGTGGCGGATGAGCAGGGGCAAAAGCTGCTGGATAACGTCGCCGCGAGCCTGGCGGTGTACAACCAGCAGGGTATCAGCCCGATGCTGAAAGCCCTGAACGAGCAAAGCGCGGACAGCTATTACGATCTGCTGGAAAACAAGCTGGTCCCGGTGGCGAAGCAGTTTGATAACGATATGCAGGCGTTCCAGGCATGGAGCGAGGCGCGCGGCAAAGCGGAGGTGAGCGCCGTGCAGGCGAGTAAAACCCGCGTGCTGATCCTGATTATCGTCGCGGCGCTGCTGACGGCTGGCATTATCGTGCTGGCCTGGCTGGTTCTGCGCCATATGCTGCTCAAGCCGCTTTCAGCCTCGATTGCCCAGCTGGAACATGTGGCGGCCGGGGATTTAACCCATACCCTGAACGCGCCGGCGAGCCAGGAATTTAATCGCCTTAACGCGGCGATCGAAGGGATGCGCCAGTCGCTGATGGACTCCGTTCTGCGGGTGCGTGACGCCAGCTCGCAGATTGATACCGGCAGCCGCGAGCTGACGGCCGGGAATATGAACCTGGCTCAGCGCACGGAATCCACCGCCACCTCGCTGGAGCAGACGGCCGCCAGCATGGAAGAGATCACCGCCACGGTGAAACTTAACGCCGATAACGCCGAGCAGGCGCACCAGCTGGCGAAGTCGGTCTCCGATACCGCCGATCACGGCAGCGAAATGGTCTGCTATGTCATTGAGAAGATGCGCGACATCTCCGGCAGCTCGGCACGCATCGCCGATATCCTGAGCGTCATCGACGGCATTGCCTTCCAGACCAATATTCTGGCGCTGAACGCCTCCGTTGAAGCGGCGCGTGCGGGTGAGCAGGGGCGAGGTTTTGCGGTCGTGGCGGGTGAGGTGCGTAATCTCGCCAGCCGCAGTGCTGATGCGGCGAAAGAGATCCGCTCGCTTATCAGCGATTCGCAAACCCACGTGAACGAGGGCAGCGAGCTGGCGCAGCAGGCCGGTGAGACGATGGACGAGATCGCCACCGAAGTACTGCGTATGACCAAACTGATGCGTGAAATTGCGACGGCCTCTCAGGAGCAAAGCCGCGGTATTGAGCAGGTGAATATCGCTGTCAATCAGATGGATGAAACGGCGCAGCAAAATGCGGCGCTGGTCCAGCAATCATCTGCGGCAACACGTTCCCTGGAGGAGCAGTCTCGCGAGCTGATGGAAGCGATGGCCTCCTTCAAATTGACAACGCAAACGGCATGACGAAAAAAAGGGGAGCCTGACGGGCTCCCCTTTTCGTGCGTTACGCGTCCGGGAATTCGCGGATCATGCGTTCAACGTCATCCACCATATGGCGGTTGCCGACGAAGAACGAACGGCGCTGGTGCAGGCTTTCTGGCACGATATCCAGAATACGCTCTTTACCGTCGCTCGCCTTGCCGCCTGCCTGTTCGGCCAGGAATGCCATTGGGTTGCACTCGTACAGCAGACGCAGTTTTCCGTCCGGGTGGCTGGCGGTGCTTGGGTAGAGGTAAATACCGCCCTTCAGCAGGTTACGGTGGAAATCCGCCACCAGCGAGCCGATATAGCGTGAGGTGTACGGGCGCTGGGTGGCTTTATCCTCTTCCTGGCAGAATTTGATGTACTTCTTCACTCCGTTCGGGAATTTGATGTAGTTGCCTTCGTTGATGGAGTAGGTGTTGCCCTTCTCCGGGAAGCGCATACGCTCCTGGCACAGGCAGAACACGCCCAGGGACGGATCGTAGGTAAAGGCGTGTACGCCGCAGCCGGTGGTGTACACCAGCATGGTGGACGAGCCATACACCACATAACCGGCAGCAACCTGTTTACTGCCCGGTTGCAGGAAGTCTTCTTCCGTCACCGGCGTGCCAACCGGCGTTACGCGACGGTAGATGGAGAAAATGGTACCGACAGAAACGTTAACGTCGATGTTGGAGGAGCCGTCCAGCGGATCCATCAGAACAACGTATTTCGCGTGTTCACACCCTTCGAATACGACGATCTCATCTTCTTCTTCAGAGGCGATACCCGCAACGATGTCGCGCGCGCGCAGTGCAGCTTTCAGTTTTTCATTGGCGAACAGGTCGAGTTTCTGCTGAACCTCACCCTGAACGTTCTCGGCACCGCTGGCACCCAGGATATCGACCAGACCGGCCTTGTTGATATCGCGGTGGATGATCTTAGCGCCCAGCTTTATTGCCGACAGCAAAGCAGTGAGCTCACCCGTAGCATGAGAGAACTCGTGCTGCTTCTCGACAATAAATTCACCTAACGTTTTCATAACACTTTCCCTGCATCTTATGTTGAGTAAAGCGGTTGATGTCCAACAATCTTAACAAACATTCAAATATTAGCGCAGAGGTGAATCGCGCCAGCAAAATACGGATTTACCTGAAATGCGTTTCACAGCCGCTGACATGTGAGTAAAATGTGCGCCACATTGAAGAAGGATAGTGACGTATGCGCATTCATATATTGGGGATTTGTGGCACTTTCATGGGCGGACTGGCAATGCTGGCGCGCTCGCTGGGCCATGAAGTGACAGGTTCGGACGCCAATGTGTATCCGCCGATGAGCACGCTGCTCGAGAAGCAGGGAATTTCTCTGATTCAGGGATACGACGCCAGCCAGCTGGAGCCGCAGCCGGATCTGGTGATCGTGGGTAACGCCATGACCCGTGGGAATCCATGCGTTGAAGCGGTGCTGGAACGCAATATCCCGTACATGTCTGGCCCGCAGTGGCTGCATGATTTTGTCCTGCGCGACCGCTGGGTTGTCGCCGTTGCCGGGACGCATGGCAAAACCACCACCGCCGGTATGGCGACCTGGATCCTCGAAGCCTGCGGCTACAAGCCGGGCTTTGTGATCGGCGGCGTGCCGGGCAATTTCGACGTCTCCGCGCGTCTGGGCGACAGCCCGTTCTTTGTGATTGAAGCAGATGAATACGACTGCGCGTTCTTCGACAAGCGCTCCAAGTTCGTGCATTACTGCCCACGCACGCTGATCCTCAACAACCTTGAGTTCGATCACGCTGATATCTTTGACGACCTGAAAGCGATTCAGAAACAGTTCCACCATCTGGTGCGCATTGTTCCGGGTCAGGGCCGCATTATCCTGCCGGAGAACGACATCAACCTGAAGCAGACCCTGGCAATGGGGTGCTGGAGCGAGCAGGAGCTGGTGGGCGAGCAGGGGCACTGGCAGGCGAAAAAGCTCAACGCGGATGCCTCCGAATGGGAAGTGCTGCTCGACGGTGAGAAAGTGGGCGAGGTGAAGTGGGGCCTGGTGGGCGAGCACAACATGCACAACGGCCTGATGGCGATCGCCGCGGCGCGTCACGTTGGCGTACTGCCTGCGGATGCCGCCAATGCGCTGGGCACGTTTATCAACGCCCGTCGCCGTCTGGAGCTACGTGGCGAAGCCCACGGTGTGACGGTGTATGACGATTTCGCGCACCACCCAACGGCCATTCTGGCGACGCTTGCCGCATTGCGTGGCAAAGTTGGCGGCACCGCGCGCATTCTGGCCGTACTGGAACCGCGTTCGAACACCATGAAAATGGGCATCTGCAAAGACGATCTCGCGCCGTCCTTAGGGCGTGCCGACGAAGTCTTCCTGCTGCAACCGCAGCATATTCCGTGGCAGGTGGCCGAAGTGGCCGACGCCTGCATTCAGCCAGCGCACTGGAGTGCGGACGTGGATGTCTTAGCGGATATGGTGGTGAAAGCCGCACAGCCTGGCGATCACATTCTGGTGATGAGCAACGGCGGGTTTGGTGGTATCCATCAGAAGCTGCTGGACGGTCTGGCGAAGAAAGCCGCGTCCGCAGAGTAAAAAAAGACCCGGTGGCGCTAGCGCTTACCGGGCCTACATTATCTCTTCTCCCTCTCCCCTTTGGGGAGAGGGCTGGGGTGAGGGGTTTACTCTTCGTTCTCAGACAGCTCGCGCAGATACTGGAAAATCAGGCGCGCAGACTTCGGCGGCTTATTCCCTTCTTTCTCTTTCTTCGCGTTACGGATCAAAGAACGCAGCTGCTGGCGGTCGGCATTCGGCCACAGGTTCAGCACTTCAGGTACCGCGTCATCACCTTGCTCGATAAGACGGTCGCGGATCTGCTCCAGCTTATGGAACAGCGCAACCTGCTGGTTGTGGCGGTTCTTCAGTTTATCCAGCGCCTGACGGATCGGCTCAACATCGCGCTGACGCAGCAGTTTCCCGATAAGCTGAAGCTGGCGGCGACGCCCTTCTTTCTTGATTTTCTGTGCCAGTTCAATGGCATCACGCAGATCCTGGTCGAGCGGGATCTTATCCAGCGCGTTTTTACCCAGTTCTACCATTTCTGCGCCAAGCTGTTTTAACTCTTCGGCGTCACGTTTAATTTCACTTTTACTGACCCAGATGATCTCATCATCTTCGTCTTCGATGTCATCACCGGGAACGTCGTCGAGCCAGTCTTCGGGCTGCTTAGTCATGTCAGGCTCCTTAAAAAAAGAGGCTAATGTTACCAGTTAAGACGCGCACTGAAAAACGGTTCTCTGTTAGACTTCACTTAACTCTCTCTTACAGTATGGCATTTGCGATGAAAGTAACCTCACAAGTTGAAGCGCAGCGTAAGATTCTGGAAGAAGCCGTCTCCACCGCGCTGACGCTTGCTTCAGGTAAATCAGATGGCGCCGAAGTGGCGGTCAGCAAAACCACCGGCATTAGCGTGAGCACCCGCTATGGCGAAGTGGAGAATGTAGAATTTAATAGCGATGGCGCGCTGGGGATCACCGTGTATCACCAGAATCGCAAAGGCAGCGCGTCGTCTACCGATCTCAGCCCGGATGCCATCGCCCGTACGGTGCAGGCGGCGCTGGATATCGCGCGTTACACCTCCCCGGATCCTTACGCTGGCGTGGCCGATAAAGAGCTGCTGGCGTTTGACGCGCCGGATCTCGATCTGTTCCATCCCGCGGAAGTGACGCCGGATGAAGCCATTGAGCTGGCCGCGCGTGCCGAGCAGGCCTCTTTGCAGGCTGACAAACGCATCACCAATACCGAAGGCGGCAGCTTTAACAGCCACTACGGCATTAAAGTGTTTGGTAACTCCCATGGAATGTTGCAGGGGTACTGCTCAACCCGCCACTCGCTTTCCAGTTGCGTCATCGCCGAAGAAAACGGCGACATGGAGCGCGATTACGCCTATACCATTGGCCGCGCGCTGGGGGATTTGCAGTCTCCGGAGTGGGTGGGTAAAGCGTGCGCCGAACGCACGCTGTCTCGCCTGTCGCCGCGTAAACTCTCCACCATGAAAGCCCCGGTGATTTTTGCCAACGAAGTGGCGACCGGCCTGTTTGGCCATCTGGTGGGCGCTATCGCGGGCGGCTCCGTTTACCGTAAATCGACCTTCCTGCTCGACTCGCTGGGCAAGCAGATCCTGCCGGAATGGCTGACCATCGAAGAGCACCCACACCTGCTGAAAGGGCTGGCCTCCACGCCGTTCGACAGCGAAGGCGTACGCACGGAACGCCGGGATATCGTGAAAGACGGCATTCTGACCCAGTGGCTGCTGACCAACTACTCTGCGCGTAAGCTGGGGCTGAAAAGCACCGGGCACGCGGGTGGCATCCACAACTGGCGCATTGCCGGACAGGGCCTGAATTTTGAACAGATGCTGAAAGAGATGGGCACCGGCCTGGTGGTCACCGAGCTGATGGGGCAGGGCGTGAGCGGTATCACCGGCGATTACTCTCGCGGTGCAGCGGGCTTCTGGGTCGAAAACGGTGAAATTCAGTATCCGGTGAGCGAAATCACCATCGCCGGCAACCTCAAGGACATGTGGCGCAATATTGTTACGGTCGGTAACGATATTGAAACACGCAGCAATATTCAGTGTGGTTCTGTATTACTGCCTGAGATGAAAATCGCCGGGCAATAATCCCCTTAAAAGCGTGATTAATAATAAAAAAGGAAGTGAGCAATGCGTAAACACCTGTTAGCGATCGTCGCGGCTTCAACGCTGGTTCTTGGCTCATCTGCGTTTGCTGCCGATCTCGAAGACAACATGGACATCCTCAGTCAAAATCTGAAGGTGGTGCAGAAAACCGACAATGCGGCGGAAATGAAAGACGCACTGACGAAGATGCGTGAAGCTGCGCTGGATGCGCAAAAAGCGACGCCGCCGAAGCTGGAAAGCAAAGCGGCAGACAGCGCCGAGATGAAAGACTACCGCCACGGCTTTGACGTGCTGGTCGGCCAGATTGACGGCGCGCTGAAGCTGGCGAACGAAGGCAAAGTGAAGGAAGCCCAGGCGGCAGCCGATCAGTTTGCGGCGACCCGCAACGCGTATCACAAGAAGTATCGTTAATTGGGTGCCTGAGCTGTACGTCCTCTCTCAGTATGCGGAGGCGCATGATGCGCCCCCGCATCATTGCTCCCTACTTGCCGGAGCGACAATCCATCCGCGCTGTCACTTCAAGCGAGCCATTACGAAAACGGATCTCGCACAGTGTTTTCCTCGTCACCAGCGTTAAGATGATTATTGTCAAAGAAATAATCATCAAAACCCCGATACTTGGGTTTCTGCGTTTCATGGATGCCTCCTTGCTTTAAAGCGGGCGAGGTAGCGAACTCCACGGTGTGACGTGTCGTTTCGAGCCCCCGCCCTGATTTTTTATCAGGCGGGGCTTTCCACTTTCCGTCCCATGCCTGAGACGGTCAGTCTCAAGCACCCGCCGCCACTCTAGCGAATCTCCATAAGAAAACCTTATCCACGTCACATTTCTACGAGCCTGCTCGTAATCTTTTCCACTCCGCTTAGCAGTCTAATACCGCGTAATAGCGTGATATTCATCACGTAAATCCAGCGATTTATACAGATTCACCGCATTTATGTGGCACAGATCACTGCCGCTGCTCGCCTTTCCACTTCGAAGTGGAAAACAACTCGCTACAAACAATTCCCCCTCGACGTTAGTTTTATTCCAGAGCCATTAACGGGGTAAGACGAGTGATTAACGGAGCGGTAATGAACGACGTTGGGGAACAGGCGGTGCAAACAGAACAGCTCGCGAACACCATGCTTCAGCAGGTCTACGCCCTGCTGGCCCGGCACAACATCATCCCCAACGCGGTACAGGAGCAGATGCTGACCTCCCACGTTCGCGCAATGGCGCACCGGTCCGTGACCGGCGAGCCGCTGCCGGAGGTTGAAGCAGAGCTGTTCGACGAAATTTCACCAGATTCAATGCAACTTGCCCGTGAAGTGGTAGCGCAGTTCGGCAACCTTCCTGATGAAGAGGCCTGGCTGCTCTCCGTTCACTTCGAAGTCGCGAAAGACAACCTTTAAGGAGCAACACATGGAACAGATTACAGTCGTGATTGGCGATCGCCTGGGTAAAGGTCAGAAAGTGGCTGCGGGTGTGGAAAAAGCCGGCGGACGCGCGGTTGTCGTACCGGGCATGGCAGCGGATATGAAGCTCGGTGACGTGATGAAAGCGGAAAACGCCACCTTCGGCATCTCCTTCTGCGGCAGCGGCGGCGCGGGCGCCATCACCGCTCAGACCAAATATGGCTACAAGGCCAAATACGGAATGCGCTCCGTGGATGAGGGTGTGACCGCCATCAACGAAGGCTGCAACGTGCTGGGCTTTGGCTTTATGGATAAAGAAGAGCTGGGCGAGCGTCTGGTACAGGCGTGGCAGAAGAAATACGGCGCGTAAGCATGAAAGAACAGTTCACAACCACGGTGAGAGTGAAGGGGAAGGGCGACGCCAAAGCGCGCGCCTTTGCCGACGCGCTCAACCACGTTCAGGCCGCGGTGATGAAAACCTCACCGCATATCTTACTGCGTATTGAGCCACAGGATGTGCAGGTCGTTCAGGCGCAAGAAGCGGTGCGAAAAGAAGCGTTTCTGTTCTTCTTTCTGCGCCGGGAAAGACGCACCTACAGCGTGGAGCTGGATGTGACCGTCAACGTGACAGCCATCAATCTCGACCAGGTGGATTTCGTCACGCAACGCTGATTATTCATAAAAGGGCAGACTGATGTTCTTAATTATATTAATAAAATCGCTCATCATCGGCGGCCTGGTAGGCGTCGGTGTCGGGGCCGGGGCTGCACGCATGTTTCATGCGCCTACCACTCAGGGTATGGGCGCGTTTCGTACGTTGGGGGAACTGAACTCCTGCGAAGGGGATCCGGCGTCCCACTTCTCCTTTGGGTTAGGTTTCTTCTTTAACGCCTGGGCCTCTTCCGTGGCCGCAGGTGCCTTCACACAGGACGTTGACCACCGCATCATCCCAAACTGGGGTGCTGCCGCGCTGATGATCAAAAACCGTAACGTCGGTGAAACGCTGCATGACCCGCGCAAAATGGCGATTGCCTGCGGCATCATCGGCATGATTGTCGTGACCTTCCTTAACCTGACCGCCTCCTCCGTGCCCGCAGCGCTTCAGGTCACCGCCGTGAAGGTGCTGGTGCCTGCCGCGAACCTGCTGGTCAACACCGTGATGCCGGTAATCTTCTGGCTGGCGGCCATCGACGCGGGTAAAAAATCGGGCTTCTGGGCCACCATCTTTGGCGGCGCGGCACAGCTGATCATGGGTAACGCCGTACCGGGTCTGGTACTGGGTATTCTGATCGGTAAAGGCGTGGAGGAGAGCGGCTGGAACCACGTCACCAAAGTGATGATGGGGGCGATCGTTCTGCTCTTCGTGCTGAGCGGCTTCTTCCGCGGCTTCGACATGAAGATGATCGAATCCTTCCATCTGACCGTGCCGAACTGGCTCGACATGATCCACAACTCGCTCAGCGGTAAATAACAGGAGCCTCGACATGGAACAGAATAAAGGTTTTTGGTATGCCGACTGGTCGTTCCCGATCTTCGTTGGCCTGCTCTCCTCCGGCGTCTTTGCCGGGACGCACATGTACTACCTCTACGGCATCGGCGCGTTTAACGAAGTGGCCTTCGTGGCGATGCTGAAAGCGGGCATTGATACCGGCGTTTACGGCGCAGTGGCGGCATTTGGCGCGAGCTTCCTGTTCGCCCGAATTATCGAAGGGTCGCTGGTAGGTATTCTTGATATCGGCGGGGCGATCCAGACCGGCGTGGGCCTCGGCGTACCGGCGCTGCTGCTGGGCGCGGGGATCATGTTCCCGGTGACCAACTTCATTGCCTCGCTGATTACCGGCCTGGTGATTGGTCTGGCGATTGGCTACGTCATCATCCTGGCGCGTAAGTTCACCATCAACCAGAGCAACTCCACCTACGGCGCAGACGTGATGATGGGCGCGGGTAACGCCTCCGGCCGCTTCCTCGGGCCGTTGATTATCCTCAGCGCCATGACCGCCTCCATTCCAATCGGCGTCGGTTCCCTGGTAGGCGCGCTGCTGTTCTACATCTGGCAGAAGCCGATTACCGGTGGCGCCATCCTCGGCGCAATGATTTTGGGATGGCTGTTCCCGGTCGCCCTTTAATACCCGCGGGCGCTCCGGCGCCCGCCCTATCAGGAGAACCCCATGTTTGATTTACTCCTGCGCCGTGCGCGCCTCGCCGACGATACCCTGACCGATATCGCCATTCAGGACGGGAAGATCGCCGCGACGGGCGAAATTGACGCTCCCGCCCGTAAAACGGTTGAGCTTAACGGTGATGTGTTCGTCAGCGCGGGCTGGATTGACTCCCACGTCCACTGCTACCCGAACTCCCCGATTTACCACGACGAGCCGGACAGCGTGGGCATTGCCACCGGCGTCACCACCGTGGTGGACGCGGGCAGCACCGGGGCCGACGACGTGGACGATTTCTACACCATCACCCGCAAAGCCTCCACCGAGGTGTTTGCCCTGCTGAACATCTCCCGCGTGGGGCTGATCGCCCAGAACGAGCTGGCCAATATGGCCAATATTGACGCCGACGCGGTGAAAGAGGCGGTGAAACGGCATCCTGATTTTATCGTCGGCCTGAAGGCGCGCATGAGCAGCAGCGTGGTCGGTGAAAACGGCATCACCCCGCTGGCGCGCGCGAAAGCGATCCAGAAAGAGAACGGCGACCTGCCGCTGATGGTGCACATTGGCAACAACCCGCCGAACCTCGACGAAATCGCCGAGCTGCTGAGCTCCGGCGACATCATCACCCACTGCTACAACGGCAAGCCAAACCGCATCCTGACGCCCTCCGGCGAGCTGCGTGCCTCCATTACCTCCGCCCTGAAGCGCGGCGTGCGTCTGGACGTTGGCCACGGTACGGCGAGCTTCAGCTTTGAAGTGGCGAAGCGCGCTATTGCGATGGGCATTCTGCCGCACACCATCAGCTCGGATATTTACTGCCGCAACCGCATCAACGGCCCGGTCGGCTCGCTGGCAAGCGTGATGTCGAAATTCCTCGCCATCGGCATGTCATTGCCGCAGGTGATTGACTGCGTCACCGCCAACGCCGCCGACGGCCTGCGCCTGACGCGCAAAGGCCGCATTCAGCCTGGCCTCGACGCCGATCTGACGCTGTTTACCCTCAAGCGCCAGCCGACGGTGCTGACGGATGCCGAAAACGACAGCCTACAGGCTGAACACATTCTGGTGCCGCTTGCCGCGATCCGCGCGGGCAAGGGCTACATGACCGAACAAGGGAGCACGGAACATGCCTTCGATTTATGAGAAGTACAACTTAAAGCAGGTTATCAACACCTCTGGCCGCATGACGGCGCTGGGTGTCTCCACGCCGCGCCCGGAAGTGGTGCAGGCGGCGATGGACGGCATGAATCACTATTTCGAGATGAAGGATCTGGTCAATAAAACCGGGGAATACATCGCGAAGCTGCTGGAGGTGGAAGGGGCGACGGTGGTCTCCTGCGCGTCGGCGGGCATTGCCCAGTCCGTGGCGGCTGTGCTGGTGAAAGACAGCGACTGGCTGCTGGAAAACCTGCACGTCACACCGATTGAAAATAACGAGATCGTCCTGCCGAAAGGCCACAACGTGAATTTTGGCGCGCCGGTGGGCACCATGGTGGCGCTTGGCGGCGGCAAGCTGGTGGAAGCGGGCTACGCCAACGAATGTTCCGCCGATCAGCTGGCGGCGGCGATCACCCCGCGCACGGCGGCTATCCTCTACATTAAATCGCACCACTGCGTGCAGAAAAGCATGCTCAGCGTCGAGCAGGCGGCGGTTGTCGCGCGTAAACACGACTTGCCGCTGATCGTTGATGCCGCGGCGGAAGAAGATCTGCATACCTATTACCGATCCGGCGCCGATCTGGTGATCTACAGCGGCGCGAAGGCGATCGAAGGCCCAACCAGCGGCCTGGTGATTGGCAAAACCCAGTACGTTGAGTGGGTGAAGCGCCAGACGGCGGGCATTGGCCGCGCGATGAAGGTGGGCAAAGAGGGCATTCTTGGCCTGACCTGCGCCATCGAACACTACCTGACGGCCACCAAGGAGAGCGGCGCCGAGATGGTGGCGAAAATGACGCCGTTTATCGAGGCGCTCAACACCCTTAACGGTGTGACCGCGCGCGTGGTCTGGGACAGCGCCGGACGCGACATCGCCCGCACCGAAATTAAGTTCGACGAAGCCACCACCGGCGTCGGCACGGGTGACCTGGTGAATGCGCTCAAGCAGGGCGAATACGCCATCTATTTCCGTGGCTACAAGGCCAACGAAGGGATTATTGAGGCGGACGTGCGCAGCGTAAACGCTGACCAGCTGAACATTGTGTACCGCCGCATTAGTGAAGTATTAGGACAGGAGAAAAACGCATGAAACTGACCCCCAACTTTTACCGTGACCGCGTCTGTCTGAACGTGCTGGCAGGCTCAAAGGCCAACGCCAGCGCCATCTATGAGGCGGCGGAAGGCCACGTGCTGGTGGGCGTGCTCTCCAAAAATTACCCGGACGTGGCGAGCGCGGTCGCGGATATGCGTGAATACGCGAAGCTGATTGATAACGCGCTCTCCGTTGGCCTGGGCGCGGGCGATCCGAACCAGTCGGCGATGGTGAGTGAAATCTCCCGCCAGGTGCAGCCGCAGCACGTTAACCAGGTCTTTACCGGCGTGGCCACCAGCCGCGCGCTGCTGGGGCAAAATGACTCCGTGGTCAACGGTCTGGTCTCTCCGACCGGTACCGTCGGGATGGTGAAAATCTCCACCGGCCCGCTGAGCAGCAACGCGCCGGACGGCATTGTCCCGGTTGAAACCGCCATCGCCCTGCTGAAAGATTTCGGCGGGAGCTCCATCAAGTACTTTCCGATGGGCGGCCTGAAATGCCGTGACGAATACCAGGCGGTGGCGGAAGCCTGCGCCCGTCACGACTTCTGGCTGGAGCCGACCGGGGGAATCGATCTGGAGAACTTCGAGGCGATCTTGCAGATCGCCCTCGACGCGGGCGTGAGCAAAATCATCCCGCATATCTACAGCTCGATTATCGATAAAGCCAGCGGTGATACGCGCCCAGAAGATGTGCGCACGCTGCTGGCGATGACGAAGAAGCTGGTGAAGTAAAACCTGCCCCTCACCCCAGCCCTCTCCCCAAAGGGGAGAGGGTGTAATCGTCCCCTCTCCCCTTTGGGGAGAGGGTTAGGGTGAGGGGAAACAAACCGCACACACCCGAAGGAGCCACCATGCACACCCGTACCCTGCTTGTTGCTTCACTCTCTTTACTTGCTACCTCTGCTATTGCTCAAAACCAGTACGCCTGGGTGGGCACCTACAACCCCAACGGCGAAGGGCTGTACCGCTTTACCGTCGACCCGCAAACCGGTGCGCTGAACGATAAAACGCTGGTGAGCAAGCTGCCGAACGCCGCGCAGTTAACCGTCTCACACGACGGCAAAACGCTCTATCTGGCAAGCGAAGTGGAGCAGGGCGTGGTGCAGGCGCTGCGCATCGGCGATAACGGCACGCTGAGCGAGCTGAATCAGGTGGCCTCCGGCGGCGCGGGGCCGGTATATCTTTCCCTGACGCCGAACGGTAAACATCTGCTGGTGGCAAACTACATCAGCGGAACTGTCGCGGTGCTGCCCGTTAACGCAGACGGCAGCCTGAGCGATGCTACGGACACCCATCAGGACAAAGGCGAACCGGGCGCGGCGAAGCCGGAAGCTGCCGTCGAGGGCAGTTTCGCCATCAGCGATCATAACGGCCCGCATGCGCACATGATCGCCGCCGATCCGAGCGGGAAATACGTTTTTTCCACCGATCTGGGGCTGGATCGCATCTATCAGTACCGTTTTGACGATCAAACCGGGAAGCTGACTCCGAACGATCCGCCGTTTATCAGCGCCTCCTCAAAAGGGGCCGGGCCGCGCCACTTCGTCTTTACGCCGAAAGGTGATGCCCTGTGGCTGATTAACGAAGAGGCGTCTACGCTCACCCATTATGCGCTGGACAGTAATGGCAGGCTGAAAGAGGGTAAAACGGTTTCAGCCCTGCCGGACGGTTATAAAGGCACCAGTTTTGCTGCCGGGCTGGCGCTAAGTGCCGACGGGAAACAGCTGTATGTCGCTAACCGTTTGCATAACAGCATCGGGCACTTTACCGTAACGGCAGAGGGTACGCTGACGCATCAGGATGATGTCTGGACGCGCGGCGACTATCCGCGCACCCTGACGCTCGATAAGCAGGGTCGCTGGCTGTACGTCATGAACCAGCGCAGCGACAACATTACCCGTTTCCGCGTGGCACCGGACGGCAAGCTGAGCGCCGAGCCAGACTATACCCCGGTCGGCAGCCCATCCCAGATGGTCATTTCACCTTAAGCCGTAAGAGGACAACGACGTGCGATTTCCGAACCAACGTTTAGCGCAACTTTTCGATCTGTTGCAAAACGAGACGCTGCCGCAGGACGAGCTGGCGCAGCGGCTGTCGGTTTCCACGCGAACCGTCCGGGCGGATATCACCGCCCTGAACGCGCTGCTGGCCAGCCACGGCGCGCAGTTCATTTTGAGCCGGGGCAACGGCTATCAGCTCAAAATTAATGATGTGGCGCGCTATCAGCAATTGCAGGCGTCCCACCCGCGCGCGCTGCGTATTCCGCGAACCGGACCTGAGCGCGTGCACTATCTGGTGGTGCGTTTTCTGACGTCAGCCTTTTCCATCAAGCTGGAGGATCTGGCCGATGAGTGGTTCGTCAGCCGGGCCACGTTGCAGAGCGACATGGTGGAAGTGCGCGAGTGGTTTCACCGTTACAACCTGACGCTGGAAACCCGCCCTCGCCACGGCATGAAGCTGTTTGGCAGCGAGATGGCGATACGCGCCTGCCTGACCGACCTCCTGTGGGAGCTGGCGCAGCAGGACAGCCTGAACCCGCTGGTGACCGACGTGGCGCTGAACGCGGGCGTGGCGGAAAAGATGGTGCCGGTGCTGCACGATGCGCTGACGCGCCATCACATTCGCCTGACCGACGAAGGCGAGCTGTTCCTGCGCCTGTACTGCGCGGTGTCGGTGCGGCGCATCAGCGAAGGGTATCCGCTGCCGGAATTCCACGCGGAAGACGTGGAAGAGAACGTGCATGAGGCGGCGAAAGATATCGCGGTGGCTATCCAGGAGCTGGCGGGCAAAGCGCTGTCGCCGTCAGAAGAGAGCTGGCTGTGCGTGCACATTGCGGCGCGGCAGATCCAGGAGATCGCCCCGAGCGCCATTAACGCTGACGACGACGAAGCCCTGGTCAACTACATTCTGCGCTACATCAACACCCACTATAACTACAACCTGTTGAGCGACGAGCAACTGCATGCAGATCTGCTCACGCACATCAAAACCATGATTACCCGCGTGCGGTATCAAATCATGATCCCCAATCCGTTGCTGGATAACATCAAGCAGCACTACCCGATGGCGTGGGATATGACCCTCGCGGCGGTGTCGAGCTGGGGAAAATACACCCCGTATGTGATCAGCGAAAACGAAATTGGTTTTCTGGTGCTGCATATCGGCGTCGGGCTGGAGCGCCACTACAACATCGGCTACCAGCGCCAGCCGCGGGTGCTGCTGGTATGCGACGCAGGTAACGCGATGGTGCGCATGATCGAGGCGGTACTTCAGCGTAAATACCCGCAGATTGAGGTGACGCGCACGCTCACCCTTCGCGAGTACGAGCTTGCCGATGCCATTGGCGAAGACTTTGTGATCTCCACCGCCCGTGTGAGCGAAAAATCCAAACCGGTGGTGATGATCGCCCCGTTCCCGACCGATTATCAGTTAGAGCAGATCGGCAAGCTGGTGCTGGTGGACCGCACCCGGCCGTGGATGCTGGAAAAATACTTCGACGCGGCCCATTTCCGCATTATCGACAAGCCTGTCGACCAGCAAACGCTGTTCCGCGAGCTGTGTGAACAGCTTGAAGCAGAGGGCTTTGTCGGTACGGAGTTTCTGGATTCGGTTATCGAGCGTGAAGCCATCGTCAGCACCATGCTCGGCGACGGCATTGCGCTGCCGCACTCCCTCGGCCTGCTGGCGCAAAAAACGGTGGTCTACACCGTGCTGGCGCCGCAGGGCATTCAGTGGGGAGATGAAACCGCCCATGTCATCTTCCTGCTCGCCATCAGCAAAAGCGAGTACGAAGAGGCAATGGCGATTTACGACATCTTTGTCACTTTCCTGCGTGAACGCGCGATGGCGCGCCTGTGCCAGTGCAAGAATTTTGCGGCGTTTAAGGCTGTGGCGATGGAGAGTTTGAGTCGGTTTTGACGTTCAGGCGGACAGAGGATATCCGCCTTCATTCAACGCAGATGATGCACAACCTGGTTGCTGCTGCCGCGCCAGATAAGCATAGGATCTTTTAGATCCTGCATGAACTTGCCGTCGACCAGGACGTTAATTAGATCCACCACTTCCATCTGCTGCGCATTCAGTTCATCCAGCTTATAGCCCGTCCAGACCCAGATGTCTTTTCCCGCGCACTCGTGGTGGATGCGTTTTACCAGCTTCAGGATCTCCGGCACGTTTTGCGGATGGAGCGGGTCGCCGCCGGAGAGCGAGATCCCCTGGCGTTTGATGCGCGTGTCGTTCAGGTCGTTGATGATGCGGTCTTCCATCTCAGCGGTAAACGGCATACCCGAGTTCAGGCGCCAGGTGCTTTTGTTGTAGCAGCCGGGGCACTCGTGAACGCAGCCTGATACAAACAGGGTACAGCGGGTGCCGGGGCCGTTGACGATGTCGACGGGGTAGTACTGGTGATAATTCATAGCGTTAACCTGATGCCCTCACCCCGGCCCTCTCCCACAGGGAGAGGGAGAAAACCGGTGGCCGGAATAACAATGTGCTCGATCGGTTCCCTCTCCCTTGAGGGAGAGGGGTAGGGTGGGGGGACACCCTGCGCAGAACTTACCCGATCTGCCCATTCCCCAGATGTTTCACCCTGCGCTTCACCTCTTCCTGCTTACCGGCGTTAAACGGACGGGCATCCGGGCTGCCGAGGTAGCCGCACACGCGGCGGGTCACGGAGACGCGGGCTGCATCGTGGTTACCGCATTTCGGACAGGTGAAGCCTTTGCTGGTGCACTCGAACTCACCGGTAAAGCCGCACTCGTAGCACTCGTCAATTGGCGTGTTGGTTCCGTAGTACGGCACGTGCTGATAGCTGTAATCCCACACGTCTTCCAGCGCCTTCAGGTTGTGCTGAATGTTCGGGTACTCGCCATAGCAGATAAAACCGCCGTTCGCGATGGGCGGATAAGCCGCTTCGAAGTCGATCTTGTCGTACGGGTTCACCTTCTTCTCCACATCGAGGTGGAAGCTGTTGGTGTAGTAACCTTTGTCGGTCACGCCTTCCACGATGCCGAATTCGGCGGTGTCCAGACGGCAGAAGCGATCGCAGAGGTTTTCACTCGGCGTGCTGTACAGGCTGAAACCGTAACCAGTTTCCTCTTTCCACTGGTCTACCGCATCGCGCAGGCGCTGCACAATCGCGATACCCTTCTCACGCAGGGCGTCGTTGTCATAGATATGCTTGTCGCCAAACAGCGCGTTAATCGTTTCGTGAATGCCGATATAGCCAAGAGAGATCGACGCGCGACCGTTTTTGAAGATCTCCGACACATCATCGTCCGCTTTCAGGCGCACGCCGCAGGCCCCTTCCATATAGAGAATTGGCGCGACGCGGGCTTTCACCCCTTCAAGACGGGCGATGCGGGTCATCAGCGCCTTACGTGCCAGCTGTAAACGTTCATCCAGCAGCGTCCAGAAGGCCGCTTCATTCCCTTTGGCTTCCAGCGCGATGCGCGGCAGGTTCAGGCTGATGACGCCCAGGTTGTTGCGCCCGTCGTGGATCTGCTCGCCGTTCTCATCTTCGTACACGCCGAGGAAGCTGCGGCAGCCCATTGGCGTTTTAAACGAACCCGTGACTTTTACCACCTGGTCGTAGTTGAGGATATCCGGGTACATACGCTTGCTCGCGCACTCCAGTGCCAGCTGTTTGATGTCGTAGTTCGGATCGCCAAACTTGTGGTTCAGGCCGTCGCGAATGGCGAACACCAGTTTCGGGAACACCGCCGTTTTACGGTTTTTACCGAGGCCGGAGATACGGTTGCGCAGAATAGACTGCTGGATCAGGCGTGATTCCCAGCTGGTGCCGAGGCCAAACCCGAAGGTCACAAACGGCGTCTGGCCGTTGGCGGTGTGCAGCGTGTTTACCTCATATTCCAGCGACTGGAAGGCGTCGTAGCACTCTTTCTCGGTGCGGGAACGGGCGTAACCGTCAGCATTCGGGATCTGCCACTCTTCCGCCGTTTTACGGTGTTTGTTGAAGCTCTCGGTCACGAACGGGGCCAGCACTTCATCAATGCGGTTAATAGTGGTGCCGCCATAGATGTGGCTCGCCACCTGGGCGATGATCTGCGCCGTGACCGCCGTCGCGGTGGAGATGGATTTCGGCGGCTCAATCTCGGCGTTACCCATTTTAAAACCGTGGGTCAGCATGCCTTTCAGGTCGATCAGCATGCAGTTAAACATCGGGAAGAACGGCGAGTAGTCGAGATCGTGATAGTGGATCTCACCGCGCTCGTGCGCCGAGACTACATCGCGCGGCAGCAGATGCTGACGGGCATAGTGCTTGGCGACGATACCGGCCAGCAGGTCGCGCTGGGTCGGGATCACTTTGCTGTCTTTATTGGCATTTTCATTGAGCAGCGACGAGTTGGTTTGCTCTACCAGGCCGCGGATCTCCTGGTTAAGGCGACCCCGTTTCTCACGCTGGACGTCACGGTCGTGACGATACTCAATGTAGGCGCGCGCCAGCTGCTTGTACGGACCAGACATCAGCTGGTTTTCAACCGCGGTCTGGATCTCGTTGATATCCACCTGGCTGCGTTCATGCATCTGGCTGCTAACGACTTCTGCGACGGTGGCGCAGTAATCTGCGTCATCGACTCCCGCTGCTTTAGCTGCACGCAGAATGGCTTCTTTGATGCGCTCTGATTTAAACGGCACTTTACAGCCATCACGTTTCATCACATGCGGTGTCATGATCACTCCATTTTAAAAACAGGTTATCCACAGAGGTGGAGAAGTATTCACCGGGCGTATTCCTCGCCGCGGCAAAGACTTCCCGCGTGCCCAGCCCGTGTTATCCACAATTCCGGCCAGCGTAAGCGCCGTCTTGTTGTTGGAATAGTAGACGATAAATACAATATGTTGGGTCGGCGTGCATTTTAAGTGCTACATATAGTGATTTGCATCAAACATGTTTGCGATTTTTTTGATGCAGGACAAAGTAAAAAGACGAGAGTACAAACGGCGGGCGCTGGGGCAATTGTAAAGACGCGAAGGAAAAATCTGATTAATTATTCAACAAAAACAGCAAAGTAAGCCGGACACGGCATCGTGCCCGGCGGAGGAATTACTGCTTTAGCCACCACACGGCTTCAAACGGACGAAGCATTGAGGTGTGAGGGGCGGGGTAGTTGCTTATCACCACCTGCGACTCGCCGCTGAGAGCGTCCGCTTGCCATTCCTGAGGCAAATGGCTCAGGTTCGCCACCACCATCAGCGTTTGCCCCTGCCACTGGCGGCGATAGCACCACAGGGAAGGGTGGTCAGGCAGGAGATCCTCATAATCCCCCCACGTCAGTACCGGCAGGGTTTTGCGCAGGCGAATCAGCGACTGGTAGGTGTAGAACACCGAATCGGGGTCGTCCAGCGCCGCGCGGACATTCACGGTTTCGTAGTTGTCGCAAACGCCAATCCACGGCTCGGCCTCGGTAAAGCCCGCATTATGCGAGGCGTCCCACTGCATCGGCGTGCGGCCATTATCGCGTGACTTACTCGCCAGAATCGCCAGTAGTTCATCGGTATCGCGTCCGTTAGCCCGCTGTTCGGCGAACATGTTCAGACTTTCCACGTCGCGGTAGTCGGTGATACGGCTGAAATGCGGGTTGGTCATACCCAGCTCTTCACCCTGGTAGATATACGGCGTGCCCTGCATCCCGTGCAGCACCATACCGAGCATTTTCGCCGCCGCCACGCGGTGTTCCCCTTCGTCACCAAAGCGCGACACGATGCGCGGCTGGTCATGGTTACACCAGAACAGCGCGTTCCAGGCTTTGTTGTGCATCCCCTGCTGCCAGTGGCGGAAAAGGGTTTTCAGCGCCACGAAGTCCGGCTTTGCCTTCGTCCATTTTTCGCCGCCGGGGTAGTCCACCTTGAGGTGGTGGAAGTTAAAGGTCATCGACAGCTCGCGGCCATCAAGAGACGCGTACTGCTGGCAGTTCTCCAGCGAGGTGGAGGACATCTCGCCCACCGTCATCAGGTTACGCGGGGTAAAGACGTCCCGGCTCATCTCCTGAAGATATTCGTGGATGCGCGGCCCGTCAGTGTAGAAGCGGCGACCGTCGCCGAGGGTATCGTCCGGGAAATCCTGATCTTTTGAAATCAGGTTAATCACGTCCAGACGCAAGCCGTCCACGCCGCGATCGGCCCAGAACTCGCACACTTTTTTCAGCTCGGCGCGCACCGCCGGGTTTTCCCAGTTGAGATCCGCCTGCTCCGGTGCGAACAGGTGCAGATAATACTGCTCGCTTTCGGCGTGCCAGCGCCAGGCGTTGCCGCCAAATTTGGAGCGCCAGTTGTTGGGAAGCGTATCCGGCGTACCGTCGCGCCAGATATAGAACTGGCGGTACGGACTCGCTTTATCCAGCGACTCGCGGAACCAGGCGTGCTGCGTGGACGTGTGGTTAAAGACCATATCCAGCACGATGCGGATACCGTGTTCATGCGCCCGGGCAACCAGTTCGTCAAAGTCGTCCAGCGTGCCGTAGGTCGGGTCAATGGCAGTGTAGTTCGCCACGTCGTAACCGTTATCCACCTGCGGCGAGATATAAAACGGCGTCAGCCAGATAGCGTCAATGCCGAGGGTTTTCAGGTAGTCCAGGCGCTGCGTTACGCCGCGTAGATCGCCCGTGCCGCTGCCGGTGGTATCCTGGAAACTCTTTGGGTAAATCTGATAGATGACGCCGTTCTGCCACCAGTGAGGAAGGGTATTCATAGTGCGTTCCTGCAAATGCGAAGGGGCGCAACTGCGCCCCGAAAGAGAGAATTAAACAATCTGCAGCGAGCCCTGACGGAACTTACGCTGGTAAACCACGGTGGTCAGCGCCATTGGGACGATGATGGCGATGGCCATTGCCAGGGCAAACACCTGCCAGTAAGCGGGCTGGATGGAGAGGATGCCCGGCAGGCCGCCGACGCCAATCCCGTTCGCCATCACGCCGTTCAGTCCACACACCAGGCCCGCCAGACCGGAGCCGATCATCGCGCAAAGCATCGGGAAGCGGTATTTGAGGTTGATACCGTACATCGCCGGTTCAGTGACGCCGAGGTAAGCGGAGATGGCAGCCGGAACGGAGATCTCACGCTCGTTGTGCTTACGGCTGACGATGATGATGCCGGTTACCGCTGAGGCCTGCGCAATGTTAGACAGGGCGATGATCGGCCAGACAGGCGTACCGCCGAGGCTCTGGATCATTTGCATATCGATCGCCAGCGTGGTCTGGTGCACGCCGGTGATCACCAGCGGAGCGTAGAGGAAGCCAAACAGCGCGGCACCGATTGGCGCGAAGCTGCCGGTCATCAGGTGACGGACCGCGAAGGCCACGCCGTCGCCAATCATGCGGCCAAACGGACCGATAAAGGCGTGCGCCAGGAACACCGCCAGGATCAGCGAGCAGACCGGGACCACCACCAGATACAGGTAATCCGGCACGATGCGCTTCAGGCGCGTCTCAATAAAGCCCAGCGCCAGACCCGCCAGCAATGCCGGGATTACCTGCGCCTGATAGCCCACTTTGGCGATGGTAAACAGGCCGAAGTTCCACACCTCTGGCGTTTGCTGACCAAGTAAGTAAGCGTTCATTAACTGCGGAGAGACCAGCGTCACGCCGAGCACGATACCGAGAATTGGCGTTCCGCCCATCTTGCGCACCGCGGACCAGCAGATTCCGACCGGCAGATAGAAGAAGATCGCTTCGCCAATCAGCCACAGGAAGTCATAGATACTTTGCAGCGCCGGGTACATCTGCGCCAGGGTTTTGCCGTCGCTCATTGGCACATCGCCGATGACGTTACGGAAGCCCAGAATTAAGCCCCCGCTGATCAGCGCTGGCAGCAGCGGGAAGAAGATCTCCGCAAAATGGGAAATCAGCTGCTCATGCCATTTCATATTCTGACGCGCGGCCTTCTTCGCCTGCTCTTTATCTGCGGAAGAGTGCCCGGTAGTCGCCAGCAGAGCCTGATAGTAATCGCCCACTTCGGTACCAATCACCACCTGGAACTGCCCGGCATTGGTGAAGCAGCCTTTAACCATGGAAAGCTCTTCAATGGCCTTCGGGTTGGCTTTGGCCGGATCGTTCAGCACGAAGCGCAGGCGGGTAATGCAATGGCTGACGGTGGCGATGTTGTCGCGTCCGCCGACCAGGACGATCAGCTGATCGATATCTGTTTGTTTGACTTTACTCATCATGAAACCTCATGACAGATGGTGATAGGGGTTATGACCTGTGCGCAAGCCTACTCCTTCAACGTGACGGCGAAAATGGGAACGTTCCCGAAATCGGGCGAAGATCACAATAATCTATTCAAAAGAATTATGAGAGATGGGCTGGGATAACGATCTGACGGGGCTCGGTACGCCCGGTAATTTGCTCGATCAGCTGCGCGGCAGCCTGCCGGCCAGATTCGGCGTAACCCGGATCAACGCTGATAATCTCCGGGTGTAAGAACTTCATCAGCGGCGTGCTTCCCACGCTCGCTAATTGCAGCTCCCCGATGCGCTGCTCCTGCAAATATTTGCTCGCACCCAATGCAAGGGTATCCGTGGCGCATACCAGGGCGGTGGTTTGTGGCGTCAGCACGCTGGCGACCTGTTCATATCCCTGTTTCATACCCAGACCGGGCAGCGCGGCCACGGCGGGGAGATTGTGTTTTTTACAAAACGCCAGGTACGCTTCATGGCGACGCTTGCCGGTGGTGATGTCGGCATGCGGCACGCCGAGATAGCTAATATGCCGATGGCCCTGTTCATACAGGCGCTGCATCAGGATCACGATCGCCCCTTCGTCATCGTAACAGACAGAGGCAAACCCGCTTGCGTCGCGCGCCAGCAGCACCAGTGACGGCTGCCAGGGTTTAAGCACGTCCTCTTTTAGGCCGGTAAATCCGAACAGCACCACCCCATCAATATTACGGCGCTGAAGCATACCGAGATGCTCCTCCACCATTTGCGCGGAGAACTTGCTCTCCATCATGATCGGATCGTAGCCCTGCTCGTAGAACGCGGGCAGCATCGTCTGTACGGCGAGGTTTTCGGAGAGGGAATCCAGACGCGAGACGATAATGGCGACCACTTTATCGCTCTGCCCGCGCATGGCGCGCGCGGAGCGGGAAGGGGAAAAACCGTGCTGATTCATCACCGCCTCGACGCGCTCGCGTGTGCGCTCGCTGACACCGCTTTCGTTGTTCAGCACGCGTGAGACAGTCGATTTCCCCACGCCGCTTAAACGCGCGATGTCTTTAATCGTAAGGCGGTTCTGCATGCTGTATTCCCTGTAACAACGATAAAATAATCAATTGAGCCTAATGCTATCCTGCGAATTCGCTATGGGCAAAGTCTGGTTTACGTTCGGTTTATTTGCAGGGCGTTATAATACCGCCCGATTAGTCACAAACGGTATGGATAAATCTCTATACTGCGCGCCGATACCCAACTTTTTACTTACCGGAGGCCACATGGATCCCGATCCCACACCTCTCCTGACCCGGAGAAAACCTTCTTACCGGTAAGCCAGCTTTTTGCTGTCTCACCGGCGTGAGGCAGCAACGTTCATACGTTCCTGCTTGATAAATTAAGTGCCTGACAGGTACGGCTTTGCCACGCCTGCGGGAAAGACTGCGTCCGCCTTTGCGGATGCGGGGGAATGACTATGCTGAAAAATATCACCCGGCAGCTGCAAGCGCTGCTGAGCCGTCACCTGCCACATCGCCTGATTGCGCGCGATCCGCTGCCAAATGCCAACACCATGGCGGGAGCGGCGATTCCCACCTCCCTGACCGAGCGCTGCCTGAACGTGGCGGCGATGGATGAAAACGAAGTCTGGCGCGCCTTTGGCGGCCACCCGGAAGGGCTGAACGCGCAAGAAGTGTCAAAAATCCGCGCGGAACATGGCGATAACCAGATCCCGGCGCAGAAACCCTCTCCCTGGTGGGTCCACCTGTGGCTCTGCTACCGCAATCCGTTCAACCTGCTGCTGACGGTGCTCGGGATTATCTCTTACGCCACTGAAGATCTGTTTGCCGCAGGCGTGATTGCCCTGATGGTAGGGATCTCCACGCTGCTGAACTTTATTCAGGAAGCGCGCTCCACCAAAGCGGCGGATGCGCTGAAAGCGATGGTCAGCAACACCGCCACCGTGTCGCGCGTGATTAACGACCTCGGCGAAAACGCCTGGATTGAGCTTCCCATTGACCAGCTGGTGCCGGGCGATCTGGTGAAGCTGGCGGCGGGGGACATGATCCCGGCGGATTTACGTATCATCCAGGCGCGGGATCTGTTCGTCGCGCAGGCGTCACTCACCGGTGAATCCCTGCCCGTAGAGAAGGTGGCGCGGACCCGCGATCCGCAGCAGATGAACCCGCTGGAGTGCGACACCCTGTGCTTTATGGGCACCACGGTGGTTAGTGGCACCGCGCAGGCGATTGTCACCGCCACCGGCGGCAATACATGGTTTGGACAGCTTGCCGGACGCGTCAGCGAGCAGGAGAGCGAGCCGAATGCGTTCCAGAAAGGCATTGGCCGCGTCAGCATGCTGCTGATCCGCTTTATGATGGTCATGACGCCGATTGTCCTGCTGATCAACGGCTACACCAAAGGCGACTGGTGGGAAGCGGCGCTGTTCGCGCTCTCCGTGGCTGTGGGCTTAACGCCGGAAATGCTGCCGATGATTGTCACCTCCACGCTGGCGCGCGGGGCGGTCAAACTCTCTAAACAAAAGGTGATTGTTAAACACCTCGACGCCATCCAGAACTTTGGCGCGATGGACATTCTTTGCACCGATAAAACCGGCACCCTGACCCAGGACAAAATCGTGCTGGAGAACCACACCGACATCGCCGGTAAAACCAGCGAGCGCGTGCTGTACAGCGCGTGGCTGAACAGCCACTACCAGACCGGGCTGAAAAACCTGCTCGACGTGGCGGTGCTGGAAGGTGTGGATGAAGAGTCTGCCCGCATGCTCTCCGGGCGCTGGCAGAAGGTGGACGAAATTCCGTTCGACTTTGAACGACGCCGCATGTCGGTGGTGGTCAGCGAGCAGCCGGACGTGCATCAGCTGATCTGCAAAGGGGCATTGCAGGAGATCCTGAATGTTTCCACGCAGGTGCGCCATAACGGCGAGATCGTGCCGCTGGATGAGACCATGCTGCGCCGCATCAAACGCGTCACCGATAACCTGAACCGCCAGGGGCTGCGCGTGGTGGCGGTAGCCAGCAAGTTCCTGCCCGCGCGGGAAGGGGACTACCAGCGTATCGATGAATCTGATTTGATCCTCGAGGGTTACATCGCATTCCTCGATCCGCCGAAAGAGACCACCGCACCTGCGCTGAAAGCGCTGAAAGCGAGCGGTATCACCGTCAAAATTCTCACCGGCGACAGCGAGCTGGTGGCGGCCAAAGTGTGCCACGAAGTCGGCCTGGACGCGGGCGACGTCGTCGTGGGGAGCGACATTGAGCTCCTGTCTGACGATGAGCTGGCCGACCTTGCCCAACGCACCACGCTGTTTGCCCGCCTGACGCCGATGCATAAAGAACGCATCGTCACTCTGCTGCGTCGCGAAGGGCACGTGGTGGGCTTTATGGGCGACGGCATCAACGATGCGCCAGCCCTGCGTGCGGCGGATATCGGTATCTCCGTAGACGGCGCGGTGGATATTGCCCGCGAAGCGGCGGATATCATTCTGCTGGAAAAGAGCCTGATGGTGCTGGAGGAGGGCGTCATCGAAGGGCGTCGCACCTTCGCCAATATGCTCAAATACATCAAAATGACCGCCAGCTCGAACTTCGGCAACGTCTTCAGCGTGCTGGTGGCGAGCGCGTTTCTGCCGTTTCTGCCGATGCTGCCGCTGCATCTGCTGATCCAGAACCTGATGTACGATGTCTCTCAGGTCGCCATCCCGTTTGATAACGTCGACGACGAGCAGATCCAGAAGCCGCAGCGCTGGAACCCCGCCGATCTGGGGCGCTTTATGCTGTTCTTTGGGCCGATCAGCTCCATCTTCGACATTCTGACCTTCTGCCTGATGTGGTTTGTGTTCCACGCCAACACCCCGGAACACCAGACGCTGTTCCAGTCCGGCTGGTTCGTGGTGGGGCTGCTGTCTCAGACGCTGATTGTGCACATGATCCGCACCCGCCGCATTCCGTTCATTCAGAGCCGTGCCGCGTGGCCGCTGATTGTGATGACGGGCATTGTGATGGCGCTCGGGATCGCGCTGCCGTTCTCGCCGCTGGCAAGCTACCTACAACTTCAGGCGCTACCGCTGAGCTACTTCCCATGGCTGGTGGCGATCCTCGCGGGTTACATGGTGCTGACGCAGATGGTGAAGGGGTTTTATAGCCGTCGGTATGGGTGGCAGTAACGGCAAGCCCGGTGGCGCTGCGCTTACCGGGCCTACGATCCGAACGTAGGCCGGGTAAGGCGAAGCCGCCACCCGGCAGCTGGCTTTCCTCCCAAATTCAACAACCTGTGATCTCCGTCGGCGCATTCGCTTGACGACAATTTGAGCGCATGTTAACAGAATGTTTTGCCTGTATTTGGCCCGTCAGATAAGGAACATTCATGTTACGGTACAGTCTCTTAACCGCCGGGCTTATGCTCGGCGCCTCCGCCTTTGCCGCACCGGCAGGCGACCTTCCCTTAATGCCCTGGCCTGCGAAGGTTGAACGCCCGACCACTCAGGGCGCGCTGGAGCTTAACAATCAACTCACCGTGAGCGTAAGTGGCGACGATCTGGGGGATGCGGTCAACCGCCTGCGCCAGCGCATCGCCCTTCAAACCGGCTGGACGCTACAGCCGCAGGCCGAAAAACCTGACAAGCCGACCATCCGCATCGCCATCGCCAAAAAGGTGAAGCCGCAGCCGCTGCCGGACAGCGATGAGAGCTATAAACTCACGGTGGACGCCAACGGCGTAAATATCTCCGCCAATACCCGCTTCGGCGCGCTGCGCGCCATGGAAACCTTGCTTCAGCTGATGCAGAACGGCGCCGAAAACACCTCGATCCCGTGGGTGACCATTGAAGATTCGCCGCGCTTCCCGTGGCGCGGGCTGCTGCTCGATTCGGCGCGCCACTTCCTCCCGATTCCGGATATTAAACGCCAGATCGACGGCATGGCCGCGGCGAAGCTCAACGTGCTGCACTGGCATTTGACCGACGATCAGGGCTGGCGCTTCAGCTCAAAGCGCTACCCTAAGCTGACCCAGCTTGCCAGCGACGGGCTGTTCTACACCCCTGAGCAGATGCGCGAGATTGTGCGTTACGCTGCCGAGCGCGGCATACGCGTGGTGCCGGAAATTGATATGCCGGGCCACGCCTCGGCGATTGCCGTCGCCTACCCGGAGCTGATGAGCGCGCCGGGGCCGTACGCCATGGAGCGCCACTGGGGCGTGCTGAAGCCAGTGCTGGATCCCACCAAAGAGGCAACTTATACCTTTGCCGACGCGATGGTCAGCGAACTGGCGGCGATCTTCCCGGATCCATATCTGCATATTGGCGGCGATGAGGTTGACGACAGCCAGTGGAAAGCGAACGCTGCGATCCAGAGATTCATGCGCGACAATAAACTGGCGGACAGCCACGCGTTGCAGGCGTATTTCAACCGCAAGCTGGAGACGATCCTTGAGAAGCACCACCGGCAGATGGTTGGCTGGGATGAGATCTACCATCCCGATCTGCCGAAAAGCATTCTGATCCAGTCCTGGCAGGGACAGGACGCGCTGGGGCAGGTGGCGCAGAACGGCTATAAGGGCATTCTCTCAACCGGTTTCTACCTCGATCAGCCGCAATCCACCGCCTACCACTACCGCAATGAAATTGTGCCGCAGGGGCTGAACGGCGTGGATGTGATAGCGGACACCGACAGCGTCCAGAGCTGGGCTTTCTCCATGCCGCGCCTGAAGGGCAAGCCGGTGGAAGGTAGCTTTACGCTGGTGAAAGGCGATGCTGGCTGGCGCGGATTTATTGATTTTGCCGGGAAATCGCGTCGGGCGGTGGATAACATTCAATGGCGGGACGACAATCAGGTAACGTTTACCGTTGATACCTGGATGGGTGAAACGCGTCCGGTCGTTTCTGTTGAGAACGATAAGCTCAGCGGCTATTTCCTGGTGGGTAACGCCCGCTACCCGATTAACGGCACGCGTCTGGACGCGGTCCCAAAAGGCATACCGCCGGTGGTGCCGGACCCGGCGAACGAGGCCAATCTGCTCGGCGGTGAAGCCGCGCTGTGGGCGGAAAACGTGGTCGCGCCGGTGCTGGATATCCGTCTGTGGCCGCGCGCCTTTGCGGTGGCGGAGCGGCTATGGTCGGCGAAGGACGTCAACGACATCGACAACATGTATACCCGGCTCCAGGCGATGGACAGCTGGTCGACGGTGTCGGTTGGACTACAGCAGCATACCCAGCAGCAGGTGCAGTTCACGCGCCTCGCCAACAATGCGGATACCCTGCCGCTGCAAATTCTCGCCCAGGCGCTTGAACCGGCGCAGTATTACACTCGCCAGCATCTTAAGTTCCAGGCTGGAAACTATCATCAGTTTGAGCCGCTCAACCGGCTCGCTGATGCGCTAAACCCGGAAAGTGCGACCGGGCGTCAGATGAATAAATGGGCGGACCGTCTGGTGAGCGACGCGGAAGACACGGAAAGCGCCGACGCGCTGCGCCACGTCTTTAACCGCTGGCAGAGCAACACCAGCGACGCGCTGGCGCTAAGCGAAAACAGCTATCAGCTGAAGGCGATCAAGCCGGTGATTCAGGAAGTCGACAAGCTTTCGTCGATTGGCCTGCGGCTGACGGATCTGGTGGCGCGCCAGGGCACGCTGGATGATAAAGAGATTGCGTCGATCCAGAGCGAACTGGATAACGCGGCGAAGGTTCAGGACGAGGTGGTGATTGCGGCGGTGTACCCGCTGGAAACGCTGCTGCGCGCGACGCGGAATCAGTAGTAAAGAACCCTCACCCCAGCCCTCTCCCAAAGGGAGAGGGTGTATAAATTCCCTCTCCCTTTGGGAGAGGGTTAGGGTGAGGGAATCAGATCACTCAGTTCTTCAGCACCCACGCCTCTCTCCAGTGCGCGCCCACGCCTGGTTCAAACTGGTTTGCGGTTGGGCTGTACTGCACGCAGTAGCCGCTGAACGGGACAGGCCTGCATTCGTAGGTCTTACCGTCTTTCGGCTGTAGCACTACGGTGCCCGCTTTGTAGGACGCGACGTTATCCGGGAAGATAAAGTCATGCGGGCCGTTGCTGTCCGCCGCGTCGCTTTCCAGCATCAGATCCAGCACGTCCTGCGCGAACAGGGTGCCGTCTTTGTTGGTGGCGTAGTATTTCAGCATATGGTGCCCCGCCGTGACGTCAGTCAGGGTCATGGTCACGTCCTGGCTGGCGTTATTCATCTCCTGCTTCAGATACCCCTTTTCCGCACCGCTGTGGTTCATCACGTGCGCTTCAACGTTCACGTCGCCTTTGGTGTTCACGTGGAAGGTGACGGATGCCTTGCCATTCTCGATTTTGCTGTAGTGCAGGTTAGATACAGCGATGGTTTCATTCACTTCCGCCTTCTGCTCTTCGTACGAAATCGCAACGGACTGGAGGGCGCTGCCGTCTTTGACGAAGACGCTGTTCGCGCCGTGAACCGGGCTAATTTCGCCCGCCTCATCCTTCACCCCGACACGCACATCGCTGTACGCGGCGTTGATCTTCTGCGCCAGATCGTAGGACCACTGGTTCGCATCCTCCTGGGCAACGGAGCCGATGGACAGCTCGGTACGCAGGGCGGCAACTTCCCCGTTGGCGTCGAAGAAGCGTGCAATCACTTTATCGCCCGTGTTCAGGTTATTCCCGGCAATCTGTCCGCTCAGGGTTTTACTCCACTGGGATATCACCGCTGGGGTGCCGTCCGGCGTGACGTTGCCGCCGTTACCGAAATCAACGTCAATGGCCTGATAGAAACTGTTTGCGGTATCCGCAATTTCCCACACGCCATAAATAACCTGGTAGCCCGTACGTTCCGGGACATTACAGGTCATGGATTTTGTCATCGCCGGTGCCTGACCATTTCCGTTAATAGTACAGAACGGCGTTAATTCGAACTGGTCACGGGTCAGCGGTTTATTGGGGTCCCAGTTTTGTTTGGTAATGTAATAACGCCAGTTGGTGGTTTTATGCGGCGCGGTATGGTGCCAGACAAATTCATGCGGGCCTGCCGTCATGGGATTTTTGGTCCAGGCGTTCAGGCTCTGCTTATCAAGCTGGGAGTAGCTGGCAATACCGGCGCTGGCAAGCTGGCCGTCAGGCGGCATCGCACCCGTCGGGAAGCCGGAGGCCTTTTCTACGCTCTGCGGTTCATATTGTACAGAGCCACAGTCAATATTCTTGCCGAGCTTACACATATAAGCGCGGCTGGCAGGGGATTCTATATATCCGTGTGCAAGTGCGGAAGACGCAACCGTTAATGTGGTAACCGCCAGCGCAATTTTAGAGAGTTTCATTCATCATCCATTAATTAGAATAGAGCAAGGCAGCGTCAGTCTATTAATGGAGTGGCGGATGCGTCATTTCCCGGAGAGAGTAAAAATGGTCGAAATAAAAAAAGGCAGCCTGAGCTGCCTTCTCTTTCCTGTAATAAATTAGCGACGTACGGCAATCGCTTCAATTTCAATTTTCACGTCTTTTGGCAGACGCGCCACTTCCACGCAGGAGCGCGCCGGGAAGGTCGCGTTGTGCTCGGTGAAGAACGCTTCGTAAGTGGCGTTAACGGTCGCAAAATCATTCAGATCTTTCACGAACACGGTGGTTTTGACGATATCGCCCACTTTCAGACCGGCAGATTCGACGATCGCCTGCACGTTTTCCAGCGACTGACGCGCCTGCGCCGCTACGTCGGCGGGTACTTCACCGGTTTTTGGGTTCACCGGGATCTGGCCAGAAGTGATGATCATGCTGCCCAGATCAACGCCCTGAACGTATGGGCCGATAGCCGCTGGTGCATTTTCCGTCGCGAGTACTTTGCTCATTTTTTCTCCAGAATTACAGCGTTAAGAATGTTCCCGGCCATTATAACAGCCGGGATTTCATTACCAACCTCAATTAGTTGGCCAGCACCACATAATGAGAAAACTCTTTTTCGCAGTATTTGCATTTGAGTGCGATGTCATTGGCGCGCTTTTTCACTGCGAAACTGGAGGAAACCGGCTCAGCATGACTGATGCAGTTGCTGTTCGGGCAGACCAGCACGCTTTCGATGCGATCCGGCAGGCTTGGGCGGGATTTGCCCACCACGTCGTAATCGTCGATGCGGTTAACCGTGGCGTCCGGCGCGTACAGCGACAGCTGGTTAACCTGCTCGTCGGTCAGGAAAGTGTTCTCGATCTTGATCAGGTCTTTGCGGCCCATCTCGCCCGACGGCAGGTTCAGGCCGATGGTGATGCGCTGGTCGGTTTCGGTCAGTTTGAACAGCGTCAGCAGCTTAAAGCCCACCTGCGCAGGGATGTGGTCAATCACGGTGCCACGCTTGATGGCTTCAACCTGGAGTTTGTTATCGTGTGTCATGGTCGTCTCCCCTTACAGAGCTAATTCGCGATTCAGAACCAGTGCCAGTAACGCCTGGCGGGCGAAGATGCCGTTTCCGGCCTGCTGGAAGTACCAGGCGTGCGGCGTTTTATCCACGTCTGTGGTGATCTCATCGATGCGCGGCAGCGGGTGCAGCACCTTCATGTTGTCGCGCGCGCCCTCGAGGTCGCTGGCGCGCAGTACGAACTGCGCCTTCACGTTGGCGTACTCGGATGGGTCAAGACGCTCTTTCTGCACGCGGGTCATGTAGAGAATATCCACGTTGCCCATCACCTCTTCGATGCTGGCATGCAGGCTCCACGCGATGCCTTTTTCGTCCAGCATATCGAGAATGTACTGCGGCATCGCCAGCGCGTCCGGCGCGATGAAGAAGAAGCGGTTGCCGTTAAACTTCGCCAGCGCCTGGGTCAGGGAGTGGACGGTGCGGCCATACTTCAGGTCGCCGACCATGGCGATGTTCAGGTTCTCAAGCGTGCCCTGCGTCTCCTGAATGGTGAACAGATCCAGCAGGGTCTGCGTCGGGTGCTGGTTGGCACCGTCACCGGCGTTCAGCACCGGAATGCCGCCGGAAAACTCGGTCGCCAGACGCGCCGCGCCCTCCTGCGGGTGGCGCATCACAATCGCGTCGACGTAGGTGCTGATCACTGAAATGGTATCCGCCAGGGTCTCGCCTTTTTTACCCAGCGACGTGTTGCTGCTGTCAGAGAAGCCCACCACGCTCGCGCCCAGGCGGTGCATGGAGGTCTCAAAGGAGAGGCGGGTGCGGGTCGAGGCTTCAAAGAAGCAGCTCGCAATCACCTTGTGCTTCAGCAGCTCCGGTTGCGGATTGGCCTTCAGTTTTGCCGCGGTTTCCAGAACCAGTTCCAGCTCTTCGCGGCTGAGGTCGTTTATGGAAATGATGTGTTTTTGATAAAGCGGATTCATGTTTATCTCCTGACGCCGGGCAAAAAAAAGCCCCTCAAATGAGGGGCTCTGGGAATAGGTTTAGCAACGGGAAGAAAAACGGCAGGCCAGCGTCTGATTTCAGACGCGGTAAGACGTTATGTCGTACACGCTTGACCATGCTTCCTCCCGGCAAATTGTCGGGCATTATACGCAGCTCGCTTTTGGGATCAAGCGATTTAATGCACGCTTTACTCAATGCAAACGGTTCTTTATGAATATTAATGCGTTATGAGTAAATAATTAATTTGCTTATGCACCAGCGCGGTGCGCTTCACTATGCGGGGCGCGACCCAGACAATACTGCTTCCGGCCACCACGCCTAAAATTTCCGGTAACTGGTGATAATCCAGAATACGCGCCACCGCGCGGCCATATCCGGCGACGGTATGGATAAGGATAAATTCGCTGTTGTGCTCCACGCTCACCACCATTTCAGAGACGGTACGCGCCGCATCGGGGGCCGGGCGTAGCTGGGGATTCAGCGAATAAATCTTTAGCCCTTTGGCATTGCGAATTTTTATGACACCAAGCAACTTGAGCAGACGTGAAACGGTGGACTGGCTGATGGTCTCAAAACCCCGCTCCTGTAAGTCGCGGCGGATCTCTTCCTGGGAGAGATAGCTCTTTTCCGCGATCAGACGCTGGCAGACCGTTAGCTGTAGTTGCTCTTTGGGAGAGTACTCTTCGTAATCCATCATAGTTCCCATATCAGTTCCCGAAATAACCGGTGGCACCGCACCGATCCGTAGGCCGGATAAGCGCAGCGCCATCCGGCAAATCACAACAAAGCGCCCAGGCTTAACGCCACCATAATCACCACCGTTAAAATCCCCAGCAGCGGCGCGACCCATTTCAGATAACGCACGTAGGGCACGCGGGCGATAGCCAGCCCGCCCATCACGACGGCAGAGGTGGGAGTGATCAGGTTAACGATGCCGGACGCCGACTGGTAAGCCGTAACCACCAGGTCGCGGTTGACGTTAGCGAAATCGGCAAGGGGCGCCATGATCGGCATCGTCAGAACGGCCAGGCCGGACGAAGAAGGCACAAGAAACGACAGCACCACTTCCAGCCAGTACATCACGTTGATGAACGCCACCGTCGACAATCCGGTGACCATTCCCTCGGCGCTGTGCAAAATGGTGTGGGTAATCATGCCCTTATCCATGATCACTACGATACCGCGCGCGATGCCGATAATCAGCGCGACGCCCAGCAAATCTCGCGCGCCGTTGATAAAGGTTGAGGTCAGCTCCTCTTCGCTCATGCGGGCGATCAGCCCGACGATAATGGCGCTGGCGAGGAACACCGCCGAGATCTCCGCCATCCACCAGCCCAGCACCGCCACGCCGTAGATCATCACCGCGAAGGCGAGGGCGAAGATCACCAGGATGAGTTTGCGCACCGGGGTAAACTCCAGCGACTGCTCGCCCTTGTTGCCGAGGAAGTGGGCGCGGTTCTCTTCCTGCTTATCCGCCACGATCGACAGCGACGGATCCTTGCGCACCTTACGGGCGTAACGCATTACCCACGCCACGCAGATGATCCAGCCGATCACCAGCAGCGCGATGCGCAACATGATGCCGTTGGTGAAGGGGATCCCGGCGGCGTTGGCGGCGATCACCGTGGCGAACGGGTTGATGGTGGAGCCGAGGGTGCCGATCCCCGCGCCGAGCAACACGGTAGAGGCCGCAACCACCGGATCGAACCGCGCCGCCAGCATCACCGGCACCAGTAAGGTATAGAAGGGCAGCGACTCTTCTGCCATGCCGTAAATCGTGCCGCCCGCGGCAAACAGCGCCATCAGGATCGGGATCATCCACTCTTCGCGGCCGCGCAGCCGGGTGGTGACGCGCTCGATCCCGGCGTCTATCGCCCCGGTTTTGGTAACGATCCCGAGGAATCCGCCGATGATCAGAATAAACAGCGCCACGTCGATGGCTCCGGCCTGGCCGGATTCCGGATCGTACAGCCCGGCAATCGGCGCCATCAGCACGGAGACCAGACCTTGCGGGTGCGCTGCCACGTGCGCGTAGGTGCCAGCAACCGGCACTTCTTTACCGAGCGCCTCGTTCATTGCCATATGGTACTGCCCGGCCGGAACAATCCACGTCAGCACGGCAACCACGGCAATCAGAAAAAAGAGAATGGTGTAAGCGGAGGGAAACTTGAACTTGCCCATGATGTTCTCCTGAACCCGGCGCACCCCGCGGCGCGTCGGGCGGTGATTAGTCGCCGAGTGTCGCCACCATGACCGCTTTAATGGTGTGCATGCGGTTCTCTGCTTCGTCGAAAACGATGGAGTTCGGGGATTCAAAGACCTCCTCCGTCACTTCCAGCCCCTTCAGCCCGTACGCCATCTCGATTTCGCGGCCCACTTTGGTGTGCTCGTTGTGGAATGCCGGCAGGCAGTGCATGAACTTGACGTTCGGGTTACCGGTGGCCTTCATCACGTCCGCGTTAATCTGATATGGCTTCATCAGGCTGACGCGCTCGGCCCAGGCTTCCTTCGGCTCGCCCATGGAGACCCACACGTCGGTGTAGAGAAAATCGGTCCCCTGCACGCCTTCTTCCACGTCGTCGGTGAGGGTGATGCGCGCGCCCGTCTCTTTCGCAATGGCGCGGCACTGCTCAACCAGGCCTGCCTCCGGCCAGAAGGATTTCGGCGCAACGAGGCGGATATCCATCCCCATCTTGGCCGCACCGACCATCAGCGAGTTGCCCATGTTGTTGCGCGCGTCGCCGAGATAGGCAAAGCTCAGCTCCGGCAGGGTTTTGCCCGGGGAGTGCTCCAGCATGGTCATCAGATCGGCGAGAATTTGGGTCGGGTGGAACTCGTCGGTCAGGCCGTTCCACACCGGCACCCCCGCGTACTCGCCCAGCTCTTCAACGATGGCCTGGCCGTAGCCGCGATATTCGATGCCGTCATACATGCGGCCCAGCACGCGGGCGGTGTCTTTCATCGACTCTTTATGGCCAATCTGCGAGCCGCTTGGGCCGAGATAGGTGACCTGCGCGCCCTGGTCGAACGCGCCCACTTCGAAGGCGCAGCGGGTGCGGGTGGAGGTTTTTTCAAAGATCAGGGCGATGTTTTTCCCGACCAGGGTTTGCTTCTCGCGCCCGGCTTTTTTGGCGGCCTTGAGCTCGATGGCGAGGTCGATCAGGTACTGGATCTCCGCCGGGGTGTAGTCCAGCAGTTTCAGGAAGTTGCGGTTTTTCAGGTTAATGGTCATGGGGAAATCCTTTTTAAAATTTGTGCTGTCTGATGCCCTCACCCCGGCCCTCTCCCTGTGGGAGAGGGTTAGGGTGAGGGGAAAACGACTCAGTTACGAATCAACGTGCCTTTCTCGCCCGCCAGGATCTCCGCGCCGTCATTCAGCGCGCCGATCCCGGCAATGCCGCCGCAGGCCTCAACAAACTCGCGGCAGGCGGCTACTTTCGGCCCCATCGATCCGGCGTCGAACTGCATGCCTCTGAGCAGCTCCGGCGTCACCTGCGCCAGCGGACGTTGGGTTGGCTTGCCCCAGTCGAGGTACACCGCGTCGGCATCGGTGAGGATCAGCAGGGCGTCGGCCTCGATCTGGCGCGCCAGCAGGGCGGCGGAGAGGTCTTTGTCGATCACCGCCTCAATGCCGCGATAGCCGTTGGCGTTTTCCACCACCGGCACGCCGCCGCCGCCGTTGCAGATCACCAGATGGTCGCGCTGGATAAGCGCCGTGATGGCGTCGCTCTCGACAATGCGCTTCGGCTGCGGAGAGGGCACCACGCGGCGGAAGTAGCTGCCGTCGGCCTTAAACACCCAGCCTTTCTCCGCGGCCAGCGTTTTTGCCTGGGCTTCGCTGTAGACCGGGCCGATGTACTTGGTCGGGTTACTGAAGGCCGGGTCGGCGGCGTCCACTTCCACCTGCGTGAGCAGGACGCTGACCTCGCGCTGGGGCAGATTGTTTTTCAGCGCCTGCTGGAGCATGTAGCCGATCATCCCCTGGCTTTCGGCGCCGAGAACGTCCAGCGGGTAGGGCGTGACTTTGTCGTAGGCGCTGTTTTGCAGCGCCAGCAGTCCGACCTGCGGGCCGTTGCCGTGCACCAGCACCACGCGCCACTGCTCCGTTAAGCCGGCGATGGTGCGGGCGGCCTGCTCGATGTTCTGGCGCTGGATGTCCGCTTCAAGCGGTTCGCCGCGCTTGAGCAGCGCGTTGCCGCCAAGGGCCACAACCAGAGTGGGTTTTCGTTCCATGATGGCTCCTTTAAATTCCGTCGCGTTCCAGTGGGCAGCTCATGCAGCGTGCGCCGCCGCGACCGCGTCCCAGCTCGTCGCCCGGGATCGGCAGCACGGTGATGCCCGCCTTGTCGTACTTCTCGTTGGTCCAGACGTTGCGCTCGTAGCCGATCACCACGCCCGGGCGGATGGTCAGGACGTTGTTAGCGTCGTTCCACTGCTCGCGTTCGGCTTCAAAGGCATCGCCGCCGGTGGTGATCAGACGTACCTGGTTAATGCCGAGCGCTTTCTCGATGGCGTGCAGCAGGTCGGTTTCCTGGGTGCGCAGCAGGCCGCCGCGGCCGTCCGGGGTGAGCGTCCAGCACTGGGCGTCTTTGCGCACCACTTCCGGGTAGACGGAGAAGGTATCCACGTCGATGTGGGTCATGACGGTGTCGAGGTGCATGCAGGAGCGGTGTTTTGGCAGCTCAACGGCAATCACGCGCTCGGCCTGGCGGTGTTTAAACAGGCTGTTAGCGAGGAACTCCACGCCCTGCGGGGTGGTGCGTTCGGACATGCCGATCAATACCGCCCCGCGACCAATCACTAATACGTCGCCGCCTTCTAAAGTGGCGTGGTCGTAATTAATATTCTCGTCGCCGAAATACTTAATAAACTCGCCGTCGGCAAATGCGGGATGCCAGCGATATATTGCCCGCAGGTTATTCGTTTCACGCTGGCGGGCGGGTTTCGCCATCGGATTAATGGAGACGCCGTTATATATCCAGCAGGAGGTATCGCGGGTAAATAAGTGGTTCGGCAGCGGCTTCATAATAAAATCATTCGCCGTGTGGGTATCGACCACCATATTTTTAATGGCCGCCGGAATTTCACCGTAGGTTAATCCGCCGCTTAACCTGCGCGCCAGTTCGCGGTGCGGCATATCCGCCAGCCAGCCGCGTACGTCGGCGGCGAAGGTTGGCCCCAGGCGATAGTCGGAGATTTGTGTTTCAAGAAGCCAGGCTTTTGCTTCCGCAATATCAAGCGTTTGCGTAAGAAGGTCGGTCAACAGGAGGACTTCCACACCCTGCTCGCGCAGCGTGTTTGCGAAGATGTCATGCTCTTCACCCGCCCGTTCAACCGAGAGCACGTCATCAAATAACAGCTCCTGACAGTTTGAGGGAGTTAACCGTTTCAGACTTAAATTAGGACGGTGCAGCATAACGCTACGCAATTGACCAATTTCAGAACCGACGTAATGCTTTTCCATAATTATTCCTTTAACTTTTTTCAGAATAAAAAGGGCATGCGCCATGTGAGGTGTTTAATTTCATGGCGGCTAAGCTCAATAGATTTCGTGAGTTATAGTAGGCGCTTAAATAATGGTTATTGTGACATTGCTCACGCGAAAACCGATATTGATGAGTTTGTTTTCAATTGCATGATTCGTATCAGATAATGATTAATTTCATATTATTACGGGATGAATAGCTAAGCAGGAACGGGTGGCAATATTTGAGTTTGTTATTATTATGTAGAATTACACGTTTTGAAATATTTAGTTATATGGTTGATTTTAATAGATAAAATGTTGATTCGGGAATAGCTATGCAATAATGACAGTTAACTATTTTTCACTTAAGATAAATCAATAAATAATTATGGATTTTTAAAGGAAATAACCAAAGTGATAAAGTGTGATATGCCAACAGGTTTTGTGAGTTACGTTTTAAATTCAGTGAGTTAGACCCTATGTGCAAAGTGCATGAAATGAGGTTATGCATAACCACTGCATAAATGCCTGTGTGCAATTAACAGTGGATTAACACATTTCCCGATAAACATGCGCTGACGCAAATCTTGTCAAAAAAGGGCTGGTATGGAAGAAGCAATTCTCGTATAAAACATGAAAATGAAACAATGTTTTAATCTGAGGGTTGTATCATGATTATTGGCAATATTCATCATCTCCAGTCCTGGCTGCCAGAAGAGCTGCGCCAGGCCATTGAGCACGTTAAGGCCCACGTCACCGACGCAACGCCGACCGGCAAGCACGACATCAATGGCAACAGCCTGTTTTATCTGGTTTCGGAGGACATGACCCAGCCGTTCGCCGAGCGTCGTGCTGAATACCATGCACGCTATCTGGATATTCAGATTGTGCTGAAGGGTCAGGAAGGGATGACCTTCAGTACCCTGCCGCACGGTACGCCGGACACCGACTGGCTGGCGGACAAAGACATCGCGTTCCTGCCGGAAGGCGAGCAGGAGAAAACCGTGGTGCTGAGCGAAGGGGATTTTGTGGTGTTCTGGCCGGGTGAGGTGCATAAGCCGCTGTGCGCGGTGGGGGCACCTGCTAAGGTCAGGAAAGTGGTTGTTAAAATGCTGGTGGAGTAATTTTCCCTCACCCTAACCCTCTCCCACGGGGAGAGGGAACTTTTACACCCTCTCCCCGTGGGAGAGGGCCGGGGTGAGGGCACCAGACCGCACCCACGCATAATGTGATCCAGCTTAAACTTCCCGCACTCCCTCCTCATCTCTCATTTACCTGCGCTTTTCCTGCGTCATAGTATGATCGTTAATTTAACGAACGCTGTTCTACAATGTAGAACAAAATGATTCAATAAGGAGATCACATGCCGCAGTCCGCGTTGTTCACGGGTATCATTCCCCCTGTCTCCACCATTTTTACCGCCGATGGCCAGCTCGATAAGCAGGGCACCGCCGCGCTGATCGACGATCTGATCAAAGCAGGCGTCGACGGCCTGTTTTTCCTGGGCAGCGGCGGCGAGTTCTCCCAGCTCGGCGCCGAAGAGCGTAAAACCATTGCCCAATTTGCTATCGATCATGTCGATCGTCGCGTGCCGGTCCTGATCGGCACCGGCGGCACCAACGCCCGGGAAACCATTGAGCTGAGCCAGCACGCGCAGCAGGCAGGGGCGGACGGCATCGTGGTGATCAACCCTTACTACTGGAAAGTGTCGGAAGCGAACCTGATCCGCTATTTCGAGCAGGTGGCGGACAGCGTCACGCTGCCGGTGATGCTCTATAACTTCCCGGCGCTGACCGGGCAGGATCTGACCCCGGCGCTGGTCAAAACCCTGGCCGACTCGCGCAGCAACATCGTCGGCATCAAAGACACCATCGATTCCGTGGCCCACCTGCGCAGCATGATCCACACCGTCAAAGCCGCCCATCCGCACTTTACCGTGCTGTGCGGCTACGACGATCATCTGTTTAATACCCTGCTGCTCGGCGGCGACGGGGCGATCTCGGCCAGCGGCAACTTTGCCCCACAGGTGTCGGTAAATCTTCTGAAAGCCTGGCGGGATAAAGACGTGGCGAAAGCGGCTGAGTATCATCAGACCCTGCTGCAAATTCCTCAGATGTATCAGCTGGATACGCCGTTTGTGAACGTCATTAAAGAGGCGATTGTGCTCTGCGGCCGCCCGATTTCTACCCACGTGCTGCCGCCCGCGTCACCGCTGGACGAGCCGCGCAAGGCGCAGCTGAAAACCCTGTTACAACAGCTCAAGCTCTGCTGAGCCGGACGATAACGATGACCATTGAGAAAATTTTTACCCCACAGGACGATGCGTTTTATGCGGTGATCACCCACGCGGCGGGGCCACAGGGCGCGCTGCCGCTGACCCCGCAGATGGTGATGGAATCCCCCAGCGGCAACCTGTTCGGCATGACGCAGAACGCCGGGATGGGCTGGGATGCCAACAAGCTGACCGGCAAAGAGGTGCTGATCATCGGCACCCAGGGCGGGATCCGCGCCGGAGACGGACGCCCGGTCGCGCTGGGCTACCACACCGGGCACTGGGAGATCGGCATGCAGATGCAGGCGGCGGCGAAGGAGATCACCCGCAACGGCGGGATCCCGTTCGCCGCCTTCGTCAGCGATCCGTGCGACGGGCGCTCTCAGGGCACGCACGGCATGTTCGACTCCCTGCCGTACCGCAACGACGCGGCGATCGTGTTTCGCCGCCTGATCCGCTCCCTGCCGACACGCCGGGCGGTGATTGGCGTGGCAACCTGCGATAAAGGGCTGCCCGCCACCATGATCGCGCTGGCCTCCATGCACGACCTGCCGACCATTCTGGTGCCGGGCGGGGCGACGCTGCCGCCGACCGTGGGGGAAGACGCGGGCAAAGTGCAGACCATCGGCGCGCGCTTCGCCAACCATGAACTCTCCTTGCAGGAGGCCGCCGAGCTCGGCTGTCGCGCCTGCGCGTCGCCGGGCGGCGGCTGCCAGTTCCTCGGCACGGCGGGCACCTCGCAGGTGGTGGCCGAAGCGCTGGGGCTGGCGCTGCCGCACTCCGCGCTGGCGCCGTCCGGGCAGGCGGTGTGGCTGGAGATCGCCCGCCAGTCGGCGCGGGCAGTGAGCGAGCTGGATAACCGTGGCATCACCACGCGCGATATCCTCACCGATAAAGCCATCGAAAACGCCATGGTGATCCACGCGGCGTTCGGCGGCTCGACGAATTTACTGCTGCACATCCCGGCCATCGCCCACGCGGCGGGCTGCACGATCCCGGATGTAGAGCACTGGACGCGCGTCAACCGCAGGGTGCCGCGCCTGGTCAGCGTGCTGCCCAACGGCCCGGACTATCACCCGACCGTGCGCGCCTTCCTCGCGGGCGGCGTGCCGGAGGTGATGCTCCACCTGCGCGATCTCGGTCTGCTGCACCTGGACGCCATGACCGTCACCGGCCAGACGGTGGGCGAGAACCTCGACTGGTGGCAGAGCTCGGAGCGCCGTAAGCGCTTCCGCCAGTGCCTGCGCGAGCAGGACGGCGTGGAGCCGGATGACGTGATCCTGCCGCCGGAGAAGGCAAAAGCGAAAGGGCTGACCTCGACGGTCTGCTTCCCGACGGGCAACATCGCGCCGGAAGGATCGGTGATCAAGGCCACGGCGATCGACCCGTCGGTGGTGGGTGAAGATGGCGTTTACCGCCACACCGGCCGGGTGCGGGTGTTTGTCTCGGAGGCGCAGGCGATTAAGGCCATCAAGCGGGAAGAGATTAAGCAGGGCGATATCATGGTGGTGATCGGCGGTGGACCGTCCGGCACCGGCATGGAAGAGACCTACCAGCTCACCTCCGCGCTGAAGCACATCTCGTGGGGCAAGACGGTGTCGCTCATCACCGATGCGCGCTTCTCGGGCGTGTCGACGGGCGCCTGCTTCGGCCACGTATCGCCGGAGGCGCTGGCGGGAGGGCCGATTGGTAAGCTGCGCGATAACGACATCATTGAGATTGCCGTGGACCGCCTGACTCTGACCGGTAGCGTGAACTTCATCGGTACCGCGGACAACCCGCTGACGCCGGAAGAGGGGGCGCGCGAGCTGGCGCGGCGGCAGACGCACCCGGACCTGCACGCTCACGACTTTTTGCCGGACGATACCCGGCTGTGGGCGGCATTACAGTCCGTGAGTGGCGGCACCTGGAAAGGCTGTATTTATGACACCGATAAAATCATTGAGGTAATTAACGCCGGTAAAAAAGCACTCGGCCTTTAATTATTTTTTGAGAGAAAGTCGCCTGCGGAAAATATTCCGCGGGCGGTTTTTACTTGTCTTTAATTTACTAATTTAAACAATGACTTATGATATATCGTTGGCGTCACAAAAGCGAAATAACGTAATTCAGAAATAAGATATGACCATTGCTGGTTAATTGAGCAGCTCATTACACTCCAGTAACACAATGTTGTAATTCAGCACACTACATAAGGGTGTAATTCTGATGACGCAATTAACCATGAAAGACAAAATTGGCTACGGGCTGGGTGATACCGCCTGCGGCTTCGTCTGGCAGGCCACGATGTTCCTGCTGGCCTATTTCTACACCGACGTGTTCGGTCTCTCCGCGGGCATAATGGGGACGCTGTTTTTAGTTTCCCGCGTGCTCGACGCCGTGACCGATCCGCTGATGGGGCTGCTGGTAGACCGCACCCGCACGCGGCACGGCCAGTTCCGCCCGTTCCTGCTGTGGGGCGCCATCCCGTTCGGCATCGTCTGCATGCTGACCTTCTACACGCCGGACTTCTCCGCGCAGGGCAAAATCATCTACGCCTGCGCGACCTACATTCTCCTGACCCTGGTTTACACCTTCGTTAACGTCCCGTACTGCGCCATGCCGGGGGTGATCACCGCCGACCCGAAAGAGCGCCACGCCCTTCAGTCCTGGCGTTTCTTCCTCGCCGCCGCGGGGTCGCTCGCCATCAGCGGCATTGCCCTGCCGCTGGTAAGCATCATCGGCAAAGGGGACGAGCAGGTGGGCTATTTCGGCGCCATGTGCGTGCTGGGAATGACCGGCGTGGTGCTGCTCTACGTCTGCTTCTTTACCACCAAAGAGCGTTACACCTTTGAGGTGCAGCCGGGTTCGTCGGTGGCGAAAGATCTTAAGCTGCTGCTGGGCAACGGTCAGTGGCGGATCATGTGCGCCTTCAAGATGATGGCGACCTGCTCCAACGTGGTGCGCGGCGGGGCGACGCTCTACTTCGTGAAATACGTGATGGATCACCCGGAAATGGCGACCCAGTTTTTACTTTACGGCAGCCTCGCCACCATGTTCGGCTCGCTCTGCTCGTCTCGTCTGCTGGGCCGCTTCGACCGCGTCACCGCCTTTAAGTGGATCATCGTCGCTTACTCGCTCATCAGCCTGCTGATTTTCGTCACGCCAGCAGAGCATATTGCCCTGATTTTCGCCCTCAACATCCTGTTCCTGTTCGTCTTTAACACCACCACGCCGCTACAGTGGCTGATGGCCTCTGACGTGGTGGATTACGAGGAGAGCCGCAGCGGTCGCCGCCTCGACGGGCTGGTGTTCTCCACCTACCTGTTCAGCCTGAAGATTGGCCTGGCGATTGGTGGGGCGGTGGTGGGCTGGATCCTGGCCTGGGTGAACTACTCCGCCAGCAGTAGCGTGCAGCCGGTCGAGGTGCTGACCACCATCAAAATTCTGTTCTGCGTGGTGCCGGTGGTGCTCTACGCGGGCATGTTCATCATGCTGTCGTTCTACAAGCTCACCGACGCCCGCGTGGAGGCCATCAGCCAGCAGCTGATCAAGCACCGCGCGGCGCAGGGCGAGGCCATTCCCGACGCCGCGACAGCCGCATCCCATTAACCGGAGGCAACATGGAAATTACTAACCCAATCCTGACCGGCTTCAACCCGGACCCGTCCCTGTGCCGCCAGGGCGAGGACTACTACATCGCCACCTCGACCTTCGAGTGGTTCCCGGGCGTGCGCATCTATCACTCCCGCGATCTGAAAAACTGGTCGCTGGTCAGCACCCCGCTGGACCGCGTGTCGATGCTGGACATGAAGGGCAACCCGGACTCCGGCGGCATCTGGGCGCCGTGCCTGAGCTACGCCGACGGCAAATTCTGGCTGCTCTACACCGACGTGAAGATTGTCGATTCGCCGTGGAAAAATGGCCGCAACTTCCTCGTCACCGCGCCGTCCATTGAGGGGCCATGGAGCGAGCCGATCCCGATGGGCAACGGCGGGTTCGATCCGTCCCTGTTCCACGACGACGATGGCCGCAAATACTACCTCTACCGCCCGTGGGGGCCGCGCCACCACAGCAACCCGCATAACACTATCGTGATGCAGGCGTTTGACCCGCAGACCGGCACCCTCTCGCCCGAGCGCAAAACGCTGTTTACCGGCACGCCGCTCTGCTACACCGAAGGGGCGCACCTGTATCGCCACGCGGGATGGTACTACCTGATGGTTGCCGAAGGCGGCACCAGCTACGAGCACGCCGTCGTGGTGCTGCGAGCAAAAACCATCGACGGGCCGTACGAGCTGCACCCGGACGTGACGATGATGACCAGCTGGCACCTGCCGGAGAACCCGCTGCAAAAGAGCGGCCACGGCTCGCTGCTGCAAACCCACACCGGGGAGTGGTATATGGCCTACCTTACCAGCCGCCCGCTGCGCCTGCCCGGCGTGCCGCTGCTGGCCTCCGGCGGACGCGGCTACTGCCCGCTGGGGCGCGAGACCGGCATCGCCCGCATTGAATGGCGCGACGGCTGGCCGTACGTGGAGGGCGGCAAGCACGCGCAGCTGACCGTGAAAGGCCCACAGATGGCGGAGCAGCCCGCCGCCGCTCAGGGCAGCTGGCGGGATGATTTCGACGCCAGTTCGCTTGACCCTGAATTGCAGACCCTGCGCATTCCGTTCGACGACACCCTCGGCTCGCTCACCGCCCGTCCCGGCTATTTACGGTTGTACGGCAACGACTCGCTCAACTCGACCTTTACCCAGTCGACCGTGGCGCGCCGGTGGCAGCATTTCACCTTCCGGGCCGAGACGCGGATGCAGTTCTCGCCGGTCCACTTCCAGCAGAGCGCGGGGCTGACCTGCTACTACAACAGCAAAAACTGGAGCTACTGCTTTGTGGATTACGAGGAGGGGCAGGGCAGAACGATTAAGGTGATCCAGCTTGACCACAACGTGCCGTCATGGCCGCTGCACGAGCAGCCGATTCCCGTGCCGGAGAGTGCGGAGAGCGTCTGGCTGCGCGTGGACGTGGATACGCAGGTCTACCGCTACAGCTACTCGTTTGACGGCGAGACGTGGCACGCCGTGCCGGTAGCGTATGAGGCGTGGAAGCTGTCGGATGACTATATCGGCGGGCGCGGCTTCTTCACCGGTGCGTTTGTGGGGCTGCACTGCGAGGACATCAGCGGCGACGGCTGCCACGCGGACTTCGACTACTTCACCTACGAGCCGGTTTAACGGCTCAGGCCGGGTAGCCCAGCGCGCGTGACAGCGCGAGCCCGGCCTGCTGAAGCTGCTCGCGGAAATCAGCCAGCTCTGCGTCGTCCACGCGCGAGGTCAACGTCGACAGGCTCAGGGCGGCGATGACGCGGGATTCGTGGTTCCACACCGGCACCGCCACGCAGCGCACGCCCTGCTCGTTCTCTTCGCTATCCAGGGCATAGCCCTGCTCGCGGGTCTGCGCCAGGGCGCTCATTAAGGCTTCGCGAGAGGAGAGAGTAGCGGGCGTAAAGGTGGTGTACTGATAGCTCTCAAGCAGGGTGTTCAGCTCGGCCTCGCCCAGCCAGGCAATCAACACCTTGCCGATGGCGGTGGCGTGAACCGGCAGGCGGCGGCCGATGCGCGAATAGGCGATGGCGGCCAGCTTGCCTTCAATCTTCTCGATATAAACCCCTTCACGCCCGTCCAGGATCCCCAGATGCGTGGTCTGCCCGGTCCGCCGGGACAGCTCCGTCAGCCAGCCTTTCGCCTTCTGGCGAATATCGATGGAGCCCACGACAAAATGCCCGCGCTCGACCAGCTTCATGCCGAGGCGATATTTGCCGTTCTCCGGGTTCTGATCGATATAGCCGTGAAGCTGGAGTGTTTTCAGCAGCGAGTGGAGGGTACTCTTGCTCAGCCCCATCAGTTTGCTGATGTCGGTGATCTTAAGCTCGGTGGCCTGCTCGTTGAACAGGTCGAGGATCTGCAACGCACGTTCAACAGACTGAATAATCGGCATAATGCTGGCATGTCCACGCTGGAATGAAGGCGAAAACGTACCTTTTTCGGGGTGAAAAATCAATGAAATGGCGCCGATGTTCTCCCTCTCCCCGTGGGAGAGGGCCGGGGTGAGGGCATCAGGCCGCAGCGCCATCCGGCAACAAAGGCGGCTACATTATTGTTAGCGGGGGACATCAATTATTATCCCGAGCGGCGACAGACTGGATTTTCCAGACCCCATCTTCTTTAACCATGCAATCAATGACTGTGTGCTGGGTCTTTTTGCCAAACGTGATATTCACGTTTACACAGACCGGGTCTGAATCATACGAATCAATAGCCACATTCTCAGCCCAGTCCTCGCCGATATATTGCGATTTCATAAAAAAATCAGCCTCGTAAAATTCAGCGTCGGCATAACGGGGATCGTCTGCATGACGTAATTTTTTCATGGTACTGGCCGTAACGAACTTATCGATTTCATTTCCCTCCTGGATAGGATAATGTTCGTTGTTAACCTGTTTGACGTACCAGCGATTGAATTCAAGGGCGCGCTGCATCGGTATCTGAAAATCTTCGGCCCCCAATGCGGCTGTGCTGAATAACACAAGAAAAATGAGTTTATTCATTTTAATAATGCCTGTATAAGGTTATTGCTGGCTGGAGTTGGCGATAGGTTTGCCCCTTCGATTTTAAGCCCTCCGGCTCGAATGGTGGCGGCGATTGCTCGAGCGCAATCGTGTCCAGTATGGGTTAGTGCGTGGCTACGGGCGTATGACACAGCTTCATGCTTATTCCATGACATGAATAATCCTTATTAAGGAAATGCAGCAATAAGGAAATATTACGCCGATAATATACGGTGTTTTGTAATTGATAATGACCTGATATTAACCATTATCTACTCAGTAAATAATGGTTAATAAAAACATAAATTCTTATTATGGTTAATGCCTATCTGAGAAAGCGTCAGTAAAATGAATTTTTCTGCCCGACGATAACGCTGTTGTCGTTTTTAGTGTTTTCTCCCTCTCCCCGTGGGAGAGGGCCGGGGTGAGGGCACCAGACCGCAGAGGAGTCAATCACTCCCCAAGCGTCGCCACCATCACCGCCTTAATCGTATGCATCCGGTTTTCCGCCTGGTCGAACACGATGCTCGCCGCCGACTCAAACACCTCGTCCTTCACTTCCATCCCGCCGTGCAGATCGAACTCCTTCGCCATCTGCTTGCCGAGCGTGGTCTGATCGTCATGGAACGCCGGCAGACAGTGCAGGAACTTCACGTCCGGGTTGCCGGTCAGCGCCATCATCTGCGCATTCACCTGATACCCGCGCAGCAGCGCAATCCGCTCCGCCCACTTCTCTTTGGCTTCGCCCATCGACACCCACACGTCGGTATAGATAAAGTCCGCGCCCTTCACGCCCGCCGCCACGTCTTCCGTCAGGGTAATCTTCCCGCCGTGCTTCTCTGCCAGCGCGCTGCACTCCGCCACCAGGCTCTCTTCCGGCCAGCAGGCCTTCGGCGCCACCAGACGCAGATCCAGTCCGGTCAGCGCCGCCGCTTCCAGCATCGAGTTGCCCATGTTGTTGCGCGCGTCGCCCGCGTAGACCAGCGTCATCTCGTTAAACGCCTTGCCCGGAAGGTGCTCCTGCATGGTCAGCAGGTCCGCCAGCAGCTGCGTCGGGTGGAACTCGTTGGTCAGCCCGTTCCACACCGGCACGCCCGCATACTGCGCCAGCGTTTCGACCACTTCCTGGCCGTGGCCGCGATACTGAATGCCGTCGTACATCCGCCCGAGCACGCGCGCGGTATCCTTAATTGACTCTTTATGCCCAATCTGGCTGCCGCTCGGCCCTAAATAGGTAACGCGCGCACCCTGGTCAAATGCGGCAACTTCGAAAGAGCAACGGGTACGGGTCGAGTCTTTTTCGAAGATGAGCGCGATGTTTTTACCGGTAAGCTTCTGTACTTCCTTGCCCTTTTTCTTATCGGCTTTGAGCTGTGCGGCAAGGGTCAGCAGAGAAGTGAACTGTGCAGGGGTAAAGTCGAGCAATTTCAGAAAGTGTTTCTTGTACAGATCAGACATTTTATCCTCACATGGCGAACGCCACTTATTGAATTAAAATTCACTTTATATGTGTAATTATTCATTTGCAACCCCGTTTCACAAATCTTTCCAACAAAGGTGGAGGCAAACCCGCCCGTGTGTGAAAATAGAAGTATCTGCCGCACTTTAAAGAGGATTGAGCTATGGCAAACCCGGAACACCTGGAAGAGCAACGCGAAGAGACGCGTCTGATTATTGAAGAGCTGCTGGAAGACGGTAGCGATCCGGACGCGCTGTACACCATCGAGCACCATTTCTCTGCGGATGATTTCGACGCGCTGGAAAAAATGGCCGTGGAAGCCTTCAAGCTGGGCTACGAAGTGACCGAGCCGGAAGAGCTGGAAGTGGAAGAGGGCGACACCGTCATCTGCTGCGACATCCTGAGCGAAGGCGCGCTGAAGGCGGAGCTGATCGACGCGCAGGTAGAACAGCTGATGAACCTGGCCGAGAAGTTTGACGTGGAATACGACGGCTGGGGAACCTACTTCGAAGATCCGAACGGTGAAGACGGTGAAGAAGGCGACGACGAAGATTACATCGACGAAGACGACGACGGCGTGCGTCACTAAGTGATTCAGGCGGTGGCGCGCGCCACCGCTTTTTTCAAGGCAGAACCATGGATTACCCGCAGATACTCGCCCCCGTACTCAACTTCCTTCAGTGCCCGACCCCGCAAGCATGGATTGATAAAGCCCGCGACCCGGCGAACCTGCCGCTGCTGCTCGCCGACCACATGGTGTGCGAGCTCAAGGCCGCCCAGACCGCGCTGCTGCTGGTGCGTAAATACGTCGCCGACGAAAGCGGTGCCGACGCGCTGCTCGACTGGCTCAAGCCCTACGAACAGTTCACCTTCCGCGACGGCCCGGAGCCGGACTTCATCGCCCTGCACAGGCAGATTGGCAAAAGCGTGATGCCCAAAACCGACGACCCGTGGGGCCAGGCGCTCATCGACAGCATGGTGCTGCTGATTAAAGAGGAGCTGCACCACTTCTGGCAGGTGCGCGAGGCGATGCTGGCCCGCGACATTCCCTACGTCAAAATCACCGCCAGCCGCTACGCCAAAGGGATGCTGAAGGACGTGCGCACCCACGAGCCGCTAACCCTGATCGACAAGCTCATCTGCGGCGCCTACATCGAAGCCCGCTCCTGCGAACGCTTCGCCGCGCTGGCCCCGTTCCTCGACGACGACCTGCAGAAGTTCTATCTCTCGCTGCTGCGCTCGGAAGCGCGCCACTATCAGGACTACCTGACGCTCGCCCGGCAGGTGAGCGACGACGATATCTCACCGCGCATAAAGCTTTTTGGCGAAATTGAAGCCACACTTATCTCGACACCGGACAACGAGTTTCGCTTCCACAGCGGCGTGCCGGTGTAAACCGGCACAACTCAAGGATAAGGATGCGAGATGAATAAAACGTGGACCCGTATTGTGATTGTCGTCATTGCGGCTGCCGCCGTGGCGTTCTGGGTGTTTTTCGACAGGCAGCGCGCTCCGGAACGGCAGATGGATAACGCCCTCAACGCGATGCCCGCCTGGCAGGTGATTAAGGAGCAGGAGCCCACGCTGCATCAGCGCATCCTCGACCAGATGGCCGCCCTGCAAAAAGCGGGCGAGCCGGAGCAGCAGATTATCGACACCATCCAGCCGCAGATCCTGCATTTGCAGATGACGCGCCTGCAAAACGCCCCGGACGCCAACGTGGTGAACTACATGACCATCAACATGGAGCAGACCGCCGCCATCCAGAAGGTGAGCGACGACGCCTGCTTCCGCTTCCTCTACCCGATGGTGAAGGGCGGCATCAACCCGATGCGCATGCTAGATAAAGACCTGATGGCGCGGCGCATGCAGGCCGATGCCGACATGATGCGCGCGGCCTACGGCAAAAACCGCCACACCGTGACCCCGGCCGAGCGCGAGGCGGCTGTCGAGGATGTGCGGCCGATTATGAAGGCACTTGCCGATAAGTACGGCGAGGACATCCAGTTGCTGCAGACGCAAGAGAAGGCGGCGGGCAAAGAGAAGCTCTCCTGCGATATGGTGCAGGAGATGTGGGCGAAGGTGCTGGCGCTGCCGGAGCAGAAGGCGGCAGGGGTGATTCGGCTGGCGGTGTCTGAGCTGGAGTGACGAAGGGCGCTGGTTTTTTGGGCACTTAGCGCGGGTTTCGCGCGTCGTCGCTTGCATGGCGGCGCGCGACAGGTATAATCCACAACGTTTCCGCATCCCCTTCAGTGCCGAAGTGGCGAAATCGGTAGACGCAGTTGATTCAAAATCAACCGTAGAAATACGTGCCGGTTCGAGTCCGGCCTTCGGCACCATTAGTACTTCCAAGATCATCCGAGAAAGTCCAATTTCCCCTTAAAAATCAATGCGTGAAGAGGTTTTTACATCCTGATTCGTCCGAGGTTGTCCGTTGAAATCCGGATGTCATTGGGGGCATAATTGGGGGCATCTTAACTTCGATTAGAAATGTGCCCCCAAAATGAAGCTCAACGCCAGGCAGGTAGAGACCGCAAAGCCCAAAGACAAAACCTACAAAATGGCCGATGGCGGCGGTTTGTATCTCGAAGTTTCAGCTAAGGGGTCTAAATACTGGCGCATGAAATACAGACGCCCCTCTGACAAAAAAGAGGATCGCCTTGCTTTTGGTGTTTGGCCTACTGTGACACTTGCTCAGGCAAGAGCCAAGCGCGACGATGCTAAAAAGCTATTAGTACAGGGCATTGACCCAAAAGCCGAACAGAAAGAAGCTCAGGCCGAGAATTCGGGTTCATATACTTTCGAAACCATTGCTCGCGAATGGCATGCCAGTAACAAGCGCTGGAGTGAAGACCATCGATCGCGTGTTCTTCGCTATCTTGAACTTTATATCTTCCCTCATATCGGTTCGTCCGACATTCGCCAGCTTAAAACCAGCCACCTGTTAGCCCCGATTAAAAAAGTTGATGCTAGTGGCAAACATGACGTCGCACAGCGTCTTCAGCAGCGTGTGACGGCCATTATGCGTTATGCCGTACAGAACGATTACATCGACTCTAACCCGGCAAGTGATATGGCTGGTGCTTTATCAACAACCAAAGTACGACACTATCCTGCTTTACCCTCTAGCCGTTTCCCTGAGTTTCTTGCTCGTCTTACTGCATATCGTGGCCGTGTAATGACGCGGATCGCGGTTGAGCTTTCCTTACTAACTTTTGTGCGTTCCAGCGAGTTACGTTTCGCGCGTTGGGATGAGTTCGACTTCGATAAATATCTCTGGCGAGTACCTGCAAAACGAGAAGAAATTAAAGGTGTGCGTTACTCGTATCGTGGTATGAAAATGAAAGAGGAACATATCGTTCCGCTTAGTCGCCAAGCTATGGTTTTATTGGAACAGCTTAAGCAAATCAGTGGTGATAAAGAGCTTCTTTTCCCGGGAGATCATGATGCAACTAAGGTCATGAGTGAAAACACGGTTAATAGTGCGTTGCGTGCCATGGGTTATGACACGAAAAACGAAGTTTGTGGGCACGGATTTAGAACGATGGCGCGTGGTGCGCTCGGTGAGTCAGGGTTATGGAGCGATGACGCGATAGAACGGCAGTTGAGTCACTCAGAGCGAAATAATGTGCGTGCAGCTTATATTCATACATCTGAACATTTAGATGAGCGCCGACTGATGGTTCAATGGTGGGCTGATTATTTGGATGATAATAGAAGTAATAACATAGCTCCTTTCGATTTTGCGAAAAAATATGGGGCCGTTAAAGATGACCTTGCTATTTAAAATAGCAAGGTCAATGGGATTAACGGAAGTATGTCTTTGACTTCAGTCCATCCCATTCTAGTTTATATTTAAGTAAGAAGGATAGCTTACCATTAGAATTTTCAATCTTATCAATATATTGCTTGAGATTTAGTGCTGACTTGCTTTTGCTACTTAATAGTGTATCGCTATAACTGTTGTTGCCAACATTGTCTACTGCTTTTATAATACAGGATAATGATTGAGAAAAATAATTCTCTGTTATTGACTCGATGTCGAGAAGATTCATTTTTTGAATCCATAGTAATGCAATGATATGAACAATGTTTCGTTCTGCTGTGATGTTTTTGGATGACTGCGCCCATGTTAACGCTGTATTTAGCTCTCTAATTCTATTTTTTATTTCATCAAGTAAATTACTTCCGTGATATATATTGTAGTACGCCTTGGCCTTTTGAACGTAAAAATCAGGTTCTTGACCTTCAATATCTTGAAGACGGTTATAAATATCGATAATTATATCTGCTGCACCTTTGTGTCCCTCTGTAAATATATGATTTAAATTGTCAAATTTTCTAATCGAAGTGGCTAGAGCCTTATCACGCAGGTACGTATTTTTTAAGAAATTAATAAGTGTATCAACACACCAATCTTTGCCTTTACTGCGGTAGAACTCTCTTAATAAAGCCACAACCCAGCTTGATGCGTAAGATGTTATCTTGAAACTTGTATGATCATATTTTTCTTCGTTCTTTATTCTTTCTATTTCAAGGTAGGGTGAGTAATTCTTACAAACTTCTTTTGTTTGATTTAGATTAAGACCTCCGGTAATTATTTCCTGCCCTGTAATACTATATTTTGTGGCGATAACACATAAGCTTGTGTATAATTCTTGACTCGGGGTGATTTTTTTTAAGTAATTATCCTCACCAAGCACTTGATAAACGTTAAATATTTTATCAAGAAGATACTTGCCGTTTGTGAAAGTTGGAAGTCGTACTTTTATAGCGCCTTCATTTATTTTTGAAACTTCTGGTTTTGATAGTTTATTTGATAAGGTGTAAACAACGGTAGAATCACCAACATCTAAAAAAAACTCCTCATCGCTATTGTTAAGATCGGAACACAATAAGATTGTTATTTTTTTGCTCTTGAAGAATTTTGTTTGTTGTTTTATTTTTTTTAATAGTTCAGCATCCAGGACATTGGAATCAAAAAAAACTATAGAGTTCTCTTGACCGATAAGTTTATTTAAAGAGTGGCTATTTAACTTGTTGTTTGAATTTATGACGAAAATTCTTCTGTCTTTAATGTTTCTTAATACGTTGTAACAAAGTAAAGTGCGTCCAGATACCCTAGCACCTTTAATTATTACAATGTCTTTCTCTTGCAGAGATTTTGTTATGTCATCTTCCTTGGTTCTTTTTCCGTAAAAATATGGGATGATCTGACTGCTATAATGCTCTCCATTATTAATGTGGGATATGCCAGTTAAAAAGTAATCTCTGTTTTCTTCTGGGGAGTTTGGAAGCATTTTAATTGAATGACTAAATTCTTCGAGCTCAGGAGAACTTTTAGCTGATTGTTGATAAGATGCATTAATTAAAGTGTATATTTGTTCGTATTTACCTTCATCAAACAATATTATATTGTTAATTCCCATGTTGATATATTCTTGTTCATCAATTTTATCAAGTTTTTCATTCAGGAATATTATGTTTTGAGTTTGTTTTCTTTCGGATTGTGAGTGTTGTGCGATTGCGAATGCTAAGTCAATTTCATCCGTCAGACTACATCCAATATAGATTATGTTTTTTTCTTTAAAGTCTAGTTGTAGTAGCTCCAACATTCTTCGGTTCGATTCTAATGAAGTTAAGTAGTCTGACCTTTTAAATATAAGTCTGCTAACCTCATGTCTCATTTCATGTTGAATATCGCCATGGATTTTATATAAAGTTGGATGATTTTTCGATTCAAAAGACAAATGAGCGTCATAAGGGAGTGCTACCTTATATTCTGAACAGTTTTCTATTGCATCATCCGCGTTTAGAGTGTAAATGTATGGCCATTTAATATCTCGTATAAATCCTTTTTTTTGACTATCCAGCTCTACTCCATCAAAGCTCTCAATGAGATATTTATTTCTTCTTTCTTTATTAACCCATTCATCATTGAAGAAAAAATCACTAATCTCACTAAATTTCTTTTGTTTTAACTTATCTTTTTTTTCTGGTGTTAGATTATTTTCTTCCGCAATCATTTCGACCATTTTAGCTGAAAACTGGACGCCTGATGGAACCCTTTTTCTGGCTTTTGTTTGGCAGCCGACAGTGAAGCCGGAACCAATTATTGGAATTAAATTATTATTTGAAAAGCAATTTGATAGTAAGTCAATTATCTCGGTGGAATTGTGTTGGTAATACGATATTTTACGCATTTGGCCCCTCTTGGGTTTTTATTATCTATTGCTAATGTTCGAATTATATTCTTATCAGAATAATCTGGCTTGATCAATGGGGAAGGAGATTAAATTAAATAATTGGCAAGACTACACTTTGTTTTAGTCATTAGGACGCAATGTGCGCAATACTCTTCCCGCCACACCTGCCCGCTTCGTGGGGCAGTTTTCATGCTGCTGCATGACGAGGCTCAGGCCACCACTGGCCCGAATACGCCAGGGAAATAGCAGCTTCAGAAGCGATACGATGAATACCGAAATGGCTGGTTTTCGCCGCCTCAGGGGGGCTTACTTCCCAAGAGGCAGCCTCAGAAGCCCGTCACGCCCCCGAACAGCACCGCACCACCCACCGACACTCCCGTGAACCCGCGCAGCGCAGCGACGCGCTCTGGCCGCGAAATTAAATATCATTAAATAAATACTTTACCGCTGGCGCGCAGTGCTCTCCCCGCCACGCCTGCCCGCTTAAGGGGGCGCTTTTAATGCAGGCGCATGACCGGCCTCAGGGCGCGCCAGTGCTGACGCTGGCGGGGGATTCAGTGTCGGTAAAACGCATGCAAAACCATGCACCTTATGCATGCATGGCTTTAATACGTAAAAATGGCGGGATTTTCGGGGATTTTTAAGCGGACTACTGCACGGCCAGTTCTGCACGGCGGCGGGTGTAATTCAGGTTCTGTGCAGGCGTGAATTTTTCACGACTATCATCGCGCGAAGCCGCGTCAGGTCTGAATCCGATGGCCGTTAAAATGTCATTATCCTGCGCCGAATAATTAATTTTTTCACCGGCGACCAGCCAGAGCTGTAGCGCCTCACGCAGACAGTCGAGTGAGTGCTGCATGGCGCAGCGCTGAACGGCGGAGTGTTGCCCGGAATAATTCATCAGTTCAGGGGCAAGGGCGGCGGCCAGCTCCGCGCCGTGCACCTGCATAAAATCATTTAAACGGTCGCGGATGCTGATGCGCTGCACCTCTTCATGCGAGCGGATGTAGCGACCGGCAGCCTGATTAATTTCCCATTTTTTCACGTCGATAATCTCACGCAGCGTTTGCAGGCTCCGGCCGCTGTGGCCTCTGCCGGCAAGCTGTTCGCGGTATGCCTGTTCGGCCTGCGTCAGTTCATCCCTGCGTTGCAGCCAGGCGGATTTGTTTGCCTGACAGGCCTCAAAGGCTTTCTGTAGCGTCAGTGTGGTCACGTACGTTTCTCCTGAAGACTGGCCGTGCTTACGCACCGGCACGGTTAACGGTGGCCGCCGGTGCGGGTACAGGGATAACCGGCTCTGTTACCGGTGAACGAATAACCCCGTCGATGGATTCAAGCGTGCGGAATGTGGCCGAGCACTCGATGTTCATGCACTGGTGATAGCGCTGTTTGACGTTATCGGACAGATACCGGCTGGTGCGGGAATGCGCGCTGGTTTTGCAGAACGGACAGTGAAACATGCTTACTCCTCTGCTTTTGTCTCGCCATTCTCAGCCAGCTTTCTGGCGAGCATCATTCTCTTCGCAGGGCTGCGTAACAGCTCCGTATCAACGTCAGTAATCTGCGGCCGGTGCATGCCCGTCATGGACAACACCGGCTCCTGCTTCATATCGAAGTGATACAGGCTGCCCTGACGGCTCAGCGAATCGCGCAGCTCACTGATGACCACGGACTGCGGGGCGCTCTCCCCCTTCATTTCGAGGGCACGAACACGCAGCAGGAAAGCGCGGATAAGGGCGACAGGAACCGCATTGACAGCCTGAGCCCATTCCGCACCGGCGTAAGCGGTAAAGGCATCTTCATGCGCTGAAAGGTATTTACTGGCGGTGGAGCAGGCATTCAGCATGGCGCGTGTCCGGTCGGTCTCCAGCTCCGCAATCAGACCGGTGAACTCGTCGGCCAGCTCGCGACTGGCGATACGCCTGCTGTGCTCAGCTTTCATTTCAGGGGTGAGACTGCCGCGCAGGGTGCGAAAGCGGCTGCGCCAGTCCTGCTCAGCCTCTGCGCTCTCATCGAGGGCGGTCTGCCGCTCCTGCTTACAGCGTTCAATGGACGTATCAATCTCTTTCAGTACCTGCATGCTGGCCGCGTGGGTGTCTCTGGCCGCAGTGAATGCGCTCAGCTTGTTGGTGATGCGCTGGCTGTTCTCTGCGGACTGCTTGGCGGCAACATTTTGCAGGGCGGTAATGACTGTTTCGGGTTTCATGTTCAGGCTCTCCGTTTATTCAACCTGAAATGATTCTGCCCTTCATCACACAACATCTCGATTCATTGCAGTTGTGGCAGTTCTGGCACAAACACTACTCAAAACCCGGCTTGCCAGAGAAAGGTCTCAGCAAAACCTACTCATCGATTGTTTTTTTACTTATAACTATTCACCACTGTTCACCTTAAATAAAAATATAAGTAATACAGTAAGATAAAGGGTGAACAGTGGAGGGTATGACTGTTCACCGTCTGTTCACCACTGTTCACCCTCCTGTTTTGCTCTGTCTATACCACTTAGACTTTATTTCGATTAAAAATGAAAAATGTATAACTAAAGGCAATAGAAATTGCTGCATTGTAATGCAGTGATTTGCATATCTTTGCCAGCGTTTGTCTTTGTTTGCCAGAGCGAAAAGTCAATGTTTGTTTCCCCGAAAATCTCACATGACCTGAGGAAAAATATACACATAATAAGGAGCTACCCGAAGCCGGACGGACATGACCGGCACTGTATGGACATTATGAGGTAGCCCGATGCAAACCGCTTTTTCTTCCCCGTCTTCTGCCCCTGCCGCACCACTGATGCCGGTTTCTGATGCCGTTCAGGAGCGCTTTATCCGCCTGCCCGAAGTGATGCATCTGTGCGGCCTGTCCCGGTCAACCATTTACGACCTCATCAGCCGGGAGGCTTTCCCGAAACAAATCAGCCTGGGCGGTAAAAACGTGGCGTGGGCGCAGTCTGAAATCACCGCATGGATGGCAGATCGCATTGCCGAACGCAACCGGGGCTATGACGCATGATGATGACCGTTCAGCAAACAGCCCCCTTTTCTGGCTTGCTTCCTGTCGCCGTTTCCAGGTATAGTTTTCCTGCTGTCGCAAAATCGGCAGCCGGGATTTGCAGCCCGTGTAACTCAATGGCGACACCAGACGCGCCTTGCGTCTTTTTTTACGTCGTAGCTCAGACACACCCATTCTTCGGGCTGTGGTGTTTACACCGTGGCTCCTGTCAGATAATGGTGGTTCGGGCGGGGCAGCCTTCGGGCTGGCCGGTATCCATTGAGGCCGGTACTGCAAACCCTGTCCGGGCCACCACCCATGAGATTTGCAGCTCCGGTGGTGGCGATAACCGCTACTCAATGGAGGTTGCCCTTATGGCTACGACCCTCACCCCGTCACACCCGCAGTTCGTCTTTGTGTTTGCCGCCGTTCGTCGCGCAGACCGTAAACCCCGTATCTGTATGCTCCGCACCGTTGCCGGTGATGAACACGCCGCACGCCTGTCCCTCGTTCGCGACTACGTTCTGTCGTTCGCTGGCCGCCTGCCGGTTGCAGAGGTGCGCGCATGAGACACACCACCATTACCGCCCGTGACCTCGAATGCCTTGAGCACATGCGCAATGTCGGCCAGCTCGTCAATGAGCTGATGCAGGTGCAGGACTGCGCCACCGTTCGTCGTGACCCGGCGCAGCAGTCGCAACTCACCTCCGTGATTTACCTTATGACCGCCCAGCTCGACGGCGTGGTAGAGCGCTGCAATCAGCGCTGGCTGACCGGGAAGGGCAACGTATGAAAAAGCCATTACCGCCCGTATTACGCGCCGCGCTGTATCGTCGCGCCGTGGCCTGTGCATGGCTGACTGTATGCGAACATCAGCACCGCTACCCGCACCTCACCCTCGACGCGCTGGAAAGCGCCATTGCCGACGAACTGGAGGGCTTCTACCTGCGCCAGCACGGCGAGGAAAAAGGCCGTCTGATTGCCTGTGCACTGCTGGAAGATTTAATGGAAGCCGGACCACTCAAAGCCGCGCCGTCGCTGTCCTTTCTCGGGCTGGCCGTGATGGATGAGCTTTGCGCCCGTCATATCACTGCACCGGTACTGCACTGAGGGAGAAAATAACGATGAAAATGAACGTAACAGAGACGGTAAAACAGGCGTGCGGCCACTGGCCGCGCATTCTCCCGGCGCTGGGTGTGAAAGTGATTAAAAACCGCCATCAGGCCTGCCCGGTTTGCGGCGGCTCTGACCGTTTTCGCTTTGACGATAAAGAGGGGCGCGGGACGTGGTTCTGCAATCAGTGCGGCGCGGGTGACGGGCTTAAGCTGGTAGAGAAAGTGTTCGGTATGAACGCATCAGAGGCAGCCCAAAAGGTGAACACCGTGACCGGCAACCTGCCGCCGGTTGCCACGGAAGTGATTGCGGCCGCAGAGGCTGAAACGGAGGCTGACCGCAAGGCGGCGGCCGCGCTGGCCGTCAGGCTCATGGAGAAAACCCGACCGGCCAGCGGCAACGCCTACCTCACCTGCAAGGGCTTCCCCGACCGGGAATGTCCGGTACTGTCGGCCACACACAAAACCGGCGGCGTGATGTTCCGCGCCGGGGATGTGGTTGTCCCGCTGTATGACGATACCGGCGCGCTGGTAAACCTTCAGCTCATCAGTTCTGAGGGTCTCAAACGCACCCTGAAAGGCGGGGCGGTAAAAGGAGCGTGCCATACCATCGAAGGGAAAAAACAGGCCGGAAAACGCCTGTGGATAACGGAGGGCTATGCGACCGCGCTCACCGTGCATCACCTGACCGGCGAAACCGTCATGGTGGCGCTGTCGTCCGTGAACCTCCTTTCTCTGGCGAGCCTTGTCCGCCAGAAACACCCGGCCTGTCAGATTGTCCTCGCCGCCGACCGTGACCTTAACGGTGACGGCCAGAACAAAGCCGCTGCGGCCGCAGGAGCCTGTGAGGGCGTTGTTGCCCTGCCGCCGGTGTTCGGTGACTGGAATGATGCGTTTATGCAGCACGGCGAAGAGGCCTCGCGGAAAGCCATTTATGACGCCATCCGGCCACCGGCGCAAAGCCCGTTTGATACCATGAGCGAGGCGGAGTTTACCGCCATGAGCGCCAGCGACAAGGCTCTGCGGGTGCATGAGCATTACGGCGAAGCACTGGCCGTGGATGCGAACGGTCAGCTCCTGTCGCGCTATGAAAACGGCATCTGGAAAAATATCCCGGCAGCCACTTTTTCACGGAATGTGGCTGACTTATTCCAGCGCCTGCGCGCCCCGTTCTCATCCGGGAAAATTGCCTCGGTGGTGGAGACCCTGAAACTGATTATTCCGCAGCAGGCCGCACCGGCACGGCGTCTGATTGGCTTTCGCAACGGTGTACTCGATACCCAAAGCGGCATATTCAGTCCACATCATAAATCGCACTGGCTGCGCACACTGTGCGACGTGGATTTTACCCCGCCGGTGGAAGGCGAAATGCTGGAGACTCACGCGCCGAACTTCTGGCGCTGGCTCGACCGGGCGGCCGGTAAAAATCCACAAAAACGCGACGTGATACTCGCTGCGCTGTTTATGGTACTGGCGAACCGCTACGACTGGCAGCTCTTTCTCGAGGTCACCGGTCCCGGCGGGAGTGGCAAAAGCATTCTCGCCGAAATCGCGACCCTGCTCGCCGGAGAGGATAACGCCACATCGGCCGATATCGACACGCTGGAAGACCCGCGCAAGCGTGCCTCCCTGATTGGCTTCTCGCTGATACGTCTGCCTGACCAGGAAAAATGGAGCGGTGACGGCGCAGGATTAAAGGCCATCACCGGCGGCGATGCGGTCTCGGTTGACCCGAAATACCAGAACCCGTATTCAACGCATATTCCGGCGGTCATTCTGGCCGTGAACAATAACCCGATGCGCTTCACTGACCGCAGCGGCGGTGTGTCACGTCGCCGGGTGATTATTCATTTCCCGGAGCAGATTGCCCCGGAGGAACGCGACCCGCAGCTCAGGGATAAAATTGCGCGCGAGCTGGCCGTTATCGTGCGCCAGCTTATGCAGAAATTCAGCGACCCAATGACCGCCCGCGCACTGCTCCAGTCGCAGCAGAACTCCGACGAGGCGCTCAGCATCAAGCGTGATGCTGACCCGACGTTTGATTTTTGCGGTTATCTGGAAATGCTGCCGCAGACCAGCGGGATGTTTATGGGTAATGCCAGCATTGTCCCGCGTAATTACCGTAAGTATCTTTATCACGCGTATCTGGCCTATATGGAGGCCAACGGGTACAGAAACGTGCTCAGCCTGAAAATGTTCGGGCTGGGGCTGCCCATGATGCTGAAAGAATACGGCGTGAATTATGAGAAGCGGCACACGAAGCAGGGGATACAGACCAACCTGTCGCTGAAAGAGGAAAGCTACGGCGACTGGCTACCGAAATGTGATGAACCCGCAGCGACATAACCCACTCCAGACCGGCTACAGCCGGTCTTTTTCTTTCCGGCAATTGCCATAAGGTGAACACTCCACTGTTCACCCTTCACCGTATATTCACCCTGTATCACTATGAAATTTTTGATAAAAAAACAAAGGTGAACAGTGTGAACAGTAAAACCGGAAAAAACTTTTTATCCCCCCTTGCATCGCCTGACCGGGCGCTCCCGGAACGAGCAAAACGAACAAAGGTGAAGAATCGACTGATCACCCTTCACCAACTCATCACCACTTAACTTTATGATATAAAATGAGAAATAACCGAGGTGAACAGTGTGAACAGTTAAATGCAAAAAAACTTTTTTGTGGGGATTGAGTTCCGGTTAGGATCCGGATTTCGGATCCTAACCGAACAGGGCGTTAATCTTTAATTTGTTAGCAATATCAATTAGCTAAGTTTGATGTGCTCTAAAAATTCGTTGGGGGCACAAAAGGGGGCATATTATTTGCGATCTAGTTTAAAATTATTAAATTTCAGAATCTTATAGCGTGATTTGAGTCCGGCCTTCGCACTCATCCTCTAAACACCTCCCTCCAATGCCACTCCACAAACCCCTCCCTTGGATAATTCCCTTTGACCATCGGCAAAGCAATCTGCTTCCCTGCAAAATCCCAGAACAGCCGCCCAACAATCCCGCCCCCATTCACCGCCTCAGACACCAGTACCCGCATACTCTCATCTAGTCCAATCGATCCCTTATCAAACGCCTTATGATGAATCGCACATAGCGCCAGTCCGTTCGGGATCTCGCATGGCCCGCCAAACTGCTTCCATTTTATATGCGCGGCTTCAAGTCCTACAGAGGCGTTATCATGTCGCATGTTAAACCCGCAGATTGCGCACTCATAGTTATAAGCCCGCAACACTTGCTTGCGGAAAAGCGGATCGCGAACCTTACGGATCTGCTGAATATTAAAGCCCATCTCATCCGCGATCTCTTCCTGAATGCTTTCAGGAAAGTGCGCTTCAAGGATCTGCTGCGCCAGCGAGCCGATCAGGTTTTTGTTCTTACTCAGCAATGCAAAGTGTTCTTCATCAAACCCACCTGCGACATTCTGTTCCACAAGTTCTTTAACAGGCGGTTGCTTATTGCCAGTAGTTGAACAGAACTCAGTATTCTTCAGATCCCAAAATCCATCCCCTCTGAGCCGCCAGAAGGGCATATTCGGATAATGCGCCTTCCTCTGTGGGCCAAAGCGTTCTAATAGGCTAAGCAACTGCTCGTGGACCTCGGTTCCGTAATCAAACAGTCGCGCATGCCCCTGCTGATAGTTCGCCAGCACGTACAGAAGCAATAAAGGCTTATGCGGCGCGCGTTGTTCGCCTTTGCGCCAGATGGTGATGTCGGCAATTGCCTGTTCGAGAGTTTTGCTGGAAGCCATCGCGTTACGGAAGAAGGTAAATAATTGCGATGATGCTCGCAAAACTCAGACCAATCAACCCGCAACTAACAAAAACATGACCTTACCGCACACTACGCGATTTCCTGAATCCCCCTCGCAAATTCCAAATTTCCCCCACCCAAAACCGCTGTATTTATATTCAGCCCTGTATAATGGTCACCAGAAATTACGCCGAACGGCAAAGGAAGTATCAAAGAATATATAAAGAAGAATTCGCGATATGAAGGTGCTGCAACACCCCCATACCGCTAACCACCAGCAACTGAAAAGGAGTTGAAAATGGCTGCGACGAATTTTAAGCCAGAGTTTACTGTTTGCAAAACAGAATCAGACGCTTTCACCGGCGAGATTGAAAACCGCGAGCTGGTACGCAAAAACAGCGCCCGCCGTTTACACGGCAACCAGCTCAACGCGGCCCCCGTCCATCCCCGCGCGGAGACGCCGCAGGACAGTGCCGCCTGCTGCGAACTTTATTCCCGCATAGATATTAAATACCTTCTTCTGGGCGGCGAGTGGTTAACCCGTGCGGGCTTTATCGACGGCATGCCGGTAAAAATCCGCGCAATGAAAGACTGCATTGTGATTACGCCACAACATACAAGAGAATTATGGGGATGCCTGGAAGGTATGAGTGTGGTGAATATCAATAAACAGAAAGTCGCGCAGTGGTTGAAGACGTTTCCGGGAGCGCTGAATGATACGGGTGATATGCCGGTGATTAAGCGTGGGAGTGGGAAGGCTGTTTAAACTTCAAGCCAGTCTGCACGGGCATGTGAGGACATGCCCGCACTACGCTAAAAATAACTCAAACATCATGTCTTTGTTCTCTGACAGCCTTAACAAGTACAGCATGGAGTTCGCCAACGGTTAAATCGCGTATCACAGGTTCAGGTATGCCACGTATCCTGCGAATCAAGCGGCAGATACCAAAGTAATCTATGCCCTCGGTGCTAAAAAGAAACTCGTTTTCAGCGAGGGAAAAAGTTTTCTCATAGCCATCTTCTTCAGTGACAAGCGTAACGCCAAACGCTGCCTCGCAGTCATCAATCAGGGCATCGCCATCCATGCCGCATATATCAAGGTCGGCTTCGATTAGGGTGTTCTCATCAGTGTGCTTGCGATGATGTCCCGAGGACTGACGTACAACCTCAATGACCTGCGAAAGAGTGGGGTACATTATGTTGGATTCCGTGGGTGAAGAAATGACGTAGACATTGATTAATAGACCGAGTTAACGCCTGTGGCTTATTATTGAAGGTACAAAGAAAATCAAAACAATCCACGCAAACATCCCAATGATTTTTAGCGGCCAGGGTTCGAATACATCAAAGCACACCATTGCGCCTATAACTAATAGCGGCCCTCCCAATAATTCCAGTATTCCTTCTAAGATAGATAACTTATGAGGCAATACACGATTCAGTAAAACGGCCATGAAATGTGCGCATCCTAAAGTGATGATTATAGCTATAGTGCATTCTTTCCAGTTATCAGTGACGCCCACGCATATGAGGCATAGCACAATCACAAATACACAAAGTAACGTATTCAGCATGGAAATAATAAACTTACTCATAGCAGTTGCCGTGGCGTTTAAAATATTAAGAGTCTATGAATATAGCGCTCTTAACAGAATGACAAACGACATTGACTAATAATGCATTTAAGAATTTTTGCTCCTCGCTTATTTCCGCAATAATCAAGTTAGCGGCTTCATGCCAATCCCCCGCACTCCACCGCTAAATCGACTTTAACTAAACACCGGCACCCCCAGCCCAACCTTCACCTCCCTCAACGTCCCTTGCGTCACCCCTTGCGCCCGTTCCGTCCCGCGCTTCAGCATCGCCATCAATTCCCCCTTATCCCGCAAATACATCGCCCTCCGCTCCCGCATCGGCGCAATCAACTCCTGCAGGCACGCTTCAAGCTCGTTCTTACACGCCCGGTCGCCCAGCCCGCCCGCCTGATAGTGCGCCTTCATCGCCGCCACTTTGTCCTTGTCCGGGTGAAACGCATCGAGATACGTAAACACTACGTTCCCCTCAATCTGCCCCGGGTCGCTCACCTTCAGGTGGTTCGGGTCGGTGTACATGGCGCTGACCGCACGGTGAATGGTCTCTTCGCTGGCCGAAAGGTGCAGCGTGTTGCCCAGCGATTTCGACATCTTGGCGCTGCCGTCGATGCCGGGCAGGCGGCTGGTGTCGCTCAGCATCGCCTTGCAGTGGCGCAGCACCGGGGCGGGCAGCAGGCTGTTCATCTTGTGCACAATCTCGTTGGTCTGCTCAATCATCGGCAGCTGGTCGTCGCCGACGGGCACGCACTCGGCCTTAAACGCGGTGATGTCCGCCGCCTGGCTGATGGGGTAGGCCATAAACCCGACCGGCAGCGAGCGGGCGAAGCCCTTCTGCGCAATCTCGTTTTTCACCGTCGGGTTACGCTCCACGCGGGCGACGGTGACGATGTTCATATACAGCATCGTCAGCTCGGCGAGGGCGGGCAGGGCGGACTGCAGGCAGATGGTGGTCAGGTTCGGGTCGATACCGGCGGCGAGGTAGTCGGCCAGCACTTCGGGGATGTTGTCGCGGATCTTCTGCGGGTTGCTGCCGTTGTCGGTCAGGCCCTGAAGGTCGGCAATCAGCACAAACTGGTTGTGCGTCTGCTGGAGCGCCACGCGCTGGCGCAGCGATCCGACAAAGTGGCCGAGGTGCAGCGGGCCGGTTGGGCGGTCGCCGGTGAGGATGGTGGGTGCGTTCATAAAGACTCCTTAATGGGCAGTTGCCGAAAGGGGTCTTAAATGTGTGAAAGCCGCCTTTCGGCGGCTATCTGAAAATGGGGAAAACTACTCCGTGCCGCCTTTAAAAAGGCAGCCACCAGCGGTTTACGGTGAGCACGGCGTGGTTTATGTTCATCTCTTTACCGTACCACGTCCGGCGCGAAAAACAAAAGGGCACGTCATGCTGCAATCACTCAACCACCTGACCCTCGCGGTCAGCGACCTGCAAAAAAGCGTCACCTTCTGGCACGAGCTGCTGGGACTAGCGCTGCATGCCCGCTGGAATACCGGGGCCTATCTCACCTGCGGCGAACTGTGGGTCTGCCTGTCGTACGACGAGGCGCGCCGGTACGTGCCGCCGCAGGAGAGCGACTACACCCACTACGCATTTACCGTGGCGGAAGAAGATTTTGAACCGTTCTCGCACAGGCTGGAGCAGGCGGGCGTCACCGTCTGGAAGCAGAACAAAAGCGAGGGGGCGTCGTTCTATTTTCTCGACCCGGACGGGCACAAGCTGGAGCTGCACGTGGGCAGCCTCGCCGCGCGGCTGGCGGCGTGTCGCGAGAAGCCCTATTCGGGCATGGTGTTTGCCTCAGACGAGGCTTGAGGCGCGTACCTTCAGCCTGCCCGCCAGCGTCACGTGCGTGGCGGCATCTTCCTGATTGCACAGGTACTCCACCGCCAGCCGTCCCAGCTCGCTGTAGGGCAGCTGGATACTGGTCAGCGGCGGGGTGAGCTGCTCGGAGATCTTCTGGTCGTCGTAGCCCGCCAGCAGCATGTCCTGCGGGATACGCACGCCATTCACCGCCAGCGCCTGGTAGCAGCCAATCGCCAGCCAGTCGCTGGCGCAGAAGATGGCGTCCGGGCGCTCGGCCAGTTCCAGCAGGGAAGTCGTGGCGGTAAAGGACTCGCTGAACTGCCAGTTGGTCTGGCGCACCAGGTCGTCGTCGCACGCGAGTCCGGCCTGCTGCAGCGCGGCCTGGTAGCCCGCCAGACGCTGGCGCGAGGCCTCCATCCAGCTCTCTCCGGTGATGTGGGCGATGCGCGTGGCCCCGCAGGCGATGAGGTGTTTCGTCACCTGGAAGGCGTTGGCGTAGTCGTCCGGGATAAACGACGGCAGCAGCGGCGAGCCGGGGTCGCGCTGGTTGAGCAGCACCAGCGGGATGCGGGTGCAGTCCTGGAAGGCGGTCATGTCCACCAGCGTGGTGACCGGAGAGGCGAGAATAATCCCGATGCAGTTGCGCTTCTCCAGCTGGCGGATGATGTTCAGCGCCAGCTCGATGTCGTCGCCGTAGTCGTAGACGGTGAGCAACGTTTCATTGCGCCACGCGGCTTCCCGCGCCTGGCTGATGGCGTCGATAAACGGGTCAAAACTCTGCAGCGAGCTGACCAGCAGGGCGATCTCCTCCTGGTTGCGCGGGGCGTGAACGGCGGGGAGACGGTCGTAGCCGAGCTCGGTGGCGACGCTAATCACCCGCTGGCGGGTGTCGTCGCTGAGCTTGATGTTGCGGGACTGGTTAAGCACCAGCGATACCGTCGCCTGCGACACCCCTGCCGCCCGCGCAATATCGTTCATCGTCACTTTCGTTTTTCGCTTCATCCGTCCTCTCCCTTTCGCGAATTCGCATCATACCCTAACCGCACGCTTTAGCGCCGTCGATCACGTTTCTCATTCATCGAAGCGTGAACTTTGTGAGGGGCATCGCTTTTCTAAACGCCGTGATTTGCGCATTTATCCTGCAACTAATATTTATTAGCTAAACATTATCAGTGAGAGGACGCGTAATGAAAGAGCAGTGGAGCAGGGAGCAGGCACAGGCGTGGTATCAGCAAAAAGGCTGGCTGTGCGGGTTTAACTATCTGCCGTCGACGGCGGTGAACTGGACCGATATCTGGCAGGCAGAGACCTTCGATGCCGAAACCATCGAGCGCGAGCTGGGCTGGGCGGCGGAGGCGGGCTATAACACCCTGCGCATCAACCTGCCGTTTATCGTCTGGGAGCATGACCGCGACGGGCTGATGGCGCGCATCGACCGCTTTTTGACGATTGCCGACGGTCACGGCTTCAGCACCATGCTGACCCTGATGGACGACTGCGGCTTCTCCGGCGACGAACCGTACCTCGGCCCGCAAAAGCCGCCCGTACCGGGCAAACACAACAGCCAGGCGGCGGCGAGCCCGGGGCGCGACAAGGTGTGCGATCCCGACTGCTGGCCGCAGATTGAGCGCTATATCCGCGACGTTGTCCGCCAGTTCCGCGACGATAAGCGCGTGCTGCTCTGGGATCTGTATAACGAGCCGGGCAACCGCGGCATTTTCGCGACGGGCACGCAGGAGGTGCAGTACGACGCGAAGCTGGAGTCCTGCGCGCACGAGTTGATGAAGCTGGCGTTCCAGTGGGTGCGTGAAGAAGACCCAACCCAGCCGCTCACCGTCTGCGCGTGGCGCCTGCCGCCGGAAGAGGAGGGCGAGACGTTCTTCCAGCATCCGCTGGACCAGACCGCGCTGGCGCTCTCGGACGTGGTGAGCTATCACGCCTACACCAATACCGGGCGCATGACGGCGATTATCCAGCAACTTCAGGCGCTGGGCCGCCCAATCTTCTGCACCGAATGGCTGGCGCGGCACGTGGGCAGCACCATCGAAGAGCAGCTTCCGCTGATGTACGCGGCGAAGGTCGCGCCGTACCAGTGGGGGCTGGTGCGCGGCAAAACCCAGACGTGGCTGCCGTGGCCGGTGGTGATGAAGGAGTCCACGGATTACTGCCGTCTCTGGTTCCACGACGTGTTTGAGGAGAACGGCATTCCGTTCTCGCGCCGTGAAATCGCATTAATGCAGCAGCTGCGCAAGATCGCCCCGAAAGTTCAGGGCTAATAATATCGACCCGGCGGACCACCGCCGGGCAACCAGGCAGGCATATAACAATGGCAACGACAATGAAAATACCGTCTCGCGAGCTGTGGTCTTATTTTGGCTATGGTTTAGGTCAGTGTTTTAGCTTTGGTTTAGTGGGTTCGTTTATTAACTATTTTTACACCGACGTGCTGGGGATCTCGGCGCTGGCGGCGAGCACCATCTTCCTGATTGCCCGCGCGTGGGACGCGGTTCACGATCCGCTGTTTGCCAGCATTATGGACACCATTAACAGCCGGTTCGGCAAGTTTCGCCACTTTTTGCTGATCGCGCCGCTGCTGATCACCGGCGTCACGCTGCTGTCGTTCTATAAAATCGAAGCGGACATGACCACCAAAATCCTCTACGCCGGGGTGACGTACATCCTGTGGGGGACGCTGTACGCCATCTCCGATATCCCGTTCTGGTCGATGTCGTCGGTGATGACCAACGACTCCGCCCAGCGCACCCGCGCGGTGACGGCGGCGATGCTCGGGGTGAACGCGGGGATTGCCTGCGCCAACATCTTCTTCCCGAAGCTGGCGGCGTTCTTCGCCCAGTACAGCAACGATAAAGGCTACTTTATGGCGGCGCTGGTGATGATGCTGGTGGGCCTGCCGCTGATGCTTAACGGCTTTATGCAGATCAAAGAGCGCGTGCCACCGAGCCCGGAAAAGGTGACCATCCGCGACACCTTCCACAACCTGCGCCAGAACAAGCCGCTGTTTATCGTCCTGCTGTCGTTCTTTTTCTGCGTGTTCCACAACGTGGCGGGCGGTCTGTACATCTACTTCTTTATCAACAATCTGGGCGACGGCAGCCTGCAGATGGCGATTGGCGTGATGGGGATCGTGGCGGCGGTGCTGTGCCTGGTCGCGCCGATGCTGACGCGCCGAATGCAGAAGCGGAAGCTGTTTATGATCCTCTGCGGGCTGGACGTGGCGGTGCGCGTGGTGATGTGGTTTGTCGGGTATCAGCAGGTGACGATGCTGTTTATTCTCCTCGGCCTGAGCACGCTGTTCGTGATGATGACCAACATCCTCACCTCGTCGATGATTGCCGACACCATCGAGTACGCGGAGTACCACACTCACAAGCGCTGCGCGGCGATCACCTTCTCCGGGCAGACCTTTACCGGCAAGATGTCGGTGGCGGTGGGCGGCGGGTTAATCGGCGTGTTTCTGACGATGATTGGCTACGTGCCGCAGGCGCAAATTCAGAGCGAGAGCGTGCTGTTGGGGCTGTTCTTCGGGATTTGTCTGCTGCCGGCAATAGGGTCGCTGATCCGCATGGGCTTTATGTCGCGCTTTACCTTCACCGAGGAGAAGCATGCGGAGATTTGTCGGCTGCTGGCGGAGCGCAACGCGTCTGCGAAAGCGCCGGGTGGCGGCTGCGCCTTACCCGGCCTACAGGACCAGCCCTTGTAGGCCTGATAAGCGAAGCGCCATCAGGCTTCGCATTTAAAGAGTTAAAGCGACTTCACAAACGCCAGCAGATCTTCGTTGAGCTGGTCCTGGTGGGTCAGCGCGAAGCCGTGCGGCGCGTTGTCGTACACCTTCAGCGTGGCATTTTTGATCATTTCCGCCGCCAGCTTGCCGGTCGTTTCAAACGGCACGATCTGGTCGTTGCTGCCGTGGATCACCAGCGTCGGCACGTCGATTTTCGCCATATCCGGGCGGAAGTCTGTTTCGCCGAACGCGGTCACGCAGTCGATGGTGCCCTTCAGGGACGCCAGCAGGGCGATGTTCAGCGTCTGGGTCAGGGCACCGGCAGAAATGGTCTGCCCGGCGTTGATGCCGTAGAACGGCGTCGCGAAGTCGCTGATGAACTGGGCGCGATCTTTACGCAGCCCGTCGCGAATGCCGTCGAACACGCTCTGATCCACCCCTTCCGGGTAGCTATCGGATTTGCCGAAAATGGGCGTGACCGCGCCCAGCAGGGCAAGACCGGCAACGCGTTCGCTGCCGTAGTTGTTGATGTAGCGCGTCACGTCGCCGCCGCCCATGGAGAAGCCCACCAGTGTCACGTCGCGCAGATCCAGCGTGGTGATCAGGTCGTTAATGTCGGACGCAAAGGTATCGTAGTCGTAGCCGTTCCACGGCTGATCCGAGCGGCCAAAGCCGCGACGGTCAAAGGCGATGGCGCGAAAGCCGCGCTCGGCCAGGTAGTTCAGCTGGCTGTCCCACATGTCGCCGTCCAGCGGCCAGCCGTGGCTGAAGAGAACCGGTTTGCCCGCGCCGCAATCTTTGTAGTAAATCTGCGTGCCGTCTTTTGCCTTAAACGTTGCCATAGTGTGTTCCTGTACAGGTGATGGTTAGGGTTATACCGGCGCGACCAGGTAGCGAATGGCCGGTGATGTTGTGCCCTGATGAAAAGCCAGAACGCGGCTCTGCAGCAGGAGGTCATTCATGGTGTGGCGCTCCTGCTGGCGCAAATGCTCGATCCAGGAACCCATCAGGAAAGTCTCGATAAACAGCCCCGGACGTTCGATATCCTCGTACACCGCCCAGCTCATCGCTCCGGCGCGGCGTCGCACCCGGCGTAGTTCGTGCACGGCCTGCAAAAACGCTTTCGCGTTGTGCGGGTCGATGATGTACTCATGCGAGACCAGCACCGGGCCGCGCTCGTTCGGCAGGTCGATCTCCACGCCGTCCAGCGGCTGGCCGCTCAGGTCGAGGTTCAGGTCCGGATCTTTCTCCAGCTTCCAGCGGAACACCGTTGCGCTTGCCAGCACCATCCCCAGCGTGGCGACAACCAGCGCGGTCGGGGTGCCGAACCGGGAGGCGATCTGCCCCCAGATGGCGCTGCCGATGGTCATGGAGCCGAAGAACACCGTCAGGTAGACCGCCAGCGCGCGGGCCTTCACCCAGCGGGCGGCGCTGCGCACCGAGGTTCAGCGTCGAGAGCACCGCAATCCACGCGAAGCCGGTGAAGAACTCAAACAGGTTGAGCAGCCAGACGTGGCGCACGAACGCCAGCGCCAGCATGGTGATCGCAAACGTCAGGCTGGCGGCCACCATCAGCCGATCGGCGTTCAGCCGCTGGCGCAGACGCGGCAGCAGGATGGCCCCGGCAATAGCGCCCAGGCCGATACACGCCAGCATCACGCCATAGCCCGCCGGGCCTAAGCCCAGCTCGCGGCGCGCCACCAGCGGCAGTAATGCCCAGCCCGCGCTGCCGAAAACGAAGAACGCCACGGTGCGCACCAGCACGTTGCGCAGCACCGGCGCGGCGTGCACGTAGCGGATGCCTGTGCGCACCGCAGAGAAGAAGTGCTCCGGCGGCAGACGCTGAACGGACGGCGCCGGACGCCAGCGCCACAGCACCCACGCCACGCCGACCACGGAGAGCGCGTTCAGGGCAAACACCATCCACGGTCCGGCAAGCGACAGCAGAAAACCGCCCAGCGCGGGGCCAATCGCCCGGCTGATATTGACCCCGAGCGAGTTAAGCGCCACGGCGGAACCCAGCTCGGGCTTGCTCACCAGATCAGGCACAATCGCCTGGAACGGCGGCGAGCTCATCGCCGCGCCCACGCTCAGCAGGAACGTCGCCAACAGCAGAACGGTAGGGGTGACGTGTCCGGTGAAGGAGAGCACCGTCAGCCCGGCGGCGGCGATGAACACCCACAGCTGGGAGAAGAGCAGGTATTTACGTCGGTCAACGATGTCCGCCATCACCCCGGACGGCAGGGCGAAGAGGAACATCGGCAGGCTGCTCGCCGCCTGCACCAGCGCGATATCCAGCGGATCGGCGCTGAGCGTCAGCATGCTCCAGTTGATGCCGACGTCGCTCATCCATGAGCCGACGTTAGAGACCACCGTGGCGATCCACAGCATGCGGAACACCGGCTGGCTCAGCGGCTGCCAGGGTGAAACCGCCGGGGCGGGCGTCGTCTCGACGTGTGCGTCGCGAACGTCGTTTACCTGGGTCATGCGAACCTCTCCGTTGTTTTACGCTGCACTCGCCACTGGCCCGGCCCGGTGAGGGCAAGGGTGGTGAAGATAATCAGCAGCAGCCAGCCAAACTGCCCTTCGGCAATCGACCAGTTCGGATGAACCGCCAGCATCGCCACCAGCAGCACGGCGATAATCGGCAGGCACGCCAGGCGGGTGTAGACGCCCGCAACGATCAACAGCGGGCAGATCACCTCGGCGACAATCGCCGGGATCAGGCTGGCGTAAGGCCCGAAGCCGAACGGATCTTCAATACGCGTCAGCTCTTCGCTGAAGTGCAGCACCTTCGGCAGGCCGTGCACGTAGAGCAGCAGCAGGCTGCCGGTCAGGCGCAGAAAGAACAGCCCCGGATCGATCCGGGGCGAAGCGTCATTTTGTTTCATCAGAATGCAAAGCAGCTGCAGCCCAGCGCCCCCCAGAAAGCGTTATCGTCGGACACCGGCATCTCTGACGTGCGGGCGAAATCGTGCTGGTGGCTGTGAACCCCGCACGGGCCGCTGCAGTGGTGAGCCACACTCATGCCCACGCGGGCGGCCTGCGGCGGCGCGCTGCGGTAGTGGCCCGGCACCTTGACCACCGGTGACCACTCGGGCAGGACCGGAATGGCCGGCGGCGCGAGCGGGCCAAAGCTGCCCGCGGCGTAGACGATATCGCCGTTGACCACCGTCAGGACGGATTCGATGCCCTTGATCTCCTCTTCCGGCACGCGGAAGTAGTCTTTGCTCAGCACCGCCAGGTCGGCGAGCTGGCCGACCTTGATCTGCCCCTTCTGGTTTTGTTCGCTGGAGAACCACGCGCTGCCCTGGGTCCAGAGCATCAGGGCGGTATCGCGATCCAGACGGGCGCTGTGATCGTACATCTGCATCCCGCCGACGGTACGACCGGAGACCAGCCAGTAGAGCGCGGTCCACGGATTGTAACTCGCCACGCGGGTGGCATCGGTGCCTAATCCCACCGGCACGCCGGTCTCGAGCATTTTTGCCACCGGCGGCGTGTGGCGGGTGGCTTCGATGCCGTAACGCTCGGCAAAATACTCGCCCTGGAAGGCCATGCGGTGCTGGACGGCAATGCCGCCGCCGAGCGCTTTGATGCGGTCGATGTTGGCCTGGGTGACGGTTTCCGCGTGGTCGAAGAACCAGTGCAGGCCGTTGAACGGAATGTCGCGGTTCACCTTCTCGAAGACGTCCAGCATGCGGCTGATGGATTCGTTATAGGTGGCGTGCAGGCGGAACGGCCAGCGGTGCTCCACCAGATGGCGCACCACGCGCTCCAGCTCGTCCTCCATGCCCGGCGCGAGGTCCGGGCGCGGCTCGAGGAAGTCTTCAAAATCGGCGGCGGAGAAGACCAGCATCTCGCCCGCGCCGTTGTGGCGGAAGAAGTCGCTGCCCTGGCCCGGCGTGAGCATGTCGGTCCATTTTTCAAAGTCTTCCAGCTCGTGGCCCGGACGCTGGGTAAACAGGTTGTAGGCGATGCGGATGGTCATCTGCTTTTTCTCGTGCAGCTCGGCGATCACCTCGTAATCTTCCGGGTAGTTCTGGAAGCCGCCGCCCGCGTCGATGGCGCTGGTCAGCCCCAGACGGTTCAGCTCGCGCATGAACTGGCGGGTGGAGTTAACCTGCTGCTCCAGCGGCAGCTTCGGCCCTTTCGCCAGCGTGGCGTAGAGGATCATGGCGTTCGGACGGGCAATCAGCATCCCGGTCGGGTTGCCGTTGGCGTCGCGCTGGATCTCGCCGCCCGGCGGGTTTGGCGTCTCTTTGGTGTAGCCGACCACCTTCAGCGCGGCGCGGTTGAGCAGAGCGCGGTCGTACAGGTGCAGAATGAAGACCGGGGTGTCCGGCGCGGCGTCGTTAATCTCATCCAGCGTCGGCATGCGGCGCTCGGCAAACTGGAACTCGCTCCAGCCGCCCACCACGCGCACCCACTGGGGCGACGGCGTGCGCAGGGCCTGCTCTTTCAGCATCCGCAGGGCGTCGGCGAGCGACGGCACGCCTTCCCAGCGCAGCTCGAGGTTGTAGTTCAGCCCGCCGCGGATCAGGTGCAGGTGCGAGTCGTTCAGGCCGGGGATGGCGGTGTGGCCTTTTAAGTCGACCACCTTAGTGCCGTCGCAGTGGTGTTGCATCACCTCGGCGACGGTACCCACTTCCAGAAATTTTCCGTCGCGCACGGCAACGGCTTCTGCGAGAGGATTCTCGCGATCGACGGTGTGAAACTGGCCGTTAACCAGAATGAGATCGGCTTTACCGAGGGTAACCATAAGAGCTCCAGACTAAGAGGGGAATGGTCAGGATTATGGGAACCGGTTTCGGCAAAGATCCAGTTATACAATAGGATAGGTATACCAAAGTATAACTATACCTAAGGTTAACTATACGAAGAGATAATTACACCACAGCGCTGTGGGTCATAGGATGAACGCGATTTTATCGGCGTGCTGTTCGCGGCGATTTTAACCTTTAACCTCACTGGATAATCTTATGACCACTTCTAAGCTCGAAGTCTTAACCCCTGCCAACTGTCAGATCATCTTCATCGATCACCAGCCACAGATGGCGTTCGGCGTGCAGTCTATTGACCGCCAGGTGCTGAAAAACAACACCGTGGCGCTGGCGAAAGCGGCTAAGGTGTTCAACATCCCGACCATCATCACCACCGTAGAGACCGAAAGCTTCTCCGGCAATACCTATCCGGAGCTGCTGGACGTGTTCCCGGGCCAGGACATTCTGGAGCGTACCTCCATGAACTCCTGGGACGACCAGAAGGTGCGCGACGCGCTGAAGACCAACGGCAAGAAGAAGGTGGTTGTCGCTGGCCTGTGGACCGAAGTGTGCAATAACAGCTTTGCCCTGTGCGCGATGCTGGAAGGCGACTACGAAATTTATATGGTGGCAGACGCCTCCGGCGGCACCTCCAAAGAAGCCCACGACTTCGCGATGCAGCGCATGATCCAGGCGGGCGTGATCCCGGTGACCTGGCAGCAGGTGATGCTGGAGTGGCAGCGTGACTGGGCGCGCAAAGAGACCTACACCGCGGTGATGGATATCGTGCGCGAGCACTCCGGCGCCTACGGCATGGGCGTGGATTACGCCTACACCATGGTGCACAAAGCGCCGTCTCGCCAGAAGAGCGAGCACCGCACCTTAGCGCCGGTTCCGGCTCGCTAAGTCCCGTCGGCGGGCTGGTCCCTCATCCGGCTCGCCGCTGCCTCTTTCTCTGGAGTTCACAATGAGTACTGGGCTGATATCCCTTGCGGCAGGCGTGTTGATTGGCCTGATGTATGCCGTGCTGAAGGTGCGCTCCCCCGCGCCGCCCGCGCTGGCGCTGATTGGCCTGCTGGGGATGCTGGCGGGTGAACAGGCGATGCGTCATCTTTTATCCCGCGATAATCCGGCTGCCGTGCAGGTGACGGTTCCCCACGTTCAACACCCGACCGGAGCGTCATCATGAAGGCCTGGATTATTTCGCTGGTGTGCGGGGCCGCGGCTGGGGTACTTTACGCCCTGCTCGACGTACATTCCCCGGCGCCGCCGGTCGTCGCGCTGCTAGGCCTGTTCGGCATGCTGGTGGGTGAACAGCTGATCCCCATCGGGCGTCGTCTGGTGAGCCGCGAACCGCTGACCCTGGCCTGGTTTCGTCATGAATGCGTACCGAAAATCAGCGGTACTGCGCCCCCCGCGCCCGCGAAGGAAAGCCGCGACGCGTAACGATTTGTTTGAGGAAAGACAGCATGACGCTGCCGTGGCGCATTGCCATCATCGATGACGAACGCTCTGTTCGCAGCGGGCTCAGTAATCTGCTGCAATCGGAAGGGTATGCTACCGATACCTTCGATTCGGCAGAGGTGTTCTTGAGCCACCCTCTCGCCCTGTCAGGCGCGTCGCTGGTGATCGCCGACATCAAGCTACGCGGCATGAACGGCATCGAGCTGTTTGAGAAGCTGCGGTTGCTGGCCGCGCCGCCGCCGCCAATACTGTTTATCTCCGGCCATGCTGATGAAAATATGCAGCGGTATGCACTCAGTCTGGGCGCCGCTGCATTTTTGCGTAAGCCGATTAACATCGATATTCTGCTGGATCATATTCAGCGGGAGCTGACCCGCCGACAATAAGGATCGCGGATGAACGAACATACGTCGCCTGCATTTTGGCCCGCCCGGGGAAGTCTCCATGAAGGGCGGGCTTTTGTTCTGAAAGAGGATGTCATTTTTACCGTGCTGGCGCAGGAGGGCGGCATCTCCTGGATGAACGGGCGGCATCCCCAGTCCGGCGGTTCGTTTATTATTGCCACCGCGGTCAGCGATGAAGAAGAGGAGCGGGCAACGCGGCTGCTGAAAAACGAGTTTGCCCTGCGCGATCGCCTTCATGACGGCTGGGCTATCCGGCCCGTCGCTTCAACCCAGTACCGCGGACGTTTTGCGCTGGTCTACGCGCCGTTCTGCTTTGAACTGCTGGCGTGCCGGGCAGGTAAGGCGATTTCCGGGATCGCCCGCTTTATCGAGATGGCGATCCGCATCTGCGGTCCCCTGCGCCAGATGCATCAGCACAACCTGATCCACGGCGATATCAAACCCGGGGCGATCTTCGTTCATCACGACGCCACCTGCCGTCTGTGCAGCTTCGGTCTTTCCTGCGACACCTCCGACGCCTTCTCCCAGTCCCGGCTTGCCGCGTCTGGCGGCACGCCCGCCTACATGTCACCGGAACACACCACGCGTACCCGGCGCGCCGTTGACAGCCGGAGCGATCTCTACAGTCTGGGGATCGTGCTTTATGAACTTCTGACCGGGCGATTGCCGTTTGAACTGAGCGCTGATGACCAGACCAACTGGGCGCATTATCACATTGCCTCTGAACCGCTTGCGCCGGGTCGGGTGCGCCCGGACGTACCCGGCATGTTGTCGACCATTATCCTTAAGCTGCTGGAGAAGAATCCGGAGAATCGCTATCAGACCGTCGACGGGCTGATTGCCGACCTCAGGCGCTGCCAGGCGACGCTGACCGTTGAAGGCGAAATTGTCGACTTTATTCCCGGCCAGCAGGATCGCTCTCCGGCGATCCTGCTGGCCGATTCGCTTTTCTCTGCGCATCCGCAGGCCAGCGACGTCATCGCCGCGTTTGAGCGGGTCAGCCAAAGCGGTGCGCCGGAACTGGTGACGATTGGGGGACCTTCGGGGATCGGCAAATCTTCCGTGATCGCCACCACGCTGAAATCGCTGCAACAGCGCAAGGTGCTGCTGGCGGTGGGCAAGGTCGATCAATATTCTCCCACGCTGCCCTACGGCGTGCTGAGTTCGGCGTTTCGGACGCTCACGCTGCACCTGCTCGGGCTGCCAGCCGGGGAGGTGGCGACGTGGAAAATCCGTCTGTCGCGCGCGCTGGAAGGCTTCGAGGAGTTGGCCGTCAGCCTGGTGCCGGAGCTGAATTTACTCCTTGAGAACAAACCGCGTTTCTCCGCGGATACCTTTTCCATCGACGCGCGGGCGCGCTTCGGCCATATGGTGCTGGCGCTGGTGAAAACTTTCGCCACCCAGGGCGCGCCGCTGGTGCTGCTGCTGGATGATGTGCAGTGGATCGACGCCGCCAGCCTGCAAACGCTCGATCACCTGCTGCGCGCCTGCGGCGCCATCCCGCTGCTGGTGGTGGTGGCGCACCGCGATCTCAGTTCGCTTTCTGATCCCACCTTGCAGACCGCGCTGGCGAGCCTGCCGGAGGCGGCGCAATACGCCACGACGATTGTGCCGCAGCCGCTGTCGGTGAAGGCCGTGGCGCGCTGGCTCGGGGGAATTTTTCATGCCCGCAGTAGCGGCACCGCCGATCTTGCCACGCTGATCCATGAAAAAACCGGCGGCAACCCGCTGTTTGTGCAGGAATTTTTCCGCCGCATCGTCGATGACGGACTGGTGGTGCACAACAAATATCAGGGGAAATGGCATTACGATCTCCAGGCCATCCGCGCCCGGCACTACACCGAAAACGTGGTGACGCTGGTACTTGAACAGCTCAAGGAGATGCCCGACGAGACGCGCCGCCTGCTGGGCAGCATCGCCTGCCTCGGCTGCACGGGCGAGCTGGAGATGCTGTGCCGCGTGGTGGGGCGGTCGGCGGCGGAAATCCGCTACGCGCTTCACCCGGCGGTTACTGCTCAGCTGATTGTGCTGACGGAGAAAGAGTACGCTTTTACTCACGATCGGGTGCAGGAAGCCGCCTTTGCCCTGCTGGATGAGGGCGAGAAAAGCCATCTGCACCTGACCACCGCCAGCCTGCTGGCGGATGCCGCACGGCAGACGGCGGGCAACGAACTGCTGTTCCGCGCGGTTCACCACGTCAGCGCCGCGCTGGACTGCATCCAGCCTGCACCCCAGCGGCAGCGATTCCGGGAGCTGAGCCTTCAGGCCGCGCGGCGTGCGAAGCGTACCGGCGATTACCTTTCCGCCTTAAGCTATATCCAGACCGCCAGAGCGCTGGGGAATGCGGGCCCGGTCTCGGACTTTATGCTGGATATCGAAGAGGCGGGCTGTGAGTTTGCGCTCGGGCACCTGGAGCGTACGCGTGCGCTGTGCGATGCGATCCTCGGTTCACCGGGCGGGCTGACGGAGAAAGCGCTGGCCGCCAACCTGCTGGCGGAAGTGTATATGCGCCAGTCGGAGATCCGCCTGGCGCTGGAGGCGTCGTTATGTTGGCTGGGCGTGTTCGGGATCCATATCAGCCGCTACCCGGAAAATGCCGAATGTGACGAGGCCTGGCAGCAGTTCTGTCAACGCACCGCCGACGCGCCGCTGAACCCGTTTTCTCAGCTTAAGCTGATGGAGAACGCAGAGACCGAAGCGGTGATGAACCTGCTTTACAGCGCCAGTATTTTCGCCAGCTTTACCTGCCCGCGCCTGCACTTTTTACTCCTGTGCCGGATGATGCACCTCACGCTCGATCACGGCATCACCGGCGCCTCCACCACGGCGATGGCCTGGTTTGGCGTGCTGATTGGTCACCGCTACGCCGAATACCGTCTCGGATTTGAGTACGGCACGCTGGCTCGTGAGCTGGTGAACCGCCACGGCTATGATGCCTATGAAGCCAAAACTCTGCTGCCGCTCGACCAGCTCAGCGTCTGGACCCAGCCGCTGTCGTACACTATCGAGTGCGCAAAGGCCTGCTTTACCTCGGCGGTGACCCACGGCGACATGACGATGGCCTGTTTCGCGGCCTGTCATCAGATCATTAACTTCCTCTCCCGGGGCGATCATCTGGATGGCGTGCTGACCAGCATCGATCGCGGTCTGGCCTTTGTGCGCAAAACGGATTACCAGGACATTGAAACCGTTCTGCACATTCAGCGCCGCTACGTGGAGTTTTTACGCACGCCGGTGACGGGCCCATGGAGCGCCGCCCAGGCGCTGCCTGACGATCTGCTGCCCGCGCCGCCGGAGCAGGCGCCCGAGCAGACCTCGACCATGCTGTTCTGGTACTGGCTCTATCGCGGGATGGCGCACTTTTCCTGCGGCGAATACGCCGACGCGCAGGCGGATTTAGAGAGGGCGGGCTGGTATGCGTGGTCCGCGCCGGGTCATATTCATCTGCTGGATTACCATTTTTACAGCGCGCTGGCGCTCTCCCGTCAGCTCACGCCGGAGACCTTCTCGGCGGATTATCGCCGCAGTATTCATCACCATTACGACAAAATTGCCCTCTGGGCGCGGATCAATTCGGGCACGTTTGCCGATAAAGAAGCGCTGATTTACGCCGAAATCGTCCGTCTGGACGGCATGAACAGCATCGCGCTGGAGCAGTATGAAAAAGCGGTGCGGCTCTCGCGGGAGGGTGGCTTTAACCCGATCAATGCCCTGGCGCACGAGCTGGCAGGGCGTTTCTCGCTGGCCTGCGGCTACCCGACCGCCTCCGACGCCCATTTCCGCGGCGCGATTGCTGCCTGGGGGCGCGCCGGGGCGCAGGCCAAGGTGCGCCAGCTGGAGCAGGATTTCCCGCATCTGCTGGCCTCCGGGCAGAGCCGCGCGTATGACACGGCGGCCTTCGCCCAGAACGAGGTGATCCGCGATTTACAGAGCGTCATCAAAGCCTCACGCGCCTTGTCCGAAGAAATTAACCTCGAGCGTTTAATTGAAAACCTGATGACGCTGCTGCTTGAACGGGCCGGGGCGCAGCGTGGCCTGCTGCTGCGCGTTAGCGATAATCACATCCCGGAGATCGAGGCCAGTGCCTGGACCAGTACCGACGGGGTGCGGGTGCGCATCCTGAAGGCGTCACCGATGGCGACGGACATGCCGCTGTCGGTGCTGGCCGCAGTGATCCGCACCGGGCAGGAGATCCGCACCGGCAAACCGGAGGAGTTCCACCCGTTCAGCCAGGATCCGTATCTGGTGACGTCCGGCGCCGCCGTGATGTGTGTCCCGATGTTCAAACAGGCGCGGCTGGTGGGGGTGCTGTATCTGGAAAACCGCCTGATGCCGGAAGTGTTTACCGCCGAACATTCGCGCGTGGTCAGCCTGCTGGGCGCGCAGGCGGCTGTTTCGCTGGAGACGGCGCGGCTTTACGCCGAGCTGCTGGCGGAAAACATCCAGCGCCGACGGGTGGAGAAAGAGCTGCGCGCCAGCCAGACCTCACTGATGCTGGGCGAGCAGATCAGCCATACCGGCAGCTGGCGCTGGGAGCTGGTGCAGGATCTGATGTTTATGTCTGAAGAGTACGCCCGTATCCTTGGCCTGCCGGAGCAGCAAAAGATGATTTCAATGGCGGAGTTTTTAACCTTCGTGCATGAGGACGATTATGGCCGGATCAGCACCCTCGTTAACCAGAGCGTGCGCGACGGGCTGTCGATGCGCGCGGAGTTTCGCATTATCCGCACCGACGGCTCCGTTCGCTACATCCTCGGGATTGGCGATCCGGTCGGCGTCGGCAGCGAAGTGAATGAGTATTACGGCATCATTACCGACATCACCAGCCAGCGGGCGGCGGAAGATGCGATGCGGGTGGCGCAGGCGGATCTGGCGCGAGTCTCACGGGCCACCACCGTCGGGCAACTGACCTCCTCGATCGCGCACGAGATCAACCAGCCGCTGATGTCGATTGTCTCGAACGCCGGCGCGAGCCTGCGCTGGCTCAACCGCGATCCGGCGCGGCTGGACAAAGTGCGCGAGGGGCTGGAGGAGATCGCCGCCGAGGGCGAGCGGGCAGGGGAGATCATTCGCAGCATTCAGTCTCTGACGCGCAAGCAGGACCCCACGTTTACGCGTATTGATCTGCACTTCCTGATCCACCACATCATTATGCTTTCACGCAGCGAACTTGAGCTGCGACACATAAGCGTTGATTATCTTCTGAACGCTGACGACAGCTTTATCATCGGCGACAGCGTGCAGATCCAGCAGGTGCTGCTTAACCTGGTGATGAATGCGATGGAAGCGATGGCGGAAGTGACGGATCGCCCGTGCAGCATCACGATCTCCACCGCGAACTGCGGCGAGGGGAAGGTGATCTTTGAGATCGCCGATACCGGCAGCGGCATTGAGCCGGAGCTCACCGAGCGGATCTTTGACTCGTTCTATTCGACCAAAGCGCAGGGAATGGGGATGGGGCTGACCATCAGCGCCAGCATCATTGAACGGCACCGGGGGAAACTGAGCGCGCGCCGCAGAGAGCCGTACGGCACGGTATTTACCTTCGCGTTGCCGCTTGCCGGACAGGAGGAGTAACGGTTATTCCACTGGTTGATGTTTGGTCAGGCGCTCGACGGCCCTGACCAGTTCGGCCACGGAGCGGACCTGCATTTTCTCCATTACCCGGCGGCGGTGCACTTTCACCGTGATCTCACTGACGCCCAGCTCGGCGGCGATCTGCTTGTTGAGCTTGCCGCTGATGGCCAGCTCAAGCACCTCATGCTCGCGCGGCGTGAGGGACATGTGGCGCTGCTTCAGGGCGTAGTGCTCTTTGACGCGGGCGGCGTTGTGCTGTGCCAGTCTGAGCGCGGATTCGATGGAGCCGATGAGCGCGCTGGATTCAACGGGCTTAGTGAGAAATTCGTAGGCTCCGCCTTTGATCGCCCGGACGGACATAGGGATGGTGCCGTGGCCGGTGAGAAAGATGATCGGTATTTCCCGCCCGCTGGCTTTCAGCGCATCTGCGACATCAAATCCGGTTATCGTGGGCATCTGCATATCGAGGATCACGCAGGAGGGCAGATCCTCAAAGGGATGGCTGAGAAAGGCTTCTGCTGAGGAAAAGCCAAGGGCGTGCATATCCGCGGATTCCAGCAGCCTGACAACGGACTGTCTGACTGTGTCATCGTCATCAACCACATAAACAATGTGTTCCATTCACCGCCCCGGTGTGTGATCAGTAAATCATCGACAATAAAATAGCGCCTTTTTGAACGTAAGCGACTGTTTGCTATCCTCATTCATACTAACACATTAATTATTATTATCATTTACCAATATGAAGATGATATGAAAGTGTAATAAAAATGTGGCGAATTAGTTAGGAGTGGAGCGCTGTTTTTAGTGACCTTTCCGGGGGCGGAGCCAGCGCACGACACGCGATGTTTTGTGTGAGGACGCCGACGGGTAAAACAGGCTACACTCTGATTTTGAGCGCGACAAGCTGAGGACATAACGATGCACTACACACTGAAAAGCAGTGACGATAAAGAAAAAGCGGAAGGAACAAACGGCGCGGGCGCTCTACAGCAAAAACTGCTGGAATCCCGTTCGATTGTCATCTCCGGTGAAATCAACCAGGAGCTGGCCCAGAAAGTCATCACTCAGATGATCCTGCTGCAAAGCGTCAGTAACGATCCGATCAAGCTGTACATCAACAGCCAGGGCGGCCATGTAGAAGCGGGCGATACCATCCACGACTTCATTAAGTTTATCCGTCCGGAAGTACACGTTATTGGCACCGGCTGGGTGGCAAGCGCCGGGATCACCATCTTCCTGGCGGCGAAAAAAGAGCACCGCTACTCGCTGCCAAATACCCGCTTTATGATCCACCAGCCGCTGGGCGGCGTGCGCGGTCAGGCAACGGATATTGAGATCGAAGCGCGGGAGATCATCCGCATGCTGGAACGTGTGAACAAGCTGATTGCCGACGCCACCGGCCAGCCGCTGGAGAAAGTGAAGAAAGACACCGACCGTAACTTCTGGATGTCACCGGCGGAAGCGCTGGACTACGGCATCGTGGGCAAACTGATCACCCATTATGACGAGCTGAACCTGGATTAAGTTTTAGCCTGCGTGTGCGTCGGGTGACGGCTTCGCCTTACCCGACCTACACGCGCTCGATTGACCCATGACAAGTTCCCCCTCTGCTTTCTTACCTATAATCGCGCCTGTTTACCCTCTCACTGGTGCTAACCATGGCGTATCAACTGAACCTGAACTGGCCGGAATTTCTTGAAAAATACTGGCAAAAACAACCCGTTGTACTGAAAAATGCCTTCCCGAATTTTGTCGACCCCATTACCCCTGATGAACTGGCGGGTCTGGCGATGGAGCCGGAAGTCGATAGCCGCCTGGTAAGCCACGCTAACGGCAAGTGGCAGGCGAGCAATGGCCCGTTTGAGCATTTCGATAACCTCGGTGAAACCGGCTGGTCTCTGCTGGCGCAGGCGGTGAACCACTGGCATATGCCCGCCGCAGAGCTGGTGCGTCCGTTCCGCGTCCTGCCGGACTGGCGTCTCGATGACCTGATGATCTCCTTTTCTGTCCCGGGCGGCGGCGTTGGGCCGCATATCGATCAGTACGATGTGTTTATCATCCAGGGGATGGGCAGCCGCCGCTGGCGCGTGGGTGACAAGCTGCCGATGCGTCAGTTCTGCCCGCATCCGGCTCTGCTACATGTCGATCCGTTTGAGCCGATCATCGACGAAGATCTGGCGCCGGGCGATATCCTCTACATTCCGCCTGGATTCCCGCATGACGGCTTCACCCATGAAACCGCGCTCAACTACTCTGTCGGTTTTCGCGGGCCGAACGGTCGCGATCTGATCAGCAGCTTTGCCGACTATGCGCTGGAGAACGATCTGGGCGGCGAACACTACAGCGATCCGGATCTGACCTGCCGCGAACACCCGGGCCGCGTGGAGCAGTACGAGCTTGATCGCATTCGCGAGATGATGATCGACATGATTAGCAAGCCGGATGATTTCACGAAATGGTTTGGCAGCTTCGTCTCCACGCCACGTCACGAGCTGGATATTGCCGCCGCCGAGCCGCCGTATTCCGCAGAAGAGGTGCTGGACGCGCTTCAGGGCGGCGAAACGCTGTCGCGCCTGAGCGGCCTGCGCGTGCTGAACGTTAACGGCAGCTTCTTTATCAACAGTGAACAGCTGGAAACGGCGGATGTGAACGGGGCAGACGCGCTGTGCCGCTACACCGAGCTCGGCCAGGCCGAGCTGGGCGAGGCGCTGAATAATCCGGCGTTTGTGGACGAACTCACCGGGCTGATTAACCAGGGGTACTGGTACTTCGACGAGTAACAGCAGGCGGCGTTTAGTCAGCCTAAACGCCGCTACGTTCAAACCAGCATATTACACGCCTTCCAGTAGTTCAAAAGCCGCTCGTCGTCGCGCTCTTTCTCCGCTTTGATTTTCATCGCCTGGGCGAGATTCTCTCGCGATAACTCATGGCCTTTTTGCACGATGTCTAAAACCGCTTCACCAAGAGCCAGCGAAATTTCTGTCCGATTGTTGCGAATCGTCATAAATACCTCCTCGTTGGTTGCGATAAGTTAATTATGAACGGGGAATAATCAGTCGGTAATAATTCATCTCATTCTTATTTTTTCATTTCGGAGTTAAGTAGAATGAATATTCGGTTCTGTCAATGATGTTTCAAAATGCTAACAGGGCGTTTAAACCTTAATTTATGCGCTACAGTTAATTTCGTGCAACAGGCAAATAACCGAAACAGGAGAATAATTATGGTAGATAAAAGCGCAATTAAGGATCACACTCAGGTTGTCGCCAGCTGCGGAACGCACGTCGGGGTTGTGGACCATCTTGATGGTGAGCGTATCAAGCTTGCGAAGAGCGATCCGGAATCGGGCGGCAAGCACCATTTTATTCCTCTCGGCTGGGTTGATAAAGTCGAAGATAATAAAGTTGTCCTGACCAAAAACCATAAAGAGGTTTTTGCTGAGTGGCAGGAAGCATAAATATATCTCTCGCAAGGAAATATATGCCTTCGCTCCGGCTTCGTCCGGAGCGTAATAGTGTCTGCGCCCGGTGATTGCTGCCATTGCAAATGGATGGTACTGTTTTGCCTGTCCTTTCCCGATGCAGGCCCCGAATGATGCTCCAGAGTGAAAATAAATCAGCGAAACGCATATTTTTTGTTGAAGATTTTCAGGTATTCGGCGAGCGCTATGGCATCGACTACCGTTTCCCCCAGTTAAAAGAGGCGCAGGTCAGCGGTAGCCCCGTGTTGCAGGGGAATGTTGAAGAGATGATGCTCTCGTCCGGCATTTCGCTGACCCATTCCGACGTACGTGTATTACAGCCCTATGAAACCACCTCTCGCCACAGCAGCCCGCTCTATATGCTGGTGGTGCTGGAAGGGTGCGTGACGCTCACGCTCAATGGTATCAATTATCCCGTCCGCCCGGGCATGGCGTTCAGCTCACGTCTGAGTGAAGATCAGGTAATGAGCGCGCGTCACGATGCCGACAGCACGCTGAAAACGCTCTCGTTTGGCGTGTACCCGCACGATGCCGGACGTGAAGCCTTGCTTGAGTCATTGCTTCTGGAATGGCAAAGCCTGAATGCACCCGCCTTTGTCTGGCAGGTTCCCGAGTTTGTGATGTCAGGTATTCTGCATGCGCAGCGGCAGGGGGGAAGCGTGCTTTCACGCAAGCTGTTGCTTGAGGGGCTGATGTATCAGCTGCTCGGCCATGGCCTCAACCAGCGCCAGCAGCCTTGCCCAAGCCGCCCTGAACATGCGCGTCTTGAACGCGTGCGGAGCCTGCTGGAACAGTCTCCTGAACGGGATCATACTCTCGCGCAGCTGGCAGCCCTGGCTGCAATGAGCCCAAGCAGCCTGCGCAGCAAGTTCCGTCAGCGCTACGGCTGCACCCTCTTCGACTATCTCCGCAACTGTCGCCTTGCGCTGGCGCGCCGCTATCTGCTGGAAGGCCACAGCGTGCAGCAGGCGGCGTGGATGTGCGGGTATCAGCATGCCACCAACTTCGCCACCGCGTTTCGTCGTCATTACGGGATTTCACCGGGTGACGTGCGCAAACTCCGCTAACGTAATTTCTCCTGTCGTGCGAATGCATCCCGTGCGGTTTAGCATCGCGCATACGTAACCTGGCTGTACGCATAGCCGTTTGCACTCTCAAAAAGGTAATAATTCTTATTAACAATAAGAAATATCTCTGGAGAGGGTTATGTTTGCTAAATCGCGTCTGGCACTGCTGGTGGGATGGGTTACCGGTAGCGTCGCTTTTCCTTTACTGGCGCAGGATGCCCAAAAAACTGACACCGTGGTGGTGACCTCGCAGATGCAGTCTGCGGCCACCAAGCTTGAAACACCGGATATTGAAACCCCGCAGTCGGTCTCTATCGTCACGCGCGAGCAGTTCGAAGAGCAGGGCGCAACCAGCGTGCGTCAGGCCGTGAGCTACGCGCCGGGGGTCTACAGCAACCAGATCGGGGCGTCAAACCGCTTTGACTACATGGTGCTGCGCGGCTTCTCGGACGGCAGTCTGGACAACGTCTACCTCGACGGCCTGAAGATGATGGGCGACACCAATTCCCACAGCTCGCTGGTGGTTGACCCGTGGTTCCTGGACAGTATCGAAGTCGTGCGCGGTCCGGCCTCCGTGCTCTATGGCCGCTCATCGCCGGGCGGGATTGTGGCGCTCACCTCCCGTAAGCCATCGTTCGATCCTGGCGGGGAGATTAAGCTCTTCGCCGGTAACAATAACCAGCGTGGGGCGATGTTCGACGTGACCGGACCGGTTGATGATAACGACCGCGTGGCGGTGCGCCTCAGCGGGATGACCCGCTATGCTGATTCCCAGTTCGATCCGCTCAAAGAAGAGCGTTACGCCCTGATGCCGAGCCTGACCTGGCGTATCACCGACAACACCCGTCTGGATCTGATGGCCTACCTGCACCGCGATCCGGAAGGCGGTAGCCACTCCGGCCTGCCATATGAGGGCACCGTTGTACCGCACAGCGGTAAGAAAATCTCCAACACCTTCTTCGAGGGCGAGGACGATTACGACAAGTACGATCGTCGGGAAAACATGGTCGGCTATAACATCGAGCACCTGTTTGACAGCGGCTGGTCTGTGCGCCAGAAGCTGCGCTACCTGCACACCAAAGTCGAGCTGAACCAGGTGTATGCCGCAGGCTGGCTGAATGACACCGAGCTGAATCGCGGCTATTCCGGCTCTGACGAGAAGATGAACGCCATCACCCTGGATAACCAGGTCGACGGCAGCTTCGACACCGGGGAGGTGAACCACCGCGTGCTGATCGGCATGGACTATCAGGACCGCACCAACAACGTCACCGGCTACTACGGCGGCTTCCCGCCGATTGACGCTTTCCATCCTGTTTACGGTGCGAAGCCGGACTACATCACCCAGTACAGCAGGGAAAAGCATAAGCTTCGCCAGACCGGTTACTACCTACAGGATCAGATGTCCGTTGACCGCTGGCGCCTGACGCTCGGCGGGCGTTACGACCAGGTGAGCGTGTCGAACGTCGACAACTTTAACCACACCCGCAGCGATCTGGATAAAAACAACTTCAGCAGCCGCGCGGCGCTGCTGTATCTGTTTGATAACGGCGTTGCGCCGTACGTCAGCTACTCCACCGCCTTTACGCCGACCAGCTTTGCCGACGAGCAGGGCAATATCCTGGATCCGATGAAGGGCAAGCAGTGGGAAGCGGGCGTGAAGTATGAGCCAGAGGGGATGAACAGCCAGTTCAGCGCCTCGGTGTTCCGCATCAACCAGAAGAACATTGCCACCAAAGAGGAGCCGACCGATCCGTACCGTTCCATTGGTGAAATCGAATCCGAAGGCGTTGAGCTGGAGGCGATTGGTCAGCTGACCGACAGCCTGCGTATGCAGGCGGCGTACACCTACACGGATATTCGCTACAAGAAGAGCAGCCCGGAAGAGGAGGGCAAGCGCGCCGTTTATGCCCCGCGTAACATGGCCAGCGCCTGGCTGAGCTACGACGTCAAAACCGGCCCGCTGGACGGCCTGACCGTCGGCTCCGGCGTGCGCTATGTCAACGGGATCGCCAGCGATCGCCAGAACACCCATACGCTTCCGTCGTACACGCTGGTGGATATGACCGTGGGGTATGACCTGTCGAAAGTGGGGCTCACGGGTGTGAGCGCGCAGTTGAACGTCAATAACCTGACGGACAGAAGCTACGTCGCGGCCTGTAACTCTCTCTCTTACTGCTACTTCGGTGCAGAACGCAGCATTGTGGGCAGCGTTTCGTGGAAGTTCTGAGTTGTTGATTTTGCCGGGGGGCGGGAGCGGTTTTCTCCCTCTCCCTGTGGGAGAGGGGCGGGGTGAGGGCAAAATGCCGCACTACTCCTCCATCGCAATCACAATCGCTTCACCCATCTTTTTCAATGCCTCGCGATTTTTGTCTGTCGGCGGCAGCGCTACGTTGATCCGCAGGCAGTTGCGGTACTTCCCGGAGGCGGAAAACAGCGACCCGGCCGCGGCCTGGATCTTCAGCCGGCACAGCTGCTTGCTGACGCACACCATATCGACCGTCTCCGGCAGCTCAACCCACAGCAGGAAGCTGCCCTGCGGGCGGGTGACGCATATCTCTGCCGGAAAATACTGCCGCACCCAGCAGGTGTAGGTCTCCATATTCTGCTGATAAATCTGGCGCATACGCCGCACGTGGCGATGGTAATGGCCGTCGCGGATAAACGCCGCCACCGCCATCTGCGTGCCCGGCACGTTAAACCCGCCCGCGGCGTATTTCATGTGCATCACCCGGTCGTAGTAGCGTCCCGGCACAATCCAGCCGACGCGCAGGCCCGGCGCCACGGTTTTGGTAAACGAGCTGCAGAGGATCACGCGGCCGTCGATATCCATGGAATGAATGGTGCGCGGGCGTGGGTACTCCGCCGCCAGCTCGCCGTAAATATCATCCTCGACAATCACGATATCGTGCCGCTGGGCGAGGGCCAACACCTGCTTTTTCCGCGCCTCCGGCATGATAAACCCGAGCGGGTTATTGCAGTTGGGCACCAGGATCACCGCCTTGATCGGCCACTGCTCCAGCGCCAGCTCCAACGCTTCGATGCTGATCCCGGTTTCAGGATCGGTGGGAATTTCAATGGCCTTGATGTCAAAGCCGCGCAGCATCTGCATGGTGCCGTGAAACGACGGCGATTCCACCGCCACGATATCCCCCGGTTTGCACACCGAGAGCAGGGCGATCGACAGCGCGCCGTGGCAGCCGTTGGTAATGACAATTTCGTTTGCCGCGACGGTGGAGCCGCCGTCCAGCATCAGGCGGGCGATTTGCTCGCGCAGCTCCAGGCGCCCGTCGAGCACGTCATAGCTCAGCATCTCGCCGGGGTTATGCTGCGCGATGCGGCTCATCTCGCGCCACAGGGGCTTCAGGCTCGGCTGGTTAATGTCCGGCGAGCCGCCGCCAAAGGAGATCATCTCTTTGTCGGCGCGGGCGTCCAGCAGCATCATCACCTCATCCCACTGGGTAACGTCCACCGGGCGCTGTACCGGACGGGTCATCGCCGGGACGGGCGGCTGGGCTTTGCGTTTCGAGACGAAATAGCCGGAGCGCGGCTGAGGCGTGATCAGCTGGAGGTTTTCGAGGATCTGGTAGGCCTGCTGTATGGTGCTGATGCTCACGCCGTGCTCCTGGCTCAGCGTGCGTACTGACGGCAGACGTTCGCCGCTGCGATACAGCCCTTGTTCAATGCGTTCCGCCAGGAGGTTGGCCAGATGTTGATAGCGCGTCATGCTGTATCCTTTGTTTTCACCATACAGAGCATTAAACCAGTACAGATGGATGAATAAACCACCATGCAGATACCGTTTTAGCGGATCTGTATGTTAAACAAAAGTTGTTTTTGCATCTGTATTGCGCAGGTCGATTTCCAGGATGATAACCCCACTGGCACAGCGAGGAGAGCATCATGGAATTCTACGAGAATCGTTCAAAACGTCCGTTTATCGCGTTTGTCTGGGTAGCGAAAACGCTGCGTAACTGGTATCGCATCAACCGTACCCGCCGTATTCTGAGCCAGATGAGCGACGAGCAGCTCAAGGACGTCGGGTTATCGCGATATGATGTGTGAGCATAGGGTTGCCCGGTGGCGCCACGCTTACCGGGCCTACAGGAGACCGTAGGCCGGGGAAGGCGCAGCCGCCACCCGGTGGTTTTCAGCTCAACAGTTCTAGCGTCTGCCGTTTCGGCCTTTCCAGCAAATCCAGCGCCTCCTGATACGACCGCACGTTGTTATAGCCCATCACCAGCCCGTAGCGTTTTCCTGATCCTTGATACCACGCCGAAAGCGCATTGACCTGCAATTGCTGTTCCTGCCAGCAGCGGGCGATCTCCCGGTCAGCGCTTCCCTTTGCGAGGAACGCGACAATATGCATCCCGCCGTCGTTTTGCTCGGTGAAAAACAGATCGCCATAGACCTCACGCAGGGCGGCAATCATCCAGTCGCGGCGGGTCTGATAGAGCGCGCGCATCTTTTTCAGATGACGGAAAAAATGCCCTTCGTTGAGAAACGCGGTGAGGATCTTTTGCGTCAGCACCGGCTGGCCACTGGTGAGGATGTCCGCGCTGTCGGTAAACGCGCCGACGGTGCTGGCGGGCATCACCACGTAGCCCATGCGCAGCGATGGCATGATGGTTTTGCTGAAGGTGCCCATAAAGATCACCCTGTCATGCTGGTCGAGGCTTTTCAGCGACGGCAGCACTTTGCGGGTGTAGTGAAATTCGCCGTCATAATCATCTTCGATAATCCACGCCTCGTTTTGTGACGCCCAGTCGAGCAACTGCTGCTTGCGCGGCAGGGAGAGCGTCACCGCCAGCGGGCTCTGGTGAGACGGAGTAACGATGGCGAAGCGGGCATCGTGGTGATTACGCAGCAGGTAGTCCGTATCCATCCCTGCGCGATCGACCGGCACGGTGTGCAGGCGGGGCACAATGCGCTTGAGCAACTGCTGGCCCATAAAGTAGCCTGGATCCTCAAATACCACCTTATCGCTGCGGCTGGCGAGCGTGTCGAGGATCAGGCGCAGGCTGCCGCTGTAGCCGCTGGTGATCATTACCTGTTCCGCAGTGCAGGATAACCCGCGCGAGATATTGAGATAGCGGGCTATCGCCTCGCGCAGCGGATACCAGCCCAGAACGGGCGGGTTGAGCATTTCATCCTGACGCATGGCGCGCGTCGCCTGGCCCGCCAGCAGCAGCCATTTTTTATAGGGGAAGCTGTCGAGCGCGGGAATGCCGGGGCGCAGAAAACCGGCTCGTTCGCGTTGGCTAATCAACGACGCCGGCAGCGTGCCGGTCGCTTGTTCTGTGGGGGCGTTTTGCGCGGGCAGCAGAAGATCCGGATTCACCCGCGTCCCGCGCGCGCCCTGGCTCACCAGATACCCTTCGCCCGTCAGAATGGCATACGCCGTCTCGACGGTTTTGCGCGCCACCTTCAGCTCTTCCGCCAGCAGGCGGATGGCAGGTACCCTGTCGCCCGGCTTCAGCACGCCGCGCATGATGTTGTCGCGATAGCGGGAATAAATCTCGTGATAGCCTGGCTTCATGTCCTACCTCATTTCACGCTTTTTGTATCTTTTTACTATGTCATGAACGGCGTAGATTTGCTTCATCGCATGACACATGCCGCACAAAAAAGAGGAAAGACAATGAGCACTCGCGTAAACCACCACAAAGCCACCCCTGCACTCACCAACGCGCTTTCCGCCCTGAGCATGGAAGTGGCGAAAACCTCTATTGATCCGGCGCTGAAGCACCTGATCGACATTCGCGTGTCGCAGCTGAACGGCTGTACGTTCTGTCTCGATATGCACTCAAAAGAGGCGAAAATTGCCGGCGAGCGCGAGCTGCGCCTGTACCATCTGGCGGCCTGGCGCGAGTCCCCGCTGTTCAGCGCCCGTGAAAAAGCGGCGCTGGCCTTCACCGAAGCGCTGACCCAAATCGGCGTTCACGGCGTGAGCGATGCGCTGTACCGCAGCGTGGCGGAGCACTTCTCGGACGTGGAGATTTCAGAGCTGAACTTCGCCATCGTGGCGATCAACGCCTGGAACCGCCTGGGCATTACCTCCCGCATGGAGCCGGGCTCGCTGGATGCGGCGTACGGGCTGAACAAGGCTAACCTGGAATAATCCCGCGCTCGCGGATCATCGCCACCAGCGCCCGCAACCCCGGCGGGACGTGGCGATGGCCGGGGTAGTACAGGCGCAGCCCGGCAAACGGCTGCGCCCAGTCGTTTAAGACGCTCACCAGCTCCCCGCTTTTCAGTTCGTCCTGAATATAGATTTCCGGTAAAAATCCCACCCCTAACCCCGCTTTTACGGCGCGGATCGAGGCAAAAAGATCGGACGTCGCAAAGCGCGGCGGCACGGCAAGGGCGTACGTTTCCCCCCGACGGGCCAGCTCCCAGCGGTAGATCCCGCCGTGGGCCATACGCATGCCGATCCCCTGATGCGAAAGCAGATCGTCCGGCGTCTCGGGTATGCCGTGACGGGCGAAATAGTCCGGCGTGGCGGTGACGAGCTGGCGGATCTCACCGGTCAGCGGCACGGCGATCATGTCCTGCGGAACGGACTCTTCGAGGCGGATCCCCGCGTCATAGCCTTCCGCTACGATGTCGATCATCCTCGCTTCGCTCACCGTTTCCACGCGCATTTTCGGGTAGCGGATCATGAAATCGATCAGCAGCTGGTCCAGAAACAGGGTGCCGATATGGTTCGGCACGTTGAGGCGCAGCGTTCCGGCGGGTTCCCCGGTGTCGCTGTGGATCTCCTCCCCGGCGAGGCGGATCTCCTGTAGCGCCGGGCCGATACGCGCCACGTAGCGCTGTCCGGCGTCGGTGAGCGCCACGCTGCGGGTGGTGCGGTTGAAAAGCCGCGTCTCAAGGCGGCTCTCCAGCCCGGCGATGGCGTTGCTGACCGCCGTGGCGGACATCCCCAGTTCCTGCGCCGCGCCGCGAAAGCTGCCGCGCCGCACCACCGCCATCACCACTTCCAGCTCTGTCAGACCTGAACGATGCATAGATTATCCTGAAAATCGAAACAACCCTTGCAGCATAGCGTGGATTATCGCAACGGAGAAGCCGTGACAGACTGGGCTCACACAGCCTGAGGAGGTTTATATGCACACCATCGAACAGATCTTTATTAACGGCGAGTTTGTTACCCCGCACGGTACCGAACGGTTTGATTTGTACAATCCGGCGACGGCGCAGGTCATCGGCCAGGTTCGCCTGGCGGATGAGGTTGACGCTGAACGCGCTATCGCGGCGGCGAAAGCGGCGTTTCCGGCGTGGTCGCAGACCACAAAGCAGGAACGCATCGCCGCGCTGAAGCGCATGCACGCCGCCGTGGCCGCTCGTCACGACGCTCTGCTGGAAGCGGTCATTGAAGAGTACGGCGCGCCCGCCTCGCGCTCGGCGTGGATGGCAAGCTATCCGGCAGAGGTGATTGCTCAGGCCATCGAGGCGCTGGAGGCATTTGAGTTTGTCACCTCCGCAGGTGCCGCAACGGTGCAGATGACGCCGCTCGGCGTGGCCGGGCTGATTACGCCGTGGAACAGCGATGCGGGGTTTATCTGCGGCAAACTGGCGGCCGCGCTGGCGGCGGGCTGCACGGCGGTCATCAAGCCGAGTGAAATGAGCGCACTGCAAACGCAGATTGTCACCGAAGCGCTGCGCGACGCTGCGCTACCGCCGGGCGTGTTTAACATCGTCACCGGACGGGGTGAGACGGTCGGTGACACAATCAGCCGCCATCCGGACGTCGCGAAAATCTCGTTCACCGGTTCCACGAATACCGGCAAGGCGATCCTGCGCAACGCGGCGGAAAGCTTTAAGCGCGTGACGCTGGAGTTGGGCGGTAAATCACCGACGATCCTGCTGGATGATGTGGATCTGGCGCAGGCGATCCCGCTGGTGATCCAGGCCGGGTTTATGAACAGCGGGCAGGCGTGCGTGGCCGGGACGCGCATTCTGGTGCCTTACTCGCGCAAGGCGGAGATCGAAACCGCGCTGGCGCAGGCCGTGGCGGCGGTGAAATCCGGCGACCCGCGCAACAGCACGACAGACGTCGGCCCGATGGTCAGCGAAAAGCAGTGGCTGCGGGTGCAGGGCTATATCCGCAAAGGAATCGAAGAAGGGGCGCGCCTGCTGGCGGGCGGCGAAGGGCGACCGGAAGGCACGCGGGACGGCTGGTTTGTGCGTCCGACGCTGTTTGCAGGCGTGAACAATCGGATGACCATTGCCCGCGACGAGATTTTCGGCCCGGTGCTGTGCGTAATCCCTTATCAGGACGAGGCGGAGGCGATTGCCATTGCCAACGATACCGAGTACGGCCTGAGCGCGATGGTGCTGGGCGGCGATGTGGACCGCGCGCGACGCGTGGCACAGCAGATTGTTTCCGGTCGCGTGCTGGTGAACACCCTGGCTCATGAACCGAAAGCGCCGTTTGGCGGGTTTAAGCACTCCGGCGTGGGGCGCGAGATGGGCGAGTGGGGGATCCGCGCGTTTATGGAGCCGAGGTCGGTTCTGGGCTAAAGCTTCGCTCTTTACCGAAGCATTGTGCTTTTCCCTCCTGCATTCTCTCCCCAACATCACAACGGAGAGAAAACCATGATCGCAGTCCTTTTCGAAGCCAAAGCCGCGCCTGCCCATCAGGCGCGCTATCTTCAGCTTGCCGCAGAGCTTAAGCCGCTGCTGGCCGACATCGACGGCTTTATCGATATCGAACGGTTCCAGAGCCTGACGACCGACGGCAAAATCCTCTCCCTTTCCTGGTGGCGGGATGAAGAGGCCGTCCGCCGCTGGAAGCAGAACGTCTTCCATCAGGCGGCGCAGGCCGAAGGGCGGGAGTCGATTTTCTCTTTCTACCGTATTCGCGTGGCACAGCTGGTGCGGGAGTACAGTTCCGAAACGGGAGGGCGCGCGGATGTATGACGTTCACGTGATTTTCCGCGACGGGCCCGGCGAGCTGGCGCGCTTTGGACAGCTGTTAGGCCGTAACGGCGTGGGGCTGGAGGGGGGCGGCGTTTTCGGTACCGATGCCCATTTCCTGGTGGAGGACGGGGAAAAAGCCCGCCGTGTGCTGCTCGACGCCGGGTTTACCGTGCAGGCGCTGCGAAAGCCGGTGATCAGAAAGCTTAAGCAGGAGCGTCCTGGCGAGCTGGGCGAGATAGCGGCGGCGCTGGCGGCACGCGGCGTGTCTATCCTGACTCAGTACAGTGACCATGCGAATCACCTTATTCTGCTGACGGATGATGATAAGCTGGCCGCTGAGATCACCACACCCTGGGCGACGAATGTTAAAGACGAGCTTACCCTCTGATAACAGCGCGATGCTGGAAAAGGCGATTGCCGCGGTGGCGGCTGCAATGGCCGATCCGTCGCGCGTGAAGATGCTTTGTGCGCTAATGGACGGGCGTGCGTGGACGGCCACTGAACTGAGTGCGGCGGCAGACGTTGCGCCGTCGACCGCCAGCGGGCATCTTGCCCGGCTGGTTGAAGGGCAGCTAATTACCTGCCTGTCGCAAGGGCGGCATCGTTATTATCGTCTTGCCGGGCACGACGTGGCGGCGCTGGTGGAACAGATGATGGGGCTTTCGTGGAGCCGCATTACCCCGCCGGAAACCAGCGCGCCGAAAGCCATGCGTGAAGCCCGGACCTGCTACGACCATCTCGCAGGCGCGGTGGCGGTGCAGATCTATGATTTCATGCAGGCGGAAGGCTGGCTGGAGGCTGACGGTTCCGCATTGACCCTGTATGGTCGGGAGCAGTTCCTGGCGCTCGGTATTCCGTTAAGCGCTCATCCGCGTCGGAAGGCCTGCTGCGCCTGCCTGGACTGGAGCGAGCGGCGGTTTCATCTTGGCGGTGAGGCGGGCGCTGCGCTGCTTATCCACATGGAAAGCAAAGGCTGGATCCAGCGGGTGGCGGGTTATCGGGAGGTGGTGGTGACGGCTTCGGGGAAAAGTGCCGTCAGGAAGCATTTTAGCCGCTAAACGCCGCTGCGGGCTGATGCCCTCACCCCGACCCTCTCCCACAGGGAGAGGGAGAACATCGTTTCGCAATTCCTGCGCTTTAACTTCTCGTTTCTTGATACTTATCCTGATAACTATTATCGTGATGGCGTACTACGAGAGGGCTCCCCATGAGTGAAGAAGATCTGTTTAGCCGCAGGCCGATGGGCATGCGGATGGCGATGATCGTGCGTCAGTGGCGCGCAGTCATCGACGACGCCATTCTCGACACCGGGTTAACCCAGTCGAGCTGGACGGTGATGATGCAGCTTCATCAACTCGGGGATAACGTCTCGGTCAGCGAGCTGGCGGAAGTGCAGGGCATTGAACTGCCTCCCCTAATGCGCACGCTGACACAGCTGGAAAAGCAGGGCTACCTGCTGCGCACCGTCTCGCCGTATGACAAGCGTATCCGGCTGCTGACGCTGACGCCTGAGGGAAAAGCCATTCTTGAAAGGCTCTCTCAGGTGATTGAGACGTTCCAGGCGCGCTTATCGCAAAACATCGCGCCGGAACATATCGATATTTTCAGCGCCACTCTCAATCAAATCGCCTGCAATTTGCGGACAATCCGCGAAGAAGATAATAAGACCGAAAAATAATGACTCCTGAACAAAAGTTTGCCCGCTGGGTAAGGGTGAGTATTGCCTCTTTCCTGCTGATGTTTGTTTACTTTATCGTCGCGGATATCTGGATCCCGCTGACGCCGGACTCCACCGTGATGCGCGTGGTGACCCCGGTGTCTGCCCGCGTCTCCGGGTATGTGGCGGCGGTACATGTCCATAACAATAGCCAGGTTAAGAAAGGCGATCTGCTGTTTGAGCTCGACGCCACGCCGTTTCGCAATAAGGTCGAGGCGGCGCAGATCGCGCTAGAACAGGCGCGTCTGTCTAACGATCAGCTGGATGCGCAGATTGCCGCAGCGCAGGCCAGCCTGAAAACCGCCGTGCTGACCGCGCGTAACGACAAAGTGACATTCGACCGCTACCAGAAACTGAGCACCTTGCAGAACGTATCGCAGGCGGATCTGGATAAGGTCCGTACCACCTGGCAGAGCAGCGAGCAGTCCGTCAGCTCGATCCAGGCGAATATTCATAACCTGCGCATTCAGCGCGGCGAGCGGGATGAGCACCGTAACGTGACGCTGCAAAAATACCGTAACGCGCTGGATGAAGCGGAGCTGAATCTTGGCTGGACGAAGGTCTACGCCGAGGCGGACGGCACGGTCAGTAACCTGCAATTAAGCCCCGGTTTTTACGCCTCATCCGGTTCGGCTGCGCTGGCGCTGGTGAACACCCGGATCGATATCGTGGCGGATTTCCGCGAGAAGAGCCTGCGTCATACCCATCAGGGGACCGACGCTGCCGTGGTGTTTGACGCCTTCCCGGGGCACGTTTTCCGTGCCCACGTTACCAGCAGCGACGCGGGGATCCTCGCCGGACAGGAGGCCGTAAACGGTCAACTTTCTGAACCGGAAACCTCCAACCGCTGGGTGCGTGATGCCCAGCGTATGCGCATTCACGTAGCGCTGAACGAAGCCTTACCGAAGCCGCTGCCGACCGGCGCGCGCGCCACCGTGCAGCTCTACAACAGCGAAGGGCCGTTTGCGCGATTCTTCTCCGGGATGCAAATCCATCTGGTGAGCCTGCTTCACTATGTCTATTAGCACCCTGGCACGGGTATTTACCCCGCACGGCAACATCGTCTATACGGCAAACGACTTTCGCCAGACCCTGCGTATCGTCTTTGCCGGGATGATTGCGCTCAGTATTTCGAGTTTCTACAACACCAGCTACGGCGTGTTTTTTGTGGTCTACCCGATCATGCTTCTCTCGCTGGTACCGGTGTTTAATCGCCACGTGGCGAAGCAGTTTATCTTCAGCGCCTCGCTGAACTGCGTCGAAATGGTGTTGATTATCGGCTATCTGTCGCAGTGGCCGGTCATCATGACGCTGGTGGTGTTTGCCCTGTACGTGATGCGTTTTCGCTTTATGAGTAAGGGGCCGCTGTTCCTGTTCGGCTCGATGGGCGTGGTTTGCCAGAGCGTGATGCTCAACTTTATGAGCTACCCCACCACCAACTGGCACACGCTTTTATTCTCTAACATCGAAGCGAGCGTGATGGCGGTGTGCCTGAGCGCGCTGATGAACTACCTGCTGCCGGACGTGGAGCCGCGCAAGCCGCCGCCGCTGATTGAGAAAGACGACGCCCGCGTGCGCCACGAGTCGCTGCTATCCGGCACCGTGGCGACGCTGATTTTCGTCGTGTTTCAGATTAGCGACTTAAGCGATTCGCTTTCGGCGCTGATGGCGGGCATTCTGATCCTGTTCCCGATGCACTATCGCGGCTCGGTTATCAGCTCCATCTGGCGCGTGGTTGGCGTGGTGCTGGGGTGCCTCTATATCCTTGTCGTCCAGCTTATCCTCTACGATCACAGCAGCCATATGCTGCTGATGATGCCGCTGATTGGCCTTGGACTGGCGTTTGGCGCGCGTCTGCACGTAATGGAGAAGGTCGGCGCCGGGGTAGGCTTCGCCAGTATCACCACCATCGGCATTATGTTCGGGCAGAACATGCACCCGGACAGCGACCTGGTGTTCAGCGATCTGTACCGCATCACCTCCGTTACCTTCGCGCTGGTGGTCACGCTGACGATGGTCTTTCTGGTGCACCTGATCCTGAATCGCTTCGAGGCGACGCGCTACGTTATCGCGCCGCCAAAAGCGGATTAATGCCCCAGCACGGCGGGTAGCTGCGAGAGCAGAAACAGGATCAGGCCAATCGTACCGCCCACCAGGGTACCGTTAACGCGAATGAACTGAAGATCTTTACCGATATTGAGTTCTATCTGGCGTGACATGTCTTTGGCATCCCAGCTTTTCACCGTGTCGCTGATATGGCGCGTCAGGAACGCGGCGAAATCCGGCGCCACGCGGTGCGCGGCCTGCTCCAGATGCTCATTCAGCGACGCCCGCAGGCTGGCGTCGTTGGTCAGCGTTTCGCCAAACCACAGCCCGGCGTTGGCGATACGCTGCTTCACGCGGGAATCATCGCTCTGCATGTCATTTTTCAGCCACTGGCGCAGGTCAGCCCACATTTCCCCCAGATAGCGGTTAAAGGCCTCATCATTCTTGAGGTAGTGTTTGATATTCTCGGCTTTCGCCGTCATCTCCGGATCGTTTTTCAGATTGTCGATGAACTTGATTGTGGCGCGGTCAAATGCCTGACGGATCTGGTGCGTACGGTCGTGGCTGATATCGTCCAGCAGCGTGTTCACCGCGTTCGACACCATCTCCGCGCTTTGATCGCCCAGCCACTCGGTGGGCAGCACCATGGCCTTGCGCGGATGCTCGGTCTTAAGCCAGTGAACGATCTGGTCAGCAATAAATTCCCGCGTGCTTTCCCGCTGAATCAGGGTAATCAGGCGGTTTATGATGGCGTCCAGCAGCACCTGGTGACGGTTGTTTTTGGTCATGCTTTCCAGCATGACGGCGCTGGTCTCGGTTAAATCGACCTTGTCGATAGCCTTATGCACCGCGCGTTTGAGCAGGCGCTGGATGCGCCCATCGTCGGTAAGTTCCAGAAAACCGCCCATCACCTGCACCAGATGCTGCCCCACGCGCCGGGCGTTATCGGGCTGGCTGAACCAGGTCCCAATCATCTGTGCGGGCTCGTAGCGACGGATAAGATCGACAAGGGATTGCGTATCGAGAAACTTTTCCTGCACGAACTGGCCGAGATTGTCGCCGATGCGGTCTTTATTGCGCGGGATAATCGCCGTATGGCGCGAGATAAAGGGAATGGGCACCCGGCGGAACAGCGCGACAACGGCAAACCAGTCCGCCAGCGCGCCAACCATCGCCGCCTCGGCAATGGCCTTTACGCCGCGCACCCAGAAGGTTTGCGGCATGAACAGGGTGGTGATAAACGCTGCGACGGCAATCAGCAGCAGCGACAGCGCGAGAAGCTTGGCGCGTTTGAGTTCGGTATGCTTTTCCATGGGTTAAGGATAGAGGGATACGGGGGAAAAGTGCAAAAACCGCCACAGCACCCACCCACCAAACCCCATCAATACCACCCCCGCCGTGCGCTCTATCAGCCAGAGCGAACGGCTGAGCTTTCGCTGAACCGCCGGTAACCCCATCAGCGATACCAGCGCAAAATCCCATACCAGTACTACCATCACCATCCAGACGCCGCAGGTCGCCTGCTGAAGCAGCGTGGCGTGCGGCCCGAGTAACGCCGTCATTAGCGCCAGGTAGAACAACGCGTTTTTGGGATTTAACAACGCCGAACCCAGCCCCAGCAGGATCTGCTTACGCAGCGAAGGGCAGCGCTCATCTGTTTCATTTAGCGCCAGCGTCTGCGGTCGGCTGCGTACAAGATGCGAGCCGATCCAGAGCAAATACAGTGCACCGGATAATTCAATCAACGTGAACAGCCACGCGAACTGACGCAGCGCGCTCCATCCTATAATGACCAGCAAAATGTAAAGCCCGTTTCCTGCCGCTATCCCGATGCACAATCCGGCGCTGCCGCGCAGTCGGTAGCGGGCGGCGTAGCCCATCAGCAGGAAGAAATCCGGGCCAGGGCTTAACAGGGCAACAAAATGCGCCAGCGCCAGGGCGAGAAAAGCGGAAGGGAAGAATAGTTCCATAGCGACCTCAGAATGCAAAACTGGGGCCAGACTACGAAAATACAGAACCTATTTATTGTCTGTTATTGATCGGCCCGTAGCGTACTGGCGCGGTGTGGCGGCGGTGTAGCGCACAAAGGTCTTATGAAAATGGCTCTGGTCGGCAAACCCGCTCTGGTAGCCGACGTCGGCAATGTCGTCTCCGGCACGCAGCCGCGCTTTGGCGTACTCCACGCGGGAAACGTTGAGAAAGCTGACCGGCGTCAGGCCGGTGTCCTGCCGGAAGGTGCGGATCAGCGTCTCCTTGCGCAGCGAGAATCGTTGCGCAAGTTCGTCAAGCGAAGGTGGTGCGGCCAGGTCGGCAAGAAATGCCTGCTGAAGGTGCTGACTGGTAGAGCGAAGCGCGTCTGCGTTTTCCACGCTGCGGGGAAGGGCAGAAAGTAGCGTGTCCACGGAGGCAGGTGACATCGTCTCAACAACATCAAGGTAGCGCTTAAAGAGCGCAGGGTCGCGAATCACCTGGAACGCCAGAGGAAGAGCGGTGTCGATATAGAGCATATGGTAGCTGCGCGGTTGCCCGTTGACGGGATTGCAGCTGTGCGGCGCGTAAGCCGGGATGACAATGAGATCGCCGGGGTTCAGGATAGACTCTCTCCCATGACTGACGCAGCAGGTCTGCCCTTCCACAATCGCGCCGATGGAGAGCTGCGGGTGACAATGACGCTTATAGGCCTGCGTGCTCTGCCACGTACTGCGCAGCTCAAGGCCTGAGGCGCGGTGAAAAGTCTGCCGGATGTGTCGGGTATCGGTCATATGAACTCCTTCTGGACGTTTTTTATACCACGTCAGCGAACCGTCTGGCAGCGCTTCATTAAGAACCTTCCGTATATACCCAACTTTACCTTCATAGCCAGTCACATTGACTACCCTTAATACCCTAAGCGGTAAAACAAGGAGATTCGATATGGCTTACCAGACAGTAAATCCTGCCACGAACCAGCTCATCAAAGAATATCCCTCTCACACTGACGCAGACGTTGAAGCGGCGCTGAAGGCAGCCGATGCGCTCTATCACTCCGGCTGGGCGAAAGGTGACATAAGCCAGCGCCTGCCGGTGCTGCATAAGCTGGCGGACCTGATCGACGAACGCGCGGAGGATCTGGCGAAAATCGCCAGTCAGGAGATGGGTAAGCTCATCGAACAAAGCCGTGGTGAAGTGAAGCTATGCGCGCAAATCGCCCGCTACTATGCTGACAACGCGAAGCAGTTCCTGGCCCCGGTGAAGTATGACTCTGAACTCGGGGAAGCATGGGTTGAACATCACCCCATCGGCGTGCTGATGGCCGTCGAACCATGGAACTTCCCATACTATCAGCTGATGCGCGTTCTGGCGCCAAACCTGGCAGCGGGCAACCCGGTGATCGCCAAGCATGCCAGTATCGTGCCGCACTGTGCAGAAACCTTTGCACAGCTGGTACGTGAAGCGGGCGCGCCGGAAGGGGCGTGGACCAACCTGTTTATCTCGTCCGAACAGGTGGCGAACATCATCGCCGACGATCGCGTACAGGGGGCGGCGCTGACCGGTTCAGAAAAAGCGGGTAGCGTGGTTGCGGCACAGGCTGCGAAACACATCAAAAAATCGACCCTTGAACTGGGCGGGAACGACGTCTTCGTGGTGCTGGACGATGCGGATCTGGAGAAAGCCGTGAAGATCGGCGTTAACGCGCGGCTTAATAACGCCGGGCAGGTCTGTACCGCGGCGAAGCGCTTTATCCTGCATGAAAAGATTGCAGACGCCTTCCTGAACAAATTCACCGAGGCGTTTAAGCAGGTGAAGATTGGCGATCCGCTGGACGAAAGTACCACGCTGGGGCCTTTGTCATCCAAAGACGCGCTGGAGACGCTAACTAAACAGGTTAACGAGGCGGTGAAAAACGGCGCGAAGCTGCACCATGGCGGCAAGCCGGTGCAGCGTGACGGGAGCTTCTTTGAGCCGACCATCCTGACCAATATCTCGCGCGATAACCCGGCGTATTTCGAAGAGTTCTTTGGTCCGGTAGCGCAGATTTATGTGGTGAAAAACGACGACGAGGCGGTTGCCCTGGCGAACGACTCCCACTACGGTCTGGGCGGAGCGGTGTTCAGCCAGAACATCGAGCGCGCGAAGAAAATGGCGTCGCGCATTGAGACCGGGATGGTGTACATCAACTGGCTCACCGATACGGCGGCAGAACTGCCGTTCGGCGGCGTAAAACGTTCGGGTTACGGACGCGAGCTGTCGGATCTGGGGATCAAAGAGTTTGTGAACCAGAAGCTGGTGGTGGTGCGTAAGTGACGTAGTAATAAAAAACCTGCCGAAGGGCAGGTTTTTTTATCTATCAGGTGGCTTAGAAGCTCACGCCGCCGCCGAAGTAAGCGCCGTCTACCAGCGTGTGGTTTGGACGACCGTCTTTGCCATCAACGCTCACGTGGCGGTAGCCCACTTTCAGCGTAACCGGTTTGACCGGGGTCCAGCTTACGCCGCCGTTAGCTTCAACGTAGTTCTTCACGCTGTTGTTCAGTCCGTCTGGCGCAACGTAGCCTTCACCGAATACCCTGATGCTGTCGGTCAGGGCAACGTTCACACCGCCGCCGACCGGGAACGCCACGCCGTTATCGCCTTTCTTCGGGCCAACGTAGAGGGCCTTAGCGCCTGCGTTCAGCATTACCGGGCCGACTTCGAAATTGTAGCCTGCGCCCACGCCACCGGTCGTGGTGCCGTCGTCGGTGTTTTTCAGCCAATTACCTTCGGTGTAAAGACCGGAGGTTGATTTGCCCATTTCCACATTCAGATTGGTAAAGTTTTTACCCTGCTCAATGCTGCCGCCCATTGCCAGTGCGGAGCCCGATACGGCGGTGAGAGCGGAAAGGATGAGAACGTTAAGCTTTTTCATGCGTGTTTCCTCGTCATCAAATTAATCTGAGGGCACCTTAACAAGGGATGTTTATGACTGCAAATGTGATGGGTATCGCAGTTTTATGCTGTTTTTGTTGGGTTTTTTAATCTTAAATGTTGATGAGATGTTTTTATGGCAGATCGTCAATCCTCAATCCATTCGTGTTTAGGGAAAGTTTATATTTTTGGCTAAACGTTTAATGAACGAGGCGAAGAAAGCCGTTTGAGGTGAATTAATTAAGTTTCTAATAATTTCCAAAAGTATTTCGGCTGTCACAGATCAAGACAGAGGTTTACATTTCTGGTGATTGCTATACGTATTTCTTTGCCGATCCGCTGTCTTTTCATGTCATTTTTCTGACACGTTTCTTCATTACGTTGTTGGCTTCACTTACTGGATGCTAACAATATGAAAAGAAAAATTATTCCTGTGCTTATCGGTTGTGCGCTCTCTTTCTCTGGCCTGGCTGCGCAGCCTACCGCTGAGCGCTATGTCGTCAGCTTCCCTGACGGCTCCCATGTGAAATACAGCGGCGCGTTTGCCGATGCGTTCCCGAACGGGCTCCCGGTGGGGATGGGTTCTGGCCTGCTGTTTACGGGCAAGCAGGGCGATGCGCTGACGTTTGCGACCGTGACCGATCGCGGTCCTAACGCGGATTCGCCAAAAATGGGGAAAAACGATGCCAAAATCTTTGTTACCCCGGATTTCGCCCCGCTGCTGATGACGATCCGCGTGCAAAACGGTAAAGCGGAGGCCGTGGACGCGCGACCGCTGCATGACGATAAAGGCGAGATCAACGGCCTGCCACTGCAAAGCGGTGTGATTGGTTCCACCAATGAAGTGGCGTTCAGCGACACCTTAAAAGTACTGAAAGGCGATAACCGCGGGCTGGATACGGAAGGCATCACGCCGGACGGGAAGGGCGGCTACTGGCTGTGCGATGAGTATGGCCCGTTCCTGATTAACGTCGACAGTAAAGGGAAAATCCTCGCGATCCACGGTCCGCAGGCGACGCAAGGGGAGAAATCCATCGCGGGCGGTCTGCCAAACGTTATCAAATGGCGTCAGGCAAACCGGGGCTTTGAAGGCCTGACCCGCATGCCGGACGGACGGATTATTGCCGCCGTGCAAAGCACACTGGATATCGACGGGAAGAGCAAAAAACAGGCGCTGTTTACCCGTCTGGTGAGCTTCGATCCGGCGACCGGGAAAACCGCGATGTACGGCTACCCTGTCGACAGCACGGCCTACAGCAAAAACAGCGACGCCAAAATCGGCGACATAGTGGCGCTGGATAACCACACCATCCTGCTGATTGAACAGGGTGAGGATAAAAATGACGCAATGCGTAACCTCATCTACAGGGTGGATCTGAGCAAGGCGAGCGATCTGGCCGCCTTCGACAAGCCGGGCGAATACCCGGAGTTTGACGATGAGAAAACGCTGGCGCAGCGCGGCATTACACTTGCTGAAAAAACGCAGGTGGTCGATCTGCGTGCGCTGGGCTGGCAGCAGGAAAAGGCCGAAGGGCTGGCGCTGATTGACAGCAAAACGCTGGCGGTAGCGAACGATAACGATTTTGGCGTGAAGGTAGCGATGCAAAACCCGGTAGAGGGCAAGAAGCTCAAGGATTATCGGGTGAACGCGGAAGGCAAGCTGACGCTGGATGATAAACCGGTGGAAACCACGCTCAGCGTGAAGCCGCTGAAGAAGCCGGAGTCCGACAGCGAGCTGTGGATTGTGACGCTGCCGGAGGCGTTGAAATAAGTTTCCCCCTCACCCTAACCCTCTCCCCGCGGGGGAGAGGGGATTGTTCGGTGCAGATACTTTTCAACGCGGAATAGTTAGATCGACTTAACGCTCTTTTCCCAGGTCTCGACCAGATGATCTCGCAGGCTTCCGGTTCCGTGCATTGTCACCAGAAGATTCTGTCGTGCGCGGGTAATGCCGACGTAAAGGCGCTTGATATCGTCACTCAGATCTTCACTGTCTCTTTCCTTTGCCGCATCCATAATGGCGACCGAATTAAACTCAAGCCCCTTGCTGCTGGGCAGCGGCATGACGCAGAGGTAATCATTCTGCGGGGACCAGTGCTTTTTATCATCGCTGGAGACAATCATCTGGTATGGGATCTTGCGGGCTTCAAGCCTTGGCGCGAGCATGCCTGAAATGCTGTAGGTTGAGGGGCACAGTATGGCGATTTCTGACCACGCAACACCTTCCTGTCGCTGCTCTGTGACCCAATCGAGGACGCGTGTAATCTCCTCGTCCTGATTATCAAAGCTGGCCAGCGCGGGATACTTCCCGGACAGGCCACCTGCGGCAGGCTGCTGGTATTTGAGAGAAGCTTCTATGTGATTATTGAGATAATTAAATGCTACGCTGCTGGCAAAATGGAGTATTTGCCGGGTGTTGCGATAATTGGTATCCAAAATAGTTGTACGGCCCTGAGCCTTTATATCGACGCTGGACAGGGTAAAATCGAGAGCTTTCTTTTTCTGATAAATTGACTGAGCGTCATCGTACAGGAACAGCAGGGAGCTATCTTTATTGTCCGGCATTTTGGCGAGGATTCTTAGCCATTCCGGTTTAAAATCGTGTCCTTCATCTATCAAAACGGCGCTGTACTGCTCCGGTTTGATTGCTCCCTCTTCAAATGCCACCGTCAGCGCATTTTCCATCAGCTCAATAAAGTTTTTGCTCCTGGGGGGAAGACGTCGATGCGCGTTTAATTGCTGATAACACCAGGCGTGGAAATGGATAACTTCGACGGGAAGTCTGAGGCTATGCTGTTCGAGCTGCGCTTTGAGTTTTTTAGCCAGCGTAATGTTGTAGCAAATCACCAGTATCGGTTTGGTGTTTTCAATGTTGTTGGCAAGCTCAATACATCGGTGGTGCAAAATGAGCGTTTTGCCCGAACCTGCCACGCCATGAATTACCCTGTGTCCCGCCCCCATACTTCTGGCGAGTTGTTCCTGGTTCCTGTCCATCATGCATACCACATCAGGGGTGTGGAAAGTAAAATTATCCAGGCCAACCCGCGTAACGGATGGGTTAATGCGGACATCGGGATAAAGATGCCACCGGATGCGGTCGAGCTGCTGTGGTGTTGTGTTATGAACAAAGTGATGTTTGAGAAGGGATTCGAGCCGGCCAGAGATTTGTTCTCGAGTCATAAACTCGTTGAGTTCGTCTTTGCATATCACCTGGCTGGCGGGCAATATTTCATTCAACTCCTCAGGTGTAAAACTCTTTTCCAGCTGTGCCCGAGTGATGTTGCTCAAATAAACGCCGTATCCATACGGCATAATAAAACCGCCCTCATGATCTCCCTGTTTCTGGCGAAGCAGGGGATCTTTTTTCAGGCTATTGATGATATGAAAGGTATATTGTCGAACTTGTTCGAGTGGGTTCTTCAACGGCTCTATGCCGTTTTTGGTTTCATAATTAATATGGGTTTTATTAGCCGATTTTATTTTTGTGATATACCAGTCTTTCACTTCTATAAACAGCAGCCCTTTATCGGGGGCCAGAATCACAAAATCAGGATGATCGTCTTTGTCTCCCATTCGGGTATCATACCAGCAGGTACATTGTTCGCTGAGCCCACCCTCCAGAAGCCTTGCCAGTCTTTTTTCTCCTGCCGTAATTTTCTCGCTACAGCTGCTAACCGTGGGAATAATGATTGCCATATTACGCCTACCAATTCATGAAAATTATATAAATCCAATTAATTAATATTGTAAACAATATTAATCAAAGCATGATTTCATTCATGATAAGAACATTAACAGACAATATTGCAAACAGAAAGGGCGAAACCCGCATTTTGCCTTAATGAAATAAGCCCCTTTTACTGTTTAAAAGGGAGCGACGATTTACTTTTTCAGCCCCGCAAACGCTGCCCGAATTTCTTCTTCCGGCAGCTGGATGCCAATAAACACCATCACGCTGTGCGGCGTTTCATCGCCCCACGGGCGATCCCAGTCGGCGCTGTACAGGCGCTGCACCCCCTGGAACAGCAGGCGGTTCGGCTCGCCGTCGATCCACAGCATCCCTTTATAGCGCAGCAGCTTGTCGGCAAACGACAGCAGCAGGTTTTCCATCACGCGGGAGACCTCGCTGATGTCTACCGGGTAGTCCAGCTCCACCACAATCGACGCCACGTCGTTTTGCTTGTCGGACATAAAGTGAAAGCGCGGTTTCGCGGTAACGTTCTCTTCCAGCATAAAGCCGTTGGTGTTGAACAGCTGAGCGAGATCGATATCGCCGTGCGTCACCGTATAAATGGGCGCACGCGAGTTGATGCGCGTCAGGCGCTCGCGCAGTTTTTCGCTTTCACCTGCCACGTCGGTTTTGGTCAGCAGGATGCGGTCGGCGTAGCCCACCTGAGACTGGGCGATGGTGAACTGGTTCATCTGCTCGTCGGCGTGTACCGCATCCACCAGAGCGATGACACCGTCCAGCAGGTAGCGCTGGCAGATGATCTCGTGGGAGAAAAAGGTCTGAATAATCGGGCCGGGGTCGGCCATGCCGGTGCACTCGATCACCAGACGGTCGAAGACGATGTCACCGCGATCGCGGCTGTCGAGCAGGTCCAGCAGGGCGTCTTCTAATTCGTTAGAGCGGGTGCAGCAGATGCAGCCGTTGGTCAGGGTTTTGATCTGGGTGGCGCGGTCGCCAATCAGCTGATCGTCAACGGAGACTTCGCCAAATTCGTTTTCGATGACGGCGATTTTGAAGCCGTGCTGCTCGTTCAGAATGTGGCGCAGCAGGGTGGTTTTACCGGCGCCGAGAAAACCGGTCAGCAGGGTAACGGCAATCGGGGTCATGGTTTCTCCTTTAGCAGCAGCGGACGCCGCCTTCTCCACTTCCGCCGTAGCGCGCTTCCTGACGCTCGCGGAAGAATTCAGTGTAAGTCATGTACGGCTTATCCGGATGGTTGGTCTTCATATGCTCAACGTAGTTGTCATAGTCCGGAATGCCAATCAGCATTTTCGCCGCCTGACCGAGGTATTTTTTTGCTTCGCCTAAGTTACCAAACATTGAGGGTTCCAGATAGAAGAAGCCCGGAGGCGCGCAGCGATCCGGGCCTACAGTAACATGCTTAATTAATGGTGTGAGGAGGTCTTCACGCCGCCTTCCGGCACCGGCACGTACGGGGTTTCTTTATCCGTACGGCCCTCAACGTTACGCACTTTCATCCAGGTTTTGATGCCGTAGAAGATAATGCTGTACACCACCACCAGGAACAGAATGCTCAGACCCGCGTTGGTGTAGTTGTTCACCACAATATGGTTCATGTTGGCAATCTGCTGCGCGGTCAGATCCGCGCCGCCTGCGGCAATCTTCTCTTTGTACTGGTTAGCCATGAAGAAGAAGCCTTCCAGCTGCGGGTTGGTGCTGAACAGTTTCAGACCCAGCGCCCAGGTAGTGCAGAGCAGCAGCCACAGCGCAGGCACCACGGTGACCCAGATGTATTTGGTGCGTTTCATCTTCACCAGGACAACGGTACCCAGCACCAGGGCCACAGCCGCCAGCATCTGGTTAGAGATGCCGAACAGCGGCCACAGGCTCTTAACGCCGCCCAGCGGGTCAACAACGCCCTGATACAGCAGATAACCCCACAGGCCTACGCAGCCCGCGGTACCCAGAACACCGGCCACCAGAGAGTCGGTTTTCTTCAGGAATGGCACGAAGTTACCCAGCAGATCCTGCAACATGAAGCGGCCTGCACGCGTACCGGCATCCAGCGCGGTGAGGATGAACAGCGCTTCGAACAGAATACCGAAGTGGTACCAGAAGCCCATGTCCGCCCACGGCAGCACTTTGTGGAACACGTGTGCGATACCTACCGCCAGCGTCGGTGCACCACCTGCGCGGTTCAGCACGGACGGTTCGCCGATGTCTTTCGCGGTCTGCATGATCTGCTCAGGCGAAATTACAAAGCCCCAGGAGCTGACGGTCGCCGCCGCGTGTGCGCTGGCGTCTTTCAGCTGCGCCATGATCAGCGCGGTATTTTCGCCGCCCATCTCATGCAGGTTAGGCATGGTGATGCCGAGACCCGCTGGTGGGGTGTTCATCGCAAAGTACAGACCTGGCTCGATAATCGACGCTGCAACCAGCGCCATGATCGCCACGAAGGACTCCATCAGCATCGCGCCGTAACCGATGAAGCGCGCGTCGGTTTCGTTGGCCATCAGCTTCGGCGTGGTGCCCGAGGCGATCAGCGCGTGGAAGCCAGACACGGCACCGCAGGCGATGGTGATAAACAGGAACGGGAACAGAGCGCCTTTCCACAGCGGACCGGTACCGTCAATGTACTGTGTCACCGCTGGCATTTTCAGCTCAGGATTGATGATCACAATCCCGATTGCCAGCCCGACGATCACGCCGATTTTCAGGAAGGTCGCCAGGTAGTCGCGCGGAGCCAGAATCAGCCACACCGGCAACAGCGCTGAGATGAACGCGTAACCGATCAGCGCGAAGGTGATGGTGGTGTCTTTAAAGGTCAGCGCCGGGCCCCAGTACGGGTCGTGCGCAATCACGCCGCCGAAGTAGATGGAGGCGACCAGCAGCACGATACCGATGACCGACACCTCGCCAACGCGGCCAGGGCGCAGGAAGCGCATGTAGATGCCCATGAACAGCGCAATCGGTACGGTAGAGCAGACGGTGAAGACGCCCCACGGACTTTCGGCCAGCGCTTTCACCACGATCAGCGCCAGCACCGCGAGGATGATGATCATGATCAGGAAGCAGCCAAAGAGGGCGATGGTGCCCGGCACGCGGCCCATCTCTTCTTTGATCATCTCACCCAGCGACGAACCGTTACGGCGCGAGGAGATAAACAGCACCATAAAGTCCTGCACCGCTCCCGCCAGCACCACGCCCGCCAGCAGCCAGAGCGTACCCGGCAGGTAGCCCATCTGCGCAGCCAGCACCGGACCGACCAGCGGACCCGCGCCTGCAATGGCGGCAAAGTGGTGACCAAACAGCACGTAACGGTTGGTTGGCACGTAGTTCAGGCCGTCATTGTTAATGACCGCCGGGGTGGCGCGCGTCGGGTCGAGCTTCATGACCTTCTGCGCGATGTATAAGCTGTAGTAGCGATAAGCCACAAGATAGACGGAAACTGACGCGACCACGATCCACAGGGCGCTGACGTGCTCGCCCCGGCGTAATGCGACAACCGCCAGACAGAAAGCACCGATGATCCCGAGGATGGCCCAGGGCACGTGCTTAAGTAGTTTTTTAGTATCCATAGTAAGACCTGGTTTTTTATGTAAAGAAAAAAGGGTCAGGGTTCGTTGTGAGGAGGTATTGATTAATGCTGGAGCGATCGTGCCAGATCCTCGCGCGTATAAAGCACGGTAAATAGGTGAGTGGTTGAAAGCGATGTGTGAGCGGTCAAAAGCGAGGGTGAGTGGTTAAGGCTCACCCACGGTGGAAGAAAATATGTGATTGAGATCACTGAGAATAATCTACCCCTGCGGGGTTTCGTTGTTCGCTTCAGGGCAGTGCACGCAGCGGCAGGTCTGATACGCAGGCAGCAGTTGATAGCGCCCTTTGCCGTCGTGTTCAATAATCGGGGAAAGCGCCTGCAAATCGCGGTACACCGTGCGTTCGGTAATGCCAAATTTTTGCATCAGATCGCGGCGATTAACGCTTCCGTTGCGGTGCAGGGCAATAATGATGTCAACCAGACGTTCAGCCGAGCGGCTTCGGGGTGAAGGGGCCATAAGACTTTCCAGCGTTAAGGGGGCGCCTGACGACGTCGCCAGCCGCCCCGGAAAATTTATCTTATGGATAGTTAACGGCGCACCTTTGCGGAAACCTTAGCGTTTTTTTGTGCAACGGGATCAAACCGCGGCTTCCATCTCCATCATCACCGGGTGGAAACGGCGTTTGAAGTAGATCAGGCCGTGCCCCTCGCTGCTGAGGATGATGTTCTTAATCTCCACAAGGTAGACCAGATGGGTACCGATGGTTTGCACCTGGGTTATCTCGCCTTCCAGGCTTGCCAGAGCGCCTTTCAGCACCGGCTGCGCCAGCGGTCCTTTCTGCCAGCAGGAGAGAGCAAAGCGCTCCTCCATTGCCATGCCGGTCATCCCGGCAAAGTGGCGGGCCATGATCTCCTGCTCGTGGTTCAGCACGTTGACACACAGTTTGCCGTTGCCCTGGAAGACCGGGTTCATGGCGCTGTTGGCGTTGATGCAGACCATGACCGAAGGCGGGGTGTCCGTGACCGAACAGACGGCGGTGGCGGTAATGCCGCAGCGACCGGCATCGCCCTCGGTGGTGACCACATTCACCGCCGCCGACAGGCTGGCCATCGCGTCGCGAAAACGCAGGCGTTCTTCAGATTGCATTGAAACCTCCCGCTGCGTTATTTCAGCAGCTTATCCAGCATGTTGATATCAGTGTTGTTGTGCAGGTGCGGTACGGTCCAGCCGTGCTGGTCGTACTCGGACATGCAGCGGTCAACCATCGCCATCATCTTGTCCATGTTGCCGGAGCTTTGCGCCTGACGCAGGCATTGCAGGCGGATCTCATCCTGGCTACCGGAGTAGTTGATTTCGTACAGCTCGTGACGTCCGCCAAACTCGCTGCCGATGGCATCCCACATCAGTTTCAGAATCTTGATGCGTTCGACATGATCCATCCCGTTGGAGCCGCGCACGTACTTCGCCAGATACTGGTCGATCTGCGGGTTGTTCAGGTCCCGCGCGCTGGACGGCAGGTAGATCAGCCCGGAGGTCACGTTACGTTCGATGATGTTCTTGATCTTCGCATAGGCCATTGGCGCCATCACGCGGTAGGTCTGTAACGCCGCGTGGTCAGGCAGATACGCGCCGTTTACCCACGGCGTGGCTTCGGAGCACATGGAGTCGCTCAGCGCCCAGAACATGTTGCGCCACGCCACCACTTCGCCGAGATCCGCCTGCACGCCGCGGAACTCGAGGGTGCCGGTACACTCCAGCGACTTCTTCAGCAGAGCGGTGATGAAGTCGAGCTTCACAGCCAGACGCACGCAGGCCTGAAGCGGGTACATGCGGGCGAAGCCACCTTCCATCGTCCAGCGACGGCAGCGGTCGAAATCGCGGTAGATCAGCACGTTTTCCCACGGGATCAGCACATGATCCATCACCAGAATGGCGTCGTTCTCGTCAAAACGGCTGGAGAGCGGGTAGTCGTACGGGGAACCGGTCGCCCCTGCCACCATCTCGTAAGAGGCGCGGGAGATCAGCTTCACCCCTTCGGCATCCATCGGCGCGACGAACATCAGCGCGAAGTCCGGGTTTTCGCCCATCACCTGCGCAGAGCCGAAGCCGATCATGTTGTAATGGGTCAGGGCGGAGTTGGTGGCCACCACTTTCGCGCCGCTGACGATGATCCCGGCGTCGGTCTCTTTCTCCAGCTTGATGTAAACGTCTTTCACCTCGTCTGCCGGTTTATGGCGGTCGATCGGCGGGTTGACGATGGCGTGGTTAAAGTACAGGCCGGTTTCCTGAATACGTGTGTACCAGTTGCGGGCGTTCTGCTCGAACTGACCGTAGAAGGCAGGGTTCGCCCCCAGCGCGCAGCCGAACGCGGCTTTGTAGTCCGGCGTACGCCCCATCCAGCCGTAGCTCAGGCGCGACCACTCGGCGATGGCGTCACGCTGCTGGCGCAGATCGTCGGCGCTTTTTGCCACGCGGAAGAATTTATGGGTGTAGCCGCCGCTGCCGGTGTCCGTGCCCCAGCAGAGGGTATCCTGCATGTCTGGCTTGTGCAGGGCATCGTACATCTGGGCGATGGACGCCGCCGCATTGCGAAATGCCGGGTGGGTAGTGACGTCCTTAACGCGCTCGCCGTAGATATAAATCTCACGGCCATCTTGCAGGCTTTTTAAATACTCTTCACCGGTTAACGGACGTTTGGCATCAGCGCGGAAATCTTCAGGCTTCATAGGGACCTCGTATCGGAAGATGGTTGTTAAATTTATGTTTTGTTTTTGTTGTTTAATTGAAGCGTGAGAGGGGCGGAACGTGAAGGGACGATTGGGACAACGGCAGGTACTTTTCGCGAGAGATCACAGAGTGTGATTTCCCTCACCCTAACCCTCTCCCAGAGGGAGAGGGGACGGTTACTCTCTCTCCATCTGGGAGAGGGCAGGGGTGAGGGGAACAGGCGACACCGGTACTTTCTGCGCCCGGTACGCGCTGGGTGAGCACCCCGTCAGTCGGTTAAAAAAACGGGCGAAATAGGCCGGATCTTTAAAACCCAGCTGCCAGGCAATTTCGCTCACTGTGCTGTCGGAAAACAGCAGCAGGCGTCTGGCTTCCCGCAGCTGGCGGTCGAAGATCAGCCGTTTCGGCGAGCGGTTGGCGAAGCGGCGACAGATATCGGTCAGGCGGGATTCGGTGAGATGCAGTTCGCTGGCGTATTCCGGCACCGTCCAGTGCTCGTGGTAATGAGCATCTGTCAGCTGGTTAAAGCGCTGAAACAGCTTCAGCTCACCGCGCATGCCGCCTGACGCGTGGTCGTCGAGCTTCGCGTTGCGCAGCAGCAGGGTAAAAACGGCCTGCGCCAGCAGGACCAGCGTATGCTCGCGACCGGGCAGCTGTTCCGTGGATTCCCGGGCAATCAGCTGCCAGTAGTGCTTCAGCGCCGCCAGCTCGTCAGGCCTGTCGGCAAGCGACAGGCAGATCCCCGGCAGGCCGAACGCTTCCCGCGTACCGGGGTAGAGCACTTCTAACAGCGGCCAGATGAGATCCTCGCGCACCGTCAGCACGTGGCCGTCGCTGTCGGATTCGGTGATAAACGCATGCGGCACCGACGGCGGCGTCAGCACAAACAGCGGCGCCTGCACCGAGTAACGGTGGTCGTCGAGCTGGAGCTCAATCTGCCCGGTGTCGAGAAAATGCATCTGAAAATACTGGTCGTGGCGGTGCGCCTGCATGTCGCGGCCAAAAAAGGCCGCCATGCGGGCGAACGACTGGTAGTGCACATCGTCGGTGCCCAGACTTTCGTCGTACTCCTTGCTGATATCGATGTTGGTGATGGGGCTCTGACACATAGCGGCTCCTCAGTGGATCTTTTGCGCCGCGATGTCCGGCTCACGCTCAAGGCTTTCCCGGCGCGTCATCGGAATGCGCGTCAGCACCAGCGCGCCCACCACCAGCAGACCTGCCACGAACCACAGTCCCGAGCTGAAGCTGCCGGTCGCGTCGCGCAAAATACCTATCAGCAATGGGCTGACGGCAGACCCGACGTTGCCGATGGCGTTGATCACCGCCAGCGCTACCGCGCGGGATTGCAGGCTAATAACCTGATCCGGCGTGGTCCAGAATATCGCCATGGCGGTAAACGATCCGGTTGAGGCCATGATGATGCCAAGCAGCTGGATCAAACTGTGATCGGTCGCCGAGGCCAGCATCCATCCCGCCGCTGCAAACAGATACGGCAGGATAGTGTGCTTTTTTCGCTCTTTCAGCCTGTCGGAGCGGCGGCTCCACCAGATCATCCCGAGGATGGTGCAAAACTGCGGGATCGCCGCCAGCAGGCCAATCACGATATTGCTGCTGCCGGTGTTGAAGCTTTGCAGGATCTGCGGCGTCCAGATGTTGATCGCGCTCAGCGTATTCGTCAGGCAGAAGTAGGCCAGCGTGTAGAGCAGCACGGCGGGCGTCAGCACCTCGCGCAGCGTCGATCGCGGCGTGGCGGCATGCGCAATGGCCAGCTCCTGCTCGCGGGCGATCATCGTTTTGAGCGCCTGCTTTTCCTCATCATCCAGCCAGGTGGCCTGATCCGGGGTGTCGTTAAGGTAGAACCAGGTCACCACGCCGAGCACCACCGACGGCAGCCCCTCCAGCAGGAACAGCCACTGCCAGCCCTTAAGGTTCCACAGTCCGTCCATCGCCAGAATGTACCCGGAGAGGATCGAACCGAGCATCATGGTCACCGGCATGGCGATCATAAACAGCGCGTTGGCGCGGGCGCGGTGATAGGCCGGGAACCACCAGGTGAGATAGACCAGAATGCCCGGCAGGAAACCGGCTTCGGCAATACCCACCAGCATGCGCAGGACGTAGAGCGTTTCGGGGCTGGTGGCGAACATGGTGCAGGTAGAGGCGATGCCCCACACCACCATGATCCCGGCGATCCAGCGGCGGGCGCCGATCTTCGCCAGCATGATGTTGCTGGGGATCCCGCACAGCACGTAGGTCACGTAAAAAAGCGTCGCGGCCAGGCCAAACATGGTCGACGTGAGGCCCAGATCTTTGCCCATCGTCAGCCCGGCAAAGCCGATGTTGATGCGATCGAGAAACGAGAAGACAAACAGGATAAAAAGAAACACGATCAAACGACGGAACAGCTTATTAATAACGCGATGTTCAACAGCTTTATTATGCAGGGTTGAGGTCGTCATGTTGCGCTCCACATCGTACGTTTAGTAGACGGATTTATTGTTATCAACTGCTGTGGTGACGTCGGTAAAGCGGGCCGCCAGCGCTTCGGCGCTGCGGGCGAGCAGGGTGGTATCCACGCCGACCGCGACAAACAGCGCGCCGAGTTCAAGATAACGTTTTGCCAGTTGCTCGTTCGCCATCAGGATGCCGGGCGCTTTGCCCGCGCTGAGGATCTGCGCGATCGCCTGCTCTATGGCGGCCTGCACCTCCGGGTGCTGCGGATTACCGGCGAAGCCCATGTCGGCGCTCAGATCCGCAGGGCCGATAAACACGCCGTCCACCCCTTCCACGTCCAGGATCTGCGGCAGGTTTTTCAGCGCCTCGCGAGTTTCGATTTGCACCAGCACGCACATGGCGTCGTTAGCCTGATGCAGATACTCCGGGATGCGGTTCCAGCGCGACGCCCGCGCCAGCGCGCTGCCGACGCCGCGAATACCGGCAGGCGGGTAGCGGGTGGCGCTGACAGCCAGACGGGCTTCGTCGGCGTTTTGCACCATCGGCACCAGCAGGGTTTGCGCCCCCACGTCCAGCAGCTGCTTGATCTGCACCGGATCGTTCCACGACGGGCGCACCACCGGCTGGCTGGGATAAGGGGCGATGGCCTGTAGCTGAGTCAGGATGGTTTGCACGCTGTTCGGCGCGTGCTCTCCGTCGATCAGCAGCCAGTCAAAACCGGCCCCGGCCAGTAGCTCAGCGCTGTAGCTGCTGGTCAGCCCCAGCCATAACCCGATTTGCGGACGGCCCGCCTTCAGCGCCGCTTTGAATGCGTTTTGCATGGTCATCTCCTTACACAAAGCGGCAGCTAATCGAGCCCATGTTGCCGTAGTCGACGTGGAAGGTGTCGCCTCTGCTGGCGGCAACCGGGCGGGTAAACGAGCCGCCGAGGATGATTTGCCCTGGCTCAAGCTGCACGTCGTATGGCGCGAGTTTGTTCGCCAGCCACGCCATGCCGTTCGCCGGGTGGTTAAGCACGCCTGCGGCGACCCCGGTCTCTTCGATCACGCCGTTGCGGTAAAGCAGGGCGGAGATCCAGCGCAGATCCAGCTCGTCGGGTTTAATCGGGCGGCCGCCGAGGATCACGCCCGCGTTGGCGGCGTTATCGGAGATGGTGTCGAACACCTTGCGCGGGCGCTGGGTTTCCGGGTCAACGTTATGGCAGCGGGCGTCGATCAGCTCCAGGGCGGGGATGACGTAATCCGTGGCGTTGTAGACGTCGAAGATCGTGCAGTTCGGGCCGCGCAGCGGTTTTGCCAGCACGAAGGCCAGCTCCACTTCGATGCGCGGGACGATAAAGCGATCCACGGGGATGTCGCTGCCGTCGTGGAAGAACATATCGTCCAGCAGCGCACCGTAGTCCGGCTCGCTGATCTGCGAGCTGGCCTGCATCGCTTTGGAGGTAAGGCCGATCTTGTGGCCTTTCAGCACGCGGCCTTCGGCGATTTTCAGGCTCACCCATTCGCGCTGGACGGCATAGGCGTCTTCAATGGTGATCTCCGGGTACTCCAGCGAGATCGCGCGGATCTGCTCCCGGGATTGTTCCGCCTGATGCAGACGGTGGGCGATCAGGGTATGGGTGTGTTTGTCGAGCATGGCGATATCCTGTTTTTATTTGTTTTCTCCCTCTCCCTGTGGGAGAGGGGACAGACCGTGCGGTGTTATTTAAACAACGCGTGCACGTTGTTTTGCTTGTAATTAAGCGTCGGGTGCAGCTCGTCCAGCTCGAACGAGAGCGCCAGATATCGGCCCGCCATTAGCTCTGCGAAGTGCGTTTTGATCAGCGCAAACAGCATTTCACCGACCTCTTCCCGGCTTTCCAGGCTGCGCCCCGCGCCGATCTTCAGCGTCATATGCACAAAGGCGTAATCGTGCTTACCGTCGGCCATCTGCCAGGTATCCAGCCAGTGGGCGCGGCTGCGGATGCCCCCGAGCGGGAAGATCCCCGTGGCGGCGAGCGCCTCGTTCACTTTGGCGAACAGACCCGGCAGGTCGGCCTGCTCGCGGATGTTGTTGGTACATTCAGCAATAAAGTGCGGCATAACGACTCCTTAGGCGGGCAGCGGGAAAACGGCGTTGACCTGGCCGGTGCCGGAGCTGGCGAACAGCTCGGTGAGAAACTCCACCTTACCGTCGTATTTGTCCCAGCCGAGCATCCCCAGCAGCATCACCGTGTCGTGCATGTTGCCCTCGCCGTAGCAGTAGTCGGCGTACTCCGGCAGCATGCTGCAAAACTCCTTGAACTGCCCCTCGCGCCACAGCTTCACCACGCGCTCGTCCATCTGGCGATCAAACTCGCGGGTGTAGCTGTTCATCCCTTCCTCCGCGCGCTGGTCGTCGATAAAGCGGTGCGACAGCGAGCCGCTGGCGAGCACCGCCACGGTGCCGTCGTATTTTTCGATGGCGCTGATGATGGCCTCGCCCAGCCTGCGGCTGTCGGCGAAGTCGTGAACCGTGCAGAACGCCGAGATGGAGACCACTTTGAAGTGCTTATCTGCGTTCATGTAGCGCATCGGCACCAGCGTGCCGTACTCCAGCTTGAGGCTCGGGATGTTGTGCGCCTTGGCGCGAACGCCAAGCTTCACCGCTTCGTCGGCAATCAGCTGGCCGAGTTCCGGGTTGCCGTCGTAGTCGTAGGTCATGTCGCGAATAAAATGCGGCAGTTCGTTGCTGGTGTAGACGCCTGAGAAATGGTCCGCGCAGTTGATGTGATACGCGCTGTTCACCAGCCAGTGGGTGTCGAAGACGATAATGGTATCCACGCCCAGCTCGCGGCAGCGCTTGCTGATCTCTTTATGCCCATCGATGGCGCCCTGGCGGCAGCCGTAGTTTTTGCCAGGCAGTTCAGAGAGATACATTGACGGCACGTGGGTGATTTTTGCCGCTAACGCTAATTTTCCCATGATCAGATCCCCCACTTTGGAATCGGATGGTCGCCCATGGAGATGCAGACGTTCTTCATCTCCGCGAAGACCTCGAAGCTGTACTCGCCCCCCTCGCGGCCGGTGCCGGAGGCCTTCACGCCGCCAAACGGCTGGCGCAGGTCGCGCACGTTCTGGGTGTTGACGAACACCATGCCCGCTTCGATGTTGCGCGCCAGACGCAGCACTTTGCTGACGTCCTGGGTCCAGATGTACGACGCCAGGCCATACTCCACGTCGTTCGCCAGGCGCAGCCCTTCCGCTTCGTCCTTAAACGGCAGCAGGCAGGCCACCGGCCCGAAGATCTCTTCCTGCGCCACGCGCATGCGGTTATCGACATCCGCCAGCACGGTCGGGCGCAGGAAGTTGCCGCCTTCCAGGTGCGCAGGCAGATCGGTCGGTTTGTCCGGGCCGCCCGCCAGCAGGGTTGCCCCCTCTTCAATGCCGAGGCGGATATAGCCGGAGACTTTTTCCCAGTGCTGCTGGCTGATGAGCGCGCCAATCTGGGTGTTCGGATCGGTCGGGTCGCCCACGCGCAGGCGGTTGGCGCGCTCGGCAAAGCGTTTGACGAACTCCGGGTAGATGCTCTGCTGGATGAAGATGCGCGAGCCGGCGGTGCAGCGTTCGCCGTTGATGGAGAAGATGGTGAACAGGGCGGCGTCCAGCGCGCGCTCGATGTCCGCGTCTTCAAAAATCAGCACCGGAGATTTGCCGCCCAGTTCCATAGAATACTTCTTCAGCCCGGCGTTTTTCATGATGTTACGCCCGGTGGCGGTGCCGCCGGTGAAGGAGACGGCGCGCACGTCATGATGACGCACCAGCGCGTCGCCCGCCGTGGCGCCATAGCCCTGCACCACGTTGAGCACGCCCGCCGGAATGCCCGCTTCGAGGGCCAGCTCGCCCAGACGGTCGGCGGTCAGCGGGGAGAGTTCAGACATCTTCAGCACCGCGGTGTTACCCAGCGCGAGACAGGGCGCGACCTTCCAGGTGGCGGTCATAAACGGCACGTTCCACGGCGACACCAGCGCGCAGACACCCACCGGCTGCACCAGGGTGTAGTTGAGCATCTTGTCGTCGACCGGGTAGGTTTTGCCGTTCATCTGCTGGCACACCTCGGCGAAGAACTCGAAGTTGTGCGAGGCGCGCGGAATGAGCACGTTTTTGGTCTGGTGGATCGGCAGGCCGGTGTCGGCGGTCTCCATCGCGGCAATGTCCGGCACGTTCTGGTCAATCAGATCCCCCAGGCGACGCATCAGGCGCGCACGCTCCTTCATCGGCAGGTTGGCCCATTTCGGGAACGCCTCTTTGGCGGCGGCAACGGCCTGATGGATTTCGGCTTCGCCCCCGGAGGCTACTTCAGCCAGCACCTCGCCGGAGGCCGGGTTAGTGGTTTGGAAGTACTCACTTCCGGCGACGTTTTTCCCGTTGATCCAGTGGTTAATCTTTTTCATTTTGCAGTCTCCTCACTGACAATTCGGTTTACCAGACGGCCTACGCCCTCCACTTCCACCACCACTTCATCGCCCGGTACCACGTCGGACAGCCCCTTCGGCGTGCCGGTGGCAATCATGTCGCCCGGTTGCAGGGTCATGAAATCGCTCAGATACGCAATCAGGAATGGGATGCTGAAAATGAGATCGGCGGTGGTGCCTTCCTGACGCAGTTCACCGTTAACGTAGGTGCGAAGACGAAGGTTGTGCGGGTCAGGGATGGCTTCTTTTGGCACCACGTTCGGGCTGATGGGGGTCAGCCCGTCGCGGCTTTTCACCCGCAGGTTTGGGCGATAGTAGTTTTCGAGATAATCGCGGATGGCGTAGTCGTTGCACACCGTGTAGCCCGCAACATAGTCCATCGCCTCGGCTTCGCTGACCTTACGCGCGGTTTTACCGATGACCACCACCAGCTCGGCTTCGTAATGCATGTATTCAATGTTGTTTGGGCGCACCGAGGTCTGGTTATCGCCATTAAAGGTGTTCGGCGCTTTGATAAACACCAGCGGCTCGGTAGGCGATTTGAAGTCCAGCTCGCTGGCGTGATCGGCATAGTTCAGGCCGAGGGCAAACAGCGTGGCGTGCGGCGGCGTGCGCGAAGCAATGGTAACGTCGCGTTCCACTACCACCGGGTTTTCCAGCGGCGGAAATCCCTCTGCCAGAATGCGTACCCGATCGCCCGGGCGAATTTCGACACGGCTTTGTGGGGTACCGAGCAATATCGCATCGCCGGGGTTCAGGGTGGCAAATTCGCTCAGCGCGCTCAGCAGTTCGGCGGCGTTGCGGTGCAGATCGGCCGTGTTCCAGTGGTCCGCTTCGCGACCGTTGATCTCGGTGATGATGGTCAGGTTGTCCACGTTATCAACGGCGACAGGTTCGCCGAGCGGGCAAAATCCATCCCGACATTTGGCCTTGATCGCCGGACGGTAGAAGCTCTCTTCCGGCAGGCTGATTTCGTTGGCCAGCGCGTAGCCAGCGATGTACGCCGCCGCCTCTTCAACGCGGACTTTGCTGGCGGTTTTGCCCACCACCAGCGCCACCGTTGCGCCGCTTAACACGGTTTCTCCCTGTGGGAAGGGAATCGGCTCGCCTGCGCGAATAACGGTGTTATGTGGCTTGATAAACCACACCGCCGTTTTTGGCGGCGCGTTATAGGGGGCTTTTTCAAACGCCTCAGCCCAGGCTGCACGCTGGCTTTGGTGGTTTAGCGCTACGGCAAAAACAGTACCTTTCATTCCCATACTCCTCAAACCGGCTGTCCGGTTTTGATTTCATTAATATGTTAATGATCTGGTTTTATGCTTTTGCTGTTCGTTTCGCAATCAGAAGTGAATAATTTGTGATATGAATAACAATAAATTTACATAAATGAGTTAATTATCTTTTAATTCAATGGATTAAAAAAATTGCGTTGTTTCTGTTAGACTTTTTGGGTTACAACGTGTTGTCTATAAAAGCATCTGTTTTAAATTGTTTACTTGTTAATGATGTAAGGGGAAGGTGATGCATGACTCATTAACCATCGCGCTGTTGCAGGCGCGTGAAGCGGCGATGGGCTACTTCCGCCCGATAGTGAAGCGGCATAATCTGACCGAGCAGCAGTGGCGTATCGTCCGCGTGCTGGCCGAGCATCCCTCCATGGATTTTCACGATCTGGCGTTCCGCACCTGCATTTTGCGCCCAAGCCTGACCGGCATTCTGACGCGGATGGAGCGCGACGGTCTGGTGCTGCGCTTAAAGCCGGTGAATGACCAGCGCAAGCTGTACGTATCGCTGACGAAAGAAGGCAACGCGCTGTACCAGCGTGCTCAGGCTCAGGTGGAAGAGGCGTACCAGCAGATTGAGGCGGAATATACCCCGGAGAAGATGACGCAGCTCACGGCGCTGCTGGAAGAATTTATTGAACTTGGAAACCGACATATTGCCGCGCGGGACGAAGAGTAAAAACCCTAAATTCCAGGATGATTTTCGTAAAGTTTTCCCTTTCCAGGCCGAAAATTCTGTATCTGTCTGAGGAAAGAGAAAACATGTTAAATCGTATCAAGATTGTCACCAGCTTACTGCTGGTTTTAGCGATATTTGGCCTTTTACAACTCACATCCGGTGGTCTTTTCTTCAATGCCCTGAAGCATGACAAAGAGAATTTCACCATCCTGCAAACCATTCGCCAGCAACAATCCACCCTGAACGGTAGCTGGGTGGCGCTGCTGCAAACCCGTAACACTCTGAACCGCGCGGGTATCCGCTATATGATGGATCAGAACAATATCGGTAGCGGCTCAACCGTCGCCGAGCTGATGCAAATTGCCTCTGCGTCTCTGAAACAGGCGGAAAAAAACTGGGCGGATTACGAAGCGCTGCCGCGCGACCCGCGTCAGAGCGACGCTGCGGCACTGGAAATCAAACGTAATTACGATATCTACCACGGCGCGCTGGCCGAGCTGATCCAGCTGCTGGGGGCGGGCAAGATCAATGAGTTCTTCGACCAGCCGACCCAGAGCTATCAGGATGGCTTTGAGAAGCAGTACGTCACCTATCTGCAACAGAACGACGCGCTGTATCAGACCGCGGTTGAAGACAGCAACAGTTCTTACCGCCAGGCTATCTGGGTGCTGATTAGCGTGCTGGCTGCGGTGCTGGTGGTGATTGTTGCCGTCTGGCTGGGTATTCGTCAGGCGCTGATTTCGCCGCTGAACCGTCTGATTGACAGCATTCGTCATATCGCCAGCGGCGACCTGGTGAAGCGCATCGACGTGGAAGGCTCCAACGAGATGGGGGAACTGGCTGACTCCCTGCGCCACATGCAGGGCGAGCTGGTGCGTACCGTGGGTGACGTGCGTAACGGCGCAAACGCCATTTACAGCGGTGCGAGCGAAATCTCGATGGGCAATAACGATCTCTCATCCCGTACCGAACAGCAGGCTGCCTCTCTGGAAGAGACCGCCGCCAGCATGGAACAGCTGACTGCCACCGTGAAGCAGAACGCCGAGAACGCCCGTCAGGCGAGCAACCTGGCCCTGAGCGCGTCTGAAACCGCGCAGAAAGGCGGCAAGGTGGTGGATAACGTGGTGCAGACCATGCGCGATATCGCCGGCAGTTCGCAGAAAATCGCCGATATCATCAGCGTGATCGACGGGATTGCCTTCCAGACCAATATTCTGGCGCTGAACGCGGCGGTAGAAGCGGCGCGTGCGGGCGAGCAGGGCCGCGGCTTTGCGGTGGTTGCAGGTGAAGTCCGAAACCTGGCGCAGCGCAGCGCCCAGGCGGCCCGTGAGATCAAGAGCCTGATTGAAGACTCCGTGGGGCGCGTGGAAATTGGTTCAACGCTGGTGGAAAGCGCGGGTGAAACCATGGGTGAGATCGTGAATGCGGTAACGCGCGTGACGGACATCATGGGCGAAATCGCGTCTGCGTCTGACGAGCAGAGCCGCGGTATCGACCAGGTTGGGCTGGCGGTGGCTGAGATGGATCGCGTGACCCAGCAGAACGCCTCGCTGGTGGAAGAGTCTGCGGCGGCGGCCGCGGCACTGGAAGAGCAGGCGAGCCGTCTGACGCAGGCTGTTGCGGTGTTCCGTATTCAGCAGGAACAGATGAAGGCGCGCGAGTTCGCCTCCGCGAAAAGCGTTGCCGCTCCGGTAGTGGCGCGTAAACCGGCGACCGCAGATGCGGGCGATAACTGGGAAACGTTCTGACGCTGTGCGTTTTGCCGGGTGGCGGCTGCGCCTTACCCGGCCTGCGGAAATGGGTTTTGTAGGCCCGGTAAGCGCAACGCCACCGGGCGATCTTACAGAGGCAGGCGCATGGCGCAGCGGGAACCATACGCTAAACCGTGCGCCGTCTCTTCCTCGCGTTTCTGGCGCAGTTCCGGCGTCAGCGTCGTCAGCATTTCAAACCCTAATCGCCTGTAGAAGGGCGCATTCCACGGGACATCACGAAACGTCGTTAACGTCAGCGAGTTCAGCCCCAGACTGCGGGCATGCGCGACGGCACGGGCGATTAACTGGCGTCCGAGACCTCGTCCCTGCCAGTCCAGGTGAACCGACAGTTCCACAATAAACAGCGACGATGGATGAGCTTCGGCGAGAATAAAGCCCACAGGCCTGTCGTCAGCCAGCGCCAGCCAGCTTAATCCGCGTCCGGCGTAACCGAGGTGATCTTCAACACAAATAACCTCATTGTCTGCCAGCCAGGCCAGCTCAGGAACGTCGCGAAACCGCTGCCCCGCCGCACGTTCGATGGCGGGCAGGGCAGCGACGTCGTCGATGCGCGTCGGGCGAAGGGTGAACGCCGTCATCAGCCAGCGCTGCTCACAATTTTAATCTCCACCATGCCGATCCCCAGCTTGCGCGGAGCGTGACCGAGAATATTCCCTTCGTTAGTGGACTGCGGATCGGGCGGCACAATGACCAGCGTATTGCTGCGCGTTGGGTTATCGAAGTGCAGCGTGCTGGTGGTGACATCATTGCTCAGCGTCAGCGTCTGTTCTTTATCGCCGACGCGCACCGGTATAGGACGGTTTGCGTTGGGACCAAATGCCCTGGCGGTGATCACCAGATCGAATTTCTCCGGCAGCGGATGGGTATATTCAATTTTCACCTCATCGCCTAACTGGGCGTTAGACCAGCGCCCCCATGATTCCGGCCGCGAAATACCGCTGAACTGCTTCACCTCTTCCGGCGCGCCGGCAACATTAAAGATGAAGCTGTCTGCTTTATAACGAATGTCGTTGTCGACGATTTTCAGCAGGTCTACGTTGCGCTGATAGCGTGCGGTATCAATAACCGTATCTTTAAACGCGGTTTTTCCCTGCCACTGCGGTTTGTCAACGTGTTGCACGGCCTGCTCGCCGCCGAGTTGCCCCTGAGAGACGCACCAGTCGGTGGACAGCGACAGCTGTTGCGACCAGAGCTGGCCCATTTTGTAGCATTTGTCGACCCAGACGAAATTATCGCGCGGGGCGAATTCCGCCAGCTGGAAGCGCAGTGGCGCGGAGTATTCGCTTTCCGGCAGCGGCTCGACGCGGTTATCCGACACGCGCAGCAGCAGTGGCAGGCGGAAATGGCTGCCGGAGAACGCGATCATTTTTTTATCTTGATCGATGGTGAAGTCTTTTATCTCTTTCGGGAAGTTCCACAGACGAATGATATCCGGCTTCCAGGCGAGGATTTTTTCCTTCATGTTGAGGAAGATTTCCGACAGGGACTGGCCCGACAGCGTACTGCGACCCAGTCCAATGAAGTTATCGCCACCCAGAATATCCAGCACGGTAGCGCCGTTATCCATCGAGTTACGTTTAGCGGCAATGATCTCCTGCTGCGGTTTATCGCCGCGCAGCACAAAGAACAGGTTGCTGCGATCCAGCTTATTCAGCTCATCCCAGGCGCTGTTTTTCATCGCCAGATGGTCAGATGAGACGACGATGACCGTATTTTTGAAATACGGCGACGCTTTGATTTTCTCGATTAACGCCGCGATATGCTCCTGGCTACAGGTCACGGCGCTGAACGACTTGTTGTTTTTACCGTCAATGTCGTAGCCCTGACGTTTACAGGTGCGTGAGACAAAACCATCCGGATGATGCGTGTCGACGGTCAACGCAAACAGCGAGAAGCGTTTACCGGCGCGGGAAAGCTCCTCGAATTTCTTCCAGGTTTCATCCAGAACGGTATCGTCGTAAAAGCCCCAGTCGTTGCGGTAGGCCGGATCGGCCACCGTGGTTTTCAGCTCTTCGGAACCATACAAGTGATCGAAACCGTGGGATTTCAGGAACACATCTTTCCCGGCAAAGCGCAGGTTAGCGCCCTGCATAAAGTAGTTTTCATAGCCCGAGTTTTTCAGGATATCGCCGAGGCAAATGTTCTGCGGGAAGAAGCTCGACATCGAGGCGGAGGCGTTGCCTTCAAACGGAGCGAACAGCGGAATGCCGCACTGGGAGGCCACCATCCCGGCGATGGTGTAATCCGTGCCAGGGAGCTGCATGGTGTGGCTGAAGTCGAGGCCCTGGTTTTTCAGCGCGCCAAGCTCTGGCGTCAGGTTCGGGAAAGCATCGTTATCAAAATAGGTGCGCTCCAGACTTTCGCCGTAGATATAGACCAGGTTGAGTCTGGGATTGTCGATCTTCTTCGAGGGTTCTTTGTAATAGGCCGCAAAGTCCGGGTCGCCATCGCGCGACTGGGATTTTACCAGCTCGGTAATTTGATGGAATGCGGGGCTGGCATCCACGGAGGCCAGCGCCAGGCACAGCGCCAGCAGGCTGTAGCCATGATGATGCGGACGGTGACGGCGACGGCGCAGAACCCAGGCCAGCGCGGCGAAGATGCCCACCAGGGCGACCACCAGCCCCAGACCCGGAAGGATATACTTACCTACACCAGCGCCGGTCAGGCTGTTGGTCAACGTGTAGAGCACCGCGTCGTTAATACCGTCGCCGGTAAAATAATCGCTGGCATATAACGTAATGTTTAAAACAATAAAAATGCCGAGCACCACCAGGGTGGCCACAAACCACCAGGTGTGACGACCGGCTTTCCAGGCATAAACGCCGATGGAAGCCAGGAAAAGGACAAGGGACATTAACTCTGACAACAGCAGATCCTCATCATGCCGGACGCTTAGCCGGCTAATTGCTTATTTTTTGGGTAATACAATGTAATTGCGATGTCGCTTAGCTGCAATTTTAGTGTCACGAAAGTGTGCTGTTGTTAGGATTTGGTTTATAAAATCGGATTTTTGAATACAGTCGCATCGTGGTATACGGAGGCTGAGGTGGTGGCAGGGGATAAAAAAACGCACTTCACGCCGCGGTGTAAGACTAACGTAATAAACCCGGCGTGTTGTGGCAGAAAATGGGAGACGATCAGGAGAGGAAATTAACGCCTTGTTTCAGCACCAGATCGCAGGCTTTCGTTTTCACCTGTTTCGCCAGAGATGAATTTCCAAGGGTGCTGAGGTTCAGCTGCTGGCCATTTTGCGCGTTCAGCAGGCCCTGAATACCGTCCATATAGTTGGTGTCCGCTTTCTGCTCCTGGGTGTCCAGACCCAGTTTACCCAGCACCTGGTTTTTAATGTTTTCGGTATCGGTGACGGAAGCCAGTTTCTGCTTCGCGCAGTATTCCAGAATGCCCGCCGCATTGTTCATCGTGCCGGCGCTCAGGCTTTGGGAGCTGTTACTCAGCAGGCCGGTGAGGGACGAGGCTGACAGCCCGCCCTGGGAAGTGCCGCTCTCTTTGGTTAACTCACTTGCTGCGCTGGAGAGCGACTCCTGCCATGATGCGGCCTGCGCTGCGCCAGTCACCAGCAGGGTGCCAGTAAGGATGCTGATAAGAAACTGTTTTTTCATAATGATTTACTCAACAAGGTCCGTTTTGGGCCAGAAGTGGGTTCAGTATATACCTCTGCTCTTCCGGCGCTCCCTGGAAATATCTTAATACTCTTTGCCGGTGACGCGGCTGCGGTAGCTGTCCCAGTCGAAGATGACGTACAGGCTGTTACCCAGCTTCATGCGATCCATTACCCGCTCGCCAAGAAGTCGGGTCATCTCGTCGATATTGTGGTTCGTCAGCATACCTGTTGGGCGTTTTGACGACGAACGGCGATCGACAATCTGGTTGATGATCACTTTTTCGTAGCGGGACTCCGTCTGGACGCCGATCTCGTCGATGACCAGCAAATCCACGTTACTTAAATCATTCAGCAGCTGTTCTTCGCTGGTTTCGCGGTTGCTGAAGGTGTCCTTCATGGCGGACATAATATCGGCCACGGTGATAATCAGCACTGACTTCCCGCGCAGCAGCAGCTCGTTGCAGATAGCGGCCGCAAGGTGATTTTTCCCCGTGCCGGGTTTTCCGCTAAAGATGAAGCTGGCAATGTTGCCGTCAAATTCATCCACATACTGGCGCGCCTGGTTGAGGGCGTTCATCTGCCCCTGCGACTCGACCTTATAATTCTCGAAGGAGCAGTTCTGGTGCAGAGGGCGAATGCCAGAGCGGTTAAAGGTGCGCTGCATTTTCATCGCGCGGTTTTCGCGGGCGAGGGCAGCCGCGCGAATTTTACCCTGCTCTTTTTGCCACGCCAGCAGCTCTTCACCGGTGGTGAAGGCGGGCTTCACGTTGGCGGGCATCATCTTCTGCAAACGTTTCATCAGGTCGCCGACGTTTTTCATTTCGCACCTCGGAATCCATCAGGGATTTTTTTGTCCGGTTCTGAAAAGGCATTGATATCACGTTTTGGCTGGCCATTGTTGCTGGCGCGGTTGATTTGCAGACTGCGCGCGAACTTTTGCTGCCACTGAACATGGTGGAAGACTTTTCCTTCAGCCTGCCAGTAAGCGGTAAAGGCCGCCAGCTCTTCTGGCGTCGCGGGCTGCGCGAGGGCTATTCCCCATAAGGCCGCCTGCCGCTGAAAATCGGCGTCCGGCTGCCAACCGGCGTACATGGGAAATTTCCCCATTGGAACGGCCACCGGAGCGCTGGCGGGTTCGTCAAAAAACTGATTATCCAGCATGACATCGCTCGCCGGGCGCGACAGCTTCGCTTCAATTTCCAGAAGCTGCGCCAGACGTTCCGGCGTGACCGCATAAAACGCCGGGGCGTTGTCGGCAAATACCGCGAGCGTGCCGCCTTCGGCGTGCGTCAACACACCGCGAGGATCGCGCATAAAGGCATCAATGCCAGCAATGCTGGTGGTCAGGATTCTGGAGGACATAACACTTTCTCAACTGATTACTACGGGCGTGATTGAGGGTTATGGTAGCACAGAGAGAGGAGAGGAAAGGAGAGGATTTCCCCGGCGGCGTTACGCTTACCGGGGCTAAAATCACAGGAGCTGATTACGCGATGATGTTCAGCGTCACGTCGATATTGCCGCGCGTCGCGTTAGAGTACGGACAGACGATATGCGCCGCATCCACCAGTTTTTTGGCTTCCGCTGCGTCCATCCCTTCAACGTGGATGTTCAGCTTCGCTTCGATACCAAAACCGGTTGGCAGCGGGCCAATCCCCACTTCGCCTTCAATAAAGGCATCTTTTGGCAGAGCGAATTTGTCGCGTGCCGCAACGAACTTCATTGCGCCCAGGAAGCAGGCGGAGTAGCCCGCAGCGAACAGCTGTTCAGGGTTGGTTACTTCACCCCCCATGCCACCCATCTCTTTGGGGACACCCAGTTTGACATCCAGAACGCCATCGGAAGACGTTGCGCGGCCATCACGGCCTCCGGTTGCTTTGGCTTTGGCAGTGTAAACAACTTTTTCTAAAGACATGGCAGGTTCCTCATCTTACGTTTATATGCACTATTAAATAGCGCGCGATGTATTAAGTTAAAATCAGGCGCGTAAAGTATAGCCTTACGCGCGATGAAGCTGTTGGCGCAAAAGTTCGAGCTGGTGCTTGAGCGCCAGCATGGTGTCGGTATCACACTGCGCTGCACAGCCCACGGCGTGGGGTATCGTCACGGCCTGCTGTTGCAGCGCCCGACCCGCGTCGCTCAGGGTGACGGCGACCTGACGCTCATCCTGACGGGAACGCTGGCGGAAGATTAATCCTGCACTTTCCAGGCGTTTCAGCAGGGGCGTCAGCGTGGCGGAATCCAGGAACAGCCGCTCGCCAATGTCTGATACCGTAATATCATCCTGCTCCCACAGCACCAGCATCACCAGGTATTGCGGGTAGGTCAGGTTAAGCGGCGCCAGCAGTTGCCGGTAGAGCTTGTTAAGCGCCAGATTTGCCGAATAGAGGGCAAAACAGAGCTGGTTATCCAGCAGAAGCGCGTTAGTGGTGTCGTTCATTTTTGCATCCATGAAATGAATATAGATAGTGCGCGATACAATTGCAAGCTATTTTATTATACGCGTGGACGTTTGCGGTAAAGCCATAAGCCGGGGATCGACAGGCCGATGGAGAGCGCGCCCACAATCGACGAGGCTTTAAGGAAGTTGCTCAGAAGCAGGATCATCTGCGGTTCGCTGTAGCCAAAGTGGCTGATTTTGACGGCGGAAATCATCGCCGTATAGGCTGAAATACCCGGGAACATAGGAATGACTGCCGCCACGGTGAACACCTTCGGATGCGCCAGATACCAGCGGGACCACTGAATACCGATGCTGCCGACCAGCATGGAGGCGATAAACGTCGACCATTCGATATTAAAGCCCGCGGTCATCATGATCATACGTGACCCGTGGCCAATGGCACCCAGCAGCGCACACCAGGGTAATGCACGTTGCGGGACGTTAAACACCATCGCAAAGCCAACGGCGGGAAGGGCTGCCAGGAGCATGTCCTGCGCCAGTGCGAGCAGAAAATCGATCACGCCCATCCGCGTAACCCCCAGAGTGTCATGGCCATTACCACCCCGATACAGGTCGCCAGCGTCAGCAGGCTGGCTATCGCCCAGCGCGCCAGACCGGTGTTGATGTGGCCTTTGAACATATCAGCGACGGCATTGATTAAGGGAAAACCCGGCACCAGCAGCAATACGCTGGCGGCCATCGCAACAGTAGGCGTGCTGGCGAAGTAAGGCTGGCGCAAAAGCAGGCCGGATACGGTTGTCGCCACAAATGCCGTGATGCAGAAGTTAATTTGCGGATGCAGTTGCCTGTGCGTCAACAACTGGCGGACATACATCGCGATGCTGCTGGCAAAGAAGGTCACGACAGCGCCGTCCCAGCCGCCCGCGTTGAGCTTGCAGAAGCAGGCGCAGGAGAGTCCCACCATCAGCACAACCAGCCAGCGTGGATACCGGAGAGGTTTGATCTGGTTGAAGCGTTTCTCTATTTCCCGCAGATCGAGCAGCCTGTGTTCAGCAAGGATCACAATGTGCTGCACTTCCGTCACGACGTGCATGTTAATGCCGCGGTCATGATTTTTACGAGTGGAGGTGAGGCACTGTCCGTCTTTAATGGTGGTCAGTACAATGGCATTTGACGAGATGGAGCTCTCAACGCTGTCCATCCCCAGCGCCAGACCAAGGCGTGTGGAAAGTTCTTCGACGAGGGCGCTTTCTGCCCCGTGTTGTAAGAGAAAAAGTCCGCACTGAATACATAGCCGCGTGGTAGCACGTTGCGTAGACCGATCTGCCTGCATGAAACGCCCTGAAGAGAAGAGAGATTGCTTACTTTTAACACAAAGGGCAGGGCCCTTTGCGCTGGGCCAGATCAACATTTGTGCGATCAGTTGCGTGTCCAGCATGGCGAAGAGGTCGTATCTTTATTTATTTAATGAATATGTGACGAGAATTAATAAAAAAAATATATTAAGTATTTCTAATTTCATATTTTCGATCTTTTCACACAACCAGAATTAAATTCTTGTAGTCTTTATGCGATATTAAGACTGTATTGGGCGTTTCATAACCCATGTGACATTTCTTCTGGTTTACGAATATTAAGCCGTTTTGTACTAAGGAATACAAACGTGTTTAACCTCGTAGGGTTAGTTCGTTCTTAAATAATGAATTCATGACATGGAGGGTCTATGTTGCCATTGAATGGTAAACACGGAGTTGTGATTAGCAGAGTGCCGGTTATGCAAAATGGGTTAGGTGGTGTCATGTCGCGTCATTTTCCCGATTTTGAGATAACGTACTGCCGTTCGATGCAGGAGTTGACGCTACTTCAGTTGCGTCGCGCCGGGGTCGTTATTGCCGATATTTCGGGTGAGTATCGTAATCCTCGCGGCACGCTTGAGCAGTATTATGGATTAATGAATCAGTATCGGGATATTCACTGGATATTCCTTGTCTCGCGTCCTCTTTATCCGCTTGCAGTAGAGCTTCTTATGCGTCCGGAAAGCACGCTGCTTTCAGATATGGAGCCTATTGAAGGCGTCATTAACGCTATTCGCGCGGGCAGTGAACGTGCCGAGCGAATAAGCCAGACGTTATTAATACCGGAAACGCCCGATATTGAAGAGGAGAGTGAGCAAATGATTGCACTCACTCACTCTGAACGCAAGGTGTTGCGTTTACTCGGTAAAGGTTGGGGAATCAACCAAATTGCCACACTACTGAATAAAAGTAATAAAACGATCAGCGCACAGAAAAACAGTGCAATGCGTCGCTTATCACTTCGCAGTAATGCCGATATGTACGCGTGGATAAGCAGTACCCAGGGAATGCGAGAACTCAGTTTAATGTCGGCTTATGGAGAGTTTGAGGAATGGAAAAGACCACTGCAACAAGACATATCGCCGTCATCGAAAGCTGCTCAATGAGCGCTGTGGGGCTGAAGCATCTCTTTGCGATGCCCAGCCTGAGCCATTACCAGGTGCACCTGTTTAGCAGATTCGCCAGCTTTAAAGCGGCGCTCTCGGATATCTCATTCTATGCGGTTATCTATTCACTGTCTGATGAGCGTGAGGAGCGGAGAAACTGTCTTGCCTGTTTACGGGATCTCACCTTCACCCACAGCGACGTCCAGCGTATTGTGCTGGCCTCTGACGAAATGGAGGCGAGGCTGGTCAGCCATCTTTCGCCTTCTCGCTTGCATGGAATCATCAGTAAATCGGTTCCGCTAAAGCAGCTAATGGAGGGCCTGAAGACATTACTCAGCGAAACGCATCAGGTGAACGACAACATGTACAATCACTGGTGTGTTAGCAATCGTATGTTAAGCCCAACCGAGAGGGCGATTCTGCGTTATATGTCATCGGGTTTTTCGATCCCTGAAATTGCAGCACAGCTTGAACGCAATATTAAAACTATCCGGGCGCATAAGTTTAACGCCATGGTAAAGCTGGGCGTCAATTCTGACGTGGGATTACTGGATGCGGCGGATATCCTGGCGCATCTCCCTGCCCGGGAAGTTCGTCGTTCCGCTCTCACCGTTCCTTCATTCTCTTAGCGTTAAATGATGCGCCAGAGTTCTTCTGGCGCATCGTTCAAATGCACACATCCACCCATTTTGCTGCGGTCAGTTCCGCCATTCTGTCGGGCGATATACGCACCGCACTGTGGATGGCGCCCGCTGCGGGTAACACTTCCGCGTATTGTTTTAATGTGATGTCACAGTAAACAGAAAGCGGGTTTTCCAGTCCGAAAGGGCAGACGCCGCCAACAGGATGACCTGTCAGGGTGACTACCTCATCGCTGCTGAGCATGCGGGCTTTTGCGCCGAATGTCTCTTTAAGCTTTTTGTTATCCAGACGCGCATCGCCTTTTGCAACCACCAGAATCACGTCATTTTTAATTTTTAGTGACAGCGTTTTGGCAATTTGGCCGGGTTCAACGTTGTGCGCGGCAGCAGCAAGGGCAACAGTCGCTGTGCTTTGGTTAAGCTCAATGATCTCTATATCCGGAGCGTGTTCGGCAAAAAACTGTTGTACAGACTGCAAACTCATTGATTCCTCCTGACAAATATCCTGCGTAATCTGTCATAAGAATTTAGTCGCTGTAAATATCCCTTAAGTAACAAATATCCGTCTGGGGCGATTTCTGGATCGCCTTCACATTCACAGAAACCGGTTACAGTAACCGGTTGCAGAGTGTGATGCACAGATTAATACTGAGTGTGTAACTTCCCCTGTATCTAATAATAAGAGCTAATTATGAAACCATTCCGTTTGAGCAGTACCGCAGGTACACGATCCGGCAAGGTTGTGACGCTGATGTATGGAACAACGTGTGACGTGAGAACGTCCGAAACGAACGTATGACAGGAGATCTGCTATGTCTGCCAACCATGCTGCATTTAATCTGATTTTCCGCTTCGTTGAAAATTATGTTAACCCTATTGCCGGGCGCATCTCTTCCCAGCGTCACGTTATGGCTATTCGTGACGGGTTTATCTCAGCGATGCCGTTTATGATTGTGGGCTCGTTTCTGTTAGTGTTCGCTTACCCACCTTTTTCGCCTGATACCACCTGGGGTTTTGCTCGCGCCTGGCTGGATATGGCGAAGCAGTTTGAAGGCCAAATTCTGACGCCGTTTGATATGACAATGGGGGTGATGTCCCTTTATATCTGTGCGGCTATTGCCTACAACCTGGGCAAACATTACGTTAAAACCCATCAGCTGGATCCGTTCATGTGCGCGATGCTGTCGCTGATGGCGTTCCTGCTGGTCGCCGCCCCTAAAACCAAAGGCGCTTTGCCGGTCGATAGCCTGGGAGGGACCGGTATTTTCACCGCGATTCTGGTGGCGATCTATTGCGTTGAGATGATGCGTTTCCTGAAAGCACACAATATCGGGATCCGCCTGCCAGACCAGGTTCCGCCGATGATCAAAAACTCGTTTGATCTGCTGATCCCGGTGCTGGTGGTGGTGCTGACGCTCTATCCGCTGAGTCTGCTGATCCAGTCGCAGTTCGGTATGCTGATCCCACAGGCCATCATGTCGATATTCAAACCGCTGGTCTCTGCGGCTGACTCGCTGCCTGCGATCCTGCTGGCGGTGCTGATTGGCCACCTGCTGTGGTTTGCCGGGATCCACGGCGCGGCGATTGTCTCCGGGATGCTGCAAATGTTCTGGCTGACGAACCTGGGGGCGAACCAGACCGCGCTGGCGGCAAGCCAGCCTTTGCCACACATCTTTATGGAAGCCTTCTGGACGTTCTTTATCGTTATCGGCGGATCGGGGGCGACGATGGGTCTGGTGTTCTGCTATCTGCGTAGCCGCTCCGCGCACCTGCGCTCTATTGGACGTCTGAGCGTGGTGCCAAGCATTTTCAATATCAATGAGCCGGTGATTTTCGGTACGCCGATTGTGATGAACCCGGTGTTCTTTATTCCTTTCCTGCTGGCGCCGATGGTTAATGCCGTGCTGGCATGGGCAGCGATGAAGTTTGATCTGATTGGCCGCGTGATTTCCGTCGTGCCGTGGACGGCACCGGCTCCGGTTGGCGCCGCCTGGGCGCTGGGCTGGGATTTCCGTGCAGCCATTCTGGTGCTGGTTTTGGCCTGCGTTTCCGCGATTATCTATTTCCCGTTCTTCAAGGTGTACGAGAAACAGTTGCTTCAGCAGGAAGCGGAAGAAGCACAGCGTAATGGAGAAGAGGAAAATCAGCAGGTCGCTTAGGTAAAAGCAAAACGGTAACGCAGGTTGCCGTTTTTAGTGTTTGTTCTCTCTCACTGCGGGTATCAGGCCGGGCCAGACTACTTAAGCGTGCAATCGCCGCACTGCTGGACGTCCGGCAGACGGTAGCGCTGACAGCAGGTACGACGTACCAGAAGTCCCTCACGCGGAACCACGGTGCGGTAAAGAGGGTTATCCCGTCCATCCGACAGCTGTCTGGCAAAGAAACAGCTCTGACGCAGTGCATCCACTTTCTCGTCGCCGAGCAGCGGCTTCATTTCCGTTAAATACCAGTGGATAAGATACCCGGTATTACTCCAGATCAGTTTGCCGTTAATCTCTCCCGTCGCTTCCAGCGCATCAATGACCGGAACCAGCGCTCTTGTAATCAGCCGTTCCATACGCGCCTGCGCTGACAGGTGTCTCGCGCTCGGATCTTCATGTACATCAATCCAGAAACAGGCAGCGCGCCCGGTTTCATGAAATTCAACATGGAAATGTTCCGACGAGAGATCGAGCATCGTTTCCTGGGTCAGCAGGGCTAGCATGACAGGCGGCACCATCAGCCCGATATACCACTGTGCCCAGAGGGATAACAGCGGTTTATTTTCCCGCGTCAGGGTAGGTTGGTTACGATAAATATGGTCGGAATAGGTTGCCAGCAGCGACCGCAGCTCGGCAGGACGTTGCCACTCAGTCAGCGTCAGCGCATGATGCGGCGGTGCTTCATCCAGTTTGATGAAATCCAGCAGATGGGCGCGCGTTACGGCAATTTTTTCCCGAATGGCATCCGCAAGCGTCGTTTCCCCGGCGGAGAGTGGAGCTCGCCAGAGCAGGGGCTCAACGATGTGTGCGGTACGAGTCGCCATAGTGTGGATTACAAATCTAAATGATAATGATTGCCAATCCTAACTATAGATAAAACCGAGCGCAAGCGTTTTATCCTGGCGCTGTGAAGGCAGTTTCAGGCAGTATGAAGCTCTTCGCTCAGCAGAATGCTGTTACGTCCCATATGCTTGGCTTCATAGAGAGCTTTATCGGCTTTCGCCAGCGCGCCCTCAACGTCTTCACCTTCGAACATGGCGATGCCGATGCTGATGGTCACGTTAGTGGCGACGCTTTCGTTAAACATATGGGGGATTTTAAGATCGTAAACCTTCTGACGTATGCGTTCAGCCGTCTGGCGCGCTTGCTCCAGCGGGATGTTACTCAACAGCACCATAAATTCTTCCCCGCCAAACCGGGCGACAACATCGCGTGAGCGCACGGCGTCGCGTATCGCAGCCGAGACCCTGATCAAGGCCTGATCGCCCATCATATGGCCGTAATGGTCGTTGTAGGCTTTGAAGTGGTCGATATCCATCAGCAGCACGAAGTGCTCGCCAGCGTCAGGCCTGGGAAGGTTCTCCAGCCGGCTTTGCAGCCCGCGACGGTTATACAGGCCGGTGAGCGGGTCCATCATGCTAAGATCGGTCAGGGTTTCGCGCTCCTCCAGCAGTTCGGAAAGCAGCTCCTGGGCGAAACGGTCATTGCGCCGCTGAAGAACATGATGGATACCAATGGCGACCACCGGCAGCGCGAAAAAATAGGCCATTCTCAGCCAGTTTTCGGACGGGCTAAGCCACAGGCAGGATATAAAGGCGGGAAATGAATGTAACGTAAAGGCTTTAATATTACTCGCGAACGCCAGAGACCCTATAAAAAGCACTGTTAATAGCGCCATCATTAAATAGGTCGCCTGATCGTGCGTGATTAACAGAAATTTAGAGACGATCTGCCAGGCCCATAAAAGACCAAAAATAGCTGAAACAACAGGGATATTTATTTTTCGCGTGCTGTTTTTCCAGTGCCAGATAAATAAGCCTGTGCTGATAGTCAGTACGGCAAAGAGCGGGACTGATAACACACGCACGGAATAGAGAGGATTTGTTACCGAGAACAATGCTGATGCGGCGTTCAGAAATAAAAACAAACGTAAAGATAGCTGATATTTCTTGTTGACTAAAGACAGCCAGGATTGTGATGTCATATGCGTGCGTTTTTATTAAAACTCAATTAAAACAATGAGCAAGGTGTTGTTGTGTAATATTGGTCGCTACAAAATTGAATTTTTATTATCAGAAAAACTTTATCGGAAGTTAACAGGTGGGCAATTTATCACCTTACACATTCTCTGTCATTATGGGAAAGCAATTGCTGGCGCAATTTCTTACGTCGCCTGCTGACAAGTGATAATTACTATCATATGATACTGGTTATCATTATCAGTGCGAGAGGTGAAACCATGTTGAGCAAAGCGCTGGGAAGTGGGTGGGGAATATTACTGCCTGGTTCCATTATCGGTGGGCTGATGTTTACCGATCTCCCCATTGATGTCTGGAAAGCAATGATTGTTTCAGGCTTGCTGGTGACATCCGCGATGATCTGGCACAAACAGTTACGGCATTATGTCCTGCTGCCTTCATGCGTGGCGCTAATCAGTGGACTGCTGGTGATTCTGATGAGTTTGAAATAAAAGGGAAAAAGAAGAGGCACTGCTGAGAGGATGTAAGATAATTGGTGCGAGGGGGGGGACTTGAACCCCCACGTCCGTAAGGACACTAACACCTGAAGCTAGCGCGTCTACCAATTCCGCCACCTTCGCACAGTCATCTTACTGGTTTGATATCGCCTCGTTGGTGCGAGGGGGGGGACTCGAACCCCCACATCCTAAGGACACTAACACCTGAAGCTAGCGCGTCTACCAATTCCGCCACCTTCGCCCAGTGCGAGCAATATCAACGTGATTTATGGTGCGAGGGGGGGGACTTGAACCCCCACGTCCGTAAGGACACTAACACCTGAAGCTAGCGCGTCTACCAATTCCGCCACCTTCGCATACCATCGACACTGTAAAAGTATCGTAACCACGGAGGCGCATTCTAGATGTTTTCAGCTTTACGTCAACAGAAAATTGCGCACGTTGTTTTGATTGCTGCAAAATTGGGCGATGGCAGCGTCAGCCATCGCCGGACCGGGGGGTTACTTTTTCGCCTGGCGCGTCATCACGGTGCGATAGACCTTAAAGCGGCCCGTCTGGGCGATCACTTCGTGGAAGCCAAAGGTTTCATCCAGCACTTTCGGGTATGCGAGGAAGGCGTTCGCCACAATACGCAGCTCACCGCCGCTGTTGAGGTGACGGGTTGCGCCACGGATCAGCGTTTGCGCCGCTTCAAGGCTGGTCTCCATTCCGTCGTGGAACGGCGGGTTAGAGATGATCATGTCAAAGCGACCGGTCACATCGGAGAAGACGTTGCTGGCAATCACGTCACCTTCAATGCCATTCGCAGCAAGCGTGGCGCGGCTGGCTTCTACCGCCGGAGCGCTCACGTCACACAGGGTTAAACGCACTTTTGGTGAGTGACTGGCGAGAACCGATGACAGCACGCCCGCGCCACAGCCGACGTCCAGCACTTTGCCCTTGGTATGAGGCGTCAGGGTGGACAGCAGCAGCTTACTGCCCGTATCGAGCGCATCACGGCTGAACACGCCCGGCAGGGTTTTAATGGTCAGGCCTTCAAGCTGGTACTCGTCCCAGAAGGCGTCGGCATCGAAGGTGGTCTGTTTTTCCAGACGACCATGGTACAGGCCGCAGCGACGGGCGCTGTCGATTTTCGTCAGCGGCGCCCAGGCTTCGAGCATCTGTTCTGCGCTACGCACCCCGCTGCGGTTTTCACCGACAACAAAAATATCGCAGCCGACCGGTAGCAGAGAAAGCAGGTTCATCAGCTGGAACTGGGCTTCCGGCTTGTTTTTTGGCCAGTAGTAAATGAGCGTATCGCAGTCAGCAATATCGCTCTGCTCCGCCGCCAGGCTAAAGCGCGCGCGCTCGCCCATCTGACGGCTCAGCACCTGCCAGTGGTGATAGTACTGGGTGTGGGCACGGCTTTCAGCACAGTCGAAACGTGCGGGCAGGTCATCCTGCATATCTCCGGCAAACAGAATACGGCTCTCTTCGAAATCATCACTGTGACGCAGCAAGACTTCACTTGCCGGGGTAAATGCAGACATGAATTGTTCCTCAATAAACTCAGGCGGGGATTATAGTAGGTAGATGGCGCAGTTTCGACACATTTGCTATATTTGCGCGCCTGAGAGACAGGAGTTTTCGCTATGACATCCCGACGAGACTGGCAGTTGCAGCAACTGGGCATCACCCAGTGGGCTTTGCGTCGCCCGACGGCGTTGCGGGGCGAAATAGCCATCTCCATCCCTGCGCATGTCCGCCTGGTGATGGTGGCAGAAGCGCCGCCTGCCCTGAACGAGCCCCTGATTGAGGATGTCCTTCGCAGCCTGAAGGTGACCCACGATCAGGTATTACAGCTGGCGCCCGAAAGCGTCGCGATGCTTCCCTCTGACAGCCGCTGTAACAGCTGGCGAATCGGGGCGGTGGATGAGCTACCCCTTGAAGGAAGCCAGATCAGCTCGCCAGCGCTGGACGAACTGAAAGCCAACCCAAAAGCGCGTAGCGCGCTATGGCAACAAATTTGCGAATATGAACACGATTTCTTCCCTCACGACGGCTGACCTGACCACCGCGTTCGCGATTGAAACCCGCGCCCATGCCTTTCCGTGGAGCGAAAAGACGTTTGCCAGCAATCAGGGCGAACGCTATTTAAATCTCCGCCTGGACGTTGACGGTGCGATGGCTGCGTTCGCCATCACGCAGGTCGTTCTGGACGAGGCGACGCTGTTTAATATCGCGGTCGATCCCGCATACCAGCGCCGCGGGCTGGGCAGGGAACTGCTTGAGCACCTCATTCGTGAGCTGGAAACCCGTGACGTTTTCACCCTGTGGCTGGAGGTGCGCGCGTCCAATGTCGCCGCCATCGCGCTCTATGAAAGCTTAGGCTTCAACGAGGCGACTATCCGCCGTAACTACTACCCCACCGCAGAGGGACGTGAAGACGCCATTATCATGGCTCTGCCGATTGGATAACGAAAATAAGGTTGTAACGATGAAATGGGACTGGATTTTCTTTGATGCCGACGAAACGCTGTTTACGTTTGACTCGTTCGGCGGCCTACAGCGGATGTTTCTCGACTATAGCGTGACGTTCACCGCGGAAGATTTTCAGGACTATCAGGCGGTGAACAAACCGCTGTGGGTGGATTACCAGAACGGAGCCATCACCGCGTTACAGCTTCAGCATCAGCGTTTTGACGTGTGGGCTGAACGGTTAAACGTGAGTCCTGGGGTGCTGAACGAGGCCTTCCTGAATGCGATGGCGGATATCTGCGCGCCGCTGCCCGGCGCCGTTTCTTTGCTGGATTCGCTGAAAGGGAAGGTGAAGCTTGGGATCATTACCAACGGCTTTACCGCGCTTCAGCAGATTCGCTTTGAACGCACCGGCCTGCGCGATCATTTCGACGCGCTGGTGATCTCCGAAGGGGTGGGCGTACCGAAGCCGGATCCGCGTATTTTCGATTATGCGTTGGCGCAAGCGGGCAATCCTGACCGCGATCGCGTGCTGATGGTGGGGGATACGGCAGAATCTGATATTCTGGGAGGTATGAGATCGGGCCTGTCGACCGTCTGGCTGAATGCGCATGGCCGCATGCTGCCGGAAGGCATCGAGCCGACCTGGACCGTTACGTCATTGAACGAACTGGAGCAGCTCCTGTGTAAACAATGATTGCCTGCCCCCTGTTGATGGGTAAAATAGCCGCATTTTTCGTATTCCATGATGCGCGGCCTGCTGCCGCGCTTACCTAAGAAGAATTGATTATGACGTTGTCTCCTTATCTGCAAGAGGTGGCCAAACGCCGCACTTTTGCCATTATCTCGCACCCGGATGCCGGTAAAACGACCATCACCGAGAAGGTGTTGCTGTTCGGACAGGCGATCCAGACCGCGGGTACCGTTAAAGGCCGTGGCTCCAGCCAGCATGCTAAATCCGACTGGATGGAGATGGAAAAGCAGCGTGGTATTTCGATTACCACCTCCGTGATGCAGTTCCCGTATCACGACTGTCTGGTGAACCTGCTGGACACCCCGGGGCACGAAGACTTCTCCGAAGATACCTACCGTACCCTGACGGCGGTGGACTGCTGCCTGATGGTGATCGACGCCGCGAAAGGTGTTGAAGATCGTACCCGCAAGCTGATGGAAGTCACCCGTCTGCGCGATACGCCGATCCTCACCTTTATGAACAAACTCGACCGTGACATCCGTGATCCGATGGAGCTGATGGATGAAGTGGAAAACGAGCTGAAGATTGCCTGCGCGCCAATCACCTGGCCGATTGGCTGCGGCAAGCTGTTCAAAGGGGTTTACCACCTCTATAAAGACGAAACCTACCTGTACCAGACCGGTAAGGGTCACACCATTCAGGAAGTGCGCATCGTGAAAGGTCTGGACAACCCGGATCTGGACGCAGCGGTCGGTGAAGAGCTGGCCGCGCAGCTGCGCGATGAGCTGGAGCTGGTTAAAGGCGCGTCGCACGAGTTCGACCGAGAGCTGTTCCTGAGCGGTGAAATTACCCCGGTCTTCTTCGGTACCGCCCTCGGCAACTTTGGCGTTGACCATATGCTCGACGGTCTGGTGGAGTGGGCCCCGCAGCCAATGCCGCGTAAAACCGACACCCGCGAAGTAGAAGCAAAGGAAGAGAAGTTCTCCGGCTTCGTCTTTAAAATTCAGGCCAACATGGACCCGAAACACCGCGACCGCGTTGCCTTTATGCGCGTGGTCTCCGGTAAGTACGAGAAGGGCATGAAGCTGCGTCAGGTCCGTATCGGTAAAGACGTGGTGATCTCCGACGCGCTGACCTTCATGGCAGGCGACCGTTCGCATGTAGAAGAAGCCTATCCGGGTGACATCATTGGTTTACACAACCACGGTACCATTCAGATTGGCGATACCTTCACGCAGGGCGAGATGATGAAGTTCACCGGTATCCCGAACTTCGCGCCAGAACTGTTCCGCCGCATTCGCCTGCGCGATCCGCTGAAGCAGAAGCAACTGCTGAAAGGCCTGGTCCAGCTTTCCGAAGAGGGGGCTGTACAGGTGTTCCGCCCTATTGCTAACAACGATCTGATCGTGGGCGCGGTGGGTGTGCTCCAGTTTGACGTGGTGGTTGCCCGTCTTAAGAGCGAGTACAACGTGGAAGCGATTTACGAATCGGTGAACGTGGCGACCGCCCGCTGGGTTGAATGTTCAGACGTGAAGAAATTCGAAGAATTTAAACGTAAGAACGAAGTTCAGCTGGCGCTGGACGGTGGCGATAACCTGACCTATATCGCCCCGACCATGGTTAACCTGAACCTGACGCAGGAACGTTATCCTGATGTTCAGTTCCGCAAAACGCGCGAGCATTAATTCCCTCTCAGAGCACGGCAGCCGCCGTGCTCTTCTTTAATTCCTGTGTTATTAAACCCTTGCGGAATGTTCTTAATTCACCGCAATTTTTCGCTATTCGTTCGTTTTTTCCCCAATTCTGAATGCACCCCTCTGATTGTGATCTATATTTAACTCAGTGTTTAGCACCGGGTGTGGATGAATTAACTGTTCAATGCATGTCCATTGGTTCTCCATTTTGCCCCGGTGTTAATTCGCAATATATAAAACCAAGATTTAGGGAAGTATGTCGCCCAAATAACGGGCAAAACACAGGAATAAATCGATGAATATGACAAGACTGAAGATTTCTAAAACTCTGCTGGCTGTAACGTTGGGTAGTGTCCTGGTAAGCGGTTCTGCTCTGGCGGAATCCAGCACCATGGATAAAGCGCAAAGTTCCGCCAATACCGCAGGGGAAAAAATCGATAGCTCTATGAATAAAGTCGGTAATTTCATGGATGACAGCTCAATCACAGCAAAAGTGAAAGCCGCATTGGTGGATCACGACTCCATTAAGAGCACCGATATTTCTGTTAAAACCGACAACAAGGTTGTCACCCTGAGCGGTTTCGTTGAAAGCCAGACCCAGGCTGAAGAAGCCGTTAAAGTGGCGAAAGGTGTTGAGGGCGTAAGCTCCGTCAGCGACAAACTGCACGTACGTGACAGCAAAGAATCGTCCGTGAAGGGCTATGCCGGAGATGCAGCAACTACCAGCGAAATCAAAGCTAAACTGTTAGCTGACGACATCGTGCCATCCCGTATGGTGAAAGTTGAAACCACCGATGGTGTGGTCCAGCTGTCCGGTACGGTTGAGAATCAGGCACAGAGCGATCGTGCCGAGTCAATTGCGAAAGCTATTGATGGTGTGAAAAGCGTCAAAAACGATCTGAAAACGAAGTAAAGCAGTACCATTCGCCCGTAAGGCTTAAAACCGCGGGCGAAATAAAAACGATTCTGGAAAAGCCGGTGAGTGACCTGAGCGCTCACGTTTAGCGGCCGACATTAACTATGGTAAAGGAGAGGCTTATGTTTCGTTGGGGCATTATTTTTCTGGTTATCGCGTTAATTGCCGCCGCATTGGGCTTTGGTGGACTGGCGGGTACCGCGGCATGGGCAGCGAAAATTGTCTTCGTCGTCGGTATTATTCTGTTCCTGGTCAGCCTGTTTACGGGTCGACGTCGCCCGTAGCAAACGCAATATTTACTAAACAAACTCAAGCCAGTCCTCGTGACTGGCTTTTTCTCGTTTGAGAACCACCGGGGAAGTGCGTTACTGTGTCTCATCACAATAATGAAAACAGGAAGGCAGAGGTGGGGCAACGAATTCCCGTTACGCTCGGCAATATTGCGCCGCTGACGTTAAAACCGTTTCATGCAGGCCAGCTTGCGCTGGTCTGTGAAGGGGGCGGGCAGCGCGGTATTTTTACCGCCGGCGTGCTCGACGAATTTATGCGCGCGCAATTCAACCCGTTCGATCTCTATTTCGGCACCTCTGCCGGGGCGCAGAACCTCTCCGCCTATGTCTGCAACCAGCCCGGCTATGCGCGCAAAGTGATTATGCGCTATACCACCTCGAAAGAATTCTTCAATCCGGTACGCTTCGTGCGCGGCGGGAACCTGATCGATCTCGACTGGTTACTGGATGCCACCTCCAGCCAGATGCCGCTGGCCATGGATACCGCGTCACGACTGTTCGATACCGGCAAAGAGTTCTGGATGTGCGCCAGCCGTGGCGATGACTATTCGCCGGGTTACTTTTCGCCGCAGAAAGAGAACTGGCTGGATATCATCCGCGCGTCCAGCGCGATCCCGGGATTCTACCGCACCGGCGCGTTGCTGGAGGGGATAAGCTATCTTGACGGTGGTATCAGCGATGCGGTGCCGGTACAGGAGGCGGCGCGGCGCGGGGCAAAAACCATTGTGGTGATCCGCACGGTGCCTTCGCAGATGTATTACACCCCACAGTGGTTTAAGCGGATGGAACGCTGGCTGGGCGACAGCAGCCTGCAACCGCTGGTGAATATCGCGAAGCAGCATGAAACCACCTACGGCGCGATGCAGCGTTTTATTGAAAAACCACCGGGCAAGCTGCGCATCTTTGAAATTTATCCGCCGAAGCCGCTGTTGAGCATGGCGCTGGGCAGTCGGCTGCCTGCGTTGCGTATGGATTACAAAACGGGGCGGCTGTGCGGGCGTTACTTCCTGGCGACCGTCGGGAAAATGCTGGCCGAGCAACCGCCTCTTCATCGGCATAAAAGCATCATTTTGCCGCCTGCCGTTGTGGCCAATGACGCGGTGGCGATGCCGCTGGTGGACGCGCCGCAGGCCAACGATGGCTTACTCGATAACGAGGATCTGGCATGACGCACTGCTTTATCGATACCCATTGCCACTTTGATTTCCCGCCGTTTAGCGGGGAGGAAACATCCAGTCTTGCGCGTGCGGCTGAGGCCGGTGTGAGAGCCATTATTGTGCCCGCTATTGAAGCGGCGAGATTCGACAAAGTTCTGGCGCTTGCCCGGGGGCACGATGCGCTGTATGCCGCGTTGGGTTTGCATCCGATCGTTATTGAGCACCATCTTGATGACCATCTCGACAGGCTGAATGCCACGCTGCAAAACGCGGATATGAAGCTGGTTGCCATCGGTGAGATCGGCCTCGATCTCTATCGTGAAGATCCGCAGTTTGAACGCCAGCAGACGATTCTGGACGCGCAGCTCCGGTTGGCAAAGCGCCACGATCTGCCGGTGATCCTCCACTCCAGACGTACCCATGACAAACTGGCGATGCACCTGAAGCGCATCGACGTGCCGCGCAGGGGCGTGGTCCATGGTTTCGCTGGAAGCCTTCAGCAGGCGCAGCGTTTTATCGAGCTGGGCTATAAAATTGGCGTCGGTGGCACCATTACCTATCCGCGTGCCAGCAAAACCCGTGATGTGATGGCACAGCTCCCGCTGACCTCGCTCCTGCTGGAAACGGATGCGCCTGACATGCCGCTGAATGGTTTTCAGGGCCAGCCTAACCGTCCGGAGCAGGCGGCGCGCGTTTTTGATGTGCTGTGTGAGTTGCGTCAGGAGCCTGAAGATGTGATTGCCAGCGCGCTGCTGGAAAATACCCGAGCGGTCTTCGGCATCACGCTATAGATAAAGGGCCGGGCGGATCACCGTGATCTGCTGCCGTTCCAGGGCCTGCGCCAGCGGCTCGATGTCCTCCGGCGTGGCGCTCCGCCATCTCGCCGCCTCCCCGTAAACCCCATGGGCATGAAACGCGTTGATCCGCACCGGAACGTTCCCCAACGTGTGGATAAAAGCGGTCAGCGATGGCAGATGTTGCAGATAATCACACCGATCGGGGATCACCAGCAGGCGCAGCTCCGTCAGGCGATGACGATCGGCCAGCCAGCGGATGCTCTGCTTGATCAGCGTGTTTTCGCGCCCGGTCAGAAAACGGTGATGTTCATTGCCCCAGGCTTTCAGATCCACCATCGCGCCGTCAAACACCGGAAACAGCTTTTGCCAGCCGGTTTCGCTTAACAGGCCGTTGCTGTCCACCAGGCACGTCAGATGGCGCAGGGACGGATCGGCTTTGATTGCGGTGAAAAGCGCAACCAAAAACGGCAGCTGCGTGGTGGCCTCACCCCCGCTGACGGTCACGCCCTCAATAAACGGCGCGCACGTGAGAACCCGGGAGAGGATCTCCTCGACGCTATAGCGCTGCGCCATCGGCGTCGCCTGCTTCTGACACAGGTGCAGGCAGGTGTCGCACTGCTGACAGTGACTCTCCTGCCACCAGATGCGCCCGGCCTGAATCGTCAGCGCATCATGCGGACAGTGGGGTACACAGTCGCCGCAGTCGTTGCAGCGCCCTATCGTCCACGGGTTGTGGCAGGTTTTGCAGCGCAGGTTACAGCCCTGGAGGAACAACGCCAGGCGGCTGCCCGGCCCGTCCACGCAGGAGAAGGGTATGACCTGACTAACTAAAGCGCATCTGCTGTTCATGACTTATCACGCGCGGCTGACGTTCCAGAATACGGGTATTGCGCGCGGCCTCCTCGCCGAGCCAGGTGGTGTTGGTGCGCGAGCCGGCCTCCCGGTATTTCTCCAGATCGGAGAGCCGCACCATATAGCCGGTAACGCGCACGAGATCGTTACCCGCAACGTTGGCGGTAAACTCGCGCATCCCCGCCCTGAACGCGCCGAGACAGAGCTGGACCACTGCCTGCGGGTTACGTTTTACCGTTTCATCCAGCGTCAGAATGTCGCTGATCCCGGAAGCGTAGTGCTTGTGGTGCGGCGCAACGGCCAGCAGGTGGCTGATGGGATCCGGCTCGTCGCCGTAGGGCAGGCGCGCGCCCGGCGTGGTGCCCGAGTCAGAGCTGATCCCCGACTGCGCATGAAGCATCGCGCGCTGCTTCCAGCCGTGTTTCACCGGCGTGTTTTCGACAAACGCCGCAAGCTGTTCACTGATGCGGTAGCCCAGCGCATTGGCCTGTTCGTTCTTACCGTAACGTCCCGTAATGCCTGCTTTCTGGCACAGCACGTTCACCGCTTCGGCCAGACCGTACATGCCAAACATCGGCACAAAGCGATCGGCATCAATCAGCCCCTCTTTTACCAGGAAGCTATTCTCAAAGAAGCCGGATTGTTCATATAAAAAATCGCAGCGCGCATTAATGATCGCGATTTGTTGCTGGCAGTAGTGGGGAAGGGTACGGGTGAAAAAGTCTTCCGGTGAGCGGCTGTGTTCCGCAATCGCTTTCAGGTTTAGGCGCACCAGCGTGCTGCCGCCGCCCGCCAGCGGCAGGGAGTTGTAACAGCTCACCACGCCATAGCGACCTTTTGTGAAAATTTTATCATTCACCGGGCCATTATAAATATGCGGCTTACTACATTCACAAATGTTTTTCGCCACGCTCAGCAGCAGATCGCTGGGGGTTACATCCGGGTCGTAGATAAAGGTCAGGTTCGGCGCAACCTGCTTTAGTTCTGCATCTGCGCGAAGGATGGCTCGGGTGACAGGCGTATCCGCCGGGCCGATATTGGCATGCATAAACGCATCGGGCAGCGTTCTGTCCAGGTAACGCCAGAAACGTTTTATTCGGCTATCGATTTCATCCTGTGTTAGAATTTTAACATAGGGGCTGAGTATTTCATCGAGCTGGCCCAGATAGACCGGCATCGATGTGACGGACGGAACATGGTGATAAAGGATAGTGAGCAGCGAGAGGGCATCATCCAGATCTTTCGCCCCTTCCAGCTCCAGCCATTCTGAGCCGTTAGCCAGAAATTTAGCGTAGTCCGGCAGCACGTAGCGCGGTTTGTAAGGCGCATGGCCTTCGAACATGTCGCAGATGAATCCCTCGTTCAGTGCGGCGCGGGCCGCCTCTGGCAGAGCGGGATAGGGCAGATTGTTCTCCGCTTCCAGCGCCAGAAAATGACGTTTTTGTTCTGGGGTTAACACCGGGCTGGTCACAATGTGCTGGCAACGTTGTTGCAGGGCGTCGGGCATGTTCACTTCCTTGGTTGTTCTGCGGATAGTGAACGAATTGTAGGAAGCCAGCCTGGTGGCGCTTTTGATCAGAAAGGGGATATCGCCGATTTAGTCAGCAATTAACGCACTAAAATTTGAAGCAGATCTCATTACAGTAATGCAAATTTGCACACAGTTTTCATTAACTGTGATGAATGTCGAAGTGTGGATGCGGGTGAATGTTAGAATACTCACAGACCCGCAAGGTAAAATTTATACGGCACTGCCGTTGGAGAATGTTATGACCGATTTAACTGCAAGCAGCCTGCGCGCGTTGAAACTGATGGACCTGACCACCCTGAACGATGACGACACCAATGAAAAAGTCATCGCCCTGTGCCATCAGGCGAAAACGCCAGTGGGTAACACCGCCGCCGTTTGTATCTATCCGCGCTTCATCCCGATTGCCCGCAAAACGCTGAAAGAGCAGGGCACGCCGGATGTGCGCATTGCCACCGTAACTAACTTCCCGCACGGCAATGACGATATCGAGATCGCGCTGGCAGAAACCCGCGCGGCGATTGCGTACGGCGCAGACGAAGTTGACGTGGTATTCCCGTACCGCGCGCTGATCGCCGGCAACGAGCAGGTCGGTTTTGACCTGGTGAAAGCCTGTAAAGACGCGTGTGCGGCGGCAAACGTGCTGCTTAAAGTGATCATTGAAACCGGCGAGCTGAAAGAAGAGGCGCTGATTCGTAAGGCGTCTGAAATCTCCATCAAAGCGGGCGCGGATTTCATTAAAACCTCTACCGGTAAAGTGCCGGTCAACGCGACTCCGGAAAGCGCGCGCATCATGATGGAAGTCATCCGTGATATGGGCGTGTCCAAAACCGTTGGCTTCAAACCGGCAGGCGGCGTGCGTACCGCAGAAGACGCGCAGCAGTTCCTGGCGATTGCCGACAAGCTGTTCGGCGCCGACTGGGCGGACTCCCGCCACTACCGCTTCGGCGCGTCCAGCCTGCTGGCCAGCCTGCTGAAAGCGCTGGGTCACGGCGACGGTAAGAGCGCAAGCAGCTACTAAGTTGAATTGCCGGGTGGCGCTACGCTAACCCGGCCTACAGGATCGTGGGGCGGGTCAACATACCCGCCGCCATTCACCCGATTCCGCATGGAGGTTACCGTGTTTCTCGCACAAGAAATTATTCGTAAAAAACGTGATGGTCATGCATTAAGCGACGAAGAAATCCGCTTCTTTATCAATGGCATTCGTGATAACACCATCTCTGAAGGGCAGATTGCGGCTCTGGCGATGACCATTTTCTTCCACGATATGTCGATGCCTGAGCGCGTGTCGCTGACCATGGCGATGCGAGATTCAGGAACCGTTCTGGACTGGAAAAGCCTCAACCTCAACGGCCCGATTGTGGACAAACACTCCACCGGCGGCGTGGGCGACGTGACCTCCCTGATGCTTGGCCCGATGGTGGCAGCCTGCGGCGGTTACATCCCGATGATTTCCGGGCGCGGCCTGGGCCACACCGGCGGTACGCTCGACAAACTGGAAGCCATTCCGGGCTTCGATATCTTCCCGGATGACAACCGCTTCCGCGACATTATTAAAGACGTTGGCGTGGCGATTATCGGCCAGACCAGCTCTCTTGCTCCGGCTGACAAGCGTTTCTACGCGACGCGTGACATTACCGCGACTGTAGACTCCATCCCGCTGATCACCGCCTCTATCCTTGCCAAAAAACTGGCGGAAGGTCTGGATGCGCTGGTGATGGATGTGAAAGTGGGCAGCGGCGCGTTTATGCCAACCTATGAACTCTCTGAGGCGCTGGCCGAAGCGATCGTTGGCGTTTCCAACGGCGCGGGCGTGCGCACCACCGCACTGCTGACGGACATGAACCAGGTGCTGGCCTCCAGCGCCGGTAACGCGGTTGAAGTCCGCGAGGCTGTGCAGTTCCTCACAGGCGAATACCGTAACCCGCGCCTGTTCGATGTCACCATGGCGCTGTGCGTTGAGATGTTAATCTCCGGCAAGCTGGCCAAAGACGACGCTGACGCGCGCGCGAAGCTTCAGGCGGTGCTGGACAACGGCAAAGCGGCGGAGATCTTTGGTCGGATGGTGGCGGCGCAGAAAGGCCCGACCGACTTTGTGGAAAACTACGCGAAATACCTGCCCACCGCGATGCTCAGCAAAGCGGTCTATGCGGATAGCGAAGGCTTTGTCTCGGCTATGGATACCCGCGCGCTCGGCATGGCTGTCGTGTCTATGGGCGGCGGTCGTCGTCAGGCATCGGACACCATTGATTACAGCGTCGGCTTTACCGATATGGCCCGTCTGGGCGACAGCGTTGACGGCCAACGTCCGCTGGCGGTGATCCACGCGAAAGATGAAGCCAGCTGGCAGGACGCGGCGAAAGCGGTGAAGGCGGCAATATCTCTTGACGATAAAGCACCGGAAACCACACCGACGGTCTATCGTCGTATCACTGAATAGCGGTATACTGATCTGATCGCATTTTTATGAAGCACTAAGTACGGAGAACAATTATGAAACGTGCATTTATTATGGTGCTGGACTCATTCGGCATCGGCGCAACCGAAGATGCAGAACGATTTGGTGACGTGGGTTCCGATACCCTGGGTCACATCGCGGAAGCCTGTGCAAAAGGCGAAGCGGACAACGGTCGTAAAGGCCCTCTGAACCTGCCAAACCTGACCCGTCTGGGGCTGGTAAAAGCGCATGAAGGCTCTACCGGTAAGATCGCAGCCGGTATGGACGGTAACGCGGAAGTGGTGGGCGCCTACGCGTGGGCGCACGAGCTCTCTTCCGGTAAAGATACTCCGTCCGGCCACTGGGAAATCGCCGGCGTGCCGGTGCTGTTCGACTGGGGTTACTTCTCCGATCACGAGAACAGCTTTCCGCAAGAGCTGCTTGATAAGCTGGTGAAGCGCGCCAACCTGCCGGGCTACCTCGGTAACTGCCACTCTTCCGGTACCGTGATTCTGGACCAGCTCGGCGAAGAGCACATGAAAACCGGCAAGCCGATTTTCTATACCTCTGCTGACTCCGTGTTCCAGATCGCCTGCCATGAAGAGACGTTTGGCCTGGATAAACTGTACGAGTTGTGCGAAATCGCCCGTGAAGAGCTGACCGAAGGCGGCTACAACATTGGCCGCGTTATCGCGCGTCCGTTTATCGGCGACAAAGCGGGTAACTTCCAGCGTACCGGCAACCGTCACGATCTGGCTGTGGAGCCACCGGCGCCGACCGTGCTGCAAAAACTCGTCGACGAGAAAGACGGTCACGTGGTTTCCGTGGGTAAAATCGCGGACATTTACGCCAACTGCGGCATTACCAAAAAGGTCAAAGCGACCGGTCTGGATGCGCTGTTCGACGCCACCATCAAAGAGATGAAAGAAGCGGGCGATAAGACCATTGTCTTCACCAACTTCGTGGACTTCGACTCCTCCTGGGGCCACCGTCGCGACGTCGCCGGTTATGCTGCGGGTCTGGAGCTGTTTGACCGCCGTCTGCCAGAGCTGATGGAGCTGGTGGGAGAAGATGACATTCTGATCCTGACCGCTGACCATGGCTGTGACCCGACCTGGACCGGTACCGACCACACCCGTGAGCACATTCCGGTGCTGGTGTACGGCCCGAAAGTCAAACCGGGCTCGCTGGGTCACCGTGAAACCTTCGCGGACATCGGCCAGACGATTGCGAAATACTTTGGTACGTCTGACATGGAATATGGCAAGGCTATGTTCTAAACGGATTGGGTGAGGCCTGATGCCCTCACCCCGACCCTCTCCCACAGGGAGAGGGAAAACAGAATGTAGGCCGGGTAAGGCGCAGCCGCCACCCGGAAAAAACAACAATGTAAAAGGAACTGAAGATGGCAACTCCTCACATTAATGCAGAAATGGGTGATTTCGCTGACGTCGTATTGATGCCGGGCGACCCGCTGCGCGCGAAGCACATTGCAGAAACCTTCCTCGAAGACGTGCGTGAAGTGAACAACGTGCGCGGCATGCTGGGCTTCACCGGTACCTATAAAGGCCGCAAAATCTCCGTGATGGGTCACGGCATGGGTATCCCATCCTGCTCCATCTACACCAAAGAGCTGATCACCGATTTCGGCGTGAAGAAAATCATCCGTGTCGGCTCCTGCGGCGCGGTTCGCATGGACGTTAAGCTGCGTGACGTGGTGATCGGCATGGGCGCGTGCACCGACTCTAAAGTTAACCGCATCCGCTTTAAAGATCATGACTTTGCGGCCATTGCTGACTTTGACATGGTGCGTAACGCGGTTGACGCGGCAAAAGCGCTGGGCGTAGACGCGCGCGTGGGCAACCTGTTCTCTGCCGATCTGTTCTACTCGCCAGAAGGCGACATGTTCGACGTGATGGAAAAATACGGCATTCTGGGTGTGGAAATGGAAGCGGCCGGTATCTACGGCGTGGCGGCTGAATTCGGTGCGAAAGCGCTGACTATTTGCACCGTGTCTGACCATATCCGTACTCACGAGCAGACCACCGCTGCCGAGCGTCAGACCACCTTCAACGACATGATCAAAATCGCGCTGGAATCCGTTCTGCTGGGCGATAAAGAGTAATTTCGTTTTCTTCAGGGGGCAGGTTTGCCCCCTATGGTGCTTACTTCGTCAACACTTCCCACATCAAATTGCTTTCCAGCGTCACCGTATCACCTACGTAATTAAACTGGCGGTCACTCAGCACCGGGGTGAGGGTGAGCAGGCACTCATCGGCGGACCATGAGGCAGGCGTAAAAAGCGTAGCCATTAGCGAAAAAGTCATCAGTAAATGTTTACCCAGATGTTTCATTTACAGACTCCTTTAGCAGTTTCATAAAACGATTCTTTGTCCTGAGTCTCACTCAGGGATTAATCGATGCGGCAGATGCGTTGCATATTATCGTCAACGGCATAAAGTGCCGGGCTATTGGACATATCAGTGACAAAAACACGCCCGCTGTCCACCGCGCTGACCAGGTAGTTGTTTTTCTCATCCACGATACTGGTCCCTTTTGACAGTCACGAGCCGTCTGCACGTTTCACTTCGAGCATTACGCGACGGGTATTCAGTACTTTGAAATCCAGCTCCCTGAAGGCTGTATGGGCGACAGAAATGTTCTTAATGCCGTTGGGCAGATCCTGACTCAGGTTAAAGCCGATCCACATATGTTTATCGGTGTTTTTCGACGGGATACCCTCAAGGGTCACGCGTTTAACGTCACGCCTGTATCGTCAGGAAAATCGACAATGGTGATATAGATCAGGGCCGGGAAGGTGTCGGTATTTTTGACGTTCATGGTGCCGCTGTGGGTCGACTCTTCAATAACCAGCAGCGTGGTTTCTGGCACCATTCCGGCGGCATACGCCTGAGCAAAGAGAGCAGAGAATAATAACGGTGCGGCAATGGCGCACTGAGCGATCGTGGTTTTAACTGACATCAAGATTAATCCTTTAACCTGACAAAACACCTCCTCTGTTAAGAGGAGGTATAGTTCACACTTTATCGGGTTGATAATCAGAGATATTTAACGGTAATCGTGGCCTGACCATCCAGGTTGGTATCATCGGTAATCGCGAGGGCCGCGGTATTCTGAATCGCCAGAGAGGTTTTCAGCGGAAATACTGCGGTCGTGAAAGGCAGCGGCGCAGTGGTGCCGGAAGCGGCCACGGTCATCATTTCCATGTTGGCGTTTTTGATGATACCGGTAGCGGTTTTCTGCCAGGACGGGCTGTCCACGGTACCGGAGATAACGTCTGATTTCACGCCGTCGGCGGTGACGTTCGCCACATCAGCGAAGATGGAGTAAGCGCCAATTTTCACGCCGCCCGCGGTTTTGCCCACGCCGTAGGACTGGGTGGTGTCGGAAACGTTGCCGCCCGCCGCGTCTGCGGTGTTAATGGTGATCACAGAAGCACCCGGATGGGTGTCTGCGCGGTCATCGCTGATGGTCCAGCCAGCTTTAGTGGCTACCGGGCAGGTGATGGTCAGGGAGATATCTTTCTGACCCAACTGGTTAACGCTGGTCGCGGAGAGATCCGCCAGGTGGATAAGACCATAATCCACCTCGCCGCCGCCGCTTAACTGCGGGGTGCAGGCGGCAACGGAGAGTAAACCGGTCACTTTCAGTACGGCGGTAGAGGCGGCGTTAGCGGCAGTCGCGGAGAGGGCCAGCGCAACGGCAGTGGCAACTAAAATCTTTTTCATTGTTGTTCCTTAACAAATGCAGGCCATCACGCTCAGTTCACAAGCGAAATGAGCCAATTACAGATAATGCAAAGTGATGGTGGCCTGGCCGTCGATCGGGGTATCGTCGGTAATCGCCAGGGTGTCAGTTTTCTGCACCGCCAGCGCAACGCGCAGCGGAAATACGGCATTCATAAAGGGAACCAACGTCCGATCACTGCTATTTAGTGCGCTATACTGGATAGAACCGTCACTATGAGTGACGAGCTGCGAACCCGTATTCGCAAGTAACCACATTGGATCATCTGCTATCGCGGAATAACCTAATGCTTTGACGTTTCCATCTACGGTTACATTCGAATTCATACCCACGGAGTAAGCGCCGATATTGACGCCGCCAGCCGTTTTACCTACGCCGTACTGGTTAGTTGAACTCCATGCCTGATCGCCCGCGAAAGTGGCGTTATCGATGGTCATTTTCTTCATTGAATCTGCGTGATCATCGGTAATGGACCACGCTACTTTCGTTGCGGCAGAGCAGTTGATAGTCAGAGAAATATCTTTATAACCCAGCTGGTTATCTGCCGTTGCGGAGAGCGAGTTGATATATTTAGTGCCGAAATCAACGACAGCGCCATCGCTCAGCGTTGGGGTACAGGCGTTGTTGGTTAATACGCCTTTTAATTTTAATACCGCAGTAGAGTCGGCATGTGCAGTCGCAGAGAGGGTCATTGCAACAGCGGTTGCAATAATGATTTTTTTCATCGTTAATCCTTAACGTTCGAAACAGACGTGTGGAGAGGAAATAGAAAACTATTTCTTGCTGTCTATTATTCTAGAGGAAAAGTTAACTTTACATTAAGGAGTGTTAATTTTTGAATGTAATTCCCCTTAATATATAAGCTATAAATATATATTTTGTGTATGTTCCCTGTTTATTTATATACGTGTGTTAATTTTCAGGAATAAGGGAAGCGTATTCACTTCCCTTATGTGTTTTTATTAACGCACCGCGCCAGCGATCCATTGGGAGAGATCCCGTAGCTCGCGCTCGTGGTCCGGGAAATCCACCCACAGCGCTTCGCACGCCTGTTGCAGACTGTCTGCATGGTACAGACAGCCCTGTAAACGTGCGGCCAGCGCCTCCAGCGGTGCAGGATTGAGACTATCCGTAAAGACCTGCGTGCGGGTAATATGGCCCTTCTCCACGTCAAAGTGCAGCTCCACTCCTCCCCAGGTAAACCGTTCGTCCAGCAGGTGTGAAAAGGCCGGTGCCTGGCCGAAGTTCCACTCCCAGCTGCTCTGGCGCGCAAAGGTTTCCGCGAAGTTGGGCAGGTCCGGTGTTTTGTCAGGGAGATCACTTCAGCTTCTACCCGCTCACCGTAATGTTCGAAGAAGGCTTCACGGATCGCATCGCAAATCTGCTCATGAGTAATCCCGGGCAGCAGTTCCACCAGATTCGCCACGCGCCCGCGCACGGAGGTAATACCCTTAGCCTGTAGCTTTTTCTTATCTGGATTAAGGTAGTTAGCCAGACGGCTCAGATCGGCATTCAGCAATAATGTGCCGTGGTGGAATCCCCGATCCATCGTTTCGCGATAGGCAGAGCCGGATACCTTGCGGTCGCCATCGGGCGTTTTGACCACCAGATCGTTACGTCCCGAGGCTTCAGCCGTCACGCCAAGCGAATTGAGCGCATTAAGCACAATGGAGGTCGAGATGGTTTTGTCGTATTCCGGCTTGCCCGCCATAAAGGTAAAGCAGGTATTGCCCAGATCGTGGAATACCGCACCGCCGCCGCTGCTGCGGCGCGCCAGGCGGACGTTGTCCTCTTCCATACGGCGGGTGTTACACTCTTTCCACGGATTTTGCGCGCGGCCAATAACGACCGTATCAGCGTTGCGCCAGAGAAACAGGACGCGCTGGGTGGCAGGCATCTGGCGGAAGATGCACTCTTCTACCGCCAGGTTAAACCAGGGATCGTAAGAGTCAGAGATTAGCAGGCGTAACGTCGACATGGCAGAGTTCCTTTTCCGAATCATCCGCCTACTTTATCACTATTCTTTCTTCTCGCTCTCTTCCTCTTCGGGAACCGACTTGCTGGCGGTTAACAGGAACGGCGACTGCTGCCAGCGGGTGCGCTTGCCCTGGAGCAACGTACGTGCCAGTACCACGCCAATCGCCAGCGAGAGCAGCAGCATCAGGCGCAAAATATTGGTGGTGTTATCTACCTGTTTGGCTTCGGTTGGCAGGGTGTGGGTGTCGAGTGTCAGACGTAAATAGCCGAGCGGACCATTCTTGCCCTGAATGGGTTCGACGATTTGTTGGTTGAAATAACCACCGGCTTTTTTGCCATCCAGCGCCAGCCTGTCGCGCACGTCGACATGCTCACCCGCGCGGGCAATCAGGTCGCCCTGTTCATCGTACACGCCCGCATCCAGAATGCGGCTGTTTTCCGTAAGCTGGCGCAATACCAGGGCTATTCGCTTATCATCCGGCGTTTCGGTGCGCATAGACGGCGCAACGTTGAGCGTCACCTGGCGCGCCAGCGTCCGGGCCAGCTCCTCAAACTGCGGGTTACGCTGTCGTTGGTGATTCTGGCTAAACCAGGATGCCCCCTGCATCAGCGCCACTAATAGTGCGAGACAGATCAGGACAATCACGGCGCGATGAAGCCGGAATTTCAGTTTTGCGCGAGCCATATTCCACCTGCTTAAAATTTACGGCTTAATGTTGCCAGAAGTGATGGTTACAGGGTAGCCTCATGCGTTATTTTCCCTCTGGAACCTTCCGGCGCGAACGAAATTACAGGAGCTTCAATGCCGAACATTACCTGGTGCGACCTGCCAACGGATGTCTCTTTATGGCCAGGATTGCCGCTCTCTTTAAGTGGCGATGAGGTGATGCCTCTCGATTACCACGCTGGCCGTAGCGGCTGGCTGCTGTACGGACGCGGCCTGGATAAGCAACGCCTCACCCAGTATCAAACCAAACTGGGCGCAGCGATGGTCATCGTTGCGGCCTGGTGTGTGGAAGATTATCAGGTCATTCGCTTGGCGGGTTCCCTGACGCAGCGCGCCACGCGTCTGGCGCACGACGCCGGGCTGGACGTTGCTCCCCTCGGCAAAATTCCGCACCTGAAAACGCCCGGCCTGCTGGTAATGGACATGGACTCCACCGCCATTCAGATCGAGTGTATTGACGAGATTGCTAAACTGGCGGGCAGCGGAGAGCTGGTGGCGGAAGTCACCGAGCGCGCGATGCGCGGCGAGCTGGATTTCACCGCCAGCCTGAGACAGCGCGTAGCGACCCTGAAGGGGGCCGATGCTAACATTTTGCGTCAGGTGCGCGATGAACTGCCCCTGATGCCTGGGCTTACGCAGCTGGTACTCAAGCTGGAGACGCTCGGCTGGAAAGTGGCGATTGCCTCCGGCGGGTTCACCTTCTTTGCCGACTACCTGCGTGACAAGCTGCGTCTGACCACCGTGGTGGCAAACGAGCTGGAGATCATGGACGGCAAACTCACCGGACAGGTCATCGGCGACATCGTGGATGCGCAGTACAAAGCCAATACGCTGACGCGTCTGGCAGAGAAATATGCCATCCCGGTCGAGCAGACCGTCGCCATCGGCGATGGCGCGAACGATCTGCCGATGATCAAAGTTGCCGGGCTGGGTATTGCCTACCATGCCAAACCGAAAGTGAATGAAAAGACGGAAGTCACTATCCGTCATGCTGATCTGATGGGGGTGTTCTGTATTCTCTCCGGCAGCATTAATCAAAAATAACGAGGTAAACCGTGGCGAAAGCTCCAAAACGCGCATTTGTCTGTAATGAATGTGGTGCGGATTATCCGCGCTGGCAGGGGCAATGCAGCGCCTGTCATGCCTGGAACACCATCACCGAAGTGCGTGGTGTGGCGGCTTCGCCGAGCGTGGCCCGCAATGAACGGCTGAGCGGCTATGCGGGCAATGCAGGCGTGTCGAAGGTACAAAAACTTTCGGATATCAGCCTTGAGGCGCTGCCGCGCTTCTCAACCGGATTCAAAGAATTTGACCGCGTGCTCGGCGGTGGCGTAGTGCCGGGCAGCGCCATTCTGATCGGCGGTAACCCGGGCGCGGGTAAATCGACCCTGCTGCTGCAAACGCTCTGCAAGCTCGCCGAACAGATGAAAACCCTGTACGTCACGGGGGAAGAATCACTCCAGCAGGTGGCGATGCGCGCGCACCGCCTCGGCCTGCCGACCGGCAATCTGAATATGCTGTCGGAAACCAGCATCGAGCAGATCTGCATGATCGCCGAAGAAGAGCAGCCGAAGCTGATGGTGATCGACTCCATTCAGGTGATGCATATGGCTGACATTCAGTCGTCACCGGGAAGCGTGGCGCAGGTGCGTGAAACCGCGGCCTACCTGACGCGCTTTGCCAAAACGCGCGGCGTGGCGATTGTGATGGTTGGTCATGTGACCAAAGACGGCTCGCTGGCGGGACCGAAAGTGCTTGAACACTGTATCGACTGCTCGGTGATGCTCGATGGCGATGCGGATTCCCGTTTTCGTACCCTGCGCAGCCATAAAAACCGCTTTGGCGCGGTGAATGAGCTGGGCGTGTTTGCCATGACCGAGCAGGGGCTTCGCGAAGTCAGCAACCCGTCGGCCATCTTCCTGAGCCGTGGCGACGAGATCACGTCCGGGAGTTCGGTGATGGTGCTGTGGGAAGGAACGCGTCCGCTGCTGGTTGAAATTCAGGCGCTGGTGGATCACTCGATGATGGGCAATCCGCGGCGCGTGGCGGTCGGTCTGGAACAGAACCGCCTGGCGATCCTGCTGGCGGTGCTGCACCGTCACGGCGGTCTGCAAATGGCGGATCAGGATGTGTTCGTCAACGTGGTTGGTGGGGTGAAGGTTACGGAAACCAGCGCGGACCTGGCGCTGCTGCTGGCAATGGTCTCCAGCCTGCGCGACAGACCGTTGCCGCAGGATCTGGTGGTATTTGGTGAGGTAGGGCTGGCCGGCGAGATCCGCCCGGTGCCGAGCGGTCAGGAGCGTATCTCCGAAGCGGCAAAACATGGCTTCCGCCGCGCGATTGTTCCGGCCGCCAACGTGCCGAAAAAAATTCCGGAAGGGATGCAGGTTTTCGGCGTTAAAAAACTCGCAGATGCGTTAAATGTCTTTGACGACTTATAATTACGTATTCGATTTTGCAGGAGGCACCGTAATTTATGTCATCATTTGACTACATCAAGACCGCTATACGCCAGAAGGGCTGCACGTTGCAGCAGGTGGCGGACGCCAGCGGCATGACCAAGGGCTACCTGAGCCAACTGCTGAACGCCAAAATCAAAAGCCCCAGCGCGCAGAAGCTGGAAGCGCTGCACCGTTTTCTGGGGCTTGAATTTCCGCGGATGCAAAAGAACATTGGCGTGGTGTTCGGTAAGTTCTACCCGCTGCATACCGGGCATATCTATCTGATCCAGCGCGCCTGTAGCCAGGTCGACGAGCTGCATATCATCATGGGTTATGATGAAACCCGCGATCGCCAGCTGTTTGAAGACAGCGCCATGTCGCAGCAGCCCACCGTGCCGGACCGCCTGCGCTGGCTGCTTCAGACCTTTAAATATCAGAAAAATATTCGTATTCATGCCTTTAACGAAGAGGGCATGGAGCCGTATCCGCACGGCTGGGACGTGTGGAGCAACGGCATCAAAGCGTTTATGGAAGAGAAGGGCATTGCGCCTAACTGGATCTACACCTCTGAAGGGTCCGACGCGCCGCAGTTCCGCGAGCATCTGGGTATCGAGACGGTGCTGATCGATCCTAAACGCACCTTCATGAACATCAGCGGGGCGCAGATTCGCGAGAACCCGTTCCGTTACTGGGACTACATCCCGACCGAGGTGAAGCCGTTCTTCGTGCGTACGGTGGCGATCCTCGGCGGCGAGTCGAGCGGGAAATCGACGCTGGTCAATAAGCTGGCGAACATCTTCAACACCACCAGCGCGTGGGAGTATGGCCGCGATTATGTCTTTTCACACCTTGGCGGCGACGAGATGGCGTTGCAGTATTCCGACTACGATAAAATCGCGCTCGGTCATGCCCAGTACATTGATTTCGCGGTGAAATACGCCAATAAAGTCGCCTTTATTGATACCGATTTCGTCACCACGCAGGCGTTCTGCAAAAAGTACGAGGGGCGCGAGCACCCGTTTGTGCAGGCGCTGATTGACGAATACCGCTTTGACCTGGTGATCCTGCTGGAAAACAACACCCCATGGGTGGCCGACGGCATGCGCAGCCTGGGCAGCTCCGTGGACAGGCGTGAGTTCCAGACCATGCTGGTAGAGATGCTTAACGAGAACAACGTTGAGTTTGTCCATGTGGAAGAGTCGGACTACGACACCCGTTTCCTGCGCTGCGTCGAGCTGGTGAAGGAGATGATGGGGGAGCAGGGGTAAAAGATTTACCCCTCACCCTAACCCTCTCCCAAAGGGAGAGGGGACTTTAATCACCCTCTCCCTTTAGGCTGAGGGATCCCCAGTAATATGGTCATGCCACCATGACCATATTACTGTACTCTTTTCCCAGCTTTTTCATCTCGTTACCTATATTCAGTCGCCTTACTTTATCAGGCTCATGCCGGATCACTTCTTCTGCCAGACTCAGGTAGGACAGAACCCGTTTATGCCTGACGCTGCTTGCCTGATAGTGCCTGTGTAAGCACTGTCTTTCGGCCCTGTAGCCTGCCAGCCACATCACCAGACTTGCCATCGCCGCCACCATATTCAGTACTTCCAGTCGTCCTTTTCCCTGGCTCCGGCTCAGCCTCAGACCGAACCCGAAGCGCGGACTCTTGTCGTCCCGGAAGTTTTGTTCTATCTGCATTCTGCGGCTGTACAGCGCCATTATCTGGTGTGGCTCCAGACTTTCTGCATTACTGAACAGCAGCCACGGCTCCCGTGCGCTGCTGCGGTGTTCCCGCTGTGTTTTTGGCATTCCGCCCTTTCCATGACGCCCTGCTTCCGGGCGCCTGTGCAGATAAAACCGTCCGTAACAGGGCGTACGTGGTTTACGGGACAGGACACCGTGCCCCACGCAGACCGGTTGCCCGGAGGCCTCAAGCTCGCTGATTTTCATCCACTTTTTTTCTCCGTCCAGCCGGAAGCTGATGCAGCCCCTGACCCTGCCGGTAAAGCTCCAGCCCAGCTGGCTGACATGCCGGAACCAGTCTGTTCTGAAGCCGGCATCCGTAATGACGGTGACGGCTTTATCTTTCGGGATGGCATCATGGAGGCGGTCAAGGAAGCGACACTGTACATCGCTGTTCTGCGCCAGCTCTGCGGGAACCACCTCACTCATAAGAGGAAGTGAACGACCATTACAGAGCAGGCTTGCCCGCAGAAGATGCCAGTTCCTGTCATGCCAGCCTGTCCAGTCGACAGCGATAACACAGAAGGGCATCACGGAGGTGATGGCATGTGTGAGGTGGTGCTGAATACGGGGAATATCACGCTGGAGAGCGGTATTGCCCAGGGCACGGTCAACCCGTTTAATTTTATTTTTGACGTGCGCCCTGCCGGGCAGGGTTCGTCCCAGGCTGGTCAGGGTCAGTCTGGCGCCGTGGGTGAGGGCAACAGCCATGGAAACAAGGACATTAACCCGAAAGCTGTGAATGTCCGGTAAAGACGCGGAGAAAAATTTCTGGCAGACTGTCTGTAAAGGCACGATGAGGTCTCTTCTGATTTGTTAGCGCAACCAGTAGATCACACTTCATCGTGCTTTTCATTTTTCTGGGGAACCCTCAGCCCTTTAGGAGAGGGCCAGGGTAAGGGAATCAGTCCAATCAATACTCAACCACCACCTTCCCACGCATATGCCCCTCCAGCACCTTGCGGTGCGCTTCGGTAATGCTTTCCACGCTTAGCCCGTGCAGCGTTTCGCTGAGCGAACTTTCCACTACGCCGTTATCCACCAGCTTCGCGACTTCGTCCAGGATCTCTCCCTGACGCGCCATATCCGCCGTCTGATACATGCTGCGGGTGTACATAAATTCCCAGTGCAGCGCGGCGGATTTGGACTTCAGCTTGTCCTGGTTCAGCGGATGTTCATTCTCAACGATGGAACAGATATGCCCCTGCGGTGCAATCAGGTCGCTGACCGCATCCCAGTGCCCGTCGGTGTCGTTGAGGATGAAAATGTAATCCACAAAGGTCAGCCCGTGCTTCGCCAGTTCGCCTTTCAGATCGCGGTAGTTCACCACCACATCTGCACCGCGATCGCGGCACCACCGGGCGGAATCTTCACGGGACGCCGTTGCGATCACCTTTACCTTGCTGTTGTGCTTCGCAAACGGGATCGCCAGCGATCCCACCCCGCCCGCGCCGCCAATAATCAGCAGCGTTTTATCTGCGTCGGCATCCTGAATCTTCAGCCGTTCAAACAGGCCTTCCCACGCGGTGAGCGCCGTCAGCGGCAGTGCAGCCGCGGCGGCCCAGTCAAGGCTTGCAGGCTTGTGCCCGACAATGCGCGCATCGATCAGCTGATGTGTGGTATTGCTGCCCGGTCGGGTGATATCCCCCGCGTACCACACTTCGTCACCCGGTTTGAATCCGGTGACGCCAGCCCCAACGGCTTTTACGATCCCGCTGGCATCCCACCCGAGAATGCGCGGCTCCTTCAGCCCGCTTTTAGCAATGCCTGCATGTACCTTGGTGTCCACCGGGTTTACGGAGACGGCTTTCACCTCCACCAGCAGATCGTGTTCGCCGGGCTGCGGCATCGGCGGGGTGATTTCAACGAAGGTGGAGGGATTTTCTGGGTTAACGGCAATGGCTTTCACTGACATGGTGTGCTCCTCAATGGCATTCGTTTTGTTGAGGCTAGTCTATTAAGTGGTCATCCGCATGATAAGATGGACAATCCAGAACTCAGCGTTCGTACAGAGTGAACAATCATGTTTAAACAGCTTCAGGATATGGCACTGTTTGCGCTGGTGGCCGAGATGGGCAGCTTTACCGCGGCGGCGCAGAAGGCGGAACTGCCAAAATCCAGCGTCAGCCAGCGTATTAGCCAGCTGGAGCAGCAGGTGGGGATCCGTCTGTTGAATCGCACGACGCGCAGAATAAGCCTGACGTTTGCGGGCGAGCACTATCTGGTGCACTGTCGCGAGATGCTGGCGGCCAGCGAGCGCGCGGAGTATGCCATTCAGCGGCTGCGAGAAAACCCCAGCGGGCGGCTGCGGATCACCTGTCCGGCAGGAATTGGCGCGACGCTGCTGGCGCATATGAATGCCGAGTTCCAGCTTCGCTATCCGGACGTGTCACTGGATGTGTCGATCTCAGACGACGTGGTGGATCTGGTCGAGTCTGGCTTTGACGTGGCGCTGCGCACCGGCAAACCGCAGGATTCTTCCCTGATTGGCCGCATGATTGGGCACTGTCCGCGCTACATGCTGGCCTCGCCCGACTACCTGGCACGCCGGGAGCCGTTAATTCATCCCCGACAGCTGGTGGAGCATCGCTGCATTACGCACCGGGCATGGTCGGAGTGGCTTCTGCGAAGCGAGAATGAGGATTACCGCTACCTGCCGGATAACGCTCATATGACGGATAATCTGGTGTACGCCAGGGAATGCGCCATTGCCGGGGCGGGGATCACGCTGTTACCCGCATTCCTGCTGGAAGATAAGATCGAAAAGGGCGCGCTGGTGAAGGTGCTGTCGGCGTGGGGCGTTGAGGGAAACGATCTCTGGCTGGCCTACCCGAGCCGTAAGCTCAATTCGCCTGCGCTGATGAGCTATATCGACTTTGCGATGCAGTTTGATGAGGTGAAGCGGTATTACGTGGGCGGGTGATTTTGTGCGGCCTGATGCCCTCACCCTGGCCCTCTCCCACGGGGAGAGGGAACAAACATAAAAAACGGCAACCGAAGTTGCCGTTTTGGTTTTTATTTCGCAATACGCTTGTACTTAATACGCTTCGGCTCCAGCGCGTCTGCGCCCAGCGTGCGTTTCTTGTACTCTTCGTATTCGGTGAAGTTACCTTCGAAGAACTCCACCTTACCTTCGTCCTGGTAGTCCAGGATGTGGGTCGCGATACGGTCCAGGAACCAGCGGTCGTGCGAGATAACCATCGCGCAGCCCGGGAACTCCAGCAGGGCGTTTTCCAGCGCGCGCAGGGTTTCGATGTCCAGGTCGTTGGTGGGTTCATCGAGCAGCAGAACGTTGCCGCCAACCTGGAGCAGTTTCGCCAGGTGCAGACGACCGCGTTCGCCGCCGGACAGTTCGCCCACGCGTTTGCCCTGGTCGGTGCCCTTGAAGTTAAAGCGGCCAACATAGGCGCGGCTTGGCATCTCGGTGTTGCCGATACGCATGATATCCAGACCGCCGGAGACTTCTTCCCACACGGTTTTGCTGTTGTCCATCGCGTCGCGGAACTGGTCAACGGAGGCCAGCTTCACGGTCTCACCCAGGGTGATAGAGCCGCTGTCAGGCTGTTCCTGACCAGACATCATGCGGAACAGGGTGGATTTACCCGCGCCGTTCGGACCGATGATGCCGACGATAGCGCCTTTCGGAACGGAGAAGGTCAGATCGTCGATCAGCACGCGGTCGCCGTAGGACTTACGCAGGTTAGTCACTTCAACCACTTTATCCCCCAGACGAGCTCCAGGTGGAATAAACAGTTCGTTGGTTTCGTTACGTTTCTGGTATTCGGTGTTGTTCAGCTCTTCGAAGCGTGCCAGACGGGCTTTGCCCTTAGACTGACGGCCTTTCGCGCCCTGACGCACCCACTCCAGCTCTTTCTCAATAGACTTACGGCGGGCGGCTTCCTGAGACGCTTCCTGCGCCAGACGCTGGTCTTTCTGCTCCAGCCAGGAGGAGTAGTTGCCTTCCCACGGAATACCTTCGCCGCGGTCCAGCTCCAGGATCCAGCCCGCAACGTTGTCGAGGAAGTAACGGTCGTGGGTAATCGCTACCACGGTGCCTTCGAAGTCATGCAGGAAGCGCTCCAGCCACGCCACGGATTCGGCATCCAGGTGGTTGGTCGGTTCGTCGAGCAGCAGCATGTCTGGTTTTTCCAGCAGCAGGCGGCACAGCGCCACACGGCGGCGTTCACCACCGGACAGGTTTGCGATTTTCGCATCCCAGTCTGGCAGACGCAGGGCATCAGCCGCGCGCTCCAGCTGCACGTTCAGGTTGTGACCATCGTGCGCCTGGATAATTTCCTCATATTTGCCCTGCTGAGCGGCCAGTTTGTCGAAGTCCGCATCCGGCTCGGCGTATTTGGCATACACTTCATCCAGACCTTTCAGGGCGTTAACCACCTCGGATACCGCTTCTTCAACGGATTCACGCACGGTGTGCTCCGGGTTCAGCTGAGGTTCCTGCGGCAGGTAGCCGATCTTAATGCCAGGCTGCGGACGGGCTTCACCTTCGATGTCTGTATCGATGCCGGCCATGATGCGCAGCAGGGTGGACTTACCGGCACCGTTGAGACCCAGAACACCGATTTTTGCGCCCGGGAAGAAGCTCAGCGAGATATTTTTAAGAATATGACGTTTCGGCGGGACAACTTTGCCGACACGATGCATGGTATAAACGAATTGAGCCACGTTGGACTTCGCCTCTTTTATCGTGATGAGAATGAATTTCAGCCTCGAAGTGTAGCCTTTTTCACGCCCTAATCCCAGCCAGGAACGTCGGGAGTGTTAAAACGCGCAAGAAAGGTAAAAAAGTGTCCATGACGTGGCGCGTTGTGGGATGCCTGGTTAGCATAAGTTGATGTAACTTTGACGTGGCAAGACGCTGCAACTGACGAAAAACAATGAGGAAGAGCTTGTGGAAAAAGCCAAACGGGTGGTCTGGCGTCTGCTGGCTGCCAGCGTATGCGTAATGGCGGTAAGCCAGGCGGTGCATGCCGATTCACTGGACGAACAACGTAGCCGCTATGCCCAGATTAAGCAGGCATGGGACAACAGGCAGATGGATACCGTGCAGGCGCTGATGCCGACGCTCAAGGATTATCCGCTGTATCCGTATCTGGAGTATCGCCAGATCACGGACGATCTGATGAACCAGCCGACCGTCACCGTGAATAATTTCATTCAGGCGAACCCGACCCTGCCGCCTGCGCGCACCCTGAAGTCCCGGTTTGTGAACGAGCTAGCCCGTCGCGAAGACTGGCGCGGCCTGCTGGCTTTCAGCCCGGATAAACCGGGCGCGACGGAAGCGCAGTGTAATTACTATTATGCGAAATGGGCGACCGGTCAGCAGGAGGAAGCCTGGGTCGGTGCGAAAGAGCTGTGGTTGACGGGCAAAAGCCAGCCAAACGCCTGTGACCCGCTGTTCAGCGCCTGGCGCGCCTCGGGCAAGCAGGATCCGCTCTCTTACCTGGAACGTATTCGCCTGGCGATGAAGGCCGGAAACACCCGGCTGGTCACCGTACTGGCGGGCCAGATGCCCGCAGATTATCAGACCATTGCGTCTGCCGTTATCAGTCTTGCAAACGATCCCAATACCGTGCTGACGTTTGCGCGTACCACCGGCGCGACCGATTTTACCCGCCAGATGGCGGCGGTGGCCTTTGCCAGCGTGGCGCGTGATGATGTGGAAAACGCCAGGCTGATGATCCCGCAGCTGGTGCATGCCCAGCAGCTTAATGACGATCAAACTCAGGAGCTGCGCGATATCGTGGCATGGCGACTGATGGGAACAGATGTCACCGACGAACAGGCGCGCTGGCGTGATGATGCGGTGATGCGTTCAAACTCTGTCTCGCTGGTGGAGCGTCGCGTGCGCATGGCGCTGGGAACGGGCGATCGTCGTGGCCTCAATACCTGGCTGGCGCGTCTGCCGATGGATGCCAAAGAGAAAGATGAATGGCGTTACTGGCAGGCAGACCTGCTGCTGGAACGTGGTCGTGACGATGAAGCCAAAGAGATCCTCCACTCCCTGATGCAGCAGCGCGGATTCTACCCGATGGCGGCGGCGCAGCGTCTGGGCGAGGAGTACACCCTGAAGATCGACAAAGCGCCAGCCAACGCGAACCCGGCGCTGACGCAGGGGCCGGAAATGGCGCGCGTGCGCGAGCTGATGTACTGGAATCTGGATAATACCGCGCGCAGCGAATGGGCGAATCTGGTCACCAGCCGTACCACTGATGAGAAAGCGCAGCTTGCCCGCTATGCGTTTGATAATCGCTGGTGGGATCTGAGCGTGCAGGCGACGATCGCCGGCAAACTGTGGGATCATCTCGAAGAGCGTTTCCCGCTGGCTTATAAGGATCTGTTCGATCGCTACACCAGCGGCAAAGAGATTCCGCAAAGCTACGCGATGGCCATTGCCCGTCAGGAGAGCGCCTGGAACCCGAAAGTGCGTTCACCAGTGGGTGCCAGCGGCCTGATGCAGATTATGCCGGGCACCGCGACGCACACGGTGAAGATGTTTAATATTCCAGGCTACAGCAGCCCGTCCCAGCTGCTGGATCCGGAGACCAACATCAACATCGGTACCAGCTACTTGCAGTACGTCTATCAGCAGTTCGGTAATAACCGTATCTTCGCGTCAGCGGCGTACAACGCCGGGCCAGGCCGCGTGCGGACATGGCTTGGTAACAGCGCAGGGCGTATCGACGCCGTGGCGTTTGTCGAGAGCATTCCGTTCTCGGAAACGCGTGGCTATGTGAAGAACGTGCTGGCCTATGACGCCTACTATCGCTACTTCATGGGGCAGAAAGATACCCTGATGAGCGATGCCGAGTGGCAGAGACGTTACTGATCGGCGTGGGTTGTGTTATGCTGTACTCGCTAATGAGTACAAGAGGCAGCATAACATGACCCAGCATTCCCCGTATTCCTCGGCCATGGCCGAACAGCGTCATCAGGAGTGGCTTCGTTTTGTGGAGTTGCTCCGCCAGTCTTACGACAAAGATCTGCATTTACCGTTGCTACAGCTGATGCTGACGCCCGATGAACGCGAAGCGCTGGGCACGCGGGTACGCATTATTGAGGAACTGCTGCGCGGCGAAATGAGCCAGCGCGAGCTGAAAAACGAGCTGGGCGCGGGCATAGCGACCATTACCCGTGGTTCAAACAGCCTGAAGTCGGCGCCGGTTGAACTGCGTCAGTGGCTGGAAGCGGTATTGCTGAAAAACGCCGGATGACGGCTTCGCCTTATCCGGCCTACAGACTTAACGATAAATCGCGTTATGGAACGGACTTAACGCCAGAATAACGGCCTGGTGGTAAACGCTCGAACGGGTGAGCTTGCCCGCGGTAAAGACGCCAATCGCCCCCTCTTTACGACCAATCTCATCAATGCCGGTATAGTGCGACATTACCGGCCCCAGCGCCTCACCCGCGCGGACTTTCTCCAGTATGACCTCCGGCAGCGGCAGCGTGGCAGAACGCGCTTCGCCGCGCTGCTCGCGGCTTTCGATGACAACCCAGCTGAAGGTCGCTCCTTCGTCGATACCAGCTTCAATCGCGACCCAGAAGTCAGCGTCTGGCGCGGCGGCTTTTGCATTCGCCACGCGATTTCGTGCGCCAGCGCGTGTTTCCTCGCTGCCAAACGGCTGTTCCGGCACACCGCTCTCGACGCCGACGGCGTCAATATGGCAGGATCCTTCGCCAAAGATCTCTTCAAATGCCCTTAGAATTGCCTGAATTTTGGCAGGATTGGTGGTAGCAGAGACAACATGGTGCATAATTAAGCTCGATTTAAAAAATTCATCGCAGTATAACGGAAAAAAAGCATGTTACAGGTATACCTTGTTCGCCACGGTGAAACGCAGTGGAACGCCGAGCGACGTATTCAAGGCCAGTCAGACAGTCCTCTCACCGACAAAGGTGTGCAGCAAGCGTGGCAGGTGGCGGAGCGCGCCAGAACGCTGGGCATCACTCACGTCATCTCCAGTGATTTAGGCCGCACACAGCAGACGGCACGCATCATCGCCGATGCCTGTGGCTGCGACGTGACCCTCGAACCGCGTCTGCGCGAGCTGGATATGGGCGTGCTGGAAAAACGTCCTATCGATACGCTGACGGAAACCGAAGAAGGCTGGCGCCGCACGCTGGTAAACGGTACCGAAGATGGCCGTATTCCTGAGGGCGAATCCATGCAGGAGCTGAGCGTGCGCATGCATGCCGCGCTGGCCGAGTGCCTGAAACTCCCGGCAGGTAGCCGACCGCTGCTGGTGAGCCACGGTATCGCGCTGGGTTGTCTGGTGAGCACCATTCTGGGACTGCCCGCTTACGCCGAACGCCGTTTGCGTCTGCGCAACTGTTCCATTTCCCGTATCGACTATCAGGAAAGTGCCTGGCTGGCATCGGGGTGGGTGGTTGAGATGGCAGGGGACATTTCGCATCTTGATGCCCCTGCACTGGACGAATTGCAGCGTTAACGACGTACCGGAATCAGGAATTCCATACGCAGATTGATAGGGCCTTCTTCCGGTTTAGCATCTTGCGCCGGATAGTAGCGCTCAATGTCCTGACCTTTACGGCGATTCAGATTCAGCATCGGCATGCAGGTCCCGTAAACGGTCAGGATGAACTCCTGAACGCCCGTTCCTAAACCTTCGTATGAGAACATCACATACTCGCCGCCTTCCAGCACGACAGGCTTCGAGCCATGAATGTAACCGTTCGCCATATCAGGCGTCAGCGCCGTGGTATAGAACACCTCCTGCTCGTCATCTTTTTCCTGGCTTGGATGCGTTTCGTTCAAACCATACAGAATCGGCGGGATCGCCGGAGCATGGCTTAAAAATTCGCGCCAGAACTGAACGCGCATCTGATGGCGGAACTCGGAGATCTGCTCAAGGGAACAGGAGTAGCTCTGCGTGGTGCCGACCAGGTGCGTTTCTGGCAGGGTGATGATTTCATATTTTGGCATCGCAAACTCGCCCAGACGCAGCGGCGGACGCATACCAAAGGAGCTCCAGTCCGGCGAGCGGCGATAAAGCGCTGGCGTTAACGAGAACTGCTTTTTAAAGGCGCGGGTGAAAGTTTGCTGTGAATCGAAACGATATTGCAGGGCAATATCAAGGATTGGTCGCGCGGTCAGGCGCAACGCAACAGCAGACTTTGATAAACGACGTGCGCGAATATAGGCACCGATAGCATGACCGGTGACATCCTTGAACATCCTTTGCAGATGCCACTTGGAATAGCCTGCTTTTGCCGCCACATTATCCAGTGACAATGGCTGGTCGAGATGACCTTCCAGCCAGGTGAGCAGGTCGCGAATAATTCCAGCCTGATCCATATACTATCCTCATCCTTAAAACTGCCGCAGGTGCCTGTTTACAGGTTAGCGGATAATAGCATTTTTTGACGTTTTAGCATTCAGTGTTTTTTTTGCGCATAAATGCTTTTTATGGTGATTTATGTGCGGATATATTCTAATCCTGTGATCTTGCTACATTTTTATCTAACCTGTTGAATAATCGCTCAGCGTAATTTTTTATGAATGGTAACAATATGAAATACAAGGTTTTAGTCTTTGCAGCACTGGCGCTGATGGCAGGGCGCGTGGCGCAGGCGGAGCAAATTGGCTCCGTGGATACCGTGTTTAAAATGTTTGGGCCGGACCACAAAATTGTGGTGGAGGCGTTTGACGATCCGGACGTTAAAAACGTCACCTGCTATGTCAGCCGGGCGAAGACCGGCGGGATTAAAGGCGGCCTGGGGCTGGCTGAAGACACGTCTGACGCGGCCATCTCCTGCCAGCAGGTTGGACCGGTGGAATTGAGTGACAAAATTAAAAACGGCAAAGCGCAGGGCGACGTTGTATTCCAGAAACGGACCTCGCTGGTGTTCAAAAAGCTACAGGTGGTCCGTTTTTATGATGCGAAGCGTAACACCCTGGCTTATCTGGCCTACTCGGACAAAGTCGTGGAAGGCTCACCGAAAAACGCGATTAGCGCGGTGCCGATTATGCCGTGGCATTAATAAAAAAAACGGCGCAAATGCGCCGTTCTTTACTGCGTGATGTGAGGATTACTCCTGGAGGTCACCGCAGAAACGATAGCCTTCACCATGGATCGTGGCGATGATTTCCGGCGTATCAGGCGTAGATTCGAAATGTTTACGAATACGACGGATGGTTACGTCAACGGTACGATCGTGTGGCTTCAACTCACGACCGGTCATTTTCTTCAGCAGTTCTGCACGAGACTGAATCTTGCCCGGGTTCTCGCAGAAGTGCAGCATCGCGCGGAATTCACTGCGCGGCAGTTTGTACTGCTCACCGTTCGGGCTAATCAGCGAACGGCTGTTGATATCAAGTTCCCAGCCGTTGAATTTGTAGCTGTCGACGCTACGACGCTCTTCACTGACCGTACCCAGATTCATGGTGCGGGACAGCAGGTTGCGTGCACGAATGGTTAACTCGCGAGGGTTGAACGGCTTGGTGATGTAGTCATCCGCGCCGATTTCCAGACCAAGAATTTTATCAACCTCGTTGTCACGGCCTGTCAGGAACATCAACGCGACGTTCGCCTGTTCACGCAGTTCGCGCGCCAGAAGAAGCCCGTTTTTGCCCGGCAGGTTGATATCCATAATCACCAGGTTGATATCATTTTCAGAAAGGATCTGATGCATCTCTGCGCCATCGGTCGCTTCAAAGACATCGTAGCCTTCTGCTTCGAAAATGCTCTTTAACGTGTTGCGTGTTACCAACTCGTCTTCAACGATAAGAATGTGCGGGGTCTGCATGTTTGCTACCTAAATTGCCAACTAAATCGAAACAGGAAGTACAAAAGTCCCTGACCTGCCTGATGCATGTCGCAAATTAACATGATCGGCTTAACGTGACTAAAGTACGTAATTGCGTTCTTGATGCACTTTCCATCAACGTCAACAACATCATTAGCTTGGTCGTGGGTACTTTCCCTTTGGACCCGACAGTGTCAAAAACGGCTGTCATCCTAACCATTTTAACAGCAACATAACAGGCTAAGTGACACCGGACACCCAATAAAACTACGCTTCGTTGACATATATCAAGTTCAATTGTAGCACGTTAACAGTTTGATGAAATCATCGTAGCTGAATGCTAGCCTTTGTCACAATTTTTCAATAAACCAACTAGTTGCGGACATTGATTGATAAACGGTACGAATCCAATCAGAAAAGAGTATTCATATGGTCATTATCATTACAAAACATAAGGGTAATGGTCTTCTGTTAACATTCTAACTGATTGTTCAGCCACAAAATAGTTTAGCTTTTTTTAATTGTTATGAAACGCTATTTCGGTGATTTGTGTTGCAAAAATGTAAATTCGTGCTGCGTAATATGTTGAACTGAATCACATTTTTACCTGCTAACTGATTAAAAAGAGAGCGTAAATGCATCTGTCGATTGTGCTGGTGGCACCAGCAAGAGCTGAAAATATTGGCGCTGCGGCGCGTGCCATGAAGACTATGGGTTTTACCGATTTGCGTATTGTGGACAGCACGGCGCATCTGGAGCCTGCTGCGCGCTGGGTGGCGCACGGTTCGGGTGATATTCTCGATAATATAACCACTTACGCTACGCTCGCCGACGCACTCCACGATATTTCATTTACCGTCGCGACGACCGCGCGCAGCCGGGCGAAGTTTCACTATTACGCCACGCCTGCTGAACTGGTGCCGATGCTGGAAGAGAAAAGCCAGTGGCTGGAGAAAGCCGCGCTGGTGTTTGGGCGAGAAGATTCCGGGCTGACTAACGAAGAGCTGGCGCTGGCTGACGTGCTGACGGGCGCGCCGATGGTGGCGGATTACCCGTCACTCAATCTGGGGCAGGCGGTGATGGTCTATTGCTATCAATTAGCATCCTTAATACAAATTTCTCAGCCACCGGTGACAGTTTCGGATGAAAACCAGCTGGCGGCACTGCGTGTTCGTGCAGATAAGCTTCTTGCGCAGTTGGGCGTCGCTGACGATCAAAAAATGGTGGACTGGTTACAGCAGCGCCTGGGGCGTCTTGAACAGCGTGACACGGCAATGCTGCACCGATTGCTTCATGATATTGAAAAAAAATTAGCGGAGTAAAATAGTGCCATAGGTTTTTATTATGGCCGATCCTGCTGATGTCTGGGGTTGCAACTGGGGTATTCCGATGAAAATAAATCTGCCCGCAGCGGGACGTGAGAATGTCCCGAATTGTGATCGAATTAAAAATTCATTGACTTAAGGGGCTCGATCCTTTAACCCTAAAAGAATAGAGCACAGACAGATAATAATGACAGAGTACACAACATCCATGAAACGCATCAGCATCACCACCATTACTACAACCATCATCATTACCACAGGTAACGATGCGGGCTGACGCGTACAGGAAAAACAGAAAAAAGCCCGCACCTGAACAGTGCGGGCTTTTTTTTCGGCTAAAGGAAATGAGGTAGAACCATGCGAGTGTTGAAGTTCGGCGGTACGTCAGTGGCAAATGCAGAACGTTTTCTGCGTGTTGCCGATATCCTGGAAAGCAACGCCAGGCAGGGGCAGGTTGCCACCGTGCTCTCTGCCCCGGCCAAAATCACGAACCACCTGGTGGCGATGATTGAAAAAACCATCGGTGGTCAGGATGCACTGCCGAATATCAGCGACGCCGAGCGTATCTTCGCCGATCTGCTTCAGGGGCTGGCCGACGCCCAGCCTGGTTTCCCGCTGGCGCAGCTGAAAAGCACCGTTGAACTTGAATTTGCCCAGATTAAACACGTTCTTCACGGTATCAGCCTGCTTGGCCAGTGCCCGGACAGCATCAACGCGGCGCTGATTTGCCGGGGTGAAAAACTCTCTATCGCCATCATGGCAGGCGTGCTGGAAGCGCGCGGTCACCACGTGACGGTCATCGATCCGGTTGAAAAACTGCTGGCTGTGGGCCACTACCTCGAATCCACCGTCGACATTGCCGAGTCGACACGCCGTATTGCGGCGAGCAAAATCCCGTCTGACCATATGATCCTGATGGCAGGCTTTACCGCCGGTAACGAGAAGGGCGAACTGGTGGTGCTGGGGCGTAACGGCTCTGACTACTCCGCTGCGGTGCTGGCGGCCTGTTTACGCGCAGACTGTTGTGAGATCTGGACTGATGTCGACGGCGTTTATACCTGCGATCCGCGCCAGGTGCCGGATGCCAGGTTGCTGAAGTCGATGTCGTACCAGGAAGCAATGGAGCTTTCCTACTTCGGCGCTAAAGTTCTTCACCCGCGTACCATCTCCCCGATTGCCCAGTTCCAGATCCCTTGCCTGATTAAGAATACCGGTAATCCGCAGGCGCCGGGCACGCTGATTGGCGCCAGCGCGGATGAAGATGACCTGCCGGTGAAAGGCATTTCTAACCTCAATAACATGGCGATGTTCAGCGTCTCCGGCCCGGGGATGAAGGGCATGGTCGGCATGGCGGCACGCGTCTTTGCCGCTATGTCCCGCAACGGGATCTCCGTGGTGCTGATCACGCAGTCCTCTTCCGAATACAGCATCAGCTTCTGCGTTCCGCAGGGCGATTGCCTGCGCGCCCGTCGCGCGCTGGAAGAAGAGTTCTATCTGGAGCTGAAAGAAGAGCTGCTGGAGCCGCTTTCCATTCAGGAGCGTCTGGCGATTATCTCGGTGGTCGGCGACGGTATGCGCACCCTGCGCGGTATCTCCGCCAAATTCTTTGCCGCGCTGGCGCGGGCCAATATCAATATCGTGGCGATTGCCCAGGGCTCATCCGAGCGTTCCATTTCCGTTGTCGTGGATAACGATGACGCCACTACCGGCGTGCGCGTGGTGCATCAGATGCTGTTCAACACCGACCAGGTGATTGAGCTGTTCCTGGTGGGCGTCGGCGGCGTCGGCGGCGCGCTGCTGGAGCAGGTAAAGCGTCAACAGGAGTGGCTTAAGAAGAAACATATCGATCTGCGCGTCTGCGGCATTGCGAACTCGAAAGCGTTGCTGACTAACGTCCACGGTCTGAACCTGGAAAACTGGCAGGCGGAGCTGGAAGAGGCGAAAGAGCCGTTTAACCTGGGCCGCCTGATCCGTCTGGTGAAAGAATATCACCTGCTTAACCCGGTGATCGTTGACTGTACCTCCAGCCAGGCGGTGGCCGATCAGTACGCGGATTTCCTGCGCGAAGGTTTCCACGTGGTGACGCCGAACAAAAAGGCCAACACCTCGTCAATGGATTACTATCACCAGCTGCGTCTGGCGGCGAGTAAGTCGCGCCGCAAGTTTCTGTATGACACCAACGTGGGCGCGGGCCTGCCGGTCATCGAGAACCTGCAAAACCTGCTGAACGCGGGCGACGAACTACAGCGTTTCTCCGGCATCCTCTCCGGCTCCCTGTCGTTTATCTTCGGCAAGCTGGACGAAGGGATGAGCCTGTCGGAAGCCACCCGCGCCGCGCGCGAGCTGGGCTACACCGAGCCGGATCCGCGCGACGACCTCTCCGGTATGGACGTGGCGCGTAAGCTGCTGATCCTGGTGCGCGAGACCGGCCGCGAGCTGGAGCTTTCGGATATCGTGATTGAGCCAGTGCTGCCAGCAGAATTTGATGACAGCGGTGACGTCAGCGCCTTTATGGCGAATTTACCTCAGCTTGACGATGCCTTTGCCGCACGCGTTGCGAAAGCCCGTGATGAAGGTAAGGTATTGCGCTATGTTGGCAACATTGAAGAAGACGGCGTCTGCCGGGTGAAGATTGCCGAAGTGGATGGCAACGATCCGCTGTACAAGGTGAAAAACGGCGAGAACGCTCTGGCGTTCTACAGCCATTATTATCAGCCACTGCCGCTGGTGCTTCGCGGCTATGGCGCAGGGAATGATGTGACGGCGGCAGGCGTGTTTGCCGATCTGCTGCGTACCCTGTCATGGAAGTTAGGAGTTTAAGATGGTTAAAGTATATGCCCCGGCTTCCAGCGCCAATATGAGCGTCGGATTTGACGTGCTGGGCGCGGCGGTAACGCCGGTGGACGGTTCGCTGCTGGGCGATACGGTTACGGTTGAGGCGGCAGAGCGCTTCAGCCTGAATAACATCGGCCGTTTCGCCAGTAAGCTGCCGTCTGAACCGCGCGAGAATATTGTTTATCAGTGCTGGGAACGCTTCTGTCAGGAGATCGGCAAGAACGTGCCGGTCGCCATGACGCTGGAAAAGAGCATGCCGATTGGTTCGGGGCTGGGCTCGAGCGCCTGCTCGGTGGTCGCCGCGCTGGTGGCGATGAATGAGCACTGCGGCAAGCCGCTGAACAACAGCCGTCTGCTGGCGCTGATGGGCGAGCTGGAAGGGCGCATCTCCGGCAGCATTCATTATGATAACGTGGCGCCGTGCTTCCTTGGCGGCATGCAGCTGATGATTGAAGAAAATGGCATCATCAGCCAGCAGGTGCCAGGGTTTGATGAGTGGCTGTGGGTGCTGGCCTATCCGGGCATTAAAGTGTCTACCGCCGAAGCGCGTGCGATCCTGCCGGCGCAGTATCGTCGTCAGGACTGTATTGCCCACGGGCGTCATCTGGCGGGCTTTATTCATGCCTGCTACACCCGACAGCCGCAGCTGGCGGCGAAACTGATGAAAGACATTATTGCCGAGCCGTATCGCACGAAGCTGCTGCCGGGCTTTAACGAAGCGCGACAGGCATCCATGGATATCGGCGCACAGGCGTGCGGCATCTCCGGCTCCGGCCCGACGCTGTTCGCCTTATGCGACAAGCCAGACACCGCGCAGCGCGTGGCGGACTGGCTCTCTAAACACTACCTGCAAAATCAGGAAGGCTTTGTTCATATTTGCCGTCTGGACACGGCTGGCGCACGAGTACTGGGATAACGAATGAAACTCTACAACCTTAAAGATCATAACGAGCAGGTCAGCTTTGCGCAGGCGGTAACGCAGGGGCTTGGCAAAAATCAGGGGCTGTTCTTCCCCCACGACCTGCCGGAATTTCAGCTGACCGAAATCGATGAACTGCTGAAGCAGGACTTTGTCACCCGCAGCACCAAAATTCTGTCTGCGTTTATCGGCGACGAAATCCCACAGGAGCTGCTGGAAGAGCGCGTGCGTGCGGCGTTTGCTTTCCCGGCGCCGGTGAAGCAGGTGGAGCCTGACGTTGGCTGTCTGGAGCTGTTCCACGGCCCGACGCTGGCGTTCAAAGATTTCGGCGGTCGTTTTATGGCGCAGATGCTGACCCACATCAGCGGCGACAAACCGGTGACCATTCTGACCGCGACTTCAGGCGATACCGGTGCGGCGGTGGCCCATGCGTTCTACGGCCTGAAAAACGTCCGCGTGGTGATCCTCTATCCGAAAGGCAAAATCAGCCCGCTTCAGGAAAAACTGTTCTGCACCCTTGGGGGCAACATTGAAACCGTGGCGATCGACGGCGATTTCGATGCCTGTCAGGCGCTGGTGAAGCAAGCCTTCGATGACGAAGAGCTGAAGGCGGCGCTGGGGCTGAACTCTGCCAACTCCATCAACATCAGCCGTCTGCTGGCGCAGATCTGCTACTACTTCGAAGCGGTGGCGCAGTTGCCGCAGGACGCGCGCAATCAGCTGGTGGTTTCCGTGCCAAGCGGGAACTTCGGCGACCTGACGGCAGGCCTGCTGGCGAAATCACTCGGCCTGCCGGTGAAGCGCTTTATCGCCGCCACCAACGCCAACGACACCGTGCCGCGTTTCCTGAAGGACGGAAAATGGGCGCCGAACGCGACTCAGGCCACGCTCTCCAATGCGATGGATGTGTCACAGCCTAACAACTGGCCGCGTGTGGAAGAGCTGTTCCGCCGTAAGGTCTGGCGTCTGGGCGATCTGGGTTACGCAGCGGTGACGGACGAAACCACGAAAGCCACCATGCGCGAGCTGAAAGCGGTGGGCTATACCTCTGAGCCGCACGCGGCGATTGCCTATCGTGCCCTGCGCGATCAGCTTCAACCGGGTGAGTATGGCCTGTTCCTCGGCACCGCCCATCCGGCCAAGTTCAAAGAGAGCGTGGAAGCGATCCTGGGGGAAACGCTGCCGCTGTCAAAAGAGCTGGCCGAGCGCGCCGACCTGCCGCTGCTGTCTCATGAGCTGCCCGCAGACTTTGCCGCGCTGCGTAAGCTGATGATGACCCGAGCGTGATTTTTGTCGGGTGGCGGCTACGCCTTACCCGACCTACAACGGCTCAGAACGTAGGCCGGGTAAGGCGAAGCCGCCACCCGGCTTTTTTATGGAGAAATTAAGGAGAAAAACAGCAGGAAAAAAGCAGAAATTCCCAATAAATGCGGTCACTTAGCGTTTAGGATTGCAGAGAATAACATCCCCCGTTCCCATCACGTACTCTCCTTACATCGGCCCACGTTGGGCAAGAAGAATAAGGAGTCACCTATGTCTACACTGAAACCTGCACTTATCGCGCTTTCACTGATGCTGGTCGCTCCGATGGCGGTGCAGGCAGCTGAAATCACCCTCGTGCCCGCGGTAAAACTGCAAATTGGCGATCGGGATAATAACGGGCACTACTGGGATGGCGGCCGCTGGCGCGACCATGACTGGTGGAAAGCGCACTATGACTGGCGCGATAACCACTGGCGTCCGCACGATGAACATCGCGATCGTGACGATCACCACCGTCATGACGATCGTCGCCCGGACCGGAAGCACCATTAACACAAACCCCGCCAGCTGGCGGGGTTGTCTTTTATTGCTCGTGACGCTTAAACACCAGCTCGTTTTTTCCTGACGATGCCTCGTCGAAGAAATACCCTTCACTGTTAAAGCCGGTGAGCTGCTCTGGCTTCGTCAGGCGGTTTTGAATGATGAAGCGGCTCATCAGACCGCGCGCTTTTTTGGCGTAGAAGCTGATTACTTTAAATTTGCCGTTTTTCTCGTCGAGGAATACCGGCTTGATAATGTCCGCATCCAGCTTTTTCGGTTTCACCGATTTGAAGTACTCATCGGAGGCCAGGTTGATCACCACGTTGTCCCCCTGGGCTTGCAGCGCCGCGTTAAGCTTGTCGGTAATGACATCGCCCCAGAACTGGTACAGATCTTTACCTTTAGCGTTTTCCAGGCGGATACCCATCTCCAGACGATACGGCTGCATCAGATCCAGCGGGCGCAGCACCCCGTACAGGCCGGATAACATGCGCAGATGCTGCTGGGCAAAATCGAAATCGGCTTCGCTAAACGTTTCTGCTTGCAGGCCAGTGTAGACGTCACCTTTGAAGGCCAACAGCGCCTGGCGGGCGTTGGCGGGCGTGAAGTCAGGCTGCCACTCATGAAAACGGGTGGCGTTCAGGTCGGCGAGTTTATCGCTGATGCTCATCAGCGAAGCGATTTGCGGAGCCGAAAGCTTACGCGCCTCGTGGATCAACTGTTGCGAGTAGTCCAGCAATTCCGGCTGGGTATAACGCTCAGTGGCGAGCGGGCTCTGGTAGTCGAGCGTTTTGGCAGGTGAAATCAGAATCAGCATATCCAGTCCTTGCAGGAAATTTAGAGCGACTTTAACAAAAAATCGCCCTGAATTGATCGATAGCTGTTATTGCCGCGGCAAATCATCCCAGGTGCCAGGGGCAATTTGTGACTCGATTTCGGGATAGCGTGAGGCGTCAAAGACGGGCTGTACGCCGAGCTTGCGCTGACGCAGATAATCGCGCGCGATCAGCGCCACAACCGGTGAAAGCAGCAAAATGGCCGTCAGGTTCGTGATGGCCATCAGCGCCATAATGACGTCCGCTATTTGCCAGACCAACGGCATGCTGAGCAGGGAGCCGACGAAAACCATTCCCAGCACACCCGCGCGAAGGACGTTGCGGGTCAGACGCGAATTGACTTTCAGGAAGATAAGGTTGTTTTCGGCATAGATATAGTTCACCGCAATGGAACTAAAGGCAAAAAGTCCCACGACAAGTGCGACAAGGCCCGCGCCCCAGCCGCCGACGAGGGAGACCAGCGCCTGTTGTACCCAATGAATGCCTGCCGTACTACCGGACGGTTGCTCAGCGGCACCGGCCAGCAGCATGATCATCGCGCTGGCGGAGCAGATAACAATGGTGTCTGTGAAGACGCCAATCATCTGTACAATGCCCTGCGCGGCGGGATGCGGGGGCCAGGATGCGGCCGCTGCGGCGGCATTCGGCGTGGAGCCCATTCCCGCTTCGTTGGAGAACATACCCCGCTGAAAACCCGCAGTGAGAGCCTGGCTAAGGGTGTAACCCAACGCGCCTGAAGCCGCTTCGCGCCAGCCGAACGCGCTTTGGAAAATGGTGACGATGACGTTCGGCACCTCGTCAATATGTATCGCGCATACCATCACGCTGGTGGACACCCACAGCAGCGCCATCAGCGGAACCAGCCGCTGCATCAGGCGGGCAACCCCTTTGAGCCCGGTCACAATGGTCAGCAGGGTGAGAAGGGCAAGCGCGCCGCCCGTCAGCCACTCCGGACAATTAAAGGCAAAGCGCAGCGCGTGGGCGACGGAATTTGCCTGAACGGTATTGAAAATAAGGCCATAGGCAATCAGCAAAAAGATCGAGAACAGAACGCCCATCCAGCGCATTCCCAACCCGCGAGCCATATACCAGGCGGGACCGCCGCGAAACTGACCTTTGCCGTCTTTTTCTTTGTAGAGTTGCGCAAGCGAGCATTCAGCAAAGGAGGTGGCCATACCGATAATCGCCGTCACCCACATCCAGAATACCGCGCCCGGACCGCCCGCGCCGATCGCCAGCGCGACACCGGCCAGGTTACCGCTGCCGACGCGCGCGGCAAGGCTAGTACAGAGCGCCTGAAACGATGTCAGGCCGCCCGGCTGTGGGGTGACGCTGTTTTTCAGACTTCTGCCAAATTTGCGGATATAGCGAAACTGAATCAGCCCGCTGCGCCACGTAAACCAGATACCTGCTCCAGAAAGCAGGTATATCATGATCGAACCCCAGAGGACTTCGTTAATAAAGAAAAAGAAATCAGGCACTAACGTCCCTCTTGTTGATGCCAAAGTGAATATGTAAGCGCTACCACTGAGTGTGCATGCTGTTACTTAGCAGCCTGTTAATATTCTGAGTTTATCATACTCTGCCTAAGCGCACTGTCTGCGGTTGCGCTGCCTCTCACTCGTGTTATCATCAGGGCAGACCGGTTACATCCCCCTAACAAGTAAACCTGTCATTTTTCCGCTGCTGGCAAGCTGTCGGTAGTGTGAATTATCCAGGGCACGTTAAAAGAGAAACACTATCATGACGGATAAATTGACCTCCCTTCGTCAGTTCACCACTGTCGTCGCTGACACCGGAGATATTGCGGCAATGAAGCTGTACCAGCCGCAGGATGCCACAACCAACCCTTCTCTGATCCTTAACGCCGCGCAGATCCCTGAGTATCGCAAACTGATCGACGAGGCGGTGACCTGGGCAAAAGCACAGAGCAATGACCGCGCGCAGCAGGTTGTGGATGCCACTGACAAACTGGCAGTGAACATCGGTCTGGAAATCCTGAAGCTCGTTCCTGGCCGTATCTCTACCGAAGTTGATGCTCGCCTGTCCTACGACACCGAAGCCTCTATCGCCAAAGCAAAACGCCTGATCAAACTGTACAACGATGCGGGCATCAGCAACGACCGTATCCTGATCAAACTGGCCTCTACCTGGCAGGGCATCCGCGCTGCTGAGCAGCTGGAAAAAGAAGGGATCAACTGTAACCTGACTCTGCTGTTCTCCTTCGCGCAGGCGCGTGCATGTGCCGAAGCTGGCGTATACCTGATTTCTCCGTTCGTGGGCCGTATTCTGGACTGGTACAAAGCCAACACCGACAAGAAAGAGTACGCGGCGTCTGAAGATCCAGGCGTGATTTCTGTGACTGAAATCTACGAATACTACAAACAGCACGGCTATGAGACCGTTGTTATGGGCGCAAGCTTCCGTAACGTCGGCGAAATCATCGAGCTGGCTGGCTGTGACCGCCTGACCATCGCCCCTGCGCTGCTGAAAGAGCTGGCAGAAAGCGAAGGTGCTATCGAGCGTAAACTGTCTTACACTGGCGAAGTGAAAGCGCGTCCTGAGCGCATCACCGAGTCCGAGTTCCTGTGGCAGCACAACCAGGATCCAATGGCCGTAGATAAACTGGCGGACGGTATCCGTAAGTTTGCTATCGACCAGGAAAAACTGGAAAAAATGATCGGCGACCTGCTGTAATCATCCTGCGTGACCGGGTTCCCGGTCACGCGTCTTTCCCCCGCCTCTGTCTGAATTTTCTCTCTGCGTGTATCATTCCCTTTAATCAGTACTTTTTGAATGGAATGGATATGAATACCTTACGCATCGGCTTAGTGTCGATTTCTGACCGCGCCTCCAGCGGTGTTTATCAGGATAAAGGCATCCCTGCTCTGGAAGCGTGGCTGGGCAGCGCGCTCACTACCCCGTTTGAGATCCAGACTCGCCTGATCCCGGACGAGCAGCCGATCATCGAGCAAACCCTGTGTGAGCTGGTGGATGAAATGAGCTGCCACCTTGTGCTGACGACGGGCGGCACCGGCCCCGCGCGCCGCGATGTGACGCCGGACGCGACGCTGGCTATCGCCGATCGTGAAATGCCGGGCTTCGGTGAACAGATGCGCCAGATCAGTCTACACTTTGTCCCGACGGCCATTCTTTCCCGTCAGGTCGGGGTGATCCGCAAACAGGCGCTGATCCTGAACCTGCCGGGGCAGCCGAAGTCGATAAAAGAGACGCTGGAAGGGGTAAAAGCCGAGGACGGCAGCGTTATCGTCCACGGTATCTTTGCAAGTGTACCGTATTGTATACAACTGCTTGACGGTCCGTACGTGGAAACTGACGGCAACGTGGTAGCAGCATTTCGCCCTAAAAGCGCTCGCCGCGAAACAATCTCCTGAAAATGATTAAAATGTGACATAAGCGCCAGCCGCAGTAGCGTGTAAATGGATTTACGATATAGTAATTTTTTCTTTACGATTGCTGTAAAAAATAATCCACAACACATGCACAATGGTTCGCTATGTCACATAATACCCGACCTCTGAATCGACAGGACTACAAAACCCTCACGCTCGCTGCCCTGGGCGGCGCGCTGGAGTTTTACGATTTCATCATCTTTGTCTTCTTCGCCGCCGTTGTGGGGGCGCTGTTTTTCCCGGCGGATATTCCTGAATGGCTGCGTCAGGTACAAACCTTCGGCATTTTCGCTGCCGGCTATCTGGCGCGTCCGCTGGGCGGCATTGTCATGGCGCACTTTGGCGATCTGGTTGGGCGCAAGAAGATGTTTACCCTCAGCATCCTGCTTATGGCCGTGCCGACGCTGGCGATTGGCCTTTTGCCTACCTATGAGTCGATGGGCATTATCGCCCCGTTATTGCTGCTGCTGATGCGTATTCTCCAGGGCGCGGCCATCGGCGGGGAAGTGCCTGGCGCGTGGGTGTTTGTCGCTGAGCACGTCCCGGTGCGCCGCATCGGCATTGCGTGCGGAACGCTGACCGCAGGGCTGACGATCGGGATCCTGCTTGGCTCCGTAGTTGCAACCATCATCAATACCAGCATGACGCAACAGGCCGTTCACGACTGGGGCTGGCGTATACCGTTCCTGCTGGGCGGGGCGTTTGGGCTGGTGGCAATGTACCTGCGACGCTGGTTGCAGGAGACGCCAATATTTCTGGAAATGCAGCAGCGGAAGGCGCTGGCGCTAGAACTGCCGGTGAAAACCGTAGTAGTGCGGCATAAAAAAGCGGTAGTCGTGTCGATGCTTCTGACCTGGCTGCTGTCTGCGGGTATCGTGGTGGTCATTTTGATGTCGCCGGTCTGGCTGCAAAAACAGTACGGTTTTGCGCCTGCCGTGACGTTACAGGCGAACAGTATCGCGACAATTATGCTCTGCTTTGGCTGTCTGGCCGCCGGGCTGGCGGCGGATCGTTTCGGCGCCAGCGTGACCTTTATTGTCGGCAGCCTGCTGCTGGCCGCGTCGAGCTGGGCATTCTATCATCTTGCGGGCACCCATCCTGAACAGCTGTTCCTGCTGTACGGTGTCGTCGGGCTGTGTGTGGGCGTCGTTGGCGCCGTACCGTACGTGATGGTCCGCGCCTTTCCGCCGGAGGTACGCTTCACCGGAATCTCTTTCTCTTATAACGTCTCGTATGCCATTTTCGGCGGGCTGACCCCGATTGTGGTGACGGTGTTGATGGGGCTGTCGCCCCTTGCACCTGCGTGGTACGTGCTGGCGTTATCGCTGATGGGGCTGGTATTGGGGATGTGGCTTCGCCAGTCAGAGGGACGTCGTGCCCGCGACGCGGGCACGACAGAGGGATCAGTGTTTTTCACCAATCGGTAGAATGGTGCGGTCGAACTGCTCGTTCAGCACTTCACCCATGGCCAGGTAGATTGCGCTTGCGCCGCAAACCAGACCGACCCAGCCGGCAACGTGAACGATGCCTTCGTTATCCGCCAGGTGACCGATGGCCAGCAGGGCGAACAGGACGGTCAGGCTCAGGAAGACGAATTGCAGCGCGCGGTTCGCCTTGAGGGTGCCAAAGAACATGAACAGGGTGAACACGCCCCACAGTCCCAGGTACACGCCCAGGAAATGGGCGTTTGCCGCCTCCGCCAGGCCCATTTTAGGCATCAGCAGAATCGCGACCAGAGTCAGCCAGAAAGAACCGTAAGAGGTAAAGGCGGTTAAGCCGAAGGTGTTGCCTTTCTTATATTCCAGCAGGCCCGCAAAGATTTGTGCGATACCGCCGTAAAAAATGCCCATCGCCAGGATAATGCCGTCCATCGGGAACATCCCGATATTGTGCAGGTTCAGCAGAATGGTGGTCATGCCAAAACCCATCAGGCCCAGCGGAGCCGGATTAGCCAACTTAGTGTTGCCCATAAGTCCTCAAAAAATCATCATTAATATGGTGAAATGGTTAAACCCGCGCCAGTTCTCCCTGACGGGGCGCGGCATCATAATGGGCGGCATCGACGCCGTCTATGATCTCATCGGGGTGAAATTAAAAAATTTTTTATCCTTCCCCCTTGATGGATGCCGTTGTGACCCCATCTTGTAAGCAACCGCAGTGTGTGGACCTGAAAAAAATCAAATCTGGGCAGTTGAAAAAGCACGTTCTGCCCTTATTACAGGTACACAACCACATGTTGACTGAATTTTTAGTGGAGACGTTTAGATGGGTAAAATTATTGGTATCGACCTGGGTACTACCAACTCTTGTGTAGCGATTATGGATGGCACTACTGCACGTGTGCTGGAGAACGCCGAGGGCGATCGCACCACGCCTTCTATCATTGCTTATACCCAGGATGGTGAAACTCTGGTTGGTCAGCCGGCTAAACGTCAGGCAGTGACAAACCCGCAAAACACCCTGTTTGCGATCAAACGCCTGATTGGCCGCCGCTTCCAGGACGAAGAAGTTCAGCGTGACGTTTCCATCATGCCTTACAAAATCATCGCAGCCGATAACGGCGATGCATGGCTTGATGTGAAAGGCACCAAAACTGCACCTCCGCAGATCTCTGCTGAAGTGCTGAAGAAAATGAAGAAAACTGCGGAAGATTACCTGGGTGAACCGGTAACTGAAGCTGTTATCACCGTACCTGCTTACTTCAACGATGCTCAGCGTCAGGCAACCAAAGATGCTGGCCGTATCGCAGGCCTGGAAGTAAAACGTATCATCAACGAACCAACCGCAGCAGCACTGGCTTACGGTCTGGATAAAGAAGTTGGCAACCGTACTATCGCGGTTTACGACCTGGGTGGTGGTACCTTCGATATTTCTATTATCGAAATCGACGATGTTGACGGCGAAAAAACCTTCGAAGTTCTGGCAACCAACGGTGATACCCACCTGGGTGGTGAAGACTTCGATACCCGTCTGATCAACTACCTCGTTGACGAGTTCAAGAAAGATCAGGGCATTGACCTGCGTAACGACCCGCTGGCTATGCAGCGCCTGAAAGAAGCCGCTGAGAAAGCGAAGATCGAGCTGTCTTCCGCTCAGCAGACCGACGTGAACCTGCCGTACATCACTGCAGACGCGACCGGTCCAAAACACATGAACATCAAAGTGACCCGTGCGAAACTGGAAAGCCTGGTAGAAGACCTGGTGAACCGTTCTATCGAGCCACTGAAAGTTGCATTGCAGGACGCTGGCCTGTCCGTGTCTGACATTCAGGACGTTATCCTGGTAGGTGGTCAGACTCGTATGCCAATGGTTCAGAAGAAAGTGGCTGAATTCTTTGGTAAAGAGCCACGTAAAGACGTGAACCCGGACGAAGCGGTTGCTATCGGTGCTGCGGTTCAGGGTGGTGTACTGACCGGTGAAGTGAAAGACGTACTGCTGCTGGACGTTACCCCGCTGTCTCTGGGTATCGAAACCATGGGTGGCGTGATGACCCCGCTCATCAACAAAAACACCACTATCCCGACGAAACACAGCCAGGTGTTCTCTACCGCTGAAGACAACCAGTCTGCGGTAACCATCCATGTGATTCAGGGTGAGCGTAAGCGCGCGGCGGATAACAAATCTCTGGGTCAGTTCAACCTGGACGGTATTAACCCGGCACCACGCGGCATGCCACAGATCGAAGTCACCTTCGACATCGATGCTGACGGTATCCTGCACGTGTCTGCGAAAGACAAAAACAGCGGTAAAGAGCAGAAGATTACCATCAAGGCATCTTCTGGCCTGAACGAAGCGGAAATCGAAAAAATGGTTCGTGATGCCGAAGCTAACGCGGAATCCGACCGTAAGTTCGAAGAGCTGGTTCAGACCCGTAACCAGGGTGACCATCTGCTGCACAGCACCCGTAAGCAGGTTGAAGAAGCGGGCGATAAACTGCCAGCGGAAGACAAAACTGCAATCGAAACTGCACTGAGCGCGCTGGAAACGTCTCTGAAAGGCGAAGACAAAGCGGACATCGAAGCGAAGATGCAGGAGCTGGCACAGGTTTCTCAGAAGCTGATGGAAATCGCTCAGCAGCAGCACGCACAGCAGCAGGCGGGCGCTGATGCTTCGGCGAACAACGCGAAAGACGACGATGTTGTCGACGCTGAGTTCGAAGAAGTGAAAGACAAAAAATAATCGCCCTGATGCAGGGTAAGTAATCGGCACGGGCGTAGGAGAATTCTCCACGCCCGTGCTCGCATGTTAAGGGGCTTAAAAAAACCAATGGCAAAGCAAGACTATTACGAGATTTTAGGCGTTCCGAAAACTGCGGAAGAGCGTGAAATCAAAAAGGCGTATAAGCGCCTGGCCATGAAATTCCACCCTGACCGTAATCAGGGTGACAAAGAGGCTGAAGCCAAATTTAAAGAGATTAAAGAAGCCTACGAAGTCCTGACCGATGCACAAAAACGTGCGGCCTATGATCAATATGGTCACGCGGCCTTTGAACAGGGCGGCATGGGCGGCGGTGGATTTGGTGGCGGCGGCTTCGGCGGCGGCGCTGATTTCAGCGATATCTTTGGTGATGTATTTGGCGATATCTTCGGTGGCGGGCGTGGCCGTCAGCGCGCGGCGCGCGGCGCAGACCTGCGCTACAACATGGACCTGACGCTGGAAGAAGCGGTTCGCGGCGTCACCAAAGAGATCCGTATTCCGACGCTGGAAGAGTGTGACGTTTGCCACGGCAGCGGTGCGAAAGCGGGGACTCAGCCACAGACCTGCCCAACCTGTCACGGTTCCGGTCAGGTGCAGATGCGCCAGGGCTTCTTCGCGGTGCAGCAGGCCTGTCCGCACTGTCATGGTCGCGGTACGCTGATTAAAGATCCGTGCACCAAATGTCATGGTCACGGTCGCGTGGAGAAAACCAAAACGCTGTCCGTTAAGATCCCGGCAGGCGTCGATACGGGCGACCGCATCCGTCTGGCAGGTGAGGGTGAAGCCGGCGAGCACGGTGCACCGGCAGGCGATCTGTACGTTCAGGTTCAGGTGAAGCAGCACGCCATCTTCGAGCGTGAAGGTAACAACCTGTACTGTGAAGTGCCGATCAACTTTGCGATGGCGGCGCTGGGCGGCGAAATCGAAGTGCCGACGCTGGACGGTCGCGTTAACCTGAAAATCCCTGGCGAAACCCAGACCGGGAAACTGTTCCGCATGCGCGGCAAAGGCGTTAAATCCGTTCGCGGTGGCGCGCAGGGTGACCTGTTATGCCGCGTGGTCGTGGAAACGCCGGTCGGCCTGAACGATAAGCAGAAACAGCTGCTGAAAGAGCTTCAGGAAAGCTTTGGTGGCCCGACAGGTGAGAAAAACAGCCCGCGCTCCAAAAGCTTCTTCGATGGCGTCAAAAAATTCTTCGACGATTTAACCCGCTAACCCGCCAGCTGGTTACTATCATTTAAAGCCCGGAAGCGATTCCGGGCTTTTTGCTTTATAGCGTTATACCTCGGTTAAACTGAATCTATAACCAATATTAATCTGTTTTTACCGATCTGTTTGCGCTGATATTATGGTTTTACCGAGGTATTGTTGTAAAAGAGAGTTTAAACGTGAAATTACTACACCGTTTCTTTAGCAGTGAGGCATCCGGCGGCGTCATCCTGATTATTGCTGCTGCGGCTGCCATGCTGCTCGCCAATATGGGCATGACACGCGATCTCTATCACGCATTTCTGGAAACGCCCGTCGAGCTGAAGGTCGGGGCGCTGGAAATTAATAAGAACATGCTGCTGTGGATCAACGATGCGCTGATGGCGGTGTTCTTCCTGCTGGTGGGCCTGGAAGTTAAACGTGAGCTGGTGAGCGGTTCGCTTGCCAGCCGTCAGCGTGCGGCGTTTCCGGTGATCGCGGCTATTGGCGGGATGATCGTTCCGGCGTTGCTCTTTCTCGCATTTGCGTGGCAGGATCCGGTTGCTCGTGACGGCTGGGCGATCCCGGCCGCAACGGATATCGCGTTTGCGCTCGGGGTCTTAGCCTTGCTCGGTAGCCGCGTCCCGGTAGCACTGAAAATTTTCCTGATGGCGCTGGCGATTATCGATGATCTTGGCGCTATCGTGATTATCGCGCTGTTCTACACCAGCGATCTGTCCGTTCTGTCGCTGAGCGTGGCGGCCGTGGCTATTGCGGTGCTGGCGTTGCTGAACGTCTTCAACGTTCGACGCACGGGGATTTATATTCTGGTGGGGATGGTGCTGTGGACGGCGGTGCTGAAGTCTGGCGTGCATGCCACGCTGGCGGGCGTCATCGTTGGCTTCTTTATTCCGCTGAAGGAACAGGACGGCAAATCGCCTGCCAGACAGCTGGAGCATGTGCTTCATCCGTGGGTGGGTTTTATGATCCTGCCGCTGTTTGCGTTTGCCAACGCGGGTGTTTCCCTGGCCGGGGTTACCCTGGACGGACTCACCTCTGTGCTGCCGCTGGGTATCATCGCCGGTCTGTTTATTGGTAAGCCGCTGGGCATCAGCCTGTTCTGCTGGCTGGCGCTGAAGCTGAAGCTGGCGTCATTGCCAAACGGAACCACCTTTAGCCAGATTATGGCCGTTGGCGTGCTGTGCGGTATTGGATTCACCATGTCGATCTTTATCTCGACGCTGGCGTTTGGCGCAAGCGCGCCTGAGCTTATCGTCTGGGCGAAACTCGGCATTCTTATCGGGTCGTTCCTGGCCGCGGTTATGGGTTACACCTTGTTGAAGGTGAAGTTGTCCGGACAGGCTGTCCAGGCATAACAGGAAACCGGGAGAAGGGAAGCCTTCTCCCGATAAACTATCAGGGAGTGAAAACGTGATGTCTCATTTGAACTATAACCATCTCTATTACTTCTGGCATGTCTACAAGCAGGGCTCGGTCGTGGGTGCCGCAGAGGCGCTCTACCTGACGCCACAGACTATCACCGGGCAAATCAAAGCCCTGGAAGAGCGCTTGCAGGGAAAGCTTTTTAAGCGGAAAGGGCGTGGCATTGAGCCGAGCGAGCTGGGTGAACTGGTATTCCGCTATGCGGACAAGATGTTCACCCTGAGCCAGGAGATGCTGGATATCGTTAACTATCGCAAAGAGTCGAACCTGCTCTTTGACGTGGGCGTGGCGGATGCGTTGTCCAAACGGCTGGTAAGCGGTGTGCTGGATGCGGCGGTGGTGGAAGATGAACAGATACATTTACGCTGCTTTGAGTCCACTCACGAGATGCTGCTGGAACAGCTGAGCCAGCATAAGCTGGATATGATTATTTCGGATTGTCCTATCGATTCCACGCAGCAGGAAGGCTTGTTCTCGGTGAAAATTGGCGAATGCGGTGTCAGTTTCTGGTGCATCAATCCACCGCCGGAAAAACCGTTTCCGGCTTGCCTGGAAGAGCGCCGCTTGCTGGTTCCGGGGAGGCGGTCCATGCTCGGACGTAAGCTGCTGAACTGGTTTAACTCGCAGGGGCTAAACGTAGAAATTCTCGGTGAGTTCGACGATGCGGCGCTGATGAAAGCCTTTGGCGAGGCGCACAACGCTATCTTCGTTGCCCCGACGCTGTATGCGCACGATCTCTATTCAGACGACAAGATTACCGAGATTGGCAGGGTGGATAACGTGATGGAAGAGTATCACGCCATATTCGCCGAAAGGATGATTCAGCATCCGTCGGTGCAGCGAATCTGCAACCGGGACTACTCGGCGCTGTTTACGCCGCCGGCAATCTGAAGGCATAAAAAAACCCGCGTTAAGCGGGTTCTTTCAAACAAGCAACAACAAGTGGCGATTAAGCCAGTTTGTTGATCTGCGCGGTCAGGTTTGCTTTATGACGCGCTGCTTTGTTTTTGTGGATCAGACCTTTAGCAGCCTGACGATCCACGATTGGTTGCATTTCGTTAAATGCGTTCTGCGCTGCAGCTTTGTCGCCAGCTTCGATTGCTGCGTATACTTTCTTGATGAAAGTACGCATCATAGAGCGACGGCTTGCATTGTGCTTACGAGCCTTTTCAGACTGAACGGCACGTTTCTTAGCTGATTTGATATTAGCCAAGGTCCAACTCCCAAATATGATCTATGTGGACAATTCAAAGGCCGAGGAATATGCCCTCTATACCTTCTTTTGTCAATGGATTTGTGCAAATAAGCGCCGTTAATGTGGCGACGCTACGTTACGTAGTGATGGCGCAGGATTCTACCAGCTTGTCGTTCGTGAATACAGCTTTTCGGCGTAAAAATCGCAGTTGGCGGGCAGATTTTTTTGCTGTGAAAGGTCAGCGTGATGAAATCATACGGCTTTCTGTTTAGCGTGAACAATCGCCGGTTAACCTTAACCGCTGTACAAGGTATACTTTGGCGATTTTCACTGTTTTGAGCCAGTCATGAAGCTGATACGCGGCATACATAATCTCAGTCAAGCCCCGCACGGGTGCGTGCTGACCATTGGTAATTTCGACGGCGTGCATCGTGGGCATCAGGCGCTGTTGCAGGGATTGCGTAAAGAAGGCGAGGCGCGAGGCCTGCCCGTCGTGGTGATGATTTTCGAGCCTCAGCCGCTGGAGCTGTTTGCTGGCGAGAAATCCCCCGCGCGGCTGACGCGTCTGCGTGAGAAGTTACGCTACCTGGCCGAGTCAGGGGTGGACTACGTCCTGTGTGTACGGTTCGACCGTCGTTTTGCCGCGCTGACCGCACAAAATTTTGTCAGCGACCTGTTGGTCAGGCAGCTTGGCGTGCAGTTTCTCGCCGTGGGCGATGATTTCCGCTTTGGCGCTGGTCGTCAGGGCGATTTCTTGTTATTACAGAAGGCTGGCCTGGAGTACGGGTTTGACGTCACCAGTACAATGACCTTCTGCGAGGGCGGCGTGCGCGTCAGCAGCACGGCGGTACGTCAGGCGCTGGCGAACGATGAACTGGACACGGCAGAAACGCTGCTGGGTCACCCGTTCACGATTTCAGGTCGCGTGGTCCATGGCGATGCGCTGGGCCGCACGATAGGTTTCCCGACGGCGAATATACCGCTGCGTCGTCAGGTCTCCCCGGTTAAAGGGGTCTATGCGGTGGAAGTGGCAGGACTGGGCGAGAAGCCTTTCTACGGCGTCGCCAACATTGGCACACGTCCAACGGTTGCCGGTGTGCGTCAACAGTTAGAAGTACACCTGCTGGACGTTGTAATGGACCTGTATGGTCGCCATATAGATGTGATACTGCGTAAAAAAATACGCAATGAACAGCGATTCGCTTCGCTGGATGAACTTAAGGCGCAAATCGCGCGAGATGAATTAACGGCCCGCGAGTTTTTTGGGCTTTAGAACCGGCTTAACTGCCTACGTGATAAATACGGAACCGAGAATCTGATGAGTGACTATAAATCAACCCTGAATTTGCCGGAAACAGGGTTCCCGATGCGCGGCGATCTCGCCAAGCGTGAACCGGGAATGCTGGCGCGTTGGACCGATGATGACCTGTACGGCATCATTCGTGCAGCCAAAAAAGGCAAAAAAACCTTCATTCTGCATGATGGCCCTCCATATGCGAATGGCAGCATTCATATTGGTCACTCTGTAAACAAGATTCTGAAAGACATTATCGTGAAGTCCAAAGGACTCGCGGGATATGACTCGCCTTACGTTCCGGGCTGGGACTGCCATGGTCTGCCAATCGAGCTGAAAGTGGAGCAAGAGTACGGTAAGCCGGGTGAGAAGTTCACCGCCGCAGAATTCCGCGCGAAATGCCGCGAATACGCTGCCACCCAGGTTGACGGTCAACGCGCTGACTTTATCCGTCTGGGCGTGCTGGGCGACTGGTCGCATCCGTACCTGACCATGGATTTCAAAACCGAAGCCAACATCATCCGTGCGCTGGGCAAAATCATCGGTAACGGCCACCTGCACAAAGGCGCGAAGCCGGTGCACTGGTGCGTGGACTGCCGTTCTGCGCTGGCAGAAGCGGAAGTAGAGTATTACGACAAAACCTCGCCTTCTATCGACGTGGCGTTCGAAGCGGTCGATCAGGATGCGATCAAAGCTAAATTTGGTCTGCCTGGGGTAAGCGGTCCAGTCTCGCTGGTTATCTGGACAACCACCCCGTGGACGCTGCCTGCTAACCGCGCGATCTCCCTCTCTGGCGAGTTTGAGTATGCGCTGGTGCAGATTGATGGCCGTGCGGTTATCCTGGCGAAAGACCTGGTCGAAAGCGTACTGAAACGCGCGAACATCACCGATTACACCGTGTTGGGCACCGTAAAAGGCGACGCGCTGGAACTGATGCGCTTCAAACACCCGTTCCTGGACTTCGACGTTCCGGCGATTCTGGGCGACCACGTAACGCTGGACGCGGGTACCGGTGCGGTACATACCGCCGGTGGCCACGGCCCTGACGACTACAACATCAGCCTGAAGTACGGTCTGGAAATCGCCAACCCGGTTGGGCCGGACGGCTCTTACCTGCCTGGCACCTACCCGGCGCTGGACGGCATCAACGTCTTCAAAGCGAACGACATTATTGTCGACATGCTGCGCACCAGCGGCGCGCTGCTGCACGTTGAAAAAATGCAGCACAGCTATCCGTGCTGCTGGCGTCACAAGACGCCAATCATCTTCCGTGCGACCCCGCAGTGGTTCGTCAGCATGGATCAGAAGGGCCTGCGCGAGCAGTCTCTGAAAGAGATCAAAGGCGTGCAGTGGATCCCGGACTGGGGCCAGGCGCGTATCGAATCCATGGTGGCTAACCGTCCTGACTGGTGTATCTCCCGTCAGCGCACCTGGGGCGTGCCGATGTCGCTGTTCGTGCACAAAGAGACGCAGGAACTGCATCCGAACACCCTGGAACTGATGGAAGAAGTGGCGAAACGCGTTGAAGTTGACGGCATTCAGGCGTGGTGGGATCTCGACGCCCGCGACATCCTGGGCGCGGACGCGGACAACTACGAGAAAGTGCCGGATACCCTGGACGTGTGGTTCGACTCCGGTTCAACCCATGCCTCTGTGGTTGACGTGCGCCCTGAGTTCGCCGGTCACGCTGCCGACATGTATCTCGAAGGCTCCGACCAACACCGCGGCTGGTTCATGTCATCCCTGATGATCTCCACCGCCATGAAGGGCAAAGCACCTTACCGTCAGGTACTGACTCACGGCTTCACCGTGGATGGTCAGGGCCGTAAGATGTCCAAGTCCATCGGTAACACCGTTTCGCCGCAGGACGTAATGAACAAGCTGGGCGCGGACATCCTGCGTCTGTGGGTAGCCTCTACCGACTACACCGGCGAAATGGCGGTGTCTGACGAGATCCTGAAGCGTGCTGCCGACAGCTATCGTCGTATCCGTAACACCGCGCGCTTCCTGCTGGCGAACCTGAACGGGTTCGATCCGGTAAAAGATATGGTGAAGCCAGAAGAGATGGTCGTGCTCGATCGCTGGGCGGTAGGCTGCGCGAAAGCGGCGCAGGAAGATATCCTGAAAGCGTATGAGTCTTACGATTTCCACGAAGTGGTGCAGCGCCTGATGCGCTTCTGCTCCATCGAGATGGGCTCGTTCTACCTCGACATCATTAAAGACCGTCAGTACACCGCGAAAGCGGACAGCGTGGCGCGCCGCAGCTGTCAGTCTGCGCTGTACCACATCGCAGAAGCGCTGGTGCGCTGGATGGCGCCGATCATGTCCTTCACCGCGGATGAAATCTGGGGTTACCTGCCGGGCGACCGTGAGAAGTATGTCTTCACCGGCGAGTGGTATGAAGGTCTGTTCGATCTCTCCAGCACCGAAGCGATGAACGATGCCTATTGGGACGAGCTGCTGAAAGTGCGTGGCGAAGTGAACAAGGTTATCGAGCAGGCGCGCGCTGACAAGAAAGTCGGTGGCTCTCTGGAAGCGACGGTGACCCTGTACGCGGAGCCTGAGCTGGCCGCGAAGCTGACCGCGCTGGGCGATGAATTACGATTTGTCCTGTTGACCTCCGGTGCGAAAGTTGCGGATTATGCCGAGGCGTCTGCTGATGCTCAGCAGAGCGAACTGCTCAAAGGACTGAAGGTCGCACTGAGCAAAGCCGACGGTGAGAAATGCCCGCGTTGCTGGCATTACACTACCGATGTCGGTCAGGTGGCGGAACACGCAGACATCTGCGGACGCTGTGTAAGCAACGTCGCCGGTGACGGCGAAAAACGTAAGTTTGCCTGATGAGTAAAACTCTCTGTTCAACAGGACTGCGCTGGCTGTGGCTGGTGGTAGTGGTGCTGATTATTGATTTGGGCAGCAAGTTCCTGATCCTCCAGAATTTCGCTCTGGGGGATACGGTCCCGCTGTTCCCGTCGCTTAACCTGCACTACGCCCGCAACTACGGTGCGGCGTTTAGTTTCCTTGCCGACAGCGGTGGCTGGCAGCGCTGGTTCTTCGCGGGTATCGCTATCGGTATCTGCGTCGTGCTGGCGGTGCTGATGTACCGCTCGAAGGCCACGCAAAAGCTGAATAACATCGCCTACGCGCTGATCATTGGCGGCGCGCTGGGTAACCTGTTTGACCGCCTGTGGCACGGCTTTGTGGTCGATATGATCGACTTCTACGTCGGCGACTGGCACTTCGCGACCTTTAACCTCGCCGATAGCGCAATATGCGTTGGTGCGGCGTTAATCGTGCTGGAAGGCTTCTTGCCTAAACCAGCAGCGAAAGAGCAGGCGTAACAAAACCAGCCGGGTGACGCGTAGCGATCCCGGCCTACAGAATTTGTGGCCCCCGTAGGCCCGGTAAGCGTAGCGCCACCGGGCAACAGGTGACCCAAAACAAGCGAGCAATTTGCATGTCTAAATCCGTACAGAGCAACAGCGCGGTTCTCGTTCACTTTACGCTGAAGCTGGATGACGGCTCTACGGCCGAATCCACCCGCAACAACGGCAAACCAGCCCTGTTTCGTCTTGGCGATACCTCCCTGTCTGAAGGTCTTGAGCAGCAGCTTCTCGGTCTGAAAGAGGGTGAGAAAAAAGCCTTTTCGCTGGAGCCGGATGCCGCGTTTGGCGTGCCAAGCCCGGATCTGATCCAGTACTTCTCCCGTCGTGAGTTTATGGACGCGGGTGAACCGGAGATCGGGGCAATTATGCTCTTTACCGCTATGGACGGCAGCGAAATGCCTGGCGTGATCCGCGAAATCAACGGCGACTCGATTACCGTTGACTTCAACCATCCGCTTGCCGGGCGCACTGTCCATTTTGATGTAGAAGTGCTGGAGATCGATCCGGCACTGGAGGCCTGAAATGCAGATCCTGTTGGCTAACCCGCGCGGTTTTTGCGCCGGTGTAGACCGCGCTATCAGCATTGTTGAAAACGCGCTGGAGATTTACGGCGCGCCGATTTACGTGCGTCACGAAGTGGTGCACAACCGCTACGTGGTCGACAGCCTGCGCGAGCGCGGTGCGATTTTTATCGAGCAGATCAGCGAAGTGCCGGACGGCGCAATTCTCATCTTCTCCGCGCACGGCGTCTCGCAGGCGGTACGCAACGAGGCGAAAAACCGCGATCTGACCGTTTTCGATGCCACCTGTCCGCTGGTGACCAAAGTGCATATGGAAGTGGCGCGCGCCAGCCGTCGCGGTGAAGAGTCAATTCTGATTGGTCACGCCGGTCACCCGGAAGTGGAAGGCACCATGGGCCAGTACAGCAACCCGGAAGGGGGCATGTATCTGGTTGAGTCACCGGAAGACGTCTTTACGCTGAATGTGAAAAACGAAGCCCGACTGTCGTTTATGACCCAGACGACGCTTTCCGTGGACGACACCTCAGACGTGATTGACGCCCTGCGCCAGCGCTTCCCGAAAATCGTCGGGCCGCGCAAAGATGATATCTGCTACGCAACCACCAACCGTCAGGAAGCCGTGCGCGCGCTGGCTGAACAGGCGGACGTGGTGCTGGTGGTCGGCTCGAAAAACTCCTCTAACTCTAACCGTCTGGCCGAACTGGCGCAGCGTATGGGGAAAGCGGCGTTTTTAATCGACGACGCAACGGACATTCAGGAAGCGTGGGTGAAAAACGCGGTCTGCGTCGGTGTTACCGCAGGCGCTTCAGCGCCGGATATTCTGGTGCAGAACGTCATTGCCCGCCTGCAAGAGCTGGGCGGTGGCGAAGCGGTGCCGCTGGAAGGCCGCGAAGAGAACATTGTCTTTGAAGTGCCGAAAGAGTTGCGTATTGACGCGCGAGAAGTGGAATAGTTCTTTATCTGATGAAAGGCCAGCACCTCCTGTGCTGGCCTTTTTTTTACCCCAAACTTTATCGTGACGACAAAATCATGTCTTTTACTGATATTTAAGTCGGTTTCACGTTAAATTCTAATTATCGGTGTTTTCAGTTGGCAGGCTTTGCCAAGGCTGGTTAATCTGAAAACGGTTTACATCATTTTAACGTAAGAGAATAACTATGCATGATGCACAGATCCGCGTTGCTATTGCGGGCGCGGGTGGACGTATGGGTCGCCAGCTGATTCAGGCGGCACTACAGATGGATGGCGTGGCACTCGGCGCGGCGCTGGAGCGTGAGGGTTCATCCCTGCTGGGAGCCGATGCAGGCGAACTGGCGGGCGCGGGCAAGACAGGCGTAACCGTACAGAGCAGCCTTGAGGCAGTGAAAGAAGACTTTGATGTGTTCATCGACTTTACCCGTCCGGAAGGCACGCTGGCTCATCTGGCGTTTTGCCGTCAGCACGGTAAAGGGATGGTGATTGGTACCACTGGTTTCGATGATGCCGGTAAACAGGCCATTCAGGACGCAGCCACCGACATTGCGATTGTCTTCGCTGCGAACTTTAGCGTCGGCGTTAACGTCATGCTGAAACTGCTGGAAAAGGCAGCGAAGGTGATGGGCAATTATACCGACATTGAGATTGTTGAAGCACACCACCGCTATAAAGTTGATGCTCCATCAGGCACGGCGCTGGCGATGGGCGAAGCGATTGCTCATGCACTTGATAAAGATTTAAAAGAGTGCGCGGTCTATACCCGTGAAGGACATACCGGCGAACGCGTGCCCGGGACAATTGGTTTCGCAACCGTTCGTGCAGGCGATATCGTCGGTGAACATACGGCGATGTTCGCCGATATTGGCGAACGTGTTGAGATTACCCACAAAGCGTCAAGCCGCATGACGTTTGCGAATGGTGCAGTTCGCGCCGCTTTGTGGCTTAACGCGAAGGAAAAGGGTCTTTTTGATATGCGAGATGTGCTTGATCTCAATAATTTGTAAGCGATATTACCCATCGTGATGTGGTTATTGCAGTCGTAATTACTTGATTGCATGGGGCAATAATTTATTGCCCTCTTATTTTATCCGTTTTAGATAAAAAATAATGCTTAGGCGGTATAAAGCTTATTGATGTGCCATTTTTCTGTGAAATATATGTAAATTTTGACCATCTGGTCCACTTTTTGTCACCCGCCTCCCTAAAATTCTAACAAACCTGCCGCGCAAGCGTTTTCCGGAATGATTTACCTGATCTTTTTGCCCATTAAATCCCATTCCAGATGCCAGGCTTGCAAAAGAATAAACAAAACTCCCGTTTTAAGTTGACTTTTACATGGCAAATCCCCAGAATGCCGCCGTTTGCCAAAAATCCGCTGGCAACACATTTGCATTGATCCATGATATGGTTATGAATTAATATGCAAATAAAGTGAGTGAATATTCTCTGGAGGGTGTTTTGATTAAGTCAGCGCTATTGGTTCTGGAAGACGGAACCCAGTTTATCGGTCGGGCCATAGGGGCAACGGGTTCGGCGGTTGGGGAAGTCGTTTTCAATACTTCAATGACCGGTTATCAAGAAATCCTCACTGATCCTTCCTATTCTCGCCAAATCGTTACTCTTACTTATCCTCATATCGGCAATGTCGGCACCAATGCGGCTGACGAAGAATCCTCTCAGGTACATGCGCAAGGCCTGGTCATTCGCGACCTGCCGCTGATTGCCAGCAACTTCCGCAACACCGAAGACCTCTCTTCTTACCTGAAGCGCCATAACATTGTGGCGATTGCCGATATCGATACCCGTAAGCTGACGCGTCTGCTGCGCGAGAAGGGCGCACAAAACGGTTGTATCATCGCAGGGGATAACCTCGATGCGACGCTGGCGCTGGAAAAAGCGAAAGCCTTCCCGGGTCTGAACGGTATGGACCTGGCGAAAGAAGTGACCACGGCGGAAGCCTACAGCTGGACGCAGGGTAGCTGGACGCTGGAAGGCGGCCTGCCGGAAGCGAAACCGGAAAGCGAGCTGCCGTTCCACGTGGTGGCCTACGATTTTGGCGCCAAGCGCAACATCCTGCGTATGCTGGTTGACCGTGGCTGCCGCCTGACGGTCGTCCCGGCACAAACGTCTGCGGAAGATGTTCTGAAGATGAACCCGGACGGCATCTTCCTCTCTAACGGTCCTGGCGACCCGGCGCCGTGCGACTACGCTATCGACGCCATCAAGTCCTTCCTTGAAACCGATATCCCGGTATTCGGCATCTGTCTCGGCCATCAGCTGCTGGCGCTGGCGAGCGGAGCGAACACCGTCAAGATGAAGTTCGGCCACCACGGTGGTAACCACCCGGTGAAAGATATCGACAACAACACGGTGATGATCACCGCGCAGAACCACGGCTTCGCTGTGGATGAAGCGACGATGCCGGCTAACCTGCGCGTGACGCACAAATCACTGTTCGATGGTACCTTGCAGGGTATCCATCGTACCGATAAACCTGCGTTCAGCTTCCAGGGCCACCCTGAAGCCAGCCCGGGCCCACACGATGCCGCACCGCTGTTCGATCACTTCATCGAACTTATTGAGCAATACCGTAAGATCGCTAAATAATCAGGAGCTGAGAAGACCATGCCAAAACGTACAGACATAAAAAGCATCCTGATCCTTGGCGCTGGCCCGATTGTCATCGGCCAGGCCTGTGAATTTGACTACTCTGGCGCGCAGGCGTGTAAAGCCCTGCGTGAAGAGGGTTACCGCGTCATTCTGGTGAACTCTAACCCGGCCACCATCATGACCGACCCGGAAATGGCGGATGCGACCTACATCGAGCCAATTCACTGGGAAGTGGTACGCAAAATTATCGAGAAAGAGCGTCCGGACGCGGTGCTGCCGACCATGGGCGGCCAGACGGCGCTGAACTGTGCGCTGGAGCTGGAGCGTCAGGGCGTGCTGGAAGAGTTCGGCGTGACCATGATCGGTGCGACCGCCGACGCGATTGATAAAGCAGAAGACCGTCGCCGCTTCGACGTGGCAATGAAAAAAATTGGCCTTGATACCGCGCGTTCCGGTATCGCGCACAATATGGAAGAAGCGCTGGCCGTTGCGGCTGAAGTGGGCTATCCGTGCATCATCCGTCCATCGTTCACCATGGGCGGCACCGGCGGCGGCATTGCCTACAACCGCGAAGAGTTTGAAGAGATTTGTGAGCGCGGCCTGGATCTCTCCCCAACCAAAGAGCTGCTGATTGATGAATCGCTGATTGGCTGGAAAGAGTACGAGATGGAAGTGGTGCGTGATAAAAACGACAACTGCATCATCGTCTGCTCCATCGAAAACTTTGACGCGATGGGGATCCACACCGGCGACTCTATCACCGTTGCGCCAGCTCAGACGCTGACCGACAAAGAGTACCAAATCATGCGTAACGCCTCGATGGCGGTACTGCGTGAAATCGGCGTGGAAACCGGCGGCTCTAACGTGCAGTTCTCGGTGAACCCGAAAACCGGCCGTCTGATTGTTATCGAAATGAACCCGCGCGTGTCCCGTTCCTCCGCGCTGGCCTCCAAAGCCACCGGCTTCCCGATTGCGAAGGTGGCGGCGAAACTGGCGGTGGGTTACACCCTTGACGAGCTGATGAACGACATCACCGGTGGCCGCACCCCAGCGTCCTTCGAACCGTCCATCGACTACGTTGTGACTAAAATTCCTCGCTTTAACTTCGAGAAATTCGCCGGCGCCAACGACCGTCTGACCACCCAGATGAAATCTGTTGGTGAAGTCATGGCGATTGGCCGCACGCAGCAGGAATCCCTGCAAAAAGCGCTGCGTGGCCTGGAAGTGGGCGCGACCGGCTTTGACCCGAAAGTCAGCCTGGACGACCCGGAAGCGCTGACCAAAATCCGCCGTGAGCTGAAAGACGCGGGCGCAGAGCGTATCTGGTACATCGCCGATGCCTTCCGCGCGGGCCTGTCCGTCGACGGTGTATTTAACCTGACTAACATTGACCGCTGGTTCCTGGTGCAGATTGAAGAGCTGGTGCGTCTGGAAGAGAAAGTGGCGGAGCTGGGCATCAACGGCCTGGACGCTGACTTCCTGCGTATGCTGAAGCGTAAAGGCTTCGCCGATGCGCGTCTGGCTAAACTGGCGGGCGTGCGCGAAGCGGAGATCCGCAAGCTGCGCGACCAGTATGACCTGCATCCGGTTTACAAGCGCGTGGACACCTGTGCGGCAGAGTTCTCGACCGATACCGCGTACATGTACTCCACCTATGAAGACGAGTGCGAAGCGAACCCGTCCGTCGACCGCGACAAGATTATGGTGCTGGGCGGCGGTCCAAACCGTATCGGCCAGGGCATCGAGTTTGACTACTGCTGCGTACACGCCTCTCTGGCGCTGCGCGAAGACGGTTACGAGACCATCATGGTCAACTGTAACCCGGAAACCGTCTCGACCGACTACGATACCTCCGACCGCCTCTACTTCGAGCCGGTTACCCTGGAGGACGTGCTGGAAATCGTGCGCATCGAGAAGCCAAAAGGCGTGATCGTGCAGTACGGCGGCCAGACTCCGCTGAAGCTGGCGCGCGCGCTGGAAGCAGCAGGTGTACCGGTTATCGGCACCAGCCCGGATGCGATTGACCGTGCGGAAGACCGCGAGCGTTTCCAGCAGGCGGTTGACCGTCTCAAGCTGAAACAGCCGGCGAACGCCACCGTGACCGCGATTGAAATGGCCGTTGAGAAAGCGAAAGAGATCGGCTACCCGCTGGTGGTGCGTCCATCCTACGTACTGGGCGGCCGCGCGATGGAAATCGTCTACGACGAAGCGGACCTGCGTCGCTACTTCCAGACGGCGGTGAGCGTTTCCAACGATGCGCCAGTGCTGCTCGACCGCTTCCTCGACGACGCGGTTGAAGTCGACGTGGATGCCATCTGCGACGGCGAAATGGTGCTGATTGGCGGCATCATGGAGCACATCGAGCAGGCGGGCGTGCACTCGGGTGACTCCGCCTGTTCTCTGCCAGCGTATACCCTGAGCCAGGAGATTCAGGACGTGATGCGCCAGCAGGTGCAGAAGCTGGCCTTCGAGCTTCAGGTTCGCGGCCTGATGAACGTTCAGTTCGCGGTAAAAGACAACGAAGTCTATCTGATTGAAGTCAACCCGCGTGCGGCGCGTACCGTACCGTTTGTCTCTAAAGCGACCGGTATTCCGCTGGCGAAAGTGGCGGCGCGCGTGATGGCTGGCCAGACGCTGGCTCAGCAGGGCGTCACGAAAGAAATCATCCCGCCGTACTACTCGGTGAAAGAGGTGGTGCTGCCGTTCAACAAATTCCCGGGCGTTGACCCGCTGTTAGGGCCAGAGATGCGCTCTACCGGGGAAGTAATGGGCGTGGGCCGCACCTTCGCAGAAGCGTTTGCGAAAGCGCAGCTGGGCAGTAGCTCCACCATGAGAAAATCTGGCCGTGCGCTGCTCTCCGTTCGCGAAGGCGATAAAGAGCGCGTGGTTGACCTGGCCGCCAAGCTGCTGAAACAGGGCTTCGAGCTGGACGCCACTCACGGTACGGCGATTGTGTTGGGTGAAGCGGGTATCAACCCGCGTCTGGTGAACAAAGTGCATGAAGGTCGTCCGCACATTCAGGATCGTATCAAGAATGGCGAATATACCTACATCATCAACACCACCGCAGGACGCCAGGCGATTGAAGACTCCAAGCTGATTCGCCGCAGCGCGCTGCAATACAAAGTGCACTACGACACCACCCTGAACGGCGGTTTCGCAACAGCGATGGCGCTGAATGCGGATGCCACCGAGAAGGTGATTTCGGTGCAGGAAATGCACGCGCAGATTAGCAAGTAACCCCCATTGCCCGGTACCGTTCGGTTACCGGGCAATTTTCCCATCTTAAGAACCTTCTGGTTTTTCATCCGCTTTCAGTCAGTTAGCCTAAAATAGTTAGGTCGATAACGAAAATTCAACTGAGAGCAGGGGAATACACCATGCAAAATAAATTACTGATCGCTTCCGTTCTGGCTGCCACCGCAATGTTCACCGTGGCGGGCTGTTCGTCCAATCAGGCCGTAAAAACCACCGATGGCAAAACGATTGTTACTGACGGGAAACCGCAGGTGGATGACGATACCGGTCTGGTATCGTACAAAAACGCCGAAACCGGCCAAACTGAACAGATTAACCGTGACCAGGTTAAATCAATGGGTGAGCTGGATAACTAAAAAAAAGCAGTGGCACATGCCACTGCTTTTTTGCTTCAGAATGATCGATTACCACCGATGGTTTAACAAAATATGACCGCCGTATGCGGCATAGCTGTTTTCACCCCATTCGCCGCTGGCTCGCAGGGAGATTGTCGTGGTTTCGTTCAGGTTGCCGGTTACGCCCAGCTCTAACTGACCACGATCTTCCGGCGTATCGTTGCTGACGGTCTCGTCGTTGAATGCCAGATCGTTTTGACCAGCACCTTTCAACCAGTTAACCGCGACGTACGGCTGCCAGGCCTTGACGTCCTTCTGCTGGAAGTAGCTTGCTTTAACGCCGAGACGACCAAAGACGCTGTCGTTGTCCAGGGTAGTGACGCGTACGCCGTCGCGATCGGTATGATTTTCCTGATCGAGATAGCTGTAGATCACCTGCGCCTGCGGCTCGATCTTCCAGGTACGTTCATTTTCTGACTGGATAACCCACGCGTGGCCGACTTCAACAGACGCGGCGAAACCTTCGCTATCGTAGTCTTCGTCGTTGCGGTTGCTGGTGACTTTGTTGTTGTACCAGCTGTATGCGGCCCAGGTATCAACGTAGCTGCCCAGACGTAATTTCTGATCTTCCTGCCAGGTGGCGTAAAGCCCAACATTGAAACCATCAACCTTACCCTGAGCGTCACGCACGTTGTGCTTCGCATCAGAGTGGGTCTTCGCCTGGCCTGCACCGAACATCCCGCCAGCACGCAGGATACCGTTATCCATTGGCTTGCTCATGAAATCGCTGCCGACTTGCAGTACGGTCGTGGTGGTGTCATAGCTGACTTTATCGCCACCCGCATCGTTCTCGTGATAGCGACCCTTAACGTACATCCAGGTGTTCAGGTCGTCTTCATTGCGGAAGGTGATCTGGTCGCGATCGTCACGTTTATGCAGGAACATGCCCTGTGCGGCAAGGTAGTTGCCTAAGTAAGCACCCACTTCAGGCGCCATGACTTCCGGCGCATTGTTACCGCCGTTGTCAGTGCTACCGCCGTTGTCGGTGTTGCCGCCGTTGTCAGTGTTACCGCCGTTGTCGGTGTTACCACCGTTGTCGGTGTTACCGCCGTTATCGGTGTTGCCGCCGTTGTCAGTGTTACCGCCGTTATCGGTGTTACCGCCGTTATCGGTGTTACCGCCGTTATCGGTGTTGCCGCCGTTATCGGTGTTGCCGCCGTTATCGGTGTTGCCGCCGTTATCGGTGTTGCCGCCATCATCGGTATTGCCACCGTCATCGGTGTCGTCAGAAGGATCATCAGAAGGCGTCGCCTTTGATTCCAGATACCAGTTGCCGTCACTGTGCTGGTAGAGGTTATATTCCCAGGCGCCTGCGACGACCGGTTTTGCCAGCGTCAGTTGGGCTTCGGAACTGCCGCCGATGCTGACAATTTCCATACCGTTAATGGTTTGCGCGCCTGCGCCGCCAATGTTGGTAATGCTGACGCCGGACTGACCGAAGCTGCTGCCCGTAATAGTGAGGTGGTCAGTTGGTGAATTATCTTCACCCAGGGTGCTGTTCATCACAATCTGGCTACCGTCAGAGCCGGTGTAGTCGCCATTAATCGTAAAATTATTGCCAACGCTATTATCAGCCGCACTGAGTAACAGCGTACCACCATTAGTCACGTTACCGTTGATGGTATCGACGTCGGAAGCGCTGAGCGTGGAGTTACCCTGGACGGCATTCCATGCCGCCAGCGTACCGCCGCTAAGAACTGCGATGTTGTTGTTCACTTCGCCTGCGGTGGCAAAGGTCGCGCCATTTTCAACGGTAACAGTGGCGTTACTGCCCTTGACGCCGAGCGTTGCGCCGGTGGAGACCAGCGTGGTGCCGCCGTGCAGAACCGTATCCCCTGTGTAGCTATTTTTGCCCGTCAGGGTCAGGGTGTTGGAGTCTACTTTTTCGACGTTACCGCTACCGGTCATGTCGGTGGCGAAAGTGAAATCGCTACCCTGATTGAAAATGACGGTACCGTTGTTGGTGATCCCACCGCTGAGCATCGCAGTTTTTTCGCCATCGCCCAGTTGCAGCGAGGCGTCTTTGGCCACCCGCGTATTACCGGTGTTGGATACTTCGCCCGCTAGGGTTAACGCGCCCTTGTCTATCAGCAAGGAGTCGCCAGAGCCAATAATGTCAATATCGCCCGACAGCGCCCAGTTTTCGCCGTTCATTGTGACGCTGGCAAAACCGTCCCCTTCATTCAGACCCACAAAATTGCTGTCTTCTGTACCGGTGCCGATCAGAGTGAGGGTGTTTCCCGTGGAATTGGTGGAAATAACGTCACCGACAAGGACGGAACCCGTATCAAGCACCAGCGTGTTATTTTTATTGCTGGCAAACATAATAGCGGCTGTATTACCACTAATCGTTCCGCTATTCTTGATATCCAATTTTGCAGTATCTTTTACATTGATACCGTTCTCGGTTCCCTGCACAAGGGCATTGTTAGTAAGCTTGGTGTTGCCATTAGTTGCCGTAATAGCATCACCATTTGTACCGATAATTGCGCCACTGTTATTAATGCCAATACCATACCGAGTACTTAGACCCGTTTTTCCTTTTATCATTCCGGTGCTGGTATTGATAATGTTTACTGCGGAAGAGTTTTCGCCGACAAACATGCCATTTTCCGCACCGATAATATTTCCACTGTTATTAAAATCACCGAGCATTGACTGAATATTAACAGCATTCGCGGTGGTGGAGGAAATGGTTGCACCGATGTCGTTATTAATTAAAATGCGCTGTTCACCAGTATTAATATCCAGGCCATTTCCCGTGCCAGAAATATTGCCATAGTTAGTGGTAGTAGTGGTAGTAAACCCAGTGACAGACACCGCCGCTTCACTACCCGCGGAGGATATCGTCACGTCTTTATTAATAACATATTCAGCATCGGCTGAAAAATCTTGAGGGACAGAGGTTGATTGATCAATGATTGCAGAAAATGCAACCGCGGGGGTGCATATCAACAAAGCAGGAAATATCTTCCCTAGAGTTTTGGTTGTATTATTTAATTTGAAGAATTTTTTGCTCATGTACACATCCATTTGAGTGAGAAGGAACATCAGATAACGTGTGTCAAACGTATATTGACTATCTTTAAGGTTGAGCTCAAAACAAAAAAGCATAAAATTATTATTTTTTCAATGAGTTATGTACAGGTTGATTTATTAAAATATGACTTAAGATAATCTAAAAATATTCGTTAAAAATATGAGTCTGCATAATCATTTTGCAGGGTTAATTCGTCGCTAGCGTGGTGCTCCTTCTTTCGCGTCAGTCGCGTTTGTATGGCGACAAAGGTTGCCAATCCTTGCGATTTACTTTGAAGCGGTCGTTAGCCTCTTTCAGTTGGGGGGGGAACTGTCTACACTCATTGCTACAAGAAAAGCAGAAGACAGGCATATTCATGGTTCTGATAATTTATGCGCACCCCTATCCGCAGCATTCGCATGCGAATAAGCGGATGCTTGAGCAGGCAAGGACGCTCGAAAACGTAGAGATACGTTCCCTCTATCAACTCTATCCTGATTTTAATATCGATGTCGCCGCCGAACAGGAGGCGCTCTCTCGTGCCGATCTGATCGTCTGGCAGCATCCGATGCAGTGGTACAGCACCCCTCCGCTGCTGAAATTGTGGATCGACAAAGTTTTCTCCCACGGTTGGGCATACGGACACAACGGCAACGCGCTTCATGGCAAAAGCCTGATGTGGGCTGTTACCACCGGCGGGGGGGAAAGCCATTTTGAGATTGGCGCCTTCCCCGGATTTGACGTGCTGGCGCAGCCGCTCCAGGCTACTGCCCTTTACTGCGGTCTGAACTGGCTTCCGCCTTTTGCGATGCACTGTACCTTTGTCTGCGACGATGAAACCTTGCAGGCGCAGGCTCGTCACTACAAACAACGCTTACTTGAGTGGCAGGAGACGCACAATGGATAGCCATACGCTGATACAGGCGCTGATTTATCTTGGCGCGGCGGCATTAATTGTGCCCGTGGCGGTTCGTCTGGGGCTGGGCTCGGTGCTCGGCTATTTGATTGCCGGGTGTGTAATTGGCCCCTGGGGTTTTCGGCTGGTGACGGATGCCGAGTCGATCCTGCATTTTGCGGAGATCGGCGTGGTGCTTATGCTGTTCGTGATTGGCCTGGAGTTGGATCCGCAGCGGCTGTGGAAACTGCGCGCCTCGGTGTTTGGCGGAGGTGCTCTGCAAATGCTGGCCTGCGGTCTGCTGTTGGGCGGGTTCTGCATTCTGCTCGGGATGGAGTGGAAAGTCGCGGAGTTGATCGGCATGACGCTGGCGCTCTCCTCGACGGCTATTGCCATGCAGGCTATGAACGAGCGTAACCTGACGGTGTCGCAAATGGGGCGCAGCACCTTCTCCGTACTGTTGTTCCAGGATATTGCCGCCATCCCGCTGGTGGCGATGATCCCGCTGCTGGCAGCCAGCGGCGCATCAACGACGCTGGGGGCATTTGCCTTATCAGCGCTGAAGGTTGTTGGTGCGCTGGCGCTGGTTGTTCTGCTTGGTCGTTACGTAACGCGTCCGCTGCTGCGCTTTGTTGCTCGCTCTGGCCTGCGCGAAGTCTTCAGCGCCGTTGCGTTATTCCTGGTGTTTGGTTTTGGATTGCTGCTTGAAGAGGCCGGGCTGTCGATGGCAATGGGCGCCTTCCTCGCGGGGGTCTTACTGGCTAGCTCCGAATACCGTCACGCGCTGGAAAGCGATATCGAGCCGTTTAAAGGATTGCTGCTGGGGCTGTTTTTCATCGGCGTCGGGATGTCTATCGACTTCGGGACGCTGGTGACCCATCCGCTGCGCATCATCATTCTGCTGGTGGGTTTCCTGGTCATTAAAATGGCGATGCTGTGGCTGATCGCCCGCCCGTTAAACGTGCCAAAACCGCAGCGTCGCTGGTTTGCCGTGCTGCTGGGGCAGGGGAGTGAGTTTGCTTTCGTGGTCTTTGGCGCAGCGCAGATGGCAAATGTACTCGATCCGGAATGGGCAAAAGCGCTGACGCTGGCGGTTGCGCTGTCGATGGCCGCAACGCCGATCCTGCTGGTGTTGCTGACGCGTCTGGAAAAAACGGGAAGCGAACAGGAACGAGAAGCCGATGAGATCGACGAGGAGCAGCCGCGGGTGATCATCGCCGGATTTGGCCGCTTCGGGCAGATTACCGGCCGTTTACTGCTCTCCAGCGGAGTCAAAATGGTTATCCTCGATCACGATCCTGACCATGTGGATACGCTGCGTAAATTCGATATGAAAGTGTTTTACGGTGATGCGACCCGGGTTGATCTGCTGGAATCCGCCGGCGCGGCGAAGGCCGAGGTGCTGATTAACGCCATCGACGATCCAGAGACCAGTATGCAGATGGTTGAGCTGGTCAAAGAGCATTTTCCGCATCTGACCATTATCTCTCGTGCGCGCGATGTGGATCATTACATCCAGCTCCGTCAGGCGGGTGTGGCAGCCCCTGAACGTGAAACCTTCGAAGGGGCGCTCAAATCTGGCCGCATGGCGCTGGAAAGCCTGGGACTTGGCGCGTATGAAGCGCGTGAGCGTGCCGATTTATTCCGCCGTTTTAACCATGAGATGGTGGAAGAGATGGTGGCGATGGCGAGCAGTACGGCAACCGAACGCGCTGCGGTGTTTAAACGCACCAGCACCATGCTGACGGAGATCATCAACGAGGATCGTAATCACCTGTCGCTGGTTCAGCGCCACGGCTGGCAAGGAACGGAAGAGGGCAAGCATACCGGTGATCCTGAGGATGAACCGGAGAGTAAACCCTCTGCGTGAAGTGGAGTTGCCAGCAATATTAAAAAATTTCTAATTCTTTACCCTGCCGCCAGTCGACGAAAGATTAAGCTTTCCGTATAGTGGCGGCAATTTTTTGCATCCGGGAAATTTTCAATGATCAGTCTGATTGCAGCGCTGGCGGTAGACCGCGTTATCGGCATGGAAAACGCCATGCCGTGGAACCTGCCTGCCGATCTCGCATGGTTTAAACGTACTACGTTAAACAAGCCGGTAGTGATGGGCCGCCTGACCTGGGAGTCGATTGGTCGTCCATTGCCGGGTCGTAAGAATATTGTGATCAGTAGCCAGCCGGGCACCGACGATCGCGTTCAGTGGGTTAAGTCCGTTGATGAAGCGATTGCCGCCTGCGGCGATGCCGAAGAGATCATGGTGATCGGCGGTGGTCGCGTGTATGAGCAGTTCCTGCCAAAAGCGCAGAAACTGTATCTGACGCACATTGATGCGGAAGTGGAAGGGGATACCCATTTCCCGGATTACGATCCGGACGAGTGGGAGTCTGTATTCAGTGAGTTTCACGATGCGGATGCGCAAAACTCGCACAGCTACTGCTTCGAAATTCTGGAACGTCGTTAACGGTTTTATCCTCTCCTCGAAGGGAGAGGATAAACATCTTCAGGAGGCGACCGCCTCACCTTCGCCTAAGTCCAGCTGTCGGTTGGATGGCTGCACAAAGTAGGTCTTATCTTCCCAGCGTAAGCAGGTTAAATCCCCGCCCCAGCAGCATCCGGTATCCAGCGCGTAGATATTTTCCGGGGTGCCTTTTCCTTCCAGCGATGCCCAGTGCCCAAATACCACGCTATATTCGTTTGTCACGGGGCCCGGAATGGCAAACCACGGCTTAAGCGGCGCAGGCGCATTTTCCGGCGTATCTTTGCAATACATATCCAGCTGTCCGTTCGGGAAGCAGTAGCGCATGCGCGTAAAGGCATTGGTGATAAAACGCAGTCGCGCCAGGCCGCTGAGGTCATCACTCCAGTTATTCGGCATGTCGCCGTACATCGCATCGAGGAAGAACGGGTAGGAGTCGCTCGCCAGCACCGCTTCGGTGTCGCGCGCGCAGGTTTTTGCCGTCTCAAGATCCCACTGAGGCGTGATGCCGGCATGCGCCATCACCAGTTTTTTCTCTTCGTCAATCTGTAGCAGCGGCTGGCGACGCAGCCAGTTGAGCAACTCATCGGCATCCGGCGCTTCCAGCAGGGGGGTAATGCGATCTTTCGGCTTATTACGGCTGATCCCGGCGTATACGGCCAGCAGATGCAGATCGTGGTTGCCCAGCACCATGCGCACGCTGTCGCCCAGCGATTTGACATAGCGGAGGACGTCCAGGGAACCGGGACCGCGCGCCACTAAGTCGCCCGTCAGCCAGAGCGTGTCCTGCCCGGGGGTGAAGTCGACCTGTTTTAATAATGCGATCAGTTCATCGTAGCAACCGTGAACGTCGCCAATCAGATATGTAGACATTAGATTAATGAATAAGTGTAGGTACGGCGAGACGGAATACGGGAATAGCAATGCGGAAAGCATTACCGTCGGCATCGACCATTTCGTAATGGCCCTGCATGGTACCCAGCGGCGTTTCAATGACCGCGCCGCTGGTGTACTGATACTCTTCGCCAGGGGCGATATGGGGTTGTTCACCGACCACACCTTCGCCCTGGACTTCAATTTCACGGCCATTGCCGTTGGTGATAAGCCAGTAGCGCCCGAGCAGTTGCACAGGCATCCGCCCCAGATTGCGAATGGTTACGGTATAAGCAAAGACAAAACGTTCTTCATCCGGTGTGGATTGGGACTCAATGTAGACGCTTTGAACCTGAACACAGACGCGGGGCGAATCAATCATGGCTTAGCTCTCCTTCGGCGGCGCATTGTCGCTGATGTAATTAGCCAGCTTGCAGTACTGCTCTACGGAAATATTTTCCGCACGCATTGCCGGGTCGATGCCCAACTCAGCTAATACGTCAACGGTAAACAGATTGCCAAGGCTGTTACGAATCGTTTTACGGCGCTGGTTAAAGGCTTCTGTCGTGATACGGCTCAGCACGCGCAGGTCTTTGACCGGGTACGGCATCGTTTTATGTGGCACCAGGCGCACAACCGCAGAATCTACCTTTGGCGGTGGCGTGAATGCGGAAGGCGGTACTTCTAATACCGGGATCACGTTGCAGTAATATTGCGCCATCACGCTTAAACGACCATACGCTTTACTGTTCGGCCCTGCAACCAGACGGTTAACGACCTCTTTTTGCAACATGAAGTGCATGTCGGCAATGGCATCAGTATAGCTAAACAGATGGAACATCAGCGGGGTGGAGATGTTGTACGGCAGGTTACCGAACACGCGCAGCGGCTGTCCCATTTTTTCTGACAGTTCGCCAAAGTTCATGGTCATCGCATCCTGCTGATAAATCGTCAGCTTCGGCCCGAGGAACGGGTGCGTTTGCAGACGCGCGGCCAGATCGCGGTCGAGTTCGATAACGGTCAGTTCGTCGAGGCGTTCGCCTACCGGCTCGGTCAGCGCGGCAAGTCCCGGGCCGATTTCGACCATGGCCTGACCTTTCTGCGGATTAATGGCAGAAACGATACTGTCGATCACAAACTGATCGTTGAGGAAGTTTTGCCCGAAGCGTTTACGGGCTAAGTGGCCCTGATGGACTCGATTAGTCATTGAGTATTAACAATCATTTTGATGGCGAGATTAAGCGCCGTAATAAAACTGCCGACATCCGCTTTTCCCTGGCCTGCCAGATCCAGCGCAGTACCGTGGTCAACGGACGTTCGAATAAAGGGTAAACCGAGGGTGATATTCACCCCGCGGCCAAAGCCCTGGTATTTTAGCACGGGCAGACCCTGATCGTGGTACATCGCGAGTACGGCGTCGGCATTATCCAGGTATTTGGGCTGGAAAAGGGTGTCGGCAGGCAGAGGCCCGCTGAGGTTCATCCCCTTCGCCCGCATCTCCTCAAGCACCGGAATGATGGTGTCTATCTCTTCGGTGCCCATATGTCCGCCTTCACCCGCGTGCGGATTCAGGCCGCAAACCAGCACATGCGGCTGCGGAATGCCGAATTTGGTTTGCAGATCGTGATGCAAAATGCCAATGATCTCACGCAGGAGTTCAGGCGTAATGGCATCCGGAATGGCTTTGATCGGCAGGTGCGTTGTTACCAGCGCAACGCGCATTGCTTCGGTTGCCAGCATCATCACCACTTTCGGGCTGTGCGAACGCTCTTCGAAAAATTCGGTATGCCCGGTAAACGGAATGCCCGCGTCATTGATCACGCCTTTATGCACCGGACCGGTGATCAGGGCGGCAAATTCGCCCTGAAGGCAACCGTCACAGGCGCGCGCCAGCGTCTCGACAACGTAGTGGCCGTTTTCGGTGTGTAACTCGCCGGGGACAACAGGCGCACGAAGCGGAACAGAAAGCAGGGTGAGAGTACCAGACTGCTGCGGTGCGGGCTGTTGGCCTTCAACGTAAGGGAGGAGCGTTAAAGGCAGACCGAGCAAAGCTGCCCGGTCTTGTAACAGTGTTGCATCTGCACAGACAACCAACTCTACCGGCCAGCTGCACTGGGCGAGCTGAACCACCAGGTCAGGCCCAATCCCGGCGGGTTCGCCGGGGGTGATCACAACACGATGCGGTTTCATCAGTTGCTCAACACTTTCACGTAAGCGCTGGCGCGTTGTTCCTGCATCCAGGTTGCGGCTTCTTCAGAGAACTTACGGTTAAACAGCATGCGATACGCGCGGTCTTTCTGCGCCGCGTCGGTTTTATCCACGTTGCGCGTGTCCATCAGCTGGATCAGATGCCAGCCGAAGGAAGAGTGTACCGGCGCGCTCATCTGGCCTTTATTCAGCTTCATTAACGCATCGCGGAAAGCCGGATCGTAAATATCAGCGGCCGCCCAACCCAGGTCACCGCCCTGGTTTGCAGAGCCAGGATCCTGAGAGAACTCTTTTGCTGCTTTATCGAAGGTGGTTTTACCGCTCTTGATGTCTGCGGCGATCTGTTCCAGCTTCGCACGGGCCTGATCGTCAGTCATGATCGGAGACGGCTTAAGCAGGATATGACGCGCATGCACTTCAGTAACCGAAATGTTCTGGCTCTGGCCGCGCAGGTCGTTCACTTTCAGAATGTGGAAGCCCACACCGGAACGGATTGGACCGACGATATCGCCTTTCTTCGCGGTGCTCAGCGCCTGGGCAAACAGGGATGGCAGCTCCTGAATACGCCCCCAGCCCATCTGGCCGCCTTTCAGCGCCTGCTGGTCAGCGGAATAGGTGATCGCCAGCTTGCCGAAGTCATCGCCATTACGCGCCTGCTCAACGATAGCGCGCGCCTGGCTTTCCGCCTCTGCCGCCTGATCGGAGGTTGGGTTTTCCGGCAGTGGGATCAGGATGTGGCTCAGGTTAAGCTCTGTGCTGGCATCATTCTGATTCCCCACCTGTTTTGCCAGGGCATCCACTTCCTGCGGCAGGATGGTGACGCGGCGACGGACTTCATTATTACGCACTTCTGAAATCAGCATCTCTTTACGGATCTGATTGCGGTAGGTGGCGTAGCTGATGCCGTCATAGGCGAGGCGGCTACGCATCTGGTCCGGGGTAATGTTGTTCTGCTTTGCAATGTTGGCGATCGCCTGATCGAGCTGCTCGTCAGAGATCTTCACACCCATTTTCTGGCCCATTTGCAGGACAATCTGATCCATGATCAGACGTTCCAGGATCTGGTGGCGCAGCGTAGCGTCATCCGGAAGTTGTTGACCTGCCTGGCCCGAGTTGAGCTTTACAGATTTCATCAAACCGTCAACGTCACTTTCAAGCACGACGCCGTTGTTAACCACAGCCGCGACTTTATCGACAACCTGTGGGGCCGCGAAGCTGGTATTCGCAACCATAGCGACACCGAGTAGCAGCGTTTTCCAGTTCTTCATACTTTTTCCATTTCAATTAACCGCAAAGCGGATTACGTTGTAAATCAAGCATATTACAATGAACTACGATACGGCAGAATGTTCGAGCGCAGCATCTGCTGCGTGCCCAGACCGTAGTTAGAACTCAGGCCGCGCAACTCGATATTAAAGCCAATCACGTTATCGTATTTGCCCTGACTGTTTTGCGTATCCCAACCGTTAAGTTTGCGTTCGTAACCGACACGTATTGCGTAACAGCAGGAGTTATATTGCAGACCCAGCATCTGGTCAGCAGGTTTTTGGGCATTCGTGTCATAGTAGTAGGCCCCGACGACTGACCAACGATCGGCAATCGGCCAGCTCGCGGCGGTACCCACCTGTGAAATACCGTCTTTGTATTGGTCTGTATTCGCATAGTTTGGCAGTGTCGCCTGGATATACTCCGGGCTGGCGTAACGGTACGTTAACTGCAACATGCGGTCTTCATCACGACGATATTCGATGGCAGCGCTGCCCGTCGCGATATTGTCCAGTCGTGTATCGTATTGAACACCACCGCGCAGACCCCAACGATCCGTCATGCGCCAGTAGGTGTCGCCTGCCCATACCAGTGAGCCCGTTTTGTTGTCTTTCTCCCAGTTAATGTCGTCATCACCGGTGCGAGACTCGGTGAAATAGTAGATTTGACCAACAGAAACGTTAAAACGTTCAACGGCAGCATCATCATATACGCGCGTTGTGACGCCGGTCGTTAACTGGTTAGCAGACGCAATACGGTCAAGGCCGCCGTAGGTACGGTCACGGAACAGGCCGCTGTAGTCTGATTGCAGGAAGGACGAGTCATAGTTTTGAATTTTGCTCTGATCGCGATAAGGCACATAAAGATACTGCATACGTGGCTCAAGCGTCTGGGTGTATCCATCCGCGAGAAGAGCCATATCACGTTCGAAAATCAGCTTCCCGTCCATTTTGAATTGCGGAAGCGTACGGTTTACCGATTCTTCAAGATCGGTGCCATAACGTTTGTTATACCAGTCCAGATTCTTCTGTTGGTAGTGGGTGGCCATCACTTTGGCTTCGGTATTCAGACTCGCCCAGTCGTTTGACCACGGCAGGTTGATCGTCGGCTCGATATGCAGACGCGTTGATTCCGGCATATCCGAGTTGGTGTTGACGAAATGGACCGCCTGAGCGTAAACGCGCGTGTCGAAAGGACCAACATCGTTCTGATACCAGTTCACGTCCAGCTGCGGCTCGGCACCATAGGTACTACGCGATTGCGTATCAAACACCTGGAACTGTTTGGTCGACACCGTCGCGTCAAAGTTCTCAATGGCGTAGCCCACGCTGAATTTCTGCGTGGCGTAACCGTCGGTACTGGAGCCGTATTTAGAATCAAAGTCGTTGAAGTAATACGGATCGCTGACTTTGGTGTAGTCGATGTTGAAGCGCCACACCTGATCCAATACCCCGGCGTGCTTCCAGTAGTACATCCAGCGGTGCTTATCACCTTCGCTCGGATGCTCGTCCTGGAAGACCTTATCTGATGGCAGATAATCAAATTCCATCAGACCCGCGCCCGCCTTGGTCAGATAGCGGAATTCGTTCTCCCACATGATGTTGCCGCGCTTATGGATATAGTGCGGCGTGATCGTGGCGTCCATGTTAGGCGCAATGTTCCAGTAGTACGGCAGGTAGAACTCAAAGTAGTTCGATGTGCTGTACTTGGCGTTCGGGATCAGGAAACCTGAACGACGTTTGTCACCCACGGGCAGTTGCAGGTAAGGACTATAGAAAATGGGCACCGGGCCGAGTTTAAAACGAGCGTTCCAGATCTCTGCAACCTGTTCTTCACGGTCGTGGATCACTTCACTGCCCACAACGCTCCAGGTATTTGACCCTGGCAAACAGGAGGTAAACGTGCCGTTTTCGAGAATGGTGTAGCGGTTTTCGCCGCGCTGCTTCATCAGGTCCGCGGTACCGCGCCCCTGACGACCGACCATCTGGTAATCACCTTCCCAGACGTTGGTGTCTTTGGTATTCAGATTCGACCAGGCTTTCGGACCTTTCAGGATGACCTGATTGTCGTCATAGTGCACATTACCCAGCGCATCCACCGTACGGACAGGCGCCTGAGCACCTTCCGGTTGCTTCTGGTGCAATTGCACTTCGTCAGCAAGCAGGCGACTGTTGCCCTGGTTAATATCGACATTGCCCGTAAAGGTTGCATTGTCAGGATAATTACCTTTTGCGCTGTCGGCATTAATGGTGACGGGTAAGTCATTCGTATCGCCTTTCACCAGTGGGCGATTGTAACTTGGGACGCCAAGCATACACTGCGAGGCGAGATCGGCTGCGAGCCCCTGTTGGCTATACAGGGCGGTGCCAATCATTGTGGCCAGAAGGGTGGGGATACGTTTTTTCATACGTTGTATTTTATTGTTCCGTCATCAGTGGCTACGGCTTACAAACGCTCAGAGACTATCTTACTCATCAGCGCAGTACCAGCGTTAATCCTGCCCGTTTGCGCGCCAGAGTGTTAGGCTCGCTATCGAATGACGAGTATGATAATGCAAATTATAGGCGATGTCCCTCAATTGACCGTGGCGCGACCACTGTAATGATGGCGTTGCGTCGGCCAGGAACATGACCATTCGGGGAGTATATGCAGTATTGGGGTAAAATAATCGGCGTTGCGTTCGCAATTATTATGGGTGCCGGATTCTGGGGTGTCGTTCTTGGCCTCATTATCGGCCATATGTTTGATAAAGCACGCAGCCGCAAAATGGCCTGGTTTGCCAACCAGCGCGAGCGCCAGTCACTCTTTTTCTCCACCACCTTCGAGGTGATGGGGCACTTAACCAAATCAAAAGGGCGCGTAACGGAAGCCGATATTCAGGTGGCCAGCGTCTTTATGGATCGCATGAATCTGCACGGCGAATCCCGCATCGCGGCGCAGAATGCGTTCCGGATTGGTAAATCAGATAACTACCCGCTGCGTGAAAAAATGCGGCAGTTCCGTAGCATCTGTTTCGGGCGTTTTGATTTAATTCGGATGTTTCTGGAAATTCAAATCCAGGCCGCCTTCGCGGATGGTTCTCTGCATCCGAATGAACGGGACGTTTTATATGTGATTGCCGAAGAGCTGGGCATTTCCCGCATGCAGTTCGACCAGTTCCTGCGTATGATGCAGGGCGGCGCGCAGTTTGGCGGTGGTTATCAGCAACAGCACTCCTCCGGCGGCTGGCAGCAGGCGCAGCGTGGCCCCACGCTTGAAGATGCCTGCAACGTCCTCGGCGTGAAGCCGTCTGACGATGTCACGACCATCAAACGCGCCTATCGTAAGCTGATGAGCGAGCACCATCCGGATAAGCTGGTGGCGAAAGGCCTGCCGCCAGAGATGATGGAGATGGCGAAGCAAAAAGCGCAGGAAATTCAGAAAGCCTACGAGCTGATTAAAGAGCAGAAAGGTTTTAAATAAAAAATGGCCCGACAGTGTCGGGCCATTTTTTCAGAAGTCCACCGGGGCTTTGAACGTCATGGCGTTGCCGAAAGCAGGGTGGGTAATGGTGAGCGTCTGCGCATGCAGTTGCAGGCGCGGGGCTAAGGCCAGCGCTTCCGGCGGCGCATAGAATCTGTCCCCCAGAATCGGGTGACCCATCGCAAGCATATGCACACGCAGCTGGTGGGAGCGCCCGGTAATCGGCTTTAGCAGGACGCGCGCGGTGTTATCCGGCGCGTACTCCAGCACTTCATACTCGGTTTGCGCGGCCTTGCCGGTTTCATAACACACCTTCTGCTTTGGCCGGTTCGGCCAGTCGCAAATCAGCGGTAAATCCACCAGCCCTTCCGCCTGCGCCGGATGACCCCAGACGCGCGCGACATACTGCTTCTTCGGCTCGCGCTCGCGGAACTGACGCTTCAGCTCGCGTTCTGCCGCTTTATTCAGAGCCACCACAATCACGCCGCTGGTCGCCATATCCAGACGATGGACAGACTCGGCCTGGGGATAATCACGCTGGATACGCGTCATCACGCTGTCTTTATGCTCTTCCAGACGTCCCGGCACGGATAACAAGCCGCTCGGCTTGTTAACTACCATAATGTGCTCATCCTGATACAGAATGACCAGCCACGGATCCATCGGGGGATTGTAGGGCTCCATTACCATCTTGCGCTCCGCTTACTGATGCGTCACAACGATAAGACGCAGGGCGTCGAGACGCCACCCCGCCTGATTCAGGCTTTCCAGCACCTGCTGGCGGTTGCTCTCAATGGCGGCCAGCTCATCGTCACGAATGTTCGGGTTCACCGCTTTCAACGCTTCCAGGCGCGACAGCTCGGCAGAAAGCTTCTCATCGGCTTCGCTACGCGCCGCATCGATCAGTTCTCTGGCCGCTTTTTCGGCCTGGGCTTCACCCAGTTGCAGAATGGCATGCACGTCCTGCTGCACCGCATTCACCAGCTTGCTGCCGGTATGGCGGTTCACCGCGCTCAGCTGACGGTTGAAGCTTTCAAACTCCACCTGACCGGCCAGGTTCGTACCGTTTTTATCCAGCAGCAGACGCACCGGGGTTGGCGGCAGGAAGCGGTTAAGCTGAAGCTGTTTCGGCGCCTGCGCTTCCACAACGTAGATCAGCTCCACCAGCAGCGTGCCCACAGGTAAGGCTTTGTTCTTCAACAGGGAGATGGTGCTGCTGCCGGTATCGCCTGAGAGGATCAGATCCAGGCCATTGCGGATGAGCGGGTGCTCCCAGGTGATGAACTGTGCGTCTTCGCGGGACAGCGCCACATCACGCTCAAAGGTGATGGTGCAGCCGTCTTCCGGCAGGCCCGGTAAATCCGGCACCAGCATATGATCGGACGGGGTCAGCACGATCATGTTCTCGCCGCGATCGTCCTGGTTAATGCCGACGATGTCGAACAGGTTCATGGAGAAGCTAATCAGGCTGGTGTCATCGTCCTGTTCTTCAATACTTTCGGCCAGCTGCTGCGCTTTTTCACCGCCGTTGGAGTGGATCTCCAGCAGGCGATCGCGCCCCTGCTCCAGCTGGGCTTTCAGCGCGTCGTGCTTCTCTCGACAGGATTTGATCAGCTCATCAAAGCCCTCGGTGTTTTCCGGCGCCGCAAGGTAACCGATCAGGTCTGCATGCACCTGATCGTAAATGGTGCGGCCGGTCGGGCAGGTATGTTCAAACGCATCCAGGCCTTCGTGGTACCAGCGAACCAGAACGGACTGGGCGGTTTTCTCCAGATACGGAACGTGGATCTGGATATCGTGCGCCTGACCGATACGATCCAGACGGCCGATACGCTGCTCAAGCAGATCTGGGTTAAACGGCAGATCGAACATCACCAGATTGCTGGCGAACTGGAAGTTACGGCCTTCAGAACCGATTTCGGAGCACAGCAGAACCTGCGCGCCGCTGTCCTCTTCACTAAACCACGCCGCAGCGCGGTCGCGCTCGATAATAGACATGCCTTCATGGAACACGGCGGCGCGAATACCTTCGCGCTCGCGCAGCACTTGTTCAAGTTGCAGGGCGGTGGCTGCCTTGGCGCAGATCACCAGCACCTTCCGGGAACGGTGCGCGGTCAGATAACCCATCAACCACTCCACGCGCGGATCGAAGTTCCACCAGGTGCCAGTGTCGCCTTCAAATTCCTGATAAATCTGCTCCGGATAGAGCATGTCGCGCGCGCGATCTTCCGCAGATTTACGGGTGCCCATAATGCCGGAGACTTTGATCGCCGTCTGGTACTGGGTCGGCAGCGGCAATTTGATGGTGTGCAGTTCGCGTTTCGGGAAGCCTTTTACACCGTTACGGGTGTTACGGAACAGCACGCGGCTGGTGCCGTGGCGGTCCATCAGCATGTCGATCAGCTCTTTACGCGCGGATCCCGCATTATCGCTGTCGCTGTTCGCGGCCTGAAGCAGCGGCTCAATATCCTGCTCGCCGATAAGATCGCTGAGGGTGTTAAGTTCATCATTAGAGAGACGATTACCGGCCAGCAGCAGCGCGACGGCGTCCGCCACCGGACGATAGTTTTTCTGCTCTTCAACAAACTGCTCAAAATCGTGGAAACGGTTCGGATCGAGCAGGCGCAGACGGGCGAAGTGGCTCTCAAGACCCAGCTGCTCCGGGGTGGCGGTCAGAAGCAGAACGCCTGGTACGCGCTCGGCAAGCTGCTCAATCGCCATGTATTCGCGGCTTGGCGCGTCCTCGCTCCAGACGAGGTGGTGTGCTTCGTCGACGACCATCAGATCCCATTCAGCGTCGCACAGATGCTCCAGGCGTTGCTTGCTGCGGCGCACGAAGTCCAGGGAACAAATGACCAACTGTTCGGTTTCAAACGGGTTGTCCGCGTCGTGCTGGGCTTCGGCATAGCGCTCGTCGTCGAACAGGGAGAAGCGCAGGTTAAAGCGGCGCAGCATCTCGACCAGCCACTGGTGTTGCAGCGTTTCCGGCACCACAATCAGCACGCGCTCGGCAGCGCCAGAGAGCAGCTGCTGGTGCAGGATCATGCCTGCTTCGATGGTTTTACCCAGGCCCACTTCGTCAGCCAGCAGCACGCGAGGCGCATGGCGACGGCCCACGTCATGGGCGATATTCAGCTGATGGGGAATAAGGCTGGTACGCTGACCGCGCAGGCCGCTCCACGGCATGCGGTACTGTTCACTCTGGAACTTACGCGCGCGGTAGCGCAGAGAGAAGCGATCCATTCGGTCGATTTGCCCGGCAAACAGACGGTCCTGCGGCTTGCTGAAAACCAGTTTGCTGTCGAGCAGCACTTCACGCAGGATAACATTCGTCTCGTCGGTATCAAGACGCGTACCGATGTAGGCGAGCAGTCCATTCTCTTCTTTTACGTCTTCAACCTTCAGCTGCCAGCCTTCGTGGCTGGTCACGGTGTCGCCCGGATTGAACATTACGCGGGTAACAGGGGAGTCATTGCGAGCGTACAGGCGGTTTTCACCGGTAGCAGGGAAAAGGAGGGTAACCATGCGCGCATCGACGGCAACGACGGTTCCTAATCCAAGTTCGCTTTCTGTATCGCTGATCCAGCGTTGACCAAGTGTAAAAGGCATAGTTGTTCGGCTCTAATCTTTAATTGCAGGCAATAGTTCGACCCCGTCAAAAAAGACGGTCATCGAAAAATGGGTCCGGGAATGGAAAGGGCGCTATGGTACTGGATGGCAACGGTTTCGTCACGCGTCAAAATAGCCCAAGTTGTCCTGTCACTAGTGTAGCAAAGTCGTCATTGATGAACGGTAAAATTCCCTCCGCAACCGGCTGAAGCTGGCGGGTCAGGTAGTGATCGTAATCAAGCGGAGACTGCTGGTAATCAACGGGTTCCGGGCCGTTAGTGGTCCAGACGTATTTGATCGTTCCCCGGTTCTGATACTGCGGCGCACGGCCCCGGCGAACGTTCTCTTCATCCGCCAGCCGCGCGGCGCGTACGTGGGGAGGAACGTTACGTTGATATTCGGCCAGCGGGCGGCGCAGGCGCTTGCGATACACCAGCTGGTCATCCAGTTCACCCGCCATCAGGCTGGCGATGGTGTCGCGCACATAATCCTGATAAGGCTCATTGCGGAACACCCGCAGGTAGAGCGTCTGCTGGAACTGCTGTGCCAGCGGCGTCCAGTCGGTGCGCACTGTCTCCAGCCCTTTAAACACCATCCGCTGCGTGTCACCTTCCTGAATCAGCCCGGCGTAGCGCTTCTTGCTGCCCTGGTCGGTTCCGCGAATGGTCGGCATTAAAAAGCGGGCAAAATGGGTTTCAAACTCCAGCTCTAACGCGCTGGTTAACCGCTCTTTTTGCAAACTTTCGCGCCACCAGTCGTTCACAAAGGCGACCAGATCTTTGCCGATTTGTGCGGCGTCGTCTTCCGAATGGGTGGCTTTCAGCCAGACAAAGGTGGAGTCTGTATCGCCATAAATCACATCATAGCCCCGGGATTCAATCAGCGCTTTGGTCTGGCGCATAATCTCGTGCCCGCGCATGGTGATGGACGACGCCAGACGGGGATCAAAGAAGCGGCAGGCACTGGTACCCAGCACGCCGTAAAAGGCGTTCATAATGATTTTCAGCGCCTGTGAGAGCGGCTTGTTGCCGTGGCGCTTGGCCTCATCGCGGCCGTGCCAGATGTTTCCCACAATTTCGGGCAGGCAGTGTTTTTCCCGCGAGAAGCGTGCTCCAAGAAAACCTTCGGTGCTGTGCGCATCGTCTGGCTGCGCCATCCCCTCCACCAGCCCCACCGGATCAATCAGAAACGTGCGGATAATGGACGGATACAGGCTTTTAAAATCCAGCACCAGCACCGAGTCATACAGCCCGGGCCGTGAATCCATCACGTAACCGCCGGGGCTGGCCTGCGGCGGCACGTCGCCGAGGTTAGGGGCGACATAGCCCGCCCGGTGCATCCGCGGGAAATAGAGGTGGCTGAAGGACGCTACCGAGCCGCCGTGCCTGTCGACCGCAAGGCCGTTCACCGTCGCCCGCTCCAGCAGGAAGGGCATGATCTCGGTTTTGTGGAAGATCTGCGTCACCAGCTCGCAATCTTTCAGGTTATAGGTGGCGAGCGCGGGTTTATCTTCATTAAAGCGCCGGTCGATCTCGTCCATTCGGTCCCAGGGATTGTCGATGGATTTACCTTCGCCGAGCAGTTCCTGGGCGACCGCTTCCAGCGAGAAGGAAGAGAAGTTCCAGAAGGCGGATTTCAGCGCCTCGATGCCGTCGATAATCAGGCGACCGTTAGCCTGCGCGAAGAAAACACCGTTCTTAAAACCATGCTCACGCCACTCCAGCTCGCTGTTGCCGCGCCCCAGAATCAGCGGGATACGGTAACGCTCGGCATGTTTTTGCAGCACGCGCAGGTCAAACTGCACTACGTTCCAGCCGATCAGAACATCCGGATCGTGCTCGGCAAACCACTGGTTAAGCTTCTCCAGCAGTTGCGGGCGGCTGTTGACGTACTCCAGATTAAAATCCAGCGCGGACGCATCGCCGTTTGGCGGCCCGAGCATATAGACAACCCGCTGCCCACAGCCTTCCAGACCAATGCAGTACAGTTCGCCGTGGCGGGTGGTTTCGATATCCAGCGAGACCCACTTGAGCGGGGGGCGATAATTCGGGCTAGGCTTGAGGCGCGCGTTAACGATCCTGCCATTTTGCGCGGTGCCATCTACCCAGACGGGGGCGGTGATAAACCGCTCCATCAGAAAGCGTTCAGGCGGGCGAATGTCGGCCTCGTAAAGCGTCACGCCCGCTTCACGGAGCAGTTTTTCATAGCGCATTAACTGGCGATGGGCGCGGCAATAGAGGCCGTAAACCGGCTGGCGGTGGAAATCTTTCAGTTCAAGCGGGGTTATGCGCCAGCCGTTTTCGCCGCGCAGCATTTGTTTCACTTTCTCGACGTGAGCTTCAGGAATAAAGGCCACGGACTCCTGCGGCGGGAGCGTAACGTTTAGCGGGCCGTTGTCCGTTGCCAGCCAGAATTCAACCTCAGTACCCTGAGGGGTATCCCGCCAGTGTCTGGTCAGTAAAAAGCCTTCTTGCGCCTGCGTCACGGCGTTATCCCATAAAACAAAACCAGGCCTGATTATAGCCTGGTTGAGGGGTGTTTGCTGGGGTTTTATACAGTGCCTGTTCAGTCGGATGGCGCTGCGCTTATCCGGCCTAGAGGTTCCGCACTCACGGTAAGCGCAGCGCCACCGGGCAAAGGTTTACTGCCCGTAGTAGGCTTTCGCACCGTGCTTACGCAGGTAATGCTTATCCAGCAGGGTTTGCTGCATGTCCGGCAGCTGCGGTGCCATCTGGCGGCAGAAGATCCCCATATAGGCGACTTCCTCCAGCACGATCGCGTTGTGCACCGCGTCCTCCGCGTTTTTACCCCAGGCAAACGGGCCGTGGGAGTGCACCAGCACGCCGGGCATTTGCGCCGCGTCGATTCCCTGTTTTTCGAAGGTTTCGACGATCACGTTCCCGGTTTCCCATTCGTACTCACCGTTGATCTCCGCATCGGTCATCAGACGCGTGCAGGGAATGGTGCCGTAAAAGTAGTCCGCGTGGGTGGTGCCGGTCGCCGGAATAGGCTGGCCCGCCTGCGCCCAGATGGTCGCGTGACGCGAATGGGTATGCACAATCCCACCGATGGTCGGGAAGGCCTGATACAGCAGGCGGTGAGTGGGCGTATCGGAGGAGGGCTTTTTATTGCCTTCAACCACTTCACCCGTTTCGATGCTGACCACCACCATGTCTTCTGCGGTCATTACCGTGTAATCCACGCCGGAAGGCTTGATCACGAACACCCCTTTTTCCCGGTCAACGGCGCTGACGTTGCCCCAGGTCAGGGTCACCAGGTTATGTTTTGGCAGCGCCAGGTTGGCTTCGAGTACCTGACGTTTGAGATCTTCTAACATTGTCGTCTCCTGCCGGATGGCGCTTCGCTTATCCGGCCTACAGAACCGTAGGCCCGGTAAACGAAGTGCCACCGGGCATTCAGGGCTTAGCGTTTTGAACCGTAATAGACTTCGTTCCAGCGCAGCGCGTCTTTAAAGGCTGGCAGACGGGTATCGTTATCAATCACGGTCAGTTCGATGTCGTGCAGCTCGGCAAACTGACGCATATCGTTCAGGTCAAGCGCGTGGCTGAATACGGTGTGGTGCGCGCCGCCGGCCAGGATCCAGGCTTCCGACGCGGTTGGCAGGTCAGGCTGCGCTTTCCACAAGGCGTTGGCGACCGGCAGTTTCGGCAGAGAATGCGGAGTTTCCACCGCATCGACGCAGTTCACCAGCAGGCGGAAACGGTCGCCGAGGTCGATCAGGCTGGCGTTAATGGCCGGGCCGGTACGGGTGTTGAAGATCAGACGGGCCGGATCCGCTTTGCCGCCAATGCCGAGGTACTGCACGTCGAGGATCGGTTTCTCTTCAACCGCGATGGATGGACACACTTCCAGCATGTGCGAGCCGAGCACCAGATCGTTGCCGTTCTCGAAGTGGTAGGTGTAGTCCTCCATAAAAGAGGTGCCGCCCTGTAGACCGGTTGACATCACCTTCATGATGCGAAGCAGAGCGGCAGTTTTCCAGTCGCCTTCGCCCGCAAAGCCGTAGCCCTGCTGCATCAGACGTTGTACCGCCAGACCCGGGAGCTGTTTCAGGCCGTGGAGATCTTCAAAGGTGGTGGTAAAAGCGTGGAAGCCGCCCTGTTCCAGGAAGCGCTTCATGCCCAGCTCAATGCGCGCCGCGTCCAGCACATTCTGGCGCTTGTCGCCGTTGATTTGTGCCGCAGGCGTCAGACGGTAGCTGCTTTCGTACTCGTCCACCAGCGCGTTAACGTCGCCATCGCTGATGTCATTCACCACCTGCACCAGGTCGCCCACCGCCCAGGTGTTGACGGAAAAGCCAAATTTAATCTGCGCGGCCACTTTATCACCGTCGGTGACCGCCACTTCGCGCATGTTGTCGCCGAAACGCACCACTTTCAGGTGACGGGTATCCTGCTTAGATACCGCCTGACGCATCCAGGAGCCAATGCGTTTTTGTGCCTGGCCATCCTGCCAGTGGCCGGTCACCACGGCATGCTGTTGACGCATGCGCGCGCCGATGAAGCCGAACTCGCGGCCGCCGTGCGCGGTCTGGTTCAGGTTCATGAAGTCCATGTCGATGCTGTCCCACGGCAGGGAGGCGTTGAACTGCGTGTGGAATTGCAACAGCGGTTTGTTGAGGATAGCCAGGCCGTTGATCCACATTTTGGCTGGTGAGAAGGTGTGCAGCCACACCACCAGGCCAGCGCATTTGTCATCGTAATTGGCATCGCGGCAAATGTTGGTGATTTCGTCCGGGGTAGTCCCCAGCGGCTTCAGCACCAGTTTGCACGGCAGTTTGGCTTCCGCGTTCAGCGCATTCACAACGTGCTCCGCGTGTTTCGTCACCTGCTGCAACGCTTCCGGTCCGTACAAATGCTGGCTGCCAATCACAAACCACACTTCATAATTATTAAAAATGGTCATTATCGTGTCCTTAATGTGTCAGGGTTGCCGTAGTGTCCGCGGTGCTTTTGGCCGGGGCGGCGACAGGGAGATAGTGAAGTTCGGCGCTTTTTGCCCATTGCTGGTAGCGCTGATAAAGCTGTTCAAAGCGTTGTGCCTGCTGAGTCTGCGGATGGAGCGTATTTTCGACGGCGCTCGCCATATGCTGTTGCGCGGTCGGGATATCCGCATGGACGCCTGCGGCCACGGCAGCGAAAATCGCGGCACCCAGCGCACAGCACTGATCGGAGGCCACAATTTGCAGCGACCGGTTCAGCACGTCGCAGCAGGCCTGCATAATCACCGGATTTTTACGGGCGATCCCGCCCAGCGCCATCACGTTGATCACGTCAATGCCCTGGTCGATGAAGCACTCCATGATGGCACGCGCGCCGAACGCGGTGGCGGCGATCAGGCCGCCAAACAGCGCGGGCGCGTCGGTCGCGAGGTTGAGATCGGTAATCACTCCTTTCAGACGCTGGTTGGCAAACGGCGTACGACGGCCGTTGAACCAGTCCAGCACCACCGGCAGGTGGTCGAGAGACGGATTTTTTGCCCAGGCGTCGGTGAGCTGCGGCAGGAGCTGTTTTTTGCTCGCCGTAATCTGCGTTTTCAGTTCAGGATGCGCGGCAGCCAGCTGATCCAGCGGCCAGCCGAGCACGCGGCCAAACCAGGCATAAATATCACCGAAGGCGGACTGGCCCGCTTCAAGGCCGATAAAATCAGGCACCACGCTGCCGTCAACCTGACCGCAGATGCCTTTCACCGCGCGGTCGCCGACGCTGGCTTTATCTGCCGTCAGAATGTCACAGGTGGAGGTGCCGATAACTTTCACCAGCGTGTTGGGCTGCGCACCCGCGCCCACGGCCCCCATATGGCAGTCGAACGCGCCGCCGGAAATGGTCACGTTTTGCGGCAGACCGAGGCGTTTCGCCCACTCTTCGCAGAGCGTGCCGACCGGGATATCGGCGGTGAAGGTGTCGGTGAACAGCGGGTATGTCAGGTTTTTGTTGATGATCGGGTCGAGTTCATCGAAGAACGCTGCCGGAGGCAGACCACCCCAGCTTTCATGCCACAGCGATTTATGCCCGGCGCTGCAACGGCCGCGGCGAATATCCTGCGGACGCGTGGTGCCGGAGAGCAGGGCGGGAACCCAGTCGCACAGCTCAATCCATGACGCCGCTGCCTGTGCGACCGACGCGTCCGCGCGGGTAACGTGCAGGATCTTGGCCCAGAACCACTCGCTGGAGTAAATCCCGCCGATGTAGCGGGAGTAGTCAGTTTTGCCCGGCTGATGGCATAAGCGGGTGATGGCTTCCGCCTCTTCCACGGCGGTATGGTCTTTCCACAGCACAAACATGGCGTTCGGGTTGTCGGCAAACTCCGGTCGCAGCGCCAGTACGCGGCCTTCGGCATCGACAGGGGCAGGCGTTGAGCCGGTGCTGTCGACGCCAATCCCCACGACATCGGCCCGCTGGGCGTCGGTCAACTCCGCCAGAACGGTTTTGATCGCCGCTTCCATCGACTCGATGTAGTCCCGCGGGTGGTGACGGAACTGGTTGTTTGGCGCATCGCAGTAGCGCCCCTCTTGCCAGCGCGGATACCACTCAACGCTGGTTGCTATCTCCTGGCCAGTCGTACAGTCCACTGCCAGCGCGCGAACTGAGTCGCTGCCAAAATCGAGGCCAATTGCAATTGCCATGGTGTTGCTCCATCCAAAAAACAGGTATGGAAGAACATTAGAGACTAGGGACAAAAATCGTCAGGCAGGATCCGCTAATCTTATGGACTAAATTGCTGTAGCCACGCAAAGTGTGACGCCGTGCAAATATTCTATGTGGACATTTCTGCCGCACTTATAGACACTTTTGTTACTGCTTATCTGCCCGTGCTGGCGGAGAAATCAGGGGGAAAGGCTGAAACATGGCGGACGTAAAAGAGGCGTGATGCTTTTTGGATCTTTTCGCGGGCCATTTTTATACTGCTTGTATCGATATGGACAATTGGTTTCCTTCAGGACCCTTGGGAGAACTGAATCTATGGCCGAACCGCAAAACGATCCCTTACTGCCGGGCTACTCATTTAACGCCCATCTGGTGGCGGGACTGACGCCAATTGAGGCCGAGGGATATCTCGATTTTTACGTCGATCGCCCTCTTGGCATGAAGGGATATATCCTGAACCTGACCGTACGCGGAGAAGGCGTCGTCAAAAATGGGGATCAACAGTTTATCTGCCGCCCCGGTGATATGCTGCTGTTCCCGCCGGGGGAGATCCATCACTACGGGCGCCACCCGGATGCCAAAGAGTGGTATCACCAGTGGGTCTATTTCCGTCCGCGCGCCTACTGGCAGGAGTGGCTCTCGTGGCCGGCCATTTTCGCCCATACCGGTTTATATCGCCCGGATGAGGCGCATCTGGCGCAGTTCCGTGAGCTGTTCGCACAGATTATTGAGGCAGGGCAGGCGGGCGGGCGCTACGCCGAACTGCTGGCCATCAACCTGCTTGAACAGGTGCTGCTGCGCCGCATGGAGGCCATCAACGAGTCGCTTAATCCGCCGCTGGACAACCGCGTCCGCGACGCCTGCCAGTACATCAGCGACCACCTTGCCGACAGCCAGTTTGATATTGCCAGCGTCGCCCAGCATGTGTGCCTGTCGCCGTCACGGCTGTCGCATCTGTTCCGCCAGCAGCTTGGCGTGAGCGTACTCAGCTGGCGCGAGGATCAGCGCATCAGCCAGGCGAAACTGCTGCTCAGCACCACCCGAATGCCTATCGCCACCGTCGGGCGTAACGTCGGCTTTGAAGATCAGCTCTATTTCTCTCGCGTGTTTAAGAAGTGCACCGGTGCCAGCCCGAGCGAATTCCGTGCGGGATGTGAATAATCGGTAAACATTCAGGTGAACTTCAGGCGCATCTTGTAAACTATTCAGACAATTGATGCCTTGACGCGGTGCAGGGCGCTAAGCAGAATCGCTGATTCGTTTTCTGACCGGAATAGTTATGCAGGCATTGCTGGAACATTTTATTACCCAGTCCGTTATGTATTCGCTCATCGCCGTGGCGCTGGTGGCGTTTCTGGAGTCGCTGGCGCTGGTCGGGCTGATCCTGCCCGGCACCGTGATGATGGCGGGGCTTGGGGCGCTTATCGGCAGCGGCGAGGTCAATTTCTGGCAGGCGTGGATGGCCGGTATTATCGGCTGTTTGCTGGGGGACTGGATCTCCTTCTGGCTGGGCTGGCGCTTTAAGAAGCCGCTGCACCGCTGGTCGTTCATGAAAAAAAACAAAGCGCTGCTGGATAAAACCGAGCATGCGCTGCACCAGCACAGCATGTTCACCATCCTCGTGGGGCGCTTCGTTGGCCCAACGCGTCCGCTGGTGCCGATGGTGGCCGGGATGCTGGATCTGCCCGTCGCGAAGTTTGTGGTGCCGAATATCATCGGCTGCGTCTTCTGGCCGCCGTTCTACTTCCTGCCGGGTATCCTGGCGGGCGCGGCGATTGATATTCCTGACGGTATGCAAAGCGGTGAGTTTAAATGGCTGCTGCTGGGCACGGCGGTGCTGCTGTGGCTGGCGGTCTGGCTCTGCTGGCGCCTGTGGCGCAGCGCGAAAGCCAGTGTTGATCGTCTGACGCGCTATCTTCCGCGCACTCGCCTGCTCTGGCTGGCCCCGCTGACGCTCGGCGTGGCAGTGGTCGCGCTGGTCGCGCTGATTCGTCACCCGCTGATGCCGGTGTACGGCGAGATCCTGTTAAAGGTGGTGAGCCGTTAAGGTGTTTTCCCTCTCCCTGTGGGAGAGGGCCAGGGTGAGGGCATCAGACCGCACGAATACCCAACAATGAAGACGCCCCCGCCTTACCACTCAGAAGTTCTTCTGTTTCCCCATCCCACAGAATACGTCCCTCCGCGATCACCACCGATCGCGGCGCGATGCGTGCGGCATCTTCGATGCTATGCGAAACCATCAGCATCGTCAGTTGCTCGCGCTCGCAAACCTCCTCAACCAGCGAGAGCATCTCCTGACGCAGGGCCGGGTCGAGCGCCGAAAAGGGTTCGTCGAGCAGCAGCAGCGGCTGCTTGCGCACCAGACAGCGCGCCAGCGCCACGCGCTGGCGCTGGCCGCCCGAAAGCTCACCCGGTAGTCTGTTGATAAACGCAGCCAGGCCCATTTGTTCGGCGATTGCCTCCAGCGTCTGACGCTGCGCAGCACTGAGCTTTAACCCCGGATCCATACCCAGCGCGATGTTCTGCCACACCGTAAGATGATTGAACAGATTGTTTTCCTGGAACAGCATCGACACCGGGCGTTTAGCTGGCGGAGCGTAGGTATACTCGCCATTATCAATGACGATCGACCCGCTGGCAGGCTGTAAAAAACCGGCAATCAGATTGAGCAGGGTACTTTTTCCGGCCCCGCTGGGGCCAAGCACTGCTATTCGCTCTCCCTGACGAACGGAGAGGGTAAAACGCATTGGCAGGTGCTCATAAAGCCAGGTTACATCAGTCAGTTTTAACATCACGCCCCGGAAGTTTTTCGATAACGGTAAATAACGCAAAGCACAGCAGTAACAGGAGCAGCGCCGTGACGGCGCCGTCCTGGCTACGATAGGAGCCAATTTGCTGATAAAGCCAGAACGGCAGCGTGCGGAAATCCTCGTTGCCGAAGAGGGCCACCACGCCAAAATCGCCAATCGACAGCACGCAGGCAAACGCCAGCGCCTGGGCCAGCGGACGCTTTAGCGCGCGCAGTTCGACCACCTTCAGACGCTGCCAGCCCTGCATGCCCAGCGACTGACACAGCAAACTGTAGCGGCTGTTGACGTCGCGCATCGGGTTTTCCAGCACCTTGAGCGCGTAAGGGATGGCCATCAGTGCGTTGGTAAAAATGACGATGCCGTCGGCGCTTTCCGGCAGGCCGATGGTGCTGTTGAACAGTAAAAAGAATCCGGTCGCCAGCACAATGCCCGGCATCGCCAGGATCAGCATACCCGTCAGCTCCAGCGCGTGTGCGGCTTTACGGGCATGACGCGCGTACAGCTCGCGGCTGCTCCAGAGCAGCATCATGGTCAGGATCACGCACAGGATCCCGGCTGCCAGCGCGATGCGCAATGAGGTCCACGTCGCCTGCCACAGGACAGGCTGTTGCAGTACCGACAACACATTGCGATTCAGGCCATCAACAATAACGGCCAGCAGCGGGGGCAGCAGAAGCAGGAGTGCCAATGCGATTAGCATAAAATCCGCGACGCGGCTGTGCAGGCTGTCCTGCGGATCGCGCCAGCCTGTCAGGTTATTGCTACCTGTGGGGATCGCTTTACTTAGCCGCTGGCTGAGTAACACCAGCGCCAGGCAGCAGACCATCTGCACGATCGCCAGCAGCGCGGCGCGGCCCGGATCGTAGTCGTAACTTAAGGCCTGATAGATCGCCAGCTCAATGGTGGTGGCCTGCGGCCCGCCGCCGAGAGAAAGTACGGTCGCGAAGCTGGCGAAGCAGAGCATAAAGATTAGCGCGGCAACCGGAGCAATCTGGCGTCGCAGCCACGGCCATTCGACAAAGCGGAAGAACGACCAGCCGCGCATGCCAAGCTGGGCGGCAATCTGACGCTGCTCACCGGGAATGTTTTCCAGCGCCTGTAAAAAGAGGCGCGTCGCCATCGGCATATTGAAAAAAATATGCGCCAGCAGAATGCCTTTCAGGCCGTAAGGGGAGAAGGTCCATTCCAGACCAAGCAGGTTGAAGAGGGATGCCAGCCAGCCCTGCCGACCGTAGACGCTCAGAATGCCGAACACCGCCACCAGCACGGGCAGGATCAGCGTCATCGCGCACAGCCGCAGCAGGGCAAGCCTGCCGGGGAAACGTCTGCGATAGAGGGCGCGTGCAAGGAAAATGGCCGGGATCGCCGACAGCAGCGCGGAGAGAAACGCCTGCCAGAAGGAGAAGCGGATGACGTGCCAGAGATAGCTGTCGTGCCAGAGGGCGAGCAGATCGCTCTCTGGCGCGTTAAACCACAGCGCAAGGAATGCACCCAGGCTGACGACGACCATCAGTACGGCGGCGAGCAGGCCGGGAACTAACCAGCCGGGGATCAGCGGCTGACGGCGCGTTGCCATTCACTAATCCATGCGGCGCGCTGGGCGGCAACCTGCTGCGGCGTAAATTCCAGTGAGGTTTGCGGCTTGTTTAGCTGCTCAAAGCCTGCCGGCAGCGCAACGTCAGTGACCGGGTACATCCAGTTGCCGGTCGGAATAGCGTTCTGAAATGCCGGGGAGATCATAAATTTCAGGAATTTTTCGGCAAGCTCCGGCTGTTTGCTCGCGGCGGTGCGGGCGGCCACTTCCACCTGCAAATAATGCCCTTCAGCAAAGTTCGCGGCGGCGTAGTTGTCTTTCTTCTCGGCGATAATGTGGTAGGCCGGAGAGGTAGTGTAGCTCAGCACCAGGTCGCTTTCGCCTTTCAGGAACAGGCCATAGGCTTCGCTCCAGCCTTTGGTGACGGTAACGGTTTTCGCGGCCAGCTTCTGCCACGCTTCCGGCGTTTTATCCCCGTAAACTTTTTGCATCCACAGCAGCAGCCCCAGACCCGGCGTGCTGGTACGCGGATCTTCGTAAATCACGCGCCATTTCTGGTCACTTTCGACCAGCTCTTTCAGGCTTTTGGGCGGATTCTTCAGCTTGTTTTTATCGTAGACAAACGCAAAGTAACCGTAATCAAAGGGAACGAAGGTGTCGTTTTTCCAGCCGCCCGGTACGTTAACGGCATCTGCCGCCACGCCGCTTTTGGCGAACAGTCTGGTTTGGGTGGCGGCTTCCAGCAGGTTGTTATCCAGCCCGAGCACCACGTCGGCTTTGCTGTTTTTGCCTTCCATGCGCAGCCGGTTAAGCAGCGAGACGCCATCTTCCAGCGCCACGAATTTCAACTCGCAGTTGCAGTCCGCTTCAAAGGCTTTTTTTACCACCGGGCCAGGGCCCCAGTCGGCGGAGAAGGAGTCGTAGGTGTAGACCGTCAGAACAGGCTTAGCAAAAACAGGCAGCGCAAACAGCGCCAGCAGAGGAAGAACGTTTTTTAACACTTTGCACCTCAGGGTTGAGTGGCAAAGGATTTTGAGCGACAGCCTCAAATCCCTTCGCCGGCGTTATCCGGATCAGGTTCGACGGGTATTATCTCAGCGCACATCTGTGATGCAGCACCCCGTTGAGAACGGCGCTATTGTAATGATTTGGTGAATATTACGAAAGCGTTATGGCTCCGGCGGCGCAAACCAGGCGGATTTAAAATCAAACCAGCCCAGGGTGTTCATCCGCAGGCCGCGCATGCTGCGCTGGCCCTGGATCAGCAGCCAGTGGTGAATCAACGGTACGATCGTCTGCCCGGCCAGTAATTCCTGACACCAGGCGGCCAGATCCATTTCTCCTGCCCGCCACCGTGCGGCGTCCTGCTGCCAGTCCCGGTTGATACAGTGCTGAATCAGGGGCACTTCGTACAGGTGAGAAAAGAGCGAGAAATCAAGCGGCAGCGTAAAGTTTGCGCTGTTGAGCCAGATATCGCTGATGACGTCTCCGCGATGCCATTCATCATAATCGACTTCCTGTATCGCCAGCGTCACGCCTTCGGCTGCCAGCAGCGTGCTCATGATCCTTGCGATAAACCTGTGCTCAATGTGATCGCGATAGTAGCTGAGGGTGATGGTCTCCAGTCCGGCAGGTTTTTCACTGCGCACTGGCTGCGCATGGTGCCAGCGCGGAAGCAGGCCATAGGCCGGGAACCACCAGGTCTGGTATTGCTCCTCTGCGTGATAAATCAGGTTAGCAGGGGCAAGAATATGGCTGATCCACCTGCGTACGTCGTGGTTTGCCCCGCGATGGCTGCGGCTATCAAAGAGCAAGTAGTAGCAGCCCTCCTCCAGGCGGCTTTCGAACGCCTTTTCACCGGCTGTTGGCCCTTCCAGGGTCAGGCCTGCGCTCAGCTCTTCGTTGAGATCCGGTAACACCCAGACGTTCACTTCGTCGATCAACGCCCTGTAGCCAAAGTAATCATCAAAGGCGCGGATCTTCAGCTGATTACTGTTGTTTCGTGTAACGGAGTAGGGGCCCGTACCAATCGGCTGGCTGGAAAAATTGTTCAGGGAGCGCCACTCGGCAGGCAGGATCATTGAGGGGACGTAGCCCAGAAGCCACGGAAGCCATTTGTCCGGCTGCGATAGCTCAATATCCAGCGTCCAGGCCGTTGGGGAGTGGATCCGCGAGATATGCGAATAGAGCGGCAGCGTGCGGGCTCGCTCTAAGGAATCGATAACGTCGCGCATCTCCAGCTCGCGTCCATGGTGGAAATGAATGCCGGGGCGTAAGAAAAAGCGCCAGTGGCGCGGGGAAAGCTGTTGCCAGTGGTGCGCGATATCCGCCTCCAGTTCCCCGTTTTCCTCATTTATTCGCGTCAGGCCGCTGAAGATTTGTCGGGCCATGTGGGTTTCAGAACGCCGTAACGCCGTGCCGGGCAACAGATTTTTCATCGGACGGTAGTAGAGCACCCGCAGAATGTGTCGGCCCTGACGAAAACTGCGTCCGAGATGGGAGACCAGCATTTGGCGCACGGCGGCCTTGTCGCCCACCAGCTGGACCAGCTGATCGATACGGTCCTGCTCCAGCAGATCCTCCGCCCGCTGTTGCTGTAGCGCCAGGCCGGTATAAAGGAAAGTCAGGCGCGAGCGCTTGCCGCGTCCGGCTTCAGCCTCCCAGTTTAGCCAGCCCTGCTGCTGCATGGTGTTGAGGAGGGTACGCATATGACGCCGGGAGCAGTTGAGGAGTTCAGCCAGCTCGTTCAGCGTGGTCTCCTGCGATTGCCCCTCGCAGCACTGCCAGAGGCGGATAAATTGTTGTTGCAGACGACCAGAAGGCATAAAAGGGGAACTCCTGACAAAAAATCAGCAATTTATTAATCCCTATATTAAGCCAATAATCCTTATCGATGAAGCGAGGAGGTAAATTATGAAGAGGTCTACCGCACGTCAGTTTTATCAGCACTATTTTTCAGCGACAAAGGGAGTGTCCTGGCTGGCCCGCCAGTGCGCAGAGCAGCGGCTGAGAATACTGGAAGATCTGATGCAGTGGGACGTTACGAAACCGACCTCTTCTCGCTAACTCGCCTCGATCATGTGTGACTGAGTATTGGTGCTAATCACCCGCCAGCAAAATGTTTTTTGCTGGCTTTTTTCGTTTACTATTTCACCCAATTTCGATTCGCTTTCATAAGGACTTGCGCATGCTCTGGTTGATGACGATGGGGCGACGCCTGAATGGCGTGTACGCCGCTTTTATGCTGGTGGCCTTCATGATGGGCGTAGCCGGCGCGCTACAGGCGCCGACGCTGAGCCTGTTTCTCAGCCGCGAGGTGGGGGCGCAGCCGTTTTGGGTGGGCCTGTTCTACACCGTCAACGCCATTGCCGGGATCCTCGTCAGCCTGTGGCTGGCGAAACGATCCGACAGCCAGGGCGATCGCCGCAAGCTGATCCTCTTTTGTTGCGCAATGGCCGTGGGCAACGCGCTGCTGTTTGCCTTCAACCGCCATTACCTGACGCTCATTACCTGCGGCGTGCTGCTGGCCTCTCTGGCGAACACCGCCATGCCGCAGCTCTTCGCCCTGGCACGGGAGTACGCCGACAACTCGGCGAGGGAAGTGGTGATGTTCAGCTCGGTGATGCGTGCGCAGCTCTCTCTCGCGTGGGTCATCGGTCCCCCGCTGGCGTTCATGCTGGCGCTGAACTACGGCTTCACCACCATGTTTTCCATCGCGGCGGGGATTTTTGTCATCAGCCTGGCGCTGATAGCCTTTGCGCTGCCATCGGTGGCGCGCGTAGAGCAGGTGACGGACAAGCCCATCACGCAGGTGAGCGGCTGGCAGGATAAAAACGTCCGCATGTTGTTTATCGCCTCCACGCTGATGTGGACCTGTAACACCATGTACATCATCGATATGCCGCTGTGGATCAGCAGCGATCTGGGCTTACCGGACAAGCTCGCGGGGATCTTAATGGGCACCGCTGCCGGGCTGGAAATTCCGGCGATGATTCTGGCGGGTTACTACGTCAAACGTTTCGGAAAGCGTCGGATGATGGTTGTCGCCGTGGCGGCTGGGGTGGTGTTCTACGCGGGGCTGATCCTGTTCCATTCGCGTGAAGCTTTGCTGACGTTACAGCTGTTTAACGCGGTATTTATCGGCATCGTTGCCGGGATCGGCATGCTCTGGTTCCAGGATCTTATGCCCGGACGCGCAGGCTCTGCGACCACGCTTTTTACCAACAGTATTTCGACCGGAGTGATCCTGGCGGGGGTGATTCAGGGGGCGCTGGCGCAAAGTTACGGGCATGGCTCAGTTTACTGGGTGATTGCCGCGATTTCGGTGGTTACGCTTGGGCTGACTTGCCGGGTTAAGGATGTCTGATTTTGGAAGGCGGCTTTACGAAACAAATCAATGGCCCGCTTTTTGCGGGCCATTGTCTTTAGCCCATAAACGCAGGCTGTTTTTTCTCGTACGCGGAGATGGCGTCTTCGTGCTGGAGAGTTAAACCAATGCTGTCCAGACCGTTCAGCATGCAGTGGCGACGGAAGGCATCAATGCTGAAGCTGTAGGTTTTATCCCCGGCTTTCACCACCTCCCCTTCCAGATCCACTTCAAACGACATGCCCGGATTTGCCTTAACCAGCGCGAACAATTCATCGACCTGTTCGTCACTCAGCGTCACCGGCAGCAGCTGGTTGTTAAAGCTGTTGCCGTAGAAGATATCCGCGAAGCTTGGGGCGATAACCACCTTAAAGCCGTAGTCGGTCAATGCCCATGGCGCATGTTCACGCGACGATCCGCAGCCAAAGTTTTCCCGCGCCAGCAAAATGGAGGCGCCTTTGTATTCCGGAAAGTTCAGGACGAATTCCGGGTTTGGCACTTCGCCTTTATCGTCGAGGAAGCGCCAGTCGTTGAACAGATGCGCACCAAAACCCGTGCGCGTCACTTTCTGCAAAAACTGCTTAGGAATGATCGCGTCAGTATCGACGTTAGCGGCATCCAGCGGGACAACACGGCCCGTATGTTGGGTAAATTTCTCTGCCATGATTGTCTCCTTATTTCAGGCTGCGAATATCGGCGAAATGACCGGTGACTGCCGCAGCGGCGGCCATTGCCGGGCTGACCAGGTGGGTGCGCCCACCGCGGCCCTGACGGCCTTCAAAGTTACGGTTGCTGGTGGAGGCACATCGCTCGCCCGGATTCAGGCGGTCGTTGTTCATCGCCAGACACATGGAGCAGCCGGGCAGGCGCCATTCGAAGCCTGCTTCGATAAAGATCTTATCCAGACCCTCCGCTTCCGCCTGGGCTTTCACCGGACCGGAGCCCGGCACAACCAGCGCCTGCACGCCCGGCGCCACTTTGCGGCCTTTAGCAATTTCTGCCGCAGCGCGTAAATCTTCAATACGGGAGTTGGTACAGGAGCCGATGAACACTTTATCAATGCTCACGTCGGTCAGCGGTACGCCGGGTTTCAGCCCCATATAGGCCAGCGCCTTTTCCGCACTGGCGCGCTCGACCGGATCGGCGAAGGAAGCCGGGTCAGGAATGCTGTCGTTGACAGAAATCACCTGGCCCGGGTTGGTGCCCCAGGTGACCTGCGGGGCGATCTCTTCCGCCTGTAACGTCACAACGGTATCAAAAATTGCCCCCTCGTCCGTTTTCAGGGTTTTCCAGTACGCTACCGCGTCGTCAAAATTCTGACCTTTCGGCGCATGCAGACGCCCCTTCACATAGTTGAAGGTGGTTTCGTCTGGGGCCACCAGTCCTGCTTTGGCGCCCATCTCAATGGCCATGTTGCACAGGGTCATACGACCTTCCATACTCAGCGCCTGGATAGCATCTCCGCAGAACTCAACGACGTGACCGGTGCCGCCTGCACTGCCGGTTTTGCCGATAATCGCCAGCACGATATCTTTCGCGGTGATACCCGGCGCGGCTTTCCCCTTCACTTCAATCTTCATGGTTTTGGCGCGGCCCTGCTTCAGGGTCTGCGTCGCCAGAACGTGTTCAACTTCAGAGGTCCCAATCCCGAACGCCAGCGCGCCAAATGCGCCGTGGGTTGCGGTATGGGAGTCGCCGCAGACGATGGTCATGCCTGGCAGGGTAATCCCCTGCTCAGGCCCCATTACGTGGACGATACCCTGATAGGGGTGGTTCAGATCGTACAGCTCCACGCCAAACTCGTTACAGTTCTTAATCAGCTCCTGCATCTGGATACGCGCCATCTCGCCAGATGCATTGATGTCTTTGGTCTGGGTGGAAACGTTGTGATCCATCGTGGCAAAGGTTTTACCCGGCTGACGCACCGGGCGCTTGTGCGCGCGCAGGCCGTCAAATGCCTGAGGAGAGGTCACTTCATGTACCAGATGACGGTCGATGTACAACAGTGGGGTTTCGTTTGGTGCTTCGTAGACCACGTGCGCATCAAACAACTTCTCATATAACGTCTTAGCCATGATTACACCCCTTCAGCGACATAGCGGGCAATGATGTCGCCCATTTCATCGGTACTGACTGCCGCCGTGCCGCGTGCTAAATCACCGGTACGGACACCTTCTTCTAACGCCCGGTTAATGGCGTTTTCAATTGCGGTTGCTGCATCGCCTGCATCCAGGCTATAGCGCAGCAGCAGAGCCAGGGAGAGGATCTGCGCAATCGGGTTGGCGATATTTTTGCCTGCGATATCCGGCGCGGAGCCGCCCGCCGGTTCGTACAGGCCAAAGCCTTCTTCGTTCAGGCTGGCCGAGGGCAGCATACCCATGGAGCCGGTGATCATGGCGCATTCATCCGAGAGAATATCGCCGAACAGGTTGGAGCACAGCAGCACGTCAAACTGAGACGGATCTTTGATCAGCTGCATCGTTGCGTTGTCGATATACATATGCGACAGCGCAACGTCCGGGTACTGCTTAGCGACTTCACTGACGATTTCGCGCCACAAAATAGACGACTGGAGCACGTTTGCTTTATCAATAGAGGTTACTTTACGGCGGCGTTTGCGCGCTGACTCAAACGCGATATGGGCGATACGTTCGATTTCAAAACGGTGATAGACCTCGGTATCAAACGCTTTCTCATGCTGACCGCTGCCTTCGCGACCTTTTGGCTGACCGAAGTAGATGCCGCCGGTCAACTCACGCACGCACAGGATGTCGAAACCGTTGGCCGCGATATCCGCGCGCAGCGGGCAAAACTCTTCCAGCCCCGGGTACAGTTTCGCCGGACGCAGGTTGCTGAACAGTTTGAAGTGCTTACGCAACGGCAGCAGCGCACCGCGCTCTGGCTGCTCTGCTGGCGGCAGGTGTTCCCATTTTGGGCCGCCCACGGAGCCAAAAAGAACGGCATCGGCATTTTCGCAGCCTTCTACAGTCCCTTTCGGCAGGGGAGTACCGTGATTATCAATCGCAATACCGCCCACGTCGTAGTGGCTGGTGGTAATTTTCATCGCAAAACGCGAACGAACAGCTTCCAGTACTTTCAGCGCCTGTGCCATCACTTCCGGGCCAATACCGTCACCCGGCAACACAGCAATATGGTAATTCTTCGACATCACACGGTTTCCTTGTTGTTCTCTTTATTCTGAGCTTTGCGTTGCAACTCTTTTTCGACTTCGGCGGCGCGCCAGATGTTGTTCAGGACATGCACCATCGCTTTCGCGGAGGATTCGACGATATCTGTCGCCAGACCCACACCGTGGAAGCGGCGACCGTTGTAGTTGACGACGATATCAACCTGGCCCAGGGCGTCTTTACCGTGCCCTTTTGCCGTCAGGTCGTATTTCACCAGCTCTACGTCGTACTCAGTGACGCGGTTAATCGCCTGGTAAATGGCATCCACAGGGCCGTTACCGTTGGCGGCTTCCGCTTTAATTTCATCGCCGCAGGCCAGCTTGACGGAGGCGGTAGCGATATCGCTTGAGCCTGACTGAACGGTGAAGTAGTCCAGACGGAAGTGTTCTGGCTCTTCCTGCTGTTTATTGATGAATGCCAGTGCTTCCAGGTCGTAATCGAAGACCTGGCCTTTCTTGTCAGCCAGCTTCAGGAATGCGTCGTACAGCTGATCCATGTTGTAATCGCTGTCCTTATAACCCATCTCTTCCATACGGTGTTTTACCGCCGCGCGGCCAGAGCGCGAGGTCAGGTTCAACTGAACCTGGTTCAGACCGATGGATTCCGGAGTCATGATTTCGTAGTTTTCACGGTTCTTCAGCACGCCATCCTGGTGAATACCGGAGGAGTGGGCGAACGCGCCAGCCCCAACAATCGCCTTGTTCGCCGGGATCGGCATGTTGCAAATCTGGCTCACGGTCTGGCTGGTGCGCCAGATCTCGTTGTGATTGATGCGGGTGTGCACGTTCATAATGTCTTTGCGCACCTTGATCGCCATGATCACTTCTTCCAGCGAGCAGTTGCCCGCGCGTTCACCGATACCGTTCATCGCGCCTTCTACCTGACGCGCGCCGGCGTGGACGGCTGCGATGGCATTGCCCACGGCCAGGCCCAAATCGTCATGGGTATGCACGGAGATGATGGCTTTATCAATATTTGGCACGCGATCGTACAGGCCGGTGATGATGTTGGAGAACTCAAACGGCATGGTGTAGCCGACGGTATCCGGGATGTTGATAGTTCTGGCTCCGGCATTAATCGCGGCTTCCACTACCCGGGCCAAATCGTCAATCGGCGTGCGGCCTGCATCTTCACAGGAGAATTCGACGTCATCAGTGTAGTTACGCGCGCGTTTGACCATATACACCGCACGTTCAATCACTTCATCCAGCGTACTGCGCAGCTTGGTCGCAATGTGCATGGGGGAGGTGGCAATGAATGTATGGATACGGAAGGCTTCTGCAACTTTCAGGGATTCCGCGGCCACATCAATATCTTTCTCTACGCAGCGAGCCAGACCGCACACGCGGCTGTTTTTGATGGTGCGGGCGATGGTCTGCACTGACTCGAAATCACCTGGCGAGGAGACGGGAAAGCCGACTTCCATTACGTCTACACCCATGCGTTCGAGGGCCAGAGCAATTTGCAGTTTTTCTTTAACACTCAGGCTCGCCTGTAATGCCTGTTCACCGTCACGTAAAGTAGTATCGAAAATAACGACTTGCTGGCTCATGGGTTAGGTCCTTGTCAGTCTTAGGGCGCCTTGCTACGAGCATAAAAAAACCCGCGCAGTGGCGCGGGTTTTTAGTTTTACTGAAGACGATTCAACGCTGAATTTCGCCCGCCAGTCTACCGCGCACAGTGGATGCGTTTAGTAGTAGTAGACCGGTGAAACGAAGGGTGCGAATCATGAATCGTGCTCCAGGTGAATGCGATATGCTTTTAGTGGTACTGGATACGCCAACTCATGTCAACCCCTCTCAGGCAAAACGGCCACTTAGCACAGGATAAACACATTAGCTAATTGTGCTGGTTTTTGCATGTCTAACCGATTTTATTGTCTATTATTGGACTGGCGATTCATCTCTGGAATAATTTGAATATAATTGGTAGCAATTAAACATACTATTTTTACCAATGTGCTGTGAAATGGAATCTGTTTCATATCATTGATTTATAAATTACATGAATGATTTGCGGGTGAGTAAGTTATCAAAATTGATATCATTTTGTTAATGAAAATGCGATGTATGCCATTAATAGTTTAATAACACTTAAGTCATTATTAATGAGTGCGTTGATTGTGCATTTGTCTGTTATATGGTTTCATGCCCACATTAAAGTTTGAGATATCTTTTGAACGATTTTTAGCTCTTCATTTATGGGATGCGTAAAGTCGCTCGTTGAATGGGGTTTCTTTATATATTCCGAATTTTAAATAATTTCCTTTCGCTTGTTGTATATGCATGGTAAATCATATTTTTCGAAGTTATTACTGTACCTTGGCAAAGGGAATTTAGCGTGACGGTGGAGTCAGAAATGCCAGAAAATAATATTAACCAACCACAGACTTATGATGGGGTTAAGCCTCAGTTGCGCACAGTGGATCTCAATCTGTTAACTGTATTTGATGCAGTTATGCAGGAGCAGAATATTACGCGAGCAGCGCAATCTCTGGGAATGTCTCAACCTGCCGTGAGTAATGCCGTAGCCAGACTTAAGGTGATGTTTAACGACGAGTTATTCGTCCGCTATGGAAGAGGTATCCAGCCCACGGCGCGTGCATTCCAGCTATTCGGTTCGATTCGTCAGGCGCTACAGCTGGTACAAAATGAGCTTCCCGGCTCGGGTTTTGAACCCTTAAGCAGTGAACGGGTTTTCCATCTCTGTGTTTGCAGTCCGTTAGACAATTATTTGACGTCTGTTATATATAATAAAGTTGAACAGATTGCTCCTAATATTCATCTCGTTTTTAAATCATCATTAAATCAAAATACTGAGCACCAGCTTCGTTATCAGGAAACGGAGTTCGTTCTGGGCTATGAAGAGTTTCGCCGTCCAGAGTTTGCCTGTGTTCCGTTGTTTAAAGATGAAATGGTGTTAGTCGCCAGCAAAAAACATCCCCGTATGAATTCTCCGCTGCGTGAAAGCGATGTTTACAGCGAGCAGCATGCCGTGGTTGCTCTGGACAGATATGCCTCATTTAGTCTGCCGTGGTATGACACTGCCGATAAACAAGCCAGCGTGGCCTATCAGGGAATGGCGATGGTCAGCGTATTGAATGTCGTTTCTCAGACGCAGCTAGTCGCTATTGCACCGCGCTGGCTTGCTGAAGAGTTCTCCGATTCGCTGAGCCTGCAAATTTTACCTCTGCCGCTCAAGCTGAATAGCCGTACCTGTTATCTTTCCTGGCATGAAGCGGCGGGGCGGGATAAAGGGCATCAATGGATGGAAGAGCTGCTGATCAATATTTGTCGTCGATAAGACAGGGTGAATAAACCGCATGGTGCCATGCGGTTTATTCTGTGTTTTTTTATGCAAGCAATATTTTGTTCTGTTCGCATTTTTTCAGACACTCAGGGAGGCTTAAAAATAGATGATTTCCTGATCCATCCTCTTTTTAAGAGATGAATTATTAGCGTCTCCCCTCATAGCAGATGAATTCACCATATTCGTGTCTGACAGCTGTTTTTTCTGCTTTTATTGCCCATTCCCGCATTCCGTTTGCTAATTGCCTGGCTCATAACGAGCGGTTAAGGTATCCATCACTCTGCACTTTATAAGATGGGTTTACCCTGTCAGAAGACGGCGCGGAAATGAATTCTGTTGACCGTCTATAACAAAAGCCTGGAGGCAAAGCATGGAGATGTTGTCTGGCGCGGAAATGGTCGTCCGATCGCTTATCGATCAGGGCGTGAAGCAAGTGTTCGGCTATCCTGGAGGTGCGGTTCTTGATATTTATGACGCGCTGCACACGGTAGGCGGTATTGATCATGTTCTGGTTCGTCATGAACAGGCTGCTGTGCATATGGCAGACGGCCTGGCCCGCGCCACGGGCGAGGTGGGTGTTGTGCTCGTCACTTCCGGACCGGGGGCGACCAATGCCATTACCGGCATTGCGACTGCGTATATGGACTCCATTCCCCTGGTCATTCTCTCCGGACAGGTGGCGACGTCACTGATTGGCTATGATGCGTTTCAGGAATGCGACATGGTGGGGATCTCACGCCCCGTGGTGAAGCACAGCTTTCTGGTTAAACAAACGGAAGACATCCCGGGCGTACTGAAAAAAGCCTTCTGGCTGGCCGCCAGCGGTCGTCCTGGGCCAGTGGTTGTCGATCTGCCGAAAGATATTCTCAATCCCGCGAATAAACTGCCTTACCTGTGGCCTGAGTCGGTGAGCATGCGTTCATATAATCCGACGACGCAAGGGCACAAAGGCCAGATTAAGCGTGCGCTGCAAACGCTGCTGGCTGCGAAAAAGCCCGTAGTCTATGTGGGGGGCGGCGCCGTCAATGCAGCCTGTGAAACGCAACTACGCGAACTGATTGAGAAGCTGAATCTTCCTGTCGCGTCATCGCTGATGGGGCTGGGGGCATTCCCGGCTACCCACCGTCAGGCGCTGGGCATGCTGGGTATGCACGGCACCTATGAAGCCAATATGACGATGCACCATTCTGATGTGATTTTTGCCGTCGGCGTGCGTTTTGACGATCGCACCACCAATAATCTGGCGAAATACTGTCCGCATGCGACGGTGCTGCACATTGATATCGATCCGACTTCAATCTCTAAAACGGTGCCGGCGGATGTGCCGATCGTGGGGGACGCACGACAGGTGCTGGATCAAATGTTGGATCTGCTGGCGCAGGAGACCGCGTCTCAACCGCTGGACGAGATCCGCGACTGGTGGCAGCAAATCGAACAGTGGCGTGGCCGTCAGTGCCTTAAGTACGACACACAGAGTGAGAACATCAAGCCGCAGGCGGTGATCGAGACGATCTGGCGTCTGACCAATGGCGATGCGTATGTCACTTCTGACGTGGGCCAACATCAGATGTTCGCTGCGCTGTATTACCCGTTTGATAAACCGCGTCGCTGGATCAACTCTGGCGGGCTCGGCACGATGGGCTTTGGTCTGCCCGCCGCGCTGGGGGTGAAGCTGGCGTTGCCAAACGAAACGGTGATCTGCGTGACGGGTGATGGCAGCATACAGATGAATATTCAGGAGCTTTCTACTGCGCTGCAATATGAGTTGCCAGTGCTGGTGCTGAACCTGAATAACGGTTACCTCGGTATGGTAAAGCAGTGGCAGGATATGATTTATTCTGGCCGTCACTCTCAGTCTTATATGAAGTCACTTCCGGACTTTGTCCGCCTGGCTGAAGCCTATGGTCATATTGGCATGCGGGTAACCGATCCGTCAGAGCTGGAAGCGAAGCTCGGCGAAGCGCTTGAGCACGTTAAAAACAATCGCCTCGTCTTCATGGACGTCATCGTCGACGGCACAGAGCACGTTTATCCGATGCATATCCGTGGCGGCGGTATGGATGAAATGTGGTTAAGCAAAACGGAGAGAACCTGATATGCGCCGGATATTATCTGTATTACTGGAAAATGAGTCGGGCGCACTGTCACGCGTCATTGGGCTTTTTGCGCAGCGCGGCTATAACATTGAAAGCCTGACCGTTGCGCCGACCGATGATCCAACGCTCTCCCGCATGACGATCCAGACTGTCGGCGATGCGAAAGTGCTTGAGCAGATCGAAAAACAGTTGCACAAACTGGTGGACGTGTTGCGCGTCAGCGAGCTGGGGCAGGGGGCTTACGTCGAACGTGAAGTGATGCTGGTGAAAATTCAGGCCAGCGGTTACGGTCGTGAAGAGGTCAAGCGCAACACGGATATCTTCCGTGGGCAGATCATCGACGTCACGCCTTCTATATATACTGTGCAGCTTGCCGGAACGAGCGATAAGCTGGATGCGTTCCTGGCCTCCGTCAGGGATGTAGCAAAAATTGTTGAAGTTGCGCGCTCTGGCGTTGTTGGCCTCTCGCGCGGCGATAAAATCATGCGTTAGTTGCGCAAAAGGTTCGCCTCTTTCAGCCCGGTAGCCAAAGCCGGGCTTTTTTTTGCGTAATCCACCGACAACGCGGACAAAAGCGGTTGCCGTGAAAGCTATTCTGCGTTTAGATGTTAAAATATTTAACCATAACCTTGACAGGGCCATGGACTTTTTTCTTTTTTTGAGGGGCAATTGTGAAACTGGATGAAATCGCCCGGCTCGCCGGCGTGTCGAGAACCACGGCCAGCTATGTGATTAACGGTAAAGCAAAGCAGTATCGTGTCAGCGATAAGACCGTTGAGAAAGTGATGGCAGTCGTTCGTGAGCATAATTACCATCCGAATGCTGTCGCCGCAGGTTTACGTGCCGGGCGCACCCGCTCGATTGGCCTGGTGATCCCGGACCTGGAAAATACCAGCTATACCCGCATCGCCAACTATCTGGAACGTCAGGCTCGTCAGCGGGGCTATCAGCTGTTGATTGCCTGCTCCGAGGATCAGCCTGACAACGAGATGCGCTGCATTGAGCATCTGCTGCAACGTCAGGTTGACGCCATCATCGTGTCGACCTCTTTACCACCAGAGCATCCTTTCTATCAGCGCTGGGCAAACGATCCGTTCCCGATTGTGGCGCTGGATCGTGCGCTGGATCGTGAACATTTCACCAGTGTCGTAGGTGCCGATCAGGACGATGCAGAAATGCTGGCTGCCGAGCTGCGTACCTTCCCGGCTGAAACGGTGCTGTATCTTGGCGCTTTGCCTGAACTTTCCGTAAGCTTCCTGCGTGAACAAGGGTTCCGTACGGCATGGAAAGACGATCCGCGTGACGTTCATTATCTGTATGCCAACAGCTATGAGCGTGAAGCGGCTGCCCAGCTGTTCGAGAAATGGCTGGAAACGCACCCGATGCCGCAGGCGTTGTTTACCACCTCGTTTGCCCTGTTGCAGGGGGTGATGGATGTGACGTTACGTCGCGATGGCAAACTGCCATCCGATCTGGCGATTGCGACCTTCGGCGATAACGAACTGCTCGACTTCCTGCAATGTCCGGTGCTGGCCGTGGCCCAGCGTCACCGCGACGTCGCCGAGCGCGTGCTTGAGATTGTTCTGGCAAGCCTGGATGAACCCCGCAAACCGAAACCCGGGCTTACGCGCATCAAACGTAATCTCTATCGGCGCGGAATTTTGAGCCGCCATTAATATTTCCACAGGGGCGGTAAAACTGCCCCTTTTGAAGCGCATTTATTGCAGGAAATAATTCCCGGATAAAAATTAGGATTTATCTCTAAGATTCATAGCCTGCTATTATTTTGAATCCATTTTGACGTTAAAAAGTGCAATTATAATTTCTAACGGGCATTTCTTTGTATTGTTTTGTTACAAACAGGTGCCAGCCGATGAATATTCAGCCATTTTTTACTCCCCCCTTCAGACCTCAACGCACACGAACGAATCCATCTGGCTTTGAGGTTAATCTGGCGCTGTTATCCCCCGGCGATATGCCTTAAAATGCTGCCCGCGTCGCAAACTGACACTTTATATTTCCCTGCGATGATATTGAGTGAGTCTTTACGCTCGTGTGCATATTCTGTTTTTTTCTTACAAATATTCATAACGTTAATTTTGCCTCGCCAGTTGTGTAGTAATTAGCCAGGTCACGCTTGCTCTGTAAATACGGTGCTTTCGCGCCGGTATAGAGAGAGTCCTGGCTTGACAAGCTTTTCCCTCGCTCCGTAAACTCCTTCAGGTGGGAATTTGTGGGTTAAAGTGGTGAGGAGGGGTGAGACTGGCATGTTCCGTGGAGCAACGTTAGTCAATCTCGACAGCAAAGGGCGTTTATCGGTACCAACCCGATACCGCGACCAGCTGATTGAGAACGCTTCGGGTCAACTGGTTTGCACCATTGACATCAACTCCCCATGCCTGCTGCTTTACCCTTTGCCTGAATGGGAAATCATTGAGCAAAAGCTGTCGCGACTGTCGAGCATGAACCCGCAGGAACGCCGCGTACAGCGGCTGTTATTGGGACATGCCAGTGAATGTCAGATGGATAGCGCCGGGCGATTATTGATTGCGCCTGTGTTGCGGCAACATGCCGGTCTGACTAAAGAAGTGATGCTGGTCGGACAGTTCAACAAGTTTGAACTGTGGGACGAAACGACCTGGTATCAACAGGTCAAGGAAGATATCGACGCTGAGCAGTCTGATTCCGAAACATTATCGGAACGGCTGCGGGACTTGTCTCTATAAATATGATGGAAAATTATAAACATACAACGGTGCTGCTGGATGAGGCCGTTAACGGCCTGAATATTCGTCCAGACGGCATCTATATTGATGGCACTTTTGGTCGCGGTGGTCACTCGCGTTTGATCCTCTCTCAGCTTGGAGCGGAAGGACGCCTGCTGGCAATTGACCGCGATCCGCAGGCGATTGCCGTTGCGCAAACCATCGATGATCCTCGCTTTTCCATCGTGCATGGACCTTTCTCTGCGCTTGCGGATTATGTCGCTGAGCGCGGCCTGACCGGCAAGATCGACGGGATTCTCCTCGATCTTGGAGTCTCTTCACCACAGCTTGATGATGCAGAACGCGGTTTTTCCTTTATGCGTGATGGACCGCTGGATATGCGTATGGACCCTACTCGCGGCCAATCTGCCGCTGAATGGTTACAAACTGCTGACGAAGCGGATATTGCCTGGGTAATCAAAACCTTCGGCGAAGAACGCTTTGGCAAACGTATTGCCCGCGCCATCGTGGAGCGCAACCGCGTTGAGCCAATGACTCGTACCAAAGAACTGGCAGAAGTCATCGCGGCGGCAACGCCGGTGAAGGACAAGCACAAACATCCTGCGACCCGTACCTTCCAGGCGGTTCGTATCTGGGTAAACAGTGAACTGGAGGAAATAGAGCTGGCGCTAAAAAGCTCGCTCGACGTGCTGGCCCCGGGTGGGCGGTTATCCATCATCAGTTTCCATTCGCTGGAAGATCGCATCGTAAAACGCTTCATGCGTGAACAGAGCCGCGGTCCTCAGGTTCCGGCGGGGCTGCCGATGACGGAAGAACAACTCAGAAAGCTGGGCGGCCGTCAGTTGCGAGCATTAGGCAAGTTGATGCCGGGCGAAGAAGAGGTGGCAGAGAATCCACGTGCCCGTAGTTCAGTGCTGCGTATTGCAGAGAGGACGAACGCATGATCAGCAGAGTGACAGAGACCCTAAGCAAAGTTAAGGGATCGTTAGGAAGCAACGAGCGCCATGCCTTGCCTGGCGTGATCGGCGACGATCTTTTGCGGTTTGGGAAGCTGCCACTCTGCTTGTTCATTTGCATCATTGTGACGGCAGTCATGGTGGTCACCACCGCTCACCATACCCGTTTATTAACTGCGCAGCGCGAACAGATGGTACTGGAACGCGATGCGCTGGATATTGAATGGCGAAATCTGATCCTTGAAGAAAACGCGCTCGGCGATCACAGCCGGGTTGAACGGATCGCAACGGAAAAACTGCAATTACAGCATGTTGATCCTTCGCAGGAAAATATCGTAGTACAAAAATAAGGGAAAACGCGACGCATGAAAGCAGCGGCAAAAACGCTAAAACCAAAACGCCAGGAAGAACAGGCCAACTTTGTCAGTTGGCGTTTTGCGTTGCTTTGCGGCTGCATTTTACTGGCGCTGGGTTTCCTGCTGGGACGCGTGGCGTGGCTACAAATCATCGCGCCTGACATGCTGGTGCGCCAGGGTGATATGCGTTCTCTGCGCGTGCAGGAAGTTTCTACCTCTCGTGGGATGATCACCGACCGCTCCGGCCGCCCGCTGGCGGTGAGCGTGCCGGTGAAGGCGATCTGGGCCGATCCGAAAGAGCTGCACGACGCAGGCGGGATCACCCTTGATAACCGCTGGAAGGCGCTCTCAGACGCGTTGAAAATGCCGCTGGATCAGCTGGCGTCACGCGTTAACGCCAACCCGAAAGGGCGCTTCATCTATCTTGCTCGTCAGGTGAACCCTGACATGGCTGACTACATTAAGAAACTGAAGCTGCCGGGCATTCATCTGCGGGAAGAATCCCGCCGTTACTATCCTTCCGGCGAAGTCACCGCGCACCTGATTGGCTTTACCAACGTGGATAGCCAGGGGATTGAGGGCGTTGAAAAAAGCTTCGACAAGTGGCTTACCGGCCAGCCTGGCGAGCGAATCGTGCGTAAAGACCGCTATGGTCGCGTCATTGAAGACATTTCCTCGACAGACAGCCAGGCCGCGCACAACCTGGCCCTGAGTATTGATGAACGCTTGCAGGCGCTGGTCTATCGTGAGCTGAACAACGCCGTCGCGTTTAACAAGGCGGAATCGGGCAGCGCCGTGCTGGTGGATGTGGCGACAGGTGAAGTGCTGGCGATGGCCAGTAGCCCCTCATACAACCCGAATAATTTTGCCGGTACAGCAAAAGATGCAATGCGTAACCGCTCCATCACCGATGTGTTTGAACCCGGTTCGACAGTAAAACCCATGGTGGTGATGACGGCTCTACAGCGAGGCATCGTCAACGAAAATACCGTTCTGAATACGATCCCTTATCGAATTAACGGTCACGAAATCAAAGACGTGGCACGTTACAGCGAACTGACCCTGACCGGGGTCTTACAGAAGTCGAGTAACGTCGGTGTGTCAAAACTGGCGTTAGCGATGCCGTCCTCAGCGTTAGTAGATACTTACTCACGTTTTGGGCTGGGAAAGGCGACCAATTTGGGGTTGGTCGGAGAACGCAGTGGCTTATATCCTCAAAAACAACGGTGGTCTGACATAGAGAGGGCCACCTTCTCTTTCGGCTACGGGCTAATGGTAACTCCCTTACAGTTAGCGCGAGTCTACGCAACGATTGGCAGCTATGGCATTTATCGTCCGCTGTCGATCACCAAAGTTGATCCACCGGTTCCGGGGGAACGTGTTTTCCCGGAATCTATCGTTCGTACCGTCGTGCATATGATGGAAAGCGTCGCGTTACCTGGCGGTGGCGGCGTGAAGGCCGCAATTAAGGGCTATCGTATCGCCATTAAAACCGGTACAGCGAAAAAAGTGGGGCCGGACGGCCGCTATATCAACAAATACATTGCCTATACCGCAGGCGTAGCGCCTGCAAGCAATCCGCGTTTTGCACTGGTGGTCGTCATCAACGATCCGCAGGCGGGTAAATACTACGGCGGCGCCGTCTCCGCGCCTGTGTTCGGGGCTATTATGGGCGGCGTGTTGCGCACCATGAACATTGAACCGGATGCGCTGGCGACGGGCGAAAAAAGTGAATTTGTAATTAATCAAGGCGAGGGAACAGGTGGCAGATCGTAATTTGCGCGACCTTCTTGCTCCGTGGGTGCCTATGCTACCTGCGCGAGCACTGCGAGAGATGGTACTGGACAGCCGCGTAGCGGCTTCTGGCGATCTTTTTGTGGCAGTGGTGGGTCATCAGGCGGACGGGCGTCGTTATATCCCGCAGGCGATTGCGCAAGGTGTTGCTGCCATTATTGCTGAGGCCAAAGATGAGGCAACAGACGGTGAGATCCGTGAAATGCACGGCGTGCCGGTCATCTATCTCAGCCAGCTGAATGAGCGTCTCTCCGCGCTGGCAGGACGTTTTTACAACGAACCTTCCGACCAGTTAAAGCTGGTTGGCGTGACAGGAACCAACGGAAAAACCACCACCACTCAGCTGATGGCGCAGTGGGCGCAGCTGCTGGGCGAAACCGGTGCCGTCATGGGCACGGTGGGGAACGGTCTTCTGGGCAAAGTAAGCCCGACGGAAAACACTACAGGCTCGGCGGTTGACGTGCAGCGTGTGCTGGCGGGCCTCGCTGAGCAGGGGGCGACCTTCGCTGCGATGGAAGTCTCTTCCCATGGTCTGGTACAACATCGCGTGGCGGCCCTGAAATTTGCTGCCTCTGTCTTTACTAACCTGAGCCGCGATCACCTTGATTATCATGGTGATATGGAGCACTACGAAGCGGCGAAATGGCTGCTTTATTCCACTCACCACCACGGGCAGGCGATCATTAACGCCGACGACGAAGTCGGTCGCCGCTGGCTGGAAAAACTGCCAGATGCGGTGGCGGTGTCGATGGAAGATCGCATTAATCCGAACTGCCGCGGCCGCTGGCTGAAGGCGGGCGAGGTGAACTACCACGATAGTGGGGCGACGATCCGCTTCGCTTCCACCTGGGGCGAAGGTGAAATTGAAAGCCGCCTGATGGGGGCCTTTAACGTCAGTAACCTGCTGCTGGCGCTGGCGACGCTGCTGGCGCTGGGTTACCCGATGGCGGATCTGCTGAAAACGGCTGAGCGTTTGCAACCGGTCTGCGGCCGCATGGAAGTGTTTAGCGCGCCGGGCAAGCCGACGGTGGTTGTGGATTACGCCCACACGCCGGATGCGCTGGAAAAAGCGCTGGAAGCGGCGCGTCTGCACTGCGCTGGCAAGCTCTGGTGCGTGTTTGGCTGCGGTGGCGATCGCGACAAGGGCAAACGTCCGCTGATGGGCGCCATCGCTGAGCAGTTCGCGGATATTCCCGTGGTAACCGATGACAACCCGCGTACCGAAGAGCCGCGGGCCATTATCAACGACATTCTGGCGGGCATGCTGGATGCGGGACGTGCGCGCGTGGTCGAAGGCCGTGCGGAGGCCGTGACTAACGCCATTATGCAGGCGCAGGAGAACGATGTGGTTCTGCTGGCCGGTAAAGGTCATGAAGATTATCAGATTGTCGGCAATCGTCGTCTGGATTACTCCGACCGCGTGACGGCAGCGCGTCTGCTGGGAGTGGTGGCATGATTAGCATTACGTTAAGCCAGGCCGCTGCGGTATTGCAGGGGATGCTGCATGGTCAGGATCTGACCATCGAGGCTGTAACCACCGACACCCGTAAGGTGACGGCGGGCTGCCTGTTTGTGGCGTTGAAGGGTGAACGTTTTGACGCCCACGATTTTGCGCAACAGGCTAAAGATAACGGCGCGGGCGCGCTGCTGGTCAGTGGTAAGCTCGATATCGATTTGCCGCAGATTGTGGTGAAAGATACGCGCCTGGCGTTTGGCGAGCTGGCGGCATGGGTTCGCCAGCAGGTGCCAACACGCGTCGTGGCACTGACGGGCTCGTCGGGCAAAACCTCCGTTAAAGAGATGACGGCGGCGATCCTTAGCCAGTGCGGTAACACGCTTTATACGGCGGGCAACCTTAATAATGACATCGGTGTGCCGATGACGCTGCTGCGCCTGACCCACGAGCATGAATATGCGGTGATTGAGTTAGGGGCTAACCATCAGGGCGAAATCGCCTGGACCGTGAGCCTGACCCGTCCGGAAGCGGCGCTGGTGAATAACCTGGCGGCGGCACATCTTGAAGGTTTTGGTTCTCTGGCCGGTGTGGCGAAAGCGAAAGGTGAAATTTATACCGGCCTGCCGGATGACGGCATCGCCATTATGAATGCCGATAACAACGACTGGCTGAACTGGCAGAGCATCATTGGTTCACGTAAAACCTGGCGCTTCTCACCGAATGCGGCAAACAGTGATTTTTCGGCGACCAACATTCATGTGACGTCACACGGCACCGAGTTCACCCTCACAACCCCAACGGGCGACATCGACGTGCTGCTGCCCCTGCCGGGTCGTCATAACATCGCCAATGCGCTTGCTGCGGCAGCGCTCTCAATGGCGGTAGGTGCCTCACACGCGGCGATCAAAGCAGGTCTGGCAAATTTAAAAGCCGTGCCGGGGCGTCTGTTCCCGATCCAGCTGGCTGAAAACAAACTCCTGCTGGATGACTCCTACAACGCTAACGTTGGCTCAATGACGGCGGCCGTACAGGTCTTGTCTGAAATGCCGGGCTATCGCGTGATGGTTGTAGGCGATATGGCCGAGCTGGGTGATGAAAGCGAAGCCTGCCATGTTCAGGTGGGTGAAGCGGCGAAAGCCGCCGGGCTTGACCGCGTATTGAGCGCAGGCCCGCTGAGCAAGGCCATTTCCGATGCCAGTGAAGTTGGCGAACATTTTGCCGATAAATCTGCACTGATCGAACGCCTGAAGGCATTGATTACAGAAAAACAGATTGTGACTGTTTTAGTTAAAGGTTCACGTAGTGCCGCCATGGAAGAGGTTGTGCACGCATTACAGGAGAACGGGACATGTTAGTTTGGCTGGCCGAACATTTGGTCAAATATTACTCAGGCTTTAACGTCTTTTCCTATCTGACGTTTCGTGCCATCGTCAGCCTGCTGACTGCGCTGTTCATCTCGCTGTGGATGGGCCCGCGCATGATTGCCCGTCTGCAAAAACTCTCTTTCGGCCAGGTTGTGCGCAACGACGGTCCGGAATCGCACTTCAGCAAGCGGGGTACGCCGACCATGGGCGGGATCATGATCCTGACCGCGATTGTGGTGTCCGTGCTGCTGTGGGCGTATCCGTCTAACCCCTACGTCTGGTGCGTGTTGACCGTTCTGGTTGGCTACGGGATCATCGGTTTTGTTGATGACTACCGCAAAGTCGTACGCAAAGACACCAAAGGTTTGATCGCCCGCTGGAAGTATTTCTGGATGTCGGTGATTGCGCTGGGCGTGGCCTTTGCCCTTTACCTGGCAGGAAAAGACACCCCGGCTACCGAGCTGGTGGTGCCGTTCTTCAAAGACGTGATGCCGCAGCTGGGGCTGTTCTACATTTTGCTGGCTTACTTTGTGATCGTCGGTACCGGCAACGCCGTCAACCTGACCGATGGTCTGGATGGCCTGGCCATCATGCCAACCGTGTTTGTCGCGGGCGGTTTTGCGCTGGTAGCCTGGGCGACCGGTAACATGAACTTTGCAAATTACCTGCACATTCCGTACCTGCGACACGCGGGGGAACTGGTGATCGTCTGTACGGCGATTGTCGGGGCGGGGCTGGGCTTCCTGTGGTTCAACACCTATCCGGCGCAGGTCTTTATGGGCGACGTCGGTTCACTGGCGCTGGGCGGCGCACTGGGGATTATCGCCGTGCTGCTGCGTCAGGAGTTCCTGCTGGTAATCATGGGCGGTGTGTTTGTGGTTGAGACGCTGTCGGTGATTTTGCAGGTCGGTTCCTTCAAACTGCGCGGTCAGCGCATCTTCCGTATGGCACCGATTCACCACCACTATGAACTGAAAGGCTGGCCGGAGCCGCGCGTCATTGTGCGCTTCTGGATTATTTCGCTGATGCTGGTGCTGATTGGCCTGGCAACGCTGAAGGTACGTTAATCATGGCAGATTACCAGGGCAAAAAAGTCGTTATCATCGGGTTGGGCCTCACCGGCCTCTCCTGCGTGGACTTTTTCCTTGCGCGTGGCGTGACGCCGCGCGTGATGGATACGCGCGTCTCTCCGCCGGGTCTGGACAAGCTGCCGGAGCAGGTTGAACGCCACCTGGGTGGTCTGAATGATGAGTGGCTGCTGGCCGCCGATCTGATTGTTGCCAGCCCCGGTATGGCGCTGGCGCATCCTTCCCTGAGCGCCGCCGCGGATGCAGGCGTTGAGATTGTCGGCGATATCGAACTGTTCTGCCGGGAGGCGCAGGCGCCGATCGTCGCCATTACCGGTTCAAACGGTAAAAGCACCGTCACCACGCTGGTGGGGGAAATGGCGAAGGCGGCGGGCAAAAATGTCGGCGTGGGCGGTAACATTGGTCTGCCCGCTCTGATGCTGCTTGATAAAGGGTGCGAGCTGTTCGTCCTTGAGCTTTCCAGCTTCCAGCTGGAAACCACTTCAAGCCTGCATGCGGCGGCGGCGACGATCCTAAACGTCACCGAAGATCATATGGACAGATACCCGTTCGGCTTGCAGCAATACCGTGCGGCCAAACTGCGCGTTTATGAAAATGCCAAAGTTTGCGTGGTGAATGCCGATGATGCACTCACCATGCCGGTGCGCGGCGCAGACGATCGCTGCATTAGCTTTGGTATTAATATGGGTGACTATCACCTTAACCGTCAGCAGGGCGAAACCTGGCTGCGGGTGAAAGGTGAGAAGGTGCTGAACGTGAAAGAGATGATGCTCTCCGGCCAGCATAACTACACCAATGCCCTGGCGGCGCTGGCGCTGGCGGATGCCGTTGGCCTGCCGCGATCTTCAAGCCTGAAGGCGCTGACCACCTTTACCGGCCTGGCGCACCGGTTCCAGCTTGCGCTGGAGCACAACGGCGTACGCTGGATTAACGATTCCAAAGCGACCAACGTGGGTAGCACCGAGGCGGCATTGAACGGTCTGCACGTTGATGGCACGCTGCACCTGCTGCTGGGCGGCGACGGTAAATCGGCTGACTTCTCCTCGCTGAAGCAGTACCTCAACGGTGATAACGTGCGCCTGTATTGCTTTGGCCGCGATGGTAGCGAGCTGGCGGCGTTGCGTCCTGAGGTCGCCGAGCAAACCGAGACCATGGAGCAGGCGATGCGTCTTATCGCCCCACGCGTGAAGCCCGGCGATATGGTGCTGCTCTCACCAGCCTGTGCCAGCCTCGATCAATTCAAGAATTTCGAACAGCGGGGTGATGTCTTTACCCGCCTGGCGAAGGAGTTAGGCTGATGCGTTTATCTCTCCCTCGCCTGAAAATGCCGCGCCTGCCAGGATTTGGTATCCTGGTATGGCTGTTTACGGCGCTGAAAGGCTGGGTGATGGCTTCACGGGATAAAGATTCCGACAGCCTGATCATGTACGACCGCACGCTGTTCTGGCTCACGCTGGGGCTGGCGGCGATCGGCTTTATTATGGTCACCTCGGCGTCAATGCCTGTCGGACAGCGTCTGGCAAACGACCCCTTCCTGTTTGCCAAGCGTGACGGGCTGTACATCATTCTCGCGTTCTGCCTGGCAATGATCACCTTACGCCTGCCGATGTCGTTCTGGCAGCGGCACAGTACGGCCATGCTCATCGCCTCAATCATTATGCTGTTGATCGTGCTGGTTGTCGGGAGCTCCGTTAACGGGGCATCACGCTGGATTGCCTTTGGCCCACTGCGTATTCAGCCGGCGGAGTTCACCAAACTGTCGTTGTTCTGCTACCTGGCTAACTACCTGGTGCGTAAAGTTGACGAAGTTCGTAACAACCTTCGCGGCTTCTTAAAACCGATGGGCGTGATTTTGGTCCTCGCGATCCTGCTGCTGGCGCAGCCCGACCTCGGTACGGTAGTCGTACTGTTTGTTACTACGCTGGCGATGCTGTTCCTGGCGGGCGCAAAACTGTGGCAGTTCATTGCCATCATCGGGATGGGGATTTCGGCGGTGGTGCTGCTGATCCTCGCCGAACCCTACCGTATCCGCCGTGTGACCTCGTTCTGGAACCCATGGGAAGATCCGTTCGGCAGCGGTTACCAGCTGACGCAGTCGCTGATGGCGTTTGGCCGCGGCGAAGTCTGGGGCCAAGGCCTGGGCAACTCGGTGCAAAAACTGGAGTATTTACCGGAGGCGCACACCGACTTCATCTTCTCCATTATTGGGGAAGAACTGGGTTATATCGGTGTGGTATTGGCGCTATTAATGGTATTCTTCGTCGCTTTCCGCGCCATGTCGATTGGCCGGAAAGCGCTGGAGATCGATCACCGCTTCTCCGGTTTCCTGGCCTGCTCAATTGGTATCTGGTTTAGCTTCCAGGCACTGGTAAACGTTGGGGCGGCAGCGGGTATGTTGCCGACTAAAGGTCTGACGTTACCGTTGATCAGTTATGGTGGTTCGAGTCTGTTGATCATGTCGACGGCCATCATGTTTTTGTTACGCATAGATTATGAAACGCGTCTGGAGAAAGCTCAGGCGTTTACACGAGGTTCACGATGAATCAACCTAAGCGGTTAATGGTGATGGCAGGCGGTACCGGTGGACACGTGTTCCCGGGGCTGGCGGTTGCGCACCATTTAATGGAACAGGGCTGGCAGGTACGCTGGCTGGGAACCGCAGACCGCATGGAAGCCGACCTGGTACCTAAGCACGGTATCGAGATCGACTTTATTCGTATTTCCGGCCTTCGTGGCAAAGGGATCAAGGCGCTGCTGCTGGCGCCGGTGCGCATTTTCAATGCCTGGCGTCAGGCGCGCGCCATCATGAAGCGCTTTAAGCCTGACGTCGTTCTGGGCATGGGCGGTTACGTTTCCGGCCCTGGCGGACTGGCGGCGTGGTCATTAGGGATCCCCGTTGTTCTGCATGAGCAGAACGGTATTGCCGGTTTGACCAACAAATGGCTGGCAAAAATCGCCACCAAAGTTATGCAGGCCTTCCCCGGGGCATTCCCGAAAGCGGATGTCGTAGGGAATCCGGTACGTGTGGACGTGCTGGCGCTGCCGCTGCCAGATACGCGTCTGGCGGGTCGTGAAGGGCCGGTGCGGGTGCTGGTCGTCGGCGGTTCCCAGGGCGCGCGTATTTTAAACCAGACGATGCCGCAGGTTGCGGCAAAACTGGGTGATGCAGTGACCATCTGGCACCAGAGCGGGAAGGGCGCTCAGCAGACCGTTGAGCAGGCCTACGCGCAGGAAGGTCAGCCGCAGCATAAAGTAACTGAATTTATTGATGATATGGCCGCAGCCTATGCATGGGCCGATGTCGTGGTCTGTCGCTCGGGCGCGCTGACGGTGAGCGAAATCGCCGCCGCCGGTTTACCGGCGCTGTTTGTGCCGTTCCAGCACAAAGACCGACAGCAGTACTGGAATGCGCTGCCGCTTGAAAAAGCGGGTGCCGCGAAGATTTTTGAGCAGCCACAATTTACCGCTGATGCGGTCGCCACTACCCTGGCGGGCTGGAACCGGGATGTATTACTGGAGATGGCGCAACGCGCACGCGCGACCGCTATCCCGGATGCAACGGAACGGGTGGCAAAAGAAGTGAGCCTGGCAGCCCAGGCATAATTCTCGCAGCGCGTGTTGCGCTGCACGATTTTTTTGAAGTAGTCGATGGCGTTTAGAGAATGAATACACAACAACTGGCAAAACTGCGTTCTATCGTGCCCGAGATGCGTCGCGTCCGGCACATTCACTTTGTCGGCATCGGTGGTGCTGGCATGGGCGGTATTGCCGAAGTGTTAGCTAACGAAGGCTATCAGATCAGCGGGTCTGACCTGGCGCCAAACCCTGTTACGCAGCAGCTGGCGTCGCTGGGGGCGACTATCTATTTCAATCATCGCCCGGAAAACGTGAGCGATGCGAGCGTGGTTGTGGTGTCCAGCGCTATCTCCGCGGATAACCCGGAAATCGTTGCGGCGCATGAGGCGCGCATTCCGGTGATCCGTCGCGCGGAAATGCTGGCGGAACTGATGCGTTTCCGTCACGGCATTGCGGTGGCCGGCACGCACGGTAAAACCACCACAACAGCGATGGTCTCCAGCATTTATGCTGAAGCGGGTCTCGACCCGACGTTCGTTAACGGTGGTCTGGTGAAAGCCGCTGGCGTGCATGCGCGTCTGGGCCATAGCCGTTATCTGATTGCGGAAGCGGATGAGAGCGACGCGTCGTTCCTGCATCTACAGCCGATGGTGGCGATCGTCACCAACATCGAAGCTGACCATATGGACACTTACCAGGGTGACTTCGAGAACTTAAAGCAGACCTTTATTAACTTCCTGCACAACCTGCCGTTCTATGGCCGTGCGGTGATGTGCGTGGACGATCCGGTTATTCGCGAACTGCTGCCGCGCGTCGGGCGTCAAATTACGACCTACGGCTTCAGCGAAGACGCGGATGTACGCGTAGAAGATTACAAACAGATCGGTGCGCAGGGGCATTTCACCCTCGCGCGTCAGGATAAAGACCTGCTGCATGTCACCCTGAACGCGCCGGGACGTCACAACGCCCTGAATGCGGCGGCGGCGGTGGCTGTTGCGACAGAAGAAGGCATTGACGATGAAGCGATCCTGCGTGCACTGGAGAGCTTCCAGGGGACGGGCCGTCGTTTCGACTTCCTCGGTGAATTCCCACTGGAGCCGGTAAACGGTAAGCCAGGGTCTGCGATGCTGGTGGATGACTACGGTCACCATCCGACGGAAGTGGACGCAACCATCAAAGCGGCACGTGCGGGTTGGCCGGAAAAGAATCTGGTCATGATCTTCCAGCCGCACCGTTACACGCGTACCCGCGATCTGTATGACGATTTTGCCAACGTCCTTTCTCAGGTTGATACCCTGCTGATGCTGGATGTTTATGCTGCGGGTGAAACGCCGATTCCGGGTGCGGACAGTCGTTCTTTATGTCGTACCATCCGTGGACGCGGTAAAGTGGATCCTATTCTTGTTCCCGACCCGGCGCAGGTGGCTGAAATGCTTGCCCCGGTCCTGACGGGTAACGATCTGATCCTGATTCAGGGCGCGGGAAATATCGGCAAAATCGCCCGTACCTTAGCTGAAATCAAACTGAAGCCGCAAACTCAGGAGGACGAGCGTCATGGCTGATAAGATTGCTGTCCTGTTTGGCGGCACTTCCGCCGAACGCGAGGTTTCTCTGAATTCGGGCGCTGCCGTGCTGGCGGGCCTGCGTGAAGGTGGCGTGGACGCGCATCCGGTTGATCCGAAAGAGGTGGACGTCACGCAGCTGAAAGCGATGGGCTTCGATAAAGCCTTCATCGCGTTGCACGGCCGCGGTGGTGAAGACGGCACGTTGCAGGGGCTGCTGGAGCTGATCGGTATACCGTACACCGGCAGCGGCGTGATGGCATCCGCCATCTCCATGGATAAACTGCGCAGCAAACTGCTGTGGCAGGGCGCGGGCCTGCCCGTTGCGCCATGGGTTGCACTGACGCGTCGTGAATATGAATTGGGTCTGTCGGACAGCGTTAATACACGCATTGCGGCACTGGGCTTACCGGTTATTGTTAAGCCGAGCCGTGAAGGGTCGAGCGTGGGAATGTCCAAAGTTGATAAAGCTGTAGATTTGGCTGACGCTTTAGCACTGGCATTTCAACATGATGAAGAAGTTCTGATTGAAAAATGGCTTAGCGGGCCGGAATTTACCGTCGCGATGCTTGGCGAAGAAATTTTACCGTCAATTCGCATCCAACCCGCCGGAGTCTTCTATGATTATGAGGCGAAGTATCTCTCTGATGAGACGCAATATTTCTGCCCAGCGGGTCTTGAAGCAGAGCGTGAAGCCGAATTACAGTCTCTGGTGCTTAAAGCGTGGAATGTTCTGGGATGTCGTGGCTGGGGACGCATTGACGTAATGCTTGACGGTGACGGGCAATTTTATCTGCTGGAAGCAAACACGTCTCCGGGAATGACCAGCCATAGCCTTGTGCCGATGGCGGCGCGTCAGGCGGGAATGAGCTTCTCGCAATTAGTTGTACGTATTTTGGACCAGGCGGGCTGATATGTCTCAGGCTGCATTGAACACGCGCAACCGCGATGACGAAGAAGAATATTCCTCTTCGCGCCGGAGTAATGGAACGCGTCTTGCAGGGATCATCTTCCTGCTCGGGGTGCTGTGCACCGTGTTTATCAGCGGCTGGATGGTGCTGGGCTGGATGGAAGATGCGCAGCGGTTGCCGCTTTCAAAGCTGGTGGTGACCGGGGAGCGACACTACACGCGTAACGATGATATTCGCCAGTCGATTCTGGCGCTTGGGTCGCCTGGCACCTTTATGACGCAGGACGTCAACATTATTCAGAGTCAGATTGAACGTCTGCCGTGGATAAAACAGGCAAGTGTCAGAAAGCAATGGCCTGATGAATTGAAGATTCATCTGGTTGAATATGTGCCGATTGCGCGTTGGAATGATCAGCATATGGTTGATGTAGACGGAAATTCGTTCAGCGTCCCGAGCGATCGTGTCAACAAGCAGAATTTACCGATGTTGTATGGGCCGGAAGGCAGCGAAAACGAAGTATTGCAGGGTTTTCGTGAGATGGGGCAGGTGCTGGCTAAGGATCGCTTTACGTTAAAAGATGCTGCGATGACGGCGCGCCGTTCCTGGCAGTTGACCTTAACGAATGGCATCAAGCTCAACCTTGGCCGCGGCGATACAATGAAACGTCTGGCGCGTTTTGTAGAACTTTACCCGGTTTTACAGCAGCAGGCGCAGACGGATGGCAAACGGATAAGCTACGTTGATTTGCGCTATGACTCAGGCGCAGCAGTCGGTTGGGAGCCGGCTCCGGTCGAGGAACCTAATCAGCAACAAAATCAGGCACAGGTACAGGCAGAACAACAATGATCAAGTCGACGGACAGAAAATTGGTAGTAGGACTGGAGATTGGCACCGCGAAGGTTGCCGCTTTGGTAGGGGAAGTTCTGCCCGACGGTATGGTCAATATCATTGGCGTGGGCAGCTGCCCCTCCCGTGGTATGGATAAAGGTGGGGTAAACGACCTTGAGTCGGTGGTGAAATGCGTTCAGCGCGCCATCGACCAGGCTGAATTGATGGCAGATTGCCAAATTTCCTCTGTCTATCTGGCCCTTTCTGGTAAGCATATCAGCTGCCAGAATGAAATCGGTATGGTGCCGATTTCCGAAGAAGAAGTGACGCAGGAAGACGTTGAGAACGTTGTCCACACGGCGAAATCCGTGCGTGTTCGCGACGAGCACCGTGTGCTGCATGTGATCCCGCAGGAATACGCGATCGACTACCAGGAAGGCATCAAGAATCCGGTCGGTCTGTCGGGCGTGCGTATGCAGGCAAAAGTGCACCTGATCACATGTCACAACGATATGGCGAAGAACATTGTAAAAGCCGTTGAACGTTGTGGCCTGAAAGTTGACCAACTCATTTTCGCCGGACTTGCCGCGAGCTATTCCGTGCTGACCGAAGACGAACGTGAACTGGGCGTCTGTGTGGTCGATATTGGTGGTGGTACAATGGACATGGCTGTCTATACCGGCGGTGCGTTACGCCACACCAAAGTGATCCCGTACGCAGGGAACGTCGTGACCAGCGATATTGCTTACGCTTTTGGTACGCCACCGAGCGATGCAGAGGCGATTAAAGTGCGCCATGGTTGCGCGCTGGGCTCTATCGTCGGCAAAGACGAGAGCGTTGAAGTGCCGAGCGTAGGCGGTCGACCGCCGCGCAGCCTGCAACGCCAGACGCTGGCAGAGGTAATTGAGCCGCGTTATACCGAGCTGCTCAACCTGGTCAACGAAGAGATTTTGCAGTTACAGGAACAGCTTCGCCAGCAGGGTGTGAAACATCATCTCGCGGCGGGGATTGTATTAACCGGCGGGGCAGCGCAAATTGAAGGTCTTGCGGCCTGCGCTCAGCGCGTGTTCCATACGCAGGTGCGTATCGGTGCGCCGCTGAATATCACCGGTTTAACGGATTATGCCCAGGAGCCGTACTATTCAACGGCGGTGGGCCTGCTGCACTACGGGAAAGAGTCCCATTTAAGTGGTGAGGCAGAGGTGGAAAAACGCGTCTCGGTGGGGTCGTGGGTCAAACGACTTAACACCTGGCTGCGAAAAGAATTTTAATTTTTTTAAGAGACCGGAGAGAATTAGCGGTCTCGGGCGACAGGCACAACGGAGAGAGAGATTATGTTTGAACCTATGGAATTAACCAACGACGCGGTGATTAAAGTCATCGGCGTCGGTGGCGGCGGCGGTAACGCCGTAGAGCACATGGTGCGCGAGCGCATCGAAGGTGTTGAATTCTTCGCGGTGAACACCGATGCGCAGGCGCTGCGTAAAACGGCTGTTGGCCAGACGATTCAGATCGGTGGTGGCATCACCAAAGGTCTGGGAGCAGGGGCTAACCCGGAAGTGGGCCGCAACGCGGCTGAAGAAGATCGTGAAGCGCTGCGCGCTGCACTTGACGGTGCAGACATGGTCTTCATCGCAGCGGGTATGGGCGGCGGTACAGGTACCGGTGCAGCACCCGTTGTGGCGGAAGTCGCTAAAGATTTAGGTATTCTGACCGTTGCTGTCGTGACCAAGCCTTTCAACTTTGAAGGTAAGAAGCGTATGGCTTTCGCGGAGCAGGGTATCACCGAGCTGTCCAAGCACGTGGACTCTCTGATTACCATTCCGAACGACAAGCTGCTGAAAGTGCTGGGTCGCGGTATCTCTCTGCTGGATGCCTTTGGCGCGGCAAACGACGTGCTGAAAGGCGCGGTTCAGGGTATCGCTGAATTGATTACCCGTCCTGGCCTGATGAACGTTGACTTTGCAGACGTTCGCACCGTGATGTCCGAGATGGGCTACGCGATGATGGGCTCTGGCGTGGCGAGCGGTGAAGACCGCGCGGAAGAAGCCGCTGAAATGGCGATCTCTTCTCCGCTGCTGGAAGATATCGATCTGTCTGGCGCGCGTGGCGTGCTGGTCAACATTACCGCTGGCTTTGACCTACGTCTGGATGAGTTCGAAACCGTGGGTAACACCATCCGTGCATTCGCCTCTGACAACGCGACCGTCGTTATCGGTACCTCCCTTGATCCGGAAATGAACGACGAACTGCGTGTGACCGTTGTGGCCACCGGTATCGGTATGGACAAGCGTCCTGAGATCACCCTGGTAACCAACAAACAGACTCAGCAGCCGGTTATGGATCGTTACCAGCAGCATGGTATGGCGCCTCTGACTCAGGAGCAAAAACCGGCGGCGAAAGTGGTGAACGACCCGACTCCACAAACGGCAAAAGAGCCAGATTATCTGGATATCCCGGCGTTCCTGCGTAAGCAAGCTGACTAAGAATTGGCTGGAATTTGGGGATTTGCGCTCTTTGTGCTAAACTGGCCCACCGTTAGTGATATACACTCTCGGTTGGATAGTTAATTTGGCGAGATTATACGATGATCAAACAAAGGACACTTAAACGTATCGTTCAGGCGACGGGTGTCGGTTTACATACCGGCAAGAAAGTCACACTGACGTTACGCCCTGCGCCGGCCAATACCGGGGTCATCTATCGTCGCACCGACTTGAATCCACCGGTAGATTTTCCGGCCGATGCCAAATCTGTGCGTGATACTATGCTCTGTACTTGTCTGGTGAACGAGCATGACGTGCGGATTTCTACCGTAGAGCACCTGAACGCCGCCCTGGCGGGTCTGGGTATCGACAACATTATGGTTGAAGTCGATGCGCCAGAAATCCCGATCATGGACGGGAGTGCTGCTCCGTTCGTTTATTTGTTGCTGGATGCCGGCATCGAAGAACTGAACTGCGCGAAGAAATTTGTTCGCATTAAAGAGACCGTTCGCGTCGAAGATGGCGACAAATGGGCTGAATTCAAACCGTACAATGGTTTTTCGTTGGACTTCACCATCGATTTTAACCATCCGGCGATTGACTCCAGCACCCAGCGCTATGCGATGAACTTCTCTGCGGATGCGTTCATGCGCCAGATCAGCCGAGCACGTACCTTCGGCTTTATGCGTGATATCGAATATCTGCAATCCCGCGGCCTGTGCCTGGGCGGCAGCTTCGATTGTGCCATCGTTGTTGACGATTATCGCGTACTGAACGAAGACGGCCTGCGTTTTGAAGATGAATTTGTTCGTCACAAAATGCTGGACGCGATCGGCGACCTCTTCATGTGTGGTCACAACATCATTGGTGCATTTACCGCGTTTAAATCCGGTCATGCACTGAACAACAAACTGTTGCAGGCAGTCCTGGCAAAACAGGAAGCCTGGGAATATGTGACCTTCGAAGACGAAGCTGAACTGCCGCTGGCGTTCAAAGCACCGACTATGGTCCTGGCGTAACGGTTAAACCCGTTTCGTAAGAAAAGCGACTGGTTCACCTGGTACTCTCTCCGACCAGGGAAGCCAGTCGTTTTTATTTCTGCCCTTCTTTAATTTGTCCCTTTCACCCCTGGCCTGTGTCGGGTGCCGAATAACGGTGTGTTCGCTGCATTATTGACCGTTTTTACCTGCTGCAAGGTGTCATTCCTGCTGCTGCGTATTGGCTTTAGTGGTAATATCTGGGCGCTAAAAAAGAATAACTAAACTCAGCCTGCACTGGCGGGCGAACGTGGTGGAGCAAGTGAGCGGAATACTGACGCGCTGGCGACAATTTGGCAGACGTTACTTCTGGCCGCATCTCTTATTGGGGATGGTCGCGGCGAGTCTCGGCTTGCCTGTGCTCAGCAACAGCGCAGACGCGGCAACGCCAGCACGTTCCACGACGACCAAACACGATCTCACCACACGGGTTAACTTCACTAATCTCGCATGGCTTGAAGCCAGCCGTCGTCCCAATTTCTCCGTTGATTACTGGCAGCAGCACGCGATTCGCACGGTTATCCGCCATCTGTCGTTCGCGATGGCGCCGCAGACGATGCCTGTTGCGGAAGAAACGCTGCCGGTCCAGGCTCAGCATCTTGCCCTGCTCGATACGCTTAATGCGCTTCTGACGCAGGACAACCAGCCGCCAGTGACCGTGAATCAGACGGCGAAAACGGATTTTGTTTCCCCTGCATCCTTCTCTGTTTCGACATGGATTAGCCAGGTTCACGGCATCCGTGCCGGGCCTCAACGCCTCAGCTAAATTAACCTTTTTCAATACCTTAATTTATCTGCCCGAGTGGGGCGTTTGAGAATTTATTATGCTAATCAAATTGTTAACCAAAGTTTTTGGTAGTCGTAACGATCGTACCCTGCGCCGCATGCGCAAAGCGGTAAACGTCATCAACGGTATGGAACCGGCGATGGAGAAGCTCTCTGATGATGAACTGAAAGCAAAAACCGCGGAGTTCCGTGCGCGTCTGGAGAAAGGCGAAACCTTAGAAAGCCTGATCCCGGAAGCCTTTGCCGTAGTACGTGAGGCCAGTAAACGCGTGTTCGGCATGCGTCACTTCGACGTGCAGCTGCTGGGCGGGATGGTGCTCAACGAGCGCTGCATCGCGGAAATGCGTACCGGTGAAGGTAAAACCCTGACTGCAACGCTGCCGGCTTACCTGAATGCGCTGACGGGTAAGGGTGTTCACGTTGTTACCGTCAACGACTATCTGGCGCAGCGCGACGCCGAAAACAACCGTCCACTGTTCGAATTCCTCGGCATGACCGTGGGCATTAACATGTCCGGCCTGCCGGCACCTGCCAAGCGTGAAGCCTACAACGCGGACATCACCTACGGCACCAACAACGAATACGGCTTCGACTACCTGCGTGACAACATGGCGTTCAGCCCGGAAGAGCGCGTCCAGCGTAAACTGCACTATGCGCTGGTGGATGAGGTTGACTCCATTCTGATCGATGAAGCGCGTACCCCGCTGATCATCTCCGGCCCGGCCGAAGACAGCTCCGAGATGTACCGTAAAGTCGACAAAATCATTCCTCACCTGCTGCGTCAGGAGAAAGAAGACTCCGATACCTTCCAGGGTGAAGGTCACTTCTCCGTTGATGAAAAAGCGCGTCAGGTCAACCTGACCGAACGCGGCCTGGTGAAAATCGAAGAGCTGCTGGTTGCTGAAGGCATTATGGAAGAGGGCGAGTCTCTGTACTCCCCGAGCAACATCATGCTGATGCACCACGTAACGGCTGCACTGCGCGCGCACGCGCTGTTCACCCGCGACGTTGACTACATCGTTAAAGACGGGGAAGTCATCATCGTCGATGAACACACCGGCCGTACTATGCAGGGACGTCGCTGGTCCGATGGCCTGCACCAGGCCGTGGAAGCCAAAGAAGGCGTGGATATTCAGAACGAAAACCAGACGCTGGCATCCATCACCTTCCAGAACTACTTCCGTCTGTACGAGAAGCTGGCGGGGATGACCGGTACCGCAGATACCGAAGCGTTTGAGTTTAGCTCCATCTATAAGCTGGATACCGTGGTAGTACCTACCAACCGTCCGATGATCCGTAAGGATATGCCGGACCTGGTATACATGACTGAAGCGGAAAAAATTCAGGCGATCATCGAAGATATTCGCGAACGTACCGCGAAGGGCCAGCCGGTACTGGTGGGGACCATCTCCATCGAGAAGTCCGAAGTGGTGTCTAACGAGCTGACTAAAGCAGGCATCAAACACAACGTTCTGAACGCCAAGTTCCACGCTAAAGAAGCAGATATCGTTGCGCAGGCGGGTTACCCGGCAGCCGTAACCATCGCCACCAACATGGCGGGTCGTGGTACCGATATTATGCTCGGCGGTAGCTGGCAGGCTGAAGTGGCGGAGCTGGAAAACCCAACCCCAGAGCAAATCGCGCAGATCAAAGCCGACTGGCAAGTGCGTCACGACGCGGTGCTGGCATCCGGTGGTCTGCACATCATTGGTACCGAGCGTCACGAATCTCGTCGTATCGATAACCAGCTGCGCGGTCGTGCGGGTCGTCAGGGTGATGCCGGTTCTTCCCGCTTCTATCTGTCTATGGAAGATGCGCTGATGCGTATTTTCGCCTCTGACCGTGTGTCCGGCATGATGCGTAAACTGGGCATGAAACCTGGCGAAGCGATCGAGCACCCGTGGGTTACCAAAGCGATTGCCAACGCCCAGCGTAAAGTGGAAAGCCGCAACTTCGATATTCGTAAGCAGCTGCTGGAATATGATGACGTTGCCAACGACCAGCGTCGTGCGATCTACACCCAGCGTAACGAACTGCTGGACGTGTCCGACGTGAGCGAAACCATCAACAGCATTCGCGAAGATGTGTTCAAAGCCACTATCGACGCTCATATTCCACCGCAGTCTCTGGAAGAAATGTGGGATATCGAAGGCTTGCAGGAACGTCTGAAAAACGACTTCGATCTCGAACTGCCAATCAAAGAGTGGCTGGACAAAGAGCCTGAGCTGCACGAAGAGACCCTGCGCGAGCGTATCTACGAAACCGCGCTGGACGTCTACAAGCGTAAGGAAGAAGTGGTTGGCGCAGAGATGATGCGTCACTTCGAGAAAGGCGTAATGTTGCAGACCCTGGACTCCCTGTGGAAAGAGCACCTGGCGGCAATGGACTACCTGCGTCAGGGTATCCACCTGCGAGGTTATGCGCAGAAAGATCCGAAGCAGGAGTACAAGCGTGAATCCTTCTCCATGTTTGCTGCCATGCTGGAGTCGCTGAAGTATGAAGTTATCAGCACTCTGAGCAAAGTTCAGGTGCGTATGCCGGAAGAAGTGGAAGCGATGGAGCAGCAGCGTCGTGAAGAAGCTGAGCGTCTGGCACAGATGCAGCAGTTGAGCCATCAGACCGATGAGAGCGAAGCCGCAGCAGCAATCGCAGCGCAGACTGGCGATCGTAAAGTTGGTCGTAACGATCCGTGCCCATGCGGTTCCGGCAAAAAATACAAGGCGTGCCACGGCCGTCTGAGCTAAGAACATAACAAACTGAAAAGGCGCAGATATCTGCGCCTTTTTTATGGAAGTGACATGATGAAAACACTGCAAATTGCTGTCGGGATCATTCGCAACCCGCAAAACCAGATCTTCATTACCCAACGTGCCGCCGATGCGCACATGGCCAACAAATGGGAATTCCCCGGCGGGAAAATCGAATCAGGTGAAACGCCGGAGCAGGCGCTGGTGCGTGAGCTTCAGGAAGAGGTGGGGATCACCCCGCTTGGCGCAACGCTGTTCGATAAGCTGGAGTACCAGTTTCCGGATCGTCACATCACGCTGTGGTTCTGGCTGGTGGAAAGCTGGGAAGGTGAACCGTGGGGTAAAGAGGGGCAGCCGGGTAACTGGATTGAGCTTCAGGCCAGCGATGCGGAAAAATTCCCGCCCGCCAATGAGCCTGTGATACTCCGGCTGGTTGCACAACCGTAGGCCTGCTAAGCGAAGCGCCAGCAGGCTTTGAACGTTACTGCTGGTTTTCGCTCCAGTCATCGCTATCCGAGAGATCGCCTTCGCTCGGAATGCGTTTCTCTTCCGCCGCCCATTCGCCCAGGTCTATAAGCTGACAGCGCTTGCAGCAGAATGGGCGAAATGGACTCACTTCTCCCCAGACGACAGTTTTCCCACAGGTTGGGCAGTTTACGGTGGTTACGTCAGACATCGGCACTCCTTAACAACAGGCCAGTTCAAAATCGAGGCGTTCCGGCACGGTGCCATGTTCACTGTCCAGCGGCATAAAGCGGATCGCGAAACGGCTTTTATGTCCGGAAATTTGCGGGTAAAGCTGCTCGCTAAGAGACAGATTCAGGCGCAGAAGATCGGCGTCGTCGCCGTTATCCTGATAGAAACCGTTGAGACTGGTTTGTTTGCGGAACGGGGCAGAGTTACGCACAAGATCGAGGATCAAGGATAACGTCTGATTCATCGGCTCCAGGCTGCCCAGCCAGCTGTTCACCTGGCGATCGCGCTGTTCCTGCGGCATGTGCAACCACATATGCAGCGTTGGCAGGTCAAAGCTACAGCAACCGCCCGGTATGCTCAGGCGCTGGCGCACCAGCGCAATCAGACGATCCTCTCGTAAAAACTGGCCAACGCGCGGCGCGGCCATCAGCGTCGTGCTGCTGTTTTTCAGCTGCTGGCGTAAAGCGTCAATTCGACTTTGATCCACGCCCGGTACTTCGGCCCAGGCCTGTAATTTACGCTGCTGGCGCTCCAGCTCTTTCAACAGCTCAGTGCGGACGTCACCGCGTTCAATCACATCCAGCAGATCGCCCACGTTGCGGAAAAAATGCAGCGCGGTGGCGTGATCGTTGACAGGCAGATGTTGTGAAAGCTGTTGAATAAGAAATTCTATGCGTAGCCAGGTACGCATTTTTTCGTTAAGCGGGTGCTCAAAAAGGATATGAGTCGACATTATGGTTTTTCCTGTGCAACGGCCTGCGCGGCGAAGGTCAGATACTGCGCGTGCAGACGAGCTACATCCGATGCAATGGCATCTGGTGCGCCGTTATTATCAATAACATCATCCGCAACGGCGAGGCGCGCTTCGCGCGTGGCCTGTGCGGCAAGAATTTGTTCAGCATGTTCGCGTGAAACATGGTCACGCGCCATGGTTCTCTGGATTTGCGTTTCGCGGGAAACGTCAATCACCAGCGTTCTGTCTGCTTTATTCTGAAGCTGATTTTCCACCAGTAACGGGACGACCCACAACACATAGGGCGAACGGGCTGCGGCAATTTGTCGCTGAGTTTCCTGGTGGATAATGGGGTGGAGCAGGGCATTAAGCCAGGCTTTTTCCGCTGGATCGGAAAATATGCACTCACGCAGCTGCCGACGATTCAGGGTGCCGTCAGCCTGTATCACACGGCGACCAAAATGCGCTTCGATGGCGTTTAAGGCGGGTGTATTGGGTTCTACCACATGACGGGCAATGATATCGGCGTCGATAATCGTGATGCCGAGACGAGCAAACGCGTGCGCAACGGTGCTTTTACCACTACCGATGCCGCCGGTTAATGCGACGATATACCCCATTAAATCAGATCCTGGGAATTATTCAGTTTTAAAATCAGTTGCTTAAAATTCAAACTTACAACAGCCAATGTTTAGCTCTCTTTACCCGCTTTTTACCAGGTAAATTTATAGGATTGTAGCGTAAAAAAAGAGAATTTCGCAGTCTTGCGGAGCAGGTATTAGTGCGTATGATAGCGTCACTGGAGTTGTGCTTTTAATATATTTGCCTCTAACCCCAGGAATCCGCACATGCGTATCGAAGAAGATCTGAAGTTAGGTTTCAAAGACGTTCTTATCCGCCCTAAACGCTCTACACTGAAAAGTCGCTCAGACGTTGAACTCGAACGTCAATTCACCTTTAAGCATTCCGGTCAGACGTGGTCTGGCGTGCCGATTATCGCGGCCAACATGGACACCGTCGGGACCTTCGAGATGGCGACCGCACTGGCGCAATTCGACATCCTTACTGCGGTACACAAACACTACAGCGCTGAAGAGTGGGATGCGTTTGTCGCCTCCGCCTCGTCTGAAGTGGTGAAGCATGTGATGGTCTCGACCGGTACGTCTGATGCAGATTTCGAGAAAACCAAACAGATCCTGAACGCCAATCCGGCGCTGAATTTTGTCTGCATTGACGTGGCAAATGGTTATTCCGAACATTTCGTCCAGTTCGTCAGCAAGGCGCGTGAAGCCTGGCCAACCAAAACCATCATCGCGGGCAATGTGGTGACCGGTGAAATGTGTGAAGAGCTGATCCTCTCCGGAGCCGACATTGTGAAAGTAGGCATTGGCCCGGGCTCCGTTTGCACCACGCGCGTGAAAACCGGTGTGGGTTATCCGCAACTGTCTGCGGTAATTGAATGCGCTGACGCTGCGCACGGTCTGGGCGGCCAGATCATCAGCGACGGTGGCTGCACCATGCCAGGCGATGTCGCGAAAGCCTTCGGCGGCGGCGCGGATTTCGTGATGCTCGGCGGCATGCTGGCAGGCCACGAAGAGAGCGGCGGTACCGTGGTGGAAGAGAACGGCGAGAAATTCATGCTATTCTACGGAATGAGCTCTGAATCCGCGATGACCCGTCACGTGGGTGGTGTCGCGAAATACCGTGCGGCGGAAGGCAAAACCGTTAAGCTACCACTGCGTGGTCCGGTCGAAAACACGGCGCGCGATATCCTCGGCGGACTGCGTTCTGCCTGCACCTACGTTGGGGCTTCCCGCCTGAAAGAGCTGACTAAACGCACGACGTTTATCCGCGTTCAGGAGCAGGAAAACCGCGTTTTCAATAGCCTCTGACGGCTACGGCTGGCGCGCGTCCGTGCGCCAGCGTTACCCCGCGCTCATTGCATCCCCCAGATGGAAAATCGGCAGATACATTGCCACCACCAGCGTGCCAATAATCAGACCTGTCACGACCAGTAGCAAAGGCTCAAGAAGCGCCGCCAGATTGTCTGCCTGCTGAAATGTCTGTTCCGTATGATGGCGGGCCAGATTCATCAGCATGACATCCAGTGAACCCGACACTTCTCCGGTGCGAATGAGCTGAATACACAGTGGCGTAAAAACAGAGGCCTTCTGGAAGGAGCACCACACGGGCATCCCCTGTTCGATATCGCTGCGTATCTCACGGAGTTTCTCCTGCCAGTAGCCACACTCAACGGTCTCCTCCACACTCTCCAGTCCTTGTAAAAAGGCAATTCCGGCCTGCTGGGTTAATGACAGCACGGTAAAAATTTGCCCCAGTTTTTGCCCACGCATCAGCGTGCCCATCACCGGTACATGTAACAGGACGTACTGCCAGCGCGGATGCCGCCGCAGCTTACAGGCGATGACAACCATTGCCACGAGCAGGGCCAAAAGGGTGAGGATATGCGCCTGAATCAAGGCCGCCAGCCCCGTGACTGCCTGCGTGAGCAAAGGGAGCGGGGTGTTGAACGTTTTGTAGATTGCAGCAAACTCAGGCAAAACCAGCGTGACCATCGCCAGCACCACGAAAACGGCCAGCGTCAGGATGATCAGCGGATAGCGCAGCGCTTTCTTCACCTTTGCACTGAGCTGCTGCTGGGATTTTTGTTGCTGCGCAAGCTGACGGCAGCAGGCTTCGAGCTTACCCGTCAGTTCACCCGTCTTCACCATCGAGACATAAAGGGGGCAAAACACCTCTGGCCATTTCTTCATGGCCTCTGACAGAGCGAAACCTTCGCTCAGGTCATCAGCAAGACTGTGCAGCAGCGCCTGCCAGTGCTGCAAAGGATGCTGTTCCGCCAGCATGTGCAGGCTTTGGGACAGCGTGAGTCCGGCCTGTAGCAGCGTGGCGAGCTGGCGAAAAATATCGTAGCAGTGCTGCACCTGCCATCGGTGGCGCTGCTGGCAGCGTTTTAGCGCCAGCGGGTGCAGCTGTTTAAGCACCAGAGCCGTGTAAGCTGCGTTACGGTCGATGGCCCAGAGGGTGCCGGTTTGCACCTCCCCCTCGGTGGTCAGGGCACGCCAGCGCCAGAGCGAATTAGCAGCCATCTGGCATTCCCAGGACGCGCAACAACTCTTCGAGCGTAGTCAGCCCTTGCTCTACGGCCATGCAGCCATGCTCAAACAAAGAGGTCATTCCCGCCTGACGAGCGCTGGACCCAATCACCTCCGTGCTTGCTCCGCTGGCGATGGCCTGCCGCAGCGTGTCGTCGATGACGAGCACTTCAAAAATGGCTACGCGACCATAAAAACCGTGGTAGCAGCGATCGCAGCCGGTGGGTTGCCAGCAAGGAAGCGGCCGGGGCCACAGCGTGCGGGGTAATTCGGTGTGGCGGCTGGCTTCCTGTCGGCAGTACGGGCATAAACGGCGCACCAGCCGCTGGGCAATCACCATCGAGAGCGCCGAAGAGATCATCCAGCGCGCGACGCCCATCTGTTGCAGCCGTACCAGCGTTTCAGTCGTCGAATTAGTATGGAGGGTGGACAGCACCAGATGCCCGGTTTGTGCCGCCTTAATGGCAATTTCTGCCGTTTCGCCGTCACGAATTTCACCTACCATAATGATGTCAGGATCCTGCCTGAGCAGGGCGCGCAGCACGCTCTGGAAGGTCAGCCCCGCACGCGGATTAATCTGCGTCTGGTTTAAGCCTGCAAGCGGGATTTCAACGGGATCTTCCACGCTGCAAATATTAACGTCAGGGGTATTTCGCGCCTGTAACGCGCTGTACAGCGTCACCGTTTTCCCGCTACCGGTCGGGCCGGTGACCAGAATCAACCCCTGAGGGCTGTTAAGCGCCCCGGCAAAACGGGCCTGCTGGTCTGCGCTCATCCCCAGCTGTTCAAGCTCCAGAGCCTGATGTACCTGGTGAAGCAGACGAAGCACGATTTTTTCTCCACCGCTACAGGGAAGGGTTGTGATACGAAAAGAGACGGGGACGCTTGCCAGCTCCACCGTAAACTGACCGTCCTGCGGCAGGCGGCGCTCCGCAATATCCAGTTGACCCAGCACCTTCAGACGTGCGGCAAGCGTCGTCCCGAGGGCGGCAGAGATCGGCGGTTGCGGGTAGAGAACACCGTCGATTCGCAAACGGATCTGGTAACCGTGCTCCGTCGGTTCAATATGGATGTCAGAAGCCCGCTGGTTTACTGCCTGCTGCAAGGTTGTACTGAGCACGTCAGCGGCTGAGTTTGGCGCGATGCCCGGCAGGTGTGATGATGAGAGGGACTGAAGCCGTTTTTCCATCCGTTCAGCCGTCCAGCACTCAATATCAATACGTTTCTGCGTGGCGAAGCGTAACGCTTCCATCAGCTCAGAGGCAGGATTACCCACCACCGCAATGCTGATCATCTCGGTGTCGCTTGCGAGTAGCAGTGCGTGATGGCGCTGACAGAGCGTCATAAGCTGTTCGGTATTCATTGTCCACTCCTGTCAGTTGTTGTCGAAGCGGAAAACATCTTCACAGGCTTGTCTGAGCGCCGTGTCGGACGCAATTTTGCAGTCACGCGTCCAGCCCGTCATACCGTTACCGTCGCTCCAGATCGGTGTCATGAGCACTTCAAGTCCGTTAAGGCTTTCCTGCCCTGTTAACGATACGATCCCCTTCGCCACGCTCATCGCTGAAACGTAACGTGTGGTTGTCGGGGAGGGGATGCCATTGGTGCCTGCGTCGCAGCGATCCACACCACCACGATCCAGGGCGCAAAGCTCAATGGCGGTGCGGTAGGGGATGAACGTTTGCAGCATATCGGTGAGCGCCGCTTTTCGCAGGTAGTTCTGATAGGCCGGGACGCCAATCGCGCTCAGGATGGCAATAATGCCAATGACCACCATTAGCTCAATCAGGGTAAATCCTTGTTGTCTGTTCATGTCTGCTCCTTATGTTAAGTGGCGCTACTGTGGCAGTGACTGCGCGCAGAAACGAGGGGCAAAAGCGTGAACGTGAAGGGGCTTTCAGGGAAATGATTCAGTGTTGCAGAGAAGGACAGCGTAATTGCGAGCGGTTTCGTATTTCCCCTCTCCGGGCGGAGAGGGGGGATAATTTATTTGAAGCGCATCGAGAGGTCGAGGGCGCGGACGTGCTTGGTCAGGGCGCCTACGGAGATGTAATCGACGCCGGTTTCAGCAAATTCGCGGATGGTGTCGAACGTCACGTTGCCGGACACCTCAAGCTGCGCCTGGCCGTTTGTGCGTTTGACCGCTTCACGCATCTGCTCCGTGTCGAAGTTATCGAGCATGATGATGTCAGCCCCCGCTTTAATGGCCTCGTCCAGCTCCTCCAGCGTTTCCACTTCCACTTCGACGGGCACATCCGGATGCAGCCAGAAGGCTTTTTCCACGGCCTGACGCACCGAGCCAGAGGCAATAATGTGGTTCTCTTTGATCAGGAAGGCATCGGATAGCCCCAGACGATGGTTGGCGCCGCCACCGCAGAGTACCGCGTATTTCAGCGCGGTGCGCAGGCCCGGCAGGGTTTTACGGGTATCCAGCAGCTGCGTGCGGGTGCCTGCCAGCAGGTCAACGTAGCGGCGTACTTCACTGGCAACGCCAGAGAGCGTTTGCACAAAATTGAGCGCGGTGCGTTCACCGGTCAGCAAGACGCGGGACGGGCCGTCCAGTTCGAACAGTGGCTGATTCGCCGTGACCGCATCGCCGTCCTCAACGTGCCATGTTACCTGCACCTCGTCGCCCGCCAGCTGGGTAAAGACCTCCTCAACCCAGCGTTTGCCGCAGAAAACCCCTGCTTCACGGGTGATAACCACCGCATGCGAGCGTGTCTCTTTTGGCAACAATTGGGCGGTAATATCGTTATCGGCGCTGACGTCACCGCCGAGGTCTTCTCTCAGGGCATGGGCAACGCTTGCCGGGATATCACTATTAATACGTTCCAGAAGCGCGTCACGTCGGTGGTCGGGGTTATAGCGGCGAGGCGGCATGATAAAACTCCAAATTGGTAACGAATCATAATATTGAAACATGCTACTCTGAACCGAGTAACAGCACCATAGATAAGGAGTTCCAGCATGTTGTTAGAAAACGGATGGCTGGTGGACGCGCGGCATGTACCGTCGCCGCACCACGACTGCCGCCCGGAGGATGAAAAGCCCACACTGCTGGTGGTTCACAATATTAGTCTCCCGCCGGGTGAGTTTGGCGGTCCGTGGATCGATGCGTTATTCACTGGAACGATAGATCCCGATGCCCACCCCTTCTTTGCTGAGATTGCGCATCTGCGCGTATCGGCGCACTGTCTGATCCGTCGTGATGGCGAAGTGGTTCAGTATGTTCCTTTTGATAAGCGCGCCTGGCAGACCTGGCTTGCCCGCTATCTTACGCCGCATGAACGTCTACAGTCCGGCATTGATGCCATCCTGCACGTGCTCGACTGGCTTCCGGTGCGTCTGGTAGGCGTGGTCTATGCCCTCATCGGTCACGGTGAAAAGGCGCTGCCCGCGTGGTTTGTCTCCCTTGCTGACCGTCATACCTCGCAGTATCAGGTTTTAACCCGACTGGCACAGTTCTCGCTGGCGCGTGAGCCGCACACGGACAAAGTCGCAACGCCAAAGGCTGCCGTCTCGATGGCGAAGAAAACGTCGTTTGTGGTGGTGGTGATTGTGGCGCTGCTGACGATTTACGGCACGCTGGTTTAAGCCAGCGCGCCGAAGCCGTTACGGTGTATCTGCGGGCGGGATGCCGAATTCAGGCATCCCGTTTTCGTTCCAGCGGATGAGTTTCAGGCGAGTATGGCGATTGGGATCGTAAAGCGGATCGCCTTCAATTTCAGTGTAGTTTCGCGCGTGGTAGACCAGCACATCTTCGCCTTCCGGCGTCTGCGTAAAGCTGTTATGGCCTGGCCCATACTGACGGTTTTCGTAGCTGGTGACGAACACCGGGCGCGGGGATTTATGCCAGTTAGCCGGGTTTTGCGGATCGGCATTCAGGTCTGCCCACAGTAATCCCATGCAGTAGTTATCGTCGGTGGCGCTGGCGGAATAGCTGATAAACAGCTTATCGCCATGGAACAGCACCGCCGGGCCTTCATTGACCCAGAACCCGCGGCACTCCCAGTCATATTCCGGTTTACTGAGCATCACCGGCTCGCCTTTCAGCGTCCACGGATTTTCCATTTCACACAGGTAAAGATTCGAGTTACCGGAAATATCCGGGGCTTTTTGCGCCCACAGATACCAGCGTTTACCCTGATGAACAAAGGTGGTGGCATCCAGCGCGAAGGTGTCAAACGGGGTTTTGATTTGCCCTTTTTCTACCCACGTACCGGTGAGCGGATCGCGATCTGCGCATTCAATGGCAAACATGCGATGCTGGAACATCCCGAGATGATCGAGCGCCTGGGTATGCGTGGCGGCAAAATAGATGTACCAACTGCCGTCGATATGATGCAGTTCCGGTGCCCAGATCAGCTGGCTCATCGGGCCGGTGTCGGGCTTGCGCCAGACAACCACCTCTTCGGCATCGCGTAAACCTTCCAGCGAGTCCGCGCGGCGGATCGCCAGCCGATCGTACTCCGGTACGGAGGCGATAAAGTAATATTGCCCATCGTGACGCAGGATATACGGGTCGGCGCGTTGTTCAATAAACGGGTTTGGCCAGGTTTGCATTCGGCTTTCCTTATTTAGTCTCAGCGGCTTTGAGTTCCTGATAATCGTTCAGCTCGCGATAGTTGGTGCGACGCTTTTCCAGATCGGACTGGATCTGCTTCATGGTCTCACGGTCCACTTTCAGCAGACGTACTACGCCCGCGGTAATTAAGTATCCAATGCCAGGAATGACGGTAAAGAGCAGCACGATCCCGTTGATGGCATCCGCGCTCTGCGCTTTTGCGCCCGCATCGTAGCCGTACCAGGAGAGCAGGAAACCGACCATTGCCCCGGCAATCGCCAGACCCAGTTTCAGGAAGAAGATGTTGCCGGAGAAGCTGATCCCGGTGATACGTTTCCCGGTTTTCCATTCACCGTAGTCGTCCACGTCGGCCATCAGGGACCAGTGCAGCGGGGATGGGATCTGGTGCAGGATGTTCAGCAGGACGTAAAGCACAACAATGGTTGTCGTCGCTTTCGGGTCGAAGAAGTAGAAGGCGCAGGAGAAAATCGCCAGCGCGATGTTGGTCCAGAAGAAGACCTTCAGCTTACACCAGCGGTCGGTCAGCACTTTCGCCAGCATACTGCCGAACATCATGCCGATCACGCCCAGGCTGATAAACAGCGTGGCGAAATGGGTGCTTTGCCCCATGACCCAGGTAACGTAATACATGGTGGCCGCCATGCGGATAAAGCCAGGGCAGACGTTGCACAGGGTTAACAGCAAGATCCGCACCCACTGGTCGTTCTTCCACACGTCTTTCAGGTCGTTTTTAAGTTCGTCATGGGTTTGCACCGCCGGACGCACGCGCTCGCGCACCGTGGCGAAGCAGAACAGGAACATGCAGGTACCAATCAGCGCCAGCACGGTCATCGCCATCTGGTAGCCTTTGGCTTTGTTATCCCCACCGAACCAGTCGGCCATTGGCAGGAGCGTTAGCGACAGCAGCAGGGTGGCGATACCAACCATAACAAAACGGTAGGACTGGCAGGCAACGCGCTCTTTCTGGTCGTTGGTGATCACGCCGCCGAGCGAGCAGTACGGAATATTGATGGCGGTATAGGTCAGCGACAGCAGGAAGTAGGTGACAAAGGCATAGATAACTTTGCTGTTATAGCTCCACTCTGGCGTGGTGAACATCAGAATGCTGAACAGCGCATAGGGGAAGGCAATCCACAGCAGCCATGGACGAAACCGGCCATATTTGCTGCGGGTACGGTCAGCAATCGCGCCCATGATCGGGTCCGTTACGGCATCAATGACGCGCACGGACAGGAGTAAAACGCCAACCAGTGCAGGAGCCAGACCAAAAATATCCGTATAAAAATAGTTAACAAATAACATGATGGCGCCAAAGATAATGTTGCATCCGGCGTCACCCATGCCATAGCCGATCTTTTCTTTTACTGACAGTTTGTTGTTATTCATCGACAGCTCTCCGGGTTTCGGTATGGAGAGAATTATTCGCTGGCAAACGAATATATGCGTTGCAATATAAAGGCGGTGATATGGAGGATTTTGCTGTTGGCGCGAATTTGTGAGGAAGGTAACAAGACGCTGTACCCGCAACCGCGAGTACAGCGAGAAAACATTTAGTGCGCTTTCACCGTTTTGGCATTTTTCTGTTTCACCATATAACCCACGCCGAGGATCGCAATCCAGACCGGGATCAGGTAGACGGAAATCGCCATGCCTGGGGTGATGAGCATGATGACCAGTACAGCTGCCATGAACAGCAGGCAAACCCAGTTCCCCAGCGGATAGAGCAGGGCAGGGAAGCGCGTGGTTACGCCCTGCTGCTGCTTGGCGCGGCGGAACTTGATGTGCGCGAGACTAATCATTGCCCAGTTAATCACCAGGGCGGAAACCACCAGCGCCATCAGCAGACCGAAGGCTGATTCCGGGGCCAGGTAGTTAATCAGCACGCACAGCGCCGTCACGACCGCCGACACGATGATGGTATTAACCGGTACGCCACGCTTATCAACGGTGAGCAGCGCTTTCGGTGCGTTGCCCTGTTGCGCCAGGCCGAACAGCATACGGCTGTTGCAGTAAACGCAGCTGTTATAAACGGAGAGCGCGGCGGTCAGCACCACGACGTTGAGCGCGTTCGCCACGAAGGTATCGCCCAGCTCGTGGAAGATGAGCACAAACGGGCTGGTATCCGCCGTAACGCGCGTCCATGGCAGCAGCGAGAGCAGCACCGCCAGTGAGCCCACATAGAAGATCAGGATGCGGTAGATAACCTGATTTGTGGCTTTCGGGATGCTCTGTTCCGGGTTGTCGGCTTCCGCGGCGGTGATGCCCACCAGCTCCAGACCGCCGAAGGAGAACATAATGATCGCCATCATCATCACCAGGCCGGTCATGCCGTGAGGCAAGAACCCGCCTTGCTCCCAAAGGTTGCGCACGGTGGCCTGCGGGCCGCCGTTGCCGCTGAACAGCAGCCAGCCGCCGAAGATGATCATCGCTACAACGGCAATCACTTTGATGATGGCAAACCAGAACTCCATCTCACCGAACACTTTTACGTTGGTGAGGTTAATGGCGTTAATCAGGACGAAGAAGGCCGCCGCAGACGCCCAGGTGGGGATCTCCGGGTACCAGAACTGAATGTATTTCCCGACGGCGGTCAGCTCGGCCATGGCAACCAGAACGTACAGAACCCAGTAGTTCCAGCCCGAGGCGAAACCTGCGAAGCTGCCCCAGTATTTATAGGCGAAGTGGCTGAATGAGCCTGCGACCGGCTCCTCAACAACCATTTCCCCTAACTGACGCATAATCAGAAATGCAATGAAACCCGCTATCGCGTACCCCAAAATAATGCCCGGACCGGCCGACTGGATAACCGATGCACTGCCCAGAAACAGGCCAGTACCAATAGCACCGCCCAGGGCGATGAGCTGTATATGGCGGTTTTTAAGGCCGCGCTTTAGCTGATCGCCATGCTGTTGAGCTTCCATTTGAAACCTCGTGTGTGGTTGTTATGTTCACGCTGTGCGTGTGTAATTATGAAAGTCCATATTCTGTATTTATTTCTTTACGGTTAACGATACCGAAAAAAGCGGAGATGGCTTCCGTTAGCGCCAGAATAGTGGTAAGCGCCAGCGAATGCACCTGCTTTATGAAGGGGCGATGACGACTTGAATAAAAAGAAACCAATTGTAAATCGGTACGTTAACCCCTCATACCCCAACCTATAGAATAGAAATGCGTCAGAAGAGGGCGAATTTTCATTTTTTGCCTTGTTGAATCGCTTCAGATTGCAAAAACCCTCGTTTCATTATGGTTAAAACTGCCTCTTTGGTAGTAACCATTTCATTTGTGCAAAGTTACATTCCTGAAACGTTAGTTCTGTAAGGTTGTTAAAATGTGCCGGGTTTACTGATTTCAATCAAAACCAATATGGACAGAAGGTGAATACTTTGTTACTTTAGCGATACGAACATGAAATTGGTAAGACCAATTGACTCCGGGCAAAAAGGCGTAAGACAGGGAATATGGCCTACAGCAAAATTCGCCAACCAAAACTTTCCGATGTGATTGAGCAGCAGCTGGAGTTTTTAATTCTCGAAGGGACACTGCGCCCGGGCGAGAAGCTCCCGCCAGAACGCGAGCTGGCAAAACAGTTCGACGTTTCACGTCCCTCTCTGCGTGAGGCGATTCAACGTCTCGAAGCAAAGGGCCTGTTGCTCCGTCGCCAGGGTGGCGGAACCTTTGTGCAAAACAGCCTGTGGCAGAGCTTCAGCGACCCGCTGGTAGAACTTCTCTCTGACCACCCAGAATCCCAGTTTGATCTGCTTGAGACCCGTCACGCGCTGGAAGGTATCGCGGCCTATTACGCCGCCCTTCGCAGCACTGATGAAGACCGCGTACGTATTCGCGAGCTGCATCAGGCCATTGAACGGGCACAGCAGTCCGGCGATTTAGACGCCGAGTCCAGCGCCGTCGTCCAGTATCAAATTGCCGTCACCGAAGCGGCGCACAACGTGGTGCTCCTCCATCTGCTACGCTGCATGGAGCCGATGCTGGCCCAGAACGTTCGTCAGAATTTTGAATTGTTGTATGCCCGTCGGGAGATGCTCCCGCTGGTAAGCAACCATCGCACCCGAGTATTCGAGGCGATAATGGCCGGGGAACCGGAGCAGGCGCGCGAAGCGTCGCACCGCCATCTGGCTTTCATTGAGGAAATCTTGCTGGACCGCAGCCGTGAACAATCGCGTCGCGAACGTTCATTACGCCGCATACAGCAACGAAAGGATTAAGCGCCAGGTACTTTTAGAGCGCGGCAACTAAACGCAGAACCTGTCTTATTGTGTTTTCTGGCGAAAATACAATGGGACAGGTTCCAGACAAATCAACGTATTAGATAGATAAGGAATACCCCCATGTCAGAACGTCTCCAAAATGACGTGGATCCGATCGAAACTCGCGACTGGCTACAGGCGATCGAATCGGTCATCCGTGAAGAAGGTGTTGAGCGCGCTCAGTATCTGATTGATCAGCTGCTTTCTGAAGCACGCAAAGGCGGCGTGAAAGTGGCTTCAGGTGCAGGGGCTAGCAACTACGTAAACACGATTGCCGTCGAAGACGAACCGGAATACCCGGGCAATCTGGATCTGGAACGCCGTATCCGTTCTGCTATCCGCTGGAACGCCATCATGACCGTTCTGCGCGCATCCAAGAAAGACCTGGAACTGGGTGGCCACATGGCGTCCTTCCAGTCTTCTGCGACCATTTACGAAGTGTGCTTCAACCACTTCTTCCGTGCAGCTAACGAGAAAGACGGCGGCGATCTGGTGTACTTCCAGGGCCACATCTCTCCGGGCATCTATGCACGTGCCTTCCTGGAAGGTCGTCTGACTGAAGAGCAGATGAACAACTTCCGTCAGGAAGTTCACGGTAAGGGTCTGTCTTCTTACCCGCACCCTAAACTGATGCCTGAGTTCTGGCAGTTCCCGACCGTATCTATGGGTCTGGGTCCAATCGGTGCGATCTATCAGGCTAAATTCCTGAAGTACCTGGAACACCGTGGTCTGAAAGACACCTCTGAGCAGACCGTTTACGCCTTCCTGGGCGACGGTGAAATGGATGAGCCAGAATCTAAAGGCGCGATCACCATCGCGACCCGTGAGAAGCTGGACAACCTGTGCTTCATCATCAACTGTAACCTGCAACGTCTGGATGGTCCGGTAACCGGTAACGGCAAGATCATCAACGAACTGGAAGGCATCTTCGCAGGTGCTGGCTGGAACGTGATCAAAGTGATGTGGGGCGGTCGTTGGGATGAACTGCTGCGTAAAGACACCAGCGGTAAACTGATCCAGCTGATGAACGAAACCGTTGACGGCGACTACCAGACCTTCAAATCCAAAGACGGTGCCTACGTTCGTGAGCACTTCTTCGGCAAATATCCTGAAACCGCAGCCCTGGTTGCAGACTGGACTGACGAGCAGATCTGGGCGCTGAACCGCGGTGGTCACGATCCGAAGAAAGTTTACGCTGCACTGAAAAAAGCGCGTGAAACCAAAGGTAAAGCGACTGTGATCCTGGCCCACACCATCAAAGGTTACGGCATGGGTGATACCGCAGAAGGTAAGAACATTGCTCACCAGGTTAAGAAAATGAACATGGACGGCGTGCGTTATATCCGCGACCGTTTCAACGTTCCAGTGACCGATGAGCAGGTAGAAAAACTGTCTTACATCACCTTCCCGGAAGGGTCTGAAGAACACAAGTACCTGCACGAACGTCGTCAGGCGCTGAAAGGCTACCTGCCTGCTCGTCAGCCTAACTTCACCGAGAAGCTGGAACTGCCAGCGCTGGAAGATTTCTCTCAGCTGCTGGAAGAGCAGAACAAAGAGATCTCTACCACTATCGCTTTCGTTCGTGCCCTGAACGTGATGCTGAAGAACAAGTCGATCAAAGATCGTCTGGTTCCAATCATCGCCGACGAAGCGCGTACTTTCGGTATGGAAGGTCTGTTCCGTCAGATCGGTATCTACAGTCCGAACGGCCAGCAGTACACCCCGCAGGACCGTGAGCAGGTTGCATACTACAAAGAAGACGAGAAAGGCCAGATCCTTCAGGAAGGTATCAACGAACTGGGTGCAGGCGCATCCTGGCTGGCTGCTGCGACCTCTTACAGCACCAACAACCTGCCGATGATCCCGTTCTACATCTACTACTCCATGTTCGGGTTCCAGCGTATCGGTGACCTGTGCTGGCAGGCAGGCGATCAGCAGGCTCGCGGCTTCCTGATCGGGGGTACTTCTGGTCGTACGACCCTGAACGGTGAAGGTCTACAGCACGAAGATGGTCATAGCCACATTCAGTCTCTGACTATCCCTAACTGTATCTCTTACGATCCGTCTTACGCGTACGAAGTGGCAGTCATCATGCATGACGGCTTGCAGCGCATGTACGGTGAAGCGCAAGAGAATATTTACTACTACATCACCACCCTGAACGAAAACTACCACATGCCGGCAATGCCAGCAGGTGCCGAGGAAGGTATCCGTAAAGGTATCTACAAACTCGAAACCATCGAAGGTAGCAAAGGTAAAGTTCAGCTGCTGGGCTCCGGTTCTATCCTGCGTCACGTTCGTGAAGCAGCGCAGATCCTGGCGAAAGACTACGGTGTGGGTTCCGATGTGTACTCTGTTACCTCCTTCACTGAACTGGCGCGTGATGGCCAGGATTGTGAGCGCTGGAACATGCTGCACCCAATGGAAACCCCACGCGTTCCGTACATCGCTCAGGTGATGAACGACGCGCCAGCGGTGGCGTCTACTGACTATATGAAACTGTTCGCTGAGCAGGTTCGTACTTACGTTCCAGCTGATGATTATCGCGTACTGGGTACTGACGGCTTCGGTCGTTCTGACAGCCGCGAAAACCTGCGTCACCACTTCGAAGTTGATGCTTCCTACGTGGTTGTAGCAGCACTGGGCGAACTGGCTAAACGTGGCGAAATCGATAAGAAAGTGGTTGCAGACGCAATTACTAAATTCAACATCGATGCAGATAAAGTTAACCCGCGTCTGGCGTAAGAGGTAAAAGAATAATGGCTATCGAAATCAATGTACCGGACATCGGGGCTGATGAAGTTGAAATCACCGAGATCCTGGTCAAAGTGGGCGACAAAGTTGAAGCTGAACAGTCGCTGATCACCGTAGAAGGCGACAAAGCTTCTATGGAAGTCCCGTCTCCTCAGGCTGGCATCGTTAAAGAGATCAAAGTCTCTGTTGGCGATAAAACCGAGACTGGCAAACTGATCATGATTTTCGATTCCGCCGACGGTGCAGCAGCAGCTGCACCTGCGCAGGAAGAGAAGAAAGAAGCCGCTCCTGCTGCTGCTCCAGCAGCGGCCGCGGCAGCGAAAGAAGTGAACGTGCCTGACATCGGCGGTGACGAAGTTGAAGTCACTGAAATCCTGGTGAAAGTGGGCGATACCGTTGCGGCTGAGCAGTCACTGATCACCGTAGAAGGCGATAAAGCCTCTATGGAAGTACCAGCGCCATTCGCCGGTACCGTTAAAGAGATCAAGATCAACACCGGTGACAAAGTGTCTACGGGTTCCCTGATCATGATTTTCGAAGTGGCGGGCTCTGAAGGCGCTGCGGCTCCAGCGAAAGCGGAAGCTGCTCCGGCTCCGGCTGCTGCACCAGCGGCTGCTGGCGGCGTGAAAGACGTTAACGTACCAGACATCGGCGGTGACGAAGTTGAAGTGACCGAAGTGATGGTGAAAGTGGGCGACAAAGTTGCCGCTGAACAGTCACTGATCACCGTTGAAGGCGACAAAGCTTCCATGGAAGTGCCTGCGCCGTTCGCGGGTACCGTTAAAGAGATCAAAATCAGCACCGGCGACAAAGTCTCTACCGGCTCTCTGATCATGGTCTTCGAAGTGGAAGGCGCTGCACCTGCCGCCGCTCCTGCTGCTGCGGCTGCTCCGGCACCGGCTGCTGCACCGGCTCAGGCTGCTAAACCGGCTGCTGCCCCTGCTGCTAAAGCAGAAAAATCTGAGTTCGCTGAAAACGACGCTTACGTCCACGCAACTCCGCTGATCCGTCGCCTGGCGCGCGAATTCGGCGTGAACCTGGCGAAAGTGAAGGGCACCGGCCGTAAAGGTCGTATCCTGCGCGAAGACGTTCAGGCTTACGTGAAAGACGCGGTGAAACGCGCCGAAGCTGCACCTGCGGCAGCCGCTGGCGGCGGTATCCCGGGCATGCTGCCATGGCCGAAAGTGGACTTCAGCAAGTTCGGCGAAATCGAAGAAGTGGAACTGGGCCGCATCCAGAAAATCTCCGGTGCTAACCTGAGCCGTAACTGGGTGATGATCCCGCACGTTACCCACTTCGATAAGACCGATATCACCGATCTGGAAGCGTTCCGTAAACAGCAGAACGCCGAAGCTGAGAAGCGTAAGCTGGACGTGAAGTTCACCCCAGTGGTCTTCATCATGAAAGCGGTTGCGGCGGCGCTGGAACAGATGCCACGCTTCAACAGCTCCCTGTCCGAAGACGGCCAGAAGCTGACGCTGAAGAAATACATCAACATCGGTGTTGCGGTTGATACGCCAAATGGTCTGGTTGTTCCGGTCTTCAAAGACGTGAACAAGAAGAGCGTCACTGAGCTGTCCCGTGAACTGACCACCATCTCCAAGAAAGCCCGTGATGGTAAGCTGACTGCCGGCGAAATGCAGGGCGGCTGCTTCACCATCTCCAGCATCGGCGGCCTGGGTACCACCCACTTCGCGCCGATTGTGAACGCGCCGGAAGTGGCTATCCTCGGTGTGTCCAAGTCCGCGATGGAGCCGGTGTGGAATGGCAAAGAGTTCGTACCGCGTCTGATGATGCCAATCTCTCTGTCCTTCGACCACCGCGTGATCGACGGGGCTGATGGTGCGCGTTTCATCACCATCATTAACAACATGCTGAGCGACATTCGCCGCCTGGTGATGTAATCGAAAAGCCGGCCAATCGGCCGGCTTTTTTCTGATAATCTCATGGGGTTTTTGAGGTTATTGGTGAAAGCGATAATTCGTGAGCCGTTTGTTGTTTCAAAATTGTTAACAATTTTGTAAAATACGGGCGGATAGAACGACCCGGTGGACGACGGGTATACATTAAGAGGTCATGATGAGCACAGAAATCAAAACTCAGGTCGTAGTACTTGGGGCAGGCCCGGCAGGTTACTCCGCAGCATTTCGCGCCGCGGATTTAGGTCTGGAAACCGTCATCGTAGAACGTTACAGCACCCTCGGCGGTGTTTGTCTGAACGTCGGCTGTATCCCTTCTAAAGCGCTGCTGCACGTAGCGAAAGTTATCGAAGAAGCCAAAGCGCTGGCTGAACACGGTATCGTCTTCGGCGAGCCGAAGACCGACATCGACAAAATTCGTACCTGGAAAGAGAAAGTTATCACTCAGCTGACCGGCGGTCTGGCGGGTATGGCCAAAGGCCGTAAAGTGAAAGTGGTAAACGGTCTGGGTAAATTCACCGGTGCGAACACCCTGGAAGTGGAAGGTGAAAACGGTAAAACCGTGATTAACTTCGACAACGCGATCATCGCGGCAGGCTCTCGCCCAATCGAACTGCCATTCATTCCACATGAAGATCCACGCGTGTGGGATTCCACCGATGCGCTGGAGCTGAAAACCGTTCCTAAGCGTCTGCTGGTTATGGGCGGCGGTATCATCGGTCTGGAAATGGGTACCGTGTACCATGCGCTGGGTTCAGAGATCGACGTGGTTGAAATGTTCGACCAGGTTATCCCGGCTGCCGACAAAGACATCGTTAAAGTCTTCACCAAACGCATCAGTAAGAAATTCAACCTGATGCTGGAAACCAAAGTGACTGCCGTTGAAGCGAAAGAAGACGGTATTTACGTTTCCATGGAAGGCAAAAAAGCCCCATCCGAACCACAGCGTTACGACGCCGTACTGGTGGCTATCGGTCGTGTGCCGAACGGTAAAAACCTCGACGCGGGCAAAGCTGGCGTGGAAGTGGACGACCGTGGCTTCATCCGCGTTGACAAACAGCTGCGTACCAACGTGCCGCACATCTTTGCTATCGGCGATATCGTCGGTCAGCCAATGCTGGCGCACAAAGGTGTTCACGAAGGTCACGTTGCCGCTGAAGTTATCGCCGGCATGAAGCACTACTTCGATCCGAAAGTGATCCCATCTATCGCCTACACCGAGCCAGAAGTTGCATGGGTTGGTCTGACTGAGAAAGAAGCGAAAGAGAAAGGCATCAGCTACGAAACCGCCACCTTCCCGTGGGCTGCTTCTGGCCGTGCTATCGCGTCCGACTGCGCAGACGGTATGACCAAACTGATCTTCGACAAAGAAACTCACCGTGTAATCGGTGGTGCGATTGTCGGTACCAACGGCGGCGAGCTGCTGGGTGAAATCGGTCTGGCTATCGAAATGGGCTGTGACGCGGAAGACATCGCGCTGACCATCCACGCTCACCCGACTCTGCACGAGTCCGTGGGCCTGGCGGCAGAAGTGTTTGAAGGTAGCATCACCGACCTGCCAAACGCGAAAGCGAAGAAGAAATAAGTTTCTTCAGATGAAAAAAGCGGCCTCAGGCCGCTTTTTTTATGCACTGCGTTCAGGGGGTGACAGGCTGCCAGGTTTTATCCGGGTGGTATGCAGCGAGCGCCTGCGCTTTCTGCGCCGAATCGTTGCCGAGATTTGCCTGATAAACCTTGTCTTCCTGGTTAACGACAAAGCTCATTACCCCCGTCTGACCATAGCTTACGGGCCAGGCAACCATCGCAAAGCCATTTTTATCCGACAGAATGCGGAACCGATAGCCGTGATAGCCCATACCAGGCTCCGGCGGGCTAAAGGCGGGACCCAGCGGGCTTGGCGCTTCGCCCGGCGAGATGGGCCAGTACAGGCCGCCTTTTAGCCCTGGCGTGCTGACAATCTTCTGCGCATAGCGGTGGTTCATGGCGTAGTAGCTCCGCTGTGCGTCGACGTAGGCGTGCAGCGCTTCGATAGCCGCGAGTTCGTTGCGGCCGATTTCGCGGGTCAGGATCTCATCAGCCGCTTTCTGCATATCAAATTGCCAGCCCTCTTTTTTCTTCACTACCGGTATGGGGAGTTGCCAGCCGTTATCGCCAACTGACAGATGGGCAATATCGCCGCTGATTTCGGTACGATGGTTTATCTTCCAGTCACGCAGGAATCGAGCCACCGCCTCCGGATCAATCCCTTCAGGTGGCAGATAGTCGCGCCAGTTATCCCCCAGCAGGTCGGCCATCGCGCTCTCATTCTGCTCGCTGATGGCCTTCGTCAGGGCATTGGCCGCCTGCTCAGGTGTGGAGAAAGATTGCTGGGCGAAGGCGAAGGTGGATACCATCAACAACAGCATTCCACCGATCGGTTTCATGTTCATAGCGGCTCCCTTAACGACGGTGGAATTCATGGTGTTCGGTATGGTGTTCGGACAGCTGCTGGCGGAAGCTGGCACGCTGCTCACTGTTCAGCGACGCGTGCTGGCGGCTTTGCAGCCCGCGCTGGTGCTGGGCCTGCCAGCTGGCCGAACGGCTGTCGTTGCCGCTCAGGGCGTTTTCCCGCAGCGGCTGATGCTGAACCTGCGTCGGGCGTCTGGTTTGCGCAAGAGTATTATTCATCTGTTGTGCGTGGGGCCGCGCGCTGTCGTAGCCGCGATAGTTGCTGCGCTGAGAGAGCTGCTTCAGTTGCTGCGCGGACGCTGAATGTTGCGGGAAATGCGCGTCGCCATGCTGTAGCTGTGTGAGAGTTTTGCCCGTCGACTGCTGTACCTGCGCCATCGCGGCCTGCCGCTGGCTATCGCGGTTGACCGGCTGCTGCCGGGTAGCGCTCAACCCGCCCGGCACTGAAGTCTGATGATAGCGGCTGGCAAGCTGGCTATTGGCGTAGGGCACGCCGTTGCGGTAGGCCGGATTATGCTGCCAGACCTGGTGATTATCGGTACGGTGCTCGCCGGTGATCTTATTGAAGTTATTAACATTAATATTAATGTTATCGCCGTTATGCGAATAACCGCCGTGGTGATCGTCATCATGATCGTGATGATGATCGTCGTCATCGTCCCAGTCGATGTTACTGAACAGCGCATAGGTGGTGGCTACGCCGAGGCTATAGCCAAAGCCTCTGACAAAACTATTGGTAAACTGCTGGCCGGGAGACGGAGGCAGATACACCGGCGGATAGCTGGCATTTGGCCACGTGCCGTAAACGGTGGAAGGGTTGTAGGTAGGGACATAAACCACCTGTGGATCGGCTGGCTCAATTTTAATCACCGTCGGACTAGCCGACGTTGACGTCGCGGCTGTACTGGCGGAGGCTGGCGCAGATTTTTTCACGGTGGTGACGGTCTGCTGCGGGGTGGATTGCAATGTGCCTGTCTGCTTCGCCAGCAGGCGCAGACGCTGCACGGAATCCATCACATCCTTTGGCTGGGCCAGAAAGGCGTCGCCGAGGCTTTGTACCCACGACGGGTTTTCCCCCATCAGCGACATTAACTGCGGAAAGGCGACCAGCGATTTCACGCTGGCATCCCATGGCTGCCCGCTGACCGCCTGAATGGCGGCATCGCCCTGCATTTTAGGGTTGTCCTTTGACCACTGGGCGGCCTGAATCACGCTCGCCGGATAGGTTGAGGCCATCAGAATTTGCGACAGCAGCGCGTCGGGGTAGAGCGCAATGGGCGCGGTCCACTGATCGATCTGCGCGGCGGTATAGGCAGGGGTGGCCACCGGGGCAGGCTGTGCTGCCGGGTCGGGGAGCTGCGGGGCTACCGGCGCAGGTGCGGGAGCGGGTTCCGTTGCGCGGCTTTTAACGAACATGACGCCCGAGGCGGCAAACAGCCCCGCACTGCAAAGCAGAACAACAAGATGTGGTTTAAAAGGCAACTTCATAGATTGACTCCAACGAGACGAGTGCAGTGCCGTGAGGCGTTGCTGTTGCCGCGAGTATCATTCACCCGTGTTTTACAGTTTTGACTTTTGTTGGGAAAAACTCTGAAGCATCCGGATAAAGAGTGTGAGTATTTATTACACAATTATATCGGATGGCTGAGCAGGCGACGGAAATTCAAAAGGCCGCTCTTGCGAGCGACCAGCAGCGCGTTGCCGGGGGGACGACAGACTTACGGAACTGCTTCCGGGCCCGGTGACGGGGTGCTACATCATGCTTAACGATTCAGCAAATTTTTTAATGTTGCTTTTTTGTAAACAGATTAACACTGTGCAGAAATCCTGCTATGCTGCCCGACGCGGTATCGGGCATTTACCCTACAAACTGCTGTCTCACAGGAGCGTGAAGAGAACGCCCGCCGCATATGACAATGAGAGCGAGGAGAACCGTCGTGCTAGAAGAATACCGTAAGCACGTAGCAGAACGTGCCGCCGAGGGAATTGTACCCAAACCTTTAGATGCAACCCAAATGGCCGCGCTCGTCGAGCTGCTGAAGAACCCGCCTGAGGGCGAAGAAGAATTCCTGTTAGATCTGCTGATCAACCGTGTACCGCCTGGCGTAGATGAAGCTGCCTACGTAAAAGCCGGATTCCTTGCCGCCGTTGCCAAAGGCGAAGCCACCTCCCCACTGGTTACTCCTGAAAAAGCGATTGAACTGCTCGGCACCATGCAGGGTGGCTATAACATTCATCCGCTGATTGACGCGCTGGATAACGACAAGCTGGCACCGATTGCCGCTAAAGCGCTCTCTTCAACGCTGCTGATGTTCGATAACTTCTACGATGTGGAAGAAAAAGCCAAAGCAGGCAACGTCTATGCGAAGCAGGTGATGCAGTCCTGGGCCGATGCCGAATGGTTCCTGAACCGCCCTCAGCTTGCTGAAAAAATTACCGTTACCGTCTTCAAAGTGACCGGTGAAACCAACACCGATGACCTCTCCCCGGCACCGGACGCGTGGTCTCGTCCTGATATCCCTCTGCACGCCCTGGCGATGCTGAAAAACGCCCGTGAAGGCATTGAGCCGGACCAGCCGGGCAGCGTTGGCCCGATTAAACAGATCGAAGCCCTGCAACAAAAAGGTTTCCCGCTGGCTTACGTGGGTGACGTTGTGGGTACCGGCTCTTCCCGTAAGTCCGCCACCAACTCCGTGCTGTGGTTCATGGGCGACGACATTCCGCACGTGCCAAACAAGCGCGGCGGCGGCCTGTGCCTCGGCGGCAAAATTGCGCCAATCTTCTTCAACACCATGGAGGATGCTGGCGCGCTGCCGATCGAAGTGGATGTCTCTAACCTGAACATGGGCGACGTGATTGACGTTTACCCGTATAAAGGCGAAGTGCGTAATCACGAAACTAATGAGCTGCTGGCAAGCTTTGAGCTGAAAACCGACGTGCTGATCGACGAAGTACGTGCTGGTGGCCGCATTCCGCTGATCATCGGCCGTGGCCTGACCACCAAAGCGCGTGAAGCGCTGGGTCTGCCGCACAGCGACGTGTTCCGTCAGGCGAAAGACGTGGCGGAAAGCAACCGTGGCTTCTCGCTGGCACAAAAAATGGTCGGTCGCGCCTGCGGCGTCGCTGGTATCCGTCCTGGCGCGTACTGCGAGCCGAAAATGACCTCCGTCGGCTCTCAGGACACCACCGGTCCGATGACCCGTGATGAGCTGAAAGACCTGGCGTGCCTGGGCTTCTCTTCCGATCTGGTGATGCAGTCCTTCTGCCACACTGCGGCGTATCCGAAGCCGGTTGACGTGACCACGCACCACACGCTGCCAGATTTCATCATGAACCGCGGTGGCGTGTCTCTGCGTCCGGGCGACGGCGTTATCCACTCCTGGCTGAACCGCATGCTGCTGCCGGATACCGTCGGTACCGGCGGTGACTCCCATACCCGTTTCCCAATCGGTATCTCCTTCCCGGCGGGCTCCGGTCTGGTGGCGTTTGCTGCCGCGACCGGCGTGATGCCGCTGGATATGCCGGAATCGGTGCTGGTGCGCTTCAAAGGTAAAATGCAGCCGGGTATTACCCTGCGCGACCTGGTTCACGCGATCCCGCTGTATGCCATCAAACAGGGTCTGCTGACCGTTGAGAAAAAAGGGAAGAAAAACATCTTCTCTGGCTGCATTCTGGAAATTGAAGGTCTGCCGGATCTGAAAGTTGAGCAGGCTTTCGAGCTGACCGATGCCTCCGCTGAGCGTTCGGCTGCGGGCTGTACCATCAAGCTGAACAAAGAGCCGATTATTGAGTATCTGAACTCTAACATCGTGCTGCTGAAGTGGATGATTGCAGAAGGCTACGGCGACCGTCGTACGCTGGAGCGTCGTATCCAGGGCATGGAAAAATGGCTGGCCGATCCGCAGCTGCTGGAAGCCGATGCTGACGCAGAGTACGCGGCGGTGATCGACATCGATTTGGCGGATATCAAAGAGCCAATCCTGTGTGCACCGAACGATCCGGACGACGCGCGTCCGCTGTCCGAAGTTCAGGGCGAGAAGATCGACGAAGTGTTCATCGGTTCGTGCATGACCAACATCGGCCACTTCCGTGCGGCCGGCAAGCTGCTGGATACCCACAAAGGCCAGCTGCCAACCCGTCTGTGGGTGGCGCCGCCAACCCGTATGGACGCGGCTCAGCTGACCGAAGAGGGCTACTACAGCGTGTTTGGTAAGAGCGGCGCGCGTATCGAAATTCCTGGCTGTTCCCTGTGTATGGGCAACCAGGCGCGCGTAGCCGACGGCGCGACGGTGGTCTCCACCTCGACCCGTAACTTCCCGAACCGTTTAGGTACCGGTGCGAACGTCTTCCTGGCCTCTGCGGAGCTGGCGGCGGTTGCGGCGCTGATTGGCAAACTGCCAACGCCGGAAGAGTACCAGACCTTTGTGGCTCAGGTGGATAAGACGGCGGTGGATACCTATCGCTACCTGAACTTCGACCAGCTCTCTCAGTACACCGAGAAGGCAGACGGGGTGATCTTCCAGACGGCGGTATAAACAGCAAAACCGTCTCTACGAGACGGTTTTTAGTGTTTGCACCCTCTCCCGTGGGAGAGGGACGGAGTGAGGGCATCAGGCCGCAGGGTCTTGCTCTCACCTTTTTATTTTCATTCCTCCCACCTCTCCCGCTTTTTTTCTTCCTCGCTGCTGCGATAATTACCTTAATGGCTTTGCAGAGGAAAACACTATGGATTACGAATTTCTGCGCGACATCACCGGCGTGGTGAAAGTGCGAATGTCGATGGGGCACGAAGCCGTTGGACACTGGTTTAACGAAGAGGTGAAAGAGAACCTCGCGCTGCTGGATGAAGTTGAGCAGGCGGCGGAAACGGTGAAAGGCAGTGAACGCTCCTGGCAACGCGCCGGGCACGAATACACCCTGTGGATGGATGGCGAAGAGGTGATGGTGCGCGCCAACCAGCTTGAGTTCTCGGGTGATGAAATGGAAGAGGGGATGAGCTACTACGACGAAGAGAGCCTGTCGCTGTGCGGCGTGGAAGACTTCCTGAGTGTGGTGAATGCCTACCGCGACTTTATGAAACAGAAGTAACTTCCCGAAGCGTCCCTGCTCCGGGTCACGTTTACACGGTCGGAATGTTACGGCCGTAGTAAATTTCGCGCATCTCTTTCCAGAGCAGGTCGGTAATGACCTTTCGCTCTTCCTCACTTAAATCTTCCGGCTTCGTGTGGAACATGTAGTGCTTAAGGTCGAATTCCTTAAGTAACATTTTGGTGTGGAAGATATTCTCCTGATAGACGTTCACATCCATCATGTCGTACAGCGACTTCATGTCCTCGGACATGAAGTTCTGAATGGAGTTGATCTCATGATCAATGAAGTGCTTCATGCCGTTGATATCACGGGTAAAACCGCGTACGCGATAATCAATGGTGACGATGTCCGATTCCAGCTGGTGGATTAAATAATTCAACGCATTCAGCGGTGAAATCACGCCGCAGGTGGACACTTCAATATCCGCGCGGAAGGTACACAGCCCGCCTTCCGGGTGGCTTTCCGGGTAGGTGTGCACGCAGATGTGGCTTTTATCCAGGTGAGCAACCACCACTTCCGGCAGCGGGCCGGGGTGTTCGGTTTTGTCGATAAGCTGTGGGTCAATCGGCTCTTCACTCACCAGAATGGTGACGCTCGCACCCTGAGGCTCATAATCCTGGCGCGCGATATTGAGGATGTTCGCGCCGATAATCGAGCAGGTCTCTGTCAGGATCTCGGTCAGACGGTTGGCGTTGTAGAGTTCATCGATATAGGCGATGTAACCATCGCGCTCTTCTGCTGTTTTGGCGTAGCAGATATCGTAAATACAAAAACTCAGGCTTTTGGTCAGATTGTTAAAGCCATGCAGTTTAAGCTTTTTCAATTAGTTCACCTCCTTTGAGGACAGCGCGTCTTGCAGATATTGAGGCAACGCAAAGGCTGCGGTGTGGATCGCCGGGTTGTAGTATCGGCACTGGAGCCCGGCCTGATGGAAGCGGGCCTGGATAATTTCGGTGGAGAGATGGCGCAGGACGTCGTTATCCGTCGCCCAGGCAAAGGTCATGATCCCGCCGTAGTAAGTGGGGATCGCCGCCTGGTAGAAGCTGACGTCAGCAAAATAGGTGCTCAGCTTACGGTGGCTATCAAGCGCTTCATCCTGTTGCAGGAAGCAAACGCCGTTTTGCGCCACAAAAATTCCGCCAGGCTTCAGGCAGCGCTTGCAGCCTTCGTAAAACGACGAGGTAAACAGCGACGCGCCCGGACCGATAGGGTCGGTACAGTCAGAGATAATGACATCAAACGTTTGCGTGGTCTGGTTAACAAAATTGACACCATCGTCGATAACCAGATTAAACCGCGGATCGTCATAGCTGCCGGCATTATGGTTGGGCAGATACTGGCGGCAGAACGACACGACCCCGGCGTCGATTTCCACCATGGAGATGGTTTCGACATTCTGATGGCGAGAGACTTCACGCAGCATCGCGCCGTCGCCGCCGCCGATAATCAGCACGTCCTTCGCGTGGCCGTGGGCCAGCAGCGGGACGTGGGTCATCATTTCGTGATAGATAAACTCGTCGCGCTCGGTGGTTTGCACCACGCCGTCCAGCGCCATCACGCGGCCAAAAGCGGCGTTTTCGAATATTATCAAATCCTGATGATCGGTTTTCTCATGATAGAGCACGTTATCCACGGCAAAATACTGACCAAACTGGTCGTGCAGCGTTTCTTGCCATACCGTTTTTTCGGTCATGGGGAGCACCTCCTTCGTTAACATCCATTACATCCGGCAGATGGGCGCAACACAACACCGCCGAGAGGCGGTTAGCGGGTCAACAAGGGGCATCGGGAAGGTTACTTCACGTAGGCGAGCAGGCTGAGTGAATCGCGAGCCAGCGCTTTGCATTTTTTAGCAGTGGGAATGCCAATACCGCTTAAATCACGGTAGCTGTCTTCACCGAGCGCCTTCATGTCGAAGCTGTCGTAGTTGCTGAGGTCCCATTGATTCTGCTGGGCAAAAAAGACCAGTGCGCGACGAATTTGCCCATTGGGTAAATTCTGGTAACCACAATCGTTTTTCAGAAAAACAAAAACTGCCGTCAGATCGGCCATATCTTCCGCTTCGTTTTCACTTAGCGCGTAACTGTTCGCACACATCGCCATCAGGCTGGCGAACAAAATTGTTCTGAAAAACGTCTTCATTGCCTTTACCACTGCATCACGGAAAATTAACGTTAGCATACTTGATGCCAGGCCGACGATCTTTATTATTGCCGCCGTGCTTGACCTTCCGGTAAGGGGAGGGTTTATGCTCAAAAGATCGCCTGCTGGAAATAAGGAAATGCACATGCAACGTCGTGATTTTTTAAAATTTTCTGCCGCGCTGGGGGTTGCCAGCGCGATACCTCTCTGGAGCCGCGCCGTTTTTGCCGCCGACAGAACGGCTTTACCCATTCCTGAATTACTCGCCCCAGATGCCCGCAGCCGCATTCAGCTTGTGGTGCAGGCCGGTAAAACCACGTTCGGTCAGCACGCCGCCACGACGTGGGGCTATAACGGCAATCTGCTCGGCCCGGCGTTGCAGTTACGCAAAGGGAAGGCGGTGACGGTAGACATTCATAACACGCTTGCGGAAGAGACCACGCTGCACTGGCACGGGCTGGAAGTCCCGGGCGAAGTGGATGGGGGGCCTCAGGGCGTCATCAGGCCTGGTGGTAAACGCAGCGTAACCTTTACCCCGGAACAACGCGCGGCGACCTGCTGGTTCCACCCGCATCAGCATGGCAAAACGGGCCATCAGGTGGCGATGGGGCTGGCCGGGCTGGTGCTGATTGAAGACGATGAAAGCCGCCTGCTGCGCCTGCCGAAACAGTGGGGTATCGACGATGTCCCGGTGATTGTGCAGGACAAAAAATTCAGCGCTGACGGGCAAATTGACTATCAGCTGGACGTAATGAGCGCGGCGGTAGGCTGGTTTGGCGATACGCTGCTGACCAACGGCGCGATCTACCCGCAGCATGCCGCGCCAAAAGGCTGGCTGCGCTTACGTCTGCTTAACGGCTGTAACGCCCGCTCCCTGAACTTCGCCACCAGCGATAAACGCCCGCTTTATGTAGTGGCAAGCGACGGCGGCCTGCTGCCGGAGCCGGTGAAGGTGAGCGAGCTGCCGATGCTGATGGGCGAGCGCTTCGAGGTGTTGGTGGATATCAGCGATGGCAAAGCGTTTGACCTGGTGACCCTGCCGGTCAGCCAGATGGGGATGGCCGTCGCGCCGTTTGATAAGCCGCATCCGGTCCTGCGCATTCAGCCGCTACAGATCACCGCCTCCGGTACGCTGCTGGAGACCCTCACCACGCTGCCAGCACTCCCGTCGCTGGACGGGCTTACGCAGCGTAAACTTAAGCTTTCCATGGACCCGATGCTCGACATGATGGGCATGCAGGCGCTGATGAAGAAGTACGGCAATCAGGCCATGGCGGGAATGCATCACGGCCAGATGATGGGCCATATGAATATGGACCACGGCAATATGGGCGGCATGAATCACGGCGGCCATGGTTTCGATTTCCACAATGCCAACCGCATCAACGGCAAAGCGTTCGATATGAACACGCCCATGTTCGCCGCCACGAAAAGGCAGTTTGAACGCTGGGTGATTTCAGGCGAAGGCGACATGATGCTGCACCCGTTCCATATCCACGGCACGCAGTTCCGTATTCTGTCTGAAAATGGTAAAGCGCCGGAGGCGCATCGTGCGGGCTGGAAAGATACGGTGAGGGTGGAAGGCGGCGTCAGCGAGGTGCTGGTGAAGTTCGACCACGAGGCGCCGAAAGAGTTTGCCTATATGGCCCACTGTCATCTGCTGGAGCATGAAGATACGGGGATGATGCTCGGTTTTACCGTATAAAAAAAAGCCGGGTGGCGGCTTCGCCTTACCCGGCCTACATAGGGCACCCGTAGGCCCGGTATGCGTTAGCGCCACCGGGCTTTTTCGTTACTTAGCGTCGTCAGGCAGTGCATACGCGACAATATAGTCGCCCATCTTCGTGCCAAACGAACCGTGACCACCCGCAGAGATGACAACGTACTGCTTGCCATTCACTTCATAGGTCATTGGCGTTGCCTGTCCACCGGCTGGCAGACGGCCTTGCCACAGTTTTTCACCGTTGGTCATGTTGTACGCGCGCAGGTAGTTATCTGCGGTTGCCGCGATAAACAGCACGTTACCGGCGGTGGAGATTGGGCCACCCAGCATTGGCATACCCATATTGAACGGCACTGGAACAGGCATCGGGAACGGCATGCTGTCCTGTGGCGTACCAATACGTTTTTTCCAGACGATCTTATTGGTCTTCAGATCCAGACCGGAGATATAACCCCAGGCAGGCTGTTTACACGGCAGACCGAACGGAGAAAGGAACGGATTCAGGGTCACACCATAAGGAACGCCATACTGCGGCTGGATACCGGCTTCGGTACCGCTGCCTTTCGCATCTTTCGGCTGCTCCATTGGGTTACCCGGACCGCGTGGGATCAGACGGGAAACGAACGGCAGCGCCATTGGGTTAGCGATGGCGACCTGACGGTTAGGGTCAACGGAGATCCCACCCCACTCGAACATCCCCAGGTTACCCGGGAAGACCAGCGTGCCCTGCTCTGAAGGCGGCGTGAAGATGCCTTCATAGCGCAGTTGATGGAACATCACGCGGCACACCAGCTGGTCAAACATGGTGGCACCCCACATGTCTGCACCGCTGAGATCTTTCTTCGGACGGAAGCTCAGGTCAGAGAACGGCTGCGTTTTGGTGACGTAGTCGCCTTTGGCCGCGCCCTGCGGAACCGGTTTTTCTGGCGCAGGAACAACCAGCTTACCGTTGCTGCGATCCAGCACGAAGATGTTGCCGGTTTTGGCCGGGGCGTAAATCACCGGAACGGTTTTACCGTTAACGGTAATGTCCGCCAGCGTCGGCTGGGACGGCATATCCATATCCCACAGATCGTGGTGAACGGTCTGGTAGCTCCATGCCAGTTTACCGGTCGTTGCGTTCAGCGCCACGATGGAGCTGGCGTAACGTTCCTGCTCCGGCGTGCGGTTACCGCCCCAGATATCCGGCGTGGTCACGCCCATCGGCAGGTAAACCAGGTCCAGCTTCGCGTCATACGCTGCCGGTGCCCAGGAGTTCGGTGAGTTAAAGGTAAAGGTGTGTTCATCGGATGGGATCGCGTTAGGATCTTTCGCGCCCGGGTCGAAGGCCCACAGCAGTTTACCGGTGTTCACGTCGAAACCACGGATAACGCCGGAGGTTTCGCGGGTAGAGAAGTTATCCGTTACCGAACCGGCAATCACGATGGTTTTATCAGTGATGATTGGCGGGGAGGTCGGCTCATACAGACCCGGCGTAGTGTCCGGCATGTTGGTCTGAAGATTCAGAATGCCTTTGTTAGCGAAGGTTTCGCACAGCTTACCGGTCTCAGCGTTGATGGCAAACAGGCGGCCATCGTTCACCGGCAGCATAATGCGGCGAGGACAGTCGGCAATGACTTCCGGGCTGGCATTATCTGCGCGCGCTTCGTGGTAAGAGACGCCGCGGCAGGTGATGTGCTGGAACGACGGGTTGGAGTTCAGCTGTGGATCAAAGTGCCATTTCTCTTTACCGGTGGCCGCGTCGAGCGCGAACAGGCGCTGGTGCGCCGTACACAGGTAGAGCATGTTGCCCACTTTAATCGGGGTCACTTCGTTGGTCAGCTCACCCGGATCGTTTGGCATCTTCAGGTCGCCGGTACGGAATACCCAGGCTTCCTTAAGGTTTTTCACGTTGTCCGCGTTGATCTGCTTCAGCGGGGAGTAGCGTTGACCTTCCTGGTTACGACCATAAGCAGGCCAGTCACCGTCCGCCACCTGCGAAATAGCCGCAGCCGGCGTGGATTCCGCGTTCAGCGTGCCATTGATCTCCTGCGGGTCGTTAAAACCGGCCCAGGTCAGGATGCCGCCACTAATCAGCAGAGCAACGACCAGACCGGCCACGGCGCCACTGGAAGGGACAATCAGACGACGCCAGACAAACGGCAGGATCAGCCAGATACCGAAGAAGACCAGAATGTCGCTGCGCGGCGTCAGCGCCCAGAAGTCGAACCCGACTTCCCAGACGCCCCAGATCATGGTTGCGAGCAGTAACGCTGCGTACAACCACAGAGCAGATTGTTTTCTGCGTAAAAGCAGGACGGTTACGCCAACCATAACCAGACCCGCAATCGGGTAGTACCAGGAGCCGCCAATCGCGACCAGCCATACGCCACCGATTAACAAATACAGCGCGCAGAATGCGGCAAACGCGGCTGTTAATGTCACCAGTAGACGCGGCTGTTTAGTTTTTGTTTCAGCCATAGAAAAGTACTCGTCAGTTTTGTTAATTATTTGCTAGCAATTAATTATAGGTATTAACAACTGTGATCGGAATCACAAATATTGCTTTTTATAACTCATACGCCAGGCTTATCCATTTACTGGTATAATGGCTGGCTTGCGTATCGATGCCGGAGCGAGAGTCATCCGCATTGAGAGATTTTCACTAAAATCATTTGGTTAGTAATATGAAACATACTGTTGAAGTGATGATCCCGGAAGCCGAGATCAAAGCGCGTATCGCCGAACTGGGTCGTCAAATCACCGAACATTACAAGGACAGCGGCAGCGAAATGGTGCTGGTCGGTTTGTTGCGTGGCTCTTTCATGTTCATGGCAGACCTGTGCCGTGAAGTGCAGGTGCCGCACGAGGTCGATTTTATGACCGCCTCCAGTTACGGCAGCGGCATGTCCACAACCCGTGATGTGAAAATCCTGAAAGATCTGGATGAAGATATTCGTGGCAAAGATGTGTTGATTGTTGAGGACATCATCGACTCCGGCAACACGCTCTCTAAAGTGCGTGAGATCCTGAGCCTGCGTGAACCAAAATCACTGGCGATTTGTACACTGCTGGATAAGCCTGAGCGCCGTGAAGTGCAGGTGCCGGTGGAGTTCGTTGGTTTCTCCATCCCGGACGAATTCGTGGTGGGTTACGGCATTGATTACGCACAGCGTTATCGCCATCTGCCGTATGTTGGGAAAGTGGTGATTCTGGACGAATAATTGCGGGCTGATGCCCTCACCCCAGCCCTCTCCCACAGGGAGAGGGTGAAAACCCCCGGCTTTGTTATTTATGGTTAACGTGCTTAAGCTTGAGGTTGGCAATTCCCGAGCGGTAACGCTGTTCCAGCGTTTCGCGGTTGGTGGCGGTCACTTCCAGATTGCGCAGTAGGCCGTCGTGAATACCGTACGCCCAGCCGTGGATAGAGACCTTCTGCCCGCGTTTCCAGGCAGACTGCATAATCGTCGAATGGCCCAGGTTATACACCTGCTCCATCACGTTCAGCTCACACAGCGTGTCGAGACGGCGCTCCTGCGGCATTTCGCCCAGCAGTGAGCTATGTTTGAACCAGATATCACGAATGTGCAGCAGCCAGTTATCGATTAACCCCAGCTCTGTATTTTCGACCGCCGCCTGCACGCCGCCGCAGCCGTAGTGGCCGCAGATAATAATGTGCTCGACCTCCAGAACATCAACGGCATACTGAACAACCGAAAGGCAGTTGAGATCGGTATGAATAACCAGGTTAGCCACATTGCGGTGAACAAACAGTTCGCCAGGTTCAAGACCAGTCAGACGTTCGGCGGGGACGCGGCTGTCAGAACATCCAATCCAGAGAAAGCGTGGGTTCTGCGCTTGCGCGAGTTTTCCAAAAAATCCGGGGTCTTCCTCCACCAGCATTTTTGACCATAGTGCATTGTTGCTGATGAGTGTATCTATGTCGTTCATGGAGGTTAGCGACCTGTAACCAAGTGATTGCGTTGCGCTACTATAGGGTAACCCGACTTTTAATGAAACCACACAACGTGTGTCAGAACTTAAGGTAAGTTGAATTCATGGCGATTGCACTGGAGCTTGAACAGCTCAAAAAAACCTACCCGGGGGGCGTCCAGGCGCTGCGCGGGATAGATCTTAAAGTCGAAGCGGGAGATTTCTACGCGCTTCTGGGGCCGAACGGGGCAGGGAAATCCACCACCATCGGGATCATCAGTTCACTGGTCAATAAAACCTCGGGCCGCGTCAGCGTGTTTGGCTACGATCTGCAAAAAGATGTGGTCAACGCCAAGCGCCAGTTGGGGCTGGTGCCGCAGGAGTTCAACTTTAACCCGTTTGAGACGGTACAGCAGATTGTTGTTAACCAGGCGGGTTACTATGGCGTGGAGCGCAAAGAGGCGCTTGAGCGCAGCGAAAAGTACCTGAAACAGCTTGATCTGTGGGAGAAACGTAACGAGCGCGCGCGGATGTTGTCCGGAGGGATGAAGCGCCGCCTGATGATTGCCCGCGCGCTGATGCACGAGCCAAAGCTGCTTATCCTTGATGAGCCGACCGCTGGCGTGGATATTGAACTGCGTCGCTCCATGTGGGGTTTCCTGAAAGATCTGAACGACAAAGGCACCACCATCATTCTGACCACGCACTACCTGGAAGAGGCGGAAATGCTGTGCCGCAATATCGGCATCATTCAGCACGGTGAGCTGGTGGAAAACACCTCGATGAAGAATCTGCTCTCCAAGCTCAAATCAGAGACCTTTATCCTCGATCTGGCGGCGAAAAGCGCGCTGCCGAAACTGGAGGGCTACAACTATCGCCTGGTCGATACCTCGACGCTGGAGGTAGAAGTGCTGCGCGAGCAGGGTATTAACAGCGTGTTCTCACAGTTGAGCGCGCAGGGCATTCAGGTATTAAGCATGCGTAACAAAGCAAACCGACTGGAAGAGCTGTTTGTCTCTCTGGTGCACGACAAACAAGGAGACAAGGCATGACGCATCTTTACTGGGTCGCGCTGAAAAGCATCTGGGCGAAAGAGATTAACCGCTTTATGCGTATCTGGGTGCAAACCCTGGTGCCGCCGGTGATCACCATGACGCTCTACTTCATCATTTTCGGCAACCTTATTGGCTCCCGCATTGGTGAGATGCACGGCTTCACCTATATGCAGTTTATCGTGCCGGGCCTGATCATGATGGCGGTGATCACCAACGCTTATGCGAACGTGGCGTCGTCGTTCTTCAGTGCCAAGTTCCAGCGCAACATTGAAGAGCTGCTGGTGGCGCCGGTGCCAACGCACGTCATCATCGCCGGTTACGTGGGTGGCGGCGTGGCGCGCGGGCTGTGCGTGGGTATTCTGGTAACGGCGATTTCGCTGTTCTTCGTCCCGTTCCAGGTGCATTCGTGGCTGTTCGTGGCGCTCACATTATTGCTGACGGCGATCCTGTTCTCACTGGCTGGCTTGCTGAACGCCGTGTTCGCCAAAACGTTCGATGACATCAGCCTGATCCCGACCTTCGTACTGACGCCGCTGACCTATCTGGGCGGGGTGTTTTACTCCCTGACGCTGCTGCCGCCGTTCTGGCAGGCGCTGTCGCACCTGAACCCGATTGTCTACATGATCAGCGGTTTCCGCTTCGGTTTCCTCGGCATCACCGACGTGCCGCTGTTCACCACCGTCGTCGTGCTGGTGGTGTTTATCGTGGCGTTCTACCTGCTGTGTTGGTATTTGATCCAGCGTGGCCGTGGGCTGCGCAGCTAATCCTCTGCCTTCTGCCCGGCGACGTACCGTCTGCCGGGCGCTTTCTTTGACAGTTATCACCGTAAACTAACCTTCACTTCGGTAAACTACTCGCCTGCTAAGGAGAGACGTTATGCTGGGATGGGTGATCACCTGCCACGATGAAGTGGCGCAGGAAATGCTGCTGAAGCTGGAGGCCCGGTTTGGTCCCCTGGCGCAATGCCGTGCTGTAAATTACTGGCGAGGGTTAAGCACCAACATGCTCAGCCGGATGATGTGCGACGCGCTGCATGAAACCGACACCGGTGATGGCGTGATTTTTCTCACCGACAAATCGGGCGCGGCGCCTTACCGTTCAGCAGCGTTAATGAGCCATAAGCATGAAAATTGTGAAGTGATCTCCGGTATCAGCCTGCCTTTACTCGAAGCGATGTATCCGCTGCGCGCAACGTTGAGCAGCGCTGAGTTTCGCCACGCCATTGTGGCGCAGGGCTCCCCGGGCGTGAGCAGCCTGTGGCACCAGCAGCAGAAGAACCCGCCTTTCGTTCTGCTTCACGATCTGTATAAGCATTAAACATTGGTATTGATGTCGCTTTTGCTACAATGGCGACTGATTTTCCGTATCGATTTATATCCCATGCTCATGCGCGTTATCTTTATCCTTCTGCTGCTGGTTTCCGGTGGTGCGTCTGCCAGCCTGACCAGTCAGCAAGGCCTTCCTGCCCAATATATGCAAACCACCGAAGATGCGGCCATCTGGGCGCAGGTGGGAAATGCCGTTGTAAATGTAGGGAATGTTCGCGGCGGGCAGATCCTCGCTGTCTTTCCGGCCGCGGCGGATTACTATGAATTTCGTTTCGGATTCGGTACGGGGTTTATTGATAAAGACCACCTTGAAAAAGTTCAGGGCAAACAACGCGTTGAGGATAGCCTGGGTGACTTGAACAAGCCGCTCAGTAATCAAAACCTCATTACCTGGAAAGACACGCCGGTGTATAACGCCCCCAGCAGCGGAAGCGCGCCCTTTGGCACCTTAAGCGCCAATCTTCGCTATCCGATTCTGAATAAGCTGAAAGACCGCCTGAACCAGACCTGGTTTCAAATTCGCATCGGTAATCGTCTGGCGTGGATCAGCAGCCTCGATGCACAGGAAGATAACGGGCTACCGGTTCTGACTTACCATCATATTTTGCGTGATGAAGAGAACACCCGTTTTCGACATACCTCCACGACGACCAGCGTACGTGCGTTTAATAATCAGATGGCCTGGTTACGCGATCAAGGCTATACCACGCTGACGATGTACCAGCTTGAAGGGTACGTGCGTAACAAGATGAACCTACCCGCGAAAGCAGTGGTGATCACCTTTGATGATGGTCTCAAATCGGTGAGCCGCTACGCGTACCCTGTTCTGAAAGAATATGGCTTCAACGCGACGGCGTTTATAATTTCATCACGTATCAAAGGCCATCCGCAGAAGTGGGATCCAAAATCGCTACAGTTTATGAGCGTTCAGGAAATCAAGGGCATCCAGGATGTGTTCGACATTCAGTCTCACACCCATTTCCTGCATCGCGTGGATGGCTATAAACACCCCATCCTGTTGAGCCGTAGCTATCACGTGATCCTGTTTGATTTTGAACGATCACGTCGTGCACTGGCGCAGTTCAACCCGCGCGTGTTGTATGTGTCGTATCCGTTTGGCGGCTATGACAATAAAGCGATTAAAGCGGCGAACGATGCGGGGTTTCATCTGGCGGTGACCACGGTGAAAGGGAAGGTGAAGCCGGGGGATAATCCGTTCTTACTGAAACGTCTGTATATTTTAAGAACGGATTCGCTGGAGACCATGTCGCGGCTGATCAGTAATCAGCCGCAGGGGTAGGTTATTCGTACGTGGTCTGAATGGTCACGGTGGTGCCGAAAACACCGACGGTTACCGGATCGCTGCCGATCTTAACCAGTTTGGCCCAAATTGATTTGTCTACAATACTCACGGGATCGCCGTACACTTCACCCACCGCGATGACGTGCTTGCTGCCATTCGCTGGCACAGGATAATTATCGTTCTGGCTATCCAGAATCATAACGCCAACGCCACCTGCCGCAGTCACACCACCTGAACTCTCCACGGTATTGGTAAAATATTTCTTATCTGCGGTGGTGTGCGTGGAGGATAGCGTATAGTAAACGCCGATGGTATTCACGCATGTACCCGTCACATGGAACTCGACTTTGCTGGTATTCCCGCTTTCGACCTCCGCGGGATACCAGTCACCAAGGTTTACCGTTGTGGGCGCACGTAAGGCACAGGTCGGGCGATTTAATGGAATACTGAACGACATCTGAGACATATTCACCAGAGGGCGAGGGTGATCTTCTACTGTCGTTCCATTTGGATTACCGAGGATAATTTGACCGATTGGACCACTGCTTGCGGTCAGGAAGTCTTCGTCGTTGGGAACACCGGTGAATCCGTTTGTCTGCCAGAACTCCATACGAACGTGCCAGGTTTTTCCTTTTACAGCATCTTCGTTATCATGATCGTTACCCGTGAGATAAAACTCATTTGGATTGGGTGGGAACCAGGCCGTAACACCATTGCCATCAGGATAGAATGCCAGCGTGTAAACAATCCCGGGGATGTTTGTACGAAAAGTGGCTTTGCCATCGATCTCCCCCCAAAGCATTGCATTGTTCGTCATCTGGTAAACATTTTCACCATCGTCACCAACTTCGCAACTTGATGTTAATGCTGGGGTTGTTTCCATAATAATAGTGTTACTGATCTGCACGGGTGTCGTTACCGTACCAACAGGCAGAGGTGTAATGACCGGCTGTGTGCCCGGAGACATAATGAGCAGCGTATCATTACTGTTAAATTTACATTCTAACGCGGAATGCGCTGCGCCAGACAGCCCGAACGCCGCTAACGCTAATATAGTAAGATATTTTTTCATCCTAAATCCCTTTATTCATAGCTTACGTTAACCAGAACATTACTCATCACAGCGCCGCTGGTGATAGTTCCAACGTTCTGATAACGCGCGTAAAATCCATAATCCTTTATATAGTTCTCGCTACTTCCACTGACATCGTAAATAACGTTTGATGTCCCGTCGCTGTTCAGGACGTTAGTTTTGAACGCATCTGAAAAAATAACGATACCCACATTTTCAGCCGCACCGGCTGTGGCATCGTTTTTAAAGACCTAGTTGTGATTACTCCAGAAACCATTTTGCGGAGCAAAACTAAATTTCAGTTTGTTAATCGTTGCGCCTTCTGTACTGCTCGCGTAGCAGTCATCTACGTGGATCGTAAAAGGCGTTCCTGCTTCATCATCGGTTGGCGATAGACGATCGCTCTTGTCGCTGTTATAAAACCAGTCTCGTGTCACGGTCGGCAAAGTGATCTCTCCGCCGTTTTCGACGCTTAGCCGACAGGTATTATTAACAATATTTGCTGTCAGGTTTACATCCACACCTGAACCTGCCTGGCATATGCCAGGCAGAGTGCTACCAGCCAGACCGATAAGCAACACAAGACCGGGCTGGTGTAAATTAAACGGTGATTGTTGCATGATGGTACCTGGAATTATTGATAGGTGACGGTAAACGTTACCGGAGCGGTAACCGCACCTGTGCCAACATCACTAATCGACATGCCTTGGCCTATGACAATACGAGAGTTCATCGGGAATTCACCCGCGCCGTCAGTAATGGTGACTTCCTGAGCCGCCGGAGGCGTGTTACAGCTCATCAACAAGCCTGTATCGACAGTGCCGGACCAGATTTCAAAGCCCGTTGCTAAGCCGCCAGAGAAAGAGTCACCATTTTTGGCTATACCACTACATTCTCCGCCAGCGCCTTTCGCGGCAGCGACCGTTGCCTTCGTTACCCCAGAACAGTTAGTGAAGCTTATTTTGAGCGGCTCGACGCGGGTTTTATTCACCAGATCCGATTTGTATACATCGCCAAATGCAATTTCAGTGGATGCAGTACCTGCGCCGTTGAGCACTTTTGCTGTACAGGTGCCTGAAACTACCTTTGTTTGAATCGTCATACTGACACTATCGGTGCCTGTAATTGCAGCGCTTACCACTCCAGAGAAGAGAAGGGTAGAAACGGACAGGGCGATTAAAGTTGATTTAAATTTCATAATATTGCTCCGTTTTCCTGCGCCAATTACTCGTAGCTAAACTCGAAAGTTGCCACGGCCTGGAAATCACCAACTGTCATGCTGTTAGCTTTGGTTTCACGCAATGTGGCTACCAATTGAACTTCTTTATTCTGGATTTCTGTAGGGGTCCAGACCAGGCGCTCCGAATCGTCTTTGGAGTTAATGATAAACGGGGCATCCGGTGTGCTGGCTCTGGCAATTTCAACAGCAGAGTAGTCTGCGCCTCCGGCGGTTTTTAATATTGAGTTAACAAGGCCGGAGAATAAATAACCAGAGCGTGTTCCCGATACTGTGGTTTTCAATGAGGTCAGAGATGCCGGGCACTCAACGATCACGATTTTGAAATTGGCATTTGCGGTGCCAGCTTTGACATCGTCAAGGCGCACCTGACCGCCACCGATTTTCAGCGTTTGCTGAGTATCGGAACCCTCACCACCAACCAGTTTCATATCACAAGTGGTTTCACGGATATTAGCCGTGAAGTTAACATCGAGATTCGTGCCCTCGGCGAGCGCTGCACCTGATAACGCCAGCATCGTCATGGCAACGGCTGACAGGCTATAAAGATTTTTTTTCATACAAACTCTCGTCTATTTTCCCGAATAATTACATCTGGCACACTTGATTGCTGAGTACCGTTGTAAGTCCTGCTTTTTGAGCATGTGATGAGACGTTATAATGCACGTCACACTTACTGTCTTTATCGCTTCCCCAGACAACATGAAGCGTGCCTTCATCTTCAACGCCGCGGACATAGGCTTGCCCCGCCTGCCCTACGGTGCCAATTGATTCATTTTTTTCATTTAAAACATCAGCGCCTAAAGGAATAAATCCGTTATCGGTGCGCTTAAGTTCTAAAATTAATGAACGACCTTCATCGGTTACAAAATCAACCAGCACAACGGAACCACTGCGGGGAACCGTAATTTCACTGGTGTTTTTAATTTCAACATCGTTTTCCAGCGTGCTGATATCAAGGTATACGCGGTTTTCACGGTAGGCAGACATATAAGGCAGAATGCCATAGCCGGAACTGCCTATTTCACTGTTACCAAAGCCGATACCGGCACCTTTCGCGCCACTCGCTTTGACCAGCGCCAGCGCATCGTTGTCACCAATACTCCCTGGCGCAAATGCGATGCCCCCTGAATGCAATACCATGCCACCGCTATAGGAGGCAGAATATTGTTTACTGTTGTCATCGCCAAAAGAGGCAGATAAACCCAGCGGGCCATATTCACTGTTATAGGACCCGTAGCCGCTTATCTGATTCAGGTCACCATAATTACCGCTGTTTGACGAGGCGCTAACGGAATAACTCACCTTATTATCTTGCGTATTTCCACCCGCGGACGTGTTAAAGCTTGTGCCGCCTTTAAGGTCGGAACGTAATCCCATGTTAATGTTCGAGAATCCACCAGAATTCCCTCTATCTTTTGAGAATACACTAAATGGAATGCTCAGGCTTAAATAAACGCTGTCGTCTTTCTTGCCGTTCTGATCATAGGTTCGCTGTAATGACAGGCTGTAGCTGCCATAGGTGAAGCTATTGTTATAACCAATATTATAATTGGAAGTTGAGCCCGTAGCGTTCCAGTAATCCTGCTAGGTGCCGCTTACATACAGGGAGCCATAATTGTCCTCTCCGGATGTTAGCGGTTGGTTAAGACTAATTTGCACCTGATTTTTGGTGCGCTGGTAGTCTGCATATAACGCTTCGTTTGAGTCATAGCTACGGTTTGAGTATTTCTGGTGCTTAATACTGTCCTGAAGTTGCGCCGCATCGTTAAGCGTCAGGTAGTCTTCCGTCGAGAAACGATAAGCCGCAACGTTAAAGGAAGTATTCGTCGACTCAATCATTTTACTGTACGTTAAACGATAACTTTGACCGCTTAATTTATCCAGCCCCTCAATATCTGCATATGATTGCGTAACGTCGAATGCAAACGCACCAACAGGGGTATTCATTGCCACGCCGAGAATACCGGCATAAAAATCCATATCGGTATATTGTGCGCCAATATAACCCGTGAACGTATTATTCAGGCCATAGTAAAGGGTACCGTAACCCACTTTAGGCGCATCAATCAGTGAATCGTCATTTAATTCACCTAAACCGACGTCCCAGCGAGAGGCTCCCGGACGGAGCATCTGAGTAACGGATGAAAAGGGTACGGTAAAGGAGCGTTTGCTGCCGTCCGCTTCTTCAATCGTTACCAGTAAATCATTACCGTAACCTGTGGTACTCAGGTCGTTTATTTCAAACGCGCCTGGTGGCACCGAGGTTTCATAGATCTTATTGCCGCTCTGCGTGACGCTGACCTTCGCGTTACTGTTCGCGACACCCCGGATGACAGGAGCGTAGCCTGTGGACCCCATTGGCAACATGCGATCGTCACTGTACATGCGTGCACCGCGAAGGCTCATAGAGTTAAATGCCTCGCCACGCGTGTAAGAGTCGCCGATGACAAACTGGGCGCTCAACGGTGTAATATCGCGCTGCAAATAGACATCCTGACTGGAATATTTTGTGCCACTATCTTTGTCCCAGTTAAAATTGCCACGCGAGCGCAGACGCCATGGCCCCATATTCAGACCATAGCGTAATCCTACATATGCACTTTCTGATGTACTGCCGTTGTTCTCGCTACGCCACCCGTTCATGTCATAAGAGAGCAGAGCGGCAGGGATCCCATTATCCCACAACGATGGATCGACATAGCCTGCCGGGCGTTTCAGCACATAAATCTGCGGAAAATTAAAATCCATTGCCTGCTTGCCACTGTCATAGCTAACCGTAGCGCCAGGGAAGGATTTTTTAATATCGACGCAGGTTTCATTGTCTTCCGGTCCGTCAGGCAATGTGCTGGTGTCGACACCCGATTGTGACAGCAGCAGTTTTGTTATGCACGGTGTCGCACGAGGTGTTCCGTTATCTTTAAACGTGACCTCCACGGTAGACTTCAGTTTACCGTTCAGGTTGATCTTAGTGCGATAGGTCCCCGGTAAAACCGGGTTGCCATGTGAAAAACGATTAATATCAATACTAGCACTGCCATTTAAAAGAAATTGATCGTTAAACTCGACCTCTTCTTCATTATCAGGCAGATCTTTTGCTGGCGTGATATTTTCTGCGCAAGCATAAAAAGGCAATGCTGCGCTTATCGCAAGACATAAAAGAGAACGTTTAAATAACATGGCACATCCACTTAATCAGTGTAGAGAGAACTCTCTACAGAGTTAATGCTATCAATTATTATGTGTATTAAAGCGTGTTCTATTTAAGTCCAGCTTCGTGATGGTCTGTGCCGCCATAATCATTAATGGTATCAAACTCGACTTTACCATTTACGGCAGAAGCTAAGCCTTTCACCGTCATTGTGGTATCACTAAACGGTGGAACGGCCTTATGATCAACGTCGTATGTTTTTTGACTGGCTTTAATGGTGACCGCTGAAACGGAGACGTTATAGGGTGAGTTATTATGGGCAACAAGCTTAACTGCGTTCCCCTCTTTTTTCTGCGTCCATGTCAAATGCTCAGCGGCTTCACCTGCCGAGCCTTTTAACCCGTCTGGTCGGTAAAAGAATTTAATACGCGTTCTGAATGCCAGCTGAAGCTGGTTAAGATTCTCTTTATCCGCAGCTTTTGATTTTGGCGGAATCTCCAGGACATTGAACCAGAAAAGCGATTCACGATCCTGTGGTAAAGGTATACCTGTGTAGGTAATACGTACGGATTGGCCTTTTTTCGGGTCAATGCGGGATACCGGAGGGGTAATGATAAAAGGAAGCTTCAACTCTTCCGGGTTTACGCCATCACGCCCATCATCAAGCCAGGTTTGAACCAAAAGCGGTTTGGTTCCATGGTTATCGAGATTAACGACGACATCCTTCGATGACTGTGGGTAGATAATACGGGTGCCGGAAATAACAATGTCCGCACTTGCATTCGATGCGGCCAAAAAAGCAGTTGCGAGCAATGCGGCTTTAAAATTTTTAATAAAGATTGAATGAGACATTTTTCCACTTCCTTTTGGAATTACACAAGCAATCCCTCATTTATCATGAAGGATTGCTTAATTTAAAGTTTACGAATCTCTTATTCGTAAATCATGGTGAAGGCAACCTGTGCCTGCACGGTACCAGCAGATACTGGGTTGCTTGTTGCATTCCAGCCCTGACCCTGGGTGTATGCTACGCGGTAGTACAGGTTTCCTGCGCCAGAAGTCGCATCAATAGTTGCTTTCTGAGTGTTGTTGGTCTGGTCAATTTTAATCTGATCGGTAGCTGAGTTACCGTCGTTTGACAGCACCAGGTTAACGTTCTTAGCAGAACCCTGTGCATTGCTTGGTGGCACCAGCAGACCGCCTTCTGTAGAAGAAGAACCCGCCCATGAAGAGAACTGGGCAGACGCTTTCTTCGCAGTCTCGGTATCACAACCGGTCAGAGAAAGGGAGAATTTCTTTTCACCCAAGGTGCTGGTGGTACCCAGTGCGGTTGAAAAATCACGTACAAATACAGTGTCCAGGGTTACGTCAAAATCGTTACCGTTTTGATCGATTTTCTGGTCAAGGGAGACCTGGCAAGTATTGTTAGAAACCATGCCGTGGAAAGTAATAGTCCCGGTGTCAGAATCTGCTGCTACCGCTGAACCCGCAGCCAGAACGCTTGCTAGTGCAATTGACAAACCATATTTTTTAGAAATCATTTCAATATCCATATTCGTTGAGTAAATAATAAGTGCCCGTAAAGCTTTTATTTGAAATTAAATTTCGTGGCGAATTATATTGTTAATCTCAATGAAATGTAGATATTGTGCGTGATTTAAACTAAAAGAATAGTTTAGTAAATTTAAAGTTATTTGTTATCAATATGATGTGTTTGTCTGGTGGAGCGGGAAGAGCTGGATATTAATTCAATAAATGCTTTTTAAAGACCCATTCATTTAATAAATGCACAAGAATGGGTCGTGGGATAAATATTATCAGGCAACCTGCACCGGAATCGCCTTCGCGGTACGTTTCATCTCATTATCGCCTTCAAAGTAGGCCACTTTAGGCTGCCAGCGACGTGCTTCTTCGTCAGACATCATCACAAAGCTGGCAATAATGACGATATCGCCTACGTCCGCGCAGTGCGCTGCTGCCCCATTAACGGAGATGATTTTAGATCCGCGTTCAGCGGCAATCGCGTACGTTGAAAAGCGTTTGCCGTTATTAACGTTCCAGATATCAATAGCTTCGTTTTCGAGAATACCCGCCGCGTCGAGAAAATCCTGGTCAATCGCGCAGGAGCCTTCATAGTGCAGGTCGGCCTGGGTGACTTTCACACGGTGAAGCTTACCTTGTAGCATTTTGCGAATCATTACGTTTACCTTTCACTTCCGGGTAGTAAAACTACGCCAGTTCAACCACTTTGTTATCGATAAGGCGGGCCTGGCCGAGCCATGCCGCCACCAGAATTACCGCACGTTTGCTGGTCTCTGTAAGCGCCAGAAGCGTATCGGCATCCCGAATTTGAACGTCGTCAGCACGAAGACCTTTCTCGTTCAGCGCCTGTTCAGCCAGAGCGATAATTTCTTCTGCGGTTAACTCTTTTGCCAGCAGTTGCTCTGCCATGGTATTCATGACTTTGCTTAAACCCGGCGCAATTTTACGCTGTTCGGCGGTCAGATAGCCGTTACGGGAGCTGAGCGCCAGGCCATCTTTCGCACGCACAATCGGTACGCCGACTATCTCAATGTCGTAGCCCATATCGGCAACCATTTTGCGGATCAGCGCCAGCTGCTGAAAATCTTTCTCGCCAAAACAGGCGATGTCCGGCTGCACCAGGTTAAACAGCTTGCTGACGATGGTAGAAACGCCACGGAAATGGCCCGGGCGGCTGGCGCCCTCCAGCATGGTCGAAATACCCGGCACATCGACGTAGGTCGATTCAGTGGTGCCCTGGGGATATACATCTGCGGGGGCCGGAGCGAAGACGATATCCGCATGACGTTTTTTGAGCTTCTCGCAATCTTCCTGCAAGGTACGTGGGTAGCGCGCCAGATCGTCTTCGCGATCGAACTGCATCGGGTTAACGAAGATACTGACTACCACAATATCTGCACGGGCTCTCGCTTCATCGACCAGCTTCATATGGCCGTCGTGCAGGTTGCCCATGGTTGGAACAAGGGCGATACGTTTACCTTCCTGACGTGCACGGCGGATATGCTGGCGCAGCAGCGGCAGAGTTTCTATGATTAGCACACCTGGACTCCTTAATGGAAACTGTGTTCTTCGCCCGGATAAACGCCGGACTCAACCTCGGCAATATACTGCCGCACAGCAGCACGCATGTCGCCTGCTTCTGTCAGGAAATTTTTTGCAAATTTTGGAATGTGGCCGCCGGTGATCCCGAAGGCGTCGTGCATGACCAGAATCTGGCCATCGGTGACGTTGCCCGCGCCGATGCCGATCACCGGAATCGACAGCGCCTCAGTGATACGCTTAGCCAGCTCAACCGGTACACACTCCAGCACCAGCATCTGTGCGCCCGCGGCTTCCAGCGCCACGGCATCATCAAACAGCGTCTGCGCCGCATCGCCTCGGCCCTGCACCTTATATCCGCCAAAGATGTTGACAGACTGCGGCGTTAGCCCCAAATGACCACAAATCGGCACGGCGCGTTCGGTAAGCATTTTTACCGTATCGACCAACCAGGCGCCGCCTTCGATTTTGACCATATTGGCGCCAGCACGCATCACTGTCGCCGCATTTTCAAAGGCCTGTTCCGGGGTGGCATACGCCATAAACGGCAGATCTGAAAGCAGCAGGCAGGCGGGCGCACCCCGGCGCACGGCGCGGGTATGGTAAGCAATATCCTCGACCGTGACCGGCAGAGTGGAATCATGTCCTTGTACCGTCATCCCTAACGAGTCCCCGACCAGCATGACGTTGATCCCTTCTTCGGCAAACAGTTTTGCGAAGCTGTAGTCATACGCGGTGATAGTTGCGAAGCGTTTTTTTTCCTGTTTGCATTTCTGCAATAAGGAGATGGTGGTTGGTTTCATACTGTTTCCTGATGGCCCAAAAGCGAATCTTTGCGCATTCTAACAGTAACATTTGAGGGAACAATGATTTTAGGCAATCGATTAACCGCAAATAAGGAATGGTTAATCGATGCAGAGACGGGATTACCAGCGGGCCGGTTTATCCGCGTTGAGATTTTGCAGAACGGCTTGCAGCGAGGCGCCGTCAGGGAAGGTGAGATCGGGCGCGACTTCAAACAGCGGCCAGAGCATAAACCCGCGGTTTTTCATGTCGTAATGCGGAACGGTGAGGCGTTCGGTGTTAATCACCTCGTGGCCGAAAAGCATAATATCGAGATCGAGGGTGCGCGGTCCCCAGCGTTCGGCTTTGCGGACGCGACCCTGCTGTAGCTCAATACGCTGGGTATTATCCAGCAGCGTTTCTGCGTCAAGGGTCGTTTCCAGCACCACGGCGGCGTTCAGATAATCAGGCTGATCCTGCGGGCCGAGCGGCGGCGTACGGTAAAATGAGGACAGCGCGACGATGCGGCTTTGCGGGATCTCCCCCAGCGCCTGCACGGCAGCGTTAACCTGCTCCAGCGGAGAGGCCAGATTGCTGCCGATGGCGATATACGCAAGGGTCATGCCGTGCCTTCACGACGCGGTGCGCGTTTGCGCGGGCGACGGTGACGACGGCGCGGTGCCGGCTCATCATCGAGATCCGTAAGCATATCTTTCTGCTCTGGTGGTGCAGAGACCTGAAATTCTCCCCACCACTGCGCCAGGCGCTGTAGCTCCTGGTTTCTTTCGACTTCAGCACGCAGAGAGAGCAAATCGAACGCGGCGCGGAACTTAGGATGCTCCATCAGCTTCCAGGCGCGTTTACCCTGACGGCGGGACATACGCAGCTGAAGCTGCCAGATATCACGCACCAGCGTGGTAATACGTTTCGGGATCGCCAGCGTGCGACAGCCTTCGTCCAGCACGTCGTTTGCCGCCAGCGCGAACGCATCATAATAGGCGAGACCGCTCTCCTGAGTGATGCGCTGCGCCGTTTCCAGCAGCGGATACCAGAACATGGCCGCGAACAGGAACGCCGGATTCACGCGCATATCGTTATGAATACGGGTATCCGTGTTCTTCAGCACCTGTGCAATCATCCTCTCCATTGCGCTGTCACCGTTTTCGGTGAAGTAGCGGGTAATGGTCGGGAACAGCGGCTGGAACAGGTTGTATTCACGCAGCAAATTGTAGGTTTCAAACCCGTAGCCTGCCTGGAGCAGCTTTAACGACTCCTCAAACAGACGGGCAGGGGGGACGTCGTTAATCAGCGTCGCCAGGCGCGGGATCGGCTCTGCGGTTTCCGGACTGATACGCATGTTCAGCTTGGCGGCGAAACGCACGGCGCGCAGCATTCGGACCGGATCTTCGCGATAGCGCGTTTCCGGCGTACCGATCAGGCGAATCAGGCCGTCTTTCAGATCCTGCATACCGCCGACGTAATCGCGCACGGTAAAATCCGCCACGCTGTAGTAAAGGCTGTTGATGGTGAAATCGCGACGCTGAGCATCTTCTTCAATAGAGCCGAAGATGTTGTCGCGCAGCAGCATGCCGTTTTGGCCGCGCTGGGAAGTCGTGCGATCGTTGACGCCCGCTTCGTGGTGACCGCGGAAGGTCGCCACTTCAATAATTTCCGGTCCAAACATCACGTGCGCCAGACGGAAACGGCGGCCAACCAGACGGCAGTTGCGGAATAATTTACGCACCTGCTCAGGCGTGGCGCTGGTCGTCACGTCGAAATCTTTTGGTTTTTTGCCCAGCAGTAAATCGCGCACCCCGCCGCCGACGAGATAGGCCTCGTAGCCTGCTTTATTCAGACGATAGAGCACCTTGAGGGCATTTTCACTGATATCTTTGCGGGAAATATTGTGCTGCTCACGCGGAATGACCGACATGTGTGGCTGTGCAATAGCGTCGTTCGCCATGCTCTCTTCGCGGCTCAGCACTTTACGGCAAAAATTAGCGACTCGGGTAAAAATAGTACACCTCGTAGTGTGTTTTGTTATCAAAAAAGCGGCTAATCATAGCTCAGCGCAACGCATTTGAGAATGCTGGATTTTTGGCACGGCGATAAGCGCCCAGTCAGCAATGGCCGTTTTCAGCAATTCATCCAGACTCAGATCCTGCCATGTCTGCGTTACATTCTGGTTGAGAAATCGCAGCGCGTCGATCAAAACCGGGCGCGGATCGCCGTCAGGCAGCGCCGGGGCATGATTCTGTTTCGACAGCTTATTTCCCTGTTCATTGACCGCCAGCGGCAGATGGATGTAATCCGGCACCGTCCAGCCAAACTGCTGGTAAAGCGATATTTGCCGCACGGTAGGCTCAACCAGATCCGCCCCGCGCACGATTTCCGTAACGCCCTGGAAATGGTCATCGACAACCACCGCCAGGTTATAGGCAAACAAACCATCACGACGGTGAATAATAAAATCTTCACGCGCCAGGCGTTCATCCGCCTGAATGGTTCCTGAGAGAACGTCGGTAAACTGCGTCACCGGAGAACGCTGTATCAGCCGTACGGCAGCATTCTCAGGACCGTTGCGCCGCGTACGACAGTGGCCGTCGTAAACGCCACCCACGCTTTGAATTCGCGCCCGCGTGCAGGTGCAGTTATAGGAAAGGCCCTGTTCAGCAAGCCACGCCAGACGTTCACGGTAGGCATCATGGCGTTGAGACTGCCAGAGTACGTCGCCGTCCCAGTGAAGACCGTAATGTTCCAGCTGACGCAGAATAGTTTCTGCTGCACCGGGAACTTCACGCGGAGGATCGATATCTTCAATGCGGACCAGCCATTGACCCTGACGGGCGCGAGCCTGTAGGTAGCTGCCAAGCGCGGCAATTAATGAGCCGAAGTGTAATTCACCGGAGGGAGATGGCGCAAAGCGCCCGATATAGTGAGATTCAGACATATCTACGGTAACAAGGCGGGAGAGACTCCCGCCTTAGCAGAGTAGTGAGAGGGCAGGCGTTAGCCAGCCATCTGTTTTTCGCGGATTTCTGCCAGCGTTTTACAGTCGATGCACAGATCGGCTGTTGGACGCGCTTCCAGGCGACGAATACCGATTTCAACACCGCAGGATTCGCAGTAGCCAAAATCTTCGTCCTCGACCTTCTTCAGCGTTTTTTCGATCTTTTTGATCAGTTTGCGCTCGCGGTCACGGTTACGCAGTTCGAGGCTGAACTCTTCTTCCTGAGCGGCACGGTCGACCGGGTCCGGGAAGTTAGCAGCTTCGTCCTGCATATGTGTAACGGTGCGATCGACTTCATCCCTGAGTTGATTACGCCATGCTTCAAGAATACGCTTGAAGTGCGACAGCTGGGCTTCGTTCATATACTCTTCGCCCGGCTTCTCTTGATACGGCTCCACCCCAGCGATGGCGAGAATACTCAGGGACGATGTTTTACGGTTTTGCCCTTCTTGCATGTTGCTTCTCCTTAACACGCACTATCGATCCCCGTGTTGGGGGAAAAATCAGGTCGCTATAAATAGCAGATGCTTTTCCGTATGGCAATTATCTAAACGTAACACTTGACAACCCTGTGAGGAAAAGCGTATTTGCGCACGCGGCCAGAACACTTATTAGTCAATCGTCTAATCCCTTATAAGACAATGGGAAGAGAGGATCTCAGAGTCATATTATCGGCAGAAAGTTCCGCTTTATAAGCGAAAATCTCTACCCCCTGCTTTTGTGCCTCATTCAACAATTGCGCGTATTTAGGATCAATATGACGGGCCGGGGAAAACCGTTCAATGGCTGAATGCAGAACCGCAAACAGCAACACGGCGCGCTTGCCCGCCGCCGCTACACTCATTAGCTCTCGCAGATGCTTCTGGCCACGTAGCGTTACCGCATCCGGAAAGAAGCCGTTTTCCTGTTCCGCTAACGTCACTGATTTCACTTCAATATAGCACTCAGGGCGGTCTTCCGCCTGTAACATAAAATCAATTCTGCTGCCTTCATCGCCATATTTCACTTCGCTTTTTTGCGTGCCGTAACCTATCAGTTCAGGAAGCATTCCATTTGTCAGAGCTTCCTTAACCAGCTGATTTGCGCGCAGGGTATTAACGCAAATAAATGCCCCGCTTTGCGTCTCGGTCATTTCCCAGGTATGGGGATATTTGCGTTTAGTATTTTCTGATGTGGAATACCAGACCGTGTCACCCGGCGTGGCGCAACCGGTCATGGCGCCGGTGTTAGGGCAGTGCAGCGTGAGCATTTCGCCCACAGGGGTGATCACATCAGCGAGAAAGCGTTTGTAACGCTGGATCAGCGTGGCGGGCTGGAGTGCAGGACTAAACTTCATCAGGATTCCTTAACGTGTCGCCCAGCGTCCAGCGCTGGAGCGGAGTATAGCGGGTGCGTCCTTGTACAAAGGCAGATTCGTACAGCGCAAATTCATTCACCTGAAAGGACCAGTGAAAGCCCGGTGGCGGGATGGCAACGGCCTGACCCGCATCGCGCAGCAGGGTAATGTGGGGATGAAACGGCTGCGGGCTCTGATAACAGCCGCTGCGCGCGGCCTGCGCCCGCAGCATGTTGGCGAGCTGTAGCAGTCCGCGAGGGGGCTGCCGCGTCCCCAGCCAGACCACCCGAGAGCGCAGCCATTGCCCGGCATCGTCAAGATGCAGCGTAAACCCCGGCTGCGAAATGCGTCCGCCCATTGCGCTTAACGCGCGCTGCTTTTCAGCGCTTACTTCACCAAGAAAGGCTAACGTCAGGTGCATATTGGCGGCGACGACGGGGCGGCCCGCTTCCGCGGGGAAGTGGCTGGCGCGCCAGCGAACAATCTGCCGTTGAAGCGTGGTGGGTAATTCAATGGCGAAGAATAGCCGTTTAGACTCAGACATGCGCAAGACTCGGTAATGATATGCGCCGATGCTACAATGTACGCCGATTAATGTTAACCCTCTGGAGCCGTAAGTGTCCTCTTTGCCCGTCGCCGTCGTCCTTCCTGAGCTACTCGCAGCCTTAGAACATGCGCCACAGGTTTTGCTCAGCGCGCCCACCGGAGCGGGTAAATCCACCTGGCTGCCCCTGCAAATTCTGCGCGATGGGAACATCAGCGGGAAAATTATCCTGCTGGAGCCGCGCAGGCTGGCGGCGCGCAATGTGGCGCAGCGCCTGGCGGAACTGCTGAATGAAAAACCGGGTGAGACGGTAGGGTACCGGATGCGCGCCGAAACCTGCGTTGGACCATCCACGCGGCTGGAAGTGGTCACCGAAGGTATTCTTACCCGTATGTTGCAAAACGATCCGGAGCTGGCCGGCGTCGGGCTGGTGATCCTTGATGAATTTCACGAGCGCAGCCTCCAGGCCGATCTGGCCCTTGCGCTGCTGCTCGACGTTCAGCAGGGGCTGCGCGACGACCTTCGGCTGCTGATTATGTCGGCGACGCTGGATAACGAGCGGCTCCGGCAGACGCTCCCTGACGCGCCGATGATCTCCTCTGAAGGGCGTGCGTTCCCGGTCGAGCGCCGCTATCAGCCGCTGCCTGCCCATCAGCGTTTTGACGAAGCGGTTGCCATCGCCACCGCCGAATTGCTCCGCCAGGAGCCCGGCTCGCTGCTGCTGTTTTTACCCGGCGTAGGCGAAATCCAGCGCGTACAGGAGCAGCTGGCATCCCGGGTGAACAGTGACGTTATGCTGTGCCCGCTCTACGGCGCGCTGCCGTTGGCTGACCAGCGCAAGGCGATCCTTCCCGCACCGGCGGGGCAGCGCAAAGTGGTGCTGGCAACGAATATCGCGGAAACCAGTTTGACCATCGAAGGCATTCGCCTGGTGGTGGACAGTACGCTGGAGAGGGTGGCCAGTTTTGATCCGCGTACCGGGCTGACCAGGCTGCTGACGCAGCGCATCAGCCAGGCCTCAATGGTGCAGCGCGCAGGGCGAGCAGGGCGTCTTGAGCCGGGTATTTGCCTGCATTTAACCAGCGCCGAGCAGGCGGAGCGTGCGGCATTCCAGAGCACGCCTGAGATTTTACAAAGCGATCTCTCCGGACTGGTGATGGATCTGATGCAGTGGGGCTGTCCGGACCCTGACCAGCTCACCTGGCTTAATCCTCCGCCTGTCGTCAACCTTTCCGCCGCGTGCAGTCTGCTGACCCAGCTTGGCGCGCTGGAAGGCGAGCGACTGACGGCGCGCGGCCAGAAAATGGCGGCGCTGGGCAACGATCCACGTCTGGCGGCAATGCTGGTGGCAGCACAGGGCGACGATGAAATTGCCACGGCGGCAAAACTGGCGGCTATTCTTGAGGAGCCGCCGCGCGGTGGCGGCAGCGATCTGGGACAGGCCTTTTCACGCCATCAGGGAAACTGGCAACAGCGGGCGCAGCAGCTGTGTAAACGCCTGAATTGCCGGGGCGGTTCGCCTGACAGCGATAAAGTTATCCCTCTGCTGGCCCAGGCCTTCCCGGACAGAATCGCGCGCCGTCGCGGGCTGGATGGTCGCTATCAGCTGGCAAATGGGATGGGCGCGATGCTGGACAGCGATGACGCCCTGACGCGTCATGAATGGCTGATCGCGCCGCTCTTACTCCAGGGCAGCCACTCCCCGGACGCGCGTATTTTACAGGCGGTTGCCGTGGATATTGACGTCCTGACGCGTGCCTGCCCGCAGCTGCTTCAGCAATCTGACATCGTGGAATGGGATGATACCCAGGGCACGCTGAAGGCGTTCCGTCGTAGCCAGATTGGCAAACTGACGCTCGGGACGAAACCGCTGGCGAAGCCGTCGGAGGAAGAGTTACACCAGGCGATGCTGAATGGCATTCGGGAAAAAGGGCTGAGCGTACTGAACTGGACGCCGGAGGCTGAACAATATCGTATACGTCTGCACTGCGCCGCGAAGTGGCTGCCGGAACAGGGGTGGCCAGCGGTGGATGATGAGACGCTGCTCGCGACGCTTGAACAGTGGCTGTTGCCGCAGATGAGCGGCGTACACTCCCTGCGCGCCCTGAAGGCGCTTGATGTTAAGGCAGCGTTACAGAATTTACTGGACTGGTCGTTACGTCAACGTCTGGATAGTGAACTGCCTGGGCATTACACTGTGCCAACCGGGAGCCGGATTGCCATTCGTTATCATGAGGATAATCCGCCGGCGCTGGCGGTTCGGATGCAGGAGATGTTTGGTGAAGCCACCACGCCGTCCATTGCTGAAGGCCGTGTGCTGTTAGTGCTTGAGCTGCTTTCGCCTGCGCATCGTCCCTTGCAGATTACCCGCGACTTGGGGGCGTTCTGGGCGGGGAGCTATCGTGAAGTGCAGAAAGAGATGAAAGGGCGATATCCCAAACACGTCTGGCCGGACGCTCCGGCGAATACCGCGCCGACACGGCGCACGAAAAAATATTCGTAATGGGGAAAGTGCGGGCTGATGCCCTCACCCCGGCCCTCTCCCACAGGGAGAGGGAGAAACAAACTTTGAGAGATTTCTTCTTTCACTGACCTGTGCAAGATAAGAAAATCTGGCCTTTGCGCCTGAATGTTGCGGAGAAAAAGCATGGCGGGGAATGACCGCGAGCCAATAGGACGTAAGGGAAAGCCGACGCGTCCGGCGAAAGAAAAGGTAAGCCGTCGTCGCCTCAGAGATGAGGAGTATGACGATGACTATGAAGACGATTATGAGGATGAAGAACCGATGCCGCGTAAAGGGAAAGGCAAAGGGCGTAAGCCTCGTGGTAAGCGCGGCTGGTTCTGGCTGCTGCTGAAGCTGTTCATTGTTTTTGTTGTCCTGATCGCGATTTACGGCGTTTATCTGGATCAGAAGATCCGCAGCCGTATTGACGGGAAAGTCTGGCAATTGCCTGCGGCAGTATACGGCCGCATGGTGAACCTTGAGCCGGACATGTCCATCAGCAAGAACGAGATGGTGAAGCTGCTGCAAGCCACGCAGTATCGTCAGGTCACGAAAATGACCCGTCCAGGCGAATTTACCGTCCAGGCGAAGAGTATTGAGATGATCCGCCGTCCGTTCGACTTCCCGGACAGTAAAGAAGGGCAGGTGCGCGCGCGTCTGACCTTTGACGGCGATCGTCTGGAAACCATTGAGAACATGGATAACGATCGCCAGTTCGGTTTCTTCCGTCTCGATCCGCGTCTCATCACCATGCTGTCGTCCGCAAACGGCGAACAGCGGCTGTTCGTGGCGCGTAACGGCTTCCCGGATTTGCTGGTGGATACCCTGCTGGCAACCGAAGATCGCCACTTCTACGAGCACGACGGTATCAGCCTTTACTCCATTGGTCGTGCGGTACTGGCGAACCTGACCGCCGGGCGTACGGTGCAGGGGGCGAGTACCCTGACCCAGCAGCTGGTGAAAAACCTGTTCCTCTCCAGCGAGCGCTCTTACTGGCGTAAAGCCAACGAAGCGTACATGGCCGTGCTGATGGATGCGCGCTACAGCAAGGATCGTATTCTTGAGCTGTACATGAACGAGGTGTACCTCGGTCAGAGCGGCGATAACGAGATCCGCGGCTTCCCGCTGGCGAGCCTGTACTACTTTGGCCGTCCGGTAGAAGAGCTGAGCCTTGACCAGCAGGCGCTGCTGGTGGGCATGGTGAAAGGCGCGTCGATCTACAACCCGTGGCGTAACCCGAAACTGGCGCTGGAGCGTCGTAACCTGGTGCTGCGTCTGCTGCAACAACAGCAGGTGATTGACCAGGAGCTGTACGACATGCTGAGCGCACGTCCGCTGGGCGTTCAGCCGCGCGGTGGGGTGATCTCTCCGCAGCCTGCCTTTATGCAGATGGTGCGTCAGGAGTTGCAGTCGAAGCTCGGAGATAAAGTGAAAGATCTCTCAGGCGTGAAGATCTTTACCACCTTTGATTCCGTGGCGCAGGATGCGGCAGAAAAAGCGGCGGTAGAAGGTATTCCGGCGCTGAAAAAGCAGCGTAAGCTGAGCGATCTGGAAACCGCGATGGTAGTGGTTGACCGTAACACCGGCGAAGTTCGTGCCATGGTGGGCGGTGCTGAGCCACAGTATGCGGGCTATAACCGCGCAATGCAGGCGCGTCGTTCGATTGGTTCACTGGCAAAACCGGCGACTTATCTGACCGCGCTGAGCCAGCCGAACCTCTATCGACTGAACACCTGGATTGCCGATGCGCCAATCTCCCTGCGCCAGCCTAACGGCCAGGTATGGTCACCGCAGAACGATGACAGACAGTTCAGCGGTCAGGTGATGCTGGTGGATGCGTTAACCCGCTCGATGAACGTGCCAACGGTTAACCTCGGGATGGCGCTGGGCCTGCCAGCCATCACCGACACCTGGCAGAAGCTGGGCGTACCGAAAGATCAGCTGCACCCTGTGCCAGCGATGATCCTGGGGGCGCTTAACCTGACGCCAATCGAAGTGGCGCAGGCGTTCCAGACCATCGCCAGCGGCGGTAACCGAGCGCCGCTCTCCGCTCTGCGTTCGGTGATTGCCGAAGATGGCTCCGTGCTGTATCAGAGCTTCCCGCAGGCGGAGCGCGCTGTTCCGGCACAGGCGGCCTATATGACGCTGTGGACCATGCAGCAGGTGGTTCAGCGCGGTACCGGTCGTCAGCTGGGGGCGAAGTATCCTGGTCTGCATCTGGCGGGTAAAACCGGGACCACCAACAACAATGTCGATACCTGGTTCGCCGGTATTGATGGTCGTGAAGTGGTCATCACCTGGGTGGGGCGCGATAACAACCAGCCGACCAAACTGTATGGCGCGAGCGGTGCTATGTCGATTTACCAGCGCTACCTCGCGAATCAGTCTCCGGTGCCGCTGAACCTCGTTGCTCCGGAAGATATCGTCGATATGGGCGTGGACAGCTCGGGTAACTTCATTTGCGGCGGTGGCGTGCGTACGCTGCCGGTCTGGACGACCAACCCGGATGCGCTGTGCCAGCAAAGCCAGCCAGAAGCACCGACAGGTAACCCGTTCGATCAGTCTTCTCAACCTCAGCAGCCGCAGCAGCAACAGCCGCAGCAGCAGGAAGAGAAGAAAGACAGTGACGGCGTCGCCGGCTGGATCAAGGATATGTTCGGCGGGAACTAACCCTACTGATACCCCCTTCCCGGGAAGGGGGTATTTTTTCACCTCGGCAACTCATTTCCTTAACCCCATTTTCAACCCTTATTAACGACCCATTTTCCGTTGATTATTTCTTAAACCCTTAATTCTTGTAGGGCCGCATATCGCTTGCTATGCCGTCAGCGTTTCGCATATTATTCTGCGGTCATAATAATAATTCTCGTTTACGTTATCATTCACCTTTTTCATCAGAGATCCATCATGGCGCTTTCCAATACTGCTCAGCCAATTAACACGTCGCTGCGTAAAATCGCAGCCGTCGTAGCCACAGCGGTTGCCGGCATGTCTGCTTACGCACAGGCCGCTGAAACCCCCAAGAAAGAAGAAACCATCACCGTGACTGCCGCACCGGCTGCACAGGAAAGTGCCTGGGGTCCTGCTGCGACTATCGCCGCGCGTCAATCCGCGACCGGAACCAAAACAGACACCCCAATTCAAAAGGTTCCACAGTCTATTTCTGTGGTTACTGCCGAAGAGATGGCACTGCATCAGCCACGTTCCGTTAAAGAAGCGTTGAGCTATACCCCGGGCGTTGCGGTAGGCACCCGTGGTGCTTCAAATACCTATGACTACCTGGTTATTCGCGGTTTCGCGGCCGATGGCCAGAGCCAGAACAACTACCTCGACGGTATGAAGATGCAGGGCAACTTCTATAACGACGCGGTGATTGACCCTTATATGCTGGAGCGTGCTGAAATCATGCGCGGCCCGGTTTCAGTTCTGTACGGAAAAAGCAGCCCTGGTGGCCTGCTGAACATGGTAAGTAAGCGTCCAACAACCGAGCCGCTAAAAGAGATCCAGTTCAAAGCTGGCACCGACAGTCTGTTCCAGACCGGCTTTGACTTCAGCGATGCCATCGACGATGACGGCGATTACTCTTACCGACTGACGGGCGTTGCGCGTTCAAATAATGCGCAGCAGCAAGATAAAGGCGAGCAGCGTTATGCCATCGCGCCATCATTCTCCTGGCGTCCGGATGATAAAACGACTTTCACCTTCCTCTCCTACTTCCAGAACGAGCCTGAAACAGGTTATTACGGCTGGCTGCCAAAAGAGGGAACGGTTGATCCGCTGCCAAACGGCGACCGACTGTCGACGGACTTCAACGAAGGTGCGAGGAACAATACCTATTCCCGTAACCAGAAAATGGTGGGGTATAGCTTCGACCACGAATTTAACGACACCTTTACCGTGCGGCAAAACCTGCGTTTTGCCGAGAACAAAACCTCGCAAAACAGCGTTTACGGCTACGGCGTATGTACCGATCCGGCAAACAGCGGCAGCAAACAGTGTGCTGCGTTAGCTCCTGCCGATAAAGGTCATTATCTGGCCCGTAAGTACGTTGTCGATAATGAAAAACTGCAGAACTTCACCGTGGATACCCAGCTGCAGAGCAAATTTGCGACCGGCCAGGTTGACCACACCCTGCTGACCGGCGTTGACTTTATGCGTATGCGCAACGATATCAACTCCTGGTTTGGCTATGACGACTCTGTACCACTGCTGGATCTCTACAATCCGGTAAACAGCGATTTTGATTTTGGCTCAAAAGATCCGGCAAACTCCGGCGCGTATCAAATCCTCAACCGCCAGAAACAGACCGGTTTGTATGTTCAGGATCAGGCGCAGTGGGATAAAGTGCTGGTGACGCTGGGCGGCCGTTACGACTGGGCCGATCAGGAGTCATACAACCGTGTATTGAATACTACCTCCAAACGTGATGATACTCAGTTTACCTGGCGTGGCGGCGTTAACTATCTGTTCGATAACGGCGTAACCCCTTACTTCAGCTACAGCGAATCCTTTGAACCGTCTTCACAGACCGATGCTCAGGGTAAACTGTTCTCTCCGTCTAAAGGCAAGCAGTACGAAGCGGGCGTGAAATACGTGCCGAACGATCGTCCGATCGTGATCACCGGTGCAGTGTATCAGTTGACCAAAACCAACAACCTGATGGCCGATCCTGCGGGCTCATTCTTCTCCGTTGAAGGCGGTGAGATCCGTGCCCGTGGTGTAGAGCTGGAAGCGAAAGCGGCGCTTTCTGCAAGCGTTAACGTTGTGGGTTCTTATACCTATACCGATGCGGAATACACCACCGACACCAACTACAAAGGCAACACGCCAGCCCAGGTACCAAAGCACATGGCCTCTGTCTGGGGTGACTACACGATGTTTGATGGCCCGCTGTCTGGCCTGACGTTGGGAACCGGCGTTCGTTATACGGGTTCCAGCAAGGGCGATCCGGCGAACTCGTTTACTGTGGGCAGCTATACCCTGGTTGATGCGTTAGTCCGATATGACCTGGCGCGCGTGGGCATGGCGGGTTCAAACGTCGCGCTTCACGTGAACAACCTGTTCGATCGTGAGTACGTTGCCAGCTGCTTCAACACCTATGGTTGCTTCTGGGGCGCTGAACGCCAGGTTGTCGCCACGGCGACCTTCCGCTTCTAATCTCTTTATGGGCACGGTTCGCCGTGCCCATTTTATTTAAGTTGGCTGATATGCAGGATAACAAAACGCAATCCGACTCCACCTTCACGCTCAATAATCTCTCCTTTCGCGTACCCGGGCGCACCTTGCTGCATCCGCTCTCTTTGACGTTTCCCGCAGGTAAAGTGACCGGTTTAATCGGGCACAATGGTTCCGGTAAATCGACGCTGCTGAAGATGCTGGGCCGTCATCAGCCACCGTCCGAGGGCGACATTTTGCTGGATGACCAGCCGCTGGCGAGCTGGAGCAGTAAGGCCTTTGCCCGCAAGGTGGCCTATCTGCCGCAGCAGTTGCCGCAGGCGGAGGGGATGACGGTGCGCGAACTGGTGGCGATTGGACGTTATCCGTGGCACGGTGCGCTCGGGCGTTTTGGCGTTGCTGACAGAGAGAAAGTGGAAGAGGCGATTGCGCTGGTCGGGTTAAAACCGCTGGCGCACCGTCTGGTGGATAGCCTGTCCGGTGGCGAACGTCAGCGCGCGTGGATCGCGATGCTGGTGGCCCAGGACAGCCGCTGCCTGCTGCTCGACGAACCTACCTCCGCGCTGGATATTGCCCACCAGGTGGACGTGCTGGCGCTGGTGCACCGTTTAAGCCAGCAGCGCGGCCTGACGGTGATTGCCGTTCTGCATGATATCAACATGGCGGCACGCTATTGCGACTATCTGGTAGCGCTGCGCGGCGGTGAAATGATCGCTCAGGGTACGCCTGCCGAACTGATGCGTAGCGAAACGCTGGAACATATCTACGGTATTCCTATGGGCATCCTGCCTCACCCGGCCGGGGCTGCACCCGTGAGCTTTGTCTACTGATGCTGGATTCAACATTCATTAGCCGCCGTCGCCTGCTGACGGCCATGGCGCTCTCACCGCTGCTGTTAAAGATGGGCCCGGCCCGCGCTGCCGCTATCGATCCGCACCGCATCGTGGCGCTGGAGTGGTTGCCCGTTGAACTGATGATGGCGCTGGGCGTGACGCCTTACGGTGTGGCCGATATTCCCAACTACACCCTGTGGGTGAATGAGCCAAAACTGCCGGACTCCGTCATCGACATCGGTCTGCGTACGGAGCCGAACCTTGAGCTTCTCACCCAGATGAAACCGTCTTATTTATTCTGGTCTGCGGGGTATGGTCCGTCGGAAGAGACCATGGCGAAGATTGCGCCCGGACGGGGCTTTTCCTTTAGCGACGGTAAAAAGCCGCTGACCATGGCAAAAAATTCCATCCACGAGATGGCGCAGTTCCTCAACCGTGAGGCTCAGGCGAAAAAACACCTCGATGAATTTGATGCGCTGATTGATTCCCTTAAGCCGCGCTTTGCCCACCGTGGCGATCGGCCTTTGCTGATGGTGACCCTGCTGGATGCCCGCCATATGCTGGTCTTTGGAAATAACTGTCTGTTCCAGGAAGTGCTCGACAGCTTTGGCATTCGCAATGCCTGGGAAGGCGAGATGACGTTCTGGGGCAGTACCGCCGTGGGGATTGACCGTCTGGCGGCGTTTCGTGATGTGGACGTGCTGTGCTTTGACCACGGCAATGAGCGCGAGATGCAAACCCTGATGGCGACCCCGCTCTGGCAGGCAATGCCGTTCGTCCGCGAGCAGCGCTTCCTGCGCGCGCCAGCGGTATGGTTCTACGGCGCGACGCTGTCGGCCATGCATTTTGCCCGCGTGCTGGACAATGCACTGGGAGGCAAGGCATGAGCACGCGTATGGCCCGTTTCCCGATGTTACTGTTAGCGCTCATTTTTCTGGCTGCCCTGGCGTTAACCGGCTTTAACCTGACCACGGCGTTGCCGCGCGATCAGTGGGCAGCCGCGTTTGCCGCACCGGATATCGATAATATTCAGCAAATGCTGTTCCACTACAGCCTGCTGCCGCGTCTGGCTATCTCCCTGCTGGTCGGGGCGGGACTGGGACTGGTGGGCGTACTGTTTCAGCAGGTGCTACGTAACCCGCTGGCGGAGCCGACCACGCTGGGCGTGGCGACGGGGGCTCAGTTGGGGATCACCATCACCACTCTCTGGACCCTGCCGGGAGCGTTAACCTCGCAGTTTGCCGCGCTGGCAGGCGCATGCGTGGTCGGTGCGCTGGTCTTTGGCGTGGCCTGGGGAAAACGTCTCTCGCCGGTCACGCTGATCCTCGCGGGGCTGGTCGTCAGCCTCTACTGTGGGGCGATCAACCAGCTGCTGGTGCTGTTTCACCACGACCAGTTGCAAAGCATGTTTATGTGGAGTACCGGCACGCTCACCCAGACCGACTGGAGTATCGTCCAGCGCCTGTGGCCGCAGCTGTTTGGCGGCGTGGTGCTGACACTGCTGCTGCTGCGTCCGCTCACGCTGATGGGCCTGGACGACGGCGTGGCGCGCAATCTCGGGCTGGCGCTGTCGCTGGCGCGTCTGGCGGCCCTGACCCTGGCGATTGTGCTCAGCGCGTTACTGGTTAACGCCGTCGGCATCATCGGCTTTATCGGCCTGTTTGCGCCGCTGCTGGCAAAAATGCTCGGCGCACGCCGTCTGCTGGCGCGCCTGATGCTGGCGCCGCTGATTGGTGCGCTGATCCTCTGGCTTTCCGATCAGCTCATTCTCTGGCTGACGCGCGTCTGGATGGAAGTTTCCACGGGCTCGGTGACGGCCCTGATCGGTGCGCCGCTGCTGCTGTGGCTCTTGCCGCGCCTGCGCAGCATTAGCGCCCCGGCAATGGATGCCGGCGATAAAGTACATGCTGAGCGTCAGTCGGTGGTGTGGTTCAGCCTTGCCGGACTGGCAGTGCTGGTTATCGCCTCGTTTGCCGCACTCTCGCTGGGACGCGACGCCACGGGCTGGCACTGGGCGACGGGGGATTTGTTGCATGAACTCATGCAGTGGCGCTGGCCGCGGATCTTCTCCGCGCTGATTGCGGGCGTCATGCTGGCGGTGGCGGGCTGTATTATCCAGCGTCTCACCGGCAACCCGATGGCAAGCCCGGAAGTATTAGGGATCAGCTCCGGGGCCGCGTTTGGCGTAGTGTTGATGTTGTTCCTCGTGCCGGGAAATGCATTCGGCTGGCTGATGCCTGCCGGGAGTATCGGTGCGGCAGTCACGCTGATGATTATCCTGATCGCCTCCGGGCGAGGTGGTTTCTCACCTCACCGCATGCTGTTGGCCGGGATGGCGCTCAGCACCGCGTTTACCATGCTGCTGATGATGTTGCAGGCGAGCGGCGATCCGCGCATGGCGCAGATCCTGACCTGGATTTCCGGTTCAACATACAACGCCACCGGCAGTCAGGTGGTGCATACCGGGATTGTGATGATCGTGCTGCTGGCGATTGTGCCGCTGTGCCGTCGCTGGATGACCATTCTGCCGCTGGGCGGGGACACCGCGCGCGCGGTTGGGCTGGCGCTAACGCCAACGCGCATCGCCCTGTTGCTGCTGGCCGCGTGCCTGACGGCGACGGCCACCATGACTATCGGCCCGCTCAGTTTTGTCGGATTAATGGCGCCGCATATCGCCCGTATGATGGGCTTCCGCAGGACTTTGCCACATATCGTGATCTCTGCGCTGACGGGCGGGGCGATCCTGGTCTTTGCTGACTGGTGCGGAAGGATGGTGCTGTTCCCGTATCAGATCCCGGCGGGCCTGCTGTCGACCTTTATCGGCGCGCCGTACTTTATATATCTGTTGAGAAAGCAGAGTCGGTAATAAAAGTAAACGGCAATCCTTAGATTGCCGTTTTAGCGTTTGCTCCCTCTCCCTGTAGGAGAGGGCTGGGGTGAGGGCATCAAGCCGCACATTTTACAGCTTCGCAAACACCTTACGCGCTGCGTCGATGGTGTTATTGATATCTTCTTCGCTGTGTGCCACGGACATAAAGCCCGCTTCAAACGCTGACGGGGCCAGATACACGCCTTCTTCCAGCATCAGGTGGAAGAAGCGTTTGAAGCGTTCCACGTCGCATTTCACCACGTCCTGATAGCAGGTCACGGTTTTCGCCTCGGTGAAGAAAATCCCGAACATCCCGCCGACGTGGTTTACCACCAGCGGAATACCCGCGTCTTCTGCGGCTTCCAGCAGACCGTTTGCCAGCTGCGTCGTCCGGTCCGTCAGGGTTTGGTGGATGCCCGGCTGCGCCACTTCGGTCAGACAGGCAAAGCCCGCCGCCATCGCAATCGGGTTACCGGAGAGCGTACCCGCCTGGTAAACCGGACCGGTTGGCGCCAGCGCGTCCATTACGTCCTTACGGCCGCCAAACGCGCCGACAGGCATGCCGCCGCCAATGATCTTGCCGAGGCAGGTCAGATCCGGCTCGACGCCGTAGTATGACTGCGCCCCCGCCAGTGCGACGCGGAAACCGGTCATCACTTCGTCGATGATCAGCAGCGCGCCGAACTCATCGCACAGTGCGCGCAGGCCCGGCAGGAAATCCGGCTGCGGTGGGATACAGTTCATGTTGCCCGCAACTGGCTCAACGATAATGCAGGCGATCTCCTGCGGATACTGCTCGAACGCCGCGCGAACGGTGTCCAGATCGTTATAGGTGCAGGTGAGGGTGTGTTTTGCGAAGTCAGCCGGCACGCCCGGAGAGTTAGGCTGACCGAGCGTCAGCGCGCCGGAACCGGCTTTTACCAGCAGGCAGTCGGCGTGGCCGTGATAACAACCTTCGAACTTGATGATCTTGTCACGACCGGTAAAACCGCGCGCCAGACGAATAGCGCTCATGGTCGCTTCGGTACCGGAGTTCACCATACGCACCATGTCCATCGTTGGCACCAGCTCGGTGACCAGCTCCGCCATTTTGACTTCCATCTCGGTTGGCGCGCCGAAGCTCAGGCCGCGCTGAGCGGCTTCAATCACCGCGTTGCGGATCGCCGGGTGGTTGTGCCCCAGTACCATCGGGCCCCAGGAGCCGACGTAATCGACATAGGCTTTACCATCCACATCATACAGATATGCGCCATCCGCACGTTCGATAAACAGCGGGGTGCCACCCACGCCGGTAAAGGCGCGCACGGGTGAGTTTACGCCGCCTGGGATAAGCTCGCGGGCTGCGCTGTAGAGGTTTTCAGACTTGCTCATGGCGTCGTTCCTGGTTCGTAGAAATAAGTTAAGGCAACTATTCTAAGTGATTCGGAAGAGGTTATAAAATTTTTGCCCCTCAGAAGGCTTAACAATTGTTAAGTATTTTTCAGGGGACGAGGGGATTGTCTCTGGTAGAATCCCTGCGGCCTTTTGTATGACGAAACAGAACAGGTAATGAACGAGAACACGCCTTCTTTTGAACAACAACAGTTTACGCGCGCGAAGCACCGGGTCAGTATCCGGCGGTTGCTCAACCGTGACAAAACCCCGTTAGCCATTCTGCTGGCAGCCGCCGTGGTCGGTACGCTGGCCGGGCTGGTGGGGGTCGCATTCGAGAAAGCGGTCAATGCGGTGCTCAACTGGCGCATAGGTACCGTCGCCAGCTTTGCCGATCGGGAATGGCTGGTCTGGGTGTGGGCCTTTGGCCTGTCGGCGCTGTTTGCCATGGTGGGCTATTTTCTGGTGCGTAAATTCGCACCTGAAGCAGGTGGCTCGGGGATCCCTGAAATTGAGGGGGCGCTGGAGGAGCTACGCCCGGTTCGCTGGTGGCGGGTACTTCCTGTGAAATTTATCGGCGGGATGGGAACGCTCGGGGCGGGCATGGTGCTCGGTCGGGAAGGGCCAACGGTACAGCTGGGCGGTAACGTCGGGCGCATGGTCGGCGATCTGTTCCGTATGCGCAGCGCCGAAGCACGGCATACGTTGCTGGCGACGGGGGCGGCGGCGGGGCTGTCTGCGGCGTTTAACGCGCCGCTGGCGGGTATCCTGTTTATCATTGAAGAGATGCGCGCCCAGTTCCGCTACAACCTGATCTCCATTAAAGCGGTGTTTACCGGCGTGATTATGTCGAGCATTGTCTTTCGCGTCTTTAATGGCGAAGGGGCGGTGATTGAAGTTGGCAAGCTGACCAATGCGCCGGTCAATACTTTGTGGCTGTATCTGGTTCTTGGGATGATTTTTGGCGTCGTTGGCCCGCTTTTTAACACCCTGATTTTACGGGCTCAGGATATGTTTCAGCGCATCCATGGCGGAAATACCACGAAATGGGTGCTGGTGGGGGGCCTGCTTGGCGGCGTGTGCGGGATACTCGGCTTTATCGAACCGAACGCGGCGGGCGGCGGTTTCGGGCTGATTCCCATTGCCGCGGCGGGGAATTTCAGCGTGGGGCTGCTGTTGTTTATGTTTATCTCGCGGGTTATCACGACCGTGCTGTGCTTCTCCTCCGGCGCGCCGGGCGGCATTTTTGCCCCGATGCTGGCGCTGGGAACGCTGCTGGGCACGGCGTTTGGCATGGCGGCAGCGGTTGGCTTCCCGGCCTATCATCTGGATGCGGGGACGTTTGCGGTGGCGGGAATGGGGGCGCTGCTGGCGGCCTCCCTGCGCGCGCCGCTTACCGGGATCGTACTGGTGCTGGAAATGACCGACAATTACCAGCTCATTTTGCCAATGATCATTACCTGTCTCGGCGCGACACTATTAGCCCAATTCCTGGGTGGAAAACCGCTATACTCCACCATTCTTGCCCGTACCCTGGCGAAACAGGAAGCTGAACAGGCCCTGAAGCAGAATACTTGAATGAATTACCAGGGTATTAGATAATGACAAAAAGAATTGGGTGATTTTTGCCCAATAGCAGTCGCAGTATTCATGGGAGCATAAGATGAGTGATAACGTAGCGTTGCCGCTGGAATTTACCGAAGCAGCAGCGAAAAAAGTGAAAACCCTGATTGCCGACGAGGACAATCCGGATCTGAAACTGCGTGTTTATATTACCGGCGGCGGCTGTAGTGGCTTCCAGTATGGTTTTACCTTTGACGACCAGGTTAACGATGGTGATATGACTATCGAGAAACAGGGCGTCGCGCTGGTGGTTGACCCGATGAGCCTGCAATATCTGGTGGGCGGTTCAGTGGACTACACTGAAGGTCTGGAAGGTTCGCGCTTTGTGGTGACTAACCCGAATGCGACCAGCACCTGCGGGTGTGGTTCTTCGTTCAGTATTTAAGCCTGGACGCAGATTGTAGGCCCGGTAAGCGAAGCGCTACCGGGCTTATAAACGACACCTATCTTGAATTTTCATCCAGCGCAAAGGTCGGCAGCTTCAGGTGCCAGCGTATCGCCGCTAAACGGATCACCAGCGTGACCACCATCCCCAGCATCGCCGCATTCTCCAGCGGGACAGCAAAGGTGTAATACGCCGTGGCGTGAACAATCCCCCCGATGATACAGGCCGTCGCGTAGATTTCCGTTCGCAGGATCATCGGGACTTCTCGCGCCAGTATGTCGCGAATAATCCCTCCGCCCACGCCGGTTAACACGCCCATACAGATCGCCACCAGCGGGCCAGTCCCGGCAATAAAGGCTTTGTTCACGCCTATTCCCACAAAGACCGCCAGACCGACGGCATCCAGCACCGGCAATATCCATTTTGGCAGTCTGCGAGGCTGACGAACCAGCACGATGGTTAACAGGCAGGTGACCATCGCCACCACCAGATCCGTGGGATCTTTTACCCAAAATACCGGGCCATTTGCCAACGCCATATCGCGGATCGTTCCGCCTCCCACCGCCGTAACGACGCCGAGTACCAGTACGCCAAAAGGATCCATGCGTAGTTTTCCGGCAAGCAAAACGCCGGAGATAGCAAAAACGGCTGTGCCAAGAATATCCAGCCAATACACGAGCATCGTTAAATCCTCGAAGGGGGTATTTATCTGTTTGAGTGACTCTCTGCCAGTTCGGCGCAGAGTTGTTTTGCGGCGAGGATAATACGCGGGCTGGCGCGTTCAAACCAGTCGCTGTTGAGTGCGATGACCGGAATTTTAAGCTGCCGATGCCAGAATTGTTCTATTTTAGGAATCTCGCTCGCATTTCCGACCACCACAATGGCCTGCGGTTGTCGCGCCAGAACCTGCTCACGACTGACCTGGGGCCAGGGGACCCGGCTTTCGGCAAAGATATTTTCACCTCCACAGGTTTCAAGCACCTGGTTCTGGATCGAACCTTTCCCGGTAGTGAACAGCGGCTGGCTGCCAAATTGCAGAAAAACGCGTTGTTTCGGTTGCGTGCCGTATCGGGCTTTTAGCGCGGCATAGTCGTTGAGCATCTGCTGTGCAGCCTGTCCGGCGCGTTGGGGGGTAGGGCTGAAGGGCGCGAGGTCACGGAGGGTTTGCGCCACCTGTTCGATGCTCACCGCGTCCACCCATTTAACCGTTATTCCCAGCGAAGAGAGCTGGTTTACCTGCCGTTCGGCATTACCGCCGCGCCAGGCGAGTACCAGATCGGGCTTTAGCGCAACGATGCGTTCCAGATTCATTCCCTGCCAGGTGGCAACCTGTTCGATTTGGGCGGCCTGCGGTGGATAATCGGAAAAGCTGCTCACCGCAACGGGCGTGATCCCGGCGGCAAAAGCCAGTTCCGTATTGGCAGGGGAGAGTGTGATCACCCGCGGCGCGGCGATGAGCCAGGCCGGAGCGAACAGAAGCAGGGCGACCAGCGCCCTGAATGACACCTTACCCACGCGCCAGTTTCTGCACCAGGGTTTCCACCATCACGGTGGACTGCTTGGCCGCAACGGCCAGGAACTCGTCGAAGCTGATGTGGGACTGCTGGTCCGCTACGTCAGAGATCGCGCGAACGACCACGAACGGCACGCTGAAGTTATGGCACACGTGCGCAATGGCCGTGGCTTCCATCTCAACGGCCACAGCCTGCGGGAAGTTATGACGGATTTTCGCCAGACCAACAGAGCCGTTGATAAAGGCATCGCCGCTGACGATCAGGCCACGCACCGCATTGAGGTTCAGCTCGTTGATGCAGCTTTCAGCGGCGGCAATCAGCTTATCATCCGCTTTAAACCCGGCCGGGCAGCCCGGAAGCTGACCATATTCGTAGCCGAATGCGGTGACGTCTGCATCGTGGTAACGCGCTTCGTCGGAAACCACGATATCGCCCACTTTCAGCGTCGGCGCCAGACCGCCCGCAGAACCTGTATTAATGATAACGTCAGGCTTGCAGCGCTCAAGCAGCAGGGTCGCGCCCAGTGCCGCTGCAACTTTACCGATGCCTGATTTCAGCAGAGCCACGTCAACACCGTTCAGCTGGCCGGTGTAGATCTCACAGCCACCGAGGGAGAGGGTCTGACGGTTCTCAATTTTGTCACGCAGCAGCGTAACTTCTTCTTCCATTGCACCAATAATGCCGATTTTCATAGATTTACTCGCGATGTGCCTTGTTAAGATGCATAGTCTATCATGCGGTTAAGGGGAAACGCATTCTCACGCGGGGGAGCACATGGCACCAATCGATTTTCGCACCAAAATTAACTGGCACCGACGTTTCCGTTCGCCACAGGGCGATAAGAGCGAACATGAGATCCTGCGCATTTTTGAAAGCGATCGCGGACGCATCATCAATTCGCCCGCCATCCGCCGGTTACAGCAAAAAACCCAGGTGTTCCCGCTGGAGCGTAACGCCGCGGTGCGTACGCGGTTAACGCACTCCATGGAAGTGCAGCAGGTGGGGCGCTACATTGCGAAAGAGATCCTCAGCCGCCTTAAAGAGCAACGTCTGCTGGAAACCTACGGACTGGATGAACTCACCGGCCCGTTCGAAAGCATCGTTGAGATGGCCTGCCTGATGCACGATATCGGCAATCCTCCCTTTGGTCATTTCGGCGAGGCCGCCATCAATGACTGGTTTAAACAGCGGCTTTTTCCCTCTGATGCCATAAGCCAGCCGCTCAGCGATGACCGCTGTGTGGTACGCGATTTACGCCTGAGTGAAGGTGAAGATAGCCTGAACGATCTGCGCCGTAAGGTGCGCCAGGATCTGTGTCATTTCGAAGGTAACGCGCAGGGGATCCGTTTGGTGCACTCCCTGATGCGGATGAATCTGACCTGGGCCCAGGTGGGCTGTATTCTTAAATACACGCGTCCCGCGTGGTGGACCGGAGAAACGCCCGCCACGCATAGCTACCTGATGAAAAAACCGGGCTATTACTTATCGGAAGAAGCATATATCGCGCGGTTGCGTAAAGAACTGTCTCTGACCCCCAATGGCCGTTTTCCATTGACATGGATTATGGAAGCGGCTGATGACATTTCTTATTGCGTGGCCGATCTGGAAGACGCGGTGGAAAAAAGAATATTCAGCGTCGAGGAGCTGTATCAGCATCTTCATGATGCCTGGGGAGAGCATGAAAAAGGTTCTCTGTTTGCGCAGGTCGTCGAGAATGCCTGGGATAAATCGCGTTCAAATTCGCTGAGCCGCAGTACCGAAGATCAGTTCTTTATGTATTTGCGAGTAAACACGCTGAATAAACTGGTGCCGTATGCAGCCGCCCGTTTCATTGATAATTTGCCGATGATATTTAGCGGGGAATTTAATCACGCCCTGCTGGAAGATGAGAGCAGTTTTAGCCAGCTTCTTGAATTATATAAAAACGTGGCTGTCCGCCATGTTTTCAGCCACCCGGATGTCGAGCAGCTGGAGCTGCAAGGATACCGGGTTATCAGCGGGTTGCTGGAGATTTATGGCCCGCTGCTCCAGCTGACGGTCGATGAGTTTTGCGAGCTGGTCGAAAATGAACGTGTTCGCCGCCTGCCGATTGAATCTCGTCTCTATCAGAAGCTTTCAACCCGTCACCGGCTGGCATACATTGAGGCCGTCAGTAAAATAGATCGTCATTCTTCCCAATGGCCAGTCATGGAATATTATTATCGCTGTCGTCTTATCCAGGACTATATCAGCGGGATGACAGATTTGTATGCCTGGGATGAATACCGCAAGCTTATGGCCGTTGAATAAGCCATGAGTTTTGTAAAGACGACCAATAAATTTTTACTTTTTCCATAAACTTAATCCCGGAACTAAGCGGTATAAAACGAATCTGAGTTACACAGCAATTTTGCGTTATCTGGTAAATCGAGATTGAGAAACATGAAAAAAACCACATTAGCAATGAGTGCACTGGCTCTGAGTTTAGGTTTAGCGCTGTCCCCTCTGGCGACGGCGGCCGAGACAGCTTCCTCGGCAGCGACTGCGCAGCAGATGCCAAGCCTGGCCCCGATGCTCGAAAAAGTGATGCCATCGGTGGTGAGTATTAACGTTGAGGGCAGCACAACCGTCAATACGCCGCGTATGCCGCGTAATTTCCAGCAGTTCTTCGGCGACAATTCGCCGTTCTGCCAGGACGGTTCGCCATTCCAGAGCTCCCCGTTCTGTCAGGGCGGCGGTGCAGGGGATGACGGCATGGGCGGCGGCCAGCAGCAGAAATTCATGGCACTCGGCTCGGGCGTGATTATTGATGCAGCCAAAGGCTACGTGGTGACCAATAACCACGTGGTAGATAATGCTAACACCATTAAGGTGCAGATGAGCGATGGCCGTAAATTCGATGCCAAAGTGGTCGGTAAAGACCCGCGTTCCGATATCGCGCTGATTCAAATCCAGGATCCGAAGAACCTGACGGCGATTAAGCTTGCCGACTCTGACGCGCTGCGCGTGGGTGACTACACCGTCGCCATCGGTAACCCGTTTGGTCTGGGCGAAACCGTGACCTCGGGTATCGTCTCGGCGCTGGGACGTAGCGGCCTGAATGCCGAAAACTATGAAAACTTCATCCAGACGGATGCAGCGATCAACCGCGGTAACTCCGGCGGTGCGCTGGTTAACCTGAATGGTGAACTGATCGGTATCAACACCGCTATCCTGGCACCGGACGGTGGCAACATCGGTATCGGCTTTGCTATCCCGAGCAACATGGTGAAAAACCTGACTGCGCAGATGGTGCAATATGGACAGGTGAAACGCGGTGAGCTGGGTATCATGGGTACCGAGCTGAACTCCGAGCTGGCGAAAGCAATGAAAGTAGACGCTCAGCGCGGCGCATTCGTAAGCCAGGTCATGCCGAACTCCTCGGCGGCGAAAGCTGGCATTAAAGCGGGTGACGTGATCACTTCGCTGAACGGTAAACCGATCAGCAGCTTTGCCGCCCTGCGTGCGGAAGTGGGTTCTATGCCAATCGGCAGTAAAGTGACCCTCGGCCTGCTGCGTGAAGGTAAGCCGGTTAACGTGAGCCTGGAACTGCAACAGAGCAGTCAGAATCAGGTGGATTCCAGCACCATCTTCAGCGGTATTGAAGGTGCTGAGATGAGCAACAAAGGGGCAGATAAAGGCGTGGTGGTGAACAACGTGAAAGCAAACTCACCTGCTGCCCGTATCGGCCTGAAAAAAGGTGATGTGATCATGGGCGCTAACCAACAGCCGGTGAAAAACATCGCTGAACTGCGCAAAATTCTCGACAGCAAGCCGTCCGTGCTGGCACTGAATATTCAGCGTGGTGATACTTCTATTTATCTCCTGATGCAGTAATCATCTTAAGCCCCTGTTCGCAGGGGCTTTCTCGTTTCTGTGACCTTTCCCACAACTCCATACATCTCTCTCTGCCTTTGGGCATCTGCACAATGCAGCCTTAGCTGAACTTCCCTATGCTTGAGCTCTGCTCACGGGAGGGTTTTATGGCTGGCTGGCATCTTGATACCAAAATGGCGCAGGATATCGTGGCGCGAACCATGCGCATCATTGATACCAATATCAACGTAATGGATGCCCGTGGGCGCATTATCGGCAGCGGCGATCGTGAGCGTATTGGGGAATTGCACGAAGGGGCGTTGCTGGTGCTCTCTCAGGGGCGCGTGGTCGACATCGATGACGCCGTGGCGAAACATCTGCACGGGGTTCGTCAGGGGATCAACCTGCCGCTGCGTCTGGAAGGAGAGATTGTTGGCGTTATCGGTCTGACCGGCGATCCTGAATCGCTGCGTAAATACGGTGAGCTGGTCTGCATGACGGCGGAGATGATGCTGGAGCAGTCGCGTCTGATGCACCTGCTCGCCCAGGACAGCCGCCTGCGCGAAGAGCTGGTGATGAATTTGATTCAGGCGGAGGAGCATACGCCTGCCCTGAGCGAGTGGGCGCAGCGTCTGGGTATCGACCTGAATCAGCCGCGCGTGGTTGCCGTTATTGAGGTGGATAGCGGCCAGCTTGGCGTGGACAGCGCCATGGTGGAGCTACAGCAGCTGCAAAACATGCTGGCGACGCCGGAGCGTAACAACCTGGTGGCAATCGTCTCTTTAACGGAAATGGTGGTGCTCAAGCCTGCGCTTAATCAGTTTGGCCGCTGGGACGCGGAAGATCATCGTCGCCGCGTTGAGCTGCTCATCGAGCGCATGAAGGAGAACGGACAGCTCCGTTTTCGCGTCGCGCTGGGAAATTACTTTACCGGGCCGGGGAGTATCGCCCGTTCATGGCGAACGGCGCGCACCACCATGATGGTGGGTAAACAGCGCATGCCGGAGAGCCGCAGTTATTTCTATCAGGATCTGATGCTGCCGGTCCTGCTCGACAGCCTGCGCGGTGGCTGGCAGGCCAACGAGCTGGCGCGCCCGCTGGTGCGTCTGAAAGCGATGGACAACAACGGGCTGCTGCGCCGCACGTTGCAGGCGTGGTTCCGGCATAACGTGCAGCCGCTGGCAACGTCAAAAGCGCTGTTTATTCACCGTAATACGCTGGAGTATCGGCTTAACCGGATCTCGGAACTGACGGGGCTGGATTTAGGGAATTTTGACGACCGGCTACTGCTGTATGTGGCGTTGCAGCTGGATGAGCAGAGATAAGGTTGTGTGCGGTTTTCACCCTCTCCCTGTGGGCTGAGGGTTCCCCAGAAAAATGAAAAGCACGATGAAGTGTGATCTACTGGTTGCGCTAACAAATCAGAAGAGACCTCATCGTGCCTTTACAGACAGTCTGCCAGAAATTTTTCTCCGCGTCTTTACCGGACATTCACAGCTTTCGGGTTAATGTCCTTGTTTCCATGGCTGTTGCCCTCACCCACGGCGCCAGACTGACCCTGACCAGCCTGGGACGAACCCTGCCCGGCAGGGCGCACGTCAAAAATAAAATTAAACGGGTTGACCGTGCCCTGGGCAATACCGCTCTCCAGCGTGATATTCCCCGTATTCAGCACCACCTCACACATGCCATCACCTCCGTGATGCCCTTCTGTGTTATCGCTGTCGACTGGACAGGCTGGCATGACAGGAACTGGCATCTTCTGCGGGCAAGCCTGCTCTGTAATGGTCGTTCACTTCCTCTTATGAGTGAGGTGGTTCCCGCAGAGCTGGCGCAGAACAGCGATGTACAGTGTCGCTTCCTTGACCGCCTCCATGATGCCATCCCGAAAGATAAAGCCGTCACCGTCATTACGGATGCCGGCTTCAGAACAGACTGGTTCCGGCATGTCAGCCAGCTGGGCTGGAGCTTTACCGGCAGGGTCAGGGGCTGCATCAGCTTCCGGCTGGACGGAGAAAAAAAGTGGATGAAAATCAGCGAGCTTGAGGCCTCCGGGCAACCGGTCTGCGTGGGGCACGGTGTCCTGTCCCGTAAACCACGTACGCCCTGTTACGGACGGTTTTATCTGCACAGGCGCCCGGAAGCAGGGCGTCATGGAAAGGGCGGAATGCCAAAAACACAGCGGGAACACCGCAGCAGCGCACGGGAGCCGTGGCTGCTGTTCAGTAATGCAGAAGGTCTGGAGCCACACCAGATAATGGCGCTGTACAGCCGCAGAATGCAGATAGAACAAAACTTCCGGGACGACAAGAGTCCGCGCTTCGGGTTCGGTCTGAGGCTGAGCCGGAGCCAGGGAAAAGGACGACTGGAAGTACTGAATATGGTGGCGGCGATGGCAAGTCTGGTGATGTGGCTGGCAGGCTACAGGGCCGAAAGACAGTGCTTACACAGGCACTATCAGGCAAGCAGCGTCAGGCATAAACGGGTTCTGTCCTACCTGAGTCTGGCAGAAGAAGTGATCCGGCATGAGCCTGATAAAGTAAGGCGACTGAATATAGGTAACGAGATGAAAAAGCTGGGAAAAGAGTACAGTAATATGGTCATGGTGGCATGACCATATTACTGGGGATCCCTCAGCCCTGTGGGAGAGGGCCGGGGTGAGGGCATCAGACCGCACCGGAATAACTTATTTCCGCGTCAATTTCTCAAGATCCGCTTCAATCTCGCTGATCTTATTGGTGACTACGCTTTCCAGGTGACGCAGGTCGTCAAGGATCTTACGTTTCAGATCGACTTCGCTGCGATCGCGCTGGCAGATTTGATCGAGTTCGTCGATCACGTAGCGCAGGTTAGGGCTGATTTCCTGTACTTCTTTATATCCCTGACCGATACCGTCAGCGACAACGGTCTTACGCTGGCGAGGGTATTTAAACTTCACGCTTTTGGCGAAGAACTCTCCTTTGTCCTTGTGAAAATAGATTTTCAAAATATCGTTATTGGCTTCCTGGCGAAGACTATAACGATCAATTTCATCAGGATTGGTAATGCCCAGACTTTTCAGATTATCGTACATAGCGGTACCCTTGATCTCAACATAACCTATGAATAATTAACGAAAAAATCTATTTTCGCCACCTTCGGATATAAAAAAAGCGGGGTTGTCCCCGCTTTTTGTTATACCCGATTAATCGATGGTGCGCAGCAGTTCATTGATGCCTACTTTACCGCGCGTTTTCGCGTCCACTTTTTTCACGATGACCGCGCAATACAGGCTGTATTTGCCATCTTTAGACGGCAGGTTGCCGGAAACCACAACGGAACCGGCTGGAACGCGGCCGTAGTGAATTTCACCGGTTTCGCGATCGTAAATACGGGTGCTCTGGCCAATGTACACGCCCATGGAGATCACAGAACCTTCTTCGACGATCACGCCTTCAACCACTTCGGAACGTGCGCCGATGAAGCAGTTGTCTTCGATGATGGTTGGGTTAGCCTGAAGTGGCTCAAGAACGCCACCGATGCCCACGCCGCCGGACAGGTGAACGTTTTTACCGATCTGCGCGCAGGAGCCGACGGTAGCCCAGGTGTCCACCATGGTGCCTTCGTCAACGTAGGCGCCGATGTTCACGTAGGATGGCATCAGCACGGTGTTGCGTGCGATGAATGCCCCCTGACGAACGGCTGCCGGTGGTACTACGCGGAAGCCCTCTTTCTGGAAGCGCGCTTCGTCGTAATCCGCAAATTTCATTGGCACTTTATCGAAGTAGCGGCTTTCTGCTCCGTCGATAACCTGGTTATCGTTGATGCGGAAAGAGAGCAGCACAGCTTTCTTCAGCCATTGATGAGTAACCCACTGACCGTCGATTTTTTCTGCCACGCGCAGCGCGCCGGAATCCAGCAGGGAAATAACCTGGTTTACCGCTTCACGGGTCACGGTATCCACATTTGCCGGAGTGATGTCGGCGCGACGCTCAAAAGCGGACTCAATAACGTTCTGTAACTGCTGCATTGTTTACTCTTTCCATTTCACTAAAAAACACGTCACCCTTTATCGTTTGGATTGAGGGCTGCTGTCAACCGTTGTTGCACTTCAAGTTGCAGGTCATTATTAAGGGCACGCCGGTCGGCCGTCGCGATTATAAATAAATCTTCTACTCGTTCGCCAATCGTTGTAATTCGGGCGCCGTGAAGCGAAATTCCCAGATCGGCAAAAACCTGGCCGACGCGGGCGAGTAGCCCTGGCTGGTCGAGCGCAATCAGCTCAAGGAACGATTTACGGTCGGTATGGGTCGGCAGGAAATTGACCTCGGTATCGACGGTAAAGTGGCGCAGTTTTGCCGCCTGACGGCGCGGCTGCGGAGGTTGCCAGCTGCGCTGCGTAATCGCCTGCTCAAGGCCAAAGCGTATCCCCTCATGCCTGTCCGACGATAGCGGGCTGCCGTCCGGCTCCAGCACAATAAAGGTGTCCATCGCCATGCCGTCGCGGGTGGTAAAAATCTGCGCGTCGTGAACGCTCAGGTTACGCCTGTCCAGCTCGGCACAGACCGCTGCAAACAAATAAGGCCGGTCCGGGCTCCAGATAAAGATCTCCGTCCCGCCGCGTGTGGCCTGCGGGCTAAGCAGAATCATCGGTTTCGTCAGGTCGTGCTTCAGCAGATGCCGGGCGTGCCAGGCAAGCTGGTTTGGGCTGTGGCGTACAAAGTAGTTGGCGCGACAGCGCGCCCAAATCTGATGCAGTGCCTCTTCGTTGATGTTATCCATGCGCAGCAGGGCCAGCGCTTGCAACTGGTGATGGCGCACACGCTCGCGCATGTCCGGGGTATTCTGCATCCCGCGACGCAGCTGTTTTTCGGTAGCGAAATACAGCTCGCGCAGCAGGCTCTGCTTCCAGCTGTTCCACAGGGTTTCGTTGGTGGCGCAGATATCGGCTACCGTCAGGCAGACCAGGTAGCGCAGGCGGTTCTCCGTTTGCACTTCCTCGGCGAACTGCTTGATCACTTCCGGATCCTGAATATCACGACGCTGAGCGGTAACCGACATCAGCAGATGATGGCGAACCAGCCAGGCGATAAGCTGCGTTTCACGCGAGTTCAGGCCGTGCAGCTCGGCAAATTTCAGCACGTCCTGGGCACCGAGTACGGAGTGGTCGCCGCCGCGACCTTTGGCGATATCATGGAACAGAGCAGCGATCAGGATCAGCTCCGGGTGTGCCAGACGTGGCCACAGATCAACGCACAGCGGATGGCGGGATCGCGTCTCTTCTTTAGCGAAACTTTCCAGCTTCAGCATGACGCGGATCGTGTGCTCATCCACCGTATAGGCGTGAAACAGGTCGAACTGCATCTGCCCGACAATATGCGACCACTGAGGCATATAGGCCCACAGCACGCTGTGACGGTGCATTGGCAGCAGTCCGCGGCTGACGGCGCCCGGATGACGAAGCATGCTCAGGAACAACGAGCGCGCCTCCGGGATGTAACACAGCGGCTGCTTCAGATGACGCCGTGCATGGCGCAGATGACGCAGGGTAGTGGAGTAGATCCCGGTGATCGTGCTGTTGCGCACCATGGTATAGAACATTCGCAGGATCGCTTCCGGTTCGCGAATGAACAGCGTTTCGTCGCGCAGATCGATCAGCGTGCCGCGCAGCTGAAATTCGTCATCAATCGGACGCGGTTTTTCGTCAGCCGTCAGCGCGAGGATCGCCTCATCGAACAGCTGTAACAGCATCTGGTTCAGCTCAGAGACGCGGCGGGTGACGCGGAAGAAATCCTTCATCATTTGCTCGACCGGCTCGTTGCCCTCGCCCTGGTAATTCAGGCGCTGCGCCACGCTGAGCTGTCGGTCAAACAGCAGGCGGTTATCGTAGCGGGTGACTTCCAGGTGCAGGGCAAAACGGATGCGCCACAGCAGATGCAGACACTCATTGAGTTCGTTACGTTCGGCTTCGGTCAGAAAACCAAACCCGACCATTTCGTCCAGCGATGTTGCCCCAAAATGGCGACGGGCGACCCATTGCAGCGTGTGGATATCGCGCAGGCCACCGGGGCTGCTTTTAATATCCGGTTCGAGATTATAGCTGGTACCGTGATAGCGCTGGTGGCGCTGGTTTTGTTCTTCGACTTTCGCAGCGAAGAATTTTTCCGAAGGCCAGAAGCCGTCGCTAAAGATGTGCTTTTGCAGTTCGAGGAACAGCGCCACGTCGCCAATCAGGAGGCGGGTTTCAATCAGGTTGGTGGCGACGGTCAGGTCAGATAACCCTTCCAGCAGACACTCTTCCAGCGTGCGTACGCTGTGGCCCACTTCCAGCTTTACGTCCCAGAGCAGGGTCAACAGTTCACCGATTTTCTGCGCCCGATCGTCCGGCAGTTTTTTACGGCTTAAGATCAGCAGGTCGATATCAGAGAGCGGATGCAGTTCACCCCGGCCATAGCCACCAACAGCAACCAGCGCGACGTCGCTCACCTGTCCGAAACCGTAGTCGATCCAGAGACGTTGCAGGAGCTGGTCGATAAATTCGGTGCGCGCTTCAATGAGCTGCTCGGCCGAAACGCCTGCGTCAAATGCGCTTCCCAGCCAGCGATGGAAAACCTCCATGTGGGCTTTGATATGCGCGCAGGTCAGTTCATGCGGTGGCCAGACGCCCGGGTTATCAGGCTGGTCGGGGAGGGTGGGAAGTGCTGTGTTAGCATACTGTTCGGGTAAGAGATTACTCATCGTGCGCCACCCATAAGAAAAAGCTATCGCCATTAAAAAAGCCGGCATTCGCCGGCTTCTTATCACTCAATGTTCGTCAGTATCGCCGGGATGGTGTCATCCTTGCGCAACGTCATAATTTCGCAGCCGTTGTCTGTAACCACAATAGTATGCTCGTACTGTGCAGACAAGCTTCTGTCTTTGGTTTTTACCGTCCAGCCATCTTTCATGGTACGGATGCGGTAATCACCCGCGTTGACCATTGGCTCGATCGTGAAGGTCATGCCCTTTTGCAGCACTACGCCGCCGTCGTCTGCATCGTAGTGCAGAACCTGCGGTTCTTCATGGAACACACGACCAATACCGTGACCGCAATATTCGCGCACCACGGAGAAACCTTCCGCTTCCACAAATTTCTGGATTGCGGCGCCGATGGTGCGCAGGCGGATGCCCGGCTTCACCATTTTCAGCGCCAGGTAGAGGCTCTCTTGCGTTACTTTGCACAGACGCTCGCCCAGAATCGTTGGCTTGCCAACGATGAACATCTTAGAGGTGTCGCCGTGGTAGTCGTCTTTGATGACGGTCACGTCGATGTTGACGATGTCGCCATCTTTCAGCAGCTTCTCGTCATCCGGAATGCCGTGGCAAACCACTTCATTAATAGAGATGCAGACGGATTTCGGGAAACCGTGATAGCCAAGGCAGGCGGAGACCGCGTGCTGTTCGTTGACGATATAGTCGTTACAGATGCGATCCAGTTCGCCAGTGCTGACGCCCGGTTTCACAAACGGCTCAATCATTTCCAGCACGTCCGCGGCCAGACGACCGGCGACGCGCATCTTTTCAATTTCTTCAGGTGTCTTAATAGAGATAGCCATGTAATCTGTCCATCGGTGTCGATTTTTTCGACAATACTAGTGTAAGTGTTGTCAATGGTATCAGTCAGGCGCACCCCGTGCCAAATTGAGAATCATTAACAGCACACTCCGCCAACAATTATTGGTTTCTGGCCGTGTTTTGTGATATAAAGCGCGCCGGACTTCCGATCCATCTCAGATACACAGGCTGGACGGGAGCGACAAATCTCACTTTGTGTAACAACACACACGTATCGGCACATATTCCGGGGTGCCCTTCGGGGTCGGTAATATGGGATACGTGGAGGCATAACCCCAACTTTCAATATAGAGGTTTTAAACATGGCAACTGTTTCCATGCGCGACATGCTCAAGGCTGGTGTTCACTTCGGTCACCAGACCCGTTACTGGAACCCGAAAATGAAGCCTTTCATCTTCGGCGCACGTAACAAAGTTCACATCATCAACCTTGAGAAGACTGTACCAATGTTCAACGAAGCCCTGGCTGAGCTGAACAAGATCTCTTCCCGTAAAGGTAAGATTCTGTTCGTTGGTACTAAGCGCGCTGCAAGCGAAGCTGTGAAAGATGCTGCTAACAGCTGCGACCAGTTCTTCGTGAACCATCGCTGGTTGGGCGGCATGCTGACCAACTGGAAAACTGTTCGTCAGTCCATCAAGCGCCTGAAAGATCTGGAAACCCAGTCTCAGGACGGTACTTTCGATAAGCTGACTAAGAAAGAAGCGCTGATGCGCACTCGTGAACTGGACAAGCTGGAAAACAGCCTGGGCGGTATCAAAGATATGGGCGGCCTGCCAGACGCGCTGTTCGTAATCGATGCAGACCACGAGCACATCGCAATCAAAGAAGCTAACAACCTGGGTATCCCGGTATTCGCTATCGTTGATACCAACTCCGATCCGGACGGTGTTGACTTCGTTATCCCGGGTAACGACGACGCAATCCGTGCTGTTAGCCTGTACCTGAGCGCTGTAGCTGCTACCGTTCGTGAAGGCCGTTCCCAGGATCTGGCTTCTCAGGCGGAAGAAAGCTTCGTAGAAGCTGAATAATAAGGTTTTACCCCTTATTAGTACCGTGTATGAATAGGGGCCCATTATCGGCCCCTTTTTTCAATTTATACTGTTTGGCTCCCGGCCGGGCAGTTCACATCTCCCGAGGATTTAAGAATGGCTGAAATTACCGCATCCCTGGTAAAAGAGCTGCGTGAGCGTACTGGCGCAGGCATGATGGATTGCAAAAAAGCGCTGACCGAAGCGAACGGCGACATCGAGCTGGCAATCGAAAACATGCGTAAATCCGGTGCGATCAAAGCAGCTAAGAAAGCAGGCAACGTTGCTGCTGACGGCGTGATCATCACTAAAATCGACGGCAACTACGGCATCATTCTGGAAGTTAACTGCCAGACTGACTTCGTTGCTAAAGATGCTGGTTTCCAGGCATTTGCTAACAAAGTTCTGGACGCAGCGGTTGCAGGCAAAATCACTGACGTTGAAGTTCTGAAAGCACAGTTCGAAGAAGAGCGTGTTGCGCTGGTTGCTAAAATCGGTGAGAACATCAACATCCGTCGCGTTGCTTCCCTGGAAGGTGACGTTCTGGGCTCTTACCAGCACGGCGCGCGTATCGGTGTTCTGGTTGCGGCTAAAGGCGCTGACGAAGAGCTGGTTAAACAGCTGGCAATGCACATCGCTGCAAGCAAACCAGAATTCGTTAAGCCAGAAGACGTGTCTGCTGAAGTGGTAGAGAAAGAGTACCAGGTTCAGCTGGACATCGCGATGCAGTCTGGTAAGCCAAAAGAAATCGCAGAGAAAATGGTTGAAGGCCGCATGAAGAAATTCACCGGCGAAGTTTCTCTGACTGGCCAGCCTTTCGTAATGGATCCAAGCAAGTCTGTTGCTCAGCTGCTGAAAGAGCACAACGCTGATGTAACTGGCTTCATCCGCTTCGAAGTGGGCGAAGGCATCGAGAAAGTTGAGACTGACTTCGCAGCAGAAGTTGCTGCAATGTCCAAGCAGTCTTAATGATTGAAAAGGAGCCGCCTGAGGGCGGCTTCTTTTTGTCACCCGTCTCACGAAATCAGACAGGCTCCAGTATCGCTGTGCTGATTTGCGACATATCATGTCGCCAGAATTAACCCCATCTTAATCGTTGACAGTCTCAGGAAAGAAACATGGCTACCAATGCAAAACCCGTGTACAAACGCATTCTGCTTAAGCTGAGTGGCGAAGCGCTGCAAGGATCGGAAGGCTTCGGTATTGACGCAAGCATCCTTGATCGCATGGCACAGGAAATCAAAGAACTGGTCGAACTGGGTATTCAGGTTGGCGTGGTCATTGGCGGTGGCAACCTTTTCCGTGGTGCTGGTCTGGCGAAAGCGGGGATGAACCGCGTAGTGGGCGACCACATGGGTATGCTGGCAACCGTGATGAATGGCCTGGCGATGCGTGATGCGCTTCATCGCGCCTATGTGAACGCTCGCCTGATGTCCGCTATTCCTTTGAATGGCGTATGCGATAACTACAGCTGGGCAGAGGCCATCAGCCTGCTGCGCAACAACCGCGTGGTGATCCTCTCCGCCGGTACGGGTAACCCGTTCTTTACCACCGATTCCGCAGCCTGCCTGCGCGGTATCGAAATCGAAGCCGATGTGGTGCTGAAAGCGACCAAAGTAGATGGCGTGTTTACTGCCGACCCGGCAAAAGATCCTTCAGCGACCATGTACGATCAGCTGAGCTACAGCGAAGTGCTGGAAAAAGAGCTAAAAGTGATGGATCTTGCCGCCTTTACGCTGGCTCGTGACCACAAACTGCCGATCCGTGTCTTCAATATGAACAAGCCTGGCGCGCTGCGTCGCGTTGTTATGGGCGAAAAAGAAGGCACTTTGATCACGGAATAATTTCCGTCGGCGATAAATACAGGTAAGATTCCGCTTTATTTCGACGTGGTATCTTACCCGGGCGCGCCTTTGGCGTTGTCATGAATTAAACGCGACTATACTTAGCACACCTGTAGCGCTGTGCTGGCGGATAGTCTGCCTGAGACAAGTTTTCAAGGATCCGTAACGTGATTAACGACATCAGAAAAGATGCTGAAGTACGCATGGACAAATGCGTAGAAGCGTTCAAAAACCAAATCAGCAAAATCCGTACTGGCCGAGCTTCCCCAAGCCTGCTGGATGGCATCATCGTAGAATACTACGGTACGCCTACGCCACTGCGTCAGCTGGCGAGCGTGACGGTAGAAGATACCCGTACCCTGAAAATCAACGTGTTCGATCGCTCAATGAGCCCGGCCGTTGAAAAAGCGATCATGGCATCTGACCTGGGTCTGAACCCAAGCTCAGCGGGCGCGGATATTCGCGTACCACTGCCTCCGCTGACGGAAGAGCGTCGTAAAGACCTGATCAAAGTGGTTCGCGGTGAAGCTGAGCAGGGTCGCGTTTCCGTACGTAACGTGCGTCGCGATGCGAACGATAAAGTGAAAGCCCTGCTGAAAGAAAAAGAGATCAGCGAAGACGACGATCGTCGTTCTCAGGACGACATTCAGAAAATGACCGACGCGGCGATCAAGAAAATTGATGCGGCGCTGGCAGAAAAAGAAGCGGAACTGATGCAGTTCTGATTTTCGCTGTACACTGATAAACGCCGTTCAGAAGGACATTGAGTCTTGCTGGCGGCGTTTTGCTTTTATCTGGTCTAACTTTTGGGCATCTCATGAAGCATCTCACTCTCCTCGGCTCGACCGGCTCTATCGGTTGCAGCACTCTCGACGTTGTACGTCATAATCCTGACAGCTACACCGTAGCCGCGCTTGTGGCCGGAAAAAACGTGCAGCGAATGGTCGAACAGTGCCTGGAGTTTACCCCCCGTTTTGCGGTGATGGATGATGAAGAGAGCGCCCGCCAGGTAAAAGCGCTGTTGCAGGAGAAGGGCTGCCGTACCGAGGTGCTCAGCGGGCAACAGGCGGCGTGCGATATGGCCGCGCTTGATGAAGTCGATCAGGTTATGGCGGCAATCGTCGGGGCGGCGGGTCTTCTGCCGACGCTTGCCGCGATCGATGCGGGAAAAGATGTCCTGCTTGCGAACAAAGAGTCGCTGGTCACCTGCGGACGTCTCTTTATGGAGGCGGTAAAACAGCGTGGGGCACGTCTTTTGCCGGTCGATAGCGAGCACAACGCCATTTTTCAGAGTTTACCCCAACCTTTTCAACAAAACCTGGGGTACGCTGACCTGGAGCAGAATGGCGTTGTGTCGATTCTGCTTACCGGGTCTGGTGGCCCGTTCCGTGAAACGCCACTGTCTGAATTGAGCGCAATGACGCCGGATCAGGCATGTCGTCATCCGAACTGGTCAATGGGGCGTAAGATCTCCGTCGATTCGGCCACCATGATGAACAAAGGTCTGGAATACATTGAAGCTCGCTGGCTGTTCAATGCGTCGGCGAAACAGATGGAAGTGCTGATCCACCCGCAGTCGGTGATTCACTCGATGGTGCGCTATCAGGACGGCAGCGTGCTGGCCCAGCTGGGCGAACCGGATATGCGTACGCCAATTGCTCATACAATGGCGTGGCCAAACCGCGTAAAATCGGGCGTTAAGCCTCTCGATTTTTGCAAGCTGAGTTCACTGACGTTTAGCGAGCCTGATTACGACCGTTATCCCTGTCTGAAACTGGCGATGACGGCCTTCGATCAGGGGCAGGCGGCGACAACGGCGCTTAATGCAGCCAATGAAGTGACCGTTGAAGCATTCCTGAATCAGCAGATCCGCTTCACTGATATCGCCGCGTTGAATTTATCCGTGCTGGAGATGATGGATTTGCGTGAGCCGCAGAGCGTGGAAGAGGTGCTGGCCGTGGATGAACAGGCACGCATTGTTGCGCGTAAACAGGTGACACGTCTCGCAAGCTGGTGATAAAGCAAGCACTAGTCGTCGTGCTATTTGTTAGCGTTGGGCTTCAGTGATATAGTCTGCGCCACCTGATCGCAGGTATTTGGCTTTAAGTGGTCAGGTAAGCCGTGGTTTGACACGGCTTTTTTATGTATAGGCTTCAGTATTCCTGTGTACCGTTAAATCCTTTCAGGGACTAAAAACGCGTTATGTTGTCTGCGAATCAACCAATAAGCGAAAACTTGCCAGCACATGGCTGTCGCCATGTTGCAATCATCATGGATGGCAATGGCCGCTGGGCGAAAAGACAAGGGAAGATACGAGCCTTTGGGCATAAAGCTGGGGCGAAATCTGTTCGCCGCGCCGTTTCTTTTGCCGCCAATAACGGCATTGATGCGTTAACGCTCTATGCTTTTAGCAGTGAGAACTGGAATCGACCTGCGCAGGAAGTGACTGCGTTGATGGAACTGTTCGTGTGGGCGCTCGATAGCGAAGTAAAAAGCCTGCACCGCCACAACGTCCGCTTGCGTATTATTGGCGAAACCAGTCGTTTTAACTCACGTTTGCAGGAACGGATTCGCAAAGCAGAAGCGCTGACGGAAAATAATACCGGCCTGACGCTCAATATCGCGGCGAATTACGGCGGACGCTGGGATATTATCCAGGGGGTTCGGCATCTGGCTGAGCAGGTTCAGGAAGGGCTGTTAAGACCCGACCAGATTGATGAAGAGGCGCTGAGTCAGCAAATCTGCATGAATGAACTGGCACCCGTGGATTTGGTTATAAGGACAGGGGGGGAGCATCGCATTAGTAACTTTTTGCTGTGGCAAATTGCCTACGCCGAACTTTACTTTACGGATGTTCTTTGGCCAGATTTTGATGAACAAGACTTTGAAGGTGCGCTGCATGCCTTTGCCAATCGAGAGCGTCGTTTCGGCGGCACCGAGCCTGGTGGCGATAACGCCTGATGGGGGTAGCTTTTGCTGAAGTATCGCCTGATTTCCGCTTTTGTATTAATACCCGTCGTCATCGCAGCGCTGTTTTTACTGCCTCCGGTGGGATTCGCTATTGTTACGCTGGTGGTGTGTATGCTCGCCGCGTGGGAATGGGGGCAGCTTAGCGGCTTTACCTCGCGCACTCAGCGGGTATGGCTGGCGGTACTCTGTGGTTTTTTACTGGCCCTGATGCTGTATACCTTGCCTGAATATCATCACGATGTTCACCAGCCGCTGGTTGCCGGATCCTTATGGATATCGCTGGCCTGGTGGATTGCTGCGCTTGTTTTAGTGCTTTTCTATCCGGGCTCTGCGGCGATCTGGCGTAACTCTAAAGTGTTGCGCCTTATTTTTGGTCTGCTCACGATTGTTCCCTTTTTCTGGGGGATGGTTGCGCTGCGCGCCTGGCACTATGACGAAAACCACTACAGCGGCGCGATATGGCTGCTTTATGTGATGATTCTCGTCTGGGGGGCTGACTCCGGGGCCTATATGTTTGGTAAACTATTCGGCAAACATAAACTGGCGCCAAAGGTTTCTCCGGGCAAAACCTGGCAAGGCTTCATTGGCGGCCTGTTTACGGCAGCGATTATCTCCTGGGGCTATGGCGTCTGGGCGAATCTTGAGGTTGCCCCCTCCACGCTGCTGGTATGTTCGATTTTCGCGGCGCTGGCATCGGTGCTGGGTGATTTAACCGAGAGTATGTTTAAGCGTGAAGCAGGGATTAAGGACAGTGGTCACCTGATTCCAGGACATGGCGGAATACTGGATCGCATTGACAGCCTTACCGCGGCTGTTCCTGTATTTGCTTGCCTGCTTTTACTGGTGTTTGGGACGATATAACGGAAGGTTTTATGCTGAGCATTCTCTGGAATCTGGCGGCGTTCATTGTTGCACTGGGTGTACTGATTACCGTGCATGAATTTGGCCATTTCTGGGTTGCCCGGCGCTGTGGTGTGCGGGTGGAGCGATTCTCGATTGGCTTTGGCAAATCGCTCTGGAAGCGTACCGATAAGCATGGCACCGAGTTTGTCATTGCTCTGATTCCCCTGGGCGGCTATGTCAAAATGCTCGACGAACGCGTTGAGCCTGTCGCCCCGGAACTTCGCCATCGCGCGTTTAACAATAAAACTGTTGGACAACGTGCTGCCATCATCGCTGCCGGCCCGGTAGCCAATTTCATCTTCGCTATCTTCGCCTACTGGCTGGTGTTTATCATCGGCGTGCCTGGCGTGCGCCCGGTCGTGGGCGAAATCACCACGGGTTCTATTGCGGCAACGGCGCAAATTACACCGGGAATGGAACTTAAAGCGATTGATGGTATCGAAACCCCTGATTGGGATGCCGTGAGGTTACAACTGGTTGCCAAAATCGGTGATGAGCAGACAACCGTCAGCGTATCGCCATTTGGTTCCGACCAGCGGCAGGAAAAAGTGCTGGATTTACGCCACTGGCGCTTTGAGCCAGACAAAGAGGACCCTGTCGCCGCACTCGGGATTCGACCGCGCGGCGCGCAGATCGAGCCGGTATTAGCCGAAGTACAGGCCAAATCGGCAGCGAGTAAAGCAGGTTTACAAGCGGGTGACAGGATCGTTAAAGTCGATGGTCAGCCATTAACACAATGGATGACCTTTGTTACTCTGGTGCGCGATAATCCAGGCAAGCCGCTCGCGCTGGAAGTGGAAAGGCAGGGGAGTTCGCTCTCACTGACTCTCACCCCGGATACCAAATCGGGCGGCGGTAAGGCGGAAGGGTTTGCCGGCGTTGTGCCGAAAGTGATCCCACTGCCAGATGAGTACAAGACAATACGCCAGTATGGGCCGTTTAGCGCCATCGTTGAGGCCACGGATAAAACATGGCAGCTGATGAAGCTTACGGTCAACATGTTGGGGAAATTGATAACCGGTGATGTGAAACTGAACAACCTCAGTGGGCCAATTTCGATTGCTCAGGGGGCTGGGATGTCAGCGGAGTTCGGGGTGATTTACTATCTCATGTTCCTTGCGCTGATTAGCGTGAACCTGGGGATAATCAACCTGTTCCCGCTTCCCGTACTAGATGGGGGCCATTTGCTGTTTTTAGCGATTGAAAAGCTAAAAGGCGGACCGGTATCCGAGCGAGTTCAAGACTTTAGTTATCGCATTGGCTCGATTTTGCTGGTGCTGTTAATGGGGCTTGCACTTTTCAATGATTTCTCTCGGTTGTAAGAGAGTTAGTTAGGAAGAACGCATAATAACGATGGCGATGAAAAAGTTGCTCATAGCGTCGCTGCTGTTTAGCAGCGCGACCGTATACGGTGCTGACGGGTTCGTAGTGAAAGATATTCATTTCGAAGGCCTTCAGCGTGTCGCCGTTGGTGCGGCCCTCCTCAGTATGCCTGTGCGCCCCGGCGATACGGTTAATGATGAAGATATCAGTAACACCATCCGTGCTCTGTTTGCCACTGGCAACTTTGAGGACGTCCGTGTCCTGCGCGATGGTGATACGCTGGTGGTTCAGGTAAAAGAACGTCCAACGATTGCCAGCATCACTTTCTCCGGCAACAAGTCGGTGAAAGATGACATGCTCAAGCAGAACCTTGAGGCATCGGGTGTTCGTGTGGGGGAATCTCTGGACCGCACAACCCTTGCAGACATTGAAAAAGGTCTGGAAGATTTCTATTACAGCGTCGGTAAATACAGCGCGAGCGTTAAAGCGGTTGTTACACCGCTGCCACGTAACCGTGTCGACCTGAAACTGGTCTTCCAGGAAGGTGTTTCTGCGAAGATCCAGCAGATCAACATCGTGGGTAACCACGCGTTCAGCACCGACGAACTGATCTCCAACTTCCAGCTGCGTGACGAAGTGCCGTGGTGGAACGTGGTGGGCGATCGTAAATACCAGAAACAGAAACTGGCGGGTGACCTTGAAACCCTGCGCAGCTACTATCTGGATCGCGGTTACGCCCGTTTCAACATCGATTCAACTCAGGTGAGTCTGACTCCGGACAAGAAAGGTATCTACATTACCGTTAACATCACTGAAGGCGATAAGTACACGCTTTCAGGTGTTGAAGTCAGCGGCAACCTGGCAGGACATTCAGCTGAAATTGAATCTCTGACCAAAATTCAGCCGGGCGATCTGTACAGCGGATCTAAAGTCACCAAAATGGAAGACAGCATTAAGAAGCTGCTCGGCCGTTATGGTTATGCGTATCCGCGTGTGCAAACGCAGCCGGAAATTAACGACACGGATAAAACCGTTAAGCTGCACGTTAACGTTGATGCGGGCAACCGTTTCTATGTGCGTAAGATCCGCTTCGAAGGTAACGATACCTCTAAAGACTCCGTTCTGCGCCGTGAAATGCGCCAGATGGAAGGGGCATGGCTGGGAAGCGATCTGGTAGACCAGGGTAAAGAGCGTCTGAACCGTCTGGGCTATTTCGAAACGGTCGATACCGATACTCAGCGTGTACCAGGTCGTCCGGATCAGGTTGATGTTGTTTATAAAGTTAAAGAACGTAATACCGGTAGCTTCAACTTTGGTATTGGTTACGGTACTGAAAGTGGCGTGAGCTTCCAGGTCGGTGTTCAGCAGGATAACTGGCTGGGTACGGGCTACTCTGTCGGTATCAACGGGACGAAAAACGACTACCAGACCTACTCTGAGTTCTCTGTTACCAACCCATACTTCACCGTTGACGGTGTAAGCCTGGGCGGTCGTATCTTCTATAACGACTTTAAAGCGGATGACGCGGACCTCTCCTCGTATACCAACAAGAGTTACGGTCTGGATGGTACGCTCGGCTTCCCGGTTAACGAATACAACACCCTGCGCGCAGGTTTAGGGTACGTGCATAACGACCTGTCCAACATGCAACCGCAGGTGGCGATGTGGCGTTACCTGGACTCCATCGGTCAGTCGGCGAGTACGTCCAGCGATGACAACGGTTTCGCCGCGGATGACTTCACCTTCAACTACGGTTGGACCTACAACCGTCTTGACCGTGGCTACTTCCCGACGGAAGGTTCACGTGTCAACCTGAACGGTAAAGTGACTATCCCGGGCTCGGATAACGAGTTCTACAAGGTCACGCTGGATACGGCGTCCTACTTCCCAATTGATGAAGATCACAAGTGGGTTGTTCTGGGTCGTACCCGTTGGGGTTATGGTGACGGTATTGGAAGCAAAGAACTGCCGTTCTATGAAAACTTCTACGCCGGTGGTTCAAGCACCGTGCGTGGCTTCCAGTCCAATAACATTGGTCCGAAAGCGGTTTATTACGGCGGTAATGACGAAGATAACTGCGCAAGCCGTGATCCTAAGCAAGTATGTAGCTCTGATGACGCAGTAGGTGGTAACGCTATGGCCGTGGCGAGCCTCGAGTTCATCACGCCTACGCCGTTTATCAGCGACAAGTACGCAAACTCTGTCCGCACCTCCTTCTTTATGGATGCAGGTACAGTGTGGGACACCAACTGGGAGAACACCGCCCAGATGCGTGCGGCGGGGGTCCCGGACTACAGCGATCCGAGCAACATTCGCATGTCCGCAGGTATCGCATTACAATGGATGTCACCGCTGGGGCCGTTGGTCTTCTCTTACGCCCAGCCGTTTAAGAAATACGATGGAGACAAAGCGGAGCAGTTCCAGTTTAACATTGGTAAAACCTGGTAATAATCCGCTGCAATGGAATGCGTTGGCAGTGTAGCGCTGACAACCGGCGATCGGTAAAACGATCGCCTTGCCACGCAAAGAACGGTACCCCTCGGGTGCCAATGGGATGGTAAGGAGTTAATTGTGAAAAAGTGGTTATTAGCTGCAGGTCTCGGTTTAGCGATGGCAACTTCTGCTCAGGCAGCGGATAAAATTGCAATCGTCAACATGGGTAATTTGTTCCAGCAGGTTGCACAGAAAACCGGTGTTTCTGCAACGCTGGAAAACGAATTCAAAGGCCGTGCGAGCGAACTGCAACGTATGGAAGGTGATCTTCAGTCCAAGATGCAGCGTCTTCAGCGTGATGGTTCTACCATGAAAGCGAGCGAGCGCAGCAAACTGGAAAAAGACGTCATGTCTCAGCGCCAGACCTTCTCTCAGAAAGCGCAGGCTTTCGAGCAGGATCGTCAGCGTCGTTCTAACGAAGAGCGTGGCAAACTGGTGACGCGTATTCAGTCTGCCGTTAAAGCAGTCGCAGCCGATCAGAGCATCGATCTGGTTGTTGATTCGAACGCCGTTGCATTCAACAGCAGCGATGTTAAAGACATCACCGCTGATGTTCTGAAACAGGTTAAATAAGTAATGCCTTCAATTCGACTGGCTGATTTAGCTCAGCAGTTGGATGCAGAATTACACGGTGATGGCGATATCGTCATCACCGCTGTTGCGTCCATGCAATCTGCTAAAGCAGGCACTATTACCTTCATGGTAAGCCCTAAGTACCGTGAACACCTGGCCCAGTGCCAGGCGTCTGCCGTTGTTCTGACGCAGGACGATCTTCCGTTTGCCACTAGCGCTGCACTGGTAGTGAAAAATCCCTACCTGACCTATGCGCGCATGGCCCAAATTCTTGATACCACGCCGCAGCCGGCACAGAACATTGCAGCCAGTGCTGCGATTGATCCGACGGCTCAGCTGGGTAACAACGTATCAGTCGGCGCAAACGCCGTTATCGAATCCGGCGTCGTGCTGGGTGATAACGTGGTGATTGGCCCAGGCTGCTTTGTTGGAAAAAATACGAAAATTGGCGCAGGGACTCGTCTGTGGGCCAATGTCTCTGTCTACCATGAGGTTGAGATTGGCGAGAATTGTCTCGTACAGTCCAGCACGGTGATTGGTTCTGACGGATTTGGTTACGCTAACGATCGGGGTAACTGGGTTAAGATCCCTCAGCTGGGTCGCGTGATTATCGGCGATCGTGTGGAGATCGGTGCTTGCACCACCATCGACCGCGGTGCGCTTGACGACACCATTATTGGTAACGGTGTTATCATAGACAACCAGTGCCAGATTGCACATAACGTTGTGATTGGCGACAATACCGCAGTTGCGGGTGGTGTTATCATGGCAGGCAGCCTGAAAATTGGCCGTTACTGCATGATTGGCGGTGCCAGCGTGATCAATGGCCATATGGAAATATGCGACAAAGTCACGGTGACGGGGATGGGCATGGTGATGCGTCCAATCACTGAGCCTGGCGTTTATTCCTCCGGTATTCCACTGCAACCGAACAAGGTCTGGCGTAAAACAGCTGCACTGGTGATGAATATTGATGATATGAGCAAGCGACTCAAAGCGATTGAGCGCAAAATCGATCAACAAGACTAAGCGTTCATCCGTTTAACGCTAAATTTCCCGGCCTGTCGGCTTTGTTTATAAACCGGCAGGCCGTGTTATTATTGCTACTTAGTACATTTGACAGGAAGAGTATTTTGACTACTGACACTCATACTCTGCATATTGAAGAGATTTTAGAACTTCTGCCGCACCGCTATCCGTTTTTACTGGTAGACCGTGTGCTGGATTTTGAAGAAGGTCGTTTTCTGCGCGCAGTGAAAAATGTCTCCGTTAACGAGCCGTTCTTCCAGGGGCACTTCCCTGGTAAGCCTATCTTCCCGGGGGTATTGATCCTGGAAGCGATGGCACAGGCTACCGGTATTCTGGCGTTTAAAAGCGTAGGTAAACTGGAACCGGGTGAACTCTATTACTTCGCGGGTATCGATGAAGCGCGCTTCAAGCGTCCGGTCGTGCCTGGTGATCAAATGATCATGGAAGTCACTTTTGAAAAAACGCGTCGCGGCCTGACTCGCTTCAAAGGCGTAGCTATGGTTGACGGCAAAGTTGTTTGCGAAGCGACAATGATGTGTGCGCGTAGCCGGGAGGCCTGATACGTGATTGATAAATCCGCCTTTATTCATCCTACCGCCATTGTGGAAACGGGTGCCATCATTGGTGCCAATGTCCACATCGGCCCGTTTTGTATTGTTGGACCCCATGTCGAAATTGGTGAGGGTACAGTACTGAAATCTCACGTTGTCGTGAATGGTCATACCACCATTGGCTGCAACAATGAGATCTATCAGTTCGCCTCCATCGGCGAAGTTAACCAGGATCTCAAGTATGCTGGCGAACCGACCCGCGTGGAAATCGGCGATCGTAACCGCATTCGCGAAAGCGTCACCATTCATCGTGGTACAACGCAAGGCGGTGGATTGACGAAGGTGGGCAGCGACAACCTGTTTATGGTTAATGCGCACATTGCGCACGACTGTACCGTGGGGAGCCGCTGTATTCTCGCCAACAACGCAACGCTGGCGGGACACGTATCGGTCGATGATTTCGCCATTATTGGCGGCATGACCGCAGTCCATCAGTTCTGCATCATTGGTGCACACGTGATGGTCGGCGGATGCTCCGGTGTGGCGCAGGACGTCCCACCGTTTGTGATTGCGCAGGGCAACCATGCCACGCCGTTTGGCGTGAACATTGAAGGTCTCAAGCGTCGTGGCTTCAGCCGCGAAGCGATTACCGCGATCCGCAACGCGTACAAATTGCTGTACCGTAGCGGTAAAACGCTGGAAGAGGCTAAGCCGGAAATTGCCGAGCTGGCGAATAAGCACCCTGAAGTGAAAACGTTCATGGAATTCTTTGAACGTTCAACCCGTGGTCTGATTCGTTAATGGTCGACAGTCGTCCGCTTACCATCGCCCTGGTCGCCGGAGAAACCTCCGGCGATATTCTTGGTGCAGGTCTTATCCGCGCGCTTAAAGCCCGTGTACCCAATGCCCGCTTTGTGGGCGTGGCTGGGCCGCTAATGCAGGCCGAAGGCTGCGAAGCCTGGTATGAAATGGAAGAGCTGGCTGTGATGGGCATCGTCGAGGTGCTGGGCCGCTTGCGTCGCCTGCTGCATATCCGCGCCGACCTTACCCGCCGCTTTACCGACCTCAAGCCCGATGTATTTGTCGGCATTGATGCGCCTGATTTCAATATTACCCTTGAAGGGAACCTGAAAAAGCAGGGGATCAAAACGATCCATTACGTCAGCCCATCCGTGTGGGCGTGGCGACAGAAACGCGTTTTCAAAATCGGACGGTCCACCAATCTGGTGCTGGCTTTTCTGCCTTTCGAAAAAGCGTTTTACGACAGATTTAATGTCCCGTGCCGTTTTATCGGTCATACCATGGCGGATGCCATGCCACTGGATCCGGATAAAAACGCGGCGCGTGACGAACTGGGCATCCCGCATGATGTGCATTGTCTGGCGCTGCTGCCAGGAAGCCGGGGTGCGGAAGTTGAAATGCTCAGTGCCGATTTCCTGAAAACGGCGCAAATTCTTCGCAAGACTTACCCCGATCTTGAAGTGGTCGTGCCGCTGGTGAATGCCAAACGCCGGGAGCAGTTTGAGCGTATCAAAGCCGACGTCGCCCCGGATCTTCACGTCCGCTTGCTGGACGGAAAAGGGCGGCAAGCCATGTTTGCGAGCGATGCCGCACTGCTGGCTTCCGGCACGGCTGCGCTGGAGTGTATGCTGGCAAAATGCCCAATGGTGGTCGGTTATCGCATGAAGCCGTTTACCTTCTGGCTGGCAAAACGTCTGGTAAAAACAGATTACGTATCTCTGCCAAACCTGCTTGCGGGTCGCGAGCTGGTGAAAGAGCTCTTGCAGGATGAATGCCAGCCGCAGGCGCTGGCAGATGCGCTGCTGCCGCTGCTGGCCAACGGTAAAACCAGCCACCAGATGCACGATACGTTCCGTGAACTGCATCAACTGATCCGCTGTAATGCTGATGAGCAGGCGGCCGATGCGGTGCTGGAGTTAGCACAATGATGGAATTTATTTATCCCCATACCCACCTCGTTGCCGGTGTGGATGAAGTCGGTCGTGGCCCGTTAGTGGGTGCCGTTGTGACCGCGGCGGTGATCCTCGATCCAGCCCGCCCGATCGTTGGCCTGAACGACTCGAAAAAACTGAGCGAAAAGCGTCGTTTAGCGCTGTTCGATGAAATTAAAGAGAAAGCGCTGGCCTGGAGTCTCGGGCGCGCAGAACCGCATGAGATTGACGATCTAAACATTCTGCACGCTACCATGCTGGCGATGCAGCGTGCCGTTGCGGGCCTGAAGATTGTGCCTGAGTATGTACTGATCGACGGTAACCGTTGCCCGGCGTTGCCGATGCCTTCCATGGCTGTTGTTAAAGGCGATAGCCGCGTCGCAGAAATCAGTGCGGCGTCAATCATTGCCAAAGTGACGCGCGATGCTGAAATGGCCGCGCTGGACCTCACTTATCCCGCGTATGGTTTCGCCCAGCACAAGGGATATCCAACGGCTTTCCATCTGGAAAAGCTGGCTGAACATGGCGCAACTGAACATCATCGGCGCAGCTTTGGCCCGGTGAAACGCGCGCTGGGACTGGTGTCCTGAATCAAGACGCAAGCAATTAAGTAACGCGGGATTTGAAGATGGCTGAACCACGTTTCGTACACCTGCGGGTGCATAGCGACTACTCCATGATCGATGGGCTGGCAAAGACCGGGCCGCTGGTAAAAAAGGCGGCCTCGCTTGGCATGCCTGCGCTGGCGATCACCGATTTTACCAACCTGTGTGGCCTGGTGAAGTTCTACGGAACGGCGCATGGCGCAGGATTAAAGCCCATCGTCGGTGCGGATTTTCATGTGCAGAGCGACCTGCTCGGCGATGAGATGACGCAAATTTCCGTGTTAGCCATGAATAACACGGGCTATCAGAACCTCACTCTGCTGATCTCAAAAGCCTACCAGCGCGGCTACGGCGCACTGGGCCCATGGATTGACCGCGACTGGCTGGCAGAGCTGAACGAAGGTTTGCTGCTGATCTCCGGTGGTCGTATGGGGGATGTCGGAAAATGTCTGCTGCGCGGTAACAACGCGCTGGTGGATCAGTGCGTCTCGTTCTACGAAGAGTATTTCCCGGATCGCTATTACCTGGAGCTGATCCGTACCGGGCGTGCGGACGAAGAGAGCTATCTGCATGCGGCCGTCGCCCTGGCGGAAGCGCGTGGCCTGCCTGTAGTGGCCACCAACGATGTGCGCTTCCTTGAGGCGGGCGATTTTGACGCGCATGAAATTCGCGTCGCTATCCACGACGGCTTCACCCTCGACGATCCGAAACGCCCGCGCAACTACTCATCGCAGCAGTACATGCGCAGCGAAGAGGAGATGTGTGAGCTTTTCTCGGACATCCCGGAAGCGCTGGAAAACAGCGTAGAGATTGCCAAGCGCTGTAACGTCACCGTGCGTCTCGGCGAATACTTCCTGCCGCAGTTCCCGACGGGCGACATGACCACCGAAGATTTCCTGGTCATGAAATCGAAAGAGGGTCTGGAAGAGCGTCTGGAATTCCTTTTCCCGGATGAAGCGGTCCGTAAAGAGAAGCGTCCTGAATATGACGAGCGCCTGGATATTGAACTCCAGGTGATCAACCAGATGGGGTTCCCTGGCTACTTCCTGATCGTGATGGAGTTCATCCAGTGGTCGAAGGATAACGGCGTGCCGGTAGGCCCGGGCCGTGGTTCCGGTGCCGGCTCGCTGGTGGCGTACGCACTGAAAATCACCGACCTCGATCCGTTGGAATTCGACCTGCTGTTCGAACGTTTCCTCAACCCGGAACGTGTCTCCATGCCCGACTTTGACGTCGACTTCTGCATGGAAAAACGCGACCAGGTGATTGAGCACGTGGCCGATATGTACGGTCGTGATGCGGTTTCACAGATCATTACCTTCGGGACGATGGCGGCGAAAGCGGTTATCCGCGACGTGGGCCGCGTTCTGGGCCACCCGTACGGTTTTGTCGATCGTATCTCTAAGCTGGTCCCGCCCGATCCGGGCATGACCCTGGCGAAAGCCTTTGAAGCCGAACCTCAGCTGCCGGAAATCTACGAAGCCGACGAAGAGGTGAAAGCGCTGATCGACATGGCGCGCAAGCTGGAAGGCGTCACGCGTAACGCCGGTAAGCATGCGGGGGGCGTGGTTATCGCCCCGACCAAAATCACCGACTTCGCGCCGCTGTACTGCGATGAAGCGGGCCAGCATCCGGTCACCCAGTTCGACAAGAACGACGTGGAATACGCCGGGCTGGTGAAGTTTGACTTCCTCGGCCTGCGTACGCTCACCATCATCAACTGGGCGCTGGAGATGATCAACGCCCGTCGCGAGAAGAACGGCGAACCGCCGCTGGATATCGCGGCTATCCCGCTTGATGACAAGAAAAGTTTCGACATGCTGCAACGCTCGGAGACGACAGCCGTCTTCCAGCTTGAATCCCGCGGCATGAAAGATTTGATTAAGCGTCTGCAACCCGACTGCTTCGAAGATATGATCGCGCTGGTGGCCCTGTTCCGTCCGGGGCCGTTGCAGTCGGGGATGGTGGATAACTTTATCGACCGTAAGCACGGGCGCGAAGAAATTTCCTACCCGGACGTTCAGTGGCAGCATGAAAGCCTGAAACCGGTACTGGAGCCAACCTATGGCATCATCCTGTATCAGGAACAGGTGATGCAGATCGCCCAGGTACTTTCGGGTTATACCCTTGGCGGCGCAGACATGCTGCGTCGTGCGATGGGTAAGAAAAAGCCGGAAGAGATGGCCAAGCAGCGCTCCATCTTTGAAGATGGAGCGAAGAAAAACGGCATCGATGGCGAACTGGCGATGAAAATCTTCGACCTGGTGGAGAAATTCGCCGGGTACGGATTTAACAAATCTCACTCCGCCGCCTATGCTTTGGTTTCGTATCAGACGCTGTGGCTGAAAGCTCACTATCCCGCTGAGTTTATGGCAGCGGTAATGACTGCCGATATGGACAACACCGAGAAGGTGGTTGGCCTGGTGGACGAGTGCTGGCGCATGGGGCTGAAGATCCTGCCGCCGGATATTAACTCGGGCCTGTATCATTTTCACGTTAACGATGACGGGGAAATCGTCTATGGGATCGGCGCGATCAAGGGCGTGGGTGAGGGGCCGATCGAGGCGATCATTGAAGCGCGTAACAACGGCGGCTACTTCCGTGAGCTGTTCGATCTGTGCGCCCGTACCGATACCAAAAAACTGAACCGCCGCGTGCTGGAAAAACTGATCATGTCCGGCGCGTTTGACCGTCTGGGGCCACACCGCGCCGCGCTGATGAACTCGCTCGGCGATGCGCTGAAGGCGGCCGATCAGCATGCGAAAGCGGAAGCCATTGGCCAGGCGGATATGTTCGGCGTGCTGGCGGAAGAGCCAGAGCAGATCGAGCAGTCCTATTCCAACTGCCAGCCGTGGCCAGAACAGGTAGTGCTGGATGGAGAGCGGGAAACGTTAGGTCTGTACCTGACGGGACACCCGATCAACCAGTATCTTAAAGAAATTGAGCGCTATGTCGGCGGCCACAGGCTTAAAGACATGCATCCGACAGAACGTGGTAAAATCACCACGGCTGCGGGGCTCGTGATTGCTGCAAGGGTAATGGTCACCAAGCGCGGCAATCGTATCGGCATCTGTACCCTGGATGACCGTTCCGGGCGTCTGGAGGTGATGTTGTTCACCGACGCGCTGGATAAATACCAGCAATTGCTGGAAAAAGACCGCATACTTATCGTCAGCGGACAGGTCAGCTTTGATGACTTCAGCGGGGGGCTTAAAATGACCGCCCGCGAAGTGATGGACATTGACGAAGCCCGGGAAAAATATGCTCGCGGGCTTGCTATCTCGCTGACGGACAGGCAAATTGATGACCAGCTTTTAAACCGACTCCGTCAGTCTCTGGAACCCCACCGCTCGGGGACCATTCCAGTACATCTCTACTATCAGAGGGCGGATGCACGCGCGCGGTTGCGCTTTGGTGCAACGTGGCGTGTCTCTCCGAGCGATCGTTTACTGAACGATCTCCGTGGCCTCATTGGTTCGGAGCAGGTGGAACTGGAGTTTGACTAATACAGGAATACTATGAGTCTGAATTTCCTTGATTTCGAACAGCCGATTGCAGAGCTGGAAGCGAAAATCGATTCTCTGACAGCCGTGAGCCGTCAGGATGAAAAACTGGATATTAACATCGACGAAGAAGTGCATCGTCTGCGCGAAAAAAGCGTAGAACTGACGCGCAAAATCTTTGCCGATCTCGGCGCATGGCAGATCGCCCAGCTGGCGCGACATCCACAGCGTCCGTACACCCTGGATTATGTCCGCCTGGCGTTTGACGAATTTGACGAACTGGCAGGCGACCGCGCATACGCTGACGATAAAGCTATCGTCGGCGGTATCGCGCGTCTGGATGGACGTCCGGTGATGATCATTGGTCATCAGAAAGGCCGTGAAACCAAAGAGAAAATCCGTCGTAACTTCGGTATGCCAGCTCCAGAAGGCTACCGTAAGGCCCTGCGTCTGATGGAGATGGCTGAGCGTTTCAATATGCCAATCATCACCTTCATCGACACGCCGGGTGCTTACCCGGGGGTTGGCGCCGAAGAGCGTGGTCAGTCTGAAGCCATCGCACGCAACCTGCGTGAGATGTCTCGCCTGAAAGTGCCGGTCATCTGTACCGTTATCGGTGAAGGTGGGTCCGGCGGTGCGCTGGCAATTGGCGTGGGCGATAAAGTGAATATGCTACAGTACAGTACCTATTCCGTTATCTCTCCGGAAGGCTGTGCCTCCATCCTGTGGAAAAGTGCCGATAAAGCGCCGCTGGCTGCTGAAGCGATGGGCATCATTGCCCCACGTCTGAAAGAGCTGAAGCTGATCGACACCGTTATCCCTGAACCGCTGGGTGGCGCGCATCGTAAGCCGGAAGTGATGGCTGCTTCCCTGAAAGCGCAGCTGCTGGCAGACCTGGCGGACCTGGACGTGCTGAGCACAGAAGATCTGCTCAACCGTCGTTATCAGCGTCTGATGACCTACGGTTACGCGTAAGCCTCACAATTATCCTAAAAGCCGCACATTGTTGCGGCTTTTTTTATACCTGCCGTTTACCTTAACTATGCTTATCTGATGTTTTTCAAGGAGGTAAACCATGAACATCATTGCCATCATGGGGCCACACGGCGTCTTTTATAAAGACGAACCCATCAAGGAGCTGGAGCAAGCCCTTAAAGCACGCGGATATCAGCTGATCTGGCCGCAAAACAGCGCCGACCTGCTGAAATTTATCGAACACAATCCGCGCATCTGTGGCGTGATATTCGACTGGGACGAATACGACATGGAGTTGTGCAGCGATATCAATAAGCTCAACGAATATCTTCCGCTGTACGCCTTTATCAACACTCACTCGACCATGGACGTGAGTGCGCACGATATGCGTATGGCGCTGTGGTTCTTCGAATATTCACTCGGCGTTGCAGAGGACATTGCGACCCGCATTCAGCAGTACACCGGTGAATACCTCGATAACATCACACCGCCGTTTACGCGCGCATTGTTCACCTATGTGAAAGAAGGGAAGTACACCTTCTGTACGCCAGGCCATATGGCGGGAACGGCCTATCAAAAAAGCCCGGTGGGATGCCTGTTCTACGATTTCTTCGGCGGTAACACGCTGAAGGCGGACGTGTCGATTTCGGTCACCGAGTTAGGCTCTCTGCTGGATCATACCGGCCCGCATCTGGAAGCTGAAGAGTACATCGCCCGGACCTTTGGCGCCGAGCAAAGCTACATGGTGACCAACGGTACCTCAACCTCGAACAAAATCGTCGGGATGTACGCCGCGCCTGCCGGCAGTACGCTGCTGATTGACCGAAACTGCCATAAATCACTGGCGCATTTGCTGATGATGAGCGACGTGGTGCCGCTCTGGCTGTCGCCTACGCGTAATGCGCTGGGTATTCTCGGCGGCATTCCTCGCCGCGAGTTCGCGCATGAAGCCATTGAAAATAAGATCGCGGCTATCCCCGAGGCAAGCTGGCCTGTGCATGCGGTGATCACCAACTCCACCTATGACGGGCTGCTTTACAACACGAACTGGATCAAGCAGACGCTGGACGTGCCGTCGATTCACTTTGACTCCGCGTGGGTGCCTTACACTAATTTCCACCCGATTTACTCGGGTAAAAGTGGGATGAGCGGCGAGCGGGTGCCGGGCAAGGTGTTCTTCGAAACGCAGTCGACGCACAAAATGCTGGCCGCGTTTTCCCAGGCGTCTCTCATTCACATCAAGGGTGAGTACGACGAGGACACCTTCAACGAAGCTTTCATGATGCACACGACCACGTCGCCAAGCTACCCGCTGGTGGCGTCCATCGAAACGGCGGCGGCGATGCTGCGCGGTAATCCGGGTAAACGCCTGATCAATCGTTCGGTGGAGCGGGCGTTGCATTTCCGAAAAGAGGTTCAGCGACTTAAAGATGAAGCGGACTGCTGGTTCTTTGATATCTGGCAGCCGGAAGAGATTGATGAGGCAGAATGCTGGCCCGTCGCGCCGGGGGAGAGCTGGCACGGTTTTCGGGATGCTGATGCGGACCACATGTTCCTCGATCCGGTTAAGGTGACAATCCTGACGCCGGGCATGGATGAGCAGGGTGTGATGGGTGAGGAAGGGATCCCGGCAGCGCTGGTGGCGAAGTTCCTTGATGAGCGCGGCGTGGTGGTGGAGAAAACCGGCCCCTATAATCTGCTGTTCCTGTTCAGCATCGGGATCGATAAAACCCGCGCGATGGGGCTGCTCAGGGGACTGATGGAGTTTAAGCGCGCATACGATCTGAACCTGCGGGTGAAGAACATGCTGCCGGATCTCTACGCGGAAGATCCTGACTTCTACCGCAATATGCGTATTCAGGATTTGGCCCAGGGGATTCACAGGCTGATCCGCCAGCACGATCTGCCGCGCCTGATGTTGCAGGCATTTGATGTTCTGCCTGAAATGAAGCTGACGCCGCACAGGGCGTGGCAGCGCCAGGTGAAAGGGGAGGTTGAAACCGTTGAGCTGGAGAACCTGGTCGGGCGGGTATCGGCCAACATGATCCTGCCTTATCCGCCGGGCGTGCCGCTGCTGATGCCGGGTGAAATGATCACTGAGGAGAGCCGGGCGGTGCTCGATTTCCTGCTGATGCTCTGTTCGGTGGGGCGCCACTATCCCGGCTTTGAAACGGATATTCATGGCGCGAAACGCGACGATAACGGCGTGTACTGGGTGAGAGTCCTAAAATAAAAGGGGCCGCTTGCCAGGGGCGGGTTGTCGGTTGTAACGTTCAGGGCATCATAAAAAGGAGAAACTATGCTGGGTTTAAAAGCGGTTCATCATATTGCGATCATTGCCACCGATTATGCGAAAAGTAAGGCATTCTACTGCGACGTTCTCGGCTTTACGCTGTTGAGCGAGGCCTACCGTGAGGAGCGCGACTCCTGGAAAGGCGATCTGGCGTTAAACGGTCAATATGTGATTGAGCTGTTCTCTTTTCCTTTCCCGCCAGCGCGTCCTTCACGCCCGGAAGCCTGCGGCCTGCGCCACCTGGCCTTCAGCGTCGATGACCTGGACAGCGCGGTAAAACATCTGGAAGCCCACGGCGTGGCCTGCGAAGCGATTCGTGTCGATCCCTTTACCGATAAACGTTTCACTTTTTTCAACGATCCGGACGGCCTGCCGCTGGAGCTTTATCAGCAGTAATCGCCGTCATGTGTGATAATGCCCGTTCAGTTCGGGCATTTTTTATGTGTAATTTCCTATGACCTTACCCGCTATCGCGCACGCCGTTTCACCCTACCGCCAGCTGCTGGTGGGGTTCAGCGGTGGCCTGGATTCCACCGTTTTGCTGCACCGCCTTAAGCTCTGGCGCGACCGTGAGCCTGACGTCCAGCTGCGGGCGATGCATATCCATCACGGCTTAAGCCCCCATGCCGACGACTGGGTGGCGCACTGCGAAGCGGTGTGCTCAGGGTGGGAGATCCCGCTGATCGTTGAACGCTTCACGCTTGAGGATGAGGGGCTGGGTATTGAGGCGCAGGCGCGGAAAGCCCGCTACGCCGCGTTTTCTGGCGCATTACAGCCTGGAGAAGCGTTGGTCACCGCGCAGCATCTGGACGACCAGTGCGAGACGTTTTTACTGGCGCTCAAGCGGGGCAGCGGGCCTGCGGGTTTATCCGCCATGCCTGAGCGCGCTGATTTTGCTGAAACAGAGCTCATCCGCCCGCTACTGGGTGAGACGCGCGCATCACTGGAAGCCTGGGCGCAGCAGCATCATCTGTGCTGGATTGAAGACGACAGCAATCAGGACGACAGTTACGACCGTAACTTCCTGCGCCTGCGCGTCTTACCGCTGCTGAGTGAGCGCTGGGCGCATTTTTCCGAAGCGGCGGCCAGAAGCGCCATGCTGTGTGCTGAACAGGAAAGCTTGCTGGATGAGTTGCTGAGCGGGGAGCTGAATACACTGATTACCGCTGACGGTGCCCTGAACGTTGCGCCGTTGAAGGTGATGAGCCCCGTGCGTCGGGCTGCTCTGATTCGCCGCTGGCTGGCTTACCACCGTGCGGTTATGCCGTCCCGGGCGATGCTCAACCGTATCTGGGAGGAAGTTGCACAGGCGAGGGAAGATGCCGCACCGTGTATACACCTGAATGGTTATGACGTCAGGCGTTATAAAGGGCAACTCTGGTGGGTAAAATCTGTGCCGTCGCTGGCTGACGTTGTGCTCGACTGGCCGTCGCCGGAAAAAGCATTAACGCTACCGATGAATGCCGGTGTCGTTGCGTTAAGTCATTCGGGCAATGTGCGTCTACCTGAGCCGGACGAGAACGTTACCATACGCTTCAGGGCCAGCGGCATGCTGCATATCGTCGGTCGTAACGGCGGGCGTAAGCTGAAGAAAATCTGGCAGGAACAGAACGTTCCGCCCTGGCGACGTGATACCACGCCGCTTCTGTTTTACGGCGACACGCTCATCGCGGCGGCAGGGGTGTTCATCACTGAAGAGGGGTGGGCTGAAGCGGGTGTTAATTTTGAATGGAAAGCGTAACGGGCAGCCTGGCTGCCCGTTGGTTATCAGGATTCGCTCACCACGACGGTGCCGATTTCCGGATGGCTGAAACTGGCAATTTTGTCGAGGCGTAGCTCACGCGTTGCACCTGCATCTTCCACAACCAGGTATTCCACATTTTTACGGGAAACCAGATCGCTGGCCTTTGCCTTTAGCACTTCGCCATCTTTTAGCTCCAGCGTCAGTATTAAATGATGCTGGCAGGCGAGTTCGAGGTTGTCATAGTCATCACAATTGATGGGTTGATAAGTATCATTCATCGACATAATCGCTCACCAGTAAATTCGCCGCAGCATACGCTGCTTTTTCCCTGACCGATTCAGAAAGGTTCTCATCAGAGGCCACTTCATTTAGCACGTTCAATACACAGCCCAACGCATCCGGAATGTACCCCAGATCTCCGCTGGCGATCTCAGCATACCGTCTGCGAATCAACTCACAATAATTATTCACATCACCTCCTGCCAGCGTACTGACTTACTGTGAGATATCATTAAGCCTACGAAGTTAAACTCGGTTTAGCAAGGTGACTATACCATACTCATTTAAGCAATATCAGCGCCTTGATAAGAGTGAGCCACCACCTCGTAACAGCCTTTTGCCGCGGTTTTCGCTACAATGTACGCCTGATTCGAAAGGAGTTCTCTCATGGCGCTGAAAGCGACTATTTATAAAGCTGTGGTCAATGTGGCGGATCTTGACCGTAACCAGTTTCTGGATGCGTCATTGACGCTGGCGCGTCACCCTTCTGAAACCCAGGAGCGCATGATGCTGCGCCTGCTGGCGTGGATTAAGTATGCCGACGAGCGTCTGCAATTTACCCGTGGTTTAAGCGCGGAGGATGAACCGGAAGCCTGGCTGCGCAACGATCATCTGGGTATCGATTTATGGATTGAGCTTGGCCTGCCGGATGAACGCCGGATCAAAAAGGCCTGCACCCAGTCTGCTGAAGTGGCGTTGTTTGCCTACAACCAGCGCGCGGCGGAGATCTGGTGGCAACAAAATAAAAATAAATGTGCGCAGTTCAAAAATCTTACCGTCTGGTATCTGGATGATGAACAGCTGGCGCAGCTGAGTGCGTTCGCCAGCCGTACGATGGCGCTACAGGCAACAATTCAGGACGGTGCCATCTGGCTTTCCGATTCTCAGAATAATCTGGAAATTCATCTCACGGCCTGGCAGCCCGCATCATGATTGTATTGTCCCGAAATGTCAGCATCCCTGATAACGAGCTGGAGATCACCGCTATCCGGGCCCAGGGCGCAGGGGGGCAGCACGTTAACAAGGCCTCAACGGCTATCCATTTGCGCTTTGACATTCGGGCCTCCAGCCTGCCAGAGTATTATAAAGAAAGCCTGCTTGCCGCCAGCCATCACCTGATCACCAGCGAGGGTGTGATAGTGATTAAAGCGCAGGAGTTTCGCAGCCAGGAGCTTAACCGGGAAGCGGCAATTGCCCGGCTGGTCGCGGTCATCAAAGAGCTGACGGCTGTACAAAAAAGTCGCCGGGCAACACGTCCAACGCGGGCATCGAAAGAACGTCGGTTGTCATCGAAGGCGCAGAAATCCACCGTAAAATCACTGCGTGGCAAAGTCCGTCACCCATAATGTGACGAAAGGGATACCCTTTTCATAAGGAAAGTATTGTGAAAAAAGCATTATTATCAGCGCTGGCCGTGACAAGCCTGTTTGCGCTTTTTGGCTGTAATAACCGTTCGGAAACGCAGGTACTACAGCCAACGCAAAATGAAGAATTAAAGCCGATGCAGCAAAGCTGGCGCGGCGTATTACCGTGTGCAGATTGCGAGGGCATCGAAACCTCTCTGTTCCTGCAAAAAGATGGCACCTGGGTCATGAACCAGCGTTACCAGGGGGCGAAAGAACCGTCTTCTTTTGCATCTTACGGAACATGGGCGCGTACGGCTGAGAAGCTGGTATTGACGGATACCACGGGCGATAAAACCTTCTTCCGCGCCAAAGGCGAGGGGATGGAGATGCTCGATCGCGAAGGCAATCCGATTGAATCCCAGTTCAACTACACGTTGGCCCCGGTGAAAGCGACCCTGCCAGCCACCCCAATGGCGATGCGAGGAATGTATTTCTACATGGCGGATGCGGCGATCTTCACTGACTGTGCAACCGGGAAGAAAGTCAGCGTGGCGAACAATGCCCAGCTGGAGCGAGACTATGCCGTTGCGCGCGGCAACGACAGTAAGCCAGTGTTGCTGACGGTTGAAGGGCATTTTACGCTGGAGCCAAACCCGGATAGCGGCGAGCTGGTAAAAACGCTGGTGGCAGATAAAGACGCGAAGTTTGCTGCGGGGAAAGACTGCGAAAGCAAATAAGATATAGCCATTAAAAAACCCCGCACTGGCGGGGTTTTTTGTTTCTTAACCTTTGATGGCTTTCACCAGGTAATCAAGAATATCTCCCGTCTTGATCATCTGTTTTTCGCCGTTGCGACGGTATTTGTATTCAATCTCGTCGCTGTCGAGGTTACGGTCGCCAATGACGATGGTATGTGGAATACCGATCAGTTCCATGTCAGCAAACATCACGCCAGGACGCTCTTTACGGTCATCCATCAGCACGTCGATACCTTTCGCGCTCAGCTCAGCGTAGAGTTTCTCAGCCAGCTCCTGCACGCGGTAAGACTTGTGCATGTTCATTGGCAGGATCGCTACCTGGAACGGCGCGATGTTATCCGGCCAGACGATTCCGCGTTCGTCATAGTTCTGCTCGATAGCGGCAGCAACAACGCGCGTTACGCCAATGCCGTAGCAGCCCATGGTCAGAACCTGGTTACGACCATCTTCGCCCTGAACGGCAGCGTTCATTGCGCGTGAGTACTTATCGCCCAGCTGGAAGATGTGGCCTACTTCGATACCGCGTTTGATCATCAGGGTACCCTTGCCGTCCGGGCTTGGATCGCCTGCGACCACGTTACGGATGTCAGCCACTTCCGGCGTCGCCACGTCCCGATCCCAGTTGATGCCGAAGTAGTGTTTACCGTCGATGTTTGCGCCCGCAGCGAAGTCGCTCATCGCCGCAACGGTGCGGTCAATGACCACCGGAACAGGCATGTTCACCGGGCCCAGAGAACCAGGACCTGCATTCACCACGGCGCGGATCTCCGCTTCCGTTGCGAAGGTCAGCGGGCTGGCAACCTGCGGCAGCTTCTCGGCTTTCACTTCGTTCAGCTCGTGATCGCCTCGTACCAGCAGGGCAACCAGTGGATAAGCGCTACCTTCAGCCGATTTCACCAGCAGGGTTTTCACGGTTTTTTCGATCGGCAGAGTAAACTGCTCAACCAGCTCGGCGATGGTTTTCGCGTTTGGCGTATCAACCAGCGTCATCTCTTGCGTTGCCGCGCCGCGTGGTTCTTTTGGTGCCAGCGCTTCTGCAAATTCGATGTTCGCGGCGTAATCAGAGGAGTCAGAGAAGATCACATCGTCTTCGCCGCTCTGCGCCAGAACCTGGAATTCATGGGAGGCGCTACCGCCGATTGAACCGGTATCAGCCTGTACAGCACGGAAATCCAGCCCCATGCGGGAGAAGATTTTACTGTAGGCCGCGTACATTTTGTCGTAGGTCTCTTGCAGCGATTCCTGAGAAGTATGGAAAGAGTAAGCATCTTTCATCAGGAACTCGCGAGAACGCATGACGCCAAAGCGTGGACGCACTTCGTCACGGAACTTGGTCTGGATCTGGAAGAAGTTCAGCGGCAGCTGTTTGTAAGAGCTCAGCTCGTTACGGATCAGATCGGTGATCACTTCTTCATGCGTTGGGCCGAGGACGAATGGACGATCGCCACGATCGGCAATACGCAGCAGTTCAGGACCGTACTGCTCCCAGCGACCGCTCTCCTGCCACAGTTCAGAGGGCTGAACGACCGGCATTAACACCTCGATAGCACCGGCGTTGTTCATCTCTTCACGCACGATGTTTTCGACTTTTTTCAGGACGCGCACGCCGGTCGGCAGCCAGGTGTATAACCCGGAGGCCAGCTTGCGGATCATCCCGGCGCGCAGCATCAGCTGGTGGCTGATCACCTCGGCGTCGGCAGGTGTCTCCTTCAGAGTGGAGAGCAGATATTGGCTAGTACGCATGTTGTTACGGTTCCATTTCGACGATTGGAACAGGCTGAAACACCAGCCTGACACAAAAAAAGTGGTTTAGTTTACCAGTGTGGCAAAGATGCCAAAAGAGAGGAGAACAAAATTACCTGGGTTCCAGGGCAAACACTTCAAAACCCGCCGCAGTCACGCGCCAGCGCACGTTAAAGTCCAGCAGCCAGACGGCGTACGTTTTCCCGGCTTCCTCTTCTTTACGGTAGGCGGGACGGGGGTCCTGCGCCAGCACTTCAACGATAAAGTCACGCAGACGTGGATAACGCTTTTCCAGCTCGCTGATTTGCGTCGTTATTTCAGACGTGAAGTGAACCGGCATATCTGCCTGCGGTGCGTCCTGAGCATAGCTTGCCCGAGCATCCGGCAGCGCTTCGGCGAAGGGCAGGTAAGGCTTAATATCTATGACCGGTGTGCCATCAACCAGGTCAAGGCTACCTAACTCCAGGATCACCTGATCTTTCTGACAACGTATGCCTTTCAGCTCGACCAGCGACATTCCGATGGGGTTGGGACGAAAGGTTGAGCGGGTGGCAAAGACACCCATTCTGGCATTTCCGCCCAGACGAGGAGGACGCACAGTGGGACGCCAGCCGCCTTCCATGGTCTGGTGAAACACAAAGACCACCCATAAATGGCTGAACGCCTCAAGCCCGCGCACTGCATCGGCCTGGTTATACGGCGCGACAAGATGAAGCTCGCCGCCGCCGTGAATGACCAGACCCGGCTGACGCGGCACGGCGAACTTTTCTTTATAAGGGGAGCGGATAACGCCTATCTGCTCGAAGTGAAATGAACTCATTTCGCCGTAATGTTAAGCGCAGAACCGATACATACCGCCTGACGATAGCAACCTGGTGTGCCGCTGGTGACTTCACAGCTGTGCAGCAACACCGCGTTGGCTTTCATTTTCGACGCGTTGATTTGCATACGCTTGCGGGCTGTCGGAATATTGGGTGGAGAGTCCTGATTCGTTGCCTGGCAGGATTCGCCGCTCACTTCGCCCAGTTCACGGAATGGCTTACCGACCAGCTCGTCGGCTTTGGTAATAATACGTACCGGCGCAGCGCGAGGCGCTTTCGGTTTTGCTGGCTCCGCTTTTGGCGGGGTTGCAGTGCTTTGAACAGGTTCAACAGGAGATCTGCTTAGCATAGAACAGCCGCTCAGCATCAGTGCTAAAAGACAGATCGGTAAAGCACGCATAATAATTCCTCAGTGGATAATCAAAACGTCAGATATTGAAGCAGTTGACCGCACAAATGACAAGACGGGCAAATGCCCGTCTTGATGATATTACACTGCCGGGAGATTACCAGCCTTTAACCGCGCCGCCGTTAAACACCTTATTGGCTTCCTGGTACACTTCTTCAGACTGATATGCCTGTATGAATTTCTTCACATTCTCCGCGTCTTTGTTGTCTTCGCGAGTCACGATCAGGTTGACGTACGGGGAATCTTTATCTTCAACGAAGATGCCATCTTTCGCTGGGGTCAGGCCGATCTGGCTGGCGTAAGTGGTGTTGATCACGGCCAGGGCGATCTGCGCATCGTCCAGAGAACGTGGCAGCTGTGGTGCTTCCAGCTCAACAATTTTCAGATTTTTCGGGTTTTCGGTTACGTCCAGAACGGTCGGTAACAGGCCAACGCCTTCTTTCAGTTTAATCAGGCCCACTTTCTGTAGCAGAAGCAGGGAACGGCCAAGGTTGGTTGGGTCGTTAGGGACGGCAACCTGTGAACCCGGCTGGAGTTCATCCAGAGATTTAATTTTCTTGGAGTAGCCGGCAATCGGGTAAACGAAGGTGTTACCGACAGCAACCAGTTTGTAGCCGCGATCTTTGATCTGCTGATCCAGGTACGGTTTATGCTGGAAGGCGTTAGCGTCAATGTCGCCTTTGCTCAGCGCTTCGTTCGGCAGAACGTAATCGTTGAAGGTCACCAGTTCAACGTCCAGGCCATATTTCTCTTTAGCGATTTTCTGCGCGGCCTCAGCAACCTGCTGTTCTGCACCGACGATAACGCCTACTTTGATGTGGTTTGGATCTTTTTCGTCCTGACCGCAACCCACCAGTGCCAGCGAGCCAATCAGTGCGCCTACTGCTGCGAAGGTCTTAAATTTAAACGCCATGTTATATCCTTAACTCGTCGAGTTTGTGTTGTTTGTAACGTTATTTATGCGTAACAGCCCGGACGATACGATCGCCAGAGAATTGAATTAAGTAAACCAGCACAACCAGCAATACCAGAACGGTATTCATTACGGTAGCGTTATAGCCAATATAGCCGTACTGATATCCAATCTGGCCTAAACCGCCAGCACCTACGGCGCCGCCCATTGCGGAATAACCGACCAGGGTGATAAGCGTGATGGTTGCTGCGTTCACCAGCCCAGGCAGCGCCTCTGGCAGCAGTACTTTGCGAACGATCTGCATTGGTGTTGCACCCATCGCGCGGGAAGCTTCAATCAGGCCTGTTGGGATTTCCAGCAGGGCGTTTTCCACCATACGGGCGATAAACGGTGCCGCGCCTACTGTCAGCGGGACAATTGCCGCCTGCAAACCAATCGACGTCCCGACGATCACGCGAGTAAACGGAATCATCCACACCAGCAGAATAATGAACGGAATAGACCGGAAAATGTTCACCAGCGCAGAGAGCGTGCGATACAGCTTCGCGTTTTCAATAATTTGACCCGGGCGCGTGACGTACAGCAACACGCCGACCGGCAGCCCAATCACAAAACCAAAGAAGCCCGATACGAAGGTCATTGCCAGCGTTTCCCAAACGCCGCGAACCAGTAGCCACATCATCGGCTCAGACATAACCCAGTACCTCTACTTTTACGTGATGTTCTTGCAGCCAGGCAATTGCCGCCTGGGTTTCTTCCTGTGTGCCGTGCATTTCCGTCAGCATAATGCCGAACTTCACGCCACCGGCGTAGTCCATCTGCGCGCTAATAATGTTGTTATTCACGTTAAAGCGACGCGCGGTTTCGGACAGCAGCGGTGCGTCAACGGACTGGCCCGTGAACTCCATGCGCAGCATCGGGACGCTGTCAGGCGTTGCGTCTGTTTTTAAACGTTCCAGATAATCTTCCGGAATATCAAGATGCAGTGTGGACTGAATGAACTGCTGAGCCAGCGGCGTTTTCGGGTGCGAGAAGACTTCGCTCACCGTGTCCTGCTCAATCAGCTCACCGTTGCTGATGACTGCTACACAGTCGCAGATACGTTTCACTACATCCATTTCATGCGTAATAAGGAGGATAGTCAGGCCCAGACGACGGTTAATGTCTTTTAACAGTTCCAGAATAGAGCGCGTGGTAGCCGGATCTAATGCGCTGGTGGCTTCATCGCACAGCAGCACTTTTGGGTTGCTTGCCAGCGCGCGAGCGATTGCTACTCGCTGTTTTTGCCCGCCGGACAGATTTGCCGGGTAGCTGTCATGTTTATCACCCAGACCAACCAGATCGAGCAGTTCGGTGACGCGACGCGTAATTTCTTCTTTTGGTGTGTTATCAAGCTCCAGGGGTAACGCAACGTTACCGAAAACGGTGCGTGAGGCCAGCAGGTTAAAGTGCTGGAAAATCATGCCAATCTGGCGACGCGCTTTGGTGAGTTCTTTTTCTGAGAGAGCGGTAAGCTCCTGGCCGCCAACTTCTACGCTGCCCTGGGTTGGGCGCTCAAGCAGGTTAACACAACGGATCAGCGTACTTTTACCTGCACCCGATGCGCCAATGACGCCATAAATCTGACCAGCAGGCACATGCAGGCTGACGTTGTTCAGCGCCTGAATGGTTCGGTTCCCCTGCTGGAACACTTTGGTGATATTGGAAAGTTTAATCATTAGATTATTTTTATCGTAAGTAAGTTAGCCGTGGCATTTTCTTCTGCCAGATACGGGGAATGACCGTAAACAAAATGGATGTTAAGGCATCCAGACGTCTAAATCAATCCACCTCTTTGCGATGAGCACTTTATTGCGCTGCGATTCATGAGATACTAGCCGAACAAGCCTTTTTCAGGAGCAAACCGGTGGCAAAATCTGTACCCGCAATTTTTCTCGATCGTGACGGCACTATTAATGTGGATCACGGTTACGTCCATGAGATTGATGAGTTCGAATTTATCGAGGGCGTAATAGATGCCATGCGCCAGTTGAAAGAGATGGGCTATGCGCTGGTGGTGGTAACTAACCAGTCCGGTATCGCCCGGGGTAAATTTACCGAAGCGCAGTTCGAGACGCTGACGGAATGGATGGACTGGTCTCTGGCCGATCGCGGCGTCGATCTTGATGGCATCTATTATTGTCCGCATCACCCGCAGGGAAGTGTAGAGGCGTATCGTCAGACCTGCGATTGCCGTAAGCCACACCCGGGCATGTTTATCTCTGCACAGGAATTCCTGCACATTGATATGGCCGCATCTTATATGGTGGGCGATAAACTGGAAGATATGCAGGCAGCAACGGCGGCAGGTGTAGGTACCAAAGTATTAGTGCGTACCGGTAAACCGGTCACCCCAGAAGCAGAAAATGCAGCCGACTGGGTGATAACTAGTCTGGCAGAACTGCCAAAAGAGATTAAAAAGCACCAAAAATAGGCGTTTTGGCGAAAAGGTGAGCGGTTGAAATAAAAATGCATTTTTCCGCTTGTCATTCCTCGGCGGCTCCCTATAATGCGCCTCCATCGACACGGCGGATGTGAATCACTTCACAGATAACCCGGTCGGTTGAAGAGAAAAAATCCTGAAAATCAGGGTTGACTCTGAAAGAGGAAAGCGTAATATACGCCACCTCGCGACAGAGCGCTGAAGCGCGTCGCAACTGCTCTTTAACAATTTATCAGACAATCTGTGTGGGCACTCAAAGTGACATGGATTCTTAACGTCCTCGGACGAAAAATGAATACCAAGTCTCTGAGTGAACACGTAATTCATTACGAAGTTTAATTCAAGAGCATCAAACTTAAATTGAAGAGTTTGATCATGGCTCAGATTGAACGCTGGCGGCAGGCCTAACACATGCAAGTCGAACGGTAACAGGAAGCAGCTTGCTGCTTCGCTGACGAGTGGCGGACGGGTGAGTAATGTCTGGGAAACTGCCTGATGGAGGGGGATAACTACTGGAAACGGTAGCTAATACCGCATAACGTCGCAAGACCAAAGAGGGGGACCTTCGGGCCTCTTGCCATCGGATGTGCCCAGATGGGATTAGCTAGTAGGTGGGGTAACGGCTCACCTAGGCGACGATCCCTAGCTGGTCTGAGAGGATGACCAGCCACACTGGAACTGAGACACGGTCCAGACTCCTACGGGAGGCAGCAGTGGGGAATATTGCACAATGGGCGCAAGCCTGATGCAGCCATGCCGCGTGTATGAAGAAGGCCTTCGGGTTGTAAAGTACTTTCAGCGGGGAGGAAGGTGTTGAGGTTAATAACCTCAGCAATTGACGTTACCCGCAGAAGAAGCACCGGCTAACTCCGTGCCAGCAGCCGCGGTAATACGGAGGGTGCAAGCGTTAATCGGAATTACTGGGCGTAAAGCGCACGCAGGCGGTCTGTCAAGTCGGATGTGAAATCCCCGGGCTCAACCTGGGAACTGCATTCGAAACTGGCAGGCTAGAGTCTTGTAGAGGGGGGTAGAATTCCAGGTGTAGCGGTGAAATGCGTAGAGATCTGGAGGAATACCGGTGGCGAAGGCGGCCCCCTGGACAAAGACTGACGCTCAGGTGCGAAAGCGTGGGGAGCAAACAGGATTAGATACCCTGGTAGTCCACGCCGTAAACGATGTCGACTTGGAGGTTGTGCCCTTGAGGCGTGGCTTCCGGAGCTAACGCGTTAAGTCGACCGCCTGGGGAGTACGGCCGCAAGGTTAAAACTCAAATGAATTGACGGGGGCCCGCACAAGCGGTGGAGCATGTGGTTTAATTCGATGCAACGCGAAGAACCTTACCTACTCTTGACATCCAGAGAACTTAGCAGAGATGCTTTGGTGCCTTCGGGAACTCTGAGACAGGTGCTGCATGGCTGTCGTCAGCTCGTGTTGTGAAATGTTGGGTTAAGTCCCGCAACGAGCGCAACCCTTATCCTTTGTTGCCAGCGGTCCGGCCGGGAACTCAAAGGAGACTGCCAGTGATAAACTGGAGGAAGGTGGGGATGACGTCAAGTCATCATGGCCCTTACGAGTAGGGCTACACACGTGCTACAATGGCGCATACAAAGAGAAGCGACCTCGCGAGAGCAAGCGGACCTCATAAAGTGCGTCGTAGTCCGGATTGGAGTCTGCAACTCGACTCCATGAAGTCGGAATCGCTAGTAATCGTGGATCAGAATGCCACGGTGAATACGTTCCCGGGCCTTGTACACACCGCCCGTCACACCATGGGAGTGGGTTGCAAAAGAAGTAGGTAGCTTAACCTTCGGGAGGGCGCTTACCACTTTGTGATTCATGACTGGGGTGAAGTCGTAACAAGGTAACCGTAGGGGAACCTGCGGTTGGATCACCTCCTTACCTTAAAGAACCTGCCTTTGTAGTGTCCACACAGATTGTCTGATGAAAAACAGCAGTAAAAAACCTCTACAGGCTTGTAGCTCAGGTGGTTAGAGCGCACCCCTGATAAGGGTGAGGTCGGTGGTTCAAGTCCACTCAGGCCTACCAAATTTTTGCTGATGCTGCGTTGCGGCGACACTCACATACCTGAGTATGCTTCGTGTCACCACGCCTTGCTTCAACAAAAATTACCGGTACAGAGGTGACTACGATGGGGCTATAGCTCAGCTGGGAGAGCGCCTGCCTTGCACGCAGGAGGTCTGCGGTTCGATCCCGCATAGCTCCACCATCTTTTACTGCGAATACAAGAAAACTTCAGAGTGAACCTGAAAAGGTGCACTGCGAAGTTTTGCTCTTTAAAAATCTGGATCAAGCTGAAAATTGAAACGACACACAGCTCATGTGTGTTCGAGTCTCTCAAATTTTCGCAATCAGAAGTGAAACATCTTCGGGTTGTGAGGTTAAGCGACTAAGCGTACACGGTGGATGCCCTGGCAGTCAGAGGCGATGAAGGACGTGCTAATCTGCGAAAAGCGCCGGCGAGGTGATATGAACCTTTGACCCGGCGATGTCCGAATGGGGAAACCCAGTGTGTTCCGACACACTATCGTTAACTGAATACATAGGTTAACGAGGCGAACCGGGGGAACTGAAACATCTAAGTACCCCGAGGAAAAGAAATCAACCGAGATTCCCCCAGTAGCGGCGAGCGAACGGGGAGCAGCCCGGAGTCTGAATCAGCTTGTGTGTTAGTGGAACGGTCTGGAAAGTCCGACGGTACAGGGTGATAGTCCCGTACACGAAAACACACTTGCTGTGAACTCGAAGAGTAGGGCGGGACACGTGGTATCCTGTCTGAATATGGGGGGACCATCCTCCAAGGCTAAATACTCCTGACTGACCGATAGTGAACCAGTACCGTGAGGGAAAGGCGAAAAGAACCCCGGCGAGGGGAGTGAAAAAGAACCTGAAACCGTGTACGTACAAGCAGTGGGAGCACCTTCGGGTGTGACTGCGTACCTTTTGTATAATGGGTCAGCGACTTATATTCTGTAGCAAGGTTAACCGTATAGGGGAGCCGAAGGGAAACCGAGTCTTAACTGGGCGTTAAGTTGCAGGGTATAGACCCGAAACCCGGTGATCTAGCCATGGGCAGGTTGAAGGTTGGGTAACACTAACTGGAGGACCGAACCGACTAATGTTGAAAAATTAGCGGATGACCTGTGGCTGGGGGTGAAAGGCCAATCAAACCGGGAGATAGCTGGTTCTCCCCGAAAGCTATTTAGGTAGCGCCTCGTGAACTCATCTTCGGGGGTAGAGCACTGTTTCGGCTAGGGGGCCATCCCGGCTTACCAACCCGATGCAAACTACGAATACCGAAGAATGTTATCACGGGAGACACACGGCGGGTGCTAACGTCCGTCGTGAAGAGGGAAACAACCCAGACCGCCAGCTAAGGTCCCAAAGTCATGGTTAAGTGGGAAACGATGTGGGAAGGCACAGACAGCCAGGATGTTGGCTTAGAAGCAGCCATCATTTAAAGAAAGCGTAATAGCTCACTGGTCGAGTCGGCCTGCGCGGAAGATGTAACGGGGCTAAACCATGCACCGAAGCTGCGGCAGCGACACTATGTGTTGTTGGGTAGGGGAGCGTTCTGTAAGCCGTTGAAGGTGTGCTGTGAGGCATGCTGGAGGTATCAGAAGTGCGAATGCTGACATAAGTAACGATAAAGCGGGTGAAAAGCCCGCTCGCCGGAAGACCAAGGGTTCCTGTCCAACGTTAATCGGGGCAGGGTGAGTCGACCCCTAAGGCGAGGCCGAAAGGCGTAGTCGATGGGAAACAGGTTAATATTCCTGTACTTGGTGTTACTGCGAAGGGGGGACGGAGAAGGCTATGTCAGCCGGGCGACGGTTGTCCCGGTTTAAGCATGTAGGCGGAGGTTCCAGGTAAATCCGGTACCTTATTAACGCTGAGGTGTGATGACGAGGCACTACGGTGCTGAAGTGATAAATGCCCTGCTTCCAGGAAAAGCCTCTAAGCATCAGGTAACACGAAATCGTACCCCAAACCGACACAGGTGGTCAGGTAGAGAATACCAAGGCGCTTGAGAGAACTCGGGTGAAGGAACTAGGCAAAATGGTGCCGTAACTTCGGGAGAAGGCACGCTGATAGGTAGGTGAAGCCCCTGCGGGCGGAGCTGAAATCAGTCGAAGATACCAGCTGGCTGCAACTGTTTATTAAAAACACAGCACTGTGCAAACACGAAAGTGGACGTATACGGTGTGACGCCTGCCCGGTGCCGGAAGGTTAATTGATGGGGTTAGCGGCAACGCGAAGCTCTTGATCGAAGCCCCGGTAAACGGCGGCCGTAACTATAACGGTCCTAAGGTAGCGAAATTCCTTGTCGGGTAAGTTCCGACCTGCACGAATGGCGTAATGATGGCCAGGCTGTCTCCACCCGAGACTCAGTGAAATTGAACTCGCTGTGAAGATGCAGTGTACCCGCGGCAAGACGGAAAGACCCCGTGAACCTTTACTATAGCTTGACACTGAACACTGGTCCTTGATGTGTAGGATAGGTGGGAGGCTTTGAAGCGTGGACGCCAGTCTGCGTGGAGCCATCCTTGAAATACCACCCTTTAATGGCTGGTGTTCTAACGTAGACCCGTGATCCGGGTTGCGGACAGTGTCTGGTGGGTAGTTTGACTGGGGCGGTCTCCTCCCAAAGAGTAACGGAGGAGCACGAAGGTTGGCTAATCCTGGTCGGACATCAGGAGGTTAGTGCAATGGCATAAGCCAGCTTGACTGCGAGCGTGACGGCGCGAGCAGGTGCGAAAGCAGGTCATAGTGATCCGGTGGTTCTGAATGGAAGGGCCATCGCTCAACGGATAAAAGGTACTCCGGGGATAACAGGCTGATACCGCCCAAGAGTTCATATCGACGGCGGTGTTTGGCACCTCGATGTCGGCTCATCACATCCTGGGGCTGAAGTAGGTCCCAAGGGTATGGCTGTTCGCCATTTAAAGTGGTACGCGAGCTGGGTTTAGAACGTCGTGAGACAGTTCGGTCCCTATCTGCCGTGGGCGCTGGAGAATTGAGGGGGGCTGCTCCTAGTACGAGAGGACCGGAGTGGACGCATCACTGGTGTTCGGGTTGTCATGCCAATGGCACTGCCCGGTAGCTAAATGCGGAAGAGATAAGTGCTGAAAGCATCTAAGCACGAAACTTGCCCCGAGATGAGTTCTCCCTGAGACTTTAAGTCTCCTGAAGGAACGTTGAAGACGACGACGTTGATAGGTCGGGTGTGTAAGCGCAGCGATGCGTTGAGCTAACCGATACTAATGAACCGTGAGGCTTAACCTTACAACGCCGAAGGTGTTTTGGCGAAGAGACAGAATTTTCAGCTTAGATTCAGAGTCCGAAGGATTTTGCGCTGAGACAAGGCGGCAAACGAAGGAAAGGAAGGAGCATACTGAGGTATGTGACTGACTTTACGAGAGCAGCCAACGCAGTATCAGTGCGAAAGACACAGGACAGAGCACAAGAATTTGCCTGGCGGCTGTAGCGCGGTGGTCCCACCTGACCCCATGCCGAACTCAGAAGTGAAACGCCGTAGCGCCGATGGTAGTGTGGGGTCTCCCCATGTGAGAGTAGGGAACTGCCAGGCATCAAATTAAGTAGTAAGCCGGTGCATTAACCCGGTGGTTACAGAAGTATTCGGTGGAGCGGTAGTTCAGTCGGTTAGAATACCTGCCTGTCACGCAGGGGGTCGCGGGTTCGAGTCCCGTCCGTTCCGCCACTTATTAAAAGCCCTGAGCTAACGCTCAGGGCTTTTTTCTTATCTGTCGTTTGATTGTTGCGAAATTAGCAAAAATCCTCTGCGTTTTACGATCTTTTTCGTCATAACAACTACAGCGATAATCTTCCTCAGTTTACGAACATAACGATTGAGGAATCATATGACTATCCCTGCACTGGGTCTGGGCACTTTTCGCCTGAAAGACGATGTTGTTATTGCATCTGTTAAAACCGCACTCGAGTTGGGCTATCGTGCTATTGATACGGCGCAGATTTATGATAACGAAGCTGCCGTAGGCCAGGCCATCGAAGAGAGTGGCGTACCGCGCGACGAACTTTTCGTCACCACTAAAATCTGGATTGAGAATCTCAGCAAAGACAAGCTGATCCCAAGCCTGAAGGAAAGTCTGAAAAAGCTGCGTACTGACTATGTTGATCTGACGCTGATCCACTGGCCATCTCCTGATGATGCCGTCTCTGTGGAAGAGTTTATGCAGGCGCTGCTGGAAGCAAAAGAGCAAGGCTTAACGCGTGAAATTGGCATCTCTAACTTCACCATCCCGTTGATGGAAAGGGCCATCGCCGCAGTGGGTAAAGAGAATATTGCTACTAACCAGATTGAACTCTCTCCTTACCTGCAAAACCGCAAAGTCGTGGACTGGGCGAAACAGCATAGTATTCACATCACCTCGTACATGACGCTGGCATATGGTAAGGCGCTGAAAGATGAAGTGATTGCGCGCATCGCTGAGAAACACAATGCGACAGCCGCACAGGTGATCCTGGCATGGGCGATGGGTGAGGGCTATGCCGTGATCCCGTCTTCAACCAAACGTGAAAACCTGGCAAGTAACCTGTTAGCGCGGGATCTCCAGCTTGATGATGAAGATAAAAACGCGATCGCTGCACTGGAATGCAACGATCGTCTTGTCAGCCCGGAAGGGTTAGCACCAGACTGGGATTAATAAAAACCCTCCCTCTGTACCTTTAAACCCTCACACAGCTCCTCCGGGAGCTGTTTTTATATGTTCGCTAAGGAAGTCGATAAAAGCGCGTATGCGCGTACTTACCGCTCTGTCACTGTAATACACTGCGCTAAAAGGCATCTCTACAGGTAAGCGTTTGTCAGCCATCAGTTCTACAAGCTGACCCGCAGCTATTTCCTTATCAATCATATAGTCTGATAAACAGGCGATCCCATTTCCTTCAAGACAAAGCTGTTTCAGCGTTTCTCCGCTATTAGACGAAAGTCCGCAGGTGATCTCATGAAGTTGTCCGTCATGACAGGCTACGGGCCAGGTGTTCAGCGAGACAGGTTCCGTAAAGCCCAGGCACAGGTGCTGCTTCAGCTCCTCAACGGTCTCCGGTTTGCCATGCTCTGCAATATATTGCGGTGACGCGATCATTTTGCGATAGCTGGTGAACAGAGGGCGAGCGCGTAAGCTTGAATCCGTCAGGGTTCCGGCGCGGATCGCCACATCCACTTTACGCTCAATAAGATTGATAAACGTTTCCGAGGAGACCAGAGACAGGGTCATCTCCGGGTAGCGCTCACGAAAGGGCTTAATCAGCGGCATCAAAAAATGAAGCACGACCGGCGTAGCCGCATCGATGCGCAGCAATCCGCGCGGGGTGCTGCGCGATTCCATTATTTCCGTTTCTGCCGCCGCCATCTCCTGCAAAACGGACTGCACGCGTCGAAAATAACGTTCACCTTCTTCCGTCAGGCTGAGCTGCCGCGTTGTCCTATTAAGCAGACTCACCCCGAGCTTCATCTCCAGCTTTTTCACCGAGCGGCTAATGGCGGAGTTCGCCTGCCCGAGCTGTTCGGCCGCACGGCTGAAGCTGCCGCTTTCAACAACGGCAACAAAGATAGTCAGTTCTTCCGATGTGGCTTTCATTATTGCATAATCCGCAAAATTCTATTGAGATTCTAACCATTTTTGTTATTTAAACACTGGCGCATACTGCCTGTCATCTTAATCCTGAAGAGACGGAGTATTTATGCCACTGGCGCTTCTTGCCCTGACGATCAGTGCCTTCGCAATTGGCACGACCGAATTTGTTATTGTAGGACTTGTTCCCACCATTGCTGAACAACTCGCCATTTCGCTGCCTTCTGCCGGGCTGCTGGTATCTATTTACGCTTTAGGCGTCGCTGTTGGGGCGCCTGTGCTGACCGCATTGACTGGGCGCTTTGCGCGTAAAAAACTGTTAGTTGCCCTGATGGTGCTCTTCACCGCCGGCAATATTCTGGCGTGGCAGGCTCCGGACTACACCACGCTGGTCATTGCCCGTTTGCTGACTGGCCTCGCGCACGGTGTCTTCTTCTCCATCGGTTCCACGATTGCAACCAGCCTGGTGCCAAAAGAGAAAGCGGCGTCAGCCATTGCGATTATGTTTGGCGGCTTAACCGTTGCGCTGGTCACCGGCGTGCCGTTAGGAACGTTTATTGGGCAACATTTTGGCTGGCGAGAAACCTTCCTCGCGGTATCGCTGTTGGGCGTGATTGCTATGGTAGCCAGCCTGCTGCTGGTACCCTCCAGTATTCCGGGGCGCGCGAGCGCCAGCCTGAGCGATCAGGTTAAGGTTCTCACACACCCGCGCCTGCTGCTGATCTATGCCGTTACGGCTCTGGGTTATGGAGGTGTGTTCACTGCGTTCACCTTCCTTGCACCGATGATGCAGGAGCTGGCTGGTTTTTCTCCGGGCGCAGTGAGCTGGATTTTACTGGGCTACGGTATCTCCGTCGCAATCGGCAATATCTGGGGCGGCAAACTTGCGGATAAGCATGGTGCGGTACCGGCGCTGAAATTCATTTTCGCCGCGCTGGTTGTCCTGCTGATGATTTTCCAGTTCACCGCGTCGATACAATACGCCGCGCTGGTAACCGTGTTGGTTATGGGAATATTCGCGTTTGGTAACGTACCGGGATTGCAGGTCTATGTTGTACAGAAAGCCGAACGCTATACGCCCAATGCGGTGGATGTCGCATCCGGCCTGAATATCGCCGCATTCAATATCGGCATCGCACTCGGATCGGTTATCGGCGGGCAGACGGTTGAACACGTTGGATTAACCCAAACGCCATGGATTGGTGCGGTAATTGTGCTTGTCGCTTTCCTCCTTATTGGTCTGAGTGGACGGCTTGATAAACCCGCTCGTGTCGCGCTTGGGTAAGTATCAGTAAGTGCTTGCTTACAAAACTGGAAAGCGGTTTCTCAGTAATTGCGTTGAAAGTGTGACCTAAAATCCCTATAACATTAGAACCAGTCCGTTTTCCGGGCTGGTTCATGTTACAGAGGCCGTTTCCAAAAGTGCGAAAAAATACCTATGCCATGCGTTATGTTGCCGGAATGCCCGCGGAGAGGATCTTGCCTCCGGGGTCGTTTGCGAGCCTGGGTCAGGCATTACCAGCGGGTACGCCATTAAGCAGTGACGAAAAAATTCGCGTACTGGTGTGGAACATCTTTAAACAACAGCGTGCGGAGTGGTTATCCGTACTTCAAAATTTTGGTAAAGATGCGCATCTGGTTCTGTTACAGGAGGCGCAAACCACGCCTGAGCTGGTCAGGTTTGCAACGACAAACTATCTTGCAGCCGATCAGGTGCCTGCCTTTGTTCTGCCACAGCATCCTTCTGGGGTGATGACCCTTTCAGCCGCACATCCGGTCTATTGCTGCCCGCTGCGTGAACGTGAGCCGATCCTGCGTCTGGCAAAATCGGCGCTGGTCACAGTCTATCCGTTGCCCGACACCCGTCTGCTGATGGTGGTAAACATTCATGCGGTGAACTTCAGCCTCGGTGTTGATGTGTACAGTAAGCAGTTACTTCCCATTGGCGATCAGATTGCTCATCACAGTGGGCCGATCATTATGGCAGGGGACTTCAATGCCTGGAGCCGTCCGCGTATGAACGCGTTGTACCGCTTCGCGCGTGAAATGTCGCTGCGTGAAGTTCGTTTTAACGATGACCAGCGCAAGAAAGCGTTTGGTCGTCCTCTCGATTTTGTCTTCTATCGGGGTTTAAGCGTGCACGACGCCTCCGTTCTGGTGACGCGCGCCTCCGATCATAATCCTCTACTAGTTGAATTCAGTCCCGGCAAACCTGATAAATAATGGTGCGTCAGGTCTGCCGTGGGGCAGGCCTGTGCGGGTGCTGCCCTTTATTTTTTAACCCATAAAAGGACAGCAACATGACAACAACACACTCCCATCATGACAACGTCGAAAAACAGTTTGGTTCGCAGGCAAGTGCCTACCTGAGCAGCGCCGTGCACGCCTCTGGCCGCGACCTGGTGCGTCTCGGCGAGCGGCTCGCCGCGTTTCCTGACGCGCACGTGCTGGACTTAGGCTGCGGGGCAGGGCATGCCAGTTTTACCGCCGCAGAGCAGGTTGCTCAGGTGACGGCGTATGACTTATCGAGCCAGATGCTCGATGTGGTCGCTGAAGCGGCGAAAGCGAAAGGACTGAATAACGTCACGACGCGCCAGGGCTACGCTGAATCATTACCCTTTGAGGATGCATCGTTTGAGGTTGTGATTAGCCGTTACTCTGCACACCACTGGCATGATGTGGGGCAGGCATTACGGGAAGTGAAACGCGTACTCAAACCGGGCGGAATCTTCATCATCATGGACGTGATGTCTCCCGGACATCCGGTACGAAATATCTGGCTCCAGACGGTTGAAGCGCTGCGTGATACCTCGCACGTGCAAAACTACTCCAGTGGAGAGTGGCTTACGTTTATCACCGAAGCCGGCTTGATTTCACGCTCATTGATAACCGACCGTTTGCCGCTGGAATTTGCGTCATGGATTGCGCGGATGCGCACCCCCGAGGCATTAACTCAGGCGATCCGATTGTACCAGGAGAGCGCCTCTGCTGATGTGAAGGCGTACTTTGAGCTGCATGACGATGGTTCGTTTACTAGCGACACCATTATGGCTGAAGCGCAAAAAGCAGGATAAACAAAAAAGGCACCGAGGGGAATCGGTGCCTTTTTAACAAGCGAACGTACTATCAGGAATCTGGCGTAGCGCTGTTTTTCACAAACAACGTCAGCTGGTCGCCAGGTTGCAGGTTGTCAGTATCGTTGTTCCAGCGCATCACATCTTTGATGTTTACGCCGTGACGCTTAGCAATACTGGACAGCGAGTCGCCTTTACGTACGCGATAGGTAATGCTATCGCTGTTTTTAGCGAGACGCTGTGCGCTGCTACCTGCACCTACGTTCAGCGTTTGACCCACTTTCAGACCAGATCCGCGCAGATTATTCCACTGCTGGAGATCTTTCGCATTCACGCCAAGACGTGATGCAATACCTGAAAGCGTATCACCTGAACGCACCTTATAGCTGCGGCTGCTTACAGGCGACGTATCAGCGATCAGCGTGGACTGAACGGCTGCGATTTCACCCGAAGCTAAAGACTCTCGTAACTGTTCCGCATGTTTCTGCGGAACCATCACATAGCGTGGGCCGCTAGCACCCAGCGTGGAGCCTTTAACACCTGCATTAAAGGTTTTAAGCTTACTTACCGACATACCCGTCATATCGGCAACCTGTTGAATATCAACCGGGCTGCTGAGGCGGACACGCGCCAGTGCACGACTTTCGTCTGGTGTTGGCAGTTGTACACCGTAACGTTTGCTGTTCTTGAGAATGTCACTCAGTGCCAGCATTTTCGGTACGTAAATCTTTGTTTCCTGTGGCAGTGAGAGCGACCAGAAGTCTGTGGATTTTCCACGCGCTTTATTCGCTTTCATTGCCTTCAGTACACGACCTTCACCACTGTTATACGCCGCGACAGTCAATAACCAGTCGCCGTCAAACATCTTGTTCAGACGTTGCATCATGTCGAGAGCGGCTGTCGTTGAAGCGACAACATCACGACGCGCATCGTAGTTGCGGGTCTGCTTTAAACCATAATTTCGCCCTGTGCTCGGAATGATCTGCCAGATGCCTGCTGCATTGGCGCCAGACGTCGCGTGCGGGTCAAAAGCGCTCTCCACTATGGGTAGTAGTACCAGTTCCATAGGCATGTTACGTTTCTTAACTTGCCCGGCTATCCAGTACATATACGGCTCTGCCCGTAATGTTACATCGTGGAGATAGCTCTTATTTCTCAAATACTTCTGTTTCTGTTCGCGAATCCGGCTGTTTTCCGGAATTCCCATCTTTAGCTCGTCGCCAATAGAGGCCCACAAGTCTTGTTCCTGCGCGAAGGATGTCCCATCGTCCAACCATCGCGCCTGACTCGTAAACTTCCCTGCTTCCCCTTGACCAGCCGCAGAAAGGCTCTGTGCGTGCTGTTGTACGTTGCTGCCGTTTTGTGACTGGCAACCTACAAGCAGGACAGAGGCGAGTAATATCGCTTTTGCCTTCATGTGTGTGTCAATAGTTGCTTAAAAGACGAGCGATGATAACGGCGAAATTTTGAAAAGGCAACCCGCAATTATCTGAAGTTATCTTTCTTTGACCTTAACCATGCAAATCGCGCTTCAGGTTGTAACAAATTTGTTTCTTGATTAATTTTATTAATTAAATCAACATCATCAGTTCTTAAAAATAAATTAATTTGTCGTTCATTTTTCAGAATTACGGGGAGTGTTTTTTGGTTTTTTGCACGTAACTCCTTCACTTTCAGGTAATAATCCTGAATCGCCCGATCCTCAGGCAGCACGCTTGCAGCAAACTTCATATTCCCTAATGTATACTCATGTGCGCAACAAATTACGGTGTCGGCTGGAAGCGCATTAATTTTTTGTAAAGATTGATACATCTGTTCTGGCGTGCCTTCAAACAGCCTTCCACAGCCGCCAGAAAACAGCGTGTCGCCACAAAAAAGATAAGGTTTGCTGTAGAAACAGAGATGACCGGAAGTGTGACCTGGCGTAGCAAATACGGAAAACTCCCACCCGAGGATGAGGATACTTTCGCCTTCTTCGACAACTTGCGTCGTACCCTTATCCTGTGTCTCTGCCGGTCCGTAGACGGGAAGATGAGGATAGCGCGCAAGGAGATCGGGAACACCGCCGACATGATCGTGATGGTGATGGGTAAGTAGGATCGCTTCAGGCTGCCAGCCGTTTTCTTTTATCGCGTGCAGGATCGGTGCGGATTCGCCTGGATCAACAATGATGCATCTGCGATCGTCGTCGACTAAAACCCAGATGTAATTGTCCTGAAAGGCGGAAATACTGATAAGATTCATGCATTACCTCTTATAGCGTGGCGGGTGTTTTGATGAAACCGGCAAGGATACCTCAGACTGTCGCACCACCGGAACGTTGGGCAGAGTTGCCCTGGGGTGAATATTATCGCGAGGCCTTAGAACTTCAGCTTAAACCCTGGCTCGCGAAAATGTATGGTTTTCACCTGCTTAAGATTGGCAATCTGAGCGCAGAAATCAATACCGAAAGCTGCGCTATCTCGCATCAGGTTAGCGTATCGCTTAATGGCTCCCCGGTTCAGGTGAAAGCGGATCCGCTGCATTTGCCGTTTGCGGAAAAATCCATTGATGCCTGTCTGCTCGCCCATACGCTGCCCTGGTGCAGCGATCCCCATCGTCTGCTGCGGGAAGCCGACCGCGTTTTGATTGATGACGGCTGGCTGATCCTGAGCGGTTTTAATCCGCTGAGTCTGATGGGGCTACGTAAACTGACGCCCGTTCTGCGCCGCACGCCGCCCTATAACAGCAGGATGTTTACCATGATGCGCCAGCTGGACTGGCTTTCACTGTTAAATTTCGAAGTGCTGAGCTATGGGGGTTTTCAGGTCATCCCCTGGACGCGTAAAGGCGGGGTTTTATTAAGCACCCATTTACCCGCGCTGGGCTGCATGCAATTTATTGTCGCGCGTAAGAGGACGATCCCCCTTACGCTCAACCCAATGAAGCAAAGCAAATCAAAAACGCGGATCCGCCAGACCGTGGGGGCCACGCGGCAGTACAAAAAACCGTGATCAGGATTCAGGTTGATAACCTGCATCCTCATGGGTTGGGTTGGATGCCGCCGCGCGAGCCAGCTCGTCACAGCGTTCGTTTTCAGGATGACCGGCGTGCCCCTTTACCCACTCCCATTTGATTTCGTGCTGACCGAGGGCGGCATCAAGACGCTTCCAGAGATCGACATTCTTGACCGGTTTTTTCTCTGCCGTTTTCCAGCCGCGTTTTTTCCAGTTGTGGATCCATTGGGTAATGCCCTGGCGGACATACTGGCTGTCGGTACTCAGCACCACGTCGCAATGTTCTTTTAACGCTTCCAGCGCCACGATGGCCGCCATCAACTCCATGCGGTTGTTGGTGGTCAGGAAATAGCCTTCACTAAAGGTTTTTTCATGCTGGCGATAGCGCATAATGGCACCATAGCCGCCGGGCCCTGGGTTACCGAGACAAGATCCATCGGTGAAAATTTCTACCTGTTTACGCATCTCTGGTAGACTTCCTGTATTTGAAACGTTCAGTAAAACGATAAGTCTGACATAAATGACCGCTATGAGCACTGCAATTACTCGCCAGATTGTTCTCGATACCGAAACCACCGGTATGAACCAGATTGGCGCCCACTACGAAGGGCATAAAATCATTGAGATTGGTGCCGTTGAAGTGGTGAACCGTCGCCTTACGGGCAACAACTTCCACGTTTACCTCAAACCCGATCGGCTGGTGGACCCGGAAGCGTTCGGCGTTCACGGAATTGCCGACGAGTTTTTGCTGGATAAGCCCACCTTTGCCGACGTCGCAGATGAATTTCTCGACTACATCAGAGGTGCGGAACTTGTCATTCATAACGCGTCGTTCGATATCGGCTTTATGGACTATGAGTTCAGCAAGCTCAACCGTGATATTCCGAAGACGAATACGTTCTGTAAAGTCACGGATAGCCTGGCGCTGGCAAGGAAGATGTTCCCCGGCAAGCGTAACAGCCTTGATGCCCTGTGCTCTCGCTATGAGATAGACAACACCAAGCGAACGCTGCACGGCGCGTTGCTCGATGCCCAGATCCTGGCCGATGTCTACCTGACCATGACCGGCGGGCAAACGTCGATGAAATTCAGTATGGAAAATGAATCCCAGCAGACGCGGGATGAAGGGGGAATTCAGCGCATTGTGCGTCAGGCGAATCGCCTGCGGGTTGTTTTAGCCAGTGATGAAGAACTGATGAACCATGAATCTCGTCTCGATTTAGTGCAGAAGAAGGGCGGAAGCTGTTTGTGGCGCACGTGAAAATGTGCCGAAACGTTTGTTAAATCACCGTTTGGGTGAATTTTGCAGCAAACGATTCAAAACCTGAGAAAAAGCGTTGACGAGTTCAGAGGCAAACCGTAATATTCGCCTCGTTCCCCAAACGGGAACAGTGGAGCGGTAGTTCAGTCGGTTAGAATACCTGCCTGTCACGCAGGGGGTCGCGGGTTCGAGTCCCGTCCGTTCCGCCACTATTCAGGCCCACGTTATTTATAACGTGGGCCTTTTTCATTTCTGCTTTTCCCTGATGTTACGCAAGGCGATAAGCCAGGGTAACATCGCGGGTTGCGTTTATCCGATCGTTAACTGATCTGCATCCTGCCAGGCCGGAAACTTCTCCCGATACTCCTTTAACGCCGTTAACGAGATCTCAGCGTCAATTCGTGTTGCCTGATGCGGCTCGGCGGTGGCAATAATCTCACCCTGCGGACTGATCACCCGGCTGTCACCGCGATAGTGATGCCCGTTGCCGTCCGTTCCTACGCGGTTACAGCCAACGACATAAGCCTGATTTTCAATCGCGCGCGCGGTCAGTAAAGCCTGCCAGTGCAGGGAGCGTGGCGCAGGCCAGTTGGCAACATACAGCGCCAGGTCGTAATCGTTGCGGTTGCGGGACCAGACGGGGAAGCGCAGGTCATAACAGACCAGCGGCAAAATACGCCAGCCGCGCCATTCAAACACCACGCGTTCGTTTCCGGCTACATAATGTTGATGCTCATCCGCCATGCGGAACAGGTGGCGCTTATCGTAGAAATGCACCTTTCCCTCTGGCTCGACCAGCAGGAAGCGGTTAACCGGCCCGCGTTCGGTCTGGAGGGCGACGCTACCGGCAATCAGCGCGTTTGTCTCCTGCGCTTTGGCGTGCATCCAGGCCACAACCTCGTCCTGCGGCATCGACTGTTTTGCAGCCTCCATCGCAAAACCCGTGGTGAACATCTCCGGCAGGACAATCACATCGCGACCGCTAATCTCTTCGAGCTGGCGATCGAAATGGCGAAGGTTGGCTGGACCGTCCATCCAAACTAAAGGCTGCTGCAAAACAGAAATCTTCAAACCAGGCACGATACCGACTCCTTAAAAGATCGCTTTTTGACACTGTAGCACGTCATTACGAGAAAATGTGGCATTAAAAAACCCCGCACGGAGCGGGGTTGATGGACGCTGAACGTCTTATGCGGCTTCAGGTTTGCGGTGCTTCTCCGGCAGCTTTACCGGCTGTGTCGCCAGCTCTTCCGGTTCGAAATCATCCACGTTAATACTGCGCAGACGGCTCTCTTCGGCTTTCACCAGGAGTGCGGCTTCGCTGTTGTCGATGATGCCGCCCGCCAGGGCCTGTTTTGCCAGCTCGTCCAGGCGGGTGAACGGCAGGTTTTTACCCAGCTGTTTGCAGATCTTCTGGTGAATCGGGTCGGCGGCCATCACGTCCAGCAGCGCCTCTTCCAGCAGGCCGACAGGGTTATGCGGGGTAGGGGCCAGATACTGGCCGCGGCCAATACGGGAGCGGGTTGCGCTCGGAACCTGAAGGATCTTCGCCACTTTATGATCCAGCTTGTCAGACGGCGCCAGGTAATGACGACCGGTCGGGAAGATCGCCACGCGCAGGGCACCTGCCACAAAGCGGTTCGGGAAGTTCGCCAGCAGGTCGTCAATAGCCTGTTCTGCCTGATACAGCGCATCCTGTACACCCCAGTGCACCAGCGGCAGATCCGCTTCCTGACGGCCTTCGTCGTCGTAGCGTTTTAGAACCGCAGAGGCCAGGAAGATCTGGCTCAGCACGTCGCCCAGACGGGCAGAGATGCGCTCGCGACGCTTCAGGCTTCCGCCAAGAACGGCCATCGAGACGTCAGACAGCAGGGCCAGGTTAGCGCTCAGGCGGTTCAGGTGCTGGTAATAACGTTTAGTCGCATCGCTGGTCGGCGTCGCGCTGGTGAGGCCGCGCGTCAGGCCGAGCCAGAAGCTGCGCACTTCATTGCTGCCCACGTGACCGATATGTTTGAACAGCAGCTTGTCAAAGGCATCCACGTCGTTATTCTGCGCGGCGGCCATCTCTTCCAGCACGTACGGATGGCAGCGAATGGCGCCCTGACCGAAGATCATCATGCTGCGGGTCAGGATGTTTGCCCCTTCAACGGTGATGGCAATCGGAGCGCCCTGATAGCTGCGTGCCAGGAAGTTGCCTTCACCGAGCATGATCCCTTTACCGCCTGCGATATCCATTGCATCAATAATTGACTGCTGTGCACGGTGGGTACAGTGGTATTTCACAATTGCCGACAGCACGGCGGGTTTTTCGCCCAGCATAATTCCGTAGGTAATCAGCGAGGCTGCGGCGTCCATCACGTAGGCATTGCCCGCAATACGCGCCAGCGGCTCTTCGATACCTTCCATCTTGCCGATGGAGATTTTGAACTGACGGCGGATATGCGCGTAAGCCCCAATCCCCATCGCCACCGATTTCAGACCGCCGGTTGAGTTCGACGGCAGGGTAATGCCGCGGCCCACAGACAGACATTCTACCAGCATACGCCAGCCCTGACCGGCCATTTTCGGGCCACCGATGATGTAATCAATCGGGACAAAGATATCCTGACCGCGGGTAGGACCGTTCTGGAACGGTACGTTCAGCGGGAAGTGACGGCGACCAATCTCAACACCTGGGGTCGAGGTTGGGATCAGCGCACAGGTAATGCCCAGATCTTCTTCACCGCCCAGCAGTTTTTCCGGGTCAGAGAGTTTGAACGCCAGGCCCAGCACCGTGGCGATAGGCGCGAGGGTGATATAACGTTTGTTCCAGGTCAGGCGCATGCCCAGCACCTGCTGGCCCTGCCACTCGCCCATGCAAACCACGCCGGTATCGGGGATCGCGCCGGCATCAGAGCCCGCCTCCGGGCTGGTCAGCGCGAAGCACGGAATTTCCTGGCCACGCGCCAGACGCGGCAGGTAGTGATCTTTCTGCTCTTCTGTACCGTAATGCTGTAACAGCTCGCCCGGGCCTAAGGAGTTTGGCACGCCAACGGTAATCGCCAGGATCCCGGAGACACCCGCCAGTTTTTGCAGCACGCGAGCCTGAGCGTAAGCGGAGAATTCCAGACCGCCATACTCTTTCTTAATGATCATCGCGAAGAAGCGATGCTCTTTCAGGTATGCCCACAGCTCAGGCGGCAGGTCGGCCATTTCGTGAGTGATGGCAAAGTCGTTTGCCATGCGGCACGCTTCTTCTACCGGACCATCAATAAAGGCCTGTTCTTCGGCGGTCAGACGCGGCTGTGGATAGTTGTGAAGCTTTTTCCAGTCCGGGTTGCCCTGGAACAGATCGCCTTCCCACCAGGTCGTACCGGCGTCAATCGCTTCTTTCTCTGTACGCGACATCGGCGGCATCACTTTACGGAATCCCCTGAACACCGGCACAGAGATCATCGACTTACGCATCGGCGTCAGGTTAAACGGTAGTAAAATGATGGCCAGGGGAACAAGAACCCAGATATTCCACAGGCCAGCGACGCCAAGTGCAGCCGTCCAGGCCAGAAGAATCAGGCTACTCAGGAATAAACTGACACGGTGATAGAACAACACACCGAGCAGTACAACGGTTGCGAGAATGCTCAAAATCATCATAAAGAAAAGCTCCCTTGCTTGTAGGAGGTCTGACCACTTGTGATGATATGGTTGTAGTTGATGTCATTTCCTTTAGCAATGTGTTTACAAAATAATTACAACCTGGTTCACATTGTTCGCGTTTTAGCCGGCACAAAAAATCAAAACGCCGGACGATTCGCATGGCTTTAGCTTCTCGCTTTTACTGCTATCCGGTACACTCCACTGTGTTATTTCATCAATACTGAAGGATTATCCTCATGTACCAGGATCTTATTCGTAACGAACTGAACGAAGCGGCGGAAACGCTGGCGAACTTTCTGAAAGATGATGCCAATATTCACGCTATTCAGCGCGCGGCGGTCCTGCTTGCTGACAGCTTCAAAGCCGGCGGTAAAGTGCTCTCCTGCGGTAACGGCGGTTCCCACTGTGACGCCATGCACTTCGCCGAGGAGCTGACCGGACGCTATCGCGAAAACCGTCCGGGCTACCCGGCGATTGCGATTTCCGACGTGAGCCACATCTCCTGTGTAGGCAACGACTTCGGTTACGACCACATCTTTTCCCGCTACGTTGAAGCCGTAGGCCGTGAAGGCGACGTGCTGCTGGGTATCTCCACGTCCGGTAACTCCGCTAACGTGATCAAAGCGATCGCCGCCGCGCGTGAGAAGGGCATGAAAGTGATCACCCTGACCGGGAAAGATGGCGGTAAGATGGACGGTACAGCGGACATTGAAATCCGCGTTCCACACTTCGGTTATGCCGATCGCGTTCAGGAAATTCACATCAAAGTGATCCACATCCTGATCCAATTGATCGAAAAAGAGATGGTTAAGTAAGACTTCGCTGGGGGGCGCCGGTGCCCCCCGCTGTTGTGGAGGTGATCTATGTGCGAACTGCTCGGGATGAGCGCCAATGTGCCAACCGATATCTGCTTTAGTTTTACCGGGCTGGTTCAGCGCGGTGGAGGAACCGGGCCGCATAAAGACGGCTGGGGCATTACCTTCTACGAAGGCAAAGGATGCCGCACGTTTAAAGATCCACAGCCCAGCTTTAACTCACCCATTGCCAGACTGGTGCAGGACTATCCTATTAAATCCTGTTCGGTGATCGCGCATATTCGCCAGGCCAATCGCGGCGAAGTGGCGCTGGAAAATACCCATCCGTTTACCCGTGAACTGTGGGGCCGTAACTGGACCTACGCGCACAACGGGCAGCTCTCGGGCTATAAATCACTGGAAACCGGCAATTTTCGTCCTGTCGGTGAAACGGACAGCGAAAAAGCATTTTGCTGGCTGCTGCACAAGCTGACCGAGCGCTATCCCCGTACGCCCGGCAACATGACCGCCGTTTTTAAGTACATAGCGTCACTGGCGTCTGAGTTACGCGCGAAGGGCGTCTTTAATATGCTGCTGTCTGACGGGCGCTACGTGATGGCGTTCTGCTCGACAAATCTGTTCTGGATCACCCGACGTGCGCCGTTTGGCGTCGCCACGCTGCTCGATCAGGATGTGGAAATTGATTTTCAGAAGGAGACCACACCGAACGATGTGGTCACTGTCATTGCAACGCAGCCACTGACGGGCAACGAAACCTGGCAAAAGATCATGCCAGGCGAGTGGGCGCTATTTTGTCTCGGGGACCGCGTAATTTGACGCCAGCTGCGGCTGAACCACTTCATGGCTGAGCGGTTTACTCACCACGTAACGGCCATTGACGATGGACACCACCGGCGGCTTATGGGTCTGCTCGAAGTAGTCATAGCCCGGTTTTAGCTGTTTCCAGAAATCTGTGTAAACAGAGTACTTATGGCGTGCCATGTTCGCATCCGTCATACGGAACGGATAGATGCTGACCTGAACATTCGGCTGACCGAAGACCAGTGCGCCCGTGACAAACTGGAAGATTTCATCAATGCCGGAATCCGTCATCGCATAACAGCCGACAGACACGCAGGCGCCGTGGATCATCAGGTATTTCCCTTCGTAACCGTGCGCACGGTCGAAGGCATTGGGGAAACCGATGTTAATCGCTTTATAGAAGCGGCTGTCCGGTTTTAGCTGATTACGCTGAACGTTGTAAAACCCTTCCGGACTTTTGAAGTCACCCTGCCGCTGTTTCGGCCCCAGCCCGCCAGAATAGTTACAGATTTTGTAGCTATCGAGCAGCTGATAAGTCTCGCCCATTTTGACAAACAGATCGAGTGTGCGCTCTTCCTTGAAGATTTGAATATAAACCGGGGATCCCATCAACTGCTGTTTATACTCTTTACTGATCGGCGTCGTTGAACTATTACTGCCAAGCAGCCCGGCAAACGACATGCACGGTATCAGAAGCATCGCAATGAACAATGCGATTTTACGCATACTACTGGTTCCTTGATAAAACAATGACCAACTTGCCAGAACGGCAAAAGACACCCGAAATCAGACTAATCTGGACAGGAGCGCTCACATTAGCACCGATGGAGATTTTCGCAAGAGCCAACCTTTGCGTTTACAAATTAGTTTTACTTTATAACCCATTCACATTGTCCTGACTCCAGGAACTTTGCGCAATAGCTCGCATTTCGGCGCGCCAGACGGCGGATTTGCTGCCCCTGGCAGGGCCGAAAATGGTACACTCCGGCCTCTCTGGATTGTTGTTCATGGATACCTGCTAACCACATGTTTAGAATCAGAAAAGGACTCGATCTGCCAATCTCTGGCGTGCCTGAACAGCACGTTACCACCGGCGCCAGTATTCATCATGTCGCCATTGTAGGTGATGATTACGTGGGCATGCGTCCTGCGATGCTGGTACAGGAAGGCGATCGCGTAATAAAAGGCCAGGCACTCTTCGAGGATAAAAAAAATCCTGGCGTTATGTTTACAGCCCCAGCCAGCGGCACCGTTGTTGCCATCCATCGTGGTGAGCGTCGCGTCCTGCAATCGGTTGTTATTCAAATTGAAGGTGATGAGAAACGCGAATTTGCGCGTTTTGACGCCGCCGATCTCGCCACCCTCAGCCACGACGTGGTGCAGACGCAACTGCTGGAGTCGGGACTGTGGACGGCGCTTCGCACGCGGCCCTATAGCAAAACGCCCGTGCCAGGCACTGTGCCGGCCGCTATCTTCGTTACGGCCATCGACACCAACCCGCTCAGCGCAGATCCGCAGCCTCTTATCCTGGCGGAACGAAAAGCTTTCGATGCCGGCCTCACCGTGTTAACACGCCTGACGCCGGGCAAAGTGCATGTCTGCCAGGCCAGCGGCGGTAAGCTGGGCGGTCATCCGCAAGGGCAGGTGGCCTTTAATGAATTTGCCGGCCCGCATCCGGCGGGACTGGTGGGAACGCATATTCATTTCCTGGAGCCGGTAAGCCTGACGAAACAGGTCTGGCATCTTAATTATCAGGACGTGATCGCTATCGGTAAGCTGTTCACCACGGGTGAGCTGTGCGCAGAACGCATTATTGCCATCGGCGGCCCTCAGGCAACCCAACCGCGTCTGGTTCGCACGCTGCTTGGGGCTGACCTGACGGCGCTGTTGGCTGGCGAAACGAAAGAGGGTGAAAACCGTATTATTTCCGGTTCGGTGCTGAGCGGCAGGCACGCGACAGGCCCGATGGCCTGGCTGGGTCGTTTCCATCTTCAGGTGAGTGTGGTGCTTGAAGGACGCGAGAAAGAGCTGTTCGGCTGGGTACTGCCTGGCGCAGAAAAATACTCGGTAACCCGCACCACGCTCGGCCACTTCCTGCGTCATAAGCTGTTTAACTTCTCCACCAGCACCAACGGCGGTGAGCGCGCCATGGTTCCGATTGGCAACTACGAACGCGTGATGCCGCTGGATATTCTGCCCACCGTGCTGCTGCGGGATCTCCTGGCCGGTGATACCGACGGTGCCCAGGCGCTGGGCTGTCTGGAGCTGGACGAAGAAGATCTGGCGCTGTGTACCTATGTGTGTCCAGGTAAATACGAATATGGACCCGTATTGCGCGAGGTGTTAACCCGCATTGAGCAGGAAGGATAAACATGGGCTTAAAACACCTCTTTGAAAAAATTGAGCCGCACTTTACCGAAGGGAAGCTCAAAAAGTACTACCCGCTGTATGAAGCGACAACGACCATTTTCTACACGCCGGGTCTGGTAACGAAAGGCGCGGCGCACGTTCGCGACGCCATCGACCTCAAGCGAATGATGATTCTGGTCTGGTTTGCGGTCTTCCCGGCCATGTTCTGGGGGATGTATAACGTTGGGTTGCAAACTATTCCGGCGCTGCACCATATGTATGATGCAGAGCAGCTGGCGCAGGTGATTCAGTCTGACTGGCACTATCGTCTGGCACAGTCGCTGGGGGTGAGCTTTGCGGCAGATGCCGGCTGGATCAGCATGATGACGCTGGGCGCTGTCTTCTTCCTCCCCATCTATATGACTGTCTTTATCGTGGGCGGTTTCTGGGAGGTGCTGTTCGCCATTATTCGCAAACATGAGATCAACGAGGGCTTCTTTGTTACCTCTATTCTGTTTGCGCTGATTGTTCCGCCAACGCTGCCGCTCTGGCAGGCGGCGATGGGGATCAGCTTTGGCGTGGTGATTGCCAAGGAGATCTTCGGCGGGACCGGACGCAACTTCCTCAACCCGGCGCTGGCAGGACGCGCGTTCCTGTTCTTTGCTTATCCGGCGCAAATCTCGGGCGACCTGGTGTGGACGGCAGCAGACGGATTCTCCGGCGCGACGCCACTTTCACAGTGGGCGGCTGGCGGCGGCGAAACGCTGGTCAATAATGCAACCGGACAGCCTGTCACCTGGTTTGATGCGTTTATCGGCAATATTCCAGGCTCCATCGGTGAAGTGTCTACCCTGATGATTTTGATCGGCGGGGCTATCATCCTCTTTGGCCGCGTGGCGTCCTGGCGCATTGTCGCTGGCGTCATGCTCGGGATGGTACTCACCGCCACGCTTTTCAACTTCATTGGTTCAGACACAAACCCGATGTTCTCCATGCCGTGGTACTGGCACCTTGTGCTGGGAGGCTTTGCGTTTGGCATGATGTTCATGGCCACCGATCCGGTCTCGGCTTCGTTTACCGACAGAGGTAAATGGTGTTACGGCGCGCTCATTGGGGTGATGTGTGTACTGATTCGCGTGGTCAACCCGGCTTATCCGGAAGGGATGATGTTGGCCATTCTGTTTGCCAATCTGTTTGCGCCGCTGTTCGACTACCTGGTCGTGCGCGCCAACATTAAGCGGAGGAAGGCGCGTGGCTGAGATCAAAAATAACGACAGCATCAGCAAAACGCTGCTGGTGGTGCTGGTACTGTGTCTGGTTTGTTCCATTGTCGTGGCCGGTTCTGCCGTAGGGTTGAAACCGCTACAGCAGGAGCAACGTGCGCTGGATAAACAGCGTAACATCCTGGCCGTTGCCGGGCTGATGCAGGAAGGCATGACGAAGGATGACGTCGCAGCGGTGTTTGCCGAACGTATTACCGCACGGCTGGTGGATTTAAAAACCGGGGAGTTAATGGATAAAGACCCGGCGAAATACAACCAGGCGCTGGCGCTAAAAGATCCGCAAATGAGCACCACGCTTGACGCCTCGCAGGATCCGGCAGGCATTAAGCGCCGCAGCAATGTCGCGGAGATTTACCTCGTCCGTGACGAGCAAAAACGCATTCAGAAAATCGTGTTGCCCATCTATGGCAACGGTTTATGGTCAATGATGTACGCCTTTGTGGCGCTGGATACCGACGGCCGTACGGTTAAAGGCATTACTTATTACGATCAGGGCGAAACGCCGGGGCTGGGGGGCGAAGTTGAGAACCCTAACTGGCGGGCACAGTTTGTTGGTAAAAAAGTGCTCGACGACAACGGCCAGCCTGCGCTGAAGGTGGTAAAAGGGGGCGCGCGTCCCGGCGATGAATTTGCCGTTGATGGCCTTTCCGGCGCCACGCTCACCTCAAACGGTGTGCAGCACAGCTTTGATTTCTGGATGGGTGAACTGGGCTTTGGTCCCTTCCTGAAGAATGTACGTGAAGGAGCGCTGAATAATGGCTGATACGGGTGAACTGAAAGAAGTTAAAAAGGTGCTGATTGGCCCGCTGTTAGCCAATAACCCGATAACGCTTCAGGTGCTGGGGGTGTGCTCGGCGCTGGCGGTCACCACCAAGCTGGAAACGGCGGTGGTCATGACGCTGGCGGTAACGCTGGTGACAGCGTTTTCCAGCATGTTTATCTCAATGATCCGCCACCACATACCCAACAGCGTAAGGATCATCGTGCAGATGGCGATCATCGCCTCGCTGGTGATCGTGGTCGATCAGCTCCTGCGCGCCTTCGCCTATGAAACCTCGAAGCAGCTTTCGGTGTTTGTCGGCCTGATTATCACCAACTGTATCGTGATGGGGCGTGCTGAAGCCTATGCGATGAAAATGCCGCCGCTGGCGAGCTTTATGGACGGTATCGGCAACGGCCTGGGTTACGGCGTAATCCTGTTGACGGTTGGTTTCCTGCGCGAACTTATTGGCAGCGGCAAGCTGTTTGGCATTCCGGTGTTGGATACGGTACAGAACGGCGGCTGGTATCTGCCGAACGGCCTGTTCCTGCTGGCCCCAAGCGCATTTTTCATTATCGGTTTGCTGATCTGGCTGATTCGTACGTTGAAGCCTGAACAGCAGGAAAAGGAGTAACCGACAATGGCTCATTACCTGAGTTTATTTGTGCGCGCGGTGTTTGTTGAAAACATGGCGCTCGCTTTCTTCCTGGGCATGTGTACGTTCCTTGCCGTTTCTAAAAAGGTATCGACGGCATTTGGTCTGGGCGTGGCAGTTACCGTTGTGCTGGGGCTTTCCGTTCCGATTAACAACCTGGTATTCAACTTCGTGCTGCGCGATGGCGCGCTGGTGGAGGGGGTTGATCTTAGCTTCCTGAACTTCATCACCTTTATCGGAGTGATTGCGGCGCTTGTTCAGGTCCTGGAGATGATCCTCGATAAATACTTCCCGTCGCTGTACAACGCGCTGGGGATCTTCCTGCCGCTGATCGCCGTGAACTGCGCCATTTTTGGCGGTGTTTCCTTTATGGTTCAGCGTGATTACAACTTCAGTGAATCGGTTGTGTATGGCTTCGGTTCCGGTATCGGCTGGATGCTGGCGATTGTTACCATGGCGGGGATCCGTGAAAAAATGAAATATGCCAACGTACCTGCGGGGCTTCGTGGCTTAGGGATCACCTTTATCACCACCGGCCTGATGGCGTTGGGCTTTATGTCCTTCTCCGGTGTGCAGCTATAAGGGCTAACAAATGGAAATTATTCTTGGCGTGGTGATGTTCACGCTGATAGTACTGGTGCTGTCAGGGCTGATCCTGGCGGCGCGTGCGAAGCTGGTCAATTCCGGGGATGTGATCATTGATATCAATGACGATCCGCAGAATCAGATCCGTACCCCGGCAGGGGATAAGCTGCTTAACACGCTCTCCGGCAACGGGATTTTTGTCTCGTCTGCCTGTGGCGGCGGTGGCTCCTGTGGCCAGTGCCGTGTGACGGTGAAAGAGGGCGGCGGTGATATTCTGCCAACGGAACTGTCGCATATTACGAAGCGTGAAGCGAAAGAGGGATGCCGTCTGGCGTGCCAGGTCGCTGTGCGCCAGAACATGAAGATTGAGCTGCCGGAGGAGATCTTCGGCGTGAAAAAATGGGAGTGCGAAGTTATCTCTAACGATAACAAAGCCACGTTCATTAAAGAGCTCAAGCTGCGTGTCCCTGAAGGGGAGAGCGTCCCGTTCCGTGCGGGTGGGTATATCCAGATTGAATGTCCGGCACACACCGTCGCGTATGCTGACTTCGACGTGCCCGAAGAGTACCGGGCCGACTGGGATAAATTTAACCTCTTCCGCTTTGTTTCCGAGGTAAAAGAGCCCGCGCTCCGCGCCTATTCCATGGCTAACTACCCGGAAGAGAAGGGCATTATTATGCTCAACGTGCGTATCGCCACGCCGCCACCGAATGTGCCTGATGCCCCCCCTGGCGTCATGTCATCCTATATCTGGTCCCTCAAGCCTGGCGACAAAGTGACGATTTCCGGCCCGTTCGGCGAATTCTTTGCCAAAGATACTGACGCGGAGATGGTCTTTATCGGCGGCGGAGCGGGTATGGCGCCGATGCGTTCGCATATCTTTGACCAGCTCAAACGACTTGGCAGCAAGCGCAAGATCAGCTTCTGGTACGGAGCGCGTTCACTGCGCGAAATGTTCTATGACGATGAGTTTGAACAACTGGCACGTGATAACCCTAACTTTACCTTCCATGTGGCGTTATCCGATCCGCAGCCGGAAGATAATTGGACAGGCTATACGGGCTTCATCCACAACGTGCTGTATGAAAATTACCTCAAACAGCACCCGGCACCGGAAGACTGCGAGTTCTATATGTGTGGTCCACCAATGATGAACGCGGCCGTGATTAAGATGCTAAAAGATCTTGGCGTGGAAGATGAGAACATCATGCTCGATGATTTCGGAGGCTGATTATGCTGACCTTTCTGGCGACCTTTGCGGTGTTTGTGCTGGTGATCTTCGGCATGTCCTTAGGCTGGATCATCAAGCGTAAAAGCATTCAGGGCAGTTGCGGAGGCATCTCTTCCATCGGAATGGAAAAAGTGTGCGATTGTCCGGAACCGTGCGATGCGCGGAAAAAGCGGATGGCTCGCGAGCAGCAACGCATTATTTAGTCTTCCTGGTCGGGTAAGGCAACGCCGCCACCCGACAATTCCCATGCACACTTCTCAACCCTCATTTGTTTACTGTATACTTATCCAGTAACGAGTGAGGGCTTACTATGCGCAAAATAATCCATGTCGATATGGACTGCTTTTTTGCCGCAGTGGAGATGCGTGACAACCCGGCGCTGCGGGATATTCCCATTGCCATTGGCGGCAGCCGGGTACAGCGCGGTGTCATCAGCACCGCCAACTATCCTGCTCGCAAATACGGCGTGCGCAGCGCCATGCCGACAGCGATGGCGCTGAAACTGTGCCCGCATCTCACTCTTTTGCCCGGACGTTTTGATGCCTATAAAGAAGCATCGAGCCACATTCGGGAGATCTTTTCCCGCTACACTTCACTTATCGAACCGTTATCGCTGGATGAAGCCTATCTTGATGTCACCCACAGCGTGCACTGCCACGGCTCCGCCACCCTGATGGCGCAGGAGATCCGCCAGACTATTTTTAACGAGCTGAACCTGACGGCATCGGCGGGTGTCGCGCCGGTCAAATTTCTCGCCAAAATCGCCTCCGATTTAAATAAGCCCAACGGCCAGTACGTTATCACTCCGGAAGAGGTTTCGGCGTTTTTAAAGACGCTGCCGCTCAGCAAAATCCCCGGAGTGGGCAAAGTCTCCGCCGCGAAGCTGGAAAGTATGGGGCTACGCACCTGCGAAGACGTTCAGCGCAGCGATCTGGCGCTGCTGCTTAAGCGTTTTGGCAAGTTTGGCCGCGTACTGTGGGAACGCAGTCAGGGCATTGATGACCGGGATGTGAACAACGAACGGCTGCGTAAATCGGTCGGCGTTGAACGCACGCTGAGCGAAGATATCCATGACTGGACCGAATGTGAAACCATTATTACGGAACAACTCTATCCTGAACTTGAACGACGCTTACTGAAGGTCAAACCGGATCTGCTTATTGCCCGGCAGGGCATCAAACTGAAATTTAACGATTTTCAGCAGACGACGCAGGAACACGTCTGGCCACGCCTCAACAAAGAGGATCTTATCGCGACGGCAAAAAAGGCATGGGAAGAACGGCGGGGCGGGCGAGGGGTGAGGCTGGTGGGGCTGCACGTCACCTTGCTGGATCCGCAGCTGGAGCGTCAGCTGGTGTTGGGGCTGTAGATTACGCTAATTGTAGGCCCGGTAAGCGTAGCGCCACCGGGCAACAGACGACGAATTACTTCGCAGGGATTGCTTTCAGCAGCTCAGTCAGCAGCGTCCAGTAGTGACCGACGCTTTCAATATGAACCTGTTCATCCGGGGAGTGTGGACCCGTGATGGTCGGCCCAATGGAGACCATGTCCATATCCGGATACGGTTTCTTGAACAGACCACACTCCAGACCCGCGTGAATAACCTGAATGTTCGGGGTGCTGTTGAACAGTCGCTGATAAGTTTCACGCACCAGTGCCATGACCGGAGAACTTGCATCCGGCTGCCAGCCCGGGTAGCTGCCTTTTGCAGACGTTTTCGCGCCCGCCAGGGTACCCAGAGATTCCAGCATGCTCACAACGTACTCTTTTCCGCTGTCGATCAGGGAACGGATCAGGCAGATGATCTCTGCGCTGTCGTCACCCATGGTCACCACGCCCACGTTCAGGGAGGTTTCCACCACGCCTTTCGCCACGTCAGAGTTGCGAATAACGCCGTTTGGCGTTGCGTTCAGCAGCTGGACAAACGTGTCACGAGACTGTGCGGTCAGCGCGGCTTTATCCGTCGTAACGGACTCCAGCACCACCGTCAGGTTTTTCTCTTTTGCAGACAGTTCGTTTTTCAGGATCTCCAGATACACGCTTGAGAGTTTTTTCAGTTCGTCCGCTTTCGACGCAGGCACTGCCAAGGTAGCGAAGGCTTCGCGAGGGATCGCGTTACGCAGAGTACCGCCGTTGAAGTCCACCAGACGCAGATCCAGTTCAGCGGCATGGCCCGCCAGGAAACGCGCCAGCAGTTTGTTGGCGTTGCCCAGGCCCAGGTGAATATCACCGCCGGAGTGACCGCCTTTCAGCCCTTTCAGCGTCAGCTTAAAGGTCTCGAATCCGGCAGGGATCGCTTCGCGGGACAGCGGCAGGGTAGAGATAAAATCGATCCCGCCCGCGCAGCCCATGTAGATCTCACCTTCTTCTTCGGAGTCGGTGTTGATCAGAATGTCCGCTTGCAGCCAGTTTGCCTGGAGACCGAACGCGCCATCCATGCCCGCTTCTTCAGTCATGGTCAGCAGCACTTCCAGCGGACCGTGTTCAACGCTGTCGTCAGCCAGCACGGCCAGCGCGGAAGCCATACCAATGCCGTTATCTGCGCCCAGGGTCGTGCCCCGCGCCTTCACCCACTCGCCGTCGATGTACGGCTGAATCGGGTCTTTTGTGAAGTCGTGAACGGTGTCGTTGTTTTTCTGCGGAACCATGTCCAGGTGCGCCTGCAATACCACTGGCTTACGGTTTTCCATACCTGCGGTGGCAGGTTTGCGGATAAGAATATTGCCAACCTGGTCGCGTTCAGCGTGCAGACCTTTTTCCTTTGCCCAGCCCATAATATGTTCGGCAAGCTGTTCTTCGTGATAGGAAGGGTGCGGAATGGAGCAGATTTTGGCAAAAATATCCCACAGCGGCTGTGGAGATAATTGAGACAGTTCAGACACGATAGGTCTCCTTGTCGTTGCGCTGCAAAACAATGTTGCAGGTCACAGGGTTAGCAGGTTAATCGTTACCACAAGTCAGGCTTGCGAGATGCAACTGAGAATACCACTTTCTCCCGTGGCTGGTAGCATTAAGCATGTAAAAACTCAGGCTCATGGCGCGTAACACTGGTTTTTAGTGCGTCAGATCTCTATAATCTCGCGCAACCTGGTTCACCCTCATTTTTTTTAAGCCGTATATAAACAGGCTGGGACACTTCACATGAGCGAAAAATACGTCGTCACCTGGGACATGTTGCAGATTCACGCACGCAAACTGGCTGCGCGTCTGATGCCTTCCGAACAGTGGAAAGGCATTATTGCCGTCAGCCGTGGCGGTCTGGTACCGGGGGCGCTGCTGGCACGTGAGCTGGGTATTCGTCATGTCGATACCGTCTGTATCTCCAGCTACGATCACGACAACCAGCGCGAACTGAAAGTGCTGAAACGCGCGGAAGGCGACGGTGAAGGCTTTATCGTTATCGACGATCTGGTGGATACCGGCGGTACTGCGGTGGCTATCCGCGAAATGTATCCAAAAGCGCACTTCGTCACTATCTTCGCGAAACCAGCGGGTCGCCCACTGGTTGATGATTACGTCATTGATATCCCGCAGGATACCTGGATTGAACAGCCATGGGATATGGGCGTGGTCTTCGTACCGCCTATCTCTGGCCGTTAATTTCAGTACGTAACTTTACACGCCCGGTTATGCCGGGCGTTGTTCTTTTTACCCTGCCACGCGTTACAATGGTCTTCATATGACGTATCCATGGAGGCAACGCAATGACGCAGGCGAATCTCACCGAAACTCTCTTCAAACCCCGTTTCAAGCACCCTGAAACGTCGACGCTGGTGCGTCGGTTTAATCCGGGGACAATGCCTGCCGTTCAGTCAGCGTTAGACGGTAAAAACGTGCCCCACTGGTATCGAATGATTAACCGCCTGATGTGGATCTGGCGCGGCATCGATCCGCGTGAAATCCTCGACGTGCAGGCGCGTATCGTGATGAGCGAGTCCGAGCGTACCGACAGCGATCTCTACGATACGGTAGTGGGCTACCGTGGTGGAAACTGGATCTACGAATGGTCAAAGCAGGCCATGCTCTGGCAGCAAAAAGCGAGCCAGGAAGAAGATGCCACTCTCAGCGGCAAGCACTGGCTGCATGCGGCAAACCTTTACAGCATCGCTGCATATCCGCATCTTAAAGGCGACGAACTGGCAGAGCAGGCGCAGGCGCTGGCAAACCGGGCTTATGAAGAGGCTGCGCAGCGGTTGCCTGGCCGGATGCGTGAAATTGAGTTCGCCATTCCCGGCGGCAGCCCGGTGACCGGATTCCTGCATATGCCGGAGGGGGAAGGGCCGTTCCCGACGGTTCTGATGTGCGGTGGACTGGACTCGTTACAAATTGACTATTACAGCCTGTATGAGCGCTACTTTGCCCCAAACGGAATCGCCATGCTGACGCTTGATATGCCTTCCATTGGTTTTTCATCCAAATGGAAACTTACGCAAGACTCCAGCCTGCTGCACCAGCATGCATTAAAAGCGCTGGAGAATATCCCCTGGGTTGATCACACCCGGGTTGGCGCGTTTGGCTTCCGCTTCGGCGCTAACGTCGCGGTACGGCTTGCCTACCTTGAATCTTCACGCCTGAAGGCCGTCGCCTGTCTTGGTCCGGTGGTGCATGCTCTGTTAAGCGATCCTGCGCGTCAGGGTAGCGTTCCTGAGATGTATCTGGACGTACTGGCGAGCCGACTTGGCATGCATGATGCTTCAGACGAAGCGTTGCGCATTGAACTTAATCGTTATTCATTAAAAACGCAGGGCTTACTCGGCCGCCGCTGCCCAACCCCGATGATGTCCGGTTTCTGGAAGAACGATCCGTTTAGCCCGGAAGAGGAGTCACGCTTAATCACGTCGTCATCTTCTGATGGTAAATTGCTGGAGGTGCCCTTCAGCCCGGTGTACCAGAATTTTGACAAAGCGCTGAAAGAGATCACACGCTGGATCACGCAGAGATTGTGTTAATAGTTTGCTAAATTTCGTTGGTTTGGTAAAACAGTGCTTCACAAAAGGAGATCGCAATGACGTTACCGAGTGGACACCCGAAAAGTAGACTGATTAAGAAGTTCATGGCTCTTGGCCCGTATATTCGAGAAGAGCAGTGTGAAGAGAATCGCTTTTTTTTCGACTGCCTGGCTGTTTGCGTCAACGTGAAGCCTGCACCCGAAAAACGTGAGTTCTGGGGCTGGTGGATGGAAATGGAAGCACAGGAAAACCGTTTTACCTATACCTATCAGTTTGGCCTGTTTAATAAAGACGGGCACTGGCAGGCGACGAGCATCAAAGATCAGGAAGTGATCGATCGCCTGGAGCATACGCTAAAAGAATTTCACGGCAGAGCTCGCGACCTGCTGGCAACATTGGATCTGAAGCTGGAGCCTGCGGACGATTTTTCCAGCGAAGCGGTGAAACTGAGAGCCTGATGATGTCCCAGCGCCGGGTGGCGGCTACGCCTTACTCGGTCTGAAAAATGTACTATCCCGTACGCCCGGTAAGCACAGCGTCACCGGGCACAAAAAAACCGGCTCAGCGCCGGTTTATTTATTACCACAACATCAGAACTGGTAGGTCATGCCCAGCGCAACGATATCATCGCTGCTTACGCCCAGTTTATTATCGTCATCAATCTGGTTGATCTTATAATCAACAAACGCAGACATATTTTTGTTGAAATAATATGTCGCACCTACGTCGATGTATTTCACGATATCTTCATCGCCGATACCTTCGATATCTTTGCCTTTAGACTGCACGTAACCCAGAGATGGACGCAGACCAAAGTCAAACTGATATTGCGCGACTACTTCGAAGTTTTGCGCTTTATTTGCAAAGCCACCGGAAATAGGGGCCATATTGCGGGTTTCGGAATAGATAGTGGCCAGATAAATATCATTGGCATCATATTTCAAACCGGTTGCCCAGCCTTCTGCTTTTTTACCTTCGCCGCGTGCCTGAAGGTTTTGCTCGTTGGTGCGGTCGGAGCTGGCATACGCACCAATCACAGAAAAATCGCTGCCGCCGAAGTCATAGCTCAGGGAGGTACCGAAGCCGTCACCGTTTTGCTTCTTCACGTCGCGGTTTTCATTTTTGCCCTGGTATTGCAGGGTCATATTCAGGCCGTCAACCAGGCCAAAGAAATCGGTATTACGGTATGTGGCCAGACCGGAGGCGCGTTTCGTCATGAAGTTATCGGTCTGAGCCAGGCCGTCACCGCCGAACTCCGGGAACATATCGGTGTATGCGGCGACGTCATACAGCGCGCCCAGGTTACGGCCATAATCCAGTGAGCCGAAGTCTTTCAGTTTCAGCCCGGCAAATGCCAGACGTGTTTTTTGAGAAGAGTCGCTTTCAGCTTTGTTACCCGCGAACTCAGCTTCCCAACGTCCGTAGCCCGTCAGCTGATCGTTAATCTGCGTTTCACCCTTAAAGCCGAAACGAACATAAGTCTGGTCACCATCCTTAGCGTCATCATCACTGATGTAGTGCATTGCTTTTACTTTGCCGTACACGTCCAGTTTATTCCCGTTTTTATTATAAACTTCTGCTGCCTGAACAGATGCGGAAGCAACTACGCCCATTACCACTAATGCCAGAGTGCTCTTTTTCATTTTCAATCCTGATTTTATAAAAACGCGCTAATATTCGCTGAGTAATAAGATTCGGCTTATTACCCCGTGAAAAACAGGAAGGGTTTTATCGTTCGTGGGTGAAAGTTTTATGACAAAGTAAGAATATGTCTAAAAAAGTATGTTTTAATTTTTCGGTAATAAAATTGTCAAAATCTGCCGCTACGCTTCCTGATCCCGCGCAACAAAGTGACGGGTCATGCGCTAAGGCAGTTGGCAACGGGGCTGACACCTGTTAAAACGTCTGACTGACATCATTTTCCCTTATTGTTGAACGGCAGAGAATCATGAGTGACAGCCAGACGCTGGTGGTAAAACTCGGTACCAGTGTGTTAACAGGCGGATCGCGCCGCCTGAATCGTGCCCATATCGTTGAGCTTGTACGTCAGTGCGCTCAGTTGCATGCCGCAGGGCATCGTATTGTAATTGTGACATCCGGGGCGATTGCCGCCGGGCGTGAACACCTGGGCTACCCCGAACTCCCCGCGACGATCGCTTCCAAACAGCTGCTGGCCGCCGTGGGACAAAGCCGACTCATACAGCTCTGGGAACAACTGTTCTCCATCTACGGCATTCACGTCGGGCAGATGCTGCTGACGCGTGCGGATATGGAAGACAGAGAACGTTTCCTGAATGCCCGCGATACGCTGCGCGCGCTGCTGGATAACCATATCGTTCCGGTCATTAACGAAAACGACGCTGTTGCCACCGCTGAAATCAAAGTGGGCGACAACGATAACCTCTCTGCGCTGGCGGCGATCCTGGCAGGGGCCGATAAGCTGCTGCTTCTGACCGATCAGCAGGGGCTGTTTACCGCTGATCCGCGCTCTAATCCACAGGCTGAACTGATCAAAGACGTTCACGGCATTGACGATGCGCTGCGCGCCATCGCGGGTGACAGCGTTTCTGGTCTGGGGACCGGCGGTATGGGCACCAAGCTCCAGGCCGCGGACGTGGCGTGCCGGGCCGGCATCGACACCATCATCGCCGCGGGCAGCCGTCCGGGCGTGATAGGTGATGTGATGGAAGGCATCTCTGTAGGCACTCGCTTCCACGCCCAGGCGTCCCCGCTGGAAAACCGCAAACGCTGGATCTTTGGCGCGCCCCCGGCTGGCGAACTGACCGTGGATGAAGGCGCGACCGCCGCTATTCTGGAAAGAGGAAGCTCGTTACTTCCAAAAGGAATTAAAAGCGTGACAGGCAACTTCTCGCGTGGTGAAGTGATCCGAATCCGTAACCTTGAAGGTCGCGACATCGCTCATGGCGTAAGTCGTTATAACAGCGACGCGCTGCGTCGGATTGCTGGTCACCATTCCCAGCAGATCGACGCCATCCTGGGCTATGAATATGGCCCGGTTGCCGTGCATCGTGACGACATGATTATTCGTTAAGGAGCCAGAACATGCTGGAACAAATGGGCGCAGCCGCGAAAGCCGCCTCGTATAAACTGGCGCTCCTTTCCAGCCGCGAGAAAAACCGCGTGCTGGAAAAAATCGCTGATTATCTGGAATCTCAGTCGCAGGAAATTTTGCTCGCCAACGAGCAGGATCTGCTGGAAGCGCGTCGCAACGGCTTGAGCGAAGCGATGCTCGACCGTCTGGCGCTGACCCCGGCGCGTCTGAAAGGTATTGCCGACGACGTCCGTCAGGTGTGCAACCTCGCCGACCCGGTAGGGCAGGTGATTGACGGTGGGGTGCTCGACAGCGGGTTACGCCTTGAACGTCGTCGCGTGCCGCTTGGCGTCATTGGGGTGATTTACGAAGCGCGTCCAAACGTGACGGTGGATGTCGCCTCCCTGTGCCTGAAGACCGGTAACGCCGCGATCCTGCGTGGCGGGAAAGAGACCTGGCGCACCAACGCCGCGACGGTAAACGTCATCCAGCAGGCGCTGGAGGAGTGTGGTTTACCGGCGGGTGCCGTGCAGGCGATTGAAAGCCCCGACCGTGCTCTGGTTAACGAGATGCTGCGCATGGACAAATACATCGACATGCTCATCCCACGCGGCGGTGCGGGCCTGCACAAGCTGTGCCGCGAGCAATCTACCATTCCGGTGATCACCGGTGGTATTGGCGTATGCCATATCGTGGTGGATGACACCGCGGAGGTAGAACCTGCGCTGAAGATTATCGTCAACGCTAAAACCCAGCGTCCAAGCACCTGTAATACGGTAGAAACGCTGCTGGTGCATCAGGGCATCGCCAGTACCTTCCTGCCAGCGCTGAGCAAGCAGATGGCGGAAAGTGGCGTCACGCTGCATGCGGACGAGAGCGCTTTCGCCCTGCTGAAAGACGGTCCGGCGAAGGTCGTTCCGGTTAATGCGGAGCAGTACGACGATGAGTATTTGTCGCTGGATCTGAACGTGAAGGTAGTTGCGGATCTCGATGACGCTATTGCGCACATTCGTGAACACGGAACCCAGCATTCTGACGCGATCCTGACGCGCACCCTGCGCAATGCCGATCGGTTTGTGAATGAAGTGGATTCGTCTGCGGTTTACGTCAATGCCTCGACGCGCTTTACCGATGGCGGCCAGTTTGGTCTGGGCGCGGAGGTGGCGGTGAGCACACAGAAGCTGCACGCCCGCGGTCCGATGGGGCTGGAAGCGCTGACCACCTACAAGTGGATCGGCTTTGGTGATGATACCATTCGTGCGTAAATAATCGCGGGTGATGCAAAAATAGCCGTTTGATTCAAAAGGGCATTGACGCATCACCCGGTTAGATCTACTCTTTTGCCCCGTGGTTACGCTCGTAACCGGCCTTGCAGGGCCGATATAGCTCAGTTGGTAGAGCAGCGCATTCGTAATGCGAAGGTCGTAGGTTCGACTCCTATTATCGGCACCATCTAAATCAATAAGTTATGTAAAGGCTCCCTCTTTGTTTACATCATGATTTTTTGCGTGTAACTGCATGTGTAAGTAATTTTCGCCAACGTTTATCTACAGTGATGCTCTGCCATTTTTTTCGAGTTAGCTGGTTTTGTTGCATGCTAAACCGTTGTCACCGACAACGAGAAGTGAATGGAAAGTCTGAAAGTGAGGTAAAACCCGAAGAAAATCGGGGTGTGACAACAGATTACGTAGCTGTGTCTCTGGGACAAAAAGCGCAGGATTGAATGTGACCGTATGAATATCACCCAGCGTGAAAACCGATATATGTCCTTCATGTTCACCGGTCAGGTACCAGCAGCCATCGCTGCACACCAGTCGATAGGGGGCCAGACCTGTGCAACGATGACCTTCTGCCAGTAACGTAACCCGACGGTGTTCAGTGATGGCGCGAATCAGTCGCGTAAAAACTTCACTCCGTGCCTGTGTTCTGGCGTTGGTGCTGTGCCAGATAAGGCAGGGAGATTCGTTGGCACTCAATAGTGAGTTGACCAGCTGGTTGTCTATCTCCGGAAAAAGCGCCTCCACACCGGACTGACGGACGAAGGTCTGCACCGTCAGCTCCCTCTGACGGCTGCCGGATAGCAGACGACATTGCCCGTTACGGAACTCCAGGTCGAGATAGGCCAGACGCTCGCGAAAATCCCGACGCAATGTGCGCACTGACACGCCAAATTCGGCGGCCAGTGTCTGTATGGCCAGCGTTTCACCCGCCACAAGACGGCTGATAATCAGCGACAGGCGGACCGCAAGGCGCTCATGGCGGCGCTCAGACTGAGACATGAGAGGCGTTCCCCATCCTGTTAATGGACTGAAAATTAAGTGATTAGTGTAACGAGAGGGCCGGACAGGATACGGACAGCGGAAGCGGTATTTTTTCTGCAGGATGAATGCAATCAGAATGCGGCTTCATAGTCTTTTTGAGGAAAAACTGCCTGGAAATCAATCAGCGAACGGACAGGAGGTGTCCGCATAAAGCCGGAGTTAACATCCGTTTGCCTCAAATCCGGAGAGCATCGCTTCCGCCATCACCCATAGAGCCCGGTTAAGCTTCACATCACCGTCGATACCGCGCACGGCACGGGTATGCGTTCGTCCGCCTTTCGCACTCCGTCCACTGAGCCCGCCCTTAATCAGGTTCTCCTGAATACGCTGGTATGTGGTCCACAGATCATTGCTCTCATCCTGCCAGCGGCGTGGTGTTAAAGATCAACGCGGGATATTGAAATATTCCGCGGCAGCAGCAGGGATTGCCGCAGCGGGATTAATACTTATTTATATTAGCTATCTGTCGATGGGGGCGCATAGTCCTGTGGCCGCAGCGACAAACGGGCTTGAGATCATCAGCCATTATGTGGCGACAGTATTTGGCGCATATGGCCGGAACCTGCTGGCGGTAATTATTACCCTGGCGTGTCTGGTGACATCGATTGGGCTAACCACAGGTACCGCGCGCTATTTTAGCCATGCGACGGGTTTATCCTACGGCATGCTGGTGGCCAGTACCCTTATCGCCTCGGCGGCGATATCCGTGCTGGGATTAAACTCCCTTATTGCGTTCGCGGTGCCGGTCCTCTGTGCCATCTATCCCGCGGCGTTAGTGGTGGTGCTGCTGGGTATTGTCCGCAAGTGGGTTTCAATCTCCGACAACGTATACCGGGTGATTTTCTACAGTGCTTTAGTGCTTGGCGTGTTTAGCCTGTTCGCGAAAAGCTGAAAGGGGATAACGGCGGGAATGTCTGACAGGAACGGCTGAGTAGAGTAAGGAGACAAAAAAGCCCGCAGGGCTCATGCCGTGCGGGCTTCCGTCATCTCCCCAACGCCTGAAGAAGGGCGAGGCGACAAAACTGTTACACCTGCCCAACCGCCTCTCTGGCAAACGCCGCCTTCAGCAGCCCCTCCAGCTTCTCCTGATCCTGGGCAAACAGGCGAATACCTTCTGCGAGCTTGTCCACCGCCATAGGATCCTGATTATGTAGCCAGTTAAACTCCGACTCCGAGAGCGGTGAAGGGGCTTCCTGGGCAATCACCGGCGGCTTCAGCATCGTTGGCAGCTCGCCATCGCGCGTTGCCAGCTCGTCGAGCAGCACCGGGGAAATGGTTAAACGGTCGCAGCCTGCCAGCGCCAGCACTTGTTCCACCTTACGGAAGCTGGCCCCCATAATGACCGTCGGGTAACGATGCTGCTTGTAATAGTCATAGATCCGACGGACAGAGACCACTCCCGGGTCTTGCTGGGGATCGTCGCTGGTCAGTAGGTTGCGGTCGCGATACCAGTCGTAAATACGCCCGACAAACGGGGAAATCAGCCACACGCCCGCTTCGGCGCATGCACGGGCCTGTGCGAAGGAGAAGAGCAGCGTCAGGTTACAGTGGATCCCCTCGAGCTCCAGCTCTTCCGCCGCCTTGATGCCCTGCCAGGTAGAGGCAAGCTTAATCAGCACGCGGGAACGGTCAACACCCTGATGCTCGTACAGGCGAATAAGCTTGCGCGCTTTCGCCACGCACAGCCCCCGGTCGTAGGAGAGACGGGCATCCACCTCGGTGGAGACTTTGCCGGGAACCTGACTTAGCAGTGCCACGCCGATGTTCACTGCCAGATGATCGCTGGCATTGATCAACTGTGTTTCCTGCGAGCCGCCCTGCTGGCGGGCCAGCGAGACGGCTTGCTCGATCAGTGGCTGGTAGATCGGCTGCGCTGCTGCTTTCAAAATCAACGACGGATTGGTGGTGGCATCTTCAGGGTGATGCTCGCGGATAGCGTTCATGTCACCGCTATCCGCCACCACCGTTGTCACTGCTTTAAGTTTCTCTAACAGAGTCATCGCGGCAAACCCTTATCACTGTGCGTTGTGGGTGTGAACCTTGTTTTCGTAGTAGGCGATACGCTCAACTTTTGACGCCGAACGGCCCGCTTCAAATTCTGCATCCAGCCAGCTGTCGACGATGGTTAATGCCAGCTCGCTGCCGATAACGCGGGCACCGAGAGTCATTATCTGCGCGTTGTTGCTCTTGCGGGCGCGGGAGGCGGAGTAGACATCATGACACTGGGCAGCGCGGATCCCCGGCACTTTATTGGCGACGATCGCCATCCCGATCCCGGTGCCGCACAGCAGTATCCCGCGTTCAAATTGCCCCTCGCGAATAGACGAGGCGAGGTTAAAGGCGATGTCCGGGTACATTTGATCGTTGCCGGCAACGTCGTGGCTGAAGTCCACGACCTCGATCCCTTTTTCCTGCAGATAGGTTTTCACCTGATTTTTCAGAGTGGTAGCCGCATCATCGGCTCCGATAGCAACTTTTAACATGGTTTTTCCTCGCAGATGAGTGCATAGCGTTGTGGTGATGAACTAAAGATCACATAATGTTCTTATGTTCATTTATTATTAGCCTGGTGAAGGCGAATAAAAAAGGACCTAGTGGGAAAGATGCATGACTATTGCCGAAATTATGAGAGAGCTCACAGTTTCGTCGGGGCTGCATTTGTTTTGTACCATTGAACTGGTAGTGTTCATTTGATGGCCGTAGAGCGGTCGTAAACAGGCTGGTCATTCGGGGGGAATATGAGTGGAAATGTGATTGTCGGTATTAGCCATAAGGCCTACTTTGGCTATCAGCAAACGCAGCAATGGTGCGAGGCGGTGGCAGCTATGCTCCGACAGCCAGCTCTGGCCCGTGCGCCGGTTGAGCTGTTTACCTTCCCCGCGATGCCCACCCTGCCTGTTGCGCTGTGTGCCTTTGCCGATACCCGCATGGCCACCGGGGCGCAGAACGTCTGCGAAGCGCCTGCCGGTGCCTGGACCGGGGAAACCAGCGCCAGCCTGCTACAGGAGATGGGCTGCCGGTACGTGGAAATCGGTCACGCCGAGCGCCGCCGTCACTTTGGCGAAACGGTCGCGGTGATTAACCGTAAAATTGACATGGCTTTCGCCAACGGGCTGACGCCGGTTATCTGTATTGGCGAAGAGCAGCGGATGAGCGCCAGCGAAGCGGCTGCCTTTGCTCTGGAGCAGGCGCAGGCGTTGCTTGCACACCGCCCGCTACCGCTGGCGTCGCTGATTTTTGCCTGGGAGCCGCAGTGGGCCATCGGCGCGGCGGAGCCCGCTAGCGATAACTTTATTCGCTACGTCTGCCGCACGCTGCGCGATGCGCTGCATCAGCGCTTTGGCCAGCAGTGCCGGGTTATCTACGGCGGTAGCGCCGGGCCGGGTCTGCTCACTCGACTGTGGCCGGACGCCGACGGTATTTTCCTTGGTCGCTTTTCCCATCAGCCGCAGGCGGTAGCCACTATTCTGGATGAAGCGCTCGCGCTGACAGCACGTGTGCGCGGTTAAAAATGTGTTTCTGATATACTGACCGACACTAACCTATAGCTCTGGAGAATCATATCGCATGGATAAACCCACTGTGTCGCAGGAGTACGAGTTACTTACCGAAATCGCGGTTGCTTACTATTGTGATGAAGTGACGCAGGAGGAGATTGCGAATAAGTTTGGTTTTTCCCGCATCAAGGTCGGGCGGCTACTGAAGCGGGCGAAGGAGGAAGGGATCGTTGAAATCAACGTGCGCTACCACCCTATCTTCAGCACCCAACTGGAAAAGCAACTGACCGAACGTTTTCCCGTCAGCCGGGCGCTTATCGCCCTTGACTATGCCGATGAGAGTGAGCAGCGTCGTCAGGTGGCCTCGCTGGTCTCAAGCTATCTCAATAACGTGCTTAAAGATAACGTGACGCTGGCGGTTGGGCAGGGGCGCAACGTGGCGGCAGTGGCCGAAAACTCGGGTGCGATCTCACCGCGTGACTGCCGTTTTATCTGCGGCATTGGCGGTACACATCGACCTGGGGACGTGATTAACGCCGACCATATTAGCCGTTTGCTGGCTCGCAAGTTTGGTGGCAGCAGCGAGTCGTTATACGCACCAGCCTACGTGGAAAACCCGCAGCTGAGAGATCTGCTGCTGCAAAACGGTACCATCAAAGATACCCTCGATCGGGCGCGGAAAGCGGATATTGCGCTGGTGGGTATTGGCGATATGAATGAAGATAGCTACATGGTGAAGCTGGGCTGGTTTACCCCGCAGGAGATCAGTAATGCTGGTCTGCATCAGGGCGTGATTGGCGACATTGCGGGCTATGACTTCTTCAACGCCCGCGGTGAGCATGTGAATACGGTGATGGATAACCGGGTGATTGGCCTGAACATTGATGAGCTACGGCAGATCCCCTGCGTCATTGCGATTGCCTCGGAGAACACCAAGGCGATGGCGATTATGGGCGCACTGCGTACCGGGGCGATTGATATTATCGCCACCAGCGCCCGAAACATTCGTACGGTATTAAGCCTCAGCCAGTAGGGGCCGCGCGGTTTGCTCGTCGGTAATTAATCCGCTGAGCAGGCCGCTTGCCAGCACCGCCTTCGTTGCCGCCACTTTACTCTGACCGCCCACCAGCGCGACGATATTTTCCCGACGACGCGCATCAAGGGTTACCGCCAGGGTTCTCGCCGTCAGGCTGTTGGTGATGCGCTGCCCACGAGCGTCAAAGAAGTGACCCAGCATCTCACCTATCGCCCCTGCGGCGGATATGTCGTTAATCTCCTGCACCGCAATCAGCCCGGCTTCCACCAGTTGCGCCGCCGGTTCGACTGTGCCGATACCCACCAGTTTTACCGTACTGCCCGCTGCCATACTGAAGACTTCACTTACGCCGCGCTGGGAGAGCAGGACTTCGCGGTCTTCCACGGTATTGGCAAAGAAAGGCACCGGCATCATATAGGCCTGCGCCCCGGTTTTTTCGGCAATACGGTGCATGACATCGTGCGGATTCAGCGCGTAGTTGCGTGTCAGACAGCCCAGCAGCGAAACAAAGCGGGCATGGGAGGCGTCAAGGTGCGGAAGCTGATGGATGGCGGCGGAAAGCGTGCGGCCGTGGCCAATGCCGATGGTGATATCCGGATTATTGCTCAACAGGTTGCGCAGGTACTCCGCTCCGGCGAGGCCCAGCGCGCGCAACGGCAGTCCCTCTTCGGCAAGGTCCGGGGTGACGCGGCAAAAATTCAGGCCGAAGCGCGCGCAGAGGCGCGACTCCAGCTCCACGCAGGCAACAATATCGCCATCGATGGTGACTTTTACTGCCCCTTCCGCCACGGCGCGGGCAATCAGGCGGTGGGTTTTCACGGAGGGCAGGCCAAGACGTTTGGCGACGGCGGCCTGGGTCAGGCCGCCTACGTAGTGGAGCCAGGCGGCACGCAGGCCGAGCGACTCCTCGCTGTCGGGAACGAGAGGTTTTTTCATGCGTTAATCTTTTGGCATCTGCAAGCTATGGATTTGCACCACCGCCCGGGCAGCCTCCTGGCCTTTTTTCACGAAGTGATCGGTATAGAAACCAATGTGCTCTGCCGTCGGCTGGAAGTGGTGCGGCGTCAACGAAATGGAGTACATCGGTACCTCAGTGGCAAGTTGGGCCTGCATCAGACCGCTGACCACCGCCTGGGCAACAAAATCATGGCGGTAGATGCCGCCGTCAACCACCAGCGCGGCGCAGACGATGGCATCATAGCGGCCACTTTTTGCCAGACGCTGGGCCAGCAGGGGCATCTCAAACGCACCGGGCACGTCCAAGCTTTGCACATCGCAGCTGACGTGCTGGCTCTCCATTTCCTGCTGAAAACCGACCAGCGCCTGCGACACGATATCGCTGTGCCAGTTGGCTTTAATAAAGGCGACCTTTAATGAAGACATATCTCACTCCTGTGATCTGGCCCGAGCCAGCAACGTTAAATGTTCAGGTCCTGCACGCCGGTGTCGATATGCGGTGCCCAGAAGGCGACGCTCTCAGCGATACCGGCAACGGCCTGGCTGTCGGTCGGCTCGCGCTCTTTAAAGCTCAGCTCCAGACAGATTTCATTGTTCTCTGCACCGCCGCGCGCGAAGGCGCTCAGCAGCGGTTCCGGCTGGATCCGACCGTGGGTATTATACGGTAATGTAAATGGCCGATGTCCGCCTTTGTCCGCCATGCTCTGTTTTATATGAATAATCGGCGAGTAGCGGGGCACCGCTTTGGCCCATGCGTAGGGGTCATAATCCCGCGGATCGGCGGAGGTGACATCGCCATGGTCAATATCTGCCATCATCCACATCGGCAGCGCCATCGGCTCCGCGCTAAGCCGTTTTTGCAGCGCCAGACAGGCGGGAATGGTTTCGCCAAACTCACGCCCGACGCTCATCGGCTCCCAGAACAGATACTTCAGCCCGGCTGACTTCGCGTGCTCGGCCACCTCCGCCCAGCACTCAATGGCGATAGCTATCAGCGCGTCGCGGCGGGCGAGATCCTGATAATCTCGCAGGGTAAAAATGGCGAACTGCGAGCCCACCGAATCACCACCCAGTTCGGCGGTGATATCGGCAAAGGTTTTAAACCAGTCGATATAGTAGCGGCGCACGCTGGCGTCCGGATGACCAAAGTGGTTAAGGCGACCGTACGGGCCGGTCATCCCGGAGGTGACGCGCACCCCGGTCTCCTGCAGCGCTTTTTTCATTCGTCGGGTCATCTGGTTGATGGTCGCTGCCGGCCAGCCCGGATTGATAAACTCATGCGTCAGCTGCACGTCGCGGATGCGAATGCGCTGGGCGATGGTCTGAATCAGCTCCTCAGGTTCGGCAAAGCGATTCACCAGCGGATTGGTATTGAGCGAAAGGGTGAGTGCCATCGTCGTCTCCTTAGCTGGCCTGGGCGCACGGCTGAACGGTGAAGGTGTCGGTGAACCAGTCGCTGAACGCCTGTTGCTGGGCATCGCTCAGGTGCAGGCGATGCTTGGTGCGACGCCAGAGTACGTCTTCCGGCTGCTGGGCCCACTCTTTTTCAACCAGATAGCGCACTTCGACTTCATACAGCAGGCCGCCAAAATGACGACCCAAATCGGCCACCTGCTTCGCGCCCCCCAGCACCTGGGGCAGACGCGCGCCGTACAGCCGGGCGTAGTGTTTGCGCAGCGGCGTGGGCAGCCAGGCATACTGCTCTTTCAGGGTTTGCAGATAGGACTCAAAGTCGGCCCCGGGAATTTCACCACCAGGCAGCGGGGCGCTGCGCGTCCAGTCTGCGCCCATTTGCGGGAAGAACGGTCCGAGTTTTTGTAACGCGTGTTCGGCAAGCTTACGGAAGGTGGTGATTTTACCGCCAAAGACGTGCAGCAGCGGAAGTTGCTGCTGGTCATCCAGCTCAAACACGTAATCCCGCGTGACCGCCGACGGGTTGCCTTTGCCATCGTCAAACAGTGGGCGAACGCCGGAGAAACGGGTAATCACGTCAGCGGCGGTCAGCTTCACTTTGAAGTAGCGGTTAACCGCATCAATCAGATATTGTTGCTCGCGGTTGTCCGCCTCGACGGAGTCGGCATCGCCTTCCCACGGAATATCCGTGGTGCCGATAAGCGCTTTATCGCCTTCGTACGGGTTGATAAAAATCACGCGCTTGTCGTGGTTTTGCATCAGGTAGGCCTGCTGACCCTCCCAGAATTTTGGCACGATCAGGTGTGAGCCTTTTACCAGGCGCACGCTGCGTTTGCTGTGGGAGCGGGTCACATCATTGATGATGTCCAGCACCCACGGGCCGGAGGCATTCACCAGCGCTTTTGCCCGTACCCGGTGCTGTTCGCCGGTCTGCGTATTTTGCAGGGTAATTTCCCAGGCACCGGCTTTACGCTCGGCGGCCACGCAGCGGGTGCGGGTCAGAATGGTGGCGCCGCGCTCGGCGGCGTCCACGGCATTCAGGGTGACCAGGCGCGCATCGTCAACCCAGCAGTCTGAGTACTCAAAGCCTTTATGGAAGCTATCGAGGATCGGCGCGCCTTCCGGATCACGCAGCAGATCCAGCGTACGGGTGCCAGGCAGTTTTTTGCGCCCGCCAAGGTGGTCATAGAGGAACAGCCCCAGGCGAATAAACCACGCCGGGCGATCGCTCGGGTTATGCGGCAGCACGAAGCGCATCGGCCAGATGATATGCGGCGCGGCGTTGAGCAGGATTTCACGCTCAATCAGCGCCTCGCGCACCAGCCGAAACTCGTAATACTCGAGATAGCGTAACCCGCCATGTACCAGCTTCCCGGAACGGGAGGAGGTCCCCTCGGCGAGGTCGTCTTTTTCACACATCATCACCGACAGACCGCGTCCGGTCGCATCGCGAGCGATCCCCGCGCCATTAATGCCGCCGCCGATAATAAACAGATCCACGATTTTTTTGCTCATGACAGACTCCATTAACCCAATTAAAGGCCTGCATCAGGCTGGTGTAAGGTGTGCCACACGGAAGGTAGCTCGCTGCGAAGATGCTGGTAAGTGCCAAAGAGATGCTGGTAGCGCGCGACGAGTTCAGGCGGCGGCGCATCCGGCGTATCCAGTAACGGCTTGACCCAGGTTTCCACACAGCGGGCCATTGACGGATAAGCCCCAATGGCGACGGCCGCCATCATTGCGGCCCCTGCGGCACCGGTCTCCTCGCGGCTGTTGCTGCGTACCGGTACGCCGACGCAGGCAGAGAGGATCTGCCGCAGCTGTGGCGAACGAATGGCTCCGCCGGTGAGGCGAAGCTCGGCGGGCATCGCCCCACCCATCGCCTGATAGCAGTCGCGGGCGGCAAAGCCGATCCCTTCAATAACGGCGCGCACCATGTCGCCAAAGCCATGACGGTAGCTCAGGCCAACAAAGCTGGCGCGGGCTTCGGCGTTGACGAACGGCCCGCGTTCGCCCGCTTCGGAGATATAGGGGTGATAGAGCAGCGCGCCGGGTTTGGCCTCGCTGAGCCAGCGGTCGATGTGCTGCACCAGTCGGGCATGATCGACCTCGCAGCCGAAGCTGTTCAACAGGTCGCTGGCGACATGCAGCAGCCAGTCGAGGTTGAGCGTCGAGGCCATGTTGGTCTGCACCTGGGTGACGTAGCCTGGCCACGGCAGGGGGATGACGTACCCGGTCTGCTCATCGTTCAGCCAGACGCTTTCCGTAGGGACGGCGCGCAGATGCACACCCGTAGAGCCCACCACCGAACAGGCGGTATTGGCCTCGCCGGTGTGGACACCGGCACCCAGCGCGGTCATGACCATGTCGACGTAGCCCAGACTGACCGGGGTGCCGGCTCTCAGCCCGGTCAGTGCGGCCGCTTCAGCGGTGAGGGGATGCGTGGTTTCGACGCCGTCGACGATGTCAGGCAGCAGGTGGCGGCGGTGCTCCAGCCCCAGGGCGGCAATGACGTTGTCGTCATAGCGCCGGGTGCGGAAGTTGCCAAAGGTAAAGCTGGCTTCCGAAGGGTCGGTCGCGCGCACGCCGGTCAGATTCAGGTACAGCCAGTCTTTGCAGTGCAGGGCAACTTCGCTGCCGTTGAGCAATTCCGGGTGATAGCGATCCATGTGCGCCATCTGTGCGCTCTGCTGGCAGGTGTTCAGACCGGTACCCGTCGCTTCAAAGCGCATCCGCGACAGGGGCGAGCGGGAGAGCGATTCGACGGTGCGAGCCGCGCGCGCGTCGAGCCAGATCCAGGCATCAGAGACCGGGCGGTTCCCGGCCCCGACCAGCCAGGTGCCGTCGCCCTGGGCGGTGACGGCAATCGCCACCACACGGGCGGCAAGATTATCGACGCGCTCGGCGAGCTTACGAATAGCGGCAACGGCATCCTGCCAGGTCTGGCTCATTGACTGCAGCGCCGCGCCGTGGCCCTCGCTGCGAGAGTAGCGGTTGCGCGCCGATGCACATCCGAGCTGCTGGCCTTCCAGATCGTACGCCACCGCTTTGACCACGGAAGTGCCTGAGTCCAGACCGAGAATAATATCGCGGTTATCCATGGGTGCCTCCGTTGGCCGGGTGTGGGCCTCGCGTGAGAAGAGTGAATGTGTTCATAACCCCATCACCGAAATGTTAATTGGATGTAAGTGTTTTGATAAATACAGTCATACATCATCTATCACAGAGTTAACATAGTGGCTGTATTATTTTTCTTTAAATGGAATAAATTTCATTCCGGAAAGCGAAGACGATCACGATTTTGTCGCCTGGTTCGCAGGATGGGTGGCGTGAAGGGGGTTTTCTGGCGCGGGGTTGTGGTGTGATTGTTATGGTATAGAAATGTTAGATCCAGATCGCGTTCTACACAAAATCCCAAAGACTAAATTGACATTAGTGCAACAAAGGAACAATTCTCATCACATATAGTTATCGTATTTATAACATCAAGACGCAATAAAGCGTCGGTGCTAACTGTCTGTGAGGTCAACATTATGTCCGGTGTTTCCGCACTCTCTACCCTACATTCCTGCCGCCGTATGAGGCGTTATCTGCTGTGTGGCCTGGCCGCAGCGGCAGTGGTGGCGGCCATGGCCATTGATACCAAGGTGGTCAAAATCGGTTCCGGGCAGGATGCACAGGAGCAGGGGTTCTCCGCCAGCACCTACGGTGAGAAAACCTTCCCAGGGATTAAAAGCTACGTCGAATCTCATGCGGTGGAGGCTGTTGAGCTTGCCAACGCGCTGAAGGTCAACCAGCTGGAGGCGGTGAAGAAGTACGCCACCGGCACCACGCTGCCGGTATTGCCGGTTCGCTTCTCCGGCACGGTGGGTGAGGGGAAATCGGGCATCTTTGCGCTTCACGTGGAAGGTCTGCCGGAAGGGATGAAGGCGCGGCTGCAGACCGGCCCGGTCCTCACCGGCACCGAGCTGCGCGACGTGACCGGCAAGATCCAGTTCGGTGACTTCACCAACCAGATTGAGTATCAGAACGCGGGTTCGGCGATTAACCAGGCGCTGAAGGCCTCGTTGCTCGACAAGCTCGACCGTACCGCCCTGTCCGGCAAGCTTGTCGAAGGCGTGGGGGTATTCCGCTTACTCACCCCTAATAACTGGCTGGTGACCCCGGTCAGCCTGGAGGTCAAATGAAGCAGCGTGAATTTCATTCAGCGTTGACCCGCGGAGAAATAATCCTGTCGGCGAAAAACGTCAGCAAGGTGTATGGCTCAACCCATGCGCTGAAGGGGGTGAACTTTGATATTCGCCGTGGCGAAGTCACCACGCTGTTTGGTGAAAACGGGGCGGGTAAATCGACCCTGATGAAGATCCTTTCCGGTGTGATCACCCCGAGCAGCGGCGAGATCCTGCTGAATGGCGAGGTGAAGGTGTTCAACTCCGCTACCGATGCCCGCAACCAGGGGATCTCGATAATCCACCAGGAATTGAACCTCGCGCCGAACATGAACGTGCGCGACAACATCTTTATTGGCCGTGAAATCATGACCTCCAGCGGTGTCGATTTTGCCGAAGAGACGCGAGTAACCCGCCACCTGATGAAGTCGCTGGAAGAGGATATCGATCCGCTGACCCCGGTGGAGAACCTGCGCCTCGGGCAGCAGCAGATCGTCGAGATCGCCCGTGCGCTGTCGGTGAATTCGCAGATCCTGATCATGGATGAACCGACCTCTGCGCTGAGTGCGGCAGAGGTAGAGGTGTTGTTCCAGGTGATCCGCGACCTGACCAGCCAGGGGGTAGCTATCGTTTACATCTCCCACCATCTGGAAGAGGCGCTGGAAATTACCGACCGCGCGGTGGTGCTGCGCGACGGCGTGATGACCGCCTACGCCCGCCGCGATGAAATCGACCTCGACTGGATTGTCCGCAACATGGTGGGGGAAAGCTTTGACCTCGGCGCGCCGCCGTCGGGTTACGACTTTGGTGATACCGCGCTGTCGGTGAAATCGCTGACGGTGAAGGGGAAAGCCGGTATCCGGCTGGTGGATAACCTGTCGCTGGACGTCCGCGCCGGGGAGATCGTCTGCATTTACGGTTTGATGGGCGCGGGTCGTACTGAACTAATGGAGTGTGTGGCGGGTCGGCTGCGCCAGTCGTCCGGGGAGATTCATATTGAAGAGAGCGACGTCTCGGGTTTGAGCATTGCTGAGCGTATTGCCAGCGGCCTGGCGCTGGTGCCGGAAGACCGTCAGCGGGACGGGCTGGTGCAAACCATGACCGTAGGTGAAAACCTGACCCTCGCCAGCATCGGGCGCTTCGTGCGCGGGCTGACGCTTTCCACCCGCAAGGAAAAGGCGCTGATTACCGAGAGCATTCGTAACGTGACGGTGAAAACCGCGGGCGGCGAGGCGGCCATCGGTTCGCTCTCCGGCGGCAATCAGCAAAAGGTGGTGATCGGCAAAATGCTTGCGACGCATCCGAAGGTGATTTTGCTGGATGAGCCGAGCCGCGGCATTGATATCGGCGCTAAGGCTGAAGTATTCCGCCTGCTGGCAGAGAACGCCCGGCAGGGGCTGGCGGTGATCTACTCCACCTCGGAAGTGGGGGAGTGCCTGAGCATCGCGCACCGTATTGTGGTGATGAGCAAAGGCCGCATTTCGGCGGTGTTTGACTCTTCTGTATCCAAAGAACGCATCATGGCGGCCTCCGGCGAGTCCCTGGTGGCATAACGATGAAAATGGGAGCGAAAACCATGACTGACAGAACTCAGCAGCTGGCCGTGCCAGCCCGGGCCGTAAAAAGTCGTACTGGCACCACTAAGAGCATGAGCCTGGCGCGTATTCTGCTTGAGGGGCGTGCGTTCTTTGCCCTGCTGGTGATTATCGCGGTGTTCTCACTGATGTCGCCGAACTACTTCAGCGGCGCGAACTTCCTGACGATGGCCTCGCACGTGGCGATCTTTGGCCTACCGGCTATTGGTATGCTGCTGGTTATCCTTAACGGCGGCATCGATCTTTCCGTGGGTTCAACCCTCGGGCTTGCCGGGGTGTGCGCCGGCTACATGATGCAGGGCATCAATCTGGAAGCGCTGGGCGTGGTGCTCTATCTGCCGGTCTGGGCGGTGGCGATTCTGACGCTGGCGGTGGGTGCGCTGGTGGGGCTGGTCAACGGCGTGCTGATTGCCTGGTGCCGGGTTCCTGCCTTTGTGGCCACGCTTGGCTCGCTGTATGTCGCGCGCGGTATCGCGCTGCTGATGACCAACGGCCTGACCTACAACAAGCTTTCCGGCAGCGACGCCCTGGGCAATACCGGTTTTGACTGGCTGGGCTTCAACCGCATTTTCAATGTCCCGGTCGGGGTGCTGATTCTGGGCGTTACCGCGCTGATTTGCGGCTATCTGTTGAGCCGCACCGCCTTTGGCCGCTGGCTGTATGCCTCCGGCGGGAATGAGCGGGCGGCTGAGCTCTCCGGCGTGCCGGTGAAGCGCGTCAAAATCAGCGTCTATGTGCTCTCCGGGATCTGTGCGGCGATGGCGGGACTGGTGCTCTCATCCCAGCTGACCTCCGCGGGCCCCACGGCGGGCACCACCTACGAACTGACGGCGATTGCCGCAGTGGTGATTGGCGGCGCGGCGCTGACCGGTGGGCGCGGCAACGTGCGCGGTACGTTGCTGGGCGCGTTCGTTATCGGTTTTCTCTCTGATGGCCTGGTGATCATTGGCGTTTCTGCTTACTGGCAGACCGTCTTTACCGGGGCGGTCATCGTGCTTGCCGTACTGCTTAACACTCTGCAGTACGGACGGAGTCGACGTTAATCTATTCCCTGTTTGGGCGGAAGCCAGGTCGTCTCCGTTCCAACGTTAATCCGTAACCTGTACCCCTAAAATAACGGAGCAACAACCTATGTACCTTAACAGCAAGCGTTTTATCCTGGCCGCTGCCACGGTGGCACTTACCGCTATCGCCACACCAACCTGGGCTGACGGGCTGATGACCATCATCGTCAACGATCCCTCTAACCCCTACTGGTTGACGGAAGGCCAGGTGGCGCAGAAAACGGCTGAGAAACTCGGCTATACGGCGAAGGTGAGTGCGCATAAGGGCGACACCAATACCGAAAGCCAGCTGATTGATACCGCGATCACCAATAAATCGAAGGCCATTATTCTCGACCCGGCGAACGCCGACGGTTCGGTTGGCTCGGTGAAAAAGGCCATCGCGGCGAATATCCCGGTGTTTATTATCAACGCCGAGCTGAACCAGAGCGGCCTGGCGAAGGCGCAGCTGGTTTCCAACAACGCCCAGGGCGCGGCGCTTGGCGCACAGCAATGGGTGCAGCAGGTGGGTGATGCGGGCGACTACGTTGAGCTGAAGGGGCCACCGTCTGATAATAACGCCGCCACCCGCGCCAACGGTTTTGAGACGGTGCTGAGCCAGTACCCGGATCTGAAAAAGACAGGTAGTGAAGTGGCTAACTGGGACCGTACCCAGGGCTATAACAAGATGCAGTCTCTGTTGCAGGCTAACCCGAATGTGAAAGGGGTGATCAGCGGTAACGATGAGATGGCGCTGGGTGCGATTGCGGCGCTGAAAGAGGCGGGTAAGCTGAAACAGGTGACCGTTGGCGGCTTCGACGGCTCCCCGGATGCGGTGGATGCAGTGAAAGAGGGGACGCTGGCCTATACCGTGATGCAGCCGGTGGCGACCTTTGCCGCTAAAGCGGTTGAGCAGGCGGACACCTTCCTTAAGACCGGCAAAACCGGCGCGTCGTCAGAGAAACAGCTGTTTGACTGCGTGTTAATCACCAAAGAAAACGCGGCGAAAATTACCTCTCCATTTATGCTTGCAGACTAAGTTCGCAAGAGAGTAGCCCGGGCGAGGCGTTTACGCCGACCCCGGGATTAAACACCGTGTTGCTAAACTATGGCTAACACGGTGTAATTAACAAAGATCGGAACTCATTCCTCTCTTTAATGGACGGATTATGGCGCAAACACCGCAGGACCCCTCTCTGAATCTGTTTATGGCGGATACCCTTCCCAGCGACAGTCGTCAGGCTCGTCAACTGGCGCGCCGTCAGCTGATTGTTGAAGCGGTAATGGCGGAAGGTGCAATCCGTATTGAGGACATTACCGAGCGTTTTGATATCAGCCTGATGACTGCCCACCGGGATATTGACGAGTTGGTGGAGCGCGGGCTATTGCATAAATCTCGCGGCGTGGTCTCGGCGACGGCCACGAGCCTTGTGGAATCCAGTGACATTTACCGCGCCACCCGTCAGCTTGAAGAGAAGCAGGCGATTGCCGAAGTGGCGGCAGGTTACCTAGAGCCGGGGCAGGCCATCTTCCTGGATGATTCCACCACTGTCTTTCAGATAGCGCGCTTTCTGCCCGCCAGAGCGCCGCTGACGGTAATCACCAATTCACTCACGTTGATGAACGAGCTACGCAATATTCGCGATATTACCCTGCTCGGCCTGGGTGGCCAGTACTACAACTGGTGCAACGCGTTTATGGGCCACTCCACGCGTCAGGAAATCGCCGGACTGCGCGCCGACGTCTTTTTTGTCAGTATGTCGGCGGTGATGGATGGGATCGTTTTCCACCAGTCGGCGGAGACCATAGAGACCAAGCGGGCGATGTTTGATTCGGCGAAGCAGCGCATCCTGATGATGGATCACACTAAATTTGAGCGCCGGGCGCTCTACCATTTTGCCCACCTGAACGAGTTTGATGCGGTGATTGTTGACCGGGGAATTCCGGTACCGACGCTGCGTCAAATTATGGATATGGGGGGGAATGTGGTGGTGGCGGATATGAAGGGAAAAGCGGGGGAGCGCTGAGGTTTTACGCCAGTCCTAAACGAGCCGGATTGAGGGGGGGGCCTCAGCCTCCCAGGTCAAATTGAAGGTACAAAAAAGCCCGCAGGGCTTGCGCCGTGCGGGCTTTCAGGACTTCGTATCAGGCTCTGGTGACCATCAACAAAGGATTTTGGGCTGGCGGAGTCTGAATTGGTTGTTTAACTTGTTGTTTAATAGCTGATAACCTTCAATTCAATTTTCATTTTGGTCCCATTGTTGGTCCTAAAAGAAAATGTCAGGTTTTTTGCAGGGGAGGGAAGGTTACAGCAGGAGCTTTTTCGTCTGTGAGATTAGCATTTTGCTTTCCTTTAGTCTGCTCTGTATTTAATCGTTTATTTCACGTTAGTTTTTAGCAAGTCGGTAGAGCGCCTTGCTCGCAGAATATCTACTACGGAAATATACGGAGTCTGTTCCTGCCAGCTAAATCCCTTCCTGTCGATACGAACCAGCTCGTATTTTTCTACCAGAAAATTCACGGCATCGGCTAGGGTGATACCGGCATCGATGTGTTCCTTAATCACAGCCTCATTGCAGAATGGCGTGTCGTTTATTGTCAGACCATAGTGCTGTTCCAGCAGACGTGTCAGTAACATTTGCCAGACAGCCACGGGTGACAGGCAGGGCTTCACCGCCCGCTGAGTTGTTGCAGGTAAAGTTTTCATGTTTGCTCTCGTGTAGGTAATTAACGCTGAGTGGGGTAAATGGCGATGTATACGTAGCCGCAACTGCCAAGGGTGTCGGCTTCGCAGGTTAAATCGTTGTGGTACAGGGTAACGCAGTGGGCATGGTGGGGGCTGAGTTCACCGGTGGTCAGCATCGATTCCATCTGGCGGATAAAGTGCGGGAATGTTTCATCCAGCTTCCGGCATTCGATGTCACTGAACTTGCCGGTGATGCTGGCCCGGTCAGCCAGATAATGCAGTCGGTTGCCTTCCTGCACCAGACGGGCTCCCAGGCGCAGTGTAATCTCCCGCTGCAGGCCCCTGGTAGGGTTGCTCATTACAGTTCTCCACTATTGTCAGTTCAGGGTGATGCTCATCAGGCAGGTATAGGGCCCATTGCGGTCTTGGCGGCGTTCGGCGTATACCGCGAGGACTCCGGCGATATCCGGAACGTCCCTGCCGGTGTAATGACAGACGCTACCGTGCCACTGGTATTTGCCGGTGCAGTAGCGAAAGATTCGGGACTCAGGATGCTGGCGGTATATCGTCATTGCCCTGCGTTTACTGATAATTTTCATGTAATACCTCAAAGCAGACCGTGTTCTGCGAACGAATAGATTTGCCTGCCACCGACAATCAGATGGTCAGGGACACGGATATCCACCAGCTGAAGCACCTGAACCAGTCGCTGCGTGAGGGTTTTGTCGGCCTGGCTAGGTGTCGTCTCGCCGGAAGGATGGTTATGCGCGAGTATCACCGCCGCCGCGTTGAAGTGCAGATCACGTTTGACCACCTCCCGGGGATGCACCTCGGTGCGGTTAATCGTGCCGGTGAAGAGCGTTTCATGGGCAATCAACTGATTCTGGTTGTCCAGATACAACACCCGGAACTCTTCCCGCTCAAGCGCGGCCATATGCAGTCGCAGCCATTCACGTACGGCGTGGGTAGAGGTGAAGGCTACGCCGGGCTCATGCAGGTGGCGGTCCAGAGCCCTGAGCGCCCGCTGAATGAGACGCCGGTCCTGTGGCGTCATCTCGCCGGGTAAAAAGGAAAGCTGTTTCATCTGTTGCTCCTTCGGTCAGTCGATAATACGCAGAATGGCGTGAGCCTCTGGATGTTGCATGGCATACTCCCGCAGGCGGTAATAGTGTGCGGTCATCGCGTCACATTCTGTACGGCAGGCATGGTGGCTATACGCAATCAGGCAGACAGCAATACCTGCTGCTTCTGCACTCATTTGGGCATCGTTACCGTTCAGGCAGTTAAACAGACGCCATGTCTCATCGTTGTCAGGCTCGGGGGACATAAATGCGCCGCCATTGCTGAGGGTGTAGAACGACCAGATACCACCGCTGTAGCCCTCACAGAAGCGGTCCATCCAGGCGAAGATATGCGGCTCCAGGAGTAGCCACTGCGGGATAGCGCCAAAGTACTGTGGCCAGAAATCGATACGCTGTTCATCGGGGACCGGCGTGACGGTCAGTTCAAATTCGGGTTGGTTAGCGGGTGCGAGGTCGTGCTGCGTCTGTGTTGTCATGGGTATGTCTCCGTCAATAAAAACGCCAGCGGCGATGGCTGGCGTATGGGGATATAAAGTGTGTTCGGGGAGGTGAATGCGGGTAAATGCTTCGCGATCAGCGGGTGGCCGTGTCTGTACGGATGCCTGAGGTGCGGATATAGCGGTTAAGACCTTCACCGGCATCCGGCTCAAAGTTCCATGCCCGCCAGACCATCCGGCCTTCAGTATCACGAACCACCAGACGGAAGTGACTGCCCTGGTCGTCTTCGAGTGTGATATTGCTGTACGTGGTAGTGACCGCTTGCGCTTGTCTCCGGGTGAAAGGCCCCGGTGGCAGCAACACGGATTGGGTCATTTTCGGGCTCCTGATAAAAGAAAACCCCGGCAGCCTGCTAGCTGTCGGGGTGGATTTGCTGGGGAAGATACTACTATCAGTCGTTGCTGCAGTCTCCGAGAGTGGACAGAACTTTCTCAGCGTTCTTCCGGTCCGCAGTGAAGGTCCCTGCTTTGTGGTCATTGACGTAGACGTCGAACTGCCCGGCCTCAGAGATATTGCTGATGAAGTCAAACCAGGCGTTATCGCCGTTACGCCAGCCTAGGCTGGACGGAATAATGTACTGCTGGTGATCCATCACTACGGTGATAGTAGTGTCGTCATCGTGCGAACTGACCATCTTGTCATCGGCAAGGGTAAGAAAGACTGAATGCTGATAAAAACCATTCTGGTCCGGGTTCCCTGTGCAGTTGATGGTAAACGTCTTCCCGCTGGCTTCGGTCACACTGTATTCCGTATTGCCCTGACCGTAACCCTGCTGCCAGAACCCCGGGATAGCAGAGGCATTAAAGCTCGCGAGCAGTACACCCACCAGCACAAACCGACTTAGTGAACGTATTGTCATTTCTGTTTCCTTTATCGTTGTTTTTATTCCTGATTGTCAGGGTTCGAGGGTATCAGTAGCTGCCCCATCAGTTTGCCGTCATGGGCGTACTCAAAGTATTTTTCTTTGGTATACGGGTCCGTCACCTCCTGGTATTCCAGTTTGATGTTATCGGCAATACACAGCGCATTCATCAGTGGCTGGACGGTTTTTTCCTGCATATCCACGAGGTAGTAGTAACTGCCATCCTCGCAGCCATCGGGCGACTGGCGGGTACGTAAAACCTGCAAGGTGGGACCGGATAAGTAGTCAACCTGTGACCATTCTTCGCTGACATCATCCTGGTGGCTGACCACATCACTGAAACGCGGTGGGGTGAGGTCCTTAAATTTACTGATGGCCTTCAGGTCATCACTTCTGTCATCGCATGCGATGAGAAACATAGTGGTGGCAACCAGCGCCAGCAGAGGCAGTGTTTTACGTTTCATTATTTTTTTCCTGAAATCAGACGAACCACTTTGGCAAAGACATAAATGCCCACGAAAATACCCACCGGCACGCCGACGAACGGTGTTAGCGCGACACTGGCAGCACCGGCTGCGCCACCTCCCGTCAGCAGTGCGGCAACAGTGGCAAGGGTCAGGGCCGCGAGACTGTCGGACACCCCGGTTTTGTTCAGAATGATGACGATGACAACAATGGCGATAATGGCAATAACGGGCATAGGGCTCCTCCCTGTTGCCGGGTTGATAACAACGCTTGCGCTATTCTGGTGAGCTGTTGGCCGGAACAAACGTAAGCAGTGACTGCTGGATAAAGCGAAAATGGGGTAAGGACTGAATAAAGCCCGGGTCTTCAACAAGACGACACAGACTGTCGTTACGCCGGAAAGTCTCCTGCAGGGGCTGAACCAGATGGATTTCATCCAGGGAGAATACGGCGATATGTCCGTCGTGCTCTGCCACCAGATACCAGGCCTGCTGGTGGATAAGTAACCGGCAGGGAGCCAGCCGCTCACAGCGCTGCCCCTCGGCAATCAGAGTCACCCGCCTGCGCCCGGTAATGGCCTGAATCAGTCGCCAGAAAGACAATGCGCCTGATGGCGAAGGAGCCGGACTGGCGGGTGCGATTACGCAGGGAGACTCATCGCACATCAGCAGTGCGTTTACCAGACGACGGTCAAAGCCAGGGAAAAGACCGGCCATCCCGCTGCGGTGGGCAAAGATAAGCACGTCGGGCACCATCTGCGTCTCACTGCCCGCAGTGCGTAAGCGGCAATATCCGGACTGATACTCCAGGTCCAGATACATCAGCCGCTCACGAAAATCACGCCGCAGCGTGCGTACCGACACACCAAACTCAGCGGCAAGCTTACGCACACTCAGCGTTTCCCCTGCCACCAGACGGCTGATTATCAGTGACAGCCTGACAGCCAGCCGGTCATGGCGGCGTTCTGCCTGTGTCATGAGACGTTCTCCGTGAAAGTTAACTGACTGAAAATGATGTGATTACTTTAAAGAGGGGGTCGGACAGGGTATGGACACCACAGAAACTATTTTTCATTTCTGCAAAAGCCAGAGGCAGCGGGGGTTACAGGCCTTCCCTCGGTGAGTGAGGACCGTCAGCACGGTGCGATGCGGACAGGTGGTGTCCGATATTAACAAAGCAGCAACATTAAACGGTCACTGCAGTTGCGTGAGCAGGGCTTCCGCCATCACCCACAGTGCCCGGTTAAGTTTCACGTCCCCGTCGATACCGCGAACGGCACGGGTATGTGACCGTCCTCCTTTGGCATTACGGCCACTGAGCCCGCCCTTAATCAGGTTCTCCTGAATACGCTGGTACGTGGTCCACAGGTCATTGCTCTCATCCTGCCAGCGGCGAGGGGAGAGGATCTGCGATTCAGTCACCGGCTGGTGGTCTTCACCAAAGCGGTATGTGAGGGCGGCTTTTGCCAGTGCCTGCTGTGCCGGGGGTGGCAACAGCAACGACTGCATGGCATCCCGTTTCTCCTCCACCCGGTCAAAAATCCCCAGCACCTCATACGCGCCTTCAATCACCTGACTCACCACGTCCCCCTTGTGTGGCACCCGCACCTCGCCAAACGACTCACCGCAGACGAGCCCGTTCTGACAAACCGCACGAAATAGTCCCGGCAACATCTGATACGAACTGGTTCCATCGTGAGAGTTGAGTAGAATAATTTCCGGCACCTGTTTACCGGTGATCTGCCCTTCCCGCCGCAGACGCAGCATATGCTTTGTATGTTCACGACGACCCGGGTCACGCACGCGGGTCTGACAGGCAAAGAATGGCTGGAAGCCTTCTCGCTGTAGGCTGTCGAGCAGGGAGATGGTGGGTATATAGGTATAACGCTCACTACGGGACTCGTGTTTGTCCTCACTGAATACACTGGGCACTACGCGAAACAGCTCTTCACGGGTTAACGGACGGTCGCGACGGATAAGGTTTGCTGCGCCAAAGCGCGAAGCCAGACGGGTCATAAGCAGACTCCTCATAACGGGAAAACAAATAAAAGGGATCCCCGTCGTATCGGCGACAGGGGCAGGGAAGTAACAGGGATGGGTTAAATACTCAGAAGAAGAAATCCCAGACGGCGCGGGCCACTGACACCACCGTGGTGCGCACGGCCTGAATGACGGCCCGCACCGGGGCGGGTATCAGGGGAAAGGCACTGATGCTATCGAGTACGGCCCCGACGGTTTCACCAAAATCGCTACGAGCCTGTTCCCGGACTACCGTCGTGCGAAAGGAAGGATGGAGTTGCGACACCACCGGGCTGGTGGCCTCACGTGGCAGGCACTTAATCATCCGCTCGGCCATCACCTTAAGCCCCCATTGTAGACGGACCGACACAGCACACACCGGATGGACGGGCTGGAACAGCTCATGCAGCAGGCAGATTTTGCGGCTGATATTCTGCTTCTGCGCCGTGGACAACTGTCCCCCACCGCTGGTAGGTTCGGCCTTATCCGACTGGCTGATAACAAACAGCACCTTATGCCGGTATACCTCTCCAATCACCTGATGATAAAAATGTTCATCCACCGTCAGCGCCCGGTCATCGGCCTTAATCAGCCACAGTACCAGGTCGAGGCGAGGAAGCTGTTCACGGTACAGCGCAGCATACTCGGTATCGCGAGCGCCACTTTCGCCCACGCCGGGCAGATCCATCAGCGTTATATAGCGGTCGCCGACTTGCAGGCGAAAGCGCAGTGGCTCACGTGTACAGGCCGCCACATCGCTGACCGGTGATATATCTCCGGCAAACAGGGCATTGCACAGACTGCTCTTCCCAACACCGGTTTTACCCATAATGCCGATCACTGGTTCGTAGTTAGTTAACTGGTTAATTTGCTGCAGAAGCCGCTCTGATACCCATTGCGGCAGATCAGCAAGCGATTGCTGAAACGACTTCAAACCTTCAGAATTATTCATCACTACTCCTCTGAAAAATAATAAAAAACGGTAGAATCGTGAGATTCCGCCGTTAATTGCGTATGTTCAGAGTGATGATATATATCTGAAGATTTTTTCAATCCTCTGCGCTTGAGGCAGCTGCGCGACTGCTGGCTCAGGCAATGAATGAGTTATAATAGCAGCATTTACTAACAGGGATTTATTGAGAGTATGAGCCGCCGTGATACACCTTAAAATCTCAACCCAGCAAAGTTTCGGAGCCGCGAGCAAAAGTGAGAGCCTTCACAAAATAATGCTTAGTAATAAAGTTACTTTGAATTCAGAGCCCCGATTAATGTGAACATGATCAACGAATTTTACCCAGATTGAGTTCATTCAGTAGCCAGGTTTTGAACACATCAAGCGCAGAATGCATGTGCTGGTGCTGGGGGAAAACCAAATAATGACCGTTGTAATGTATTTCGCTGGTACTGTTTACAAGTGGGCATACCAGTTTACCGCTAGCGATTTCACGTTCAGCCAGTAGTTTTGATTCAAGCACAACTCCCAAGCCGTCAACTGCGGCAGCAATCGCCAGAAAGCTACGGTCAAATCGAAGGCCATAATTATTGGGTGGCGTCATCTTATTCGCCTCAAACCATCCTTTCCACTGGTACAACTGCACATCGCACTGAATCAATGTGAAGTGGTTTACTGAATTTGGCCACCTGAACAGAGGTGATATGCTCATCTCAGAACAATACAGGTGTCCCAATGAAAAAAGAAATTTCAGCGCAGAGTTTAAACGCGAATCCGCTCAACTGGTCCTTGATCAGAACTACACCGTTGCAGCTGCGGCCAGTGCTATGGACGTGGGGCTTTCTACCATGACGCGATGGGTAAAGCAGTTACGGGATGAACGACAGGGTAAAATACCTAAAGCCTCCCCTATAACCCCGGAACAGATTGAAATACGTGAGCTAAAGAAAAAGCTACAACGCATTGAAATGGAAAACGACATATTAAAAAAGGCTACCGCGCTTTTGATGTCAGACTCCCTGAACAGTTCTCGTTAATCGAAAAACTCAGAGCGCAGTATCCTGTGGTCACACTCTGCCAGGTGTTCGGGGTTCATCGCAGCAGCTACAAATACTGGGTGAAAAGCCCCGAAAAGCCAGACGGCAAGCGGGCTATATTACGTAGCCAGGTTCTGGAGCTGCATAACATTAGCCATGGCTCTGCTGGCGCGAGGAGTATCGCCATTATGGCAACCCTGAGAGGTTTCAGAATGGGACGCTGGCTTGCCGGCAGACTCATGAAAGAACTGGGACTGGTTAGTTGTCAGCAACCCACCCACCGGTATAAACGTGGTGGCCATGAACACATTGCTATCCCAAACCACCTTGAGCAACAGTTCGCAGTGACAGAGCCTAATCAGGTGTGGTGCGGCGATGTGACGTATATCTGGACAGGCAGGCGCTGGGCTTACCTCGCCATTGTTCTCGATTTGTTCGCCAGGAAACCGGTAGGCTGGGCAATGTCATTCTCACCGGACAGCAAGCTAACCATCAAAGCGCTGGAAATGGCGTGGGAAACCCGAGGTAAACCAGCGGGAGTGATGTTCCCCAGTGACCAGGGTAGCCACTACACAAGCAGGCAGATCCGGCAGTTATTGTGGCGTTACCGGATCAGGCAAAGTATGAGCCGACGCGGAAACTGCTGGGATAACAGCCCGATGGAACGCTTCTTCAGAAGTCTGAAAAACGAGTGGGTGCCAGTGACAGGCTATATAAACTTTAGCGAAGCAGCTCATGCGATCACAGACTATATCGTCGGGTATTACAGGTCGGTAAGGCCGCATGACTATAACGGTGGGTTACCCCCAAACGAATCGGAAAACCGATACTGGAAAAACTCTAAAGCCGTGGCCAGTTTTGGTTGACCACTTCAAACAACTCAACCCATCTATGCTGCACTTTCTGGCTGAATGCTTAACCCTGTCTGTTGATCGGCGGCATAACCCTAAAGGCTATACCGCCAGCGTTATGTTATCGCGCCATTAACGCAAACACTCCCCAGCCAAAGTACTCCCGCGTGTACGTCACATGACGTTCAGGCGCTATCGTCAGCTCCGCCCGAACCTCCTGCGCGAAGTCATCGTCTGGGTTTTCCTCCAGCCAGCGCCGCATGGTCATCCATTTTGCGGCTTCGTACCTGTCCCAGCCTTCCTGGTCAGCCAGCACCATTTCAACCAGGTCATAGCCCTGTTGATCTAAAGACGCAACCAGACCGGGCAGAGTGAGAAAGTCTGTAATCGACGAGACGCCGCAGGCCTGGGCTGTCTCCTCCGTCGCGGGTACCTGACGCCAGTACGGTTCGCCGATGAGCATTATTCCCCCGGGCTTGAGGCTTTTTGCCAGCAGATCCATTGTCCCGGCTACGCCCCCCGCAATCCAGGTTGCGCCAACGCAGGCCGCCACGTCACATTTTTCATTCGCGACGTAGCCGGCCGCGTCGTTATGAATGAAATGGACGCGTTCGCTGACGCCAAGTTCCTCTGCGCGCAGTGTGGCCTGCGCGGTGAAGAGCGGGCTCATGTCGATGCCGGTACCGGTAATACCGTAATCACGTGCCCAGGTACAAAGCATCTCTCCCGAGCCGCTGCCGAGATCGAGAATGCGTGTGCCTGGCTTCATGCGTAACACGCGGCCCAGCGTCGCGTACTTCTCTGGCGTAAAGGGGTTATGAATGCGGTGTTCGCTTTCGCTAACAGTAAAAATACGTGGGATATCCATCATCCTCTCCTTAACGATTATCAGGCTGAGCGCGAACGTTGTTCAGCCCGGTGGTGTTAATGCGGTAGGGCTGACCGTTAACGGATTTGATCAGCTTTTTGGTTTTGAGCTTTTTGAAAACGGCGAGCGTGCAGTCAGCCAGCAGTATTCCTTCGCGGCTATAGCATTCAACGGCGGTGACGCGGCCGGAGGTATCGCGGACGTGCACAATACGGCCACCTTTGGCGAGAACGTGTAAGGTACGTTGTTCCTGACGGGATAGGTTCATACTGGAAAACCTGTTTAATCATCATGGGCAAAACGTGCAAACACACAGCGGTGTCCGCATACGGTTTCAGCGCATTGATAATCAGTCCGGCCTGGAATGGTCGGGAAGCTGATTATCGGATGATTACATTCTCCAGCATCAAAGCCTCGGATTGAGTTGATAGATATTTACGGGGTGAATGATAACACCTGTTTATTGTCAGTGAATACCCAAGGGTGAAAAATGTGATCCCGGTTGGTATCGGGCTGAGGAGAGGGACTCATTCCTGGCCGCTCTTGATTTTACTGTCGACCTGAGGCTGTGGTTTGCTGAAAAGATATCCCTGCACAAGCTCGCAACCCAGAGCCTGAAGCCGCTCAAGCTGCTCTTCGGTCTCAACGCCCTCAGCTATGACGCCCATATTAAGGCTTTTAGCCATACCGGTAATCAGCTTCACAATATTAAGCGCATCTTCCTGCGTAGATATCGGATTGACAAAAGATTTATCGATCTTGATTTTATCAAAATTCAGTTCGCTGAGTCTGGAGAGCGACGAATAGCCCGTGCCAAAATCATCAATGGAGATTCTTACGCCCAGTGCGCGGAGTTTTTTCAGAATCGCAATGGGGTTATTTCTGTCACTGAAGAGGGATGACTCCGTGACCTCTAACTCAAGACGGTTAGCCGGGAGCCCGGTTTCAGCCAGAACGGACTGCACCGTATTAATAAATGATTTGCTGCCCAATTGAACAGGCGAGACGTTGACGGAGATCCTGGCCGGAACAGTCCAGGAGACCGCTTCCCTACAGGCCAGTTTAAGTACGGTTTTACCTATCTCGTTGATCATGCCTGTTTTTTCAGCGGCGAAAATAAAGCTATCTGGGGAGAGCACTCCCTTTACAGGATGCATCCAGCGAATCAGCGCTTCATAGCCGTAAATTTCCTTGCTGACGGAATTCACAATAGGCTGGTAATAAACAACAAATTCATCATTCTCTATTGCTCTTGCCATATCATTTTCAAGGGTTCTGCTTTCCTGCAACTTCTGTAGCATTCGCTGGCGGAATACTTTGATTTGCTGAGAACCTTCTTTCTTGGCTTCATAGAGCGCCAGATCGGCAAATTTATAAAGGTAATCTGAACGTCGTTCGTTATCCGATAAAACAATACCCACGCAGGTGGCTATTTTGATGAGTTGATTATTGATTGTATAGGGCTTGCTGATGCTATCACTGATTTCTCGCGCGCGTGAGACGGCTGCGGTTTCGGTTAAGCCACTGGAGAGAAACGCAAATTCGTCGCCGCCCAAACGATAAAATGTCTCTGAAAAGCGGCCCAAAGCATTAAGGCGCGTGGATACCTCACGTAACAGTAAATCCCCGGTATCATGACCGTAGGTATCATTCACCTCTTTGAATCGGTCTAAATCGAATAACATCACCGTGACCGAAATATGTTTTTTCTCAGCCTGTAAATTAAGTTTATTGAGATCATCCCAAAAGAAAAGACGGTTTTTCATGCCGGTAAGGGAGTCATGATAAACATCGTATTCCAGTTTTGTATTCTGGATTTGCAGGGTTTCTTTGGATAGCTGAAGTTCTTCAGCCAGCGTTTTCACCTGCATATGGGCTTTCAGGATATTTTTATTTTGATAGATAATCAAAAAGCCCAGTATGAAGCTTAAAATAACCAGCAACAGCGAAAGTGCCGAATAAATATAATACAGAACCTGTATTTTAAGGTTGGTTTCATTGATTGTATTAACATCTTTTGTTAAATCCGTGGATGAAAGCTGGCTTAGCGGGGCATCCAGTGAATGCATATTTTTCAGATAGAGCTTTAACTCTGAACGGCTCATTTTCTCAAGATGACCATCCAGATAGTTCAGTATATTTTCCAGGCGTAAGGCGAGCGCCTGATGCGCTTTTTCGCTGTTTATATAACGACCCAGGCCGCCCTCTTTCAATAAATCATTCTGGATCAGCATGATTTCCAGGCGCATGCGAACCTGGTCTACCGTAACGTCATCAGTCTCGGTTGCGTACAGTCCAATCCATGATTCAAATCGGTAATATTCAGATACCAGTTGGGCTACAGACCAGGACTCAGTGTAGTGAGTCAATTTTTGCAACTCTTGCTGACGATCGTAAACAAGAAATGCTATATATCCCGTAGTGATAAAAAGAGAAAAAATGATACCAACCAGTATCCTGTTCATTATGTTCTCCTGAACTACTATTCAATCTTCATTTTGCTGACCTGCCATGCCGATCGCGAGTAATAAATCTGATTATTAAGTTCAGGAAGACTGTCATAAGGGTAGACGATGAATGACGGACCTTTATCGCGGATGCGCATATATTCGCCATTGACCTTTAAAGCCATGATGGCGTTGTATTTCTGGAAGTCGCTGAGAGGGATGACGGTAGTGTAATCATTGAGTGCAATCACATTCAGGACAGAACCCTTTGCACCCACATACTCCATGAGTTTGCGCATCGGGATACCCTCAAACTTCGTGCGGCCATTATACCAGGGAGAGGTCGTCTGGAAACTCACCATGCCCAGTTTTTCAAGGCTGGCAATATCAAAAACGGCATTTCCATTTTCGTTCGTATTTTCTATATTACCGCTAATGGTTAAGATGGGTTTGCCCACAGGCTTTGGCAGTTCGCCAGCCCAGCTTAAACTTTGTACCAAAAAGCAGCACAGCATTAGGATTATTCGCATATTGGCCTCCTCTTTTTAACAGAAGTATAAGAATTATAAGTTATTTATCCTATAAGTTTGTCTATTTTGTTGAACGCCACGCCTTTTTGCAAACGCTACTTGATTAAAATCATAAAAATCAAAATGATAGCTGTATTTTGCCCCATGATTGCAGACCGCTGGCTGAAGCTTACGTTTTTTAAAACATAAAAACTTAGTGTAATAAACCACCCGAGTTTAAAAAATGATCGCTTTGATTTATTGATATATTTACGCACCCCCATTTTTTATCAATGGTGGCATCGTTAAGATGAATTTATTTGTACAAAGAATGATAACGCACCCTCAATGTGAGGGAATAAGAGAGTGCGCGTACCTCTGACGTCGTTGGCACTGAGTTTCGCTTAACCCGCCTCCAGCATACTGAAACTGACGATCCGCGAGCGCCCCAGCTCTTTCGCCCGGTAGAGCGCCACGTCTGCCGCGCGCAGCAGGTCGTCGCTTTGGGCGTGCTGCGGGTAACTGGCGATCCCGATCGACACATCTACCGGGCCAATCTCAGCAAGCCCATAACGTAGCGACAGCGTATGGACGCCGTTATAAATCTCCGTTGCGCAGGCGTGAGCCGCGTCCTCATCCGCACCCGTAAGTAGCACCAGAAACTCTTCGCCACCAAAGCGGAAGGCCAGGCCGGCATCGTGCACGGCACGCTGAACAATTGTCGCCACGCTCTTAATCACATGATCGCCAGCCTCATGGCCGAAGCGATCGTTAATGCTTTTAAAGTGATCGATGTCGATCATCATGCAGCTCACCGGTTCATCATTGCGCATCGCCTGAGCTATCTGAGTGCGCAGGGTATCTTCAAGGTGGTGGCGGTTACGCAAGCCGGTGAGCGGGTCGAATAGCGCTTTTTCCAGCAGGGCATCGCGCAGACGCTGGTTGGCCAGCGCCAGACCCAGGGCTTCCGCCATTAATTCGAGATAGGCGCGGGACGGTGCCGTTTCAGGCGTGATGTTCTGAAACGACAGCAAACCAATGGCTTCCCCCTGCGCAATGAGCGGCACGCAGAGTGAACTGTCTTTTTGTGATTCAGGCAGATGCTGGCAACCGATATCCGGCTCGCCGTTGACCGGTGGGTGGCTCTGACCACGGCGTATGGCCCAGCATTGATCGGGGTGGAAAGCATTTTTTTCTCCCTGGGGAGATAACCATTCCGCTGCACAGCGCATCTCCCACGGGTTTCGATCCAGAATATACAGACGCCCGGCGACACCCGGCGCAATGTTGGGAGCAAACAGCTCTGCCACCTCAATCACGTCGCTAACGTTCTCGCAGCCCTGCAAGCGCTGGGTCATTCGCGCGAGCAGCTCGCGGATGGCCCAGTCTGCGTCGCGTTCTTTTTCAAGCCGCTGCCTTGCCAGCCCGTTCTCGCGGAAAATGCGAATGGCCTGCGCCATATCGCCTATCTCATCGACCTGGTTGAAATTTGGCGTTTCGACGGCGTAATCCTGTGAGGCCAGCCGGTGAACCACATCACTGAGGCGCACCACCGGGCGCAGCACGCGGTGCTTGAGAATAAAACCCATCACGAATAAGAAGAGCAGGGCGGTCAGGCCGACCATCATTTCAGAGGCGGTACGCAGGGTTTTTGACGTGTTGGTCGCTGCCTGGACATCGGCGATAATGCGCTTATCCAGAAGCACACGAAAATGGTCAATCTTGCTTTGGGCGCGTTCCATTTCAAGTTCGTAGATTTTGCCGAAGAGTAACGCAATGGCCTGTTGTTCCTCACCCCTGGCGACGCTGGCAATTGCTGCCTGCTGTTCATCCTGTAGGTCATCGACAATCTTCAGCCCTTCGTACAGCAGCGCCAGCTCTTCGCCCGTTGCGCCCGTATCTTTTAACTGGCCCAGCTTGCGCTCGATATTCTTCAGTTCGCCTTCTTTCGCCTGGTACGTTTTCAGCACATCGGGCTCTTTTTTGATGGCGTAAAGGCGCGCTAAGTCGGAGAGCATCCAGGTTTCTGCTTCAATCTCTTCCGTAAGCTGGTCAAAAATTTGTCGTTGCTTAACAGCCTGACGTTCTACGTTGTCGGCATGGGAAGCCATCAGCATGACGATACCGGAAGCAATGGTCAGGCACACCGTGACACCATAGGCCCAGTTTGTGATCGTGGCGATTCGCACCTGTTGGATCCTTCTACGACAAATGTGGAAGAGCGTTCATTAAAGATTATAGAAAACCCCTGATTTATCGCGAAAAAAAAGGCGGCACCGGGCCGCCTGTCAAAACGCGTTTAGTTAGAGATCCGGAGGATTTTTTCCTTCTTCGATAAAATCTGCGTCCAGCTCCTCGGCGTTGCCTGCGTGGTCGCGGCCGGAGAAGAGGTTCCAGCAGGCGATAAACAGGGCGGCAATCAGCGGCCCAATCACAAAGCCGTTAATGCCATACAGCTCCATACCGCCGAGCGTGGTGATCAGTATCAGGTAGTCCGGCATTTTGGTGTCTTTGCCCACCAGCAGCGGACGTAAAAGGTTGTCCACCAGCCCGACGATAATGACAAAGAAGCCCACAATGAACAGACCCTGCCACAGCTGGTGAGTGGCAAACAGGAAGATGGCGGCGGGAACCCAGACGATAGCCGAGCCGACGGCGGGCACCAGGGAGAGGAACGCCATCAGCGCTCCCCACAGTACGCTACCGTCAATACCGACGATGGCAAAGGCGATACCGCCAAGCGTACCTTGAACCACCGCCACGACCGCCGTACCTTTTACCGTAGCTCGCGAGACGCCGACAAACTTCGCGAACAGGTGCTGTTTGACGAAGTCAGACAGCGGCAGCGAGTCGAGGATCTGGCGCACCAGATAGGGCCCGTCTTTGAGCAGGAAAAACAGCAGGTACAGCATAATGCCGAAGCTAATAGCAAAGCCGAACGTCCCTTTACCAATCAGGAACGCGCTACCCGCCAGATACTGTCCGCCCTGTAACGCGACATCGGAAAGCTTTTTCTGGATCTGCGCGGCGTTGGTCAGGTTGTGATCCGCCAGGAAGCCGCTGGCCCAGTCCGGCAGGCGGTTGAAGATACCGGCGATGACTTCCGGGAACTGCGTGTTGTTCTGTTGCAGCTTGGTGTAAACCATGTTCAGTTCCACCGCGAGCGAGGAAAGGATCACCATCAACGGAATAAACACGATCAGGCAGATAATGCCGAGTGTGAGGAGGGAAGCCAGCCCGTTGCGATCGCCCAGCGCGGTACGCAGCTTGTTTTTCACCGGGTTGAAAATGATGGTCAGGATCGCGGCCCACAGAATCGCCGAGAAATAGGGTGACAGCACGTCAAAGAAAGCCCAGGTTACAAGGGCCAGGATGAGAATAAAGAAACCTTTGGTCAGTCCGTTAAATCGCATAGTGAGTCCTGGTGAAGAAGAAACTGTGTCGACTATAGAACTGATTTAAGGATTTACCAATAATTGCGCCGAAGTCGTGCCGGGTGGCTTTTTGTTAACAATCGCGGTATAACACCCTTCTTTGGATGTTTAGATGTCCATACGTTTAGAAGGTAATATGCAAACAGAACAACAAAACGGGCAGCTTAAGCGCACCATGAAAACCCGCCACCTGATTATGCTCTCGCTGGGTGGCGTTATCGGCACAGGGTTATTCTTCAATACCGGATACATCATTTCGACAACTGGCGCGGCGGGCACGCTGCTGGCGTATCTTATCGGTGCGCTGGTGGTCTGGCTGGTTATGCAGTGTCTGGGCGAGCTCTCCGTGGCGATGCCGGAAACCGGGGCGTTTCACGTCTACGCCGCTCGTTATCTCGGCCCGGCGACAGGGTATACCGTGGCGTGGCTGTACTGGCTTACGTGGACAGTGGCGCTCGGATCGAGCTTTACCGCAGCCGGGTTCTGTATGCAGTACTGGTTTCCGCAGGTTCCCGTCTGGACGTGGTGCGTCGTCTTTTGCGTGGTGATTTTTGCTCTTAACGTGATTTCCACGCGTTTCTTCGCCGAAGGGGAATTCTGGTTCTCGCTGGTGAAAGTCATCACCATCATCGCCTTCATTATTCTCGGCGGAGCGGCGATCTTCGGTTTTATCCCGATGCAGGATGGTTCACCGGCGCCGGGCTTGAGCAACATTACTGCCGAAGGCTGGTTCCCGCACGGCGGTCTGCCGATCCTGATGACCATGGTGGCGGTCAACTTTGCCTTCTCAGGTACAGAGCTTATCGGCATCGCGGCAGGGGAAACGGAAAACCCACACAAGGTTATTCCGGTTGCTATTCGCACCACCATCGCCCGGCTCATCATCTTCTTTATTGGCACCGTGTTTGTGCTGGCGGCGCTGATCCCCATGCAGCAGGCTGGCGTGGAGAAAAGTCCGTTTGTGCTGGTGTTTGAAAAGGTCGGCATTCCGTATGCGGCGGATATCTTTAACTTCGTGATCCTGACGGCGATCCTCTCGGCGGCGAACTCGGGCCTGTACGCCTCTGGCCGTATGCTGTGGTCTCTGTCTAACGAGAAAACGCTGCCGCGCTGCTTTGCCCGCGTCAACAAAAACGGCGTGCCGCTGACGGCGCTCTCCGTTTCCATGCTGGGCGGCGTGCTGGCGCTGTTCTCAAGCGTGGTCGCGCCGGATACGGTGTTTGTGGCGCTGTCAGCCATTTCCGGTTTTGCGGTGGTGGCAGTGTGGATCAGCATCTGCGCGTCGCACTTTGTGTTTCGTCGCCGTCACGTGCAGTCCGGGCAACCGCTTTCGGCGTTGCAGTATCGCGCGCCATGGTATCCGCTGGTGCCCGTGCTTGGATTTATCCTCTGCCTGGTGGCCTGCGTCGGCCTGTGGTTTGACCCCAGCCAGCGTATTGCCCTTTATTGCGGGCTTCCGTTTGTCGCCCTGTGTTATGGTGCGTACTATCTGACCCGAAACCTGACCACGCAGGAGCCTGAACATGTCGCAGAATAATCCGCTTACCGCCCTCCTTGAAAACCAGCCGTTTGTCGTGCTGGATGGGGCAATGGCAACGGAGCTGGAAGCGCGCGGTTGTAACCTTGCCGACAGCCTCTGGTCGGCTAAAGTGCTGATGGAAAACCCGGAGCTGATCCGTGACGTACACCTCGACTACTACCGCGCGGGAGCACAGGTGGCGATCACCGCCAGCTATCAGGCGACACCCGCGGGCTTTGCCGCTCGCGGGCTGGACGAGTCGCAATCCCGGGCGTTGATTGGCAAAAGCGTAGAGCTGGCACGCAAAGCGCGGGAAGCGTACCTGGCTGAGAACGCAAATGCAGGCACGCTGCTGGTGGCGGGATCTGTGGGCCCTTACGGCGCGTATCTGGCCGATGGTTCCGAGTATCGCGGCGATTACGTGCGTAGCGCTGAAGAATTCACCGCCTTCCACCGCCCGCGTGTAGAGGCGCTATTGGATGCGGGCGCGGATTTGCTGGCCTGTGAAACGCTGCCTTCGTTCACTGAGATTAAGGCGCTGGCGGCGTTGCTGACGGCGTATCCCCGCGCCCGGGCATGGTTCTCATTTACCCTGCGTGACAGCGAGCACCTGAGTGACGGAACGCCGCTGCGGGATGTCGTTTCTGCGCTGGAAAACTACCCGCAGGTTGTCGCGCTGGGGATCAACTGTATCGCGCTGGAAAACACCACCTCGGCGCTGACGCATCTGCACAGCCAGACATCGCTGCCGCTGGTGGTCTATCCGAATTCCGGCGAGCATTATGATGCGGTGAGCAAAACCTGGCATCACCACGGTGAAGCGTGCGAGACGCTGGCGGGGTATTTACCGCAGTGGCTGGCGGCTGGCGCTAAATTAATCGGGGGATGTTGCCGGACCACGCCGAAAGATATTGCTGCGCTGACGGTTCAGCGCTGAGGTCTTTGCCGGGTGGCGGCTGCGCCTTACCCGGCGAAACAACCGCACAAAATTCACTATCCTTTCCCGCTTTTTTTCTAAAAACGAATCGTCATTAGCGATTCTTTTTTATTCCTTTATCAAAATTCTCGCGCCGGAAATACTGCTCTCATAACAACAAGGGAGCAGACATTATGGCAATTTCATCGCGGATCACACTTCTCGGCGCACTGGCGCTGTGGGCATTTCAGGCGCAGGCGGTGGACGTCACCGTCGCGTATCAGACTTCCGCTGAGCCGGCGAAAGTCGCGCAGGCGGATAACACCTTCGCCAAAGCGAGCGGGGCGAACGTCGACTGGCGCAAGTTCGACAGCGGCGCGGCGATTGTGCGGGCGTTAGCCTCGGGCGACGTGCAGATTGGCAACCTGGGCTCCAGCCCGCTGGCGGTGGCCGCCAGCCAGCAGGTGCCGATTGAAGTTTTCCTGCTGGCGTCGCAGCTCGGAAATTCCGAAGCGCTGGTGGTGAAGAAAAGCATCACGAAACCCGAAGATTTGATCGGCAAACGCATCGCAGTGCCGTTTATCTCCACCACGCATTACAGCCTGCTGGCAGCGCTGAAACACTGGGGCATTAAGCCCGGCCAGGTGCAGATCATCAACCTGCAACCTCCGGCGATTATTGCCGCCTGGCAGCGTGGCGACATCGACGGAGCATACGTCTGGGCGCCCGCCGTCAACGAACTGGAAAAAGAGGGCACCGTGCTGACCGACTCCGAAAAAGTGGGGCAGTGGGGCGCGCCAACCCTTGATGTCTGGGTGGTACGTAAGGACTTTGCCGAGAAACACCCTGAAGTGGTGAAAGCCTTCGCCAAAAGCGCCATCGACGCACAGCAGCCATACATCAGCAACCCGGATGAATGGCTGAAACAGCCCACCAACCTGGAGAAACTCTCACGTCTGAGCGGCGTGCCGGAAGCTGACGTGCCGGGGCTGGTAAAAGGCAACACCTATCTGACGCCTGCTCAGCAGGTCCAGCAGTTGAACGGGCCGGTAAGCAAAGCGATTGTTGACACTGCGAGGTTCCTGAAAGAGCAGGGCAAAGTGCCTGCGGTGGCGGCGGATTACAGCCAGTTCGTGACCGATCGCTTTGTGAAATAAGGGGGCTGCAATGCTGAACATTACAAACCTGTCTGCCGATTACGGCGGCAAACCCGCCCTGGAAGCGATCAACCTGACGCTGGACAGCGGTGAACTGCTGGTGGTGCTGGGACCGTCCGGCTGCGGGAAAACGACGCTGCTGAACCTGATCGCCGGGTTTGTACCGTATCAGCACGGCTCGATCCAACTGGAAGGGAAACGGGTCAGGGGGCCGGGCGCAGAGCGCGGCGTGGTTTTCCAGAACGAAGGGTTACTCCCGTGGCGAAACGTTCAGGAAAACGTTGCGTTTGGTCTGCAACTGGCCGGTGTAGCGCGTGAACAGCGCCTGAATACGGCGCGCGATATGCTGAAAAAGGTCGGGCTGGAGGGGGCTGAAAAACGCTTTATCTGGCAGCTTTCAGGCGGGCAGCGTCAGCGCGTCGGGATCGCCCGTGCGCTGGCGGCTAACCCACAGTTGCTGTTGCTGGACGAACCTTTCGGGGCGCTGGATGCCTTCACCCGCGAGCAGATGCAAACCCTGCTGCTGCGCCTGTGGCACGAAACCGGCAAGCAGGTGCTGTTAATCACCCACGATATCGAAGAGGCCGTGTTTATGGCGACGGAGCTGGTGCTGCTCTCACCGGGGCCGGGACGCGTGCTGGAGCGCCTGCCGCTTGAGTTTGCCCGGCGCTATGTGGCGGGAGAACCGGTACGCAGCATCAAATCCGATCCGCTGTTTATTGAACAGCGTGAATACGTCTTAAGCCGCGTGTTTGAGCAACGGGAGGCGTTCTCATGAGCATTGTTTTCAGTGAAAAAACGCGGCGGACGCGCCTTGCCTTACGCTGGCCGTTCTCTCACCAGATCACTTTAAGCGTCAGCACGCTGGTGGTGTTGCTGGCGGTATGGTGGGCGGTTGCCGCGCAGCAGTGGGTAAGCCCGCTGTTTCTGCCCCCGCCAGGCCAGGTTCTGGAAAAACTGATTACTATCGCCGGGCCGCAGGGCTTTATGGATGCCACGCTCTGGCAGCATTTAGGCGCCAGTCTGACGCGTATTCTGGTGGCGCTGCTGGCGGCGGTCATTATTGGCGTTCCGGTGGGGATCGCGATGGGACTGAGCCCGACGGTACGCGGCATTCTCGACCCGCTGATAGAGCTTTACCGTCCCGTCCCGCCGCTGGCTTACTTGCCCCTGATGGTGATCTGGTTTGGCATCGGCGAGACGTCAAAGATCTTACTGATATACCTGGCGATTTTTGCGCCGGTCGCGATGTCGGCTCTGGCTGGCGTAAAGAGTGCGCAGCAGGTACGCATACGTGCGGCGCAGTCGCTCGGCGCCAGCCGCGCGCAGGTCCTGCTGTTCGTCATTTTACCGGGCGCGCTGCCGGAGATATTGACCGGGCTGCGCATCGGCCTTGGGGTGGGCTGGTCTACGCTGGTGGCGGCAGAGCTGATAGCCGCCACACGCGGCCTTGGGTTTATGGTGCAGTCGGCGGGAGAGTTCCTGGCGACTGATGTGGTACTGGCAGGGATCGCAGTGATCGCCGCGATCGCCTTTGGATTAGAACTGGGACTGCGCGCGCTACAGCGTCGCCTGACGCCCTGGCATGGAGAAATACAATGAGTGAACGTCTGACGATTATCCCGTTGGGGCCGTACATTGGCGCGCAAGTGTCGGGCCTGGACGTAACCCGTCCGCTGAGCGATAACCAGTTTGAGCAGCTGTACCACGCGGTGCTGCGTCATCAGGTGGTGTTCCTGCGTGAACAGGCCATTACCCTGCATCAGCAGCGCGCGCTGGCCCTGCGTTTTGGCGACCTGCATATCCACCCCGTCTATCCGCATGCGGAAGGGGTGGAGGAGATTATCGTCCTCGACACCCACAACGATAACCCGCCGGATAACGATAACTGGCATACCGATGTGACCTTTATCGACACACCGCCAGCCGGGGCGATTCTTGCGGCGAAGCTGTTGCCTGAGACGGGGGGCGATACGCTGTGGGCCAGCGGGATCGCAGCGTTTGAGGCGCTCTCCGCGCCGCTCCAGACCCTACTGAGCGGCCTGCGGGCGGAGCATGACTTCAAAAAATCATTCCAGGAATATAAGTACCGTAAAACGGAAGAGGAGCACCAGCGCTGGCTGGATGCGGTCGAAAAACATCCCCCGCTGCTGCACCCGGTGGTGCGTACGCATCCGGTGACCGGAAAGCAGGCGCTGTTTGTGAATGAAGGGTTTACCACGCGTATCGTGGACGTAGCGGAGAAAGAGAGCGAGGCGCTGCTCAACTTCCTGTTTGCGCATATCACGAAACCCGAGTTTCAGGTGCGCTGGCGCTGGCAGGAGAACGATCTGGCGATCTGGGATAACCGCGTCACGCAGCATTACGCCAATGCGGATTACCTGCCGCAGCGAAGGATTATGCAGCGGGCGACCATCCTGGGGGATAAGCCGTTTTATCGTCCATAACCCTTCCTTTTCGGCTCATGTAGGGCGGGTAAGGCGTAGCCGCCACCCGGCTATTATGCTCCGTTCATGCCGGGTGGCGCTGCGCTTACCCGGCCTTCAAATACGACATTACGACAAATGGGCCTCAATATACCGCTGATAGCGGTTCGCCTTCAGATAACACAAATCCACCAGCACCAGCCCGTCGATACAGTTATTGAACGCCGGATCGCTGCCGAAATCGACAAACTGCACGCCGCCGGGTTCGCATAGCTCGGAATACTGTTTGTAGAGCGGCGGGATGCCGCAACCCAGGTTGCCGAGCAGGGATTTGAGCTTTGTCAGGTCATCCACGTAATCCACCCCGCCAAATTGCGCCAGCACGTCTGGCAGGGATGCGGGATAGGGCTGGCGCGAGGCGGCTAGAGGATGCGTCGCCGGGAACCACAAGCGGTAAAAGGCGACCAGCAGATCCCGCGCGGCAGGCGGTAACCCCCCGGAGATGGAGACCGGGCCAAACAGGTAACGGTAATGAGGATAGCGTGCCAGATAGGCGCCAATACCTGACCACAGATAGTCCAGACCGCGACGCCCCCAGTAGCGCGGCTGTATAAAGCTACGCCCCAGCTCAATGCCGTGCTCCAGTATGTCCTGCATTTTTTCGTCGTAGTGGAACAGGCTGTAGCTGTACAACCCCTCGACGCCGCGCTTTTCCACCTGCATGGCCGTTGGCATAAAGCGGTACGCGCCGACAATCTCCAGGTCATCGTCATCCCACAAAATGAGGTGCAGATAGTCATCATCGTAGCTGTCCGTATCCCGCCGCTTCCCGCTGCCTTCCTCCACGGCACGAAAGGCAATCTCGCGCAGCCGCCCCAGCTCGCGCAGCAGAGGCGCCTCTTCCTGCCCGTTGCGCTGCCAAAGATAGATGGCCTTACCATCGCTCGTTTTTCCCAGACACTCGGCCTGCGCCAGTTCGCGCTTCAGCGTGGCCCTGTCTTCCGGGCGGGCAATGGCGCACTGGGTTTTAAAGACGCCAGGCAATCCCTTGCCAAGACGTATCACGTGCTGACGACACTGCTCGGCCATCTCACGCGATGAAAGGGTAGAACTAAACCGGTCATTCCAGGCAATCTGCTGGCCGATTTTGATCGGCAACTGACTGTGACGGCGGCGAAACATCTGTTGCATCAACAGCAGCATGGATACCGTTGGCGAGACCAGGGTACTGGCATAAAACAGCAGGCTGTTGTGCGCCTGGATATGTACCGGAAGTAGCGGCACCCGTAATTTGCCAGCCAGCTTGATAAAGCCCGGATGCCATTTTTTATCGCGTATGCCTTTGCGCGTTGGGCGGGAAACTTCGCCCGCCGGAAAGAAGATCAGCACACCGGCGTTTTGCAGGTGCTGCTCCATCTGTATCAGCGAAGCTTTTGCGGTTCTGCCGCCCATATTATCCACGGGAATAAACAATGAACTGAGGGGCTCAAGGTGGGACAGCATCCTGTTGGTAACAACCCTGACGTCGCGGCGCACGCGGGAAACGGCGTACAGCAACGCCAGCCCATCCAGCGTGCCAGTGGGGTGGTTCGCTATCACAATGAGTGGGCCGTGTTCGGGGATTTGTTCGAGATCGCGGGCGGAAACGGAGCAGTGAATATCAAGGTGTTCCAGAACCTGATCCACCATATCCAGCCCTTTCAGGTGACGGTGGCTGGCGGCAAACTGCTGAAATTCGTCTTCGTGAAGCAGTCTTTTTAACAGACTTTTTTGCCAGGGTGCGGGCCTCGCCTGAGGCCAAAGGTCATCAAGAACGCTGTCGAGACTAAACATTGAACACTCCTCCTGCCGTCTTGCCCAGACAGTAGAAGGAGGAGATGTCGTTTGTATTGCAGTTTGGTGAAGATTAGCGCAGAGAGCAGGCCGGGTAAGGCGAAGTCGCCACCCGGCGCTAAAGCGGATTAACGCAGAATTTTCTTCTCGGCCAGATCCAGCGCGAAATAGCTGAAGATCAGATCCGCGCCCGCACGTTTGATCGCCCCCAGGCTTTCGAGGATCACTTTCTCTTCGTCGATGGCACCCGCCTGCGCGGCGAATTTGATCATCGCGTACTCACCGCTCACCTGGTATGCGCCCAGCGGCAGTTCGGTGCGTTCGCGAATGTCGCGCAGGATATCCAGGTACGCGCCAGCCGGTTTCACCATCAGGCAGTCAGCGCCCTGGGCTTCATCAAGCAGAGATTCACGAATCGCTTCGCGGCGGTTCAGCGGGTTCATCTGATAGGTTTTACGATCGCCTTTCAGCGCCGTGCCCGCTGCTTCACGGAACGGACCGTAGAAAGAGGAGGCGAATTTGGTGGAGTAGGACATGATGGCGGTGTCGGTGAAGCCCGCGGCATCCAGCGCATGGCGAATCGCCTGTACCTGCCCATCCATTGCCGCAGAAGGCGCAATGAAATCCGCACCCGCGGCGGCGGCAACCACCGCCTGCTTGCCCAGATTCAGCAGGGTCGCATCGTTGTCCACGCCGTGATCGCACAGCACACCACAGTGGCCATGAGAGGTGTATTCGCAGAAGCAGGTATCGGACATGACGATCATCTCCGGCACACTCTCTTTGCAGATGCGCGACATGCGTGCCACGAGGCCGTCTTCTTTCCAGGCATCGCTGCCGGTCGCGTCAGTGTGGTGGGAGATACCGAACGTCATCACCGAGCGGATGCCCGCATTCGCAATGCGTTCGATCTCGCGGGCCAGATGCTTTTCAGGAATGCGCATCACGCCCGGCATCGCGTCGATGGCTTTGTAGTCATCGATCTCTTCTTCAACAAAAATCGGCAACACCAGATCGTTTAAGGTCAGTGTTGTCTCTTCAAACATGGCGCGCAGTGCGGGTGACTTGCGCAGGCGACGGGGACGTGCAATTAAATCGGTCATGGTATGCCTGATGTTTGTGGAACAAAGAGGTATAGTGTACCTGAAAGCAGGGAGCGGTGTTTTACTAAAGTTGTCTTTTAGATTTTCGAAATCGACTAATATACGCTGCATGTATTTAGTCTATATTATAAATCTTATTCTGATGTTCAGCGTGGCGTGTAATATTGGTGAGGCTTCTATATTGGTTTGGGATTATAAATATAAATGATTAATTGCTTTTTATTATATGTGTCGAAGCAACTAAAGTAGTTTGCAATCAGTTGAATTTATAATATTTATTCATAATGATTGATATTGCCGTGGGTTTATAAGCTTATTTGTCTGAATACGGACTTAATGGAATCATTCATTGAACCTTTTCGAAGTGAAACTGCATAATTCCTTCCGCAATTTAATGTTGCTAAATGATTTGATGGACAAACTTGCTTACGTCCCTGAGGAGGGATGACCCAATGCAAACATGGAAAAAGAAACTGGTTGTATCACAACTTGCATTAGCCTGCACACTGGCTATCGCTTCTCAGGCCAATGCGAAAGATATATCCGGCACGACATATAATACTTTTGGATATGACAATACTGCGTCCACGCCCTGGTATTATGGTTATGCTGACTGGAATTATTCAGATGCCACACATGATGGTGACATTTATCCGGTCGTCAATAAATCAACCGTAAACGGAGTTATTTCGACATACTATCTGGATGATGGTGTCAATGGCCGTGCGAACGCGTTGAGTATTTCTAACAGCACCATTAATGGCATGATCACCTCAGAGTGTATGACCACGACGTGTGCAGATGGCGTAGATACTGACGGCACCGCTCATACCCAGTATGATCGTTTTAGCCTGACCGTTGATAACTCCACCATCAACGATACCTACGAGCATTACGCGTATGATGTCGTCAATGGCGAAACCACTGAAACGCATTATCTGGACACCTATGATCTGGGTAACGCCATCACGCTGGACGTTGAATCTGATATCGTTATTCAGAACAATTCCCACGTTGCGGGTATCACGCTGACGCAGGGTTACCAGGATCTGGATAACACGCCATACGACGGTGTTGAAGGCGTTGCTAACAGCAGCAATGTCTTTACCGATACGCTGGTGGTGAAAGACTCTGTGCTGACCTCCGGTGCGTACAGCGATCTGGGTACCAGCGGCTTCTACGGTCAAACGGCGAAGCCGAGCGACTACGGTGAAACCAACGCCACGGCTGCGGATGATGCGGCGCTGATCGTTGTGGCTGGCGCGTCTGATAACGCTATGCAGACCACCGCTACCTTCGATCACTCTACCATTACCGGCGACATCCTTTTCTCCAGCACCTTTGATAACAACTTCTACGAGAATGGCGATCCGGCAACGGATACCACCGATGACGGCATCTATAACCCAACTACCAACGGCTGGGATGATACCGACAAGCTGGATGTCACGCTGACCAACGGCAGTAAATGGGTGGGTGCCGCGCAGTCCAGCGTTGAGGCCATCGGCACGGCGCAGATGTATGGTGAAGGCTACAGCAATGTAGACTGGCATGCACTTTCTCCAAACAGCATCTGGCCTGATTCTACCTTTGATAGCAACGGTCACGTTGCAGGTGAAGAGGTTTATCAGAGCGGCCTGTTCAACGTGGCGCTGGATAACGGTTCCGAGTGGGATACCCGTAAGATCTCCAACATCGACGCGCTGACGGTGAACAACCAGTCTCAGGTCAATGTTGAAAACTCCGGCCTGCTGGCGGATTCCATCACCCTGACCAATGCGTCTAGCCTGAACATCGGCGACAACGGCGCGGTAGCAACCGATAGCCTGTATCTGGATAGCTACAGCCGTGCGGCACTGACTGAAGAGACAGCTGAGCTGTATGCCAACACCATTACCGTGGACAACGGTGCAGAGCTGGCGCTGGGTCTGGGTCAGGTTGATACGCACAATATGGTGCTGACCGATGGCGGTGTACTCAACGTTGCCAGCCGCGATTATGTGCTGAACAGCGACCTGAACAACGCACGGTATATCACCAACGATCGCAATAAAGCGGACTACGACTATGGTGTTGTCGCGCTGAACTCTGACGGTCATCTGGCGGTGAACGGTGACGTTGCCGGTAACTATAAAGTGCGCATCGACGATGCGACCGGCGCAGGCTCCGTAGCTGACTACAAAAACAAAGAGATCATTCGCGTCTATGACAATAACGCGGATACCGCTGCCAGCTTTACTGCGGCAAATAAAGCTGATTTAGGTGCATACACCTATCAGGCGCAGCAGAAGGGCGACACCGTTGTTCTCCAGCAGGAAGAGCTGACTGACTACGCCAACATGGCGCTGAGCATTCCTTCTGCTAATACCAACATCTGGAATCTGCAACAGGATACCGTGGGTACCCGTCTGACCAACAGCCGTCATGGCCTGGCAGATAACGGCGGCGCATGGGTGAGCTATTTCGGCGGCAACTTTGACGCGGATAATGGCACCGTTAGCTACGATCAGGACGTAAGCGGCATTATGGTAGGTCTGGATACTCAGATCGACGGTAATAACGCGAAGTGGATTGTCGGTGGTGCGGCTGGTTTCGCGAAGGGTGATATCAGCGATCGTACGGGTCAGGTCGATCAGGACAGCCAGACTGCGATGATCTACGCGTCGGCGAAGTTCATGAACGATATCTTCCTCGACAGCTCACTGAGTTACACCCGCTTCAACAACGACCTCTCTGCCACCATGAGCAATGGTCAGTATGTTGACGGTAATACCACGACTGACGCCGTTGGTTTCGGGATGAAACTGGGCTATGACTGGAAACCAAACCTGTCTGGCTACGTCACGCCTTACGCGGCGATTTCTGGCCTGTTCCAGTCCGGTGATGACTACCAGTTAAGCAACGACATGCGTATCGATGGTCAGTCTTACGACAGTATGCGTTATGAAGTCGGCGTGGATGCAGGTTATACCTTCAACTACGGCGGCGAGCAGGCATTAACGCCTTACTTCAAACTGGCTTACGTGTATGACGATGCTGACAACAATGCTGATATCAACAACGACAGCATTGATAACAGCGTAGAAGGCTCTGCGGTTCGCGTGGGACTGGGTACTCAGTTCAGCTTCACGAAAAACTTCAGTGCTTACACTGATGCGACTTATCTGGGCGGCGGCGACGTTGACCAGAACTGGGGAGCAAACCTGGGTGTGAAATATACCTGGTAAGAAAAAAACGCGGGGGATTTTGCCCCCGCTTTTTTATGTGCTTTAAAAATAATAAAGAACCGACAGATACAGATGACTTGAGGTATGCATGAACGTTAATGCGAAACCACTTTCTGAATTAAGCCGGCTCATTAAGTGTCTGGAAATCGCCGGTACCCCATTTAAGACCGAACCACAACAATTAATAACTACCGGCAATAATGATGATGAACCATTGACCGTTGTCATACAATCCGGTCTGACTGCCGTCCACCGTAAATCAGACGAATTACTTATGGGTATTGCGCGGGCACCGTATATCCACGGTTTAAGCGCATGGATAAATGACAACTATCTTGAATATTCTCTGATTGCACAAACACCTTGTACCGGATTTTATTTGCCTGCCTCTACTGCATGCGAACTTATTCAAGAAGCGCATGTTTGGCAAGAAGCTTTCTGCTGGCTGTCATGGCTAAACCATTTACTGGGAAAACGTGATATACAGCTGATTGGAAATAATTCCTATAGCCAAATTCGGGCGATGCTGTTGAATATGGCCGAGTGGGATGATGCGCTACGTTCAAAAATTGGTGTTATGAATCATATTCAGCGTAGCACGCGTATTTCTCGTTCGGTCGTTGCGGAGGTTCTGGCGGCGCTGCGTCAGGGGAACTACATCAATATGAGCCGGGGCAAACTGGTCAGTATCAACCGTTTGCCCACGGACTATTGAGATCAGTTAGAGGCCGTAAGCACCTGCGCTTTATTGGCGCTCAGCTCGGCCACCAGATTATTTACGCCATCACTCATATTCACGAAGCGTGTATTTGGCGACCGGGTGACCACCACAAAAGCACCTACGTTTGATTGCGGAATCATCGCCATATAGGTGATGAATCCGCCACCTCCACCGGTTTTTTGAATAATCCCCGGTCGGCCATCTTTTGGCGCCATATACACCCAGCCCATGCCGAGGGCATCGGCTTTACCGGGTACATCCATGCCAATGACGCGACGTAACTGAGCACGCTGGTAGATGAGCGTCTGCATGCGGTCGGCCTGATTGCTGCGCGCGTAAAAATCCGATGAGAGGAACTGTTGCATCCAGCGCATCATGTCGCCAGGCGTAGAGTAAACTCCACCGCTGCCAATGGCGGCCAGCGTGTTATTGCACGGGCTGGCCCCTTTTTCCGCCATCATCAGACGCTTGCACTGGTCCGGGGAGGGGGTGTAAGTGGTATCTTTCATCCCGAGCGGACGCGTGATCTGCTCTTCAAACAGTTGAGGGTAGGGCTTACCCGAGGCCGTCGCTAAAGCGTCGGCCAGCAGATCAAACGCCAGGTTAGAATAGCCGGCCTGCGAGCCCGGGGCCGATTTCAGGGTTGCTGTGCTCAGGTAGTTCCAGCGTTGCTCACGGGTTGGCCAGACAAAGACAGGGCGATGCGCAGCGCCACCGGGCTGTTCTCGCGGCAGGGCGCTGGTATGGGTCGCCAGATTCACCAGTCTGATCGGCGTTCCCTGATATGTCGGAACGCGAGCGCCGGGCGGCGCATATTTGCTGAGCGGATCGTCGAGTTTCACCACGCCCTGATCGAGCAGTTTCACCAGCATTTCGCTGGTCATCAGCTTGGTTATCGACGCGACACGGATAACGGAATCCAGCTGCGGACGAACGTTATTTCCCGGACGTGTTTCACCGAAGCTGCGAAACACCCGCTGGTTACCGTCGATCACGACCAGCGCCATTCCCGTCGCACCGCTGCCGTAATAAATAAGGTTCGCGTAGCGATCGGCAATGTCAGAGGCCAGAACCGGGGCCGTCAGAGGCTGTGCTGCCTGGGCGGTGGACAGGCTCACCGCACACAGCGCGGCGATAGAGAGCAGACAACGTTTCAACGAAAAGCATCCATCAAGTGAATAAGGAAAGTTACGGGTAGTTATACTACTAATCGGCGTCGGGCAATGGCCCGATTTGCATAACGATAGCGAGAAAAACGTAACCGTGGGTAAATTTGAACAATTTACTTGCGGCGTGGCTCCCATTTTGTGACATCGACCGTATGATAGACGCTACGATCGCTGTTGCGAATGAAACGCACCGAAACAATTCCTGAAAACGGGGAAGCGAACTAATAATTCACCCGCAGGTCTCACTTTTTTGCCTGAGCCGGGAGGCTGGCACAGGCAAGGTTTCGTGTGGCGATATGTTGAACACAGCAACAGCCATAACAACAAGAAGGAAGCACAATGTTTAAGTCTTTTTTCCCAAAGCCGGGGCCCTTTTTCCTGTCGGCATTTATTTGGGCACTGCTGGCTGTCATTTTCTGGCAGGCCGGTGGCGGCGCGTGGCTGACCCGTCTTACGGGGGCAACGGGCGATATTCCCATTAGCGCAGCGCGCTTCTGGTCCATGAGCTATCTGCTTTTCTACGCTTATTACGTGCTCTGCGTAGGGCTTTTTGCCATGTTCTGGTTTGTCTATTCTCCTCACCGCTGGCAATACTGGTCGATTCTCGGCACGTCGTTAATCATCTTTGTCACCTGGTTCCTGGTTGAGGTGGGCGTAGCGGTCAACGCCTGGTATGCGCCGTTTTACGATCTGATCCAGACGGCGCTGAGTTCGCCGCATAAAGTGACCATTAACCAGTTCTACCATGAGGTGGGGATCTTCCTCGGCATCGCCCTCATCGCCGTGGTGATCGGCGTGATGAATAACTTTTTCGTCAGCCACTATGTGTTCCGCTGGCGTACCGCGATGAACGAACACTATATGGCGCACTGGCAGCACCTGCGACATATCGAAGGTGCCGCACAGCGTGTGCAGGAAGACACCATGCGTTTTGCCTCTACTCTGGAAGATATGGGCGTGAGCTTTATCAACGCCATCATGACGCTGATCGCCTTCCTGCCGGTGCTGGTGACGCTCTCGTCGCACGTTCCGGAGCTGCCGATTGTCGGCCATCTGCCCTACGGCCTGGTGATTGCCGCGATTGTCTGGTCGCTGATGGGAACGGGGCTGCTGGCGGTGGTAGGGATCAAGTTGCCGGGGCTGGAGTTTAAAAACCAGCGCGTGGAAGCGGCCTACCGTAAAGAGCTGGTGTATGGTGAAGACGATGCCAACCGTGCGTCACCGCCTACCGTGCGTGAGCTGTTTGGCGCCGTACGTCGTAACTACTTCCGCCTCTATTTCCATTACATGTATTTCAATATCGCGCGCATTCTTTATCTTCAGGTTGATAACGTTTTCGGGTTGTTCCTGCTGTTCCCGTCCATCGTTGCGGGTACGATTACGCTCGGTCTGATGACCCAAATCACCAACGTCTTTGGTCAGGTTCGCGGTTCGTTCCAGTATCTGATTAGCTCCTGGACTACGCTTGTGGAGCTGATGTCCATCTACAAACGTTTACGCAGTTTCGAGCGTGAGCTGGACGATAAGGACGTGCAGGAAGTCACCCATACATTAGGTTAAAAAGGAATTGCTATGCCATTTGCCGTACCACGTGCATTACCTCTGACGTTACTCGCCGCTTTCGTGCTGGCGGGCTGTGCCGAAAAAGGGGCTGCCCCGCTCAAAGAAGGGGAGAAGCCTGTGGATGTGGCGAGCGTGGTGCGGCAGAAGATGCCCGCCAGCGTGAAGGATCGCAGTGAGTGGGCTGATGCGCTGGCAACGACCTTCAAAAGCCAGAAGATCGCGCCTACCGAAGAGAATATCTGCTCGGTGCTCGCGGTGGCGCAGCAGGAATCGATGTATCAGTCAGATCCTGTTGTGCCTGGCCTGAACAAAATCGCCTGGAAAGAGATCGACCGCCGGGCCGAATCGATGCATATCCCGGTTTTCCTGGTACATACCGCCCTTAAAATCACCTCGCCAAACGGTAAAAGCTATAGCGAACGGCTGGATACGGTGAAAACCGAGAAGCAGCTTAGCGCCATTTTCGATGATTTCATCAATATGGTGCCGATGGGGCAGAAGCTGTTTGGATCGCTGAATCCGGTGCATACCGGCGGTCCGATGCAGGTGAGTATCACATTTGCGGAAAAGCATACCGACGGCTATCCGTGGGATATCGATGGTACGGTGCGTCAGGAGGTCTTCTCCCTGCGCGGTGGGCTGTGGTTTGGGACGTATCACCTGCTGAATTATCCGGCCAACTACGATAAACCGCTGTATCGCTTTGCCGACTTTAATGCGGGCTGGTATGCCAGCCGAAATGCAGCCTTCCAGAATGCGGTAAGCCGCGCCAGCGGTGTGAAGCTCGCTTTGGATGGCGATCTCATTGCATACGGCAGCAGTGAGGCTGGGACCACCGAACGTGCGGTGCGAAAACTCTCGACGAAGCTGGAAATGAGCAACAGCGACATTCGCCGACAGCTGGAGAAGGGCGACAGCCTGGCGTTTGAGAAAACGGATCTCTATAAGCAGGTCTTTGCGCTGGCCGAGAAGAAAAGTGGAAAGGCATTACCCAGAGCCATTCTGCCAGGGATTCAACTGGAAAGCCCGAAGATCACGCGTAACCTGACGACCGCCTGGTTCGCGAAACGCGTGGACGATCGTCGGGCACGCTGTATGAGACTGTAATCAGTGGCGATTGCGCCAGCGCAGGACGAGGGCAATCACGCCCAGAACCATGCTGCCCGCGAGGAAGGGAATGAGTCCAAATACGGTGCTCACGCCTAAACCGATTTCAACGCGTGGGCGGCCTGTATCCTGCACCTGCATCAGATGCTCATACACGCCAGGAGCATGCACCAGCATATTCAGCAGTTGGGTTCCTGCCCAGAAACAAAACAGAACAAACAGGGCATAGGCAATATTCCCCGCCGTGGAGGTTTTTGGTTGTTTTCCGCCAAAAATCGGTTTCGACAATGTAAAGTCTGCCATAAGACCTCCCGAAAATATCACTCTGTTTTAATACGCGTCGTACAGGGTGAGTGTGACAGGTCATAGCATTTGTCAATATCAGAATCGTGGGAAATTCGGTTCAGGATTTCTCCTGGATTGTCGAATTCTGCATCACGTCACAAATTGATAACATAAGTGAAACTGCGCTGCTTTTCAGAATTTACGTATCCGCCACAGACGCCTTTATCAAACTGTGAGAGGATAGTTTTTTTTCTGCCGGAGTTGTCATGAAGCTCACTTCCAAACTACGCCGTGACTGGCATTACTACGCCTTTGCGATCGGGCTGATCTTTATTCTCAACGGTGTTGTCGGGCTGCTGGGATTTGAAGCGAAAGGCTGGCAAACCTATGCGGTTGGGCTGGTGACCTGGATAATCAGTTTCTGGCTGGCGGGATTCATTATCCGCCGTCGCCCCGATGAGACGACGACGGCAGAGAAAACCGACTAACCGTTAGTTAACAGAGCTTTTCAGGGCGCTGTCAGCGGCGTGACGCTCCAGCGCCAGTTCAATCAGGCGGGTGATCAGTTCCGGATAGCTTATCCCGCTGGCATGCCACAGTTTCGGGTACATGCTGATATTGGTAAAGCCCGGCAGGGTGTTGATTTCGTTAATCACCACCTCGTTATCCGGCGTCAGAAACACGTCGACGCGCGCCATCCCACAGCATCCCAGCGCCTGATAGGCTTCAACGGCGATCGCGCGGATCTTGTCGTTAACGTCAGGATCGAGCGCGGCGGGGACCACAACCTGGGCACCTTTGTCGTCAATATATTTGGTGTCGTAGGAATAGAAGTCGCTGTTCAGCACTACTTCACCGCAGGTACTCGCCTGCGGGAAGTCGTTGCCCAGTACGGCGCACTCAATTTCGCGTCCGTTAATTCCCTGCTCAACCACCACCTTATGGTCAAACTCAAAGGCCAGACGAACGGCTTCGTTAAACTGCGCTTCGCTGGTGACTTTGCTGACGCCAACGGACGAGCCCTGATTTGCTGGTTTCACAAATAGCGGCAGGCCGAGTTGCGCCTGGATCTGCGCGAAGCTATGTTTATCGCGGTTGGCACGAGTAAGCGTCACGAACGGCGCAATATTCAGACCGGCGTCGCGCAGGAGACGTTTTGTGACGTCTTTATCCATGCAGGCGGCAGAGCCCAGCACATCGGAACCGACAAACGGCAGGTTCGCCATCCGCAGCATGCCTTGCAGGGAGCCATCTTCGCCCAGCGTGCCGTGAACGATAGGAAACACCACGTCAATCTGTGCCAGCGCCTGCGCGTTCCCGGCATCGATAAGCTGTCCCTGTACCACGCCTGGAACCGTTGCGACGCTGATATCAGAAGGATTAAGGGCGATGTGCGCCGGATCGTCAGCGTGTAACAGATACTGGCTGGCATCGTTAACATGCCACTGGCCCTGTTTATCTATGCCCAGCAGCACCACGTCAAAACGGCTTTTATCAATCGCATCAACGATATTTTTAGCCGATTGCAATGACACCTCGTGCTCTGCCGATTTTCCCCCAAAGACAATACCTACGCGCTGCTTTGCCATCTCACTCTCTTCCAGTCTGACGAAAAGCCAATAACATACCACGATGCCCGGCGGGTTTCGCGGCCTTCTGCCATAATGTTTTGAGGGATGCTGAAGGGGGGCGCGTGAAAGGAAAAGGTCTGTTTATTCTTATTGTTATTGCCGGGATCGTCACGGTGGGCTACCGCTGGTTGCCGTCGCAGTACAACCCTTTCGTGCCGCTTACGCTTGACGATCCGCCCGGAAAAATAACCCAGTTTAAACTTCGGCGTTTAACCCCCCAGGCGTGCGAAAGCCTGTTAACGCAGGCGAACCAACGTCGGCTTATCCGTACCCAGGCGGTCGCTGACAGCGCCGGGGAGTGTCCACTGAGTAACGTGGTGCGCGTACGTGATTTTGGCCCGGTCAGTCTGAACAGCAGCTTTCTTGCCAGTTGCCCGCTGGCGTTAAGTTCGGCGCTGTTTGTCAGCCAGCAGGCCCGGCCGCTCACCAAAACCTGGACGGGAAGCGAGCTTGCGCGTATTGAACATCTGGGCAGCTTTGCCTGCCGCAATATCTACAGCCGCCCGGATGCGCGGCGCAGCGAACATGCCACGGCGGATGCGCTGGATATCAGCGCTTTCAGGCTGGCAAACGGACAGCGTGTTACCGTTCTAAACGGCTGGAAAGCGGAAAAGACGCAGCCCTGGCTACAGGCGCTGCTCTCGGCAAGCTGTGGTTATTACGGTAACGGTCTGGGACCGGACTATAATGCCGCCCATGCCAACCATTTCCATCTGGGAATGCGCGGATATGGATTATGTCGATGAAGCATAATCTTCCGCCGAAATTTGGATAAATTGTGACTTATTTCACAAATATGATGACTGGGAAGATAAAACACCAAAGTCTGCAAGGCCGCATCTCTGGCGCTATGTCATTGCGCGTAACTTGCTAATCTGTCGGCGAATTCGCCTAAAAATGAAGACTATTTCTGTTATGGAATCCTGGAAAGTTAACCTCATTTCAGTCTGGTTCGGCTGCTTCTTCACCGGACTGGCTATCAGCCAGATATTGCCCTTCCTGCCGCTGTATGTGTCGCAGCTGGGGGTCACTTCCCATGAAGCGCTCTCCATGTGGTCCGGCCTGACGTTCAGCGTGACGTTTCTGGTCTCCGCCATTGTGTCGCCGATGTGGGGTAGCCTGGCAGATCGCAAGGGGCGCAAGTTGATGCTGCTCCGCGCCTCGCTGGGGATGGCGATAGCCATTTTGCTCCAGGCCTTCGCCACCAACGTCTGGCAGCTGTTTATTCTGCGGGCGATAATGGGGCTGACCTCCGGGTACATTCCGAATGCCATGGCGCTGGTGGCCTCACAGGTACCGCGTGAGCGAAGCGGCTGGGCGCTCAGCACGCTTTCCACCGCCCAGATCAGCGGGGTCATTGGCGGCCCGCTGCTCGGCGGCTTCCTGGCGGACCATGTCGGGCTGCGTGCGGTCTTTATCATTACTGCGATCCTGCTGACGATTAGCTTTCTGGTCACCCTTTTTCTGATTAAAGAGGGCGGGCGGCCTGTTGTCAGCAAATCCGAACGCCTGAGCGGAAAAGCGGTTTTCGCCTCGCTGCCTTATCCTGGCCTGATGATTAGCCTCTTTGTGACGACGATGGTGATCCAGCTCTGTAACGGCTCGGTGGGGCCGATTCTGGCGCTGTTTATCAAGTCGATGGCGCCGGACAGCAGCAACATTGCGTTTCTGAGCGGGATGATTGCCGCCGTGCCGGGCGTGTCGGCGCTGATGTCTGCTCCGCGCCTGGGGAAACTGGGCGACAGGATCGGTACGGCACGTATTCTGATGGCAACGCTCATCATTGCGGTGTTCCTTTTCTTTGCCATGTCATTCGTCACCACACCTCTTCAGTTGGGCATCCTGCGCTTCCTGCTTGGCTTCGCGGATGGCGCCATGCTGCCCGCTGTTCAGACGCTGCTGGTGAAATATTCCAGTGACCAGGTAACCGGCCGCATTTTTGGCTACAACCAGTCGTTCATGTATTTAGGCAACGTAGCGGGCCCGCTTATTGGCGCCTCGGTCTCGGCGATGGCGGGTTTCCGCTGGGTATTTGCCGCGACGGCGGTGGTGGTACTGCTGAATATTATTCAACTGGCCTTTGCCTTACGCCGTCGCAGGCGAATCGCTGAGGCAAAGTCGGCCCGGTAAACACGATAATATATTATTTATTCTTATGAACGCCGCATTTTTATATAACGAAATGCGGCGCCTTTCTTTTAGAAAAACGTTTCGCTTTCTCCACGAAATATCTTTTTTGGCAGCGATGTCACTTTTGCATAAGATAAAGCCAATCCATGCTTTTCATTATTCAGTGAGGGTGTTAATTTCAGGGGAAATCACATAAGGAAATAGCACCATGAAAAATCTCATTGCTGAGTTGTTGGTTAAGCTTGCCCAAAAGGAAGAAGAGTCGAAAGAGCTGGTTGCCCAGGTCGAGGCGCTGGAAATCGTTGTGACGGCGCTGCTGCGACAGATGGCAAAACCAGAGCAGGAGGCGTTGATCGACAACGTTGAAGGCGCGCTGGAAAAAGCTCGCCCTGATTCACAGGTTCCCGCAGAGGATGCGGAGCTGCTTCAGCAATACGTAAAAAAGCTTTTGAGGCATCCTCGCAGTTAACCGGCCAGAGGTGAAATGACATGTCACAGAATTGTCATGCAGGATGCCTGGCGTCGCTCTGTTTTTATTTTTACACATTTTTCAGGGTAAATTAAATTGAGACAGAGCACAGTTTTCACCGCATAATTTCTGCTATTAATTACCGCCTCCCTGCCGGCGAAACCGGATAATGATCATTGTGCCGCTACAGGGCTGAAATAACCGCGGAGCCCGGCGAAAATCAGGTGCGCAGGGTGGTTTTTTTTCCGTAACGAACCAGACTTAACGTGGAACTTCACATAAAGGATGGTGCAATGAAAACAACAATACTGATTACCCTGCTCTCTGGCCTGTGTCTGATGGCATCAGCACATGCGGAAGAGAAAACGTTGACGCCCCAGCAGCAACGCATGACGACCTGTAACCAACAGGCGACATCGCAAAGCCTGAAAGGGGATGCCCGTAAAACGTACATGAGCGACTGCCTAAAAAATGGTGCGACAAAACCCGGTGAAAAAAGCCTGACCCCGCAGCAGCAAAAAATGCGCGAGTGCAATGCCCAGGCGACACAGCAGATGCTGAAAGGCGACGATCGCAGCAAGTTCATGAGCGCGTGCCTGAAAAAACAGGCGTAGTGCTAACGGGTGAGTCACGGCTGTGGCTCACCCAAAATTTCATACTTTCCCCGCTATCCCCCTCTCTATAATTTGGGAAAATGTTTCAGAATATTCCCAAAGATGATGAATGATGAGTTTTATGACAGTCACGAGAACATTCGGGAAGCGTGGCACCAGCAGCTTTCTCAGGATGATTCATACCGTTCCGGTCTGCGATTTGCCCGGCGAATACGGCTGGCACGCATCGTTGGTCTGGCGGCGCTATTTGTTCCGCTTGCCAGCGTTCTGGTGAGCCAGTTTCTTTCCGGCGTTTGGTGGTTATTGCTGGTGGGCTGGGTCTTTGTCTGGCCCCATCTGGCCTGGCAGCTGGCTTTTCGTTCGGCTGAACCCCACAGAAGTGAAATTGTTAATCTGAAAATCGATGCCATTCTTGCCGGTGTCTGGATGGGGCTAACAGGGTTCAATGCGCTACCAACGGCGGCGCTGATCATGATGATCGGCATGAATATGATGGGATCGGGGGGATGTCGCTTATTTCTGACAGGACTGGCGCTGCTTGCCCTGTCTGCTCTGCTCACCGTGCAATCCACGGGTACTCCTGTGCTATTGACCTCTGAACCGCTGGCGTTGTGGCTGACGCTCCCCGTGCTGGTGGTCTACCCCATGCTGTTTGCATGGCTCAGCCACCGCACGGCGATCCGGCTGGCAGAGCATAAGCGTCGGCTTGAGCTGATGAGTACCCGCGACGGAATGACCGGCGTGTTCAATCGCCGTCACTGGGAAACGCTGCTGCGTTACGAATTTGAGGCCTGCCGTCGCAGCCATCGACAGGCGACGATACTGCTCATTGATATCGATCACTTCAAGACGATCAACGACACCTGGGGGCATGACGTGGGAGATGAAGCGATTGTTGCCATTACGCGCCAGCTTCAGCTGACTCTGCGCTCAGGCGATTATATTGGCCGCTTTGGTGGGGATGAGTTCGCGGTGATCATGTCCGGCACGCCTGCCGACAGCGCGATTGCAGCGATGTCGCGCGTCCATGAACGGCTGGTCAACATGCCGCTGCACGGAGCACCAACGGCGAGGTTGTGTATCAGCGTTGGGGTTGCCCCCTGGGGAGCGCAGTTCACCCACTATCGTGAATGGCTAAAGGCGGCGGACGTGGCCCTCTATAAAGCCAAAAATGCCGGACGGGGCCGCACCGAAGTGGCCGCCTGACGCCCGGCGTAGCGCATCAGGACTTACTGAGCTTCTCTGATTTTTCCATGCATTTTTCCATCGCCTCGATCACGGCGGAGCGGAATCCGCGATCTTCCAGCACGCGCACGGCTTCAATGGTTGTGCCCCCCGGCGAGCACACCATATCTTTCAATTCGCCCGGATGCTTACCCGTTTCCAGCACCATTTTGGCCGAGCCCATCACCGCCTGCGCTGCAAATTTGTAGGCCTGCGCGCGCGGCATTCCGCCCAATACGGCGGCATCGGCCATGGCTTCGATAAACATAAAGACATACGCCGGGGCAGAGCCGCTCACGCCGACCACCGGGTGGATCATCGGTTCGGCAATCACTTCCGCTTCGCCGAAGCAGCGGAAGATATTCAGTACATCTGCCACGTCTTCAGATGTGACCAGCGCGTTCGGGGTAACGGAGGTCATACCGGCATTCACCAGCGACGGGGTGTTTGGCATGGCGCGAACAATCTTACGGTCGTGACCCAGCGCGCGGGCGAGCTGATCGAGGGTCACGCCTGCGGCAATCGACACCACCAGGGTCTCTTTGTTAAGGCTGGAGGTGATCTCGCTCAGGACTTTAATCATGATATTCGGCTTAACGGCGCCAAAGACAATATCCGCCACCTGAGCCACTTCCTGCGCGCTTTCGGCAGCGTTGACACCATACTCATCACGCAGCGCCGCGACTTTATCCGGGGATGGGGTATAGACCCAAATCTGCCCCGGCAGCACCTGCCCGCTGGCAATCAGTCCGCCGAGGATAGCTTTGCCCATGTTTCCGCAGCCGATAAACCCGATTTTCTTATCCATCACGTCTCTCCGTTATTATGCGTTGTTATCTCTCATTGATAGCTTAACAACGAAATGCAGGCGACAATAGTCGCCAGAATCATAATGGGGAGAGACGATGGCGATTTGGGTTGATGCGGATGCGTGTCCGAATGTGATTAAAGAGATTTTATTTCGTGCTGCCGAGCGCGTGCAGATGCCGCTAACGCTGGTCGCGAACCAGAATATCCGCGTGCCGCCCTCCAGATACATCCGATCTCTGCGCGTTCCGGCCGGGTTTGACGTGGCGGATAACGAGATAGTACGCCTGTGTGACGCAGGAGATCTGGTGATCACGGCGGATATCCCGCTGGCTGCCGACGTGCTGGCGAAGGGGGCCGCGGCGCTTAACCCGCGCGGCGAGCGCTACTCTCCGGCAACGATCCGGGAAAAGCTCACCATGCGTGATTTTATGGATACGCTGCGTTCCAGCGGCGTGCAAACCGGTGGGCCGGACAGCCTGTCGCAGCGCGATCGCCAGCAGTTTGCCGCCGAGCTGGATAAATGGCTGCTGGAAGTGAAGCGCCGCCCGGCGTAGCCCACCTCCGGGCGGTTTTGTGGTACAGTGTGGCTTCCACAGGCTTGTCATTCCGTACCGCTTTGCAGTAAAGTTAGCGCAACATCTACTGCAATCATTTCTTTACAGCCTTCAGTTATCCGGCAGCAAGGGGAACACCTGGTTATGAACCCACCCATCTTTTTAGTTGGCCCTCGCGGCTGTGGGAAAACCACCGTTGGTCTGGAGCTGGCGCGTTTGTGCCAGAGTCAGTTTGTCGATACTGACCACTGGCTTCAGGAGAATGCGGGTAAGACTATCGCCGATATCGTTGAAGATGAGGGTTGGGAGAGCTTTCGTGCGCGTGAAACGGCCACGCTGGAAGCGGTGACCGCGCCGTCAACCGTGATTGCGACCGGTGGGGGCATTATCCTGGCGTCGTATAACCGCCAGTTTATGCGCGAAAAGGGTGTCGTGATCTACCTCTGTGCCCCGGTCTCTACGCTGGTGGGGCGGCTGGAGGCGTTTCCGGAAGAGGGGCAGCGCCCGGCGCTGACCGCGAAACCGCTGAGTGAAGAGGTCAGCGAGGTCCTCGCCGAACGCGATGCACTGTACCGCGAGGCGGCACACCACGTTGTGGATGCGTCGGCGTCACCCGAAAAAGTTGCGATTCAGATTATTACCGCCCTGCGTTTGGCTTGCGCCAGCTAACAGCCGTCTATACTCATAGCTCAGACATAAAAAAAGGATGAGCTATGCCAACCAGACCTCCCTATCCACGTGAAGCCCGCATCGTTACCGTTGAAAAAGGTAATGGTGATCAAACCGTAACCTGGTACCAGCTGCGTGCCGATCACCCTAAACCTGATTCGCTGATCAGCGAACATGAAACCGAACAGGAAGCGCTGGATGCGAAACGGCGCTATGAGGATCCTGAGAAGTCCTGACAGGAATCCGAATTCGTTACAACCGTGCCTGAATCACACTTTTAACTTATCGCTGATGTTAAGCAGCAGTTAATATTTAGTTATTACAGGTGGATTCGGAAAGGCCAGTCGATCTTTACACTACGGTGTTGAGATCCCCTGCTACGCTTGGTGCTGTTTTGTTGAATAAATGAACAGTGCAGCGTAGTGAGCCTGCACCTGTGTGGCAGTTGTGGTAGTAACGGAAGGCGATCAAAATGAAGGCGACGTTGGCGATCCTCACGATTGGTGTGGTGCCTGTAAGCGAAGTATTACCGCTCTTAACCGAGCATGTCTCTGAACAACAAATTACGCATCTCAGTCTGTTAGGGAAGCTCAGTCGGGAAGAGGTCATGGAAGACTACGCGGTCGGAGAGGGGGAAGATCCCCTGGCAACGTTACTCAGTGACGGTAAACTGGCGCATGTGTCGCGCCAGAAAATCGAGCGCGCGCTACAGGGCGTGATCGAAGTGCTCGACAATCAGGACTATGACGTCATTTTGCTGATGAGCACGGCACCCGTTAAAGGACTCAGCGCGCGTAATGCCATTCTGCTCGAACCGATGCGGATTATCCCCCCGCTGGTGGCCTCTATTGTTGATGGTCATCAGGTTGGGGTCATCGTTCCCGTTGAGGAACTGCTGGATAACCAGACGGTGAAGTGGGCTGCGCTGGAGCACACCCCGCTGTACGCGCTGGCTAACCCGTTCTGGGACAGCGAAGCGAAGCTGATTGCGGCTGGGCAGGAATTGATCGACAGAGGGGCGGATGTCCTGATGCTCGACTGCCTGGGCTTCCATCAGCGGCATCGTGATTTATTGCAAAAGGCGCTGGATGTTCCGGTGCTGCTCTCTAACGTCCTGATGGCGCGTCTGGCGTCAGAATTACTGGTGTAATGATTTTGCGTGACAGGTCATGAGCATGGCCCCTATAGTGGATTTTTCTCTATAAATATAAGGGCCAGTTCATGCTTCAAAGTAACGAATACTTTTCCGGTAAAGTGAAATCCATTGGTTTTACCAGCAGCAGCACTGGCCGCGCCAGTGTCGGCGTAATGGCGGAAGGGGAATACACCTTTGGCACCGCAGAAGCGGAAGAGATGACGGTGGTCAGCGGCGCGCTGAACGTCCTGCTGCCGGGTGAAACGGAGTGGAAAGTATATAGTGCCGGGCAGGTCTTCAACGTGCCGGGCCACAGCGAGTTCCATTTACAGGTTGCAGAGCCAACCTCTTATCTGTGCCGCTATCTGAAATAAAAGCATGCCGGGTGGCGCATTCGCTTACCCGGCCTACGTTTTGCCTGTCAGCGCTGCGCTTCGCCGCCGAGACCTTCCACCAGGTTCTGAATTAGCGCCGCCAGCTCGCCGGTCATCAGGATAAAGTCTGCGTCAAAGCGCTGAGCATAATCTTCGCGGTCGATATCTTCGTTCTGATCGCGCAGTTCATCGCAGAATTTCAGGCGCTTCACGGAGCCGTCATCACACATCACAAACTGAATGCGCTGCTGCCAGTCGAGAGCCAGTTTGGTCACCACTTTGCCCGCTTCAATGTGCACGGCGATTTCGTCGCTCACCAGTTCCTGTTTCTTCGCGCGGATCACGCCGCCATCTTCCAGCAACGCTTTCAGCTCTGCTTCATCAAGGATCTGGAAGCCCTGCGCGGCAGTCCCGCTGCGCACCCACTCGGTCAGGGTCAGCTCAATCGGCGTTTCCAGCGCCAGCGGTACCACCGGTAATGAGCCAAGGCTCTTACGCAGCAGCGCCAGCGTATCTTCGGCTTTTTTGGCGCTGGCGCAGTCCACCATAATCAGCCCGTTAACGGTGTCGATCCACATCATGGTCTGGCTAAAGCGGCTAAAGGCGCGCGGCAGCAGCGAGTGCAGCACTTCATCCTTCAGCGAATCTTTTTCGGTTTTTTTAAGCTTACGGCCCTGTTCAGCTTCCAGCTTGAAGATCTTCGCTTCGAGTGCCTGCTTAACCACGGGCGTCGGCAGGATCTTCTCTTCTTTGCGGGCGCAAACGATGATTTGCCCCGTGCTGCTGGCGTGGGTCAGCGCATCGCTTTGAGAACCCATTGGCGGAACCCAGCCGGTTTTTGCCATATCCTGGCTACCGCAAGGGGTAAAGGAGTAAGCGGCTAACTGTTTTTCCATCTCTTCTGCACGCAGCGAAACGTCGCGGCTGAGACGGTAAACCATCAAATTTTTGAACCACAGCATGATAATTTCCACGGCCTTGTCGTTAAATCAGCGGGCATGATAACGAATTGTCGCATCGCTTGCATTGCTAATCGGGAAGCAGGCTTCTACTCTGTTGATAATCAAAATAATGAGGAGTGTCTTGTGCGTATTGGGATTGATTTGGGCGGCACCAAAACAGAAGTCATTGCGTTGAGCGAGCAGGGGGAGCAACTGTTTCGCCACCGTCTGCCTACACCGCGCGATGATTATCACCAGACCATAGAGACGATTGCCCGCCTGGTCGATATGGCAGAGCAGGCAACGGGCGAGACGGGCACAGTCGGGATGGGGATCCCTGGCTCCATTTCGCCGTATACCGGCGTGGTGAAAAACGCCAACTCCACCTGGCTCAACGGTCAGCCGTTTGATAAAGACTTAAGCCAACGCCTGAACCGGGAAGTGCGTCTGGCGAATGACGCAAACTGCCTGGCGGTGTCTGAGGCCGTGGATGGCGCAGCGGCTGGCGCGCAGACCGTATTTGCCGTAATTATCGGCACCGGCTGCGGGGCGGGCGTGGCCTTCGGAGGGCGCTCGCATATTGGCGGCAACGGCACCGCGGGCGAGTGGGGGCACAACCCGCTGCCGTGGATGGATGAAGATGAACTCAAATACCGCGCCGAAGTGCCGTGCTACTGTGGCAAGCAGGGCTGTATAGAGACCTTTATCTCCGGTACGGGGTTTGCCACCGATTATCATCGTCTGAGCGGCCAGCCGCTGAAAGGTAACGAGATTATGCGTCTGGTTGATGAGCAGGATCCGGTGGCTGAACTGGCGCTCAGCCGCTACGAAATGCGGCTGGCTAAGTCACTGGCGCATGTGATCAATATCCTCGATCCGGACGTGATTGTGCTGGGCGGCGGCATGAGCAACGTCGACCGACTTTACGCCACGGTGCCAACGCTGGTGAAACAGTGGGTATTTGGCGGCGAGTGCGAAACGCCGATCCGCAAAGCCGTCCACGGTGACTCCAGCGGCGTGCGAGGCGCGGCGTGGCTGTGGCCGGAATAAACGCAAAACGGCAACTTGCGTTGCCGTTTTTGATGTTTGTACCCTCTCCCACAGGGAGAGGGCCAGGGTGAGGGCATCAGACCGCACCGTCCCCCATTCAATTCACCGCAAACTCCCTGTCCAGCCTGCTATACCCCAGCCCGTTGATCTTCTTCACCTTGATCTGCACCGGAATACGCTCTTTCATCGCCTCAACGTGGCTGATCACGCCGATGGTTTTCCCGGTGGCGTTCAGTGCGTCGAGCGCATCCAGCGCGGTGTCCAGCGTTTCACTGTCGAGCGTGCCGAACCCTTCATCCAGGAACAGCGAATCAATGCGCGTTTTGTGACTGACCAGATCGGAAAGCGCTAAAGCCAGCGCCAGACTGACCAGGAAACTCTCCCCGCCGGAAAGGGTACGGGTATCGCGTATCGCATCGGCCTGCCAGGTATCGACCACTTCCAGCTCCAGCGCGTCGCTGGCTTTACGCTGAAGCAGATAGCGGCCATGCAGACGGTTGAGCTGCTGGTTGGCAAGCCACACCAGATTATCCAGCGTTAGCCCCTGGGCGAATTTACGGAATTTATCGCCGGTGCTGGAGCCTATCAGCGCATTGAGATAGCCCCAGTCGTCGGCCTGACGCGCCGCCTCCTCAATCTGCTGCATAAGCGCCTGCTGGTGCAGACGGTTATCGGCGTCCTGTTTGAGCTGCTGGCGGATCTCCCCCTGATGCGTGGTGTTGTCCCGAAGCTGTTGCGCCAGCTGATGTAACTGCGCCTGAAGCGTTGCGGCATCGGTTTCCAGCCCCTCGGGGCGCTGTGCCTGATGCGCCTGAAGCTGCTGGCTTGCCTGCACCGAAAGCGCCGTGGTCTGCTGGAGCTGGTTTTCCAGCGTCTGCTTTTGCTGTTCAAGCTGGCGGATCGACGCTTCATCCAGCAGGGCGGAGAGAAATGCCTCCCGATCGGCAAAGCAGCTCGCGGTCAGCGCGGCGTTGAACTGAGCCTGTGATTGCTGGAGCCGTTCACGCTCAAGCGTCTCCTGCTGCTGGAGGGTGGTGAGCTGGCTTTGCAGCGACACGCATTCGTCGTGGATGCCGCGCCACTTCTCAGGTATAACCGCGTCGGCTTCTGTATCATCGGTAACCGGCAGCGTCTCCAGGATTGGCATCAGGGCGTTAATACGTTCCTGAATCGTACCGTGCTGGGCCTGTTTTTCCTGCCACAGGGTATATTCGCTTTCGCGCGCGCTCAGCCAGGCGCTTTCGGCCCCTTCATCGGGCACGCTAAGCGACAGCGACTCTAGCGAGGCCGCCAGCGCCTGACGCGTCGCCGTCAGCTGCTGCTGGTACTGGCGCGCCTGACCTTCCTGTTCAATGAGCTGGTTTTGCAGCGTCAGACGCTGGCTGAGCTGATACAGCTGGCGTTCATACTGCTCCTGTGCGCTCATCCAGAGTGCTATATCATCCTGAATATTCAGCGCTATGTTCAGGGAGGTGCAGACCTCCAGCCACTCTTTAGTGAGTGCTTGCTCTTCCTCAGAGAGAGCCTGTGCTTCCTCAGTCTCGCGCTGGATCTGTTGGGTCAGCGCATTCACCTGCCCGAGTACCAGCAATCCTTCCTCTTTTAGCGCGGCAACCTCTTTCTCCAGCGCGTCGCGGCGGCGCTGATTGTCAGTCAGTTCAAGCGCCTGATACTGCACAACTGCCGGGTGTTCGCGTGAACCGCAGAGCGGGCAAGGCTTACCCGCTTCCAGCTGAGCACGATAATTCTCAAGATCCTTGATTGTCGCCTCACGCTCACAGAGCGCTTTCAGGTCGGCATAGTGCTGATTTTTTTCTTTGAACTGCTGACGCCGCAGGATCAGCGTTTCATTGAGCTTACCCTGCTCAGCCTGCGCTTTCTGCACGCTTTCCGCATTCTGGCGCAGTCGTTTTTGCAGCGGCTGATAGCGAGCGTGAAGCGCAGTCAGACGCTGGCGGAGCGCCCGCGATTGTGCCTGTTGCTCCATTGCCGTCGCGAGATCCTCAGCCGTCAGCGTCAGCGTACTCTCCGGCAGCTCAGCCAGCTTCTGACGAAGCTCAGCCATGCGCGCTGCCTGGGCAACAAGCTGATTTTTATCGCGATTCAGCTGCGTAAAATGCGCCCGCCAGCCGGCAATTTCCTGTCCCCACTGACGGAAACGATCGTGTTCGGTTAGCCACTGCGTCAGCGCCGTGTGCTCTGTCTGCAACTGTTCACGGTTGCGCTGCGCACCGTTGCGGATACGCGCGCGCTGTGCCGCTCTGTCGAGTAAGCGAGTATTTACTTCGACAATTCGCTCTGCGGTTTGCGACAGGCGGGCGGTCTGCTCCTGCTGGTGCTCCCATAGCGGACGTAGCTGGGCGGCGGGTTGCGCCAGCTGGAGCTTCGCCAGTTGCGGCGCGGCGTCCGTCAGAGCCTGTTGCGCCTGCTGCTGCGAAGCGGCTGCGCGCTGCTGCTCACGTATCAGCTCGTCGTTACGCGTAAGCCACTGAAAATCTTTCTGTTGGCTCTGCTGCTGTGCCAGCAGGATTTTCTCTTCGTCAGTGAGCGCCTGCAAACTTTGCTGCAAGTGATGCTGCTGTTCCTCGCTCAACAGCACAACCCCTGCGGCCTGCGCTTCGCACATCTCCAGCGCGTTACGTGCCGCTTTGTGTTTTTCAAAAACCATGGCGGAAATCTGGCCGTAAATTTCCGTGCCGGTCAGTTCCTCCAGCAGCTCAGCGCGATCGCTCGGTTTAGCATTCAGGAAGGCGGCAAACTGCCCCTGCGAGAGCAACATCGAGCGGGTAAAGCGACCATAGTCCAGCCCGGTGAGTGCGGCGGTTTGTTCCAGCTTATCCGTGACTTTGTCGGCCAGAATTTTGCCGTCTTCGCAGCGGGCCAGCTCTACGCGCGGTGCCTGTAAGTTCCCGTCCGGCTGGTTGCGGGCGCGGTTCTGGCTCCAGAAAGCGCGATAAGCAACGCCTTTGACCTCAAATTCCACTTCCGCCAGGCATTCGGCGGTATCGCGCGTCATCAGGTCGTTTTGCGCCTGAGAGACCTTATTAAGACGCGGCGTTTCGTGGTACAGCGCCAGGCAGATGGCATCCAGCAGCGTGGTTTTACCCGCGCCGGTTGCGCCGGTGATGGCAAACAGCCCGTTGCTGGCGAACGGCTCCGCGGTGAAATCAATTTTCCACTCACCCTTTAGCGAATTCAGATTTTTCAGACGCAGGCTCAGAATTTTCATGCGTTTTCGTCCTCGTCATGGAGGGAGTGCAGGGTCTGGGCAAACAGCTCGTTAAGCCTGGTGCGTCTGGCCTCGTCCACCTCTACATGCGCAAGCCGCCGCGCGAACACCTCTTCAACCCGAAGTTCGCTAAGCGTTTCACGCTGGGCGTTGAGCAGTATTTTCTCGCGCTGCTCGCGGCTGCGGCGTACCAGTAGTACTTCCACGGGAAGGTCTTCCGTCAGCGTCTGAATTTTACGCTGCATATCGTACAGGTAGTCGTCGGTGGTGATTTCGATATCGAGCCAGACGGGGGGATTAAGCGCTGCGCCGCGCCACTGCTCAAGCTGAGCGGTAATGGCGGCCAGATCGCCTTTCAGCACCGCCAGCAGCTGGGTGACCGGCACCTCAAGCGTCTCAACGGCGCTGAGTTTGCCCCCGGTGAAGCTCACCAGATGGACGGATTTGGCTTTGCCCGTTTCGTCAAAACTGAGCGAAATGGGCGAGCCGCAGTAGCGGATATGCTCGCAGCCGCCGATGATCTGCGCCCGGTGAATATGCCCGAGGGCAATGTAGTCGGCGGGGGGGAAGTTTTGCGCCGGAAACGCGTCCAGCGTACCGATATAGATCTCGCGCACCGCATCACTCTTACTGGCTCCGACGGTGGTGAGGTGTCCGGTGGCAATGATCGGAATGGCCTGATCGCCGCGCAGGGCGCAGGCTTCCGTATGCTGCTGGTGATAATAGCGGGTGATGGCCTGCAACAGATGCTGCTGTTTTTCGCTGCCGGACAGACCCGCCTGGCTTTGCACGATATCTCGCGGACGTAAAAACGGGATTGGGCACAGCACCGCGCCCGGCGTGCCGTCGCGTTTTTTCAGGATCTGCGGCGCGTGCCCGACGCTGGCCACCACGGTGGTATTGAGGAACGCCAGAATATCGCGGGATTCATTCAGCGTCGCCACCGAGTCATGATTTCCGGCGACAATCACCAGGTGACAACCGGTTTGCTGGAGGTTGACCACAAAACGGTTGTATAGCTCACGCGCATAGCTCGGCGGCGATCCGGTATCAAAAATGTCGCCCGCCACAATAATCGCGTCCACCTCGTGAGCCTGAGCCGTCTCCAGCAGCCAGTTCAGGAACGCTTCATGTTCCGCGGCGCGGCTTTTGCTGTAAAAATTTTGACCCAGGTGCCAGTCTGAGGTGTGAAGTATGCGCATAAAAGATCCGTGGCAATAATAAGAAAGCAGGATTATAAACGTTTGGGGAACGGAAAATAACCGCTGTAATAAAACAACAGTTTGCCATTTATAGTGGTAATGTTTTTCATAAATCTGTCATAAATCTGACGCATAATGACGCCGCATTACAGACTTGTAACTTAAATACGATAAGACAGGGCAAAGTATGGCGAGACGTATTCTGGTCGTAGAAGATGAAGCTCCGATCCGTGAAATGGTGTGCTTCGTGCTTGAACAAAATGGCTTCCAGCCGGTTGAAGCGGAAGATTATGACAGCGCGGTGAACCAGCTGAATGAACCCTGGCCCGATCTGATCCTGCTGGACTGGATGCTGCCTGGCGGTTCCGGATTGCAGTTTATCAAGCATATCAAACGCGAGGCGATGACCCGTGATATCCCGGTGGTGATGCTGACGGCGCGCGGCGAGGAAGAGGATCGCGTGCGCGGTCTGGAAACCGGCGCGGACGATTACATCACCAAACCGTTCTCCCCGAAAGAGCTGGTGGCGCGTATCAAAGCCGTGATGCGCCGTATTTCACCGATGGCGGTGGAAGAGGTGATTGAGATGCAGGGGCTGAGCCTGGATCCTACCTCGCACCGGGTCATGACCGGTGAAAATCCCCTCGATATGGGCCCCACCGAATTTAAACTCCTGCACTTCTTTATGACACACCCGGAGCGCGTTTACAGCCGCGAACAGTTGCTGAATAACGTCTGGGGAACTAACGTCTATGTCGAAGACCGAACGGTTGACGTCCATATTCGCCGCCTGCGTAAAGCACTGGAACTGAGCGGCCACGATCGCATGGTACAGACGGTCCGCGGCACGGGTTATCGCTTCTCGACCCGTTTCTGAACAATGACAGGAGTGTGACGCGTGCTGGAACGTCTGTCATGGAAAAGGCTCGTCTTTGAACTGATCTTATGCTGTATTCCGGCCCTCATTCTGGGGGCTATCTTTGGCTATCTGCCGTGGTTTTTACTGGTGGCCGTGACGGGATTGCTCGTCTGGCATTTCTGGAATTTACTGCGTCTTTCCTGGTGGCTGTGGGTCGACAGAAGTATGACACCTCCGCCGGGAAGCGGGAGCTGGGAACCGCTTCTCTACGGCCTGCACCAGATGCAGATGCGTAATAAAAAGCGCCGTCGTGAGCTGGGAAGCCTGATCAAACGCTTTCGTAGCGGTGCGGAGTCGCTGCCGGACGCGGTGATCCTGACGACGGAAGAAGGGACCATCTTCTGGTGTAATGGCCTCGCGCAACAGCTGTTGGGCCTGCGCTGGCCGGATGATAACGGTCAGAACATCCTCAACCTTCTGCGCTATCCCGAGTTCACGCTGTATCTGAAAAAGCGGGATTTTTCGCGCCCGCACAATCTGAAGCTCAATAACGGTCGCCATCTGGAGATCCGCGTGATGCCCTACAGCGATCGGCAGTGGCTGATGGTGGCGAGGGACGTTACCCAGATGCACCAGCTTGAGGGCGCGAGACGTAACTTCTTTGCCAACGTCAGCCACGAGCTGCGTACGCCGTTGACGGTGCTTCAGGGCTACCTGGAGATGATGCAGGAGCAAACGCTTGAGGGGGCGCCGCGTGAGAAAGCGCTGCATACCATGAGGGAGCAGACGTTCCGCATGGAAGGGCTGGTCAAACAGCTGCTGACGCTTTCAAAAATTGAGGCTGCCCCGTCGCTGGCGCTAAATGACATCATTGATGTGCCGATGATGTTGCGGGTGGTGGAGCGCGAAGCCCAAACGCTGAGTCATAATCAGCACACCCTGAGTTTTGACGTTGATAACACGCTGAAAGTGCTCGGCAGTGAAGATGAGCTGCGAAGCGCTATCTCAAACCTGGTCTATAACGCCGTGAATCACACCCCGAAAGGGACGCATATCGCGGTGCGCTGGCAGCATACCCCGGCGGGCGCTGAGTTTAGCGTCGAGGACAACGGGCCGGGGATTGGGCCTGAACACCTCCCGCGTCTCACTGAACGGTTCTACCGGGTGGATAAGGCGCGCTCGCGGCAGACCGGCGGAAGCGGACTGGGGCTGGCAATTGTGAAGCATGCCGTCAGCCACCACGAAAGCCGGCTCAATATCGAAAGCACCCTCGGTAAGGGCACGCGCTTTAGCTTCGTGATTCCGGAACGATTAATTGCCAAAAAAAGCGCCTGACAGCGTGTGTGTCAGGCTACCTTTCCACGGGCCAGCGATTGCTGGCCCGTTTGCTTTGCAGTCAAGCGAAACGCGGATGAATATTATACGGCTGGTGCTTTTTTGTTCGCATGATTAGCCATGAGTTTTTCTTATACATGGCATATTATGTTGGTCTGGATTTTCATGCTGGCATATTGTTCTGGTTTTACGATCCCTTCTTGCCTTTAAACGTTATAAGCGTTTAAATTGCCCCCCATATACTGTCAGACCGACTGTATTTGCGTGGTAAATCGAAAAACTATTCTTCGCCACGCCAGGACGGGAGCATATCCCGCTGAAATTGAGCAAATTTTCCGCTGTATCGTCCCATCAGGGATGGCGAAAATCTCAACGTATTCAACACCACATCCACAGGCAGTAAGGTTTTATGACCCATCACTTGAAATCGCGTGACATTATCGCGCTGGGCTTTATGACATTTGCGCTGTTCGTTGGCGCAGGTAATATCATTTTTCCTCCAATGGTTGGCTTACAGGCGGGTGAACACGTCTGGACGGCTGCGTTTGGCTTCCTGCTTACTGCCGTGGGCCTGCCGGTACTGACCGTTATCGCGCTGGCGAAAGTCGGTGGCGGTGTGGACAGCCTCAGCACCCCGATTGGCAAAGTGGCTGGCGTTCTGCTGGCAACCGTCTGCTATCTGGCCGTTGGCCCGCTGTTCGCGACCCCGCGCACGGCGACCGTCTCCTTTGAAGTGGGTATCGCCCCGCTGACCGGTGACGGCGCGATGCCACTGTTTATTTACAGCCTCATTTACTTCGCCATCGTGATTCTGGTTTCTCTCTATCCGGGCAAACTGCTGGATACCGTAGGTAACTTCCTGGCACCACTGAAAATTGTGGCGCTGATTGTGCTGGCGGTTGCGGCCATTGTCTGGCCTGCGGGGCCCATCAGCTCCGCGATGGACGCCTACCAGAACGCGGCGTTCTCAAACGGTTTCGTGAACGGCTATCTGACGATGGATACGCTTGGCGCGATGGTGTTTGGTATTGTTATCGTTAACGCCGCGCGTTCCTGTGGGGTGACCGAAGCGCGCCTGCTGACTCGTTACACTATCTGGGCTGGCCTGATGGCCGGTGTCGGCCTGACGCTGCTGTATCTGGCGCTGTTCCGTCTGGGTTCAGATAGCGCAACGCTGGTCGATCAGAGCGCAAACGGCGCGGCGATCCTGCATGCTTACGTGCAGCACACCTTTGGTGGTGCAGGCAGCATGCTGCTGGCGGCGCTGATTTTCCTGGCCTGTCTGGTGACGGCTGTGGGTCTGACCTGCGCCTGCGCGGAGTTCTTCGCTCAGTATCTGCCGCTCTCTTACCGCACGCTGGTGTTTATCCTCGGCATCTTCTCCATGGCGGTTTCAAACCTCGGTCTGAGCCACCTGATCCAGGTGTCAATTCCGGTGCTGACGGCTATCTATCCGCCATGTATCGTGCTGGTGGTGCTGAGCTTCACCCGCCCGTGGTGGCATAACTCGACGCGAATTATTGCGCCGGCCATGTTTATCAGCCTGATTTTTGGTATCCTTGACGGGATCAAAGCATCAGCATTTGCAGAAATCCTGCCAGCCTGGACACAGCGTCTGCCGCTGTCCGAGCAGGGCCTGGCCTGGCTGATGCCTTCCGTTGTAGCGCTGGTTCTTGCGATTATCTGGGACCGTGCGGCCGGGCGTCAGGTGACATCCAACGCCCATTAATCAACGGCAACAAATTGTTTAACCACGGGGCTTAAGGCCCCGTGGTTTTTTGTTTTTTTCGTGTTGAATGGCAAGATTTTAATGGAAAGCACTAACAAACTTAAACGTGGATTGAGCACCCGCCACATCCGCTTTATGGCGCTGGGCTCGGCTATCGGCACCGGTCTTTTTTATGGCTCGGCAGATGCCATCAAAATGGCCGGTCCAAGCGTTCTGCTGGCCTACATCATCGGCGGTGCCGCGGCCTATATCATCATGCGTGCGCTGGGGGAGATGTCGGTTCACAACCCGTCTGCCAGCTCGTTTTCACGCTATGCACAAGAGAACTTAGGCCCGCTGGCCGGGTTTATCACCGGCTGGACTTATTGCTTTGAAATCCTGATTGTCGCCATTGCCGATGTGACGGCGTTTGGCATCTATATGGGGGTCTGGTTCCCTGCCGTGCCGCACTGGATCTGGGTGCTGAGCGTGGTGCTGATTATCTGCGCCGTTAACCTGATGAGCGTGAAGGTGTTTGGCGAGCTGGAGTTCTGGTTCTCCTTCTTCAAGGTCGCGACCATTATCATCATGATCCTCGCCGGTTTCGGCATCATCATCTGGGGTATCGGCAACGGTGGGCAGCCAACCGGCATCCATAACCTGTGGAGCAACGGCGGCTTCTTTAGCAACGGCTGGCTTGGGATGGTCATGTCGCTCCAGATGGTCATGTTCGCCTATGGCGGAATCGAGATTATCGGCATCACCGCCGGGGAAGCGAAAGATCCGGAGAAGTCTATTCCGCGCGCCATCAACTCGGTGCCGATGCGTATCCTGGTGTTCTACGTGGGCACGCTGTTTGTGATTATGTCCATCTACCCGTGGAACCAGGTGGGCACCAACGGCAGCCCGTTTGTCCTGACTTTCCAGCATATGGGCATTGCGTTTGCCGCCAGCATTCTCAACTTTGTGGTGCTGACCGCCTCGCTGTCGGCCATCAACAGTGACGTGTTCGGCGTGGGCCGTATGCTGCACGGCATGGCGGAGCAGGGCAGTGCGCCGAAGGTGTTTGCCAAAACGTCGCGTCGCGGCACCCCGTGGGTAACGGTGCTGGTCATGACCGTGGCGCTGCTGTTCTCGGTCTACCTGAACTACATCATGCCGGAGAACGTCTTCCTGGTGATTGCGTCACTGGCGACCTTCGCCACCGTGTGGGTATGGATCATGATCCTGCTGTCGCAGATTGCGTTCCGTCGCCGCCTGTCGCCAGAAGAGGCCAAAGCGCTGAAGTTTAAAGTGCCGGGCGGCGTGCCAACGACCATTGTCGGTCTGATCTTCCTGGTCTTCATCATTGGCCTGATTGGTTATCACCCGGATACCCGTATTTCCCTGTACGTGGGCTTCGCGTGGATCGTCCTGCTGCTGGTGGGCTGGATGTTTAAATGTCGCCGCGATCGTCAGCTGGCGGAAGCACAGTAACATTCTTTTCCCCTCTCCCCGTGGGAGAGGGTTAGGGTGAGGGCATCAGGCTGCACTGATGCCTCCTCCCCCGTCCTCCTCCCCCAATAAATCCCATCATGGTGAGCTATCCTTAATCACCCTGTGGCAAGGTGACGTCAATTTCATCAAAGGGGATTCGTGATGTTAAACGCCTGGCACCTTCCGGTTGCCCCATTTGTTAAGCAAAACAAAGACAACCTTGTGATTACGCTCTGGCTGGCAGGGGACAATCAGCCTGAACGTGTGACCCTGCGCGCCGAAGTGGATAACGAAGAAACGTCGCTGAAAATGCACAAAGTGCGCAGCCAGCCGCAGCCGGGCGTCACGGCGTGGCGGGCAAATATCGATTTGCGCAGCGGGCAACCGCGTCGCCGCTACGGCTTCAAGCTGCTGTGGAACAACCGCCAGCTGTGGTTTACCCCGCAGGGTTTCAGCCGTTTCCCTCCGGCCAGGCTGGAGCAGTTTGCCGTGGATCATCCGGATAACGGCCCGCAGTGGGTTAACGATCAGGTCTTTTACCAGATTTTCCCGGACCGCTTTGCGCGCAGTGAAAAGCGCACCGTCGATCAGGACAAGGTTTATTACCATCATGCGGTCGGTCACGACATCATTCTGAAAAAATGGGACGAGCCGCTGACCACCCAGGCGGGGGGATCGACCTTTTACGGCGGCGATCTCGACGGTATCAGCGAAAAACTGCCGTACCTGAAAAAGCTCGGCGTGACGGCGCTGTACCTGAACCCGGTGTTTAAAGCGCCAAGCGTGCACAAATACGATACGCAGGACTACCGCCACGTTGACGAGCAGTTTGGCGGTGACGAAGCGCTGCTGCGGCTGCGGCACAACACGCAAAAAGAGGGTATGCGCCTGATCCTTGATGGCGTGTTCAATCACAGCGGTGATTCTCATGCGTGGTTTGACCGTCACAATCAGTCGATGGGCGGCGCATGCCATAATCCGGACTCACCGCAGCGTGACTGGTACAGTTTTGACGAGAATGGCCGCGCCCTGGACTGGCTGGGCTACCCGAGCCTGCCGAAGCTTGATTTCCAGTCGCCATCGCTGGTGAATGAGATCTACGGCGGCGACGACAGCATCGTGCGCCACTGGCTGAAAGCGCCGTGGAACATGGACGGCTGGCGGCTGGACGTGGTGCATATGCTGGGTGAAGCAGGCGGGGCGCGGAATAACCTTCAGCATGTCGCCGCCATTACCCGGTCGGCAAAAGCGGCCCGGTCGGAAGCATTCGTCTTCGGGGAGCACTTTGGCGACGCGCGTCAGTGGTTGCAGGCTGATGCAGAAGACGCGGCGATGAACTATCGCGGCTTCACCTTCCCGCTGTGGGGTTTCCTCGCTAACACCGATATCTCTTACGATCCGCAGCATATTGACGCCGAAACCTGCATGGCGTGGATGGAAAACTATCGCGCTGGCCTGTCGCATCAGCAGCAGCTGCGGATGTTTAACCAGCTCGACAGCCACGATACCGCACGCTTTAAATCGTTGCTGGGTAAGGATGTGGCGCGTCTGCCGCTGGCGGTGACCTGGCTCTTTACCTGGCCGGGCGTACCCTGCATCTACTATGGCGATGAAGTCGGGCTGGACGGCAACAACGATCCGTTCTGCCGTAAAACCTTCCCGTGGGAGCCTGAAAAGCAGGCTCAGGATCTGTTCAGCCTCTACCAGCGCATGGCGACGCTGCGCAAGCAGAGCCAGGCCCTGCGATACGGGGGCTGTCAGGTGATGTACGCCCACGATAACGTGGTGGTGTTTGTCCGCGTCTATAACCAGCAGCGCGTGCTGGTGGCGATCAACCGGGGCGAGGCGTGTGAAGTCGTGCTGGAAGATTCACCGCTGCTGGCTGGTAAAATGTGGAAGAGCAAAGAGGGTAAAGCGACGTTCCAGGGGAGCGTGCTCACGCTGCCAGCGATCTCCGCTGCGGTCTGGTTCGGCAGCTAAGCGCAGGCAGAATGGTTTTCACCTTTTAAGATGGCGCAAATGCAACGATTTGTGTCAATCTTAACGGATCGTTTACGGTGAAGGTGGAAACATGGACGAGCTTTACATCCTTGGCTGTTTGTTCCTGGTTTTTGCGCTGGTCGTGGCACCCGTGCTCGCGGTGATAGGCTTTAACCGAAGCACGGCGGCGCGGCAGGAGATCGCCCGGCTTCGCCAGCGCATTGAGGCGCTCGAGCAGCGTAGTGTGGCTGAGAAAGCACCGGAGCAGGTGCAGACCGCCGCGCCGGTGAAGACGCCAGCGCCGGTGTCAGAGGCCGTTAACGCACCTGTCGATCCCTGGCGTCCCGAACCGCCCGTCACTGAAGCAGAGCCTGTGCCTGTACCGGCGGCAAAACGTCCTTCCGCCTTTGGCGGCATCCTGTCCTCGCTGACGCGCTGGTTTATGCAGGGCAATCCGCTGGCAAAACTGGGGATTGTACTGCTCTTCCTCGGCCTCTCTTTCCTGCTGCGCTATACCGTTGAACATTCACTGTTTCCGCTTGAGCTGCGTCTTGCCGCCACGGCGCTGTTTGCCATGGTTCTGCTGGCCGTTGGATGGCGGCTGCGGCACAGGCAGCGGATCTACGCGCTGATCCTCCAGGGCGGAGCGACCGGCGTGCTTTATCTGACCGTCTTTGGCGCATTCCGGCTGTGGCAGATGCTGCCGATGACGCTGGCGTTTGCGCTGCTGGTGGTGATTTGCGCGGCGAGCGTCGGGCTGGCCGTGTTGCAAAAGGCGCTGAGCCTTGCCATGCTGGCGAGCCTCGGCGGATATCTTGCGCCGCTGCTCCTGTCTACCGGGGGCGGTAGCTTTGTGGCGCTATTCTCCTTCTATCTCCTGCTGTCCATCGGCATTCTCGTCATCAGCATCTGGCAGCACTGGCGCGAGCTCAACCTGCTCGGGCTGCTCTTCACGTTTGGCGTTGGCGGGGTGTGGGGACTGAGCGACTACCAGCCGGAAGACTATGTTATTTGTCAGCTGTTCCTGATTGCCAATACGCTTATTTTTGGCGTGTTTAGCGTGGCGCTGTCGCTGCGGGCGCAAGAAAAAGGCAAACAGATTATTGACGGCGTACTGCTGTTTGCTCCGCCGCTGATTGGTTTTGGGATGCAGTATGGCATGACGTCTCACTGGACGTACGGCCCGGCGCTAAGCGCGCTGGGCTATGGTGCGTTTTACCTCTCGCTGGCGTTTCTCGCGCTGCGGCGTTACCCCTCCATCGGACGACCGCTGGTTATGGCGGCGCTGGCGATCGGCGGCGGGTTTGCCACGCTTGCCATTCCGCTGGCGCTTTCAGCGCGCTGGACGGCGATGGCCTGGGCGCTGGAAGGGCTGGGTATTCTTTGGTTGGGCGTGCAACAGCAGCAGCGGCGCATGAGCTATAGCGGGACGGCGTTGCTGGTGCTGGCGCTCGGCAGCGCGATATGGGCGCAAATGGACGGCGTCACTTCGCTGAGCCTCCTGCTTATTTTCGCAGTGCTCAGTCTTTGCTGGCTGGCTGCGGCCTGGCTGTGGCAGAAAATCGCGCTGCCGGGCAGCTGGGCATTGCTGGCCGGTGGGTTGCTGTTCTGGTTAGTGGCGTTGCTGGGCGCGTCGCAGTTGTTCCTGAAGCAGGAGTTATCGCTTCTGGCAGGCGTGCTGGCGCTGACGGCGGCGTCGGCTTGGGGATGGCGGCAGGCTGCCGCTCGTCTGGCATGGTGGGAGCTGGATGCCAGCAAATGGCTGCTGTGGCCGGTGATGCTGCTGATGGTGCTGTATCAGGTCTCGCACCAGCAGATTCTGGCGGCCGGCTGGGCAAATCTGGCCTGGGCTATCGCGCTGCCTGCCGCCCTGATGCTGCTGCGGCGCGACGAAGATAAACTTCTGCCGCGCATCTCAATGGGGCTGCATCTGTCGCTGTTGTGGATGATTTTACTCGCCCTTGCCGCCGAGCTTTACTGGTTTGCCCGCTCCCTGCCATGGGGCATGGCGGCCTGGGGAAGCGGCATTGCGATGGCTGTCGGCGGTGGGGTGATTATGGCGCTCTCCGCGGCCGTACGGCGTCGCGGATGGCCTTTCCGGGTATGGCCTGCGCTCTACGCCTGCCTTGCCGCGATCCCTGTGGTTGTGGCGCTGGTGGTATTGCTGGTCGTGACCAATTTCCAGGACGGTGTGGTCTATCGACAGACCTGGCTGCCGCTGGTGAACCCGCTTGAGGAAGGGGCGGCGTTCGCGCTGCTGGGGCTGGTAGTATTTTATCGGGCAGTGGATCGCTACTATCCGGCATCGCTTGCGCAGTCCCGACCTTGGCCCGCCGTTGTGCTGATGGCGCTTGGCTTCTGGTGGCTCAACGGCGCGTTGCTGCGTGCGCTGGCGTGGTACGGCGAGGTGGCCTGGAACATGGAATCGCTGTGGCATTCGCGGCTTATTCAGACCACCTTTGCCCTGTTCTGGATGTTCTGCGCGCTGGTGGTGATGATCCGCGCCACCCGTCAGGCCTCCCGTCAGCAGTGGCTTGGCGGTGCGGCGCTGCTGGGGGTGGTGATGCTCAAACTGATGCTGGTGGACAGCGCGGGCGGTGGCGGCCTGGCGCGCGCCGTCGCGTTTATTGGCGTGGCGATCCTGGTCCTGATTGTGGGCTATTTCTCGCCGCTACCGCCTAAAGCAGGAGAAGAAAAATGAAATGGATGAATGCGGTTGTTTGTGCAGCACTGCTGGCCATGGCCGGTCCGGCATTCAGCGAGGGCGCGCCAGCGGAATCCCCGCGGGATTATGCCTACGGCCTGTCCCTTGATACCTCTGCATCTTCGCCGTGGTATCGGGTCATGCTGCCGCTGGCGATTTATCAGCAGAGCACATCGCCCGATCTGCGCGACGTGCGCGTGTTTAATCAGTCGGGCGAGCCTGTACCGTTCAGCCTGGTTACTACGACGCGTCCGCAGCCGGCACCGACCACCACGGCGCTGCGCCTTTTTGCGCTTAACGCCTCGCCGGGCGGGGAAGAGGACAGCGGCGATAAAATTATGCTACGGGCCAGAAACGGTGTGGAAATTGTGCTGGAAGGGCAACACGCTGCGGCTGCCGGACAGCACTATCTGCTGACCCTGCCGGAAAACGCGACGGAGGTTCCGCTCTCTCAGCTCCAGCTTTTCTGGGACACGCCGCAGGGCTCGTGGCAGGGAACGGCATCGGTCTATTACAGCGAGGATCTGAAAAACTGGTATACCTTGCGCGAAGAGATGCCCCTGCTGGACGTGATGAGTGGACAGGATCGCCTGAAGCTCGACCGCATCGATACCGATCTGGTGTTATCACCTGAGGCGAATCGCTATCTGCTGCTGGTGCTGAACACGGGACGTTCTGCCCTGACGTTAACCGGCGTCAACGCGATTAACGCGCCTGCGCAGCCGGAATCAGAGCACATTAGCCTGGCGGGAGAGGGGGAGCGGTTATCCGAAAGTGAAGCCGTGTGGCGCTGGAAACATCCGCAGCCTCTGAGTGCGATCGCCTTCATGCTGAATGACGACGGCGTTCTCCCGGCAGAAATAGCCTGGCGGGGGGCGGACAAGGATCGATGGCATACGCTGAAAAAAGAGGTGATCTACCAGCTCGGCGGCAAAACGGCTGAACCTGTTCCGCTCCCGGGCGGGCTGGTCGAGGCGGTAAAAATCAAGACCCTCAATGCGCGTTTGCCCGAGAACCTGCCGGGCGTGATAGGGCAGCGCGTGCGCTACGATCTGGTGTTTAACGCGCAGGGGAAGGGGCCGTACCTGCTCGCGTGGGGGAACGGGGCTGCGAAACCGGCGAGCGTGGAGACGGATATGCTGATCCCGACCGAACTGCGTAAAACCTACGATCTGGCAGCCTTGCCGATGGCGGATACGCTGGAACCTGTCCCGCTGGGGGGCGAGGCGCGTTTAACCGCGACGTCTGCGGCTGAGCAGGAAAGCAGAATGAAAACGCTGATGGTCTGGGGCGTACTGATTGCGGGGGTGATGGTGCTTGCGGGTATGGCATGGCGCATCTGGCGCGAGGTAAAAAAAGACGGCGCAGCATAAGCCATAAAAAAACCCGCGTATTCGCGGGTTTTTCGTAAACCGTGTCGATTACAGGCTGGATACGTTCTCAGACAGGTATTTAGCTACGCCGTCTGGGGAAGCCGCCATACCTTCTTTACCTTTTTCCCACTGCGCCGGGCACACTTCACCGTGCTCTTCGTGGAACTGGAGCGCGTCAACCATGCGCAGCATTTCGTCGATGTTACGACCCAGCGGCAGATCGTTCACAACCTGGTGACGAACGATGCCGTTTGCATCGATCAGGAAAGAACCACGCAGTGCAACGCCAGCGTCCGGATGTTCGATACCGTAAGCCTGCTGGATTTCGCGTTTGATGTCCGCAACCATCGCGTATTTCACCGCACCGATGCCGCCGTTTTCGACAGGGGTGTTACGCCATGCGTTGTGTACAAATTCAGAGTCGAAGGAGACGCCAACCACTTCCACGCCACGCTTCTGGAATTCTTCGTAACGTTTGTCGAACGCGATCAGCTCAGACGGGCAAACGAAAGTGAAGTCCATTGGCCAGAAGAACAGAACGGTCGCTTTACCGTTGGTATGCTGTTTGAAGTTGAAGTTTTCAACGATTTCACCATTGCCCAGAACGGCGGCAGCTGTAAAATCCGGAGCCGGACGAGTTACCAGAACCATATGATTCTCCTGTAGATACTAAGGTTATTTGGAACGCAACGCGGGCCAGTATAGAGGCAGTACGGGAATAAGACAAAGAGGTGGTAACAATCGTTCCACCAGCTTTTACCTATCAATCATACCGGCATCACAGTTCTTTATTTTTCGCCTGCGTCATCATACGCGGGTAGAACTGCCAGAAGCGGGTTTCCAGCGCATCGTAATGTTCATCCAGGTCATGCCATGAGTCGCGCAGCGCGTCCAGACGCGGTCGACGGCTCGCCATGCCGTTCAGGACGTTCTGAATGAAATCCATCTCGCGGTATCGCTCCAGCCAGCGTTCAGACCAGAGATAGTTATTCAGATTCACAAAGCGCGGCGGGGAGTCCGGCAAAATGATCGACACCTGCGCGTGGGCGTAGCGCACAAACTCAGGCAGCGACATATCAGGCGACAGCTGCGGCCAGTGGCGCGACAGGAAATGATCCCACATGACGTCGAGCGTGATCGGCGCCACCCGTCGCGTTTCGGGGCGGAACCAGGTTTTGGCTTCCGTCACTTCCGGCAGGTTATCGGTCAGCACGTCGATGCGGCGGTGCATAAAAATCCCGTCGACAACCTCAGGGGAATACTCTTCCGCCGGGTTGCCGCGTACAAAATCGGCCAGCAAATTGCCGGAGAGGGAGCTGTCCGCGAGGTGAGCGAGATGCAGGTGAGCGAGAAAATTCATGCGTTTTCGTTGTCCGGTGGCGGCTAGTTGTTGCAGCAAAAGGGTGTGAGCACTAGACTATGCCGCCTGTTTTTAAGTCACGAGTATACGTCATGCGCGTCGCCGATTTCTCCTTTGAACTACCTGAATCCCTGATTGCTCACTACCCCATGCCTGAGCGTAGCAGCTGTCGCTTGCTGTCACTGGACGGGCCAACGGGCGCGCTGACGCACGGTACTTTCACCGATCTGCTCGACAAGCTCAACCCTGGCGATCTGCTGGTCTTTAACAATACCCGCGTGATCCCGGCGCGTCTGTTTGGCCGTAAAGCCAGCGGCGGTAAGATTGAGGTGCTGGTCGAACGTATGCTCGATGATAAACGTATTCTGGCACATATTCGCGCCTCCAAAGCGCCGAAGCCGGGAGCTGAGCTGCTGCTGGGGGATGACGAGAGCATCAAAGCGACCATGACCGCGCGTCACGATGCGCTGTTCGAGGTGGAGTTCAACGACGAGCGCACGGTGCTTGATATCCTCAACACCATCGGCCACATGCCGCTGCCGCCGTACATTGAGCGCCCGGACGAAGAGGCCGACCGCGAGCTGTATCAGACCGTCTACAGCCAGAAGCCTGGCGCGGTTGCGGCGCCAACCGCGGGCCTGCACTTTGATGAACCGCTGCTGGAAAAATTGCGCGCGAAAGGCGTTGAGATGGCCTTCGTGACGCTGCACGTCGGCGCGGGGACCTTCCAGCCGGTGCGCGTGGACAGCATCGAAGATCACATCATGCACTCTGAGTATGCCGAAGTGCCGCAGGAGGTTGTGGATGCGGTGCTGGCGGCGAAAGCGCGCGGTAGCCGCGTCGTGGCCGTCGGTACAACGTCGGTACGTTCCCTTGAGAGCGCCGCGCAGGCCGCGAAAAGCGAGCTGATTGAACCGTTCTTTGGCGATACGCAGATTTTTATCTACCCGGGCTATCAGTACAAAGTCATTGATGCGCTGGTGACCAACTTCCATCTGCCTGAATCGACGCTGATTATGCTGGTTTCCGCGTTTGCGGGGTATCAGCATACGATGAACGCCTACAAGTCTGCGGTAGAACAAAAATATCGCTTTTTTAGCTACGGTGACGCGATGTTTATCACGTACAATCCGCAGGCTTTGAATGAGCGTGTCGGGGAATAAGTCCGCGGCACTGTGTTACAACGTTGGACTGTTTTTCTGACGTCGGAGAAAAAATGAAATTTGAACTCGATACCACCGATGGTCGCGCGCGTCGCGGTCGTCTGGTGTTTGATCGCGGCGTGGTAGAAACCCCCGCGTTTATGCCTGTGGGCACGTACGGCACCGTAAAAGGAATGACGCCGGAAGAAGTTGAAGCCACTGGCGCACAGATTATCCTCGGCAACACCTTCCACCTGTGGCTGCGTCCAGGCCAGGAGATCATGAAGCTCCACGGCGATCTGCACGACTTCATGCAGTGGAAAGGCCCCATCCTCACCGACTCCGGCGGTTTCCAGGTCTTCAGCCTGGGCGATATCCGTAAGATCACTGAGCAGGGCGTACACTTCCGTAACCCGATCAACGGCGATCCAATCTTCCTCGATCCAGAAAAATCCATGGAGATTCAGTACGATCTCGGCTCCGATATCGTAATGATCTTCGACGAATGTACGCCATACCCGGCGGACTGGGACTACGCCAAGCGTTCTATGGAGATGTCCCTGCGTTGGGCGAAGCGTAGCCGCGACCGTTTTGACTCCCTGCAAAACAAAAATGCGCTGTTCGGCATTATCCAGGGTAGCGTTTACGAAGATTTACGCGATATCTCGGTTAAAGGTCTGGTAGAGATAGGCTTTGATGGCTACGCTGTCGGCGGTTTGGCTGTGGGTGAGCCGAAGGAAGATATGCACCGCATTCTGGAGCATGTCTGCCCGCAAATCCCGGCGGATAAACCACGATACCTGATGGGTGTGGGTAAACCAGAAGATCTGGTGGAAGGCGTACGTCGCGGCATTGATATGTTCGACTGCGTTATGCCAACCCGAAACGCGCGTAACGGTCATCTGTTCGTTACCGATGGCGTGGTGAAAATCCGAAACGCGAAGCATAAGAGTGACACCAGCCCGCTCGATTCCGAGTGCGATTGCTATACCTGTCGCAATTATTCTCGCGCGTACCTGCATCATCTCGATCGTTGCAACGAGATTTTGGGGGCGCGTCTCAATACCATTCATAATCTTCGTTATTATCAGCGCTTAATGGCTGGTTTACGTAAGGCTATCGAAGAGGGTAAATTAGAGAGCTTCGTGACCGATTTCTACCAACGTCAGGGGCGGGATGTTCCACCGTTGAACGTTGATTAATTTTAATAATGAGGGAATTTGAATGAGCTTTTTTATTTCTGATGCGGTAGCAGCAACGGGTGCACCAGCGCAGGGCAGCCCGATGTCTCTGATTCTGATGCTGGTTGTGTTCGGTCTGATCTTCTACTTCATGATCCTGCGTCCACAGCAGAAGCGTACTAAAGAGCACAAAAACCTGATGAACTCCATCGCGAAGGGCGATGAAGTCCTGACCAATGGTGGCCTGGTGGGTCGCGTAACCAAAGTAGCGGAAAACGGCTACATTGCTATCGCCCTCAACGACACCACTGAAGTGGTTATCAAACGTGACTTCGTAGCTGCCGTTCTGCCGAAAGGCACCATGAAGGCGCTGTAATCCCAACTTTTCCCAAAGGGAACTGCCGTGTTAAACCGTTATCCTTTGTGGAAGTACATCATGCTGGTCGTCGTGATTATCGTCGGCCTGCTGTACGCGCTTCCCAACCTGTATGGTGAGGATCCGGCCGTTCAAATCACTGGCGCGCGCGGTGTCGCCGCCAGTGAGCAAACGCTGATCCAGGTCCAGAAAACGTTACAAGAAGAAAAAATTACCGCTAAGTCTGTGGCACTGGAAGAGGGCGCAATTCTTGCTCGCTTCGACACCACCGACACGCAGCTCCGCGCACGTGAAGCGCTGATGGGCGTGCTGGGTGATAAATATGTCGTGGCGCTTAACCTTGCTCCTGCAACCCCACGCTGGCTGGCTGCGCTGAACGCAGAGCCAATGAAACTGGGTCTTGACCTGCGTGGCGGCGTTCACTTCCTGATGGAAGTGGATATGGATACCGCGCTCGGCAAGCTACAGGAACAGAACATCGACAGCCTGCGCAGCGATCTGCGCGATAAGGGCATTCCGTACACCACCGTACGTAAAGAAGATAACTACGGCATGAGCATCACGTTCCGCGACAGCGCGGCACGCGATCAGGCTGTGACCTATCTGTCTCAGCGTCACCGCGATCTGGTGATCACCTCTCAGGGCAGCAATCAGCTGCGTGCGGTAATGACCGACGCGCGTCTGAGTGAAGCACGTGAATACGCCGTTCAGCAGAACATTAACATTCTGCGTAACCGTGTAAACCAGCTGGGCGTGGCTGAGCCACTGGTACAGCGTCAGGGTGCTGACCGTATCGTGGTCGAACTGCCGGGTATCCAGGATACCGCCCGTGCGAAAGAGATTCTGGGCGCGACGGCGACCCTGGAGTTCCGTCTGGTTAACTCCAACGTTGACCAGGCTGCTGCGGCTTCAGGCCGTGTGCCGGGCGATTCCGAAGTGAAGCAGACCCGCGAAGGCCAGCCGGTTGTGCTGTACAAACGCGTGATCCTGACCGGTGACCATATCACCGACTCCACTTCAAGCCAGGATGAGTACAACCAGCCGCAGGTTAACATCTCGCTGGATAGCGCAGGTGGCAACATCATGTCTAACTTCACCAAGGACAACATCGGCAAGCCGATGGCGACCCTGTTCGTGGAGTACAAAGACAGCGGTAAGAAAGACGCCAATGGCCGTGCCGTGCTGGTGAAAGAGGAAGAGGTGATTAACATCGCCAACATCCAGTCTCGTCTGGGTAACAGCTTCCGTATTACCGGTATCAGCAACCCGAACGAAGCGCGTCAGCTCTCTCTGCTGCTGCGTGCCGGTGCGCTGATTGCGCCAATTCAGATTGTTGAAGAACGTACCATCGGTCCAACCCTGGGTATGCAGAACATCAAACAGGGTCTGGAAGCGTGTCTGGCCGGTCTGGCGGTGTCCATCATCTTCATGATCTTCTTCTATAAGAAGTTCGGCCTGATTGCGACCTCCGCGCTGATTGCCAACCTGGTGCTGATCATCGGTATCATGTCCCTGCTGCCGGGGGCGACGCTAACCATGCCAGGTATCGCGGGTATCGTTCTAACCCTTGCGGTGGCGGTCGACGCCAACGTACTGATAAACGAACGTATCAAAGAAGAGCTGAGCAACGGTCGTTCTGTACAGCAGGCGATTGAAGAAGGCTACAAAGGGGCGTTCAGCTCCATCTTCGATGCGAACGTAACAACACTGATTAAGGTTCTTATCCTGTATGCAGTGGGTACTGGCGCGATCAAAGGCTTTGCGATTACTACCGGTATCGGTGTCGCAACGTCGATGTTTACCGCTATTGTCGGCACCCGTGCCATCGTGAACCTGCTGTACGGCGGCAAGCGCGTCAAAAAGCTGTCTATCTGAGGAGTGCGTTGTGGCACAGGAATATACTGTTGAACAATTGAACCACGGCCGTAAAGTCTGGGACTTTATGCGCTGGGACTACTGGGCCTTCGGCATTTCAGGTTTTCTGCTGATCTTGTCCATCGTCATTATGGGCGTGAAAGGCTTTAACTGGGGCCTGGATTTCACCGGTGGTACGGTGATCGAAATTACCCTGGAAAAACCGGTCGATATGGACCAGATGCGTGAGTCTCTGCAAAAAGCGGGCTTTGAAGAGCCGCTGCTACAGAACTTCGGCAGCAGCCGCGACATCATGGTGCGTATGCCGCCGGTACACGATGCCAACGGCAGCCAGGAGTTGGGCAGCAAGGTCGTTCAGGTTATTAACGAAACGACCAGCCAGGATGCAACGGTTAAGCGTATTGAGTTTGTCGGCCCGAGCGTTGGTGCTGACCTGGCGCAGACCGGTGCGATGGCGCTGCTTGTGGCGCTGATCTCGATCCTGATTTACGTCGGTTTCCGCTTTGAGTGGCGACTGGCGGCAGGCGTGGTTATCGCCCTGGCGCACGACGTGGTGATCACCATGGGCATACTGTCTCTCTTCCACATTGAGATTGACCTGACGATTGTGGCATCCCTGATGTCCGTTATCGGTTACTCACTGAACGACAGTATCGTGGTATCTGACCGTATTCGTGAAAACTTCCGTAAGATCCGTCGCGGCACGCCGTACGAAATCTTTAACGTGTCGTTGACCCAGACGCTGCACCGTACGTTGATCACCTCCGGCACCACCCTGATGGTGATCCTGATGCTGTTCCTGTTCGGTGGCCCGGTGCTGGAAGGCTTCTCGCTGACCATGCTGATCGGTGTGTCTATCGGTACGGCCTCGTCTATCTACGTCGCGTCCGCGCTGGCGCTGAAGCTGGGCATGAAGCGCGAGCATCTGATCCAGCAGAAAGTCGAGAAAGAAGGGGCGGATCAGCCGTCCATTCTGCCGTAAGCGTCTTATGCGGTATCGAAATCCCGGCCTGCTGGCCGGGATTTATTTTGTCTGCATCTCACAAACACTCCTGACAGTATGCTGTCAGGAGCCCTGTCGTAGACTCCTTCTGAACCCTAACAACAGGCAGGAGGACGTATGAAAAGTGTTATTAACTGGTTTGAAATTCCGGTCGCCGATATGGATCGCGCCATCAAATTTTATGAGTCGGTGATGCAGGTCGCGCTGCGGCGCGAGAAGATGGACGTGGCTGAGCTGGCGGTTTTCCCGCACGAGGATCCGGCCACCGGCGGCGCGCTGGCGAAATTTGACGGCGTTACACCTTCTTCGCAGGGCGCTATTATTTACCTGCATACTGACAATCTGGCGGCCACGCTCGATCGTATTGCTTCTGCGGGCGGTGAGTGCGTGTTTGGCCCGCTGGAACTGCCGCAAGGCATTGGCACTATAGCCCTGTTTACCGACAGCGAAGGTAATCGCGTCGGCCTCCATCAACCGGTATGAGAGTAAACCGATGACCCGACGCGCTGACCGTTTGTTCCAGATTGTGCAGATCCTGCGGGGCAGGCGTCTGACAACGGCAGCGCATCTGGCGGAAAGGCTTGGCGTGTCCGAGCGCACGGTGTACCGCGATATCCGCGACCTGTCGCTTTCCGGCGTGCCGGTGGAAGGCGAGGCGGGAAGCGGATATCGGCTAATGTCGGGTTTTGATTTACCCCCGTTGATGCTGACCAACAAGGAGTCCGAGGCGCTGATGGTGGCGATCCGTCTGCTCAAAACCTGGGGCGGGGAATCGCTGTCGCGCGAGCTGGAGTCGGCCCAGGAAAAAGTGCTGGCGATCCTGCCAGAAGAGAGCCGCCGCAAAGCTGAACAGACGCGAATTTACGCGCCGGATATTGCCCTTCAGCCACACTCCCGTAGTGGTTTCGACGTGATCCACCAGGCAATTTCTGCCCTGCGTGTGCTGGCGCTGCACTATCGCGATGAAGCCGGGCAGTTAACCTGGCGTGAGGTTCAGCCGCTGGGGCTGTTCTTCTGGGGTGAGCACTGGCTGCTGGCCGCGTGGTGTGAACGGCGCGATGACTATCGCTGCTTCCGTCTCGACCGGTGTTTGCATATTACGCTGACGGAAAGACACTTTAGCGAAAGCGCGGACAGGTCGCTGGCGGATTTTTTGCGCAAGGTGAAGCAGTAAAAAGCCGGGTGGCGAGGTAAAAGCAAAACGGCAACGATGTTGCCGTTTTTTGTGTTTGCGCCCTCTCCCGTGGGAGAGGGAAGGGGTGAGGGCACCAGCCCGCACAATCCCGCACTGATTAGAAGTTGTAACCCACGACCAGGTAACCGCCCCAACCGGTAGAACGAACGCTGAAGTCGCCGTTGCCGAAGTTCAGGCTGGCGTCGTCGTTCCACTGACCACCGTTGTGCCAGTAACGCGCAACAACAGAGTAGTGCCAGTGATCGTAGTTCAGCGCCAGGATGTGGCTGGACGCGATGGAGTCGTTAGTGCGCGCTTTTCTGCCGTTCAGGTCGCGGAAATCGTTATCGCCCAGGTCTGAACCCCAGTCAAAGTTGGTGAAGCCGATATAGCTCAGGTTGCCGCCCCACAGTTGGGTAATTGGCACAAAGTATTTCACTTTGAAACGGTAGCCATCCCACTCGTTCTCGTTCGCAGCGCCGTAGTTCTGCCACTGGTATTTTGCGTAGACGTTCATGGACAGGCTCATCGGCAGGCCAGTCTCAATGTCTGTACCCAGACCCATATACCAGGTGCTCTGGCGACCGGACTTGTTGCGGCCCATGTCGTAGATGTAGTTGTTTGCGAAATACCACTCTTTGAACGGACCAAACGCCAGGCTGGTACCAGTCAGTTTATCAATGGAGAAGCGTGGTTCGATCTCCATGAACAGTGGGGAACCGTGGTTCCAGATACCTTTCGCGTCGGTGTTACCGCCGAAGAATACCGGTGCGTCCATGTAGCCATAGAAATCAAACCAGTCTTTTTTAGCGAATGCTTCGTACTCGAGGTAAGTATCGTTACGGATCTGCGGTCCGAAACGGGTATGGTAGCTGCCTACCACGTTAACGCTCTGGTGCCACCAGTCGGAGAGGTATTGTGGTTTGTCGTTTTCCGCTGCGTTAACAGTGAAAGAGGAGGACAGTGCCAGAACTGCACCGGCTGCGAGTAATGTTTTTTTCATAATCATGCCACTGATTGAAATTCCCTTCCGGGAGTGAAAAATGCGCGAATTGCGTTTCTAAATATTTCGTGTTTCTGCGGAGCCTATTATAGGAATCCTTGCTCACAAAAATATGTGTTGTTTCACATATCTCTCACATACGTAATCGATTGCGTTCACGTTTGCGTACTTTAGACGGGCGCGATTGTAGCGGCAATCATTTATGTTGCCAATCCATACGAAATGTAAATGTTAGCGGAGTGACATTTCACTCCGCTAAAAGGGCGGGTTATTGCGCGGCGGGTTGAATGTCGTGAATACGGATAAAGCCCAGCTGTTCTGGCGTCAGTCCGCTCAGCTGGAGCGGGATGTCAACATCGCTCGGCGCCAGCGTGCTGGCGGGGGCGGTGAAGAGCTGATTCTTCACGTTCACTTCCTGATAGCTCTCCGTGGTGCCCTGAATCTGGCCCCACTCTACGGTGCCGCTGAACGCGGGCAGCGGATCGTTGGACTCACCCTGAATGCGTAATGTTGCGCGAGTACCATCGGCATTCGCTGCAACATTCACCAGAGACATCTTTAGCGTGCCAATCTGGCTGTTCAGACGCGCGGGCGTGTTTGCACCTGGCAATAAATAAACGCCATTGCTGGATTTGGCATTCAGCGCGTTCTGCTGGGTGATCTTCACGGTTTCTTTATTAAGTTTGTCCATCGCCACGTTAAGCGTATTCACGCTTTGTTTCATCTCGCGGACTTCGCTTTGCTGTGCGCAGGCGCTAAGCGTGAACAGGCTCCCCACCAGCACTATTTTCAGGTAACGTCTTGTCATTGCGTTTAATTCCTTGAAATCACAGATTGCTGCAATGGTAGACAGGATAGTGCCGTCAGGCATAGATCCTTTGTCTCAAAAAGCTCTTCCTTTGTTGTCGGGCCAGTTCAGGGTAAAATAGAAATCAGTTAACCAGATAACAGGGACATCGTATGCATTGCCCATTTTGCTCCGCTGTGGATACCAAAGTCATCGACTCACGTCTTGTAGGCGAAGGGTCTTCCGTGCGTCGTCGTCGGCAGTGTCTGGTGTGCAACGAGCGTTTTACCACCTTCGAGGTGGCAGAGTTGGTAATGCCGCGCGTGGTAAAAAGTAACGATGTGCGCGAACCGTTCAATGAAGAAAAACTGCGTAGCGGGATGCTCAAGGCGCTGGAAAAACGGCCCGTCAGCTCCGATGACGTCGAAATGGCGTTAAACCACATTAAATCTTATCTGCGGGGGTTAGGTGAGCGCGAAGTGCCGAGCAAAATGATCGGCAATCTGGTGATGGAACAGCTGAAAAAGCTCGATAAAGTCGCCTATATCCGCTTTGCCTCCGTTTACCGCAGCTTCGAAGACATCAAAGAGTTTGGCGAAGAGATCGCCCGCTTACAGGATTAAGACCATGCACGACGAGATGTACATGGCGCGAGCCATGAAGCTGGCGCAGCGCGGTCGGTTTACCACTCACCCTAACCCCAATGTCGGGTGCGTCATTGTTAAAGATGGTGAGATCGTGGGGGAAGGTTTTCACTATCGCGCAGGCGAGCCGCATGCTGAAGTGCATGCCTTGCGCATGGCGGGGGAGAAAGCGCGTGGCGCGACGGCCTATGTGACGCTGGAGCCATGCAGCCACCATGGGCGTACGCCGCCGTGCTGTGAAGCGCTGATTGCGGCGGGCGTCTCGCGCGTTGTCGCCGCCATGCAGGATCCTAACCCGCAGGTAGCGGGCCGCGGACTGTATCGTCTGCAACAGGAAGGAATCGACGTCAGCCACGGCCTGATGATGCAGGATGCGGAAGCCCTGAATAAAGGCTTCCTGAAGCGTATGCGCACCGGCTTCCCGTTTATCCAGCTTAAGCTTGGCGCGTCACTGGATGGCCGCACGGCGATGGCGAACGGCGAGAGCCAGTGGATCACCTCGCCACAGGCAAGGCGCGATGTGCAACGTCTGCGCGCGCAAAGCCATGCTATTCTCACCAGCAGTGAAACGGTACTGGCTGACGATCCGGCCATGACCGTACGCTGGGAAGAGCTGAATGCAGATACGCAGGCGCTCTATCCGCAGGAGAACCTGCGTCAGCCGCTGCGCATTATTATTGATAGCCAGAACCGCGTGACGCCGGAGCACCGCATCGTGCAGCAGCCGGGGGAAACCTGGATTGCACGCACCAAAGAAGATACGCGCGAATGGCCGCAAGGCGTGCGCAGCATTACGGTGCCGGAACATAACGGGCATCTGGATCTGGTGGTGCTGATGATGTTGCTCGGCAAACAGCAGGTCAACAGTATCTGGGTTGAAGCCGGTCCGACGCTCGCCGGCGCACTGCTTCAGGCGGGGCTGGTGGATGAGCTTCTCGTCTACGTTGCGCCTAAACTGTTAGGTAACGACGCGCGCGGCCTGTTTGTGCTGCCCGGCCTTGAAAAACTGGCCGATGCGCCGCAACTCTCATTCAGTGAGATTCGTCCGGTAGGCCCGGATGTCTGCCTCCATTTAACGACAGCGTAATTGCTCCTGAAATAGGGAAGCAGTACGCAAAGTATTATGATAAAATCCGCCCCCCTGCGGGGCCAAATGAACCCGTAAAGGAAGAGTATGAACATTATTGAAGCTGCTGTAGCTACCCCGGACGCTCGCGTCGCCATCACCATTGCGCGTTTCAACAACTTCATCAATGATAGCCTGCTGGAAGGTGCGGTTGACGCCCTGAAACGTATCGGCCAGGTTAAAGATGACAACATTACCGTCGTTTGGGTACCAGGTGCTTACGAACTGCCACTGGCAGCGGGCGCGCTGGCGAAAACCGGTAAATACGACGCGGTGATTGCGCTGGGTACTGTTATTCGTGGCGGCACTGCGCACTTCGAATACGTTGCGGGCGGTGCAAGCAATGGTCTGGCGCACGTTGCGCAGGATGCTGAAATTCCTGTCGCGTTCGGCGTGCTGACCACCGAAAGTATTGAACAAGCCATCGAACGTGCTGGCACCAAAGCCGGTAACAAAGGTGCAGAAGCTGCACTGACCGCGCTTGAAATGATCAATGTATTGAAAGCCATCAAGGCCTGATTTTTTTGTAAGGGGAATTCCGTGAAACCTGCTGCTCGTCGCCGCGCCCGTGAATGTGCCGTCCAGGCACTTTACTCCTGGCAGTTGTCCCAGAACGACATCGCTGATGTTGAATACCAGTTCCTGTCAGAACAGGACGTGAAAGACGTTGACGTTCTGTACTTCCGTGAACTGCTGTCGGGAGTGGCGACTAATAGCGCGTATCTCGATGGTCTGATGAAGCCATACCTGTCCCGTCTGCTCGAAGAGCTGGGCCAGGTCGAAAAAGCAGTGTTGCGTATCGCGCTGTTTGAGCTGTCTAAACGTGATGATGTGCCGTACAAAGTGGCCATCAACGAAGCGATCGAACTGGCGAAAACCTTCGGCGCTGAAGACAGCCACAAGTTTGTTAACGGCGTGCTGGATAAAGCCGCACCTGCGATCCGTCCCCACAAAAAGTGATCCGCAAACCGGAGTTCTGCATTGCCTGACGGGCAGTGCGGCTCCGGTTTTTTCTTTTATTTGCTGAGGCATAACGTATGGCATGCGGCGAATTCTCCCTGATTGCCCGTTATTTCGACCGTGTCAGAACCTCTCGTCTTGATGTTGAAACCGGCATTGGCGATGACTGCGCACTTCTCAATATTCCCGAAAAACAGACGCTGGCAATCAGCACCGACACCTTAGTGTGTGGGCGACATTTCCTGCCCGACATCGATCCTGCCGATCTGGCGTATAAAGCGCTGGCGGTGAACGTCAGCGATCTGGCGGCAATGGGCGCCGACCCGGCCTGGCTGACGCTGGCTCTGACCTTGCCAGAGGTGGATGAAGCCTGGCTTGAAGCCTTCAGCGATGCCCTGTTTGAGCAGCTGAATTATTACGATATGCAGCTGATTGGCGGTGATACCACTGCCGGTCCGCTGTCGATGACCCTGGCAATCCACGGCTATGTGCCTGCCGGGCGTGCGCTGAAACGTTCGGGCGCAAAACCGGGCGACTGGATCTACGTGACCGGTACGCCGGGGGATAGCGCGGCAGGGCTGGCAATCCTTCAGAACCGTTTAACGGTTGAAGATGCTGACGATGCGGCGTACCTGGTGAAGCGCCATCTGCGGCCCACGCCGCGTATTTTGCACGGTCAGGCGCTGCGCGAGCGGGCCAGTTCGGCTATCGATTTGTCTGACGGGCTGATCTCCGATCTCGGCCATATCCTGAAAGCCAGCGGCGTGGGCGCGCGGATCGATCTGGATCTGTTCCCTCTGTCAGAGCCGTTGCGTCGCCATGCCGAGCCTGAGCAGGCGCTGCGATGGGCGTTATCCGGTGGAGAAGATTATGAGCTGTGCTTCACGGTGCCCGAGCTGAATCGCGGGACGCTGGATGTGGCGTTAGCGCATCTGGGGGCGAAATTTACCTGCATCGGGCAGGTGATGCCGGAAAGTGAAGGGCTGCTGTTTGTCCGCGACGGCGCCCCGGTTACGCTTGACTGGAAAGGGTACGATCACTTCGCGTAATTTTGTGCGCTCTGTATTGCCGGGTGGCGCTGCGCTTACCCGGCCTACGGATTTTGTTCCCTGAATTGTTTATTTAAACCCTACCACCGGATGTTGCTGATACGGCGTCTCCAGCTCGGCAATCTGCTCCGGCGTCAACGATAAGTCCACCGCACTCAACAACTCATCCAGCTGTTCTTCCCGCGATGTGCCCACAATCGGCGCGGCGACACCGCGCTTGCTCAGCAGCCACGCCAGTGCCACCTGCGCGCGCGTTGCACCGATATCGTCGGCGATCCCGGCTAAGCGTTCGGCAATTAACGCATCGCTGGCTTCTGTATCGTCATACAGGTTTTTACCCACTTCGTCCGATACCAGCCGGGCGGTGGTTTCGCCCCACGGACGGGTTAACCTTCCGCGCGCCAGCGGGCTCCACGGGATCACCGCCACGCCTTCCTGGTAGCAGAGCGGCAGCATCTCGCGCTCTTCTTCCCGGTAAATCAGGTTGTAGTGATCCTGCATGGTGACAAAGCGCGCCCAGCCGTGCTGTGCCTGGAGATCGAGCGCCTGGGCAAACTGTGAGGCATGCATGGACGATGCGCCGATGTAGCGCGCTTTACCGGCTTTCACGACGTCGTTCAACGCTTCAAGCGTCTCTTCGATCGGGGTGTTGTAATCCCAGCGGTGGATTTGCAGCAGGTCGACGTAATCCATGTTCAGGCGTCTGAGGCTGTCATCAATAGAACGCAGGATCTGCGCGCGAGAAAGGCCTTCCGCCAGGTCGCCTGACGGGTAGTAAACCTTAGTGGCGACCACAACGTCATCACGACGGGCAAAATCTCGCAGGGCGCGGCCAACAATCTCTTCGCTGCTGCCGTCGGAGTAGCTGTTGGCGGTATCGAAGAAGTTGATGCCGCCGTCAATGGCGCGCTTGATGATGGGGCGGCTGCTCTCTTCCGGCAGCGTCCAGGCATGATTTCCCCGGTCAGGCTCGCCAAACGTCATGCATCCCAGGCAAAGCCGGGACACCTTAAGGTCCGTTTTTCCTAATGTCGTGTATTGCATGGTTCCGCTCCTGCTGTTTAAACAATACGTTTAAGCATAGCAGGAGCAGAAAAGGGGAGGGATCAGGCCAGCCAGGTGCGGATTTTGGCTTCGATACCGGCGGCATCCAGACCAATGTCGGCGCGCGCCTCATCCTGGGTGCCTTGCGGGATGAAGTGGTCCGGCAGGCCGAGATTAAGCACCGGAACGGCCTTACGGTTCGCCATCAGCACTTCGTTCACGCCGCTACCCGCGCCACCCATGATGGCGTTCTCTTCCAGCGTGACCAGCACGTCATGGCTTTCCGCCATGCTCAGAATCAGAGATTCATCGAGCGGCTTCACGAAGCGCATATCGACCAGCGTCGCATTCAGGTTTTCAGCGACTTTTGCCGCTTCCGGCATCAGCGTACCAAAGTTCAGGATCGCCACTTTTTCACCGCGGCGTTTCACCAGAGCTTTACCGATATCCAGTTTTTCCAGCGGCTGTAATTCAACGCCAAGGGCATTACCGCGCGGATAACGTACGGCGCAGGGGCCGTCCTGATAGTGGTAACCGGTATACAGCATCTGACGACACTCGTTTTCGTCGCTTGGCGTCATGATCACCATGTCCGGGATACAGCGCAGGAAGGAGAGATCAAACGCGCCCTGGTGCGTCTGGCCGTCAGCCCCCACAATGCCCGCGCGATCGATAGCAAACAGCACCGGCAGCTTCTGGATGGCAACGTCATGGATAACCTGATCGTAGGCGCGTTGCAGGAAGGTAGAGTAGATCGCCACCACCGGCTTGTAGCCGCCAATCGCCAGGCCCGCAGCAAAAGTTACCGCGTGTTGCTCGGCAATGGCGACGTCGAAATACTGGTCCGGGTATTTTTTGGAAAACTCCACCATGCCGGAGCCTTCACGCATGGCAGGCGTCACCGCCATCAGCATGTTGTCTTTCGCCGCCGTTTCGCACAGCCAGTCGCCGAAGATTTTTGAGTAGCTCGGCATCCCGCCGCTGCTTTTCGGCAGGCAGCCGCTGGTATGGTCGAACTTAGGCACCGCGTGGAAGGTGATCGGATCTTTCTCCGCCGGTTCGTAACCACGCCCTTTTTTGGTCATGATATGCAGGAACTGAGGGCCTTTCAGGTCGCGCATGTTTTTAAGCGTCGTCACCAGACCCAGCACATCGTGGCCGTCCACCGGGCCGATATAGTTAAAGCCCAGCTCTTCGAACAGCGTACCCGGCACGACCATGCCTTTGATGTGTTCTTCGGTACGCTTAAGCAGCTCTTTGATCGGCGGTACGCCGGAGAAGACTTTTTTACCGCCTTCACGCAGTGAGGAGTAAAGCTTGCCGGACAGCAGCTGCGCCAGATGGTTATTCAGCGCGCCGACGTTCTCGGAGATCGACATTTCGTTATCGTTGAGGATCACCAGCATGTCCGGTTTGATATCGCCCGCGTGGTTCATGGCCTCAAAGGCCATCCCGGCGGTGATCGCCCCGTCGCCAATCACGCAGACAGTGCGACGTTGTTTATTCTCTTTTTCTGCGGCAACGGCAATACCAATGCCCGCAGAAATGGAGGTGGAAGAGTGGCCGACGCTTAACACGTCATATTCACTCTCGCCGCGCCACGGGAACGGGTGCAGGCCACCTTTCTGGCGAATGGTGCCAATTTTATCGCGACGTCCGGTCAGAATTTTGTGCGGATAGGCCTGGTGGCCGACATCCCAGATCAGCTGATCGAACGGCGTGTTATAGACGTAATGCAACGCCACGGTCAGCTCAACCGTGCCAAGTCCGGAGGCGAAGTGGCCGCTGGAGCGGCTAACGCTGTCGAGCAGGTAGCGACGCAGCTCGTCACACAGCTTCGGCAGACTCTCTTTCGGCAACAGACGTAACTCCTGAGTGGAGTCAACTAACGCCAGTGTCGGGTATTTGGCAATATCAAAACTCATCAAAGGCTCATCGAGATTTATAGTTTATTTATCACGCTGGATTATGTAGTCCGCTAGCGCTTCCAGTGCCGAGGTATCCAGCGATTGCGCGGCCAGCTCATTCAGCGACTGGCGGGCATCGTCTATCAGATCCCGGGCTTTACGTTGGGCATGCTCAAGGCCCAACAGGGCGGGATAGGTACTTTTGCCAAGCTGCTGATCCGCACCCTGACGTTTTCCCAATGTTGCAGTATCGCCCACCACATCCAGAATGTCATCCTGAACCTGGAATGCCAGACCGATACTTTCTGCGTATCTGTCCAGAATCGGCAGGGCTTTACGCCCGCGTTCACCCGCGCTCAGCGCGCCCAGGCGAACGGCTGCACGAATCAGTGCGCCCGTTTTGTGACGGTGGATGCGCTCCAGCTGTTCCAGAGTAACCTGACGACCTTCAGCCTCTAAATCCAGCGCCTGGCCGCCGCACATCCCGGCGACGCCGCTGGCCATTGCCAGTTCGGACACCATTGCCAGACGATCGCGATCGCTCACTTCAACCATCGGCGCATCGCTCAGAATGGAGAAGGCCAGAGTTTGCAGCGCATCACCCGCCAGAATGGCATTCGCTTCGCCAAATTTGATATGGCAGGTTGGCTGACCGCGACGCAGATCGTCATCGTCCATGGCTGGCAAATCATCGTGGATCAGGGAATAGGCGTGGATACACTCCACAGCGGCTGCCGGGGCGTCCAGCGTGTTATCGCTGATACCGAACATGTTGCCCGTGGCATACACCAGGAATGGACGCAGGCGTTTACCCCCCAAGAGTGCGCCATAGTGCATGGCTTCAACCAGTGGAGTGTTCTGAAAAGGCTGCGGCTCAATGAAACGGCGCAGCGCGTCGTTGGCGCGGATGACGCGCGCCTGAAGCGCGTTGGAAAAATCCATTTACTCGGCGTCCGGTGTGAATGGCGTGGTTTTAGCGTCTTCGCTGTCGGAAAGCAGGATCTGCACACGCTGCTCGGCCTGCTGAAGCTTTACCTGCCCCTGGCGCGCAAGCTGCACACCGCGTTCAAATTCGTTGAGGGCATCTTCCAGCGGTAAATCGCCGCTCTCGAGGCGGGTAACAATCTGCTCAAGCTCACTCAGCGCAGTTTCAAAACTGGCCGGTGCGTCGTTCTTCTTCGGCATAGTGAATTAACTCTTATATTCTTCGCCCCAACATGGTAACGGACTCGGGGCAATTATCAAATAACGCGAGTGGCGCGATGGTGGTATACTTGCGCGCCTGGATGCAGCCACGGGTGTGGGCTGCTGTATCATTTTCCACTACAAGCCTTTATAAGCTTGCCTAAGAAACATTGCCGCCATGAAGTTTATCATTAAATTGTTCCCCGAAATCACCATCAAAAGCCAATCTGTGCGTTTGCGCTTTATTAAAATTCTCACCGGGAACATTCGTAACGTATTAAAACACTACGACGAAACGCTCGCTGTGGTGCGTCACTGGGACCACGTTGAAGTCCGCGCGAAAGACGAAAGCAAACGTCTTGATATTCGCGACGCGCTGACCCGTATCCCGGGTATTCACCATATTCTGGAAGTGGAAGACGTTCCGTTCAGCGATATGCACGATATCTTCGAAAAGGCGCTGGTACAGTACCGCGACCAGATCGAAGGCAAAACCTTCTGCGTGCGCGTGAAGCGTCGTGGTAAACACGAGTTCAGCTCGATTGAAGTCGAGCGCTACGTCGGCGGCGGTCTGAACCAGCACGTTGAGACGGCGCGCGTGCGCCTGACTAACCCGGACGTCACCGTTAACCTTGAGATCGAGAACGATCGTCTGCTGCTGGTTAAGGGTCGTTATGAAGGTATTGGTGGTTTCCCGATCGGCACGCAAGAAGATGTGCTGTCGCTGATCTCGGGCGGCTTCGACTCCGGCGTCTCCAGCTACATGCTGATGCGTCGCGGCTGCCGCGTGCACTACTGCTTCTTTAACCTGGGCGGCGCGGCGCATGAAATCGGCGTACGTCAGGTGGCGCATTACCTGTGGAACCGCTTCGGCAGCTCTCACCGCGTGCGTTTTGTGGCGATCAACTTTGAGCCGGTGGTCGGCGAAATCCTCGAAAAAGTGGACGACGGCCAGATGGGCGTGGTCCTGAAACGTATGATGGTGCGCGCGGCGTCCAAAGTGGCTGAGCGCTACGGCGTGCAGGCGCTGGTCACCGGTGAAGCGCTGGGGCAGGTCTCCAGCCAGACGCTGACCAACCTGCGTCTTATCGACAACGTGTCTGATACGCTGATCCTGCGCCCGCTGATCTCTCACGATAAAGAGCACATCATCGATCTGGCGCGTAAAATCGGTACTGAAGATTTTGCCCGTACCATGCCGGAATATTGCGGTGTGATCTCAAAAAGTCCAACCATTAAAGCGGTGAAGGCGAAGATCGAAGCGGAAGAAGAGAACTTCGATTTCAGCATCCTGGAAAAAGTGGTGGCGGAAGCGTCCAACATCGATATCCGTGAGATCGCCCAGCAGACCGAGCAGGAAGTGGTTGAGGTGGAGACGGTCAGCGGCTTTGGTGCTAACGATACGATTCTGGATATCCGTTCTGTTGATGAGCAGGATGACAAGCCGTTGCAGGTGGAAGGCGTGGAGGTGGTTTCGCTGCCGTTCTACAAGCTGAGCACCCAGTTTGGCGATCTCGACCAGAGCAAAACGTATCTGCTGTGGTGTGAGCGTGGGGTCATGAGCCGTTTGCAGGCGCTGTATCTGCGTGAGCAGGGCTTCGCGAACGTGAAGGTGTATCGCCCGTAGTTTATTGTCGAGGAGTGCGGCCTGATGCCCTCACCCCGTCCTTCTCCCGCAGGGAGAGGCCGCAAACATTAAAAATGGCAACCTCGGGTTGCCGTTTTGCTTTTACCTGGCGCCACCCGGCTTTTTTATTCGTAGTAGTTATAAATCCCCGCCGCCATCACCAGTGATGACGCGACTTCGTACGCTTTTTCGCGCCCAACCAGCAGGTCAATAATCTTCAGGCCAAAATCAATGGCGGTGCCCGGCCCCTGGCTGGTGAGCAGGTTAACGCGCGGATCCCAGACCACGCGTTTATCCACCCACTGGTCTTCCGGAATTGTATCCTTCAGACCAGGGAAGCCGGTCATATTGCCGATGGGGAAAATGTCGTGCGGAACCAGCACCGTACCTGCGGCTGCACAGATTGCCGCGATGATACGCCCGGAAAGATGAAACTGACGAACGGTTTCAACCAGCAGCGGGCTGTCGCGGAAACACTCAGCCCCCTTCAGACCACCCGGCAGAACGATAATGTCGTAATCACCGTCCGCCACCTGTACAAGCGGTGCATCCGCCAGAATCTTCACCCCACGCGAGCAGGTAATCGCCAGGCTTCCGTCGCTGGCGACGCTGGCGGTAGTAACCTTAATACCACCACGTACCAGCAAATCAATGGTGGTGACCGCTTCTGTCTCTTCGCTACCAGGGGCGAGGCATACCAGTGCCGATGCGCTCATACTCACTCTCCTTTCGTTTTACTAACTCAAACAGACGGCTGTTTTCCGCAACGGTAATGCCGTGTGCCCGGGCGCGTTTTAACAGATAACCGGTAATGTAATCAATTTCGGTATGCCGCATAGCCCGGATATCCTGCAACATTGAGGAGATATTTTCTGCCGTACTCTCAATGACCTGGTCGACATAATAACGTAAATCGGACTCTGAGGTGTGGTAGCCTTCGCGTTCAATGACGGCGGCAACTTCCCGGCAAATCAGCGCTACCCGATCAGGATGCTGGCGCAGTTCACCGTTAGGGCAATCCAGCAGGGCGGTCAGCGGATTAATCGCGCAGTTCACCGCCAGTTTGCGCCACAGTTCCGCGCGAATGTTATTGTGCCAGGCGACGTCAGGCAGCGTGCTTTGCAGGGTATCCGCAAGATAGCTGTAATCGCCGGGCTGTTCACGCGCGGGACCGATATGAGTGATACCACTGGCAACATGGATAATGACGTTACCGTCGCGACGCGCCGCGTGGGTGGTTGTCCCCATCAGCAGCGGTTGCCGGACAGATTTTAGCTCTTCAATGGTACCCATACCGTTGTGAATCAGCAGGATTGGCGTGCTTTCAGGTAACTGGGCGGCCAGGCTTTTCACCGCATCGGAGACCTGCCAGGCCTTCAGCGTGACCAGCAGCAAATCGCTGGTGGCAAGAAATTCCGGATCGTTTGCCGTTAAAGACTCATTAAAAATTGAACCGTCTGTACCCATCACGTTCACACTGCAATAGGGCTGGGGAATTCGCAGCCAGCCCTGAACGTCGTGTCCCTGTTTGCATAGCGCTGTAAGCCAGAGTTGGCCAAGGGCTCCGCATCCAAGCACTGTTACTTTCATCGTTCCTCCTCACCTGCAACGGCGCCAGGTGCTATGACGCTAAGTATAGCGCCATCAGCTAAGCTTCTCGTTATGCCTCGTTGCGGGTATTATGCAACGCAACAAAAATGAAGGGAGAAGAAAAGATGCCATCTTTCGATATTGTTTCTGAAGTTGATTTGCAGGAAGCGCGTAACGGCGTAGAAAATGCTGTCCGTGAGGTTGAGTCACGTTTCGATTTTCGTGGCGTTGAGGCGACCATTGAACTGAACGACGCGAACAAGACGATCAAAGTCCTGAGCGAGTCTGATTTCCAGGTCAACCAGTTGCTGGATATCCTGCGCGCCAAGCTGCTCAAGCGCGGCATTGAAGGGACCTCACTCGATGTGCCGGAAGATTTTGTTCACAGCGGCAAAACCTGGTTTGTGGAAGCGAAGCTGAAGCAGGGGATTGAAAGCGCCGTGCAGAAGAAAATCGTGAAGCTTATCAAAGACAGTAAGCTCAAAGTGCAGGCGCAGATCCAGGGGGAAGAGATCCGCGTGACCGGAAAATCCCGTGATGACCTGCAATCCGTGATGGCGCTGGTGCGTGGCGGCGATCTCGGTCAGCCATTCCAGTTTAAAAACTTCCGCGATTAAGACAATCATGCCCGGCTAAACCGGGCATTTTTTCAGGCCTTCAGCGCCTGCTCTACCTCAAAGCGGTTAGTCACTTTGCTGTCAATTTTGACATACGCACTGCGCTCTTCCGGGACAATCAGCACTTCGCTCACGCCCTCTGTCGCTTCCAGACGCTGTTGTAACGCGTCACCGATTGCCACGTCATCGGGAATTTCTACCCGCAGGCTACTCACGTAACGCGGCTCTTTCATGGTGCTGGCCACAAACAGCCAGAGCATCGCCAGCAGCGCACCGGCGAGGAAAACGGTCTGGGAGTCAAACAGACCATCCACCCAGCCGCCGAGTGACCCGCCGATCGCCACGCCGAGAAACTGGCTGGTGGAGTAAATGCCCATCGCGGTGCCTTTGTATCCTGCCGGAGACTCTTTGCTGATAAGCGACGGCAGCAGGGCTTCCATCAGATTAAAGGCCAGGAAGAACAGTTGTACGCCCGCGATCAGCTCCCAGAAATGCGGGCCGGCGCCCCACAGCACAATCTCGGCAATCAGCAGTAACGCCACGCAGCCCACGAAGACGCGTTTCATTTTGCGCTTCACTTCGGCGTAAATAATGAAGGGCACAACGGAGACAAACGAGATCAGCATTGTGACCAGATAAATTTTCCAGTGCTCTGCCGCCGGAAAACCTGCTGAGGCCAGTTGACCGGGCAGGGCGACAAAGGTGGACATCAGCAGAATGTGCAGGCACATAATGCCGAAGTTCAGCTTAAGCAGGCGCGGCTCGGCGATGACTTTGCTGAAGCAGCCTTTGACCATCCCGGATTCACGGTTGAGGACGTGGTTTTTACTGTCAGGTACAACCCACAGCGTGAGTGCGATCCCGATGGTCGCCAGCACCGCAATCATCCAGAACAGGGCGTGCAGGCCGAGTGAATGGGTGATAACGGGCCCCAGCACCATGGCAATGGCAAACGTGACGCCAAAGCTGACGCCGATAAACGCCATGGCTTTGGTGCGGTTTTGCTCGCGGGTTAAGTCTGACAGCAGCGCCATCACGGCGGCGGCAATCGCCCCGGAACCTTGCAGGGCGCGCCCAAGAATAATTCCCCAGATGGAGTGGGAGAGGGCGGCGATGATGCTGCCGAGCACAAACACCAGCAGCCCGCCGACAATCAGCGGTTTGCGACCCACTCGGTCGGAGAGCAAGCCAAAGGGGATCTGGAATATTGCCTGCGCCAGGCCGTAGATACCGATCGCCAGACCGATCAGCGCTTCGCTGGCACCCTGTAACGCCATGCCATATGTGGTCAGAACGGGCAGGACCATAAACATGCCAAGCATCCGCAGCGAGAAAACAGTCCCTAAACCCCAGGTCGCACGCAGTTCGCCTGGCGTCATTTTATAATCGTTCATTACCACCTCAGTTCAAAAGCAGGCCATAGTGTAGTGCGGGGAAGGGGCGGGGTAAATAATCGGTTATTTAACAAATATTACATACGTTACTAATAGATTTCATGAATAAAAAAGGGGTGCCGAAGCACCCCTTTATGTCCTTGCTATAGCTTACCAGACGTAAGTCAGCAGGTTTTGTGAATCAGGCACCATGAAGTCTACGGACATCATCACGGACAGGGAGGTGATGGCGACAATCGAGAACACAAACAGCTTGCGTGCCCAGACCTTGTCATCTTCCACTTTGTAACCGCGCAGGGCCATGCCGAGCCACCAGACGCTCACCGCAGCTGCTACCACCAGATATTTATATCCGGCGTAACCGCCCAGAGAGAGCATCAGCGTTGCCACGGCAAAAGCGATGATGTAGAGCGTGATGTGGTTCTTGGCAACCGAAATGCCTTTCACGACCGGCAGAACCGGAATGTTCGCCGCCTGATAATCCTTAAAGCGGAAAATCGCGATGGCGTAGGAGTGCGGCATCTGCCACAGGCTAAAGATAGCCAGCAGGATCAGCGCACCGCTGTCGAACTCGTTCGTGACGGCGCAGTAGCCAATCACCGGCGGCGCAGCGCCGGAGAGAGAACCAATCAGCGTGCCGTAGACGGAGTGACGTTTCATATACAGGCTGTAGACGCCTACATACACCACGAACCCCATCACCCCCAGCCAGCAGGCCAGTGGGTTAGCACCAAACCACAGCAGCATAAAGCCAGCAATACCCAGCAAGGTGGCGTACACCAGCGAGACGGAAGGGGCAATCAGGCCTTTAACCAGCACCCGATTTTTGGTCCTTTCCATCTTCTTGTCGATATCCATGTCGATGTAGTTGTTAAATACACAACCGGACGCAACCACCAGTGACACACCGACCAGCGTGTAAATAAAGAGGGTGTAATCAATGCTGCCTTTAGAGGCCAGCAGGAACCCTCCGATTACGGAGATCAGGTTGCCAAAGATGATGCCTGGTTTCGTGACTTGCAGGTATTGCTTAAACATACTCGCCGCTCTTAGTGAACCATCATGTTGTAGTTAAGGTTCCACATAATCCAGATGGAACCGACTACCAGGATAGCGATGATAATCACGGTAAAGATAAAGGCCGTCATGTTCCAGCCTTCATCGGACTTGGTGTTCATGTGCAGGAAGCAAACCAGATGCACCAGAATCTGAATCACCGCGGTCACCAGGATTGCGCCCAGGATAACCGGCTTAGATGCAGAACCGTTCATCACCATCCAGAACGGGATCACCGTCAGAATGATCGACAGGATGAAACCTGTCATGTAGGTTTTTACGCTGCCGTGGGAAGCGCCATGATCGTTAGAATGACTCATTACATCGCCCCCATCAGATAGACAACAGAGAACACACAGATCCATACCACGTCCAGGAAGTGCCAGAACAGGCTCAGGCACATAATACGGGTACGGTTAGTACTGGTCAGGCCGCGACGGGAGATCTGGAACATCAGTACCGCCATCCAGATCAGACCCGAGGTCACGTGCAGACCGTGGGTGCCGACCAGCGCGAAGAACGCTGACAGGAAGCCGCTACGATCCGGGCCGAAACCTTCCATGATCAGGTGATGGAATTCATAGATTTCCATCCCGATAAAGCCAGCACCAAACAGCCAGGTCAACGCCAGCCAGGAGACAACCTGGCTCTTGTTGTTTTTGTACATGGCGATAGCCGCCATGCCGTAGGTGATGGAGCTGAATAACAGCAGTGCGGTTTCAACCAGTACGAACGGCAGCTCAAAGATGTCCTTACCGGTCGGGCCGCCCGCTGTGCCGTTCACCAGAACGGCATAGGTTGCGAACAGACAGCAGAACAGGATGCAGTCGCTCATCAGGTAGATCCAGAAACCGAAGACTTTCGTCGGTCCTGTATCATGGTGCGCATGTTCATGCGCGTGGGCAGTCGAGTGCGCCAGAGTATCAGTTGCCATTTTTCAGCCCCGCTTTAGAAATCTCGTCAAAATGCTGGTTTTCCAGCTTTTCAACTTCACGGACTGGTACGTAGTAGTCCACGTCCTCGTCAAAGCTCTTCACAATCCAGCTGATTACGATGCCAGCGAAGCCAACAATCGCCATCCACCAGATGTGCCAGATCATTGCGAAACCAAATACCGTTGCGAAGGCGGCAATGACGATGCCCGCACCGCTGTTTTTCGGCATATGGATCTCTTCGTAATGTTCAGGTTGCTTGTACGCTTCACCTTTTTCTTTCATTTCCCAGAATGCGTCACGCTCATGAATGTGCGGCACTACGGCAAAGTTATAGAACGGAGGTGGAGAAGAGGTAGACCACTCCAGCGTACGGCCACCCCACGGGTCACCGGTCAGGTCGCGGTTCAGGTTACGGTCACGGATAGACACGTAGTACTGAATCAGCTGGCACAGAATACCGCAGGCAATCAGCGCTGCGCCGCCTGCTGCAATCATCAGCATTGGGTGGAACTGCGGATCGATCTGCTGGCTCAGACGACGGGTCATACCCATGAAGCCCAGCACGTACAGCGGCATAAATGCTACGAAGAAGCCAATGATCCAGAACCAGAACGCGCGTTTACCCCATTTCTCGTTCAGCGTGAAGCCGAACGCTTTTGGCCACCAGTAGGTTACGCCAGCGAAGCAGCCGAAGACCACGCCACCGATGATAACGTTATGGAAGTGCGCAATCAGGAACAGACTGTTGTGCAGAACGAAGTCAGCACCAGGTACCGCCAGCAGTACCCCGGTCATCCCACCTACGGAGAAGGTCACGATGAAGCCGATGGTCCACAGCATGGCTGAGTGGAACACGATACGGCCCTGGTACATGGTGAACAGCCAGTTGAAGATCTTAACCCCGGTCGGGATCGCGATAATCATGGTGGTAATACCGAAGAAGGCGTTTACGTTGGCGCCCGCACCCATAGTGAAGAAGTGGTGCAGCCAGACGATGAACGACAGAACGGTAATACATACGGTTGCCCACACCAGAGAGGTGTAACCAAACAGACGTTTACGCGAGAAGGTTGCCGCGATTTCGGAGAACACACCGAACACCGGCAGAACCAGGATGTACACTTCCGGGTGACCCCAGGCCCAAATCAGGTTGATGTACATCATCATGTTGCCACCCATATCATTCGTGAAGAAATGGGTACCCAGATAGCGATCCAGGGTCAGCAGCGCGATGGTGACAGTCAGAATTGGGAACGACGCGATAATCAGGACGTTGGCGCACAGAGATGCCCAGGTAAATACTGGCATCTTGAACATCGTCATACCTGGTGCACGCATCTTCAGGATGGTCACGAAGAAGTTAATGCCGGTCAGAGTGGTACCGACACCGGAGAGCTGAAGCGCCCAAATCCAGTAGTCAACGCCCACGCCCGGACTGTACTCAATTCCCGACAGCGGCGGGTAGGCCAGCCAGCCGGTCTGAGCAAATTCGCCCACACCCAGTGACAGGTTAACCAGGATAACGCCGACAACCGTAAACCAGAAGCTCAGGTTGTTCAGGAACGGGAACGCAACGTCGCGCGCGCCGATTTGCAGCGGAACGACCACGTTCATCAGACCGATTACCAGCGGCATCGCCACGAAGAAGATCATGATAACGCCGTGGGCGGTAAAGATCTGATCGTAGTGGTGCGGTGGCAGGAAGCCGGCTTCGCCCGCAGACGCAAGCGCCTGCTGGCTACGCATCATGATTGCATCCGCAAAGCCACGAATTAACATGACGATACCGACGATGCAGTACATGATACCGAGTTTTTTGTGGTCAACCGAAGTCAGCCACTCATTCCACAGGTAGCTCCACTTACCGAAGTAAGTGATCAGGCCAACTAAGGCCGCGCCACCAATGATAATTGCAGCCACCGTAACCATAATAATCGGTTCATGGTAGGGCACTGCATCCAGTGTCAATTTTCCGAACATTTTCTTCCTCGGCCCCTTAGTGAGCGGTTTCCGCGTGGCTCATGTCCATGCCTTCCATACCCTGGTGCGTGTTGTGCTCGCCTTCAGGCTGGGTCATGTCCATGCTCATGCCGTGATCCATAAATTTGCCAATAACATCTTTGAACAGATTCGGTTTCACGTTAGAGAAGTACTCCACCTTGTTATATTCGCTAGGTGCAGCCACTTTTTCGAACGCCGCCATGTCAGACATGGTGTTGGTAGACTGCTTCGCTTTTGCAACCCACTGGTCGAAAGTCGCGCGGTCTGGCGTAGCGATAGCTTTGAACTTCATACCCGAGAAGCCCGGGCCACTATAGCTGGCGGAGATACCGTCGTAGGTGCCTGCTTCATTCGCGATCAGGTGCAGGTTAGTCTGCATACCGGCCATCGCGTAAATCTGGCTGCCCAGACGTGGGATGAAGAAGGAGTTCATTACGGAGTTGGAGGTCACTTTGAACTGAACCGGAGTGTTCGCCGGGAAGGCGATTTCATTCACGGTAGCAATGCCCTGTTCTGGATAGATGAAGAACCATTTCCAGTCCATGGAGACCACTTCAATGGTAATCGGTTTTTCATCGTGAACCAGCGGTTTGCTCGGCTCAAGTGCGTGAGTGGTTTTCCAGGTCAGTACAGCAAGGAACAGGATGATCAGAATAGGTACCGTCCAGACCACAGCTTCCACTTTATTGGAGTGTGACCAGTTAGGGCTATACTTCGCATCTTTATTGCTCGCACGATACTTCCAGGCGAAACCAACAGCCATCAAGATGGCAGGAATAACCACAATCAACATCAGGCCAAAAGCCGTCAGTATCAATGAACGTTGTTCCAGTCCAATCTGTCCTTTGGGGTCTAGTAGTGCAGAATCGCAGCCACTGAGTAATACAGTGCCTGCGAATAATGACAACCATCCCAAACTTTTATTGTATTTCCTGAGTCTCATTTAACGACCTCAATTCCACGGGAGTCTGGTGGCGTTTAAAGTGTGGGGGCATTTTACGGGAAGGTTACATTACTGTAAACATCATTAGCCCTGTGTCAGGAAGGTGTTACCGGGTTCTGCCGCACATGTCACAAGTGTTGCAAATTATGTCGCGTTTTCCGGGAGAAGCCGCACGGAGTGGGCGTTATAACGAAAGGGTGCCCCAGCATACCGCAAAAGGGACAATTGGTATAACCATTGCGGAAAATACACAAATAATTAACAATTAATTATCAATAAAAAGACAACTAAAAAACGAAAATTCAATCTTTCGCATGCTGAATCGTTTAACGGAAAATAGCGTAGCGAAATAAGCTCCAATAATTTTCGAATGCTATCCCGCACAAAACAACAAATATTTTTTTTGCCGATGGCGGTTATTTCGCCGTTATAATTTCGTGTCGTTATTACAACGGGAAATAACCTTTCGCTTTTTACTTCATGTCATCTGCGTTTTCCGCAGTGACATGAAATCCAGCATCCCACCGGTCAGGATACCCACGATGGCGAGAAACACGCCTGCATCAAGAAGCTGGGTTTCAAAAGGAAGCGACAAGGTGGTCGTCGCATTGATAATGAGAACCGCGAGCCACACTACCAGCGCAAGACAACCTGCCATCAGCAGACGCAGGGCAAACCGGTAAGCAGCCTGATATTCCGTGCGCGGCATGAAGTGTTCCGTCCGCTGGGTATATTCCAGCGTCTGACGACAGACCAGCAACAATAAAATCCCCGGCACAGCCGCCACCACCGAGAAGAGATAAAATGTCGGCCAGCCGTGGGCTTCAACAAACCAGCCCGCGACGGGACCTACGTACACGCGCCCGACGGCTGAGAGGGCAGAGAGCAGGGCAAACTGGGTGGCGGAAAATGACTTATTGCACAGCGTCATCAGCAGGGCGACAAATGCCGCAGTGCCCATACCTCCGCACAGATTTTCAAAGAATACCGCCGTCGCCATGCTGATCATATGCTTGTCGGTGATCGACAGCAGCCAGTAACCGGCATTCGAAGCGCCCTGAAGGATGCCGAAGATCAGCAGAGCACGGAACAGCGACAGACGCTGCATCAATACGCCGCCGTACAGCGCGCCGACGATCGTGGCAAACAGCCCCAGGGTTTTGTTCACCACGCCGACCTCGCCCGCATCAAACCCGACGCCGCGGATCAGGAAGGTGGTGGTCAGACTCATGGCGAAAGCGTCGCCGAGCTTATAAAGGACAATCAGCAGCAGGATCAGCCAGGCATTATTGCGACCAAAGAAGTCGCGGAGCGGTGCGGCAACGGCCTGCTCCAGCGAGCGGGGAACCGGAATCACATCGCTCGGTTCAGGCGCGAATAGCGTGGCAAAAATGCAGGGGATCAGCAGAGCGGCCATCAGCCAGTACATTCCCTGCCAGCCGAGATAGCGGTCGGCAAGCCAGAGGGCCAGCCCGCCGGAAACCAGCATACCCAGGCGGTAGCCAAGCACGCTGATTGCCGCACCGGCACCACGCTCTTCCGCTGGCAGGACGTCCGTCTTCCAGGCGTCAAAAACAATGTCCTGCGAAGCGGAGCAGAAGGCGATGACCACCGCAAGCGCGGCCATCCAGCGCAGCTGTGTTGACGGCTCAAGGAAACCCATTGCGGCAATGGCCAGCAACAGCAGCACCTGCGTCATCACTAACCAACCGCGACGGCGCCCGAGGAACGGTGGGGTATAGCGATCCATCACCGGCGACCACAGGAACTTAAAGACGTAAGCCTGGCCGACGAGCGAGAAGAAACCAATGGTTTTAAGATCGATGTTCTCAACCGTCATCCACGCCTGTAACGTGCCGGAGGTGAGCGCAAGGGGCAAACCGGAGGCGAAACCAAGGATCAGCAGAATAGCTGATTTCGGTTGCTGGAAAATGCGTAAGTAGTGACTGGACATGTTCTTATGAACTGACCCGGTGAAGCACCGGGTCAGTCAGCAGGATTAACGGGCGTTCTGCTTGATGAAGTCGTGAATGCTGGTGTCCTGTGCCATGTCGGCAATGGTGTCAGTCAGCACGCTGTTAACCGCGTCAGCGATATTTTTGTTGGAGGCCTGGAATGCGCCTTCAACGGAATAGCTCGCACGGTAGTTTTTGTTCATTTTGTTGCCGTTCTTCGCGGTAGCGATGATGGCGATATCGGCTTTAGTCGCAATGTTGTAGCGAACGTTACCCTGGGAGACGTCAGCGTACAGGTTGTTCACGATGATTTGCAGATCAACCGCGCCGCTTGGGCCAATCATGTAGCCGCGGGAGGTCATCTGTTTCTCCAGCACTTCCTGCAACAGGAAGCGCAGGTCGCGGGAGGCGGTCAGCGTGACCTGTTGGTTGTCGCGAGTCACTTTCGCCAGCGCCTGGTCCTGACGCTGATCGGCGCCATTAATGCTGACCGTAACGCCCATCAGGCTTGGATCCTGCTGAGGCAGGGTAATTTTTGGTGAAACGTCAATGGTCGTCGGCGGAGTCGCGCAGCCGGCGAGCATAAAGAGTGCTACCAACGGAAAGAAGAGTTTTTTTAACATTTTCGGGTTCTCAACGAATCGTAAGCAAAGAGAGAAAAATTGCCGCCATCATAACATCGCTAACGGCCAGGGGAAGTGGTCAACGCATGTAAATTCATCGCCTTGTCCGAAAACTGACCACCTTTCCGCTTTTCTCTGCCTGTAAGTGACAAAACGTATGAACCTCATAGTGAACTTCATTCGTTTGGGTGAGAAAATCAGACGAAAGCTAAATATTTGTTGTCAGGGTGTAATGGAACCGGTAAAAGCGGCTAATATTTAAAGGGATGGGTGACATCTTAGCGTTGTCGGAGGAGTGATTTCATGATGATACGTGAACAGATAGAAGAAAAATTAAGGGCAGCGTTCAACCCTGTGTTTCTCGAAGTTGTCGACGAAAGCTATCGTCATAACGTGCCGGCAGGTTCTGAAAGCCACTTTAAAGTGGTTCTGGTCAGCGATCGCTTCACGGGAGAACGTTTCCTGAACCGACACCGCTTGATCTACAGCACCTTGACGGAAGAACTCTCCACAACCGTACATGCGCTGGCGCTGCATACCTACACCATTAAGGAATGGGAAGGGCTACAGGATACGGTATTCGCATCACCGCCTTGTCGGGGTGCAGGCACCATCGCCTGATAAATCGGATTTGCAACCGCCGGAGTTTTTCCAGTATGTTGCTTACAGATTTCGTCAAGACGGCCTTCGGGCCGTTTTGTTTTGTCTGAGTTTTGAGCGGATGGCGCGTTTTCTAAGGCTAAAAATAGCCTTAAAGTGTGAAAAAAGCCGCAGCAACATGCTCCAACCGTTCTCGACTCACCTAAGTGATGCCGCTATAATGCCGCGTCTTATTGAATGTCTTCGGGATGATTCTGGCGACAGGGAATGTGAATCTGCACATAAGAGAGCATCCCGGTATAACAGACAGATTCAGAGTTGACCGAGCACTGTGATTTTTTTGAGGTAACAAGATGCAAGTTTCAGTTGAAACCACTCAAGGCCTTGGCCGCCGTGTAACGATTACTATCGCTGCTGACAGCATCGAAACTGCTGTGAAAAGCGAGCTGGTCAACGTAGCAAAAAAAGTACGTATTGACGGCTTCCGCAAGGGCAAAGTACCAATGAATGTTGTTGCTCAGCGTTATGGCGCTTCCGTGCGTCAGGATGTGCTGGGTGAACTGATGAGCCGCAACTTTATCGACGCGATCATCAAAGAAAAAATCAATCCAGCCGGTGCGCCGAACTACGTTCCAGGCGAATACAAGCAGGGCGAAGACTTCACCTACTCCGTAGAGTTCGAAGTGTACCCGGAAGTTGAGCTGAAAGGTCTGGAATCTATCGAAGTTGAAAAACCGATCGTTTCCGTGACCGACGAAGACGTTGACGGCATGCTGGATACCCTGCGTAAGCAGCAGGCGAACTGGAAAGAGAAAGAAGGCGCTGTTGATGCAGAAGACCGCGTAACCATCGACTTCACCGGTTCTGTAGACGGCGAAGAGTTCGAAGGCGGTAAAGCGTCTGATTTCGTACTGGCGATGGGCCAGGGTCGTATGATCCCAGGCTTCGAAGACGGTATCAAAGGCCACAAAGCGGGCGAAGAGTTCACCATCGACGTGACCTTCCCTGAAGAATACCACGCTGAAAACCTGAAAGGTAAAGCAGCGAAGTTCGTTATCAACCTGAAGAAAGTGGAAGAGCGCGAACTGCCAGAACTGACTGAAGAATTCATCAAGCGTTTCGGCGTGGAAGACGGTTCTGTTGCGGGCCTGCGTACCGAAGTGCGTAAAAACATGGAGCGCGAGCTGAACGGCGCTGTACGTAACCGCGTGAAGTCTCAGGCGATTGAAGGTCTGGTGAAAGCGAACGACATCGACGTTCCTGCTGCCCTGATCGACAGCGAAATCGACGTTCTGCGCCGTCAGGCTGCACAGCGCTTCGGTGGCAACCAGCAGCAAGCGATGGAACTGCCACGCGAGCTGTTCGAAGAGCAAGCGAAACGTCGCGTTGTTGTTGGCCTGCTGCTGGGCGAAGTGATTCGTACCCACGAGCTGAAAGCTGACGAAGAGCGTGTGAAAGGCCTGATCGAAGAGATGGCTTCTGCATACGAAGATCCATCAGAAGTGATCGAGTTCTACGGTAAGAACAAAGAGCTGATGGACAACATGCGCAACGTCGCGTTGGAAGAGCAGGCTGTAGAAGCGGTACTGGCGAAAGCGAAAGTCACCGAAAAAGAGACCTCTTTCACCGAACTGATGAACCAGCAGGCGTAATTTCGCCCCAACGGTTTAAAGTTTGAACAAAAAACCCGTTGCCCTCCGGCGACGGGTTTTTTTTATCACAGCTTTAGTCCTGGAAGGGTGCTAAAACGCCCTTTCAGTGTTAGCGTTACAACAAAACGTTGTTATGCTTGAAATAGGGCATGGCGACCCCCATTAGTATGTAATCACGATGATTGAGACTGGCTGATAATCCGTCCATAAGGTTACAATCAGTACAGCAGGTGTTTTCAATTTTGAACCAGGAGACGGAAATGTCATACAGTGGCGAACGAGATAACTTTGCACCCCATATGGCGCTGGTGCCAATGGTTATTGAACAGACCTCACGCGGTGAGCGTTCTTTCGATATCTATTCCCGTCTGCTCAAGGAACGCGTTATCTTTCTGACCGGCCAGGTGGAAGACCATATGGCTAACCTGATCGTGGCGCAGATGCTGTTCCTGGAAGCGGAAAACCCGGAAAAAGACATTTACCTGTATATCAACTCGCCGGGCGGTGTGATTACGGCGGGCATGTCTATTTATGACACCATGCAATTCATCAAGCCGGATGTCAGCACCATCTGTATGGGGCAGGCGGCGTCCATGGGGGCTTTCCTGTTAACCGCAGGGGCGAAAGGTAAGCGTTTCTGCCTGCCTAACTCCCGCGTGATGATTCACCAGCCGCTGGGTGGTTACCAGGGCCAGGCGACGGATATTGAAATCCACGCCCGAGAAATTCTGAAAGTAAAAGCGCGCATGAATGAACTTATGGCGCAGCATACGGGTCAACCTCTCGAGCAGATCGAGCGCGATACCGAGCGCGATCGCTTCCTCTCTGCGCCAGAGGCAGTTGAGTACGGCTTAGTCGACTCCATTTTGACCCATCGTAATTGATGCCCGCGACGCGAGTGTGCCGCTATACTAAGGTAGGGCGGCACGTTGCCTGTAAGCAGCTTGCGTCTGAGAATGGCATTTGCGTCGTCATGTGCGGCACATAGAACTTAAAAAGAGGTTTGGACTCATGACAGATAAACGCAAAGATGGTTCGGGCAAACTGCTGTACTGCTCTTTTTGCGGCAAAAGCCAGCATGAAGTGCGTAAACTGATTGCCGGGCCGTCCGTGTATATCTGCGACGAATGCGTCGATTTATGTAACGACATCATTCGCGAAGAGATTAAAGAAGTCGCGCCGCACCGTGAGCGCAGCGCGTTACCAACGCCACACGAGATTCGCCACCACCTGGACGACTATGTCATTGGTCAGGAGCAGGCGAAAAAAGTGCTGGCGGTGGCGGTATACAACCACTACAAACGTCTGCGTAACGGCGATACCAGCAATGGCGTAGAACTGGGCAAAAGTAACATTCTGCTGATCGGGCCTACCGGTTCCGGTAAAACCCTGCTGGCAGAAACGCTGGCGCGCCTGCTGGATGTTCCGTTCACTATGGCGGATGCCACCACCCTGACCGAAGCCGGTTATGTGGGTGAAGACGTTGAAAATATTATCCAGAAGCTGCTCCAGAAGTGCGATTACGACGTACAGAAAGCCCAGCGCGGGATCGTCTATATCGATGAGATCGACAAAATCTCTCGTAAATCAGACAACCCGTCCATCACCCGTGACGTCTCGGGCGAGGGCGTGCAGCAGGCGCTCCTGAAGCTGATTGAAGGTACGGTTGCGGCTGTTCCACCGCAGGGTGGGCGTAAACATCCGCAGCAGGAATTCTTGCAGGTTGATACCTCTAAGATCCTGTTTATCTGTGGTGGTGCGTTTGCAGGCCTGGATAAAGTGATCTCTCACCGTGTGGAAACCGGCTCCGGCATTGGTTTTGGCGCAACGGTGAAAGCCACGTCTGAAAAACCAAACGAAGGCCAGCTGCTGGCGCAGGTTGAGCCGGAAGATCTGATCAAATTCGGTTTGATTCCGGAATTTATCGGCCGTCTGCCGGTTGTGGCGACCCTGAACGAACTGAGCGAAGACGCGTTGATTCAGATCCTGAAAGAGCCGAAAAACGCGCTGACCAAGCAGTATCAGGCGCTGTTTAATCTGGAAGGCGTTGAGCTGGAATTCCGTGACGAAGCGTTGGACGCGATTGCCAAGAAAGCGATGGCGCGTAAAACCGGTGCCCGTGGCCTGCGTTCTATCGTGGAAGCAGCATTGCTCGACACGATGTACGATCTTCCTTCTATGGAAGACGTCGAAAAAGTCGTGATCGACGAGTCCGTCATTGGTGGCCAGACCAAGCCGTTACTGATTTACGGTAAACCGGAAGCGCAGCAGGCATCTGGCGAATAATTCACCATTTCATACAATCAGTTAATCAAAAAGGGGGGATTTTATCTCCCCTTTACTTTTTCCGTATTCATGGCGTTGAATGTATGGGAAACATCCCCATATACTGGATTACATGTTAATGGTTGTGTGAAGCACAGTTACATGACCAGTTTACCTGGCGGACACTAAACTAAGAGAGAGCTCTATGAATCCTGAGCGTTCTGAACGCATTGAAATCCCCGTATTGCCGTTGCGCGATGTGGTGGTTTATCCGCACATGGTCATACCCTTATTTGTAGGGCGGGAAAAATCTATCCGTTGCCTCGAAGCCGCCATGGATCATGATAAAAAAATCATGTTGGTCGCGCAGAAAGAAGCATCAACGGATGAGCCGGGTGTAAACGATCTTTTCACCGTCGGGACCGTGGCCTCTATTTTGCAGATGCTGAAGCTGCCAGACGGCACCGTGAAGGTGCTGGTGGAAGGCTTACAGCGTGCGCGTATTACCACTCTGTCAGACGATGGCGAGCACTTCTCTGCGAAGGCAGAGTACCTTGATTCACCGGAACTTGATGAGCGCGAGCAGGAAGTGCTGGTACGCACCGCGATCAGCCAGTTCGAAGGCTACATCAAGCTGAATAAGAAAATCCCACCTGAAGTGCTGACGTCGCTGAACAGCATCGACGATCCTGCACGTCTGGCGGATACCATCGCTGCGCATATGCCGCTGAAGCTGGCTGACAAACAGTCCGTGCTGGAAATGTCCGACGTTAACGAACGTCTGGAATACCTGATGGCGATGATGGAGTCTGAGATCGATCTGCTCCAGGTTGAGAAGCGCATTCGCAACCGCGTCAAAAAGCAGATGGAAAAATCGCAGCGTGAGTACTATCTGAACGAGCAAATGAAAGCCATTCAGAAAGAGCTCGGCGAGATGGACGATGCGCCGGATGAAAACGAAGCGCTGAAGCGTAAGATCGACGCGGCGAAGATGCCGAAAGAGGCGAAAGAGAAAGCTGAAGCTGAGTTGCAGAAGCTGAAAATGATGTCTCCGATGTCGGCGGAAGCGACCGTTGTACGCGGCTATATTGAGTGGATGGTGCAGGTTCCGTGGAATGCCCGCAGCAAGGTCAAAAAAGACCTGCGTCAGGCCCAGGAGATCCTGGATACCGACCACTACGGCCTGGAACGTGTGAAAGACCGCATTCTTGAGTACCTCGCGGTACAGAGCCGAGTGAACAAAATCAAAGGCCCAATCCTGTGCCTGGTAGGGCCTCCAGGGGTGGGTAAAACCTCTCTGGGCCAGTCCATCGCCAAAGCGACAGGGCGTAAGTACATCCGTATGGCGCTGGGCGGCGTGCGTGATGAAGCGGAAATCCGCGGTCACCGCCGTACCTACATCGGTTCCATGCCGGGCAAGCTTATCCAGAAAATGGCGAAAGTGGGCGTCAAAAACCCGCTGTTCCTGCTCGATGAGATCGACAAAATGTCTTCAGACATGCGTGGCGATCCGGCGTCGGCGCTGCTGGAAGTGCTTGATCCAGAGCAGAACGTGGCGTTTAGCGATCACTACCTGGAAGTGGATTACGACCTGAGCGATGTGATGTTCGTGGCGACGTCGAACTCCATGAACATTCCGGCACCGCTGCTGGACCGTATGGAAGTGATCCGTCTGTCCGGTTATACCGAAGACGAGAAGCTGAACATTGCCAAACAGCACCTGCTGCCGAAGCAGATTGAGCGTAACGCGCTTAAAGCCAACGAGCTGACCGTTGAGGACAGCGCCATTGTCGGCATTATTCGTTACTACACCCGTGAAGCGGGTGTGCGTAGCCTCGAACGTGAGATCTCTAAGCTGTGCCGTAAGGCAGTGAAACAGCTGCTGCTGGATAAGAGCCTGAAGCACATCGTGATTAACGGCGACAATCTGCATGCGTACCTGGGCGTTCAACGCTTCGACTACGGTCGCGCAGACAACGAAAACCGTGTTGGTCAGGTGACCGGTCTGGCATGGACGGAAGTGGGCGGCGATCTGCTGACCATCGAAACCGCCTGTGTTCCGGGCAAAGGCAAGCTGACCTACACCGGTTCGCTGGGTGAAGTGATGCAGGAGTCCATCCAGGCGGCGCTGACCGTGGTGCGCGCGCGTGCGGAAAAACTGGGTATCAACCCTGATTTCTACGAAAAACGCGACATTCACGTTCACGTTCCGGAAGGGGCGACGCCGAAAGATGGCCCAAGCGCGGGTATTGCCATGTGTACTGCGCTGGTTTCCTGCCTGACAGGTAATCCGGTTCGTGCTGATGTGGCCATGACCGGTGAAATTACGCTGCGTGGTCAGGTACTGCCTATCGGCGGATTAAAAGAAAAACTGCTGGCGGCACACCGCGGTGGGATCAAAACCGTATTGATCCCTTACGAGAATAAACGCGATCTGGAAGAGATTCCGGACAACGTTATTGCCGATTTGCAGATCCATCCGGTGAAACGCATTGAGGAAGTTCTGACTCTCGCACTGCAAAATGAACCGTCCGGAATGCAGGTTGTAACCGCAAAATAGTGACCTCGCGCAAAGAGCGCCAATAAAAACAAGGCTGGTAAGTCATTTCGTACTTGCCAGCCTTTTTTTGTATAGCTAATTTAGATTGCTGATTGGGTTAGCCATCAACAACGGGTGTTGTAAGGTCATAGCAGGACTGATATAACTGCTGCGCGGTCGCGCTGTGAAGGATTCAGGTGCGATATAAATTATAAAGAGAGGAAGAGAACAGTGAATAAATCTCAACTGATTGACAAAATTGCTGCGGGTGCTGATATTTCTAAAGCGGCAGCTGGACGTGCTTTAGATGCTTTAATTGCTTCTGTTACTGAATCTCTGCAAGCTGGGGACGACGTTGCACTGGTAGGCTTCGGTACTTTTGCGGTTAAAGAGCGTGCAGCCCGTACTGGCCGCAACCCTCAGACCGGCAAAGAGATCACCATTGCTGCCGCTAAAGTGCCGGGTTTCCGTGCAGGTAAAGCGCTGAAAGACGCAGTAAACTGATTGCTTTCCCGCTCCAGGGAAGCTGAAAAGTACAAGGGCGCATCGTTTGATGTGCCTTTTTTGTTTGTCCAGACCTGATTTGTGCGAGTTTATGCGAGTTGTGGGCTGACAATTGCCCTGTTTTCTTGTCACAATACGCCTTTACGCGCGACGGTCAGGATTTTCCGTCAGCGTCAGGTAACCAGTCACCTACAGCGGAGTGTTGTTACACCATGATGGACAGCTTACGCACGGCTGCTAACAGTCTCGTGCTCAAGATTATTTTCGGTATCATTATCGTGTCGTTCATATTGACCGGTGTGAGTAGTTACCTCATCGGCGGTGGCGCGAACTACGCCGCAAAAGTGAATGGCCAGGAAATTAGCCGTGGGCAGTTCGAGAACGCTTTTGCTGGTGAACGTAACCGCATGCAGCAACAGCTGGGCGACCAATACTCTGAACTTGCAGCCAACGAAGGCTATATGAAAAACCTGCGTCAGCAGACGCTAAACCGCCTTATTGACGAGGCGCTGCTGGATCAGTACGCGAAAAGCCTGGGTCTGGGCATCAGCGATGAGCAGGTTAAAAAAGCCATCTTCTCGACGCAGGCTTTCCAGTCTAATGGGAAGTTCGACAACGCGCGTTACAACAGCATTGTTAACCAGATGGGTATGACGGCTGACCAGTACGCTCAGGCACTGCGTAACCAGTTGACCACGCAACAGCTGATCAACGCGGTGGTGGGCACCGATTTCATGCTGAAAGGTGAAACTGAAGAGCTGGCGGCACTGGTGGCGCAGCAACGCGTGGTGCGTGAAGCGACGATTGATGTCAACGCACTGGCAGCGAAACAGCAGGTTAGCGACGCTGAAGTTAATGCTTACTACGAGCAAAACAAGAACAACTTCATCTCTCCGGAACAGTTCCGCGTAAGCTATATCAAGCTGGATGCAGCTGCGATGCAGGAAAATGCGACTGACGCCGAGATCCAGTCTTATTACGACCAGCATCAGGATCAGTTTACTCAGCCGCAGCGTAACCGTTACAGCGTGATCCAGACCAAAACGGAAGCAGAAGCGAAAGCCGTGCTGGATGAGCTGAACAAAGGCGCTGATTTCGCCACCTTAGCGAAAGCAAAATCTACCGACATTATTTCTGCCAAAAACGGCGGTGATATGGGCTGGCTGGAAGAGTCAACTACCCCGGATGAGCTGAAAAATGCAGGCCTGAAAGAGAAAGGCCAACTGTCTGGTGTAATCAAATCCTCCGTCGGCTTCCTGGTGGCGCGTCTGGACGATGTTGTGGCGGCGAAAACCAAGCCGCTGACTGACGTTCGTGATGATATCGCTGCGAAAGTGAAGCAGGAGAAAGCGCTGGATGCCTTCTATGCTCTGCAACAGAAAGTGAGCGATGCCGCAAGCAACGACAACGAATCACTGGCGGGCGCTGAGCAGGCTGCTGGCGTGAAAGCGGTTGAGACGGGCTGGTTCAGCCACGAAAACCTGCCGGAAGAACTGAACTTCAAACCGGTTTCAGATGCCATTTTCAATGGTGGTCTGGTCGGTGAGAATGGTACGCCGGGCAGCAACTCAGACATTATTACCGTTGACGGTGATCGTGCGTTCGTACTGCGCGTCAGCGAGCACAAAGCCGAGGCAGTGAAGCCCCTGGCGGAAGTGAAAGATCAGGTGGTGGCGCTGGTGAAACACAACAAAGCGGCACAGCAGGCAAAACTGGATGCAGAGAAAATTCTGGCCGACCTGAAAGCCGGTAAGAACGATGCGCTGAAAGCGGCTGGCCTGAGCTTTGGTGAAGCAAAAACGCTGAGCCGTACCGGTCAGGATCCTGTCAGCCAGGCGGCGTTTGGTCTGAGCCTGCCGGCGAAAGACAAACCTGTCTTTGGCACCACGACCGATATGCAGGGTAACGTGGTGGTTCTGGCGCTGGATGAAGTGAAAGCCGGCACGCTGCCAGACGCGCAGAAGAAGGCCATGGTTCAGGGAATTACCCAGAACAATGCCCAGATTGCTTTCGAAGCGTTGATGAGCAACCTGCGTAAAGAAGCCAAAATCAAGCTGGGTGATGTGGTCACTCAGGAGCAATAATTACGTGTCTGCTCGCAGATTTTCGTAACGTTCTGCAAAAACTAAAGGCCGCTTTCGCGGCCTTTTCCATTTCTGCAATCTGCTGTTTGTCCCTGTTTTCCCGTGCGGCTATCGTGGCATGGCTGTCAACAAACAAGGAGAAAACAGCATGAAATGTGGAATCAAAGCACTGTTAATTACACTGGCTATTGCCACTTCCGGGATGAGTGCGGGCGCGCTGGCGGCGTCACCCTCGTCTAAAGCCCAGGCTGCACAAACTCAGGCCGATGCAACGTCACAAGGTCAGGTTAAAGCCAACGCGACGGCCAGCACGAAAGCCATTGAGGACGAGGGTACGCGGGTCAGTATTAATACTGCCTCTGCGGACGATCTTGCCCGCGTAATGAATGGCGTGGGCCTCAAAAAAGCGCAGGCCATCGTCAGCTATCGTGAAGAGTATGGTCCTTTCAAAACCCTTGACGATCTCAAGCAGGTGCCGGGTATGGGCAGCGCGCTGGTTGAGCGCAATCTCGCACACCTGACGCTGTAATCGCGTAATCACTTGCACTGCGGCAAAAATTTGCCAGGATAAAGAGGTCATACCAGTTATGACCTCTGAACCTATAACAACGAAAGGCTATTGCGCTATGCAGACACAAATCAAAGTCCGTGGTTATCACCTCGATGTTTACCAGCACGTCAATAACGCCCGCTACCTCGAATTTCTTGAAGAGGCGCGCTGGGACGGCCTGGAGAACAGCGAAAGCTTCCAGTGGCTAACCGCACACAACATCGCGTTTGTGGTCGTCAATATCAACATTAACTACCGCCGCCCGGCTGTGCTGGGGGATGTGCTCACCGTGACCAGTGAGGTCCAACAACTGAATGGCAAAAGTGGTGTATTAAGCCAGGTCGTTACGCTGGAGCCAGAAGGGCAGATTGTGGCCGATGCGCTGATCACCTTTGTCTGTATCGATCTCAAAACCCAGAAAGCGTTGCCGCTGGAAGGGGAGTTGCGCGAAAAGCTGGAGCTGATGATCGCGTAAATTTTTGTCTTTTATAAAAGACAAGAAGGGTTTTCAGGGATAAAATCATGAACAGGGACTACGTTGTTAAACGTTACCGAACCCGCGACGGAAAAATACCGTTTGAGGATTGGGTAGCAAAGTTGAGAAGAAAGGATCCGGAGCTGGCGTTTCGGATCCTTCTGCGAATCGACCGCGCTGAGAAGGGGAATTTTGGCGATTACCGTTATCTCAGAGAGGGTGTCTGGGAGTTGAAGGTTGATTGTGGTCCCGGTTATCGAGTCTATTTTGCGGTCCAGCACCGGGAAATCTTATTGTTGCTGATCGGCGGTGACAAAAAGAGCCAGAAAGCGGATGTGATGCTGGCAATAGATTACTGGAAAGATCATCAAAAGGATAAACTCCATGAGCAAAAGTGAGCGAAAATTCTCAAGTACCGTCAGCCATGATGAAGCTGTAGTCAAAATGCTGCGCGAAAATCCTTCTTACGCGCAACTCTATCTGCAAATTGCACTGGATGAAATTTACGAGGACCAGGGGATCCCAGCCTATTTGATTGCCCTCAGACGCGTTATCGAAGCGCGCGGCGGTATTGGAGAGATTTCAGCCAAAGCGGGGCTTTCACGTCAGCAGCTATACCGTACCCTGTCCGAAAATGGTAACCCAACGCTGACTACACTGATGAAAATTACCCGTGCTGCCGGTGTAAAACTGTTCGACAGCACGGTCAGGTAGCCCTTATTTCAGCCCGGTCTTTTTCTGCATTGCGGCCATAACGCCCGCTTTATCCGCAAAATAATGATTCAGACCGTTCGCGCGCAGGTTACAGGCGGCACACTGCCCACAGCCGTCCCCTTTAATGCCGTTGTAGCAGGTCAGGGTCTCGTTGCGAACGACATCCAGCTTGCCCCAGTAGTCGGCCAGCGCCCAGGTTTCAGCCTTATCCAGCCACATCAGCGGCGTTTCGAAGCGGGTCTCTTTTGCCATTCCCAGATCGACGGCGTGATTGAGTGCTTTCACGAATTCATCCCGGCAGTCCGGGTAGCCAGAGAAGTCGGTCTCACACACGCCCGTGATCACCGCTTCGGCTTTCACCTGGTAGGCATAGATCGCCGTCAGGGTCAGGAAGAGAATGTTGCGGCCCGGTACGAAGGTGTTCGGAATGCCGCTGGCATCCGGTTCGTAATCAGGCACCGGAATGCTGTCGCGGGTGAGGCTGCTGACGGCCAGTTCATTTAACAGCGTCACGTCCAGCACTTTATGAGCGCGGGCGCCCAGTTTGAGAGCCAGTTCACGAGCGACATCGATTTCAGCGCGATGACGCTGACCATAATCAAAAGTGACGCAGTGCACTTCATCATACTGGTGAAGCGCCTGAATCAGGCAGGTGGTGGAATCTTGTCCTCCGCTGAACACGACGACGGCACGTTTCATAGATCATCTCGACAGTTACAGTAAAAGCGTCATGTTAACGCCTGGCTAAAGCGGCGACCAGCTTCTTCACGCGTTTGGTGGAGGAAGCCAGGCTTCGGTGAAGTCAAACCAGCCGCGAGTGTTAAGGCGTATGCCGTTGACGCCCGGAGGCGCGCTGATTTGATACTGGTAGTTAAAGAGCGGCGTCAGGACGGCTGTCTCCATTAACCGGCTGAATATAGCCTGAAGTCCTGCGTGTCGGTCACGCTCGTCGGCCTGCGACTGCACCGCATCCAGCGTGGCCTGCAAATGGGCGAATGCCGGTGCGCTCAGCAGATGCGGCCAGAGCGCATCGCAGCGGAGCCACTGCTCAAGCGTGTACGCCGGCGCTTCGCCAATCAGTCTGTCTCCCATCATGATGTCTGCATCGGCAAGCTGCTGGCACCCGTCCCACGTTTTGGCGTCATGAAAGATGACGGTCAGTTCACAACCCTGCCGCGTAAGGTATGCTTTTAACTGGCTGGCCATGGTGTGAAGCTCAACCGGCAGGTGGTAGACCAGCGTCAATGCCTCTGGCAGCGCAACGTCGGTTAAATCAGGCCACTGGGGGATCGCCCAGCCGGGAAGCAGTTCCTCGGTAGGAGTGATGAGCCCTTCGTTCAGGGGAAGGGTGTGCAGCAGCGTTGAGAGATGAATGATATTAATCAGCCGCTTTGCCTGAAGTTCGCTCAGACGTGGACTCTGTTTCAGCGTGAGGTAGCAGAAGCCCAGACTGGTGCTGTTACTCACCAGCCGCAGGCTGGCCAGCTCGTCGGCCTCGCCAATGGCGATTTGCACCGGGTGGCGACAGCTGGTGCCCAGACTGTAGTCAAAAAGCTGGGGCGTGATCCAGTACTCGATAGCCTTAAGCAACGGATGGCCAAGATGATACTGCTCGTGGCTTTCCAGACGCACCAGTTCAGGCTCAAAAACGCTCAGCCGAAAGGGACCGCTGCCCACCACGGGGTAATCGGGATGCGCCAGACGGCTACAGTAGGTTGCCAGCCTGTGCGCCAGCCAGTAGTCAGGTTGATGGAGAATAAACGTCAGGCACTGCGGGTGCGTGGTTTCGATACGTAAGACGCTGCGGAACAGCGTGCCCATGCCGGGCTGCGATAACAGCGCCGTCAGGCTTTGCCGGAGCTGTGCCGTCTCTATTTTATCGCCGTTATGCCAGTGCAGGGTGGAGCGAATGTAGAAATGCCAGCGCAGGCCGTCAGCAGAGACTTCCCAGTGATGCGCCAGATCGCCCGTGGGTTCACTGCTGTTACCATTAAAACGCGTTAAACCAGAGAATACCTGTCCCGCCAGATGCTGCTCCGCCCGGCCAGGGAGAAACCCCGGCTGAAGCGGCTCCAGCGAGCGATAGTAGGGAATACGCAGCGTCGGCGTATCGTTCTGCCACTGTCCGCCCATAAACGGATGCAGCAGCGATCGCAAATCTTCAGGTGCGAGCTGGGCCAGCTCCAGCGCGTTGTGCTGCTGTCCACTTTTCAGGGCCTCTTCCATCATCGTATTACGCAACGAATCCGGGGTGACGTGAAAGCGTAATTCCCCACGCTTACCTCGTCCGGAGCGGGCGTGCCAGCTTAGCCAGCCCGCCTCCTGCGCCTGGCGCAGCAGGGTGCGAACATGTCGCTCGCTGCAAAAGCAGCGGCTGGCAAGTTCACTGATGGTCACCTGCTGCGGTGCGCCGGCAGACGGGTGCCACAGACGCTGATACTGGTTAAGACGGTTAAGCTGGCGCATGAAAAACCCGGAACAATAATTATCATCTATTCACTATTACTTCCGTATATCCCACGCAATACTGATGCACAAGTTAACCGCATCACATTTCGGGAGTAATCATGGCTCGGCTCGCTGCATTTGATATGGACGGCACGCTGTTAATGCCAGATCACCGTTTAGGGGAGAAAACCCTGAAAACTCTTAAGCGCCTGCGCGAGCGTGAAGTTACCCTGACGTTTGCTACTGGTCGTCATGTGCTGGAGATGCGCCATCTGCTGGGGACATTTGCCCTCGATGCGTTCTTGATCACCGGCAACGGAACGCGCATTCACTCCGTCGACGGCGATGTGCTGCACCGTCAGGATCTGAATCCGGAGGTGGCGGACATTGTCCTGCACAGCACCTGGGATACGCAGGCCAGCGTGCATGTTTTTAATGATGAAGGCTGGTTTACCGGGCGTGAGATCCCGGCCTTGCTGCACGCTCACGTTTACAGCGGCTTTAAATATCAGCTTATCGATTTGCGCCGCATTCCGGCACACAAGGTGACCAAGATCTGCTTCTGTGGCGATCACGACGATCTCTGCCGTCTGCGTATTCAGCTTAACGAGGCGCTGGGCGAACGGGCGCACCTGACCTTCTCGGCGGTGGACTGTCTTGAAGTGCTGCCGGTGGGCTGTAACAAAGGATCCGCGCTGGCGGTGCTGAGCGATCATCTGGGGCTGACGATGCAGGACTGTATGGCCTTTGGTGACGCCATGAACGACCACGAGATGCTGAGCAACGTAGGTCGTGGGCTGATTATGGGGAACGCGATGCCGCAGCTTATCGCCGCGCTCCCGCATTTACCGGTTATCGGACACTGTCGTAACGAAGCGGTGTCCCATTTTTTGACGCATTGGCTGGACAAAAATAACCTCCCATATTCCCCCGAATAGTGAGACCCTTCCAGCAAGCCAGGCTAAGCCTGGCTTTTTTTATTTCACCAGCTGCGAAATCTGCGCTTTCCACGGCTCAACATCGCCAATATTGGCCTGCACCCATTCTGCGTTGTAATAGGTGTCCAGGTATCGCTCCCCGCTGTCGCACAGCAGCGTGACGACAGAGCCGGTACGGCCTTCTTCACGCATCCTCGCGGCCAGCTGTAGCGCGCCCCACATATTGGTGCCGGTAGAAGCCCCGACTTTACGGCCAAGCTGTGTCTCCAGCCAGTGCGCCGTCGCGACGCTGGCGGCATCCGGCACGCGGAGCATTTCATCCACAACGTCCGGAATGAACGAGGGTTCGACGCGCGGGCGACCAATCCCTTCGATCTTGCTCCCCACGGGGCTGCGCAGGCTCGCATCGCGGGATTGCCAGTAATCGAGGAACACCGAGTTTTGCGGGTCAACCACCATCAGCTGCGTATCATAACCCTGACAGCGGATATAACGTCCGATGGTGGCGGAGGTTCCGCCCGTGCCCGCGCTCATGACAATGTAAGAGGGGACAGGATGCGGCTCATGGGTCATCTGGCGGAAAATGCTGTCCGCAATGTTATTATTGCCGCGCCAGTCGGTGGCGCGTTCGGCGAAGGTGAACTGGTCCATATAGTGACCATTCAGCTCGCGGGCCAGCATTTCGGAGGCCGCATAGATTTCGCAGGCGCTGTCCACAAAGTGGCAGCGTCCGCAGTAAAATTCGATCTGTTCAACTTTACGTTTCGCCGTGCATGAGGGCATCACGGCGATAAACGGCAGGCCCAACAGGCGGGCAAAGTAGGCTTCGGAGACGGCAGTTGATCCGGACGACGATTCAATAATCGTGGTGCCTTCTTTAATCCAGCCGTTACATAAACCGTATAAAAAGAGTGAACGCGCCAGGCGATGCTTCAGGCTACCGGTAGGATGGGTACTTTCATCTTTCAGATAGAGCTGAATACCGGGAAATCCAGGCAGAGGCAGGCGGATCAAGTGGGTGTCTGCCGAGCGCTGATAGTCGGCATTTATTTCGCTGATGGCATGTTTAACCCAGGTGCTATTCATCGTAGTTATCCGTTTGTCATTTTGTGCCCAGCATAGCGAAAAGCACAGAAAAAATTGTTGCTATCTGACCTTTAAAATAGAATGTAAGGAGAATAATTTTCTCTTCGAGGTGGCTATGTTAGATAAAATTGACCGTAAGCTGCTTTCTTTGCTGCAAAGCGACTGTACCCTCTCTTTGCAGGCGCTGGCAGATGCCGTTAATCTGACCACCACACCGTGCTGGAAGCGCCTCAAGAAGCTGGAAGATGATGGCATTCTGCTGGGACGTGTGGCGCTGCTGGATCCCGAAAAACTGGGGCTTGGACTGACCGCCTTCGTCCTGATAAAAACGCAGCATCACAGCAGCGAATGGTACTGCCGCTTCGTCACGCAGGTTTCCGACATGCCCGAGGTGCTCGGCTTCTGGCGCATGGCGGGGGAATACGACTATCTGATGCGCGTTCAGGTGGCAGACATGAAGCGCTACGATGATTTTTACAAGCGGCTGGTCAATAGCGTACCGGGCTTGTCCGATGTCACCTCCAGCTTCGCCATGGAACAGATTAAATACACCACAGCGTTACCCATTGAATAACTTCTTAAAATACCTTCAGGAAAAGACCGCGTGCGATTATTTGCCCAATTAAGCTGGTACTTTCGTCGGGAGTGGCAACGCTACCTCGGCGCAGTGGCCCTGCTTATTATCATTGCCATTCTGCAACTGATCCCGCCCAAAGTGGTGGGATACGTCGTGGATGGCGTTACCGAACAACATTACACCGCCGCACGGGTGATGATGTGGGTCGGTACGCTGGTGCTGACGGCCGTGGTGGTTTACCTGCTGCGTTATGTCTGGCGCGTGCTGCTGTTCGGTGCGTCCTATCAGCTTGCCGTTGAGCTGCGAGAGGACTTTTACCGTCAGCTGAGCCGCCAGCACCCTGAGTTTTATCTGCGTCACCGTACCGGGGATCTCATCGCCCGCGCCACTAACGATGTAGACCGCGTGGTGTTTGCCGCCGGTGAAGGGGTGTTAACGCTGGTGGATTCCCTGGTGATGGGCTGTGCGGTATTGATTGTGATGTCTACGCAAATTAGCTGGGAGCTCACGCTGCTGGCGCTGCTGCCAATGCCGCTGATGGCGCTGGCAATTAACCGCTACGGCGAGCAGCTCCATGAACGCTTTAAGCTGGCGCAGGCGGCGTTCTCGTCGCTGAACGATCGCACCCAGGAGAGCATGACCAGCATCCGCATGATCAAAGCGTTTGGTCTGGAAGACCGCCAGTCCGCGCTGTTTGCCGCCGACGCCGCCGATACCGGCGCGAAAAACATGCGCGTGGCGCGTATTGATGCCCGTTTCGATCCGACAATTTATATTGCGATTGGTATGGCGAACCTGCTGGCGGTGGGCGGCGGCAGCTGGATGGTGGTGCGAGGCACCATGACCCTCGGGCAGTTAACCAGCTTTGCGATGTACCTTGGGCTGATGATCTGGCCGATGCTGGCGCTGGCCTGGATGTTTAATATCGTTGAACGTGGGAGCGCCGCTTACAGCCGCATCCGCGCCATGCTGGCGGAAGTGCCGGTCGTGAACGATGGCAGCGAGCCGGTACCGGAAGGTCCGGGTATTCTCAAGGCTGATATCCGCGCCTTTATCTACCCGCAAACGGAACATCCGGTGCTTGAGAACGTCAGTTTCACGCTGCGTCCTGGTCAGATGCTGGGCATCTGCGGCCCGACGGGCTCCGGTAAAAGCACCATTCTGTCACTGATTCAGCGCCATTTTGACGTGAGCGAAGGCGATATCCGTTTCCACGACATCCCTCTGCCACGTCTGCTGCTGGATGACTGGCGCAGCCGCCTGGCGGTCGTCAGCCAGACGCCGTTTTTGTTTTCAGACACCATTGCCAACAATATTGCGCTCGGGTGTCCGACGGCGACACAGGACCAGATCGAGCACGTGGCGCGTCTGGCCAGCGTCCACGAGGATATTCTGCGCCTGCCGCAGGGCTACGACACGGAAGTGGGTGAGCGGGGCGTTATGCTCTCCGGCGGACAAAAACAGCGTATCTCTATTGCCCGCGCGCTACTGCTGGACGCTGAGATCCTGATTCTGGATGATGCGCTGTCCGCGGTTGACGGGCGTACTGAACATCAAATTCTGCATAACCTTCGCCAGTGGGGAGAGGGGCGCACGGTCATCATCAGCGCGCACCGTCTGTCGGCGCTTACCGAAGCCAGTGAAATTCTGGTGCTTCAGCACGGACATATTGCCCAGCGTGGTCAGCATGAGCAGCTCGCCGGGCAGACCGGCTGGTATCGGGATATGTACCGCTATCAACAGCTTGAAGCCGCGCTGGATGAGGAGGTGGCCGATGCGTAAGTTTGGACAGATGTGGCCGACGTTAAAACGGCTGCTGGCCTATGGCTCACCGTGGCGCAAACCGCTTTCCATCGCCGTGCTGTTGCTGTGGATCGCCGCGATTGCGGAGGTGACCGGTCCGCTGCTTATCAGCTATTTCATCGATAACATGGTAGCGAAAAGCTATTTGCCTCTCGGCCTGGTCGCCGGGCTGGGCGTGGCGTACGTCGGGCTACAGCTGACGGCGGCAGGGTTGCATTACGCGCAGTCACTGCTCTTTAACCGGGCCGCCGTGGGCGTGGTGCAGCAGCTGCGCACGGACGTGATGGATGCCGCGCTGCGCCAGCCGCTGAGCGAGTTTGATACCCAGCCGGTCGGGCAGGTTATTTCGCGCGTCACCAATGACACCGAGGTGATCCGCGACCTCTATGTAACCGTTGTTGCAACGGTTCTGCGCAGTGCCGCGCTAATTGGCGCGATGCTGGTGGCGATGTTCAGCCTGGACTGGCGGATGGCGCTGGTGGCAATCACCATTTTCCCGGCGGTGCTGATCGTGATGGTGATTTACCAGCGCTACAGCACGCCGATCGTGCGCCGCGTGCGCGCTTACCTTGCAGATATCAATGATGGCTTCAACGAAGTGATCAACGGCATGAGCGTTATTCAGCAGTTTCGCCAGCAGGCGCGTTTTGGTGAGCGAATGGGGGAAGCCAGCCGCTCGCATTATATGGCGCGGATGCAGACGTTACGCCTGGACGGTTTCCTGTTACGTCCGCTGCTGAGCCTCTTCTCGGCGCTGGTGCTGTGCGGACTGCTGATGCTGTTCGGCCTGACGACGCGCGGAACCATCGAGGTGGGGGTACTGTACGCGTTTATCAGTTACCTCGGACGCCTTAACGAACCGCTGATTGAACTCACCACGCAGCAGTCGATGCTGCAACAGGCAGTGGTCGCGGGCGAACGTGTATTCGAGCTAATGGACAGGCCGCGTCAGACCTATGGCGATGACGAACGCCCGCTGGAAAGTGGATCCATAGCGTTTGATCATGTCTCGTTTGCCTACCGCGACGACCAGCTTGTCTTGCAGAATATCAACCTCGAGGTACCGTCGCGTGGTTTTGTCGCCCTGGTTGGGCATACCGGCAGCGGCAAAAGCACGCTCGCCAGTTTGCTGATGGGCTACTATCCGTTGACGCAGGGGGAGATCCGTCTGGACGGACGGCCGCTTGCCTCGCTTAGCCACAACGCGTTGCGTAAGGGCGTCGCGATGGTGCAGCAGGATCCGGTGGTGCTGGCGGATACCTTTTATGCCAACGTGACGCTGGGACGTCCTTTCACCCCTGAGCAGGTATGGGAGGTGCTGGAAACGGTGCAGCTGGCGGATCTGGCGCGCGGGTTAAGCGAGGGAATCAATACCCGGCTGGGTGAGCAGGGCAACAACCTCTCCGTCGGGCAAAAGCAACTTCTGGCGCTGGCGCGCGTGCTGATTGAGACGCCACAGGTGTTAATTCTGGATGAAGCGACAGCAAGCATTGACTCCGGTACCGAGCAGGCGATCCAGCAGGCGCTGGCTGCCGTGCGGGATCACACTACGCTGGTGGTGATCGCCCACCGCCTGTCAACGATCGTCGATGCCGATACCATTCTGGTTCTGCACCGTGGCCAGGCCGTTGAACGGGGTACGCACAGAGCGCTGCTTGAGGCAAAAGGACGCTACTGGCAGATGTATCAGTTGCAGCTGGCAGGCGACGAACTGGCCGCCAGCGTGCGCGAGGAAGAGTCACTCAGCGCCTGATGCACCATAACAAGGCAATGCGCTAACAGACTTAACCGTTGGTGCAAAACTGAAACGCACCCTGCACTGCCATGGTGCGTTTTTTTTCACTTTTTCCCGGCGCATGCGCGCTGCGGCGCTTTCCTCCTCACCTTTCACTTCTGGCACACCCTTTGCAATATCACTCTCGTGTTAGCTGCGGCCATTACCGAATTCTGACTGGAGGGGATATATGAAGCTGGTTACGGTGGTAATCAAACCATTCAAACTCGAAGACGTGCGTGAAGCGCTGTCTTCCATGGGTATTCAGGGACTGACTGTCACCGAAGTGAAAGGCTTTGGGCGTCAGAAAGGTCATGCCGAGCTTTATCGCGGGGCGGAATACAGCGTTAACTTCCTGCCAAAAGTGAAAATTGATGTGGCGATTGCCGACGATCAGCTTGATGAGGTGATTGATGTCGTCAGCAAAGCGGCCTACACCGGAAAAATTGGCGACGGCAAAATTTTCGTTGCCGAACTACAGCGCGTTATTCGCATCCGTACCGGCGAATCTGACGAAGCGGCGTTGTAAGTAACTCCTGGCACACAGTGATAGGGATCGAGAAAATGAAGAAAGCAACAATGAAAACAGGTCTGGGGTCGCTGGCACTGCTGCCGGGCCTGGCAATGGCCGCACCTGCTGTGGCAGACAAAGCCGATAACGCCTTTATGATGATTTGCACCGCGCTGGTGCTGTTCATGACGATTCCGGGGATCGCGCTGTTTTACGGCGGCCTGATCCGCGGCAAGAACGTACTCTCCATGCTGACGCAGGTTGCCGTCACGTTTGCGCTGGTGTGCGTGCTGTGGGTGGTTTACGGTTACTCGCTGGCCTTCGGGGAGGGCAACGCCTTCTTCGGCAACGTTAACTGGGCGATGCTGAAAAATATCGAACTGACCGCGGTTATGGGCAGCTTCTATCAGTATATTCATGTCGCGTTTCAGGGCTCATTCGCCTGCATCACCGTGGGGCTGATTGTGGGCGCGCTGGCTGAGCGTATCCGCTTCTCTGCGGTACTGATTTTTGTGGTGGTCTGGCTGACGCTCTCCTATATCCCGATTGCGCATATGGTCTGGGGCGGTGGTCTGTTGGCTTCCCATGGCGCGCTGGACTTTGCGGGTGGTACCGTTGTGCACATCAACGCCGCGGTAGCAGGCCTGGTAGGCGCCTACCTGATTGGCAAGCGCGTGGGCTTCGGGAAGGAAGCATTCAAGCCGCACAATCTGCCGATGGTCTTTACCGGCACCGCCATCCTCTACTTTGGCTGGTTCGGCTTCAACGCTGGTTCAGCCAGCGCCGCTAACGAAATCGCTGCACTGGCCTTCGTGAATACCGTTGTGGCAACCGCCGGCGCTATCCTCTCATGGGTATTTGGCGAGTGGGCCGTTCGCGGCAAGCCATCGCTGCTGGGTGCCTGTTCCGGGGCGATTGCCGGTCTGGTAGGTATTACGCCAGCGTGCGGTTACGTGGGCGTAGGCGGTGCGCTGCTGATCGGTATCGTCGCAGGACTGGCGGGGCTGTGGGGCGTTACCGCACTGAAACGTGTTCTGCGCGTTGACGATCCGTGTGATGTATTCGGCGTGCACGGTGTGTGCGGCATTGTCGGCTGTATCATGACCGGTATCTTTGCTGCCCAATCTCTGGGCGGTGTGGGTTACGCAGAAGGCGTAACCCTGGGGCATCAGGTGCTGGTGCAGCTGGAAAGTATCGCGATCACCGTTGTCTGGTCGGGTGTTGTGGCCTTTATCGGTTACAAGCTGGCTGATATGACCGTTGGGCTGCGCGTGCCGGAAGAGCAGGAGCGCGAAGGCCTGGACGTCAACAGCCACGGCGAGAATGCCTATAACGCATAATCTGAGTGCCTTGCCGGGCGGCGGCTTCGCCTTACCCGGCCTGAAAAAGCGTAATTTGCAGGCCCGGTAAGAATAGCCACCGGGCTTTTTACCTCACCCGCGATTACGCATCACACCTTCCTGCACGGTAGAAGCCACCAGCACACCATCCTGGGTGTAAAATTCCCCGCGAACAAAACCGCGCGCGCTGGACGCAGAGGTACTTTCCACGCTGTAAAGCAGCCACTCGTTCATATCGAAAGGACGATGGAACCACATGGAATGGTCAATTGTGGCTACCTGCATCCCTTTTTCGAGGAAGCCCACACCGTGCGGCTGTAGCGCAACCGGCAGGAAGTTGAAATCCGACGCATAACCCAGCAGATACTGATGCACGCGCAAGTCTGCGGGTACGCTGCCGTTGGCGCGGATCCACACCTGGCGGGTGGGCTCAGCAGTATGCCCCTTCATTGGGTTATGAAATTCGACCGGGCGGATCTCCAGCGGTTTATCGCACAGAAACTTCTCTTTTACCTGCGGCGGCAACAGATGCGCGAGTGCGCGGGCTATTTCGGTTTCCGATTTCAGATCGTCCGGCGACGGGGCAGGCGGCATCTTTTTTTGATGTTCATAGCCCGGCTCTGGCGCCTGGAACGAGGCGGTCATGTAGAAGATGGGTTTCCCATGCTGGATGGCCGCCACACGGCGAGCGCTGAAGCTTTGACCGTCACGCAGAACTTCCACGTCGTACACAATCGGTTTAGCGCTGTCGCCTGGGCGTAAAAAGTAGCTGTGAAACGAGTGCACCAGACGGTCTGCCGGGACGGTCTCCTTGGCGGCATACAGCGCTTGCCCCACGACCTGGCCGCCAAAAACCTGGCGTAAGCCTAAATCTTCGCTCTGTCCGCGAAATAGCCCTTCTTCTATTTTTTCCAGGTTAAGCAATGTCAGCAGATTGTTCAGTGCCTGACTCATAGTGGTCCTCAATAAACGCCGTGGCGAAAGATACGCTGAGTATAACGCAGAAACGATAGTGGTCCGATGGGTAGAATAATCTTAATACCTGGGCAAAATTAGGCATAAATCCGTGATTTGTGCCACACTTGTTTACGTTATGTGAATAAAACGACATCGGATGGGATCGATCCCGCCGGTGCATTGATGATAAGGAGACTTCAATGAAACTCGTGCCTATGTTAAGCGGTGTTGCAATGGCGGTGGCATTGTCCGCCTGTGCGGATAAGAGTGCCGATGTAGCGGTACCAACGGCGACCCCAAACGGGATTAACACCCTTTCACAGCAAGCTATTCGACAGCCTAACGTGTCCGGTACCATCTGGATCAAACAGAAAGTCGCTCTGCCGCCGGACGCGGTTTTAACGGTCACGTTATCCGATGCGTCTCTGGCGGATGCACCGTCTAAAGTCCTTGCACAGCGTGCAGTTCGTACAGAGGGTAAACAGGCGCCGTTCAGCTTCGTGCTGCCGTACAACCCGTCTGACGTCCAGCCTAACGCGCGTATCCTCCTGAGCGCGGCGGTAACGATCAACGATAAGCTGGTCTTTATCACCGATACCGTACAGGAAGCGGTCAACAAAGGCGGCACTAAAATCGACCTGACCCTGGTACCGGTGCAGCAAACTGAAGTGCCTGTTGCAACGCAAACCAATCAGCCGACTCTGCCTACACCCCCAACACAGATGTAATTTTCCTTCGCCCTCTCCATGTTGACGGGAGAGGGCGTCAGTACTCCCAGCGATACTTCTGCATATCAATCTGTCCTGCCCCGGACACCTGCACCCCTTCTGAGAGTAATGCCTGACGCTGGCGCTGCAAGTCTGGCCCGGTGAGGGAAATGGCACCATGGCGATTGACGACCCGGTGCCACGGTAACGTGCTTCCCTCCGGTAGCCTTCTCAGCACGCCTCCAACCTGACGCGCCGCGCGCGGAGAACCCGCCAGCCGGGCGACTTCCCCATAGGTCGTGACACAGCCTTCCGGAATCGAAGCCACGATTTGCCACACTCGCTGTGGGAAAGTGTCATGTTCGTCCATTGTTTCTCCTGCGGGAAATCAGCGAAGGGTAATGTTATACGAAGATAAAGAAGATTGTCGGGGCAGTTTGCGCAATAATCCAGCATACGGTTCCCAGCGGCTTGCAATTGAGGTGCTCCACAGGGATAATGCGCCAGCGCGTTGGTTATCAACGCTCTCAATGGGGGCTCTGTTGGTTCTCCCGCAACGCTACTCTGTTCACCAGGTCAGGTCCGGAAGGAAGCAGCCAGGGCAGACGACGTGGGTGCCGGGATGTAGCTGGCAGGGCCCCCACCCATTTGTGAACCTCTCAGTTGTTCCCCTGAATAAACCTTCTAAATTATGTGACTATTGTATTTTCTGTAATACAGCCTTCATTTAACTGAAATAATAATGTCATAAACCTGTAATAATAGACTGTCATTTTATTTTCGGATGCCTTTATTCTGTCATAAGCTAAAAAATATATATCTGGATAACAAACTTATCTTCGTGTATTAAATTAAACACGTGTTCCGAAAGGATGTGACAATCATGGTTACTGCGGTTTTAAACGTTAAAATTGATGAAGCGCTAAAAGAAAGACTTCGCCACTATGCGGAAGACAATAATGAGAATTTAAGCGTGACCACAGAGAAACTGCTGCTGCTGGCATTTGAAGCAGTAGAAGAGGCGGGAGTATCGGAAGAGGATGTTGATAATCAGCATACGGAAGAAGAGAGCGTAACTCCATTTACTCCTAAAGAAATCAAAGCACTACGTAAACTTCTGAAGAAGAGAAAATGAAACAACAACTATCGACTGCCAGTGACTACAACGAGGCCTGCAATCTGTTACGTTCCGGCTACGTGAAACATGTTCGTCTTGGCTGGAATGTAGGAAGTGATGAGTTCTTTCGAATTGCGTCTGACTGGTGTGATACCGGTGCAAAAATAAAGAAAGAAGGGGATAATTTCATTATTTCGCTGAAAGGCTTCCCGATTCCTCCTCAACATTAAGCTGTTCTTCATGAAAACTGCTGACTGCATGCGTTACAGTCAGCAGTTTTTATTGTTTCTGGCGAATAATTTACACCAGGCTCCGTTTTACTGGCGCTACACTTTTATTTAACGCACGCCACAGCGGTTTGATCCGCAATAATGCCTCTTCAAGTTCTGGCGGACTGAGTGAGAAGGGCATTCGCAGATAGCGGTCAAACGCGCCTGAAAGCCCAAAGCGCGTGCCGGTGCCCATAATGATGCCTGTCGTCTCGGCGCGTGCCGCCAGCTGCGTCGCCAGCATGCCGGGTAATTCAATCCAGTATGAGAGCCCTCCCTCCGCTTCCTGAAACCGCCATTCGGGGAAATGTTCCCGCAGCATCTGGCCGCAGCGGTCGCGACGTTCTGCCAGCATTTCCCGCCGGGCAGGCAGGAAGGTTTCACTGTTTTCGATAAGCCACAGCGTGGCCAGTTGTTCCAGCACCGGAGAACCCAGATCCAGCGTGTCGCGCGTCTGCGCGAGCGTGGCGATAGTGCGGGACGAGGCGCGGATCCAGCCGAGACGCAGCCCACCCCAGAAACTTTTGCCTGCGGAACCCTGCGTCATCACCGCGGCCTCCGGGTTAAAGGCGGCCAGCGGCGGCGGGGGAGCATCGAACCAGAGATCGACCATGGTTTCATCCACCACCAGCGTGGTGCGGGTTTGCGCGGCGATGTCGGTTATGGTCTGGCGCGTCGCGGCATCCATGCAACGCCCGGTCGGATTATGAAAATCCGGCATCAGATAGGCCAGACGCGGGGCGGTCTGGGCGAGCGTTGCGGCAAAACCGTCGGTATCCCAACCCGTTTCAGGCAGCGAGACGCCCACGGGCCGGCATAGTGCTCCCTGAATGGCGGCTATTGCCAGCGGGTAAGTGGGATGATCCACCACCACGCGATCCCCGGGACCGGTCATCATTCTTAAGATCAGGGCAAAGCCGCTGACGGCGCCGTTCACCACCATCACTTCATCTGCCCGGGTGGGCAGACCGCGTGCGGTGTAGCGGGCGGCGATAGCTTCACGCAGCGCCGGAAGCCCAAGCTGATCGTACCCGGTCAGCGCCAGATTCGGCGTGATGGCCGTCAGCGCGTGGGCGTAGGCATGGTGGATCTCTGGCCCCGCGTTGAGCGCGGCGGTTGAGAGATCCAGCGCCGCACTGGCTGTGGAAAGCGTGGGCACGGCGCGGCTGTCTGGCAGGATCGCCCGCGAACCGCTGCCGTGACGGCTCTCCAGATAACCTTCTTCCCGCAGATGCGCCAGCGCGCTGCTGATGGTGGTGCGGCTTACGCTCAGTGCGGTGGCCAGCTCCCGCTCTCCGGGCAGGCGCGTGTTTAGCGCCAGCCTGCCATCCAGAATCAACAGGCGTAACGCGTCAGCCAGCTGGCGCCACAGCGGGGTACGGGAAGAGGCTTGCTGCCAGTGCCCTAACAGGCGTACCAGAGACTGGCTTCCAAAACGACGTGATGACATGTGCAGTCCACTATTTGAAAACTGGACATTAATCATAGTGCCATTTTCACCGAAGATGGAACCTGGTTCTTCGGAGAAGAGAAAATGGTACGTCGTCTGGTACAACTTTATGTCGGTTTAGGCCTGTACGGGCTTTCAACCGCGATGTTTATTCGTTCGGATCTGGGTGTCGACCCTTGGGATGTCTTTCACCTTGGCGTCGCCATCCAGACCGGGATGAGCATCGGTACGGTGATTATTTTAACCGGGGCCGCGGTGCTGCTGCTGTGGATCCCGCTGCGTCAGCTGCCGGGGCTGGGCACTATCAGTAATGTGATTTGTATTGGTCTGGCGGCAGATGCGTCAATGGCGCTGATCCCTGAGCTCACCTCGCTGCCCGTGCGCATCACCCTGCTGGTTTCCGGCATTGTGGTTAACGCCCTTGCCACCGGGATGTATATCGGCGCGGGTTTTGGCGCAGGCCCGCGCGACGGCCTGATGACCGGCATACACGCCCGGCTGGGCTGGTCGATCCGCAGCGTGCGTACCGCGATCGAGGTGACTGTGTTGATCGTCGGCTACCTCCTCGGGGGAGCGTTTGGCGTTGGAACCGTGCTGTATGCATTAACCATCGGCCCGCTGATCCAGCTCTGTTTGCCGTGGTTTCGCCAGAGACCGCGCATTCAGAAAGCTGCACAGCCGGAGCGGATTGTTTAATTTTGCGAAGCGCTCACAGGCTATGATGGCGTAACTGTGTCAGAATAGAGACTTCTCTTTTCACGACGCCAGAATGTATGAAAGCGATCACTCTTTATGACGTTGCCCGCGTGGCAGGCGTTTCTTATCAGACCGTTTCCCGGGTGATTAACGACGCGGAACACGTTTCTGCCCGTACGCGGGAAAAGGTCCGGCAGGCCATGGCGGCGCTACACTATGTGCCCAACCGTGGCGCGCAGCTGCTGGCCGGGAAACGCACCCGTACGCTGGGGCTGATGACCAGCGATCTGGCGCTACATGCGCCGTCGCAAATCGCCTCAGCTGTAAAATCCCGGGCAGTGGAGCAGGGGGCTAGCGTACTCATCTCCATGGTGGAGCAACCCGCGCAGTGTCAGGCTGCTTTGCAGGAATTACTGGCGCAGCGCGTAGAGGCGCTGCTGGTGAACGTTCCGCTGGAAGATGCCCTGGCAGAAATGCTTCAGGAAATGGCCTCGCCGACCCCGGTTCTTTTTCTCGATGTGTCCCCCACAGCTCGGGTTAACAGTCTCGTTTTCAATGCCGAACAGGGCGCTGCCCTGGGGGCAGAGCATCTGCTTTCGCTGGGGCACCAGCGAATTGCGCTGCTCGCCGGGCCGGAAAGTTCTGTCTCTGCCCGGGCTCGTCTGGCGGGATGGAAAACCACGCTGGCTCAGGCCGACGTGGAGGCGTTTGCGGTGGCGCAGGGCGACTGGAGCGCGGCTTCGGGCTATGAGAAAGGGCATCAGCTCCTGGCGGGCGCGCAGCTGCCGGAGGCGATCCTCGTCGCTAACGATCAGATGGCGCTTGGCGTTTTACGCGCCTGTGCGGAAAAAGGCGTTGCGGTACCGGGGCAGATCTCGGTTGTCGGGTTTGATGATACGGCTGACAGCGCGTGGTTTTCACCTCCGCTCACCACCGTTCGGCAGGCGTTCCGCGAGGCCGGTGAGCGCAGCGTGGAGTGGCTGATGGCACCTGCCCATCACCACGAACGCAGGCAGGAACAACTTCCCGTTACGTTGATCGTGCGTCATTCCACCGCGCCGCGCGCCGCACAGCAGGCCGATCGTGAAGATCTTGCGCAACAGCTCAGAACGCTGGCGCTGCTGGCGGAGAAACTGGCGCGCAGCTAGCACTTTTGTGATCGTGCTCGCCTGGTGACGATCAAAGTCTTTACCGCTACCGTTTACCAGGGCATGTTGGCTAAAATTGTGAGCGCTTCGCAAAGAGGTTGATATGTCTTCTACATTGCCGCTGACTCTCAGCGCACTTCTGGCGCGTCGTGACTGGGAAAACCCGGGTGTGACGCAGTGGAATCGTCTGGCCGCACACGCGCTTTTTCATAGCTGGCGCGATGAAACCTTCGCCCGCGAGGATAAGCCTTCGCGGAGCAAGCGTCTGCTTAACGGCATCTGGCGATTCAGCTTTTTCTCGGCGCCAGAGCAGGTTCCGGAGGCATGGATAACGGACGATCTGGCTGATGCCGTTGAGATGCCCGTGCCGTCGAACTGGCAGATGCAGGGATTTGATACTCCCATCTATACCAACGTCACCTATCCGATAAATGTGAACCCGCCCTATGTTCCGGTTGAAAACCCAACCGGTTGTTACTCGCTCACATTTGAGATGGATGACGCCTGGATGTGCAGCGGGCAAACCCGCATTATTTTTGACGGGGTGAATTCAGCTTTTCATCTGTGGTGTAACGGCCAGTGGATGGGCTATTCGCAGGACAGCCGTCTGCCTGCGGAGTTCGATCTCAGCGCGGTGCTGCGACCGGGGCAGAACCGCCTGGCGGTGATGGTGTTACGCTGGTGCGACGGAAGCTATCTGGAAGATCAGGACATGTGGCGGATGAGTGGCATTTTCCGTGACGTCTCGCTGCTGCACAAGCCGGAAACGCGAATTGCCGATTATCAGATCGTGACCGATCTGAATGCCGAATGCGATCGGGCGATACTCCGGGTTGACGTTGCGCTGGAAGGCACACGCTACGCCGAATGCGAGGTGGCGTTTACCCTGTGGCGTAACGGCGAAGCCTGCGCGCAAACCACGCAGCAGCCCGGATCGGCCATCGTGGACGAACGCGGCAGTTGGGCAGAACGGCTTAGGGTGGCGATACCCGTGAACGCTCCTGCGCTATGGAGCGCTGAAACACCGGAATGCTATCGGCTGACAATATCGCTTCGGGATGCGCAGGGTAACGTGCTGGAGACTGAAGCCTGCGATGTCGGTTTCAGACGCGTCGAAATCAGCAACGGCCAGCTGAAGCTTAACGGCAAACCGCTGCTGATCCGCGGCGTGAACCGTCACGAACATCATCCTGAGAAGGGGCAGGTGATGGATGAGGCGACCATGCGCCGCGACATCGAACTGATGAAGCAGCATAACTTAAACGCCGTGCGCTGCTCGCATTATCCGAACCATCCTCTGTGGTACACGCTTTGCGATCGCTACGGCCTGTACGTGGTTGATGAGGCGAATATTGAAACCCATGGCATGGTGCCAATGAGCCGCCTGGCGGACGATCCGCGCTGGCTGCCTGCCATGAGCGAACGCGTAACGCGTATGGTGCAGCGGGACCGGAATCATCCGTCCATCATCATCTGGTCCCTGGGGAATGAGTCCGGGCATGGGGCGAATCACGATGCGCTGTACCGCTGGCTGAAAACCACCGATCCCACGCGGCCGGTGCAGTATGAAGGCGGCGGCGCCAGTACGGCGGCAACCGATATTGTCTGCCCGATGTACGCTCGCGTCGATCAGGATCAGCCGTTCCCGGCGGTGCCAAAGTGGTCGATTAAAAAGTGGATTGGTATGCCGGACGAAACCCGTCCGGTGATCCTGTGCGAGTATGCCCACGCGATGGGCAACAGCTTTGGCGGCTTTGCCAGCTACTGGCAAGCATTCCGCAGCCATCCCCGGTTGCAGGGCGGCTTTGTCTGGGACTGGGTCGATCAGGCGCTGACGAAAAAAGCGGAAGACGGCACGGTATTCTGGGCCTACGGCGGCGATTTTGGCGATAAGCCCAACGACCGTCAGTTCTGCCTCAACGGACTGGTGTTTCCCGATCGCACTCCGCATCCCGCCCTTTACGAGGCGCAGCGTGCCCAGCAGTTCTTTACCTTTACGCTGGTGAGCACCGCTCCGCTGGTCGTCGAGATCCAGAGCGATTATCTGTTCCGTCATACTGACAACGAGTATCTGCGATGGTCGGTGGCGCGTGACGGTGCGGTACTGGCTTCCGGCGAAACCCCCCTTTCTGTTGCGCCCGAGGGGACGCAGCACGTTGAGATCCCGCTGCCTGAACTTGTCGCTGAGCCGGGCGAGGTCTGGCTCAACGTGGAGATCGTTCAGCCGCAGGCCACGCCGTGGTCGCCGCCCGGCCACCGTTGTGCCTGGGATCAGTGGCCGCTCCCGGCGCCGCTGTACCTTGCGCCACCGAAAGCAGGCGGAACCCCTCCGCAGCTAACGGTGCAGGACGAGGCGCTGGACATTACTCATCAGCAGCAGCGCTGGCAGTTTAGCCGTCTCACCGGAAACTTGACCCAGTGGTGGAACGAGGGCGCTGAAACGCTCCGTTCTCCGCTAACGGATAACTTCACCCGCGCGCCGCTGGACAATGACATTGGCGTCAGCGAGGCGACCCGCATCGATCCGAACGCGTGGGTGGAACGCTGGAAAGCGGCAGGGATGTATGAGATGTCCGCGCGCCTCCTCCAGTGTGAAGCGGAGCAGCATAACCGTGAGGTGGTGGTGACCACGCAGCACGTCTGGGAGCATCAGGGTAAAGCGCTATTTATGAGCTGCAAGGTCTGGCGGATTGATGACCACGGGGTGCTGCACGGTGATGTGCAGGTGACGGTGGCGTCTGACATTCCTGAGCCCGCTCGCGTGGGCCTGAGCGTTATGCTGGCGGATATCCCGGAAACGGTGCGCTGGCTGGGACTAGGCCCGCTGGAAAACTATCCGGACAGAAAACTGGCGGCGCAGCAGGGGCGCTGGGCGTTACCGCTGGAAGAGATGCAGACGCCGTATATCTTCCCGACGGAGAACGGTTTGCGCTGCGACACCCGCGAGCTGACGTTTGGCTCCCATCAGTTGCAGGGACAGTTCCATTTCTCCCTGAGCCGTTATAGCCAGCGGCAGCTGCATGAGACAACGCATCAGCACTTGCTGCGGGAAGAGGCTGGCTGCTGGTTGAATCTTGATGCGTTTCACATGGGCGTAGGGGGGGACGACTCATGGAGCCCGAGCGTAGCCCCGGCCTTCATTCTGCAAAACCGCCGGCTGCGCTACACGTTTAGCTGGCAGCAGAACGGCTGAGCCGAAACGTGCGGCCACTGCCGTGGCCGCACGTAACACCGCACAATCGGTTTATTTCCTGAGGTTGTGCGCGGCCCAGAGAATGAAATCCTCTTTAGGCAGCGCCTTGCTGAAATACCAGCCCTGGCCGTACTGCACGCCGTGGCGATGCAACCATTCGATCTGCCCTTCAGTTTCAATGCCTTCTGCGACCATCGCCAGTTTAAGCGATTTGGCCATTTCGATGATGTGGGGAGTCACGTGCTTGTACTCCAGCGCATCCACAAAGGATTTATCAATCTTCAGAGTATCGACATCCAGATCCTGCAAATAGCTCAGGCTGGAGTAACCCGTGCCAAAATCATCAATGTAGATAGCGTGCCCGGCGCGGCGAAATGCAGCGATAGCAGGTACGCTGACGGCAGGATCGGCAAACCCGCGCTCGGTTAATTCAAGGGCGATCTGGCGCGGGTGGACGCCCCATTTGTTGAGCAACTGACTCAGCTGGCGAGGCAGCTCGGGGGACGTTAAATCCGATGGCGCAAGGTTGACAGAAATATGCAGTTCCGGGTGATGGTGTAGCCAGGCGCCTAGATCCTCAAATACCTCATTTACCACTAGCCGCGTCAGCGTTGAAATAAGCCCTGTCTGCTCAGCCAGCGGAACAAAGAGATTAGGCGACAGGTTACTGCCATCTGGCTGCGGCCAGCGCATCAGCGCTTCAGCACCCACCAGTTTTCCACTACACAGCGCCACGATGGGCTGGTAGTGAACCTCGATCTCCCGGTTGTTGATCGCGTCGATCAGGCGGTGACGCGGGGACAGCAAACGGCGGAGAATGCGCAGGACAATAAGGGCAGCAACCAGGCTTAGCAGTATGCCAGCCGGTAGCCAGATGATCAGTTGCTGGTGCCAGGAAGCCGCCAGCGGTTTTAACGACGCCCAAGCGATCACCGTAAACCCCAGTTCGGGTACAGGTTTCATCACGTACATTGAGCCGTTGTATTGCACGCGCGTAACGTCCTGCTGCTCCTTAACGACAGAGAGAATATACGGGTCTAGAACATTGCTTCTGGCAAATATATGATGGGTTGAGCTGCCCACCAGGGCGGCATCCATTGAGATTTCACCAAACGGAACAACATCCACAAGCGACGCCGGATCGACCATTACCAGATAATGTCCTTTCCCGAGAACGGCCATATAACGCTGAATGCCGAGGTCGTTTTGCGAGGTGAGCCACGCGCTATAACCATCTTCGGTGATCCGCATTGGGGGCGGTAAGATCGCCGTATCACTGGATTGTTCAAGCGATGAGCAGAGCGGTTTCAGGTTATCGATATACATCACTTCCTGGATATAGCGCCATGAGAACGCGACCCGGCGCATTTCGCGTAAATGCGGGGGAGTGCAGGGCGGGGCGTGGAATGTCTGTAGGTGCGTGAGCGCCTGTTTTGCCTGCGCAACGACTCTGTCGGTACGGATCAGGACACGCGAGGCATAGCTGTCCAGCGCGTCCACAAATTTCTCCTCAGCCTGACGATGCGCCAGCCAGATACTGAGGCACACAGGGACCAGCACAGAGAAGATCAGTACGCCTGTCACCAGGCTGACCAGATGTCGGGTTCGCATGCTGTTTTATCCTTCCCATATGCCCGCCCCGGGCCTGGAGTTTGCGCGCCAGAGGAAAAAGTTTTTATCGGTAAATGATATAGTTATAGCATGCAACCGTCTCAGGCAGGTATCTGAATAAACCTTTCAAAAACAGGCTGCGCGTCACAGGGGTTGTTTTTGCAGCAAAGCTCAGATAGTATTTTGTTATGTTATAACAATACATGAAGGCCAGAGATGAAACCGAATATCCATCCAACCTATCGCACCGTTGTGTTTCACGACACCACGGCTAATGAATATTTTAAAGTTGGCTCAACGATTAAGACAGATCGTGAAATTGAGCTTGAGGGGAAAACGTATCCTTACGTTACTCTTGATGTCTCCTCTAAATCACATCCGTTTTACACCGGGAAGCAGAAGACCTTCTCGACAGATGGCAGCGCGGCACGCTTCCGCAAGCGTTTTGGCGGCTTTCTTGATGCGAAGCGAGGCTAATCATGCAGGTGCTTAACTCATTGCGCAGTGCAAAACAGCGTCACCCGGATTGCCAGATAGTCAAACGCAAGGGACGCTTATACGTGATTTGCAAATCTAACCCGCGCTTTAAGGCGGTGCAGGGGCGTAAAAAAAGGCGCTAGACGCGCGTTTCTCGCCAGCTTTCCAGGGATCTTTTCTGTTTGCCATCGGCAGTAAAATTGTCGGTGGCAAGCCAGCTTTCAAAGGCGCTCGCCAGCGCTGGCCACTCTTTGTCGAGAATTGAAAACCAGTCGGTGTCCCGGTTTCGGCCTTTAATGACCAGCGCCTGGCGAAAACGCCCTTCAAACTGAAAGCCAAGACGCAGGGCCGCTTTGCGGGAGGGTTCGTTCAGGCTATTGCACTTCCATTCATAACGCCGGTAGCCCAGGGTATCGAACACGTACCGCATCAGCAGATACTGCGCTTCTGTCGACATGGGCGTGCGGCTTAACAGTGACGAGAAGTGAACATGTCCCACTTCCACGACGCCGTTTTTAGGATCGATCCGCATCAGGGACAGCGTCCCGACAGGAGACTGGGTCTGGTTATCGATAACGGTAAAGTGGATGGGATCGGCTAATTCGCTTACGCTCGCCACCCATTCGGCAATCTCCTCTGCGGTGGCATCGGGCTCACGCAGCAGCCACGTCCAGCTTCGGGTATCTCCGGCCACGGAATACGCAGAGAACAACGCGTGGGCATGCTCCATGCGCAGCGGCTCAAGCCGACAATAGCGACCCTGAAGTACCACCCGGGACGGGTGCGGCCGAGGCTGCCAGTCGATAAGGCTTTCCCCTACAGGTTGACCAAACTCATTGAATGTATTCATCTTTATTTCCATGATGTTAAGAAGATCTCCAGATTAATGAATTGCTGGTTCCTTAAAAAGAACCACCAGGTTATGTTTTTCTGGTACCACGAGGAGGAATGATGAATATACCGGGTGATGAGCTATACACCTTGCTCCATGCTGCGCTGAAAAAACGTGGGACAGAGACGCTCCAGCGCGCGCTCTATCTTGCTTTGCGGGAGGCCATACTGTGCGGAAGGCTTCGTTCCGGCAGCCATTTGCCCGGTTCACGAACGCTGGCGCATCAGATCTCGGTGTCCCGAAATACCGTCAACGCGGCGCTGGACCAGCTCACGCTCGAAGGTTATTTGCTGCGTAGCCGCCAGGGCACGCGGGTGGGGCAATTCGCTCCTCGTACGATTGCCCGGACATTACCGGACCCGGACGTCAGTCTGACAAAACGTGTCGCCCGGCTGCCCGCGCCTGTGCCGCGTGACACTCCGGTGATGGCGTTTACGCCGGGAACGCCTGCCATCAACTATTTCCCCTTGCCGCTGTGGCGGCGGTTGTACGATCGCGTCCTGCGCGAGGAGGGAAGCGCCCTGTTAGGGTATGGCGACCCTGCCGGCGAGCCGTCGCTACGGGCCGCCATTGCCCGCCATCTTGCGCTCTCCCGCGGCATTGACTGTGACGCCAGCCAGATAGTGATAACCGAAGGGGCGCTGGAGGGCGTCAATCTGTGCACAATGCTGTTAAGCGAGCCGGGGGATGTCGCCTGGGTGGAAAATCCCGGCTATAGCGGCGCCAAAAGCGCTTTTGTCAAAACCGGTCTGGCGATGACCGGCATACCGGTGGATGACGAAGGGATGTGCTGGGAAGGGCTGTGTGCGCCTTCACCCACGCTGATTTTTACCTCGCCATCGCATCAGTTCCCTTACGGAAGCGTACTCAGCGCGCGGCGGCGTCTGGCGCTGCTGGAACTGGCCCGGCAGCACAACGCGTGGATCATTGAGGACGATTACGACAGCGAATTCCGTTATACCGGTGAGCCCGTCCCGGCGATGCTGGGTATGGTCAACAACGCGCCCGTTGTGTATCTGGGGACGTTCAGCAAAACGCTGTTTCCGTCGCTCCGAATGGGGTTCATGGTGTTACCGCCAGCGCTGGCGAAGGCGGCACGTCCCGCCATCGGCTCGCTGCTGCGCGGCGGGCATCGCGCTGAACAGCGCACCCTGGCGCTGTTTATTGAGGAAGGCCACTATGCGCGACATCTTGCCGCCATGCGCCGACTTTATCGTAAGCGATACCGCCAACTGCGAGAGGTGCTAAGCGCAGAGCTTCATACGCCGCATCGCGTTCTTGCCGGAGAAGGAGGGATGCACCTGGCGCTGGCGATTGACGGTATCGACGACCAGCGGCTGGTGGAGCAGGCAAGAGCGTTTCAGCTGGCACCCGCTGCGCTGAGCGGATATTACCTTGAGACGAAGCAGGGGCAAACCGGTCTGGTTTTAGGTTACGGCAATACCTCTGCTTCGCAGTTTGCGCCGGGTATCCGACGTCTTCAGGCGTTAATTACGCAGCAGTGGGGCGGGAAAGGGTAAAGACATCATAAAAAGAGAGCTGGCCCTTGGTGGTGACCATTTTCTGCAACTTCTCTTTTTGCCCGGCTTCGACAGCCGGCGAGTGCAGGATGCTGTCGATCAGCTCCTTCGGCACGTAACGCGTGTTGTACCACTCCCCGTTGTAGCACACGCGGAAATCGAGTACGTCGATATCTTCATACCGGTAACGCGGATTGACGTCGAAAAAGAAAAACGCGTTAAACACCACGAACAGCACTACCAGCAGCCAGACGGAATCGACCAGCGTTTCAGACTTCAGCATGACGATAAGCGTTGCCAGCCAGGCGGCGTACATGGCGACGAACAACCCGGGGTGTTTGCGAATAAAGCTGATGCTAAAGCGCGGGCGATTGTCGCGCTTTTCGCGAGTATTGAGATCGTCGATGGTGGCGGTAAGCAGGCGCTGTATCTCTGTCATTTTTTGCCTTTATGATTGTTGAAAATACAGGTGATCTGCTTATTTTATGAGAGGGGTTTACGCGATGAAAGTAACAGTTATGCCAGGAAAAAGCATAACAGTTACTCAGGATGCGCTTAGAGCATTTTAATGATTTTCGCCGGATTGCCGCCCACGACAGCATTGGCCGGCACGTCTTTGGTCACTACCGCGCCGGAAGCGATAACCGCATTATCGCCAATGGTTACGCCCGGGTTAATGATCGCACGTCCGCCGATCCAGACGTTATCACCAATGGTGACCGGTTTACCGTACTCCAGCCCGCTGTTACGTTCGGTCGCATCCAGAGGATGCGTGGCCGTATAAATGTGCACCCCCGGCGCAAGCATACAGTTATCGCCAATGCGGACAGGGCAGACATCCAGCATGACGCAGTCAAAGTTGGCATAAAAATTTTTGCCCAGATAGATGTTATACCCGTAGTCGCAGCGGAAGCTCGGTTCTATATAGGCGCCTTCGCTTTGGCCCAGCAGGTCAGCTAATAAGGCGCGACGTTCGGCCTTCTCATCGGGTGCGGTATGGTTATAGCGGTGAACAAGATGACGCGCGCGTAAACGGTCAGCCCTCAGCGTGTCATCGCCAGGGCGGTAATATTCACCTGCAATCATCTTCTGTTTTTCTTCACTCATGGGAACCTCTCTGGAATCGTTTTACGCAGCGTAAAGAGGATTAACCAGAAAGGGAACGTTCCCTAAAAGCGGCTGTGACGGGAGTCACAACATTTATGCGCATAAATACGTTTTATACGGGAACCTGGCGTTTGCACTTGAAGCGTAATTCGAAAGGTAAATTCAGCTTAACAACGGGCGTAATGCCTTTACAGTCTCTCTTCAACGATTAACGAACAAATTTCCATACCGAAGAGGGGATCTTGTCATACAGTTTATTCATGGTTAGTTCAGCCAGACGATGGTCGGCAGCTGAATAAAATACCGCCAGTTCATTATCAGAGAGCTCGTATTTATTTTTTTCAATAACACGTTCGAGGGTGTCAATTGACTGGCAGCGTCGCAGGCGCATCAAATAATCGACTTTTGTTAATGGTTTATCAGACATAAATTCACCTTAGTAATTGTAATAATTTTAACAGGAAAGACTAACCGGATTAGCTCTGCTGACATTAGTGAAGCAGCGAAATAGGCGGTTTCCTGATTTACGCCATTTCTGCAAATCCTGTGCGTTAATGCCGTAGCTGCTGAACAACATAAAGGTGTCGTCCAGGTATTCATCAATTTGCTCTATCAACTTATTATCTTCATTGTACTTAATTTTATAATTAAGTGCGAAGGTGGCGATATGCTCGATCAGCTCGTTAAGCTGTAAATTGATAGCAGACGTTGGATCGTTCACCCAGCCATGGTTACTTTCTTCAAGATTGGCAAGGCAGTCATGGTACAAGGATTCGCAGAGAAATTTCAACTGCGCGATATCATGCCTTTTTGGCGAGTACTCGTCCATAGCGCATCCCCTTCTGAGTGATTTTTTACTCACCGAACATCATGTCGGGATGGATACAACTTGCTTAGCCACATGGGAGCTGTGTTCCTGATAACTCTAACTATAAGCCACTCTGATCAAGATTTCACCGCGCTATTACGAAAAATTACAATTAAATCGTTACTGTGCGAGCCTTTACGCAAATGTACCTTTTGCAGCAACCACGTTAATCAAATAAAAAACCGTTTTTTATCGGTTCCTTAAAATTCATTGAGTTAGCGCAAAGTTTCATGTGAAGTCCGAAACCAGATATCTTCAGATAATTTCCGTTACTTAGGAATAGTCCGAATAATTTACGCCGCAAAATGATAATAAAAGAAGGCTGAGTCTCTGGTGTAAGTTATCGGCCTATTATGCCAGGCCTCATTTAAAAAGAAGAAAATAAATAGAAAAGCAATAGGTCTATTTTATGATTTTTTCTGAAAATGAAAAAGGCCGCAAATGCGGCCTTTTTATCATGTGAAACCGGTATCAGTGATGTTCTACCGAATGATTGTGCTCAACATCTTCATTTTTGCGGCTGAAGCGGCGACGAACCACCACGAAGAACACCGGTACGAAGAAGATGGCGAGAACGGTCGCCGTGACCATACCACCCATTACACCCGTACCTACCGCGTTCTGTGCGCCGGAGCCCGCGCCGGAGCTGATAACCAGCGGCATAACGCCGAGGATAAACGCCAGGGACGTCATCAGGATTGGACGCAAACGCATACGAACGGCTTCCAGCGTGGCTTCAATCAGGCCTTTTCCTTCTTTCTCCATCAGATCTTTGGCGAATTCGACGATGAGTATCGCGTTCTTCGCCGACAAGCCAATGGTTGTCAGCAGGCCCACCTGGAAGTAAACGTCGTTGGTCAGCCCACGGAAGGTCGCGGCAAGCAGTGCACCGATAACCCCCAGCGGAACCACCAGCATAACGGAGAACGGAATCGACCAGCTCTCATACAATGCCGCCAGACACAGGAACACCACAATCAGAGAAATGGCGTACAGGGCAGGGGCCTGGTTACCGGACAGACGTTCCTGATAGGACATGCCGGTCCAGTCGTAGCCGATACCCGCAGGTAGTTTGCTGGCCAGTTCTTCCATCAGGTTCATGGCTTCACCGGTGCTTCGGCCTGGCGCTGCCTGACCGAGGATTTCCATCGATGGCAAGCCGTTATAACGCTCCAGACGCGGCGAACCGTATTCCCAGCGCGAGGTTGAGAAGGCGGAGAACGGCACCATCTGGCCATCGCTACCGCGAACGTACCAGTTGTTGATATCGTTCGGCAGCATGCGGTATTGCGCTTCGGACATCACGTACACTTTCTTCACGCGACCACGGTCGATGAAGTCGTTAACGTAGCTACCGCCCCAGGCGGCGCCCAGCGTGGTATTAATGTCACTGATGGAAACACCCAGCGCCTGCGCTTTTTCCTGGTCGATATCGATCTTGTACTGCGGCGTATCTTCCAGACCGTTAGGACGTACGCCCACCAGCAGGTCAGGGTGTTTTGCCACCTCGCCAAACAGCTGGTTACGCGCCTGCGTCAGTTTTTCGTGGCCCAGACCGCCCTGGTCAATCAGCTGGAAGTCGAAGCCGGTCGCCGTACCCAGTTCAACAATCGCTGGCAGGTTAAAGGCGAAGACCATCGCATCTTTAATCTGTGAGAAGGTGCCCATCGCGCGGCCGGTAATGGCTTCTACCTTGTTCTCTGCACCTGGACGTTCAGACCAGTCTTTCAGAGAAACGAAGGCGATACCGGTGTTCTGACCACGACCCGCGAAGCCAAAGCCGTTAACCGCAAACACGGATTCGACGTTGTCTTTCTCTTTGGTCAGGAAGTAGTCGGTCATCTCATCCAGCACTTTCTGCGTACGCTCTTGCGTCGCACCGGCCGGAAGCTGCGCCATACTCAGGAACACGCCCTGGTCTTCATCTGGCAGGAACGAGCTTGGCAGACGAACGAACAGGAATGCCATCCCCACCACGATGATGATATAGAGCAGCAGGTAACGACCGGTGCTGCGCAGGATGTTACCCACGCTGTCGGTGTAGTGGTGCGTGCTCTTATCAAACATGCGGTTGAACCAGCCGAAGAACCCTTTATGCTCGCCGTGTCCGCCTTTCTGAATCGGCTTCAGCATCGTCGCGCACAGGGCTGGCGTCAGGATCAGTGCAACCAGTACCGACAGCGCCATCGCCGAAACGATGGTGATGGAGAACTGACGGTAAATCGCACCGGTAGAGCCGCCAAAGAAGGCCATCGGGATAAACACCGCGGACAGTACCATCGCGATACCGACCAGCGCGCCCTGGATCTGGCCCATAGATTTACGGGTTGCTTCCTTCGGCGGCAGGCCTTCTTCCGCCATCACACGCTCGACGTTTTCGACCACCACGATGGCGTCATCCACCAGCAGGCCGATGGCGAGCACCATCCCGAACATCGTCAGGGTGTTTATCGAGTAGCCAAATATCGCCAGAACCGCGAAGGTCCCAAGCAATACAACCGGTACGGCGATGGTTGGGATCAGCGTCGCGCGGAAGTTTTGCAGGAACAGGTACATTACCAGGAAGACGAGGATGATCGCCTCAACCAGGGTTTTTACCACTTCGTGAATCGAAATTTTTACGAACGGCGTAGTGTCATACGGATAAACGATTTTCAGACCTGACGGGAAGAACGGTTCCATCTTCTTCAGCTCTGCACGAATAGCCGTCGCGGTGTCCAGGGCGTTAGCGCCGGTCGCCAGTTTGATACCCAGACCAGATGCCGGCTTGCCGTTGAACTTCGCGATAACGTCGTAGTTCTCGCCGCCCAGCTCCACTTTCGCTACGTCACGCAGGCGAACCTGCGAACCGTCCTGATTCACTTTCAGCAGAATTTTGCTGAACTCATCCGCGGAGGTCAGACGGGTTTGCGCGATGATCGAGGCGTTAAGCTGCTGGCCCTTGACCGGCGGCGTACCGCCTAACTGACCGGCTGCCACCTGGGCGTTCTGCGCTTTAATGGCGTTAATCACGTCAACCGGCGTCAGCTGGAAGTTGTTCAGTTTATTCGGATCCATCCAGATACGCATGGCGTACTGGGAACCAAACAGCTGAACGTCACCCACACCTGACGTACGGCTGATGGCGTCCTTCATGTTGGCGCCCACGTAGTCGGAAATATCCTCCTGCGTCATGGTGCCGTTGGTGTTGATCACGCCGACAACCATCAGGAAGCTACTGGACGATTTCTCGACGCTCACGCCCTGCTGTTGTACTTCCTGCGGCAGCAGAGGCATCGCCAGCTGCAATTTGTTCTGCACCTGAACCTGCGCAATGTCCGCATCCGTACCGGATTCAAAGGTCAGGGTGATCTGAACCGTACCGGTTGAGTCACTGTTTGAGGACATGTACATCAGGTTATCGATACCGTTCATGTTCTGTTCGATAACCTGCGTAACGGTATCCTGCACCGTTTTCGCATCAGCGCCCGGGTAGGTTGCGGAGATCGTTACTGCCGGTGGCGCAATCGTTGGATATTGCGCAACAGGCAGATTCAGGATCGCAAGTCCCCCGGCCAGCATGATGATAATGGCGATCACCCACGCAAATATGGGGCGATCGATAAAGAAATTAGGCATGTCTTAACGGCTCCTGTTTAAGTTAAGACTTGGTTTGTTCTGACTGGCCAGCGGCCGACGCTTGTTGTTTGTCGTCAGATTTCACTTCCTGCGCTTTGACCTGCGCGCCAGGACGAACTTTTTGCAAACCAGTAATAATCACGCGATCGCCATCTTTCAGACCTTCCGTCACCAGCCACTTATCGCCAATCGCCTGCGTTGCAGTGATATTGCGCATTTCGACTTTGTTATCGGCACCCACAACCAGCGCGCTCGCATCGCCGCGTGGCGTACGGGTCACACCCTGCTGAGGAACCAGAATGGCGCTTGGGTTAGTCCCTTCCTCAAGACGGGCGCGTACGAACATACCCGGCAGCAGGGTTTTATCCGGATTCGGGAAAATGGCCCGGATGGTGATTGAGCCGGTGGTCTGATCGACGGTCACATCAGAAAATTCCAGTGTACCGGTCTGCGAGAACTCGATACCGTCGTTGGTAACCAGTTCAACCTTGGCTTTACCGTTTTCCTGTTTCAGTTGACCGCTTGCCAGCTCCTGTTTGAGACGCAGGAAATCGTTGCTGGACTGGGTAACGTCAACATAGATCGGGTCAAGCTGCTGCACGGTGGCCAGTGCGTTGGTCTGACCGTTTTGCACCAGTGCACCTTCGGTGACGGCAGATTTACCAATGCGACCGCTGATAGGGGAGGTCACTTTGGTGTAGGCCAGGTTAATACGCGCGGTTTCTACCGCCGCTTTCGCCGCCACAACGGCCGCGTTGGCTTGCTGCGCATCGGCCAGGGCTGAATCATAATCCTGTTGGCTGATGTACTGCGTGCCGAGCAGCTTCTTGTAACGATTCAACGTCAGCTGCGAAATTTTGGCTGCCGCTTCTGCTTTCGCCAGATCGCCTTTAGCGCTCTCATAAGACGCCTGGTAGGTTGCTGGATCAATCTGATACAGAGACTCACCTGCCTTGACATCACCGCCTTCGGTGAAGTTACGTTTCAGGATGATACCGCTTACCTGCGGACGCACTTCCGCAATGCGATAGGCGCTGGTGCGGCCCGGTAGTTCTGTTGTCATCTGGAGAGGTTCGGATTTGAGCGTCACGACGCCAACTTCTGGCACCTGCTGAGCTCCTTGTTGAGCCTCTTTGTCGTCACATCCTGTAAGCGCTAAGCTGCCTGAGAGCATCAGAACGACCGCCAGAGGCGTTAACCCTCTGTTTTTGTTCATAAGTAAACCTCGAGTGTCCGATTTCAAATTGATCAAGGGTCCTGAGTCTAAAAACCCATTGCTGCGTTTATATTATCGTCATGCTATGGTACATACATTCATAAATGTATGTAAATCTGACTCCTGTAAATTCATCAACGTATGGCACGAAAAACCAAACAACAAGCGCTGGAAACCCGACAACACATTCTGGATGTGGCAATGCGTTTGTTCTCACAGCAGGGTGTTTCGGCAACCTCGCTGGCACAGATTGCTCAGGCCGCGGGCGTCACGCGGGGAGCGATTTACTGGCATTTCAAAGACAAGTCCGATCTGTTTGGTGAAATCTGGGAGCTTTCAGAGTCCAGCATTAGCGATCTTGAGAGTGAGTATCGGGCAAAATTCCCTCACGATCCACTCTCTGTGTTAAGAGAAATTCTAGTATATATCCTTGAAGCGACAGTTGTTGAAGAGCGCCGCCGTCTGATGATGGAAATCATCTTCCATAAATGTGAGTTCGTTGGCGAAATGGCGGTGGTTCAGCAGGCGCAACGCGACCTGTGTCTGGAAAGCTACGATCGCATCGAACAGGTCCTCACGGAGTGCATGCAGGCCAAAATGCTTCCTGCCACCTTACTCACCCGCCGGGCGGCGATCCTGATGCGCGGCTATATTTCCGGCCTGATGGAAAACTGGCTTTTTGCTCCGGAGTCGTTCGATCTCAGATCAGAGGCGCGCAGCTATGTCGACATTTTTCTTGAGATGTGCCAGCTCTGTCCGACCCTTCAAAGTAAGCATCACCCCCGTTCTGCCTGATCGGGTACGGGAAAAATCGTAGACCCTTTCCGTCGTACTATTCTGCTTCAGCCGGGCGTGATATCCTTCATGCCCGACTATTTCCGGTCATTTCTCACATCACATTCACAACTATGCTGCACACCAATCGCTCGCAACATCCTGTTCTGGCCCTGTTTTTGATCCTGCTGTTTTACTTTGCAGCCGCGCCGCTTTCCTGGGCCCGTGCAGACAACGGCAGTGACATTCCCACGCGTGCTGATGTTCAGGCGCAACTCGACACCCTGAATAAGCAGAAAGATCTGTCCGCCCTGGAAAAACTTGTTCAGCAGGACCTGACGGAAACCCTGGAAACGCTGGACAAGATAGAGCGCATCAAAGCCGAAACAGCCCAGCTGAGGCAGAAGGTCGCTCAGGCGCCGGAAAACATGCGTAAGGCTACGGAGGCGCTGAATGCGCTCAGCGACGTCGACAACGACGATGAAACCCGAAAAACGCTTGCCACGCTGTCGTTGCGCCAGCTTGAGTCGCGCGTGGCGCAGCTGCTGGACGATCTGCAAACGGCGCAGTCCGATCTCTCAACCTATAACAGCCAGCTGGTTTCGCTGCAAACCCAGCCTGAGCGCGTGCAGAACGCCATGTACTCCGCATCGCAACAGCTACAGCAGATACGTAACCGTCTGAATGGCGTCACCGTTGGGGAAGGGGCGCTTCGCCCCACCCAGCAAACGCTGCTGAATATCCAGCAGACGCTGCTAAACGCGGAGATTGAACAGCAGCGTAAGAGCCTGGAAGGCAACACGGTGCTACAGGATGCGCTGCAAAAACAGCGTGACTACGTGACCGCGAATATCAACCGGCTTGAGCATCAGCTTCAGCTGTTGCAGGAAGCGGTAAACAGCAAGCGCCTGACCCTGACTGAAAAAACGGCCCAGGAAGCGGTCTCACCAGACGAGACGGCGCGTATTCAGGCCAACCCGCTGGTGAAGCAGGAGCTGGAGATTAACCACCAGCTGAGCGAACGTCTGATCCAGGCGACTGAAAACGGCAGCGCGCTGGTACAGCAGAATATCAAGGTCAAAAACTGGCTGGATCGCGCGTTGCAGGCTGAGCGTAACGTCAAGGAGCAGATTGCCGTCCTGAAGGGCAGCCTGCTGCTGTCGCGCATTCTCTACCAGCAACAGCAGACGCTGCCGTCCGCCGACGAGCTGGAAGACATGACCAATCGCATTGCGGATTTGCGTCTTGAACAGTTTGACGTCAACCAGCAGCGCGATGCGCTATTCCAGAGCGACACGTTTGTTGCCAAAGTGGAAGAGGGCCATTCAGGTGAAGTGAACGCTGAAGTTCACGACGCGCTGTTGCAGGTGGTGGACATGCGCCGCGAACTGCTCGATCAGCTCAACAAGCAGCTGGGCAACCAGTTGATGATGGCGATTAACCTGCAAATCAACCAGCAGCAGCTGGTGAGCGTTTCTAAAAGCCTCCAGGAGATCCTGACCCAGCAGATTTTCTGGGTGAACAGCAATAAACCCATGGACTGGGACTGGTTTAAATCTTTCCCGGAAACGCTGAAATCCCAGATAAAAAGCATGAAAATTACCGTGAACTGGGAGAAAGCCTGGCCTGCGGTAATGATTGCCTTCCTGGCGGGACTGCCTTTGTTGCTCATCGCTGGCGTAATACGCTGGCGTTTGAAATGGCTGAAACAGTACCAGGCGAAGCTGGCCTCGGAAGTGGGGCAACTGCGTAACGACAGCCAGCTGCACACCCCGAAAGCGATCCTGATCGATCTGATCCGTGCTCTGCCGGTCTGCCTGTTGATACTCGCCGTGGGCCTGATCCTGCTGACCATGCAGTTGAATATCAGCGATCTGCTGTGGGCGTTCAGCAAGAAGCTGGCGCTGTTCTGGCTGGTGTTTGGCCTGTGCTGGAAAGTGCTGGAAAAAGATGGCGTCGCCGTCCGCCACTTCAACATGCCGGAAAAACTCACCAGCCACTGGCGTCGCCAGATTGTACGCATCAGCCTCGCGCTGCTGCCGCTGCACTTCTGGTCAGTTGTGGCCGAGCTTTCGCCGCTGCATCTGATGGATGACGTACTGGGGCAACTGGTGATTATGCTGAACCTGCTGCTGATTGCCGTCCTTATGTGGCCGATGTGCCGCGACAGCTGGCGGGATAAAGAGTCCCATAATCTTCGTCTGGTTACCGTAACGGTGCTGGCGATCATTCCGCTGGCGCTGATGGTGCTGACGGCGACGGGTTACTTCTATACCACGCTGCGTCTGTCAGGCCGCTGGATCGAAACGGTTTATCTGGTGATTTTGTGGAACCTGCTGTTCCAGACCGTGCTGCGTGGTTTGAGCGTAGCGGCGCGCCGCATCGCGTATCGTCGTGCTGTTGCCCGTCGGCAGCATCAGGTGAAAGAGGGGGCTGAAGGGGCAGAGCCGCAGGAAGAGCCGACTATCGCCCTGGAGCAGGTCAACCAGCAAACGATGCGTATTACCATGCTGGTGATGATCGCCCTGTTTGCGGTGATGTTCTGGGCCATCTGGTCTGATTTAATTACCGTTTTCGCCTACCTCGACAGTATCACGCTCTGGCAATACAACGGTACCGAAGCGGGCGCTGCGGTAATGAAAAGCGTCACCATGGGCAGCCTGCTCTTTGCGCTGGTGTCGTCAGTGGTTGCCTGGGCGTTGATCCGCAACCTGCCGGGTCTGCTGGAAGTGCTGGTGCTCTCGAGGCTGAACCTGCGTCAGGGGGCGTCGTACGCCATTACTACCATCCTGAACTACGTCATTATTATTGTCGGGGCGATGACGGTATTCGGCTCGCTGGGCGTCTCGTGGGATAAACTTCAGTGGCTGGCGGCAGCGTTGTCGGTGGGTCTCGGCTTCGGCTTGCAGGAGATCTTCGGTAACTTTGTCTCTGGCCTGATTATCCTGTTCGAACGTCCGGTGCGTATCGGCGATACCGTCACCATCGGCACCTTCTCCGGGACCGTCAGCAAGATCCGCATCCGTGCGACCACCATTACCGACTTCGATCGTAAAGAGGTGATCATCCCGAACAAAGCCTTTGTGACCGAGCGCCTGATCAACTGGTCGCTCTCGGATACCACCACCCGCGTGGTGATCCGACTCGGGGTGGCCTACGGTTCAGATCTGGATAAAGTGAAAGAGGTCCTGCTGGAAGCCGCGAAATCACATCCTAAAGTTATGCACGATCCTGCGCCTGACGTGTTCTTCACCACCTTCGGGCCAAGCACGCTGGATCATGAGCTGCGCCTGTACGTACGCGAACTGCGCGATCGCAGCTACACCGTCGATGAGCTGAACCGCACCATTGACCGTCTGTGTCGTGAAAACAACATTAATATCGCCTTCAACCAGCTTGAAGTGCATCTGCGTAACGAGAAAGGTGACGAGCATACGGAAGTGAAGCGCGAAATTAAGGGGGACGACCCGACTCCTGCCTGAATTATTTCCCTCTCCCCTCTGGGGAGAGGGCAGGGTGAGGGGGAAGTTTCCCCTCAAAATCCCGCCGCACAATCTCCAGCGCTTTCAGCACCGTCTCAGCCGGGATCGCATGATTCTCCAGCAGCATAATTAAATCGACGGCCAGTTTGACCTCATCGGGGGCATTTTCCAGTGACATCCGCGGCTCCTGTTAACGGGTCAGGCGTTCAATGACGCGTTCAATCTCATCCAGCGCCTGACGGCAGCGGACGATGCGGCCTTCCAGCGCGCTGATTTCACGCATTAATAACTGCTGCTCTTCCAGCGTTTCGCTGGTGTTCAGGCGGGCTTCGCGCTCACGCTTCATCTCAAACAGACGGCGCTCAAACTCCTGGTTCTCCAGCCGCTTGCGCTGCCATTTTCCCAGTCCCGGCGAGGCGCTGTCCCACGCCCGTAGCGGCCAGGCGGCGATTTCCCGGTGCAGGGCGGTGATCTGCTCGGTAAGATGCTCCGCAAGCCACGCGACCTGTTCCTGCTGTTCACTCTCAACCGCGTGGCGAAGCTCGTCGAGGTTGGTCTGCGCTTCAGCAAGGTAATCCTGAATGACGGTGCTGCGGGTGCGGAAGAGCTGCCGGTCAAAGCGCGGTTTCAGCGTGGCGTGGCCCATCAGCGGTGTGGCCTGCGCCCGCAGCGCGATCAGCTGATTTTGCAGCCTCTCAAGAAGCAGTGCTGTTTTCAAGGCGCTCTCCAGTGGTAAAGTAGCCGTTCAGTTTGATAACGATTCGCATTATGCAGCGTACTATTTTAATCATCATTGGCTGGCTCGCGGTAGTGCTGGGTACGCTGGGTGTGGTTTTGCCCTTGCTGCCGACCACCCCGTTTATCCTGTTGGCCGCCTGGTGCTTCGCCCGCTCGTCGCCGCGTTTTCACCACTGGCTTCTGTACCGCTCGTGGTTCGGCGGCTACCTGCGGCACTGGCAAAAACACCGGGCTATGCCGCCCGGGGCCAAGCCGCGCGCCATTGCCTTCATCCTGATCACCTTCGCCGTCTCGTTATGGCTGGTGAAAATGATGTGGGTGCGCATTCTGCTGCTGGCGATCCTGGTTTGCCTGCTGATCTTTATGTGGCGGATCCCCGTGGTTGATGAAAAGCAACAAAAGCACTGAAGCCTCATCATGGCGGTTGCAATTATGGCGCACAGCCAGTAAATTCGACCGTTTTCGAGCACAGGTGCGCCTGGTCAAAGGTTAAACAACTGTTACTTTGACCGACTCGTCGCGCGCCGTGAGTAACACTGTTTCATTTAGGCACAAACCGATGACCGCAACTGCACAGCAGCTTGAATATCTGAAAAATAGCATCAAAAGTATCCAGGACTATCCAAAACCTGGCATTCTTTTCCGCGATGTCACCAGCTTGCTGGAAGACCCGAAAGCGTACGCCCTCAGCATTGAACTGCTGGTTGAGCGTTATAAAAACGCCGGGATCACCAAAGTAGTAGGTACTGAAGCCCGTGGCTTCCTGTTTGGCGCACCGGTTGCGCTGGCGATGGGCGTGGGTTTTGTGCCGGTGCGTAAGCCGCGCAAACTGCCGCGTGAAACCATTGCTGAGAGCTATGAGCTGGAATACGGCACCGATCAGCTGGAAATTCACGTTGATGCCATCAAGCCAGGCGACAAAGTGCTGGTGGTGGACGATCTGCTGGCAACCGGCGGCACCATCGAAGCGACCGTGAAGCTGATCCGTCGTCTGGGCGGGGAAGTGACCGACGCGGCATTCATCATCAACCTGTTCGATCTCGGCGGCGAGCAGCGTCTGGAAAAACAGGGTATTACCAGCTACAGCCTGGTGCCATTCCCGGGACATTAATCCCATATCTCACAACCTCGCTCAATGGGTGAGGTTGTGATAGCATTCCCCTCCATTAATTCACCTTCCAGCGTTGCAGAGCCTGCCCATGAGTTATCAGGTGTTAGCCCGTAAATGGCGACCACAAACCTTTGCTGACGTTGTCGGTCAGGAACATGTGCTGACGGCCCTGGCGAACGGCTTGTCGCTAGGTCGCATCCATCACGCCTATCTTTTTTCCGGCACCCGCGGCGTCGGTAAAACCTCTATTGCCCGTCTGCTGGCAAAAGGTCTGAACTGCGAAACCGGGATCACCGCCACCCCGTGCGGCGTGTGCGACAACTGTCGTGAGATCGAGCAGGGGCGTTTTGTCGATCTGATTGAGATCGACGCCGCCTCGCGCACCAAAGTGGAAGACACCCGCGATCTGCTGGACAACGTCCAGTACGCCCCGGCGCGCGGCCGCTTCAAGGTCTATCTGATCGATGAAGTGCACATGCTGTCGCGCCACAGCTTCAACGCCCTGCTGAAAACGCTGGAAGAGCCGCCTGCACATGTCAAATTCCTGCTGGCGACCACCGATCCGCAAAAGCTGCCGGTCACGATCCTGTCGCGCTGCCTGCAATTCCATCTGAAGGCGCTGGACGTTGAGCAGATCCGCGCTCAGCTTGAGCATATTCTCGATGAAGAGAACATTGTTCATGAACCGCGTGCGCTGCAACTGCTGGCCCGTGCGGCGGACGGCAGCCTGCGCGATGCGCTAAGCCTGACCGACCAAGCGATTGCCAGCGGTGACGGTAAACTCTCCACCGACGCGGTCAGCACCATGCTCGGCACGCTGGATGACGATCAGGCGCTGTCGCTTATTGAAGCGATGATCGCCGCCAACGGTGAGCGGGTGATGACGCTCGTCAACGATGCCGCCGCCCGTGGCATTGAATGGGAAGCGCTGCTGGTCGAGATGCTCAGCCTGCTGCACCGCGTGGCGATGCTGCAACTGTCTCCGTCGGCCATTGGCGCGGACATGGCGACCATTGAGCAGCGGATGCGTGAACTTGCGCGCACCGTGCCGCCGGCTGACGTTCAGCTTTATTATCAGACGCTGCTGATCGGCCGCAAAGAGCTGCCGTTTGCACCGGATCGCCGGATGGGCGTTGAAATGACGCTGCTGCGCGCACTGGCCTTCCATCCGCGCAAGCCACTGCCGGAGCCGGAAACGCCCCGGCAGTCCTTTGCGCCGGTTGCGCCGACCGCGGTAATGTCACCGCAGCAGGTGCCACCGCAACCGGCATCGCCGCCGCCGCAAAACGTGCCGCTGTCGGATGCCACCAGTTCGGTGCTTGCCGCACGAAGCCAGTTGCAACGTGCGCAGGGAGCAACCAAACCAAAAAAGAGTGAACCGGCAGCGCCTGCAAGAGCGCGGCCGGTGAACAACGCCGCGCTTGAACGACTGGCCTCGGTAACGGAGCGCGTGCAGTCGCGTCCGGCACCGTCCGCGCTCGAGCAAAAAGCCCCGGCGAAAGAAGAGGCATACCGCTGGAAGGCGACTACCGTTGTTGAAACGGTCAAGGAAGTGGTCGCCACGCCAAAAGCGCTGAAAAAGGCGCTGGAGCATGAAAAAACGCCGGAGCTGTCCGCGAAGCTTGCGGAAGAGTCCATTGCGCGCGACGCCTGGGCCGCAGAGGTCAGCAAACTGCAACTGCCGAAGCTGGTTGAGCAGGTCGCGCTGAACGCCTGGAAAGAGCAGGACGGTAATCAGGTGCGTCTGCACCTGCGCCCTGGCCAGCGGCACCTCAACTCCCCAGGCGCGCAAAAGGCGCTGGCCGAGGCGCTTACCGCATTACAGGGTGTGCCGGTTGAATTGACTATCATTGAAGATGATAATCCGGCGGTGAAAACGCCGCTCGAGTGGCGACAGGCGATTTATGAAGAGAAGCTCGCGCAGGCGCGCGAGTCGATTATCGCGGATAACAACATCCAGACCCTGCGCCGGTTCTTCGACGCCGATCTGGATGAAGAGAGTATTCGCCCCATTTGATCGTGAGTCTGACTTACGGTTGTAATCCTTAACGTGAAAGAAGAGAGAAGCCTATGTTTGGTGGAAAAGGCGGTCTGGGTGGCCTGATGAAGCAGGCTCAGCAGATGCAGGAAAAAATGCAGAAGATGCAGGAAGAGATCGCTCAGCTGGAAGTCACGGGTGAATCCGGTGCCGGTCTGGTCAAGGTGACCATCAACGGTGCGCATAACTGCCGTCGCGTGGAAATCGACCCGAGCCTGCTCGAAGACGACAAAGAGATGCTGGAAGATCTGGTTGCAGCCGCGTTTAACGATGCCGCTCGCCGTATCGACGAAACCCAGAAAGAGAAAATGGCCTCTGTTTCCAGCGGTATGCAACTGCCGCCGGGCTTTAAGATGCCATTCTGATGCAAACCAGTCCGCTGCTCACGCAGTTGATGGAAGCACTGCGCTGCCTGCCGGGCGTTGGCCCGAAGTCGGCGCAGCGTATGGGGTTTACGCTATTGCAGCGCGACCGCAGCGGCGGGATGCGCCTGGCGCAGGCTCTGACCCGCGCCATGTCAGAAATTGGCCACTGTGCGGATTGCCGGACCTTTACCGAGCAGGACGTATGTAACATCTGCACGAACCCGCGTCGTCAGGAAAACGGTCAGATTTGCGTGGTGGAGAGTCCGGCGGACATCTACGCCATCGAACAAACCGGGCAGTTTTCCGGCCGCTATTTTGTGCTGATGGGGCATCTCTCCCCGCTGGACGGCATCGGCCCGGACGATATCGGTCTCGATCGTCTGGAGCAGCGCCTGGAGTCGGAAACCATCAAAGAGGTGATCCTCGCCACCAACCCCACGGTGGAAGGGGAGGCAACCGCCAACTACATCGCCGAACTGTGCGCGCAGTACGGCGTTGACGCCAGCCGCATCGCCCACGGCGTGCCGGTCGGCGGTGAGCTGGAGATGGTCGACGGCACCACGCTGTCGCACTCGCTGGCCGGACGTCACAAGATTATTTTCTGACCAAACGGAGGCTGCGCGCGCGGCCTCCGCTTGAAAATTTCCCCCCTTATCCCCATCTCTCACTCAACGTTTTACAACCCCATTAAATGGCATTGTTGAGGTCGACTTAGATGAAAGGACAAGAAACCCGTGGTTTCCAGTCAGAAGTAAAACAGCTTCTGCACCTGATGATCCATTCCCTGTATTCCAACAAAGAAATTTTCCTGCGTGAGCTGATTTCCAACGCCTCCGATGCGGCGGACAAGCTGCGCTTCCGCGCGCTGTCTAACCCGGATCTGTATGAAGGCGACGGCGAACTGCGCGTGCGCGTCTCGTTCAATAAAGAGAACCGCACCCTGACGATTGCCGATAACGGCATCGGGATGAACCGCGACGAGGTGATCGACCACCTCGGGACCATCGCCAAATCCGGCACCAAAGCGTTCCTTGAGTCCATGGGCTCTGACCAGGCGAAAGACAGCCAGCTGATTGGTCAGTTCGGCGTAGGCTTCTACTCGGCGTTCATCGTGGCGGACAAAGTCACCGTGCGCACTCGCGCCGCGGGCGACAGCGCCGAGAACGGCGTGCTGTGGGAATCCAAAGGGGAAGGCGAGTACACCGTTGATGACATCACCAAAGCGGATCGCGGCACCGAAATCACCCTGCACCTGCGTGAAGGCGAAGACGATTTCCTGAACGACTGGCGCGTACGCTCCATCATCAGCAAGTATTCCGACCACATCGCGCTGCCGGTTGAGATTGAAAAACAGGAAGAGAAAGACGGCGAAACCGTGGTTTCCTGGGAGAAAATCAACAAGGCGCAGGCGCTGTGGACGCGTAACAAAGCTGAAATTAAAGACGACGAGTACAACGAATTCTACAAGCACATCGCCCACGACTTTACCGACCCGCTGACCTGGAGCCACAACCGTGTGGAAGGTAAGCAGGAGTACACCAGCCTGCTGTACATCCCGGCACAGGCGCCGTGGGACATGTGGAACCGCGATCACAAGCATGGCCTGAAGCTGTACGTGCAGCGCGTGTTCATCATGGACGACGCCGAGCAGTTCATGCCGAACTATCTGCGCTTTGTGCGCGGCCTGATTGATTCCAACGACCTGCCGCTGAACGTCTCGCGTGAAATCCTTCAGGACAGCACCGTCACCCGTAACCTGCGTAACGCCCTGACCAAACGTGCGTTGCAGATGCTGGAAAAACTGGCGAAGGACGATGCGGAAAAATACCAGACCTTCTGGAAACAGTTTGGCCTGGTGCTGAAAGAAGGTCCGGCGGAAGACACCGCGAACGTGGAAGCTATCGCTAAACTGCTGCGCTTCGCCTCTACGCACAACGACTCCTCCGCCCAGACCGTGTCGCTGGAAGAGTACGTCTCCCGCATGAAAGAAGGGCAGGAGAAGATCTACTACATCACCGCCGACAGCTATGCGGCAGCGAACAGCAGCCCGCACCTGGAGCTGCTGCGTAAGAAAGGCATCGAAGTGCTGCTGCTGTCTGACCGCATCGACGAATGGATGATGAACTACCTGACCGAGTTCGACGGTAAGGCGTTCCAGTCCGTTGCCAAAGCTGACGAGTCCATCGACAAGCTGGCAGATGAAGTGGACGAAAGCGCGAAAGAAGCCGAGAAGGCGCTGGAGCCGTTCATTGAGCGCGTGAAAACCCTGCTGGGTGACCGCGTGAAAGAGGTGCGCTTCACGCACCGTCTGACCGATACGCCAGCCATTGTCACCACCGATGCGGACGAAATGAGCACCCAGATGGCGAAACTGTTCGCTGCGGCGGGCCAGGCCGTGCCGGAAGTGAAATATATCTTTGAGCTTAATCCGGATCATCCGCTGGTGAAACGCGCGGCGGATACCCAGGACGACGCCCGCTTTGCGGAGTGGGTTGAACTGCTGCTGGATCAGTCCCTGCTGGCCGAGCGCGGTACGCTGGAAGATCCTAACCTGTTCATTAAACGTGTGAATGCGCTGCTGCTGGCGTAATCTTCCCTCACCCCGACCCTCTCCCACAGGGAGAGGGTGAAAGAGTTCCCTCTCCCTGTGGGAGAGGGTTAGGGTGAGGGCACCAGACCGCACTCTCCCAAATTATCTCCCCTCATTAACCGTTTCAGCCTCCCCGCCTTCCTTGAGCGATACCCGTTCTGGTGGTATTGTTTAGCGCTTTTGAAAAATTGAATCGACATTTGAGGGGATTTTCGCAATGCGTATTATTCTGCTTGGCGCTCCGGGCGCGGGTAAGGGAACTCAGGCTCAGTTCATCATGGAGAAATACGGTATTCCGCAAATCTCTACTGGTGACATGCTGCGTGCCGCTGTTAAATCTGGCTCCGAGCTGGGCAAACAAGCTAAAGACATCATGGACGCAGGCAAGCTGGTGACCGACGAACTGGTTATCGCGCTGGTAAAAGAGCGCATTGCTCAGGAAGACTGCCGCAATGGTTTCCTGCTGGACGGCTTCCCGCGCACCATTCCTCAGGCTGACGCCATGAAAGAAGCGGGCATCAACGTGGATTACGTGCTGGAGTTCGACGTACCGGACGAGCTGATCGTTGACCGTATCGTTGGCCGTCGCGTACACGCTGCTTCTGGCCGCGTTTACCACATTAAATTCAACCCACCTAAGGTTGAAGGCAAAGACGACGTGACCGGCGAAGAGCTGACCACCCGTAAAGACGATCAGGAAGAAACCGTGCGTAAACGCCTGGTGGAATACCATCAGATGACCGCACCGCTGATCGGCTACTACACCAAAGAAGCGCAGGCGGGTAACACCAAATACGCGAAAGTGGACGGCACCAAAGCCGTGGCTGACGTACGTGCAGAGCTGGAAAAAATTCTCGGCTAAGCGCACCTCTCTCACCCGGAGCCCCGGGTGAGAAAAATTCTCATCTTACCTATTGCAGCAATGGGTTTCGTTTAAACGCATTTCCGCTACAATTGACAGCCTATCAAATGGTTAAGAGGCGTGAATGAGTCAGGCGAAAACCGGCATCCTGCTTGCCAATCTGGGCACCCCAGAAGCACCTACTCCAGCGGCGGTAAAACGCTACCTGCGACAATTTTTAAGCGACACGCGCGTCGTGGATACCCCAAGACTGCTGTGGTGGCCACTGCTGCGTGGCGTCATTCTGCCGATTCGTTCCCCGCGTGTGGCAAAGCTCTATCAGTCCGTGTGGATGGAAGAGGGCTCGCCGCTGATGGTGTACAGCCGTCGTCAGGAGAAGGCGCTGGCCGCCCGCCTGCCGGACATGCCCGTTGCGCTCGGCATGAGCTACGGTAAGCCGTCCCTGGAAAGCGCCGTTGACTCTCTGCTGGCGCAGGGCGTTGAACACATTGTGGTGCTGGCTCTATATCCGCAGTATTCGTGCTCCACGGTAGCTGCCGTCTGGGACGAACTGGGGCGCATTCTGGCGACCCGCCGCCGTATACCGGGTATCACCTTTATCCGCGACTACGCCGATAACGAGCTGTACATTCAGGCGCTTGCCAGCAGCGTGCGCGCGTCGTTTGAAAAACACGGCGAGCCGGATCTGCTGCTGCTCTCCTATCACGGTATTCCGCAGCGTTTCGCGAACGAAGGGGACGATTACCCCCAGCGTTGCCGCGATACCACCCGCGAGCTGGTCTCCGCCCTCGGCCTGCCGCCTGAGAAGGTGATGATGACCTTCCAGTCGCGCTTCGGCCGTGAACCTTGGCTGACCCCGTATACTGATGAAACGCTAAAAATGCTGGGCGAGAAGGGCGTGAAGCACATTCAGGTGATGTCGCCGGGCTTCTCGGCGGACTGTCTGGAAACGCTGGAAGAAATTGCCGTCCAGAACAAAGAGTTCTTTATGGAGGCGGGCGGAACGAAATACGAATATATTCCTGCGCTTAACGACTCCCCTGAACACATCGACATGATGGTGTCACTGGTCACCACCCGCCGCTGATCGCGTTACGGGCCGGGTTTGTGCTACCATTCCCGGCCCGTATTCTTTGCACAGTTCAGACCATGAAATTTCCCGGTAAACGTAAGTCCAAACACTATTTCCCCGTCGATGCCCGCGATCCGCTGTTACAGCAAATTCAGCAGGAAAGCGAAACCAGCGCTGCCTGGGTGGTCGGTATCGATCAGACGCTGGTGGACATTGAAGCCAAAGTGGATGATGCGTTTGTCGCACGTTACGGTCTGAGCGCCGGGCACTCGCTGGTGATTGAGGATGACGTTGCTGAAGCGCTGTATCAGGAGCTGGTGCGCGAAAATCTTATCACCCACCAGTTTGCCGGCGGCACTATCGGCAACACCATGCACAACTACTCCGTACTGGCAGACGACCGCTCGGTGCTGCTTGGCGTGATGTGCAGCAATATCGAAATCGGTGGCTACGCCTACCGCTACCTGTGCAATACCTCCAGCCGCACCGATCTGAACTATTTACAGGGCGTTGACGGGCCGATTGGCCGCTGCTTTACGCTGATAAGCGATTCCGGCGAGCGTACCTTTGCCATCAGCCCCGGCCATATGAATAAGCTGCGCGCTGAAAGTATCCCGGAAGAGGTGATCGCGGGCGCGTCTGCGCTGGTACTGACCTCCTATCTGGTGCGCTGCAAGCCGGGCGAACCAATGCCGGACGCAACCATGAAGGCAATTGAGTACGCGAAGAAATACAACGTGCCTGTGGTTCTGACGCTGGGCACCAAATTCGTCATTGCCGACAACCCGGAGTGGTGGCAGGCCTTCCTGAAAGAACACGTCTCGATTCTGGCGATGAATGAAGAAGAAGCCGAAGCGCTGACCGGTGAAAGCGATCCGCTGCTGGCGTCTGATAAGGCGCTGGACTGGGTGGACCTGGTGCTCTGCACCGCCGGGCCGGTCGGGCTGTACATGGCGGGCTTCACGGAAGAAGAGAGCAAGCGTAAAACCCAGCACCCGCTGCTGCCGGGCTCAATCGCCGAATTTAACCAGTACGAGTTCAGCCGCGCTATGCGTCATAAAGACTGCATCAACCCGCTGCGTATCTTCTCTCACATCGCACCGTATATGGGTGGCCCTGAGAAGATCATGAACACCAACGGCGCGGGCGACGGCGCGCTGGCCGCGCTGCTGCACGACATTACCGCCAACGCCTACCACAAAACCAACGTGCCGAATTCCAGCAAACATACCTTCGACTGGCTGACCTATTCCTCGCTGGCGCAGGTGTGTAAGTACGCGAACCGCGTGAGTTATCAGGTGCTGAACCAGCATTCTCCGCGCTTAACGCGGGGGCTGCCGGAACGGGAAGACAGCCTCGAAGAGGCGTACTGGGACAGGTAAAAGTAAAACGGCAACCTGTGGTTGCCGTTTTTAGTGTTTGTTCCCTCTCCCTGCGAGAGAGGGTCAGGGTGAGGGCATCAGGCAGCACAAAACTTACCCCGTTACTGCCTCTTCAACCGGCGGTTTCGTCAGCATTGTCAGCATCGTATTCGCAATCTCACGCTCACCCATCACCACCTGATTCGCGCCGCGCTCGGTGATGTACTCCACTTCGTCATCATAATGGGCGCGGGCAATGATTTCGATATGCGGGCATTTTTCACGGGCTGTGGCGACAATTTCACCAGCCTCGTAACCGTTCGGGATAGTGAGCAGCAGCCAGCGAGCGCAGTCCAGATGCGCCAGATTCATAATCTCTTCGTTAGCCGCGTTGCCCAGCACCGCGCGGATGCCACGCTCGCGAAGTTCGTCGACGCGGGTGCGTGACGTTTCAATCACTACAAGTGGAATGCCCTGAGCCATCAGTTTTTCACCCAGCAGGCTGCCGACGCGGCCAAAACCGACCAGCAGCGCGTGGTTGCAGATATCCACCGGGATCTGTTTCTCTTCTTCTGTCGCCTCTTCCAGCGTCAGCTCTTCGAGGGTTTCGGTCTTCTCGAGATATTTCTCCAGCAGGGCAAACAATACCGGGTTCAACATGATGGAGAGGATCGCCCCCGCCAGCACCAGATTTTGCCCAGCCTGTGGCAGCAGGTTCAGGGCCATCCCCAGACCGGCAAGAATAAAGGCGAACTCGCCAATCTGCGCCAGGCTGGCGGCGATGGTCAGCGCCGTGCGCGGCGAGTGACCGAACATCCGCACCAGGAAGAAGGCGGCAACGGACTTACCAAAGATGATGATTGCCAGCGTACCCAGCACGGCCAGCGGCTGCTGAATGAGGATCAGCGGGTCGAACAGCATCCCGACGGAGACGAAGAACAGCACCGCGAATGCATCACGTAGCGGCAGGGTATCGTGCGCGGCGCGATGGCTCAGCTCGGACTCGTTCAGCACCATCCCGGCAAAGAACGCGCCCAGCGCAAAGGAGACGTCAAACAGCTCGACGGCGCCAAAGGCAATGCCCAGCGCCAGCGCAAGGACTGAAAGCGTGAACAGTTCACGCGAGCCCGTGGCGGCGCTGCGGGACATGATCCACGGCACCAGACGTCGGCCCACCAGCATCATGATGGCGATAAACGCCACAACCTTACCGATGGTAATGCTCATATCCAGTGCCAGCGAGGCGAAGCCGATATTCTCTTTTTCCATCATCCCGGCGACGGCAGGCAGCAGTACCAGCGTCAACACCATTACCAGATCTTCAACAATCAGCCAGCCTATCGCGATTTGCCCGCGCTGGCTGTCTATCAGCTGCCTCTCTTCAAGCGCGCGCAGCAGCACCACGGTACTGGCGGTTGAAAGACACAGCCCAAATACGATACCGGTCATGATTGACCAGCCCAGCACCGCCGAAAGCGCCATGCCCAGCAGCGTCGCCACCCCTATCTGGGCGATCGCTCCCGGTATGGCGATCGACTTTACCGCCATCAGATCCTTCAGGGAAAAATGCAGCCCGACGCCAAACATCAGCAGGATCACGCCTAATTCCGCCAGCTCAGGCGCCAGTTTGGTATCTGCGACAAAACCCGGCGTAAAGGGCCCTGCCAGCACGCCCGCCAGCAAATAGCCTACCAGGGGCGAAATACGCAGTTTATTGGCAATCATGCCGAGAATAAAAGCGAGCACAAGTCCACCAACAATGGTGGTGATAAGCGGTGTGGCGTGGTGCATTCCGTCTCCTTTTGCGATGGGTGATCCATTTTTGGTGCAAATACCAAAAAGCCGATTAATAGTTTATGACAATTTTTACGCTTATGTTTATGAATAATTGTTGAAAACACAATAAAAAGGCAATAAGCATGAAAAAAGGCAGATTTTGATAAATTTGCTGAGGGGAGGGAGAGGAAAGCCTTATGGCAACAGGTTATCCGGCTGCCAAAGTTTAACTTTGGCAGCCGTGAAGTTACGCTTTATGACGGTTTTCAGGCAGGAATATGGTCAACATCCCCAGAAGTGGCAGGAAAGCGCAGATTTTATAGACCAGGAAGATGCTGGTGTGGTCGGCAACCATCCCTAACACGGCGGCGCCAAGGCCGCCCATGCCAAAGGCAAAACCGAAAAAGAGGCCGGAAACCATACCGATACGTCCCGGCAGCAGTTCCTGCGCATAGACCAGAATGGCTGAAAACGCCGACGCGAGAATAAAACCAATAATCACCGTCAATATTCCGGTCCATTCCAGCGTTGCGTACGGTAAAACAAGCGTAAACGGCGCAACGCCGAGGATAGAGCCCCAAATCACATATTTACGTCCGATTTTATCCCCCACAGGGCCGCCAATCACCGTGCCTGCCGCCACCGCAAACAGGAAGGCAAAGAGGTGGAACTGGGCGTTTTGTACCGATAATCCGAATTTTTGCATCAGATAGAAGGTGTAATAGCTGCTTATGCTCGCCATATAAAAATATTTCGAGAAAATCAGCACCAGCAGCACGCTGACGGCAAGGATCACCTTATTGCGCGGAAGGGGGTTGGTTATCTTCGCGGCAGGTTTTCCCTTATTTACGCGATGCTGCGCGGCATACCAGCGGCTGATTTGCGCCAGGACGACAATCGCCAGCAGCGCGGCCAGCACAAACCACGCCACGTTGCCTTTACCGTAGGGCGCGATAATCACCGCCGCCAGCAGAGGACCGAGGGAGCTACCAAAGTTCCCCCCCACCTGGAACAGAGATTGCGCCAGCCCGTGGCGTCCGCCGGAGGCCATACGCGCCACGCGGGACGATTCCGGATGGAACACCGATGAACCGGTTCCCACCAGCGCCGCGGCAACCAGTACCGCCTCAAAGCTGCCCGCCATGGCCAGCAGCACTAGCCCGCTCAGGGTGAAGCACATCCCAATGGGCAGCGACCATGGCATCGGGTATTTGTCCGTCCAGTAGCCCACCACCGGCTGTAGCAGCGAAGAGGCCAGCTGGAAGGTCAGGGTGATCATCCCGATCTGCACGAAGGTTAATGAGAACTCAGACTGCAACAGCGGGTAGATCGCCAGAATCAGCGACTGGATCATGTCGTTGAGCAGATGAGAGAGACTGATTGCGCCTAATACTTTAAAGGAAGTGCGCGATTTCGGCGGCGACGCCGGAGCGCCCTGGACGGGCTGGGTTGATTCACTGATTGCCATAAATACCACGTCGATTTGTTATTAGAAATGCAGGGAGTAATTATTATCCGACTAACATACCCGTCCGTGACATTTGAAGAAAGTCGCAATTCTGAAAACTTATTTGTCTATTCTTGTGAGTCACTGTAATTTTTGCGTTTGTCTATGGGTCAGGGAGAGAGAAGATGAAGTTAATGAAGCGTGGCGTCGCGCTGGCGCTCATCGCCGCATGGGGGCTAACAAGCCTGCCCGCGCAGGCGTATGAAAAAGATAAAACCTATAAAATTACCATTCTGCATACTAACGATCATCACGGCCATTTCTGGCGCAGCGAATACGGTGAATATGGCCTGGCGGCGCAAAAAACGCTGGTGGACGGCATTCGTAAAGAGGTCGCGGCCCAGGGCGGCAGCGTGCTGTTGCTGTCGGGCGGGGATATTAATACCGGCGTACCGGAATCTGATTTGCAGGATGCCGAGCCTGATTTCCGCGGCATGAATTTAATTGGTTACGACGCGATGGCGGTCGGAAACCACGAGTTCGATAATCCGCTGAGCGTGTTGCGCCAGCAGGAGAAGTGGTCCAAATTCCCGTTCCTTTCCGCCAATATTTATCAGAAAAGCACCGGCGAGCGCTTGTTTAAACCGTGGGCGCTGTTCAAGCGTCAGGAACTGAAGATCGCGGTCATCGGCTTAACCACCGACGATACGGCCAAAATTGGCAACCCTGAATTTTTCACCGACATCGAATTCCGTAAACCGGCGGACGAAGCGAAGCTGGTGATCCAGGAGTTGCAGCAGAATGAAAAACCGGATGTGATTATCGCGACCACCCACATGGGGCATTACGACAACGGTCAGCACGGCTCTAACGCGCCGGGCGACGTGGAGATGGCGCGCAGCCTTCCTGCGGGCTCGCTGGCGATGATTGTGGGCGGTCACTCACAGGATCCGGTCTGCATGGCTTCTGAGAATAAAAAGCAGGCAGATTATGTGCCCGGCACGCCGTGCGCGCCTGATCGTCAGAACGGGATCTAAATTGTACAGGCCCACGAGTGGGGTAAATACGTTGGCCGCGCGGATTTCGAATTCCGTAACGGCGAGATGAAGCTGGTGCACTATCAGCTCATCCCGGTCAACCTGAAGAAGAAAGTGACCTACCCGGACGGCAAAAGCGAGCGGGTACTCTACACGCCAGAGATCGCTGAAAACCAGCAGATGCTCTCTCTGCTGACGCCGTTCCAGAGCAAAGGGAAAGCGCAGCTGGACGTGAAGATTGGCACGCTTAACGGACGACTGGAAGGGGACCGCAGCAAAGTCCGCTTTGTACAGACCAACATGGGGCGTCTGGTGCTGGCCGCGCAGATGGCGCGCACGAATGCGGATTTCGCCGTGATGAGCGGCGGCGGTATTCGTGACTCCATCGAAGGCGGAGACATCACCTATAAAGACGTGCTCAAAGTGCAGCCGTTTGGCAACGTGGTGGTCTATGCGGACATGAGCGGGAAGGAGGTGATTGACTACCTGACCGCCGTGGCGCAGATGAAGCCAGATTCCGGGGCGTATCCGCAGTTTGCTAACGTCAGCTTCGTCGCGAAGGACGGTAAGCTCAACGATCTCAAAATCAAAGGCGAACCGGTTGATACGGCGAAAACCTACCGCCTGGCAACGTTAAGCTTTAACGCCACCGGCGGCGACGGCTATCCGCATATCGATAACAAACCGGGCTATGTAAATACCGGGTTTATTGATGCGGAAGTGTTGAAGCAGTTTATCCAGCAAAATTCACCGATTGACGTGAACGCGTATGAGCCGAAAGGTGAGGTGAGCTGGCAGTAGTGTTGTGCGGCCTGATGCCCTCACCCCAACCCTCTCCCACCGGGAGAGGGCGCGAACACAAAAAACGGTAACGCCTGTTACCGTTTTGCTTTTACCTCGCAGCGCCACCGGGCAATTTTCTCAATCCCGGCGCGCAATATCCGCAAATTTCGCGTCCAGCATTTTCGCCAGATCGCCTGCGGACAGTTCGATATCCAGCCCGCGTTTGCCGCCAGAAATATAGATCGTTTCAAATTCTTGCGAAGGCGCATCGATCAGCGTGGGCAGACGCTTTTTCTGGCCGAGCGGGCTGATCCCGCCGACCAGATAACCCGTTGTGCGTTGCGCAACCATCGGGTCTGCCATATCGACCTTTTTCGCTCCCAGCGCTTTGGCCACTTTCTTCAGATCAAGCTGTCCGGCGACGGGCGTTACTGCTACGGCGAGGTGCTTCATATCGCCGTTCACCGCGACCAGCAGCGTTTTGTAGACCTGGTCCGCGTTCAGCCCCAGCTTGCGCACCACTTCATCACCAAAGTTGGTTTCGTTCGGATCGTGATCGTAGGTGTGGATCCGGAAAGAAATTTTGTTTTTTTCGAGTAATTTAACGGCGGGAGTCATGGCTATCCTTCTTACGACAGACGATTCATGCCAGCAGCATACGCCTGACGTTTGTCTAAAAAATAGCACCATCTTGCGCAATAGTATTGGCAGTGATGGTCACTTTGAGCGACAATCGGCGTAGCCGAAGGTCACTTCGGTATAATAAAAACGATGAAATTCCTCTTTGACGGGCCAATAGAAATATTGGCCATTTTTTTATTTCAGCAGCGACGGCAAATTCCCTTCTCCGTACAAATGCAACGCGCCAACCGCGACAACATAACGACCGGCAGGCAGGGCATATAGCGTCTCCCGCCACGCCTGGTTGCGCGCGTTCATCAGCACATCATACAACGATTCACTGAACGTCGACGGTAACGCCAGTTTACCGTCCGCGGGCGGCGCATCCAGCCACCAGCCAATCATCGTTTGCAGCAGACGCGCGTTGGTGTGCCAGTGGGTCAGGGTATCATCCAGCAGTATCAGGCCGTCATCGGGAAGCTGGCGAAGGAGCGCAATCTGGCTGTCCGTGCCTTCCAGTTCAATGATGGACAGGTTGCGCGCCCTTGCCGCATTCAGCAGTTGATAATCGATACCGTAATCGCCGCGCAGCCCCAGGCGCTGCGCCTGGGTTGCCTGTAGCACCATGGCAATTTGCCACAGGGGCAGGGTGTCTAGCATAGAGAGCGAAACGCCGGTCTCATCCGCAAGACGGGTAAGCTCAGCCAGCTGCGTCTCGTTAAGACGTTCCGCCAGGGGGCGGTCGCTTTCCAGCCCGGCAAACGGCGATTCATGGCCGGAGATGTCGGCTTCGACGATCAGCGCGTCGGCGCGCTTCAGCAGTTTAATCAGGCCGGAGGGCAGGGGGGACATATCCTGCGTGCCCATATGAATGCTTCCCACCAGGTGCAGATGCTGCCCGCCCGGAAGCGAAATATCCATACCGGGCCAGGCATAACGGCGGGGAAAAAGGGCGCGAAACGATGTTTTTATACGATTAAACAGACCCATACGCGCTCCATAAACGGAAAGGCTCATGCTAGCGCGTACGGGTACAAGGTTCAATCCTTCGGTTTAAACCGCAGCAGACGGTTAGCGTTGCTCACCACGGTAATTGACGAGAGCGCCATCGCCGCACCCGCAACAACCGGGTTCAGCAGGGTACCGGTCAGCGGCCACAAAATCCCGGCGGCAATCGGAATGCCGAGCGAGTTATAGACGAACGCCCCCAGCAGGTTCTGCTTCATGTTGCGCAACGTGGCTTTCGAAATCGCCAGCGCGTCCGCCACGCCCATCAGGCTGTGGCGCATCAGGGTGATCGCCGCGGTTTCAATGGCGACATCGCTCCCGCCGCCCATCGCAATTCCTACGTCAGCCTGCGCCAGCGCCGGGGCGTCGTTGATGCCGTCGCCCACCATCGCCACCTGGCGACCCTGACTTTGCAGGTTCTTGATGGCGTCCGCTTTGCCGTCCGGCAGCACGCCCGCGATCACCTCATCAATACCGGCTTCTTTGGCGATGGCGTTGGCGGTGGTCGGGTTGTCCCCGGTCAGCATCACCAGACGATAGCCCGCGCGGTGCAGGCGCTGAAAGGCATCTACGCTGTCCTGGCGTAACGGATCGCGCACGGCCAGTAGCGCCGCCACCTGACCATCCCTCGCCAGCAGAACCGGCGTCGCGCCCTGAGAGGCCTGCGCGTTCAGCTCTGCGTCCAGCGCGGACGTATCAACGCCGTGTTCAGTCAGCAGTGCCTGGTTTCCCAGCAGCAGCGTATGGCCTTCGGCTTCACCGCTGACCCCTAAACCGCGCAGGGTGCGGAAGTTACTTACCTGCGGCAGACGGGCATCACCGGCTTTCTCCAGGATGGCGCGCGCCAGCGGGTGGCTGGAGCCTTGTTCCAGCGCGGCGGCCAGGCGCAGGGCATCCGTCTCCGTACAGCCAACGGTACTGACGGCTACCACCTGCGGTTTGCCCTCGGTGAGCGTGCCGGTTTTATCAAAAACAAGGGTGTCCAGCGTGCTTGCCCGTTGCAGGGCGTCAGCATCACGGACCAGTACGCCAAATTCGGCGGCGCGTCCGACGCCAGAGATAATAGACATCGGCGTGGCCAGGCCAAGGGCACAAGGGCAGGCGATGATCAGCACCGTGGTGGCGATCACCAGGGTGTAGACAATCTGCGGCGCCGGGCCGAAGAAATACCAGATTGCCGCGCTCAGCAGGGCAATACCGACGACTACCGGCACAAAAATGGCGGAGATTTTATCGGCAAGCTGACCAATCTCCGGCTTACTGCTCTGCGCCTGGCGGACCATGCGAATGATGCGTGACAGCGTGGTATGGCTCCCGACCGCGCTGGCGCGGAACAGCACGCTGCCGTCCTGCACGACCGTACCGGCATGCACGGCGTCGCCCTGAGATTTCTGCTGAGGAATCGGCTCGCCGGTCAGCATCGCTTCATCCAGCCAGGCATCGCCCTGGGTGATTTCACCGTCGACGGGCACGCGGTCGCCGGTGGTCAGGCGCAGCGTCATTCCCGGCTGTACCTCTGAGAGCGGAACGCTTTTTTCCCCGTCGTCCGTGACCACGCGGGCCGTCGGCGGGGTTAAATCAAGCAATCTTTCCAGCGCTTTCGAGGAACGCTGACGGGCGCGGGCTTCCAGCATATGGCCTAAGTTGATCAGACCGATAATCATCGCACTCGCTTCATAATAGAGATGGCGCGCCTCCATCGGGAACCACTGCGGCCAGACGTTAACGCTCATCGAATACAGCCACGCCGCGCCGGTACCGAGCGCGACCAGCGTGTCCATCGTCGCGGTGCGGTTTTTCAGGCTCTTCCAGGCGCTGGTATAGAAATGCCCGCCTGCAAACACCATCACCGCAAGGGTAATCAGACCAATCACCAGCCACGGGGTGCGGTTGTCAGCGGTGACCATCATGTTGTCACCCATCATGCCCCACAACATCACCGGAATACCGACCAGCAGGGCGACAATCGCCTGCCAGCGGAAGCGCTTCATGGTGGCGACAGCCGTTTCCTGCTGGCGCTCGCGGCGCTCGGCATCATCTTCGATGGCCTCCGCCCCGTAGCCCGCTTTCTCCACGGCCTGCACTAACTCTGCGGCGGAGGCGCTGCCCATCACCAGCGCAGTACGCTCCGCCAGGTTTACCCGTGCCTGTGCTACACCCGGTACCGCCTGTAAGGCGTTTTGTACCCGGGAAACGCAGCTGGCGCAGCTCATGCCGTTGATCAGCAGCTGTTGGCTGTCATCAATGTCATCAGCTGCCGGAAGCTCAGGAGTGGCCGCTGTCAGTGCTTCCGACGGGGATGATGACTCTGCCAGCGGTTTAGCCTTTGGGTGGCTTAACTCCGCCCCGTAACCGGCCTGTTTAATGGTATCAATCAGCGCGTCGGCGCTGGCGCTGCCGGTCACGGCGGCATGATCGATAGTCACCTCAGCGCTTTCCACGTCAGGACGCTGCTCCAGGCTTTCTTTAACGCGTTTGACACAGTGGCCGCAGGAGAGGCCGTCCAGCGTCAGGTCGATAGTGTGAGACATAACAAAACTCCCGTATAATGTTCTTGTCAATTGTTGACCTTCACTCTGCTTTTCGCTAACTGTTATGAAGGTTAAACCTTCCATCAAGGGGAAGGTCAAGGGGGAAATGTGAATATCAGCGATGTTGCGAAAAAAACCGGCTTAACCAGCAAAGCGATTCGCTTTTATGAGGAAAAAGGGCTGGTGACGCCACCGTTGCGCAGTGAGAACGGCTACCGCAGCTATACGCAGCTGCATCTTGATGAACTGACGTTACTGCGCCAGGCAAGACAGGTAGGATTTAACCTTGAGGAGTGCGGCGAGCTGGTTAACCTGTTTAACGATCCGAAACGCCACAGTGCCGACGTGAAAAAACGTACGCTGGAAAAAGTGGCGGAGATCGAACGCCATATCATCGAATTACAGGCGATGCGTGAGCAACTGTTACAGCTGGCAGAATCCTGCCCGGGAGATGACAGCGCCGAGTGCCCGATTATCGACAATCTTTCCGGCTGCTGCCACCGTAAAACCCACGCCTAACAGGCTTTAACCCGCAGGGTAATACCTTCCACCGCGATGACCTCAACCCGCGTGCCGGCGCTGAGGTCATCATCGGCCACCACCGGCCACGAACTGTCCCCCACGCGCATATGACCGCGTCCGTTTATTAGCGTGTTATCAAGCGTAAAGCGTTTACCCACGATCTGCTGCCCACGCTGGTTGAGATGCGCGTCGACCGGCTTCTGCGCCTTCACCCGTTTGTTCAGCCAGCGCCACCACAGCCAGGCGGCCAGCAGCGTCAGCACGGCAAACAGCGCGCCCTGCCACTCCCAGCCGACAGGCAGCAGCCAGACGACCAGCCCGGTAATCACCGCGGCAACCCCGCTCCACAGCAGATAACCGTTGCCGCCAAGCATCTCGGCGGCCAGCAGCAGTCCGCCAAGGCTTAGCCAGAACGCATGAGGATGTGCAACGATGAGCTCAATCATTTTTTACGCTCGTTTCCGCCGTCTTTGATCAGTTCGGCAATTCCGGCGATAGACCCCATCAGGCTGCTGGCATCCAGCGGCATCATCACCACTTTGCTGTTGTTCGCGGAGCCGATCTCCTTCAGCGCATCGGTATATTTTTGTGCGACGAAGTAGTTCACGGCCTGGATATCCCCGGCGGCAATCGCCTCGGAGACCATTTGCGTCGCGCGGGCTTCCGCTTCTGCCGAACGTTCACGCGCTTCCGCCTGGAGGAAGGCAGACTGACGGTCGCCCTCGGCTTTCAGGATCTGCGACTGTTTTTCCCCTTCCGCTTTCAGGATTTCAGCCTGACGCACCCCTTCGGCTTCAAGAATATAGGCACGCTTGGTACGCTCGGCCTTCATCTGCGCGTTCATGGAAGCAATCAGCTCTGCCGGTGGGCGCACGTCGCGGATCTCAATGCGTGTCACTTTGATCCCCCACGGATTGGTGGCTTCATCCACAATGTGCAGCAGGCGGGTATTAATGCTGTCGCGCTGGGAGAGCATTTCATCCAGCTCCATCGAGCCAAGCACGGTACGGATGTTGGTCATGGTCAGGTTGACGATCGCCAGCTCCAGGTTGCTCACCTCATAGGCCGCTTTTGGCGCATCAATCACCTGAATAAAGCACACCGCATCGATGGTGACGTTGGCGTTATCCTTGGAGATGACTTCCTGAGAAGGGATATCCAGCACCTGCTCCATCATGTTGATCTTGCGCCCAATTCTGTCCATGAACGGGACGATCAGGCTTAAACCCGGCTGAAGGGTATTGGTGTAGCGACCGAAGCGTTCGACGGTCCACTGGTAACCCTGCGGGACAATTTTGACGCCTGCGCCCACGATAACCAGCGCAACGAAAATAAGGACGGGAACAACGATGAGCATAAAAACCTCCTGTTTTGCATGCCGTAACGAGAAAAACTGCGTATTTGTTGAACGTAAGTATATCGGCTAACGAACAGGATTTCGCCCCTGTAAAGAGGTGGGAACCGGACTGGCAGAAATAAAACGCCCCGTTCGGGATGCGGGGCGCAAAGCGTTACTTTTCAGACAAGGTATAGCTGAAGTCAGTGATAAACCCATCCCCGGCGTCAGCGATGGCTTTTGATAATCCCTGATAGTATTTTTCCAGGCCGATGGCCTCTATCTGCTGGATCTGCTCGCGAACGGGAGCGCAGAACAGCACCGCATTGCCCGCTCCGACACGTTTGTTGTTCGGCGGCAGATCGCCAGTAATCGCTTTAAACCAGGTTCTGATCCCTTGCTTTAAGTTGTGCGGCGCTTTTGTAAGATCCTCCTGGCCGGTCAGCACCTGTAGGGTAGGGAATTCATTAGCATTGACGGCGGTTTTCATACGCGCAAAGAACGCGGTAAAAAGCTCAAAAGAGCCGAGATCCGTAACGCGAGGCTTGGTAGTTTTTCCGTTTTTATTGCCCATTTTTCCGGCAGGGGCTGTAGGTGCCGGAACCACATTGACCTTATGCAGATCCAGACCAAACAGCAGATTGCAGTGCGCCCGGCGCTCTTTAAGCGGGTAGGACATCAGCACGTCAATAAACGCCGTCGCCTTCACATCGGCCAGGTCATGGTTAATCAGCCATTGCGAGCGGGCAAATTCCGCAGGGGAAACGAACCAGTCAGGCACCTCAGTAAAGCGTCTGGATTTACCCTTGCCGTCAAACTCGAGAAAGTAAGCCCCATCATCAAAAGCAAAATAGCAGTTTTTAAAGCTACCGATTGTGGTGTTAACGATGAGCGCCTTCTTAACAAAATCGACCACCTCTGCACCCATGACAAAACGCGTGAGTTCAGAAGAATTGATGACTTCCATTAATGTTTCCACATCAGGAACACCAGGCTTCAGGGAGGAGAACTCATAAAAGATATGTGTCATGTTGCTGACTTCCTGTAGTTATAGAGGTGACAATAAACAGGCAAAAAGTTTAACACTTGCTATAGGTTAAGGCTATTCGCGCTGCGTAGCGGAAAGGATTATGCTAAAGGCTCTTCTTATCACAGCGGTTAATGGAATCGGAATGAATAATAAAAAAAATCTTCTGGATATCAGGGATGTTGGCTTTCGTGTGGGTGATAACACCATCCTTCAGCACGTCGATTTTTGTCTCTCTCCGGGCGAATTTAAACTGATAACCGGTCCCTCCGGCTGCGGCAAAAGCACCCTCCTGAAAATCGTGGCTTCGCTACTGAGCCCAACGGAGGGAACCATCCTGTTTGCAGGAAAAGATATCGCCACGCTTTCACCGGAAAGCTATCGCCAGCAGGTGTCATACTGCGTGCAAACGCCGTCCCTGTTTGGCGACACGGTGTACGACAATCTGGTTTTCCCCTGGCACATCCGCAACCAAACGCCTGATCCGAAAAAGTTTACCGACGATCTGACCCGGTTCGGGCTTTCGCCGGAGACGCTGACCAAATCGATCGCCGAACTGTCGGGAGGGGAAAAGCAGCGCGTCTCGCTGATCCGTAACCTGCAATTCTTGCCGAAGGCGCTGTTGCTGGACGAAATCACCAGCGCGCTGGATGACGCTAACAAGCGCAACGTCAATGACATTATCCATCGCTACGCCCGGGAGCAGAATATTGCCGTGCTGTGGGTGACGCATGATTCAAATGAAATTACCCATGCGGATGATGTCATCACGCTCAGGCCGCAGGGCGGGAAAATGGAGGAGGCTCACCGTGGGTGAACATAACATAACTAACGAATCGCTGGCGCTGTCGATGGTCCTGGTGCTGGTGGCGATTGTGGTCAGCTACCGGGAAAAGCTGGGGCTGGAAAAAGATATTCTTTGGAGTATCGCCCGCGCGGTCATTCAGCTCATCATCGTCGGCTATGTGCTGAAATACATCTTCAACGTCAATCATGCCGTGCTGACCCTGTTGATGGTGCTGTTTATCTGCTTTAACGCGGCATGGAACGCGCAGAAACGCAGTAAATACATCGATAAAGCGTTCATTTCGTCGTTGATCGCCATCACTACCGGGACCGCGTTAACGCTGGCTGTGCTGGTGCTTTCCGGCTCGATAGAATTTACGCCGATGCAGGTGATCCCCATTTCCGGGATGATTGCGGGCAATGCGATGGTGGCGGTCGGGTTGTGCTACAACAATCTGGGGCAACGGTTCAGCAGTGAACAGCAGCAGCTTCAGGAGAAGCTAAGCCTTGGCGCGACGCCGAAGGTGGCCTCGGCGAGGTTGATCCGCGACAGCATTCGCTCTTCGCTAATCCCAACGGTGGATTCCGCCAAAACGGTGGGTCTGGTGAGCCTGCCGGGCATGATGTCGGGGCTGATTTTTGCCGGTATCGATCCGGTAAAAGCCATTAAATACCAGATTATGGTGACGTTTATGCTGCTCTCTACGGCGAGCCTGTCCACCATCATTGCCTGCTACCTGACCTATCGGAAGTTTTACAACGCTCGCCACCAGCTGGTGGTGACGCAGTTGAAAAAGACGGGGTAATATCTGCTTTTGTAGGCCCGGTAAGCGTTAGCGCCACCGGGCATTTTTTTGCTAGTAGAGCAACGCGTACAGCTGACGACGATATTTCGACGCCAGCGCGTCACCGGTACCCAGCGCGGCCAGGATCTCCTGGAACATCTTCCGAGCCTGTCCGTCTGCGGCGCCCAGGTCCTTCTGAAGATGGCTAAACAGCAGCTCCAGCGCCTCTTCGTTACGCCCCACCTGATGAAGCTGAAGCGCCAGCTGGCTTGCCAGCGCGGCATCCTGCGGGTTGTCCGCAACCTGCTGCTGAAGCTGTTGAATTTCAGGGGTATCCGCCGCCTGTTTCAGCAGGTCAATCTGCGCCACCAGACCCTGATAACGGGTATCCTGATCCTGCATCGGCACCGTTTTCAGCACGGCTTCCGCGTCTTCAGGGCGGTGCAGTGCAATCTGGGTCTCTGCCAGCAGCAGACCAATCTGGCTATTCTGGTTCGACAGCTGCCAGGCGTCTTTTAACAGCGGCAGCGCCTCGTCGTACTTGCCTTCCTGCATTAGCGCCATGGCTTCCTGCGCTTTCAGCTCTTCTTCGCGCGGCAGGACTTTATCCAGCAGGGCGCGGATCGCCTCTTCGGGCTGCGGCCCCTGGAAGCCATCCACCGGCTGACCGTTCTGGAACAGGTAGACGGTTGGGATCGCACGCAGGCCAAACTGGGAAGCCACCATCGGTTCGGCGTCACAATCCAGCTTCGCCAGAATGAACTGACCATTGTACTGCGCGGCAAGGCTTTCCAGGACCGGCGTCAGTTGCAGGCAGTGTTGGCTGCGTTCAGACCAGAAGTAGAACAGCACCGGTTTAGTCATTGACTGTTCGAGCGTCTGTTGCAGGTTAGCTTCAGTTATGTTGACGATATTCTGTACGGACATGCGGCATTCTCTTTTATCGGTTTACTCTTTACATGGGGGTAAGCGTGGTCGCTTCAACTCAACCCTGCAAAATTTTGTCCATCATCCGCCCCGGCAGCAGGCGTTTCAACCAGCCGACGGCATGGGTCACCAGCGTGACCGGATAGCGCATTTTAGGGGTATCGCTCTCAAACGCGTGGCGCACTTTGGCAACGACGGCTTCTGGCCCAAGCGTAAAACGCGCCGCGATGCCGGGATTTTCGACCGGTTTGTCCGCCTGCGTCTGGTTAACGTTTTCCGTAAAGCGGGTGCGGATCGGGCCGGGTTCAATCAGGCTGACCTTAATACCGCTGTGGCGCAGCTCCATGCGCAACGCATCGGACCAGGCTTCAAGCGCATATTTACTGGCAGCGTAAGCCCCGCGGCCCGGCGTGGAGATCAGGCCCATCACCGAGGAGGTCATGACAATCCGCCCTTCGCCGTGCGGCAGCATGGCCGGGAGAAGGCGCATGGTAAGCTGATGCGCCCCGAAAAAGTTTGCGGAGAACTGCTGCTCCAGCTGTTCCCGTGAGAGAGTCTGTAGCGGGCCGTACACGCCGTAGCCCGCATTGTTGAACAGACCGTAAAGACGGTTGTTGGTCAGGGCGATAACCTCATCGGCGGCCTGCTCTACGCTCTCTGGCGAATCGAGATCCAGCAGAATGCCGGTAAATCCCAGCCCTAGCATGCGTTCGACATCCTCGGGTTTGCGGCAGGCTGCCAGCACCCAAAACCCCTGACGTTTCAGTTCAAGGGCGCTTTCAAGGCCAATTCCGCTGGAACATCCTGTTATTAAGACCGATTTTTGCATAACTTTACCTGTCAGGTTCTCAGCTGTTTGACGAGTCATGTTTTACTAAAGGAGCCAGCCGGGTTGCCATCCAGTCGGCAATAAACGGCTGGGCATCGCGATTGGGGTGAATGCCATCATCCTGCATCCACTGGGGTTTCAGATAGACCTCTTCCATGAAAAATGGCAGCAGCGGAATATCAAACTCTTTGGCAAGCTTAGGATAGATCGCGCTAAACGCCTCATTATACCGACGGCCGTAGTTAGCGGGCAGGCGAATTTGCATCAGCAGCGGCTGGGCATTGGCGGCCTTAATGGTCTGCAAAATGGTCCGCAGCGTTTGCTCCGTTTGCTGAGGCTGGAAGCCGCGCAAACCATCATTACCGCCCAGTTCGACCAGCACCCAACGCGGTTGATGCTGCTTAAGCAGGGCAGGCAGGCGCGATAAGCCTTGCTGCGACGTATCGCCGCTGATGCTGCCGTTCACGACAGAGGCCCGGGACTGCCATTTATCATTGAGCAGGGCGGGCCAGGCCGCACTGGCGGCCATACGATAGCCCGCGCTCAGGCTGTCGCCCAGAATCAATAACGTGTCCGCAGCCGCCGCGCGGAAGGTCATCAGCATCAAAAACAGGAAGGGCAAATGCCAGCGGAAAACATTGTTGAAGTTCATCGTCTTAAGAAGTCCGTCGGTCAGGGGGAACACGAGCTTTCCATCCTCACCGGAGTTGAACTCGTTGTCAAACGTGCCGAAACCATCGCCCTGATTGGTGAATCCGGTTCCGGTAAGTCCACGCTGCTGGCCATTCTCGCCGGTCTGGACGATGGCAGCAGTGGGGAAGTGAACCTGGTCGGCCAGCCCCTCCACGCGCTTGATGAAGAGGCCCGCGCCGCGCTGCGAGCCCGGCATATCGGGTTTGTCTTTCAGTCATTCATGCTGATCCCGACGCTGAACGCGCTGGAAAACGTTGAGCTACCTGGCCTGCTGCGCGGTGAAAATACCCGTGAAAGCCGCGATCACGCGAAGGCGTTGCTGGAACAGCTGGGGCTGGGAAAACGTCTCGACCACCTTCCGGCACAGCTTTCCGGCGGTGAGCAGCAGCGCGTGGCGCTGGCCAGGGCGTTTAACGGGCGCCCGGAAGTGCTGTTTGCCGATGAGCCAACGGGGAATCTCGACCGTAAAACCGGGGACAAAATTGCCGATCTGCTGTTTTCCCTCAACCGCGAGCACGGCACCACGCTGATTCTGGTTACCCACGACCCGCAGCTGGCCGCCCGCTGCGACCGCCGCCTGCGGCTGGTGAACGGTATTCTTCAGGAGGAAGCATGATTGCCCGCTGGTTCTGGCGCGAGTGGCGCTCGCCCTCGCTGCTGATTGTCTGGCTGGCGTTGAGCCTGGCGGTGGCCTGCGTGCTGGCGCTCGGTAGCGTCAGCGATCGTATGGAGAAAGGGCTTAGCCAGCAGAGTCGGGAATTTATGGCCGGGGACCGGGCTCTGCAAAGTTCTCGCCCCGTGCCGCCGGGCTGGATTGAGGAAGCGCGCACAGAGGGGCTGAAAGTAGGGGAGCAGATCACCTTTCAGACCATGACCTTTGCGGGCGACACGCCGCAGCTTGCCAGCGTAAAAGCCGTGGATGACATCTACCCGATGTACGGTGACTTACAAACCAGCCCGCCGGGGCTAAAACCGACGGCCGGTACGGTCCTGCTGGCATCGCGACTGATGGCGCTGTTGAACCTGAAACCCGGCGACAGTATCGATGTCGGCGACGCGACACTCAAAATTGCCGGGGAAGTGGTGCAGGAGCCCGACTCCGGATTTAATCCGTTACAGCTTGCGCCGCGCCTGCTGATGAACACCGCGGATGTGGCGAAAACCCACGCCGTCCAGCCGGGAAGCCGTGTCACCTGGCGGTATAAGTTTGGCGGAACGCCAGCTCAGCTGGAGGCGTACGAAAAATGGCTCCTGCCGCAGCTCAAGCCGGAACACCGCTGGTACGGACTGGAGCAGGATGACGGGGCGCTCGGCAAATCTCTTGAGCGTTCTCAGCAGTTCCTGCTGCTGTCGGCGCTGTTAACCCTGCTGCTTGCCATTGCGGCGGTTGCCGTGGCGATGGGGCACTACTGCCGCAGCCGTTACGATCTGGTGGCGATCCTCAAAACCCTAGGCGCGGGCCGCGCGCAACTGCGCAAGCTGATTGTCGGCCAGTGGCTGATGGTGCTGGCGCTGTCGGCTCTGACCGGCGGGGCGATAGGGCTGCTGTTTGAAAAGCTTCTGATGGTGCTGCTCAAACCGGTACTGCCCGCCGCATTACCGCCTGCCAGCCTCTGGCCGTGGCTGTGGGCAATCGGCGCGATGACGACGATCTCCCTGCTGGTGGGGTTACGCCCGTACCGGCTGCTACTCGCCACCCAGCCGCTGCGCGTGCTGCGCCGCGATGTGGTGGCCAGCGTTTGGCCGCTGAAGTTCTACCTGCCGGTGATTATTGCGGTGGCGGTCGGGCTGCTGGCCTGGCTGATGGGCGGCAGTACGCTGCTGTGGGCGGTGCTGGCGGGCGCGGTGGTGCTGGCGCTGCTGTGCGGCGTAGTGGGCTGGATACTGCTTAATGTGCTGAGAAAGCTGACAGTTAAATCACTTTCCATACGGTTAGCGGTTAACCGACTGCTGCACCAGCCGTGGTCTACCCTCAGCCAGCTCTCGGCATTTTCGCTGTCGTTTATGCTGCTGGCGCTTCTGCTGGTGCTGCGCGGGGATCTGCTGGATCGCTGGCAGCAGCAGCTTCCGCCAGAAAGCCCGAACTATTTCCTGATCAACATCGCGCCCGAGCAGGTGACGCAGCTGAAGGGCTTCCTGTCCGAGCATCACATTATTCCCGAGTCGTTCTATCCGATCGTGCGCGCCCGACTGACGCAGATCAACGGCCAGTCGACGGAGGGAAATAAGGATGAATCGCTCAACCGCGAACTCAACCTGACCTGGCAGGCGAAACGTCCGGACCATAACCCGATCGTTGCTGGCACCTGGCCGCCGAAAGCGGGGGAAGTGTCGATGGAGGAGGGGCTGGCGACACGCCTGAACGTGAACCTCGGCGACAGCGTGACCTTCACCGGTGATACCCAGGATTTCACCGCCAAAGTTACCAGCCTGCGTAAAGTGGACTGGGAAAGCCTGCGGCCAAACTTCTTCTTCATCTTCCCGCCGGGTGCGCTGGACGGACAGCCCCAGAGCTGGCTCACCAGCTTCCGCTGGGAAAACGGCAACGGCATGCTGACGCAGCTTAACCGGGAATTTCCGACGGTGAGCCTGCTGGATATCGGCGCGATCCTTAAACAGGTCGGGCAGGTGCTGGAGCAGGTAAGCCGCGCGCTGGAGGTGATGGTGGTGCTGGTGACGATCTGTGGCATATTGCTGCTGCTGGCGCAGGTGCAGGTCGGCATGCGTCAGCGTCATCAGGAGCTGGTTGTCTACCGCACGCTGGGGGCCAGTAAACGGCTGCTGCGCGCCACGCTGTGGAGCGAATTTGCCCTGCTCGGGCTGGTGGCGGGCCTGGTGGCGGCCATCGGGGCGGAAACGGCGCTGGCGGTACTCCAGAGCAAAGTCTTCGACTTCCCGTGGGAGCCCGACTGGCGGCTGTGGCTCACGCTGCCCGTCTGCGGCGCCGTGCTGCTGTCCCTGTGCGGCGGCTGGCTCGGATCCCGGCTGTTGAAAGGTAAAGCGCTATTCCGCCAGTTTGTCAGCTAGTTTACTGACGTGATGATGACGCACCGGCATTTCTGCTGGTGCGTCATTGCTTAACGGCACAAATCGTTAATGTCCCTGCATTTAGTAGCACAAAACATTAAAAACCCGCCCACACAGCCCGAATTTTTCCGGTTAATATTCACCAGCTAAATATTTAGTAGCGTGTCTATCAAGGAAAAAGAATGACTATAAGAAAAACAGCGCTGGCGACAACGATCGGCGCAGCAGTGGCATTGGCTTCTTTCGCATCCCAGGCGGAAATCACTCTTCTGAAACAGGATCCGCAGGCGGGTAACCCGCTGAGCCGCCTGAACTTCACCGTTGGCGGTAGTATTCGTCCTCAGTTCCAGAACATGACCGGCGATGACGGCAAAAACGGCTACAAGCGCAACGGCTTTGACGGCGGTACCCGCTTCCGTTTCGCGGCAGACTACTACCTGTTCGATGACATCAGCTGGATCACTTACTACGAGCTGGGTGTGAACATTCCGGCGCAGTTTAACTGGGATAACCACTACGCCGACGGCGCGCACGATACTTCACGCCGTATGCTCTACACCGGTCTGAAGAGCGACACCTGGGGTACGCTGACCTTCGGCCAGCAGAACAGCGTGTACTATGACGTGGTGGGCGCAAAAACCGATATCTGGGACTACGACATGATTGGTCAGGCGCCAGGTAACGGGATTAATGGCGACTACGACGGCTCTTACCGTTCACGCCAGATGCTGAAGTACAAGAAAACCGTGGGCGATGCTGACATCTACGCCTCTTACCTGTTTGAAGACAGCGAATACCTGCCGGGCAACGGCCTGCGCTACAAGCGTAAAGGCGGCGGTTCACTGGGTATCGATTATCACCTGACCACCGATCTGACCTGGGGCGCAGCGTGGAACTACACCCGCGCGGACATGCGTAACCCGGACAACGGCGACAGCAAATCCTACGACCAGAACATCCTTGGTACCGCCCTGAGCTGGACGCCGGATAACTGGACCTTCTCCGCAGGCGGCGGCTGGTATCAAAACTTCCTGACCACCAAAAAAGTGTCCGTTAACGACTACTTCGCCGGTGATGCATGGGGTATTGAATACTTTGCGGGTTACAAGTTCCCTGTTGGTCAGTATGCGGTGAAATCCATCCAGCCGTACTTCATGGGCGACCGTATCGAGTACGTGAATGGCCGTAACTACCAGCGCATCGACAACGGTGTGGGTATCAGCTTCCAGCTGGATTACGGTTTCCGCGTGGATTACGAACACGTGTTCACCTCCAGCACCGACAACCTGGGCGACATGAACCTGGTGCGTCTGCGTTACGACTTCTAAGTTGTCATGTAGGGTGCGGCCTGATGCCCTCACCCTGACCCTCTCCCACGGGGAGAGGGAAAAAACATTAAAAACGGCAACCCAGGTTGCCGTTTTGCTTTTACCTCGCCACCCGGCTTTATTTTTCAGCGATCGAGCCACTCAGCAATTTCTTCGTACGTCCCGCGATACACAATCTTCTCCGCCTTTTTCTCCAGCTGATAGCCGTACATCGGGTCGTAATAATCCTTCAGCAGCGGCACAAGCCAGCTGAAGTGCGCGTCAGTGCTGCCAGTACGCTGTTGCTCGACAAGCGCGGCATCCAGCAGGGCGGTAAATTCCGCGAAGCGTTGCAGCCCCAGACGGCGACGAATGGCGTACAGGCCGTGATGCAGATATTCGCTATACGCTTTCCAGCCCGCTTTCTCGCCGTAGGCAGCAGAAAAATCGGCCCACATATGGTCGAAATACTCTTCGCGCAGGCGCTCCAGGCGGACTTCAAAGGGGTCTTCGACGACAACGACAGGGGCGTCAACCATGCGGTCGCGCAGGCATTCCGGCAGGTGGTTAGAGCCAATCATCCGGCCTTCATCTTCCAGCACCCAGCGCGCGGCGTCTTTTTTTAGCAGTTCGACGGCAAGGTGATTTTCAAAACTGGCCTGGGAAAGCTGCGGGGTGAGCGTGCGACCAAATGATGAGCCGCGATGGTGCGCCAGCCCTTCCAGATCGATGCCCTGCGCATGCTGCTTAACCAGCAGCGTTTTACCGTTTCCGGTACAGCCGCCGATAAGCACCATCGGTTTTTGTGACTGCTCAATGGTCACCTGAATCGCCGTCTGACGCAGGGCCTTATAGCCGCCGCGGATCAGCGGATAATCGATTCCCGCCTCTTTCAGCCAGGCCTGGGAGATGTGTGAGCGCTGGCCACCGCGCGCGCAGCAAAGGTAGCCCTCAGGATGGGCCAGGCTGGCTTCCCGCCAGGCGTTGATGCGCGCCTCTCGCGTCTCGCCGTTGACCAGGCTATGGCCGAGCGCCAGCGCGGCGTCCGGACCCTGGCGTTTATAGCAGGTGCCGACGGCGGCACGCTCGTCGTCGTTCATTAAGGGCAGGTTGAGTGCGGCGGGCATCGCACCCTGGGCAAATTCGATCGGCGCGCGAACGTCGATTAAAGGGGTATCGGACGCGAGGATCGCGCGATAGTCCGTTCCATCGTTTATGGTGATTCCAGAAGAAAACTGAGCAGCAATGGGCGGGAATTGTACGCCGGGGAAGGGGAAGGTCAACTCCCCGGCGGGGGATACTTACTTCAGTTTTGACTGCGCCCAGACAATGCCGCTCGCGTATTCTGGCGGCAGCAGGGGAACAATCGCTTCCAGCGTAGCGCTCAGGCGGTCCGTGTCGATATCGTTCAGGTTCAGGTGGCCGACCTTACGCCCCGGACGTACCTCTTTGTCGTACCAGTGCAGGTGCACCAGCGGCAGCTTCAGCCAGTTGTAGTTCAGATCGGTGCCGATCAGGTTGATCATCACCGACGGGCTGGTCACCACCGGCTGCGGCAGCGGCAGGTCAGTGATGGCGCGCAGGTGCAGCTCGAACTGGCTGATGGAGGCGCCGTTTTGCGTCCAGTGACCGCTGTTGTGCACGCGCGGCGCAAGTTCGTTGATCAGCAGACCCGACGGCGTGACGAAACACTCCATCGCCATTACGCCCACATAGCCCAGCTCATGCATGATGGCAGAGAGCATTTCTTCCGCCTGCGCCTGCTGGTCAGCATTGGCCTGCGGGAAGGCGACGCTGGTGCGCAGAATTCCGTCCTGATGCAGGTTATGCGTTAGCGGGTAAAAAACGGTGTGCCCGTCATGCCCGCGCGCGCCCACCAGCGACACTTCACCGCTAAAGTTAATGCCCTGCTCAACGATGCACTCGCCGTAGCAGTCATCCGGCAGCTCGGCGGTGTCGTTCGCGCGCAGGCGCCACTGCCCGCGGCCGTCGTAGCCGCCGACGCGACGCTTCACAATCGCCAGGTCTCCCAGCATCGCAAAGACGTCATCCCATTCGCGCTTATCGGAAAGCAGCTGCCACGGCGCGGTCGCGAGGCCGAGCTTGTCGAAAAGCTGTTTTTGCGTCAGGCGGTCGGCAATGATCGGAAACACGTCGCGGTTTACAAAGGCGTTATGGCGCGCCAGCTCGCGGGTCAGGGCGGTTTCCGGCCAGCGTTCAATTTCGGCGGTGATCACGCTCTGGTGGAACGGCACGGCTTCCGGCTCGGCATCCAGCCCGACGGGCCAGACGGCAATACCCAGCGGCTCACCGGCCTGACGCAGCATCCGGCCAAGCTGACCATTACCAAGAACGCAAACCTGCTTCATGCTGCACCCCGCGGATCCGGGTTATCCAGCACCTCGTCGGTCTGGGCTTTACGCCACTCCGCCAGACGCTGATGTAACTCTTTATCATGCGTCGCCAGGATCTGCGCGGCCAGCAGGGCGGCATTTGCCGCACCCGCTTTACCAATCGCCAGCGTACCGACAGGAATACCGCGCGGCATCTGGACGATAGAGTAAAGGCTATCAACCCCGCTTAACGCGGCGCTTTGCACAGGAACACCCAGTACCGGCACCAGCGTTTTGGCGGCAATCATGCCCGGCAGATGTGCTGCGCCGCCCGCACCGGCAATGATCACCTCGTAACCGTTCTCTTCGGCGCTTTCGGCGAAGCTGAACAGTTTATCCGGCGTACGGTGCGCGGAAACCACTTCGACGTGGTGCGGAACATTCAGGATTTCAAAGATTTCGGCGGCGAACTGCATGGTAGCCCAGTCGCTTTTGGACCCCATCACGATGGCGACACGCGCCGGATTATTGCGGGAAGACATGCGTCTTAAAACTCCTGTGGTGCGGAACACACTGCTTTCGAGGGCACAGAGAATAGCATGTAATACCGGCAAGGAAAACGGTTGCGTGGTCGGGAAATGGGCGAAAAGACGGGGAGGGTTAAAACGGGAAGGCGATCAGTTCAACACCTTCCGGCGTGACTTTGACCATCGATCCTTCGCTGTGCCAGGCCCCTAAAACCACGCGATGGGCGGGCTCGCCGTTGGCGATAAGGGAATGCACATCGGGACGATGGGTATGGCCATGGATCAGCCACTGAACGCGATGCTTCTCCATCACCTTCACCACCGCATGCGGGTTGACGTCCATGATGGTCATCGATTTGCTGCTGTTGGCGGCCTTGCTGCCCGCGCGCATTCTGGCGGCGATGCGGTTGCGAATAAACAGCGGCAGGGCGAGGAACACTTTTTGGATCCACGGGGTGTGAACTTTGGCGCGAAACGCCAGGTAGCCAGTATCGTCAGTGCAGAGCGTGTCGCCGTGCATGATCAGAATATTGCGGCCATAGAGGTTTAGCACCTGCTCTTCCGGCAGCAGCGTCATGCCGCTCTCGCGGGCGTAGCGCTGGCCGATCAGGAAATCACGGTTGCCGTGAATGAAATAGCAGGGGACGCCGGAATCCACCAGCGTTTTAATGGCCGCAGCCATCTCACGGTGCAGCGGGTTCGGATCGTCGTCGCCAATCCAGGCCTCAAACAGGTCGCCCAGAATGTACAGCGCGTCGGCGTTTTTCGCTTCACCGCGTAAAAAACGCAGAAAACCGGCGGTTATCGCCGGTTCTTCTGTTTGCAGATGTAGATCCGCAATAAAGAGTGTAGCCACGAATTACTCGCTGACGGTCACGCTTGTAATCACAACGTCTTCTTTAGGAACGTCCTGGTGCATACCGCTGCGGCCAGTAGAAACGGCTTTGATCTTGTCGACCACGTCCATCCCTTCAACCACTTCTGCGAATACGCAGTAGCCCCAGCCTTGCAGACTTTCGCCAGAGAAGTTCAGGAAGTCGTTGTCCGCTACGTTGATGAAGAACTGTGCGGTTGCAGAATGTGGCGCCTGAGTACGGGCCATTGCCAGCGTACCACGGGTGTTTTTCAGGCCGTTGTTCGCTTCGTTTTTGATCGCTTCTTTCGTCTCTTTCTGGCGCATGCCAGGCTCGAAACCGCCGCCCTGGATCATAAAGCCGTTGATCACACGGTGGAAAATAGTGTTGTTGTAGAAACCTTCGCGGCAGTAGTCCAGGAAGTTTTTAACTGTTTCAGGCGCTTTGTCATCAAAGGTTTTGATTACGATATCGCCATGATTAGTGTGGAAAGTAACCATTTTTGCATCCTGTTCCGTTATTGTGGTGCGTCGACCCGTGCTCGGGTCACATATAGGGGCTTGTTATAGCATAACCACAGGACACGATCACCTTGCATTGTGTGCTGACCGTACTCCGAATTATGGGTATTATAAGGAACAAACAATCCACACACGTGTTTACATGGAATCTTCGATGTTAAAAATCTTTAATACAATGACGCGCCAAAAAGAGGAATTTAAACCTATCCATGCCGGGGAAGTCGGCATGTACGTGTGTGGTATTACGGTTTACGATCTCTGTCACATCGGCCATGGCCGTACCTTTGTCGCGTTCGACGTGGTGTCACGCTACCTGCGCTTCCTGGGCTACAACCTGAAGTATGTGCGCAATATCACCGACATCGACGACAAAATCATTAAACGTGCTAATGAAAATGGCGAAAGCTTTGTCGCGCTGGTGGATCGCATGATCGCCGAAATGCACAAGGATTTTGACGCCTTAAATATTCTGCGCCCGGACAGCGAGCCGCGTGCGACCCACCATATCCATGAAATCATTGATATCACCCAAAAGCTGATCGAGCGCGGTCACGCCTATGTGGCGGACAACGGCGACGTGATGTTCTCGGTGCCGACGGACCCAACCTACGGTGCGCTTTCCCGCCAGGATCTGGACCAGCTCCAGGCCGGTGCGCGCGTGGACGTGGTTGACGTGAAGCGTAATCCGATGGACTTCGTGCTGTGGAAGATGTCCAAAGCGGGCGAACCGAGCTGGCCATCCCCGTGGGGCGAAGGGCGTCCGGGCTGGCACATTGAATGTTCCGCGATGAACTGCAAGCAGCTGGGAAACCATTTCGACATCCACGGCGGCGGTTCGGATCTGATGTTCCCGCACCACGAAAACGAAATCGCGCAGTCCACCTGTGCTCACGGCGGCGAGTACGTGAACTACTGGATGCACTCCGGGATGGTGATGGTTGACCGCGAGAAGATGTCGAAATCGCTGGGCAACTTCTTTACCGTGCGCGACGTGCTGAAGTATTACGACGCGGAAACCGTGCGCTACTTCCTGATGTCTGGCCACTATCGCAGCCAGCTGAACTACAGCGAAGAGAACCTGAAGCAGGCGCGCGCTGCGCTGGAGCGTCTGTATACCGCACTGCGCGGCACCGACAAGTCTGTTCCAGCCGCAGGCGGCGAGGCGTTCGAAGCCCGCTTCGTTGAGGTCATGAACGACGACTTCAACACCCCTGAAGCCTATTCCGTGCTGTTCGACATGGCGCGTGAGGTGAATCGCCTTAAGTCAGAAGATATGGCGGCGGCCAATGCGCTGGCGTCTCATCTGCGTAAGCTCTCTTCCGTGCTCGGCCTGCTGGAGCAGGAGCCGGATGTGTTCCTGCAAAGCGGCGCGCAGGCGGACGACGGCGAAGTGGCGGAAATTGAAGCACTGATTAAAGCGCGTCTGGAAGCGCGTCAGGCGAAAGACTGGGCGGCGGCGGATGCGGCGCGTAACCGTCTGACCGAGATGGGCATTATTCTGGAAGATGGCCCGCAGGGAACCACCTGGCGTCGTAAGTAATTTTCTCCTCACTCTAACCCTCTCCCACAGGGCTGAGGGTTCCCCAGAAAAATGAAAAGCACGATGAAGTGTGATCTACTGGTTGCGCTAACAAATCAGAAGAGACCTCATCGTGCCTTTACAGACAGTCTGCCAGAAATTTTTCTCCGCGTCTTTACCGGACATTCACAGCTTTCGGGTTAATGTCCTTGTTTCCATGGCTGTTGCCCTCACCCACGGCGCCAGACTGACCCTGACCAGCCTGGGACGAACCCTGCCCGGCAGGGCGCACGTCAAAAATAAAATTAAACGGGTTGACCGTGCCCTGGGCAATACCGCTCTCCAGCGTGATATTCCCCGTATTCAGCACCACCTCACACATGCCATCACCTCCGTGATGCCCTTCTGTGTTATCGCTGTCGACTGGACAGGCTGGCATGACAGGAACTGGCATCTTCTGCGGGCAAGCCTGCTCTGTAATGGTCGTTCACTTCCTCTTATGAGTGAGGTGGTTCCCGCAGAGCTGGCGCAGAACAGCGATGTACAGTGTCGCTTCCTTGACCGCCTCCATGATGCCATCCCGAAAGATAAAGCCGTCACCGTCATTACGGATGCCGGCTTCAGAACAGACTGGTTCCGGCATGTCAGCCAGCTGGGCTGGAGCTTTACCGGCAGGGTCAGGGGCTGCATCAGCTTCCGGCTGGACGGAGAAAAAAAGTGGATGAAAATCAGCGAGCTTGAGGCCTCCGGGCAACCGGTCTGCGTGGGGCACGGTGTCCTGTCCCGTAAACCACGTACGCCCTGTTACGGACGGTTTTATCTGCACAGGCGCCCGGAAGCAGGGCGTCATGGAAAGGGCGGAATGCCAAAAACACAGCGGGAACACCGCAGCAGCGCACGGGAGCCGTGGCTGCTGTTCAGTAATGCAGAAAGTCTGGAGCCACACCAGATAATGGCGCTGTACAGCCGCAGAATGCAGATAGAACAAAACTTCCGGGACGACAAGAGTCCGCGCTTCGGGTTCGGTCTGAGGCTGAGCCGGAGCCAGGGAAAAGGACGACTGGAAGTACTGAATATGGTGGCGGCGATGGCAAGTCTGGTGATGTGGCTGGCAGGCTACAGGGCCGAAAGACAGTGCTTACACAGGCACTATCAGGCAAGCAGCGTCAGGCATAAACGGGTTCTGTCCTACCTGAGTCTGGCAGAAGAAGTGATCCGGCATGAGCCTGATAAAGTAAGGCGACTGAATATAGGTAACGAGATGAAAAAGCTGGGAAAAGAGTACAGTAATATGGTCATGGTGGCATGACCATATTACTGGGGATCCCTCAGCCCACAGGGAGAGGGAATTGTTAGGTTTTCTCCCTCTTTACGTGGGAGAGGGCCGGGGTGAGGGCATCAGCGCGCACGTTTTCTCCACCATAACATCCCCATCAGCACCATCCCCGGCAGCCACACCCACAGCAGTTCCGAGATAATGACCTCATGCCCGTATGGCGTGGTATAGCGCGACAGCGCAAACGGCGCGACTTTGATCACCTGCCACGGCGCAAAGAAGCGCTCATCTGACCAGGGCCACAGCCAGCCGACGCCTTTCCCGCCGGTGGTGATCGAATCCAGCAGGCTGTGCGACAGCAGCGACACGGTTAAAAACAGCCAGCAGCGCGTCAGGCTGGCCCTGAACCATCGTCGACCTGCCAGCACGCAGAGTATCGGCACCACCAGGGCAAACAGTAGCGAATGAGTGAAACCGCGATGGCCGAAAATATTCCCGTAGGCAACACCGAATTTAAACGCCAGTACGTCGGCATCGGGCAGCATGGCGAGGACGATCCCGGCAAACAGCAGGCGGGGTGGGATGACGTTGGTTCCGAGCCCTAAGCCCAGACACAGAGGTACGGCAGCGTGGGTGATAACGGTAGGCATTGCATTTATCCATGGCAAATCATGGAAATATAGCAGTCATCTCGCGCTAAAAGACCCATGCTAAATTCTGATTTTACGCCGATTCCCGCGCGATAAGCTGCCCGGAGAGGGTTATGCGCTGCGTTTGCAGGTCCGGCTCTTTCAGCCTGCGGATCATCAGCCCTGCCGCCTGGCGGCCGGTCTCTTCGCTGGCAGACGAAACGTAAGTTAATGACGGCGATGTGAGATTAACGTGGAGCATATCTTCAAAACCAATCAGCGCCACCTGCTGGGTTAAAAACACGTCTTTACCCACCGTGCGCCCCACCTGGTGAATACCTGAGATCGAACCGATCATCGCGTCCGGTGAATGGCAGAGCAGGGCGGTAATCGTATTGTTCTTCTCCAGCAGCTGGCGGGTCGCCATGGCCGCCGCCTGCGTGTCATCGGTACAGGCGGGAGAATATTCCTCACGCCAGATCAGACCGTTCTGCGTCATCGCGCTGCGAAAACCGAGCAGGCGCTGCTCGCGGATACGGCACCCGTCGCGCCCGCCAATATAGGCGATGGTGCGGTGCCCGCGTTCGATAAGATAACGCGCGGCCAGGTTCGCCGCCTGGCGGTTATCGCGCATCACCAGATTGCATTTCTCTTCCAGCAACGACTGCGAAACCGCCACAAGCGGCAGCGGGCAGTGGCGAATGTGTTCCGGGAGAGAGGCGGTGCGGGTGTCCGACGCCAGGTAGATGACGCCCGCCACGCCCTGCTGCTTAAACGAGAGCAGGGTACGCTCAAGATGTTCGCCGTCATTCAGCGGCTGACCGAGAAAAACCATATAACCCTGCTTCTCCAGCTCCTGAACGATGCTCGCCATCACCTTGATGGAAAAGCTGTCGCTGAAGTCGCGCAGGATCAGGCCGATTAAGTTGGAGGTGTTGGCGCGAAGATTGGCAGCGGCGACGTTATGAACATAGCCCAGCGTTGTGATGGCGGCATTGACCTTCCCGATCGTCGCCTCTGAGATCTTCCCTTTCTGGCGCAGCACCAGCGAAACGGTAGAAACCGACACGCCCGCATGCTTTGCGACATCAATGATGCTGACTTTCTTCAAAACCGCTCCCTGAAATTTACCGATTATCAGCCAGATAAGAAGCGACCCCCAGCGTACAGGAGACGCCTCCTTCAGGCATCTTATTATTTGCCAATCATCGTGGACATCGTCTGGGCGATAAACTGTGCTCTGGCCCCGAAAATCACCTGTATCCCGTTATCGCCCACGAACACCACGCCGCGCGCGCCAAGCCCGTTCAGCCCGTCCCGGTCCACCGCTTCGCTCTTCGCCACTTCCAGACGCAGACGCGTGATGCAGGAGCCGACGGAATCAATGTTCTGCGCACCGCCCAGCAGGCCGATGATTTCGGTGGCAAGTTCGGAATCGGACTTGTCATTCGCGCTGGCGGTCACTTCGGTGCGGCCCGGCGTTTTCACGTCGAAACGGCGGATCACGAAGCGGAAGGTGAAGTAGTAGATTAATGCCATCGGAATGCCGATGATAATGGCGCTCAGGAAGTTGGTCTGATAGCCGTTAAACGACGGCAGGATCCCGAACGACAGGTAGTCGATAAAGCCCGCCGAGAACGACTTGGCGATATGCGCATGCAGCAGGTACATGGTCATGTACGCCAGGCCTGCCATGATGGCGTTGAAGACGTAAAGGATCGGCGCCACGAAGATAAAGGTGAACTCTACCGGCTCGGTGATGCCCGTCAGGAAGCAGGTGAGGGCGGCGGAGAAGAGAATACCGGCCGCGATTTTCTTATTCTTCGTGTGCGCTTCGTGGTACATCGCCAGACACGCCGCGGGCAGTGCGAACAGCATCAGCGGGAACTCGCCCTGCATGAATTTCCCGGCGTTATGGTAGGTGTCGCTGCTGAAGGATTTCACTCCCTCTTCCAGCATCTTGAACCAGATGGTCTGGTCGCCGTGGATCACCTGACCCGCCTGGGTAGTGTAATCCCCGAACGAATACCAGAAGGAGGGATACCAGATGTGGTGCAGGCCGAGCGGGATCAGCGCGCGCTCCACTAGCCCGAAGATAAAGGTCGAGGCCGCCTGGTTATCGCCGTTCACCACCACGGACAGGGCGTCGATGCCGGACTGAATATGCTGCCAGACGTACGGCAGCAGCAGGCCGAGCAGGAACGACAGAAACGCCGTCGCAATCGCCACAAAGCGCTTGCCGGAGAAGAAGCCGAGGAATTCCGGCAGCTGCATGGTGTGGAAGCGGTTGTAACACCAGGCCGCAAGAATACCGCAGATCAGGCCGCCAAAGACGCCCATCTGTAACGTCGGAATGCCGACGACCATGGCGTATTTCCCGCCCTGGGAGGCCATTTCCGGCGTAATGCTCAGCACGGTGCTGATGGTGATATTAGTGACAAACACGGAGACCGCCGCAGAGAGAGCGGCAATGCCGGATTCCGAAGCCAGTCCGACGGCAGAGCCGATGGCGAAGAGCATTGGCAGGTTATCAAAGATAACCCCGCCTGCGTTCATCATCAGCGGCAAGTGGAACTTATCGCCGAAGGCCAGCAACAGGCCCGCAGCGGGAAGCAGTGAAATTGGCAGCATTAAGGCGCGACCAATCATCGATAACTTAGACAGCGATTTAACAAACCCTGATATCAGGCTCATGCTGATTTCCCCCGAGTAGCGCTTTTTTTGCGCTGTTATTGTAAGTAGAACGTTTTAGTAGAACGTTCTACTTATCGTGGGGAAAGTCTGAAAATCGCGCAACTTAAATTTCACATTTCGCCAGAGGGAATAGTGATTATTTGAAGTTGATCGATAATTAACCGTGATGGGTGTGAGGGGATGTTTATCCCCTCTCCCTGTGGGAGAGGGTTAGGGTGAGGGCATCAGACAGCTCAGGCCGTCACGGTCACGCTCTGACCTGCGAAGCTCACAGTCTGACCCGCGACAATTTTGCAGCGCTTGCGGGTTTCCACCGCGCCGTCTACTGTTACCTGCCCGTCGGCGATGACGATTTTCGCCTGCGCGCCGCTTTCGCTCCAGCCTTCCAGCTTCAGCAGATCGCACAGCTCAACGTGCGGGTGTTTACCTAAAGAAAAAATTGCCATGATTACGCGTCCTCTACGTCGTGATACTCCTCGCACGCCTGCAAGGTATTCTGAATCAGTGTTGCTACCGTCATCGGGCCAACGCCGCCCGGGACCGGAGTAATATAGGATGCGCGCGCTGCGGCATCTTCATACACCACGTCGCCGACCACTTTGCCGTTTTCCAGACGATTAATACCCACGTCCACGACGATTGCGCCCTCTTTGATCCACTCGCCCGGAATAAAGCCCGGCTTGCCGACCGCAACGATCAGCAGATCGGCGTTTTCGACGTGGTGACGCAGGTTTTTAGTGAAGCGGTGGGTGACGGTGGTGGTGCAGCCCGCCAGCAGCAGCTCCATGCTCATCGGACGGCCCACGATGTTGGAGGCGCCAATCACCACGGCGTTCAGGCCATAGGTATCGATGTTATAACGCTCCAGCAGCGTCACGATGCCGCGCGGGGTGCATGGACGCAGGCGCGGCGCGCGCTGGCACAGGCGGCCTACGTTATACGGATGGAAACCGTCAACGTCTTTGTCCGGCGCGATACGCTCCAGCACCTTCACGTTGTCGATGCCCGCAGGCAGCGGCAGCTGAACCAGGATACCGTCGATCTCTTTATCGGCATTCAGGGTGTCGATCAATTCCAGCAGTTCCGCTTCGCTGGTGGTTTCCGGCAGATCGTAAGAGCGGGAGACGAACCCCACCTCTTCACACGCTTTGCGTTTGCTGCCGACATAAATTTGCGAAGCCGGGTTGCTGCCAACCAGCACAACGGCCAGCCCGGGGGCGCGAAATCCGGCGGCTTTACGCGCCTTCACTTTTTCCGCAACCTCAGAGCGCACCTGCTGCGCAATCGTTTTACCGTCAATAATCTTTGCTGCCATCAGAGAGAAGATTCCGTCTGTAACGTTAGAAAGGGGGGATTGCCTGTATTTTGTCAGAAGCGAGCGCCGCTGTCAGTCACCCTTTACGAGATTTCATCGATGTCCCGCAAAATCCCTTCTCAGGGCATGGTCAATTTCTTAGAGGTGATTAGGATGTGACCTGGCTAAATGGCAGCGTTTTGACATATTACAAAATAGATTCCTGAGCTACTTTGTCCTCTCCGAAATAAGCCTTCAATTTTTTAATTGAACGTATTTCTTATTCCCGAATATGCGCGGGAAGGGTTATTTACATTTTAAAGGAATAGACATGAAACTCAGCAACATTGCTTCTACTGTTATTGCAACTCTGGCCCTGGTCGCGGGTGCCGCTCACGCAGAAGATCCGGTAGCGCCTGTATCTGTAAACGGTGGTACGGTGCATTTTAAAGGTGAATTAGTGAATGCCGCGTGTTCAGTGAATACTGACTCTTCAGAGCAGACGGTTAATCTTGGCCAGTACCGTACCGCGAAATTCACTAAAGTGGGTGACACCACCTCCAATATTCCGTTCACCATCGAACTGAACGACTGCGATCCTGCGGTAGCGAAAACCGCTGCTGTCGCGTTTACCGGCCAGATCGACGCCACCGACAAAACGCTGCTGGCGGTAAGCTCCGGTAACAACGACAACTCCGCGAAGGGCGTAGGTATTGAGATCCTCGACAGCAAATCCTCCACGCTGACCCCGGACGGCGCAACCTTCTCTGCGGCGCAGAACCTGATTGAAGGGACTAACACCCTGAACTTCACCGCGCGCTACAAAGCCACGGCGGCGACCACCGAGCCAGGCCAGGCAAACGCGGACGCAACATTCGTAATGAAATACGAGTAATGCCTGAGTACAGGGATGTGGCTGGCCTCAGGGAAGAGGTCTTTTGATCGCCTATACCGGGAGCGAAGGATGACAAGGACTGGGATACTGCTGTGCGCCCTTGCGATTGCCCCAGCGGTAAACGCACATACCGTGGTTATTGACGGCGGCAAAGTACACCTCAGGGGAGAGCTGGTTAACGGCGGCTGCGCCGTGGCTCCGGACAGCCAGAATATGCGCGTGGATATGGGGCAATACCGCACAAACGCCTTTTCCGGCGTCGGCAGCTTTTCCACGGTTAATGTGCCTTTCACCGTACGTCTGCTGGATTGCAGCGTGGACGTCTCCCGCACCGTGGGGATCCAGTTCCAGGGAGTGACACCGGCAGAAGACCCGCAGGTTTTCCTGGCGACATCGCGGCCGGGGGAAAATGCGGTCAGCAGTGGTGTCGGGCTGGCGCTTTTTGACGAACAGCAACGTCAGATCATCCCGAACGCGACGGCGGTGAGCTGGTTACCCATTAACACCCGCGAGCTGGTATTTCATTTCAGCGCCCGCTACCGGGCAATTTCCGAACACCTTGTACCAGGCACTATTCAGTCGAATGTCTGGTTTACGTTGATTTATCCCTGACGCCTGCGAACTAATTATTAAAGGTACGGTTGTGATGAACACCCTGATTAAACCTGGACTGTTTTTATCTTTTATTTTGATGATGGTTTCTGCCAGCGCGAATGCGTCCGGCGGAATTGCGTTGGGCGCGACGCGCGTTATTTATCCGGCCGATGCCAAACAAACGTCGCTGGCGATCACCAACAGCAATAAACAAGAGCGCTATTTAATTAACGCGTGGATAGAAAATGCCAACGGGCAAAAGGAAAAAACCTTTGCCGTCACGCCGCCGCTGTTTGTCAGCGAGCCGGCCAGCGAAAACACCCTGCGCATTATCTACGCAGGCCCGGCGCTGCCTGCCGATCGCGAATCGCTCTTTTACATGAACGTCAAAGCGATTCCCTCCGTCAGCAAAAAACATCAGGACGGCAACAACGTCCTGCAACTGGCTATTCTGTCACGTATCAAGCTGTTTGTTCGCCCGGCTAACCTGGCGATGCCGCCGGAAGAGGCGCTCTCACAGCTGCGCTTTGAGCGCGTCGGCAACCATCTTAAGGTGAGCAATGCCTCACCGTATTACGTCACGCTGGTCAATCTGAAGCTCGGCGGACAGACGCTGGATAACCTGATGGTTGCTCCTAAAAGCTCGGCGCAGCAGGTGCTGCCTGCCGCTACGAGCGGCACGCTCTCCTGGCAGAGTGTGAATGACTATGGCGCCATTACGCCGGCGAGTAGCGTCAGCCTGTGAGCAGAGACAGGGCGATGAACACTCAATGGCGTTACTGCCCGGTTGCGCTGGCACTGATGGCAACGCTCTGGCCACTCGCTGGCTGGGGCGAAAGCTACTTTAACCCTGCGTTTCTCTCCGATGACACGGCGAACGTCGCGGATTTGTCGCGTTTTGAAAAAGGCCACCAGCAGGCACCGGGCGTCTATCGCGTCGATATCTGGCGTAACGATGAGTTTATCGGCACGCAGGACGTGCGGTTTGAGCAAGCTGACAACACGCCGCCGGTCGCAGGCGGTTTGTCGCCGTGCATTACGCGCGCGATGCTCGATCGCTTTGGCGTCAATATCGCCGCCTTCCCGGAACTGAGCAACGTGCAGGGCGATACCTGCGTTCCGCTCACCACGGCTATTCCGGGCAGCGAAGCGGCGTTCAACTTCGCCTCGTTGCGCCTGAACGTCAGCCTGCCTCAGGTGGCGATGCAAAACAGCGCCCGCGGATATATTCCGCCTGAACAGTGGGATGAAGGCATCCCTGCCGCGCTGCTGAACTACAGCTTTACCGGCAACCGGGGCAGCGACGACGACAGCTACTATCTGAACCTACAAAGCGGGTTGAACTATGGCGCCTGGCGATTACGCAATAACGGCGCGTGGCGTTATACCGAAAGCAACGGCCAGCGGCACAGCAGCTGGCAAAATATTGGTACCTGGGCGCAGCGTACGATCATCCCGCTGAAAAGCGAGCTGGTGCTTGGCGACAGCAACACCGGAAACGATGTCTTCGACAGCGTCGGTTTTCGCGGTGGTCGCCTCTATTCGTCCGACAGTATGTACCCGGACAGTCTGCAAGGTTACGCGCCTACCGTGCGCGGAATCGCCCGCACCCCTGCCAAAGTGGTGATCCGCCAGAACGGATACGTGATTTACCAGAGCTATGTGCAGCCGGGGGCTTTTGCGATAACTGATCTTAACCCGACCTCCTCAAGCGGTGACCTGGAGGTGACGGTGGAAGAGAAGGACGGCAGCCAGCAGCGCTACACCGTCCCGTATTCCACCGTTCCGCTGCTCCAGCGTGAAGGACGCTGGAAATACGATCTGGTGGCAGGGGACTATCGCAGCGGCAACAGCGAGCAGGACACGCCGTTCTTTACTCAGGGTACGATGATTGCGGGTCTTGCCGACGGCTACACGCTGTACGGCGGAACGCAGCTGGCCTCGCGCTATACCGCCATCGCCATTGGCGCGGGTAAAAACCTCGGTGACTGGGGGGCGGTTTCACTTGATCTCACCCATGCCCGCAGCCAGCTTGCCGATGACAGCCGCCATGAAGGGCAGTCCCTGCGGTTCCTGTACGCAAAATCCCTTAACGGATTCGGCACCAACTTCCAGCTGCTGGGCTATCGCTACTCGACCAAAGGCTTCTACACCCTCGACGATGTGGCCTGGCGCACAATGGAAGGCTACCAGTATGGCGACGATCAGGACGATGACGGCGTGCCGGACGTGCAGAGCTATCACAACCTGACGCTGAATAAAAAAGGGCGTTTCCAGCTCAATATCTCCCAGTCTCTTGGCGATTACGGCTCGGTGTACGTGTCGGGCAGCCAGCAAAGTTACTGGGGCACCAGCGAATCCAACGTCTGGTATCAGCTTGGCTACGCGGGCGGGGTGAAAGGGGTCAGCTACGCCTTATCCTGGTCGTGGAACAAGGCCGTCGGCATTGAAGGAACCGACCGGATCGCCTCGTTCAACGTCTCCGTCCCGTTCAGCCTGTTCACCCGTCACGGCTACCGTCGCGATAACGCGATCGACCGGGCCTATGCCACTGCCTCTGCCAGCCGTAACAGCGACGGTGATACCAGCTGGCAGACCGGGATCAGCGGAACGCTGCTAAAAGATCGTAACCTGAACTACAGCGTTACGCAGGGCCACACCAGCAATAACGGTGCCAGCGGCAGCGCCAGCGCTAACTGGCAGGCAACGTACGGTACGCTGGGCGTGGGCTACAACTACACGCGGGATCAGCACGACCTCAACTGGCAGCTTTCCGGCGGCGTGGTAGGGCATTCAGACGGCATCACATTCAGTCAGCCGCTGGGCGATACCAACGTCTTGATCAAAGCGCCGGGCGCGTCAGGCGTGAGCGTCGAAAACCAGACCGGCGTCAAAACAGACTGGCGTGGCTATGCGGTGATGCCGTACGCCACGGTGTACCGTTACAACCGCGTGGCGCTCGACACTAACACCATGAGCAACAACACCGACATTGAAAATAACGTTTCCAGCGTCGTGCCGACGAACGGTGCGCTGGTGCGCGCCAGTTTTGACACCCGCATCGGCGTGCGCGCGTTGCTCACCGTTAAGCGTGATAACCAGCCTGTGCCGTTTGGGGCGGTGGTGCGTGAGACGCAGAGCGGCGTAACCAGCATGGTGGGAGATGACGGTCAGATTTACCTGAGCGGGCTGCCACTGAGCGGGGAGCTGCTGATTCAGTGGGGAGACGGGAAGCAGTCCCAGTGTCGTGCGCCCTACAGCCTGCCAGAACAGAGCCTGCAACAGGCGATCACACTTAAGGGGATCCGCTGTGAATAAAATCCATTATCTGGGGCTATCCCTGCTGGCATTTTTGCCGCTATCTCAGGCGTTCGCCACCGTCTGCGTCAATGAAAATGGCGTGCCGACGGAGGTGTATTACGACCTGACGGATAAATTCAACAGCTCCAATAACCAGGTGGGGCAGATTGTCACACTCAGCGAGAAGTCTCAGTGGGTGGGTGTTAACGCCGTCTGTCCTAAGGGAACGTCCGGGAACACCACCAAGCGCAGCTATGTTACCGATTTCCCGGTCACGGGCACCAGCGATGGTTACCAGTATCTGAAGCTTAACGACTATCTGGACGGAGCGATGAAAATCACCGACAGCTACGCTGGCACCTTCTATCCACCCAGAAAGTACATTCAGATGGGGAGCCATCCGAACGTGTCTAAAAACAAACCGTTTGGTGTACAGGATTCCAGCCTCGTCTTCCGGCTTAAGGTGACCCGACGCTTTATTAATATGGTGGTGATCCCCCGGGCGACCATGTTCCGGGTTTACGTCACCACGACCTCCTCGGATCCGCTCACCACGCCGGTTTATACCATCAGCTACAGCGGGACCATTCAGGTGCCTCAGAGCTGTGAAATTAATGCCGGGAATGTGGTGGAGTTCGATTTCGGAGACATCGGCGCCTCCCTGTTCAGTAAAGCGGGCATCGGGAATAAGCCGGAGGGGATCTCAGCGCAAAGCAAAACCATCGGCATAAAATGCACCAACGTCGAGGCGAACGCCATGCTCACGATGCGTGTTGAAGCGGAGAAGGTTTCAGGCAGTACGCTGGTTTCCGATAACGCGGATGTGGGTTTTGTGATTGCCAACAGTAATGGCGTGCCGCTGACGCCCAACAACCTGACCAGCAAAATCCCGTTCCGTCTGGACGACAGCGCTCAGGCACAGGTGGGGATCCGCGCGTGGCCCGTCAGCGTGACCGGTAAAAAACCTGCCGAGGGGCGTTTTACCTCTCGCGGCTATTTACGCGTCGACTACGACTAAGGAGCAGATATGCGAAACGGAATACGGTATTTAGCCGTCGCGCTCTTTGCGCTTTGCTCCCCTGCACACGCAGAGACGGCGCTTGGGGAAATTAACATTCAGCTCTACGGCAATATCGTGGATTTTACCTGCGTGGCGGAGGGGGACGACAGCAATAAAACCGTCACGCTCGGCACCTGGCCCACGAAACAGCTCCGCACAACGGGGAGCCGGACGCAGCCTGTGCCGTTCACCCTGAAGCTGACCGGATGCCCGCCGGGGGCAGCTTCGGTCACATTTACGGGGAAGATGGACGGGCATGATAACAGCCTGCTGGCGCTGAATGATGCCAGCGCGGCCAGCAACGTGGCCGTGGAGATCCTTGACCGGGATAAAACGCGCCTCGCGTTGCAGCAGGCCAGCCAGACGGTGGCGGTGGATGCGCAGGGAAATGCAGAACTGTCGTTTTATGCCAATTATATCGCCACGGCGGATAATCCGCAGCCGGGCCGGGCTGACGCCGATGCAACGTTCATGATCAATTATAATTAATCGTATCCACTCTCCCTGTGACGATTATATGTTGCAGGGAGAGAGAGGGATTACAGTAATTCGTGCGCTTTCGCGTAATCAATTAATTCAACGATACTTTGCACGCCCAGCTTGGAAAAGATATTAGACTTATGGGCACTAATTGTTTTGTTGCTAAGTAATAATTGATCCGCAATCTCCTTATTAGATAATCCGTTCGCCAGATATCGCAGAACCGTCACTTCACGATTCGATAATGGCATATCCACAGCGGCGCCCGTCCGCGACCCCAGATGGTTTATAAAACTTAATGTTTCTGAAGGGAAGAAAGAATAGCCCGTCAGTATCATTTCCACCGCGTTATAAATTTCCCCCAGATCTTTTCGCTTACTGACAAAACCATTTGCCCCGGCGCGGATGGCGCGTCCTGCGTAGAAGGCTTCAGATTTTGAAGAGAGGAAAAGAACCTTAATGTCTTTATTTAAGTTCCTGATTCTTTTCAGTAATGCGAACCCATCCGTGCCCGTCATTTCAATATCGAGAATGACCAGGTCAATGGGGTGGTTGCGTATACAGTCAAGCACTTCGTGGCTGTCGCCTGACTTCAGTTTGACCTGGATGTTTTTATTTTTCTGTAGCAGGACTTCTATCGACATTCTGACGATAGGGTGTTCGTCCATAATGATAACGGATGCCGGTTTCATTTTTTATGCCTCAGATTGTTAAAAGCGTTATGCTGAGTTTTGTTAAAACTCTCGAAAAGCCGGAAGGATAATTGCGCAGATCCTTGTACGGTAAATGTCCCTGGGAAGAGCGAAAGCATCCTTGTTTACGTAGTGGTGATATCAATGCCTCAGCGCAGTTATCTCATAAGGCTGGTTATGGCAAAATGATTTTTCTTATTCGCGTGTCAAACACGTCTTATTATACCGTTTAAGTATTGTCCGAAAAGCCTGTAAATTAATATCCATATATTGCTGATTATTATGTTCTGGATCTGAATCACTAACTTTTTAAAATTAGCAAAAATGTCCTGATATTGCATTTACCACACACTTTCATCTTTATGTAATAACAAAAAATAAACGATTTTACTGTATGTTAAATGAATGTTAACAGTGAGTGGGCTGTGACAACCAGCATCCCGCCTGCCCGCCATCCCTGAAATCCGCCATTTCGTGCGTCATCTCTCCGTTTCAAACGTCTCCTGGCAAATTGCCGTTCCCAACAACAGAACAGCACTATCTGCTGTTTTCTTCACCTCTCATCGCATTCTTTTACAGGTAAATCGCTTGTTTTTACACCATTATCATCCTGTTAACGGAAGCGCCAGAACCTTAACGCATGGATAAAATCACTCTCGTTGAGCGTACCAGCAGCATTTCGCATGGTTTAAGGTCAAGAATTAGGAATAGTTATAAAATCGAAAGTTTTGTTAAAAAACACAAAAATTTAACATGTTTCCTAAGTAATTTCCTAAAGGTCTTTAGGAATTAAGAAGTTACTGAATACGTTAATACGTGAAATCTGAGAGGTTGTTGAGAAGATGTAGCAACTCATGACGATGATTCAGTCCAAGTTTCGCCAGGATGCAGCTGAGACGGTAAATAATGCGGCTATATGGGCGGTTCTGTAACTGCGCGATCTGACGCAAGGAGCTACCCTGCGACAGCGCCTGTAAGATCGGCCATTCATCCCGTGAAAACCACTCTTTGCGGTTGCCGGCGGGTGCCGGTGCTTCCAGCAAGGTTTGTTGCATACCCAATGCCGTAAGCTGGCGTTCAAGCACATGAAAAGGGCCAGCCGCTTTACAAAACAGGCGAGCATCATAATCATCGGCGCGGACGAGCAGGTAGGGTGTCAGGTAGGGGGCGAACAGGCTGTGGCGGCGTAATCGGTCCAGCAGGTCAATGAGCGGCGAGGCGCGGCTTTCAATGTCAACTACCAGACGCGATGAAGGCCAGTGATTTAAATCACTGAGAGCGGCATCCAGCGTGGAATAGTCGCAGCAATTGCTCAGGGGCGACTGCCCGCTCAGAAAACCGGAACGGAAATAATTATCCTGTGTGACCAGAATGATAAAGGGAGCATCGGTTTTGCGGGTCTGGTTGATTGACTGGCTCAAATATTCGAGACGATCAAAAAATGGGAGAGCAAAAGGCGAGTGCGTAGAACCCAGTGAATCACTTCCTGTCCGACGACGCCGGTAACGGCGTACTGTCATTCGCATAGCTTCCCTCTTGGCGATGACCGTTCAGTCCTCCTGCCATCTCCAGGATGGCCAATAATATCCCTGACCGAAGCGCGCGCCAGCATGAAGCGCGCATGTACGATCCCGTTCTGTTTCAATGCCTTCAATAAGCACATTCGCAGCAATTTTTGAACAAAGGGTGACCAGCTGTGTCAGCGCCGGCGTTTCACGTAAACGCCAGAAAGCGATCTTATCGATTTTTATTCCGCTTAACGGCAGGCGACAGGATAAAAATGCTTGCCCTGACGCTTCATCAATATCATCCAGCCAGATCCGGTGTCCCCGCGCGGTCAACTGCTGAAGCGCACAACTCACCCTCTGACGTACCGGGTCTGAGAGTGAAAAGAACGAGGCAGGTTCCACGAGTTCAATGTTCAGCGGTGGGCTGTTAAGTTGCAGTAAACGCTGGAACATTTCCGGTATGGTCAGAACGGTTATCGGCAAATTTATGAAAAGGTTGTCACAGGGGAAGGGGTTTTTTAACGCGGCGATCTGTGCTTCCAGCAACATAAGCGCCCGGGTGGCTGACCAGTCCTGGAAAAAGCTTTCGCTTTGCTGATGCGGCGACAGCACGCTGAGCACTTCGGCCCCCACCGCGCGTGAAGAGGAGAGGGCGACAATAGGTTCAAGCTTAATGCCTGTAATGTCGTGTGAGATGTGCTGCACGCACGCGGGAAAACCTGTCTGCTCTGGTGCTGTCACTCCGTCGTCCTGTTCACTTCCAGCCTCCAGGCGGCCGGGATACCGCAGGACAGTGTGAAGGTGAAGTAAACAGGAAAACAGCAGGCGTTACTTAAAAGCGGCTAAGCCTTTTCGCAGCCCGTAAAAGAGGGATAAATGTTGAAAAAACAGCCGTATTTACAATCAGCTAGTCATTATCGCCAGAGAAGGCGGAAAAGGCATTGACTCACTACGCATTGACCGTATAATTCCAGGCGTTTCACCACCGCGAAGTACACTCTTCTCCGTGCGCCCTTAGCTCAGTTGGATAGAGCAACGGCCTTCTAAGCCGTAGGTCGTAGGTTCGAATCCTACAGGGCGTGCCATTTAAAAACAGGCGCTTACGCCAGTTTCAAGCCAGCCTGATTTTCTCCTTGTGTCGTATTTGTGTCATGGTTGCCAAAAATGGCATCAATTTTACGTGCGTGTTCGCTTAAGTGGTTCGGTGCCAGGTGAGCGTATCGACGGACCATTTCGATGGACTCCCAGCCGCCCATTTCTTGCAGAACAGACAACGGAACGCCAGACTGAATTAACCAGCTCGCCCAGGTATGCCGGAGGTCGTGAAAACGGAAGTCCTCTATACCCGCTCTTTCCAGTCCAATGCGCCAGGCGACATTGTCATCCACTCGCATTTTTCGGACAGCCGGAGTGACGGTTTTATCCGGTCGCGTTGATGGCTTCGTGTGAACGAATACCCACCTGGAACTTTTCCCGATCTGATCCCTTAACACCCTGCATGCGGTATCATTCAGAGCTACGCCGATAGCCTTGCCCGCCTTCGCGTTCTCCGGATTTACCCATGCAACCTTTCTCTGCATATCGACCTGCTGCCACTCCAGATCAATGATGTTGGAGCGGCGCAGGCCGGTTGCCAGTGCAAATATCACCACCGGCTTTATCGACTCCGGCATGCAGGCAATTAACCGTTCTGCCTCGCCCCTGGTCAGCCATCGGATGCGTTTGCTGATCGGCTTTTTCGTTTTTATAACCGGGGCCGTTTTAATCCAGCCCCAGTCATTAGCCGCAGCCTTGAACAGAGATCGCATGAACGAAAGGTGCTGACTCTTTGTGGCCTGGCTTACCGGTTTCTCTACATACGGAGGCGGTTCCTTCCCACGCCGTATAGCCGCGTCCCGGCGCGACTCCCAGACCTGAATATGCTTACGGTTGACCATCTTCGAAACAGCTTCATGAACCTGCTCAGCCGTGATGGTTGAAATATCCCGGCCGGAGAAATGCCGCAGGAAGTATTCGATTTTGGTCTTATCGTCATCGAGTGACCGCTTATGCTCCTTCTCACGGATCCACCTGATGCAACATTCCTCAAACGTCCTCGTCGGCAGTTCCCCGATTTTATCAACCCGCCACGCTTCTGCCTTCAGCTTGTCGTGCAGCTCCTGCGCTTGTTTCTTGTCCCCCGTACCAAGAGATCGTCTAATTCTTTTCCCTGACGGCGTAACGAAATGACAGTGCCAGACGCCGCCTCTGAGGGTGATTGACATAAAATTTCTCCTTTATGTTCACCCGCGCTCGCGGAAACAGGATCGCGCGGGTCATGTAAATACGCAATACAGGCGACGTCGGTCGTTCGGTATTTGTTCCCGATTTTCTTCCCGGCCAGCTGCCCCGAGTCGATAAGACGGTAGACAGTTCTCGGTGAGACTTTCAGGAGTTTCGCTGCCTTTTGCGCAGTGAGTGGCTCTGCTGTAACCATCTCCCCTCCTATGACATTGTTTTATAAAACTGCGGGCTGTCGGGTGTGGTCGCGCGTAATTCGTTTTCCGCGTGCACTGAATAATTGCCGTCATCCCATCGCACCCAGGCTTTCGGGTGATCGCCTTCCGGCTCCAGTTGGCTATCCACCACGCCATGTATACCGCCGGTCTTCTTCTGGACTAATGCGCCCACATTAAAAGCAGCCATTGCACACCTTCCGGTTCGTGAAGAAATGAGATGAGAGCGCCCAGCGCCATAAGTGCTGCGATGAGCCAGGTCATGGGGTTTGATTGCATAGGGCGCTCCTACTGTTAAGCGGTTAGCGGATATCGATATCAGGGATGATTACTGAAGGTTTGAAGGTGACGCGATAATGGTTCACGCTGGCGTTCGTGCCGCTCAGATCTTCCATGAACCAGGTCACGTTATCCGACAGGCCGAGCATGTGCTTTTTGTAGACGCCTGGTCCGGTCTTGCAGATGACGCCCAGGGTACGATCGGTGCTGGTGTTGTCTTTGGAGCAAAGGCCGGTGATCTCCAGCATGAATTCGCCGGTGATACCGTTATAAAAAACAAAGCGACGCTGAGCTTCGAAATTGTCCGCGGCTTTGCTGACGTTACGGCTGGGCACATCCGCATCATTCACATCACACGCAGACAACGCCAGAACAGCCAGTAGCAGTAAACCTTTTTTCATTTTGTCACCTGTAAAAAGAACCCGGCGCGTGGCCGGGCAAAAGGGATCACGAGGCGGTGCTTTCGCACCCAATAGCCAGCTCATAACTGGCTATCAGTTGCGTCAGTCTTCTTCATCTTCGTCCCAGTCCTCGTCGTAATATGGCGAGGCGAGAAGTGGGTTGGTTGCTGAGAGAATCTCTCCGGCGGCGCCCTGCCGCTGAAGTCGACGAAGCGCTTCGTATAGCTCAAAGGCCTCGGTTCGCTCGTCACCTATATCGAGGGCGCATGCAACCTTGTGCGCCTCGGTGACTAGGGTTGATAGCTGGTTTCGGATGTCCTGAATGGTGCTCATAGTTCTCCTTAGGCCGCCCGCATTGCGCGCAGCTTCTTCAGGTGTTCTGCTGTTTCGATTTCTTCAGCGATCCGGTCGGCCTCTGCTTTGGTCAGCGGCTCGAAATCCTGATTAAAGCGGCCCATGCTGGCAATGCAGGTGCGGCCGTTGCGGATGTAGTGGATGACTTCGTGGGTAGCGCGGAGGATTTTGCATGGCGCGCCGTGCGGATCGGCATACCAGGTATTAGGCTGGATTATCCTGAACATTGGGACCACCTTTGACGAAGATCACCCAGTGGGTTTTGTCTGACTTGCCGGTGCGCTGCCAGATGATCGGCTTCTCGTCGGTAAGCGCCAGGATATTGCTTACCGGGATCTGCGTTTCGTTCCATTTGAAGATGAGCACACCGTGTGGCCACAACACCCTGAACGCTTCGGCGAAGCCTGCACGCAAATCGTCGCGCCATGTTTCTTTGTTGAGCCGGCCGTACTTTTTCCCCATCCATGCATTATCACCGACACGCTCAAGGTGCGGCGGATCGAACACGACGACAGGGAAAGTGTTATCGCCAAAAGGGAGGGCGCGGAAATCGGCAATAAGGTCCGGGCTAATAACCAACTGGCGTCCGTCGCAAAGTTCATGCTGCTCGGCGCGGATATCACTGAACACGGCGCGCTCGTCCTGCTTGTCGAGCCAGAACATGCGCGAACCGCAGCACATGTCTAAAATTGCCTTCTGCATTACTGTCCCCTCTGCTTATTCTTCAACTCGATGACGGATTGGCACTCCGCACAGGTCTGGCAGCCGGGAACGGCAGCGCGCCGCGGCTCGGGAATCGGTTCGTCGCATTCTTCACAACGTTCAGCTGATACCGCGTTACGGTCGATGCGGTGAGCGGAAAGGGCAGCGTTACGCTGAAGCTCTTCAATCTCTGCTGCGGTATCGATGATGTCTGCCATGGTCAATGCTCCCGGAACTGGCCGTTAATGCGGTTGAGGGTGAAGGCCAGCAATAAAAAAGGCCGCTTTAGCGACCTGGCGATTATTGATGTCATGGCTGAATCCACCCCTTGCCTTTGACGTGCTGAATAACGCCAAGCTTCCTGAGTGACTGTAGCCGGCGGTCAAGGATGCGGAAGACGTCCATCGGGTGCTTTCCTTCTGCTTCAGCAATGACGAGGCACTCCTGTCTGACGGAAGGGCTAAATAGTTCAGAAAACGAGGTAGGCTGAGCGCCGATAGCGCTTAACACTTCGCTATCCAGTTTCGCGTATTTGGTCACGATTCAACTCCGAAGCGGCGATTAAGCCGCCCTGTGTATACGACGAACTCCAGGAGGCTAACTCCAAGAGCTTCAATTTTCTTGTGATGCTTGTTGATGATGGGAGGCACCGTTTCGTTCCAGTTAGGCTTTGGCTTCTTGCGCATGGCCTGCTGGATTTCTTCGGTGCAGCGGCGGCAGGCGGCGCGGATGGCGTTTTCATTTGCTGGCGTCATGCGGCCTCCCGTTTGTTTTTGAGATGAGGGGCATTCGAAAGAAAAACTGCTTTCGCAAAGCCCAGAGGAGTTGCGCTTCGAATGTTGGCACGCTCGTCACTGGGAGGGCATTCGTGAATGCGGTTGTCCGGATACCAGTCAGTCACCAATCCGGCGAAAGATGTTCCTGAGATGACCTCGATTGCCTTCTTCTTCGGCACCATCCGGCCGCAGGCCAGCTTCACGGCGTCGATAGCCGCTTCCACCATCGGGTGCATATTCTCTGCCGGCGCCTTGAAGCCGTTACCTGTCCAGAGGCAGGTCTGTTTCGTGTAGTTGTCATCCTCGCACAGCCCAGTGAACTGGTACGGATGGAACGTGTAATCTGCCGAACCGAAGATGCTACTGAACACGCTAACTGGGTTTTCGAATGCCCACGGGCATCCGGCCGCCAAGCCTGTCATCCTGCATTGCTCGGCAACGAGCGCAGCTTTAGCCTGAAAATGTTGGTCTTTGGCTCGTTTTGATTCGAACCAACGGGATCCTGATACTGCAACGTCAGTGCAAGGAGGAAAGCCGATAACCATGACCACGTTCTCGGTACGAATGATCTGGGACAGCCGCGGCATAGCCTCAATTATGGTTGCCGATATGCGTTCAATCGGACCGTTAATCGAAGTATCTGGATGCTGCGGGTCAACCAACACCGCACGGTAGCCTGCTTCAACCCATGGCACAGACATGACGCCAGTGATATCGCACAGGCAGATAATGGTACCTTTGCTCATGCAGCCTCCCGCTCCGGATCGTTTACATCCCAGCCATTGCGCTCAATATTGGTTTGCAGCCGCTTATCTCCGACCTCTTCAATGCTGCGGCCGGTAATCTCTGCGACTTCAGCGTTTGAGTGCCGCCACAGCAGCGCAAGCTCTTCGAGTGACCACGCTTTCATAGCACTGACTCCATTTCGTCGATGTAGAGGCCCTGAGCAATCAGGCGGCTACGGCGGGCGGCACGTTGAATGCACTCCTGCCGCCTACCTTCCTGCGATTGCTCTATAGCGCGCCGGGTGAACAGGCGCGATTTGCCCTGCGGCGTTACAACCTTCGGCTTCGTGACGAGGTCGAAAGTGCGGTCGCAGATGCCGTCCTCGTTGAGCCATTTTTCCGACTCAACGATCTGCGCAATCTGTCCGGAGCCGCGGGTAATGCCGTTGGCAACCCGGTTAAACTCGATGAGCGTTACGCCGAACTTCTCGGCGATTTCACTACCGGTTACCGGGCGGCCGCGCGTCTGAATCATCCAGATAACGCGTTCACGGAGGCCGGAGAATTGCCCGGTTCGCCCGGGCCTGCGGTAGAAGGGTGTGCGTTTCATGCTGCACGCTCTGTGATTTTCTGAATTTCCGATTCCAGATCTGCAAGAAAGCTCTTAACCTCAGACTCGATTTCGCGCGCCAGCCCTTCATCGAAATGAATGCGCTTCTTGAAATAGGCGAGGTCGGGCGGCAGGCGATCATCGAAACTAACGAAATCACACCATTTCCGCCCGGTGCACATCATCTGCGCATGCATTTGCAGCATGTACTGGCGCTTTGGCTCGCCAGTTTTCAGCGTTTCAAGATGGGTCCAGGTGTTGGGGCATTTGATTTCGATAAGCCCGTCGTCGTTAACAAGTCCGTCCGGGCTGGCTGCGAATCCGGGTATGGATGGGTGATCGATGAGTCCAACTTCAGTGATTTCCGCATCGAACTCATTCAGGGCGTACATTTCGCGAGCCACTGGCTCAAGTTCAGTGCCGCGCATCATCGCGGCATTTGAAAACCCTTCCTCCAGCTTCCCGGTCAGCCGTTGGCAAATCAGCTCGGCCATGTAGTTCTGGCGGCTGGTGGAGTAGCCCGACTTAGTCCGGGCCATGACATCAGCCAGGCGACTGGCAGTGACTTTGCCGCAGCGCGCAGCAAACCATTCAGGGGTGCGTTGCTCCATCATTCAGCCTCCGTCTCTACGACATTGACAGGTTCGGCGTTGTCGACAGCAAGACTCATGTCATACATGCGTCGCTTCTCAACTGCGCCGATCACCTGCTTCTCTTCAGCGCTCAGCGCTACCCAGAATTCCTGATACTTAACGGTTCCAAGGCGTGCGGCAGACTCGCCTTTTGCGATCAGATCCGGACGACGGCTATCTGATTCATGGCCCGCATGAACCTCTGCCGTTGTTCCTTCAATCACTCGCTCTGCCTCGTCCTGGTCGAAGATGCCAGCGAAACCAAATGCCAGGCGCGCGCACTGGATAAGCGTCTTGTGGCGAAGCATGCGGGTAGGGTGGGATTGCCATGGCTGAGTGTTGCGTTTGCACTCTCCCATGTACTCGGTGACGATAGTCGGGTGCTTACGGTCTTTGCGGTAAATCTTGCAGGTGCACGCGCCTTCCTCTTTGTCGTAAGAGAATTCCATGCCATCGAACTGAGGATGTTCGTTGATAATGCGAGCCCATCCATCAACACCAACGACCGGGACAATCCCGCCTTTATCTGGGAATGCGTAAATCTCTTTGGTCCATGGGTTCAGGCCGTACTGGTTGGCGACGATCAGCAGGGCTGTAAACTGCTCGTCCGTGACGTTGCCACCTTTGAACGCTGTATTCTTCAGTGTATTCATCAGGTCTGTGCCGGCATCCATGCCGAGTCGTGCGGCCAGTTTCCCGGCCATGGTGGAAAGTGCAGTGCTCATTGTTAATCCCCTCAAAAATTAAAACGGGCAGCCGGTACGGTGTTCCCAGTCGTATTCCGCCTGGACGTAAGCAACTGCCGAAATGAAATCGTTGTAGGCTTCGCCAGCTTTATCGCTGCGAAGTCCTTCGTATGGGCTGGAGTCAATCGGGACTGAGAAGTGGAAGAGGCCGGACGGTTCTTTCGGCATCATGTCGATAATTTGCTGCGCCCGGTCGTCGATCCACTTCTCTTTCTCGTCTGTGAGCTGCTTCTCAACCCAGCGCCGATCTTCAATGCGGTCGTAAGTGAGGTATGCGTTCATGGTTGCCTCAGTAATGAATTTTCGCGCAGGGGATCAGGTCATCCTTCAGAGCGGTGAGCACTTCGATAGCCTGTTCGCGGGTTAAGCTGGTATTGCTTGTGAGCGCGTTAACGATGTTGGTGCCGACCGCTTTGCGGTGCTTCACGTCAGCTTCACGTTTTGCCTGCTCATCGGCGATGCGCTTCTGCTCAGCCAGGCGTTTCTCTTCTGCCTGTCTTGCCTTCAGGCGCTCAGCTTCCACTGCTGCGGCTTTTTCCCGTTCCGCCCGTGCTTCCGATTCTTGCTTTTCACGCGCCGCCCGCTGTTCCGCTTCGATGCGCTGGCGTTCCGCCAGCTCAGCGCGAGCTTTCTCTTCAGCTTCACGGCGCGCTGCGGCTTCAATCTCAGCTTTGTGTTTCGCTTCGGCATCGCGTCGGGCTTGTTCTGCCGCTTCCTGTTTAATGCGCTCTTCGTGTTCACGCTGAGCCTGTTCCGCCTGGCGGCGCTGCTCTTCGCGTTCACGGTCGAAATCCTTGTTCATCAGCAGAGCCATTTCGTGGTCTGCTTCGAACTGAATCGCGCGCTGCAAATCGATGTTCTCGTTCATCACCAGCGCTTCGGCGTGCATAGCGTTCATGGCTTGTTCAGCCTTGATGCGTTCTTGCTCGGCTTCCCATTCGGTTAGAGGACGGCGCACTTCATCCTTAAGCGCTTCCAGCCGCTCACGCACAATGCGGCGGCTTTCGTCGATCTGCTTCGGCAGGGCTTTAAGCTCAGCAACCAGATCCTTGCCGGCGTTGTCGATGTAGGTTTTGGAACGGGCAACCTTGTGCGCCATGGATGCGATAGCATCGCGGCCTTTACGGGTCGACACATCCGGTACGAGGCTGCGAGCTTCTTTCTCGATCGCCTCAATAATCGGGTCGAGCTGCTCTTTGGTGGTGAATACCGCCATTGCGTTCTGTTTTTCAATGACGACTAAGTCCGTTACTTCGCTCATGGTTTCTCCTGAAATTTGGATGTGCAGATCCCGCCCGCGTAATGCCAGGCCGATCGGTTGAATAGGATGGTTAGTGCTGGATAGGGTTGCCGTGACCGTCCAGAAGGACGTCAATCACGCAGTCACTGAGGCGGATGATTTCTGCGTCGGTGTGCAGGTAAACCCATTTTCGCTCCTGGATGACTGCTGAGACGCGATAGGTTCGGCCTTCATGCATTGCCATCATGCCGGGCGTGACGCACTGGCGTATGAGCGGGGTGGTGCCGTAGTGGTTGATCATACCTTCACCTCAACCTGTTCCAGGAGGCCAGCGATATGCATCTGCCAGCGGTTCAGCGTCAGCTTGTCGCGCGGTGCCGATACCGACGTCAGCTGCCACTCGTTATCGTTGAGCTTTTTGGCGGTGTACTGCTTTCCGTTGTGGGTGACTGTCATGACGCCTCCCGGGCGCGGAGCATTGCGTCTGCGACTTGGTAAGCATCCAACGCTGCACGCTCATCACTGGCTATCCATTGCGGGTTGGATAATCTGGCCTGCATAGCCTTAGCCGCGAAGTAATCGCGTAGCGTCATGCCGCCAGAGCTGACTTCGAAACCATGTAAGTGACCAACTTCGTCGCGCTCCACGATGGAATCGCACGGGAAAGGGCGCCCTCCAGTTTTGTTGCTCATAAATCCTCTTGGCCTTATCGCGGCGAACGGAACGGTTAAACAAGACTTCTGCGCATTTCATCACTGTTTCAATGGGCGGTGGATGGCCGCCGGTTGTCATAACTAAGCCGCCTCGGTGAAGCGACTGAGGTATGAGGCAATAAAAGACCCGCCGGAGCGGGTCTATTTAAAATTGCTGGCTCGCATTGCTCTGAAGTCGTCATAGGTGAGGGCTTCTATATCCATTACTTGATTCTTCAGATGCATGAGAGCCTCTTCCTTTGCTCTATTGAAAGCAGTCTCTTGCTTTCCAAGAGATGACTCCTCAGGTCTTGGGAGGTAGTAGCCATCTATCTTTATTGCTGCATTAGCTTTTTTGAACCTGTCCATCGCCTTACCCTCTGTAGTTACCCGCTGATGCGGGAGAAATGCTTTGGTCGGTGTGGTGGATTCGTGGACCGGATTGATCCGCGAGCATCACGAATCAGCTGCCCACCACACCCCAAAACATTCCAGTTACGCACCATTGCCGCTCTCCCTGAGCCCGCCGGGCGTCCGACGCATGGTTTACTGTCGCGCCGTTCGACTGACCGAATCTCCACTTCGCCGCTGGCTAACTTCGCTCAGCTGTCGATGTTTCGTTTCGATGGGTGGATAATCACATATTGTGTTTTATTGATCAACACGAATTGTGATTAATGATGACAACAAAGCGTGTTGTTGCTGATTTGAAAGGGAATTTATTTTTTTAAATACCAGTGCTACGCTTAAAAAAACAGCAGGAGGGATGTGCATGGTTCTGGATGAAGAGCGTATAAGCATGAAAATTCAGGCGATGGGGCGGGCGGTCATGGAGTTGTCACTGGCTGATTTACCCATGACCCAGCAAAACATCATCGACAAGCTGGAGCAGTACCGGAAGGAAACAGGAAACGTGATAGGGAAGGGTGTGAACAGGGATGCAGCTGAGATAGTGCGGAAAGGGCAATAAAAAAGCCCGCACGGGCGGGCAGGTAGTGTTGCGATAGTTATTGTTATCAGCTTCAGGCTGAATAGTTATCGGCAGAATGGCGGATAGCTTTATGGGTGGGCAATAAAAAACCCGGCGCGGTGGCCGGGTTATTCTCATGGGGCAGATATTGACGAGGCATTACCTTGTTCAATCACGCCAGCTCTAACTTTATAGCTGCCTAAAATCTTCACGGTCTTATTGTCTTTCATTGCATCAAAAAGCAAGGCTATCTCGTCTTTATCGTCGATAAAGGAAGTGTCAACAGAGACAGGAAATGTGGACTCCCCTGTAGGCTCGCGGCAGCTAATTGTAATTTTATCGGCTGAACGTTTAATTCCATCGATTACTAACTCAAGGTTGTGTTCTTCGGTTTTTGCTTTTTCGATAGGATTCTTGATTAGCTCGTGGATTTCTTTGTTAGACAGTTCAACGGTGCTTGCGCCTGATATGACAATTTTGTCAGCATCAGATGCGCCTTTTAATATCCCTGTATACGCTTTTGCAGTATGCTCCTGAATCCCTTCGGCGCGCTCTACGGCATCCACGCCTGCTTTAGCTCTAATCGCCTCAAGCATTCCGTCCCTCAGGATAGTCATTCGCTCGTTTTCTGATTTAATCTTGACTTCTTCAAGCTTGGTTTCTTCTTGCTTCACTTCTACTTCGGCTTTTTTCTCTAAGTATGACGTGCCAACCCACGCACCGCCTATAACGGTGACAGCAAACAAGAGACATAATGTTTTTTGGCCAGGGCTCATGCCGTGCGTTACCTTCTCAAATGCTTTACCGAATGCTTCAAAAAGATCAGTTAATGCAGCAAGTATATCAGTACAGCCTTCATCAATGGTAAAGATGATCTCTGCTTCTTCTTTATCTTTACCGGTTAACCTTTGAAGGTTGTCAGTTTTATATTTTATTAGTGTGAAAACTTTATAAATTTCAGTTTGGAATTCGCATAAACCCTGAGCGAGAGCAGAGGGAAGCGTTCCGTTGTAGCGAGATGGGTCACCATAAATCTTAAAATTCACACTGTTGAAGAGGTCGAACTTGATCCTTTCGATAGGTATCTCTTCGCCACCATCTAATCTTGCGAACAAAGATTCAATGTCATCCAGACTTGAAACCTCAATAACCTCTTTCATGTCAACCATTTAGCATGACCTTGCAAATTAAAGTAGTGATTAAAAAAATTGGATACCTACCAACTATGCCGACCAGAACATCTTGCCGATCAGACCAGCCGCATCTTCGTCTCTACAGCAACACCGATAATTCGACAGTTGCCGTTAATCGCAACAAGTGGCCACTGAGGGTTGAGACCTTTCAAATACTTCTGTGCGCCATCGATCACCAGCTTCTTAAAAGTCGCCTCGTTAGAATCGGATAGCTTTGCTATTACCAGACTGCCGTTGATTGCCTCGCGCCCAGTATCGAAGAGGACAAAGGTTCCTTCTGGGATGCTAAGACCCGCCGGTGCTGTCATTGAGTCACCATCTACCTGTAGCCAGAATGCCTCACCTTGAATGTGAGCATCTGATTCAAGCCAAAGGTCGATATCTTTAAGGGTGTACGGCTCAACAGCTTCGCACCATGCTCCTGCCTGCACCTTGCTTATAACTGGGTATTTATCACCTGGCTTGTAAGGGCCTTTGTAGTCATCGCCAAAAAGCAGCTCGGCAGGCGCAACCCCCAGCGCCTTAGCTATTACAGTTGCATCATCAACGCTAACGCTCCTGGTGCCTGATTCGTAATTCCCTATGCGTGACTGCGAGGCCCACCCGCAAAGCTCTGCGAGAGCCTTTTGTGACAGCCCTTTATCTTCGCGAAGTCGCTTAATGCGGCCCGCTATATCTTCGATTCTATTCATTCTCATTTTGTATCACGCGCCGTGTTAAAAAGCTTTACACGAATTGTGTTGATTAATAATCACGAACTGTGTTTAATGATGCTGAGTGACCATTCTTGAAAGGATCAGCATGAACAATATCGCCAACGAACGTAAGAAGCTTGGCATCACTCAATCAGAGTTAGCAGGTTCGTGCGGCTGGAACCAGTCCCGCCTTGCTAACTATGAAGCTGGCATACGAGCACCAGACCTGGATTCGTGCCGCCGCCTGGTTGACGCGATGAATAAGCTGGGGAGCAATACATCTCTCGATGCGTTGTTTCCACCAAAAAATAATGCCGCCTGATTGGCGGCCCTAACCACGAAAGGGAAAGCAATGCATTCACTTGCGTATCAACAGAGTACCGGACTTGAACAACGTCCGTTGATTTCGATTTATCAAAGTGTTCCGCGTAATAACCGTAAGCTAACTCGAATACGGGAGGCAGTTAAGGCCTGGCAAAAAGCTACGCCGGGCCAGTCTCAGGTTCACATTTCTCAGCTGGTTGCGAAAGAGTGGCTGGCGCGCGGCGGGAAGGGGTTGTTACTGGCAGGTTCTGAACACAACACGAAGCAGAACTTCTTCCGGATGATTAACGATCCGGGCCCGAAGAACGACAAGGGGTTGATGCTATTGATCCCCGTCATTATCGACGTGATGGCGCGGGATAACGAGAAAGTGGCGAGAGAGTTCGGTCTGGTCGCAAAGACTGAGGCCGAACTGATAGCCGAGGCCATGAAAGAGTGCACTGAAGCGCATCAGGCGAAGTTACTTGGTCAGCCGATACAACGCCTTGAGAAAGAGGTGAGAGAAGCTGCTGAAGCACTGCTGCGCTTCCTGCCAACTGAATCAATCGCTGCGGTGGTGACAAGTCTGGCCGCTATGGCGCCGGGAGTTATGTGATGGGAAGTATCAAAAATGGCGAAAGCCAGTCTGCGCGAACAGAACTGGCCTTCAAATGCAAATCGTGTGCACTCATTGCAGGAGGAATAATGGCAAAAAAACCACGCTATTTCCATACCGCTGTACATAAAAACATAACCCGCGACCGCTTCATCCGCTCGGTTAATCCGATTGTGGCAGAGAAGATGCGCGCCATCCTGGAAGAGCTGAAACGTAAGGAGAGTGGCCGTGGTTAGCCTCGCAAAAGTAATACCTTTCAGACCGTCTGTAACGGTCGTGGAGCGTCAGGTGGCAGATATCGATGATGGGTATACCCGCATCGCTAACGAGCTGCTGGAAGCGGTTATGGCTGCTGATTTAACGGCTCGCCAGCTGAAGGTCGTTCTGGCGGTGATCCGCAAAACCTACGGGTTCGGGAAAAAGTTTGACCGCATTACCAATACCCAGATTGCAGCAATGACCGGCATTCACCATACGCATGTCTGCAAGGCTAAGAACGAGATGATTGCAATGAACATCATCGTTACCAATAGCCTGGCGATCGGGGTGAATAAGGTGATTTCTGACTGGAATTTCAGCATTAGCCAAAATGGCAAATCATTAGCCGAAACAGCTAATGAAACATTAGCCAAGTCAGCTAATACCCATAAGCCAACTCAGCTAAACACAAAAGAAACTATTCAAAAGAAAGAAAGAAAAGATCCCCCTAAATCCCCCCAGGGGGAAAACTCACTCGCTCAGGAAGTGATGGATTACTTCAACGAGCTAACGGGTAGTCGTTGTGCTGCGCTGGCACCTTTCGAGAAAGCTCTCTCCACGGTGAAGAGCAAAGACCAGTGCTACACCGCTGAAGAGCTGAAACTCGTTATCCGCTGGGCCCATGTGAACTGGGGTCACAGCTTCAAGCCAGAGAACCTGTGCCGTATGACCCGCTTTGATGGATACCTGTCAGACGCCCTGATATGGGCAGATGGTCATGGAAGCAACCCGAAAGCCTGTCCGCACGAAGAGATCATCAAGCTCTGGAATGAAAAATTCCCTTCGAAGGCCGTTTCACTGCATGAGTGGAACCGCCGCCGTCCGGCCTATAGAGACCTGGAAGCTGTGTGGAACGGCAAAACCACCCAGGGCAACTGGCGAGAACTGAAGCACATGGGAATGGCCTTCGAGCTGATTAGCAAGTCTTCCCTGTTCGGCACCAGAGGCGATCAGCCATGGCTGACTCTCGACTGGATACTGAATCCGAAGAACTGGGGATCTGTCTACGAGCAGGCCATCAACGAGCACCGTGAGCGCAAGGGAGTCAAAGCATGAGCCGTTTTATTGATTTATACGTTGAGCAGGCCGTCATCGGCGGGATCATGCTCGCAGCGGGCCGCACAGACGGCGTTGACATGGCGACTGACGCGATTGAGGGGCTGACTGAGGACCACTTCACAGCAACGCCTCACAAGGTGGCTCTGCGGTCCTATAAGCGCCTTAACGAATCCGGGGAGAAGATAGACCTGCTGACACTGACCAGCGACCTTGAGCGCCTTGGAGCGCTGGAGAGTGCGGGCGGATTCGCTTACCTGGCTGAATGCAGCAAAAACACGCCATCGTTCGCTAACCTTGCAGCCTACTGCGAAAAGCTTCGTGAAATGTACCTTGGTCGCCGTATGACCCTGGCGTTACAGGTCGGGATCCAGAAGCTGTCCGAACCAACTACCGAAGGTATTGCTGACATCATTGGCAACATTCAGGCTGATATCTCCAGCATTGAGCACAGTGCTGACTATGGCACCGAGCACATCACTACCGGGATCGACATGTCGTTAGATACCATCCAGTCGATTATTAGCGGCGATATCTGGAAGCACAAAACCGAGCTGGGCATGGCGACCATCGACAGCGCATTCGGCGGGTTCAACAACACCGATTTCATCGTTGTCGGCGGGCGCCCTGGCATGGGGAAAACCATGTTTAGCACCACAGTGACAGAAACCGTAGGCCTGAAAAACAAAAAGCCGGTGCTGTTCTTCAGTCTCGAGATGCCAGTGGAACAAATCTCTGAGCGAGTCGCTTTCCATCGGGCCCGTGTAAGCAAAGAAGATCTGCTGAGCAAGGTTAGCGGGAAAATGGACGAGGCATGGGGGAAGGTTAGTCACTGCATGAAGGAGTTCATCGACTCTCCGATCTACATCAATGACAAGCCATCCCTAAGCGTTCACCAGGTGCGTGCGGAAGCGCGGCGTATGAGTAAGAAGTTGGGCGGACTGGGCGTGGTCATCGTCGATTATCTTCAGAAAATGCGGATGTCAGACCCGGAGAACATGAACCGCAGCGTAGGGGAGATCGCCACTGGCCTGAAGAACCTGGCGAAAGAATTGCGTTGCCCGGTCATCGCTCTGGCCCAGCTGAACCGAAACCTTGAACAGCGCGCTAATAAGCGTCCCGTAGCGGCAGACCTGCGAGAGTCTGGCGTCATTGAGCAGGAAGCAGATGTGATCTTCATGGTGTATCGGGATGAGAAGTACAACGAGAACACCGAGCTGAAAGGCATCACCGAAATCATCTGTGTGAAGTCCCGCCATGCGCCGGGGGCAGAAAAGACCTACCACTTCAGCAGCCGCTACTCCGGCCTGGACCCGGTAGATTTCACCTACAGCGGCCAGATGCAACAGGAGGCTGACTATGAGTGCTAAGACGATGAAAGGCAAACAGGCAATTCTGCGTTATCTCGAAACGCACCGGACCTTCACCGCGAAGGATGTGGCCACAGAGTGCGGAATGACCATCAACTGCATCACGAAGAACGCTATCGATCTGGAGCGGGCCCGCAAGATTGTCCGGGTGAGCAAGGTCTGGCGAACGGTGACTTATCGCCTGGCGACCCCGGAAGAGCAGGACGGCACCGCGCGCAGCTGCACCAACGGAATATTTCAGGAGTGCCGCAACAGCGCGGCTATGAAGCGAGTATTGATGGTTTGGGGGAGGGTAGGGGTATGAACGTGAAACGTTATGAGTGGGTGTCCTGTGATGAGCATGCGTGCCATTGCGACGTGGTAGAGAGTGCTGAAGGCGATATGGTTGATTACGAAGACTACGCCGCACTTGAAGCCAGATGCGCGGCGCTGGCTGCGGAGTTGCGTGCAGTCGAAGCAATCCACAACGAGGCAGTGTTCATCACAGATGATCACTATGAGCAGTGCCCGGCAGAAGTTCAGAAGATAATTCGATCGCTGGCTGTGATGCAGATTCCTGCGTACCAGGCTTTCCTGGCTGAAGTGCGGGCCGCCGCAGTAGATGAAGTTTGCCTGAAAATTAGCAATGCGATTATTAATTGCTATCAGGACGAACAAATTGGGCTTGATGCAGCAGCAACTATCTGCGGTGACTTCACCGCCCAGCTTCGCAAAGGAGTGCAGTCATGAGCATTCTGAACATTCTAAACACAGGCCTCGCTCTGATGGGGTGGTTATTCATCATGTTCAAAACAGGCCAGTGGTTTATCTCCATTGCGCTAAAGCAGTGGGATAAGCGTAGAAAGCTATCTCGTAGACAGAAGGCAGTAAACGAATTTTACGATGCGTTTGACCTGTCCAGCATCGAACCAGGAACAACGGTGCGCCTGGCGACTAAAGGCGATCTGACAATCATGATGTATCGCACAGAAGGAGCCGCCCAATGAGCAACATCGACAAACATGCCGTCCAAGCAGTTGCCGATTTGAAAGCTGGTTACACCCTCGGTCACGCTGATGTGGCAATCCTGAACGAGCTGGCGCGTATCGCGCTGGCATCGCTCGAAGCGGAGAGCAAGCCTAGACAACCGGAGTTGAGTCACGTTATTTATCATTTCCGCGATTGGAATGAAGGTTTTCCGATTGAGCGGTTCAAAGCCGACTACGTCATTAGTTGGATGTTGGCAAATTATCCTCCAGCTCAGCCAGCGCCGTTATCTGTGCCTGAATGGACAAACGAGCAGTGCATGGAGTTCCTGTCTATCGCTTTCCGGCATGCAGAAATTAACGGCGACCTTGAGCTGGACGATATCCGCCTGGGTGTGAAGATGGTCAATGGTAGCCGCGCCGCCATGCTTCAGGGAGGTAAATCATGATTAATCGCACCAAGCTTCAACACATCCTCGAATACGCCAAGCAGCAAAGACACATCGGGCTGCATTGCAAGGTTCCGCCAGAAGACATGGTTGAAATCGTGGAGGCGGCCATGCTTCAGGGTGCCGAACCTGTAACGACGGATTACAAGTTGCCAGCAGAGGCAGTATACGGATATTTCGCATTCAATGACCATCATGGGGAAGAGTTCTTCAAGAAGCGCGAAGACGCGATCGCATTTTGCAAAGAAGCGATTGAAGAATATCGCCAGGAGAATGCTGAGGAAGGTTGCGACCCTGATGAAGTGCGCCGCACATGCTGGGGTATCATCATGCAGGAAGGGACGGATTTCGAAGTCGATAATGAAGGGCATATCGATTACGCGCTTACGCCTGAACTGGCTGGCAACTCTCCGGTGATTCCGGATGGTTGGGTTTTGGTGCCGATTGAGCCGACTTATCAGATGTGCGAGGCGATGGGTTTGCAATGGGAGAGCCCGCGATTTCCGGATCGCTATAAGGCGATGCTCGCCGCCGTTAAAAAATAGTCGTAATTTCTGCTAAAGTTTGGGCAATATAACCAGCACAGTAATTAGGGAGTCATTTATGCACGAACTATTTGTGCTGGTTTTGAGTACCTGTGCCAGCCTCAGCAATATGTCAGGTTGTTCTTTGGAAGTGGTGAACTTGAACACTGAAAAAGAACCGGTGAATGTCTTTTACAGCAGGAAAGACTGCGAAGAAAGCATGAAGGGAATCATGCTAAATCATGCCCTATACCATGAAATATCAGGAAGAGAGCCATTTATGGCTAAATGCGAACAAATATTTATCTCACAAAGTTTAATGAAATAGTAGGTCGAATTAGACGCATGACAAAATTTTAAAGGAGATTAAATGGAAGATTACTTGGTTTTTGGTTTGGGTCATGAAGGGGATATCAAGCACGATGAAGCGGGTCTTGATAAAATAAGCGTGGTAACAAAAGCTGTAATGCGTTCTACCAATTCCAATGAACCAGTGGTCTACCCAATGACTCAGTTCAAAGAATTTAATGTTGTCAGACAGCAAGCGTATGATGGTGAATTCTACAACATAGCATTTGATGTTTTACCATCTCGCGATCGTGTCGATGCTGCAATTCGCAAATATCACCCAAAGAAATCATCCACGGTTTAGTAACCTTTGATTTTCTGGAATCAAGCAGCCATAATCATGTCATCGGAGCCTGAACAACTCCGGTGACTTCTGCGCATTTAAGGGGACTTAAATGCGACCACAATCTGAACTCCTCACCTTGTCACAGATGCAGAAATGCACCTGCGATTTTCTGCATTCTGCGGTTTCCGTTAAGGAGGCCGTATGAACCTGCCAGCAGACGGCATCAAACTCCATCGAGGAAACTTCGCGGCCATAGGCCAGCAGATTCAGCCATTGCTGGATGCCGGGCAATGTTTCCGCCTTCAGGTTAAGCCATGGCGAGAGAAGCGCAGCCTGTCGCAGAACGCCCTCAGCCACATGTGGTACACGGAAATCAGCGAATACCTCATCGCCCGCGGCAAGACCTTCGCTACGCCTGAGTGGGTCAAAGAAGCGATGAAGCACACCTATCTCGGCTACGAAAGCAAGGACCGGGTAGACGTCGTGTCCGGCGAGGTCACCACGGTCCAATCCCTCCGCCATACGTCAGAACTGGAAACTGGAGAGATGTACATCTTCCTGTGCAAAGTAGAAGCCTGGGCGATGAATATCGGCTGCCACCTGACCATTCCGCAGAGCTGTGAGTACCAGCAGCTGCGCGATAAGCAGGAGGCCTGATGTCTACTCCACTTTCCCGCGTCATCACAAACGAAATCTTCCGCGTTCCGGCGCGCCGCCAGCGCAAGCCAGCGATTAAGCCGTCCGACATCCCGACCTTGAAAGGCTACACCGCCCGCCTGGTGGATCAGAAATGGCTGCGTCTCGCGGCACGGAGGAATCATGCGTAAACCATCACGCCGTAAGTGCAAAGTATGCGGAGAATACTTCGTGCCGAAATTCCATGACATCCGGATCCGCTGGTGCTGCCCGGAACACGGCGCAATCCTCGCAATGGAAGAACGCGAGAAGGAGAAGGTGAAAGCCGCGGCTAAGCGCATCAAGGAGCGCAAAGAGAAAGAGCGCGCGGAACGCCGGGATCTGAAAGCGAGAAAGGTGGCGCTAAAAACGAAACCGCAGTGGAGATCGGAAGCGCAGGCGGCATTCAACCGGTACGTCCGTCTGAGGGATGCCGGTAAGCCGTGCATCAGCTGCGGCAGGCTGCCAGAGCAGAAGTTTGGCGGAACCATGGACTGCGGACACTATCGCACCCGTGGCGCTGCCGCGCATCTGGCTTTCAACCTTCACAATACCGCTGCCCAGTGTGTCTATTGCAACCGGGATCGGGACGGCGCGCAAAAGGCTTTCGAGCAGGGTCTTATTGAGCGCATCGGTGCCGAAAAAGTTGAGGCGATAAACAACGATAACTCTGTCCGCCGGTTCGACATCCAATACCTGCAACGCATCAAATCTATTTTCACACGCAAAGCCCGCGCGCTGGAAAAACGCCGGGCCCGCCGACAGGAGGCCGCATGAACCACGCCGATTTCCTGAGGTACCAGGTAGAAAGCGTTAAGCGCGCTAGCATGCCGCCAGTAGCAAAGCACAGCCAGACCAAAACCAACCAGCCACATAAGGAAGCCGCATAATGAAACTGGAATTAACCAACGACCAGCATCAATGGGTAGACCAGTGGCTCCAGTTGTGGGGCGCATGGTGCCAGACCGGCAAGATTGATAAAGCGATGATCAACATGATTGCCAGATTCATGGCTACCGTCGAGCCCCAGCAAGCATCACGGCCGGTATGTAGTGATGATGACGGGATGCTCATTGATGCTGTCATTCGCCACTACCTGAAGAATGTGGATGAAAATGCCTGGCGGGTTATCTTCGCCTACTACGTCTGCAACTCCAGCGAGATCCGAATTGCATCATGGCAGCATGCAGTAAGTAAGCCTCGCCTTATGAAGACGCGTGGCGGCAATCAGTACAAACACCCAAGCATCTCGACAATCCGTAGAGAGGTGAAGCAAATCATCAATGCTTCATTGTTCTGTTTATACCAACCGCTTCAAAATGCGTTTAACGATCGCGAAAATGTGAGGAAAATTGCAAATAAATCACACAACGTGCTTGCAATTTAATGAACAAATGAGCAAACTAATTCGTATATGTTGCCATTGTTGTGTGTAACATGAATAAATTCCAAGCCCCGCCATCGTGCGGGGCTTTTTCGTTTCAGGGCCGGAAGCTCATTTGGTATGAGCAGTCCCCTCATAAGGGAAGGGTAGGCAGGTTCGAATCCTTCACGGCCCACCAAATTTGCCTGTAGCTCAGAGGAAAGAGCAACCGCCTTCTAAGCGGTTGGTCGCTGGTTCGAATCCAGCCAGGCGAGCCAAACCCACTACCTGGGACCCTTCGGCCAGAGAGCCGACATTGCCTTACCCTCATCTTCCTGGCTTGTCGCCAGGTTTTTTATTCCAGGTCCCGGGAACCATCCTCGACATGCCTTCTTGTTAAATCGTCCCGAGGGCCTGAACCAACTACACGCGGAATAAATATGTCTGAGACCTTCACTATCGTAGGCGTTGGTCTTACATCGTCATCAGTCGGTGTAACCTTTGCCACGCTGTTTCCGGAGGCGACTCCAGCAGTGATGCTCGGATCACTCGCCGGAACGGCGCTATACGTTCTGACCTCAGATCCCCATCAACTCTGGAAGCAGGCTATCTTTGCGCTGATATCGTTTATCAGTGGCGTGTTCTTCTCCGTCCCCATGGCGAAAATCATGGCCGGAATCATCAACACGCCGTTAAGCCTGATGAAGCCACCGGCCAGCATTGAGGTATCGCCAGCTGTCGGTGCAATTGTCACTGCTTCCATTTCCGTGGCAGTCCTGCTGCGTATTCTCCGCAAATCCAAAAGCGGGAAGATGCCGGGGCTGGGGGAGGAAGATAAATGACATGGCAGCTTCTTCTGATGGATGCAAACGCCATAGTTTGCCTGTTAATCATGGTCAGGCTGATGTTTTTCCGGAAAGAGGGAAAGCGTCATCGCCTGAGTGTCGCGGTGCTGGCCTACCTGGTCATCCTTGCCGCCGGATTCAACGCCTTCAACATTCTTCTCGGCCACTACGTTCAGGTTAATCTAGGCGATCTGCTGCTTAACTCCGTCATCTGCATGGCGGTGTGGCTGGCACGCGGGAACCTGGCGAAGGTCGTCATTACGGAATAGCCATGACCAAAGACGATATCTTTAACACCATCCTCGGCAAAGAGGGCGGTTATGTTGATCACCCGAATGATAAGGGCGGACCAACGAACTGGGGAATTACTCAGGCAACTGCCCGCGCGCATGGTTATACCGGTGATATGCGAAACCTTACACGTGATCAGGCTCTGGCGATCCTTGAGTCTGATTACTGGTATGGCCCTCGATTTGACCAGGTGGCAGAAATATCCCCTTCCATTGCCGCCGAACTTTGCGATACCGGTGTGAACATGGGGCCATCGGTGCAGGTTAAATGGTTCCAGCGCTGGCTGAACGTTTTCAATAACCAGCAGCATTTCTATCCAGATCTGATCGCCGACGGGCAAATCGGCCCACGTAGCATCAGCGCGCTAAAGTCCTTCCTGGAGAAACGAGGCGGCGAAGGGGAAATCGTATTGCTTCGCGCACTGAACTGTAGCCAGGGCCAGCGCTATCTTGAGCTGGCAGAACAGCGGCCGGCTAACGAGTCATTCGTTTATGGCTGGATGCGCGAGCGGGTGAGCCTATGACGACACTCAAATCTGTACTGGCGGCAATCGGAGTTGCGATCCTGATGGTGCTTGGTGCGTTTGGTGTGGGCCGTTTTCGCGGGCGTGAACAGGCTGAAGAAAAAGCAGACCGACAGCGCACAGAAGAAAAGGCCTCGGCCATTGAGTCAGCAGCCGAACGCCGGGTAGAAGCAACGAAAGAGGCCAGCAATGTACAGCAGAATGTTAACCGCATGCCTGATGACGATGTTGATCGCGAGCTGCGTGACACGTGGAAGCGTCCCGGTGGTGGTTGATACAGCCTGTGACTGGGTAAAGCCAATCTACCTTACTGATCACGACATTGATGTTCTTGACCGCCAGACGAAGCGCGACATCCTCGCGCATAACAAAGCGTGGCAGGCGAACTGCCAGAAAACAAAAGAATCGGGTGCAAAGTGATGAAAGCCAACCAGTGCAGTGAAGGTTTCGACAATCCATCCAAGTTCCGCGAGGAATGGGATAAGCAGACCCAGGGGAAATAGAGCCTCATCCCTGAGGTTCTGACACAGTCTCTCCTCTGGACTTTAACCGTAGCAAATTCTCACAGCCTCGCATCCGCGGGGCTTTTATGTGCATCTCACGCGCATCTAAACGAGAGCCTTTCAGTAAGCGAGCCTGAGAAAAGCCGTTACAGGTGGCGACCTCTCTCGGGCGGCTTTTCTGTGAGACAGGCTCACTTTCTAAAAGGTAAAGACGCTATGAATAATCCGTCAGTTATTCCGGCCTTCGACTTCCGCGAAATGGTCACGACCCTCGACAACAAGATAATCACCACATCACTCAAGGTGGCGGATTACTTTGGCAAGCGACACAAAGACGTTTTGCGTGCCATACGTAACCTGAAATGCTCCGATGACTTCACCCAGCGCAATTTTGCGCCCATTGATTTTATTGATAAAAATGGCGATGTTCAGCCTATGTATAACATCACCCGCGACGGATGCATGATGCTCGTGATGGGATTCACTGGCAAAACAGCTGCCGCAGTAAAGGAGTGTTATATCAATGCCTTTAACTGGATGGCCGAGCAGCTAAACCGACGCATGGCGATGGGTGAAGAAATGCAGCACCGCTACGCCATTAAAGAAACGCGCTCAAAGCTGAAAGGCACGATCGGCAGCCGGTTGATGAACGAACGGAAGAAGGAAAAACGCGTGCTGAGGCTCGAACATGAGCACATCATGCAGGTAACGCAGCCTGAGTTGTTGATTAACTAAGCGGGCCATTACAAAGCCTATCTGTGGGTGGGCTTGATAATGCCGTAGCGCTCTAAAAGTTGAAGCCTTTTCGATAGGCAAACTGTTTTGACGATCTCGTTGATTGATGGCGAGATGGCAATTACAAATGAAATTAATAAGTTTGTGGACATGTAACCTCCTATAGAAAAACGAGGCAGAAGAGTTCTGCTTCTATAGTGGTCTCTAATTATTTTGCTGCGGATCCCTTCCATCAGGAGTGGTCTTTAATGCAGAAATCACTTTGTCCAACATGTTGGACTTCACAAGCGGATAAAGAGGCTCTCAATGTCCGACATCTACCAAATCACGCTAACCACCCAAACAGGCGAAACCTTCACAGGAAAGATGTCACGACGTCAGCCTGAGCTGGTTAACGGCTTTGTGCCGCTGGCGACGGAGACGGGCGAGTGGCTGTATTTCGCTCCTGCCGATGTGAAGCGCGTGCAGTTCACGCCGGTACCGGCAGAGCAAACCGAACAGCCAGAAGAACAAACAACGGAGTAACGAATGAGCAAACCGGACTGGGAGGCCATCGAGACGGCGTACCGGGCCGGAGTGATGTCCCTCCGAGAAATAGCATCACAGCACGGTATCAGCGAAGGCGCTATCCGTAAGCGTGCCAAGCGTGATGACTGGTCGCGTGACCTCAATGCGAAGATTCAGCAAAAGGCTGAGGATCTGGTACGCAAGCAGGAGGTACGCAGGACGGTACGCAACGAAAGTACTTTGACCGAGCGCGTACTGATAGAGGCGACTGCCGAGGTAATTGCCACAGTACGCATGGAGCACCGGGGAGACATCCGCCGGGCTCGCGAACTGACAAACATGCTATTCGATGAGCTGGCTGGTGAATGTGGCGACGTGGCCGCACTTGAGATGCTCGGTGACCTGATGCGCCGTGAGGACGATAAAGGTCAGGATAAGCTTAACGATCTGTACCACAAAATTATCAGCCTACCTTCCCGCGTTAAATCCATGAAAGACCTGAGCGACAGCCTGAAGACGCTGATCGGCCTCGAGCGTGAGGCATACAGCATCGAGAATAAGGCTGAAACAAAAGAGGTCACGCATAATGTCATGCTGGTGCCAACCAGTGATAGCGTGGACGACTGGGAAGCGGCAGCGCAGAAACAACAGGACGGGGTGCTCGGTGGATGAATTACAAAGCTGTATGGAAGCCACTGCCTGGATCGCAGTCTCTGGCGCTGAGTTGCCCATGTAACGAAATCCTGTTCGAGGGTACTCGCGGACCAGGCAAGACCGCTGCGCAGTTAGCCAGGTTCAGGCGTAATGTCGGCGTGGGTTATGGCTCGTTCTGGCGCGGCGTCATTTTCGACACCGAATATAAGAACCTTGCCGACATCATTACTCAGTCGAAGCGTATGTTTCGCCTGTTCAACGACGGTGCACGCTATCTGTCATCTGCGAGCGAATTGCGATGGGTATGGCCTACTGGCGAGGAGCTGCTCTTCCGCTTCGGCAAAGAGGCGGACGACTACTGGGATTTCCACGGGCAAGAATTCCCGTTCATTGGCTTTAACGAGCTGACGAAACAGCAGTCCCCAGAGTTCTACGAAATGATGTTCTCCTGCCGACGCTCATCGTTCAGGCCGGAGAACTACCCGCTGGATAATGGCAAGTTACTGAAGCCAATCCCGCTGGAGACGTTCAGCACTACCAACCCGTTTGGCATCGGGCATACCTGGGTGAAGAAGCGCTTCATTGAGCCGGCTCCGCGTGGAACCGTGCAGCGTGACAGGCAAATGGTATTCAACCCCCAGACTGAGCGAGAAGAGGAAATCACGCTTACTCGCGTGGCCATCCACGGATCGTTCAAAGAGAACCCTTACCTCGACCCGCAGTACATTGCGACCCTGATGGCTATTAAAGACCCTAACCGACGCAAAGCGTGGGTAGAGGGCTCCTGGGATGTGACCAGTGGCGGGCGATTCGACCACCTGTGGAATGAATCGCTGCACGTCATTAAGCCATTCCGCATACCGGATAGTTGGACAGTTGACCGCTCCCATGACTGGGGTGAGTCGAAGCCGTTCTCAAATCTGTGGTGGGCTCAGGCTGATGGCACTGCCGCCGAACTGCCTGATGGTCGGCAGTTCTGCCCGCCGGCAGGGACGTTAATCCTGATCGGAGAATGGTATGGCTGCCCGCCTGATGAGCTGAACAAAGGCCTGAATATGTCATCCACCAACGTCGCGAAAGGCGTGGCGTGGATTGACAAGCGGCTGGTGGGCGAAGACGTCGACGAGCCGGAAGAGATTCAAATAGACGGTGTTACGCAGGGCCAGTTGAACATTGTTCCGGGAATATGCTCGGAAGTTATCCCTGGACCGGCTGATAGCGCCATTTTCAATACCGGTGACGATGAGTTGTCGATCGGCCAGAAAATGGAAAGTCAGGATGTCGAATGGCTTGAAGCCAATAAGAAGCCTGGCTCGCGAGTAAACGGGGCCTCGGTATTCGCTGACATGCTTGAGGCTGTAGTTGAAGGTAAGAAGCTGGAATCTGGCATACCTGAGAAGCCTGCCTTTTACGTGTTTGAGCATTGCCGAGGATGGATTAGCCGCATACCCGTGCTGGTTCGCGACAGCAAAAACCCAGATGACGTAGATACCCAGCAGGAAGACCACGACTGGGATGCTACCCGCTACCGAGTACTGCATTCACCAAAGAAAATCACCGGCATGTTGGTGCGCTCGCGCTGACGGAGGAAACCGTGAACGAAAGCGAAATGAACAAACAATTTGCCGCAAATGCCAGCCTCGATCGTGATCGTATGCGCTACGTTAACGCTCTGTTTAATGGCACCAGTAATACGAAACGCCAGCGACTGTACCAGGAGTTTGGCTATCCACTGAATCTGACCTTCGACGACTTTTTCCGAGCCTACAGCCGCAATGCTATTGCTAACGCTGCGGTTAACCGGATGGTCGATGGCTGCTGGGAGGACTTCCCGGATGTCTACGAAGGTGACCAGACGAAGGATGCCACCCAGCAAACGGACTGGGATAAGCGCGTAAACAAACTGCTAAAGCGTTGCTGGAAACAGATAAAGGGCGCTGACAAACGCAACCTAGTGGGGCGCTACTCTGCGCTGCTGATACAGGTAAAGGATAACCGGACCTGGGATAAACCGGTCGATAAGATAGTTACTGCCAGGCAGAAGGAAAAGGCGTTAGTTAAGTTGATCCCTGTGTGGGAGGCACAGATTGAGCCTGTCACTTACAACGAAGACCAGAGCAGCGAGAACTATGGTGACGTCACCATGTACTCGTTTACTGAAATCCCAGTACAACAGCAGGCAGGCGGGCAGCCCGGACGCATCATTAACGTCCACCCTGACCGCGTAATTATCCTCGCTGAAGGGTCAGACGATGGACGCCTCTACTCTGGCGAATCAATGCTTGCTGCTGGCTTCCATAAAATCATGGACAGCGAAAAGGTATCCGGCGGTGCGGCTGAAGGTTTCTTCAAAAACGCCAGCCGCCAGCTCAACTTCAACTTCAGCGCCAAAACAAACTTCTCAGCACTGGCTAAGGCTCTTGGTGTTTCAGAATCTCAGCTATCCGAAGCCCTTGATGGGCAGGTGCGACGCCTTAACGATAGCTCTGATAGCGCTGTGATGATGCAGGAGGGCGATGTTAGTGTGTTATCGGTTGCAGCGGCGGACCCAGAACCAACGTGGCGAACCATTTTGAATGAGTTTTGCGCCACCGTGCCGATCCCTGTCAAAGTACTGGTCGGCATGCAGACGGGCGAGCGGGCCAGTAGCGAGGATGCGAAAGACTGGGCCAAAACCAGAATGAGCCGGCGAACCGGATTCCTGACAGACCTGATAACGGACATCGTTACCCGATTCTGGGAGTTTGGCTTCATTCCTCCAGCGGCAGGCGAGGAAATCACCGTCGGATGGTCCGATCTACTGGCACCGAGCCAGGCAGAGAAGATTGCCAACATGGACAAACTCGCGGACGTGGCCGTTAAGTCGACAAACGCGTTTGGACGCTCGGCTATCGAAGAGAACGAGATCCGCGCTGCTGGCGAACTGCAACCACTACCTGAGCTTGATGATGAGGTTCCGCCTGATGGCAACAAACCAAAATCTGATCCTCTGGCCGACCCTCAACCAGAAGCCGAAAAGTCCGGTGATACCACGGTCGAAAGTTGACCCCACGATGTCGCGCAAGTCCGTCAGCAAGATGGAGCGCGACATTGAGGAGCGGTATTACGCGATAAAGGTGGCACTGAAAGCCCTGTTCGACCAGCGAATGACCGGACGAGAGCGTGAAACCAACAGCCATAACTGGCACTTCCTGTGCCACGACAACGGCGCGGATATGCGGCTCTACCAGGTTAACGCCGGCAAGTTCATATACGACATGTCGGCGCAGGAGCTTGCTGATCTGCTGGAAGCGGTGCAGAGCATTCTCGACGATTATCTGCTGGAAGGTGGCGAGCAAAATCTCTGGGCAATGGATTACGTCGTCGCAGAAGCGCAGCGCGGAACGGTGGAGGCCTTCAACAACCTCTCGCAGCAGTCACAGGCGTACGCCAGTCAGACGACGCTACAGCAGCTTTTAAGCAGTCCCGGTTATCTGAACCAGATATCTGCGGCCAGGCTGACAACGTTCAGTGACTGGAAGGTGATCAGCGACACAGCCCGCGGCGATCTGACCAACATCATAACCGATGCGGTAGCGCGCGGCGTGAATCCACGCGAGACGGCCAGCGTCATCAGCAAGCGTCTTGACGTATCGATGTCGAAGGCCAAAACCATCGCTCAGACTGAGCAGGTCGGCGCGCTGCGTGAAGCTCAATGGAATGAGACGGACTGGGCGGCTGACCGGCTGGGGCTGAATACCGGCTTGCTGTGGTTGTCAGCGCTCAAACCAACGACGCGCACCTGGCACGCCAGCCGCCACGGCAAGGTCTACACCACCGAAGAGGTGCGCGACTTCTACGCTGAGAATGGCAACCGGTACAACTGCTATTGCAGCCAGATACCGGTGCTGCTTAACGACGACGGCAGCATATTCAACGAAGGGTTGGCGGTTAAGTTGAAAAAAGAGCGTCAGCAGTGGACCGCCAAGGAGGCTGCGTGATGTATATTTATTCGCAGTTTTCTCATTGAGGATATCGCAATGGCAGTTGCTCCAGAGTCCGGCATGAAAGTTAAGTGGCGCAGCGTCTACTGGCCGATTGGCGAGTGGGTAAATGAAGATGGTGATGTTGTAGAAATCACTAAAAACTTCAGAGCGAAAAGCGACGATGGTGAAATCTTGGTTGTCATGAATAATGAAACATCCGGTGGTGGACATGGTGAGCCTGCTATTACATCACCAACGCCATCATTCATTCATGCTGACACGTTAGATTCGCTGCCACATCCGCCAGGTTTTATTGAAATCAAATAAATTACAGGTCGCTATGGCGGCCTTTTTTATTGCCTGAAATCCACCAATGAGGACCCAGCATGAAACGCAATCGCGTTAACGTGCTGACCGTCGTCAACTCCGCTTCAAACATCACCACTGAAACCATCGACGGCAAGCCACATATCGTGGTTCGCGGCATCACGCCTGTCGTGGACGATATCGTGATGAACCGGAAGTTGTACCCGGCAGCAGAAATCGAAAAGGCCTACAACACGCTCGAGCGTAACCCGATGCCGCTGGGCCACCCAAAAGTGGACGGCAAGCATGTGTCGGCGCGCGATGTCCGGGCGGTGAACGAGTACCACGTCGGGGCCTGGCTACAGAACGTCAGCCATAAAGACGGAAAGGTGATGGGCGACATGTACGTTAACCGCCAGTACGCCGAGTCTAGCGACAAGGGCAAGCGCCTGATCAACCGCCTGGATGAGATGCTGGCCGGCACCAACTCCGACCCGATCCACATCTCCACCGGCCTGCTGTATTCCGGCATAGCAGCCAACGGCGAGTCGAAGGGGAAAAAGTACAACGAAATCGCCACAAACATGATGTTTGACCATGTGGCTGTGCTGCTTGATGAGCCAGGTGCCGGAACGCCGGAAGAGGGCGTTGGCATCTTCGTTAACTCAGAAGGTGATGAGCAGCAGATCGAAGTTGCCCGCCTGGCTGACGGAATCGACTGCACCCGCGATGGCCTGATCAACAAAACCAAATTCTTCTTTACCAATGCCTCCAACTTTTCCTTCGACGACATCCAGCGCGCAATCAGTGAAAAGCTGCGAGAGGGTCGATCTGATGACAACTGGCTTTGGCCAGAGTCGGTATGGCCTGACACCTTCGTATACCGGGATGATTCCCGTTATTTCAAACAGAAGTACATCATCGACGATGACGGCAAGGCCCAATTCGTCGGCGAACCTGTAGAAGTCGTGCGCAAACAACCTGAGTACGAGATTAAAACCAACGGAGAGAACGATCCGATGAAAGAACTGATTATCAATGCGCTGCAAGCCGCTGGTAAGCCGACTGAAGGCAAGTCCGACGCCGAGCTGATGGACGCATACAACCAGATGAAGGCAGAAGAAGCCATCGCCAAGAAAAAAGGCGATGAAGAAATCGACCCGGAAACCGGCAAGCCCAAGAAAAAAGAGCAGGCCGCCAATAACGAAGAGATGCCAGCGTGGGCGCAGAAACTCGCCGATCGCGTGGACGTCGTTTTCAACAGCATGAGCGCTAACGCCGATAAAGAGAAAGGCGAAAAGCGCGCGGCTGTGATGCTGGCGATGAACATGAGCGACGACGAAGTCGCGGATCTGGACGGTAAGGCGCTCGACGCCATGTACGCCAAGTGCCAGACATCTTTCGGCCTGAACGGTGCATTCCGCCATCAGGCAACCAACACCCAATCAGTCAGCGAAATGCCGGAGTAAAAAATGGCTAAAGACGGAAAGCATATTATCCACGCCGGCGGCGTGTTCCCTAATCCGCTGCTTAACCGTGAAGGCGGGGCGGCTGCATCGACTCTGCCTGGTACAGTTGGCTTCTTCAGTACTGCTGACAAGTTCACGGCCTCTGTGGTCGGGGCAGAATCCGCCATCAAGTATGTGGCAAACAAAGACTACCTGCGCTGCCTGAGTGTTGATGACGCAATCCCAGCCAATGAATTGGTTGTTGGTATTCATCCGCTGCCTGGCATGTTCCTAAATGTGCGAGCAGCAGCGGGCACTTACACCAAAGGCCAGCCGGTTGCAGTAGCCAACGGTCAGATCACTGCGGTTGTAGATGATGCCGCCGTATTCGCTTATGTCGAAGAAGATAAAGCAGTCACTGCGGTGGCGGGCGATCTGATTCGCGTTGCGTTCAAATAAGGAGCAATGAATGTTTGTATTCTCCAAGTCTATCGGCGAGAAGACCGGTAACCTCGCGGTAAATCAGGCGCAATGGCGCGCTCTTGAAATTGAGCGAAACGCCAGTGCTCAGGCAGCAGCGGATTTCTTGGCGCGCACTCAGTTCCGTGGCGATGCAGAAAACGCTCCTTATCTCGATGCGGTGAACGCAGTTGACGATATTCGTCGCCTGTATCGCGCTTTCGACACAACTGTTCTTCAGCAGTTCGAGCCGAATACCGAGTTCACTCTGCTGAACGATCTAATGCCGCTTTCTCGCTCCGTTCGAATCGAACAGTCTCGTTACGACTACGCTCGTACCGGTGGCCGCGGCTGGGCTCACACTTCCATGTCCGGACAGGTCGGCGCGGCACTCGATGCTCGTAGCTATTCCTTCGATGGCACCATGGTGCCTATCCACGACTCTGGCTTTAAGTTCGAATGGCGTGATCCCATCTTCAACAGCCCGCAGGCATTGCAGTCGCAGTCGGATGCTCAGCGCGGTTCTGTAGAAGACGTTCAGCGTCGTTACGTTGACTACATTTTCAACGGCTTCCGCGATAAGGCTGGCAACTTTGCAGTATTCGACGGCCTGACCTGGAAAGGGCTGCGTGACGATGAGCGTGTAGCACAGATCGACCTAGGGGCTTCCGGCCTTAACATCGATTTCACCTCTGGCACAGCAACGTCTCAGGCTATCCGCGCCGGGGCAATCGCGCTGCGTGATCAAATGCGTCGCGTAAACAACCAGTATGCAGAGCAGACCTGGTATGTATCCGGCGAAATCATCTCCAACCTGGAACGCTACTTCTCCGACAACTTCCAGTCCGGAACGATCATGGATGAAATCCTGAAGCTGACCGGCGTTGCGGCGATTAAAGAAGACAGCCAACTGTCAGGTAACGAAATCGTCATCGTTCCGCTGTCTGCTGGCGTCATTGCTCCAATCGTCGGCCAGGCTATCGGTACCGTTGCATCTCCGCGTCCTGAGTACAACAGCGACTACATCTGGCGCACCTGGGGTGCAATGGGGTTGATGGTCAAGCAGGACATCAACAACAAATACTCCGTAATTCACGCATCAAGCTAAGGATAAATCATGGCACTGGTAGAAATCGTGGCAAGCAACCTGCACGCCGGTGCCAACCTCCGCAAGCTGGAGGTTGGTTCAGTGGTGGATGTGGACGATGCAACAGCTGAGCGCTGGATCAGCACTGGCAAGGCGAAGGAGACCGACAAGAAGAAAGGCGAGAAGCTTACCTTCGAAGTGGCTACTCCTTCCGCTCCTGCGGCAGATCTGACGGCCCTTCAAAAGCAACTCGCCGACGCACTGGAGCAGAACCAAAAGCTAATCGCCGATGGTGAAGCTAAAGACAAGGCTCACGCCGACGCACTGGCAGCAGAAACAAAGCGCGCAGATGAAGCCGAAGCCGCACTGGCTGAAGCAACCAAAAAGGCGAAATAACCATGGCTGACCCAATCACAGCGGCAGAAGTGCAACAGTACCTCGGTGAGTTGGGTTATTCCATGCCCGCGGCGCTGCTGGAGCCGATCCTCTGCGTGGTGAACAAGATTATCCCGTGCCTCGATGGTGCAGGTTATGACGACTGCACCGCGAAGCTGATCCTGATGTATGCCGCAGCGCTTATGGCTACGTCGTCCGGCGCGCGCCGCATCAAATCGCAGGGTGCGCCTTCTGGCGCGTCCCGCTCGTTTGAATATGGCGACGACAGCATTACCTGGCTGCGTGACTCGTTGGCCCGGCTCGATACCAGCGGTTGCACCGGCGAGCTGCCGATCAGTGCCGGTAACAGCGTCGGCCTGTTCATGGTGGTCGGAGGCTGCTGATGACGTACAAATCAGTTAAGCACGGGCTGCCGCGTTCGTTCACCCGCGTCTGGGTGATGACCGACACGGGGCGGGAGACTACCGGCTACGTTAAGTCGGACGGCGAGTGGTTCATCAACTGCCCGCGCATCCGGGCGACTGGCGCGAAGGTGCTGCGCTGGAAGGAGGGCTGATGTCATCGGTAGCGAACTGGAGCTATACCGCCACGGCGACCATCTGGCGCAAACTGGAAGGAAATGACGAATACGGCGATCCGCTTGGCTATGCCGAACCTGAGCAAATCCTCTGCGATTACGAGGGCGGGCTCAGTAAGAAGTTAGCCAGCCTGGGCGCTGAAATCGTCGTCAAGAACACCGTTTGGACAGAGTTCGCGCTGGCGGCCGCTGGTGATTATCTGCTGATTGGCGTTTCGATCGAGGCTGACCCGGTTGTGGCGGGCGCTGACGAGGTGCGGCAGGTTATCCGTTATGCCGACACGTTTGAGCGCCTGGCGGATGATTACGCCATCCTGACGGGAGTATAGCCATGGGCATCAAAGTGCGCGGCGTTAAGCAGTCGAAAGCCGGGCTCAACCGAATCATCAACGATGTAAAAGGGCGAAAGGTCGTCAGGGCGCTACAGTCAACAATGATAATCGGCAGCTCCCAAGCCGCGCTTTATACGCCGATCGACACCTCAACGCTGCTTAATAGCCAGTATCGGGAGTTGATTAACAACGGCGTTCGACTCACCGGGCGAGTTGGATACACCGCTAACTACGCCGTATTCGTTCACGATCCTAATGTGCCGCAAACCTTCCGCCGCTCCACCGCTCAGAAAGAGTTCCTCACTAAAGGATTTGAAGACACCCGCAGCCAGATTGATGCCGTAATGCGCAAGGAGCTTTCAGTATGACACCTGCCATGTATGAGCGCGTGCGTAACTACTTCGTTGATGCCGGGCTTACCACTGGCTTCATTGTTCAGTTGCTGGCTTGGGACGACACAACTAAGTTAACCGACGCATTCATCGTGTTCCGGCCTAACGGCGGTACCGACATCCGAAATGACCTCGGATCTGACCACTACGTGCTGGTGGATGTCATTTCCGCCAAGGATAAGCGTCGAGCAGCCGCTGAGAAGGCTCAGGAAATCATCAATTATGTTGAACAGAACGACATTACCGAAGAATGCCTTGGGCTGATTCAAAACCTCGGCAATGTGCCTGCACCTATTCTGACTGAAGAGGGCCGCCTGGTATTCCGACTCCAGTTCATGTGCGTCTACGGCGAATAACCCAATCATCAACCCATCAGGCTGCCATCCGGCGGCCTTTTTTATTTGAGAGGTACACATGCAAGGCTGTGCTAATGATTTTGGCAAGCTGATCGGGAAAGTAGCTGTGCTACGCATGGCCTTTGGCTGCCCCGACGCAGTGCCAGCGCTTTCCGAGTGGAAGCGTCTCGGCGCTATGACGACCAAGGGCATCGACTATTCGATGAATACCATCAACTCCGAGGCAGATGATGCCAAAGGGCTGGTGGAGAACCTGGTCAATAACATGGATCTGACGATCTCTGGTGAAGGTGAATTTCGCAAGTCTGATAAAGATAACGAGATTGGCGCGTGGCGTCTGTCGAAGTACATATTTGACGAAGTACAGGCTGGTCGTCAGCCTAACCTGTGGGTGCGGTTCGACTTTGCGGGTGAGAACGCTGGTACTTACATCCAGGGTTACATGAACACCACGTCATGGTCTGGTGACTTCGGTACCAACGATATCTCCACCTTCTCCGGCGAGTGGAAGGTCTACGACGCCGACACCGTTGTGTTTGAAGTCGCAGATTCTATCGCGGCCACTGGCGTTGAAGTTACCCCTGCAACTGCTTCCCTGGTTGTTGGAGCAACCCAGCAACTGAGCGGCGCGGTTCAGCCAACCGATGCTACTAATAAAGCAATCACCTGGACTACTTCGGCGCCATCCATCGCCACCGTCAGTTCAACCGGCCTGGTGACAGCAGTTGCCGAGGGCACCGCGACTATTACGGCTACCACTGCTGACGGTGATTTCACCGACACCTGTGCAGTTACCGTGACTGCCGCGCCGTAATCACTACAAAGGGCGGCGTGCTGCCCTTGATACTGGTTATGGAGAGCGATATGACCCCTTTGAAAGAAATTGGAGAGTGCCTGATTGGTGCTGGCGGCCGTGAATACTTCTTCCGGCCATCGTTCCGTAACATGACGCGGATCGGCGAACCAGAGCATATCGTCCGCACTTTCTATGCGCTGTTCAATGATGACGTGGCGAAGATGCTTGATGCGGCCCGGGAAATTCACAGTGCTATACCGGAGCATCAGCGCAGGTTTTACGCTTACTACTTCGGTGATATTTCCCTGCCGAAGTGGGCTCTGGATGCAGCAGGTTCAGCTGCTTATGTGCGAAAGGCATTGCTCTCGGCTATTAACGTCATTCAGTCATGCTGTGACGAGGACGTTTCTGAATTGACAGGCTGGCACGAGCCATCACGCACTAGAAGGCGTACGTTTGTATGGCGCCGTGGCGCTCTCCCGCCTGAGAATCTGATTCTGATAGCTCAGTCGCTGATCATGCATGGTGTTATCGGCCGGGCGAAGGTTCGAAAGTTGCAGAAGCACGAAAGCAAGGAAACAACGCCGGAGTTTCATGCGACTGAATACATCATGGCGGCGAGAAACCATTTCGGGATCAGCAGGGAAGAGGCTGAAAACCTTACCATGACCGAATTCGCCATGATGCTTAACGCCAAATACCCTGACCAGAAAGGCTTCACCAGGGAAGAGTACGACGCTGTTATGGACGATGACGATCGCCGCTGGCAGGAAATGGTTGAGCGCGAAAAATCAGCAAAAAAAGCGGCCTGAGTTAATAATGAATGTACCGTAATCGCCTGACCGGGCGTAATATGGCTCGACAATAAAACTCAGGGGATAAGAGTGAAGAAAATACTTTTGGCTTTGGCTATTCCGCTGGCTATGGCTGGCTGCAAGCCGGGTGAAGAAAAGGCAATTTCTTTGGCGCAATCAGAAGTTTCAGCAAACCTGCTTGATCCAAGCAGTGCGCAATTCCGCAACGTGAAAGTTGCAAAAATGATGGATGCTGACGAGGGCCGGGTCTTTGCTGTAGTTTGCGGGGAAATTAACGGCAAGAACGGTTTTGGGGCCTATGCAGGGTTTCATCCATTCTTCGTTGAGCTCAAAATGAAATCGAAGGGGATGTTCTCAAAAGGTGTCGACTACACCCTTGGTGATCACTTCCTCAGCTCGAAAGATACGCCACCACCGCCGGCCTACATCGAACGATGCCAATAAACGACACGAATAACAAACCCACCAACCGGTGGGTTTTTTTATGCCCGGAGAAAACTGATGTCTGAGAAAGCAGGCGAGATTTATTACGACATCGAGGCCGATGTATCTGGCTTGCTCAAGGCCCAGGGAAAGGCTAATAAGTCGCTCGACTCCATCGGCAACTCGGCGACCAATGCAGCCAAAAAGATGGATGAGTTGCAGACGAACATCAACCGCGTCGCCGGGGCAATTGCCGCCTCACTCGTTGTTGACTGGGGTAAGGCGTTTCTCGTAGCTGCTGACAACATGAGCCAGCTCAACGCGCGTATAGAGAGGCTCACTGGTAGCGCAGCGACAGCCTCGCAGACTATGCAGAATCTGATGCGCATCAGTTCGGCAACGGGTGGTTCGCTACAGGATACAGCAAAGCTGTGGGAGACTCTCAGCACGGCGTTGCGCGATACCGGAGCGACCAACGGCCAGATAATCCAGCTTACCGAAACACTTCAGAAAATAGGTCGCATTGGCGGATCCTCGACAGAAGAAATGGCGAATGCTCTTCGTCAGTTCGGCCAGTCAATTTCATCAGGTACTGTCCGGGCGGAGGAGTTCAACTCCATCCTTGAGCAAATGCCGGAACTGGCGCGCCAGATTGCCGCCGGGATGGGTGTAAGCATCGGAGAGCTTCGTCAGCTCATGCTGGACGGGAAACTGACGGCAGAAGATGCTCTCAACGCCATTCAGAAGCAAACCGGCTCAGTGAATGCAGAGTTCGAGAAACTCCCGCGCACGCTTTCACAGGCTAATACCGCGCTGACCAACTCATTCCTGTCGATGATTGACTCTGTTAACCAGGCGACTGGAGCAAGCACAGGGCTGGTTGCGGTTATCGATTCAATGACTGCTGCACTCGACCGGCTGGTGGGTAAAGCGGCGTCGGCAGATGCTCAGATATCGGATCTGAACAGCACCGCTGAAATGTTTACCCGCCGCGCGCGCACCTGGTCATGGCTTGGGCTTGATGGTTGGGAGGCGCAAAACAAAGCGCTGGCCGGGCTGAGTAATAAAGCCGCCATGCTGGTTGGCGACCTGGCCGCTGTTTCCAAAGAATCGCAGACCGCGGCTAACACAAAGCCGATCGAGATTAAAACGACCGACTCAGCTACTGGCGGCAAAGCGAAAGGCGGAAAGTCTGCGGCACAGAAAGAAGCTGAGCAATACGCTAAAGCGCAGGACTCGATAAACGAAAAATTGGAAGCCCTGAGACAAGAATCTATTCTTGCAGCAGGTTCAACCAGCGAATTAACCCGTGAGCAGCAACTACTAAGGGCAGAGATGTCTCTTGGTGCCGATGCAACGGATGAACAGCGACAGAAGGCAAGAGAGTACAAAGCACAGGCTTTGGATACTGCTGAAGCATTGAAAAAGCAAGCCCAGGCAGAAAGAGATAAGCAAGCTGCGCAGTCCAACTTCAGCAGCCTACAAAGCCAAGCTTCTCCTGTGGCTAGCGTTGAAAGCCAGTTTCAGCAGCAGATTGAGCAACTCAACCAGTACGCTGCGCTCTATCCTCAGAAAATAGCTGAGGTAGAGGCTGTAAGGGCTAGCATTGAGGAGCAATATCGCCAAAAAAGACTCGATGCTCAGTGGCAAGAATTAAGCCAAATGAATATCGGCTTCGGCATGCTAACGAGTGCCGTGGATGCCTTTGGCGGAAACGCATCAAACGTCATAACTGGACTGATCACAGGAACGATGTCAGCTCAGGATGCTATGCGCTCACTCGGTAACACGATGCTGAATAGCGTGGTCAATGCGCTTGTCCAGGTTGGGGTTGAGGCTCTCAAAAACTTCATCATCGGTCAGACATTGGGCGCAGCGGCTACTGCTGCTGGAGCATCTCAGGCTGCAATCTTGGCTACAGCTTGGGCTCCTGCCGCCGCCATGGCTAGCCTCGCTTCATTTGGGGCCAACTCAGTTCCTGCCATGACAGGAATTGCTTCAACGGTAGGCCTGGCACAGGGCCTTGCTTTAACCGGTATGCGTTACAATGGCGGCCCGGTGAATGCAGGAGGTCTTTATCAGGTCGGTGAGAGAGGGAAGCCGGAGATTTACCAGGCCAGTACCGGCAAGCAGTACATGATACCGGGCGACAACGGCAAGGTGATCAGCAACAAGGATATGCAGGGTGGGGGAGGCATCAACGTTGTCTTAAATGTTCAGAACTATAACGGTTCATCAATAGATGCTCAGGCCAGTTCTGACGGCAATGGCGGCGTGACTGTGGATTTAATCGTCGCTGACCTGAACAACGGCGGGCCAATCAGTAACGCCATAACCAGCAACATGAACGTTAAACGCACGCCAAGGGGGCAGGGCTGATGCCAATTATCGAATATCCCGACTGGCTGCCGCTGGCGCAGAAGGCCAGCAAAAACATGACGCTCGATACCGGGTTCCAGACCGATCAGCCAGCGGTCGGACCGGCTATCTTCGAGAATCAAACCGACGACCTGAAAGTGACCTGGTCGCTGACGTGGATCTTCACTCTGGCTGAGGAGCGAGCATTCCAGCAGTGGCTGCGCAGCCCAAACTATCTCAACCGGGGCCTGAACTGGTTCCGGATGAATATCAATCTGGGTGGTAGTGGCCTGCAACTCCAGGAGCTTCATTTCACCCAGATGCCGGTGCAAACCAGTATCGATGGCGGAGTGGTGACATGGACAGGAACCGTTATTGCCAACCATCTGTACAACGCTGACGACGAATTCGACGACGCAATTGTTGAGTTGCCGCCGCCATGGCCTTCAGTGCTTGATATCGTGGTGACTGGCTATCCGGACGGACGCGATCCGGAATCGCTTCCGAGAGTGCCGTAATGCCTACATTCAGAGCTTATAAGCAGCAGCGCCCGACTCGTGGGCTGTACGACACCATCACGTTCTACCATCCATCCTTTGGCTACGTCCTCCTTGTCGACAAGCAGTTCTTCCCGAAGACGCTTGGCGGCCAGACGTACACGCCAGCGCGTTTTGAAATCGAAGAGAGTCAGCAGAGCGGAACGCCGGTCATCGACGCGACGGTGAAGTTAGGGCGGCTTTCGTCTGACATCAAAGCGCTGATGAAGCAGTGGAAGGGCGCGGCCCGGCTGAAGGCCATCACGGCCACAAGGCAGATCTTCGACAGCGGCGACGTGTCTGTGCCGATTAAGTCCTGGCAGCTTTACGTAAAGACGGTGGATATCGATGCCGACGCCGCATCGGTCACTCTGTCTGTCACCAACCCGCTAAACAACAACATCGGAAGGCTCTATGACCCAACGGAATACACTGGCCTTCAGTACCTCTGATTTTATCAGCAGGATGATCGGCGTGCCGTGGGCTAACCGGGCCTGTTCGTTCGAAAAGGTGGATTGCTGGGGGCTGGTGGTGCTGTATTACCGACACGTTCTCGGCATTGAGCTGCACCAGACACCGGGTTACGAAGCCGGGGAAGATTTCTTCACCTGCTATCAGGGAGACGTCGTTTTCTGGCGCAAGGTCGATAAACCGGTCGAGGGCGGGATATTCGTCGGGTACCGCGGCACGCAACCGGCACACGTTGGCCTGGTACTGAACCGGCAGGCGCTGCACTCGCGTGGAGAGAACGGAAGCGTGCGCATGGACTCGTTGCTGGTCATTCAGCGGGCATTCACCAAAGTGGAGTACTTTTCGTATGGCGCTGGTTGAGATATCGAATTTTCCAGGAACGCCTAAGCTGCGTTGTAGGGTGCCAAACGGCACCCTTTTTTATGACTGGCTGGCGGCCAATGACGCTACTTTCCACCGTGACCTGCTGATTGTCCGCAATGGCGTAAAGCTGGGTGACGATGATGAGCTGGCGTTTGAGCTGAGCGAGCTGGACCACATCCAGATATTCGACCAGCCAAAGGGCATTGTCGGCGACATCCTGAGCCCGATTTTTAAAGTCGTTGGCCAAGTGTTTTCGTTCCTGGCGCCGAAGCCGGCAATCGCTAACAACGGCGGTAATACCGTCGACTCGCCCAACAATAGCCTGACCGGTCAGACAAACACGGCGCGCGTATATAAGGCCAAACCGGACATTTACGGGCAGATTCGTTCGTTCCCGGATCTGATTCAGGAATCAGTATTTGAATACGTGCACCAGACGTCCACCGACGGCGGCCTGAAGTACGTTACAGAGTGGATGTGCATCGGGATCGGCAAATATGATTACGAGTCCGTGCGCTACTCAGAATCAAGCCTCGGTTCACTGGCCGGTGCCGAATTCCAGTTCTTCCAGCCTGGCGAAGTTATCCCGCAGATCGTCGAGGGATACGGATTCGATGACGTTGACGGTCAGGAAGTTCCCGGTCAGAACGAAGCCAGCGACTTCCCGATCGAAACAGCAACGGCAAACACGGTTGTCAGCGGAACGTATTCCGGCGGCCAGATAGCGATGAAAATCGTTAAGCAGGCTGAGTTCGACTATTTCATGGGGCTGGTTCTGCCGCACGCGGTTACCTTCACCATCAACGTGACGTACAGCACCGCCTCCGGCAACGTTACTACCGATGCAACATTCTCCGGCACGCTGATCTCCGCCGTTGAAACAAACGACGGCGCGGTTGTTGACCCGGTGCGCTGGTACACGTTTACGATGAACCAGCTGGAGGGGCCGCAGGACATCCCGGCGAATGCCACGATCAACACCACGAAATTCATCCTCAACGATAACGAGGCGCTGGTGGTTGGGCCGTTCTTCTCTCCAGTTGAGTCAACCCAGTTGTGGCTTCATACGCAGTCCAGCCTGGGCGGTAAGAAAGAAACGAACTGGAAGGTGGTCATCTGGAAAATCGACGACGACTACAACCAGGTGCCGGGAACGCAGCAGACGTTTACTTACCGGCAGACGACGCCGCACCAGTCGACGAGCGAGGTGTTTTATCGCACTGACAAGATCACTCCGACCGGCGGGTTCGGGAAATACGCGGTCAGCTTCCAGCGCACGGATAACTCCGGTGACGCGTCACTGCTCAAGGTCGAAGAGATCCACAGCATCAACATCAGGACAAACGTCGTTCACCCGACCGACACGCTTGTGCGAGTAAAAGTCCGCGCGACAGAGAACGCTCTTGGCAGCCGCGATCGCAAATATAATGCACTGGTGACGCGCCACACCATTACGTACGACCTGGACACGCAGACGGTGGATTACACCCTGAGGCCGTCGCGCTCGTTCGCTGATGCAGTGGCTCACACCTGGCTCATCATGGGTGAGCAGCCGGTAAGCAGCATTGACCTGTACGGGCTGTACTCGATCGCCGAAAGCCTGCCTGATGAGCGACTGGGCTACTTCGACTACACGTTTGACGACGAGAACGACTCACTCGGCGACCGCGTGCAGGCGATCTGCAATGCGGCGTCGGTGGTGGCGTACTGGGATGACGGCGTGCTGACGTTTACTCGAGACCAGAAGGTTGATTACCCGGCGGCCGTATTCAACCGGGCGAACATGAAAACTGACGAGTACAAAATGACATACGAGGCCACGCTTCCTGGCGGCTACGACGGCGCACAGGTGTCCTACGTCCACCCGACCACGAACAATAAGACGTACATCAACTACCGCGTGCTGAACGGCGCCATAGTCGAGCAGGAAGCGGAAAACCCGAACAAGCTGGAGATAGTCGGCTTCCGTAACGAGTACCAGGCCCGAGAACGAGCTCTGCGAGAAACCAAGCGCCTGATTTACTCACGCGTGAAGATGAACGCCAAGGTGTTCGAAGACGGCATTATCCAGGTTGGCAGCGTCATTCAGATGCCTGACATCTACGACAGCAACCAGCAGCAGGGTTACATCACCGGCCGATCCGGGAATAACTTCGATACCAGCGATCCGATCACGTTTACCGGCTCGATGTATGTGCTGGTGACCGACAGTCTGGGTAACCCGACGCTGCGCTATCCGGCGACGGCCCGCAGCGACACGAAGTACGGATTCAACGCGGCTATCCCCAACATTCAGCTCAATATATGGAACGGTGACACTGTGCAGCTACCGTCGCGCTATCTCATTGCGACAGTGGAGGAGTTGAACAGTCAGCTATGGACGGTCAACAGCATCAAACCGAACACAGATAACACGGTATCTCTGACCGTCGCGGAATACAGCGACGCCATCTACCAATAAGAACCGTCCCCGACCAACCAGACCCGGCCACCGCGCCGGGTTTTTTTATGGAATTAATATGGCTACGACACCAACAAACCTGCCTGTCCCAAGCGAATCTTATCGAGACCTGAAATTTAACTCGGGGAAAATTGATGAGTTCGTTACTTCGCTGGTAAACACTTATGTTGACCGGTTCGGGAATGAGCATTACACGATTGAAGGTCTGCGCTGGCTGGCGCAGCAGGCAATTGCGCAGTATGGATGGATACCTGTAGGCACCTTCCAGGATGGCGCTACGTTAACGACTCCTAATCAAATACTGAAAGATGAAACAGATGGAGAATATTACCGTTGGGATGGGGCTTTTCCAAAACTTGTACCTGCCGGATCCACTCCTTCAACATCTGGCGGAACTGGCGTAGGGGCATGGCTTAGCGTAGGGGATTCTACTCTTCGTGCTATGCTAGCAGCGCCAGGAGGAGACAAGCTGATAGGTAGTTCATGGGGTGGCGGTAGCGTTTGGGATGATTACGCAGCTAAGAAAATAATTATTCAGGCGGTAAACATTTACCCAACAATGTCCAATGCAGAGATTAATGTAATATTAGCATCTGGCGGAACTATCTATTTCAACGCAGGAACTTATACAGTTTCATCTGCAACTGAAACTTTTAAGCTTGGTCAAAACAGTAGAGTGCATTTTCATCCAAATGCGCTTTTAAGTGCCGGTGCTGATGGCGTTACGGTTCTCCGGGCATCTTCGCAGGATGTTGGAAGTTCGTTTATCAGAAACTGTAAAGTATTTGATCCTCGTATTAGCTTGGTTGGTTTTAAGAACTGCACCGGTATGAGCCTGTATAATGCACGAAATAATACAGAAATTATCGGGTCATGGATAGATATGGGGCTTGGTGATGGGAACACAGGGGCCCTGATCGATCACTGGTGCTTTGGGGTGAGGTTCTATGACTCAGAAGTACTAAATGGCGGGGTTGGTAGTTCACGCATAATAATAAGAAACGGAGCTAATGCAATAACCATTAAAGACCATGTAGGGTACAGCTCAGACCATACTGGACCATTACCCGATTATGGAATAGTAGTTTTTAATGGTATGAATGGGGATTTCAATTTCCCTGATGGGAGCGATCTCTGGCCGACTGCTTGTGTTAATATAACTGGTGGTTATTCTCAAAATACAAGCCGATATGGGTTACTTGAATCTGGTGTAAGCACCTTTCTCACCGGAATGTATTTTGAAAGGAATGCAATATCAGATGTATCGTTAAGGACTGGCAGTTATTACTTTACAAGCCAGGCTACCCACCACAGTCTAAATGTCGGGGAGTCATGCTTTAGAAGTTCAGGGGCTAATCACGCAACAATCGGGCCTTTCAACCCAGCAGATCGCAGTATCGGACAGTATAACTTCCCTACTGGATCAAACTGTCATGCAGATGGTAGCAAGATGTGGGGGGCATTCCTTGATACCGGCATTGGTGTGACTGATGGTTTACGCCTTGACATTGGCGCCGGATCAGTAAAGCAGTATTCATCAACAACTCTTCCTATAAAGATTAGGGAAGGGTTTAGATGTTATTTTATAAATGTAACATCAGGAATGAACATAACAACTTATGGGAGCCCATATGATGGTCAACAAATAACATTAATTCTAAGAGGTTCCAGTATCACATCGTTACTTTTTGCTGGTGTCAATATAGATGTTACCGGAGCAAATACCACTCAGACAAAAACCGCTTCGGTTATAGCTACATATTGGGCAGCGATAGGAAAATGGACACTGACGATGACAAGTTGGACCGCTTCTTCTTGAACTCTTGAATGGGCCAGATGGACTGGCCCATCAGATTTACTGAAATATTTCAGGGTGTGATTTTTTTAGCATTCCGCCAAAGTTTTTCGATCCATTAAGAGTAAAGTGTCCCGCGTCAAAGTAATAAAATGATTTATCATGTTCATCTAAAAGTTTGCAATCGTAGTTGCTCCCGCATTGGATATCCATCGCTGAGATGTAAGTAACTCTTCCTGCATATTCTTTATGTTCAGAGAAAAATGCCTTCAAATCGTTATTAGTTTTAATTTTTGGTCTGTAATAATATTTTTTTGAATATTCATTAACCATTTCAACAGTTGTTTTCTTCTCAGTCATGGAGTTGGCAACTATATCAACAGCGCTTTTAGTATAGGTCATTTTTGGTCCAATGACATAAATGTGAGCTTTTGTTTTTGATAGGTATGCATTTAATGACTTCCTCAAATTAAGCAGGTCTTCTTTCGCCCAATCATCGTGCATAAATACTGTGTCAGCATCCATTAGAGATTTATTGTTGATAGCCTTATGGAAAACCGGAGGGCATTTGTCTTCATATTGCGGGTAGTTTGGGGTAAACCCAAAATTGGAACAATAGGAGGTTGTTCTGAGATAAGTGATATCCCCTTTAAGTCCATTCTCGGTAAGCGCATAGGTTAGATCAACTCCATGTGAGTTTCCTACTATGACAATTTTCTTGTTTCCGTTAACTGGGACTGGCTTTTCCTTATCACCGTCAACCCAATACCTAGCTCTTTCTTTAGCAATATCTTCAGATGTAAGGAGTGCATAAGGGAATCTCGATGCAAAACCTCCGTTTTCACTGGAATAAGCAGATACGCAAAAAGGTATTAAAGTAATTGTTACAATGGCTGCAATTTCTTTATAGGTATGTTGTCCTAACTTATTGAATACTTTCTTTGTGTTATTTTCAATAAGGTAATAAGATATGGCTCCTAGAATGAAAGATAAAATCACCCCAGCGAACAAAAATAAAGGCTCGGTCAAGCCAAAATAATTCAATGCCACTACCACAGGCCAATGGAATAGATATACAGAGTACGATATTTTACCAATGAATTGTGAAATTGGATTGCTTGATACCCATGAGTCATGGCATGAAGCGATAAAAACGGCAGCGGCGGAAACAGGTATCAAAGCAAGCAATCCGGGCCATTGATCGTTTTTGTCTAGTAAGACAATAGCTGATGCCATGATGAAAAGTGATAAGTAATGCAATATAATGCGATAAGTTTTGTTTATGTTTAATTTGTTTAAATATACCAACCCGCCAAGAACCATCTCCCAAGATCTAGCTGGCAAAAGATAGAACGCTTCAGATGATTTGTTTGATTCAACAAAATAAATTGATAGGGTTAGGCTTATTATGAAAAGAAATTGAAGGACATTATTTATAGCCTTCTTGTTAATTTTGTGAACAATAAACATCAACACTGGTAATAACATGTAGAATTGCCACTCTACAGATAATGACCATGTATGAAGAAGCCATTTTTGGCTTGCCGAGGCGTCAAAGTAATTAATTTCTTGGAAATATATAATATTAGATATAAATAATAAGCTTGAGTAAATATGTCTACCAAGCGTCTCGAAATCCGCCGGGGTAAGGAAAAACCAACATGTTATGAAAACTAGTAAGCAGGTGACAGATAGCGCAGGGATGATTCTTTTGGCTCGGTCCAAGTAAAACTTAATAAATGAAAAGCTTTCACTATCAAGCCTTGAATGTATAATTCCAGTCATCAAAAAACCTGAAATTACAAAGAATATATCTACTCCAGAGAATCCTCCTGAGAAAAAAGGGGTGTCGAAATGATAAAGTACAACTGATATTACTGCTAGCGCTCTCAATCCGTTAATATCTTTTCTAAAATTAATCATTGTTATGTCTTGTTGTTTAGTAAGTAAAAATCAGCATTTTCTGATTATAACATCAAAAAAAACCTTGATCGACACTGTAGATCGATAATACTGTAATTATATACAGTATGGTTTTTGAGGTTGCTATGCAGGCAAACACTCAGCGATACAGGCTTGAACAGCTGTGTGGTGTAAACCGCTATTCGTGCCTGGTTGAAACTTCAGGTGGTTACGCGCTTTTTCAGCCTGAACTTGTGCCCACCAACGGAACGCGCGTGCTGGTGCATGCGTTCGGCCAACTACAATTCGCGGTCGTTATGGGCGGTTCGCTCATCACCGAAGACGGTGAATGCATAGAAGGTGATGCTTTAGATGAAGTCGATGTCATGGGAGTTGTGACCTTTTTTATCAATGGCGCTGCGGCGTTCACAGACGACAATCCGGTGATGTGATGTTTGCCCTGGTCGATGTGAACTCATTTTATGCCAGCTGCGAGACGGTATTCAGACCAGACCTGCGTGGTCGGCCGGTGGTTGTTCTTTCGAATAATGACGGCTGCGTAATAGCGCGTAGCGCAGAAGCAAAGGCAGTCGGGATAGCGATGGGGGAGCCGTTCTTCAAGCAGAAGGAGTTGTTCCGGCGCGCTGGTGTAGTTTGCTTCAGCAGCAACTACGAGCTCTATGCAGATATGTCCAGTCGGGTAATGACCACGCTGGAAGAAATGAGCCCGCGCGTGGAAATTTACAGCATAGACGAAGCCTTTTGCGACCTTACCGGCGTAAGGAATTGCCGTGACATGACTGAGTTCGGGAAAGAGATCCGCGCGACTATTTTACAGCGGACACATCTCACAGTCGGCGTCGGCATAGCCCAGACCAAGACGCTGGCTAAGCTGGCTAACCATGCTGCGAAAAAATGGCAACGGCAGACTGGTGGGGTCGTTGACCTCTCAAACGTCGACCGGCAGCGCAGGTTAATGGCGCTTGTTCCTGTGGAGGATGTCTGGGGCGTTGGCCGGCGCATCAGCAAGAAGCTGAACGCTATGGGCATCAAAACCGCACTGGACCTCTCAGAGCAGAGCACGTGGATTATCCGTAAACACTTCAATGTCGTGCTGGAGCGCACCGTCCGGGAGCTGCGCGGGGAGCCTTGCCTCGATCTGGAGGAGTTCGCGCCGGTAAAGCAGGAAATTGTATGCAGCCGATCGTTTGGCGAACGTATTACTGACTATGAACACATGCGGCAGGCGATTTGCAGTTATGCAGCCCGTGGAGCTGAAAAGCTACGTGGTGAGCATCAGTACTGCCGTTTTATCTCCGCTTTCGTCAAGACCTCTCCGTTTGCGCTCAATGAGCCGTATTACGGAAACAGCGCATCGGTAAGGCTGCTCACGCCAACTCAGGACAGCAGAGACATCATCAACGCCGCGGTAAAGTGTCTGGACAAAATATGGAAGGACGGTCACCGATACCAGAAAGCGGGCGTCATGCTGGGTGACTTCTTCAGTCAGGGGGTGGCCCAGCTCAATCTGTTCGACGACAGTGCGCCTCGACCTGGTAGCGAGAAGTTAATGGAAGTACTGGATCACCTGAATGCAAAGGACGGAAAGGGCACGCTCTATTTTGCCGGGCAGGGTATACAGCAGCAGTGGCAGATGAAGCGTGAAATGCTGTCGCCTCGATATACTACGAGATTTTCAGATTTGCTTGTTGTCCGATAAAAGAGGTGCGCACCTGATAAATCTTACAATCGGATCGGTGGTGATTATGCTGATGAAGGCATTGGGCGTAAAGCGGCAAGTTGCGAAACTGGAAGGAGCTACGCAAAGTTGGTGGATCGGGAAATTACATAGCGATGTCTGGTGGCATGGCTATGCATTCTCTGTGTCATAGATGTGTCATGCATGGATGTATCACAAGAAAACGAGAAAGCAGGTAACGACACGTAATGACACAAACGCGTTGCGAGCGCGGAAAAACCAATGATATTACAGTGCGTTAAATAGTACTCTACGTTCTTCTAAGCCGTAGGTCGTAGGTTCGAATCCTACAGGGCGTGCCATTTAAAAACAGGCGCTTACGCCAGTTTCAAGCCAGCCTGATTTTCTCCTTGTGTCGTATTTGTGTCATGGTTGCCAAAAATGGCATCAATTTTCCGTGCGTGTTCGCTTAAGTGGTTCGGTGCCAGGTGAGCGTATCGACGGACCATTTCGATGGACTCCCAGCCGCCCATTTCTTGCAGAACGGACAACGGCACGCCGGACAGAATTAACCAGCTCGCCCAGGTATGCCGGAGGTCATGAAAACGGAAGTCTTCTATACCCGCTCTTTCCAATCCAATGCGCCAGGCGACATTGTCATCCACTCGCATTTTGCGGACAGCCGGAGTGACGGTTTTATCCGGGCGCGTTGATGGCTTCGTGTGAACGAATACCCACCTGGAACTTTTCCCGATCTGATCCCTTAACACCCTGCATGCGGTATCATTCAGAGCCACGCCGATAGCCTTGCCCGCCTTCGCGTTCTCCGGATTTACCCATGCAACCTTTCTCTGCATATCGACCTGCTGCCACTCCAGATCAATAATGTTGGAGCGGCGCAGGCCGGTTGCCAGTGCAAATATCACCACCGGCTTTATCGACTCCGGCATGCAGGCAATTAACCTTTCTGCCTCGTCCCTGGTCAGCCATCGGATGCGTTTGCTGATCGGCTTTTTGGTTTTTATAACCGGGGCCGTTTTAATCCAGCCCCAGTCATTTGCCGCAGCCTTGAACAGAGATCGCATGAACGAAAGGTGCTGGCTCTTTGTCGCCTGGCTTACCGGTTTCTCAACATACGGAGGCGGCTCTTTCCCCCGGCGTATAGCCGCGTCCCGGCGCGACTCCCACACCTGAATATGCTTGCGGTTGACCATCTTCGAAACAGCTTCATGAACCTGATCAGCCGTGATGGTTGAAATATCCCGGCCGGAGAAATGCCGCAGGAAATATTCGATTTTGGTCTTATCGTCATCAAGTGACCGCTTATGCTCCTTCTCGCGGATCCACCTGATGCAACATTCCTCAAACGTCCTCGTCGGCAGTTCCCCGATTTTATCAACCCGCCACGCTTCAGCCTTCAGTTTGTCGTGCAGCTCCTGCGCTTGTTTCTTGTCCCCCGTTCCAAGAGATTGTCTAATTCTTTTTCCTGACGGCGTAACGAAATGACAGTGCCAGACGCCGCCTCTGAGGGTGATTGACATAAAATTTCTCCTTTATGTTCACCCGCGCTCGCGGAAACAGGATCGCGCGGGTCATGTAAATACGCAATACAGGCGACGTCGGTCGTGCGGTATTTGTTCCCGATCTTCTTCCCGGCCAGCTGCCCCGAGTCGATAAGACGGTAGACAGTTCTCGGTGAGGTGATTAGTAGTTCTGCCGCCTGTCTGGCTGTCAGTGTTTTTGCCTCAACCATGTATTTCCTCCAGGCAAAAAGAACCCGGCGAGTGGCCGGGCAAAAGGGATCACGAGGCAGTGCTTTCGCACCCAATAGCCAGCTCATAACTGGCTATCAGCTGCGTCATTAAGTGAAATAGAAAAAGGCATCTGATTTAGTCCGCATAGCTACCCATGCGCTAACCATCTTTCCGGTCTTTGTTGCATGATGTACGTTAGCGACAAAATGCATCTGTTGCGTATTACTTCGCCAGTGGGGCATCCCAAGTAGCCGACGTGCGGCCGCGTTACTCTTCATAATTTCTCCTCACACTGCACGTTTGGCGTGCGATATTGATCCATTAAAAAACCTCGCCGTGGCGAGGTTTATCGATTGTTAAAATTTAGATATTGGTATGGGCTTTAACTCTGTTATTGCCTTTTCAATCTCTTGTTCTGATGGCTTCTGATCATATGCAATTTGGTATATGTATTTTTCTTTCGTATCTGGATCGACCCAAACATATTCATGGACAGGGTATCCTTGTTTCTTACCTGTGCTGATATTTGCATAGTAAAACACAGGTGACTCCACTTTCATTTTCAAATCGATTACTGGGCCATCATTCCTAAAAACTAAGCAACCTGGCATAAAAAGTCCTCGTTATGCGGGAAATATTATTCACTTATGACCCTACACTTTGTCGGTCAAAATGCGCAAGTTGATTAACTCATAGTTTACTGGTCAGGCTGGATTATCCTGAACATTGGGCACCACCTTAAATTCAATTACCCAAACCCATGGGTTGGCCTTCCAACTTTCCTCGCCGTAGATTGATTCCCACAGGTACTTAAATGCGCCTGTTGCCGTTGGTCTTCCGGTCATATTGTGGTCTGCAATGCAGTCGTAACAGTCCTGTGAGTCAGCAAGTGCATCCATGTCGATTCCTTCCGCTTCTGCATCCGCTTCACTGATGCCATTCAAGCGCTCCACCCGCACGCCGGTAACTTCCAGCAGAATGCGACAGGCTGCGTGAGGCATGTGGATAGATGGTTTCCAGCACGAACGGCCATCTTCATAGCCATCGTCATCACCCCAAGCAAAATCCCCATCTGCTGCGTAGATAGCGTGACCAGTGTAGTAACCACTACCAAACGGCATTTCGTGAATGGCTGTGGCAGGACGGTCAGGGTTCCATGGCTGAATGCGACCGTCCTCATCCAGTTCATGACTCACTACTCCCCACGTTTCCCGTACCCAGATGCGATCGCCAACCAGACCGAATGGACAATTACTGGCAAGGCTGTGTCCTGGAATTGCAGGAACAGATTTCATGCTCCGGACCCATCCAGCACCGTATACCTCATAAAAACTACCATTGAGGACAGGCTGTACCTTCATGATCCTGCGTGTCTGCGTCTTCCTGCCGTCGAGAATGGCGCACACCATCTCGCCGTTAAAAATCATTCCGCGCTCTTTCACTGGTGCCCCCTCTGCTTATTCTTCAGCTCAATGACGGATTGGCAATCCGCGCATGTCTGGCATCCGGGAACGGCAGCGCGCCGCGGCTCGGGAATTGGTTCGTCGCACTCTTCACAACGCCCAGCTGATACGGCATTACGGTCGATGCGGTGAGCGGAAAGGGCAGCGTTACGCTGAAGCTCTTCAATCTCAGCTGCGGTATCGATGATGTCGGCCATAATCACTGCTCCCATGTCTTAAGATTCTCCCCGCAGAAGGGGCAGAAGTTCATAGCGATACCACGTCCGACATACTCGCCGGAGTGTAGTTGTGCAATATCGATTGCCGGCTTGCCAGTGCTGAAATTCACTCGTTCAGGGATAAACGCGCCTTTCGAACGATATGATGGGTTTCCATATTCGAGGGACTTAGCCAGCATGTCGCAGCGATTAATTAGATTTCCATTCAACGTACACTTATCGCTCATGGTCAATGCTCCCGGAACTGTCGGTTAATACGGTTGAAGGTGAACGCCAGCAATAAAAAAGGAGCCTTAAGCTCCTGGGTTATTAGTGCCTTCATGCTGCACCGCCTTCATTCTTCTCAGCTTCCACTGCCATCTGCTCAAGCCGTCGCGATAGCTCGGCGGCCAGCGTCTGGAATTCTTCATCGGTCGCCACCGGGATCGGCACAAAGCGAATCCCGATGTGCGCCAGGTGGTTGGCAATTTCGAGGCTTTTCCTCAAATCAACGGGTGCGGCTCTGTTCATGCTGGTAACCCTTTCACTGCGAGGAAGGTAGCCATCGACTTATCGACCATCTTCGTGTTGTGGTATTTGGAGATCGCCCAGGTGATGGCAAAGAGTATCCAGCGGAAGTGGCTGGTGTAGGTTTTGAACGTCAACCCGTCGCAGACATCCCACGCACTCCAACTTTCGGGCCAGTCAGCGTTATAAACTGCCTGATATGCTTCCCAGTCATTGCTAAATCCACCACGGCATAATTCACGGACTACCTCACGAACCTTGGCTTTATCACTGTCTCGAGTATCGTCTTCATCATCCCAGTCTTCGTCTTCCTGCTGGTCTTCTGGAGCATCTTCCAGATACTCGCTCATTGATTCCTTCAGGCTCCGGCAAAAAGCATCATGATCGTACTCTTTCGCCAATAGATCACATGCTGAATAGCCAGCGCCAGCCTCCAGCTTTTCTGACCAGTAACCGGTGTTAATCCCGTCTTGCCACGGACCGAAAAATTCGAACATGTCCGCGATACGGGAGAATGTCCAGGTGATCTTACCCAGCAATAGTGGACACGCGACTAAGTGAGTAAACTCTCAACCAGAGGTGACTCACATGACAAAACCAGCATCAACCACCAAAAAGCCACGCAAGCAGCACACGCCTGAATTTCGTCACGAAGCCCTGAAACTGGCTGAACGCATTGGGGTGGCCGCAGCCGCCCGCGAACTTAACCTGTATGAATCACAGCTCTACAACTGGCGAAGCAAACAGCAAAATCAGCTCTCTTCTTCTGAACGCGAACAGGAGATGTCCGCAGAGATCGCCCGTCTGAAGCGTCAACTGGCAGAACGGGATGAGGAACTGGCCATTCTCCAAAAGGCCGCGACATACTTCGCGAAGCGCCTGAAATGAAGTATGTCTTCATCGAAAAACATCAGGCTGAGTTCAGTATCAAAGCCATGTGCCGTGTACTTCAGGTTGCCCGTAGCGGCTGGTACATCTGGTATCAGCGTCGTTATCAGATAAACCGGCGTCAGCAGTTCCGCCTTGTCTGTGATAACGTCGTCCGGGAAGCATTCAGTGACGCAAAACAACGCTATGGTGCGCCACGCCTGACGGATGAGCTTCGTGCTCAGGGTTACCGGTTCAACGTGAAAACCGTGGCAGCCAGCCTGCGTCGTCAGGGGCTGCGGGCGAAAGCTTCACGAAAGTTCAGTCCGGTCAGTTACCGCGAACATGGTCTGCCAGTCTCAGAGAATCTGCTGAAGCAGGACTTTTACGCCAGCGGCCCGAATCAGAAGTGGGTGGGTGACATCACGTATCTTCGCACCGGTGAAGGCTGGCTTTATCTGGCCGTGGTTATCGACCTGTGGTCGCGGTCAGTCATTGGCTGGTCGATGTCCTCGCGGATGACGACACAGCTAGCCTGCGATGCGTTACAGATGGCGTTGTGGCGGCGTAAACGTCCGGAAAATGTCATCGTGCATACAGACAGAGGCGGTCAGTACTGTTCAACGGATTATCAGAGCTTACTGAAACGCCATAATCTGCAGGGCAGTATGAGCGCCAGAGGCTGTTGTTATGACAATGCCTGTGCAGAAAGCTTCTTCCACACGCTGAAGGTGGAATGTATCCACGGAGAGGACTTTGCCAGCCGGGAAATCATGCGAACAGCAGTGTTTAATTATATTGAGTGCGATTACAATCGGTGGCGTCGTCACAGTGCCTGTGGCGGTCTCAGTCCGGAACAATTTGAAAACCAGAACCTCCCTTAGGGTTGTGTCCATATTACGCGGGTAGGATCAATTTACCAAAGACTGTCCCATCTGGTTCAACTCCGTCTACGTCTGGCGGAACTGGCGTTGGGGCTTGGCTTAGTGTGGGAGATTCTACTCTTCGATCTATGCTAGCAGCGCCAGGCGGAGACAAGTTGATTGGTAGCTCATGGGGTGGGGCTAGCGTTTGGGAAGATTACCCTTATAAAGGCAGCGTTAAGCCGTCGAAGGTTATTTACCCAACCATGACAAACAGTGCCATTCAGACAATACTGTCTGGTGGTGGGGAGATATATGTATCTGACGGAACATATGAAATAACCTCAACATCAGAGACATGGAAATTATCTCAAAATACAAGAGTGACATTTTCATCTGGCGCGTTGTTGAAGCCAACAGTTGATGGTGTCACTGTACTCCGCATGTCATCTTTAGATGTTTCTAGTCAGTTCATCAGGAACGCCAAGTGTTTTGGCCCAAGAATCGACATGACTGGTCGATCTGGATGTATCGGTATTCATTTTTACAACGCAAGGAATAACTCTGGAATATATTACCCATGGGTCGATATGGGGATTGGCACTAATAACACGGGAATAAAAGTTGAATTCATGTCATATGGCCTTACTATCAGAGACCCTGAAGTTCTCAATGGAGGGGTTGGAGGTAGAAGAATATTCATTTTAAATGGACCAAACGCCATCAACATTGAAAATCACAGAGGTTATTCCTCGGACCCGGCAAACAAATGTGATTATGGCATAGTTATATTCAACAGCACAGACGGCAGCACCAATGTAGATTTTGTTAACACATTCACCACTGCTGCTGTTTGCATAACAGGGGGCTTTAGTCAGAACACCAGTCTATATGGTATTAATGACAGTGCCGATGGAACCAATGTTTATGGGATGTATTTTGAAAGAAATGATGTAGCTGATATAAGCCTGAGCAGCGGGAGCAGGGACTTTTATTGTGTTGGCATTCAGCATAGCCACTCAGTAGGTGATTGCATGTACCGAGGTCGGGGATGTGTAGGCGCAGTTATACAATCACCTAGCAATGGACTAAGAACTCGATGGTTCGATTTTTCAGGTGCCAGTCAATGTTATGCTTACATTCCAAGAGCAAGGGCATTCCCTGCCGGAACACTGGTTCCTATTGGGAATACTGATGGTTTAGCTGTTGACCGTGGAGCTCAATCATTTTCTCAATATACTTCAACATCGCTTCCTATCGATGTCAGGCAGGGTTACGCGCTTTATTACCTTAATGTTACTTCTGGCATGAACATCACTGTTTCTGGAACGCCATATAACGGACAAAAGATAAACATGCTCGTTCGAGGATCAGAGATATCTTCATTGTCGTTTTCTGGCGTTCCAGTGGATGTTACTGGAGCAAATACAACCCAAACAAAAACCGCCTCATTCACTGCAACATACTGGACGGTTCTTGGGAAGTGGACGTTAACAATGCCTCAATGGACCGCCTCATCATGACCTATATCATGCATACGATTAAATATGAATAGGCCACCAATAGCCATGCTGACGTCAAACAAAAACATAACCCTTGTTCCGCTAGCATAAGCCGTAGGTGAAAATCCAATCATCAGAGCGGAAAGGACTCCGCATAACAGTACTACTGAAATCAATGTAGCATCCTTAGCGGTTTTTGAAGCCAACAGACATGTAACCAGTATCGATGATAACGACAAGAGGTTAATAAAATAAGTTATGTAAACAACTGGATATCGCCATGTTGCTGATGAAATATACTCCTCAAATCTTATTAATCTTGACAGCATAGTATCAGGATAAAATGACAGAATGAAAGATAATACTTTTAATGAAAGTATGGATATCATTGCAGCATTCACAAGGCAAAAATCGCTGCGCCTCAAGAGGAAAGCTATAGATAAAATGCTCACGATAAAGAAAAGAAAGTTGTCATTGAAATTTATTTGATTAGATATTCTATCAACACCAACTGCTAACTTATGGAAAACACTATAGTTATTGAAGTCTGGCATCCAGTTTGAGATTTCAGAATGCAAGCGAATAACATTGCCAGGAGCAGCCAGAACAATTATCCCGCCGCAAACTAAACATGCAAAGAATGTAAGATCATAGGCTGAAATACCATCAGATCTATATTTGATGGCAAGGAATGCCAACACCCCTATAAACGCGGTCACAGCAAATTGCTCATTGTTGCATGCTAAAAATATTAACAAGCAAGATAAGAGTTTCTTGATGCTTGATTGGTTTTTTTTCAGAAATATCAGGATTGAGTACATTCCAATTGAAATTGGTATTATGTAGTTATAAGCCCCGGTAATCCACAGTGTAGCTTGCCTGTTCGTATGGAAGTCTGACAACATAATCAACAATGCAGCACTAACTAATGATAATGAGACAACCCCATCTTTAGAGGAAAATTTAGCTATGCAGTAACTCATTAGAATGCAAGATAAGGCTATTATAATCTGTGGAAAATATAAAATGTTTATAGTTTTCATTAGAAATGCTTCAATGAAAACCCGACCACTCCATGTCATGTACCTAATTTTTAAAATATCAGGAAGAGAGTACTTTTCCAGGGCTGTTGAAAAGAAATGATCGTCGGTAATATCTTTATAAACGACAGAAATGAAAACGTACATGATGCACACTGATATGGTTATTAAAGACACCACATTTAAATTTTTCCTGTTAACTGCAAACATGTTTCATTCCTCTGATTGTTCCATCATTCTCTGTTATAACATAGATTTCATTTGATGGACTAAGACCGAAGATACTGAATCTCGAAGCTGATGAGTAACCAGTTAGATCGAATTTCTTCTTTTCAGCTTTAAAGTAAGAGGTTACATCAGGTCTATTCTCTCTTACAGTTTTAATTTTGTACAAGGTTCCCCCGTCATTTAAAACAACATAAGTATTACCCTTATACATTCCTTCATATTTGGTTGTGGGGTAAATCCATCCTTTAACATAAACAGAAGATTGCCCTAAATGACATTTTTCAACATTTCCTTTTACCTCACTCCATATAACATCATTCTCGCCATATTGTAGCTTTTCCGGTCTATTCCAAACTATAAATGTGATTGCTACAGATATAGCACTGAATAAACATAGCCCAGAAAATGTGAGGCTCAGGTGTTTTCTATTAAGCATTTTTTTTACCCCTCAGCACATATCTCGGTCTGCCCTTGACTTCTACGTATATCCTTCCTATGTATTCTCCTAGCACACCAATCCCGATCAGCTGAATGCCACCAAGGAAAAGAATAGACACAAGTAAAGATGGATAACCACGTACGGCATTACCGAACACCAACGTGTCGAAAATCATCCAGGCACCGTACAAGAACGCTGCGCCAGCAACAAACAGGCCGATGTAAGTCCACATGCGTAGAGGGAAGGTGGAAAAGCTTGTGATCCCTTCAAGGGCAAGGTTCCACAGTTTCCATCCATTGAATTTCGTGCTGCCAGCAACTCGCTCGGCTCTGGCATACTCGACCACATCAGTGCGCCCACCAACCCATGACAAGACACCTTTCATGAAAAGGTTACGCTCAGGTAACAGCTTAATGTTTTCTACAACCTCACGCGACATGAGCCGGAAGTCGCCAACGTTTTCCTCAATTTTCGGATTACTGATTTTATTGTGAAGCTTATAGAACCACTCTGCGGTCTTGCGTTTCAGGCGGCCATCGGTGGATCGGTCAGCGCGTTTAGCGAGCACCATATCTGCACCGTCCTGCCACTTTTCGATCAGGTGGGGAATGACTTCGATAGGGTCCTGCAAGTCTACGTCAATCGGGATAATTGCTTCACCGGTCGCGTGGTCAAGGCCGGCGAACAGAGCAGGCTCTTTACCGAAGTTCCTTGTGAATGACAGTGGAACAACCAACGGATCGGCAACAGCAAGCGCGTTAATAATTGATTCTGTCGCGTCTTTACTGCCGTCATTGATGAAGACTATCTCTACTTCATGCTGCTGAAGCCCTTCAAATTCCCGAACCGTTTTATAAAAAATAGGTATCGCGTCTTCTTCGTTAAAGACGGGAACGACCAGAGAAATTTTCATTTCGCATCCCTAAAGACAATGAACTTTGAATAAATAAAACCGCACACCAGACTGATGGCGGAAAAGAGAATGAGAGTCACGATCGGAGCCATACCGGACTTATCGGCAGCCCAACCAACAGCTGCGCTCAAGGATCCCATAAACCCTACATACAGCATGTAGCGCATCGTGGTTGTCGAAGACTTAAACGTGAACCTGGCGTTTGCAAAGAAGCTGAATGACACCGCCACAACGAACCCGGCGAAGTTACCAAGTGCCTGGCCTGTGTGAAACGCATATATGCAAATAGCGAACACAACCCAGTGAATGAGCGTGTTGATAACACCTATTGATGTGTACTTGGCGAATAACTTTAACATTATAGAAATCAGTGAATTCGGAAAGGTCTGAAGTTTAGCATCACTGTCCAACTTGATCGACTCTCATATTTGACGATACTGTATATAAATACAGTTGTTTTGGGAGGTTGCCATGGAGGCAAAAGCTCAGCGATTCAGGCTTGAAAAATTATGTGGGGTTAACCGCTACTCCTGCTTGGTTGAAACGTCAGGCGGTTATGCGCTTTTTCAGCCTGATCTTGTGCCATCCAACGGAACACGCGTGCTGGTAAATGCGTTCGGACAACTACAGTTCGCGGTCGTTATGGGCGGTTCGCTCATCACCGAAGACGGTGAATGCATAGAAGGTGATGCTTTAGATGAAATCGATGTCATGGGAGTTGTGACCTTTTTTATCAATGGCGCTGCGGCGTTCACAGACGACAATCCGGTGATGTGATGTTTGCCCTGGTCGATGTGAACTCATTTTATGCCAGTTGCGAGACGGTATTCAGACCAGACCTGCGTGGTCGGCCGGTGGTTGTTCTTTCGAATAATGACGGCTGCGTAATAGCGCGTAGCGCCGAAGCAAAGGCTGTCGGGATAGCGATGGGTGAGCCGTTCTTCAAGCAGAAGGAATTGTTCCGGCGCGCTGGTGTTGTTTGCTTCAGCAGCAACTACGAGCTCTATGCAGATATGTCCAGCCGGGTAATGACCACACTGGAAGAAATGAGCCCTCGCGTGGAAATTTACAGCATAGACGAAGCATTCTGCGATCTGACCGGCGTAAGAAACTGCCGGGACCTGACTGAGTTCGGGAAAGAGATCCGCGCGACTATTTTACAGCGGACACATCTCACAGTCGGCGTCGGCATAGCCCAGACCAAGACGCTGGCGAAGCTGGCTAACCATGCTGCGAAAAAATGGCAGCGGCAGACGGGCGGGGTGGTTGACCTCTCAAACGTCGACCGGCAGCGAAGGCTACTGGCGCTTGTTCCTGTGGAGGATGTCTGGGGCGTTGGCCGGCGCATCAGCAAGAAGCTGAACGCTATGGGCATTAAAACGGCGCTGGATCTCTCAGAACAGAGCACGTGGATTATCCGTAAGCACTTTAATGTGGTGCTGGAGCGAACGGTCCGGGAACTGCGCGGCGAGCCATGCCTGGATCTGGAGGAGTTCGCCCCGGTAAAGCAGGAAATTGTATGCAGCCGATCGTTTGGCGAACGTATTACTGACTATGAACACATGCGGCAGGCGATTTGCAGTTATGCGGCCCGTGGAGCTGAAAAGCTACGTGGTGAGCACCAGTACTGCCGTTTTATCTCCGCTTTCGTCAAGACATCACCTTTTGCCCTTAATGAGCCGTATTACGGAAACAGCGCATCGGTAAGGCTTCTCACGCCAACTCAGGACAGCAGAGACATCATCAACGCCGCGATAAAGTGTCTGGACAAAATCTGGAAGGACGGTCACCGGTACCAGAAAGCGGGTGTCATGCTGGGCGACTTCTTCAGCCAGGGCGTGGCCCAGCTAAACCTTTTCGACGACAGTGCACCTCGAGCTGGTAGCGAGAAGTTAATGGAAGTGCTGGATCACCTGAATGCAAAGGACGGAAAGGGCACGCTCTATTTTGCCGGGCAGGGTATACAGCAGCAGTGGCAGATGAAGCGTGAAATGCTGTCGCCTCGATACACTACGAGATTTTCAGATTTGCTTGTTGTCCGATAAAAGAGGTGCGCACCTGATAAATCTTACAATCGGATCGGTGGTGATTATGCTGATGAAGGCATTGGGCGTAAAGCGGCAAGTTGCGAAACTGGAAGGAGCTACGCAAAGTTGTGGGATTGGTAAATTACATAGCGATGCAAGGGGCATGGCTATGCATTCTCTGTGTCATAGATGTGTCATGCATGGATGTATCACAAGAAAACGAGAAAGCAGGTAACGACACGTAATGACACAAATGCGTAGCGAGCGCGGAAAAACCAATGATATTACAGTGCGTTAAATAGTACTCTACGTTCTTCTAAGCCGTAGGTCGTAGGTTCGAATCCTACAGGGCGTGCCATTTAAAAACAGTTGCTTACGCCAGTTTCAAGCCAGCCTGATTTTCTTCATGAAACACCCATCGCGAAAGTAGCGTTAACGCACATTTTTCACAGCACAATTGACTGTTATAACAGTATTTTTCTTACGCTGTGGCAATTTTGTTATTCCTCTACCATGCTCATATCACCTCACTCTCACTCGTGGGGCTTTTTGTAGTTGCTGATTAATCTCAAGGAAAAAGGTTATGAAAAAAACGACTGCTATTTTGATGGGCGCTGCATTTCTGTTTACCACCAATACCTTTGCGGCTGAACTGCTGACGAAAAACGAGTTTGAGAAAGTTGAGTCTCAGTATGAAAAAATCGGTACCGTGAGCACGGCTAACGAAGTCTCTGTCGACGATGCGAAAAAAGAGCTGGTCGAAAAGGCCGATAAAGAAGGTGCTGATGTACTGGTGCTGACTTCCGGTAATACAAACAACAAAATTCACGGCACCGCCGATATTTACAAGAAAAAATAATACCTTAGTAACCACCCCTGTTTCGGGGTGGTTGCGCGCCCTACCTCCCTCCCAACATTGTTTCTTGCCGCTTCTCGCTCAGAGAGGCCGTTTACACTTGATTACGAATACATAATGCGTATAGTTCTCATTTGCATTTCTTTTAATAACTTTTAAGGCCCGACAACGGGTCATTTTTGCGCGCACGTTAAGAGCTCATTATGAACAACACCACAATGCACAAAACGCTGCTGGCGATTGCCATCGGCGCGGTAACCCACTCCGCTTTTGCGGCGGATGAGAAAAAAGAGGACACCATCGTCGTCCAGTCCACGGCGGGGAGTGATTTCAAACCCGGCGGCGACCAGCTGGTGCCCGCCTTCCTTGACGGGCAGGTGGCGAACGGCGGGCGCATGGGTATGCTCGGTCAGCAAAACGCCATGGACGTGCCGTTCAATATCATCAGCTACACCTCGAAGCTGGTGGAAGATCAGCAGGCGAAAACCATTGCTGACGTGGTTGCCAACGACGCGGGCGTGCAATTTGTTCAGGGGTACGGCAACAGCGCGGAAACCTTCCGCATTCGCGGCCTGAAGTTTGACGGCGACGACATGACTTTTGGCGGATTGTCCGGCGTACTGCCGCGTCAGGTGGTGGATGCCCAGATGGTCGACCGCATCGAGATCTTCAAAGGGGCCAACTCCCTGATGAACGGTGCCGCAAGCTCGGGCGTGGGCGGGATGATCAACCTTGAGCCTAAACACGCGGGCGACACCCCGCAGGCGAAAGTGGGTGTGGACTACACCTCGGATTCCCAGATTGGCACCACGCTGGATGCGGGTCGTCGCTTTGGCGATAACGACCAGTTTGGCGCGCGGGTGAACCTTGTGCATCGTGAAGGCGAAACCGGCGTGCCGAACGACCGCCGCCGCACCACGCTGCTTTCTACTGGTCTGGATTACAAAGGCGACCGTTTCCGCACCTCGCTGGACCTGGGCTACCAGAAAAAAACCTTCCACGGCAGCCCAACCAGCGTCAACATCTCGGCGGTGGACTTTGTGCCTGAGCCGCCGAAGAACGATCGCAACTTCTCGCAGAAGTGGGCCTACAGCGATATCGAAAACGAGTTCGGGATGTGGCGCAGCGAGTATGACATCACCGATAGCTGGACGGCGTATACCGGTCTCGGCGCGCAGCACGCGCACGAAGAAGGGATCTACAGCGCGCCGAAGCTCCTCGATAAGAGCGGTAATGCGGTGGTCAGCCGTCTTGATACCAACCGCATCAGCGATTCTGTCAGCGGCATGGCGGGCATTCGCGGTAACTTCACTACCGGATTCGTCTCGCACAAGGTCAATGTTGGCTATTCGGCGATGACCAAAAACGAAAAGATCGCGTGGAAAATGTCGGCGACGAAGGATAATCCGACCACCAACATCTACCACAACACCGGCGTCGATATGCCGGACAGCTCCAACCTCAACGGCTCAGGCGGCAAATACAGCGATCCGCTGACCAGCGGGCGCACCCGCACGCAAGGCTGGCTGCTGAGTGATACCCTGGGCGTGCTGGATGACAAGCTGCTGTTCACCGCAGGCGCGCGCCATCAGAAGGTGGTGATTCGCGGGTACAACAAAATCACCGGTGCGGAAAACGACGCGGACGGTTTCGACGGCAGCCGCTGGATGCCCACCTACGGCGTAGTCTATAAACCGTGGGAGGAAATTTCCCTCTACGCCAACCACACCGAGGCGTTACAGCCCGGTGAAACCGCGCCTCGCTCAGCAAACAACTACGGCCAGAGCACCGGTATCGTTCACTCTAAGCAGAACGAAGTGGGCGTAAAGGCGGACTTTGGCCGCGTGGGCGGCTCCCTGGCGCTGTTTGAGATCAAAATGCCGTCGGCGATCCTTGACGACAGCGGTCACTATGGTCTGGATGCAGAACAGCGTAACCGCGGCGTGGAGCTGAACGTCTTCGGCGAGCCCATGCTCGGGATGCGTCTGAACGCCAGCGCCACCTGGTTGCAGGCCGAGCTGACCAAAACCAAAAACGGCGTCAATCAGGGCAACGATGCGATCGGTATTCCGAGCTTCTACGCCGTGCTGGGCGCAGAGTACGATATCAAGCCGATTGAAGGCCTGACGGCGACCGCGCGCGTTAACCACTCCGGCACGCAGTATGCCGATCTTGCGAACACCAAAAAGCTGGACAGCTACACCACGCTGGATCTGGGCATGCGCTATCGCTTCGCGGTAAACCACAATGAAAACCAGATGACCGTGCGGGCAGGTATCGACAACGTGACCAACGAGAACTATTGGTCAAGCGTGGACGATTCCGGTACTTACATTACTCAGGGCGAGCCGCGTACCTTTAAGGTCTCGGTTGGCTACGAGTTCTAAGCGTTCCACCTCGTTATCCGGGGCAGGGACGCCCCAATCCCTTCGTTGTCGTGTTATAAAATTGTAATAAAAGCTTCTTACACTGGTCGCCACAACCTTACCTCTTGGCCAATGACAGGAAGCCGCTATGGGCAGACCCCTCAAATCCGTATTTAAAAAAGAACATCGCGACGATATCAGTAACCGCAGCGCTAACCCGGTATTCTCCGAGGTTGCAGAAGTGTTCCTCTCGCGCCGCCGTTTTCTCCAGATGGGGGCCGTAGCGGGGGCTGCCGTATCATTCCCGTATCTGATCACACCCGAAAATGCCATTGCCGCGGTATCGAAGCCTTCCGCGCTGGCAAAAGCGGTTTCCCTGGGCTTTACCAGCATCGACGTCTCTACGGAAGACACGGTCAGGGTGCCGGAAGGTTATATCGCCCGCCCGTTCTATCGCTGGGGCGATCCGACGGGGATCAAAGACAACATGCCGGCCTTTAAGCCGGACGCCAGCAATACCACAGACGAACAGGCTGTGCAGGCGGGCATGCACCACGACGGCATGGCGTGGTTTAGCCTGCCGCAGGGGGCGCAAAACCCGGAGCATGGACTGCTGGCGCTGAACCATGAGTACATCGACAACGGAATGCTGTTTACCGACGGTGCGGCGAACTGGAGTCTCGACAAAGCCCGCAAGGGGCAGAACGCGATGGGCGTGTCGGTGGTGGAAGTGAAAAAAACGGGCAGCGGCTGGGAGGTGGTGCGTCCGTCTTCCTTCGCCCGGCGTATTACCGTCAATACGCCGATGCAGCTTACCGGCCCGGCGCGGCATCAGGATTTAATGAAAACCGCCGCCGACCCGCAGGGGGAACGCGTTCTGGGCACCATGCAGAACTGCGCCAACGGCCACACGCCGTGGGGCACCTATCTCACCTGCGAGGAGAACTGGTCGGACATTTTTGTCAAAAAAGCCGATCTCAACCCGCTGGAAAAACGCTACGGCATCAGCGACAGCGATGAATCGTACCGCTGGAACGAGGTGGATGAGCGGTTCAGCGTTGATAAAACCCCTAACGAACCCAACCGTTTCGGCTGGGTGGTGGAGATCGATCCCTACAACCCGACCTCCACCCCGCGCAAGCACACCGCGCTCGGCCGCTTCAAGCATGAGGGGGCCGCCGTCACGCTCGCCGCCGATAATCGCGTGGTGGTCTACATGGGGGACGACCAGAAGTTTGAGTACATCTATAAGTTTGTCTCCGACAAAAAATACGATCCCGCGAACCGGGAAGCCAATATGCAGCTGCTGACGTCCGGCACGCTGTACGTCGCCAGGTTCAACGAGGACGGCAGCGGCGACTGGCTGCCGCTGATCTTCGGGCAAAATGGCCTGGATAAAAGCAACGGTTTTGCAAGCCAGGGCGATCTGCTGATTAAAACCCGTCTGGCGGCCGACGTGGTGGGGGCGACGAAAATGGATCGCCCGGAGTGGATAGCCGTCGATCCGCACGCCAGCGGCAGCGTCTACTGTACGCTGACCAACAACAGCGATCGCGGTAAAGAGGGCAAGGCACCGGTCGACGCCGCTAACCCGCGTGCCAACAACTTGTTTGGGCACATCATGCACTGGCACGAAGAGGGTGCCGATCCTGCCGCCGCACGCTTTAAGTGGGATATTCTGGTCATGGCCGGGCGCACCGACGGCGACGATCCCAAAGCCAAAGGCTCGATGCAGGGCGCGGCATTTGGCAGCCCGGATGGGTTGTCGTTCGATCACCAGGGCGTGCTGTGGATCCAGACCGACGTCTCTTCCAGCACCATCAATAAGAAAGCCTACGAGGGGATGGGCAATAACCAGATGGTGGCCACCATTCCGGGCACCAACGAGTATCGCCGTTTCCTGACCGGGCCGCGCGGGTGCGAAATCACCGGCATTGCGTTTACGCCGGACAACCGCACGCTGTTTATCAACATTCAGCATCCGGGGGAGGGCGGGGATGATATTACCGACCCGGCCAATCCGCGCGCTGTTTCCAACTGGCCAGACGCCAGCCCGAACGGGCGTCCGCGATCGTCAACGGTGGTGATTACCAAAGCGGACGGCGGGATCATCGGGTCGTGACGTTTATCCGCCGGGCGCATGCGCTGGCCCGGCGTTAAGCTTGCTACCACCAGCATGAAGTGTTAAAACGTGCCCCTTCTAAAAAAGAGACAGGGGTAGGGCGTGAAAGACGCGTCATCCGCTTCAGGCCATGGTAGCGCTGAAGCTTCGTCGGATCAGAGTCCGACGCTGCAACGTGGTTTGCAAAATCGACATATTCAGTTAATTGCCCTTGGCGGCGCAATCGGTACCGGGCTCTTTCTCGGCATCGGCCCCGCTATTCAGATGGCCGGTCCGGCGGTGCTGCTGGGTTACGGTATCGCCGGGATTATCGCCTTCCTGATCATGCGCCAGCTCGGCGAGATGGTCGTTGAAGAGCCGGTGTCCGGCTCCTTCGCACACTTTGCCTATAAATACTGGGGGCCGTTCGCAGGTTTCCTCTCCGGCTGGAACTACTGGGTGATGTTCGTGCTGGTCGGGATGGCCGAGCTGACCGCCGCCGGCATCTATATGCAGTACTGGCTCCCGGACGTGCCAACGTGGATTTGGGCCGCGGCCTTCTTCATCATCATTAACGCCGTTAACCTTGTGAACGTCCGCCTGTATGGCGAGACCGAGTTCTGGTTCGCGCTGATCAAGGTGCTGGCGATTATCGGCATGATCGGCTTTGGCCTGTGGCTGCTGTTCTCCGGCCACGGCGGCGAGCGCGCCACGATCGATAACCTGTGGCAGCACGGCGGCTTCCTGGCGACTGGATGGAAAGGGCTGATCCTCTCGCTGGCGGTCATTATGTTCTCCTTCGGCGGGCTGGAGCTGATTGGCATCACCGCGGCTGAAGCGCGCGATCCGCACAAAAGCATTCCGAAAGCGGTCAACCAGGTGGTGTACCGTATCCTGCTGTTTTACATCGGCTCGCTGGTGGTGCTGCTGGCGCTCTACCCGTGGGTGGAAGTGAAATCTGACAGTAGCCCGTTCGTGATGATCTTCCACAATTTGAACAGCAACGTGGTCGCTTCGGCGCTGAACTTCGTCATTCTTGTGGCGTCGCTGTCGGTCTACAACAGCGGGGTTTACTCCAACAGCCGCATGCTGTTTGGCCTCTCCGTACAGGGCAACGCGCCGAAGTTCCTCACTCGCGTCAGCCGTCGCGGCGTGCCGGTCAACTCGCTGTTCCTTTCTGGCGCTATCACCTCGCTGGTGGTGCTGATCAACTATCTGCTGCCGAAAGAGGCATTTGGCCTGCTGATGGCGCTGGTTGTCGCCACGCTGCTGCTTAACTGGATCATGATCTGCCTGGCGCACCTGCGCTTCCGCGCGGCGATGCGCCGCAAGGGGCGCGAGACGCAGTTTAAAGCGCTGCTCTATCCGGCGGGGAACTACCTCTGTATCGCCTTCCTCGGCCTGATTCTGGTGCTGATGTGCACCATGGATGAGATGCGCCTGTCAGCGATGCTGCTGCCGGTGTGGGTGGTGTTCCTGTTTATTGCATTTAAGCTCTCGCGCAAAAAGTAGCGCGGTTTTCTCCCTCGCCCTGTGGGAGAGGGACGGGGTGAGGGCACCAGACCGCACCAAACCAGACCGCACCACACTGCCTGCCTTCACGCCCGGTGGCGCTGCGCTTACCGGGCCTACAAAGTATCACTCCACCTTTATCGTGACCCCCCTCCCAATTCCGTTTCGATCCACAGGATCTTTATTTTGTAATCGATTACTTTTTATCTGAACTGTTTTGTAATCGATTACTTTTTCCGGGTGAGGCTTATCATGGTGTCAACTGAGAGTAGTGAAAAGGCGATAACGCAACACCGGCTGCTGGTGCCGCGTCTGTCGCTGATGATGTTTCTGCAATTTTTTATCTGGGGTAGCTGGTCGGTCACGCTTGGCCTGGTGATGACCCGGCACAACATGTCTTTGCTGATTGGCGACGCGTTCTCTGCCGGGCCCATCGCTTCCATTCTTTCGCCGTTCGTGCTCGGGATGCTGGTGGACCGCTTCTTCGCCTCGCAGAAGGTGATGGCGGTGATGCACCTCGCGGGCGCGGTGATCCTCTGGTTCGTGCCGGGGGCGCTGATTGCTGAGAATGGCGCGCTGCTGATTGGCCTGCTGTTTGGCTACACGCTCTGCTATATGCCGACACTGGCGCTGACCAACAACATTGCGTTTCACAGCCTGGCGAACGTGGATAAAACCTTCCCGGTAGTGCGCGTGTTCGGCACCATCGGCTGGATCGCGGCGGGCATTTTCATCGGCGTCACCGGCGTGGCGTCCAGCGTCACCATCTTCCAGGTGGCGGCGGTCAGCTCCGTGCTGCTGGCGCTTTACAGCCTGACGCTGCCGCACACGCCAGCGCCGGCAAAAGGCCTGCCGGTTAAGGTGCGGGATCTCTTCTGCGCGGACGCCTTCGCGCTGCTTAAAACCCGCCACTTCTTCGTCTTCTCCGTCTGCGCTATGCTGATCTCTGTCCCGCTCGGCACCTATTACGCCTACACCGCCTCGTATCTGGCGGATGCCGGCATTGCCGACGTCAGCACCGCCATGTCCTTCGGGCAGATGTCTGAGATCGTCTTCATGTTGGTCATTCCTCTGCTGTTCCGCCGCCTGGGCGTGAAAGTCATGCTGCTGATCGGCATGCTGGCGTGGTTCGTGCGTTATGCCATGTTCGCGTTGGGCGTCAGCGAAGAGGGGCGCATTCTGCTGTACCTCGGCATTCTGCTGCACGGCGTCTGCTACGATTTCTTCTTTGTCGTCGGCTTTATCTATACCGACCGCGTGGCGGGCGAAAAGGTCAAAGGCCAGGCGCAGAGCATGATCGTGATGTTCACCTACGGCATCGGCATGCTGCTCGGCTCTCAGATTTCCGGCGCGCTCTACAACCGCCTGGTGGCAGGACAGACCGTGCCGCAGGCGTGGGTCACATTCTGGTGGATCCCGGCGGTGGCTGCCGCGGCGATCGCGCTGATTTTCCTTCTCACGTTTAAGTATGACGATGACAAGGCGTAACGTTCAGGAGGTGGTATGAGGACAATGAAAGGACCGGGCATTTTTCTGTCGCAGTTTATTGGCGCAGAAGCGCCGTTTAATTCGCTCGACGGGCTTGCTGAATGGGCGGCAGGTAAAGGTTATAAGGCGGTGCAGATCCCCTGCAACCATCCGCACATCTTTGACGTCGAGAAAGCCGCAGAGAGCCAGGCCTACTGCGACGACATCACCGCCAGGCTGGCCGCACACGGGCTGGTTATCAGCGAGCTGTCGACCCATCTGGAAGGGCAGCTCGTGGCGGTGAATCCGGTTTACAGCGAGGCGTTTGACCACTTCGCACCCGCCGCCGTGCGCGGTAACGAGGCGGCGCGCCGGGCGTGGGCGACGGAAAAGCTGAAGCAGGCGGCGGTCGCTTCGGCCAGATTAGGGCTGAAGGCGCACGCGACCTTCTCCGGCTCGCTGGCGTGGCCGTTTTTCTATCCGTGGCCGCCGCATAACGAGCAGCGTTTTCAGGAAGCGTTCGAGGAGCTGGCAACCCGCTGGCGGCCAATACTGGATACCTTTGGCGAGCAGGGGGTGGACGTCTGCTTTGAGCTGCATCCCGGGGAAGATCTGCACGACGGCGTGACCTTCGAGCGTTTTCTGGCGCTGGTGGATAACCATCCGCGCTGCAACATTCTCTACGACCCGAGCCACATGCTGCTTCAGCAGATGGACTATCTGGCCTTTATCGATATCTTCCATGCGCGCATTAAAGCGTTCCACGTCAAGGACGCGGAGTTCCGCCCCAGCGGGCGCAGCGGCGTCTACGGCGGCTACCAGCCGTGGATCAACCGCGCCGGACGCTTTCGCTCGCCCGGCGACGGGCAAATCGACTTTAAGGGCATCTTCAGCAAGCTGACCCAGTACGACTACGACGGCTGGGCGGTGCTGGAGTGGGAGTGTTGCCTGAAGGATGGCGATACCGGCGCGAGTGAGGGCAGCGAATTTATCCGCCGCCACATTATTCCCGTTTCCGGACGGGCGTTTGATGATTTCGCCGCAGGGGGCAGCCATGATTAACGTCGGGATTATCGGCAGCGGGTTTATTGGCCCGGCACACATCGAGGCGCTCAGGCGTCTCGGGTTTGTGCAGGTGGTCGCGCTCTGCGACGGTTCGCTCGTTAAGGCGCAGGAAAAGGCGCGCCAGCTAAATGTCCCGCATGCTTACGCCAGCGTGGAAGAACTGCTCGCGCACCCCAATCTGCATGCGGTGCACAACTGCACGCCGAACTACCTGCACGCGGAGATTAACCGCCAGATCCTGCGCGCGGGCAAGCACGTGTTTTCCGAAAAGCCGCTGTGCATGACGCCGGACGAGGCGCGCGAGCTGGTGGCGCTGGCAGAGCAGGCGGGCGTGGTGCATGGCGTGAGCTTTGTCTATCGTCAGTTTGCGATGGTGCGCCAGGCGGCGAGCATGATGCGCGCGGGCACCCTCGGGCGGCTGTTCGCCTCGCACGGCAGCTATTTGCAGGACTGGATGCTGCTGGAAACCGACTACAACTGGCGGGTGGATGCCGCGCTCGGCGGCGCGTCGCGGGCGGTGGCGGATATCGGTTCCCACTGGTGCGATACGGTACAGTATGTGACAGGCAGGCGCATTACCGAGGTGATGGCTGATTTATCCATCGTCTGGCCGAGGCGCAAGGCCAGCGCGGGTGGTTATCAGACCTTCTCCCATGACGAGCAGGCGGAGTATGAAGTCAAACCGGTCACCACCGAAGATTTTGGCTCGGTGCTGTTCCGCTTTGACGACGGCAGCAAGGGCAGCTTTAGCGTCTCGCAGGTGAGCGCGGGGCGAAAAAACCGCCTGACCTTTGAAATTAACAGCAGCGAGCAGTCGGTGGCGTGGGATCAGGAAATCCCGCAGCAGCTGTGGATCGGCCATCGCGCCCGGGCAAACCAGACGCTCACCGACGATCCAGGCCTGATGAACCCTGACGTGGCCGACAGCGCCCACTTCCCCGGCGGACATATCGAAGGCTGGCCGGATGCCTTTAAAAATATGATGGCGCAGTTTTACCGTGCCGTGCAGGCGGGCGCGATGCCGGATAATCCGCAGTTTGCCACCTTTTACGATGGCGCCAGTGTGATGTATATCATTGATGCAATTGTGAAAAGTCATCAGCAGCAGCGCTGGGTGCGCGTGGAATACTGACGCATTGCCCGGTTCGCCGGGCAATCAATTTATGGTAGCCTGCACAAAACGCTAACCGCAGGATGTATCGTCGCTATGTCAATTCAGAAAATCGCTCAACTGGCCGGGGTATCCGTGGCAACGGTCTCCCGCGTACTGAATAACAGCGATACCGTAAAGGCGAAAAACCGCGAGCGCGTTTTGCAGGCGATCCAGGAGAGTAACTACCAGCCCAATCTGCTGGCGCGTCAGCTGCGCACTGCCCGCAGCTATATGATCCTGGTGATGGTCTCGAACATCGCCAACCCGTTCTGCGCCGAAGTGGTGAAGGGTATCGAAGCCGAGGCGGAAAAGAACGGCTATCGCATTCTGCTGTGCAACTCCGGCTCGGATATTGAGCGCTCCCGCTCGGGCTTAAGCCTGCTCTCCGGCAAAATCGTCGACGGCATTATCACCATGGACGCCTTCTCGAAGCTGCCGGAACTTGCCGCGCTGATTGGTTCTGCACCGTGGGTGCAGTGCGCCGAATATGCCGATGCGGGCGCGGTCTCCTGCGTCGGCATCAATGATGTGGACGCTTCACAGCATGCCGTCAGCCAGCTGGCCGACGGCGGCCGCAAGCGTATCGCGATGATCAACCACGATCTCAGCTACAAATATGCCCGCCTGCGCGAACGCGGCTATAAGAGCGTCATACACCTGCGGGATCTGGACTATCAGGCGGTGGAGTACGCCAGTGAGCTCAGCTCCGGGGCGGGCATGGCGGCGATGCAAAACCTGCTAAAAGCAAACCCGCCGGATGCGGTGTTTGCCGTTTCCGATACGCTGGCGGCGGGGGCGCTGCGCGCCATTCAGCAGGCAGGGCTGCGGGTGCCAGAAGATATCGCGGTGGTCGGCTTTGACGGCACCGAGCTGGCGGAGATGGTTTCTCTCACCACCATTGAACAACCGTCGCGGGATATCGGGCGCAAGGCAGTCAATTTGCTGTTAAATAAGATCGACAACCCGGATGCGCCCACGGAGAGGGTGATGATGGACTGGCGCTTTATTTCCCGCGCCAGCACCTGATTATCTGGCGATGACGCCAGCCAGCGAGCGAATATCGTTTCCGGTTGGCGACTGGTGAATACGCAGACCAAATTCATCCACCACCGCGAAAATATGGTCGAAGATGTCGGCCTGAATTTCCTCATATTCCGCCCAGACCACCGTGTTGGTGAAGGCGTATATTTCAATCGGCAGCCCGTTGGCATCCGGCGCGAGCTGGCGCACCATCAGCGTCATATCTTTACGAATACGCGGGTGGTTACGCAGATATTCATTCAGGTAGGCACGGAAGGTGCCGATATTGGTCATCTTGCGCAGGTTTAATACCGATTCCCCTTCACCGTTCTGCTGATTCCACAGGTTAATTTCCTCATGGCGTGCGGCCAAATAAGGCTTCAGGAGTTTCGCCTGAATCAGTTTTTGCTGCTCCTGCTCGTCGAGGAAATGAATGCTGGTGGTATCGATATTCAGGCTGCGCTTGATGCGGCGACCACCGGAGGCGGACATGCCGCTCCAGTTGATGAACGCATCGGACACCAGCGCCCAGGTCGGGATGGTGGTGATGGTGTTATCGAAGTTGCGCACTTTAACGGTGGTCAGGCCGATGTCGGTCACCGTGCCGTTGGCGCCGTATTTCGGCATCTCCAGCCAGTCGCCGAGCTTGAGCATGTCGTTGGCGGAGAGCTGAATACCGGCCACCAGGCCGAGTATCGGGTCTTTAAAGACCAGCATCAGAACGGCAGCCATCGCACCCAGGCCGCTTATCAGAATGGCGGGTGACTGACCGATCAGCAGGGAGATAATTAGTATCCCCACCAGAATGGCGCTCACCAGCTTGATGCCCTGGAATATCCCCTTCAGCGGCAGCTGTGACGCGGTGGCCATTTTCTGCGACAGATTGAAAATCACGTCCAGCAACGAGAAGAAGGAGAGCAGGGCATAAACCATCACCCACAATTTCGCGCAGGTGGTAAGTAATTCCGCCGCTTCGCTGCCTTTTTGCAGCCACAGAACCGCCTGAACGTTGACGATTATCCCCTGGAGGGTAAACGCCAGACGGTGAAATAACTTGTTCTGCGTAATGATTTGCAACCATAAATGGCTGCTGGCCTGGGCGCGTTTCTCGAATGCGCGCAGCACCACTTTGTGCAGAATAAAATGAACGATAATGGCCGTAAGAAAAATAATACCAAAGATAATCACTAAAGAGGTGGTGTGATTAATTTCAATCCCTAACTCTTCAACCTGAGCAATTAATTCCTGCATAACGTCTCCTGTATTGATGCAGCCCCATAATGGCGGCTGCGGATCTATTATGCAAATTCAGGCAGTTTTATTTTGTCGCCGGACAGGCCTTGACGACCGGTAAACACAGACGATGGCGCATACGCAGCGTGACCAGCGCCAGCACCACCATCATGGCCGTTTCCACCATCAGGAAGACATTGACCGCCTGGGTGTAATCTCCGTGATGATTTTGCAGCCCGTGCAGCAAAATCGCGCCGAAAATGGCCGGGCCAAGCCCCAGCGCAGCCTGTTGCAGCGTGCTTAAAATCGCGCTCGCGGCCCCCGCGTCGTCAGGCTGAATATCACGCATCCCGATACGGTAGAAGCTGTTTACAATCAGCGCCTGCCCGTAACCCACCAGCCCGGTGGCCGGGGCCAGCGTCAGCGCGGTATTCTGCATTCCCCAGTGACGGAACGTGGCGATCAACGCCACCAGACCGACAAGCTGAATCGCAAGTCCGGTCAGCAGGATGGCGCTGGTGCTGTAGCGGGCAATCAGGCGTGGGGCGAACCAGGCAGAAATAAAATAGGTGACGCCAAGCGCGATAAAGCTGTTCCCGGACTGCCACGGCGCCATCCCCAGACCGCTTTGCATGGTCAGCGCCATACAGAACATGAACCCGGACCAGACGCTGAAAAAGAGTATCCCGATTAGCACGCCAAAGCGGATGCTGCGCAGCTGCAACAGGCGCGGCGCGATGAGCGGGTGGGCATTCTCACGCTCTTTTTTGCGCGCGTTCAGCACCATTACACAGACCAGCGGCACAATCGCCAGCAGTGCGGCCTTCAGCGGCCACGACCAGTGCCACTGCGGGCCGAGCGCCATCGGGAACAGCAGACAGCACAGTATTGCCGTCAGCAGGACAGTCCCGGTCCAGTCAATGCGCGACGGCGTGTCGCGGCGGGTTTCCGGCACGTAGCGACGGCTCAGCGCCATCACCACCAGACAAATCGGCACGTTGATAAAGAAGGCGTTGCGCCAGCCAAGCCCGGCGATGTCCGCCGACACCAGCCAGCCGCCACCCATCTGGCCGACGATAAACGCAATTCCGCCGATACCGCCGAACAGACTGATCGCTCTGGCGTGTGCCGTTCCTTTTAACGTCACATGCAACGTCGCGAGAATTTGCGGCATGATCAGCGCGGCGCCCGCACCCTGAATAATGCGCGCGCCAAGCAACTGTTCGATATTGCCCGCCATGCCGCACAGCAGTGAGGCCAGGCCAAAACACGCCACGCCCCACATAAACAGGCGACGGCGGCCAAGGTTATCGCCCAGCTTGCTGCCGGGTGCCAGGCAGACGGCAAAGGCCACGCCGTAGAGGGCGACGATCAGCTCCAGTTCAGTGGCGGTGGCGTGTAATGAATGGGTGATGGAATCCAGCGCCACGTTGGTGATTGAGGTATCAATCAGCGGCAGCATCTGGCCGGTTAACAGCAATATCAGGCCCGCACGACCCGGTGAAACAACTGACGTATTCATGGTGACTCCATTGCGTCAAACAGCGTAGAGTCGTAGCATCAACCATCTGATAAACGGGTACCAGTTCTTACTTATACTGGTACTGACACTACCATGCAGGAGATGTTATGGCGCTGATGTCTGAACCTGTCACCTCTCTCCAGGATGACACCCGCAAGCAGCTGGGCGCGTTTTTGCGTGCCCGGCGCGAAAGCCTCGATCCGCAGCGCCTCGGCTTACCGCGCAGCGGCCGCCGCCGCACGCCGGGCCTGCGCCGGGAAGAGGTGGCGATGCTCGCGGATGTCGGCGTGACCTGGTACACCTGGCTGGAACAGGGCCGGGACGTCAATCCGTCCAGCGCGGTGATGGCCGCCATCGCAAAAGCGCTGCAATGCACCCCGACCGAAGCCCGGCATCTTTTTGTGCTTGCCGGTTTGCCGCCGGGCGAAGCCCCGCAGGCGGTGTGCTGTGAGGGGATCAGCGAAGGCACGCGTCGCCTGCTGGATACCCTGATGCCGAAACCCGCCAGCATTCAGAAACCGAACTTTGATATCGTGGCGTGGAACGACAGCTTCGGACACCTGATGGGTGTCGATTTCAACGCTATCCCGCCGGAAGATCGCAACTGTATTTACCTGTTCCTCACCCATCCGGCGTGGCGCGCGCGGCTCGGCAAACGTGACGACGTGCTGCCGATTTTCGTCTCCTACTTCCGCGCGGCAATGGCTGAGCACCGTGGCGACCCGCTCTGGGAAGCGAAGCTGGCGCGTTTTTTTGCGGTGTCCGAAGAGTTCAAAACCCTGTGGCACCAGCGTAACGACGTGCGCGGCGTGGAGAACCAGCTCAAGCTGTTCACCCATCCCGAGCTGGGGGATTTTCATCTCCAGCAGATGTACTGGTACTCCGCCCCGCGAAACGGATCGCGGCTGCTGGTCTATTTACCCGTGGATGAGGCAGGGGAGAGGGCGATGGCGTGGCTGGCGGAGCAGGGGATATAAATTTTTTGCGAGGGGCTTTCAGGGAATCAACGCTGCTCCGGTCCTGCCTGGAATAAGCTGGTAAGGTGAATCACGAAAGGCAAAATTAGCCTTTAATGCAAATTGCCTTACATGCTAATATTATCAGGGATGAAATACAGTGTTCAGACTTATCGTTCATGCGGCAGTCAGAGAGGAGATCCTCTCATTGCCTGCGGATGTTTATCAAGAAGACGCAAAAAACGCCCTCTGCTGAACTCCGTCTGGCACTGAAACGACAACAGGAGATGTTGGATGAGCAAGAAGATTATTGACTGGGATGAACTCAGAGCTGAACTGTTAAGCGATTCAGAAATTCAGGCTTCCTTTGATGCAGAAGAGCGCAAGGAGCGTCTGCGGGAGATGCTGGCGCAATGGCGCAATCATGCTGGTCTGACGCGCGCCCAGGTGGCGGAGCGGATGGGCGTCAGCGCACCGACGGTATCACGAATGGAAGCAAATATTACCCGGGCGAGTCTCGATACATTAACGCGTTATGCGCTGGTGTGCGGGGTAAAGCATCCGCAGATAACGCTTTACTGAAAACGGGCACGCCGATAGCCGGCGTGCCAGAAGCGCTTAGCACTCAGTCACAATCGTGCTCAGCGGCAGGCGAGATTTCGGCAGCGTGGCGTTGAAATCTTCCACGCTGTGATGCCCGACCGGGACCACCACCAGGCTGGTGAAGCCTTTCTCTTTCAGGCCAAACTCTTCGTCGAGGATCGCGGCGTCAAACCCTTCGATGGGTACCGCATCCAGGCCCATCGCGGCCACGCCCAGCAGGAAGTTGCCGACGTTAAGGTAAACCTGCTTCGCCATCCACTGGTCGTCATCTTTCAGATCCACGCGGTGCATGTCGGCAAAATAGCAGCGGCCTTTGTGGTTCGCGGCTTTTGCTTCTGGCGTGGCGAAACGGCCGTCAGCCTCTTCCTGATCGACAACGCGCTCAAGCCAGGCATCGTCCATCGCGGTTTTCGCGCAGAACACCACTACGTGAGAGGCATCCAGCATTTTGCGTTCGTTAAACACATAGGTGCCCGCCGCGGATTTTGCCACGCGCGCTTTACCCTCTTCAGTGCTGGCAACAATAAAGTGCCACGGCTGGGAGTTGGTGCTGGACGGGCTGTATTGCAGCAGCGTTTTGATTTTTTCCGCTTCTTCTGCGGTCAGTTTTTTGGCTGGGTCGAACGCCTTGGTAGAGTGGCGTTTCAGGGCGACAGAAATAATATCCATAACAACTCCTGGTGATGAAATTCGCCCGCGGGCGGGCGTGAAAGGAAAGCAGATTACCGCGCGAAGCGGGAAAAGATAAGTGCGATTCGAGCGCTTATTCTGTTCGTCTGAGACGAACAATCAGGCTGGGCGAATCCACTTCTGATCTTTTTTCGGCAGTTTATCAACGACCAGATTCCACGAATCCGTAATCAGGTCGGTGACCAGTTCAGGCGTGATGTCGTCCGTGCCATAAAGGGAGATCCAGTGTTTTTTATTCAGATGGTAACCGGGCTCCACGCCACGGTAGATCTGCTGATTGAGCAGCGATTTTTCCGGATCGGATTTCAGGCTGACGTGGGCCCGACCGTGTGCGGTCGCCATCAGCATAAAAATTTTCCCGCCCACCTTAAACACGTCATACTCCGGGCCAAACGGCCAGCAATGTTCGGTAAAAGGCATCTCCAGCGCGACGCGTCTGGCATGTTCCTGCAAGGATTTACTGTCCATGGTTATCTTCCTCAGCAAGCCCGCGCCACATGGCTTCAAAGCCCAGCGCTTTAAAATCGACGGCACGGGACGGATCGCGGGCGGCAAACTCCATGGTGGTTTCAGCCAGCGATAAGAACATTGCATCACCGAAGGTCTTAAACTCGTCAGACATAAACACCGGGCGGATCGAACGACGACACAGTTCATGCAGTTCCGGGAACATGTCTTTCACCGCCTGCTCGGTTTCGGCGTTCAGCTTTTCACTGACGCCAATCTGGCGGATAGCCGCATGCGCCAGGGGGTTACGAATGCCCCAGTCCACATAGCTGTTCCAGATATTGCGGGTATGCTCTTTTGGCTCGGTGATGGTGCGATCGAGATTCGCCAGCATGGTCTGGCAGAGATCCTGCTTCAGATGCAGGTAGAGGGCATTCAGCAGATCGTCTTTGGTAGCAAAGTAGCGAAACAGTGTCCCTTCAGCGACGCCCGCATTACGGGCAATTAACGCCGTTGAGGCGGCAATACCTGACTGCGCAAACGCAGCCGTTGCTGCTTCCAGTAAGGCCTGTTTTTTATCTTCACTCTTCGGACGTGCCACTAAATTTTTCCTCCCGTCAATTGTAAAAGCCCTGATTGAAACACGAGCCTTGATACGCTGCAACGCGGAATGTCAAAGATCGAAAACCTTCTTGACGGCGTAATCATCCTATCTATAATGAGTGCTTACTCACTCATAATCAAGTATCACCCACGCAAACCATCGGATGGGGCGCGTAGGCGGGTCAGGAAATGAAAAAGCCTCTATTCATCTGCGTGGTGTTAGTCATGATTATTGCTTCAGCTGCCAGTTTACCGTTTGTACTGAATGCCGGATTTGGCCAGCCACCGCAGGGTGCGCAGCTCTCTGAAGTGGAAGCCTCTCCGCACTATCGCGACGGGCAATTCCATAACACGCTCCCTACGCCGGGCTTTACCGGGCAACAAAATATGCTGGTGGCGTGGTGGCAGTTCCTTACCCGTAAAACCGAAAACGCCCGTCCTGCGCAGCCGCTGCCGCTGGTGAAAACCGATCTGGCGAGCCTGTCGCCTGAACAGGACACGCTGGTGTGGCTCGGCCACTCCTCCTGGTATATGCAGCTTGCAGGGAAACGCATCCTGATCGATCCGGTTCTGAGTAGCTACGCCGCACCGTTCTCGTTTCTCAATAAAGCATTTGCGGGGGAGTACCCGTGGCGTGCGGAGAGCATGCCGGAGATCGACCTGCTGATTATCTCCCACGATCACTATGACCATCTGGATTACGCCACCATCAAGGCGCTGCTGCCGAAGGTTAAGCGCGTGGTCACGCCGCTGGGCGTGGGTTCGCATCTGCGCTACTGGGGGATGACCCCGGAGATAATCGACGAGCGGGACTGGAACCAGTCGGTGCATATCAGCGATGCGCTGACGGTACATGTTCTGCCCGCGCGCCATTTTTCCGGGCGCGGCATTAAGCGTAACCAGACCCTGTGGGGGAGCTTTATGTTTGTCACCCCAAAGCGAAAGGTTTACTACAGCGGAGACTCCGGTTACGGCCCGCACTTCAAGGCTATTGGCGAGCAGTTTGGCGGAGTGGACTTAGCCATTATGGAAAACGGGCAGTACGACCAGGACTGGAAGTACATCCATATGCATCCGGCGGAAACGGCGCAGGCCTCGGCAGATCTCAATGCCAAAGCGGTTGTACCGGGACATAACGGGCGTTTTGTGCTGGCGAAACATACCTGGAACGATCCACTGATCCAGCTGGCGAAAGCCAGCAAGGATAAAAACTACCGGCTGCTGACGCCGGAGCTGGGCGAGCCCGTGCGGGTGAGTGATACCACGCAACAATTTCGCGAGTGGTGGGAATAATGTTTAAGCGAGAAACAGAGGGGGAGAGCAGTATGACGATTTCCGCTCAGGTCATTGATACGATTGTCGAATGGATTGATGACAATCTACACCAGCCGTTACGCATCGAAGAGATTGCCCGCCATGCGGGTTACTCAAAATGGCATTTACAGCGTCTGTTTATGCAGTACAAAGGCGAAAGTCTGGGGCGCTACATCCGCGAACGCAAGCTGCTGATGGCGGCGCGCGATCTGCGTGAGTCAGACGAGCGCGTGTACGATATCTGCCTGCGCTACGGGTTTGACTCGCAGCAGACGTTTACCCGCATCTTTACCCGCACCTTCAACCAGCCGCCCGGTGCGTACCGCAAAGAAAACCACGGTCGGGCGCACTGAAAAACATCCCCTCACCCCGGCCCTCTCCCCAAAGGGGCGAGGGCGTAATCGTCCCCTCTCCCCTTTGGGGAGAGGGTTAGGGTGAGGGGATCAGACAGCACCATGCTTACCAGCTGTAATTCACCGTCGCCGTCACCGTCCGGCCAATCCCGTAGAAGCACGCCGTATCGCTTGCGCACGACGCCACATACTTTGTGTCTGCCACGTTATTGACGTTGAACTGCACGCTTGCCCCTTTCAGGCTGCGGTTCATCTCGCCCAGGTCGTAGCGCAGCATCGCGTCATACAGATCCACCGATGGCACCTTGAAGGTATTCTTCGCATCGCCGTAGCTGGTGCCGATGTAGCGCATCCCCACGCCAGCGGTCAGGCTCTTCAGCGCGCCGCCCGGAACGGTATAGCTGGCGAACGCCGATGCCATATGTGCCGGAATGCGCGCAGGCGTTTTGCCTTCAGTTCCCGCCACCGTGGTGCTTTCGGTTTCTGCATCGGTGTAAGTGTAGGAGCCAATCAGGTTGATGTTATCCATCAGCGTGGCGTGGATTTCCGCTTCAGCGCCTTTCGAACGCACCTTGCCCGCATTTTCGAACCAGCCTTCAGCGCTGTTATAGGTCGCGACGTTGTTCTGAGTTAAATCGTACAGCGCCAGGGTCATCAGCGTGGTGTCGACCGGCTGATATTTCACGCCAATCTCGGTCTGCTCCCCGGTAGTAGGCCTGAAGGGCGCAACGCCCGGCGCACGGTTGGTTTGCAGGTTCGGTTCAAACGAGGTGCTGTAGCTGATGTACGGCGACAGGCCAGAATCAAACGCGTACAGCAGGCCAGTGCGCCAGGTAAATTTGCTGTCGTTCTGCTGCGTAACGCTGTTATCGGTGAAGTCGCTGGTACGCACTTCGCTCCAGTCGTAGCGCCCGGAAACCAGCCACTCCCAGTTATTCCAGCTCATCTGATCCTGAAGATACAGGCCCATCTGGTCGAGATTTTGCTGCTCGTCGGACGCCGTTTTGAAGGTACTTTCATCCACGTTCACGCCGTAAACCGGGTTTGTCCAGTCAAGGTCATACTGTGAGCCGCTCCCGCGCGCCAGCAGCTGTTTATCCTTGCTGGTCTTGTAATCAAACCCGCCGAGCAGGGTGTGGCTGACGCTTCCGGTCTCCAGCTGATATTCCAGCTGGTTATCAAGGCCAAATTCGTTGGTCGTGCGCGCTTCACGCTGGGCGCGACGGGTCAACACCGTGCTGTTGGCCGCGCTGTTGGCGTAAACCAGATAACGATATTTCTGCTTGATGGTGGCGTAACGGGCGTTCTGGCGGAAGGTGAGGTTGTCGGCGAACTGGTGTTCCAGCTCGTAGCCAATCATCGTCTGCTCGCGCCAGGATTGATTGTAATTCGGATCGCTGACGTTAAAATCGCGCGGGATGTACTTCCCGTCGGCACTTTTCACCGTGCCATACGCGGGCAGGAAGTTGCGGTATCCGGCATCCGGATCTTTCTGGTAGCTGGTCAGCAGCGTAAAGCGGGTCTGATCGTTCGGGTACCAGGTGATTGCCGGGGCGATCGCCATCCGCGTCTCTTTATAATCGTCCACCTGATTATGCTGCGTACGGGCGATACCGTTCACGCGATACAGCACGCGGCCGTCGTCGCTCAGCCTGCCGCCGAAATCAAACGCACCTTCGGCGAGATCGTTATTGCCGGTGCGGAACTGCACGTTGTGAATGGCCTCCGCCGTCGGGCGCTTGCTGGTCATGCTGATTAACCCGCCCGGATTCACCTGTCCAAACAGGACCGAGGCCGGGCCGCGCACCAGCTCCACGCGCTCCAGCAGCCACGGGTCAACTGTGCCCGTCTGTGATGAGGCCGTTGCGCCAAAGCTTAAGCCGTCGAGGAATTTCGGCACGTAGCTAAAGCCGCGCACAAACACCTCGTCGTTACGGTTAGACGAGCCCCGGTACTCGGTAAACACGCCCGCCGAGTAGCGCAGCGCCTGCGAAACGGAGGTGACGTCCTGCATGTTCATCTGATCGCGGGTGATCACCGATACCGACTGCGGCGTCTTCACGATCTCCGCGCTGGTCTTGGTGGCCGAGAGCGTTTTCGTCGCCACAATGCCTTTTACGGGCGCAGTGGGCTCTTCACTCACGCCCTGCGTCACCGTAATCGTTTCTTCTTTCGTTTCTGCCTGAGCCGCGACGCTGGTCGTCGCCAGACTCAGTAGCCAGAGCCGCATTATCTTATTATTTTTAAACATTTTTATTGAACGTCCTTGGTTGCTATCGCCATAAAATCACCGGTAAATCGCCGTTGATGATATTGCAAATTATTACCATTTGCATTAGCGTTGTTAACAAATTTCGTTGGGGAACAAGCGGTAATGAAGAGGGTATGGAGTGGGTTGCTGTTGGGGATCGGCGCGCTGCCCGCCGTGGCGGCAACGTGCGAGCAGACGTCCCGGCAGGGCGATATTCAGGGAAAGTTTGATGCCAGCGGCGAAGTCTGCTTCTCCCTGCCTGAACTGGGTGAAAACTATGTTTCCGCCACGCTGAATGGCGTGACGGATGCGCGCCTGCTTGATGGGCAAAACCGCCGCATCCGCACGCTGATCGAAAATGGTCCTGCGGACGGGGAACACACGCTGCTGTTTGCCCTGCCGGTGAAACAGAACACCTCGCTGGTGCTACACGGAGAAGCCGGTAAGCCGTGGCGTTTTCAGTGGCGGATGAAAGAGACCTCTCCGTTACCACGCGTGCAGATGCTGGCGCCTGAAAGCCCGACGCTGAAGGCGCTGGCAAGCGTCATTTCTGCCGGTGGAACTACCGAGGCGTTCTGGCAGGCGCAGCGTCGACAGGGAACGCCGATGGTGGAGCCGGTAGATGCGAGCCATAAGCGCGTGACCTTTCTGTGGCGCGGCGCGCGGGATAACGTCTTCATTCTCGGCTCTCCGGCGGGGGATCACGATCCGCTGTTCCGCCTGGGCAACAGCGATGTCTGGTTCCGCAGCTATGTAGTCCCCGCTGATACGGTAATGCAGTACAAGCTCGCGCCCGATGTGCCGATCGTCGAGGGTTCCACACGCGATCAACGCCGCGCCATCCTGGTAAGCGCGCAGGCCGATCCGCTTAACCCGAATACCTTCGGGGAGCAGAAGACCGATCGCTGGAATCGCTATTCGCTGCTCGATCTCAGCCCGGCGCGCTACTGCTCCGTTCGGGCTACGGCAAAGCCGCTGGTGCACGGGACGTTGAGCCGTCAGAGTTTTTCCAGCCACATCCTTGGCAACGCCCGCGACGTGATGATCTACAAACCGCGCGGCGCACAGCCTGCACGCTGGACGCTCATCCTTTTCGACGGACAGGTTTATCAGGACGAATACCATTTTGCCAACGTGCTGGACGGTCTGATTGCCCGGCATCACCTGCCACCGATTAACGTGGTGTTTATCGACAGCCTCGATCACGCCCGTCGCGGCAACGAGCTGCCGCCGAACCCGGATTTTGCTGACTTTATGGCGCACGAGCTGCTGCCGTGGCTGCGGGGGAAGGGCATCGGCATGCAGCGGCAGAAAACCGTACTGGCAGGATCCAGCTACGGGGGAATTGCCTCTTCATGGGTGGCGCTGCGCTATCCGCGCCTGTTTGGCAACGTGCTGAGCCTTTCCGGTTCTTACTGGTGGGCGCCGGAAGGTGACGCCCCGGGCTGGCTGACGCGTCAGTACCAACAGTCTCCACCGTATCCGGTGCGCTTCTGGTTACAGGCCGGGAAGTTTGAAACCGCGGGGCCGGGCGGCGGCATCTATCGCACCACGCAGGATTTTGAACAGGTGCTGAGGAATAAAGGCTATCGCGTCAGCTTCCACCCCTCATCCAGCGGCCACGACTACGCGGCCTGGTGTGAAGCGCTGATCCACGGGATGCGCGATCTCACTGGCTTACGACGCCAGTGAAAACCAGCGGCGCCAGATGAAACGCAGGATAAAGAATTCGATGGCGCCGAGCACCAAAAACCACAGACAGAACAGAATGGTGTACAGCTGATTCAGATCGACCATATGAAAGGTCTGAACCAGCTTCTGCGCCAGCACCAGACCCAGCGACGGCGCAGGTAACAGCAGGCAGGAGAGCAGGGCCATCAGCAAAATGCCCCCTGCGGTGAGCAGCGATTCTAACGGGTGTTTCATCGTAATGTTAATCGTCAGTTAAAAATGTCATTGTCCGGCATCCTGAAACGTAAAGCAATATCATCCCCGCGGGCAAAATTGGGTGAAAGGCCACCGTTATTCTGCGAATTAATAACAGAAAACAGATAATATTTTCGGGGCGATTAAATTAATATCGCGTTATGTAAATAAACGTCTTTCTCACGAAAATAATTTTACAAAGCTATAGGTGCTATATCCAATTAACGTCGCAATAACAATGGCTGCGACAATGTATAACGCCAGGCGCCGTCCGCGATAAATACCAAACATGCTTCCTCCTCGTTTAGTGTTGGTTTAGAAATATTTTGTAAAAATCAACGCGTCGAAATAATTTTAATCAGTTTTGAATAACCGGGTAGTCAATATATTGCGGTAGATCAATTTAACCCGCAAGACTTAAAAATGAATTATTTAAAGCCAGAAAGGAATTCCGGCTTCCGTCCACCGGATATTGAAGGAAAAATACCATGACCAAAAAAAATTTCTCGCAGAATATGCCACCCGCAGGCGGGCAGGCGTACCAGCAGACCGTAGAGCAGGTGCTTGCTCAGGCGCAGAGCCAGGCTAACGGCCTGGACCGCGCCGAGGCGCAGGCACGTTTGCAGAAACATGGCCCGAACGCGCTGCCGGAGAAAAAAGGCAAGCCGGGCTGGCTGCGTTTTCTCGCGCATTTTAACGATGTCCTGATTTACGTCCTGCTGGCAGCCGCCGTATTAACGGCAGTAATGGGACACTGGGTTGATACGCTGGTTATTCTGGGCGTGGCGGTAATCAATGCCTTAATTGGCCACATTCAGGAAAGTAACGCGGAAAAATCCCTGAAGAGTATTCGCAATATGCTCTCCAGCGAGGCGCGCGTTATTCGTAACGGCAACCATGAAACTATCCCGACGACGGAAATCGTCCCGGGCGATATTATTGTGTTGCGCGCAGGAGATCGTATTCCGGCGGATATGCGCTTAATCGAAGCGCATAATTTACGCGTGGAAGAGGCTATTCTGACCGGTGAATCCACCGTGGTGGATAAACACACGAACCCGCTGAGCGGCGAATTACCGCTGGGCGACCGCACGAACCTGGTCTTTTCCGGTACGACGGTCAGCGCGGGCGGCGGCGTGGGCGTGGTCATTGCCACGGGCCAGCAGACCGAACTCGGCCACATCAACCAGATGATGGCGGGCATTGAAAAACACCGCACCCCGCTGCTGGTGCAGATGGACAAGCTGGGCAAAGCGATCTTCGCCATCATTCTGGCGATGATGGCCGCGCTGTTTGTCTTCAGCCTGGTGTTCCGCGAGATCCCGATGGGCGAGCTGCTGCTCTCCCTGATTAGCCTGGCGGTCGCCTCCGTACCGGAAGGTCTGCCGGCAATTATCTCCATCATCCTCTCTCTGGGCGTGCAGGCGATGGCGCGCAAGCGGGCGATTATCCGCAAGCTGCCGACGGTTGAAACCCTGGGCGCGATGACCGTGGTCTGCTCGGATAAAACCGGCACCCTGACCATGAACGAGATGACGGTGAAAGCCATCATTACCGCCGACACCTGCTACCGCGTGGACGGCAACAGCTACGAGCCGGTGGGCAACATCTATCTCGAAGGCAGCGATGAGCCGGTGCAGATCCAGCCGGGCACCGTGCTGGAGCAGTACCTGCGCACCATCGACCTGTGTAACGACAGCCAGCTGATTCAGGACGAGCGCGGCCTGTGGGGCATCACCGGCGGCCCGACCGAGGGCGCGCTGAAGGTGCTGGCGGCCAAGGCCCACCTCGAGCCGGTCGTGACCACGCTGGTTAACAAGATCCCGTTCGACTCTCAGTACAAGTACATGAGCACCCACTACCAGATTGGCGGTGAGGAGCAGATTTTGATTACCGGCGCGCCGGACGTGATTTTCGCCCTGTGTGAGCAGCAGCAGACCCGCAACGGTGCGCAAGCCTTTGACCGCGCGTACTGGGAAACGGAGATGGAGCGCTATGCGCGTCAGGGGCTGCGCATGGTCGCCGCGGCGTTCAAGCCAGCGAACGGCGAGCAGGCATTGACTCACGACGATCTGAGCCACGGCCTGATCTTCCTCGGCATTGCCGGGATGATGGATCCGCCGCGTCCGGAAGCGATTGAGGCGATTAACGCCTGCCAGCAGGCGGGGATCCGCGTGAAGATGATCACCGGGGATCACCCGCAGACGGCGATGAGCATCGGCCAGATGCTGGGGATCACCAACAGCGAGCAGGCGGTTACCGGCTATCAGCTGGAGAAAATGGACGACGCCGAGCTGGCGGAAGCGGCGGTAAAATATGACATCTTCGCCCGTACCAGCCCGGAGCATAAGCTGCGCCTGGTGAAAGCGTTGCAGGATAAAGGCGAAATCGTCGGTATGACCGGTGACGGCGTGAACGACGCGCCGGCGCTGCGCCAGGCGGACGTGGGTATCGCGATGGGCATCAAAGGCACGGAAGTCACCAAAGAGGCGGCGGACATGGTCCTGACGGACGATAACTTCGCCACCATCGCCAGCGCGGTGAAAGAGGGGCGTCGCGTTTACGACAACCTGAAGAAGACCATCCTGTTCATCATGCCGACCAACCTGGCGCAGGGGCTACTGATTGTGATTGCGCTGCTGGCGGGGAACATCATTCCGCTGACGCCGGTGCTGATTCTGTGGATGAACATGGCGACCTCCGCCACGCTCTCCTTCGGCCTGGCCTTTGAGGCCGCCGAGCGCAACATCATGCGCCGCCCGCCGCGCCAGACCGGGCAGCACGTGATGGATGCCTACGCCGTCTGGCGCGTGGCCTTCGTCGGCACCATGATTGCCATCGCCGCCTTTGCGCTTGAAGCCTGGCTGGCCCCGCGCGGGCACAGCGCGGAGTTCATCCGCACCGTGCTGCTCCAGATGCTGGTCTGCGCCCAGTGGGTGTACATGATTAACTGCCGCAATACCGAAGGGTTCTCCCTGAACCGCGGCCTGCTGGCGAACAAAGGGATCTGGCTGGTAACGGGCGTGCTGTTCCTGCTCCAGGCGGCGATCATCTACCTGCCGTTTATGCAGATGCTGTTCGGCACCGAAGCGCTGCCGCTGCGCTACTGGTTCGTGACGCTGGCGGTGGCGGGGGTGATGTTCTTCGTCGTCGAAATCGAGAAGCGACTGACCCGCAGGTTCCGTAAGGCTGCATAACTTTTTGCCCTCACCCTAACCCTCTCCCACAAGGAGAGGGAACCCTGACCGCCCTCTCCCTGTGGGAGAGGGCCGGGGTGAGGGAAAACAACGCCGAGGTACTTCTTAATGAAATTCCCACTCCTGTTCGCGCTCCTCGCCTGCACCCTGCAACCCGCATTCGCCGCAGTCATTCCCGTTCGCGTCGCCACCGTGGAGCAAACCGCCCACGCCGCCGAGCGCCAAATTCCGGGCCGCATTGAAGCTATCCACACCGTTGAACTGCGTGCACGTACGGAAGGCGTCATCACCAGAATCCACTTCCGCGATGGCCAGTATGTGAAAAAAGGCGACGTGCTGTTCGAGCTGGACGACGCCGAGCCGCGCGCCGCCCTGCGTCTGGCGCAGGCCGAAGTGAGAAGCGCCGAAGCCACGCTGCGTCAGGCGCAGCAGCAGCTGTCCCGCTTCGAAAGCCTGGGCAGCAGTAACGCCATCAGCCGCCACGACGTGGACAACGCCCGCATGCAGCGCGACGTCGCCAGCGCCGCACTGGAGCAGGCGAAAGCCCGTCTCGACACCCGCAGCGTCACTCTCGACTACACGCGCATTATTTCACCGATTGACGGACGCGTGGGGCACAGCAACTTTCACGTCGGCAGCCTGGTGAATCCTGCCAGCGGTGTGCTGGTGGAGGTGGTGCAGCTCGATCCCATCCGCATTGCCTTTGCGCTGGAAGAGGGCGCGTTTGCCACCAAAGCCGGACAGCATGCGGATATCAGCGCCATGAAGCAGGCCTGGCAGGCGCTGATTGACAGCAACGGCCAGCGCATCAGCGGGGAACTCACCTCCGTGGACAACCGCATCGACCCGCGTACCGCCAGCGTGATGCTGCGCGCCGAGTTCGCCAACCCGCGCCATCAGCTGCTGCCCGGCGGCAATGTGAACGTTTACCTGCGTCCGGCAAGCGAGCTACCGGTGCTGACTCTGCCCGCCGCTGCCGTACAGCAGAATGGCGACGGGTTCTTCGCCTGGGTGATTAACGCCGAGGATAAAGCCGAAATGCGTCCGCTGAAGGTCGCCGGGCAGATCGGCCAGCAGTTCCAGATTGCCTCCGGCGTGAAGCCCGGTGAGCGAGCGATTACTGACGGTGCGCAGCGCGTGCAGCCAGGCGTTGCCGTCCAGATACTGAATTAAGGAGCCATCATGCTGACGTTTTTCATCAAACGCCCGCGCTTTGCGATGGTGATTGCGCTGGTCATCACCCTGCTGGGGGCCATCGCGCTGAGGATTATTCCGGTGGAGCAGTACCCGCAGATCACCCCGCCGGTCGTGAATGTGTCAGCGTCATGGCCGGGCGCCAGCTCGGCTGACGTGGCGGAGGCCATCGCCACGCCGCTGGAAACGCAGCTGAACGGCGTGGATCACATGCTCTATATGGAGTCCACCAGTTCGGATGAGGGCTCTTACAGCCTGAACATCACCTTTGCGGCGGGCACCGATCCGGATCTCGCCGCCATCGACGTGCAGAACCGCGTGGCGCAGGCCGTGGCGCAGCTGCCGACCGAGGCGCAGCAAAACGGCGTGCAGGTGCGCAAGCGGGCCACCAACCTGATGATGGGGGTAAGCCTTTACTCACCGAACAACACCCACACGCCGCTGTTCGTCAGCAACTACGCCAGCACCCAGGTGCGCGAGGCGCTGTCGCGTCTGCCGGGCGTCGGGCAGGTACAGATGTTTGGCGCACGGGACTACAGCATGCGCATCTGGCTGAGGCCGGACCGCATGAACGCCCTGAACGTGACCAGCGATGACGTGGCGCAGGCGCTGCGCGAGCAGAACGTGCAGGGGGCGGCGGGCCAGGTCGGCACGCCGCCGGTGTTTAACGGCCAGCAGCAGACGCTGACCATTAACGGGCTGGGGCGCTTAAACCAGGCCGACGACTTTGCCAATATCATTATCCGCGCCGGGGAGATGGGGCAGCTGGTGCGCCTGAAGGACGTCGCCACCATCGAGCTTGGCTCGCGCAGCTACAGCTCTGGCGCGCAGCTGAACGGGCATGACTCCGCCTATTTGGGTATCTACCCGACGCCGTCCGCCAACGCCCTGCGCGTGGCCGATGCGGTGCGCGCGGAGCTGGAACGGTTATCCACGCGCTTCCCGGACGATCTGGTCTATGAAGTCAAATTCGACACCACCTCGTTTGTGGCCGCCACCATCAAAGAGATTGGCGTCTCGCTGGCGCTGACGATGCTGGCGGTGGTGGTCGTGGTGTCCCTGTTCCTGCAAAGCTGGCGCGCGACGCTGATTGTCGCCCTTGCCATTCCGGTGTCGCTGGTGGGCACCTTCGCGGTGCTCTATACGCTCGGCTACTCCGCCAATACGCTGAGCCTGTTCGCCATCATTCTGGCGCTGACCATGGTGGTGGATGACGCCATCGTGGTGGTGGAGAGCGTCGAAACCCTGATGGCGGAAGGGCAGAGCCGCACGGCGGCGACCGCGCTGGCGCTGCGCCAGATTGCCGGGCCAGTGATTGCCACCACGCTGGTGCTGCTGGCGGTGTTTGTACCGGTGGCGCTCCTGCCAGGGATCGTGGGCGAGCTGTACCGCCAGTTCGCGGTGACGCTCTCGACCGCCGTCACGCTCTCAAGCCTGGTGGCGCTGACCCTGACGCCCGCGCTCTGCGCGCTGCTGCTGCGCCCGCGACCGGCACAGCCCGCCGCCGTTTTCCGTGGGTTCAACCGCGGGCTGGACGCCACGCGCACGCTTTACACCCGGATCGTGAGCGTGTTCAACCTCCGTCCGTGGCTGGCGCTGCTGGCCACCGCAGGCGCGGCGGCGGTGGTGGTATTCAGCTTTATGTCGATGCCAAAGGGCTTCCTGCCCCAGGAGGATCAGGGCTACTTCTTCGCCAGCGTCCAACTGCCGGAGGCAGCCTCGCTGGAGCGCACCGAAGCGGTGATGACCACCGCGCGCGAGCTGATCGCTAAAAACCCGGCGGTAGAAGACGTGATTCAGGTCTCCGGGTTTAACATCCTCAACGGCACCAGCGCATCGAACGGCGGGTTTATCTCCATCATGCTCAAAGACTGGAGCGAGCGTCCGCCGCTGGATGAGGTGATGGGCACCCTTCAGCGACAGCTGCTGGCCCTGCCGGAAGCCACCATCATGACCTTTGCGCCGCCGACGCTGCCGGGGCTGGGCAACGCCTCCGGCTTCGACCTGCGCATTCAGGCGCAGGCGGGGCAAAGCCCGGCGGAGCTGGAGCGCGTGACGCGTGAGGTGCTGGCGAAAGCCAACCAGCACCCGCAGCTGAGCCGCGTGTTCACCACCTGGAGCAGCAACGTGCCGCAGATGACGCTCACCGTTGACCGCGAGCGCGCGGCCCGCCTCGACGTGCCGGTGTCACGCATCTTCAGCAGCCTGCAAACCGCCTTTGGCGGCACGCGCGCCGGGGATTTCAGCGTCAACAACCGCGTCTACCACGTAGTGATGCAGAACGAAATGCAGTGGCGCGAGCGCGCGGAGCAAATCAGCGAGCTTTTCGTGCGCAGCAACAGCGGCGAGCGGGTGCGTCTGAGCAACCTCGTCACCATCACGCCGACCGTCGGCGCGCCATTTATTCAGCAGTACAACCAGTTCCCGTCGGTATCGGTGAGCGGCTCGGCAGCGGAAGGGGTGAGCAGCAGCACCGCAATGGCGGCGACGGGCGAGATTCTGGCGGAAAACCTGCCAGCCGGGTACGACTACGCCTGGAGCGGCATGTCGTATCAGGAGCAGCAGACCGGCAATCAGGCGATATGGATCGTGCTGGCGGCGGTGGTGATGGCGTGGCTGTTCCTCGTCGCCCAGTATGAGAGCTGGACGCTGCCGGCGAGCGTGATGCTCTCGGTGCTGTTCGCCATCGGCGGGGCGCTGGTCTGGCTGTGGCTGGCGGGCTATGCCAACGACGTGTACGTGCAGATTGGTCTGGTGCTACTGATAGCCCTCGCCGCCAAGAACGCAATTCTTATCGTGGAGTTTGCCCGCGCCCGGCGCATGGACGGAATGGCGATTGTCGATGCCGCACGGGAGGGAGCATCGCGCCGCTTCCGCGCGGTAATGATGACCGCCGTGTCGTTCATTATCGGCGTCCTGCCGATGATGCTGGCGACCGGGGCGGGTGCCCAGAGCCGCCGCATCATCGGCACTACGGTCTTCAGCGGCATGCTGGTGGCGACCGTGGTGGGGATAGTGTTCATCCCGGCGCTGTTCGTGCTGTTCCAGCGCCTGCGCGAGTGGGGCCACGGCATTACGGACTCGTCGCCCACAGCTCACAGTGCTTCTGCACCAGAGAAATCAGCGAGCCGCCATCGGCGATAAAGTCCCGCATGCGCTGCGCCTCGCTCTTGCCCTGCTTTAACAGGAGGGCAATTTCCTTGATGGCGCTTGTCGCGCCGAGCTTCTCGGCGGACGGCGCAACCTGCTCCAGCAGCCAGGCGATATCTTCCGCCACGGTTTTGTGCTCGCCGGTATGCACGTCTGTCAGAATGCCTTCCAGCCCGTAGCGACAGGCCTGAAAACGGTTAAAGCGATACAGCAGAAAATCCCGTTCCTGATGCTTATACGGCCGCGTGGTCAGCAGCCAGTGCGACGTCGCCTGGATCAGCCCGGCGATGTTAATCGCGTGGCCGAGCGTCAGCGGCGTATCCATTACCCGCACCTCAACGGTGCCAAAATGCGGGCTGGGGCGGATGTCCCAGTGCAGATCCTTAATGCTGTCGATCATGCTGGTGGAGCTCAGGCGGCGGAACAGCCCCTCGAACTCCTGCCAGCTGTTGACCCACGGCATCTGTCCGTTATCCGGGAAGCCCGAGAAGATGTTGAGACGCGATGAGGCGAACTTCGTGTCCGTGCCCTGCATATACGGTGATGCGGCGGCCAGGGCGATAAAGTGCGGCACAAAGCGCGACAGGCCGTGCAGTAGATAAATTGCGTCGTCCCCGGTCCGACAGCCGACGTGTACGTGCTGGCCGAACACCGTCGCCTGCAAAATCAGATAGCCAAAGCGCTCCAGCGTGACGTTATAGCGCTCGTCGTCGCACACTTCCTGCCGCTGCCATTTCTGGAACGGATGCGTCCCACCGCCGCAGATCTGGATATGCTGATCTTCCGCCGCGCGCAGGATGCTCTGCTGCATCACTGAAAACTGCGCCGCTGCCTGGTCGATGGTCTGGCACACGCCGGTGGCGATTTCGAGCATGCTTTCGGTGATGTCGTGTTTGACTTCCCCCCCTTTGATGTCGTCTTTGACGGCGGCGATGAGCGCAGAGGAGTCCTGGCTCAGATCGTAACCCGGCGGGTTAACCACCTGGAGTTCGAGCTCAATGCCGAGGGTATAAGGTTCAGAGGATTTGAAGTCGGGTAAGGGCATGGCGCACTCCGTTGTCTGTTATGAATTGAGTATAGACAATGGGCGTGGCGCGCTCTTTTCAGGGTGGTATAACTGATAGCAGGCTTAGCAAAAGGGGAGTGACCCATGTCTGACTATCCAACCATTGCGCTGACAGGACCCGGTGCGATTGGGACCACCATCGCCGCGGTGCTGCATGAAGCGGGCCGCACGCCGCTGCTGTGTGGTCGCACCGCGCATCCGGAACTGCGCCTGCGTCATGATGAGGGTGAAATTGTGGTGCCCGGTCCGGTACTCACCGATCCCAGCGTCATTACGCGCCCCGTTGACCTCGTTTTTTTGGCGGTCAAAACGACACAAAATGCCGACAGCGCCGGTTGGCTGCGCGCCCTGTGCGATGAACACACCGTGGTCTGCGCGCTGCAAAACGGCGTGGAGCAGAAAGCCCAGCTTGCGCCTTTGGTCAATGGCGCAACGGTGCTGCCGTCGGTGGTGTGGTTCCCTGCGCAGCGCGAGCCGGATGCCTCCGTCTGGCTGCGCGCCAAACCGCGCCTTACGCTGCCGGACGTGCCGCAGGCGCAGCGGGTGGTGGAGGCGCTTCGCGGCACGCGCTGTGACGTTGAGTTCTCGACAGATTTCACTACCGTTGCCTGGCGCAAGCTGCTGCAAAACGCGGTCGCCGGGCTGATGGTGCTGGCCAATCGCCGCGCCGGGATGTTCAGGCGCGAGGATATCAGCGAGCTGGCGCTGGCCTACCTGCGCGAGGGGCTGACCGTCGCCCGCGCCGAAGGGGCGAAGCTGGACGATGCGGTGGCGGAGGAGATTCTGGCGAACTTTCAGCGCGCGCCAGTGGATTTGGGCACGTCGATTCTTGCCGACCGTCAGGCGGATCGTCCGATGGAGTGGGATATCCGCAACGGCGTGATACAGCGCTATGGCCGCAGGCACGGGATTGCGGTGCCCATCAGCGACATAGTGGTGCCGCTGCTGGCGGCGGGGAGCGAGGGGCCGGGTTAACGGCCGCTGTTTTTCCTTTCGGCAAAGTAATGGGCGGTCGTGCTGCCCATCGCTTTTCTAAACAAGGTGATAAACGCATTCATACCTGAGAGTGGAGGCGGGCCGATAGAGAGGAAGGGAGATGAATATGAATGTCCGCTCTGTGCCAGGAGCGGAAGTAGCCAACATTGATATCTGTGTAAATTTAAAGGGAATTGGTCAGTCAATCTGTTATTTCATCCTTGTTTCTTTTAGATCATGTAGTAAATTATAGATAGTTATTCATTATAAAGAGAGTGTTAGCGTGTCTATCCTTCATCCAACATTGGAAAACATACTCCGTTTAAAGGTTGCACCCACTCCCGGTGAGCTTCACTTGTTAAATCACCTTACGGATAACTTGGATGATAGCTACGAAATTTTCTTTAATCCATTTATTGATGGGGATCGCCCTGATTTTATCATTCTTAAAAAAAACACGGCAATTTTCATTATTGAAGTGAAGGACTATAACCTAGTTAATTATAGTGTGGATGCTTTTAATAAATGGCAAGTTAGTTCTGAGAAAGGGGTGTCGAAGATTTCATCACCTCAATCACAAGCTTTCAGGTATAAGTCAAATTTATATAATCTACATTTACCAGTATTAGGTCTGTCTTATCTTAAAAATCGCAATTTTTTTAACATTGCTCAGCCGTTTGTTTACTTACATAAAGGTAATAAAGCCAATATAGATTCGTTATATTCCCACGCACAGAGTGAATTGATGGCGCGATCTAGGTATATTGATGCACAATACAGGAATAAAGAAATTTCCTTAGAGCAATACAATCAACAGGCAGACAAAATCTCGCGGCTAAAAAGAAAGTTAACTAGAGATAAGTCCATGGCTTACGGCGCGGATCGAATAAAAGAACTCGTTAATAAAATTAAAAGCTTTAAGCCACATGTCCTGTTCGACGATCGTGTGTATGACGATTTTAAAAGACGCTTGATGCCAAGCGACCATACATTAAAACAGGGAAAAAAAATTTTCTTAGATAAGCGTCAGAGTAAGTTGGCAATAAGCGTGTCTGGAAAACAAAAGATTAAGGGTGTAGCGGGCTGTGGCAAAACTACTATCATTGCAAATCGAGCGGTAAATGCTTTTCATCGGCATGATGATATTGTATTGATTCTGACTTTCAATATTACACTAAAAAACCTCATTAAAGACCGAATCAGCGATGTTCTTGGTTATCGAGACGATCAACATTTCGCAGTGACAAATTATCATCAGTTTTTCATGTCTCAATTGATTGAGACAGAACAGGATGTCAGTGAATTAATTGAAAAATATGGATTTAATGAATTATTTAACCGTGATTTATTCAGCGATTTTTCTGTTAGTAAGTATCGGACAATTTTGATTGATGAAGTTCAAGACTTTGAAAATGAATGGGTAAAAATTATTCGTGACAACTTCCTCCATCACGAGGGTGAAATGGTCCTGTTTGGTGACGAATCACAAAATATTTATGAGAGAGATAGCAAAAGAGCGGCCGTCATCGCGCAGGGATTTGGTGAGTGGAAGAAATTAAGTCGTTCCTATCGTACAAGCAGTGACTCGCCTTTGAATCGAATTTTTAAAGATTATCAATTGAAGTATCTGGTCGAAAAACATGCAGATAAAGATTTATTTGAAGAACAAAATATCCAGTCAGGAATGAATTTTGATATTATCAAATATCACTTCTTTCCATCCGATTGGGAAAATAAATGCTTTGAAAAAATTCAAAGCTACATCAGAAATTATAGTTTCAATCCAAATGATATTGTTATTCTGTCGTCTAATATTTTTCTTGTTCGTCGATTAAATGAAAGATTCAATGAATTTGAAAATACCACTTGTATGTTTGAAACATATGAAGAACTAATTGAACTCCTACCAAAAGGAAAGAAGCATTACGATATCAATCGATTAAAATTGCTTACAAAAGAGGAGTTGCGTGATTTTATTAAGCGACATACTGGTATTAAATCTGATATTGAGCGGGTAAGGAGGACAAAGAAAAACCATTTTTATCCGAATAGCGGATTGATCAAACTATCCACGATACATAGTTATAAAGGTCTGGAGTCTAAAACCGTATTTTATATTATGGATGACAAGGATACTCCTGAGGTTATCTATACATCTATTACGCGATCTATTGAGAACCTCATTATCTTGGATAAAAGTAGTGAGGGGAAATATAAAAATTTTTTCAGCGAAATCAATGCGAATTGAAAAGAATTCTATACAGATCAGCTGTAAACAGCCCGCTTAACCGAACCATTCACTTTTAGAGATCTTCCGGCAAACCAACTTCCGTTTCTCGCTCTTAACGGACATTCAACAAACAAAGCTATTCTTTTAGTAAGGCCAAAGTCCTGCTTTTTACCCAGCAGAACCCCGGCCTCCCATCACCCGCCTCAGTGCGTCGTTATATAAGGCTCTTTTACAAACTCCGCCAGCAGCCAGACCATATCATGCAACAGCCCGGTAAGTTCTTTCGCCACGCTCGCAGGCAACGTCCCGCCCATTATCGCCAGCGTTAACGCCACGGCATAATCCACCTGTAGCGCCGTTTCTTGCCAGCATTCCGGCACGCAGGAGGCGATCTTTTCCCCCGCAATGAGCCGTTCAACCAAATACGGCGGAAGTTCTGAGTCACAACTCTTGCGCAGCCGTTTCAGCGCAGCCAGCAGTCGCTCGCAAAGGGTGGCAAATGTCACCGCATCGTCCGTTTCCACCAGTACGCTCACGTATGCCGCACAGGTGTCAGCCAGTTCAAAGAGATCCGCAGAATAGGGAAGTTGCAGATGAAGAAGGTGATGAAGAGCGCTTTCTTCAGTAAGCGCGTAAGAAAATCCAGGGATAGTAGCCATAAGGCATCCTCTTTATGCAAAAAATGTTAACCGCCCGGTGAGTTCCTACGCTCAGAGGGGGTAGCGCTGACGGAGGTAGGAATACCGTGCATAAAGAAAAACGGCCAGCCTTTCGACTGCTCCGTCAGCGCCACCGTGATTCTAACGGGATATGCGCTGTCGCGACAAAAAATATCGCTTTATGCTAACGGGTTCCTACGCCCGGCTGCGGATGTGCCGCAACGCAGGCACTTTAAAACCGCGAAGAAAGGATGAAAAGGGATACCCCTGAATTACATAAGGTTGCTTGCAGGTTTGCGAGGCGGCTTCCAGAACGGCATTGCCGGTTGGCGGCTACGCCTGACCCGGCCTACAAAATCCAAAGCCCCAACAGCGACACGAACCGTAGGCCCGCGCAAGCGCAGCGCCGCCGGGCACCGCCGCGCTGCCGTCACCCCTCGCTCATCATCGCCAGAAACCGCTTCACCGTCCGCGAACGCTCAAATCGCCGCCAGCAGAGTGCGATATCGGTATAAAGCTCTGGCGAGCGCAGCGCATGGTAGGTGACATTCGGCGGCGAAATAGCGGCCATCGATTTCGGCACCAGCGCGAACCCGCCGCCCGCGGAGACCATGCTCAGGGAAGAGGAAAGTTGTGAAGATTGCAGCGTGTGTTGCATATCGATCCCGGCCCGCTCGCAGCTGCCGTAAACGCGGTCATACAGCCCCGGCGCGACCTCCTGGGGAAACAGCACCACCGGCGTATCCCGCAGCTCCTCCAGCGCCAGATCGCCACACGCCGCCAGAGGATGATCGCGATGCAGCGCCACCACCATCGGCTCCCGATCGAGGATTTTAAATTCGAACACCTTACTGCTTTCGCACGGCAGGCGCACAAAGGCGATATCCAGCTCACCCTCCGCCAGCATCGTCGTCAGCGACGACATATTGGCTTCCACCTGGTGAACCTGCACCGCCATGTTCTGTACCTGAAACTGACGTATCAGGGCGAAGATTTTGGGATGAAAAGCATCTGAACTGGTGATGCCAATCGACAGGCTGCCGTTCAGCCCGCGCGCGATGCCCCGGGCTTTCTCCAGCGCGGCGTCGCTCAGCGCCAGGATCTTACAGGCGTCCTCATAGAAGGCTTCTCCCGCCTCGGTCAGCTCCACGCCCCGCGTCAGGCGCCTGAACAGCGGCGTGCCCACTTCCTCTTCGAGCCGTTTGATCTGCTGACTCAGAGGAGGCTGTGAAATACCCAGCGCTTTGGCCGCCCTGGTGAAGTGTCGCTCGCGTGCTACCGCGACAAAATAGCGCAGATAACGAAGTTCCATATCAAAAACGTCTCAAACCAGCATGGATTCTATATTGGAACTCTCTGCTGAATCGGGTCAACATTTATTTAACCTTTATAAATAAAGTTGAAGAGGACGGGCATGATGATGCATTCATCTGCATGCGACTGTGAGGCGAGTTTATGCGAGACCCTGCGCGGGTTCTCGGCTCAGCATCCTGACAGCGTGATCTATCAGACATCGCTAATGAGCGCCCTGCTAAGCGGCGTCTACGAAGGGGAGACCACCATCGCCGACCTGCTGGCGCACGGCGATTTTGGTCTCGGTACCTTTAACGAGCTGGACGGTGAAATGATTGCCTTCAGCAGCCAGGTGTACCAGCTGCGCGCCGACGGCAGCGCCCGCGCCGCGAAGCCGGAGCAAAAAACGCCGTTCGCGGTGATGACCTGGTTCCAGCCGCAGTACCGCAAAACCTTCGACGGGCCGGTCAGCCGTCAGCAGATCCACGACGTGATCGACCAGCAAATCCCCTCCGATAACCTGTTCTGCGCGCTGCGCATCGACGGCAATTTCCGCCACGCGCACACCCGCACCGTACCGCGCCAGACGCCACCGTACCGGGCGATGACCGACGTGCTGGATGACCAGCCGGTGTTCCGCTTTAACCAGCGCGAGGGCGTGCTGGTCGGGTTCCGCACCCCGCAGCATATGCAGGGCATTAACGTGGCGGGCTATCACGAACACTTTATCACCGACGACCGTCAGGGCGGGGGCCACCTGCTCGACTATCAGCTGGAGAACGGCGTGCTCACCTTCGGCGAAATCCACAAGCTGATGATTGACCTGCCCGCCGACAGCGCGTTTTTACAGGCCAATCTGCACCCCAGCAACCTTGATGCGGCTATCCGCGCCGTCGAAAACTAACAGGAGAACTACCGTGAACAGTGAGAAACAGTCACGTCAGTGGGCGCACGGCGCCGATATGGTTGTCGGCCAGCTGGAAGCGCAGGGTGTGAAGCAGGTGTTCGGCATACCGGGCGCAAAAATCGACAAGGTCTTTGACTCCCTGCTGGACTCCTCCATCGAGATTATCCCGGTGCGTCACGAGGCGAACGCGGCGTTTATGGCGGCGGCAGTGGGGCGGTTAACCGGCAAGGCCGGAGTCGCGCTGGTCACCTCCGGGCCGGGCTGCTCCAACCTGATCACCGGCATCGCCACCGCCAACAGCGAAGGTGACCCGGTGGTCGCGCTGGGCGGGGCGGTGAAGCGGGCAGATAAAGCGAAGCTGGTGCACCAGAGCATGGATACCGTCACCATGTTCAGCCCGGTGACCAAATACGCCGTGGAGGTCAATTCGCCTGACGCGATTGCCGAGGTGGTGTCGAACGCGTTTCGCGCTGCCGAGCAGGGCAGGCCGGGCGGGGCGTTTGTCAGCCTGCCGCAGGATATTGTCGACCAGCCCACCACGGGGGCGATTTTACCCGCCAGCACCGCGGCGCTGATGGGCCCGGCGCCGGAGTCAGCCATCAACGAGGTGGCGAAGCTTATCGCGAAGGCCAAAAACCCGGTCATCTTACTCGGCCTGATGGCCAGCCAGCCCGCCAACAGCGCCGCGCTGCATAAGCTGCTGGAGAGAAGCCGTATTCCGGTCACCAGCACCTATCAGGCCGCCGGGGCGGTGAATCAGGAACACTTCACCCGCTTCGCCGGACGCGTCGGTCTGTTTAACAACCAGGCGGGCGATCGGCTCCTGCATCTGGCGGATCTGATCATCTGTATCGGTTACAGCCCGGTGGAATACGAGCCGTCCATGTGGAACAGCGGTGACGCCACCCTGGTGCACATTGACGTGCTGCCCGCCTATGAGGAGCGCAAGTATGTTCCCGATCTGGAACTGGTTGGGGATATTGCCGCCACGCTGAATCTGCTTGCCAGCCGAATCGAGCACAAGCTTGAACTCAGCCAGCGCGCCTCGGAAATTCTTGTCGATCGCCAGCATCAGCGGGACCTCCTCGACCGTCGCGGCGCATCGCTAAACCAGTTTGCCCTGCATCCGCTGCGCATCGTGCGCGCCATGCAGGACATCGTGAACAACGACGTGACGCTTACCGTCGATATGGGCAGCTTCCACATCTGGATCGCCCGCTACCTCTACAGCTTCCGCGCGCGTCAGGTGATGATCTCCAACGGTCAGCAGACCATGGGCGTGGCGCTGCCGTGGGCGATTGGCGCGTGGCTGGTCAACCCGGGGCGCAAGGTGGTCTCGGTCTCCGGGGACGGCGGCTTTTTGCAGTCGAGCATGGAGCTGGAAACCGCCGTACGCCTCAACGCCAATATTCTGCACATCATCTGGGTGGATAACGCCTACAACATGGTGGCCATCCAGGAGGAGAAAAAATATCAGCGTCTCTCCGGCGTGGAGTTCGGCCCGGTCGATTTCAAAGCCTATGCCGACGCGTTCGGCGCAAAAGGTTTTGCCGTCGAGAGTGCCGACGCGCTCGAACCGACGCTGCGTGCCGCAATGGATGTCGATGGCCCGGCCGTGGTGGCCATTCCCGTCGACTACAGCGATAACCCACTGCTGATGGGCCAGCTCCATCTCAGCCAGATTTTGTGAATCAATATAAGGACAGAGAAATGCAAAAAGTGGCTCTCGTAACCGGCTCCGGCCAGGGGATTGGCAAAGCGATTGCGCTTCGCCTGGTGAAGGATGGTTTTGCCGTTGCTATTGCGGATTATAACGAAGAGACGGCGAAAGCGGTCGCGGATGAGATCACCCGCAACGGCGGGAAGGCCGTCGCCGTGAAGGTGGACGTCTCTGACCGCGAGCAGGTGTTCGCGGCGGTGGAAAAAGCCCGCACCGCGCTGGGCGGTTTTAACGTCATCGTCAATAACGCCGGGGTGGCGCCGTCCACGCCCATCGAATCCATCACGCCGGAGATTGTCGACAAGGTCTACAACATCAACGTGAAAGGGGTGATCTGGGGCATTCAGGCCGCAATTGACGCCTTCCGCAAAGAGGGGCACGGCGGCAAAATCATCAACGCCTGCTCCCAGGCGGGCCATACCGGCAACCCGGAACTGGCGGTCTATAGCTCCAGCAAGTTCGCGGTGCGTGGCTTAACCCAGACCGCCGCGCGGGATCTCGCGCCGCTGGGGATCACCGTTAACGCCTATTGCCCGGGCATCGTCAAAACGCCGATGTGGGCGGAAATCGACCGTCAGGTCTCCGAGGCGGCGGGTAAACCGCTTGGCTACGGGACGGAAACCTTTGCCAAACGCATCACGCTTGGCCGTTTGTCCGAGCCGGAAGACGTGGCCGCCTGCGTCTCTTACCTCGCCGGGCCGGATTCCGACTACATGACTGGTCAGTCGCTGCTGATTGATGGTGGGATGGTGTTCAACTAAATACACAATACTAAAAAGCTCTGACATGAACTTTCCCCTGCTCCCGTGCAGGGGCTTTTTTTTGTCTCGTCAGCCATTGTGCATTACACTGCGCGCTGCAAAACTTTAGTCTTGAGATCTGACAGGCGGTAACAGCGATGAACGGTACAATCACAACGTGGTTTAAAGATAAAGGCTTTGGATTTATCAAAGATGAAAACGGCGACAACCGCTACTTTCATGTGATTAAGGTCGCCAACCCTGATCTGATTAAGAAAGATGCGGCGGTGACCTTCGAGCCAACCACCAACAGCAAAGGCCTTTCCGCGTATGCGGTGAAGGTGATCCCCGAAAGTAAGCACCTCTATATTGCAGGCGAGCGCGTGAAGCTTACCTCAATTAAATCCTTCGTGGTGTTCAGCGAAGAAGAGCCCGTTGATACTAAAATCGACAAAGAGAACGCGGTGCTGTCGGTGGGGCTGCTGATGAACAGCATCAAACCAAAAACCGAGAAAAAGCCGGGCGAAATGCGCACGGTGAAGAAGCTGGCGATCACTACCTTCCAGAACACGACGCTGATCTTCACTGAAGATGAGATCGACATCGATGCCACGGTGAAGCTGCTGAAGTAACGTTTTGCCGGGTGGCGGTTACGCCTTACCCGGCCTACAAAATGCGTGCGGCACTCGCCGCCGCACGGTTTACCCCATCCTGTGCTCGCCCCGCAACATTGCTTCACGGTCAAATACCCGCTGGATCTCCCCGTGCGCCATAAATGCCGCCCGGTCGGACATATGCGCAATCACGTCCGCATCGTGGCTCACCAGCAGGTAGGTCATGCCGTGCTGCGCCTTCAGGCGGTTGAGCAGGTTCAGAATCTCCGCCTGTACCGACATATCCAGCGCCGAGGTCGGTTCATCCAGCAGCAGAAGCTGCGGGCGCAGCAGCAGCGCGCGGGCAATGGCTACGCGCTGACGCTGTCCGCCGGAAAGCTGATGCGGGTAACGCCTGCCCGCGTCGGCAGCCAGCCCCACCTGTTGCAGCGCATCCGCCACTTTTTCGGCAACCTGGCTTTCGCCGTGGATGTTTAACGGCTCCGACAGGGTGCGGGCAATGGTGTGGTTCGGGTGCAAAGACGCCCACGGATCCTGGAACACCATCTGCACGTTGCGGCGAAGCGCGCCTTCAAAACGTCGTCCTGGCCGTAAATTTTCCCCGAGGACGGAAATGTGGCCATTCCACTCGCGCAGCAGCCCCGCCAGCACGCGCAGAAGAGTCGATTTGCCGCAGCCGGATTCACCGATCAGGCTGAAGGTTTCACCTTTTTCGATGGCAAAACTGGCGGCGGAAACCGCCGTTTTTTCACCAAAACTCACCCGGAGCTGGTTAACCTCAACGAGTGCCATTGTCGTCCTCCTTCCACGGTTGCGAACGGTCGAGCGTCGGCAGCATCTTGCCAAACGTCCCGGCGTTCGGGCGGCAGGTCCAGAGCGTGCGCGTGTAGGGATGGGTTGCCTGCGGCAACTGGCTCGCCGCCATTTCATCAACGTTCTCACCCTGATACATTACCAGCACGCGGTCGCAGTGCTCCGCCACCAGCGGCAGATCGTGGCTGATGAGCAGCATCGCCATCTGGCGTTCTTCGCACTGCTGCACCAGCAGCTCGAGGATCTGGTTGCGCAGGCGGGCGTCCAGCGCGGAGGTCGGTTCGTCGGCAATCAGCACCTGCGGGTTGTTGATCAGCGCCATCGCAATCATCACCCGCTGGCCCATGCCTCCGGAAAGTTCGCCGGGATAGCGCTGGAGCACGTGCTCGTTCAGCCCCACGGCGCGGATGATATCGTGAATGCGCGCCAGTCGTTCGGCGCGGGGCAGGCGCTGATGGAGGGTCAGCGCCTCATCAAGCTGGGCGGAGACGGTTTTCACCGGGTTTAGCGCGTAGCGCGGGTCCTGTAGAACCATCGCTATGCCGTTGCCGCGCAGCGCCTGCCAGCGGCGGCTGTTCAGGGTCAGCAGGTCGTTGCCAAGCACGTTAAGCCGCTTAGCGCTCACGATGCCGGGCTTGCGCACCAGCCCCATCAGGGCGCGGGCAGACATGGACTTGCCGGAGCCGGATTCTCCCACCAGCGCCAGCCGCTCTTTGCCCAACGTAAAGCTCAGGTTGTTGACCACGCGCGCGGCGGGGTAGTCGATATTCAGCGCATCGACGATGACGCGGTGTTCAGTCATGCTGTGGCTCCAGTACGTCGCGCAGGCCATCGCCCAGCAGGTTAAAGGCCAGGCTGGCAAACAGAATCGCCCCGCCTGGAATGGCGGCAATCCACCACTGGTCAAAAATGACCTGCATGCCGTCGGCAATCATCGCGCCCCATTCCGCCATCGGTGGACGCGCGCCCAGACCAAGGAAGCCCAGCCCGGCAGCGGCCAGAATAATCCCGGCCAGATCCAGCGCCAGTCGCACAATCGCGGAGGGCAGGCACAGGGGCAGAATATGGCCGACCAGCAGGCGCGGGCCGCGAATGCCCATCATCTCCGCGGCGGCCAGATAATCGCTGTGGCGCAGACGCTGGATTTCACTGCGCGCCTGGCGCGCATAGGCAGGCCAGGTCGTTAAGGCCAGCGCCAGCGCGCCGTTCACCAGACCGGGGCCGAGCATCGCGACAAACGCGAAGGCGAGGATCAGGCGCGGCATCGACATCACCACGTCGGTAAAGCGCATCAGGATGCGCTCCATCCAGCCGCCGTAGTAGCCTGACAAAATCCCCACCAGCAGACCGGCGGGGAGGGTAATAACGGTGACTAAGGCCACCAGCCCCAGTGCCGGACGGGTGCCGTAGATTAATCGGGAGAGCAGATCCCGCCCATAGCTGTCGGTACCCAGCCAGTGCTGCGCGTTGGGCGGTTGCAGACGCGCGGCGGCGTCCTGCCAGTTGGGATCCTGCGGCGCAAGCCACGGCGCGAACAGAGCAATAAGCACCAGCAGCGCGATGGCGATCAGCCCGCAAAACGCGGCAGGGGAGCGGCGCAGGCGGCGTAAGAAGAGATAAAACGGCATTAGCGCACCCTGGGATCGGTCGCCCGCACAAGCAGGTCGGTAAGGTTATTGATCAGAACAAAGCAGACGCCAATCAGCAGCGTGCCGCCCATCACGGCGGTGGTGTCACCGGCGAACAGGGCCGTGGTGAGGTAGCGCCCGATGCCCGGCCACGAGAAGACGGTTTCGGTTAATACCGCGCCCTCCAGCATGCTGGTGTAGGCCAGCGCAATCACCGTCAGCAGCGTGCTGCGAATGTTCGGCAGCACGTGACGCAGCAGGATGGTCATCTCTCCGGCGCCCTTGGCGCGGGCGAGCAATATGTACTCTTTGTTCATCTCGCTCAGACAGGCGGAGCGCGTCAGGCGGGTGATACTTGCCAGCGAGTAGTAGGCCAGCAGCAGCACCGGCAGCACCAGGTGGCTGATGGCGTTGCGGAACGCCTCGCGGTCGCCGGAAAGCCAGGTATCTACCAGCGCAAATCCGGTTCGTGGCTCGACGGTGAATTGCCAGATGTCGTCCAGCCTGCCGGGGCCAGCGCTCCACTGTAGTTTCGCGTAGAACAGAGCCAGCATCAGCAGGCCGAGCCAGAATATCGGCACCGAATTGCCGAGCAGGGTGAGCGTTCTGATCGCTAAGTCCAGTGGCGAACCGGCGTAGCGGGCGCACAGCACACCCGCAATTACGCCGAGTACTGTGCCGATAATTAGCGCCAGCGTTGCCAGTTCCAGCGTGGCGGGAAAGGCGTGCAGCAGGTCCTGCAATACCGGCTGACCGGTAGCGCTGGCGGTGCCTAAATCCCCGTGAGCGAGGTTTTGCAGGTAGTGCCAGAACTGCACCGGCAGGGGCCGATCCAGCCCAAGCTGCTGGCGAACCTGATCGTAAGTGGACTGGCTGGCGTGATCGCCGACGATCTGCAATACGCGATCGACCGGGGAAAAGGCAGAGAGCGCAAACGTGACCAGCAGTAGCCCGAACAGCGTGAGCAGGAGAGTCAGCAGACCCTGAAGCACGCGGGTGGAAAGATGTGGCATGGGAAAATCGTTATCCTGAAAATATGCACGAACGACCCCCTCTCCCACGGGAGAGGGAGAGGGGGGAAAAGCTACTTCATAACGCGATCGTACCAGACCATATCCGCGTTCAGCCCCTGCTGATACCCCTTCACGTTATCGCGCACCACGATCTGAGTTTTGCCCTGGTCAACGAACACGTACGGCGAGTTATGCTGTAACTGTTCCTGCATCTTCTTATACAGATCCAGACGTTTCGCCGGATCCGGCTCGGCAACCGCCGCCAGCGTGGCCTTGTTAAGCTCCGGGATTTTCCAGCCGTTCAGACCGGCCACGGTGCTGGACTTCCCGTCGTTCCACGCGAAGGCGCTGGCGTTGGAGTGCGCATCGAAGTAATCCGGGATCCACAGACGAATCGCCGCCTGATGCTGCTTAGCGCGCACGCGGGCGTACACCTGGCTACCCGCAGCGGGCAGCAGATCCACCTTCACGCCACCCTGAGCAAAGCTCGCCTGCATGGATTGCGCGATGGTGATGAACGGTGGTTTATTCTCCACGTCCAGCGTGAAATGCGCGTCTTTGATGCCCGCCTTGGCGAGGATCGCTTTTGCTTTTGCCGGGTCAAACGTGAACGGATTGTCCTCCAGCGCGCCCGGCAGGCCGACCGGCAGAAAGCTCTGATGAACAAAATACTGGCCTTTCAGCAGGTCTTTGGTGATGCCTTCATAATCCACCAGCCAGCGCGAGGCTTCCCAGAACGCTGGATTATTCAGCAGCGGGTTAGCGCTGTTGCCGGTGTTAAACACCAGATAGTTTTGCTCGGCAGAAGGGATGCTCAGTACCTTCACGCCCGGCTTGCCGCTGAGGGCGCTTATCTGGTCTGCACCCAGATCGCGCGCCACGTCCGCATCACCCTGCTGGATCAGCAGGCGGCGGGAAGCGGGATCGGGGACGTTTTTAATGATGATGCTTTTAAGCTTCGGCGCGCCGCCGGGCGCGGATTCGTTGGCTTCCAGCACGATGGCCTGATGCGGCTGGTAAACGCGCATTTTGAACGCGCCGCTGCCCGCAGAGTGCATTTTTAACCACGCGTTGCCGAAGTCGTTATCCTTCACGTTCGCCGCAACCTGTTTTTCATCGACGATGGAGGCAATCGGCGTGGAGAGAATATTCAGCGCCACCGACGGGCTAACGTCGGCCGTCCAGTGAAGCGTGAGGGTATGGTCGTCCACTTTCTTTAGCTGGCTGGCGATGTTGCTGGCGTCCCAGCCCAGTACGTTGAGGATAAACGCCGGGGATTTGTTCAGCTTCACGGCGCGGGTATAAGAGAAGATCACGTCTTCCGGGCGCAGCGGGTTGCCGGAGGAGAATTTCGCATCGGGTTTAAGCTTGATGGTCAGGGTTTTTGCTGCCGCGTCCGCGTCCCAGCTTTCTGCCAGAACCGGCGTGATTTTTTCCGGATTATCGCGGTCCGGCTGTACCAGACGCTGGTACAGGCTTGGCACGGTCTGGATGCTGGAAAGCTCGTTGGCTTCGGCCGGGTCAAGGCTCACGATATCATCCAGACCCTGGGCGACAACCAGCGTGTTGGGCGGGGTAGCGGCGTGAGCAGCGCTTGAGAGCGCAGCCAGCACCAGTAACGGCAGCAGTTTTTTAGTCATAGCGATCCCTGAATAAAATATATTGTGATTGTTTTATGCACCGTTACGGTAGGCTGGCTGAGGATTTCCTCAAAGTCGAAATTCTGCTTTGCTTATGCCATCCGGGAATAACGCATTCGGTCTGGTTATGAGTCACCTCTCTTTTCGTTCGCTTTTTAACCTGCTATAACAAACTCCTTACCTTTCAGGGAGTCACCGCCGTGCCCGAAATCAATCAACATGGTCAAACCGTTAACGATATTGTCCCGGACTGGAAATGCGCCCGCGCGTTAACCCGTACTCTGCTCACCGGCCAGTATTGCCGCCTGGAGCCGCTGGATGCTGACCGCCATTCGGCTGATTTGTTTGAAGCCTATGCGCTGGGTGACGACAGCGACTGGACGTGGCTTGCCAGCACCCAGCCTGTGAGCGTTGAGGCCACTGCGCACTGGGTGCTGGGAAAGGTGCTGGATGACGACCTGGTGCCCTTTGCCGTTATCGATCTGCGCACCGAAAAGGCGGTAGGGCTGGTCAGCTATATGGCGATAGAACGCTTTCAGGGCTCGGTTGAGATCGGCCACGTCACCTGGTCGCGCAGAATGAAGGGCACCCGCGTGGGTACCGAAGCGGTGTGGCTGCTGCTGAAAAATGCCTTTGAGCATCAATATCGCCGGCTGGAGTGGAAGTGCGATTCGATGAACATCGCCTCACGCAACGCGGCGGAGCGGCTGGGGTTTGTCTGGGAAGGGCGCCTGCGCCAGAAGCTGGTGCGTAAAGGCCGCAACCGCGACAGCGATATGCTTTCGATTATTGACGGCGAATGGCCGGAAAAGGATGCGGCTCTGCGGGCCTGGCTGGCAGCGGAGAATTTTGACGGGGAAGGGCGGCAGGTCAGGCGGTTAGAGGAATTTCGGACGTAAAAGCCTTACCCCTCACCCCAACCCTCTCCCCAAAGGGGAGAGGGTGTTCAAGTTCCCTCTCCCCTTTGGGGAGAGGGTTAGGGTGAGGGGAGAAGTTCGCACTCAGCGGCGAACCGGCGCCCCGTTCGCCACATAATACGCCGCCGTGCTCTTCGCCAGCGGCTCGCGCCCGCGAATGGCGTCGGCAATCTTTTCGCCAATCATGATGGTGGTGGCGTTCAGGTTGCCGGTGATAATCTGCGGCATAATCGACGCATCCACTACGCGTAACCCTTCCAGCCCGTGAACGCGGCCTTCGCCGTCGACCACCGCCATTTCGTCGTAGCCCATCTTGCAGGTACCGCACGGGTGGAAGGCGGTTTCGGCGTGGTTGCGCACGAACTCGTCCAGCTGTTCGTCGGTCTGGCATTCGACGCCCGGGCTGATTTCACGACCGCGATACTTGTCCAGCGCCGGCTGATGCATGATCTCGCGGGTGATGCGGATCGCGTCGCGGAACTCCTGCCAGTCCTGCTCGTGGGACATGTAGTTGAACAGGATCGCCGGATGCTGGTGCGGATCGCGCGACTTGATGCGCACGTGGCCGCGGCTCGGGGAGCGCATGGATCCAACGTGGCACTGAAAACCATGCTCTTTCACCGCGTTCGAGCCGTTGTAGTTAATCGCCACCGGCAGGAAGTGATACTGAATGTTCGGCCACTCGAACTCCTCGCGGCTGCGGATAAACCCGCCTGCTTCGAAGTGGTTGCTCGCGCCCACGCCCGTGCCGCCAAACAGCCACTCCGCGCCAATCTTCGGCTGGTTCCACCATTGCAGGGCAGGGTAGAGGGAGACCGGCTCCTTACATTCATACTGAAGATACATCTCCAGGTGATCCTGCAAGTTTTCACCCACCCCGGGTAAATCATGTACCAGCGGGATATCAAACTGCTTCAGCAGTTCAGCGTTGCCCACGCCGGAGCGCTGGAGGATCTGCGGAGACGCGATGGCACCCGCGCACAGCAGTACCTCTTTCTTCGCTGTCGCTTTTGACGGAATGGTGCTTTCGCCTTCCAGCCACTCGACGCCCACCGCGCGCTTGCCGTCAAAGATAATGTGATCGGTCATGGCGTGGGTGCGGATGGTCAGATTCGGGCGCGGTTTGGCCTGATCCAGATAGCCGCGCGCGGTGCTGGCGCGTCGGCCCTGCGGCGTGACCGTGCGATCCATCGGGCCAAAGCCTTCCTGCTGATAGCCGTTGAGATCGTCGGTGCGCGGGTAGCCCGCCTGCACGCCTGCCTCCACCATCGCTTCAAACAGCGGGTTCACACCCGGCTTAGAGGTGGTGACGCTCACCGGACCGTCGCCGCCGTGGTAGTCGTTCGGCCCCACGTCGCGGGTCTCTGCCTTGCGGTAGTAGGGCAGGCAGTTGAGATAGCTCCAGTGCTCCAGACCGGGTTCTTTCGCCCAGTTGTCCAGATCCATTGCATTGCCGCGCACGTAGCACATGCCGTTGATCAGCGACGAGCCGCCCAGCCCTTTACCCCGTCCGCACTCCATGCGGCGGTTGTTCATGAAAGGCTCTGGCTCGGTTTCATACGCCCAGTTGTAGCGCTTGCCCTGCAACGGGAAGGCCAGCGCGGCAGGCATCTGGGTGCGGAAGTCAAAGCGGTAGTCCGGCCCGCCCGCCTCAAGCAGCAGGACGGTGGTGTTTGGATCTTCAGTCAGTCGTGTTGCCAGTACGTTGCCGGCAGAGCCGGCCCCGATAATGATGTAGTCAAATTGCAAATAAACCTCCCGGTTAAAATATGGACTGGAATTTACCCATCTCAACCTGGATGGACTTCACCTGGGTGTAACTCTGAAGCGTCATGACGCCGTTCTCACGGCCAATGCCGGAGTGTTTGTAGCCGCCCACCGGCATCTCTGCGGCGGATTCGCCCCAGGTGTTGATCCAGCAGATGCCCGCTTCGAGCTGATGAATGGCGCCGTGGGCGCGGTTCAGGTCGGTCGTGACGATGCCTGCCGCCAGCCCGTAGTCGGTGTCGTTGGCGCGGCGAATCGCTTCCTCAATGGACTCATAGGTGAGGATGGACATCACCGGGCCGAAGATCTCTTCGCGCACGATGGTCATCTCGTCGGTGCAGTCGGTGAACACGGTTGGGGCCACCCACGCGCCGTTATCGAAGCCTTCGCCCTTCAGCACGTCGCCGCCGCACAGCACGCGCGCGCCTTCCTCTTTGCCTTTGGCGATGTAGCGCATCACGCTGTCCCGGTGCGGGAAGCTGACCATCGGACCAAAGTTGGTAGCTTCATCGAACAGATCGCCCGCGCGGATGCGGCCCACGCGCTCAACGATTTTTTGCTCAAACGCGGCTTTGAACTTCGCGGGCACGAACACGCGGGTGCCATTGGTGCACACCTGGCCGGAGCTGAAGAAGTTGGCCATCATGGCGATATCTGCCGCGAGATCCAGATCCGCATCGTCAAACACTATCAGCGGGGATTTACCGCCCAGCTCCATCGTCACCTCTTTCAGGGACGAGGCCGCCGAGTTGGCCATCACTTTTTTGCCGCTGGCGACGCCGCCGGTAAAGGAGACTTTGGCGATGCCCGGATGCTCGGTCAGGAACTGGCCGGTCTCGGCGCCCACGCCCGGCAGGACGTTAAACACGCCGTCCGGCACGTCCGCCTCGGTGTAGATCTCCGCCAGTTTCAGGGCGGTAAGCGGCGTCACTTCGCTCGGCTTGAAGATCATCGCGTTGCCCGCCGCCAGCGCCGGCGCGGATTTCCACAGGGCGATCTGGATCGGGTAGTTCCACGCGCCGATGCCCGCCACCACGCCCAGCGGCTCGCGGCGGGTGTAGACGAATGAGGTGTCGCGCAGCGGGATCTGGCTGCCTTCCAGCGCCGGGATCAGCCCCGCGTAGTACTCCAGCACGTCCGCGCCGGTGACGATGTCGACGGTCGAGGTTTCGGAATACGCTTTACCGGTGTCGAGGGTTTCCAGCGTTGCCAGCTCGTCGTTACGCTCGCGCAGGATATCGACGGCGCGACGCAGGATGCGCGAGCGCTCCATGGCGGTCATCGCCGCCCAGATTTTTTGCCCGCGCTTTGCGCTTTCGACGGCGTGGTCCACGTCTTCGCGCCCGGCGGCCTGCACGGTCGCCAGAACTTCACCGTTCGCCGGGTTGATGGTCTCGAAGGTGCGACCGCTGGTGGCGGATGTATAACCACCATTGATATAAAGCTGCTGTTCTGCCATTCGGGACATAAATTCTCCTCGGTTAGTCGGTCGGTAAATGCTGGCTGATAAAGTGGCTGGTAAGCGACTGGGCCAGGGTTTTATCCAGCGGTTTGCCGCTGAGCGCAGCGCGCAGCCACAGCCCGTCAATCAGTGCGGCGAGCCCGTAGCCCGCCTCTTCAGCCTGTTCACGCGGCAGCTCGCGGCGGAACTCGTACACCAGGTTTGAGAGCAACCGACGGCTGCTGACCTGCTGCAAACGGTAGAGCATCGGCTGATGCATGCTGCTGGCCCAGAAGGCCAGCCAGGCCTTCATCGCCGCGCCGCTAACCTGAGTTTCATCAAAATTGCCGCCGACAATCGCCTGCAAGCGCTGCTCTGCACTGCCGTCCGGCAGGGCGCGTAAACGGCTTAATACCGCGTCGCGCAGCTGACCGGTGATGTCGCGCATGGTCGCTTCCAGCAGACCGTTTTTATCTTTGAAATAGTGGCTGATGATCCCCGTGGATACGCCCGCCCGACGGGCGATCTGCGCGATGGTTGCGTCATGCATTCCCACTTCATTAATTGCTTCCAGCGTGGCATCGATTAGCTGCCTGCGCCGGATCGGCTGCATCCCCACTTTGGGCATTTTTGCCACTCCATTCATCAGCGTTGGTAATCTATTAAAGCGGTTTTTGATTGGACGTTCAATATAAAATGTGTCTTAATTGTTGCGATTTTGGATTTCAATAGTTACAAAAATAGTGGGGATACTGGATGACAGACCTTTCACAAGACAGAGAAAAAGACAAAATCAACCCGGTCGTTTTTTATACGTCCGCCGGGCTGATTTTGTTGTTTTCCCTGACGACCATCTTCTTTCGTGATTTTTCTGCCGAGTGGATTGGGCGCACTCTGGACTGGGTGTCAAAGACCTTCGGCTGGTACTATCTGCTGGCCGCGACGCTTTACATCGTGTTCGTGGTCTGCATTGCCTGCTCGCGCTTCGGTTCGGTAAAGCTCGGGCCAGAGCAGTCCAAGCCCGAGTTCAGCCTGCTGAGCTGGGCCGCAATGCTGTTTGCCGCAGGCATCGGCATCGACCTGATGTTCTTCTCCGTGGCGGAACCGGTCACGCAATATATGCAGCCGCCGGAAGGGGCAGGGCAGACGATGGAGGCCGCGCGCCAGGCGATGGTCTGGACGCTGTTCCACTACGGCCTGACGGGCTGGTCGATGTACGCCCTGATGGGCATGGCGCTCGGATACTTTAGCTATCGTTATAATTTGCCCCTTACCATCCGCTCCGCGCTGTACCCGATTTTCGGCAAAAAGATCAACGGTCCGATTGGCCACAGCGTCGACATTGCGGCGGTGATCGGCACCATCTTCGGCATCGCCACCACGCTCGGAATTGGCGTGGTGCAGCTCAACTACGGGCTGAGCGTGCTGTTTGACATCCCGGATTCGATGGCGGCGAAGGCGGCGCTGATTGCGCTGTCGGTGATTATCGCCACCATCTCGGTGACCTCCGGCGTGGATAAAGGGATTCGCGTGCTCTCCGAACTGAACGTCGCGCTGGCGCTGGGGCTGATCCTGTTCGTGCTGTTTATGGGCGACACCTCGTTCCTGCTCAATGCTTTGGTACTGAACGTCGGTGATTACGTGAACCGCTTTATGGGCATGACGCTGAACAGCTTCGCCTTTGACCGTCCGACAGAGTGGATGAACAACTGGACGCTGTTCTTCTGGGCGTGGTGGGTGGCGTGGTCGCCGTTTGTCGGCCTGTTCCTGGCGCGTATTTCGCGTGGGCGCACCATCCGTCAGTTCGTGATGGGCACGCTGATCATCCCGTTCACCTTTACCCTGCTGTGGCTGTCGATTTTCGGCAACAGCGCGCTGCACGAGATCATCCACGGCAATGCGACTTTTGCCCAGGAAGCGATGGCGCACCCGGAGCGCGGCTTCTACAGCCTGCTGGCGCAGTACCCGGCGTTCACCTTTAGCGCGTCCGTAGCGACCATCACCGGCCTGCTGTTCTACGTCACCTCGGCGGACTCCGGCGCGCTGGTGCTGGGGAACTTCACCTCGAAGCTCAAGGACATTAACAGCGACGCGCCGAACTGGCTGCGCATCTTCTGGTCCGTCGCCATCGGCCTGCTGACGCTCGGCATGCTGATGACCAACGGTATCTCGGCGTTGCAGAACACCACGGTGATCATGGGCCTGCCGTTCAGCTTCGTGATCTTCTTCGTGATGGCCGGGCTGTATAAATCGCTTAAGGTGGAAGACTACCGCCGCGTCAGCGCCAGCCGCGACACCGCCCCGCGTCCGCTGGGCGCGCAGGACAGGCTGAGCTGGAAAAAACGCCTCTCGCGCCTGATGAATTACCCCGGTACGCGCTACACCAAACAGATGATGGAGACGGTCTGTTTCCCGGCGATGGAAGAGGTGGCCCAGGAGCTGAAGCTGCGTGGCGCCTACGTGGAGCTGAAAAACCTGCCCCCGGAAGAGGGCGAAAATCTGGGGCACCTGGATCTGCTGGTGCACATGGGCGACGAGCAGAACTTTGTCTATCAGATCTGGCCGCAGCAGTATTCGGTACCCGGCTTTACCTACCGGGCGCGCAGCGGGAAGTCGACCTACTACCGGCTGGAGACCTTCCTGCTGGAAGGCAGCCAGGGGAATGATCTGATGGATTACAGCAAGGAGCAGGTGATTACGGACATTCTGGACCAGTATGAACGGCACCTGAACTTTATCCATCTGCACAGGGAAGCACCGGGGAATAGCGTGATGTTCCCGGATGTCTAAAGTTTGATCTGAATAAAGTGCGTGAAAGTTAAGGGGCCAGATTGTTATGAATCTGGCCCTGTACTTTTCGAATAGTGCTTATTATATCTTTTACTAGAGGTGTACTATGTACGCCTTTATGTTGTTCCGAGGTATAAAATGAGCATCTTTGATGAACTTAAAACTTCGCTTGAAGAGGCGGTTGAGATCCACAGCGGAAGGAAAGCAGCTTCCAGAATAACCCGCTATGAAGTTGCAGATGTTCGCGCAATCAGAGAACAGCTCAATATTACCCAATGCGAAATGGCGAAGGCGCTTGGCACGAGCGTCGATACGATAAAGAGCTGGGAGTCTAAACGTCGCAACCCAACCGGGCTGGCGGCGAAGGTACTTAATGTGATTCGGGAGAATCCTGCATTTTATAAGGCACTTGCCGGGCAGTGAGTCGCCCTTATGCCGGGTGGCGCTGCGCTTACCCGGCCTACAAAACTCCAAAACTGCTTTACCGTAGGCCTGATAAGCGAAGCGCCATCAGGCTCTCCCTCCGTTGACACAACTTTAATGATAATTATTTTCATTTAAATATAGCCTGTGCTATACCTTATAGCACAGGCTAATTTTGCTTTGATTTTAATCACCTCAGGAGACTTCTGCGATGCATCCACGGCAAGGATTGAAGCGTCTGTTGCTCGGCGCGCTGCTCATGACCGCGACCACCACGGGCGCGCTGGCGGCTGAAAAGTTCCAGGTCATCACCACTTTTACCGTTATCGCTGATATGGCGAAAAACGTGGCGGGGGATGCCGCAGAGGTCACCTCCATCACCAAACCGGGCGCGGAAATTCACGAATACCAGCCCACCCCGGGCGATATCAAACGCGCGCAGAAGGCGCAGCTGATCCTGGCGAACGGCATGAACCTGGAGCTGTGGTTCCAGCGCTTTTATCAGCATCTGAACGGTGTGCCGGAGGTGGTGGTCACCAAAGGCATCACCCCGATGGGCATCAGCGAAGGGCCCTATAACGGCAAGCCCAATCCGCACGCGTGGATGTCGCCGGACAACGCCCTGATTTACGTCGATAACATCCGCGACGCGCTGGTGAAGTACGATCCGGCCAACGCACAGACCTATCAGCGCAACGCTGATGCTTACAAGCAGAAGATCACCGCCACTCTCGAACCGCTGCGCAAGCAGGTCGCGGAGATACCGGAAGACAAACGCTGGATGGTGACCAGCGAAGGGGCTTTTTCCTATCTGGCGCGGGATTTGGGCCTGAAGGAGCTTTACCTGTGGCCGATCAACGCCGATCAGCAGGGCACGCCCCAGCAGGTGCGCAAGGTTATCGATCTGGTGAAAAAACATCACATTCCGGCGGTGTTCAGCGAAAGCACGGTCTCCGATAAGCCCGCCCGTCAGGTGGCGCGTGAAACCGGCGCCCACTATGGCGGCGTGCTGTACGTCGACTCTCTGAGCGCGGAAAACGGCCCGGTGCCAACCTATATCGATCTGCTGAACGTCACCACCCGCACGCTGGTGCAGGGCATCCGCGACGGGATGAAGGAGTAATCATGCAGAAAGGTATTGTTGTAACCAACGTGACCGTGACCTACCGCAACGGCCACACGGCGCTGCGCGACGCGTCGTTCAGCGTGCCGGGCGGATCGATTGCTGCCCTGGTGGGGGTGAACGGTTCCGGCAAGTCCACGCTGTTTAAGGCGGTGATGGGGTTTGTGCGGGCGGCGAGCGGCACTATCTCCATTCTGGGGCTGCCGCCTCACCGGGCGCTGCGTCAGAACCTGGTCGCCTACGTGCCGCAGTCGGAAGAGGTCGACTGGTCGTTTCCGGTGCTCGTCGAGGACGTGGTGATGATGGGCCGCTACGGGCATATGGGGTTTCTGCGTCGCCCCAAAGAATGCGATAAGCAGATCGTCACCGACGCCCTGAAGCGCGTGGACATGCTTGAGCTGCGCCATCGGCAGATTGGCGAACTGTCCGGCGGCCAAAAGAAGCGCGTGTTTCTGGCGCGGGCGATTGCCCAGCAGGGCGAAGTGATCCTGCTCGACGAGCCGTTTACCGGCGTGGACGTCAAAACCGAAGCCAGGATCATCAGCCTGCTGCGGGAGCTGCGCGACGAGGGTAAAACGATGCTGGTCTCGACCCACAATCTGGGCTCGGTCACGGAATTCTGCGATTACACGGTGATGGTCAAAGGCACCGTGCTGGCGAGCGGCCCGACGGATATCACCTTTACCGCCGAGAATCTTGAGCGCGCCTTCAGCGGCGTGCTGCGCCACGTGGTGCTCAGCGGCTCGGAAGATCGCATCATAACCGACGACGAGCGCCCCTTCGTGACGCACCGACAGGAGGCCAAATGAACGCGCTTCTCGAACCCTTCGGCTACGAGTACATGCTCAACGCGATGTGGGTCTCGGCGATGGTGGGCGGGCTGTGCGCGTTTCTCTCCTGCTATCTGATGCTTAAAGGCTGGTCGCTGATCGGCGATGCGCTGTCGCACTCCATCGTGCCGGGCGTAGCGGGCGCTTACATGCTCGGGCTGCCGTTCTCGCTGGGGGCGTTTTTATCGGGCGGGCTGGCGGCGGGCAGCATGCTGTTTCTCAACCAGCGCAGCCGCCTGAAGGAGGACGCCATTATCGGGCTGATCTTCTCCTCGTTTTTCGGGCTGGGGCTGTTTATGGTCTCGCTCAACCCGACCTCGGTGAACATTCAGACCATCGTCCTCGGCAATATTCTGGCTATCGCCCCGGAAGATATCGTCCAGCTGGCGATTATCGGCGTGGTGTCGATAGTTATCCTGCTGTTCAAATGGAAAGATCTGATGGTGACCTTTTTTGATGAGAATCATGCCCGCGCCATCGGCCTGCGTCCTGAACGCCTGAAAATTCTCTTCTTCACGCTGCTGGCGGTCTCTACCGTGGCGGCGCTGCAAACCGTCGGCGCGTTTCTGGTGATCTGTCTGGTAGTCACGCCCGGCGCGACCGCGTGGCTGCTGACCGACCGCTTCCCGCGCCTGCTGATGATTGCCGTCGCCATTGGCAGCATCACCAGCTTCCTCGGCGCGTGGGCCAGCTATTACCTGGACGGCGCCACCGGCGGCATTATCGTGGTCGCCCAGACGCTGCTGTTCCTGCTGGCGTTCGTCTTTGCGCCGAAGCACGGACTGCTTGCCAGCCGTCGTCGGGCGCGGGAGGCACACCCATGATGACGCTGCTCCTCGAACCCTTCCAGTTTGCGTTTATGAACAACGCGCTGCTGATTTCACTCCTGGTGGCCGTGCCCTGCGCGCTGCTGTCGGTTTTTCTGGTGCTGAAAGGCTGGGCGTTGATGGGCGACGCCATGAGCCACGCGGTGTTTCCCGGCGTCGTGCTGGCCTGGATGATGGGCCTGCCGCTGGCGCTGGGCGCGTTCGTGGCCGGTCTGTTCTGCGCGGTCGCCACCGGATACCTGAAGGATAACAGCCGCATCAAACAGGATACGGTCATGGGGATCGTCTTTTCCGGCATGTTCGGCGCCGGGCTGATCCTCTATATCGCTGTCAAACCTGAGGTGCATCTCGACCACATTCTGTTCGGCGATATGCTGGGTATTAACGGGATGGACATTCTGCAAAGCGGTCTCGTCGCGGGGATGATTGCGCTGGTGATTGGCCTGAAGTGGCGCGATTTTCTGCTGTTCTGCTTTGACTATCAGCAGGCGCAGGCGAGTGGCCTGCGCACCCGCTGGCTGCACCACGGCTTACTGTGCATGGTTTCGCTGACCATTGTGGCGACGCTGAAAGCGGTGGGGATCATTCTGTCGATTTCCCTGCTGATTGCCCCCGGCGCGGTGGCGGTGCTGATTACCCGACGCTTTCACATGGCGCTGCTGGTGGCGGTCGCCGTTTCAGCGCTGGTGTCGGTCAGCGGCGTTTATGCCTCGTTTTATCTCGACAGCGCGCCTGCGCCGACCATTGTGGTCCTGTTCGCGATGGTGTTTATCGTGACGTTTGTGGTGACCAGCGTGAAGGCTCGTCGCCAGGAGCGTGTGACAGCAGAGTGATGACCTGTTCGCCGTGCTGCTGCCAGTGCAGGGGGAAGGCGGTGCCTTCCTCAAAGCCTGCCAGTTGACGGGTCAATGCCAGCGTAAGCGTCTTATCGTCGAGCATGGTAACGCGGGCGCAGTCAAAACCCATCCAGGCCTGTACCTGCGGAAAGAGGGCCTTAAACAGGCTCTCTTTGGCGCTGAAGACCAGCGTCAGGGCGAGGGCGAACGGGTATCCCAGGCGGGAAAGCACAGGTTCTTCCTGTGTATCAATGATGCCGTCTTTGATTTCCCTGGCTTCGTTTTCGGAGAGGATCGTTTCACAATCGATGCCGATAAGCACCGGGTATTGCGTGACGACGGCTATCGCCTGCGTGCCGCTGTGGGTGATGCTGCCGGAAATATCTTGCGGCCAGAGCGGTTCCCCGCTGGGGCCGATGGCGGGCATGGTGTAGTCAGGTAAGGCGTGCGCGGCGGCGATGCGGCCTGCGAGGTGGTCGGCCTTGCGTTTGCGTCCGGCGTTAGCCAACTGGGCGTGGTGGGGGAGCCAGAGGAGATCGGCGTCCGTAAAGGTGGTGGGGTCGAAGGTGATGCGGTGGAGGGTATGGCCAGCGAGAGAAAATGTGCTGTGGGTGGTGTGCATGGCTTTTCCTTCTGTCAGCATTGTGCGGCCTGATGCCCTCACCCCGGCCCTCTCCCACAGGGAGAGGGGGAAGTCACTGCCTGTATCAGAACCTCGTATTTACGCTCATGTACCAGGTGCGACCCGGTTCATTATACGTATACGCACCCGCGCCGTACATATACGCACCCGTCGTGGTATTACCCGTGGTCTGGGCGTTACCCGCGCGCCACTGGCGCTTGTCGAAGACGTTGTCCACGCCGCCGGTCAGGCTGACGTTTTTGGTCACGTCCCAGGTCGCGCTCAGGCCAACGATGCTGTACGGGCTGACTTCGTCTTTCTCAGACCCGGTCACCGGCTGACCTTTGTAGTTGTACTTCTTCGGCTGCTGCTTGCCGTACCAGGTGAAGGTCGACTGCAATGAGACATCCTGACGTACCTGCCAGCTCAGGGTAGAGTTCAGCGTATACTCCGGGATGATCGACAGACGATCGCCGGTCTCCTTGTTCTTACTTTGCAGCATGTAGGTGATGTTGTTGGTCCAGTTGATGGTGTCGCTGACCGGCACGTTCAGGGAGCCTTCCAGACCTTCCACCACCGCCTTCGGCACGTTTTCCCACTGGTAGATGTCGGTGGTGACTTTGCCGGTGGACGTCTGGCCAATCGGCGCGTAGCCCGCTTCAATCTTGTTGCGATAGTCGTTGCGGAACCAGGTCACGCCCGCCAGCCAGCCGTCGCGTTTCCACTCCAGGCCAATCTCTTTGTTGATACTGGTTTCCGCTTTCAGATCGTCGTTACCCATCATGTAGCAGCCCACGCCGTCGGAACTGGCGTAGCAGCCCTGGCCTTTACTGTACAGCAGGTAGTTCGGGTTGGTCTGATACAGGCTTGGCGCTTTATAGGCGCGCGCGATGCCCATCTTCAGGGTGAAGTCATCCCCCAGACCTTGCGACAGGTTCAGGGACGGGCTCCAGTTATTACCCACAATAGTATGGTGGTCGAAGCGCAGGGCAGGGGTCAGCATGGTGCTGTCGGTCAGCTCCATGTTGTTTTCGGCAAACAGGGAGAAGATCTCCGCTGACGTGTACGGGCTACGATCTTCGCTCATGCCCGGGATGGTGCCCCCCTGCTGGGTTTGTGTAAATGAGGTTGAGTCCTTCATGCGCTGCTGGTTCCACTCGGTGCCGAGCGTCAGGTTCTGGTTCACAATGAAATCAATCGGCAGGTTGATTTCGCTGTGCAGCATCACGTCGGCCAGATCGGTATCGGTGAATTTATTGCTGTTGAACAGGCCTTCCAGACCGCCCGCCAGCCCTTCACCCAGACGAGAGTTGCGGGTGTGCTCGTACTGCGCCCAGTTGCTGGTGGTGATGCCGTTATCCCAGCCGCCGTTCCAGGTCACGGCGAAGTTCTGACGATAGATACGGTTAGTCTCTTTACCGTAGTTCTTCTTCACCAGCGCGTTGTCGTTGTTGGTGTTCTGCGTGTCGCCCGCATACAGGTTGTTCTGGCGGCTATAGCCCGCCTCAAACTCCAGCGACTGCATCGGCGCGAAGTCCCAGCGCACCACGCCGTTGATGTCTTTATTTTCCACACCTTCACGGCCTGCGGGCAGGGTGTTGGCGTAATCTTTCGTGCGGTCAGACTGGTGACCCTGGTTGATATCCCACGCGTCGGCCTGGGTTTTATCCAGGTTACCGTACATGCGGAAGCTGAAATCCCCGCCCAGCGGGCCGCTCAGGCTGAAGTTGGTGCGTTTGGTGGAACCTTCGTCTTTATGCTCTGGCGCGTTCAGGTAGGTGTTCCAGGAGCCGTGCCACTGGTCGTCAAATTTTTTGGTGATGATGTTCACCACGCCGCCCGCCGCACCATTACCGTAGCGGGCAGCAGCCGGGCCACGGATCACTTCGATGCGCTCGATCATCTCCGGCGGGACCCAGCCGGTATCGCCGCGGGTATCACGCTCGCCGCGCCAGCCCAGACGGATGGAGTTGCGGCTGGTGACCGGCTTGCCGTCGATCAGGATCAGGGTGTTTTCCGGGCCCATGCCGCGAATGTCAATCTGACGGTTGTTCCCGCGCTGGCCGCTGGTGGAGTTGCCGGTCAGGTTAACGCCCGGCATGGTGCGGATGATTTCCGCCACGTCGCGCGCGGGCGGGTTTTTGCGGATCTCATCGGCGGTGATGGTCGACACGCCCGGCGCCTGCAAATTCTGCTCGGCGGCGGTGATCACCATGGTGTCTTCGTGCTGCGCGGAGGCGGTATTGTCGTCTGCCATGGCGGGCAGCGCGACACCATAAATCCCTAAATTGACCAGCAAGGCCAGAGAGTGAATCTTCTTATTCATTGTACGTCCCGCTTTTATGGTTATTTAATGAGCGCGCTTCCCACAGCGCGGGCATTACGCTATTGCAAATGCAAATAGTTATCAATAATATTATCAATAAAATTTGCTCTGAAACAAAAAAGACTGTTAAACATGGGGTTATAAGGGTGACGGTGTTAACAACCGGAAGTGAAGCGTGGTGGCAGACGAAAAACGGGCCGGAACGGGAACGTCATCAGGAAAACTATCGCGTGACATTCTGGTGGCGGGACCCGGCGGGAACGCAGAAAACCTCGACGGTGAAACGCGTCTGGCTCTACGTCACCGGCGTGACCGATCATCATCAAAATGCCCGTCCGCAATCCCTTGAACGTATCCCGGATACCGACGTCTGGCAGTGGCAGGGCGAGTTCAGTCCCGAATGGCGCGGCAGCTACTGTTTTATCCCCTCCGATAACGAAAACGATTTTGCCGATGCAGTGTTTGAAGGCGAGCAGCCGGACCGCATGGCGCTGCGCGAAGGCTGGCGTAAACTGTTGCCGCACGCGGTGTCCGACCCGCTGAATCCGCAAAGCTGGCGCGGCGGGCGCGGGCACGCCGTCTCGGCGCTGGAGATGCCGGAGGCGCCCGTACAGCCCGGCTGGAACCATCCCGATACCCCTTACAATAAGCCTGTCTGTATTGATTGGCACAGCGCGCGTCTGAAGAACCGTCGTCGCGTGTGGATTTTTACCACCGGGGATGAAAGCCCCGAGCGCCCGCTGGCGGTGCTCCTTGACGGGCAGTTCTGGGCCGAAAGCATGCCCGTCTGGCCTGCTCTGGCGTCGCTCACCCATGAAGGCAAACTGCCGCCTGCGGTTTATGTCTTAATTGACGTCATTGACACCGCACACCGCAGCCGCGAGCTGCCGTGCAACCCTGATTTCTGGCTGGCAGTGCAGGAAGAACTTCTCCCGCAAGTGAAAAGCATGGCCCCGTTCAGCGACCGCGCCGACCATACCGTGGTGGCGGGTCAGAGCTTCGGCGGACTCTCTTCCCTCTATGCGGGCCTCAACTGGCCGCAGCGTTTTGGCTGCATCCTCAGCCAGTCCGGATCCTACTGGTGGCCGCACCGCGGCGCGCAGCAGGACGGGCTGCTCATCGAACAACTCAAAGCGGGTGAAAAAACCGCTCGCGGGCTGCGCATTGTCCTTGAGGCCGGGCGCAACGAGCCGCTTATTTTGCGCGCCAACCAGGCGATCTTCGCCGAACTACACACTCAGCAACCGGTTTTCTGGCGTCAGGTTGACGGCGGACACGATGCGCTTTGCTGGCGCGGTGGGCTGACGCAGGGGCTGATGACCCTCTGGCAGCCGCTTATTCAATAACGGAGTCTGTATGGAATTCAGCAATCCTTTCGATAATCCGCAGGGACAGTTCGCCATTTTGCAAAATGACCAGGGGCAGTACAGCCTGTGGCCGCAGCAGTGCGAGTTGCCCGCGGGCTGGCGCGTGGTCTGCGAACCGCAATCTCAGGAGGCGTGCCAGCAGTGGCTGGCGGAACAGTGGCAGACGCTTGAGCCGTTTTATTTTGCGGGGGAGCGCGCATGAACCGTCTCCCTCTTGTCGCCGCCCAGCCGGGGATTTGGATGGCAGAGCAGCTTTCCTCCCTGCCAAACGCCTGGAGCGTCGCGCACTATACCGAGCTGAAAGGCGCTATCGATGCGCCATTGCTGGCAAAAGCCATCGCTGAAGGCATGATGCAGGCCGACACCCTGCGGATGCGTTTTGCCGAAGATAACGGTGAGGTGTGGCAGTGGATCGATGAGGCCATGCTCCTGCCGGAGCCGTCCATCGTGCGCGTTGACTCCCACGACGCCGCCGTGGCGCTGATGGAGGCCGATCTCAACCAGAACCTGCGCGTCGACAGCGGTCTGCCGCTGGCGTTTCACCAGCTGATCCAGGTGGGAGAAAGCCACTGGTACTGGTATCAGCGGTATCATCATCTGGTGGTAGATGGCTTCAGTTTCCCGGCCATTACGCGTCAGATCGCCGCCATTTACGCTGCGTGGCAGAAAGGGGAACCCGCGCCCGCCTCCCCGTTTACCCCGTTCGCCGAGGTGGTGGAGGAGTATCAGCGCTATCGCGACAGTGAGGCGTATCAGCGCGACGGTGCTTTCTGGGCCGAACAGCGCCAACAGCTTCCTTCTCCGGTCTCGCTCTCTTCCGCGCCCCTGCCTGGACACGCCGCCACCACCGACATCCTGCGCCTGAAAATGGCGATGGACGGACGTGCTTTCAGCCAGCTTGCACAGATGGCAGGCCAGGCGCAGCGTACCGATCTGGCGCTTGCGCTGGTGGTGCTGTGGCTGGGCCGCCTGACCGGACGGCTGGACTACGCCGCCGGGTTTATCTTTATGCGCCGCATGGGCTCCGCCGCGCTGACCGCGACCGGACCGGTGCTCAACGTCCTGCCGCTGGCGGTGAATATTCGCCCGCACGAGAGCCTGCCGGAACTGGCGCTGCGCCTGGCGAACCAGCTGAAAAAGATGCGTCGCCATCAGCGTTACGACGCCGAACAGATCGTGCGCGACAGCGGACGTGCCGCAGGCGATGAAGCCCTGTTTGGTCCGGTGCTGAACGTCAAGGTGTTCGATTATCAGCTGGATATCGACGGCGTGGAGGCCATTACCCACACGCTGGCGACCGGCCCGGTGAACGATCTGGAGCTTGCGCTGTTCCCGGACGAGCAGGGCGGACTGAGCATTGAGATCCTCGCCAACGGGCAGCGTTACGACGAGGCGACGCTAAAGGGTCACGCGGCGCGGCTGAACGCAATGCTGACGCAGTTTGCCGCCAACCCGGACCTGCGCTGTGGCGACGTGGAAACCGTATCAGAGCAGGAGTATGCCCGGCTGGCGCGCATCAACGATACCGGGCTGGCGCTGCCGTCCACCACGCTGGCAGATCTGGTCGCGGAGCAGGCGAGCAAAACGCCGGACGCCCCCGCGCTGGCGGATGCCCATACTGAACTGAACTACCGCCAGATGCGCGAGCAGGTGGTCGCGCTGGCAAACCTGCTGCGCGCGCGCGGCGTGAAGCCGGGCGACAGCGTGGCGGTGGCGCTTCCGCGCTCGGTGTTCCTGACGTTAGCCTTGCACGGCATTGTGGAGGCGGGCGCCGCGTGGCTGCCGCTCGACACCGGCTACCCGGACGATCGCCTGCGGATGATGCTCGAGGACGCGAAGCCGTCCCTGCTCATTACCACCGACGAGCAGCTTCCGCGCTTTAGCGATCTGCCGATCGCCACCTTTAGTTACAACACACTATTACCGGCCACCGATGCTGAACCTCTGCGCCTGGCGAAGCCGGAGCAAACCGCGTACATCATCTTTACCTCCGGTTCGACGGGACGTCCAAAAGGGGTGATGGTCGGCCATACCGCCATCGTTAACCGCCTGAAGTGGATGCAGGATCATTATCCACTGACGGCGCATGACGTGGTGGCGCAGAAAACCCCGTGCAGCTTTGACGTGTCGGTGTGGGAGTTCTGGTGGCCGTTTATCGCCGGGGCGAAGCTGGTGATGGCCGAGCCGGACGCGCACCGAGATCCGCAGGCGATGCAGAGCTTCTTCGCAGAATATGGCGTAACCACCACCCACTTCGTGCCGTCAATGCTGGCGGCGTTCGTCGCCTCGCTGACGCCGGAAAACGCCCACTGTTGCAGGACGCTGAAGCAGGTGTTCTGTAGCGGCGAGGCGTTGCCGACTGCGCTGTGTCGCGAGTGGGAACTGCTCACCCATGCGCCGCTGCACAACCTCTATGGCCCGACCGAAGCGGCGGTGGACGTCAGCTGGTATCCGGCGTACGGCCCCGAGCTGGCGGCGGTGGAGGGCAACAGCGTGCCGATCGGTTTCCCGGTATGGAATACGGGGCTGCGCATTCTGGATGCGATGATGCGCCCGGTACCGTTCGGCGTGGCGGGGGATCTGTATCTCACCGGCATCCAGCTGGCGCAGGGGTATCTGGGACGCCCCGACCTTACCGCCAGCCGCTTTATCGCCGACCCGTTCGCGCCGGGCGAGCGGATGTACCGCACCGGTGACGTTGCCCGCTGGCTGGATAACGGCGCGGTGGAATATCTGGGCCGCAGCGACGACCAGCTGAAAATTCGCGGCCAGCGCATCGAGCTGGGTGAAATCGACCGGGCCATGCTGTCGCTGCCGGACGTGGCCCAGGCCGTGGCGCACGCCTGCGTGTTCAACCAGGCGGCAGCCACGGGTGGCGATGCCCGACAGCTGGTGGGGTACGTGGTTTCCGAATCCGGCTTACCGCTGGATCGCGACGCGCTGCTTGCATCACTCAAAGCCCAGCTGCCACCGCATATGGTGCCGGTGGTGCTGCTGCAAATCAGCGCGCTGCCGTTAAGCGCCAACGGCAAGCTGGATCGCAAGGCGCTGCCGCTGCCGGAGCTGACCAGCAGAACTTCCGGTCGCGCACCTGAGACGCAAACCGAAGTGGCCGTGGCGCAGGCGTTTTCTTCCCTGCTGGGCTGCGCGGTGAACGATATCGAGGCCGATTTCTTTGCCCTCGGCGGCCACTCGCTGCTGGCGATGCGCCTCGCGGCTCAGCTCAGCCGTGCGTTCAGCCGTAAGGTCACGCCGGGGCAGATTATGGTCGCCTCGACGGTAAGCAAGCTTAGCGCCCTGCTGGACTCGCAGATGAGCGACGAACAGGCGCAGCGTCTGGGGTATGAAACCCTTCTGCCGCTGCGTGAAAGCAACGGCCCGACGCTGTTCTGCTTCCATCCGGCGTCCGGCTTTGCCTGGCAGTTTAGCGTCCTGGCGCGCTACCTCAGCCCGCGCTGGTCCATCGTCGGCATTCAGTCGCCGCGGCCAAACGGCCCGATGCAGCAGTGCGCGGATCTCGATGGAGTAATCGAACATCATCTGAACACGTTGCGTAAGCAGCAGCCGCAGGGGCCGTATTACCTGTTCGGCTATTCCCTCGGCGGCACGCTGGCGCAGGGCATTGCGGCCCGCCTGCGCGAGCAGGGTGAAGCGGTGGCGTTCCTCGGCCTGCTGGATACCTGGCCGCCGGAAACCCAGAACTGGGCGGAGAAAGAGGCCAACGGCCTCGACCCGGCGGTGCTGGCAGAAATCGAGCGCGAGCGTCAGGCGTTTATCGCCGCCCAGCAGGGGCAGGGCTCCAGCGAGCTGTTTAACGCCATTGAGGGCAACTACGCCGACGCGGTGCGGCTGCTCACCACCGCACACAGCGCGCGCTTTGACGGTAAAGCGACGCTGTTTGTCGCCGAGCGAACGCGAACCCTGGATCCTCAGGCCGCGTGGGCGCCGTGGGTGGGCGAGCTGGAGGTCTACAGCCAGGACTGCGCCCACGTGGATATTATTTCACCGCAGGCGTTTGAGAAAATTGGGCCGGTACTGAAGGAAATTTTAGGATAGTGCAAATGCCCCTCACCCTAACCCTCTCCCACGGGGAGAGGGGATGGTTTGCTCCCTCTCCCTGTGGGAGAGGGCCGGGGTAAGGGCATCAGACCGCACGTTTTCCAAGCGGCACCACCAACGGCGTACCCGCCACCGGATCGTCAATAATCATGCAGCGCATGCCGTAGATCCGCGCGATCAGCTCTGGCGTCACAATCTCCTTCGGCGCGCCCTGCGCCACAATCTCGCCGTCGCGCAGCGCAATCAGATGTGTCGCGTAGCGGCACGCCTGGTTTAAGTCGTGCAACACCGCCGCCAGGGTGTACCCCTGCGTACGGTTCAGCTCGCTCAGCAGCTCCAGCAGGTCAATCTGATGGCTGATATCCAGCCAGGTCGTCGGCTCGTCCAGCAGCATGATCGAGGTTTCCTGCGCCAGCACCATTGCGATCCACGCGCGCTGGCGCTGTCCGCCGGAGAGGGTATCGACGCTTTGCTGGGCCAGCTCGGTGATGCCCGTCGCCTGCATCGCGCGCTTCACGGCCTCGTCGTCCTCATTGCGCCAGCGGGTAAACAGCGGCTGGTGCGGATAGCGCCCGCGGGAGACCAGCTCCTGCACGGTAATATCCCCCGGCGTGGTGGCGTTTTGCGCCAGCAGACCAATTCGGCGCGCCACCTCTTTGCTGGCGAAGCGCTGGATCTGTTCCCCGTCGAGGAACACGCTACCCTCAACCGGCGACATCAGGCGGCTCAGCGTGCGCAGCAATGTTGATTTGCCGCAGCCGTTTGGCCCGATAATGGCGGTGAAGTGGCCGTCCGGAATGGCGACGGATAAGTCCCGGGCAATGATTTTTTTGCCGTAGCCGAGGGTCAAGTTTTCGCCGCGCAAGCGGGTGGTTGAATCTGTCATTTCTTGCGTGACTCCTGAACGAGCAAGACGATGAGGTAAATCCCGCCGAGGCTGACGGTCACCACGCCCACCGGCAGTTGATAAGGCGTAAACAGCCGCTGGGCGCAGAGATCGGCGGCCAGCAGTAATACTGCACCGCACAGCGCCGCCTGGGTTAATCCCCAGCGCGCGGTGCCGCTAAGTCGCCGCGCGATATGCGGCGCGACAAGGGCAATAAACGAGATCGGCCCGGCGATGGCGGTAGACGCTGCGGTCAGCAAGACCGCCACCAGCATCAGCATCAGGCGCGAGCGCTCTACGCTCACGCCCAGCGCGCAGGCGCTATCGTCGCCCATCTCCAGCAGCCGCATGCGCCTGACCAGCAGCAACGCGCCGATAAACATCAGGATAATCAGCGGCGCGGCGGGCCAGGTTTTTACCCACGTCAGACCGTTGAGGGAACCGGCGTACCACAGCCCGGCGGAGAGTGCGGTTTCCAGCGACGCCTGTAGCAGAAGCCAGGTGTTAAACGCCATCAGCATCGCGCGGATGCCGATCCCGATGATGATCAGGCGGAAGGTGTCGATGCCGTTGCGCCAGGCCAGGGCCCAGATAAGCAGGGAGGTGAGAATGCCGCCCGCCATCGCCGTAAAGGTAATGGCCGTGAGATGCTGCCCGAACAGCACCATCGCCACCAGCACGCCGCTCCACGCGCCGGTATTCAGGCCCATCACGTCCGGGCTGCCGAGGGGGTTACGCATCAGCGACTGGAATATCGCGCCGCTGACGCCAAGCGCCGCGCCAACCAGGATCGCCATTGCCACGCGCGGCAGTCGCCATTCGGTGACCACCATGGTGATGTTACGCGGCGCGCTGCCGGTGAGAGCGTGAAAGACCTGCGCGAAATCAAGCGTTACGGCACCGCTTTGCAGGCTCCAGACCGCCAGCAGCAGACAGGCGACGACCAGCAGGGCGACGCTGGTGAGTAAACGACGGGACGGGGCCATCATGCGCCACCCCCGCGTCTGCGTCGTACCAGGAAGATCAGCACCGGCGCGCCGATAAAGGCGCTGACCACCGAGACACGCAGTTCGCCCGGCACCAGCAGGCGGCCCAGCACGTCGGCAAACAGCAGCAGGGCAGGGGTCGCCAGCAGCGTTACCGGGAGGGACCAGCGGTGATCCGCCCCCACCAGCCAGCGCGCCATGTGCGGCATCATCAGGCCGATAAAGGCAATCGGGCCGACTACGGCGGTCGCGCTGCCGCACAGCACGGTGATGGCAAGCAGGCCCGTCAGCTGCGTACGCGCCACGCGGTTGCCGAGGGCGGTCGCGGTGTCACTGCCGAGGCTCAGGCTGTTCAGCGCCCGGCTTAAACAGAGCGCCACGGCGGCAGCGACGCTCGCCGGGATCACCACCACTTTTAAGGTTTCAAGGGTACGAATATCCAGCGAACCCGCCTGCCAGAAGCGCAGCTGGTCATACACGTCCGGGTTGAGCAGGGCGATGCCGTTGGACAAGCCTTCCAGTACCGCCGCGAGCGCTACGCCCGCCAGCGTTAAGCGTACCGGGCTGAGCTGTCCGCCGCCCTGGCTGCCGGTAAACGCCACCACCAGCGAGGCGGCCAGCGCGCCGCAGAAGGCCATCACCAGCTGTTCAGACGGAGAGGTGAAACCAAACAGCGCCGCGCCGAGCACAATGGCGAAGCTGGCACCAGAGTTCACGCCGAGAATGCCAGGGTCCGCCAGCGGGTTGCGGGTGAGGGTTTGCATCAGGGCACCGGCAAGGCCGAGCGCACCACCGGCCAGCAGGCCGGCTAGGGTGCGGGGCAGGCGAGCGTCGAGCACGATGGTGCAGTCGGCGCTCTGACAGGTACCGGAGATCGCATCGACAATAACGGACGCGGGCAGCGGTTTTGCGCCGACCAGCAGGCTGAGTGCAATCGCAAGGATTAGCAGTAGCAATAAAACGGGCACGGCAAGGGCGCGCACCGCAGAAGAGGAAAACGACATAGCAACATCCATGATTTGATAATGATAGTGATTATCGTTATCTATTTTATTTGGCTATGTTAGCATGTGCGCCCATGGAATGGGTAGAAATAGACTCAAGGCTTTGTCATGAATCAAAAATCCTGGCTGCTTAACCTCAGCCTGCTCAAAACACACCCGGCGTATCGCGCCGTTTTTATCGCTCGCTTTATCTCCATTTTGTCCCTCGGTTTGCTTGGTGTGGCCGTGCCGGTGCAAATCCAGACCATCACTCACTCCAGCTGGCTGGTAGGGCTATCCGTCACCTTAACCGGCGGGGCGATGTTTATCGGCCTGATGGTGGGCGGCGTGCTGGCGGACCGCTACGAGCGTAAAAAGCTTATCCTGCTGGCGCGCGGCACCTGCGGGGTGGGCTTTGTCGGGCTGTGTCTGAACGCCATGCTGCCGGAGCCGTCGCTGATGGTGATTTATGCCCTGGGCCTGTGGGACGGCTTTTTTGCCTCGTTAGGCGTGACGGCGCTGCTGGCGGCCACGCCCGCGCTGGTCGGGCGCGAGAACCTGATGCAGGCGGGGGCGATCACCATGCTCACCGTGCGCCTCGGCTCGGTGATTTCGCCGATGGTCGGCGGTCTGCTGCTGGCGACCGGCAACGTGGCGTGGAACTACGGCCTTGCCGCAGCCGGAACCTTTATCACCACCCTGACGCTGCTGCGTCTGCCGCTCCTGCCACCGCCGCCGCAGCCGCGCGAGCATCCGCTGAAGTCCCTGATGGCCGCGATTCGTTTTCTGTTCAGCAACCCGTTGATTGGCGGCATTGCGCTGCTCGGCGGCCTGCTGACGATGGCGAGCGCCGTGCGCGTGCTGTACCCGGCGCTGGCGGGCGAGTGGCAGATGAGCGCCTCAGAGATTGGCGTGCTGTACGCCGCCATTCCGCTCGGCGCCGCGTGTGGGGCGCTGACCAGCGGCAACCTGGCGCAGAGCGCGAGACCGGGGCTGATCCTGCTGGTGGCGACGCTGGCCTCGTTTATCGCGATTGGTTTCTTCAGCCTGATGCCGGTGTGGGCGCTGGGGGTAATGTGTCTGGTGATTTTTGGCTGGCTGAGCGCGGTCAGCTCGCTTTTACAGTACACCCTGATCCAGACCCAGACGCCGGAAGGGATGCTCGGGCGCATTAACGGCCTGTGGACCGCGCAGAACGTGACGGGCGATGCAATTGGCGCGGCGATCCTCGGCGGGATGGGGGCGATAATGACCCCGGTGGCGTCGGCGAGCAGCAGCGGGTTTGTGTTAGCGATGATTGGCGCGATCTTACTGGTGACGCTGGTGGAATTGCGGCGGTTCAGGCAGGAGGTCGCGTTGAACGACGGTGCGGCCTGATGCCCTCACCCCGGCCCTCTCCCACGGGGAGAGGGAGGAAAAATGCCTACTTAAACAACGCATTCAATCTGTCTAACACCAGCATCGCGCTGTAATAATCCAGGCGGAACGTCTCCGTTCCCAGCGCCCAGACGCGCTTGTTCTTCACCGACGGCAGATGCGCCAGCAGCGGATTGGCGTAAATCGCATTCACGTCTTTCTGGTCGCCGGCAAACACGAACAGCCCTTCGCCGTTCAGCCCCGTCGCCAGATTTTCTCCACCCAGCTGAATAATGTCGTGGCGCTTGCCCTGGCTTGTTGAGGTCTGCAAACCGGCAGGCAGGTCCGCCAGCGTAAAGCCCAGCTGGTGCAGCAGCTTGCCCTGCGCGGAGTCTGTCGTCCACAGGTTCGCCGTGTGTGCCGCGGCGGTGTAAACGATGGCGTTCACCGGCTGTGGCGGCAGCTTCATCTGCTGCTTCACCTGGGCGAGCTGTTTATCGAAGGCAGCGATGCGCTCTGCGGCCTGTGTCTCCTGCCCGGTGATCGTCCCCAGCTGGGTCAGCAGTTCCTGCCAGCTTTTGTCGTCGTAATTGATGATAAGCGTCGGCGCGATGGCGGAAAGCTGCTCGTAGAGCGCAAGCGCGGAATCCCCGCCGGTGGCGCTGATCAAAATCAGGTCCGGCATCTGGGCCGCGACCGCTTCGGCGCTCGGCTCGCCGATGTACAGCCGGGCAACCTTACGCTGCTTCGCGATATCGCCCCACTGACGTAAAAAGCCCTGCGCATCCGCCACGCGGTTGTTCGGCGTGGTCGCACCGCTGGCAATGACCGGCGCGTCAATGGCCAGCAGCGAGCCGGTTAAGGTCACGCTGGTAGAGACAATGCGCGTCGGTTTGCTCTCAAGCGTGTGAACGCCGCGGCTGTCGGAGACCTGGCGCGGCCAGTCGTCGGCGGCGGCTGAGGTTAGTCCTAAAACAAAAAGTCCTGTTAAAAGAAGGGCATTGCGGCAAACGGCAGCGATTTTCACAGAGCGGCATCCTGATTTTATTGAAGATAATGCTTCTCATTTTCAGGGCTGTAGGGAAGGGATGCAAGCGTTTGTCGCACAAGTTATTTGCCCGACGGTTGACAGCGGGGCGATGTGGGATTAGGTTAGCCGACGAAAATATAAATGATAATCATTATTGCTTCTTTTATCATTTTAAGGAGGATGATATGGACACGTCCCTGGCTGAGGAAGTTCAGCACACCGCGACTACGCTGCAAGCAGATAGCTTTTTCTTTATGTCGCCTTACCGCAGTTTTACCACGTCCGGCTGTTTTGCCCGTTTTTCTGAACCCGCCGTCGGCGGTGACGATCCGGCGGGTCCCTTTCAGCAGAAATTAGCTCAGGCTTTCCGGAATGCGAAAAACAGCGGCATTGCCCATCCGGTGATGGTAGGGGCGATCCCCTTCGATACCCGCAAACCGTCATCGCTGTTTATTCCGCAACGCTGGCAAACCTTCTCCCGCCCGGCGCGTCAGCAGTCCGCACGCTACGCCTCCGGCGCGCAGACGCTGAACGTGCAACAACGCACCGAGATCCCGCCGCAGCCGATTTTCGAGGAGATGGTGGCCCGCGCCGCGTCGCTCACCGCCACGCCGCAGGTGAATAAGGTGGTGCTGTCGCGCCTGATTGATATTGCCACCGACAAACAGATTGATAGCAGCGCGCTTATGGAGCGTCTTATCGCCCAGAACCCGGCGAGCTTTAACTTCCACGTACCGCTGGAAGACGGCGGCGTGCTGCTGGGCGCCAGCCCGGAACTGCTGCTGCGTAAAGAAGGCGCGCACTTTAGTTCGCTGCCGCTGGCGGGCTCTGCGCGCCGTCAGCCGGACGATGTGCTGGATCGCGAAGCGGGCACTAAGCTGCTGGCCTCCGAAAAAGACCGTCACGAGCACGACCTGGTAACCCAGGCGATGAAAACCATTCTGGAACCGCGCAGCCATCATCTGAGCATGCCGGCTTCCCCGCAGCTCATTACCACCCCAACGCTGTGGCATCTGGCCACGCCGGTTGAGGGTGACGCGCGTGAAAACGAGAACGCCCTGACGCTGGCCTGCCTGCTGCACCCGACCCCGGCCCTGAGCGGCTTCCCGCATCAGGCGGCAAAAGAACTCATTGCCGAGCTGGAGCCCTTCGACCGCGAACTGTTCGGCGGCATCGTTGGCTGGTGCGACAGCGAAGGTAACGGCGAGTGGGTGGTAACTATCCGCTGCGCGCGGCTGCATCAAAATACCGTTCGCCTGTTTGCCGGCGCGGGCATTGTGCCTGCTTCCTCCCCGGTGGGCGAGTGGCGCGAGACGGGCGTGAAGCTCTCCACCATGCTCAACGTGTTTGGTTTGCACTAAGGAATACTCATGACCATCCCTTTTACCCGCTGGCCTGAGGATTTTGCCCGCCGCTACCGTGAAAAAGGCTACTGGCAGGATCTGCCGCTGACCCACATCCTGACGGACCATGCGGACAGCGATGCGTTCGCGATAATTGACGGCGATCGCCGCATCACCTACCGCGCGTTTAATCAGGCGGTGACGAATCTGGCGTCCGCCCTTCAGGCGCAGGGGCTGCATCGCGGCGAGACCGCGCTGGTGCAGCTCGGCAACGTGGCCGAGTTCTACATCACCTTCTTCGCGCTACTGCAAATCGGCGTCGCGCCGGTCAACGCGCTCTTTAGCCATCAGCGCAGTGAACTCAACGCCTACGCGGAGCAGATCAAACCCGCCGTGCTGATTGCCGATCGCGACCACGCGCTGTTCTCGGGCGATGATTTTCTCAACACCTTTGTGGATGCGCATCGCTCGGTACGCGTTGTGCTGCTACGCGGCGATAAGGGCGAACACGCGCTGGAGGCGGCGATTTCACGCCCGGCGGACAATTTCATCCCGAACCCGACGCCCGCCGACGAAGTGGCGTTCTTCCAGCTCTCCGGCGGCAGCACCGGCACGCCGAAGCTGATCCCACGTACGCACAACGACTACGACTACAGCATTCGCCGCAGCAACGAAATCTGCGGTATCACTGCGCACACCCGCTATCTGAACGCGCTTCCCGCGGCGCACAACTACGCCATGAGTTCGCCGGGATCGTTAGGCGTTTTCACGGCGGGCGGCTGCGTGGTGCTGGCTAACGATCCGAGCGCCACGCTCTGCTTCCCGCTGATTGAGCAGCATCAGATCAACGTCACCTCGCTGGTGCCGCCCGCGGTCAGCCTGTGGTTGCAGGCGATTGCCGACGGCGCGGGGAACGCCCAGCTGAAATCCCTCGAACTGCTCCAGGTAGGCGGCGCACGTCTCTCCGCCACGCTTGCGGCGCGCATTCCGGCGGAAATTGGCTGCCAGCTTCAGCAGGTGTTTGGCATGGCGGAAGGGCTGGTGAACTACACCGCCCTCGACGATGCGCCGGAGCGCATCATCAATACCCAGGGCCGCCCGATGTGCCCGGACGATGAAGTGTGGGTGGCGGATGAGGACGGCAACCCGCTGCCGCGCGGGGAAGTCGGGCGTCTGATGACGCGCGGCCCGTATACCTTCCGCGGCTATTTCAACAGCCCGGAACACAACGCCAGCGCCTTTGATGCCAACGGTTTCTACTGCTCGGGCGATCTGATCGCCATCGACGAGCAGGGTTACATCACCGTGCAGGGGCGCGAGAAAGATCAGATCAACCGCGGTGGCGAGAAGATCGCCGCCGAAGAGATCGAAAACCTGCTGCTGCGCCACGACGCGGTGATCCACGCCGCGCTGGTGAGCATGGAGGACAGCCTGCTGGGCGAAAAAAGCTGCGCGTACCTGGTGGTGAAACAGCCCCTGCGCGCGGTGGAGGTGCGACGCTTCCTGCGCGAGCAGGGCGTTGCCGAATTTAAGCTGCCGGACCGCGTGGAGAGCGTGGATGCGCTTCCGCTCACGCCGGTAGGCAAAGTTGATAAGAAACAGTTGCGCCTGTGGCTTGCTGAACGCGCCCGGGGCTGAGGAACAGAGAATGGCCATTCCAAAATTAACTGCATACGCGCTGCCAACCGCCGCCGAACTGCCGACCAGTAAAGTGAACTGGGCGTTTGAACCGGAGCGCGCCGCGCTGCTGATCCACGATATGCAGGAGTACTTCCTGAACTTCTGGGGCGAAAATAGCGACATGATGCAGCAGGTAGTGGCGAACATCGCTAAACTGCGCGCGTACTGCAAAGAGCACAATATTCCGGTGTACTACACCGCGCAGCCGAAAGATCAGAGCGATGAAGACCGCGCCCTGCTGAACGACATGTGGGGGCCGGGCCTGACCCGCTCGCCGGAGCAGCAGCGCATCGTGGCTGAACTGACGCCGGATGAAGCGGACACCGTGCTGGTGAAGTGGCGCTACAGCGCGTTTCACCGCTCGCCGCTGGAGCAGATGCTGAAAGAGACCGGGCGCAACCAGCTTTTGATTACCGGCGTATACGCCCACATCGGCTGCATGACCACCGCCACCGACGCCTTTATGCGCGACATCAAACCGTTCTTTATCGCCGACGCGCTGGCGGACTTCACCCGCGACGAGCACCTGATGTCGCTGAAATACGTGGCCGGACGTTCGGGCCGCGTGGTGATGACCGACGAGCTGCTGCCGTCCGTTCCGGCAACGAAAGCCGCGCTGCGCGCGCTGATCCTGCCGCTGCTGGACGAGTCCGACGAGCCGATGGATGATGAAAACCTGATCGACTACGGCCTGGATTCAGTGCGCATGATGGCGCTCGCCGCCCGCTGGCGCAAAGTGCACGGCGACATTGATTTCGTGATGCTGGCAAAAAATCCGACCCTCGATGCCTGGTGGGCGCTGCTCTCCCGCGAGGTGAAGTGATGGCTTTTGATTTTACCGGTAAAACCGTCTGGGTGACGGGCGCGGGTAAGGGCATTGGCTATGCGACCGCGCTGGCATTTGTGGAGACCGGGGCGCAGGTGACCGGGTTCGATCTGGCTTTCCCTCACGGCGAATATCCGTTTGCCACCGAAACGCTGGACGTGGCGGATGCGGCGCAGGCGAGTGACGTCTGCGGGCGTTTGCTCAGCAGCCTTGAGCGGCTCGACGTGCTGGTTAACGCAGCGGGCATTCTGCGTATGGGCGCGACGGATCAGCTTTCGCAGGAGGACTGGCAGCAGACCTTTGCGGTCAACGTCGGCGGCGCGTTCAACCTGTTCCAGCAGACGATGGGCCAGTTCCGTCGTCAGCAGGGCGGGGCGATTGTGACCGTAGCCTCTGACGCGGCGCACACGCCGCGCATAGGCATGAGCGCCTACGGCGCGTCGAAAGCGGCGCTGAAAAGCCTGGCGCTGACCGTCGGGCTGGAACTGGCGGGCAGCGGCGTACGCTGTAACCTAGTGTCGCCGGGTTCAACGGATACCGACATGCAGCGCACCCTGTGGACCAGCGACGATGCGGAACAGCGGCGCATTCGCGGCTTTGGCGAGCAATTCAAGCTCGGCATTCCGCTTGGTAAAATTGCCCGTCCGCAGGAGATTGCTGCGACCGTGCTGTTCCTGGCATCCGATGCCGCCAGCCATATCACCTTGCAGGATATCGTGGTGGACGGCGGCTCCACGCTGGGGGCGTAATGATCTGGAAACGTCATTTAACGCTCGAGGAGCTGAACGCCACCAGCCTGAATACGATGGTGGGGCACCTTGGCATCGTCTATACCCGCCTCGGGGACGATACGCTGGAAGCGGAGATGCCGGTGGATGCGCGTACCCATCAGCCGTTTGGCCTGCTGCACGGCGGCGCCTCGGCGGCGCTGGCGGAAACGCTGGGCTCGATGGCCGGTTTTCTGATGACCCGTGACGGGCAGAACGTGGTGGGTACGGAACTGAATGCCACGCACCACCGCGCAGTCTCACACGGTAAGGTACGCGGCGTGTGTCAGCCGCTGCATCTGGGCCGTTCCAGCCAGAGCTGGGAGATCGTGGTGTTCGACGAGCAGGGACGGCGGTGCTGTACCTGTCGGTTGAGTACGATGGTGTTGGGGTAAGTCATTCAGCTGAAAGTGATCGGCTTAACACTGTGGTGTAAATCTCTGGTTTGACCACGCATTATTGCGTTTCAAAGTTGTTAAATTTTACCCGTTGTTCTAGAAACAAAATGTAACATCTCACTGTTTCACAACAACGGACAACAACTATGAACAACTCAGGGAAATACCTTACGTGGGCGGTGCTCTCCGTGGTGGGAGCCTTTGCCCTGGGCTATATCGCCCTCAACCGGGGGGAGCAGATCAACGCGCTGTGGATCGTCGTCGCCTCCGTCTGCATTTATCTGATCGCATACCGTTTTTATGGCCGCTATATCGCAAAGACGGTGCTGGGCGTAGACGGCACGCGCATGACGCCGGCCGTGCGTCATAACGACGGTCTGGACTACGTGCCGACCGATAAAAAAGTGCTGTTCGGTCACCATTTCGCGGCGATTGCCGGGGCAGGCCCGCTGGTGGGGCCGGTACTGGCCGCGCAGATGGGCTACCTGCCGGGGATGATCTGGATCCTCGCGGGGGTGGTGCTGGCGGGCGCGGTGCAGGACTTCATGGTGCTGTTCGTCTCCACCCGTCGCGACGGTCGTTCGCTGGGTGAGCTGGTGAAAGAAGAGATGGGGGCAACCGCCGGGGTGATTGCGCTGGTGGCGACCTTTATGATCATGGTGATCATCCTCGCGGTGCTGGCGATGATCGTGGTGAAAGCGCTGACCCACAGCCCGTGGGGAACCTATACCGTCGCCTTCACCATACCGCTGGCGCTGTTCATGGGGATCTACATTCGCTACCTGCGTCCGGGGCGCATTGGTGAAGTGTCAGTCATTGGCCTGGTGTTCCTGGTGTTTGCCATTATCTCCGGCGGCTGGGTGGCGGAAAGCCCGACCTGGGCGCCGTTCTTCGACTTTACCGGCGTACAGCTGACCTGGATGCTGGTAGGCTACGGCTTCGTGGCGGCGGTGCTGCCGGTATGGCTGCTGCTGGCCCCGCGTGACTACCTCTCTACCTTCCTGAAAATCGGCACCATCGTCGGGCTGGCGATCGGCATTCTGATTATGCGCCCGACCCTGACCATGCCTGCGCTGACCAAATTTATTGACGGCACCGGCCCGGTCTGGACCGGCAATCTGTTCCCGTTCCTGTTTATCACCATCGCCTGTGGGGCGGTGTCGGGCTTCCACGCGCTGATTGCCTCCGGGACCACGCCGAAGATGCTGGCGAATGAAAATCAGGCCTGCCTGATTGGCTACGGCGGCATGCTGATGGAGTCCTTCGTGGCGATTATGGCGCTGGTTTCGGCCTGTATTATTGACCCGGGCGTTTACTTTGCGATGAACAGCCCGATGGCGGTACTGGCCCCGGCCGGCACCGTTGACGTGGTCGCCTCTGCCGCGCAGGTGGTGAGCGGCTGGGGCTTTGCGATTACCCCTGAAACGTTGACGCATATCGCTAATGAGGTGGGCGAGCAGTCGATCATCTCACGCGCGGGCGGGGCACCGACGCTGGCGGTGGGCATGGCCTACATCCTGCACGGCGCGCTGGTCGGGCTGATGGATGTCTCGTTCTGGTATCACTTCGCCATTCTGTTCGAGGCGCTATTTATTCTGACGGCGGTGGATGCCGGTACGCGTGCGGCGCGCTTTATGTTGCAGGATCTGCTGGGGGTGATCTCCCCGAACCTGAAACGTACCGATTCACTCCCGGCTAACCTGCTGGCGACGGCGCTGTGCGTGCTGGCGTGGGGCTACTTCCTGCATCAGGGCGTGGTCGACCCGCTGGGCGGGATTAATACCCTGTGGCCGCTGTTCGGTATCGCCAACCAGATGCTGGCGGGCATGGCCCTGATGCTCTGCGCGGTAGTGCTGTTCAAGATGAAGCGCCAGCGTTACGCATGGGTGGCGCTGGTGCCAACGGCGTGGCTGCTGATCTGTACCCTGACCGCGGGCTGGCAGAAAGCCTTCAGCCCGGACAACAAGGTGGGCTTCCTGGCGATCGCCAATAAGTTCCAGGCGATGATCGACAGCGGTAAGATCCCGGCACAGTACACCGAATCTCAGCTGTCGCAGCTGGTGTTTAACAACCGTCTGGACGCCGGGCTGACCATCTTCTTTATGGTGGTGGTTGTGGTGCTGGCGTTGTATTCTCTGAAAACCGCGCTGGCGGCGTTGAAAGTCGACAAACCGACGGCGAAAGAGACGCCGTATGAGCCAATGCCTGAGAACCTGGACGAGATTGTCACCCAGGCGAAAGGGGCGCATTAACATTACCAAACCCCCTCACCCCAGCCCTCTCCCCAAAGGGGAGAGGGTGTTAAAGTTCCCTCTCCCCTTTGGGGAGAGGGTCAGGGTGAGGGGAATACAAACGAGAAACTGATTATGTTCGACACCCTTTCCAAAGCAGGTAAATACCTGGGCCAGGCCGCTAAAATGATGATTGGCGTGCCGGATTACGACAATTACGTCGAGCATATGCGCGTCAACCACCCGGACCAGACGCCCATGACCTACGAAGAATTTTTCCGCGACCGTCAGGACGCCCGCTACGGCGGCAAGGGCGGGGCGAAGTGCTGTTAACCCTCTTTCGGTAAATAGAGGCTGATCTGCTCCTGTTTACAGCCGTAAAGTGCCGCCAGCTTTTCGCGGGTGCGCTTTTGCGGTCGGGAGTCCAGCGCTTCCAGCTGTGACACGGCGGACTGGCTGATGCCAAGCTTCTCCGCCACCTCCTGCTGGGACATGCCGCGTAAAATGCGCCAGGCGGCCTGTAGGCTGACGTTCTCGTTATGCATGATGTCGCACACTTCACCCGGTAAACCTACGTTATCGTAGATGTCTGATTCGTAAGGGATGTCTTCCCAGTCGTTTTCATCATCGTCATCGTACTCAAGCATGGCTAAACGCATGCGAAAATATTCACCGTAGGGTATGACAACATACTGTTTTTTTCCTTCTTCATCCTTGATGAACTGAATAGTCATATTCCGTATGCTCCTCATGAAGGTAGGTAGTGGTTGTCCGGCGTTTTACTGCCACTACGTAGCAGATATCACCCGGCGGGTCTCCGAAGGTGTAAATGACCTTGTAATCACCTAATCGCAACCTGTAGTGGTTTTCGGGAGAAGATAATTTCTTGATATCCGCGACAGGTGATGTTTTATCGTCCATCTTCTCCAGCCTGAATTTAATGCGGTTCTGATATCGAGGATCGATTTTAGAAAACTGCTTCTCTGCTGTTTTAGACCACACAATCTTCATCCGTACCTCCACTGTACGCCCATACAAAATATAAGGAAATAATAAGACTATTAGATAAATTCCGAATTTCTAATGGGGTACTGTAGAGCGGAGAATAACCGCGAGAAAGCGGCAAAACGCGAATCGTCGAGGCGGCTCGAACAGGCCTCTGCCGGGCGACAGAGGCATACAGTAAATTTGCGATCAGGCGTTCAGACCGCCGTCGACATCCAGACCGGTGCCGGAAATTTGCCCCGCAGCCGGGCTGGCGAGGAAGGTGACTGCCGCTGCGATATCCTCCGGCTGGCCGTAATGGCCCAGGGCAATAAGCTGACGCTGAGAGTCAGCCTGCTCGCCGTCTTCCGGGTTCATATCGCTGTTGGTCGGGCCGGGGTGGACCAGGTTGACGGTAATGCCACGCGGGCCTAAATCACGGGCCAGACCTCGGGTGAGAGAGTTAAGGGCAGACTTGGTCATCGAGTAGACGGCGATCCCCGGCTGCGCCACGCGGTTCGCCAGACAGCTGCCGATGTTGATGATGCGTCCGCCGTCCGACATATGCACCAGCGCTTCCTGAATGGCGATCACCACGCCGTGGATGTTGACGTTGATCAGAGCGTCGATGTCCGCCAGGGTCATGGACTCCAGCGGGCCGCCGCGCGCTATCCCGGCGTTATTGACCAGAATATCCAGCCCGCCGAGGGAGCGCGCCGCCTGCGTGACCGCATCCTGAATCGCCTGCGCGCTGGCGCTGTCGCCCTGAATCGCCTCGCCGTGTCGCCCCAGCGCGTTGATCTCATCGACGACCTGCTGGGCTTTATCGACGGATTTTTCGTAGGTGATAACCACATCGGCACCGGCGCGCGCCAGCGACAGCGCAATCGCCCGACCCAGCCCACGACTGGCGCCGGTAACCAGCGCCTTTTTACCTGTTAAATCGATCTGCATGATGACCTCGTTGCAAGAGTGGAGAGAATCATCATTAGGTATAGCCCGTCGGCGCAATTAACGGCTGAAGGATTCCACCTTCGCAAACGCGGCGCGCAGCACCTCAGGCGTTAACGTCACCGGCAGATAGTGAATCGACTCCACCGGGCGCAGGGTGTGGGCAATGACCTTATCCAGCTCGTCGCGGTTGTGAATATCGACGTCCAGCTCGCGAAGCGTGATCGGCAGGTTAAAGCGTTGGTATGCCGCCACCAGCTGCGCCAGCACGTCGTCCTGGCCGAGCAGGGCGCTCTGGACCAGAATGCCGTAGGCCACCTTGGTGCCGTGCAGGTATTTTTCCGTCTGCGGCAGCACGGTTAAGCCGTTGTGCACCGCGTGCGCCGCCGCCACGCGGGTATAGCGCTCACCCAGACCGCCGACCATTCCGCCTCCGGCAATAATCGCATCCACCACGTCCCGGAACGCCTGCGTCTGTTCGCCGCGCTGCTGATCTGCAAGCGCCTCTTCGCTGCGTTCCAGCAGCACGTCGCGGATCGCCAGCGCACCGTTCAGGCCAAGACGCACGGTCAGCGGCAGACTCTCAGGTTGAGGGGCGAGCACCGCCGCTTCGTACCACTTCGCCAGCGTATCGCCGATGCCCGCCAGCAGGTATTCCGCCGGGGCGTTAAGGATGATCTGCGGCTCCACCAGCACCAGAAAGTTGGCGTCGTCAAAAATCTCAAACTGTAGCGCCTGACCGGCATCGTTGTACCACACGGAGAGCGGGGTCCACGCCGCGCAGGTGGCGGCGATAGTGGGAATGCCCACGAACGGCACGCCCAGACGACGTGCCACGGCCTTGACGGTATCCATTACCGCACCGCCGCCCACGCCAATCACCACGCTGGTTTCACTTCCCGACTCGTTTACCAGATGAGTGACGTCACGCTCGCTGCAATGGCCCTTAAACAACAGATGTTTTGCCCCCGTCGCGTTAAAACTCTGCGGCAGATAAGGGCGTGCGCCCTCGATTGCCCGCTTGCCGTAGATCCACACCGCGCGGGAAAGTTGTTCCGGAGTAAAGAAATTATCCAGGTGTGCAAGGCTTCCCGGATGAGAGAAGTAGTTCGCCGGGCCGGGTACGACGCGGATATCGGTGTTGCTCATGAAGTTGTCCTTTTTTAGCAAGCGCTAACCCGATGTTATGTCTGGACATCCGGATGGCTAATAATATTTCGCTTTATCTTATGCCTTTTCCGTCGTTGTCAGTCAACCGGAGCTGTGAAAAATTCGCTAAATCAGAAGAGTAATGAAGGATTTACGCGGATGGTTTCCAGTCGCCTTGAGATGCGCGGTATCAGCCTGGCCTTTTCCGGCTTTCAGGCCCTGTCGCGCGTGGATTTCACCCTGAACGGCGGGTCGGTGCATGCGCTGACCGGCGCCAACGGCGCGGGGAAATCGACGCTGATGGCGGTGCTGTGCGGGACGCACGACCACTATGAAGGCGAAATCTGCATTAACAACCAGCCGGTAAGCATCCGCGAGCCGCTGGACGCCAAACGGCTGGGCATCCACCTCGTGCAGCAGGAGGTGGACGTGGCGCTGATCCCGGGGTTAAGCATTGCTGAAAACATCATGCTCGACCAGCTGGCGCAGCCAGGGCACCGCTACCGCTGGCGCGACATCCGCCAGCAGGCGCGGCAGGCGCTGGCGCAGCTGGATGTTTCGCTCGACGTTCGCCGCTCCATCGACAGCTGCACGCTTGCCGAAAAGCAGCAGATTTTGCTGGCACGCGCTTTGTCCCACCACTGCCGTTTTTTAATTCTTGACGAGCCCACCGCGCCGCTGGACGCGCACGAGAGCGAGCGTCTGTTTGCGGTGGTAAGACGTCTGCAACAGCAGGGCATCGGCGTGGTGTTTATCTCTCACCGCATTCACGAGCTAAAAGCTATCTGCGACACCCTCACGGTGCTGCGCGACGGCAGGCTGATTGAGTCTGGCCCGATGGCCGATCTCAGCGGTGAAGAGATTGTTGAGAAGATGCTCGGCCACGAGCTGAGCGATATCTATCCGCCCGCGCGGCCGCCGCACGGCGACGAAACGCTGCTGCGGGTAGAAGGGCTGCACGACGATGCGCTGCTGAAAGATATCTCGCTGCACCTGCGCAAGGGCGAAATTCTCGGCATTGCCGGGCTGGCGGGCGCGGGCAAAACAGAACTCTGTAAGGCGCTGTTTGGCGCCAGTAAAAGCCGCGTCGCGAACGGCGAGCTGAACCATCAGCCCTGGAAACCGCGCGCTCCGGCAGACTCGGTGCTGCGCGGCCTGGCGCTGGTGCCGGAAGAGCGGCGCAAAGAGGGCATTTTTATCGACGAGACGGTGAGCATGAATCTTGCCGTGTGCGCCGATAACAGCTTCTCGCGCTGGAGCCTGTTCGGCCATCGTCAGGCGTGGCGCTGGGCGGAGGAGGTGATTGCCCGCGTCGGCGTGCGCACGCGCGGGCCGGGGCAGGTGCTGCGTCGCTTATCTGGCGGCAACCAGCAGAAGGTCGCCATCGGTAAATGGTTGCGTAATGACGCCAGCGTGCTGATATTCGACGAGCCGACCAAAGGCGTGGACGTGAAGGCCAAAACCGATCTGTTTCAGCTTATCGACGGCCTGGCGCGCGAGGGCAAAGGGGTGATTTACGCCTCCGGCGAGTTCGCCGAGCTGGTGGGGCTCTGCGACCGCATCTGCGTGCTGTGGGACGGGCGCATCGTGGCGGAAATCGCCGGAGCAGAGGCCCGGGAAGAGACACTACTTTATTATTCAACCGGAGGAACGGCGTCGTGAGCAAGGCCCTTTCAGTGACCGCGGCGGCGTCTGGCCGTCAGCAACTTTTCGATTTTCTCTACAAGTGGGGCATGTTGCTGACCGTCGTCGCGCTGGTGGCCGTCTTTGGCCTGGCGTCGGACAGCTTCCTCGATCCGAACAACATCATTAACATTCTGCGCTCGATTGCCATCGTGACGGTGATTGCCATCGGCGTGTCGATCTCCCTGACCGTCGGCGGGTTCGATCTCTCGGTGGGATCCACCGCGTCGCTGGCGAACGCGCTGGTGATTTCGCTCTTCGTCTGGCACGGCTTCGGCACTACCGAGTCGATTGTAATCACTCTCGCGCTCTGTACGCTGGTCGGCCTGTTTAACGCGTTTCTGATCGTCATCCTGCGCATTCCGGACATGCTTGCGACCCTTGCCAGCCTGTTTGTCATCCAGGGCGTGGCGATGACCTACAGCTACGGCGGGTCGATTACCGAGAACATGGTGCTGCCGAGCGGCGACATGGCGGAAGGGACCATTCCGGCGGCGTTCAGCCTGCTGGGGCAGGTGCCGACCATTGTGATCGTCATGCTGGTGGTGACGATTCTGGCGCAGCTGGGCCTGTCGCTGACCACTCATGGACGCCGGATGTACGCCATTGGCGGCAACCCCGAAGCCGCGCGCCTCTCTGGCATTCGCACCACGCGCTACAAGGTGGCAGCCTACGTGATTGCCTCCCTGCTGGCGGGCCTGGGCGGGATTTTGCTGGCATCGCGCATTGGGTCGTCGCAGGTGAATGCGGGTGGCGGTTACCTGATGGATGCGGTGGCGGCGGCGTGGATCGGCTTCTCGCTGGCCGGGTCCGGCAAGCCGAATGCCCTGGGGACCCTGGTGGGGGCGGTGATCCTCGGCGTGCTGTCGAACGGGCTGGTGATGCTCTCCGTGCCGTATTACGCCATGGACATTATAAAAGGGCTGGTGCTCGCGGTAGCGCTGGCGATTACCTACATACAAAAACGCTGACAACACAACGGGATAAAAAATGAAAAAGATTGCACTCTCTTTGGTGGCATTAGGGTTATTCACCGCTCTGCCTGGCTTCGCGGCCACGCCCGCACCGCTCCCGGCGGCCATTGCCAACCATGACGGCCCCATTCGCATTGCGGTGATCCGCAACCTCGGCTCAGACGACAACACCACGCAGTTTGTTGCCGGGGCCATTCAGGAAGGGAAAAAGCTCGGCTTTAAGGTCAGCACCTTTTTGAGCAACGGGGATGACGCTAAATTCCAGGACTTCGTGAACCAGGCCATCAGCCAGAAATATGACGGGATCATCCTGTCGCAGGGCCGCGATCCGTACTCCACCGCGCTGGTGAAGAAGGCGGTGGATGCCGGGATCAAGGTCGCCGTATTTGATACCGCCGTCAACGGTGAGATCCCGGGCGTGACCGTTACCCAACAGGACGATGCCTCTCTGACCAATCTCTCCTTCGGCCAGCTGGCGAAAGATTTCAACGGCAAGGCCAATATCGTCAAGCTGTGGGTAGCGGGCTTCCCGCCGATGGAGCGTCGTCAGGCGGCGTATAAAGAGTTGCAAAAGCAATACCCGGAGATTAAAGAGCTGGAGTCCATCGGCGCGGTCTCCTCTGACGTGCAGGGCGACACCGCCAACAAGGTGGGTGCGATCCTGGCGAAATACCCGAAAGGCAAAATCGACGCCATCTGGGGGACCTGGGATGCCTTCAGCCAGGGCGCGTATAAGGCGCTGAAAGAGAACGGCCGCACCGAGATCAAACTCTACAGCATCGACATCTCCAACCAGGATTTACAGCTGATGCGCGAGCCGGGTAGCCCGTGGAAGGTGAGCGTGGCGGTAGATCCGAAGCTGATTGGCGCGACCAACGTACGCCTGATCGCCAACAAGATTGCCGGTGAAGCCACGCCTGCCACCTACGACTTCAAAGCCGCTGCGATCCCGCAGGCGCTGCTGACCGCGCAGCCGGGGGCGGTGAACGTGGCGTCGCTGGGCAAAATCATTCCGGGCTGGGGCCAGACGGAAGATTTTATCGCGCCGTGGTTTGCGACGCTGGAAGCGAAAAATAAATGAGCATGCTTCCTACGCCAGAATACAGCCGCAATATGCGGCTGATTGGCCATAGCGACCAGGGCGGTCGTCCGGATGGCGTGCAGCTGATGGTGCACCGCGGCTTTGCGTATATCGGCCATATGGTGTCGCAGGGCTTTTCGATTGTCGACGTGCGCGATCCAAAAAATCCGAAACCCGCGGGCTATGTCCCCGCGCCGCCGGGCACCTGGAACGTGCACCTCCAGGCGCATGACGACCTGCTGCTGGTGATCAACGCCCGGGATCTGTTTGCCGATGCCCGCTTCGCCGACGAGAAGGTCTACTACACCCGTCAGGTAGGAGAGACCGTCAGCGACGTTCAGGACAGGGGCTGGAGCGCCGGGCTTCGCGTTTTTGATATCTCCACGCCGGACAGGCCGCGCGAAATCGGCTTTCTGTCGCTGAGCGGCATCGGCATTCACCGCATCTGGTACGTCGGTGGCCGCTGGGCGTACGTGTCGGCGCTGATCGACGGTTTTACCGACTACATTTTCCTGACCATTGACCTGGCGGACCCGCGCAAGCCCGAGGTGGCGGGGCGCTGGTGGCTGCCGGGGATGAACCAGTCCGCAGGCGAACAGCCGGACTGGCCGGAAGGGAAACGCTACGCCCTCCACCACGCGATTATTGCGGGGGATACCGCGTACGGCAGCTGGCGCGACGGCGGCCTGACGCTGCTGGACGTGAAGGATCGCACCCAGCCTAAGCTCATTAGCCACCGTAACTGGAGCCCGCCGTTTGGCGGTGGGACGCACACCGCGCTGCCGCTGCCGGACCGCGATCTGCTGGTGGTGCTGGACGAAGCGGTGCTCGATAACCAGGAAGACGGCGAGAAGCTGATCTGGCTGTTTGATATTCGCGAGCCGTCGAACCCGGTGAGTATCTCTACCTTCCCGCATCCGGATGAAATCGACTACGTGGCGAAAGGGGCGCATTTTGGCCCGCACAACCTGCACGAGAACCGGCCGGGGAGCTTTGTCAGCTCCACGCTGATCTTTGCGACGTATCAGAACGCGGGCGTGCGCGCATATGACATTTCCAATCCGTATCGCCCGGTGGAAACGGGAGCGCTGGTGCGCGCGGCGCCGGAGAGGATGATGGATACGCGGCCGAATCGCCCGCAGGTGATCCAGTCGTGCGACGTGTTTGTGGATGCGCAGGGGATTATTTACAGCACGGATTATAACGGTGGGTTGTCGGTGATTGAGTATCTGGGGTGAGTGCGGTTTGATGCCCTCACCCCGGCCCTCTCCCACGGGGAGAGGGAGAAAATCAACTGTACTGCCGCACCCGCGCCACCAGATCTTCCGCGCTGTCGATACGATCGGCAATCACAATCAGCGCCTTGCCGAGCGTTATCCCGTGGCGTAGGCATTCGTGGCGCATCGCCTCGTCCTGAATGGTGTCGATATCCGCGACGTGGGAAAGCCCGACGCTGCGGCGAATGAGTTCGGTGCCGCAGAAGCCGATGGCATCATGCCAGACCTTTTTCAGGAAGGCGGAGGCATAGCCCGGCGCGCTGAGCGCCGCGTCGCGCGTTTTCTCGTGCGCCAGCGCCTGGAAGCGCTCCGCGAAGGTGTTCCACAGCTCCTGAATATCGGTCAGGCGCTGCTCGCGCGCGGCGGCGGCATCGCGAATGCCCAGGTGCCCCGGCAGGCCGCAGAAGTTGAGCAGCAGGTTGCCGATGGCGGTGCCGATGTCAAAGCCCATCGGCCCGAAATAGCCGAACTCGGCATCGATGGCCTTCAGGCTGCCGTCGGCGACAAAAATCGAGCCGCTGTGGATATCCCCGTGCAGCAGGGCTTCAGCCTGAGAAAAGAAGCGGTGCTTGAGGGAGGCCACGGCAATTTTCAGCTGGGCGTCGTCGCGTAGCGCGGCGACGTCATTTTCCAGCTCGGCCGGGTAGCTGTTGCGCGCGTGGATCTGGTACGGATCGTTGAAGAACAGATCTTCGGTGATCTCACACATCTCCGGGTTGATGAATTTCGCCACCTGCGCTTTCTTCTCGTGCGGATGCAGGAAGAAATCGCTGGTGTGGAACAGCGCGTGCGCGAGGTATTCACCCAGCTGACGCGCCGCCTGCGGGTAATAATTATTTTTGATCAGCTCGCCGCGCCAGATGCGATGGCTGGAGAGATCTTCCATCACCATTACCGCCAGTTCCGGGTCAAAGTGGTGGATTTTCACGGTGTGCTGCGGGCTGTGCCGGTGGTGCTCGACCAGCGTTTGCGCCTCCAGACGGGCACGATCCAGCGTCAGCGGCCAGGATTCGCCGACGCAGCGTACATAGGGCAGCGCCTGCTTAACGACGATGCGGCTCACGCCCGCGCTGTCGAAAATTTTAAAAACCAGATTGAGGTTGCCGTCGCCCACTTCCTGCGCCTCTACCAGGGATGACGGATCGTCAAGTCCGCCAAACTGCCTGGCATACTCCACGGCGTCCTGAGCGGTAAAGGTACGGTATTGCGACATGGCCTGCTCCTCAGTTTTGCTAATTAAGACATGTAGACGTCTATACATCTGGATTTCATCCTGACACAATGTGCTACAACAACGCAACAGGGAATTAACGACATGCAGACATTACAGACGACCAGCCTGCGGGTGGCGAATAATCAGCTCTTTATTCTCGACCAGCAGGCGCTTCCGCAGGAGAAACGCTGGCTGGATGCCTCGACGGTCGAGGCGCTGGTCGGTCATATCCACGCTTTGCGCGTACGCGGCGCGCCGCTGATTGGTCTCTCTGCAAGCCTGCTGCTGGCGCTGTTAGCGGAAAGCGGCAAAAGCCGCGACGAGCTGGCGGTGGCGCTGGAAACCCTGCGCGCATCCCGCCCGACGGCGGTAAACCTGATGAACAACCTCGACCGCATGAAGCTGGCGCTGTGGCAGGAAGAGTATGTTCCGGCGCTGGTGGCGGAGGCGCTGCGCCTGATTGACGAAGACAAACGGCTCTGCGACGCGATTGCAAAAGCGGGCAGCGCGCTGGTGAAGCCCGGCAGCCGTCTGCTGACCCACTGCAACACCGGCGGGCTGGCGACGGCGGGCGTCGGTACCGCGCTGGGGGTGATTGCTCGCGCGCATAAGGAAGGCAAGGTAAGCAACGTCTGGGTGGATGAAACCCGTCCGCTATTGCAGGGCGGCAGGCTGACCGCGTGGGAACTCGGCGAGCTGGGCGTGCCGTATCAGCTAATTACCGACTCCATGGCCGCCAGCCTGATGGCAAAAGGGCAGGTGGACGCCGTGTGGGTGGGGGCAGACCGCATTGCGGCCAACGGCGACGTGGCGAACAAAATCGGCACCTACTCTCTGGCGGTGCTGGCGAAATTCCACGGCATTCCGTTCTATGTCGCCGCGCCGCAAACGACCCTCGACCCGGACTGCCCGAACGGCGACGCGATCCCGATTGAGCAGCGCGCCGCCAGCGAGGTGACGGGCGTGGCGGGAAGCTTTGGCGCGGTGCAGTGGGCGCCGGAAAACGCGCAGGTCTATAACCCGGCGTTTGACGTCACCCCCGCCTCGCTGATTAGCGGCTGGGTGCTGGATACGGGCGTGGTCACTCCGGACGAGGTGGCGGAAGGGAAATTTGCCTGAGTCCGGCTATCCTTTAAGGGGCTCCCTTAAGAGGACAACATCGTGACGCTCGATCCTGAAACAGACTTAAAACTGGAGCGCGTGGTGGACGCACCGCGCGATCTGCTGTGGCTCTGCTGGACTACGCCAGAGCACATCAAAAACTTCTTCATTCCTGCTCCCCATAAGGTGACCGAATGCGACCTCGACCTGCGCGTGGGCGGGCGGTTCAATACCGTGTTTGAGGTGGACGGGCAGCGGATGGATAACCGGGGCGTATTCCTTGAAATCGATCCGGGGAAAAAGCTGGTCTTTACCGACGGCTATACCGAAGGCTGGAAACCGGCCGAGAAGCCGTTTATGACGGCAATTTTGCTCCTGGAAGACGCCGGGGAGGGCAAAACCCGCTATACGGCGATAGCGCGCCACCCCACGAAGGAAATTCGTGAGCAGCATGAGCAGATGGGCTTCCACGAAGGGTGGGGGATTGTGCTGGATCAGCTGGTGGGGTATGTGAAAGGGCTTAACGCTTAGTGCGCGCTGGTGCCCTCACCCCGACCCTCTCCCACAGGGAGAGGGAGAAAAGATCAGGCCAGGCGCGGATACGCATCCGCAATCCCATCACCCGTAAACTGGGCCACCCATCCCTCCGGATTGTCGAAAATACGAATCGCCGTAAAGTTCGGCTCTGAGCCCATATCAAACCAGTGCGGCGTGCCCGCAGGAACGGAAATCAGGTCGTTTTTCTCGCACAGCACCTGATACACCTCATCGCCAATGTGCAGGCAGAACAGCCCCGCGCCTTCCACAAAGAAGCGTACTTCGTCTTCGCCGTGAGTGTGTTCGTTCAGGAACTTCGCGCGCAGCGCGTCTTTCTGCGGATTGTCGGCGCGCAGGCTGATCACATCCCAGCTCTGGTAACCCTTCTCTGCCACCAGCTTGTCGATCGCATGCTGATACGCCGCGATCACGGCTTCAGGCGCGGGATCGTGCCCTAAATCGCGATCCGCAGCCCAGCGTTCAAACCGCACGCCTTTTGCGTTGAGCTGTTGGGCAATCTCGGCGGCGTCGGTGCTGTGCCACTGGTGCTGACTGGCGTCTTTATCGGAATAAATGGTTAATGCGCTCATGAAGGGATCTGCTCCGGATTAATCTCGTCAAACTGGTGGATCTGATGGTGATGGCTTGCGCCGTCATCTTCACCGCGAATCAGTTGCAGGGTGCGAAAACCCGCCTGTTCAGCCGCGTCCAGCTCCTGATGAATATCGGAGAGGAAGAGGATCTGCGACGGGGCGATGCCCGTTTGCGCCGCAATATTTTGATAAGACTGCAACTCGCGCTTGGCGCCAATGTGGGTATCAAAATAGCCGCTGAACAGATGAGTAATATCACCTTCGTCGCTGTAGCCAAATAACAGTTTCTGCGCGGCGACGGAGCCAGAGGAATAAACATAGAGATCAATCCCTTGCGCTTTCCACTTTTCCAGCGCCGGGAGCACGTCCGGGTAGAGATGGCCGGTAAAGTCGCCGTTGACGTAACCGTCCTGCCAGATGATGCCTTGCAGGGCTTTGAGCGCCGTCGATTTGCGGTCTTCATCCATAAAGGTAAACAGCACGTTGATGAGATCGCTGACGCTGGCATGCGGAGCGCTGATTTCATCGCGCAGGTTGTCCAGAATCGATTTGACCGGCTCGGCGTACTGCTGCGCGGTCACGAAGGCCGCCAGCCGCTCACGCGCGTAGGGGAACAAAACATCATGGACAAAACGGATATCGCTGGTGGTCCCTTCAATATCCGTCACAATCGCGCGAATCATACTCTCTCCCATTGTCGTAAACGCATTTCGCATTCAAATAAGAATTCTAAACCTTCCAGATGACGGCGGGCTTCGGCCACGTCGCGTCCCCAGCAGGTTAAGCCATGGCCGCGCAGAAGAAAACCATAATTAAGCGGGCGTTCCTGCGCGTAATGGGCGATGCGCGAGGCGAGGGCGTCGATGTCCTGGTCGTTATCAAACACCGGGATGGCCACCGTATCCCGATGCGTGGTCTGCCCGGTAAGGGATTTTTGCATCTCGAAACCGGTGATCTTCAGCTCGGCCTCGTTCACCAGCCGCGACAGCACCGTGGCATTGACGGTGTGAACGTGCAGGACGGCGTTAGCTTCGGGGAACAGGCGATAGATGAGGGTATGCAGCCCGGTCTCTGCCGACGGTTTACGGCCAGACGGCGCACGGTTGGTGGCGATTTCAACCTGTAGAAAATCGGCGGTGGTCAGGCTACCTTTATCTTTTCCGGATTCGCTCAGCCAGCACAGGTGTTCATCCTGACGCACGGACATATTGCCGCCGGTAGCGGGCGCCCAGCCTTTAGCGCCAATCCAGCGGCAGGCCTCGACCAGGTGTGTGAGTTGCAGGTTGTCTGTCATTTCCTTTTACCCTCTCGGCCAGGAATATTTATATCGTTTAGACGTCTAAGCGTCTTGATTGCCAAAGACTAACATCGTGTTATAGTGTCAGCAACATAAGTATTACAGGCAGGCACACTACAATGAGCAATAACCCGTTGATCCCGCAGAGTAAACTTCCCAATCTCGGCACGACGATTTTTACGCAGATGAGCGCCCTGGCGCAGCAGCACAACGCCATTAACCTCTCACAAGGTTTCCCGGATTTTGATGGGCCGAAATATTTGCAGGAGCGTCTGGCGTACCACGTTGCGCAGGGAGCCAACCAGTATGCGCCGATGACCGGCGTGCAGACGTTGCGTGAAGCCATTGCGGATAAAACGGCGGAGTTATACGGCCATAAGCCTGACGCGAACAGCGATATTACGGTGACGGCAGGGGCGACCGAAGCGCTGTATGCGGCGATAACCGCCCTGGTGCGTACGGGTGATGAGGTGATTTGTTTTGACCCGAGCTACGATAGCTACGCCCCGGCGATTGAACTGGCCGGCGGCGTGGTGAAGCGCGTGGCGCTCCAGCCACCGCATTTTCGCCCTGACTGGCAGGCATTTGCTGCGCTGCTGAGTGACAAAACCCGTCTGGTGATCCTGAATACTCCGCATAATCCGTCGGCGACGGTGTGGCAAAAAGCCGATTTTGCTGCGCTGTGGCAGGCCATCGCCGAACGTGAAATATATGTTCTGAGCGACGAGGTGTATGAGCATATCTGCTTCGCCGAAGAGGGGCATGCCAGCGTGCTGGCGCATCCGCAACTTCGCGAGCGTGCAATCGCGGTATCGTCATTTGGGAAAACCTACCATATGACCGGCTGGAAGGTAGGGTACTGCGTGGCCCCGGCGGCCATTAGCGCTGAGCTGCGCAAAGTGCATCAGTACCTGACGTTTGCCGTGAACACACCGGCTCAGCTGGCGCTGGCGGATATGCTGCGTGCGGAACCCGGGCATTACCGCGAGCTGCCGCACTTCTATCGTGAACGTCGGGATCTGTTTGTGGCGGCGCTGAGCAAAAGCCGCCTGGAAATTTTGCCGTCTGAAGGAACCTATTTCCTGCTGGCCGACTACAGCGCGATTTCCGATCTGGACGACGTGAGTTTCTGCCAGTTGTTGACGAAAGAGGTGGGAGTGGCGGCCATTCCGCTGTCGGTGTTCTGCGCCGATCCCTTCCCGCATAAGCTGATTCGTCTTTGCTTTGCGAAGCAGGAATCGACGCTGCTCGCTGCGGCAGAGCGTCTGGCGACGCTCTGACTATTTCACCGTCCAGGCTTCTGAAAAACGACGGTCTGCGAAGAGTTCGAGCAGACCGTTGATCTGCTTCAGACGCAGCACTTCATCGCTGTCCATACCCAACTCCTGGCCAATTTTCTGCTCACTCCAGCCCATAAGCACCAGTTCTCGCACGATTTCTGACATGGCGTTGATCTGGTGGCGTCCACGCGCGCGGTTGTGACGAATAGTTGCCGCCATGCGATCGAACTTTTCCTGGCGCGCTTTACGCAGGCAGGTAACAGGGAGGTAACCTTTAAGCTGGCGCTTCAGGATCGCCCGGTTACTGCCGATATCATGACGGTGAAAACCATCGACAATTTCGTAGTGCTGTGGCGCATTTTCCGTCACAACGATAGGTTGTGTGAATCCATCCAGCTCCAGTGACTTGCTGAGCAGCCGCTTTTCCGGCGGCGCGACGTTATTTGGGTTGTAATCGTTAGCGGTGATGTTTGTCTTTTTTATCCACAATACGCAATCGACGGGCTGATCGCGAAAAGGGCTGATTTCATGTAATGCCTGACGAAACGCATTAATAGCGGCTATTCGCTCTTCTTCTGAAAGTGCCTGAAGGTACGTTTCCATTTCGGTGATTATTCGTTGTTGCATAAAATCCCCCATTCCTTGCGTTTTGCTTTCACTCTGTCGCTGTAGCGCTGATAGTGTTTAGGCTTATTTGGGCTAAACGAAAGTGCCCGGCACCAATAGTCATTGTTGAGTAAAACCTTACAAATGCGTCGCCAGGAAGGGATATCTTTTGCACCAATGTCACCCTCCTGCGTGTCGGGAATATCGTTCATGCCTCGCTTTTGATACCAGTGGAGATAAACCGCGATTTTGTTGCGGTAATGTTCCGCCGTATTTTGCGGCATGCTGTCGAGTAACAGCATGGCGTATTCGCGCCAGCCGAGATGGTCTGGTTTCAGGATCTTCCGGTGGCCATAAAAATGGTTATCGTGCCCGGCATAAATACCTCCGCTTCGCACGCCGCAGGCGCGTTCACACATCGCCGCCCAGCGTTCGGGTTCAATGACATGATAGAGCCACAAGCCCTGACGCTGTTCCGGGCCAAACGGTTCGCAGATGCGCATATAACGCGGCGGCACCCCCGCCTTGTACATCAGGTCGTATAACGGGTTATAGCAACATTTTGATTTCGCGAACCACGTCCAGATGTCGGCGGTTTTCCAGTCGTACAAGGGGTAGATATACCAGGCGTGCCCACCCGGGGCGACGGTCGTCCAGGGTTTATCGTCAGAAAAGCGCTGCTTACGCGCCGACGCGATAGCCAGAAAGCGGTTGTAAGATTCATCGGCGCGGATCCCCACCATGACGGCGGCAGGACGTTTTTGCGCATACCATTCGGCAAACTCGCGCACGAAGGCTTCAAACGTCATTCCCTGCTGATAAAAATCGAAATAGTGGTAATCGGTAATGGCATCTTCCGGTGGCTGGCGAACCCAGTTTGTCCCGGGTTCCCAGCACTGCCATTCAGGTTGAAACTGTGACAGGGCGTTCTGGGTCGTGAGCGGAAGCGCTACCCACCAGAACTGATGGATAACATCCCGATACAGCGTTCTCATCGTGTCAACATGCTGAATGGTTGAGGAGAATTGCGCTTCCCAGTCCAGAAAGATGACATCTATTTTTCGCTTTAATTGCCGTGCTTTCTGGGCAACGAGATGCAGCATCACGGTAGAATCTTTTCCACCGGAAAAGGAAACGCAGACCCTGGAGAAATTGTTAAGCGTCCAGTCTATGCGTTCCGCAGAAGCGTCTAAAACATTTTCCTGTAAAGGGATTTTATAGATCGACATGATTAATCGCGTCCTGCGTGTTAAATGTCTGGAAAAAAACAAAACGATATTATGGAATTATTTGTCCTTAATTTCACGGGGGCATTTTCTTCGGGTTGCCTTATTTGCATTCACCATGCAAATGTATTTTACGCAGACGGCGGAGAAACGCAGAGCTTATGCATTTTTTCAATGAATGTTGAAAAAACAGTGCTATTCAGTGATGAACGGCTGTAGAGCATATAGATCTTTAATTCAGGCAGCTCAAACGGTGGCTCAAGCCTTTTTAATTTCAACGGTTCTTTATATGTTTCATAGATCGACACGGGGATGAAGCCTAACAGATCAGATGAACAGACCATGGAGATGAGAGAGCTAAGGGAGTCCGTACGAAAAGCAATATTTCTTTCCGGAAACGCGTCATTTGCGCGACTCTGAAACTCTTTTACACCCGGATGAGCACTCTGGTAAAAAGTGAATTTCTCCTGGTATAGCACTTCCAGCGTGACTGCGTCAGCGAGCCTTGGGTGGTCTGCTCTACAGATTAAGGCTATCGGCACCGTGGTGAAGTGGGTGCAGACCACAGAGCGATTGTGGATAGGTGCGATAGAGAAGATGAGATCGGCCTTACGATAGGCCAACAAATCTTCCGCTGATTCGGAGGAAATGAGCATGTCTCTTTGCTCTATCTCATAATTCTCTTCAGATATTAACAGCTTCAACGGTTCGAGCATCGAACCAGGAGACACCATTTGAGAGCAATAGATAACGAACTTTTTTTTGATGTCCGAGTGATGCATCATGTTGATCGTCTGCTCAAGCTGATTGAGATTTTTTTCCAGATGATGATGCAGGTTGGTACCTACCGTGGTTGGCGTAATTCCCTTCCCTGAACGGATAAACAGGGGGTCATTAAGCTGACCGCGCAGGCGTTGCAGCGACTGGCTGACGGCGGATGGCGTGATATAAAGCGCCTCGGCAGCCTTACTGATACTGAGGTGTTGGTAAATGCATTCGAAGATGACTAACAGATTGAGATCGAATTTTTTTAGGTCGTAGAGGTTTGCCATGTTTCGTCCTGAGTGAGTTGAGTTTGCTGTCGTTATCACATCCTGGAGTACGACAGAGGGAAGTTACCCTTTACAATCCGTGTGAATAACTCGCTTAATTTAAAATTTAAGTGATCTTAATATATCACGGCTTTGGATTATTGAAACATAACTTCAAGACTAATTAAGATAATTTTATCTTTAAAGTTTGATTGAATTATTTGAATGAAAAGTGGTGTTTATATATAGCGTGAAACCCATAATGAAATTAAATTCATAATCTTTCAGAGACCTCTTCGATACTGCCTATCACAGCCATAGGCAGGACTATCCCTCTTATGCATTGCTCAATGCGCGCAGGGGTGCTGTAATCAAAGCGCTGTTACGGCCTTGATACAAGGTATGTAGAGCGCAACGCAACGCCAGCTTCGGCTGGCACTGAATGTACCTGCGGGGAATTCAGGTATCAGGGCCGCCCGTTGAGGCGGCCTTTTTACTTTTAGGCTTTCCTGTAAAAGGTTCACCTTGCTGTCTTGTTGCTTTTGTAAGGTTTGGCTGATTGATTTGATAAAGCATACGCATTAGCCCCGATGGATAAAGTTGGTTACCTTACATCTCAACGAAAACACGGAGGAAGTACAGATGTCTTTGATTAACACTAAAATTAAACCTTTCAAAAACCAGGCGTTCAAAAACGGTGAGTTCATCGAAGTAACCGAGAAAGATATCGAAGGCCGCTGGAGCGTGTTCTTCTTCTATCCGGCTGACTTCACCTTCGTTTGCCCGACCGAACTGGGCGACGTGGCAGACCACTACGAAGAACTGCAAAAGCTGGGCGTAGACGTTTACTCTGTTTCTACCGATACCCACTTCACCCACAAAGCGTGGCACAGCAGCTCTGAAACTATCGCGAAAATCAAATACGCGATGATCGGCGACCCGACTGGCGCCCTGACCCGTAACTTCGACAACATGCGTGAAGATGAAGGCCTGGCAGACCGCGCGACCTTCGTTGTTGACCCGCAGGGCATTATCCAGGCTATCGAAGTTACCGCTGAAGGTATCGGCCGTGATGCATCTGACCTGCTGCGCAAAGTGAAAGCGGCTCAGTACGTTGCTTCTCACCCAGGCGAAGTGTGCCCGGCGAAATGGAAAGAAGGCGAAGCGACGCTGGCGCCATCTCTGGACCTGGTCGGCAAGATCTAAATTTCCGTCGTTTTTCACGCCATAGCTGCGTTGGCGTCGCCTGCTCACCCCGGTCACTTACTTTAGTAAGCTCCCGGGGATTCTCAGGCTAGCCGCCTTGCTCTGACGCGAAATACTTTGGAAATTGTTTCAGTCATGGGCGCTCCCCGCGCCCATTTCATTCCAGCACCATGATGCAAGTTGCATTCAGGCAGCCCGTATAAGGCGGCTTGCATGATGACGTTTTAAGAGAGGGAAGAATAATGCTCGACACTAACATGAAAACCCAGCTCAAGGCCTACCTTGAGAAACTGACCAAACCTGTTGAGCTGATTGCCACGCTGGACGACAGCGCGAAATCGGCAGAAATCAAAGCACTGCTGACAGAGATTGCTGAGCTGTCGCCGAAAGTGACCTTCAAAGAAGACAACACGCTGGCAGTCCGTAAGCCTTCTTTCCTGATCGCCAACCCAGGGTCTGACCAGGGGCCGCGTTTCGCGGGCTCTCCGCTGGGGCACGAATTTACGTCCCTGGTGCTGGCGCTGCTGTGGACCGGTGGTCATCCGTCAAAAGAAGCGCAGGCGCTGCTGGAGCAGATCCGCGATATCGACGGTGATTTTGAGTTTGAAACCTATTACTCGCTCTCCTGCCACAACTGCCCGGACGTGGTGCAGGCGCTGAACCTGATGTCAGTCCTCAACCCACGCATTAAGCACACGGCGATTGACGGCGGTACGTTCCAGAACGAAATCACCGAGCGCAACGTGATGGGCGTTCCGGCGGTTTACCTGAATGGCCAGGAGTTCGGCCAGGGGCGCATGACGCTGACCGAAATCGTCGCCAAAGTGGATACCGGCGCAGAAAAACGCGCGGCGGAAGAGCTGAACCAACGCGATGCTTATGACGTGCTGATTGTTGGCTCAGGCCCGGCGGGCGCGGCGGCAGCGGTCTACTCCGCACGTAAAGGGATCCGTACCGGTCTGATGGGCGAGCGTTTCGGTGGTCAGGTTCTGGATACCGTAGACATTGAAAACTACATTTCCGTGCCGAAAACCGAAGGCCAGAAGCTGGCCGGTGCGTTGAAAGCGCACGTCAGCGACTACGACGTGGATGTCATTGACAGCCAGAGCGCCAGCAAACTGGTTCCGGCGGCGGTCGAGGGTGGTTTGCACCAGATTGAAACGGCGTCCGGCGCGGTGCTGAAGGCGCGCAGCGTGATCATTGCCACCGGCGCGAAATGGCGCAACATGAACGTCCCGGGCGAAGATCAGTATCGCACCAAAGGCGTGACCTATTGCCCCCACTGTGACGGCCCGCTGTTCAAAGGTAAACGCGTCGCGGTGATCGGCGGCGGTAACTCCGGCGTGGAAGCGGCTATCGATCTGGCGGGAATTGTGGAACACGTTACCCTGCTGGAGTTCGCTCCGGAGATGAAAGCGGACCAGGTGTTGCAGGATAAGGTGCGTAGCCTGAATAACGTCGACATTGTGCTCAATGCCCAGACGACAGAAGTGAAAGGCGACGGCAGCAAAGTGACTGGTCTGGAATACCGTGACCGCGTGAGCGGCGATATCCACAGCGTAGCGCTGGCAGGGATCTTTGTTCAGATTGGCCTGCTGCCAAACACCACCTGGCTGGAAGGCGCTATTGAGCGTAACCGCATGGGCGAGATCATCATCGATGCGAAATGCGAAACCAGCGTTAAGGGCGTATTTGCGGCGGGCGACTGCACCACCGTGCCGTACAAACAGATCATCATCGCTACCGGTGAAGGTGCGAAAGCGTCGCTGAGCTCGTTTGATTACCTGATCCGCACCAAAACTGCATAATAAAAGAAAGCAAGACGACACCTGCAATGCCAGAGGCCACCTAAAGGTGGCCTCTTTTTTTATCTGACGACCATCACCGGAATGTGGGTGTGGCGGATCACGCTGGAGGCGTTCGACCCCAGCAGGTGAGTGGTGATGGAAGGGTTACGTGAACCAATCACTACCACGTCGGCATTTAATTCCCCGGCAAGCTCATTAACGGCGTCGCGCACGCTACCGAACCGGACGTGGGTTTTGATGCGGGAAGGATCGATGCTGAAGTGCCCGACCATGGTTTGCAGGCGCGTCTCGGCTTCGTGCTGTAAATGCTCTTCAAAACGACGCACATCAGCAGCGAAACGATGCAGGCTCAGGCTGGCAGAGCCCGGCAAAACATGCAGAAGATGAATAATTCCGTCCTGCTGCGCGAGAAATTCCGCGTGACGTATAGCCTTATCACTCAGTTCCATTTCAAAAACATCAACCGGCATAATGATTGTTTGATACATAACCGTTTCTCCTTGTTAATAAACGCTGAAATCATTCAACCACAAAATATAAATGGTTTCTGTAATCCCGACAGCACTTTTTTATCTCGCCAGGATAAATCTCAAAACAGCCGGATTCCGGGGCAGATCCCGAGAGGTAGCTACCCTTTTATAAGCTTACCCACACCCTTTCGGAGGTTGCATGAAAGCTCTCACCTATCACGGTCCACATCATGTTCGGGTCGATAATGTCCCCGATCCGGGCATCGAACAGCCTGACGATATCATCCTGCGCGTAACGGCCACGGCGATCTGTGGTTCTGATTTGCATCTTTATCGCGGAAAAATTCCCAAGGTCCAGCATGGCGATATCTTTGGTCATGAATTTATGGGCGAGGTGGTGGAGTGCGGGAGCGAAGTGAAGAACGTGCAGAAAGGTGACCGGGTGGTGATCCCGTTTGTAATTGCCTGCGGTGACTGCTTCTTTTGCCAGATGCAACAGTACGCGGCCTGCGAAAACACGAACCGCGGGCAGGGCGCGGCGCTGAACAAAAAGCAAATTCCCGCCCCTGCCGCGCTGTTTGGCTACAGCCATCTTTACGGCGGCGTGCCGGGCGGACAGGCGGAGTATGTGCGCGTCCCGAAAGGCAACGTGGGGCCGTTTAAAGTGCCTCAACTGCTGTCTGACGACAAAGCGCTTTTCCTGTCAGATATTCTGCCTACCGCCTGGCAGGCGGCGAAAAATGCGCAGATTCAGAAAGGCTCCAGCGTCGCCGTATTCGGGGCCGGGCCGGTGGGGTTACTGACCATTGCCTGCGCGCGGCTTCTCGGCGCAGAGCAGATTTTTGTGGTTGACCATCATCCCTATCGACTGCGGTTTGCCCAGGAGCGCTACGGCGCGATCCCGATTAACTTTGATGACGATAACGACGCGGCGGAGAAAATCATTGAGCAAACGGCCGGACAGCGCGGAGTGGATGCGGTGATTGATGCCGTCGGGTTTGAGGCCAAAGGCAGCACCACGGAAACGATCCTCAGTAACCTGAAAATTGAAGGCAGCAGCGGCAAAGCCCTGCGCCAGTGCATTGCTGCGGTGCGGCGCGGAGGCGTGGTCAGCGTGCCGGGCGTGTATGCCGGTTTTATACACGGCTTCCTGTTTGGCGATGCCTTCGATAAAGGGCTGAGCTTTAAGATGGGGCAGACCCACGTCCATGCCTGGCTGGGAGAGCTGCTGCCGCTTATCGAAAAAGGGCTGCTTACACCGGAAGATATTGTCACCCACTATCTTCCGCTGGCTGATGCGGAGCGCGCCTATAAAATCTTCGAAAAACGGGAGGAGGAGTGCCGCAAGGTGATCCTGGTGCCTGGTGCAGACACCCCGGAGGCAGCGCAGCAGAAAGTGAAGGGACTGGTGAATGCCTTCCCCGGCGGCGTTGTGTGAGGTTCCTCACTCACCAGTGGCGCTCAAGGTATAGCACCGCCACGACGAGGATCGCCAGGATGATGAGAAAAACCAGTGTGATAACAAGTATCTCACCCATGACCGTCCCCACGGCACCACAACAGAGTAAGCGTGGATTAAGCGGTTTTTGTCCGATATAACACAATCGGGTGAATTTGCGGAAAGAGGATGCGGGTGCATCCTCTGTGCAAAGCGGGGTCGCTTGTTCAGAAGGGATTAACGCAGGTAATCGCCAGCGGCTTCGGGCTGGTAGAGCAGCTCAAGCACTTCCAGGTGAGCTGAGGCACCGCCAGGGAGTTCCCAGTGGATAGTATCGCCTGTGCGCAGTCCAAGCAGCGCCGCGCCCACGGGTGCCAGCACCGACAGTTGCGTGCTGCTGTCGGTCATCTGCGCCGGATAGACCAGCGTACGGGTGAGCTCCTCGCCGGTGGTCAGGTTGCGGAACTTCACCTGGCTGTTCATGGTGACCACATCATGCGGCATGGTCTCAGGCGTACACATCTGCGCCCGGTCTAGCTCTTCGTTCAGCGCATCGGCTACCGGCAGCGAGGCGAATTCTGGTTTCTCCAACAGTCGGTCAATACGTTCTGCGTCGAGTTCATTGATGATAATCGTAGGTCTGGACATTTTTACTCCATGTCGTTAATGCTGCGTGTAACGCAGAAACCAATCCAAAAGAAAACCCTCGCCGTCTGGCAGCGAGGGTTTAACTTAGCTGATGATACTGTCTGAAACCGTAAGTTTGAAGTGATGAAGGTCACAATCATGCGCCATATGAATTTTTGGCAATAAACCCGGCGTCCCGATTCACGCTGAACGGAAATTTCGTTACGCTGGAAAGACTGAACCCGGGCAATGCGCGTTGCAGCCCCAGCGTAGAGAGAGCGATATGTACTTTTACCAACCTTCTCAGGGGCACGGCCTGCCGCACGACCCGCTGAACGCCATTATCGGTCCACGTCCGATTGGCTGGATCTCATCCTGTGATAAGGCCGGTCAACTGAACCTTGCCCCGTACAGCTTCTTTAACTGTTTTAACTATCGCCCACCGATCATTGGTTTTTCCAGCAATGGCTGGAAGGATAGCGTGCGGAATATTACCGAAACGGGGGAGTTTGTCTGGAACCTCGCAACGCGCGATCTGGCCGAGGCGATGAATGAAACCTCCGCCACGCTCCCTCATGGCGAGGATGAATTTACCTTTGCCGGCCTGACGCCCGTAGCCAGCCAGCTTGTGAGCTCGCCGCGCGTGGCGGAAAGCCCGGTGAATTTCGAGTGTCGATTGTCATAGTGCATTCAGCTTACCGGCGCGGATGGGACACCGATTGATACCTGGCTGGTGCTCGGCGAAGTCGTGGGCGTCCATATCGCCGAGAGTTTGCTGGAAGAGGGGATTTACCAGACCGCGAAAGCGCAGCCCATTCTGCGTGCGGGTGGACCGACGGCCTACTATGCCATCAGTGATAGCCATCGCTTCGACCTGGTACGCCCGGATGCGCGCAGGGGGTAATATGCGCGCAACCCTATTGCCCGCCGATCAGCAGTTTTTTGCCGATCTGTTGAGCGGCCTGGTGCTCAACCCACAGCAGTTGGGGCGAGTCTGGTTTGCTCATCGTGGCGCGTCTGACGCTGTCGGAAGCGTGAGCCGCGACTGGCCACGGCTTGACGTCGTTCTTCGCGGGGAATATGGCAACAGACTGGTTGCCGGGCAGCAGCCCCTCCACCAGGGGGAAATGCTGTTTCTTCCCGCCCAGGCCGCCAGCGTCCCGGTGTTTGAACGACCGGTCATGCTGCTGAGCATTCTTTTCGCGCCGTCGTGGCTGGGGCTGGTGTTTCATGATACCCGGCACGGGCGATCCGTGCCTGCGCAGCGACACGTGGAGCTTCCTCACCCTGAACGAGGTGAATGTGCCGCGATGCTGATGGCCCTGACGCACCTGAGCGCTTCCCCGCAGGACCAGGCTATTATTCAACCACTGGTGCTGAGTCTGCTGCACTGGTGCCGTAAAGTGGTGTCGTCGCTGCCTGAACCGGGAGTGTCGCGCGGGGATTTCCTCTATCAGAGCATTTGTAACTGGGTGCAGGAAAACTATGCTGAACCCCTGTCGCGGGACAGCGTCGCTTTGCTGTTTAATATTTCGGCTAACCATCTGTCACGCCTGTTCTCTCAACAGGGGACGATGAGTTTTGTGGATTACGTTCGTTGGGTGCGTATGGCGAAGGCGAGAACCATCCTGCAAAAATACCACCTGCCGGTGGGGGAAGTGGCGAAGCGCTGCGGCTATGCCGATAGCGACTATTTTAGCCGTCTGTTCCGGCGCCAGTTTGGCCTGACGCCGGGGGAGTATCGCGCACGCTTTCAGTGACAGTCAGAACGTGATTTCAGCGTTCAACAGATCCAGGATACTTTGCGGCGTCGTTGCTGCAAACAGCGACTCGCGAAACGTTTTATTGACCAGCTTCCGCGCCAACTGGGAAAAGACCTTCACGTGATTAATCCCTTCCTGAGCGCCGAGCGTCAGCATGATCACCAGCTCGACGTCGCCCAAATCCGACTCCCAGTCAATCGCCTTGTCCAGACGGGCAATGCTGATGCTGGAATGGCGTATCCATTGCGATTTGGTGTGAGGGATCGCCACGCCAAACCCGACGGCGGTAGTGACAATCTCTTCGCGCTGCCAGAGATCTTCTTCAAGCTCGAGCGGGTTTTCGGTCCTGCCATGAATCGCAAGATTTCCGCATAAGAACTGAAGCACCTGCTCTTTTGAGGTCAGCGGCTCATTGACCACGATAGTCTCCAGCGCCAGCAATGGACGCGGCGGCGCTTCCGGTGTGAAATCCGCCAGCAGGGCTTCAATCTCCTCTGCGCTGCGGCTGTCGCAGGCCTTATCTGCCAGCGCCCGGCAGGTCGCCATGTCCAGCTGACGCAACTGGGTTTTTACCGCAGGGATGCGCGGCCCGCTCATGCTGAACTCATCTAAGCCCAGCCCAAGCAGAAGAGGGAGGTAGCGCTGCTCTCCGCCAAGTTCCCCGCAAATGCCGACCCATTTCCCGTGACGATGCGCTGCGGTGACGATCTGGCGAACCATGCGTAAAAAAGACGGTGTGATGGGGTTATACAGCCCCGAAACGCGCGGGTTGTTGCGATCGACAGCGTAGAGATACTGAGTCATATCGTTCGAGCCGATACTGAAGAAATCCACCTCTTCGCAGAAGTGATCGATGATAAAGCAGACTGAAGGCACTTCAACCATGATCCCCAGCGGCAGGCGCGCGGTGTGACGTAACCCCTGTGAGGCCAGGGCGTCACGAACGTTTTGCAGCTCCTGTTTGATCCATAAAATCTGATCGAGGCTGTGCACCATCGGGATCATCAACAGCGCATTGCCGCTTGCGCCTGCGCGTAAGATCGCGCGCAGTTGGGTGCGGAAGAGATCGGCAAATTCGGGATAAATGCGAACGGCGCGATAGCCGAGGAACGGGTTTTCTTCCTGGGGAATGTTCAGGTAAGGGATCTGCTTATCGCCGCCGATGTCCATTGTGCGAAAGATGACCGGCTTGCCCTGCGCGGAGAGCAACACCTGCTGATAGGCTTCGAATTGCTCCTGCTCGTCCGGCGCGGTGTCTCTGTCCATATACAGCATTTCAGTGCGAAACAGCCCGATACCCTGCGCGCCGCAGGTAAACGCCCCGGGCGCTTCCAGCGTGCTGCCGATGTTGGCGGCAATCTCTACCGGTACGTTGTCGCGGGTGAGCGCTGGAAGACCCGCATCTTTGATCTGCTGCTGGTGGCGTCGGTCGGCAAGGCGCTGCGCCACGCTGTAGTAATCATTCACCGCGTCGTTGGGTTCAACGACCAGCACGCTACAGATGCCGTCCAGAATGACCTCTTTTCCCATCAACGGCGCCAGTGAGGCGACCGTTAAACCACTCAGCACAGGCACGGAGGCCGCGCGTGCCAGGATCAGCGTATGCGACGTCCGGCCTGTTTTTTCAAGCACCATGCCTTTCAGGTACTGCGTGTCGAGGCTGAGAAACTGGCTGGGCGTCAGATCTTCCGCCACCAGAATAGTGGGGGCGCTGAGGGTGAATGCAGAGGTTTGCTGCAACTCCGGCCAGGTAATGTTAAGAAGCTGCTCGCTGATGTCGCGAATATCGCTGATGCGTTCACGCAGGTAGTCGCTGGCGGAGAGTGACAGCTTGTCGCAGATCAGCTCCATATTACGAATGATCGCCTCCGCAAGGCTTAGCCGCTCCTCGGCGATCAGTCGGCGTATGGTGCCGCCAAACTCCTCATCCTGGATCAGCGAAAGATGCGCGCTGAGAATGGTTTTACTCTCGCCGTCCAGCCCGCGCAAGCGGTGGTTGAGCCGTTCGGCCAGCGTCGCCAGGCTGTGTTCCAGGCGGGTAATATCTTCCGGCGAGGCGGGGATCTGACAATAACGTTTGAGGTTATCGCTCTGCCAGCCTCGCAGAGTGCCAGCCCCGATGCCACTGGCGAGCGTAATGCCGTGCTGAAGATGGGGAGCAAGCCTTACAAGCGAGCGGGGCAGGGGATGCGCAACGTGCGGCGCGTCGCCGGAGGGAATACTGTCGCTGTCGATAAACGCGCCGGTGAGATACGCCTCCAGCACGCGTCGGGCCTGCTCCTCGTCGCTGCCGTTAATTTCCAGCACGCAGCTGTCATTAAACAGCGTACCGGTACTGATCAGCGCCAGCGAGCTTTTGGCATCCGCGTGAGTGTGAAGCCGTCTGTTGATAAAACGGATGTCGCTGCGCCATGCGCTGCACTGCTCTTTTAACGCCCAGGCCGGACGCGCATGCAGGCCGTTGGGCAGTGGGCAGAAAAATTCAATTGAAAGCATACTTCCTCCTGGCCGCGTGAGATCAGCATCTGAAGTCCGTCAGATGATCCACGGTCTCACGGTTCATGCCTGCCACAAGCGCGACAAGCAGTTGTTGGGTGTGATGAATGTCTTTTTCGTCGGCAATGGATGCCGCGCAGTGCCCGTGTCGGGTAGGGGGACCAAGCACAAGAGTCGGCACGCCAGTGCCGAAGAGATGGATCGCCCCGCCGTCCGTTCCGCCGTTGCTGAACATGTCTTTTTGCAGCGGGATCCCCTGCGAGCGCGCGATTGTCTCAGCCAGCGCAATCAGTTTGGCTGGGGCGATGAGCGTTTTGTCGTACAGCACCAGCATCGGGCCCGCACCGATCTGGCGATGGTTGGCGCTGCCATAATCGAAATTTTTTGACCAGCAGGCGGTATCCAGCACCAGCGCGATATCAGGATGAATGGCGCGCGTGGCGGTCTGGCCGCCGCGCAGGCCGACCTCTTCACTTGAGCTGGCCACCAGCCAAAGCTCGCAGTCGAGCGGCGTCTGGTGCAGCTCGCGCAGCAGCGCGATCAGCAGGTAACAGCCGAGACGATCGTCGAAGGCTTTACCCATCACCCGATTGTGGGGAAGGATTTGAAAGGGTGTATCGAACGTCACGCGGTCGCCTGCGTCGATACCGGCGGCGAACACCTCCTCCGCCGACGTCGCGCCAATGTCGACACGCAAATTGTCAACGTTTTCTCCTTTCAGATCCCCATCCAGCAGTCCCGGTATTTTTTTCCCGTTACGCGTGGTGATGCGCACCGGCTGAAGGGTACGGGCCATCATGCGCACGTTGCCGATGGGCAGGACATCAATGGCCCCTTCGCGCGAGACGCTACGCACCATAAAACCGACTTCATCCATATGGGCGCAGACCATCACCTTCGGGCCCCGGCTCTGGTTGACGCGGATAAGCACGGAACCCAGCCCATCAAACTGAACCTCTTTATGGTACTTTTGCGCCTCACTGAGCAGGATGTCGCGCACCTCTTGCTCTGAGGCCGCAATGGCGTCTGCTTCGCTCAGGGCGCGCAGTAAATCTCTGTCCACTCTTATTCTCCCGTCAGCAATAGCCGTTTGTCGAAGGTATAAAGCACCTCCGCACCCGTTTCCGTCACCAGCACCACATCTTCAATTCGTACCCCGCCCAGGTGTTCAAGGTAGATCCCCGGCTCAACGGTCAGCACCATGCCGGGCTGCAACGGGGTGCGGTCGGTAGGGGAAAAACATGGATTTTCATGAACATCAATACCAATGGCATGGCCGGTGTTATGCCCGAACTGCGGACCGTAACCTGCACGTTCAATCACGGAACGTGCGGCGCTATCGATCTGATGACAGGAAACGCCGGGGCGGATGGCATCAATAGCTGCCTGTTGTGCCGCCAGAACGATCTGGTACACCGCATAGAGAGGGTGTTCCTCCGGCGGCGTGTTTTGCCCGGCGACAAGAAAGGTCCTTGTCATATCCGAGCAATACCCCTGGTGTTGGGCGCCGAAATCAAGGGTGATCATCTCGCCAGGCATAATCACTTTGTCAGAGGCTTTGCCGTGGGGCAGCGCACCGCGCGGCCCGCTGGCGACAATGGTGTCGAAAGAGGGCTTGTCCGCGCCCTCCTGCTTCATAAACCACTCCAGCTCGGCAGCGACTTCACGTTCGCGCATACCGGGCTGAATGAAACGCCGGATGTGCTGTGCGGCGCGGTCGGCAATGCCGCATGCTGCACGGATACGGTCGATTTCGTCAGCGGTTTTTATCTGCCGCAGCGCGTCGAGCGAGGTGCTGCAAAGGGTGGCATTCAGCGTATCGCGCCACAGCACGCCTGTTTGCCAGCTCACGTATTCACCCTCAAAGCCAATACGGGCGAGATTGTCCTTCGCAATAATCTGGTTCACCGCCTGCGCAAACGGGTTCTCCGTGTTAAGCAGATGCATCTCATAGCCCGCCGCTCGTGAAGCGATATCGCTGTAGTAACGGAAATCCACCAGGATATGTGCCGCGGTTTGTGTCACCAGCACATATCCCGAACCGGTTGAAATGCCCAGGTGCGGCTGTTTATTCTGGCGCGAAGAGATGAGCACGCCGTCCAGTTTTTCCGCAGCCAGCCAGGCATGAAGCCTTCTCAGTAATTCCATGGTTCACCCCGTTACAGCGTGTCGATAGCGAGTTTTCCGCGCTTGTGCAGACTGTTACGAATAATCACGACAAACAGCGCGGTGATCGCCGCCCCGACCACAATACTGAGCATGTACGCCCCCAGATTGGTGACCAGCGGCCACGCCCAGATCGCCGATTCAGGGAACCACTGCACGGCACCGAGCGCGGTGGCGGTCATTGCACCGGCGATCGCGCCCGCCATATACGCCGGCAGCGTCGCAAGCGGATTTTCCAGCAGGAACGGGATGGCCCCTTCACTGATGCCCATAAAGGCGAGGAACATGGCCGTTTTGCCTTGCGGATAAAGCTGCGGACTAAACAGGCGTTTGCCGGTCAGACGATGGTCAATCAGCGTGGCCAGCCCCAGACCAATGGGCGGAATAACAATCGCCACGGCGCGGGAGGTGATGGGCAGGACATGATCGGTTGTCAGCCCCAGGCCAACAAATCCCGCCGCTTTGTTAATGGGGCCGCCAAGATCAATCGCCGTGGCCGCCGCCATCCCGATGGCGTACATCATGGAGCCCGCCTGACCCGCCGCCAGCAGTACGGTCCGCATACCTGCATTCAGCCAGCCGCCAATCGGCGTGATGATGTAATACATCGCCAGCATCACAAACAGCGCCGAGAGGATTGGGATCAGAAAGGTGCTTTTAAAGGCCAGCAGATACTGTGGAACGTTAATGCGGCTATTCAGCCATTTGACCAGATAGCCTGCGGCTATGGCGATAATCAGCGCGCCAATAAACGTGGAGGGCACGGGTTTGGTGGCAAGCCAGGTCAGTTTTTCCGCATCAAAGTTCAGCACCAGCGTCGGCTGCGTGGCGACAAGGCCACCGATAAACCCGGCCGGGAAGGCCAGTTTTCCGCCGATAGAGTTGGCGACAAAGGCGGCAAACATTGGGATGGCGAAGCTGAACAGCAGCCCGCCGAACGATTCAGTCAGATAGCCAAATTTCAATAGCGAGAGATTGAAACCGGTGAATTTGCCTGAGTTAAGCGCGTCGAGAATACCGGTGTCAGGCGGGATCTCCAGCCAGACGTAGGCGATGAGCTGTGAAATGGCGAGGATAACCCCGCCCATGATAAGTGTTGGCACCATGCGGGATATCCCCGACATAATGTGCTGTGGAAGCTCTTTCCAGAAAGACGCACCGGCGGCAACCGGTGCGGATTTGATGGCAAGTGTGTCACCCTCGTGACTGTCCGGGCGAACCGCGCTGCGTTTTTTAATAGCCATGACGAAAACCCCTGGATGTGAAGATTATTATTGTTCTGCTGCAATCATCTCTTCGATCTCTTTCAGGGTGCCTGCCGCGTTTTTAATGGCGTCCTGAAGCGTAATCTCATACACGTCGCGCGTTTCGAAGCGTTCATTGTCTTCCGGGGTGATCGCGATGGCGTGGATGATAATGTCAGCGTCGGCAATATCCTGCGGGGTCAGGCGATTCTGGATCCCGTCCGCGCCCTGGGTTTCAATTTTTACCTCATATCCGGCTTCCGTCGCCGCGTCTTCCAGCGCCTGGGCTGCCATGAAGGTATGTGCCAGGCCCATCGGGCAGGCGCACAGTGCAATCAGTTTTTTAGCCATGTGAAATTCCTCCTGTAGATAACGCCACGATTATGACGGGGAGGTTTCAGTGATGTTTACCGGATTAATAATGCTTTTGCTGGAAAAATGATGCGTGTGAGCGGAAGTGTGAGGTTAATCGTCATATCACGGAAACCAATGAAAACCGGGCAAAAAGTTGCCCGGCGCAGCATCAGTAACCGGTTTTATCAATGACAAACTGTTTGCCGCAGTTGCCCGGATGCGGCTGTGGCGCAAAGGAGCCGGCAGAGAGTGGGTTGTTGATGGTGCTGGCGTTCAGCGAGATCTGCATTTCGGTCAGATAAGCCGGATTGCCGTGGCAGGTAAGCTTGAACGCTTTTACGCTCTGTTTTCCCCAGCTTTTGGCCACGGCTGCATCGAAGTCGCTGCGGCGGACGCTTTTGCCATAGTTTTCCGCCAGAAATTTTCCTGCCGCGCTGTGCTTCACTTCCTGGTTCATGCGCACCATGGTGCCGAAGTAAGCGTCGGGATCAAAACCAAAGCAGACGCCGTGTTTCGCGTATTCATAACGTTCAAGGCAGGAGTTGCCGCCCGCGCCGGGCATCACGCTGTTCAGCTTCGCCGCGCCCGTTAGCGATAGTCCGGTCTCTGCGGCGTCACATTTGCGGCTGGCTTTTGCTTCCGGCATATTCGGAACCGGACGAGTGGCGCAGCCGAAGCGCATCCAGCGGCGTTCATCCACTCCGCGAGCGGCAATCGATTTCGGCAATGCTGGCCATAAGCCGTGGACGGTCAGAAAATCGGTTTTGTTGCTGCTCTCTTTTTGCAGGCGACACTCTTCCGGTTCGTCACGGTTACGTTCGACCATGCTCTGGCAAAATCCGGTTTGCCAGGAAAGGGCCAGAACGTAGCGATCGAAATCGCCGTACTGGGTTGGCTTAAGCGGATCTGCCTGAATTGAGAAGACACAGAGTGCAAGCGCTACTGCGCCAGACGGGATAACGATATCCTTCCTGAACATTTGCTTTCCTGATTGGTTGGGCGCGATTAATTTCTGGGGGTTATTAAAGCACAAAAAGCGCCCGCAGGCGCTTTTTGGAAATCAGGAATTTCGCTTAGGCAGCGCCGGGAACCAGTACTTCGGTGGCGATAATAACGATAATCAGGCCAACCAGCACCGGCACTGACGTGCGTTTTACCACTTCAAACGGAGAGATTTTCGCCATCCCCGCAACCGCAACCACCACGCCCGATACCGGAGAAATGGTACGACCCAGGTTGGAGGCCTGAAGCATTGGAATGGACAGGTAAGCCGGGTTGATGCCGGAGGAGTGTGCCAGCTTAGGGATCATCTCAACAAAGGCGTAGAACGGCGCGTTACCGGAGCCGGTGGTCATCGCCGCCAGCATGGTCAGCACCACCAGCACCAGCATCAGGATAATGCTGGCCGAGCCGAACGAGGTGGCGATAGAGATCAGGCTCTGAATAAAGCCGATGGTGCTCAGCCCCTGGGCAAACACCCCCGCGGCAACCAGCAGCATCACCACGCCCGCGAAGGCATCCGCCATACCGCGGAAGGCAACTTCCAGACCCGTGAACACTTTCTGGGTGTTAAAACCACGAACGAACTCCAGGATGGCCGCCAGCAGCATACAGATCACCAGGATAGTGATGATGTGCAGCTGCGGGCCCCATTTGCCGTCGAAAATAAGCACGCCAATAATCGGCGTGAAGGGCAGGATGGAATAAAACGCCGGGGCGGTAGTGGTGATTTCGCTGACGTCCATCATTTCGTGGCTGACGTTCTCTTTCTTATCGAGATAGCGCTGCCAGAAGAAATGCGCCACGCCCATGCCGAGAATAGCGGTGATGGAGATCGGCAGTGTGGTTTTGAAGGCGAAGTCAATTAGCGACATTTCCGCGGCTTTCGCGGCCAGCACTACGTCACCGGAAGTAGGGGAGAGAATAATCGCCGCCGGAGAGGCGCAAATAGCCGCCGCTGCACCACGGCTGATCCCGACGTTAACCATTACCGGGAATAAAGTTGCCATTAACAGCACGCCAAGGCCCGTTGCTGAGGAAACGGCTAATGACATCAGACAGGCCAGGAAATAGGCCGCGACCATCAGCAGATAGGGGGAGTTAATATATTGCAGCGGCTTAGAAGCCAGCTTTACCACCATATCATTCGCGCCGATATGGGTCATATAGGCAGCAAATCCGCAGAGCATCATGATCATCATGCCCAGATCGCCGCCGCGGCTCATCAGCAGAATTTTTATATATTCCACAATATCGGTAGCGGTATATCCGGTACTGGCTTCGCTGGCGGGTAAAACCTGATGACCCATTAGCGCGCTAATGATCAGCAGCGTCAGGCCGCCGACAAATAGCACGCCGGTGGCTGAGTAACCTTTAATGATGTAGCGTGCTACACCGACAATGACCACGACTCCAATGAGGAGTTCGAGAAAAGTAAGCATGATTTCCCCTGTTTCCTTGCTGCCCGAGAGACAAATAATCAATAAAAAAGAAGCTGAAATGTGCCGAATAAATGTCCAGTCCTTGCTGATTAAAATCAAGAAAGAGACTACTAAAGGCACTGATGACGATATTTTTGCTAACCCTGCGTCATTTATATTAAGACGTTATTGACCTGATGAATAGATATTATATGTCATTAAATTGATGGTGAAGTGTTAAGGTTTTGAGTATTACTTGCCGACAATCGATTTAAAACGTAAATCTCTTTAAAACCACTTCTCTTTCATTCTTTTGCCTGCTTATACTCGGTTCACTTTCTCCTGTCCGACGATCTCAATATGTACGCCAGCTGGACATATCGCCTGCGCTTTATCAAAAAACATCTGCTGATGTTTTTGCTGGCGTTTGGCTGGCTGTTGATCCAGACTCAGGTGGCCGTCGCGTCCCATCAATGTTCAATGGATTTGCGCGGCGAGGTGGCCACCTGATCCTACCCGCGTAATATGGACACAACCCTAAGGGAGGTTCTGGTTTTCAAATTGTTCCGGACTGAGACCGCCACAGGCACTGTGACGACGCCACCGATTGTAATCGCACTCAATATAATTAAACACTGCTGTTCGCATGATTTCCCGGCTGGCAAAGTCCTCTCCGTGGATACATTCCACCTTCAGCGTGTGGAAGAAGCTTTCTGCACAGGCATTGTCATAACAACAGCCTCTGGCGCTCATACTGCCCTGCAGATTATGGCGTTTCAGTAAGCTCTGATAATCCGTTGAACAGTACTGACCGCCTCTGTCTGTATGCACGATGACATTTTCCGGACGTTTACGCCGCCACAACGCCATCTGTAACGCATCGCAGGCTAGCTGTGTCGTCATCCGCGAGGACATCGACCAGCCAATGACTGACCGCGACCACAGGTCGATAACCACGGCCAGATAAAGCCAGCCTTCACCGGTGCGAAGATACGTGATGTCACCCACCCACTTCTGATTCGGGCCGCTGGCGTAAAAGTCCTGCTTCAGCAGATTCTCTGAGACTGGCAGACCATGTTCGCGGTAACTGACCGGACTGAACTTTCGTGAAGCTTTCGCCCGCAGCCCCTGACGACGCAGGCTGGCTGCCACGGTTTTCACGTTGAACCGGTAACCCTGAGCACGAAGCTCATCCGTCAGGCGTGGCGCACCATAGCGTTGTTTTGCGTCACTGAATGCTTCCCGGACGACGTTATCACAGACAAGGCGGAACTGCTGACGCCGGTTTATCTGATAACGACGCTGATACCAGATGTACCAGCCGCTACGGGCAACCTGAAGTACACGGCACATGGCTTTGATACTGAACTCAGCCTGATGTTTTTCGATGAAGACATACTTCATTTCAGGCGCTTCGCGAAGTATGTCGCGGCCTTTTGGAGAATGGCCAGTTCCTCATCCCGTTCTGCCAGTTGACGCTTCAGACGGGCGATCTCTGCGGACATCTCCTGTTCGCGTTCAGAAGAAGAGAGCTGATTTTGCTGTTTGCTTCGCCAGTTGTAGAGCTGTGATTCATACAGGTTAAGTTCGCGGGCGGCTGCGGCCACCCCAATGCGTTCAGCCAGTTTCAGGGCTTCGTGACGAAATTCAGGCGTGTGCTGCTTGCGTGGCTTTTTGGTGGTTGATGCTGGTTTTGTCATGTGAGTCACCTCTGGTTGAGAGTTTACTCACTTAGTCGCGTGTCCACTATTGCTGGGTAAGATCAACCATCCAGCATATGGAGATGATGGCGCAACCGGGGCCGCATTATGCTGCCGGTGCTTCACCGCTGTGTGAAAAACATTGTGTGCCGGATCAGGTACAAAAAGATCCTGCCCAGCCGCATCTGGTGGCGCTGCCTGCCGCCATGACCCTGACCTTAACTCCGCCAGAGTGCTCGTCTTCAAGCCATTCTGCGTGGTCCGTTACCCCTCCTGCTGTGGGGCCGCCGGCAACGATCCGCTATTGCCGGTTTCGGGAGTAAAAACCTGTTAATTCGTTGATTTTATTTACTTAACGTTTAACAGGAGTTTTATCATGCGTACCGTATTCCTTTCCGCGCTGGTTGGCGCGTCCGTCTCTTTCGCTTCTTATACCGTTCAGGCAAACCAGACCTGGCAGGGCCGCGGCGTGGTTCAGTCGATCTCTGACAGCGCCGTCATGCTCCGGCACGAGGCCATACCGGAACTAAAATGGCCAGCAATGACCATGCCGTTTACTTTATCTGCCGGCGCTACGCTGAATGGCGCCAAACCGGGGGATGAGGTGACCTTCACGCTTCAGCGTGCGGGTGACGGTTTCCAGATTATCTCGCTGACGCCAGCACGCTAAGCGAGGTCACCATGAAACAACACACACTGAGCCTGTGGCTCGGTGGGGTGTTGTTCGGCCTGTTAACCTCCGCCGCGCAGGCGGAGCCGTGGACGCTCGAACACACCCTGACCGAAGCCCAGCGCTACTCAGCAGAACTCTCCGCCAGCCGTAACGAAGCGCAGGCGCTGGATGCAATGGCGGTTTCCGCCACGCAATTACCTGACCCAAAACTGAAATTCGGCATCGAAAACGTGCCGGTACAGGGCAGCAACGATCGGCGGCTGACGCGCGAAGGGATGACCATGCAGAAGGTTGGCATCATGCAAAGCTACGTCAGCTCAGAGAAGCGGGAACGTAAAGCGCAGACCTTGCAGGCGCAGGCGCGAAGCGTGCTGGCAAAATCCGAAGCCGTCCGCGCCGCGCTTCAGCGTGATACCGCCCAGGCCTGGCTGGATCTGGCGCTGGCCCAGCAGGCACTGAACACGGCCAGAACGCTGGTCCGTGAAACGGAACGTCAGCGCGGCGTGCAGAAGGCGAGCGTCGGGGCGGGAAGCGCAATGCCGGACAGCGTACTGGCCCTGCAAATGATCCTCAGCGCCATGCGCGACAAAGAGACGCTGGCGCAGCGGGATGTGCAGCTGGCGCAAAGCCGCCTGCTGGAGCTAACGGGGCACGCTATAACGGAGGTTCGCGGTCCGCTGCCGCGTTATCAGCGTCTTCCTGCCAATGAAAAAACGTTGCAGGAGGGGATCGTCAGGCACCCGGAAGTGGAGGCCGCGCGACGTGAAGCAGAGACCGCGAAAGCGCGTTCAGCGCAATCTGCCGTGGCGGCGATACCCGATGTGGATGTGGAGGTCTATTACGCCCACCGCGCTGAAGGCTATGACGATATGGCTGGCGTGATGTTCAGCGTGGATCTGCCACTGTTCCAGTCAAAACGTCAGGACAAGGATTACGCCGCCGATGTTTCCCGCTCTATACAGGCGGTGGATCAACTGACGCTGCTCAAGCGCGAACACATTGCCCAGGTGCAAACGCTGGTGGCGCAGTATCAGGCTGCGCAAACGGTGTGGCAGCGACAGCGGGACGAGGTACTACCGTTGCAGCGTCAACGGCTGGCGGTACTGACGGCGCAATATCGCTCTGGACAGTCGGCGCTTCCGGCCCTGCTGGAGGCGCGTCGTGGCGTACTGGATACGGAACTGGCGGTGAACCAGGCGGAGCGCGAAATGGCGCGAACCTGGGCTGCCGTGAACTGGCTGATCCCGCAGGAGCTGGCGCAATGAAAAAAACAACGTTAATGGCGATTGCCATCGCGATAGCTGCCGCTGGCGGCTATTTTGTCGGACAGAAGCAGACGCATCAGCCGGCTGCGGCTGCACAACCCTCTGAACGTAAGGTGCTTTACTGGTACGACCCCATGGTACCCGGTCAGCGCTTCGATAAGCCGGGTAAATCCCCCTTTATGGATATGGATCTGGTCCCGCGCTACGCTGATGAAGCGCAGGCGGCGTCAGGCGTGGCCATCAGCACTCAACAGCAGCAAAACCTGGGGATGAAAACCGCCAACGTTGAGATGCGCCAGCTGGTTTCGCCGTTCTCGGCCTTTGCCACGGTTGCAACGGATGAACGTAACGTCTCGGTGGTGTCAGCTCCGGCCAATGGCGTGGTGTCAAAATTGTTTGTTAATGCACCGCAGCAGCAGGTGAAAGCCGGAGAGGCGCTGGCGCAACTGTGGATCCCGCAATGGACCACCGCCCAGCAGGAGTATCTCGCAGTTCGTCAGCTTGGCGATGCCGCATTGACCCGCGCCGCACGCGAGCGGCTGGCGTTGCAGTTTATGCCGGAAGAGGTCATTCGTTTGCTGGAGCGTAGCGGCAAGCCGCAGACCACGCTCATCCTGCGCGCTGACCGGGCCGGCTATGTGGTGAAGCTGGACGTGCGGGAAGGGGCGCAAATCACCGCAACGGCTCCGCTGTTTGAGATCGCCAGCCTCGATCCGGTCTGGCTGGTGGTCGATTACCCGCAAACGCAGGCGCAGTCTCTGGCAGTGGGCAGCAACGTGGTCGCAACGTCAGAAAGCTGGCCGGGGGAGCAATTCCACGGCACGGTCAGCGAATTGCTGCCGCAGATGGAGACGACCACGAGAACCCTGAAAGCCCGTATCGTGCTGGAAAATTCCGCACATAAGCTGAAGCCGGGCATGTACCTCTCCGTCAGGCGTGCGGAAGAGATGAAAGGCCCGCCGGTGCTGGCGGTGCCGGAAGAGGCGGTGATTAACAGCGGAGAGTCTGCGCGTCTGCTGCTGGCTACCGGGGACGGTTATTTCCAGCCTGTGACGGTGACAACCGGCCTGACGGCGCAGGGCTGGACGGCGATCCTGTCCGGGGTCAAAGAGGGCGATAAGGTGGTGACGTCCGGGCAATTCCTCATTGATTCCGAAGCCAGCCTGCGTAGCGTGATGCCGGAGGTGACGCCATGATTGCCGCTGTGATTCGCGCCTCGTTGCATAACCGCCTGCTGGTGATCCTGGCCGCACTGATGATGGCAGGCTGGGGCTGGTGGGCGGTGCAACGCGCGCCGCTGGACGCGTTGCCCGATCTGTCTGATGTGCAGGTCATTATCAAAGCGAGTTACCCCGGAAAAGCGCCGCAGGTGATTGAAGATCAGGTGACCTGGCCGCTGACAACCTCCATGTTGTCTGTGCCGGGCGCCAAAACCGTGCGCGGTTTTTCAATGTTTGGTGACGCTTATGTGTATGTGCTGTTTGAGGATGGCACCGATCTCTACTGGGCGCGATCCCGGGTGCTGGAATATTTAAGCCAGGTACAGGCGCAGTTTCCGCAGGGCGTAAAGGTGTCGCTGGGGCCAGATGCGACGGGCGTCGGCTGGATCTACGAATATGCACTGATCGACCGTAGTGGAAAACACAGCCTGGCAGATCTGCGGGCCCTACAGGACTGGACGCTTAAGTTCGAGCTTAAGACGGTACCGAATGTATCTGAGGTGGCAAGTATTGGCGGAATGGTGCGTCAGTATCAGATCGTGGCGGACCCGGCGAAAATGCGCGCGCTGAATATTACCCACAGCCAGCTATCCGGCGCGGTGCAGGCCGCCAATAAGGAGAGCGGCGGCGCCCTGCTGGAGATGGGCGAAGCGGAGTATATGGTGCGGACAACGGGCTATTTGCGCTCGCTGGAGGATTTTCGCAATGTGGTGATCGCTACCCGCGATGGCGTACCTGTCCTGCTGAAAGATGTCGCCACCATTGGCATTGGCCCGGAGATCCGCCGGGGTGTGGCGGAGCTTAACGGTGAAGGGGAGGTCGCTGGCGGCGTGATCGTGATGCGCTACGGGCAGAATGCGCTGGAAACGCTTCATGCGGTAAAAGCGAAACTGAGCGAGCTGCAAGAAACGCTGCCGCAGGGCGTCGAGATTGTTCCGGTCTACGATCGTTCCACGCTGATTGAGGACTCGGTCAAAACGCTGACGCACAAGCTGCTCGAAGAGTTTGCCGTGGTGGTACTGGTGTGTGCGCTGTTCCTGTTCCACCTGCGCTCCGCGCTGGTGGCGATGGTCTCTCTGCCGCTGGGGATCCTCGGGGCTTTTGTGGTGATGCACTATCAGGGCATTAACGCGAATATGATGTCGCTCGGCGGGATCGCCATTGCCATTGGGGCGATGGTGGATGCCGCAATTGTGATGATTGAAAACATGCACAAGGTGCTGGAGCAGTGGCGGCATGATAATCCGGGCAAGGAGCCCGCGCCGGGGGAATACTGGCGTCTGGCGGAAAAGGCGGCGGTTGAAGTGGGACCGGCGCTGTTTTGCAGCCTGTTAATCATCACGCTGTCATTTATACCGGTTTTTTCGCTGGAAGCGCAGGAGGGGAGAATGTTCTCGCCGCTGGCGTTCACCAAAACCTGGTCGATGGCCGTGGCCGCCGGGCTTGGGATCACCCTGGTGCCGGTGCTAATGGGCTTTTTCATTCGTGGGAAAATCCCGGATGAGAAGACAAACCCGATCAACCGCCTCCTGATCCGCCTGTATGAGCCGCTGCTGGACAAGGTACTGACCTTCCCGAAAACGACGCTGGCACTGGCATGTCTGCTGCTGATCGCCACGCTCTGGCCGCTGAGCCGCCTGGGAAGCGAATTTATGCCGCCGCTGGATGAAGGAGATTTACTCTATATGCCCTCCACGCTGCCGGGGATCTCTACTCGCGAGGCATCACGGCTGCTTCAGCAGACGGACCGCTTGATCAAAAGCGTCCCGGAGGTGGCGAGCGTGTTTGGCAAAGCCGGTCGGGCAGAGTCGGCAACCGATCCCGCGCCATTAACCATGCTGGAAACAACCATCCACTTTAAGCCCCGCGAGCAGTGGCGGCCAGGAATGACGCCGCAAAAGCTGGTGGAGGAGCTCGATAAAACCGTGTCGCTGCCGGGCATTGCCAATGTGTGGGTGCCGCCTGTCCGTAACCGCCTGGACATGCTGGCAACCGGGATCAAAAGCCCGGTCGGCATTAAGGTGAACGGCAATAATATTGCCGACATTGAGCGTGTGGCCCGGCAGATTGAGCAGGTGGTGAAGGACGTTCCTGGCGTCTCCTCTGCGCTGGCGGAGCGTCTGGAAGGCGGACGCTACGTGGATATTCGTATCGATCGGCAAAAAGCCGCGCGCTACGGCGTTTCCGTCGATGAACTGCAAAGCCTGGTCTCCACGTTGGTCGGGGGCGATAACATTGGCGAGGTGATCCAGGGACGCGAGCGGTATCCCATCAACCTGCGTTATCCCCGCGATTTGCGTGATAACGTCGACGCGTTGCGGGTGTTGCCGGTAGTGACCGCCAGCGGTAGCCAGGTGGCGCTGGGGGAATTGGCCGATATCGTCGTGACGGAAGGCCCACCGATGCTAAAAAGTGAAAACGCGCGCCTTTCCAGCTGGATCTATGTTGACTTGCGCGGGCGCGATCTGAAGTCCGCCGTGGATGAAATGCAAAAACGGGTGGAGGAGAAGGTGGTATTGCCGCAGGGCGTGTCTCTCTCCTGGTCCGGGCAGTTTGAATATCTGGAACGGGCGGCCGAGAGGCTCAAAATAGTTTTACCTGTCACGCTGATGATTATATTCGTCCTTTTATGGTTAACCTTCAGGCGGATATCAAATGTCCTGATAATAATGGGGACATTGCCGTTCGCGCTTATTGGGGGCGTGTGGTTATTGTGGCTGCTTGAATATAATTTGTCAGTGGCGGGGGGCGTTGGCTTTATCGCCCTCTCCGGGGTGGCGGCAGAATTCGGCGTAATTATGGTTCTTTATTTGAATCATGCGATCGATAAATATCACAGGCTGGAGCCAGAAGGGGGAAATACGGTGCTGATGCGGGCGATCCACGAAGGTGCCGTGCTGCGCGTGCGTCCGAAGGTGATGACGGTCGCCACTATTATGGCAGGACTGCTGCCCATCATGTGGGGGAGTGGTAGTGGCTCGGAGGTGATGCAACGTATTGCCGCGCCGATGATTGGCGGCATGGTAACGGCACCGTTATTGTCGATGTTAGTTATTCCCGCACTCTACAAATTGTTACATCAACGTTAAATATGTCAACTGCATGTGCTTATTCAGGCATGCAGTTTATGTATCCTCAGATTATTCCCAGGAACGGGATGGTAATTAGGAATAACACCCATGCTGTTAAGCGTTCATTCAAGTATTCTGTGTTAAGGTCTGCACCGAATACTAAATATGGTAATAGCATTGTGATTGTACGAATTAAATTTCCCCTGATTTTGTTGTTTATTATTGGGCAGTTATCGTTTGCGTCTGCTGTTAATGCAGACAGCAATACAGCGGATAAAGGCTGGTTCACCACCTTCACGGATAACGTCGCGCAAACATGGAATGAACCTGAGCATTACGATCTCTATATTCCGGCCATTACGTGGCATGCACGTTTCGCCTACGATAAAGAAAAAACAGACCGTTATAACGAACGTCCGTGGGAGGCCGGCTTCGGTCAGTCTCGCTGGGATGAAAAAGGTAACTGGCATGGCCTATACCTGATGGCGTTTAAGGACTCCTACAATAAATGGGAGCCTATTGGTGGCTACGGCTGGGAAAAAACCTGGCGTCCGTTATCGGACGACAACTTCCGTCTCGGGCTGGGCTATACGGCAGGGTTTACGGCGCGTGATAACTGGAAATACATTCCTGTTCCGGTACTGCTGCCGCTTGCCTCCATTGGTTACGGTCCGGCGACGTTTCAGATGACCTACATACCGGGTACCTATAACAACGGTAACGTTTACTTTGCCTGGATGCGGTTTCAGTTTTAACTGAGTTTTTCTGCTAAATCGGCCAAAAAATGCACAGACATTGAAATGTAAAGAATAAAAATCGGACAGCGAAAATTAACGCGACTTTTGTCACTTTTTATCAAAGATCCGCTGGACAAAACGCCTCACAATTGTTGTACTGATACCCGACACAGCATTTGTGTCGTTTTTTAATGTAAAGGTAATTTTGATGTCTAAGATTAAAGGTAACGTTAAGTGGTTTAATGAGTCCAAAGGATTCGGTTTCATTACTCCTGAAGATGGCAGCAAAGACGTGTTCGTACACTTCTCTGCAATCCAGTCTAATGGTTTCAAAACTCTGGCTGAAGGTCAGCGCGTAGAGTTCGAAATCACTAACGGTGCCAAAGGCCCTTCTGCTGCTAACGTAATCGCTCTGTAATTCAGACGCGTCAGCAAGAATTTCAAAACCCGCTCAATGAGCGGGTTTTTTTCGTTCTGAATCAACCGATAAGATAGATCTTCAGGAAGCTGGCGACGATCGTGACGCTTAGCAATACCATACCTGCGCCTAAGAGATTTTCTTTCATGCTATCACCCTCGTTCAATATTGAGCCAAGAGTGACAGAGAAAAATTAAGCCAACATTAAGGTTGCCGTGCTTAATGTCCGCTGGCGGAGGAAAATAACCAGAATGCGATCGCAGTCATCGCAAACGAGCCAAGCATGTTAACGGCAATGTTCGTCAGCGCCCAGCCCATCCGGCCTTCCTGAAACAGAAACACCACCTCCGCAGAGAAGGTAGAAAACGTTGTTAAGCCGCCGCAGAAACCGGTTGTAATCAGAACCTTCCACATAGGGTCGATGTTGGTCATGCGATTAAACCAGGCCAGCCCCATCCCAATAATAAACGCCCCGATCAGATTTGCCGCCAGTGTCCCCATCGGAATGGCCTGATGCAGAGGGTTAAACCGCATGCTTAAGAGCCACCGCGCAACGCTACCCGTGCCTCCACCAATAAAAACGGCTATAAGTAGTTGTAACACTGTCAGTACCTGCTATTTGCTGTGTAAGTGCGTCGAGTGTAACGCTGTTTTTGACCGGGAGACAATTATGTATGTTGCAGTAGGGCAGTTCGCGGTGACGCCGGACTGGAATGAAAACGCGGAAAAATGCGTCTCCCTGATGCATGCGGCGAAGCAAAAGGGGGCGTCGTTGCTGGTACTTCCCGAGGCGTTACTGGCCCGTGATGATGGCGATCCGGACCTGTCGGTAAAGTCTGCGCAAACGCTGGAAGGGGCGTTTCTGAAACGACTGCTGGCCGAAAGCGTTGGCAGCGCGCTCACCACGATATTGACGGTCCATATTCCGTCCTCGCCGGGGCGCGCGGTGAACACGCTGGTGGCGATACGTGAGGGTGCCATTGTCGCGAGCTACGCCAAACTTCATCTGTATGATGCGTTCAGCGTTCAGGAGTCGCGCCTGGTCGATCCGGGGAGTGTAATTCCGCCGCTGATTGAGGTGGAGGGTTTTAAGGTTGGCCTGATGACCTGCTACGATATCCGTTTTCCCGAGCTGGCGCTGAACCTGGCATTGCAGGGGGCGGAGGTGCTGGTTCTGCCCGCCGCGTGGGTCAAAGGACCGCTTAAGGAGCATCACTGGGCGACGCTGCTGGCAGCACGCGCGCTGGATACCACCTGTTACGTGGTAGCCGCGGGTGAATGTGGTAACAAAAATATTGGGCAGAGCAGGGTTGTCGATCCGCTGGGGGTGACGGTTGTTGCGGCAGCGGAGACGCCTGCGTTATTGCTGACGGAGATAATTTCAGCCCGAATAGCGCTTGCGCGGCAGCAATTACCTGTTCTGCGCAACCGCAGGTTTGCGCCACCGCAATTAATGTGATGTTTTTTTCAACAATGCTTGATTCACCTTGTTACAGATTGCTATTGTGTGCACGCACCAAATGACCGTTAATACGTTCAGGTTTTTTGGCGGAATGCAGCCTGTTTCATGTAAAGAAGGTATTTATGGGTGAGATTAGTATTACCAAACTGCTGGTGGTTGCCGCACTGGTCGTCCTGCTGTTCGGTACCAAGAAGTTACGCACGCTGGGTGGAGACCTGGGTGCTGCCATTAAGGGCTTTAAGAAAGCAATGAACGATGACGACGCGGCAGCGAAGAAAAGTGCCGAAGATGACATCACTGCACAGAAGCTTTCACACAAAGAGTAATGGCAATGCTGCAAGGCTTGCATAAAAAAACCGGCTCACGAGGCCGGTTTTTTGTTTTACTGTAAATAAATTTTACAGCTTTATTTCACTTCTTCGCCCTTCGCCTGCATATCGGCGTGATAAGAGGAGCGAACAAACGGACCGCACGCGGCATGGGTAAAGCCCATCGCCATCGCTTCGGCTTTCATTTCATCGAACTCATCCGGGCTTACGTAACGCTGTACAGGCAGGTGGTGACGGCTTGGCTGGAGGTACTGGCCCAGCGTCAGCATGGTGACGCCGTGGCGGCGCAGATCGCGCATCACTTCAATGATCTCAGCGTTGGTTTCACCCAGGCCGACCATCAGACCAGACTTGGTTGGAATATGCGGATGGGCTTCTTTAAAGCGTTCCAGCAGCTTCAGCGACCAGTTGTAGTCTGCACCGGGACGTACCTGACGGTAGATACGCGGTACGTTCTCCAGGTTGTGGTTGAACACGTCTGGTGGCGTCGCGGTCAGGATATCGAGCGCGCGATCCATACGGCCACGGAAATCCGGCACCAGCGTCTCAATCTTAATGTTCGGGCTTTTTTCGCGGATGGCGGTAATACAGTCAGCAAAATGCTGAGCACCGCCATCGCGCAGATCGTCACGGTCAACGGAGGTAATAACAACATAACGCAGCGCCATATCGGCAATCGTCTGCGCCAGTTTTTGCGGTTCGTTAGCGTCTGGCGCAACAGGACGGCCATGGGCAACGTCACAGAACGGACAGCGGCGGGTGCAGATGGCACCCAGAATCATAAATGTCGCGGTACCGTGATTGAAACATTCAGCAAGGTTAGGGCACGAGGCCTCTTCACAGACAGAGTGAAGACCATTTTTGCGCATCGCCGCTTTGATCCCCTGGATACGCGAAGAGTCGGCCGGAAGTTTGATTTTCATCCATTCCGGTTTTCTTAACAGCGCCTCGCGCTCTGTAGCCACGTTTTTAACCGGGATAAGGGCCATTTTATCGGCATCGCGGTATTTAACACCGCGTTCCATCACAATGGGTTTACTCATAGCGTGCGTGTTCCAGTTGCGAATATCGAAGGAAAGCGTTTCAATTCAAGGGAATGTTGTAATTATCAACTATTTTTGAACGAACGACAGGCAGTATATCATTTAAAGGGGCGATAAAGCAGCCTGCCAGGTCGCCAATTTGTAAAATAGTTGTTGTTTTGTGCCTTTTGCCCCGCTTGCGGCAGGGGCTTGCGCTGAAAGGCGGGATCAGAAAGCCTGGCGGATCACGTTAATGACGTTTTCCAGCACCGGATCGCGCAGGCTTAGCTTGTTGTAATGCAGTGAGATTTCAACAGATTCCGTCGTAAGTTGACTCAATGGAATGCTCTCCAGCGGCCAGCATTTTTGAAGTAAAGCGAAGAGACGCACAGGCATAATACAGAGCAAATCGCTGCTGCCAATCAGGGCCGCGAGGGTAAACATATTGTAACTGCTGAAGCTGATCAGACGGTCCGGGAACAGTTCGTCAATACGCTGGCGCAGCGGATCCGGGCCCTGCCCCTCGGACATAAAGGTTGCATGTTCGTAATGACGCAAATTTTCAGGCGTCAAAGGTGCGCTCAATACAGGATGATTCTGACGACAAACGAGCGCCAGAGAGTCGGTATAGAGAACGTTATGCCCTAATGCTCTGGCCGCGAAGCTGTTGCTGTCGATGATCAGGTCCGTCTGGAATTGCGCCAGCTGAGTTTCCGGATCGTTAACGGGCACATTGCGGATCAGCAGCTGTGGCGCATGCTGTTTAACAGCCTGGTAAATAGCGGGCATGACCAGAACGCCCACAGAGGGAGAAGTGCCTATGGTGATGGTTCGTTGCTTATCGTAACTGCCGGTGAGATCCAGCGCGCCCAGAATCGATTCCAGACCCTGGCTGATGTACTCATGCAGATGGGTTGCGTACGCGGTGGGGGTTACGCCCTGGCCTTTACGAATAAATAAGGGATCGGGAAATATCGCGCGCAATTTTTGAATTGACTGGCTAATAGCAGAGGGTGTGAGATTAAGAATTTTCGCAGCATTAACGATACCTTTGTGGACATATACCGCCTCAAAAATAGTCAATAAATTGAGATCAATATTACGTAAAGTCCGGAAAATTTGCGGCTTATCTTCGCCGCTGGTTTCATTCAGGCGTTTGGCTGGTAAATTAGTAGGCTCCACGCTCTTACTCCGTATCCATTCACAATATGAATGATAGTTGAATTTATTTATTATGCTTGCAGAGATTAGTAAAGTGTTTCGTAAGTTTCCCTTGTTTATCGAAAACAAGCAGTTGGGTGATTATCACGCACGTTACACGATACCCGGTGATGGTACTATTAAGGTTCTAATTAATATGGGACGCTAATATATGGGCGACTCGAAAATATAGAATATGCGGTTTATTGTAAAGCGTAAATGCGGCAATTAAGCAGTGGCTGGTCAAATAACCGAACCACTGCCGGAAGTGTGTTAAGCAGCAATATATTCGTAGTCAGGATTGTTAAGCAGCGCTAAAAACTTCTTCAAAAGCACGGGGCGGATATTCTCAGGCGTGGCGGTAGCGACCCACTGGCGCATTTGCGTCATTTCCATACCCGCATACCCGCATGGGTTGATGCGCTGGAAAGGGGTCAGATCCATATTGATATTCAGCGCCAGCCCGTGGAACGAGCAGCCTTTACGGATACGCAGCCCCAGCGAACAGATTTTCTTCTCTCCCACGTAGACGCCCGGGGCATCGGCGCGAGGATGAGCGTCGATACCGTACTCAGCGAGCGTGTTCACCACGGTCTGTTCCAGTAAGGTCACGAGCTCACGTACGCCCAGCTTTCTGCGTTTCAGGTTAAGCAGGACATACATTACCTGCTGGCCCGGGCCGTGGTAGGTTACCTGTCCACCGCGATCGCTCTGGATCACCGGGATATCACCCGTCATCAATAAATGTTCGGCTTTTCCTGCCTGGCCCTGAGTAAACACCGGCATGTGTTCAACCAGCCAGATTTCATCAGGGGTGGTGTCATCGCGCATATCGGTAAAGTCATGCATAGCCTGAGAGACTGGCTCGTAAGGCTGTATCCCAAGATGGCGAACAAGAATTTTATCCTGGTACAAAAGGACGTCTCCGAAGACAAGGGAGAATAGGTAACGCGGAGTATATCACAGCGGGGAAGTGGGTTACCCGGCAAACCGGGTAACCGCAGAGGGACTACAGCACCATACGAACAATTTCGATATTGCCGAGCTCTTCGTACAGCGTCTCAACCTGCTCAATGTGTGTCGCAGTGATGGTGATTGAGACCGAGTGGTAATTACCTTTGCTGCTCGGTTTGACTGATGGAGAGTAGTCGCCCGGCGCATGGCGCTGTACCACTTCAACCACCTGATCAACCAGCTCAGGTTTCGCCAGACCCATTACTTTGTAAGTAAAAGGGGTAGGGAATTCAAGCAGTTCGTTAAGTTTGGTTTTCATGTCAGCTCCGGCGTGTGTGTAAAAAATAATAACTCCCGCCACGGGGCGGGAGTTTTACTGATACGTAGTATATGGGGATCAAAATCACACTTTCAAGTGTTCAATTTTTAACCAAACCAGTGATGGAACATCAGCTTAATGTAATCAATGATTTTGCCGAAGAAATTGCCTTCAGGAATCTCCTCCAGCACCACCAGCGGGCGTTGATCGATGGTTTTGCCATCCAGCTGGAAGTTGATAGTACCCACGACCTGATTCTTTTGCAGCGGGGCGTGCAGCTCGGTGGTATTCAGCACATAGCTGGCTTTCAGATCTTTCATACGACCGCGTGGGATAGTCAGATAGAGATCTTTGTCCACGCCCAGGGAAGCGCGGTCGTTATCGCCAAACCAGACAGGTTCAGAGGCAAATTCTTTACCGGCTTTCAGCGGGTTCACGGTTTCGAAGAAGCGGAAGCCCCAGGTCAGCAGTTTTTTGCTTTCCGTTTCGCGTCCTTTAAACGTACGCCCCCCCATCACGGCAGAGATCAGACGCATCTGGCCTTCAGTGGCGGAGGCCACCAGGTTATAGCCAGCTTTATCGGTGTGGCCGGTTTTGATACCGTCGACGTTCAGGCTGTTGTCCCACAGCAGGCCGTTACGGTTGGTCTGACGAATGCCGTTGAAGGTGAACTCTTTCTCTTTGTAGATAGAGTACTCGTTTGGCACGTCGCGGATCAGCGCCTGACCGATCAGCGCCATGTCACGCGCGGAGCTGTACTGACCCTCGGCGTCCAGGCCGTGAACGGTCTGGAAGTGGCTGTTTTTCAGACCCAGCGCGGAGACGTAGCTGTTCATCAGGCCCACAAACGCGTCCTGGCTGCCCGCGGCAAAATCAGCCATGGCCACGCAGGCGTCGTTACCGGACTGCAAGTTGATGCCACGGATAAGCTGAGAGACCGGAACCTGCATGCCAGGTTTCAGGAACATCAGCGATGAACCTTTGAACACGGGGTTGCCGGTTGCCCACGCATCGTTACCGATAGTCACCAGGTCGGTTTCTTTGAATTTACCTGCTTTCATAGCCTGACCGATAACATAGCTGGTCATCATTTTGGTCAGGCTGGCCGGATCGCGGCGGGCATCGGCGTTCTGTTCTGCCAGAACTTTGCCGGAGTTGTAATCAATCAGGATGTAGGATTCCGCGTCGATCTGCGGAACGCCAGGGATCATGGTCTTGATGTTCAGGTCATCCGCGTGAGCTGCGGAGAACGCAGCAGCGCAAAGGGCCGTGGTCAGCGCCATGCGCTGCACAAAACGAGCAGAAAAAGTGGTCTTCATGGTCAGAACTACGACATCCGTGATGGAATTAAAAAAGTGCCTTACTATAGCAAATGCTATACAGGCAGGCATCCGACTTTCATCATGAGAGTGTTAACGTGATTTACACAAACTGACATTTCGGATACCACCGAATAATTATTTTGCAACAGCGATAAACGACTGGAGCTGCGCCTCGCTCTGCAAACGCTGTTGCAGGGATGCTGCCTGCGATTTGCTGGCAAACGGACCCATCTGGATACGCCATACCGCACCGTTTTGCTCAACGCGGCCTGGCACGCCAAACTGTTTGCTTAAACGCTGCTGATATTGCTCTGCACGGGTCCGATCGCTGACAGCGCCAACCTGAACCACGTAGCTGCCGCTCGCCGTCGCAGGCGCCGCAGTCTGCGTAGCAGCAGGCGCGGTCACCGGGGCGGGTTGTGCAGCGGGTGCAGCAACGACGGGCGCAGGCGCTGGGGCAGGTTCATTTGATTCAATCACGCCCGGCGCTAACGTGGTGGGTGCGCCAAGGAAACCACTGCTTTTCACCGGGGCGCCTGTCGCGTCTTCACTTTGCAGCGTATCGTTGCTGATGGCGCGCACTACACCCTGAGGCTGCGCGGGCTCTGCCGGCGTTGAAGCCCCCCCCATACCACCGCTCAGATCCGGGCGAGCGGGCAGGGCATAGGTCTGTTTCGCTACCGTGGTACAGGCCGTGCCCGGGCCAGACAGCGAACCATCCTGCGCCACGATAATTGGGTCGATACGCACTTTAGTATTGTTTGAGGTGTTCAGACGGTCGGCCGCCGCGCGGGACAGGGAGATGACGCGATCGGTGCCGTAAGGACCGCGATCGTTGATACGCACCACGATCATTCGGCCATTCGCCAGGTTAGTGATGCGTGCATAGCTCGGAACAGGCAGCGTCGGGTGTGCAGCCGTGATCTGCATCGGATCGAAGGTTTCACCCGACGCGGTCAGGTTGCTGCCGGGCTCAGCGTCATAGATGGCAGCAAAGCCAGCCTGGCTGAAACGGGAAGGATCCTGAACGATTTTATAGCTTTTACCGTCGCGCTGATAATCCTGATTCACGCTGGCGTTCAGCGGTTCATAAACGGGATCGGCACCGCTAATCTCGACAATCGGGCCATTACAGACCGCAGGCTGCGGCGGCGCGACGGTTGCCTGTTGCTGACCATCATCACTTGTACAGGCGGCAAGTAAACTTGCTGCGATGCAGATCCCCAGCCACTGCTTACGCATTGCGATCCCCTTATTTTTATACGCTTTTGGACAACATTTTCCTGTGGGTATGGATCGACATGACGATACCAAACCCGGCCATCAACACGATCAGTGCCGAGCCCCCGTAACTCACCAGCGGCAGCGGTACGCCGACAACCGGCAGAATCCCACTCACCATACCAATATTTACGAAGACATAAACGAACAAAATCAACATTAATCCGCCTGCCATCACGCGACCAAAGGTGGTTTGGGCGCGTGCGGCAATCCACAAACCTCGCATGATCAGCAGCACGTAGAGTGCAAGCAGAACCAGGATGCCAACCAGCCCTAACTCCTCAGCCAGAACGGCAAAGATAAAGTCGGTGTGGCGTTCCGGTAAAAATTCGAGCTGCGACTGCGTACCGTGCAGCCAGCCTTTGCCGCGCAGGCCGCCGGAGCCAATCGCAATCTTCGACTGAATAATATGATAGCCTGCGCCCAGCGGATCGGTCTCGGGATCGAGCAGCATCATAACGCGCTGACGCTGGTAATCATGCATCAGGAAGAACCAGAGGATAGGAATAAACGCGGCAACCAGCACCACGGCGATACCAATCAGACGCCAGCTCAGGCCGGACAGGAACAGGACGAACAGGCCGGAGAGGGCGATAAGAATCGAGGTGCCGAGGTCCGGCTGTGCGGCCACGAGCAGCGTCGGCAGGAAAATCAGCACCAGCGCAATGGCGGTATTTTTCAACGACGGCGGGCAGACGTCGCGGTTAATAAAGCGCGCCACCATCAGCGGGACGGCGATTTTGGCGATTTCCGACGGCTGGAAGCGGACAATCCCCAGATCCAGCCAGCGTTGTGCCCCCTTCGAGATGGCGCCGAAAGCATCTACTGCCACCAACAAAATGATACAGAAAATATAGAGATAGGGCGCCCAACCCTCGTACACGCGCGGCGGTATTTGCGCCATCACCACCATAATAACCAGACCCATGGCGATCTGGCCGATTTTACGCTCCATCATGCCGATATCCTGGCCGCTGGCGCTCCAGATAACGAGGGCGCTATAGACCAGCAGAGCCAGCAGAATCAGCAGCATGGCTGGGTCGATGTGGATCTTGTCCCACAGCGATTTTTTATTCGGATTATCCGTCATGATTATTGGTCCTCCGCCGCAGCGGCTGCCGGGTTTTCAGCTGGCAGTTCGGTGTTGTTGTCACCCAGCATGATGTGGTCGAGGATTTGACGCATGATGGTACCCACCGCCGGGCCTGCGCCGCCGTTCTCCAGAATCATCGCCACCGCAACCTGCGGGTTATCATAAGGGGCAAACGCCGTCATGAGCTTGTGGTCACGCAGACGTTCGGCAATTTTATGTGCGTTGTAAGTTTCATTCGCTTTAAGACCGAAGACCTGAGCCGTACCTGATTTCGCGGCTACCTTATACGGTGCGCCAGCGAAATATTTGTGCGCCGTCCCGTTAGGGCGGTTGGCTACACCGTACATCCCGTCTTTCGCGATTTCCCAGTATCCGGAATGAATGTCACCCACCGGCGGCTCGTGCGGCTGTATCCATGGCACTTTTTTGCCGTCTTCAACGGTGCTTTGCAGCAGGTGCGGCACTTTCACGACGCCATCGTTGATGAGGATCATCATCGCCTTGTTCATTTGCAGCGGCGTTGCCGTCCAGTAGCCCTGGCCGATCCCCACCGGAATGGTGTCACCCTGATACCAGGGTTTTTTAAAGCGCTTCAGCTTCCATTCGCGGGTTGGCATGTTGCCGGAACGCTCTTCCGCCAAATCTATACCGGTGTAATGCCCGTAGCCGAACTTGCTCATCCATTCAGACAGACGGTCAATACCCATGTCGTAGGCGACCTGATAGAAGAAGGTATCCGCCGACTCCTCCAGTGATTTGGTCACGTTCAGATGGCCGTGGCCCCATTTTTTCCAGTCGCGGTAGCGTTTCTCAGAGCCAGGCAACTGCCACCAGCCGGGGTCAAACAGACTGGTATTACGGGTGATGACGCCCGCGCTCAGCGCAGACACGGCCACATACGGTTTAACCGTTGAAGCTGGAGGATAAACCCCCTGCGTCGCGCGGTTTACCAGCGGCGTGTTTGGATCGTTGAGCAGGCCGGAGTAATCCTTGCTGGAGATGCCATCCACGAAGAGGTTCGGATCGTAGCTTGGCATCGAAACCATCGCCAGAATGCCGCCGGTACGCGGGTCGGTCACAATAACCGCAGCACGGCTACCCGCCAGCAGCGTCTCGATATACTGCTGTAGCTTCAGGTCGAGCGTCAGATAGACGTCATGCCCCGCCTGCGGGGGCACCTCTTTCAGTTGTCGGATCACACGGCCACGGTTGTTAACTTCAACCTCTTCATACCCGGTCTGACCGTGCAGCACATCTTCGTAATAACGTTCGATCCCCAGCTTGCCAATATCATGGGTTGCGGCGTAGTTAGCCAGCTTGCCATCTTTATCAAGGCGTTCGACGTCTTTATCGTTGATTTTGGAGACGTAACCAATGACGTGCGTCAGCGCGGAGCCGTAAGGATAGTAGCGGCGTTTATAGCCTTTGACTTCCACACCGGGGAAACGGTACTGGTTAACGGCAAAACGGGCGACCTGCACTTCCGTCAGGTTGGTTTTTACCGGAATGGAGGTGAAGCGGTGAGAACGTGCGCGCTCTTTTTTGAACGCAGCGATATCGTCATCAGTCAGGTCGACAACGCTTCTCAGCGCGTTCAGGGTATCCTGCACGTTATCCACTTTCTCGGGCATCATCTCTATCTGGTAGATGGTGCGATTAAGCGCCAGCGGCGTGCCGTTACGATCGTAGATAATGCCGCGGCTGGGCGCGATGGGCACCAGCTTGATACGGTTTTCGTTTGAGCGGGTCTGGTAATCGGTATAGCGGACAATTTGCAGATTATAGAGGTTGGCGATCAGCACGCCGGTAAGCAGCAAAATCCCCGTAAAGGCGACCAGCGCCCGGCGCACAAACAGCGCGGACTCAGCCGTATAGTCGCGAAAAGAATTCTGTAGTTTCATCCGCTGCTTAAATTACCCTGGTCAGTCATTACTCGCGGTGATAAGGGTGGTTGGTAGTGATGCTCCATGCGCGATACAAACTTTCTGCCACGAGAACCCGTACAAGCGGGTGGGGCAGCGTCAGCGCCGAGAGTGACCAACTTTGTTCTGCTGCCGCTTTGCAGGCGGGAGATAACCCCTCTGGTCCGCCAATCAACAGACTGACGTCCCGACCATCCTGCTTCCAGCGCTCCAGTTCGTGCGCCAGCTGCGGCGTATCCCAGGGTTTGCCCGGGATATCGAGGGTCACGATGCGGTTTTTGCCTGCGGCAGCCAGCATCAGCTCTCCCTCTTTATCGAGAATACGTTTGATATCTGCGTTCTTGCCGCGCTTTCCTGCTGGGATCTCCACCAGTTCGAACGGCATATCTTTTGGGAAACGACGCAGATACTCAGTAAAACCGGTTTGTACCCAGTCCGGCATTTTGGTGCCGACGGCGACCAGTTGCAACTTCACGCATTAACCCCAGAGTTTTTCCAGCTCATACAGGCGACGACTCTCTTCCTGCATGACGTGGACAATCACATCGCCGAGATCGACAACCACCCAGTCAGCGGTCGCTTCACCTTCAACGCCCAGCGGAAGCAGCCCTGCCGCGCGCGATTCCTGAACAACATGGTCAGCAATCGAAACAACGTGACGAGTTGAGGTGCCGGTGCAGATGATCATGCAGTCGGTGATGCTGGATTTACCCTTAACGTCGATAGCGATGATGTCCTGACCTTTCAGGTCATCAATTTTGTCGATAACAAAATCCTGGAGTGCTTTACCCTGCAAGTTTTCCCCCTGGGTGAATGAGATTGTACAACTATGAATTCGTGGCCAGTCAGTATACCTGAACTGACGCCAGTCGCGGGACAAATGTCACCGCCCGGCTTTTGAAGGCGGGTATCATCCCACCCTCCGCCTGAGATTGCATCGCCATTTTTGTAAAACAATTTCTGTAAAGCAGCGATCGGCGGGAAAGTCTGGCAGCGGAGGATATCAGTATGGCTTAGCCTGTCAAGGCAGGATAATCATTAACGGACAATTTCGCCGGCGATGCTCAGACATCTGTACTTTTCTGATACAGACCGTGCGCAAGGATATAGGCCAGCACGGGCGAGGGGAGGAGATCGTCACAGTCTAAACCCTGCTGGAGACGCTCGCGGATGAGGGTCGCGGAAATATCAAACCACGGCGTTTCAGCGAGGTAAATTTTCCCGGCGGGGAGACTGTGCAGGTCTTCTATATTGTCCGTCAGATGTGCGTCAAGCCACTGCTGATGCTGCGCGTCGCGCATGGTCAGCGGGTAGCCCGGACGGCGGCAGACCAGCAGATGACTGTTTTCCAGAATGGTTTCGTACTGGTACCAGCTGGGAAAGTTGAGCAAGGAATCCTGGCCGATGATAAACGCCAGCGGTTTCATGGGCCCCTGCTCAGCGCGCCACTCCCGCAGCGTTTGCGATGTCCAGGAAGGGGTATCCCTGCGCAGTTCACGCTCATCCAGCGTGAAGAGAGGCTTATCGGCGATAGCCAGCGCGAGCATCGCTTTACGCTGCTCGCTGGTTGCTTCTGGCTGAGGACGGTGCGGCGGAACATTGTTGGGCATGATGATTACCCGCTGCAACCCAATCAAATTCGCGAGGATTTCTACCGGCTTAAGATGCCCATAGTGCACCGGGTCGAAGGTCCCGCCATACATTGCCTGTAAAGAATGCATATCACCCATCGATAAATACGTCTGCCAGCGCCTTATGGCAGAGCAGCAAAGAGAGACTCTCCAGCTCCGCCCAGACAGACTGACCGTAATCCTGTTTTAACGTCAGTTCGGCGCGCATCAGAAGTTGCACTGCCTGACGCAACTGCTCCTGGCTCAGGCGATTTATCGCCTCCGTTGTCATCGCCCGACGGTTTTGCCAGACGCGATGTTTGTCGAATAAGGCGCGCAGGGGCGTGTGTGCTGACTGGCGTTTAAGGTTGTTCAGCAGCAGTAATTCGCGCTGGAGCGTACGGAGCAGGATGACCGGCTCACTCCCTTCCAGGCGCAACTGTTGCAGGATGTGCAGAGCACGTTTACTTTTCGCCGACAGCAGCGCATCAACCCAGTGGAAGGGGGTAAAGTGCGCGGCATCATTCACCGCCTGTTCCACGCGCGGCAGCGTCAGCTTGCCATCGGGCCACAGCAGGGCGAGCCTGTCCAGCGCCTGCGCCAGTGCCAGAAGGTTGCCTTCGTAGCAGTAGCAAAGGAGCTGACTGGCGGCCTCATCCAGCTGCAAATTGTGCTGCTTTGCTCGCGCGGCAACCCATTTTGGCAGTTGCGCCTGCTCTGGAGTCTGGCAGGAGACAAGCACCGCACTGGGGGTTAGCCGGGTAAACCAGGCAGCGTTTTCCTGCGCTTTTGTGAGTTTGTTGCCGCGTACGATAAGCAGCAGATCGCCGTGTAACAAACTCACCAGCATAGCCAGCTGTTCATTGATGGCAGCGTTAGGACCATTCTCAGGCAGCAGGATCTGGATTGTCTGACGAGAGGCAAACAGGCTCATGGCCTGACAAAGCGAGAAGATAGCGTTCCAGTCGGTACTGTTATCGATCTGGAACGTATGATGCTCATCGAAACCCTGCGCGGCTGCCGCATGGCGAACCGCATCAAGGCTTTCCTGTAGTAACAGGGGGTCGTTGCCGAGTAGCAGATAGGCCGCGCGCAGCCCTTCGTTGAGCTGCGCGCGGAGTTGTTCAGGATACAACCTGATCATCAGTTACCCAGAGACGTTGGCATATCCGGCGTGCTGGCATCCGGTGTTTCGATAACGTCAGCGCCTTTTTTCGTCGACGCGGCAATGGCAGGCAGCCTGCGGATCAGCTGTTCCGCGGCCTTATCATACATTTCCTTGATGATAATCTGCTGTTCGGCGTCTTTTGCCAGCGCCGTCTGCGGGTTATCGAAGAACGAGCGGTAGACTTTGGTATTGATAGGGTAAATATCTTTACCTGGCATCAAGACGGCCGCATCAACGGTAAGCACCATCTGATATTCCGCCGTCCGCCCATCCTGGAAGATCGAGGCCGTATCTTGTGACAGCGTTGATTTCAGGACACGGAGCGAAGGAACATCCTGACGTAGGGTTCCCTTCTCGATCAGCTTAACATCGTTCAAACGCAGCTGGTTACGAATGGCCCGGCTCAGCGGTCCGTTCGGATCGGATGAGTCGAAGATCATCGTTTTCATCTGCGCAGGCACTGCCGTGGTGTTGCGCAGGTGCCAGCCGCAGCCAGCGGTGACAAGCACCGCCAGAGATAAGAGTATTGTTGCCAGTTGTCGCACGTTTCCTCCCGCGCTTAGCCAACGACCAGATTCAGCAGTTTACCAGGTACGTAGATCACTTTACGTACGGTAACGCCCTCAAGGTATTTAGCGACCAGATGCTCCTGGCCTGCGCGCTCGCGAACCTGTTCTTCGGTTGCGTCGACCGCGACGGTAATTTTACCGCGCACTTTACCGTTAACCTGCACCACCACCAGCGTGGTGTTTTCCACCATAGCGGATTCATCCGCCACTGGCCACGGCGCATTGTCGATATCGCCTTCGCCTTTCAGTTCCTGCCACAGGGTAAAGCTAACGTGCGGCGTGAACGGGTTCAGCATGCGAACGACCGCCAGCAGCGCTTCACGCATTAACGCGCGATCCTGCTCGCCATCCTGCGGGGCTTTCGCCAGCTTGTTCATCAGTTCCATAATAGCCGCAATTGCGGTATTGAAGGTCTGACGACGACCAATATCATCGGTGACTTTCGCAATAGTTTTATGAACATCACGACGCAGCGCCTGTTGATCTTCAGTCAGTGCAGCTACGTTCAGCGCTGGCGCATCGCCCTGAGAGGTGTGCTCGTAAACCAGTTTCCAGACGCGCTTCAGGAAGCGGTTGGCCCCTTCAACGCCGGATTCCTGCCACTCAAGGGTCATATCTGCCGGGGAAGCGAACATCATGAACAGACGCACGGTATCCGCACCATAACGCTCAACCATCACCTGCGGGTCGATGCCGTTATTTTTAGACTTGGACATCTTGCTCATGCCGGTATAAACCAGTTCATGACCTTCAGCGTCTTTCGCCTTCACGATACGGCCTTTCTCGTCGCGCTCGACAATCGCATCAACCGGAGAAACCCAGTTACGCTCGCCGTTCGCGCCAACGTAGTAGAACGCATCTGCCAGCACCATACCCTGACACAGCAGCTGTTTTGCCGGCTCGTCGGAGTTGACCAGGCCTGCGTCACGCATCAGTTTGTGGAAGAAGCGGAAGTAGAGCAGGTGCATGATGGCGTGTTCAATGCCACCGATGTAAATGTCTACCGGCAGCCAGTAGTTTGCTGCATCAGAATCCAGCATGCCTTCTTTGTACTGCGGGCAGGTGTAGCGCGCATAGTACCAGGAGGATTCCATAAAGGTGTCAAAGGTGTCGGTTTCACGCAGCGCTGGCTGACCGTTGACGGTGGTTTTCGCCCACTCAGGATCGGCTTTGATCGGGCTGGTGATGCCGTCCATGACCACGTCTTCCGGCAGGATCACCGGCAGCTGATCTTCCGGCGTTGGCATCACGGTACCATCTTCCAGCGTCACCATTGGGATTGGCGCACCCCAGTAACGCTGACGGGAAACGCCCCAGTCGCGCAGACGGTAGTTCACTTTACGCTCGCCCACGCCCAGGGAGGCCAGCTTGTCGGCGATGGCGTTGAAGCCCTCTTCGAAGCTCAGGCCGCTGAACTCACCGGAGTTAAACAGGGTGCCTTTTTCAGTCAGCGCTTGCTCAGAGAGATCGGGTTCAGAGCCGTCAGCAGCAAGAATAACAGGCTTGATGGTCAGGCCGTATTTGGTGGCAAATTCGTAGTCGCGCTGGTCGTGACCCGGCACGGCCATCACGGCGCCTGTGCCGTATTCCATCAGTACGAAGTTGGCGGCCCAGACAGGGATCGCTTCGCCTGTCAGCGGGTGAATAGCTTTAAAGCCGGTATCAACGCCTTTTTTCTCCATCGTCGCCATGTCGGCTTCGGCCACTTTAGTATTGCGGCATTCGTCGATGAAGGTCGCCAGTTCTGGATTGTTTTCTGCCGCTTTCTGCGCCAGCGGGTGACCTGCGGCCACGGCCAGGTAGGTCGCGCCCATGAAGGTGTCCGGGCGGGTGGTGTAGACGGTCAGGGTCTGATCGTAGTTCTCAACGTTGAAGGTAATTTCCACACCTTCGGAACGACCGATCCAGTTGCGCTGCATGGTCTTAACGGTATCTGGCCAGTGGTCCAGATTGTCCAGATCGTTCAGCAGTTCGTCAGCGTAGGCGGTGATTTTGATAAACCACTGCGGGATCTCTTTACGCTCTACTTTGGTGTCGCAGCGCCAGCAGCAGCCATCGATAACCTGTTCGTTCGCGAGAACGGTCTGGTCATTTGGGCACCAGTTAACGGCAGAGGTCTTCTTGTACACCAGGCCTTTTTTATACAGCTCGGTGAAGAATTTCTGCTCCCAGCGGTAGTATTCCGGGGTACAGGTTGCCAGCTCACGGCTCCAGTCATAGCCGAAGCCCAGCATTTTCAGCTGGTTTTTCATGTACGCGATGTTGTCGTACGTCCACGGAGCCGGTGCCGTGTTGTTTTTCACCGCCGCGCCTTCAGCAGGCAGGCCGAACGCATCCCAGCCGATAGGCTGAAGAACGTTTTTGCCCAGCATGCGCTGGTAGCGTGCAATCACGTCACCGATGGTGTAGTTACGCACGTGGCCCATGTGTAGTCGACCAGAAGGATAGGGAAGCATCGACAGGCAGTAATACTTCTCTTTGCTCTCGTCTTCGGTTACTTCAAAGGTGCGCTTCTCGTCCCAGTGTTGCTGGACTTTTGATTCTATCTCTTCCGGGCGGTATTGCTCTTGCATGGCAGCCAGTGGTCCTGTGTTCAATACAGCTACAAATGTAGCCAATGGATGTGGTAATTCAGATCCGCATAGCATAGCCCAAACGCCCGCGTCAAAACAGCCTTTCACGCAAATGCACTTTGCAGGAATTTACCGGGTCTGTGCTTCACCTGACAAAGCGGCGACGAAATAAGGTCTATTATTAGAGACAGTTACTTACCCGGGAGGCAAAATGATGAACAAGGTTGCTCAATTTTACCGTGAACTGGTAGCGACTCTGACGGAACGGCTGCGTAACGGCGAGCGTGATATCGACGCGCTGGTCGAACAGGCACGCGCACGCGTGACGCAAACGGGTGAGTTAACGCGAACCGAAGTGGAAGAGGTAACGCGCGCCGTGCGCCGCGACCTGGAGGAGTTCGCGCGAAGCTATGAAGAGAGCCAGGACGAGATCGCCGACAGTGTTTTTATGCGGGTCATTAAAGAGAGCCTGTGGCAGGAGCTGGCGGATATTACCGATAAAACTCAACTGGAGTGGCGCGAGGTGTTCCAGGATTTAAACCACCACGGTGTCTATCACAGCGGCGAAGTAGTGGGGCTGGGGAACCTGGTGTGTGAGAAGTGCCACCACCATATTGCCGTTTATACGCCGGAGGTGTTGTCGCTGTGTCCGAAGTGCGGGCACGACCAGTTCCAGCGTCGGCCGTTTGAGCCGTAGGTAAAAGCAAAACTGTTTGCACCCTCTCCCTGTGGGAGAGGGTCGGGGTGAGGGCATCAGGCCGCAGAATAATAAGCCAGCCGCTCCGCCAGCAAATCCACAAACGCTTCCCGATCGATATCCACCATCACCGTGGTATTCGGCTTGTTTCCCGTTAGCGAGTAATAGTCCACCACCGTCATTCCCTGGGTATATTTCCCCTGTGTTTCCACACCAACCCAACGCTCGACCGTGGTAAACATTTCCGGCTTCAGCAGCCAGGCGATGGTGCATGGGTCATGCAGCGGGGCGCCGTGGAAGCCCCACTTCTCGGCTTTGTGATACTCCATAAAGAAGTCGAGCAGCTCTGCCACGGTCGTTGCAACCGGGTTGCCCACAGAACGGAATCGTTCAATGTCCTGCGCCATAATTTGTACGCGGTGGGTAACGTCCAGCCCCGCCATCACAATCGGCAGGCCCGACTGGAAGACGATTTCCGCGGCTTCCGGGTCAACGAAGATGTTGAACTCTGCTGCTGGCGTCCAGTTCCCCAGCCCCATTGCCCCGCCCATGATGACGATACGGGCGATGTTGCTGTGCAGTTCAGGATGGCTGTTCAGCAGCAGCGCTACGTTGGTCTGCGGGCCGGTAGCCACCAGCGTCACGGGCTCTGCGCTCTCACGCAGCACCTTCGCCATGAGCTCGACGGCAGTGCAGTTTTGCGGTGCGAAATCCGGCTCCGGCAGCGCCGGACCATCCAGCCCACTTTCACCGTGAACGTTATCCGCAATGATCAGCTCGCGCATCAGCGGCTTAACGGCGCCACCTGCGACAGGAATATCGGTGCGTTTCAGCAGCGTCAACATGCGCAACACGTTTCGCAAGGTTTTATCCGGCGTCTGGTTTCCGGCGGAGGAGGTGATAGCTTTTACGTCCAGTTCAGGGGAAGCAAGAGCAAGGACGAGTGCGATCGCGTCATCATGACCCGGATCGCAGTCGAGAATAATTGGCTGTGCCATAGCGTTCTCCATTCTCAGCATTATTTGTGACAAGGTTAACGCTGTGATGTGAAGCCGAATAGAAAAAGAGATCTAAATCGTGAAGCAGTGCGCAATCCGCAGATTGCGCACTAAAAAGATTAATGCAGGATTTTGGCGAGGAAGTCTTTTGCACGTTCAGATTTAGGATTTGCGAAGAACTCTTCTTTTGGTGAGTCTTCAACAATTTTCCCTTCGTCCATGAAGATCACGCGGTTGGCCACTTTACGGGCGAAGCCCATTTCGTGCGTCACCACCATCATGGTCATCCCTTCGTGCGCCAGCTCCACCATGACGTCCAGCACTTCGTTGATCATCTCAGGATCGAGCGCGGACGTCGGCTCATCAAACAGCATAGCCACCGGATCCATGCACAGCGCACGCGCGATTGCCACACGCTGCTGTTGGCCGCCCGAAAGCTGCGCCGGGAACTTATCCGCATGTGCAGACAGCCCGACGCGTTCCAGCAACTTCAGCCCCTTTTCGCGCGCCGCTTTTTTGTCGCGCTTCAGCACTTTCACCTGCGCCAGCGTCAGGTTCTCAATGATGGAGAGGTGAGGGAACAGCTCAAAATGCTGGAACACCATCCCTACGTGGGAGCGAAGCTGGGCAAGGTTGGTTTTGCGGTCATTCACTTTGGTGCCGTTAACGACAATCTCGCCCTGCTGGACAGGTTCCAGCCCATTAACGGTTTTGATAAGCGTGGACTTACCGGAACCGGACGGACCGCATACCACCACCACATCGCCTTTTTTCACTTCTGTTGAGCAGTCGGTCAGCACCTGAAAGTGCCCATACCATTTAGAAACATTTTTCAGGGAAATCATTATACCGTCCTTTTCTTCAGCCAGCTGACCAACAGCGATGCGCTTAAACTAATCACAAAATAGACCCCGCCCGCGAAGAGGATCATCTCAACCTGCGTTCCGTCACGTTCGCCAATGGTGGAGGCGGTACGGAAGAAGTCTGCCAGACTCAGCACGTAGACCAGGGAGGTATCCTGGAACAGGACGATGCCCTGCGTCAGCAGCAGCGGAACCATGGCGCGAAACGCCTGCGGCAGAATAATGAGCTTCATAGACTGCCAGTGCGTCATACCGAGCGCCAGCGCAGCGCTGGACTGCCCGCGCGAGATACTCTGAATACCGGCGCGGATGATCTCTGAGTAGTAGGCGGCTTCAAACATGGAAAACGCCACCATGGCAGAGATCAGGCGGATATCGGTCTTTGGCGACAGTCCCAGTACGTTCTGTAAAAAGCCGGGAACAATCAGATAAAACCACAGCAGCACCATGACCAGTGGAATGGAGCGGAACACGTTAACGTAAGCCGTGGCAAACCAGGCGAGCGGCTTAAAGCTCGACAGGCGCATCACTGCCAGCAGGGTGCCCCAGACAATACCGACGATAATGGCGATAACGGTGATCTTTAAGGTGATTGCCAGTCCATCCAGCAGATAGGGCATGGAGGGAACAATGGAACTCCAGTCAAAATCGTACATTTATTTGCCCCCCAGATTGCCCGGCAGGCGTACTTTGCGTTCAACCAGGTTCATCACCAGCATGATGAATGCGTTAATCAGAACATAGGCGAGCGTGATCGCCGTGAAGGATTCCCATGCGTGAGCGGAATAATCCAGCAGTTTGCCCGCCTGCGCCGCCATATCTACCAGACCAATGGTTGAGGCGATAGCCGAGTTTTTTACCAGGTTCATCATCTCGGACGTCATCGGCGGAACGATGACGCGGTAAGCGTTCGGCAGCAGTACGTAACGGTAGGCCTGAGGCAGAGTCAGGCCCATCGCCAGTGCCGCATTCTTTTGCCCGCGCGGCAGTGACTGTATGGCGGCACGTACCTGCTCGCAGACGCGCGCAGCGGTGAACAGCCCCAGACACAGCATAGAGGAGACAAAAAATTGTACGTTAGGATCCAGCTCGGCCTTAAACCACATGCCGAGATCTTCCGGCAGCAGTTCCGGGATCACCAGATACCAGGTAAAGAACTGCACGATCAGCGGAACGTTACGGAACAGTTCCACATAGAGCGTGCCAATCGAAGAGAGAAAACGGTTAGGGACGGTACGCAGAATACCGAACAGCGAACCGACAAGAAACGCGATAATCCACGCCGTTATCGATAATGCAACGGTAACCTGAAAGCCGCTCCACAGCCAGCCGAGATAGGTGGTGTTGCCGAACGGGGCTTGTTGCAGAAAGATGCCCCAGTTCCAGTCAATTGACATAGTAAACTCCAGAAAAAAAAGGGTAGCAGCGCTACCCTCGAAGATTGGTGAGAAGCTCAATTTTTGCGCTGAGTGGGGAACGACCACTCAACGTATAGTCTGTCCATGCTTCCCGACAATCGAGAGGGCAGGAGATCCCGCCCCTGTCGTTCTAATTAGTTAAGAGCTTTGTCGTTTGGTGATTTGAACAGCGCTTTCATGTCGTCAGACAGTTCAAAGTTCATGTTCAGGTTTTTTGGTGGAATTGGGTTCTTGAACCATTTGTCGAACCATTTTGCCGCTTCGCCGGAGGTTTGCGCCTGAGCGATGGTGTCATCGATCAGTTTCTTGAAGTCCTCGTCACCTTTACGCAGCATACAGCCGTAGGCTTCTTTCGACTGGGCGGTACCGACGATTTCCCAGTTGTCTGGTTTCTTCGCCTTGGCGCGCTCGCCTGCCAGCAGAGCGTCATCCATCATAAACGCGACGGCACGGCCGCTTTCCAGGGTACGGAAGGAGTCGCCATGGTCTTTCGCGCTGATGATGCGCATGTCCATTTTCTTTTCGTCGTTCAGCTTGTGCAGCAGCACTTCGGACGTGGTACCGGAGGTCACAACAACCGCTTTGCCTTTCAGGTCAGCAAAATCTTTGATGTCGCCGCCTTTCTTCGTCAGCAGGCGGGTGCCCACAACGAAGATGGTGTCCGAGAAAGCGGCCTGTTTCTGACGCTCAAGGTTGTTGGTGGTTGAGCCACATTCAAAATCAAATGTGCCGTTTTGCAGCAGAGGAATACGGTTCTGTGAAGTGATGGGGATCAGCTTCACTTGCAGGTCAGGTTTGTTCAGCTTTTTCTTCACGGCTTCAACGATGGCGTTGGAGTAATCCTGTGAATAGCCCACGACTTTTTGCGTGTTGTCGTAGTAAGAGAACGGGACAGAAGATTCACGGTGGCCGACCACGATCACGCCGTTTTTGGCAATCTTGTCGAGAGTGCTTCCTGCTGCCGGAGCGTCTTCAGCGTGGACAACCCCCGCAGACATTCCCATAACCAGCATTGCTGTGGCCAGTTTACGTAATTGCATACCCAACTCCTTTCTTATCAGCGCCAGTGACGCATAGATACCCATTGTGATGTTGTTATATCTCGCGCAATGCGAGTGCAGTGTTATGCAAGCTTGTTAACATTTAGTCTGGCTTAATGTAAAGATTTTGCTGCGTTATTGTTTATTTTTGCGAAGCGCGCCGCACCATTCAGAGGCAATAATCCCTCGTTGCACCGTTTCGGTGCTACCGATGATCTACGCTGGTGCGACAAGGTTGCACGTTAAGCCAGACAGCGTTGATGTAATTAAACAAAGCAACAGGCGTGCCAGAATTGAAGTTTGGGAGGAAATTGTCGGGTGGCGGCGGCGCCGGAGAGCAGGCCGGGTAAGGCGTAGCCGCCACCCGGCAACAGAAGGTAAGGTTATTTACGACGCTGACGCAGGCTCATCAGCACTGCGCCAAAGCCGAACAGCACGGTCAAAATCCACAGCGGCCAGTTCCCGGTGCGCGCGTAAGGGGTGAGCCCGGTAGTTGGCGTGACGTTAGTAGTCAGCACCTCACGGGTAAATTGCGGGATCATGGCCTGGATTTCACCCTGCGGACCAATCACGGCAGTAATGCCGTTATTGGTGCTGCGCAGCAACGGACGCGCCAGCTCCAGAGAACGCATTCTCGCCATCTGGAAGTGCTGCCACGGGCCAATCGATTTACCGAACCACGCATCGTTTGAGATGGTCAGCAGATAGTCGGTGTCCGGGCGGAAATTATCGCGCACCTGCTCGCCGAGGATAATCTCGTAGCAAATGGCGGCCGTCAGGGCAAAACCGTGCGCATGCAGCTGCGGCTGAACGTAAGGGCCCCGGCTGAATGAGGACATCGGCAAATCAAAGAACGGTGCCAGTGGGCGCAGAATAGACTCCAGCGGAACAAATTCGCCAAACGGTACAAGGTGGTTTTTGTTGTAACGATTGGTGGAGGTATAGCTGTATTCGCTGTCCTTACCGAGCGTAATGATCGTGTTGTACGTGTCATAGCGGTTCTGCTGATTGAGACGCGCATCCACAATTCCGGTAATCAGCGTACTGCCGCGTGCGCGCAGCAGATCGTCCATCATCTTCAGGAAGGGCTGCTGATTGATCTCCAGGTCCGGGATCGCAGACTCAGGCCAGATGATGAGCTGCGATTTGCCCATCACCTTTTCAGTGGCGTTGGCGTAGATTTTCAGCGTGTTCAGCAGCTGATTCTCATCCCATTTCAGGGACTGCGGGATATCGCCCTGGACCAGAGAAACCTGCGTGGCGCGCGCGGGCTCCAGCGTAAACCACTGGATATAACGCAGCGGGAAGGGCAGAGCAAACAGGATTAACGCGGCAACCAGCGGCTTCCAGTTACGTGTCACCAGGGCCAGCACCAGCAGGCCGCTGACGATCATCAACAGGAAGTTGATGGCTTCCACGCCCATGACCGGGGCCAGGCCTTTCAGCGGGCCGTCTACCTGGCTATAGCCGAACTGCAACCACGGGAAGCCGGTCAGTACCCAGCCGCGCAGAAATTCGGTGATTTGCCAGACAACGGGTGCCGCTATCGCCACGCGCAGCCAGGTCGTTTTTGGCCACAGGCGAGACAGGATGCCCGCGAACAGGCCAGTGTAGAGCGAAAGATAGGCGGCGAGCAGCACAACCAGGAAGACGTTAACCGGCCCCGGCATTCCGCCAAATTGCGCGATACTGACGTAGACCCAGTTGATACCAGAGCCAAACAGTCCCAGCCCCCAGAAGTAGCCGATGGCCGCGGCCTGTACCGGACGACGGTTCAGGGTAAGCCCCTGTATCCCCATCAGGGAGAGAATAGCGGCTGGCCAGATATCGTAAGGAGAAAAAGCCAGCGTACCGCTGGCTCCGAGTAACAGCGCCAGCAGCAAACGGACGCGCTGGCGTTCAAAGAGTGGGGCAAATGCCATTTACATTAATCTTCCAGTTTTGGCACCGGTGAGTCGTCCGGCATTCTGACGTGAACCTGAATAATACGTCGGCTGTCAGCCATTGCGACCTTGAACTGGTAACCATCGATGTCAACGGTTTCACCGCGGGCCGGAAGATGGCCGAAGGCCTGCATCACCAGACCACCAATGGTGTCCACTTCTTCATCGCTGAAACTGGTGCCAAAGGTATCGTTGAAGTCTTCAATGGAGGCCAGCGCGCGCACGGTCCAGGTGTGGCGGCTCAGCTGACGGAAGTCAATATCCTCTTCTTCGTCATACTCGTCTTCGATTTCGCCCACGATCAGCTCAAGGATGTCTTCGATTGTGACCAGACCGGAAACGCCACCAAATTCATCAATAACAATCGCCATGTGATAGCGCTGGGAGCGAAACTCCTTCAGCATCCGATCCACACGCTTACTTTCCGGCACAACCACGGCCGGGCGTAACACCTTTTCCATACTGAAGGCTTCGGCATCGCTGCGCATAAACGGCAGCAGATCTTTCGCCATCAAAATCCCTTCAATGTGATCTTTATCTTCGCTGATGACCGGGAAACGTGAGTGAGCCGATTCGATAATCACATCGAGGCACTCGTCCAGCGTCTGGTTGCGTTTCAGGGTAATCATCTGCGAGCGGGGGATCATGATGTCGCGGACGCGCTGGTCGGCGATGTCCATCACCCCTTCGAGCATTTCGCGCGTATCTTCGTCGATAAGGTCGTTCTGCCCGGAATCACGAATCAGCTCCAGCAGTTCATCACGGTTTTTCGGTTCGCCGTGGAAAAGCTGGTTCAGAATGAGGGAGAAAAATCCCTTTTTAGTGGTTGTCGTGTCGCTACTGTGTGAATTGTCGTCGCTCATGGCGTTTGTTAAGGGTTCTCTTGTTAGTTCAACGTTAACCGCCGCGCTATGTCCCTGCGCGGCGGCATGGTAGTCAGTGACTGACTATTCTTTCTCGGCAATGTACGGATCCTCATAGCCCAGAGCAAGCATTATCTCTGTCTCGAGGGATTCCATCTCTTCCGCTTCGTCATCTTCAATATGGTCGTAACCCAGAAGATGCAGGCTACCGTGCACCACCATGTGTGCCCAGTGCGCTTCCAGCGGCTTTTGCTGCTCTTTGGCTTCCTGCTCAACCACCTGACGGCAGATGATCAGATCGCCCAGCAGCGGCATCTCAATGCCCGGAGGGGCTTCGAACGGGAAAGAGAGCACGTTGGTCGGCTTATCTTTCCCGCGGTAGGTCAGGTTGAGCTCATGGCTTTCTGCTTCATCCACCAGGCGAATCGTGACCTCAGATTCTTCCTGAAACTGGGGGATAACGGCATCCAGCCATTTCTGAAACTGTGCCTCTTCTGGCATGCCGGAATTATCTTCACAGGCCAGCTGTAAATCGAGGATCACCTGACTCATTTCTGTTCATGCTCCTGCGCTTCGCGCTTACGTTCCGCGGCCAGTTCGGCCCTGCGCTTCTGATCTGCCTCTTCCCAGGCCTCATAAGCGTTAACGATACGCGCGACCACCGGATGGCGTACCACGTCTTCACTGTGGAAGAAGTTGAAGCTGATTTCCTCTACCTCGGCCAGGACTTCGATGGCGTGACGCAGACCCGATTTGGTGTTACGCGGCAGGTCAATCTGGGTGACGTCACCGGTGATAACCGCTTTCGAGTTAAAGCCAATACGCGTCAGGAACATCTTCATCTGTTCGATAGTGGTGTTCTGGCTCTCATCCAGAATGATGAACGCGTCGTTAAGCGTACGGCCACGCATGTAGGCCAGCGGGGCCACTTCAATCACGTTACGCTCGATGAGCTTTTCAACTTTCTCGAAGCCGAGCATTTCGAACAGCGCGTCATACAGCGGGCGCAGATACGGGTCGACCTTCTGGCTCAGATCGCCCGGCAGGAAGCCCAGTTTTTCACCGGCTTCAACAGCAGGGCGGGTCAGCAGGATACGGCGGATCTCCTGACGCTCAAGCGCATCGACCGCAGCAGCAACGGCCAGATAGGTTTTACCCGTACCCGCCGGGCCCACGCCGAAGGTGATGTCATGGTCGAGAATATTGGCGATGTACTGCGCCTGGTTCGGGGTACGAGGCTTAATCACGCCGCGTTTAGTTTTGATGTTGATGGCTTTGCCATAGTCCGGCACGCTCTCCGCGCTCTGCTCAAGCACGCGCGCCTCTTTGATGGCAAGGTGGATCTGTTCAGGTTCAATATCCTGGATCTCTCCGCGCATCGGGGCGGTATCAACATACAGGCTGCGGAGAATATCTGCCGCGGCGTTGACGCAGATTGGGCGTCCGGTGAGTTTGAAATGGTTATCGCGACGATTGATTTCGATACCCAGACGTCGCTCCAGTTGTTTGATGTTGTCATCAAACGGCCCGCACAGGCTCAGCAGGCGAGCGTTGTCTGCGGGCTCAAGGCTAATTTCACGCGTATCTATGTTCAAACTGTTCCTCTTTAATTGGTTAACTGACCTGTGGCCACACGGCGTAATAAAACGGTCATTACCGAAATTATTCACGCCATAGAATAAAGGCGCAAGCGTTGCGGTAGATATTGGGGGTGATGAGAGGAAATACAAGGCCTGCCGGACAGGCAGGCCAGGAGGATCACGGCTGGTAAATACCTACGCCAGAGTCGTTGACCTTGCGGGTGCGAGAGATAACGGATTCCGGAGTCTGTGCAATTCGCAGACCCATTTCGTCCTCAGTGCGTACCACCTTCCCGCGCAGCGAGTTCGTGAGCACTTCGACAATCTCGACGTCCACAAACTTACCGATCATGTCCGGGGTGCCTTCAAAATTCACCACGCGGTTATTTTCGGTTCGACCAGACAGTTCCATGATGCTCTTACGGGAGGTGCCTTCCACCAGAATACGCTGGACAGTGCCGAGCATGCGACGACTCCAGGCGTTGGCCTGCTGGTTGATACGCTCCTGTAAAATATACAGACGCTGCTTTTTCTCTTCTTCCGGTACATCATCAACCATATCGGCCGCAGGGGTGCCCGGGCGCGCAGAGAAGATAAAGCTGTAGCTGACGTCGAAATTCACCTCGCCGATGAGCTTCATGGTGCGCTCGAAGTCATCAGCGGTTTCGCCAGGGAAGCCGACGATAAAGTCGGAGCTAATCTGGATATCCGGGCGCGCTTCACGCAGCTTGCGGATGGTGGACTTATACTCCAGCACCGTATGTGGACGACCCATCAGGTTCAGCACGCGGTCAGAGCCGCACTGGATCGGCAGGTGCAGGAAGCTCACCAGCTCTGGCGTATCGCGATAGACGTCAATAATGTCGTCGGTAAATTCCATCGGATGGCTGGTGGTAAAGCGAATGCGGTCGATGCCGTCAATCGCCGCCACCAGACGCAGCAGTTCAGCAAAGCTGCCGGTGGTACCGTCGTAGTTTTCCCCGCGCCAGGCGTTCACGTTCTGCCCCAGCAGGTTCACTTCGCGAACGCCCTGCGCGGCAAGCTGCGCGATTTCAAACAGGATATCGTCTGCCGGGCGGCTCACTTCTTCACCGCGGGTATAAGGCACCACGCAGTAAGTACAGTATTTGTTGCAGCCTTCCATGATGGAGACGAAGGCGGTCGGGCCATCAGCGCGCGGCTCTGGCAGACGGTCAAATTTCTCGATCTCCGGGAAGCTCACGTCAACCACCGGGCTACGGCTGCCGCGAACCTGGTTAATCATCTCTGGCAGGCGGTGCAGGGTTTGAGGGCCAAAAACGATATCCACATAGGGGGCTCTCTGGCGGATCAGCTTACCTTCCTGCGATGCGACGCAGCCACCCACGCCAATGATCAGGTCCGGATTTTTCCGTTTGAGAAGCTTCCAGCGGCCTAACACATGAAAGACTTTTTCCTGTGCTTTTTCACGAATTGAACAGGTGTTCAGCAGCAGCACATCGGCTTCTTTCGCATTTTCAGTCAGCTGGTATCCGTGGGTGGTATCCAGCAGATCGGCCATCTTCGATGAATCGTATTCGTTCATCTGACAGCCCCAGGTTTTTATATGGAGTTTTTTAGTCATCGACTTGCTCAGCTCAGGATTGCAAGCCGCGTATTGTAATGCTTTGGTGCGGTTGTGACCAGTATGAAGGTTGTCAACCTCAGGGCCGCAAAAATCCGGTAAACTTAAGGTATTCTTCAATAAGGAATAGTGACCATGACACTCCTGAACACCGAAGTTGCCGTTGTTGGCGGCGGTATGGTCGGCGGCGCACTGGCGCTGGGGCTGGCGCAGCAGGGATTTGACGTAACCGTTATTGAACAGGCGGCTCCGCCGGCATTCGATCCTGCCAGCCAACCGGACGTACGTATTTCCGCCATCAGCGCGGCCTCTGTTGATCTGCTTCGCGGGCTGGGCGTCTGGGAGGCGGTGCTGGCGATGCGCGCGCATCCTTACAGCCGTCTCGAAACCTGGGAGTGGGAAAATGCTCATGTGTCGTTTGATGCCGCCGAGCTGAAACTGCCGCGCCTGGGCTATATGGTGGAAAACAACGTGCTCCAGCAGGCACTCTGGCAGGCGCTGGAGGCGCACCCGAAGGTGACGCTGCGCGTGCCGGACTCGCTGAAAGACCTGCATCGTCATGAGGGCGGGTATCTCCTGACGCTGGACAACGACGATGAGCTGGCCGTAAAGCTGGTGGTGGGAGCGGATGGCGCGAACTCGCAGGTCAGGCAGATGGCAGGCATTGGGATCCATGCCTGGCAGTACCAGCAGTCCTGCATGCTGATCACCGTTCAGTCAGAAAACGCGCCGGGCGAAAGCACCTGGCAGCATTTTACGCCGAACGGCCCGCATGCATTCTTACCGCTGTTTGATAACTGGGCTTCGCTGGTGTGGTACGACAAACCGGCGCGCATTCGACAGTTGCAGGGGCTGTCCATGGATCAGTTGCAGCGCGAAATCCGCCAGCACTTCCCGAGCCGTCTGGGCAACGTGACCCCGGTTGCCGCCGGCGCATTCCCGCTGATGCGACGCCATGCGTTGCAGTATGCCCGTGAAGGACTGGTGCTTGTGGGGGACGCGGCGCACACCATTCATCCGCTGGCGGGGCAGGGGGTGAATCTGGGATACCGTGACGTCGATGCGTTACTGGATGTGCTGGGTAACGCTCGCGCCCACGCGGAAGCCTGGGCCAGCCATCAGGTTCTGAAGCGCTACCAGACGCGCCGTATGGCGGATAACTTCATTATGCAGTCGGGGATGGATCTGTTCTATGCCGGGTTCAGCAATGATGTTGGTCCGGTGCGTATAGTGCGCAATATTGGATTGATGGCAGCGGAACGTGCCGGTGGTCTGAAGCGTCAGGCCCTGAAGTACGCCCTCGGACTCTGATCTTTATTCCCTCTCCCCGTGGGAGAGGGTTAGGGTGAAGGCATCAGGCCGCACTATTCTGAACAACAAAAACAAAAAAGCCCGCAGAGCGGGCTTGTTTGTTTAAAGTGGCTGGGGTGCAGGGATTCGAACCCCGGAATGCTGGTATCAGAAACCAGAGCCTTACCGCTTGGCGACACCCCAATTGCGTTAAACAAACTGCTTAACGACTTTAAAGTGGCTGGGGTACGAGGATTCGAACCTCGGAATGCCGGAATCAGAATCCGGTGCCTTACCGCTTGGCGATACCCCAACAATGTTCAGTTTACCGAATCGTATTCGATAACGTAAATATGGTGGCTACGACGGGATTCGAACCTGTGACCCCATCATTATGAGTGATGTGCTCTAACCAACTGAGCTACGTAGCCAGTACTGCAATCTTCGATGGCTGGGGTACCTGGATTCGAACCAGGGAATGCCGGTATCAAAAACCGGTGCCTTACCGCTTGGCGATACCCCAATACCGCGGAGAACCGCATGATCGAAGAAATATGGCTGGGGTACCTGGATTCGAACCAGGGAATGCCGGTATCAAAAACCGGTGCCTTACCGCTTGGCGATACCCCATCCGTGCAACGCTTACCTGGGAATGGTGCGGGAGGCGAGACTTGAACTCGCACACCTTGCGGCGCCAGAACCTAAATCTGGTGCGTCTACCAATTTCGCCACTCCCGCAAAAAAGATGGTGGCTACGACGGGATTCGAACCTGTGACCCCATCATTATGAGTGATGTGCTCTAACCAACTGAGCTACGTAGCCATCTTTTTTTCGCGTTACCTTATCGGCGTTGCGGGGCGCATTATGCGTATAGACCCTTGCAGCGTCAACACCTTTTTCAATGAAAATAGCCGGAATGTGACTGTTTGGTTAGGTTGCGAACAGCGAGGCCGAATATTCGACAATTATTGGTTATTAATCGATTTTATGCCGGGAAAAGAGAGGCAAAAAAATCAGGCCCCGGAGGGCCTGATTATAGTCTGGACATTATTTATAAGCAGACTGGTGAACGCCCACCGCGCGTCCTGACGGATCGTTCATCGCTTTGAAGGATTCATCCCATTCAATGGCTTTAGCAGAAGAGCAGGCGACCGAAGGACCACCCGGTACGCACTCGGCTGCGCTTGGAACCGGGAACAGCTCCTCAAAGATCTCACGGTACAAATACGCCTCTTTCGAGGCTGGCGTGTTGTACGGGAAACGGAAGCTCGCAGTTTCCAGTTGTTGATCAGAAACCTGTTTCGCCGCCACCTCTTTCAGGGTGTCGATCCAGCTGTAGCCTACGCCATCGGAGAACTGCTCTTTCTGACGCCACGCCACGCTCGCCGGCAGGTAGGATTCAAAACATTCACGCAGGATATGTTTCTCCATTTTGCCGTTGCCGCACATTTTGTCCTGTGGGTTGATGCGCATCGCCACATCGAGGAATTTCTTATCGAGGAACGGCACGCGGGCTTCTACACCCCAGGCTGACATCGCTTTGTTGGCGCGCGCGCAGTCAAACATGTGCAGCGCCTGTAGCTTACGCACCGTTTCTTCATGCAGCTCTTTGGCGTTCGGTGCTTTGTGGAAATAGAGGTAACCGCCAAACACTTCGTCAGAACCCTCGCCGGAGAGCACCATCTTGATGCCCATCGCTTTGATCTTCCGCGACATCAAATACATCGGCGTGGAGGCGCGAATGGTGGTCACATCATAGGTTTCAATGTGATAGATCACATCGCGGATCGCATCCAGACCTTCCTGTACGGTGAAGTGAATTTCATGGTGCACCGTGCCAAGATGGTTCGCCACTTCCTGGGCGGCTTTCAGGTCAGGTGCCCCTTCCAGACCCACGGCAAAGGAGTGCAGTTGTGGCCACCAGGCTTCAGAGCGCTCCTGATCTTCCACGCGACGTGCGGCGAATTTCTTGGTGATCGCGGAGATCACGGAGGAGTCCAGACCGCCGGAGAGCAGTACACCGTAGGGGACATCTGACATCAGGTGGCTTTTCACTGACTCTTCCAGCGCCTGACGCAGTTCCGCTTTGTCCGTCACGTTGTCTTTCACCGCTTCATAATCAAACCAGTCGCGCTGGTAGTACGGGCGGATCTCGCCGTCCTGGCTCCACAGGTAGCTACCTGCCGGGAACTCTTTGATGGTGCGGCATACCGGTACCAGGGCTTTCATCTCTGAGGCAACGTAGAAGTTACCGTGTTCATCGTGTCCCATGTACAGCGGGATAATACCAATATGGTCGCGGCCAATCAGGTAAGCGTCTTTTTCGCTGTCGTACAGGGCGAAGGCGAACATACCTTGCAGGTCGTCGAGGAACTCCGGGCCTTTCTCCTGATACAGCGCCAGGATCACTTCGCAGTCTGAGCCGGTCTGAAACGCGTAGCGATCGCCGTACTCAGCGCGCAGCGCCTGATGGTTGTAAATTTCACCGTTAACAGCCAGCGCGTGCGTTTTTTTCTCGTTATACAGCGGCTGTGCGCCAGCGTTGACATCAACAATGGAGAGACGTTCGTGAGCCAGAATCGCTTTATCGCTGGCGTAAACGCCTGACCAGTCCGGACCGCGATGGCGCATCAGGCGGGACAATTCGAGTGCTTTTTTACGCAGTTCGCCCGCGTCAGTTTTAATATCCAGTACGCCAAAAATAGAACACATAACCTTCTCCGTTAACCCTGTTGCGTTGTGATGTTGCTTGCTTATGAAAATGCCGCAAAAAGGGGAGGGGGCGCAAGCGTTTTACCGATGAAAACGTAAAAAGTGCAATGGCAATTGCCGAATCTTAAAAAAAGTGTATGCCTTAAGCGATTCTATTGATGATTTCTCAATGAAGAGCTGATTTCGTTAGATGAAGTGATGTTTTAAGACAGCAGAAATGAAAAACCACGCCCTGAGGCGTGGTTCTGAATCAAATAACGTCGATTTCGTCGACAGAGGGGTAAATCCAGCTTGGCCGGAACGGCATCGTATCAATGTCATCAAGCTGTGAAACGCCAGAAAGCACCAGGATGGTTTCAAGCCCCGCCTGGAAGCCAGCAAGAATATCGGTACGCAGGTTGTCGCCCACAATGACGGTTTCTTCTGAGTGTGCCTGCATCGTATTCAGTGCGGCGCGGATAATCCACGGGCTCGGTTTACCGACAACAAACGGCTTACGGCCCGAGATTTTTTCGATACCGGCACACAGCGCACCGCAGGCGGGATAAAAACCGCGACCGTGCGTGTCCGGGTTGGTGGCGATAAAACGCGCACCGTTGGCGACAAAGTAGGCTGCCTTATGCATCATCTCCCAGTTAAAGGAGCGCGTTTCGCCCACGATGACAAAGTCCGGGTTCACGTCGGTGATGGTGAAGCCCGCTTTATACAGCTCGTGGATCAGCGCACCTTCACCAACCACATAGGCTTTTTTGCCTTCCTGACGCTTCAGGAAATCCGCGGTCGCCATCGCAGAGGTATAGAACACGCTGTCCGGGACGTTGACGCCCGCAGTAGCAAAGCGGTTTGCCAGATCCTGACCAGTCTGTGAAGGGTAGTTCGTGAGAAGAACCAGTGGCATTCCTTTATCGATGATGCGGTGAAGAAACTCCGCAGCACCCGGCACGGCAACGTTGTCGTGCATCAGCACGCCGTCGATATCACAAATTACATTCTTAATGGTCATGGACAATCCGACATCAAAAAAAGAAGGCGTTACTATAAGATCCGATCAGGATTCCAGCAAATGTTGCAGCAGGATCCCGTTCAGCATGGCACGTTTTACCAGGGCGAATGCGCCAATTGCCGAGCGGTGATCGAGCGTAGATCGCACCACCGGCAAATTCTGGCGAAATGCCTTCAGCGCCTGGGTATTGATGCAGCCTTCAATGGCGGGCAGTAACACTTTTTCGGCTTCAACGATCTCGCCGGCAATCACCACCTTTTGCGGATTAAACAGGTTGATGGCAATGGCGATGGTCTTACCCAGGTGGCGTCCTACCTGTTCGATCACTTCGCAGGCCAGCGCATCGCCTTTGTTTGCCGCTTTGCAGATGGTGCCGATCTTACAATCGTCCAGCGTGACGCGGCTCTGGTAACCCTGCTCCAGCAGATGGCGAACGCGATGTTCAATGGCGGCGTTGGCGGTAACGGTTTCAAGACAGCCAAAATTACCGCAGTGGCAGCGCTCGCCAAGCGGTTCCACCTGGATATGACCAATCTCGCCTACGTTACCGTTACGACCAATAAAAATGCGGCCATTCGAGATGATGCCCGCACCTGTACCACGGTGAACGCGCACCAGAATAGAGTCTTCGCAGTCCTGGCTCGCTCCAAAGTAGTGCTCCGCCAGCGCCAGCGAGCGAATATCGTGACCAACAAAGCAGGTCAGCTTGAAGCGCTTTTCCAGCGCCTCAACCAGCCCCCAGTTCTCTACCTTAATATGCGGCATGTAGCGAATAACGCCGCTTTCCGGGTCAACCAGGCCGGGCAAAATCACCGAGATGGCGATGAGTTCACGGATCTTGCGCTGACAGCTTTCGATAAACTGCGCAATGGTATTCAGTAACGCATGTTCAAGCGTCTCCTGCGTGCGCTCAGGAAGGGGGTAATGCTCTTCGGCAATGGCCTTGCTGCTCAGGTCGTAGAGCGTAAGCGTGGTGTCATGACGTCCTAAGCGAACGCCAATGGCCTGAAAATTGCGGGTTTCCGTGACGATGGAAATCGCGCGGCGGCCCCCGGTGGAGGCCTGCTGATCGACTTCTTTGATCAGGCCGCGCTCAATAAGCTGACGTGTAATTTTTGTCACGCTGGCGGGAGCAAGCTGGCTTTGTTCGGCTATCTGAATGCGTGAGATTGGCCCGTGCTGGTCAATCAGGCGATAAACTGCCGCGCTGTTAAGTTGTTTAACGAGATCGACATTACCGATTTGAGCTTGTCCGCCTGGTGTCATACTTTTACTTACTCAGTGACGACCTCGTTACCATTAACGATGGTCTTAATAATTTTATAATCGTGTGTGAACGCCGTCAGGTTTGCAACCATACTTGGCGCAATACCACCGAGCTGTTTATCGACGCCAATGGCGCGCGCCGGATAAAGCGTGGCCATGCGCAGCACTTCCTCAAGTGCGATGCCGCAATGTTCAACGAGGTTACGTACCCCTTCGATCATCGTCAGAGAAGAACCGCTCAGCGTGCCGTTCTCATCCACACACAGTCCATTCCGGTAGTATATTGTTTTACCAGCAAAAATGAACTGGTCAATATTCGCTCCTGCCGGAGCGGTAGCATCCGTCACCAGGCAGAGCTTGTCGCCTTTCAGGCGTTTGGCGTTGCGGATGTTGGTGTAATCGACATGCAAGCCGTCGGCGATAATGCCGCAGTAGACGTCTGGTTCATCCAGAATTGCGCCAACCAGTCCCGGTTCGCGGCCAGTAATATAGGGCATCGCGTTATAAAGGTGTGTGGCAAATGTAATGCCTGCGCGGAAACCGGCCTTCGCCTCTTTCAGCGTCGCGTTCGAATGGCCCGCAGATACCACAATCCCGGCGGCGGCCAGTTTGCTGATAACGTCCGTGCCGGTCATTTCCGGGGCCAGCGTCACTTTGGTGATCACATCGGCATTGGCGCACATGTAATCCACCAGCTCGGCATCCGGTTTGCGCACGTAGTTTGGGTTATGGGTGCCTTTCTTGACCATATTCAGCCAGGGCCCTTCCAGGTGCAGGCCCAGCGCCTGATTCGGATGTTTTGCCAGGTATTCGCGCATGACGCGGATACCCTGTTTCATCAGGTCATCGCTGCTGGTGATCAGCGTTGGCAGATAGCTGGTGCAGCCCGATTTCTCGTTGGCTTTCTGCATAATTTCCAGCGTTTCAACCGTCACCGCTTCTGCGGTATCGTTAAACTGGACACCGCCGCAGCCGTTAAGCTGTACGTCGATGAAACCGGGGGAGATTACAGCTCCATTGAGTGAACGCTGTTCGATCTCCGGCGGCAGTTCCGCCAGCGGGCAAACACGTTCAATCAGGCCATTGGCGATTACAATCGCATGGTCATCCAGAATTTCATGGCCGGTATAAATCCGACCGTGGGTTAAAGCGTACATATCGACCCCCGGTTAAAAAAAGCGACCGCCCCGGATAAAAGAGGCGGTTATTCAATTACAGACCTTTGATGTTCTCAGCTTCCAGCTCGTTGAAGTATTTCAGCGTTTTCACTTTCAGCTCCATGGTGGACGGTTCGTCACACACGACAACCGCTTTTGGATGCAGCTGTAAGCAGCTGATCGTCCACATATGGTTCACGTTGCCTTCAACGGCAGCCTGAAGCGCTTGCGCTTTCACCGCGCCCAGCACCAGAATCATCACTTCTTCGGCATCCAGCAGCGTGCCCACGCCCACGGTCAGCGCGTATTTAGGCACCTGATTGACGTCGCCGTCAAAGAAGCGGGAGTTAGCCACGCGCGTATCATGGGTCAGCGTTTTAATACGGGTACGGGAAGCCAGTGAAGATGCCGGTTCGTTGAACGCGATATGACCATCGTTGCCTACGCCGCCCATAAACAGGTGGATTTTACCGTAGGAACGGATTTTTTCTTCATACTGACGGCATTCTGCGTCAATATCAGGCGCGTTTCCATTCAGCAGGTTAATGTTTTCAGCCGGAATATCAACGTGATCGAAGAAATTACGGTGCATAAAGCTGTGGTAACTTTCCGGATGTTCCTTTGGCAGGCCGACATATTCGTCCATGTTGAAGGTCACAACGTGTTTAAAGCTAACCTGGCCCGCTTTGTGCATTTCAACCAGAGCTTTATAAGCGGTCAGGGGCGTGCCGCCGGTTGGAAGACCGAGAACGAAAGGACGATCGGCTGTTGGTTTGAACGCGTTGATGCGGTTAACGATATGACGAGCAGCCCATTTTCCGACTTGTTCAGCTGTTGCCAGGGGAATCAGTCTCATTATTCACCTCTAAAGTTTAAGTAAAAGTGGGCGGATGATTAGTGCAACCTGAACTAAGCGTAACCTGGAACCTTTCAGGCCGGATCAATCCGTCTTGATTTTTTGAATGATAAAATAAGTTTTCGTCGTTAGCCAGTGACAGGGAGGGTTTAATACGATATTTGGTGACAATAATCACAAAAAATAGGTGTTTAATTTGCGATACGAATTAATTTTTCACACACTCACACTGCCAGTGAATCATCAACTGTATCTATCGTTCGTGACACAATAAAAACATAGTTTATGCGCGAGTCTTAACAAAGGGTCTCGTAGGGGGAATAGGATGAATATTTTAGGTTTTTTCCAGCGCCTCGGTAGGGCTTTGCAGCTCCCTATCGCCGTGCTACCGGTTGCAGCATTGCTGCTGCGATTCGGGCAACCCGATCTTCTTAACGTGCCGTTTATTGCCCAGGCAGGCGGCGCAATTTTTGACAACCTGGCGCTGATTTTCGCCATCGGTGTGGCGTCAAGCTGGTCAAAAGACAGCGCGGGTGCCGCGGCACTGGCAGGGGCTGTCGGTTACTTCATCCTCACGAAAGCGATGGTAACCATCAATCCTGAAATCAACATGGGTGTGCTGGCAGGTATCATTACTGGCCTGGTGGGTGGTGCCGTGTACAACCGTTGGGCAGGTATCAAACTTCCTGACTTCCTGAGCTTCTTCGGCGGTAAACGTTTTGTGCCGATTGCGACGGGCTTTTTCTGTCTGATCCTCGCCGCCATCTTTGGCTACGTTTGGCCACCGGTGCAGCATGCTATCCATGCGGGTGGCGAGTGGATCGTGTCTGCGGGCGCAATGGGTGCGGGCATCTTCGGTTTCATTAACCGTCTGCTGATCCCAACCGGTCTGCATCAGGTACTGAACACCATCGCCTGGTTCCAGATTGGTGAGTTCACCAACGCGGCCGGCGCGGTATTCCACGGTGATATCAACCGCTTCTACGCAGGCGACGGCACCGCGGGCATGTTCATGTCTGGCTTCTTCCCAATCATGATGTTTGGTCTGCCTGGCGCGGCGCTGGCAATGTACCTGGCTGCGCCGAAAGCGCGTCGCCCAATGATTGGCGGGATGCTGCTGTCCGTTGCGATCACCGCCTTCCTGACCGGCGTGACCGAGCCACTGGAATTCCTGTTCATGTTCCTGGCTCCGCTGCTGTATCTGATGCACGCGATCCTGACCGGTATCAGCCTGTTCGTCGCCACCCTTCTGGGTATCCATGCTGGCTTCTCCTTCTCCGCAGGCGCCATCGACTATGTGTTGATGTACAACCTGCCGGCGGCAAGCAGCAACGTCTGGATCCTGATGGTGATGGGCCTGATCTTCTTCGTTATCTACTTCGTTCTGTTCAGCGCGGTTATTCGTATGTTTAACCTGAAGACGCCTGGTCGCGAAGATACGAAAGATGATGTTGTGACCAGTGAAGCCAACAGCAATACCGAAGAGGGTTTAACCCAGCTGGCAACCAGCTACATTGCCGCTGTGGGTGGCACCGACAACCTGAAAGCGATCGATGCCTGTATTACCCGTCTGCGTCTGACCGTAGGCGACTCCGCGCGCGTGAGCGATGCAATGTGCAAACGCCTGGGTGCGTCTGGTGTGGTGAAACTGAACAAACAAACCATCCAGGTTATCGTGGGTGCGAAGGCCGAATCTATCGGCGATGAAATGAAAAAAGTGGTTGCCCGTGGGCCGGTCGCTGCCGCCTCAACGGATAACGCACCGGTGGCTGACGCGCCGGTTGCAAAACCGCAGGCTGTGCCAAACGCGGTGACCATCGCTGCGCTGGTTTCTCCGGTGACAGGTGACGTTGTTGCGCTTGAACAGGTGCCTGACGAAGCGTTCGCCAGCAAAGCGGTCGGTGACGGCGTGGCGGTAAAACCAACGGACAAAACCGTGGTCTCTCCGGCTGCCGGTACTATCGTGAAAATCTTCAACACCAACCACGCGTTCTGCCTGGAAACGGAAAAAGGCGCGGAGATCGTAGTCCATATGGGTATCGATACCGTTGCGCTGAACGGTCAGGGCTTTACTCGCCTGGTGGAAGAGGGCGCAGAAGTGGCGGCAGGCCAGCCGATTCTGGAAATGGATCTGGACTTCCTGAATGCCAACGCGCGCTCCATGATCAGCCCGGTAGTGTGCAGCAACATCGACGACTTCAGCGGTCTGGTGATCCAGGCGCAGGGGCAGGTAGTTGCAGGCCAGACGCCACTATATGAGATTAAAGGCAAGTAATCGCTCCTGAGTAGAGTTATGCCTTTAGCGGCGGGGGATATCCTCCGCCGCTTTTTTTTGCAGCAATTGCCCCCATTATTTTCTTCCGGGACGTTTTAAGGGTTGTCACTACGTCCGGCTTATAAGATCATATGCCGTTATACGTTGTTTACGCTTTGAGGAATCCACGATGAGTGAGGCAGAAGCCCGCCCGAGTAACTTTATTCGCCAGATCATCGATGAAGATCTGGCCAGTGGTAAGCACACCACAGTCCACACGCGTTTCCCGCCGGAGCCAAATGGCTACCTGCACATTGGTCACGCCAAATCGATCTGCCTGAACTTTGGTATTGCGCAAGATTACCAGGGACAGTGCAACCTGCGTTTTGATGACACCAACCCAGTAAAAGAAGACATCGAATACGTTGAGTCGATTAAAAACGACGTGCAATGGCTGGGCTTCAACTGGTCTGGCGATATCTGCTACTCCTCAGACTATTTCGATCAGCTGTATGCCTATGCGGTTGAACTGATTAACAAAGGTCTGGCATACGTCGACGAATTGTCTGCTGACGAAATCCGTGAATACCGCGGTACGCTGACTCAGCCTGGCAAAAACAGCCCGTTCCGCGATCGTAGCGTGGAAGAGAACCTGGCGCTGTTTGAAAAAATGCGTGCCGGTGGCTTCGAAGAAGGTAAAGCGTGTCTGCGTGCCAAAATCGATATGGCGTCTCCGTTCATCGTGATGCGCGATCCGGTGCTGTACCGCATTAAGTTCGCTGAACACCACCAGACCGGTAACAAGTGGTGCATCTACCCGATGTACGACTTCACCCACTGCATCAGCGATGCGCTGGAAGGCATTACGCACTCTCTGTGCACGCTGGAATTCCAGGACAACCGTCGTCTGTACGACTGGGTGCTGGATAACATCACCATTCCTGTGCATCCGCGTCAGTACGAGTTCTCTCGTCTGAACCTGGAATACACCGTGATGTCCAAGCGTAAGCTGAACCTGCTGGTCACCGACAAGCACGTTGAAGGCTGGGACGACCCGCGTATGCCGACCATCTCTGGCCTGCGTCGTCGTGGCTACACCTCGGCGTCCATTCGTGAGTTCTGCAAACGTATTGGCGTCACCAAGCAGGACAACACCATCGAAATGGCGTCTCTGGAATCCTGCATTCGTGAAGACCTGAACGAAAACGCGCCGCGCGCGATGGCAGTGATCGATCCAGTGAAACTGGTTATCGAAAACTATCCGCAGGGCGGAAGCGAACAGGTCTCGATGCCTAACCATCCGAACAAACCGGAAATGGGCACCCGCGACGTGCCGTTTAGCGGTGAAATCTGGATCGATCGTGCCGACTTCCGCGAAGAAGCGAACAAGCAGTACAAGCGTCTGGTGCTGGGCAAAGAAGTACGTCTGCGTAACGCCTATGTAATCAAAGCCGAGCGCGTAGAGAAAGATGCGGAAGGTAACATCACGACCATCTTCTGTACGTATGACGCAGAGACGCTGAGTAAAGATCCGGCGGATGGCCGTAAAGTAAAAGGTGTAATCCACTGGGTGAGCGCGCAGCATGCGCTGCCGGTTGAGATCCGTCTCTACGATCGTCTGTTCAGTGTGCCTAATCCAGGCGCTGCGGAGGACTTCCTGGCGGTCATTAACCCTGAGTCTCTGATTATCAAGCAGGGGTATGCCGAGCCGTCTCTGAAAGCCGCTGAAGCCGGTAAAGCGTTCCAGTTTGAACGTGAGGGTTACTTCTGCCTGGACAGCCGTTACAGCACGGCAGAAAAACCGGTATTTAACCGTACCGTCGGTCTGCGTGATACCTGGACTAAGATCGGCGAATAATAACGCTGCTCTGGTCAATGAGAAACAAACGCCGCGTAATGCGGCGTTTTTTTATTTAACGATCATGTCGTTAAGCATCGGGATAATCATTTAAACCCAACATTCCAGGTCAATGTGGTGCTACTTATTTTATTTAAAAAAAGTTTGTTGTTTTCCAAAAACAGAAACACTGAAAAATATATTCACAATATCAATGTTACTTACTGAAAATTAGCGCATTCCCCCGCCAGTACTCGCTTTCCGGTAAATGTTACAAAGCACTACGAAATATGTGCTCTTCGTCATAATCCTGACTTTTGCCTGATTAAAACCATTGATAATTCGCGTCGCGAAAAATAACCTAAAGACGGTAGTTAATTCGAGGGTATTTCTGACTACCCCTGACCATTTGGTCTTTTCTGTTTTTCGCCGTTTAGGGCGTTTTAATTCGTCAAAGAGGAATAATCTATGCGTACGTTTAGTGGCAAACGTAGTGCGCTGGCGCTAGCTATTGCCAGTGTGACAGCAATGTCGGGCCTGGTGATTGCGCCAGAGGCAAAAGCAGCAGGTTTCATTGAAGATTCCACCCTCACGGGCGGTATTTATTACTGGCAGCGTGAGCGTGACCGTAAAGACGTCACTGAAGATAAATACAAAACCAACCTTTCTCACTCGACATGGAACGCCAACCTGGATTTCCAGTCGGGATATGCCGCCGATATGTTCGGGATCGATATTGCCGCATTCACCGCAATTGAAATGGCCGAAAATGGCGACAGCGGCCATCCGAACGAAATTGCGTTCTCCTCCAGTAATAAAGCCTACGACGAAGACTGGTCCGGCGATAAAAGCGGTATCAGCCTGTATAAAGCGGCTGCAAAATTCAAATATGGCCCGGTCTGGGCGCGGGGTGGTTATATCCAGCCAACCGGCCAGACGTTGTTAGCGCCGCACTGGAGCTTTATGCCAGGCACCTATCAGGGGGCGGAAGCCGGTGCTAATTTTGACTACGGCGATGCGGGGGCGTTGAGCTTCTCCTATATGTGGACCAACGAGTACAAAGCGCCGTGGCACATTGAGATGGACAAGTTCTATCAGAACGATAAAAAAACCAAAGTTGATTATCTCCACTCGCTGGGAGCGAAGTACGACTTTAAAAACGATCTGGTGCTGGAAGCTGCATTTGGTCAGGCTGAAGGCTATATCGATCAGTACTTTGCTAAAGCCAGCTACAAATTTGATATCGCGGGTAGCCCGCTGAGCACCAGCTATCAGTTCTACGGTACGCGCGACAAGGTCAGTGATGGCAGCGTAAATGATATCTATGACGGCACCGCGTGGTTACAGGCGCTGACCTTCGGCTACAAGGTAGGTCAGGTTGATTTGCGTCTGGAGGGAACATGGGTCAAGGCAGAAGGGCAGCAGGGCTACTTCCTGCAACGTATGACCCCAACCTACGCCTCCTCTAACGGTCGTCTGGATATCTGGTGGGATAACCGCTCTGACTTTAACGCCGACGGCGAAAAGGCGGTCTTCTTCGGGGCAATGTATGACCTGAAAAACTGGAACCTGCCCGGCTGGGCAGTGGGCGCGTCCTACGCGTACGCCTGGGATGCGAAGCCAGCGGATATGGCTACGCCAGACGCGTACTACGATCCAAACTACCGTCTGAAAGAGTCTTCATACAGCCTGGATGCGATTTACACCCTTCAGGAGGGCCGTGCGAAAGGCACGATGTTCAAACTGCACTTCACCCAGTATGACAACCACTCCGATATCCCGAGCTACGCGGGCGGCTACGGCAACATCTTCCAGGATGAACGTGACGTGAAATTCATGGTCATTGCGCCATTTACCATCTTCTGATGAATGCTGCGGCGGGCGGTGTCCCGCCGTTATGGAGACTGAACATGATGAATAAAAGGGTAATCGTTGCGTTGCTGACCTTCGGGCTGGTGGCATGCGCGCAGGATCAGGCGCCGAAAGAGGACTCCCGTCTGAAAGAGGCCTACAGCGCGTGCATCAATACCGCACAGGGTTCACCTGAGAAGATTGAGGCCTGTCAAAGCGTGCTGAACGTGCTGAAAAAAGACAAAACCCATGAGCAATTCGCCACGCAGGAAAACGTTCGCGTAATGGATTACCAGGCCTGTATTCAGGCGCGTAAAACCAGTAACGATCAGGAAGTGGCGAAGCGTTGCGATAAGATCTGGAACGAGATACGCAATAACAATAAATAAGTTGCTTTACGCCCGGTGGCGCAGCGTCACCGGGCTTTTCAGGCAAAAAAAAGCCAACCTCACGGCTGGCTCAGAGTATGAACACTCACTTATTTTGCGTCGTGCGCATGTTCATTTTCGCGGCAATCACCTTCAGCACAGTGACCGTACAGGTACAGGCTGTGGTTGGTCAGGCGGATGCCATGACGGGCGGCGATTTCACGCTGGCGCGATTCAATGGAATCATCGCTAAATTCAATGACCTTGCCACAGTCGAGGCAGATCAGGTGATCGTGGTGGTGCTGCTGAGTCAGCTCGAACACGGATTTACCGCCTTCGAAATTATGACGAGTAACAATGCCCGCGTCATCAAACTGGTTCAGCACACGATAGACGGTTGCCAGCCCAATCTCTTCACCCATATCGATAAGACGCTTATAAAGGTCTTCCGCACTGACATGGTGATTGTCTGGCCCCTGAAGCACTTCAAGGATTTTTAACCGAGGAAGCGTTACTTTCAGGCCAGCTTTCTTTAATGCGGTATTGTTGTCAGTCATGCGGAATCTGTCCTGTTGCTAAACGATTCACTTCAAAAGAAGAAGTGACAGAAAATGCACTTGGGATAATGCGTCTCATTATAGAACTGCCATGGCTAAATGAAAACTGCAAGTCTCAAGCAAAGTATGCTTATAAAAACGTGGTATCACCAACAAACTTGTTCGATGGCACCCACTTTTTACCAGGGGGATATTGTACAGGTCTGGGCGAAAAAGTTAAAAGTTTGTAGCAATTAATTTAATCGGTTTTACCTGGAAAACGGGCGCAACCGGAGTTGCGCCGCAGGGATATCAGGCGTTAAGGATATCGTCCAGGTTCAGCTCTTCACGAACCTGCTTAACCCATTTTTCTACACGCTCAGCGGTCAGCTCTGGCTGACGGTCTTCATCAATGGCCAAGCCAACGAAGTGATCGTCATCTGCCAGACCTTTGGAAGCTTCGAAATGGTAACCCGCCGTTGGCCAGTGACCGACGATCGCCGCACCGCGTGGCTCAATGATGTCGCGAATAGTGCCCAGCGCATCACAGAAATACTCAGCATAGTCTTCCTGATCGCCACAGCCAAACAGGGCAACCAGCTTGCCGTTGAAGTCTACTTCTTCCAGCGTCGGGAAGAAATCGTCCCAGTCACACTGTGCTTCACCGTAGTACCATGTGGGGATGCCCAGCAGCAGGATGTCATAGCCCTCGAGATCTTCTTTGCTGCTCTTGGCGATGTCATGCACATCAGCAACGTCTTTACCGAGCTGTTTTTGAATGTTTTTTGCGATATTTTCAGTGTTGCCAGTATCACTGCCAAAGAAAATGCCGATGATTGCCATGAGTAAAATAACCTCTTGAAACTTAATGGTATGGTGGCGCAAATTGTCCACGGATAAGGGCAATAATAGCAGAACAGGCAACCCTGCGGAAACAGCTATCACGCAGGACTGCACTCTGTGCTACATGAAAAAGGTAATATTGGGGATTTTCTGACTCACGCCTTGCCGCGTAACGTCTCAAGCTGGGCGATCAGCATCTCTTCGATCAATTCGCTGCGGCTGATGTTGCGCGCGTCAGCTAATTCGTTAAGCGCATCGACGGCATCGGCATTCAGCTTCAGTTCGACACGCTTAAGCCCACGATTTTTATCGCGTTTAAGCTGGTTGCGTTTATTGATACGCAGCTGTTCATCGCGCGAAAGCGGATTCGTTTTCGGTCGTCCCGGTCGACGCTCATTCGCGAACAGATCTAGTGTCGTACGGTCCGTTTGTTCTTTGGCCATGATTCTGAGACTTCGGGGGAAACACGCCGCCCTGCTAATGCCCGGGCGATAAGCGCGCCATCATACATCACCCAAATCCACACGCCAACGACTGGAAGCCCGTCGTCTTCCGGTCGCTGGCTTTTTAATCAATTCGCTGTATCAGTAAGATAGCGGCGAATGGCGCGCAGGACGGCATCCGGTTTTTCCGCGTGTACCCAGTGCCCGGCACCCGCAATGACGTGAGCGCGAGCCTGCGGGAATTGCGCCAGCAGCGCGTCACGGTACGCGTCAGTGACGTAAGGGGAGTTGCCGCCGCGAATAAAAAGGGTAGGGTGCGGCCAGGCGGGGACGGCTTCCCAGCCCACAATATGCGAATACTGATCCCACAGCACCGGGACGTTAAAGCGCCATTGCCCGTCAACAAACGATTTCAGCAGGAACTGGACCACGCCTTCTTCATCAAGATGCTCGCGCATAACGGCAGCCGCCTGTTGGCGGGTTGCGACACCCGCTTCGGTGACCGCATTGATGGCGGCAAAAATCTCATCGTGACGGCGAACGTCGTAATTGACGGGCGCAACGTCGATGACCACCAGCCCGGAAATTCGCTCAGGTGCCAGCGCAGTGAGCGCCATCACCGCTTTACCGCCCATTGAATGCCCGATAAGCGTCGCTTTCTGAATATTATTCGCATCGAGGGTGTCCCGCAGATCCTGCGCCATGGCTGCGTACGTCATCTCCTCCGAGCGCCCTGAAAGACCGTGATTGCGCATATCAACCTGGAGGATCTCGTGATCGGTCACTAAATCGCGCGCCAGCACACCCAGATTATCCAGGCTACCAAACAGGCCGTGAACCAGTACGATGGGAGAATTATTGTTCGGCGATTGTGCAGTTTGCGCTCGGGTATTCAATTTCATGGCAAAGTTCTTTTTTTAGGTTTGTCAGGTTAGGGTATCATGTTGACCATTCTGCCGCCCGGGGGCAAGGATCCAGTTTAATCTGACTTTTGCCGCCAACCTGGTTTGACGCTATCCGCTGTTGGGATTTGACCTTATAATCTCAACGACTTGTATTCAGATAAGATATCGCACTGGATTAAGATGAAAACAATCGAAGTTGATGACGAACTCTATCAGTATATTGCCAGCCAGACGCGGCATATTGGGGAGAGCGCGTCCGACATTTTACGGCGCATGCTTAAAATTTCCGCCGCCTCACAGCCCACTCCTGTCACTAAAGATGTCGTGTCTCAGCCGAGCGTTGTTGCACAAGTAAAACCTGCCGTCATGCCGGCAAAGGACAAAGTGCGCGCGATGCGCGAGCTGCTGCTGTCCGATGAATATGCCGAGCAGAAAAAGGCCGTTAACCGCTTTATGCTGGTGCTGTCTACACTTTACTCACTGGATAACAACGCATTTGCAGAAGCGACAGAGTCGCTGCACGGTCGCACGCGCGTTTATTTCGCAGGCGACGAGCAGACCTTGCTGCAAAATGGCAACCAAACCAAACCCAAACACGTTCCCGGTACGCCATACTGGGTGATCACTAATACCAATACGGGCCGCAAGTGCAGCATGATCGAACATATCATGCAGTCCATGCAGTTCCCGGCGGAATTGATCGAAAAGGTTTGCGGTACAATTTAACCCTTGCATCAGAAGGACCAGGCAATGGCAAATCACAGCCGTGCAGGACAACCTGCGCAACAACGCGATTTGATTAACGTCGCTCAACTGACCGCGCAGTACTACGTGCTGAAACCGGTGGTGGGCAACGCAGAACACGCAGTGAAGTTTGGTACATCTGGCCACCGCGGCAGCGCGGCGCGCCACAGCTTTAACGAACCGCACATTCTGGCCATTGCTCAGGCCATCGCGGAAGAGCGCGCCAAAAATGGCGTCACCGGTCCGTGCTATGTAGGGAAAGATACCCACGCCCTGTCTGAACCTGCTTTTATCTCCGTGCTGGAAGTGCTGGCGGCGAACGGCGTAGACGTGATTGTTCAGGAGAACAACGGTTTCACGCCAACGCCTGCGGTGTCTAACGCTATTCTGGTACACAACAAAAAAGGTGGCGCGCAGGCTGACGGCATTGTGATCACCCCGTCCCACAACCCACCGGAAGATGGCGGCATCAAGTACAACCCACCAAACGGTGGCCCGGCGGATACCAACGTCACGAAAGTGGTGGAAGATCGCGCCAACGCGTTACTGGCTAACGGTCTGAACGGCGTGAAGCGTATCTCACTGGATGAAGCCATGGCCTCCGGCCACGTGAAAGAGCAGGATCTGGTTCAGCCGTTCGTGGAAGGGCTGGCGGATATCGTCGATATGGCCGCTATCCAGAAAGCCGGTCTGAAGCTGGGCGTGGATCCACTGGGCGGCTCCGGTATTGAATACTGGAAACGCATTGCCGAGCACTACAAGCTGGATCTGACCATCGTGAACGATCACGTCGATCAGACCTTCCGCTTTATGCACCTGGACAAAGACGGCGCGATCCGTATGGACTGCTCCTCCGAATGCGCAATGGCTGGCCTGCTGGCGCTGCGCGACAAGTTCGATCTGGCGTTTGCTAACGACCCGGACTACGACCGTCACGGTATCGTCACCCCGGCTGGGCTGATGAACCCGAACCACTACCTGGCTGTGGCCATTAATTATCTCTTCCAGCACCGTCCGCAGTGGGGCAAAGAGGTCGCGGTGGGTAAAACGCTGGTCTCTTCCGCCATGATTGACCGTGTGGTCGATGCGCTGGGCCGCAAGCTGGTGGAAGTGCCGGTGGGCTTCAAGTGGTTTGTTGACGGTCTGCACGACGGCAGCTTCGGCTTTGGCGGTGAAGAGAGCGCGGGGGCATCCTTCCTGCGCTTCGACGGCACCCCATGGTCAACCGATAAAGACGGCATCATCATGTGCCTGCTGGCGGCGGAAATCACCGCGGTCACCGGTAAGAACCCGCAGGAACATTACAACGAGCTGGCGGAACGTTTTGGTGCGCCAAGCTATAACCGTATCCAGGCTGGCGCCACGTCTGCGCAAAAAGCAGCTCTGTCAAAACTCTCTCCGGAGATGGTCAGCGCCAGCACCCTGGCAGGTGACCCGATCACCGCGCGTCTGACGGCGGCACCGGGTAACGGCGCATCCATCGGCGGCCTGAAGGTGATGACCGAAAACGGCTGGTTCGCCGCGCGTCCATCCGGTACGGAAGATGCGTACAAAATCTATTGCGAAAGCTTCCTCGGCGCTGAGCATCGTCAGCAGATTGAGAAAGAAGCGGTAGAGATTGTCAGCGAAGTGCTGAAAAACGCGTAAGTGGTGTTTGGTGCGGGCTGATGCCCTCACCCCGGCCCTCTCGCACGGGGAGAGGGAGAAAACACTAAAAACGGCAACCTCAGGGTTGCCGTTTTGCTTTTACCTAACTGTGCTTGTTCTTCAATTCAAATCTCGGCGACACCAGACCGTACAGCGTCCAGCCCATAAAGGTCACCATCGCACCATACAGCATCGCTTCCTGGCCGGAGGAATAGAGCGCATAGAAGCTGTAAATTGCGCCAATCAGCGCCACAATATTGGCCGCACGGGCTTTGCGCGGATCAACCTTCGCCACCTTCTGAATAATCACCAGCGCCGCCATCGACAAAATGTACGGAATGATGTTCGTCACCACCGCCAGGTTGACCAGCACGTTAAACTGGCTGTTCAGTGACGGGCTGATGGTCATCAGCGACAAACCACTCTGGAAGATGACAATCGCCAGCATCCCTTGCACTGGCGCATCCGCTTTGGTCACGCGGGAGAAGATTTTCGGGAAATAGCCTTCGTCAGCCGAGGATTTAAACACCTGAGCGATGGTGAACTGCCAGCCCAGCAGCGAGCCGCAGCAGGACATCACCATCAGTCCCATGATCACTTTCCCTACCTCCGGCGTAAACATCTGCGCAAACGCCAGCCCGAACGGCGCCGTGGAGTTGGCCAGATCCATGTTGGGCACAATTCCCGCAATCACGTTGGTCGAGACGATATAGATCACCGCCGCCCCCAGCGTCCCGCCGAGTACCGCGATCGGCACATTTTTCTCCGGGTTTTCCACCACTTCCGCATTCGCACAGGCTGACTCCAGCCCGAGGAAGGCCCACAGCGTCATGGCGATGGACGATCCCACGGCAGTGAAGAACGGTACGTGATGCGGATTCCAGGAGTTGGCGTACAGGGTCGGGCTGAACCAGAACCAGCCGATGATGCACAGGCCGACAACCGGGATGATCACGCCCCAGACGGTAATGCTGCTAAGTTGTCCGGTGATGCGCGCGCCGCCAAAGTTGGCGACGGTACAGATCCACAGCACGCCGATGGTTGCCAGCCCAATCTGCACCGGGGTCAGCGTCGCCCCAAACAGCTCCGTACCGTAACCGACAGCGGAAATGGCAATCGCCACGTTGGCGATCAGCAGCGACACGCCGTAGGTATAGTTCGCCATAAAGTTACCGGACTTACCGAACGCATATTCGGCATAGCCACCCATCCCGCCGGACTTGCGGCTGAACATTCCGCACTTGGCAAAGGCCCATGCCAGCGCCATCGAACCCACGGCGGTAACAAGCCAGGAGATAATCGAAATCGTCCCCACTTCAGCGAGCTTGGTGGGCAGCATGATGATCCCCGAACCCATCATATTCACCATGGTGAGAATAGTGAGTTGCACCACGCCCATCTTGTTGGCCTTACTCATAATTTTTCTCCTTTCAGCAGCGATGGCTGAGCGGCAGGTTGTTTGATGACGTAGCAGCGCACCTGTTTGCGACCGTCACACTCCTCGACGTAAACCCCCTGTAACTCCGGCGCAAAGCCCGGCAGCAGATTGATCCCGTCTTCCAGCGCGGCGAAGTAGCGCAGCACGGAACCGCCCCAGACTTCCCCCGGAACCACGCACAACACCCCCGGTGGGTAAGGCAGCGCGCCTTCCGCGGCGATACGGCCTTCCGCGTCGCGCAGGGACACCAGCTCGACCTCACCGCGCAGATAGGCATAGTTCGCCTCCTGCGGGTTCATCATGACGCGCGGGAAGTGAGACCTGCGGAACATCTCTTTTTGCAGCTGCTTCACGTTATGGCGGGCATAGAGGTCGTGCATCTCCTGACAAATCTGACGCAGGGTATAATCCGCATAACGTTCCGGATGTTGCTTATAAAGAGAGGGCAGAACCTCTTTCAGCGGCACATCGCTCTGGAGCAGTTTTTCGAAGCGCACCAGCTGGGCGACGAGCTGCTGCAATTTGCCCATGTCCTCCGCCGGGGTGAGCAGGAACAGAATGGAATTGAGGTCGCATTTTTTCCGGCACGATGCCGTTTTCACGCAGGAAGTTGGCGAGGATGGTGGCGGGCACGCCGAAATCATCGTACTCGCCGGTGCGGGCGTTGATGCCTGGCGTGGTCAGCAGCAGTTTGCAGGGATCGATAAAATACTGATGCTCGGCATATCCCTCAAAGGCGTGCCAGCGTTCGCCCGGAACAAAATGGAAGAAGCGCAGATCGGTAGCAATCTCTGCCGTATCCCAGCTTTCCCATGGACGGCCATCCACCGTCTCTGGCACGAACGGACGAATAAACTGACAGTTCTGAAGGATCAGTTTTCGCGCTTCGATACCGGTCACCACGCAGTCCATCCACATGTTGCGCCCACTTTGCCCCTCGTGCATGCGGGCGTTGATATCCAGGGCGGCAAACAGCGGATAGAACGGGCTGGTGGAGGCGTGCATCATAAAGGCGTTGTTGAGGCGCTTATGCGGGACATAGCGCGCCTGGCCTTTTATATGGCTGTCCTTCTTATGGATTTGCGAGGTTTGCGAGAAGCCCGCCTGCTGCTTATGCACCGACTGGGTAACCAGAATGCCTGGATCGTTTTCGTTCAGCTCCAGCAGCAGCGGTGAGCAGTCGGCCATCATCGGGATAAACTGCTCGTAACCCACCCAGGCGGAGTCAAACAGAATGTAATCGCACAGGTGACCAATCTTATCCACCACCTGACGGGCGTTATAAATGGTACCGTCGTAGGTGCCCAGCTGGATCACCGCCAGACGGAAGGGACGTTCATCCCGCGCGCGACCAGGCGCGACCTCTGACACCAGTTCCCGCAGGTAACTCTCGTCGAAACAGTGTGCGTCAATACCGCCGATAAACCCGTACGGGTTGCGCGCCGTTTCCAGATACACCGGCGTCGCGCCTGCCTGTAACAGTGCTCCGTGGTGATTAGATTTATGGTTATTGCGATCGAACAGCACCAGATCGCCTGGCGTGAGGAGGGCATTGAGCACCACTTTGTTGGAAGAGGAGGTGCCGTTCAGCACGAAGTAGGTTTTATCCGCATTAAAGACTTTTGCCGCATGCTGTTGGGCGATGCATGGCGCGCCTTCATGGATCAGCAGATCGCCCATTGCCACGTCGGCATTGCACAGATCGGCGCGGAAAAGCGTTTCGCCAAAGAAATCGACAAACTGGTTTCCGGCCGGATGGCGGCGGAAGAACTGGCCTCCCTGATGTCCGGGGCAGTCAAACGCACTGTTCCCCTGCTGGATGTAATCGACCAGCGCGCGGAAGAACGGCGGGCGGAGCTGGGTTTCGTACTTCTGCGCAGCCGCTTCAAGCTGGCGTCCGTAGTACGCATTGCTGGTATCGGAGTACTCAAAAACGCCGTGAATACGCGACAGAAATTCAGCCGGAACCCTTTCTTCTTTATGCGTGGCAATAAACACCGGAATACCGAATCCCGTGGCTTCTATTTCTTCTATGGCGCCATTGAAAATATCGCTGACGGCCAGAACCACGGCTGCCACATCAATATAATCCGATGCGGTGATATCCACAATGTCGCGCGAAGTGGTAAAGCATTCAGGGCAGGCACGGCTGACGGCAATTTTTAACGTTTTCATCTTTATCTCTTTATTTCAGGCAATATGGGGCCCTCGACTTCTTGCGGTAAAGAAATCGATTATTTCCGGAAAAAAAAGCAAAGCGTGTCCGCTGATACGAAATCAGTTAATTGCTTTTTTGCTGAGTAGAATTCAGTCCGCCCGGTTGCGGAGAATCTGAATCACAAGGAATGAGCGCAGGTGTTCACAGGCAACAGCCTGTAAAATAGCGTTTTTCAGGATGACCTGTAAGCAGATGCGCCAGAAGTCGAAGGACTACCGGGCGTTAAAGAGATGAAAGTCAAAACAGTTTCGGTGGGCAAACATCATGATATGTGTTGTCCGCCTTATATGGGGCATTAAACGATTATTGTTTTCCATGTTCAGTTTCCTTTCAGTAATTGAAAGCATGGTCATTTTATCCAGGGAAAAGGGATTAACTGTGAAACAGATCACCAATAACCGATCATTTCAGAAATAATTAGTCGTTTTGAGTGAATAACACAGATCAAAATGCTGTTTTGTTGGTTCGGTGTTAAATGGATGTTTTAATTGTGTTTAAGGAGGGCGAATATAGCCGTGAAAATAATCTCATCGTTATTTTCATGGCTATATTCAGGCTGGTAAGTTTTTATTTAAAATTAAAGTGAATGCTTATTCAGATCATAAACCGATATCCGATACCGGTTTCTGTTAATAAATGACGAGGACGCGCGGGATCGGCTTCAAGCTTCTGGCGAAGGTGTCCCATATAAATGCGTAAATAGTGACTATGCTCGACAGCATTCGGCCCCCAGACCTGGCTTAACAGCTGTCGCTGCGTTAACACTTTACCATGGTTATTGAGCAGCACGGCCAGCAGACGAAACTCAATAGGCGTAAGGTGGATCTCTTCTTCTCCTCTTACGATGCGGCGTGCAGCAAGATCGACGCGGATATCGCCAAAGGCGTACACCGGATCAGAAGGGGAGGTGGCACTGTGTCGACGCAGCGCCACACGAAGCCGGGCCTGTAACTCGCCAATGCCAAACGGTTTGATCAGATAATCATCCGCTCCGGCATCCAGCGCGGCGATTTTATCCGTCTCTTCGGTGCGGGCAGAGAGCACCAGAATAGGCATCTGGCTCCACTGACGCACCTCACGAATAAAATCGATGCCGTCGCCATCCGGAAGTCCCAGATCCAGGATAACCAGATCTGGCTTGCGGGTCGCGGCTTCAATCAACCCTCGTTGAAGCGTTCCGGCTTCATGAACGCGCAAACCGTCGCCTTCCAGCGCGGTACGCAGAAATCGGCTGATAGCGAGCTCATCTTCAACAATCAGAACGTTAATCACAAATCCTCTGGTAATTCATCAAGTTCTGGTGGGCTTTCCAGAGGAAGTGTAACACAAAAGCGTGCCCCACCTTCCGGGCGGTTCTCTGCGGAAATGGTGCCGCCATGCACGTCGACAATCGCCTGGCAGATCGCCAGCCCCAGCCCAACGCCAGGAATGGCGGATTCCTTATTACCGCGCGCAAATTTTTCGAATATGGCGCGCTCCTGACCGGCCGGAATACCCGGCCCGTTATCCCAGACGTCGAGCCGCAGCACACGTTTATCCACCCTGGCAGCAATCCCCAGCCGGGCCTTTGCCCCGGCGTATTTAGCGGCATTTTCCAGAAGATTAATCAGCACGCGCTCAAACAGCGGGCCATCCACATGGATTAACGTCAGGGGTTCCGGCATGTCCAGCTCAATATGGCGCCCGCCGAGACCCGGCTCCAGCATCTTCAGCGCACTGCCGACAACCTCCTCAAGGGTGAGCCACTCTTTTTTGAGGTTAAACCCGCCGGACTGAATGCGCGCCATGTCCAGCAGGTTGTTCACCAGGCGCGTGGTATTCAGCACGTGCTGGCGAATTTCGCTGGCCTGCATCGCGTGCTTTGATCCTTCCGCCGCCAGATCCAGCGTCAGAATTTCGGACTGGCCAAACAGCACGGTAAGCGGCGTGCGCAAATCGTGAGACAGCGCTGCCAGCAGCGAGTTGCGAATACTTTCGCGCTCGCTTGCCAGCCGCGCCTGCTCTTCGCTGGCGGTGAGCGCCAGCCGTTCAAGGGCGCTGGCGACCAGCAGGGTGAAGGTTTCAAGCAGGCGCTGCTGCTCGGGGATCATCAGCTGACGCAGGTTAGACGGCTCGACGATGACCAGCCCGTGATTTTTATCCGCGCTGCGCAGCGGCAGGATCTGGTAAGGCACGCCGGGCAGCGTGTCGGTGCCGGCGCCGGCAGGTAAACCCTTATCGAAACTCCAGCGGGCAATCGCTTCATCCCAGGGCGTCATCCCCGAAGGGGAGGTCAGCGGGCGAAGGCGCCCTTGTTCGTCGGGGAGCAAAATCAGGTTACTGGCATGAAAGGTCGAACGGATAAACTGCTCGCTGGTCTGCACGATATCTCGCTGCGTGCGGCCAACCGCCAGCGATTTTGACATTTCATACAGATGGCGCGTGCGCTGCTCGCGATAGCGGGCAATGCGTGCCTGGTAGCGCACGCCTGCCGTCAGATTCCCGATCACCAGCCCGACGGTAAGCATCACGGCAAAGGTCAGAATGTACTGCACGTCCGAGACAGCAAGCGTCCCGCGCGGAGCAATAAAGAAGAGATCGAAGCTGATGACGTTGATCACCGTCGCCAGCACCGACGGCCAGCGGCCATAAAAGAGCGCGACCACAACGACGCCGAGCAGATAAATCATGACCAGATTGGCGGCGTCGAAGGCGATGAGCCACTGGCTGGCAATCACCGTAATCAGGGCGCAGAGGACCACGGCCACCATGCAGCCCCGGATCTGAATGCGCCATTTATCGCCAAAGGTGCGAGCGTCCGGCGTACGGTTGGGCAGGGGGGCGGGCTTGTCATCCAGCGCGACGATGACTAAATCAAGATCCGGCGCGCGGCGGGCCAGCCTGTCGGCAAAAGATTCGCGGCTAAACCAGCGGCGGTGCTGGCGACGTCCAATGACAATCTTGCCCAGGTTGTGCTCCCGCGCGTAGCGCAGAATGGCTTTATCTTCCTGCGGATCGGAAAGGGTTGCGGTTTCGGCGCCCAGCTCCTGCGCCAGCCGCAGCGCGCTCAAAATGGCGCGGCGCTGATTTTCCGGCAGGCCATGCAGCTGCGGCGTTTCGACGTAGACCGCGTGCCAGACGCTGCCAAACTTCGCTGCAAGCCGGGCGGCGGTGCGAACCAGTTTTTCGTTGCCGCTGCCGTGACCAATGCATAACAGAATGGCGTCCCGCGTGTGCCAGACGCGCTCTTGTCCCTGTAGGTCTCGCCAGGCGCGCATCTGGTCATCAACGCGATCGGCGGTGCGGCGCAGGGCCAGCTCGCGCAGGGCAATCAGGTTTCCTTTGCGGAAAAAATGTTCGATGGCGCGTTCGGCCTGGCCGGCAATATACACTTTGCCTTCATGCAGGCGCTGGCGCAGATCGTCCGGCGGCAGGTCAACCAGTACGACTTCATCGGCAGAATCAAAAAACGGATCGGGGACGGTTTCCCGCACCTGGATACCGGTTACGCCGCTCACCACGTCGTTCAGGCTTTCCAGATGCTGAACATTCACCGTGGTGAAGACGTCAATGCCTGCCTCAAGCAGCTCCTCAACATCCTGCCAGCGCTTCGGATGGCGGGAGCCTGGCGCATTGCTGTGCGCCAGTTCGTCCATCAGGATCAGGGCAGGGCGGCGGGCAAGGGCGGCATCAAGATCAAACTCCGTGACCAGCCGCCCGCGATGGCTGATACGCTGGGGCGGCTGCGTCGCCAGCCCCGTCAGCAGCGCAGCCGTCTCTTTGCGACCGTGGGTTTCCACCACGCCGATGAGAATATCAAGCCCTTGCGCCCGAAGCCGCTGGGCTTCCATCAGCATGGCGAAGGTTTTCCCGACACCCGCGCAGGCGCCGAAAAAAATTTTCAGCTTGCCACGGTGGGCTTCAGCCGTCTGTTCAAGCAGCCTGTCCGGATCCGGGCGCATGGGCTCGTCGGTCATTTAATTCTTCCTTAGCGCATCCAGCGCCAGATTCAGCTCAACAATGTTCACTACCGGCATGCCGATGAAGCTGACCAGCGGCTTTTGCGTATGTTCTGCAACCAGCTGGCTCACCTGCTCGACGGTCAGCTGACGGGCGGCGGCCACGCGTGGGATCTGCCAGACCACCGCGTCCGGCGTCAGGCTGTAATCCAGCCCGCTCGCGGAGGCGGTGACCAGCTCAACCGGCACCTCACGGCTGGCCTGCGGATTCGCAGCGCGCAGGGCGGCAACGCGTTCAGCAATGGCTTTGTCCAGGTCAGGGTTACTGCCCGCCAGATTGCTGCCGCCGGAGGCCATTGGATTATACGGGCTTTCCGCAGTGGCGGAAGGGCGTCCCTGGAAGTAGCGTGGGTCCGTAAAGTTCTGCCCAATCAGACGCGAGCCGCGGTTTTCACCGTTCTGGATAATCAGCGAGCCGTTGGCCTGATCCTGAAACCACCACTGGCCCAGCGCGGTAGTCATCAGCGGGTAAAGCCCGCCGGTAATCAGAGACAGCAGAATAAACAACAGTATAGCGGGACGTAACATCGTCATTGGATCCACCTTTTAAACCAGCCCGAACAGCGTTAACAGCATGTCGATAACCTTGATCCCAATAAAGGGCACCACTAGCCCACCCAGACCGTAAATCCACAGGTTACGGCGCAGCATGGCGGCGGCCGTCAGCGGCTTATAGCTCACCCCTTTCAGCGCCAGCGGAATAAGAAAGACAATAATCAGCGCATTGAAGATCACCGCGCTCAGAATGGCCGAGGCCGGAGAGTGCAGGTGCATCACGTTCAGGGCATTTAGCTGCGGGTAGGTTGCCGCAAACGCCGCCGGAATGATGGCGAAATACTTTGCCACGTCGTTGGCGATACTGAACGTGGTCAGCGAGCCGCGCGTCATCAGCATCTGTTTCCCGATGTGCACCACCTCGATCAGCTTGGTCGGGTTCGAGTCGAGATCCACCATGTTGCCCGCCTCTTTTGCCGCCTGGGTACCGGAGTTCATTGCCACCGCCACGTCGGCCTGCGCCAGCGCCGGGGCGTCGTTGGTGCCGTCGCCGGTCATCGCCACCAGACGACCTTCCGCCTGATACTGGCGAATGAGCGCCAGCTTCGCTTCCGGCGTCGCTTCGGAAAGGAAATCATCCACGCCCGCTTCGGCGGCAATGGCCGCCGCAGTCAGACGGTTATCCCCGGTGATCATCACCGTTTTAATGCCCATCTTACGCATCTGGGCGAAACGCTCTTTTATACCGCCTTTAACGATATCCTTCAGAGCGATCACCCCCAGAACGCTTGCACCTTCCGCCACCACCAGCGGGGTTGCCCCCTGACGCGCCACGCTTTCCACCAGATGGTCGACTTCCGGGGGGAAGTGTCCATTATTGGCTTCAATATGACGGCGAATGGCATCAACGGACCCTTTACGGATCATCCGGTCCTGAATGTTAATGCCGCTCATGCGGGTTTGCGCCGTGAAGGGAACGAACGTGGCGTGCAGGCTTTGTACGTCGCGCTGACGCAGGTTAAAGCGCTGCTTGGCGAGGATCACGATACTGCGGCCTTCCGGCGTTTCATCAGCCAGCGAGGAAAGCTGCGCCGCGTCAGCCAGCGTTTTTTCATCCACGCCGGGAGCAGGTAAAAAGTCAGAGGCCTGACGATTGCCCAGGGTGATGGTCCCGGTTTTATCCAGCAGCAGAACGTCTACGTCCCCCGCCGCTTCAACGGCGCGTCCGCTGGTGGCGATGACGTTCGCGCCCAGCATCCGGCTCATCCCCGCCACGCCAATCGCGGAAAGCAGGCCACCAATAGTGGTGGGGATCAGACAGACCAGCAGGGCGATCAGTACGGTGATGCTGACCGCTGTACCGCCGTAGGCGGAGAAGGGCCACAGGGTCGCCGTTGCCAGCAGGAAGACAATGGTGAGCGCCACCAGCAGAATGGTCAGGGCGATCTCGTTCGGCGTTTTACGACGCTGTGCGCCTTCCACCATGGCGATCATCCGGTCGAGAAAGGTTTCGCCCGGGTTAACGCTGCACTGGATCACCAGCCAGTCGGAAAGAATGCGCGTTCCGCCGGTAACTGAGGCGAAATCTCCGCCCGACTCACGGATCACCGGTGCGGATTCCCCGGTAATGGCGCTTTCGTCTACCGACGCGCCGCCCTCAATCACTTCCCCGTCGCAGGGGATGATGTCGCCGGCTTCCACCAGCACCACGTCACCTTTACGCAGTTCATCCGCCGGTACGTGGTCCATCTGCGCGCCGTATTTAGGTTCGCGTAATTTGCGCGCAAAGGCGGTTTTTTTGACCCCTTTCAGACTGTTGGCCTGCGCTTTACTGCGGCCTTCCGCCAGCGCTTCGGCGAAGTTGGCGAACAGCACGGTAAACCACAGCCACAGGCTGATGGCGCCGGTAAAGGTTGCATTCCCCAAAAGGTGTCCCGTTCCCATGGCAATCGCCAGTACGGTGGTGAGTAAACTTCCAGTCCAGACAATAAACATCACCGGGTTGTGCCACTGGACGCGCGGGCTCAGTTTTTTTACCGCATCCATGAGGGCCTGACGAACTAAGGTCGGTTCGAGCAGGGCCAGTTGTTTACGACTCATGAAAAATTCTCCGCAAAATCAGCGTAAAGAGAGATATTCCGCAACCGGGCCTAACGCGAGGGCGGGGATAAAGGTCAGGGCACCTACCAGCAGAACGGTGCCAATCAGCAGGCCGACGAACAGCGCGCCGTGAGTCGGTAACGTACCGGTGGTGGTCGGCTGGATCTTCTTATTCACCAGTGTTCCGGCGATCGCCATGACGGGAATAATCACGCCGAAACGACCGACGAACATGCAGAACGCCAGCAGACAGTTCCAGAACGGTGAGTTGGCGCTTAACCCTGCAAAGGCGCTGCCGTTGTTGTTTGCGGCAGACGAAACGGCGTAAAGCACTTCGCTAAAGCCGTGAATGCCCGGGTTAAAGATGCCGCTGCGCCCGGCGTCGGTCATCAGCGCCAGCGCGGTACCGAGCAGCACAAGGGCGGGGGTGACCAGGATCGCCAGCGCGGTTAATTTCATTTCGCGGACGTCGATTTTTTTGCCGAGATATTCCGGCGTGCGGCCGATCATCAGCCCGGCGATAAACACGGCGAGCAGGACGAACAACAGCATGCCGTACAGCCCCGAACCGACCCCACCGAAAACTACCTCGCCAATCTGCATCAGCCACATCGGGATCATGCCGCCGAGCGCGGTGAAAGAGTCATGCATGGCGTTCACCGCCCCGCAGGAGGCCGCCGTGGTGACCACCGCATAGAGGCTGCTGGCAAGAATGCCGAAGCGGCTCTCTTTGCCTTCCAGGTTGATATTGCTGTTAGCCCCCAGCTGCATGAAGTGGCTGTTGCCGTTCCATTCGGCCCACATCACCAGTGCTACGCAGACCACGAAGATTAACGACATGGCCCACAGCAGCGTACGGCCCTGGCGGCGATCGTTAACTACATCGCCAAAGGCGAAGCAGAGCGCGGTGGGGATCAGGAAGATCGTCAGCATCTGTACAAAATTGGTTAACGCCGTTGGGTTTTCAAACGGATGCGATGAATTGGCGTTGAAGAAGCCGCCCCCATTGGTGCCCAGCATCTTGATTGCTTCCTGCGACGCCACCGGCCCCATTGGCAGGAGTTCCCTGGCCCCTTCAAGCGAGGTGAAAGGGGTATAAGGCAGCAGGTTTTGCAGAGTGCCTTGCTGAATAAAGAACAGGGCAATAATCAGCGCAACAGGCACCAGGATCCAAAGGGTGATGCGTGTGACATCAACCCAGGCGTTGCCGAGAGTGCTGACATTCTGACGGGCAAACGCGCGCGTCAGGGCGAAGATCACCGCGATACCGCTGGCCGCAGAAAGAAAGTTCTGCACGGTTAACCCGGCCATCTGGCTGAAGTAGCTGAGCGTGGTTTCACCGGCGTAAGACTGCCAGTTGGTGTTGGTGACAAAGCTGACCGCCGTGTTCAGTGCCAGATGCCAGGATAACCCCGGTAAATGCTGCGGGTTCAACGGCAGACTGCCCTGGAGTATTAGCAGCGTAAAGAGGGCAATAAGCCCCACGATATTCAGAAGCAGTATCGCCATCAGGTATTGGCGCCAGTTCATTTCCCGGTCGCTGATACCTGAAATGCGCCAGAGCACATTTTCAATATTTCGCGTGCCCGGCAATGGCACGTTGTTTATCAGCCGCGCCAGCGCTGTTCCCAGCGGCCTGGCGAACACAAACAGTACCAGTAAAAAGCTGGCAATAAGCAAAAACGCCTGAGCAGCCATCAGAATGCCTCCGCATTAATCAGGGCATAAATCAGATAACCCAATAACAGGAACACCAGCACGATGCCGGCAATCAGACCTGCACTCACACTCCACCTCCGGGTGACTTTTGTTGTTGTACAAACGGTAGGATTTGTGGCGCAAAGATTTCGCAAAAATCAGAAGGGCAGGTGTAAAAAAAGTATAAAAAAGCGAAAAGCCACAATTTAACTATTGGTAAGTAAATCGTTAACTTTTTTGTAACTTAATTACAGGCATGAATGTAAATATTCACGAAATGGATGAAAATAAGTGGTCGGATGAGTAGTAAAATTACAAACAAAGCGGTATTATTTTAACCAGGTCACAGATTTCACATTTTCCGGAGACGGTTTCCGGCCAACTACAGGGGAGAAAAATATGGATCTTTATAAAGAGTTTCCGGCTCATATCATTTTCATGCGTCGCACTTTCGCCGTTGTGGCTGGCGTGCTGGCCCTGCCGGTGATGTTGTTCTGGAAAGATCGCGCACGTTTCTACAGTTACCTGCATCGCGTCTGGGCGAAAACCAGCGAGAAGCCGGTGTGGATGGATCAGGCCGAGAAAGCAACCTGCGATTTCTACTGATACGGTGTGACATCGTAGCCATAAAAAAACCGCCTACAGCAAAGTGGCGGTTTTTTTGTCCCTCGGGATTCGCGGTCCGTTGGGTAATCTTGCAGCCCCTACCCGGGATTTTTATCATACCCTTCTTTAAAAAGTTCGCAATCCACTTCACCTTTATAAATTCCTAATTTTACTGAAATAACTTACTTTTGGCGTTGGTGTTAATTATGATGCCACGTCCCTTTCCGCCATCTCGCAAATGGGCATCGGTCCTGGGAAAGGTGTATCCATAGCCGTAAAGCAGCCCACCTACCCGGGCTTGTGTCCACCGATTTATCACCGGTGGTGATAGGTGGAGCGGTTAGCAGCAGGGACCGCATAGTGAAACGCTATTTATGCATTGCGTTCACTGTCGCCAGCGCACTCGTTGTAAAGAGTGATAAACCGGATGTGTTTATTGCCTTTACCCCGATAGTGCAGGACAAGTAGCGTTAAGGCCGCCTCGGGCGGCCTTTTTTATTTCATCCCGTCTACACTTCATGGCAAAGTAGTTCAATGCATGCCTTTTTCCTTTTACGGCATGCCCTTACGGACATAATGGACAATTGCCAGGAGTTTTATGCCCACCCATCTGGTTTGGTTTCGCGCGGATTTACGCATTCACGACAACTTCGCTCTCGCGGCGGCCTGCCGCGCTAAAGACGCGAATGTGCTGGCCCTGTTTATCGCCACGCCTGAACAGTGGCGGCAGCATGACATGGCGCCCCGGCAAGCGGCACTGCTCAGCGCGTATCTGAATGACCTGCAACATTCACTGGCCGAAAAAGGCATTCCGCTGATCTATAAAGAGGCCCATGATTTTGCCGCTCAGCGTCAGACGGTGCAGGCAATCTGCCAGCAGTACGCAGTAACGCATCTTTATTACAACTATCAGTATGAATTCAACGAGCAGCAGCGGGATCGTCAGCTGGAGAAATCCCTCGCGGGCGTGGTCTGTGAAGGCTTTGATGACAGCGTGATGCTCGCGCCTGGCAGCGTAATGACCGGCAGTCACGAGATGTATAAAGTTTTCACGCCGTTTAAAAATGCCTTTATCAAACGCCTGAAAGAGGGACTACCTGAGTGCGTTACCGCCCCGTCCGTGAGAGGGGAAACGATAACGGATCTGCCGGCGATCAGGCTGAATTATCCCCAGCAGTCGTTCGATGAAACAGTGTTCCCCGCCAGCGAGAAAGCGGCTATCGCCCGGTTGCGTCAGTTCTGCGCGCAGGGGGCGGTTGAGTACGAGGCGCGTCGGGATTTTCCAGCGATTGAAGGCACCAGCCGCTTGTCGGCCTGTCTAGCGCTGGGCGCGCTCTCTCCGCGCCAGTGTTTACATCGCCTGCTGGCGGAACAGCCTCAGGCGTTAGACGGGGGGGCGGGCGCAGTGTGGCTGAACGAACTGATCTGGCGTGAGTTCTATCGCCATCTGATGACGTATCATCCTGATTTGTGTAAACATCGGCCCTTTATTCGTTGGACCGAACAGGTACAGTGGCAGTCGAATGAGAATCTGCTTAAGGCATGGCAGCATGGGCTTACCGGCTTTCCGATTGTTGATGCGGCTATGCGGCAGCTCAATGAAACCGGGTGGATGCATAACCGTCTGCGTATGATTACCGCCAGCTTCCTGGTGAAGGATCTGCTTATCGACTGGCGAACCGGAGAGCGTTATTTTATCTCTCAGCTGATCGATGGCGATCTGGCGGCGAATAACGGCGGCTGGCAGTGGGCGGCCTCCACCGGAACGGATGCGGCTCCCTATTTTCGGATCTTCAATCCGACCACGCAGGGACAACGATTTGACGCCGACGGCGAGTTTATCCGCCGCTGGCTGCCTGAGCTTAAGGATGTCCCGGCCAAAGCCATTCATGAACCCTGGGTATGGGCGGATAAACAGCGTGTTACCCTGAACTATCCCCGTCCCATTGTCGACCATAAACAGGCGCGCGTCGCCACGCTGGCGGCGTACGAAGCCGCCCGAAAAGTTTGAGAGAATGATGATGAAAAACAGTGAACTGGAACGCCTGATTAACGAAAAACTCAACACGGCTTCGTTTAGCGACTACGGCCCGAATGGCTTGCAGGTGGAGGGGCGCGAGACGGTGCAAAAAATCATCACCGGCGTGACGGCAAGCCAGGCGCTGCTGGATGAGGCGGTGCGTCAGGAAGCCGATGCGGTGATTGTCCACCACGGTTATTTCTGGAAAAACGAATCACCGATTATTCGCGGCATGAAGCGCAACCGACTCAAAACGCTGCTGGCGAATGACATCAACCTGTACGGCTATCACCTGCCGCTCGATGCGCATCCTGAGCTGGGGAACAACGTTCAGCTTGCGCAACTGCTGGGGATTACCGTGATGGGTGAAATTGAACCCCTGGTGCCGTGGGGCGAACTGTCGATGCCAGTTCCGGGTCTGGAGCTGGCTTCGTGGATCGAAGCGCGCCTGGGGCGTCGTCCGCTGTGGTGCGGCGACACCGGGCCGGATACCGTGAAGCGCGTGGCATGGTGCACCGGCGGCGGCCAGGGCTTTATTGACAGCGCGGCGCGTTTTGGTGTCGACGCCTTCATTACCGGCGAAGTCTCCGAGCAGACTATCCACTCAGCCCGTGAACAAGGCCTGCATTTTTACGCGGCGGGCCATCACGCCACCGAGCGTGGCGGCATCCGCGCCCTCAGCGAGTGGCTGACGGAAAATACCGATCTGGATGTGACGTTTATTGATATCCCTAATCCGGCCTGATGAGAGGTAGTTAAGTGCAGCGAGCGCGTTGTTATCTTCTGGGTGAAACCGCAGTGGTTCTGGAACTTGAGCCTCCGGTGACGCTTGCTACGCAAAAGCGTATCTGGCGTCTGGCTCAGCGACTGCCCGAGCTACCCGGCGTGGTTGAAGCTATTCCGGGTATGAATAATATCACCGTGGTGCTGCGTGATCCGCACACGGGGGCGCTGGATGCCATTGAGCGTCTGCAACGCTGGTGGGAGGAGAGCGAGGCGCTGGAGCCGGAATCGCGGACGATTGAGATCCCGGTTGTCTATGGCGGCAAGGGAGGCCCCGACCTTGGCGTGGTGGCCGAGCACTGTGGATTAACGGAGAAGCAGGTTGTGGAACTGCATAGCTCAGTCGACTATGTTGTCTGGTTTTTGGGATTTCAGCCGGGTTTCCCCTATCTGGGCGGGTTATCGCCCCAGCTGCATACGCCGCGCCGGGCTGAGCCGCGCCTGAGCGTACCGGCGGGCAGCGTGGCGATTGGTGGCGAGCAAACTGGAATTTATCCGCTCGCTTCACCGGGAGGCTGGCAGCTGATTGGGCACACGTCCACGCCGTTATTTGAACCAAGCCAGGACGCGCCCATACTCCTGCGGCCGGGGGATACGCTGCGCTTTATCCCACAGAAGGAGGGAGTATGTTAACGCTTATTCGCGCAGGGCTTTACACCTCGGTACAGGATGCCGGGCGTTTTGGGCTGCGTCAGTCGGGCGTGAGCTACTGCGGTGCGCTCGATCGCCCTTCGCTGGAGATTGCCAACCTGCTGGTAGGTAACGCAGGCAGCACGGCGGCGTTAGAAATTACGCTGGGTCAGTGCGTGATTGAGTTTGGTCAGGAAACCTGGTTTGCCTTAACCGGCGCGGGCTGTGACGCGACGCTGGACGGCAAAGCGGTGTGGACCGGCTGGCGCCTGCGGGCGAAGGCCGGGCAGCGTCTGACGCTCAAGCGTCCTCTGCACGGCGTGCGTAGCTATCTTGCGGTAGCGGGGGGGATCGACGTGCCGGAGGTGCTGGGCTCATCCAGCACCGACCAGAAAGCGGGAATGGGCGGCCATGAAGGACGGCTGCTGCGTGACGGCGATCGTCTGCGGATAAAGACCTCAACGCGCCATTTCACCACCACGCAGGGCGTGAAACAGCTGCTGTGGAGGAACGTGATCCGCGCCTTACCAGGACCGGAATACCAGGAGTTTGATGAAGCCGCGAAAGAGTCTTTCTGGCGCTCGCCGTGGAAGATCAGCCCGCATAGTAACCGCATGGGTTACCGGCTTCAGGGACAGCCGCTGACCCGCACAACTGACCGGGAGCTGCTTTCCCATGGTCTGTTGCCGGGGGTCATTCAGGTGCCAGGCAACGGACAGCCCATTGTACTGATGAACGATGCGCAAACCACGGGAGGATATCCGCGTATTGCCTGCATTATCGAAGCCGATCGCTACCATCTGGCGCAAATTCCTCTCGGTCAGCCAATTCATTTTGTGCAGTGTTCGCTGGAGGAGGCACTGAAAGCCCGGCAGGATCAGCAGCGTTATCTCGAACAGCTGGCGTGGAGGCTCGATGGTAAAGATTGATTTAAACGCCGATCTGGGGGAGGGCAGCAACGCCGATGCGGCGCTGATGACGCTGGTCTCCTCGGTGAATATCGCCTGCGGGTTTCATGCCGGCGATGCGCAGACCATGCTGGCGAGCGTGCGCAATGCCATGAAAAACGGCGTGGCGATTGGCGCTCACCCCAGCTTTCCCGACCGGGAAAACTTTGGTCGCACAGCGATGGATCTGCCGCCTGAGACGGTTTACGCGCAAATGCTCTACCAGATCGGCGCGCTGGAGGCGATAGTGCGCGCTGAGAATGGCGTGTTGCGCCACGTCAAGCCGCACGGCATGCTCTATAACCAGGCGGCGAAAGATCCGGTGTTGGCGGATGCCATTGCCCGTGCGGTGCGGGACTGTAATCCGCAACTGATTCTGGTAGGCCTGGCGGGCAGCGAGCTTATTCGTGCCGGAGAACGGCTGGGGCTGACTACGCGGCAGGAAATGTTTGCCGATCGGGGATACCTGCCGGACGGTAGCCTTGTTCCGCGTACGCAGGCCGGTGCGCTGATCACCGACGAAGGTAAAGCACTGGCGCAGACGCTGGAGATGGTGCGCTTCGGGCGAGTAACCTCAACGGAGGGGACAACGGCAAACGTTCAGGCTGATACGGTGTGCTTACACGGTGACGGCGAGCATGCGCTCCAGTTTGCGCGACGCCTGCGGGCGGCGTTCTCGGAAGAGGGCATTGTTGTCAGCGCAGAATAATCATGAAAGGACAATAACATGCCAGAAGGTCCGGAGATCCGCCGCGCGGCGGATAGCCTGGAGGCGGCGATAAAGGGCAAACCTCTGACACACGTCTGGTTGGCCTTTCCTCAACTCAAACCGTTTGAAGCGCAGCTGGTGGGACAGACGGTGACCCACATTGAAACGCGCGGCAAAGCGTTACTCACCCACTTTTCCCATAACCTGACGTTATATAGCCATAATCAGCTTTACGGTGTCTGGCGGGTGGTGGAGGCGGACGAGCAGCCGCAAACGACCCGCGTGCTGCGAGTGCGGCTACAAACGGCGGATAAGGCGATCCTGCTCTACAGCGCCTCTGATATCGAAATGTTAACGCCGGAGCAGTTGCTCACGCACCCGTTCTTACAGCGGGTTGGGCCGGACGTGCTGGATATGCGCCTGACGGCGAGCGATGTGAAGGCCCGGCTGCTATCGCCCACATTTCGCAACCGGCAGTTTTCCGGCCTGTTCCTTGACCAGGCCTTTCTCGCCGGGCTTGGCAACTACCTGCGGGTGGAGATCCTCTGGGAAGTCGGGCTGGCACCGCAGCACAAAGCGTCGCAGCTAAGCGATGAAAAGCTGGAGGCGCTGTCCCACGCGCTGCTGGACATCCCGCGGCTGTCGTACAACACGCGTGGCATCGTAGATGAAAACAAGCACCACGGGGCGCTGTTCCGGTTCAAGGTGTTTCATCGGGCGGGGAAGAAGTGCGAGCGGTGCGGCGGGATTATCGACAGGATTATGCTCTCTTCGAGACCCTTTTACTGGTGTCCACATTGTCAAAAATAAAAAAGCCGGGTGGCGGCTACGCCTTACCCGGCCTACGTTTCGCATTTGTAGGCCCGGTAAGCGGTAGCGCCACCGGGCTTAACTTTTAGCGCTTCAGGTCAGACTTAAAATCACGCTGCTCGTAGCCGGTATACAGCTGACGAGGACGGGCGATTTTCATGCCTTCGCTGTGCATTTCGTTCCAGTGCGCAATCCAGCCCACGGTACGCGCCATGGCGAAGATCACGGTGAACATGGAAGACGGAATGCCCATCGCTTTCAGAATAATGCCAGAGTAGAAATCGACGTTCGGGTAGAGTTTCTTCTCGATGAAGTACGGGTCGTTCAGCGCGATGTGTTCCAGCTCCATCGCCACTTCCAGCAGATCATCTTTGGTGCCCAGCTCTTTCAGCACTTCGTGGCAGGTCTCACGCATGACGGTCGCGCGAGGGTCGTAGTTTTTGTAAACACGATGACCGAAGCCCATCAGACGGAAGGAGTCATTCTTGTCTTTCGCGCGGCGAACGAACTCAGGAATATGCTCAACGGAGCTGATCTCTTCCAACATCTTCAGTGCTGCTTCGTTCGCGCCGCCGTGCGCCGGTCCCCACAGGGAGGCGATACCCGCAGCGATACAGGCGAACGGGTTCGCGCCGGAAGAGCCTGCGGTACGGACGGTAGAGGTCGAGGCGTTCTGTTCGTGGTCAGCGTGCAGGATCAGAATACGGTCCATCGCGCGTTCCAGCACCGGGTTCACTTCATACTCTTCGCACGGCGTGGAGAACATCATGCGCAGGAAGTTACCCGCGTAGGAGAGGTCGTTGCGTGGATACACAAACGGCTGACCGATAGAGTATTTGTAACACATCGCCGCCATGGTAGGCATTTTGGAGAGCAGACGGAACGCCGCGATATCACGGTGACGTGGGTTATTCACGTCCAGAGAATCGTGGTAGAACGCCGCCAGCGCACCGGTAATACCGCACATAACCGCCATCGGATGAGAGTCACGACGGAACGCATGGAACAGACGGGTAATCTGCTCATGGATCATGGTGTGACGGGTCACGGTGGTTTTAAATTCATCGTATTGAGCCTGCGTCGGTTTTTCGCCGTTCAGCAGGATGTAGCACACTTCCAGATAGTTGGATTCGGTGGCTAACTGATCGATGGGGAAGCCGCGATGGAGCAGGATACCTTCGTCACCGTCAATGTAGGTGATTTTGGATTCGCAAGATGCGGTGGAGGTGAATCCAGGGTCAAAGGTGAATACCCCTTTGGAACCCAGCGTACGGATATCAATAACATCCTGACCGAGCGTGCCTTTTAGCACATCCAGTTCAATAGCATCATCACCATTTAGGGTGAGTTTTGCCTTTGTATCAGCCATTTACGGTCTCCTTAGCGCCTTATGCTTAAGACTGCGCTTTACCGGATTTGCTTTCAGCTGTTAATCATCGTTACCAGATTGTTATTTGGCTTACCGCTCAGCTCACGAGGAGAAACCAGGGTACAGAGCTATGGCGCCTTGCAGGTAAACGAATGAAATATCAGTGAAACAACAGCAAATCAGCGTTTTTGCAGTCCGAATTATTCAAACCTGTATATCACTAATAACTGTCCTGATAACTTCGGTCAATACCATCACACTGTTACATAACTATTTGTCAGGTGAAAGAGAGACCTCATAACTTTTGCGCATTATATGCCTTTTCTGATGACGTTTGTAACAATATTGTTTAACATTTGTCAAATCAGATGATTAAAATTTAAAAAGATGTTGTTATCGTGACCCCGATCACTGTTCCAGAGAAAACCCAACAAACTGTATGTAGGTTAATTGTAATGATTTTGTGAACGGCCTATACTGCCGCCAGGTCTCCGGAACACCCTGCAATCCCGAGCCACCCAGCGTTGTAACGTGTCGTTTTAGCATTTGGAAGCAATGTTTTGCATGACGCGCAGTTATAGAAAAGGAACGCTGTCTGACCCGCATCGCAGTCCGGAGGAAGGAAACAATAAGAACAGCATGTGGGCGTTATTCATGATAAGAAATGTGAAAAAACAAAGACCTGTCAATCTGGATCTCAAAACGATCCGATTCCCTGTAACAGCAATAGCGTCCATTCTGCACCGTGTTTCTGGTGTGATTACGTTTGTGGCGGTCGGTATCTTGCTGTGGTTACTGGGAACCAGCCTCTCATCCCCTGAAGGATTCCTCCAGGCCTCAGCCATCATGAACAGCTTCTTCGTGAAATTTATCATGTGGGGCATTCTGACCGCGCTGGCCTATCACGTGGTTGGTGGCGTTCGCCATATGCTGATGGACTTTGGCTACCTGGAAGAGACGTTCGAGGCCGGTAAACGTACCGCTAACATTTCATTTGTGATCACTGTCGTGCTTTCACTTCTCGCAGGAGTTCTCGTATGGTAAGCAACGCCTCCGCATTAGGACGCAACGGCGTACATGACTTCATCCTGGTCCGTGCTACCGCCATCGTTCTCACCCTTTACATCATCTATATGATCGGTTTCTTCGCGACCAGCGGGACGCTGACGTGGGAAATCTGGAGTGGTTTCTTCGGATCGGCCTTCACCAAAGTGTTCACCCTGCTGGCCCTGTTCTCCATCCTTATTCATGCCTGGATTGGCATGTGGCAGGTGTTGACCGATTACGTTAAACCGCTGGCGATTCGCCTTCCGCTGCAACTGATTATTGTTGTTGCTCTGCTGGTTTACGTCATTTATGGATTTGTTGTGGTGTGGGGTGTGTAATGAAACTGCCAGTCAGAGAATTTGATGCTGTTGTGATTGGTGCGGGTGGCGCAGGTATGCGCGCCGCACTGCAAATTTCCCAGAGCGGCCAGACCTGTGCGCTGCTCTCTAAAGTATTCCCGACCCGTTCCCACACAGTGTCTGCGCAGGGCGGTATCACCGTTGCGCTGGGTAATTCCCATGAAGATAACTGGGAATGGCACATGTACGATACGGTAAAAGGTTCCGATTACATCGGTGACCAGGATGCCATCGAATATATGTGTAAAACCGGCCCGGAAGCGATTCTGGAGCTGGACCACATGGGTCTGCCGTTCTCCCGTCTGGAAAATGGCACCATCTATCAGCGTCCGTTTGGCGGCCAGTCGAAAAACTTCGGCGGCGAGCAGGCGGCACGTACCGCAGCGGCGGCTGACCGTACCGGCCACGCGCTGCTGCACACGTTATATCAGCAGAACCTGAAAAACCACACCACCATCTTCTCCGAGTGGTATGCGCTGGATCTGGTGAAAAACGCCGATGGCGCCGTGGTGGGTTGTACCGCCCTGTGCATCGAAACTGGTGAAGTGGTCTACTTCAAAGCCCGCGCTACGGTGCTGGCGACCGGCGGTGCAGGCCGTATTTACCAGTCCACCACCAACGCCCACATCAACACCGGTGATGGTGTCGGTATGGCTATCCGCGCGGGCGTGCCGGTCCAGGACATGGAGATGTGGCAGTTCCACCCAACCGGTATCGCCGGGGCGGGCGTACTGGTGACAGAAGGCTGCCGTGGTGAAGGTGGCTACCTGCTGAACAAACATGGCGAGCGCTTCATGGAGCGTTATGCGCCAAACGCGAAAGACCTGGCGGGCCGTGACGTGGTGGCGCGTTCCATCATGATCGAAATTCGTGAAGGCCGCGGCTGTGACGGCCCTTGGGGTCCACACGCGAAGCTGAAACTCGACCATCTGGGTAAAGAAGTGCTGGAATCCCGTCTGCCGGGCATTCTGGAGCTGTCCCGCACCTTCGCGCACGTCGACCCGGTGAAAGAGCCAATTCCGGTTATCCCAACCTGTCACTACATGATGGGCGGTATTCCGACCAAAGTGACCGGTCAGGCGCTGACCGTGAACGAGCAGGGCGAAGACGTGGTCATTCCTGGCCTGTTCGCGGTGGGCGAAATTGCCTGCGTATCCGTACACGGCGCAAACCGTCTGGGCGGCAACTCCCTGCTGGACCTGGTGGTGTTTGGTCGTGCAGTGGGTCTGCATCTGCAGGAATCCATTGCCGAGCAGGGCGCGCTGCGTGACGCGACCGACGACGAAATTGATGCCTCTCTTGAGCGTCTCAACCGCTGGAACGGCAACCGTAACGGCGAAGATCCGGTGGAAATCCGTAAAGCGCTGCAGGAATGCATGCAGCACAACTTCTCGGTATTCCGTGAAGGCGACGCGATGGCCAAAGGTCTTGAGCAGCTGAAAGCGATCCGCGAGCGTCTGAAAAATGCCCGTCTGGACGACACCTCCAGCGAGTTCAACACCCAGCGCGTTGAGTGCCTTGAGCTGGATAACCTGATGGAAACCGCGTTCGCGACCGCGATGTCGGCAAACTTCCGTACCGAAAGCCGTGGCGCGCATAGCCGCTTCGACTTCCCGGAACGTGATGACGAAAACTGGCTGTGCCATTCCCTGTATCTGCCAGAGTCGGAAACCATGACGCGTCGTAGCGTCAACATGGAACCGAAACTGCGTCCGGCGTTCCCGCCGAAGATTCGTACTTACTAATGCGGAGACAGGATAATGAAACTCGAATTCTCAGTTTATCGTTATAACCCGGATGTAGACGATGCTCCGCGTATGCAGGATTACACCCTCGAAGCGGAAGAAGGTCGCGACATGATGCTGCTGGATGCCTTAATCCAGCTGAAAGAGAAAGATCCTACGCTGTCGTTCCGCCGCTCCTGCCGTGAAGGGGTGTGTGGTTCTGACGGTGTGAACATGAACGGCAAAAATGGCCTGGCCTGCATCACGCCAATTTCTGCGCTAAACCGCCCTGGCCAGAAAATTGTTATCCGTCCTCTGCCTGGCCTGCCGGTCGTGCGTGATTTGGTGGTGGACATGGGGCAATTCTATGCACAATATGAGAAGATTAAGCCTTACTTATTGAATAATGGGCAAAATCCACCCGCTCGCGAGCACTTACAGTCTCCTGAGCAGCGTGAAAAACTCGATGGGTTGTACGAGTGTATTCTCTGTGCATGCTGTTCAACGTCATGCCCGTCGTTCTGGTGGAATCCGGATAAATTTATCGGCCCTGCGGGTCTGCTGGCTGCCTATCGCTTCCTGATCGACAGCCGCGATACCGAAACCGAGAATCGTCTGGAAGGGCTAAGTGACGCTTTCAGCGTATTCCGCTGCCATAGCATCATGAACTGCGTCAGTGTGTGTCCTAAGGGGCTGAACCCAACGCGCGCCATCGGCCATATTAAGTCGATGTTGTTGCAGCGCAGTGCGTAAGTAGTGAGAGGGGAGCGCTGTTCCCCTCACCCTAACCCTCTCCCAAAGGGAGAGGGGACAGATTGCAGAAACCTTTAAAAACTGCCCTGAAGTTTAGACAGTTTCTAAAGGTTCCTTCGCGGGCCAAATGAAAAGAGCTCGCAGGTGAACCCCGGCACGTACACGTGGTGTGCGTGGTAGTTTCTACGGCGAAAGTAAGCATAAAAATGCTTAAGGGATCACGATGCAGAACGGCGCAATGAAAGCCTGGCTGGACTCTTCTTACCTCTCTGGTTCAAACCAGAGCTGGATAGAACAGCTCTATGAAGACTTCTTAACCGATCCTGACTCAGTGGACGCAAACTGGCGTTCCATGTTCCAGCAGTTGCCTGGTACAGGGGTCAAACCGGATCAATTCCATTCAAAAACACGTGATTATTTCCGTCGTCTGGCGAAGGATGCCTCACGTTACTCTTCTGCGATTTCCGACCCTGACACCAATGCGAAGCAGGTAAAAGTCCTGCAACTTATCAACGCTTATCGCTTCCGTGGTCACCAGCATGCGAATCTCGATCCGCTGGGACTGTGGCAGCAGGAACGTGTAGCGGATCTCGATCCGGCTTATCACGATCTGACCGAGGCCGATTTCCAGGAAAGCTTTAACGTAGGTTCTTTTGCCATCGGCAAAGACACGATGAAGCTGGGCGATCTGATTGACGCGCTCAAGCAAACCTACTGCGGCTCCATCGGCGCGGAATATATGCACATTACCTCCACCGAAGAGAAACGCTGGATCCAGCAGCGTATCGAATCCGTGGCAGGCCACGCGAATTTCTCAGCAGAAGAGAAAAAACGTTTCCTCAGCGAACTGACCGCAGCGGAAGGCCTTGAGCGCTATCTGGGCGCGAAATTCCCTGGCGCAAAACGCTTCTCACTGGAGGGCGGCGATGCGTTAGTCCCGATGCTGAAAGAGCTGATTCGTCATGCCGGTAAGAGCGGTACGCGCGAAGTGGTGCTGGGCATGGCGCACCGTGGACGCCTTAACGTGCTGGTTAACGTGCTGGGTAAAAAGCCGCAGGATCTGTTCGACGAATTTGCGGGTAAACATAAAGAGCACCTCGGCACCGGTGACGTGAAGTACCACATGGGCTTCTCGTCTGATATCGAAACCGAGGGCGGTCAGGTTCACCTGGCGCTGGCATTTAACCCGTCGCACCTGGAAATCGTTAGCCCGGTGGTTATCGGTTCCGTGCGTGCGCGTCTGGATCGTCTGGACGAGCCGAGCAGCAATAAAGTGCTGCCAATCACCATTCACGGTGATGCGGCGGTCACAGGGCAGGGCGTGGTTCAGGAAACCCTGAACATGTCGAAAGCGCGTGGTTATGAAGTGGGCGGTACCGTTCGCATCGTAATCAACAACCAGGTGGGCTTCACCACCTCTAACCCGCTGGATGCGCGTTCCACCCCGTACTGCACCGACATCGGTAAAATGGTTCAGGCGCCAATTTTCCACGTTAACGCGGATGACCCTGAAGCCGTTGCTTTCGTTACCCGTCTGGCGCTGGACTTCCGTAACACCTTCAAGCGCGACGTATTCATTGACCTCTTCTGCTACCGCCGTCACGGCCACAACGAAGCGGATGAGCCAAGTGCAACCCAGCCGCTGATGTACCAGAAAATCAAAAAACATCCGACGCCGCGTAAAATCTATGCTGACAAGCTGGAAAGCGAAAAAGTGGCGACGCTGGAAGATGCGACCGAGATGGTCAACCTCTACCGCGACGCGCTGGACGCGGGTGAATGCGTAGTGAAAGAGCTGCGCCCAATGAACATGCACTCCTTTACCTGGTCGCCGTACCTCAACCACGAGTGGGACGAGAGCTACCCGAACAAGGTTGAGATGAAGCGTTTGCAGGAGCTGGCTAAACGCATCAGCACCGTGCCGGAAGCGATCGAGATGCAGTCCCGCGTGGCCAAGATCTATGGCGACCGCCAGGCAATGGCGGCGGGTGAGAAGCTGTTCGACTGGGGCGGGGCGGAAACGCTGGCCTATGCGACGCTGGTTGACGAAGGTATTCCGGTTCGTCTGTCCGGTGAAGATGCGGGTCGTGGCACCTTCTTCCACCGTCATGCGGTTGTACACAACCAGTCTAATGGTTCAACGTATACTCCGCTTCAGCACGTGCATAACGGTCAGGGTCAGTTCAAGGTCTGGGACTCCGTGCTGTCAGAAGAAGCGGTTCTGGCCTTCGAGTACGGCTATGCCACCGCAGAACCCCGCACCCTGACTATCTGGGAAGCGCAGTTCGGTGACTTCGCCAACGGTGCGCAGGTGGTTATCGACCAGTTCATCTCCTCCGGCGAACAGAAATGGGGCCGTATGTGCGGTCTGGTGATGCTGCTGCCGCACGGCTATGAAGGACAAGGGCCGGAGCACTCCTCCGCGCGTCTGGAGCGTTATCTGCAACTCTGCGCCGAGCAGAACATGCAGGTTTGCGTGCCGTCCACTCCGGCTCAGGTTTACCACATGCTGCGTCGTCAGGCGCTGCGCGGTATGCGCCGTCCGCTGGTAGTCATGTCGCCAAAATCCCTGCTGCGCCATCCACTGGCGGTCTCCAGCCTGGAAGAGCTGGCAAACGGCACCTTCCTGCCGGCCATCGGTGAAATTGACGAGCTGGATCCGCAGGCCGTTAAGCGTGTCGTAATGTGTTCTGGTAAGGTTTATTACGACCTGCTGGAACAGCGCCGTAAGAACGATCAGAAAGATGTCGCCATCGTGCGTATCGAGCAGCTTTATCCGTTCCCGCATCAGGCGATGCAGGAAGTGCTGAAACAGTACGCTCACGTTCATGATTTTGTCTGGTGCCAGGAAGAGCCGCTCAACCAGGGCGCATGGTATTGCAGCCAGCATCATTTCCGTGAAGTGATTCCATTTGGGTCTGCCCTGCGTTATGCAGGTCGCCCGGCCTCCGCCTCTCCGGCGGTAGGGTATATGTCCGTTCACCAGAAGCAGCAACAAGATCTGGTCAATGACGCGCTGAACGTCGATTAATTAAAGGATACATAATGAGTAGCGTAGATATTCTTGTTCCCGACCTGCCTGAGTCCGTAGCAGATGCAACCGTCGCCACCTGGCACAAAAAACCAGGCGACGCGGTAACCCGTGACGAAGTGCTGGTAGAAATCGAAACTGACAAAGTGGTACTGGAAGTACCGGCTTCAGCGGATGGCATTCTGGATGCAGTCCTGGAAGATGAAGGTACGACCGTCACTTCTCGCCAGATCCTGGGTCGCCTGCGTGAAGGTAACAGCACGGGCAAAGAGTCCAGCGCCAAATCTGAAGAAAAAGCGTCTACCCCGGCCCAGCGCCAGCAGGCGTCTCTGTCCGATCAGACCAACGACGCGCTCAGCCCGGCGATCCGTCGCCTGCTGGCTGAGCACAGCCTCGATCCGGCAGCCATCAAAGGCACCGGCGTGGGTGGCCGTCTGACGCGTGAAGACATCGACAAGCATCTGGCAAAAGCGCCTTCTGAGGCGAAAGCGGAAGCGAAAGCCCCTGCGGCAGCACCAGCGGCACAGCCCGCTCTGGGCGCACGTAGCGAAAAACGCGTGCCAATGACCCGCCTGCGTAAGCGCGTGGCCGAGCGTCTGCTGGAAGCGAAAAATTCCACCGCGATGCTGACTACCTTCAACGAAGTCAACATGAAACCAATCATGGACCTGCGCAAGCAGTACGGTGACGCGTTTGAAAAACGTCACGGTATCCGTCTGGGCTTCATGTCCTTCTACGTGAAAGCGGTAGTTGAAGCGCTGAAACGCTACCCGGAAGTGAACGCGTCTATCGATGGCGATGACGTGGTTTACCACAACTACTTCGATGTCAGCATGGCGGTTTCTACTCCACGCGGCCTGGTGACCCCGGTTCTGCGTGACGTAGATACCCTGGGTATGGCTGACATTGAGAAGAAAATCAAAGAGCTGGCCGTGAAAGGCCGCGACGGCAAGCTGACCGTTGAGGACCTGACCGGCGGTAACTTCACCATTACCAACGGCGGCGTGTTCGGCTCGCTGATGTCTACCCCGATCATCAACCCGCCGCAGAGCGCGATCCTGGGTATGCACGCCATTAAAGATCGTCCAATGGCGGTAGACGGTAAAGTGGAGATCCTTCCGATGATGTACCTGGCGCTCTCTTACGATCACCGCCTGATCGACGGCCGCGAGTCCGTAGGCTTCCTGGTTGCCATTAAAGAGCTGCTGGAAGATCCAACGCGTCTGCTGCTGGACGTCTAGTTTTTGCAGTCTTGCCCGGCGGCGCGTTGCTTGCCGGGCCTACAAAAGCACTACCTAACGATTACCTGAAGGATGGATAGAACACATGAACTTACATGAATATCAGGCCAAACAGCTGTTTGCCCGGTATGGCTTACCGGCTCCGGTGGGTTATGCCTGTACTACCCCGCGTGAAGCAGAAGAAGCCGCGTCTAAAATCGGTGCCGGCCCGTGGGTAGTTAAATGTCAGGTTCACGCTGGTGGCCGTGGTAAAGCGGGCGGTGTGAAGGTTGTTAATAGCAAAGAAGAGATCCGTGCGTTTGCTGAACATTGGCTCGGCAAGCGTCTGGTAACCTACCAGACAGATGCGAACGGCCAGCCGGTTAACCAGATCCTGGTTGAAGCGGCGACCGACATCGCGAAAGAACTGTACCTCGGCGCAGTCGTAGACCGTAGCTCCCGTCGCGTGGTGTTCATGGCGTCTACCGAAGGCGGTGTGGAAATCGAAAAAGTGGCGGAAGAGACCCCGCACCTGATCCACAAAGTGGCTATCGATCCGCTGGCGGGCCCAATGCCTTACCAGGGTCGTGAGCTGGCGTTCAAACTGGGTCTGGAAGGCAAGCTGGTTCAGCAGTTCACCAAGATCTTCATGGGTCTGGCGACCATCTTCCTGGAGCGCGATCTGGCGCTGATCGAGATCAACCCGCTGGTGATCACCACCCAGGGCGACCTGATCTGCCTCGACGGCAAGCTGGGCGCTGACGGCAACGCGCTGTTCCGCCAGTCCGATCTGCGCGAAATGCGTGACCAGTCTCAGGAAGATCCGCGTGAAGCGCAGGCTGCACAGTGGGAACTGAACTACGTGGCGCTGGATGGCAACATCGGCTGCATGGTTAACGGTGCGGGCCTGGCAATGGGCACCATGGACATCGTTAAGCTGCACGGCGGTGAGCCAGCGAACTTCCTCGACGTGGGCGGTGGCGCAACCAAAGAGCGCGTAACCGAAGCGTTCAAAATCATTCTCTCTGACAGCAACGTGAAAGCGGTTCTGGTGAACATCTTCGGCGGTATCGTACGTTGCGACCTGATCGCCGACGGTATCATCGGCGCGGTAGAAGAAGTGGGCGTTAACGTTCCGGTTGTTGTACGTCTGGAAGGGAACAACGCTGAACTCGGCGCGAAAAAACTGGCTGACAGCGGCCTGAATATTATTGCAGCGAAAAGTCTGACGGATGCAGCTCAGCAGGTTGTTGCCGCAGTGGAGGGGAAATAATGTCCGTTTTAATTAATAAAGATACCAAGGTTATCTGCCAGGGCTTCACCGGTAGCCAGGGGACTTTCCACTCCGAACAGGCAATTGCCTACGGTACGCAGATGGTAGGCGGCGTAACGCCAGGTAAAGGCGGCACCACGCACCTGGGCCTGCCGGTGTTCAACACCGTGCGTGAAGCGGTAGAAGCGACGGGCGCAACCGCGACCGTGATCTACGTTCCGGCGCCGTTCTGCAAAGACTCTATTCTGGAAGCGATCGACGCAGGCATTAAGCTGATCATCACCATCACCGAAGGTATCCCGACGCTGGATATGCTGACCGTGAAGGTGAAGCTGGACGAAGCAGGCGTGCGCATGATCGGCCCGAACTGCCCAGGCGTTATCACCCCGGGCGAATGCAAAATCGGCATCATGCCGGGCCACATTCATCGCCCAGGCAAAGTGGGCATTGTGTCCCGTTCCGGTACCCTGACCTATGAAGCGGTTAAGCAGACCACCGACTACGGTTTCGGCCAGTCCACCTGCGTGGGCATCGGCGGTGACCCGATCCCGGGCTCTAACTTCATCGACATCCTGAAGCTGTTCCAGGAAGATCCACAGACCGAAGCGATCGTGATGATCGGTGAGATCGGTGGTAGCGCGGAAGAAGAAGCGGCTGCTTACATCAAAGATCATGTGACCAAGCCGGTGGTGGGTTACATCGCGGGTGTGACCGCGCCGAAAGGCAAACGTATGGGTCACGCGGGCGCGATTATCGCAGGCGGTAAAGGTACGGCTGATGAGAAATTCGCAGCACTGGAAGCCGCAGGCGTGAAAACCGTTCGCAGCCTGGCGGATATCGGTGAAGCACTGAAATCCATCATTAAGTAAGTCCTCTCTGCTCCCCGTATGGGGCGCGTTGAAGTATAAAAAAATGTCCGTTTCGACATGGTTGGCCGCTGTAAAGCGGCCTTTTTTTATTGTCTGCGTTTAGCCACCAGAGTGAATTTATAGTCGTCGGAGTTAAACACGTTGCGACTGTATTCAAATATCCGGCCGTCTTTCAGAAAGCCACGGGAGACTTTTTCCAGAATCGGTTTTGCCGGATCGAGCGCCAGGGCGGCAATCGCCTCGTCCGATGGCATGACTGGCACCAGCTCCTGCTCGCTGCGATCGATAACCATCTTTTTGATCTGCTCAATGTAATGGTATTTCGACTGTTCCATCACTTCCCAGGTGAGGTCGGGGAACATCGCCAGCGGCATCCATGTCTCTTCCAGATTCACCGGCTTTTCCCTGATGAAGCGTACGCGCTTGACGTGCCAGACCTTATCATCCGGATTGAGCGCAAGTTTTGCCGCGAGCCGCTCATCGGCTTTCACCACTTCGAAGACGCTGACGTCGCTGTGCGTATCGACGTTGCGATCCGCTAACTTTTCGTAAAAGCCGGTGAGCTGATAAATATCGTAATTCACCCGCTCCTCTTTTACATACGAGCCGCTGCCCTGAATACTTTCGATGATCTGCTCGTCGGCGAGCAGCTTCAACGCCTGCCGCACGGTGACACGGCTGACGCTAAACGCCTCCTGAAGGCTGGATTCTGTCGGCAGCGCATCGCCAGGTTTTAACTCACCGGCATTAATTTTCTCGCGGAACGCATCGGCGATCTGCCGGTACATCGGTTTATTGCCCATTGGGTCACGCCTATTTAATACCTTTTCAGGGAATTATGCCTTCAGTGTTGGATTTGTAAATAATACAAATAAGATACAAATTTTGATGTTAGTGAAAATGATCACATAAATGTCTTATTGGCTCTGCCACAATCCTCCCCAGACAAAAACTTTGGATAGGTGAGGATCTTTATGAACCTGACGACTCTGACCGACCCCCGTGCTGTCTGCGTGCAGGCGCAGTTTACCAGCCGTGATGAGGCAATCCGCCAGCTTGCGACGCGGCTGGTGGCGTTGGGCAAAATAGCCGACGCCGATACGTTTCTGGCAGAGGTTTTCCATCGCGAATCGCTTGGCCCGACGGCGCTGGGCGAGGGACTGGCCGTACCCCATGGTAAATCAGCGGCAGTAAAGGAAGCGGCTTTTGCCGTGGCCACACTGCGCGAGCCGCTGGCCTGGGAAGGCGTGGACGGACCGGAGGAGGTCGAGCTGATTTTTCTGCTCGCCATTCCTCCCGCACAAGCGGGGTCAACGCATATTCAGGTCCTGACGGAACTGACGTCTCGCCTGGCGGATGACGATCTCAGGGCGCGCGTGATGACGGCGACCAGCGCGGAAGCGGTGCTTGCAGCGCTGGAAACGGCGCCTGAGGCGCAAGAAACCGCCGTCGCAGAGAATGCCCCGACGATCGTCTGCGTTACCGCCTGTCCGGCCGGGATCGCCCATACATACATGGCAGCGGAATATCTCGAAAAAGCGGGACGTAAGCTCGGCGTCAATGTAGTGGTCGAAAAGCAGGGGGCAAACGGTATTGAGGGGCGCATCACCGCGCAGCAGTTGCAGGAGGCAAAAGCGTGTATCTTCGCGGCGGAAGTGGCGATTAAAGAGCGCGAGCGTTTTCAGGGGATCCCTGCCATTTCCGTGCCCGTCGCGGAACCCTTGCGCCATGCGGAAGCGCTCATTGAGCGTGCGCTGGCGCTACAGCCTGTATCCGATGCGCGTCCTGCGCACGTCGACACGGACGCGAAAAAGTGCGTTAAAACCGAACTCAAGCAGGCGCTGCTCAGCGGTATCTCCTTTGCGGTGCCGCTGATTGTCGCTGGCGGCACGGTGCTGGCCGTGTCGGTACTGCTGGCGCAAATCCTGGGCTTGCAGCATCTGTTCGATCAGGAAAATTCGTGGCTGTGGATGTACCGCAAACTGGGCGGCGGGATGCTCGGTATTCTGATGGTGCCTGTTCTGGCGGCCTACACCGCTTACTCGCTGGCGGATAAACCTGCGCTAACGCCAGGCTTTGCGGCGGGTCTTGCCGCCAATATGATCGGCTCCGGCTTTCTGGGGGCCATCGTCGGCGGGCTGATTGCGGGCTACCTGATGCGCTGGGTGAAAAACCACATCCGGCTGAGTAGCCGCTACAACGGCTTTCTGACCTTTTATCTTTATCCGGTGATTGGCGTGCTGGGCGCAGGCAGCCTGATGCTGTTTGTGATCGGCGAACCGGTGGCCTGGATCAATAACGCCCTCACCGCCTGGCTTAACGGTCTGTCCGGCGCGAACGCGCTGCTGCTGGGGGCGATCCTGGGCTTTATGTGCTCGTTCGATCTGGGCGGTCCGGTCAACAAAGCCTCTTACGCGTTCTGTCTGGGGGCGATGGCCAATGGCGTATACGGGCCTTATGCGATTTTTGCCTCCGTCAAAATGGTATCGGCCTTTACCGTGACGGCATCAACGATGCTGGCTCCGAACCTGTTCAAACAGTTCGAAATTGAAACCGGCAAGTCCACCTGGCTGCTGGGGCTGGCGGGCATCACCGAAGGAGCAATTCCGATGGCTATCGAGGATCCGTTGCGGGTCATCGGCTCATTTGTTCTGGGGTCAATGGCGACCGGAGCGATTGTCGGGGCGATGGGGATTGGGCTATCCACCCCGGGCGCGGGCATTTTCTCTCTCTTCTTACTGCATGATGCCGGGCTGGGCGGCGTGCTGGCCGCTGCCGGCTGGTTTGGCGCCGCGCTGATTGGCGCCGCAATCTCTACGCTCATTTTACTCCTCTGGCGACGCCAGGCCGTGAAGAGCGGCACCTACGTGACTGAAGACATAACATCCTAAACACGCACTGACAGGAAACGAAGATGAAAGCTGTATCTCGCGTTCATATCACGCCACATATGCACTGGGACCGGGAGTGGTACTTCACCACCGAAGCGTCACGTATTCTTCTGGTCAATAATATGGAAGAGATCCTTACCCGTCTTGAGCAGGACGCAGAGTATAAATACTACGTTCTCGACGGCCAGACGGCGGTGCTGGAAGATTATTTTGCCGTGAAACCGGAAAACAGGCCACGCGTGAAGGCGCTGGTGGCGGCCGGGAAGCTGATTATCGGGCCGTGGTATACCCAGACGGACACCACCCTTGTCTCCGGCGAGTCGATTGTCCGAAATCTGATGTACGGCATGCGCGACTGTCTGGCCTTTGGCGAGCCGATGAAAATTGGCTATCTGCCGGACTCCTTCGGCATGTCTTCCCAGCTGCCACACATTTACAACGGTTTTGGCATCACGCGCACCATGTTCTGGCGTGGGTGTTCCGAGCGGCATGGTACCGATAAAACCGAATTTCTCTGGCAAAGTCAGGACGGCAGTGAAGTGACGGCACAGGTGCTACCGCTGGGCTACGCGATTGGTAAGTACTTACCGGAGGATGAGGCCGGGCTGCGCAAACGGCTCGACACGTACTTCGAGGTGCTGGAAAAAGCCTCCGTGACGAAAGAAATTTTGCTGCCTAACGGCCATGATCAGATGCCGCTCCAGCAGAACATCTTTGCGGTGATGGATAAGCTGCGCGAAATCTATCCGCAGCGTCAGTTTGTGATGAGCCGCTTCGAGGAGGTGTTTGACCACATTGACGCGCACCGCGATGAACTGGCGACGCTGAAAGGGGAGTTTATTGACGGTAAATATATGCGGGTGCACCGGACAATAGGCTCCACGCGAATGGACATCAAAATCGCCCACGCCCGGATAGAGCATAAAATCGTCAATGTCCTTGAGCCGCTGGCCACGCTTGCCTGGACGTTGGGCTTTGAGTATCACCACGGCTTGCTGGAAAAAATGTGGAAAGAGATCCTCAAGAATCACGCCCATGACAGTATCGGCTGCTGCTGTAGTGACAAAGTGCATCGTGAGGTGATGTCACGCTTCGAGCTGGCGGAAGACATGGCCGATAACCTGACATGCTTCTATATGCGCAAGATTGTCGACAACATGCCGCAGTGCGAGGAAGACAAACTGGTGATGTTTAACCTCACGCCCTGGCCGCGTGAGGAAGTGATTAACACTACGATACGCCTGCGCGCCAGCCAGTTCCGCCTGCTGGACGATAGGGGGAATGAAATCCCTTACTGCCTGCGCAGCGCGCGTGAAATCGACCCCGGCTTAATAGACCGGCAGATTGTGCATTACGGCAACTACGATCCCTTTATGGAGTTTGATATCCAGCTCAACCAGATCCTGCCATCAATGGGTTACCGCACGCTCTATATCGAGCCGCACGTGGCTGGCAAGCTGCTGGCGCCAGAAACAACGTCGGAGGCATTACTGGAAAATGCTTTCTGGGAAATAACGTTAAACGACGACGGCACCCTGCGTCTGCTCGATAAAGCGTCCGGGCTTATCTATGACCGCGCGCTGGAAATAGAAGAGAGCTCGGATGATGGCGATGAGTACGACTACTCGCCTTCACGGGAAGAGTGGAGACTCACTTCCGCGCAGGGCGAGCATGAGGTTAAGGTGATCCACGAGGCCTGGCAGAGCAGGGCGGTGATCCGCCACCGCATGGCGGTGCCGGCGGATCTCGCTGAACGTTCTGCGCGTCAGCAGACGGGAACGCTTGAGGCAGAGCTCACGGTCACGCTCAGCCATAACAGCCGACGTATCGACATTGAGGCGCGTCTCGGAAATCACGCGGATGACCACCGTGTTCGGGTGTTGATCCCGACGCCCTTCACCGCAGACACGGTGTTAGCTGATACCCAGTTCGGTTCGCTGACGCGACCTGTACAGGATGAAGCGATGGCGAACTGGCAGGAGGAGGGCTGGAAGGAAGCGCCGCTGCCGGTGTGGAATCTGCTTAACTACGCGGTGCTCCAGGAACGGCGTAACGGGATGGCGCTGTTTACCGAAGGGTTACGCGAATTTGAAGTGACTGGCGAGCGTCAAAAAACGTTTGCCCTGACGTTGCTTCGCGGCGTGGGGGTACTTGGGAAGGAAGATTTACTGCTGCGCCCCGGCAGACCGTCCGGGATCAAAATGCCGGTGCCTGATTCGCAGATGCGGGGCCAGTTAACCTGTCGCTTTAGCCTGTTCAGTTTTAATGGTACGCCCGTCAGTGCTGGCGTTGCGCAGCAGGCGAAGTCGTGGTTAACGCCAGTGCACTGTTATAACAAAATTCCGTGGGATGCGATGAAGCTTAACCGCGCCTCTTTCACCACCCCCTGTAGCTATAGTCTGCTAACGCTGGCGCCTAACGGATGCGTACTCAGTGCGCTGAAAAAAGCGGAGGATCGTGACGAGATGATTCTTCGTCTGTACAACCCTTCGGAGACCCGCTCCTGTGACGTGGCTTTGTCTGTGAACCGTGAGGTCCAGGCCTGCTGCGAAACGGACATGAATGAGGTGTACAAGGCGCACGGGGAAGAGGGCTCAGCCATTACGGGGTCTTTCCGGCCAGGCCAGTCACGTACCTTCAGCATAAAAATTGAAAGGTAATCCTCAAAATAAAATAAAGGCCGCATTCCTGCGGCCTTTATTTCATCAAATAGTCACGAAAGGGTGTTAATTTTAAGATTATTAAAAGTGAATAAAATGTAATCGTTTCGGCAGGTAGCAAAGCGAAAGAAAAATACTGTGAAGCAGATAACATTATATGTTTATCTTCCGGCAAAATGCGTTTTTTCACGCGCGTTAATAAAAATCACAACTGTTTATATTATCCTCTGGCTTTTATAACCATCAACGCCTTTAAATGTACATATCATTAACAAGGTTTTTACTATCCGCACCACAAAGAAACATCATTAACAGCTCTGGCCGTTTTTGATTTAAATCAATGTTTAATCCTTGGAAAAAGGCTCCAAAAGGCGTTAAATTGTTCCCGATCAAAATGGCCGAAAAGTGGTAATTTTGCTATAAATTGATCGCCGTCGAAAAACGTAAATCTGTTCGAATAAAAATCTGTTTATTGTAAGGGTTTTGCAGCGTATTATATTTACGGGATCAATTTGGTTTTTTCTTAACGTATTTGTAACCTTTCATCATTGCTTTTTCCTCTTGTAGAGAATAAGCAACGAAGAAGGGAAGCAGATAACTTTGTATTGGGGCATGCGTGTGGATCCTTATCTAACGGGGTTCACTCTCGGAGTCTTCATGCGATGAGCAAGGAGTCATAATGTTAGACGTAGTCGAACTGTCGCGCTTACAGTTTGCCTTGACCGCGATGTACCACTTCCTGTTTGTGCCGCTGACGCTCGGTATGGCGTTCCTGCTGGCCATCATGGAAACGGTTTACGTCCTCTCCGGCAAACAGATTTATAAAGATATGACCAAGTTCTGGGGCAAGTTGTTTGGTATCAACTTTGCGCTGGGCGTGGCAACCGGTCTGACCATGGAGTTCCAGTTCGGGACAAACTGGTCTTACTATTCCCACTATGTGGGGGATATTTTCGGTGCGCCGCTGGCCATTGAAGGTCTGATGGCCTTCTTCCTCGAATCCACCTTTGTAGGTCTGTTCTTCTTCGGTTGGGACCGTCTGGGTAAAGTCCAGCATATGGCGGTAACCTGGCTGGTGGCATTAGGCTCCAACTTGTCCGCACTGTGGATCCTGGTGGCGAACGGCTGGATGCAAAACCCAATCGCATCTGATTTCAACTTCGAAACCATGCGTATGGAGATGGTCAGCTTCGCTGAGCTGGTCCTGAACCCGGTTGCCCAGGTTAAATTCGTTCACACCGTGGCGTCTGGCTATGTGTGCGGCGCGATGTTCGTGCTGGGCATCAGCTCCTACTATATGCTGCGCGGCCGTGACTTCGCGTTCGCCAAGCGTTCTTTTGCTATTGCAGCAAGCTTCGGTATGGCCGCGATTCTGTCCGTTATTGTTCTGGGTGATGAATCCGGTTACGAAATGGGCGACGTGCAGAAAACCAAACTCGCCGCAATTGAAGCTGAATGGGAAACCCAGCCGGCACCGGCAGCGTTTACCCTGTTCGGCGTGCCTGACCAGGAAGCGCAGGAAAACCGCTTCGCCATTCAAATTCCTTACGCTCTGGGTATTATCGCCACGCGCTCCGTCGACAAACAGGTGACTGGCCTGAAAGATCTGATGGTGCAGCATGAAGAGCGTATCCGTAACGGGATGAAAGCTTACTCGCTGCTGGAACAGCTGCGCGCCGGCTCTACCGACCAGGCCGTTCGCGATCAATTTAACGACGTGAAGAAAGACCTCGGTTACGGTCTGCTGCTGAAACGCTATACCCCGAACGTCTCTGACGCGACGGAAGCGCAGATTCAGATGGCAACCAAAGACTCTATTCCACGCGTTGCGCCGCTGTACTTCGCGTTCCGCATCATGGTGGGTTGCGGCATTATCATGCTGCTGATCATCGCGGCCTCGTTCTGGTCAGTCATTCGTAACCGTATCGGTGAGAAAAAATGGCTGCTGCGCACCGCGCTTTACGGTATCCCACTGCCATGGATTGCTATCGAGTCCGGCTGGTTTGTTGCGGAATATGGCCGTCAGCCGTGGGCGATCGGTGAGGTGCTGCCAACAGCGGTAGCGAACTCCTCCCTGACCGCAGGCGACCTGATCTTCTCCATGCTGCTCATTTGCGGTCTGTACACCCTGTTCCTGGTGGCTGAACTGTTCCTGATGTTCAAGTTCGCGCGCCTTGGCCCAAGCAGCCTGAAAACCGGTCGCTATCACTACGAGCAGTCTGTTGCGACTACTCAGCCGGCACGCTAAGACAGGAGTCATCAAATGATCGATTATGAAGTATTGCGTTTTATCTGGTGGCTGCTGATCGGTGTTCTGCTGATTGGTTTCGCGGTCACCGATGGTTTCGACATGGGCGTGGGCATGCTCACCCGTTTCCTCGGTCGTAATGACACCGAGCGTCGAATCATGATCAACTCCATCGCCCCGCACTGGGACGGTAACCAGGTGTGGCTGATCACCGCAGGCGGCGCGCTGTTCGCTGCCTGGCCGATGGTCTACGCGGCTGCGTTCTCCGGCTTCTATGTGGCGATGATTCTGGTGCTGGCCTCTTTATTCTTCCGTCCGGTGGGTTTCGACTACCGTTCCAAGATTGAAGACACCCGCTGGCGTAACATGTGGGACTGGGGCATCTTCATCGGTAGCTTCGTTCCACCGCTGGTCATTGGTGTGGCGTTCGGTAACCTGTTGCAGGGCGTACCGTTCCACGTCGACGAATATATGCGTCTGTTCTACACCGGTAACTTCTTCCAGTTGCTGAATCCGTTTGGTCTGCTGGCGGGCGTGGTGAGCGTGGCGATGATCATCACCCAGGGCGCAACCTATCTCCAGATGCGTACCGTAGGTGAACTGCACCTGCGTTCCCGCGCTACCGCTCAGGTGGCGGCGCTGGTGACGCTGGTCTGCTTCGCGCTGGCTGGCGTGTGGGTGGTGTACGGTATTGATGGTTACGTGGTGACCTCCGCGATCAACCATACTGCACCGTCTAACCCGCTGACCAAAGAAGTGGCGCGTCAGGCCGGTGCATGGCTGGTGAACTTCAACAATACTCCTGCGCTGTGGGCTATCCCGGCTCTGGGTGTGCTGCTGCCGCTGCTGACCGTGCTGACGTCTCGTCTGGAGAAAGGCGCTCTGGCGTTCGTATTCTCTTCACTGACGCTGGCGTGCATCATCCTGACGGCGGGGATTGCGATGTTCCCGTTCGTAATGCCATCCAGCACCATGATGAATGCCAGCCTGACCATGTGGGATGCAACGTCCAGTCAGTTGACGCTGAACTTAATGACCTATGTTGCTTGCGTGTTCGTACCGATTATCCTGCTCTACACCACCTGGTGTTACTGGAAAATGTTCGGTCGCATCACTAAAGAACATATCGAAAGCAACACCCACTCTATGTACTAAGTAAGGAGCTGAATATGTGGTATTTCGCATGGATTTTAGGGACGCTTCTTGCCTGTGCGTTTGGTGTCATCACTGCCCTGGCGCTTGAGCATGTAGAAGCGACCAAAGCAGGTGAAGAAAAGCACTAATGAATATTATCGCAACCTTATATGCGGTAATGGATAAGCGCCCCCTGAGGGCGCTTTCCCTCATTATGGCATTACTGCTGGCAGGCTGTATCTTCTGGGACCCGTCGCGCTTCGCGGCGAAAACCAGCGAGCTTGAAATCTGGCACGGCTTCCTGATTATGTGGGCGGTGTGCGCAGGCGTGATTCACGGTGTCGGCTTTCGTCCGAAAGCGCTACACTGGCAGGGCATCTTCTGCCCACTGATTGCCGATCTGGTTCTCCTCGCCGGTTTGATTTTCTTCTTCTTCTGAATAAGAAATGTCCGTTAACGTTATGGGCTTACCATGGCCCATAAAAATTTACTCTCCGTTTACTTTCCCCCATTCCAAACCATCATTCCCGCGCGTATAGTAGCGAAGTTTGAAAGCTCCAACTTTTCTTGTATTACCGGGATGTAAAGTGAATACAACGCTGTTTCGATGGCCGGTACGTGTCTATTACGAAGATACCGATGCCGGTGGTGTGGTCTACCACGCCAGCTACGTTGCTTTTTATGAACGGGCACGCACAGAGATGCTGCGCCATCATCACTTTAGTCAACAGGTGCTGTTGGCTGAGCGAGTTGCCTTCGTGGTACGCAAGATGACGCTTGAGTATTTTGCGCCTGCCAGACTCGACGATATGCTCGAAGTTCAAACAGAAATTACATCAATGCGCGGAACTTCACTGGTTTTCACGCAGCGGATAGTCAATGCAGAGAACACGGTACTGAACTCAGCTGAAGTCCTGATTGTCTGTGTTGATCCAACCATAATGAAGCCTCGTGCGCTTCCTAAGTCTATTGTCGCGGAGTTTAAGCAGTGACTGACATGAATATCCTTGATTTGTTCCTGAAGGCAAGCCTTCTGGTTAAACTTATCATGTTGATTTTGATTGGTTTTTCAATCGCATCCTGGGCCATCATCATCCAGAGAACGCGTATCCTTAATGCCGCTGGCCGCGAAGCCGAAGCGTTTGAAGATAAGTTCTGGTCGGGAATTGAGCTTTCTCGTCTGTACCAGGAAAGCCAGGGACGCCGTGATAACCTTTCAGGCTCCGAACAAATTTTCTACAGCGGTTTCAAAGAGTTCGCTCGCTTACATCGCGCTAACAGCCATGCGCCGGAAGCCGTGGTAGAAGGGGCGTCGCGTGCGATGCGCATCTCCATGAACCGCGAACTGGAAAATCTTGAAACGCATATTCCTTTCCTCGGAACCGTTGGCTCCATCAGCCCGTATATCGGCCTGTTTGGTACGGTGTGGGGGATCATGCACGCCTTTATCGCCCTGGGGGCGGTGAAGCAGGCAACGTTGCAGATGGTTGCACCGGGTATCGCAGAAGCACTGATCGCGACCGCAATCGGTCTGTTCGCCGCAATTCCGGCGGTAATGGCGTACAACCGTCTGAACCAGCGCGTGAACAAACTGGAACTGAACTACGACAACTTTATGGAAGAGTTCACCGCGATTCTGCATCGTCAGGCGTTTACCAGCACCGAGAGCAACAAGGGGTAAACCATGGCCAGATCGCGTGGACGAGGTCGTCGCGAGCTCAAGTCCGAAATCAATATCGTTCCGTTACTGGACGTGCTGCTGGTGCTGCTGCTGATCTTTATGGCGACAGCGCCCATCATCACCCAGAGCGTGGAAGTTGATCTGCCGGATGCGACAGAATCACAGGCGGTAAGCACCAATGACGATCCTCCGGTCATCATTGAGGTTTCCGGCGTAGGGCAGTACAGCGTGGTGGTAGAGAAAGATCGTATGGATCAGCTTCCGCCAGAGCAGGTTATTGCTGAAGCGCAACGACGTCTGGAGTCAAATCCGAAGACGGTCTTCTTAATCGGTGGTGCGAAAGACGTACCATATGATGAAATTATCAAAGCGCTGAACTTGCTACATAGCGCGGGCGTTAAGTCAGTTGGCTTAATGACTCAGCCTATTTGATCATCTGCGTAGTTTTTGGGAACCGATAGTGTCAAAGGCAACCGAACAAAACGACAAGCTTAAGCGAGCGATAATCGTCTCCGCAGTGCTGCACGTATTTCTTTTTGCAGCGCTGATCTGGAGTTCGTTCGATGAGCACCTTGATGCATCAGGCGGCGATGGGGGCTCGTCCATCGACGCCGTCATGGTGGATCCCGGTGCGGTAGTGCAGAACTATAATCGCCAGCAACAGCAGCAGGCGAGCGCAAAACGCGCGGAAGAACAGCGTGAAAAACAGGCGCAACAGCAGGCGGAAGAGCTGCGTGAAAAGCAGGCCGCCGAGCAGGAACGTCTGAAGCAGCTTGAGAAAGAGCGTTTGCAGGCGCAGGAAGCCGCTAAAGAGCAGGCGGAGCAGCAGAAACAGGCTGAAGCCGCAGCGAAGAAAGCTCAGGAACAGCAGAAGCAGGCGGAAGAGGCGGCAGCCAAAGCCGCGGCAGACGCGAAGGCGCAGGCAGATGCTCAGGCTAAGTTAGCCGCAGAAGCCGCGAAGAAAGCGGCTGCTGATGCGCAGAAGAAAGCGGAAGCCGAAGCTGCGAAGAAAGCCGCTGCTGATGCGAAGAAGAAAGCAGAAGCCGAAGCGGCGAAAAAAGCGGCCGCTGACGCACAGAAGAAAGCCGAAGCGGAAGCCGCCAAAAAAGCTGCGCAGGAAGCAGAGAAGAAAGCGGCTGCCGATGCTGCGAAAAAAGCGGCCGCCGCCGAGAAAGCTGCGGCAGAAAAAACCGCCGCTGCGGAAAAAAAAGCGGCAGCTGAGAAAGCCGCTGCTGATAAGAAAGCTGCTGCTGAAAAAGCCGCAGCTAAGAAGGCCGCTGCTGCGGAAAAAGCCGCTGCCGCAGGGGTTGACGATCTGCTGGGCGATCTGAGCTCCGGTAAGAATGCACCGAAAACGGGCGGAGGGGCGAAAGGAAGTAACGCAGCACCGGCAGGAAGTGGTAACACTAAGAACAACGGTGCTTCTGGCGCTGAGATCAACGACTATAAGAATCAGATTGCCGCGGCTATTGCCAGCAGACTTAACGATAAATCGCTCTATACCGGGAAAACGTGCCGACTGCATATTAAACTGGCTACGGATGGTATGGTGCTGAGCGTTGAGTCAGAAGGGGGAGATGAAGCGTTATGCCAGGCTGCACTTGTGGCAGTGAATCAGGCAAAACTGCCAAAACCTCCATCACAGGCTGTCTATGAAGTGTTCAAAGACGCTTCGCTGAACTTTAAGCCATAAGCAGAGCTGCTGTTATCGGGTTCTGATAGTTTTGTGTATTTGAGTTTGTTAACCTTCTGCTAAATTATCCAGGACTTATTGTTCGGATAAGGGAGATATGATGAAGCAGGCATTACGATTAGCTTTTGGTTTTTTAGTACTGTTGACGTCAGCAGTGCATGCCACAGTAAGCATCGACATTACCGACTGGAACGACTCAGCGCGTCCAATCGGTGTCGTTCCGTTCCAGTGGGCAGGCCCGGGCGCTGCGCCTGAAGATATTGGCGGCATTGTTGCAGCTGACCTGCGTAACAGCGGTAAATTTAACCCCCTGGATCGTTCTCGTCTGCCGCAGCAGCCGGGTACAGCTCAGGAAGTTCAACCTGCTGCATGGTCTGCACTGGGTATTGATGCCGTGGTTGTCGGACAGGTTACTCCTGCGCCAGACGGCGGCTATAACGTCGCTTATCAGCTGGTGGATACTGGCGGTGCGCCGGGTACCGTTCTGGCTCAAAACACGTATAAGGTGAACAAGCAGTGGCTGCGTTACGCAGGCCACACTGCGAGTGACGAAGTGTTTGAGAAGCTGACCGGTATTAAAGGTGCGTTCCGTACCCGTATCGCGTACGTAGTACAGACCAACGGCGGCCAGTTCCCTTATGAGCTGCGCGTCTCTGACTACGATGGTTACAACCAGTTCACCGTACACCGTTCACCACAGCCGCTGATGTCTCCGGCATGGTCTCCGGATGGCTCTAAGCTGGCGTACGTGACCTTCGAAAGCGGCCGTTCCGCGCTGGTTATCCAGACACTGTCTAACGGTGCTGTGCGTCAGGTTGCGTCATTCCCGCGTCACAACGGTGCGCCTGCGTTCTCTCCGGACGGTACCAAACTGGCGTTTGCCCTTTCTAAAACCGGTAGCCTGAACCTGTACGTGATGGATATTGGTTCTGGTCAGATCCGTCAGGTCACGGATGGTCGTAGCAACAACACTGAGCCAACCTGGTTCCCGGACAGCCAGAATCTGGCATTTACGTCTGACCAGGCAGGTCGTCCACAAGTTTATAAAGTGAATATCAACGGCGGAGCAGCGCAGCGTATTACCTGGGAAGGTTCTCAGAACCAGGATGCTGACGTCAGTGCCGATGGTAAAACAATGGTAATGGTCAGTACTGCGGGTGGTCAGCAGCACATTGCCAAACAAGATCTGGTAACGGGGGGCGTACAAGTACTGTCGTCAACGTTCCTGGATGAAACGCCAAGTCTGGCACCTAACGGCACCATGGTAATCTACAGCTCTTCTCAGGGGATGGGATCCGTGCTGAATCTGGTTTCTACAGATGGGCGTTTCAAAGCGCGTCTTCCGGCAACTGATGGACAGGTAAAATCACCTGCCTGGTCGCCGTATCTGTAATAATAATTAATTGATTACTAAAGGAATCTTAGAAATGCAACTGAACAAAGTGCTGAAGGGGCTGATGATCGCTCTGCCTGTTATGGCAATCGCAGCGTGTTCTTCTAACAAGAACGCAAGCAATGACCAGAGCGGCGAAGGCATGATGGGTGCCGGCACCGGTATGGACGCTAACGGCAATGGCAATATGTCTTCTGAAGAGCAAGCGCGTCTTCAGATGCAGCAGTTACAGCAGAACAACATCGTTTACTTCGATCTGGATAAATACGACATTCGTTCTGACTTCGCTGCAATGCTGGATGCGCACGCAAACTTCCTGCGTAGCAACCCGTCTTACAAAGTCACCGTAGAAGGTCATGCGGACGAACGTGGTACTCCGGAGTACAACATCTCCCTGGGTGAACGTCGTGCAAACGCTGTTAAAATGTACCTCCAGGGTAAAGGCGTTTCTGCTGACCAGATCTCCATCGTTTCTTACGGTAAAGAAAAACCAGCAGTACTGGGTCACGACGAAGCGGCTTACTCCAAAAACCGTCGTGCCGTACTCGTTTACTAAGAGAATTGCATGAGCAGTAACTTCAGACATCATCTGATGAGTCTGTCGTTACTGGTTGGAATAGCGGCCCCCTGGGCCGCTTTTGCTCAGGCACCAATCAGTAGTGTCGGCTCAGGCTCGGTAGAAGATCGAGTCACTCAACTCGAGCGTATTTCTAACGCTCACAGCCAGCTTTTAACTCAACTCCAGCAGCAGCTTTCCGATAACCAGAATGATATTGATTCCCTTCGTGGTCAGATCCAGGAGAGTCAGTATCAGCTTAATCAGGTTGTGGAGCGCCAGAAGCAAATTTTGTTGCAGATGGATAGCCTGAACAGCGGCGGAGCAGCAGCACAGCCAGCAGCAGGCGATCAAAGCGGTGCGGCGACGCCTGCACCTGCGGCAGATGCCTCCGCGTCGTCTGGTGCGCCTGTACAGAGCGGTGACGCGAATACGGACTACAACGCGGCCATTGCCCTGGTGCAGGACAAATCGCGCCAGGACGATGCTATCGTTGCGTTTCAGAACTTCGTTAAGAAGTACCCTGATTCCACTTACCAGCCAAATGCGAACTACTGGCTGGGTCAGTTGAATTACAACAAGGGTAAAAAGGATGATGCGGCGTTTTATTTTGCCTCTGTGGTGAAAAATTACCCGAAATCACCGAAAGCGCCTGATGCGATGTATAAAGTCGGCGTGATCATGCAGGACAAAGGCGACACTGCAAAAGCCAAAGCGGTTTATCAGCAGGTGGTTGCGAAATTCCCGGGTACAGACGGCGCCAAACAGGCACAAAAACGTTTGAGTTCGATGGGTTGATTATCGCACGACCAGAAATCGCGTTATTTCTGGTCGTGCAGCATGATTCCTAAGCAGTTAAGTGATCTTCATCGAAATTTTTGTTGCGCAGAATTCTTAAATCAGTAATATATGCCGCCGTTGCCACGGGATATCAAACAACGTGAAAGCAGCGCAAAAGTGGGTCGTTAGCTCAGTTGGTAGAGCAGTTGACTTTTAATCAATTGGTCGCAGGTTCGAATCCTGCACGACCCACCACTTAAAGCAGTTCCGGCAGCACAGAGTGGGTGATTAGCTCAGTTGGTAGAGCATCTCCTTTACACGGAGGGGGTCGGCGGTTCGAGCCCGTCATCACCCACCACTCGGGTCGTTAGCTCAGTTGGTAGAGCAGTTGACTTTTAATCAATTGGTCGCAGGTTCGAATCCTGCACGACCCACCAATTTTATTGGTACCGAGTGATAATTCAGGCAACACCCGAATGGGTCGTTAGCTCAGTTGGTAGAGCAGTTGACTTTTAATCAATTGGTCGCAGGTTCGAATCCTGCACGACCCACCAGCCTGAATAGATTTGAAGTACATCCCGTAAGGGGTCGTTAGCTCAGTTGGTAGAGCAGTTGACTTTTAATCAATTGGTCGCAGGTTCGAATCCTGCACGACCCACCAATGTAAAAAGGCGCCCTAAAGGCGCCTTTTTGCTATCTGTCGTTCCCCAGTGCTTTGTAGGTCGGGTAAGGCGAAGCCGCCACCCGACAAATGCTGCCGGCACCAATTCCCGATGACATTCCACCTAATATTCGCTATCTTGTTTAGTATATAAAACACCATTGCCGTCATTTTTGCTATCTACCGCAAAACAAAGGCAATATTGTTAAGCCAGTAAAACGAGAAGCCATAATGAGTGTGATGTTTGATCCCGAAACCGCAATCTATCCCTTCCCGCCGAAGCCAGCGCCGCTAAGCCGGGATGAGAAGCAGTTCTATCGTGAGAAAATTAAGCGCCTTCTTAAAGAGCGTGATGCGGTGATGGTGGCGCATTACTACACTGACCCGGAAATTCAGCAGCTGGCAGAGGAGACGGGCGGCTGTATCTCAGACTCGCTGGAGATGGCGCGTTTCGGCGCTAAACATCCTGCCTCCACGCTGCTGGTTGCAGGTGTGCGCTTCATGGGCGAAACGGCAAAAATTCTCAGCCCGGAAAAAACCATACTGATGCCGACGCTGAATGCCGACTGCTCCCTTGACCTCGGTTGCCCGATTGATGAGTTCACCGCCTTCTGTGATGCCCACCCTGACCGTACCGTGGTGGTCTATGCCAACACGTCTGCGGCGGTGAAAGCCCGGGCGGACTGGGTAGTGACGTCCAGTATCGCCGTTGAGCTGATTGAACATCTGGACAGCCTGGGGGAGAAAATCATCTGGGCGCCCGATCGTCACCTGGGAAACTACGTACAAAAACAGACCGGTGCGGATGTGCTGTGCTGGCAGGGGGCCTGTATCGTCCACGATGAGTTCAAGACCCAGGCGCTGACCCGGATGAAAGGCTTATACCCGCAGGCCGCGATACTGGTGCACCCGGAATCTCCGCAGTCGATCGTCGACATGGCGGACGCCGTCGGCTCAACCAGCCAGTTAATTAACGCGGCAAAAACGCTGCCACACAAGCAGCTCATCGTGGCGACCGATCGCGGTATCTTCTACAAAATGCAACAGGCCGTGCCGGAAAAAGAGCTGCTTGAAGCGCCAACCGCCGGAGAAGGGGCGAGCTGCCGAAGCTGCGCGCATTGCCCGTGGATGGCGATGAATGGGCTCAAAGCGATTTCGGAGGCGCTTGAGAACGGTGGCGCAGCGCATGAGATCCACGTGGATGCCGCTCTGCGTGAAGGCGCGTTAATTCCACTTAACCGTATGCTGGATTTTGCGGCTACACTACGTACTTAACTTATTACGCCCCGGAGAAAAAATGGATTTTTTTAGCACACAGAACATCCTGGTTCATATCCCGATTGGTGCGGGCGGCTATGACCTGTCGTGGATTGAAGCGGTGGGTACGCTGGCCGGTTTACTCTGTATCTGGCTGGCCAGCCTTGAGAAGATCAGCAACTATGCGTTCGGGCTGATAAACGTCACGCTGTTTGCGATCATCTTCTTCCAGATCCAGCTCTACGCCAGCCTGCTTCTACAGCTGTTCTTCTTCGCGGCCAATATCTATGGCTGGTACGCCTGGTCTCGGCAAAACAGCCAGCAGGAGGCGGAGTTGCAAATCCGCTGGCTGCCGTTGCCTAAAGCCATCGCCTGGTTCGCGGCCTGCGTGGTGGCTATCGGCTTTATGACCGTCTTTATTGATCCGGTATTTGCCTTCCTGACGCGCGTGGCGGTCTCGGTGATGTCGGGACTGGGATTGAACGTGACGATGCCTGAGCTTCAGCCGGATGCCTTCCCGTTCTGGGATTCCTGCATGATGGTGCTGTCGATTGCCGCAATGATCCTGATGACCCGTAAATACGTTGAGAACTGGCTGTTGTGGGTGGTGATTAACGTGATTAGCGTGGTGATTTTTGCCCTTCAGGGCGTTTATGCCATGTCGCTGGAGTATATGCTCCTGACCTTCATTGCTCTCAACGGCAGCCGCATGTGGATTAACAGCGCGCGTGAGCGTGGCTCTCGCGCGCTTTCCCGTTAATGATGATGTGCGTGTGAGTGGCCGGACTGCGCCTCGTTAAGGTGGCAGTCTGGCCCGCTGCAAGGCTGGTACTCCATCTGGATAGTGGAGTGCGCAATCTCATAGTGATGCTCGAGGAAATGCCGAATACGTTCAAGCAACGCATCGTGATCGTGGGGCGGAATAACCTGAACGTGCAGCGTCATCAGCGGTTTCTCACCCACCAGCCAGACGTGAACGTGGTGAACGTTACGGACTTCAGGAATGGAACGACTCAGGTTGCGCTTCAGTTCGCCAATATCCAGTGATGTGGGCGCGCCTTCCAGTAGCTCATTTACGCTCTCCTTCAGTAGCCGCCAGGCGCTGCGCAATACCAGGCACGATACCAGCACGGAAAGAATCGGGTCGATAGGGGTCCAGCCCGTGCCCATAATGATCAGCGCGGCCACAATCGCACCAACAGAACCCAGCAGATCGCCCAGCACATGAAGCGCCGCGGCCCGTACGTTCAGATTTTTTTCACTGCTGCCGCGGTGCAATATCCAGAACGCCAGAATATTGGCGACCAACCCGGCAATGGCGATAACCATCATTGTCGTCCCGGCTATCGGTTGTGGATGCCGAAAGCGCTGAAAAGCCTCCCAGACGATAAGAATAGTAATGACCACCAGTGCAATCGCATTCACAAAGGCGGCAAGCGTGGTCAGTCTGAGCCAGCCAAAGGTGTGGCGGGTATTGGGAGGGCGACGGGCAAACTGCACGGCCAGCAGAGCAAACAGGAGCGCGGCAGCGTCGGTCAGCATATGCCCGGCATCGGCCAGCAGCGCCAGCGATCCGGATATCAGCCCGCCTGTGACCTCAATAATCATAAAGGTGGCAGTGACGCCAAAAGCCAGCAAAAGCCGTTTGGCATTTTCATCGCCAGTGGAGTGGGAATGGGAGTGGGAGTGCGCCATGGTATCGTTCCTGATTTATTATTATTTTTAGTGTAGCGTTTTTAAGAGCTTAAATAAAAAAGGAGAGCATTCGCTCTCCCTGTTTTACCTTATGGAAGGTTACTGGGTAGTACCGTCCGTTTTGGTATTGGCATCGCTGCCCACTTTGTCATTCGGGTCCGGGCATTTCCCGTCTTTACAGACTGAGTTTTTATGCACCTCGTCGGTAGTCATACCCTCATGGTTCATCGTGCCTGTGTTCGTCCCGCCAGTATTGGTATTGCCCGTGTTGATATTACTGTTATCAACATTGTTTGGCGCGATATTCTGTTTTGCATCCGGCGCAACCTGGCCTGCTTCGGCAGCGGCATTCGCGTCGCCGTTGCTGCCGGATGAGCCTGCATCAGCAGCCAGTACGCTACCGCTTGCCAGGGTAAGGGTTGCCGTCAGGAAAAGCGTAGTCAGTTTCGTCATTTTCATCATGGTGCTCCTGTTCTTATCGTTACGCTGGATAACATTCTCCAACAGTGCATCTTGTTCAGTGGCGAAAGATTCCGGACTCCTGAATTATGTCAGGATGGAATCGCGTATAAATATTTAAAAACAGTCGTTACAAGTAAAAAGCTTAGGCCAGATCTCATTTTTCGCTATTTTGTTGCGTATTTTAGGCGAATTCCAGGAATTATCTGCGCGAAGTGTAAAAGCCCGTTTACACTTCGTGGCCGACAAGTTAGATTGAAAGGATTGCTTTCATTACTAAAGATATGGCAGAGCCGGAAAGAAGATGAATTATCAGAACGACGATTTACGCATTAAAGAGATCAATGAGTTATTACCTCCCGTAGCGCTCCTTGAAAAATTCCCCGCCACCGAAAATGCCGCCAACACGGTGTCTCATGCCCGCAAGGCGATCCACAAGATCCTGAAAGGTAGCGACGATCGTCTTCTGGTAGTGATCGGGCCATGCTCCATTCACGATCCTGCTGCGGCCAAAGAGTATGCGTCGCGTCTGCTCGCCCTGCGTGAAGAGCTGAAAGGCGAACTGGAAATCGTGATGCGCGTTTATTTCGAAAAACCGCGTACCACCGTGGGCTGGAAAGGGTTAATCAACGATCCGCATATGGACAACAGTTTCCAGATTAACGACGGCCTGCGCATTGCGCGTAAGCTGCTGCTGGAGATCAACGACAGCGGGCTGCCTGCTGCCGGAGAATTCCTCGATATGATCACCCCGCAGTATCTGGCTGACCTGATGAGCTGGGGCGCTATTGGTGCGCGTACGACTGAATCTCAGGTTCACCGCGAGCTGGCGTCTGGCCTGTCATGCCCGGTGGGTTTCAAAAATGGCACTGATGGCACCATCAAGGTCGCCATTGACGCCATTAATGCGGCGGGCGCGCCGCACTGCTTCCTGTCGGTGACCAAGTGGGGCCACTCGGCTATCGTGAATACCAGCGGTAATGGCGATTGCCATATCATACTGCGCGGCGGTAAAGAGCCTAACTATAGCGCTAAACACGTAGCGGAGGTAAAAGCAGGGCTGGAGAAAGCAGGTCTGGCACCGCAGGTGATGATCGATTTCAGCCATGCCAACTCCAGCAAACAGTTCAAAAAGCAGATGGAAGTCGGCGCAGATGTGTGTCAGCAAATCGCCAGCGGTGAACGCGCAGTGATTGGGGTGATGATTGAGAGCCATCTGGTTGAAGGCAACCAGAACCTGGAGGGCAGCGAGCCGCTGGTCTACGGTAAGAGCGTGACGGATGCCTGCATTGGCTGGGACGATACCGATGCGATCCTGCGTCAGTTGGCGGATGCGGTAAAAGCGCGTCGCGGCTAAGTTTGTTGCGGGTAATAAAAAAGCGTGGATTTCTCCACGCTTTTTTTATGTCCGGCGAATATTACTTCGCTTTACCCTGGTTCGCCACGGCCGCCGCTTTTGCAGCGATTTCGTCGGCGTTACCCAGGTAGTAATGTTTAACTGGCTTGAAGTTTTCGTCGAACTCGTACACCAGCGGCACGCCGGTAGGGATGTTCAGCTCGAGGATTTCATCTTCACCCATGTTGTCCAGGTATTTCACCAGCGCACGCAGGGAGTTACCGTGAGCAGCGATAATGACGCGCTCGCCGCTTTTCAGGCGTGGCAGAATGGTTTCGTTCCAGTAAGGCACAACGCGGTCGATGGTCAGCGCCAGGCTTTCGGTCTGCGGCAGTTCAGCCTCAGTCAGCTTCGCGTAACGCGGATCGTGGCCCGGGTAGCGCTCGTCATCTTTGCTCAGCTCTGGAGGCGTGACCGCAAAACCACGACGCCACTGCTTAACCTGCTCGTCACCGTATTTTTCTGCGGTTTCCGCTTTGTTCAGACCTTGCAGCGCACCGTAGTGACGCTCGTTAAGTTTCCAGGATTTCTCAACCGGCAGCCAGGCCTGATCCAGCTCGTCCAGAATGTTCCACAGGGTGTGGATGGCACGTTTCAGCACAGAGGTGTAAGCAAAGTCAAAGGTGAAGCCTTCTTCTTTCAGCAGTTTACCTGCCGCTTTTGCTTCGCTCACGCCTTTCTCGGACAGATCAACGTCATACCAACCGGTGAAGCGGTTTTCGTTGTTCCACTGGCTTTCGCCGTGGCGCACCAGGACAAGCTTAGTATTAGCCATTTCTTACTCCTCAAGCATTTTGAATGATAACAATTCTCATTATATTGCCGTGACTGTGCCAGCAGCAACGCTTAACCCTAACCATAGCGAAAATAGTTCGAGAGTGTAAGATGCATGTGAATCCAGGGTTATGATTTTGTCTGCGATCGCCGCTATTTTCAGCAAGGCGGAGATAAAAAAGCCCTCGCGGTGAGGGCCAGGCTTTTTTGCCGGATGGCGCTTCGCTTATCAGGCCTACATTTGTAGGCCCGTGCGCCGCCGGACATTAAGCGCGCGGAATGAAATGATACTCGGTGACGCTTACGTACTCTTCACCCGGACGTAGCACGCAGTCCGGCTGCGGCCATTCAGGATGGTTAGGCGTGTCCGGCAGGAACTCGCTCTCCAGCGCCAGTCCTTGCCAGGCGCCGTAGGCGTCATGTTCGCGCGCCGTGGTACCCTCCAGATAGTTACCGGAATAGAACTGTAGGGCGGGGGCGGTGGTGTAGACCGTCATCTGTAACTTCTCATCAGCAGACCAGACCTGTGCGGCAGGTTGAGAAAGATCGCCTTTCGCCTGCAACAGGAAAGCATGGTCGTAGCCTTTCACCTTGCGCTGATCGTCATCACTCAGGAAATCCTGGGCGATGCTTTTCGGCTGACGAAAATCAAAGCTATTACCGCTTACCGGTTTCAGCCCCTGATAAGGGATACCCATCTCATCGACCGGCAGATACTCGTCCGACAGGATCTGGAGTTTGTGGCTGCGGACATCGGTCTGATTACCGTCAAGGTTGAAATAGGCGTGGTTAGTCAGGTTGACCGGGCACGGCTTATCGACGGTCGCGCGGTACTCAATGGCGATGCGATTATCTTCGGTCAGGGTGAAGCGCGCCGTTGCGGTGAGATTGCCCGGGAAGCCCTGGTCTCCATCGAGGGAGTCCAGAGAGAACCAGACCTCACCGTCATTTTGCTGCACAATCTTCCAGCGACGTTTATCAAACCCTTCCGGGCCGCCGTGCAGCTGATTTTCGCCCTGGCTGGCAAGCAGGGAATACGTTACGCCGTCCAGCGTAAACCGGCTTCTGGCGATGCGGTTAGCGTAGCGGCCTATGGATGCGCCCAGAAAAGCGGTCTGCTCGATATACTGCTCCGGCGATGCGCAGCCGAGCAGGGTTTCGCGCACGCTGCCGTCAGGCATCGGTACGCGGGCAGAAAGTAACGTTGCGCCCCAGTCCATCAGCGTAACCACCATCCCGGCGCTGTTGCGCAGGGTTAACAGGCGATACGGCAGACCATCCGGTGCGAGTGTTGGTGTTTCGTTTAGCACTGTCCGGCTCCTTGTGATGCTTTGCAGACATAGAAAGTTTCTTTGATGCCCGTTTTGGCTTCGTACTGTTTAGCCACCGCGTCCTGAATGGCAGGGACCAGCTCTTCCGGCACGAGGGCGACGACGCACCCGCCAAATCCGCCGCCGGTCATACGCACGCCGCCTTTGTCGCCAATCGTGGCTTTCACAATTTCAACCAGGGTGTCGATTTGCGGCACGGTGATTTCGAAATCGTCACGCATGGAGGCATGCGATTCGGCCATCAGCTCGCCCATCCGTTTCAGGTCACCTTTCGCCAGCGCGGAGGCGGCTTCTACGGTACGGGCATTTTCGGTCAGTATATGGCGCACGCGCTTCGTGACAACCGGGTCCAGCTCGTGGGCGACCTTGTTAAATTCATCAAGTGAGACATCACGCAGGGCTGGCTGCTGGAAGAAGCGCGCGCCGGTTTCGCACTGTTCGCGACGGGTGTTGTACTCGCTGCCCACCAGGGTGCGTTTGAAGTTGCTGTTGATGATCACCACAGCCGCACCTTTAGGCAGCGGAACCGCTTTGGTCCCGAGGGAGCGACAGTCAATCAGCAAAGCGTGTTCTTTCTTGCCCAGCGCGGAAATCAGCTGATCCATAATGCCGCAGTTGCAGCCCACGAACTGGTTTTCCGCTTCCTGACCGTTCAGGGCGATCTGCGCCCCGTCCAGCGGCAGATGATAAAGCTGCTGGAACACGGTGCCGACCGCCACTTCCAGAGATGCGGAAGAGCTTAATCCCGCCCCCTGCGGCACGTTGCCGCTGATCACCAGATCGGCCCCGCCGAAATTCTTGTTACGCTTTTGCAGGTGCTTCACCACGCCGCGAACATAGTTCGACCACTGCTGGCTGTCGTGGGTCACGATCGGCGCATCGAGGGAAAATTCGTCAATTTCGTTGCCGTAATCCGCGGCGATTACTCGCACATGACGATCGTCGCGTTTCGCACAGCTGATCACCGTCTGGTAGTCGATGGCACACGGCAGGACAAAACCGTCGTTATAGTCGGTGTGCTCGCCGATCAGATTAACGCGGCCTGGCGCCTGGATAACATGGGTGGCAGGGTAGCCAAATTTTTCAGCAAACAGGGATTGTGTTTTATCTTTCAGACTCATTTTTAGACTCCTGATTCGCGGTAATGGACGTCGCTAACGGCACGCAGACGTTCTGCCGCCTGTTCCGCCGTCAGGTCGCGCTGGGTTTCCGCCAGCATTTCATAGCCCACCATGAATTTACGTACCGTTGCTGAGCGCAGCAGCGGCGGGTAGAAGTGTGCATGTAACTGCCAGTGTTGATTCTCTTCGCCGTTAAACGGCGCGCCGTGCCAGCCCATGGAGTAGGGGAAGGAGCACTGGAAGAGGTTGTCGTAGCGGCTGGTCAGTTTTTTCAGCGCCAGCGCCAGGTCGTCACGCTGGGCGTCGCTGAGTTCGGTAATGCGCTGAACATGGGCTTTCGGCAGCAGCAGCGTCTCAAATGGCCACGCCGCCCAGTAAGGGACTACCGCAAGCCAGTGTTCGGTTTCCACCACGGTACGGCTGCCATCCGCCAGCTCACGCTGGGTGTAATCCACCAGCATAGGCGAACCGTTCTGGGTGAAATACGCTTTTTGCAGTCGGTCCTCACGCTCGGCTTCGTTCGGCAGGAAGCTGTTCGCCCAGATCTGACCGTGCGGATGTGGGTTGGAGCAGCCCATCGCCGCGCCTTTATTTTCAAACACCTGCACCCACGGATAGCTCTGGCCCAGCTCCGCGGTTTGCACCTGCCAGGTGCTGACCACCTCTTTCAGGGCATCCACGCTCAGCTCCGGCAACGTTTTGCTGTGATCGGGCGAGAAGCAGATCACGCGGCTGGTGCCGCGGGCGCTTTCGCAGCGCATCAGCGGGTCATGGCTTTCCGGCGCGTCCGGCGTATCGGTCATCAGCGCGGCAAAGTCGTTAGTAAACACGAAGGTGCCTTTGTAGTCCGGGTTTTTATCGCCCGTCACGCGGGTATTGCCCGGGCAGAGGAAACAGTCCGGATCATGCTGCGGCAGCGTCTGTTTGGCAGGCGTCTCTTGCGCCCCCTGCCAGGGGCGCTTGGCGCGATGCGGTGAAACTAAAATCCATTGCCCGCTGAGCGGGTTAAAACGACGATGCGGGTGATCGACGGGATTGAATTGCGTCATGACAAATCCTTAGTCCGGATAGCCCTGCGGATGGCGTGATTGCCAGTGCCAGGTATCCTGTGCCATTTCATCGAGCGTGCGGGTGACACGCCAGTTGAGCTCTTTATCCGCTTTGGTGGCATCGGCCCAGTAAGCCGGGAGGTCGCCATCACGGCGGGGAGCGAAGTGATACTTCACCGGCTTGCCGCAGGCTTTACTGAAAGCATTCACCACATCCAGCACGCTGCTGCCAATCCCGGCGCCGAGGTTGTAAATATGCACGCCCGGTTTGTCCGCCAGTTGCTGCATCGCCGCCACGTGGCCGTCGGCCAGATCCATGACGTGAATGTAATCGCGCACGCCGGTGCCATCTTCGGTGGGATAATCGTTACCAAAAATCGCCAGGGAATCGCGACGCCCTACGGCAACCTGCGCGATATACGGCATCAGGTTGTTAGGAATGCCCTGCGGATCTTCGCCCATATCACCTGAAGGATGCGCGCCGACCGGGTTGAAGTAGCGCAGCAACGCGATGCTCCACTCAGGCTGGGCTTTTTGCAGGTCGGTCAGGATCTGCTCTACCATCAGCTTGCTTTTGCCATACGGGCTTTGCGGCGTACCGGTCGGGAAGCTTTCAACGTAAGGAATTTTTGGCTGATCGCCGTAGACGGTTGCGGAAGAGCTGAAGATAAAGTTTTTAACGTTGGCCGCACGCATGGCGGAGATCAGACGCAGGGTACCGTTGACGTTGTTGTCATAGTACTCAAGCGGTTTTGCCACCGATTCGCCAACCGCTTTCAGGCCCGCGAAGTGGATAACGGTTTCAATCGCGTGATCGTGAAGGATTTCAGTCATCAATGCTTCATTGCGGATATCGCCTTCCACGAAAGTCGGCTGTTTACCCGAAAGGCGTTCAATGATCGGCAGCACGCTGCGCTTACTGTTGCACAGGTTATCAAGAATGACAACATCGTGGCCGCTTTGCAGCAGTTGCACACAGGTATGACTTCCTATGTAACCGCTACCACCTGTTACCAGAACTCGCATATTTCGCTCCATTAGGCTTATGGTATGAATTAACCATAGCATATCAGAGACGCGAAAAGTGTGACATGGGATAAAATAGTGGTATCGTTTACACTGGTTTTCACACGCGCTTTTTCTCAGACTGAGTGCATTGTAGATCAAAGAGATAGAGATGTATTGTTGCAGGTTGTCTGAAAAGCGGAGGGCAGCGCCCTCCGAGCGTTAATCGATTTTGCTCAGCAGGTAGCGGTATTGCTCGCCGTCAGGGACAAATTCCAGCCGATGGGTGATGCAGGACGGGGCATCCTCAGCATGGTGGGACACAAACAGCAGCTGGGTTTCACCTTCGCTAATCAGGACATCCACAAAGCGGCGGATCAGCTGACGGTTGAGCGGATCCAGCCCCTGCAACGGTTCATCCAGAATCAGCAGCGTAGGGTGCTTGACCAGCGCGCGGACGATCAATGCCAGCCGCTGCTGCCCCCACGACAGGCTGTGGAAGGGTGCATCGGCGACCCGGTTATCCATACCCAGAATATCCAGCCACTGCTGCGCCAGCTTGTGCTGCTTGTCGGATACCGCCTGATAAATACCAATGGAGTCGAAGAAGCCAGAGAGGATCACGTTTCGCACCGTGGTGCTCACCCGGTAGTCCAGATGCAGGCTGCTGCTGACATAGCCGATGTGCTTTTTGATATCCCAGATGGTTTCCCCGCTGCCGCGGCGACGGCCGAACAGGGTGAGATCGTTGCTGTATCCCTGCGGGTGATCCCCGGTGATCAGGCTCAGCAGCGTGGATTTACCCGCCCCGTTGGGGCCGACGATCTGCCAGTGCTCACCAGGATTAACCGTCCAGCTGAGGTGATTAAGAATAGGGCGATCGTCGTAAGCAACCACCCCATCGCGCAGCACAATGCGCGGCTGGTCAGGATCCAGCCCGTGGCGCGCCGAAGGCGCATCCGGCTCCGGCAGGGCAATACCGTCCAGTTTCTCGCTGTGGGCCAGCTGCGCAATCAGCGCCTGCCGAAGCAGTACGGCTTTCTCGCCGGTTTCGGTCAGGCTACAGTCCGCCAGCACGCCTGCATAATGTACGAAATCCGGGATCTCATCAAAGCGGTTCAGGACCAGTACAAGGGTGTATCCCTGCTGGTTAAGCGACGCCAGCAACGCTGCCAGCTGCGCGCGGGACTGTACATCCAGTCCGTCAAACGGTTCATCCAGGATCAAGAGTTCCGGCTCGCTCATCAGCGCCTGACACAGCAGCGTTTTGCGCGTCTCACCGGTAGAAAGATATTTGAAACGGCGGTTAAGCAGGGCGGTAATGCCAAATTGCTCCGCCAGCTGCTGACAGCGGGCAGGATCTTTTATCTCATCCTGGATAATTTCCGCCGTCGTGCGGCCGGTATCTTCTTCGCCGGGGCTGAGCAAATCGGTATTGTTACGCTGCCACTCATCGCTGACCAGCTTTTGCAGCTGTTCGAAGGAAAGGCGCGTCAGCCGGGTAAAGGTGCACCGACGTTCACCCTTCAGTTGGGTTAATTCGCCTGCCAAAGCGCGGGCCAGCGCGGATTTTCCGCTGCCATTAGAGCCCACAAACGCCCAGCTTTCTCCGGCGCGAAGGGTTAACTCTGGCAGCGATAAGGTACGGGTATCGCTAAGACGAAACGTGCCTTGCGAAATATGCAATGATGACATGTGTTATCCCATTTTTTGCAGCAACAGATGTCAGGGATACTCAGTGTAAGCAGGGTTGTCAATGTGCTTAGCACAATGTGGCGATAATTATCCTGTCTGCATTGAAATATGCGGTCACCACAGCACCTTCGTCTAATTCGGTCGCGTCGTTCACCGGAACGGTGGCGCAGAGCAACTGTCCATCCGGCAGGGTCATCAGCACTTCACACTGTTCTGCGCCGCGCTCGATGTGGCTGATGCGTCCCCGCAGCTGGTTGTCGGCCTCTGCGGCCTGCTCAGGGTTAAGCGTGATGCTGATCCAGGGGGCTTTGAGTAATACCAGCACCTCCTGACCTTCGTTCAGCCCAAGGCGTTGACCACTTTGCGCGGTGATGGCGGCTTTCAGGCGCGTCGTGCCGTCCGCGAGCAGGATCTCAATATGCTCCTGCACCTGCGAATGATCGCGCCCCGTCACCGTACCAAACCACTGGTTACGGGCGCTGGTCTGCAAAGAGAAACGGGAGATGGCGCCCAGCAGGCTGTCCAGCGGCAGGTTGTCGTCATCGCTCAGCACATCAAATGCTTTTTGCTGGATCTGCGCCAGTAAATCGTAGAGCTGGATCAGACGTTGCCCGTAACGCGTCAACACGGCGCCGCCGCCGCCTTTCCCGCCGGTGGCGCGCTCAACCAGCGTGTGTTCACTCAGGGTGTTCATGTCGTTAATCGCATCCCAGGCGCTTTTATAGCTGATGCCGGCGTTTTTTGCTCCCTGGCTAATCGAGCCAGTTTGTTCTATTTGTTTTAACAGGGCGATACGTCGCGGATCGGCGAAAAGCTTCTGCTGAAGTCGTAGGGTGAGGAGAATTTCGGCCTGCATAACAGTGTCCCGGCAAAAAGGCTATTGTGACCCAAATGCCCGGGGGCGGAAAGCGCACCGCACAAAAGGGGATGTTTTTCTTACTTTTCAGGGTAGAATAAGCCGTTCACAAGATCTGGAGAAAACCATGTTAGAGTTGTTGAAAAGTCTGGTATTCGCGGTAATCATGGTGCCAGTAGTGATGGCTATCATCCTCGGTGCCATCTACGGCCTGGGTGAAGTGTTCAACGTCTTTTCGAACATTGGTCATCGTCGTGACCAGCCTAAAAAGCAGCAATGATTTCCTCCAAAACGCCCGGCCAGCCCGGGCGTTTTGCTCTCAAGTTTATTCCTCTCCCGCCGATATCTTTTACAACGTTCCTTGAGTTTACGCATTAATGGGTACGATTTAGCGCTAGGAACGCCTGCGATATATCGTTATATTTATTTGTATATAACGATACGCACAGGAGCTTCAAATGGCACGTTCATGGGTACGCCTTTTCGCAGGGGCAACGCTGACTCTCTCACTCACCGGCCACGCGCTGGCGGATGAAGGAAAAATCACGGTCTTTGCGGCGGCGTCGCTGACTAACGCGATGCAGGATATTGCTGCGGTATACAAAAAAGAGAAAAACGTCGAGGTGGTCTCGTCGTTTGCCTCCTCGTCCACGCTGGCCCGCCAGATTGAAGCGGGGGCGCCCGCGGATCTGTTCATCTCTGCCGATCAGAAATGGATGGATTACGCGGTGGAGAAAAAATCTGTTGATACGGCTACCCGCGAAACGCTGCTGGGAAATAGCCTGGTGGTGGTTGCACCCGCAAACAGCAAGCAGGGCGACATCGCCATCAACAAACAGACGGACTGGACCCGTCTGCTCAACGGTGGTCGTCTGGCGGTGGGCGATCCGGAGCATGTTCCTGCCGGGATTTATGCGAAAGAAGCGCTGCAAAAACTTGGCGCATGGGAAACCTTATCGCCGAAGCTGGCTCCCGCAGAAGATGTGCGTGGCGCGCTGGCGCTGGTGGAGCGTAACGAAGCGCCACTCGGGATCGTTTACGGCTCCGATGCCGTCGCCAGTAAAGGCGTGAAGGTAGTGGGTACCTTCCCGGAAGACTCGCATAAGAAAGTGGAATATCCTGTTGCGATAGTTGATGGGCATAAAAATGCGAGCGTGACGGCCTTCGTTGACTACCTGAAGGGGCCGGAAGCGTCCGCTATCTTTAAACGTTACGGATTTACGACTCACGAATGATATTGACCGAACCTGAATGGCAGGCCGTGCTGCTGAGCCTGAAAGTCTCTTCCCTGGCGGTTGCGCTGAGTTTGCCCTTTGGGGTGTTCTTTGCCTGGTTACTGGTTCGCGTGAAGTTTCCAGGCAAAGCCCTGCTCGACAGTGTTCTTCATCTTCCGCTCGTCTTGCCGCCTGTGGTGGTCGGCTATCTGCTGCTGATCTCCATGGGGCGACGCGGCGTTATTGGCGAGTGGCTGTACGACTGGTTCGGACTGACCTTTGCTTTCAGCTGGCGCGGCGCGGTTCTGGCCGCGGCAGTAATGTCCTTCCCGCTGATGGTGCGCGCTATCCGCCTGGCGCTGGAAGGGGTGGATATCCGGTTAGAACAGGCCGCCCGCACGCTGGGCGCAGGCCGCTGGCGGGTATTCCTGACCATTACGATTCCGCTTACGTTACCGGGCATTATCGTCGGTACGGTGTTAGCCTTCGCCCGCTCGTTGGGTGAGTTTGGCGCGACCATCACCTTTGTGTCGAACATTCCCGGCGAGACGCGGACCATCCCGTCGGCCATGTATACCCTGATTCAGACCCCGGGCGGCGAAGGTGCGGCGGCCCGGCTGTGTATTATTTCGATTGTGCTCGCTCTGGTCTCGCTGCTGGTGTCTGAGTGGCTGGCGCGCCTCAGCCGTGAACGGATGGGGAAATCGTGATGCTGGAACTCAACTTTACGCAAACCCTGGGCAGTCACACCCTGACGCTGAACGAAACGCTGCCTGCCAGCGGTATCACCGCCATTTTTGGCGTGTCCGGGGCGGGGAAAACGTCTCTGATTAATGCGATTAGCGGCCTGACGCGTCCCCAGTCTGGCCGTATTGTGCTAAATAACCGCGTCTTAAATGACGCGGAGAAGAAGGTCTGCCTGTCACCGGACAAACGCCGTATCGGCTATGTGTTTCAGGATGCGCGCCTGTTTCCGCACTACAGCGTTCGCGGGAACCTGCGTTACGGCATGGCAAAAAGCATGGCCGGACAGTTCAATAAGCTGGTGGCGCTGCTGGGCATCGAACCGCTGCTGGATCGTCTGCCGTCGTCGCTGTCGGGTGGTGAAAAACAGCGTGTGGCGATTGGCCGCGCCCTGTTAACCGCGCCGGAACTGCTGCTGCTGGATGAGCCGCTGGCCTCGCTGGATATTCCGCGCAAGCGCGAGCTGCTGCCGTATCTGCAACGTCTGGCGCGGGAAATCAATGTGCCAATGCTCTACGTCAGCCATTCGCTGGATGAGATTTTACATCTGGCCGACAAAGTGCTGGTGCTCGAAGCGGGCAGGGTGAAGGCATTCGGCAATCTGGAGGAGGTGTGGGGCAGCAGCGTTATGCATCCATGGCTGCCAAAGGAGCAGCAGAGCAGCATTCTGAAGGTGAGCGTGCTGGAGCACCATCCGCACTACGCGATGACCGCGCTGGCGCTGGGCGATCAGCATTTGTGGGTGAATAAAATCGATACGCCGATTCAGTCCACGTTACGGATCCGCATTCAGGCGTCGGATGTCTCATTGGTCCTGCAACCGCCGCTGCAAACCAGTATCCGCAATATTTTGCGCGCAAAAGTGGCGCAGTGTTTTGATGATAACGGCCAGGTGGAAGTGCAGCTGGAAGTGGGCAGCAGAACGCTGTGGGCGCGCATCAGCCCGTGGGCCAGGGATGAGCTGGGTATCAAGCCTGGCCTGTGGCTTTACGCGCAAATCAAGAGCGTTTCCATAACCGCCTGATCACAGCAGGTGGGTATAGATATACTGCGCGATGCTGTCGGTGGTGTTATCACCAATCACCACGTCAGCGCGCGCTTTCACCGCGTCATCGGCATTACCCATCGCCACGCCCGTTCCGGCCGCTTCCAGCATGCTGATGTCGTTATAGTTATCGCCGAAAGCAATTACGTCCTGCATTGATCCGCCCTGCGATTCAACGAACTGGGTCAGACGCCTTCCTTTGCTGTTGCCTTTGCGGGCGATATCCACCTGATCGTGCCAGGACCATTCACATTCCAGACCCAGCGTATGCTCGACAAGTTTTGCGAAGGTATTCAGTTTGGCGGTGTCTTCATCGGTCAGGGCAAATTTCCAGATTGCTTCGACGTCTTCCGCCGCCTGGCGCAGGGAGGAAACCTGAGTAAACACCGGACGCTGCGCTTCCGGCAGAGACAGAGCCCAGTTGCTGGTGCGGATCACATGGCCGGTAGGGCGTTCATACACCATGGCGTTATCCACATACATCAGGCCGTGAATGGCGTGCTCATCCAGTAAATCAATCAATTGCAGCGCCTGCGTAACGGGAAGCGGATCGGAGGCTAAAACCTTTTTTGCCTGATAATCATACAAATAGGTGCCATTACAACAAATTGCAGGTGTATCTAAGCCCAGTGCCTGATAAAAAGGATGAATGGCTACGTGATGTCGACCCGTTACGATGAGAAGTTGATACCCCGCTTCCTGGGCTCGTTTGAGGGCCTCAAGAGAAGAGGGGAGCAGGGTTTTCTGAGGGGTAAGCAGTGTTCCGTCTAAATCCAGGGCAATCACTCGCGAGGTCATTTTTTCTTCCGGGTTAATGTTGAATTTAAGGTCTGTCGGGATGGTACACCGAGAGCGGAACCCTGCAAAATCCCGGACTACAATTCAGCATTCACCGTTAAAAATAATCAGGAGTATTCATGAAACAAACCGTTTATACCGCCAGTCCTGAAAGTCAGCAGATCCATGTCTGGCGTTTGAATACAGAAGGTTCGCTTACGCTGGTTCAGGTTGTTGATGTGCCAGGCCAGGTGCAGCCGATGGTCGTCAGCCCGGATAAACGTTTTCTTTATGTCGGCGTACGCCCCGAATTCCGCGTACTGGCATACCGCATCTCCCCGGATGACGGCGCGCTGACCTATACCGCAGAAGCCCCGCTGCCGGGCAGCCCGACCCATATTTCCACTGACCATAAAGGCAACTTTATCTTCAGCGGCTCCTACAATGCAGGCTCCGTGAGCGTCACCCGCCTGGAAGACGGTATTCCCGTTGAAACCGTCGACGTGGTAGAAGGGCTCGAAGGTTGCCACTCAGCCAACATTTCGCCGGATAACCGCACGCTGTGGGTGCCAGCGCTTAAGCAGGACCGCATCTGCCTGTTTACCCTGAGCGATGACGGCCATCTGGTCGCGCAGAGCCCGGCGGAAGTCACCACCGTTGAAGGCGCAGGCCCGCGCCACATGGTCTTCCATCCGAATCAGCAGTATGCCTATGTCGTTAACGAGCTGAACAGCTCGGTAGACGTGTGGGAGCTGAACGATCCTAACGGGCAGATCGAGTGCGTACAGACGCTGGACATGATGCCATCTGATTTCTCTGACACACGCTGGGCGGCAGACATTCACATCACGCCGGATGGCCGTCACCTGTATGCCTGTGACCGTACCTCCAGTCTGATCACCGTCTTCAGCGTCTCTGAAGACGGCAGCGTTCTGGCAGTTGAAGGCTTCCAGCCAACTGAAACCCAGCCGCGCGGCTTTAATGTCGACCACAGCGGCAAGTACCTGATTGCGGCGGGGCAGAAATCCCACCACATTGCGCTCTATGAAATCCAGGGCGTGCAGGGTCTACTGGAAGAGAAAGGACGCTATGCGGTCGGACAAGGGCCGATGTGGGTTGTGATTAACGCTCATTGATCCGTAGACGAAAAAAAACCTCGCAAATGCGAGGTTTTTTATGCGCGGTTAATGCATGTGGCAGGCCGGGTAAGGCGCAGCCGCCACCCGGCAGCAGGCATTTTACTGCTTCGGCTCAGCAACCACTTTGCTACCCAGACCGCGGTTGTTGTATTCCCACATGCGGTTGAAGTTAGCGTCGTTCAGGTTACGCTGCACGTTGTCTTTATCATCCACCGTGCCGGTGTTGCCGGAGAAAGGACGTTTCGAGATCGCCGCATCCGCCCACGGTTTCGCCATGTTAAAGCCTTCGTTAATCACGCTGTCGCGGATCACTACCTGGCCGTTAGTGGCGGAGTCCACGTCCAGAGAGCGACCAAGCTGCGCCACGCCATCGCCAGCAGCAGTAAAGCGACTATTCACGGCCAGGAAGCCATAGAACAGGTTAGACTGCGTGGCCGGTGCAAAGACGTAACCTTCCTGCTGCGTACGTGAATTCACCACGCGGAAGTCGGTGTTATCAAATACCACCGCGCCGCGGCCAGAGACCATATCCACGTCGCCTTCAATGTAGCTGTTGGTGACCAGAGTACGCGTCAGACGGTTGTTCTGAAGGGTATTCTGCACGCCGCTGTTGGTCACGAAGAAGGTGTTCTGGCGGCCCAGGATATTGACGTTGTTAATCTGTACCTTGTCGCCATCGCTACGCAGCGCCACGGCCTGATGATTACCTGCGTCAACGCTGTCGCCCAGGGTGTTCTGAATGGTCAGGTTTTGCAATTGCAGGCCATTGTTTTGTGACCAGAATACCGCCGAACACATCACGCCAATGGTGGCGGCACGCTTGCGCTGGCAGTTATCAAACATATACCACGCCGGTTTACCTGGCATGTATTTACCGGCCGGGTTTACCAGATGGCGCCAGGTGGTGCTGTCGATCTCTGAATCAATCGCCAGGCCAATCTTTACGTCGACCGCTTTTTCGCCCAGGCCGTAAAGTGTAATGCTTCCCGGTGCCGCCGGAACATAAACGGTTCCTTCGTATTCACCCGGCAGGATGGCAATGTACTGACGAGATGCGCTGTGTTTGGTGATTGCGGCATCAACGGCTGCCTGAATAGAGGTGTGTGTAACGCCCTGCGCCCCGGCCGGGCCGACAACGAAGTCTGGCTGTTTCGGCAGGTTAATAGAAGAAGGCGTCCACGGGGCTGCATTGGGATCCATCGCCGAGAAATAGTGCGCACGGGTGAAGTTCTTCGCTTCAGCCGCTGACAGGATCGGACGGGAAGCGGTGCCCGGAGCAACCTGCTCAGAAGGTTGCTGATCCGGTGGTGTTGAACTGCAAGCGGATAAAGTCACGCCAAAGGCGAGTGCCAACGCCAGACGGGAAATCCTGGAAATATTCAAGGTAATGCTCCTGGGTATGCAAGTCTTATCTGGATAGACGAAATAGCCTGCTTTTTTATACTAAGTTGAGCGAAACGGGAAGATAAAAACCGGAAAAGTTGCATTTTTGCCCGCAGGCGACGGGAAAGTCATCACAAATAAATAACATTTTCCCCCAATGCGGTTGACAGCAGGCGGCAGATGAAAATAAATGTCTATACAACCCATGACAAGTGGAAGGCACATGCAGCAGCTTAATCCCGATGATGTTATATGGCGAAATGCGCGACTGGCAACCCTGGCGACAGGCGAGGCGGAACCCTACGGCCTGAGAGAACAACATGCCCTCGTTGTGCGCGGCCAGACGATTCTGGCCATTATTCCTGAATCCGAGATCCCCTCCGGGCATTGTCAGTGTGTCGATCTCGACGGGCGTCTGGTTACTCCCGGCCTGATCGATTGCCACACCCACCTGGTGTTTGGCGGCGATCGTGCAGCGGAATGGGAGCAACGGCTTAACGGCGTGTCATATCAGACCATTAGCGCGCAGGGCGGCGGAATTAACGCCACGGTCACGGCCACCCGCAACAGTTCGCCGGAAACGCTCCTGACGGTGGCGCAGCAGCGACTCCAGCGGCTGATGAATGAAGGCGTAACGACCGTTGAAATAAAATCAGGATACGGTCTGAATGCCGAAGCCGAAGAGAAAATGCTGCTGGTTGCCCGCCAGCTCAGCCTGAATAATCTGGTCGATATCAGCCCGACGTTGCTGGCCGCGCATGCCGTTCCTGCCGAGTACCGACAAGATCCGGATGCCTATCTGGCGCTGGTCTGTGAGCAGATCATGCCCACGCTGTGGCAAAAAGAGTTATTTGAAGCGGTGGACGTGTTTTGTGAAAACGTCGGCTTTACCCCGGCGCAAACCGAGCGCCTGTTCCGGGCCGCCGCCGCGCTCGGGATCCCGGTAAAAGGGCATGTAGAACAACTGTCGAATCTTGGCGGCGCGGCGCTGGTCAGCCAGTATAAAGGGCTGTCGGCCGATCATATTGAGTATCTCGATGATGCAGGTATTCAGGCGATGGCGCAAAGCGGCACGGTGGCGGTATTGCTCCCCGGCGCGTTCTATTTTCTTCAGGAGCGCCAGCGTCCACCGGTGGCGCAGCTCAGAGAGCAGGGTGTGCCGATGGCGGTGGCTACCGACTACAACCCGGGCACCAGTCCGTTTGCCAGCCTGCATCTGGCAATGAACATGGCCTGCGTCCAGTTTGGCCTCACGCCGGAAGAGGCCTGGGCTGGCGTGACGCGGCATGCGGCGCAGGCGCTAGGACGTGCTGCGACGCACGGGCAGTTAAAGCCCGGTTATGTGGCTGATTTCGTCGTCTGGGAGGCGAATCATCCGGTTGAGATGGTTTACGAGCCGGGGCGGAATCCTTTGTATCAACGCGTGTTTCGGGGGCAGGTAGCATGAAACTGTGGCATCCCGTCTCCCCGCAGGTCTGGCAGGGGCGTGACGACAGCGCCGAGTCCAGCACCGCGAAACGTCTCTTCCAGACCATACAGCAGCGCGAACACTTTTCTCCCGTGCCGTCAGGCATTGCCCTGCTGGGCTTTGAATGTGATGAAGGGGTTAAGCGTAACCAGGGCAGGCCCGGTGCTGCACAGGCGCCCGATGTGTTGCGCGGCGCGCTGGCGAATATGGCGAGCCATCAGGGGCATGCGCGCCTCGTGGATATGGGTTCTGTTTATGTTGAAGGACACGCGCTGGAGGCGGCACAGCAGGCGCTGAGCGAGGCCATAACCGCGTGCCAGCAATCCGGGATGCGTACTCTGGTTTTCGGCGGTGGACATGAAACCGCCTGGGCGCACGGGCGCGGCGTGCTGGACGCCTTTCCGAACGATCGCATTGCGGTGATCAACCTGGATGCGCACCTCGATTTACGCAAGGCTGAACGGGCAACGTCCGGCACGCCGTTCCGCCAGCTGGCGCACTACTGCGCGTCTCAGTCTCGGGTGTTTCACTACGCCTGCCTGGGGGTAAGCCGTGCGGCGAATACTCAGGCGCTGTGGGAGGAAGCTGAGCGGTTGAACGTGACGCTGGTTGAAGATCTCGATTTTCGCCGGGATGCGCTATCCGCGCTGGATAGCGTGCTTACGCAGGCAGACCGGGTTTATCTCACCGTTGACCTCGATGTGCTGCCTGCCGCAGAAATGCCCGCCGTGTCCGCCCCTGCGGCGTTGGGGATCCCGGCGCTGGATCTGTTCCCGGTGATTGAGCGTATCTGCCGAAGCGGTAAACTACAGGCGGCGGATCTGGTGGAATTTAATCCGCACTACGATCGGGACGGTCAGGGCGCTAAGCTCGCCGCCCGACTGGCCTGGCAAATTGCTCACTGGTGGGCATAACCACATTCAAGGAGTCATGATGTTTTCACGCTCGCCCCTGCCGCAGCCGAGCCCTCCCGCGCCTTTTTACGAAAAGGTGAAGCAGGCGATCAGCGAAAAAATCGCAGCCGGCGTCTGGCGCCCGCATGACCGCATTCCGTCCGAGGCCGAGCTGGTGGCGCAGTTTGGCTTTAGCCGAATGACCATCAACCGCGCACTGCGTGAACTGACCGATGAAGGGTTGCTGGTGCGCCTGCAAGGGGTGGGGACATTTGTGGCGGAGCCAAAAGGACAGTCGGCGCTGTTTGAAATCCGCAGCATTGCCGATGAAATTGCCGCCCGCAACCATCAGCACCACTGCGAGGTGCTGGTGCTTGAAGAGACGCAGGCCAGCGCCGAACAGGCCATCGAGCTGAACGTTACCGAGGGCACCCGGATTTTCCATTCGGTGATGGTGCACTATGAGAACGACATTCCGGTCCAGATTGAAGATCGCTGCGTCAACGCGGAGCGGATACCGGACTATCTGAATCAGGATTACACCCAAACCACACCGCATGCGTATCTCTCGCTCGTCGCCCCGCTGACGGAAGGGGAGCATATCGTGGAAGCCGTGCGCGCCACGCCGCAGGAATGCGAGCTGTTGCGTATTAAAGAGCACGATCCCTGCCTGCTGATCCGCCGTCGTACCTGGTCGTCCTCACAAATTGTGTCGCATGCGAAGCTGCTGTTCCCGGGAAATCGCTACCGGTTGCAGGGCCACTTTATGTCATAAGTTTTATAAGCGTGATCGCTAACGCAATATAGCAAAATTGTATCTTTTTTGTTAAATCCGACCTTGTGTGTGCTTGTCTATACAAGTATATCTAAATGCATCATCTGTCCCTTATGAGGAACACACAATGTCGTCAGATAAATACCGCAAGCAGGATGTCCGCGCCGCGCGCGGCACCACGCTCACCGCAAAAAGCTGGCTCACCGAAGCACCGCTGCGCATGTTGATGAACAACCTTGATCCTGAGGTAGCAGAAAATCCCCACGAGCTGGTGGTCTACGGCGGCATTGGCCGCGCCGCACGCAACTGGGCGTGCTATGACGCGATTGTCGAGTCTTTGACGAATCTCGAAAACGACGAAACGCTGCTGGTGCAATCCGGCAAACCGGTTGGCGTATTCAAAACCCATAAAAATGCGCCCCGCGTGCTGATTGCCAACTCCAACCTGGTGCCGCACTGGGCGACGTGGGAACACTTCAACGAGCTGGACGCAAAAGGGCTGGCCATGTACGGCCAGATGACCGCCGGTAGCTGGATCTACATCGGCAGCCAGGGGATTGTGCAGGGCACCTATGAAACCTTCGTGGAAGCGGGCCGTCAGCACTATAACGGCTCACTGAAAGGCCGCTGGGTGCTCACCGCCGGACTGGGCGGCATGGGCGGCGCGCAGCCGCTGGCCGCGACGCTGGCGGGCGCGTGCTCCCTGAACATTGAGTGCCAGCAGAGCCGCATCGATTTCCGTCTGCGTACCCGCTATGTCGATGAACAGGCCGACAACCTCGATGACGCGCTGGCGCGCATCAAAAAGTACACCGCTGAAGGCAAAGCCGTGTCGGTTGCCCTGTGCGGCAACGCGGCGGATATTCTGCCGGAACTGGTGGCGCGCGGCGTGCGTCCGGATCTGGTCACCGACCAGACCAGCGCTCACGATCCGCTCCACGGCTATCTGCCAAAAGGCTGGACATGGGAAGACTACCAGCAAAAAGCAGAAACCGATCCTGAGGGCACGGTACTGGCGGCTAAACGCGCCATGGCGGAACATGTCTCCGCGATGCTGGCCTTCAGTAAGATGGGTATTCCGACCTTTGATTACGGGAATAACATCCGCCAGATGGCGAAAGAGATGGGTGTGAATAACGCCTTTGACTTCCCCGGCTTCGTGCCCGCCTATATTCGTCCGCTGTTCTGCCGCGGCATCGGGCCGTTCCGCTGGGTTGCCCTGTCCGGCGATCCGGAGGATATCTACAAAACCGATGCCAGAGTGAAAGAGATTGTCGCCGATGACGAACACCTGCATCGCTGGTTGGATATGGCGCGCGAGCGCATTAACTTCCAGGGCCTGCCGGCGCGTATCTGCTGGGTCGGGCTGGAGTGGCGGCAAAAACTCGGCCTCGCCTTTAACGAAATGGTGCGCAGCGGCGAAGTCTCCGCGCCGATCGTCATTGGCCGCGACCACCTGGACTCCGGCTCTGTCGCCAGTCCGAACCGTGAAACCGAAGCCATGCGCGACGGCTCGGATGCGGTCTCCGACTGGCCGCTGCTGAATGCCCTGCTGAACACCGCCAGCGGCGCGACCTGGGTGTCGCTGCACCACGGCGGCGGCGTCGGGATGGGCTTCTCCCAGCACTCCGGGATGGTCATCGTCTGTGACGGAACTGATGAAGCGGCCGCGCGTATCGCTCGCGTGCTGCACAACGACCCGGCAACCGGCGTGATGCGTCACGCGGATGCGGGTTACGAGATTGCCATTGATTGTGCCAAAGAGCAGGGCCTGAACCTGCCGATGATCCCCGCCACACAAGGAAAGCCTGCATGAACGCGTTAACACTTACTCCCGGCTCGCTGACGCTCAAACAGCTGCGTCACGTCTGGCGTCAGCCGGTGACACTCTCCCTTGATGAAAGCGCCCACCGTGCCATTAACGACAGCGTGGCCTGCGTGGAGGCGATTGTGGCGGAGGGGCGCACCGCCTACGGCATCAATACCGGGTTTGGCCTGCTGGCGCAGACCCGCATCGCCACGCACGATCTGGAGAATTTACAGCGTTCGCTGGTGCTGTCGCACGCGGCGGGGGTTGGCCAGCCGCTGGACGATGAGATCGTCCGCCTGATGATGGTGTTGAAAATCAACAGCCTGGCGCGTGGGTTTTCCGGCATTCGTCTGAGCGTGATCCAGGCGCTGATGGCGCTGGTCAATGCGGAAGTTTATCCGTGGATCCCGGCGAAGGGCTCCGTCGGCGCCTCCGGCGATCTGGCGCCGCTGGCGCATATGTCGCTGCTCCTGCTGGGTGAAGGCCAGGCGCGCTGGCAAGGGGAGTGGCTGCCTGCGAAAGAGGCGCTGAAAAAAGCCGGTTTAACGCCGATCACCCTCGCGGCAAAAGAGGGGCTGGCGCTGCTCAACGGCACGCAGGCGTCGACCGCTTTCGCGCTGCGCGGTCTGTTTGAAGCGGAAGATCTGTTCGCCTCGGCGGTGGTGTGCGGTGCACTGAACACTGAGGCGGTGCTCGGCTCGCGTCGTCCGTTCGATGCCCGCATCCACGAGGTGCGCGGCCAGCGCGGTCAGATTGATGCCGCTGCCATGTACCGCCACGTACTTACCGATACCAGCGACATTGCCGAATCACACCATAACTGCGAGAAGGTGCAGGATCCGTATTCCCTGCGCTGCCAGCCGCAGGTGATGGGCGCATGCCTGACTCAGCTGCGCCAGGCGGCAGAAGTGCTGCTGGTGGAGGCCAATGCGGTGTCCGATAACCCGCTGGTGTTTGCCCAGGAAAACGAGGTGGTTTCTGGCGGCAACTTCCACGCCGAGCCGGTGGCGATGGCGGCAGATAATATCGCGCTGGCGATTGCCGAAATCGGGGCGCTGTCTGAGCGTCGAATCGCGCTGATGATGGATACGCACATGTCCCAGCTGCCACCATTCCTGGTGCGTAACGGCGGCGTGAACTCGGGCTTTATGATCGCCCAGGTCACCGCCGCGGCACTGGCAAGCGAGAACAAGGCGCTGTCGCACCCGCACAGCGTGGACAGCCTGCCAACCTCAGCCAACCAGGAAGATCACGTGTCGATGGCCCCGGCTGCCGGGCGTCGTCTGTGGGAGATGGCCTCTAACACCCGCGGCGTGCTGGCGGTGGAGTGGCTGGCGGCGTGTCAGGGTATTGATTTGCGCGAAGGGCTAACATCCAGCCCGCTGCTGGAGCAGGCGCGTCATACGCTGCGCGAGCACGTTACGCACTACGATGACGACCGCTTCTTTGCGCCGGATATTGATAAGGCGATGCAGCTTCTGGAAGAAGGGCGGCTGGTGGGGTTATTGCCTTCCGTGCTGTGATTTTTACCCTCACCCTAACCCTCTCCCTGTGGGAGAGGGCCGGGGTGAGGGCATCAGCCCGCACGATTACGAATACATCGCCGTAATCGACGCGCTACCCAGCGAATGGAAATGCACGTTAAAGCCTACCATCGCGCCGCTCGCCCCTTCGTCGACCTCAATCTTGTCCACATCCAGCGCGTGCACGGTGAAGATATAGCGGTGCGTTTCCCCTTTTGGCGGCGCCGCGCCGCCGTAGCCCGCTTTGCCAAAGTCAGTGCGCGTCTGAATCGCACCGTCAGGCAGAGCAACCAGATCGGAACCGGAGCCCTGCGGTAATACGCGCGTGTCGGCGGGCAGGTTTGCCACGATCCAGTGCCACCAGCCCGACCCGGTTGGCGCATCCGGATCGTAGCAGGTCACAACAAAACTTTTGGTTCCCGCTGGCACATCGTCCCACGCCAGATGGGGAGAGATATTATCCCCCTGATAACCCATCCCGTTAAACACGTGACGTTCCGGCAGCTTTTCGCCGTCGCGCAAATCTTTACTGATGATTTTCATCCGATTTTCCTCGTTACTCACTCATTCAGAAAGTGTAACGCATGGGGTTAAATCGCGAAATGCGCTGAAGTGTTAACGGCTTCAACCACTGCCCCGGTCAGCTTGCGGAGCTGATCCGCAGAAATGCTGTACGGCGGCATGAGGTAAATTAGCTTACCGAAAGGTCGCACCCACACGCCCTGGTCAACGAAGAAGCGCTGCAACGCGGCCATGTTCACCGGATGCGTTGTCTCGATTACCCCGATGGCGCCCAGTACGCGGACGTCCGCGACGTATTCCGCCTCCGCCGCCGCGCTTAACTGCTGCTTCAGCTGCGCCTCAATCGCCGCCACCTGCGTCTGCCACGCGCCGCTCTCCAGAATGGCGAGGCTTTCGCTTGCCACGGCGCAGGCCAGCGGGTTGCCCATAAACGTCGGGCCGTGCATAAAGCAGCCCGCGTCACCGTCGCTGATGGTGTCGGCAACCTGGCGCGTGGTAAGCGTGGCGGAGAGCGTCATGGTGCCGCCGGTGAGCGCTTTCCCCAGGCACAGAATATCCGGCGCGATCCCCGCATGCTCGCAGGCAAACAGCTTCCCGGTACGGCCAAAGCCGGTGGCGATCTCATCGGCAATCAGCAAAATTCCTTCGCGGTCGCACATCTTCCGAATGCGCTTCAGCCACTCGGGGTGATAGATCCGCATTCCGCCCGCGCCCTGCACAATCGGTTCGAGAATAACGGCGGCAATCTCGTGGCGATGGGCCGCCATCAGCCGCGCGAAGCCCACCATGTCCATCTCGTCCCATTCGCCGTCGAAGCGGCTCTGCGGGGCTGGCGCAAACAGGTTTTCCGGCAGGTAGCCTTTCCACAGGCTGTGCATGGAGTTGTCCGGATCGCACACCGACATCGCCCCGAAGGTGTCGCCGTGATAGCCGTTGCGGAAGGTGAGGAACCGCTGGCGCGTTTCGCCCTTCGCATGCCAGTACTGCAACGCCATTTTCATCGCTACTTCCACGGCCACCGAGCCGGAGTCGGCCAGGAAAACACACTCCAGCGATTCAGGCGTCATCGCTACCAGGCGACGGCATAAATCCACCGCGGGCTGGTGCGTGATCCCGCCAAACATCACGTGTGACATCTGGTCAATCTGCGCTTTCATCGCCGCGTTCAGACGCGGGTGGTTGTAGCCATGGATCGCCGCCCACCAGGAGGACATCCCGTCAACAAGCCGCTCGCCGCTGGCGAGATGCAGCTCGCAGCCGTGGGCAGAGGCTACCGGATAGACGGGAAGGGGGCGGGTCGTGGAGGTGTAAGGGTGCCAGATATGCTGCTTGTCGAAGGCGAGATCGTCCTGGGTCATAATCGACTTGTAAACCATTTTGAAAAGTTTTAGGTTTACAAGTATAAACCGAACCGACAATTAACAAAACCCTTTGGAGAAGCCCGATGGCTCACCACGCACGCTGGACGATGTCGCAAGTCACTGAATTATTCAATAAACCTTTCCTGGAGCTGATGTTTGAGGCGCAACAGGTGCACCGCCAGCACTTCGATCCGCGTCATGTTCAGGTCAGCACGCTGCTGTCGATCAAAACCGGGGCTTGCCCGGAAGACTGCAAATATTGCCCGCAAAGCGCGCGCTATAAAACCGGTCTCGAATCCGAGCGCCTGATGGAAGTCGAGCAAGTGCTCGACTCCGCGCGCAAGGCCAAAAACGCTGGCTCGACCCGCTTCTGCATGGGCGCGGCGTGGAAAAATCCGCATGACCGCGACATGCCCTATCTGGAGCAGATGGTGAAGGGGGTGAAGGAGATGGGGCTTGAAGCCTGCATGACCCTGGGTACGCTGAACGAAGAGCTGGCGCAGCGTCTCTCGGCGGCGGGGCTGGATTACTACAACCACAACCTTGATACCTCGCCGGAGTTCTACGGCAACATCATCACCACGCGTACCTATCAGGAGCGTCTGGACACGCTGGATAAAGTGCGTGATGCGGGGATCAAGGTCTGTTCCGGCGGGATCGTGGGACTGGGCGAGACGGTAAAAGATCGTGCCGGCCTGCTGTTACAGCTGGCAAACCTGCCGACCCCGCCGGAAAGCGTGCCCATCAACATGCTGGTGAAGGTAAAAGGCACGCCGCTGGCGGATAACGAGGACGTGGATGCCTTCGATTTCATCCGCACCATCGCGGTGGCGCGCATCATGATGCCGACCTCTTACGTTCGCCTCTCTGCCGGTCGTGAGCAGATGAGCGAGCAGACCCAGGCGATGTGCTTCATGGCCGGGGCCAACTCCATCTTCTACGGCTGCAAACTGCTGACCACGCCAAACCCGGAAGAGGACAAAGATGTCCAGCTGTTCCGCAAGCTGGGGCTGAACCCACACCAGACCGGGGTACAGGTGGGGGATAACGAGCAACAGCAGCAGCTGGAGCAGCAGATTTTTAACGCCGACACCGACCAGTTCTACAACGCGGCAGCCGTATGACCTGGCAGGCACGTATCAGGACCGCGCTCGACGAGCGGCGGGCGGCGGATGCGTTTCGGGTGCGCAGGGTAGTGGAAAACGGTGCAGGCCGTTTTCTCACCCGGGAAGGAGAGCGGTTCTGTAATTTCTCCAGCAACGATTATCTGGGACTGAGCCAGCACCCGCAGATCGTTCGCGCCTGGCAGCAGGGCGCGGATCGTTACGGCGTGGGCAGCGGCGGCTCCGGGCACGTCAGCGGCTACACCACGGCGCATCAGGCGCTGGAGGAAGAGCTGGCCGACTGGCTGGGCTACCCGCGGGCGCTGCTGTTTATCTCCGGTTTTGCCGCGAATCAGGCGGTGATTGCCGCCCTGATGGGCAAAGATGACCGCATCGTCGCGGACCGCCTGAGCCACGCGTCTCTGCTTGAAGCGGCCAGTCTCAGCCCGGCGCAGCTGCGGCGTTTTGCCCATAACAATGCCTCTCAGCTGAACGTTCTGCTGGGTAAACCCTGTTCTGGGCTTCAGCTGGCGGTGACGGAAGGGGTATTCAGCATGGACGGCGACAGCGCGCCCCTTGCCACCTTGCATGACGTCGCAAAACAGCAGAACGCCTGGCTGCTGGTCGACGATGCCCACGGCATTGGCGTCACCGGCGAGGAGGGGCGCGGAAGCGCGCACCAGCAACGCGTCAGGCCGGAACTGCTGGTGGTCACCTTCGGCAAAGGCTTCGGCGTCAGCGGCGCCGCGGTGTTGTGCAGCGAGCCGGTGGCCGATTACCTGGTGCAGTTCGCCCGTCACCTGATCTACAGCACCAGCATGCCCCCGGCGCAGGCCGTGGCGCTCTCTGCGTCGCTTGCGGTGATCCGCGGCGAAGACGGCGCTGAACGCCGGGCGCGCCTGGCCGACCATATTCAGCGTTTTCGCCGGGGGATAAGCGAGCTGTCTTACCGGCTTACCGACTCGCACAGCGCCATTCAGCCCGTAATTGTGGGTGAAAACCATCGGGCGCTGATGCTGGCACAGGCGCTACGAGAACGCGGGCAGTGGGTCACGGCGATCCGCCCACCCACCGTGCCACCAGGCACCGCGCGCTTGCGTCTGACGCTCACGGCAGCGCATGAACCGCAGGATATCGATACGCTTCTGGAGGCACTGTATGTCTCCCGTCAATAAACAGGCCGTTGCCGCCGCGTTTGGCCGGGCAGCGCAAAGCTATTCACAGCACGATGAGCTGCAACGCCTGAGCGCCCGCGGGCTGCTGGCCGCGCTCGGTGACGGGCGTTTTGCGCAGGTGCTCGACGCAGGCTGCGGGCCAGGCGGCAATAGCCGTTACTGGCGCGCAACAGGTAGCCACGTCACGGCGCTGGATTTATCCGCGCAGATGCTGGATGAAGCCCGCCAGCAGCAGTCAGCAGACCGTTATCTGGTGGCCGATATCGAGGCCATCCCGCTGGAGGATGCGCTGTTTGACCTCGTCTGGAGCCATCTGGCGGTGCAGTGGTGCGCCAGCCTGCCGCAGGCCCTACGCGAGTTATACCGCGTGGCGCGGCCCGGCGGAGCGGTGGCCTTTACCACCCTGCTGGAAAGTTCGTTGCCGGAGCTGAATCAGGCGTGGAGGGCAGTGGATGCACAGCCTCATGCCAACCGGTTTCTCTCGCACGAACAGGTCACTCAGGCGCTGGCAGGCTGGCGCTATCGCAGCGTGGTCCAGACCGTCACCCTCGAATTTAGCGATGCGTTAAGCGCCATGCGATCGCTTAAGGGCATAGGCGCGACGCACCTGCACGCCGGACGGGAGAAGAAACCCCTTACCCGCGGCCAACTCCAGCGTCTCGAGCTGACCTGGCCGCAGGAGCGGGGCCGGTTCCCGCTCTCTTATCATCTTTTTCATGGGATTATTGAACGTGACTGAACGTTATTTTGTTACCGGCACGGACACTGAAGTCGGTAAAACGGTTGCCAGCGCCGCGCTGTTGCAGGCGGCGCGTCTGCTGGGGAAAACAACTGCCGGGTATAAGCCCGTAGCCTCCGGCAGCGAGATGACGCCGGAAGGCTTACGCAATACCGATGCGCTGGCGCTACAGCGTAATAGCAGCCTTGCGCTGGCCTATTCTGCGGTGAACCCCTATACCTTTGCTGAACCCACCTCGCCGCACATCGTCAGCGCCGATGAAGATCGTCCGATTGATTTTTCGGTGCTCTCTTCCGGGTTACGCGACCTGGAAACGCAGGCCGACTGGGTGCTGGTGGAGGGGGCTGGCGGCTGGTTTACCCCGCTGTCCGACGAGCAGACATTTGCTGACTGGGTGCAGGCCGAGCAGCTTCCGGTCATTCTGGTGGTCGGCGTGAAGCTTGGCTGTATCAATCACGCCATGCTGACCGCTCAGGCCGTGCAGCAGGCCGGGTTGCGTCTGGCAGGGTGGATTGCCAATGACGTGGTTGCGCCGGGTAAACGTCATGCTGAGTACCTGGCGACGCTGAAGCGGGGGCTGCCTGCGCCGTTTCTCGGCGAGATCCCGTGGCTTGCCGACGGCGCAGAGCAGGCGGAAACCGGACGCTATCTTGACCTTAGCGCCTTATGTCCCGCGCCATCCAGTGCGCAATAAGGTCGTCATCCAGCTCGTTAACGTGGCCCTGTGCCACGTTACGCCCGCGATAGAGCATGCAGAAACGATCCGCTACCCGGCGGATAAACGACAGCTGTTGCTCAGCTAACAGCACCGTCATTCCCAGCTCCCGATTCAGCCGCACCAGCAACTGCCCCAGCCTGCGCGCGAAACCATGCCCTGCGCCATACATGGGCTCATCCAGAATCAACACGCGCGGGCGATTAACCAGCGCACTGGCGAGAGCCAGCTGATACTGGTCGTCGGGGGACAGCGCAGAGGCACGGCTCTGTCGCAGCGGATAGAGCTCCGGAAACAGGGCGTACACGTCATTTTTTGATGTCGGGTCGGATTTCCCCGTCGCCCGCATAGCGATATGCAGATTTTCATCGACGGTCAGCTGGGAAAATATCCGCCGATCCTGCGGGACGTAGCCTATCGTCGGCGGCGCCGGGAATGCTGACGCAGGGTTGAGCAAGTTATGCGGCGGCGCGCCAGCCTCATGCCAGATGATGGTGCCGCTCTCAACGGGCACCTTTCCGGTAATGCAGTTCATGAGCGTGGATTTACCCATGCCAGGCAGGCCAACAATGCCCGTACAGATGCCTTGCGGGAAATCGATATTCACGTTCCATAGCGTATGTTGGCTTCCGTAAAACTGATTTACAGCACGCAGACTCAACATCTTTCTCTCCTTAAAAATGTGTGGGGGTGATGCACAGAGTGATGTCTGCAAAACGCCTGCCAGGAACTTCATAATGATTAAAAAAAGGCCATTTTTAGGAATAACTCACTATCAAAAGCAGTACGTTTATACGAAATGCACATTCCCGGTGCCGCGTATGTCGAATCGTGGTGCAGGAGAAATGACAGAATTGTGATTAAGATCTCGCCAGTTGCTTATGAAAAAATGAACGTTTTCCAGGCAAAAAAGAGTGATAAAAATTTTTTACTGCCGCTTCGTGGGAAAAACCGGGAATTTGCTGAAGTGCATGCTGTACGGGCTGGAGGCAGTTATCCACTATTCCTGTGGATAACCTTGTGCATTAGAGTTAGAAAACACGCGATAAGCGAGAAAATACGCGGGTTACGACCAAATTGATGGGAAACGCGGCTTAATAAATTAGTCTTTATTTTTTAACGAATTAGATAAAAGCAATTCCCTCAACGCCAGCGACACCTGTTGCCATAAAACTTTCATAACCGCCCTTGACAAATGTTAAAAAAGTAATAGTTCTGGGGATAACCCCCTGAGGCTGGTGTTTTATTTTGTCACAGTCGAAATTTGGCTCGCGAACGCACTAATCCTCTCTGCGCTACGCTAAATATCCTGACACGCTACTGGTTTTTCATCCAGTGTTTTTTACTGGCAATCCTGGCCACAACGAGTAAAATTACTCACCTGCCGCTTATTCTGTCATCAGGTCGTCGCCCATGAGTAAACCGTTTAAACTGAATTCTGCTTTCCGTCCTTCCGGGGATCAGCCCGAGGCTATTCGTCGCCTGGAAGAGGGGCTGGAGGACGGGCTGGCGCACCAGACTCTGCTGGGGGTTACCGGTTCGGGCAAAACCTTCACCATTGCCAACGTCATTGCCGATCTCCAGCGTCCGACGATGGTCCTCGCGCCGAACAAAACGCTGGCGGCGCAGCTGTATGGTGAGATGAAAGAGTTCTTCCCGGAAAACGCGGTGGAGTATTTCGTCTCCTACTACGACTACTACCAGCCGGAAGCCTACGTTCCCAGCTCCGACACGTTTATCGAGAAAGATGCCTCGGTGAACGAACATATCGAGCAGATGCGTTTGTCGGCGACCAAGGCGCTGCTGGAGCGTCGTGATGTGGTGGTGGTGGCCTCGGTGTCGGCGATCTACGGCCTGGGCGATCCGGATCTCTATCTCAAGATGATGCTGCACCTGACGCAGGGGATGATCATCGATCAGCGGGCGATTTTGCGCCGTCTGGCGGAGTTGCAGTACACCCGTAACGATCAGGCGTTCCAGCGCGGGACCTTCCGCGTGCGCGGCGAGGTGATTGATATCTTCCCGGCGGAATCGGACGACATGGCGCTGCGCGTGGAGCTGTTCGACGAAGAGGTTGAACGCCTGTCGCTGTTCGATCCGTTGACCGGTCACGTCGAGTCGGTGATCCAGCGCTTCACCATCTACCCGAAAACGCACTACGTGACGCCACGCGAGCGTATCGTGCAGGCGATGGAAGAGATCAAAATTGAGCTGGCGGACCGCCGCAAGGTGCTGCTGGCGAACAATAAGCTGCTGGAAGAGCAACGCCTGAGCCAGCGTACCCAGTTCGATCTGGAGATGATGAACGAGCTGGGCTACTGCTCCGGCATCGAAAACTACTCGCGCTACCTATCCGGGCGCGGGCCGGGCGAAGCGCCGCCGACGCTGTTTGACTACCTTCCGGCGGACGGCCTGCTGGTGATCGACGAATCACACGTTACGATCCCCCAGATCGGCGGGATGTACCGCGGTGACCGCGCGCGTAAAGAGACGCTGGTTGAGTACGGGTTCCGACTGCCGTCAGCGCTGGACAACCGTCCGATGAAGTTTGAAGAATTTGAGGCGCTTGCTCCGCAGACCATCTACGTATCGGCGACGCCGGGCAACTACGAGCTGGAAAAATCCGGTGATGACGTGGTGGACCAGGTGGTGCGTCCGACCGGGCTGCTGGATCCGATTATCGAGGTGCGTCCGGTGGCGACGCAGGTGGACGATCTGCTCTCGGAAATACGTGCCCGTTCCGCCATCAACGAGCGCGTGCTGGTTACCACGCTCACCAAACGTATGGCGGAAGATTTGACGGAGTATCTGGAAGAACACGGCGAGAAGGTGCGGTATCTGCACTCGGATATCGATACCGTGGAGCGTATGGAGATCATCCGCGATCTGCGTCTGGGCGAGTTCGACGTGCTGGTAGGAATTAACCTTCTGCGAGAAGGTCTGGATATGCCGGAGGTGTCGCTGGTGGCGATTCTGGACGCGGACAAAGAGGGCTTCCTGCGTTCCGAGCGCTCGCTGATCCAGACCATTGGCCGCGCCGCGCGTAACGTCAACGGGAAGGCGATCCTGTACGGGGATAAAATCACCCCGTCGATGGCCAAAGCGATTGGCGAAACGGAACGTCGTCGCGAGAAGCAGCAGCGCTATAACGAAGAGCACGGCATCACGCCGCAGGGGTTGAACAAGAAGGTGGTGGATATCCTGGCGCTGGGTCAGAACATTGCGAAGACTAAAGCGAAAGGCCGCGGCAAGGCCCGTTCAGTGGTGGAAGAGGATACCGTCGCGCTGACGCCGAAAGCGTTGCAGCAGAAGATCCACGAGCTGGAAGGGCAGATGATGCAGCATGCGCAGAACCTGGAGTTCGAAGAGGCTGCGCAAATCCGCGATCAGCTGCATCAGCTGCGGGATCTGTTTATTGCGGCATCGTGAATTTTTTGCCCGGTGGCGTTTTCTCCCTCTCCCTGTGGGAGAGGGCCGGGGTGAGGGCATCAGGCCGCACAAAACGAACCTAACCTAATGCCTGAATCGCCTTCTCCAGCGCCTCGCGTAGAAGATGGCGGTCGTGGCGATATTTAATATCGCTGGCTTCCAGCGGCTCCTGTACCACCACGCGATCGCCAATCCCTGATACATCCACTTTCGGTCCGACCACGACACCATCGATAATTTTCTTACCAACGTACTGTTCCATCAGGTCCAGCTTATCCGCCAGCGACAGGCTTGCCGCCGCCGGGCTGAGTTCGCGGCCTAAATTACCGATATAGACCATGGGCGCAGGCGTTCTGCGCAGCGCCTGCGCCAGCTCTTTCACCAGCAGGATCGGCATCAGGCTGGTGTAAAAACTTCCCGGCCCAATCAGGATCAGATCGGCCTCGCCAATCGCTTCTACCGCTTCACGCGTTGCGGGTACGCTGGGGTAGGTCATCAGCTCTTTTGGCGGCAGAAGAAGCTGGTCGATATTCACTTCACCATACACTTCGTGATCGTCAGCATCGATCGCCATCAAATCTACCGGCTGTTCGGACATTGGGATCAGGAACGCATCCACTTTTAGCAGGTTACGAATTAAATTGATCGCTTCCAGAGGGCGCACGCTCAGGTGATCCAGCGCCTTTAACATCAGATTTCCAAGGTTATGGCCTGAAAGTTCGCCATTCCCGCCAAAACGGTACTCAAACATCGCCGAGGCCACGCTTGGCTCAGTGATGAGCTGGTTGAGGCAGTTGCGCATGTCGCCCCAGGCTATCCCGCCTTCAGCACGTCGGATCCGCCCGGTTGAGCCGCCGTTGTCCGTTGTTGTCACGATGCCCGTCAGGCGTGAGCCCAGTGACGATAACGACGACATAACCCGTCCCAGCCCGTGACCTCCGCCAAGAGCGACCACGCGGTCCAGATCCGCAAAAGTGCGATTGCGCATACCTATTCCTTATCCTGTTAAGCTTGCGTCACAGTAACGCAACTACTCCTAAAAGACGATGCCTCTCACAATCCATAATGACGTATATCAATGCGAAAGCGCTGTTTTTGCGTATTCTGTAGTGAAAATGCACGATAACATCGTTATGTATAAATTTATATAGCGAAAAGCGACAATGGCGAAGTGGCGATTTCCACGCTACTATCGCCATAACCACGTTTTCAAAACTGAAAACATACACTCTAGCCCTGGCGCCTGTGTCGAGAGATATGGCGCCCTGGCCGTGGCGGATTTGCCACCAGGGTACAGAAAGAAATGACTGTGCCTCCCGATCTGGAAAGGTGTACATGGCTTCACAACTTACTGATGCTTTCGCGCGTAAGTTTTACTACTTGCGTCTGTCGATTACCGATGTGTGCAACTTCCGTTGCACCTACTGCCTGCCCGATGGCTACAAGCCGGGCAGCGTCACCAATAATGGCTTTCTCTCCGTGGATGAAGTACGCCGCGTTACGCGTGCGTTCTCGGAACTCGGCACGGAAAAAGTGCGTCTTACCGGGGGAGAGCCCTCCCTGCGTCGTGATTTCCCTGACATTATTGCCGCCGTGCGTGAAAACGAACGTATCCGCCAGATCGCGGTGACCACCAACGGTTACCGCATGGCGCGTGACGTGGCGTACTGGCGCGATGCGGGGCTGACGGCGATCAACGTCAGCGTGGACAGCCTTGATGCCCGGCAGTTTCACGCCATTACCGGTCAGGACAAGTTCCGCCAGGTGATGGACGGCATCGATGCGGCGTTTACCGCCGGGTTCGAAAAAGTCAAAGTCAACACGGTGCTGATGCGCGACGTAAACCACCATCAGTTGGACACCTTCCTGGCGTGGATTAAATCCCGTCCCATTCAACTGCGTTTTATCGAGCTGATGGAAACGGGCGAGGGCAGCGAGCTGTTCCGCCGTCACCATATTTCCGGCATGGTGTTGCGCGACGAGCTGCTGAAACGCGGCTGGATCCATCAGATCCGCCAGCGCAGCGATGGCCCGGCGCAGGTTTTTTGTCATCCGGATTATGAAGGCGAAATCGGCCTGATCATGCCCTATGAAAAAGACTTCTGTGCCAGCTGCAACCGCCTGCGTGTCTCCTCCGTTGGCAAGCTCCATCTTTGCCTGTTCGGGGATGGCGGCGTCGATCTGCGCGATTTGCTGGAAGATGACGCTCAACAGGACGCGCTTGAAGCACGCATTTCCGAGGCGCTGACGCACAAAAAGCAGACCCATTTCCTGCATCAGGGCAACACCGGCATTACTCAGAACCTGTCCTATATCGGCGGGTAATCAGGCTTTAGAAGGAACCAGAAGATGAGTCAAGTAAGCGCGGAATTTATCCCGACACGCATTGCTATTCTTACCGTTTCCGAACGTCGTGGTGAAGAGGATGATACCTCCGGCCACTGGCTGCGCGAGGCGGCACACGAAGCCGGACACCAGATTGTTGATAAAGCGATCGTCAAAGAAAACCGTTACGCCATTCGCGCTCAGGTCTCACAGTGGATTGCGAACGATGACGTCCAGGTGGTGCTGATCACTGGCGGCACCGGCTTTACCGCAGGCGACCAGGCGCCGGAAGCGCTGCTCCCGCTGTTCGATCGCGAAGTGGAAGGCTTCGGCGAAGTGTTCCGCATGCTCTCATTTGAAGAGATTGGCACCTCTACGCTCCAGTTCCGTGCCGTAGCGGGGGTAGCGAACAAGACGCTGATCTTCGCCATGCCAGGGTCGACCAAAGCCTGCCGCACCGCGTGGGAAAACATTATTGCCCCACAGCTGGATGCTCGTACCCGTCCGTGTAACTTCCATCCCCATTTAAAGAAATAAGCTATGTCACAACTGACCCACATAAACGCCGCTGGCGAAGCGCATATGGTGGATGTCTCCGCCAAAGCCGAAACGGTGCGCGAGGCGCGTGCTGAAGCGTTCATCACCATGCTGCCGGAGACGCTGGCGATGATTATCGACGGCAGCCATCACAAGGGTGATGTGTTTGCCACCGCCCGTATCGCTGGTATTCAGGCCGCTAAACGTACCTGGGACCTCATTCCGCTCTGCCATCCGCTGATGCTCAGCAAAGTGGAGGTAAATTTGCAGGCGCAGCCGGCGCATAATCGCGTGCGTATCGAGTCCTTGTGCCGCTTAACCGGGAAAACCGGCGTGGAGATGGAGGCGTTGACGGCGGCCTCCGTGGCGGCGCTGACCATCTACGACATGTGTAAAGCGGTGCAGAAAGATATGGTGATTGGCCCGGTGCGTCTGTTGGCAAAAAGCGGCGGCAAATCCGGCGATTTTAAGGTAGAAAGCCATGATTAAGGTGCTTTTTTTTGCCCAGGTCCGTGAGCTGGTCAATACCGACAGCCTGACGCTGGACGGCTCTTTCGAAAACGTCGCCGCCCTGCGCGCGCATCTGGCGGCGCAAGGCGACCGTTGGGCGCTGGCGCTGGATGAAGGCAAACTGCTGGCCGCCGTGAATCAGACGCTGGTGGAGTTGACCCACCCGCTGGCCGATGGGGACGAAGTGGCCTTCTTCCCGCCGGTCACAGGGGGTTAAGATGACGGAAACCCGAATTCTGGTCGGCCCTGAGCGCTTTAGCGTCGGTACCGAATACAGCTGGCTGGCAGAGCGCGATGAAGACGGCGCGGTCGTGACGTTTACCGGAAAAGTGCGTAACCACAACCTCGGCGACAGCGTAAAAGCGCTGACGCTGGAGCACTATCCGGGGATGACCGAAAAATCACTGGCGGCCATTGTCGAAGAGGCGCGAGGCCGCTGGCCGCTGGGACGCGTTACGGTTATCCATCGCATCGGCGAAATGTGGCCCGGCGAAGAGATTGTGTTTGTCGGCGTCACCAGCGCCCATCGCGGGAGTGCGTTTGCGGCGGGGGAGTTCATCATGGATTATCTTAAAACCAAAGCGCCGTTCTGGAAACGTGAAGCGACGCCGGAAGGTGAGCGCTGGGTGGAATCACGCGACAGCGATAAGCATGCCGCCAGCCGTTGGTAACAGGTTTACGTGGATGTGTTAGTCTTAACGTGTGTGTTTACTTAATCAGGAGTGAATCATGGACCGATTTCCGCGTTCCGATTCGATAGTTCAGCAGACCCGTAGCGGGCTGCAAACCTACATGGCTCAGGTATATGGCTGGATGACGGTTGGCCTGCTGCTTACCGCGTTTATCGCGTGGTATGCGGCAAACACGCCTGAACTGATGATGTTTATCTTCTCCAGCAAAATCACCTTCTTTGGGCTGATTATTGCGCAACTGGCGCTGGTATTTGTGCTCTCCGGGCTGGTGCACAAGCTCAGCTCGGGTATGGCGACCACGCTGTTTATGCTCTATTCGGCGCTGACCGGGCTGACGCTTTCCAGTATTTTCATCGTTTACACCTACTCCTCCATCGCCAGCACCTTTGTGGTGACCGGCGGGATGTTCGGTGTGATGAGCCTGTACGGTTACACCACCAAACGTGACCTGAGCGGCTTCGGCAACATGCTGTTTATGGGGCTGATTGGGATTGTGCTGGCGTCGCTGGTGAACCTGTGGCTGAAAAGTGACGCGCTGATGTGGGCGGTGACCTATATCGGGGTGGTGATCTTCGTGGGCTTAACCGCCTACGACACCCAGAAGCTGAAAAACATCGGTGAGCAAATTGATGTTCGTGACAGTTCAAACCTGCGCAAATACTCGATTCTGGGCGCGTTGACGCTTTATCTGGACTTCATCAACCTGTTCCTGATGCTGCTGCGTATCTTCGGCAACCGTCGTTAGTGAGGGTGGCGCTGTCTGATGCCCTCACCCTGACCCTCTCCCACAGGGAGAGGGAACAAACCCTAAAAACGGCAACGAAGTTGCCGTTTTGCTTTTATTTTGCCATTGCCTTCTCGTTCTTCGCGCGCAGCTTCTTCGCCCGACTCTCCAGCACCAGATAACAGACCGTTGCCAGCGCCAGCGGCAGGAAGTAGTAGATCATGCGGTACGCGAGCAGGGCGGCGATAATCGTCCCGTGAGACACATGCTCCCCCGCAAGCAGCGCGATAAACACCGCTTCCAGTACGCCAATACCCGCCGGAATATGCACAATCACCCCGGCAATACTGCTTACCAGCAACACGCCCAGCACGAAGAAGTAATTCACATCTTCGCCAATTAACAGCCAGATAATAGCCCCCATCGCCATCCAGTTGGCGCTGGAAACCACCATTTGCAGGACGGCAAACTTCCATGACGGCAGCACCAGCTTCTGGCCTTTAATGGTCATGTGACGACGTTTGGCAAAGGCGCAGGCCCACAGGTAGGCCGCGATGATCAGCAGCAGTACGATGCCCAGAATGCGCAGAGTGGCCTCATCGATGTACCAGTGCGCAGGCAGCTGCACCACGCCGATGGTGAAAATCACCCCGCCCAGCAGAATATACCCCAGCCAGTTGGTGGTTATGCTTAAGGAGAAAATACGCGTAATGGTGCCGCCCGGTAAGCCAAGGCGGGAGTACAGGCGATAGCGCATACCAATCCCGCCCACCCAGGTGCTCAGCGTCAGGTTAAAGGCGTAGCAGATGAATGACACCAGCATAACCTGCCGTTTGGCAAGCTTATGCCCGCAGTAGGCGCGTCCCAGCAGGTCATAGCAGCCGTACATCAGGTAGCTCACAATCACCAGCCCAACGGCACCCAGCAGGACTGTCCGGTTGTAGTTGCGAATAACTTTCCACACCTCTTCCCAGTCCACCTTCTGGGCATACACCACCAGCAGGACCGCGACGGCAATAAAGAACAGCCAGGTCAGGATTTTTTTCGCCAGCCGCCAGCGAGGATGAGATTTCGACATCAGGTTTTCCCTCCATCTTCCGCCTCTACGCGGTCCTGGGTTTCCATTTCGGGTTGCACAGGCGGATCCACCAGCGCCAGTTTCGGCGTATGCGCGGGCAGCCAGCCCACCATGGCCGGGAAGTGGCGCAGGAAGTGGAACACCACCACGCCGATGCCCACGTTCCACCAGCTCCGTTTCGGCACCATGGACTCATCCACACGCACGCAGTCTTTATTAATAAGACCCTGAAGGTTATCGCGCAGGGTGTGATTAAACTGGCGATCGTGGATGATGAGGTTCGCTTCCAGATTCAGCGATAAGCTCAGCGGATCGAGGTTGCTGGAGCCGACGGTCGCCCAGTGGTCATCCATCACGGCGACTTTGCCGTGCAGCGGGCGGCGGCGATATTCATAGATCTGCACGCCGCTTTTGACCAGATAGCGATAGAGCAGACGCGCGCCCACCTTCACAATCGGCATATCGGGCTCACCCTGCACGATAAGCTTCACGCTCACGCCGCGTCGGGCCGCGTTGCGCATGGCATGCAAAATCCGGTAACCGGGGAAGAAATAGGCGTTGGCGATAATCACCTCGCGCTTCGCGTTCGCCAGCATCTTCAGGTAATGACGCTCGATATCGTCCCGATGCTCCTCGTTATCACGCCAGACGAACAGGGCCTGCGCCTCGCCGGGCTTGCGGTTCTCCTCCGGGCGGTGACGGCGTCGCCACCAGCGGCGGACGGCCTCCTTGCCGGGTAAGTTTTCCAGCACGAACAGCTGGATGTCCTGCACTACCGGCCCTTCGATACGGATCGCGTAGTCCTGTTTCGCTTCGGGACCGTAATCCGACATATGCTCGGCGGAGTAGTTAATGCCGCCCACGAAGGCCACCGTTTCATCCACCACCACAATTTTGCGGTGCATACGGCGGAACAGGTTGGTGCGCATGCCGAACAGACGCGGGCCGGGATCGTAATAGCGGAACACCACCCCTGCGGCGGTGAGCTCGTTAACAAATTCGTCGCTGAGATCCGGCGAACCATATCCGTCGAGCAGGACCTCGATTTTTATACCGCGACGAGCGGCATGCAGCAGTGCGCTATGCAACTGCCTGCCCACGTCATCTTCAAACCAGATAAACGTTTCCAGAAAGACTTTCTGCTGTGCGTGGCTAATCGCCTCAAAAACCGCCGATAATAGTTATCGCCATTTTCCAGCAGCGTAATACGGTTACCTTCCTGCCATGTGCATTTCATAAGTGGATCTCCGCGCTGAGTGGGGCATGGTCGGAGAGATGTCGCCAGTTGAGCAAGGCCAGCGCCGTCGGGCTACTGGCGTGGGCATTTTTTACGTAGATGCGGTCAAGGCGCAGCAGGGGGAAGCGCACCGGAAACGTTCGCGCGGGACGACCGCGTGCGCGGGTAAAAATCTCCTCCAGCCCCGCATTCACCTTCAGCGGATGGTTGGCACGCTGTCGCCAGTCGTTGAAATCACCGGCCACCACCACGGGCTCGCCCTCCGGCAGCGCATTTGTCCAGTCTGCCAGCATCTGTAGCTGGGCCTGACGGTGGGCTTCACGCAGGCCAAGATGAACACAGCCTACATGAATGGGAAAATCGAGCTCTGGGGGGGTGATACGACAGTATAACAGCCCGCGTTTTTCACTCTCGCCAACGGAGACGTCCCGGTTCTCATAATGCTCGATAGGAAAACGCGACAGCACCGCGTTACCGTGATGCCCCTCCGGGTAGACCGCATTGCGCCCGTAGGCGTAATCGCTCCACATGGTATCCGCCAGAAACTCGTAGTGGGGCGTGTCGGGCCAGTTTTCGAAATGCATCGGGTGCACTTCATGCGCGCCCATGACCTCCTGGAGGCAGACAATATCGGCGCTGACGGTGCGCACCGCGTCGCGCAGCTCCGGTAAAATGAAGCGGCGGTTAAATGCTGTGAAGCCCTTATGAATGTTTATCGTCAGCACCTTAAGCGAGAAATGCTGCGTTTTTTTGCTCATAAACACCTTCCTGGGTGACTATCCCGATGAAAATAAAGTGTAGTAGGCGTCACAAAAAGATGCGGCGTTACGGAATTTTCCGTAAAGTGCGGTAGTCTGAATTAGCAGAGAAAAATCCTTCAGGAGAGAAGCCATGAAGTGGCAACAACGCGTTCGTGTCGCAACCGGTTTGAGTTGCTGGCAGATAATGTTGCATTTACTGGTCGTGGCCGTACTGGTGATGGGCTGGATGAGCGGCACGCTGGTGCGTGTTGGCTTAGGGTTATGCGTGGTTTACGGCGTGACCATGCTGTCGATGCTGTTTTTACAGCGTCATCACGACGCGCGCTGGCGCGAAGTGGGAGATGTGCTCGAAGAGCTCACCACCACCTGGTATTTTGGTGCGGCAATGATCGTCCTGTGGCTGTTGTCACGCGTGCTGCAAAACAACCTGCTGCTGGCCCTGGCGGGTCTGGCTATCCTCGCAGGACCCGCGGTGGTGTCGTTGCTCACCAAAGAGAAAAAGCTACGCGATGTTTCGTCTAAACATCGCATAGGCCACTGAGCCCGTAGTGGCCGCGATGACCAGTAGCGGCCACAAACTTCCCCACACAATATCCAGACTCGCATCCTTCAGATAGATTTGCTTGGTGATATCCGTGAAGTGACGAATCGGGTTTATCCACGTCAAATCCTGTAACCACACCGGCATGTTCTCCACTGGCGAAACGTACCCAGAAAGCAAAATCGCCGGCATCATAAAGACAAACACCCCAATAAACGCCTGCTGCTGCGTTGAGCATAGCGCGGAAATCAGCAGCCCAAACCCCACCAGCGACAGGCCGTAAATCACCATCGTGAAGTAAAACAGCGCCAGCGATCCGGCAAACGGGATCTGGTACGCCCATATTCCCACCCCCAGCACGATGGTGGCCTGGAACGTCGCGACAATCAGTGCCGGCACCGCCTTGCCGACAAATATCTGCCAGGTGGCGAGCGGCGAGACCAGCAGCTGATCCAGCGTGCCCTGTTCGCGCTCGCGGGCGACGGAGAGAGAGGTCACAATCATCACTCCGATGGTAGTGATCATGGCGATCAGCGACGGCACCACAAACCACTTGTAGTCCAGATTTGGGTTATACCAGTTGCGCACCACCAGTTCGCTGTTGTTGGGCTTCGGTTTGCCGTCCATCAGCTCCTGCTGGTAATCCTTCACCACCTGCTGGAGGTAGTTGGCTGCGATCTGGGCGCTGTTGGAGTTACGCCCGTCGAGGATCAGCTGCATCGGCGCGGTCTGGAAGGTATCCAGATTGCGGGAGAAATCCGCCGGGAAGCGCACCAGCAGCAGCGCTTTTTGCGTGTCGATGGTGGGCTGAATGTCCTGCGGGCTTTTCAGCAGCAGGATGTGGGTAAAGGCTTTCGCACGCGCAAAGCGCTGCGTCAGCTCGACGGAGTGTTTGCCGTTGTCTTCGTTGTAAATGGCAATGGTGGCGTTGGTCACCTCAAGGGTGGCGGCAAACGGGAACAGTAAAACCTGGATCAGCACCGGCAGCACCAGAATGGCGCGGGTCTGCGGCTCGCGCAGTAGGGATTGCAGCTCTTTGCGTATTAACGTCCATAAACGGTGAAACATGCGCGCTCCTTAATCTAACCGCCGTTTGGTTTTCATCCACGTCAACCCGATAAACATCACCGCCGACGCCATTAAAAACAGCGTGTTGATAATCAGCACTACCGGAATATTCCCCGCCAGGAACAGGCTTTGCAGCGTGCTCACGAAGTAGCGCGCCGGGATAATGTAGGTCACGGCGCGGATGACGGCAGGCATACTGTCTATCTGGAAGATAAACCCTGAGAGCATTATTGACGGCAGGAAAGCGGCGTTCAGCGCCACCTGCGCGGCGTTAAACTGGTTGCGGGTGATGGTGGAGATGAGCAGCCCCATCCCCAGCGTGCTGAGTAAAAACAGGCTTGTGATAAAGAACAGCACCACCAGCGAGCCGCGGTACGGCACGCCGAGGATAAAGACGGACACCAGCATGCAGAGCAGCATCGCCAGCATGCCGAGGAAGTAGTAGGGGATCAGCTTGCAGAGCAGCAGCTCGACGCGCGTCACTTCGGTCGAGAGCAGCGCCTCCATGGTGCCGCGCTCCCATTCGCGGGCGATCACCAGCGAGGTCAGAATCGCGCCGATCACCGTCATAATAATCGTTACCGCGCCCGGAATAATAAAGTGCTGGCTGATGGCGGCGGGGTTAAACCAGTAGCGTGTCTGCACGTCAATCAGCGGTTCAAACTTTTCCCCCCGGTTCTCGGCGCGCTGCATCTGCCAGAGCTGCCAGATCCCCTCCGCGTAGCCCTGCACAAAGTTCGCGGTGTTCGGCTCGCTGCCGTCGGTAATCACCTGGATCGGCGCATCGGCGCCCGGGCGCGCCATGTTGGCCGCGAAATCCACCGGAATGACGATCAGGCCGCGAATTTTCCCGGCCTGCATTTTCTGGATCAATTCCTGCCGGCTGTCGCTGATGGTGGCATCGATGTAGGGCGAGCCGGTCATGGCGTGGGTGAAGTCCAGCGCCTCTTCGCTCTGCTGCTCCAGCAAAATCCCGACCCGCAGCTTGCTGGAATCGAGGTTAATCCCGTAGCCGAAAATAAACAGCAGCAGCAGGGGGATCACCACCGCAATCAGCCAGCTGCTGGGGTCGCGCACAATCTGCCGCGTCTCTTTGACGCACAGGGCGCGCACCCGGCGCCAGGAGAGGGCGTTACTGCGCATGAGTATTCTCCTTATCCCAGTCGTGAATGAGGGTGATAAACGCCTGCTCCATGGTCGGGTCTGGCTGCGCGTCGTCGGCGGCCTGCGCTTTCAGGTCATCCGGCGTGCCGTGGGCAATCAGCTTGCCGCGATAGACCAGCCCGATACGGTCGCAATACTCCGCCTCGTCCATAAAGTGGGTGGTGACCATCACGGTCACGCCTTTTTCCACCATGCTATTGATATGCAACCAGAATTCACGGCGGGTGAGGGGGTCCACGCCTGACGTCGGTTCATCAAGAAACAGGATATCCGGCTCGTGCATCAACGAGCAGGCCAGCGCCAGCCGCTGTTTGAAGCCAAGCGGCAGCGCGTCGGTCGCCTGCGAGGCGATATCGGTCAGGCCGAAGGCGTCGCACATGCGGCCGATCTTCTGGTTCTGCGCCCGTCCCCGCAGGCCATAGACGCCGGAGAAAAATCGCAGATTTTGCTCCACCGTAAGGTTGCCGTAGAGCGAAAACTTCTGCGCCATATAGCCCAGGTGCTGGCGCGCCTTGCCGGAGCTGACTTTGAGATCCATGTTCAGCACCAGCGCTTTGCCGGACGTCGGTACCAGCAGACCGCACATCATTTTAAAGGTGGTGGATTTTCCTGCGCCGTTCGGCCCGAGCAGGCCAAATATCTCGCCGCGCTTCACGGCAAAATTGACGTTATCGGTGGCGGCGAAATCGCCGAATTTTTTGGTGAGCGATTTCGCTTCTATGACCGTTTCGCCCGGCGTACCTTCCACCGTGTGCAGAATGGCGCCAAGCGGTGATTCTGAGGTTCCCGCCCCGCCCAGCAGATCGATAAACGCATCTTCAAAGCGCGGCGCGGTCTCTGTCATGTCGATCTCAGGCATCCCCTGCGCACGCCGGATATCGTCGGCGGTGGCCTCTTTTTTGAGGATCACGCGCACCGAACGGCCCTGAATCATCCCGTCGCTCACCTGGGGCAGCTTCAGCACCCGTTGCAGCAGCGTGCGGTTGGATTCCTGCGCGCTGTGCAGCAGAAAACTTCGCCCGGCCATGGTTTGCGTCAGCTCGGTGGGTTCGCCCTGATAGAGCAGTTCGCCTTCATTCATCAGCAGCACGTCGCGGCACTGTTCTGCTTCATCAAGGTATGAGGTACTCCAGAGGATCAGCATGCCGTCACCCGCCAGCTCGTGCACCATCTGCCACAGTTCACGGCGGGAAATCGGGTCCACGCCGACGCCGGGTTCATCCAGCAACAGCACCTTCGGTTCGCCCACCAGCGTGCAGGCCAGCCCCAGCTTCTGCTTCATCCCGCCGGAAAGTTTGCCCGCCAGCCGTTCGGTGAACGGGCCGAGGGAGGTGAACGCCAGCAGGCGCTCGAAGGTTTTCTGCCGGGTTTCGCCGGTGACGCTGCGCAGGTCGGCGTACAGGTTGAGGTTTTCCATTACCGTCAGATCTTCGTACAGACCAAACTTCTGCGGCATATAGCCGAGCATGCCGTGGAGCGCCGCGTCGTCTTTGATCGGATCGAGGCCAAGCACGCTGGCACTGCCTTCATCCGGCTTCAGCAATCCCGCCAGCATCCGCATCAGCGTGGTTTTACCCGCGCCGTCCGGCCCCACCAGCCCGGTCACATAGCCTTTCTGAATCGTACAATTCAGCGGTGCGACCGCCGGTTTAGCCATTCCCGGGAAGCGTTTGACCAGATTGTTGAGCTGGATAACCGCGTCATTCATGTCGTTCCCCGTCGTTTAAGGTCACGGTAACAGGCATGCCCTGACGCAGCGCGTCGTCCGCATCGGTGACGATGATGCGCAGGCGATACACCAGGTCGGTACGCAGGTCCGGGGTTTCAACGGTTTTTGGCGTGAACTCGGCGGTAGGGGAGACGAAGCCCACTTTGCCGTGATAAGGCTTGTCCGGGCGACCGTCGGTATAGAGCAGCAGTTCGCGGCCCGGCTGCATCTGGCCAAGATTCGGCTCATCAATGTAAGCGCGCACCCACACCGGACGGGTTAAGGAGAGCGTTAACACGGTGCTGCCCGCGCTGAGCATGCTGCCCGGCTCCACGGCGCGGGTCATCAGCGTGCCGTCAGACGGGGCGATTAATGTGGTGTCGTGCAGATCCAGCTCCGCCTGGGCTAACTGCGCCTGCGCCTGCTCAAGGCTGGCCTTCGCCTGGGCAATGTCCTGCGCACGGTTACCGGTGCGGTACTGGCTTAGCTTATCCTGGGCAGATTTCAGCGTCGCCTGTGCCTGGTCGCGGGATGAGCGCGCATTTTCCAGGTCGTTGGCGGAAATAGTACGGCTTTTCCATAAGCCTTGCTGACGGTTATAAAAATTCTGCGCATAGTCATAGGCGGCTTTTGCCTGCTTAACGGCAGCGGCCGCCTGGGAGATCTCTTCGTCGCGATAGCCCGCCAGCATCAGGTCGTATTGCGCCTGTGCGACGGAGACGCCTGCTTTTGCCTGCATCAGCGCGTTCTCAAACGGGGCTTTGTCCAGCATCCCCAGCGTCTGCCCGGCTTTGATGGCATCGCCTTCGTCAACGTTCAGCGAGGCAAGCCGTCCGCCAACGCGGAAGCTCATGTTCACGGTGCGGATATCCACGTTGCCATACAGCGTCAGGCCACGATCCTGCTGGCTCTGATACCACAGCCAGCCGCCTGTTCCCGCGGCAAGCAAGACAACAACCACCAGAATGATGGCGACAGGTTTTTTCATGACTTCTGGCTCCTTTGCGTTAAGCCTTGCAGGATCAGATCAACGTGACAGGTAATGACCTGGCTAATTTGCGCGGCTTTATCCTCATCGAATTGTGTCCAGCCCGTACGTAACAGGATGGTCTCACGCCCCAGACGGAAGGCGAGCACTTCGCCCAGCAGGGCGTGGGTATGCAAAATGGTGTCGGTATCGCTGGCGTCCCGTCCGGTATAGGCGGCGATCAGCCGGGTCAGATGGCTGTGCATCGGGGCGATCACCTGATCGTGCACCAGCTGGTACGCGGCAGTGGGGGAGAGCTGCTCGCGGGAGATAAATTTGCTCAGGTTCAGCGTATCGTCGTGCGTCAGCAGGCGGATCATGTTGTGACAGGCGTTAAGGATCAGCTGGCGGATGGCAGCCCGGTCAGGCTCTGGCTGGCTGAACAGCGCGGTGGCTTCTTCCACGTGCGGGCGAAAGCTGGTGCCGATAAAATCCGCGATCCACTGGGCGCAGGCGAGGTATAAATCCTCTTTTGAGCCAAAATAGTAGGTGATGGCCGCAATATTCTGCCCGGCCTGAGCGGCGATATCCCGCGTGGTGGCATGCAGACCATACTCGCCAAACTGCGCCAGCGCGGCGGCGATAAGCTGACTTTTCGCCTGTTCGCCTTTGGTTGTCGTTGGGGTTGTATTCATAGCAGCATTAAAAATTAATCAATCGATTGATTAAGATTATGCCTGATTTGCGCAAACGTCGAGTCATCGCCGGGGATATTTTATGCGCCACGTCACAAAAGCTGCTACACTCCGCACCTTCGCGACATTGTGGTTTTTGTCCTTCTATTCGTTATATCTCCCTGAAAACTACACCTGTGATGGTCGGGGCGGTTCGGAGTTTTTATGTCTTTTGATTCCCTTGGTCTGAACCCGGAAATTCTGCGCGCCATCGCAGAGCAGGGCTACGTTGAGCCAACCCCTATCCAGCAGCAGGCCATTCCGGCCGTTTTGCAGGGCCGTGACCTGATGGCAAGCGCGCAGACCGGTACCGGTAAGACCGCGGGCTTTACCCTGCCGCTGCTGGAGCTGTTGGTAAAAAACCAGCCGCACGCCAAAGGCCGTCGTCCGGTGCGTGCGCTGATCCTCACCCCAACCCGCGAGCTGGCGGCCCAGATTGGCGAGAACGTGCGTGAATACAGCCGCTACCTCAACATTCGTTCGCTGGTAGTTTTCGGCGGGGTAAGCATTAACCCGCAGATGATGAAGCTGCGCGGCGGCGTGGACGTGCTGGTGGCAACACCGGGACGTCTGCTGGATCTGGAACACCAGAACGCGGTGAAGCTCGATAACATCGAAATCCTGGTGCTGGACGAAGCCGACCGTATGCTGGACATGGGCTTCATCCACGACATTCGTCGCGTGCTGGCGAAGCTGCCGACGCGTCGTCAGAACCTGCTCTTCTCCGCGACCTTCTCCGACGAGATCAAGGCGCTGGCGGAAAAGCTGCTGCATAACCCGCTGGAAGTGGAAGTCGCGCGCCGCAACACCGCCTCCGAGCAGGTGACGCAGCACGTTCACTTTGTGGATAAGAAGCGCAAGCGGGAACTGCTCTCCCAAATGATCGGCCAGGGCAACTGGCAGCAGGTGCTGGTCTTTACCCGCACCAAGCACGGCGCCAACCACCTGGCGGAACAGCTGAATAAAGACGGCATCCGCAGCGCGGCGATCCACGGCAACAAGAGCCAGGGCGCGCGTACCCGCGCGCTGGCGGACTTTAAATCTGGCGACATTCGCGTGCTGGTGGCGACCGACATCGCCGCACGCGGTCTGGATATCGAAGAGCTGCCGCACGTGGTGAACTACGAGCTGCCAAACGTGCCGGAAGATTACGTTCACCGTATCGGCCGTACCGGCCGTGCGGCGGCAACCGGGGAAGCGCTCTCTCTGGTTTGCGTGGATGAACACAAGCTTCTACGCGACATTGAACGCCTGCTGAAGAAAGAGATCCCGCGCATTGAAACCCCGGGCTATGAAGTGGACCCGTCGATCAAAGCCGAGCCAATTCAGAACGGTCGTCAGGGTGGCGGACGCGGTCAGGGCGGCGGTGGTCGCGGTCAGCAGCCGCGTCGTTCAGAAGGTGGCGCGCCGAAATCTTCGGGCAAACCGCCGCGTCGTAATAACGACAGCAAACCAGCCGGTGAAAACCCGTGGCGTAGCGGCGAAGGGAAACCGGCAGGCGAGGGGCAGCGCCGACGCCGCCCGCGTAAACCTGCTAACCCGCAGTAATCTGGAAGCCCGGTCGTAAAGCCGGGCTTTTCTTTTTGCGGCAGCGGAGAGAAAGTGCCACAATAGTGGCTGTTTATACAGTATTTCAGGTTTTCCGATGGCTTTAACCGCTGCGCTGAAAGCGCAAATAGGCGCCTGGTATAAGGCGCTACAGCAGCAGATCCCCGATTTTATCCCCCGAGCGCCGCAGCGGCAGATGATTGCCGACGTGGCAAAAACGCTCGCCGGGGACGACGGGCGACATCTGGCGATTGAAGCCCCGACCGGCGTCGGGAAAACCCTGTCGTATCTCATTCCCGGCATCGCCATCGCGCGGGAGGAGGACAAAACGCTGGTGGTCAGCACCGCCAACGTGGCCTTGCAGGATCAGATCTTCAGCAAAGATTTGCCGCTGCTGCGCAAAATTATCCCCGATTTACGCTTCACCGCCGCCTTTGGTCGCGGGCGCTACGTCTGCCCGCGCAATCTGGCGGCGCTGGCCAGCAGTGAACCCGCCCAGCAGGATCTGCTCGCGTTTCTTGATGACGAGCTGACGCCAAACAACAAGGCGGAGCAGGAGCAGTGCGCAAAGCTGAAGGTCGATCTCGACAGCTACAGGTGGGACGGCCTGCGGGATCACACCAGCCAGGCGATCGGCGACGACCTGTGGCGCAGGCTCAGCACCGATAAAGCGAGCTGCCTGAACCGCAACTGTCACTACTACCGCGAATGCCCTTTCTTTGTTGCCCGGCGTGAGATTCAGGAAGCGGAGGTGGTTGTCGCCAACCATGCGCTGGTGATGGCCGCACTGGAGAGTGAAGCGGTCCTGCCGGAGCCCAAAAACCTGCTGCTGGTGCTCGATGAAGGTCATCATCTGCCCGACGTGGCGCGGGATGCGCTGGAGATGAGCGCGGAAATTACCGCCCCGTGGTTTCGCCTGCAACTGGATCTGTTCTGTAAGCTGGTGGCAACCTGCATGGAGCAGTTCCGCCCGAAAACCACGCCGTCGCTGGCGGTTCCGGAGCGGTTGAGCGAGCACTGTGAAGAGGTGTACGGCCTCATCGCCTCGCTGAATAACATTCTTAACCTGTATCTCCCCGCCACCCAGGAGGCGGAACACCGCTTTCCGATGGGGGAGTTGCCGCAGGTAGTGATGGAAATTTGTCAGCAGCTGGCGAAGCACCTTGAAAAGCTGCGCGGGCTGGCGGAGATGTTCTTAAATGATCTCAGCGAGAAAACCGGTACCCATGACGTGGTGCGTTTGCACCGCATTCTGCTGCAAATGAACCGCGCGCTGGGCATGTTTGAGGCGCAGAGCAAACTCTGGCGGCTGGCCTCAATGGCGCAGGCGTCCGGCGCGCCGGTGACAAAGTGGGCCACCCGCGAAGTGCGAGACGGGCAGGTACATCTTTTCTTCCACTGCGTGGGCATCCGCGTGGCCGATCAGCTGGAAAAGCTGATCTGGCGCAGCGTGCCGCACGTGGTAGTGACATCGGCGACCCTGCGTTCACTGAACAGCTTCTCAAGGTTGCAGGAAATGAGCGGCCTGAAAGAGAAAGCGGGGGACCGTTTTGTGGCCCTGGACTCGCCGTTCAACCACTGTGAGCAGGGCAAGCTGGTGATCCCGCGCATGAACTATGAGCCGCTTATCGATAACGAAGAGCAGCATATTGCGGAAATGGCGGCCTACTTCCGCGAGCAGGTTGAGAGTAAAAAATACCCCGGTATGCTGGTGCTGTTTGCCAGCGGCCGCGCGATGCAACGCTTCCTGGAGCACGTCACCGATCTGCGCTTGCTCCTGCTGGTGCAGGGCGATCAGCCGCGCTATCGGCTGGTGGAAACCCACCGTAAACGCATTGATAACGGCGAGCGCAGCGTGCTGGTGGGGTTACAGTCCTTTGCGGAAGGGCTTGATTTGAAAGGTGACTACCTGACGCAGGTGCATATCCACAAAATTGCCTTCCCGCCCATCGACAGCCCGGTGGTGATCACCGAAGGCGAATGGCTGAAAAGCCTGAACCGTTATCCGTTTGAAGTGCAAAGCCTGCCTGCGGCGTCGTTTAACCTTATTCAGCAGGTCGGGCGTTTGATCCGTAGCCACGGCTGCTGGGGCGAGGTGGTGATTTATGACAAACGACTGCTCACCAAAAACTACGGCCAACGGCTGCTGAATGCGCTGCCGATCTTCCCGATTGAGCAGCCAGAAGTGCCGGAGGTAAAAAAACGCCCGGCAAAACCCTCTGCCGGGCGTACAAAAAGCATCCGTGCGAAGAGGCGCGGTCCTACTGGTAAGTGAATGTCACCTGAATCACGCTGCTGAACGTCCCGGCAGTGACGGGCATTGAGGTGGCGTAGTAGCGCGCGGACAGGGGAAAGGTTGCCGTGTGGTCGCTCGGATTGATGGCGGCGTTAAAGGCGGCCTGCGGGGCAATCAGTATTTTGTCCTGCCGGTCTGCCAGCTCCAGCGCCAGCCCCTTTGCGCTGCCGATATTGGCGAATTTAGTGGGGTGCGTGCTGTCCGCCTGTCCATAGAAGTAGGCGGTGGCAAGCGCGAGGCTTGGCGGGCAGTGGGATACTGACAAGGAGAAGTCTTTCCACTCGCCGGTATCGCCCACGTCTTTAAAATCACCGGATGCCGCCTGACCTAAATCCACCGTCAGGTTCCGGCTGGCGCTGTCGATGATGCAGGTATTGGCGTAAATGTTACCCGTCATCTGGATCTGAATATCCTCGGCGTGTGCCTGGGCGATCAGCCCCAGCGCCAGAAACGCAATTATCTTCTTCATGTCAGTTACTTATAAGCAAGCGTGATGGTGGCAACGGTGTTGGCCGGACCGGGAGTGACCACGTCGCTGACCTGCTCGTAACGCACCTCAAACGGTATGGTCAGCGTTTCGTTGGCAATGGCTTCGCTTCGGGTGTTAACGTAGGTATCAAAGGTGGCGATATTGTCGTCGAACAGCATTCGGACACCGACGCCCGTCGCGACGCCGGTCTGCTGCGTGAGTTTCAGCACCCCTTCGAAGGCCGTTTCATAGCCGTTTGAGCTGGTAATTTTCACTTCAGGCTGTACGGTGCTGTTGCAGTTCACCGTGACGTCAAAGTTTCGTGCCGGGGAAGAGAGCATCCCCACGCTGATAAAATCGCTGACCGGGAAATCCCCCAGATTGACCGTCAGGTTTTTCGGCAGGACGGAGCAGGTGACCTCTTTCAGAATAACGTTGCCTGCATAGGAGATGGTGTTGGGATCGCCCAGCCCTTCGTGGTGATAAACCCCGATCCCAAAACGGGTCTGACTTTGATTCAGCGTGCCTGACGCTACGGTATCGCTGGTTTTGACCAACTCCAGCGTAACGTCGAAATTAAAGGTCTGTTTGCCATCGCTGGAAACATAACCCAACGGCGTTCCTGTGGAAATGCAGTTAACGCCTCCGGCTCCGCTGATGCGCTGCCCCTGATCGTTCATCAGGGCCACACCGATCCCAGGGACTCCCGAATCGTAGACACCCTTCAGGCCTGGAATCTCAGACCCAGTGCCGTAGTAACAAGAGACAATTTCCAGCCCCTTATCTTCCGCATTGTCACAATTACCGGCGATATGGGCGATTTGCTCTGTACCCGGGATCGTTTCGCCAACGGCCAGCGTCGTGGGAACGGAGATAGAGGCCACGTTGATCATTTTCGGCAGGTCTGGGGTAGTACAGGTCGCCTTCGCATGCGGCATAAATAACGCGGCGGTTCCCAGAACCAGTAAGAAAAAGCACTGTTTAATCATTTGCATAATCGTTAGCCTGAACGGTGGATCAGTGACACTGCGCGGCAGCGTTAATGATGCTGGTTTTCTCTTTCTCATCCGTTAGCGCATAGTCAGCGACGCAGTGCTCGTTCGCCCCCTGTCCCCAGGAAACGTAGAGATGCCCTTGCTGCGGCAGACCAGAGAGGTAGGTCTGGCCGTCATTCCCGACAATAAATTCGCTGTCCTTATCCTCGGTGGTGACCGTTGCGCCGAAGGGCAGCGGTTTACCCTTTTGCGTAAGCGTCATCAGGACGCGGTTACCCACGCGGGTGTTAAAGCTGGCGCGCACCACGGCCCCGCGGGTTGGCGTCACGATCTGCGCCGCGTGGGTGACGTCGGCGTTGTCCGGTAGCGTTTCGGTATCCAGCGCGATGGTGTTGCGGCGATACGCGGTAACAAACGGCACGACGGTGTAGCCGCGGAAGTCGGTCTCGACGCCCGTCTGGTTCGTGATATGGGTTCCGTGCGTGCCCGGCGCTTTCACCAGCGCGATGGTGTCACCGAGCGGCTGGCTCAGGGTTATTCCGTTCGCATGGGCAACCACGCCGCCCTGCAAACCGACGTTCAGGGTCTGCTGATACTTATCCTGACTGACGCCTGCGCTCACTTCGCCATAGGTCGCTTTGTAATCGGCGTTGATGCTGGTGGAGTTACCGCTGCCGGTGCTGCTCAGCCCTTCCTGGATGTTCCAGTTCAGGTTGTCCTCTTTCAGCGCCGTGCCGTTCAGGCCGATGTTCTGCGTCGTGCCGTCTTTGGTGTTGTTCAGGTTGTAGGTGGCCCAGGTGTTATGCATCCAGCGGTCCAGCGGCACCGAGACGCTCAGCGAGAACTGGTTGTCGTTTGTCACCTCGTTACCGTCTTCATCGCTGTCCTGGGTGTTTTTGTTCATGCTGTAGCTGAGGCTGTAGCTCACCCCGTGCCAGCTATTGTTGTAGCTGACGCTCATCGAGGTCATGTTCTGGCTCTGACTCCAGTACGTCTCTTTCACCATGCTCAGGGTGACGGATCCCCAGCCTTCCGGCAGCGTCTGGTCGATGGTGGTTTCGGTTCGGGCGCGGCGCTGCTGCGGTGCAGACCAGTTGTCGGAGCGGGTATATGACTCCATGGTGTCGTCCAGGGTGTAAAACCCTTTGCTGTTATAGCGATAGCCCGCAAGGGTAAAGTTGGTGCCCGAACCGGCGAAATCTTTGCTGTAACGGATGCGCCATGACTGGCCCTTGCTGGACTGCTGTTTTTTCAACAGAGCTCTGGCGCGGGTTACGTCAATGGAGAACGCCCCCAGATCGCCCATGTTTTTCCCGGCGCCAATCGCCTGTGACTGATAATGGTTACTCTGCTGCACGCCGCCGTAGACCGTGAAGCCGAAGGGTAAACCGTAGATGGCGCTTCCCTGGGCAAACGGGGTCTTTTCAACGTCTTTGTCATAAGAGCGATAACGCCCGGCGGTTACGCTGTAGCGCAGGTTTTTTTCACGCTGCAATACCGGCACGGAGGCAAACGGCACCACGAAGTGGCTTTCGCTGCCGTCTGTTTCTTTCACCGTGACCTGGAGGTCGCCGCTGCTGCCGGTGGGGTAGAGGTCGTTAATCTCGAACGCACCCGGCGCGACCGTATTCTGATAAATTACGTACCCGTTCTGGCGGACCATCACCAGCGCGTTGCTGTGGGCGCTGCCGCGAATAATAGGGGCATAGCCTTTCTCGCTGTCCGGCAGCATGTCGCTGTCGGATTTTAGCTCCACGCCGGTATAGGGGACGCTGTCAAAAACGTCGGAAGGTGAGGTGCTTTGGCCCACCGTCACGTCACTTTTCATCGCCACAATATCGCGTTGCGCATAGGTATAAACGGAGGTGAATTTCTGTTCCTCCTCATGACCCGTGGTGCTGCGATTCCAGGTGGAGTAGTTACGAACGCGCCATGCCCCGATGTTGAAGCCGGGACGCAGGTTAACGTACTGGCTGCTGCTATTCTCTTCACCCTGCTGGCGCGCATGGCTCTGGCTGGCGTTGACGCTGTAATTAAGCAGGCCCGCGTTGATCCCTTCGTCAAACTCTTTCGGGTCGATGTAACCGCGAGGAACCTGACCGAGCGCCTTTTGCGGAATGCTCAGCAGCAGCTGCTGATTGCGCACGCGAAAGGTCGCGGATGCCGAAGGGATGGCGTGTAGATCGGCGCACTGACCTTCTGCCCTCAGCTGCGGATATTTTTGCGTTTTGATCCCGAGGCTCTTTAATTCGTCCAGTGTAAAACAAGGCTGGAGCGTGCTGGTGCCCTGTGGATCTTTAACTAAGTTGAAGGTCACGTCGCGGGTATCAATTTTATTGTTATTGATAAAGATCGCGACCTGATATTTACCTGGCGCCTGGCCGGGACCTTTTTCATAGACAGACAGATCGGTCTTTCCCTGCTGCGGGTTATCAATGTCCAGCAGGGCAGGGTTAAAATAATCATCAGCCAAAACCTGCTGCGCAAAGATCGCCATTGCCAGGCAACTAATAGCCATCAGCAATGACGAAAATCGGCAGGTGAACGGCTTTTTATGGCTGTACATGATGATTTTATTACCGGGTAATACGATTAATGAACGGGTTTAGACCATGTCTGACTGATGCTGCCGTAATCGGTAATAATGGAATACGCGACGGTAGAACCTCCGACGTTGCCAGGTAAAGCAAAATGTGTTTCAGTTTTCGGCACAGCCCAGGTGGCTTTTTTGACTTTCTGACCATTCAGGGTGAGAGTCTGAAAATTCATATAGAAAGGTGTGGGATTATTCACCACTAAATCATTCCCTTCGCGATGCCATTCAAGTTTATCGGCCACATCTTCTGGTCTGCCTTTTACCGCTGACGGGCGATAGAGCAATTTAATGCGGGTATTAATGGCAATTTGCAGCGTATTTACCCCTTCGGCATGCTTCGAGGACGGGATCGCTTTAATATTCAGCCAGTACAGAGATTCCCTGTCTTCCGGTAAATTTCCTCCCGTACGGACTACGCGCAGGACGTTATCCTCTTTCGCATCCAGTCGAAAAAGCGGCGGGGTGATCAGGAACGGGGCTTTGGCCTGGTTTTTACCGCCAGAATCGACCCAGGAGTGCACCAGATAATCCGTGGTATCCGGGTTTGAAAGACCAAGAGAAGATTCCTTTTTATCTCCCTGATAGACCAGCCGGGTGCCATTAATCACGACCCCCGCCTGTGCCGAGGCTGCTACCAGTAAAAGAGTGCTCAGTAAATAACCGTGGCGCATAAAGATTTCTCAATAAAAAGATGAGATATTAATGCTCGCAAAAGCATTAATATCTCAGGATTGATAAGATCAGTTATAAATAACGGTGAAGGTTGATACAGAGTTAGCAGGGCCTGCGGTGACTGCCGCCTGGGTTTGAATATAACGCGCACCGAACTCCAGATCGTTAACCGCCGTGCCGGAGGCTAAAGGATATTGCTTCGAAGGGGTATACAGGCTGACAGGCTGCCCGGACGTGTCAACCAGCTGAATAGCCACACCGGTAGCCGCATCGGTATCGGGCGTTAACGCCAGCGCGGCATTATTATCCGCATCCGGGGTACCACCGAAGTTAATCGCTGCCGAGGTTACGGTTTCCGGACAATTGGTTAACTTAATATCAAACTTCGTTAATGTGCTGGTAGAGCCTGCGCCGGTAAATACCGTTTTAGATACTTTTCCCAACTGAACATCTAATGGATTACTTAATCCATTCACGACCTGGCAAGCAGAATCGATAATTTCTCCGGTGAAATTAATCTGCCCTTCACCGTTGGTTGCCGCAAATGCAGATGCAGAACATCCCACCGTTGCGGCGATAAACAACCCTAATGCAACCTTGTTCATAGTAAATCCCGATGTGTTTCTGGCAAAAACGTTGCCTGGACGTTTTCACCGTTGACCTTTAATGACTTTTCGATGTTTATTTAATCAAAAAAAGGACAGAGACGAATCTTTTGTCCCAATCACAAATATTGCAAATAATGCTTGAGTTTATTTTTTTATCTGAAAACAGCAGGTTGATAATGATCACAAAACACTATCGGGTGCGTGTCCATCGGGCTATATTGTTAACAAGATGATGCTGTCAGGAGAAATGTCGTGGATTACCGCAAAATTATCAAAGAGGTAGGGCGTGGGAAAAACCATGCTCGCGATCTGGACCAGGAAACGGCCCGTGCGTTGTACACGCATATGCTGAATGGCGACGTGCCGGAGCTGGAAATGGGCGGCATTCTGATTGCGTTGCGCATCAAAGGGGAAGGTGAGGCGGAGATGCGGGGTTTTTATGAGGCCATGCAGTCGCAGACGATGCGTTTAACCCCGCCCGTCACGAAGCCGATGCCGATAGTGATCCCGACCTACAATGGCGCGCGTAAGCAGGCAAACCTCACGCCGCTGCTGGCTATTCTGTTGCAGAAACTCGGTTTCCCGGTGGTGGTGCATGGCGTGAGCGAAGATCCAACGCGCGTGCTGACAGAAACCATTCTGGAATTATTAGGCATCGAACCTACTCTCCATGCTGGCCAGGCGCAGGCCAAACTGGAGGGGAACCAGCCGGTCTATATTCCCGTGCGCGCGCTCTGCCCGCCGCTGGAAAAGCAGCTGGACATGCGATGGCGAATGGGAGTACGTAACAGCGCCCACACCCTGGCGAAGCTGGCGACGCCGTTTGCCGAAGACGCCGCGCTACGTCTTTCCAGCGTCTCCCATCCGGAGTACGTGACGCGGGTCGGACAATTTTTTGCCGAAATCGGCGGGCGGGCGCTGCTGATGCACGGGACGGAAGGGGAGGTTTATGCCAACCCGCAGCGTTGTCCACAGCTGATGCTGATTGAGCCTGCCGGGACGCGGGTCGTACTGGAACGTGGGGAAGAGAACTGCGATGTGATCTTGCCCGAGTCAAAAGATCCGCAGGTCACCGCGCACTGGATCGTACAGTGTCTGGCCGGAAAGGTGCCGGTTCCTCAGTCGATCAAGCTGCAAATGGCCTGCTGCCTGCTGGCGGCAGGGGAAGTGGCATCCGTGGAAGCCGGATTGCAGCGCGTGGCACAGTCGTTTTAAGCAAAAAAAAGCCCGTCCAGTGGCGGACGGGCAAACAAGGGTAACAACAACAGGGTCAATGAGGGTTGGAGCATCTCACCAGAGGGTATGGTGAGGGTGGAGCATAATTCGTTCGATTACTTGTAGATAACCGCAGTACCGCTCAGTTTGTTATTACCGTTAGTGGACGTGATGGTGTATCCACTTGCGCCGGCAGCGGCTGCTTTTTCCGCCAGTTTGGCTTCCAGACCGTCCAGCGTGGTCGCGCCTTCAGCACTCACCACCCCGATTTTGTTCAGATCCTGTGCCTGAGTAGAGGAGACTGGCTCTACGGCGAAAGCGCCGAAAGAGAGAGCGGACAGGGCAACAGCGGCAACAGCATATTTGATGGTTTTCATAGGTGAATTCTCGCAGGTTATTCTGTTAAAGGGACGATGTTCCGTCGATGTGATAAGTATCACGGTTTTTAGCGGAAGATAAAATCGAAGAGAATTGACGTGGTTGCTCAAAAAAATTGAATGACAAATAACTTATTGATTATTAATAAATTCAGAAGCGGAATTGACACTTCTTGTGGATGCGCTTTACAGAAGCCATCGGAAGGGCACGATTTGCTACGCGTATCGCTAAAAGTCGTGAGCGTAAAGTAAACGGCTGGCGCGGTTAACTTCGGTAAAGGAAAGTCAACGTAACTGGCTGTCTTTCGATCCTCTGCGATTATATCCTGAATGTGTCGCATTTTTCGAATCTTTCTCCTGCTGACAGACAATACATAGCCGTACGCCAGGAATGGCTTTACGCCGTGCCTCAGGAATCGGATCTCCGCACTCTTCGCATTCCGTCAAACTTTCGCCGCGTGGAATTTCACCGCGAGCACGCGCGACCGCATCTTCAATAGTACTGTTGATCTGTTCGTTAACGGCGTCGTCATTCGCCCAGCCGGAAGCCATCATGTTCTCCTGATCTGTTTAAGCCATTCATCTTAATATGGGGTTAAAAAACGCACAGTCAAGGCGAAGGAAGGGAATGAGAACTGCATCTGCCTGGCAGATGCAGTGTGGGAAGGAAATCGATTATTTATAGATGGTCGCGGTGCCGTACATATGGTTATCGCCACCGGCAGCGTTCACCACGAAGCCTTTAGCCCCTTCCTGACGCGCTTTTTCGGCCAGCTTGTTCTGAAGGTCATCAAGGTTGCTTGCCCGGCTGACAGAGACCGTCCCCGCCGCACGTAGCTGGCTGGTGTCGTTGCTGTCGGTCAGAGGTTGAACGGACCAGGCTGAGAAAGATGCGCCTGCCAGCGCACCCGCAATAATAAAGGTCAGATATTTTTTCATAATCACATCCTCAGGGGAAACAACAGGTGATTCCTCTTAAGTTTAGAAGCCTGACGCGTGTGATTTAGCGCAAAAATTTGATGATGATCTGCTTATTTTTTGAACGATAAATTCTGACAATTTATTGACAGATCATAGACATACAGGTCGATGATTTTTGTCGTTTTTTTGTGCGACTCAGACAGATATTTACCCCCGCGCCGTCACAGGGTATCTTACGCGGCTGTTTAAAGGAGAATGCCATGACTTCCCAAAAGCCGGGATTGCACCCGCGTAACCGCCACCGTAGCCGCTACGACATGAAAGCCCTGTGCTTGAGCTGCCCCGAATTGCAGGATTTTATTGTTCAGACACCAGCCGGTGAACCGTCGGTAAACTTTGCCGATCCGCTGGCGGTTAAGACGCTGAACAAAGCGCTGCTGGCCCATTTTTATGGCGTTACGCACTGGGACATCCCGGATGGCTTTCTCTGCCCACCGGTGCCAGGACGTGCGGATTACGTCCATCATCTTGCCGATCTGCTGGCGGATGACAATGGCGGCGTGGTGCCAAAACAGGCCACCGTGCTTGATATCGGTACGGGCGCGAACCTGATCTACCCCCTGATAGGCGCACATGAATATCAGTGGCGGTTTACCGGCAGCGAGATCGGTGCTGAGGCCTTCGCCAGCGCGCAGGCCATTATCAACGCTAACCCGGGGTTAAGCCGGGCCGTTCGTCTGCGTCGTCAGAAGGATGCCGCTGCTATTTTCAACGGCATTATTCATAAGAACGAACAATATGATGCCACCCTGTGCAACCCGCCATTCCACGACTCCGCCGCCTCTGCTCGTGCGGGAAGTGAACGCAAGCGGCGTAACCTGGGCCAGGCTGAAGATGGCGCGCTGAACTTTGGCGGCCAGCAGCAGGAGCTGTGGTGCGAGGGCGGGGAAGTGGCATTTATTCTGCGCATGATTGCCGAGAGTAAGGGCTTCGGTCGTCAGGTGAAATGGTTTACCACGCTGGTCTCCCGTGGCGATAACCTGCCGCCGCTTTACCGCGCGCTGACCGACGTCGGCGCGGTGAAAGTGGTTAAAAAAGAGATGGCGCAGGGCCAGAAGCAGAGCCGCTTTATTGCCTGGTCCTTTATGGACGATAACAAACGCCGCAAATAATCGTTTCTCTGGCCGGGTAAGGCGAAGCCGCCACCCGGCTCGTTTACAGCGTCGGCTCCTGCGGAGGGAGCGGCGAAGCGGGCGGCGACAATACCTGATACGTCTGCACCGGCGCTCTCACGTTCGCCAGATCGAAGTGTTTTTTCACCATGCTGTCGAGGGCGAAGCGCACCGTCCACTGCTTCAGCGGCTGGGTGGTGAACGACACGCGCAGGGTAAAGGCAGTGTTCGTCAGCCCGACGATGCCCGCGAACGATGGTTCACCAATCACCAGCCCGCGAATATCCTCCATCTCCATCAGTTCGTTCACCGCATCCCGCAGCGCCTGCTTCGCCTTATCTGCATCTTCGTGACGATCGACATCATAATTCGCCACCACCGAACCAATGCCGCGCACAAAGTTGGCAAAGGTGGTGATCGATGACCACGGAATAATGTGGTACGCGCCGGTATCCTGACGCACACCGACGGAGCGAATGGACATCCTCTCGACCGTGCCGGTGAGCGGACCGATGGTCACCAGATCCCCGGTATTCATCCCGTTCTCAAACTGGATAAAAATGCCGGTGATAATATCCTTCACCAGCGTCTGCGAACCGAAGGAGATCGCCAGCCCCAGCGCACCGGCACCCGCCAGCAGCGGGGCGATATTCACGCCGATTTCCGACAGCACAATCATGATGGTGATGGTACTGATGATCACCGCCAGCGCGTTGCGGCACAGGGTTAGCAGCGTGCGGGCGCGGGCGCTCGGTAGCGGCCTGCCGTGGACATCCGACACCAGACGGTTTTCGATAAGGCTTGCCAGCAGCGTCCAGCCGACGGCGGAGAAAAACAGGATCAGCGCGATACGAATAAGAATATCAACGGTCTTTTCCCCCGCGCCGTTATGCAGCCAGTTCCAGAAATCAAACAGCCCCCACGCGTTCAGCAGCAGCATAATTGCCACGCAGACCGTCAGAATACGCGCCACCTTCAGGGATACGGTCATCCAGCCATTCACCCGCTTTTGCAGTTCCGGGTAGTTACGCTGAACCTGCGGCGACAGGGTGATCGTTTTCGACAGCCAGCGGGAAAGCAGGCCAGAGACAAAGGCCGCGATGCCGATAATCGCCAGGCTTTTGAACGTCGCCCCCATCATAAATTTCAGGCTATTGCCCGGGTCGAACAGGGAGAAGAAACAGAGCACAATAAAATAGGCGCTGGCCAGCCAGTGCCACACCAGCGCAAAGGCGCGAATAAAGAGGCTGAAAAAGGAGAGGGAGCGATCGGCCAGGTGCAGCAGGCTGTCGGTGATCGCTTTTTTATTGTGGAAGATGAGGTACAGCGCCCAGACGGTAATGCACAGCATGATCAGCACGTTCGCCAGCGCGCCGAACTGCACGTTAACCTGGTTGGAAATAATCGGCACGGCAACCAACAAGCCATAACCAATCAACCCGCTCAGCACGCTAAGCCGCACCGCCCAGTATTTGGCGCTCTGATCCGAAATGGCGAAGGGGCGAAGGTCCGGCACGCGTGGGCAGAAGATCAACCGCAGGAGGGCTTTAAAGAACTCAATCAGGGCAAACGCATTGAGGAACAGTCCCTGCTGAAACGCGATGGTTTTGTTTCCGGTATTAAGGCGGTCAGCCAGCAGCTGACCGACAAACAGCGTCAGGGCCAGCAGCAGCAAATCGATGACAAACGCCCCGGTAATCATTGCCGGAAGATGCAGCCAGCTGCTTTTATGCTGATTCTTTTTGCGTCCCCACTGTCCCATTTTCCGGTAAAGCGGCCAGACAGACAGGCGCAACAGCCAGTAAAAAATGAAGACGGCACCAGCCAGAATAGCAAACTGGGTGGCGGCGGCGGAAAAGGTGTGAGGATTAAAAGGCTTATGTGAGGTGCCAACCAGGTTGCGATAGAGCTGGGCAAAACGCGACGACAGGGCTTCCCCGTAGCGGCGACTGATGTCGGTGACGTTTTCCAGCACCGTTTTTTCTTCTTCGGCTTCCGGCGGCGCAATAGCAGGAACCGGATCCTGAGGCGGCGTGGCGGCCACCTTCCTCAGCTGATCGATCAGCTCCTGCCGGGACGTGTCGTTCTCAAGCACGTCGGCAAGCGCGCTGTAGGCAGCTTTTTTCTTTTCAGCATCCGGTTCTGGCGGCGCATTTTGCTGGGTGGCGGTGGCTCCGGTGGTGACGCCGGGAAGGGTTACGGCGAGCGACGGCGCGCTAAACAGGCTAAACAGGAGTAACAGGATCCACGGCACGGCGTCCTCCGACAAAAATATCGTGCAAAATGATAAGTATAGAGCGCGCGGAGCGGAGGGGAGTTTTTGGGAACAATCCGGCATAAAAAAGCCGGGCATGCCCGGCTCTGTGTGTGGTTATCAGGAGACGTGTTGCAGGAACTCCTGAAGGCGCTGGCTTGGTGGGTTCGCAATCAGCGTCTGCGGATTACCGTCTTCCGCGATGCGGCCCTTATCAATGAAGATCAGACGGGACGCCACTTTTTCGGCAAAGCCGATTTCGTGGGTAACGATGACCATCGTCATGCCTTCTTCCGCCAGATCCTGCATAACTTTCAGCACTTCGTGACGCAGCTCCGGGTCGAGTGCCGACGTTGGCTCATCGAACAGCATCATCTTTGGCTTCACCGCCAGCGCACGGGCAATGGCCACGCGCTGCTGCTGGCCGCCGGACAGCTCGGAAGGATAGTGGTGGGCACGCTCCGCCAGACCAACCTTCGCCAGCAGATCTTTTGCCTGCGCTTCCGCTGCCGCTTTGCTGGCCCCGCGCACGCGCAGAGGACCAAACATCACGTTTTCCAGCGCCGTGAGGTGCGGGAACAGGTAGAACTGCTGGAACACCATGCCCGCTTCCTGGCGGATCAGGCGCTCGTCCACTTTCGGATCGTTAACCTTCAGACCGTCGACGATCAAATCGCCGCTGGTGATCTCCTCAAGCTTGTTAATGCAGCGCAGCAGGGTGGATTTACCGGAACCGGACGGCCCGATGATCACCACCACTTCGCCCTGCCTGATGTTCAAATCGATATTGTGCAACACCTGGGTTGGGCCAAAGTGCTTGGAAACGTTTTTAAATTCAATCACAGGATTTTCATCCTTCTTTCAAGACGACGCAGAACAAAGCTCAGGACAAGCGTGATAATCAGGTAGACAACGGCGACCGCACTCCAGATTTCCAGGGCGCGGAAGTTACCCGCGATGATCTCCTGGCCCTGACGGGTCAGCTCGGCCACGCCGATAACAATAAACAGCGAGGTGTCTTTGATGCTGATGATCCACTGGTTACCCAGCGGCGGCAGCATGCGGCGCAGCGCCAGCGGCAGGATCACGTGACGGATGGTTTCGCGACGGGAAAGACCTAACGCCAGGCCAGCTTCACTGAACCCTTTATGAATCGACAGCACCGCACCGCGGGTAATTTCCGCAATGTAGGCGCCGGAGTTGATCATGATGGTGACAACGGCGGCGCTGAACGGGTCGATGCGCAGGTCGGTGAAGGCCATCGGCAGGGCGAAGTAGATGAACATGACCTGCACCACAATGGGTGTGCCGCGGATCACTTCGATGAAAACCAGTGCGATGTGATTTGCAATCCAGCCACCATAGGTGCGGGCGAAACCGGCGACAAGACCGATAATCAACCCGCCAACCAGACCGAGGACCGAAATCCACAGGGTCATTTTAGCGCCTTCAAGCAAGAGTGGAATGGCAGGCCAGATGGCGCTCCAGTCAAACTGCATGATGTATTCCTGTATACCGTGGTGAAAAACGAAAAACGTAGGCCCGGTAAGCTTAAGCGCCACCGGGCGTTACAAACCTGAAGTCAGGTGAAATTATTTAGGCTCGGTACCGAACCATTTTTTGTAGATTTCGTTATAGGTGCCGTTCTCTTTCAGGGTTTTCAGCGCGCCGTTAACTTTGTTACGCAGGTCGTCGCTGCCTTTCGGGAATGCAATACCGTACTGCTGAGCTTCCAGAGAATCACCTACCGCTTTGAACTTGCCGTTACCGGCAGTTTTGATGAAGTAAAGGATGTTAGGCGTATCGTGCAGCACCGCATCCGCGCGGTTGGTGCCCAGTTCCATGTAAGCGTTGTCGATGTTCGGGAACTGACGCAGGTCTTTGGTTTTGATGTTGGCTTTCGCGTAATCAACTGAGCCAGTGCCGCTCTTCACGGCGACCACTTTACCGTCGAGATCTTTCACGCTTTTCACATCGTTGTTATCCGCTTTCACCATCACCAGCAGGCCGCTTTTGTAGTAGCCGTCAGAGAAATCGATGGCCTTTTTACGCTCTTCGGTAATGGTGATGCCTGCCAGCGCCAGGTCAACGTTTTTGGTTTGCAGTGCCGGGATAATGCCGCTGAAGTCCATTGGCTTCAGGGTGTAATCCAGTTTGAGTTCTTTTGCGACAGCGGCCCACAGATCCACGTCAAAACCAACGTATTTATCACCCTGTTTAAATTCAAACGGTACGAACGCCGTGTCCGTCGCCACAACCAGTTTGTCGGCAGCCTGCGAGGACACCGCAAACGCCAGGGTAAGTGCAGCCAGTGAAACTTTTAATACAGACTTCATAGCATTTCCTCTTATATCCACGGGGCGATCCCCTGCGAGAACCTCAGGCACAATGAAAAAATCGTGCCAATTTTACAAGCTGTTGTTTTGCAAAGGGGATGATGTCACGCATTGCACGAAAAGCGTGGCAATTCTGCCAGGTTGCACCAGAATGGAGCACCGTTTTGGTGCGCTTCGTTAAGGTCTTCTGACAGGGGGATATTTAGCGCAGAATCTGACGAAAAAACAATCTTCCGTTAACGGTTGTGTGAGGTGATTATTACATTTTATTCACTTTTGCGGCCGTTGCGGGCAAAAGTGCGCACCATAAATGTGCAAAACCCCCGCCAGGGGCGAGGGTTATTCGGAAAATCCGCAGGGATTATTCGATGTTGGACTCAATAAACCACAGGAACTGATCCAGGTCGCGTGATGCGGCAGTGAAGATATCAGCAGTATCTTCATCTTTGGCTTCGCCAATCGCTTTACGAACATCGTTCGCCACAATCGCGTAGCGGTCCGCCAGCTCTTTCAGGTGATCCTGAACGGTATGGATATCCAGCGGATAGCTTTTCAATGGCGTTTTGCTGTTGATCACCTGTGTGGTACCCAGTGCCACGCCACCCAGCTGTACGGCACGTTCGGCCATGGTATCCAGGTGAGTCACCAGTGCTGTGCGGAACCCATCCAGCATTTCATGAACGGCAATAAAGTTTGCACCGCGCATATTCCAGTGAGCCTGTTTGGTGATCAGCGAAAGATCGATGAACTGGACCACCTGGCGATTCAGCAGCTCAATGGTCGCTTTTTTATCGCTATCCGATACATCGTTACGGGTATAAAGCAGATTAGACGCTTTCGTTTTCACCAGTTTAGCGGTACTCATAATCTCATATCCTCTTGATGTTTGTGTCCCAGGTAATTACGGGACTAAGTATAGCACCGGATTTTTTCTCTGCGGTTTGGCTCTGCCTATTGGTTTAATAGTGAAAGGAAGGTTGTATTATCAACTGATTGAAAAATAAGTGGTTTATTAAAGTTGATACAGATCAATCTTAATTCATTCTTCGGGAAGCCGGGCAGGTGAAATATTTTGGCAATACAAGACAGTTTGTAAGAAATTATTTGAAGTACTGACGAGGCGTATATTCTGCATGGCGGGTTAGCCATGCAGAATTTAAGGCTTAGTTGAGATCGATTTTTTGCACTTTAGGTTCCGGGCGCATGGTCAGGGTGGAGCCCATTGACGCCGCGATAATGGAACAGAGCGCCAGCGTTTGTACCAGGGTCAGGGTTTCACCGAGGAAAATCATTCCTGAGATGGCGGCCAGCGCGGGCTCCATGCTCATGAGCGTACCAAAAATGCGCGTGGGCAGGCGCGTCAGGGCGATCATCTCCAGAGAGTAGGGCAGGGCCGTAGAGAGAATGGCAACCGCCAGACCAACCGGCAGGATTGACCACTGCCATATTGAGTCTGTCGCTTGTGCCATTCCGATTGGGACAAAGATTACGGCGGCAATTAGTGAGCCTAAGGCGACCGTCGCGGGGCCGTGCTCTTCGCCCGCACGCTGGCCAGTGAGAATATACACCGCCCAGCACGCCCCCGCGCCCAGCGCCAGAGCTGCCCCTGTCAGATCGATTTGTGAAACGCTTTGCCCGAGCGGCAGCAGGAACCATAGCCCCAGCACAGCCAGTATGACCCAGATAAAATCTACCGGACGACGAGAAGAGAAGAGGGCAACCGCCAGCGGGCCGGTAAATTCAAGCGCGACCGCGATCCCCAGCGGGATAGTCTGAATAGAGAGATAGAACATGTAGTTCATCCCTCCCAGTGCCAGCCCATAAAAAAGCAGTGGCAGTCGCTGCTCCTTTTTAAACCGTAGCCGCCAGGGTTTAAAGATAACCACGAGGATCAGGGTGCCTAATGCGATACGCAGCGCCGTGACGCCGGGCGCACCAACCAGCGGAAACAGCGATTTTGCCAGCGACGCGCCGCTTTGTATGGACATCATCGCGATAAGTATGACTGCCACCGGCATCCAGACCGACGATTTACGGGGTAAACCTGGCATCCTTTCTCCTGTCAATTTATGTCAAATGAGGTAAAAGTCGCAGTGTAATGGAAATATGCTGCAACGGTTGAGCTACTGTTGAAAAAAATCCAGGGAAAATCCGTAAAATGAGAAAACGTTGATGATTTTATCGCCTGAAAGATTAGGAATAATCTGGATGAACTAAATGGCGATGACGCGCACTATTAGCATTTACAGGTGAAAATCTGGAGTTATTTGAACGAGATAGCTGGTGCTGGAAATGTTCTGTTACAGGAAAGGTCGCATTAGACATCGTGAATGACAAAGAGTTTCACAGATTTTTTTGATATATTTAAAACTTACGGACTTACTTGAAGCACATTTGAGGTGGTTATGAAAAAAATTGCATGTCTTTCAGCACTGGCAGCTGTTCTGGCTGTTTCCGCAGGTACCGCTGTAGCGGCAACTTCTACTGTAACTGGTGGTTACGCTCAGAGCGATATGCAGGGCGTGATGAACAAAACCAACGGTTTCAACCTGAAGTACCGTTACGAGCAAGACAACAACCCGCTGGGTGTGATCGGTTCTTTCACTTACACCGAGAAAGATCGTACTGAAAATGGCTCTTACAATAAAGGTCAGTACTACGGCATCACCGCGGGTCCTGCTTACCGCCTGAATGACTGGGCAAGCATCTACGGTGTTGTAGGTGTTGGCTACGGTAAATTCCAGCAGACCGAAAACCAGGGTCTGAACCGTACTGCAAGCAACAGCGACTATGGTTTCTCCTATGGCGCAGGTATGCAGTTCAACCCAATCGAAAACGTTGCTCTGGACTTCTCCTATGAGCAGAGCCGTATCCGCAACGTTGACGTTGGCACCTGGATCGCGGGCGTAGGTTACCGCTTCTAATCACTTCGGTGAGCCAGTAAAAAATCCGCCCTTTGAGGCGGATTTTTTTGTTTGTACCCTCTCCCCGTGGGAGAGGGCCAGGGTGAGGGCATTAGCCCGCACGAAACGGCAGAAATTACTTACTCTTAATATCGAAAATATCCGTCCCAAGATGGTTATAGTCGACTTTCTGTAACTTAAAGTTGGTAATGTAAACTGGCGGGCCCTTCTTCCCGGAGATAAACGGGTAATCATTTTTTATCTCTTTCGCCTTAATCCCCGTCCATTGTGAGAAGAATTTCAGGAAATCGTTCGCGGAACGGCGCGCTTTTATAATGCGATGCGTTTTGTCATCACTCGACAGCACCATAAACGGTACCTGGAAGTTCTGCTGGAACTTGTCATCGTGGGCCAGATACTGCACCTCTTTTCCGCGCTCCTTAAACGCCAGGCCGTGGTCAGAGAAATAGACCATCGAGAAGCTGTCGCCGCTGTTGCGCAGCTGCCCGTACAGCTTGCTGAGCAGATCGTCGGTTTGCGTCATGGTGTAGAGGTAGCAGGACGTCTCTTTGGATTGCACAAACTCCGCATATTTTCCCCCGGTACGATCGCATGCCTGCGGGTGTGACCCCATCAGGTGCAGGACAATCAGCTGCGGCTGGGTGCGCTGAGTAGCAAAGACCTGCGCCGTCATTTTTAGCAACGCTTCATCTTTTGTGTTTTTATCGGCTTCGAAATCACCGCTTTTCAGGAACTGTACCTCGTCGGCACGCTTCGCGATGCTGGCGATGGCGGTATCATATTCGCCGATCTGTCCCTGGTTAGAGAACCACCATGTCTGAAAACCTGCCCGGTTGGCCAGGGTGACAAAATTATCCTGAAACTGCGGTTTTCCATCCACCACGCGGTTGAGCGTCAGACCGAGTGATTTCTGCGTCGAGCCGCTGGCCGCCACGTAGTCGGTAAACAGCGTACCGTTAACGGCGCTGGCAAACGGCGTGTTATCCCAGTGACCGCCAAACGCGCCGAGCGCATCGCGACGCGCGCTTTCTCCGATCACCACCACGTAGGTGTGATACTTCGGTTTCACCGCCAGCACGTTCCAGGTGTCTTTCATGGTGGAAAGCTCGGCCATACGTGCCTGCTCGTCGAGCACTTCCTCGTTATTCACCACCACGTCTTTAACGAAGCGAAACACCGGATACCCGGTATCTTTAAGCTTAAACACGCCGCCCCAGGCCAGATTTTGTACCGGCGCAACAAAAAACGTCACCACGCTAAAGGCCAGGCACAGGCTTTCAATTTTACCCCATGCTTTTTTCCCGACGGGCTTACGGCGAACCGCAATCACGCCGAGGGCAAAAATGAAAAGGCCAACCACGTAGTTGTACCACGGAAAGATCGTCAGGATCTCTGTGGACTCTTCCATATTGGTGGAGTGGAGCGCCAGCAGGGTATTAAAGTTTGGCGCGCCATAGGCCTGGCCAAACGGGAAATAGGCGGCAGCAACCAGAGAACAGATCCCGATAAGCACCTTCTGCATGCGCGGTGCGCTTCGCCAGAGAAGGTGAAGAATACAGGTGAACCCGACGGCATAAAGCAGGCTAAAGGGGTAGCCAAGAGCAAAGTTAATCAACAGCGATTGCAAAAAATAGAATCCCGTCCACGGGCTTAAGCCCCGGCTGCGGGTAACAAGTGTATCAATCAGGGTTACGTTCATAGATCACTATCACGAAAACGCCATGTGCTCACCCTGGCGTCAAGGGTCAAAGCCTGCCGGACAGTGCGTGGAAAGGGAATGAGAGGTCCGCTTCAGCGAGCCGCAAATTGTGCAGGCTGCAAGAAGATAGTGCGAGCGTGAATTAAGGTCAACAGTTGCTAAACAGATGTTTTGCGAAGGGGGCTGCAAATACGCAAAAATAATCGGGAACAGGCAAGCTTACAGCGAAAGTGTGACAGGAAAATGAAGCGGCGTACCGCGACGCCGCTTAGTGGGAAGAGTTGTCGTCCTGCTGGGGTTTGGCGTTAAACATATCGCACAGCATGTTCAACAGCATCAGGCGCACTTTAAAAGGAGAGTGGGTAAACACGTTCATACACCTCTTGAATTCGTTCATAAGACCTCCTGATTCATGATCCCTTCGATCCGTGAAGGGTGACTGCATTACATACAGATATAGCACAGGCTATATTGTATAGCTATGGCTAATTCGTTAATTTTTTGTGCTTGTAGAGCTATGGTTTACAATGTGCGCTCCGTTACAGGGCGCTGGAAGCGTCAACCCCATTGAGGAAGCACAATGAACCGTCGCGCAGGTAAGCCAACAACAAAAAAAACGACGCAACTGGTGAACGTTGAAGAGCATGTGGAAGGCTTCCGCCAGGTGCGCGAGGCGCATCGCCGGGAGCTGATTGATGATTATGTCGAACTGATCTCTGATCTGATTCGTGAGGTTGGAGAAGCGCGCCAGGTGGATATGGCCGCACGCCTTGGGGTGTCGCAGCCAACCGTTGCCAAAATGTTAAAACGTCTGGCGTCGGTCGGGCTGATCGAGATGATCCCCTGGCGCGGGGTGTTTCTCACCGCTGAAGGCGAAAAACTGGCGCAGGAGAGCCGCGAGCGCCATCAGATCGTCGAGAATTTTTTACTGGTACTGGGCGTCAGCCCGGAAATTGCCCGTCGGGATGCCGAAGGTATGGAACACCACGTCAGCGAAGAGACGCTGGTGAAGTTCCGCGAATTTACGCTCAAATACGGTCCCTCCGCTGAATGAACATCCCCGGCTTGCAGGCCCTGAAACGCGATCGCTTTTTCCATCTTTTACTTATCACTGGCGTTGGGCTCAGCGTCTTTGTGCCCTTCACGCCGCACACCTGGCCGGCGGCCATAGACTGGCGCACCATTATTACCCTGAGCGGTTTGATGATGCTCACCAAAGGCGTGGAGCTGAGCGGCTATTTTGACGTGCTGGGGCGCAAAATGGTGCGCCGCTTCGCCACCGAGCGCAAGCTGGCCCTGTTCATGGTCTTTTCGGCGGCGCTGCTGTCGACGTTTCTCACTAATGACGTGGCGTTGTTTATCGTGGTGCCGCTTACGCTCACGCTGCGTAAGCTGTGCGAAATACCGGTTACCCGTCTGATTATCTTTGAAGCGCTGGCCGTCAATGCGGGCTCGCTGCTCACGCCGATCGGTAACCCGCAGAACATTCTGCTGTGGGGACGCTCCGGCCTGTCGTTTACCGCATTTACCGGGCAGATGGCGCCGTTGGCGCTGGCGATCGTGGCGTCGCTGCTGGCGGTGGGCTGGTTTGCTTTCCCGAATAAATCGTTGCAGTACCACAGCGGTACAACCGGGCCCCAGTGGCAGCCGCGTCTCGTCTGGAGCTGCCTGGGGCTGTATATCGTTTTTCTTATCGCGCTGGAGTTAAACCAGGCGCTGGCTGGCGCGCTGCTGGTGGCGTGTGGCTTCCTGTTCCTCGCCCGGCGGGTGCTGGTGAGCGTTGACTGGACGCTGCTGCTGGTGTTTATGGCGATGTTTATTGACGTCCATCTGCTGATCCAGCTCCCGGTATTGCAGAACGTTCTCCATAGCGTTGGCGGTCTGTCGCAGCCGGGATTATGGCTGACGGCGATTGGTCTCTCGCAGGTGATCAGTAACGTGCCGTCCACCATTTTGCTGCTTAACTATGTTCCCCCTACGGTACTGCTGGCGTGGGCGGTCAACGTCGGCGGCTTTGGGCTGCTGCCCGGCTCGCTGGCTAACCTCATCGCCCTGCGGATGGCCAACGATCGCCGCATCTGGTGGCGCTTCCATTTATGGTCAATCCCGATGCTGCTCTGGTCAGCGGCGGTCGGTTTCGGACTATTCCTTCTCATATAGTGCGCAATTTGTCAGTTTTTCCTGGCAAATGTATAGCAACGTCCTAGCTTTAGTGAACGGCATAGTGTGATGCCGCTCACTGACAGGACCGTTGCTGAACTATGGCAGAAGATCAAAACCCACCTGCTGACGAGCAGGATCAAAACAATAACGAGCGCAAGCGCCCGGGGAAAAAACCGTTAATCATCCTTGGTATCGTGGTCATCGTGATGGTGATTGTGGCGCTGGTCTGGTGGTTTTTAACTCGTAACGAAGAGACCACCGACGACGCCTTTACCGATGGCGACGTAGTGACCATTGCCCCAAAAACGGCAGGCTACGTCACAGAACTTCGCGTACGGGATAACCAGCGCGTGAAAAAAGGGGATGTGCTGGTGGTGATCGATCCGCGTGATACCACCGCCCAGCGCGATCAGGCTCAGGCCCAGCTTGGGCTGGCGCTGGCGCAGCTGCATCAGGCGCAGGCGCAGCTGGCGCTCTCGAAGGTGCAATATCCCGCCCAGCGTGATGAAGCCAAAGCCCAGGTACTTAAAGCCCAGGCGGATATGGCCAACGCGCAGGCGGAGTACCGCCGTCAGCGCGGCGTTGACCCGCGCGCGACCACGCAACAAAGTATCGATGCCGCGAACGCTCAGCTGCGCAGCGCGCAGGCGGGGCTGGCCAGCGCCCAGGCGCAGCTGGAGGTGGCGGAGCAGGTCCAGCTGCAAATCCGCCAGCAGGAGACCAACGTCGAAGCCCGCGAACGGCAGGTCGATCAGGCCAGAGCGCAGCTGGAAACCGCCAACCTGAACCTCTCTTATACCGAAGTCCGCGCCCCGTTCGACGGTTTCGTCACTAAACGCAACGTCCAGCCCGGTACGCTGGTGCAGGCCGGCACGGCGCTGTTCTCGCTGGTTTCCCCGAACGTGTGGGTGGTGGCGAATTTCAAGGAGTCGCAGCTTGAGCGCATGAAGCCGGGCGACAAAGTGACCGTGTCCGTCGATGCCTGGCCGGATATGGAGCTGGAAGGCCATATCGACAGCATCCAGCAGGGCAGCGGCTCGCGCTTCTCCGCCTTCCCGTCGGAAAACGCCACCGGTAACTTTGTGAAGATCGTTCAGCGCGTACCGGTGAAAATCGTGATTGATAAAGGGCTGGATCCGAACAAGCCGCTGCCGCTGGGGCTGTCGGTTGAACCGAAGGTCACCGTGGAATGACGGATCACAGCCACGATAACTGGAAGCCCGCCAGTAACCCGTGGGCGGTGGCGATTGTGGTCACCCTGGCGGTGTTTATGGAAATTCTGGACACCACCATCGTCAACGTGGCGCTGCCCCACGTCGCGGGGTCGCTCTCGGCCAGCTATGACGAATCCACCTGGGTGCTCACCAGCTACCTGGTGGCGAACGGCATCGTGCTGCCGATTTCGGCCTTTCTCAGCCGCCTGTTTGGCCGCAAACAGTTCTTCCTGATCTGCATTGTGATGTTCACCATCTGCTCGTTCCTGTGCGGTATCGCCACCGAGCTATGGCAAATCATCCTGTTCCGCGTGATGCAGGGGTTCTTTGGCGGCGGGTTGCAGCCTACCCAGCAGTCGGTGCTACTCGACTACTTTAAGCCGGAGGACAGGGGCAAAGCCTTTGGCCTTTCATCCATTGCCATTATCGTCGCGCCGGTGCTCGGCCCCACGCTGGGGGGCTGGATCACCGATAACTACTCCTGGCGCTGGGTGTTCTTTATCAATATCCCGGTAGGGATTGTGACGGTGCTGGCCATCTATCAGCTGCTGGAAGATCCGCCGTGGGAGAAAAAGTCGGAAGAGAAGCTCACCGTCGACTGGACGGGGATCGGCCTGATCGCCCTCGGTCTTGGCTGTTTGCAGGTGATGCTCGACCGGGGCGAAGATGATGACTGGTTTTATTCGAACTTTATCCGCACCTTCGCAGTACTGACGCTGGTCGGTATTATCGGCGCGATCTACTGGCTGATGTATGCCAGAAAGCCGGTGGTGGATCTGCACTGTATGAAGGACCGCAACTTTGCGATCTCCAGCCTGCTGATGGCGGGGATGGCGATGATCCTGTACGGCAGTTCGGTGGTTATTCCGCAGCTGGCGCAGCAGGATTTGGGCTATACCGCCACCTGGTCCGGGCTGGTGCTCTCGCCCGGCGCGGTGCTGATTGTGCTGACCATCCCGCTGGTGCTGAAGCTGATGCCGGTGGTGCAGACGCGCTGGATCATCGCCTTCGGCTTTACCTGCCTGGCGGTGTCGTTCTTCTGGTCCCGCACGCTGACGCCGGATATCGATTTCGAAACGCTGGTGCTGTTCCGCAGCGCTCAGTCGATTGGACTGGGGTTCCTGTTTGTGCCCCTCACCACCATTGCTTTTATCTCGATCCCGAGGCGGCTTAACGCCGACGCGGCGGCGCTGTTTACCATGTTCCGCAACGTGGCCGGCTCGATTGGGATTTCGCTCTCGACGGCGGCGATCACCGAGCGCTCGCAGGCGCACAGCGCGCATCTGGCTTACCACGCTTCGCCGTTTAACGAGCAATTCCAGCTGGCGATTCGCGAAAGCGCCCAGGCGATCCAGAACTTCACCACTCAGGTGGGCGATCCGACCGGCATTGCCACCGGACGGATGTACCAGACGATGATCGAGCAGTCGCGCTTTCTGGCCTACATTGACGTCTTCACCATTCTGAGCGCGGTGGCCTTATTACTGATTCCGTTTTGTTTGTTGCTCTCGCCGGTTAAGAGCGAGGGGAGTGCAGGAGCACACTGATGATACACAGACGTTTACACCCCCTGATGATAATGATGCTGCTGGTGGGTTGCGCCGTCGGGCCGGACTACCAACAGCCTGCACCGCTCGCCACCACGCACTGGAACGATAAGGGCGACAGCGCGGTGAAATCGCAAACTTCCTCCGCCGCCACTAACCCGCGCTGGTGGAAAACCTTCGGCTCGCCGCAGCTCGACAGCCTGATTGAACGCGCCATCGCCGGAAATCTGACGCTACAGCAAACCGTATTACGCATTGCCGGGGCGCGCGAACAGATTAACCAGGCCGGCGGGGCGTTTTTCCCGTCGGTGAATGGCAATGTGCAGGCGACGCGCCAGCAGCTTGGGCTGGAAGGGGAGCTAAAATCCCACGGTGTGTACGACCAGTTGAATAATGTCGATCCTGAACTGCGGGGCGCGTTAGGCCCGCTGACGCAGCCGATTAACCTCTATCAGGGCAGCTTCGACGCCCAGTGGGAAATCGACCTGTGGGGCAAGGTGCGCCGTCAGGTAGAAGCGGCCGAGGCGCAGCAGCGGGCAGCGATCGAGCAGCGTAACGATGCGCTGGTCTCGCTGGAAGCCGAAGTGGCGCGGGCGTGGCTACAGCTGCGTGGGGCGCAGAGCATCATTGCCACGCTTAATACGCAAATTGAAAGCGCACAGCAGACGCTGGAGCTGACCGAAAGCCGCCAGCGGGGCGGGCTGTCGCCGCAGATGGACGTGGAGAACGCCCGGGCGCAGCTGGGCAATCTTGAAGCCCAGCTGCCGCAGTATCAGGCGCAGGAACGCCAGGCGATGAACGGGCTGGCGATCCTCCTTGGTAAGCCGCCGGGCGCGCTGGATGCCGAACTGCAATCCGTGCAGCCGATGCCTGCCCTGCCGGATATTGTGCAGACCGGTATTCCGTCCACCCTCGCACGCCGTCGCCCGGACGTGCGCGAAGCGGAGGCGAATCTCCATGCCGCCACGGCGCAGATTGGCGTCTCGGTGGCAGAGCTGTTCCCGAGCTTTACCCTCTCCGGGCAGTTTGGCTTGCGCAACAGCGAATCCAACTGGCTAACCGACTGGAGCAGCCACTTCTACAGCTTTGGCCCGCAGGTTTCCATACCGATTTTCCAGGGCGGACGGCTGGTCTCCAGCGTTAAGGTGGCGCGCGCGCAGCAGGGGGCGGCGGTGCTGGACTATCGTCAGACGGTGCTGACGGCGCTCGGCGACGTTGAAAACGCGCTGGTGAGCTATCGCACCGACCAGCAGCGTGAAGCGGGCCTGGCGAAAACCATCGACGCGCTGCAAAACGCCTTTGATCTCGCCAGCGACAGCTACCGGCAGGGGATCGCCAGCTTTATTGACGTGCTGGACGCCCAGCGTCAGCTCGCTCAGGCCGAACAGCAGCGGGCGCAGGCGCAGGTGCAGAGCGCGCTTGATCTGGTGGCGCTCTACAAAGCCCTCGGCGGCGGCTGGGAGCCGTATCAGCAGGTGCGGCTGCCAGACTACAGCGTCTTTGGCGACGCCCCGCGCGGATAATCTTTTAACAGCGATGACTCTGGCCGGATCCGCGCAGCGAATCCGGCCTTTTTATTGGGCGCGAAATTAATATTTTGGCCGGACAAATTTAAGCATTATTTAACCAACATCAGGTTAATGACTGGCACAATAATTCCGTTCTTACTTACTTAAGGGAACTAAGAATGAGTTGGAATAAAGATGTTGCTGTTTCACACCTCCGGTCACACGCTCTTGGTCGTTCGCATAACGAATGTGCGACTTTTACCAGAGAGGCTATAGCGGCAGGCGGCATTCGTCTGGAGAGAACGCTAAACGCAAAAGATTATGGGCCATCATTATTGCGGGCGGGATTTCGTGAAGTCCCGCCGGGTTCAACATTATTGAGCGGTGATGTCGCAGTGATCCAACCTTATCCGGGAGGAAACTCCAGTGGGCATATGACAATGTATGATGGGACACAATGGATCTCCGATTTCCGACAGCGCAGCATGTACCCTGGTCCAGGGTATCGCGCAGCTCAACCGACTTTCAAAATATACAGGATGAATTGATGCGAGCCGCAATAGTGTTAGGCGTATGCTTGCTCTCAGCTTGCTCAGTTAAGCCGGAACAGAGCGCGCCGACGCGAGTACATTCTTTTTACGCCACGTATCTGATGTCACTTACAAGTAGCGACAATGAATATTCGCCGTCTGATCTGCGCGTATATGTCTCTGCTGACACGATTAAGAGACTGGATGATATAGAGTCGATACCTGAACAAGACCTGCTTGGATCTGATTACTTCGCTTATGCGCAGGACTATGATCCCGCCTGGGTGTCGGCGTTAAATGTCGGGCCAGCCAAATCGTTTATGGGAGGTGAGGTTATGCCAGTCTGGATCGGGAGAGAAAACGGCGGAAAAGTAGAGTTGCAGGTATTCGTTCGTCGTGAGGCTGGCGCATGGAAGATATACAGGGTTCGTGATGTCACCGACAACTATGAGCATCCCATATTCAATGCCGGAGCAATTGCCCAGGCAAAAGTTGCAGCCGAAAGCGGGCTTTAAACGTTAAACAGGAACTTAGCCTCGGCAACTGCCGGGGCTTTTTATTTCCATCAACCTCACAAAAAACGATCCACACCTTTGATCGACATTTCATCTTCGCCTATATGACTAGTCATGAAATTTAAATGACTAGGCATAAAGGGAGCAACCATGAACAAATCACTGCCAGCCAACTTTTTATGGGGCAACTCGGTATCCAGCATGCAGACGGAAGGGGCCTGGAATGAGGGCGGGAAGGGGATGTCGGTGTATGACATTCGGGAAGCCGGTGAAAACATCTCTGACTGGAAAGTGGCGACCGACTCCTACCACCGCTACCGGGAAGATTTCGACCTGATGCAGGATCTGGGCATGAACTGCTACCGCTTCCAGATCTCCTGGAGCCGCATCTGCCCGCAGGGTGACGGCGAGTTCAACGACGAGGGCATCGCCTTTTACGACCGCTTTATTGACGATTTGCTCGCCCGCGGTATCGAGCCGATGGTCTGTCTCTACCACTTCGATATGCCGCTGGCGCTGGCGCAGGAGTACAACGGCTTCAACGATCGCCGCGTGGTGGACGCCTTTATCCGCTACGGCAAAAAGATGATCGACTGCTTCGCTGACCGGGTGAAGTACTGGCTGACCTTCAACGAGCAGAACATTTTCCATATGCCGGAAGCTTTTCGCATTTCCGGTTACATGAAAGGTGAGCAAACCCTGCGTGAGCTGTATGAGCTTCAGCACCATGCGATGGTGGCGCACATGACTCTGACCGAATACCTGCACCAGACTAAGCCGGGCAAGCTGATGGGCGGCATGCTGGCGCACCAGCTGATTTATCCGGCCACCTGCAAACCGCGCGATATCTTCTGCGCCCAGCAGTACGACGAATTCCTCAACCAGAACCTGCTGCGCGTCTTCGCGGGCCAGGGCTACAGCCCGGCGGTAATGGCGGTGGTGGAGCAGGAGGGCTTCGGCGATATCTACCGCGCAGACGATCTCGCGCTGTTTGCGCGCACGAAGAACGACTTTATGGCCTTCAGCTACTACGCCAGCAAAACGCTGGACAGCGATGCCATCCCGGAAGGCACGCCGGTTAACTATTACCTGCTGCACGGCGAGAAAAACAATCCGTACCTGAAGGCCACCGAGTGGAACTGGCAGATCGATCCGCTGGGCTTTCGCACCATCATCACCCGCTACGCCAACGACTGGCGGATGCCGGTATTCCCGATTGAGAACGGTATTGGGGTGATTGAGTCCTGGGATGGCGTGAATCCGGTTGAGGACACCTACCGCATCGACTACCACCGGGCGCACATCGAGGCGATGAAAGCGGCAATATTCGAGGATGGGGCAGAGGTGATGGGCTATCTCGGCTGGGGGTTGATTGACATTCTCAGCTCGCAGGGTGACATGCGCAAGCGCTACGGCGTGGTCTACGTCAACCGTGAAAATCACGACCTGAAAGACCTGAAGCGCGTGCCGAAGAAGAGCTACGCGTGGTTAAAACAGGTTATCCATACTAACGGACGCGAGATGTAAGCCGTACGCTGCCGGGCCGTTTTTGTTACTGATTAATGGGAACACTCCGCTATGTCTGAAACAAAAATAACACCGCACATGCAGTCTTTTGTCGATAAATTTGTAGAGTTCTCGGCGCGCCTGGCAAACCAGGTGCATCTTCGCTCCCTGCGCGATGCCTTCGCCACGGTAATGCCGATTTTCATCCTTGCCGGTCTGGCGGTGCTGGTGAATAACGTGGTGTTCCCGTGGATTTTTGCGGGCGACACGCTTACGCAGTTTAAGGTGTGGGGCGAGGCGATTATCAACGGCACGCTGAACATCGCTGCGCTGCTGCTGGCCCCGATGATCGCCTGGTCGCTGGCGCGCAACAAAGATTTCGACAATCCGGTCTCGGCAGTGGTTATCGCCGTCAGCAGTTTCATTATCATGATGCCGATGCGCTTACAGATTACCCCCGTCGGCAGCGACGCCACGGTGAACGTCACCCAGGTTCTGACGTTCACCAATATTGGCTCCACCGGGATTTTCGCCGGGGTGCTGATTGGGCTGCTCTCAACCGAGCTGTTTATCGCCATTTCACGGCTGAAGGCGCTGCACATTTCGCTCGGGGAGAACGTACCGCCAGCGGTGAGCAAATCCTTTACCGCGCTGATCCCGACGATCCTCACGCTCTCCCTGTTTGCGGTGCTGGCGGCCATACTGGCGAACGTGCTGCACACGGATCTGATCCATCTCATTACGACATTTATTCAGCAGCCGCTGCGGTTGATCAACACCAGTCTGCCCGGGACGATTTTCATCTACAGCTTCGGTAACTTCCTGTTCACGCTCGGTATTCATCAGTCGGTGGTCAACAGCGTGGTGCTGGAGCCGTTCCTGCTGATCAATACCAATGAAAATATGCTGGCCTTCGCCAACGGCCAGCCGATCCCGCACATCATCAACAACATCTTTGTGCCGACCTTTGGCATGGTGGGCGGGACGGGCAGCACAATCTCATTGCTGATCGCTATCTTCATCTTCTCAAGACAGAAATCAGCGAAGCAGGTGGCGCGTCTCTCGCTGGCGCCGGGTCTGTTTAACATCAACGAGCCGGTGATTTTCGGCCTGCCGATAGTCTTTAACCTGCCGCTGATGATCCCGTTTGTGCTGCTGCCTGCTATCGGGATTTACTTTGCGTGGCTCTGTACCACGCTGGGGTTCATGTCGCGCTGCGTGGTGATGATCCCGTGGACGACCCCGCCGATCCTTAGCGCCTGGCTGGCGACGGCGGGGGACTGGCGGGCGGTGGTGGTGCAGTTGGCAATCATCGTATTTGGTGTATTCTTCTACCTGCCTTTCCTAAAGGTGGCCGAGCGAGTGGCCTTGAAAAACAGCGGGATAGAAAACTAACTGAAAGGAAGGACGATGGCGGCGAAGTACATCACCATAGCGCGGGAAATTAAAAAACGCATCATCAGCCAGCAGTACGCCGCCAATGAACCGCTGCCGGACCAGTTCGCGCTGGCGGCGGAGTTCAGCACCAGCCGGATGACCATTCAGCAGGCGATGCGCCAGCTGATCGTTGAAGGGCTGGTCTATACCCGACAGGGGCAGGGCACGTTCATCCGCAAAAATTTCCTCCAGCTTTCCCAGTGGGATCTCTCCGGCAGCGACTACTTCGGGGCGACCAAAACCTGGGAACATTTAGGCACGGTGAGCAGTCAGGTTGTGCACTTCGAACTGCGCTTCCCGAACGAGAAAGAGCAGGCATCGCTGATGATAAATCCGGATACGCCGATCTATGACTTTATCCGTCTGCGTTTACTGAACGGTGAGCCGATGTCTCTGGACGCCACGGTAATGCCGCTCAATCTGGTCCCCGGTCTGAACAAAACCCATCTTGAAAGTTCGGTATTCCGGTATGTGCAGGAGACGCTGGGGCTGAAGATCATGGGATCGTATCGTGTGGTGCGGGCGCTGAAGCCCAGTGCGCTGGATATGCAGCACCTTGTCTGCGAGCCAACCGACCCGGTGCTGGAGGTAGAGCAGGTGATCTATCTGGAAGATGGTACGCCGCTGGAGTACGCCCATTGTCACTATCGCTATGACCATGGCGGCATCGTTATCGTGAATAACGGATAAAAAAAAACGGACTTCAAGGTCCGCTTTTTTAATTATCACGATTAGTTTAAACGCACCGGCATACCGGAACGGTTCTGAATCGCCTGGTCAACGATGGTCGTGTCAACATCCGCCTGAGAGGTGACGGACTGCACCGCGCTGGTCAGCTTAATCGGTACGATTTCGTTGTTGTTGATCTGATCTTCGCTGGTGGACAGCGGGTTATGCACTTCAATGTAACGGCTGCCGTCCGGCTCTGACGTCGCTTTCACCGGTTCGTTAATGAACTGCACGCGCGTACCAACCGGCACGTTATCGAACAGGAATTTGATGTCTTCATTACGCAGACGCACGCAGCCGTGGCTTACGCGCAGGCCGATACCGAAGTTGGCGTTTGTACCGTGGATGGCATACAGACGACCAATGTACAGCGCGTACAGACCCATCGGGTTATCCGGGCCGGCAGGCACAACGGCTGGCAGCGGTTCACCGGCAGCAATGTACTCAGCGTGCATTTTGGCGGTCGGCGTCCAGGTTGGGCCCGCTTTCTTACGCTCCACTTTGGTGGTCCAGTTCAGCGGGGTGTCTTTACCCAGCTGACCGATACCGATAGGCAGAACGATCACGGTGTTGGTGCCTTTCGGGTAGTAATACAGACGCATTTCGGCGCTGTTAATCACGATACCTTCGTGCACGGTATCCGGCAGGATCAGCTGCTGTGGAATGTTGAGTACGGTACCCGCTTTCGGCAGATACGGGTCAACGCCCGGGTTCGCTTCCAGCATGTTAGACAGGCCGAGCTGATACTGCGCCGCGAAGTATTCCAGCGGCTGAGTGTTACCTTCCGGCACCGTCACCACCTGGTTTTCACCCACCAGACGGCTTCCGTCTGTCGGCAGGGGATACGTCACCGCAGACGCGGTCTTACAAAAACCTACTACGGCTAACGCCGCCGCAAAAAGCGTTGTTAATTTCATGTTCATGTTATGCGAGGTATCTAAGCCATTCTGGCGATGAGTTGATAAGTCTGAATCAGTAATGGGAGCGCATTATATGTGCATTCCCGTTAACTGGGAATTCAGATGTGTACGAAATCACATTTTTTTCGATTTTGTTAAAGTTTAGTGGATTACCGCAACACGGGATCTCAATTCGGAATTGTGGCATAATGCCGCGTTTATCACACTTTTCGCAGGAATCTCTCCGTGTTAGTTACCAGCAACGTCACTATGCAGTTTGGCAGTAAGCCGCTGTTCGAAAATATTTCCGTCAAATTTGGCGGCGGCAACCGTTACGGCCTGATTGGTGCCAACGGTAGCGGAAAATCCACCTTTATGAAGATCCTCGGCGGTGACCTGGAGCCAACGCTCGGTAACGTGTCGCTCGACCCTAACGAGCGCATCGGTAAGCTGCGTCAGGATCAGTTCGCCTTCGAAGAGTTCACCGTGCTCGACACCGTGATCATGGGGCACGCGGAGCTGTGGGAAGTGAAGCAGGAGCGCGATCGTATCTACGGTCTCGCTGAGATGAGCGAAGAAGACGGTTACAAAGTGGCCGACCTGGAAACGCAATACGGTGAAATGGACGGCTACTCTGCGGAAGCGCGTGCGGGCGAGCTGCTGCTGGGCGTCGGCATTCCGGTTGAACAGCATTACGGCCCGATGAGCGAAGTCGCGCCAGGCTGGAAGCTGCGTGTGCTGCTGGCGCAGGCGCTGTTCTCTAACCCGGACATCCTGCTGCTCGACGAACCAACGAACAACCTGGACATCGACACCATCCGCTGGCTGGAGCAGACGCTGAACGATCGCGACAGCACCATGATCATCATTTCGCACGACCGTCATTTCCTGAACATGGTGTGTACCCACATGGCGGATCTGGACTACGGCGAGCTGCGCGTTTATCCGGGCAACTACGATGAGTACATGACGGCGGCAACCCAGGCACGTGAACGTCTGCTGGCCGACAACGCCAAGAAGAAAGCGCAGATTGCGGACCTGCAATCCTTCGTCAGCCGCTTCAGCGCCAACGCCTCTAAGTCGCGTCAGGCGACCTCGCGTGCGCGTCAGATCGACAAAATCAAGCTGGAAGAGGTTAAAGCCTCCAGCCGTCAGAACCCGTTCATCCGCTTCGAGCAGGACAAGAAGCTGTTCCGTAACGCGCTGGAAGTGGAAGCCCTCACCAAAGGCTTCGATGAAGGCCCGCTGTTCAAAAACTTCAACCTGCTGCTGGAAGTGGGCGAGAAGATTGCCATCCTCGGCGCCAACGGCGTGGGTAAATCCACTATGCTGAAAACCCTGGTGGGTGAACTGCAACCGGACAACGGAACCGTGAAATGGTCTGAAAACGCGCAGATTGGTTACTACGCGCAGGACCATGAATATGAATTCGAAAACGATCTGACTGTCTTCGACTGGATGAGCCAGTGGAAGCAGGAAGGCGACGATGAGCAGGCGGTACGCAGCATTCTGGGGCGTCTGCTGTTCAGCCAGGACGACATCAAAAAGCCCGCCAAAGTGCTCTCCGGTGGTGAAAAGGGCCGTATGTTGTTCGGCAAGCTGATGATGGAAAAACCGAATATTCTGGTGATGGACGAACCGACTAACCACCTGGATATGGAATCGATCGAATCCCTGAACATGGCGCTGGAGATGTATCAGGGCACCCTGATCTTCGTCTCTCACGACCGTGAGTTCGTCAGCTCGCTGGCGACCCGCGTGATCGAAATTACGCCAGAGCGCGTGGTGGACTTCACCGGTAACTACGAAGATTACCTGCGCAGTAAAGGTATCGAGAGTTAAAAAATAGCCGGGTGGCGGCTTCGCCTTACCCGGCCTACATTTTATCCCCTCTCCCTGTGGGAGAGGGTTAGGGTGAGGGCTACAGGCCGCACTACACCACCCACTCGCCCCCTTCAACTCCATTCACCCGCAGCGTACGTTTTTCCCCCGCCGGTAATGATACCTTCAGCGCCTTCCATGCCGGACGATAGTCGCCGCGAGCGTTCACCTTCAGGTTGATGGTTGCGCCATCGCACACCATTTCCCATTCCACCCACAGCGCATTGCCGTTCAGGTAGCCCCAGCTTTCACCGTCGTCTTCAAACAGCAGCCCCGAGGTTGTGCCGACGCCTTTCACCGGGAACAGCTTCAGCTCACGGGTATCGTCTTTATCGGCGCTCACGTGACGGATGCGCTCGCTGAGCGGCAGACCGGCCCCGGCGCGCACCAGCAGCGGCAGTTTTTCCAGCGGCGCATCAAGGACGATCGCTTGCCCGCCCGCATACCACGCGTGAGTGTAAAAATCGTACCAGCCGGTTTCGTTATCCGGCAGCCAGACGCGGCGCTCGCGCTGCCCGGCTTCGACGACGCTGGCGACCAGCAGGTCGCGGCCCAGCAGGAAGTCGTCGCACTCTTCAAAGGTCTGCGCATCGTGCTCGTGGTCGAGGAAGGTCGGGCGCAGCATCGGTTCGTCGTCGGCGTGCGCCTGCCAGAGCAGGGTGTAAAGATACGGCAGCAGGCGGTAGCGCAGCTCAATCGCGCCGCGGATGGCAGGCGTGACGCCCGGATACATCCACGGCTCGTTCACCGTGTGGTCATCGTTCCACGAGTGAATGGTAAAGCGCGGGTGCATCACGCCGTTCTGCACCCAGCGCACGAACAGCTCGGCGTCCGGCTTGTCGCCGGAGAAACCGCCGACGTCGTGCCCGACGTTGAACAGCCCGGACAGGCTCATGCCCAGCCCCATGCGGATGTTATAGCGCAGGGTGTCCCAGTTGGTGCGGTTGTCGCCGCTCCAGGTCTGGACGTAGCGCTGCATCCCGGCGCAGCCGGAGCGGGAGATCAGATACGGACGCTTTTCCGGCGCAAAGCGCTGCTGCGCTTCCAGCGAGGCGCGCATCATCAGCAGCGGCATCACCGGGCGAATATGCTTGATGGCTATCTCCTTGCCGAAGCCATAGCAGCGCGCTTCCCCGTCCCACACTTCATACTCGTTGTTGTCGTTCCAGGTGGAGTCGATGCCCATCTCCAGCAGCTGCGTGGTCACGCCGTTCTGCCACCACTGCACCGTCTGCGGGTTGGTAAAGTCGAGGTGTGAGCCTTCATCATCCCAGAAGCTGGAACGTTCAGGCGCATCGGTTTCTGAATCACGAATGAACAGGCCGCGTTCCGCCACTTCGCCGTAGCGGGGATGATCCTGCAACAGACACGGCTTGATGTTGGCCGCAAGCCGCAGCCCCGCGTCGTGGAACGCCTGGCTCATCACCTTCGGCTGCGGCACTTTGTCGTAGTTCCAGTTAAAGACGTAGCGCTTGCCGTTAATCGAGGTATAGCCGGAGGAGAGCTGGAACGAGTCGCACGGAATGGCATGCTCTTCGCACAGGCGAATAAAGTTCATCAGCTGATTCTGCGCGTCCGGCGCGTCGGTGTAGTGCATGGTTGAGCCGCTGTAGCCCAGGCTCCATTTCGGTCCGAACAGCGTTTTTCCGGTCAGGCGAACAAAGGCTTTAGTGACGTCCAGCACGCGCTTGCCGGTAAAGATGTAGTAATCGATATCGCCCGCTTCCGCCTGCCAGCGGCGGTAGGCGGTGTGATAGTTGTCGATCTCGTTACCCAGATCCAGCCAGCAGCTGCTCAGGTTATCGTAGAACAGACCGTAGCTCACGTCATCGCGACGGGTGAGGGTGAACGGGATGTGCTTGTACAGCGGATCGGTGCTGGCCGCGTTATAGCCCATCGCATCCAGGTTACGCATCTCGTAGCGTTTGCCGTTGCGCTGTAAATCGCCCGCTTTCTCACCCAGACCGTAAAAACGTTCATCATTACGGCGGCTGAGATAGTGCGCCACGCCGTCACCGTGGGCGTTCAGCAGGTAGGCGCTGGTCGGGCGGTCATTGACCAGCGGCTGCCACTCGCCCGCGTCATTGCGGTAGTGCCACTCCAGCCACAGCGGCTGGTGGACGGTGACGCGCAGCTGCTCGGTTGCCACGGTTAACGTATCGTCCTGCTGCGTCAGCGTCCAGGCGGGGCAGGAGAAGCCGCTGATATCGTCACGACGGCGACCTTCCCACGGCACGTCTTTTTCCGGTGCGATGCTCCAGGTGCGGTCCAGCGCCAGCTCGCCTTTACGCTTGATCAGCACGCGGAACAGGTTCTCTTCCAGCACATACAGGCACAGGCGGTGCTGGCTATCGACCAGCAGTTCCAGATGGTTTGCCGACTGCGTATCAAGGGTCCAGTTTTTCAGGGTTTTCATATGCAATACATCCACTATCAGGCGCGCTTCGCGCGACGTTCAGCAATAAATGCTACCAGGAAGAGAGCGCCAATCAGGTCAAAGAAGCCCATGGCGATAAAGAGCGGGTTAAAGCCGATTTTGTCGGCGGTCACACCGATTAACAGCGAGAACAGGAAGCTGGCGATCCACGCCGCCGAGCCGCGCATGCCGTTGACGGTCGCCATCTGGCCTTTGTCGAATGACTCCACGACCAGGGCGCTGAGCATGCAGGAGATGATCTGGTGCCCGAAGCCGCCGATGGAGATCAGCACGATGGTGATATACGGGTCGCGGGTAATGGCCACGATGGCCAGCGAGATCATCAGGAACGCGCCGGTCACGGAGCTGGCGACAACCGAGTTCACGCGGGAGCAGCCGAACAGGCGGGTGTACAGACGCGTCAGGTAGCCGCTCGCCACGCTGCCGAGGTCGGCGGCGAGGAACGGCAGCCAGGCAAACATCGCAATCTGCTTCAGGTCCATGCCGTGCTCTTTGGCGAGGTACAGCGGCACCCAGAAGCTCAGCACCGCCCAGGCGGGTTCTGCCATAAAGGCCGGAATGGCGATACCGTAGAAACGTTTGTTTTTTGAAACGGTTTTCAGCGCGGTCAGGAAGGGCAATTTGACCGGCGCTGGTTCGTTATCCTGCTTGATAAACGCCAGCTCGTCCTTGCTCAGGTTCGGGTGCTGCTCGGGGTTGTGGTAGAACGCCCACCAGAGGATCACCCACAGCAGCGCCAGCACGCCGGTAAACATAAACGCGCCCTGCCAGCCGAACGAGGCGTGAGCAAAGTAGATGATAGGCGGAGCCAGCATCGCGCCGATGGAGAAGCCCACGCCTGCCCAGCCAGCAGCAACGGGACGCTCTGATTTCGGGAACCATTCGCCGATGGTTTTGGCGTTCGCCGGGGTGGCGGCGGCCTCTGAAGCCCCCATAAAGAAGCGCAGTATGGCCAGGTGCAGCCAGCTTCCGGCGCCCGCGTGGAAAATACACATCAGCGCCCAGATCCCGGCGCAGACCATAAAGCCAATCTTCAGGCCAATGACGTCAATCAGCCAGCCGCACAGGGGCTGGAAAATGGTATAGGCGATCTGGAAGGCGCCAACGATCCAGGAGTACTGCTCTGTGGTGATCCCGAGGCTCTCTTTTAGCTCCGGAGCGAGAATACCTAAGGAATTTCGGGTGATGTAGTTAACGGTGACGCCCAGCAAAAACAGCACCAGCACGTACCAGCGCAGGTTCTTGATGACGCGACGGGTTTTGCCTGTCGCAATGGTGTTATTGATGTCCTGACTCATTTTACTCTCCACAAGACGGACGGTAAGGGGACGGAGTTTCAGGTGTCACACAGATTGTTATGCCTTTGATTTCTATCCGCTTATAATGCTTAAGTTGCTATACAACTAGTATGGAAGCTGTGTGACAAGTTCACCTTAAGGAAGAAAATGAGTGGGCAAAAGTGGATTTTGTGCAAAATTTCTCATAACCGACGAAAACACTCTGGCATGATGGCATTCATGCCAGTTATTTCCTGACAAACACGCTATGAAAATTTTTTCATTTCGCAAATGGAGCCAGATCACAAAATGGACAAAAGGCTAAAAATCACCGAAATCGCGTCCCGCACGCAGCTCTCCATCAGCACCGTGTCGCGGGTGCTGGCGGGGAAAGCGAATACCAGCGAAAAAGCGCGTGCAAAGGTGCTGGCGTGCGCGCGCGAGCTGGGGGTAATGGACGGCATGGCGGCAGGGCGTCTGCTGCTTAACAGCCTGGTGGTTTTTGCCCCGCAGCGCGCTTTCGACGAGCGGTCCGACATCTTTTACTACCGCGTGATCCAGAGCGTGAGCAAAGCACTTGCCTCCCACGAGGTCCGGTTGCGCTACTGCGCGCTGGAGGAGAACGACAGCGACGCCCAGCTGTTTCTGGCGCGGATGAACGAGCCGGACACGCAGGCGGCCATTCTTCTTGGTATTGACGATCCGCATATCCACGATCTGGCGGTGGACGTGGGCAAACCCTGCATGCTGATTAACTGCCGCGACCGGCACATGCGTCTGCCTGCCGTTGCGCCGGATCACCGCGCCATCGGCGAGCGGGCGGCGGAGTACCTGTTCGAGATGGGGCACCGCGAGGTGATGAACGTGCTGTGCCTACGTCGCTACACCATGGAGCTGCGCCTGTCGGGGATCCGCGACGCGTGGCAGTCCCACAACCTGGCGTTCAACGACAAGCGCGATCTGCTGGTGGTGCCGAGCTTCAGCGCCAGAGAGACGGAGCAGCTGGTGAGCGATTGGCTAAATCAGCAGCAGGGAAAAGACATGCCGACGGCGTTCCTGGTTGGCGGCGACTTTATGGCGGCGGGCACCATCAGCGCATTACAAAACCACGGCCTGCGCGTGCCGCAGGACGTCTCGGTGATGAGCATCGACGGCTTTAACCTGGCGGCGATTCAGGATGTTCCATTAACGGCCGTGCATGTTCCCCGCGATGAGCTGGGAACGGAAGCGGTACACATGCTCCAGCAGCGGCTCATGCGCCCGGACGCGCCGGTGGGCACATTGCTGCTGAACGGCACGCTGGCCGTGCGGGAATCGGTACGGCGGATACGTCAGGGGAAACGACGCACCGCCGTGGAGCGGGAAGGGCTGTACGACAGCTAGACCATGCCCAGCGCGCGTTTGCCGTGGATGTTGAGATCGTTCACGGTAAAGCGGTCCTGCCAGGTTTTTTCATAATCCTCGCGCGGGAAGTCTCCCGGCGACGCGCCGGTCTCCAGCGCTTCCTTGACCTTCTTCGCATAGGCGAGGTTCTTCTCGCACATCGGTGCGGCGGGGATATACATCACGTTGCCCCAGCCCTGCTGATTATCCACCGGCGCGACGGAGTGGATCACATCGCAGTGCCACCACACCGAATCACCCGCCTCCAGCGCAGGAATGCTGGTCAGCGCCTCGATAAGCAGCGGGTGCCACTTCTCGGAAACCGGCAGCACGCGCCCCGGCGCCACGCCGCACAGCTCGTCCTCCGGCACGTCGTCCAGCAGCGGACGCAGCAGAATATAGGCCATTGCTTCCGGGATCGGCACCACGTGCAGCAGCCCCTGACCGGGGATCATGTCCGACAGCGCCGTCCAGCCCTGGAAGGTGCGGAACACCGAGCATTTGGTGGTGTTATCGACGGTATACTCTTCCACTTCGGTACGATGCGCGGCGTTCCACGGATCGTATTTCTCAACGTTGCCGTCAAACACGCGGGCAAAGACCTGCTGATAAGCGGGCAGCAGCCAGCGCTCCAGCGCGCCAGAATCAGTGTGTGCGCCAAGTCCCTTCGAGGTGGTTCCCGGCGGACGGCGGCGGATACGATCCGGATAAATCACGCTCACGTCCGGGTCAAACCACTGCTTGCCGTTGCTCTCGAACGTCCATAAGCGGTTCAGGAACGACTGCACCTGCGCCATTTCTTCGCTCTGGCGCGCCTGCATTTGCGCCTGCGACCAGTAGATCGGGTAAATCTCCGGACGGGAGGCGGTCAGGGTGCCGAAGAAGTTATCGCCTGGCCCTTTGTACACCTCGTCAAACTTGTTCAGATCGAGGTAGTCGAGCATCGACTGATCCCACGCCAGCGCCTGCTCGCGCGGGAAGTGACCTTTAATCACCGCGCAGCCGCGGCGCTTAACGGCCTCGCGCTGTGCGTCGGTAATCGTGCCGTTTTTCACATCGTTAAACGGAATCACCGGCCAGACGGATTCACCTTTATTTTTAAGGGCGTTAATTTCCGCCACGCGGGTGGCAATGCTGTCGCTGAGCTTGTCGAACACCGCCTGCACGTCGCCGATCTGCGCGCGTAACTCACGTTTCAACTGACGGATTGCCGCTTTGTGATCCGCCGGCAAGGTTTCACTGGTAAAGGTCATAACTGCCTCGCATCTTTCATTCGAAAGTAAAAGTGTCTGCAAGTGATACTTTAAGTTAAAAATAAGTTAATGCAAGTTTAAAAACTTGACGTGTGCCACAGGACGGGAAAATGAGTGAGGGTGCCGGAGCAGGGCTCCGGCGAGAAGAGGATCAGGCGTCGAACGGGGAATGGTTGTCGAGCACGGCCTGAATGACGTTCAGCGCGCCCTGATGGTTGTTGTCGTCGGTGCTGTAGCGGCTGATTTCTTTGATGCTCTCTGCCGCGTTACCCATCGCAAAGGAATATTTCACCAGCTTCAGCATCTCGGCATCGTTGCCGCTGTCGCCAATCGCCACGCACTCTTGCGGAGAAATTTTCCAGCGCTTCAGCAGACGGCTGATGCCGTTCGCTTTGTGCAGGCCGGGGATAATCAAATCGACAAAGCCAAAGCCGCTGGTGACCGGCTTCATGATGCCGTCCAGGGAGACGTGGAGTTTATCCACCAGATTAGGAATATCGCTGTCCGGCAGGTTCAGGGAGAACTTAAACAGCACGTCGTCAATGTCGCGGTAATCGCTGATGCGCTTTAAGCGGTGGTAGTGCTTTGACATTAGCGCCACGAACGCGTCTGGCGCTTTATCGCTGACGTAGGCACTCTCCAGCCCGCAGGCCACGAAGTTCAGCCCTTTGTCTTTCAGCAGTTCGCCAATCACGATCTGCGACTCATGGCGGGTCAGCTCGCCGTGAAAAATCTGCTCGCCGCGATCGAACACCAGCGCGCCGTTTTCCGCAACGAAGGAGATCCGATCTTTAAGCTCCGGAAAGAAGGAGATGAGCTGGTAATACTGGTTGCCGCTGGCGACAACAAATTCAATGTCGCGGGCTTTAAGCTGTTCAAACTGTGCCTGGAAGCGGTCACGATCGTACTGCTTGGCATCATCAAGGAAAGTTCCGTCCATATCGGTGACGATAACTTTTACGGTCATACTATGCTCCTGGGTCACTGCGTTTTGAAACATTCTAATAACAAGGTGACGGGGAGCACAAATTTAATTTCATTCGAAAGTAAAAGCAAAACGGCAACCGAGGTTGCCGTTTTTAGTGTTTTCTCCCTCTCCCTCAAGGGCTGAGGGTTCCCCAGAAAAATGAAAAGCACGATGAAGTGTGATCTACTGGTTGCGCTAACAAATCAGAAGAGACCTCATCGTGCCTTTACAGACAGTCTGCCAGAAATTTTTCTCCGCGTCTTTACCGGACATTCACAGCTTTCGGGTTAATGTCCTTGTTTCCATGGCTGTTGCCCTCACCCACGGCGCCAGACTGACCCTGACCAGCCTGGGACGAACCCTGCCCGGCAGGGCGCACGTCAAAAATAAAATTAAACGGGTTGACCGTGCCCTGGGCAATACCGCTCTCCAGCGTGATATTCCCCGTATTCAGCACCACCTCACACATGCCATCACCTCCGTGATGCCCTTCTGTGTTATCGCTGTCGACTGGACAGGCTGGCATGACAGGAACTGGCATCTTCTGCGGGCAAGCCTGCTCTGTAATGGTCGTTCACTTCCTCTTATGAGTGAGGTGGTTCCCGCAGAGCTGGCGCAGAACAGCGATGTACAGTGTCGCTTCCTTGACCGCCTCCATGATGCCATCCCGAAAGATAAAGCCGTCACCGTCATTACGGATGCCGGCTTCAGAACAGACTGGTTCCGGCATGTCAGCCAGCTGGGCTGGAGCTTTACCGGCAGGGTCAGGGGCTGCATCAGCTTCCGGCTGGACGGAGAAAAAAAGTGGATGAAAATCAGCGAGCTTGAGGCCTCCGGGCAACCGGTCTGCGTGGGGCACGGTGTCCTGTCCCGTAAACCACGTACGCCCTGTTACGGACGGTTTTATCTGCACAGGCGCCCGGAAGCAGGGCGTCATGGAAAGGGCGGAATGCCAAAAACACAGCGGGAACACCGCAGCAGCGCACGGGAGCCGTGGCTGCTGTTCAGTAATGCAGAAAGTCTGGAGCCACACCAGATAATGGCGCTGTACAGCCGCAGAATGCAGATAGAACAAAACTTCCGGGACGACAAGAGTCCGCGCTTCGGGTTCGGTCTGAGGCTGAGCCGGAGCCAGGGAAAAGGACGACTGGAAGTACTGAATATGGTGGCGGCGATGGCAAGTCTGGTGATGTGGCTGGCAGGCTACAGGGCCGAAAGACAGTGCTTACACAGGCACTATCAGGCAAGCAGCGTCAGGCATAAACGGGTTCTGTCCTACCTGAGTCTGGCAGAAGAAGTGATCCGGCATGAGCCTGATAAAGTAAGGCGACTGAATATAGGTAACGAGATGAAAAAGCTGGGAAAAGAGTACAGTAATATGGTCATGGTGGCATGACCATATTACTGGGGATCCCTCAGCCCTCAAGGGAGAGGGGATACACTATTACAGCGTATGCTCAGTACGGGCGATAATATCGTCCTGCGCATCCGGCGACAGGGCGGTGAAGAACGCCGAGTAGCCCGCGACGCGCACTACCAGGTCGCGGTACTGGTCCGGGTGTTTCTTCGCTTCCAGCAGCGTTTCGCGCGAGACGATGTTGTACTGAATATGCCAGCCCTTATGCACCTCGAAGAAGGTGCGCAGCAGCACCATCAGCTTCTGGCGATCGCTGTCGTTTTCCAGCGTCGACGGGTTCAGCTTCTGGTTAAGCAGCACGCCGCCAAGAATCGCTTCCGTCGGTAGTTTACCCACGGAGCCAATCACCGCCGTCGGCCCGAGGTGGTCGGTACCGGAAGCCGGGCTGGCCCCTTCCGCCAGAGGGGTATGCGCCTTACGCCCGTCCGGCGTCGCCATGGTCGCTGCGCCAAACGGCACGTTTGCTGAGATAGACGACGTGCCCGCGTAGTAGTTACCCCCAATCGGGCCGCGGCCGTAGCGCGGGTTATGGTACTGCTTCAGCTCTTCAATGTAGGTCTGATAGGCGCGGGTCAGCAGCATATCCACGCTGTCGTCGTCGTTGCCGTACTTCGGCGCGCCGTTGATCAGGCGCTGGCGCAGCTGCTCGTGGGTTAGCCCCTCGAAATCATCTGCCAGCGCCGCCGCCAGCTGCTGCTGGCCGATGACGCCCTGTTCGAACACCAGCTTCTTCACCGCCGCCAGGCTGTTGCCGAGATTGGCGATACCGACCTGTAGGCCGGAAACCCAGTCATACTTCGCGCCGCCCTGCTTGATGCTTTTCGCGCGCTCGATGCAGTCGTCCACCAGCGCCGAGCAGAGAATATCGTGGACGTTCTCCTCCAGCATAGTGTCTACCACGTACTCAATTTCGATGGATTTGCGGGTGTAGTAGCGGATCTGGGTGTCCCACGCCGCCATCACCTCCTCGAAGTTATCGAAGTTACCGGCAGAGAGGGCTTTCTCCTGCGGCAGGAACACCTTGCCGCTGGTGGCGTCGCGGCCGCCTTCCAGCGCGGCCAGCATCACGCGGGCGAAGTTAATAAAGCTCATGCCGGTGCAGCGGTAGCCCCATTTGCCGCCCACCGCGGTTTCGATACAGCCAATGGCCGCGTAGTCGTAGGCGTCGTCGCGTTCAACGCCGAGCTTGATGAATTCCGGAATGACGATTTCGTCGTTGTTAAAGGCCGGCATGCCGAAACCGCAGCGGATCACCTGCACGCAGGCGTCGAGGAAGTCGTTGCTCATGCCGGCGTGGTAGCGCACGCTCAGGTTTGGCTGGGTGGAGCGCAGGCGGCCGCAGGATTCCAGAATGGCGTAGGAGAGCGGGTTGACCGCGTCCATTGGCTCGCCGTTGACCAGCTTCTGGCCGCCGATGGTGACGTTCTGATACAGCGGGCTGCCCGCAGAGGCTTTGGAGTGCGAGCCGGAGCGGATTTTGTTCACCTCCAGCAGCTTCAGCCAGCAGCTGTGCAGCAGCTCGATGGCGTGCTCGCGGTCCAGGCTCTGGTCCAGCTCCACGTCGCGGCGATAGTACGGGTAAAGGTACTGGTCCATACGGGCAAAGGATACGGAGTGACCGTTGGACTCAATTTGCAGGATTAGCTGAATGAAGTAGCACAGCTGTAACGCTTGCCAGAAGGTTTTTGGCGGCTCGTGAGCAATCACGTCGCAGTTTTCTGCCATCGCCAGCAGCTCGTCGCGGCGGCTTTCGCGGGTTTCGCTGGAGGCCATCTCGCGCGCCAGATCGGCGAAGCGTTTGATGTGCAGGCTGACGGCTTCCAGCACAATATCAATGGCTTTCAGGAACTGATCGCCGTGCAGGTCTTCCAGCACCGTCAGGTTGATGCGTGAGCGGCGCTCGGCCACTTTGGCGCGCAGGCCGTCCAGCCCTTTCTCCAGCACCAGCGGGAAGTTCACCGCCAGGTGCGCGTCGCCGGAGGTCATGTTGCCTTCGGCTTTGATGATGCCGGTTTCCAGCAGGCCTTTCTGCTCGTCGGTGAACATGCCGTAGCAGCGATCCTGCACCGTCTGGCCGCGCCACCACGGGCAGATTTCATGCAGAACGCGTTTATTCTCTTCGCTCACCGCAAAGCCCGCGCCCGGGCGATCCGCCAGATCGTCAATCTCTTTCTCAATCCAGGAGACGGTATATTCCGGGAAGATCGGCGCGGCGCGCACTTCGCTGGCCTGGTTACCGATAATCAGCTCATCGTGCTTGATCCAGATGGTACGCTTGGCCAGGTGATGCGCCAGCGCCAGGGCGCGGCGCACCGGGATCGGCTTGTCCATGTGCTGCTGGTACATTTCGGTGTAATGCTGGGCGCGCTCGGTACAGACCGGCGGCTTCACGATATGCACCAGGGCCGTTTTGTGCGCCTTAATGCGCTCGCTGAGGGTGTTGAGATTCAGGGTGGTCATAAGTTTATCCTCGTAAGGTCGCGGTTAACCCTTTCTGGCAGGCGTACTGCTGCGCGAAGTCCAGCAGGGCAGGGTTATCCAGCGGTTTGTCAGGGGCAGAGTAGGGTTGGCCGAGCAGGGTGTATTTGTTCATGCCCAGCGTGTGATACGGCAGAAAATGAATATCGTGGACGCCGAGTTCATCGGCAGCGAAGTTGGTAATGGCGGTAACGGACGCTTCATCGGCGTTAAAGCCCTGGATCAGCGGCACGCGAATGGTGATTGTTTTCCCGGCGGCGGCCAGGCGCTTCAGGTTGTCCAGGATCCGTCTGGCTGAGCCATCAGTCCACTGTTTGAATACGTCACTGTCCACATGCTTCAGGTCCGCCAGGAACAGATCGACATACGGCAGTGAAGGCTCGATATAATGCCAGGGGACGTGAAGGCAGGTTTCAACGGCGGTATGAATGCCTTGTTCATGGCTGGCTTTAAACAGCGCGTGCGCCAGCTCAGAATTCATAAACGGCTCGCCGCCGGAAAGGGTGATCCCGCCGCCGCTGCGGTCGTAGAAGGGCTTGTCTCGCAGCACGGTGGCCATAATCTCCTCCACCTGCTTCTCTTCACCGCAGACGGTAAGCGCCTGGGTCGGACAGCAGTCGGTGAGGGCAGTGAGCGTCTCTTCGTTAAGTTTCTCACGATGAATGACCAGCCCGTTCAGCGCGCGTTCAACATACCCCGGCGCGGCCTGCTGACACAGTTCACAGCCGTCCAGGCACAGACGCGCATCAAATAGCACGTCCCGGCTGCGGGAGCGGCTTTCCGGGTTCTGACACCAGCGACAGCCCAGCGAGCAGCCTTTCAGGAATACCACGGTTCGAATACCTGGGCCGTCGTGGGTGGAGTAACGCTGTATATTGAAGATCATTTTTCTGCCCTCGGGTTACATATGAATATTAAATTACTTTCGAATGAAAGCTATCTTGATATGGGTCAATTCCTGAGCAGGTTTTGCTGTGATAGGGTAAGTGCAGGCTAAATTTGAGGGCGACATCATGGAACTTTATCTCGACACATCTGACGTTGCGGCAGTCAAAAAGCTGGCGCGTATCTTCCCGCTGGCGGGCGTGACCACTAACCCAAGCATTGTGGCGGCGGGTAAAACCCCCCTGGAAGAGCTGCTGCCCGCGCTGCACGACGCGCTGGGCGGCAAGGGCCGGCTGTTCGCTCAGGTGATGGCGAAGACTGCCGAGGGGATGGTGGAAGACGCGCGTAAGCTGCGCGCGATAATCAATGACCTGGTAGTGAAAGTGCCCGTGACCGCTGAAGGGCTGGCGGCGATCAAGATGCTGAAAGCGGAAGGGATCCCGACGCTGGGCACGGCGGTGTACGGTGCCGCGCAGGGGATGTTGTCCGCGCTGGCGGGGGCTGAGTATGTGGCCCCTTACGTGAACCGCGTGGACGCGCAGGGCGGGGACGGGATCCAGACGGTGGTCGAACTGCAACAGTTGCTGACCCTGCACGCGCCGCAGTCAAAGGTGCTGGCCGCGAGCTTTAAAACCCCGCGCCAGGCGCTGGACTGCCTGCTGGCAGGGTGCGAGTCCATCACGCTGCCGCTGGACGTGGCGCAGCAGTTTATTACCTCTCCGGCGGTGGATGCGGCAATTGTGAAGTTTGAGCAGGACTGGCAGGGGGCGTTTGGGCGGACGTCTATTTGATGGGTGTGGCCTGATGCCCTCACCCCAACCCTCTCCCACAGGGAGAGGGAGCAAACACTAAAACGGCAACCTGAAGGTTGCCGTTTGCTTTAACCTTCGCACACCTCACACCCGGGATTACGCATTAGCTTCATCTCGCGAAACTGGCAGGTCATCGCGTCATACATCACGATTTTACCCGCGGCGGGCGTGCCATAGTGCGCCAGCACTTTGATCGCCTCCATGGCCTGCAAGGAACCGATAACGCCAACCAGCGGCGCCATTACGCCCGCCTCGACGCAGGTCAGCGCATTCTCGCCAAACAGACGGCTCAGGCAGCGGTAGCAGGGCTCTCCTTCAGCGTAGGTGAAGACGGTGATTTGCCCCTCCATGCGGATGGCCGCGCCGGAAATCAGCGGCGTTTTATGGGCAAAGCAGCCCGCATTGAGCTGGTTGCGAATGGCGACGTTATCGGTGCAGTCCAGCACCAGGTCATGCCGTGCAATCTGCGCAAACAGCGCGTCGTCATCCAGCATCGCGTCAATCAGGGTGAACTGAACGTTGGGGTTAATGCGCGCCAGCGCCGTGCGTGCTGATTCCACTTTAGGCTGACCGACCGTCGCGTCGCTGTGCAGCGTCTGGCGTTGCAGGTTGGACACCGACACGGTGTCGAAATCCAGCAGCGTCATGCTGCCGACGCCCGCCGCAGCCAGGTATTGCGCCGCCGCGCAGCCCAGCCCGCCCAGACCCACAACCAGCACGCTGGCCGCCTTGAGCGCTTCCTGGCCCTCGAAATCAAACCCGCGCAGCACGATCTGGCGGTTATAGCGCATCATCTCCGGGTCGCTCAGTTCCACCGTCATGTCAGCCTCCGAACAGGTGGTTAAAGCGTTCCACTTCAACCCATTCGCCCGCCTCAACGTGGCCGCGATCGCGCTCCAGCACGATAAAGCAGTTACCCTGACTGAAGGAGCTAAAGATGTGCGAACCCTGATGCCCGGTGGTGCTCACCTCCAGCTCGCCGTCGGCGTTGCGCGCCAGAATGCCGCGCTGGAAATCGAGACGGCCCGGTGATTTTTTGAGGCGCGTTGCCGCCCGCACGCGCACACGTTCCGGCAGCGGGCTGGCATTGTTGCCTGAAAGCTTCGCCAGCAGCGGGATCACCAGCTGGTAGAAGGTCAGCGCGGCAGAGACCGGGTTACCCGGCAGGCCACAGAACCAGCTGTGCGGAAGTTTACCAAACGCGAACGGTTTGCCCGGCTTAATCGCCAGCTTCCAGAAGGCGATTTCACCCAGCTCTTCAAGCAAGGTTTTGGTGTAATCCGCTTCGCCAACCGAAACGCCGCCGGAGCTGATCACCACGTCGGCAGAGGCGTCAGCGTCGATAAACGCCGCGCGCAGTTTTTGCGGATCGTCAGGAATGATACCGAGGTTAATCACCTCGCAGCCCAGCTGCTCAAGCATCAGGTGCACCGCCAGACGGTTGGTGTCGTAAATCTGCCCCTCGTTCAGCGGCTGACCCGGAAGCTGTAGCTCGTCTCCCGTGGAGAACACCGCCACGCGCACTTTGCGGACCACGTCAATCTCCGCGATGCCAAGCGATGCCAGCACCGGCAGTTCGGCGACCGTCAGCTTTTGCCCGGCGGCAAAGACCGTTGCGCCCAGGGTAATATCTTCCCCGATGTGGCGGATATTTTGTCCCGCTTTGACGCTGGCGGTAAAGCGCACGCCGTCGTCCGTTTGTTCGGTCTCTTCCTGCATCACCACGGCTTCACAGCCCTTTGGCACCGGCGCGCCGGTCATAATGCGCACGCAGGTGCCCGCTGGCCACTCACCGTTGAACGGCTGCCCGGCAAACGCTTTACCTGCCACCGGCAGCGGCTGACCCGTTTGCAGATCCGCCAGACGTACGGCATAGCCGTCCATCGCCGCGTTATCGAACCCCGGCACGTTCAGCGGCGAGACGATATCGCGCGCGGCAATACGGCCAAAACAGCGCACAAGCGGCAGCGTCTCAACGTCGTGCAGGGGAGTAATACGATCAAGCATCTGCGAGAGTGCCGTCTCAAGCGGCATCAGTCCGGCGGTAAAATCCATGGTGGGCTCCTGCGGAGTAACAACGAAAGCGCTCATTATGGCAGAAAAGTGCGGCTAACTGTATGACCCGATGGGTGTACGCTTTACATCACAGTTGCGTCTTTCTATATTCAAAAATCATCTGAAGATTCGTCGACGATAATGATATTTATAGAAAAAGCAGCCAGCCAGGCTGATGGGTGATGCGAAATGAGTAAAGCGGTTATCGCAATTCATGGCGGTGCCAGGGCAATCACCCGTGCACAGCTCAGTCCCGAGCAGGAGAAGCGTTATATCGATGCGCTGAACGTCATTGTGGAAACAGGCCAGCGGATGCTGGAAGCGGGCGACAGCGCGCTGGACGTGGTGACCGAAGCGGTGCGTCTGCTGGAGGAGTGTCCGCTGTTTAATGCCGGTATTGGCTCGGTCTTTACGCGCGATGAAACGCACGAGCTGGATGCCTGCGTGATGGACGGCGTCACCCTGAAAGCGGGCGCGGTAGCGGGCGTCAGTCGTCTGCGTAATCCGGTGCTGGCCGCGCGTCTGGTGATGGAACAAAGCCCGCATGTGCTGCTGGCCGGGGCGGGGGCGGAAAAATTTGCCGTCGAGCACGGGATGGACACGGTCTCGCCCGAGCTTTTTTCCACCGAGGAGCGTTACCGGCAACTGCTGGAGGCCCGTACAGCGGGGATGACGCAGCTGGACCATGCCGCGCCGCTCGATGAACGCAGCAAAATGGGCACGGTAGGCGCGGTGGCGCTGGATAAAGCCGGTAACCTCGCCGCCGCGACGTCGACAGGCGGCATCACCAACAAACTTCCCGGTCGCGTCGGCGACAGCCCGCTGCCGGGGGCCGGGTGTTACGCCAATAACGCCACCGCGGCGGTGTCATGCACCGGCACCGGCGAAGTGTTTATCCGCGCGCTGGCGGCCTACGACATTACCGCACTAATGGATTACGGCGGATTAAGCCTGAGTGAAGCCTGCGAGCGGGTAGTGATGGAGAAACTGCCGGCGCTGGGCGGGATTGGCGGCTTAATTGCGGTGGATCGGGAGGGCAACGTGGCTCTGCCGTTCAACAGTGAAGGAATGTACCGGGCGTGGGGGTATGCCGGCGATGCGCCCAGCACAGGCATTTATCGTGAATAAGGGGGCATTGCGTGCCGCACCGTGAAGAGCTGGACAACTGCGAAGTGCTGGCTGTCCACCAACTGAATATTGCGTTTCAGGAAGAGCGGCAGTTCATCCCCGCAGTACAGAATTTATCGTTTTCGCTCAGACGCGGCGAGACGCTGGCGATTGTTGGCGAATCAGGTTCCGGTAAATCCGTTACCGCGCTGGCGCTGATGCGTCTGCTTGAGCAGACGGGCGGGCAGGTCACCAGCGAGCGTATGCTGTTGCGCCGTCGCAACCGTCAGGTTATCGATCTCAACGAGCTGAGCGCGTCCCGGATGCAGGGTGTGCGCGGGGCAGACATTGCGATGATTTTTCAGGAGCCGATGACCTCCCTGAACCCGGTTTTCCCGGTGGGCGAGCAGATTGCCGAATCTATCCGCCTGCATCAGGGACTGAGCGGTGATGAGGCGCTCAACGAAGCAAAACGGATGCTGGAGCTGGTGCGTATCCCTGAGGCGCACGCGATTTTGTCCCGCTACCCGCATCAGCTTTCCGGCGGCATGCGCCAGCGGGTGATGATTGCGATGGCGCTGTCGTGCCGTCCGGCGGTACTCATTGCGGACGAACCCACCACGGCGCTGGATGTCACCATTCAGGCCCAGATCCTGCAACTGATTAAGGTGTTGCAGCAGGAGATGGAGATGGGGGTGATTTTCATTACCCACGATATGGGGGTGGTGGCGGACATTGCCGATCGGGTGCTGGTTATGCATCAGGGCAATGCCGTGGAAACCGGCACGGTGGAGCAGGTCTTTCATGCGCCGGTGCATTCTTATACCAAAGCGCTGCTGGCGGCGGTCCCGCGTCTGGGGGCCATGAATGGCAGTGATTTTCCGCGCCGTTTTCCGCTGATCTCACAGACCGAACAGGGCAAGCAGGAAGACGAAACCGAGCAGGATACGGTGGTTCCCGGCAGGCCAATCCTCGAAGTGCGTGACCTGGTGACCCGTTTCCCGCTGCGTAGCGGGATCCTCAATCGCGTGAAGCGCGAAGTGCATGCGGTTGAAAACGTCAGTTTTGATCTCTGGCCGGGCGAAACGCTGGCGCTGGTGGGGGAGTCCGGCTGCGGTAAATCCACCACCGGACGGGCGCTGCTCAGGCTGGTGGCGTCGCAGGAGGGGAGCATCACCTTCAACGGTGAGCGCATCGACACGCTACCTAACAGTAAATTGCAGGCGGTACGCCGGGATATTCAGTTTATATTCCAGGATCCTTATGCGTCGCTCGATCCGCGCCATACGGTGGGGTACTCGATTATGGAGCCGCTGCGGGTGCATAACCTGCTCGACGGTGAAGCCGCGCAGCGCCGCGTCGCGTGGCTGCTGGAGCGCGTGGGCCTGAAGCCGGAGCATGCCTGGCGTTATCCGCACGAATTTTCTGGCGGTCAGCGACAGCGTATCTGCATAGCCCGGGCATTAGCCCTGAATCCGAAGGTGGTGATTGCGGATGAGTCCGTGTCAGCGCTGGATGTCTCCATCCGCGCGCAAATCATCAATCTCCTGCTCGATTTACAGCGGGATTTAGGCATTGCGTTTCTGTTTATCTCCCACGATATGGCGGTGGTGGAGCGGATCAGCCATCGCGTGGCGGTGATGTACATGGGGCAAATAGTTGAAATCGGCCCCCGTCGGGCGGTGTTTGAAAACCCGCAGCACCCGTACACCCGCAAGCTGATGGCCGCCGTACCGGTTGCCGATCCTGAGCATCGTCACGCCCAGCGCGTGCTGTTGCAGGACGAAATGCCGAGCAATATTCGTAAACGGGGCGAAACCCTTGAGCGTGTGGCGCTGCGTGAGGTGGGTCCCGGTCATTTTGTCGCACCACCGCGTCAGGGCAATGCATTCTCGCGGTTATAACTTACAACAGGCAGGAGAACACAATGGTTCCTTTTGTTGCTCGTCAATGGCTGCTTGCCGCGAGCGTGACGGCTGCGCTGGCCGCCGCCCCCGCGTTCGCGGCGAAAGATGTGGTGGTGGCTGTGGGGTCTAACTTCACGACGCTGGATCCGTATGATGCTAACGACACCCTTTCTCAGGCGGTGGCAAAATCTTTCTACCAGGGGCTGTTCGGCCTGGACCGCGAGATGAAGCTGAAAAACGTGCTGGCGGAAGGCTATACCGTGTCGGACGATGGGCTGGTCTATACCGTTAAGCTCCGTACCGGCGTGAAGTTCCAGGACGGCACCGACTTCAACGCCGAGGCGGTTAAGATCAACCTGGACCGTGCCAGAAATCCGGAGAACGGTCTTAAGCGCTACAACCTGTATAAAAATATCGCCAGCACCGAGGTGGTTGACCCGGCGACGGTGAAGATCGTCCTGAAAGAGCCGTTCTCGGCGTTTATCAATATCCTGGCGCATCCCGCGACGGCGATGATTTCACCCGCTGCCCTGAAAAAATACGGCAAAGAGATTGGCTTCCACCCGGTGGGGACCGGACCGTACGAACTGCTTACCTGGAACCAGACCGATTATGTGAAGGTGAAAAAATTCGCCGGATACTGGCAGCAGGGGCTGCCGAAGCTGGATACCATCACCTGGCGTCCGGTCGTGGACAACAATACCCGTGCCGCGATGTTGCAAACCGGCGAAGCGCAGTTTGCCTTCCCGATCCCTTACGAACAGGCGGCGCTGCTGGCGAAAAACAGCAAGCTGGAGCTGGTGGTCAGCCCGTCGATAATGCAGCGCTACATCAGCATGAACGTCACGCAGAAACCGTTCGATAACCCGAAGGTGCGCGAAGCCATCAACTACGCCATTAACCGTCAGGCGCTGGTGAAGGTGGCCTTTGCCGGTTACGCCACTCCCGCGACGGGCGTGATGCCGCCAGCCATCGAGTATGCGCAGAGCTACCAGCCGTGGCCGTACGATCCGGCGAAAGCGCGGGAGCTGCTGAAAGAGGCGGGCTATCCGAACGGCTTTAGCACCACGCTGTGGTCGTCTCATAACCACAGTACCGCGCAGAAGGTGCTGCAATTTACCCAGCAGCAGCTGGCGCAGGTGGGCATTAAAGCCAGGGTCACGGCGATGGATGCCGGACAGCGAGCGGCGGAAGTAGAAGGCAAAGGGCAGAAAGAGAGCGGCGTGCGGATGTTCTACACCGGCTGGACGGCTTCAACCGGCGAAGCGGACTGGTCCCTGTCGCCGCTGTTCGCTTCCCAGAACTGGCCGCCAACGCTGTTCAATACCGCGTTCTACAGTAATCCGCAGGTGGATAAAGATCTGGCCGATGCCCTGAAAACCACCAAACCGGAAGAGAAAGCGCGCCTGTACAAAGAGGCGCAGGACATTATCTGGAAAGAGTCGCCGTGGGTGCCGCTGGTGGTGGAAAAACTGGTCTCAGCCCACAACAAAGCGCTGACCGGTTTTTACATCATGCCGGATACGGGCTTTAGCTTTGATGACGCGGATTTAAAATAAAACTCATGCTGAATTATGTGTGTAAACGCCTGCTGGGGCTTATCCCGACGCTGCTGATTGTGGCCGTGCTGGTGTTTTTGTTTGTCCATATGCTGCCCGGCGATCCGGCGCGTTTGATTGCCGGACCGGAAGCGGATGCGACGGTTATTGAACTGGTGCGTAAACAGCTCGGTCTTGACCAGCCGCTGTACAGGCAATTTCTGCGTTACATTGGCAATGTCCTTCAGGGCGATTTCGGCATCTCAATGGTGTCGCGTCGTCCGGTGTCGGAGGAGATTGCCAGCCGCTTTATGCCTACCTTCTGGTTAACGATTGCCAGTATGAGCTGGGCGGTTGTGTTTGGCCTGGGCGCGGGGATTGTCGCCGCCGTCTGGCGCAACCGCTGGCCGGATAAGCTCGGTATGGCGCTGGCGGTCACCGGCATCTCTTTCCCGGCGTTTGCGCTGGGCATGCTACTGATGCAGATTTTCTCCGTTGAGCTGGGCTGGTTGCCGACCGTCGGGGCCGACACCTGGAAGCACTACATTCTTCCCTCTATGACGCTTGGCGCGGCCGTTGCGGCGGTGATGGCCCGGTTTACCCGCGCCTCGTTTGTCGACGTGCTGAGCGAAGATTACATTCGCACCGCGCGGGCAAAAGGGGTGAGTGAGAAATGGGTCATTCTGAAGCATGGTTTTCGTAATGCGATGATACCGGTGGTCACGATGATGGGGCTACAGTTCGGCTTCCTGCTGGGCGGCTCTATTGTGGTTGAGAAGGTCTTCAACTGGCCGGGGCTGGGGCGCCTGCTGGTCGACTCGGTCGATATGCGTGACTATCCGGTCATTCAGGCTGAAGTCCTGCTTTTCTCGCTGGAGTTTATTCTTATCAACTTAGTGGTGGATGTGCTGTACGCCGCCATTAACCCGGCCATCAGGTATAAGTAAGATGCGATTACTGAACTGGCGTCGCCAGGCCATTTTAAACGCTATGCCGGGGATCAGGCCGGACCATATTCGCACCCCGTGGATTGAGTTCTGGCGTCGATTCCGTCGTCAGCCCGTCGCTATGGTCGCCGGGTTGTTTGTGTTACTGCTGATCCTGGTGGCGATTATCGCCCCCTGGTTAGCCCCGTTTGATGCGGAAAACTACTTCGATTACGACCGGCTGAACGATGGACCGTCGATGATGCACTGGTTTGGCGTGGACTCGCTCGGGCGCGATATTTTCAGCCGCGTGCTGGTAGGGGCGCAGATCTCGCTGGCGGCCGGGGTCTTTGCGGTGCTGATGGGCGCAGCAATTGGCACCGTGTTGGGGCTGGTGGCCGGGTACTACGAAGGCTGGTGGGACCGCATCATCATGCGTATCTGCGATGTGCTGTTTGCCTTTCCTGGTATTCTGCTGGCGATTGCCGTGGTGGCGGTGATGGGCAGCGGCATGGCGAACGTCATCATCGCCGTGGCGGTATTCTCGATTCCCGCTTTCGCGCGCCTGGTACGTGGCAACACGCTGGTGCTGAAGCAGCAGACATTTATCGAGTCGGCGCGCAGCATGGGAGCCAGCGATGCCACCATCCTGTTCAGCCATATTCTGCCGGGAACGGTCTCGTCTATCGTGGTCTATTTCACCATGCGCATAGGCGTGTCGATTATCTCGGCGGCCAGCCTGTCGTTTCTGGGGTTAGGCGCACAGCCGCCGACGCCGGAGTGGGGCGCGATGCTGAACGAGGCGCGGGCGGATATGGTGATTGCGCCACACGTGGCGATCTTCCCGAGCCTGGCGATTTTCCTGACCGTGCTGGCGTTTAATTTGCTGGGGGATGGGCTGCGCGACGCGCTGGATCCGCGGATTAAGGGGTAGTGGATAAACCTACCCACGGCTCATAACCTGTAGGCCCGAGCAAGCGAAGCGATGTCGAGTAATGCTACATTCCTGCTTTTAAGTGCCGGGCAGCACTGCATTTGCCCGGCCTGGGTGTTTAGTCAATCAATGCATCAATCGCCACGCGTCCCTCCGGCGTTTGCAGCCAGCGCGGGGCGTTCAGCGTATCGGCGTAGAAGCTCACCAGTTCATACAATAGCCCTTCCATTACCTTTGCCATATCCCGTGGCATTGCGTTGCTGATTAGCAGCTGCGTAAGCGTCTGGCAGTACAGCCCCAGCAGCTCGCTTTCCGGTTCGAATACGGGCAGACGGGACGGCAGATCGGTCAGGGTAAATCGCTCCACCAGGTGTGGCGGGATGGGCTCGTGGAGTGTTGGCTGTAGAAGTACAAGACATGCAGAAAGGCGGGCGCAGAGTGCCATTTTCTCCGCCGGGTCGTCAGTTTCCAGCAGGTTATGGGCAAAATGCTCGCAGTGGTCCGCCAGATCATTGAAGTCGGTGTTGTGAGAGAAGGGAACTGTAAATAATGCCTGAGCATGGGTAGTGATAGTAGCCAAAGTGGCAGCCTCCTGTAACGGTATTTAAATCCGCCATCGAAGAGGTCAATCTCACGGGTGGCGGAACCAGACGAGGTTGACCTTACCGGCGTTACAGGAAACCGGCGCGTCTTGCGACGCCCCCGCCCGGCCCACCATTGAAGTGTATCCGTGCGTACGACATAGTAAACCATGTCGCCTGTAACTTATACCAGGAGGTCAATCCCGACGCCTGATTTTGCAGGCGCAACAGGAAGATACTGCGGAGAGTATGCGTCGACAAACAGGGCAAATTATTCCCGGAAGGCGCCTCGCAAAAAATCGACATCATGCCGCTGCAGACATTCTCCGTCACCCGACGGGCAGTGATGAAGTGCGATTGCCAGTAGACATTGCCCAGATCAGAAACGGTGACCCCCTGACTGGACGAGGCATGGATAAACTGGTTGTCACCGATATAGACGCCGACATGGCGAAGGTGTTCGCCCGTCTGGAAGAACACTAAATCCCCGGTCTTCAGGCTAAATTCTTCAACCTTCACCCCTCTGTGGATTTGTTCTCTGGTAGTACGGAGTAATGTCAGGTGCGCTGCATCGCGAAACAGGTACTGCATCAGTGCGAAACAGTCCACGACATTGTGCGTGGTGCCGCCCCATTGATAATGGGTTTCTTACCAGACGGAGAAGAGATCCCAGCGAGTCGCCTCTCGATGCGGAAACACTACCGATTGTTTATTTTTGACCAATTCATTATAGGTCTAAAAGTTGACTACTGCTGCTCAACAGCGCCGGGCGGCACTGCGTACGGGGATCACCAGGAGCTTCAGTATTTCTCTGGCAGTTTAACGATGTTTATAAGCACGCCGCGCTGCATTTCAATGTATCCCCCCTTTTTTAACCCCGCCAGGATGCGCATCACGCCGCTGCGGGACAGATGCGTTTTTTCACGGATATAGGACTCGACGGTAATATTATTTCTGACGCTGGGATCCTCATTAAACAACTCATTAAGCTGCGCGCGGACGATGTCATAGGCAGAAGGGGCAGAAAGCTGCTCGCTGGACTCAAAAAGCTTACCGGCTATAACCATCATATGTTTTGCCAGCGGCTCCCAGAGCTGGTTCGCGCTGATAATATCGTGAACTGTTGCCATCTTGAGGATCGCAATGTCGCTAGCGACCAGCGTTTTGATATAGCCATCCATCTGCATTTGCTGCAAATTGCCGATGCCAACCAGGGCGGGTGACGTTGCGGTTGCCATCGCCAGATCGTCACTGCGGCGATGAACGGTTACGCGTCCATTCAGGACTAAATAGCAAAAGCGTTCATGACCTACCTGCATACTTAAACGGCGGCGGGGGAGAATATGTTTTACTTCGGCATCGCGCTTCAGGTAATCAATCAGCAGGTGAGTATAATCTGATTTGCGTAAAATCGTTGATTCAGATGTTCCAGTTGCCATAACTCTGCCTGTCAAAAGCATATTGCGTAGTTATGGCAAGTATAGTGCGGTTTTTGATCCTGCTCACCTGAGGGACTGGCTGGGAGTTAATACTTTAACGGCAGATGGTTAATGGCGACCAGAATGCCACGATTGAGTTCGATATAACCAGCCTCACGAAGCTCGGCGATGATGCGCATGATGCCGCTGCGGGAGAGATAGGTTCGGCTTTTGATGTAGTTGGCCGCCGTTATGCTGGTGCGGATCCGCTCTGATTCATTCATCAGCTCCTGGAGATGAAAGCGAATGATCTCATAGGAGGACATCTGCGAAATCAGGGTGCAGTGCTCGTAGACACGGGAAGCGGTATACACCAACAGTTTGCACAGGCTCTCCCACAGGGCAAAACTCTCAATCAACAGGTTGAAACGCTCAAGTGGTAAGCGGCTCATTAGAGCATTCTCATTGACCCGAATATAGAGGTTTTCGGACTGAGAAAACTGATTGCTCACGCCCAGAATAAATGTGGCCTGCTCTGAATTTAACACCATACCATCACCTCTGCGGTTCAGCGTAACGCTTCCCTGATGGAGTAAATAACAGGTTCTTTTATTGCCTGAATAATAACGTAAAATTTCGCCTTTTTTAGCCCGGAAGCTTGTCGCAAATGGAGAAATTTGTTCAATTATTTTGTCAATGTCAGCGACGGGTTTTGTCCCTAGTGCAGATATTATCCCCGGGTTGGCACCGGTTATGATTTTGGTATTCATTATCTTAACTCCAGACGATATTTATAAAGGGAAAGATATATGGAGGATTATTGATCTGATGATCTTATAAATACATATTGCATTAGTGCCATTGTGGACTGGAGTTTTAACAATTATTTAAAAATTATTGTTTTGCTATTTAAAGCGATTTCCAGTGTTAGCTAAATGTTAAATTTAAAGTCTACGGTTGGCCTAAATTTTATTTGTGCTCTCCGTTTAAGTTCTATAAATTTCGCATCAGCAAGTGAGAGCGTGAAAACAAAGTTATTTGATGAATATCTTTGCTTTCCGCCTGTTGCACATCAGAAATGAAAGAACTGGCGCAAAAAAATATACGGTCATCAGACTGTCTGGATGTTGTTGCCTGAATTTCGGAAACTTATAGGGTTATTAAGGAAATAAATTTATGAAAAAGAATATTATCGCTGCTGCTATCGTTGCTACCGCTGCACTGTCTATGTCTAACGCATTCGCTGCTGCTGGCACCGTAAACTTCAACGGTGAAATTCTGGACGCAGCTTGCACCGTTGACGTTGGTTCTCAGAACCAGACCGTTGAGCTGGGTAAATACAACAAGTCTGAATTCACCTCCGCTGGCGACAAGACAGCTGCAACCAAATTCAGCATCGTGCTGAAAGATTGCCCGGCAACCGTAACTTCAGCTGCTGTGCGTTTCGACGGTACGCCTGATGCTACCGACTCTACTCTACTGGCTATCGACAGCTCTGTAGCTGGCGCTGCGACCGGTGTTGCTATCAACCTGATGACCGCTGATAAGGCTCAGCTGCCGCTGCACGGTTCTAACGGTTACAGCTATGCGCTCTCTTCAACTGCAGACAACACTCTGGATTTCTACGCTCAGTACGAATCTACCGTTGCTTCAGTAACTGCGGGTCCAGCTAACTCTGTAGCCAACTTCTCTGTGGTTTACAACTAATTTCCTTTGTCGGAAAACAACAGGGGCCGGCTTCTAGGCCCCTTTTTTATCGAGGTATAAAATGCACTTTCTGAGTAAATCTTTAATTGCCTGTGCGCTGCTTTCTGCTGGCGTTTCAGCGGCCAATGCCGGAGTGGTAATTGGTGGGACGCGTGTCATTTATGACGGCAATAAAAAGGAATCCTCTATTAGCGTCAATAACCCCGACACGACGCCCTATTTAATTCAGTCGTGGGTTGAAACGTTAAATGGGGGTGCTGAGAAAGCACCTTTTATTATTAACCCGCCGCTGTATCGACTGGATAAAGATCAGCAGAACGTCGAGCGTATCGTATTAGCCGGTGCGCTGCCGCAGGATAAAGAGTCGCTCTACTGGCTGAATATTAAAGCCATTCCCGCCGCGCCACGTAAAGATAATACTCTGCAAATTGCGGTAAAAACCCGCATTAAGCTCATCTACCGTCCGGCAGCGTTAAAAGGTGTTATTCCGGAAGAACTGGCGGATAAATTAACCTGGCAGCGCAGCGGTAACCAGATTCAGGTCACCAACCCCACCAATGTGGTGATGAATTTCAATGAAATAAACGTTAACGGTAAAAAGCTGGAAGACGTTTCGTACGTTCTGCCGGGCGCAACCGCGCGCTTCGATCTGCCTAAAGGGGTCAGCGGCCGGGCAGTGACCTTCAAAATTATCAACGATTACGGCGGCACCGGAAACGTACATAACGCCACGATGTAATTCGCGCTGGGGTAAAGGACACCTGTTTCGTACCGATGGAGTAAATAACCGATGAGTAGCAATAAGCAGGAAATATTATTCAGACCTGCACGTCTCGCGTTTTTAATCGCTTTTGCCCTGGGGGCGGTCTCAATGACCGCTCATGCTCGCGATTATTTTAACCCTGAACTGATTGAGCTGGATAACCCGGGCATGAAAGGGGCGGATCTGTCAGCGTTTGAGTCCGGTTCTCAGTTACCCGGCACCTATCGCGTCGATATCGTTCTTGGCGAACAGGTTGTCGATACCCGAGATATTAAATTTGACGCGGTGACGGAGGCCGATGGCGAGGCATCACTGCAACCCTGTCTGAGCGTCGCCCAGCTGAAAAGCTGGGGCGTGAAGACCGAGCTGTTCCCGGAGCTGGCCTCCGGCGGCGAATGCGCGAAGTTAAACGCGATCCCGCAGGCCTCTGCGGAGTTCCTGTTCAGCGCCCAGCGTCTGGTGATCAGCATTCCGCAGGCGGCACTCTCCCCACAGGCGCGCGGCTACGTGCCGCCCGAAATGTGGGACGAAGGGATCACCGCCGCGATGCTGAACTACAGCCTCAGTGGATCTAACAACCGGGCACGTAACGGCAACGGCAGCGATAGCAACAGCCAGTACGCCAACCTGCGCCCGGGCATTAATATCGGCCCCTGGCGGCTGCGTAACTACACCACCTGGAGCCGCGACAGCAAGGGCAACGACAAGTGGGATACGGTTTATACCTACGGCCAGCGGGCAATTATTCCTCTGAAGGCGCAACTCACCACCGGTGACAGCTCCTCCCCGGCGGACGTGTTCGACAGTATCCCGTTCCGCGGGGCGCAGCTGGCCTCCGATGACGACATGATGCCGGATTCGCTGAAAGGCTATGCGCCGGTAGTGCGCGGTATTGCGCGCACCAACGCGCAGGTGGTTATTCGTCAGAACGGTTATCAGATTTACCAGAGCTATGTGGCGCCGGGTGCGTTTGAAATTACCGATATGTACCCGACCGGTGGCGCAGGGGATCTTGACGTCACCGTGAAAGAGAGCGACGGCAGCGAGCAGCACTTCACCGTGGCTTTTGCGTCACTGCCGGTGTTGCAGCGTGAAGGGCGCTTTAAATATGCGGTGACAGGCGGCCAGTATCGCTCGTACAACAGCGACGTGGAGAAAACCCCGTTTGCTCAGCTCACCGGCATTTATGGCCTGCCGTATGGTCTGACGCTGTACGGCGGCGTGCAGGAATCGAGTAAGTATCAGTCCCTGGCGGCGGGTATTGGTAAAAACATGGGTGACTTCGGCGCGTTCTCCACCGACGTGACGCAGTCGTGGGGCACCCCTGAAGGCATGCCGAAGAGCAGCGGCCAGTCCTGGCGGATCCGCTACAGCAAAAACTTTGTTGAGACGGGCACTAACTTTGCCATCGCCGGTTATCGTTACTCCACCAGCGGCTATTACGGCATGCAGGAAGTGATGGACTCCTACGGTGACAACAGCGCATTGCAGGACTGCCGTCGCAACCGCGCCGAGCTGACCATGAGCCAGAACATCGGCCAGAACCTCGGATCGCTGATGCTGAGCGCCGTGCGTGAGGATTACTGGAATTCCGGAAAGACCATGGAGTCCTACAGCGCCGGGTATAACAACGCCTGGAACAGCGTGACCTACGGGATCACCTATACATACAGCAAAAACGGCAGTACCGATAGCTACGGCCATACGACCAGCTATGACAAGGATCAGCAAATAGCGCTGAACGTCAGCGTGCCGCTGGAGAAATTCCTGCCGCGCACCTGGGCCAACTACAGCATGAACCACAGCAAGAACAACGGTACTACGCACAACGTGGGCCTGAACGGTTCGGCACTGGAGAACAATGCCCTTAACTGGAACGTGCAGCAGGGTTACGGCACCGACGGCGTGGGGTATACCGGCAATGCTAACGCGGATTACAAAGGCACCTACGGTGAAGTAACGGCGGGCTACGGCTACGACAAAGACAGCGATCGTCTGAACTACGGTCTGCAGGGCGGGATCATTGCTCATGCCGATGGCGTGACCTTCTCACAGCCGCTGGGGGAAACCAACGTGCTGGTGAAAGCACCAGGGGCGAAAGGGGTGGGCATTCAGAACCAGAGCGGGGCGAAAACCGACTGGCGCGGCTACACCGCTGTCAGCAATCTGATGCCGTACCGCAAAAACGACGTGGCGCTGATGACTGATACGCTTCCGGATGATGTGGAACTGGAACTGACGAATAAAACCGTTATCCCAACCCGCGGTGCGGTGGTTAGGGCGGACTATGTAGCAAACGTCGGGATGCGGGTGTTAATGACGCTTAACCACAGCAGCGGCAAGCCGATACCCTTTGGGGCTATCGCAACGGTTCAAGGACAGAGCAAGAACAGCTTTATTGTCGGCGACAAAGGTCAGGTATATTTAACAGGGTTAAATCAGAGTGGAACATTGCTGGTGAAGTGGGGGAATGATATTACTGAGCAGTGTCGCGTCAATTACTCACTTCCTGAACAAGATAAGAGTTTAAATGTTCTGGCTATATACCAAGTTTGTAATTGATAAATTTAACTATTACATTTTAATTCCTAGTTAGGCTAATTTTTAATAAAGGCATTTACAATGTTTAAACATTTTCGCTATCTAATAATGCTTTTGATTTTCTTGCCAATTTATAGTCAAGCATGTGTTTATACTTATATCGGCTCGCCCTATACTGTAAATTATGGGGATATTATTGTACAAAGAGATACGCCTATTGGATCACCAATAAGCAGTGTTATTTATGGAACAATGGCTAAGACTTATTCTTGTGTATCTTCGGGAGCGGAGGGGTCCACGGCGGGTATCAAAAGCGGTGTGCTCCAATATGCACTAACTTCCTCTGGTAGTGCAAGGATATATAAAACTAATTTGCCGGGTGTTGGTATATCTTTTGGTGTAAATCTCAATACTTCAGCAGGATCGTCATCGTGGAGCGGAAGTGGGATTATTGGTATTCCCGGACCTATTAACGTATCGCCTGATGTTTGGGCGCTTAACTGGTATACATATAATACAAACGAAACTAACACTTACAATTATCAACCAAGAATTCAGTTTTGGAAAATAGGTCCCATTACGTCAGGAATGGTTACAGGTCAAATTGCATCATTTATTGCTAATGAAAATAATTCGGCTACGGGTGCCTGGGTTCGGGAAGTACCAATATATATCGGGAGTGGTTCGATAACACAAGTAGCCTGTTCAATCAGTACTCCCAATTTAACATTTCCAATTGGTAACGTTTTGGCAAGTAGCTTTGCTTCTACAATTGGAACTGTACCTTCTGGGGCGCAGAACACTCAGAATTTAGGCTTAAATTGCGATGCTGGAGCCAATATAAACGTCATGCTTCAAGGTACCCAAAACCCTGACGTCGGCACCACTAGCGTATTAGCCTTAACAGGCCAGGGAAATGCAGATGTGGCAAAAGGTGTCGGTGTCCAGCTGTTATATAACGGCACACCATTAACATTAAATAACCGAATTGTGCTGAAACAATCCGCAGGCGGCCAGGAAACTTTCCCGATAACCGCCCGCTATTATCAGACCAAAACCAGTGTTTCTACGGGTAAAGCTAACGCAGCGGCCACCCTTGATTTAACGTACCAATAATAGATAAAGGAATGAGAAAAATGGCGAAATTATCAATTATCGCAGCCAGTACCCTGGGTCTGATGGTAGCTAGTCTTAATACATATGCAGGCGACCCGGTCACACTGAATATTACCGGCAACGTCATTGCCTCTCCTTGCCAGGTAAGCAGCGACAGTATTACGAAATCTGTCGATCTTGGGCAAAATATCCAGGCATCCTCGCTGCAAACCGCAGGTGCGGCCACCGATTGGGTCAATTTTGATATCAACCTGAACAGCTGTCCGGCAGGAACGACGAAGGCCATTATGACCATGCATGGCACCGCCGATCTCAATAATCCGGCTGATATGTATCGTAATACCGGCACCGCAACCAACCTGGCCGTTCAGTTACAAAGTCAGGCAGGGGATCAACTGGGTAATACCAAAACGATTTCCGGAACTATCGCCAGTAATGCCTATACCTACAAACTGCGGGCACGTGCTTATACCCAGAACGGCGGCGTGATGCCAGGCAGTATTAGCTCGGTGGTTACGGCAACCTTTGAATATCAATAGCCTGAATGCGCTCCAGCCTGCTGGAGCGCAACGGAGATTTCACATGCTTAAACGTAAATGGCTTGCCAGCGCATTCATGATGATGTTGCCATGGCTATCCTATGCTGATGCGTCGCTGACGCTGACCGGTAACGTGGTTGCCAGCCCCTGTACGGTGGATACCGATACGGTTAACAAAACTGTGGATTTAGGTACCCTGCAACGTCGGGATCTGCAAACCGCAGGAGAAGGCGGGGAGTGGCAGGACTTCGACCTGCTGCTCACCAATTGTCCGGCCGGAACGACCAAAGTGACGGCTATAGTTAGCGGCACGCCCGATACCCAGGACGCCACCGCATGGAAAAACAGCGGCACCAGTGACAACACGGCGCTTCGGATCGCCAGCCGCGATCGTAGCCAGACAGTTGCACCGGGCGATTCGCTGGCTCAGAACGTTAACATCAGCACGCGTTCAGCCTCATTCCTCCTGTCGGCCAGAATGTTTACCCCACAGGGCAGTGCCACCGCTGGGACATTCCAGTCGGTCATCAACGTCGATTTTACCTGGCAGTAGATCACTTTCCGGCAATAAACCTCTGATATTTATTTAAAGGTGCACTATGCCTTATCGTTTATCCTTTGAAAACGCGGTACGCGGAATACGTTTTCAACCTATTTATTCCGTGGCTGAAAAAGCAATTAAAGCCTGGGAGATATTAAGTTTATTGCAGCCCGGAATTAATCATGAGCAGTACTTTGCTTCACAATCGCATCAAGCCTGTCTGAATATCCTGTGCTGGCAGTTGCAGATTATTTATAAGATGAAAAACAAAAAGCGTTATTATTTAAACGTTCCTGCCAGCCTGCTTTGCTCTTCGCAGGCTGTTCAACTCCTCCTGCCCTGGCTACGGGAGGGGATTATTCTCGAAGTCCAGGATCCGCACGAGTTTATTTCTCTTTCCTGCTCTGAACGCCGGGCGTTTAACGCCCATGTCAGGATGATCAAATCCATGGGAGCTGAACTTTGGCTGGATGATATCAAGCCGGATCAGTTCAGCGATTTAGCCGATGATCTGGCGCGATTCGATGGCGTCAAAATTGATAAAAGCGTTATTCTGGAAGAGCCTTCATCCTTAAGCTCGCTGATTGCAGATTGCGCCCGATACGTTCAATTCGTGCTCGTGGAAGGGGTGGAAAATAGCCAGCATTATGAAATTGCCGAGGAGAGTGGAAGCCATTTTCTCCAGGGATTTATGTGGCCTGAAGAGCAATTTTATATCAGCTATACATCGGTTTGAACATGCTAAAGATTTTAATAAATGATCCGGACCTCCTGTTTCGAAGAGGTATGAAGTACTTTCTAAGCGATTTTTTCTGTAAGCGGTTTAATCGTCATGTTGAATTTATCACCGACTATACATCGGAAAATATTGCTGACGCGGATGTGATTATTCTTTCGCTTTGCAATGGTGAACGTTATATCTGTCTTCCGGAACTCCGCGCGCGGCAAAAGGGTATAATAATTGGTTTAGTTGATGAAGAAGATGATTCCCGAATTTCTCCATCCTGCTTTGCCGATATAGTCTATATCCTGCGGCGCGAACCGCTGAGTGAAATTACGCGAAAACTTACTTTCGCCTGGCAAAAATGGATAGAGATCCAGGAATTTCAAGGTTATAAATCGTGCTTCGGGTGTAAACATGTTTCGCTGTCTCTCACCCAGCTTGAAATAATCACCGGATTGAATAAAGGATATTCTTTTCAGGAGGTTGCGATAAATATGAATATCACCTATAAGACAGTTACAACGCATAAATATTTGATAATGCGAAAATTTTGCTTGAGAAATGATTATGACCTGTTTCGCTTTTTAGGCAGGCTGAACCAAAAAAGCGCAATCTAATTATTACAGTAAACGCCTCAACAAAAGCATAGATAATCTGCCGTTGCGCTGCTACCCTCGCGCAATTGCGGTCATTGTACAACCCTGACCGCAAGAGCTTATCGGGACCAGGTTATGCCCGATAAGCACAGCATCATCAGTCGTTATTCAAAGAGGAGATTAAACCCGGCTACCCCACAAATCATACTCGTCGGCGTTTTCGACCTTCACGCGAATAATATCGCCCGGCTTGACGTTGGTTTCCCCGTTCAGGTATACCGCGCCGTCGATTTCAGGCGCATCCGCCATGCTACGGCCAATCGCGCCTTCTTCATCCACTTCGTCGATAATGACCAGAATTTCGCGGCCCACTTTCTCCTGCAAGCGTTCAGCAGAGATCTGCTGTTGCAGCTGCATAAAGCGGTTCCAGCGCTCCTCTTTGACCTCTTCCGGTACCTGGTCCGCCAGCTCGTTGGCCGTTGCGCCTTCAACCGGGCTGTACTTGAAGCAGCCGACGCGATCCAGACGCGCCTCTTTCAGGAAGTCGAGCAGCATCTGGAAATCTTCTTCGGTTTCACCCGGGAAGCCGACAATAAAGGTGGAGCGCAGGGTAAGATCCGGGCAGATCTCACGCCACTGCTTGATGCGCGCCAGCTGGCGGTCAACGGAGCCAGGACGTTTCATCAGCTTCAGAATGCGCGGGCTGGCATGCTGTAGCGGGATATCCAGGTACGGCAGGATTTTGCCTTCCGCCATCAGCGGGATCACATCGTCAACGTGCGGGTAAGGATAGACGTAGTGCAGGCGCGTCCAGATCCCGAGCTTAGCCAGCTGCTCGCACAGGCCGACCATGCTGGTTTTCACTGGCTCGCCGTTGTGGAAACCGGAACGGTGTTTAACGTCCACGCCGTAGGCGGAGGTGTCCTGGGAGATGACCAGCAGCTCCTTCACGCCCGCGTCGGCCAGGCGTTTGGCTTCTGCCAGCACCTCGCCAATCGGACGGCTCACCAGATCGCCACGCATCGACGGGATGATGCAGAAGGTGCAGCGATGGTTGCAGCCTTCGGAAATTTTCAGGTAGGCGTAGTGGCGCGGCGTCAGCTTCACGCCCTGTTCCGGCACCAGGCTCAGGAACGGGTTGTGCTTTGGTTTGGGGACGTAGTGATGAACATGTTCCAGCACCTGCTCGTAGCTGTGCGGGCCGGTGATCTCCAGCACTTTCGGGTGAACTTCGCGGATCTGATCCACCTTCGCGCCCAGGCAGCCGGTGACAATCACTTTGCCGTTTTCCGTCAGGGCTTCACCAATAGCTTCCAGTGACTCCTGGACCGCGCTGTCGATGAACCCGCAGGTGTTGACGATCACCATGTCGGCGTTGTCGTAGCTTGGCACCACGTCATAGCCTTCAGTGCGAAGTTCAGTCAGGATGCGTTCGGAGTCCACCAGGTTCTTCGGGCAGCCCAGGGAGACAAAGCCGATTTTCGGCGGGTGCGTAACATTGCTCATAGGTTAAAAATTCATCAATTATGGAGTTATCAGGGCGGGATTTTACAGCGTATCGCAGGGGATTTATACACTCTTGATGGCGCAGTTGAGGCCGGCAATCGTTGTAACATTGTAAAGAATGTTAATCAGTTATCGTTTATTGATCCCAGGCATTACATTGTACAAAAAATGACCTTATTCTTAATGAGGTAACATGGCTGACAGAGGAGGAATAGCATGTCCGTTGACAGACTGAAACGCGATCTGCTTAACAAGCTGATCAACGCCCGAATCGACCTGGCTGCATATCTGCAACTCCGCAAGGCGAAAGGGTATATGTCAGTCAGCGAAAGCGAAAATCTGCGTGATAACTTCTTTGAACTTTGCAATTTCATGCGTGAAAAAGCACCCATCCTGAAAGCGCACTACGCTGAAAGCGAATTAGTGGCGCTGCGCCGCGCCGCCGAGGTGCTCTCCATCGCCGGGGTCTGTTTGATGAACGGACGTCACGACTGCCCGAATTTTATTGCCGTTAACGCGGAGAAGCTTGAAAACTGCCTGACCACGCTCGCGCTTTGCATCATGTGTCTGAACAAGCCGGAAACGCTTGCCCGGCACTGAACCCGGGGGAGGCAACTCCCCCTTCTGATTAAGCTTTTGTAAAAGTGGTAACGCACCCGGGAACAGTGGCTAATCTTTAAGCCATATGTCGATAAAGGAGTGCGTTATGCCTCGATCCTCGCTGATTTTCCTTCCAGTCTTGTTATTCCCGCTTTCACTGCTTGCAGCGCCTGAGACGGTTAAGGTCGACGTGCTACAGACAAAACTGGATCACCCCTGGTCGCTGGCGTTTCTGCCAGATAACAAGGGGCTGCTCATCACGCTCAAAGACGGGCAGCTTAAGCACTGGCAGGCAGGGAAAGGGCTCTCCGATCCGATTGTCGGCGTGCCGAAAGTGTGGGCGAGCGGCCAGGGCGGACTGCTGGACGTCGCGCTGGCCCCGGATTTTGCACAATCACGGCGGGTCTGGCTCAGCTTCGCCGAGGCAGGTAATGATGGCAAAGCGGGTACCGCGGTGGGCTACGGGCGGTTGAGCGATGACCTGTCGCGCATTGAGGGCTTCCAGGTGGTGTTCCGACAGATGCCGAAGCTCTCTACCGGCAACCACTTTGGCGGACGGCTGGTGTTCGACGGCAAAGGCCATCTTTTTATTGGCCTGGGTGAAAACAACCAGCGCCCGACGGCGCAGGATCTGGACAAGCTTCAGGGCAAGGTGGTGCGCCTGACGGAGGACGGAAAAGTGCCACCGGATAATCCGTTTGTGAACACCGCCGGTGCGCGCCCGGAAATCTGGTCCTATGGCATTCGCAACCCGCAGGGAATGGCGATGAACCCGTGGAGTGACACGCTGTGGCTCAACGAACACGGACCACGCGGTGGGGATGAGGTTAACATTCCTGAGAAGGGCAAAAACTACGGCTGGCCCCTGGCGACGCACGGGATCAATTACAGCGGCCTGAAAATCCCGGAAGCGAAAGGCGAGCACGTTGAGGGCACTGAAAAACCGCTGTTTGTCTGGAAAGTGTCGCCCGCCGTCAGCGGCATGGCGTTCTACAACAGCGACGTCTTCCCGCAGTGGAAAAACAAGCTGTTTATCGGCGCGCTGAAGGAGAAAGACGTCATCGTGCTGAGCGTGAAGGGCAATAGCGTGACGGAGGATGGGCGAATTCTTGGGGATAAAGATCAGCGTATCCGCGATGTGCGCGTCGGGCCGGATGGTTATCTGTACGTGCTGACCGACGAGACGGACGGGCAGCTTTGGAAAGTCAGCCCGTCCGGGTCGTAATCAGGTCACCGGGATCATCACCACGTTGCGATACGCCGGGCGCTCGCTGAGCTGCTGGATCCAGCGCTCAAGGTGAGGGCGCGGGGTCCAGCTGAGACCCATGTTAGTGAGGTTCCAGACGAAGGGGGCGACGGCGATATCGCCCACGCCGAACGTGTCGCCGGAGAACCAGGTATGCTTCGCCAGTTCGTCGTCCATCATCGCAAACAGCGACTCACACGCATCCTGGGCGGCATGAATGGCGGGATAATCACGATCGGCTTCCGGCGTACGGATAAGCCCCATCAGGATCACGCGGTGCGTGGGGGAAAGCGTCTGGTTTGCCCAGTCCATCCATTTTTCGCCCTGCGCGCGCTGGGCCGGATTTTCAACCCACAGGCGACCCTGGCCGTACTGCGCGGCGAGATAACGCACAATGGTATTGGACTCCCACAGCGTGGCGTCTGTCTCGTCATCGCGCAGCAGCGGCACCAGCCCGTTTGGGTTCATCGCCAGATAGTCGGCGTCTTTATTCACCCCGAACGCCATGCCAGCCATAATTTGGTTGAACGGTAAATCCAGCTCCTCCAGCGTCCAGAGCACTTTCTTCACGTTAGTCGAATTGTTCCTGCCCCACAGCGTAATCATATTTACTCCCGATGAGATGTGAATCCGAGTCAGCTTTTCGCCATGGTGAGATAAACCTAACAATTACGCAACAGATGCTAAAAAAAACGCCGCAATCAAAGCGTATCTGAATGTTATTGCATAAACTTTAAAAACTTTACCTGGAACAGGTTTCTTTGAAGGCTGTAGTGCGCTATTACTCATCGCTTCTTGCGACACGGTGATTGTGACGTGATTTTTAGAATGGACACTCGGGTGGCATTTATGACGCAAAAAACTTCTTCTCTGCGCAGCCTGGCGGCAGGCTCGGCGCTGCTTTTCCTTTTTGCCCCAACGCTTCATGCGGCGGAACAGACAGCGCCCGAAGCGCCGCCTGTTGATGCGCGCGCCTGGATCCTGATGGATTACGCCAGCGGGAAAGTGCTGGCGGAAGGTAACGCCGACGAAAAACTCGACCCGGCGAGCCTGACGAAAATTATGACCAGCTATGTGGTCGGCCAGGCGTTGAAAGCGGGCAAGATCAAGCTGAATGACATGGTCACCGTCGGGAAAGATGCCTGGGCGACCGGTAACCCGGCGCTGCGCGGCTCGTCCGTGATGTTCCTGAAGCCCGGTGATCAGGTCTCCGTTTCCGATCTGAATAAAGGGGTCATTATTCAGTCGGGAAATGATGCCTGTATTGCGCTGGCCGATTACGTCGCGGGCAGTCAGGACTCATTTATTGGGCTGATGAATGGCTACGCGAAAAAACTGGGTCTGACCAATACCACCTTTAAAACCGTTCACGGCCTGGATGCGCCGGGTCAGTTCAGTACCGCGCGCGATATGGCGCTGCTGGGCAAAGCGCTGATCCATGACGTTCCGGATGAGTACGCCATCCATAAAGAGAAAGAGTTTACCTTCAATAATATTCGCCAGCCTAACCGTAACCGCCTGCTCTGGAGCAGTAACGTTAACGTGGACGGCATGAAAACCGGTACAACTGCCGGGGCCGGATACAACCTGGTGGCTTCTGCGACGCAGGGCGATATGCGCCTGATCTCGGTGGTGCTGGGCACGAAAACCGACCGCATTCGTTTTAACGAGTCAGAAAAACTGCTGACCTGGGGTTTCCGCTTCTTTGAAACCGTCACGCCGATTAAGCCGGACGCCACCTTCGTCAGCCAGCGCGTCTGGTTTGGTGATAAAAGTGAAGTAAACCTGGGGGCAGGTGAAGCGGGGTCCGTCACCATTCCACGCGGCCAGCTGAAAAACCTGAAAGCGAGCTATACCCTGACCGAGCCACAGCTGACCGCGCCGTTAAAAAAAGGCCAGGTGGTCGGGACGATAGATTTCCAGCTTAACGGCAAATCCATTGAGCAGCGTCCGCTGGTGGTAATGGAAGCGGTGGAAGAGGGCGGCTTCTTCAGCCGGATATGGGACTTTGTGTTAATGAAATTCCACGGCTGGTTTGGCAGCTGGTTCAGCTAAGTTTTTGCCGGGTGGAGCTGCGCTTAACCTGCCTACGTTCGAGCCGTTGTAGGCCGGGTAAGGCGAAGCCGCCACCCGGCATAACCTCAATACATCAACTTCACCTGCTGCGCTTTCGCGTATGCCACCAGCTCATCATCCGGGCGGCAATCACTGACGATGGCGTCAAAGCGCGACAGCTCTCCCATCCTTGCCGGACGGACCTTGCCAAATTTACTGTGATCAACCACCAGCACATGCTGCTGTGCGGCGTTGAGCGCCCACTGTTTCACCGGTAACTCTTCAAGATTAAAACAGGTTGCCCCCTGTTTCACATTCACGCCCGCCGCAGAGTAAAAGGCGATATCCGGGCATACATTGCTCAGCGTGTCCTGAATATTCAGCGGTTTGAAAATGGCGTTGCTGGCATGAAATTCGCCGCCACACAAAATCACCCGGCACGCCGGTTTCTCCTGCAAGGCCAGGAAGGTGTTTAGCGAATAACAGACGGCGGTAAAGGGAACGGTGCTGTCGATGGCCTCGATGATCCACGGGGTTGTCGTACCGCAGTCAAAAAACAGCGTTTGATGCGGCTGCACCAGCGAGGCGGCGAGCCGCGCGGCTTTGCGCTTCTCCTCCACCAGGCGTGTTTTTTGATCGCTTAACAGATAATGGCTGGCGCTACGCGGCTCCAGAACAATATACCCGCCAAGCAGCACAACGGGGGCGCTGTCGCTGTTCAGATCGCGACGAATGGTCATTTCAGACACGCCAAGCAGGGTAGCGGCTTCCTTAAGATGCAGCTTATCGCTGCGCTTCAGCGCCTGGAGCAGCTGAGCAATGCGGTCATCGCGACGTGTTTCCATAGATCCTCGGGCTAAAAAAGTGAGCCCCCGCAGGGCGGGGGCTCAAGTGTAACCTGACGGACCGGGGTTAGTCACGTATCCAGCCTTTGCGGATCGGAAGGGCAAACAGAACGCGATAGGCCTGTGATAATCCACGATAAAGCGCCGGACCAAAGAGGCTCCACAGGATGGCTGCGCTGACGCAGCCCATCAGCCCCACCAGGAAACCGCCGACCATATCCAGCGGCCAGTGCACGCCCAGGTAGACGCGGGACCAGGCGATGGCGACCGCCACGCCCATCAGCACTACGCCGGACCACAGGCGATGCCAGAACAGGAAGGCCAGCGCAAAGGTGAAGATCACCGTGCCGTGATCGCTCGGGAACGAGTCGTCCGGCGCATGGTGCAGGAAGTTGTAGCCGACGCGATCTACAAACGGACGATCATGTGGGAAGGCGTGGCCCAGCACGTAGCTTGCCAGCACGCTGACGCCGATCGCCATCGCCATTTTGATCACCAGATGGCGCTGGGCGGTGACCTGTGTACGAGGTCCCCATAACCAGAGGATCACCGCCAGCGCCGGTACAATGCTGATCACATCTTTCGCAATGAAGGTGGCGAGATCGATCATCCATTCCGGTGACGACGGCGTGGCGTTGAGCAGGTAAAACAGTTCGTAGTTCAGATTTTCTAACATAATCTCGTTACTCTTTAGCAAACCAGGCGGAAACCAGCCCGTAAACCAGCACCTGGGAAAACCAGACCCACCACCCGGCCCACAGGTTGTGAGAGAAAAAATGCGCGCCGCGCATGACCTGCCCGAATCCCATCAGCAGCCCCATAACAACGCCCAACGCGACAAAGGTCCAGGCCAGGCGTGGACGTTCACGCCAGAAGGCAAAAAACAGCCCCATCACCATAAACCCGCTTGAGGCGTGGCCGCCGGGAAAGCAGCGTCCCGGTCCGCTGTCGGCCGGAATCGCGCTGAACAGGGGATACGAGACGGCTTTGCCGCCATACTCCACCAGATCCCACGGACAGCTGTGGTGGCTCATGCTTTTCAGGGCTCCTACAACGAGCGCGCCCAGACCCATCAGAAGCGCGGCCGTCACCAGCCGGGCATTGCGTCTGTAAGCCCCGTAAACCAGCGCGATGACGGCCAGGGCAATGGCCACATATTTCGCCAGCCGATGGTTGAGCAGATCCAGCAGCGGATTTTGCTGTAGCGGGAAATGATGCGTCGCCGCGTCATACCAGAAGCCGGTGATCCATCGGTCAAGCGATTCATCGCGCGAAAGCCAGGTAAAAAGCAGCGCAAGGACGATCAGCACGAAAAGCTGATAACCATAAAAGCGGGCAGGCAAACGGTAAAGGCGTTTTGTCTTATTTGTCGGTAACTTAGATAATTCTGAAGGGCTGACGGCGTGTGTCATAGTTTCGGTCAATAACGTGAAATAGCACTATCATAAGGAGGGCAACTTAAGGAAACCTTAAACAACAACGATAAGTGCGTTATTTCTGTTTTTTCACGTTAATTTGCTATCTCAGACAGCGGCAATTCATTACACTCATCGCGATTTTTTCATATTAAAGAGATTGCATGATAAACCGTTCTTCTTCCGGTAATCGTCTGGGTCGTCAGGCGTTACTTTTTCCTCTGTGTCTGGTGCTTTACGAATTCTCTACCTACATCGGCAACGACATGATCCAGCCAGGCATGCTGGCTGTGGTTGAGCAGTACAACGCAGGTATTGAGTGGGTACCTACATCGATGACCGCCTATCTCGCGGGCGGCATGTTTTTACAGTGGCTTTTAGGGCCGCTGTCGGATCGTATTGGCCGCCGCCCGGTGATGCTGACGGGCGTGGTATGGTTTATCGTCACCTGTCTCGCCACGCTGCTGGCGCAGAACATTGAGCAGTTTACGTTGCTGCGTTTCCTTCAGGGCGTGAGCCTGTGCTTTATTGGTGCCGTGGGCTACGCCGCTATTCAGGAGTCGTTTGAGGAGGCGGTATGTATCAAAATTACCGCGCTGATGGCGAACGTGGCGCTGATTGCACCGCTTCTGGGGCCGCTGGTGGGAGCCGCATGGGTCCACGTCGCGCCGTGGGAAGGGATGTTCGTGCTATTTGCCGCGCTTGCGGCCATCTCTTTCTTTGGTCTGCACCGTGCGATGCCGGAGACCGCCACCCGCCTGGGCGAAAAGCTCTCGCTTAAAGAGCTGGGGCGTGATTATAAGGCGGTGCTGAAAAACGGCCGTTTTGTCGCGGGCGCGCTGGCGACGGGCTTTGTCAGCCTGCCGCTGCTGGCGTGGATTGCCCAGTCGCCGGTCATTATCATCAGCGGCGAACAGCTTAGCAGCTATGAGTATGGCCTGTTACAGGTGCCGATTTTTGGCGCGCTGATTATCGGTAACCTGGTGCTGGCGCGTCTGACGTCACGCCGTACCGTGCGTTCGCTGATTATTATGGGCGGTTGGCCCATAGCGGCAGGGCTGATTATTGCGGCGGTGGCGACCGTAGCCTCGTCTCATGCGTACCTGTGGATGACGGCGGGGCTGAGCATTTACGCGTTTGGTATCGGCGTGGCGAATGCCGGTCTGGTACGCCTGACGCTGTTCGCCAGTGAAATGAGTAAAGGCACGGTCTCTGCCGCGATGGGGATGCTGCAAATGCTGATTTTCACCGTCGGAATTGAGGTGAGCAAGCATGCTTATGCGTTTGGCGGAAACGGGCTCTTCAGCCTGTTCAATCTCGCAAACGGTGTGCTGTGGGTAGGTCTGATGGTGGTGTTCCTGAAGGACAAACGCGTCGGAAACGCCCTGCAACCGTAATCCTTATTCCCTCTCCCCCGTGGGCGAGCTCGGGACAGTTCCCTCTCCCTGTGGGCTGAGGGATCCCCAGTAATTTGAAAGCAAAAGCGATAACGTTGCCTCAGAATAACTGAGGGCTTTCAGCGATGCCTCGGTCCGGCTGTAAATCGCTGAGGCGTTTCCTGTAGGCCGGGGCGAGGCGCAGGGATGCGCCGAGAGGGCGGGCTTTACAGGGATGTTACCTCCGCCCGTCCCCGATAAGCCGGAAGGAATAAGCCGAAGGCACCGCGAAGCGGCGATTTTCCGCCGGGAGCCCGGGTCGCCAGGGTGGTGGCGACTGAGCCACCCTGGCACGTTCACCGCTCATGTCGCTACAGAGTAGCAAGGAACATAAAGTGAACGGAATGACCACCAGAGCCGTATGTTCCCCCTCACCCCAGCCCTCTTCCTCAAGGGAGAGGGGGCCGTCTGTGCAGGCATTATTTTGTGGGGAACCCTCAGCCCTGTGGGAGAGGGTTAGGATGAGGGCACCAGAGCGCACGGAATCAATTAAACGGCGCCTCCCCGTCCAGCACCCTATCAATTACGTCCAGCACCCCTTCGTCATTATTGTTCGGCGCTTCATAGCGGGCCACCGCCTTAATGTGCGGTCTGGCATTGGCCATCGCGAAGCCAAACCCAGCCTGGCGCAACATCTCCACGTCGTTACCGCTGTCGCCAAAGGCCACCACTTCACTGTCCTCAATGCCCCAGCGCGCTTGCAGGATCCGCAGGCCGTTAGCTTTGTGTACGCCGGGGATAATCAGGTCGATACTACCGTGTCCCGTGGTCACCGGCACCATGATGTCGCCAAGCTTCTCATGCAGCAGCGCCTGAATGCGCGGAATTTCGTCGTCAGAGACGTTTAGCCCGAATTTGAAGAAAATATCGTTGAGGTTGTCAAAGCTGCTGACGCTTTCAAGGCGGTGATAGTATTTCGCAGCAATCTCTTTGAAGAGGTCGTTATACGTTTTCAGCGTGTAGGCGCTGTTTTTTCCGCAGGCAATTATCTCAATGCCGGGCACGTCGTTTAACAGGGTGGCGACGGTCAGAAAATGCTCTTTCGACAGTTCGCCGTTAAACACGTCTTCGCCCGCATCTACCACCCAGCCGCCGTTTTCGGCGACGAAGGCAATTTCATGGGCGATCTCCGGGAAAAATGAGATCAGCTGGTAGTACTGGTTTCCGCTGGCGACCACAAAACGGATGCCTTGCGCTTTCATGCGCGCGTACTGCGCCAGAAAACGCGCGCGGTTATAGGTTTTCGCATCGCTCAGGAAGGAGCCATCCATGTCGACTGCAATCAGTTTAACGCTCATATCCCTTCTCCATTGACGTTGTTTCTGCTTCCGGTTTTGCCACCGCTCGCGCCACCAGGGCGGCAATAATGACTAACCCTAATACCACCAGCATCGCGCTGCGTAACCCGTAGTGCTCACCGAGGAATCCAAGCAGCGGCGGGCCCACCAGGAAAGCGAGGTAGCCCGTGGTCGCCACGACGCTCACGCGCGTCGGCGCGTCGGGGCCGGTATCGCTGGCAGCGGAAATGGTCAGCGGGAAGCCAAGGGAGGCGCCCAGTCCCCACAGGATCACCGACACGCCGGCAATCCAGTCCACATCCACAAAGATAATCATCGCGATGCCCAGCCCGCCCAGCAGGGCGCTGGCACGGACGACAGCCACGCGGCTGTAACGGTCGATAAACCAGCCCCCGGTAAAGCGTCCGACGGTCATGCCGAGCGTAAACCCGGCGTAAATCAGCGAGCCGGAGGTGGGGCTAAATCCGTGCCCGTCCACCATCAGCAACGGTAGCCAGTCGTTGGCGGAGCCTTCAGCAAACGCCATCGCCAGCACTACCACGCCAATCAGCATCAGCTGGAAATCGCGATAGAAAGGCAACCCTTTTGCCGCAGTCTTCTGTTCGTCCGAGGCGTTTTGTCCTGTGCCAGCGGGAATAGCCCTGATGCCGGTGAGGATCGGGATAATACAGACCAGCGCCGCGAGTAAAATGTGCACATTGGCCGCAATGCCCAGCGCCGTCAGCGCCATCCCTACGCCCGCGCCCGCCAGCGTGCCGAGGCTGTAAAAGCCATGCATCATCGGCAGCACCGTTTTGTTCATCGCCTTTTCGACGGCGGCCCCCTCGACGTTAATGGCCACTTCCGCCGCACCAAAGCTGCCGCCAAATACCATCAGCCCAAGGGCAAACATCAGCGGCGAGGCGAACCACAGCGCCACGCTCAGACCGAGCATACCTACCACGGCGCAGCACATGGTGGTGCGGATCACCGCCCGCGTGCCAAAGCGCTTCACCAGCCAGGCCGAGCAGAGGATGCCGCTCATCGAGCCAATCGACAGGCCAAACAGCACGATCCCCATCTCCGCCGTCGAGACGGACAGCGTATCGCGGATTGCCGGGGTGCGCGTTGCCCAGGAAGCCATCAGCAGCCCGGGGATGAAGAAGAACATAAACAGCGCCCACATGCGCAGATGCAGGGCTTTGCGAGGAGAAGTTAGCGTCATTGGGATCAGCACCAGAAGTACAACAATAGCGACAACACTAGCAACTTTGTGTACATTTGTACACAAACTGGATGAGGATTTTATGAGCAGACCACCGAACGACCCTAACCGCCGCGAGAAGATACTCCAGGCGACGCTGGACACCATTGCTGAGCACGGTATTCATGCCGTCACGCACCGCAAAATTGCCACCTGCGCAGGCGTGCCGCTGGGGTCGATGACCTACTATTTCGACGGGATGGAGTCGCTTCTGGAGGAGGCATTCACGTGGTTTACGCAACAGATGTCTCAGCAGTACCGGGATTTCTTCGCGGGGGTGACCGGGCGGGAGAGGGCGTGCGAGGCCATTACCACGCTGATCCACAGTTCAGCCGTGACCACGCCACACAATATGGCGCTGATGTATCAGTTATACGCGTTTATGCACCGCAGCGCCGCGCTGAAAACGGTGATGCAGGACTGGATGAAGATGAGCCAGACTACGCTTGAGCAGTGGTTTGATCCGGCCACCGCCCGTGCGCTGGATGCGTTTATCGAGGGGATGACGCTGCATTTTGTAACCGACCGGTCGCCGTTAACCCGGGAGGAGATCCGGGTGATGGTGGGGCGGATTGCAGGCGAGGATACCGTCTGATAGCGCTCGCACCGGCCACGCCTGATGTCAGGAGATTTTTTTCCCGCTGGCGTCAACGACGACTTCGCCATCTTCCTTCGTAAATGCCCCTTTTTGCGCGTCCGGAAGGATGTCGAGAACGACTTCAGAAGGGCGGCACAGACGGGCACCCAGCGGCGTCACCACAATCGGACGGTTAATCAGAATAGGGTATTGCAGCATGAAATCGATAAGCTGGTCGTCGGTGAAATGTCCCTGTGAAAGGCCCAGTTGCTCATAAGGCTCGACGTTTTTGCGCAGCAGATCGCCTATGGAAATCCCCATATCTGCAATCAGCCTTGTCAGTTCATCACGCGACGGTGGGTTCTCAAGATAGAGAATAATTTCGGGTTCCGTACCGCTGTTGCGGATCATCTCCAGCGTATTGCGCGACGTGCCGCAGGCCGGGTTGTGGTAGATAGTGATATGGCTCATATCCGTTACTCATTACAGTGTGAAGGAGAGACGTAGCGCCAGCGCGGCAAGCGTCACAAAGAGAACTGGCAGCGTCATTATGATGCCCGTCCTGAAATAGTAGCCCCAGGTAATAGTCATGTTTTTCTGTGCCAGCACATGAAGCCATAGCAGGGTAGCCAGGCTCCCGATGGGGGTAATTTTCGGCCCCAAATCGCAGCCAATCACGTTAGCGTAAATCATCGCCTCTTTAACCAACCCTGTTGCAGCACTACCCTCAATGGAGAGCGCGCCAATCAGCACCGTTGGCATATTGTTCATTATGGATGACAGGAAGGCGGTGATAAATCCGGTTCCCAGCGTGGTGACCCAGAGTCCGTACCCGGCTAAGTAATCAAGAACGCCTGAAAGAGACTCCGTCAGCCCGGCGTTGCGCAGGCCATACACCACCAGATACATCCCCAGCGAGAAGATAACAATTTGCCACGGCGCGCCGCGCAGCACTTTTCCGGTGTTAATGGCGTGCCCGCGTTTAGCAACGGCAAACAAAATCAGCGCGCCAGTTGTTGCGATAGCGCTGACCGGGATACCCAGAGGTTCAAGCACAAAGAAACCGACGAGCAGTAGCAGCAGCACGATCCAGCCCGTTCTGAACGTCGGCAGGTCGTGAATGGCCAAAGCAGGCTCGCGGAGTTTTGCCAGGTCATATTCCGGCGGTATTTCCTTGCGGAAGAACAGATGCAGCATCACCAGCGTTGCGGCAATTGCGGCGATATCAACCGGGATCATCACCGAGGCGTATTCGCTAAAGCCCAGCTTAAAGAAGTCCGCCGACACAATGTTGACCAGGTTGGAGACAATCAGCGGCAGGCTGGCGGTATCGGCGATAAATCCCGCCGCCATCACGAACGCCAGCGTGGCCTGCTTGCTGAACCCCAGCGCCAGCAGCATGGCGATAACGATAGGCGTCAGGATCAATGCCGCACCGTCATTGGCGAACAGCGCCGCCACGGCCGCACCCAGCAGCACGATCCAGGTAAACAGCAACCGCCCGCGACCGTTTCCCCAGCGAGCAACGTGCAGCGCCGCCCACTCGAAAAAACCGGACTCATCCAGCAGCAAACTGATAACGATTACCGCGATAAACGTGGCCGTCGCATTCCAGACGATGTTCCAGACCACCGGAATATCGTTAAAGTGGATCACACCGCTCGCCAGCGCCAGCGCGGCGCCAATGGTGGCACTCCAGCCGATACTGAGCCCTTTGGGCTGCCAGATAACCAGTACCAGCGTAAACAGAAAAATAGCCCCTGCCAGAAACATCTTTTACTCCGTTATATCTGTTTTTGTGAATGTGTCGTGGTTAGCAAGAGCCCGGGAGGCGGTTTTTCAGCTTCATACGTGTCTCTTCTCGCAGGCAGTTCCAGCTGTTATCGATAACGGTTGCCGCCCACGCGGGCATGTTGGGAGAGAGACGGTAGTAGATCCATTTACCCTCACGACGATCGATGACCAGCCCGGCCTCGCGCAGTAAGGCCATATGGCGCGAGACTTTCGGCTGCGGCTCGGTGGTCGCGGCGCAGAGATCGCAGACGCACAATTCTCCTGCTTCACGGAGCAGCATGACGATGGAGAGCCGCGTTTCGTCGGAGAGGGTTTTGAAGAGCTGAACGGGGTGAAGCATCTGGGGATCCTGCGTGTTTTTTTTATCATATACATTAAATCATATATGTTTGTGGCAGGTGAGGGAAGGGCAATAAGGGCAAATAAATGCCCTCAGTGAAGTACCACTACGTTGAGCCGTCGTCTTTGAGCCACAGACAGGGCGGGATTAGAAGATTAATGATTCCTGGTTTTGTTGAATATCTTCAATGTTATGAGACAGACGATCGTTGCAGATGTTAACAGAATCAAAATATCAATATTTGTATATGTTTCGTACATTGTCTCCGCATTAATATCACCATAGATGAAGCCGCAAATAGCAGTTGCAACGTCGTGGTTAATATAAGCTGTTGAAGGACCCAGCATACGTCCTGCCAGGAAGCTAATTAACACAAACCAGACGGCCTTAAGTAGTCTTGAGCCCCATTTACGGGCAAGGGTAGTGATATCCACCGTCAATAACCTCAATACTATTGCACGCGATATGTGAACGCATACATGGGACCTAAATAAATTCCGGTTTCAGAAGAGCGATTCCGAAATTGGAGTGGTGAGCGAGCTTTATGTAGACTTCTGCCGCTATCCCCGGATGAAGCCTTCATTCCTTTTCCTGTCATCAGGTGGATTAATTCGTTCCAGCTTATGCCAGCTGCCTGTATCGAAGTTCAAACCCGATCATATCTACGCTCAATCGTTGTTCTTTTAAGATATTGACCAGGCAAAATTTAACCGCGCAAGAAGATCAGCTATACCGCCATGGAAATAAGGTAGTGTTATAAGTAATTGATAGGGAAGGTATTAATTTCAGGAAACAAAAAACCCATCAACCTTGAACCAAAACGGCGGGGTTGATGGGCTCCACAAATTGGGGACATCAAAGAAAAGCAGTGGCACTAGTTATGACTGCACCCTGCGTAAAAAGTTCTGCGCGTAACGAAAATTTTTTGCGCCACACGCAAACTTGAGATTTATCCGAGTCCTGGCCAGATAATGATGATTAGCGTACCTGCCAGCGTCAGCAGCACGTTTGCGATGGCGTAGGTGCCTGCATAGCCCAGCGCCGGGATGTTGCTGCGCGCGGTGTCGCTGATGATCTCCATCGCCGGTGCGCAGGTGCGCGCGCCCATCATTGCCCCGAAGAGCAGGGCGCGGTTCATGCGGAGCACGTAGGCGCCGAACAGGAAACAGATCACCACCGGTACCAGGCTGACGATAAGTCCGGAAACCAACATTTGCCAGCCGACCGCGCCCAGGCCGTTGCCAATGCCGCTCCCGGCGCTTAAGCCGACACCCGCCATAAAGACCATCAGACCGAACTCTTTCACCATGTTCAGCGCACCCTGAGGGATATAGCCGAAGGTGGGATGGTTCGCTCGCAGGAAGCCCAGCATGATCCCGGCGAACAGCAGACCGGCTGCGTTACCAATGCCGAAGCTAAAGTTGCTGAACTGGAAGGTGATCATCCCGATCATCAGGCCGACAATGAAGAAGGCGCAGAAGGCTAACAGGTCCGTCACCTGGCTGTGGATCGAGATAAAGCCGATACGGTCGGCAACGGTTTTAACACGTCGGGCATCGCCGCTAACCTGCAACACATCGCCTTTATTGAGCACCACGTTATCGTCGATAGGCATTTCAATCTGGCTGCGGATCACGCGGTTGAGGAAACAACCGTGGTCGGTCAGCTTCAGCTGTGCCAGACGGCGGCCCACGGCATTGTGGTTTTTCACCACAATCTCTTCGGTGACAATACGCATGTCCAGCAGGTCGCGGTCAAACACCTCTTTCCCGTTGCGGAAGCTCGGATCGAGACGCGCGTGGGCGTCCGGGTAGCCAACAAGGGCGATGTCATCGCCCATCTGGAGCACCGCGTCACCGTCCGGGTTTGCCAGAATGCCGTTACGACGGATACGTTCGATGTAGCAGCCGGTCTGACGGTAGATCCCCAGCTCGCGCAGGTTTTTCCCGTCGGTCCAGGCAACCAGCTCCGGCCCGACGCGGTAGGCGCGGATCACCGGCAGGTAAACTTTACGTTTGGAGTCCGTGTCCAGGCCGCGCTCGCGGGCGATGGTCTGGGCGCTGGTCTGGAGATCCTGATGCTGAAGTTTTGGCAGATAGCGCGCGCCAACAATCAGGCTCACCAGACCAATCAGATAGGTCAGGGCATAGCCCAGACTCAGGTTGTCCAGCGCGGAGGAAAGCGGCGTGCCGGCCATGCCAGAATGACGAAGCGTATCCCCCGCGCCGACAAGCACCGGTGTGGAGGTCATCGAGCCTGCCAGCATACCGGCCGTTAAGCCGATGTCCCAGCCAAACAGCTTGCCCAGCCCTAACGCAATCAGCAGGGCGCTGCCGACCATCACCAGCGCCAGCATCAGGTAATTTTTGCCATCTCGGAAGAAAATGGAAAAAAAGTTCGGACCGGCTTCCACGCCTACGCAAAAAATAAACAGCATGAAACCTAAGTTAAGCGCGTCCGTGTTAATACTGAAATGTTGTTGACCTAATAACAGGGAGACGACTAAAACGCCAATGGAATTACCAAGTTGAACTGAACCCAGGCGTAATTTACCCAGACAAAGGCCCAGCGCCAGTACCACAAATAATAACAGGATGTAATTCCCATTTAACAAGTCTGCGACGTTTATATTCACGGAGGCTAACTTCTTGTTTACCAGTAAGTTGTTGAATGAAAGGACTATTTGGGCTACTGTTTTCAGAGTCAGGGAATCACTTTGCATCTCCCTGCTTCCTGATAAATACCCTAAACACTAGCAGTCGGTTAGTTTAATCGTAATAGCTACCGACAGCCACCTATTATCGCACGACTTCTGTGCGTGCTTTGGCAAGGATTGCCGCATTGCTTTATCTGACTGGGCGTCCACCGGACGATTTTTGTATTTGATAGAGATAAGTCAGGAGGATAGTTTGAACTTTAAACGAAACTGGGCTGGCGTAATCAGCTGTTTTTTGCTGTTTACGGTCGTTTGCATGTCACTCGCTTTTAACGTGAAAGGCGCCTTCAGAGCGTCCGGTCATCCCGAGCTGGGCCTGTTGTTCTTCATCCTGCCGGGGGTAGTAGCCGGTTTTCTCTCACGTAAAGGCGAGGTGGTGATGCCGCTTATTGGGGCAATGCTTGCGGCCCCGCTCTGCCTGCTTCTGATGCGCGTGCTGTTTCTCTCGTCGAGAAGCGTCTGGCAGGAAGTGGCGTGGCTACTGAGTGGCGTTTTCTGGTGTGCGCTGGGCGCGCTCTGTTTCTTATTTACGCGCAGCCTGCTGCAACAGCGGAAGCACCGTAAATAAAAACGCCCTCAGGGTGAGGGCGTCTTCGCATTACTGAGCCGCAAACAGGCCCAGGTGTTCTTTGGCGTAGGCCTCAAAATCGGTGCAGCCGCCGATGTGTTTCTGATCGAGGAAGATCTGCGGCACGGTTTCAACCGGTTTACCCACGGTTTTTTCCAGATCGGCTTTAGTGATGCCTTCCGCGTGGATATCCACATAACGGAAGTTGAAATCATCACGCTCTTCAGTCAGTTTCTCTGCCAGTTCTTTCGCGCGCACACAATAAGGGCATCCTGGACGACCAAAAATTACTGCAAACATTTCTCTCTCCTCAAAAAACAAGCCTGACGGCGAATAGCACCTATAGTGCACGATAACCTGCCGTCATGGAAAGAAGGTTTCACCTGTCACTTTGATACAGTCAGGCTATGTTTCGCCAATTACATCAGGTGGATCATTGCCTATACTGGCTGCCATACGTTTTACGCAACACAAAGAGAGACAAAATGACGCCAACCATTGACCTGCTTCGTTCCCACCGTTCCATTCGCCATTTCACCGATGAGCCAATTACCCAGGCGCAGCGGGACGCGATCATCGACAGCGCAAGAGGCACCTCCAGCTCCAGCTTTTTGCAGTGCAGCTCCATTATCCGCATCACCGATCCGGCGATGCGTGAGCAGCTGGTAACGCTGACGGGCGGACAAAAGCACGTTGCCCAGGCGGCTGAGTTCTGGGTGTTCTGCGCCGATTTTAACCGTCACCTGCAAATATGCCCTGAGGCCGAGCTGGGGCTGGCGGAACAGCTGCTGCTGGGCGTAGTGGATACGGCACTGATGGCGCAAAACGCGTTCACGGCGGCGGAATCACTGGGGCTTGGCGGCGTCTATATTGGCGGGCTGCGTAACAACATCGAAAGCGTGACGGAACTGCTGAAGCTGCCGAAACACGTGCTGCCGCTGTTTGGTCTGTGCCTCGGCTGGCCGGCGGATAACCCGGATCTGAAGCCGCGCATTCCTGCTGCGATGCTGGTGCATGAAAACCACTACCAGCCGGTCGACCAGGACGTTCTGCATCAATACGATGAAGAGCTGGCGAACTACTATCTGACGCGTGACAGCAACAACCGCCGCGACACCTGGAGCGACCATATTCGTCGCACCATCATCAAGGAGAACCGCCCGTTCATTCTCGACTACCTGCACAAACAGGGCTGGGCAACGCGGTAGTCCATTCCTCCTGCGCCTCGTGTATGATAGGCAGGCTTTTACCATGTCTTTAGAGAGGTGCAGGGTGAAAATTGCCATATTGTCCCGGGATGGAACGCTCTATTCATGTAAACGCCTGCGAGAAGCGGCGGCGAAACGCGGACATCAGGTTGAAATCCTCGATCCGATGTCCTGCTATATGAACATCGACCCTGCGGCGTCGTCGATTCATTACAAAGGCCGCAAATTGCCGCATTTTGATGCGGTAATTCCCCGTATTGGCTCCCAGATCACCTATTACGGCACGGCCGCGCTGCGCCAGTTTGAAATGCTGGGAAGCTATCCGCTCAATGAATCCGTGGCGATTTCCCGCGCCCGCGATAAGCTGCGCTCGCTGCAACTGCTGGCGCGCCAGGGGATCGATCTGCCCGTCACCGGGATTGCTCACTCCCCGGACGACACCAGCGATTTAATCGATATGGTGGGCGGTGCGCCGCTGGTCATTAAGCTGGTGGAAGGTACGCAGGGTATTGGAGTGGTACTGGCGGAGACGCGTCAGGCGGCGGAAAGCGTGATCGATGCGTTTCGCGGTCTGAATGCCCATATTCTGGTGCAGGAGTATATTAAAGAGGCTAAAGGGTGCGACATCCGCTGCTTTGTGGTGGGCGATGAAGTGGTGGCCGCCATAGAGCGGCAGGCGAAAGAGGGCGATTTTCGCTCTAACCTTCACCGCGGCGGTATCGCACGGGTGGCCCTTATCAGCGAGCGCGAGCGTGAGATTGCGGTGAAAGCGGCGCAGACGCTGGGCCTGGACGTGGCGGGGGTCGATCTGCTGCGTGCCGACCGCGGGCCGTTGGTGATGGAAGTTAACGCCTCGCCGGGGCTGGAAGGGGTGGAAAAAACCACAGGCGTCGATATTGCAGGTAAAATGATCGCATGGATTGAACGCCATGCGACGCCGGGATTTTGCCTGAAAACGGGCGGTTAAATGGATCGGCGCGCACTTTTTGCGTAATCTGGACAACGTTTTTATTTAAGAGGCTGCACTGCGATGGATTTACAGGTCGTACCTACACTGGATACGTTACGTCAATGGCTCGATGATGCCGGTATTACTTTCTTCGAATGCGACTCCTGCCAGGCGCTGCATCTGCCTCACATGCAAAATTTCGACGGCATTTTTGATGCCAAAATCGATCTGATTAACGACGTGATCCTGTTCTCGGCGCTGGCTGAAGTAAAGCCGTCCGCGCTGCTGGCGCTGGCATCCGATCTGTCAGCGATCAACGCCAGTTCTTTGACGGTGAAAGCGTTTCTCGACATACAGGATGATAATCTGCCAAAGCTGGTGGTTTGCCAGTCTTTATTCTCCGGCGCGGGGCTCTCCTTCAAGCAGTTCGCCTGGTTTATGCGCCTGAGCGAAGAGCAAATTTCCATGGTCATGATGGAAGCCAACGCACATCACCTGCTGTATAGCGCGGAAGATGACGCCGAGAATAATGATGCATCTCCCAATTTTCTCCACTAAGCCTGTCTGACTTTTGCGCAGTCGCTGCCAGAGCGGCTGCATAACACCGTTTTTTCTGCTGCTTTTAACCTTTCTTTAAAGAGTTTTTCACCTCCTCTGCGGCCGTTTCGGCTTATCACGTAGACATAATCTGCATAAAAAATTGATAAAAGGCGTTTTTTCGTCTGGGCTATAGCCGGAGACACGGGCTACAGTTATTCTTGCGGTGCTTAAAAAAGCGAGCGGAACCTGCCGGAATGAGGGGGGTATTTTATTTCGGGCAGAGCGACAAACTATGCATGATTATTGCATATCTTCAGGCTGCACAGTTTTGGTTCGTTTGTTAACGAACTTTCAGAAGGAATAACAATATGATCGCCTTGAATAAAAAATGGTTATCGGGTCTGGTTGCGGGTGCTCTGATGGCCGTCTCTGCCGGCACGCTCGCTGCGGAACAAAAAACGCTGCACGTCTATAACTGGTCTGACTATATTGCGCCGGACACCGTCGCGAATTTTGAAAAAGAGACCGGCATTAAGGTTGTCTACGACGTATTCGATTCCAACGAAGTGCTGGAAGGCAAACTGATGGCGGGCAGCACCGGTTTCGATCTGGTGGTGCCGTCGGCAAGCTTCCTAGAGCGTCAGCTGACCGCCGGTGTCTTCCAGCCGCTGGACAAGAGCAAAGTACCAAACTGGAAAAACCTCGATCCGGACGTGCTGAAGCTGGTGGCGAAGTACGATCCGGAGAATAAATACGCGATGCCTTACCTGTGGGCGACCACCGGTATTGGCTATAACGTGGATAAAGTCAAAGCGGCGCTGGGCCCGGATGTCAAGCTGGACAGCTGGGACGTGGTGCTGAAGCCGGAAAACCTCGAGAAGCTGAAAAGCTGCGGCGTCTCTTTCCTCGATGCGCCGGAAGAGATTTTCGCCACCGTGCTTAACTATCTTGGCAAAGATCCAAACAGCAGCAAGGCCGACGACTACACCGGTCCGGCGACCGACCTGCTCCTGAAGCTGCGTCCGAATATTCGTTACTTCCACTCCTCTCAGTACATCAATGACCTGGCTAACGGGGATATCTGCGTGGCCATCGGCTGGGCGGGCGACGTCTGGCAGGCGGCGAACCGCGCGAAAGAGGCGAAAAACGGCGTGAATGTTTCCTACTTCATTCCGAAGGAGGGGGCGCTGGCGTTCTTCGACGTCTTCGCGATGCCGGCTGATGCGAAAAATACAGAGGAAGCGTATCAGTTCCTCAACTACCTGATGCGTCCGGACGTGATTGCCCACATCAGCGACCATGTCTACTACGCCAACGGTAACAAGGCCTCCGTGCCGCTGGTGAGCGAAGAAATCCGCAATAATCCGGCGATCTACCCGCCAGCCGATGTGTTTGCCAAGCTCTTCACCCTGAAAGTGCAGGAACCAAAAATTGACCGTGTGCGTACCCGCGCGTGGACCAAGGTGAAAAGCGGTAAGTAACGGCGTTTGATATCGTTGCCCGGTGGCGCTGTCGCTTACCGGGCCGACAAATCCCGTAGGCCGGGCAAGCGTTCGCGCCGCCCGGCGATGCGCACCCTGACGGTGCGTTTGCACCAGTGTTGATCTATGCCGGAGAGCACCCCGTGAATGACGCGATCCCCCGCCCGCAGGCGAAAGTCCGTAAAGCGCTGACCCCGCTTCTTGAAATTCGTAACCTCACCAAATCCTTCGACGGCCAGCATGCCGTGGACGATGTCAGCCTGACGATCTACAAAGGTGAAATTTTTGCTTTGCTCGGCGCATCCGGCTGCGGTAAATCGACCCTGCTGCGCATGCTGGCCGGGTTTGAACAGCCCACCGCCGGGCAGATCGTGCTGGATGGGGTAGACCTCTCCAGCGTGCCGCCGTACCAGCGGCCCATCAACATGATGTTCCAGTCCTATGCCCTGTTCCCGCACATGACCGTTGAGCAGAACATCGCCTTCGGCCTGAAGCAGGACAAACTGCCGAAAGCCGAAATCGCCGCGCGCGTGGCGGAGATGCTGAGCCTGGTGCATATGCAGGAGTTTGCGAAGCGTAAGCCGCATCAGCTTTCCGGCGGCCAGCGTCAGCGCGTGGCGCTGGCAAGAAGTCTGGCGAAGCGTCCAAAATTATTACTGCTCGACGAGCCGATGGGCGCGCTGGATAAAAAGCTGCGCGACCGGATGCAGCTGGAAGTGGTGGATATCCTCGAGCGCGTGGGGGTGACCTGCGTGATGGTGACTCACGACCAGGAAGAGGCGATGACCATGGCCGGGCGCATTGCGATCATGAATCGCGGTAAGTTCGTGCAGATCGGCGAGCCGGAAGAGATTTACGAACACCCGACAACCCGCTACAGCGCGGAGTTCATCGGCTCGGTGAACGTCTTCGAAGGGCTGCTGAAGGAACGCCAGGACGACGGTCTGGTGATTGAATCGCCGGGGCTGGTGCACCCGCTGAAGGTTGATTCTGATAACTCCGTGGTGGACAACGTGCCGGTTTACGTTGCCCTGCGCCCGGAAAAAATCATGCTATGCGATGAGCCACCCGCCGATGGCTATAACTTTGCCGTGGGCGAAGTGGTGCACATTGCCTATCTCGGCGATCTGTCGATTTACCATGTGCGCCTGAAAAGCGGCCAGATGCTCAGCGCCCAGTTACAGAACGAACACCGGTATCGCAAGGGACAGCCAACCTGGGGCGACGAAGTGAGCCTCTGCTGGGATGCGGACAGTTGCGTAGTCCTGACGGTATAAGGAGCGGTCATGAGTACACTTGAACCTCCAGCCCGCGTCAAAAAACCGGGCGGTTTCGCGCTCTGGCTGGCGCGCATACAGATGGCGCATGGCCGCAAGCTGGTCATCGCCATGCCCTATATCTGGCTGATCCTGCTGTTTCTGCTGCCGTTCCTGATCGTCTTTAAGATCAGCCTGGCGGAGATGGCGCGGGCGATCCCACCGTATACCGATCTGTGGGAGTGGGCCGACGGGCAGCTGACGCTGACCGTAAACCTCGGTAATTTCCTGCAACTGACCGACGATCCGCTCTATTTCGAAGCCTATTTGCAGTCGTTACAGGTTGCGGCTATTTCTACGATCTGCTGCTTGTTGATGGGCTACCCGCTGGCGTGGGCAGTGGCGCACAGCAAGCCGTCGACGCGAAATATTTTACTGCTATTGGTCATTTTACCGTCGTGGACGTCGTTCCTGATCCGCGTGTACGCGTGGATGGGGATCCTGAAGAATAACGGCATACTGAATAACTTCCTGCTGTGGCTTGGGGTGATCGACCAGCCGCTGACGATCCTGCATACCAACCTTGCGGTGTATATCGGGATTGTCTATGCCTATCTGCCGTTTATGGTGCTGCCGATCTATACGGCGCTGACGCGTATTGATTACTCGCTGGTGGAAGCCTCGCTGGATCTCGGCGCACGCCCATTGAAGACTTTCTTCAGCGTCATTGTCCCTCTCACCAAAGGCGGAATCATCGCCGGATCGATGCTGGTGTTTATCCCGGCTGTTGGGGAGTTTGTGATCCCGGAACTGCTCGGCGGCCCGGACAGCATCATGATTGGCCGCGTGCTGTGGCAGGAGTTCTTCAATAACCGCGACTGGCCGGTGGCCTCGGCGGTGGCGATCGTCATGTTACTGCTGCTGATCGTGCCGATCATGTGGTTCCACAAACATCAGCAGAAACAGATGGGAGACCACGGATGAACAACTTACCGGTAGTACGCTCCCCGTGGCGAATTGCGATCCTGATTATCGGCTTTACCTTCCTGTATGCGCCGATGCTGATGCTGGTGATCTACTCGTTCAACAGCTCTAAGCTGGTCACCGTCTGGGCGGGCTGGTCGACGCGCTGGTACAGCGAACTGTTCCACGATGATGCGATGATGAGCGCGGTGGGGCTGAGCCTGACCATTGCGGCGCTGGCGGCGACGATGGCCTGCGTGCTGGGCACGATTGCCGCGCTGGTGATGGTGCGCTTTGGCCGTTTCCGCGGGGCAAATGGTTTCGCGTTTATGATCACCGCCCCGCTAGTCATGCCGGACGTGATCACCGGCCTGTCGCTGCTGCTGTTGTTTGTCGCGCTGGCGCACGCTATTGGCTGGCCAGCGGATCGCGGGATGCTCACCATCTGGCTGGCGCACGTCACCTTCTGTACGGCGTATGTGGCGGTGGTCATTTCCTCGCGGCTGCGCGAGCTGGATCGCTCCATTGAAGAGGCGGCGATGGATCTCGGCGCAACGCCGCTGAAGGTCTTTTTCATCATCACGCTGCCGATGATTATGCCAGCGGTGATCTCCGGCTGGCTGCTGGCGTTCACGCTCTCGCTCGACGATCTGGTTATCGCCAGCTTTGTGTCGGGACCGGGCGCGACGACGCTGCCGATGCTGGTCTTCTCCAGCGTGCGGATGGGGGTGAATCCGGAGATTAACGCCCTGGCGTCCATCATCCTTGGCGTGGTCGGAATTGTCGGATTTATCGCCTGGTATTTGATGGCGCGCGCGGAAAAACAGCGTGTGCGCGATATCCAGCGTGCAAGACGCGGCTGAAGGAATTACTATTTCCAGTGATGTGCCGCGTATGACGCGGCACTGTTTTTCAGGGAAGTAAAAACATTGGGATTCTTACAAAAAACACGTCATTCGCACGCTCGTCCGAACGTCCCTGCACTGGTGCAGGTGGCGGCGCTCGCCATTATTATGATCCGCTGCCTGGATGTGCTGATGATAATGAACACGCTGGGTCCGCGCGGAATGGGGGAATTTATTCACCGCAGCGCGCAGACGTGGAATCTGACGCTGGTGTTTCTCAGCAGCCTGATGCTGGTGTTTATTGAGATCTACTGTGCGTTCTCGCTGGTGAAAGGCCGCAACTGGGCGCGCTGGGTGTATCTGCTGACGCAGATCACCGCCGCCAGCTACCTGTGGGCCGCCTCGCTGGGCTATGGCTATCCGGAGCTGTTCAGCATACCCGGTGAGTCACGACGTGAGATTTTCCATTCACTGGTGATGCAAAAACTGCCGGATATGCTGGTGCTCTGCCTGCTTTATCTCCCGGCTTCCAGTCGGCGGTTCTTCCGCCTGCAATAATGTGTATAATCGCAGCCCTCGTGTTTCTTAAGGTTTTCATATGCAGTGCGCACTCTACGACGCCGGACGCTGCCGCTCCTGTCAGTGGATAGAACAGCCGGTCTCTCAACAACTCACCGCCAAAATGGCCAACCTGCAACAGCTGCTGGCAGCACACGCGGTGGGCGAGTGGTGCGCACCCGTCAGCGGCCCGGAGCAGGGCTTTCGCAATAAAGCCAAAATGGTGGTCAGCGGCAGCGTTGAAAAGCCGCTGCTGGGGATGCTGCACCGCGACGGTACGCCGGAAGATTTAACCGACTGCCCGCTGTATCCCGCCTCGTTTGAGCCGGTGTTTAGCGCTCTGAAACCGTTTATCGCCCGGGCGGGGTTAACGCCCTATAACGTTGCCCGCAGGCGCGGCGAGCTGAAATACCTTCTGCTGACCGAAAGCCAGATCGACGGCGGGATGATGCTGCGCTTTGTGCTGCGTTCGGAAACCAAACTAGAGCAGCTGCGCGCGGCACTTCCGGGATTGCAGCAACAGCTTCCGCAGCTCAAGGTTATCACCGCAAATATTCAGCCGGTGCATATGGCGATCATGGAAGGGGAGAAAGAGATCTTCTTCACCGAACAGCATGCGCTGGAGGAGCGTTTTAACGGCGTGCCGCTGTGGATCCGTCCGCAAAGCTTCTTTCAGACTAACCCCACCGTCGCCAGCGCGCTGTACATCACCGCGCGCGACTGGGTGCGTGCGTTACAGGTTCATCACATGTGGGATCTGTTCTGCGGCGTCGGCGGCTTTGGCCTGCACTGTGCCACGCCAGACATGCAGCTCACCGGCATTGAGATCTCCGCCGAAGCGATTGCCTGCGCGAAGCAGTCCGCCGCGGAGCTGGGGCTGACGAATCTGCACTTCCAGGCGCTGGACTCCACGCAGTTCGCGACCGGGCAGGGCAACGTGCCGGAGCTGGTGCTGGTGAACCCGCCGCGCCGGGGCATCGGCCAGGCGCTCTGCGACTACCTGAGCCAGATGGCGCCGGAGTACATCGTCTACTCCAGCTGTAACGCGCAGACCATGGCGAAGGATATCGCCAGCCTGCCGGGCTACCGCATCGCGCGCGTTCAGCTTTTCGATATGTTCCCCCATACCGCCCATTATGAAGTGTTGACGTTGTTAACCAAAGCGTAGGCCGGGTAAGGCGAAGCCGCCCCCCGGCATAAACCCCACACAATGTTCAACAAAATGTGAACTCTTCCCCCGCTCGAAATCAGGTAAGCTTACGACATAACAAATGATTGAAGGCTTACCCATGAAGCAGATCCTGCTGGTAGAAGATGACCACGATATCGCGGCACTCCTGCGTCTTAACCTGGAAGATGAAGGCTACGCCATTACCCACGAGCCCGACGGGGGCAACGCCTTACAGCGTCTTGAAACACAGCCGTGGGACGCGGTGATCCTCGATCTGATGCTGCCGAATGTCGATGGTCTGGAGATTTGCCGCCGTATCCGCCAGATGACCCGTTACCTGCCCATTATCATCATTAGCGCCCGCAGCAGTGAAACTGACCGTATTACCGGCCTGGAAACCGGGGCGGATGATTATCTGGCAAAACCTTTCTCGGTGCAGGAGCTGATTGCCCGCATTAAGGCGCTGTTCCGCCGACAGCAGGCGATGGGCCAGGCGCAGACGGACGGCATTATTCAGGCGCACGGTCTGACTATCGATCCGCTGGCGCGCACCGTGCGTCTTAACGGTCAACACGTCGATCTCACTCCGCGTGAATTTGAACTGCTCTATTTTTTTGCTCGCCATCCTGGAGAGGTCTTTTCACGGCTGGCATTGCTGGAGCAGGTGTGGGGGTATCAGCACGAAGGCTACGAACACACCGTCAACACCCATATTAACCGCCTGCGCATCAAAATAGAAAAAGATGCCGCCGAGCCGGAGATCGTTCGCACCGTCTGGGGCAAAGGCTACAAATTTGCGGAGCAGAATCATGATGCGTCGCTTTAGCCTGAGCCAGCGCCTGACGCTGCTGTTTACGGTGTTACTGCTGCTCTGCGCCACCGTCGCCTGTGCGGTGCAGCTCTACAGTAGCATGCAGTACGGCAACGCGATGGTGCAGCGGCTCTCCGGCGGGCTGGCGCAGCAGATTGTGCAGCGGGAAGCGATTCTGGATTCGCAGGGCAGGGTGGATCGCAGCGCCTTAAAACCGCTGTTCGACCGGCTGATGACCTTTAATCCGAGCGTCGAGCTGTATGTTGTCTCGCCTGATGGCGATATCCTGGCCGATGCCGCCCCGCCGGGGCACATTCAGCGGCAAAAAATTGACCTCGCGCCGATACAGAATTTCCTGAGCGGGACGGTGATGCCGGTGTTTGGCGACGATCCCCGAAGCCAGAATAAGAAAGTCTTCAGCGCCACCCCGCTGCGGCAGGACGGCGAGCTGAAGGGGTATCTGTACATTATTTTGCAGGGGGAAGAGTCCAACGCGCTGGCGGAGATGGCCTGGCACAAAGCGCTCTGGAGTACGGCGCTGTGGTCGATGCTGCTGGTGGCGCTGTTTGGTCTGCTGGCGGGGGTGCTGCTCTGGTACTGGGTGACGCGCCCGGTTAAAGAGCTCACGCTGGACGTGGCCGGGCTGGAGCAGGACAGCATCAGCGCGATTAAGCAGCTGGCGGCCCAGCCGCTTGAGCCTGCCGGCCAGGATGAAGTGGCGATCCTGCGCAATACCTTTATCGAGCTGGCGCGCAAAATCACCTCTCAGTGGGATCGGCTGGCCGACAGCGACCGCCAGCGCCGGGAGTTTATCGCCAACATTTCGCACGACTTACGCACCCCGCTGACGTCGCTGCTGGGTTATCTGGAAACGCTGTCGCTCAAATCCGCCACGCTGTCGCCGCAGGAGCATCAGCAGTACCTCGCTACCGCGCTGCGTCAGGGGCAAAAGGTACGCCATCTGTCGCAGCAGCTGTTCGAGCTGGCGCGTCTTGAGCACGGCGGCATCAAGCCCCAGCGCGAGCGTTTTGCCATGGCTGAACTGATTTCCGACGTGGCGCAGAAGTTTGAGCTTACCGCCCGCACGCGCGAGGTGAACCTGCGTATTGATGTGCCGGGGCGATTGCCGCTGGTGAATGCCGACGTGTCGATGATCGAGCGCGTGGTCACTAACCTTCTGGATAACGCCATCCGTCATACGCCGAGCGGCGGAGAAATTCGTCTGGCGGTCTGGCAGGAGAATGAACGACTTCAGGTCGAAGTGGCAGACAATGGTACGGGCGTAGATGCCTCGCTGCGCGACGATTTGTTCCAGCGGCCTTCAGCGTTAAATCCTCAGGCGTCGCGGGAGAACCGTGGGGGATTAGGGCTGTTAATCGTGAAGAGAATGCTGGAGCTGCACGGCGGTGGGATCAGGCTGATGGAGTCCGTGAGCGGGGCGCGGTTCAGGTTCTTTGTACCGCTATGAGAAATTGCCGGGTGGCGCTGCGCTTATCCGGCCTACAGACCCCCCCCGCAGGCCAGACCACCCGGCAAAAAGAGTTTACTGAGGGAACCACTGCTCGCTGATTTTCTGGTACGTACCGTCAGCTTTGATCGCTTTCAGCGCGCCGTTCAGTTTCTCAAGCAGAGCCTTGTTATCCGGACGCACGGCAATACCGAGGCCAGTGCCGAAATACTGCGGATCGGTCACTTTCTCCGTCGCTGTACCCAGCTGCGGGTTGGTTTTCAGCCACTCATTCACGACTGCGGTGTCGCCAAATACGCCATCGATACGGCCATTTTTCAGGTCGATAATGGCATTCTGGTAGCTGTCGTAGGCCACGGTTTTCACTTCAGGATGCTTGTCCTGGAGGTATTTCTGGTGCGTGGTGCCGTTCTCCATGCCGATGCGCTTGCCTTTCAGCTCGTCGAAAGATTTATAAGCTCCTTTCTTCGCAATCACCACCGCAGAGTTCGCGTAGTACGGGTCGGTGAACGCGACCTGCTTGCTGCGCTCTGGCGTAATGTCCATGCCGGAGATCACCGCATCGTATTTTTTAAATTTCAGGGACGGGATCAGGCTGTCAAACGCGTGGTTAGTAAAGGTGCAGTCGGCCTGCATCTGTTTGCACAGCGCTTTCGCCAGGTCAATGTCGAAACCGACGATCTGGTTGCTGGCATCCAGCGATTCAAACGGCGGATAGGTGGCAGAAACGCCAAAATTGATTTTATCGGCGGCGGATGCGCCAGCGGCGAAGGTTGCGAGTAATGCGGCCAGAACTAACTTTTTCATTGTAATGCTCCCGTCTGTCTTATTGATGCGCCGTGTCTGCGGCCTGGATGTACAATGCCAGTTAATGAATTTATATACAATAAAAATGATTAAGTATTATTTTAATCACAAAAAAAAGCGGATAACCCATCAGGTTACCCGCTCCATGAATACCGTTTTATGCATTTGCGTGGTTAATTCCTGCGCTCAAACGCTAACGCCTTACGCTCGATAAGACGCATCATCAGCGTCAGCAGACCGTTGACCACCAGATAGACCAGACCCGCCGCACCGAACACCATTACGTCGTAGGTGCGTCCGTACAGCAGCTGTCCGTGGCCCATCACTTCCATCAGGGTGATGGTGTAGGCCAGTGAGGTGCTTTTGAACACCAGAACGACTTCGTTGGAATAGGAAGAGAGCGCGCGCTTAAAGGCATAGGGCAGCAGGATCGCCAGCGTATCCTTCTTGCTCATGCCCAGCGCTCCGCAGGACTGCCACTGGCCTTCCGGGATCGCGCGAATGGCACCGTAGAACAGCTGCGTGGTGTAGGCGGCGCTGTTCAGCGAGAGGGCAATCAGGGCGCAGAGCCACGGTTCAGAGAGCAGGTGCCAGATCACCGGGTATTCCTGTAACGACGGGAACTGCCCCGGGCCGTAGTAAATCAGGAAGATTTGCACCAGCAGCGGCGTACCGGTAAAGAGCGTAATGTAGCCACGTACAATCCACACCAGCACTGGCGTTTTCAGCGTCAGGACGATGGTGAAGATCAGCGCCAGGATCAGCGCCACGATGATAGACGCGACGGTCAGCGTCAGGCTGGTGTGCAGCCCTTTCATCAGTTCGGGTAAATAATCCAGCATCAGCCTGGTCTCCGTTCAAAACGCGTTGCGCGCAGGTCAATACGCTTCAGAACGTACTGGCTCAGCAACGTGATCACCAGGTAGATTGCCGCCGCGACGATGTACCAGGTAAACGGCTCCTGCGTACGGGTGGCGATACTTTTGGTTTGCAGCATCAAATCGTTCACGCTGATCAGGCTTACCAGCGCGGTATCTTTCAGCAGTACCAGCCACTGATTACCCAGCCCTGGCAGGGCATGACGCCACATCTGCGGCATCACCAGGCGGAAGAAGATCGCCGCTTTCGACAGGCCCAGCGCCTGACCGGATTCCCACTGACCCTGTGGCACCGCTTTCAGCGCGCCGCGCAGCGTTTGTGACGCATAGGCTGAATAGAGCAGGGAGAGCGCAATCACGCCGCACAGGAACGGGCTGACGTCGAAGTTCTCGATCTGCATCTGCACCGGGATTTGCGCAAAGCCGAGATTAATCGTGAAGCCGTCCGACAGCGTTAACAGCAGCTGTGAGGAGCCGAAATAGATAAACAGGACCACCAGAATTTCCGGGAGTCCACGCAGCACAGTCACCAGCGCTGAACCGAGCCATGCGACAGGGCGCCACTTAACGGACTCCCACACCGCAAAGAACATCGCCAGTACGAGGCCGATAATCAGTGCACAAACGGCAAGGCCGACGGTCATCCCGGCGGCGCTTGCTAAAGGAAAAATTTCATTCATCAGGAATTACTTCTGGAACCATTTTTTGTAGATGGTTTCGTAGGTGCCGTCTTTCTTCACTTTTTCCAGCGCAGCGTTGAATTTCTGCTGCAACTCGGTGTTGCCCTGACGTACGGCAATACCCAGACCTGTACCGAAGTAGTCTTTATCGGTCACCTTGTCACCCACGGCAGCCAGCTTGTCGTTCGCTTTCAGCCATTCAGTCACGACAGCCGTATCCCCGAACACCGCATCGATACGACCGTTTTGCAGGTCCAGTTTCGCATTCTGGTAGCTGTCATACGGCACGGTGGTGATTTCCGGGTGCTTATCCATGATGAATTTCTGGTGCGTGGTGCCGTTCTGCACGCCGACTTTCTTGCCTTTCAGCAGGTCAACGGAGGCGTATTTACCTTTCTGACCGATGAACAGCGCCGAGTTGTCGTAGTAAGGGGTGGTGAACAGAACCTGCTTCTCACGCTCCGGTGTGATGTCCATACCGGCCATTACGGCGTCGATACGGCGGAACTTCAGGCTTGGGATCAGGCTGTCGAACGCCTGGTTGCTGAAGGTACAGGTCGCGTCGATCTCTTTACACAGGGCATTTGCCAGGTCCACGTCGAAGCCAACAATCTTGTTGTTCGCATCAATGGATTCAAACGGAGGGTAGGACGCTTCAGTGGCGAAACGGATGGTCTGGGCTGCGGTAGCGGAAAGGCTGACGCTAGCAAGCAGCGCGGCAATCAATACTTTTTTCATTATAATTTCCCTAACACATCAGTGTGATAAGTAGTTTTTGAAGGCATCGGTTTGCGGGTTAGTGAAGCAGCTCGCGTCACCCTGCTCAACGATATACCCGTTTTCCATATAGACCACGCGGCTGGAGGTTTTGCGCGCCACTTCCACCTCGTGGGTCACGATGACCTGGGTAATGTTGGTTTCCGCCAGCTCACGAATGATACTCACGATCTGGGCGGTAATTTCCGGGTCCAGCGCCGCGGTCGGCTCATCGAACAGCAGCACCGCTGGCTCCATCATCAGCGCACGGGCGATCGCCACACGCTGTTGCTGACCACCAGAGAGATGCAGAGGATAACGGTCGCTGTACGGTTTCAGACGCAGACGTTCCAGCAGCTTTTCAGCACGCGCCATCGCCTGGTCTTTGCTTAAGCCAAGCACGCGGCACGGGGCTTCAATCAGGTTTTGCACCACCGTCAGATGCGGCCAGAGATTGTATTGCTGGAAAACCATGCCCACGTTTTGACGCAGTTCACGAATCGCTTTATCAGAAGGGGTTTTCGCGAAGTCAAAATGGTTACCGGCGATGGCCAGCGTTCCCGAACGGGGCATTTCAAGCAGATTTAAAACACGCAGAAGGGAGCTTTTTCCCGCGCCGCTTGGGCCAAGCAAAACCAGCGTTTCGCCCTCCGGGCAACTCAGCGTAATGTCGAACAGCGCCTGGTGTGCGCCGTAGAAGCAGTTAATGCCGTTTAGTTTAATACTCATCGGGGCAGTCTTTACTCATCCAGGCAAACTATAGCAATTGAGGCCGCAGATAGTACCGTTGACAGAATAGTTATGCAATATTTATGCGTTAAAAGTTAAATATAACCCGTGTTTACTCTTAAACATAGCACAAAATAGCGACGGGAAAGGGGGGCGAGTATAAATGTCGGCATTCCGCCTGAAATGCCGAACATTTTACGGGGTTAACGTTTATTTAACGGATGCGTTAGCGGTTCTCAATCGACTGGCGAAGGGTGCCTGCCGGGGCATGAACGCTGCCGCCAATGTAGCGTACATCATCTACTGCCCAGCACTGGCCTTCACGGATCATCAGCACCTCGTCCTGCCAGGTTTGCGTCCCCTGGGTTAGCTTCACGCGCAGGGGAATATTGCGTGCGTCAGTATTTGGAATGGTGGATGCGCTGGCGACGTCGGCGCTGTCCGGCAGCGTGGCGCGGCTTGAGAACGGATCGGATGACAGCAGGGCGTTATGCTGCGGATCGCGCGAAGCGTCGGTGAGCAGTTTCGCCAGATTAGTGCTCAGGTACGGGCGCAGGGCGGTCAGGTCATTACCGCGATGCTGAATACGGTAATCATAAAATTGTTGCGCCACGGCGTCCGGGCCACCCTCAATACAAGGGCCGCTGCGGGTTCCGATATCCTTAAAGGCTGGCGTGACCGGCGTTGTGCAGGCGCTGAGCACCAGCGCGCATGGCACTAAAAGCGTTAAAGCAGAGTAGCGCATGTTGATTTCCTTATTTATTAACTATCCTTTCAATCATAGCGTAACGAACCGATAATGCAGTTGCTAACGCATTGAACGCTAAAGAAGGAGAGAAAGTATGCAGTTTTCAACTACGCCAACCCTGGAAGGTCAACCGATTACCGAGTACTGCGGCGTGGTCACCGGTGAGGCGATTCTGGGCGCGAACATATTCCGGGACTTCTTTGCCGGCATTCGGGATATCGTCGGGGGTCGCTCCGGCGCGTACGAGAAAGAGCTGCGTAAAGCGCGTGACATTGCGTTTAAGGAGCTGGGCGAGCAGGCCAAAGCGTTGGGCGCGGATGCGGTGGTAGGCATTGATATCGACTACCAAACGGTCGGGAAAGATGCCAGCATGCTGATGGTGAGCGTAAGCGGTACGGCGGTGAAAACCCGTCGATGAAGCGTTCGCTCTCAACCCTCCTGCTGGCGATATTGCTGGCAGGATGCGCCTCGGAAGAGGGTATCGTTGATAAAGGTGCGTACGAGCTGGATACGCGCCATCAGGCGCAGGCGGCCTACCCGCGTATAAAGGTGCTGGTTATTCACTACACCGCCGACGATTTCGACACCTCGCTTGCGACCCTGACCGATAAAAACGTCAGCTCTCACTATCTCATTCCCGCAAAGCCCCCAGCACCACAGGGCAAACCGCGTATCTGGCAGCTGGTCCCGGAGAGCGAGCTGGCCTGGCATGCGGGCATCAGCTTCTGGCGTGGCACCAACCGCATAAATGATACCTCCGTCGGCATTGAGCTGGAAAACCGCGGCTGGCGGCAAACCGATGGCGTGAAAACCTTTACCCCCTTCGAACCGGGGCAAATTGCGGCGCTGATCCCGCTTGCCAGAGATATCATCGCCCGCTACGACATAAAACCGCAGAACGTGGTGGCACACTCGGATATCGCCCCGCAGCGCAAAGACGATCCTGGCCCGATGTTTCCGTGGCGCGAGCTGGCGCAGCAGGGTATCGGGGCTTGGCCCGATCCGGCGCGGGTGAATTTTTATATCAACGGCCGACCGCATTATCAGCAGGTTGATACCGCAGCGCTGCTCGATCTGCTGGCGCGCTACGGTTACGAGGTGCCAGAAAACAGCACGCCCGCACAGCAAAAACGCATCATCATGGTTTTCCAGATGCATTTCCGCCCGCAGTTATGGAATGGCGTAGCGGATGTGGAAACCATGGCGATTGTCGAAGCACTTTTAGAGAAATACGGGCAGGGGTAAACCTTCGGATTACCCCCGAGTGAGTATATTTTCTAAAGTTTCTATCAGATTAATCCTAAGTACAAACTCATTTCATTTTTAGTTAATTGACTTAAAATTATCCCGATTTAAGATGGACACATAGCGCGCTAAGTAATGTAGCGAATTAATCAAAAACTTTACTCTTTTATTTTTATTCTTGAGATTTTCATCAGGTAAAAAATTTATGGTTCGGCGTAAATGCCGCGGTCATCTTATTTTAAAAAATCACATCTTAAATCGGGTATAACAATGTTAAGCATCTATGGAAAAAAATTACGTCCACAATATGAAATGGAAAGAATTATTTCTGCAACCGCAGGCGTTGAAGAAAAAACGTTAAAGAAATGGCAGAAAATTTCCACTACTGATTCCGGTTACATTCATGTCATCGTCAGCGGCGAAGTCGAATTTCGACGTGAATCTGACGAACTGTGCATGTTTACTGTCACCGGACAATGCCTTTTCGGCCTATCGTCAATGTATTACAACGCCACCCATATGTACGGCCTTGTCCGGACGAATACGGTCGTTCGCTCGATCAAGAAAGAGGTCTTCGCCCAGCTGATGGCCGAAAAAAATCTGTGGCCTGACCTGACCAAAGTCCTTTCCTGGTACATATGCGTGATGAGCAAACGTGATGATGTTCTGGTTGCCCGCAGTGCGTATTCTGTTGTTCGTGAATTTTTATATGAGATTAACGATCTGACTGTTCATCAGCAACGTGATATTAACGTTTATGATTACATTCAGGAATACACTAACCTCGCACGTAGTACTATTATCAAAATCCTCTCCGATCTGAAAAAAGGTCAATATATTGTGGTGGAAAAAGGTCGATTGCTTAACCTCACCGCACTGCCTGAAAAATATTAATACCTACTCCCGCCGTTCTCCTTTCTCACTCAAAGGAGAACGGCTATTTCCACTGTTTTTTACACTCGCTTGTGAATTATCCTGCGTTTCGTCAACCGGCGGCGCGGGAATTTTTCCTTGAGAATAATCCTGCTCCTGCTCTTTTAATGCCTGCTTAAATAATTCCGTTAATGATGACTCTTCACTGCTCGTGCTGGCGGGGGCGATATCGTGCTCATGCGCCTCGGTTCCGGGTAAGGTATCCCGCGAGGTATCGTGCGGCACCGCGCCCTCGGGCGCCTGCTGCCAGTCGGCATCATCACTGCTGATCGGCAGATCCTGCATCGGTGGAACATCAACATGCACTGGCGCAACTTTAGGCTGCGGATGCGGGAACGGTTTACTCACGTACACGTAATGCATTTCCGAAAGCTGCGTTTCCGGTTTGGCAACGCTGGCGTTGACCGGTTCAGGTGCCGGGTGGCGCAGGTTCCAGTAGACGTGCATATACAGGCCGACAACCAGCATGGCGCAAAGCCCGACCAGCCATAACGCTGTTTTGCCGAATACGTTTTTCAGGCTGGGGAGGCGGTACGAAAACCAGACCGCTTCCCCGGTTGTATAGCTGCGCTGAGCCGCAAGGCAGATGGTCGACATTAGGCTTTCTTCTCCTGCATTTTTGCGTCCGGGGTGGTGCGGGTTGCCTGAATCAGTACGCCCGGCGTGCTGTTGGTCACGCGCATCAGCTGCATCAGCGTTTCTTCACCGGGGATACCATCCACGTGCAGATGCATTTTTTGCTGGAACTCGCGGGTGCGTTTCATCATTTCTGCGGTCCAGATCCGGTCATGCGTTTCGGGCTGGCTCAATGCGATGCTTAACTGCTGATCGAGCCAGGCCATGTCTTTGCTGTCGCTGGCCGTGCCGATCGCGTCTTTTCCTTCCGGTGTCAGGCGGTGCAACTGGGTGAAGTTGCCGGTCGCATGCCGGTTAAACCAGCTGCGGCTTACCTGCCAGGTCCGGTTATTCATTAACAAGTCAATTGATGTATCTCCGACCCTGGCGACCACTGCATAGTTAAGGTGACCGCTGGTTTTCAGCTCACTGACCCACGGATACCCTTCCTGCGCCAGCGTCTGCGGGGACGCGTTCCCCTGTTTACACATCAGGTTCACTTTAGCGGCGTTCTGGCACAGCGCATCGTCGGCCGAGGCGTCATACCCCCACATGAGATAAAGCTGATGCATCGCATCCGGCTGATTAACTATTTCGTTGTCGATAACCGGCACTACGGCTGCCTCAGGTTTTGGCGTCTGCTGTTTCCAGCTGACGGGTACCGGCAGCTGGATCGGCAGGCGCGCGCCGATCGACGAGGTAAAATACCAGCCGCAGGCGGCAAACAGCACGGACGCAAACAGCCCCACGGTTGCCAGGCGCTTACCGTGTTTTTTGGCGGGCAGGATCTCTCCCGCCGCCAGACGTAAATGGCGTGGGCTGACCTGCGCCGCGCGTTCCGTCCAGGCGGCGAGCATTGACAGGTGTGCCAGCGCGTTCAGTTTGCTGATGTTGCCTTTGGTCAGCGTGTGCATTTTGCGCACGCGGGCAGGCGGCAACGGCGAATGTTCACAGTCGTGTTCTTCGCACTGCGCCTGCACATAGCTCAGGTATTCGCGGCAGGAGAGGGGGCGCAGGACATGATGGGTGTGCGTATATTCGCGCAGTTCAGGTTGCTTTAGCAGGCGTTCCTGATCCGCAGCACCCGTCAGCACCACGGCGAGCCGGAAGTTCTGCTCCTGGGCGCGCGTGAGCAGCGTTCCCAGGACTTCACGGCAGCTCTCCTTCATGGCTTCGGAATGGGCGATCGTCAGCACTCTGGATTTTGCTTTCCCCTCCTGCCACTGGCGCAGGACGGCATCCACCGCCTGCATGCGATCTTTAATCGCTTTCGTTCCCGGGTTGAGTTTGTACAGCAGGCTACTGGCACTCAGTTTGGGAAACGCGTTGATGGCAATAACGGTATTGCTGCTGGCTTTCAGCGCGTCGATGAAGTGGCTCAGAAGCGGAGCGTCGTCGCAAAAAAGCCCGATAATACCCGCCAGCTGGGTTTTCTCTTTCAGCAGGTTGAACACGTCCTGATGATAAGGCACCAGAAAATCACCGGATAAACGGGTGATTGTCCTGAATGGCGGATTTTTAAAATTAAAGTGGCTCTGATACATAACGACTGACCGTCTCTGATTAGGAATAGCAACAGCAGCAGAAAGTAAGGTAATGCCCCTGAGCGGTCAATTTGCAGACAGGGTAAAAATATCCAGCTGGCCGCGCCTAACATCTGGATTTTATACGGTCAATATTTTTCTGTATGAAAGTTGGTGGCGAAGTCAGTGGTCGTATTTGCAACAGCTTATTACTATTTTCCTCCATATTGGCGCAGTATGACGCTGCTTATTTTTGCTTTGCTATAGGCCGGATAAAAAATGAGGTTCTCATTTCTGTCACGGTGGATAACGCCTTGTATTATGTTTGTGCTGCTCATTTTTAGCGGCCAGCAAGGGTATCTCACCTTAAAAGATTATAAAAAAGTTACGAATAAGTTGGCTAAAGCTGATCTACAGCCGCTGAAAAAAACGCGCGAGGATAAACCCTTCACGCTTTTTACGGCTGCCGTCCGTCAGGAGAACTTAGCGGATGCGGCAAAAGCCCCGCTGGCAGCGGAGATAGAGGGCATTGTGCGCAGTGATGACGCCTGGCTCTCCTTTGCTGTTATCAAAACCCCAGGCGGTCAGCGAAGCTACCGTGAGGGTGAACCTCTCGCCGGATTTAACGACGCATTTATTCAGGAAATAAACAAAGATAATGTGGTGGTTAATTATGAAGGTGCTACGCAGGTACTGGCGTTAAATAAACCGGACTATTTTAAGGGGGGCGTGGATAGCGGCCCGGTTACACAATCGACGAAAGATGCTGGCGCAGAAAGTTTGCATCTTGATGATTATCTGGTGTTAAAACCCATCATTGAAAAAGGCCGACTGGAAGGCTACAGGATAAATCCAAGGAATGCCTCCGCCTTTTACAGTCAGTCAGGTCTGGAAAAAAGCGATGTGGCGGTTCAGGTTAACTCTGTCGATATGACCGATGAAGCAAAAGCGAAAAGCATTATTGCCAACTGGTCGAAAATGAAAGAAGCGGATGTCGTCGTGCGGCGTCACGCTCACCTTGAAAATATTCGGGTTAATGTTCTAAACAATTAACAAGTGTGCAGACATGAAAAAATTTCCCTGGGCGTGCGTGGCGCTGACCGCATTGTCGTTATATTCCAGTTCGCTGCTTGCAGCTAACTTTAGCGCGAGTTTTAAAAATACTGATATTCGCGAGTTTATCGATACGGTAGGCCGCAATCTCAACAAAACCATTCTGGTCGACCCGTCCGTCCAGGGCACCGTCTCGGTCCGAACCTACAACGTGCTGACGGAAGATGAGTACTACCAATTCTTTCTGAGCGTGCTGGTTCTCTACGGCCTGTCGGTGATCCCGATGGACAACGGCATGGTCAAAGTGGTGCGCTCAAGCGTGGCGCGTACCGCCGGTGCGCCGCTGGCAGACAGCAAGAACCCGGGCAAAGGTGATGAGATCATCACCCGCGTGGTGCGCATGGAAAACGTACCCGTTCGCGAGCTGGCCCCGCTGCTGCGTCAGCTCAACGATGCCACTGGCATCGGGAACGTGGTGCACTTTGAGCCGTCCAACGTCCTGCTGTTAACCGGTAAAGCCTCGGTGGTGAACCGCCTGGTGGATCTGGTGCAGCGCGTCGATAAAGACGGTATTCAGCGCCGCGAAATCATCCCGCTGCGCTTTGCCTCTGCCAAAGAACTTTCGGATATGTTGAACAACCTCAACAACGAAGAGCAGAAAGGGCAGAACGCGCCGCAGCTGGCGACCAAGGTGGTGGCGGATGACGAAACCAACAGCCTGGTGATCAGCGGTTCGGAAGATGCGCGCGCGCGTACCCGTTCCCTTATCCATCAGCTGGATCGCGAGCAGAATAACGAGGGGAACACCCGCGTCTTCTACCTCAAATATGCCAGCGCCACCAAAGTGGTGCCGGTGCTGACCGGGATTGGCGAGCAGCTGAAAGACAAGCCGGGCGCGGCCAAAGCGAAAACCGCGAGCGCCTCAACCGATCTGAATATCACCGCCGACGAGTCAACCAACTCCCTGGTGATCACCGCGCAGCCTAATGTGATGAACTCCCTGGAGAAGGTGATCGACAAGCTGGATATTCGCCGTCCGCAGGTGCTGGTGGAAGCGATCATTGCCGAAGTGCAGGACGGCAACGGCCTGGATCTTGGGGTGCAGTGGACCAGCAAGCACGGCGGCGTGCAGTTTGGCGCTACCGGCCTGCCAATCAGCCAGATTAAAAATGGCACCATGAAAGTGGCGAGCTTCACGGGCCTTGCGACCGGCTTCTTTAACGGTGATTTCGGTGCGCTGATGACCGCGCTCTCCACCAACGGCAAAAACGACATCCTCTCCACGCCAAGCGTGGTCACGCTGGATAACAAAGAAGCGTCATTCAACGTCGGTCAGGATGTGCCGGTGCTTTCCGGTTCGCAAACCACCAGCGGCGACAACGTGTTTAACTCCGTTGAGCGTAAAACCGTCGGTACCAAGCTGAAGATTGTGCCGCAAATCAACGATGGCGACATGATCCACCTGAAGATTGAGCAGGAAGTGTCCAGCGTTGACAACAGCGCGACGGAAGATTCGAGCCTCGGCCCAACCTTCAACACGCGCACGATCAATAACGAAGTGATGGTTCACAGTGGCCAGACGGTGGTGCTCGGCGGCCTGATGGAAAATGTGACCAAACAGTCCGTCTCCAAAGTGCCGCTGCTCGGCGATATCCCGCTGGTCGGGCAGCTGTTCCGCTACACCTCGCAGGATACCTCTAAACGCAACCTGATGGTGTTTATTCATACCACCGTCCTGCGTGACGACGACAACTACAGCGCAGCCTCGAAAGAGAAATATGACCAGATCCGGGTGCGCCAGATGCAGCGCGTGGAAGAGAAAAAGCTCGGTATTGTTGAGCCGAGCGACAATGCCGTCCTGCCCGCGTTTCCTTCAGCAAGCCCTCACGTCGCACCGGTGAAAACCTCCGCGGCACGCAATCCGTTTAAAGAGTAAGGCGGAGGGATAAAACGTGGACGAACTGAGTAAATCCCTGTGTAGCAGCAACTACGCAAAAGATAACGGCGTTCTGCTTTACAACAATGACGTCTATATCCGTGAGGACACCCCGGCGTTAGCACTGCTGGAGGTGCGCCGGGTGCTTGGACGCGCGTTCGTCCCGATCACCCTGGCGCCGGAAGCGTTTGATGAGATGCTGGCCAAAATCTGGCAGCAGAGCAGCGGCGTGTCGCAGCAGCTGGTGGACGACATGGACGCGGATATCGATCTGATGGCGTTAACCGAGGAGATCCCGGATAACGAAGATCTGCTCGATAACGACGAAAACTCGCCGGTGATCCGCCTGATCAACGCCATTCTCGGCGAGGCGGTGAAGGACGGCGCGTCGGATATTCATATCGAAACCTTCGAGCGCACCCTGAGCATTCGCTTTCGCGTTGACGGCGTGCTGCGCCCGGTGCTGCAACCGGCGCGTAAGCTCGCCCCGCTGCTGGTATCGCGAATCAAGGTGATGTCGAAACTCGACATCGCCGAGAAACGTCTCCCCCAGGATGGCCGTATCTCCCTGCGCATCGGTCGCAAGGCGATCGACGTGCGTGTGTCGACCATTCCGTCCCAGTACGGCGAGCGCGTGGTGATGCGTCTGCTCGATAAAAGCAATCTCAAGCCCGACATCAACAAGCTGGGGCTGATTGATGAAGAACTGGAGAAGCTGAAAGGGCTGATCGAACGCCCGCACGGGATCATCCTCGTTACCGGCCCGACGGGTTCCGGTAAAAGCACCACGCTGTACGCCATTCTTTCAGCGCTGAACGGCCACGAACGCAACATTCTGACCGTGGAAGATCCGATTGAGTACGAGCTGGAAGGGGTGGGGCAGACGCAGGTTAACCCGCGCGTGGACATGACCTTTGCCCGCGGGCTGCGCGCCATTCTGCGTCAGGACCCGGACGTGGTAATGATCGGGGAAATTCGTGACGGTGAGACCGCCCAGATTGCGGTGCAGGCGTCGCTGACCGGTCACCTGGTGATGTCGACGCTGCACACCAACAGTGCCGCAGGGGCGATAACCCGTCTGCGGGATATGGGGCTGGAGTCCTTCTTAATCGGTTCATCGTTACTCGGTGTCATTGCCCAGCGTCTGGTGCGTCGGCTGTGTACGCACTGCCGGACCACCAGTCCGCTGGACGCCAATGAAAAAGCGCTGTTCAGCTTTATGGACGCGCCGCCAGAAGCGATTTACCGCGCGGTGGGGTGCGAACACTGCCGTCAGAGCGGCTATCAGGGCCGCGCCGGTATTCATGAATTTCTGGTGGTGGACAGCGCCATGCGCCGCGCCATCCATGAAGATAAGGACGAAATGTCCCTCGAAACGCAGCTCTTTAAGCAGGCCTACAGCCTGCGTGAAAACGGGCTGCTGAAGGTGATCGGCGGCGTGACGTCTCTGGAAGAAGTCATGCGCGTCACCGCCGAGCGTGGGGGGGATGCATAATGGCTTTCTACGCCTGGACAGCGACGGATGCCGCGGGGAAAACCCAGCGCGGGACGTTACAGGCCGAGGGGCAGAAGCAGGTTCGCCAGTGGCTTCGCGAGCAAAAGCTGATGCCCGTCAGCATTACCGAAACCCGCGAAACGGCGGCTGGCGGGAAAGCGAAAACCGGGGTGAAGCTCTCCACTCCGGTGCTGTCGATGTTTACCCGTCAGCTTTCGACGCTGGTCAACGCCGCGCTGCCGCTGGAGAGCGCGCTGAAAGCGATCTCGAAGCAGACGGAAGACAAAAAGCTGGCGGCGATGGTGGTGGAGATCCGCGAGAAGGTGGTGGAAGGCCACACCCTGTTCGATGCCTTCAGCCAGTTCCCGCGCACCTTCGACAAGCTTTACTGCACGCTGGTGATGGCCGGGGAGAAAACCGGTCACCTGGGCGACGTGCTGGAGAAGCTGGCGGAGTACAACGAGCAGCTCCAGAAAATGAAAAGTAAGCTGACGCAGGCGATGGTCTACCCGATAACCCTCACCGTGGTCGCCATCGCGGTCATCAGCATACTGCTAGTGGCGGTGGTGCCGCAGGTGATCGAGCAGTTCACTCACATGAAGCAGCAGCTGCCGATCACCACCCGGACGCTAATTGCGGTAAGTGATTTCCTGCAAGCCTGGGGCATTTATATTGTAGGCATTCTGGGGGGCGGCTTTATCGGCTTCAAAACCTGGCTGAGGAATGCCAAAAACCGTTTTCGCTGGCACAGCTGGCTGGTGAACGGCTCGCCGATTAAAAAGCTGGTCTGCGCCATCAACAGCGCCCGCTATATCCGTACCCTGAGTATTTTGCAGGCCAGTAGCGTGCCGCTGCTGGAGGGGATGTATATCGCGATGGACGGTATCGAAAACCGCTATGCCCGGCAGGTGCTGGAGCAGGCCGCCGACACCGTGCGCCAGGGGGCGTCGCTATATGCGGCGCTGGAACAGGCGAAATTATTCCCGCCCACCATGCTGTATATGATTGCCTCCGGTGAAGAGAGCGGGGAATTAGGTAATTTAATGGATCGCGCGGCGGAAAATCAGGAATCGGCCTTACAACATCGAATTACATTAACGCTGTCGGTCTTTGAACCGGCGCTGGTGGTATCCATGGCGACGATTGTTTTATTCATCGTGCTTTCAATATTACAACCGCTTCTGCAACTTAATAATATGGTAGGTTAAATCATGGCTTTAAAACGTAAAAACCTGGCTCGCCAGGCGGGCTTTACATTGCTCGAATTAATGGTGGTCATTGTTATTCTCGGCGTACTGGCGAGTATGGTAGTGCCAAATTTAATGGGCAATAAGGAAAAAGCCGATACGCAAAAAGCAACCAGCGATATTGTCGCGCTCGAAGGCTCGCTGGATATGTACAAGCTGGATAACCACCGCTACCCGACCACAGAGCAGGGTTTGCAGGCGCTGGTGACCAAACCTGAAATCGCGCCAATCCCGAACGGCTACCGCACGGACGGCTATATCCGTCGCCTGCCCCAGGACCCCTGGGGCAATGATTATCTTCTGGTGAGCCCGGGTGAACACGGCGCGGTGGACGTCTTCTCAGCCGGTCCGGACGGCGAAGCCAATACCGCCGATGACATTACCAACTGGTCTCTGGATAAGAAAGAGAAATAATGAAAAATCAACGCGGCTTTACGTTGCTGGAAATTATTCTGGCGCTGGTGATATTTGCCAGTTGCGCCATGATGGTGGTGTCCACCATTCCTTCGCGCAGCGGCGCGGATATATTTGGCCAGCAATTAAAAGCGCTCGTTGATTATGGTTCAGACCGTGCGGTGATGGACGGAAATATTGTCGGGCTGGTGATCGCCACCGATAAATATCAGCTGGTGACGATCGCCGATGAAAATGGCGAGCGTCGCTGGGTGCCATTATCTGCCGGACGCATTTCCACCAAAGGTGAATTTCCGGAAGAGATGCATGTGTCGCTCTCGCCGCAGCGCCTGGCCGCGACGGTGACGTCCGAGCCGCAGGTGATCTTTTTACCGGACGGTGAAATCAGCCGCTTTACGCTGACGCTGCAAAGTTATGACAAACAGCACCATTTCCGCGTGGTGTCGCAAGGTGCGGCGCCGGTATCGGTAGAAAACGATGGCTAACGGCAACAAAAAGCAAAAGGGGATGACGCTGCTGGAGGTGATGGTCGCTCTGGTGATTTTCTCCACCGCCGCGCTGGCGCTGATGAACTCGGTCTCCCTGAACGTGCGTTTTACCCATGGCCTGGCCGATACCTTGCAGGCCAGTTGGGTGGCGGAAAACCAGCTGGCGGAAGCACAGCTCACGAAAACCGACTTCCCGGATGCTGAACAGCAGGGGACGGAAATCATGGGCGGGCGCAGCTGGAACTGGCGTAAGCAGCGGGTGAAAACGGCCGACAACGTCTGGGCGAATACAATACGCGTGTATGCGGAAGGCGATGAGAGCCAGCCGGTTATTTCCCTGCATATCATTCCGCCGGGAGAGAGCAAGTGAAGAAAATGCGACGCCAGCGCGGATTTACCCTGCTGGAGATCATGATTGCGCTGACTATCTTCGCGGTGATCAGCACCCTGGCCTGGCAAATTCTGGACGGCGCGATGCGTACCAGCTCGGCGACGGATGCCAGCGCCGCAAAGCTCAACCAGCTTCAGCGCGCCTGGAGTCTGATGGAGCGTGATTTTTTCCAGCTTCAGGCGCGCGCCCCGCGTAATGAGCCGGAGCTGTTTCGTCAGGCGGGCGATGCCCTTGAACTGACCACCCTGAATGGCGTGAGCGGAACGGTCCAACTGGAGCGCGTGCGCTGGCGGCTGGAAGAGGGGCGTTTGTATCGCGACGTCTGGCCGGTCATTGACGGCCCGGCGGACGTTAAGCCTGACGAAGTGCCGATTGTCAGCGGCGTTAAATCATTGCAGTGGCGGTTTTATCGTCAGGGCTGGCTGAAAAGCTGGAGCGACGCCGCCCATCTGCCGGACGGCGTGGAGGTTACGTTGACGATGGAAAACGGGGATACCTGGCGCTGGGTGTTTACCACGCCGGGTGATATGCCGGAGGTGGCCGCTGCCGCGGCGCCAGAGAAAGCCGCCGACGCACCTGGGACGCCCCCGGATGCAGCCCCTGCGCCTGCCCCTTCGCCGGAGACCAGACCATGAAGCGGATCCGTCAACAACAGGGCGTCGCCCTGCTGGTGGTGCTGATTTTGCTGGTGATGATGTCGGCGCTGGCCGCCAAAATCAGCCAGCAGTTCTGCCGTAATTTGCAGAAAACGCATTATCAGGTAAGCCAGCAGCAGCTGCGCTGGGCGATGCAGGCCCAGGAAAAAGTGGTTAAGGACCGGTTACAGACCGACGCCAGCGGCGAGAGCAAGCCGCTGGCGCTGGACGGCGACTGGCATCAGCCGCTGGAGACGCAGGGTGAAGATTACACGGTCGTGAGCCAGGTGGAAGATGCGCAGGACTGCTTTAACGTCAATAACCTGTTGACCGCCGACATCGCACCCCAGGGGCAAAGCGCTCCCGCGGTGGCGGAAACACCGCGTAAAGCGCGGATTGTAGAACAACTTCTGACGGAAAGTGGGCTCAGTCGGGGCACGGCGGAGGCGGTCTATTTCCAGCTGGTGGATTATCTCGATGGTGACAGCACCACGGCGAAGGAGGGGGCCGAAAGCGATGCGTGGGCTGGCGTCGTGCCCGCGCGGCAACCGGCAAATCAGATGATGCGCAGCATCGCGGAAATCAAACTGCTGCCGGCGTTCCCTGTTACGGCATATCCAAAGGTGAGCAAGCTGTTATGCGCGCTGCCGGACGCCGCCAGCAAGGTGGACGTGAACACCCTGCAACCGGAACAGGCCGCCGTGCTGGCGGCCATGTTCCCGGGAAAACTCACGCGGGATGACGCCGTTCGCCTGCTGGATTCGCGTCCGGAATCGGGCTGGGAAAATATGGAAGCGTTCAGCAAAGCGCTGGAGCAGGCCTTCCCGCAGTTAAAAGACGATCTCCCGCAGGTGGTGGATCAATTTTCTATAAACAGCCGGTACTTCCGCGTGAATTACACCGGCAATACCGATGAATTAACGCTTCGCGTGGTCAGCCAGCTTCAGGTGAATAACGAAGCCGGTGAGATCGTGACGTGGCAGCGTCGTTACCGAATGATTGAATAAGAAAAGTAGAACGTTATGAAACAGGTACTTTTTGTTCGTCCCGACAGCCGCGAGGGCGGGAAAATAATGTGGTGTGAGTCCGGCAGCGAGCGCGTCGAGGTGGTCGACAGCCTGGAGATGCTGGCCGAACACCCCCTGGCTACGCGCGTTTGTCTCCTGTTACCCGCCAGCGACATGATTTTCCGCCATTTTAGGCTACCGAAAAAGGTGGCTTCTCAGGGAATGGCCTTCTCGTGGATGGCAGAAGAGACGCTGATTGGCGACGTGGACAACCTCCACTGGACGGTACTCCACAAAAAAGGCGCCGACGTCGACGCCGTGGCCATTGACGCCGACCGCCTGCGCGCAACATTAATCCGCTGTCAGGAGGCCGGATTAAACGTGATTCAGGCCCTGCCTGATGCCTGGCTCCTGCCCGTGACGGCAGGGGGCAGCACGCTGGTCGCGCAGGATGATGGCTACTGGCTGCGTTTATCGCTCCATGTGGCGGGTGAAATGGAGGCAACCCTGCTGCCGCTGTTAATGCAGAAAGCCGGGGGCGGGGAAGTGTGGTGTTACGGCGATGCGCCTGCGAAGGTGCACATTGACGTGCAGCATGCCTGGCAGCATCCGCTGGCGCTGATCCAGCCGCAGTGGCAAACCTGTCGCGTTAACCTGCTTCACGGTGAATTCAGCCTTAAGGCCGGTCATGGGCGGGCAGCGAAAAGGATGAAAGCCGCGATGGTGGCGGCGGGCGTGCTGTCTGTTGGTCTGCTGCTGGGGCCACGCATTGCGATGGCCTGGATGCTGGTGCAGCAGGAAAATCGGGTGCAGCAGGAGATCGTCCAGGTTTATCAGCACCATTTCCCCAGCATGCGGCAGCAGACCAATATCAAATATCACTTTGGCCAAAGCCTGAAAAAACAGAGCAAGGGGTTCTTTCTTCAGCTTGAGGAGCTGGAGAAAGCCCGGCAGTCAGTCCCTGCGATGGAGATCGATCTGCTGGAATACGATGCGCAGCAAAACACCCTGACGCTGAGCGTCAGCGCGCAAAACCAGCCCGCGTTGCAGGCGTTTGTTAACCAGACCAGTGAGAATTTTGATTTTACCTTACAGCCTGTTTCAACAACCGAACCGTATACCGCCATGATCGCAGGGAAACATAAATGAAAGAGCGAATCGCACAGCTGAAAGCGCGCTATCAGAATTACAGCGCCCGGGAAAAAATCATTTTAAAAATATGTGCCGTTGCTATTGTGGGGGCAGCGGTGTATTACACAGGAGTGATCCCCTTGGATAATATGATTAAAAATAGTAAATCGACACTTAAAAGACAAAAAGAGACGCTTAACTGGATGCGCAGTGAAATTGATAAAAATCATCTTCAGATCCAGTTAGTCAAAACGGATAATCCGCGTACGGTGGTCGAGAATAGCGCCCATGAAATTAACCTTTCGCTGACGGATGTGCGCCAGGAGGGGCAAACTTTATCGTTCGTGGTGAATCGGGTTAATGTGTATGAATTAAAAAGCTGGCTGCGTGAAATTAATCAGACCACCGGTGTGAGATTGCAAAAAATTAACCTCACGCCGGTTGACCACCTCAGCGATGTGAAAGCGCAGGTGCAACTCACCTGGGCAAAAAACGCATGAATACCTTCGCGCTGATGCGGGATGCCTTTCCGGTAGGGTTCCCGATAATGAGTGCGATCCTGGGCGGCATTGTGGGCAGTTTTCTTGGCGTTGTCGCCGAACGCGTACCGGGGATGGTGATGGATGAGGAGGGGAGCGGTAATCTGCTCATTCCGGCCTCGCACTGTTCGGTGTGCCAGCACGCCCTCGCCGCGTGGGAAAACATCCCGCTGCTCAGCTGGCTTTTATTACGGGGGCGCTGCCACCAGTGCGGCAGCGCGATCCCGCTGCGACTCTTTCTGGTCGAACTGATCTCCGCCTTGTTTTTTGGCATCACGGCCTGGTGCATGCCGGACGTTCAGGCGCTGTTCTCTTTGTGGTTACTGGCGGCTTTTTTACTGCCGCTGGCCATGATCGACTGGCAGCACCAGCTGCTTCCGGACTGCCTGACCCAGCCGCTGCTGTGGGCAGGTCTCTTGCTTCATGTGTTTGACCACACGTTGCCGCTACGCGATGCGCTGTTCGGCGCGGTGGCGGGCTATCTGTCGCTCTGGCTGCTCTACTGGGCTTTTCGTCTGATCACGGGACGAGAAGGTCTGGGTTACGGGGATTTTAAGCTACTGGCGGCGCTGGGCGCCTGGTGCGGCTGGCAGGCGTTGCCCTCTATTGAACTGGCGGCAGCGTTAAGCGGTATTGTCGGTTATTTCGCCGTAAATAATTTAAATAAAAATAACCTCACTATTTCTTTTGGTCCTTATCTCGCCTTTGCTGGAATAGGGGTTTTTATTAGTCAGCAAATTGCTTTCACATTTTAAATATACAGGTCAAGATTTTTTATAAATCTTTTTGATGGAGGAAGGAAAGGACGATCCTTTACGCTCAGTGTATCGTAAGAGATATAAGCTACACGGGATTTGGCTTGTATCTTTTAATGGAGGAATACAACGCAGCAACAATTTTTTGTTCACGGCACTCACGTTGGTTAAATACGCATTACGCGAAACGCATCCATGATCTCACGGAAGACATGGGTTACTACGTTATAAATAAATTTATCAGGAAATAAAAATGAAATTTATGAAGCCAAAATATCTGGCGCTCTTTATTGCGGCGGCAACCAGCTCCGCATTTGCAGCAGCGCCAGGTGCACCGACGATCGGCTATGGCAATGACAAATTTGCCCTGGTGGAAGTGGATCAGGCTGCACAGGATTATAACAATCTTGTCAAAGTGCATAACGATGGCGTGGATGTAAAAGTTGAGTGGAACGTCTGGAGTGGTGATGCGCCAACTTCTGTGAAAGTTCTGCTGGACGGACAGATCGTATGGACCGGCGCAGCCGGTGCGACGGGCTCTGCAACGTTTAAAGTGAAAAAAGGCGGGCGTTATCAGGAACAGGTTGAAGTCTGTAATGCCAGCGGCTGTGCGAAAAGCGCCAGTAAGCTGATTATTGTGGCTGACACCGACGGTAGCCACCTGCTGCCGCTGAATACGTCTCTCCAGGAGAACAACAAAGCGTTCGCGAAGCATACCGATAAAGTGGTTGCGGCCTACTTCCCGGAATGGGGCGTTTACGACCGTAACTTCCCGGTTGATAAGATCCCTGCGGCAAACCTCAACCACATTCTGTACGGCTTCATTCCAATCTGTGGCGGTGACGGCATCAACGACGGCCTGAAAACCATTGAAGGTGGTAACAGCTTCCGCGTGCTTCAGAACGACTGTAAGGGCCGTCCTGACTTTACCGTGGCGATCCACGACCCATGGGCTGCGCTGCAAAAACCACAGGCTGGCGTCTCCAACTGGGATGATCCGTACAAAGGTAACTTTGGCCAGCTGATGGCGCTGAAAAAAGCGCATCCAGGCCTGAAAGTGCTGCCATCTATCGGCGGCTGGACGCTTTCCGATCCGTTCTTCCACATGGGCGACCCGGCTATCCGAGCACGCTTTGTCTCTTCTGTGAAAGATTTCCTCCAGACGTGGAAATTCTTTGACGGCGTGGATATCGACTGGGAATTCCCGGGCGGTGGCGGTGTAACCGAAAACCTGGGTAACCCGCAGCAGGATAAAGCGACCTATACCGCACTGATGCACGACCTGCGCACCATGCTGAACGAGCTGTCTGCACAGACGGGCCGTACCTATGAACTGACCAGCGCCATCGGTGCAGGTCGCGATAAGATCGAAGACGTGGATTACACCACGGCTCAGCAGTATCTCGACCACATCTTCCTGATGAGCTACGACTTCTACGGCGGCTGGAGCAACACCGTTCTCGGCCACCAGGCTGCGCTGCGTGCGCCAGCATGGCGTCCGGACACTGATTACACCACTGAAAATGGCGTTAACGCGCTGCTTGCGCAGGGTGTACAGCCAGGCAAGATCGTGGTGGGTGCGGGCATGTATGGCCGCGGCTGGACCGGCGTGCATGGCTACACCGGTGACAATCCATTCACCGGTACGGCAACCGGCATGGTGAAAGGCACCTGGGAACCGGGCGTGGTTGACTATCGTCAGATCGTGAACGAATACAAAGGCAAACCGGGCTGGGAATACGGCTACGACACGACCGCTGAAGCCCCTTACGTCTTCAACAAATCCACCGGCGACCTGATCTCGTATGAAGATGCGCGTTCAACCACGGCGAAAGGCAAGTATGTTCTGGCCAATAAACTGGGCGGTCTGTTCGCGTGGTCTATCGACTCTGATACCGGCGACATTCTGAATGCGATGAACGAAAGCCTGCTGGGCGGCGACTCGACTCCGGTTGATCCGGTGGTCACCAACCACGCGCCAATCGCGTCCTCTGCCGATCAGAACGTGTCTGGCCCGGCAACCGTCACGCTCGATGGCTCTGCTTCCAGCGATCCTGATGGCGATGCGATTACCTACAAATGGACTCAGGTCTCTGGTCCGTCAGTCACCATCAACAACAGCACCAAAGCGAAAGCGACCTTCAATGTTGCGGCAGCGACCACCGACCAGACCATGACGTTCCGCCTGACGGTGACCGATGCAAAAGGCCTGAGCAACGCGATTGATGTCCAGGTGGTGAACAAGGCGCCGAAAGCTAACCAGGCACCGGTTTTAAACCCAATGGAAGCGATCACGCTTGAATCTGGTGAAACCTATGCGCTGCATGCCCAGGCTGCGGACCCAGACGGTGATGCGCTGACCTACGCCTGGAGCGTACCAGCAGATATGCACGCCACCGGAACTGACTCCGCGAACGTGAATATCACGGCGCCGGAAGTGAGCTCGACGTCTACCTACACCTTGAGCGTGGTAGTGAGCGACGGTAAGACCAGCGTGCAGTCTAACGTCCAGGTTACCGTGAATCCGAAAGCGGCGCCTGCACCGGTACCTGCTGACGAAGACACTAACCCGGCGGATGACGTTACCCCTCCGGCTGATGATGTGACTCCTCCGTCTGACAAAGGAAGCTGCGATGCACCTGTGGATGCTAACGCCAGCAAATACGCGGCGTGGGAATCCAGCAAAATCTACAACGGTGGCGATACCGTAAGCTTCGACCATCTGGTGTGGAAAGCGAAGTACTGGACTCAGGGCAATCAGCCTGGCTTCGGTGTGGATGCATGGGAGCTGGTGAGCAACGTGAAGATGAACTGGCGTTCTGACCTGGTCTACAACGGCGGCGACACTACCACCTATGAAGGTAACGTTTACCGTGCGAAATGGTGGACCCGTGGTGATAACCCAGCCAACAGCGACGTATGGGTAAAAGAAGGCGCATCAACAGATTGCAAATAATCTAACCCATTAATCACTCCCCCTTTAGAGGGGGAGTGATTCAAAATTCATTTTACAGGATGTTGGTAAGGAGAAATAACTGAAACTGTCAGCAGGTAAAAATGAAAAAGTTAATTTTGTTGTTATTGATAATAAGCCAAAGCGCACTGGCAAATTGTTGGGATAAAGCGGCGCATTATTATCATGTCGATCCTTATTTACTGTACGCGATAGCGAATGTGGAATCCGGTATGAATCCGTATGCGGTTGGGCAAAACCGCGATGGCACGCGGGATGTCGGGCTGATGCAAATCAACAGTTCGCATTTTACCGCGCTGGAAAGCAGAGGCATCGACGAATATCGATTAATCACGGAGCCGTGTACTTCGATCATGGTCGGGGCTTCTATCCTTTCCGGGATGATCAGGGTGTATGGCTACAACTGGGAAGCCGTTGGCGCGTATAACGCCGGACTGAAAAAAGAAAATTATCCGCAGAGGATGAAATATGCCCATAAGGTCTGGGCCAAATATCAGCAACTGAAATTAGCGGCACGTTATTAACGTTTTTTATTTTTGAAGAATTCCTGAAGGTGTTCTTCGAAAAGTGAAAACAGCTGAATGTGGTTTATGTATTAACGGAGTAATACCTAAGCCGGGATATTAACATTTAATTTGAAACGAACAGGAAAACTGAAATGAACAAAAGGACGTTACTGAGTGTACTCATTGCGGGAGCCTGCGTGGCGCCATTCATGGCCCAGGCTGCGAATCTGAAGGAGACCAGCAGTGAGCCGTACACCATCAAAGCCAGCGATCTGGCGAAGAAAGAGAAGGAACTGACGGACTTCCCGCTGATGGCTTCGGTTAAAGAGACCATCCAGACGCTGGATAACGCGCAGGTCGAACTGATTGAGCCAGGCCGGGCGGCGAACCCGGACAACGTTAAACGCGTTGAAGGGATTGTGAAAGCCAGCGACTGGGAATATCTCTTCCCGCTGCGCGCCCAGGCCTATACCTACAGCAACTTCCTGAAAGCCGTGGGTAAATTCCCGGCGCTGTGTAAAACCTATAATGACGGTCGTGACAGCGACGCCATCTGTCGCAAAGAGCTGGCCACCATGTTTGCCCACTTTGCCCAGGAAACTGGCGGCCACGAAAGCTGGCGTCCGGAAGCCGAATGGCGTCAGGCGCTGGTCCACGTACGTGAAATGGGCTGGAGCGAAGGGCAGAAGGGCGGTTATAACGGCGAATGTAACCCGGACGTCTGGCAAGGACAGACCTGGCCTTGCGGTAAAGATAAAGACGGCGATTTCCTGAGCTATTTCGGACGCGGTGCGAAACAGTTGTCTTACAACTACAACTACGGTCCATTCTCTGAAGCGATGTACGGCGACGTGCGTACGCTGCTCGACAAACCTGAGCTGGTGGCGGACACCTGGCTGAACCTGGCGAGTGCGATCTTCTTCTTCGCCTATCCGCAGCCGCCAAAACCAAGCATGTTGCAGGTGATCGACGGTACATGGCAGCCGAACGACCACGATAAAGCCAACGGTCTGGTTCCGGGCTTTGGTGTGACCACCCAGATCATCAACGGCGGCGTTGAGTGCGGCGGCCCGACTGAAATTGCGCAGTCTCAGAACCGTATCAAATACTACAAAGAGTTTGCAAACTACCTGAAAGTGCCTGTTCCGGCGAACGAAGTGTTGGGTTGCGCCAACATGAAGCAGTTCGACGAAGGTGGCGCAGGCGCCCTGAAGATTTACTGGGAACAGGACTGGGGATGGAGCGCGGATACCCCGGACGGCAAAACCTACTCTTGCCAGCTGGTGGGCTACCAGACTCCGTTCAGCGCCTTTAAAGAAGGTGACTACAGCAAGTGCGTGCAGAAGTTCTTTAACGTGAAAATCGTTAACGATGATGGTTCTTCCGTTACCCCGGACGAAACCCCGGTCACGCCAACACCGACGCCATCTGGCGATGAAACGCCAGCGCCAACACCAACGCCGGATGAAACCCCGGTCGAACCTGTTGTGGTGAACCACGCGCCGGTTGCGCAGATTGCCGGTCCGATCGGTGCAGTGGAAGCAGGTGCGCAGGTTTCTCTGAGTGCGGAAGGCTCTACCGATCCTGATGGCAACAAACTGACGTATACCTGGCGTTCCCAGGATGGTCAGACTGTTACCGGTCAGGACAAAGCGGTTGTGACCTTCACAGCGCCAGAGTCTGCGACGGCGCAGCAGTATGAAGTGAGCCTGACCGTCAGCGATGGCGAGCTGAGCAGCACCACGTCTTACCTGCTGAACGTGAAAGCGAAAGCGGCAACGCCATCCGGAGAAGATACGTCTTACCCGGCATGGAGCGCGAACAGCAAGTACAACGCCGGTGATATCGTGAACAACCACGGTAAACTGTTCCAGTGCAAACCGTTCCCGTACAGCGGCTGGTGTAACAACTCTCCAACGTACTATGAACCAGGCGCAGGTCTGGCATGGGCTGAAGCCTGGACGGCTCTGTAAAAGCAAACGGCAACCCCCAGGGTTGCCGTTTTAGTGTCTGCACCCTCTCCCTGTGGGAGAGGGACGGGGTGAGGGCATCAGTCCGCACTCTCTGTTTTTTGCAGGGTGGCGCTGCGCTTACCCGGCCTACATGAGGCTGGAACGCTTACCGGTGCAACTTCCCGTGATCCCGTAACCACGCCGCCGTACGCACTATCCCTTCATCCAGCGAGACAATCGGTTTATATCCCAGCTCGTTCTCCGCCCGAGAAATATCCAGCGTAAAATCAAAGTTGAGCTTCGACACACCGTAATGCGTCAGCGCAGGCTCTTTCGCCGATTTGCTGCCAAAACGCTCCATGCTGCGGGCAATCATGTCCAGCATTGGGTAGGGAACGGAACGGATCCGGCAGTCGATTTTTAATTCGTCAATTAGCCTTTGCACAATGCTGCGCAGGGTACAGGGTTCGCCGTTGGTGATGTTATACGCGCGCCCCGACACCAGCTTATCGCATTCCGGCTGGCTCGCCAGCCACATGGCGTGAACGGCATTTTCGTAATAGGTCATGTCCACCAGCGCATCGCCGCCGCGCGGTAACAGCACGCTGCCGTAGTGATGCATCATCTGGGCCAGTCGCGGGATGAAGACTTTGTCGTGCGGCCCAAACAGGCTCTGCGGACGCAGCACGGTAAAGCGGGTGTGCGGGTTTGACTGGGCCAGCAGGTCGATCACCTCTTCGCCCGCCGCTTTACTGCGGGCAAACTCACAGGCAAAGCGCGCCGGGCGGAAATTTTCCTGAATATCACGATGGTGGTGATAGTCGAAATAGAGCGACGGAGAGGAAATATGAATAAAGTTACGCACGCCCCAGGCGACGGCCCATTCACCCAGACGGCGCGTGGCGCGCACGTTGGCGAGATCAAAGGCTTCCTGGGTACCCCACGGGGAGGTAAAACTGGAGCAGTGCCACAGCGTATCGATACCGGCGAGCATCACCTTGGCCTGAGAGGAGACCAGCTCCGTCAGATCGGCATGGACAAATTCAGCGCCCATTTTTTGCAGGAGCTTACCCATCGCCTCATTGCGACCAGTGGCCCTCACGCTGATGCCTTTGTTGCGCAGAAACTCGACCGCATTTCGGCCTAAGCCGCTGGTCGCCCCGGTAACCAGTACCTTCATAACAATCCACTGTGTTGAAAAGAATTTCGTGCGCATTCTTTCGTGAATTACGATGTGTTGCAATGGGAAAGGTGAAAGATTAAGAGTTTTATTTAGTTATTTTCCCGCTTTTCTTCTGCCAGTAGCGCAATCCGTTTCGCCATTCCGCGGAAGATAAACAGGTGTGCCGGGATCATCAGCAACCAGTAAAACAGACCCGGCATTCCGTGCGGATGCCACCATGCCCGAACGTCCAGTTCACGATGGTCGCCCTTGTCCTTCAGGGTGAAGCAGAGCCGCCCCAGCCCCGGCGCCTTCATGCCAAACAGCAGCGCCAGCTGTTTTTCCGGCTCAACGATAATCACCTTCCAGCTGTCGACGGTATCGCCCACCTTCAGCCAGGGATGGGCAGGGCGGCCTTTTGCCAGCCGGTGACCGACCAGCAGATCCAGCGCGCCGCGCGTTTGCCACAGAATATTGCCGAAGAAATAGCGCTCTTTGCCGCCAATCTGGTTCACAACTTCCCACAGCGCTGCCAGGCTGGCCGTGGTTTTGACCGTACAGCCCGCCTGTTTCGGATAATAGCCGTACTCGGGCCGCCAGCGGGCAAACGCCTGCGCGTCGTAGCCCCAGTCGCTGGAGTTCACCAGCTTCTCTTCTTCTTTCAGCGTATTACGTACCGCGTCGTCAAAGCGGATCAATTCTTGAGGGATTAAGGCGCGCAGCGCGCGATCGTCCGCCAGCAGATCGTGCTTCAGCCCCTGGATCAGCGCTTTGGCGGTCGTCGGCGGCACGGAGGTGATCACATTCAAAAACCACACTGATATCCAGCGGGTCGGGAAGGGGATGGGGATCAGCCAGCGGCGGCGGCCGCTCACCCGCATAAAATGTTCGAACTGCGCCTGATAGCTCAGCACTTCCGGGCCTGCCGCCTCCAGCACGCGATGCTGCTCCGCCGGGTGATCCAGCAATGCCACCAGATAGTGGAGTAAATTCTCCAGCGCAATGGGCGTGGTGCGCGAGCGTACCCAGCGCGGCGGCGTCAGCACAGGCAGGTTGTAGACCATATCGCGCATCACTTCGAACGCGGCGGAACCCGCGCCGACGATGATCCCTGCCCGGAGTTCGGTGACGGGGATACGGGCGCTTCGCAGCGTTTCTGCCGTCAGCTGTCGGGCGCGCAGATGATCTGACTGCTCGTTCTCAGGCGCCTGGAGTGAGCTTAAAAAAATCACCTGCTTCACCGGCGTTTGCCGCAGCGCATCACGAACGTTCATCGCCACCTGACGCTCGTGGGCGATAAAATCGCCGCCTTCGCCCATGCTGTGGACAAGGTAGTAAAGCGTATCGACCCCTTCCAGCAGCGCAGGAAGCGCTTTCGGCCAGTTAAGGTCAACGTTGTGACACGTCACGCCAGGCAAATGTAGCTTTTGCAGGCGTTCCGTGTTGCGTGCCGCTGCCAGCACCTGGTGCCCCTGCTGGCTTAACGCAGTGGTCAGATGCTGACCGATATACCCGCTGGCGCCGAGCACCAGAATACGTTGCGGCACGGTATGCTCCTTAACGCTGTAAAAACGCCTGCCAGTGTTTCACCACCTCGGTCAACTGCTCGCGGTTAACGTCAAGATGCATCACCAGTCGCACGACCGGGGAGGCGTTGATCAGCACGCCTCGGGCTTTCATAAAGTCGCCCAGCGCGGCAGCATGCTCATCGCCGACGCGGACAAACAGCATGTTGGTGTCGTGTCGCATGACATCAGCGCCGATTTCACGCAGCTGCGCTGCCATCCACGCCGCATTGTCGTGATCGTCTTTCAGGCGTGACACGTTATTTTTCAGGGCGTACAGTCCGGCAGCCGCCAGAATACCCGCCTGACGCATCCCGCCGCCGGTCATTTTGCGCCACCGGTTGGCGCGTCTGATGTAGTCTGCGCTGCCAACCAGCAGGGAACCTACCGGCGTGCCCAGCCCTTTAGAGAGGCAAATGGTGAACGAGTCGCAATATTGGGTGATCTCTTTCAGCTCGCAGCCGTACTCCACCACGGCGTTGAAGATACGTGCGCCGTCAACGTGGAGGCCGAGCTTGCGCTCGCGGGTAAAATCCCATGCCGCTTTCAGGTATTCGCGCGGCAGGACTTTACCGTTATGGGTGTTTTCGAGGCTCAGCAGTTTAGTGCGGGCGAAGTGAATATCGTCGGCTTTGATTTTCGCCGCGACTTTGTCCAGCGGCAGCGTACCGTCCGGCGCAGCATCGATCGGCTGTGGCTGGATGCTGCCGAGCACCGCCGCGCCGCCGGCTTCGTACAGGTAGTTATGCGCCCCCTGGCCGACGATATACTCCTCGCCGCGCTCGCAGTGGCTGAGCAGCGCCACCAGGTTAGCCTGCGTGCCGGTGGGCAGGAACAGAGCAGCCTCTTTACCGCTCAGCTCGGCCGCATAGCGCTGGAGTTCGTTGACCGTCGGGTCATCGCCGTAGACGTCGTCCCCGACCGGGGCGGCCATCATCTCTTCGAGCATGGCGCGGCCCGGACGGGTAACGGTATCACTGCGTAAATCAATCATGGCATGTCCTTATATTTAAAAAGGCGATGCCAGATGTTTTACCTGAGCCAGTTGGTTTTTGCCAGTTCGATCACCTCGTCACCGCGCCCGCTGATGATGGCGCGCAGCATGTAGAGGCTAAATCCTTTGGCCTGTTCCAGCTTGATTTGAGGCGGGATCGCCAGCTCTTCTTTGGCGACCACCACATCCACCAGCACCGGGCCGTCGATGGCGAAGGCGCGTTGCAGGGCGTCGTCCACCTCTGAGGCTTTCTCCACCCGAATACCGGTGATACCGCAGGCTTCGGCGATGCGGGCGAAGTTGGTGTCGTGCAGCTCGGTGCCGTCCGTGAGGTAGCCTCCGGCCTTCATCTCCATCGCCACGAAGCCCAGCACGCTGTTGTTAAAGACCACGATTTTCAGCTGAAGCTTCATCTGCGCCACCGACAGGAAATCCCCCATCAGCATACTGAACCCGCCGTCGCCACACATCGCCACCACCTGACGTTCCGGTGCCGTCGCTTTTGCGCCCAGCGCCTGCGGCATGGCGTTGGCCATTGAGCCATGGTTGAACGACCCAAGCAGGCGTCGTTTGCCGTTCATTTTCAGGTAGCGTGCTGCCCAGACGGTGGGCGTTCCCACGTCGCAGGTGAAGATGGCATCGTCGTCGGCGAAGTGGCTGATCTGCTGCGCCAGATACTGCGGGTGGATCGCTTTTTCGCTCGGTTTGGCGAGATCGTCCAGCCCCTTACGCGCATCGCGATAGTCGCTCAGGGCTTTATCCAGGAATTTGCGGTCCGTTTTTTCTTCCAGTAGCGGCAGCAGGGCGGCGAGGGTGGATTTGATATCGCCGATAAGCGCCATATCCACCTTGCTGTGCGCACCGATGCTGCCGGGATTAATGTCGATCTGGATAATTTTGGCATCCGTCGGGTAGAACGCGCGGTACGGGAACTGAGTGCCGAGCAGGATCAGCGTGTCGGCGTTCATCATGGTGTGGAAGCCGCTGGAAAAACCGATCAGCCCGGTCATGCCGACATCGTACGGGTTATCGTATTCAACGTGCTCTTTCCCGCGCAGGGCGTGCACCACTGGCGCCTTGAGCTTGCCGGCAAATTCCACCAGCTCTTTATGCGCACCGGCGCAGCCGCTGCCGCACATCAGGGCGATATTGCTGGAGTATCGCAGCAGTTGCGCCAGCTTTTTCAGCTCTTCTTCGGCAGGGGTAATGGTTGGCTGTGGCGCAGAGTACCAGTGGGTGGTGGCGGTTTCAGGTGCGGCCTTCAGCGCCACGTCCCCCGGCAGCACAACCACCGAAACCCCGCGATTCAGGATCGCCTTACGCATGGCTATCGCCAGCACCTGTGGGATCTGCTCCGGTGATGAGACCAGCTCGCAATAGTGGCTGCATTCACGGAACAGCTCCTGAGGATGCGTCTCCTGAAAATAGCCGCTACCGATTTCAGATGACGGAATGTGAGCCGCAATCGCCAGCACCGGAACATGGTTGCGGTGACAGTCGAACAGACCGTTGATGAGGTGCAGGTTTCCCGGTCCGCAGGAACCCGCACATACGGCGAGTTCACCCGTAAGCTGCGCTTCGGCACCGGCGGCAAAGGCGGCGACCTCTTCATGGCGGGTGGGCATCCACTCAATGGTCTTCATCTTGTTAAGGCTATCGCTGAGTCCGTTCAGAGAGTCGCCGGTGACGCCCCAGATACGCTTTACGCCAGCCTGCTCAAGGGTTTTTGCTATGTATGCAGCCACGGTTTGTTTCATGGTTGTCCGTCTCCTTTTTGTGATATCGCTTACAAGCTTAGAAGAAAGTCGCTGTATTGCCTGCTCAGTCCTCTTTAAGTACAGGTGGTTTTTCTGCGCGACGCGCCTGGCAAAGTCAAACAAATAACGGGCTGCCGTACAGGCAGTAGGCACAACATAGGCCGGGTAAACGTAGTGCCACCCGGCAAAAAGCCCGGTGGCGCTGACGCTTACCGGGCCTACAGGTGAACCACGACAGATTATGCGAGCACAAGATCGCCCTGCGGATGGCACGAACATGCCAGCACATAGCCCTCGGCAATTTCCGCGTCGGTCAGCGTCATGGTGCTGGTGACCGTGTACTCACCGGAAACCACTTTGGTCTTGCAGCAACCGCACACCCCGGCGCGACAGGCCGCCACTACCGGCACGTTGTTGCTTTCCAGCGCTTCAAGCAGCGTGGTGCCCACGCGGCCAAAGAAAGTCTGCGCCGGTTGCAGCTTCGTGAACTTCATCCCGCTGGTCGCCGCTGCCGCTACAGGCGTGAAGAACTGCTCTTTGAAGAAGCGGGTCACGCCGAGCGCTTTCACTTCTTTCTCCACGATCTGCATGTAAGGCGCCGGGCCGCAGGTCATCACGGTACGGTTCGCAATATCCGGCACGCTTTGCAGCAGCTCGCGGCTCAGGCGCCCCGCGACAAAACCGTGCGTCGCGTTGTGCTCAGCCACCAGCGTCACCGGGTAGTTGCGCCATTCTTCGGCAAAAATCACATCTTCCGGGGAACGCACGCTGAAAATCACCTGCACGTCGGCCTGAGGACGGTATTTCGCCAGCCAGCGACGCATCGACATAATCGGCGTCACGCCACAGCCTGCCGCCAGCAGCAGGAATTTATCTTCCGTCTTGTCGTCACAGGTAAACTCGCCCTGCGCGTCAGACAGCCAGATGTAATCTCCGCGCTTCACGTCCCGGGTCAGCCACTCGGATCCTGCGCCGTCATCAATACGACGGACGGTGAGCGTAATGTATTCGCTCACGCCCGGCGTGGAGGAGAGGGTGTAGGCGCGCAGGGTATCCGCCGAATTACGCACGCTAACCAGCGCATACTGACCTGGGCGGTACGGGTAGTAGTCATGGCACAGCAGCGACAGCGTCCACACATCCGGCGTCTCCTGATGGATGTGATGAACCTGCATCCGCCACGGACATTGTGAGGTTGGCATGGTCATGAGTTACTCCTTACGCGCTCAGCAGTTGCTTCATATCATCTTCAACGTTGGTCACGGAACGCAGACCAAATTTCTCGTTCAGGATGGCCAGCAGGTCCGGCGTCAGGAAGCCTGGCGCAGTCGGCCCGGTGACGATGTTGGTCACGCCGAGAGAGAGCAGGGTCAACAGAATAACGATCGCTTTCTGCTCGAACCAGGAGAGCACCAGCGACAGCGGCAGGTCGTTCACGCCGCAGCCCAGTTTCTCTGCCAGCGTGACCGCCAGAATGATGGCTGAATACGCATCGTTACACTGACCCGCATCCACCAGGCGTGGCAGACCTTCGATGTTGCCGAAGTCCAGCTTGTTGAAACGGTACTTACCGCAGGCCAGGGTCAGGATCAGGCAGTCTTCCGGTACGCGGGTGGCGAAATCGGTGAAGTAGTTACGTTCCCCGCGCGCGCCGTCACAGCCGCCGATCAGGAAGATGTGACGCAGTTTTTCACGGCTGACGAGGTCAATCAGGGAATCCGCCGCACCCAGCAGGGTTTCACGGCCAAAACCGACGGTGATGAGGTGCGGGATTTCGCTGTACGGGAAGCCTGCCATCTGCTGCGCCTGAGCGATAACCGGACCGAAATCGTCGCCTTCAAGGTGGCTCACGCCCGGCCAGCCGACGATGCTGCGGGTCCAGATACGGTCGTCATACGCGCCGACGGTCGGGTCGATGATGCAGTTAGAGGTCATAACAATTGGGCCAGGGAAGCGGGCGAACTCCACCTGCTGGTTCTGCCAGCCGCTGCCGTAGTTACCGATCAGATGCTTAAATTTACGCAGCTCCGGGTAGCCGTGCGCGGGCAGCATTTCGCCGTGGGTATAAACGTTAACGCCGGTGCCTTCGGTCTGCTTCAGCAGGTTGTAGAGATCTTTCAGGTCATGACCGGAGATCAGGATGCATTTGCCTTCGGTCGCTTTGACGTTGACCTGCGTTGGCGTTGGGTGGCCGTAGGTGCTGGTTTCACCGGCATCCAGAATACTCATCACTTTGAAGTTCATCTGGCCGATTTCCATCGAGCATTCCAGCAGGGCGTTCATGTCGGAAGGCCAGGTGCCCAGCCATGCCATGATTTTGTGGTACTGGGCGTAAATAGCGTTATCGTACTGGCCGAGTACGTGCGCGTGCTCCATATAGGCCGCAGCACCTTTCAGACCGTACAGGCACAGCAGGCGCAGGCCGAGGATGTTCTCGCCAATTGCCGCTTTGTCCTTATTTGGGGTGAATTCTGCGGCCTGACGCTGTAGCTCGCCCAGGTCGTCGCTCACCAGCTGTAGCTCCGCCATCGGGTTGTCCACGCGGGCGCTGGCGTCGGCATTCAGGCACTGCGCTTTCAGGGCTTCACGCAGGGCAATCGCTTCGCGGGCATAGCCCACAATGCGTGGAGAATCGAAGTTAACGTTGGTCAGCGTGGAGAAAAATGCGCGCGGCGCAAAGCTGTCGAGATAGTGATCGACAATGCCATATTCACGGGCTTTGAAGGCCCAGGCGGACAAGCCTTGCAGCGCCGCAATCAGCAGATCCTGGAGATCGGACGTTTCTGCGGTTTTGCCGCACATACCCTGCGCGTAAGAGCAGCCGTTGCCTGCTGGGGTACGGATGGTTTGTTCACATTGCACACAAAACATAATCACACCTGTTAAAGTTATATTTGAGATACATGTTTAAGGTTATGCCTGTGCCACAGCAGAGAAAAGTGCTTTCTTATACTAAGTGGAGGGTTATTGATTTAGCGCAATTTTGGCGGCAGGTTCACTACCGCCAAAGCAGTATCAGGCTGAGAAGAACGCCATCAGAATGGGTACCAGCAGGCTCAGAATAAAGCCGTGTACGATGGCGGCAGGAACCATCTCCAGCCCTCCCGAGCGCTGTAACACCGGCAGGGTAAAGTCCATTGAGGTGGCCCCGCACAGGCCCAGCGCAGTAGAGCGGCTGCGGCTTACCAGGCCGGGGATTAGCATGATGGCTATCAGCTCGCGCGCCAGATCGTTAAAGAAGGCGGCGCTGCCGATCACCGGACCAAACGATTCGGTCAGCAGAATACCGGAGAGCGAATACCAGCCGAAACCGGACGCCATCGCCAGGCTGGTTTTCAGCGGCAGATCGAGAATAAAGGCGTTAATCACTCCCCCCGCCAGTGAGCTGGCCACAACGATAACGGCAACCATCATGCCCCGGCGGTTAAGGACAATCTGTTTCAGCGTCATGCCATTATTTCGCAGCTGAATACCAATCAGGAAGAGCAGGAAAATAAGCGTATATTCGCTGGCTTCCGTTGCGTGCTGTAAAAATGCCCAACCGGTCAGACCCAGTAAAAAACCGAGTACCACCACGCCGCACAGCTTTAATGATTCCAGCGCCATCGCAATACGGGAGGGAAGCTTTTCCTGATGATGGTGATTTTTCCAGGGAATAGTGCGTTCCAGCCAGAACAGCGCGGCAATATTGCACAGCAGAATAACCACTACCGTAACCGCAGAATAATGCAGAATGGAAAGCAAGTTCGTCGCCAGATTATCCAGGAAGGCCAGGCTGATCCCCATAAAGAACAGAATGACGTAAACAATCCAGCTGAGAAAACGATTAATAAGCTTTAAGGCCGATTCATGACGCAGCGGAATAAGGTAGCCCGCAATCAGGGGCAGAAGAATGATGAGGAGTCCTGAGAACATGAACAGCCGGTCCTTTTGAGTATCAGTTAAGCGCCAGAGACACTACCCAATAAAGGCTGTGAGGTAAAGCTACAAAAAAAGCCGGGTGGCGGCTACGCCTTACCCGGCTTGTCTATTTGGGGTGGTGCGGCCTGATGCCCTCACCCCGGCCCTCTCCCACAGGGAGAGGGGGGAAAACCATTAATCGCGTTTTTCCAGCAGGGTGCGATACAGCACGCCGCCCAGAATACCGCCGATAATTGGCATCACCCAGAATAGCCACAGCTGTTCAAGCGCCCAGCCGCCCTGGAAAATAGCCACCGCGGTGCTGCGCGCCGGGTTAACGGAGGTGTTGGTCACCGGGATGGAGATGAGGTGGATCAGCGTCAGCGCCAGACCAATAGCGATGGGGGCAAAGCCCGCAGGCGCGTATTTGTCCGTTGCGCCGTGGATCACCAACAGGAAACCTGCGGTGAGCACAATTTCAATCACGATAGCAGACAGCATTGAGTAGCCGCCTGGCGAGTGTTCGCCGAAGCCGTTCGACGCAAATCCGCTGGCCGCGGCGTCAAACCCGGCTTTTCCGCTGGCAATTACATACAGCACCGCCGCGGCAATAATACCGCCAATAACCTGGGCAATAATATAGCCAATAATATCTTTCGCCGGGAAACGTCCGCCCGCCCATAAACCTAATGTGACGGCCGGGTTGAAATGACCGCCGGAAATATGCCCCACGGCGAATGCCATGGTTAATACAGTTAAACCGAATGCCAGCGCGACGCCGACAAAACCAATACCTAATTCCGGAAATGCGGCTGCCAGTACTGCGCTACCGCAGCCACCAAACACCAGCCAGAATGTGCCAAAGCATTCTGCCGCTAATTTTCTGAACATAACCACCTCAATAATAAACGTCCGCGCCCATTCCTGCGCGCGGGTTATATCGCCATAAAGGGATGACGACTCAAAGAGCCAGTATTTTGAAACCATCAACATCCCTTCGCCACTCAAATAAATTCACTAAATTTGATTTAAGGCAATGTGATGTCAATCCTTGTTCAGAACGGAGGTAATTAGAGCATAGCCCAATAATTAAGGGGGCGTATATTCTGCTGTCGTGACCCACAGCCTGCCGCTATACTGCTGATAACTTGAAGGAAAAAGTGGCCGAATTGCGGGGGATGTATGCTACTCGAACGTGTGGAGATTGTCGGGTTTCGCGGGATTAACCGCCTGTCGCTGCAACTGGAACAGAACAACGTCCTGATAGGCGAAAACGCCTGGGGTAAATCCAGCCTGCTGGATGCCCTGACGCTGCTGCTTTCGCCCGAAGAGAACTTGTACCACTTCGTTCATGATGACTTCTGGTTTCCGCCGGGGGATGTCAACGGGCGCGAGAAACACCTGCATATCATTCTGACCTTCCGCGAATCCGAGCCCGGTCGCCATCGCGTGCGTCGTTTTCGCCCTATGTCGGCCTGCTGGGTGCCCTGTGAAGATGGGTTCCAGCGTATTTTCTATCGCCTTGAGGGCGAAATGGCGCAAAACGACGGGGTATTAACCCTGCGTGAATTTCTTGATGAGAAGGGGAATCCGATCCCGCTCGATAATATTGACGAGCTTGCCCGACATCTTATCCGCCTCTCCCCCGTATTGCGCTTACGCGACGCGCGTTTTATGCGGCGGATCCGTAACGGCACCGTGCCGAATATGCCCGAGGTGGAAGTAACCGCCCGCGAACTGGATTTCCTCGCCCGTGAACTGGTCTCACGGCCGCAGAACCTCACCGACGGCCAGATCCGTCAGGGACTGTCTGCCATGGTACAACTGCTGGAGCACTACTTCTCCGAGCAGGGAACGGGGCAGGCGCGCCACCGTCTGATGCGTCGCCGCTCGCACGATGAACAACGAAGCTGGCGCTATCTCGATATTATCAACCGCATGATCGACCGCCCCGGCGGGCGTACGCATCGGGTGATCCTGCTGGGTTTATTCTCCACGCTTTTACAGGCGAAAGGGACGGTGCGCCTGGATCGGGACGCGCGCCCGCTGCTGCTGGTGGAAGATCCGGAAACGCGGCTCCACCCGATTATGCTTTCCGTGGCGTGGCATCTTCTTAATCTGCTGCCGTTGCAGCGAGTCACCACCACGAATTCCGGAGAGCTGCTCTCTCTGACGCCGGTAGAGTATGTCTGCCGCCTGGTGCGTGAATCGTCGCGGGTCACCGCCTACCGGCTCGGGCCCGGCGGGTTAAATGCCGAAGATGGCCGACGGATTGCGTTTCATATCCGTTTTAACCGTGCCTCTTCCCTGTTTGCCCGCTGCTGGTTGCTGGTGGAAGGGGAAACGGAAACCTGGGTGATAAACGAGCTGGCTCGCCAGTGCGGGCACCACTTTGATGCCGAAGGGATCAAAGTGATCGAATTTGCTCAGTCTGGCTTAAAACCGCTGATCAAATTTGCGCGCCGGATGGGGATAGAGTGGCACGTGCTGGTGGATGGCGATGAGGCGGGTAAAAAATATGCGGCGACCGTGCGCAGCCTGCTCAATAACGATCGTGAAGAGGAGCGGGAACATCTGACCGCGCTGCCTGCGATGGACATGGAGCACTTTATGTACCGTCAGGGATTTGACGACGTCTTTCACCGCGTGGCGATGATCCCGGTGGATGTACCCATGAACATGCGTCGGGTGATTGCCAAAGCTATCCATCGGTCGTCAAAACCGGATTTGGCCATTGAAGTCGCGACGGAAGCCGGCAGGCGAGGCGTGGAGTCGGTGCCCACGCTGCTGCGTAAAATGTTCTCCCGCGTCCTCTGGCTGGCTCGCGGGAGGGCCGATTAGCGGTCAGTCGCCTGCGAAACCTGTTGGATCAGGCTATCAAGCAGGGTATAGCGGCGGCGGTATTCGGACCGTTTTTTACTCGCAATCTCTTCCATCGGTTTGCGTGGCATGGTCAGTGGCAGGGCAAAGTTGCCGTTATCCTGCTGCTGTCCGCCAAGGGAGCGCCAGAAGCTGTCATAGTCAGCCAGCAATTTTCCCTCTTTTTTCTTGCGATAGCGCCAGCTGCGGTAGATGTGGGTGGCGTTACTCACCGCGAGGATCTGCTCGACCGGGAAGGCGCCTGCCAGCGTCATGACCGCTTCAACCAGCAGACGTTTTGGGAACAGTCCGTGACAGGCTTTGGTCGCCAGCTGAATGTGCTCGTGCGGGACATGCGCTTTCGCCCCCTGCATTCCGCCGATGAAGAGCGTTGTCTTGCCCTGGTATTTGCACAGCGTAAAGGTCAGCTCGGCCAGCACCGTGTTCTGGTGGTCGCAAAAAGTGAGGGTCGCTTCCCCTTCTTTGTCCAGAAACGCATCCGCGCTCAGGCGAACGCTAAACTGCTGTTCCTCTTTGCCCGTTAACGTCACCAGCGTGATGCCCTGGCTGGAGAGGTAGCCGTTGAGCAGCGACGCCGGAAGATGGCGGCTCATCATCTGATAGTGATCGTTCAATGCGTCCAGCGTATTCTGACGACCCATATTGATGGTCAGCCACGGCCGGTGCAGGCGGCACGGCAGGCCGGGCTGCACGCGCAGGATCTGCATCAGACGGGGCTGTTTTGCAAGGTTTCCGAGCAGGCGCGCAGTGGTGAACGGCGTTGCCAGCGAGCGCAACATAAACTTACGTCGATAGGCCGGATTTTGCCACGCCAGCCCCGGCGTGAGGGAACCCGATGTCAGGCTTTTAAACAGTTGCCAGCCCGATTTAGGCTGGGGCAGCGTTGAATAAGGTGTATCGACGATGGAAGACATGTTAGATCCTGCTTCTGGTGGAATATCGCTATTTCAGCAGGCGCTTTATCAACATCGGGTAAACAATTCCCGACGATTACGGGGATCGGGGGTTTCGTTGAGGAGTGGTTTAGATAAAATCAACGGTGATGATAGCCAGAACAACTATTTGGAATATTTATGAACCTGAAGGGAAAACGCAGAAAGCTGTTTCTGCTGCTGGCGGTAGTGGTGTTAGCGGGCGGATTCTGGTTATGGAAGGTACTGAACGCGCCGGTACCACAGTATCAAACGCTGATTGTTCGTCCGGGCGAGCTGCAACAAAACGTGCTGGCGACGGGGAAACTGGATGCCCTGCGTAAGGTTGACGTGGGCGCGCAGGTCAGCGGTCAGCTTAAAACCCTGTCAGTTGAGATTGGCGATAAGGTTAAAAAAGGCCAGCTGCTGGGCGTGATCGATCCTGAGCAGGCGCAAAACCAGATCCGCGAAGTGGAAGCGACGCTGATGGAGCTGCGCGCGCAGCGCGCGCAGGCTCAGGCGGAGCGTAATCTCGCTCAGGTCACCCTGACGCGCCAGCAGGCGCTGGCGAAAACGCAGGCCATCTCGAAACAGGATCTGGACACAGCCGCCACGGAGCTGGCGGTGAAGCAGGCGCAGATTGGCACCATCGATGCGCAAATCAAACGGAATCAGGCCTCGCTGGATACGGCGAAAACCAACCTCGATTACACGCAAATCGTTGCGCCAATGGCCGGGGAAGTGACGCAGATAACCACCCTGCAAGGCCAGACGGTCATCGCCGCGCAGCAGGCGCCAAACATCCTGACCCTGGCGGATATGAGCACCATGCTGGTGAAAGCCCAGGTATCCGAAGCGGACGTCATTCACCTTAAGCCGGGGCAGAAAGCCTGGTTTACGGTGCTGGGCGATCCACAAACCCGCTATGAGGGCGTGCTGAAAGATATCCTGCCGACGCCGGAAAAGGTCAACGACGCCATCTTCTACTACGCGCGTTTCGAGGTGCCAAACCCGCAGGGCGTGCTGCGTCTGGACATGACCGCCCAGGTGCATATCCAGCTGACCGGCGTGAAAAACGTGCTGACGGTTCCGCTCTCCGCGCTGGGCGAATCCGCCGGGGACAATCGCTACAAGGTGAAAGTGCTGCGCAACGGCGAAACCCGCGAGCGGGAAGTAGTGATTGGCGCGCGTAACGACACCGACGTGGTGGTGGTAAAAGGGCTGGAAGAGGGTGAAGAAGTGGTCACCAGCGAAACCCTGCCCGGAGCCGCGCAATGACGGCGCTGCTTGAGCTGAATGACATTCGTCGCAGCTATCCGTCCGGCGACGGGCCGGTGGAGGTGCTGAAGGGCATCTCCCTGCGCGTTGAAGCCGGTGAAATGGTGGCGATTGTCGGGGCGTCGGGCTCGGGTAAATCAACGCTGATGAACATTCTTGGCTGTCTGGATAAGCCCACCAGCGGCACCTATCGCGTGGCCGGGACGGATGTTTCCACCCTGGACGGCGACGCGCTGGCGAAGCTGCGTCGCGAGCATTTTGGCTTTATCTTTCAGCGTTACCATCTGCTTTCACACCTGAGCGCGGCGCAGAATGTGGAAGTGCCGGCGGTGTATGCGGGCGTCGAGCGCAAAAAACGCCTTGAACGCGCGAAGGCGCTGTTAACGCGTCTTGGGCTGGCGGAGCGTGTTGATTATCAGCCTTCGCAGCTTTCCGGCGGTCAGCAGCAGCGCGTGAGTATTGCCCGCGCGCTGATGAACGGCGGACAGGTGATCCTCGCCGATGAGCCAACCGGTGCGCTCGACAGCCATTCCGGTGAAGAGGTGATGGCGATCCTGCATCAACTGCGCGATCAGGGGCATACGGTGATTATCGTCACCCACGATCCGCAGGTGGCGGCGCAGGCGGAACGCATTATCGAGATCCACGACGGCGAGCTGGTCAGCAACCCGCCGCCGCGTCAGTCCAGAGCGGCGGCGGCGAAAGAAGCTTTGCCTGCGTCCACCGGCTGGGGCCAGTTTTCCAGCGGTTTCCGCGAGGCGCTGACCATGGCCTGGCTGGCGATGGCGGCCAACAAAATGCGCACTCTGCTGACCATGCTCGGCATCATTATCGGTATTGCCTCGGTGGTGTCGATTGTGGTGGTGGGCGATGCGGCGAAACAGCTGGTGCTGGCGGATATTCGGGCCATCGGGACTAACACCATCGACGTTTACCCCGGCAAAGATTTTGGCGACGACGAGCCGCAGTATCAGCAGGCGCTGAAATACGACGATCTGGCGGCTATTCAGAAGCAGCCGTGGGTGAACTCCGCCACGCCTGCCGTGTCGCAAAACCTGCGTCTGCGCTACGGCAACATCGACGTGGCGGCCAGTGCTAACGGCGTCAGCGGAGATTACTTCAACGTCTACGGCATGACCTTTAGCGAAGGGGCGACCTTCAACGCGGAGCAGCTGGCGGGCAGGGCGCAGGTGGTGGTGCTGGACGCGAACTCGCGCAGACAGCTTTTCCCCAATAAAACCCGTGTAGTGGGGGAAGTGATCCTGGTGGGTAACATGCCCGCCACGGTGATTGGTGTGGCGGAAGAGAAACAGTCCATGTTTGGCAGCAGCAAGATCCTGCGCGTCTGGCTGCCATACAGCACCATTTCCGGGCGCATTATGGGGCAGTCCTGGCTTAACTCCATTACCGTGCGAGTGAAGGAGGGCTACGACAGCGCGCTGGCGGAACAGCAGCTCGAGCGGCTGTTAACCCTGCGCCACGGGAAAAAGGATTTCTTCACCTGGAACATGGACGGCCTCTTGAAAACGGCGGAAAAGACCACACGTACTCTTCAGCTGTTCCTGACGCTGGTGGCGGTGATTTCGCTGGTCGTCGGCGGGATTGGGGTGATGAACATTATGCTGGTGTCGGTGACCGAACGTACGCGGGAGATAGGCATCCGCATGGCGGTCGGGGCCAGAGCCAGCGACGTGCTCCAGCAGTTTTTGATTGAAGCGGTGCTGGTGTGTCTGGTGGGAGGCGCGATGGGGATTGCGCTTTCGATGATGATCGCCTTCGCGCTCCAGCTCTTCTTACCGGGCTGGGAAATTGGCTTCTCGCCGATGGCGATCCTGACGGCGTTTTTATGTTCCACCTTCACCGGTATTCTTTTCGGCTGGCTGCCGGCGCGAAACGCGGCGCGGCTCGATCCGGTGGATGCGCTGGCGCGGGAATAGCCCGAAAATAAAAATGCCAGCCGATCGGGCTGGCATTTTGCCTGCGGGGTGTACACAATGAATCAGAGAGCTATGCAACCGTTTCTGCTTCAACGGGCACGATAAGACTGGCGTGATTGCCTTTTGGCCCCTGGTGTACATCGAACCGGACGGACTGCCCGGCTTTGAGCGTCCTGTAACCATCCATCTGAATGGTGGAATAGTGAGCGAAGATATCCTCGCCGCCGCCTTCGGGGCAAATGAAGCCAAACCCCTTGGCGTTGTTGAACCACTTAACAGTACCCATTTCCATGCTTCGACATCCTTCGTAAATCTTATAAATTAAGATGGAATGAACCGGTGGTGGAGTGGGGGCTGTTCAAAACCTCGCCAACTCACGCTTGTACAATTTAGAGAAACGGAAGAAGCCGTCAAGCGTTTGGCGCTGGAGTTGGGACAATAATCAACCAAAATTTGAGGCAGTTAACGCTATTGCAACAGTTTGTGACAGACATCGCGGATGACAGTAATAGATGATTGTTATCTAACATCTGAGGTAGATTCAAAGTGGTTATGCATAATGGGTAAGACCAACGATTGGCTGGATTTTGACCAGCTGGCGGAAGATAAAGTGCGCGACGCGCTAAAACCGCCATCTATGTATAAAGTTATGTTAATGAACGATGATTACACGCCGATGGAATTTGTTATTGACGTGCTACAAAAGTTCTTTTCTTATGATGTTGAACGTGCAACGCAACTGATGCTTACCGTTCATTATCGTGGCAAAGCGATCTGCGGCATCTTCACTGCCGAAGTTGCGGAAACCAAAGTAGCGATGGTGAACGACTATGCGAGGGAGAACGAGCATCCGTTGCTGTGTACGCTGGAAAAGGCCTGATAAGGCATAAAATTGGGGGAGGTGCCTATGCTCAATCAAGAACTGGAACTCAGTTTAAACATGGCTTTCGCCAGAGCGCGTGAGCACCGACATGAGTTTATGACCGTCGAGCACCTGCTGCTCGCACTGCTTAGCAACCCATCTGCCCGCGAAGCGCTGGAAGCCTGCTCCGTGGATCTGGTGGCGCTACGTCAGGAACTCGAAGCCTTCATCGAACAAACCACACCGGTGCTGCCAGCCAGTGAAGAAGAGCGCGACACGCAGCCGACGCTCAGCTTCCAGCGCGTGTTGCAGCGCGCGGTTTTCCACGTCCAGTCTTCCGGACGTAGCGAAGTGACTGGCGCCAATGTCCTGGTCGCCATCTTCAGCGAGCAGGAGTCCCAGGCGGCCTACCTGCTGCGCAAACACGAAGTCAGCCGGCTCGACGTGGTCAACTTCATCTCTCACGGAACGCGAAAAGACGAGCCTAACCAGGCATCGGATCCCAGCGGACAGATCAACAGCAATGAAGAGCAAGCAGGCGGGGAGGATCGTATGGAAAACTTCACCACCAACCTTAACCAGCTTGCTCGCGTTGGCGGTATCGACCCGCTGATTGGTCGCGACAAAGAGCTGGAGCGTGCCATCCAGGTGCTGTGCCGTCGACGCAAGAACAACCCGCTGCTGGTGGGGGAATCTGGCGTGGGTAAAACCGCGATTGCCGAAGGGCTGGCCTGGCGCATTGTGCAGGGCGACGTGCCGGAAGTGATTGCCGACTGCACCATCTACTCGCTGGATATTGGCTCGCTGCTGGCGGGCACCAAATACCGCGGTGATTTCGAAAAACGTTTCAAAGCGCTGTTAAAACAGCTGGAGCAGGACACCAACAGCATCCTGTTTATCGATGAGATCCACACCATCATCGGCGCAGGTGCGGCCTCCGGTGGCCAGGTGGATGCCGCTAACCTGATCAAACCGCTGCTCTCCAGCGGCAAGATCCGCGTGATGGGCTCCACGACGTACCAGGAGTTCAGCAACATCTTTGAGAAGGATCGTGCGCTGGCGCGTCGTTTCCAGAAAATCGACGTTACCGAGCCGTCGGTTGACGAAACGGTGCAGATCATCAACGGCCTGAAAACCAAGTACGAAGCACACCACGACGTGCGTTACACCGCGAAAGCGGTCCGTGCGGCGGTGGAGCTGGCGGTGAAATACATCAACGATCGTCATCTGCCGGATAAAGCGATCGACGTGATTGATGAGGCAGGTGCGCGTGCACGCCTGATGCCAGCCAGCAAGCGTAAGAAAACCGTGAACGTGGCGGATATCGAGTCCGTGGTGGCCCGCATCGCGCGTATTCCTGAGAAGAGCGTTTCTCAGAGCGACCGTGATACCCTGCGCACCCTCGGCAATCGCCTGAAAATGCTGGTCTTTGGTCAGGATAAAGCCATTGAGGCCTTAACCGAAGCGATCAAGATGGCCCGTGCTGGCCTGGGGCATGACCACAAGCCGGTTGGTTCCTTCCTGTTCGCCGGTCCGACCGGCGTGGGGAAAACCGAGGTGACGGTTCAGCTCTCCAAAGCGCTGGGCATTGAGCTGCTGCGCTTTGATATGTCCGAGTATATGGAGCGTCACACCGTCAGCCGTTTGATTGGTGCACCTCCGGGCTACGTGGGCTTTGACCAGGGCGGCCTGCTTACGGACGCGGTTATCAAGCATCCGCACGCGGTCCTGCTGCTCGATGAAATCGAGAAAGCGCACCCGGACGTGTTCAACATCCTGTTGCAGGTGATGGACAACGGGACGCTGACCGATAATAACGGGCGCAAGGCCGATTTCCGCAACGTGGTGCTGGTGATGACCACCAACGCGGGCGTGCGGGAAACCGAGCGTAAATCCATCGGCCTGATCCACCAGGATAACAGCACCGATGCGATGGAAGAGATCAAGAAGATCTTCACGCCGGAGTTCCGTAACCGTCTGGACAACATTATCTGGTTCGATCACCTGTCTACCGAGGTGATCCATCAGGTGGTGGACAAGTTCATCGTCGAGTTGCAGGTTCAGCTGGATCAGAAAGGCGTGTCGCTGGAAGTGAGCCAGGAGGCCCGCAACTGGCTGGCTGAGAAAGGCTACGACCGTGCGATGGGTGCCCGTCCGATGGCGCGCGTGATTCAGGACAACCTGAAGAAGCCGCTGGCGAACGAGCTGCTGTTTGGCTCGCTGGTGGACGGCGGCCAGGTCACGGTAGGGCTGGATCAGGCGAAGAACGAACTGACGTACGATTTCCAGAGTGCGGCGAAGCATAAGCCGGAAGCGGCTCACTGATTTCTTACGTAGGTCTAAAAACCGGGCAAAAGCCCGGTTTTTTTATGCGTGCCAGGGTAAAAGCAAAACGACAACAGTGTTGTCGTTTTTAGTGTTTTCTCCCTCTCCCCGTGGGAGAGGGTTGGGGTGAGGGCAACAGACCGCAAAGGAATTTTGCGAGGCGCTTTCCAGATTCTTTCGAAGTCAGTTGCTGGATAAATTCACAGTAATAAAATGGCGGCGCACCTGCAAAATCAGGTGTCGGGATTGGCGTCCTGATTACACACATATGGAAAGATGTTGCTAACGCAACATCATTGGTTTCGTTCACTCTTTTTTTAGCTGCGGTATAATCCGTATCTTCTATTATGGTGGACTGAACCGGGGCTTCTTTTGAAGCGCCGATTTTCCATATGGTCGGTACGCCAAACCGGTTCAGTCTGCCACCCGAAGTTGGCGTTTCTGGTGGTAGTTTTCAGCTTTTAATATGGAAATTATGAATATGGAAAACCATTCTATCTCCCAGCTCTATAGCGAACTCTCCCTCAACCCCGATCTCCCAACCCTTGCCGAGCGCTGCAAACTGCTCACCGAAATCCTCCTCGACTGCAAATCACTTCCGCAAACGCAGCCCGTTTGCCGTTGCCTCGGAGCCTACCTGGAAGAGGTGAAATCCGGCCTCACAGAGTCAATGCGTGATTTTCAGGTGGTTGAATTTGAGGACGACGCGGAGCAACCGCGACAAAAAGAGTGGCTGCTGGAAGATACCGAAACGAAATGCGTCTACTGCCGGGCGTTAAACCATGTGCTGCTGGTATCGCATGTTGACCGCGATATGCTGCCGCACCTGACGGGACTGCTGCATGACATTACCCACGCGATGGCTGAAGATTTAATCGTACCCATGAACCCGTGCATGACTATACATCTGCCGACACAGCCACACTAAGACCATAAATAAAAAAGGCCGGGAATATCCCGACCTTTTAAATATTCATCTGCCATTACAGGCGAAAACAATTAGCGACTACGGAAGACAATGCGGCCTTTGCTCAGGTCGTACGGGGTCAGTTCAACAGTCACTTTGTCGCCCGTCAAAATGCGGATATAGTTTTTGCGCATTTTACCGGAGATGTGCGCAGTTACCACGTGACCGTTTTCCAGTTCTACGCGAAACATGGTATTAGGCAACGTATCAAGTACGGTACCCTGCATTTCAATATTGTCTTCTTTGGCCATCTAATCCTCTGGGGTATCACTACCAAGTTTTGAACCGGCAAGATAATGCCGAAATTCCTCAATTAAGTAAAGAATTGCGCGTTTAAAACGCAGCAAAACAGTCTCAGCGTATTGCCCAAGCGTCACGGTACAACCGAACGGAAAGCGCATTCGTAAAGGGGAGACGACAGGATAAACGTCAGGACGTTATCTGAAGCGAGGGTCCCAAACGGCGGCGGGGCAACAGGCAGAAGCTACTCTGCGGCATAATTATAACACCCTCATAAAAAATATGCGGAAAACATTTAGGCATTGGGCATAAAGAGCGCTCTGGGAACCCAAAAATCGCGTGGAAGGGTCTCTTTTCGGCATTGTTCAAGGTGTTCGATATAGTGTCGGCGGGAGATTTCAACGGCGCCGAGCGAGGCGGTGTGCTCATTCAGCACCTGACAATCCATCAGCCGTCCGCCACGACGGGCAAATTCCTCGCTAAACACCAGCAGCGCGGTTTTTGACGCATTCGTGGCACGGGAGAACATCGACTCACCGCAGAACAGCGTGCCCTGCGCCACGCCGTACATTCCGCCGACGAGGTTATCCTCTTTCCATACTTCAATAGAGTGCGCGTAGCCCAGCTCATGAAGCTGGTGGTAGGCGATAATGATATCGCGGGTTATCCAGGTGCCTTCATGACGATCTTCAGCGCAGCCTTCGATAACCTGGCCGAAGGCGTGATTGAGCGTGACGCGAAAGGGTGATTTTGCATGAAACCGCTTCATGCTGCGGCTCAGGTGAAACTGCCCAGGCCACAGCACGGCTCGCGGGTCGGGAGACCACCATAAGATCGGGTCGCCAGGCGAAAACCAAGGGAAGATGCCGCGCTGGTAAGCCATTAAGAGCCGTGCCGGGCAGAGATCGCCGCCCAGAGCCAGCAAGCCGTTAGGTTCACGCAGCGCCCCCTCCGGTGAAGGGAACGCAATATTATGGCGAGAAAGCTGCACCAGGCGCATGACAACAGAACTCCAGTACGCGAGAGAGGACGCTACAAATATAGTCTACAGGCGCTGTTTAAACTGGTAGTAGCGACCCTGTTTTGCCAGCAGCTCTGCGTGACTACCTTGCTCAATTATGTGTCCGTTGTCCATCACAATTATCTGATCGAAATTCACCAGCCCGCGCAGACGGTGCGTGACCATCAGTACGGTTTTACCTTTCATCACATTCGCCAGTAAATCAAGGATTTGACTCTCAGTCGTGGCATCCAGTCCTTCTGTCGGTTCATCCAGCAACATCAGCGGCGCATCGTGCAGCAGCGCACGCGCAATGGCCAGACGACGCAGTTCGCCACCGGAAAGCTGTCGACCCCCTTCACCCAGCCAGCTGTTCAAGCCATCGTCTTCAAGCAGCTTGTGCAGCCCAACCTGCTCCAGCATTGCCCGCAGCGTATCGTCGGAGGCGTCTGGTGCCGCCAGAAGAAGATTATCGCGCAGCGTAGCGCTGAACAGATGCACCCGCTGGGGCACGACGCTGACCGTTTTACGCAAGGCCGCTTCGCTAAAACCAGACAGCGGAACGTCGTTAAACCGAATCTCGCCCTGCTGTGGGTCCCACGCGCGCGTGAGAAGTTGCAGAAGTGTCGATTTTCCACATCCCGTACGGCCAAGGATCGCAATGCGCTGCCCGGCATCAACAGAAAGGGTGATGTCTTCCAGCGCGTTTTGCGCCGGCTTGTCGTAGGCGAAAGTGACATTGCTGAGCGTCAGCGCGACCTGCTCCGGCACAGCGGTTTGACCCGCGCTGAACTTCACTTCCGGCTCCTGCTCGGCAATATCCGTAATGCGCAGCGCAGAGGCAATCACCTGGCCGAGATGCTGAAAGGCGCCCGTAACCGGGGCTAAGGCTTCAAAGGCTGCCAGGGCACAGAAAACAAACAGCGCAATTAGCGGGCCAGGCTGCGGGTTATCGCCCACGCCACCGGAGGCCATCCAGAGCATGGCGATTACGGCAATCCCACCAATTAACATCATCAGCGCCTGGGAGAAAGCGGTCAGTTCAGACTGGCGACGCTGGGCTTCATGCCAGTTCAGCTCCGTATTTTCCATGCGGGCGCGGTAGCGCTTTCTGGCGCCAAAAAGGGTAAGCTCGGCCTGTCCCTGCAACCAGGCGGTGAGCTGCTGGCGATATTCTCCACGCAGGCGCGTCAGGTTTTCCCCGGTGGTTTTACCTGCACGATAAAACAGGGGCGGCAGAATAATCAGCGTCATCAGCATGATGCCGCCGAGCGTCAGTGCGATGGGAACATCCAGGAAACTCAACCCCAGCGTCACCACGACAATCACCACAAACGCGCCCACCATGGGTGAAATGACGCGCAAATAGAGGTGATCCAGCGTATCCACATCCGCGACCACGCGGTTGAGTAATTCGCCCTGTCGAAAACGTGCCAGCCCGGCAGGGGAGAGGGGCAGCAGTTTGCTGAACGTATAAATACGCAGGTGTTGCAGCACGCGGAAGGTCGCGTCGTGGCTGACCAGACGCTCGAAGTAGCGCCCGGCAGTTCGCGTAATCGCCGTGCCGCGCACCCCGGCGGCAGGCAGCATGTAGTTAAAGCTGTACAGTCCGGCAAAGCCTGCGGCCGCAGACGCGGAGAGGAACCAGCCGGAAAGCGTAAGCAGGCCGATGCTGGCGAGCAGCGTGACGATCGCCAGCACGATCCCGAGCGTCAGCATCCATTTGTGGCGTTTATACAGTGCAAGATACGGAAGCAGGGCGCGCATCAGATATCCTCCTGACGGTTCGCCAGCAGGGTCGCAAACGGCCCCTGCGCGGCAACAAGCGCGGCGTAATCGCCTTGCTCAACAATGTGTCCGTTTTCCATCACCCAGATCTGATCCCAGTCGGCAATACCTTCCAGCTGGTGAGTCACCATCAGGGTGGTTTGCTGGCGTGAGGCTGCGTTAAGCGCATCCATCACGCGCTGCTCGCTATGAGCGTCCAGGCTGGCGGCGGGTTCGTCCAGCAGCATTAGCGAAGAGGGGTTCAGCAGCGCACGGGCAACCGCGACGCGCTGTGCCTGGCCTACTGACAGCCCGGCAGACTGATCGCCAATGACGGTATCGATACCCTGCGCAAGCAGCGGCAGAAACTCGCTGACCCAGGCGCGGTCGAGGACCGATTGCAGCTCATCGTCACGCGCATCCGGGCGTGCCAGCAGCACATTCTCGCGAAGCGTCGGAGCTGGCAGCTGCGGGTTTTGCCCCACCCAGCTTAGCTGTTTACGCCAGGCATCAGGATCGAGCTCGCGCAGCTCCGTTTTGTTGATACGCAGCGATCCGGTGTACGCCATAAAACCTGAAAGCGCATTCAACAATGAGCTTTTACCTGAGCCGCTGGTACCCACCAGCACCACACGTTGCCCGGCAGGCAGGGTAAAGTTCAGCGGACCGGCCAGTACTTTGCCTTCAGGCGACAGAACAGAAAAATCCTGTGCTTCAATGGTCACCGGATCGTTCGTATTCAGCGTTACCTCACCACGCTCCGGATGCGCCAGCGGCGTTTCCATGAAGGTTTTCAGGCTGTCGGCAGCACCCACCGCCTGCGCTTTGGCATGGTAAAAGGTGCCGAGATCGCGAAGCGGCTGGAAAAATTCCGGGGCCAGGATCAGCGCCAGGAACCCAGCGGAAAGCGTAACCGCCGTACCGTAGTGACCAAAGTCCAGCGCGCCGAGGTAGGAGAAACCAAAGTAAACCGCCACCAGCGCAATCGACAGGGAGGTGAAAAATTCAAGTACGCCAGAAGAGAGAAAGGCCATGCGCAACACTTCCATGGTGCGCTGACGAAAATCCTGCGACGCCAGGCGAATGTTTTCGGTTTCCGCTTCACCACGACCAAAGATCCGCAGGGTTTCCATGCCGCGCAGCCGGTCCAGGAAATGGCCGCTTAACCGACCCAGCGCCAGGAAGTTGCGGCGGTTAGCATCAGCCGCGCCCATGCCGACCATCGCCATAAACAGCGGGATCAGCGGGGCGGTCCCCAGCAGGATCAGCGCCGCCACCCAGTTAACCGGGAAGATGGCGATAACAATCATCAGAGGCACAAACACCGCCAGCGCCATCTGCGGAAGATAACGCGCGTAGTAATCGTGCATATCGTCGATTTGCTCAAGGATCAGCGTCGCCCAGCTACCGGCCGGCTTGCCCTGGATCCACGCAGGCCCGGCTTCTGAAAGCCGATCGAGCACCTTGCGGCGGATCTCATAGCGGATGTGCTGCCCCGCATGGAACCCAACCCGCTCGCGCAGCCAGACCACCCACGCACGCAGAACGAAAACCAGCACCAGAACGATAAACGGCAACAGCAGCGCTTCGCGCGGGATGTTCTCCATGATCATATGGTTGAGAATGCGGGCCAGCAGCCATGCCTGGGCAACAATCAACAGACCGCTGATAAATCCCAGAACGCGGGAAATCATAAGCCAGCGGCGGGACAGAACGCTTTGCTGTTTCAGCCAGCGGGTTAACTCTTGTTGACGGGTTTTTTCCATTGCGTACTTTGCAGGTGACGTTATAAGAAATTAGACATCTGCATGTTACACGTGAGCAAAAATAAAGGCGACCAGTGGCCGCCTTTATTTACGTTTGTTACTGACTTGTAAAGATTATTTACCTTGTTCAGCCAGCCCGTCCAGGTAGCGTTCTGCGTCCAGCGCGGCCATACAACCGGTGCCCGCAGAGGTGATCGCCTGACGATAAATATGGTCCATCACGTCACCAGCTGCGAAGACACCCGGAACGCTGGTCTGGGTGGCGTTGCCGTGAATGCCAGACTGCACTTTAATGTAGCCGTTCTCCAGCTCCAGCTGACCTTCAAAGATAGCCGTGTTCGGGCTGTGACCGATTGCCACAAACAGGCCTGCCACTTCCAGCGTTTCGACGTTATCGGTGTTCTGGGTATCACGGATACGCAGTCCCGCCACGCCCATCTGATCGCCAGTTACTTCTTCCAGCGTACGGTTGGTATGCAGCACAATGTTACCGCTCGCCACTTTGTCCATCAGGCGTTTGATCAGGATCTTCTCCGCGCGGAAGGTGTCGCGACGGTGGATCAGGTGTACTTCTGAGGCAATATTTGCCAGATACAGCGCTTCTTCGACCGCAGTATTACCACCGCCGATCACCGCAACTTTCTGGTTGCGATAGAAGAAACCGTCGCAGGTCGCGCAGGCTGACACGCCGCGGCCTTTGAACGCTTCTTCAGACGGCAGACCGAGATAGCGGGCAGAGGCGCCGGTGGCGATGATCAGCGCATCGCAGGTGTATTCGCCGCTGTCACCCGTCAGGCGGAACGGACGGTTCTGCAAATCCACTTTATTGATGTGGTCGAACAGGATTTCGGTTTCGAATTTGGCGGCATGCTCGTGCATGCGCTCCATCAGCAGCGGCCCGGTCAGGTCGTTCGGGTCGCCCGGCCAGTTTTCCACTTCCGTGGTGGTGGTCAACTGACCGCCTTTTTCCATCCCGGTGATCAGTACCGGTTGCAGGTTAGCGCGTGCAGCATAGACCGCTGCGGTATAACCCGCAGGTCCAGATCCAAGGATTAGCAGCTTACTGTGTTTGGTCGTGCCCATGAGATCCCCATTGTTGTTGGCAGGCAATGGGCTGGATTGTAGGGAATTTGTTGCCGTAAAAAAAGAGCACGGCAGTTTTGCTTCCGATATATGCAATAGACGCGCCCTATGGGTCAGAGGCGGTCACATCACGTCTGCTACTGAAAACAGCGCGTTTATAAGGCAATAAAATGAGGATTAATACCCCTCTGTAATGAATATCCGGCATCTTGTACTAAAAATCGATGTTTTGCTTTGACAATCCCCTGCGCTTTTGCGAAAACATTCAAGGAAGAAAAAAAGACGCACGAACTGCATGCCGCATAGACATGCACGGAAATGCCATTTTTACCGGGTCAGTGAAATCTACGCATGGTGTGGACAGACGCCATACGTGATGTCTGTGACTGCTTTCGGGCAACGGTCTTCTTACCGCAGAACCCGAGTCCACATCGCGTCTAATACATAACCAGGCGATGTGATGAATAACGGGTACAGGCTCTGAACAGTGATGTGCACAGGGTCCAGGCAGGAGTAGGGAAGGAATACAGAGAGACAATAATAATGGTAGATAGCAAGAAGCGCCCTGGCAAAGATCTCGACCGTATCGATCGTAACATTCTTAATGAATTGCAAAAGGATGGGCGTATTTCCAACGTCGAGCTTTCAAAACGTGTGGGACTTTCCCCGACGCCGTGCCTTGAGCGTGTGCGTCGACTGGAAAGACAGGGTTTTATTCAGGGCTATACGGCTCTGCTGAACCCGCATTATCTGGATGCCTCACTTCTGGTATTTGTTGAGATTACTCTGAATCGTGGTGCACCAGATGTGTTTGAGCAATTTAACGCCGCTGTACAAAAACTTGAAGAAATTCAAGAGTGTCATCTGGTTTCCGGTGATTTTGACTACCTGTTAAAAACCCGTGTGCCTGATATGTCCGCCTACCGTAAGCTGCTGGGGGAAACCCTGCTGCGTCTGCCAGGCGTGAACGACACCCGTACTTATGTGGTGATGGAAGAGGTCAAACAGAGCAATCGTCTGGTTATTAAGACGCGCTAACACGGAACAGGTGCAAAATCAGTGTAGTTTGATTACACTCCTGTTAATCCATACAGCAACAGTGCCGGGGAGTCCCGGCGCTGTTGTCCGTTTTAGCACACAGGCAGGACATGCCTGATACCTGGAGAGCCTTTCTTGAGCCAGGAATACACTGAAGACAAAGAAGTCACATTATCTAAGCTAAGCAGCGGACGTCGTCTCCTTGAGGCGTTACTGATTGTTATTGCCCTTTTTGCCGTCTGGCTGATGGCTGCCTTACTCAGTTTCAACCCCTCAGATCCCAGCTGGTCGCAAACCGCATGGCATGAGCCTATCCATAATTTGGGTGGCGTTCCCGGCGCCTGGCTTGCGGACACGCTCTTCTTCATTTTCGGTGTGATGGCCTATACCCTTCCTGTCATCATTATTGGCGGATGCTGGTTTGCCTGGCGTCATCGACAGAACGACGACTACATCGATTATTTTGCCGTTTCGCTGCGCCTGATTGGCGCCCTGGCGCTGATCCTCACCTCCTGCGGACTGGCGGCGATCAATGCCGATGACATCTGGTATTTCGCCTCCGGCGGTGTGATTGGCAGCCTGTTGAGCTCCGCGCTGCAACCGATGCTTCACAGCAGCGGCGGCACGCTGGCGCTGCTCTGCATCTGGGCGGCGGGCCTGACGCTGGTTACCGGCTGGTCCTGGGTGAGCATTGCCGAAAAAATCGGCAGCTTTATTCTGACTCTGCTGACGTTTGCCAGCAATCGTACCCGTCGTGATGATACGTGGGTCGATGAAGACGAATATGAAGATGAATACGAAGAGGAATACGAGGCACCTGTGCAGCGTCGTGAATCCCGCCGTGCCCGTATTCTGCGCGGTGCTCTGGCACGCCGCCAGCGCGTTGCTGAAAAATTCGCTAACCCGTTAGGCCGTAAAACGGATGCCGCGCTTTTCTCCGGCAAACGTATGGATGAAGACGAGCAGATTGAGTATCGCGGTGCGGCCGTCGATCCTGATGATGTGTTGTTCTCTGGTCATCGAGCTACGCCGGGTGAGTATGACGAATACGATCCGCTGTTGCATGGTCATTCCGTGACTGAACCGGTAGCCGCTGCTGCCGCCGCAACGACGGCTGCGCAGGCCCATGTTGCGCCTGTTGAAGCCGTGATGCCGTCGTCGCCTGTTCCGGCACCGGAGTCCGCGATCCAGCAACCGCAGGTGGACTGGCAGACTGCGCCAGGCGTCCATACGCCTGAACCGACCATTGCGCCGGAGCCTGAAAGCTATATTCCTGTGCAGCAGGAACAGTGTCAGCAATCGTATCATCCGTCTGAGCCTGCCAGCGAGCCGCAACAGCCGTATCAGGCTTATACGCCCGAACCCGCTGTGCCTGAACAGCCATATGTTGCGCCGGTGTCTGAACCCGAAGTGGTGGAGGAAGCGAAGCCATCCCGTCCGCCATTGTACTATTTTGAAGAAGTGGAAGAGCGCCGTGCCCGTGAGCGCGAGCAGCTTGCCGCCTGGTATCAGCCCGTGCCTGAGCCGGTGCAGGAGCCTGTTGTAAAAGCGCCTTCTGCGAGCGTTGCACCTGTAGACCCAGCGCCAGCCGTTGCGTCAGGAGCAGAAACCGTGAAGCAGGCAACGGCAGCCGCTGCCGCGTCCGCTCCGCTATTCAGCCCGGCAACCGACGGTGCGCCGCGTCCTCAGGTGAAAGAGGGCATTGGTCCACAATTGCCGCGCCCTAATCGCGTGCGCGTACCTACGCGCCGGGAGCTGGCCTCTTATGGCATTAAACTGCCTTCCCAGCGTATGGCGGAAGAGAAAGCCCGTGAATCCGACTACGAAGATGATGCCGACGAACTGCATCAGGATGAGCTGGCGCGTCAGTTTGCTGCCCAACAGACTCAACGCTACGGGAATGAGTACCAACACGATGTTCATTCTCAGCAGGATGAAGATGATGCTGCCGAAGCGGAATTAGCGCGTCAGTTTGCCGCCACGCAACAGCAACGTTATTCCGGTGAGCAGCCTTCGGGGTCAAATCCGTTCTCGCTCTCGGACTTTGAATTTTCACCGATGAAAGATCTGGTGGATGACGGTCCGAGCGAACCACTGTTCACGCCGAGCGTGATGCCGGAAGCGGAACCGGTGCGTCAGGCGCCAGCGCCACAGGTTAATGCGCAGCCACCACAGCCAGCGTCGCAGGCTTATGCGCAGCCGCATACACCACCGGCCCAACCGCCGCAGCCGCAGTTCCAGCAGCCAGCACCACAGCCGCAGGAAAGCCTGATTCACCCGCTGCTGATGCGTAACGGAGACAGCCGTCCGCTGCAACGACCAAGTACGCCGCTGCCGTCGCTGGATCTGTTAACGCCGCCGCCAGCGGAAGTCGAGCCGGTGGATACCTTTGCCCTTGAACAGATGGCCCGTCTGGTGGAAGCGCGTCTGGCTGACTTCCGTATTAAAGCGGACGTGGTGAACTACTCACCTGGCCCGGTAATCACCCGTTTCGAACTGAATCTGGCGCCAGGCGTAAAAGCGGCACGTATTTCTAACCTGTCCCGTGACCTGGCGCGTTCTCTGTCGACCGTGGCGGTACGCGTGGTGGAGGTGATCCCAGGTAAGCCTTACGTTGGCCTTGAGCTGCCAAACAAGAAACGCCAGACCGTTTATCTGCGTGAAGTTCTGGATAACACCAAATTCCGCGACAACCCGTCCCCGCTGACCGTGGTGCTGGGTAAAGATATCGCCGGCGATCCGGTGGTTGCCGATCTCGCGAAGATGCCGCATCTGCTGGTTGCGGGTACCACCGGCTCCGGTAAATCAGTCGGGGTGAACGCCATGATCCTCAGTATGCTCTACAAAGCGCAGCCTGAAGATGTGCGTTTCATCATGATCGACCCGAAAATGCTTGAACTGTCCGTCTACGAAGGCATTCCGCACCTGTTAACGGAAGTGGTGACCGACATGAAGGACGCCGCCAACGCATTGCGCTGGAGCGTCAATGAAATGGAGCGTCGCTACAAGCTGATGTCGGCGCTGGGCGTGCGTAATCTGGCCGGTTATAACGAGAAAATCGCCGAGGCGGCGCGTATGGGCCGTCCGATTCCGGACCCATACTGGAAGCCGGGTGACAGCATGGATGCCCAGCATCCGGTGCTGGAAAAACTGCCTTACATCGTGGTGCTGGTGGATGAATTTGCCGACCTGATGATGACCGTTGGTAAGAAAGTGGAAGAGCTGATTGCGCGTCTGGCACAGAAAGCGCGTGCGGCGGGCATCCACCTGGTACTGGCAACGCAGCGTCCGTCCGTAGACGTTATCACCGGTCTTATTAAGGCAAACATCCCGACCCGTATCGCGTTTACCGTGTCGAGTAAAATTGACTCGCGTACTATCCTTGACCAGGGCGGTGCAGAGTCGCTGCTGGGAATGGGTGATATGCTCTATTCCGGCCCGAACTCCACCTCGCCGGTGCGTGTCCACGGTGCGTTTGTTCGCGACCAGGAAGTGCATGCGGTGGTACAGGACTGGAAAGCGCGCGGGCGGCCGCAATACGTTGACGGCATCACCTCCGACAGTGAAAGCGAAGGTGGCGGCGGTGGTTTTGACGGCGGCGAAGAACTGGATCCGTTATTTGACCAGGCGGTTAATTTCGTCACCGAAAAACGTAAGGCGTCCATCTCCGGCGTCCAGCGCCAGTTCCGTATCGGCTACAACCGCGCGGCGCGTATTATCGAGCAGATGGAAGCCCAGGGTATTGTGAGCGAACAGGGGCATAACGGTAACCGAGAGGTGCTGGCACCACCGCCTTTTGATTAACCTTCAGCGATTGCAAAGAAGGGTAAATCAGCAAAAATTAAGCATATTCTTCTGTCGCCTGCCTTCGGGCAGGTCCAGAATAGAAACGGAACCCCCATATCGGGAAGACGTATTTTAAGGAATAACAATGAAAAAAATCGCCATCGCCTGTGCATTACTCTCCAGTTTTGTTGCCAGCAGCGTCTGGGCTGATGCAGCCAGCGACCTTAAAAGCCGACTGGATAAAGTGAGCAGCTTCCACGCCAGCTTCACGCAAAAAGTGACTGACGGCAGCGGCAACGCGGTGCAGGAAGGTCAGGGGGATTTGTGGGTGAAACGCCCGAATCTCTTCAACTGGCACATGACCCAGCCTGATGAAAGCGTGCTGGTGTCCGACGGGAAAACCTTGTGGTTCTACAACCCGTTTGTTGAGCAGGCGACCGCCACCTGGCTGAAAGACGCGACCAGCAATACGCCGTTTATGCTCATTGCCCGTAACCAGTCCAGCGACTGGCAGCAGTACAACATCAAACAAAACGGTGATGAGTTCGTCCTGACGCCAAAAGGCAGCAACGGTAATCTGAAGCAGTTCACGATTAACGTGAGCAGCAACGGTACCATCAATCAGTTCGGCGCGGTTGAGCAGGACGATCAGCGCAGTAGCTATCAGCTTAAGTCTCAGCAAAACGGCGCTGTAGATGCTTCGAAATTCACCTTTACCCCGCCGCAGGGCGTAACGGTGGATGACCAACGTAATAAGTAAGAGGCATGAGTGAGCAACCTGTCGCTCGATTTTTCAGATAATGCGTTTCAACCTCTGGCCGCCCGTATGCGGCCAGAAAATTTAGCGCAGTACATCGGCCAGCAACACCTGCTGGCTGCGGGGAAACCCTTGCCTCGCGCTATTGAGGCGGGGCATCTGCACTCCATGATCCTCTGGGGGCCACCCGGCACCGGCAAAACCACCCTCGCTGAAGTGATCGCCCGCTATGCTAACGCGGACGTTGAGCGCATCTCGGCGGTTACCTCCGGCGTGAAGGAGATCCGCGAGGCGATCGAGCGCGCACGGCAAAACCGTAATGCCGGGCGCCGCACCATTCTGTTTGTTGATGAAGTCCACCGCTTCAACAAGAGCCAGCAGGATGCGTTTCTGCCGCACATTGAAGACGGCACGATTTTCTTCATCGGCGCAACCACGGAAAACCCGTCGTTTGAACTCAACTCCGCGCTGCTTTCCCGCGCCCGCGTTTACCTGCTTAAATCCCTGACCACAGAGGATATCGAAAAGGTTCTGACTCAGGCGATGGAGGACAAAGCGCGGGGTTACGGCGGACAGGATATCGTTCTGCCGGACGAGACGCGTCGTGCGATCGCTGAACTGGTCAACGGCGATGCGCGTCGGGCACTGAATACGCTGGAAATGATGGCCGATATGGCCGAAGTGGACGATGCGGGCAAGCGCGTATTGAAGCCTGAACTGCTCACCGAAATTGCCGGTGAACGCAGTGCGCGCTTCGATAATAAAGGCGACCGTTTCTACGACCTTATCTCTGCGTTACATAAATCCGTGCGCGGCAGCGCGCCGGATGCGGCACTCTACTGGTATGCGCGTATCATTACCGCCGGTGGCGATCCGTTATATGTCGCGCGTCGCTGCCTGGCCATTGCGTCAGAAGATGTCGGTAATGCCGATCCACGCGCCATGCAGGTCGCTATTTCCGCCTGGGACTGCTTTACCCGCGTCGGACCCGTGGAAGGTGAGCGTGCCATTGCGCAGGCAATTGTCTATCTGGCCTGCGCGCCGAAAAGTAACGCGGTGTATACCGCCTTCAAAGCGGCGATGTCGGATGCACGTGAACGTCCGGATTACGACGTTCCGGTACACCTTCGCAATGCCCCTACAAAGCTGATGAAAGAAATGGGTCACGGGCAGGAGTATCGCTACGCCCATGATGAACCCAATGCCTACGCCGCCGGGGAGGAGTATTTCCCGCAGGAGATGGCACAAACCCGCTATTATCACCCTACAAACAGAGGTCTTGAGGGTAAGATTGGCGAAAAGCTCGCCTGGCTTGCCGGACAGGATCAAAATAGCCCTATAAAACGCTACCGTTAGTTCAATCGTTGCGGTAATGTTGGCAATATATCTCTGTGGCCGCAGGCTGTGGTCACTTTTTCCTTTTTTAATTCGATAAGCACAGGATAAGCATGCTCGATCCCAATCTGCTGCGTAATGAGCCAGACGCAGTCGCTGAAAAACTGGCACGCCGGGGCTTTAAGCTGGATGTAGATAAGCTGCGCGCTCTTGAAGAGCGTCGTAAAGTTTTGCAGGTACAAACTGAAAATCTGCAAGCAGAGCGTAATTCTCGATCGAAATCCATTGGCCAGGCGAAAGCGCGCGGGGAAGATATTGAGCCATTACGCCTGGAAGTGAACAAACTGGGTGAAGAGCTGGATCAGGCGAAAGCTGAACTGGACGTTCTTCAGGCTGAAATTCGCGATATTGCTCTGGCGATCCCGAACATTCCTGACGACAGCGTGCCTGTCGGCAAAGACGAAAACGACAACGTTGAAGTGAAACGCTGGGGTACGCCTCGCGAGTTTGACTTCGAAGTGCGCGATCACGTGACGCTGGGCGAAATGCACGCGGGCCTGGACTTTGCGGCAGCGGTTAAGCTGACCGGTTCTCGCTTCGTGGTAATGAAAGGGCAAATTGCTCACCTGCACCGCGCGCTGGCGCAGTTCATGCTGGATCTGCACACCGAGCAGCACGGCTACAGCGAAACCTACGTTCCGTATCTGGTTAACCACGATACGCTGTACGGTACAGGCCAGCTGCCGAAATTTGCCGGCGATCTGTTCCATACCCGTCCGCTGGACGAGGAAGCTGACAGCAGCAACTACGCGCTGATCCCAACTGCGGAAGTGCCGCTGACCAACCTCGTGCGTGATGAGATCATCGACGAAGACGATCTGCCAATCAAACTGACTGCGCACTCTCCATGTTTCCGTTCTGAAGCCGGTTCTTACGGTCGCGATACGCGCGGTCTGATCCGTATGCACCAGTTCGATAAAGTTGAGATGGTGCAGATCGTTCGTCCGGAAGAGTCTATGGACGCGCTGGAAGAGATGACCGGCCACGCGGAAAAAGTGCTGGAGCTGCTGGGGCTGCCTTACCGTCGTATGGCGCTGTGCACCGGCGACATGGGCTTCGGTGCCTGCAAAACCTTCGACCTTGAAGTCTGGGTGCCTGCGCAGAACACCTACCGTGAAATCTCCTCCTGCTCCAACGTCTGGGATTTCCAGGCGCGTCGTATGCAGGCGCGTTGCCGCAGCAAATCTGACAAGAAAACCCGTCTGGTTCATACCCTGAACGGTTCTGGTCTGGCAGTAGGCCGTACGCTGGTTGCTGTGCTGGAAAACTACCAGCAGGCTGACGGGCGCATTGAGATCCCTGAAGTGCTGCGCCCTTACATGAAAGGCCAGCAGTTCATCGGATAATTATTTGCTCTAAGACAAAAAAGCGCCTCAGGGCGCTTTTTTTATGCCTCTGATTTGATACGAAGCAATAACCCCTCCCTCTAAAGTAGTAATACTCCTCCGAACGAAAGTCAGCATAAAACACCAATAACGTTGTAATTCGTTATAAATAAAACTACATAGCGGTTTGCGCCGCCTCTCTTTTCTTTGTGAGCAACCAAAGTGAGTCTTTATGAAAATCAAAGCGCCTGAAGCGTTAATGGCTGCCGAGGTCACTCGCCGTGGGTTGATGAAAACCACGGCAATAGGTGGTCTGGCGGTTGCCAGCAGCGCCTTTACGCTCCCCTTTACCCGACTGGCGTCGGCGGCGGAGGCTCTGTCTCCCGCTTCAGCCCCGGAAAAAGTGGTGTGGAGTGCCTGTACCGTTAACTGCGGTAGCCGCTGCCCACTGCGTATGCATGTGGTGGACGGTGAAATCAAATATGTCGAAACCGACAATACCGGCGATGATAACTACGAAGGGTTACATCAGGTTCGTGCCTGTCTGCGTGGTCGCTCAATGCGCCGTCGCGTATATAACCCGGATCGTCTGAAATACCCAATGAAGCGCGTCGGTAAGCGTGGGGAAGGGAAGTTCGAGCGCATTAGCTGGGACGAAGCCTACGATATTATCGCGACCAACATGCAGCGCCTGATCAAAGAGTACGGCAACGAATCTATCTACCTCAACTACGGCACCGGGACGCTTGGCGGCACCATGACCCGTTCCTGGCCGCCGGGTAAAACGCTGGTGGCGCGCCTGATGAACTGCTGCGGCGGCTATCTCAATCATTACGGCGACTACTCTTCCGCACAGATTGCCGCAGGCCTGAACTATACCTACGGCGGCTGGGCAGACGGCAACAGCCCGTCGGATATCGAGAACAGTAAACTGGTGGTGTTGTTCGGCAACAACCCAGGCGAAACGCGCATGAGCGGCGGCGGGGTAACCTATTACCTTGAGCAGGCGCGCGCCAAATCCAACGCACGAATGATCATCGTCGATCCGCGCTACACCGATACCGGCGCAGGGCGTGAAGACGAGTGGATCCCCATCCGCCCTGGTACCGACGCGGCGCTGGTCAATGCGCTGGCGTATGTGATGATTACTGAAAACCTCGTCGACCAGCCGTTCCTGGATAAATACTGCGTCGGTTACGACGAGAAGACGCTGCCAGCCAGCGCACCGGCTAACGGGCACTATAAAGCCTATATTCTTGGCCTGGGCAGCGACGGCGTGGCGAAAACCCCGGAGTGGGCATCCACTATCACCGGCATTCCTGTCGAACGTATTGTTCAGCTGGCACGTGAAATTGGTTCAACCAAACCGGCTTATATCAGCCAGGGCTGGGGACCTCAGCGCCACGCGAATGGCGAAATTGCCACCCGCGCTATTTCTATGCTCTCGATTCTGACTGGCAACGTCGGTATTCACGGCGGTAATAGCGGGGCGCGTGAAGGCTCGTATGAAGTACCGTTTGAACGTATGCCAACGCTGGATAACCCGGTTCAGACCAGCATCTCCATGTTTATGTGGACAGACGCGATCGAGCGCGGCCCGGAAATGACCGCGCTGCGCGACGGTGTTCGGGGCAAAGATAAGCTGGACGTGCCGATCAAAATGATCTGGAACTATGCCGGTAACTGCCTGATCAACCAGCACTCAGAGATCAACCGCACCCATGAAATTTTGCAGGACGATAAGAAGTGCGAAATGATTGTGGTGATCGACTGCCACATGACCTCATCGGCAAAGTATGCCGATATTCTGCTCCCAGACTGCACCGCGTCTGAGCAGATGGATTTCGCGCTGGATGCCTCCTGCGGCAACATGTCCTATGTGATCTTCACTGACCAGGCCATCAAACCGCGCTTCGAGTGCAAAACCATCTATGAGATGACTTCCGAGCTGGCGAAACGTCTTGGCGTTGAGCAGCAGTTCACTGAAGGACGTACTCAGGAAGGGTGGATGCGCCATCTGCACGAGCTTTCCCGCAAAGCCATTCCTGACCTGCCGGACTTCGATACCTTCCGCAAGCAGGGCATGTACAAGCAGCGCGATCCGGAAGGGCATCATGTGGCGTATAAAGCCTTCCGCGACGATCCGCAGGCCAATCCGCTGACCACGCCGTCGGGCAAAATCGAGATCTACTCCGAAGAGCTGGCAAAAATTGCCGCAACGTGGGAATTGCCGGAAGGGGACGTTATCGATCCGCTGCCGATTTATACGCCAGGCTTCGAAAACTACAACGATCCGCTGACGGAGAAATTCCCGCTTCAGTTGACCGGTTTCCACTACAAAGCGCGTGTTCACTCCACCTACGGCAACGTTGACGTACTGAAAGCGGCCTGCCGACAGGAGATGTGGATCAACCCGATGGATGCGAAAGCCCGCGGCATCAGTAATGGCGATCGCGTACGTATCTTCAACGGACGTGGCGAAGTGCATATCGAAGCTAAAGTGACTCCGCGTATGATGCCTGGCGTTGTCGCGCTGGGGGAAGGGGCCTGGTATAACCCGGATGCGAACCGTATCGATCAGGCGGGCTGCATCAACGTTCTCACTACGCAGCGTCCATCGCCGCTGGCGAAGGGCAACCCATCCCACACAAACCTCGTTCAGGTTGAAAAGGCGTAAGGAGTAACCGATGACAACCCAGTATGGATTTTTTATTGATTCCAGCCGCTGCACCGGGTGCAAAACCTGCGAGCTGGCCTGCAAGGATTACAAAGACCTGACCCCGGAGGTCAGCTTCCGGCGTATTTATGAATACGCGGGCGGCGACTGGCAGGAGGATAACGGCGTCTGGCATCAGAATGTCTTCGCCTATTACCTGTCGATTGCCTGCAACCACTGCGAAGATCCGGCCTGCACCAAGGTCTGCCCGAGCGGGGCAATGCACAAGCGCGACGACGGTTTTGTGGTGGTGGACGAGGATGTCTGCATCGGCTGTCGCTACTGCCACATGGCCTGCCCGTACGGCGCGCCGCAGTACAATGCCGCCAAAGGCCACATGACCAAGTGCGACGGCTGCCATAGCCGGGTGGCGGACGGCAAAAAGCCCATCTGCGTCGAATCCTGCCCGCTGCGCGCGCTGGACTTTGGCCCGATTGAGGAGCTGCGCAAAAAACACGGCCAGCTTGCTGCCGTCGCGCCGCTGCCGTCTGCGCACTTCACAAAGCCGAGTATTGTGATTAAACCTAACGCCAATAGCCGTCCGACGGGGGACACCACCGGCTACCTGGCAAACCCGAAGGAGGTGTGAGATGGGAAGTGGATGGCATGAATGGCCGCTGATGATCTTCACGGTCTTTGGGCAGTGCGTGGCGGGCGGGTTTATCGTTCTTGCGCTGGCGCTGTTAAAAGGGAACCTCAATACTGAACAGCAGCAGCGTTTAGTGTTAAGCATGTTTGGCCTGTGGGTGTTGATGGGCATTGGGTTTATCGCCTCTACGCTGCACCTGGGCTCACCGATGCGCGCGTTTAACTCCCTGAACCGCGTAGGTGCCTCTTCGCTGAGTAACGAGATTGCCAGCGGCGCAATCTTCTTTGCCGTTGGCGGGCTGGGGTGGTTACTGGCAGCGGTGAAAAAGCTGCCGTCAGGGTTACGCGCGTTGTGGCTCATCGTCACCATGGTACTGGGCGTTGTCTTCGTCTGGATGATGGTCAGGGTGTACAACACCATTGATACGGTTACAACCTGGTACAGCGTCTGGACGCCGATGAGCTTCTTCCTGACCATGTTTATTGGCGGGCCCCTGCTGGGTTATCTGCTGCTGCGCGTGGCTGGCATTAATGGTTGGGCGATGCGCCTGCTGCCCGCGGTCTCGCTGCTGGCGCTGGTAATCAGTACCGTTGTCGCGCTCATGCAGGGAGCGGAGCTGGCGACCATTCACAGCTCTATCCAGCAGGCTTCGGCGCTGGTGCCGGATTACGGTTCGCTGATGGCCTGGCGTGTGGTGCTGCTGACGGCTGCGCTGGTGTGCTGGATTGCCCCTCAGCTTAAAGGTTACTCGCCTGCGCTGCCGTTACTGTCCCTGGCCTTTGTACTGGTGCTGGCAGGGGAGTTAATTGGTCGCGGCGTATTTTATGGTCTGCATATGACGGTCGGTCTGGCTATCGCCAGCTAATTTTAGATTTTGTTATAAAAAGCCGGGACATAGCGCCCGGCTTTTCTTTTTTCATTCATGAAATTTTTCGACTGATGTTTCGTTGTAAAAATTCCCAGAAATAAATAAAAACAAATAGATAATTAATATCAGTAGCAGGCTTTGCATTAGCAGGATGAGTTTTTTAAATCGACAAGGCGCATAACGTGCGTGACGCCTGAATCGGTGGATTGACTTTGTTTTTGCCAGTGGCATGATGCGCACGAAATCTGAACTTCCTCACGGTTTTTAATCCATGACCACCTATACCCGCCCGGTGCTTTTGTTGCTCTGTGGCCTGCTTTTGCTGACCCTGGCGATCGCGGTGTTAAACACACTCGTCCCGCTATGGCTCGCCCATGAAAACTTACCGACCTGGCAGGTGGGTATGGTTAGCTCGTCCTTTTTTACGGGCAATCTGCTGGGCACCTTATTAACGGGCAGCCTTATTAAGCGCTTTGGTTTTAACCGCAGTTATTATCTGGCGTCGCTGATCTTTGCCGTCGGCTGCGCCGGTTTAGGCCTTATGGTCGGCTTCTGGAGCTGGATGGTCTGGCGCTTTATTGCGGGCGTCGGCTGCGCCATGATCTGGGTGGTGGTTGAAAGTGCGCTGATGTGCAGCGGCACGTCCCGTAATCGCGGGCGTCTGCTGGCGGCCTATATGATGGTTTACTACGTCGGTACCGTTCTGGGACAGCTGATGGTCAGCAAACTGCCAACCGACCTGATGAGCGTGCTGCCGTGGGTGACGGGCATGGTGCTGGCGGCGATCCTGCCGCTGCTCTTTACCCGTATTGTGAATCAAAACAGCGAACATCAGGAAGCCACCCACGTCTGGCCGATGCTGAGACTGCGCCAGGCGCGTCTGGGGGTTAACGGCTGCATTATTTCCGGGATTGTGCTGGGCTCGCTCTATGGCCTGATGCCGCTCTATCTTAACCATCAGGGCGTCAGTGATTCCGGGATCGGTTTCTGGATGGCGGTGATGGTCAGCGCGGGGATTGTCGGCCAGTGGCCGATTGGCCGCCTGGCGGACCGCTTTGGTCGTCTGCTGGTGCTGCGCGTTCAGGTCTTCGTGGTCATCATGGGCTGTCTCGCCATGCTCAGCAACGCCGCGATGGCGCCCGCGCTGTTCATTCTGGGGGCTGCGGGCTTTACGCTCTATCCGGTCGCGATGGCGTGGGCCTGTGAGAAAGTTGAGCATCACCAGCTGGTGGCGATGAACCAGGCTTTATTGCTGAGTTACACTATCGGCAGTTTACTGGGGCCGACTTTTACCGCTATGCTCATGCAAAATTATTCTGATAATCTGCTGTTTATTATGATCGCCAGCGTGTCGTTTATTTATCTGCTAATGCTGCTGCGCAAAGTGGGCGAACATCCAACGCCAGTGGCCCATGCCTGATTTATTAAAAGCCTGTCGATGACAGGCTTTTTTGTCCCTGTCACATATAAGACTTTTACTGATTGTGAGTTTTTACTGCCTGGCGATAATTCCAATGAGTTCTCCCACTAAAAGGCAGCCATCATGTCTACTCGTCGTTTTTCCACTACCGCACTTGCCGTAGTGTTGGCTTTAACGTTTGCAACGGCTCCGGCCATGGCTAATCCTGGTAACGGGAATGGCGGTGGTCACGGAAACGGTGGCGGACAAGGTAATAGCGGCAATCATGGTAACGGGAACTCTGGTAACCATGGTAATAAGCACAATAACGGTCAGGATAACCCTGGGAAATCGGATAAGAGCTTTAAAAACAGCAAAGATGTCGGTAATGATGTGGATGCTCGCGTAAGCTTCGATCATGCCCGCCATCTGGCCCTGAATTACGGCTTAACGGGCTACGACTCTCTGCCTCCGGGTATTGCGAAAAACCTGGCGCGCGGTAAGCCACTGCCTCCGGGCATTGCGAAGAAAACCGTGCCAGCCGATATGCTGGGTCAGCTTCCTTCCTATCCGGGCTATGAATGGCGCGTGGTAGGTGACGACCTGGTCTTAATTGCGCTGAGTACAGCGATTGTGGGTAATGGTGCCAACTTACTGATTTAGTGTATGATGGTGTTTTTGAGGTGCTCCAGTGGCTTCTGTTTCTATCAGCTGTCCCTCCTGTTCAGCTACTGAAGGCGTGGTGCGTAACGGTAAAAGTACTGCCGGACATCAGCGCTATCTCTGCTCTCACTGCCGTAAAACATGGCAGCTACAGTTCACTTACACCGCTTCTCAACCCGGTACGCATCAGAAAATCATTGATATGGCCATGAATGGCGTCGGATGTCGCGCCAGTGCACGCATTATGGGCGTTGGCCTCAACACGATTTTACGTCACTTAAAAAACTCAGACCGCAGTCGGTAACCTCACGCATACAACCGGGCAGTGACGTCATTGTTTGCGCGGAAATGGACGAACAGTGGGGTTATGTCGGCGCTAAATCACGCCAGCGCTGGTTGTTTTACGCGTATGACAGGATACGGAGGACGGTTGTGGCGCACGTATTCGGTGAACGCACGTTGTCCACGCTGGAGCGTCTTCTGGGCCTGCTGTCGGCCTTTGAGGTCGTGGTATGGATGACGGATGGCTGGCCGCTTTATGAATCACGCCTGAAGGGAGAACTGCACGTTATCAGCAAGCGATATACGCAGCGCATTGAGCGGCATAACCTGAATCTGAGGCAACATCTGGCAAGGCTGGGCAGGAAGTCACTGTCGTTCTCAAAATCGGTGGAGCTGCATGACAAAGTCATCGGGCATTATCTGAACATAAAACACTATCAGTAAGTTGGAGTCATTACCCGATTGTGACTTCCGTTATTAACGGCGTCTTTAAATAGAATATAAAAAGGCCCGGTTTTCACCGGGCCTTTTCGTTAATACATGACCTTGTGGCCATACTGCTCAAGAATACCTTTGACGCGCTCCATCGTCTCTTTTTTCGGCGGCTTCACGCCATCGAGCTTGTACTCTTCACCCATCGCCACCCATTTATGTTTACCCAGCTCGTGATAGGGCAGGAGTTCGATTTTCTCCACGTTACCCATATCCCGGGTAAATTCACCCAGACGATGTGCAGAGTCATCATCATCTGACCAGCCCGGCACCACCACGTAGCGGATCCAGGTCTTGACGCCTTTGTTGGCAATGTATTTGGCAAATTCCAGGGTACGGTGGTTCGAGACGCCAACCAGATTCTGGTGGATCTCATCGTTCATCTGCTTGAGATCGAGCATGACCAGATCGGTCACTTCAAGCAGTTCATCAATAACTGGATCGTAACGGCGCACAAAGCCGTTGGTGTCGAGGCAGGTATGAATGCCTTCTTTGTGGCAGGCGCGGAACCAGTCGCGCACAAATTCAGCCTGAAGAATGGCTTCACCGCCGGATGCCGTCACGCCACCGCCGGACGCGTTCATAAAGTGGCGATAGGTCACCACCTCTTTCATCAGATCTTCTACGGTGACTTCTTTACCTCCATGGGTGTCCCAGGTGTCACGGTTATGGCAGTACAGGCAGCGCATCAGGCAGCCCTGGAAGAAAGTGATAAAGCGGATCCCCGGGCCATCGACGGTGCCACAGGATTCAAAGGAGTGAATACGACCAATAATTGACATTGCGGTGATATCTCCGAATTTGGCCCATCCGGGGGCCTATGTAGATGCACAGCTCAAAGGCTATGTCGAGTCTGTTTTGGCTGTTATCCATTAAGTATAGATAGCGGACAAAAGAGACTGATGAAGCGAGGGTGTTAAAAAGGCCCCACTTGCGTGGAGCCTTTATTGTACGCTTTTTAACGCGTGATTTCAGTCAATTCCACTTACATGGACTGAGTGAAAGTACGGGTAATAACGTCCTGCTGCTGTTCTTTCGTCAGGGAGTTAAAACGTACTGCGTAGCCAGATACGCGGATGGTCAGCTGAGGATATTTCTCAGGGTGTTCCATCGCATCGAGCAGCATTTCACGGTTCATCACGTTCACGTTCAGGTGCTGACCACCTTCGATGGACGCTTCGTGGTGGAAGTAACCATCCATCAGACCCGCGAGGTTAGTTTTACGCACTTCGTCGTCTTTACCCAGCGCGTTTGGCACGATAGAGAAGGTGTAAGAGATACCATCTTTCGCGTAAGCAAACGGCAGTTTAGCAACGGAGGTCAGAGAGGCAACCGCACCTTTCTGGTCACGACCGTGCATTGGGTTAGCACCTGGGCCGAATGGCGCGCCAGCACGACGACCGTCTGGGGTGTTACCGGTTTTCTTACCATACACAACGTTAGAGGTGATGGTCAGAACAGACTGAGTCGGGATAGCGTTACGATAGGTAGTGAGTTTCTGAATTTTCTTCATGAAACGTTCTACCAGGTCAACCGCCATGTCATCAACGCGAGCGTCGTTGTTACCAAACTGCGGATATTCGCCTTCGATTTCGAAGTCGATAGCCAGACCATCTTCGTCACGAATTGGTTTAACTTTCGCATATTTGATTGCAGACAGGGAGTCAGCCGCAACGGACAGACCTGCGATACCACATGCCATGGTGCGAACGACGTCACGGTCATGCAGCGCCATCAGAGAGGCTTCGTAGCTGTACTTGTCGTGCATGTAGTGGATAACATTCAGCGCGGTCACGTACTGTTTAGCCAGCCAGTCCATGAAGTGATCCATGCGGTCCATGACTTCGTCATAGTTCAGCACGTCGCCTTTGATCGGTTCAGACTTAGGACCAACCTGCATTTTCAGTTTTTCATCAACGCCGCCGTTGATTGCGTACAGCATGGTTTTCGCCAGGTTTGCACGCGCACCGAAGAACTGCATTTGCTTACCAACAACCATTGGACTTACGCAGCAAGCGATAGCGTAGTCATCGTTGTTGAAGTCAGGACGCATCAGGTCATCGTTCTCATATTGCAGAGAAGAGGTGTCGATGGACACTTTAGCGGCGAATTTCTTGAAGTTCAGAGGCAGTTTTTCAGACCACAGAACGGTGATGTTCGGCTCCGGAGAAGGACCCATGGTGTACAGGGTGTTCAGGAAGCGGAAGCTGTTTTTGGTTACCAGAGTACGGCCATCTACGCCCATACCGCCGATAGATTCGGTTGCCCAGATTGGGTCACCAGAGAACAGCTCATCATATTCTGGGGTACGCAGGAAGCGAACCATACGCAGTTTCATGACCAGGTGGTCAATCATTTCCTGAGCGTCTTGTTCGGTGATTTTGCCTGCTTTCAGGTCACGTTCGATGTACGCATCCAGGAAGGTGGATACGCGGCCGAAGGACATTGCTGCACCGTTCTGAGACTTAACTGCGGCCAGGTAGCCGAAGTAGGTCCACTGGATAGCTTCCTGAGCGTTGGTAGCAGGACCAGAGATATCGCAGCCGTATTTAGCCGCCATCTCTTTGATCTGACCCAGCGCACGGTGCTGTTCAGCGATCTCTTCACGCAGACGGATAGTCGCTTCCAGGTTTACGCCGTTTTCCAGGTCAGACTGGAGAGAGACGAACTGCGCGTATTTGTCTTTCATCAGGAAGTCGATACCGTACAGCGCAACGCGACGGTAGTCACCGATGATACGGCCACGGCCATAGGCATCTGGCAGACCGGTCAGAACGCCAGATTTACGGCAGTTCAGAATGTCTTTGGTGTAAACATCGAATACGCCCTGGTTATGGGTTTTGCGGTATTCGGTGAAGATTTTTTTCAGCATTGGGTCCAGCTCGCGATTATACGCTTTGCAGGAACCTTCAACCATTTTGATACCACCGAACGGGATGATTGCGCGTTTCAGTGGTGCTTCAGTTTGCAGACCAACAATTTTCTCAAGGGCTTTATTGATGTAGCCAGCATCGTGAGAAGTGATGGTAGAAGCAACGGAGGTGTCAAAATCAACTGGCGCGTGAGTGCGGTTTTCCAGTTTAACGCCTTCCATTACGCTGTCCCACAGCTTGGTGGTTGCGTCAGTCGCACCAGCCAGGAAGGATTCGTCACCTTCATACGGGGTATAGTTTTTCTGAATAAAGTCACGGACGTTGACTTCATTCTGCCAGTCACCTTTCGTAAAACCTTCCCAGGCTGTGGCTAACTTTTCATTAAGCTCGGACATGTAACACCTACCTTCTTAAGTGGATTTTTTATTTACTGCCTGAGACAACCATTAATGATGATCGCCGCCACGCAGGTAAATGACCCAGTATGTCAACCCAACTAACAGACCCCCACCGATAATGTTCCCGATAGTGACGGGGATCAGGTTATCAGTAATGAAGTTCATAATCGTCAGGTGTGAAAAACTTTCCGGGGTTGAACCTACAGCAGTCCAGAACTCCGGGCTTGCAAAGTTGCGGATAACAATCCCCATCGGGATCATGAACATATTCGCAATACTGTGCTCAAAGCCGCTGGCAACAAACATAGCAACCGGCAGAACCATAATCATGGCTTTATCCATCAGGCTACGACCAGAGTAGCTCATCCAGACCGCCAGGCAGACCATCAGGTTTGCGAGGATGCCGAGAGCAACGGCTTCGATAAATGTATGGTGCATTTTGTGGTCGGCGGTTTGCAGGACGTTAAGCCCCCAGCCGCCGTTGGCGGTCATATACTCGCCAGAGAGCCACATCAACAGAACAAAGAGCAGACAGCCAATCAGGTTGCCAACGTAAACGTTGAGCCAGTTGCGACCCAGTTGACCCCAGGTAATTCTTCCGCTGGCTTTTGCCACAACAATCAGCACCGTTGAGGTGAAGAGGTCGGCGCCGCAGATGACGCAGAGAATCAGGCCCAGTGAGAAGCAAATACCACCAATCAGTTTCGCTATGCCGAAAGGCATCCCGGCCGTGCCGGTGGTGGCTGTGATATAGAAGACGAAAGCGATGGAGATGAACACCCCAGCCGTAATGGCCAGAAAGAACGTCGTCATCGGATGTTTCGTGGCTTTGTAGACACCCGCTTCTTCGGCAACTTTCGCCATCGCAGCGGGGAGTAATAGATCAAAAGGGTTGTCAGCTTTCACACTAACTCTCTCTTTATTAAGTCGGCGACGAGATACTAACAAAGCATTATAGAAGAGAAATTGATATAGATCATATCTCGCCTGGCTTATAGGCCCGCAGTGTGTATGGTTTTACAGCAAAAGCGGAGTAAGTATTTGATTATCCGTATAAAAATAAATTTTAAAAGTTATGAAAAGAGTTGAATTTTTTCCTTCAGCCTCCCATGGAACAGTTAATTAAAATGGAGTATTTATTATAATTAGTAACAGTAAAGCTCAGGTAAGCGTTTTTATATTTACCCGTGGTTAACTTAATTATTACAATTAAAAGTCATTGCGGAAAAATAAAAAAAAGGGGCAATGAAATTGCCCCGTAATATAGCTCAGGCGATTGAATACGCCTACAGCCATTAATGTTATATGCGCTTATTTTGACCAGTAAGCGGCTTTTGCCTTCTGCAATTTTTCATACGCATTCAGCAGTGACTGATGCGCCGGGAAGGCTTGCAGATCGCTGTCAACCGCTTGCAGGCCGTAGAATGGTTCTTCACCGCTCAGCGCCGCGCTGGCAGCTTCAACGGCATCCGCACCGTACATACGCACAAAGGCGTTCAGATACTGCAATGGCTCGCGGTCGTCTTCCTGAGAAAGCAGGAGCAGCGTTTGCAGGCAACGGTAATAATTAGTGCGCTCGGCGGAGAAGACGGACTGGTTAAACTCCATCGTCCACTCGGTCCAGGCCAAAGCCTGATCCAGATCGCCGCCCGCCAGCGCCAGCATCGCTTTCAGCTCGCCGATGCGCAGGGTGTACCAGCCGTTATCTTTTCCGGTCGCCAGACCCAGCAGTTCGCGTACGCGGGTGAAATCATCGTGTCCTTCTTCGTCCAGCTGGGCGATCAGGTTCAGATAATCTTCTTTATCCCACTCGCTGCCTGGCAGGGCCAGCAGGGTTTCACGCAGATGCGCGCCCATGCTGTTGTTTGCCAGCCACAGATCTTCTGCCGGATAAATGTCCGACATACCTGGCACAATAATACGGCACGCGTAAACGCCGAGATGTTCATAGTCGGCAATGTAGACTTCCTGATCTTCCGCGTGGAAGATCGCCATCAGGGTGGCGAACTCTTCTTCCGTCGTACCGGCAAAGCTCCAGTCCACGAACGGATAGTCCGCGTCCTGTTTGAACATATCCCAGGAGATCAAACCGCTGGAGTCGATGAAGTGCGTTTCGAGGTTGGTGTGCTCGGCGACCTCTTCGTCATCAAAGGTCGGCGGCGTAAACACGTCGAGATCTTTCAGGCTACGACCTTGCAGCAGTTCGGTCACGGTACGCTCCAGCGCCACGCCGAAGTCAGGGTGCGCGCCGAAGGAGGCGAAGCAGGTGCCGTTGGCCGGGTTGAACAGCACTACGCAGATAACCGGATATTTGCCGCCCAGAGAGCCGTCATAAGCAAAGATTGGGAAACCTTCTGCTTCCAGTTTGGCGATGGATTCCACCACGCCCGGGTAGCGCGCCAGCACGTCAGCCGGGATCTCCGGCAGGCTGATGGATTCAGCAATAATGCGGTTTTTGATGTGACGCTCGAAAACTTCAGACAACCCCTGCACGCGCGCTTCGTTGCGGGTATTACCGGCAGACATGCCGTTGGACACATACAGGTTGCCGACGATGTTCATCGGGATATAAACGGTCTGCTCGTCAGACTGACGGATGAACGGCAGGGTGCAGATCCCACGATCCTCATTGCCGGATTGCAGGTCGATCAGCATGCTGCCGGTCAGCTCGTTTTCCGGATCGTAGAACGCGCGCAGGCGGGCATCGAGAATGCCTTCCGCCAGTTCATCGTTTTCGGTCAGCGGGAACCATTTTTCGTTCGGGTAGTGAACGAACGGACCGTTGGCGATAGTTTCGCCCAGCCAGAAGTCGGCGAAGAAGTAGTTGGTGGACAGACGCTCAAAATACTCACCCAGCGCAGAGGCCAGCGCCGCTTTTTTGGTCGCGCCTTTACCGTTGGTAAAGCACAGCGCACAGTCTTTGTCGCGAATATGCACGGACCAGACGTGAGGCACCGGATTCAGCCAGGAGGCTTCTTCGATATTAAAGCCTAGGTCGGTCAGTTTCTGCTGGAAGCGAGCGATGGAATCTTCCAGAGCGGCGTCTTTGCCGGGGATAAACGTTTGAGTCATGGCGTTCACTTTTATCGTACGTAAAGCGCGCAATGATACGGGTTTTGCGTGACGGGTGCTATCTCCGGCGAAAATAAATGGCTGGGCTATGCTTATAAGCAGTAACCTACTGTTAAGGCATAGAAAAATGAAAGCATTTGATCTCCAGCGGATGGCGTTTGATAAAGTCCCGCCTGAGTTTATAGGCGAAGTGGCGTTGCGTAGCCTTTACACCTTTGTACTCGTCTTCCTGTTTCTGAAAATCACCGGACGTCGCGGCGTGCGGCAGATGTCGCTGTTTGAAGTACTGATTATCCTGACGCTGGGGTCGGCGGCAGGGGACGTTGCCTTTTATGACGATGTGCCGATGGTGCCGGTCTTTATCGTCTTTGTGACGCTTGCACTGCTGTACCGGCTGGTCATGTGGCTGATGTCGAAAAGTGAGAAACTTGAAGATCTGCTCGAAGGGAAGCCGGTGGTGATTGTCGAAGATGGTCAACTGGCCTGGGAGAATGTGCAAAGCGCCAATATGACGGAGTTTGAGTTCTTTATGGAACTCCGTCTGAGCAGTGTTGAGCAACTGGGGCAGGTGCGTCTGGCGATTATGGAAACGAATGGTCAAATCAGCGTTTATTACTATCCCGACGATGAGGTGAAGCCCGGTCTGTGCATCCTGCCGGATATGCTCATCGAGCGATACAAAACTGTACCTGAAGCGGGGGAGTATGCCTGCATAAAATGTAGTCATGTGGTGGTCATGCAGGCGGGCGATCATCAATTATGCCCCCGCTGTACGAATCCAGAATGGACGAAGGTTAGCCGGGCTAAACGCATCACCTGACAGCGATTTTGTCGGTTTTGTGACAACGGTACGGCAGATTGTATTGTGTGACGAGTGACACATTTCTTCGGCCATCAGTTTTAGACATTGCGGCGCGTGTCACTGAATGATAAAACCGATATCCACAGTTATAACTTATGGCTTTTAGCGTGGTGAGGGGAAATGGCTCAAGTCTTTAATTTCAGTTCAGGTCCGGCAATGTTACCGACAGATGTGCTCAAACAGGCTCAACAGGAGCTGTGTGACTGGAACGGTCTGGGTACGTCGGTGATGGAAGTCAGCCACCGGGGTAAAGCGTTTATTAAGGTGGCGGAAGAGGCAGAAAAGGATTTTCGCGATCTGCTGAACATTCCCTCGAACTACAAAGTATTGTTCTGTCACGGCGGTGGACGCGGCCAGTTTGCGGGTATCCCGCTCAATCTGCTGGGCGACAAAACCACCGCTGATTACGTTGATGCGGGCTACTGGGCGGCCAGTGCGGTAAAAGAAGCGCATAAATATTGCACGCCGAATGTCATCGATGCCAAAGTGACCGTTGACGGTCTGCGCGCCGTGAAGCCGATGAGTGAGTGGCAGCTTTCTGACAACGCCGCGTATCTTCACTACTGCCCGAACGAAACCATCGACGGTATTGCCATTCACGAAGAGCCAGACTTTGGCGAAAATGTCATTGTGACGGCGGACCTCTCTTCAACCATTCTGTCCACCCCGCTGGATGTCAGCCGCTACGGCGTCATCTACGCGGGTGCCCAGAAAAACATCGGTCCTGCGGGCCTGACAATCGTTATCGTGCGTGAAGACCTGCTGGGGAAAGCCCATAAGTCTTGCCCGTCAATTCTGGATTACACCGTCCTGAACGACAACGATTCCATGTTCAACACCCCACCAACGTTTGCCTGGTATCTCTCCGGCCTGGTCTTCAAATGGCTGAAGCAAAAAGGCGGTGTGGCGCAGATGGATAAGATCAATCAGCAAAAGGCTGAACTGCTGTACGGCGTGATCGACAAGAGCGATTTCTACCGTAACGATGTCGCCAAAACTAACCGTTCGCGCATGAACGTGCCGTTCCAGCTGGCGGACAGCAACCTGGATAACGTGTTCCTGGAAGAGTCCTTCGCGGCGGGTCTGCATGCGCTGAAAGGCCACCGTGTGGTAGGCGGGATGCGCGCCTCTATCTATAACGCCATGCCGCTGGAAGGCGTTAAAGCCCTGACTGATTTCATGATCGACTTCGAACGTCGTCACGGTTAATTGGCTGTTTTTCACCCCCGCAGCGTTCCTGCGGGGTTTTTATTATGTTGAGTTGAGAGTTGAGTTTCATGGAATCCCTGACGTTACAACCTATCGCGCGGGTAGATGGCACCATTAATCTGCCTGGTTCAAAAAGTGTCTCGAACCGCGCTCTGCTGCTGGCAGCTCTGGCAAACGGCACCACCGTCCTCACTAATCTGCTGGACAGCGATGACGTGCGCCATATGCTCAATGCACTGAAAGCGTTGGGCGTTCAGTACGCGCTGTCTGACGATCGTACCCGTTGTGAAGTCACTGGTAACGGCGGCACGTTACATTCTGCTGAAGCGCTGGAGCTTTTCCTGGGTAACGCCGGTACCGCGATGCGTCCTCTGGCCGCTGCGCTGTGTCTGGGGAGTAACGATATTGTGCTGACCGGTGAGCCGCGAATGAAAGAGCGTCCGATCGGCCATCTGGTGGATGCCCTGCGCCAGGGCGGCGCGCAGATTGATTATCTTGAGCAGGAAAATTACCCGCCCCTGCGTCTGCGCGGGGGATTCACTGGCGGCAATGTTGAGGTTGACGGTAGCGTTTCCAGTCAGTTCCTGACTGCGCTGCTGATGACCGCACCGCTGGCACCACAGGACACCGTTATCAGCATTAAAGGCGACCTGGTTTCTAAGCCGTACATTGATATCACCCTGCACCTGATGAACACCTTTGGTGTTGAGGTGGAAAACCAGTCTTATCAGCGCTTCGTGGTGCGCGGAGCGCAGCAGTATCAGTCCCCGGGCCACTACCTGGTTGAAGGCGATGCTTCCTCCGCCTCCTATTTCCTTGCCGCAGGTGCGATTAAAGGCGGTACGGTAAAAGTGACGGGCATTGGCCGCAACAGCGTGCAGGGCGATATCCGTTTTGCTGACGTACTGGAAAAAATGGGCGCGGTGGTGACCTGGGGCGATGACTTCATCTCCTGTACCCACGGTGAGCTGAACGCCATTGATATGGATATGAACCATATTCCGGATGCGGCGATGACCATTGCTACCGCTGCGCTGTTTGCGAAAGGCACCACCACGCTGCGAAACATTTACAACTGGCGTGTGAAAGAGACGGACCGCCTGTTCGCGATGGCAACCGAGCTGCGTAAAGTGGGGGCCGAGGTAGAAGAGGGCGAAGACTACATTCGCGTCACGCCGCCGGCAAAACTGCAATTTGCAGAAATTGGCACCTACAACGATCACCGCATGGCGATGTGTTTCTCGCTGGTGGCGTTGTCAGATACGCCAGTCACTATCCTTGATCCGAAGTGTACGGCAAAAACGTTCCCGGACTACTTCGAACAGCTGACGCGCATTAGCACCCTGGCCTGATGATCGTATGCCGCATCACCTGATGCGGCATTTCCTTACGCTTTCTGACACTCATCCTCTTTCATTTCTTCTACACTCTGCTTCAATCATTCCGTAATTTGCACGCAAAGGTAACAGTTGCGCACGTTGGCGCGTATAATGCGCGGCGTTCATGTAAACGGTATGCCTTAATTAAGGAGAAAAAGATGACGGCAATTGCCCCGGTAATCACCATTGATGGGCCAAGTGGCGCAGGGAAAGGTACTCTGTGCAAAGCGATGGCGGAAGCATTGCAATGGCATCTTTTAGATTCGGGAGCAATCTATCGCGTGCTGGCGCTGGCTGCGCTGCATCATCATGTGGATGTTGCGTCTGAAGAAGCGCTGGTACCGCTGGCTGCGCATCTGGATGTGCGCTTTGTCTCGACCGATGGCAACCTTGAAGTGATCCTGGAAGGGGAAGATGTCAGCGGTGAAATCCGTACCCAGGAAGTGGCCAATGCGGCCTCTCAGGTGGCGGCTTTCCCACGCGTTCGTGAAGCGCTGTTACGTCGCCAGCGCGGTTTCCGTGAAGCGCCGGGGCTGATCGCCGACGGCCGCGACATGGGAACCGTGGTATTCCCTGATGCGCCAGTGAAAATTTTCCTTGACGCCTCTTCAGAAGAACGTGCCCATCGCCGCATGCTTCAGTTGCAGGAAAAGGGGTTTAGTGTTAACTTTGATCGCCTTTTATCCGAGATAAAAGAGCGCGATGACCGCGATCGTAACCGCGCCGTCGCACCACTTGTTCCCGCGCAAGACGCATTAGTGCTGGATTCAACCAGTTTAACTATTGAGCAAGTGATTGAAAAAGCGCTACAATATGCGCGCCAAAAACTGGCACTCGCGTAATCGCGACCGATTTAGCAGTACCCCCGCTGCAATGGATTGACGGCGGGTATGTGAAACAACCCCATCCGGCACGGAGCCAGGTGGACGTTAATATTAACCTGAAGATTAAACATGACTGAATCTTTTGCTCAACTGTTTGAAGAATCCTTAAAAGAAATCGAAACCCGTCCGGGTTCCATCGTTCGTGGCGTTGTTGTTGCTATCGACAAAGACGTTGTACTGGTTGACGCCGGTCTGAAATCTGAGTCTGCCATCCCGGCTGAGCAGTTCAAAAACGCCCAGGGCGAGCTGGAAATCCAGGTAGGTGACGAAGTTGACGTTGCTCTGGACGCAGTAGAAGACGGCTTCGGCGAAACCCTGCTGTCTCGTGAGAAAGCTAAACGTCACGAAGCATGGATCACGCTGGAAAAAGCTTACGAAGAAGCTGAAACTGTGGTCGGTGTTATCAACGGCAAAGTTAAAGGTGGCTTCACTGTTGAGCTGAATGGTATTCGTGCGTTCCTGCCAGGTTCTCTGGTAGACGTTCGTCCAGTCCGTGACACCCTGCACCTCGAAGGCAAAGAGCTTGAGTTCAAAGTAATCAAGCTGGACCAGAAGCGTAACAACGTTGTTGTTTCCCGTCGTGCCGTTATCGAATCCGAAAACAGCGCAGAACGCGATCAGCTGCTGGAAAACCTGCAGGAAGGCATGGAAGTCAAAGGTATCGTTAAGAACCTCACTGACTACGGCGCATTCGTTGACCTGGGCGGCGTTGATGGCCTGCTGCACATCACCGACATGGCGTGGAAACGCGTTAAGCACCCAAGCGAAATCGTGAACGTGGGCGACGAAATCACTGTTAAAGTGCTGAAGTTCGACCGCGAGCGTACTCGTGTATCCCTCGGCCTGAAACAGCTGGGCGAAGATCCATGGGTAGCTATCGCTAAGCGTTACCCAGAAGGTACTAAACTGACTGGTCGCGTAACCAACCTGACTGACTACGGCTGCTTCGTTGAAATCGAAGAAGGCGTTGAAGGTCTGGTGCACGTTTCCGAAATGGACTGGACCAACAAAAACATCCACCCATCCAAAGTTGTTAACGTTGGTGATGTAGTGGAAGTGATGGTTCTGGATATCGACGAAGAACGTCGTCGTATCTCCCTGGGCCTGAAGCAGTGCAAAAACAACCCATGGCAGCAGTTCGCGGAAACCCACAACAAGGGTGACCGTGTTGAAGGTAAAATCAAGTCTATCACTGACTTCGGTATCTTCATCGGCCTGGACGGCGGCATCGATGGCCTGGTTCACCTGTCTGACATCTCCTGGAACGTTGCAGGCGAAGAAGCAGTTCGTGAATACAAAAAAGGCGACGAAATCGCAGCAGTTGTTCTGCAAGTTGACGCAGAGCGTGAGCGTATCTCCCTGGGCGTTAAACAGCTTGCAGAAGATCCGTTCAACAACTGGGTTGCACTGAACAAGAAAGGCGCAATCGTAAACGGTAAAGTGACTGCTGTTGACGCTAAAGGCGCAACCGTAGAACTGGCTGACGGCGTTGAAGGTTACCTGCGCGCTTCCGAAGCTTCACGTGACCGCGTTGAAGATGCAACTCTGGTTCTGAGCGTTGGTGACGACGTTGAAGCTAAGTTCACCGGTGTTGACCGTAAGAACCGTGCAATCAGCCTGTCTGTTCGTGCTAAAGACGAAGCTGATGAGAAAGATGCAATCGCAACTGTGAACAAACAGGAAGATGCAAACTTCTCTAACAACGCAATGGCTGAAGCTTTCAAAGCAGCTAAAGGCGAGTAAGTTCAGGTTCGCACCATCATTTGAGCTGTAACGCATTTACAGCGCGAAGGATGGAGAGCAGACTTGACAGATTGCAGGATTCGTCCTGTAATCAATAACAAAGGGCGGCTACGGCCGCCCTTGTTTAATAAGCTGTTCAGCTAATGGGTTTGAAAGGAACCGGAGGAATCATGACCAAGTCAGAATTGATTGAAAGACTTGCCAGTCAGCAACCGCATATCCCTGCCAAGGCTGTGGAAGATGCCGTTAAAGAGATGCTGGAGCATATGGCTACCACTCTTGCCCAGGGCGAGCGCATTGAAATCCGCGGTTTCGGTAGTTTTTCCCTGCACTATCGTGCACCACGTACCGGGCGTAACCCGAAGACTGGCGATAAAGTGGAGCTGGAAGGAAAGTATGTTCCGCACTTTAAGCCGGGTAAAGAACTGCGCGATCGCGCCAATATTTACGGTAACTGAGTTTAATCATCAGGGTTAAACTGAGTTTAAAGAAAGCACCTTAGGGTGCTTTTTTTGTATCCCGCCCCTGCATTTCTGAATACGCGCCGCATTTAAATTTTCTCTTTACTGTAAACGCTAAAAAACGTTGCAGCGTCCGCTGTAAATCACGCCTTTTCTGTCTGACGACGCATCAGTCCCGCCGCATAATCGCCTGAAACATGGAGGTGAAGATGGGGATCCACGTTATCAGTATGTGCGCCATTCTGGCCATAATCCCGCTCTATTGGTTACCCGTTTTGCCAGATTTGCATATTGTCTGGTTGCTGATTGCCGCAGGAATTGCGTTATCAGTACAGCAGAGAAAATGGCTCAGGTTTTCAGGCCTCGCATTGCTTTTTATGTGCTGGGGGATCCTGGCCGCTCAGGAAAGCGTGTGGCCGATGAACCATTTAACGAAAGTTCCGCAGCAGGCCGAGGTGGTCATTACCGCAACGGACGGCGCAACGATGCATCAGGGAAGGATTGTCAGCCTCAATGGAGAACGTGTGTGGGCTGCCATGGGCGTGGCGCTGTATGGCAACTATCTGCCGCAAAACGTCTGCGTGGGTCAACGCTGGGCAATGACCCTGCGGCTCAGGGCGGTACACGGAGAACTCAACGATGGCGGCTATGATTCACAGAAAAATGCCTTTGCCCGACATCAGACGCTGAGTGGACGGTTTACCCATGCGGCGCTCGTTGACGAAGGCTGTAGCCTGCGTGCGCAGTACCTGACATCACTACAGAGTACGCTTTCAGCATATCAGTGGGGACCCGTGATACTGGGGCTGGGAATGGGGGAGCGGCTGTCGGTCTCGCGGGAGATAAAAAACCTGATGCGTGAGACCGGAACGATGCATCTGATGGCAATCTCGGGATTGCATATTGCGCTGGCCGCTTCTGTCATCTGGTTTCTGGCGCGAGGCATCCAGTTCTTCCTGCCGGGCCGCTGGATTATCTGGCAAATCCCCTTGCTGGCAGGGCTGATTTTTGCCGCGTTTTACGCATGGCTAACAGGCTTACAGCCGCCTGCGCTGCGCACGGTTATCGCGCTTGTGGTACTGGCGGTGTTAAAAATGAGCGGTCGCCAGTGGTCGCCCTGGCAGGTATGGCTTACCTGCGTGGCGGCGATCTTGGTTTTCGATCCACTGGCGGTCCTGTCACAAAGCCTGGCGCTATCAGCGTTTGCGGTCGCCGCGCTTATTTTTTGGTATCAGTGGTTGCCTCTCCCGCTCTGGCAACGTGGCCGGTGCCTGCGACCGCTGGTTACGCTGTTGTATTTGCAGGTCGGTATGCTGCTGCTTCTGTTGCCGCTTCAGGTGCTGATTTTCCATGGTTTCACTCTCTCCTCGCTGGCGGCGAATCTGTTTGCCGTTCCTCTGGTCACGTTTATCTCAGTTCCGCTGATCCTGCTCGGCATGTTTCTGCATCTGTTTCCGATGGCGACGCTGGAAAGTATCGTCTGGCTGGCTGCCGATAAATCTCTGGCAGGGCTTTTCTGGCTATTGATGCGTTTACCGAATGGCTGGCAGGACGTTGATGAACGCTGGCAATACCTGACGTTACTGCCATGGCTGCTGATCATTGGCTGGCGATTCAGGGCCTTCAGCGCAGTACCCGCAGTCTGTCTGGCAGGCAGCGTGGTGCTGGCATTTCCCCTCTGGCACAGGGCCAAAACAGACAGCTGGTCCCTGCATATGCTGGATGTAGGGCAGGGGCTGGCGATGGTCATTGAGCGTCACGGGAAGGCCATTCTGTATGACACTGGGTTGGCATGGCCCGGTGGGGACAGCGGGCAGCAGCTGATTATCCCCTGGCTACGCTGGCATCATCTGAGGCCGGAAGGGGTGATTCTGAGCCATGAACATCTCGACCACGCGGGGGGACTGGCATCGCTAAAAGCTGCCTGGCCCGCAATGTGGATCAGAAGCCCCTTATCCTGGGCCGGGCATCTTCCTTGCTTTCGTGGAGAGCGATGGCAGTGGCAGGGTTTAACGTTCTCCGTGCACTGGCCACCCGAAAATACCTCGGCAAAAGGTAACAACCGCTCCTGCGTGGTAAAAATCGATGACGGCGAACAAAGCGTTTTACTGACCGGAGATATTGAAGGGCAGGCAGAACTGGCAATGCTGAGCCACCGCTGGCGTCAACTAGCGTCTACACTGATTCAGGTGCCGCATCATGGAAGTAACACGTCATCTTCAACACCGCTGCTACAGCGCGTGGAGGGACAGGTTTCGCTGGCCTCGATGGCCCGCTATAACGCGTGGCGTTTCCCTTCCATCAAAGTAGTCAGGCGCTATCGAACTGAGGGATATCTCTGGCTTGATACTCCGCAGTCCGGACAGATATCTGTGACGTTTTCGCACCAAAGTCGGCAAATTCGCCGCTTACGTGAACACTATTTACCGCGTTGGTATCATCAGTGGTTTGGCGCGCCCGTAGATAACGGGTAGAATATGCGGCTATTTCAACAAATGCTGGTTTTTTGAATGCATAACGACAAAGATCTCTCCACGTGGCAAACGTTCCGCCGGCTCTGGCCGATGATTGCTCCTTTCAAAGCAGGCTTGATCGTGGCGGGCGTAGCGTTAATCCTCAACGCAGCCAGCGATACGTTTATGTTATCGCTTCTCAAACCGTTACTGGATGACGGTTTCGGTAAAACGGATCGTTCAGTGCTGCTATGGATGCCGCTGGTGGTTATTGGGCTGATGATCTTACGCGGAATCTCCAGCTATGTATCCAGCTACTGCATCTCCTGGGTATCCGGTAAAGTGGTGATGACCATGCGCCGTCGGTTATTCAGCCATATGATGGGGATGCCGGTCTCATTCTTTGACAAGCAGTCAACCGGTACCCTGCTGTCGCGTATTACCTACGATTCAGAGCAGGTTGCGTCGTCCTCTTCCAGCGCACTGATTACCGTTGTGCGTGAAGGCGCATCCATCATCGGCCTGTTCGCGATGATGTTCTATTACAGCTGGCAACTGTCGCTGATCCTTATTGTGCTGGCGCCGATTGTCTCCATCGCGATCCGCGTGGTATCAAAGCGTTTTCGCAACATCAGTAAAAATATGCAGAATACGATGGGGCAGGTGACTACCAGCGCCGAGCAGATGCTGAAAGGCCATAAGGAAGTGTTGATCTTCGGCGGTCAGGAAGTCGAAACCAAACGCTTTGACAAGGTCAGCAACAGAATGCGTCTGCAAGGGATGAAAATGGTATCGGCCTCGTCGATTTCCGATCCGATCATTCAGCTGATTGCCTCTCTGGCCCTGGCCTTCGTCCTGTATGCCGCAAGCTTCCCGAGCGTCATGGAAACCCTGACTGCGGGTACCATTACCGTGGTGTTCTCATCCATGATCGCGCTGATGCGTCCGCTGAAATCGCTGACTAACGTCAACGCCCAGTTCCAGCGCGGGATGGCAGCCTGTCAGACGCTGTTCAGCATCCTCGATTCCGAACAGGAAAAGGATGAAGGTACACGCGTGATCGAGCGCGCTAAAGGCGACCTGGAATTCCGTAACGTGACCTTTACCTATCCAGGCCGTGAAGTGCCGGCGCTGCGTGATATCAGCCTGTCCATCCCGGCGGGTAAAACCGTCGCGCTGGTTGGTCGTTCCGGTTCGGGCAAGTCGACCATAGCCAGCCTGATTACCCGTTTCTACGATATCGACCAGGGCGAGATCCTGCTTGATGGTCACGACCTGCGGGAATATACCCTCCAGTCGCTGCGTAACCAGGTTGCGCTGGTCTCGCAGAACGTGCATCTGTTCAACGATACGGTGGCGAACAACATTGCGTATGCCCGTACCGAAGAGTACAGCCGTGAAGAGATTGAGAATGCGGCGCGTATGGCCTATGCGATGGACTTCATTAACAAAATGGATAACGGTCTGGATACGATCATTGGCGAAAACGGGGTGCTGCTCTCTGGTGGTCAGCGTCAGCGTATCGCGATTGCCCGTGCGCTGCTGCGCAACAGCCCGATTCTGATCCTCGATGAAGCAACGTCCGCACTGGATACGGAATCTGAACGCGCTATCCAGTCTGCTCTGGATGAATTACAGAAAAACCGTACCTCGCTGGTTATCGCGCACCGTCTGTCGACCATCGAACAGGCTGACGAAATCGTGGTGGTGGAAGATGGCGTGATCGTTGAACGCGGCAGCCATGCGGACCTGCTGGAACAGCGTGGTGTTTACGCGCAGCTTCATAAAATGCAGTTCGGTCAATGATTGCACGCATCTGGTCGGGTGAATCCCCTCTGTGGGTGCTGCTTCTCCCGCTCTCCTGGCTGTATGGCCTGGTGAGCGGTGCTATTCGTCTGCTTTACCGCCTCGGGATCAAGCGCGCCTGGCGCGCACCGGTACCGGTGGTGGTGGTCGGCAACCTGACGGCGGGTGGAAACGGCAAAACCCCGGTGGTGATCTGGCTGGCAGAGCAGCTCCAGAGGCGCGGTATCCGCCCGGGAGTTGTCTCACGCGGTTACGGTGGTAAAGCGGCGCAGTATCCACTGGTGCTGAGCCCAGCTACGACAACCGCTGAAGCCGGCGATGAGCCGGTACTGATTTACCAGCGTACAGGCGCGCCGGTTGCGGTATCGCCGGTGCGCAGTGATGCCGTGAAGGCACTGCTTGCGGAGCATGATGTACAAATCATCATTACCGATGATGGTTTGCAGCATTACGCGCTGGCGCGTGATAAAGAGATCGTGGTCATTGACGGCGTTCGGCGTTTTGGCAACGGCTGGTGGCTTCCAGCCGGTCCAATGCGCGAGCGTGCGTCGCGCCTGAAAACCGTCGATGCCGTGATTGTGAACGGTGGTGAAGCCAGAGCGGGCGAAATCCCGATGCTTCTTCGTCCCGGACAGGCCGTAAATATGCTGACCGGCGAGCGTAAAGACGTCGCGCAACTGGAACATCTGGTTGCGATGGCCGGTATAGGTCATCCGCCGCGTTTCTTCGCAACGCTGGAGCAGTGCGGCGCGCGGCTGGAAAAACGGTTGCCGCTGGCCGATCACCAGGCGTTAGTTGCCGAAGAGGTTGAAAGGCTGGCAGCGCCGGGCCAGACGCTGATCATGACGGAAAAAGACGCGGTAAAATGCGGGGCCTTTGCGAAAGAAAACTGGTGGTATCTGCCGGTTGACGCTGAACTCAGCGGCGAACAGCCGGAACATTTGCTCAAGGAACTGCTCGCGTTAGTGCAGTAACTTCTACGCGGTTCCGGTGGTGCTTTGACTGACAGGAAAACGCATGTCTCTACCGCAACTCTCACTTGCAGCCGCACGAAACCTGCATCTTGCCGCCCAGGGGCTTCTGAAAAAGCCCCGCCGCCGCGCGCAGCCAGCTGATATCCTCTCTACCGTGCAACGCATGTCGTTGCTGCAAATCGACACCATTAACATCGTGGCGCGTAGCCCGTATCTGGTCCTGTTTAGCCGCCTGGGAAACTATCCTCCGCAGTGGCTGGATAATGCGCTGAGTCAGGGCGAACTGATGGAATACTGGGCGCATGAAGCCTGTTTTCTCCCGCGCAGCGATTTTGCACTGGTGCGTCACCGCATGCTCGCCCCGGACAAAATGGGCTGGAAATACCGCCAGGAGTGGATGGTGGAACACGCGGATGAAATAGAACAACTGATTGCCCATATTCAGGAAAACGGTCCGGTACGCTCCGCGGATTTTGAACACCCGCGAAAAGGCGCCAGCGGATGGTGGGAGTGGAAACCGCACAAACGCCATCTTGAAGGGCTGTTTACGTCGGGCAAAGTGATGGTGGTCGAGCGCCGCAACTTTCAGCGTGTCTATGACCTCACGCACCGCGTTATGCCTCACTGGGACGATACGCGTGACCTGCTGTCTCAGGACGTAGCCGAAGCCATCATGCTCGGGAACAGCGCCCGCAGCCTTGGCATCTTCCGCCCGCAGTGGCTGGCGGATTATTATCGTCTGCGTCAGCCGCAGCTAAAACCACTGCTCGAAACGTGGCAGCGCGAACAGCGCGTCATGCCGGTCTCGGTAGAGTCGTTAGGTGAAATGTGGCTGCATGCGGATTTGTTCCCTCTGCTGGCGCAGGCGCAGGAGGGCAAACTCCAGGCGACCCACAGTGCCGTGCTGTCGCCGTTCGACCCCGTTGTCTGGGACAGAAAGCGGGCCGAACAGCTGTTTGATTTCAGCTACCGTCTGGAATGCTACACCCCGGCGCCCAGGCGTCAGTATGGTTATTTTGTTTTGCCGCTGCTGCACAAAGGACAGCTTGTCGGGCGCATGGACGCTAAAATGCACCGTAAAACCGGCATGCTTGAAATTATCGCGCTCTGGCTGGAAGAGGGCATAAAGGTGACGGCTGGCCTGGAAAAAGGGTTAACGACTGCGCTCAGTGAATTTGCGCGCTGGCAGGGGGCGCATGAAATTGTACTCGGTCGCGTGCCTGTGGAGCTGTTTGCGACCTGTCGAGATGGCTGGGAAACAGACACTCCCTGAAAAGGGAATATGATAAGCTTTAGGGATTACCCATACGGAGGAACTATGGATCACCGTTTACTAGAAATTATTGCCTGCCCGGTGTGCAACGGCAAACTGTATTACAGCCAGGATAAACAAGAGCTGATTTGCAAACTGGACAGCCTGGCGTTCCCGCTGCGTGACGGTATTCCGGTCCTGCTGGGAAATGAAGCCCGTTCACTGGTGGCAGAAGAGATCAAACCATGAGTTTTGTTGTCATTATCCCTGCGCGTTATGCTTCAACGCGCCTGCCAGGTAAACCGCTGGTGGATATCAATGGCAAACCGATGATTGTGCATGTCCTTGAACGGGCACGCGAATCGGGCGCCGGACGTGTCATCGTCGCCACCGATCACCCGGATGTCGCGCGAGCGGTTGAGGCCGCGGGTGGGGAAGTGTGCATGACCCGTGCCGATCATCAGTCAGGCACCGAGCGCCTGGCGGAAGTCGTCGAAAAATGCGGTTTCAGCGACGAGACGGTGATTGTGAACGTGCAGGGCGATGAGCCGATGATCCCGGCGGCGATTATCCGTCAGGTGGCCGACAACCTGGCTCGGCGTCAGGTCGGGATGGCAACCCTCGCGGTGCCGATTCACCACGCTGAAGAGGCGTTCAATCCGAATGCGGTGAAAGTGGTCATGGACGCAGAGGGCTACGCGCTCTATTTCTCCCGCGCCACCATTCCGTGGGATCGCGATCGTTTCGCGCAATCGAAAGAGACAATCGGCGAAACCTTCCTGCGCCACATCGGTATTTACGGCTACCGCGCCGGCTTTATTCGTCGCTACGTCGCCTGGGCACCAAGCCCGCTGGAGCATATTGAAATGCTCGAACAGCTTCGCGTGCTGTGGTACGGCGAGAAAATTCACGTTGCGGTTGCCCAGGAAATCCCAGGCACCGGCGTGGATACCCCTGAAGATCTCGAGCGCGTACGCGTCGAAATGCGTTAATTCGCTGGCATCCCCTCGTCTGGGGGGATGCTCTCCCGCCAGGCGATTTTCCTTTTCTTTTTCATTATTGATCTCTACCGGGTGACATCCGGGTTTCGCGCGCTCATTATAAAAGCAGTAGTCTTAATGGGGGTAATCTCATATGGAACAGCTGCGTGCTGAACTCAGCCATCTCCTTGGCGAAAAGCTAAGCCGGGTGGAATGCGTGAATGAAAAGGCCGATACCGCACTCTGGTCGTTGTATGACAGTCAGGGAAACCCCATGCCGCTGATGGCCAGAAGTTTTACCTCGCCGGGCGTCGCCAGACAGCTGGCCTGGAAAATGTCGATGCTGGCGCGGGAAGGGACTGTCCGTATGCCGACGGTCTACGGCGTGATGACCCATGAGGAGCATCCCGGCCCGGATGTTCTGCTTATCGAGCGTTTACGCGGGGTTTCTGTTGAAGCCCCGACGCGTACACCGGAGCGCTGGGAACAGCTGAAAGATCAGATTGTCGAGGCTCTGCTTGCCTGGCATCGGCAGGACAGCCGGGGTCTTGTTGGCGCGGTAGACAGCACCCAGGAAAACCTGTGGCCGCTGTGGTATCGCCAGCGTGTCGAAGTGCTGTGGGGCACGCTGAACCAGTTCAACAACACCGGCTTAACGATGCAGGACAAACGTATTCTGTTCCGCACCCGGGAATGTCTGCCGACGCTGTTTGAGGGTTTTAACGACAACTGCGTGCTGGTTCACGGCAACTTCACGCTACGCAGTATGCTTAAAGACTCGCGCAGCGACCAACTGCTGGCGATGGTCGGGCCGGGGATCATGCTCTGGGCGCCGCGCGAGTACGAACTGTTCAGGCTGAGCGAGGGCGGGGCGGCGGAAGATTTGCTCTGGCACTATCTTCAGCGCGCCCCCGTTGCGGAGGCCTTTCTCTGGCGACGCTGGCTCTATCTTCTCTGGGATGAGGTGGCGCAACTGGTCAACACCGGGCGCTTTAATCGCGCCAGTTTCGATCTGGCCGCAAAATCACTCCTGCCCTGGCTTGCCTGACGAACCTTTAAGCCACTGCCACAAGCGGCCAAGCGTCTCGTAGCCGACGCGGTCGCTGTGCATCAGCCATACCGGGGACGGGATTATCCGTTCCCACGGATTGAGCGGGGCGTCAATAGCCATCTGGTTTGCCGGAGCAGGAAGTGGATGCAGGCCCTGCTTCTCAAAGAAAATCATTGCGCGCGGCAGGTGTGAAGCAGAGGTCACCAGCAGGAACGGTACATCACCGATGGCCTGTTTCACCGCCGCCGCCTCTTCTTCGGTATCTTTTGGGCTATCCAGCGTGATGATGGCGGAACGCGGTACGCCAAGTGATTCAGCCACTCTTGCTCCTGCTTCAGCGGTACTGACCGGGTTGGTTTTTGCCGCAGCGCCCGTGAAGATCATCTTCGATCCAGGATTGGCCAGCCACAGGCGGATCCCCTCGTTCAGGCGCGGCAGGCTGTTGTTGATCAGGTTCGAGCTGGGCGCCCAGTTCGGATCCCAGGTATACCCGCCGCCCAGCACCACGATATAGCCCACCTTCTGATTTCCCTGCCACGTCGGGTAGGTGTTTTCAATCGGACGTAATAAACCGTCAGCGACCGGTTGCAGGCTGAGTAACAGCAGCGCCAGCCAGCCCACGGTAACGAGGGATTTACCGCTTTTCTGAAAGCGGCTAAACCATATCATTGCCAGCCCCAGCGCGATGAGAAGCAACAGCAGGGGAAGGGGAAGCATCATGCCTCCGATATATTTTTTTAGGGTAAAAAGCATCCTTTTTGGTTCCTTTTTTAACCATACAGCAGGCGATTGTCGGTGATATTACACCAGAGTGGTTCATTCTCCGCGCGGGTGTGACAAAATAGCGGTTTTGCAGTGAGTGGAACCCTCCCAATGCGGGATCGCAATTTTGATGACATCGCGGAAAAGTTTTCGCGCAACATTTATGGCACCACCAAAGGTCAGCTTCGTCAGACGATCCTCTGGCAGGATCTGGACAAGCTGCTGGCTGAATTCGGTGACCGACCGTTGCGCGTGCTGGATGCCGGCGGTGGGGAAGGTCAGACTGCAATTCTGATGGCGCAGCGGGGACATCACGTCACGCTTTGCGATCTTTCTGCCGAGATGGTTGCGCGCGCCGGGCGAGCGGCAGAAGAGAAAGGTGTGAGCGACAACATGCATTTTATACATTGCGCCGCTCAGGACATTCCGCAGCATTTGGAAACGCAGGTTGATCTGATATTGTTTCATGCTGTGCTCGAATGGATCGCCGAACCCCAGGCGATGTTAAAAACGCTGTGGTCGATGTTGCGCCCGGGCGGTGCGTTATCGCTGATGTTTTACAATGCCAACGGCCTGCTAATGCGAAACGTGCTGGTCGGCAATTTTGGCTACGTACAGCAGGGCATGTATAAAAAGAAACGACGCACGCTTTCACCGGATTTCCCCCGTGAACCGCAGCAGGTTTATGGCTGGCTGGAGGAGATCGGTTGGGAAATTACCGGCAAAACCGGCGTGAGGGTGTTTCATGATTATCTGCGTGATAAACAAAAACAGGATGACTGTTTAGACGCCTTAACAGAAATAGAGACGCGGTACTGCCGCCAGGAGCCTTATCTGAGCCTTGGCCGCTATATACACGTCACCGCGCGCAAGCCGCAGATGCAAGGATAATCTATGAGTGAATTTTCCCAGACAGTCCCCGAACTGGTTGCCTGGGCCAGGAAAAACGATTTCTCCATCTCGCTGCCGGTAGACAGACTCTCATTCCTGCTGGCGGTTGCGACGCTAAACGGCGAACGCCTGGATGGCGAAATGAGTGAAGGCGAACTGGTGGATGCGTTCCGCCACGTCAGTGATGCGTTTGAGCAAACCAGCGAAACCATTAGCGTGCGTGCCAACAACGCAATCAATGATATGGTGCGTCAACGTCTGCTGAACCGCTTTACCAGCGAGCAGGCGGAAGGAAACGCCATCTATCGTCTTACGCCATTGGGCATTGGCATTACCGACTATTACATCCGCCAGCGCGAATTTTCCACGCTGCGTCTCTCCATGCAGCTCTCTATTGTTGCAGGTGAGCTGAAGCGTGCCGCCGACGCGGCTGATGAAAACGGTGACGAATTCCACTGGCATCGCAACGTTTACGCGCCGCTGAAATACTCGGTCGCCGAGATTTTCGACAGTATCGATCTGACTCAACGTCTGATGGACGAACAGCAGCAGCAGGTGAAAGACGATATCGCTCAACTGCTTAATAAAGACTGGCGTGCGGCCATCTCCAGCTGTGAACTCTTGCTGTCAGAAACGTCCGGTACGCTGCGTGAATTGCAGGATACGCTGGAGGCGGCGGGGGATAAGCTACAGGCCAATCTGCTGCGCATCCAGGACGCGACAATGGCGCACGACGATCTGCATTTTATCGACCGTCTGGTGTTTGATTTGCAGAGCAAGCTTGACCGCATTATCAGCTGGGGCCAGCAGTCAATCGACCTGTGGATCGGTTACGACCGCCACGTGCATAAATTTATCCGTACCGCCATCGATATGGATAAGAATCGCGTCTTTGCTCAACGTCTGCGCCAGTCGGTTCAGACCTATTTCGATGCGCCGTGGGCGCTGACCTACGCCAACGCCGATCGTCTGCTGGATATGCGCGACGAAGAGATGGCGCTGCGCGATGAAGAGGTCACCGGTGAACTGCCGCCGGATCTGGAATACGAAGAATTTAACGAAATTCGCGAGCAGCTTGCGGCGATGATCGAAGAACAGCTTGCTGTCTACAAAACCAGACAAGCACCGCTGGATCTTGGCCTCGTGGTACGCGACTATCTGGCGCAGTATCCGCGCGCGCGCCACTTCGATGTTGCCCGCATTGTTGTAGACCAGGCGGTGCGCCTGGGCATCGCACAAGCCGATTTCACCGGACTGCCGCCGAAGTGGCAGCCGATTAACGATTACGGAGCCAAGGTACAGGCGCATGTCATTGACAAATATTGAACAAGTGATGCCAGTTAAGCTGGCACAGGCGCTGGCGAATCCGTTGTTTCCGGCGCTGGACAGCCAGCTGCGTGCCGGTCGTCACATTGGCCTTGACGAGCTGGATAATCACGCCTTTTTGATGGACTTTCAGGAGTACCTGGAAGAGTTTTACGCTCGCTATAACGTTGAGCTGATCCGCGCGCCGGAAGGGTTTTTCTACCTGCGTCCGCGCTCTACCACGCTTATTCCGCGCTCGGTGCTTTCCGAACTGGATATGATGGTCGGCAAAATTCTCTGCTACCTCTATCTCAGCCCGGAACGTCTGGCGAATGAAGGGATCTTCACCCAGCAGGAGCTTTACGATGAGCTGCTGTCGCTGGCGGATGAAAGCAAGCTGCTCAAGCTGGTGAATAACCGCTCAACGGGGTCCGATCTGGACCGTCAGAAATTACAGGAAAAAGTTCGCTCATCCCTTAACCGTCTACGCCGTCTGGGAATGGTCTGGTTCATGGGTCACGACAGCAGCAAGTTCCGCATCACCGAATCGGTCTTCCGTTTTGGCGCCGACGTGCGTGCGGGTGATGATGCGCGTGAAGCGCAGCTGCGCATGATACGTGACGGTGAAGCGATGCCGGTGGAAAACCATTTGCAGCTCAATGACGAGCACGAAGAGAATCAGCCGGATAGCGGGGAGGAAGAGTAATGATTGAACGCGGTAAATTTCGCTCACTGACGCTGATTAACTGGAACGGCTTCTTTGCCCGAACCTTCGATCTGGATGAGCTGGTGACAACGCTCTCCGGCGGTAACGGGGCGGGTAAATCCACCACCATGGCGGCCTTCGTGACGGCGCTGATACCTGACCTGACCCTGCTGCACTTCCGTAACACCACTGAAGCGGGCGCCACGAGCGGCTCTCGTGATAAAGGTCTACACGGTAAGCTGAAAGCGGGCGTTTGTTATTCAGTGCTGGACGTGATCAACTCCCGCCATCAGCGCGTGGTTGTAGGCGTGCGTCTGCAACAGGTTGCCGGCCGCGACCGTAAAGTAGATATCAAACCGTTTGCGATCCAGGGGCTGCCTACCTCCGTACAGCCAACCGCGCTGCTGACGGAAACCCTGAATGAACGTCAGGCGCGCGTCCTGACGCTCCAGGAGCTGAAAGACAAGCTGGAAGCTATCGAAGGCGTACAGTTTAAGCAGTTTAATTCCATTACCGACTACCACTCTCTGATGTTCGATCTCGGCGTGGTAGCCCGTCGTCTGCGCAGCGCGTCAGATCGTAGTAAATACTACCGTCTGATTGAAGCCTCCCTGTACGGCGGTATCTCCAGCGCCATTACCCGCTCCCTGCGCGACTACCTGTTGCCGGAAAACAGCGGCGTGCGTAAGGCCTTCCAGGATATGGAAGCCGCGCTGCGTGAAAACCGCATGACGCTGGAAGCGATTCGCGTTACGCAGTCTGACCGGGACCTGTTTAAGCACCTGATCAGCGAAGCCACCAACTACGTGGCGGCGGACTATATGCGCCACGCCAACGAGCGCCGTATTCATCTCGATCAGGCGCTGGAGTATCGCCGCGAGCTGTTTACCTCCCGCAGACAGCTGGTGGCCGAGCAGTATAAGCATGTCGAAATGGCGCGCGAACTGGGCGAGCACAATGGTGCGGAAGGGGATCTGGAAGCCGATTACCAGGCGGCCAGCGATCATCTGAATCTGGTGCAGACCGCGCTGCGTCAGCAGGAAAAAATCGAGCGCTACGAAGCCGATCTTGATGAGCTGCAAATTCGTCTTGAAGAGCAAAATGAAGTGGTGGCCGAAGCTGCCGAATTGCAGGAAGAGAACGAAGCCCGCGCGGAAGCCGCCGAGCTGGAAGTGGATGAGCTGAAAAGCCAGCTCGCTGACTACCAACAGGCGCTGGACGTGCAGCAGACGCGTGCGATTCAGTACAACCAGGCGTTGCAGGCGTTGCAGCGTGCCAAAGAGCTGTGCCATCTGCCGGACCTGACCCCGGAAAGCGCTGACGAATGGCTGGATACCTTCCAGGCCAAAGAGCAGGAAGCCACTGAGAAACTGCTTTCTCTCGATCAGAAAATGAGCGTGGCGCAAACGGCGCATAGCCAGTTTGAGCAGGCGTACCAACTGGTGGTGGCGATTAACGGTCCGCTGGCGCGTAACGAAGCGTGGGACGTTGCCCGTGAGCTGCTGCGCGACGGCGTTAATCAGCGCCATCTGGCCGAGCAGGTGCAGCCGCTGCGCATGCGCCTGAACGAGCTGGAACAGCGTCTGCGTGAACAGCAGGAAGCCGAGCGTCTGCTGGCGGAATTCTGCAAGCGTCAGGGTAAAAATTACGATTTCGACGAGCTTGAGGCCCTGCATCAGGAACTGGAAGCGCGTATTGCGGCCCTGTCCGATACCGTATCGAATGCCAGCGAACAGCGCATGACGCTGCGCCAGGAGCTGGAACAGCTTCAGTCCCGTTCGAAGACGCTCTTGCAGCGTGCGCCGATCTGGCTGGCCGCACAAAGCAGCCTGAACCAGCTCAGCGAGCAGTGTGGCCAGGAGTTTGCGTCCAGCCAGGACGTCACCGAATACATGCAACAGCTGCTGGAGCGCGAGCGCGAAGCGATTGTTGAGCGTGACGAAGTGGGCGCGCGCAAGCGTGACGTCGATGAGGAGATCGAGCGTTTAAGCCAGCCAGGCGGCTCAGAAGATCCGCGTCTGAATGCCTTAGCCGAGCGTTTCGGCGGCGTCCTGTTGTCTGAAATTTACGACGATGTTGGTCTGGACGATGCGCCGTACTTCTCCGCGCTGTACGGTCCATCCCGTAACGCGATTGTGGTGCCGGATCTGTCGCTGATTTCTGACCAGCTTGCAGGGCTGGAAGACTGCCCGGAAGATCTCTACCTCATCGAAGGAGATCCGCAGTCGTTTGATGACAGCGTATTCAGCGTTGACGAGCTGGAAAAAGCGGTGGTGGTGAAAATCGCCGATCGCCAGTGGCGCTATTCGCGCTTCCCGGAACTGCCGCTGTTTGGCCGCGCCGCGCGTGAAAGCCGCATTGAAAGCCTGCATGCCGAGCGCGAAACGCTTTCTGAACGTTTTGCGACCCTGTCGTTTGATGTACAAAAAACGCAGCGTCTGCATCAGGCGTTCAGCCGCTTTATCGGCAGCCATCTGGGCGTGGCCTTTGAGCCCGATCCGGAAGCCGAAATTCGCAAGCTCAACACCCGCCGCGGTGAGCTGGAGCGTGCGCTGGCTAGCCATGAAAATGACAACCAGCAGAGCCGCGTCCAGTTCGAGCAGGCGAAAGAGGGCGTTGCGGCGCTTAACCGCATTCTGCCGCGCCTGAACCTGCTGGCGGACGATACGCTCGCCGACCGCGTGGATGAAATTCAGGAACGACTGGACGAGGCGCAGGAAGCCGCGCGCTTTGTGCAGCAGCACGGCAATCAGCTGGCGAAGCTGGAGCCGATGGTTTCCGTTCTCCAGAGCGACCCGGAACAGTTTGAACAGTTAAAAGAGGATTACGCCTGGTCACAGCAGGTGCAGCGCGAAGCGCGTCAGCAGGCGTTTGCCCTGACGGAAGTGGTGCAACGTCGCGCGCACTTCGGCTACTCCGATTCAGCAGAAATGCTGAGCGGGAACAGCGATCTTAATGAAAAGCTGCGCCAGCGCCTTGAGCAGGCGGAAGCGGAACGTACGCGCGCGCGCGAAGCGATGCGTACTCACGCCGCACAGCTGAGCCAGTACAGTCAGGTGATGGCGTCGTTGAAAAGCTCCTTCGACACCAAGAAAGAGCTGTTAAACGACCTGCATAAAGAGTTGCAGGACATTGGCGTGCGCGCCGACAGCGGTGCAGAAGAGCGGGCACGTATTCGCCGCGATGAGCTGCATGCTCAGCTCAGCAACAACCGTGCGCGTCGTAATCAGCTGGAAAAAGCGCTGACCTTCTGTGAAGCGGAGATGGACAACCTGACGCGTCGCCTGCGCAAGCTGGAACGTGACTATCACGAGATGCGCGAGCAGGTTGTGACCGCGAAGGCGGGCTGGTGCGCGGTGATGCGCATGGTGAAAGACAACAACGTGGAGCGTCGTCTGCACCGCCGCGAGCTGGCGTATCTGTCGGCCGATGAACTGCGTTCTATGTCGGATAAGGCGCTGGGCGCGCTGCGTCTGGCGGTGGCGGATAACGAACACCTGCGCGACGTGCTGCGCATGTCCGAAGATCCGAAGCGTCCTGAGCGCAAAATCCAGTTCTTCGTGGCGGTGTATCAGCACTTGCGCGAGCGTATCCGTCAGGACATCATCCGTACCGACGATCCGGTTGAAGCGATCGAACAGATGGAGATCGAGCTGGGCCGTCTGACGGAAGAGCTGACCTCCCGCGAGCAAAAGCTGGCAATCAGCTCCCGCAGCGTGGCGAATATTATTCGTAAAACCATTCAGCGCGAGCAGAACCGTATCCGTCAGCTGAACCAGGGCCTGCAAAGCGTGTCGTTTGGCCAGGTCAACAGCGTGAGGCTGAACGTGAACGTGCGTGAGGCGCACTCCACGCTGCTGGACGTGTTGTCTGAACAGCATGAGCAGCACCAGGATCTGTTCAATAGTAACCGCCTGACCTTCTCCGAAGCGCTGGCGAAGCTGTATCAGCGTCTGAATCCGCAGATTGACATGGGCCAGCGTACGCCGCAAACCATCGGCGAGGAGCTGCTGGACTACCGCAACTATCTGGAAATGGAAGTTGAGGTTAACCGTGGCTCAGACGGCTGGCTGCGCGCGGAATCCGGTGCGCTCTCTACCGGTGAAGCCATCGGTACCGGTATGTCGATTCTGGTCATGGTGGTGCAGAGCTGGGAAGATGAAGCGCGTCGTCTGCGCGGCAAAGACATCTCTCCATGTCGTCTGCTGTTCCTCGATGAAGCCGCGCGTCTCGACGCCCGCTCCATCGCCACGCTGTTTGAGCTTTGCGAGCGACTCGATATGCAGCTCATCATCGCGGCGCCGGAAAACATCAGTCCGGAAAAAGGGACAACCTATAAGCTGGTGCGTAAGGTGTTCCAGAACAGTGAACACGTGCACGTCGTGGGCCTGCGTGGTTTCGCCCCGCAGCCACCGGAGTCATTACCGGGCACGGCTGACGCCTCTTAACCTGGGGTGCGACAAATAGCGGCGCTCATGCGCCGCTTTTTTTATTCACTTAACTTGTGTTCAGGGCTGCGTTATCTTTAAACTTCTTTACATAAGGCAAGGCAGCAGCGTGTATGCCTTTCTATACTGAAGGAAAGCTCCAGAATACTGGGCATGTCGTGAAAAACAGGGGGCAAGGGATGTTGCTTAAGAAAAATCGTGGTCGTCAGCTGTCTGCGCTGAGTTTGTGCCTGACAGTGATGTTTGCTCCACTGTTTACCGCTCAGGCCGATGAGCCTGAAATTGTACCGACTGACAGCTCCGCGACGATGGGCGCGCAGCCGACGTCACTGTCACAACCGCTGGATCAGTCTCCGGCGACGGCCATCATGGCCGGCATTAAACCGCTGCCGGAAGGCATCGATACTGGATCATTACGTCAGCAGCTTATGACCGGGCTGCCCTCGGGCTATACTCCCGCTTATATTAACCAGCTCACGCTGCTTTACGCTGCGCGCGATATGAAACCGATGTGGGAAAATCGCGAGGCGGTACGTGCCTTCCAGCAGCAGCTGGCTGAAGTGGCGATTGCAGGTTTTCAGCCGCAGTTCACGACCTGGGTTGAACTCCTGACCGATCCTGCCGTGACCGGACAAGCGCGTGACGTGGTGCTGTCTGATGCCATGATGGGCTACTTACAATTTGTTGCGGGGATTTCGGTGAACGGCAACCGCTGGTTATACAGCAGTAAGCCGTACAAGCTGGCGACGCCTGCGCTGTCCGTCATTAACCAGTGGCAGCTGTCGCTGGATAACGGCGAACTGCCGCGCTTTATCGCAAGCCTTGCGCCTGCCCATCCGCAGTATGCCACGATGCATCAGTCGCTTCTTGAGCTGGTTGCGGATTCCCGCCCGTGGCCTCAGCTGCGCGGCACCACAACGCTGCGTCCGGGGCAGTGGAGCAGCGATGTGCCTGCGATCCGCGAAATTATGAAACGCTCCGGCATTCTCGACAGCGGCCCTAAAATTGCGCTGCCCGGTGACGAGACGCAAAATGCGGTCGTCAGCCCGTCGGCGCCGGTAAAAGAGAAAACCGCCGTTGCGTTGAGCAATAAGCCCGCCGCTTACGATCGCGAGCTGGTCGCCGCAGTGAAGCAGTTCCAGGCCGCGCAGGGGCTGGGCGCTGACGGCGTGATTGGTCCATCTACTCGCGACTGGCTGAACGTCTCTCCGGCCCAGCGGGCTGGAGTGCTGGCGTTGAATATCCAGCGCTTGCGCTTGCTGCCGGGCACGTTATCCACCGGCATTATGGTCAACATTCCGGCGTACTCCCTGGTCTACTATCAGGACGGTAGTGAAGTGCTGGCGTCCCGCGTGATTGTCGGCCGACCTGACCGTAAAACGCCAATGATGAGCAGCGCGCTGAATAACGTGGTGGTTAACCCGCCGTGGAACGTGCCGCCGACGCTGGCGCGCAAAGATATTCTGCCTAAGGTCTGGAATGACCCGGGTTATCTGGAGCGACATAACTATACGGTGATGCGTGGCTGGAACAGCAAAGAAGCGATTGACCCCTGGATGGTGGACTGGTCAACGATTACGCCTTCGAACCTGCCGTTCCGTTTCCAGCAGGCACCGGGCGCACATAACTCGCTGGGACGTTACAAATTCAATATGCCAAGTTCGGACGCAATCTATCTGCATGATACCCCGAACCATAATTTGTTCCAGAAAGACGCACGCGCGCTCAGCTCGGGCTGTGTCCGCGTGAACAAGGCCTCTGAGCTGGCGAATATGCTGTTGCAGGATGCAGGCTGGAACGATACACGGATATCAGATGCGCTGAAGCAGGGAGATACGCGTTATGTCAATATCCGCCACAATATTCCGGTCAATCTTTACTATCTGACGGCGTTTGTAGGGGCAGACGGACGTACCCAGTATCGTACAGATATTTACAATTATGATCTGACAGCGCGATCCGGCGCACAAATTTTGCCAAAAGCGGAACAATTAATCAGGTAAATGAAGTAGTTCGGTAAAAATGATTGTCGTAAGTTATGGTGAATATGAGGCGATCTGTCTGCAAGCCGCGTATTCACTGGGGTTGGGCGCCTTGACGTAGCAGGCTTTGCCAGTTATGGTGCCCTTCGTGCGCTAAGCATATTGACAATTTCTTTTACCTGTAGACCTGATTATCATGGACAAATTTGACGCTAATCGCCGCAAATTGCTGGCGTTAGGTGGCGTTGCGCTGGGCGCAGCAGCCATCCTTCCGACGCCAGCATTTGCCACCCTCTCGACACCTCGTCCGCGTATTTTAACGCTCAACAATCTGCATACTGGTGAGACGCTTAAAGCGGAATTTTTCGATGGCAGAGGCTATATTCAGGATGAATTAGCAAGACTCAACCATTTTTTCCGTGATTTCCGCGCGAATAAAATCAAAGCCATCGACCCTGGATTATTCGATCAGCTTTACCGCTTGCAGGGACTGCTGGGAACCAAAAGGCCGGTGCAGCTCATCTCTGGCTATCGCTCTCTGGATACCAACAATGAACTGCGTGCCCACAGCCGTGGGGTAGCGAAAAAAAGCTATCACACCAAAGGGCAGGCGATGGATTTCCATATTGAGGGCGTTTCGTTAGCCAATATTCGCAAAGCGGCGTTATCTATGCGCGCAGGTGGTGTAGGATACTACCCACGTAGCAACTTTGTGCATATTGATACCGGGCCGGTTCGGCACTGGTAATAACGAAACACAGGAGCAGTATGAACTATCGTATTATTCCGGTTACCGCGTTCTCACAGAACTGTTCATTGATCTGGTGTGAACAAACTAAACTGGCCGCGCTTGTTGATCCCGGTGGCGACGCTGAGACAATCAAGCAGGAAGTCGCTGCCAGCGGTGTAACGCTGATGCAGATTTTACTCACCCATGGCCATCTCGACCATGTGGGTGCAGCGGCTGAACTGGCTGAATACTACGGTGTGCCGATTATCGGCCCGGAAAAAGAAGATGAGTTCTGGCTACAGGGATTACCTGCTCAAAGCCGTATGTTTGGCCTGGAAGACTGTCAGCCACTGACACCGGACCGCTGGCTGAACGAAGACGATCGCGTTAACGTAGGGAATGTAACTTTACAGGTGTTGCATTGCCCCGGACATACGCCCGGCCATATTGTCTTCTTTGATGACGTGTCGCGTCTGCTGATTTCCGGTGACGTGATTTTCAAAGGGGGCGTAGGACGCAGTGATTTCCCACGCGGCGATCACGGTCAGCTGATTCAGTCGATTAAGCAGAAGTTATTACCGTTAGGTGATGATGTGACGTTTATCCCTGGACACGGACCAATGTCAACGCTGGGGGATGAGCGGTTGCATAACCCGTTCCTTCAGGATGAAATGCCTGTCTGGTAAACCCGGTAAAATAAAAAAGCCTGCACGATGCAGGCTTTTTTTTAGGGATGCAGGTTACAGCACCGCGACAATGGCTTCGCACAGCGGCGCCATGTTGTCAGGCGTCATACCTGCAACGTTCACGCGGCCAGATGCAACGGCATACACGCCAAACTCTTCACGCAGGCGCAGCACCTGCTCTTTGGTCAGGCCGCTGAAGGAGAACATGCCGTTCTGCTTGATGATGAAGCTGAAGTCACGGTCAGCGCCTTTCTCAGCCAGCGTGTTCACAAACAGCAGACGCATGCGCTGAATGCGCTGACGCATATCGTTCAGCTCTTGCTCCCAGATGGCGCGCAGCGCATCGTTGCTCAGGATCGTCGCGACCACAGACGCACCGTGTGCCGGTGGGTTGGAGTAGTTAGCGCGGATCACGGACTTCATCTGGCTGAATGCGCGATCGACGGTTGCTTCGTCAGCAGCCACCAGCGTACAGGCGCCGACACGCTCGTTATACAGACCAAAGTTCTTGGAATAGGAGCTTGCGACTATCAACTCCTGATGCACGGCGGCGAATGCACGCAGACCTTCTGCATCTTCTTCCAGACCACGGGCAAAGCCCTGGTAAGCGAAGTCAAACAGCGGCAGCCAGCCTTTTTCAACGGACAGCTTAGCCAGCTGTTCCCACTGCTCAAGCGTAGGATCGATACCGGTTGGGTTATGGCAGCAGCCGTGGAACAGCACCACATCGCCCGCCTGGGCTTCGCTCAGGCTGGCCAGCAGGCCGTCGAAATCCAGCGCGTGGCTGGCTGCGTCGTAGTAGGCGTATTCACGCACTTCCAGACCCGCAGAATTAAACACGCTCTTATGGTTCGGCCAGCTTGGATTGCTTACCCACACACGCTTCACAGAAGTGTTTTTCGCCAGGAAATCTGCCGCCACGCGCAGTGCGCCGGTACCGCCTGGGGTCTGCGCCGTGCGGGCGCGTTTTTCGCTCACAATGGTGCTGCCTTTGCCGAACAGCAGCTCCTGGGTGCAGCGACCAAATTCAGGGATACCATCAATACCGAGGTAGTTTTTGGTGGTTTCGTTTTCCAGCAGATACTGCTCAGCTTTTTTGACGCTGGTCAGTACCGGAGTTTTGCCGGTTTCATCTTTATATACACCAATACCCAGGTTGATTTTTCCAGGGCGGTCGTCGGCGCGAAACAGATCGGCCAGGCCCAGAATTGGGTCGGCAGGAGCGGCAGTAATGTTCTCAAACATGACGAAGTTCCATTGTGATTACAGAAGTGAAATCCGCTATCAGGTTAACGGTAGATTTACAAAATGCCAACCGTTTGCGACGAAAAGCGTGCGGCTTTTCAAAAGTCGCTATTATTTTCTCTCAGGAATAAAAAAACAGGGCCGAAGCCCTGTTCATTAAGCATATAACAACGAGGTGTGCTGATTAGAACTGGTAAACCAGACCCAGAGCCACGATGTCGTCGTTGTTGATGCCCAGCTTGTTGTCGTCTTTCAGCTGGTTGATCTGATAGTCAACATAGGTAGACATGTTTTTGTTGAAGTAGTATGTCGCACCAACGTCGATGTAGTTGATGTAGTCTTCGTCACCGATACCTTCTACGTCTTTCGCTTTAGATTTGTAGTAAGCGATGGACGGACGCAGGCCGAAGTCGAACTGGTACTGAGCGACGACAGAGAAGTCCTGAGACTTGTTAGCGAAACCACGGCTGCCCAGACGCGCTGCGTTACGCATTTCGCCATAAATAGCTGCCAGGTAGATGTTGTTCGCGTCATATTTCAGGCCGGTTGCCCACTGTTCAGCTTTGTCGCCTTTACCCCATTCCAGCGTCTGCTGGTTGTTGGTACGGTCAGCGGCGCCATAAGCACCCACAATGCCGAAGCCTTCGAAATCATAGCTCAGTGAGGTTGCCCAGCCGTCGCCGTTGGAACGTACTGCATCAGTACGCTCGTTTTTGCCCAGGTACTGAACACCAAAGTTCAGACCGTCAACCAGGCCGAAGAAGTTGCTGTTACGGTACGTCGCCAGGCCACCGGTACGGCCAGAGAAGAAGTTATCGCTCGCGCCGGTGTCGCCACCGAACTCAGGGAGCATATCGGTGATGCCGATTGCATCATAGACCAGACCGTAGTTACGACCGTAGTCGAAGGAGCCTGCGTCACCGAATTTCAGACCTGCGAATGCCAGACGGGTTTTGTTGCCGTTCTGTGCATCGCCACCTTCAGAGTTGTTACCCTGGAAGTTGTATTCCCACTGACCGTAGCCAGTCAGCTGATCGTTGATCTGAGTTTCGCCTTTGAAGCCCAGACGTGCGTAAGTGTTGTCGCCATCGTTGCTGTCATTATCGGAGAAGTAATGCAGGCCGACTGCTTTCCCGTAAAGATCTAATTTGTTGCCGTCTTTGTTATAGATTTCAGCAGCGTTTGCTGCACCGGCTACCAGCAGGGCAGGGACTACCACTGCCAGGATATTGCGCTTCATCATTATTTATTACCCTCATTGGTTTTTTTATGACACTCGCCACTGCCGTCAATAAATTCTGTCAATAAATATTTCCGGAACTATTGATGAGAGTTAGGTGTCTTTATGTGTCTGACAGGCATCTTTCCATTCATAGAACCGTTTCGCTACACTGAAAGTGCTACAATCTTCAAGATTCAGTTACCAAAAGAAAATATATGTAACTAAATATGTATTTTTGGGAACTTTGTGAAGCACCTCAAACTTCAGCGCTATCTGGTGAATTAAACCTCCGCTTTATTCTTATATATATGATTTCCTTATGTTTAATTTAGCTAAAGGCCTTTCGTATAAACAGAAGTTAAACGGCTCATTTTTTCTTATAATCGGCAAAAGCCATCCAGATGGCTGTGAAAGTGGTTGTTTTTTGTGCTATTGCGTAAGGATTGTATTAAGCGCCATAAAAATGGGGTTAATTTTTTATCTCAGGATATTTCGTGGAAACAAAACGTAACAGGTAGAGGTAATCGCGGGGTTGTGGTTTAAAGACGCTTACTTTTGACTGACGAAAACTGACATTGCAGGATAAAATAATGGCCAGCATTTGCTGGCCATTAAGGATTTGGTCGGTTAGAAACTTGCGTTACGCGGTGTGCGTGGGAACGGAATCACATCACGTACGTTCTGAACACCTGTTACGTAAGCAATCAGACGTTCAAAGCCAAGGCCAAAGCCGGAGTGCGGGACGGTGCCGTAGCGACGGAGATCGCGATACCAGCTGTAGTCCGCCGGGTTCAGACCCATCTCCAGCATACGCGCGTCCAGCACATCCAGTCGCTCTTCACGCTGGGAGCCACCGATAATCTCACCGATGCCCGGCGCCAGCACGTCCATCGCGGCAACGGTTTTACCGTCTTCGTTAAGGCGCATATAGAACGCCTTAATGTCTTTCGGATAATTTTTCACCACAACCGGTGCTTTGAAGTGCTTCTCTGCCAGATAACGTTCGTGCTCGGAGGAGAGATCCACGCCCCAGTAAACCGGGTTTTCGAATTTCTCACCGCATTTTTCCAGGATAGCGACCGCGTCGGTGTAATCCACCTGCGCGAAGTCTGCGGAGACGAAGCGCTCAAGACGGGCGATGGCGTCGTTATCGACACGCTCAGCGAAGAATTTCATGTCGTCTGCGCGCTCTTCGAGAACCGCTTTGAACACGTATTTCAGCATCGCTTCTGCCAGGCCTGCCACGTCATTCAGATCGGCAAAGGCCACTTCCGGCTCCAGCATCCAGAATTCCGCCAGGTGACGGCTGGTGTTGGAGTTTTCCGCACGGAAGGTTGGGCCGAAGGTATAGATCTTAGACAGCGCACAGGCGTAGGTTTCGCCGTTCAGCTGGCCAGAAACCGTCAGGAAGGCTTCTTTACCAAAGAAGTCTTTGTCGTAATCCACTTTACCTTCCGGCGTACGCGGCAGGTTTTCCATATCCAGCGTTGAAACGCGGAACATTTCACCTGCGCCTTCGGTATCGGATGCCGTGATCAGCGGAGTAGAAACCCAGAAGTAACCCTGCTCGTCAAAGAAGCGATGCAGCGCCTGCGCCAGCGTATGACGCACGCGGGCAACCGCACCAATCAGGTTGGTGCGCGGACGCAGGTGCGCAACTTCACGCAGATATTCGATGCTGTGACGCTTTGCAGCCATCGGATAGGTGTCCGGATCTTCAACCCAGCCGGTCACTTCCACCGAGGTCGCCTGAATTTCGTAGCTCTGACCCTGGCCCGGAGAGGCCACCACAACACCGGTGACGATCACGGAACAGCCGGTTGTCAGGTGCAGAACGTCATCATTGTAATTGGGCAGAGAATTATTAATGACGGCCTGTACAGGATCAAAGCAGGAACCGTCATAGACGGCGAGGAAGGAGATGCCAGCTTTAGAATCTCGGCGAGTACGCACCCATCCGCGCACGGTGACCTCCTGGTCAACGGCGACACGGCCCTGGAGTACGTCGGCTACAGGCACAACGCTCATAATATTCTCTCTGTTAATAGTCGGAAAAAATAAACACTTGTCCGCCCTTATAGGGGGGATATCTATGTTACCTGCCATCCGCTATCAGACAAGTAAATTTCACCGTCTTGAGAGAAGAAATAAGAAATAAATAAGAGAAGGGGAGCCATGAAGGCTCCCCCGAAGCCGTTAACTGGCTTTTTTAACCTGAGGCAGATCGAAGGCTTTACGTAATGCGCGGACAAACGCTTTGTCATGGCAGATGGTTTTGCCAGGGCTGTCGGAGAGCTTCGCGACCGGCTTACCGTTACATTCCACCAGTTTTATGACGATGTTCAGCGGTTTCACCTGAGGGATATCACAGGTTAACCGCGTACCAATCCCGAAACTCAGGTTCACCCGCGATGAGAAATGGCGATAAAGGTCGACGGCTTTTGCCAGATCAAGGTTATCGGAGAAGACCAGCACCTTACTCATTGGGTCGATACCCAGCTTTTCGTAATGGGCGATGGCTTTCTCACCCCATTCAACCGGGTCCCCGGAATCATGGCGTAACCCCTGGTAGCGTTCGGCAAACTCAGGGCCAAAGTCGCGCAGGAACGCGTCCATGGTAATGCAGTCGGTAAGGGCAATACCCAGCCGATCCGGGTATTCCTCTAGCCACGCGGCGAGGGCGGCGCGCTGGCTGTTGGCAAGGTCAGGGCTGATCTGCTGGTGCGCCTGGAACCATTCGTGCGCCTGGGTGCCCATCGGCGTTAAATCAAGGCGACGTGCCAGATCGTAGTTACTGGTGCCAACGAACCACGGCTCCTGTTGCAGACGTCTGACAATGGCTTCCTGAACCTCGCGAGAGAAGCGGCGGCGCGTGCCAAAGTCCATCAGACGGAAGCGGGACATATCCAGCCCTTCGGTCAGTTTGGAAAACTCAACGAGTTTATTCTCCAGAGCGGCGACCGCCTGCGTCACACCGGTTTCAGGGGAGCGATAGCGGTGGGCCAGCTCGCTGATCACGGCCAGAAGCGGCACTTCCCACATGATCACCTCGCGCCACGGGCCGGTCAGACGAATGTCCAGCTTGCCGTTATCATTGGTGACGGTGACCTGTTCCGGCTTATAGCGGAACTCACGCAGCCAGTTCAGATAGTCCGCTTTGAAGAAAGGCAGGCCTGAAAGCCACTGATATTCGTCATCGGTGAGCGCCAGATGCTGCATGGCCTCGACCTGTTCACGAATGGAATCTGCGTAGATACCCAGCAAGTCGTCACCCCGGCAGCGAAATTCCGCCGCAACATGGACATCATGATAGTGGTGAAACACGGCTTGCTGCATATGCAGCTTGTACGCGTCGGTATCCAGCAACGTATGCAGAACCGGAGAAGCGAATTGAGTCATAGGTGCGCTGTAGCATCCTCTCACGGGAGCGTTTAGTACAATAAACAACTCCGGAGTATACCCTGTTTAGTGATTTATTGAACCCCGATCACAACATAAGCACACTTTATGGTCGAGAGCATTTCGTGCCCCGTGTTATAAAAATGTAGCTAAAAAGGGCGTTGTGCCTGAAAAGATGAACATTCTGCATAGCGCGTTTTACACAACAGGAATATATTGAATCGTTACTCGACAAACGATGCATAAGGTTTTCTATGACACAACAGCCACAAGCTAAATACCGCCACGACTACCGTGCGCCGGAATACCTGATAAGCGATATCGATCTGACTTTCGACCTGGATGCCACAAAAACCGTCGTGACGGCGGTAAGCCAGGTGACGCGCCAGAGCGCGACAGCCGTGCCGCTGCGTCTGGATGGTGAAGACCTTACGCTGGTTTCCCTGCATATTAACGATGAAGCCTGGTCAGACTATAAAGAAGAAGGCAACCAGCTGGTCATCGACAACCTGCCGGAACGCTTTACCCTGCGCATCGTGAATGAAATTAGCCCTGCCGCCAATACCGCGCTGGAAGGGCTTTACCAGTCAGGCGTAGCCCTGTGTACCCAGTGTGAAGCCGAAGGTTTCCGCCACATTACCTGGTATCTTGATCGCCCGGACGTCCTGGCGCGCTTTACCACCAAAATTATTGCCGACAAAACGCTGTACCCGTACCTGCTCTCCAACGGCAACCGGATTGGCGAGGGGGAAATGGAGAATGGCCGTCACTGGGTACAGTGGCAGGATCCGTTCCCGAAACCCTGCTATCTGTTTGCGCTGGTGGCGGGAGATTTCGATGTTCTCCGCGACACCTTTAAAACGCGCTCTGGCCGTGAAGTCGCGCTGGAGCTGTTCGTGGATCGTGGCAACCTTGACCGCGCACCGTGGGCAATGACCTCTCTCATCAACTCCATGAAGTGGGATGAAACGCGCTTTGGTCTCGAATATGACCTCGACATCTATATGATTGTTGCTGTCGATTTCTTCAACATGGGCGCGATGGAGAATAAAGGTCTTAACATCTTTAACTCCAAATACGTGCTGGCGCGTACCGATACCGCCACGGATAAAGATTACCTCGATATCGAACGCGTTATCGGCCACGAATATTTTCACAACTGGACCGGGAACCGCGTCACCTGTCGCGACTGGTTCCAGCTGAGCCTGAAAGAGGGCTTAACCGTCTTCCGCGATCAGGAGTTCAGCTCCGATCTGGGATCGCGGGCGGTGAACCGCATCAACAACGTGCGCACTATGCGTGGTCTGCAATTTGCAGAAGATGCCAGCCCAATGGCCCACCCGATCCGCCCGGATAAAGTCATTGAGATGAATAACTTCTACACCCTGACGGTGTATGAAAAAGGCGCTGAAATTATCCGCATGATCCACACCCTGCTGGGCGAAGAGAATTTCCAGAAAGGGATGCAGCTTTACTTCGAGCGTCACGACGGCAGTGCGGCCACCTGCGACGATTTTGTTCAGGCGATGGAAGACGCCTCTAACGTGGATCTGTCTCATTTCCGCCGCTGGTACAGCCAGGCCGGTACGCCGATTGTGACGGTCAAAGACGACTACAACCCGGAAACCGAGCAGTACACGCTGACCATCAGCCAGCGCACACCGCCAACGGCGGAGCAGGAAGAGAAACATCCGCTGCACATTCCGTTCAGCGTTGAGCTGTACGACAACGAAGGCAATGTGATCCCGTTACAGAAGGGCGGTCACCCGGTGCATAACGTGCTGAACGTGACCCAGGCAGAGCAGACCTTTATCTTCGATAACGTCTATTTCCAGCCCGTTCCTGCCCTGCTGTGCGAATTCTCTGCGCCGGTGAAACTCGAATATAAGTGGAGCGATCAGCAGCTGACGTTCCTGATGCGTCACGCGCGCAACGATTTCTCGCGCTGGGATGCGGCACAAAGCCTGCTGGCGACCTACATCAAGCTGAACGTCAACCGTTACCAGCAGGGCCAGCCGTTGACGCTGCCGGTTCATGTGGCAGACGCGTTCCGTGCCATCCTGCTGGATGAGAACATTGACCCGGCGCTGGCGGCTGAAATTTTAACGCTGCCGTCTGCGACTGAAATCGCCGAGCTGTTTGACATCATTGATCCGATTGCCATCGTCGCCGTGCGTGAAGCGCTGACCCGCACGCTGGCGACCGAACTGGCAGATGAGTTCCTCGCCATTTACAACGCCAACAAGCTGGACGCGTATCGGGTGGAACACGCGGATATCGGTAAACGTTCCCTGCGCAATACCTGCCTGCGCTATCTGGCGTTTGGTGAGGCAGAGCTGGCGAACACGCTGGTCAGCAAGCAGTACCACGAAGCCGATAACATGACGGATGCGCTGGCCGCGCTGGCTGCAAGCGTTGCCGCCGAGCTGCCGTGCCGCGATGCGCTGATGCAGGAGTACGACGACAAGTGGTATCAGGATGGTCTGGTGATGGACAAGTGGTTCATCCTTCAGGCCACCAGTCCGGCAGCCGATGTACTCAGCAAAGTACGTAGCCTGCTGAAGCACCGTTCGTTCACCATGAGCAACCCGAACCGCGTCCGCTCTCTGATTGGTGCCTTCGCCAGCAGCAACCCAGCCGCGTTCCATGCCGAAGACGGCAGCGGTTATCAGTTCATGGTTGAAATGCTGACCGAGCTGAACAGCCGTAACCCGCAGGTGGCGTCTCGTCTGATTGAGCCGCTGATCCGCCTGAAACGTTACGATGCGCAGCGTCAGGCGAAAATGCGCGCCGCGCTTGAGCAGCTGAAAGGGCTGGAAAATCTGTCTGGCGATCTGTACGAGAAGATTGCTAAGGCCTTAGCGTAATAAAAAATTGCCCGGTGGGCAGGTAAAAGCAAAACGGCAACCTCGGTTGCCGTTTTTTAGTTTTTTCTCCCTCTCCCTGTGGGAGAGGGCCGGGGTGCGGGCATCAGGCATTAGCTTTAATCAACACCCGTTCACTTACCCCACGCTTCATCACCCGATCCAGCACTTCGGCTTCCAGCTCCCCCAGTCGGGCCGATCCCACGCGGCGAGGACGCGGAATATCTACCGTCAGATCCAGACCAATTTTACCTTCTTCTATTAACAGCACCCTGTCTGCCATTGCCACGGCTTCACTGACATCATGCGTCACCAGCAGCACCGTAAAGCCGTGCGTCTGCCATAGGGTTTCAATCAGATCCTGCATTTCGATCCGCGTCAGGGCATCAAGCGCGCCGAGCGGTTCATCAAGCAGCAGCAGGCCGGGACGATGAATCAGCGCGCGTGCCAGCGCTACGCGCTGCTTTTGTCCACCCGACAGGGCCGCAGGCCACTCTCCCGCGCGATTCTCCAGCCCTACCGCAGCGAGTGCCTGCCGGGCGTCCTCCCGCCAGATGCCCTTCAGGCCCAGCCCGACGTTATCCATCACCGTTTTCCACGGCAGCAGACGCGCATCCTGAAACATCATGCGCGTATCATCCTGAATCGTGGCCAGCGGCGTAGTGCCTGCCAGAATGTCACCGCTGTTTGGCGCTTCCAGCCCGGCTAAAAGACGCAGCAGGGTACTCTTGCCGCCACCGCTGCGGCCGACAACGGCAACAAACTGTCCGGCAGGAATATGCAGATCCAGTGCATTCAGAATGGTGTTGTCGCCGTAGCGTTTGGTCACGCCGTTCAGCAGTAACGGTGTTCCCTGGTTCAGTCGTGCAGTATTCATGCTTTCGCCTCCTGAGCGGTGTAGGCCGGGTTCCAGCGCAGCCAGCTACGTTCCAGCCACTGGGCGCTGACGTCCGCAAGTTTGCCGAGCAGGGCATAAAGGATAATGGCAACCACCACCACGTCCGTTTGCAGGAACTCGCGGGCGTTCATCGCCAGATAACCAATGCCGGAGTTAGCCGAAATGGTTTCCGCCACGATCAGGGTTAGCCACATCAGGCCGAGCGCAAAACGCACCCCAACCATAATGGAGGGCAGGGCGCCCGGCAGGATCACATGGGTAAACAGGGCAAAACCTGACAGGCCATAGCTGCGGGCCATCTCAACCAGACCGCGATCGATATTGCGGATCCCATGCCAGGTATTGATATAAATCGGGAATAACGTTCCCAGCGCCACGAGGAAAATTTTGGCGCTCTCATCAATGCCAAACCACAAAATAACCAGTGGGATAAGCGCCAGATGCGGCACGTTACGCAGCATCTGAACGGAGGTATCCAGCAGCCGCTCACCCCAGCGGGACAGGCCGCTGATCAGCCCCAGCGTCAGGCCGATGCTTCCGCCAATCGAAAAGCCGATTACCGCGCGCCAGGAGCTGATGGCAAGATGTTGCCACAGCTCACCGCTGGCGCTGAGCGACCAGAACGCTTCCACAACGCCCTCCGGAGAGGGCAAAATGCGGCTCGACAGCCAGCCAGTTGAAGACGCCAGTTGCCAGACGAGGACAATGCCGACGGGCAGAAACCACGGCGCGGCGCGCAGTAGCCATTTTTGTGCGGTTGCAGACATGGTGGCTCCTTAGCTTTGCGCGACTTTTCTCGGGATAAACGCGTTCGCCACGGCTTCGCCCTGTAACTGAAGCTGGCGTGGCTGCGGAATTTCCGGGATAGCGACATCCAGGTGCGGAAACAGCAGTTCACCCACCTTGTACGCCTCCTCCAGATGCGGGTAGCCAGACAGGATAAAGCTGTCGATCCCCAGCGCCGCGTATTCATTAATGCGTGCCGCTACGGTTGGACCGTCGCCGACCAGCGCCGTGCCGGCGCCGCCGCGCACCAGACCCACCCCGGCCCACAGGTTCGGGCTGATCTCAAGATTTTCACGCTTGCCGTTGTGCAGGGAGGCCATCCGGTGCTGGCCCACGGAGTCGGTTTTGGCAAACGCCGCCTGTGCTTTGGCGATAGTGTCGTCGTCCAGATGAGCGATCAGACGGTCGGCGGCTTGCCAGGCCTCGTCGTTGGTTTCGCGGACGATCACGTGCAGGCGAATACCAAAGCGTACCGTACGGCCATGTTCTGCGGCTTTAGCGCGTACCTGAGCAATTTTCTCTTTCACCAGCTCCGGTGGTTCGCCCCAGGTCAGATAGAGATCGACCTGCTCGGCCGCCAGCTCCTGCGCCACGTCCGACGATCCGCCAAAATAGAGGGGAGGGCGCGGCTGCTGTACCGGCGGGAAGTAGAGCTGCGCATCGCGAACGTGGATATGTTTCCCTTCGAAGGTGACGGTTTCCCCTTCCAGCAGACGTCGCCAGACGCGGGTGAACTCTGCGGAGGCTTCATAGCGTTCGGTATGATCGAGGAAAACGCCATCCCCCGCCAGCTCCTGCGGATCGCTGCCCGTCACAAGGTTGAACAGCGCACGGCCGTTGGAAAGCCTGTCCAGCGTTGCCGCCTGACGCGCCGCGACGGTGGGCGACACCACGCTCGGGCGCAAGGCTACCAGGAATTTCAGGCGCTGGGTGACGGGGATCATTGACGCGGCAACCAGCCACGCATCCTCACATGAACGGCCCGTCGGGATCAGCACCCCGGTAAAACCGATGCGGTCTGCCGCCTGGGCGATCTGCTGTAGGTAGCCGTGATCGACCGGGCGGGCGCCTTCTTCTGTGCCAAGATAGTGTCCATCACCGTGGGTGGGTAAAAACCAGAAAAGATTCAGACTCATGATTTTTTTCCTTCAATGCCAGCGGGTTGCCAGATGCGTTCGCGAATATTCACCTGCTTTGGAACCAGGCGGTTTTGATAAAAGAGGTCTGCCGTTTGCTGCTGGAGAGCGGCAACGTGGGCGTCAACCGGCGCTATGGTGGTGGGAGGACGGTGGTCAAGATAGGTGGCGATCACCGGTTCAGGCAGGCCCATGGTTTTTGCCAGCAGCGTGATGCTCTGCTGACGCTGGCTTTGGGTCAGCGCATCGGCCTGAGAGAAGGTATCCAGCACCTGCTGAATAAAGGCGCCATTTTTCTCAGCGTAAGGACGTGCCGCCAGGTAGAACGAACCGGTCTGCTTCAGGGTGGTGCCGTCTTTCAGCACCCGCACACCGCCCTGCAACAGTGCGGCGGAGTAGTACGGATCCCAGATAGCCCAGGCATCAACATTTTTTTGCTGAAACGCCGCGCGCGCATCGGCAGGCGTCAGGTAAACGGGCTGGATATCGGTGAATTTTAGGCCGGCCTCCTGCAACGCGCGCAGCAGCAGGTTGTGCGAGCTTGAACCTTTCTGGAAAGCAACCTTATGGCCTTTGAGGTCGGCGACGCTTTTGATCTCGCTGTTTTCGGGCACCAAAATAACCTCTGCCTTCGGCTTGGCGGGCTCAACGCCAACGTAAACCAGATCCGCCCCGGCAGCCTGCGCAAAGATCGGCGGGATATCGCCGGTGCTGCCTAAATCAATACTCCCGACGTTCAGCGCCTCCAGCATCTGTGGTCCGGCAGGGAACTCGACCCATGAGAATTTGGTCTCCGGGAAACGCTTCTCCAGCAACGCATGGCTTTTCGCCAGCACCATGCTGACGCTGCCTTTCTGATAACCGATACGCAGGCTCTCCGGCGCTTTCACCGTCGCCTGAGCCAGCGACGCCACTGCCAGCAGACCTGCCAGCCCGATACGGGTAACTGTTTTAAACATGCGCCACTCCTTGTGATTGATGAAATGCCGCCGCGTGGCGATCCCGACGGTTCAGGGCGTGCCAGAAGGTTTCAAGCGCGCTGTCGAGGCGGGTTTGCAGATTCGGCGTGAAATGCGGTTTATGCTGGTAGTCGATTACCTGTGAGTCGTCAGCGAAGACGCCATGCAGGATCTCCTGTGCTTTCAGCGCGTTCAGAACCGGCTTGAGGGCATAATCCACCGCCAGTAAATGGGCTACCGTACCGCCTGTGGCCAGCGGCAGGACGACCTTACCGTCCAGCGCACGTTCGGGCAGCAGATCGAGGAGCGTTTTCAGTGCGCCGGAAAAAGAAGCTTTATAAATCGGTGTCGCGACGACCAGCCCGTCAGCACTCTTAAGTTGTTCGATCAGGGTTTTCAGCGCCGGGCTGTCGAAACGGGCGTAGAGCAGATCTTCAGGCGCGAAATTGTGCAAATTCCAGTGACACACTTCGACATCCAGAGCATTAAGCTTTTCGCGAGCGTATTCCAGCAGTGCGCTGGAGCGAGAGGGGAAGCGGGGGCTTCCGGCCAGGGTAATGACGCGCATGGTTGCTCCTTATAACTAATTGTTTGCTTTTATCTAACATTCATAACAATTTTCAGGAGTGTGACATTGCGTGGTTATTCCACTAAATGATTTATCCTCAGGATGAATGCAGAAAAATGCATAAGAAGCGAACCGATAAGTAAACGATTGCGTTTTACGTGGCTTTTTTGCCACAGGTCAATTCCCTTTCCGGGCGGGATCGCACATAATCCCCTCCCGGTTTGCACACCGGGAATCCAGGAGAGTTCATGTACTACCCCTTCGTTCGTAAAGCCCTTTTCCAGCTCGATCCTGAGCGCGCTCATGAATTTACATTTCAGCAGTTACGCCGTATTACAGGAACGCCTCTGGCCGCGCTGGTGCGTCAAAACGTGCCGGAAAAACCAGTTCAGTGCATGGGCCTGACTTTCAAAAATCCACTGGGCCTGGCGGCCGGTCTGGACAAAAATGGCGAATGCATTGATGCACTCGGTGCGATGGGCTTTGGCTCGATCGAAATCGGGACGGTAACGCCGCGTCCGCAGCCGGGAAATGACAAGCCACGTCTGTTTCGCCTGGTTGAAGCCGAAGGGCTGATCAACCGCATGGGCTTTAATAACCTTGGCGTCGATCATCTGGTTGAGAACGTTAAGAAAGCCCATTTTGATGGCGTGCTGGGTATAAATATTGGCAAAAATAAAGACACGCCGGTCGAGCAGGGTAAAGATGACTATCTGATTTGTATGGAAAAAGTCTATGCCTATGCCGGTTATATTGCGGTGAATATTTCCTCGCCTAACACCCCAGGGCTGCGTTCATTACAATATGGCGAAGCGCTCGACGATCTTCTTAGCGCCATTAAAAATAAACAAACGGCGCTACAGGCGATCCACCATAAATATGTTCCGGTCGCGGTTAAGATCGCCCCGGATCTTTCGGCAGAAGAATTGATCCAGGTTGCCGACAGTTTAGTTCGCCATAATATTGATGGTGTGATTGCGACCAATACGACACTCGATCGCTCTCTCGTTCAGGGAATGAAAAACTGTGACGAAGCGGGTGGATTAAGTGGCCGTCCGGTACAATTAAAAAGCACCGAAATTATTCGCGCACTCTCCGCGGAATTAAAAGGCCAGCTGCCGATTATTGGCGTGGGTGGCATTGACTCCGTCATCGCTGCACGTGAGAAGATGGCGGCAGGCGCATCGCTGGTGCAAATTTATTCCGGCTTTATTTTTAAAGGGCCGCCGCTGATTAAAGAAATCGTCACGCATATCTAATCTTTTCTCTTAATCAGACAACCAGGGCTTTATTTCCAGCCCTGGTTGTTTTATATTCCGTCATTGTTGCTTATTTAGACATTATAGTCTTTTATTACTAGTGTTATAAGCGAAGCGGCAAACAGGACATTTTTAGTACAGGACGTTTAGGGGACGGGAGAGAAACATGCGAATTAAACCTGACGATAACTGGCGCTGGTATTTTTGTGAAGAGCATGACCGTATGATGCTCGACTTAGCCAATGGCATGTTGTTTCGCTCTCGTTTTGCGCGCCGAATGTTAACCCCAGACGCGTTTGCTCCCTCAGGCTTTTGCGTTGACGATGCTGCACTCTATTTCTCTTTCGAAGAAAAATGCCGCGAGTTCGATCTCTCCAAAGAACAGCGCGCTGAACTGGTATTAAATGCACTGGTGGCGATCCGTTTCCTGAAACCGCAAATGCCGAAAAGCTGGCATTTCCTTGCGCACGGCATGAGCTGGACCCCGGCTATCGGCGATGCGGCGAGCGTCAATCTGAGCGATACCGAAGAGGAGGTGAATTTGCTGGTGGTTGAACCCGGTGAAAACGCTGCGCTCTGTTTGCTGGCCCAACCCGGCGTGACCATTGCCGGGCGAGTTATGCAGTTAGGTGATGCCATCAAAGTGATGAACGACAGGCTGAAGCCACAGCTGCGCGTTGATTCCTTCAGCCTCGAACAGGCGGTTTAAGCTTCCAGCTGTACGGATGTTTTCGGGACACAGCTACAGCACAGGATCGTGCCGTCACCGCCAATCGCAGATTTCTTCAGGGCACTCACTTCACCATCGACCAGTTTAATGCGACAGCATCCGCAAATCCCCGCGCGACAGGAATACGGTACGCGGATACCCGCCTGTTCCAGTTGTTCCAGTAGCACCTGCTGATTGTTACCACGGATAACTTTGCCTTCCCAGTGAATATCCACCGCGGAAGCGACGTTGGTTACCACGTCAACCATCTCTTCTTCCTGACCTGCGCCGTACACCCTGGCAGGCCCGCGGGTAAGGATCTCGATCTCGTCGCCCACGCGGATCACACCGCTGGAGCGGGGGATCAGGTTCTGGCCAAAGTCGACATCACCTTTATCCTGCGCGGTGCGAAATGACTGCAAGGTTTTTAGCGGTTCACCGGAAGGATGCTTCTGGCCTTTCTCCGGGCTAATGGTGGTGAGAATACAGCGGCTGCACGGTTTCACCACGTCAAAAATAACGCTGCCGATGCGGATGACTTTCCAGGTATCTTCATCCCAGGCCTCCGCTCCGGTCACCACCAGATTCGGGCGAAACTGCTCCATCTGCACGCTGGCTTTGCAACGTTTTTGTAAATCTCGCAGCGAGGCCTCGCTGGTCAGCAGAAAGGGAAAACCATCCGCGAAGGAGAGGGGAACCGCATCGTGGCGCTTCACGCGACGGGTCAGCGCAGGCCCAACCCAGCGCAGCTGAACGTCACGGGAGAAAAAGCCGCTGAGCCACTGGTTAATGTTATCCGGCGCGATACGCGCGGTAAAATGATTGCCCCACACTTCCGTTGGCGCATCAAGCGGCGCAAAATCAGCAAAGCGGATCACGACGCTTGAATCGTCTGGCGCGGTCAAATGCAGCCCGTCATGAAGCGGGGAAGGCGTAAAGCGAACCATCTGCGGGAACTGACGTGCGGTGATAAACGTACCGTCAGGCTCGGTGACCATAAAAATACGATCGAAGGCGAATCCGCTCATATCGGCCAGCGCGTGAGTCACGCCGATACCGCGCATCGATTTCACCGGATGAATAAAAAGCCTGGATAACGTCGCCACTACACACTCCCGCTAAAGAAAATAAGCCTTCAACTTTATGACATACACGCCATATTAGCTATAATGCGCGACAATTTTCTATGAGTAAAAGTGACGATATGAATTCTCTGTTTGCCAGTACGGCCCGTGGGCTGGAAGAGCTGTTAAAAACTGAACTGGAAGCCCTGGGCGCGAAAGAGTGCCGGGTGGTTCAGGGTGGTGTCCATTTTGAGGGCGACACGCGGCTTATTTACCAGAGCCTGATGTGGAGCCGTCTGGCGTCGCGCATCATGCTGCCGATGAAAGAGTGCAAGGTCTACAGCGATCTTGATCTCTACACCGGCGTACAGATGATCGACTGGACAGAGATCTTCACCCCGGACGCCACCTTTGCGGTGCATTTCAACGGCGTCAACGATGAGATCCGCAACAGCCAGTACGGTGCCCTGCGCGTTAAGGATGCCATTGTGGACTGCTTCACGCGTCGTAATAAAGAACGTCCGAACGTTGACCGTGAAAACCCGGATCTGCGTATCAACGTCTGGCTGAACGGCGATACGGCCAGTATTTCCCTTGATCTGAGCGGCGCAGGCCTGCATCTGCGCGGTTATCGCGATCGCACCGGGATGGCGCCGATCAAAGAAACGCTGGCTGCCGCTATCGTGATGCGCTCCGGATGGCAGCCAGGTACGCCGCTGCTCGATCCGATGTGCGGTTCCGGTACGCTGCTGATTGAAGCCGCGATGCTGGCCACCGACCGTGCGCCAGGGCTGCACCGCGGCCACTGGGGCTTCAAAGGCTGGGCACAGCACGATGAGGCCATCTGGAAAGAGGTCAAAGACGATGCGCAGACCCGCGCCCGTAAAGGGCTGGCGGAATACACCTCTCACTTTTACGGTTCGGACAGCGATGCACGGGTGATTGAACGTGCGCGCAGCAACGCCCGTCGTGCCGGTATCGGCGAGCTGGTCACCTTCGAGGTGAAAGACGTGGCGAACCTGACCAACCCGTTGCCAAAAGGCCCGTACGGTACGGTGATCAGCAACCCGCCGTATGGTGAGCGTCTGGACAGCGAGCCGGCGCTGATTGCACTGCACAGCCTGCTGGGCCGCAACATGAAAGCGCATTTCGGCGGCTGGAACCTCTCCCTGTTTAGCGCCTCGCCGGAGCTGCTGAGCTGCCTGCAATTGCGTGCCGATCGCCAGTTCAAGGCGAAAAACGGCCCGCTGGACTGCGTGCAGAAAAACTACCATCTGGCAGAGATAGCGGCGGATAGCAAACCGTCAGGCGTGGCGGAAGATTACGCCAACCGCCTGCGCAAAAACCTGAAGAAATTTGAGAAGTGGGCAAAGCAGGAAGGCATCGAATGTTATCGCCTGTACGACGCTGACCTGCCGGAATACAACGTGGCGGTTGACCGCTATGCGGACTGGGTAGTGGTTCAGGAATACGCCCCGCCGAAAACTATCGATGCGCAAAAAGCGCGTCAGCGTATGCTGGATGTGATTGCGGCCACCATCGCCGTACTCGGCATTTCGCCAAACAAGCTGGTGCTGAAAACCCGTGAGCGTCAGAAAGGCAAAAACCAGTATCAGAAGATGGGCGAGAAGGGTGACTTCATCGAAGTGGGCGAATATAACGCGCGCCTGTGGGTTAACCTGACCGACTACCTTGATACCGGTCTGTTCCTCGACCACCGTATCGCCCGCCGCATGCTGGGCCAGATGAGCAAGGGCAAAGACTTCCTGAACCTGTTCTCCTATACCGGCAGCGCCAGCGTTCATGCGGGGCTTGGCGGCGCGCGTAGCACCACCACGGTAGATATGTCACGAACTTATCTGGAGTGGGCAGAGCGCAACCTGCGTCTTAACGGCTTAACCGGTCGTCAGCATCGCCTGTTACAGGCCGACGTGCTGGGCTGGCTGCGCGATACCGACGAGCAGTTTGACCTGATCTTTATCGATCCGCCGACCTTCTCTAACTCCAAGCGTATGGAGGATAGCTTTGACGTTCAACGCGATCACCTGCGCCTGATGACCGACCTGAAGCGCCTGCTGCGTAAAGGCGGCACCATTATGTTCTCGAACAACAAGCGCGGATTCCGCATGGATCACGACGGCCTGGCCGAACTGGGACTGAAAGCACAAGAAATCAGCCAAAAAACGCTGTCTCAGGACTTTGCCCGTAACCGTCAAATCCACAACTGCTGGCTGATTTCCGCGGTCTGAAAGGAAAAATAAATGTCTTTAATTAGTATGCACGGCGCGTGGCTCTCTTTCAGCGACTCACCGCTTCTCGATAATGCAGAGCTGCATATCGAAGATAACGAGCGCGTCTGTCTGGTGGGCCGTAACGGCGCAGGTAAATCGACGCTGATGAAAATCCTCAACCGTGAGCAGGGGCTGGATGACGGCCGTATTGTTTACGAGCAGGATCTGATCGTCTCTCGTCTGCAACAGGATCCGCCGCGTAACGTCACCGGCAGCGTTTACGATTTTGTGGCCGAAGGGATTTCAGAGCAGGCGGAATACCTCAAGCGTTACCACGAGATTTCGCATCTGGTGATGACGGACCCGAGCGACAAGAATCTCAACGAGCTGGCAAAAGTGCAGGAGATGCTCGATCACCACGGTCTGTGGCAGCTGGAAAACCGCATTAATGAAGTGCTGGCCCAGCTTGGCCTGGAAGCGGATATGGAGCTGTCGGCGCTCTCCGGCGGCTGGCTGCGTAAAGCGGCGCTGGGCCGTGCCCTGGTGAGCGGGCCTAAGGTGCTGCTGCTGGACGAACCGACGAACCACCTGGATATCGAAGCGATTGACTGGCTGGAAGGGTTCCTGAAAACCTTTAACGGCACCATTATCTTCATCTCCCACGACCGTTCGTTCATTCGCAATATGGCCACGCGCATTGTCGACCTCGACCGCGGCAAGCTGGTGACTTACCCGGGCGATTACGATACCTATCTACTGGAGAAAGAAGAGAACCTGCGCGTCGAAGAGCTGCAAAACGCCGAGTTCGACCGCAAGCTGGCACAGGAAGAGGTCTGGATCCGTCAGGGCATCAAAGCCCGTCGTACCCGTAACGAAGGCCGCGTTCGCGCCCTGAAGGCGATGCGCCGCGAACGTAGCGAACGCCGTGAAGTCATGGGGAGCGCCAAAATGCAGGTTGAAGAGGCGTCCCGCTCGGGCAAGATTGTCTTCGAAATGGAGAACGTGAATTATTCGGTTGACGGCAAAGTGCTGGTAAACGATTTCTCCGCTCAGGTTCAGCGCGGCGACAAAATTGCGCTGATCGGCCCGAACGGGTGCGGTAAAACCACGCTGCTGAAACTGATGCTCGGCCAGCTCCAGGCCGACAGCGGTCGTATCCACTGCGGTACCAAACTGGAAGTGGCGTACTTCGACCAGCACCGCGCAGAGCTGGATCCAGACCGTACGGTGATGGATAACCTCGCTGAGGGCAAACAGGAGGTCATGGTTAACGGCAAGCCGCGTCACGTGCTGGGCTACCTTCAGGACTTCCTGTTCCACCCGAAACGCGCCATGACGCCGGTGCGCGCGCTGTCCGGCGGTGAGCGTAACCGTCTTTTGCTGGCGCGTTTGTTCCTGAAACCCAGTAACTTATTGATTCTCGATGAACCGACTAACGATCTGGATGTCGAAACGCTGGAACTGCTGGAAGAGTTGATTGATGGTTATCAGGGAACCGTGATGCTGGTCAGCCACGATCGTCAGTTTGTCGATAACACCGTGACCGAGTGCTGGATCTTCGAAGGCGAAGGACGCATCGGGCAATATGTAGGCGGCTATCATGACGCGCGTGGACAGCAATCGCAGTCGCTGGCGCAAAAACAGGCGAAGACCAAAAATGTCGCTGAACCTGTTGTTGCGAAAGCAGAAACTGTCAAAAAGTCTCCTGCTAAAATGAGTTATAACTTGCAGCGCGAGCTGGAGGGGCTGCCGCAGCGTCTGGAAGAGCTGGAAGCTGCACTGGAAGCACTGCAAATCCAGGTCGCTGATGCGTCATTCTTTACGCAGCCTTACGACTATACTCAGAAAGTATTGGCTGAACTCTCCCAGGCTGAACAGGCGCTGGAAGAGGCATTTGAGCGCTGGGAGTACCTTGAGTCTCTGAAAAACGGCGCATAAACAGGGATAATCTATGTGTGACCAGCACCATGCCGATCGGCATATATTATGCTCGCAATGCGATATGCTCGTGGCGTTGCCAGAGCTTGGTCACGGACATAAAGCTGCCTGCCCGCGCTGCGGCGCTACGCTGACGACCGAGTGGGACGCGCCAAGGCAGCGTCCTACGGCTTATGCGCTGGCAGCCTTATTCATGTTACTGCTCTCCAATCTCTTCCCTTTCATCTATATGAAAGTAGGTGGGATGACCAGCCAGGTAGATTTACTGGAAATTCCTGGCGTGATGTTCTCGGAAGATTACGCCAGCCTTGGCACCTTCTTTCTTCTGTTCGTGCAGATCGTCCCGGCTTTTTGCCTGGTCGTCATTCTGCTGCTGGTCAACCGCGTCAGGATGCCCACTGTCCTTAAAATCAAACTCGCGCGGATCCTTTTCCAGCTGAAAAGCTGGGGGATGGCGGAAATTTTTCTCGCGGGTATCCTGGTCAGCTTCGTGAAGCTGATGGCCTACGGCGATGTGGGGATTGGCAGCAGCTTTATTCCGTGGTGTCTGTATTGCGTGCTGCAACTGCGCGCGTTCCAGTGCGTGGACCGACGCTGGGCCTGGGACGATATTGCCCCGGCGCCGACGCTCTCGCAGACGGTAAAGGTGGGCGTACCGGGTATCCGTCAGGGGCTTCGCTCCTGCTCGTGCTGCACCGCCGTGCTGCCCGCGGATGTCGAGGTGTGTCCGCGCTGTGAAACAAAAGGTCACGTCCGGCGCAAAAATAGCCTGCAATGGACCATGGCGCTGCTGGTGACCTCTGTCATGCTCTATCTGCCCGCCAATATCTTGCCGATCATGATCACCGATTTGCTCGGCGACAGAATGCCCTCGACCATACTGGCCGGGGTGATTTTGCTGTGGAGCGAGGGATCTTACCCTGTAGCAGGCGTCATATTCCTCGCCAGTATTATGGTTCCGACCTTAAAGATGATTGCCATTGCCTGGCTTTGCTGGGATGCAAAAGGGCACGGTAAGCGAGACAGCGAGCGCATGCATCTGATTTATGAGGTCGTGGAATTTGTTGGCCGCTGGTCGATGATTGACGTGTTCGTGATTGCGGTTCTCTCAGCGCTGGTGCGTATGGGTGGGCTGATGAGTATTTATCCCGCTATGGGAGCGCTGATGTTTGCGTTGGTCGTCATTATGACCATGTTTGCGGCCATGACCTTCGACCCTCGTTTATCGTGGGATCGTGAGCCCGATTCAAGCCATGAGGAAGAGTAAGAGCATGGAAAATAAGAGTGGAGAGGCTAAAGTGCAGAAGGTCAGAAACTGGTCGCCGGTGTGGATTTTCCCCATCGTGACCGCGCTGATCGGTGCATGGATCCTGTTTTATCATTACAGCCATCAGGGACCGGAAGTCACGCTAATTACCACCAATGCAGAGGGGATTGAGGGCGGAAAAACCACCATCAAGAGCCGCAGCGTGGATGTGGGTGTCGTGGAAAGCGCGACCCTGACGGATGATTTAACCCATGTTGAAATCAAGGCCCGCCTGAATGCTGGCATGGAAAAACTGCTCCATGAAGATTCTGTTTTTTGGGTAGTGAAACCGCAGGTTGGGAGAGAAGGGATCAGCGGCTTAGGGACGCTATTGTCCGGGGCTTATATTGAACTCCAGCCCGGCAACAAAGGCGCCCAGCCAGCAAACTATCAGCTGCTGGATTCACCGCCGCTTGCGCCACCGGATGCAAAAGGGATCCGCGTTATTCTGGACAGTAAAAAAGCGGGCCAGCTCTCGCCGGGCGATCCGGTGCTGTTCCGTGGGTATCGCGTCGGTTCGGTTGAAACAAGCACCTTCGATCCGCAAAAACGGACCATCAGCTATCAGCTATTTATCAACGCGCCTAATGACCGCCTGGTGACCAGCAACGTTCGCTTCTGGAAAGACAGCGGGATCGCGGTAGATCTCACCTCTGCGGGGATGCGCGTTGAGATGGGTTCACTCACCACGCTGTTTGGTGGGGGCGTCAGTTTTGACGTGCCGGAAGGTATAGATCTGGGACAACCGGTGGCGGAAAAAACCGCCTTCAGACTGTTTGACGATCAAAAAAGCATTCAGGATGCGCTCTATACCGATCACATCGACTATCTTATGTTCTTTAAGGACTCTGTACGCGGCTTGCAGCCAGGAGCGCCAGTTGAGTTCCGCGGTATTCGTCTGGGAACAGTGGGACAAGTGCCTTACTTTGTTCCGGGACTGAAGCAGATGCTTGATGATGATTATCGTATTCCGGTGCTGATCCGCATTGAGCCTGAGCGTTTGATTAATCAGATAGGCGAGGACCAGGATATTGGGGAGCATATCAGCGACCTGCTGAATCGCGGGCTGCGCGGCTCGCTGAAAACCGGCAACCTGGTCACAGGGGCGTTGTATGTCGATATGGACTTCTATCCAAAAGCGCCACCAATGACGGGTATCCGTGAATTTGGTGGCTACAAAATCATTCCTACGGTCAGCAGTGGCCTGGCGCAGATCCAACAGCGTCTGATGGAAACGCTGGATAAGATCAACAATCTGCCGCTGAATCCAATGCTTGAGGCTGCGACGGGATCACTGCATCAGAGCCAGGCAACGATGCAACGTCTGCAAACCACCCTGGATAATATCAACAAGATCACGGCCAACCAGTCCATGCAGCAGCTGCCGCAGGATATGCAGAAAACGTTGCGCGAACTGAATCGTAGTATGCAGGGCTTCCAGCCGGGCTCAGCGGCCTACAACAAGATGGTGGCGGATATGCAACGTCTTGATCAGGTTTTACGCGAGCTACAGCCCGTTCTGAAAACGCTCAATGAAAAGAGCAACGCACTGGTGTTTGAAGCGAAAGACAAAAAGGATCCTGAGCCTAAGAGGGCGAAACAATGAAAAAATGGCTAATCATCGCAGGCGCACTGGTATTAACGGCCTGTAGCTCTGGAAGCGATAACAAAAGCTACTACCAGCTGCCGTTAAGCGCCCAGTCCGGTGCGCAGAGCAGCACCTCGCAGGGCAGCCGTCTGCTGTGGGTTGAACAGGTTGCCGTGCCAGATTACCTGGCGGGCAACGGGGTGGTCTACCAGACCAGCGATGTGCAGTACGTAATCGCCAACAATAACCTGTGGGCCAGCCCGCTGGATCAGCAGCTACGCAATACGCTGGTGGCGAATCTGAGCAGCCAGCTCCCCGGTTGGGTCGTTGCCTCGCAGCCTCTGGGAAGCGATCAGGACACTCTGAATGTTAACGTGACGGGATTCCATGGCCGCTATGATGGTGCCGTTGTTATCAGCGGGGAGTGGCTGCTGAATCACCAGGGTCAGCTGATTAAGCGTCCTTTTCATCTTGAACTCAAGCAGCAGAAAGATGGCTATGACGAAATGGTGAAAGTACTTGCGCAGGGATGGGCACAGGAGTCGGCTGCTATCGCAAGAGAGATTTCCCGCCTGCCATAAGTAAAATTCATCGACGAAAGCCGCACTCAGCTTCTTGCTGATTGCGGCTTTTTTTTCGTTTTGCGTTCAGGTTGTTACTTGTCCCGCGTCACATTTTTTGTACAAACGATCTTCCATGTAGCTCACAAATATGACACCCGTATGAATTTTGAACGTTGACGCTGACGTCGATTCGGGGTATTCGTTAACTGTGCTTGCACATATTGCAACCACTGTTTTCTTTCCACCAGACAAAAGAATGAGGGAAACGAGGCATGAAGAGACAGAAACGAGATCGCCTGGAAAGGGCTCATCAACGTGGTTATCAGGCTGGCATCGCCGGACGTTCAAAAGAAATGTGTCCCTATCAGGCCCTGAATCAAAGGTCCCAATGGCTAGGGGGCTGGCGAGAAGCCATCGGAGACAGGGCAGTACTTGCTTGATACCGTCTCTTTAAAAAGAAACCTCCGCAATGCGGAGGTTTCGCCTTTCTGTAAGGGGCTAAAAGCCGTTATCAGAAAGCGGAGGTATCCTGGAACAGACCCACTTTCAGGTCGTTCGCGGTATAGATCAGGCGACCATCTACCAGCACTTCACCGTCCGCCAGGCCCATAATCAGGCGGCGGTTAACGATGCGTTTGAAATGGATACGGTAGGTGACTTTCTTCGCGGTAGGCAGAACCTGACCGGTGAATTTCACTTCGCCTACGCCCAGCGCACGGCCTTTGCCTTCACCGCCAAGCCAGCCCAGATAGAAGCCAACCAGCTGCCACATGGCATCGAGGCCCAGGCAGCCAGGCATTACCGGATCGCCAATAAAGTGGCAACCGAAGAACCACAGGTCCGGGTTGATATCGAGTTCTGCTTCTACGTAACCCTTATCAAAGTTGCCGCCGGTTTCGGTCATTTTCACGACACGGTCCATCATCAGCATATTTGGGGCTGGTAACTGCGGGCCTTTCGCGCCAAACAGTTCACCGCGACCAGAGGCAAGAAGGTCTTCTTTAGTATAGGATTCGCGTTTATCTACCATGTTCTCAGTAAGCCTTATTTTAGTGAAGGACGCAGGATAGCTAACACGTGTACGCTGAACAAGTCCGATCAGTTCGCACTAAACCAACTTAACCAGCGTAACGGCCACGGATAACGATGACGAGCATCCTGCTGTGTCGCCTGAGCTATACGTTCCTGAATGGTCTGCATCAGGGTTGTCTGGCCTTCGCCGTCCCAGACCAGGTTTGTCAGTAAGGGTAGTGCATCCTCAACCCCTTCGATGGCCCAGACGGTGAATTGTTCCTGCTCTACCGCATCCAGAATCGCCTGGCTCAGGCTCAAATGGCGAGCGTTAGGTGCCGGAATAATCACGCCCTGTTTGCCGTTTAAACCGCGCTGCTGGCAGATTGCGAAGAAGCCTTCGATTTTCTCATTCAGTCCGCCCACCGGTTGGGCACGGCCAAACTGATCCACGGACCCGGTAATCGCAATATTCTGGTTAATCGGCACGTCTGCAAGCGCGCTGATCACGGCACACAGCTCCGCCATTGAGGCGCTGTCGCCGTCGACTTCACTGTAGGACTGCTCAAAGGTCAACGAGGCAGAGAAGGGGATCTGCTGCTCGAGCTGAAGTTCAGACATCAGGAACGCCTGCATGATCATCATGCCTTTGGCATGAATGTTTCCGCCCAGTTCGGCCTTGCGTTCGATATCGGTAAATTCGCCGTCACCAATGTGTACGACACAGCTGATACGGGAAGGCTCACCAAAGGCGCGCGGGTGTCCGGGGAACTCGATGACGGACAAGGCGTTGATTTGCCCGATACGTTCGCCTTCGGTCTCCACCAGAATCTGTTCCAGCAGAATTTCATCCTGCATACGGTCAGCAAGATAACCTTCACGCCATTCACGCTGGGCCAGCATCTGGCTAAGCTGCTCACCGGTAAACGGACCGTTACCGCTGATAACCCCCACTTCACGCAGCTGTTTACCGATCCAGAGCGGGCAGAGCGGCAGGGTTTCCTGATCGCCAGTGTAGCGTACGGCCTCGCGGATTAAGCCCGGCCACGCATCCTCGGCAGGCGAGGGCAGTGCGAAACGTTCCGCCACGGCCATAACCCACTGACACCACTGCGCCATGTCATCGGCATCGGCGATCTGAATATTGTCTTCAAATTCGCTATAGACAGCCTGCTCCGCGAGTTCTGGCTCCATTTCCTGGAAATCAGCCAGAGATTCACGGTCGCCCGTCAGCACGACGGTCAGCGACAGCGGCATAGACGGAATGGATACAGGCAGCGGACGCGAATCGTCGTAGCCTACCCAGTCAAAACGTTGCTGCGTCACCACCGTTTTCAGGCGCATCCACAGCAGAGGCTGAGCAAGCAGGGTGCGAAGGGAAATGAGCAACACGCCGCCATTCGCGCGGTGTACCAGCCCCGGTTGCAGTGACACATCGCCATTGAACTGACGAAGGCAGCCGAACAGCTGTTCTGCTTCCACCCAGTTGGCGGTGATCACCTCGCCTTTTGCAGCGAACTGTCCGTCTGCCTGCGTGGCAGGTTCGTACGTCACGTCACGTCCGGCAATATGATACTGGCCACCAAAAACGGCATTCGTTTTTGGCTGCAACTGGCGCATGGCATCACCGAGAAGCGTCAGATACTCGGCTTCTTCCGGGGCTTTGAGCAGCATGAAAGGAGATGTAGCCCATGGGGATGACATCTGCTCCAGCGCGTAATGCAAACGCGGTTGTGTATCGCTAAGTATGAATTCGTGTTCTTTTGTGAGGTCTGGCTGTGCAAACAGCTCCTGATAGCTCTCGGTATCCGGAACCAGGTCACGCCATGCAAGTTTCGTAATGGTCAAAGTTGATGTTTTTTAGTCAGAAGTAAAACCGTGGAGTATACCGTAAGCGGCGCACTCTGCCCAATCAGGATTCGGGTTTTCGTCATGCGGATCGCCTGCGGAGTTTCACAGGATATGATTTCTTTTCAGCAGATTGCCAAAAAACTGATATTCTGAACAGAGTTACACGGTAACACTGAGATCGCAATGAAATATCAACAACTGGAAAACCTCGAAAGCGGCTGGAAATGGAAGTACCTGGTCAAAAAGCACCGTGAAGGGGAGCTGATCACCTGCTACATCGAAGCCAGCGCGGCGCAAGAAGCTGTGGATATGTTGCTGACCCTCGAAAACGAACCGGTACTGGTCAACGGCTGGATTGAGAAACACATTAATCCGGCCCTGTTAAACCGGATGAAGCAAACTATCCGTGCTCGTCGTAAACGGCATTTCAATGCCGAGCATCAGCACACCCGTAAGAAATCCATCGACCTGGAGTTTATGGTCTGGCAGCGTCTGGCCGGGCTTGCGCAACGGCGCGGGAAAACCCTGTCGGAAACGGTGGTGCAGCTGATTGAAGATGCCGAGCACAAAGAGAAGTATGCCAGCCAGATGTCGACGCTGAAGAACGATCTACAGGCACTGTTAGGTAAAAAATAAGCGTTTTGCTTTTCTTCAGATAATAAAAAACCCCGCATGGCGGGGTTTTTTTATAAGACGATAACTTATGCCGCAGGCTGAGTTACAACGTCTTTGATACCTTTAACTTCGATCTCTACGCGACGATCTGGTGCCAGGCAGTCGATCAGTGCAGCGCGTGGTTTCACGTTGTCACAGGTAGAACCGGTAACTGGGTTAGATTCGCCCATACCACGTGGGGAGATCTTGTTAGCTGGGATACCTTTAGATACCAGGTAATCAACTACAGACTGAGCACGTTTCTCAGACAGACCCTGGTTGTAAGCGTCAGAACCGATACGGTCGGTGAAGCCCAGAACCACTACAGAACCGTCTTTAGGATCCAGGTTGCTCAGCTGGGTGTACAGCTGATCCAGTGCCTGCTGACCTTCTGGTTTCAGGGTAGCTTTGTTGAAGTTGAACAGAACGTCAGACTTCAGAGTGAAGTGCTTGGTCTGTACTTCTGGCGCTGGAGCCGGAGCTGGAGCTACGACTGGCGCATCTTCCTGCTGACCGAAACGGTAAGAAACACCAACGCTCAGCATGCCGTTGTCTGGACGAACGCCAACGGTAGCACCGTCACCAATGTTGTTAACCCACTGGTATTCCAGACGGGTAGCGATGTCACGGGTCATTGCCCACTCAACGCCACCAGCGAATACTGGGGAAACACCCGTGTCGTGGTCGTCACCAGCGATGCTGTTGCTGGAGTCTGCACGCCATACCATGCCGCCCAGACGGGTGTACACGTCCAGATCGTCAGTTACTGGGTAACCCAGTTTAGCGGTCAGCTGTACGCCTTGAGCTTTGAAAGCGCCATTTACGTTGTCGCCTTTGTAAGGCATACGACCTAACCAGTCGTAACCCATTTCAAAGCCAACATACGGGTTAACCTGATAGCCACCGAACGCACCTGCACCCAGCTGGCTCTCGTGAGTAGGGCCATCGTTGTTCAGGCTGCTGTTGTACCAACCGGTGTCATGGAACTGAGACCAGCCCAGTTTACCACCTGCATACCAGGTATTATCTTTCGGAGCGGCCTGCGCTACGGTAGCGAAGCCAGCCAGTGCCACTGCAATCGCGATAGCTGTCTTTTTCATTTTTTGCGCCTCGTTATCATCCAAAATTTGCCATGAATATCTCCATCGGAGGAATCACGGTTAAATCCTTCACCGGGGGGCGTGGTCAAATATAAACCTACCGATATCTTCGGCTTAGGCCGAGCACCCCTGGCGATGTAAAGTCTACAACGTAGCTGAAAACTTACAAGTGTGAAGTCCGTCAGGCATATGAAAAAAAAAGTTCCGTATACCTAATATTTAACAATTTTTGAACGAATTTTGTGCAGTAAAATTAACGAGAACCGCGTCAGACAAGCCTTGCCGCAGTTTTGGCGCGTTGAACTTTTTTTGCATACTGCGGTCGAAAAAAATTCCAGGAAAACTCTTAAAATGACTCAATGGTACACATTTGAGTGAATTTTTAGCCCGGGATGTTGTCCTCTGCGATAGGAATCTCCACGAACTGGCCGCATGATGAAACCCATCGCGTTACCTTCTTCAGCCGCTTCAGTCAGACGCAAATGTTCCTCTTGCGACAGATCCTCAGGCAACCACCCAATCACGACGCTATAGTTCCCGGTACGTAATGCCCGGACCATCGACTCGACCGTATCGCAAGGGGAGAGTTGATTAATCTGCATCACCTTCGCTAACGGCAGCCCAGCCGACTGAACCCATTCGCGACTTAATTTTTGCTGTGGCGTCAGCCAGAGCTGCCAGCGAGACTGTTGCCCGAGCTGCTGCAAAAGCGGCAGGAGTAAGAGTTGTGTCAACAGCGGCTGGTCTTCACGGTAAACCACTTCACTGATAAGCCCTGTCGATTCACGCCCGATAGTATTCTGCGCAGCATTGCCTGCGGCAGAAGTAGAAGGTGTTAAGTGATTTGCATAGCCTGAAGTGTACATAATCATTCCAGCCCTGTAGTTACTGTATAGATATACAGTAACCCCTGTATGCATAAAGATCAACCTCATTTTCGGAAAGCGACTCGCAAATTTCATCCATTCCTGGTGAACATGAAAAAATCATCTTGCCCAACGGCAATAAGTTGCCTATTTTCCTGCTAACGGATCCGTTAGTAAGAAATATCGTGGTTACTGTATGATTTTTAATGGAATTATCATGAAAAAGATATCTTATGAGCGGATTTATCAATCTCAAGAATACCTCTCTCCGCTGGGCGAAATTCATCATCGCGCCCTGTTTGGCGGTTATACCCTGGCCGTGGATGAAGCGGTGTTCGCGATGGTGTCTGACGGCGAGCTGTACCTTCGCGCCTGTGAGCAAAGTGCAAAATACTGTGTAAAAAACGCTTCCTCTTTTCTGACCCTGATGAAACGAGGACGCCCAGTGCTGCTTAATTACTACCGTGTGGACGAAGGTCTGTGGCAAAACAGGGAAAAACTGCTTCAGCTCTCCTCGTTTGCGCTCGATGCCGCCAGGAAAGAGCGCTACCAGCGCCATCAGCGTAACCGGCTTAAAGATCTGCCGAACCTGACCTTTCAGATTGAGGTCCTGCTTATGGAGGCGGGCATTACCAATGAAGAGACGCTACGACAGTTGGGGGCGAAGACGAGCTGGCTGAAAATGCGCTCTAAGAATAAAGCGCTGAGTATCCGGGTATTGTTCGCGCTTGAAGGCGCGATTGAAGGGTTACATGAAGCGGCACTCCCGGCGGATATTCGCCGGGAGCTTACGGAGTGGTTTAATGCGCTGCCTGAGTCGCAGGGCCATCATTCCGCCAGGTAGCGATCTGCTGTCGCAGCCGACAAATTTCCGGCAGCAAAGCGATAAGCAGGCCAATTTGCTGAAGGACCAGTGGAGCTTTGTTGTCGGTGCCTGGATCAAGGTGTGCGATACGTTGCACCAGTTCATCCAGTGCCTGGTGAACCCGTGGCTCATCCGCAGGTTGATGATGAAGCGCATCATCAACGTAGCAAACGGCGTCGTCCAGCAGCGCCAGGATGTCCGGATTCGTCAGTTTCTCTCGGTGGGCGCCAAGGGTAGAGATATAGCTGGTGAACGTGTGGTTCAGACACAGCAGGCGGAAGGCTGTCTCACGGATTTCTGCCGTAGCGCGCGGCTCAGTTGACATATTCGAGACAACGGAAGCCAGCTCTGCGTCAGTGTTATGCGCATCGCGACGGGCAATCCGATAGGCCAGACGGTTATCGCGACCCTGATGGTATTGCTCAAGAATAGCATCCAGGTAGCGGCAGTTGGCGTTCATTGCTCTGTCGGACACGCGCGGTAAATTTCGGAAACGCCAGTCAGGCCAGATAAAACTCACCGCCGCCCAGGCGATGGCGCAGCCGATTAGCGTGTCAATCACACGGGGGAGGGCCACCTCAAAGCCTTCACCCAGCAGATTGAAGCAGAGCAGCACCAGCAGCGTGATGAACATCGTGGCGTGGGCATACTGCACATTGCGGAAAGCGAAGAACAGTACACCGGTAATCACAATCAGGATCAGTTGCCCTTCTACGGATGGCACAAAGTAGAGCACCGGCAGCCCGATGGCGACCCCGACTAATGTCCCGACAATACGCAGCGCGAGCCGATGGCGGGTAGCGTTATAGTTCGGCTGGCAGACAAACAGGCTGGTCAACAGGATCCAGTAGCCGTGGTGCAATCCTGTTATCTGGATAAACGCGTAGCCGACGCACAGTACCAGCGACATCCTTACCGCATGGCGAAAGAGGGCGGATTCCGGCGTAAAATGACGGCTCAGGCGCAGCCACATATCGCTGAAACCGTTGAGACTGTCGTCGGCAAGCTGGTTGTCAGCGTCATTGCCCGGCATCGCCATCGCCTGTTCAGACTCAATGGTGGCGAGCTGAGCATCAATGGCTCTCAGGTTGTTGAGCAGGAATCCCAGGGCTTTGAACTGTTCCGGTGATGTCCCACTGGCCTGAACGCGATCGAGCGCTGCATCCAGGTGGCTGAATGCGCGTTCAAAGCGCGGATCGTGCTGATAGGGCGTGCGCAGCAGTATTGAGCGCGCAAGTTGCTGGCAGGCCTGAGACTGCATCGACAGCAGGCGCTGGAAACGGAACATCACGTCGCTATAGCGGAATTTCTCGCGCAGGTCAGCGTACTGCACATGCGAGGAGCTGGCGCGCTCGTGAATATCCTGGGCGACAAAATAGTAGTGCAGTGTGCGCCGTGTACCGCGCTGACCGCGATCGCCGCGCAGACGGGTGAGCAGAGACGCTTTGGTCTGATTCAGCGTGGCGACCAGCTGGCCATTTGCCAGCGCCAGATCGTACAGGGGCGCCTGACTGTCCTCTTCAATATCCGGATCAAACAGCCGGGATTTCAGCTCCAGATAGTGGGCCAGCTGTTCGTAACTGCGGGCAATGTTGTCCTGTAAGGCACGAACCGGAAAAATAAGATGCCCGGTTAAGGTCAGCAGGTTATACCAGATAGCGCCCAACAGCAGCAGGACCGGTTGCTGATACCACTGCTCGTAAAGAGAGACGCCCAGCATGGTGTAAATGGCAATCAGCAGGGCGCCAAACGCGATAGTGGCGTAGCGTTGCCCGAGGCCGCCGAGCAAAATGAAGCCGCTGGTGGACACCGTCAGCCCTAAGGCAAACAGCCAGGGCCACGGGAAAAGCAGCTCAACGGAGGCGGAAGCAATAAAGAAGCAGACCAGCGTGATGACCAGATTACGCAAACGACCGGCCAGGCGGTCGTCGAGATCCGCCAGCGCACCGGCCACCACCCCAAGCGTGAGGGGGATGGTGAGCTTCACATCATTCAGCCACCACGGCAGAGCGACGGTGCCGCAGAGGGCGATAAAAATCCTGACGTTATACAGCCAGTTACTGTTCCATGTATAGCGACGAAGCAGGGGGCTTAGCATGAGAGCGGCCAGTCCTTATTACTGAAAACGACGACGGGCATTGGCTTCACGCGCGGCTTGCGCGACTTCGACCGGGACAACTCGGCGTCCTACCGGCCACAGGGCGATGGTGGCAATTTTGAAATTAGCGATGCCAACCGGAATGCCAATAATCGTAATGCACTGGGCGATGCCGGCGAAAATATGCATCAGACACAGCCACCAGCCAAAGAAGATCAGCCATAAAATATTCAGCAGCGTGCCGCCGGTATTCATCAGGGCATTTTTTCTTTCCGGCTCCAGCTCATCCACGTGCACGGCTTCATTTCCATAAGGAACGAGGGACAGTTTGGTGATTTCCCAGCAGGAGCGCGTCAGCGGAAGGGTGAAGATGAGCACAATGCTCACCAGGGTGGCAAAAAGCCAGGAAAGGGTGGTGGCAAAACCGCCAAGGACAAAATTCAACACATTCAGAACGGTACGCATAAACCCTCATTTCCTTCGATATGATTAACGCCCGGTGATTGTAACGTTTTTTTGGGCTGGAGCACCTTAAAACTGGCAGTTAAACTGTCTGACAAATTATGACCTCGTGGATCCGGCAGGATATGGAACTGAAAGCAACTTCAATGGGCAAACGCCTGGCGCAGCACCCTTACGACAAGGTTGTCCTTCTCAATGCGGGAGTGAAAGTCTCCGGGGAACGCCACGAATATCTTATTCCGTTTAATCAGCTACTGGCCATTCATTGTAAACGAGGGCTGGTATGGGGGGAGCTGGAGTTCGTCTTGCCGGCAGACAAAGTGGTGCGACTCCACGGGACCGAGTGGGCGGAAACCCAACGCTTCCACTACCATCTGAACACGCGCTGGCAACAGTGGAGCCAGGAGATGAGCGTGATAGCCGCACAGGTGCTGCAACAGGTGCTGGACGATATCGCGCTAAGCAATACGCAGCAGAAGTGGCTGACGCGCCAGCAAACCGCCGGGCTTCAGCAAAAAATTGCCCAGGCGCTGACGGCATTGCCTTTACCGGTGGCGCGGCTTGAGGAATTTGATAACTGCCGCGACGCGTGGCGGAAGTGTCAGGCCTGGCTGAACGATATCGAGAAAAGACGTCTGGCGCATAACCAGGCCTGGACTGAGGCGATGCTTACGCAATATGCCGATTTTTTCAGTACGGTGGAATCATCGCCTCTCAATCCTGCCCAGGCGCGCGCCGTGGTGAATGGCGAGCAGTCTCTTTTAGTGCTGGCAGGCGCCGGGAGCGGCAAAACGTCGGTGCTGGTGGCACGCGCGGGCTGGCTTCTGACAACGGGCGAGGCGGTTGCCGACCAGATTTTGCTGCTGGCCTTTGGTCGCAAGGCGGCGCAGGAGATGGATGAGCGCATTCAGGCGCGTTTGCATACCGAGGATATCTCGGCGCGCACGTTCCACTCCCTCGCTTTACACATCATTCAACAGGGCAGCAAAAAAGTCCCTGTTGTCAGCAAGCTGGAGAACGACGCTCAGGCTCGCCAGACGCTGTTTATCAAGGCATGGCGTCAGCAGTGCAGTGAAAAAAAGGCGCAGGCGAAAGGCTGGCGTCAGTGGCTTGAAGAGGAACTCAACTGGGAGGTGCCGGAGGGCAGCTTCTGGCAGGATGAAAAGCTGGCGCGCCGGCTGGGCTCTCGTCTCGACCGGTGGGTAAGCCTGATGCGCATGCACGGCGGCTCTCAGACGGAGATGATAGAAAGCGCACCGGAAGCGATCCGCGCCGTGTTTTCTAAGCGGGTTAAGCTGATGGCGCCGATGCTGAAAGCGTGGAAAACCGCGCTGAAAGACGAAAACGCGGTCGATTTTTCGGGGCTGATCCATCAGGCCATTATCATTCTGGAGAAAGGGCGCTTCGTCAGCCCGTGGAAACACATTCTGGTGGATGAGTTTCAGGACATCTCGCCGCAGCGCGCTGCGCTGCTTTCGGCGCTGCGGGAGCAGAATAAACACACGTCGCTGTTTGCCGTGGGCGATGACTGGCAGGCTATCTACCGTTTCAGCGGGGCGCAACTTTCTCTCACGACGGCCTTCCACCACTATTTTGGGGAAGGCGATCGCAGCGATCTGGACACCACCTACCGCTTCAACTCGCGGATTGGCGAAATAGCCAACCGTTTTATTCAGCAGAACCCGCATCAGCTGTCGAAACCGCTTAACAGCCTGAGGTCTGGGGATAAAAAGGCCGTCACGCTGCTGGCGGACGATCAGCTGGAACCGCTGCTGGATAAACTGAGCGGCTATGCGAAACCGGATGAACGAATTCTGGTGCTGGCGCGTTACCACCACCTCAAGCCGACGGCGCTGGAAAAAGCGGCGACGCGCTGGCCAAAACTACAGCTCGATTTCATGACCATTCATGCCAGTAAAGGGCAGCAGGCCGACTACGTGATTGTGGTGGGGCTAAAAGAGGGGAGCGACGGTTTCCCGGCGCCGGCGCGGGAATCCGTGATGGAAGAGGCGTTATTACCTGTTCCGGAAGATTTTCCGGATGCAGAGGAGCGGCGTTTACTGTACGTGGCGATAACCCGCGCGCGCCATCGCGTGTGGCTCTTGTTCAACAAAGAGGAGCCGTCGGTGTTTGTCGATATTTTGAAGAGTATTGACGTGCCGGTGACGAGAAAGCCGTAACGCGCCGGGCAAATTCTGTAGGCCCGGTAAGCGCAGCGCCACCGGGCAAAAAACTACTTCAGTCTCTCCGCAAGATAACGCTGATAATCCGGGATCAAAATCTCCACCGGATCGTTAAACTGCGGCGATTCAATGATGAAATCTGCCGTTGAAAGATTGGTGGCTACCGGAATGTTCCACACCGTAGCCAGACGCAGCAGCGCTTTAACGTCCGGATCATGCGGAACCGCGTTCAGCGGATCCCAGAAGAAAATCAGAACGTCAATTTTACCTTCTGAAATCTGAGCGCCTACCTGCTGGTCACCCCCCATCGGGCCGCTCAGCATGGCATTCACTTCCAGACCAGTTTCGCGGTGGATCAGGTTGCCGGTTGTTCCCGTAGCAGAAAGGGCATGATGCTGTAAAAGAGGCTGATGGCGACGAACCCAGTTAAGCAGCATTTGTTTACAGTGATCGTGCGCAACCAGAGCAATGTGCTTGCGCGCCGGAAGTGTGCGTGTTGTCAGTTCCATAATCTTATCCGTGAGGTTACCTCGCTACACGATGACGGGAACTGACTGATGCTGCAAGAGAAAGGACAAAAAAATGTGGCTTACGACGAAGGTTGCTGTTTCGCCCATTGCAGAAAACGGGCGCGCGTGTCCGGATCGGCATTCTGGAACCAGAACTTGAGACGTTGCTCAGTAAGGGTCTGCGACTGAGGGGGGAGTATATCCAGCTCCGATACACCCGAAAGCAGGGCACTGTCATCCGCCATCATGGTGGCGAACTGGGGCAGCGAGGCGCGCCTGCTGGCCCTGTTGTAGGTCTCGGTGTCCGCTTCATAGTCAGTTCCCTTTGGCCTTTTTGTCAGCGCCAGAATATCCAGCTTTACCGGGATGGGCATGGAATCCCCGTCCACCAGTTCAATGCGCGGCGAGGCATCAAATGCCAGTGACTCCTTTTCTGTCTCAAGGCGCGGGAGACGAAAATTGACCTGGCTGATACGCTGGGTATTAAAGCTGACCACCAGCGGAGGCGAAATGTACACCTGCTGTTCGTTGTCGGCGAAGCGAATGGTCTTTTCCACCCGAAAAACCAGCTGATGCGGGCCGTTATCCAGCTCGATGCTGTCTGCGCCCCGTAGCAGGGAGCTGGAGACTTTTTTCCCGTCCAGCACCAGCAGGTCAATGTCGGTTGTGAGTCTGAGAGTAGTTGCGAAAACACAAACCGGCATGATTAACGCAACCACAGCCCAGGCAATGCCGGTTTTCATAGCAGACTCCTGTAGACAAAATACCCGGTAAGAATGTATCAAAATTTTTCGATAAACACGTTTACTAACATATAGACATATTCTGCCGTTTTGCCCTCATACTTCTGTATGGGATGCGTGGTTGAGATGTTCGCTTTGACGTACACTTTGAAAAAAACCAGGAGGAACAGCATGAAAGAGAACGACATTGTCGAGATTCTGACGACCACGCGCACTATCGCGCTGGTCGGCGCGAGCGATAAACCGGATCGCCCAAGCTATCGGGTCATGAAATACCTTCTGGACCAGGGATATCACGTGATCCCGGTCTCGCCGAAGGTGGCGGGGAAAACGCTGCTGGGTCAGCAGGGTTATGCGACGCTCGCGGACGTGCCGGAAAAGGTGGATATGGTGGACGTTTTTCGTAATTCAGAAGCGGCCTGGGGCGTGGCGCAGGAAGCGATCGCCATTGGCGCGAAAACGCTGTGGATGCAACTGGGCGTGATTAATGAGCAGGCGGCCGTGCTGGCACGCGATGCCGGGCTGAAAGTGGTGATGGATCGCTGTCCGGCAATCGATATTCCCCGTCTGGGGCTGGCAAAATAAAAAAAGCCCGTTTGACGGGCTTTTTTACACCTTTAGTTACGCAGTCTTGGTGCCTGTAACTGTTTGCGGATGGTCTGAGCAAGCTCGTCCATAGTGGGTTGTTCCGGATGCTCATCCTGTAGTTCACCACTCAGCTGCGCTTCGGCAAGATAGGTATGGACAGGCTGACCATCGTCGCCCTCCATAACCACATGATACCAGGGCGCGGCGCGAAGCTCTGCGTCAACGGCCAGATCGTCTGCTGACGGTTCATCAAGGGAATACTCCGGGTCGATATCCACGACCACACCCAAATATCCGAGCAAGGTGTGGCGGACCTGCTGGCCGATACCGAATTTGCTGGCAATCATAGTCACCTCCCGGGAAACATTACATACACACTATGTGCGGGCAATATTTCTCTTTTCAAGTTACATGACGCGACAGGCAAACCCTTTCAGATACAGCCCTTCCGGGTAGGTAGCGATCACCGGGTGATCGGCGGCCTGACGGAACTGCTCTATAAATTGTACATCACGACCCGCATCTATTGCGGCATCGGCGATGATTTTTTGGAATAAATCTGTCGTCATCAGGCCAGAGCAGGAGAACGTCAGCAGTACGCCGCCCGGGTTCAGCAGCTGGATCGCCAGCATGTTAATGTCTTTATAGCCACGGCAAGCGCCCATCAGCTGGCTTTTATTTTCTACAAACTTAGGTGGGTCCATCACGATAACGTCAAATTTCTCGCCCTGGTCGCGGTATTTACGCAGCAGTTTGAACACGTCGTCGCGCACAAACTCCGCTTTGCTCAGATCCAGCTTGTTCAGCTCAACGTTCTGTTTCGCCACGTCCAGCGCTTCCTGTGAGGTGTCGACGCTCACAACCTGGGCACAGCCGCCCATCAGGGCAGAGACCGCAAAGCCGCCGGTATAAGAGAAGCAGTTCAGCACGCGCCTATCGGCAACGTACTGGCGCGTTGCCAGACGGCTGTCACGCTGGTCGAGGTAATAACCGGTCTTATGGCCGCCCTGGATATCCACCAGCAGCTTCATGCCATGCTCTTCAATAGGCAGCAGGGCAGGCGGCAGTTCGCCGGTGACCGGGCCTTGCGTCAGCTCCATGCCCTCTTTTTTACGTACCGCCACGTCGCTGCGGTCGTAAATGGCACATTCCGGGAACAGGGTTTGCAGGGCGCTAATCAGCGCGGCACGCTGGTATTCCGCCCCGGCGCTCAGCAGCTGCAACACCAGGAAATTGCCGAAGCGGTCAATGGTCACGCCCGGCAGCCCGTCGGACTCTCCGGCAATCAGACGATAGCTGTCCAGCCCGTCACGCTTTGCCAGCCACTCACGCCACTGCTTCGCCTGTTGCAGACGACGGACAAAGAAGTCGATATCGATGGCTTCTTCTTTATCGAACGTCCAGACGCGCGCGCGGATCTGAGATGCAGGCGAGTATGCGCCGCGTGCTAACCATTTCCCCTGATGGTCAACAATATCGATGGTTTCACCGAGGCTGGCTTTACCTTCCATGCGGGCAACCGCGCCGGAAAAGACCCAGGGATGACGGCGCAGTAATGACTTCTCGCGCCCTTTGGCTAACACTAAACGTACACTCATAATTTGCTATTCTGTCGATTCCAATGAAATGGCCGCCATTTTCCCGACTTCAGTGAGGAAATGCAACGCGCCAGTCGGATAAGGAGAAGGATGATGTCAAATGTTTGCACCATTGCCTGGGTCCATGGCCTTGTACAGGGCGTCGGATTCCGCTACAGCACCCAGCGCGAAGCCCTTCAGCTCGGGCTGACGGGGTATGCGCGTAACATGGATGATGGCAGCGTGGAGGTTGTGGCCTGCGGTGAGGCGGATCGGGTTGAGAAGCTGGTGGCGTGGCTGAAAGCGGGCGGGCCGCGCAGCGCGCGGGTTGATAAGGTGCTAACGGAACCGCATCAACCCGACCGGGAATACGCTGACTTCAGTATTCGCTATTAAATGCATTTTACCGGCTTTGGCAGGCCGGCGATTTTTGTCGCCTGTTTAGCCGGGCCTTTCGGAAACAGGCGATACAGATAACGGCTGTTGCCTTTCTCTTCGCCAAATTTATTCGCCATGGCTTTGACCAGCATGCGGATAGCTGGCGACGTGTTGAATTCAAGGTAAAATTCTCGCACGAAGCGCACCACTTCCCAGTGTTCCGGGGAGAGGGTAATTCCTTCGTTATCCGCAATTTTCTCCGCCAGCGCTTCGCTCCACTGGCTGCTCTCTTTCAGATAACCGTCGTTATCGGTTTCGATCTCTTTGCCTTCAAAACTCAACATATTCATTCACGCGTTAGTCAAAAACCGCCTCAGTCTACCAAAAAAACAAAGCCCCGCATAAGCGGGGCCCTGTTCACAGCACGGTGAGTTAATCGCGGCTGGCGAAGCCCAGGATGCTCAGCAGGCTGACAAAAATGTTGTACAGCGACACATACAGGCTCACGGTGGCGCGGATATAGTTCGTCTCACCGCCGTGAATGATGTTGCTGGTTTCATACAGGATTGCGCCGGATGAAATCAGGATAAACACCGCGCTGATTGCCAGATGCAGCGCAGGCAATTGCAGGAAGATGTTCGCCAGCATACCGACCAGTACAATCACGATACCCGCCATCAGCATACCGCCAAGGAAGGACATGTCCTTACGGGTGGTCAGCACGTAGGCCGAGCAGCAGAAGAACACCAGCGCGGTACCGCCCAGCGCCATACCAATCACGTCGCCCATTCCGGCAGACAGATAGGCATTCAGGATTGGCCCCAGAATGTAGCCCAGGAAGCCGGTAAAGGCGAACGCGGAGAGAATCCCCACCGGTTTATCCGCGGTTTTGTAGGTCAGGAACATCAGACCGTACATACCCACCAGCGTCAGGATCAGGCCTGGAGAAGGCAGCATCAGTACGGTGCTGGCCGTTGCGGTGATCGCCGAAAACGCCAGCGTCAGGCTGAGCATGAAATAGGTATTGCGCAGCACCTTATGGGTGCTGAGTAGCGATGTGCGGTCGCGTGAAGAAGTAATTATACGATCCATGAGTCACTCTCTTATGACAGATGTAATTAGCGCAAAGAATAGGAAACGGCGCGGCAGACGCAAAGTGGTTTTACCCATCTTTACTCAGCCCCTTAGGGATTATGCTGGTTTTTTATTCTGGCAAAGCCTTTGTACTCAGAATGAAGTGCGGTTTGTAGGGCGTATTCAGATCAACCTCTTATAGGTCACTGAAAAATATTGCGTTATTTCCCTAAGGCCGCTAAGAGTTATTTCCGGATCGTCATAAAAACAGACAATAAGGCGAAGGAAATGAAACCACAAACACGCACGCACTTTACACTCTCTTTGTTAACCGCAGGGATCCTGTGCGCCAGCACGGCAACCTGGGCGGCTAAGGTGCCGGCAGGAACCCAGCTGGCAGATAAGCAGGAACTGGTCAGGAACAACGGCAGTGAACCCGCCTCGCTCGACCCGCATAAAGTCGAAAGCGATGTCGAATTCAATATTATCAGCGATTTATTCGACGGGCTGGTCAGCGTCTCTCCGGCAGGTGAAATCCAGCCGCGCCTGGCGGAGAAATGGGAAAATAAAGACAACACCGTCTGGACGTTCCATCTGCGCCCGGGCATTACCTGGAGCGATGGAACCCCCATCACCGCGGAAGATATTGTCTGGAGCTGGCAGCGGCTGGTCGACCCGAAAACCGCCTCTCCGTATGCCAGCTATCCCGGTAGTATGCGTATCGTCAACGGCACTGATATCGCAGAAGGCAAAAAAGCGCCCGAGTCGCTGGGGGTGAAAGCCATCAATGACACCACGCTGGAAGTGACGCTCACGCAACCTAACGCCGCTTTCCTGGCGATGCTGGCTCACCCGTCTCTGGTGCCAATTGATAAAGTCCTGGTAGGCCGTTTCGGTGATAAGTGGACCAAACCGGAGCACTTCGTCAGCAGCGGGGCCTATAAACTGTCACAGTGGGTGGTTAACGAACGCATTGTGGCGGTGCGTAACCCGAAATATTGGGATAACGAACATACCGTCATTAACAAGGTGACCTATCTGCCCATTTCCTCTGAAGCTGCTGACGTTAACCGCTACAAAGCGGGCGAAATCGACATTGTCTACACGGTGCCGATCAACCAGTTTGCTCAGCTGAAGAAAACGCTGGGGAGCGAGCTGGATGTATCGCCGCAGCTTGCCACCTATTATTACGAATTCAACACCACCCGGCCGCCGTTCAACGACGCCCGCGTGCGCAAGGCGCTGAACCTGGCGCTGGATAAAGACATTATCGCCGATAAAGTATTAGGGCAGGGTCAGCGCCCGGCATGGCTCATCAGCCAGCCGGATATTGGCGGCGTCAAGCTCCAGAACCCGGATTACGCCAGCTGGCCGATGGATAAACGCATTGCCGAGGCGAAAAAGCTGCTGGCCGAAGCCGGATTTAACGACAGCCATCCGCTCAGCTTTAATCTCCTCTATAACACCTCGGAATCGCACCAGCGTATTGCCATTGCCGCCAGCTCAATGTGGAAGAAGAACCTCGGCGTGGAGGCGAAGCTGCAAAATCAGGAGTGGAAAACCATGCTTGATACCATGCACACCCATAATTTTGACGCGGTACGCTACGCCTGGATTGCCGATTACGACGATGCGGCAACCTTCCTGAACAACTTCCGTACCGGGGACAGCCAAAACACCACTCAGTACAGCAATCCGGACTACGATCGGGCACTGGTGAACGCGGCGAAATCGAAAACGGCAGAGGAGCGCGGTAAATTCTACCAGCAGGCAGAAGATCTGCTGGGACGCGATGTCCCGGCGATCCCTGTTTATCATTACGTGCGCACGCACCTGGTGAAACCGTGGGTAGGGGGCTTCACGCCAGACAAGCTCGGGTACTACTACACCAAAGATATGTACATCAAAAAGCACTAACGATCCGCGGTGGATATTATGCTGTCAAAACGGCCAATCTGTCGTCTATTCAACCGATTAAACGCAATTTGGCTATTTTTAAAGCGAACGAATGCGCGCACTCTTTACAGCGCGCGGTGAGGTGTTTATAGTTCGCCTCACTTAGGAAGCGTGGCCGAGCGGTTGAAGGCACCGGTCTTGAAAACCGGCGACCCGAAAGGGTTCTAGAGTTCGAATCTCTACGCTTCCGCCAAATTCGAAACCCCTGCGATAGCAATATCGCAGGGGTTTTTGCTTTTGCGCCAGTCTTCCGTCATGCCACCATGTTGTAGCTTATCGTGATCCCGGCGTCGGCCTTGCAGACCTGAGCTTTTACGCACCAGGTGTCCTCGATGTTTACCGGCGTCAGAACCGCTTCGGGCGCGCCCGTGGCGGCGATCTGCCCGGCCTTCAGGAGGATCAGACGCTGGCAATAATTGGCTGCAAGATTGAGATCGTGCAGTGCAACCACCACCGTAAGCGGCAGCTGTGAAACGAGCCGCATCAGCTCCAGCTGGTGCTGAATGTCCAGGTGGTTTGTCGGTTCATCGAGCAACAGCACCTGCGGCTGCTGGGCCAGCGCGCGGGCTATCTGGCTTCGCTGGCGCTCTCCGCCAGACAAAGAGTGCCATCGCCGCTGGCGTAAGCGGCATAACTGCATCAGGCCAATCGCCTGCTCAACCGCAGCCTCATCGTCGCGCGAGGTTCTCTGGAATGTTTTCCGGTAGGGCGTACGCCCCAGTCTGACAATGTCCTCAACGGTCAGTTCTCCGTCGACCTCAGCATGTTGCGGGACAAACGCCATGTGCTGCGCGCGTTTTTTCAGCGGCATCATGCCGAGCGTTGTGCCATTAAGCGCCACGCGTTCGCTGAGTCGTGGAAACAGCCCGGCGAGACAGCGCAGCAGCGTCGACTTGCCCGAGCCGTTTGGCCCTAACAGGCCGATAATCTGCCCGGATGGCAGGTCGAGATCGATATTCTTAAGCACCGTCTGCGCTTGTCGGGTTACGGTTAACCCGGCCACAGTAATATTCATGGATGCTCCTTTCGGTTTTGATAAAGCAACGCCACAAAGACGGGGGCGCCCACCAGCGCAGTCACCACCCCGATGGGGAGAACCTGGTGCACAATCAGCGTGCGTGAGACGATATCGGCGAGGATCATAAAGTGGGCGCCGATAAGAAACGTCAGCGGGATCGAGCGACGATGGCCCGGCCCGCATAGCATGCGCGTCACATGGGGAATGACCAGCCCGACAAACCCCACTGCGCCGGTGGCGCTCACCAGCGTTGCGGTAACAATGGCACAGGTCAGCAATAAGACAATACGCACGGCGGTAACCGGGATCCCCAGCGTGGTGGAGACCTCATCCCCGAAGGTGAAGGTGTCCAGCGCCCGTGAAAAGAGCAATACCACCAGTAAACCCGCCAGCGTAACGGCCAGCGCCAGCAGCGCGTCAGGCCAGCGCACGCCGCTCAGACTTCCCAGCAGCCAGAACATGACGCTACGGGACTGCTCGGCATTGGCGGACGTGCTGACGACGTACGCGGTCATGGCGTTGAAGAGCTGGGTGCCCGCAATGCCAGCCAGCAAAATGCGCGACGGGCTTTCACTCATCCCGTTTGTTATCACCATGATGAGCGCAAAGGCGGCGCACGAGCCGACAAACGCACCGCTGCTCACGCCAATCACGCTTCCCCCCATGCCGAGAAGCATCACGCAGACGGCCCCCAGCGAGGCGCCCGCGGAAATCCCCAGCAGATAAGGCTCAGCCAGAGGGTTACGCAGGATCGACTGTAACACCAACCCGCACAACGCCAGGCCGCCGCCGTTGCACGCGGCCATTACTGCCCGGCTCATGCGATATTGCCAGACGATACCTTCCTCCGTTTGCGGCAACGCATAAGAGGTCAAACCCAGTCCGTTGAGGATCGCTTTCCCGGTACTGGCATACGACACCGGCATATCCCCGATACTGGCGGCAAAGACCAGCATCAGCGGCAGCGCCATGGCACCTGCTGCCAGTAAACCCTGCTGGCGGCGGTCAAAAGCGAAATGACTCATTGTTCATCCTGGAAAGAAGCCAGCCGATCGCTGATAAGCTCAACCGCATCGACGTTACGCAATGAAGGGTTTAACGACATCGCTGGCACCACGATGATGTGGTTGTTCCTGACCGCAGGCATGTTCTTTGTCACCGGGTCACTGCGCAAGAACGCTTTTTTTACCTCAACCTCATCGGCAGGATAGAGCCTGCGCGACATCCCGGCGATAACAATCACGTCCGGCTGCGATCGGGCAATATGTTCCCACGTTACAGCGGGCCATTCGTCGTGAGAGTCAATAATGTTCTTCAACCCCAGCGTGCGGCTAATCCAGCCAGGCGCGCCGTAATTCCCCGCCACCCAGGGATCGCCATTCAGACGGCTGCTGGAGAACCAGAATACGACGCTAAGTTGTTTCGCGGAGGCGCGCGCCTGGGCCTTTTTAATACGCTCCGCCAGCGCACGATTGAGCTGCTCACCTCGCGCGGAAACATCAAAAATCGTCGCCAGATCTGTCACTTCCCGCGTAATTTCCGCCAGTGAAAACGGCGCGCTACGTGCTCCGTCTGCGTTTGAGGTTTCCGTTACCGTTTTATCCGTGCAGTCGGCAGGGGAGATCCACGTATTAATCCCCAGCGACGCAAACTGTTCACGGGTTCCCACTTCTCCCTGCGGACCAATGTGCCAGTGATACTGCGCGAGAACGAGTTCAGGTTTCTGCCCTACCACGGCCTCAAAGGAGGGGGAATTATCCGCAAGCCGGGGGAGGTTTTTCCCGGCATCCTCCAGCGTGGGTGGCAGCGTGCCGAACCAGACTGACGTCGCGGCGATGGTTTTCTCCAGCCCCAGTGCGAGCAGTAATTCTGTTTCATGCTGACCCACGGTCACGACGCGCTGAGGAGCCTGCGTAAAGGTCTGCTTTACGCCGCAATTTTCAATCGTGAGAGGCCAGGTGGTTGCGGCGAAAGCGGCAGGTGCCATGGAGAGCAGTGAAGCCAGAAATAACCCTTTTTTAAGTAACATAGAACGCTATCCGAAATTATTATGTTATAACATAATACATATATTGCGATTGAGAGCAACACGCTCACCGTCGCTTGTTGCAGAAACGAAAGGCTGGACTATTCTCAACATACCCACCTGGCATTCGCGGGTTGCCTGAAAAATAACAAGATTTCTGACCTGGGGGAGTGAGGATGAAAAAGATCCTGCTCGCGTTTGCGTTCTGTTTTGCCGCCCTGAGCGCCTTCTCATCGTATGCCGCAGAGCCCCGCCAGGCGCCTACGGAGCAGGAGCGCGCCCGAACGGTCTATATCTTCCATCAGCCCATCGTCATGCTACAGGCGAAATTTGGCCTGACCACGCCGGAAGAGCGCGTTTTACGCATCCGCAACACCCTGCGCAATTTTACCGAGGCGGATGTGCGTGAGCCGCTCAGCATCGTCCCCGTGACCCGCTATAACCAGCAGGGACGGCTGATAGTGATGAACGGTAAACCTGTGATGCTGCTGACGGAAGGGGATTTGGACGAAGGGGACGATCTTACCCTCGATCAGGCCGCACAGCGCGTGCTGGCGCGCATGGAAGCGCAGAGGATGGCGCTGCGCGATCAATACGATTCCGGCTGGCTGGCGCTGTCGACGGTAAAAGCTGCCGCTGGCCTGCTGGCGCTGTTGCTGCTCTGCTACGGCGCGTGGCGATCCTGGCGCTGGTTCCGGCGCGTCTACCGTCGGCGTATTGTGGAGAATCGCAGCCGGGTGCCGCAAAGCTGGCGGCGGTACATTGGCGCCATTGAGATTCGGCTTTACGCCTTGCTGATGTTCCTGCTGGGGTTGATCGGCTTTTACGTCTGGCTGAGCTGGGCATTCAGTCTGTTTCCGTGGACGCGGGTGTGGGGCACGTCGCTGGGAGACTGGACGCTTCGCGTGGTGCAGCAAATCGCCCTGGCGATTGTCTCGGCCTTGCCGGGGCTGACGATTGTTCTGATCATTTTCCTCATTACCGCTTTTATTCTGAAGCTTCTTAAGATGGTGCTGAATCAGGTGGAGGCTGGTCGTCTGCAACTTCCCGGCGTACATCCGGAAACCGTGGGGGCTACCCGTAAGCTCATTTCCGTTGCCGTCTGGCTATTTGCTCTCTCCGCCGCCTGGCCGTTTCTTCCCGGTGCAAACTCGCTGGCGTTTAAAGGTATTAGCGTCTTCTTTGGACTGATGTTAACGCTGGGCTCGGCAGGGGTAATGAACCATGCCATGAGCGGTCTGGTCCTGATTTACTCCCGCGCGCTGCGCAAAGGCGATGTCATTCGGGTAGCGGATAACGAAGGCAAGGTCAGTGAAATTGGCATGCTGGCGACCAAAATTATTACCCGGGAAAATTATGTCGTTACCGTGCCCAACGCGGTGGTGGTGAGCGGTAAGATCACCAATCTGAGCGCGCTACAGCCCGATGGCAGCCTCAATCTGACGGTCAGCGTCACTATCGGTTATGACACCCCATGGCGTCAGGTGCATGCCATGCTGGAGCTGGCCGCGAAACGGGCAAAAGGGATTGACCTTTCCGAGCCGCCGCTGGTGCGCCAGTTAGGGTTAATGGACTGGTATATCGCTTACGAATTGCAGGTCCGCCTGCTGCCCGATCAGTCCCTCGCGGTTGCCCGCAATGAACTGCATAGCCAGATACAGGATGTGTTTAACGAATTTAACGTGCAGATCATGTCCCCGAATTTTGTTATGCAGCCAGAGGGCAGCGTGATGGTTGTCAAAGAGAACTGGTATACCGCGCCAGCCAAACCCCCTCAGGGCGAAACGTGACGGCCCGGTTTTTCCGTGGCAAGGCAAAATGTTACAGCTTTTAATCGACGATCGCCGATTTTACACGGGTCATCGCCAGAATGTTTTTTGAGCGCATATTTAATTTCTCGAGGATCCTCACGCGGTAGGTGCTGGTCGTTTTTTGTGACAATTGCAGCTTTTTCGCGATCTCATGGTTTTCCAAATGAAACAGCTTCAGCACGTCATATTCGCGTCGCGTAAAGGAGTGTGTTCTGAGCGCCCGGTAAAAGCGCATCAGCTGCTGAAAAGGGTGAGCAGTAAAATGCATCGACGAATAGATAATATTATCGATTCTCACTGCGCGGTTGGCTTCTATCTCATGCATCAGGACAATGTAATCACGCTTAACTTTTTTGACCTGCCGAATGGTTTTATTGCGTAACTTATCCTGTTCAATCGCAATGATAAAATCCATCGCCTGATCGACCCCATCAAGATCGTGAATATCCGCGTCATCGCGAATCAAATGGGTTGATGTCAGGGAGCTTGATACACCATGGCAAAGGTAATAGTTATCACTGATAAATAAAAAATTCATAATCGTCGTTAAACAAAGTCATGGCTAATCTCTTATCGTAGTGATCCACGGTTAATGGGTGTTGTGCGAAAAAGAGTCTAAATGACCACCCGCGAATCTAATAAACGTTATGAATGTAAAAATAAATGTTTACATTTTAACCAGTCGATGACGAAGAAATCAGCGGGACGGAAGGGGAGGACGGAAGACGTGTAATGTTATGCAAATTCGTGCTTTACATCATGCTCAGAGATGTTTATAGTGCGCCTCACTTTGGAAGCGTGGCCGAGCGGTTGAAGGCACCGGTCTTGAAAACCGGCGACCCGAAAGGGTTCTAGAGTTCGAATCTCTACGCTTCCGCCAAATTCGAAAACCCTGCGATAGCAATATCGCAGGGTTTTTTCGTTATTCCAGCCCCAGCGTATACTGCGCAATTTTGAAGTAGATAATCAGCCCGGTGCCGTCGATTAGCGTGGCGATAAACGGTGCGGAGACCACCGCTGGGTCGATTTTGCAGCGTTTCAGTACCATCGGGATCACCGACGAGACGATGGCGCTCCACAGCGTAATGCAGACCAGCGTCAGGCTGACGATGAGCGTGATTTCCATCCCAATGCCCATCATCCAGGCGCGAACGCAACCCGCCAGACCCAGCGTGGCGGCAATCATTAACGAGGTGCTCATCTCTTTGCGCAGCACGCGACCCACATCGCGAAGGTGGACTTCACCCAGCGCCATGGCGCGCACCAGCGTCGAGGTGATCTGCGTCCCGCTGTTTCCGCCGGTGCCAATCAGCAGCGGAATAAAGAACGCCAGCGCAATGGCGGATTCCAGCGCCTCTTCAAAATGCTGGATCACCGAGCTGGTATACGCTTCCGCGACAAACAGCAGCAGCAGCCAGACGGAGCGTTTCTTCCACAGGCTGAAGGCGCTGGTTTCCAGATAGGGCTTCTCCAGCGGCAGCGTCGCCCCCTGAAGCTGGGCATCTTCAGTAACGTCATCTTCCAGCAGATGGGCGATTTCACGCTCGGTAAGGCAGCCCACCAGCTTGCCGTGGGTCACCACCGGCACTACATCCGCACCCGCATGCGCCAGCAGCCCGGCGACATCCGCCCGCTCATCTTCCGGTTTGAGCTGAATAAAATCCGATATCATCAACCCCTTAACGGGCTGCACGGTGTCGGTGGCCTGCAACAATTTGCGTACGGCGATCAAACCCGCGAGGCGACCGTTATCTTCGATAAAAATATGCGACGGAATATCATCATCTTTTAATTTTTCAAAGAACTGCTCGCGTGCCAGAGCCACGCATAATGAAATATCAATAACGATAAAATCGGTATTCATATATTGCGCGATGGCGCTGTCATTGAAAGCCAGGTTTTGGTTGTGAATAGCGTAAGACATAGTAAATTCCCTTTGAATAATAAAATCTCTCAGGGGCGAGCAAGACAGGGCATGTCGGAAAGGAGATCCCCACGTCCTGGGTTCAGCACTGTACACCGTATCCCGCAAGGGAAGTTATACTGACAAAGCCTTGATTCGACAGTGCCTGTTTTACCCTGTGCCGGTTCTCTCGAACCCACCAGAGCGATAACGTTTATTTGTACAGGAGCCTCGCCATAACGAGATCGTTGTAAAACGAGAGGGATAATACGCTTATTTAAAACTGCTGCTGAGGAATTTTAATAATGTTGAAGAACGGTTTAAATGAATAGTATTAAACGCATGTTGAGGTTTTATTTAACTGTTTTCTTTTTAAATGGAGAATTCATTTGTTACCGGAGAGAGTAAAATGGCATGGCTGGACACGCTGCTGGATCATTTTGCGCATTATCCGACGCATCTGTTCGCGCTGCTCGTTGTTATGGCGTTGAGTAAATCGACGGTGCTGGTCTCCTCGGTGCTGCCGCCCGCATCGGTCATGCTGATGGCGGGGATCGCCGTCAGCCAGTCGAGTCTGCATCCCGGAATGACGTGGCTGGCGGTGGTGATGGGCGCTACGGCAGGTTCGGTGCTGAATTACCATATCGGCCAGCTGATGGGGCATACCCGGCTGGTGTCACGCCTCACCGCAAAACATGCCGATAAGATTCTGCGGGTACAGCATCAGCTGCAAAAGAACGGCGTAGTCGCGCTGTTCACGTCGCGTTTCCTGGCGGTGCTGCGTTATATCGTGCCGCTGGCGGCCGGCATGCTCAGGATGAGCGCGATGAAGGTTTACGTCGTTAGCCTGCTGTCAGCCTGCGCATGGGCGGCGCTGTATGTCGGCATCGTCACCGGCATCAGCATCTGAACGTATTCATCAGTTTGAGAAATGCTTCCCGAAAAAACGGTCACCAGTCTGTCACACTCAGCGTAACGATAAAAACGCATGAGGAAAAAGGGATGAGAAAAGCACTACTCGCTGTCGCCGTGGCAGGAACGCTTTCAGTGACGTTTGGGGCGCAGGCACAGGACACGCCGGATGGCTATCAGCTGGAACAGGTGCTCATCATGAGCCGCCACAACCTGCGCGCGCCGCTTGCCAATAACGGCAGCGTGCTGGAGCAGTCCACGCCGAAGCAGTGGCCGGAGTGGGACGTCCCGGGTGGACAGCTCACCACCAAAGGTGGCGTACTGGAAGTGTATATGGGTCACTATATGCGCGAGTGGCTGGCAGAGCAGGGGATGGTGAAGACGGGTGAATGCCCGCCAGCGGATACCGTCTATGCCTACGCCAACAGCCTCCAGCGCACCGTGGCGACCGCGCAGTTCTTTATCACCGGCGCGTTCCCCGGGTGCGATGTTCCTGTGCATCATCAGGAAAAAATGGGCACCATGGACCCCACCTTCAATCCGGTCATTACCGATAACTCCCCTGAGTTTCGCGAGAAAGCGCTGAAAGCGATGGAGACGGAACGGCAGAAAATGCATCTGGATGAAAGCTACAAACTGCTGGAACAGCTGACAAACTACAGCGAATCGCCGTCCTGCAAGGAGAAAAAAGTCTGCTCCCTGACGGAGGCGAAAGATACCTTCAGCGCCGATTATGAAAAAGAGCCGGGCGTCTCCGGGCCGCTGAAGGTGGGTAACTCGCTGGTGGATGCGTTCACGCTACAGTATTACGAAGGCTTCCCGACAGACCAGGTGGCCTGGGGGGAAATCAAAACCGATCAGCAGTGGCGCGTGCTGTCGAAGCTGAAAAACGGCTATCAGGACTCGCTGTTTACGTCGAAGGAGGTAGCGCAGAACGTGGCTAAACCGCTGGTGAAGTACATTGATAAAGCGCTGGTGACCGACCAGGCAAAAGCGCCAAAAATCACCCTGCTGGTAGGGCACGACTCTAACATCGCCTCGCTGCTGACCGCGCTGGACTTCAGGCCTTATCAGCTGCACGACCAGCAGGAAAGAACCCCGATTGGCGGTAAAATTGTCTTCCAGCGCTGGCATGATAAAAACACTAACCAGGAGCTGATGAAAATTGAGTATGTTTACCAGAGTTCAGATCAGCTGCGTAACGCCAGCGTACTGTCGCTGCAATCCCCTGCGCAGCGCGTGACGCTGGAGCTGAAGGGCTGTCCGGTGGATGGCAACGGCTTCTGTCCTGTCGATAAATTCAATGCGGTGATGGATAACGCGGCGAAATAGAAAATACCCCCCCGCGTGGGCGGGGGGAACGTTCAGACGTTTTTACGTTCGATGGTTTGCTCGCCCCAGAACAGCGAGTCTTTGTCGGTTTTTTCGAAGGCGCGAACCAGCACTTCATCGTTGCCTTCTTCCCAAATCTGCTCAGCCAGCTTTTCGTCATAATTGGCGACTTCAAAGATGGCTTCGGCAATCTCCGGAGAGGTATTGCGTAAACTTGCCCATTCGCCCACGTGGTGAGCTTTGGATTCTTGAGTTGGCATACTTGTCCTCCTGTTAGGTTAGCCGTTCAGTTTTTTGGCAAGACCCGCGACGTATTCACCCTGATAGCGGGCGATTGAAAGTTCTTCATTGCTTGGCTGACGTGAACCATCCCCACCGGCAATCGTTGTTGCGCCATAGGGCGTACCACCACGGACCTGGGAGACATCAAACAGTTCCTGCGCGCCGTAGCCAATCGGCACAATGACCATCCCATGATGCGCAAGCGTTGTCCAGGTGGAAGTGATCGTCTGCTCCTGGCCGCCGCCCGTGCCGGTAGAGCTGAACACGCTGGCCAGCTTGCCGTATAACGCGCCGGAGGCCCAGAGCCCGCCCGTCTGGTCGAGGAAGGTGCGCATCTGGCCGGACATATTGCCGAAGCGGGTCGGGGTGCCGAAGATAATGGCATCATAGTCCGCGAGCTCCTGCGGGGTGGCGACCGGGGCGTTTTGTGTTTTCCCCCCGGCTTTGGCGAAGGCTTCCGCCTGCATGGTTTCCGGTACGCGTTTAACCACGACCTCAACGCCGTCTACTCTGTTTGCGCCTTCTGCTACTGCGTGAGCCATGGTTTCAATGTGTCCATACATGGAATAATAGAGCACCAGAACTTTTGCCATTTTGCATCACTCCTCGTTGGTTTTTCTTACAGCGGATCGCTGCGTTCCTTTAAAGATATGACATCACAGCCAGACTGCAAAAATGAACGGCATTTCTTTGATATATAACAATATCTTTTCGTTACGTGCTTTGTAGCAAAATGAAACAACTTTCGCGGCGCGGATTTTTCAAAATATAAGAATGGCTTATGAATGACTTCCTCAATATTTCATACGAAAGGCTGAGATCATGTTGCAGAATATTACCTCTCGCTTGCCGGATAGCCGCATTACACTAAGCTTAGTTTCACGCGGCACAGATAAAGGCACTGTCCTTGAGCCGCGAGGTGAAAGAATCCTCTTTTACTGAATGCAATATGATGTCTAATGTTTCACACTCTGGAGGTTAGAGATGGCAAACCATCGTGGTGGTTCAGGTAATTTCGCTGAAGACCGTGAAAGAGCATCAGAAGCAGGTCGTAAAGGTGGCCAGTCTAGCGGGGGCAACTTTAAAAACGACCCTCAGCGCGCATCAGAGGCTGGTAAAAAAGGGGGTAAAAATAGCCACGGCAGCAACAAGTAGTACGCCGGGTTAACTCTCTGCCGCCGGGTTTCCCGGCGGTTTTTTTATGTCTGCTACATTGAACTGTCATCAAAGGCATCGCACACTACAGGATTGATTCTTCGTGCTGGTGTCCCATGTCCGTTTCCCGTTTTACCTTCTCCATTAAGCCTCAGGAAGCCATCCTGATTTTGATCACCATGTTCTGGGGCGGAACCTTTCTTGCCGTTCAGTACGCGGTCACGATGAGCGATCCGTTTTTCTTTGTAGGGCTGCGTTTTGCAACCGCTGCGGTTGCCGTGGCGCTTATTTCACTGAAAACCCTGCGCGGATTGACCCTGAGAGAGCTTAAAGCGGGTGTCGCCATTGGCGTGGCGATTGCCATGGGTTACAGCCTGCAAACGTGGGGGCTCCAGTCTATCTCCAGCAGTAAATCCGCCTTCATCACCGCCATGTACGTACCGCTGGTGCCGCTGTTGCAGTGGCTGTGCCTCGGCAGAATGCCGGGCCTGATGTCGTGCATTGGCATCGTGCTGGCGTTCATCGGCCTTATTTTATTAGCCGGGCCGGAAAATAATCTGCTGGCGCTGGGGCCGGGGGAGATCATCACTCTGGTGGGGGCCGTCGCCATTGCGGCAGAAATTATTCTGATTAGCGCCTGGGCAGGAAAAGTGGACGTCAAGCGGGTGACGGTGGTGCAGCTTGCCACCGCGTCGCTGGTGGCGTTCGCGACGATGGTGCCGGCAGGGGAGTCCGTCCCGCCGATGTCTACCGGGCTTATCGTCGTGGCGCTGGGGCTGGGTATTTTTAGCGCCATTATCCAGGTTACCATGAACTGGGCGCAGCGCAGCGTATCCCCGACACGGGCGACGGTCATTTACACCGGTGAACCGGTGTGGGCGGGTATTTTCGGGCGACTCGCCGGGGAGCGTCTGCCGCTGCTGGCGCTGGTGGGCGCGGCATTTATTATCGCCGGGGTGCTGGTGAGCGAGTTGAAGTTAAAAAAACGACGTAAGGCGACTGCCGGATTGAGCGCTGAACAAAGGGCAGATAGCTAACAACGCGCACCCTGTCCGTTTAGCCCGGCGGCGCTTCGCTTGCTCGGGCCTACTTGCCAATTGTAGGCCGGGTAAGCGTAGCGTCACCCGGCAAGAATGCGGCACGTATTTCAGGTGGAAGGGGTGATGGCTTTTCCTTGAGGTACATCCCTTTTCCGGCGGCTCAGCAGGGCGTTGAGCAGGATCGCGCCGAAGGTCGCCGTGCCAATCCCGCCCACCGTAAACCCGCCCAGCGTCAGGGCGAAATCACCCGCCCCCAGCACCAGCGTTACCGCCACCATGATCAGGTTACCGTTCTGGCTCAGATCAACATGATTCTGCACCCAGATACGTGCCCCCGCGACGGCAATAAGACCAAATACCACAATCGAGGCGCCGCCAATCACGGGTGCCGGGATGGTGTGGATCAATGCGCCGAATTTTGGGGAAAAGCCGAGCAGCATCGCCATCACCGCCGCCGCCACGAAGACCAGCGTCGAGTAGACTTTGGTCACTGCCATCACGCCGATGTTTTCCGCGTAGGTCGTCACGCCGCTGCCGCCGACCGAGCCGGAGAGCATGGTCGCCAGACCGTCTCCCACAAACGCCCGTCCCATATACGGGTCCATATTGCGGCCGGTCATTCCCGCTACGGCTTTCAAATGGCCCAGGTTTTCAGCCACCAGAATCACCGCGACAGGCGCGATGAGCATCATCGCCTGAACGTTAAAGGTGGGCGAGGTTATGTGCGGCATGCCGAACCAGGCGGCCTGATGAATCAGTGTGAAATCAACCGGTTTGCCGAGGCCGAACACGTTCGCCAGCAGCGCGTAGACCAGACAGGCCGCAATCAGCCCGACCAGGATCAGCAGCCGCTGGATCATGCCGCGCGTAAAGACCGCCACCACGCCGATGCACAGCACCGTAATCACCGCCATCCAGCTTTCAAACGGTGAGCCGGAAACGCTCTTCACCGCAATCGGCGCGAGGTTCAGGCCTATCGCCATCACCACCGCCCCGGTGACGACGGGGGGCATCATCCGCTCGATCCAGCGCGTGCCGACTTTCATCACCACCAGACCGGTCAGGGTATAGACCAGCCCACAGGCGATAATGCCGCCGAGGGCCACGCTCAGGTTGGGGTTAATACCCTGACCGTTAAACCCGGTCGCTGCAATGACCACCCCAACGAAGGCGGCGCTGGAGCCCAGATAGCTGGGCACACGCCCGCCGGTGACAAAAAAGAACAGCAGGGTACCCATACCCGACATCAAAATGGCGAGGTTAGGATCCAGCCCCATCAGCATGGGCATCAGCACCGTCGCACCAAACATCGCGACCGCATGCTGCACGCCCATCACCATGGTCTGCCCGAGCGGGAGCCTTTCATCCGGCGCGACCACGCCTTCTTCTGTGGAGGTCGATTTCAACTGCCAGTGGGGAAGTCCGAACATGATCTGTCTCCTGAATGCGGATTAACAGGCGGGTCGCATAAGTGCGTGATAGCCGCGGTCGAACCACACCAGCCCTTGCGGCGCCGGGTGGCGGATAATCGATACAATGTCGCAAAACAGAATGTCGTGGGTGCCGACGCTCACCACCTGGCTGATGCGGCAGTCGAATGAGGCCAGGGCCGCCTCCAGACGCGGGCAGCCCGTCTCCCCCGTCTGCCAGCGGGCAGCGGCAAAGCGGTCCGCCATCGGCGTTTTCCCGCCAAACAGGTTGGATAAAGGCTCCTGTCCGGCACTCAGCGTGTTAACGCACAGGGTGCGGTTCTCGCTGAAAATCGGCCAGACCGACGCGCCGCGGTTGAGGCACACCAGCAGAGTGGGCGGGGTATCGGTTACGCTGCATACCGCGCTTGCGGTAAAGCCCGCCATTCCCGCCGGGCCGTCGGTGGTGATGATATTGACCGCCGCACCGACGCAGGCCATGGCATCACGGAACGTTTGTTGATCGGGTGTCGTCATGATGGCTCCTTACGCCAGCCCGCAGGCATCGTCAAAGGCCAGACGCGGCAGGCGTCCGTACAGTTTGGTCGTATCGCCGTAGCCGATGTTGATCAGCAGATTGCTTTTAAGCAGCGTGCCCGTGAAAAAGGCCGCGTCCACTTTTTCCCGGTCAAAACCGGACATCGGCCCGGTGTCGAGCCCGAGCGCGCGGCAGGCGAAAATCAGGAACGCGGCCTGCATTGAGCTGTTGCGAAAGGCGGTTTCTTCCGCCAGCGCGGGGCTTGCGGTAAACCAGCTTCTGGCATCGCCGTGCGGGAACAGTACAGGCAGGCGCTCATAAAACTCGCTGTCCCAGGCGACAATCGCCGTGACCGGGGCAGTGAGCGTTTTCTCAAGGTTGCCGCTGGAGAGCGCCGGGCGCAGCTTTTCTTTTCCTTCCGGGCTTCGCACAAACACAATGCGCGCCGGGGAGCAGTTGGCGGACGTCGGCCCCCATTTCATCAGGTCATAAATCTCGTGCAGCGTCTCGTCACTGACCGGTATATCCAGCCAGCCGTTATGGGTACGTGCGCCGGTAAACAGCGTTTCCAGCGCGGCGGGCGTGATGGCTTCGCTCATTCAAACTCCTTACAAAGCGGATTCTGGGCTGTGCAGCAGGCTGGCAAGCCCGTTCAGCAGCAGAGTGTTAAAGATGTCCGGCGCGGTCACGTTGCAGGCATGCCCGCCCTGGCGCATGACCGTTTTGCGGGCGTGCGGGAGTGCGGCGTGCAGTTCATCAGAACAGACGGACGGCACCAGCAGATCGTCGGTGGAACAGATAATCTGCACGGGGCAGCGAACGCGTGCAGCGTGGCGGCTGAAATCGGCCTGCTTCAGGGCATGCAGCCTGCGCAGCAGATTGGCTTTGCCCTGAAAATGGGCCAGCGCCAGCGCGTGCTCGGCCTCCAGCCGCGGGGCGCGGGCGGCCATCCAGTCTGCCGGGTAGAGGAACAACGGCTGTGCCTCTACCCACGCCTGCGCGCCGCCCGAATGCAGCAGACGTTCGCGAACGTCAAAACAGCGTCGGGTATGGGCATTGAGCGTCAGCCAGCCGTTGACGCAGACCAGCGCGGTAAGGGCGTCGGGCTTATCGATGGCCAGCCGCAGGCCCACCAGCGCCCCCAGCGCGTGGCCGACCACGCAGTAACGGGCGATCCCGGCCCCGGCTAACGCCAGTGCGAGCTCGTCGGCCATGTGTGCGAGGGTGTAGTCTTCCGGCAGGGTATCCGGGTTATTCCCCGTGCCCCGCTGGTCGTAGCACACCACCTGATACTCCTGCCCCAGCACGGCGAGATGAGGCAGCCAGTAGCTCCCGCTGCCGCCGAGCCCGGCAATCAGTACCACCACGGGCGCGCCCGCAAAGGGGGGCGGGGAAATGGACAGTTTCATGGTGGCCTCACTTCGCGATGTGCGCAACGGTGGCAATTTCAACCAGCGCTTCGGGCTTTACCAGCCCGCACTGGATGCAAAACCGCGCCGGTTTATCGCCGGGGAAAAACTCCGCGTAGATTTCGTTAATCGCGGCGTAGTTTTTCCAGTCGGTGATAAAGATGCTGTTGAAGGTCACGTCCTCCATCGTACCACCCGCCGTTTCGATCACGGTTTTGATCGTCTCCAGCACGTGGCGGGTTTGCCCCTTTGGGTCGTTGATAAACACCACGTTGTTGTCTTTATCAAACGGCAGCGTGCCCGAGACATACACCACGCCGTCGGCGAGGGTGCCGGGAACGAAGGGGGCAATCGGAGTGCTGGTGCCCGGCGGAATAATCACGGATTTCGGCATAGCGGTTCTCCTCAGGCGATACGGGCGAGCGGGGGATCCAGCGCGTCGCAGAAATCATTGACGTTACTGACCCAGCCAAAAAAGGTTTCGATATTGAACAGGGCGGCTTTCTGGGCAAAATCCGGCCCGGCCTGATGGGTAGCGTCTTCCAGCACCACGCCAAAATACTCGAGGAAAAAGCCGTCGCGCAGGGTCGACTCCACGCAGACGTTGGTGGCAATGCCCGTAAAGACCAGATGACGAATGCCCCGGCTGCGCAGCAGGCTGTCGAGCGGGGTATTGAAAAAGCCGCTGTAGCGCGGTTTCGGCAGTACGATATCGCTGGCTTCCGGTACCAGCTCATCCACCAGTTGATAATCCCAGCCGCCTTTCGCCAGCAGCGTGCCCTGGAGTTCTGGCCGTTGGCGCATGGTTTTCAGGGCGTTGGATTTGTGAAAGTTGGGGGAGCCGGGACCACCAGCTTCGACGTACTGGTCGTCCCAGCCGTTCTGGAACCAGACGATGAGCATGCCCGCAGCGCGCGCAGCGTGCACGGCGGTTTTAATGTTCTCGATCACCGGCTGCGTGGTGGAGACGTCAAACCCGGCCAGATCCAGATACCCGCCTTTACTGGCATAGGCGTTTTGCATATCCACCACGATCAGCGCGCTGCGCTGCGCGTCAAAGGTAATGGCTTCCGGGCGAGCGTTGAGGGTCGTCATTACGCCACCTCCTTCGTCACGGCAGGGATGTGGGCGCGGCACTGCATCAGCGGCTGAATGCGCTCGCCGAAGGTTTCCACGCCGGTGAGAAAATCATCGAAGGTCAGCAGCACGCCTTCGGCGCCGGGCACGGCAGCCACTTCGTCGAGCATTCTGGCGACGCTGGCATACGAGCCAACCAGGGTGCCCATGTTGATATTGACGGCAGACGTCGGGTCGGCCATCTGGCGAACGTTGGTGTCCGCGCCGGAGCGGGTATCCTTCTGGCTCTGCTCGGTCAGCCAGCTCAGCGCTTCGTCATCCGCGCCGTCCTTGTATCGTTCCCATTTGGCGCGCGCGGCGTCATCGGTTTCGTCGGCAATCACCATAAACAGCACGTAGGAGCCCACGTCGCGCCCGGTTTTGTCGGCGGCCGCTTTCATGCGTGCCGCAGTGGGCGCGAAGGCGGCAGGGGTGTTAACGCCTTTACCGAAGCAGAAGTTGAAGTCGGCGTATTTCGAGGAAAATTCCATTCCCGCGTCGCTCTGCCCGGCGCAGATAACCTTCATCGGCCCCGACGGCTGCGGGCTGACGCGGCAGTCGTTCATGGTGAAGAAATCGCCTTTGAAATCGCTTTTGCCGGTGCCCCACAGATCGCGCAGCACCTGCACATATTCAGTCAGGTAGTCGTAGCGACGGGAGAAGTAATCGTCCCCCGGCCAGATCCCCATCTGCTCGTACTCCGGCTTTTGCCAGCCGGTGACCAGGTTAACGCCAAAGCGCCCGCCGGAGATGGAGTCGATGGTGGAGGCCATCCGCGCCACGATCGCCGGGGGCAGGGTAAGGGTGGCGGCGGTGGCGTAGATCTGGATCCGCGAGGTGACCGCCGCCAGGCCCGCCATCAGGGTAAAGGACTCCAGGTTGTGGTCCCAGAATTCGGTCTTACCGCCGAAACCGCGCAGCTTGATCATCGAGAGCGCAAAGTCGAAATGGTAATGCTCCGCTTTCTGCACGATGGCTTTATTCAGCTCAAAGGTCGGCATGTATTGCGGGGCAGTGGTCGAGATAAGCCAGCCGTTGTTGCCGATCGGTACAAATACGCCAATTTTCATCACGAACCTCTCTTCATCTCTGTGTGGGTGAAAGTCAGACGTGGCGCTGCATCCTGCATATCCTGTTCAGCCTCGTGAAAAGGGTTTTGCAAAGGGGATGCCAGTTTTTAAAAGGGCTTTATTGTTAATGTGTTAACGCAAGGTTGGTGAATAGAGTGCAAATAAAGTGGACTAAATGGTCAAAATAGATGCACGCAAACAGGCAACGGTGCGCGATGGCGGTGCAGGGGCGGTAAGGGATTGGGGAGCGGGTCGTCCGCATTGAGCAAAAAGCAAAAGTTAGTAATCGCTCTCGTTGCTGATGAGGGCCGCACCCGTGGCAGGATAAAAGGTGTTGTTATTCAATCTATCCAGGGTACAGATTCTCCAACATAAGTGTGTGTGTGCAGCAGCGGCAAGTCACCTTAACATCCTTTATCGTGATTAAAGTATTTACCTCTTACAGAATTCCATTCTCATCAACAAACAGACCCGGATAAAAACTGCTTTCGCCAATGCAGAATAAATCCCTTCGCTGATGCTCATGTAGCGCGACCAACCAGAATACAGGCTCGGTGGTATCAAGACGTCCACATACTTCGCTGAATATTTCATTCCACGATTTGCCAATCTTTTTGATCAGAAAATAAAACAATGGTGTGTAGTCTCGGCCATGCTTCTGTCCGCCATGTATTGACTCGCGCTTGGCCAGTAGTTCATCCCCGACTCTTTTACGATTACGTTCCCAGCAATATTCAGAACCTGGATTATTAGAATGGTGCCGCGTAGTCGTGTTGACGCTGCAATACAGTTTACGAGGCTTATTCTGTTTATGAGTACGCATAATCCGATCCTGTGCATCCTTTATTCTATGAGTTAGTAACTCCTGCCGGAGCTAGATTTAATAGTTGGAGGCTGCATAAAAAATTGCCGTGTTTAAAGGTAATTTCATTTTGCTGAAATACCCTCCCATTGACAACAACTAAAAGCCCGCTGCTGGCTGTGAATTCAACGGTTCGGAGCAATCACCAGCTTGGACGTTCAGGTTGTTCTGTCCAATTTCAGGTAATGGGAAATTCACCATGTAAATATATTTCACAAATCCATGTATCATGTGTATGAATTGTTTTCATGACCTGTTTCTTCTATAATTTGTGCCAGGACATAAACATCAAACATAATTTAGGTCGCAAAGATATGTATAAATGCCTCAGGTTGCCTTTTGACAAAGTAAAAATCGACAGAATGTGTGATGAGAAAGGTAACAATGCCTCATACGTAAGAATCACCTACAATGAGTTCTACTATTATTTAAGTTACTACGATCTGAGACCAGTCACACCAAATTTTAATTCCATTGAATGCATTCCCAAAAACAGCGATCTTTATATCATTGTATATAAAATATCACCTAATAGCTATAGGATATGCTGGCTAGGAGATTGCGATTGCATCGAGTTCAGAATGATGGACACTGAAAGAAATCGTGGTAAATCTGCATCTTTAGCTGTATTGCTTGGTCTGATTTTATGTACACTTTCTATAGGTGCGTATTACTCATCTAGCACTGATATATTTGTATGTTATGTCCCATTTTTATTACTAAGTTTGTTTGGTTTTATCCTGACACTCCTTAATTTTTGTCATACATACTCAGATGAATTCATTCAATTTCGAGATTTGATGCGAAAAAACCTTATGCAAGAAAAAGATTTATTTACCTCTGTTACAAACTTATCAAAAAGTTGCCAGCATAAACAAGATTATGAGCTAAACCTAAGATTACCTAAGGAACTCAACCGAAGAATAGTTTCAATAGACACTGTATACCGGGAGAGAAGAAAAGTAACTGTATACGAGCCCAATACTGGTTCAGATTTGTCTTATAGTACAAGTTACACAAAATGCATGGTGAATATGGTTTGTGATGGAGAAAAATTCACATTTGAGTATAAGGAGGCTTCAGGTGATCCAGCTCCATTTATTGCAAAGGGCGATAAAGCCAAACTATATTGGTATGGACCGGAACACGAAGTAATTCCTAGTGATCGCGAAGATATTACCTATGGAACACGACTTATTTGTTTACATAATATAACAACGGATAACTTTTATGAAAGTCGCATGTGTAATGAACCGGGTAATGTTTTCAAACTATCGCAGAAGGGAGGACGGGATATTTATAACCACTACTCGCAATGTTGATTAAAAAATCATCTATCATGCGATCCCACTAGATGCACTCCCAATAAGAGCTGGATGCAGCCATCGAGCCGCACCAGCCGTCTTTTCTTCACTCTTTTAATTCTCCGCAATCACTTGGACATACAGCATTTTATATCCACTGGGACTGATAACATATCAGTTCAAAAATATCCTATATAAAACAACTGCAACTAAACAAATAAATGCTGCTAGTGAGATTTTTCCAAGACCGGACTCGTATTTTAAAACCATAAAAACCATAAAAACCATAAAAACCAAAAGAAGAAAAGCCAGAGCAGGCAGTCTCCATACCACAAAAAACACCGTTAATTTTGGCATCATTGATTATACATCACTGATCCTTTCATTGTAATATCTGCTTCCTCGGGATGCTCAGACTGTTCTGTCTATATCCGCCAGGGCATGGGAGGCATTTAACGACGAAACTCCCGCAGCGTTAGCGAGGACAAAAAATGAGCTGCGACTTCAGCCATAATAATCCCCCATACTGCAAAACTGGGTTTTCTACCGTGGTGCTTCGTGGGCCAATTTTCTGGGATTCAGACCCGGAACGCGCCATTTCAGCAATATTTCAGACCAGTTTTGTTGTAATCTAAAGCAGTCAGCACTCGATCTTCCAGGATAAGTATCGCCTGTGTCCTTTTCCGTGTCACCCTGACAAACAGGAAGTTCCGTCCATTTATGTAAAATAACAGCCGATACACCTTCAGAAATCACGGTAGTTGACCGGCTGCTATGAGCAGAGGAACGGAAATACAGGAAATGATGTAAGCGCTTTTCATGATACAGAGAAAGTAATTATGCCAAACGCATTAATTGACCAACGCTTTTACTGAACTGATACCACCCGTCAGACGATCCTGCCTGAATATTTGCGCAGGATCGTCTATCAGCATTGGGGAAGTATATTAGCGACTATCGCGTCTCGTGTTAAACCGCCTCTATATTGTACCCATCAGGATCAAGGATGAACGCGGCGTAATATCCAGGGTGATAATGGGGCCTGTAACCCGGCGCACCATTATCTTTTCCACCTGCCTGGAGGGCGACATGGTGGAATGCCTCAACATCCTCTTTGTTTTTTGCATTGAAGGCAAGATGCATTCGGGGTGTGGAGGGAGTTCCCTGTGTTAACCAGAACGCACCGCTAGGATCTTGCCCTTCATCGAGTTGGGCGGGACCAAAACCTACCGCCTTGCCCGGAAATTCAAGCCGGATAACATGACCAAGACTGGCAAGAACATTTGTGTAACATTACTTACTGTCTTCAAGATTTATGACGTTGAATCCGGTGTAGTCAATCATTTTTTACTCTCGTCAGCAAAGAAGAATAACAGTAAAACATTAAACCATCGGGTGAGGTTGGATTTGGTATAAGAATTGGTGATTGCGTCTGTTCTTTACCTGTGTGAAACGATCTCTCCCAGAGCTGGTATGTTTGTTCTCTATTGATTCTCGCGCTGATATTTGTAAGGTCCACTCCTGACACGATGCAGCCAGCACCGAAGGTCCGCTGTGAGCGAAAATCGGACGTTATATACACATCCCCATTATCTTGAGTATGCTCCGCTGTGACTCTGTTTCGAAAACGATGTCGCTGATGTATTGCATTCCCTGCTTTTTATAGAATCTATGAGCATGTTCGTTTTGCTCGAGAACCTCCAACCATAAAAATTTTTTTCCATCACTTCGGGCAAGATCTATGAATTTTTTAAACATTAATTGACCGTAATGCTGATTCGTTTTAGTTGGGGCAAGGTAGAGTTTGTCAAGAAGAACACCACTAATGTCTGTATTAGGGATAGTCGCTTGCCATGTCAGCTTCGCAAAACTAATCGGCTGATCTATTTCCGCTATATACCAGCTTATGTTTTGTCATTAATATTCTGCTCAATAACAGGAAGAGAATATTCACATTCCAAATAATTATACAATCCTGATTCTGACTGCCACATATGCTTAAAGTGCGCTGGATAGATGCGATAGCCAAGCTCTTTTAGTAATACTGAATCGGCTAATGTTGCTTGTCGTATGACTAAAGGCATGGGAAAAGCCCTTACTTAACGAGAAAAAAGTGATATCAAATTTGTAATATAAGTGGGCTGTTAAGTCTACCTGTCCGTACATTTTCCTTTTTGATTCGGTGCAGCCCCGCTCCCCAAAATGTCGAGAGAAAGCAGGGCATTTGCTATGCTATGGCAAACCAATAAGGAGAGCGAAAATGACACAAGGCGCAGTGAAAACACCAGGTAAACGTTCGCAGGCGGTGAGCGCCAAGAAACAGGCGATCCTCAGCGCTGCGCTGGAGACATTTTCGCAGTTTGGTATTCACGGTACGCGCCTTGAGCAGGTGGCGGAGCAGGCCGGGGTGTCCAAGACCAATCTGCTCTACTACTACCCTTCGAAAGAGGCGCTGTATGTGGCGGTGATGCAGCAGATCCTGGATATCTGGCTCGCACCACTTAAAGCATTTCGCGAAGAGCTGGCCCCGCTGGTGGCGATAGAGGAGTACATACGCCTGAAGCTGGAGGTATCGCGTGATTACCCGCAGGCATCAAGGCTGTTCTGCCTGGAGATGTTGCAGGGCGCGCCGCTGTTGCAGGCGGAGCTGACGGGAGATCTAAAGCAGCTGGTGGACGATAAATCGGCCATTATTGCCGGATGGGTCGCCAGCGGAAAACTGGCGCCCGTCGATCCGCATCATCTGATCTTCATGATTTGGGCCTCAACCCAGCACTACGCTGACTTCGCGGCCCAGGTCGAGGCGGTGACCGGTAAAACGCTCCAGGACGAGGCGTTTTTCCAGAGTACGCTGGATAACGTGCAGCGGATGATTATCGAAGGGATCCGTGTGCGCTAATCAGCCGGTTGGAAAGGGCAGCTTAAATTGCCCTCTTCACACTGCATCAACGAGGCCAGAAAGGCTTCGCGCTCCGCTGTTTTCTCGGTCAGGCACTGGTTGATAATCATCGGCTGAATAGTGCCACCTTCGGTTCCTGAACCCATCAATTTACAGTCTGCGTCACGCAGGGCGATCCACGCCTGCTGCGCCTTTTTCAGCAGGTCGCGCTGAGTGGCTGCCGCGCGTTTGATGGCGGCCTGGTACGTCTGGTTGAGCTTTTTATCCGCAGCCTGGTACTGCTCTGCCGCACAGGCACTGAGTTCTGTCTGGGTGGTCGCTTTGTCGCACTCGTCGGCCAGCGCGCTGACGCTGAGCAGCAGTGCTGCGCCTGCGATAAGATATCGTTTCATACACTCCCCAATAAAATAAGGCTCCGTCTCCGGAGCCTTATTAGCACAGCGTTAGCCGATTGTCATCAGGCTGGCGTTACCCCCTGCCGCCGCGGTGTTGACGCTGAGCGAGCGCTCAACGTACAGACGCTCCAGCAGCAGGTTGGTTTCCCCGCGCGCAAAGCCCTGCACGGAAACGATGGCACCGCTGCGGGCCGCCACCTGCTCACATAGTTCGCGCAGCTGGTCGGAATCACCGTGGTAGATCACCGCGTCAAAGGGCTGGGTCAGCAGGGCATCGGCCTTCGCAAAGCGAATGCGGGCCGAGACCGCTTTTGGCAGCTGTTTGGCGAGGTCGCGATGCAGCGCATCTTCCGGCCACAGCACCTCACAGCCCGTTGCCGTCGCGGCAGCCAGCTGCACCAGCGCGTCCTGCTCGTTATCCGCCACGCACAGCACGCGCTCGCGCGGCATCAGCGTCCATGTGTTGCGCTCACCGGTTGGACCCGGCAGCAGACGCTGTGTTCCCGCCTGCGCCAGCTCGCCGTACTGTTGTGCAATCGCATGCAGCTCGGGACGATTTTCTGCCCACTTAATCAGCGCGTCCAGCGGCTGGGTTAGCACGGTTTTCACCTGCGCATCCACCGGATATTCCGCGTCATGACGCGCCAGCGTCACGCCCAGCGCATTTTCCGGGCGGTTTGCCAGCAGACGGTACAGGTAGAGCGGGCCGCCCGCTTTCGGACCGGTGCCGGAGAGGCCTTCACCGCCGAACGGCTGCACGCCCACGACCGCGCCAACCATGTTGCGGTTAACGTACAGGTTGCCAACTTTAGCATTGCCGGTCACCTGGGCAATGGTTTCGTCGATACGGGTATGCACGCCAAGCGTCAGGCCGTAACCCGAGGCGTTGATCTGATCGATCAGCTCGTTGAGGTTGTTACGGTTGTAGCGCACCACGTGCAGTACCGGGCCGAAGACCTCTTTTTTCAGCTCGTCGAAGCTTGCCAGCTCAATCAGCGTTGGCGGCACGAAGGTGCCGGTCTGCCACTCGCGGGCATCTTCGCTGTTCTCGCGCACCGCCTGGAACACCGGACGGCCTTTGGCACGCATGGTCTGAATGTGGTTTTCAATGTTGGCTTTGGCTTCCGCGTCGATCACCGGCCCGATGTCGGTAGTGAGACGGCCCGGGTTGCCCATGCGGCATTCCGCCATCGCACCGCGCAGCATCTTCAGCGTGTGGTCAGCCACGTCATCCTGTAAGCACAGTACGCGCAGGGCGGAACAGCGTTGGCCCGCGCTGTCGAAGGCAGAGGCCAGCACGTCAACGACGACCTGCTCGGTGAGTGCGGAGGAGTCCACGATCATGGCGTTCATGCCGCCGGTTTCAGCGATCAGCGGGGTAGGACGGCCCTGCGCATCCAGACGGGTGGCGATGTTGCGTTGTAGCAGGGAGGCCACTTCGGTAGAACCGGTAAACATCACGCCGCGTACGCGGTTATCGGAGGTCAGTTTGGCCCCGACCGTTTCACCGCGCCCTGGCAGCAGCTGCACCACGCCCGCCGGTACGCCCGCTTCCAGCAGAATGTTAATGCCCTGGGCGGCAATCAGCGGGGTCTGCTCTGCCGGTTTCGCCAGCACGCTGTTGCCTGCGGCCAGCGCCGCGGCAATCTGGCCGGTGAAGATCGCCAGCGGGAAGTTCCACGGGCTGATACACACCACCGGGCCGAGCGGACGGTGGGTTTCGTTGTCGAAATCATCGCGCACCTGACCGGCGTAGTAGTGCAGGAAGTCGACCGCCTCGCGCACTTCGGCGATGGCGTTGCTGAAGGTTTTACCCGCTTCACGCACCAGAATGCCGATAAGCTGCTGCATCTGATCTTCCATCAGCACCGCCGCGCGTTCCAGAATGGCGGCGCGCTCCTGTGGCGGCGTGGCGAACCAGATTGGCGCGTTATTCACCGCGCTCTCCAGGGCCTGCTCCACTTCCGCTTCCGTGGCTTCGCGCACGTAGCCGACGATATCCTTCGGCTCTGCCGGGTTGATCACCGGCTGCATTTCACCGTCCTCAACGGACTGCTCAAGGATCGGCCTGGCCTGCCACTTCTGCAATGCGCTGTTAAGCAGGGCAGAAGAGAGCGACGCCAGACGGTGTTCGTTGGCGAGATCCAGACCCGCCGAGTTGACGCGACCTGCACCATACAGCTCGCGCGGCAGGGCAATCTTCGGATGCGGCAGACCAATCTGGCCTTCCTGCGCCGCCATCTTCTCAACGGCCTGTACCGGGTCGGCCACCAGTTCGTCCAGCGGCAGGGTGGTATCGGCGATGCGGTTAACGAAGGAGGTGTTCGCCCCGTTCTCCAGCAGACGACGCACCAGGTAGGCCAGCAGAGTTTCGTGAGTACCTACCGGGGCATAAATACGGCACGGACGGTTCAGCTTGCCGTCGGCCACTTTACCGGTCACCTGCTCGTACAGCGGTTCGCCCATGCCGTGCAGACACTGGAACTCGTACTGGCCCGGATAGTAGTTCTGACCCGCCAGGCTGTAGATCGCCGCCAGGGTGTGGGCGTTGTGGGTGGCGAACTGCGGATAAATCAGGTTCGGCACGCCGAGCAGTTTTTTCGCGCAGGCGAGGTAGGAGACGTCGGTGTAGACCTTGCGGGTATAGACCGGATAGCCTTCCAGACCTTCCATCTGGGCGCGTTTGATTTCGCTGTCCCAGTAGGCGCCCTTCACCAGACGGATCATCAGGCGGCGACGGCTGCGGCTGGCCAGGTCAATCAGGTAGTCAATGACGAACGGGCAGCGTTTCTGGTAGGCCTGGATAACGAAACCAATCCCGTTCCAGCCCGCCAGCTCCGGCTCGAAGCACAGTTTTTCCAGCAGATCGAGGGAGATCTCCAGACGGTCCGCCTCTTCGGCGTCGATGTTAATGCCGATATCATACTGGCGCGCCAGCAGGGTCAGGGACTTCAGGCGCGGGTAGAGTTCTTCCATCACCCGGTCGTACTGCGCACGGCTGTAGCGCGGGTGCAGGGCGGAGAGCTTAATGGAGATGCCCGGGCCTTCATAAATACCGCGACCGTTGGACGCTTTACCGATGGCGTGGATCGCCTGCTGGTAAGAGACCATGTAGGCCTGCGCGTCGGCGGCGGTCAGCGCCGCTTCGCCCAGCATGTCGTAGGAGTAGCGGAAACCTTTATCTTCCAGCTTACGCGCGTTTGCCAGCGCTTCGGCAATGGTTTCCCCGGTGACGAACTGCTCGCCCATCAGGCGCATCGCCATGTCCACGCCCTTGCGGATCAGCGGCTCGCCGCTCTTGCCGATGATGCGGTTCAGAGAGCGCGACAGGTTGGCTTCGTTATGGGTGGAGACCAGCTTGCCGGTAAACAGCAGGCCCCAGGTGGCGGCGTTAACGAACAGGGACGGACTGCGGCCAATGTGGGAGTGCCAGTTGCCGTTGCTGATTTTGTCGCGGATCAGGGCATCGCGGGTGGCTTTATCCGGAATACGCAGCAGCGCTTCCGCCAGACACATCAGCGCCACGCCTTCCTGCGAGGAGAGGGAGAACTCCTGCAACAGACCCTGCACCATACCGGCGCGTCCGCTGGCGGTTTTCTGGTTACGCAGCTTGTCGGCGAGCTGATACGCCAGGCTGTGCGCCTGAGCGGCAACGGCTTCCGGCAGGCGCGCCTGCTCCAGCAGCATCGGCACGGCGTCGGTTTCGGCACGGCGGTAGGCGCCGGTAATGGCGGCGCGGCTGACGGACTGCGGCAGGATCTGCTCGGCAAATTCGAGGAACGGCTGGTGGTTCTCCTCAACGGCCGTCGCGGCTTCTTCGCTTTCGTTCGCTGCGCCCGCCAGCAGGGCAGGCAGCTCCGGCAGACCTTCTTCACTCTCCAGTCTTTCCAGATAGTTAAAAATCGCCTGCTTGATTAACCAGTGCGGTGTGCGGTCGATGCGGGTCGCAGCGGTTTTAATCCGTTCGCGGGTAGCGTCATCCAGCTTAACCCCCATGGTGGTCATCCCCATGCCAAAACTCCTGTTGTTCTGTAATAGCGTTCTGTTGATAGCGTGAAATATCCACCATGTTGCAACTTTGTGCAACCGTGTTAAATGTGACCTGGTCTGCAAGCTGGAAAATGAATGGATTGTTAACGATTAGTTAGCTGTGAAAAAGAACGTGCGGCCGTTTCTGAGCCCAGTTTTTATGCGGTGCTTAACACTTTTTAAAGGTGCAACCCGTAAAAGCGTGAGCGAGTGCAACCTATAGGAAAGACGTATAAAACCAGTGATGAAATTCATGTAAATGCAGTGTTAAATCGTTTGTCAGTGGGATGCGTATACGGCAGGATAGCGCGCCCAACGGAAACACATACACACATCACTACGTTCCGGTGATGACATAACAAGGCAACCCGGACGGTTGTCGCTCGACATTTTGGAGAATTTGAATGGCTATTAGCACACCGATGCTGGTGACATTTCTCGTTTATATTTTTGGCATGATCCTGATAGGGTTTTTGGCATGGCGTTCCACTAAAAACTTTGACGACTACATCCTCGGCGGGCGCAGCTTAGGCCCGATGGTCACCGCACTCTCTGCGGGCGCTTCCGACATGAGCGGCTGGCTGCTGATGGGGCTGCCGGGCGCGATTTTCATCTCCGGTATCTCCGAAAGCTGGATCGCCATCGGCCTGACCGTTGGCGCATGGATCAACTGGAAGCTGGTAGCAGGCCGTCTGCGTGTGCATACCGAAGCCAACAACAACGCCCTGACGCTGCCGGATTACTTCACCGGACGCTTTGAAGATAACAGCCGTATCCTGCGCATTATCTCTGCGGTGGTGATCCTGCTGTTCTTCACCATCTACTGTGCTTCCGGCATCGTGGCGGGCGCGCGTCTGTTCGAAAGTACCTTCGGCATGAGCTATGAAACCGCCCTGTGGGCCGGTGCGGCCGCGACCATCCTCTATACCTTCGTGGGCGGATTCCTGGCGGTAAGCTGGACCGACACCGTGCAGGCGAGCCTGATGATTTTCGCCCTGATCCTGACCCCGGTGATTGTCATTTTCACCGTCGGCGGCTTTGGCGAATCGCTGGAAGTGATCAAGCAGAAGAGCATTGAAAACGTCGATATGCTGAAAGGGCTGAACTTTGTCGCCATCGTCTCCCTGATGGGCTGGGGCCTGGGCTACTTCGGTCAGCCGCACATTCTGGCGCGCTTTATGGCGGCGGATTCTCACCATACCATCGTTCACGCGCGTCGCATCAGCATGACGTGGATGATCCTGTGTCTGGCGGGCGCGTGCGCGGTTGGCTTCTTCGGCATTGCGTACTTTAACAACAACCCGGCGCAGGCGGGCGCGGTGAACCAGAACGCCGAGCGCGTGTTCATCGAACTGGCGCAGATTCTGTTTAACCCTTGGATTGCCGGTATTCTGCTCTCCGCGATCCTGGCTGCGGTGATGTCCACCCTGAGCTGTCAGCTGCTGGTGTGCTCCAGCGCCATCACCGAAGACCTCTACAAAGCGTTCCTGCGTAAGGGCGCGAGCCAGAAAGAGCTGGTGTGGGTAGGGCGTTTTATGGTGCTGCTGGTTGCGCTGGTGGCGATTGCGCTGGCAGCAAACCCGGAAAACCGCGTGCTGGGGCTGGTGAGCTACGCGTGGGCGGGCTTCGGTGCCGCGTTTGGGCCGGTAGTCCTGTTCTCCGTCATGTGGTCACGCATGACCCGCAACGGCGCGCTGGCGGGGATGATTATTGGTGCGGTTACCGTTATCGTCTGGAAACAGTTCGCCTGGCTGGGCCTGTACGAAATCATTCCTGGCTTCATCTTCGGCAGCATCGGTATCGTGGTCTTCAGCCTGCTGGGTAAAGCACCGTCTGCCTCCATGCAGAAACGCTTTGCGGAAGCCGACGCGCACTACCACACTGCGCCGCCGACTAAGCTTCAGGCTGAGTAATCTCCCCTCACCCTAACCCTCTCCCCGGTGGGGAGAGGGGATAGTCCTTTCACCTATGTGAGTCTTCATCAATGAGAATTAAAACAGGGTTAATGGTGGCAGCATTCGTGATGCTGGCGGGCTGTAACGCACCCGCGCAGCACGTGCCGGTGGAAACCTGCAAAGCGGATAACCAGATGCAGCAGACCACGCTCTATTTTGGCTTGAATCGCCCGGCAGGGGCGCAGATTACCGGCAGCGAGTGGCAGCAGTTTGTTGACCAGGACGTGACGCCGCGTTTTCGCGATGGCTTAACGGTGTTTGATGCCCGTGGTCAGTGGCTGGGTAACGACGGCAAGGTGGCGCGCGAGCCGAGCAAGGCGCTGATGCTGATCCACGGGAAAGATGCGCAGAGTGAGAAGAATATTGAAGCGTTGCGCGGGATCTATAAGTCACGCTTCGCGCAGGAGTCGGTGATGCGGGTTGACCAGCCGGTGTGCGTGCAGTTTTAATGAAAAACGGCGGGAAATCCCGCCGTTGTAGTATCGTAGGCCCGTGCAAGCGAAGCGCCGCCGGGCATTAACCGCACAAAACTTACAACACCAACCCCGCAAAGCTCGCCGAAAGCAGGCTCACCAGCGTCGCGCCGTACACCAGACGCAAACCAAACCGCGACACCACGTTGCCCTGCTGCTCGTTCAGACCTTTTATTGCCCCCGCCACAATGCCAATGGAAGCAAAGTTAGCGAACGACACCAGGAACACGGACAAAATACCCAGCCCGCGAGGTGACATTTGATGGGCAATTTTTTGCAGCTCGATCATCGCCACAAATTCATTCGCCACCAGTTTAGTTGCCATAATGCTCCCCGCGTTTAAGGCATCGCTCAACGGAATACCAATAAGCCACGCCAGCGGATAAAACACATAACCCAGAATCTGCTGGAAGCTCATGCCAAATATGCTGGAGAAGAGGGCGTTAACGGCGCTAATAAGGGCGATAAAACCAATCAGCATCGCCAGAATAATCATTGCCACCTTAAAACCGGCCAGAATATACTCGCCCAGCATTTCAAAGAAGCTCTGGGATTCGTGCAGTTTTTCCAGCTTGATATCCGGCTCCGCTTCCGGGCGGGTCGGGTTAATGACCGAAAGAATAATAAAGGTGCTGAACATGTTCAGGATCAGCGCCGCGACGACAAATTTGGCGTCGAGCATGGTCATATAGGCCCCGACAATCGACAGCGACACCGTCGACATAGCCGTGGCAGCCATCGTAAACAGACGACGTGAGGAGAGATCCCCGAGTACGCCCTTGTAGGCAATAAAGTTTTCCGACTGACCGAGGATCAGCGAGCTCACCGCGTTGAAGGATTCCAGCTTGCCCATGCCGTTCAGTTTTGACAGCAGCGTCCCGATCACCCGAATAAAGATCGGCAGAATGCGCCAGTGCTGAAGAATACCGATCAACGCTGAGATAAAAATAATGGGGCAGAGCACGCCAAGGAAAATAAACGCCAGCCCTTTTTCACCCATCCCGCCAAAGACAAAATTCGTCCCTTCGGCAGCGAATTTAAGCAGCGACTCAAAGAAACCGGAGACGTATTTAATAATAAACAGACCGCTTTCTGCATGCAGGAAAAAGAACGCCAGCGCAATTTCAATCACGATCAGCTGTAAAACGAAACGAATACGAACTTTTCGGCGGTCGAAACTCACCAGCCAGGCAAGCGCAAGAATAATCACCAGCGCCAGCAGGAAATGGACAATTTTAAACATGGTTTATTTTCAGTTGGTTTTCGAGGTGGACATTTAGCCACAGCCCCGGTTAACCGTAAATGGGCATTTTCGTTATACCTTATAAACGCAACGGTTACTCAGGCAATTATTACTCCGCAATGCGTTTACATCTGGTCATCAAAACGCAACACATTTCGCTTGTTTTTCTTGTTGCCGTAATGATAATCACTATCACAAGAATTTACCTTTCTTTGCATCAGTTGACCGCGATAAACATTTAAGGTGTCGGCATGTTTGTTCCTTTTCTCATTATGTTACGTGAAGGCCTTGAAGCGGCCCTGATTGTTAGCCTTATCGCCAGTTATCTGAAGCGTACCCAGCGCGGACGCTGGATTGGCGTGATGTGGGTTGGCGTTTTCCTTGCCGCGGCGCTCTGCCTGGGGCTGGGTATTCTTATCAACGAAACCACCGGTGAATTTCCGCAGAAAGAGCAGGAGCTGTTTGAAGGCATTGTTGCCGTAATAGCGGTGGTGATCCTCACCTGGATGGTGTTCTGGATGCGCAAAGTTTCCCGTAACGTGAAGGTACAGCTTGAGCAGGCGGTGGATAACGCTCTGCAAAAAGGCAACCACCACGGCTGGGCGCTGATCATGATGGTCTTTTTCGCCGTGGCGCGTGAAGGCCTGGAGTCCGTGTTCTTCCTGCTCGCGGCTTTTCAGCAGGACGTGGGCATCTGGCCGCCGCTGGGCGCGATGCTCGGGCTGGCCACGGCGGTTGTGCTTGGCTTCCTGCTCTACTGGGGCGGCATTCGTCTTAACCTGGGCGCGTTCTTCAAGTGGACCAGCCTGTTTATTCTGCTGGTGGCCGCGGGACTGGCGGCAGGGGCGATCCGCGCCTTCCACGAAGCGGGCCTGTGGAACCACTTCCAGGACGTGGCGTTCGATCTCAGCAACGTCCTGTCGACCCATTCACTGACCGGTACCCTGCTCGAAGGGATCTTCGGCTACCAGGAAACGCCGAGCGTCAGCGAAGTGGCGATGTACTTTATCTATCTGGTTCCGGCGCTGATCCTGTTCGCTATGCCGCCACGTACCGGCTCGCAGACGTCGCGCGTTGCGCCGTAAGTGCTGTTTTAGTTACAACATACTTTTAAAGGGAAGAGTCATGGCCATTCAGTTCCGTCGTAGTGCGTTATGCGCAGGCATCGCCGCGCTGTTCGTGTCTGCCTTCGCCGCTCAGGCAGCAGATATTCCGCAGGTCAAAGTCACCGTCAACGATAAACAGTGTGAGCCGATGACCATCACGGTTAACAGCGGTAAAACCCAGTTTATTATTCAGAACCACAGCCAGAAGGCGCTGGAGTGGGAAATCCTGAAAGGCGTGATGGTGGTGGAAGAGCGCGAGAATATCGCGCCGGGCTTCAGCCAGAAGATGACCGCAAATCTTCAGCCCGGGGAATATGACATGACCTGCGGCCTGCTGACTAACCCGAAAGGTAAGCTGATCGTCAAAGGCGCAGCGACGGCGGACGCGGCCAAAGGCACGGCGCTGCTGAGTCTCGGCGACGCTATTACCGCCTATAAAGCCTACGTCACCAAAGAGACGGCGGACCTGGTGGCAGGCACCAAAGCCTTTACCGACGCGGTGAAAGCGGGCGATATCGAAAAAGCGAAATCCCTGTATGCGCCTACACGTCAGCACTACGAGCGCATCGAGCCGATTGCCGAGCTGTTCTCTGACCTCGATGGCAGCATTGACGCCCGTGAAGACGACTACGAGCAGAAGGCCGCCGATCCGAAATTCACCGGCTTCCACCGTCTGGAAAAAGCCCTGTTTGGCGATAACTCCACCAGGGGGATGGAGAAATACGCCGAGCAGCTCAACAGCGACGTGCTGGAGCTGCAAAAACGCATCAGCGAGCTGGCATTCCCACCGTCGAAAGTGGTGGGTGGCGCAGCGGGTCTGATTGAAGAAGTAGCCGCCAGCAAAATCAGCGGTGAAGAAGATCGTTACAGCCACACCGACCTGTGGGACTTCCAGGCAAACGTCGACGGCGCACAGAAAATTGTCGATCTGCTGCGGCCACAGTTGCAAAAAGAGAACGGCGAACTGCTGGCGAAAGTGGATGCCAATTTTAAGAAAGTTGACGCTATCCTGGCGAAATACCGCACCAAAGACGGGTTCGAAACCTATGACAAGCTGACCGATGCTGATCGTAACGCGCTGAAAGGCCCGATTACGACGCTGGCGGAAGATCTCTCCCTGCTGCGTGGCGTATTGGGTCTGGATTAAGCGATGAACGAGCATGACGAGTACGACGTGGCGGAACCTTCCCGACGTCGGTTGTTAAAAGGGGTAGGGGCGCTGGGCGGCGCGTTTGCCCTGGCGGGCGGCTGTCCGGTGGCGCATGCGGCAAAACCGCAAAGCGCCCCCGGCACGCTCTCCCCGGACGCGCGTATGGAAACGCAGCCGTTTTATGGTGAGCACCAGGCGGGGATCCTGACGCCGCAGCAGGCCTCGATGATGCTGGTGGCTTTCGATTCGCTGGCGAGTGATAAGGCCGACCTTGAGCGTCTGTTCAGGCTATTAACCACGCGCATTGCCTTCCTCACCGCCGGAGGTCCGGCACCGGAAACACCGAATCCGCGCCTGCCGCCGATGGATTCCGGGATCCTCGGGGCGTTTATCGCTCCCGATAATCTGACCATCACCGTGTCGGTGGGGGAATCACTATTTGATGATCGCTACGGTCTGGCGAAGCAGAAGCCGAAAGCGCTGCAAAAAATGACGCGATTCCCGAATGATTCTCTCGACGCGGCGCTGTGCCACGGCGATCTGCTGTTGCAGATCTGCGCTAATACCCAGGATACGGTGATCCACGCCCTGCGCGATATTATCAAGCACACCCCGGATCTGCTGAGCGTGCGCTGGAAGCGGGAAGGTTTTATCTCTGACCACGCCGCGCGCAGTAAAGGGAAAGAGACGCCGGTCAACCTGCTGGGCTTCAAAGACGGTACCGCCAACCCGGACAGCAGCAATACCGCGTTGATGAACAAGGTGGTCTGGGTTACGGCGGATCAGGGCGAACCGGCCTGGGCGGTGGGCGGCAGCTATCAGGCGGTGCGTATCATTCAGTTTCACGTGGAGTTCTGGGACCGCACGCCGCTGAAAGAGCAGCAGACTATCTTCGGCCGCGATAAGCAAACCGGCGCACCGCTCGGCATGAAGCTCGAGCACGATGAACCCGACTACGCCCGCGATCCGAACGGGGATGTCATCGCGCTGGACAGCCATATTCGCCTCGCCAATCCTCGCACCAAAGAGACGCAATCCAGCCTGATGATGCGCAGGGGTTACAGCTACTCGCTGGGGGTGACCAACTCCGGGCAGCTTGATATGGGACTGCTGTTTGTCTGCTATCAGCACGATCTGGAGAAGGGATTCCTCACCGTGCAGAAGCGGCTCAACGGCGAAGCGCTGGAAGAGTACATTAAGCCCATCGGCGGCGGCTATTTCTTTGCCCTGCCCGGCGCGCGTGACGCGAACGCCTGGCTCGCTCAGGGTCTCATAGAAGCCTGATAATCGTCCCTGCGACAGTTCGCGGGGACATTATTTTTTTCCCGGACTATCTTATTGTTATATTTCTGTAATATTTCTATATAAGACTGATTTTCCATGTAGGGCAGTCCGAAAAGTTGCATTCAGGTAAAATAAATGTTGCATTTATGATAATTCCTGATGTACTTAAGAGAAGACAGCGGTAGTTCCCGGCAGTGATGTTAACTCACTATGGAGATCGCGAATGGTTGCGTCCTGTACTGGACAAGGTAAACACATCAACCGCAGTACCCGGCGCGGAGGCTCAGACTCCGGCAGCGATTTCTTCACCACCAAATTCTCTCCTTCACCTCAACAACCTTTTTCTACCGACGTGCATAACGGTGCGCGTAGCCGTTGTATATCGTCATCCGGTAATGCAAGCAATGGCTTACAAGGAAGCCAACCCTCTGATGTTCGTGCGCATAATCGTGCCGATGCTGGCGCGTGTGATGAATACCAACAACTCAAGGTGCTATCCATGGGAAGACAGAAAGCAGTGATCAAAGCTCGTCGCGAAGCAAAACGTGTGCTGAGACGGGATTCACGTAGTCATAAACAGCGTGAAGAAGAATCGGTCACCTCGCTTGTGCAGATGAGCGGCGTAGAATCCATTGGCATGGCGCGGGACAGCCGCGATGCATCGCCAATTGTGGCGCGAAATGAAGCTCAGGCGCACTACCTGAATGCTATCGAGAGTAAACAGCTCATCTTTGCAACCGGGGAAGCCGGATGCGGGAAAACCTGGATCAGCGCCGCCAAAGCGGCGGAGGCGCTGATTCATAAGGACGTGGAAAGGATCATCGTTACCCGTCCGGTACTGCAAGCGGATGAAGATCTGGGCTTCCTGCCCGGCGATATTTCCGAGAAGTTTGCCCCGTACTTCAGGCCCGTCTATGACGTGCTAGTGAAGCGGTTGGGCGCTTCCTTTATGCAGTACTGCCTGCGACCAGAGATTGGCAAGGTGGAAATCGCGCCGTTCGCCTATATGCGCGGACGTACATTTGAAAATGCGGTCGTTATTCTTGACGAGGCTCAGAACGTGACCGCTGCGCAAATGAAGATGTTTTTAACGCGCCTCGGGGAGAACGTGACGGTGATCGTCAACGGCGATATTACCCAGTGTGACCTGCCGTCGGGCGTGAAGTCCGGCCTGAGCGATGCCATGTTACGTTTTGAGGAAGATGAGATGATAGGGGTGGTCCGCTTCACAAAAGAGGACTGCGTCCGATCGGCGCTCTGCCAGCGCACGCTACAAGCGTATTATTGAATATGCTGTTGTGTTCAAGGCCCGGGAAACCGGGCTTTGTTTTTTGTGCATTTTATCCCCTCTTCCCTGGGGAGAGGGTTAGGGGGAGGGGCTCAGGCCGCACCGAACTGCATATAGCACCGGGGGGGATTGACTCGCTGCGCTCGCCCTGCGGGCAGCCTGTTCGCTTCGCTCTCAGTCTGTCCAACTGGCTGCGCCAGTTGTCGAACCCCGGTCGGGGGTTCTCATTCCCCCCAAAGGCGTACAACATGCGAAAAAAAAGCCCGCATTTTCATGCGAGCTCTTCTTCAAATATGGCGGTGAGGGGGGGATTCGAACCCCCGATACGTTGCCGTATACACACTTTCCAGGCGTGCTCCTTCAGCCACTCGGACACCTCACCATATTGTTTTGCTGCCTGACCGCTTGGGGGGCAACGGGGCGCTACTATAGGGAGTTGCGCTAAAACGGTCAAGCAGATTTTCAGCATTCGTGCTTGTTCGGTTAAGCCTTAATCAGCTTATGTCGTAGCGCGCAGGGTTAACGCTGCGAATCGAGCACTTCGCTATTTTTCACCACGTCCTGCGCTTTGCTGTAGCTTTCGATCAGCAGCTGGTAGGCAGGGAAGATGTGTGTGTACACCTCTGCCCATTCACCCGCATCTTCACGGTTCCACGTGCGCTGAATTTCGGAAGCAACAGCAGCCGTGTCCATCGGCACCACGCCTGCCTGCACCACGCGCGCCAGGGTGATCTCCTGCGCCATTTTGCTGTAGGTGCCGGAGGCATCAATCACCGCAAACACTTTATATCCGTCCGCCACCGCGCTGATGGACGGGAAGGCCATGCAGACGCTGGTGATCGTCCCCGCGATAATCAGCGTTTTGCGCCCGGTGGCTTTCACCGCCGCCACGAACTCCGGGTTATCCCAGGCGTTGATCTCACCCTTGCGTGCGACATACTGTGCGTGCGGCGCGTTGGCGTGGATCTCCGGGATAAGCGGGCCGTTCGGTCCCTGTGGAACCGACGCCGTGGTGATCACCGGGATCTTCGCCAGCGAGGCGATTTTTGCCAGCGCTGCTGCACGGGCGCGCAGCTCAGGCATTGGCATGTCTCCAACGGTCTGGAACAGCCCGCTCTGGTGATCGATAAGCAGCATAACGGCATCGTTTACGTCAATAACGGGACGTGCACCGTTGAAGTTTGCAGGGGTAGACATAATGCGCTCCTTTATTACGTTTAGATTTGGCCAAAGCGGCCGGAGTTAAAATCGCGAATAGCCTCGGCGATTTCGGTTTTACTGTTCATCACAAACGGGCCATAGCCCACGATGGGTTCATTCAGCGGCTCCCCGGCCATCAGCAGCACTTTGGCATCGCTGCTGGCTTCGAGATGCAGTTTGTCACCGCTCTGGCTCAGCACGACCAGTTGCGCCTCACCGGCAGGCGTGGTGCCGTTCACCGTCACGCTGCCTTCAACGACAACCAGCGCCGTGCTCCAGCCTTCGGGCTGATTAAGCGTCAGGTGGCTACCCTGATGCAGCGCGAGATCCCACACGTTCAGCGGTGAGAAGGTATGCGCCGGGCCGGTTACCTCTCCAAAGCGGCCAGCAATCACGCGCAATGTTCCGCTGTTATCCGGCAGGGTGACCACCGGGATATCCGCCTGAGTGATGCTCTGGTAGCCAGGCGTCGCCATTTTGTCTTTGGCGGGCAGGTTGACCCACAGCTGCATCATTTTCAGTTCACCGCCTTTCTGCGAAAACGCGCTGGAGTGGAACTCCTCGTGCAAAATGCCTGCGCCCGCCGTCATCCACTGCACGTCACCTGGACCAATAACGCCGCCTCTGCCGGTTGAATCACGGTGCTCCACTTCGCCTGAGTAGACGATGGTTACCGTTTCAAAACCGCGATGAGGATGCTCGCCCACGCCGCGTTTCGCGCCATCCGCAGGGAAGGTATGCGGTCCGGCGTAGTCCAGCAGCAGGAACGGGCTCAGGGGCTCGCCATGCGTCTGATAAGAAAACATCGAACGAACCGGAAAACCGTCACCGACCCAGTGCGGACGAGGTGCGGTATACACGCCTGTTACGTTTTTCATGATTAACTCCTGATGTCCTGTTGATGGAATTAGCTTATATTCAGGGTTAATATCCCGGTAGATAGCAAAAATGACATTCACTGTTCCTTAAATGGAACAATGGAGGCGTATGCAGGACCTCAATGATTTCGTATGGTTTGTGAAGGTGGTGGAGCATGGCGGCTTTGCAGCGGCGGGTCGGGCGCTCGATCAGCCTAAGTCGAAACTGAGCCGTCGGATTGCGCAGCTGGAGGAACGCCTGGGTGTTCGGTTGATACAACGTACCACGCGGCAGTTTGCGGTGACGGAGGTGGGGCAGACATTCTATCAGCACTGTAAAGCTATGCTGGTGGAGGCTGAAGCTGCGGAGGAGGCGGTGGCTGCTTTACAGGCTGAGCCGCGCGGTATGGTCAGGCTCACCTGTCCTGTCACCTTGCTGCACGTTCACGTGGGGCCCATGCTGGCGCGGTTTATGGCGCGCTATCCAGGGATCAACCTCCAGCTCGAAGCCACCAACCGCCGGGTCGATCTGGTGGCGGAGGGGGTGGATGTGGCGATCCGCGTTCGTCCGCGCCCGTTTGATGACAGCGATCTGGTATTAAGGGTGCTGGCGGACAGGGGGCACTGTCTGGTTGCCGGGCCGGCACTGATTGAACGGATGGGCAACCCGGCGATGCCCTCTGAACTCAGCGAGTGGCCGGGGTTAAGTATGGGGGCGGGCAAGCACCTGCATAAGTGGGAATTGAGCGGGCCGGAGGGCGCAAAGGCAGAAATTCACTTCACGCCGCGCCTGGTGACTACCGACATGCTGGCGCTGCGGGAGGCGGCGATGGCGGGCGTGGGCGTGGTACAGCTGCCCATTTTGATGGTGAAGGATCAGCTGGCTTCAGGTGAACTTGTTCGGGTGCTGAATGCCTGGGAACCCAGACGGGAAGTGATCCACGCGGTGTATCCATCCCGGCGCGGCCTGCTGCCATCGGTCAGGACGCTGGTGGATTTTCTCACCGAAGAGTATGCAAAGATGGTTGAAGACTAGCTTTTTGTAGGTCGGGTAAGCGTAGCGCCACCCGACATAAAGAACGCAGGGAGCGAATCTCCTTACGGAGAATATAAAAGAAAAAAGCCCGTACTTTCGTACGAGCTCTTGTCTTGAATATGGCGGTGAGGGGGGGATTCGAACCCCCGATACGTTGCCGTATACACACTTTCCAGGCGTGCTCCTTCAGCCACTCGGACACCTCACCATATTGTCATCCCGTTGTTGTCGGGACGGGCGCTAATGTAAGGAAAAGCCGTACTGCCGTCAACCCACTTTTTCAGTAATTTAGCGTGTTTAGACAAACTTCAGGCAACCTGATTCCTAAATGTGCGAAATGCGCCTCTTTTATCAGCAACGCGGTTTAGCAATAAATTTGTTATGCTGGCAAGCCAGTTGAAAATGAAAATAAAACAGCGCAATAAAAGGCAATGACTATGGATATTATCTTCTTTCACCCCACTTTTGATACGGCTTACTGGATTAACGCGCTCACGGCGGCACTGCCTGGCGCACGCGTTCGCGAATGGAAACAGGGCGATAATGAACATGCCGACTACGCGCTGGTCTGGCATCCCCCGGTCGAAATGCTTCAGGGACGCCGTTTGAAGGCGGTATTTGCTCTTGGTGCGGGGGTGGATTCCATTCTCAGTAAGCTGAAGGCACACCCTGAAATGCTGCCGGAAGATATTCCCCTGTTTCGTCTGGAAGATACCGGTATGGGGCAGCAGATGCAGGAATATGCCGTGAGCCAGGTGCTGCACTGGTTCCGCCGTTTCGACGATTATCAGGCGTTTAAACAGCAATCCCACTGGGAACCGCTTCCGGATTATCAGCGTGAAGATTTCACCATCGGCATCCTCGGCGCGGGTGTACTGGGTTCGAAAGTCGCCGAAGCGCTCGCACCGTGGGGTTTCCCACTGCGCTGCTGGAGCCGGAGCCGTAAGGAGTATCCGGGCGTCGAGAGCTTTGCCGGAACGGACGAACTCCCGGCGTTCCTGAAAGGGACTCGCGTCCTCATTAACCTGCTGCCGAATACGGCGGAAACGGTCGGCATTATCAATGGCACGCTCCTCAACCAGTTGGCAGAAGACAGCTACTTAATGAACCTGGCGCGCGGGGTACACGTTGTGGAAGACGATCTGCTGAAAGCGCTGGATAGCGGCAAACTGAAAGGCGCAATGCTGGATGTGTATAGCCGCGAACCGCTGCCAAAAGATAGCCCGCTCTGGGCACATCCGCGCGTGGCGATGACGCCCCATATTGCGGCCGTGACGCGACCGGCGGAGGCCGTGGCGTACATCTCGCATACCATCAGCGAAATTGAGAAGGGCAACGCGGTGACCGGACAGGTCGACAGACAGCGAGGCTACTGAGAGAAACCCGGCGTTCGCCGGGTTTTTGCTAATATTCGCCGCTGATAACTGCTATCCTTTGGAAAAACCGCAGAGGAGAGAAAGATGTATCCCGTTGACCTGCATATGCACACCGTCGCCAGTACCCACGCTTACAGTAACCTCCATGATTATATCGCTCAGGCGAAGCTGAAAGGCATCAAACTGTTTGCGATAACCGATCACGGTCCGGATATGGCGGATGCGCCGCACTACTGGCATTTTGTGAATATGCGTATCTGGCCACGCCTGGTGGACGGTATTGGGATACTGCGCGGCATCGAAGCGAACATCAAAAATACCGACGGTGAAATTGACTGCACCGGCCCGATGCTGACCTCTTTAGATCTGATCCTCGCTGGCTTCCATGAGCCGGTCTTTGCGCCCCAGGATAAAGAGACCAACACCGCAGCGATGATTGCCACTATTGCCAGCGGCAACGTGCACATTATCAGCTACCCGGGAAACCCAAAATATTTTTAGATTCCAATCCCCAGAAACGACAAAAGGCCGACCCGTTAAGGCCAGCCTCTTTAAAATTCAATATGTTACTTACCTTTTAGGCGCTGTTTAGCGATCATAACGTTAAGCGCGTATTCAAAACCGTGTTGTGACTCCAAACGGCTAAACGTCACGTTACACAGGCCCAACTCTCTACACAGTGCTTTACGGTTTACGACTTCCGCCGCGCCAGATACATAGACTTGACCAGCGCCGGGGATATTGATTGAAACTTTCATGTGTTACCTCAGTGTAAAAGTAAAAATGAATATAACCGGAAGGGATAACCCCCAGCCGGAGCCGGGGGCAATCTGCATTACTTCAGCTTGACGTTCAGCGTGTAGTTCGGGCGCAGGTTCAGAGGAATGAAGCTCGCCTCCTGGTGAATGGTTACCATGTTGTAACGGTCAACCATCACTTTTTGGTAGTAAGGGCTGATCACACCTTTAGCGGCAATATCCTGATTACGGGATGCTGGGCCATGTACCAGTTTGAACGGGTTACGATCTGCTGTATTGAACTTAGGAACGAACAGGCCGGAACCTTCTTCGATTTCGTAGCGGTCATCGTCCGCCAGAATGAAAGTAATGTTGCCAATGTTGAAGGAGTCATAACCCGCAGTGTTAACCGGGATCAGAGCGCCTTTTGCAGCTTCCGCCACTTTGTTGGTGATCAGGCTGGTTACTTCCGGGTGGCTCGCCAGTGCGTCATACAGATCCGGGGAGCAGAAGACAAAGAAGCGATCCAGATAAGAGCGGCTCGCGCCGTACTCTTTAACCAACATGCGGCGAATCTTCGCGAGCTGTGCATACACGTTAGCGCTTGCTGATCCGTCGAGGTCGAAACTCAGCGGATCGGCACCCATCGCCGTTCGAAAGTCGATATCACCGTCGTCAGTTTTAGCCGCTTTGGCGGACTGTTTGAACAGGGCGCGGGCCAGTGTGCTTTCAACTGTTTCCAGGTGATAGTTACGCATACGGATAGCTTTAGCAGCGATCACTTCGGTGATAGCCATAGCCTGATCCGGATTAGCCGGGCTTACCAGACCTTGCCAGTCAGCAGTTTTTACATCCGCCTCAGTGGCGTAGTGTGGGATCTCCTGGTTACGCAACAGGGTTTTATCGGTCTTGATAGCGTTCACCTCCGATCCGTACCTAGCTACCTGCTCCAGTTCACTAACCTGAGTTTCCACAATATCCACAATCTGGGCGTTTGGGGTGGTTGAGTTAACATCGGAGAAGATACCCAGATCAGAGATCAGGTAATTACCTGCTGGTTGATCTTTGATCGCCGCTACAGTGTCCAGCTTTTCAAACTGTTTAAAATCAATAGCCATTGTGTGATTTCCTTATGCTTTGAAGTAATCGGCGTTGATAGCCAGGCGAACGTCACCGGAAGCTGTCAGGGCGGTCAGTGCGGCTTTTTTGCTCGCGGCGTCTTTGGCACGGAGGAAGTGATCGGTGATCACAACGTGGCGATCCACAATAACCAGGGTCTTATTCTGTCCATCGGCGGACATTGAGGAAAGGTTAATGATCGGCTTGCCAGCGTCAGCGGCGGCGGAGTCATACAGGGCAAAGGTTTTGCTGTCCAGAATATCCCCACAATAGACATCAGCCGGGAGGCTTGGGGCGGTGACTTCGGTACGGTCAAACAGGCTGGAGGCGTAATTCACGATTACGTCGCCTTGCGTTACCGGGTAGCGCTCGGAAGTTTTCATAAAGGTTTTCCTTATGGAGGGTTTTAGACGTGGAGAGAGTCCACAGGGTGATCCGGCATTGCACCGGATATAAGGACCGCCAGAGAGGGCAATCCGAATTGTTGGAAGATGGGAGGCCGTGGGCTGAATAGAAGAGGGCGGCATCCGCGCCGCCCTTTCTAATCTGGCTCTCTCTCACCCTCGCAGGGTGGGGGGAGGTGTAAACCTCTTTTTTGTGGTCACTCACCCGCCAGCGTCACGGGAGCAACCGCCAGCCGATGGGCAAATAACCACAAAAAAGAACCCGGTAGGAGAGACCGGGAGAAGGCAATGTAACTTACTGTCTGATCACTTGTTTTCCTGTGTAGCCTCAGAGCCTTACATGATTTGCTTTCATGGTTCAGCAAAGAAGCCACAGAGGAAAACGGACGCCTGAAATACGCCCGGAAACCATCGACGCAAATCAACAGTTTATCGTTGCAACCGGGGAACCACCCCCGGCCCAACTGTGGACCCCGTGGAGGGCCAATACAATCGAAGGAGACCGCTTGTATTCTGAAGAGCCGCAGTCTAAGAGACTTTTAGCGACGCTTTAGGATAGGGCCTGTGGAGCAAGCCCTATGATTAGAGGCATTTTGAATCGTAGGAGTGTCATCAACTGGCGGAACTTGAGGAGAGGACCGCACACAAAGCATTCTGGCAAGTGGAGTTGAAAGAACGCTTTGGGTGAGGGCCGGGGCGGGGGAGAAGTCCGCCCGGCTCACTCAGTACAGACCCACAGGGGCTGGCTAAAGCACACGTTAATGAAAGTTCTGTACAGGTGCGGGGTGGTAAGCTGCAAAACGGCGATTTCGACATACTCACCACATCCCACACCATGTATATTAGTTTAACACGAATGATTATCATTTGCAATAAAAATTAATTGCATTGTGTTGATTGGTGTGTTAAGTGAGATTGTGGGTAGATCTGGCGGCTGGTACGGAGAAGCGACACAGGAGAGAGGCGGGAGCATCCCACAGGGGCCACAGGAGAGCCTCCACGGGGTTTTAATGGGGTAAGATGATAAATGACCTTGCTACAGTGGCGGACGCGCTGGAGAGCCTTACAGGAGGTTGTAGAGGATAGAGGGATTATTGATTGATAATTGAGCAGGTAAGGCTGGAATTAATTTTTATTGACATACTATAAAGATCATGTTATTTGCGTGTGCATACGCACTCACGCCCGCGCCTTCGCGCACACCCACACGTCTTTTAAATAAAAGATTTTTATTATAATCGTTCAATCGGACTTTGACAAGTCCTCTTTCACTCTTAAATAAAAGATCTTTTATATAATATATATCGTTCAATAATTAATCGCTTAGGCTCTTAATTATTTCACTCATATATTATTAACCTTAAAACCTTCTCGGCCTGATCGGCCTTACCAGGTTTTAGGCCGTGGGCCTGTTCCCACAATGTGGAGTCTCGCCTGTGTGGCTCACTCCAGACAGGGACCCCGGAAATATTTTCCGGGCAGGGGGGTGTATGATTTCTTTACAGGGGTGTCTGTTTTTGAGACAGGGGGGTGTATGATTTCTTTACACAATAATACTAATCATAAGACTAACCCATAACACTAACCCCAGGGGCCAGGTCAAGATCTTTAAGGGAGTGTTAGAGATTGATTAATGGTTAAGTGATTTGCCTCTTTGGACAGGCTACGCCCAACGGGTTAGCCTCCTTTTGGGCAATGCAGAACAGAAAGCGCAACGCGCCTTTCTTTTCTGCCTTTGGGATAGTGACCTCTGGGCGGCGGGGTGGGGTCCCCGGCCCGGTACAGCGTACAGAACCACAACCCACGGGAACCCACCTAAACGCGCCGCTGTGGCGCTCTCTCCTACGTAGACAAGGAAACACCCTATAAACGCCCTCCGGCGCTCTGAGAGCTTTACAGGGGCTTTCTGTGCCTATAGCACAATAAATAACTGATCGCAAGATAAAACAATAAAGTTATTGCGAATCATTGTCAAATAGTGTAAAATAGATATTGTGATGAGGCGGTTAACCAGATATGAAAATCCCCATCATACTATAGCCCACCTAACAGGAGATTGCAATGAGTATTTACCTTGATGTTGAAAAAATGGTTGATCGTGTCGATCAGCGTGATTTGACCCGTAAGACCCTGACAGAAACCCGCAGCCGGATGAAAGCCGCCGGACGTATGAGAGAAGTAGAAGCGATTACGCAGGCCCTTGAATTGACCAAATCCAGCGCCTCCGGCGTTATGCGCCAGTCTCAGCGCCTCGCAGGGAAAATCACAGAGATGGACGCAGAGAAGGCATTAGAGCTTAAAGCAACTGTTGCGCTGTTCGCTTCCAAGTCTACGGATCTGCAAGCAAGTGTTGTCCTTGCATTCCAAAGTCTGTTCCAGGCTAAGGGCGTCCCGATGGAATATGACGAGGTAATGGCCTACATCATGTTGAATGCGGCGGATCAGTTTGAGCGTATCACCGGAGAGCTTCCCGTCGTAATCGTACATTAATTTTTAACTTACTTTTTGGAGAGGAAACAATGAGCAAATATCAGCCTTATGTTGATTTGAGTGATTCCCCTGTGTTGTCAGCGTATGCACAGCAGACGATCAACCAGTTGGACCCAACCCTGTACGATGACATTTACGAAATGTTGAAGCAGGTTAGCCCCTCCAAGTTGGTGACGATTGGCAACCCGGGAATTGTCGCCCCTGCGCACTGGTGGGGTGATTGGTTCGGCCTCAACATCACCGCTGAAGACATTGCAGAATTAAAGGAGATTTGCCTGTGAGTAAAAACAAAGAGTTGGGGATCAGCTTCGATCCCTATGTGATGGAGCAGCTTTTCGCGTTGGCCTCCACCCGTGAACATGGCAGCGTTCACACCATTGTTAAGAAAGCCGTTAGCCAGTACCTGAAAACCGTTAATTCCACCTCTGTTAAGGATTCCCAAAATGACAGCAGCCGCAGTAAATAAATCTGGTTTTGTAATGTTGGAAAATGACCTCCTGAATATTGAGAAGGTCGCCGGGAAAACTTTCACCGGGAACATGAAAATCACCTACAGCCTGATCCAAGGCTTTGAGAAGAACGGGCAGATCGCCTATTTCTCACAAGACACCCTGAAGCGTCAATTAGGCGTTACCCGTCAGACCGTTATCAAGTTGCTAAAAGATATGGTGGAAATGGGCCTGATTAACAAAACCGAGCAGGTGAACGGCGGGACGCTGAATTACACAGTTAACCCGATCACCCCGGAAATGGTGGGAACCCCTGAAGCCGCCAAACCTGAAGTAACCAAACCAACCGCAGCACCCCAACCCGTGGAGACCGTAGAGAATGCAGGAACTAACCAGCCTGGAATTGTTAAGTGTGGATCTGACAGCGTACATAAAAGCCGCCCGGCGTCGCCTGGAGCTTCTCCTGTGGACCGCAGCGGGGGCGCTGTTCGTCCCGCTCCTGTCCCTGTGCCAGTAGAGCAGGGGGCCGCAAACGATGATTTACGCAACCCTGTTATTAATTATGTGGCTGGCTCTAATGTGATGATGGTCAACGGCTTGCCTGTTGAATATCTGGAGCCAGAAGAAAGCGCCATTGATCAGTTTGGTGATGCTTTCTAAAAATCTGCAATTGATTTCCCACTAATAACACTCTACACCAAACCCCCGCGCTTTACAACCCTCTGGAGACTCTCGCATGAATGAATTTATTACAACCAAATTCAAAGCCTTATCCTCTGAGGAAGAGGCCGCAGTAAACGCACTGGCTGAGAAATTGGCAGCAAACAAGCCCCGCCGGATTATGGATGAGAGCCACTTAACCCCGGATCAAATCCTGAAGATCAAGCGGGCCTGTGTACAGGGCCACAGCGCTAAAGCCATCCAAGCGGCGTTTAATGTGTCACTGGCTTACGTCCTGAAAGTAAAGCGCAACCACAACCCGCAGAAGTATCAAAAAACCCCGCTAACTTTGGCTGAAAAAGGCGTTATGGCTAAACAGATGGAAGCCGACGGCCTGAGCCTCTCCAAAATGGCGGAACTTCTGGGGATTAACAGTAAGATGGTCTCACTACTTCTTACCCAACCTTCACCCCGTTACCTGGTGGAGCAAATGCTCCCGTATGACCAAGTTTTGCAGAATCTACGCAGCGCCCGCTATGTGGAAAACCCTGTATACAAAGAGGGGACGAATAAGCGCCGTGTGCGTCTAATCGTTTCTGAAGCACGTCAGCAGACCCGCCAGGCAATCATTAAATCCCGGTAATTATGTCCAACCCAACGGAATGGGACCTAAAGGATTACTTAGGTTCCAAACTGGTTAAGCGTCAGACAAGATTCTCTAACTTTCTCGCCTTACTCCTCTACATCCCCTTTAAGCCCGCCTCTCTCTTCCTGTGGGGTGTGGTACTCACTTTCATTATAAGGACCCTCTCACATGGAAGCATTTAAGCACCTCCTCAATCAGTTGGAAATTCAGAAGGCAGAACAGCGCCAGCGGGAAGCCCAAGAGGCAACCAAACAGAACGAACTCCGCAAGGCACAGGCCGATCTGTCACTGGATGAGGCTATCGCTCTGTACTCCACCCAGTTGGAAGCCTCCACCAATGCCGCAGACAGCGCCCAAAAGGGCCGCGCCATTAAGAGCCGGGGAATTGCTCTGTGTCACAAGGATCAGGGATTCAGCGCCAACGGTCGCCCGGTCTCTCTCCTGACCAAATCCGCAGACCTGCCAGCAGGTCACCGCCGGGTAATCATCAACAAGGCAGCAGGGCGCACCCTGAAGGCCACCAAACTGGAAGGGGCTGAATAATGAGCGGTAACGTGATTCTGACGAAAACCGTAAATAGAGCGGTTTTTACTGTAGATTCAGCAAGTTACAGAAATACGGTTGACCGTATCAAACAGGTGGGGAAAGAGTGGGACAAAGTGGCGTCCAAGATGAAACCGCTACGCCTCAAGTTTGAGGAAAACGCCTACACCAAGATCCGCCGGAAACAGCAGGACGCCGCCGCAAAAGCAGCACTGGCAGAAGCCAAAGCCAAAGCGGCAGCAGACGCCAAAGCAGCCAAAGCACAGATCGCAGCGGAGCGTAAGATCCAGACAATCCGCGCTAAAGCTATCCGCTTCAGCACTTCAGCCGCTAACGCCAACGTGACCCCGGCCCAACGTGCTGGACACCTCCAGGAGTTTGGACAGCTTACGCGCCAGTATCACGCCGGGGCTATGGCATTGCAGGAATATAACGCCCGTGTGTCAAAACTTCAGCAAACCATGCGCCAACAAGGCCGGGTAGGCATGAGGGGAGCCACAATTCCAGTAACCGCCAAAGTTAACAAACTGGATACCTCCATGATCGAGGGTGCAGGCGGGGCGATCACCATTGCCGCAACTGTGGCGCTCTCCGGCAAGATCATGACCACCGGACAGGATTTTGAATCCGCGCTTTCGGGTCTGACAGCGATCACCGGTTCCACAGATGCAGCCGCTAAAGAGTTTGATTATCTGCGTGATCAATCCAACCGTTTGGGCCTTGACCTCCTCAAGACAAGCAAGGATTACACTCAATTTGCCGCCGCTGTTGGGGACAAACTCCCTAAAGACCAGATGCGATCCATCTTTGAGGGTGCCAGTGAATGGGGCCTTGTAACTGGTGCAGACTCCGAATCCCAATCACGCGCTTTGAAAAGTTTGAACCAGATGATGTCTAAAGGCACGGTAATGAGTGAAGAACTCAAAGGCCAATTGTCTGAAGCTCTCCCGGGCGCTGTGGGTCTGTTCGTTAAGGCTCTCAACCAGATGAAAGGGACAACCAACCTTACAGAAAAGGATCTGTTTGACCTGATGCAACAAGGGAAGCTGTTCTCTAAGGACATCCTACCGGAAGTGGCTAAACAGATGAAAGCCGCAGCCCGTAACGGCGGCGCTCTGGATAAGGCTATGAAGTCCAACCGGGCAAGCTGGCAGCGCCTGCAAACCAGTATGCAGAACGCTATGAATATCTTCTTTACTTCTGGCTTTGGTAACTCACTAACCAGCGCTTTCGACGCTATCAGCGCCGCTGTTAACGGCTCTGGTGGGGCCTTTGAGATGTTCGGGCATATCGCCGGGAAAATCGTTGAGGGTGCCACAGATGCGTTTACAGAGTTGCACGACACTGTGATCCTAACCTTCCGCATTATTGAGTATTACGCCGCCAAAATGGGGATCAGTGGTGAGCAGCTTAAATCCTGGGGAGAAATGGCAGCATACGCCGCCGGGGTGGCTCTGTTCGCTGGCTCTATCTGGAAGTTGGGCGGGGCCTTTAAATGGTTGTTGACCATGCTCAACCCGCTAACCAAATTGCTGGGGGTGATGAAAGGGATCGCCGCTATTGGTGGCATTGAAGCCGCTACAACTGGCGGATCTGGTGGGGAAGGTAAAGACAAGCCAAACAAACCGGGCCGGGGTCCGAAAGTTGGTAAGGCCGGGGGCCTTGCGGCTCTCTCTGGCGGTCCTGTTGGCTGGGGCATTGCGATCGGTTCGGTAGGTGGGGATTATGCCTGGGATAAAGTCATGGACGCTAACGACGCCATGTATGGACAGGACACCACCGCCGGGGGCAATCTGAAGAAAGATAGCCCGCTGGGTAAACTGTGGGATTTCCTCCACAGTCCATCCCTTCCGACTAATCCAGACTTTGCCAAACCAGCAGAGAAAACAGGGTGGGTTAGCTCTTACTCTAATCCGGGTTATGTACCCCCTACGCCGACGATTACAGCGCCACAGCTTAAAGTTGATATGGCAGGTAATCCACTGATGACGCCGCCAGCGTGGCTAAACCAGCCGCTAAATGTGAACGTCAATGTGAAAGTGCAAGATGGACAGGTCCGTGATCTGGTCCGCTCTGAAGTTGAGACCAATAACCAGCACGCTTTCAATATGCTGATGCAGGGCGGACAGTAACCGCCCATACAATAAAGGCTCCCCTGGTGGGAGCCTTTTCTTTTTGGTACTCTGCTATAGCTTACTTACTTGTGAGCATTGGCGCGGGCTGTATCTTGCCGGATCTCCTGCGCCTCTCTTTCTCTTTCCTGTGTCATTCTGATCCCTCTTGTGGCTTTAGCCATGAAACTTTGTTTCACCGAAATCATTCGGCATCTTCTGTGTCAAACGTTTTGCTGTATGGGCAATTCTGGGACCGGGTAACCGTGGTAAACGTGTAAATACTGTTGGAGTAAATACAGACCCGCTTACCGTCCGCTGTGGTCTCCTCCTGTGGGTCACTCATGGTAATACGGCCCGAATACATCGCCTTTGCTTTAGCCTCATCGGCGGAAAAGGTCCCCATCATTACCACCGCCAGCAATATGACCATGTTTTGGCGACGTGCTTTGCGGGCAGAATTACGGACAGCCTGACTTTTCATAACAGATCCTCTATTGAATATTTATCACTAAAATCATCTACTTTGCGTTGTGTGGCCCCAATGTAATGGAGCGTACTGGATAACGATTTGTGCCCTAATGCTTTACTAATTACGGCTATATCCTCCCCGTTGTCATAACCAATCGTTGGTTTACTCTTCCTCATGCTGTGGGTCGAAAGATTCAGCCCCAGCTTTTCCCCGGCGTAGCTAATTTCCTCATGCAATTTGGAGCGGCTCACAGGCTTTCCCTTGCTCCTGTGGCTGTCCAACTGTAAGAGGTACACATGATCAGGGTTCGCCTCTCTCCGGGCCGCTATGATGCGTTTAGCGGTATCGGTGAGCCTCACCCGGATAGATTCACCCGTTTTCTGTTGGGACAGGACAAGGTGATCGCCTTTGATGTCGTCATAACGGATAGAGCGCAGATCCGACACCCTCAGCATTAACTCATAACCCAATAACCAGGCGTCACGGTACAGCGTCAGCCCCTTGCCCTGTTTGAGTAACTCTGTTGCTACCGCTTTCACTTCCTGAACTGATTTACAGCCTTCTACGAAATTCATTCTGTACCCTCCAGATCCTAACTGTGATCAATTCTTGATCAAAAACATGCACTTGTAAACGACAAAAATGATTAATTTTAAGATGTGTCTTTTTAGTGAATTAAATCGGGTTTAATCGCGTTTAATGGCAGAGTAATGACCCAGCAGGGGAGGTAATGGCCTGTTTAAGTGGGTAAATGATGGTTACTTAATGTACTATTACCACAAAGCGGGTAAGGTGATTTGACCCCCCCAGCGCCTTTAAGTTACTGTATTTGTGGGAAATTAATTAATGTTTCGTTATGGTGTTGCCTGGCAAATTTTCAATTTACCCTCAAGAAAAAATCCCCAGCTTTTTTATTCCCACATGAGAATCAATATCATTTGTAAACGATAGTCTTTCTCATTACCAACCGGGGCGAAAGCCTTCGCCCCTCAGAGGGCCTCTGTAGACCCGCTTTCTGTATGCGCCTGTGGCGCTACCACTCTTAACCCTGTGGGTTTGTATTGCTTGCCACAAAATAACGCGCCACAGGCGCACAGGGGAGGCGGACGCCTCCAGGGTGGCCCGGCGGGGCCACTGGTCCACAGGGTAAAAGGACAGAATACAATACTGTTGTTTTTAAGTGTTTGATTTGTATAGAGGGCCTGAAGAGTCGGATCGGTATGGGTCTGTAATGTCAAGAAGTGTAAAGAGTGGGTGGGTGGATGAATGATCAGTGTTGACAGGTGCAGATATTTGTGAAACATAATCACGGCCCCCTGGGGGGTCGGTTCGCCATGCCTGGCTGCTATATCCAAACACTAAGATATTTTCCCACACAAGATAGGGCGCTGGGGGAGGCGGACTTGTACCACCCCCAGGAAATGGGGATCAGTTAAGTTATTGATTTTGATCGATTTTAGATCAATCATCCGTTGCCGGGATTACCCCCACCCAGACGGATGGCATATAAATGAATAACGATAAGTCTACCCACCCTAAACGCTTTCCCTATGGCGGGCGTATGGTTACCGCTTACCCTACATACATCATTATTGACGGTATCAAGATCAGCCGCTCCCGCCTGTCATTTGCCTTTCAGTTGGAGTTAGCGAAAGCGCTACGGCTCCATGAGGAAAAGAGCCAATAAAAAACCCCGCACAGAGGCGGGGTTAGTATTACTTGCGCTTGCGGCGTTTGGCCCGGCGCTTCTGTTCGGCGATGTACGCACCCACCAGACTGATCACAGCTTGCCGCCCATAGTCAGATCGATACCGTCACGCTCCTTAAACAGCCAGAAGGTTAGAGAGTCCAGATCGCGGCCTGTCTTACTCACTCGCTTACCGCTCACCATGAAAGAGGCGTGGTAATACCCTCGGCTGTCCTGTGTGATCCCACGGGGCAGGGTGGACACTCCACGGGGTCCACTGGCAGCAGCGGCGCGGGCCGCTCTACGGCGTTCTGTGGCTTCCTCTTTGGTAATCAGTTCTGTGTTACCGATCCGCCCGTCTGCCGGGTCCTGAAGGGCCACAGTGTAACCGTCTGGAATGTCCCCATTGTGGAGAATCCAGGAGACAACCCCGGCCCGTGGTCGGTCGCCGTTAGGCAGCGGGATGACAGCCGCGCCACCCTTCAGGCTTCCCACTGGTTTGGGGCCTGTGGTCTTAAAGTTGCGGACGATAGCAAACGGGGCGCTTTCGTCGTACTCGTAGCCCCATGCGATCAGGTTGTCACGGGTCAGGGTGTTAATAGTTGCTTTCATAGCCATGTTGGGCGCTCCTTGCTGAATTAGTGAAGAGTAGAAGAGGATTTGATCTGGACGTCTGCATGTACAACGCGATCAGAGTCAGACCAGGAGAATAGATTCCCGTACACCGGGCGATAACCTGTCTTAGGGTTAACCGTTTGGACAGTAACGGACGGCGGCGCGGTACGGTGTGACAGTTTGGAAGGTGCAGTAAACATAAGCGGATCTCCTGAAAGTGGTTAGGGTTCAGGAGTTAGGGCGGTGGGTGGCTCTGTGGCCTGTTTGGTAATCTCTAACTCATACTGTATATTTTAACAGTGGTTGTTGCAATTTGCAATACACACTTTTCATTACAATGCAATAAAAATTAATTAGGTTATTTTATGTACAAAAAAGGCCCCATGAAAGGGGCCTATATATATGATTTTACAGGTTAATTAAAATTTCAGCGTTTTCCAAAGAAGTGAGAGCCGGGCACAGCCGGGAAGCCCGCCAGAATCTTAGAGATTGCTTTGTGGTATTCCTGTTCGGCGTCCTGTATCACGCCGATCAGCCGTTGAGCCTCCTCGTTATCCTCTGTCCCGTTGATCTGAATATCCCCGTTTACCACCTCCAGCGTGTATCCCTTCTTACCCTCTGCTGTAAGCGTCCCTGTGTACACGTAAGCCGTTTTATCCTGTAATTCATAAGACAGGGTTAGCGCTTTGTCGGGGCCTTTGGAGAGCGTCACAGAGCGCACAACAGCCCGGACCACTTCCCGGACCTTTAGCCGCCTTTCGTCTGTGGTATCTTCCAACAGATCCGGGGTCAATAGCTCGTAGAAGTCAACCATACTTTCAATTTGGTGATCCTTTCCATCCTGTAGGGCCTGGCGCTGGGTGAGGCGCTCCAGTTCAACCAGTACGCCGGATTTTGTATGCTCCAATGCCTGAAGAGAGGCAACCAACGCCGGGATATTGCCGCCCATTGTAATGGCGCTCGTTATGTTGCTGATCTGGCTCTCTATCCCGTTCAGTTCTCCCCGTTTGGCCTCTATGGCCTGTGTGAGGTCCTCCCGCTTGCCTTGCTTACCCATCATTAGATCCATATAGCCCCGGATAAGTGGGGCAAGGAGGCAACGCTCCACCAATTGACCGGAGACAGACCACACACGACAGGAGGAGGTTTTATTCTTCCCGGTCTCACACACATATCTGATCCGCCCCTCTTTGGAAAAGAAGCTCATAGAGCCGCCACAGTGTCCACAGCGGAGGAGACCCAGACCAGAAAGGAGGGTGATTGTTTGGCGAACCTCTCCAACCTTGTGGCGGTTGCTACAGGCCACATCCTGAAGCCGTGCAAAGTCTGTTTGGCTGCATACTGCCGGATAGTAATTAGAAAGCCTGTGCGTAACGCCGTCGATGGTGATCACCTTCTCACCGTACAGCGCCCGGTTGCTCCTCATTGCCTTGAGGTTAGCCACAGCCCAACATTCTGATCGCTTCTTGCCCTTGCCACGGTTCCCCCTCGGCGGTGGGTATAAATCAGGGTTATCAGTGAGATAAGAGGCCACACGGAAACAGCCCCAACCCTCTAACATTAGCTCTACTGCCTTCTGTGCGGCTTTCCAGTGGACCGGGTGGGGCTTTACCGCCTCATATGTTCCCATGCTGGCATCAATCCACCACGGGGCCGATCCGGCGCTTTTAATGTTCACTGGTAGCCCGGCGCGGTGGCGGTCTATCAGTTTGAGGGCGGTCTCATGCGCTCGCTTCTGTTTGGTGAGTGATTCCTCATTGGCCCGGGAGAATAGAAACAGGGACATCATGAGATCGGTCACATTATTTTTTACGCTGTCCTGGGAGTAAACTTTCCCATCCATCCCCGTGACTATGGTTAGCCCCAGCGATAACAGCCCCGTGAACAGGTTAAGCGCCGTCATAACGTCCTGGCGCGTCAGTCGGTCCAGGTTTTCCACATACAAGTAAGAATCGTTTGGGATTGCCCCAGCCTTAACAGCCTCAATAAAGCCCGCTAAAGCCCCCTGTGTGGTATTCTTACCCCTGAAGGCGCTGATCCCAGCGTCCAGGATTTGGACATACTCCAGACCGTGAAGAGAGGCGAACGCCTTCGCCTTGTCTGTCTGCCTGTCTAATGATGTGTTGCCGGATTGCTTATCTGTGGACCAACGGACATATGAATAGAGCCTTGTCGCCATTATTTTTCCTCGTTACTTCTTGCTGTGAGGGGATAGTATCATGATTGGCATCTATTTGAAGTTGGGGAATCCGAAATACCCGATTGATATTCAGGCCGTGGCGCAGGCGGCAGCGAAGCACCGCGTGGCGCTGGAGATTAACAACTCCTCCTTTGTTCACTCGCGTAAGGGCAGTGAAGCCAACTGCCGCGAAGTGGCGGCGGCCGTGCGTGACGCGGGCGGCATGGTGGCGCTGGGCTCTGATTCACACACGGCCTTCACGCTGGGGGATTTCAGCGAGTGCCTGAAAATATTGCGGGACGTGAATTTCCCGGAAGAACAGATCCTGAACGTCACGCCGCGTCGTATGCTCGACTTCCTTGAGTCGCGCGGCATGGCGCCGATTGATGAATTTGCCGATCTTTAATTAATAACGGAATAAAAACATGAATGAGTTTTCCATCCTTTGCCGCGTGCTGGGCACCTTATATTACCGCCAGCCGCAGGATCCGCTGCTGGTTCCGCTGTTTACCCTGATTCGTGAAGGTAAACTGGCGCAGAGCTGGCCGCTGGAACAGGATGAATTGCTGGAACGCTTGCAAAAAAGCTGCGATATGCAGCAGATTTCAACGGATTACAACGCGCTGTTTGTGGGGGAAGAGTGTCGCGTGTCGCCGTATCGTTCTGCCTGGCAGGAAGGTGCGACCGAAGCGGAGGTTCGGGCGTTTCTTTCAGAACGCGGCATGCCGCTGACGGATATGCCTGCCGATCATATCGGTACCCTGCTGCTGTCGGCCTCCTGGATTGAAGATAATGCAGGTGATGATGAGAACGAGGCGATTGAAACCCTGTTCGAAACGTATCTGCTGCCGTGGGTTGGCACCTTCCTGGGTAAAGTGGAAGCCCACGCCACCTCGCCATTCTGGAGAACGCTGGCTCCGCTGACGCGTGACGCTATCGCTGCTATGTGGGACGAGCTGGAAGAAGAGAACGAAGAGTGACTTGAATCACAAAAATCCTGCAACGATACATTTCAACTTGCACGTAATGTGCTTCTGATCTCATTTATATGGTGCGCATCTGCTAAGATGCGCACCATGAACATATTACTTTATATTGCAATCACGACTGGCATCCTCTCCGGCCTTTGGGGTTGGGTGGCTGTCTCTCTCGGCTTGTTGAGCTGGGCTGGTTTTCTTGGCTGCACGGCCTATTTCGCCTGCCCGCAGGGTGGTCTCAAAGGGCTCTTTATTTCAGGCTGCACGTTACTGAGTGGCGTGGTCTGGGCGCTGGTCATTATGAAAGGCAGCGCGCTGGCGCCGCATGTGGAAATCCTGGGGTACGCCATGACCGGCATTGTGGCCTTCCTGATGTGCGTTCAGGCAAAACATCTGCTGTTGTCCTTTGTGCCCGGCACGTTCATGGGTGCCTGCGCGACCTTTGCAGGGCAGGGGGACTGGAAGCTGGTGGTCCCTTCGCTCATGCTGGGGTTACTGTTTGGCTACGCCATGAAGAACAGCGGCCTTTGGCTTGCGGCCCGACGCGAGAAGAGCCAGAGCGTTCCTGCGGTAAGTAAATAAAAAAAGGCGAGACGGAATTCTCGCCTTTTTTATGCGCCGCTGATTATGACTCTGGCGGCACCGACATCTCACGATATTTCACCAGCACCGCATTACTCACGTCACTTTTATTCTGAAGATCCCACAAGCCGCGATCGATACCGTCATTAATGAGGAAAATCACGCCGGTTTCGATGGCCGACATCAGACACAGCATGACCGGCTCGTTAGAGGTATAGCCAATTTCACCCTCCAGCAGACGCTGGTAATCGATAAAGCGGAATACCCCGGCCTGCACTTCATAAGAGAGAATCGTTTTGCTGGTGGTCACCGAGGATAATATCTCACCCGTGCTCACGTTAACCACGCGCAGGTTGACGGCAATCTGGTCCAGCTGATACTGCGTGTCGGCCCCGATGCCAAAGTAACGCGCACCCGCGCCACCCGATTTCACGTTACTTTCGTAGCCGATAATCGAGCCTTCCACCATGATATTGGCTGCGGTGAGAGACTGTAGCGGCATGCGGTTATTGACGCCAACGGTACCATTCTCCTGCGCGGCACGAATGATTTTTCGTTCGTTAAGCAGGTTTTGCAGCCCCTGACGTTCCAGCGGGATAAACCAGCGAGAATCTTTCAGGGCGGTAACCAGCATCGCGGTGGCGCTCTGCGGTACGGCTGTCGAGAAGTTACTGGCCGGATACGGTTTGAACTGACCCGTCTCATCCTGAATGTTATACACCGAGACGAATATCTTTCCGGTTGGGACCGGCAGATGCGTCAGATCCCGATAGCTCTGGGCACGAGGCATCAGGGTGGGTTTAGCGGCTTCTTTTGGCGGGGCAGTTAAACAACCGCTTAATAAGCACACTGCAACTAAAATAAAAAAGCGCTGCATAATAATTGTCCTTATTTCGGGGTTGTTTAGAAATCAGTTGAACTGGTCTGCAAACCGGAAACCTGGATTGTCGACGTTTTACCGGTTTTTCGGTCTGTCACATTTAACTGAAGCTGCCCGTCTTTATTGGCAATATCGACGATAAAGTCGTTAGTGACCATCCGGCCGGGTTTTCCGGTATTAATGTTAGTTAATAAGCCACCTAGTATTTGCGACTGGATGGCCTGAGTAAAATTATCCAGGGCTGACGGGGTCTCGATACCGAAATCATCGTCATAGCTGGGGTCTTTATAGGAGTTTTGAGCCTGAGCCTGGTTAAGCATAAAGGCTCCGTTATTCGGGTTGCCGCCAAAATTAGGGTTGCGGAACTGGAATGTCATATTTCCGGCCCAGCTCAACGGCGCAATGAGCATTAACGAAATCACTGTGTGTGCGAGACGCATTACAGCCTCCGAAATTGGTATCGTTGTTAGAACTCATCTTTTGCTAAATCGCCTGTGCTCAAAAGGGCTTTGTCTAACTGTAGGCGGTTAATAGCTTCTTCTGTTTGTGCCAGCGCGAAAGCGACGTTCTGATCGAAGTCTCTTTTCGTTGGGAATAAAAAAGTCTGGTAAATAACGTCCTGATTAGCGGTTATTGTGATCCAGCTTCCCCACCGCGCACTGGGCCGTTCGTTGATGGTTAAGTTACCCGGATAATCGCTTTCCCACTTATCGCTGAAGGCACGATAAAAATCGTGTCCGACAGAGGTGACGGTGTGGTCGGTTAACAGTCCGGGAACTTCTACCTCAACAGCCTGAAGGTTTCCGGCAGCAAGCATAATGCCTGCGGCGGCAATCCGACTTAAGGTGCGTTTCATGCTATTAACGCCTGAGGTTATCGTTTGCCCACGACACCGCCTGCGTGCGATTTTTAACAGCTATCTTTTTGAAAAGATTATAAAGATGCGTCTTAACCGTATTTTCGCTGATAAATAACGAACGGGCGATTTCAATATTTGAAGCACCAATACGCAGTTTGTTCAGGATCTCTTTCTCACGGTGCGTCAGAAGGGCCGATTCCGAACTGTTATAGCGATAATTTCCGGAGTGGGTAATGAGGTAGCTGGCCAGTTTCTGCGAGAAATAACACTCCCCCCGCAATATGCCCTGCAAACCCTCCACGACACGGTTTTCTTCTTCAGTGACGTAAAACACGCCGTTAATATGCGGCCAGCTCTCAATTTCGCGGAAAGGATACTCATCAGGCGTATTTAATAACAATACGCGGATATTATTGTTTTTCCTGCTTAAATTATCTTGCCAGTAATGAATGAGTTTTTTATCCGCTTCCATCATATCGAGAAGAATGATGCTGCCAGAAGCGATATCATCAAAAGAACGTTGAATATTATGCAGTTTCCCGTTAAGAGACAGGCATTGCTTTAAATGCTGCAATAACGCTGTCGCTTGTAAGGAAGGTTTTGTGATCAACAATAATGTATGACCGGGTAAGCTATGGACTTCATTAAACATGATGAAACCCCACGTTATTTATGACACCCGGCAGTTGCCCTCGTATTATTGAAAAGGGCACCAGAGGTACTGACAGGTGTGGCACTGCTGTGTGTAGTTAAAAAACCTTCCTCCAAAGGAGGCGGTAAAATTAAAAACAAATAACGTACTGCTGTTTTCAATCTAGCTATTGCAAACTTTAAAGCAAGTGTTAATCGTGTAACAGGATGTAAAATTCGATATTAATTTGTGTATATTTCAGGGCTAATAGATTTTAAGATAAGGGGAAAGTTGTACATGTGTATAAACGTGCACAGATTTTAAAAACCATAAAGTATATTATAATGGGTTGAATTATTTGGCTTTGTATTATTCTAAGCCAGCCGGTAAAAAGTATGATCTCTGCTAAAAACATAAGACTTCCCTAAGCCAGAATTTTTTCTTAAGAAAACTTGCTTCGTGTCACGCGCGTGGCAAAGGGCATTGTCTTTTTTGTCAGAAGAAGCCGGTGCAGGTTGGACAGTCTGTCTCGCTGTTGTACAAGCGCAGGAAGACATTTTTGGTTTCTGCTTTAGGCGTGTATCCCGTCGTTTCAGGCGAGATTTACGACTTTGAGGTGAAGGAGAATATAAAAATAAGGCGCACGGGTGAGATATTAAACATGTTTCGGCAGACATACTCTTTTCCGTAACGCGGCGTTAACAAAACGAATCGCGTTAACGGAGCAAGAAATACTTTTTTATAGCCAGGTCCAGGGTGACAGCATGAAAAACAAAACGTTGTTTATGATGTTTACATTACTGGGTGCGCCTGGGTTTGTAATCGCAGGTGATTCAGATTTAGCCAGTTCTGAATATAATTTTGCGATAAATGAATTAAGTAAAGCTTCATACAATCAGGCAGCCATTATTGGTCAACAGGGTTCAGGAAATAATTCTGATGTACGCCAGGGCGGTTCTAAATTGCTGTCCGTTATTTCTCAGGAGGGCGGGAATAACCGCGCGAATGTTGATCAGTCAGGGACGTATAACCTTGCTTATATCGATCAGACCGGCAACGGCAACGATGCGAGTATTAAGCAGGGCGCTTTTGGCAACACCGCCATGATTATCCAGAAAGGCTCGGGTAACAGGGCGAATATAACGCAGTATGGTACGCAGAAAACAGCAGTTGTAGTACAGAGACAGTCGCAAATGGCTATTCGCGTTATTCAACGTTAGCGATGTGTGACGCCTTAATCAATCCGATGGGGGTTTACCATGAAACTTTTCAAAGTGGCAGTTATTGCAGCAATCGTAGTTTCTGGCAGTGCTTTCGCAGGTGCGGTACCACAATTTGGCGGCGGCCACGGTGGTGGCTGGGGTGGCGGCAATAACGGCCCTGACTCAACCCTGAGCATTTACCAGTACGGCGGCGGTAACTCCGCGCTTGCTTTGCAGACGGACGCCCGAGATTCTGAATTGACCATTACCCAGCATGGTGGTGGTAACGGCGCAGATGTTGGCCAGGGCTCTGATGACAGTTCTATCGATCTGCTGCAAAAAGGCTTTGGTAACAGCGCCACCATCGACCAGTGGAATAGCAAAGACTCTGTTATCAACGTGAAACAGTTCGGCGGCGGCAACGGCGCGGCGGTAGACCAGACAGCGTCCGGCTCAACGGTGACTGTGCACCAGGTTGGCTTTGGCAACAACGCGACCGCACACCAGTACTGATTCATTTCTGTACCAAAAAACAGGGCATGCGCCCTGTTTTTTTTCGGGAGGATCTCATGAGCACCTTCATTCTCCTTGCCGCGCTTGCCAGCCAGATAACGTTCAGCACCTCACAGCAGGCAAATATGGCAACCATTATTCCTCAGGTCACGCTGGCAGACGCCTGCGAATGTCAGGTTGAGGTGTTATCTGTCCGACAGGGGCAGGGGGGACAAAGTACATCGCGGCAGAAAAATACTCTTTTTATACCCGCTAATCAGCCGATTGATTTAACGCGAATCAGTTTAAATATTCGCTCAGGGGATGCGGTAAAAATAATCGTCACCGTTTCCGATGGAAAATCGCTTCATTTATCACAGCAGTGGAACGCACCGGTAAGTGCGCTTTAATAATTCATGAAATCAATGATTTAATAAAGTGGCGGCGCTGCACAGGTAAGCTATGCTGATATCAAGAACCCAGTCATCGGGTTGCTTAAATTGATACTTCATAACGGAGCGTTTTTACCCCTCAAGGACGAATTTCATTGAGGAGTACAAATAATGTTCAAATCCGCAGCGTGTATTATTTCTGGTCTGGGACTGATCCTGTCCTCTTTTTTTTCTCCGGCTTATTCAGCAACTATAGAAAATGGTGGGGTGATTCATTTTCGTGGCGCGGTGGTCGCTGACCCGTGCGAAGTCACGCCCCGGCATCAGCAGTTTGCGATCTCCTGTCCGGAAAATAACCGTATGAAAACGCATACCATCAGTTATGACGAGGCGCTCCGGGGCCATCATCCTCATTCAGCTCTGGCCGCTGTCAGCATGAAATACCTGAATGAACAGAAAACGCTTGCGGTCGTTCAGGTGGATTACCGCTAACCGACGTTTTTTTCGCGGCAGTTTTTCTCCTTCTCCCTCTGCGATACACTGATGAAAAAGGCGGGTTGCAGAGGGTGTTTATGAGACCGCAAATCGACGTTATTCATGGCGATATCACGACGGTGCACGTTGACGTGATCGTCAACGCAGCCAATTCCTCCCTGATGGGTGGTGGCGGGGTGGACGGTGCCATTCACCGGGCCGCAGGCCCTCAACTCCTTGAAGCATGCAAAACCGTGCGTCAGCAGCAGGGAGAGTGCCCGCCGGGGCATGCTGTTATTACGCTTGCGGGCGATCTCCCGGCCAAAGCGGTGATCCATACCGTTGGACCCGTCTGGCACGGTGGCGACCGCCATGAGGCTGAGATTCTGGAGCAGGCGTATCGTAACTGCCTGCGGCTTGCGGCGGATAACGGGTATAAGACCATGGCGTTCCCCGCCATTAGCACCGGGGTGTTCGGTTATCCAAAGGAAGCGGCAGCTACGATCGCCGTGAATACCGTTTATCACTACCTTTCCCTCAAACCCATGCCGGAAAAAGTCATTTTTGTCTGTTTCGATGAGCACACCGCCGACCTGTATCAGCGGATCTTGACCGCGCGCAGCCAGGCATTTTGATGTCTGAAGTGCAAAAACGGCGCCCTGGAGGCGCCGTTTTGTTATCCCGCTTTAACCTGAGGTTTGCCTGAGAACAGGAAACGCAAAAGCGGGATCCGCAGGTGGATTTCATACAACACGATGGCAATGCCAACCACAAAGACCAGGCCGGTGAAGAAGCCCAGCGCATTCGAGGCGATATGCGGCGTAATGTACGCCCCGAAAAACAGCGTCAGCGGATGGTGAACCAGGTAGATAAACAGCGAAGCATTAACGAAATAGGTGACGCGACTGGATTTAAAATTCAGCAGACGATGGCCAAGGGCGAACACCACGTTCACCATCCACAGGCCCATCAGCATCGTTATCACGCTCTCTGTCTCATACATCCACGCGTCCCCGCTGCCATAGCGCTGATTGAGAAGATAGGCGGCAAAGGCCAGCGCAGCACCCACCGCACACCAGGGGGAGGGGGTGGTAAACAGCGCTTTAAGCCGGGGATGAATAAATGCCAGCGCCCCAATCAGGAAGAAGGGAATGTAGAACAGGGTCTGCATTACCACGAAATTAAACAGCCCATCGCTCAGAATGGGAGGGTAGACAATGAGCAGGGTACGCCTGACGACGGCATACGCGACCCCCAGCGCAAGAAACAGCAGCGACAGCTTGCCCAGGGTGATGTTGGCGAAGAAGGTCGAGGATGCGGTGCTCGCGCGCTGACGCAGCTGGCTGAAGATCAGCAAACTCACCGTGGTTAGCACCACCAGTACCAGCAGGAACCAGAGGTGGGAAATAAGCTCCCAGACCAGGGTGTTGTATTTCTCATAGAAGGAGAGATTCGGCCAGTTTTCCGCCTTGCCTTTAACATGCTGCAACATGATGAACTGCGGCAGCGTCAGCAGCGGAATGGCCGTCAACATCGGTATGCCCACGCGCTCCACGCGCACTTTCCACCATCGCTTGAGGGGATAGCGCAAGAAGAGCATGTAAGAGAAATAACCGGAAATAACAAAAAACACCTGCATGCGGAAGGCATGGATAAAATCATTAAACAGCGTCAGCCACCAGGAGGGCATCTGGCTGTTCACGTGCCAGGTGTGGCTGGAATAGATCAGTGAAATATGAAAAGGGATCCCCAATAGCATGAGCCATGCGCGGATCGAGTCGAGGAAATATTCACGTTGTACAGGGGTTGTGCTCATATAACTTTGCGCATTCTCAGACTTTTCGCCTTATCCCTAAGGCTCATAATGGTTACATTCGGAGCCAACCCTACACCAAGACCGACACCCTGTCTCCAGGATAAGCACGCAAAGTGAAAAGCGGGTTCTTTCATTTGCTTAATCCATGAGCCAGCGAGCTGAACAAAGCAGTGATAATGTTGTCGGATTGCCTGAGTTTCCATTAAAATGGATCGGATCGATATAAGCACACAAAGGGGGAAGTGCTTACTTATTATGAAACATAAACCACAAATGATGAAAATGCGTTGGTTGGGTGTAGCAGTGCTGTTGTCACTGTATACCTCATCTGCACTGGCCTTTAATATCGATGATGTCGCAAAACAGGCAAAATCGATGGCGGGCAAGAGCTACGAAGCGCCAAAAAGTAACCTGCCCTCCGTTTTCCGCGACATGAAATACGCGGACTATCAGCAGATCCAGTTCAATCACGATAAAGCGTACTGGAACAATATTAAAACCCCGTTCAAGCTTGAATTTTACCACCAGGGTATGTACTTCGACACGCCAGTTGCCATCAATGAAGTGACGGCGACCGCGGTACGCAAAATCAAGTACAGCCCGGATTACTTCAATTTTGGCGATGTGCAACACGATAAAGACACGGTGAAAGACCTCGGCTTCGCAGGCTTCAAGGTGCTTTATCCGATTAACAGCAAAGATAAAAACGATGAAATCGTCAGCATGCTTGGCGCCAGCTACTTCCGCGTGATTGGCGCGGGGCAGGTGTACGGGCTTTCTGCGCGCGGTCTGGCAATTGATACCGCGCTGCCATCAGGTGAAGAATTTCCACGTTTTCGCGAGTTCTGGATCGAACGTCCAAAACCAACCGACAAACGTCTGACAATTTATGCGCTGCTGGACTCCCCTCGTGCGACCGGCGCTTATCGCTTCGTGATCATGCCAGGGCGTGACACGGTGGTTGACGTGCAGTCTAAAGTTTACCTGCGCGATAAAGTGGGCAAACTGGGCGTTGCACCGCTGACCAGTATGTTCCTGTTTGGGCCGAACCAGCCATCTCCGGCGACCAATTTCCGTCCTGAACTGCATGATTCCAATGGCCTCTCCATCCATGCCGGTAACGGCGAGTGGATCTGGCGTCCGCTGAACAACCCGAAACACCTCGCGGTCAGCAGCTTTGCGATGGAAAACCCGCAGGGCTTTGGTCTGCTGCAACGTGGCCGTCAGTTCTCCCGCTTTGAAGATCTGGATGACCGCTACGATCTGCGCCCAAGCGCCTGGGTTACGCCGAAAGGCGACTGGGGTAAAGGTAAGGTTGAGCTGGTTGAAATTCCAACCAACGATGAAACCAACGATAACATCGTGGCGTACTGGACACCGGATCAGCTGCCTGAAGCCGGTAAAGAGATGAACTTCAAGTATGCGATTACCTTCAGCCGTGACGAAGACAAGCTGCACGCACCGGATAACGCGTATGTGATGCAGACGCGTCGTTCAACGGGTGACGTGAAGCAGTCCAACCTGATTCGTCAGCCGGATGGCACGCTGGCATTTATCGTGGACTTCACCGGGCAGGATATGAAAAAACTGGCGCCGGATACTGCCGTGACGGCACAGGCCAGCATTGGCGATAACGGTGAAATCGTTGAAAACGCCGTGCGGTACAACCCGGTCACCAAAGGGTGGCGTTTGACCCTGCGCGTGAAGGTGAAGGATCCGAAACAGACCACTGAAATGCGCGCCGCGCTGGTCAGTAACGATAAGCCGCTGAGTGAAACCTGGAGCTATCAGCTACCTGCCAATGAATAATACATCTGAATATATTGATGCCATGCCGCTGACGGACATTGAAAAAGCGGCGCTCCCTGCGAGCGACATCCGCGCGGTTCACACCGCGCTGGATGGTGAACATCGTCATTTTTCCCGTGATGATGATACGCCGCTGGGGTCAGTGAAGGCACGTCTGGAGCAGGCATGGCCGGACTCGCTGGCAGAAGGGCAGTTAATCAAGGATGACGAAGGGCGTGACCAGCTACAGGCGATGCCGAAGGCCACGCGTTCCTCCATGTTCCCCGATCCGTGGCGCACCAACCCGGTGGGCCGCTTCTGGGATCGTCTGCGTGGGCGTGACGTGACACCGCGCTATCTGTCACGTCTGACCAAAGAACAGCAGGCCTCCGAGCAGAAATGGCGTACCGTAGGAACGATTCGTCGTTACATTCTGCTGCTGCTGACGCTGGCGCAGACGGTTGTCGCCACCTGGTACATGAAAACCATTCTGCCGTACCAGGGCTGGGCGTTGATTAACCCTGCTGACATGATTGGCCAGGATATCTGGGTCTCCTTCATGCAGCTGCTGCCGTATATTTTACAGAGCGGCATTCTTCTGCTGTTCGCCGTGCTGTTCTGTTGGGTCTCCGCCGGGTTCTGGACGGCGCTGATGGGCTTCCTGCAACTGCTGATGGGGCGTGACAAATACAGCATTTCCGCGTCGACGGTCGGGGATGAACCCCTCAATCCTGAGCACCGTACCGCGCTGATCATGCCTATCTGTAACGAAGACGTTGACCGCGTATTCGCCGGACTGCGTGCCACCTGGGAGTCCGTGAAGGCGACCGGTAACGCGGCGCATTTCGACGTCTATATCCTGAGCGACAGCTACAACCCGGATATTTGCGTGGCAGAGCAAAAAGCCTGGATGGAGCTGATTGCCGAGGTGCAGGGGGAAGGGCAGATCTTCTACCGCCGTCGTCGTCGTCGTGTTAAGCGTAAGAGCGGGAACATTGATGACTTCTGTCGTCGCTGGGGTAACCAGTACAGCTACATGGTGGTTCTGGATGCGGACTCCGTGATGAGCGGCGACTGCCTGAGCGGGCTGGTCCGTCTGATGGAAGCCAACCCGAACGCGGGTATTATTCAGTCCTCGCCAAAAGCGTCAGGTATGGACACGCTGTATGCGCGCTGCCAGCAGTTTGCGACCCGCGTCTACGGGCCGCTGTTTACTGCCGGTCTGCACTTCTGGCAGCTGGGTGAATCTCACTACTGGGGCCACAACGCCATTATCCGCGTGAAGCCATTCATCGAGCACTGTGCCCTGGCGCCGCTGCCGGGTGAAGGGTCGTTTGCCGGGTCCATTCTGTCGCATGACTTTGTGGAAGCTGCTCTGATGCGTCGTGCAGGGTGGGGCGTCTGGATTGCCTACGATCTGCCTGGCTCGTATGAAGAGCTGCCGCCGAACCTGCTGGATGAGCTCAAACGCGACCGCCGCTGGTGTCACGGTAACCTGATGAACTTCCGCCTGTTCCTGGTGAAAGGGATGCACCCTGTTCACCGTGCGGTGTTCCTGACGGGCGTTATGTCCTATCTGTCTGCGCCGCTGTGGTTTATGTTCCTGGCACTCTCGACCGCGTTGCAGGTTGTGCATGCTCTGACGGAGCCGCAATACTTCCTGCAACCGCGCCAGCTGTTCCCGGTGTGGCCGCAGTGGCGTCCGGAGCTGGCGATTGCGCTGTTCGCGTCGACCATGGTGCTGCTGTTCCTGCCTAAGCTGCTCAGTATCATTCTGATCTGGTGCAAAGGTTCGAAGGAGTACGGTGGTTTCTGCCGCGTGACCCTTTCACTGCTGCTGGAAGTGCTGTTCTCGGTCCTGCTGGCGCCGGTGCGTATGCTGTTCCATACGGTGTTTGTGGTGAGCGCGTTCCTGGGATGGGAAGTGGTGTGGAATTCACCGCAGCGTGACGATGACTCTACGCCGTGGAGTGAGGCCTTTATGCGCCACGGCTCTCAGCTGCTGCTGGGCCTGGTGTGGGCCGTTGGTATGGCCTGGCTGGATCTGCGTTTCCTGTTCTGGCTGGCGCCAATCGTCTTCTCGCTGATCCTGTCGCCGTTTGTGTCGGTGATCTCCAGCCGTTCCACGGTGGGCCTGCGTACCAAACGCTGGAAGCTGTTCCTGATCCCGGAAGAGTATTCTCCGCCGCAGGTGCTGGTGGATACCGATACCTATCTGGAGCAGAACCGCAAACGCACGCTGGATGATGGCTTTATGCACGCCGTGTTTAACCCGTCATTCAACGCGCTGGCAACCGCGATGGCGACGGCGCGTCACCGCGCCAGCCAGGTGCTGGAGATCGCCCGCGATCGCCACGTTGAGCAGGCGCTGAACGAGACGCCAGAAAAGCTTAACCGCGACCGTCGTCTGGTGCTGTTGAGCGATCCGGTGACGATGGCACGGCTTCACTACCGCGTGTGGTCCGCGCCGGAGAGATACTCTTCGTGGGTGAACTACTATAAGGACGTTAAGCTGAATCCGCTGGCACTGAAGGCGAAGTAAGTTGTTAAGTAGGGCGGGTAAGCGAAGCGCCACCCGCCAAATGAAATACCGGCTTAATCGCCGGTATTTTTTTAGAGGTCAGACATGAAAGTAATCATTGTCGTCATGATGGCATGCCTGCTCAGCGGCTGCGGCAGCATTATCAGCCGCACCATCCCCGGGCAGGGCCACGGGAATCAATACTACCCCGGCGTACAGTGGGACGTTCGCGATTCCGCATGGCGCTATCTCACCGTGCTCGATCTGCCGTTTTCGCTGATTTTCGACACGCTGCTGCTGCCCATTGATGCCAGTCACGGCCCTTACGAGTAACGGGAGCTCATCGCTCGTCCCATTCGTCCGCTGCGGCCTGACCCTCTTCGGTATCCAGCGGCGGTTCGAGCTGAAACTCGCCTTCGTCCCATTCGTGCAGCGTATTTTCTTCCAGCCACTCCTGACGTAACTCAATTTCGTCATAGTCGCCGTCGAATACCGCCTGTGCACCTTCACCACTCAGTATCGGCAGACATTCACCATCTTCACCTTCATCAGCAAAGAATTCGGCCTGCCACATAATATCGCCGTCCTGTAGGACGTATTTTTGGATATTGAGTTGTTGCACGTCAGCATCTTCTTCCTCAATGCCGGGATTATCAGCGAGGAACTCTTCGCGAGCGGCATCAATTGCTTCTTCCAGCGTGGCGTACATGGTCATTGGTGTCTCCCTGTTTTTCGTGAAGGTATTCAGGGAAAGAATAGCTGATTATGTGATTTTGCAAGTATGAATGCGAAAATTAGCCGTCACGATGTTGTCTTATTCGCCCCGGGCGTAGCGCCCGGGATAAGCTGAGCCACGAATAAACGGCGTTGAACAGCACGACGCCTGCCGTCACGATAAAGACCGCCCGGAAACCGAAACTGGCTGAAATCCCCGCACCGACCAGCGGCCCGGTGACGTTACCCAGATCGCGAAACGACTGGTTATAGCTGAAAATACGACCAGCTATCTGGTTGGTGGAATTATAGACCAGCAGCGTCTGCACGGCCGGGAGCAGTGCGCCATCGGCAGCCCCCAGCAGGAAGCGCAGGATGCCGAGCTGCCAGGGAGACTGCACCATCGCCATGGGGATCAGCAGCAGGACGGAGACGATCAGGGCGCAGATCAGGATCTTTTCCGGGCCGATACGGTCTCCCAGCTTGCCGAGCCGCGGCGCGCTCAGTAGCGCCGCCACACCGGGAACAGAGGCGATCAGGCCGCTGATAAAGGCGATATTGCTGACGTTTCCCGCCAGATCGCGGACATAGAGCGTCAGAATAGGCGCGATTGAACCGGTGGCCACTTGGATAATCATGGTGGTCACAAACAGACTCAGCACCAGCTTTGGGTTTTTCAGCGAGGCCAGTACATCCCGGGCGTGCAGCATCTCTTTTTTAGCTACCGGCGCGAAATTCTCCCGGATACAGATAAGCGTCACCAGGAAGCAGAGGAACAGCACGCTGGCGGTAATGAAGAATACCGGCCGCAGTCCGTAGTGGTCGGCCAGCAGCCCGCCCGCCAGCGGGCCCAGCAGTGCGCCACTTACGCCGCCAGTAGAGAGCGTGCCCAACGCCCAGCCGCTTTTCTGGCGCGGGATTTGGGTGGCGATCAGGGCGTTGGCGTTAGGGATAAATCCCCCGAGCAGACCCAGGAGTGCGCGTAATATCAGGAACTGCCAGACGTTCTGCGCCATCCCCATCAGCGGCATAATGATCGCCATGCCGAGCGCGGAGCGCAGCAGCATAATTTTGCGGCCTTTGCGATCCGCCAGCCCACCCCAGAAAGGCGACGCAATGGCGGAGAACAGGAACGTAATGCTGAACACCAGGCCGGACCACATATTCAGGGCGCTATGTCCGGTGACGCCGAGCTGTTCAACGTAGAGGGGCAGGAAAGGCATCACCAGGCTAAAGGCGGCGCCAGTAAGAAAACAACCCAGCCACGCAACCGTCAGGTTACGTTTCCAGTTTATGGGAGCATCTGTGGGGGACATAACTATCCGCATAATGAGGTGCAGGGCACCGTGACCAGTGAGGTAATAAGCCTGCTAATTATGCGCCCGGGGTATGATTGCCGCAATGACGGGGAGCTTTTAAAGCTAAAACAACATGCGGCCCGGATGGCCGCATGCAGATTAATAACGTGAAGGGACGCCCTGAGGCCGGGTTTTAAAGCGGCGATGCAGCCACATGTACTGCTCCGGGGCGAGCATAATGCATTTCTCGACAACGCCGTTCATCCAGCGGGCGGTGGTTTCCGCATCAATCAGCGGTGGCGCGAGCTCCGGCTCCAGCATGATGAGCTGATAGCCTGAACCGTCTGGTTTACGGCGCGGTACAAACGGCACGATAGCCGCTTTGGACATTCGCGCCAGCATCCAGGTCCCGGTGGTCGTCGCTGCATCTTCCACCGCAAAGAACGGAACAAACACGCTGGATTGCGGGCCATAGTCATGATCCGGGGCGTACCAGACCACTTCACCTGATTTCAGGGCGCGGATCATCCCTTTCAGGTCTTTTCGGTCGATCATGCTTTTATTGGAGCGCATACGTCCGTTGGTCTGGATCAAATCGATCACCGGATTATCGTTAGGACGATAAACGCCAATACCGGGCGCCTGCATGCCGAACATGCGTGCGCCAATTTCGAGCGTCAGAAAATGAACGCCAATCAGCAGGACGCCAGTCTGGTTGGCCTGAAGAGTATGCACTGGCTCCATGCCGGTCCCGGCCACTTCCGTCCAGCGCGCCATGCGCTTATCCGACCAGAACCAGGCCATACCGGTCTCCATCAGCCCCATGCCGACAGATTCGAAGTTTTTAACCACCATGTCGTGGCGCTCAGATTCACTCATCTGAGGAAAGCAAAGCTCAAGGTTGCGATACGCGATCCTGGCGCGACGCTTCATAAACTGCTGAGCAATGCGACCCAGCCCTTTACCCATGCGGAAAATGACGGGATAAGGCAGCTGTACAATTAGCCACAACAAGCCAATGCCTGACCATGTTAACCAATAGCGGGGATGCAAAAGCGCGGCAGTAAATTTCGGTAACTGGGTCATGTCTGTCCTGTGTTCTAACGTCCTGAAAGGCTATTGTCTCATTTTTTAAGGCATAGCCAAAATGTCTGTCATCGAAACATGAAAGAATATGCAAATGTTAAGTCTGATTAATCAGATTGACTGAAATGTAGCGTAAATTGTGTGGATGTAAATTGTCTTTGTTTGCTATATCATGCCGACCGATTTTTATTTCTCAACGATTGCAGGACTTGTACACCATGCCAGTGTTACACAACCGCGTTTCGAATGAGATGTTGAAAGCGCGTATGTTGGCCGAAACCGAACCGCGCACAACGATCTCTTTCTATAAGTATTTCACCATCGACGATCCACAGGCGACCCGCGATGCGCTTTACCAGGCTTTCACCGCCCTGAACGTGTTTGGTCGCGTCTATCTGGCGCGTGAGGGGATTAACGCGCAGATCAGCGTGCCGGAAAGCAAGGTCAGCGCCTTCCGCGATCTCCTTTACGGGTTTGATCCGGCGCTTAACGGCTTACGCCTGAATATTGCGTTGGATGATGACGGTAAATCATTCTGGGTGCTGCGCATGAAGGTGCGCGAGCGTATTGTGGCGGATGGCATTGACGATCCGAGCTTCAATGCTGCTAATGTGGGGGAATACCTGAAGGCCGCTGAAGTGAACGCGATGCTCGACGATCCGGATGCGGTGTTCATCGATATGCGTAACCACTACGAATATGAAGTGGGGCACTTCGAAAATGCGATGGAAATTCCTGCCGACACCTTCCGCGAGCAACTGCCGAAAGCGGTTGAGATGATGCAGGAGCATAAAGACAAAAAGATCGTGATGTACTGTACCGGGGGGATCCGCTGTGAAAAAGCCAGCGCCTGGATGAAGCACAACGGGTTTAATAAAGTCTGGCACATTGAGGGTGGGATTATCGAGTATGCCCGCCGCGCCCGTGAGCAGGGTTTACCGGTGCGTTTTATCGGTAAGAACTTTGTGTTTGATGAGCGTATGGGCGAGCGAATTTCAGAGGACGTGATCGCGCACTGTCACCAGTGCGGAACACCGTGCGATACGCATACCAACTGCAAAAACGACGGGTGTCATCTGCTGTTTATTCAGTGCCCTGCATGCGCCGAGAAGTTTAATGGCTGCTGTAGCGAGCTGTGCAGCGAAGAGAGTATGTTGCCTGAAGAAGAGCAACGTCGTCGCCGTGCCGGACGCGAGAACGGGAATAAGATCTTTAATAAATCCCGGGGCCGACTGAATACCAAACTGGGTATTCCGGACCCGGAGTAAAACACTGCCCGGCGGCTCACAAGCCTGCCGGGCCTGTTTTATGACTTCTGCTGAACGCCTTCCACCGAAATAATCAGCTCTACATCCTGCGATGCCGGGCCTAAATCCGTGGTGATATTAAAATCTTTCAGATGAATTTTGCCTGCGGCTTCAAAGCCAGCACGTTTTCCGCCCCATGGATCGTCACCCTGTCCAATTAATTTGGCATCCAGTGTGACAGGTTTTGTTACGCCGTTCAGCGTGAGATTACCGGTAATAGCGAGTTTATCACCGTCTTTCTTCACCTCTGTCGACGCGAAAGTAGCTTGCGGGAATTTGCCCACGTTCAGGAATTCAGCGCTGCGCAGATGTTTATCACGCTCGGCGTGATTAGTGTCGACGCTGTTGGTATTAATGGTGACGTTCACTTTATCGGCAGCAGGGTTTTTCTCGTCGAAAGTAAATGTGCCATCGAAATCATTGAACGTGCCATATAACCAGCTGTAACCCAGATGCTGAATACGGAAATTGACGAAGGCATGCTGGCCCTCTTTATCAATTTTATAGTCGGCGGCCAGGGCCGAACCGGTAGTAAATAACAGCGAACCTAATGCGATACCCAACAGGCGTTTTTTCATTTTATGCTCCAGAGTCAACTGACGAACGGCCAAGCATGCGCTTCAGCGTATCGTCTTTATCAATAAAGTGGTGTTTCAGGGCCGCAAGGCCATGCAGGACAGACAGGATCACTACGCTCCATGCCAGCCACAAATGAACCACACCTGCGGTGTCAGCCTGTGAACCGGCGTCAGCCAGCGTGGCTGGGACATCAAAAAGCCCAAATACGCTGATCGGTTTGCCGCCTGCGGTCGAAATGAGATAGCCGCTGATCAAAATGGCGAACAGCAGGGCATAGAGTGCGATATGCGCGCCAACAGCGCTTATGCGGGTAAGTCGGCCATGGCTTTTGGGCGCAGGAGGGGGCGGAGAGATATGTCGCCAGATCACGCGAAAAACCAGACCCATCATCAGCAGAACCCCAATGCTTTTGTGCAATTCGGGGGCCTGATGATACCAACCGTCATAATAGCTTAATGTCACCATCCAGAGGCCGAGACCAAACATGGCATAGACGGCAATTGCAAATAGCCAGTGTAAACACATGGATATTATTCCGTAGCGACGGGACGAGTTACGCCATTGCATATGAATTTCCGTTCTCAAATGACTGAGCAATAAAAATGGACGGGTTAAATAAATAATGCAACTGAAAAAAATGAATAATGTATTTTATTTAATTTATTTCAGCGAATTTGAATGTGTTTCCGCAATGTATTTCAATCGCTTCGTTCAATAAATTTGAGGTGACGTTTTTTAAAAAAATATAAGTTAAATAAATTTAAAGGAGTGTCAATAAACGTCAGCGAGAACGTTCAGAAGAATACAATATAGATAACGTCAATGATCGCCAGTAGCGACCAAAGAACAATGTAGAGCATGAAATGCTCGCGGATGTTATTGATAAGGTAATTCACCAGTCTGCGCATCATGCCCCTCTCGCTAAACAGGCCCCGGTTACTCGGAGCCTGAAGAGGTATTATCGATCAAAGCGCGAGAGCGCGAAGGGCTTGAGATCAAACGAAGGCGCGATCCCCTGAGCAAACTGGGCGGCGATTTCACCTAACACAGAGGCAAATTTAAACCCGTGACCGCTGAGCCCGGTTACGAGCAGGGTGTTGTTGTGCCCCGGCAGGGTGTCGATGATAAAGTCTTCATCCGGGGTGTTGTCGTAGGTGCACGCTGCGCCGTAAAGCAACCCGCCTACGCCCGGCAGGATATTACGCAGGAACGTGAAGGCTTCGGAACCATCCTGCGGATAAGCGCCGTACGGTTTGCGTTCTTCCGCAGAGGAAATTACCTGCCCGCCGTTATGTTTGCCAATCTTGAGCGCGTCTTTTTCCGAGGGGAAACCGTAGAACTGGTCGCCATTAGGTAACTCGCCTGTAAACGCCGGGAATTTGTTCTGACTGCTGTAACGCCCGTCAGACTGGAACCAGGAGAAGACTTTGCGCACCGGCTGGATGGGCAGGTCCGGCAGCAGTTTCGTCACCCACGTTCCCGCACTCACCAGCAGACGCGTGGCGGTATAATCACCTTCAGACGTGGTGACGGTTGAACCCCCGGCATGGTGGGTGATGCCCGTGACCGGACAGTTAAACAACTGTGCGCAGCCCGCTTTGGCGGCGAGATCAATCCAGGTCTTAATGGCCGTTTCGCTGTGCAGTACGCCAGAGTTGGCTTCAAACAACCCAATGTAGTCTTCAGGGACAGAAATTTCCGGCCAGCGCGCCATGATGCCGTTCGCATCCAGACGCTCGACGTCCAGGCGGTAGGCTTTCGCGCTCTCCTCGACGGTCGCCAGAAACGTGGAGCTGGCTGGCCCCAGGTTAACGACCCCGGTGCGCTCAAAAATGCGTTCTTCGGTGAGGGCAGCCAACTCATCCCACAGCGTCTGAGCCCGAAGCACCAGCGGTACATAGCGCTCACCTTCGCCATAAGCGTGACGGATCAGACGGGTATCGCCGTGATGGCTTCCTTCAGAGTGGGGGGGACGATGGGCGTCAATCATCAGCACATTCAGACCCGCCTGCGTGGCGTAATAACCGGCGGCAGATCCTACGGAGCCGCTTCCGATAATGATCAAATCGTATTTCATAGGCTTCTCTTTACTAACGCTTTGTTAGCAGAGTAATTAACTATGTAGGCTTATACAAGAACGAAATAAATAAGGCACCGCGAGGGTGCCTGTTGAGTGAAGAGGCGTAAGATTAATGCCGTTTATACTCATTTTCCTGGTAGTCGCCAGATTCTATTTTTGCGATGCCTGCTTCCAAAATAGAGATAAACTGACGGGCGACGTCTGTTGTAAGCCACAGCGTCTGTCCAACTTCCGCTTCATCACGGTTTAGCTGATTTGGGGTCTGGTAGTGCAAACGCAGCATCAGCGCATCGTAGCTGTCTACGGTGCTGATATCCCAGCCAACAAGCGGATGGGTCTGGATCACTTCACTATTCTTTTCCATTATAACCCCCTTAATGCGTGTTAGAAGACAACGACTTTGAGGTTCAATGCATGTTTTTCTGAAAGCAATTTCAGTATATCAATTAATAAGGGTTCAGCAGGAAAAAATAAACGGGTAGCAACACATTTTTCTGCTTTTTAGGATTGTTCGAACAATAAAACGCCATCTTGTTCACGATTTTCTAAGAAGATGCTGAAATATTTTGAACTTTCAGGAGACGAAACGAAAAAAAGCCGGGGCGACCCGGCAAAAAACACAATGAGGGAGCAAATTTTAATCAGTGATGAACCAGTCGTCGGCGCTTTCCCATGTTTCCTGCAAAATTTCGCTGATGCGTTCTTTGTCTTCTTTCGCACCGCCGATGACGGAAAGATGGTTTGCTGTCGCATAACGTACCGTTACGGCGCCATCGTTTTCAGGAAAAGTGCTGTTAATACGTCGGGATAGTTCACCCGCCAGAGCGTCGAGTGCGCCAGCAGGCAGGACGGTGGATTTGGCAATGGTGACTTCAATACGCATAAATGCCCCCTGTGTAATATACTGTTTATTTATACAGTTATATTGTCGGTTTGACAACAGGGGGCGACAGTTTTTTAGCGTTTTACCGTCCAGTTTACGGTTTCACCGGCCAGGAAGGGGATCAGCGTATCGTCGGTGAGCGCAATCGACGCTTCAACCTGGCTTTCTTTGCGCTCCAGCTCAATGAACGTGTCATTGATCGGCAGACCGTAGAAACGCGGGCCGTTAAGGGAGCAGAAGGCTTCGAAATGGTCTAACGCATTCATCTCTTCAAACACGGTTGCGTAACTTGCCAGGGCGGTCGGGGCGTTAAAGCAGCCTGCACAGCCGCAACTCGCCTCTTTACGGTGACGGGCATGCGGGGCGGAATCTGTGCCGAGGAACGCGCGCGGGAAGCCGCTGGCGACCAGCTCACGTAGCGCCTGCTGGTGGATGTTGCGCTTGAGGATCGGCAGACAATACAGATGTGGGCGAACGCCGCCCACCAGCATGTGGTTACGGTTAAACATCAGGTGCTGCGGGGTGATGGTGGCGGCAATCAGCTCGTTTCCATCCCGGACATACTCTGCGGCATCTTTAGTCGTAATGTGTTCAAACACCACTTTCAGCCCCGGAAGACGCTGGCGCAGCGGCTCCATGACCGTTTCGATAAAACGTGCTTCGCGATCGAAAATATCAATGTCAGCGTGGGTCACTTCCCCGTGCACCAGCAGCGGCATGCCCAGTTTTTGCATACGCTCCAGAACGGGCATGATGGCGTCGATACTGGTCACCCCATGGCTGGAGTTGGTGGTGGCATTCGCCGGGTAGAGCTTCGCGGCGGTGAACACACCTTCGTTAAACCCGCGCTCAACCTCATTGGGATCCAGCGAGTCCGTCAGGTAGCAGGTCATCAACGGGGTAAAATCGTGCCCGGCCGGAACGGCGTCAAGGATACGCTGGCGATAGGCAATCGCGGCCTCGACGGTAGTGACTGGCGGAACCAGGTTAGGCATAACAATCGCACGGCCATAAATTTTGCTGGTATACGGCACGACGGTTTTCAGCATGTCGCCATCACGAAGATGGATATGCCAGTCGTCTGGGCGGCGGATTTTGAGAACCTGGGATTGTACAGTCATGGAAGCTCCGGCTTGAAAGAGATCAGTCATAAGATGGCTGTTTTTGCCGGACACAAATCATAAGCGGAAACGTTTTCGTTTGCACACTATTCCGTTAAAAAAAACGGGCGCCTGAGCGCCCGGAGTATTTAGTCGGTGAAAGGGATGATGATTTCACCCGGTTTCACCTCTATCCCTTTGGCATATTTTTTCGCCAGAGATTCACCTTTGCTTTTGTCTTCGCTCAGAACATAGGCAGGCTGTTGGTTAAAGTAGTTCTGCAACGACTGGTTGAGATACGGCATCAGCGTTTGCAGCACCGGTTTCATTTTATCCGGCGTCACAACCGCATCGACGATTTCCATCTCTTGCAGGAAAATTGCCCCTTTATCTTTATTAAAGACCGGCAGCGCCTTGAGCTTCAGCTTGATATCCGCTTTCTGATTGCCGAAGAGCGAGGTCATATCGAGGCTGGCATCGCCGGAAAGGGTGACTTTGTTAGGCTCCTCGCGACCAATCTGGCTGGCGAGATTCGTCAGGACGATATGCGCATCCGCAAGGCCGGGCACGCCGATATCTTTTGAAAAGTTATTATGTTTTTCCAGCGCCTGATTAATTTCCTGCTCACTGACGGTGTACTGCGTAAGCTGGTTACATCCCACCAGCAGACCACTGACAATTAACGCAGCGGCAATAACGATCTTTTTCATGGCGTTCCTCAACATAAAATCGGCGCATCTGTCCTGATACGCCAGTATGTCAGGGTGATCCTACAGAAACCAGCAGAAAAAACTGATAATGCAAGAGGTCAGGCGCCAGGCTCCAGCATCCCGCGGGTGCTGCGTTTATCACTGAACTGCCACCAGAGGGCAATCAGCGTCATAAAGCCGACCATGCCGAGCATGACCCACGGCAGCTCCGGCTGATGGAGCGCTTTTCCGGCATCAAACAGCCAGCCGCCACCGGTGTAACCCAGCGCGCCGCCAAGCGCCAGCCCGAGACGGCTGAAGCCCATGTAGCTGCCCCGGGCCCGGGCGTCGGCAAGTGACGCGCTCAGCGTTTCACGGGCTGGCTCGGCAATGATTGAGCCAATATAGAAGGTGCAGATCAGCATAAACAGTTGCTGAAGCGAACTTACCAGACCGATGGGCATCATGCTCAGCGTCATCAGCAACAGCCCGGCCATCAGACGGTGCTCAAGCCGGAAACGGCGCTCGCTCCAGCGGGCAATTGGATAGAGCAGAGTCAGTGAGAGGCAGGCCTCAATGGCATACATCCATTTCACCGCTGCCGGCGTGCCGGCAATATCGTTAACCATAATGGGCAGCATCAGCATGACCTGCACGGCGAGCATGTAGTAGCCGGTCAGGGTTAATACATAGGTGACGAAGCGTTTATCGCTCAACACACGGTCAAGCCCTTCCCGCACAGGCGCTTTCACCGTCGACAGCTTCCATGCGGGCAGAAACAGACCGTTAAACAGCGCGCAGAGAATAAACAACACCGCGCCGGTGGCGCAAACCAGGCGGAAATCGTATTGCAGCAGCCAGCTTCCCAGCAGGGCGCCCACCACCGCGCCAGCGCTGTCCTGCATCATCAAAATCGAGAAGAAGCGCCCCCGATGTTGCGGACGGATAAGCTTAACCACCAGCGCGGTACGCGGTGGGTCGAAAAGGGTGCCGCCAATCCCGGAAAGGAAACAGGAGAACCACAGCAGCCAGGGTTCATGAGCGATTGCCATGGTGGCGAATCCCGCCGCACGTAACAGCATGCCGGTGACGATCATCGGTTTCGCGCCGAAGCGGTCAGCTATTGCGCCGCCAAACACGCCCAGACCCTGTTGTACAAACTGGCGTAGACCCAGCGCGATCCCGACCATCAATGCCGCCCAGCCCATTTGATCGACAAAACGAATTGATATAAGCGGAAAAACGACAAAAAAGCCGAGCACGACCAGCATGTTATCGACGAGCAGGAAATATTTACCCAGGCTCCTGGCCTGTGATACGCGGGACATTTTCCCTCCAGGGAAAATAAAAGGTGAGCACGCTAACATTCTGCGGTGTCGCCGCGCTTTTTCCCATACCCGCTGGCGACAATATTTTTTTATCAAAAAGGTGCTTTGATAGAGAGTTCTCATCGAAAAATGTGAAAAGCGATCAAAATGGTATGTCACTGTTTTCACAGAAGGCGCAGGCACAGGTATAGTAAAGCTAACAGGCAGAGCAGAAGCGACGGGAAGGAGTGGTAACGATGTTTGGCTATCGCAGTAATGTGCCAAAAGTGCGTCTGACGACGGACAGGCTGGTCGTTCGTCTGGTGCATGAGCGTGATGCCTGGCGTCTGGCGGATTATTACGCCGAGAATCGCCAGTTTTTAAAACCCTGGGAACCCGTTCGGGACGAGAGCCACTGCTACCCCTCTGGCTGGCAGGCGCGCCTCAGTATGATTGCGGAATTTCATAAACAGGGAAGTGCGTTTTATTTCGCGCTTCTCGATCCGGAAGAGAAAGAGATCGTTGGCATTGCCAATTTTTCAAACGTGGTACGCGGGTCGTTTCACGCCTGCTATCTCGGGTATTCCATCGGCCAGAAATGGCAGGGACAGGGGCTCATGTTTGAGGCGCTGACGGCGGCGATTCGCTACATGCAGCGCACGCAACATATCCATCGCATTATGGCTAACTACATGCCGCACAATAAGCGCAGCGGCGATCTGCTGGCCCGCCTGGGGTTTGAGAAAGAAGGCTATGCCAAAGATTATCTGCTGATTGACGGCGAGTGGCGGGACCATGTGCTCACCGCGCTCACCACACAGGAGTGGACCGCGGGTCGTTAAGGAGAAAAGATGAAATATCAGTTAAATGGCGCCGAAGCGCGCGTGATCGGCTGCCTTCTGGAAAAGCAGGTCACCACGCCGGAACAGTATCCTCTGTCCGTGAATGCCGTCACGATGGCCTGCAACCAGAAGACGAACCGTGAGCCGGTGATGAACCTTGGCGAGCACGAGGTGCAGGATATCCTTGATGAGCTGGTGAAGCGCCACTACCTGCGCACCGTCAGCGGCTTCGGTAACCGCGTCACTAAATATGAACAGCGCTTTTGTAATTCTGAATTTGGCGATTTAAAACTCAGCGCTGCGGAAGTGGCTGTTATCACCACGTTGCTGCTGCGCGGGGCGCAGACGCCGGGGGAACTGCGCACACGCGCCTCCCGCATGCATGAGTTTCAGGATATGCAGGACGTTGAACAGACGCTGGAGGGATTAGCCTCACGCGAGGACGGTCCCTACGTGGTGCGTCTGCCCCGCGAACCGGGCAAGCGTGAAAGCCGCTACATGCACCTGTTTAGCGGCGACGTGGGGCCCTCTGCGCTGGCCGTCGTATCCGACACGCCAGCATCAAACGAAAGCCTGACCGCGCGCGTGGCAGCCCTGGAAGACGAGGTTGCCGGGCTGAAGCAGCGTCTGGATGCGTTACTCGCACATCTGGGAGATTAATCGTGACAACCTTACGCATTGGTGTTGTGGGGCTGGGAGGGATTGCGCAAAAAGCCTGGCTGCCCGTTTTAGGCGCCGCGTCAGACTGGACGCTGCAAGGGGCGTGGTCGCCCACCCGCGAGAAAGCAGAGCGCATCTGCAAAACCTGGCGCATCCCTTATGCCGGTTCGCTACAGGATTTAGCCCGTGAATGTGATGCGGTATTTGTGCATACCTCAACCGCGACGCACTACCAGGTGGTGAGCGAGTTGCTGAATGCAGGCGTTCACGTCTGCGTGGATAAACCCCTGGCGGAAAATGTACAGGATGCTGAGCGACTGATTGAGCTGGCCGCGCGTAAAAAGCTGACGCTGATGGTCGGCTTCAACCGCCGTTTTGCGCCCCTCTATCAGCAGCTTAAAGCGCAGTCCGGCTCGTTCGCCTCTCTGCGTATGGATAAGCACCGTACCGACAGCGTGGGGCCGAACGATCTGCGCTTCACGCTGCTGGATGATTATCTCCACGTCGTGGATACGGCCCTGTGGCTGAGTAACGGAAAAGCCCAGCTGCAAAGCGGCACGCTGTTGACCAGCGAGCAGGGTGAGATGGTTTACGCCGAACATCATTTTGCCGTTGAGCATTTGCAGGTGACGACCAGCATGCATCGTCGGGCGGGCAGCCAGCGCGAGTCCGTGCAGGCCGTTACGGATGGCGCGCTGTATGACGTCACCGATATGCGAGAGTGGCGGGAAGAGAAGGGCAATGGCGTGGTTGCGTTACCCGTTCCCGGCTGGCAGAGCACCCTGGAACAGCGTGGCTTTGTGGGCTGCGCGCGTCACTTCATCACCTGCGTGCAGAATCAGACGGTTCCTGAAACGTCCGGGGAGCAGGCCATTCTGGCGCAGCGCATCGTGGAACGACTCTGGCGCGAAGCCATGTCGGAATAACTCGCTGTAACATCTGCCGATAGTAATTCGTTGAAATCCGGTTAGACTAAGCGCCGCTTGTTGGCTTTGCCGGGTGGCGCTTTCGCTTATCCGTCCTGGAAATCCGTAGGGTTGTGGAACTTCACGTTAATGAACTTATTAAAATCGCTGGCGGCCGTCAGCTCGATGACCATGTTTTCCCGCGTGCTTGGCTTTGCGCGCGATGCCATTGTGGCAAGGGTTTTTGGCGCAGGGATGGCGACTGACGCCTTTTTCGTTGCGTTCAAGCTGCCGAACCTGCTGCGCCGTATTTTTGCCGAAGGGGCTTTCTCACAGGCATTTGTCCCGATCCTTGCGGAATATAAAAGCAAGCAGGGCGAAGATGCCACCCGCGTCTTTGTGGCTTACGTTTCCGGTTTACTGACGCTGGCGCTGGCGATCGTGACCGTCCTGGGCATGCTGGCAGCGCCCTGGGTAATCATGGTAACGGCACCGGGCTTTGCCGACACGGCGGATAAATTTGCCCTGACGACGCAACTGCTGCGGATAACCTTCCCCTATATTCTGCTGATTTCGCTGGCGTCGCTGGTGGGTGCCATCCTGAATACCTGGAACCGCTTCTCCGTGCCGGCCTTTGCCCCCACGTTCCTTAATGTCAGCATGATTGGCTTTGCGCTGTTCGCCGCGCCGCATTTTAACCCACCGGTGCTGGCGCTGGCCTGGGCCGTGACCGTCGGCGGGGTGTTACAGCTTGCTTACCAGCTTCCGCACCTGAAAAAGATCGGCATGCTGGTTCTGCCGCGCATTAGTTTCAAAGATGCGGGCGCAATGCGCGTTATTAAACAGATGGGACCGGCGATACTCGGCGTGTCCGTCAGCCAGATCTCGCTGATCATCAATACCATCTTCGCCTCTTTCCTGGTGTCGGGCTCGGTGTCCTGGATGTACTACGCCGATCGTCTGATGGAGTTTCCATCAGGGGTGCTGGGCGTGGCGCTGGGGACTATTCTGCTGCCGTCGCTGTCGAAAAGTTTCGCCAGCGGCAACCACGATGAATACTGCCGCCTGATGGACTGGGGACTGCGTCTCTGTTTTCTGCTGGCATTGCCAAGCGCGGTGGCGCTGGGGATCCTGGCAAAACCGCTGACGGTGTCGTTGTTCCAGTATGGAAAATTCACCGCCTTTGATGCCGCCATGACCCAGCGTGCACTGGTAGCCTACTCGGTGGGGCTGATGGGGCTGATCGTCGTGAAGGTGCTTGCGCCCGGTTTCTATTCACGTCAGGACATCAAAACGCCGGTTAAGATTGCCATTGTGACGCTGATTATGACGCAGCTGATGAACCTCGCGTTTATTGGACCGCTGAAACACGCGGGGCTGTCATTGTCGATTGGTCTGGCGGCCTGTCTGAACGCCGGGCTGCTGTACTGGCAGCTGCGCAAGCAGGATATCTTCACACCGCAGCCGGGCTGGGCAAGCTTCCTGCTGCGTCTGGCGATCGCGGTAGTGGTGATGGCGGCTGCGCTGGTTGGCATGTTGTATGTCATGCCTGAATGGGCGCAGGGCACCATGCCTTACCGCCTGATGCGTCTGATGGCCGTGGTGGCGGTCGGGGTGGTGGCGTACTTTGCCACGCTGGCGGTGCTTGGCTTCAAGGTGAAAGAATTCACCCGCCGCACGGTATAAACGTCAAAAGGGGAGTCACCAGAAGGTGCTCCCCGCTTCATGACGTGCCGCTACTGCGTCAAATCGAAATCTTTTTCCCGCCCGTGATACGTGCCGTGGCCGTCTGACCATCCGCACCGTACAGACCCGGCTCTTTATAGGGCTTTAACACCTCAAGCGCCTGCTGATTACGGATAATCTGACCTTCCAGCAGCCAGCCGTTATGCTGGTTGAGATCGCGAAGATGCTGGGTTTTTTCTGTAATGGTCTGCCAGCGTTCGTTGATCTCATCATTGGCGCTGCGTTTCGCGTCTTGCTCAGCGCGTCGCTGTTTTTCCAGATAATCCAGGGTCGCCAGCAGCGAGCTTTTATCTTCAGTTATGCGTTGCAACGCGCTGCCGTTGATTTGACCAGAAGAGAGGTGGTGCTGTTCGGCATCCATCACCGTTTTCAGGTCGTTCAGGACCACCGTCATCTGATCCAGTATTTCTGACAGTCGACTCATACGGTTAGTTACTCTGGAGGAAACTCTGTGCGTCCTGAATCAGCGCATCAGCGATTTTGCTGGTATCCATTTTCAGTTCGCCGTTACGGATAGCCGTTTTCAGCGCTTCAACACGTTCCATGTTGATATCGCTGCTGCCTGGCTGCATCAGCTTCGACTGCGCATCGCTCAGCGTGACGCTGGTGCTGTTAGCCGTCGACGTTTTTTCCAGACGCGTTTTTTGCGGGGCAGCCTCATTCGTTTCGCGAGGTTGTACAGTGCTAACCGGCTTCAGGGCTGATGTACGATCAATGCTCATAGTGTTGTCCTCATCGAGGGTTCGCGGCGTTTGCGCCTGACATCATCATTTGTTGAATATTTATCGGCAGTCGCCGCGAAATCTTTAAAAAGATTTCAGGTTAATCAGAATATTCCCATCAGGACCGACCGTGCCGCTGACCACCTGGCCTGAGGACATTCTGACCCGGGCATTTTGCGCCACTGCGGCATTATTCAGCGCTTTTCCTTCGCTGTTGATACTAAACCCTTCGCCATTGGCGACCACCATCACCTGTTGTCCCGCTTTCACCCGCCATGCCTGGCGCAGCATGGATAGCTGTATCGCCTGTCCAGGGGCGACATCGCGCAGGCTGACCGCCTCCTGAGCCTGGTTAATGTCCAGCATCGTCCGCGGTGGAAGCTGATCCAGACGGCCTCGCTTCAGCGTTACGCTGTCAGGTTGCAGCAGGCTGCCTCGCGGAATCGGAACGGCGGCGACAACATAATTGCCCGTCGCCTGTACCGCAACCTGTAAATACCGTTTTTCATTGGCGCAACGCGCCAGCACGTTCACGTTACCCCATAACTTTGTGCTGCCGGTCACGCTAAATGACGGGGCTTCGCAGGAAGGGTAAAGGTTAGGCGGGGTGCGCACGGTCACGCGTACGTCATCGCTGAAACCGGCCAGCTTCTGCGCAAAGAATGCATTGAGCTGGTCCTCTAACCCCTCCGCCTGCACCAGAGGGCTCAAAAGCAACAGGGTCGCCGCCAGGCCACGTTTAAAAGTCCGCATCGCACGTTCCACCATGTCCAGAATTAAGCAAATTCTACCCGCAGTGGTTTTCCATCAACGCAACAAATAGCGACGCATTTTGCGCTTATTCCGTCGATAAGGGAGACGCCTTGAGATTTAAGCTGTGAACTGAAATTTTCTCATCAGCGGAGGAGACATGCTCGATAAACTCGACGCCGCGTTACGTTTTCAGCAGGAAGCGCTCAATTTACGCGCCCAGCGGCAGGAGATTTTAGCCGCCAATATCGCCAACGCGGATACCCCCGGGTATCAGGCGCGCGATATTGATTTTTCCAGTGAACTCAAAAAAGTGATGGAGCGTGGACGTGCCGAAGGAACGGGTGTCTCACTGGCCCTGACATCCTCACGTCATATTCCCGCTCAGGCGATGACCGCGCCAACGACCGACCTGCTTTACCGTATTCCCGATCAGCCCTCGCTTGATGGTAACACCGTCGACATGGACCGGGAGCGCACACAGTTTGCCGATAACAGCCTGCAATACCAGACAGGCCTGACGCTACTCGGCGGGCAAATTAAAGGCATGATGACCGTCCTACAGGGGGGCAATTAGTAAATGGCCTTGCTGAATATTTTTGATATCGCCGGTTCGGCATTAACGGCGCAGTCTAAACGACTGAACGTGGCCGCCAGTAACCTGGCCAACGCCGACAGCGTGACCGGCCCTGACGGGCAACCGTATCGCGCTAAACAGGTTGTCTTCCAGGTTGATGCTGCACCGGGTACGGCAACGGGCGGCGTAAAAGTGGCGGACGTGGTTGAGAGCCAGGCACCCGACAAGCTGGTTTACGAGCCAGGCAACCCGCTCGCGGATGCCAGCGGCTACGTGAAAATGCCGAACGTGGATGTGGTCGGGGAGATGGTGAACTCCATGTCCGCGTCGCGCAGCTACCAGGCAAACGTCGAAGTGCTTAATACCGTGAAGAGCATGATGCTCAAAACACTCACACTCGGCCAGTAAAGGAGACACGCATGTCCATCGCCGTAAACGTGAATGACCCGACAAATACCGGCGTCAATAGCACCAGCAGTACGACCGGTTCCAGCTCTCTCACCGGGAGCAATGCCTCCGATTTACAGAGCAGCTTCCTGACCCTGCTGGTGGCGCAGCTGAAAAATCAGGACCCGACCAATCCGATGCAGAACAACGAACTGACCACGCAGCTTGCGCAGATCAGTACCGTCAGCGGCATTGAGAAACTGAACACCACGCTCGGCTCGGTCTCCGGTCAAATCGATAACAGCCAGTCCTTGCAGGCCGCCAACCTGATCGGTCACGGGGTGATGATCCCGGGGACCACGATTCTGGCGGGCACCAGCACTACCGATGGCACGTCCACCACCACCACGACGCCGTTTGGCGTTGAGTTGCAGCAGCCGGCCGACAAAGTCACCGCCACCATCAAAGACGCCAGCGGCAACGTGGTGCGCACGATTGAGATTGGCGAGCTTAAAGCGGGCGTTCATACCTTTACCTGGGATGGCAGCCTGACCGACGGCACTAAAGCGCCTAACGGCTCGTATCAGGTTGCGATTAGCGCCAGCAACGGCACCACTCAGCTGGTGGCTCAGCCGCTACAGTTTGCCCTGGTTCAGGGCGTCATCAAAGGTAGCGATGGTAACAAACTGGATTTGGGTACCTCCGGTACCACCACACTCGACGAAGTTCGGCAGATTATCTAAGCCTTCATACTTATCAGGAGTAAGTCATGGCCTTTTCTCAAGCGGTCAGCGGCCTGAATGCTGCGGCCACCAACCTGGACGTCATTGGCAACAACATCGCCAACTCCGCGACCTATGGTTTTAAATCCGGTTCTGCGTCTTTTGCAGATATGTTTGCAGGCTCTAAAGTGGGCCTGGGCGTGAAGGTGGCGGGTATCACCCAGGACTTCACCGACGGGACGACCACCAACACCGGTCGCGGTCTGGACGTCGCCATCAGCCAGAACGGTTTCTTCCGTATGGTGGATGCCAACGGTTCCGTGTTCTACAGCCGCAACGGCCAGTTCAAGCTGGATGAAAACCGTAACCTGGTGAACATGCAGGGGCTTCAGTTAACCGGTTATCCGGTTGCCGGCACGCCGCCTACGGTGCAAACCGGTGCGAATCCGCAGGCGATCTCCATCCCAACGACGCTGATGGCGGCGAAGTCCACCACCACGGCCTCTCAGCAGATCAACCTGAACTCCACCGATACCGCACCAACCGTCGCCTTCGACCCGGCCAACCCTGACTCTTACAACAAGAAAGGCACCGTGACGGTGTTTGACAGCCAGGGTAATGCGCACAACATGAACCTGTTCTATGTCAAAAACGCGACGCCAGCTAACTCCTGGAAGGTGTATTCCCAGGACGGCAGCGTAGCGGGAGATGCCGCGAAACTGGCAACCACGCTGACCTTTAACGCGAGCGGCGTGCTGACGGGTGGCGATGATATCAAGATCACAACGGGCACCGTTCCGGGCGCGACGCCAGCCACGTTTGACATGAGTTTCGCCAACTCCATGCAACAGAATACCGGTGCGAACAACATCGTGGCGACCAGCCAGAACGGTTATAAGCCGGGCGATCTGGTGAGCTACCAGATCAACGATGACGGTACCGTTGTCGGTAACTATTCGAACGAACAGACCCAGGTGCTGGGCCAGATCGTGCTGGCAAACTTCGCCAACAACGAAGGCCTGAAATCCGAAGGGGACAACGTCTGGTCTGCCACGCAGTCTTCCGGTGTTGCCCTGCTGGGTACTGCGGGTTCCGGTAACTTCGGCACGCTGACCAACGGCGCGCTGGAAGCCTCTAACGTCGATCTGAGTAAAGAGCTGGTGAACATGATCGTCGCGCAACGTAACTACCAGTCCAACGCGCAGACCATCAAAACCCAGGATCAGATCCTTAACACGCTGGTTAACCTGCGTTAAGCAGCTGACGGGAAAGCGCAATGGATCACGCAATATATACAGCGATGGGCGCAGCAAGCCAGACGCTCAACCAGCAGGCTGTTACCGCCAGCAACCTGGCGAACGCCTCCACGCCAGGTTTTCGTGCGCAGCTCAACGCGCTGCGTGCGGTGCCGGTAGAAGGGCTGTCATTGCCCACGCGTACGCTGGTCACCGCTTCCACGCCGGGCGCCGACATGACGCCAGGCCAGATGGATTACACCGCGCGTCCGCTGGACGTTGCCCTTCAGCAGGACGGCTGGCTGGCGGTGCAAACGGCTGACGGTGGGGAAGGGTATACCCGCAACGGTAATATCCAGGTGAGCGCCACCGGGCAGCTGACGATTCAGGGGCATCCGGTGATGGGCGAAGCCGGTCCGTTGACGGTGCCGGAAGGGTCAGAGCTGACCATTGCGGCAGACGGGACGATTTCGGCGTTAAACCCGGGCGACCCGGCTAACACCGTTGCGCCTGTCGGTCGTCTGAAGCTGGTGAAAGCGGAAGGCAACGAAGTGCAGCGTGGCGATGACGGGATGTTCCGTCTGACCCAGGCGGCGCAGGCCACGCGTGGCGCCACGTTACAGGCCGACCCGACCATCCGCGTGATGTCCGGCGTGCTGGAAGGCAGTAACGTCAAACCGGTAGAAGCCATGACCGACGTGATCGCCAGCGCCCGCCGCTTCGAAATGCAGATGAAAATTATCAGCAGCGTCGATGAAAACGCAGGCAAGGCTAACCAACTTCTGGCTATGAGTTAACAGGACTCCCTATGATCAGTTCTTTATGGATCGCGAAAACCGGTCTGGACGCACAGCAAACCAATATGGATGTGATTGCCAACAACCTGGCAAACGTCAGCACCAATGGTTTCAAGCGCCAGCGTGCGGTTTTCGAAGATTTGCTTTATCAAACGATTCGTCAGCCAGGGGCGCAGTCTTCTGAGCAAACCACGCTGCCGTCCGGTCTGCAAATTGGTACCGGCGTGCGCCCGGTTGCCACCGAGCGTCTGCACAGCCAGGGCAACCTGTCCCAGACCAACAACAGTAAAGACGTTGCCATCAAAGGTCAGGGTTTCTTCCAGGTGCAGCTGCCTGACGGGACCTCCGCCTATACCCGCGATGGTTCGTTCCAGGTGGATCAGAATGGTCAGCTGGTGACAGCGGGCGGCTTCCAGGTTCAGCCTGCGATCACCATCCCGGCGAACGCGCTGAGTATCACCATTGGTCGTGACGGTATCGTCAGCGTCACTCAGCAAGGTCAGGCCGCGCCGGTCCAGGTTGGACAGCTCAATCTGACGACCTTCATGAACGATACCGGGCTGGAAAGCATCGGTGAGAACCTCTACACCGAAACGCAGTCTTCCGGCACGCCAAATGAAAGTACCCCGGGCCTGAACGGGGCGGGGCTGCTGTATCAGGGGTATGTGGAAACCTCGAACGTTAACGTGGCGGAAGAGCTGGTGAATATGATCCAGGTCCAGCGCGCCTATGAAATTAACAGTAAAGCAGTGTCGACGACCGACCAGATGCTGCAAAAACTGACGCAACTCTAAGGTGTAGCCCGGTGCGGTAAACGTCGCACCGGCTCCCTGTTTTCGAAGATGAAGGCAATGCAAAAAAACGCGGCGTTTCGTTATCCGATCCTGACTGTTCTGGCCGTCACCCTCAGCGGGTGTGCCTGGATCCCGTCTAAACCATTGGTACAGGGTGCGACTACCGCCCAACCCGTTCCCGGCCCCGCGCCGGTGGTGAACGGTTCTATTTTCCAGACCGCGCAGCCGATTAACTACGGTTATCAGCCGCTGTTTGAAGACCGTCGTCCGCGTAACGTCGGCGATACGCTGACCATTGTGTTGCAGGAAAACGTCAGCGCGAGCAAGAGCTCGTCGGCGAACGCCAGCCGCGACGGCAAAACCAATTTTGGCTTCGACACCGTACCGCGCTATCTGCAAGGGCTGTTCGGCAACGCCCGTGCGGATGTGGAAGCCTCCGGCGGCAACACCTTTAACGGTAAAGGTGGCGCGAACGCCAGCAATACCTTCAGCGGAACGCTGACGGTAACGGTTGACCAGGTTCTGGTGAACGGCAACCTGCACGTGGTGGGCGAAAAACAGATCGCCATTAACCAGGGTACGGAATTCATTCGTTTCTCCGGTGTGGTTAACCCTCGCACTATCAGCGGCACCAACACCGTACCGTCCACCCAGGTGGCGGATGCGCGCATTGAGTACGTCGGCAACGGCTACATCAACGAAGCGCAAAATATGGGCTGGCTGCAACGCTTCTTCCTTAACCTATCGCCGATGTAAGCGAGGTGACCTATGTATAAATTTCTCTTCGCCGTGGCGTTGTCGCTGGTCGCTACCGTTGCGCAGGCCGATCGCATACGCGATCTCACCAGCGTGCAGGGCGTGCGCGAAAACTCCCTGATTGGCTATGGCCTGGTGGTGGGGCTGGATGGGACGGGTGACCAGACGACCCAGACGCCGTTCACCACCCAGAGCCTGAACAACATGCTCTCGCAGCTCGGTATTACCGTACCGGCCGGGACCAACATGCAGCTGAAAAACGTGGCGGCCGTGATGGTGACCGCGTCTTATCCGGCCTTTGCGCGTCAGGGGCAGACCATCGACGTGGTTGTCTCGTCGATGGGTAATGCCAAAAGCCTGCGTGGCGGTACGTTGCTGATGACGCCGCTGAAAGGCGTCGACAGCCAGGTGTATGCTCTGGCGCAGGGCAACATTCTGGTTGGCGGAGCAGGCGCGTCGGCGGGCGGCAGCAGCGTGCAGGTGAACCAGCTGAACGGGGGACGAATTACCAACGGCGCGATCATCGAACGTGAGCTGCCGACCCAGTTCGGCACCGGCAACACCATTAACCTGCAACTGAATAACGAAGACTTTACGATGGCGCAGCAGATCGCTGACACCATCAACCGCAGCCGGGGCTACGGCAGCGCCACCGCGCTGGATGCCCGCACCGTGCAGATCCGCACGTCAACCGGCAGCAGCAACCAGGTGCGGATGCTGGCCGATATCCAGAATATGGAAGTGAACGTGCCGGTTCAGGATGCGAAAGTCATTATCAACTCCCGTACCGGCTCGGTGGTGATGAACCGCGAAGTGACGCTGGACAGCTGCGCCGTGGCGCAGGGCAATCTCTCCGTCACGGTTAACCGCTCGGCCAACGTCAGCCAGCCGGATACCCCGTTTGGTGGCGGTCAGACGGTAGTGACCCCGCAAACGCAGATTGATTTACGACAGAGCGGCGGTTCGTTGCAGAGCGTGCGCTCCAGCGCCAACCTGAACAGCGTGGTGCGTGCTCTGAACGCGCTGGGTGCAACGCCAATGGATCTGATGTCCATTCTGCAATCCATGCAAAGTGCAGGCTGCCTGCGCGCCAAACTGGAAATCATCTAAATGCTGACCGATAGCAAACTGTTGACCAATGCCGCCTGGGATGCCCAGTCGCTCAACGAGCTGAAAACCAAAGCGGGCAAGGATCCGGCGGCGAATATCCGCCCGGTTGCCCGTCAGGTGGAAGGCATGTTCGTGCAGATGATGTTGAAAAGCATGCGTGAAACTCTGCCGAAAGATGGCATGTTCAGCAGCGATTCCACACGGCTTTACACCAGCATGTACGATCAGCAGATTGCCCAGCAAATGACCGCCGGAAAGGGGCTCGGCCTGGCGGACATGATCGTGAAGCAGACCGCAGCCGCTCAGGGACTCCCGCCTGAAGAGGCCCCGCCGCAGGTGCCGCTGAAGTTTGATCTGGAAAAGGTGACCAGTTATCAAAATCAGGCGCTAACGCAGATGGTGCGTAAGGCGATGCCGAAGCCGGCAGAAACGCGTGACGAGCCGCTCTCCGGCGACAGCAAAGACTTCCTGGCGCAGCTCTCCCTGCCGGCGCGTCTTGCCAGTGAAGAGAGCGGCGTGCCGCACCATCTGATTCTGGCGCAGGCGGCGCTGGAGTCGGGCTGGGGGCAACGTCAGATCCGCAGGGAGAACGGCGAGCCGAGCTTCAACATCTTTGGCGTGAAGGCCACCTCCAGCTGGAAAGGGCCGACCACGGAAATCACCACTACCGAATATGAAAACGGTGCGGCAGTGAAGGTGAAAGCCAAATTCCGCGTCTACAGCTCGTATCTGGAAGCGTTGTCGGATTATGTCGGGCTGTTGAGCCGGAATCCGCGCTACACCGCGGTGACCCAGGCCGCCACGCCAGAGCAGGGCGCTCAGGCATTGCAGAATGCCGGCTACGCGACCGATCCAAACTATGCACGCAAGCTGACCAGCATGATCCAGCAGCTGAAATCCATGTCTGAAAAGGTCAGCAAAGCGTATAGCACAGATCTCGAAAATCTGTTCTGAAAGTTCTCAAGTCCCGGAGGAGGTTGCCGATAACCTTCATCAGGACTCGTGTCTGAACGTATAAAAGGAACCCCCATGTCCAGTTTGATTAACAGCGCCATGAGTGGCCTCAGTGCTGCGCAGTCGGCACTCAATACCGTCAGTAATAATATTTCAAGCTACAACGTGGCAGGTTATACCCGCCAGACCACCATTTTGGGGGCATCAAACAGCACCCTGACCGGTGGTGGCTGGGTGGGTAACGGGGTCTATGTCTCCGGCGTTCAGCGTGAATATGATGCGTTTATCACCAACCAGCTGCGTGCGGCGCAGAACCAGAGCAGTGGGCTGACCACGCGCTACCAGCAGATGTCAAAAATTGACGACGTGCTGTCGGATACCACGAACTCGCTTTCTGCCAACCTCCAGGATTTCTTTAAAAGCCTGCAAACGCTGGTGAGTAACGCAGAAGATCCGGCTGCACGCCAGACGGTGCTCGGTAAGGCGGATGGTCTGGTAAACCAGTTTAAAACCAACGATCAATATCTCCGCGATCAGGATGCGCAGGTCAATACGGCGATTTCTACCAGCGTTGATCAGATCAATAACTATGCGAAGCAGATTGCTAACCTTAACGATCAGATCTCCCGGCTGACTGGCGTAGGGGCGGGCGCATCCCCGAACGAACTGCTCGATCAGCGCGATCAGCTGGTGAGTGAACTGAACAAGATTGTCGGTGTGGACGTTACCGTACAGGACAGCGGCACGTATAACATCTCTATCGCCAACGGTTACACCCTGGTACAGGGCAGCAACGCAAGTCAGCTGGCGGCGGTGAAATCCAGTGCGGACCCAGCGCGTGCAACGATTGCGTATGTGGATGCCGCAGCAGGCAACGTGGAGATCTCAGAAAAACAGATCACCACGGGGTCGCTTGGAGGGCTGTTAACGTTCCGTTCTCAGGATCTGGATCAGGCGCGAAACACCCTCAACCAGATGGCGCTGGCGTTTGCGGATGCCATGAATACCCAGCACCAGGCGGGCTTTGATGCCAACGGGGATAAAGGCGGCAAGCTGTTTGATTTTGGCTCCCCGGCAGTGCTGAGTAACGGCAAAAACACCGGAAGCGCGTCCGTTACGGCCACGATGACGGACAGTACCAAGGTCCAGGCGACAAACTACAAAGTTGAGTATAACGGTACTGACTGGACAATCACGCGTCTGTCGGACAACACCAGCTTCACGGCCAAGCCTGACGCCAGCGGTAATCTGTCGTTTGATGGTCTTAACGTTAAGATTAGCGGCTCAGCCAATAATAAAGACAGTTTCATCGTCAAACCGGTGAATGACGTCATTGTGAATATGGACGTTGCGATCAGCGACGAATCCAAACTGGCGATGGCCTCCGCGCAAGGAAGCGGCGAAAGCGACAATACCAATGGCCAGAAGCTGCTGGATTTACAGAGCGCTAAGCTGGTGGGGGGGAACAAAACCTTTAACGATGCTTATGCCGCGCTGGTCAGTACGGTGGGCAGCACCACGGCGTCGCTGAAAACCAGCAGCGAAACCAAAGTTAACGTGGTGACGCAGCTGACCAAACAACAGCAGTCAATCTCCGGGGTTAACCTGGATGAAGAGTATGGCAACCTGCAACGCTATCAGCAGTACTATCTGGCGAATGCGCAGGTGCTGCAAACGGCGAGCACGCTGTTTGATGCATTGATCAATATCCGCTAAGGCTGAGGCATAAAAAATGCGTATTAGTACTCAAATGATGTATGAGCAAAGCATGCGCGGCGTGACGAACTCCCAAAGTCTCTGGCTCAGCTACGGCGAGCAGATGTCTACGGGGAAGCGCATCAATCGTCCATCTGACGATCCGATTGCCGCTTCGCAGGCCGTTGTGCTCTCTCAGGCACAAACGCAAAACAGCCAGTATGCGCTGGCGCGCTCCTTCGCTACGACGAAAGTCTCGCTGGAAGAGAACGTGTTATCGCAAGTGACAACCGCTATCCAGGCTGCTCAGGAAAAGATTGTCAATGCGGGCAACGGTACGTTAAGTGACGATGACCGCGCTTCGCTGGCCACGAACCTGCAAGGTATTCGCGATCAGCTCATGAACCTGGCTAACAGCACGGACGGTAACGGCCGCTATATTTTTTCCGGTTACAAGACCGAAGCGGCGGCTTTCGACCAGACTACGGGTGATTATAAGGGCGGCGGAACGCCAATCAGCCAGCAGGTTGACTCAGCGCGCACGATGCAAATCAGCCATACGGGCACTGAAGTTTTCGATAGCTTCACCAGCAATGCGAAGCCAGAGCCAGATGGTAGTAAACCGGAAACGAATTTGTTCAAGATCCTCGACTCCGCAATTGAAGCGCTGAATACGCCGATTGGGGAGGATGAAACGAAAGCCGAGGCGTTTACGGCGGCTATTGATAAAGCCAACCGTGGCCTTAGCAACTCCCTCAACAACGTGCTGACCGTGCGCGCCGACCTCGGCATCAAGCTGGATGAGCTGGGCAAGCTGGACGCTCTGGGTGAAGACCGCGCGCTGGGTCAGACCCAGCAGATGAGTAACCTGGTTGACGTGGACTGGAACTCGGTGATTTCGTCCTACACCATGCAGCAGGCGGCGTTGCAGGCCTCGTATAAAGCCTTTAGCGATATGCAGGGTATGTCTTTGTTCCAGATGAACAGATAAGACTCTGACCTGTTTAACATGTCTTGAAACTGGGCATGTTTTGACTGCCCAACCCGTCCGGGTTGGGCATTTTTTTTTTACACACTTTCTGCCTGTGCGGACAGCACCCGGGCGCTTTCAATCACTCTGATAGCCAGCGCAATGGCACCACACAGGGTTGCCAGAGCCACCACGCCAGACCAGCCTGCCAGCGTGTAGATATTGCTGCCTAATGCCGAACCCAGCGCCATTCCGATGAAAATGACGGTAAACAGCAGAGCGTTCAGGCGTCCACGGGCCTGCGGCTCAAGGCTGTAGACCAGATTCTGGTGGGCCACGAGGCTGGACTGCAAGCCGAGATCGAAACCGACCGCGGAGAGGGCAATCAGGATCAACTGACCGTGTATACCCAGTGCCGGCATCAGGAACATCAGGGCAAACGAGAGGGTCACCAGCGCGGCACCCAGTTGGGTGACTTTACCGGCGCCCAGCTTATCTGCCAGACCACCTGCCAGCGGTGCGGCCAGCGCGCCAGCGGCTCCGGCAATACCAAATCCACCCGCCACAGCGCTGCCAAGGTGATACCGTTCCAGCAGCATGACCGCCAGCGTTGACCAGAATGCGCTAAAGGCAATCGACAGAAAACCCTGGGCCAGCGCGGCCCGACGCAGCGCCGGGTAGCGGCGCCAGAGGTGTTCCATGGAGCGCATCAGCGCCGGGTAGCTCAGCGTGGAGTGAACGGCGAAGCGGGGAAGCACGGCCCACATGACCACGCCGACAAAGGCAATACTTGCGGCGGCCAGCTGATACATCACCCGCCAGCCAAAGGCCTCACCCACCACGCCGCTCACGGTTCTGGAGAGCAAAATCCCCAGCAGCAGGCCGGTCATCACCGTGCCGACCGTTTTTCCCTGTTTGCCTTCCGGCGCGAGGATCGCTGCGGCCGGGACAATATCCTGCGCCATGGTGGCGGCCATGCCAATCAGCAGGCTGGTGAGCAGCAGGGAGTGCAGTTGTCCGGTCAGGCTACAACCCAGCAGGAACAGCGCCAGAGCCGCACTTTTTATCAGGATCAGCGTTCTGCGATCATGACGATCGCCGAGCGGGAGCAGAAACAAAATACCTAAGGCATAACCCGCCTGGGTAAGCGTCGGGACCATGCCCATGCCTTCGATGCTCAGGTTCAGGTCTGAGCCCATCAGCGGCAGCAGAGGCTGGGCATAATAGATGGATGCCACGCTAAAGCCCGCACCGAGCGCCAGCATTAAGATTACCCAGCGGCTTACGGCCCGGGTGGTAGTTGTGTTCATAAGATGTTCCTCATTCGTCGTGTGCGGCTATTTTTTATCAGTACGCCTTGCGACGGTAGCGGGCGCGGTGGTAAAACGCTTATACGTGTAGCGTATGGATAGAAATGGTATGAAAAGGCCTGAGCGTATAGATCGGGTAGAACTGATGCGAACGTTTGTTCGCATTGTGGAGGCGGGGTCTCTTTCTGCGGCAGCACGTCAGCTGGCAACAACCCAGGCCACGGTGAGCCGACGGTTGCAGTCGCTTGAGACCATGCTGGGAGTACGCCTGATGCTGCGCACAACCCATACGACCCGGCTGACCGATGACGGCGAACGCTGCTATCAGCATGCCCGACGGGTGATTGACAGCTGGCTGGCGCTGGAAGACGAGGTAGGGCAGACGGAAGATGAACCGGTTGGGGTGCTGAGGGTGCGCGCCCCGCACGCGTTTGGCCAGGATCAGCTTCTGAAACCGTTAACCGAATTTTTGCAGCGCTATCCCCAGCTTTCTGTAGAGTGGATGCTCAACGATCGCTCGGTTGATTTCCTCGGCGACAACCTTGACTGTGCTATTCGGGTGGGTGTGGAAGTCGATCCGGCAACCGTGTCCGTGCTGCTGGCTGAAGTGCCGCGCTCGGTGGTGGCTTCACCGGAATTACTGGCCCGTTATCCCGCGGTTAAAACGCCGGAAGATTTGCAACAGCTTCCCTGGATTGCCATCAGCTCTTTTTATCAACGCCATGTGGAGCTTTTCCACGATGCATCATCTGCCCCGACGCGGGTTACCATTACGCCACGCCTGAGTACCGACAGCCTGTATGTGGCGCGCAATACGGCACTCACCGGGCTAGGCGTTGCGGTGGTATCCAGCTGGACAGTACAGGATGATATTCAGGAAGGACGACTGGTGCATCTACTGCCAGAGTGGCAGCCGGCAGCGCTACCGGTACATCTGGTTTACCCCTGGTCTCGTTATTATCCGGCGCGCTTGCGGCGTTTTCTGGAGCTGATGCGGCAGATAATGCCGGAGGTCACCGGAATGAGAAAGCCCCTGCAACAGCCATAAAAAAGCCGACCCGAAGGTCGGCTTTCAGTATTAGCGTGCGTTATTCAACAGGCTGAGGACGAGTAGCTGGCGCAGTAGCCATGTGCGTTGCACTGTGACCACCGGCAGCACCTTTGCCTTCGAAGTTGAATGCCGGACGAACCCAGTCGCTATGGCGTGGCGCTTCAGGCACATACTCAGGTGCCGGGGCGCGAGTCATCGGCGCGGTAGCAACGTGAGCAGGCGCTACAGCTGCAACGACCTCAATCGGCTCTGATTTCACTTCAGGCGCTTTGACCTCTTCGACAACAGGTTCAACCTGAATCTCGACGTCCTGAACAACCTCTTCAGTCACCGTTTCGACGGTAACGTCTGCGGGCTCTTCTGCTGCGGAGACTGGCTGAGCGTCTTCCGCGACTTCTTCAGCTACCACGGTATCTTCTTCGGCAATGATCTGCGGAGCGGCATCAACCGGCGCAGCAATGACTTCAGGATGGGTCGTTTCCACTTCCACAGCCTGCGGTGCCGCCGTGTCAACAACCTGCGGTTCAACCACGGTTGCCGCTTCAGTCACGACGTCTTCCACCGCTGCTATCGGTGCAATCACCTCTTCGGTCACAGCCTGTTCTTCAACAGCCTGTTCCGGGCGAGCAACCGGATAACGGATCCAGACTTTACCGGATGCCATCTCAGGTGACGCGCACGCCACGGTCAATGGCATTGGCGACTGAGTTGGGTAACGCTCGTCACGGTAACGACGACGACGCTGACCGCTCACGCGCAGATGACGCGGAGAACGACGGGAGCGACGCGGCATACCTGCGTTGTCACGGTTTTCGCTGCTTTCGTCCTGCTCAACCTGATTTTCTACTACGGCTGGCAGGTCAACTTTCGCAACCTGTGTACCCGTTGTGCTTTCTGCTGCTTCAACCGCGATAACGTCGTTTTCTTCCGCCTGAACAGCACCCACACGCACTTTCTGGGTCAACTGACGCTGCTTACGACGCGGCATAACCTGAGTACGCTCTTCCTGCTCCGTGTCCTGCTGTTCAACAGGCGCTTCGCGGTTCAGGTTTTTGACTTCCTGCTGGGCCTGGCGTTTCTCGTCGTTACGACGACGGTTACGCTCGCGGCGAGGTTGCTGCTCGTCACGCTGTTTGCTCTTCTCGGACTCATCGCCCGCCTGCTGGCGAATCTCACGATCTTCAACGTTCTGCTGTTGCTTCTCGCGACGGTTGCGACGGTTGTCCTCGCGTTGTTCACGACCTTCGTTGTTCTCGGAACGATTATCACGGCGCTCGTTACGATCGCTACGGTCGTTGCGGTCATTACGATCGCGACGATTGTTCTGACGCTTACGACGGTCCTGCTGACGCTCTGGTTTCGTTTCTTTTGGCGCTTCTTTCGGCTGCTCAGGCTGAACTTCTTCGCCAGCAAACATTTTTTTCAGCGCGCCGAAGATGCGGCTCAGGAGACCCGGCTGCTCAGGCTGCGCTTTTGGCATGGCAGGGGACGCCTTTTGCACGGCAGGTTTTGCCGCTGGTTTTTCCAGCGTAGCTTCCGGCGGGGCTTCCGGCATGATGAAGGTTGCTAATGCAGGCTGCTCAGGCAGTTTACGCTCGGCAGGCTCTTCATCCGATGGCAGCGCCATTTCTTCTTCATGCAGCTTCGGCAGCAGGTAGCTGAGGGTGCTTGTCTCTTCACCTTTACGCACGCGCAGCACGTGATAGTGCGGGGTCTGCATCTCGTCGTTTGGCACGATGATGCAGCGAACGCCGCCCTGACGCGCTTCGATTGCGCTCACCGCTGCACGTTTTTCGTTCAGCAGGTAGGAGGCAATCGGCACCGGAACAATGGCGTGAACCTCTTTGGTGTTCTCTTTCAGCGCTTCTTCTTCAATCAGACGCAGAATAGAGAGGGAGAGCGATTCATTGTCACGCACGGTACCTGTCCCGGAACAGCGCGGGCAGACGTGATGGCTGGACTCGCCGAGTGACGGGCTCAGACGCTGACGGGACATTTCCAGCAGGCCGAAGCGCGAGATATGGCTAATCTGGATACGCGCGCGATCCTGGCGCACCGCTTCACGCAGACGGTTTTCAACCGCACGCTGGTGGCGAACCGGGGTCATGTCGATGAAGTCGATAACAATCAGACCACCCAGGTCGCGCAGGCGGAGCTGGCGGGCGATTTCATCAGCGGCTTCTAGGTTGGTGTTGAAGGCGGTCTCTTCGATGTCGCCGCCGCGGGTTGCACGCGCGGAGTTGATGTCGATAGCGGTCAGCGCTTCGGTGGTATCGATAACGATAGAACCGCCGGACGGCAGACGCACTTCACGCTGGAAGGCAGACTCGATCTGGGATTCAATCTGATAGTGGCTGAACAGCGGGATTTCACCGGTGTACAGTTTAATTTTGCTGGTGAAATCCGGGCGACCCAGCGCGGCGATGTGCTGGCGAGCCAGCTCAAGCACTTTCGGGTTATCAATCAGAATTTCACCGATGTCCTGACGCAGATAATCACGGAAGGCACGCACAATGACGTTGCTTTCCTGGTGGATCAGGAACGGAGCAGGACGGCTTTCAGCCGCTTTCTTGATGGCTTCCCAGTGCTTCAGACGGAAGCTCAGGTCCCACTGCAATGCTTCGGCAGATTTGCCGACGCCTGCGGTGCGCACGATAAGGCCCATGCCGTCTGGCAGCTCAAGACTTGCCAGCGCTTCTTTCAGCTCTGTACGGTCATCACCTTCGATACGGCGAGAGATGCCACCCGCACGCGGGTTGTTTGGCATCAACACCAGATAGCTTCCTGCCAGACTGATAAAGGTGGTCAGTGCGGCACCTTTGTTGCCACGCTCTTCTTTATCGATCTGGACGATAACTTCCTGACCTTCACGCAGAACATCTTTAATGTTCGGACGGCCATGGGAGTTGTAATTTGCAGGAAAATATTCGCGGGCGATTTCTTTGAGAGGAAGGAAACCGTGACGCTCAGCACCGTAATCGACAAATGCAGCTTCAAGGCTTGGTTCAATGCGGGTGATTTTGCCTTTGTAAATGTTCGCTTTTTTCTGTTCGTGTCCAGGACTTTCGATATCCAGATCGTACAGGCGCTGCCCATCCACAAGGGCGACACGCAACTCTTCTTGCTGAGTTGCGTTGATTAACATTCTTTTCATCGTAACTTACTCGTTATTCTTACATTGACGACAAAGCTGCGGGCAAGGTGACGCTTTCCGGGGTATGAACCGATGGCCTCGTGTCTATTCACGTCGCCAACCTCACGGTTGTCGCTCGCTTAAGAGGCGCAGAGTGTCGGTTGCCTGTGTTTCATACGGAAACACAGCGCAATTATCAGGGGAATTGCCTGGGAAAACTCTCCAGAGAACAATCCTTATACCGGGAAGTACTGCAACCCGCAGCCCGCTAACTGCCTGAAAGATCAATACGTCTTACGCCATTGCTGCGTGGATGATCGGTCAGACAAAATTGGTCATTCCGTCGACATCCTTACAAAACCCGGATTTAACGCGGAAAACGGATTCATTATTCCACTGCTCGCCGGGTTATAGCAAGATGACTTTTACCAATTATCACCCGGTTACTCACAGTTTCTTCACTTCAACGGGGTGATTGGTTTAATAACCACCAAATCGATTGCGCGAAAGGGGAGCGGTCCGGATAAAAGTAAATATAAGCATAGAAAAATGAGTGGCGCTAATGCCTGACGCTATTTAGAATCGCCAACCATGAAAACAGAGACTCCAGCCGTAAAAATGGTTGCCATCGCCGACGACGAGGCGGGGCAACGTATCGATAATTTTTTGCGCACCCAGCTGAAGGGTGTGCCAAAAAGCATGATTTATCGCATCTTGCGTAAGGGCGAGGTGCGGGTGAACAAAAAACGCGTGAAGCCAGAGTATAAGCTCGAGGCGGGCGATGAAGTCCGCATTCCACCGGTACGTGTTGCAGAGCGTGAAGAAGAGGTCGTTTCTCCGAAGCTGCAAAAAGTCGCGGCCCTGAGCGACGTTATCCTTTATGAGGACGACCACATTCTGGTGCTGAATAAACCGTCCGGAACGGCGGTACACGGGGGGAGCGGCCTGAGCTTCGGCGTGATTGAAGGGTTACGCGCGCTGCGCCCGGAAGCGCGTTTCCTCGAACTGGTTCACCGTCTTGACCGTGATACCTCTGGCGTGCTGCTAGTGGCGAAAAAACGTTCTGCGCTGCGTTCACTGCATGAACAGCTGCGCGAAAAAGGGATGCAGAAAGATTATCTGGCGCTGGTGCGCGGCCAGTGGCAGTCCCACGTGAAAGTGGTGCAGGCGCCGCTGCTGAAAAATATTCTGCAAAGCGGCGAGCGCATTGTTCGTGTTAATCAGGAAGGGAAACCGTCTGAGACGCGCTTTAAAGTTGAAGAGCGCTACGAATTCGCCACGCTGGTGCGCTGTAGTCCGGTGACGGGGCGTACTCACCAGATTCGCGTCCATACCCAGTTTGCGGGCCATCCGATTGCGTTTGATGACCGCTATGGCGATCGCGAATTTGATAAGCAGCTGGCGGGGACGGGGCTATCGCGTCTGTTCCTGCATGCGGCAGCGCTGAAGTTCACCCATCCTAATACCGGTGAAGTTATCCGTATTGAAGCGCCGCTGGATGAGCAGCTCAAACGCTGTCTGAAAGTTCTGCGCGGCTGATTTTGTGCCGGGTAGCGCTGCGCTTACCCGGCCTACATGTTTTTCTCCCTCTCCCACAGGGAGAGGGCCGGGGTGGGGGCATCAGGCCGCAACGGTCACATCGTCAGCGGATTACACTCTTCTCGCCTTAACATCTGGCACAGCGCAATCAGCGGCAACCCCACCAGCGTATTGGGATCGCGGCCATCGAGCTTGTCGAACAACGCAATCCCTAGTCCTTCACTTTTAAAGCTCCCTGCACAGTTCAGCGGACGTTCCCGACGCACATAATCCATAATCTCCTGTTCGCTAAGATGACGGAAGTGCACATCAAACGGCTCGCACTCGGTTTGCAGATGACCGGAAGCAGAATTATAAAGCGCCAGGCCGGTATAAAAGGTCACGATACTGCCTCTCGCACGCAAAAGCTGCTGGCAGGCGATTTCTTCCGTATACGGTTTGCCGGTGATTTCGCCGTCCAGCACACAAACCTGATCGGAGCCTATAATCAGATGAGCGGGGTAACGTACGGCCAGCGACTGTGCTTTCTCTTTCGCGAGACGGGTCACCAGATGACGCGGTGACTCGCCCGGCTGTGGCGTTTCATCCACCTCCGGCGCAGTGCATTCAAACGGGATCCCGAGCTTTTCCAGCAGCATTCGGCGATAAGGTGAAGTGGAAGCAAGGACGAGATTTGGCATATTTTTATCACCAGATATAGCGTATCGATGCCAGCCATTTTAAACTACAGGCCGCAATGTGTGCGAATAATTGGCAAAAGGCAGCTCTGGTTGCCTTTTTCTTTGACTCTATGACGTTACAAAGTTAATATGCGCGCCCTATGCAAAAGGTAAAATTACCCCTGACTCTTGATCCGGTTCGTACGGCTCAAAAACGCCTCGATTACGAAGGAATCTATTCTTCCGATCAGGCTGAGCGTATTGCCGAATCTGTAGTCAGTGTGGACAGTGATGTAGAATGCTCCATGTCGTTCGCTATCGACAACCAGCGTCTCGCCGTGTTAACCGGTGATGCAAAGGTGACGGTAACGCTCGAATGTCAGCGTTGCGGGAAACCGTTTGTACAGCATGTTCACACAACGTATTGTTTTAGTCCGGTTCGTTCTGACGAACAGGCTGAAGCACTCCCGGAAGCGTATGAGCCGATTGAGGTTAACGAATTCGGTGAAATCGATCTTCTGGCGCTGGTTGAAGATGAAGTCATCCTCTCCCTGCCAGTCGTTCCGGTGCATGATTCTGAACACTGTGAAGTGTCCGAGGCGGACATGGTCTTTGGGGAACTGCCTGATGAAGCGCAAAAACCAAACCCATTTGCCGTATTAGCCAGCTTAAAGCGTAAGTAATTGAGGAGTAAGGTCCATGGCCGTACAACAGAATAAACCAACCCGTTCCAAACGTGGCATGCGTCGTTCCCATGACGCGCTGACCGCAGTTACCAGCCTGTCTGTAGACAAGACTTCTGGTGAGAAACACCTGCGTCACCACATCACCGCTGACGGTTTCTACCGCGGCCGCAAGGTTATCACTAAGTAATCACGCGTCAGCGTGATTAGGCTTAGTGAGGAACTTCCCCGTGCAAACGGGGAGTTTACCGAACCAGGCTGCGACGATACCTTGACACGTCTAACCCTGGCGTTAGATGTCATGGGGGGAGATTTTGGCCCTACCGTGACAGTGCCTGCAGCATTGCAGGCACTGAATTCTAATTCGCAACTCACACTTCTTTTAGTCGGTAATCCCGACACAATCACGCCATTACTTGCAAAAGCTGACTTTGAACAACGTTCGCGTCTGCAGATTATTCCTGCGCAGTCAGTTATTGCCAGTGATGCCCGGCCATCGCAGGCTATTCGTAATAGCCGCGGCAGCTCTATGCGAATGGCGCTGGAGCTGGTGAAAGAAGGGCGAGCACAGGCTTGCGTCAGCGCGGGAAATACTGGCGCGCTGATGGGGCTGTCGAAATTATTGCTCAAGCCGATTGAGGGCATTGAGCGTCCGGCGCTGGTGACGGTGTTACCGCATCAGCAGAAGGGCAAAACGGTGGTGCTGGATCTGGGCGCTAACGTGGATTGTGATAGTACAATGCTGGCTCAGTTTGCCGTTATGGGGTCGGTGCTGGCAGAAGACGTGCTCGGGATTAACAATCCCCGCGTTGCGTTATTGAATATTGGTGAAGAAGAGACCAAAGGTCTGGACAGTATCCGCGACGCTGCGGAAATACTCAAACAGGTCCCCTCCATCAACTATATTGGTTATCTCGAAGCCAATGAGTTGCTGACGGGCAAAACGGATGTATTAGTGTGTGATGGCTTCACCGGAAACGTGACGTTGAAGACCATGGAAGGGGTCGTACGAATGTTCCTTTCTCTGCTGAAATCGCAGGGAGACGGTAAAAAAAGGTCCTGGTGGCTGATTATATTAAAGCGTTGGTTACAAAAAAGCCTGACGCGGCGATTCAGTCACCTCAACCCCGACCAGTATAATGGCGCCTGTCTGTTAGGATTGCGCGGCATCGTGATTAAGAGTCATGGCGCCGCCAATCAGCGAGCATTTACCGTCGCGATTGAACAGGCAGTGCAGGCGGTGCAGCGTCAAGTCCCTCAGAGGATTGCCGCTCGCCTGGGATCTGTATTAGCTAAAAGTGACTGAGCGTACATGTATACGAAGATTTTAGGTACCGGCAGCTACCTGCCAAAACAAGTGCGTACCAACGCCGATCTTGAAAAAATGGTAGATACGTCTGACGAGTGGATTGTCACGCGCACAGGTATCCGTGAACGTCGTATCGCCGCGCCAGACGAAACTGTGTCCACCATGGGCTACGAAGCCGCTCAGCGAGCGCTTGAGATGGCTGGCATTGATAAAGAACAGATCGGGCTTATTGTGGTGGCGACCACCTCTGCCACGCATGCCTTCCCAAGCGCAGCGTGCCAGGTGCAGAACATGCTCGGCATCAAAGGCTGCCCGGCATTTGATGTTGCAGCAGCATGCGCGGGTTTCACCTATGCACTGAGCATCGCCGATCAGTATGTAAAATCGGGCGCCGTAAAATATGCGCTGGTGATCGGCGCTGACGTGCTGGCGCGTACCTGCGATCCAACCGATCGCGGAACGATCATTATTTTTGGCGATGGCGCGGGCGCGGTGCTGCTGGGGCAGTCCGAAGAGCCGGGCATCATCTCCACGCACCTGCATGCCGATGGCCGCTACGGCGAGCTGTTGACGCTGCCTAACGCCGATCGCGTTAATCCGGACAGTTCAATTTACCTGACAATGGCAGGTAACGAAGTGTTTAAAGTGGCCGTGACTGAACTGGCTCACATCGTTGATGAGACGCTGGAAGCGAACAATCTGGACCGTGCCGCACTCGACTGGCTGGTACCGCATCAGGCTAACCTGCGTATTATCAGCGCGACGGCGAAGAAGCTGGGCATGTCTATGGATAACGTTGTGGTGACGCTCGATCGCCACGGCAACACCTCTGCGGCATCGGTACCGTGCGCATTTGACGAAGCGGTACGCGATGGACGAATTAAACGGGGCCAACTGGTCTTGCTTGAAGCCTTTGGTGGCGGGTTCACCTGGGGTTCCGCGCTGGTTCGTTTCTAGGATAAGGATTAAAAAATGACGCAATTTGCTTTTGTGTTCCCGGGACAGGGCTCGCAAACTGTTGGGATGTTGTCTGAAATGGCAGCAAACTATCCGGTTATTGAAGAGACTTTCCGTGAAGCTTCTGACGCGCTGGGTTATGATCTGTGGGCGCTGACCCAACAGGGCCCCGCTGAAGAACTGAACAAAACCTGGCAGACTCAACCGGCACTGCTGGCGGCATCCGTCGCATTGTGGCGCGTATGGCAGCAGCAGGGCGGCAAAGCGCCGACGCTGATGGCGGGTCATAGCCTCGGTGAATACTCTGCGCTGGTCTGCGCTGGCGTGATTGCCTTCGCTGACGCGGTACGCCTGGTTGAATTGCGTGGTAAATTCATGCAGGAAGCGGTGCCAGAAGGCACGGGCGGCATGTCTGCCATCATCGGTCTGGATGATGCTTCTATCGCTAAAGCCTGTGAAGAATCTGCTGAAGGTCAGGTCGTTTCTCCGGTAAACTTTAACTCGCCAGGCCAGGTGGTAATCGCGGGTCATAAAGAAGCGGTTGAGCGTGCAGGCGCTGCCTGTAAAGCTGCGGGCGCAAAACGTGCACTGCCCCTGCCGGTGAGCGTGCCGTCTCACTGCGCGCTGATGAAGCCCGCAGCCGATAAGCTCGCGGTTGAGCTGGAAAAAATGACCTTTAACGCACCGACGATTTCCGTTGTGAATAACGTCGATGTGAAGTGCGAAACCGCGCCGGAGGCTATCCGTAACGCGCTGGTTCGCCAGCTCTACAGCCCGGTTCAGTGGACTAAAACTGTTGAATTTATGGCGTCTCAGGGCGTGGAACATCTGTATGAAGTCGGTCCAGGTAAAGTACTTACCGGTCTGACAAAACGTATTGTAGATACCCTGACTGCCTCGGCGATTAACGAGCCGGAAGCCATGAAAGCGGCACTCTCGCAATAAAAGAGGAATACCATGAGTTTTGAAGGAAAAATTGCCCTGGTGACCGGCGCAAGCCGCGGTATTGGGCGCGCTATTGCTGAAACACTGGTTGCGCGCGGCGCAACGGTGATCGGGACTGCGACCAGCGAGAATGGCGCACAGGCCATCAGCGACTATCTGAGTGCGAACGGTAAAGGTCTGGTACTGAATGTGACTGAACCAGCATCTATCGAATCTGTTCTGGAAAATATTCGCGCAGAGTTTGGCGAAGTGGATATTCTGGTCAATAATGCCGGGATCACTCGCGACAACCTGCTGATGCGAATGAAAGACGACGAGTGGAACGATATTATCGAAACCAACCTGTCATCTGTATTCCGTCTGTCAAAAGCGGTAATGCGCGCTATGATGAAAAAGCGTCATGGTCGTATTATCACTGTAGGTTCTGTGGTTGGTACCATGGGAAATGCTGGTCAGGCTAACTACGCTGCGGCGAAAGCAGGTCTGATCGGTTTCAGTAAGTCGCTGGCGCGTGAAGTCGCGTCCCGCGGAATTACTGTAAACGTTGTTGCTCCGGGCTTTATTGAAACGGACATGACGCGTGCGCTAACTGATGAGCAGCGTGCGGGTACGCTGGCGGCAGTTCCAGCGGGTCGTCTTGGCGACCCTAAAGAAATCGCCAGCGCGGTTGCATTTTTAGCCTCTGACGAAGCGGGTTACATCACTGGTGAAACCCTCCACGTCAACGGCGGGATGTACATGGTTTAATCACGATCGAAAATATTTGCGTTATTTGGGCAAATGGCCTCAAAATAACGTAAAATCGTGGTAAGACCTGCCGGGATTTAGTTGCAAATTTTTCAACATTTTATACACTACGAAAACCATCGCGAAAGCGAGTTTTGATAGGAAATTTAAGAGTATGAGCACTATCGAAGAACGCGTTAAGAAAATTATCGGCGAACAGCTGGGCGTTAAGCAGGAAGAAGTTGTGAACTCCGCTTCCTTTGTTGAAGACCTGGGCGCAGATTCTCTTGACACCGTTGAGCTGGTAATGGCTCTGGAAGAAGAGTTTGATACTGAGATTCCGGACGAAGAAGCTGAGAAAATCACCACCGTTCAGGCTGCCATTGATTACATCAACGGTCACCAGGCGTAAGTGAACATCTCCAGGCGGTCATTCGACCGCCTGAGTTTTATCTTTTGTTGTCCCACGAATCTCTTTTTTTATCCCTCCCTGGAGGACAAGCGTGTCTAAGCGTCGTGTAGTTGTGACCGGACTTGGCATGTTGTCTCCTGTCGGCAATACCGTAGAGTCCACCTGGAAAGCTCTCCTTGCCGGTCAGAGCGGCATCAGCCTAATCGACCATTTCGATACTAGCGCCTATGCAACGAAATTTGCTGGCTTAGTAAAGGATTTTAACTGTGAAGAGATCATCTCGCGCAAAGAACAGCGCAAGATGGATGCCTTCATTCAATATGGAATTGTCGCTGGCGTTCAGGCCATGCAGGATTCTGGCCTTGAGATTACGGAAGAGAACGCGACCCGTATCGGCGCCGCTATCGGCTCCGGGATTGGCGGTCTTGGTCTGATTGAAGAAAACCATACATCTCTGATGAATGGCGGCCCGCGTAAAATCAGCCCGTTCTTCGTTCCGTCTACGATTGTCAACATGGTGGCAGGTCACCTGACCATTATGTTCGGCCTGCGTGGCCCAAGCATCTCAATCGCGACAGCCTGTACGTCTGGCGTGCATAACATCGGCCAGGCCGCGCGTATCATTGCGTACGGCGATGCAGATGCTATGGTTGCGGGCGGCGCTGAAAAAGCCAGTACCCCACTGGGCGTCGGTGGTTTCGGTGCAGCGCGTGCGCTCTCTACCCGAAACGATAATCCTCAGGCGGCGAGCCGTCCGTGGGATAAAGACCGTGATGGTTTCGTGCTGGGTGACGGTGCAGGCATGATCGTACTGGAAGAGTACGAACACGCGAAAAAACGTGGCGCGAAAATTTATGCTGAAGTTGTTGGCTTTGGCATGAGCAGCGATGCTTATCACATGACGTCTCCTCCAGAGAATGGCGCAGGTGCTGCGCTGGCGATGGAAAACGCCATCCGTGATGCGGGCATTACGCCGGCACAGATTGGCTACGTTAACGCGCATGGGACGTCTACCCCTGCGGGCGATAAAGCAGAAGCGCAGGCTGTTAAGTCTATCTTCGGCGAATCTGCCAGCCGTGTGCTGGTGAGCTCCACGAAATCCATGACCGGTCACCTGCTGGGCGCTGCGGGGGCAGTAGAGTCAATCTACTCTATTCTCGCGCTGCGCGATCAGGCTGTACCACCAACCATCAACCTGGATAACTCGGATGAAGGTTGCGATCTGGACTTCGTTCCTCACGAAGCGCGCCAGGTTAGCGGTATGGAGTATACCCTGTGTAACTCCTTCGGCTTCGGTGGGACTAACGGTTCTCTGATCTTCAAAAAGGTCTGAGTCTGGTTGGTCGCTGACGATAAAAAAGGTCCGCTTGCCGGGCCTTTTTTATTAGGCGAAATCCCCTTGTCCGGCTGTTCACATCCTGCCAGACTGAGCCTCCACGCATAAGGAGCCACTATGTTTTTGATTAATGGCCTTGAGCAAGACACGCTGCCGGCAAGCGACAGGGCGACCCAGTTTGGCGATGGCTGTTTCACGACTGCGCGTATTCTCGACGGTGACGTGTGCCTGCTCGGGGCCCATATCCTTCGTTTACAAAAAGCCTGCGAAACATTACTGATCCCCTTCTCGCAGTGGGACATTCTTGAAAGTGAGATGCGTCGGCTGGCGTCAGAAAAAGCAAGCGGCGTCCTGAAAGTCATTATCAGCCGCGGGAGCGGTGGCCGGGGCTATAGCGGTTCTGCCTGTCTGCATCCTACGCGGATCCTTTCCGTTTCAGATTATCCTTCCCATTATGCGCACTGGCGTGAAGAGGGCGTAGCCCTGGCGCTAAGTCCGGTACGTCTGGGAAGAAACCCGATGCTCGCTGGCATAAAACACCTCAACCGCCTTGAACAGGTGCTAATTCGTACTCATCTTGAGCAGACGGAGGCCGGGGAGGCGCTGGTTCTTGACAGCGAAGGGTACATTACGGAATGCTGTGCGGCTAATTTACTCTGGCGGAAGGGCAGTGACGTGTTCACGCCTTCGCTGGAGCAGGCCGGCGTCAACGGCATTATGCGGCAGTTTTGTATGCACCAGCTGGCACGCGCAGGCTTTCGCGTTGTCGAAGTCAACGCTAAGGAAGAGGCGCTGTTGGCTGCCGATGAAGTCGTTATCTGCAATGCGCTGATGCCCGTTGTCCCCGTTCGCGCTTATGGCCGCAAATGCTGGTCATCCCGCGAGCTGTTCCAGTTACTGGCCCCGTTATGTGAGCAAACCAGGTAGTCATGAAGAAAATGTTACGCTTTGTCCTCCTTCTGATCGTTGCGTTAGGTATCGCTGGCGGAGCGGGAGTGTGGAAAGTCCGTCAGCTGGCGGAGAGTCAGATCCTGATAAAAGACGAGACGATTTTTACCCTGAAAGCGGGGACCGGGCGGCAGGCGCTTGGTCAGCAGCTGTATGACGACAAAATTATCAATCGCCCACGCGTATTCCAGTGGCTGCTGCGTATTGAACCGGACCTGTCCCATTTCAAGGCCGGTACCTATCGCTTTACCCCTGGCATGACCGTGCGCGAGATGCTGCAACTGCTGGAAAGTGGTAAAGAAGCCCAGTTCCCGCTGCGTTTCGTGGAAGGTATGCGTCTGAGCGATTACCTCAGGCAGCTGCGTGACGCGCCGTACATCAAGCATACGCTGAAAGATGACCGCTACCAGACCGTGGCAGACGCCTTAAAATTCGAACATCCCGAGTGGGTGGAAGGCTGGTTCTGGCCCGATACGTGGATGTATACGGCAGGCACGACGGATGTGGCCATTCTGAAGCGCGCGCACAACAAAATGGTCGCGGCGGTAGACGCTGCCTGGAAAGGGCGAGCAGAAGGCCTGCCTTATAAAGATCAAAACCAGTTCATGACGATGGCCTCGATCATCGAGAAAGAGACGGCCGTTGCTGCCGAACGTGACCAGGTTGCCTCGGTGTTTATTAACCGTCTGCGCATCGGCATGCGTTTGCAAACCGATCCTACCGTCATCTACGGCATGGGCGAAAACTACAACGGCAGGATTTCCAGAAAAGATCTGGAGACGCCAACGGCGTATAATACCTACGTGATTAGCGGCCTGCCGCCTGGACCGATTGCGACGCCGAGTGAAGCATCGTTGAAGGCCGCCGCGCACCCGGCCAAAACGCCGTATCTCTATTTTGTGGCTGACGGAAAAGGGGGGCACACGTTCAATACCAACCTGGCCAGCCACAATCGCTCCGTTCAGGACTATCTGAAGGCACTTAAGGAAAAAAATGCGCAGTAAATACATTGTCATTGAGGGACTCGAAGGGGCGGGCAAAACAACTGCCCGTAACGTGGTGGTGGATACGCTTACGTCGCTTGGCGTTGCCGACATGGTCTTCACCCGCGAGCCGGGCGGTACGCAGCTGGCGGAAAAACTGCGCAGCCTGGTTCTGGATATCAAATCCGTTGGCGATGAAGTTATTACCGACAAAGCGGAAGTGCTGATGTTCTATGCGGCGCGCGTTCAGCTGGTGGAGACGGTGATCAAACCCGCTCTGGCAGAAGGGAAATGGGTGATTGGCGATCGCCACGATCTCTCAACCCAGGCATATCAGGGCGGTGGCCGGGGTATCGACCAGACCATGCTGGCTACGCTTCGCAACGCGGTTCTGGGCGATTTCCGTCCTGACCTGACGCTGTATCTGGACGTGACCCCTGAGGTGGGCCTGAAGCGCGCCCGTGCCCGCGGCGAACTGGACCGCATTGAACAGGAATCTTTTGATTTCTTTAACCGCACCCGTGCGCGTTATCTGGAGCTGGCCGGGCAGGACAAGACCATTCGTACCATCGATGCGACGCAATCCCTTGAAGACGTTACGCGTGATATTCAGCAGACTGTTACGCAGTGGCTACAGGAGCAGCAGGCATGAAATGGTATCCATGGTTGCGCCCACACTTTGAACAGCTGATCGGCAGCTATCAGGTTGGTCGGGGGCATCATGCGTTACTGATCCAGGCGCTTCCGGGAATGGGTGATGATGCGTTGATTTACGCCATCACCCGCTTTCTGATGTGCCAACAGCCGGAAGGACATAAAAGCTGCGGTAAGTGCCGGGGTTGCCAGCTCATGCAGGCGGGCACGCATCCTGACTATTACACCCTCGAACCCGAGAAGGGCAAAAATACGCTCGGTATCGACGCGGTGCGTGAGGTCAGTGAGAAACTGTACGAATATGCGCGTCTGGGCGGGGCGAAAGTAGTGTGGCTGAAAGACGCCGCGCTGCTCACGGAAGCCGCAGCCAACGCCCTGTTAAAAACCCTGGAAGAGCCGCCAGAGAACACCTGGTTTTTCCTCTCCTGCCGCGAGCCGGAACGCTTGCTGGCGACGCTGCGCAGTCGCTGCCGTCTTCACCACCTCGCTGTCCCTCAGGAATTCTGGTCGCTCGCCTGGCTTGAGCGAGAAGTGACGGTGTCACAAGACGCGGCGCGCTCGGCGTTGCGCCTGTGCAGCGGTGCGCCTGCGGCTGCGCTGGCCTTATTGCAGCCGGAGGTGTGGTCCCAGCGTGAAACGCTGTGTCGTGCGGTTGAATCAGCCCTCGACAGCCATGACTGGCTGAGCATGCTGCCAGCGCTGAACAGCGATCAGGCTCCGGAACGGCTGCACTGGCTGGCCGCACTGCTGCTGGATGCGCTCAAAATCCAGCAGGGGGCTACGCTTCTGACTAACCCTGACGTGTGGGCGTTGGTCACCACACTTGCGAATCGCCTGTCAGGGCAGTCGCTGCACGCTATCCTTCATGATATCTGCCAGAGTCGTGAACAACTTTTGACGGTAACCGGTCTCAATCGCGAGCTTTTACTGACCGACCAGTTACTGCGTATCGAACACTACCTGCAACCGGGTGTCATACCGCCGGTTTCCCACCTCTGAGAGAGACATTATGTTTTTAGTCGACTCACACTGCCATCTCGATGGCCTGGATTATCAATCCCTGCATAAAAATGTGGACGACGTGCTGGCGAAAGCCGCCGCGCGCGATGTGAAATTTTGCCTGGCCGTGGCGACCACGTTGCCGGGTTACCGCTCCATGCGTGAACTGGTAGGCGAGCGCGATAATGTAGTCTTCTCCTGCGGTGTGCATCCGCTGAATCAGGATGAAGCTTACGACGTTGAGGATTTACGCCGTCTTGCCGCAGAAGAGGGCGTAGTGGCGATGGGCGAGACCGGTCTGGACTATTTCTACACCCCCGAAACAAAACCTCGCCAGCAGGAATCCTTCCGCAACCACATCCGTATTGGCCGTGAGCTGAATAAGCCGGTTATCGTTCATACCCGCGATGCGCGCGCCGACACGCTGGCGATCCTGCGGGAAGAAAAGGTGACGGATTGCGGTGGCGTACTACACTGTTTCACAGAAGACAGAGAAACGGCGGGTAAGCTGCTTGATTTAGGCTTTTATATTTCATTCTCGGGGATTGTCACGTTCCGCAATGCTGAGCAACTGCGTGGTGCGGCGCGCTATGTTCCGCTGGATCGTATTCTGGTGGAAACCGATTCCCCGTACCTGGCGCCGGTGCCTCATCGCGGCAAAGAGAATCAGCCAGCGATGACCCGGGATGTCGCTGAGTATATGGCCGTTCTGAAAGGTGTCAGTATCGAAGAACTGGCTCGCGTGACAACGAAAAACTTCGCCAGCCTGTTCCATATCGACCCCGCCCGCCTGCAATCTGTCTGATACACCTGTTATTTTTAGGCTCGTAATTAATAAGTAAAACGAGTAAAGTTCACCGCCTCATTTGGGGCGGTGATGGCGTTTTTAGACACATCCAGACATGCTTTATGTAAATATCTGCAAGTTTTTTGGCCGTCTTGAACTGAAACGTGATAGCCGTCAAACAAACTCAGAGGGAATTATTTTACTCTGTGTAATAAATAAAGGGCGCTTAGATGTCCTGTCCACGGCGCGGTACTCCCCCCGGGCCAATGCGTGAAAACGTAAAAAAAGCACAAATACTCAGGAGCACTCTCAATTATGTTTAAGAATGCATTTGCTAACCTGCAAAAGGTCGGTAAATCGCTGATGCTGCCAGTATCCGTACTGCCTATCGCAGGTATCCTGCTGGGTGTCGGTTCTGCAAACTTCAGCTGGCTGCCAGCCGTAGTTTCCCACGTGATGGCCGAAGCAGGCGGTTCTGTTTTTGCTAACATGCCGCTGATCTTCGCTATCGGTGTTGCTCTGGGCTTCACCAATAACGACGGTGTATCCGCTCTGGCGTCCGTTGTTGCTTACGGCATCATGGTGAAAACCATGGCTGTGGTTGCGCCGCTGGTCCTGCATTTACCTGCTGAAGAGATTGCCGCTAAGCACCTGGCAGACACCGGTGTTCTCGGTGGTATCATCTCCGGTGCGATTGCAGCGTACATGTTTAACCGCTTCTATCGCATCAAGCTGCCTGAGTATCTGGGCTTCTTCGCGGGTAAACGTTTTGTGCCGATCATTTCTGGTCTGGCCGCGATTTTCACCGGTGTTGTCCTGTCCTTCATCTGGCCACCAATCGGTACGGCAATCCAGACCTTCTCTCAGTGGGCGGCTTACCAGAACCCGGTTGTGGCGTTCGGTATCTACGGCTTCATTGAGCGCTGCCTGGTACCATTTGGTCTGCATCACATCTGGAACGTTCCATTCCAGATGCAGATTGGTGAATACACCAACGCAGCAGGCCAGGTGTTCCACGGCGACATCCCACGCTACATGGCGGGTGACCCAACGGCAGGTAAACTGTCTGGTGGCTTCCTGTTCAAAATGTACGGTCTGCCAGCTGCCGCAATTGCGATTTGGCACTCTGCTAAACCAGAGAACCGTGCAAAAGTGGGCGGTATCATGATCTCCGCAGCGCTGACCTCGTTCCTGACCGGTATCACCGAGCCGATCGAGTTCTCCTTCATGTTCGTTGCGCCGATCCTGTACATCATCCACGCGGTACTGGCAGGTCTGGCATTCCCAATCTGTATCCTGCTGGGTATGCGTGACGGTACGTCCTTCTCTCACGGTCTGATCGACTTCATCGTTCTGTCCGGTAACAGCAGCAAGCTGTGGCTGTTCCCAATCGTGGGTGCAGGCTACGCAGTGGTGTACTACACCGTCTTCCGCGTGCTGATCAAAGCACTGGACCTGAAAACGCCGGGTCGTGAAGATGCAACGGAAGACAGCAAAGCCGGTGCGACCAGCGAAATGGCGCCTGCTCTGGTAGCTGCTTTCGGCGGTAAAGAGAACATCACTAACCTGGACGCGTGTATCACTCGTCTGCGTGTGAGCGTTGCCGACGTTGCGAAAGTAGACCAGCCGGGTCTGAAAAAACTGGGCGCAGCGGGCGTCGTTGTTGCAGGTTCTGGTGTTCAGGCAATCTTCGGTACTAAATCCGATAACCTGAAAACTGAAATGGATGAGTACATCCGCAACAACTAAGCTGTGACCTGGGGAGACTAAGGCAGCCGAATGGCTGCCTTTTTTATTATTGCGGCTTGTGGTGCCGGGTGGCGGCTGCGCCTTACCTGGCCTACGTGATGGGTAGGCCCGGTAAGCGCAGCGCCACCGGGCTTCTGTCACTCAGAAATCGTAGCTCGCGCTCACCGAGACGTTCAGCGGCGCGCCATACACCGCATACGATCCGACGTAGTCGTAATACTCTTTGTCGAACAGGTTGTTGACGTTAGCCTGTACCGCAAAATCTTTGGTGACCTGATAACGGCTGAACAGGTTCACCAGACCATAGCTGCCTTGCTCCGCGCGGGAACGTCCTGCCGGGCCGTCTTCCACGTCCGTCCACACTTTGTTCTGCCAGTTTACGCCACCGCCCACGGTCAGTTCCGGCAGCATTGGCAACTGATAGCGGGTGAAGAGCTTCATGGTTGTGCGCGGCTGATCGGAGCTGACGGCGTTGCCATTCTTATCTTCTGCGATGTAACGCGTCGCGCCGAAGGTCAGCTGCCAGTTATCGGTCAGGGCACCGTTGAGCTCGAACTCGACCCCTTTGCTGACCACCCCGTCCAGCGATTCATAGATCGACTCACCGCTCGGCATGTAGGTGTAGGTATTGCTGGCGACGTTATCCTGCTCAATGCGGAAAATCGCCAGTGAGGTGGTGAGGCGGGTATTAAACCAGTCTGCCTTCACCCCGGCTTCGTAGCTTTTGCCCGTGGTAGGGTCGAGATAACGTCCGTTGGCATCGCGCTTATCCTGCGGCTGGAAGATAGAGGTATAGCTGACGTAGGTCGACCAGTCCTCATTGATGTCATACACCAGGCCAGCGTACGGCGTGACATCATCTTTGGTGCTTTCCAGACGGGTATTCGGCGATCCTGCCGGGTTATAACGAATATTGTATTGGGTGTAGCGCGCGCCCAGGATCAGGTGCAGCGGATCGGCCAGCGAGAAACGAGCCGAAGAATAGGCTGAAGACTGGCGAATATCATCCTTGCTGTAGAGTTTCCACGGCGTCCACTGCGGATCGGCGATGTTCCCGTTCCAGTTCTTAAAGTTGCCGACATCCACCATGCCGTATACCGCATCCGGCATGGAGTTGTCGTAATGGTTACGTTGACGGCTGAAGCTGCCGCCGAACATCATTTCATGTTGACGACCAAAGAGATCGAAGCCGCCGCGCAGGAAGGCGTCGACCGCATCCTGTTTACGTTCCCCGCGGTTCCAGCCGCCGTAACCCACCAGGCCCGCGCCGGTCTCTTTATCCGGATAGCCGGACATATACATCAGCTTAGAGTCAAAGTTGGTTTCAGCATGCATGCCGTTGATGTGTGCTTCCCAGCCATTATCGAAACGCTGGGTCAGGTTAGCGAAGATGCGGGTGCTGTCTTTATCCGAATAGGCCCAGTCAGGCGCGACGGTCTGGCTGCGATTGTAGTTAGTCTTACTTCCGTCGCTGTACCAGGTCGGCAGTCCGCCCCAGGTTGGGTCGGCGGTATGGCTTTCCTGATACTCATACCCTACCGAGAGAGTCGTGCTGTCGGTGACATCCGCGTCCATCACGCCGTAGAGGAATTTCTTCCGGTAGTGGTAGTTATCCACGAAGCTGTCGTTGTCCTGATAACCGGTGATCAGACGACCCCGTACCTTACCTGACTCTACCAGCGGCGCCTGGAGATCCAGCACGTAGCGCTGCTTGTCCCAGCTGCCGTAGCTGGCGGAGACGTTACCTTTAAATTCCGGGCTGTCCGCGTGCTTACGCACCATATTAACGTACGCCGCCGGGTTCCCCGTGCCGGACATCAGGCCGGTGGCGCCGCGAACCACTTCAATGCGGTCATAAATCGCGGTATCGGCGGCGGTATCACCAAAGTTCCACACTTCACTGATGGAGGTTGGCAAGTCGTCATAGGCGTAGTTGCTGACGAAAAAGCCGCGTGAGTAAAACACGGTACGGTCGCTGTCCTGCACCTGGGCCGTAATGCCCGTGGTGTTCGTCAGCACCTGTCCGATGGATTGCAGATTCTGGTCAGCCATACGTTGCTGGCTGATAACGCTGACGGACTGCGGGATGTCGCGGGGAACCAGCAACAGTTTGGTGCCGGTGGTGGTGGTTTTTACGCTGTAATCCTGATCCTGGCTGGCAGAAAGATCCTGTGTGTTGTCAAAACCCCCGTCAACGACAACGGTATCTTCGGTGGTTGAAGCAGCGAAAGCGGCGGTTGGCGTCAATGCCATAGCAATGCAGGCGGCCAGCAACGAAGGTGTTGCGGCAGGCTGACGTTGCCCATCCCTGGTGTGATTAATGAAAGACATCATCAAACCCTTAGTGAATGGTGAAGGTATTTCGCGACAGTCCCGCTAGCACGGGCTGACGTCGTTTTCTATGTTAAAAATGCGCATGAAAATGCAAATGCGAAATATACGCATTGTGATTAACGCTGTAAACAGATGTTTCGGGATGAACTGAAATAGGGTTTCAGAAAAGAAATGTCCTAAAGCGATGCCTCTTCAGCCAGATGGGGGACAATCAGGAAAGAAATCACGGGAGAAGGTTGAAAGGACAGGAGAAACTCGCTCATACTCTTGTCTTGTGTCACGCAGTAATTCAGACAATGTGTGTTAACAACGGACGCACGACGCCAGATTAAACTTAAAAGGAAAAGGTCATGGCTGAAGAAACGATTTTCAGTAAAATTATCCGCCGCGAAATTCCGTCGGATATTGTCTATCAGGATGAACTGGTCACGGCTTTCCGCGACATTTCTCCCCAGGCGCCGACGCACATCCTTATTATTCCCAATATTCTGATCCCGACCGTTAATGACGTTAAAACCGAGCATGAAGTGGCGCTGGGCCGTATGCTGACGGTGGCCGCGAAAATCGCTGAGCAGGAAGGGATTGCTGAAGACGGATACCGTTTGATCATGAACTGTAATCGCCATGGCGGCCAGGAAGTCTATCATATTCATATGCATCTGCTGGGTGGACGTCCACTGGGACCGATGCTGGCACATAAAGGTCTTTAATATGTTAACTGGGCGTATTGCAGCGCTGATCGTGACGCTGGTAATGGTTGGGTGCAGCGCGCGTCCCGCCATCCCGGTCAGTGAAGAACAGACGCTGGTGATGGAGTCCTCAGTGCTTGCTGCGGGCATCACGGCGGAGAAGCCTTCGCTGACCATAAGCGAAATCCAGTCTTCAGCCTCTTCTACGCTCTATAACGAAAGGCAAGAGCCAGTGACGGTGCATTATCGCTTCTACTGGTATGACGTGAGAGGTCTTGAGATGCACCCGCTTGAGGCGCCGCGCAGCGTGACCATCCCGGCAAGAACGTCGGTCACGCTCTACGGCAGCGCCAGCTATCTGGGTGCACATAAGGTGAGACTTTATCTTTATTTGTAAGGAGTGAACCTTGATTAAAACAATGAGCCGTTATGCGCTCCTGAGTGCCTTTGCACTCTTTCTGGCGGGTTGTGTGACGCGAACGGAAGAACCTGCACCGGTGGATCAGGCGAAGCCGGGAACGGAACAGCCAACAACGCCAGCGCAGCCTGTTCCAACCGTGCCGTCTGTACCGACCATTCCGGCGCAGCCTGGCCCGATCGAACATCCGGACGACACCGCACAGCCTGCGCCGCGAGTACGCCACTATGACTGGAATGGCGCAATGCAGCCGATGGTGGGCAAAATGTTGCAGGCACAGGGTGTTACGCCCGGCAGCGTGCTGCTGGTGGACAGCGTGAACAACCGTACAAACGGTTCCCTGAATGCGGGAGAAGCGACGGAAACCCTGCGCAACGCGCTGGCAAACAACGGTAAATTTACGCTGGTCTCTGCTCAGCAGCTCGCGGTCGCCAAGCAGCAGCTTGGTCTGTCGCCTCAGGACAGCCTGGGTTCGCGCAGTAAAGCGATTGGTATTGCCCGCAACGTTGGCGCGCAGTATGTCCTTTATTCTAACGCGACAGGCAACGTGAACACGCCGTCGTTGCAGATGCAGTTAATGCTGGTTCAGACCGGCGAAATTATCTGGTCAGGTAAAGGTGCCGTTACGCAACAATAAGCGCACGCGTCATGATGTCCTGACGCGTTATTTCCCTCAATACCATGTTATCGCGCCGCAAGCCCCCGCCGGGCTTGGCGGCGCGAGTTGCATTATTGAGCATGGCGACCATCGGCTGGTTTTACGTCAGCATCACGATGCCGCCGCGCCTGCCTCCCATTTTCGTCGCCAGTTCCGCGCCCTGAAGCGCCTGCCCGCCGACCTTGCGCCACAACCTCATCTCTTTATCAGAGACTGGATGGCGGTGGCGTTTATTGCGGGTGAGATCAAAAGCGAGCTTCCCGATACGCCTGCGCTGACAGCCATGCTGTATCATCTGCATCGCCAGCCGCGTCTGGGCTGGCGGGTAACGTTACTTCCTTTGCTGGATCACTACTGGCAGCAGGCTGCGCCTGGACGACGCACGCCCTACTGGCTGGCGCAGCTTAAGCGGTTGCGTAAAGCGGGAGAGCCGCAGGCGTTACGTCTGGCGCCGCTGCATATGGATGTCCACGCGGGGAATATCGTTCATACCACGGCAGGCGAGAAACTTATCGACTGGGAATATGCCGGAGACGGTGACGTGGCGCTCGAACTTGCTGCGGTCTGGATGCCTGATGAGGCGTCGCGCGAGCAGCTGATAACCGCCTATGCCCGAAACGCCAACATCAATGCGCTCACCCTTGCGCGGCAGGTCGCGCGCTGGCGTCCGTGGGTGTTGATGCTGATGGCGGGATGGTTTGAAATGCGCCTTCAGCAGACAGGTGACAAACAATTTATTGCGCTGGCAAATGATGCCTGGCGTCAGTTACAAACGAAAGGATAAGAGAGGTTGGTGTGGGTCCAGTAATGTTGGATGTCGAAGGATTTGAGCTGGATGCGGAAGAGCGCGAAATTCTGGCGCATCCGCTGGTAGGGGGGCTGATTCTTTTCACCCGCAATTATCATGATCCGGAGCAGTTGCGTGAGCTGGTTCGCCAGATCCGTGCGGCGTCGCGCAATCACCTGGTGGTGGCCGTAGACCAGGAAGGTGGGCGTGTGCAGCGTTTCCGCGAAGGGTTTACCCGTTTACCCGCCGCGCAATCTTTTGCTGCGCTGCTGGGGATCGAAGAGGGCGGTCAACTGGCGCAGGATGCCGGCTGGCTGATGGCCAGCGAGATGATCGCCATGGATATCGACATCAGCTTCGCCCCGGTGCTGGACGTAGGACACATTAGCGCGGCAATTGGTGAGCGTTCGTATCATGACGATCCGCGTATTGCGCTGGCAATGGCGACGCGCTTTATTGACGGTATGCATGCTGCGGGCATGAAAACCACCGGCAAACATTTCCCGGGCCACGGGGCGGTGACGGCGGATTCCCATAAAGAAACCCCGCGCGATCCGCGCCCGGAAGCAGACATTCGCGCTAAAGATATGTCGGTTTTCCGCTCGCTGATCGCTGATAACAAGCTGGATGCCATCATGCCTGCGCACGTCATCTACAGTGAGGTCGATCCGCGTCCGGCCAGCGGCTCTCCACACTGGCTTAAAACCGTGCTGCGTCAGGAGTTAGGCTTCAATGGCGTAATTTTCTCTGACGATTTATCCATGGAAGGGGCGGCGATTATGGGTAGCTATGCCGAACGTGGGCAGGCTTCGCTGGATGCGGGTTGCGATATGATCCTCGTCTGCAATAATCGTAAAGGGGCGCTGAGCGTGCTGGATAACCTGTCGCCGATCAATGCTGAACGTGTTACACAATTGTATCATAAAGGTTCATTTAGTCGTCAGGAGCTGATGGACTCGGCGCGCTGGAAAACGGTAAACGCCCGGCTTGAAGCCCTGAACGAGCGCTGGCAGGCACATAAAGCAGCCCTTTAATTCATCCCGGAAGGCGTAGCGTGGTGAGACGATGATCATCTATTTACACGGTTTTGACTCAAACAGTCCTGGTAATCATGAGAAAGTGCTGCAATTGCAGTTTATCGATCCGGATGTCCGGCTGATCAGTTACAGCACACGTCATCCGAAGCATGACATGCAGCATCTGCTTAAAGAAGTGGATAAAATGTTGCAGCTCAATATCGACGATCGCCCGCTGATCTGCGGCGTGGGGTTAGGAGGATACTGGGCAGAGCGCATCGGTTTTTTGTGCGATATCCGTCAGGTCATTTTTAATCCTAACCTGTTTCCGAACGAAAACATGGAAGGCAAAATCGATCGCCCGGAGGAGTACGCCGACATCGCCACCAAATGCGTGAGCAATTTCCGTGAAAAGAACCGCGATCGGTGTCTGGTGATCCTCTCCCGCAACGATGAAGCGCTGAACAGCTCCCGCGCCGCCGAGCTTCTGCACCATTACTACGAAATTGTCTGGGACGAAGAGCAGACCCACAAGTTCAAAAACATTTCCCCGCACTTGCAGCGTATTAAAGCCTTTAAAACGCTGGGCTGATCTCCCTGAACCTGATAAAGGCTCGGTACGTGAAAGCGTACCGGGCCTCTTTTTTGTCAGAGTTGTCTACTTTTAAACCATCAAAACTTGATACATATCAATTTTGGTATGACCAATGCGCCTGACGTGCTATTCTCAATGAATCTGAACGGTTTCAGCGCAGTAACCTGTTGTTAATTAAGGGTTATTTATATAACTTTTAATTAACAATTGGTTAATAATTTGAGGGGGTCACGTTGACTACGCCATTGAAAAAGATAGTGATTGTCGGCGGTGGTGCTGGCGGACTGGAGCTGGCGACGCAGCTGGGTAAGAAACTGGGTCGCGGTAAGAAAGCCAAAATCACGCTGGTGGATCGTAACCACAGCCATCTGTGGAAGCCGTTACTGCACGAAGTGGCGACCGGGTCGCTGGATGAGGGCGTGGATGCGCTCAGCTATCTGGCGCATGCGCGTAACCACCACTTCCAGTTCCAGCTGGGTTCGGTGGTGGATATCAATCGTGAAAACAAAACCATCACGCTGGCTGAGCTGCGTGATGATAAAGGCGAGTTGCTGGTTCCTGAGCGCAAGCTGGCCTATGACACGCTGGTGATGGCCCTGGGCAGTACCTCCAATGATTTCAACACCCCAGGCGTAAAAGAGCACTGCATCTTCCTGGATAACCCGCATCAGGCGCGTCGTTTCCATCAGGAGATGCTTAACCTGTTCCTGAAGTACACCAACAACATGGGTGCTAACGGCAAGGTCAACATTGCTATCGTGGGCGGCGGCGCAACGGGCGTTGAATTATCGGCGGAGTTGCACAATGCGGTCAAGCAGCTGCACAGCTACGGCTACAAAGGGCTGACTAACGAAGCGCTGAATGTGACGCTGGTGGAAGCAGGTGAACGCATTCTGCCTGCGCTTCCGCCGCGTATTTCCGGCGCGGCGCACAACGAGCTGACTAAACTGGGCGTGCGCGTGCTGACCCAGACCATGGTGACCAGCGCGGATGAGGGCGGCCTGCATACCAAAGACGGCGAGTACATCCAGGCCGACCTGATGGTCTGGGCTGCGGGGATCAAAGCGCCTGATTTCATGAAAGATATCGGTGGGCTGGAGACAAACCGCATTAACCAGCTGGTGACAGAGCCGACGCTGCAAACCACGCGCGATCCGGACATCTTCGCCATCGGCGACTGTGCCTCCTGCGCACGTCCGGAAGGCGGATTTGTCCCGCCTCGCGCTCAGGCTGCGCACCAGATGGCAAGCCTCGTGCTGCATAACATCCTGGCGCAGATAAAAGGCAAACCGATGAAAGCCTATGTCTACAAAGACCACGGCTCTCTGGTGTCGCTCTCAAACTTCTCCACCGTGGGCAGCCTGATGGGTAACCTGATGCGCGGCTCCATGATGGTGGAAGGGCGCATCGCCCGCTTCGTGTACATTTCTCTGTACCGTATGCACCAGATTGCGCTGCACGGCTACTTCAAAACCGGCCTGATGATGCTGGTTGGCCGCATCAACCGCGTGATCCGTCCACGCCTGAAGCTGCACTAATTTCTCTCTCCCTCCGGACCCTCCGGAGGGAATTCTTAGCACATCATGCTGTGCATTTCCCTCCTGACGCTTAAGAGTTCTCTTAAACCCACGTTGTCCCGGCCAACAACCCTGATTTTGATCCTTTATCTTATTGGCGAAGCGTTTATTGCGCTGCAAAATTGCTACCAATTGCAACAAAGGAGGAAGTCCCGTGAATAAATCAATGTTGGCGGGTATAGGGATTGGCGTCGCAGCTGCGTTAGGTGTGGCTGCCGTTGCCAGTCTGAACGTACTTGATCGTGGCCCGCAGTATGCGCAGGTGGTTTCCGCTACACCGATCAAAGAGACGGTCAAGACGCCTCGTCAGGAGTGCCGTAATGTTTCTGTCACCCATCGTCGTCCGGTTCAGGATGAAAACCGTATCGCTGGCTCCGTGCTGGGCGCGGTTGCTGGTGGGGTTATTGGTCATCAGTTTGGTGGCGGCCGTGGTAAGGATGTCGCGACGGTGGTTGGTGCGTTGGGTGGCGGTTATGCCGGTAACCAGGTGCAGGGCGCGATGCAGGAAAATGATACCTACACCACAACGCAGCAGCGCTGTAAAACCGTGTATGACAAGTCTGAAAAAATGTTGGGCTACGACGTAACCTACAAAATTGGCGATCAGCAGGGCAAAATCCGCATGGATAAAGATCCTGGTACGCAGATCCCTCTCGACAGCAATGGTCAGCTGATACTGAATAACAAAGTGTAAAAAAGATGTTCTCTGAACTTAGCTCCTCATGCGCTCAGGCTGAGGAGCTTTTTTTTGCGTCAGAGTTTAAGAAGTTCAGGCCACAGGCGCAGCGTTGTGTGCGTAATCCCCTGCAATTTTTCCAGCGTCGCGCCTTCACGGGCGCTGATGGACATCCCCTGTAAAATACAGCTCAGATACTGGGCCAGCTCCTGCGGACGGCAATGCGCCGGGATTTCGCCGCGCAGCTGACGCTGAGCCAGAAACGTGCTGAGCGTCTCCTCCTGCATCGCATGTCGCGATTTGACCGTGTTGGCAATCTCTTTAGACGATGCCGCGAGGGTCGCGGAGGTGTTGATCATAAAACACCCCGCAGGCGTGTCCTTGCTGGTATAGCAGGTCGCGATTGCCGTGAAATAATCCTGTAATGCCTGCTCAACCGTTTTTTCTTCACAGAATAGCTGGGCTTCATGTTTTGCCGCGAAGCGCGAGATGTATCTGTCCAGAACGGCCCGGAATAAGCCTTCTTTGTTGGTGAACTCTGCGTACAGGGTAGGGGCTTTAGCACCCGTAGCTTCCACGAGATCGGAAAGCGACGTGGCTTCATACCCATGCTGCCAGAAGAGCGTCATGGCCTTATCGAGCGCCGCATCCCTGTCGAACACTTTTGGTCGGCCACGGCTTTTCTTTGCGCAACGCGTGACATCGGTTGTCATGTGCCGTTGGTCCTCTGTTGTTTTGTTGAATAGTCATTATAAAAATAAACGTCTGCAACGACCAGCGGTGATTTCTGAAAAATAATTTAATTTTATCTTTTTGAAATATAAGGCAAATGAAATTAATTTAACGACCATTATAAAAATGAGTTGACGTGTGACCTGGATCACATCTATCATTTACCTATCGATCGTTAACTAAATAACTAACGACCACTACATCATCTGCCTAAAGGTATAAAATCATGAAAAACGTTAAAACCCTCATCGCTGCCGCCGTTCTGAGTTCACTCTCTTTCGCAAGCTTCGCTGCTGTTGAAGTGCAATCCACTCCAGCAGACCAGCAGAAAGTCGGTACCATCTCTGCCACTGCCGGGACTAACCTGGGCTCTCTGGAAGATCAGCTGGCGCAAAAAGCTGACGAAATGGGTGCGAAATCATTCCGCATCACCTCTGTGACCGGTCCTAACACCCTGCACGGTACCGCAGTTATCTACAAATAAGCGTAACGCAACCCTCCGTTATGCCACTGCAATAAAAAACGCCCTGCTGATGCAGGGCGTTTGTCGTTATTGCTGCTTTACATTGACTGCTGAGCAACCTCATGATGCCGCGTAACATCGGTTGGCATCCCCGAACGTGCTTCCATCGCCCGCTCCATCACTGCGCCATCGGTGTTGGCATTCGTTTTAAAGCTCACCATCGAGGCATTCAGATTAATCGGCAACGTCTGCGGATCGTCATTGATGTTTTTCGATAGCGGCTGGTGGATCTCAACCAGATGGACGCCACCTGGCTCTTCAGATACTTTAATCGGCGTATTAATGATATTCACTTTCGTGCCAGGGGCGATCACGCGGTAGAGCGTTTTGATATCGTCATCGCGCAGGCGAATGCAGCCGGAGCTGACGCGCATCCCGATCCCGAAATCCGCATTCGTTCCGTGCAGAAGATAAACCCCACCATATGCCGCCAGGCGAATTGCATGATGCCCCATCGGATTATCCGGGCCAGCAGGTACCACGGCGGGCAGGTCGATACCTTGAGCTTTATAACGGGCGCGAATGTTTGCCGTCGGGGTCCAGGTAGGATTAGCGCGCTTATCAGAGACGGTGGTGACCATGGTAGGTGTGAGCGTATCGCCCCCGAGTTGACCAATACCGATAGGGTAGACGGTCACTTCGTTCTTGCCCGGCGGGTAGTAATACAGACGTAGCTCGGCGAGGTTAATCACAATGCCCTGACGCGGCGCGTCCGGCAGGATGGTTTGCAGCGGAATCGTCAGTACGCTGCCCGCCCGGGGCACGTACGGATCTACGCCCGGGTTGGCCTGCAACAGCGCCAGGAACCCGACGTTATATTTTTTGGCAATCGCTTCCAGCGAGCCGCCATCGTTTTCAACCACGTGAAAGCGGTTTTCACCTACGACGTTGCTGCCGGCGGGCGGAAGAGGCCAGGTATTGGCGCGAGCAGGGAGCGCGACGGCAACCGTCGCGGCCAGCGCAACCAGAGTTAACCAGCGGGTAAAACGCGAAGAAATCATCATTATGATAATCCATACAAATGATAAGGTTATTGTTTTATAAGGCGTTAATGATAATTATGGCGAATGTATAGTCGGGAAGATCGGGCGAAGTGCAAAGAGTTTGTAAATTGTCCCCCCGCCAGCCGGGCGCTGGCGGGGGAAACCGTTATGCGATGGCGTTCTCTTCCAACTGACGCATAAAGTTACGCACCCAGTCCATGCGGGTTTTACGTTCCGTCAGATCCTGAGTAAATTTCAGACGCGTAGGGCCATCAAGACGGAAATGCTGCGGCTGTTTTTGCAGGAGGCCAATCAGCCACATCGGATCGACGTGGTTCTTTTCGGCAAACTCAATTACACCGCCTTTCTCATTGCCTTCAAGTTTGCGAATGCCCAGCTTCTGCGCCTGCTGACGCAGGCGGGCAATATCCAGCAGGTTGCGCGCCGCATCGGGCAATATCCCAAAACGGTCAATCAGTTCGACTTTGATCTCTTCCAGCTCGCCTTCGCTTTTCGCGCTGGCAATGCGTTTGTAGAACGACAGACGGGTATTCACGTCAGGAATAAAATCATCCGGCAGCAGGGAAGGCATGCGCAGTTCCACTTCGGTCTGCTGGCTGGTGAGATCTTCCAGAGACGGTTCACGTCCGGCTTTAAGCGCGTCGACGGCATTTTCCAGCAGCTCCATATACAGCGAGAAACCGATGGTTTCCATGGAGCCGCTCTGGTCTTCACCCAGCAGCTCACCGGCGCCGCGGATCTCCAGGTCGTGGGTCGCCAGCGCAAAGCCAGCGCCCAGATCTTCCAGCGAGGCGATCGCTTCCAGACGCTTTTGCGCGTCGGTGGTCATTGCCTTCGGATGCGGCGTCAGCAGCCAGGCGTAGGCCTGATGGTGCGAACGCCCGACCCGCCCGCGCAGCTGGTGCAGCTGGGCCAGGCCGAAGTGATCCGCCCGTTCGATGATGATGGTGTTCGCCGTCGGAATGTCGATTCCGGTCTCAATGATGGTGGTACACACCAGCACGTTGAAACGCTGGTGGTGGAAATCGTTCATCACCCGCTCCAGCTCGCGCTCGCGCATCTGGCCGTGACCAATGGCGATGCGCGCTTCCGGCACCAGCTCTGCCAGCCTGTCGGCGGCTTTCTGAATATTTTCAACGTCGTTGTACAGGTAATAGACCTGGCCACCGCGCAGCACTTCGCGCAGGATCGCCTCGCGCACCACCAGATTGTCGTACTCGCGAACAAAGGTTTTCACCGCCAGACGGCGCGCCGGTGGGGTAGCGATTATCGACAGATCGCGCATGCCGCTCATCGCCATGTTCAGGGTGCGCGGGATCGGCGTTGCGGTCAGGGTCAGAATATCGACGTTGGCGCGCATCGCTTTGATGCGCTCTTTGTGGCGCACCCCGAAGCGGTGCTCTTCGTCGACGATCAGCAGCCCCAGATCTTTCCACTTCACGTCACTTTGCAGCAGTTTGTGAGTGCCGATCAGAATATCAATTTTGCCTTCACTTGCCTGTTCCAGGATCTGCGTCTGCTCTTTGGCACTGCGGAAGCGGGACAACATTTCGATACGTACCGGCCAGTTGGCGAAGCGGTCGCGGAAGTTGTCGAAGTGCTGCTGGGCAAGAAGGGTGGTCGGCACCAGCACCGCCACCTGCTTGTTGTTCTCAACCGCCAGGAAAGCGGCGCGCATCGCCACCTCGGTTTTACCGAAGCCCACGTCGCCGCAGACTAAGCGATCCATCGCCAGCGGCTGGCACATGTCGCTCAGCACGGCGTTGATGGCCTGGGCCTGATCCGGCGTAGTTTCAAACGGGAAGCTGTCGCAGAACAGCTGGTACTGCTCTTTATCATGCTTAAACGCATACCCCTCTTTGGCCGCACGCTGAGCGTAAATATCCAGCAGCTCGGCGGCCACGTCGCGCACTTTTTCCGCCGCTTTCTGGCGTGCACGCGCCCAGGCATCGCCGCCCAGCTTGTGCAGCGGCGCATTCTCTTCCGCGCCCCCGGCGTAGCGGCTGATCAGATGCAGGGACGACACCGGAACATACAGCTTGGCGTCGTTAGCGTAGGTCAGCATCAGGTATTCACCTTTGATGCCACCTGCTTCGAGGGTGGTCATCCCCTGATAGCGACCCACACCGTGTTCCAGGTGAACAATCGGCTGACCGGGGTGCAGTTCGGCCAGGTTGCGGATCAGGGTGTCCGGGTTGATGGTGCGACGGCTGTCCTGACGACGGCGCGCGACGCGCTCGCCCAGCAGGTCGCTTTCACATATCAACGCCAGGTTATTGAGCGTATCAATGAATCCGTGTTCGGCGGCGCCGATCATCAGGTAACGGCCATTTCCGGTCGCTTCGCTCAGGCGAAGAATACGCTTTGGCGCGACTTTGATCCTTCCCAGCAGTTCGCCCAGCGCTTCACGGCGACCTTCACTTTCAACGGAGAAGACCACCGGCCCGGTGAAGGACTCAAGAAACTTGCGCAGATTATCCAGCGGCGATTTCTGCTGCGCCTGAACGGCCAGGTCAGGCAGCATCCGGAAGGCGAGGTTAGTGTTGGCGGCCTTATCGGCAAGCGAATCGGTTTTGAGCTGCATACGCGGCCAGCGTTTCAGCTCGGCGTTGAGCTCGTCGGTACGCAGCCACAGCATTTCCGGCGGCAGCAGCGGACGCATCGGGTCAACGCCCCGGTTTTCAAAGCGGGCGCGCGTTTCGCTTTCAAAGCGGCTGGCACTGGCGTCGATATCCCCGGTGTTAACAATCAGCGTATTCGCCGGTAAGTAGCTGAACAGCGCCGGCAGCGGTTCGTTAAAGAACAGGGGCTGCCAGTACTCGATCCCGGCCGGAAGGGTGCCTTTGCTGACCTGCTGGTAGATATGTTCGGCATCACGCTTCACGTCGAACCTGTCGCGCCACTGGCTGCGGAACAGTTCGATGGCGGTTTTATCCGTCGGGAACTCATGGGCGGGCAGCAGATTAATAGAGTCCACTTCCTCCAGCGTGCGCTGGGTGTCGGCGTCGAACACGCGCAGGCTGTCGATCTCATCATCGAAGAAATCCAGACGGTACGGCTGATCGCTGCCCATCGGATAGAGATCAAGCAGCGCACCGCGCGTCGCGTATTCGCCGTGCTCCATCACCTGATCGACATGTCGATAGCCGGCTCCATCCAGCTGCACGCGCAGGGCATCGCGCGACAGGCGCTGGCCTTTTTGCATCACCAGCGCATGGCCGTGCAAATAGCTGTGCGGGCAGACACGCTGCATCAGGGTATTCACCGGCAGAATCAGCACGCCGCGCTGCATGGTGGGGAGCTGATACAGCGTCGACAGGCGCGAGGAGATGATCTCCTGGTGCGGAGAGAAACTGTCGTAGGGAAGCGTTTCCCAGTCGGCCAGGCTGAATACCAGACTGTCGGTGAACTGACGAATTTCGTCGTGCAGGCGCAGGGCGTTTTGCATGTCCGGGGCAACCAGCACCACCGGCCCTGGATGCCGCTCGGCAATTTCCGCCACCAGCGTGGCGCAGGCCGCGCCTGTCAGTTCGCCCAGCTGGCGTTGGTCACCTGCTTTTACAGGCAAGGAAAAACGATAGTGTTCAGGCATGGCTATGTCAGAGTCTCTTGGGGATATACCAACAGTATTGGGGCATATCACTGATACGCAATGTCTTTATTATCCTCGATCGTTATGCATAAGCAAATCGTAACCGCACAAGAGGGAAAGTGCCCCCGGATGGGGGCCGAGGAGATTAACGGGTAGCAGTCTGTGGAGAAAGCCGCGCGGGAGGGGAGAAGAAAAGGTCGCCAAAGAGGGCGGTTGAGAGCTTACGTGCCCCCAGCCCAACCAGCGTGCAGACGAGCAGGCTGATAAACGGATAGACCAGAATCAGCGTTAACTCCGCCCAGATCGGCCAGTACGCCGCATTCATTTCGCGAATCAGGAGCAGGCTAAACGCCTCAATTAAAATGCGGTGGGTGGTATAAATCGCGATGGTGTTTGAACCGATGACGTTCAGCAGATTATTGGGATGAACGGCATAACGCTGCTCGAAGCTGTAAAAGAGCTTCATGATGACCACGATCGACAGCAGTGAGAGCGGCAGAGGAACATTAGCGAACCACAGTACTACCGACACCGCGCCAGAGGCGATAAGTACCAGCCAGCTGCGGCGCAAATTCATCCCTTTCATCCACGCCATCAACTGCGCGCCGTACCATGCGCCGAGGCTGTAGTAGATCATGTTGCGAACCACGCTGTTCATTCCCCACCACGGTAACGGCAGGAAGTTGATGGCGATGCTTGCCAGCGCCAGAACCCCCAGCATCGGCAGTTTCCAGCGGCTCAGCAGCTTACAGAGCGTAAAGTAGACCACTAACGCGTACAAATACCACAGGCTGGTGCTGGCCGTGAGCATTCCCAGTACAAACTCTGAAACGGAATCGGCGTAGGCCGCATTGGATGCTGTCGCCAGTTCTCGCTCGGGGGCGAGCCAGGCATTCAGATGGGTCAGCGCCTGCCATTGCAGGACGCCCCACAGGGCCAAAACCCAGACGATGCTCCAGATCCGCTTGTCGAGACTGGTGCGCCAGTTCACCTCGTCGATATAACGACGGATCAAATAGCCGGAGATAAAGAAAAACACCGGCATACGGAACGGGGCAAGGTAAAGATTAAAGTAGACCCAGCATTTGGCGAGCAGGCCCGATAACGGATGCTGTAGCCCGTCAAGGTGAGGATAAAAGGTGATCACCGAGTGGTAAATTACCACCAGGCAGATGCACAGGCCTTTTATCTGGTTAATCCATAATGCTTTTTGTTTCATGGTGCGTGACGACCTTGTTGCCATAAACGAAACGCCGATTGTTGTAAAATGAAGCCCTGATGTAATGGGTAACAGTCTGTATCAGGACGATTTTCGGAAAAGGTGGAGGCTGTCTGGCGGAAGTTCAGTCAGTAGCATGATGATTTATCTGAATTTTTCGGAAAAATGATTACCGAATCTTACGGTTTCAGTCATTTACGCTTAACGGATTCGCTTATATACTCGTGGGTCTGCTATCAGCAAACAGACGGATTTCATGTATCAACCTGTCGCACTCTTTATAGGCTTACGTTACATGCGTGGGCGCGCCGCGGACCGCTTCGGTCGCTTTGTCTCCTGGCTTTCGACTATTGGCATTACGCTTGGCGTGATGGCACTGGTGACGGTGCTTTCCGTCATGAACGGCTTCGAGCGCGAGCTGCAAAACAATATCCTGGGGCTGATGCCGCAGGCCGTTCTCTCTTCCACTCAGGGTTCCGTTAATCCGCAACAGCTGCCGGAAAGCGCGGTGAAGTTACAGGGTGTCACGCGCGTTGCGCCGCTCACGACGGGCGATGTGGTGCTGCAAAGCGCCCGTAGCGTGGCGGTCGGGGTGATGCTGGGTATCGATCCCGCGCAAAAAGATCCGCTGACGCCGTTCCTGGTCAATGTGAAACAAACCGACCTGGAAGCGGGTAAATACAACGTCATCCTCGGCGAGCAGCTTGCCGGGCAGCTCGGGGTCAACCGTGGCGATCAGCTGCGCGTGATGGTGCCGTCAGCCAGTCAGTTTACGCCGATGGGGCGTCTGCCAAGCCAGCGCCTGTTCAACGTGATTGGCACGTTTGCGGCGAACAGCGAAGTTGATGGTTACCAGATGCTGGTGAACATTCAGGACGCCTCGCGTCTGATGCGCTACCCCGCGGGAAATATTACCGGCTGGCGTCTGTGGCTTGATGCGCCGCTGAAGGTGGATACCCTCAGCCAGCAGACGCTACCGGAAGGGACGAAATGGCAGGACTGGCGCGACCGGAAAGGCGAACTGTTCCAGGCCGTGCGCATGGAGAAAAACATGATGGGGCTGCTGCTGAGCCTGATCGTGGCCGTTGCCGCGTTTAATATCATCACCTCGCTCGGGCTGATGGTGATGGAGAAGCAAGGCGAAGTCGCCATTCTGCAAACCCAGGGGCTGACTCCGCGCCAGATCATGGCGGTATTTATGGTCCAGGGTGCCAGCGCCGGCATCATCGGCGCGCTACTCGGCGCGGCGCTGGGGGCGCTGCTCGCCAGCCAGCTCAACAATCTCATGCCGATTATCGGCGCGCTGCTTGATGGCGCGGCGCTGCCGGTGGCTATCGAGCCGCTCCAGGTGGTCGGTATTGCGCTGGCCGCGATGGCCATTGCGCTGCTTTCTACGCTTTATCCTTCCTGGCGGGCTGCCGCCACTCAACCCGCTGAGGCTTTACGTTATGAATAAGCTCCTGTTGCAGTGCGACAACCTGTCCAAACGCTATCAGGAAGGCACTGTGCAGACCGACGTGTTGCACAATGTGAGTTTTAGCGTGGGCGAAGGCGAGATGATGGCGATTGTCGGCAGCTCCGGCTCCGGTAAAAGTACGCTGCTGCACCTGCTTGGCGGGCTGGACACGCCAACCGAAGGCGATGTGATCTTCTCCGGGCAGCCGCTGAGTAAAATGTCGTCTACGGCGAAAGCCGAGCTGCGTAACCGTGAGCTGGGTTTTATCTACCAGTTCCACCATCTGCTGCCGGACTTTACGGCGCTGGAAAACGTCGCAATGCCGCTGCTGATTGGTAAAAAGAAACCCGCGGAAATTAATGCCCGCGCCAGCGACATGCTAAAAGCGGTAGGGCTGGGTCATCGCGGGAATCACCGTCCGTCTGAGCTTTCCGGCGGTGAGCGTCAGCGTGTGGCCATCGCCCGTGCGCTGGTCAACAACCCGCGCCTGGTGCTGGCGGATGAACCGACAGGTAACCTCGATGCGCGTAACGCAGACAGCATTTTCCAGCTTCTCGGCGAACTGAACGCCGCGCAGGGAACCGCGTTTCTGGTGGTCACCCACGATTTACAACTGGCTAAGCGGATGGGGCGTCAGCTGGAAATGCGCGACGGTCGTCTGAATGCTGAACTGACGCTGATGGGAGCGGAGTAATGGCTTCACCGTTATCGTTACTCATCGGGTTACGCTTTAGCCGCGGTCGTCGCCGGAGCGGGATGGTTTCCCTTATCTCCGTGATCTCCACCATCGGTATCGCCCTGGGCGTGGCGGTGCTGATTGTGGGCTTAAGCGCCATGAATGGCTTTGAGCGTGAACTGAATAACCGCATTCTGGCCGTTGTCCCTCACGGTGAAATCGAGCCGGTTAACCAGCCGTGGTCCAACTGGCAGGATGCCCTGAACAAAGTGGAAAAGGTGCCCGGCATTGCGGCGGCTGCACCTTACATTAACTTTACCGGGCTGGTAGAGAGCGGGGTAAACCTGCGCGCCATTCAGGTGAAAGGGGTAAATCCTCGTCAGGAAGAGCGTCTGAGCGCGCTGCCGCGCTATGTGCAAAATGGCGCATGGGCAAACTTTAAGGCCGGCGAGCAGCAGATTATCATGGGCAAAGGCGTTGCCGATGCGCTGAAGGTGAAGCAGGGCGACTGGGTCTCGATCATGATCCCGAACGCCAGCGCTGATCACAAATTGCAGCAGCCTAAGCGCGTACGTCTGCACGTCACCGGTATTTTGCAGCTGAGCGGCCAGCTCGATCACAGCTTCGCGATGGTGCCGCTGGAAGATGCACGCCAGTATCTGGATATGAGCGACAGCGTGACGGGCATTGCCATTAAGGTTAACGACGTCTTCAACGCCAATAAACTGGTGCGTGACGCTGGCAGCGTGACCAATAACTATGTCTACATCAAAAGCTGGATCGGCACTTACGGGTATATGTATCGTGATATCCAGATGATCCGCGCGATTATGTATCTGGCGATGGTGCTGGTGATTGGGGTGGCGTGTTTTAATATCGTCTCGACGCTGGTGATGGCCGTTAAGGATAAGAGCGGCGACATCGCCGTGCTGCGTACCTTAGGGGCGAAAGACGGTCTTATTCGCGCCATCTTCGTCTGGTACGGTTTACTGGCGGGGCTGTTTGGCAGCCTCTGCGGCGTGGCGATCGGCGTGGTGGTTTCCCTTCAGCTGACGCCGATTATCAACGGGATTGAAGCGCTTATTGGCCATCAGTTCCTGTCAGGCGATATCTATTTTATTGACTTCCTGCCGTCTGAACTGCACTGGCTGGACGTTATTTATGTGCTGGTTACAGCACTTTTACTGAGTCTGCTGGCAAGCTGGTATCCGGCGCGTCGCGCTAGCCGAATTGATCCGGCGAGGGTATTAAGTGGCCAGTAATTTCGTCATGGTTTAGCGGTCTTTTGGCCGCTGAATCAAACAGAGGAATGCATCATGTATTACGGATTTGATATTGGCGGCACCAAGATTGCGCTCGGCGTGTTCGATAAAGATCTTAAGCTACAATGGGAAACCCGCGTCCCCACGCCGCGCGAAAGCTACGATGAATTTTTAACCGCCATTGCCGCGCTGGTGGCGCAAGCGGATGAACGCTTTGGCGTCAAAGGCAGCGTTGGCATTGGTATTCCGGGTATGCCCGAAACCGACGATGGCACGCTGTACGCGGCCAACGTGCCTGCCGCCAGCGGCAAACCGCTGCGGGCCGATCTCTCCGCGCTCCTTGAACGCGACGTGCGTTTAGATAACGATGCCAACTGCTTCGCGCTCTCTGAAGCCTGGGATGATGAATTCCGTCGCTTCCCGCTGGTGATGGGGCTGATCCTCGGAACGGGCGTCGGTGGCGGGATTGTCATTAACGGTAAGCCCATTACTGGGCGCAGCTATATTACCGGCGAATTTGGCCATATCCGCCTGCCGGTGGATGCTCTGGAGGTCGTCGGACGTGATTTCCCGCTGACCCGCTGCGGCTGTGGGCAGCACGGCTGTATTGAGAACTACCTATCAGGCCGCGGGTTTGCATGGCTTTACGAACACTTCTATCATCAGAAACTTGAGGCCCCTCAAATCATTACCCTGTGGGAGCAGGGGGATGCGCAGGCGCGTGAGCACGTCGAGCGCTATCTGGATCTGCTGGCGGTGTGTCTGGGGAATATCCTGACTATCGTCGATCCGGATCTGCTGGTGATCGGGGGAGGGCTGTCAAATTTCACTGCGATTACGGAACAGTTGTCCGGGCGTCTGACCCGACATTTATTGCCGGTCGCCCGCGTGCCGCGCATTGAGCGTGCGCGACACGGGGACGCAGGAGGCATGCGCGGAGCCGCATTCCTTCATCTCACCGATTAGTTTACGAGGTTATTATGCTGTCGCGTCGCCAGGGTCGACTCAGCCGTTTTCGCAAAAATAAACGCCGCTTACGTGAACGCCTGCGTCAGCGGATCTTTTTCAGAGACAGGATGATGCCAGAAGCGATGGATAAACCCAGAGTGGTGGTGTTGACCGGGGCGGGGATCTCCGCCGAATCCGGTATTCAGACTTTCCGCGCAGCGGATGGACTGTGGGAAGAACACCGAGTTGAAGATGTGGCGACGCCGGAAGGTTTCGCCCGCGACCCGGCGCTGGTGCAGGCGTTCTACAACGCCCGCCGTAGTCAGCTTCAGCAGCCGGAGATTGCGCCGAATGCGGCGCACCTGGCGCTGGCAAAGCTGGAGGAGGCGCTGGGGGATCGTTTTCTGCTGGTCACGCAGAACATCGACAATCTTCACGAAAGGGCCGGAAACCACAACATCATTCACATGCACGGCGAACTGCTTAAGGTGCGGTGCGCCTGGAGTGGTCAGGTGCTGGAGTGGAAAGAGGACGTGCTGGACGAAGACCGCTGCCACTGCTGTCAGTTCCCTTCGCGTCTGCGTCCGCATGTGGTCTGGTTTGGCGAAATGCCGCTGGGAATGGATGAGATCTACAGCGCCCTGGCCATGGCGGACGTCTTTATCGCCATTGGTACTTCGGGACATGTCTATCCGGCGGCGGGATTTGTTCACGAAGCGCGACTTCAAGGTGCCCATACGGTGGAGCTTAATCTGGAGCCAAGCCAGGTCGGGAGTGAGTTTGAAGAGAAACATTACGGTCTGGCGAGCGAGGTGGTGCCAGCCTTTGTGGATAAACTCCTGAAGGGGCTATAAGAGTAACGGGCGACATTGCGTCGCCCGTTATGCATTAACGGCCTGCTTTTAGCTTCTGATAATACTCTTCATACAGGCGGCTCGCGTCACCGACGTCGTTCTGCCATTCCCCTTTGCTGATAGTTTCAGCGTCCGGATAAAGCGATTTATCATTTGCCACTTCAGGGCTTAAAAGCTTCCGTGCGGCCAGGTTTGGCGTCGGGTAGCCGATGGTTTCCGCCACCTCTTTTGCCACATCCGGGCGCAGCAGGAAGTTGATCAGCTTCAGGGCGCCCTCGACGTTTTTCGCATTCGCCGGGATCGCGAGGCTGTCCATCCAGAAGATGCCGCCCTCTTTCGGCCAGACCACCTCAAGCGGCGTCCCGGCCTGACGCGCCACAAACGCAGAGCCGTTCCAGACCATCCCCAGATTCACTTCACCTTCCATATACGGGTTAGCCGGGTTATCCGAGTTGAACGCCGCCACGTTTGGCATCAGCTTTTTCAGTTCGTTATACGCTGCTTCGATCTCTTTCGGATCGGTGGTGTTGCCGGAATAGCCGAGTTTACGCAGCGCCACCTGGAACACTTCGCGCGCATCGTCGGTTAACAGCAGGCTGCTTTTGTATTCCGGCTTCCACAGGTCAGCCCAGGATGAAACCGTTTTGGGATCAATGGCATCGCTGTTGATGCCAATTGCCGTCGCGCCCCAGATGTACGGAATGGAGTAGTCGTTGTTCGGGTCGAAAGGCTTGTTTAGCATCTCAGGATCGAGGTTTGAAAAATTGGTTAGCTTCGTTTTGTCGATCTTCTGGATCATGCCTTCTTTGCGCATCTTGTCGACGAAATAGGTCGACGGCACCACCAGGTCATACGCGCCATCTTTATAGGTTTTGAGCTTGGCGTACATGGTTTCATTCGACTCGTAGGTCGAATAGATCACCTTGATGCCTGTCTCTTTGGTGAACTGCTCCAGCAGGCCCGGCGGCACATACTCGGTCCAGTTGTAGAAATAGAGCGTTTTGCTGTCATCAGCATGCGCAGCGCCCATTCCGAGCACCAGTGCCGCAGCGGCAAGCATTTTTTTCATTTCTGTGTCCCCTGAGATTTTGTTTTATCACGAGCAATAACCTGGCTGGCAATCACCAGAACCAGCGATAACACCAACAGAATAGTCGCCAGCGCGTTCACTTCGGGTGAAACACCGACTTTAACCATTGAGTAGATCTTCAACGGCAGAATTTCATAGCTCGGCCCGGTGACGAAGGAGGACACGACCACGTCGTCCATCGACAGGGTAAAGCTGAGCAGCCATCCTGCTGCCACGGCGGGCATCGCCAGCGGCAGAATGATTTTGCGCAGAATGGTCATCTCGCTGGCACCCAGATCTTTCGCCGCTTCCAGCATGCGTACGTCGAACCCTTTCAGACGCGCGTAGACGGTTACCACCACAAACGGCAGACAGAAGGTGATATGCGAGAACAGCAGCGACCAGAAACCGAGCTGGACGCCCAGCAGCATAAACAGCACCAGCAGTGAAATGGCCATCACGATATCCGGGGACATCATCACCACAAACAGCATACCGCTGACGAACGGCTTACCGCGAAAACGGTAGCGGTACAGCGCCACGGCGGTCAACGAGCCAATCAGCGTCGCGAAGGTGGCAGAGAATACCGCCATCGTCAGCGAGTGCTGAGCGGCCTGTAGCAGGCTGTCATTGTTCATCAGCAGGCCATACCATTTGGTGGTAAACCCTTGCCAGTTAATCCCGAAGCGCGAGCTGTTAAAGGAGTTCACGATCAAAATGATTATCGGTATATAAAGATACGCATAAATGGCGGTCATAAAACCACCGCGAAGCAGTCGACCGATCATTCCAGCTCCACCTTCTTATTCAACAGGCGTGAGGCACGCCAGTAAACCAGCAGCATCAGCCCCATCACCACCGTCAGCGTTATGCTGGTGGCCGAGCCGAACGGCCAGTCGCGAATGTTAAGGAACTGGCTCTTAATCACGTTACCGATCAGCAGGTTTTTCGCCCCGCCCATCAGGTCCGAGACGTAGAACAGCCCCATCGCAGGCAGCATGACCAGCAGACAGCCGGCGATAATACCCGGCATGGTCAGCGGAATAATGATGCGGACAAAGGTTTGTAACTTACTGGCGCCCAGGTCTTTCGCTGCTTCCAGCAGCGGTTTATCGAGCTTTTCAATGCTGGAGTAGAGCGGCATCACCATAAACGGCAGCAGGATATAGACCAGGCCGACAATCACCGCGCCCGGGGTGAACATGATGCGGATCGGCGTCTCGATCACCCCCAGCCACAGCAGAAACTCGTTCAGATAACCTTTGGTGCTGAGGAAGATTTTCAGCCCGTAGATGCGGATTAACGAGTTGGTCCAGAACGGCACAATCAGTAAAAACAGCAGCAGCGGCCGCACTTTTTGCGGCAGGCGGGCCAGGAACCAGGCGAACGGATACCCCAGTACCAGGCAGGCGAGGGTGGCAATCAGCGCCATATTGAGCGAGTGCAGCAGCACGTCAAAATAGAGCGGATCGAGCAGGCGCGCGTAGTTGTCCAGCGTAAAGACCATCGCCACGAAGTTCGCGTCGTCGCGGGTGAGGAAGCTGGTCACGATGATCATCAGGTTGGGAAGAAAGACAAACAACACAAGCCAACCGACGATCGTGGCAATCACCACATTCTGGAACTTACTTGTGTTCTTCATCAGCCAGTACAACCTCCCAGCTTTCTACCCAGTTGATGACCATTTTCTGATCCAGCGAGTGGTCGAAGTCCGGATCGTCCTCGTTAAAGAATTCGCTGACCATCACCATTTTGCCGTTTTCCAGTTCGACCACGGATTCGAGGGTCATCCCTTTGTAGTTACGTTCGCGAACGTAACCGATCAGACCTTCGACGTCAGCCGTGTCGTGGATCTCATCAACGCGGAGATCTTCCGGGCGCAGCAGGACGTTGAGCCTTTGCCCCTTTTCCACGGCAAAGTTAACCGTGATGTTGCATTCGCGGCCTTCCACGTTCGCGCGCACGCGCTGCTCGTCCAGACGCTCAATCACCGTGGCGTTGAAAATATTGATTTCACCAATGAAGCTGGCGACGAACAGGTTTTTCGGCTCTTCGTAAATTTCACGCGGGGTGCCATCCTGCTCAATCTTGCCGTCGCGCATCACCACGATACGGTCTGACATGGTCAGGGCTTCTTCCTGATCGTGCGTGACAAACACGAACGTAATGCCGAGCTTACGCTGAAGCGCTTTCAGCTCGTTCTGCATCTGCTTGCGCAGCTTGTAGTCCAGCGCGGAGAGGGATTCATCCAGCAGGAGCAGGCGAGGTTTGTTGACCACGGCGCGGGCAATGGCCACACGCTGCTGCTGACCACCGGAAAGTTGATGAGGCTTGCGCTGGGCGAATGCCTCCAACTGCACCATGCGCAGGGCTTCGGTAACCCGAGGCGGGATCTCGCTGGCCGGTGTTTTTTGCATCCGCAGGCCAAACGCCACGTTCTCAAACACGGTCATGTGCGGGAACAGGGCATAGCTCTGGAAGACGGTATTGACGTGGCGATCTTCGGCAGGAACCTGGGTAATGTCCTGGTTCTCAAGATGGATATGGCCGTTATCGACGCTTTCCAGCCCGGCGATAAGGCGCAGGACGGTGGTTTTGCCGCAGCCGGAGGGGCCGAGCAGCGTGAGAAACTCACCGTCATCGATGGTCAGATTAAGGTCGGAAATGACATCTTTGCCATCGAAACTTTTACGAATTCGTTCCAGTTGCACCAGCGGTGAAAGGGAACGGGGTTGTGTATTCAATTTTCGCGCTGTCCCATATAGACGCCTCAGGCAGCAGACTGAAGCGGGGTTTGTGTGTAACCACCTTGGTGACTCGTAATGAGGGCGGACATTCTACGGCAAACCCATTGAATCGCCAATCCTTCTCACTTATTCATAAGCTACATTTATTAACGCAGAACGATATAAACGTAAAAAGTTCTCGTTTGCGGGATAAAAGTGACCTGACGCAATATTTGCGTTTTGCTGCTTAATGATAATGTTGTCACAAAAAGTGAGGGTGACTGCATGGATAAACTACTTGAGCGTTTCTTACATTACGTTTCGCTGGATACCCAATCTAAGCCGGGGGTCCGACAGGTGCCAAGCACCGAAGGCCAGTGGAAGCTGCTAAATCTGCTGAAAGAGCAGATGGAGGCTATGGGGTTGGTTGACGTCACGCTCAGCGAAAAAGGGACCGTGATGGGAACGCTGCCGGCGAATATTGACGGCGATATCCCGGCAATTGGCTTTATTTCTCATGTCGATACCTCACCTGATTTTAGCGGTAAACACGTTAATCCGCAGATTGTTGAAAACTACCGCGGCGGTGATATAGCACTGGGCATTGGCGACGAAGTGCTGTCGCCAGTGATGTTCCCGGTACTGCATCAGCTGCTGGGGCAGACGTTAATCACCACCGACGGCAAAACCTTGCTGGGGGCCGATGACAAAGCGGGCATCGCCGAGATCATGACGGCGCTGGCGGTGCTGAAGGGCAAAAATATCCCGCATGGCGATATCCGCGTGGCCTTCACGCCGGATGAAGAGGTTGGAAAAGGCGCGAAACACTTTGACGTTGAGGCGTTTAACGCGCAATGGGCCTACACCGTTGACGGTGGCGGCGTGGGTGAACTTGAGTATGAAAACTTCAACGCGGCATCGGTAACGATCAAAATCGTCGGGAATAACGTGCACCCGGGCTCTGCGAAAGGAGTGATGGTGAATGCACTGTCGCTGGCTGCGCGTATTCATGCGGAAGTGCCCGCCGAAGAGAGCCCGGAGATGACGGAAGGGTATGAGGGTTTTTATCATCTGACCAGCATCAAGGGGACCGTGGACAGCGCGCAGATGCACTATATTGTCCGCGATTTCGACCGCAAAGCCTTTGAAGCGCGCAAGCGTAAGATGATGGAGATCGCGAAAAAAGTCGGCAAGGGGCTACATCCGGATTGCTATATTGAGCTCATCATCGAAGACAGCTATTACAATATGCGCGAGAAGGTGATGGAACATCCGCACATTCTTGATATCGCCCAGCAGGCGATGCGCGATTGTGACATCGAGCCGGTGATGAAACCGATCCGTGGTGGAACCGATGGTTCACAGCTGTCGTTTATGGGCCTGCCGTGCCCGAACCTGTTTACCGGTGGATATAACTACCACGGCAAGCATGAGTTCGTGACGCTGGAAGGGATGGAGAAAGCGGTGCAGGTGATTGTGCGGATAGCGGAGTTAACCGCGAAGCGGTAAGAAAATGCCCGGTGGCGCTTCGCTTACCGGGCCTACAGGTGCAATATGTAGGCCGGGTAAGGCGTAGCCGCCACCCGGCACATGAACAGGGAGTTCAAATGTCAAACTACCGCCGCTACTACATCCCCGGTGGGACTTGGTTTTTCACCGTCAATCTGCAAAACCGCCAGAGCGATTTACTTACTCGCCACATCGACAGCCTGCGTTCCGCTACCGCCACGGTTAAGCGTGCGAAGCCCTTTACCATTAACGCCTGGGTTATCCTGCCTGAACATATGCACTGTATCTGGACCCTGCCGGAAGGGGACAGCGACTTTTCAGCGCGCTGGCGCGACTTCAAAAAAACGTTTAGCCGCAACATTGAGCTGCGCCACGTCTGGCAACCGCGTTTCTGGGAGCACACCATTCGCAATGAGCAGGATTATCGGCGGCATATGGATTACGTCTACATCAATCCGCTGAAGCATGGCTATGTCGGGAAAGTCGTCGACTGGCCCTATTCAACGTTTCATCGGGACGTGCGGGAGGGGTTATATCCGGCAGACTGGGCGGGTGAGATTGAGGATTTTGCGGCGGGGGGGCGGAAGTAAAACAAAGCCGGGTGGCGGCTACGCCTTACCCGGCCTACATTTCGATCGTAGGCCCGGTAAGCGCAGCGCCACCGGGCATTAAAGCGGTTCAGTCCTCAAAAAACCAGTACCCGCTGTTAACCAGCGCGGCCAGCATGGCGAGGAAGGAGGGATCGTCCAGCGCGTCGCCAAAGGTATCCGCAGTCAGCACCATATGGCTGGCAATTGCTTCCAGCGCCGGGCGATGCGGAGAGTCCAGGCGCTCGCCGTTGACGAATACCTCTTCGCCAATGCGCAGTACACGTAATCCGCCCAGACGAACCAGCTTATCGCCCTGCTGGAGCGCATCATAAATTTCATCTGCCTGATAAGGCGGCTCTGGCGGTGCGACGTCCAGTTCGTGACGCGACTGGCTGATAAACTCGCCAAACCAGTGTCTGAAGTGCTCCGGTTCGTTGATCAGATCCAGCATCATCCCGCGCAGCTTATCCAGCTCCTCTGGCAGAATATCCGCCGGATGCTCACGCGCCGGAACGTCCGGATCGCTGTAACGGTAACTGCCCAGCTCACGCTGTAAAACATAGTCAGCAAATCCGCTGATCAACTCGCGCCCGCTTGGCGCGCGGAAACCAACCGAATAGTTCAGCGAGTTTTCCAGGGAATAACCTTCATGCGGGAAGCCCGGTGGGATATAAAGAATGTCACCTGGCTCCAGCTCTTCATCAATGATCCCTTCAAACGGATCAACCTGGAGCAGATCCGGGTGCGGGCAGTGCTGTTTCATTGGCACTTTTTCGCCCACGCGCCAGCGACGGCGACCGGTACCCTGAATGATAAACACGTCGTACTGATCCAGATGCGGACCCACGCCGCCACCGGGAACGGAGAAGGAGATCATCAGATCGTCCATTCGCCAGTCTGGCAGGGCGCGGAAGGGACGCATTAAGGCTGCGGTAGGTTCGTGCCAGTTGTTGACCGCCTGCACCAGTAAAGACCAGTTGTTTTCGCCCAGGTGATCGTAGCTTTCAAAGGGACCGTGGCTGACCTGCCATTTCCCGTCCTGGTGGCTTACCAGACGGCTGTCTACCTCGTTTTCCATCGCCAGACCAGCGAGTTCGTCAGGAGAAATAGGGTCGATAAAATTGCTGATCCCGCGTTTAAGAACGACCGGGCGTTTTTGCCAGTAACGTTCAATAAAGTCGGGCCAGTTAAGCGTTAATTGATAATCCATATTTATGTATTCCGCAGGCTCTTACTGAGTCGGATTATAACGGAAGCCCCGCTCCCTGGCTGCGAGATCCGCGTATTTTTCACATTCCGGGTCAACTATCGTTCGATACGGGATGCTGGCGGCCAAAAATGACTTCCATCCGGGCTCCGCCCAGCAAACTTTCACCGGTTTCAATCTTGCCCTCGTACTGATCGACTATTTCCCTGGCGACGGATAATCCGACGCCCTGGCCTGGCCGCAGCGTATCGGCGCGCTGGCCGCGATCGAACACTACTTCGCGTTTATTACGGGGAATGCCAGGACCATCATCCTCAACGATAATATGCAGTTCGTTATCCGTTACCCGCGCGGAGACCTCGACAAACTCCAGACAATATTTGCAGGCGTTATCGAGCAGGTTTCCCATCACTTCCATAAAGTCATTCTTCTCGCCAACAAAGCTAATTTCCGGTGAGATATCCAGACTGATGTTGACCCCTTTACGCTGGTACACCTTGTTCAGCGCCGAGGTGAGGTTATCCAGCAGCGGGGCTACCGGGTGCAGTTCACGGCTCAACAGGGCGCTTCCGGAGCGCATGCTCGCGCGGTGCAGGTAATAGCCGATCTGCTGTGAAATACGGCTGATTTGTTCCAGCATCACCGGCTCTGCATCATCCACGCTCATTTTCGAACTGCGCATGGAACGCAGGGTACTCTGCATCACCGCCAGCGGGGTTTTCAGGCTGTGCGTAAGGTCGGTGAGCGTCGTGCGATACTTGTCGTAGCGTTCACGTTCGCTTTTCAGCAGGCGGTTGAGGTTGCGCACCAGGCTGGTCAGTTCGCGCGTAGTTTCCGGGTTCAGCTTCTCGCGGTGATGTTCTTCCAGCTCGCGCACCTCTTTGGCAAGGGATTCAATCGGGCGGAGGCTCCACCATGCAGCAACCCACAGGAGAGGGATCACCAGCAGCAGGTTGGCAGCCAGAACATACACAAACCAGTTCCATACCATATATGAGCGTTTCAGCTCAACCGGGATGGTATCGATCACCACAATGGTTAACTGCGGCATGTTCAGGGTGGCGGGATAAAGGTTGATGGCCACAGAGTGGGTCATCTCCGTGTCGTCATCTTCGGCACGGATCTCATTAAGCTTGATCTGTAAGGCGCGATCGTCACGCAGCAGGCTGCTGGTGGAGTTGAGATCGGCTTCTATTTCATGAAAACCGTTGGTTTTCAGCCATTCCGGACGGATGCGCTTTTTCAGCCACGGGACATCGCGCTGGGCCCACAGCAATTTCCCTTTTTCATCGTAGATCAGCGCCAGCGTCGGGCTCTGCTGATTCAGGTTTTCCGGCATCTCGACGGTGATTCGGTTGTTCTCCCACTTCGCCAGGGTATAAAACAGGTTACTTTCGCCGCGAAGCAGGCGGAAGGTGGTTTTATCGAAGCTCACGCTATACCCGACCAGCGCCACCATCCCGTAAGAGAGCGACAGCACCAGCACGACGGCGGCGGTTGCCAGCAAAAAGCGAACCCGCAGCGAAAGGGGTAAAATGTGACGCAAAATCCCTTTCATTTAGCGTAATTCAAACAGGTAGCCCTGACCACGCACGGTGGTGATCACGTCATGCGGGTACTGCGCCTGAATTTTTTTACGCAGGCGGCCCATCAGCACGTCAATGGTGTGGCTTTCGCGCAGTTCGGCATCCGGATAGAGCTGAAGCATCAGGGAATCTTTGCTCACCACTTTACCGTTGTTACGGATCAGCGTTTCCATGATGGTGTATTCGAATGCGGTCAGCTTGATCACTTCATCATTAATAGAAAATTCGCGGCGGGAGAGATCCACCTGGAATGGCGGCAGAGAGATCACCTGCGACGCCAGCCCGCTGTTGCGGCGCAGAAGCGCCTGCATACGCGCGGCGACTTCTTCAATATGGAAGGGTTTGGTCACGTAGTCATCCGCGCCAGCGCTCAGGACTTCAACCTTGTCCTGCCAGCCTTCACGGGCAGTTAGCACCAGCACCGGCAGGGAAACGTCATGGCTACGCCAGCGGCGGATAAGGGACAATCCGTCTTCATCCGGTAGCCCTAAATCGACAATGGCGATGTCCGGCAGGTGTTCATTGAGATAATAATCGGCCTCTTTTGCGTCTTCAGCATCGTCCACCTGATGACCCATCTCCTGAAGTTGAACTTTCAGGTGATGACGTAGCAATGCGTTATCCTCAACAACCAGTACGCGCATCATCACTTCTCCCTTTATAAATGGTATGAATAGTTTAACGCTGATTATTCAGGTTGACACCAGCGCGATGAAATTAAATGATTTTTTTGCATGCTCCAGAACACAGGGGGCATGACGCCAGGCGCGGGTAATATAAACGGACTTGTTTTCGCAAGCTTCTGCAATCCGGATAAAACAGCCATCCGTTTATGAAATGTTGAAGGCGAGTCGCTTTTTTGACAGAAGGGTCACGCCAGTTTTGTAAAGATTGCCCTTTTTTTTGTAAGGATGTTCTCACTATGTCTGCCTTTGTCTACGCTTATTTTATGGTGCGAAATTAGATTTGCATAAGATGTGCCAGAAAAGCAGCATTTTTACACGACAAAACAGCAATATAGCGAGTAAAGAGGGTTTTATGGAATGGAAGGTTGTTGAGACTATTGCGAGCCCGGAAAGCGGAACTATCTTTTGCAAAGTTGAAACACAGTATGGTCTGAATTATATCCTGTGGTTAAAGGGAGATTATTACGTTCGTACAGGTGAAATCATCACCACCTCAAACCAGGGGATCCTGATTAACGATCGACGCCGTAGAGTATGGATAGCGCAGGCAATGCCCTTTACATCCATAGGCTGGATGGGGTTCAAACAGAAAAACGCGTGTCCAGGCAACCGGCAAGAGATGGATCGTCCGTGCACGGCTGAAACCCCGTGCCAGTTCAAACTGTGCCCGTTCGGCTTAAAACGGTATATTCCGGAAAGTTATTCCACGACGAAAATTAACAACCATCCTGACGGCAGGCTTTAATCCCGGCAAAACAGGTAATGTGACGTGAAAACATCAACTCGATGATGTAAAACAGCCCCCTTTCCGGATGGAAAGGGGGAAGGGCGATTACTTTAGCTCGTCAACCATAGTAATGGCGCGGCCAATATAGTTTGCCGGGGTCATCTCTTTCAGGCGCGCTTTTTCTTCTTCTGGCAGCGCCAGACCGTCGATAAACTGTTTCATACCTTCAGCATCAACGCGTTTACCGCGGGTCAGCTCTTTGAGTTTCTCGTACGGTTTTTCAATGCCGTAACGACGCATCACGGTCTGAATCGGCTCCGCCAGCACTTCCCAATTGTGATCCAGCTCGTCCAGCAGACGGTCGCGGTTAACTTCCAGTTTGCTCACACCTTTCAGGGTGGACTGGTAGGCGATCAGCGCGTAGCCAATACCTACGCCCAGGTTACGCAGCACCGTGGAGTCAGTCAGGTCGCGCTGCCAGCGGGATACCGGCAGCTTGCTCGCCATATGCTGCAACACGGCATTCGCCAGACCCAGGTTACCTTCGGAGTTTTCGAAGTCGATTGGGTTCACTTTGTGCGGCATGGTGGACGAACCGATTTCCCCGGCGATGGTTTTCTGCTTGAAGTGGTTCAGGGCGATGTAACCCCATACGTCACGATCGAAGTCGATCAGGATGGTGTTGAAGCGCGCAATGCAGTCAAACAGCTCGGCGATGTAGTCGTGCGGCTCAATCTGGGTGGTGTACGGGTTCCACTGGATCCCCAGAGAGGTCACAAATTCTTCGCTGAACTGGTGCCAGTCCACTTCCGGGTACGCGGCGATGTGGGCGTTGTAGTTACCCACCGCGCCGTTGATTTTGCCGAGGATCTCAACCTGCTCCAGCTGACGATACTGGCGTTCCATGCGGTACGCCACGTTCGCCATTTCTTTACCCATGGTAGATGGGGTTGCTGGCTGGCCGTGAGTACGGGACAGCAGCGGAATGTCGCGGTATTCCACGGACAGCGCTTTCACCGCATCAATGATTTTACGCCAGTAAGGGAGTACCACCTCTTTCCGCGCGGTAGAGAGCATCAGCGCGTGAGACAGGTTGTTAATATCCTCAGACGTACAGGCGAAGTGAATAAATTCAGATACCGCGTGCAGGGCAGGGACGCATGCCACTTTCTCTTTCAGGAAGTATTCAACTGCTTTCACGTCGTGGTTGGTGGTGCGTTCGATGGTTTTAATGCGCGCGGCATCTTCTTCGCTGAACTCAGCAACGATTTTATCAAGGTAATCGTTTGCCTTTGCGTCAAAAGCAGGAACTTCCTTGATTGCTGTCTGGGCGGCCAGCTTTTGCAGCCAGCGTACTTCAACCTGAACACGGAACTTCAGCAGGCCATATTCGCTGAAGATCCCGCGCAGCGCGCTGACTTTATCGCCGTAGCGTCCATCGACAGGGGATACGGCGGTCAGTGAGGATAATTCCATAATTCGCAACTCCGGGAGGTTAACAATGAGCAAGAATTTGTTTTGCCTGAGTCGTCAGGCGATGACGAGAAAACATTAACTGTAGGCGGCCACCGCCGACCTGTTGCCACAGCACGGCGGCACGGATGCCTGCCAGCAGCGAAGCGCGTACCTTCGCCTGTACCTGTGGGCTTTGCAATACGGCAGGCGAACCGGTGACCTGAATACGCGGGCCGAGCGGGCTAATCACGTCAACGTAGATACCGGCCATCGCGCTCAGCAGGGTCTCAGACTGGAGGTCAAAGTGGTCGAGCTGGCGCTGTAGCCCGGCGATGCGATCGCCCAGGGTATTCATTGCGCCTTTTGCCGCGTTCAGCTTACGTTCCAGCACCATCAGGCTTAAGGTGTAGCGGGTCAGTTCCGCATTCAACCCCTGACGGTTACTGGCGTTGAGCACGCCGAGCAGAGTTTCAAGACCGAGACGAAGATTGGTTTCACTGCCGCCAAAGACGCCCAGCGTGGAGCCTGGGTTGAGGTCGATAACGCTGTTAAGTGAAACGTGCAGGGCGTCAGCGTCGCAATGACCCTGATGCGCCAGCTGTTGCACCAGACGGGCTGACTGGCAAATTCCCGCCAGCGCCAGGGTGATGTCGTAATAGTTCTTCGCCACACGGTCTCCTTTATGTGTGCAAACGGTTTAAACAGCAGGCAGCGGCAGGCGCTGTTCAATGATCCCACCGCCGAGGCAAATTTCGCCGCTGTAGAAAACAGCAGACTGGCCAGGGGTAACGGCGGAAACCGGCTCGTCGAAACGCACGTCAATGCGATCGTCATCCAGTGCGGTTACGGTGCAAGGGATGTCCGTCTGGCGGTAGCGCGTTTTCACTGTGCAGCGCAGCGTGCCTTTCAGCGGCTCGCGATCGACCCAGTGCAGCTGTTGCGCGATCAGTCCAACGGACATCAGGCGCGGGTGGTCGTGACCCTGAGCCACAACCAGAATATTGTTTTCGACGTCTTTGTCGACCACGTACCACGGATCTTCGCTGCCCTCTTTGGTGCCGCCGATACCCAGACCTTTACGCTGGCCAAGAGTGTGGTACATCAGTCCCTGGTGCTGACCAATCTCATCACCGTCAACGGTGACGATTTTGCCCGGCTGTGCAGGCAGGTAGCGCCCCAGGAACTCGCGGAATTTACGCTCGCCGATAAAACAAATACCGGTGGAGTCTTTTTTCTTCGCGGTGATCAGATCCAGATCTTCAGCAATCTTACGCACTTCCGGCTTTTCCAGCTCGCCGACCGGGAACAGACTTTGGGCAATCTGTTCGTGGCTCAGCGTATAGAGGAAGTAGCTCTGATCTTTGTTGCCGTCCAGACCACGCAGCAGCTGGCTTTTGCCATTCACATCCGCGCGACGCACGTAGTGGCCGGTCGCAATGTAGTCTGCGCCCAGGTCTTCCGCAGCGAATTCCAGGAAGGCTTTGAATTTGATCTCTTTGTTGCACAGGATATCCGGGTTTGGCGTGCGGCCCGCTTTGTACTCTTCGAGGAAGAGTTCAAAAACATTGTCCCAGTATTCTGCGGCAAAGTTAACGGTGTGCAGTTCGATGCCGAGCTTATCGCACACGGCCTGCGCATCGGCGAGATCCGCAGCGGCAGTGCAGTATTCCTCGCCATCGTCTTCCTCCCAGTTCTTCATGAACAGGCCCTCCACCTTATAGCCCTGTTGCTGCAACAGGTAGGCGGAAACGGAGGAATCGACACCGCCGGACATGCCGACGATTACTTTTTTCTGGCTGTTATCTGACATGGAATACTCACGACATTGAACTTCAAGGCGGCGTATTCTATCACGCCCCCCCACCATTGACACCCTCTGTAAACGGCCAGTTAAATTCTGCAATGACATCCAGCGGCAGGCGCGCCGTAGACTGCCAGCAGCGGATGCTTTCCGCAACCAGTGGCGAGCGCAGGTTTGGCGCGTTCAGGATCTCGTCTGCGGTCACCCACAGGCAGCGATCGATATCGTCGTCGTGCGGTTCAGTGGCGCACGTTTCGTTAAGCTCAACGGCGAATAAAAAGCGCAGGAAAGGTGTCTGGTCAGGCGCTATCCACTGATGCATACGGATAAAGTGCTGCGGTTCGGCGCGGATACCCGTCTCTTCCCAGAGCTCGCGTTTCGCTGCCTGCAATAAGGTTTCATTGGCTTCAAGATGCCCGGCTGGCTGGTTCCACAGCGCTTTGCCGTTAATGGTCTCTTCCACCACCAGGAATTTCCCCTGCGCGTGGACCACGCAGGCGACCGTAACATGAGGTTTAAACATCAGTTCTCCTTAGGGGTAACATCCCGCCATTCCCCGTTTGCCAGCGAGTCCAGCGTATAGCTGCCCATGGCGTAGCGAATGAGTCGCAGGGTAGGGAAGCCTACATGTGCAGTCATGCGCCTGACCTGTCGGTTGCGGCCTTCATAAAGGGTGATTTTAAGCCAGCTGGTAGGAATGGATTTACGCTCACGAATCGGCGGGTTGCGCGGCCACAGCCACTCGGGTTCATTCACACGTTCAATACCAGCCGGCAGGGTGGGACCGTCGTTCAGCGTTACGCCGTTGCGCAGCTTTGCCAGCGACGCGTCGTCCGGCTCGCCTTCAACCTGCACATAGTAAATTTTTCCGGTACGTTTGCCCGGCTGAGTAAGCCTGGCCTGGAGCACGCCGTCATTGGTAAGGACCAGCAGCCCCTCGCTGTCGCGATCCAGACGTCCCGCTGCGTAGACTCCCTGTACGGGGATAAAGTCCTTCAGCGTGCTGCGCCCGGCCTCGTCGGTAAACTGCGGCAATACATCGTAGGGTTTATTGAACAGTATGACCCGCGTTGGCTGGGGTTCTGGCGTTCTTCTGGTGGCTTGTCGTGAGCTGAATCGCTCAACCCGGTGTTTTCTAAAAGAAGTTTTCGTCATGGTATTTTCAGGCGTTATCAATTGCCGCATTATAGCCTAATAACGAAGACCTTTCATGGCGTCGGACAATCAGGTACTATCGGAAGGCTCATTACAATTTATTAACATAAGATCAGTAACAACCAGAAGCGCTCGAAGGAGAGGTTAATGGAAAGCAAAGTAGTTGTTCCGGCGGAAGGTAAAAAGATCACCCTGCAAAACGGCAAGATTAACGTTCCTCACAACCCGATTATCCCGTTCATCGAAGGTGACGGTATCGGTGTAGACGTTACCCCGGCGATGCTGAAAGTGGTTGATGCCGCTGTTGAGAAAGCCTACAAAGGCGAGCGTAAAATTTCCTGGATGGAAATTTACACCGGTGAAAAATCCACTCAAGTTTATGGCCAGGACGTCTGGCTGCCAGCCGAAACGCTGGACCTGATCCGCGACTATCGCGTTGCTATCAAAGGCCCTCTGACCACGCCAGTTGGCGGCGGCATTCGCTCCCTGAACGTGGCGCTGCGTCAGGAACTGGATCTGTATGTGTGTCTGCGTCCGGTGCGTTACTACCAGGGCACCCCAAGCCCGGTTAAGCACCCGGAACTGACCGACATGGTTATCTTCCGTGAAAACTCTGAAGACATCTACGCGGGTATCGAATGGAAAGCGGACTCTGCTGACGCAGAAAAAGTGATTAAATTCCTGCGCGAAGAGATGGGCGTGAAGAAAATTCGCTTCCCTGAGCATTGCGGCATCGGCATCAAGCCGTGCTCCGAAGAAGGGACCAAGCGTCTGGTGCGTGCCGCCATCGAATACGCTATCACCAACGATCGTGACTCTGTGACCCTGGTGCACAAAGGCAATATCATGAAGTTCACCGAAGGCGCGTTCAAAGACTGGGGCTACCAGCTGGCGACCGAAGAGTTCGGCGGTGAACTGATCGACGGCGGCCCATGGCAGAAAATTAAGAACCCGAACACCGGTAAAGAGATCATCATTAAAGATGTGATTGCCGATGCGTTCCTGCAACAGATCCTGCTGCGTCCTGCTGAGTATGACGTGATCGCCTGTATGAACCTGAATGGTGACTACATCTCCGATGCGCTGGCAGCACAGGTGGGTGGTATCGGTATCGCCCCGGGCGCGAACATCGGTGACGAGTGCGCCCTGTTCGAAGCCACTCACGGTACTGCACCGAAATACGCAGGCCAGGATAAAGTCAATCCAGGCTCTATCATTCTGTCCGCAGAGATGATGCTGCGTCATATGGAATGGTTCGAAGCCGCAGACCTGATCGTTAAGGGTATGGAAGGCGCGATTAACGCGAAAACCGTCACCTATGACTTTGAACGTCTGATGGAAGGCGCTAAACTGCTGAAATGCTCAGAGTTTGGCGACGCGATTATCGCGAACATGTAATCCACTCGCTGGGTTAAATGACAACGGGAGCCTGAGGGTTCCCGTTTTTTATGCACACAAGACGGAAACAACGCTATGACCCATGATATCCCGCTCAAGTATTATGACATCGTCGACGAGTATGCGACTGAAACGGCGAAACCGGTAGAAGAGGCAGAGCGTACGCCGCTGGCACACTATTTCCAGCTGCTGCTCACTCGCTTATACAACAATGAGGAAATCAGTGAAGAGGCGCAGCGGGAGATGGCTGTCCAGGCGGAGATAGACGAAGCGCGCATTGACGATATTGCGAACTTCCTGAATCAGTGGGGCAATGAATAACGCGTCATCGCGCTGAGTCTGCCAGCAGCCTGGCAAGGTCGTGCCGGGTTAGCGACTTTGAAAAGTACCAGCCTTGTACGAGGGCATCGGGGTATCTCTGCGCGATGAACTGAAATTGTGTTTCGCTTTCAACCCCTTCAAAAACCAGGGTTTTGTTCAGTTTAGCGAGCGCGTCGCTGAAGATCACCAGGATATCCTGTTTATAGTGCTCGCTGATGCCGTCCACTAACGACTTATCTACCTTGATTTCGTCATATTTGAGATTTGTGAGCCTGGCAAGATTAGAGTTTTGCACGCCAAAATCGTCTATTGAAATTTTGACGCCTGCCGATTTAAGCTCCTCACAAAACTCTTCAAGGATGGCCGAGGTGGAAACGCCATTCTCGGATAACTCAACTTTGATTAACGATAAAGGAATCGTGTTCTCTGAGCATGCATGACGTAATACCGACAGGAATTTGCCGTCTTCAATTTCCGTCCGGCCAACGTTCAGTGAAATCATTAACTGATGTTCAGCGGCCAGCGCGGCAATTTCCGCCAGGGATTTCTTTATCATGTTCTGATAATAAACGTTATACAGGCCAATTTTTTTAATTAACGGGATAAACAGCTCAGGAGAAACCTCTTTGTGATTGTTATCCTGCCATCTTGATAACACTTCAACCCCAACGATTTTCTTATCAGCAACCCGAATAACGGGCTGAAAATGAACGCTGATGGTATTCGCTTTTACCGCTTTGACCAGCGTTCGTTCCAGAGAACGTCGGTCTTCATAAAGTCGAAGAGAAAACAGCGTCAGGGATACCCAGATAAAGTATAAAAACAAGCACAGAAGCACCATCACTACGTGGGAGAGCGAAGCCAGTCCTTCATCATGGTGTGTGACGGTAACGCACAAATCCCAGCGTGTACTGCACTCTGTCACAGCCAGCGTAAATAACAGAGACTGTAAGCGGCTGAAGTTTTCTGATGGCGGCGTAACGGTGAAAAAGGTGCGGCCGAAATCTTTAGTGGAAGAACGAAGCGAATAGTTGGCGGTAACGGGGGCAAATTTATCGTAGGCTGAACGGGAGGTGAAGATAATAAGGTGGTTATAGATTGTCGCATTGCCGACAAAGAAATCTTTCTGCGAAAACTGCGCCAGGCTGAATCCGTTCTGGGTATTATGCAGCTCAGAGGGAAGGGCGATGGGATTTGCCAGCTTGCCCCAAAACGCGGTGCAGGTGATTTTCCCCTTTTCAATAAACCCTACATCGGCGAAATAGAGACTTCGCATCTTTAATTTTCGGTAGACGTTCAGACTGGCGCTATCGCATCCCTGCGCGGAGGTATTTTTAAGCGTACTGGCGATATTTTGCGTTAACTCTTCAGAATAGCTTAAGAGCGTGTGAGAGATCTCCCTCTGCCGGTTCTTTTGCTGCTCAGCGATAATGGCGTTAACCGCATACAGCGACAGGACGACCATAAAGGTTGAGATGATAGCAACGGCAATGGCCTTCTTCATTTTCCTGCTGTCCCGCCACGTCCTGAGGTGCAGGGATCTTATCACAGGTCATAAAAGCTACAAGTATGAGAGTTGAGCCGGCACGGAATCGGAAGGAAATCCACCCTGCCAGGCTCCTTTCAACTCAGAACCACTCAAACCGTGTTGAGAGCAGTAACAGTAGCGTACTGGCAGAAACAAGATTAAGGCAGATGACGAACTTGCTCGATACGTTCATGTTATCAACGCTTTTTGGTTATTCAGAAGCCACAGAGAATAGCGTTTCACCTCCACAGAAAAAACGCCAGATTTTGGTGGGTTGAGGCAAAAAAAAGCCCACTAAAAAGTGGGCAAGAAATACTGGAAGCAATGTGAGCAATGTCGTACTGAATACCTGAGTTATTTGCTCAACTATTCAGTAATGAGAAAGATAATCTTTCTCAGTAGAAGATGCAACCCCAGGATGAGTGTGGATCGACATTTTTTACTGCTCATATTTTACTCAAACGAGCCGTGTGATTCTTATCACAAATTTCCTTTCTCAGATCCTGTGCTATCCTTTTCTGTGTCGTTGATTTAATGACAAAAACCATACAGAGAGGAAAGCTATGGGAATTTTATCCTGGATTATCTTTGGGCTGATTGCGGGGATCCTGGCGAAGTGGATTATGCCGGGCAAAGATGGCGGCGGTTTCATCGTCACGATCATTCTGGGGATTGTGGGTGCAGTCGTCGGCGGCTGGATCAGTACCCTGTTCGGCTTTGGCAGAGTTGATGGCTTCAACTTCGGCAGCTTTGTCGTCGCGGTGATTGGCGCGCTGGTTGTTCTGTTTATCTACAGAAAAATCAAAAGCTAAATCTGACCTGTGTTAAAAAAGGCTGCCTGACGGCGGCCTTTTTACTTTGGGCGTTACCACCAGCCTAACTGCGTACCGGCGACGGCCACGATGGCGACAATCAGCATGATGATGGTCGTTTTTCTCATTTATGCCCCCGGCGCGGCGTAACCGCCAAGGAAAAACCAGCCTAAAAACACCACCGCTGTGATAAAAATAACCACCGGAAAGAGGATCCCTATTCTCATGCCATCACCTGTTTGAGTTTGTATAAGGCCGTAGAGTGTACGGTTTTAATCTAACGCGACAAAGCCTGTTTTGCTTTTTCCTTTTTTATCCTGATACATCGCGAGGTCCGCGGTGCGCAGGGCGCTATCTTCATCCGTGCTGTGAGGATCGACAATAACGACGCCAAGGCTTGCACCGGGATAAAGAATGGTGGCATTGCCTAACCCGTATTCGCCCGCAATAAGACCATTGAGGCGGGTTTTGATTGCGTTGATCTCTGTACTGGCGTCGCCATCATCGCTGTGACTCAGGCTGGCAACCAGAAATTCATCGCCGCCGAGCCGGCCAATAATCTCATCCTGCGTTTGCTCGTGAGTCAGTCGCTTGCCGACCTGTACGAGGAAGCGATCGCCCGCCTCATGCCCGTACTGGTCATTGATTCGCTTGAAATCATCGAGGTCAATAAAGGCAATCATGACGTTGCGGCTAAGATGGCGCGCCAGTGAGAACAGGGTGGTAAGGTTTTCAAAAATGGCGCGACGATTCGGCAGGCCGGTAAGGGCGTCGGTGTAAGAGTGGGCAATGAGCGCCGCATTTGCTTCGCGAAGCTGAAGCACAAGCGACTCTTTCTGAATGTACTGACCAATTAACCCGGCAAAGAGCCTGATCACCTGCTCGCCACGCTCGCTGAACTGTTTCTGTGCGGTGCTGGCAGCGCAAAGCGTGCCGTACAGAGAACCGTCAGCCAGGTGAACCGGCACGCTCATATAGGTTGTAATACCCAGTGCTTTTGCCGCTTCACACTCCGGCCAGCGGTCGGGCACCTCGTTACTGAACAAGGTGTCGCTATCCATGGCGCGCTTACAGAGCGTTTCGTCCCAGGGCACGCTGAACCCTTCCGGGATTTGCATTTGCTTGCTGTTACGGGCATATAAAATGTGCTGCAAACGCGCGTTAATATCGATTTTGGTCAGGTAGGTTGATTCCATATCCGTCACAATTTCCAGCATTTCCAGTAGCTGACGCACCAGACTGTCGAGAGATTGTTCAGTGGAGAGGGTTTCTGAAACACGGGCAAGAATGATATCTGACATGAGGCAGGTTGACTCCCATGCAGAAGACCTCTGTATCTGCATGTTATGCTGAAAATTTAGACTCCGGTCATAGTAAAACATGAACAGGATTAATTTTATAGATTCTTCTAAAAGCGGATGAGGGAGATGCTAAAAAAAAGCCCCGATGTTGAGATCGGGGCAAAACATCTTGATTACGGAATGATGTTCTCTGGTCAGTGTGAGAACAGGTATCACTATAAGGGGGAATCGTGCAGGTTTAATGGAGAAATCATGGAGAAAATGGCGATGACCCGTTACTCTGACGTTTTTACACCCTGAAGGATCATGATAATGAAATATCTTCTCCTGGCGCTTGTTGTACCGCTGGCCGCCTGCTCAACAAAGACCACCCCTTCTGATGCGCCTCAACCGCCGCACGCTATTGGTATGGCAAACCCGGCGTCAGTGTACTGTCTGGAGAAAGGGGGAGAGCAAATCCCTGTTCAAAGCCCGCAGGGTGTACGTACCGAGTGCAAATTACCAGGCGGGGAAGTGATCGATGAATGGGATCTCTACCGCCGCGATCACCCGCAACCAACCAGATGACAAGGGCAATAAAACTGCGATACACTTCTCTTTAGGATTATTCTTAGCCAGTTTCTGGCAGTACGTTTGCGAGAAGAAGTATGTTTCAGTTAAAACCGGGCAGCATGGCGATGATCGTGGGTGCGCGTACGGCGGCAGGCCGTCGAAATATCGGTAAATCCGTGGAGCTGTTTGGCCTTTGTCAGCCGGGCCAGCGTTTTGTAAACCCGGTTAACGGCGTCATGACGCAATTACCTGATACATCAGCACGTGCGCTGTGGCTGGTCACCGGTGATGTTTACGCCTTTGATAACCAGCACGGTTTTGCATTTGTTCGCCCGGAACATTTGATGCCGCTTACTCCCGACGAGATGCCACACAACGTGGATGAGCTGGCGATCGGTTAATCACAGTTTACGTAGCCAGTCCGCCAGTACCCGCGCGTGATTCTGCTCCCTGTTTTTCGCCCCGTAGAGTAGCGTCACGGTCTGCTGTCGGGCGAGGGCCGCCAGGCGTTTGCCTTCATCCTGATGCTGCGCCAGCTCTTTACGATAGGCTTCACTGAACGCAGTGAAATCTATCGTTTCACTGTGAAAAGCTTTTCGCAGTTCGCTGGACGGCGTTAGCGATTTACACCACTCATCACAGGCGAGGTCGGTCTTTTTTATTCCTCGCGGCCAGAGTCTGTCTACCAGCACCCGGTAACCATCGTCTGACGTTGCCTGTTCATATACGCGCTTACATTGAATCATCCGTTTTCCTCCTGCCGTGCGACGTTCGGCAAGAACACTATAGCACCCGGCTTTTATCCACCCAATTTAAGGTATTGTGATAATTGCAAAAGATCGGTAGTCTGAGGCTCCTTATGTTATCTGAAAATCCTCCGGCATAAGGAATCTCTCATGGAACTCTCCCCGGTTAAAACGACGCTGCGCATTGCGCTGGTTGGTGATTTCAATCCTGATGTTATTGCGCACCAGGCGATCCCGCTGGCGATTGACGACGCCGCTGCGGTTCTGGATCTCACCGCTGATTATGACTGGCTCGCCACGCCTGAGCTGACCAGCCCCGAAGACCTCGTCGGGTATGATGCCATCTGGCTGGTACCGGCAAGCCCGTATAAAAACACCGAGGCGGCGTTTATTGCGGCGCGTTACGCGCGTGAGAATAGCATCCCCTTTCTCGGCACCTGCGGCGGGTTCCAGCATGCGCTGATTGAGTATGCGCGTAATGTACTGGGCTGGCACGATGCAGGCCATGCCGAAACCGATACCGAGGGAAGGATGGTGATTGCGCCGCTGACCTGCTCGCTGGTAGAAAAAACCGACGCGATAGAGCTGCGGAATAACACGCTGATTGCCAAAGCGTATGGCAAGCCGGAAATTCAGGAGGGGTATCACTGCAATTACGGTGTCTCGTCTGAGTTTGCCAGCCAGCTTGAGCGGGGCGACATGCGCGTAACGGGCTGGGACGAGCAGGGCGAGATCCGCGCGGCAGAGCTGATAACCCATCCTTTCTTTGTCATCACCCTGTTCCAGCATGAGCGGGCTGCGCTTCAAGGGCGACCTGTCGTGCTGGTACAGGCCATGCTGCGGGCGGCGCAGGGATAAAAAAAGCAGACCGTCAGGTCTGCCTTGAATGTCAGCGGGGTGTGATCTCCCGGTCACGCCCGGCCAGCATGCCGCACAGGGCCATCACTACCGCAGCCAGCGCACAGGCCAGCAGCGGAATGCGCCAGTCTCCGGCGGTATCGTGAATTTTCCCCATCAGCGGTGGGCCACAGGCCGCCAGAAGATAGCCAATCGACTGTGCCATGCCGGAGAGCGCCGCGGCCTGATGTGCCGAGCTGGCCCGCAGTCCGATAAACGTCAGGCCGAGGATCATGGTGGCGCCGGATCCAAAGCCAAACACCAGCGTCCAGACGACGGCCAGCCCCGGCGCGAACCAGAACCCGGCCGCACTGACAGCGCACATCAGAGCGACAAGCCCGGCTATGCCACGCTGATCGTTAAGACGGTGCAGGATCAGCGGAATGGCGAGACCGGGAACAGCGGTTGCCAGCTGGAGAAGCCCGTGCATGGAGCCAGCCTGCGTTTCGCTGTAGCCGTGGCTAAGCAAAATCGCGGGTAACCAGCCGATAATGACATAGTAAATCAGCGAGTTAATGCCCAGAAAAAGTGTCACCTGCCAGGCGAGTGCCGAGCGCCAGATAGCCCGGTTGTGCAACGCGCCCGCGCCGGTCAGGGTGGCGGCCGGCCTCTGGCGCCATTGCGGTAACCACAGCAGCAGCGCCACCAGCGGGAAGAATATCAGCATCAACAGCGCTCCGTGCCAGCCACCACTCCCCAGCGACAGCGGGACGATCAGCGCCGATCCTGCGGCAGCGGCGGCCCCCATCGTCAGCGAATACGCCCCCGTGAGTTTTGCGACATGGCCCGGAAAATCACGTTTGATTAAGCCAGGTAACAGGACATTGCCCAGCGCAATCCCACAGCCCACGATCGACGTACCGATAAACAGCAGCGCGGCCGACGGCAGCGAACGTACGCCAATCCCGATGCAAATCAGCAGCAGAGCGATAAAAAGGCTGCGCTCCATGCCCAGGTGCCGGGCGACGCCTGCGGCAAGGGGAGAGATAAAGGCGAAGGCAAGCAGGGGCAGCGTTGTGAGCAGGCCGGTTTGCGCCGTGCTTAAGCCATAGTCCTGTCGGATGGTGTCGAGCAGGGGGGCGACACCGGTAAAGGTGACGCGCAGCGTCGTGGCGATCATCAGGATGCCTGCAACCAGCAGCGCACCCTGTTTCCCGGAAGGTTGAATAGCAGTAGTCATTATTGTCTCTTACGTTCAGGCGAGCGCATACCATACCGATTTAAGTTGTGGTTGAAATCAGGCTAAAATGACAGTTTATCGCTAATATCGGACAACTTTATGTACGGACTGGGGCTCGACGGCTACGATCCCGATAGCCAGCACGACGCGGCGGTGGCCTTTCGCATCCGCGTGGTGGCACAGGAACAATTTATTCCGCTGCATCAGCACCGCAAAGGGCAGCTGATTATGGCGCTGGGTGGAGCGATCACCTGTGAAGTGGAGAGCGCGATGCTGATGGTGCCGCCCCAGTATGCGGTGTGGATCCCAGGACAAACGCCGCACAGCAACAAGGCGACGCCCGGCGCGCAGCTCTGCCTGCTGTTTATTGAACCCGGTGCGCTCGAATTGCCGACGCGTACCTGTACGCTGAAAATATCGCCCCTGGTGCGGGAGCTGGTGCTGGCGCTTGCGGACAGGTCACGGGAAGAGTTGCCTCTTCCCGCTACCGGAAGGCTGGTAGACGTCCTGTTTGATGAACTGCCCCTGCAACCGCAGGAGCATCTACAGCTGCCGGTATCTCCGCATCCAAAAATTCGCCTGATGAGTGAGACCATGGCAAACGAACCTGCCGCCTGGCAGACGCTGGCGCAGTGGGCAAGCCACTTTGCCATGAGCGAACGCAATCTGGCGCGGCTGGTGGTGAAAGAGACCGGCTTAAGCTTTCGCCGCTGGCGGCACCAGCTCCAGCTGATTGTCGCATTGCAGTTTTTGATCGGCGGGAAGTCGGTCCAGCAGGCGGCGCAGGCGCTGGGGTATGACTCCACCACCGCCTTCATCACCATGTTTAAGAAAGGACTGGGACAGACGCCGGCCCGCTATATCGCCAGCCTGACTACGACTTCCCGATAAACAGCGAAACCAGACCGGCAGCAATCAGCGGACCAACCGGCACGCCACGAAACAGCGCCACGCCTAACACGGTGCCCACCAGCAGCCCGGCCACCAGCGAAGGCTGGCTGCTCATCAGCGTCACGCCGCGACCGCCAAGCCACGAGACAAAAACGCCCACCGCAATCGCCACCAGCGATTTCCAGTTTACAAAGGAGTGCAGCAGCGTTGAGGCCGGTAGCGTTCCGCTGGCAATCGGGGCCATCACGCCGATGGTCAAAATAATGATCCCGATGGTAAGCCCCTGTTTTTCTATCCACGGGAAGAAGGTGTTCAACGGTGTGACGCGAACGATGATCAGGACCAGAATGGAAATCGCGACGGTGGTGTTGTGGCTGACAAAACCCAGTGCAGCCAGGGCCAGAAGTATGAGCAGTGTAGGGTCGAACATGACGGGATCCTTGCCAAAAATAGTAAGCCTGCTTACTTTACGCGCAAACGCGTCGGCAGGCAGGCTTTACTGAAAAAATTGTCTATTTTTGGGCACTTGCCTGACGTCAGTCCACCAGCTGCTGGATAAGCGGACTCCCTTCGCGGATAAACACCGGGATGGTTTCCAGCGCCGCAGGCACCCGGATATGCTCCCCACCGGCGTAGCGCTCACCGTTGAGAGCGACCCAGCTATTGCCCGTCGGCAACCAGACATCGCGCTCACGCTGGCCGGCCTGCATAACCGGTGCCACCAGAAGATCTTCGCCAAACAGATACTGATCTTCACACGCCCAGCTCTGCTTGTCCTGCGGATAGTGCCAGAACAGCGGACGCATGAGCGGGTCTCCGTGCAGATGAGCCTGCTGGTACAACGCGTCAATATACGGGCGCAGGGTTTCGCGCACGGTAAGCCAGTGCTGCATGATGGCGTAATTCTCTTCTCCGTAACTCCACAGCTCATTAGGCGAACCGCTGTTACACTGAGGAATGCCGTCACGGTAGCGCTCCGGAGGCTGGATCTGCGGTTCGCGATAGCCGTGCATGCGCAGAACCGGTGTAAACACCGCCCACTGGAACCAACGGATCAGTAATTCGTGGAACGCCGGGTCGTTAACGTTCCCTCCCTGGAAGCCGCCGATATCGGTCGTCCACCATGGGATCCCCGCCAGCCCCATATTCAGTCCCGCGGCGAGTTGATTGCGAAAAGCATGGAATGAGGAGTGGACATCACCCGACCACGCCAGCACGCCGAATCGCTGGCTGCCTGCCCAGGCGCAGCGTACAAGGTTAACAATGTCGGTTTCACCGTTTGCCTGGAGCCCATCGTAAAAGCCCTGCGCAAAATCACGCGGGTAGCGATTGCCCACTTCCAGTACCGGACCGGCGTGGTAGCGATAGTTGTCAAAATCATAGGCGCGGTATTCCGGTTCCGCTTCGTCCAGCCAGAACAGCTTAATGCCCATGTCGTAGTAATTTTTCTTCACCGTATCCCAGACGAATTTCCGCGCCTCAGGATGGGTCGCATCAAAGAAGGTGGTATTGCCCATAAAGTCGAGGTTGACCTGCACGCCACGTTCACTGCTGACCAGCCAGCCTTTGGCTTTCATCAGCGGATAGAGAGGGCTGCGCGCCTCTACCGTTGGCCACACCGACACCATCAGCGCAATACCCATTTCGCGTAGCTCGTCGACCATCCCTTCAGGGTCGGGCCAGTCTACGGGGTCGAAGCACCAGGTGCCCTGATTCGGCCAGTGGAAAAAGTCGATGACCATTACCGACAGCGGCAGATTACGGCGGCGATACTCCCGCGCAACCTCAAGCACCTCCTGCTGGGTGCGGTAGCGTAATTTGCACTGCCACAGCCCGCTGATAAACGCCGGGGCGGCGGGCGGAGTTCCGGTGGCTTTTACATACTGGCGGGTGATATCCGCCACCGTGTCAGCGGCGGTGATCCAGTAGTCCATTTCTCCCGTCACGCGGGCGCGCCATTCCGTCTGATTTTTTGCAAAGCTGGCTTCACCAATCGCCGGATTGTTCCACAGCAGGCCATAGCCAAGGCTGGACTGCATAAAGGGCACGCTGGCCTGGGAGTTGCGCTGCGCCAGTTCCAGCGTACAGCCTTTCAGATCCAGCCACGGCTGTTGATACTGACCCATGCCATAGATGCGTTCATCCGGACGCGATTCAAACCGGACGGTGAGCTGATATTTTCCCCCCATTAGCGGCTTAAATTCACGGCCATCCAGCTTCAGGGCGCTGACATATTTATCCTGACTCTTCTCGCTGGCACCGATACCCACCGTTGAACGCTGGAGCCACATCTCTTCCAGCAGCAGTTCGCCGCGCTGATTGTAGAAGGCCAGCTGACCTTTAAGGTTCAGCGTCGCGGTAATATTGCCGTTGCGCAGCGTCAGGCTTTCCGCTTCGGCGATAATCTCAGCCTGGCAAGGGGCGGCGGGCAACAGTGCCTGTAAGGCGTCCTCAAAAGCCGGGGAGCAGGTGGCCCTGACGCGCAGGCTGTTTTCTCCCCACGGTTCAATACGCAGGATCTGGCGTTCAAAACGCCATTCGATGCTGTTGGAATGTTGAATCAGCTCACTCATGGATAACGCGTCCTTCTAAACAGGGTGTTTGGCGAGATGGATGGATTGCATTGTGCTGTCGTCGAGCTTATACCAGCGCAGCGTGGCAAACGCGCAGAGTGACAAGACGCCAGGCACGACGGTGAAGAGGGCGATGATGCAGTACATGGCCGTGTTGGTCTGCTCCGGGGCATTGGCAACATAACCGCTTAAGCCCAGCGTCCAGCCAACAATCGCGCCGCTGATCGCCATCCCCAACTTGAGTACGGCGAGGAAAGTGGAGAAGATCACGCCGTCCATGCGTTTGCCCTGTTTCCATTCGCCGTAATCGGCGACGTCCGCCATCATTACCCACATCAGCGTGGTGGTGGCCTGGTAAAGGGTGGAGACGATAAACGTCATGGGCACCAGAATAAGCACCGACTTAGGCGCAAAGAACAGAGCGATGCTGAGTACCCCCGCCAGTACGGAACAGTATCCAAACATCTGCACTTTGCTGACGTTCTGCGTCAGACGTTTGGCCAGCGCGCTGCCTGCGGCTTTCCCGAGAATATGCGCCCCGAGCATCCACATAAAATAGCTTGCGCTACCGAGATAATAAGTGACGAAATACATCATTGCGCCAAGGCGAATAACGCCAAAACCAATGTTGGTTAATACCAGGACGGCGACAATCCGCCATTGGTCGTTTCGTAATAAATCCCGCAGTTCCGCAAGATAATTATTGTGGGTAGCGGGAGCCTTAATACGTTCACGCGTATTGGCGAAGCAGATCCAGAACATGACGACCGCGACGGTCGCCATAATGGCCATTGCCCAGCGGTAGCCCAGTAATTTATCGTCGCCACCTAAAAACTCTGCCAGCGGCATCATAAAGAATGTCGACAGCGCGCCACCCAAAGTGGCAAGGAAAAAGCGATAAGACTGGAGGGAAATTCGCGCATCGTTGTCGGGCGTAATCACCGCGCCCATGGAACAATAGGGAATATTGATTGCGGTATACATCAGCATCATCAGGGTATAACTGACGGTAGCGAAAATCATTTTACCGTGCAGATCGAGGGACGCCGGCACGGCGTAGGTCAGCAGACAACTTGCGCCAAAGGGCAGCGCCAGCCACAGCATCCAGGGACGGAATTTGCCCCAGCGCGTGCGCGTCCTGTCAGCGATATAGCCCATCGCCGGGTCTATTATGGCATCGGCGGTTCTCGCCAGAAGAAACATGGTGCCCACGAATGCGGCAGGTAGCCCCACCACGTCCGTATAGTAAAACGTCAGAAAAATAATGACGTTATCCAGCCCAATATGGCTCGCCATATCGCCTAACCCATAACTGATCTTTTCTTTACGGGTAATTATCTCGGTCATTGTATTCACCTTGCCAGTGTAAGGTTTATTTTTGAGGTGCTCCGTAAACAGGGTTAACCAGGATGAAAAGGTTAACAATTGCGAGATCTGGCATCGGGGTTACGTAAATTTCTTTTCGTGATACCGGTAACAAATAAAGTATTTAAACAGTGACTTTATACGGAGGAGGATAGTTAACAGCGAATCGTTTCAGCGAAAAAATCGTCTTTTAGCGGACGCGTCATTGTCATTTAGCTGTCATTGTGGGGGAGTAAAAAAGAGGTAAATGGGCAAAGCAGAGGGCATCATGAACGATCCTGTGTTTGTCGAAACGCTAATTATTTCCTCATCATTTTTTATCATCGCGATTATTTTGATTGCTTCCGTGCTGCTGCTGGAAAACGGCTGACCGTTAGCCAGCCGCTGTATTTATTGTTTACGGAACGTCACCAGTTCAGGACGGGCGATACGCAGATAGTCCTGGGTATCCATTATCACCGATTTTTCCAGCAGGCCGGCGTTAAAGGCGATTTCATCGAAGCGCTCAAACAGCAGCGGATCGGCGACCAGCGTCAGATCCGGATGAAAGCTGAAGGGGGGAATGGCGCCGAAAACGCAGCCGGTAAGCGCATCCACTTCTGCCGGACTGGCGAGAGAGGCCTTTAGCCCACCGAAATGGCTGGCCAGCAGGCTCAGATCGGCCTGCCGATCGGCGGCAAGGATTGCCAGAATATGTTTCTTAACGCCGTTGCCTTTTACCTTGCAGACCAGTGCTTTTGCACCCTGCCGGAGATCGGTCCCGCGAATTTCACTGACCGCTTCGCATTTCCCAACGGCCTCATGCGCCACCACGCGAAAGCGCGCCTCCTGCTCGGTTAATAAGCTGATTAGGCGCTGATGGGTCGTCGTCCCGGTCACGTCATCAGACATAACGATTTCACCTGTGATTTGCCAATACGTAGCTTGCTACATTAGCACGGGACGGAGAGGGCTGAAAGAAAACAGCCAGCGGGAGCGCTGGCTGTTGGGTCATGCGTTGCTGGTGGATGACTGTTTCTGGAGCAATTCGCTAAAATCTAAGTGACTGAATTTAATTCGTAAAACTCTTTCCCCAAAACATCCCCAAAATAATTCCCCAAAACTCCCTGTTTAAATCACAACTTTTTTCCATTCTAGACCACGATCATCTCCATACATTACGCTCATTGCTTCGGTTTTATGCCCTAAAAGAGTTTTGACATCTATACCCTGAGCTTTGTATGTTCTTGATGAAAGCGAGCGCTGTTCATGAAATGGCGGGAGGGCTGTGCAATCCTTAGGCCAGGTAATATTTGCTTTATCTCTTGCCTCCTTAAAATATCTTGATATTGTTTTTTCGGGAACGTGAGATCCCGCTTTACCGTATGCGTGATGCTTAACATGGTGGATCAGGTAAGGGCTCACTACTCTATCGCGACACTTACTAATAACATCAGCCAGAGACAACCCGATTGCATCGCACTTTAAATTTAAGGGGATAGCTAACTTCATTCCGGTTTTATTTTGGGTAACATGAAGGTGATTATCCCAAATGTCACTAAACTTCATCTCGACTATGTCACCTATCCTTTGCCCGGTGACTAAAGCCAAAAGCATAGAATTTTGAGCGCAAGGCGGCAAAGAGCCTGCGCTTTCAAAAATCAATTTCCATTGTTCAATGCTAAGCCTGCTTCGTTTCACTTTGGCTATTGGATTTTTTACAGCCAAAGCTGGGTTGTAGCCAGGATCAACCTCGCCAGCATGCTGCGCCTCTTTAAACACGTCGTTTAGCACGCTTCTTATCAGTTGGCCCATTCTGTGCTTTCCCTCTGCCTTATATTCATCAATAATTTTTGCAATGAGTCTTGTATCAACATCCTTCAGGCGAAGGTTTGGCACTCTATCTGCGAGAATCTGAGAACATAATCGTCTGGATTTTACAGTAGGGTTTTTTATCTCACCGTCACGCAACCTTTCCATCTGAATTTCGATGTATTTTTTAATCCACTCAGAAACACGTATACCTTGATCCTTTTTCCCTGAGCTCTTCATTGCCATATCAATCAGAGCATAAGATTGCTGAGTTTCTTGTTCTGCGGTTATACGGTTCATCTCGATTGCAGCAGCTTTTGCCGCTTCATCATCTGTTCCGAATCCAATAAATGAACCTGTTACAGGGTGGCGATATTGCCAATAAATTTTTGAGGTACGCTTATCTAACTTACAGTAAAGGTTGGGTATTTTGACATTATGTTTTCTGGGGCGAGCTGCCATTTATTGCTTTCTCCACTAACTGGCGGGCCTTGTCTGATAATGATGACGAAATATCAACACTGCCAACCATGCCAACAAAACGAGCATCTTCATCTATAACCCAGCGTCGACCTTGCTTTAAAGCTGGCGGATAAGTCTGTTTGGTCTTTGCTATTTTGTTTAATGCTGAGTTGCTTAATGGATATTTGAATCCATTAGGACCAGATGCCCACTCATGAAGTGTTACTAACTGCCCCATGCGTTTCTCTCCACTTAACCGGCTGCACCCGGTGTTTATTTCTGCAATTTATCCTTTGAAGTGGTCAACAAAAACTGGCCACCGCGTTAGAGTTTTTCCAGTATCGGTTTTCTGATTCGTTTGGCGTTAACCCACCATTATATTCGTGCGGTCTTAGTGCGCTGTAATATCCAACGATATAGTCCGTTATTGCGTGAGCTGCATCGCTGAAGCTTACATAGCCCGTCGCCGGCACCCATTCGTTCTTCAGACTCCTGAAGAAGCGCTCCATTGGGCTGTTATCCCAGCAGTTTCCACGCCGACTCATACTCTGCCTGATCCGGTATCGCCACAGTAACTGCCGGAACTGCCTGCTCGTATAATGGCTGCCTTGATCGCTGTGGAACATCACCCCGACGGGCTTACCACGGGTTTCCCATGCCATTTCCAGTGCTTTCATGGTGAGCCTGCTGTCCGGCGAGAACGACATGGCCCAGCCCACTGGCTTTCTTGCGAACAGGTCGAGAACAACGGCGAGGTACGCCCAGCGCTTACCCGTCCAGATATAGGTCACATCACCGCACCACACCTGATTTGGTTCCGTTACGGCGAACTGTCGCTCAAGATGATTCGGGATAGCAACGTGCTCATGACCGCCACGCTTATACCGGTGAGTCGGCTGCTGGCAACTGACCAGCCCCAGCTCTTTCATGAGTCTGCCAGCAAGCCAGCGCCCCATTTGGTAACCTCTCTGGGTTGCCATTGTGGCGATGCTTCTTGCTCCGGCAGAGCCGTGGCTGATGCCATGCAGTTCAAGTACCTGACTGCGTAATACAGCCCGTCTGCCGTCTGGCTTTTCAGGACGGTTTTTCCAGTATTTGTAGCTGCTGCGATGAACCCCGAACACATGGCAGAGAGTGGCCACAGGATAACGCGCCCTGAGTTTCCCGATTATCGAGAACTGTTCAGGGAGTCTGACATCAAGAGCGCGGTAGCCTTTTTTAATATTTCATTTTCCATTTCAATACGTTGTAGCTTTTTCCTGAGCTCACGGATTTCAATTTGTTCCGGGGTAATGGGGGAGGCTTTTGGTGTTTTGCCCTGCCGTTCATCACGTAATTGTTTCACCCATCGCGTCATTGTGGAAAGGCCGACATCCATAGCGCTGGCTGCATCTGCCACGGTGTAGTTCTGGTCAACGACCAGTTGAGCGGATTCGCGTTTAAACTCTGCGCTGAAATTTCTTTTTTTCATTATGACACCTGTGTTGTTCTGAGGTGAGCATATCACCTCTGTTCAGGTGGCCAAATTCAGTAAACCACTTCACTTCATGCTCTTAACTGTTACCGTAAGCAGATCGATATCAGTCACTTTGCCATGAATTATTTCAGCTATCCGCTCAACAATAGCGCGGTAGTTTGTTTGTTCGGCTTTACCATAAAGCAGCGATGCCAGAGCAATCTTCATCGCCTTCAGCGCCATGGCCGCATCTTCGTTTACTGCGCCGGGCACAGCGTCGCGCTCCTCTTCAAGCTCCGCGATAGTCTTCAGGAGCCATTCTTTGGTAAGTTCGCTCATTGGTTAGTCCTCCCCCCATTCGTCGCAGTAAGCATCAACAGGCGTTTTCCCGGCATCGTAATCATCACGCCATGCTTCAGCATCGGCGGCACTACCTCCGCGCAGGTCTGCATAGTCCATCAGTTGCTCATGCCATTCCTCAAATGTGGACGTTTTGTTTGTTGAACTAAAATCTGCCATATCACTCTCCTTTACCGATGCCAGCGAGCCAGTTACGAATGCCGATGTACTCAGCGTTCCTGAATCCGCTTTTTACGTAGATGAACGGCAACCGCAAGTTATGCCCGTTGCATGCCAGATAATCTTTGCATCCTTGCTCGGTGAAGCAGCAGGTAACAAAGTCATCAATGTCTTTTACTGCGATCCGCCGCCATTTGTCTGGCGTTTCGCGACAGTTATCATGGAGCAGTTCAAGACGTATTCTTTTCCATTCGGTCGCCTCGCACCCTTCCTCATCAACCCAAACGATACGGTCGCAGTCGTAATCTTCATCAACTACGATTTCGCGCTTCTGGAATACGCAGAACATCGGCTCGGATGTAATGCGGTTGTCCTGCGTTCTGATGTTTTCACCGATGATGTTGAATGAATCCGGTGCTCTGCGCGCCTCCAGCTCAGCAATCCGCCTCTCTGCGGCTTCCAGCTCATCCAGCAGCGCCAGTACGGTGGCGGGGTTAGCTGCGGCGATGAAGCGCTTATTGGATCGATTATCTGGTCCTGAGCATGATGAAATGTAGTAATTGGCGTTCAGACCGGCATCAGCAATTACCCCATGGTAGTCATCAGTACACCACTCTCCCGGCGTTGCGTTTTCTGCTGCCGTACGCAGCGACTGTTTGTCGATGTTGCTCATTGGGCGGCTCCTTCTGTGCGATAAATCATGATTGTCAGATCGCCTTTAGTCGCCAGGCGCACCGTTGTTCCTGGTTCGATGCTGGACAGGTCAAACGCATCGTAAAATTCGTTTACTGCCTTCTGTCTACGAGATAGCTTTCTACGCTTATCCCACTGCTTTAGCGCAATGGAGATAAACCACTGGCCTGTTTTGAACATGATGAATAACCACCCCATCAGAGCGAGGCCAGTGTTTAGAATGTCCAGAATGCTCATGACTGCACTCCTTTGCGAAGCTGGGCGGCGAAGTCACCGCAAATAGTTGCCGCTGCATCAAGGCCGACCTGTTCGTCCTGATAGCAATTAACAATTGCATTGCTAATTTTCAGGCAAACTTCATCTACTGCGGCGGCCCGCACTTCAGCCAGGAAAGCTTGGTACGCAGGAATCTGCATCACAGCCAGCGATCGAATTATCTTCTGAACTTCTGCCGGGCACTGCTCATAGTGATCGTCTGTGATGAACACTACCTCGTTGTGGATTGCTTCGACTGCACGCAACTCCGCAGCCAGCGCCGAGCACTTGGCTTCAAGTTCTTCATAATTCAGTTTCATGCTGGCGCTCCTGAACGTTGTGAAGCTATGGCTTTATGCTCGTCGATAATTTCCATGGCTTCTGCATGCGCCAACCCTTCGAGAGAGATGATGCCCGTGTCACTTATCCCGGCCTGGCTTATCAACTCAACAAGGCGGCGCGCTTTCTTAACGCTAATCTCCGGCGCTATAACGCTGCGGGTGACTTTCTTTTTCCCCCTGGCGGCAGCAGAAGCTTTATCCTTCTGAAGAACCTCACCGGCCTTTTCGCCAAACTCTTTTACTCGGTCAACGGCCACATCTACAGACACGGTCCCGGACTTAACTTCTTTCTGAACGTCGTGATTGGCTGTGCTAAGAAGCAGAAGCTTTTCGACCGTAGGGACAGACTTGTTGACCAGTTTTGCTATCTCGCTGGTGGTCTGGTTGAAGGCGTTATGAAGCTCCTGAATAACAGCAGCCTGTTCCATATCGGATAGCGGAAGCTGGTTGTTACTGGTCATGATGCGCGCCAGGCGCTGAACATCGTTACCGTTGAACGGCATGATATGGATGCGGTCTACTGGCTTACCAGCTTCTGCACAGCGCGCATAGCAGCGACGCCGACGGTGGCCTTCAACAACCCACACTCCACCTTCATCACGGGCTATAACTTCCAGCGGGGGAACGGAGCCACCGTTCATCAGATAGTTGAAGAGGTCATCATCTGCCTGGCGGGTACGTTCATCATCTTCGCGTTTGTTGAAACCTTCCCGCACATGGATTTGGTCGAGGCTGATGAACATCCCGGTATCGGTGCGCTTGATGGTCCCGTCACGGGTCATTTGCTTGAATGAGTTAGCCATCAGAGAGCCACCTCGCTATTTTGGGAAATGACGACGGTAGACAACTCACGTAGTTCTCGCTGGGCTTCCAGTAAATGCATATTTGTTCTGATCTTCGTGTGGCGTTCAACAATGCGGTCACACTCTTTGGCCCAGCTTGCGACATCTTCACGCAACGTGGCGTTCTGAACAGCCAGTTCCTTACGCTGAGCCATCGCTTCACAAAGCGCGACGCTGGTATAGTCCAGGCGGTTAGCCAGTTCTTTCATAATGCCGCAATAAGCTGGCGTGAAGTGGTTTACTGAATTTGGCCACCTGAACAGAGGTGATATGCTCACCTCAGAACAACACAGGTGTCATAATGAAAAAAAGAAATTTCAGCGCAGAGTTTAAACGCGAATCCGCTCAACTGGTCGTTGACCAGAACTACACCGTGGCAGATGCAGCCAGCGCTATGGATGTCGGCCTTTCCACAATGACGCGATGGGTGAAACAATTACGTGATGAACGGCAGGGCAAAACACCAAAAGCCTCCCCCATTACCCCGGAACAAATTGAAATCCGTGAGCTCAGGAAAAAGCTACAACGTATTGAAATGGAAAATGAAATATTAAAAAAGGCTACCGCGCTCTTGATGTCAGACTCCCTGAACAGTTCTCGATAATCGGGAAACTCAGGGCGCGTTATCCTGTGGCCACTCTCTGCCATGTGTTCGGGGTTCATCGCAGCAGCTACAAATACTGGAAAAACCGTCCTGAAAAGCCAGACGGCAGACGGGCTGTATTACGCAGTCAGGTACTTGAACTGCATGGCATCAGCCACGGCTCTGCCGGAGCAAGAAGCATCGCCACAATGGCAACCCAGAGAGGTTACCAAATGGGGCGCTGGCTTGCTGGCAGACTCATGAAAGAGCTGGGGCTGGTCAGTTGCCAGCAGCCGACTCACCGGTATAAGCGTGGCGGTCATGAGCACGTTGCTATCCCGAATCATCTTGAGCGACAGTTCGCCGTAACGGAACCAAATCAGGTGTGGTGCGGTGATGTGACCTATATCTGGACGGGTAAGCGCTGGGCGTACCTCGCCGTTGTTCTCGACCTGTTCGCAAGAAAGCCAGTGGGCTGGGCCATGTCGTTCTCGCCGGACAGCAGGCTCACCATGAAAGCACTGGAAATGGCATGGGAAACCCGTGGTAAGCCCGTCGGGGTGATGTTCCACAGCGATCAAGGCAGCCATTATACGAGCAGGCAGTTCCGGCAGTTACTGTGGCGATACCGGATCAGGCAGAGTATGAGTCGGCGTGGAAACTGCTGGGATAACAGCCCAATGGAGCGCTTCTTCAGGAGTCTGAAGAACGAATGGGTGCCGGCGACGGGCTATGTAAGCTTCAGCGATGCAGCTCACGCAATAACGGACTATATCGTTGGATATTACAGCGCACTAAGACCGCACGAATATAATGGTGGGTTAACGCCAAACGAATCAGAAAACCGATACTGGAAAAACTCTAACGCGGTGGCCAGTTTTTGTTGACCACTTCAGCGGAAGGAGAGGGGCTGCCTTACGCGCTGCGTCAATCAGCTGCTCGCGGGTCATGCGTGGTTGTAACTCGGTGACGTTCTGTGTGTTAGTCATGGATAGTTTCTCCGTGTTATACGCGCTCTGCACAGCGCTGAATTTTGGTTGCACGAATCCCGGCACTTGAATGCTGCCAAATTCGTATTTACTCATTAGGTATTAAAAATATTCGCGATTATCAGAACGAACGCGTTCGAGAATAATTTTTGCTTCATCCAAGGTTGGTGCAAGCAAGGCTTTCTCTATCGCTCTGGCAAAACTAATCGCATCGCATTCGTAGCTGTCTGCCCGTGATTCCCAATCAGATGCCTCTTCTTCAGCAGAAGAAATACGGTCATCGTATTCATATTCCAGCTCATGGCGAACCTCAGCGCGAAGACTTTCACGAATAATGTCTGACGCTTCTTCAAGTGGAAGAATGACCAGTAAATTTTCGGGCTGATAAGTACCATATTTAACAGCCAAATCGTTTGCAGACATGCTACCTCCAGAAAAAGCGCCCGCCGCTGAGCGGGCAAATAGCATTTTTCCAATCCAACCAGAACAGGCTCATCGTCTCCTGTTGGTTGAGATGGCGTTATTACCATCACCAAGCACCCTGAGGATGCTTGAGGCTGGCAGCCACAATCGACACTGCAATGTCGAAACGTTACTTCTCCACAATTGAGAGCGCGTTCTCCTGAGTTGATTTAACGACTACGGCCTCTCAAGTTGAACGCTGAACGCGCTTTCAGTTGTGTAAAAGGGGCGGTCGACATTAAGGACATTCAAAACTGCCGACCGCCAAGACTACACACAGCAATCAAAACTTTGCCTGTCTTTTCACCACATCAGGCTCGGTGGATCTGGCTATTCCCCAACAACCAGAGTTCAGTTAATCTGGATATCCCCAGCAACCACATGAGTACTTTTCAATGAAAAATTATTCAGATTATGAAGAGCGGCACATGTCTCCTTTTAAGAGACCTGAGCCACCAAAACCCAACGACGAAGACTGAGGTACCGCATGAACCGCGACGATATAATTTTTGATATTCATTATTCGCACTATCTGGAAAAGATGTTTGCCACCCTTACAGGGCGGATTGACCGAATAATTACGTTCATAATTATTTTGTCCGGGTGCGGCGTATTTGTTTCCGTGACTGGCTATTTTATTGTCGGCGCATTGATAGCTGCGTTGTCGATCTGCCAGGTTGTATTTCAGTTCTCCCGGGCGTCAGGTGTTGCGGCAGAGCATGCAAGAAAATACCTGGCATTGATCACAGATGAGCCAGCACTATCGAATGAGGAATTGTTGTCCCGCTTTAAACTTTTGCAGGATTCCGATTCGGAGCCATGGGGATCGCTTAAACCAGCCGCGCATAAACGCGCTTCAATAGTGCTTGGTCGCATTGACAATTCCCGTGCTCTCACTAGCAAAGAGGCTTTTCTCGCGAGGCTTGGGGGAGATCTTCCAGTATAGGATTTCAAGATGATTGAAAGAGCTGGTGGACATAAGCCAACACAACCACGGCCACCTGTCCAACCAAGTCCCCGCCCGCAGGGTTAGGGATATCCAGATTGTTAAAGAGCAAAGCGTCCTATGGGCGCTTTTTTATTTTCTGAATGCATCCTCGTCTCTTCCGAGGTGTCACACCTGATCGCCACGCTGGTGAAACGTCTCTGGCTGTCGTACACAACTGGCTTGCACATTCCGGCTACCCGCTGGATCGGGATACTGCCTAAGGAATCCCCGGACCGCTGCGGCACATGTGCCATATGCCGTACTACTTACTTCCACACCAACACAGGTAACTGTCAGTACCAGTGGCGTGATTCAAATGTAGGATATCTTACTTTGGTGTGTCAACGTTAAAAGTAGGAAAACTTACATTCAGGATGAAAAAAAACCGACACGAATGTCGGTCTTAAGAGGGGAAAGATATTAGAGGTCAGTTACTACTTGTTTTACCACACCGACAATTTTGCAGTTACCATTGACTTCCATTACGCGGTAGTTAGGGTTTAACGGTACCAGGTATTTTAATGGCCCATCAATAACAAACTTTTTGAGAGTGGCCTCAGCAGAACCAACAATCTGAGCGACAACAATTTTGCCATTAACTTCTTGTGGGCTGCCATAATCGGGGTCCACCACAACAAAGGAGCCTTCAGGAATACTTGGTGCTCCATTCGGGTTTGTCATAGAGTCGCCACGAACACGTAATGCAAAACCTTCATCAGATAAGTTGGCAGTGGTGAATATCCATTCGGAAATATCGTCCTCAGTAATGGGAGCACCACTTTCTGTCCATTCCCCAGCTTGAACCCAAGATAGGATAGGAATTTTCTTTACTCCGAATTTCTCAGTCGGCTTGTAAAGAATTTCGTCACAGTCTGGATCACCTTGTCCGGTAATAATCCACTGAGGGTTAGTTTTTAAGGCAGCCGCCAGCCCCTGTAGGTTAGATCCTCCAGGTTCATAATCACCAGACTCCCATCCTGTGACTGTTACTCGGTTTACACCAACCAACTTGGCGAGAACAGCCTGGGTGAGCTTTAGCTCTTTGCGTCTTGCGCGGATGCGTTCATTCATTTTCATGTAGGCAATCCTACCATTTTATGATGTAGGAATCCTTGACCTTTAAATGTAAGATATCCTACTATCATTATGTGTGTTTCCCTTACATTTAAGGCAAAAATGAAAAAAGATGATGTGGTTTCTTACTTCGGCAGCGTGGGGAACGTAGCCAAGGCTTTAGGGATTTCCCATGCATCAGTATCTGGGTGGGGTGAAGTAATCCCAAAGGGCAGGGCATTTGAGATTCAGGCACTGACTGCTGAAAAGTTGAAAGTTGATCCAACCCTTTACGCTAAGCCTAATCAAAACGCTGCTTAATTTTAACTACCAAAGGAAAAACAACATGGTAGAGCCAAGCCTGAAAGAAGTAGTTAAAGCGATGTGCAAAGCGTATCCAGGAGGCCGTGAGGCTATGGCCGGTGCTCTTGGCATGTCAGTAACTCAGTTCAACAACAACCTGTATGAGAAGAACGGCTGCCGTTTCTTCGAAGTGAACGAGCTGGAGGCGATGGAAGACATCTCGAATACGTCCCTCCTGGCGGATTACTTTGCCCGTCGCCGTGGCGCGCTGCTGGTGGACGTTCCTCAACTTGAAGACCTTGATCGTGTCGACCTGTTTGATCGTGCCATGAGAACGTCAGCAGCGCGTGGACGTGTTGATACCGTGATCCAGAGAGCTCTCGAAGATGGAGTAATCGAACGTCATGAAGCTGAAGAAATCAATGAATATCACCGCCGTCATCTGGCAGCGCGTGAAGAAGAGATCCGCGCGATTGTCGCGCTATTTAGCCGTAAGAAAAGCCAAAAAAAGTGACGCCCGCGAGTGTGCAGCTCCGGGCGTCGTGGCGTGTCGTATTCAGTGGAGAAACTAACGCATGAACAGTTTAAACCGATTGAGACCAGCGAAGCAATTCAGATGCCTTCCACTGGTGGGAAAAGATTCCTCGTTCGGCTATGTGGAGAGATTAAACAACCAGGCGGATCAGAACAACTACCAGCCTGTGAACGCGATGGTAGAAGCATTTGCACTGATGAACGAGAAGGGGCGTGAGGAATGGCTGAAGTTGACCGGCGATTCAGAGACCACAGAGGCATCACCGTCCACGTCATCAGATGGGAGCCCGAGACCCGACGCGTTATATACCTTCGCGAAGGGTACGATCATGAGTGCTTCAGCCCTCTTGAGCAATTCCAGCGTAAATTTACAGAGTTAAAGGACGACCATGAGCACTAAATTAACCGGTTACGTTTGGGACGCTTGCGCTTCTTCAGGCATGAAGCTGTCCAGCGTTGCCATCATGGCGCGTCTGGCAGACTTCAGCAGTGATGAAGGGGTTAGCTGGCCTTCTATTGCTACCATCGCGCGCCAGATTGGTGCTGGTGAGAGCACGGTACGCACAGCTATTTCTCAGCTGGAAAAAGACGGTTGGTTAACCCGCCAGCAGCGTCGTAAAGGCAACCGCAATGCATCGAATGTTTACCAGCTCAATGTTTCGAAATTACAGGCAGCTGCCTTTTCTCACCTGTCAGAATCTGACGCGTCAAAATCTGATGCATCAAAATCCTACCCGTCAAAATTTGATGCGTCGAAAAACAGTAATAATGGCAGTTTTCACCCGTCAGAATCTGGTGGGGATCCGTCAGTAAAATCAACTACTGATCCATCAGATAAAAAACCTAATTGTCAGGTTGCGTCGCAACCCGACACTGCATGTGTCAATCAGGTTGATTTGATAACTGGTCAGGCAGTCTTAATCCTCAACCATCTCAATGACGTTACTGGTAAGACATTCCGCAAGGGGAAAAGCTCCCTGGATAATATTCGCGCCAGACTTCGTGAGAACTTCACACACGATGAGTTGCTGTTGGTTATTGATTACAAGCACGAGCAGTGGAAAGACACGAAATACTACGAACACATGCAGCCAACAACTTTGTTCAGGCCGACCAAGTTCGAAGGATATTTGCAGAACGCGTTGCGCTGGAATAGCAAAGGCCGACCTAAGCGTGAGGACTGGGACGCTGTCCGCAAACAAGATCCATTGAAATTCGGTCAGCCAGACAAAGTCATCCCGGCAGGTTTCAGAGGAGCGAACTCATGAGCCTTCTGAAAGATATTCAAATTTTCATCGCTGAAAACCCTGGGTTAACTAACAAACAGATTGCAGCTTCAATGCCTCAATACCGCCTTCATGCTGTTCAGCGCGGTGTATGCCATCTGGTCAAACTGAATCGCGCAACCCGCCTGCATAACGGCAAGTGCTACCAGTATTTTGCCAAAGCACCGGGTGGGGAGGTTGGCGAGGGGCGTTCTGCACTGAAAATCAACCGGGCTGATAAACCAGCTGTACCAGAACAGGAAGAAGCTCTGAATCCGGCTGTGACCACAATGATGGATAAGGCTCAAGGCCTGTTTGAAAAAGGGCTCTACCAGCGTGCGGCCACAGTACTGATGGATGCCTTCAATCGCTCTAAGAACGAAGAGCAGCGGATGAAGATACTGATTGAGCGTCAGCGTTGCCTGAGCATGGCGCCGAAAGTGAAAGCACCCTCTGATGCATGGTGTCTGGCTGGCCGAGCGAGGAATGTCTGATGAAATACTCACTGATTTACGCTGACCCAGCCTGGCTTTATGACAACAAAGCCAGTAACGGTGCAGCAGAAGATCACTACGACACGATGAAACTGATCGACATGAAGCGCTTACCGGTTTGGGACCTGGCTTCCGATGATGCAGTTCTGGCTATGTGGTTTACCGGAACCCATACCCGAGAGGCTATCGAGCTGGCTGAAGCGTGGGGCTTTAAGGTCCGCACGATGAAGGGCTTTACCTGGGTAAAGTTCAACCCACTGGCAGAGAAGCATATCAACAAAGCACTTCAGGCAGGCCGTGTGGAAGATTTTTACGACTTCCTCGACCTGCTGAACGCACAGACACGCATGAACGGCGGTAACTACACCCGAGCCAATACCGAAGACTTGTTGATCGCCACCAGGGGGAATGGACTTGAACGCAAGTGCGCCAGCATCAAGCAGGTTATTTACAGCCCACTCGGTGAGCACAGCCAGAAGCCAGCAGAGGCGCGTTTCCGTCTGGAGAAGCTTTACGGTGACGTCCCACGCATCGAACTATTCAGCCGTTGCGGTGCGCCTGGCTGGGACCACTGGGGAAATCAATCTGAATCACCAGCCGTTGAGCTTATACCGGCAGTTGCCGTTCCCATGAAAAAACAACAGGAGCGCGCCGCATGAAAAAGCTATCTACCGAGCATGAGAACGCTGTGCGTGATGTAGCCCGTCAATGCAACGATGCCATCAAAAAAGCCCTAAAGCAGAAGCCAAAGCCAAGCTGGAATGTCGTAGTGCCTCCGATCCTGAAGGAGTACCACGAGAAGGTTAAACCGATGGGCGTAAGCCTGGTGATGTTCAACAGCGTAATCGGACGCCTGAACGGGCGTTATGGAGTCGAGTCATGATCGAATTAACGCCGCGTCAGAATGAAGTGTTCGAAGCTATCAAGGTTCATATCGAAAAGGCTGGCTTCCCACCTACGATGCTGGAGCTTGCCGGATTAATTGGCTGCGCATCACCGAACGCTGCTGTAGCGCACGTGAAGTCACTTAAGAAAAAGGGTTACATCACTGTTGCTCCTGGCGCAGCCAGGGGCATTACCGTCGTCAAAACGGAATGGGATGCAGATCCAGTGACGATCATCAAAGACCTGCTATCCGGTGGAGATAAGGCCAGAGATAACGCTGTTGAATGGCTGAAAAAACAGGGAGAGAGTTTATGAAACTGGTGCTCCCGTTCCCACCGAGCGTAAACACATACTGGCGAGCCCCAAACAAGGGGCCGTTAAAAGGCCGCCATCTTATCAGCGAGAAGGGCAGGGCATACCAGAGCGCGGCATGTGCAGCGATCATTGAGCAACTGCGTTGCTTACCACAACCATCATCATCACCAGCTGCGGTGGAGATCCTTCTCTTTCCGCCAGATGCCCGCCGCCGCGACATCGACAACTACAACAAGGCTCTGTTTGATGCGCTTACGCATGCTGGCATTTGGGAGGATGACAGCCAGGTGCAGAGAATGCTGGTGGAGTGGGGGCCGAAGGTACCGGGTGGACGTGTAGAAATATCCATCAAGAAACATGAACCTCTGGCGGGTGCAGCCGCCTGATAAGTGGAGAAGAGCATGAATCAGATGAACATCACCGTAACGTGTCCGACAAACCATGCCGCCGCGATAGGTCAGCAGATAACGATGTCCAGTCGTGAAATTGCGAAGCTGGTCGATTCCCGTCACAGCAATGTCTGCGTAACCATCGAGCGACTGATGAAATCCGGCGTTATTGGGGGGTATGCTGCAATGCAGTACACCCATCCTCAGAACCAGCAGACTTACCATTACTACGAAGTTAACAAGCGAGACAGCTATGTGATCGTCGCGCAGCTGTGCCCGGAGTTTACTGCCCGTCTGGTTGATCGCTGGCAGGAACTGGAGAGCGGGGCCGGGATGGTTGTTCCCCAAACACTCCCTGAAGCGCTCCGGCTCGCCGCTGATCTTGCTGAACAGAAGCAACGTCTGAGTGAAGAACTGGCAATTGCCGCACCAAAGGCTGAATTTGTTGATCGCTACGTCAAAGCCACCGGGTCAATGACATTCCGGCAGGTTGCCAAGCTCCTTAACGCCAAAGAACCCGAGTTCGCGATGTTCCTCATTGAGAACGGCATCATGTACCGCCTGAACCGCGTGCTTACTCCGAAGAGTAAACACATCGAAGCAGGCCGATTTGAAGTTAAGACCGGGACCACCAACCAGACCAACTATGCGTTCAATCAGTCTCGTTTCACGGCGAAAGGGGTGCGCTGGATAGGTGGACTTTGGGCAGAGTATGTCGCTAAGGGGCAAATTGCGTGAGAGCCATACTAACGCCTGAAATTGCGCCGATGTCCGGGGTGGTTCTGTTCCGCCCTGGTAACGAACTGCTCTGGCTATTCCGTCAGGGAAGGGTAGTTATTGAGCCACCATCCGAAGCCATCCAGCATCTGCCATCTGGATTAATCCCTGAAGCCCACCAGCCCCTGACTGACGATGCCAACATGCAGGCTATTTTCATTAACGAGAGGGTCATTCAGCGAGCTGGTGGATTGAGTAGCCTTGATGCCTGGCTGGAGAGAAAATTTGAATGTCAGTGGCCTCACACTGACTGGCATGCCAGTGACTTTACGGTAATGCGCCACGCTCCGGGGAGCATTCGTGTTTGTTGGTCATGTGATAACCATTTACGTGAGCAAACCACTGAAAGACTGGCAGGAATTGCCATGCAGAACCTGGTAAAATGGCTGCTGGAAAGGGTAAATATTGATTTAGGTTTCAGCCCTGACCACACTCTTTCGCTTCCTGAGTTCTGCTGGTGGATGGTACGTAATGATCTGGCTGACCTTGTTCCTGAATCAGTGGCGAGTAAAGCACTCAGAATCAAGCCAGAACAGCACAGTTCAGTGATGAGGGAAAGCGACATTGTCCCGTCATTACCGGCTACGCAAATCTTTCAGGAGAAGGCAAAAAAGATAGTGGCGGTGAAGGTCGATCCTGAAACGCCGGAATCTTTCATGCTGAGGCCAAAGCGCCGACGCTGGGAAAACGAGAAATACACCCGCTGGGTGAAGTCGCAGCAGTGCTGTTGCTGTAATAACCCGGCAGACGACCCCCACCACCTGATAGGACACGGGCAGGGTGGAATGGGTACTAAGGCGCATGACCTGTTTGTGATACCGCTGTGCAGAGCGCATCACGACGAGTTACACGCTGATCCTGTGGCATTTGAAGCGAAATACGGCGACCAGTTAACGCTGCTGTTTCGGTTTTTAGATCGTGCGCTGGCAATCGGCGTATTAGCATGAAAAGTGGAGAAAACATGCGTGATATTCAGAAGGTATTAGAGCGTTGGGGAGGTTGGGCCGCGAGCGATAGTTCTGGTGTGGATTACTCACCAATCGCAGCTGGTTTCAAAGGGCTTCTTCCTCAAACAAGTAAATCCCGCCTTTCTTGCACTGACGATGACGCCCTGATTATAGAAGGGTGTTTGGCTCGGCTTCAAAAACGAAAACCATATGAGCATTCGCTCTTGGTTGCTCATTATCTATATGGCATCTCAAAACGGAAAATCGCGAAAGCGAGAAAGAAGGATGAGAAGCTAATACGCATAGAGATCCAGATGGCAGAAGGGTTTATTGACGGTTGCCTTAGCATGCTCGATATACGTTTAGAATGTGAGTAGATACAACAACGGCTCTTTGAGAGCCGTTGCTTTTAGAAACTGTTTTTTATAACCGAACCTGTGGTGCAACTTAAAAAGTTACTGTAGCCATTTACCCCGTTATTACTGACTTTTTGAGCAGTAGAAGGGGTACTTGCTGGCTTAGGCGCAGCAGTATTTATATGCCTATTCGTATAGACTACAAAGTTTCCTGTAGATGATTTGTTATCCATGTCGAGCCCACCCTTCTGAGATAAGGTTATGATTTATGCCGAACTGACCTGGGGCGCCTGGAACTTGAAAACGCTGTAACATCCCCTCAGTGCGGAATTGATATGAAAACGTATCTGGAGCCTCTAAAATGCTCCTGACAGATACGTATGATGCTTGGTTCACTGTTCCTAAGATAGCATTTAGGTCAAAAGGTTCACCCAGATGCATCTCAGTTTTGAAATCTTCATAAATTGCTTTAATCAGGCCGTAAAGATGCTCATCTGGTTTTTCCACAGTAAGGCCCAGATCGTTTACTGCCTCGATTCTATTTATAGTGTAGTCATGGCTACCAGAATCACTACAAAGGAAACTTACAATTTTCTCAATACTTTCACTATCAGTGAGTTGATGAGAAAGTAGTTTTCTTGCGAGCATTTGAATCTGCGCTTTAGCTCGATAGACTTTACCAAGCACCAGTGGGTGAACCTTTTCACTTAATGCAAGGAGGATCTTTGCAAGTGAGGCGTCATCTTTGATACTCAAATCATGCTTAACTACTTCAAGATAACCATTGATTTCTTCAACGCTGACTGGAAGTTGAAGTTGCTGCCCATTGATAATGGTCGAAGGGTTAAGTGGTGTGTTCACACTCGGATCGATTGGCCCCAGGGTTGCCTGCTTAGTCATAACCAAGTTGTTAGCACCAAGACACATTATCGTCCCAGAACTATGACATTTGGATGGGATTATGATTTCGAGCTCTTTGCAAAACTGACGAAGCAGGTTTACAAGGCTCCATGCTGTCAAAGTATCCCCGCCTCGTGTGTAAAGCACAAGACTAATTTTTTGAACATCACCGATCACATCTAAATGATTGACGAACAAATCGAATACATCAGCACTGATTTGAGCTTCTTGGTTTGGTCTGTCACCTGTGACATAGCATAATACTTTTGAATTACGTGCTTGTTCCAGTTGCGCGTACAGAGCTTTACGCTGCTCAAACATTCAGATGTCCTTATGTTAAGAATTTTCAAACCAAGAGGTAACGTTCATTCAAAACTTACCACACAAGTGTATAGATGCTATCGGCAAAAAAAGCACATAAATTAGCGCATTTACGAAATTCATTGAGAATTTGCAATCGCACAGTGTGGATAACTTGTGTGCAAAGTGGCGTTGATTTTACTCATTCGCTTTAAAAAAACCATCGTTTTCCTCACGCGGTCCGCATTTTATGTATTACTGTGTTAAGAGTGGTTTCTACGCCACGGACTTAAAACGATTCCAAAACCCTGCTACGACAGGGTTTTGTCATGTAAGAGGCTGCCTAAAGGCGGCCTTTTTCATATCCGCGCCACGCTCGGCGCAATTCAACCACAGAGCCTTTCAGGGGTGAGCCATAGGGAACGGTCGGTGTGACTGTCTCTGTGGGCTGATCATTCCTGAGCGCTGGCTCACCCGCTAAAAGGAAAGTCACTATGTTTGGTATCTTCAAAAAGAAAGCACGTAAAGCTGTTGTTGAAGTTAAGAAAATGGAAAACCGCGACGCGGTTGAAGCTACGGTGTGGGGTGCTTACTCCATTGCGTATGCCGACGGTACATGCGACGCGAAAGAAATCGCCACTCTGGAAAAAACCATTTCAGCATTGCCTGCTTTCGCACCGTTCGCTGGTGAGATCGCACAGATGAGTAGCAATATCCGTGCTCGCTATGAAGCTTCGCCGCGCTCTGCTAATGCACAGGCGCTGCGCGAACTGGCTGACGTTGCCGGTACAAACGATGCTGTTGATGTTCTTTGCCTGTGCCTTGATGTCGCTGACAACGACGGCATCGGGGAAGAAGAAGAGAAGCAGCTCAAGAAAATCGCTCAGGCGCTGCAACTTCCACTGGACCAGTACCTGTGATCGGGAAATTGCGCTGGGTAGCCGCCGGGGTATTGATGTTCCTGGTGGTTGCCATCGACTTCACCAGCAAAATGATGTCCATCCTTGCTGATGGCGTGCTGGTAGCCGGGGTAATTGCTTTACTCTGGCCCCTGTTTAAATCCAGTAAATAACACTTTGCAAAAGGTCATTTCTGATGGCCTTTGACAGAGTGAATTTTTTCTTCGGTGCTGTAGTAAACTGGCATTCGATAATGCTCTCGATACTGATAACACTTGGTGGGGATACACCAACTTCGCAGAGACAACTGCATGACCCATGACCAGCAACCCAATGCTGGTCTTTTTTTTCCGCCATTAGCTCAACTGGAAAGAGCACGGAGCTTCTACCTCTGTGGTTCGGGGTTCGAATCCTCGATGGCGGACCAGTGTCCAATTCGTTAAGCGAGGAAGTTTCTCAACTCTGATTTATGCGCTATTTTTTTATTGTGGTGAATCCCCCTATGCGGAGGGGCGTTCCAGCAGTTACCTGAAAAGGAAACCTCTCAGACGCGGGAATGTTTGCTGGAGTAATTCTCACCGGGAGGCACCCGGCACCACGATAACAATAATATAGAATTGATAATTCCTTGAGAGCCTGCTTTAAACAGCAGGTTTTTTTTGCTCGTTTCCCGAAGTTACGGCTACGCTAAAGAAGAAGGGGATATATCCGCTGGCAGGTGGTTCTCCTGAACCATCAGTGAATCGGCCTCGATACCCGGACGTCACTACCTGTCTTTCGGATGATCTCCTTTCTACCTTCTTGTGATAATCATCACTTTAGCCTGCTCTAGCGAGCGGGCTTTTTTTATTCCCCTCAAATTTCCTGAGAGGGATCACAGCAATAAGAGGGGGCTTAATGTCCGATCCATTAACCGGCACCGGCGCTGTTCTCGGCGGCGGCCTGCTGGGTTCAGTCCTGTACGGCGTCTTTACTCATACAGATTTTGGTGTGGTGTTCGGGGCGTTTGGTGGTGCGGTGTTCTACGTCGCGACAGCCACAAACCTGTCCCGCGCCCGACTGGCAGCATATTTCCTGACGTCGTTTATCGTTGGGGTGCTCGGGGCAGGACTTATTGGCTCACTGCTAAATGCAGCTTCGCACTATGAAAAACCGCTGGATGCACTGGGTGCAGTGATTCTGTCTGCCCTGTGTATAAAAATCCTCACTTATCTTAACAACCAGGACCTGAACAACGTGTTCAAGTTTTTCTCGCGGCTACGTGGGGGAGGGGGAAATGGTAATTGACCCGTCAGCAGTCTTTAATGCGTTTATTTGTGCGGCCATCGTCATCGTGCTGATGTTTTACCAGCGACATGGCGCCCGGCATCGCCCCTTTATTTCTGTCCTGGCGTATATAACCGTGCTGGTTTACGCCGCGATCCCCTTGCAGTTCATCTTCGGCCTTTATCGTGATTCCAGTTGGCTGGTGGTGGTCGCAAACATTCTTATCTTCGCCGCCATCCTGAAGGTTCGTGGAAATATGGCGCGGCTGGTTGATCATCTGAGGCACTAATGAACCAATCACAATTTCAGAAGGCGGCTGGTATCAGCGCCGGATTAGCTGCGCGCTGGTTTCCGCATATCGACGCCGCCATGAAGGAATACGGCATCACCGCACCGCTTGACCAGGCCATGTTTATTGCCCAGATGGGGCATGAAAGCTCCAGATTTACCCGTGTGGTGGAAAATCTTAATTATGCGGCAGAAAACTTAGTGCCGACGTTCGGCAGCCACCGCATCACTCAACAGCAGGCCGCCGCACTTGGCAGAACTGCAACGCAACCGGCAAACCAGAAAGCGATCGCCAATCTGGTATACGGTGGTGAGTGGGGAAAAGAACACCTTGGCAATCAGGTCGCTGGTGATGGCTGGAAATATCGCGGTCGTGGGCTGAAACAGATTACCGGCCTGAGCAACTATCGCAGTTGTGGCCAGGCGTTGAAACTGGACCTTGTTACTCAACCGGAGCTGCTTGAAAAGGATGAATACGCCGCGCGCTCTGCCGCATGGTTCTATGCCTCCCGCGGTTGCCTTCTTCATTCCGGCGACGTTGAGCGCGTGACACTGTTAATCAATGGCGGCAGAAACGGACTGGATAAACGCCGCGCGCTGTTTAACCTGGCGAAATCCGTTCTGGTGTGAGGTGAATGTGGGGATCGAAACGATAATCGGGCTGTTCGCGTTGGTGGTTTCAGCTATAGCTGGAGCTTTTGGCCTGGGCCATATTCGCGGCACCAGCAAAGCGGAAGCGAAAGCCGATAAGCAACGCACCGAAGAGAACACCGCCGCCACTGAAGCAGTAGCGAAGCGCCGGGTTGAAGCAACGAAAGAGGCCAGCAATGTACAGCAGACTGTTAACCATATGCCTGGCGACGATGTTGATCGCGAGCTGCGGGACAACTGGACCCGTAAGGGTTGAGGTAGTGGACACGGCTTGCGACTGGGTTAAACCTATCTACGGAACTGCTCACGACTGGTATGTGCTGGACCGCCAGACGAAGAAAGACATCCTGGCGCATAACAAAGCGTGGCAGGCTAACTGCCAGAAACAAACCAGCGCCTCGCAATAGCGGGGCTTTTTACTATCCGAGGAAACCCCATGACCGTTCGCGCTAAATTCCGCTGCCACTTTATTCAGAAAGCAGATGGCGATTCACACCGTACAATTCACATGAGCCCCGTGACCGCTGACACAGAAGAAAACAAGTCATGGTCAAAGTACACGCCTGGCGGCCAATTGCAGCTGGTTGTCTCGAACCCGGCTGCATTCGAACAGTTTGAGCAGGGCAAAGAGTACTTCATCGATATTCAACCAGCGCAGTAACCATTACAAAGCTCATCTGCGGGTGGGCTTGATAATGGTTATCCCCTCAAGCGGATAAGCTGACAAATATCCCGTGTAGGGGATAGTCATTACAGCAGGCATTCACTGAGTGCCTGTGATAAAGCTTTCAGATACAATCACCTCAAAAAAGTGGGGTGAGTATGAATTCTGATTATATCTCTTACGAAGCGTTAATTTCAGCCCGTGAAACTGCATACTGGGCAAAAGTATCTGCATACGGGGCTTGGTTTTCAGGAGTGGCTACTTTTTTAGCTGTTATCACTTCGCTGTTCATTGCTTTAATCAATCGAAGGGCTTTTATTGGAGGAAAGGTTAAATTCGGGCGTATCATGTCTGATGATGATGACCGGAGGCTGATAGCAATAACAGTTGTTAACCGTTCATTGCATTCGATAAAAATCAAAGCCATTTACTGGTATGTTGGCGGAGAAATTGAGCTTCAACAGCTATTTAGGAATAAAGAGTCTGATCGACTTCCTACTCGTTTAGAAAACGGAGATGAAGCTAATTATCGAATTATTATTGATGCTGATGAAGATTGGTTCAAAAGAATGGCCGTGCGGTTGAAAAAGCTAAATTTTCATCCAAATAAAATCCGTTGCGTTATAACACTTTCAACTGGTGAGCGATTTCGCTTAAAGGTGGATAAACGGCTAAAAGAAAAAATCCTTCAATACATGTAATTGATCAAAAACGGGTCGCGAAAGCGACCTTTTTTATGCGCATCGCACGCGCACATCAAAGAAAGTCTTTCAGCTGTGAGCCTGGGCAAACCGTTAACTTTCGGCGGCTTTGCCGTGCGACAGGCTCACGCCTAAAAGGAAATAAATCATGGGTCAGAAAATCATTACGTTGTCCGGCGCTGCGACGGATGTTCTTTATGCGCTGTTTTTTCGTGGTGCGTTGACTGGTGGAGATCTGCCATCTAAATCTGGCGCAGCTGAGCTTCGAGAACTGGGGTTTGCTGAAAGTCGCCATACCGCTACAAAATATCACGAGAAAAACTTCTTCACGTTCCTGACTGCTGAAGGGCAGGAGTTTGCCATTAAGCATCTGGCAAATACTCGCTTTGGTGTTCCCGCTGGTGGTTATATCGGCTGCCCTATAGATGAGCCAAGAGACGGCATCAATAGCTACTGCCCAATTGAAGACTTTAAATGGGGCTGGTTTGTCGATAAATCAGGGCAAGCCTACATCCATAAGGCGCTGATCGGTGATGGCGTATTGTCTACGGGTTATAACGTGAAATTGAACGTGAACGTCACCGACAAGGGTAAGCAGCACGAAGCTGGCATGGCACTCGATGTTGACGATGGTAAAAGCCGCGTGAAGATTTTGGCTGAAAAGTTTGCGGTTGCCGCCAATCACCAAAACGCGTTAGAGACCGCCTTACAGCAGTCCATCAAAAAGGTTGTGGACGAAACTATTCAACAAGCTATGCAGCCAGGCGGTGCGATCTGGACTTCCTTACGGCGTGGAATCTGACGGGAGGTTTTATGCAGGTCACTATTGATGGTGTCCCATACGCTCCCGCCAGCGTCGTTTCATCCCGGATCGGCATTGCCATTTCGACACATCAGCGCGCAGACGTTTTAAAACGTTCACTCGAACAGCATCTGAGGCACCTGCCAGCCGGCGCGCTGGTGGTGGTAGTCGATGATGGTTCAAAACCTGCCGCAGTAGTGCCTGACGGCGTGCAGCTGCGTCGCCATGAAACATCACTCGGCATTGTTGCTTCGAAGAACGCCAGTTTAACCGCGCTGATGGACGCCGGGTGTGAGCATCTTTTCCTTTGGGACGATGACGCCTGGCCCATCGCTGATAACTGGCACTTGCCTTACATCGAATCACCCGAGCCACACCTGGCTTATCAGTTTCTTGATCTGGCAGGGACGAATAAGCTGAAGGATATGGCGGTTCTGTATCGGGATGATAAGCACATCGCTTACTCCGGACAGCGTGGCGTAATGCTTTACTACCACCGCAGCGCCATAGAGAAAGTTGGTGGTTTCGATCCGGTATACGGTCGCGGTATGTACGAACACAGTGACCTCGCCCTGCGCATTCACAATGCTGGCCTGACGACATGGGCTTACGGTGATGTGGTCGGTTCAGAAAAGCTGATCCATTCTCTCGATGAGCATGAAGCCGTAGAGCGTTCGGTACCGCGTCCCGACCGACAGGCGCTGGTGGAACGTAACGTGAAGATCCATAACGAACGGCGTGATGCCGGGTTTACTGGTTACGTTGAATACCGCCAGCAGCGCGACGTGGTTATCACAACGCTTCTCACCAGTCAGCCTGACCCGCAGCGCGGCACAAAAATGGCGCCCTCGCCTGACATGCTGAGCAAATGGGCGGCCTCGCTTCGCCAGTGTGGTCGTATAGCGCTGGTGGATGAATTACTGACGGCCCCGGCGGATGTTGAGCTGTATCGCGTACCTGACGTGAAGATGAATGTCTACTTCCGGCGATGGCTGCACATCTGGCAGCACCTGCGAGATCACCCTGAATACCGGTTCGTCTGGTGTACCGATGGTACCGATGTCGAAATGCTTCGCGCGCCGTGGGAAGAAATGGAGGTAGGGAAGGTGTACGTCGGCTCCGAACCAAAAACCTACGCTGACGCATGGGCAAAGCAGAATCACCCGGAACGCATCTACCAGGAGTTTATCGAACAGCACCGCAACGATGTGATGCTTAACGCCGGGCTGCTGGGCGGGACGCGCGCTGATGTAATGGCGTTCGCGCACGGCATCATCCGGTTGTACTACCGGATTGAGAGCTACCGATTCTGGAAGACAGAGCAGGCTGATGCAGCGGTGGGGGATATGATCGCTTTTGGCATTGTCGCTAAGTCTTTTGGCGATCGCATTGTCACCGGCCCGCGCATCCACACAGTGTTTAAGTCTGAAGGTATCGGTAAGGAGTACGCCTGGTGGCGCCATAAATAGTGGAGAGAAGTTCAAAGCGAGACACGGATTGAAGGTGCTCATTAATGGCAAATTCAATCCGTGAAACGTTTAACAAAAAGTAAGAAAATCTTTAATTATTGTCATCGCTACTCTTTTGGAAGTGCTGAACAGCCTGGTTATACATTGAGAGGAGATTAGATATATCCCCTCCTGAATAAACAGGAACTCTTTGGGCTCTAATCATTTCAATCAGTAATGCATAAGCTGATTCTTCTGGGGCGTTTTGAGGATTGATAAGTCCAGACATATTTACTCCTTGTATTAATGAGCCTTCAGCCTATCCGCACTTTAATTCGTTGAAAATCCTGATATACAGACAGTAGCCGCCATCGTGCGGCTTTTTTTATGGGCGAAGGAAATTATCTATGACTAGATTCTGCAATGTTTCCGGATGCTGCAATAAAGTTTTAGCGCGCAACCTATGCAACAAACACTACATTCGGATGAGGAAATTTGGCGATCCTCTCGCCGGGAAAGACAGGTTTGCCTCACCTGAGGTGAGATTTGAATTTAGTACCGAGATATCAGGTGAGTGCTTACTGTGGACCGGTGCAAAAAACAGCAAAGGATACCCACAACTAAAATCGGAAGGCCGCATCATTTCAGCCCACCGATATGCCTGGGAAAGAGAAAAAGGCCGAATACCTGACGGAATGGAGATTGACCACATTTGCCGCAATAGAGCATGTGTGAATGTAAATCATCTTAGGTTGGCTACTCGCTCTCAGAATATGCAAAATCTTTCACTTGCCGGGAGAGCCGAATCAGGTGTGAGAGGTGTATATAAGGACGGAAATATGTGGCGGGCCACTCTGTTCAACTGTGGCGAAGTGGTGTGGCAAAAATGGTTTAAAAATCTTTCTGACGCAGAAAAAGAAATTATCGCTGCCAGAAAACGAGTTCACACCCACGCACCGACAGAGGCTTACACATGAAATTCGTAGTTTGCGCTCATCACACCCGCTTAGAACATGCACAACGTCTTGCTGCGCTGCTGGATGCTCATCTGCTGATTGATGACGGTAACCACGGCGCGAACTGGAATCACCGACGCGCGCTTGAATGGGCTGCCGAGCAACCTTGCCGGGTAGTCGTGCTGGAAGATGACGCGATGCCTGTTGCTGGTTTTACTGATCTGGTGGGTGAGTGTCTTAACCGCTTCCCTGATTCACTGGTGAGCTTTTACCTGGGCACTGGCCGGCCACCTCAGTACCAGATGCAGATAGCCGAACGACTGATAGTTGCTGATAAAACTCAGGCTGACTACATCACACTTCCGCGGCTGATACACGGCGTTTGTTACAGCGTACCTTCTCAGCATATTGAACGAGTTTTTTCTCGATGGGTCAGCAGCAAGCCTGCCGATTATGCCGTTGGTGATGCCTATGGCGGCACTGTGGTTTATCCCTGTTACTCGCTGGTGGACCATGCAGATGGTGAACCTGTAGAGCGTCACCCTGACTCAGCGCCACGAACAGAACGCCGTCGGGCGTGGAGGTTGCATGTCTAAGCTAACAACGTTAAAGCCACGCCTGAAAGCCATTGATACGCGACGCATCAAGCCGATCTACGGTGAGCAGCGCCGCATAAGTGGAAGTGCAAGGGTGAGTTTGAAGCGCCGTATCTATGCGCGTGACAGTGGTCACTGCTGTATGTGTAATCGGGTTGTTGATTTGACTGACAGTGAACTCGACCACCGTATCGCGCTTCAGTTCGGAGGCGATAACTCGGAGAGCAACCTGTGGACGCTCTGCACTGAATGTCATGCAGGTAAGTCTGCACGTGAAGCCGCTACGGGTCAGCCTGATGAACAAGCCCTGAAGCATGAGGTGCATGATGTCGATCAGGAATCTGTATTTATAGGGCTCTGAGGCCTGCCAACCCCGGGGGGGTATCATCCAGAGTAAACATCGATCGCCCTGGACACCTCGCCCCCTCTCATTCGCAGAAAAAATCCCCCTCTGGAGGGTGTAAACATGTTAACAGCGCAGAAGCGGAAATATGCTCTCGCGCTGATGTCCGGGATGTCTCAGAAGGATGCGGCAATAAAGGCGGGATATTCTGAAAAATCCGCGCGTTCCAAGGGGTCGCAGCTTGCTAAAGACCCGGAGGTCATCGCGTTTATTGAGCGGAAAAAACGAGAAAAAGTTGAGGTGGATGACGAACCTGCGTATCGCAGGAATGTTTATACCCCAGCAGTAAACACGCCTGAAGAAAAACGACCTCCTGCGGCATCGTCCGCCGGTGAGTATGAAGACCCTCTCGACTTCCTGAAATCGGTTATGAACAACGTTGGTTACGAAATCGAAACCAGGAAAGATGCTGCAAAGGCCATGCTGCCTTATATGCATCAGAAGAAAGGTGAGGGCGGTAAGAAGGATGCAAAAGCTGAGGCTGCCAAAAAAGCGGCCAATAAGTTCGCAATTCAGCAGCCGCCGAAACTGGTGGTTAACAATCGCGGGAATACATGATGCCGGAGTGGACAACTGCCTGCCGTGACTGGGCGGAGCGCCTGAAGAAAGGCCAGTCTATTATTCCTGCCCCGATTTACCCGGAGCAGGCTGAAATAGCCCTGAACGTTTTCAGGCAACTGAAAATCGTTGATGCTCCAGGATCGCCAACGTTCGGTGAATCCTGCGCACAGTGGGTTTTCGATCTCGTTGCGGCGCTGTTCGGCTCGTATGATGCCGAAACTGGCCGCAGGCACATTACAGAAGTGTTTGTGCTCATCCCCAAAAAAAACTCCAAGTCTACGCTGGCCGCCGGGATCATGATGACGGCGTTGCTGCTTAACTGGCGTCAGGCTGCCGGGTACACCATCATCGCCCCGACCGTAGAGGTGGCGACAAACGCCTTTAACCCGGCGCGTGACATGGTAAAGCGGGATGATGATCTGGATGACCTCTGCCAGGTGCAGACACACATCAGGACAATCACCCACAGGGGAACGGACACGACGCTGAAAGTGGTGGCCGCCGACCCCAACACCGTTTCGGGGATTAAATCTGTCGGCACGCTCATTGACGAGTTGTGGCTTTTTGGAAAGCAACATAACTCCGAAGATATGCTGCGTGAGGCAGTCGGTGGCATGGCATCACGACCGGAAGGCTTTGTGATGTACACAACCACGCAGTCTAACGAACCGCCGGCAGGTGTGTTTAAGAAGAAGTTGCAATACGCCCGTGACGTTCGCGACGGAAAGATTCACGATCCGCATTTCCTTCCGGTGATATTTGAGCATCCACCGGAAATGGTTGCCAGCGGTGAACATCTTCTTCTGGATAACCTCGCGATGGTTAACCCCAACCTGGGTTACTCCGTAGACGAGCAGTTTCTATACCGTGAATACAATAAAGCGAAAGAGGCCGGGGAAGAAGATTTCCGTGGCTTTATGTCGAAGCACGCCAACGTTGAAATCGGTCTCGCCCTGCGCGCTGACAGATGGGCAGGGGCAGATTTCTGGGAGCAACAGGCAAGGCGCGTCACTTTTGACGATATTTTGCGCCGTTCTGAGGTGGTCACAGTTGGTATCGATGGCGGTGGTCTCGATGACCTTCTCGGCCTGGCTGTTATCGGGCGCGATCGCCAGACGCGCGAGTGGTTATGCTGGTGCCATGCATGGGCACATACCATCGCCCTGGAAAGGCGAAAGAGCGAAATTTCAAAATTAAAGGATTTTGAGAGGGCCGGTGACCTGACGATCGTTAAGCGGGTAGGCGAGGATGTTGAGCAAGTTGCAGAGTACGTCAGCCGGATTTATGAAGCCGAACTGCTGGACAAAATCGGGATTGACCCCTCTGAGGTAGGGCAAATTCTTGATGCGCTCAGTGAGGCAGGCATTCCTGATGAGGCTGTAACCGGGGTCAGCCAGGGCTGGAAACTCGGCGGCGCCATTAAGACTACCGAGCGAAAGCTGGCTGAAGGTGTTCTGCTTCATGGTGGTCAGCCTCTGTTGGCATGGTGCGTAGGCAACGCCCGTGTGGAGCCGAAAGGTAATGCCATACTCATCACCAAACAGGCCAGCGGGAAGGGGAAAATTGACCCTCTTATGGCCACATTCAACGCCGTTACGTTAATGGCTCTTAACCCCGAACCGGTCAAAAAAGACTACCAGGTATTTTTCGTTTAACACACACGTCAGTTAATGGCCCGCGCATGCGGGTTTTTTTCATTTCTGGAGGCCAGCAAATGACGCTTAAACGCGCCTGCACCCTCATGACGGTTAAGTCGGTAAATGAGGATGAGCGGATTATCACCGGCATCGCCTCAACACCGTCTCCCGATCGTGACGGTGACATTATGGAGCCGGAGGGGGCGAAATTCCGTAGCGATACGCCGTTCCTCTGGCAGCACGACCGCTCTCAGCCTATTGGCACCTGCACGCCAAAAATGGTGAAAGAGGGGTTGCAGATCACAGCAAAGCTCGTGAAACCAACCCCTGACATGCCATCCCAGTTAATCGCACGTCTTGATGAAGCGTGGGCTTCGATTAAGGCGGGGCTGGTACGCGGCCTGTCGATTGGGTTCCGCCCAATTGAGTATTCCTTCCTGGATGAAGGCGGTATTCGCTTTTTGTCCTGGGACCTGCTTGAGGTCTCGGCGGTGACCATTCCGGCCAATGCCGAATGCTCCATCCAGACCGTTAAATCTTTCGATCGCCAGTTTCTCGCCGCGTCAGGCAATGAGAAACCGGTAGTGAAAACCTCTAAAACCGCTGGCGCTACAGCACCCAAAACCAAAAAAGGAAACATTTCGATGAATATCGCTGAACAGATCAAAAGTTTTGAAAATAAGCGTGCGGCGCTGGCAGCTTCACAAAGTGACATCATGAGCAAAGCATTCGATGAAGGCCGTACCCTCGATGCTGAAGAAACTGAAAGCTATGACAACGTTTCTTCTGAGATCAAATCTGTAGACGAACACCTGAAACGTCTTCGTGATATGGAAGCCAGCATTGCAGCCACGGCTAAACCGGTAACAAAAACTGCCAATGGCGAAGTCACCACCGTTAAGGCAAACGCGCCGGGGATCATTCGCGTTGAGCAAAATCTGGAGAAAGGTATCGCCTTTGCCCGTTTTGCCAAGGCACTGGCGGCGGCAAACGGCAGCCGTTCTGAAGCGCTGGTAATTGCACGTAAGCAGTACCCGGATGATGCGAAACTTCACCATGTGCTGAAAGCCGCTGTTGGTGCTGGCACAACGACCGATCCTCAGTGGGCTGGTGCGCTGGTGGAGTATCAGGAATACGCAAATGATTTTGTTGAATTCCTCCGCCCGCAGACCATTATCGGTCGTTTCGGTCAGGGTGGTATTCCTGCCCTGCGTCAGGTCCCGTTCAACATTCGCATTCCGGCACAAACTTCCGGCGGATCTGCAAGCTGGGTAGGTCAGGGTAAGGCCAAGCCGCTGACCAAATTCGACTTTGAGTCCATCACGTTCAGCTTCGCCAAAGTCGCAGCCATTGCGGTGCTGACCGATGAGCTGATCCGGTTCTCCAATCCGGCAGCTGATGCACTGGTGCGTAATGCGCTGGCAGAAGCGGTCATTGCACGCCTGGATACGGACTTCATTAACCCGGCGAAAGCTGAAGTTGCTAACGTCTCTCCGGCCTCAATTACCAACGGTATTGTGGCTGTTCCATCAACCGGCGATCCGGATGCAGATGCTGAAGCGGCATTCGCTCAGTTTGTCTCCAATAACCTCCAGCCAACTGGCGGCGTGTGGATCATGTCCAGCACCAACGCGTTGGCGCTGTCCATGAAGAAAAATGCTCTGGGCCAGAAAATGTATCCGGAAATGACCCTGCTTGGCGGCACATTCCAGGGGCTTCCGGCTATCGTTTCGCAGTACGCCGGAAGCAATCTTACCCTGCTGAACGCGCCGGATATTTATCTGGCTGACGACGGTGGTGTGGCAGTGGATATGTCACGTGAAGCCTCTCTGGAAATGGAAAGCGATCCTACTGGCGACAGCGTCAGCCCAACCGGAACGGAGCTGGTTTCCATGTTCCAGACGAACAGCGTGGCTATCCGTGCCGAGCGCTGGATCAACTGGAAGCGTCGCCGCACGGCAGCGGTGGCGGTTATTTCTGGTGTGAACTACGGCTCTAACCAGGGAAGCTAACGCGAAAGGAGGGCGGGGGAAACCCCGCCAAATTGCATGGCAAAAATCAGATATCTGCAACGCACACATGACTCTGTTACGGGAGACGTAAAGACCGTGGACGATCGGTGCGCAAGGGTGCTGGTGCTGCTTGGCAAGGCAGAATATTTCACCGAGGTAACTACCAGGGTGAGGAAGAATAAGCGTAGAGCGGAGAACGGCTAATGTGGAATCCTTTCCGAAGAAAAGAGGGGCAAGTCAAAAATCTACAGCAGCCTGTTGTCAACCGCGGGGGCTGGACGCCGATGTTCAGTTATGTCCACGAACCCTACGCCGGGGCCTGGCAGCAGAACATGGAAATTAAGCCCAAAACGGTTCTCTCCTATTATGCTGTGTTTTCCTGCATATCTCTGATCGCAAGTGATATCGCTAAAATGCCTCCGCGCCTGATGAAACAGGATTCAAATGGCGTTCGGAGGGAAATTAAAACCGGAAAGATAGCCGCGCTGTATTCCAGGCCAAATGCCTTTCAGAACCGCATCCAGTTCTTTGAGCACTGGCTGAATTCCAAGCTGTGCGAAGGTAATACCGTTGCGCTCAAGATCCGGAACAATCGCGGTGAGATAACCGAGCTGAGGCTGCTGGACTGGAACAAGGTTACGCCGCTGGTAGCTGATGATGGCTCTGTCTTCTACCAGATCAATCCGGATAACATGGCCGGTATTGAATCATCTGTGACTGTACCGGCACGAGAGGTTATTCACGATCGGTTCAACTGTCTGTTTCATCCCCTTATTGGTCTTTCCCCGATTTATGCTGCTGGTCTGGCTGCAATGCAGGGTCACCATATTCAGGAAAGCTCAGCGTACTTTTTCCGCAATGGCGGGAAACCCAGCGGTGTTATCGAGGTTCCGGGCTCGATTACGGAAGAGAACGCCAGGAAGATCAAAGAAAACTGGGACACTGGTTATACCGGGGAAAATGCGGGTAAAACCGCCATTCTGAGCAATGGTGCGAAATATGTTCCCCGGACGGTCTCAGCTGCTGATGCGCAAACTGTCGAACAGCTTCGCATGACCGCGCAGATTGTCTGTTCAGTATTTCACGTGCCTGCTTATAAGGTTGGCATTGGTGAACTGCCAACGCATGACAACATCGAGGCGCAGGATCAGCAGTATTACTCACAGTGTCTTCAGTCCCTGATTGAGTCCATCGAATTGCTGCTGGATGAAGCGTTTGAACTTGAGGGTGATACAGGGACTGAGTTTGATGTTAATGCGCTGCTGCGTATGGACAGTGAACGCCGTATCAAATCCCTGGGGGAAGGGGTGAAAAATACTATCCTCACACCAAACGAAGCGAGGAAAAGTGAGAACCTGCCTCCCCTGGCTGGAGGGGACTCTCTTTACCTTCAACAGCAGAACTTCAGCCTTGAGGCGCTGGCGCGCCGTGATGCTTCGGATGATCCGTTTGGTAAAAGCAGTTTGTCCCAACCTTCAGCCTCATCGAATGAAGGAAAGGCTTTAACCGATGCTGAGCAGTCGGCAGCCAAAGCCATGATCAGAGGATTTCTTACAAAATGAATGAACGCGAACTATCCCTGATAAAGGTGCTGGGCGAGGAATTTGGTCAGGTTCTCGCTGAAATGCGTGACAGCTTCAGTAAAAGTATTCAGGCCCTGAAAGAGGACTATCAGGAGAGGCTAACCAGTCTCGCAAAGCAGGTTGAAGAAATCAGTAATGCGCCCGCTCCAGACGTCGAGAGCATGGTGAAAGCGGAAATTGCTAAATTACCAGCCCAGGCAGCGCCGGAGCTTCCAGATGTTGCCACTATGGTCAGCGAGGCGGTAGCTGCTATCCCGGTTCCGCGTGACGGTAAAAGTGTCACGGTCGACGATATCACCCCCGTTTTACAGGAGCTGGTCAGCAATGCCGTGGCAGAAATACCTGCACCAAAGGACGGTAAAGACTTTGATCCCGCCATGCTTAAACAGGCAGTTGAAGAAGCTGTCAGTGAGGCGGTAGCCGCCATCCCGGTACCGCAGGACGGTAAAAGTGTCACAACTGAAGACGTCCAGCCGATGATTCAGGAGTTGGTTTCCGCATCCATGCCGGAGCTGCCAGATGTGAAATCGCTGGTTAATGAGGCGATTGCAGCTCTGCCCGCAGCAGAGCCGGGTAAAGATGGAGAAAATGGCCGGGACGCCCTGGCGCTGGAAATTCTGCCTTTCATTGATGAGGGGAAAAGCTACCCACGTGGCAGCTATGCCACGCATAACGGCGGCCTGTGGCGCGCTTACGAGAAAACCCATGGTATGCGCGGCTGGGAGTGTCTTGTTGATGGTGTGTCGGGTATTGATATTCAGCAATCTGAGCAGCGTAACTTCACTCTGACGGTTAGCCGCACCAGTGGCGCCAGCGAAACCAAATCCTTTGACGTGCCAGTGATGATTTATCAGGGCGTATTCAAATCCGGTCAGGAATATCTGCCTGGCGACACGGTTACATGGGGCGGTTCGCTCTGGCACTGTGACGAACAGACGCAGGATAAACCTGGTGAGGCAGGTTCTAAAGGCTGGACTCTGGCCGCCAAGCGTGGCCGCGACGGGAGGGATAAGACGTGATTGAACTTGTGACACTGGATGAGATTAAGGAACACCTGCACATTGATCATGATGCTGACGACGGCCCACTTAAGGAAAAAATACAGGAAGCCAGTTCGGTGTTGCTGGCTTTTATTCAGGGAAGCCGGGACAAGGTCATTGATGAAACAGGAAAGTTAATAGAGGGTGAAGCGCTCAGTCGGATGAAGGCCGCCACGATGCGTCTGGTGGGTATGTTGTACCGAAATCCTGACCTGGCTGACAAGGAAGATTTACTTCATGGAGAACTTCCTTTCTCTGTGTCGTTTTTAATTCATGATCTCCGACTTCCGACAATTATTTGAGGGCATTCATGGCTATATCCGCTGGTAAGCTCATACAAATTGTTGTGATACAAAACCCCGTACATATCCGTGACGCATCAGGCCAGCCAGTTGAAACATGGGTGGATGGTGAAACCATCCGCGCAGATATAAGGGGCCGGAGCGGAAGAGAATTAATGGCAGCAGGCGCCGAAATTGCCCAGGCTGATGTCAGGGTATGGGTCCGTGGAAAATCGGGAGAAACAATAACGGCAGTATCCAGGATAAAGGTTCTGAGTGGACCATACCGAGGTAAAACACTTAACGTTATAGGCCCGCCTATCCCTGATGAAAAGGGTGAGCGTCTTGAGATATTGTGCAAGCTGGGAGCTGAAAAATGATTGAGACGAGCCTCGATTTTTCCGGGTTAAATGATATCGCAAAGGACCTGGAGGCGCTTAGCCGCGCTGAAAACAACAAGGTCCTGCGTGATGCTACGCGCGCCGGTGCCGAAGTGCTTAAGGAAGAAGTAATCGCACGCGCACCAGTGCGCACCGGGAAACTGAAAAAAAACGTGGTGGTGGTGACCCAAAAAAGCCGCCGCCGCGGGGAGATTTCTTCCGGCGTCCATATTCGTGGCGTGAACCCGCGCACCGGCAACAGCGATAACACGATGAAGGCGAATAACCCGAGAAACGCCTTTTACTGGCGATTCGTTGAATTGGGCACCGCGAACATGCCTGCACATCCGTTTGTGCGACCCGCTTACGATACGCGCGAGGAAGAGGCCGCCAGCGCCGCCATTGCCAGGATGAATCAGGCTATTGATGAGGTATTGAGCAAGTGAATGAAGATGATATCTACGCCTTGCTTTCTTCCCTGGCAGAAGGACGGGTATATCCCTATGTTGCGCCATTAGGTAGTGACGGGAAACCGTCTGTCTCTCCACCCTGGATTATCTTTTCCATCGTCGATGAGGTTTCCGCTGACGTGATGTGTGGCCAGGCAGAGAGCAGGGTTTCCGTTCAGGTCGATGTGTATTCCACTTCGATCGCTGAATCACGCTCCCTGAGAGATTTGGCGCTCGCTTCGCTTAAGCCGTTAAACCCTACAGAGGTGGTAAAAATCCCCGGGTACGAGCCAGAGTATCGGCTCTACCGTGCCACCCTGGATTTTAAAGTTACCCCGTGACAATTAATTCACCCAACGAACCCGCCTGATGGCGGGTTTTCTTTTTCCAGGAGACAGCTATGTCTGCACTTTATGAAAAATCGCAGCTGACGAAGATCCTTATTTCCTCCCTGCCTGCCACCAAAGAAACGATGGATTCCGCAACCTTCCTCGATCTGAGTTGCACCATCAAAGAAATTCAGTTCACCGGTGGTCAGAAGCAGGATATCGACGTAACAACACTTTGCTCTACCGAGCAGGAGAACATCAACGGCCTGCCTTCTCCGTCAGAAATCTCTCTGTCCGGCAACTTCTACAAGAATCCGGCGCAGGACGCCTTGCGTGATGCGTATGACAACGATACGACCTACGCTTTCCAGGTCATTTTCCCGTCCGGCAAAGGCTTTAAGTTCCTGGCTGAAATCCGCCAGCACACCTGGTCTTCCGGTACCAACGGCGTAGTGGCGGCAACGTTCTCCCTGCGCCTGAAAGGTAAGCCTGAAAACATCGAGTCTGGCTCCTGAGAGGTCGCATGAAGAATATTAAAAATCTCGCCCTGGCTAAGATGTCGGGTTTTCGTCATAAGACGGTCGCCGTTCCTGAGTGGGAGGGCGTCAAAGTGGTTCTCCGTGAGCCGTCAGGTGAAGCCTGGCTGCGCTGGCAGGAAGTGGTGAAAGCGGGTGCTGATGATGAAAATGTGTCGGTATCGGAAAAGGCACACCGTAATCTTTGCGCTGACGTGGTTCTCTTCATTGACGTCCTGTGCGACACCGATAAGCAACCGGTATTCAGCGTAGACGAAGAAGAGCAGGTGCGTGAAATCTACGGCCCCGTCCATTCACGCCTGCTCAAACAGGCGCTTGACCTGATCAACAATGCGGACGAAGCGCGGGAAAAGTCTCAACCCCCGGCGTAAAGTTTCTGATGTCGCTTGCGCTCCGGATGGGGCGCACGCTCTCAGAGCTTCGGCAGAATATGACGGCAAGCGAGCTTCTGATGTGGATTGAGTTCGACAGGCAAAGTCCGGTTGGCGATATCCGTGGCGACATTCAGGCAGCTCAGCTCGTCTCTGCCATCTACGGTTCGCAGGGGGCAAAAGTACCGCTGGACGATGCGATCCTGCGGTGGGGAGATGGTGAACAGACAGCACCTAAGGACCCGTTTGCCGGGCTTGAGGCGGCTCTTACAGCTGCAACTCAGTGACAAATGAACTGTAAAAGAATAGGATTATTTTTTTATAATTTGGTGAAGAAAATGAAAAAACTAGTTCTATTTGTATTATTTTATGGTTTCAGTTGTTTATCAAGTGCAACTCAAACACTGGCTCCATTAGAACCAAATGAGTTGCAAAGCTATACGTCTACGGTTTGCTCTGATCATGCAAATCCTGAATTGTGTAAAAAAGCTTTTATTAAATTCATGGGCTATATAAAAACAAACGATGATTACTACTATTTCTGTCAAAAGCAAAAAGAGGCAGGGATGACTGTTAATAAAGATTCCTGCAATAAATCGGAAGCTCTGAGAGAATTTTTAGATAAGCCATGAAATTTATATCACAACAAAAAGCCCGTTAATGGGCTTTTTTTTCGCCTGGAGAAAATTGATGGCAACCTTACGTGAGTTAATAATCAAAATTTCCGCTAACTCGCAGTCATTCCAGACGGAAATTTCCCGCGCCTCACGAATGGGGCAAGATTATTACCGCACCATGCAAAATGGTGGCCGACAGGCGGCGGCCGCGTCCAGAGAGACTCAGAGGGCTTTGGCTGACTTAACTGGCCAACTTAATTCTGCAAAGGCGTCAGCTGTTGGTCTTACTGGGGCATTTGCAGGAGCATATGCCACCGGACACCTTATTTCTTTGGCTGATGAATGGAGTTCAGTTAACGCCCGGTTAAAGCAGGCATCAAAATCCTCCGATGACTTCAAAGAGTCACAGCGCGCACTAATGGATATTAGCCAGCGAACCGGGACCGCATTTTCAGATAACGCCAGCCTGTTTGCCCGTTCAGCCGCCTCCATGCGTGAGTATGGCTACAGTTCAGAAGAGGTTCTGAAAGTAACCGAAGCTATATCGACAGGACTTAAGTTGTCAGGCGCAAGCACGTCTGAAGCCAGCTCAGTAATCACACAGTTCAGTCAGGCGTTAGCACAGGGCGTTCTTCGTGGGGAAGAATTCAACTCCGTTAACGAAAACGGCGATCGCGTTATTCGTGCGCTAGCTTCCGGTATGGGGGTTGCCAGGAAAGACTTAAAGGCGATGGCAGATCAGGGGCAGCTTACTGCCGATAAAGTTGTTCCGGCATTAATCAGCCAGCTTGGAACGTTGCGGGATGAATATAGTGCCATGCCGCAAACCGTTGCTTCAGCAACGACAAAAATTGAAAACGCATTTCTGGCGTGGGTGGGGGGGGCAAATGAAGCCACGGGTGCAACGAGCGCACTTACTGGCGCACTGAATTCCATTTCGGACAATATAAATACCGTGGCCTCTGCTGCTGGCGTGCTGGCGGCCATCGGCGGTTCAAGATTTATTGGCGGCATGATCGGCGAGCTTGGAAGCCAAACGGCACAACTGGTTGAGGCAAGAAAAAATGAAATAGCACTAGCCGCAGCCAGGGCAAATACTGCCACACAGTCACAGCGCAAGGCGGTCGCCGATGCCCTTTCTGCTGAGCGAGCATATCAACTGGCTCAGTCCGAACTTGTCTTAGCTAAAAATACAAATGCTGAGGCCACAGCGACTCAAAATGCTATTGCCAAACGCCGTGCAATGATTACAGCGAACGCTGCTCTGGTGCAGTCAAACAGGGCAGTGGCAGCATCTCAGCAAGCTCTTAACTCTGCAACATCTGTATTGGGGCTGGTAAAAACTGGCGCTACAGGCCTTTTAGGGTTGGTTGGCGGGTTGCCAGGGCTGCTGATGCTTGGCGCTGGTGCCTGGTACACGATGTATCAGAATCAGGAGCAGGCACGTCGTTCCGCTCAGGAGTACGCTGGTCAGATTGATGAAATTAGGCAAAAAACCTCAAAAATGTCTCTGACCGAGACGGATGAAAATCGTGGACAAACTGTTGAGGCTCTCGTTGAACAAAATCGACTTGTTGATGAGCAAGCCAGAAAGGTTGGTAAGCTGAAGAACCAGATCGACGATTTGAATGCATCGCGTGGAAAACCGGGTATTAACAGCGAGAACGATGCAGAAATCCTAAGAGCGATAGCTATTGTTACGGATCAACTCGCTGTTGAAGAGGGAAAATTAAATGACATGCGAGATAAATCTCGCGGCATACAGCAGGCTCTCGAAGAAATTGAGCGACGTCGTAATGATTTAATACGCGAACAAGCCTGGCGACAGAATGCGGTATATCAGTCGATGATCATGATGAATGGTCAGCATACTGAATTTAACCGTCTGCTGGGTCTGGGAAATCAGCTATTAATGGCCCGGCAAGGGCTGGCTAACGTCCCGCTCAGACTCCCTCAGGCCGACCTCGACAAAAAGCAAACTGATGCTCTCGAAAAGAGTCGCCGGGATCTGGAGTTGTCACGCCATAAGGGTGAGGCCAAAGAGCGCCTGCGTCTGAGTTATGCAGCCGATGACCTGGGGTTAACCAGTGATCCGCAATTCCAGACAGGCCGTCAGGAGTTTATTAATAACGGTCTTGCTGAATGGCGGAATAATGAGGCCAACAAACCTAAGGCGAAGGGCGGTAAAACCGAAGGCGAGAAAACCGAGGATGTGTATAAGCGCCTTATCAAGCAGCAAAAAGAGCAGATTGCCCTGCAAGGCCAGAATACTGAACTGGCGAAGGCTAAATACCAGGTCAGCCAGGGCGAACTTGCTTCTCTGACAGAAGCCCAGAAAAAGACGGTATTGCAGAATGCTGCGCTGATTGACCAGGTTAAATTGCGTGAGCAACTGCGGAATTACGAAGCCAACCTTGCTGACAGTAACGCCAGCGCCCGCGCAGCCAATGAAGCGCAACTGCTGGGCTACGGGCAGGGCTCCAGGTTCCGTGAAAGACTTCAGGAGCAGTTCAATCTGCGTAAGGAGTTCGAGCAGAAGAATACCGATCTTCTCCGCCAGCGTCAGGCTGGTGAAATCGACGAGACGTTCTATCAGCAGGGACTGGCACTTAATAAGCGCTATCTCGAAGAGCGCCTGCGCGACCAGGAGGGATATTACGCCGCTTCTGATGCGCAGCGTGACGACTGGATGACGGGACTGTCTGAGGGTTATGCGAACTGGGTGGACGAAGCTACTGACTATTCTTCCATGGCCGCTGAAGGCATGAAGCAGGCTATGGGGGGCGCGGTCACCACGATCACCGACATGCTCAATGGCAACGTTGACAGCTGGAAGGACTGGGGCGTGAGCGTACTGAAGATTATCCAGAACGTTCTGGTGAACATGGCTGTTGCTAATGGCGTCAGCTCAATTGGATCATTGTTCAGTTTTGGTGCCTCGTCAGCCGCAACCGCCAGCAGCGGTACCGCTATTCAGAATGCTGGCGCGAACTTTACCTTTAATGCGAAGGGTAATGTTTACGACTCTCCGTCCCTGAGCGCTTACAGCAATGGCGTTTTTCAGACGCCTCAGCTGTTTGCTTTTGCCAAAGGTGCGGGGATTTTCGGCGAGGCAGGTCCTGAAGCCATTATGCCACTCACGCGGGCACCTAATGGTGATCTTGCTGTTCGCGCAGTAGGGATGCCGCAGGTCTCTGGTGGCGTGCCTTCAGTTAACTTCGGCGATATCAATATTCAGGGCGGTTCTCCACAGGCGTCCAGTCAGGGTACTGCCGGAGCAGCAGGCAGGCAGCTTAAGGATGCCATCACTGGTGTCATTAACGAACAGGCCAGCATGCCGGGTTCGCCTCTGTGGCGATTAATCAAGGGAGTTTAACCATGGCAGTCGAAACCTTCAGCTGGTGCCCAAAGGTTGCCTCTCAGGTTGATACAAATTTTCGTACCCGAAAGGCACAGTTTGGCGATGGCTATGCGCAGGTTGCCGGGGACGGTATCAACCCGGTAACACCTCAGTGGAGCGTGAGCTTTACCGGTGACGAGGCTTACATTCAGACCATTAAAAACTTTCTGAACAGACATGCCGGGTGGAAGTCATTTATCTGGAAGCCGCCGCTTGAGCCTTCAGGTTTATGGCGCGCGGAATCCTTCCAGATATCTACCCACGGCAACAAAAAATACACCCTCAGCAGTACATTCATACAGGCATACCATCCATGAGTATTTCATCTGATGTCCAGAAACTGGAACCGGGTAAGCGCGTCCGCCTGATCGAGGTGGACGGCTCAGCGTTCGGTGCGGGTATTCTTCGCTTTCACAACGAGACAATCCCGCATACCGAGGCGGAAATCATCGCCGCAGGCGGCGACGAGTCAAAACTTGAGCCGAAGTCGGTGTGGTGGCAGGGGCAGGAGTATGGCGCGTGGCCGTATGAACTGACCGGCATATCTGTAAGCAGTGACGGCCAGAGTTCACGGCCGTCACTCACTGTTGCAAACATCAGCGGTACGATTGGCGCGCTGTGCCGCAGGTTTCAGGGGATGGCTAAAGCAAAGGTGATCATCCATGACACCTTCGCTCACTACCTGGACGCAAGAAATTTTCCTGGCGGGAACCCGACTGCGAATCCCAACGAGGAGCGCAAACAGGTTTATTACATCGACCGTAAATCAGGGTCAGACGATGAAACCGTAGAGTTTGAGCTTTCCAGTCCAGCCGATTTGCGAGGGCAACTCATTCCGACCCGGCAAATTCAGCCAATGTGCACGTGGTGCATGCGGGGCTGGTACAAAACCGGGAACGGCTGCACCTACGCCGGGCAAAACGGCTGGTTCGATAAAGACGGCAATCGGGTGGACGATCCTTCACAGGATGTTTGCTCCGGATTGCTGTCAACGGGCTGTAAACCTCGCTTCGGAGAGAATGAACAGCTGGATTATGGCGGGTTCCCCGGCGCTTCACTTCTGAGAGGATAATCATGCGCGACAAAACAGTTAGCGCCATTCTGGCGCATGCCGCCGCATCCTTCCCCGAGGAGTGCTGTGGCGTGGTTATTCAGAAGGGGCGGGTGGAGAAATACATCCCCTGCAAAAATAATGCTGAGTCGCCGACTGAGCAATTTGAACTTAATCCTGAGGATTATGCGGCCGCCGAAGAGCAGGGCACTGTGGTGGCGATCGTCCACAGCCATCCCGGCGACGGGGCAACAACTCAGCCGAGCGAGCTCGACATGCTGATGTGTGATGCCACGGAACTGCCCTGGATTATTGCATCGTGGCCGGAGGGCGACATTCGCACCGTCATGCCTCGCGGAGACCGTCCCCTCACAGGGCGTCAGTTTGTACTCGGGTATGCAGACTGCTGGTCTCTCATCATGGACTATTTCCGCATCGAGCACGGCATTGAACTGCCCAACTACAGCATAGATCGCCACTGGTGGGAGCAGGGTGAAAACCTCTATATGGATAACTGGCAGGAATGCGGTTTCCGTGAGTACGACGGTCCCGCTCAGCCAGGTGACATGGTTATCATGCAGGTTCAGTCCACCGTCCCGAACCATGCCGGGATTTTGCTTGATGGCAACATGCTACTGCATCACATGTATGGCCAGCTAAGCCAGCGTATTCCCTACGGTGGCTATTACCGTGACCGTACCATCAAAATTCTGCGTTATAAGGATTTGATGTAATGGAAAGAAAAACCGTTATCAAACTCAGCGGCTCAATGGCTCAGCGATTTGGCAGGACACATCGCCGTGCACTAACGTCCGCCAGCGAAGTATTCAGAGCGCTTTCTAACACCATTGATGGCTTTGATGCTTACCTGCGCGAGACCAGAGCGAAAGGGCTGGATTTTGTCATCTTCCGAAACCAAATTAACATAGGCAAGGAAGAGTTTGATCTTCTTGGGCCTGGCGATGAGATCCGAATTATCCCTGTCATACGCGGTAGTAAAAGGGCGGGCCTCTTTCAAATTGTTACTGCCGCCGCAATTGCAGCCTTTACCTGGTGGAACCCAATAGGATGGGCAGCAAGCACACAAATGGCACTATATGCCGCAGCTGGTTCTATGGCCGTTGGCGGTGTAGTGCAGATGCTCTCTCCTCAGGTTTCAGGTCTGCGAATGCGTCAGGAACCTGATAACAAACCCTCCTATGCGTTTGGTGGTCCCGTTAACACGACAGCATCTGGCAATCCCGTTCCCCTGCTTTATGGGCAACGGGAGATTGGCGGCGCGATTATCTCCGCCGGGATTTATGCAGAAGATCAGCAATAAGCCTCATCCCTGAGGCCGGAGAGATGTTATGGATAAACAGCTATTTTTACAGCGGTACAGCCTGGCCACTGATGATTTCAGAGTTCAGCCGTTTTGTGGTTTTCACGAGACTATCAAACATTGTTTCAAGCGAGAGCCAGGCATCTTGGATGCCATTCCCGTAAGCCTGGAAATAGATACAGAATCTGTGCCCGGTCAACTTGTTCCCGTCGGGGGTGATGTAGTCCGTTATGAGGGGGCTGATGCGGAAGGAGCCTTTTCTAAAATCGGACCTTTCTATCTGAAGGTATATCGATAATTTATCGTAAACCCATATGATTGCTTCTTTGTTTGCATTCATTTCTATCTGTCGAAGGAAAAATTCGAAGCGGCCTGTTATTCCATGTGTACACCTGAATAAGGCTGCTGATGGATCATCCTTAGGTTCTCCAGAGAGCATACAGTCAGTGCTTTCCAGGGCACTTCCTGGACCGTTTATCCATCTAATAAAATCGTAAAAATTTTGTACCGATATTTGGTCTGCGTGCTCTACAAAGTCTTCTAAATGTGTAGTGATGAGTTCGGGGTGCTCTCTAAAATTATAGTATTTCCCCGCTTTATACTGATGTCCTTCGGTTGCACCCCATGGTTGGGAACGTCTTCCGGATTCCGTTATTTCAAAGGATGACACGACAATCATTTCACTTTCCTTAACCTATTTGATCCAGACGAAAGTTTTATTTAGTAACTACAGCAAAGTACCAACATACCCAGGCTGTAAGGAATCAACATCCTGATATTCAAACAGTAGCCACCTTAAGGTGGCTTTTTTATGGGCGAAATATGACAACGACGATCATCAAAGGCCGCGGTAAAGGTGGCAGCAATCAGACCCGAACGCCCGTGGAAGCACCGGACAGCATTCAGTCTATTGCAAGGGCAAAGGTGTTGATTGCTCTTGGAGAGGGTGAGTTCGCTGGCGGGCTTGATGGTAAAAACATTTTTCTTGGTGACTCATCTTCGTACACGCCTCTTCAGAACGCCGACGGGAGTTATAACTTCAATAATGTGAAATATGAGTTCCGTTCCGGTACTCAGGACCAGGACTACATTCAGGGCTTCCCCGGCATTGAAAACGAACTTCAGGTTTCATATGAGCTGAAACAGGCTGTGCCGTACGTGCGCGCGGTATCCAACACGCAGCTCTCTGCGCTGCGAATTCGCCTGGGGTGGCCAACTCTTTTACTCCAGAAAAACAACGGTGATAAAGTCGGCACCCGCGTTGAGTATGCTATCGATCTGTCGGTCGATGGCGGGCCGTATGAAACGGTGGTTAACGGTGCGGTCGATGACAAAACCACGTCGCTTTATGAGCGCAGTCACCGCGTTAACCTTCCAAAAGCCTCGACTGGATGGCAATTACGGGTTCGCAGAATCACGCCGGATTCCACGAGCGTGAATATCGTGGACACCATGCGCGTTGTAGCTGTAACTGAAATTATTGACGCCAAACTTCGCTACGTTAACACCGCGCTGCTGTATGTAGAGTTTGACGCAAAGCAGTTCCCTAATGGCATTCCTCAGGTTGTGTGCAATCCGAAAGGGCGAATCATCCGTGTACCTGATACTTATGATCCCGAAACCCGCACTTATTCTGGTACATGGGAGGGCGTATTTAAATGGGCGTGGACGGATAACCCTGCCTGGATTTATTACGACATCATTCTGAACGAGCGCTTCGGGCTGGGTCAAAGAATCGATGCGACTCAGATAGACAAATGGGAACTTTATCGCATCGCCCAGTATTGCGATCAACTGGTACCAGACGGCAAGGGCGGCAGCGGGACGGAGCCTCGTTTTCGTTGCAACGTTTATATCCAGGACCGTAATGACGCCTGGACCGTACTTCGTGATCTGGCGGGTATATTTCGCGGCATGACGTACTGGGGTGACAATAAGATGTATGTCCTGGCTGATATGCCCCGCGATGTGTGGCATATCTATAACCACGCCAGCGTTGTTGAGGGTAAATTTACCTTTGCGGACCCGAGTGAAACCACCCGAAACACTGCCGCGCTGGTGAACTGGTCTGACCCAGCTAACCACTACAAAGACACGCCTGAGCCTGTTTACGATAACGATCTGGCCATGCGCTTCGATTATCGTCAGCTCGAAATGACTGCGATCGGCTGCACCAGGCAGTCAGAGGCAAACCGGCGGGGGCGCTGGGCGCTGCTTACCAACGGTATCGGCGAGGTGGTGACCTTCAGCACGGGCATGGACGTTCCCCCTGTTGGTGAGGTGATCGGCGTGGCTGCTAACGAGCTGGCCGGAAGAACTATCGGCGGCAGGGTGAGCGCGGTTAACGGCCGCAACATAACCCTCGATCGCGCTGCTGATGTGAAAGCCGGTAACAGGCTGTTTTTGAATCTTCCGTCAGGCACAGCTCAGGCCAGAACCGTCCAGGCCGTTAACGGAAACACAGTCACTGTCACCACACCCTACAGCGAAACGCCGGAGGCTGAATGTAACTGGGGCGTGGACTCTGACGATCTGTTTATAGCGCTTTTCCGTGTTACGGGAACGCGGGACAACAACGACGGAACTTTCGAGGTCACCGGGACGACTTACAACCCTGATATCTATTCCGCTGTTGATACCGGCGCAAGACTGGACGAGCGGCCAGTCAGTGTCATTCCACCGGGGGTTCAGGCTCCCCCAGAAAATATTGTCGTAGACAGTTACTCTACGGTTAACCAGAACATTGCGATTACCACCATGCGCGTTGCCTGGGATTCTGTTCAGGGTGCAGTTGCGTACGAGGCGGAATGGCGGCGTGACAGCGGCAACTGGGTAAGCGTTCCCCGAACGTCTTCTCTCGGCTTTGAAGTACAGGGTATCTACTCGGGTCGCTATCTGGTCCGCGTCAGGGCGGTGAACGCCAGCGACGTTTCATCAGTCTGGGCGACATCATCAAAAGTGAATCTTACGGGTAAAGTGGGCAATCCGCCGAAACCGGTCGGCTTCACCGCTTCTGATAATGTGGTTTTCGGTATCGAGCTGAACTGGGGATTCCCGGCGAACACCGACGACACGCTGAAGACGGAAATTCAGTACAGCCTGACCGGGACGGAAGACGATGCGATGCTGCTGGCAGACGTACCCTATCCGCAGCGCAAGTATCAGCAGATGGGCCTTAAGGCAGGGCAAATTTTCTGGTACCGCGCGCAGCTGGTGGACCGCAGCGGAAACGAATCAGGGTACACAGACTTTGTGCGCGGGCAGGCCAGCATTGATGTATCCGATATCACCGATGCAATCCTGGAGGAGATTAAAGAGACTGATACGTTCAAAGACCTGATCGAGAGCGCGGTGGAGAGCAGTGAAAAGTTCGCAGAACTGGCTGATGCAATCAAAGAGAACGCAGACGGCCTTGCTGCTGCGGTTGGCTCGAACAAGCAGACCGCTGAAGCAATCATCGGGAACGCGCTGGCTATTGCCGATGTTGTCGTGCGCCAGACAGCCCAACAGGGCGCTAACTCTGCGACCTTCGAACAACTCCGGGAGGTGATCGCCACTGAGACGGAGGCTCGCGTCACGGATGTTACTCGTCTTGAGGCAAAAACTGAGCAGAACGAGGCGGGAATTACCGAGGTAAGGCAGGCTCTGTCAGATGAAGCTCAGGCAAGGGCTACTGCTGTTGATCAGCTCACTGCGAGTACTCAGGTCATTTCTGATAAAGCTAATTCGGCTTCGAGTAAAGCTGATGCTGCATCAGGTAAGGCAGATGCAGCTGAACAAGCCAGCTCACAAAACACTGCTGATATCACCACGTTGCGACAGGTTGTCACCGACACGACTTCATCAATGGCATCCCGCCTGGAGGAGCTGGGAGCAAGAACCGATACTGCCAGCGGCGGCATCCAGAATAACGCTATCGCGCTAATAACGAGTACGCTGGCGCAGGTTGATCAGCAGGTGAGACTCAGCGCGCAGTACGGTGACAGCAAGGCCGGCATCGATCGTATTGATAACGTCATGGCAAGCGACAGGGAGGCAACAGCGCGTTCGCTGCTGAGTTTGCAGACTGACGTGAACGGCAACAAGGCAGCAATCAACAGCCTGAACCAGACGTTTTCCAATTATCAGCAGGCCACGGCCACGCAGATAAACGGCATTACGGCGACCATCAACGGGCACACTTCAGCGATCACCACCAACGCGCAGGCCATTGCGAACGTCAACGGCGACCTGAAGGCGATGTACAGCATCAAGGTTGCCGTGGATGGGAACGGAAAACAGTATGCTGCTGGTATGGGGATAGGTGTTGAGAATACTCCATCTGGCATGCAGTCGCAGGTATTATTCCTCGCAAATCGTTTTGCAGTGATGATGCAGGCAGGAGGAACCCCTACCATCGTCTTCACCACGCAAAATGGGCAGTTGATAATCCGTGATGCTGTTATCGGAGAGGGGACGATCGGTAACACCAAAATCGGTAATTACATCCAGTCATCAACCTGGGATGGGACAGGGAATGTCGGATGGCATATCAACAAGTCCGGGTATGCCGTGTTTAACAACGTGACCGTTCGTGGCTCAATTTACGCCACAACGGGTAACTTTGGATTCAGTGGGCCGAACAAGGCGACGGTGATAGACAGTAATGGTGTAACTATCAACCTGACCGGAGGCGGCCGTATCGTACTTGGAGAATGGACATAACATGCCAAGAGGACTACTAATTGATCTGAATGATGGCGGAAAGCGGATGGAGATAACGGCGGGTCTTCGGTGCCCGTCTTTTGGAGCCTACTTTGACAGTGGCTACCAGAAAGCCAAATACGCTGATATTGCCGGTTATGTTTCCGGGGCGCAGGTGCTGTTTATCCCGCACGCGACAGCTTACCTTGATTCAGGGCTGCTTCATAAAATGAACTCGGTCACCATATCCGGTGGCCGTGTGACGCAGAACTCCACGATGAAGGACGTAAGCATCAGTGAGCGTGAGAGTACGTACACGTTCCCCGGAAGCATCTGGCAGATATTTCCTCCTGGCCAGCGTAAAGGAGAAGGCCTGCTTATTGATGACAGTACTGACTTCCTGGCGATTACCAATGCCACGCAGTCAGGGCAGTGTATCTGGAAGGGTACCGTCAATGTTCCCACTGGCGGCTGGGCTGTTCCCATAATAGCGGGATACGACAAGTCCAAATATATCGTCTTTGGTCGCTGTAATAGTGGTAACACCGTCGATTTCGATGGCAACACGGTCAGATTCTTCAGCCCTCCTTCCACGAATGACGATGCTCCGACTACCGGAACGATTGATATCGTCATCTTCGCCAGTGGCTTGGCGCCGCAGCCTGGCACGGGGCTAAACATCTTTAATGCAGCCGGAGTCTGCACGTTTTCAACGACCAAGCGTCCCTTCGTCTACCTCAATCAGCTCTGGCTGCCTTCAAAAAATGCCGCGAGCATCGGCAGCGGCTATGTTCCGCTGGGCAGATTCGGGCTGATGGCTCACGAAGTAAATGGCATGTATGTGTATCGAATGTTCGGAATAAAAATACAGAACGGCAGTGCTTCAGTTCAGGGTGGGAAATATCTGGGGCGCGAGCGGTATGCAATTTTTGGTAATGACACGGTAACGCCGCTGAATCTTCCCGTTCTACCCGATATGTACGTCTGAAAAAACTGTCTTTTTAATCAACCCCGCTCCGGCGGGGTTTTTTATTGCCTGGAGAAAACATGATTTATACCACTGGCACTATCGCCATCAGCGGAAACACCCTTACAGGTACCGGCACAAACTTCACTGCTGCTGGATCTCTTATTCGTAACGGCTGTACCGTTATTGCAATGACCAGCCCTGTGCAGGTATTTCAGATTACCACCATCGGCAGCGCAACAAGCCTCACCGTAACGCCAGCGGCTAACCCAGCGGTTCCCGCCGGAACCCGATTTGCCATTCTTCTGAGTGACAGTCTGAGCGTGGATGGTCTGGCGCAGGATATCGCTGAAACCTTCACGATGTACCAGCGCTACATGAGCGGGTTCGCTGATGTAATGAACGGGACATCTGATGTCACCATAACTATCAATGGCACTGCCGTTACCGTACCGGGTCAAAAATCGCTGGCGAAGAAAGGTGCAAACAAAGACATTACCAGCCTGAGCGGATTAACAACTGCTCTCAGCATCGATCAGGGCGGTACGGGAGCGAAAACAGCTAATGACGCACTAACAGCACTTGGTGCTCTTAGTCTTAGCGGTGGTACGTTAACAAATGCCCTGAATATCGCCGGTATTGCCGGTAACCCTTACGCTTTCACCGTTGAAGGACTTTCAACGGTGGGTAGTGTATGGGCTCATACGGTGATGGTTAACGGTACTCCTCGCTTCAGGGCAGGTGTTGCAGGCATTGGTGGTGCCGTCTCTTACCAAATCGCAGGAAGAAATAATGGCACCGATGCATTCTCAACAATGCTGTCCGTGAAGCCAGGCTCAGTTGTTTACACTTCTGAAAATACCACTAAATCCTCCGATGGCACGCTGAAAGCAGCTTCGCCGGTGGCCAGAATCGTGAAATCTCAGAACGAGAATCAGCGCACCGATATTGATGAAAATGATTTTATCTGGTGCGGCTGCGGTACGGCTAACACAGAGGCAGAGGGCGTATCCATTTCTCGGCTCGACACAGGGGTTTACGAACTCACTGGTTCGGCTGGCCTGGCGTCTGAAGGATGGCAGTTACTACCGCCAATGGACCCAGGTGGCATGGGAGAGCTTGGGATTGTTGAAGCAGAGCAGACAGTAAGCGGTGGGCTGACTATCCGCCTGTTCAAGCGAAAATACATGCTGAGTGATGACGGAGAGATTGTCAAAACGAAAGGGGAACCGATGGACGTGCCGGTGAACAGTTGGATCGATGTACGCCTGGATATGCCCACTGATTCACACTTTAACCGGCGGATGAATCAGGAGCCTCAGGAATAGCGGCACGCTGATTCCAGATGCTGTTCTGCGGCATTTCCACACGGACGGACACAAACTGATCGCCGGGAATGTCGACAGGATCACCATCACTTACGCCGTCTATTTCGTTCCTGGAAAATGCTGGCGCATCAGGGTGTGTGCGGTGATAGGTTTTTACCAGCACCGAGCCATCCGCGTTAACCTCATAATCCAGCCAGATAAGCGGCTGCCTGTTGCGATCGGTTGGGATGTCAAAACCACCATCGATGCCGCCCCATGCTGCGTCTGAGTTCAGCCCCTGGCAACCTTCAACCAGATATTGGCCTGTGGCCAGACGCGTTACAGTGCAGCCCTCAGATTCATCGTTAGTCTGGTATGTTCCATCTGAAAATACTTTGATCACCAGTGATGCAACTTTAAGCGTTCCATCACTGGCTTTCGTGGCGTTCTGCGTCGAATAAAGGGTGTGCGTCGTTGAGAACCCGACGTTAGTATTGCCCTGAATTGTACCGTTGCCCTGACGATACTTCAGTCCTTGAGAGGTTGACGCAAGCTGCCACGACACATAGCCACCACCTGACGGATCATGCCACCCACGTAGCGTTAGCATACCCGTGTATGTATCTACTCCGCTTCCTCCTCCCCACGCATTACCACCGGACTGAATCCCGAAGGTGATGCCGAGAGGATATTGGGCTATAGAGTCATAAGAGGCGAGACTGCGGTAATCCCGATGAACCTGGGTCATGACAGCAGCTCCGTTCAGATACGCGGAACCTGGGGAAAACTGACTTTCAACGTCTCGTGTAGCGCTGTTTCCCAAACCGACGTTATATAGATTGCCCTGCGGCAGCCATGCCGATAAGTTCACCGGATTTTTTTGCAGAAAATATTGGGTGAAAAACATGCAAATTGGCTACGTAAGGGTGTCAACAAATGACCAAAACACAGATCTTCAGCGACAAGCTCTCGAACGCGCAGGATGTGAACAGGTTTTTGAGGAAAAAATGAGCGGGACGGTAGCGAACCGGCCAGCGCTTAAAAAGCTTCTGCGAACGCTGAGTGAGGGCGATACGCTGGTAGTGTGGAAGCTGGATCGCCTCGGGCGAAGCATGCGGAATCTGGTACTGCTGGTGGACGAACTCCGGCAGCGCGGCATCCACTTCAAAAGCCTTACGGATAGCATAGACACTTCCAGCCCAATGGGGCGTTTCATATTCCACATCATGTCAGCCCTGGCCGAGATGGAGAGGGAGTTAATCGTGGAACGTACCCGGGCAGGACTGGCGGCAGCCTGGGAGAAAGGGCGCATAGGAGGCAGACGTCCGAAGTTAACCCCTGAGCAATGGGCGCAGGCTGGCAGGCTGATCGCAAACGGAGTGGACAGAAAGCAGGTGGCGATTATTTACGACGTTGCGGTGTGCTCCTTGTATAAGAAATTTCCGGCGCGGTAGGGGCAGAGGAAAAAAATATTGAAAATTTAATCCAATTTTCGTAATAAAGTATTGAAAGAAAGTAATAAAATTGTTGAAATTTTGGTGAGCGGTTGGGTTGAGCATTGGGGGTATTCATGGCAAAAACAGATTCTATTACACCAGAAGAGTTCAGGGCTATTCACTTTGAATTGTCTAAAATCTCATCAACATGGGCAGACTTATGGTTAACATTGTTTTCTCTCCGTGCCGAAGGCAGCAGGGTGATTAGTATTAGATATTCCGATATCGAAGATGACATGCTGCACTTTGCTGGAACTCCAAAATTTGAGCCACGAACAATTAGATTAAATTTATTGCTTTCTAAGTTAATTGCGTACAGAAAGGATTGCAATCCTTCTGATATTTATGTTTTTCAGAGTAGATCAAATCGAGTTAAAGGGTTAGCTAGGCCTGTGACTGTAATAGCAATGAATAATGCCTTAAAACAAGCATCCAAATATGTAACAAGGAAAAACATCACCATGAAAAGTGCTTTAAGGGTAATCGGAAGGAACTAGTTGGACGGGGTTTATACACTACATATCCACCTGTTTATGGAAGGTTAGGGCGATGGTCTATGATCACGTCCTTTATCAAGTCATTATTCTCCCTGATGATTTTCGATTTACTACTCGATTGGATGTATGATATTTACTTGCATGAATCTTCGGAGGGATTTCAAGTAAGTAAGATGAGATCCTGATCAGAATAAATCAAACCTGGCATTGAGTAGAGTAAATAATAAAGCAGCACATGCAAGATTTAATAGTATAACAAAACGGGCGGAAACATTCACTGAACAAATCTACTGATCATGTATTAGACAGAGGATGACTGTAATGTAAAACCATCTTACACACACCTACTAAAAAAGATAGATAAACCAAGGTGGCGTCCGATGAGATAGCTAAGCATTTTTGCCTTGGATAGGTCTTATCATCGGAGCATGGGGTTATGTTGGCTTGTTGAGTGCTGAGAAATGAAGAGATTAGAGGTTTAGAAGAGGGAGCCGGCTTGTCAAACGAGATAGTTTACTTACGACGCTCAACCTATTGAATTATGTGGCTTTATAGTGGTGGGTTGAGGGGGGGTAAAACGAACTTATCACAATGCATCACAAGCATACAGTCCTCTTTCGCTTGGTGTCTGAAAGCAGATGGGGACAGTTTTTCACTTTTTCTTCTAAAGGTCCAGAGTACTTTGCCGATAGTGAACATAGCGGCGCAGGAGCCTAATGGTGGAAGCCGTATACTTAAATTAAGTTCAGTCAAATAGGAATTACTATCATGGCACAAGTCATCAATACCAACAGTCTCTCGCTGATCACTCAGAACAACATCAACAAGAACCAGTCTGCACTGTCTTCTTCTATCGAGCGACTGTCTTCTGGTCTGCGTATCAACAGTGCGAAGGATGATGCTGCGGGTCAGGCGATTTCTAACCGTTTCACTTCAAACATCAAAGGCCTGACTCAGGCTGCACGTAACGCTAACGACGGTATCTCTCTGGCACAGACCACTGAAGGTGCGCTGTCTGAAATCAACAACAACTTGCAGCGTGTTCGTGAACTGACCGTTCAGGCTTCGACTGGGACTAACTCTGAATCGGACCTCTCTTCAATTCAGGACGAAATTAAATCCCGTCTGGAAGAGATCGATCGTGTTTCTAAACAGACTCAGTTCAATGGCGTCAATGTGCTGTCTAAAACTGGCAAAATGGAAATTCAGGTAGGCGCTAACGATGGTCAGACTATCTCAATTAATTTAAGTGAAATAAATTCAAAAACACTGAAGCTGAATGACTTCAATGTAACAAGTGGCTTTACTGCAGTTGGTTCAAATTTAACAGGCAAAGATGGTGCAACTGACGTAACCGTTACTAGCGCAGACGCCAAGGATACTAGTGGCAATGCGGTAGACCTGTATACGTATAAAGATAAAAAAGGAGCTACTCAGTACGCTACTAAAGATGCCGACGGTAACTACACCAAAGCGACAGTTGCATTTACCGCAGCGAAGGACGCTGTTGAGGAAGTTGAAGATGATGAGGGTAATGTTACTACCCCAGCACAGGAAGCTCAGGCAGCCAAAGCCGTTGTGACAACTAGTACAGATGCAGTAGATGATAATTCTGTCAAAACGTCAAGCCCACTGGCCGCGCTTGACTCAGCTATCGCGTCAGTAGACGAACTCCGTTCTTCTCTGGGTGCGGTACAGAACCGTCTGAGCTCTGCCGTTACCAATTTGAACAACACCACCACTAACCTGTCTGAAGCGCAGTCCCGTATTCAGGACGCCGACTATGCGACCGAAGTGTCCAACATGTCCAAAGCGCAGATCATCCAGCAGGCTGGTAACTCCGTACTGTCCAAAGCTAACCAGGTTCCTCAGCAGGTTCTGTCTCTGCTGCAAGGCTAATTTTATATTAAGTGTTAAAGCCCCATATATGTGGGGCTTTTTATTGGCTGAATAAAGGTGTTAAAAGTAGTTAAACCCATCAATCAAAGCTCTTACAATAATTTAGTATTTGAGTAGTTCTGTTCCGTTTTATTAGGTCCTATTTGTGATTAAAAAACAGGCGTTCAAATTTTTGCTCGAACCTAATAAGAGCCAGTCATCTGACTTTTTGGCCTTTGCTGGTTCCTGTCGTTTTGTTTACAATAAAGGCCTTGCTCTTCTTAACGAGAATTACCGTTCTGGTAAAAAATTCATAGGCTACAATCAGCTGGCTTCTGAATTGGTTGAATGGAAGAATGAAGAGAGCCTTTCCTGGTTGAAAGAGGCTCCGTCTCAGTGTTTGCAGCAATCGTTAAGAGATTTAGACAAGGCATTCAGAAATTTTTTCACAGGGAAAGCACAATATCCAAATTTTAAAAAGAAAGGTCGGCATGATTCTTTCCGCATTCCGTGTCAAAGGGTTAGAGTTGATCAAGAAAAGAAACTAGTATCTCTCCCTAAAGTCGGCTGGGTAAAGTACCGCAAGAGCCGTGAAATCATTGGTGATTTAAAAAACGTAACCATCTCCATGAAGCACGGGAAGTGGTATATCAGTTTTAATACAGAGCATACTGTCCCTGATCCAATACACCCCTCTGATATCAAAACTACAATTGTACTTAATAATGAGAATAGTGTTCATCTGTCGACTAGGGTTGGCGGGGCTAATACTTACCAAGCGGAAGAAAAGAAAAAGTTAGTTCGTCTTAATAAGATACTGGCCAGAAGAAAAAAACACAGCAATAATTGGCTAAAAACCAAAGGTAAAATTGACAGTGTAATATCAAAGTCAGCAAGGATAAGACTCGATAACATCCACAAAGCCACCACGGCAATTTGTAAAAATCACGCAGTTGTTGAGGTTGTGAACTTGATGGATTCCGTATCGGATAAGAACGATAACACTCTGAGTATGAGATACGAATTTATCAGGCAGTTGATATACAAACAAGAGTGGCTGGGTGGTGAAATTATTCGCCGGTAGAGTCAACTTTTGTAACGGTTTTTTTTGTGATGATGTTGTACTTTGTGATGAGTTTTAAGCGGCAGGGCATGTCGTTTGTGCTTGTGGAGGAAGGTTAATTCAACTTCCGTTGAAGCAAGAATCTCTTGATTGTGAATGAGAATGTCAACGTCTGGTCCAATGCTTTACAAGCAGAAGTATCTTAGCATACTGAAATGAGTTTGAGGGTTTTCAGTTGTGGAAGTCAAAAACTAACCCAAAAAAGTTATCGCTACATGAAAACAGCTGGCTTCATCCGGAAGCTGCGAGGCATTAACTGGCAATTTACTAGTGCTCGATGCAAATTCATGAATAGAGCGCGACCAGCTAGGTTTCGCTGACAAGACGACAGACAGTAGCGACAATCGTTACTGGATCTTACGCAACATGGGGAGGGTTCACTGGTAGGCTTTCCTTCACCAACTATGGGTTACGTCGAACGCCGACTTTCTCCATCCGTTCTGTGCAACATAGGGGCCGAAAGCAGGGTGCTTGAAACAGATGTTGGCTTTGCAGTCATTGAGCCAGCCACGAAAAAAAGGCCGGGAGATGTATTGTTAATTCTTTGCAACGGTCACACTCAGTTTGCAAAACTGATGGGTAAGTCACTTATCACGGATGATGGCGAGGCAATAGAGGGAACCGCTCTGGAAGAGGTAGAAGTTTTGGGCAGAGTGACGTTTTTCATCAACCGAGCATTAGATGATGATTGCCCTGCAATATAGGTAGAGTTTCACCCTACGTCATTGAAGGCAAAAAACCAGCCATAAGCGGCTGGTTTTTTATGTTGTTTTGGTGGGCCCGATAGGATTTTACATCCATCGCATGATGACCATCCTAAAGCTCAAAGGAAGTTGTGCATAATCACTTCTTCAAAATCCCATTCCCCAAAATAAAAGCTAAGCGAATGAAAAATATAGTGAAAATGAAGGGTGAAAATGCAATAAAATCAGCCAGAAAAACATAGTTAACTGGCTGATTAATAACATTTAATTAGAGGTTGTAGAACTCTGCTTCTGGAACAGTTCCCGGAAGACCGGATAGATGTCATCCTGGTCACGAATGTGCTGCATCGCAAAGTTATCAAACATCGCTTGCAGATGCTCATACTCACGCCATAGCGTCTGGTGGGCGCGACGGGTAATTTCAATGTAGCTGTAGTAACGCACCACCGGCAGGATCTTCTTCGCCAGAATTTCATGACACAGCGGCGAGTCATCCGCCCAGTTATCGCCATCCGATGCCTGCGCGGCGTAGATGTTCCACTGCGCCGGATCGTAGCGCTCCTTCACTACCTCATCCATCAGCTTCAGGGCGCTCGACACGATGGTGCCACCGGTCTCCTGCGAGTAGAAGAACTCATGTTCATCCACCTCTTTCGCCTGAGTGTGATGGCGGATGTAGACCACCTCCACGTTCTTATACGTTCTGCTCAGGAACAGATAGAGCAGAATATAAAAACGCTTAGCCATATCCTTGGTGGCCTGATCCATTGAACCTGACACGTCCATCAGGCAGAACATCACCGCCTGGCTGGAAGGCTCAGGGCGTTTTTCGTAGTTCTTGTAGCGCAGGTCGAACGTGTCGATAAACGGCACCCGGTCGATCTTCGCCCGCAGTTCGGCAATCTCTTTTCGCAGGCGCTCCTCTTCCAGCAGTTGCGCCGGTTCCGTGTTTTCCACTACTTTCAGGCTGGTTTCCAGCTCGCGCAGTTCGCGCCGTTTGCCTGCCGTCATCGCCGTGCGTCGCGCCAGCGAGTTTTGCAGTGAACGCACCACGCTGATGTTGGCGGGCACCCCATTTGCGGTATAGCCCGCACGATGGGTTTTGTATTCGTTGAGCTGACGGTGCTGATTCTTTCTCAGATTCGGCAGGGCCAGATCCTCAAACAGCAGATCGAGATATTCGTCTTTTGAAATCTGGAAGACAAACTCATCCTGGCCTTCTCCGTCCTGGCTGGCTTGCCCCTGACCGCTGCCAGAACCGCCGCCTCCGCCTTGGGGTCGCTCGATTCTGTCATTCTGGACGAAGTGGTCATTACCTGGGTGTACACGATGGCGAAGGCCGCCACGCCCCTGATGAAACATCGGTTCGCTGATGTCATCGTTGGGGATGGAGACGGATTCGCCGCTGTCGACGTCGGTCACCGAGCGTTTGTTGATGGCCTCGGAGATCGACTGTTTAATTTGCGCTTTATAACGGCGCAAGAAGCGCTGGCGATTCACCGTGCTCTTGTTTTTGCCGTTAAGACGCCGGTCAATAAACCAGGTCATATATCCCCCGTACTGCATTTGCCAACTTGCAGCGTCCGTAAGTGCCGGACATTTTGTTGGCCCGGTAAGCGCGTTACCGGGCACTTGTTTTAAGACGATTTACGCACGCGCAGATACCATTCACAAAGCAGGCGGACCTGTTTGCGCGTATAGCCTTTTTCCATCATACGGTCGACAAAATCGTCGTGCTTTTTCTGCTCGTCGGTTGAGGTTTTGGCGTTGAACGAGATAACCGGCAACAGCTCTTCCGTGTTAGAGAACATTTTCTTCTCTATAACGGTGCGCAGTTTTTCGTAGCTGGTCCAGTTCGGATTGCGGCCGTTGTTATGCGCTCTGGCGCGCAGCACGAAGTTCACAATCTCGTTTCGGAAGTCTTTCGGGTTGCTGATCCCGGCTGGTTTCTCGATTTTTTCAAGTTCCGCGTTCAGGGATTCACGGTCAAACAGCTGGCCGGTATCCGGGTCGCGATACTCCTGATCCTGGATCCAGAAGTCAGCGTAAGTGACGTACCGGTCGAAGATGTTCTGGCCGTATTCGGAATAGGATTCCAGATAGGCGGTCTGGATCTCTTTGCCAATGAACTCGGCGTATTTCGGGATCAGGTAGCCTTTCAGGAACTCCAGGTAGCGTTCAGCCTGCTCCTGTGGGAACTGTTCACGTTCAATTTGCTGTTCCAGCACGTAGAACAGATGTACCGGGTTGGCGGCCACCTCCGCGTGGTCGAAGTTAAATACGCGGGAGAGGATCTTAAACGCGAAACGCGTCGACAGACCGTTCATCCCTTCGTCGACCCCGGCGTAATCGCGGTATTCCTGGTACGATTTCGCTTTCGGGTCGGTATCCTTCAGGCTTTCGCCGTCATACACGCGCATTTTTGAGTAGATGCTGGAGTTTTCCGGCTCTTTCAGGCGCGACAGGATCGAGAAGCGCGACAGCGTTTCCAGCGTTCCCGGTGCGCAAGGGGCATGGACCAGCTCACTGTGGTTGAGCAATTTTTCGTAAATCTTGATCTCCTCGGAGATCCGCAGGCAATAAGGCACTTTGACGATGTACACACGGTCAAGGAACGCCTCATTGTTTTTGTTGTTACGGAAGGTCACCCATTCAGATTCGTTAGAGTGGGCAAGGATAATCCCGTTAAACGGCAGGGCGGAAATACCTTCCGTCCCGTTGTAGTTCCCCTCCTGGGTGGCGGTCAGCAGCGGATGCAGCACTTTGATCGGTGCTTTAAACATCTCGACGAATTCCATAATCCCCTGGTTGGCACGGCACAGCGCACCGGAATAGCCGTAGGCATCCGGGTCGTTTTGCGCGTGATGCTCCAGCTTACGGATATCGACTTTACCCACCAGCGCCGAGATATCCTGGTTGTTCTCGTCACCGGGTTCTGTTTTGGCAATGGCGATCTGCTCGAGGATAGACGGCCACACTTTCACGACGCGGAATTTGGTGATGTCCCCGCCAAACTCGTGCAGACGTTTTGCCGCCCACGGCGACATGATCGTACCGAGATAGCGATGCGGAATGCCAAACTCTTTTTCCAGAATTTGCGCATCCTCTTGCGGATTAAACAGGCACAGCGGATGGTCATTGACCGGGCTGCGCTCGCCGTTGGCGCTCAGCACATAGATCGGCACGCGCTGCATCAGCGCTTTCAGCCGTTCAGCCAGGGAGGATTTACCCCCACCGACAGGACCCAGCAGGTAAAGGATCTGCTTCTTCTCTTCCAGCCCCTGAGCGGCATGCTTCAGGTAGGAGACGATCTGCTCAATGGCATCTTCCATGCCATAGAACTCTTCAAACGCCGGGTATCGGGCGACCACCCGATTCGAAAAGAGACGGGAAAGCCGTGGCTCCAGGGCAGTATCAACCATGTTTGGCTCACCAATAGCCATCAATAGCCGTTCTGCCGCATTGGCATAGGCACTGCGATCTTGCCGACAAATGGTAAGAAACTCCTGCAGTGTGAACTCTTCGTCCTTGGCAGCTTCGTAGCGCTGGCGATAGTGATCGAATATATTCATGGCATGCCGTCCTTTCGTTTTTTAGCACAGGATAAGAGCCGTTCGTATGAGTAGTGGAGGCTCCCGGAAGAGAATTTTTCGCACCTCACTGCCAGAGCAGCAACCTGTGTGCCAGGTCGAAGGCTATGAACCGCAGGGTGTTCAGCAAAACCTCTTCTTAAATTAAAGCGTAGATGGCAATTGCAAAACTTGCATACGGATAAAATCTACTTTCAATGACATATCAATAACTCATCCAAAAATTTCCACTGCGGTTATAAGCGAAAAGCGGGTTTTTCATTTATCGGTCACATAAATGAAAGCGGGATGTCATCTGAAAAATGAAAAATAACGGGTTAATCAAACGGATTAGTGCGCAAAAAATTTTGGGATGTACGGGAATGGCGGTTACACTTCACCCGCTGATTATTTGACTACAGGAAAGAATGGATTGTGACCAAACTCAAACTTCTGGCATTGGGCATCCTTGCCGCTACCGCAGCGAGCACCGTACAGGCTGAGAGCCAGTGGACTGTTGGCGCGGGTGCTGGCGTGATTAACAGCCCGTACAAGCAGTATGACCGCGACGTTTATCCTGTCCCCGTTGTCACCTATGAAGGCGATAACTTCTGGTTCCGTGGGTTGGGCGGCGGCTACTATCTGTGGAACGATACGGCCGATAAGCTCTCCATCATGGCCTATTACGACCCAACGCACTTTAAACCAGGCGACAGCGACAGCAATGCGCTTCGTCAACTGGACAAACGCAGAAGCTCACTGATGGCGGGGCTTTCTTACGTCCATAATACCGAGTATGGCTTCCTGCGCACTGCGCTGGCGGGCGATACCCTGGACAACAGCAACGGCTTCATCTGGGATCTGGCGTGGCTTTACCGCTATACCAACGGCGCAGTGACGCTGACGCCGGGTATCGGTGTGCAGTACAGCAGCGAAAATTACAACGACTACTACTATGGCGTGTCTAAAGCGGAGTCTCGCCGCAGTGGTTTGAATAGCTACAGCGCGGATGATGGCTGGGACCCGTACCTGGAACTCACCGCATCGTATAACTTCCTCGGTGACTGGAATGTGTACGGTACTGGCCGTTACATTCGTCTGAGCGATGAAGTGAAAGACAGCCCGATGGTCGACAAGTCCTGGTCTGGCATCTTCTCTGTAGGTGTGACCTACAAGTTCTGACCAGAACGTAATGCATTAAAACGGGGCGCTTGCGCCCCGTTTGTTTTTTATGATGCCTGAACAATATTAGCGCTTCACAATCTTGATCGTCTGGCCTAAGCGGGACGGTTTTTCTTCGCTGGTTTTCTGCGGCGCGGTCACGCACGCGGTTTCCACGCAGACGAAGGTCTTGTAACCGTCATCCGGGATATCCGCCATGCTGACGGAAAGGGCAGGGCCCGGGTTCCAGCCCACTACGTTGCTGTGGTGGTGATGAACCACATCAATACCGCGGTTCAGCGCGCTGTCGTGAATGACGCTACAGGCTTCCGGGTGCAGGTATACGCGGTCGGTACGATCCGGGAAAGTCTGCACGCCGTCGTCCAGCTTGCCTTCTTTCGCGTTATCCACTTTGTCGATAAAGGTATCGCCAAGTCCGCTCACCTTAACGGCCTGAATGTCGCCTACGTTGAAATAGGTGTGCAGGGCGGACGTAGTTTCGAATTCGCCGTGCGCTTCCAGTTCAATCTCGCAGGTTTTACCCAGCTTGAAGCGGGCATACAGGGTGAATTCATGTGGCCACAGGGCGCGCGTTTCATCATTCGCCTGGAGCTCAAAGGTCAACACCGCGCCGTTTTCATCTTCGTTGTGGGCTTTCAGCGTCCACTGCTGGTTACGGGCGAAACCGTGAGACGGTAATCCCTGCTGCTCTGACGGGCCAAACCATGGCCAGCAAATCGGTACGCCGCCGCGGATCGCCGCCCCTCTTTTGAACGAGGTGGCCTCGCTCAGCCACAGGCCTTCTTCTTCACCTTCTGGTTTCCAGGATAGCAGGTGGGCGCCATTGAGCGCGACGGAGGCTTTAACGCGCGGATGATCAACGACGATGATATCGGCACCGTCAATCTGACGGCGGGAGAGCACAGGGGTAAGTTGTTCGACTACCGGAAGTGCAAAAATTTTATTAATCATTAAGCAATCCTCTGTCTAAAAACAATAAAAAAGGCGACCGAAGTCGCCTTTTAGGATCAAGCACTCATCTCAACTTATTTGGAGATGTGAGCGATCAGGTCCAGTACTTTGTTAGAGTAGCCAGTTTCGTTGTCGTACCAGGAAACCAGTTTCACGAAGTTGTCGTTCAGTGCGATACCTGCTTTAGCATCGAACACGGAAGTGCACACTTCGCCGTTGAAATCGGTAGATACAACGTCGTCTTCGGTGTAACCCAGAACGCCTTTCATTGGGCCTTCGGAAGCAGCTTTGATTGCTTTCTTAATTTCTTCATAAGAAGCAGCTTTTTCCAGACGAACGGTCAGGTCAACAACGGATACGTTAGGAGTTGGAACGCGGAACGCCATACCAGTCAGTTTGCCATTCAGTTCTGGCAGTACTTTACCTACTGCTTTAGCAGCACCGGTAGAAGATGGGATGATGTTCTGAGCCGCGCCACGGCCGCCGCGCCAGTCTTTGTGAGACGGGCCATCAACGGTTTTCTGAGTAGCGGTGGTTGCGTGAACGGTAGTCATCAGACCTTCGATGATGCCGAAGTTGTCGTTGATAACTTTAGCCAGCGGTGCCAGGCAGTTGGTGGTGCAGGATGCGTTGGAAACGATGTCCTGGCCAGCGTAAGTTTCGAAGTTTGCACCGCGAACGAACATTGGGGTGTTGTCTTTGGAAGGACCAGTCAGAACAACTTTCTTCGCACCCGCAGTGATGTGTTTACGTGCAGTTTCGTCGGTCAGGAAGATACCGGTAGCTTCAGCTACAACGTCAACACCGATTTCGTTCCATTTCAGGTTAGCTGGGTCTTTCTCAGCAGTAACGCGGATGGTTTTGCCGTTAACAACCAGGTGGCCGTCTTTCACTTCAACGGTGCCGTCGAAACGACCGTGAGTTGAGTCGTACTTCAGCATGTACGCCATGTATTCAGCGTCCAGGAGATCGTTGATACCAACGATTTCGATGTCAGAACGTTTCTGAGCAGCACGGAAAACAATACGGCCGATACGGCCAAAACCGTTGATACCTACTTTGATAGTCATATATTCCACCAGCTATTTGTTAGTGAATAAAAGGTTGCCTGTAAAATTACAAAAACCTTACGCAGCGTCAAGCGGAATCGTGTCAATTATTGCGACAAATCAATCCTGTGACTAACGTTTGTGCGACTGACTCGCCTCACTTTCCCTTTGAGCTAGCAACCACATGGGGGCTGCGCCCGGAATTTTAAAGGCCTCGCAGGATTAAAATGTGAAATTGATCACAATTGCCTGACCGCCTTTTCGCGACACATAAGTTTAGAACAAAAGTGCACGCGCGGGTGTTAATGTTTTGTTAGAATCTGGGTTAAAAGATGTCTGTTTCAACAGCGAGATGTAAGCATATGTCGAACCAACGTAACCCCGACGATTTGAAAAAAAACCTTACAGAGATGCAGTTTTACGTGACGCAAAATCACGGCACAGAACCGCCGTTTTCCGGGCGTTTGCTGCACAATAAACGGGAAGGCGTCTACCACTGCCTGGTGTGTGATGCACCGCTGTTTAACTCCCAGACGAAGTACGATTCTGGCTGCGGCTGGCCGAGTTTTTACGAGCCTGTCAGCGATGATGCGATCCGCTACCTGACGGACACCTCGCACGGCATGGTGCGCACCGAAATTCGTTGCGGGAACTGCGACGCCCATCTCGGGCATGTCTTCCCGGATGGCCCGCAGCCGACGGGGGAGCGTTTCTGCGTAAATTCGGCTTCCATGAGCTTTACCGATGATGAAAACGGCGACCAGACCAAGGGTTGAAAAAACGATTCAGCAAATTATTCCTTTGAAAGGGAGAGATCATGAATATTGATGACATGATTGCAGGTATGACCCCGGAGGTTTATCAGCGTCTGGTGACGGCCGTTGAGTTGGGAAAATGGCCGGACGGTGTGGCGCTCACACCTGAGCAAAAAGAGAACAGCTTGCAGCTGGTGATGCTGTGGCAGGCGCGTCACAATACCGACGCCCAGCACATGACCATCGACACTAACGGTCAGATGGTGATGAAAAGCAAGCGCGAGTTGAAAGAAGACTTCGGCATCACGCCGAAGCCGATTGCGACGATGAAAATGCAATAACGGTGCGGGTTTATGCCCTCACCCAACCCTCTCCCAAAGGGAGAGGGCTTGATTGTCTTACTACTGATGCGGGATCCCAAGCGACTCCGCCAGCTGTTTCGCGAGCTGGTTTTCGTCGTCAGCCCCATACTCCCAGAACATGGCGCCGGCAAGTCCTTTCTCCTTGATGTAATCCGCTTTGATCGCCACGGAGCGCGGGTTCTCATAGGAAATCGCAAACAGCGCCTTCCCGTCGGCGGATTTCACCGACAGCCACGGCACCTTCGCCTGTTCGTCCCAGTGCTCGGTAAAGCGTTTTTGCGGATCGTTCAGCAGCTTGCGGACGATATCGTTGTATTTCACATAGGTATCTTTGGTCAGATCATAGCCAAGCGATTTGAACAGGCTCAGTTCCTGCGGCCCGAAGTAGGGCTGCGTCACCGGATTGTTTTGCGCGTCTGGTTTGCTCCAGTCGATCCCTGGCTCTACGGCACGTTTCGGCACGCGCCCATAGAAACCAATTCCGAGATTCATCTGCTGCGGCTTCAGCCCGGCGGCCAGATAGTTATTCACCACAAACTCGACGCTGTATTTGTCTGCGGCAGCTACCGTTGGCCAGTCGCTGGAGTCATACAGATTCGCGTTAAAATACTGAGTACCGTACGCCATGTCGTAGGTCATCAGGTTGATGTAATCGAGCAGGGGGGCAATAGCTTTCACATCCACCCAGCTTTTCGGACTTTCCGCATTCGCGCCCACCGCAATCGTGACCAGCTTTTTCTTACCAAACGCGTCACGCATCTCTTTTAACAGCGCGGTGAAATTATCCCGGTCGGCAGGGGTGCTTTCGACAAGTCCCCACGCGCCGTTGACCGGATATTCCCAGTCCAGGTCGATCCCGTCCAGGCCGTATTGACTGACGATCTCCTGCGCGGAGCGAATAAACACCGCGCGACTCTCTTTGGTTGCCGCTGCGCCAGAAAAACCACGCGCCCCCCAGCCGCCAACGGAAAGCAGGACTTTCAGGTTCGGGTTTTGTTTACGAAGCTGAGGAAGTAACGCCAGATCGGATGCCACCTTAGGCGATAACCAGATTTGATGCAGTTTTGCCGGATCTTTCAGCGCGGCGTTGGTTTCGTCTTTCTCGTTGTTATAGACCAGACCAAACGAGTAGTTGAGGTGGGTGATCTGGCGGACGTCCAGTTTATTAATATCGCCACCCGGTCCGGCGGTAACATCGCCACCCCCATTGAAGTAACCCACGGACATCAGGGGCGCGGCGGAAGCCAGTGACGCGCAAAGCAAGGGTAATGCTGCCAGCAAGGGCAAACGTTTCATATAATTTCCTCTTTGACTGAACAAAAATAACCACGCCACAGAAAAGGCGTGGCGAAAAAACAGCCTGAAGAGAATAGCATCGCCGTTTCGCTTGTGATGCGAGGGAGTTCACTTTATGGGGATTGGGGAAGAAATGCCGGGTGGCGCTGACGCTTACCCGGTCTACAAAACCAGAGAAAGTAGGCCGGGTAAGGCTAAGCCGTCACCCGGCTAAAAAGCTTACGCCTGCGTCTCCATCCAGTCAGCCAGCGTATACAGCGTTGCGCCTTCTGCGGCCATATCCATAAACGCCTGAGCGCTGTCATGCGGCTGAATATTTACCCCGCGACAGCCGTCGGTGATGACATTCACGGTATAGCCCAACTGGAGCGCATCCAGCACGGTGAACTTCACGCAGTAATCCGTCGCCAGGCCCAGCACAATCAGCTCGGTGATCTCATGGTGGCGCAACCACGCGTCCAGCGCCGTCTTCTGACGATGACCGTTATCAAAGAACGCGCTGTAGCTGTCGATGGTGGGGTTTTCACCTTTGTGGAACACCGCGTCGATGGCCTTCTGGTTCAGCAGCGGATGCAGCTCAGCGCCTTCCGTCTGCTGCACGCAGTGATCGGGCCAGAAGGTTTGTGCCAGCCCGTCCAGTTCGCCCTGGCTGTAAGGCTCAACGTTGTGCTGGCTGGCAAAGCTGCCGTGGTTTGCCGGATGCCAGTCCTGACTCGCCAACACCGCTTCACCACGAGCTTTACACCACGCAATCAGCGAATTCGCGACGTCTACGGTGCTGTCGCCTTCCGCGACGGCCAGTGCACCACCCGCACAGAAATCATTTTGCAAATCGACCAGTAACAGGGCGCGTTGCTTCATGGGATCTCCTTATTCGTCCGGCGTCAGTTCACCGCGCAGGTTTTGCATCATGGCGCGGCGAATGGAATCAATATCCAGATCCTGACTCAGTAAATAGTGAAGTTTAGTCAGCGTTGCCTCAACGGTCATATCGAAACCACTTATCACGCCTGCGTGAGCCAGAGCATTACCGGTGGCGTAGCCGCCCATATTGACCTTGCCGGACATACACTGGGTGAGGTTGACCACCACAATCCCGCGATCGCTCGCCTCCTGAAGCTCTTTCAGGAACTCACCGTTCTGCGGGGCGTTACCCACACCATAGGAGCGCAGGATCAGCGCCTTCACCGGCTGGCGCAGGAAGTTGCGCACCACGTCGGCGGAGATCCCCGGATAAATCGTCACCACGCCAATCGGCTGCGGGGTGATCGGATGAACGATCAGCTCGCCTGCCGTATTTGGTGCGGGCGGCGTGCCCAGACGACGGATATGGATCCCCGCTTCCAGCAGCGGTTGCAGGTTAGGTGAGGCAAAAGCGTCAAAGCCATCGGCGTGCGCTTTAGTGGTACGGTTCCCGCGGTACAGTCGGTTGTTGAAGAAAAGCGTTACCTCGTTGATCGGGTAATTAGCGGCCACGTACAGAGAGTTAAGCAGGTTGATCTGCCCGTCTGAACGCAGTTCCGCCAGCGGGATCTGCGAACCGGTCACGATGACGGGCTTGCTCAGGTTCTCCAGCATGAAGGAGAGCGCCGAGGCGGTGAACGCCATGGTGTCGGTACCGTGAAGGATCACGAAGCCGTCGTACTGGTCGTAATGGGCTTTAATATCATCCGCAATATGCTGCCAGTCTTCCGGCGTCATGTCGGAGGAGTCCATCAGCGGCTCATATTCGTGGATGGTAAAGTCCGGCATTTCCGGACGGTGAAATTCAGGCATCAGCGCCAGCTGGCGCTGCAAGTGGCCGGAAACCGGGATATAGCCATTTTCTGAGCGCTGCATACCGATGGTACCGCCGGTATAGGCGACATATATTGATTTCTTCTGCATGGTAATGAGTTCTTGTTCTTCAAAAGAAAAAATCCCCTCTTCACGGGAAGAGGGGACGGTTTTTAACGCACGTTCGCGCAGGTCAGGCAAAACGCGTAACGGCTCTGTGGATCATTAAAGGCTGCGAGCTTGTCGCTCTCCGCTTTCATGGCTTTCGCCGCGGTCGCCACCGGCGCCGGCAGATAAGCCTGAAGCGCGTCCGGCAGCATGGCACGGACGGAGCCGGACATGCTGTCCATGACCATATCGAAGAACGTCGGTTCGTCCTGATAATAGTCCACGTGCCACTGCTTGAGCTTCGCCAGTTCCGCCGCTTTCTTCACGGCGTCGTCGAAGTCACCCAGGCTGTCTACCAGACCGTTGCTCTTCGCATCCTGGCCGGTCCAGACGTGGCCCTGCGCGATCTGGTCAATCTGGTCTGGCGTCTTTTTACGGGAGTCCGCAACCAGCGTGATGAAACGTTTATAGCCACTCTCAATGCTGAGCTGCATCATCTCAGACACCTCAGGCGGCAGGGATTTGGTAACGGACACGTCTGCCAGCGGCGAGGTGGAAACGCCGTCGGTGTGGACGCCGAGATAATCCAGGCTGTTCTCAACGGTGTTGATCACACCGAAGATGCCAATCGAGCCGGTCAGCGTGCTTGGGTTAGCCACGATGTAGTTGGCTGGCGTCGAGATCCAGTACCCCCCGGAAGCCGCCATGCCGCCCATCGAGACCACTACCGGCTTGCCTGCGGCGCGCGCGGCGGCCAGTTCAGCACGGATCACTTCAGAGGCGCTGACGCTGCCGCCAGGGCTGTTCACCCTCAGGACAATTGCCTTCACTTTCGGATCCAGGCGCGCATCGCGGATCTGCGACGCGGTGGTGTCCCCGCCGACGTTCCCCGGCGTTTCTTCCCCGTCCATAATGGCCCCGTTAGCAAACACCACGGCGATGCTGTCACCGCTGTCGTCCGATTTTTTCGCGGCGTAGTCATACATGCTGATGGCGCTGTAGTTTTTGTCCCCTTTACTCCAGCCGAACTGTTTGGTCAGCGCTTTTTCAATTTCAGCGCTGGAACCCAGCTGATCGACCAGTTTGTTATCAAGCGCGTATTTCGCTGTATCGCCGTCCACCTTGCGCAGGCCGTCCAGCACGCCGCGCGCGCCCGGAAAGACCTGCTCAGCGGTAATCTGACGGTTAGCGGCAATGGTGCCGAGGTAGTTCTGCCACAGCTCGCCAATCCAGCGGCTGTCCGCTTCACGAGCGGCAGGGGACATATCATCGCGGATAAACGGCTCCACGGCGGATTTATAGGTCCCGACGCGGAAGACGTGGGTAGTGACCTTCAGCTTGTCGAGTAGCGATTTGTAGTACAGACCGTTAGTGGCGAAGCCATGCAGATCGACCGTGCCCTGTGGCGAAAGCCAGATCTTATTGGCAAAGCTCGCCAGATAATATTGCCCCTGGGTGTAGCTGTCGCCAATGGCAATAACCGGTTTACCGCTGTCGCGAAATTCGCGCAGCGCTTTACCGATGTACTGCATTGACGGCTGATCGGCGCCGGCAAAATCTTTCAGGTCCAACACGATACCGGTAATGTTACGATCGTCTTTGGCCTGACGGATGGTGTCGACAATATCAAACAAGGAGTTTTCCTGGAGACGGTCTGACGTTGCGCCGAACAGCTGGCGGCCAATCACGCCCAGACGGTTGCTGGTCGATGGCTTATCAACAATCACCCCGGTGATATCGAGTAACAGTGCGCCGCGCGTCGAATGCTGCGACTGGTTTGCGTTGCTGATATGCATCCAGATACCAGCGCATACCAGGACCAGGAAGATGAAAAAGATGTTCATCACCAGGTTGCGGACGAAGTTGAGCAGTCGCCACGTCCATTTAAAGAAACCGGCAAAGATTCGCCAAAGGGTTCGCATGTATTCTCCCTAACCAGAAAAGGACTGTTTCCGTCGCCACGGGACGGTAATGTGCGGTTATCGTAATGACCCAACCGCCACTTGTCAGCAGGAATCGCCTGCCACGCTGTAACAAATTCTGCTGTCGTGTTAATTTTGTGAGTAAATTTCATGAAAGGAGTTAACCAATGGACGCACTTGAACTGCTTGTTAACCGTCGTAGCGCTTCCCGCCTGGCCGAACCGGCACCCGTCGGCGAGCAGCTGGAAAACATTCTGCGTGCCGGAATGCGTGCGCCGGACCATGGCACATTGCAGCCATGGCACTTCTTTATTATTGAAGGCGAAGGGCGCGACCGCTTCAGCCATCTGCTGGAGCAGGGGGCTGTTGCCGCAGGCCAGGATGAGAAGGGGATTGATAAAGCCCGCAACGCGCCGTTCCGTGCGCCGATGATCATCGCGGTAGTCGCAAAATGCCTGGCCGATCATAAAGTGCCGGTCTGGGAGCAGGAGATGTCTGCCGGTTGCGCGGTAATGGCAATGCAAATGGCCGCCGTCGCGCAGGGCTTCAATGGCATCTGGCGCACCGGACCGCTGACCGAAAGTTCGGTCGTGCGTGATGGCTTTGCCTGTGGCGAGCACGATAAAATTGTCGGCTTCCTCTATCTCGGCACCCCGCAGCTTAAAGCCTCCAGCACCATCAGCGTGCCGGACACCACGCCTTTCGTCAGCCGTTTTTAATTACCCGCGCTAAACTGTCTGGATTCTGAGCATCCGCCGCAGAATTCAGACAGTCATACTTACCTCTTTATGGAATGAGCGCTACCATAGCGCGATTGAGATGACAGGAGACGTCCATGAGCGAGCAAACCATTCGTTTAACGCAATACAGCCACGGAGCCGGTTGCGGTTGTAAAATTTCCCCGAAAGTGCTGGAGACCATCCTGCACAGTGAGCAGGCGAAGTTTGTCGACCCGAACCTGCTTGTCGGTAACGAAACGCGTGACGATGCAGCGGTTTATGACTTAGGTAACGGCACCAGCATTATCAGCACCACTGACTTCTTTATGCCGATTGTCGACAACCCATTCGACTTCGGGCGCATTGCGGCCACCAACGCCATCAGCGATATCTTTGCGATGGGCGGTAAACCGATCATGGCGATCGCCATTCTGGGCTGGCCGATTAACACCCTGCCGCCGGAAATTGCCCGCGACGTGATTGAAGGCGGACGCTTTGCCTGCCAGCAGGCGGGTATTGCCCTGGCCGGTGGTCACTCTATCGATGCGCCGGAGCCGATCTTCGGCCTGGCCGTCACCGGCGTGGTGCCCACCGAACGCGTGAAGCGCAACAGCACGGCGCAACCGGGCTGCAAACTGTTCCTCACCAAGCCGCTGGGCGTTGGCGTACTGACGACCGCAGAGAAAAAGTCCCTGCTGAAGCCCGAGCATATTGGTCTGGCAACGGAAGTGATGTGCCAGATGAACCTCGCCGGTGCGGCATTCGCCAATATCGACGGCGTGAAGGCCATGACCGACGTGACCGGATTTGGTCTGCTGGGGCACCTCTCTGAAGTGTGTCAGGGCGCGGGCGTGCAGGCGCAGATCTGGTATCAGGATGTGCCGAAACTGCCGGGCGTGGAAGAGTACATTGCTCAGGGCGCGGTGCCGGGCGGGACGCAGCGCAACTTCGCCAGCTACGGCCATTTAATGGGCGAAATGCCGGAAGCATGGCGTAACCTGCTGTGCGATCCGCAAACCTCCGGCGGTCTGCTGCTGGCGGTGACGCCGGAAGCTGAAGCTGACGTTCAGGCGACGGCTGCCGAGTTTGGCATCACCCTGACGGCCATCGGTGAGCTGGTGACCGCCCGCGGTGGCCGCCCGATGATTGAGATCCGTTAATTCGATGCGGTTGTTTATTGCCGAAAAGCCGAGTCTGGCGCGAGCCATCGCCGACGTGCTGCCCAAGCCGCATCGCAAAGGTGATGGCTTTATCGAATGCGGTAACGGGCAGGTGGTCACCTGGTGTATCGGTCACCTGCTTGAACAGGCGCAGCCGGATGTCTACGACAGCCGCTACGCCCGCTGGAATCTCAACGATCTGCCGATCGTGCCGGAAAAGTGGCGTCTGCAACCGCGTCCTTCCGTCACCAAACAGCTCAACGTCATTAAGCGTTTCCTGCATGAGGCGACGGAAGTGGTCCACGCGGGTGACCCGGACAGGGAAGGGCAACTGCTGGTCGACGAAGTGTTGGACTACCTGGAGCTGGCACCGGAAAAGCGCCAGCAGGTGCAGCGCTGTTTAATTAACGACCTCAATCCGCAGGCGGTGGAGCGCGCGATCTCGCGCCTGCGCGCCAACAGCGAATTTATTCCCCTGTGTGTCTCCGCGCTGGCACGTGCCCGCGCGGACTGGCTGTACGGGATCAACATGACCCGCGCCTACACCATCCTGGGACGCAATGCGGGCTATCAGGGCGTACTCTCTGTTGGGCGTGTTCAAACCCCGGTGCTGGGGCTGGTGGTGCGTCGCGACGAAGAGATCGAAAATTTCGTCGCCAAAGACTTCTTCGAAGTCAAAGCGCATATCGTCACGCCGAAAGACGAACGCTTTACCGCCGTCTGGCAGCCGAGCGATGCCTGTGAGTCATATCAGGACGAAGAGGGACGGCTGCTGCATCGTCCGCTGGCGGAGCACGTGGTTAACCGCATTACCGGCCAACCCGCGATAGTCACCAGCTATAACGACAAACGGGAATCAGAGCCCGCACCACTGCCGTTCTCCCTTTCGGCGTTGCAGATCGAGGCCGCGAAAAAGTTTGGCCTGAGCGCGCAGAACGTGCTCGATATCTGCCAAAAGCTCTATGAAACCCACAAGCTGATCACCTATCCGCGTTCGGACAGCCGCTATCTGCCGGAGGAACACTTCGCCGGACGCCACTCGGTGATGAACGCCATTGGTGTCCATGCGCCGGATCTGTTGCCGCAACCGGCGGTAAACCCGGATACCCATAACCGCTGCTGGGACGATAAAAAAGTCGATGCCCACCACGCGATAATCCCGACGGCGCGCACCAGCAACGTCAACCTGACCGACAACGAAGCAAAAGTCTATAACCTGATCGCGCGTCAGTATCTGATGCAGTTCTGCCCGGACGCGGTGTTCCGCAAGTGCGTTATCGAACTGGACATTGCCAAAGGCAAATTTATCGCCAAAGCGCGTTTCCTCGCGGAAGCGGGCTGGCGCACGCTGCTCGGCAACAAAGAACGTGACGAAGAGAACGACGGGACGCCGCTGCCGGTCGTGGCCAAAGGCGACGAACTGCTGTGCGAGAAGGGGGAGGTGGTTGAACGACAGACCCAGCCGCCGCGCCACTTCACCGATGCGACGCTGCTTTCGGCCATGACCGGGATCGCCCGTTTTGTGCAGGATAAAGATCTGAAGAAGATCCTCCGCGCCACCGACGGTCTGGGTACGGAGGCGACCCGCGCGGGAATTATCGAATTGCTGTTCAGGCGTGGTTTCCTTGAGAAGAAGGGGCGTTACATCCACTCAACAGAGCCGGGCCGGGCGCTCATCCACTCCCTCCCTGAACTGGCGGCCAGACCGGACATGACCGCGCACTGGGAATCGGTGCTGACGCAGATCAGCGAAAAGCAGTGCCGCTATCAGGACTTTATGCAGCCGCTGGTGGGGACGCTTTATCAGCTGATAGACCAGGCGCGCAGTACGCCGGTGAAGCGCTTCAGAGGGATGGTTGCACCAGGCGCGGGTGCGAAGAAACCGTTTAAAAAGAAGAAAAGCGCGGCCTGATACGCCCGGTTTTCACCCTCTCCCTATGGGAGAGGGCCGGGGTGAGGGCACCCGGCCGCACGATATAAACCTTAAATCACACCCTGCCCAATCATCGCATCCGCCACCTTCACGAACCCGGCGATATTCGCCCCGCGCACGTAGTTGGTTTGCGATGCCTCCCCGCCGTACTCCACGCAGGCATGGTGAATATCCAGCATGATGTGGTGCAGGCGCGCATCCACTTTCTCCGCCTTCCAGCCGAGACGCGCGGCGTTTTGCGCCATCTCGAGGCCGGAGGTGGCCACGCCGCCAGCGTTCGCCGCCTTGCCTGGTGCAAAGAGTACGCCCGCGTCCAGGAACAGATCGGTCGCTTCAATGGTGGTGGGCATATTTGCCCCTTCCGCTACCGCTTTCACGCCATTGCTAATCAGCGTCCGGGCGGCATCCACGTCCAGTTCGTTTTGCGTCGCGCACGGCAGGGCGATATCCACCGGCACGCCCCACGGCTGTTTACCTTCCAGATAGGTCAGGCCAAACTCACGGGCATAATCCGCTACCCGACCGTCACGGCTGGCTTTGATTTCACACAGACGCGCCAGTTTTTCTGCCGTAAAGCCAGCTTCATCCACTACGGTGCCGCTGGAGTCGGAGGCGGTAACCACGCGCGCGCCAAACGCCATCGCTTTCTCGATAGCGTACTGCGCCACGTTGCCGGAGCCGGAGACCGCCACGCGCATCCCCTCGAAGCTCAGCCCGTGACGCTTAAGCATCGCTTCAGTGAAATAGACCAGACCGTAACCCGTCGCTTCCGGGCGAATCAGGCTACCGCCAAACGACAGACCTTTGCCGGTAAAGACGCAGGCGCTGTTGTTGGAGAGCTTTTTCATCATCCCGGCCATAAAGCCCACTTCACGCCCCCCCACGCCGATATCTCCGGCGGGAACGTCGGTGTCGGGCCCAAGGTGGCGATAGAGTTCAGTGACCAGCGCCTGGCAGAAGCGCATCACTTCGCCTTCGCTCTTGCCTTTCGGATCGAAATCACTCCCGCCTTTACCGCCGCCCATCGGCAGGGTAGTGAGCGCATTTTTAAAGGTCTGCTCGAAGCCGAGGAACTTCAGAATCGACAGGTTCACCGAAGGATGGAAGCGCATCCCGCCCTTAAACGGCCCAATGGCGGAGTTAAACTGCACGCGCCATGCGCGGTTGACCTGCACCTGATTGCGATCGTCCACCCACGCCACGCGGAACTGGATGACGCGCTCTGGCTCTACCAGACGTTCAAGCAGCGCCATCTGGCGGTAGCGCGGATTTTCCTCAAGGAAGGGCCACAGGGTGGTCATGACTTCACGAACGGCCTGGGCAAACTCGCTTTGATGCGGGTCGCGCTGCTGAACATGGGCAAGAAAGCTTTCCAGAGAGCGTGTCTGATCCATAGATATAAGAACCTCTTATAATAATTTATGCGTGTGGCGGAGATGTTTTGTGTCGTTTTTTTGACTATACCACCCGCACCGCTTTGAGAGGCAAGCAGAAATTTATGCTGCAAGGGAAATTAATGACAGGGCGCGCGTCATAACTAAAAGCGATGACGAGATACATTAAAGATCCCGTCCGGATCGACCGTTATAGATATAAACGATGCAAAGGAAACAAAGTCTATGAACCGTTACGCAATGGCCGCGTTATGTTTGATGGTGTCCGCCGGGGCACAGGCTGATCGCATTCGCCCGGATGTCGAGGTTAACGTGCCGCCAGAGGTCTTTAGCGCTGGCGGCCAGCGTGCGCAGCCGTGTAATCAGTGCTGTATCTATCAGGATCAAAACTATTCCGAAGGCGCAGTGGTCAGGGCGGATGGCGTGCTGTTGCAGTGCCAGCGTGATGAACGCACCCTCAGTACAAACCCGCTGGTCTGGCGTCGCGTAAAAGAATAAACGCTTCCAGCAGCGGTATATCCGCCGGGGCTAAATCATACGTGAACGCGTCTTCTGGCGTACACCATACCAGCGCCGAGTGATAATGCGCCTTCAGCTCACCGCTAAATTCAGGCACATGCCAGGCGTGGAGGTGAATCAGCCGCTGCGACACCTCCCGCTGGTGGCTTGCCACATACTGCGCGGGCACGGCCTCAATGCCGAGCTCTTCGCGCAGTTCGCGGATCAGCGCTTCCGGCTGGGTCTCACCGGCTTCAACCTTCCCGCCCGCAAATTCCCACATTCCTGGCTGATCGGCATGTTCGGGACGCTGCGCCAGCAAAATCTTGCCCTCATTTTCGAGGATGGCCGCAACCACATCGAGTGTTTTCAGCATGTTCGTCAATAATTAATAGCGAAAAACGACATATTATCGTGCCCTTCCAAAGAGTCCAGTCATCAGGAGAATCAGGTGAAAGAGATATCCGCCTGGGTTGCGCCCATGGAAACCCTTCCCGTCAGCCTTAGCCCCATCGCCGCCATGCAGAAAAAACACTTCGGCGCGGTGCTGAACCCCACTCGCTGGTGGGGTCGTATGCCGCGTCTTTTCTGGCTGGTGGCGCTGTTTGTCGGCTATCTGGAGCGGCGCAAGGCGCGTTTGACCCCGGTTCAGCGATCGCTACTAATGACGCGGGTCTCGCAGATCTGCCACTGCGCATTTTGTATTGATGCCAACAGCCTGCGTCTGGCCGAGCGGAGCGGGGCGCTGGATAAAGTGCAGGCCGTCAGCGACTGGCAAAATTCCACCCTGTTCAGCGAAGAGGAGCGCGCGGCGCTGGCCTATGCGGAAGCGGTCACCGCCACGCCGCCTGAGGTGGATGAAAATATCAAAAGCCTGCTGAAGCGCCACTTTACGGAAGAGACCATCACCGAAATGACGGCTCTGATTGCCTTTCAGAATCTTTCCGCCCGCTTTAACGCCGCGCTGGATATCCCGACTCAGGGGCTGTGCGCCACGTTTAAAGGTAAACCACATGCTGGATAAACATCTGCACCCCCGGCTGAAACCCGGGTTAAATCAGCTGGCCGCCGCGCTGGATAAACCGTTTATCACGCCTGATGGCTTAACGCTCGCCGGGTTTGCGATTGGCGTGCTGGCGTTACCTTTTCTGGCGCTGGGCTGGTATCCGGCGGCGCTGATCGCCATTGTGCTGAACCGGCTGCTGGATGGTCTGGACGGCGCGCTGGCGCGTCGCCGGGGCCTGACGGACGCGGGAGGATTTCTTGATATCGCCCTCGACTTCCTGTTTTACGCCCTGGTGCCGTTTGGCTTTGCGCTGGCCGCTCCGGCTGACAATGCGATTGCCGCCGCCTGGCTGCTGTTCGCGTTTATGGGGACGGGCAGCAGCTTCCTGGCCTTTGCCGCGCTGGCGGGGAAGCATGATATCGACAACCCCGGCTACGCGCACAAGTCGCTTTATTACATTGGAGGATTAACGGAAGGAACGGAGACCATCGCGCTGTTTGCGCTGTGCTGCCTGTTTCCGGCGCATTTCGCGCTCTTTGCCTGGGCGTTTGGCGCGTTGTGCTGGCTGACCACCACAACGCGCATCTGGAGCGGTTATATCACGCTGAAGTCACTTACCCGCTAGCGTGCGCTCTCCGGTCCGCGCTCGCCGGTGGAGACCGGGTTCTGCGGATGGCTGCTCCATTCGTACCAGCCGCCGTCGTAGACGGCAACGTTCTGCCAGCCCATGGCGCGGGCGTACATAAAGGCTTCAGACGCGCGCCAGCCGGTACCACAGTAAAACGCAACGTGCTGCTCCGGCAGGATATTCCACGTTTTCCACATGGCGGCAATATCATCGGCGCTGCGCATGGTGCCATCCGGATTGTGGAAATCTTCCATGTGGGTCGCGTCGCTGCCCGCATGGCCCCAACGCGCACCGGCAATTTCACCTTTTGGCTTGATATAGCTGTAGCCGCTGGTTTCACCGATAAACTCTGGCCAGGAACGAATGCTCACCAGCGACGCGTCCTGACGGTGCAGCATTCCCCGGGCCTGCTCCATATCCACCATCAGCTGCGGCTGGCCCGGGATCGGCGCGCCAAAATCAGGGGCTGGCTTCACGTTTGCAGGCGTTCCGCGCTCAACGGGCAGGCTGGCGTCGGACCACGCCTTCCAGCCGCCATCCAGAATCCGTACATCCTTCACGCCCGCGTAGAGCATGATCTGCGCCACGCGCGCGGCGGCATACACGTCGCGACCGTACAGAATGACGGTGGTATCGTGACGGATCCCGTGCTTCGCCAGCATCGCTTTCAGCTTTTCGTCAGAGACCTTATTCCACAGCGGTTCGCTTTCCACTTCATTGGTGTCGATATAGCCCGCGTCGGGAATGTGGCTCAGGAGATAAAGCTTCGGCGCACCCCAGCCAGCCTCGATCACCTTCCACTCTCCGGCTGGTGCGGCGGTAACGGGTTTGCCCTGCTGCAACTGGTGGATCCACTGCGAATAAACCAGCTGTTCGAAATGCGCCAGACGTTGCAGACGGTCGGATTGTTGCAGGGCATCGCTCAGGGTGGAGACGTGGGTAAAGCCCGCTTTCTCCAGCCGTGTTTTGACGGTCTGGTTGTCATTATCGTTGCCATAGAGCGCAACCGGCATGTCTGGCGTAAGCCGATGCTGTTTTGCCCAGCCGCTGAGCTGTTCATCGCTCATTGCCCCAAGCCAGCTGGCAGAGAGATTAAGTGCGGCGGGCTCGTGCCCGGACGTTCCGCTCAGGGTCTGCGGCCAGCCGTTATAGAACGCACTGATGCGCGTATCAATTACCGCGCCGTTTTGCGTCTGAAGCTGAGCCAGCGTGAGGGAGTGGGGCATATCAGCCGCCGTGGAGGAGAGTGAGGCGAGGCCGCAGATCAGGGCCAGCGCGGTCAGTTGAGAAACACGTTTCATCGAAAAACCTGACGTCATTAAAAGAGGGGGGCATTGTCGTCTCTCCTGAAGCCAAAAACATTGCGTTAGCACATTATTGCCAGCGAGAAATCTCAATCACCTCGCCGCCGGGCGGAATATCGTCCTCATCATGCGTGACCAGCACCACCGGGATCCTGCGCTGGCGAGTGACCTCGAATACCCACGCCCGGAATGAGGCGCGCAGCGTTTTATCCAGTCGACTGAACGGCTCGTCGAGCAGCAATGCCTGCGGCTGGGCGAGAAGGGCGCGCAACAGGCTGACCCTGGCGCGCTCGCCGCCGGAAAGGGTCGCCGGATCGCTGGTGTAGTGGTTTGCCAGCCCGGCAGTCTCCAGGGCCTGCTCGACCGCGTTGCGGCGGGCGCGCCCGACGATGTGCGCCGGCAGCGCCAGCATCAGGTTTTGCCCCACGCTGAAGGCGTCAAACAACAGGGCATCCTGAAACAGAATGCCGATCCCGCGCGTTTCCACGGGGACCATATCGCAGCGACGATCGTTCAGCCACAGCTCGCCGTGCGCCTTAAAATCAGCGGATAACGCCCCCACCATCCAGGCGAAAAGGCTCGATTTCCCACTCCCGGAGGGCCCCATCAGCGTGACGATCTCCCCCGCCGGGACGCGGAAGTTGACCTCATGTAGGAGCGGCGCAATGGTGAGATTTTTCACGGTCAGCATTAACGTAATCCTTGTCTGTGACGGCCCACGAGCCGGGAGAGCAGCGCGGCAAGGGCAAATACGCTGCTGGTCAACAACAACAGACCCAGCGCCCGGCTGGCGAGGATCGGAATGCTGCCGCCGCTGCTGAGGGCGACCGCCTCCGTCGTCACGGTGGTGAAACGTCCCGCCCCCAGCCAGAGGGTAGGCATGTACTGGGCCATGCTCACGGAAAAGCCGGTGGCAAAGGCCAGCAGGGCCGGACGAACCATCAATGGGCATTTCACTAGCCAGAAAATTTTCGCCCGCCGCCAGCCCAGCGTTCTGGCAGTGAGGATAAGCCGGGGATCGAGCCGGCGCCAGGCCGGTTGCAGCACCAGGAGCATCCACGGGAGGACCCAGAGCATATGGCTCCAGAGCACCGCAGCGTACTGGCCGTCGATGCCCAGCCACAGCGCCACGGCATACTGCCCGGACACGAGGGGCAGCGCCGGGAGGGCAAGCGGCAGCCAGATCCACACCGCGCCGCGCTGGGGTCCCCACTCAAGCCAGATCATGAGGATGGCCAGCGCTGTCAGGCTGGACAGCAGTCCCAGTGAAAGGCTGTCGCTGACGGGGCCGATGTCGTCCCGGCGTGCCAGCATCAGCAGAACCAGCGCACAGAGCACGCCGCACAGCGGCAGTAACCCGCCCAGCGTCCGTGCGGGCAGCGCGCTATGCGAAGCGCGACGTACCCCGGAGGGGGCAGGCTGGGCGCGCCGCCATGCCGTCCAGAAGCCGTATCCCACCGCGGCAAGCGCCGCCAGCAGCAGGAGCAACACCAGACACAGCAGCGTTCCCTTGGTTTGCTGCTGCGCATCGCCCTGGGTGAGCCACTGCCAGGCCAGCACCGCCAGCGTAGGCGGGTTGCCCGGCCCGAGCACGATCGCCACATCCACCACGGAAAGGGACCAGGCGAGCACCGCCAGCATCACGGCGCCCAGCGCGGGGGCGATTGCCGGGAGGACGAGCCAGTAGAGCGCCTGCATTCGTCCGTAGCCGAAGGTATGCAGGACAATTTTCTGCTGTGCGAGGCGCTTTTCAGGCAGCGCGGCGTAGATTGCCCACAGAACGAACGCGCTCTCTTTGACCGCAAGCGTCAGGCCAAGCCCGATACCGTAGCGGTCAAGCTGCGGCGAACAGACTGTACAGATCCGGTAAAACTGCCCCCCTTCCGCAAACAGCAGCAGCGCGCTGGTGGCGAAGGCGACGTGCGGCACGGCTAACAGCCATGGCAAACGGGTGCTCAGGCGCTGCCAGCCTTCACCCGGCCAGAGAAGCGCAAGCAGGGTCAGGGCGATAAACAGTGAGCCCAGCGTCGCGATAAGCGCTGACACCAGCGTGGCGGCCAGCGCCTGCGGCAGCTGCGGGTCGGCAAACAGCGTCGCCCAGTTGCCGGGAGAAAACGCCGGGGCCAGCAGCATGCCGCTGGCGGGAAGCAGGGGCAGATAGATGACCGCCATTGCCGCCCAGACCAGCCCGCTTAGCGGGTTCCGTAGCGGCGAAGCCATTCCTGCTCCAGGGCGTTAACCCAGGCGGCGTGCGGTTCGGGAAGCACATCAGGCGTGCTTGATGGGGTAAAGGCGCGAAGCTGTTTTGCCGCTTTCGCAGGCAGTTTTTCGCCATCCAGCACGCTCGGGTCACCCCAGACGGCAGGATTAGCTTTGCGGATCTGCGCCTGTGGTGACAGCAGGAAATTCGCCACCACTTTCGCACCTGCGCTCGCGCTGGCGTTTGCCGGGATGGCGACAAAATGGACGTTGCCGATCATGCCTTTGAGAAAGCCGAAACTGTAGCTGTCGGCAGGCAGTTCACCGCTCGCCACCTTTTGCATCGCATGGGCGGGGTTAAAGGTGAGCGACAGGTTCAGACTGCCGCTGGCCAGCAGCGTATCCATGCGCGCAGGCGACGGAGGAAAATCGTTTCCTTCGCGCCACAGCAGGGGGTGCAGCGTATCAAGGTAATCCCACAGCGGCGCGGTGACCTGCGCAAAGGTACTGTCTGGCGCGTTTTTTAACGCCTCCGGATGGGCGGTCAGCGCCAGCAGTAGCTGCTCAAGAAACGCCGTGCCGGTAAAATCCGGCGGTCGCGGATAGCTCACCTTGCCAGTGTGCTGTCGGGCGTATACCAGCAGCGCGTGGGGATCTGCCGGTGGTGTCGGCGTACTCGCTTTACGGGCGATAAAGGTTAATTGCGCGCCGCCCCACGGGGATTCTGCCCCATCGGTCGGGATGGCAAAATCTTCCGTTACCGGTTTACGGGTATCGACGTAGCGCCAGTTGGGCAGGGTTTGCGCCCAGCCGGTGAGCAGCAGGTTTGCCGCTTTCAGGTTGCGGAAGTTTTCCCCGTTTACCCAGAGCAGATCCACCGACCCGTTACTGCTACGTCCTGCGGCATGTTCCGTCTGGATCCGCTTCACCGCGTCGGCGGCATCGGCCAGATGAACGATCTTCAGGTTGATGGCGTAGTGCGTTTTCATCTCGCCGCTCACCCAGTCGAGGTAGCGGTTAACGGCCTCATCACCGCCCCAGGCGTTAAACCAGACGGTCTGCCCGGTGGCCTGTTGCTGAATGGATTGCCAGCTCTCTGCGGCGAAGGCAGAGGTTGCCAGCAGCAGACTCGTCAGAAACGCGCAAAAACGCACCCGGCGCATAATGCCTCACTTTTTAATCGAAGGGATGTAACGGGAAAACAGCCAGCGAGTGACCAGCGGTAATAACCCTAACAGTGTAAAGGCGAACAGCAGTCCCGGCGACAGAATATCGCGCAGCGAGGTAAGTTTTCCCAGCTCGCGTCCGGCGTTCAGATAAATGACGGTGGCAGGTAGCATCGCAAGCTGGCTGACCCACCAGTAGTGACGCACCCTGAGACGGGTTAGCCCCATCAGCAAATTGACCAGAAAGAACGGGAACAACGGCATCAGGCGCAGGGCAAAAAGGTAGCGTGCGCCGTCGCGATCCATCCCCGCATCGATCGTATTCATCTGTGCGGCAAAGCGCCGCTGCACCCAGTCGCGCAGCAGATAACGGCTGACGAGCATGGCAAGCGTGGCGCCGAGCGTCGAGGCAAATGACACCAACAGCGTCGCCTCCCACAGGCTGAAAAGCGCCCCGCCGAGCAGCGTCAGAAGCGCGGCTCCGGGGATCGATAGCGCGGAGAGCAGAACGTAAACCGCAAAATAGAACAGCGCGCTCTGAAGGGGCGCTTGCTCCACACGAGCGAGCAACGTTTGCTGGTGTATTTTTAGCGTGTCGAGGGAGAGCATGCCCGGAGGAAGCAAAACAACAATTAAAACAAATGCGCCCAGAAGGGCGCACAGGAGACTGATTTTTTTAATATCCACTGAAGTTTACAGCTTGAACGTTGCCCATACCGGCGCATGGTCGGACGGCTTTTCCATGCTGCGGATGTCATAGTCGATACCGGTTTCGATGCAGCGTTCGGCCAGGGGGGCGCTCGCCAGCAGCAGATCAATACGCAGGCCCCGGTTGTCATCGAAGCCTTTAGAGCGGTAGTCAAACCACGAGAAACGGTCCTGCGTTTCCGGGTTAGCCGTGCGGAAAGTATCCACCAGCCCCCAACCCAGCAGGCGCTCCATCCACTCGCGCTCCTCCGGCAGGAAAGAGCATTTGCCGGTGCGCAGCCAGCGCTTACGGTTCTCTTCGCCAATACCGATATCCAGATCCGTCGGGCTGATATTCATGTCGCCCATGATAAGCACCGGGTTTTCTTTTTTGAGTTCGGTTGTCAGGTAGTTTTGCAGATCCTGATAAAACTTCGCTTTGGCCGGGAATTTGGTTTCATGATCGCGGCTTTCACCCTGCGGGAAATAGCCGTTGATGACGGTCACATTGCCGAGTGCGGAAGGAATTTCCGCCATGATGATGCGGCGCTGCGCCTCTTCACCGTCACCCGGGAAGCCACGGCGCACCGACACCGGCGTATCTTTGGTCAGCAGCGCAACGCCGTAGTGGCCTTTCTGACCGTGGTAAAAAACGTTATAGCCCAGCTTCGCTACCTCTTCGAGCGGGAACATATCGTCGTGAACTTTTGTCTCCTGCAAGCCGATCACATCTGGCTGATGTTGCTCAACAATCGCTTCAAGCTGGTGAGGGCGGGCACGCAGGCCGTTGATATTAAAAGAGACAAATTTCATAGTCGCTGCCAATGCAAGGTGAATAGTGCAAGGATGGTAGCAGAATTTACGTCGTCTGTTATCCGCTTCGCCCAATTACTGCGACAGATAATGCCAACGGTGCAATATTTGCACCATTTCGGCGCGTTTTGCCCTCGAACAGGGCGTAAACGACCGATAAATTTCGCGAGCGATCACAATTCCAGAATTATATTTGGCCTCTGCATACTCTTTCTTGTTTTCATGCGGCAAAGCGCCGCTTGTCGTAAAAATATTCACTATTTATGCATTATAAGTGAATGACTCCATATTGTAACTCATTGATATTCTGTTACCCAAACCCATTTATGCATTTTTATCGCTGGCTGGCACGAACGCTGCAATCTACATTCACAGTGCAAACACTCAATTATTTAACATTTAAACAACCTTTTATTTACCGGATGAGGTCGCTATGTCTCTGTCAGTTACGCGTGAAAATTTCGATGAATGGATGATGCCGGTATACGCTCCGGCGGCTTTTATTCCGGTACGTGGGGAAGGCTCTCGCCTGTGGGATCAGCAGGGCAAAGAGTATATCGACTTTGCAGGTGGGATTGCGGTGAATGCGCTGGGGCATGCAAACCCGGCGTTGCGGCAGGCGCTGAATGACCAGGCGGCGAAATTCTGGCATACCGGCAACGGTTATACCAACGAACCGGCATTGTGTCTGGCGAAGAAGCTGATCGACGCCACCTTCGCAGAAAAAGTCTTTTTCTGTAACTCCGGCGCGGAAGCGAACGAAGCGGCGCTGAAGTTGGCGCGCAAATATGCGCACGATAAATTCGGCGCGCATAAGAGCGGCATCGTAGCCTTTAAAAATGCTTTCCATGGCCGCACGCTGTTTACCGTCAGTGCGGGCGGTCAGCCCTCATATTCTCAGGATTTTGCGCCGCTGCCGCCGGATATCCGTCATGCGGCGTATAACGATTTACACTCTGCCAGCGAGCTGATTGACGACACCACCTGTGCGGTGATTGTCGAGCCCATGCAGGGGGAAGGCGGCGTCATGCCCGCCCAGAAAGCGTTCCTGCAAGGGCTGCGCGAGCTGTGCGATCGGCATAACGCGGTCCTGATTTTTGACGAAGTCCAGACCGGCGTGGGCCGCACGGGTGAGCTGTATGCCTACATGCACTATGGCGTGACCCCGGATGTGCTCTCAACAGCCAAAGCGCTCGGCGGCGGTTTCCCGGTGGGGGCGATGCTGACCACCGAAAAATTCGCCAGCGTGATGACCGTGGGCACTCATGGCACCACATACGGCGGCAACCCGCTGGCAACCGCTGTCGCCGGACAGGTGCTGGATATCATCAACACCCCTGAGGTGCTGAACGGCGTGAAGCAGCGTCACCAGTGGTTTGTTGAGCGACTCACGGCCATTAACAGCAAAACTGGCCTGTTCAAAGAGATCCGCGGTCTGGGGCTGTTAATAGGCTGTGAGCTTGCCCCTGAGTTTGCCGGCAAAGCGAAGCTGATTTCACAGGAAGCGGCAAAGCAGGGCGTAATGGTGCTGATTGCCGGTGCTAACGTGGTGCGCTTTGCCCCTGCGCTGATCGTCAGCGAGGAAGAGGTCAGAACTGGCTTAGATCGTTTTGCGCTGGCCTGCGAACAGGTGAAGTCCGGGGTGTCATCATGATGGTCATCCGTCCCGTTGCGCACGGCGATCTCGCCGGGCTTATGCAGCTTGCCGGTAAGACAGGGGGCGGGCTGACCTCGCTGCCTGCTGATGAAAAAACGCTGTCGGCGCGCATTGAGCGCGCCCTGCAAACCTGGCAGGGGACGTTGCCAAAAAGCGAACAGGGCTATGTGTTCGTGCTGGAAGATACCGACACGGGAACCGTGGCGGGGATTTGCGCTATCGAGGTGGCCGTCGGGCTTAATGATCCGTGGTACAACTACCGCGTCGGCACGATGGTCCACGCCTCGAAAGAGCTGAACGTTTACAACGCGCTGCCGACGCTCTTTCTCTGTAATGACCATACCGGCGCCAGCGAACTCTGCACCCTGTTTCTCGATCCGGACTGGCGCAAAGAGGGCAACGGTTATCTGCTCTCCAAATCGCGCTTTATGTTTATGGCCGCCTTTCGCGACCGCTTCAACGAAAAAGTGGTCGCGGAGATGCGCGGCGTGATTGATGAGACGGGCTACTCGCCGTTCTGGGAGAGTCTGGGCGAACGCTTCTTCTCCATGGAATTTAGCCGGGCGGATTACCTGTGCGGCACCGGTCAGAAGGCGTTTATCGCCGAGTTGATGCCGAAGCATCCTATTTATACCCATTTCCTAACGCCAGAAGCGCAGGCGGTGATCGGCGAAGTTCACCCGCAAACCGCCCCGGCCCGCGCGGTGCTGGAGAAAGAGGGATTTCGCTACCGTAACTACGTCGACATCTTCGACGGCGGCCCGACGCTGGAATGCGACATTGACCGCGTTCGCGCCATCCGTAAAAGCCGCCTGGTTGAGGTTTCAGAAGGCCAGCCCGCGCCGGGCGAGTGGCCAGCCTGCCTGGTCTCGAACGAGAATTACACCAACTTCCGCGCCATGCTGGTGCGAACCAACCCATCATGCGAGCGTCTGGTACTGACGGCTGCGCAACTGGATGCCCTGAAATGTAACGCTGGCGACACGGTTCGCCTGGTGCGGCTCTGCCCTGAGGAGAAAACAGCATGACTCTATGGATTAACGGTGACTGGGTTACGGGCGAAGGTGACGCGCGGACAAAAACTAACCCGGTCGGCCAGGAGGTGCTCTGGTCTGGGAACGACGCAAGCGCCGGGCAGGTTGAGCAGGCCTGTCAGGCTGCACGCCGCGCGTTTCCGGCGTGGGCGAAACGGCCATTCTCCGAGCGCCAGGCGTTGGTTGAGAAATTTGCTGCGCTGCTGGAGGCCAATAAAGCCGAGCTGACCCGCATCATTGCTTGCGAAACCAGTAAGCCGCGCTGGGAGGCAACAACCGAAGTCACGGCGATGATCAACAAAATTGCGATATCGGTGAAGGCGTACCATACCCGCACCGGCGAGCAGCATACCGAGATGCCAGACGGCGCGGCCACGCTGCGCCACCGTCCGCACGGGGTACTGGCGGTGTTTGGCCCGTATAACTTCCCCGGGCATCTGCCGAACGGGCACATTGTGCCTGCGCTGCTGGCGGGGAATACTGTCATCTTCAAGCCGAGTGAGTTAACCCCCTTAACCGGAGAAGCAGTGGTAAAACTCTGGGAGCAGGCGGGGCTGCCGCCGGGGGTGCTGAATCTGGTGCAGGGCGGGCGTGAAACCGGTCAGGCGCTGAGTGCGCTGAGTGACATTGACGGTCTGCTGTTTACCGGCAGTGCCGGAACGGGCTATCAGCTGCATCGTCAGCTGGCGGGGCAACCGGAAAAAATTCTGGCGCTGGAGATGGGCGGCAACAACCCACTGATAGTGGAAGATCCGGAGGATATCGATGCCGCGGTCCACTTGACCATTCAGTCGGCGTTCATTACCGCCGGACAGCGCTGCACATGCGCCCGCCGCCTGCTGGTTAAGCGCGGCGCGCAGGGGGATGCGTTCCTGAAGCGTCTGGTGGAGGTGAGCGCGCGTCTGGCTCCCGCGAAATGGGATGCCGAGCCGCAGCCGTTTATCGGCGGGCTGATCTCCGGGCAGGCGGCGCTGAACGTACTGAAAGCGTGGCAGGAGCACGTGGCGCGCGGGGCGAAAACCCTGCTGGAGCCGAAGCTGGTTCAGCCGGGCACGTCGCTGCTGACGCCGGGGATTATTGAGATGAGTGCGACGAGCAACGTGCCGGATGAAGAGGTCTTTGGCCCGCTGCTGTGCGTCTGGCGCTATGACGATTTTGAGTCGGCGATCGAGATGGCCAACAATACCCGCTACGGCCTGTCGAGTGGCCTGATATCGCCGCATCGCGAGAAATTCGACCAGCTGCTGCTGGAAGCGCGCGCCGGGATCGTGAACTGGAACAAACCGCTGACCGGTGCGGCGAGCACTGCGCCGTTTGGTGGCGTAGGGGCGTCGGGCAACCATCGCGCCAGCGCCTGGTATGCCGCCGATTACTGCGCGTGGCCGATGGCAAGCCTGGAAACCCCGGCGCTGACGCTGCCGGAGACGTTGAATCCGGGGCTGGATTTTACTGAGGGTGACGCCCATGAAAGCGCGTGAGGTTAACTTTGACGGCCTCGTGGGGCTGACGCACCACTATGCCGGGCTGTCGTTCGGTAATGAAGCCTCGACGAAGCACCGTTTCCAGGTCTCGAACCCGAAGCTGGCGGCGAAGCAGGGGCTATTGAAAATGAAGGCGCTGTCCGATGCCGGTTTCCCGCAGGCGGTGATCCCGCCGCAGGAGCGCCCAAACGTGGCCGTGCTGCGCCAGCTGGGGTTCAGCGGTACGGATGAACAGGTGGTGGAAAAAGCAGGCACGCAGACGCCACACCTGCTTTCCGCAGCCAGTTCAGCCTCCTCGATGTGGGTGGCGAATGCCGCCACCGTTGCGCCGTCGGCGGATACGCTGGACGGCAAAGTGCATCTGACCGTTGCTAACCTGAACAACAAATTCCACCGCGCCAGCGAAGCGGAGACCACCGGGCGCGTGCTGCGCGCCATTTTTAATCATGATGCGCATTTCGAGGTACATTCGGCGCTGCCGCAGGTCGCGATGTTTGGCGATGAAGGGGCGGCAAACCACAACCGTCTGGGCGGCGACTATGGCGAGCCGGGTTTGCAGCTGTTTATCTATGGACGGGAAGAGGGCGGCCACGCCGCGCCGGTTCGTTATCCGGCGAGACAAACCTTAGCCGCAAGCCAGGCGGTTGCGCGGCTGAACCAGGTTAATCCTTCTCAGGTGATTTTTGCCCAGCAAAATCCGCAGGTGATCGACCAGGGCGTGTTTCATAACGACGTCATTGCCGTTTCCAACCGTCAGGTACTGTTCTGCCACGAGCAGGCGTTTGCCCATCAGGAAAAGTTGCTGGCCAAGCTGCGCGAACGCGTGCCGGGATTTATGCCGATTCAGGTGCCCACGCAGGCGGTAAGCGTGCAGGACGCGGTCGAAACGTATCTGTTCAACAGCCAGCTGCTGAGCCGGGATGACGGCAGCATGATGCTGGTGCTGCCGCAGGAGTCCCGAAACCATCAGGGCGTCTGGCGCTATCTCAGCGAACTGGTGCAGGCGGATAACCCGATTGATGAACTGCGCGTGTTTGATCTTCGGGAAAGTATGGCCAACGGCGGGGGACCGGCGTGCCTGCGACTACGCGTGGTGTTAACGCCGGAGGAATTGCAGGCCGTGAATCCGGCGGTGATGATGAACGACACGCTGTTCAATACTCTCAATGACTGGGTGGACCGCTATTATCGTGACCGTCTGGTTCAGGCCGATCTGGTTGATCCGCAGCTGCTGCGCGAAGGCCGCGAAGCGCTGGATGCATTATCAACCATCCTGCAACTGGGATCGGTTTATCCGTTCCAGCGCTAAGGAGACGATATGGAAAACTTACTGGCGCTGACGCTGGCCGAAGAGACACCGGAGCGGCAAGAGGGGGCAGGCCCTTCGTTCCACTGGCGATGGCTGGGGCCGGGCGTGCTTGAACTCACGCCGACGGGGAAATATAACCTGTCGCTGCTGCTTTCTACCGGCATTCACGGAAACGAAACCGCGCCCGTGGAGATTGTCGAACTATTGCTGCGCGCGCTGTATCGCGCAGAGATCACGCTGCACTGCCGTCTGCTGGTGGTGCTGGGAAATCCGCCTGCGCTGGCGCAAAATAAACGGTATCTCGTGAGCGACATCAACCGCATGTTTGGTGGTCGCTGGGCGCAGTTTCCACAGAGTGATGAGACGACTCGCGCGCAATGGCTGGAGAAGGTGGTCACGGCGTTTTTTGCCGGGGCGGGGGAAACGCGCTGGCACCTTGATCTGCATACGGCCATTCGCGCCTCGTACCACGTGCGTTTTGGCGTGTTACCGCAGCGTCATCAGCCGTGGGATGAGGCGTTTCTGACCTGGCTTGGCGATGCGGGGCTGGAGGCACTGGTCTTCCACCAGACGCCAGGCGGCACGTTTACCCACTTCACCTGCGAGAATGTTGGCGCGTTATCCTGCACCCTGGAGCTGGGAAAAGCGCTGCCGTTCGGGCAAAACGACCTGACGCGTTTTACCCCTACGCATCAGGCGCTCCGGGCGTTGCTAGCCGGGGTTGCGCCGGAACCCACCCGGGAACCCGTCGTGCGCTATCGGGTCGTGCAGCAGATCACGCGTCAAAGCGAGGCTTTCCAGCTTCATATGGCACCCCATACGCTGAACTTTACGCCGTTTCGCCAGGGCGTCCTGCTGGCGGAAGATGGTGAGACGCGCTATGCGGTACAGAAATCCACGGAATATGTTTTATTTCCTAATCCGTCGGTCGCGTTTGGTTTGCGAGCAGGTCTGATGCTGGAAAAAATGCCCTGAACGTCTCCCCTCGCGCAGACCGGAGGGGAAATGAAGAATAAATTTCTTAGCGTTAAAAGCGCTCTGGTATTGTTTGCGGAATATTCCTGGAGAATTGCTTTATTATTAAACGGCACTTCGCTATACTTCTCCATAATCTCTTTAAAATCATCCTGTTGAATATTTTTGTTTCATCTCTCCACGCTTTTTCCTTAATTTCTCCACAATTGGCGAAAAGTTGTTTTTTACACTTTCATTGTTTTACCGTTGCTCTGACTAATTGACGATAAACGCCGTAAAGTTAATCTCGTCAACACGGCATAGCGCCGAAGAATAACTGAAAGTAAGGAAAGACATTATGCGTAAATTAACTGCACTGTTTGTTGCCTCTACCCTGGCTCTGGGCGCTACCAGCATGGCGTTCGCCGCCGATACCGCGACCACTACCGCCGCGCCGACGGAAGGCAAAATGATGATGCATCATAAAGGCAAGCCGGGTATGCACCATGAGATGATGATGTTTAAAGATCTGAACCTCACCGATGCGCAGAAGCAGCAGATCCGCGACATCATGAAAAGCCAGCGTGACCAGATGAAACGTCCTCCGCTGGAAGAGCGCCGCGCAATGCATGACATCATTGCCAGCGACAGCTTCGATAAAGCAAAAGCGGAAGCGCAGATCGACAAAATGGCCGAGCAGCATAAAGCACGCATGCTGGCCCACATGGAAACCCAGAACAAGATTTACAACATTCTGACGCCGGAACAGAAAAAGCAATTTAATGCCAATTTTGAGAAGCGTCTGACAGAACGTGCAGCGCCGGAAGGTAAAATGCCTGCACCAACCGAATAATCGGTTCACTCTCTTAAGACCGCCGGGCTCCTGTCTACAAAAGCGAAAACGCTGTGGACAGGACCGGCGGTTTTTCTTTTATCCCATGCCTAAGGTCTGGCCTGACTGCTGCCGATAATACGTCTGTGAAAATGCCCTGGCGCACGGTGCGTCCTTCAGGAGTGGTCATGGAATTCTTTGATATCCGTAAAATGCCGGTCAGTCTCTGGCGTAATGGTGCGGGTGAGACGCGTGAGATTTGCTGTTTTCCTCCCGCGACGCGGGATTTTTTCTGGCGGGCCAGTATTGCCTCCATCGCCAGTAACGGCGAATTCTCCGCGTTCCCGGGCGTTGACCGGGTGATTACGCTGCTGGAAGGCGGCGAGGTGACCCTGGATGCAGGCAGGGCGTTTTGTCATACTCTGAAGCATCACCAGCCTTACCGATTTGCGGGCGATCTGGCGGTGAAAGCCGTGCTCACAGAGGGGCAGATGTCGATGGACTTCAACATCATGACCCGACGGGATTGCTGCCAGGCAAAGGTGCGCGTTGCTACCCGAACGTTCACTACCTTCGCGTCACGCGGTGGGGTGGTCTTTGTCTTAAGTGGCGCCTGGCAACTGGGCGACAAATTACTGACCGCCGATCAGGGTGCCAGCTGGGAAGCGGGCAGTCATACCCTACGTTTACTGGAAACGAAGGGGTCGCTGCTGTTCAGTGAAATTACCTGGCTGCCGGGTCACTGAGGACGATGATCTCATGTTTTCCGGTTAATAGTGGCTTACAGAGAATTTTGTAACCATCCTGATCGAACCCGGCAGGGGTGCGCAGCAGGGCGGTAGCGTCATCCAGACTTTCAACGGCGCCAAGCCAGAGCCAGTTGCGGATGATGTGATAGTGCGTCATCGCATCGCGGGTTTCTTTCAGCGCCACCGCGCCTTCCCACGGCCAGCAGTTAACGCTGATAGAGGCCAGGCCCGCCATAAACCGGGCATGATGTTCTTCAACGCTCTCTTTTCCACAACACGCCCCGGCGCAGCGTTTCAACGCGGAGCGGAAACAGGCGCGACCGCGGGTGGTGGCTTCCAGTCCTAACAGGCCGTAACAAAGCTGTAATTCATCAGCCAGGGATTGCAGGGTTTGCAGTGCGGCACGTTTGTTGGCAAACAGACCGTAAAGATTGGGTTCATGCGAAAAATCCACTTCCCGGGCATAAACAACCTGCGGTTTTCCTGCGTTAATCTGCAAGGAACACAGCTGGCGGTTGCGGCGCAGGCGTTTGTTAAACAGCGGCTGCTGTTCCTTGATGAGCCGGGCTTCGAGCAGAAGCGCGCCCAGTTCGCCTGCCGTCTCGATCCAGGTGATCCGCCGGGACTGCCTGAGCATCGATGCTTCATCCGGCGTACGCAGGTGCGACATCACCCGGCTGCGGATATTCACGCTTTTGCCGATATAGAGCGGCATGGTATCGCTGTCGCCGTGGAAGAAATAGACGCCAGGCTGTTTAGGCAGAGCCTCAAGCCAGGGGCGAAGATGCTCGGGATATTCGTAGATAGCCGCCGCTTCAAACTCAAGACGCGGGGCGGATTGACGCCTGCTCACATACTGCTCCATATACTGTTCAGGCATACAGTGTAGCAGGTGTTCGGTGGTTAAAAAAGAGCCGGGTGGCGGTTACGCCTTACCCGGCCTGTAAAACTGAGTTACCGTTTTGCTTTTACTTTTTCCAGAAATCATCAAACACCGTAATCGGCGGACGGCGCTTGTGCTCGGTTTTCAGATACCAGCCTTCGATAATTTTGGCGGTACCTTCGTCGAGCGTTTTGCCTTCCAGATAATCATCAATGTTGTCATATGTGACGCCCAGCGCGGCTTCATCCGGCAGGGAAGGGCGATCGTCCTCCAGGTCCGCCGTTGGCGCCTTCTTATACAGGTGCTCCGGGCAGCCCAGCGCCGCCAGCAGCTGCTTGCCCTGACGCTTGTTCAGGCGGAAGAGGGGGTTGATATCCGTGCCGCCATCGCCGTATTTGGTGAAGAAGCCGGTGATGGCTTCCGCGGCGTGGTCGGTGCCGACGACGACCCCTTTGGTCATCCCTGCGATACTGTACTGCGCTTTCATGCGCTCACGGGCTTTCTCGTTGCCGCGAACAAAATCGCTCAGTTCAATACCGGCTTCACGCAAGGCCTGCTCGCTTGCCAGTACCGAACCTTTGATGTTTACGGTAAGAACACGGTCCGGCTGAATAAACGCGATCGCATCCTGACAGTCCTGCTCGTCAGCCTGCACGCCATACGGCAGACGTACGGCAATAAATTGCAGCGCGGTGTCACCGGTCTCGTCACGCAGCTCGGAGATGGCCATCTGGCTCAGCTTGCCGGCCAGAGTGGAATCCTGACCGCCGCTGATACCCAGCACCAGCGTCTTCAGGAAAGGGTGTGCAGACAGGTAAGCTTTCAAAAAATCAACGCTACGACGGATCTCTTCATTGGCATCAATCGCAGGTTTCGCGCCCAGCGCCTGAATAATTTCTTGTTGCAGAGCCATTACGCCCTCCCTATGCAGAACCAAACAGAAAGTGTGATCTGTTAAAACTAACCCTTTGTCGGGGAAACGACAAGGATCACAGTTTTGAGTGTACTGTTTTACAGCGATTTAGCAGCTTACCGTTGTTTTATTAGAATTTTCCGAAATTCGTCTGGCGTAACTCGCAAAGTTGAACAATAGTAATTTTTATCCCATGCTTAGTTAACACGCTGATAAACAAGAGGACGGAATATGAACAAGAACGTAGCAGGAATTTTAAGCGCAGCGGCGGTACTGACTATGCTGGCAGGGTGTACAGCTTACGATCGCACCAAAGATCAGTTCACACAGCCAGTGGTAAAAGACGTTAAAAAAGGCATGACGCGTTCCCAGGTTGCAGCCATTGCCGGTAAACCTTCTTCAGAAGTTACTATGATCCACGCGCGTGGTACCTGCCAGACCTATATTCTGGGTCAACGTGATGGTAAGGCAGAGACCTACTTTGTCGCCCTGGATGATACGGGTCACGTGATCAATTCTGGTTACCAGACCTGTGCCGAATACGACACCGACCCACAGGCACCTAAGGCACAGTAAGCCTGTTTGCCTGAGAGCGTTAACAAACCGGCCGGAAGGCCGGTTTTTTTATGCATACGTGAATCTTATTTCTTGGCGCGAATTATTTGCCTGAAATGTGAAGGTAGTCAACAAGCCAGGTCAATGAGAGACAATTTCAGTCTATCCAGAATTATCCCCTCCCTGTACCATTGCGTATACTCACTTCAACGATAAACAATGTTCAGCACACTGCCCGTCAGCCAGGATAGCGAGTCGAGTGATAGCGAGACGGCGGGTAGCCAAACAAGAGGGAAGTTATCATGGAAAAGAAACATATCTATCTGTTTTGCTCTGCGGGCATGTCCACTTCGCTGCTGGTTTCCAAAATGCGCGCGCAGGCCGAAAAATATGAAGTCCCTGTGGTGATTGAGGCGTTTCCGGAAACGCTGGCGGGCGAGAAGGGCCAGACAGCAGACGTTATTTTACTCGGGCCGCAAATCGCTTATATGCTGCCAGAAATTCAACGTCTGCTACCCAATAAGCCGGTCGAAGTGATCGATTCCGTTTTATACGGCAAGATTGATGGTTTAGGTGTATTAAAAGCTGCCGTTGCGGCGATTAAAAAAGCTGCTAATTAATTTTTTATTTTTCCCGTCAAAGAGTTATTTCACACACAATACGCCGTAACGATCGTTGCGGCCTTTAAGGGTATTTTCCTATGAGTAAAGTCATCGCTTCACTTGAAAAGGTACTCCTTCCTTTTGCTGTTAAAATAGGAAAGCAGCCTCACGTTAATGCCATTAAGAACGGCTTTATTAAATTAATGCCGTTGACATTAGCCGGGGCAATGTTCGTTTTAATTAACAACGTTTTTCTGAGCTTTGGAGAAGGTTCCTTTTTTTATTCATTAGGAATTAGGTTAGATGCTTCAACTATTGAAACCCTTAATGGTTTAAAAGCCATTGGCGGCAACGTATACAACGGTACGTTGGGTATTATGTCGCTAATGGCGCCTTTCTTTATTGGAATGGCGCTGGCGGAAGAGCGTAAAGTGGATCCGCTGGCGGCAGGCTTACTGTCCATTGCCGCGTTCATGACCGTCACACCGTACAGCGTGGGTGACGCTTACGCCGTTGGCGCCAACTGGCTGGGTGGGGCAAACATCATTTCCGGTATTATTATCGGGCTGGTGGTGGCCGAAATGTTCACCTTCATTATTCGCCGTAACTGGGTTATCCGCTTGCCGGATAGCGTTCCGGCCTCTGTTTCTCGTTCATTTTCCGCGTTGATTCCGGGCTTCATTATTCTCTCCATCATGGGGATTATTGCCTGGGCGCTCTCTCACTGGGGAACTAACTTCCACCAGATCATTATGGACTCTATCTCAACGCCGCTGGCGTCGATGGGTAGCGTGGTCGGTTGGGCGTATGTCATCTTTACCTCCCTGCTGTGGTTCTTCGGCGTGCATGGTTCACTGGCACTGGCGGCGCTGGACAGCGGTATTATGACCCCATGGGCACTGGAAAACGTCGCGCTTTACCAGCAGTACGGCTCCGTCGATGCGGCGCTGGCGGCCGGTAAAACCTTCCATGTGTGGGCGAAGCCGATGCTTGACTCCTATATCTTCCTGGGCGGTACCGGGGCGACGTTGGGTCTGATCATCGCGGTCTTTATTGTTTCTCGCCGCGCCGACCATCGTCAGGTTGCGAAGCTGGCCCTGCCGTCAGGCATCTTCCAGATTAACGAGCCGATCCTGTTTGGTCTGCCAATTATCATGAACCCGGTGATGTTCATTCCCTTCATCCTGGTTCAGCCGCTGCTGGCCGCGATTACGCTGACGGCGTACTACCTGGGCATTATCCCGCCGGTGACCAACATTGCGCCGTGGACGATGCCGGCTGGTCTGGGCGCGTTCTTCAACACCAACGGTAGCGTGGCGGCCTTCCTGCTGGCGATATTCAACCTCGGGATTGCAACCCTGCTCTACATGCCGTTCGTGGCGATTGCGAACAAGGCCGCAACGGTTATCGATGAAGAAGAGAGCGAAGAGGATATCGCCCTCGCACTGAAATTCTAAAATTGCACGGCGCGGGGCAACCCGCGCCAGCGGAAAGGAGCTTAAAAAATGTTAGATTTAGAGAGTATCGTTGCCGAAGAAACCGCAGAGAACGATCTGGAAGAGGTGGTGATGGGCCTCATCATCAACTCCGGGCAGGCACGCAGCCTGGCGTATGCGGCGCTTAAGCAGGCTAAGCAGGGCGACTTCGTTGCCGCGAAAACCATGATGGAGCAGTCCCGTACGGCGTTAAACGAAGCGCATCTGGTGCAGACGAAGCTTATCGAAAGCGACCAGGGCGAAGGGAAGATGAAAGTGAGTCTGGTGCTGGTACATGCGCAGGATCATCTGATGACCTCCATGCTGGCGCGCGAGCTGGTAGCGGAGCTCATCGAGCTTCACGAGAAGATGCAATAAGTCAGGATGAAGTAGCAGGAGGTCAGCACGATGGAAATCAAAACCGCACATGAGCAGCAGCTGTTTAATGGCAAGAATTTTCACGTGGTGATTTACAACAAAACGGAGAGCGCCAGCGGTCTGCACCAGCATGACTACTACGAGTTCACGATTGTTCTGACCGGCCGCTACTATCAGGAGATCAACGGTAAGCGCGTCCTGCTTGAGCGTGGCGATTTCGTCTTCCTGCCGATGGGATCTTATCACCAGAGCTTTTATGAGTTTGGTGCGACGCGCATTCTGAACGTAGGCGTGAGCAGGCGTTTCTTCGAGAAGCATTATCTGCCGCTGGTGCCGTTCTGCTTTGTGGCGTCACAGGTGTATCGCGTTAAAAATGAGTTTATGACCTGGATTGAAACGGTTATCGCCTCGCTGAATTTCCGCGACAATGAATTTGATGAATTTATTGAAACCGTGACGTTCTACGTCATGAATCGCCTCCGCCATCACCGTGAAGAACAGCAGGTGGTGGATGATATTCCTCAGTGGCTGCGTAGTACCGTGGAGCTGATGCACGACAAAGGACAGTTCAGCGATAACGCCCTGGAGAATATGGTGGCGCTGTCGGGTAAATCGCAGGAATATTTGACGCGCGCCACGCAGCGTTATTACCGTAAAACGCCTGTGCAAATTATTAATGAAATCCGCATTAACTTTGCCAAAAAACAGCTGGAAATTACTAATTACTCTGTCACCGATATCGCTTACGAATCGGGTTACAGCAGTCCCAGTCTGTTTATTAAAACCTTTAAAAAATTGACTTCATTCACACCGAACAGTTACCGCAAAAATTTAACGGTAATTAATTAACTTTCGGCGGTTTATCCGCCAGGAATAGTGACGTAATGGCTTGCCCAAATAGCGGGAAGAGCACGCTATACCTTGCAGGCGATTAACCTGATACGCTAAGGGAGATATTATGCAACAGAAATTAAAAGTCGTAACCATTGGTGGCGGCAGCAGCTATACTCCGGAATTACTTGAAGGTTTCCTGAAACGGTATCATGAATTACCGGTCAGCGAATTATGGCTGGTGGATGTTGAAGAAGGTCAGGAGAAGCTGAATATTATTTTTGAACTGTGCAAACGCATGGTTGAAAAAGCGGGCGTGCCCTTAACCGTGCATAAAACGCTGGATCGTCGCCTGGCACTGAAAGATGCTGACTTCGTGACCACGCAGCTGCGCGTCGGCCAGCTGAAGGCGCGTGAGCTGGACGAGCGCATTCCGCTGAGCCATGGTTATCTGGGCCAGGAAACCAACGGGGCAGGTGGCCTGTTTAAAGGCCTGCGTACTATTCCGGTCATTTTTGACATCATTAAAGACGTGGAGGAGATCTGCCCGAACGCCTGGGTGATCAACTTTACCAACCCGGCCGGGATGGTCACCGAGGCAGTCTATCGCCATACCGGTTTCAAACGCTTTATCGGCGTCTGCAATATTCCGATTGGCATGAAGATGTTCATCCGCGATGTACTGGAACTGACCGAGCACGATGATCTGTCCATTGACCTGTTCGGCCTGAATCACATGGTCTTTATCAAAGATGTGATTGTGAACGGGCAATCGCGCTTTGCGGAACTGCTCGACGGCGTCGCCTCTGGTCGCCTGACTGCGGCCTCGGTGAAAAACATCTTCGATCTGTCGTTCAGCGAAGGGCTGATCCGCTCCCTGAATCTGCTGCCGTGCTCGTATCTGCTTTACTACTTCAAGCAGAAAGAGATGCTGGCCATTGAAATGGGCGAATACTACAAAGGTGGCGCACGCGCTCAGGTTGTGCAGAAAGTAGAGAAGCAGCTGTTTGATTTGTATAAAGATCCGAACCTGAACGTCAAACCGAAAGAGCTGGAGCAGCGCGGCGGGGCATACTATTCGGATGCGGCGTGTGAAGTGATTAACGCCATTTACAATGACAAGCAGGCCGAGCACTATGTGAACGTTCCCCATCACGGGCACATCGACAATATCCCGGCAGACTGGGCCGTTGAGATGACCTGCATCCTTGGACGCGAGGGTGCAAAACCGCATCCCCGCATTACCCACTTCGACGATAAGGTGATGGGGCTGATTCACACCATCAAAGGCTTTGAAGTGGCGGCGAGCAATGCTGCCCTGAGCGGCGAACTGAATGACGTGCTGCTGGCGCTGAATCTCAGCCCGCTGGTGCATTCTGACCGTGACGCTGAAAAACTCGCGAGTGAGATGATCCTGGCGCATGAAAAATGGCTGCCAAACTTTGCTGCAACGGTTGAGAAACTGAAACTCACACACCGTTAAGAGGAGGCGCGATGGAAAACCTGCTGATCGTCAATGCCGATGATTTTGGCCTGTCAAAAGGGCAGAACTACGGCATTATTGAAGCCTGTCGCCGGGGCGTCGTGACCTCTACAACAGCGCTCATCAACGGTGAGGCGGTGGAACATGCGGCGCAGTTAAGCCGTGAGCTGCCCGAGCTGGGCGTGGGCATGCATTTTGTGCTGACGCTTGGGTTGCCCCTTTCACCGATGCCGGGTCTGACGCGCGAGGGAAAACTGGGGAAATGGATTTGGGAAATGGCGGAGCAGGACGCTCTGCCGCTCGATGAGATTGCCCGCGAGCTGGAGTGCCAGTTTAACCGCTTTGTGGATGTGTTTGGCCGCGAACCTACCCATATTGACAGCCATCATCATGTGCATATGATCCCGGCGATTTTCCCGCTTGTGGCAGAGTTTGCGCAACGTAAAGGCGTGGCGATGCGCGTGGATCGTGAGGTGCGCGGGTTGCCGGACGTCGCGGTGACGTCAACGGAGGGGTTCAGCAGCGCATTTTATGGTGACGAGATCGATGAAGCGCTGTTCCTGAAGGTGCTGGATGACTCCGCCGCAAAAGGGGAGCGCTCGCTTGAGGTAATGGCGCACCCGGCGTTTGTCGATGAGATAGTACGTAAGAGCGCCTACTGCTGGCCGCGTCTGGCAGAACTGGATGTGCTGACATCGGCGTCGTTAAAGTATGCGATTGCCGAGCGTGGGTATCGTCTGGGGACGTTCAGGGATCTTTGAGGCAAAGCCCGGTGGCGAGGTAAAAGCAAAACGGTAACCTTTTGGTTACCGTTTTTATTGTTTTCTCCCTCTCCCAGGGGAGAGGGCCGGGGTGAGGGCTTCAGGTTTTTTACGCCGGTATCTGGTCAATCTTACTGCTGCGCGACCACACGCGGTGCGCGGCGAGCAGGTCAAACAACCGGGTCATAAACGCATCATCGACGTTATCACCTTCGACAATGCCTTCTTCCCCTTGATCCGGTACCTTCAGCAGAGTTTTAAACTTCCGCGCATCGCCTGCCAGAGCGATTGGCTTCAGGTGCTTATAGGCTTCCAGCAGATAATAGGCGGCATCACCGTTACCGAGCAGGCTCTCAACGTCGCCGCACGGCATAATCACCGCATCAACCGTCAGCGACGGTGCTCCGGCGAAGGTCGCGGCAATCGGCAGGACGGAGCCATCATCGGCCGTCACTTCACCCATGCGAGAGTAGAGCAGTTTGGCATGTACGCCCTGGGTTTTGAGCGCCCGCATGATCCCCAGTACGTCGCTGGCGCGCGGTTTATCGTTCAGCAGAATAGCCACTACGCGGCCTTTAATTGACCCGCCAGGTACCGCGTAAAGGCTCAGGGACGGATCCTTCTTCAGCCCGTTCACGTCTTTTGGCGGTGCGGCATGGCATTGCTCATCGGTGAGCGTGATGCCGAGATTATTCGCCACGCCCTGAGCAAGCTGGATATCAATATGCGCCAGATGGTCGACCACGCGCTCGCGAATGTAGGTACGCACCACTTTGCTCAGCTCAAAGCTGAAACCGCCGATAATGTGCTGCTGTTCAATCGGGGTCTGGCTGTTCCAGAACAGGCGAGGCTGAGCGTAATATTCGCCGAATGACGGGCTGCGCTCGCGAATTTTTGTTCCGTCCACGCGCTCCTGATACGACTCGAATCCGCCACGTTTTGGCCCCGGCGGGGTTTCACGCGGCCAGTTATCGTTAATGGAGTTTGGCTCGTAGTTCGCCGGGTTGGTATCGATATCCTGGCGATGCATCCCGTCACGCTGGAAATTATGGTACGGGCAGGTCGGACGGTTGATAGGAATTTCGTGGAAGTTCGGTCCGCCGAGACGGCTGATCTGCGTATCGGTATAAGAGAACAGACGGCCCTGGAGCAGCGGATCGTTGGTGAAATCCAGCCCCGGCACAATATGGCCCGGGTGGAACGCAGCCTGCTCATTCTCCGCGAAGAAGTTATCCGGGTTGCGATTAAGCACCATTTTGCCCACCAGCTGAACCGGCACCAGCTCTTCGGGAATAAGCTTGGTCGGGTCGAGCAGGTCGAAGTCGAATTTGAATTCGTCCTCTTCCGGGATCAGCTGTAACCCCAGCTCGTATTCCGGGAAATCACCGGCTTCAATGGATTCCCACAGTTCGCGACGGTGGAAGTCCGGATCGCGCCCGGTCAGCTTCTGTGCTTCATCCCACACCAGGGACGCTTTCCCCGCGACCGGTTTCCAGTGGAAACGCACAAACGTCGCTTTACCTTCAGCGTTAATCAGACGGAAGGTATGAATACCAAAGCCTTCCATGGTGCGATAGCTGCGTGGGATCCCCCGGTCAGACATCGCCCACATCACGTTGTGAAGGGTTTCCGGTTGCAGGGAGACGTAGTCCCAGAAGGTGTCATGCGCACTTTGTCCCTGCGGTATGGCCCAGTGTGGCTCTGGTTTTACCGCATGGACAAAGTCAGGGAATTTATGCGCATCCTGAATGAAGAAAACCGGGGTGTTATTCCCGACGAGGTCGAAAATGCCCTCTTCGGTATAGAATTTGGTGGCGAAGCCGCGAATATCACGCACCGTGTCGGCCGAACCCGCGCCGCCCTGTACGGTAGAGAAGCGCACAAATACCGGTGTAATTTTGTTCGGATCGGAAAGGAAATCCGCCTTCGTGATCTCCTTCAGGCTCTTGTACGGCTGGAAATAGCCGTGCGCCGCAGAGCCGCGAGCGTGAACGATACGTTCAGGAATACGCTCATGGTCGAAATGGGTGATTTTTTCCCGCAGGATGAAATCTTCCAGCAGCGTCGGGCCGCGCGTTCCGGCGCGCAAGGAGTTCTGATCATCGGCGATGCGCACGCCCTGATTGGTGGTCAGCGCATAGCCTTCACCCCCTTTGCGGTGCGGGTCGAGAGATTTTAACTTTTCGTTGTCCGCATCGGGTGACTTCATGCTTCCCGGTGCAGTAGGTTGCTCGCCCGGCGCGGAGAGGCCCGGCGACGGTTTATGAGAGCCATCCGCAGGGGCGAGTGAGTCCATTCCCGGTTGAGATTCTTCGGTGCCATGAATAGGGGATTGATGGGGTTTATCATTGTTCGACATTGCACGATTCTCCTTTGTTCGTTCCTGAAAACCCTATTAAGGATAGAACAATGTGATGAATTAGCAGGCGAACTAAGCGTTTTCAGAGGAAGTGATTAGCGAAAGGAGCCATCTGCCACATGTCAGGCGCGACGGGTGGGGGGAGAATCGGCTATGATAGAAATTTCCTGCTTTAAGAATTTGCTTTAGTGAACCCGTCGCTTATGAAACCTCTTCGTCAACAAAACCGCCAGGTTATTAGCTATGTGCCCCGCGTTGAACCCGCGCCGCCTGACCATGCCCTGAAAGTGGATGGTTTTCGCGATGTCTGGATGTTACGGGGTAAATACGTTGCCTTCGTGCTGATTGGCGAGCACTTCCGTCGCTCCCCTGCGTTTACTGTGCCAGAATCGGCGCAGCGATGGGCTATGCAGACCCGCCAGGATGAAGAGGTTGAAGAATAACAGCCATAAAAAAACCGCCCTCAGGCGGTTTTTTTATTTCGGCAGTGATTAACGATGGGCCAGTTCGGCATCATCTTCACTGTCGAGAATTGTTTTGTCGGTCTGCTTCAGCCACTGGCTGGTCAGGGTACCGGCGGTCATTGAGCCACTCACGTTCAGGGCGGTACGACCCATGTCGATCAGCGGTTCAACAGAGATCAGCAGGGCAACCAGCGTCACCGGCAGTCCAAGCGCAGGCAGAACGATCAGCGCAGCGAAGGTCGCGCCGCCGCCCACGCCCGCAACACCGGCGGAGCTAATGGTCACGATACCGACCAGCGTCGCAATCCAGACCGGATCCAGCGGATTAATCCCCACGGTTGGGGCAACCATCACAGCCAGCATCGCCGGGTAGAGACCCGCACAGCCGTTCTGCCCGATGGTGGCGCCAAAGGAGGCCGAGAAGCTGGCGATAGACTCCGGTACGCCCAGACGACGGGTCTGTGCTTCCACGTTCAGCGGGATAGATGCCGCGCTGGAACGGCTGGTAAAGGCGAAGGTCAGCACCGGCCAGACTTTACGGAAGTATTTCAGCGGGCCAACGCCGTTCACCGCCAGCAGAATGCCGTGCACAACAAACATGATGCCCAGACCGAGGTACGAGGCAATCACAAAGCTGCCAAGCTTAATGATGTCTTGCAGGTTAGAACCTGCAACGACTTTGGTCATCAGAGCCAGGACACCGTACGGCGTCAGTTGCATGACCAGACGCACCAGCTTCATCACCCAGCTTTGCAGGGTATCGATGGCCGTCAGAACGCGCTCGCCTTTCGGCGCATCGTCCTTCAGCAGCTTCAGCGCAGCCACGCCCAGGAATGCCGCGAAGATCACCACGCTGATAATGGAGGTTGGGCTTGCGCCGGTCAGGTCAGCAAACGGGTTCTTCGGAATGAAGGAGAGCACCATCTGCGGAACGGTCAGATCGGCCACTTTACCCACGTAGTTGGTCTCAATCGCCGTCAGACGCGCGGTTTCAGCGCTACCCTGCACCAGACCTTCAGCAGTCAGGCCAAACAGATTGGTTACCAGCACACCCACCAGCGCCGCAATCAGCGTGGTGAAGAGCAGGGTACCAATGGTCAGGAAGCTAATTTTACCCAGTTGAGAGGCATTGTGCAGGCGGGCTACGGCGCTCAGAATAGAGGCGAATACCAGCGGCATAACGATCATTTGCAGCAGCTGTACATAGCCGTTACCGACAATGTTGAACCACTGAATGGAGTCTTTCAGTACCGGGCTGTCGGAGCCGTAAATAGCGTGTAAGGCCAGGCCAAACACCACGCCCATGACCAGACCGACCAGTACCTTTTTCGCCAGGCTCCACTGTTTGTGGCGAGCCTGGGCGAGAAGCAATAGCAATACGACGAACACAACAATGTTCGCGATGAGTGGAAAATTCATCCCCGTTCTCCTGATTTATTATACGGTCGGTTTTTACCGAACCTGTTGGCGCAAGGTTATCAGAAGTGTGATGTCACGCTTATATCCATATGGAATGGTTTATGACAAAAGTGATTATATTGTCGGTTTAATGTTCAATCTGGTGATTAATAAAACGATTGAACTGAAATTGCAGCGAGTTGATCATCTGCGATGACCAGCGCACTGCACCATTTTCGGGCAATGTCTGCGGCATCCAGACGGCATACGCAAACAGCGCCATGCACAGAACGCGCTCCAGCTGGTTGCCTTTTTGCGGCACGAGGATTGGCAGGCGGAAACGCCAGCGGCAGGGCCAGAGCAGCGGTACGCCCGCTGGCGTCAGCATATCGGCGAGGATATGGCTTAAGTAGCCAAGCACCATGCCCTGAATGGCATCCGCCGGGACGATCCAGCTCTCCGGAACCTTTAAATAGAAGAGTGTAAGCAGGCCAAATACGGCCAGCAGGCTGTGGGTAAACCCGCGATGACCAAAGGCTCTGGCGATGGGCTTTGAAATCCACTTTAGCCGCTGGCCAAGGAATGACTTTGGATGATCTATGTCCGGCAGCAGGCAGGTAAGTACGGCGGAAGGGACAATATGCCACCAGTCCCCCTGTGCCAGCACAGGGGTCAGTTCAGCGTTTTTGGCAAACACTGCACAGGCAAGTGAAAAAAGCAGGTGGCCTTCCGCCGTCATGATAAAACCCGGTAAACTGTCGATTCATACAGTATAGGGTTTTTATACAGTGTGTGAAAGAGGTGACGGTGTAACTCTTTGTCACAAACGCGCGGTTAGCGCGCCAGCCAGCCACCGTCTACGGCGAGAGTATGACCGTTAACGTAATCAGATGCTCTTGAAGCCAGAAACACCACCGGACCCTGTAAATCCTCCGGGAGACCCCAGCGGCCCGCCGGAATCCGGTCGAGGATCGCCTGGCTGCGCTGCTCATCATCCCGAAGTTGCCGGGTGTTATTTGTCACCATATAACCCGGCGCAATAGCATTCACATTAATGCCCAGCGTTGCCCATTCGTTCGCCAGCAGGCGGGTGAGGCCCAGCACGCCGCTTTTGGACGCCGTATAGGAGGGCACCCGGATGCCGCCCTGGAAGGAGAGCATGGAAGCAATGTTAATGATCTTGCCGCCCTGACCCTGCGCGATAAACTGTTTCGCCACTGCCTGAGAGAGGAAAAAGACTGATTTCAGATTGAGATCGATGACCTCGTCCCAGTCCTTCTCACTAAATTCCAGCGCATCGGCACGGCGGATGGTGCCGGCATTGTTAACCAGAATATCGATGCGGCCCATCTCAGCGATTGCGGTATCCACCACGCTCTGAATACTCTCCTGCTTGCCAAGATCGGCGCGAATCGCGATAAAGCGTCGTCCCAGCGCCGTAACGCGCGCTGCCGTTTCGTCAGGAACCTTGCGGTTAACCCCCACGATATCGCATCCTGCTTCGGCGAGGGTAATGGCCATGCCTTGCCCCAGACCGGTATCGCACCCGGTCACCATCGCCACTTTTCCTGCCAGAGTAAAAGCATCCAGTATCATACGCGCCTCAGAAGTCAGGTTATTGTCATTCTGCACGTAAGAATAGGAGTCTGGAATGAGAAAAGCAAATAAAGTAAAACGTTGTTTTGATTTTGCGGGGCAGGCAGCCGAAGCTGCCTGAAAGAGCGTTACTCCCCACGCAGATGGCGGGCAGTCAATTCTTCAAGAGACGTCAGCCTGACATCCGCTAGGGCAAAACGGGGATCGTGTCGGCCTTCTTCAGCCGGCACAACGATGGAGCGCATACGTGCGGCTTTGGACGCCACCATGCCGTTAACCGAATCTTCCAGCGCCACACAGGTAAGCGGATCCAGCCCCAGTTTCGCGGCGCAGTCCATATACACCTGCGGATGTGGCTTGCTGTACGGAAGCTTTTCGGCCGAGGCCAGCGCGTCGAAGCTGTCGCGCAGCCCGAACATCGTCAGCACTTTTTCCAGCATATGCAGCGGTGAGGCGGAGGCCAGCCCCACTTTCAGCCCTTGCGCCTTGCACAGGGCGATAGCGTCGCGTACGCCCGGTAACAGAGGCTTATACTCTTCTACGAGGGAGATGGCGCGGTTGATAATGCGCGCCGTAACTTCGTCGCGATCCGGGCCAACCCATGGCTGGTGGGCATACCAAAGGTCAACCACCATATCGATGCGCAGCCCCAGGGTATCGGGAAGCTCGTTACGACGACTGATATCGACGCCGAGGCTGGCCATCACGTCCAGTTCAGCCCGATCCCACAGGGGTTCGGAATCAATCAGCAATCCATCCATGTCAAAAATAGCGGCAAGTATCTGGCGCGGTGTCGACATTACAACATCTCCTTATCTTGGGGTAAGACGAACGGTGCTAAGCACAAGCAATTTAGCATATTGCATGCAAAGAGCGGGCGAAATTGACCGACAGCAGGTAGACTTAGGCACAAATAACGCGTCTTTATGAAGAGGAACTAATGACGTATCAACAAGCTGGACGCATCGCGGTCTTAAAACGTGTTGCTGGTTGGGTTATTTTTATTCCCGCCCTGATTTCAACGCTGATCTCCGTACTCAAATTTATGTACGATCACAGCGAAAAACAGCCGGGCATCAATGCCGTTATGCTTGATTTTGCCCACGTCATGATTGAGATGATGCGGTTTAACACCCCGTTTCTGAACGTCTTCTGGTTCAACTCCCCCACGCCGGATTTTCACCACCAGCTGAATGTCGGTTTCTGGATAATCTATGCGTTGATATTTATCGCGATGGCGTTGCAGGCCTCCGGCGCGCGCATGAGTCGCCAGACCCGCTTTTTACGCGAAGGGGTGGAAGATCAGCTGATACTTGAGAAGGCGAAAGGCCCTGACGGGATGAGCCGCGAGCAGATCGAATCGCGCATTGTCGTTCCGCGTCATACCATTTTTGTGCAGTTTTTCCCGCTCTACATCCTGCCGGTCATCATCATTGTGGCCGGGTATTTCTTCTTTACGCTGCTTGGCTTCCTGTAAATCCTAAGGGAAGGGGCGTGATGCTGCCCCTTCCCGCTATGCCGCCAGAATACGGTCCAGCGCCCGCTGGGCATTTACCAGATGACTCCCGCCAAACAAAATAGCCCGGTTTAGCAAGGTGTACAGCTGATAAACCGGCTGACGATCAAGGAAACCCGCAGGTAACGGCGAGACAGACTGATAGCCATCATAAATTTGCGGCGGCTGTTCAGGGTGCAACGGCAGCATCGCGAGGTCACACTCTCTGTCGCCCCAGTAGCAGGCCGGGTCATATATATAGGGACCATCAGGCCCAAGCGCGCAGTTGTTTGACCATAAATCACCGTGCAGAAGGGAAGCCTGAGGCTGATGCGAAGCCAGACGCTGCTGAATATGTTCAACAATCGCGTCGATGTTGCCGAACGCTAATCCCTTTTCAGCGGCCAGCTCCAGCTGCCAGCCGATGCGCTGTTCGGCGAAAAAAGTCGACCAGCGGCGCTGCCATGCGTTTGGCTGTGGGGTGGTGGAGAGGTCGTTATCGAAATCGAGCCCAAACTGAGGTTGATCGCTCCACTGGTGCAAACGGGCGATCTGTTGCCCGAGAATAAAGGCGTTATGCGCATCCAGAGGACGCGCGGGAAGATAGTTCATCACCAGAAAGCTATAGTCACGATCGCTGCCGACGGCTAAAACCTGCGGAACGGTGACTGTTTTACTGCGCGATAACAGCTCAAGCTGATCGGCTTCGGCAGTAAAAATGGGGAGCAATTCGCGCTCATCACATTTAACGAAAAGATCGCGCCCGGCGTAACGTAAATGCCATGCGGCATGGATCTCTCCGCCTGGCAGTTCGTTACGCAGTTCAATTTCACCTTCACCCAGCTGCTCACTTAAAAGATGACTGATAGCCTGCCACATGATGTCTCTCCCATGTTGTCTGCCAGATCATAAAGTTAGCGCAAAACGGCTATAAAAAAACAGGAACTAACGCACAACTGAGCGGTTTAATTTTATACAGGGCACTTATTGTTCTTTTTTATGCCAGTTTTCCCAGCTATCCACATCAATTTCCGTGGCTTTGTCAGTCACGCTTTCCACCAGGCTACTGGCCAGCGCCTTCACCTCTTCCTGACTCAGCGGGCTTATCAGGCCAAATGCCAGTGAGCCGAGATCGTGAATATTGCCCTCATCGTCCGTCAGCGTAAGCAGAAAATTGGCGCGCGTGAACGCGTTGTTGAGTTCATTCAGTTCGGTCAGCGACGCCTCATGAATATTCACGGTTACGACGTAGCGGGTGATATCACCACTGCTCATAATTCACCTCGTTGTTATCCTGAAAGTTTTCTTAGCATAGTCGATAAGCTCTGTTTAGCGACTTCCCCCTCCATGGGAAGGGGAATTAGGTTCAGCTTCTCTCGAGGTAATCGACAATTTTCTGGGTATCCGCAAGCGAACACAGACGCGTTCCCTGATTGATGGTGGCTGCACTCCCTGCCGCGACGCCATAGCGAGCCATCTCCAGAAGCGAAGCCCCCTGCGCCAGCTTCAGCACCATCGCGCCAACCATACTGTCACCGGCACCCACGGTGCTCTGGCTTTTCATCGGCGGTGGCACAACCTGCACAAAGCCCGTCTTATCGACGGCCAGCGCCCCCTGAGGACCGAGAGAAACAACAACGCGATGTGCTTTGCCCGTACGTACCAGCTCTTCTGCGGCAGTACGAACGTCATCAGGCTGGCTGAGTTCTCGATTAACCAGGGCACTGAGCTCTTTCTGGTTAGGTTTAACGAGTTCAAGTTGTCCGGGTTCTAACGCCGCCTTCAGGGCTTCGCCCGAGCTATCGACAACGCAGCGGATGCCGCGCTGGAGCGCCGCCTGAACCAGCGCCGTCAGTTTCTCTGTTTTGACGCCCGGCGGCAGGCTACCGCTGATCACCAGTAATGAGCCGCTTTCAATGGTCAGCACTTTCTCTTCCAGTTGACGAAACTCATCATCGGTCAATTTCGCCCCCGGCATCACAAAGCGATATTGCTCGCCGCTGGATTCAACATGGACATGCAGGTTCTGCCGGGTCCAGTCTTTAGCGTCGACGGTGTCTACGGCCACCTGTTCATCTGCCAGCAACGCCATCAGATGTTCTCCCGTGGCGCCGCCAGCGGGGAAGATGGCGGTGGCTTTTCCGCCGAGATGGGTAATAGCGCGCGCCACGTTGATGCCGCCGCCGCCCGGCTCAAACACCGGCGCGCTACAGCGCAGCTTACCTTCCGGGTAGATTTGCGGCGTCATGGTCGCGGAGTCGAGGGAAGGGGAGAGTGTCAGCGTATAAATCGAAGCCATCATGACCTCCTTTTATCATGGGTTCTTTTAAGCCTGGCACCGTTTGGCAGGAAGGCAACGTAAATAACAGTATGATTTTAAATATGAATGCTGACAAATAAGCTGCGCCGGGCATATAAAATAAAACGCGTTTTGGGATCGTTCTTATTCAAAAAATGAAAGAAGAAAATATTGCTATGTTATTTGCGGCTTTTTATAATTTGTTACCTTTCTATGGTCGCCTTGTCATTGATCCGCAAGAAAGTTTCCGAGACCGTGACGGTCTCTTTTTATGTTGTACGGACTCCTTAAATAAAATGAAGCTTTTGAAGACAGTACCCGCAGCACTGATGCTGGCGGGTGGCGTATTTGCGTCACTGAATGCAACCGCCGATGATACCGTTTTTACTGTCATGGACGATCCCTCCACTGCCAAAAAACCCTTTGAAGGTAATGTGAATGCCGGGTATCTGGCGCAATCCGGTAACACGAAAAGTTCCTCCCTGACCGCAGACAGCACCCTGACCTGGTACGGCAACACCACTGCCTGGTCGCTGTGGGGAAATGCCAGCAACACCTCTGCTAACGATCAACGCTCATCGGAGAAATACGCGGTAGGCGGACGTAGCCGATACAACATGACCGATTATGACTACCTGTTCGGGCAGGCGAGTTGGCTGACTGACCGCTACAACGGCTATCGCCAGCGTGATGTCGTAACTGCGGGTTATGGTCGTCAGTTCCTCAATGGGCCGGTGCACAGCCTGCGTTTTGAATTCGGTCCGGGTGTCCGTTACGACGAGTACACCAACGGCGAAGATGAAACCCAACCGCTGGGTTATGCATCGGGCACCTATGCATGGCAGATGACCGACAACGCAAAATTCACCCAGGGTGTGTCGGTGTTTGGTGCTGAAGATACAACGCTGAACTCAGAAAGTGCGTTGAACGTGGCGATCAATGAACACTTTGGACTCAAGGTGGCGTACAACGTAACCTGGAACTCATCCCCACCTGATTCTGCACCGGAACATACCGATCGCCGAACCACGATTTCATTAGGTTATAAAATGTAATATCGTCGGGCCGAGAATAATCCCGGCCCGTTTTTTATTTTCTGAAACTGTGCTTATTTATATTAAATGGCGTTTTAAAATAATGTGTCTGGTTTCATCTTCATAATTTCTCCATAATTAGCTGGCCAGGGCTTATTCAGTTTATTTGACACGAATTGATAAATAATTTGACTAGGCAAGAATGTGATCCAGATATACACTTACGGCACAGGCGAAAAACTTGCCTCAGGCATATCGCATTAAATAAGTATGAGAATAAAATTATGAAAAAAATCAAAACCGCTACAGCAGCGATGGTGCTTTCCGCACTTTCATTTGGCGTATTTGCTGCTGATAATACGCAACCTGCCAATGACGTTAACAGCCCAATCGGGATCGCTAAAGCCTCTGATGTAGAAGCAGGCTCCAACATTGCCCCTGGCACTCAGTCTACCGGCCAGTCAATGAATGATGCATTTGATGTACATAAGCTGGTGGCGGGTGAGTGGTCCTGATATTTCAACTGCCACGTGTGACGGAATATATACGCTGCCACAGCCTGTCGAAAACCGGATTATGACGTACCGGTTTTGGACCATAAATTATCGTAAAGATAGTTAAGATTTATTCAGTAAATTCACGGCAGGTTTTCGCTGACAAAATATTAGCCCCAGATCATAGCGGCCCAGCGCAGCAGCAACATCGCGCCGCAAATAGCAATTAACACCACGACCATTTTCCAGTGCTTCACGGCAAATCTTTTTGTTGGCATAACCTAATCCTTGTCAGTTGATACCCTTAGTCTACCAAAGTCTGCGCCAGAAAGCGCTCAACAAGGGAGAACAGGTTATGCCGGAACACCGGTTCGGCTTAAAACCAATGGAATCTGTCAGCCAGAATCAATACCAGGCCAGCAGCGGAAAGTAGATTTAATATCACAACGGTTCTACTCGATACGTTCATGTGATACCCCTTCGATGTTTAAGGACCAGATCAAGAATAGCTCAGCACTTTCGGATTGCGAGCACCCGTCAACAAAAGTTCATTAATGCAGACAACAGGATGTGCGGTTCAAAACGGTCGCTGGAAGGTGCATTCGCCCTGTCAATAGTGTTACCATTACGTCGCCTGTCGTAAACCCGCATTATTCTGAAATCGGCCGGTGAATGATGACGAACCAATTTGACGATTGTTGGTCAGATGGTTTCGTAATCTACTGTTTAATCACGATTATTTTCTTTGTATATGCTCTTATGTGTGGGGCATCACTGCAAATAAGGATATAAAATGCCTGTAATTACTCTTCCTGATGGCAGCCAACGCCATTTCGACCACGCTGTTAGCCCAATGGATGTTGCCCTGGATATCGGTCCTGGACTTGCAAAAGCAACCATTGCAGGCCGCGTAAACGGCGAGCTGGTAGACGCGTCCGATCTGATTGAAAGCGATGCAACGCTTGCGATCATCACCGCGAAAGACGAAGAAGGTCTGGAGATCATTCGTCACTCCTGCGCGCACCTGTTAGGCCATGCTATCAAGCAGCTGTGGCCAAACACCAAAATGGCGATCGGCCCGGTTATCGACAACGGTTTCTACTACGACGTTGACCTTGACCACACCCTGACCCAGGAAGATATCGACGCGCTCGAAAAACGTATGCACGAGCTCGCCGAAACTAACTATGACGTCATTAAGAAGAACGTCAGCTGGCACGAAGCGCGTGAAACCTTCGTGAAGCGCGGCGAGAGCTACAAAGTCTCGATTCTTGATGAAAACATCGCTCATGATGACAAGCCAGGCTTGTACCATCACCAGGAATACGTCGACATGTGCCGTGGTCCGCACGTGCCGAATATGCGCTTCTGTCATCACTTCAAACTGATGAAAATCGCAGGCGCTTACTGGCGTGGCGATAGCAACAACAAGATGTTGCAGCGTATCTATGGTACCGCGTGGGCCGATAAGAAAGCCCTGAACGCATACCTGCAACGCCTGGAAGAGGCGGCTAAGCGTGACCACCGTAAAATCGGTAAGCAGCTTGACCTGTATCATATGCAGGAAGAAGCGCCGGGGATGGTGTTCTGGCATAACGACGGCTGGACTATCTTCCGTGAACTGGAAACGTTCGTGCGCTCCAAGCTGAAAGAGTACCAGTATCAGGAAGTGAAGGGCCCGTTCATGATGGACCGTGTGCTGTGGGAAAAAACCGGCCACTGGGACAACTACAAAGATGCGATGTTCACCACTTCGTCTGAGAACCGTGAATACTGCATCAAGCCAATGAACTGCCCGGGCCACGTTCAGATCTTCAACCAGGGTCTGAAATCCTACCGCGATCTGCCGCTGCGTATGGCGGAGTTCGGTAGCTGCCACCGTAACGAGCCATCAGGTGCGCTGCACGGTCTGATGCGTGTTCGTGGCTTTACTCAGGATGATGCGCATATCTTCTGTACTGAAGATCAGGTCCGTGAAGAAGTTAACGCCTGTATTCGTATGGTCTACGATATGTACAGCACCTTTGGCTTCGAGAAGATCGTGGTCAAACTCTCAACGCGTCCGGAAAAACGTATCGGCAGCGATGAGACATGGGATCGCGCAGAGGCGGATCTCGCCGTAGCGCTGGAAGAGAACGGTATTCCGTTCGAATACCAGCTGGGCGAGGGCGCATTCTACGGTCCGAAAATTGAATTTACCCTGTATGACTGCCTCGATCGCGCATGGCAGTGCGGAACGGTACAGCTGGACTTCTCCCTGCCGCAGCGTTTAAGCGCCTCTTATGTTGGCGAAGACAACGAGCGTCAGGTGCCGGTTATGATTCACCGTGCGATTCTCGGTTCACTGGAGCGCTTCATCGGCATCCTGACCGAAGAGTTCGCAGGCTTCTTCCCAACCTGGCTTGCGCCAGTGCAGGTCGTGGTGATGAACATTACCGATTCTCAGGCGGATTACGTTAAAGAATTGACGCAGAAACTACAAAATGCGGGCATTCGCGTAAAAGCAGACTTGAGAAATGAGAAGATTGGCTTTAAAATCCGCGAGCACACTTTACGTCGTGTCCCGTATATGTTGGTCTGTGGTGATAAAGAGGTGGAAGCAGGCAAAGTTGCCGTTCGCACCCGCCGTGGTAAAGACCTGGGGAGCCTGGACGTAAGTGAAGTGATTGAGAAGCTGCAACAAGAGATTCGCAGCCGCAGTCTTCAACAACTGGAGGAATAAGGTATTAAAGGCGGAAAACGAGTTCAAACGGCACGTCCGAATCGTATCAATGGCGAGATTCGCGCCCAGGAAGTTCGCTTAACAGGTCTGGAAGGCGAGCAGCTGGGGATTGTGAGTCTGAGAGAAGCGATCGAAAAGGCTGAAGAAGCTGGAGTAGATTTAGTTGAAATCAGCCCTAACGCCGAACCGCCAGTTTGTCGTATCATGGACTACGGCAAGTTCCTTTATGAAAAGAGTAAGTCTTCTAAGGAACAGAAGAAGAAGCAAAAAGTTATCCAGGTTAAGGAAATCAAATTCCGTCCTGGTACCGACGATGGCGATTATCAGGTAAAACTCCGCAGCCTGATTCGCTTTCTGGAAGATGGCGATAAGGCCAAGATCACGCTGCGTTTCCGCGGTCGTGAGATGGCCCACCAACAGATTGGTATGGAAGTGCTTAACCGCGTCCGTGACGATCTGAGTGAACTGGCAGTAGTCGAATCCTTCCCTACGAAGATCGAAGGCCGCCAGATGATCATGGTGCTCGCTCCTAAGAAGAAACAGTAAGGCCTTCAAGCAGCAAAATCTGTGGAGCCTTCGGGTTTCATAGGTTTTGTTCGCCTATGTTTCGTTTATTTAACAATGCGAAGTGGAAGTTATTAAAATGCCAAAAATTAAGACCGTACGCGGTGCTGCTAAGCGCTTCAAAAAAACCGGTAAAGGTGGTTTTAAGCACAAGCACGCTAACCTGCGTCACATTCTGACTAAGAAAGCTACCAAGCGTAAACGTCACCTGCGTCCAAAAGCCATGGTTTCTAAAGGCGATCTGGGCCTGGTCATCGCGTGCCTGCCGTACGCATAAGTCGTTAACGTTTAACTTTTTTAACTTAGAATAGATACAGGAGAGCACACATGGCTCGCGTAAAACGTGGTGTAATTGCACGTGCACGTCACAAGAAAATTTTGAAACAAGCTAAAGGCTACTACGGTGCGCGTTCACGCGTATACCGCGTTGCCTTCCAGGCTGTTATCAAAGCAGGTCAGTACGCTTACCGTGACCGTCGTCAGCGTAAGCGTCAGTTCCGTCAACTGTGGATTGCGCGTATCAACGCAGCAGCACGTCAGAACGGTATTTCTTACAGCAAATTCATCAACGGCCTGAAAAAAGCCTCTGTTGAAATCGACCGTAAGATCCTGGCTGACATCGCAGTATTCGACAAAGTAGCGTTCACCGCTCTGGTCGAAAAAGCGAAAGCAGCACTGGCATAAGCCAGTTGAGAGAGGGGGCTTTGCCTCCTCTTTTCATTTAACACCATCAGAAGATTGACATTTATCCGTGCAGGCTTTTCAATAAGGTCTTAACGGTTTTTACCCTACAAGGTAACGCAAGCATGAATGCTGCTATTTTCCGCTTCTTCTTTTACTTTAGCACCTGACTTCAGGAGGCTAGCGCGTGAAAGATGAAACGAAAAACAGCGCCAGATAAGCCTCCCGATGGAGGCTTTTTTTGTGCCTGAAGTTAAGAGAATACGTCCAACAATTCGGTGTCTGCACCGACATAATGAGGAAAACCATGTCACATCTCGCAGAGCTGGTTGCCAGTGCAACGGCCGCCATTAACCAGGCCTCAGATGTTGCCGCGTTAGACAATGTCCGCGTCGAATATCTGGGCAAGAAAGGGCATTTGACCCTTCAGATGACTACCCTGCGTGAACTGCCAGCAGAGGAGCGCCCGGCAGCCGGTGCAGTGATTAACGAAGCCAAAGAGCAGGTACAGCAGGCGCTGAACGCGCGTAAAGCCGAGCTGGAAAGCGCAGTACTGAATGCGCGTCTGGCGGCAGAAACGATTGACGTTTCTCTGCCGGGTCGTCGTATTGAAAACGGCGGTCTGCATCCGGTTACCCGTACTATCGATCGTATTGAAAGTTTCTTCGGTGAGCTCGGCTTTACCGTGGCGACTGGCCCGGAAATTGAAGATGATTACCATAACTTCGATGCCCTCAACATTCCTGGCCATCATCCGGCACGTGCTGACCACGACACTTTCTGGTTTGACGCTACCCGTCTGCTGCGTACCCAGACTTCCGGCGTTCAGATCCGTACCATGAAGGAACAGGAACCGCCTATCCGCATCATCGCGCCGGGTCGCGTCTATCGTAACGACTACGATCAGACCCACACCCCAATGTTCCACCAGATGGAAGGTCTGATTGTTGATAAAAACATCAGCTTCACCAACCTGAAAGGCACGCTGCACGATTTCCTGAACAACTTTTTTGAGGAAGATTTGCAGGTTCGCTTCCGTCCGTCCTACTTCCCGTTCACCGAACCGTCTGCGGAAGTTGACGTGATGGGTAAAAACGGTAAATGGCTGGAAGTGCTGGGCTGCGGCATGGTGCATCCAAACGTGCTGCGCAACGTGGGTATCGATCCAGAAGTGTATTCCGGCTTTGCGTTCGGTATGGGCATGGAGCGTCTGACCATGCTGCGCTACGGCGTAACCGATTTACGTGCGTTCTTCGAAAACGATCTGCGTTTCCTCAAACAGTTTAAATAAGGGCAGGACAGAACAATGAAATTCAGTGAACTGTGGTTACGCGAATGGGTGAACACCACGCTGGACAGCGACGCGCTTTCCAACCAGATCACCATGGCGGGTCTGGAAGTTGACGGTGTAGAGCCGGTTTCTGGCGCCTTCACCGGCGTGGTCGTGGGCGAAGTGGTTGAATGCGGTCAGCACCCTAACGCTGACAAACTGCGCGTAACAAAAGTCAATGTGGGCGGTGATCGTCTGCTGGATATCGTCTGCGGTGCGCCAAACTGCCGTCAGGGCCTGAAAGTGGTCGTGGCGACCGTCGGTGCGGTACTGCCGGGCGATTTCAAAATCAAAGCGGCTAAGCTGCGCGGTGAGCCGTCTGAAGGTATGCTGTGCTCCTTCTCCGAACTGGGTATTTCCGACGATCACTCCGGCATTATTGAACTGCCGCAGGATGCGCCAGTCGGTACCAATATCCGCGAATACCTGAAGCTTGATGACAACACCATCGAAATCAGCGTAACGCCAAACCGTGCCGACTGCTTAGGCATCATCGGTGTGGCCCGCGACGTGGCCGTGCTAAACCAGACCGAACTGAACGTGCCGGAGATCGCGCCGGTTGAGGCAACCATCAGTGACGTGCTGCCGATTCAGGTAGACGCGCCTGAGGCCTGCCCACGCTACCTCGGTCGTGTGGTGAAAGGTATTAACGTTAAAGCGCCAACCCCGCTGTGGATGAAAGAGAAACTGCGTCGCTGCGGTATCCGTTCTATCGACGCCGTGGTTGACGTCACCAACTATGTTCTGCTGGAGCTGGGCCAGCCAATGCACGCCTTTGATAAAGATCGTATCGAAGGTGGGATCGTCGTGCGCATGGCGAAAGAGGGCGAAACCCTGGTTCTGCTGGACGGCAGCGAAGCGAAACTGAACGCCGACACCCTGGTGATTGCCGATCACAACAAAGCGCTGGCGATGGGCGGTATCTTCGGCGGCGAGCACTCTGGCGTTAACGACGAGACGCAAAACGTCCTGCTGGAATGCGCGTTCTTCAGCCCGCTCTCCATCACCGGCCGCGCACGCCGTCACGGTCTGCACACTGATGCTTCTCATCGCTACGAGCGTGGCGTGGATCCTGCGCTGCAATACAAAGCGATGGAGCGTGCGACTCGCCTGCTGATCGATATCTGCGGCGGTGAAGCGGGTCCGGTAATTGATGTGACCAACGAAGCGACACTGCCGAAGCGTGCGACCATTACCCTGCGCCGCAGCAAGCTGGATCGCCTGATTGGTCACCACGTTGCCGATGCGCAGGTGACCGACATTTTGACGCGTCTGGGCTGCGAAGTCACTGAAGGTCAGGACGAGTGGAAAGCCGTTGCGCCATCCTGGCGTTTCGACATGGAGATCGAAGAAGATCTGGTGGAAGAAGTGGCCCGCGTTTACGGCTACAACAACATCCCTGACGAGCCGGTGCAGGCGGGTCTGGTGATGGGCAGCCATCGCGAGGCCGATCTGTCTCTGAAGCGTGTGAAAACCATGCTGAACGACAAAGGCTACCAGGAAGTGATCACCTACAGCTTCGTTGATCCTAAGCTGCAACAGCTGATCCACCCGGGTCAGGAAGCGCTGATCCTGCCAAGTCCGATTTCCAGCGAGATGTCAGCGATGCGTCTGTCCCTGTGGACGGGACTGCTGGGCACTATCGTTTATAACCAGAACCGTCAGCAAAACCGCGTGCGTATTTTCGAAAGCGGTTTGCGCTTTGTACCGGATACTCAGGCGAATTTAGGCATCCGTCAGGATCTCATGCTGGCCGGCGCCATCAGCGGTAACCGCTATGAAGAGCATTGGGACCTGGCAAAAGGGACAGTTGATTTCTACGATATGAAGGGCGATCTGGAAGCAATTCTCGATCTGACCGGTAAATTATCCGAAATTGAATTCCGCGCAGAAGCGATTCCAGCCCTGCATCCGGGTCAGAGTGCGGCGATCTATTTAGACGGCAAACGTGTTGGTTTCATTGGGGTTGTTCACCCGGAACTGGAACGTAAGCTGGATCTGAATGGCCGTACCATCGTATTCGAACTGGAGTGGAACCCGGTTGCAGACCGCGTCATTCCTCAGGCGCAGGACGTCTCACGCTTCCCGGCAAACCGCCGTGATATCGCGGTTGTGGTCGCTGAAAATGTGCCCGCAGCAGATATTTTGGCCGAATGTAAGAAAGTTGGCGTAAATCAGGTAGTTGGCGTAAACTTATTTGACGTGTACCGCGGCAAGGGCGTAGCAGAAGGTTTCAAGAGCCTCGCTATTAGCCTTATCCTTCAGGATACCAGCCGTACACTCGAAGAAGAGGAGATTGCCGCTACCGTCGCCAAATGTGTAGAGGCATTAAAAGAGCGATTCCAGGCATCATTGAGGGATTGAACCTATGGCGCTTACAAAAGCTGAAATGTCAGAATATCTGTTTGATAAGCTTGGGCTTAGCAAACGGGATGCCAAAGAGCTGGTAGAGCTGTTTTTCGAAGAGATCCGTCGTGCTCTGGAAAATGGTGAGCAGGTTAAACTCTCCGGCTTTGGCAATTTTGATTTGCGAGACAAAAACCAACGTCCGGGCCGTAACCCGAAGACGGGGGAAGATATTCCCATTACAGCCCGCCGCGTGGTGACCTTCAGACCCGGACAGAAGTTAAAAAGCCGTGTCGAAAACGCAACGCCCAAAGCAGAGTAATATGAACTAACTAAAAAGGCCGCTCACGCGGCCTTTTTTCTTTGCGCTATTTGCTAAACCCGCCGTAAAATCAATGATATCTCAACCGGATAACCTATCGTCTATGCTTGATCTTGCCCGTCTTCAGCACCGCTCCGATCTCCGCCGCCTGTGTCTGCTCGGGGTGCTGTTGATTGTCTCCACCACCGTCAGCCTGTGCGCGGGCGATCGGTGGCTGGGGCCGGAAAGCTGGTTTACGCCTGAAGGGCAGCTCTTTGTCTGGCAGATCCGCCTGCCGCGGACGCTGGCTGTCCTTTTAGTCGGCGCTGCGCTGGCGCTGTGCGGTACGATCATGCAGGCATTATTTGAAAACCCTCTGGCGGAACCCGGGCTTCTCGGGGTCTCGAATGGTGCAGGCGTCGGGCTTATCGCCGCCGTGATGTTGGGGGGAGGCGAGCTCTCCGGCTGGGGGATTAGCCTCAGCGCCATCCTTGGCGCGCTGTTGATAACCCTTATCCTTCTGCGCTTTGCTCGTCGCCATTTATCCACCAGCCGGCTGCTACTTGCCGGGGTAGCGTTGGGGATCATCTGTAGTGCGCTGATGACCTGGGCCGTCTACTTTTCTACCTCCTTCGATCTGCGCCAGTTAATGTACTGGATGATGGGGGGATTTGGGGGTGTTGACTGGCGTCAGGGGTGGCTGATGGTGCTCCTGATCCCGGTTATCCTGTGGATGGTGTTCCAGGCGCAGCCGCTGAATATTCTCGCGCTGGGCGAAACGTCTGCTCGCCAGCTCGGGATGCCGATTGGATTCTGGCGCAACGTGCTGGTTATCGCCATCGGCTGGATGGTGGGCGTAAGCGTGGCGCTTGCGGGGGCGATTGGCTTTATTGGGCTGGTGATCCCGCATATGCTGCGTCTGTGCGGCATTACGGACCACCGAACCCTGCTCCCGGCCTCGGCGGTTGCCGGGGCGGCAACGCTGCTGGTTGCCGATATCATCGCCCGACTCGCCCTGACGGCCGCTGAGTTGCCCATAGGCGTGGTGACCGCAACGCTGGGCGCGCCGGTCTTTATCTGGCTACTATTAAAAGCTGGACGTTAAAACACAACCTGTAAGTCAACCTGAGGGAATGCTATGCAGTCTGATATTCTGAATACCGAAGTGACGACCATTGACGGCGAGAAAACCACGCTGGTAGGCTACAAGGGCAAGGTGCTGCTCATCGTGAACGTGGCGTCAAAATGTGGCCTTACGCCGCAGTATGAACAGCTGGAAAACATTCATAAAGCCTGGGAAAAAGACGGCTTTACCGTACTCGGCTTCCCGTGCAACCAGTTCCTGGGCCAGGAGCCGGGCAGCGAAGAGGAAATTAAGACCTTTTGCAGCACAACCTATGGCGTGACGTTCCCGATGTTCAGCAAAATTGACGTGAACGGGGAAAATCGTCATCCGCTGTATGCCAAACTGGTGGCCGCGGCGCCGACCGCCGTTGCGCCTGAAGAGAGTGGTTTCTATGAGCGTATGGCGAGTAAAGGCCGCGCGCCGCTCTATCCGGACGATATTCTGTGGAACTTCGAAAAATTCCTGATTGGACGTGACGGTCAGGTCGTGCAGCGTTTTTCGCCTGACATGACGCCGGAAGATCCTATCGTGATGGAATCAATCAAGCTGGCGCTGGCGAAATAATGACGCTGCTGATGCAGCTCACGGACGTTGCCGGGAAGGGACGTCTTGAGCCTGTGACTGCCGCAGTCAACGCAGGTGAAATCCTTCACCTGGTTGGGCCAAACGGCGCCGGAAAAAGCACGCTGCTGGCGCGTATGGCGGGGCTGACCACCGGGGAAGGAGAGATAACCTTTCTCGGGCAATCGCTCGTCGACTGGCTACCCGCTACACTTGCCTCCCGTCGAGGCTACCTGGTTCAGCAGCAGGTTCCGCCCTTTGCGATGCCCGTCTGGCACTACCTGACGCTGCATCTGTCTGATAAAAATCAGGTGGGCTTGCTCAACGAGGTTGCTGCGGCGCTCGGGTTAGACGATAAGCTCACCCGGCAGGCAAATCAGCTTTCCGGCGGCGAGTGGCAGCGCGTGCGTCTGGCCGCCGTTATCCTTCAGATCCATCCGGCGGGAAATCCTCACGGGCGGATGCTGCTGCTGGACGAGCCGATGAGCGGGCTGGACGTTGCCCAACAGGCAGCGCTGGATACCCTGCTCAGCGCGCTATGTCGCAAGGGGATCGCCATTGTGATGAGCAGCCATGATTTAAACCATACGTTGCGCCACGCGCATCGGGTGTGGTTGCTGGCGCGTGGCAAACTGATTGCCAGCGGAACGCGCGACAACGTGCTGACGGCCGCCAATCTTGCGAGCGCTTACCACATGTCGTTCCGGAGGCTGGATATTGAAGGCCACAAGATGCTCATTTCCACGGCGCAGGAATAACCTTTCTTGCACAGTCGCATAGATGCACGCTAAATTACCGAAAGAACAAAAAAAGCAGAGGATTCGTCTGAAATGCGATTCTGGTTTCTCCTTGTTGCGGCGCTATTTCTTGCAGGATGCAGCAGCCATCATGCACCTCCGCCCAACCCACGGCTTTCCGATTCCATTACGGTCATTGCCAGCCTGAACGATCAGCTCAGCAACTGGCGCGGCACCCCTTATCGCTACGGCGGCATGAGCCGGGGCGGGGTGGATTGCTCAGGATTCGTGCTGATGACCTTCCGCGATAAATTTGACCTCCAGCTTCCGCGAGAAACGCGTATGCAGGCGAAAATCGGTACTGAAATTGATAAAGACGAACTCCTGCCCGGCGATCTGGTCTTTTTTAAAACGGGCTCCGGTGAAAGCGGCCTTCATGTCGGCATTTATGACACCGATAATCAGTTCATTCATGCCTCGACCAGCCGTGGCGTGATGCGCTCCTCTCTGGATAATGTTTACTGGCGTAAAAACTTCTGGCAGGCCAGACGTATTTAACCGCTGCATATAAATGCAGTGCGGAGGGCCTGGCGGTGAAAATAGACGTCAGGCTTTTCTTGCGGGTTGATTAAAGTTAAATTTTTTGCCCAATTATTTATGTCCGCATGTGCCTGTTTTATCTAAAACTGGCTATTATTCAATAACCAGGATAAAATTAATTAAGATTCAGGGAAAAATCTGAAAATTAATACGGAAAGAATGAAATTAATCTTATTAAAATCAAGACAGTGGAATTGTGCCTGCAATTGCTCCAGAGATGTTCTCTCTCATCTTTAATGCAGGACAAGCGCGATGATTATTACGCTAGATAATGCTTACCAGTCTGAACTTTTACTCCTTCCGGCGCGTGATAGTGCAGGTTTGCTTAAAGGTTTAGAGATTTTGGTTAACTTTACTGGCGTGGGTGCGGACGTACGGATCCCGACTGAACTGGTTATCCCCCATCTTTCTCAGGAAGATGAATTAGCGCTGTTTCAGGAGAAACTACAATTACTCGATACCTGTAAGCTATTTTTTATTCAGCATCAGTTAATTGCATGGATCAATATTACACCTGCAATTGTTGAGTTTTTATTAACTAATGAGAACGCTGTTTCAATCCTTGAACGATATCCGTTTCTTGAGTTTACTGTTAATGAGAACTATCCAGGTTTAAATAACGGGAAAGACGATCCCTGTCTGGCAAGAATGGCGATCCATTTCCCCTTAGTGCTGGCTAACTTCGGTGCAGGGGCTGCGTCCCTTAAGCCGGTTTATGATGGTCTGTTCAAACGGGTGGTTCTGGATAAAAACTTTATCCAGCAGCGTGTCTCGGCACTCTCGTTTGAGCCTTTTATGCGCGCTATTCTCTGGCAGATCGCGCCGCACTGTCAGTCGGTCATGGTCTCGGGAATTGACGATCACGGCATCTTACAACGCGTGCTGCCATTCAATTTTGGTGCAATGCAGGGAAGCCTGTGGCCTGCCGTCCCGGCAGAGCGGGTCACGACTCTCGTACAGCAATAACCCCTTTCTTCGCCCGTGTTTACGTCCAGGGAAACCCTCTACACTTAAAGCAGGAGGACTTATGACCCTGTCTTTTACTGCTCACTGGCACGATGAATTACCCGGCTTTTACACCGCGCTTAAGCCAACGCCTTTACAAAACGCGCGTCTTATCTGGCATAACGATGCATTAGCGGATTCGCTTGGCATCCCTTCGACGCTTTTTCAGCCAGAAAAAGGCGCCGGCGTCTGGGGCGGCGAAACGCTGCTTCCGGGCATGAAGCCGCTGGCTCAGGTCTACAGCGGACATCAGTTTGGCGTCTGGGCGGGACAGCTCGGCGATGGCCGCGGTATCCTGCTGGGTGAACAAGTTCTGCCGAATGGCGAAACGCTCGACTGGCACCTGAAAGGGGCAGGGCTAACCCCATACTCACGCATGGGAGATGGCCGCGCGGTGCTGCGTTCAACCATACGTGAAGGTCTGGCTTCCGAGGCGATGCACGCTCTGGGGATCCCTACCTCACGTGCGCTGTCCATTGTCACCAGCGACACGCCGGTGGCCCGCGAAACGATGGAGCAGGGAGCGATGCTGGTCCGCGTGGCGGAAAGCCATCTGCGTTTCGGTCATTTTGAACACTTCTACTATCGCCGTGAGCCGGATAAAGTCCGCCAGCTTGCCGATTACGCTCTTCGTCGTCACTGGCCGCACCTGCAAAACGAGCCGGACCGCTATGTTCTCTGGTTCCGTGATATTGTTGCGCGCACCGCCGCAATGATTGCCCGCTGGCAGGCCGTCGGCTTTGCCCACGGGGTGATGAACACCGACAACATGTCCCTGTTAGGGCTGACGTTTGACTACGGTCCGTACGGCTTCCTTGATGACTATCAGCCGGGTTACATCTGTAACCATTCGGACTATCAGGGGCGTTACCGTTTCGACAACCAGCCTGCGGTGGGGCTGTGGAACCTTCAGCGGCTTGCACAAAGCCTGTCGCCGTTTATCGACGTTGATGCCCTGAACGATGCGCTGGACAGCTATCAGGAGGTCCTGCTGCGGGAATACGGTGTGTTAATGCGCACCAGGCTGGGGCTGATGACGCAGGAAAAAGGCGATAACGCGCTGCTGAATGGGCTGTTTGCCATCATGGCGCGTGAAGGCAGCGACTATACCCGAACCTTCCGTATGCTGAGTCAGACAGCGCAGCAGAGCGCCGCGTCACCGCTGCGCGACGAGTTCGTCGATCGACAGGCGTTTGATGACTGGTTTGCCGCTTACCGGGCGCGTTTACAGCAGGAACAAATTGATGACGATACCCGCCAGGCGCGGATGAAGGCGGTTAACCCGGCGATGGTATTGGGCAACTGGCTGGCGCAGCGGGCCATTGAGCAGGCAGAGCAGGGGGACTATACCGAGCTGCATCGGCTACATATCGCCCTGCGCACGCCGTTTGCCGACCGGGAGGATGACTATGTCAGCCGCCCGCCGGACTGGGGCAAGCGGCTGGAAGTGAGCTGCTCAAGCTAAGGGGCGAGAAAAACCTGCGGCGCGGCGTGCGCCGGATGTCTGCCGACGTGCACCTGCGCACCGTACCAGCGTGCCAGCGCGTCGGCCTGCAAAACCTTCTCCGGTATGCCCTGAGAAACAATCCTGCCGTTGTGTAACAGCAGGATCCGGTCCGACCATAATGCGGCAAGATTGAGATCGTGCAGCACCACGCAGGCGTGAAGATGGCCCTGACGGGTCAGCGATTTCAACAGGCGCAGCAGATGCTGCTGGTGGTAGAGATCCAGCGCGGAAGAGGGTTCGTCGAGAAACAGCCAGCCGCGTGGCGTTCCGTCACGCCACAGCTGCGCCAGCGCGCGGGCGAGCTGGACGCGCTGTTGCTCGCCCCCCGAGAGGGCATGATAGCGCCTGCCGGCCAGCGGCAGGCAACCGGTCAGCTGCAACACCTCACGCACAATTGACGGTTCCGGGTGACGCGTCCAGGGCGCACGCCCCATTCCAACGATCTCCTCCACCTGCCAGTCAAATTCAGGCTGAGATTGCTGGCGCATCACCGCCCGATAGCGCGACAGCACCTGCGGATGCCATTCATCCAGCGCTTTTCCCGCCAGCGAACAGCCTCCGCTGTCGGGTTTCAGATAGCCGGTCAGCAGCCGCAGCAGCGTGGATTTCCCCGCGCCGTTGGGGCCGATCAATGTAACCAGCTCTCCCTGCGACAGTGACACCGAAACGTTATCTGTCAGCGTGCGGCCAGACCGGGTAAAAGTCAGATTTTCAGCCGTATAACGTTCAGCCATGCTGTTCTCCACGACGAAAAATGAGCCATAAGAACCAGGGAGCGCCAAGGATACTGGTGAGCAGGCCGACCGGCATTTCTGCCGGGGCGACCAGGGTGCGCGCGACCGTATCCGCCACCAGCAGCAGTAAAGCGCCCGCGAGTACCGTGCCGGGGAGGGTTGCCCGGTGATCGGCGCCCAACCACATGCGCATCAGGTGCGGCACCACGAGTCCGACAAAGCCAATCACGCCGCTGACGGCGACAGCCGCAGCGACCAGCAGGGCGCTGCATAACAGTAATATTCGCTGTACAAGGGCAACGTCCACGCCAAGGTAATGCGCTTCCTCTTCACCCAGTTGCAGTAAATTTAACGCACTGGCACAGCGCCAGATCGCCAGAGCGGCAGGCACCATCAGCGAGGTCACGGCGAGCAGCGTGGACCACTGCGCCTGACCAAGACTTCCCATTCCCCAGAGTGAAAGCTGACGCAGCTGGGCGTCATTGCTGACCCACGAAAGCACACCTACTGCCGCACCGCACAGGGCATTGATGGCGATACCCACCAGCAACAGACGTGACAGAGAGGTGTCATGCTGCTTGCTGAGCAGGAAGATCACGCCTGTGGCTGCCAGCGCTCCAAAAAATGCCGCCAGCATAGGGGCGTAAAGCATCACCAGCGCGGGCAGCGCAAGCGGGAGCACCACCCACAGGGCGACGGCCAGCGCCGCACCGCTGCTGATCCCGAGCAGGCCCGGGTCGGCAAGCGAATTGCGGAACAGCCCCTGCATGACGCAGCCGGCGAGCGCCAGCGACCCGCCAATCACCAGCGCCAGCAGCACGCGGGGCAGACGGATGGTGAGCCAGATCTGGCGTAGCGTCTCATCGCTGCCGCTCCACAGCACGTTCACCGGCAGGCGTAACGCCCCAAAACCGGTAGCCATGATCGTCATGACGATAAGCGACCCCGCCAGAAGCCATAACGATAACGTGATGCGCCGGGACATCAGGGCAGTTGCTCCGCTCTGGCACGCAGCTGTTGTATGGCTTTCGGCGTGCGGACGCTGAAGCCCAGCAGGGCCATGTCATCAATAGCCAGCACCTGCTTGCTTCGTCCCGCTGGCGTTTGCGCCAGACCGGGCAGTTTCCACAGATTTTCTTCGCCGCCCAGCGCGTTAAGGCCCTCCTGCGAAATCACCACCAGATCCGGCTGGCTGGCCATCACCCCCTCCTGGGAAAGCGGCTGATAGCGGGTAAAGCCCTGCATGGCGTTCTGCAACCCGGCGGCGCGTATTGCCGCATCCGCACCGGTCTGTTGCCCGGCCGCCATTGCGGTCATTCCGCCGTGGCTGAGGATAAACAGCACCCGCTTGTTGAGCGGTGTTGAGGGCAGTGCCGCCAGCGCCTGACGCAGCGAGTTGCGCAGGGTTTCCCCTTGCGCCTCATGATGCGTCGCCTGAGCTATCACCCGTACTTTTTCGTCAATCGCGCGCAGGTCAGGCGTGCCGGGAACGGTAACCACCCGGACGTGGCTCTGTTCAACCTGCTTCAGCGCCAGAGAGGGCTGCGCCTGGTCGCTTGCCAGCACCAGCGTCGGGCGTACGGACAAAATCCCCTCCGCATTCAGCTGGCGAAGATACCCCACGTCAGGCAGCGCGTTTGTCGCCTGCGGCCACTGGCTGGTACTGTCGCGCGCAACCAGAGAAGACTCCGCGCCGAGGGCGTAGACGATCTCCGTCACATCGCCGCCGAGGGCGACAATTCTCTCCGGCGCGGCGACGGCGACCAGCGGCAGGGCACAGAGCAGGGCAAACCAGTTTTTCATGCCGCCAGCCCTTCCGGCGTCAGGGCGTCAATCTGGCGACGCCACTGGCTCTGCTCAGGCTCGCCTTCGGTACGCTGCCCATAGAGCTGGGCGATCTGAGTGCCATCCGCAGCAAACAGCTCCAGGCTGGTAACGTGTCCGTCCGCCGTAGGTTTACGCGTTACCCACGTCTCGGCGATAGTCTCCTCCAGCAGATGCAGGGTAAAGGTTGGGTTGAAGATGTTCAGCCAGCCTTTCATGGGCGTCAGTTTTTCCACCACACCGGTGAAAATCTGCACGCAGCCGCGGTTGCCGACGAAGATCATGATTTCGTTTCTGTCCTGTCGCGCCGTCTCCAGCAGCTGTGCCAGCGCGCTGTTATCCACCTTACAGGCCAGATCGTCACTCACCAGACGAAACGCCTGCTGGCGGCTCAGGTTATGGCGCTTCAGTAAGCTAAAGAACTGATGCACGTCGGTCATGGCGCGCCACTCTTTCTCCACCGAGCCTGCATCAGCACCGTCGGAATGCGCAGGGGACTCGACAGCCTTTAGCGCCAGAGCGGGGTTATCGGCAATGATAAAACGGGTCAGCACGTCGCCCCAGGCGGCAACGTCGGTGTGATCCGTGGTGTAGACCTTAAGTAAAGCGTCGCCCTGATGATCGAAGAACTGAATGCTCTGACGTTCGCCGCGGGAGGTCGTTTCACTTATGTGAAACGCGCTCGCCCACTGGTTGAGGAACAAACGCAGATCCAGCGCACGCGGATTTAGCACCAGCCCGGCGTGGCCGCCGAGGTGCTGGTTAGTAAACGCTCCGATCTGTTCATGAACGGCGTATTCGTTACGGCAGATGCATTTGGTTTCCCCCACCGACTCCAGCGCCGCCAGAATCTCACGGATTTCACCGCGCAGCCGCCAGGCGTCGTGTCCAACACGCGCAAATGCCAGCTCTGCTTCGCTGATGTGCATTAATCCGGCGATATCACGGGCGTACTTACCCGGATGTTCTTCTTTAAGCTCAAGCCAGCGTGTGTAGTGACCCATAATCTTATCCTTCTGAATCGTTGCCCCGAAGGGAATTACCATTGATAACTGACGAAGATCTTGCCGTTGCGGCCATCCTGCGGGATGCCCTGAGGTGACCAGTAGGCTTTGTCGAAGGCGTTCCCCAGCACGAGGGTGGTGGTGATGCCTTTGAACTGCTGCTGACCTTTATAGCTGACGTAGAAATCATTCACTGCGTAGCCAGGCTGCTCGCTGTAGCTGCTGCTGATGTGCGTTGAACGTTCGACGAAGGAGCCGATCCAGCCCACGGAGAATCCGCTTTGCGCCACCGGGATATCCAGCTTGCTGGTGACGGTGTCCGGGTTGATGCTGGAGATGTATTCGCCCGTGTCGGTATCTTTCCCGCGCGTGCGGTTGTAGGCCACGTCCAGGTTGAACAGACTGGTCGCGTAGGTCGCCATCATGTCCCAGCCCCAGATTTTGGCATTTGGTACGTTATAGGACATGGTGGTGGCCGCCGCAAAATCGACGGTAGTGGAGATGTAATCTTTCGCTTTGGTGTCGAAGTAGCTGGCTTTGAACTCCAGCGCGTCGTTGGCGAGCAGCAGGTCGTCAAAACGTAGCCCAAAACCGAACTCCTGGGTTTCGTTAGTTTCCGGACGCAGGTTCGGGTTCGGCACCCAGTAGTTGGTGTAGAAGCTGCCGATAGAGAAGTGCTTCGAGTCGTTATACATCTCGCCCATCGTTGGCGCGCGGAAGGCCTGGGCGTAAGAGCCGAACAGCATCAGCCAGTCGGCTGGACTCACGGTTAACCCGGCGCGTGATGACCACTTATCCGCATCCACGTCATCGTAACCGCTGCTGCTGCCGCGGTAGTTGTCGTAACGCGTCCCGCCGAGAAGCGTTACCGGCAGGTCGCGCAGGGTAATCTCATCCTGCAACCAGCCGGAGCTGAAGTCGATTTTAGCGTCCGGGAAGCCGGTGGTCGCGCCGCCAGGGTGTTGCTCCTGACGATAGTATTCCCCGCCGTAGGTCAGCAGGTGCGAGGCGAAGGAGTCGCTGAACAGGCGGGTGCGGTTTTCGACTTTGCCGCCTTTGGTGGTCTGCTTACGGAACTCGCCGCTGGCGTCGATGTTCTGGGCGTTGATCCGCGCTTCGGACCAGTAAATTTTCGCATCGGCGTTCAGCCAGTTGTTTCCGGCTGGCGCAATGCGGTAGCCAAGCTGGGCATCGCGCTGAATGGTGGAACGATCGGTCATCGGGTTACTGCTGCTGGCATCCGTGGTCTGCGGATTTTTCGGCTCCTGCGCGTCGTTATTGTAGTAGCGCAGAGAGCCGCTCAGCGTCTGCGCCGGATCGATTTTCCAGCTGCCTTTCGCCAGCATATTGTTGATGGATTCGTCGTTTGGCGCCCTCGCGCCGTCACTCTGGCGAATGTCGCCGCGATCGCGGCTGGACCAGGAGACCACACCGTCCAGGGTATCGGTGCGGCCATAGGCGCTGGCGCCCATCCCGATGCTGTGATCGCCCGTTGCACCGGTAGCAAATACGCGATAGCCGCTGTTTTTACCTGCATCCAGCAGATCGCTGGCGTCGACGGTGTCATACGAAATTACGCCGCCCAGCGCGCCGCTGCCGTACAGCAAGGCGGAAGGGCCGCGCACCACTTCGATACGTTTGATCAGCGCCGGATCGAGGAACGTGCTGTTCAGGTGTCCGGTATCGGTGCCCTGGCGCACGCCATCCACCAGCACCAGCACGCCACGGCGGTCATAGCCACGGAGGTTAACGTCCTGACCGTTGGTGCGCCCGGTGCCGTCCAGCGTCAGACCGGGCACCTTGCGCAGCAGGTCGGCAGCGGAGCTGGCGGTCTGGTTTTCCGGCGCGGTGGCGTCAATCACGCTCACCATCATGGGGGCTTCAAAGGCGCTGCGGGCATTGCCGGTGGCGGTGACGGTGATCTCGTCTGCAGCGGCAACCGTAACGCCCGGCAGGGTGCTGACAATCGCCAGCGCCAGAAGAGACGGGCGTAAAGACGCGGATTGCAGGTGTGGCATAGCAACTCTCCATAAGAATTGAAAAGCGCTGGCTGCCTGGGGATCACCTGGGTGGCTGGCGAATGTGTTGTCTGGTTTATTTAGTCAGGATCAGTTTTCCGGCATTGGTCTGGCGCAGCAGGTAGTGCTGGCCGTCATGCTCGATAATGACCCGTCCCTCCTCACCCAACAGGCTTTTACTGTCGATTCGGCGATCGGTGGGAGCAGGGGACGGCGCTGTGTGTGTTTTTGTTGGCGTTGCCGCGCTGTTATCGGTCGGTGACATAATGTTTATAAATAACAATCAATGTAACAATGATAATCATTATCAATAAACTGCAAATTCACAGCAAGCGTTTTTGTGAAAATTGTGTGACGGGATCAAATTTGGGGGAGAGATGCGGTCTGACGCCCTCACCCCGACCCTCTCCCACGGGGAGAGGGAGAAGGGCACGAATCGTAGGCCGGGTAAGGCAAAGCCGCCACTCGGCAAGGGGTTAGAAGCGCGAATCTACCGCAGACGCCAGCATCTCCAGCAGCCGTTCGCTGTCTTCCCAGCTCAGGCACGGGTCGGTGATTGACTGGCCGTAGACCATTTGCTGTCCGGCGACGATCTTCTGCGTGCCTTCTTTGATAAAGCTCTCCGCCATAATTCCTGCAATGGCGGTCGAGCCGCTGCGGATCTGCTGGCAAACTTCCTCGCAGACGTCCAGCTGGCGGCGGTGCTGTTTCTGACAATTGCCGTGGCTGAAATCCACCACCAGATGCTCGGGCAGGTCAAATTCCGCCAGCGTTTCGCAAGCGGCGGCAATATCTTCTGCATGGTAATTCGGTTTTTTACCGCCACGCATAATGATATGTCCGAACGGGTTGCCGCTGGTCTGGTAGATGGTCATCTGGCCGTTTTTATCCGGGGAGAGGAACATATGGCTGGCGCGTGAGGCGCGGATGGCATCTACGGCAATTCGGGTATTACCGTCCGTTCCGTTTTTGAAGCCCACCGGACAGGAGAGCGCCGACGCCATTTCACGGTGGATCTGACTTTCGGTGGTACGCGCGCCAATCGCGCCCCAGCTTATGAGGTCGGCAATAAACTGTCCGGTCACCATATCCAGAAATTCGGTGGCAGTCGGCACGCCCAGCTTGTTAACCTGTAACAGCAGCTTGCGCGCCAGCGCAATACCGTGATTCACCCGGTAGCTACCGTTCAGATCCGGATCGGAAATCAATCCTTTCCAGCCCACGACGGTACGCGGCTTTTCAAAGTAGGTACGCATCACGATCTCCAGGCGATCCTGATACGTGCCGCGCAGCGTCTGAAGGCGTTGTGCATAATCCATTGCCGCGTCCAGGTCGTGGATGGAGCAGGGGCCAATCACCACCAGAAGACGTTTGTCTTCACCATTGAGAATTTTTTCGATGCGGCGACGGGAGGCCGTCACATGGTCCGCCACCTCGGCGGAAACGGGATGCAGCCGGGCCAGTTCAGCCGGTGTGACCAGGCTATCAATGCGCGCGGTGCGCAGTTCGTCGGTTTTGTTCATGGAATGTCTCAGAAATTTTTTGCTTCATCGGCAGACTACCGGGAAGTGATGGGCATCACCTTAAACCAATCCCTGCTGATTTCAAGTTCGGGGCACGTCGCCCCGAGGATGGCATGATAATAACTGAAACTGGATTAATGTACTAGCATATTAGTACATGCGGCGATTTAGCCCCATGATATCGAGGATCTTGGTGGCAATTTCTTCTACTGAATAGTTGGTACTGTTCAGCCAGGGAATTTGATTTTTCCGGTACAGCGCTTCGACTTCAGAGACTTCCATTCGGCACTGACGCATCGAGGCGTAGCGGCTGTTCTCGCGACGTTCTTCGCGGATCGCCGCCAGTCGTTCCGGGTTGATGGTCAGCCCAAACAGCTTATGCTGGAGCGGCTTGAGCGCGGCGGGCAGCACCAGGTTATCCATATCATCGGCAATAAAGGGGTAGTTGGCGGCGCGAATGCCAAACTGCATTGCCAGGTATAGGCTGGTGGGAGTTTTACCGCAGCGCGACACGCCGAGCAAAATCACCTGCGCCTGGTCGAGATTGCGCAGCGAGATCCCGTCGTCGTGCGCCAGGGTGTAGTCAATAGCGGCAATACGCGCATCGTATTTGGTCAGGTTACCGGGGTTCAGCCCGTGGGTACGGTGGGCGATCGGCGTCGGATCGAGCTTCAGCTCGCTTTGCAAGGGGGCAACCAGCGCCTGCACGATGTCCTGACAGAAGCCCTCGCTTTGCAGAATGATATTGCGGATCTCAGGGATCACAATGGAATAGAACACCAGCGGACGAACGCCGGTCTGCTGGTAAATGGCGTCGATCTGATCCTTGACCGCTTTGGCCCGGCTCTCATTTTCCACGAACGGCAGCGTGATGCTGTTTATCGATACCGGAAACTGCGACATCACCGCGTGTCCCAGCACCTCGGCGGTAATCGCCGTCCCATCAGAAATATAAAAAACGTGGCGATCGACAGCATTATCCATTTTATCCACCCTGAATAGCGTACGTAATTGCCTGAAAGCATAAATTAAAAAAGTTAATTTCACAGCAAAGAACTTATCTGAATTTAAAATGAAATGGTGTTTTTGATTTTCCTGAAAAGTGGATTTCATTTTTCGATTAGCGGCTTTATTTCTAAGGTTTTTGCCGGAATCTATAGGAATCATCGGGTTAGCGAATGGCGGGAAACTGTCCGAAAAGTTGAAAATTTAAATTGCTTACACGATTCACCGTTTTTTTAGCGGAAATAAATATGCCAGTATAAATACGTAGTCAGGTGTTTCTTACTCCGATCAAATATCACAAAAGGATTGTTTCGATGTCCAACAATGGCTCGTCACCGCTGGTGCTTTGGTATAACCAACTCGGCATGAATGATGTAGACAGAGTTGGGGGCAAAAATGCCTCCCTGGGTGAAATGATTACAAATCTGTCCGGTATGGGTGTCTCCGTACCTAACGGGTTTGCCACAACCGCCGATGCGTTTAACCTGTTTTTAGACCAGAGCGGTGTAAACCAGCGCATTTACGACCTGCTGGATAAAACGGATATTGATGATGTCACCGAGCTTGCCAAAGCCGGCGCGCAAATCCGCCAGTGGATTATCGACACACCTTTCCAGCCGGAACTGGATAAAGCCATCCATGACGCCTACAACCAGCTCTCCGCTGACGACGCGCAGGCCTCCTTTGCCGTGCGCTCTTCCGCTACCGCAGAAGATATGCCGGATGCCTCTTTCGCCGGGCAGCAGGAAACCTTCCTCAACGTCCAGGGTTACGAGGCGGTACTGGTGGCGGTGAAGCATGTGTTTGCTTCCCTGTTCAACGACCGCGCCATCTCCTATCGCGTCCATCAGGGCTATGACCACCGCGGCGTCGCGCTCTCCGCAGGCGTACAGCGCATGGTGCGCTCCGACGTGGGCTCTTCCGGCGTGATGTTCTCTATCGACACTGAATCCGGCTTCGACCAGGTGGTGTTTATCACCTCCGCATGGGGTCTGGGCGAGATGGTGGTGCAGGGGGCGGTGAACCCTGACGAATTCTATGTGCACAAGCCTACGCTGGCGGCTAACCGTCCGGCAGTGGTACGCCGCACCATGGGCTCGAAAAAAATCCGCATGATCTATGCCCCGACGCAAGAACATGGCAAGCAGGTCACCATTGAAGATGTGCCGCAGGAGCAGCGGGATCGCTTCTCCCTGACCGACGCCGAAGTGGAAGAGCTGGCGAAGCAGGCGGTGCAGATTGAAAAACACTATGGCCGTCCGATGGACATCGAGTGGGCCAAAGACGGACACACCGGCAAGCTGTTTATCGTGCAGGCGCGTCCGGAAACCGTCCGTTCACGCGGTCAGGTCATGGAGCGCTACACCCTGCACGCGCAGGGCAAAATTGTCGCGGAAGGCCGCGCAATCGGCCACCGCATCGGTGCCGGTCCGGTGAAAGTGATCCACGACATTAGCGAGATGAACCGCATTCAGCCAGGCGACGTGCTGGTGACCGACATGACCGACCCGGACTGGGAACCGATCATGAAAAAAGCGGCTGCCATCGTCACCAACCGCGGTGGCCGTACCTGTCACGCGGCAATCATTGCCCGTGAGCTGGGGATCCCGGCGGTAGTCGGCTGTGGTGACGCGACCGAACGCATGAAGGACGACCAGAACGTGACGGTCTCCTGTGCCGAAGGCGATACCGGTTACGTGTATGCTGATATCCTCGACTTCAGCGTGAAAAGCTCCAGCGTGGATACCATGCCGGATCTGCCGCTGAAGATCATGATGAACGTCGGCAACCCGGACCGCGCGTTTGACTTCGCCTGCCTGCCGAACGAAGGCGTGGGCCTGGCGCGTCTGGAATTTATTATTAACCGTATGATCGGGGTGCACCCGCGTGCGCTGCTGGAGTTCGACGACCAGGACGCAAAACTGCAAAACGAAATCCGCGAGATGATGAAAGGTTACGACTCGCCGAGAGAGTTCTATGTTGGTCGTCTGACGGAAGGGATCGCCACGCTCGGCGCGGCCTTCTACCCGAAACGCGTGATCGTGCGTCTGTCGGACTTTAAGTCGAACGAATACGCCAACCTGGTGGGCGGCGAACGCTACGAGCCGGAAGAAGAGAACCCGATGCTGGGCTTCCGTGGCGCCGGACGCTACGTGTCGGAAAGCTTCCGCGACTGCTTCGCGCTGGAGTGCGAGGCGGTAAAACGCGTGCGCAACGACATGGGGCTGACCAACGTGGAAATCATGATCCCGTTCGTCCGTACCGTGGATCAGGCGAAGGCGGTGGTAGATGAGCTGGCGCGTCAGGGGCTGAAGCGCGGCGAGAACGGGCTGAAGATCATCATGATGTGTGAAATTCCGTCCAACGCCCTGCTGGCAGAGCAGTTCCTGGAGCACTTCGACGGCTTCTCCATTGGCTCGAATGACATGACGCAGCTGGCGCTCGGCCTGGACCGCGACTCCGGCGTTGTCTCTGAGCTGTTCGATGAGCGTAACGAGGCGGTGAAAGCGCTGCTCTCCATGGCCATCCGCGCGGCGAAGAAACAGGGTAAATATGTCGGGATTTGCGGCCAGGGTCCTTCTGACCATGAAGACTTTGCGGCCTGGCTGATGGACGAGGGAATTGATAGCCTCTCCCTGAACCCGGACACCGTGGTGCAGACCTGGCTGAGCCTGGCAGAGCTGAACAAGTAAAACCTGCATAATCTGAAAAAGGCGAGGATATCTGTCCTCGCCTTTTTTATTTTCCTGCGAATATGCTCACCATCACAAATAAAGCAAAAAACCAAATATCATAATTTATCTGTTAATTTAGACAATTGTTAGCGGGCAGGGCGTTGCTAATACTTGAGCCTTACCGCGTACATCCGTCGGGATGATGCGCGACTGGTTGAAATACGTTTTAACCTGATAAAAAGGCAAATAACAATGACAATCTCCTCTGTATTACGTACCAAAGATAAAATAGGTTATGGCCTCGGCGATATGGCCAGCGCGCTGGTCTGGCAAACGGCAACGTTATTTCTCGCTTATTTCTATACGGACGTATTCGGTTTGCCTGCCGCCATTATGGGCACCATGTTTTTAGTGGTGCGCGTGGTCGATGCGTTTGTCGACCCGTGCATTGGCGCGCTGGTGGACCGCACTCAGACCCGCCACGGTCGTTTTCGTCCCTGGCTGCTCTGGTTTGCCATTCCGTTTGGCGTGAGCTGCCTGATTACCTTCTACGTACCGGATGCCGGGCAGACGGCAAAAATTGTCTATGCCTGCGTAACCTATGCCATCCTGAGTCTGATCTATTCTGCGATTAACGTCCCTTACTGTGCCATGCCCGGCGCGCTGACGCTCGACCCGCGCGAACGCCACTCGCTGCAATCCTGGCGCTTTGGCCTGTCGTTTATCGGCGGGTTGATTGTAACCGTCATCGCGCTGCCGCTGGTCTCATTATTAGGCCAGGGGAATGTGCAAAAAGGCTATTTCTATGCCATGAGCCTGATGGGGCTGCTGGGCATTGTTTTATTCTTCTGCTGCTTCTTTATGACCCGGGAGCGTTACTCGCCGCGCAATGACACCTCCGGTTCGATGCTGACGGATTTAAAACTGCTGGCCGCCAATAGCCAGTGGCGAATTGTTTTTCTGTTTAATATTTTACTGTTAACCGCCGTCGTGACGCGTGGCTCTGCGACCATGTATTACGTTAACTATGTTCTGTTACGTCCGGAACTGGTTTTTGCCTTTATTGTTTCCGGCATGGTGGCCTCCTTAAGCGGCGCATTATTATCTGAACGCCTGCTGGGGAAATTTGACCGGGTGCGTGCCTATCAGTGGACCATTATTTCTTTCGTTATTTTTGGTGCGCTGATTTTCTTCATTCCGCCTTCGCAGGTGTGGCTGATATTCGGTCTGAATATTGTGTTTAGCTTTATTCAGAACCTGACCACGCCGCTGCAATGGACCATGTTCTCCGATGTGGTGGACTACGAAGAACACCGTAGCGGCCGCCGCCTGGACGGGCTGGTCTTTTCTACAGCCCTGTTTGCCATCAAGTTTGGGCTGGCGCTGGGTGGGGCGGTGGTCGGTTGGGTGCTTGGCATGGTGGATTACGCTCCGGGTCAGGCAAACCAGGCGCCTCATGTTCTTGCAACCATCAATGCCCTGTTCACCCTGATCCCCTGCGCGCTGTTCCTCTGCATGGTGGCGCTCCTTGCCATCTACAAACTTAACAGCCGGCTGGTGGACAGCATCGCCCGCGAGCTGGCCAGCAAACGCGATAGTCGAAACGATGCGGGGCAGCTCAGCCCGGCAACCCAATCCGCACTACAGGAGTAAACCATGACTGCGATCTACAAGGACGCGGGACGTCCCGTACACGAGCGTGTCGCTGATTTACTGGCGCGTATGACGCCGGAAGAGAAATTTGCCCAGATGCACGCGTACTGGCTGATCCTCGATGAACACGGCAACCACCGCGAGCGCAGCGATCTGAGCGATGAATTCGCTGGCGTGAGCGAACAGGCGTCCCTCAACGAAAGGCTGAAGCTCGGCGTCGGGCAGATCACCCGTCCGCTCGGCACGCACATTGTTAATGCAAAAACCGGCGTGTGTGCCGCCAACCGCCTGCAACGCATGATGATGGAGGAGACCCGGCTCGGCATTCCGGCGCTGTTTCATGAGGAGTGTCTGGTGGGGCTGCTGTGCAAAGATGCAACCCTGTTCCCGTCGTCGCTGAACTACGGTTCCACCTGGGACCCGGCGCTGGTGCAGCGCGCGGCGGAGCAGATTGGTAAAGAGGCCCGATCCGTCGGTTGCCAGCAGGGGCTGGCCCCGGTGCTGGATGTCTCGCGCGATGTGCGCTGGGGACGGACGGAAGAGACATTTGGGGAAGATCCGTGGCTGGTAGGGGTGATGGCGACGGCGTACGTGAAGGGGTTGCAGGGCGATAAGCGCGATCTGCTGGCGACCCTGAAACATTACGTCGGCCACTCCTTCAGCGAAGGGGCGCGCAACCATGCGCCGGTCCATCTCGGTTTCAGCGAGCTAAACGATACCTTCCTGCTGCCGTTTGAGATGGCGGTGAAGCTGGCCAACGCCGGTTCGGTGATGCCAGCCTATCACGACATTGATAATCAGCCAGGGCACAGCGACCATTTCATGCTCACTACCGTGCTGCGTGAACAGTGGGGCTTCGACGGCATTATCGTGGCGGATTACGGCGGCGTCAGCCTGCTGCACCAGCACCACGGAATTTCTCACGATCCAGCGGAATCGGCGGCGCTGGCGTTTAACGCCGGGCTGGACGTGGAATTGCCGAAGGATGACTGCGCGCGTCATCTGGCGGAAGCGGTAGAGCGTGGGCTTATCTCAATGGCGAAAGTGGATGAGATTGTGGCGCGCGTGCTAAGTGAAAAATTCCGTCTCGGGCTGTTTGAAAAACCGTACGCCGACGAAGACGGCATCGATTTGCAGAGTGAGGCGACCCGGCAGGTGGCGCGCGAGGTGGCAACAAAATCGATCACGCTGCTGGAAAACAACGGCATATTACCTCTCGGCGGAAAACCCCGTGTAGCGGTGGTGGGGCCGACGGCTGACGATCCGCTGGCGCTGCTGAGCGGCTACAGCTTCCCGGTTCACCTGATCATCAGCGATATGGTTGAAGAGACCTCACAGGTAACGACGCCGCGCGCGGCGCTGGAGCAGTATCTTGGCGCATCGCAGGTTCGTTACGCGAAAGGGTGCCACATTATCGAAAAACGGATGGCGGGGGCGCCGGTATTTCCGGGCGACAGCGGCGGTAAACCGATGCAGCAATCGCCGGTTTCACAACGTATGGATCTGATCCCCGACGCCGTGAGCGCGGCAAAAGAGAGTGACGTGGTGGTGGCCTGCGTGGGCGACCTTGCCGGGCTGTTCCAGAGCGGCACCGTGGGGGAAGGATCTGATACCGACTCGCTGGATCTGCCAGGCGTGCAGCAACAGCTGCTGGAGGCGCTGGTGGCAACCGGTAAGCCGGTGATTGTCGTCATGACGGGCGGGCGTCCTTATAACCTTCAGGGGCTGGAAGAGAAGGTGGCCGCGCTGATGATGGCCTGGGCGCCGGGGCAGGAAGGGGGCTGGGCGATTGCAGATGTCTTAACCGGCCGCGCGGAGCCGCAGGGCAGGCTGGTAGTGAGCGTGCCGAAAAACGCCGGGGCGATGCCGTACTACTATAACCACAAGCTGAAAAGCGGCGGCACGCCGTTTGCGTTCCATTTCGGCGCACTTTACCCGTTCGGTTACGGTCTCGGCTGGACGCAGTTTCGCTGGGGCGCGGCCCGCCTGGCTGAAAGCCGCGTCCCGATCGACGGAGAGGTGGCGTTAAGCGTCGATATCACCAACACCGGCGAGCGCAGCGGCAGCGAAGTGGTACAGGTGTACGTACGCGATAAGGTCGCCACGCAGGTGTGTCCGCTTCAGGAGCTGAAAGCGTTCCAGCGCGTGACGCTTTCACCGGGAGAAACCGCCACGCTGACCTTTACCCTGCCGGTGGAGATGTTTAATTTCACCCGCCGGGACGGAAAGCGAATTGTCGAGCCAGGGGAGTTTGAGCTACAGGTTGGCGCGTCCTCGGCGGATATTCGCGAGGTGGTGAACGTGCAGGTAAGCGGAGAGACGCGGGTACTGGCGGGGGATTGGCGGATGCTTAGTCGCTGTGACATTACACTGGCGTAAAAAGGATAAAAAAAAGCCCATCGTGGGAGATGGGCAAAGACTACACACAGCAATTCGTTGTTTCACTCAGGGGATTTCCATGCTTATAAATCAAGATGTTGATTTATAACCGTGTCTTAATAGTAGGCATGCCAGGATTTTGAGTCGATCGGATTCGTCTCAATAGTTAAAGGCAGGTAAAGATTTCTTGAAGAGAATGACGGTTTTAGGCAGGAAAAGGCGGGTCTGACCAGTGTGCAGAGAATAAATAGTTTAGCAACGTTTAAGTATTGCTGTGGAGAGTGTAGGCCGGGTAAGCGTTAGCGCCACCCGGCATCCGTTCTTACTGCGCGTTCTTATCTTCCAGCTCTTCAAGTTCGCTTAAGATGACGTCTGGATCGGTTCCCGGCGGCGGTACTTCATGCACCCAGGCGGAGAAGAGACGCCAGGTCACCGCTAGCAGAACCGGACCGATGAACAGGCCAATCATGCCGAAGGCAATTAACCCTCCGATTACCCCGGACAGGATCAGAATCAGCGGCAGGTCAGCGCCCATGCGGATGAGGAGGGGACGGATCACGTTATCCATGGTGCCCACCACGCAACTCCAGACCAGCAGCACCGTGCCCCAGGTCGTATCCCCCGTCCAGTAAAGCCAGATAATGCAGGGAACCAGCACCAGCAGCGGACCGAGCTGCGCCAGACAGGTCATCAGCATGACGACGGTGAAAATGGTGGCATAAGGTACGCCGGAAATCGCCAGCCCGATTCCGCCAAGTACAGCCTGCACCAGCGCTGTGACCACCACACCGAGCGCCACCGCGCGGACGGCCTGGGCTGCCAGCAGCACGGCCGCATCGCCGCGTTTACCTGCCAGTCGGGTGGCGAAATGACGTACCCCCAGCGCAACCTGCTCGCCGCGCCAGTACAGCAGGGCGCTGAAGACCAGCATCAACGTACAATGCATCATGAAGCGACCAATGTGCGCAGCCTGCCCCACAAACCAGGTGGTGGTTGTGCCGATGTACGGACGCACTTTGGCCATCAGGGCGCTACCGCCCATCTCCAGCAGGCTGTGCCAGCCGCTGTACAGTTTTGCGCCCACAACAGGAATACTGTTCAGCCACGCGAGATCCGGCAGCGTCATATCACCGCTGGTGACCGCGCGAATAACCGGGCCGCTACTGTCAACCAGGCTGTTAACCAGTAGTGCAATGGGAATAATAAACAGCAGGAACAACAGCAGCGTCATCACCAGCACGGCCAGGCCGCGGCGACCAAACAGCAGTTTCTGCAAACGCAAGAGTAAAGGCCAGGTGGCGACGACGACGGTCGCGGCCCAGGCAAATCCGAGCACGAAAGGACGAACGATCCACAGACACGCAATAATCATAATGGCTAAGAACAGCACCGACAGCAGTATCTGCGCGACATCCCTGGGCTGACGAAGATTGACCATAAACGAAACTTTCCTTAAATGAACACCAGCAAGGCTGATGGGAATATAAACCGCATCTCTCTAATCATTAGTGATTTCAGCGATTTTTGACAGGCGGATTTTGCCCGTAATTCTACGAAGCACATAAGAAAAAAATGTGATAAAACTTTCCAGACACAACGCAAACGATTTCACACTATTCTCATTAGGGTCGACAGCAATGATCCCACAGATTTCTCAGGCACCGGGCGTCGTTCAGCTGGTGCTTAATTTTTTGCAGGCACTGGAGCAACAGGGTTTTACAGGTGACACCGCTACCGATTATGCCGACAGGCTGACGATGGCGACCGATAACAGTATTTACCAGCTTCTTCCCGATGCCGTCGTTTTCCCGCGCTCTACCGCCGATGTGGCGCTCATCGCCCGTCTGGCATCGCAGGAGCGTTTCAGCTCCCTGGTCTTCACCCCGCGTGGCGGCGGGACGGGTACCAATGGGCAGGCGCTGAACCAGGGCATCATCATTGATATGTCCCGCTATATGAACCGCATCATTGAGATCAACCCGGAAGAGGGGTGGGTGCGTGTGGAAGCGGGGGTGATCAAAGATCAGTTGAATCAGTTTTTGAAACCTTACGGCTATTTTTTTGCGCCGGAGCTCTCCACCAGTAACCGCGCGACCATTGGCGGGATGATCAACACCGATGCCTCGGGGCAGGGCTCGCTGGTCTACGGCAAAACCTCCGACCACGTTATGGGTGTGCGGGCGGTGCTGCTGGGGGGCGATATCCTCGATACCCAACCGATGCCGATCGAACTGGCCGAAACGCTGGCAGCAGAGAGCACCACCAGCGGACGGATTTATCGCACCGTGCTGGAGCGCTGCCGCGAAAATCGCGAGCTGATCCTTGACAAATTCCCGAAGCTAAACCGCTTCCTGACGGGCTACGATCTGCGACATGTCTTCAATGACGATATGAGCCAGTTTGATCTTACCCGCGTACTGACCGGGTCAGAAGGGACGCTGGCCTTCATCACCGAAGCGCGTCTGGATATCACCCGGTTGCCAAAGGTGCGCCGTCTGGTGAACGTCAAATACAACTCCTTTGACTCCGCGCTGCGTAATGCACCGTTTATGGTGGAGGCGCGGGCGCTGTCGGTGGAAACCGTCGATTCAAAAGTCCTGAACCTGGCCCGGGAGGATATTGTCTGGCATTCGGTGAGCGAACTGATTACCGACGTGCCGGATAAAGAGATGCTCGGCCTGAACATCGTCGAGTTCGCCGGGGATGACGCAGAGCTGATTGAGAGCCAGGTAAACACGCTCTGCCAGCGTCTGGACGAGCTGATTGCGCAGGGGGAAGGCGGCGTCATTGGCTGGCAGCTGTGTAACGATCTCTCCGGCATCGAGCGAATCTACGCGATGCGTAAAAAGGCAGTGGGGCTGCTCGGCAACGCGAAAGGGGCGGCGAAGCCGATTCCGTTTGCGGAAGATACCTGCGTGCCGCCGGAACATCTGGCGGATTATATCGTGGAGTTTCGCGCGCTGCTCGACAGCCATGGTCTGAGCTATGGCATGTTCGGGCACGTTGACGCGGGCGTGCTGCACGTGCGCCCGGCGCTGGACATGTGCGATCCGCAGCAGGAGATCCTGATGAAGGCGATCTCCGACGAGGTCGTGGCCCTCACGGCCAAATACGGCGGTTTGCTGTGGGGCGAGCACGGCAAGGGGTTCCGCGCCGAGTACAGCCCGGCCTTTTTTGGCGAACAGCTCTACGCCGAGCTGCGTAAGGTGAAGGCCGCGTTCGATCCTGATAACCGCCTCAATCCGGGAAAAATCTGCCCGCCGGAGGGCGTTGATGCGCCGATGTTGCAGGTGGATGCCGTTAAGCGCGGCACCTATGACCGCCAAATTCCGATTGCGGTACGCGCTTCCTGGCGCGGCGCGATGGAGTGTAACGGCAACGGGCTGTGCTTTAACTTCGATGTGAAAAGCCCGATGTGTCCGTCGATGAAAATCACCAGCAACCGCATCCACTCCCCAAAAGGGCGTGCCACGCTGGTGCGCGAATGGCTGCGCCTGCTGGCCGACCGCGGCGTTGACCCGCTCAAGCTGGAACAGGAGCTGCCGGAAAAACGCGCGAGCCTGCGCGGGCTTATCGAACGCACCCGCAACAGCTGGCATGCGAACAAAGGCGAATACGATTTCTCGCATGAGGTGAAAGAGGCGATGTCCGGCTGCCTGGCGTGTAAGGCGTGTTCAACCCAGTGCCCAATTAAAATTGACGTACCGGAATTCCGTTCCCGCTTCCTCCAGCTGTACCACACGCGTTATCTGCGCCCGATGCGCGATCATCTGGTAGCGACGGTGGAGAGTTACGCGCCGCTGATGGCCCGTGCGCCAAAAACCTTTAACTTCTTTATCAACCAGCCACTGGTGCGAAAACTGTCTGAAAAACATATCGGCATGGTGGATCTGCCGCTGCTGTCGGTGCCATCGCTCCAGCGTCGGCTGGTGGGGCACCGCTCGGCGAATATGACCCTGGAACAACTGGAAGCATTAAGCCCTGAGCAGAAAGCGAAGGTGGTGCTGGTGGTGCAGGATCCGTTTACCAGCTATTACGATGCGCAGGTGGTGGCCGATTTTGTCCGACTGGCCGAGAAAATCGGCTACCAGCCGGTGGTGCTGCCGTTCTCGCCGAACGGCAAGGCGCAGCACATTAAAGGCTTCCTCACCCGCTTTGCGAAAACCGCGCAGAAAACTTCAGATTTTCTGAATCGCGTGGCGCAGCTCGGCATGCCGATGGTGGGCGTCGATCCGGCGCTGGTGCTCTGTTACCGGGACGAATATAAGCAGACGCTCGGCGATAAGCGCGGTGATTTTCAGGTCTTACTGGTACACGAGTGGCTGCCTGCGGTGCTGACGCAAACGCCCCCTCAGGAGGTCAGCGGAGAATCCTGGTACCTGTTTGGGCACTGCACCGAAGTGACGGCGCTGCCGACGGCGCCTGCCCAGTGGGCTTCTATCTTCTCCCGGTTTGGCGCGAAGCTGGAAAGCGTCAACGTGGGCTGCTGCGGTATGGCCGGAACCTACGGCCATGAAGTCAAAAACCACGCTAATTCGCTCGGCATTTACGAGCTGTCATGGCATCAGGCGATGCAGCGCCTGCCACGCAACCGCTGTCTGGCGACGGGCTACTCCTGCCGCAGCCAGGTGAAACGGGTAGAAGGTAACGGCGTCCGCCATCCATTGCAGGCTTTACTGGAGATTATCGGATGATCTGGAAACGTGCGGTCACGCTGGAGGGCTTAAATGCCATGGGCGCGGAGAACATGGTCGGTTTGCTGGACATCCAGTTCACGCGCATTGGCGACAACGAACTGGAAGCGACGATGCCGGTAGACTGCCGTACTCATCAACCGTTTGGCCTGTTACACGGCGGCGCGTCCGTCGTGCTGGCCGAAACGCTGGGATCGGTGGCGGGCTACCTGTGTACGGAAGGAGAGCAGAAGGTGGTGGGTCTGGAGGTCAATGCCAACCACATCCGCTCCGTTCGCAGCGGGCGCGTGCGCGGCGTCTGCCGGGCGCTGCATGCTGGAAGCCGCCATCAGGTGTGGCAGATTGATATCCTGGACGAGCAGGATCGCCTGTGTTGTTCATCAAGGCTGACGACGGCCGTTGTGTAAAGTTTCCGGATGTCTTGCTTTTGGTCAAAAATTAGCCGCCTGATTGTGATATACTGGTCACGTTTTGAACATAAGCGAGGACATCATGGATACTGAAATAACCCCAACACAGCTGGCAATTGAATATTTACGTCGCGATAAAAGCAATCTGTCTCCAGCGCAGTACCTGAAAAAGCTGAAACAGCTTGAGCTGGAATTTACGGATTTGCTGGCGCTCTCTTCAAACGAACTGAAAGAAGAGATCTACTTTGCCTGGCGGTTGGGCGTTCACGTCCATTAAGCAGTGAAGAAAAGGCCGCAAGCGCGGCCTTTTTTGTGTCTGACAGTCAGTATCTGGCAGGCAGTTTATTAATTTTAATCAGCCGGCCTTCTTCCATTTCGATGAACCCGCCCGTTTTCAGGTCAGCCAGGATCCGCATTACGCCGCTGCGGGAAAGCTGGGTTTTATCCCTGATATACCTTTCCGCCGTCACGCTACGTCGGTAGCTGTCATCTTCCTGCATCAGCAGCACGAGCTGCTGGCGAATCATCTCGTACGCGGTTGGCGCGCCTTTCGGCATGACGTTGTGATAAAGCCGGTTATAGACAAACATCAGATGATTAGAAAGCAGCCCCCACAGCGCCTTCTCTTTGATAATTTCAGCCACCCGATCGGTCGTGAGCACACCAATCAGGCAAGGCGTTACCGTTCGAAGGTAGTCGGTAAAATAGATGTCCGTCAGGTTACCGAGGCCAAACAGGGCGGGACTGCGCGCCGTCGAAAGCATCATGTCGTCGCTTCTTCTGTATATGGCGACCGTGCCGTCAAGAATTAAATAACACATGCTCTGCCCGTTTACCTGGAGATTAAGTTGCTCGCCGGGATCGGTTTTATGCGTGGTGCAGTGCGGCTGTAAATGAGAAATCAGTTCCTGAGCATAGGGAGATCCGCGATGCGATGGTTTGTCAGAAGACATAGCGTTAACCTGGAAAGAGACTGTACTCTCTATAGTGTCGCTCTTCTTTTCCACCTTCTCCAGAGATAAATACAGCCTCAGTATTTACGGGGTAAGTGATGGATCTCTACTAGAACGCCACGCTCCATGGTGATGTATTTCCCCGTCCGCAACTCCGCGAGGATCCGCATAATGCCGCTGCGTGAAAGATAGGTGCGGTTTTTGATATAGGCTGCGGCGGTAATGTTTTGTCTAATGGCTTCAGGCTCCTGCATCAACTCAACCAGCTGAAAGCGGATAATGTCATAAGCCGACATTTGCGATATCTGGGCGCAATGTTCGTAAACGCGCGATGCGGTATAGATCAGCAGGTTTGAGAAGTGCTCCCATAAATTCTGTTGTGCGACAACATGATTGAAACGCGCCAGCGAAACGCTGGCCACCTCTGAGGTTTCCAGCGCTCTGACGTACAGGTGCTCAGACGATAACTGGCTGCTCACGCCGAGTATAAATGGCGCAGATTCAGAATTTAAGACGATACCGTCCCCGCGACGGTGCAACGCCACGCTGCCATGCAACAGTAAAAAGCATTGACGGGTATCGCCGGAGCAATAATGGATAATTTCTCCTCTGGCAATAATGCCTCTCTCCGCATGCGGCAAAACATTATCGATTATTTTTTCAATGTGCTTAAAAGGCTTAGCGCCGAGCACTGTTGATTTATCAATTTCTGACTCAGGCGCGAATCGGGTATTCATTTGAGACCTCACTGACTGATGCGATCATTTTTTGATCAGCATAAAGAATTATCTTAAAAAACAGCAGGTCAGGGAATGTTAGCAGCGAGTCTAATTATAGACTTATCTTTTTTTAAGTGTTAATTAATTGAAATTGCAACTTTTTTTGTTCAGGTCTAAAAGTAGACTGTGGACATTATTCTTAAGCTATTCCCGAGTGAATATGTTTTTTATTTGTTAAAAGAGGGTCTACAGCTAGACCTCAAAATTGATTGTATGCGGAAAAGGAGTTGTATAAATTTTGACTCGTCGGAAGGGGTTTAATTTCTGCAACTGAATGTCGGTAATAAATAGAGTAATACGGGGTATAAAATTATGAATAAAAAATTGATGATGGCAATGTTAGCGGCAGGTTCTGTACTCACTATGACCAATGCATTGGCAGCGGCCGGTACCGTTAATTTTAACGGAAATATTCTGGATTCTGCCTGCGACGTTGATGTGGCATCCCAGAATCAGGTGGTGGTATTGGGCGATTATTATAAAACGGAATTCCCGACAACCGGGGCGAGAACGGCTGCGACGCAGTTTAATATTATTTTGAAAAACTGTCCGGTAACGGTCACCAATGCAAAAGTCCGTTTTGATGGCACGCCGGATTTAACCAACGCCAGCCTGCTGGCGATTGATACGTCCGTGGCGGGAGCGGCTACCGGGGTGGCGATTAACCTGATGACGGCAGATAAAGCCGATCTGCCGCTGCACGGCAGCAACAGCTATACCTACGCACTCAGCAGTACGGCTGATAATACGTTGAGCTTCTACGCGCAGTATATTTCCACCGCGGCATCCGTTACCGCGGGCCCGGCTAACTCGGTCGCGAACTTCTCTGTGGTGTACAACTAAGTCAATGGCAGTAATTAGCAGGGGGCCGCCTGGCCCCTTGTTTTATGAGGTAAAAAAATGCGTTTTATCACCACAACGGGCCTGGTTATGGCGCTGTTACCGCTGACGTTAACATCCGCCAGTGCAGGAGTAATTATTGGCGGCACCCGTGTTATTTTTGATGGGGCTAAAAAAGAAGCGTCAATAAATATTACGAATCCTGATAACGGTCCTTATTTAATTCAGTCGTGGATAGATGTTCAGGATGAACAATCGGGTAAAGCGCCTTTTATTATTACTCCTCCGCTGTATCGGCTGGACGGCGGACAAAAAAACCTCGAGCGTATTGTCATGACAGGCTCTCTGCCTCAAGGGCAGGAGAGTTTATTCTGGCTGAACATCAAAGCTATTCCGTCAGCCTCTAAGCAGATGAACTCGCTGCAAATTGCCGTCAAAACGCGCATCAAATTAATTTATCGACCAGAGGCTCTTCGTGCGTCTACCCCCGAGGAGCAGGCCAATAAATTAACCTGGCGTCGTGCGGGAAATACCCATCTGGTTAATAATCCAACGCCGTACGTTATCAATTTCAATGAAATTACGTTGGGTAATAAGAAACTTGACGATGTCACGTATGTGATGCCTTCGGGCACAGCCCGTTTCCCGTTACCGAATGGAACCAGTGGCAATACGCTGACGTTTAAAGTCATTAACGATTATGGCAGCCCTGGTGAATTACACCGGGCTAGTTTGTGATCCTTACGCGTTAATCAGGTGCTCGTCATGACAACGGCATTGAATACAATGCAGCCTGCGCGCCTGGCAATATTTATTGCCCTCGCGCTTGCTGGTGTCTCTCCCACACTGTATGCCAGTGAGACGTTTAATACGGAACTGGTAGAGCTGGATAATCCCGGAATGGGGAAAGCGGATTTATCTGCCTTCGAATCCGGCTCGCAGGCGCCCGGGACATACCATGTTGATATTATTCTTGACGATCGGCTGCTGGAAACGCGGGATATTCGTTTCATGGCAGTGAAGGATGCTAACGGCAGTGAAACGTTGCAGCCGTGCCTGAGTCTCGGGCAGTTAAAAGCGTGGGGCGTGAAAACGGCGCTTTTCCCGCAGCTCGACGCCGCGGAAGGAGAATGCGCCGATCTCAGGGCGATTCCACAGGCCAGCGCGGATTTCCAGTTTGGCGCCCAGCGCCTGGCGATCAGCATCCCACAGGCGGCCATAGACCTGCCAGCGAGAGGTTATGTTCCGCCGGATATGTGGGATGAAGGCATTACCGCGGCCATGCTCAACTACAGCCTGAGCGGGGCAAACAGCCGGGCAAGAAGCGGGGCAGGCACCCGCAGCGACAGCCAGTATGCAAACCTGCGGCCGGGGATCAACGTCGGTCCCTGGCGGTTACGCAACTACACCACCTGGTCCCGCGATGCGTCCGGCCAGGATAAGTGGGACAACGTCTACACCTTGATGCAGCGCGCGATTATTCCCCTGCAAGCCCAGCTTACGCTCGGAGACAGTTCCGCGCCTGCCGATGTCTTTGACAGCATGCCGTTTCGCGGCGTCCAGCTGGCGTCCGACGACGATATGCTGCCGGATTCCCTGAAAGGCTATGCGCCGGTGGTGCGCGGTATTGCGCGAACTAACGCGCAGGTCGTGGTGCGTCAGAATGGCTATCAAATCTACCAAAGCTACGTGGCGCCGGGCGCGTTTGAGATCGCGGATATGTATCCCACCGGCGGCGCGGGCGATCTTGATGTCACGATCGTCGAAGCCGATGGCAGTGAGCAACATTTCACCCTGCCGTACGCTTCGCTGCCGGTCCTGCAACGGGAGGGGCGACTGAAATATGCCCTTACCGCCGGGCAATATCGCTCGTATAACCGTAGCGTGGAGTAAACCCCCTTCGGGCAACTGACCGGAATTTACGGCCTCCCTCACGGGATCACGCTCTATAGCGGCGTCCAGGGGGCAGATAAGTACCAGTCGGTGGCTCTGGGGATGGGCAAGAACATGGGCGATCTCGGGGCAGTATCCGCAGACGTCACCCAGAGCTGGTCAATGCCGGAGCATACCGCGAAAACAAGCGGTCAGTCGTGGCGGGCCAGATACAGCAAGAATTTTATCACTACCGGGACCAACTTTTCGATTGCCGGGTATCGCTACTCGACCCGCGGCTATTACGGGATGCAGGACGTCCTCGGTTCGTACGGAGACAGCAGCGCGCTTCAGGACAGGCGACGTAACCGTGCCGAGCTGACGATGAGCCAGACGCTGGGGGACAACCTGGGCGCGCTTACCCTCAGTGCGGCGCGGGAAGATTACTGGAATTACGGTAAGTCGATGGCTTCGTGGAGCGTCGGCTATAGCAACTACTGGCACAACATCAGCTATGGCCTGACATGGACCTACAGCAAAAATGTCCGCTCAGCGTCAGAAAACCGCAAAAGCCAAAAAAACGCTGACCACGACCAGCTTCTGTCGTTCAACGTCAGCATTCCGCTGGATAAATTTTTGCCGCAGACATGGGCTAACTATGGCATGAACGCCAGCAGCAATAACGGGACGACGTATAACGTCGGCCTGAACGGGGTGGCACTCGAGAACCGTGCCCTGAGCTGGAACGTCCAGCAGGGATATGGCACAGAGGGCGTGGGGAATACCGGCAACGTGAACGCGGACTATAAAGGCACCTATGGCGAAGTCACGGCAGGTTATGGTTATGACAAAAACAGTGAACGCCTGAATTACGGGCTGCAAGGCGGCATTCTCGCCCATGCTGATGGCATCACGCTTTCCCAGCCGCTGGGGGAGACCAGCGTCTTAATCAAAGCCCCAGGCGCCTACTACGTGGATATCCGCAATCAGCCCGGTGTACGGACAGATTTTCGCGGATATACGGTCGTGAGCAACCTTTCTGTCTACCGGAAAAACGATCTCACCCTCGACCCGGAAACGATGCCGGACGATGTCGAGCTGGAGATCAACACCCGCACGGTGACGCCGACGCGGGGAGCGGTGGTGAGAGCCGATTATCTGCCGAAGTCAGGTCGCCGGGTGCTGATGACCTTGACCGATAACGACCGCGCCGTTCCGTTTGGGGCGGTGGTCACCCTTGTGGGTGATGACAGCGGCAGTTTTATTGTCGGCGACCGCGGTCAGGTCTATTTAACCGGGATGCGCGAGCAGGGAACGTTAGTCGCCACATGGGGAAGTCAATCCAGCCAGCAATGCCGCGCTGATTTCACGCTGCCGAATCACTCAATGTACGGTGGGATCGCTGATATGCGCGCCACCTGCCGTCAGGAACGCTAACATGAAATGTCTTAACACGATGCTGCTGCTCTGTTTGCTCGCGGCGGGAAGTATCGCTCGTGCCGGTACCTGCACCACCATCATCCCACAGCTTTCCACCCTGTCCGTGGGGACGATCAACGTGCAGCGCGATGCGCCTGTCGGCACGGTGGTATTTTCCGGCGCGGCGTCAGCCACAGGCTCCTATCTTACCGGGTGTACGAATCCGCTGATGCTGGGATTCAGCATGCGCTACAACAGCGCCACGTTGAGCAGCTACGGCAACCATGTTTACAACACGAACGTCAGCGGGATAGGGATACGCTTTTCCTCCAACGGCTATTTTGAAAACCCGAGCAATACGTTCTCGTACAATGCGCAGACCTCCTATGTGGACTGGTACGGCGGGAGGATTGAGCTGGTGGTGACCGGCCCGGTCTCATCGGGGGCATTAACCCCGGGGGTGATTGGCGTCGTGACGCTTCAGGGAAGCGACGGCCTCTACCGTGACGGTCTGACCACGCAGCTCACCTCCGGCAACATCAATGCCCTGGCGTGCACGGTGAATACGGCCCAGATGACGTTTCCGATAGGGGATATTCCCGCTTCGGCGTTCGGCACCGTGGTGGGCACCACGCCAGCGGGAGCACAGAACACGCAAAACCTGGGCTTAACCTGCGCCGCCGGAACCAATATTACGGTCTCGCTCAGTGGAATACAGAATCCGGACAGCGCCAATACCAGCGTGATGGCCTTAACCGGGCAGGGAAATGCCGGCACTGCAAAAGGGGTGGGGGTGCAGCTAATCTATAACGGTGCACCGCTGGCGATGAACAGCCGACTATTTTTGCGACAGTCTGCCGGGGGGCAAGAGACGTTGCCATTAACGGCCCGATATTACCAGACGTTAACCCGCGTGGAGTCAGGTTCAGCGAATGCCTCCGCCACCCTGAATTTGACCTACCAGTAGCAGGTAAGAAGATGAAAATAAGATGCAGGACACTGCTGTTACTTGCCTTACTCAGCGGGAAGGTATGCTCCGCTGATAGCGTCAACATCGGTGTGACGGGAAATATCGTGGCGTCGCCATGCATATTTAATGGCGGCAATAACAATCTCGATGTCAATCTGGGCAATATTCAGGCAACCAATATGGCGACGCCGGGCTCAACATCGGATCCGGTGCCTTTCAGTCTGCTGTTTACCCAGTGCCCAACGGGAACGCAGAGTGTGACCGTCGCTTTCACCGGCAGCCCCGATCCTGAGGCGGGCGCGGACTATTTTATGAACAGCGGTTCGGCCACACATGTGGCGATAGCCATGCGCGATGCCCAAACCGGTGCGCTTAAAGGAACAGGCTCCAGCATGACCCAGACCATTGCCGCGGACAGAACCGCGACATTAGCTATGCTGGCCTCGGTAAAATCCATGACGGGGGGCGCCACGCCGGGAAGCATCCGCGCGGTTGTGGTGATGACGATGCAGTACAACTGAATGCCGGTGATAAGCCTTTTTTAAAGACGTTGGTGTGAACTATGTTAAATATTCTGATTCAGGAAACGGATCTGTTTTTTCAGGCTGGGCTACAGAGCTTTTTCGAAGATTTTTTTAAGCATAACTTTCATCGCTCCATCACTTTTCACCTGGCGCTGACCAATGAAAACGTCAGCCAGGCCGATATTATTGTTCTTTCATTATGTCAGGGGGAAACGCTGACCTGTTTTCCGGAATTACTGGCCCGGCAAAAAGGAATTGTGATAGGTCTCGTCGACGATGAGCTGCGCTTTTCGGCGCTGCCTTCCTGCTTTCAGGACATTATTTTTCTTCCTCGCCGGGCATCGCTTGATCGTATTAGCGGCGTTCTGTTTATTGCGTGGTTCACGACGCAATTACCGGGTTACACCTGGAATAAAAAGACCTGTTTCGACTGCCAGCATAAAGGGTTATCCCGGCAACAAATTCGTATTCTGGTCAATTTTTACCGAGGGCTGTCGGTAGTGCAGACCGCTCAGGCGCTGGAGATGAGCGAAAAAACGGTCTTTACCCATAAATATATGATGATGCAAAAATTTAATCTGCGAAGCGATTACGAGCTGATCGTACTGTTGAGAAGGCTGATGGAGAAAAAGAGCCGGCCGAACCTGCTTCGCGATTACCTGGAAAATAATTATGCACAACAAATAGCCTGAAACGGCAGCGGATAGCTGGCCGGGCAGCGATAGCCGCCACCCGGCAAGCATTTAAACGTTAACCGCAGCGATCAACCGCGACTTCATGGACTGATACGCCGATGCGGCATAGTCCTCTGCCCAGCGCTGGTCCTCGATTGCCTCAAGCTGCACGGCGCAATACTTCGTTTCCGGCGTTCTGGAGATCGGGTCGAGATTATCCTGCGTCAGCTCATTACAGGCGCCAATCCACCACTGGTAGGTCATATAGATTGCTCCCGCATTGATGCGCTCGCTGATGCTGGCGCGGGTGATCACTTTACCCCGGCGTGAACGTACCCAGACCAGCTGGCCTTCGGCAATCCCCCGTTCATCCGCGTCGGCCGGGTTAATTTGCACCCGGCCCGGCTCGTCGGCCAGGCTTTGCAGCGCGGCGCAGTTCCCGGTCATGGAGCGGCAGGAGTAGTGGCCCACTTCGCGCACTGTGCACAGTACCAGCGGGTAATCCGCATCCGGTGTCTCCGCCGGGGCGCGCCAGGGGGCGGCAAATAGCTGGCCTTTGCCAGTGGGGGTGTCGAACTGATTATCCTTGTACAGGTAGGGAGTGCCGGGATGATCGAGGGTTGGACAGGGCCACTGCACATGACCCATCTCGCCCATTTTTTCGTAGGTCACGCCGTAGAAGAGGGGGCACAGCTCGCGCATTTCGTCCCAGATCTGCTGGTTATCCTCGTAATGCATGGGATAGCCCATTTCCGTGGCCAGCAGGCTGATGATCTCCCAGTCACGCCTGACATTGCCGCTGGGCTCAATGGCTTTGCCGAAACGCTGAAAGCCGCGATCGGCACAGGTGAACACACCGGCGTGTTCTCCCCATGAGGTGGCAGGGAGCAGCACGTCAGCCAGCTCTGCCGTTTTGGTCATAAAGATGTCCTGAACCACCACAAAATCGAGCGCCTCAAAGCCGCGGCGGACCAGACCCAGATCGGCTTCTGTCTGAAGCGGATCTTCCCCCATGATGTAATACGCTTTGATCTTACCTTCCAGCGCGAGATGCGGCACTTCGGTGATACGCGTTCCGACGCGATCGTCCATCCGGTTGACATTGATTTTCCACGCATCGGCAAATTTCAGTCTGACCGCCGGATCAGTGACGTCCTGGTAGCCGGGGAACATATTGGGCAGAACACCCATATCGCAGGCGCCCTGAACGTTATTTTGCCCGCGAACCGGCCCCACGCCGACGGCAGGGCGGCCCAGATTGCCGGTCAGCAGTGCCAGGCTGGAGAGACCTTTCACCACATCGACCGCCTGACCAAACTGCGTGACGCCCATACCCCACATCACCGTTGCTGAAGGCGCCGCTGCGAACATGCGCATTGCCTGACGAACATCCCGCGCGGGGATCCCCGTCAGATGTTCAACCTGCTCGGGTGCGTAATCTTTTACCGTCAGTCGGTACGCCTCAAGCCCTTCTGTAAAGCGAGCAACGTAGTTTTTATCGTACAGTTCCTCTTCAAGCAGGACATAGCCAAAGGCATTGACCAGCGCCATGTTACTGCCATTTTTTAACTGAAGATGAAGATCGGCAATGCGTGCCGTTTCAATATGACGCGGATCGCAGACAATGATTTTAGCGCCATTTTCACGTGCTTTAAGCACGCGTCGGGCGACGATGGGGTGAGAGTCGGCGCAGTTATAGCCGAATACCAGCAGGCATTTTGAGTTTTCAATATCGTTAATGGAATTGCTCATGGCGCCGTTGCCGAGGGTCTCCTGTAAACCGGCAACGGACGGACCGTGACAGACGCGGGCGCAGCAGTCGACGTTGTTAGTATTCAACACCGCACGGGCAAATTTTTGCATCACATAGTTGGTCTCATTGCCCGTTCCCCGCGAGGAACCCGTGGTCATAATGGACCGAGGGCCGTACTGTTCTTTGATGCTTTTAAGCCTGTAAGCGGTATAGCGAATGGCCTCTTCCCAGGTAACAGGGGTAAAGGCCTCGCCTTTGCTGTAGCGGATCATGGGCTGCGTCAGGCGGGGGGTAAGCAACTGAGTATCATTAAGAAAGTCCCAGCCGTAGAACCCTTTCAGGCAAAGCGTGCCCTGATTAGTTACGCCATCAGCGGCTTCGGCACGGATAATCCGATTATTTTTAACGACGAGGTTAAGTTTGCAGCCTGCACCGCAGTACGGGCAGACGCTGGCGATTTTTTTCATCAATAACAGACCTGTTAAGAAATGAAGCAATGTTTACTGGAAAGCCCAGTCCCTTAGCGGACTAAGCAGGATCCATGCCACATTCGGCGTGCTTGATTAACAGGGCGTTAGGGGAGAGAGGGCGTGTCATCGTCAGTCCGTTCGTCAGAATTGACGATGACACGCTATCCGAAGAGATGGGAAGAGAGAGGCGTTAAAGATCGTCCATGGTGTAACCGACGACAATTTCCAGCGTCTTGCGGATCACATCCGCCTTAACGACATCGTCGGTGGATTCCAGCGTCTGGATCAGCCAGAGAATGATCGCTTTGTTGGTCAGATGACCTTCGGAAGCAAGAACACAACGAACCGCAGTCGAAAAAATGGCAGACTCTTCAGCAAAGCGATCGCCTGCGTGACGGAAATACTCCGACAACGCGCTATCTAAAAAGGCGGAGTGGTATTCGGGTTGAAGCTGAATATTTTGTCTCATTTGTTCTCACCGTAGCTGTAAAGTTGTAGTCAATGTATCTTTTTGGGATCGGACGGTTTTCCATTTCCAAATAACGGCACTACATTGTCTCGGTTATTTTTGAGAGATCCCTCTCTCTGAATTCGTCCTTGTGCGGTTCTGCGACCTTTAAAAGCGACCGTGCCAGAGCTGATTTCAGCTATCATCCTCGCTAATGTCTCCCGCCGCTGGGGATCCGTCTCACAGGCTTGCATGTTACGCAGACGCTGAACCAATCCCTCGGTCGTTACAGGACCGCGCTCCTTCAAAAGTGAAAGAGCGGCTTCTCCAATAAGCTGGTCGATCAGTCTGTCCGCATCACTGCTGTTCATAACATTAACGTTCGAAGAGCAGGCCAAGAAGCATGTGATAATGATGCTCCTCTTCCGGGCCATTGGCCTTTTCAAGGCGACTTAACAGTTTTGTGCAGAGCGATTTGCGATTCAGATTCCGTCCGTCGCTAAGGATTTCAACAACAACCTGACCCAATGTTTCCTGTTGGGTTGGAAGCGCGGCTTTTTCGAAGTACTGCGCAATTGCTGTTGCTGTGTCTGCGAGGTGTCCGTTCTGCTGCATGTTTCGCTCCTGTAAATTTTCGTAATCAGTAACGTTACATTTAAGGTATACATAATTTTCAAATCTGTACATTAAAAATGTACAATTTTTTAAATATTTTATTATATATTTGATAAAGTATATATTTATCATATGGTTATATGTATACAGCTTACTGCTAAATTCACAAAATATATTGTACAATTCGAAGTGGCGTTGCAGAGTTGTACAAGCCCGGAAAAGGCGCAAAGAAGTCATGTAAATTGTTGAGATGTAAATTATTTATTGGGTAATTAATGTGCTATAACAGAGTTCTCCCCACGTGTTTTCGTGGTCACCCCCTCAATCTTCAGGATTAGCATGCTCACAACCATTATTTACCGCAGTCATATCTGCGAGGACGTTCCAGTGAAAGCGCTGGAAGACATGGTCGCTGCTGCAAATTGTAGAAATCGCCAGTTCGATGTGACGGGGATTTTGCTGTTTAACGGCACACACTTCTTTCAGTTACTTGAAGGGCCCGCTGATAACGTTAAGGAGATCTATCAGCTCATCTGCCGTGACCCACGGCATCACAACGTGGTCGAATTATTAAGCGATCACGGGCCTTCAAGACGTTTTGGCAACGTAGGTATGGAGCTCTTTGACCTTCGTCAGTACGACACCGACGAAGTGCTACAAAAGGTACTCGATAAAGGCACAACCCGCTATCAGCTGACCTATAACGATCGCGCCCTACAATTTTTCCGCACCTTCGTTGAGGCCACTGAAAAAGCCAACTACTTTGAGCTGCCTCCGGCTGACGCCTGGGAGTTTGTCACCGAAAACACGCCATTATCCTCCCAGCCAACGGTAGTGGCAAAGGGCGCGGACTGTAGTTTCGCATTTCAACCTATCGTCGATCCGTTTATGCAGCAGGTGGTTTCCTGGGAAGCCCTGATCCGCACGCCGTCCGGTGAGTCCCCGGAAAGCTACTTTGCCAACCTGTCGCGTGAGGCGCTGTACGAATCGGATCTGAAGAGTAAGCAGGTGGCTTTGTCGATGGCCAGCGCGCTGGGCCTACAGACTCAAACGTTGTCCATTAATCTGTTGCCGATGACGCTGGTCAATGTTCCTGGCGCCGTCGATTTTTTACTGACGGCAATTGAGGCGAACGGTTTTGTGCCGGAGCAAATTGTGGTCGAGTTCACCGAGAGCGAGGCGATCTCGCGCTTCGAAGAGTTCACCAGCGCGGTCAGACAGCTTAAAAGCGCCGGGATCAGCGTGGCCATCGATCACTTTGGCGCGGGATTCGCCGGTCTGCAACTGCTGGCCCAGTTCCAGCCGGACAGAATCAAGATCAACCGTGATTTGATTGCTAACGTGCACAAGAGCGGCCCGCGTCAGGCAATCATTCAGTCAATCATTAAATGCTGCGCCTCCCTGGAAATTCTGTTCTGTGCGGTAGGCGTAGAGCTGGCTGAAGAGTGGATGTGGCTGGAATCTGCCGGGATTTCTCAGTTCCAGGGGCACCTTTTCGCCAGCCCGCGTCTGGGGGGCATTCCGGCGATTGCCTGGCCCGAGAAAAAGTACGATTTATAAAAAACCTGTACGTAACTGTTAAAAGTGACCTGTACGTACGGCTAAATTTATACAACAATATATTAACGAGTGAGTGGTTCTTTGAGCCATTCACTTGTCTCAGAACGAGGAGTTAGTTATACAAATGATTTGTACAATCTGATAAGGTTGGTTTGGTTAGGTATGGAAGTATTGTGCGTGAGGGAGTTAATGGCCTATTACAGTATCGGCGAAGTGGCCGAACGATGCGGTATCAACCCCGTTACGTTGCGTGCCTGGCAGCGCCGTTATGGATTGTTGAAGCCGCAGCGAAGCGAAGGGGGCCATCGTCAGTTTGACGATGAAGATATCCTGCGTATCGAAGAGATCAAACGCCTGATGAAAACGGGTGTTTCGGTCGGTAAAGTAAAAGCGCTTCTTGAAAATACAGAAGTGATGACTCAGGGGAACTGGGCATCGTTTCAGGAAGAGATGTTAACCGTTCTGCGCTATGCCAGCCCGGCAAAACTGCGCGCCAAAATCGGCGAGTTCCGCCGCGACCATGCGATGGATGTTCTGATAGATAACATCATCACCCCTGTGCGTCAGCGAATGAACCAGGACCAGAATACGGTGCGTCACATGGCGAGCCTGCTCGATGGTGTCCTGATTGAGTTTGCCGTTACAAGCCTGGGTGAGTCGCGAAAAAAAGCAGGTAAGGATGCGCTGCTGATTGGGTGGGAGTGCGACGACCGTACGCATTTATGGCTGGAAGCTGCCCGTCTTGCCTATCAGGGCTGGCATATTGACGTGCTGGCTGAGCCGATTGATTCTCCGCGTCCGGAACTCTTTCCCGGGCAAAAAATTTTCGTCTGGACCGGTAAAGCGCCTACGCCTCGTCAACAGGAGCAGCTCGACCACTGGCGTGAACAGGGTTTCGCCGTTTCGATCCATCACTGATGTTAAGGGGGCCAACGGTAAACCGCCAGCGCGGGTTTTTAGCCTTCTGGCGATACGACAGGGGTATCCGCGAAGATGCATAGCATCAGTACCCCTGTCATATCGTCGGTTTATTCCATCATCAGGTTGTCTGAAATATTCATACTGGCCACGGATTCAACTTTCCACACGCCATCTTCCTTGACCATGCAGTCAATTACGGTGTGATCCCGCTTATTGCCGAATGAGATATAAACCTGCATACAGGCGGCATCGTAATCCAGCGCCCGCGCACTGACGATGCCCCAGTCATCTTCATATCCCTGAGCCTTGATGAACATATCGACGTCAGGCACGTCATATTCATCTGGATCCAGCTTATCCATGTCTTTGAGTTTGCTGATGGTTTTACGGGTTACATAGGGCCTCAGCGCTTCATAGTTTTTCAGGGGCTCTTTCCCGATAATAATTTGCGAGATGTACCACTTATTAAACTGAAGGGCAGCGGATACCTCAGGGGGTAACTTCTGTGCAGCTGATGCGAGAGTGGGCAGAAGCAGGATCGCCAGAATTAAATTGCTTTTCATATCTTTAACATAATGTGTTCTGTAGATTAGCACCGCCGGAGCGAATGGATTTTGAAACAAATTCTGCACATCTTTTTTGGCTATACTGACCTGCATGCTGGCGAGCATAAACTGCGGCTTTATGGGCACTCCACATAATTTAATCCCTTACTGAGTGAGTGGTTAAAAAGGGAAACATTACGCCGAAAAGGGACAAGTTTATGTAATTAATCATGATCGGAATTTAACCACTATCAGACTGATAAATAATGGTTAACTCATCCATCAAACGTCTTTATGCGCGCCCAGGTAAGGCAAAAAAGATTAAAAAGAACCTGGCTTAAGGGAGATGCATACGTAAAAAATGTATAGGGTGCCAGGGCGTACTTTGGCTATCTTAAAAATAGGTATTTCCAATACAATTTTTATCATTGCCCGCCGCCTTACCGCCATTCTCATGAAATGCATTATTTATCAATGCATTGAACAAATCTAACCATCCCATCCGCATCCCGTCACAGGGTCTATGCTTAATGAAAGTAGCCAAAAAGGGCGGTTTAGCCCAAAGCCCCTGCTCGCAGGGGGTTGAAGTGATAATCGTTATCACTAACATGGTGTTATGCCCTGGTGGCTTATCAGATGAGGTGGACCTATGGAACTGCATTCAGAAACCTTCAATCCGGCCGATTTTGCCTGGCGTGGCTTAACGCTGACGCCCGCGGCGGCGGCGCATATTCATGAGCTGGTGGCAAAAAATCCCGACATCCTCGGCGTACGCTTAGGCGTTAAGCAGACTGGCTGCGCGGGATTTGGCTACGTGCTGGATACCGTAACCGAACCTGAAAAGGACGATCTGGTCTTTGAAACCGACGGTGCAAAGTTATACGTCGCACTACAGGCGATGCCTTTTATCGATGGAACCGAAGTCGACTACGTTCGGGAAGGTTTAAACCAGTTATTCAAATTTCATAACCCGAAAGCCCAGAACGAATGCGGCTGCGGCGAAAGCTTTGGGGTATAGGCGGTACTATGTCTCGTAATACTGAAGCAACGAGTGATGTAAACACCTGGAGCGGCGGACACCTCAACTATAAAGAGGGTTTCTTCACGCAGCTGCAAACCGATGAACTGGCGAAAGGCATCAACGAAGAGGTCGTGCGCGCCATTTCGGCGAAACGTAACGAGCCGGAGTGGATGCTGGAGTTTCGCCTGAGCGCATTCCGCGCGTGGCTGGAGATGGAAGAACCCCACTGGCTGAAAGCGCATTACGATAAGCTGAACTATCAGGATTATAGCTATTACTCTGCGCCCTCCTGCGGCAGCTGTGATGATACCTGCGCCTCGCAACCCGGTGCGGTACAGCAAACCGGTGCCGAGAACAGCTTCCTGAGTAAAGAGGTGGAAGAGGCGTTCAATCAGCTCGGCGTGCCCGTGCGCGAAGGCAAAGAGGTGGCGGTAGACGCCATTTTTGACTCCGTCTCGGTGGCAACCACCTACCGTGAAAAACTGGCGGAGCAGGGGATTATTTTCTGCTCCTTCGGGGAAGCCATTCACGATCACCCGGAGCTGGTGAAAAAGTACATTGGCACCGTGGTACCCAGTAACGATAACTTCTTCGCGGCACTGAATGCGGCGGTGGCGTCAGACGGTACCTTTATCTACGTGCCGAAAGGCGTGCGCTGCCCGATGGAGCTCTCGACCTATTTCCGCATCAACGCGGAAAAAACCGGCCAGTTTGAACGCACCATCCTGGTGGCCGATGAAGGCAGCTACGTTAGCTACATTGAAGGGTGCTCCGCTCCTGTGCGCGACAGCTACCAGCTGCACGCGGCGGTGGTAGAGGTGATCATCCATAAAGATGCGGAAGTGAAGTACTCTACGGTACAGAACTGGTTCCCGGGCGACGGCAACACCGGTGGTATTCTGAACTTCGTCACCAAACGCGCGCTGTGCGAAGGCGAAAACAGCAAAATGTCCTGGACGCAGTCAGAAACCGGCTCCGCCATTACCTGGAAATACCCGAGCTGTATTCTGCGCGGCGACAACTCCATCGGTGAGTTTTACTCCGTGGCGCTGACCAGCGGTCATCAGCAGGCCGATACCGGCACCAAGATGATCCACATCGGTAAAAACACCAAATCGACCATCATCTCCAAAGGGATCTCTGCCGGTCACAGCCAGAACAGCTATCGCGGGCTGGTGAAAATCATGCCGACGGCTACCAACGCGCGTAACTTCACCCAGTGTGACTCCATGCTGATTGGCGCGGACTGCGGGGCGCATACCTTCCCGTATGTCGAATGCCGCAATAACAGCGCCCAGCTTGAGCATGAGGCAACTACGTCACGTATTGGTGAAGATCAGCTTTTCTACTGCCTGCAACGCGGGATCAGTGAAGAAGATGCGATTTCAATGATCGTTAACGGCTTCTGTAAGGACGTGTTCTCTGAACTGCCGCTGGAATTTGCCGTTGAAGCCCAGAAACTCCTCGCCATTAGTCTTGAACACAGCGTCGGTTAAGGAAAGCACATGTTAAGCATTAAAGATTTACAGGTTAGCGTGGAAGAGAAAGAGATCCTGCGTGGCCTCAATTTTGACGTCAAACCGGGTGAAGTTCACGCCATCATGGGGCCAAACGGCTCCGGGAAAAGTACGCTTTCAGCGACGCTGGCAGGACGCGAAGATTATGAAGTTACCAGCGGCTCCGTTGAGTTTAACGGCAAAGATCTGCTGGAGATGTCGCCGGAAGAGCGTGCCGGCGAGGGCATCTTTATGGCCTTCCAGTATCCGGTGGAAATTCCGGGCGTCAGCAACCAGTTCTTCCTGCAAACCGCGCTGAACGCGGTGCGCAAGTATCGCGGCCTTGAGGCGCTGGATCGCTTTGACTTCCAGGATCTGATGGAAGAGAAGATTAAGCTGCTGAAAATGCCGGAAGATCTGCTGACCCGCTCGGTAAACGTGGGTTTCTCCGGCGGTGAGAAGAAACGTAACGATATTCTGCAAATGGCGGTTCTGGAGCCAGCGCTGTGCATTCTCGATGAGACCGATTCAGGGCTGGATATCGATGCCCTGAAGATCGTTGCCGACGGGGTGAACTCCCTGCGTGACGGCAACCGCTCATTTATCATCGTGACTCACTATCAGCGAATTCTGGACTACATCAAACCGGACTATGTCCACGTGCTTTACCAGGGACGCATTGTGAAATCCGGTGACTTTACGCTGGTTAAACAACTGGAGGAGCAGGGTTATGGCTGGCTTACCGAACAGCAGTAATGCACTTCAGCAGTGGCACCGGCTGTTTGAAGCGCAGGCTGGAGCGCGCTCTGAACAGGCTCAGCACCATCTCCAGCAGATGCTGCGTCTCGGTTTACCGACGCGTAAACATGAGAACTGGAAATATACCCCGCTGGATGGCCTGCTGAACGGCGAGTTTGTCACCCGTCTGGCGCAGGTCAGCCTCGATCAGCGCGATGTGCTGGCGCTGAGTGTGGATGCCGTGCTTCTGGTGTTTGTCGACGGTCTGTTCCGTGCGGAGCTGAGCGACAGCGTGCAGGAGAGCGGGTTCGATATCGTCATTAACGATGAACGTCAGTCGCTGAACGCGCCTGTTCAGCCTGAAGTCTTCCTGCACCTGACAGAGAGCCTGTCACAATCTGTCACCCATATTCGCGTTAAGCGTAACCAGCGCCCGGCGAAACCGCTGCTGCTGATGCATATCACCCAGGGCGTTGCGGGTGATGAGATTAACACCGCCCACTATCGCCACCATCTTGAGCTGGCAGAAGGGGCGGAGGCGACGGTGATCGAGCATTACGTCAGCCTTAACGACACCCGTCATTTTACCGGTTCGCGTCTGACGATGAACGTGGCGGCCAATGCCCAACTGCACCACATCAAGCTGGCGTTTGAAAATCCGCTCAGTCACCACTTCGCCCACAACGATATTCTGCTGGGCCAGGATGCCGCGGCGTACAGCCATAGCTTCCTGCTTGGCGGCGCGGTGCTGCGCCACAATACCAGCACCCAGCTGAACGGTGAAAACACTATGTTGCGTATTAACAGCCTGGCGATGCCGGTGAAGTCAGAAGTGTGCGACACGCGCACCTGGCTTGAGCATAACAAAGGCTACTGCAACAGCCGTCAGCTGCACAAAACCATCGTCAGCGACAAAGGACGTGCGGTGTTCAACGGCCTGATCAACGTGGCGCAGCACGCCATCAAAACTGACGGGCAGATGACCAACAACAACCTCTTGCTGGGACGTCTGGCAGAGGTGGACACCAAACCACAGCTGGAAATCTATGCGGACGACGTGAAATGCAGTCACGGCGCGACGGTCGGGCGTATTGACGATGAGCAGATGTTCTACTTGCGCTCGCGCGGGATAGACCAGCAGGCCGCGCAAAAGATGATTATTTACGCCTTTGCGGCTGAGCTGACGGAAGCGCTGCCCGATGGCGGACTTAAACAGCAGGTGCTGGCCCGTATCGGTCAGCGACTGCCTGGAGGCGAAGCATGATATTTCCCGTAGAGAAAGTCCGGGCAGATTTTCCGGTACTGACCCGTGAAGTGAACGGTCTGCCGCTGGCCTATCTCGACAGTGCGGCCAGCGCGCAAAAACCGAATCAGGTGGTGGATGCGGAAGCCGAGTTTTACCGCCACGGTTATGCGGCGGTACATCGTGGGATCCACACCCTGAGCGCCGAGGCGACCCAGCGCATGGAAAACGTGCGCACGCAGGTTGCGGCCTTCCTCAACGCGCGTTCGCCGGAAGAGCTGGTATTCGTGCGCGGCACCACCGAAGGGATCAACCTGGTGGCTAACAGCTGGGGCAATGCGCAGGTGCACGCGGGAGATAACATCATCATCACCCAGATGGAGCACCATGCCAACATCGTGCCCTGGCAGATGCTCTGTGAGCGTGTGGGGGCGCAACTGCGGGTGATCCCCCTGAATGAAGACGGCACGCTCCAGCTGGAAAAGCTGGACGCCCTGCTGGACGACAGAACGCGGCTGGTGGCGGTGACCCACGTTTCAAACGTGCTGGGCACGGAAAATCCGGTGGCGCTGATCGTCGACAAAGCCCATCAGGCCGGTGCGAAAGTGTTGATTGATGGTGCCCAGGCGGTGATGCACCATGCGGTTGACGTTCAGGCCCTGGACTGCGATTTCTACGTCTTCTCCGGGCACAAGCTGTATGGCCCGACGGGCATCGGCGTATTGTATGTGAAAGAGGACATTCTCCAGGCCATGCCGCCGTGGGAAGGGGGCGGGTCAATGATCGCCACCGTCAGCCTGACGGACGGCACAACCTACGCCCGTGCGCCCTGGCGCTTCGAGGCGGGTACGCCCAACACGGGCGGGATCATCGGGCTGGGCGCGGCCATTAGCTACGTCTCTGAAACGGGGCTGGCGGCGATTCAGGAGTACGAACAGCTGCTGATGCATTATGCCTTGCAGGAGCTGGCCAGCGTCCCGGAACTGACCTTATATGGCCCTGCTGACCGTCTGGGGGTGATAGCCTTCAACCTCGGCAAGCATCACGCCTATGATGTGGGCAGTTTCCTTGATAATTACGGCGTCGCCGTACGTACCGGGCATCACTGCGCGATGCCGCTGATGGCGTATTATCAGGTACCGGCTATGTGCCGCGCATCGCTGGTGATGTACAACACAACGGAAGAGGTCGACAGACTGGTGGCGGGACTAAAACGTATTCACCAGCTGCTTGGCTAACGGAGAGGCGAGAGATGGCAGATTTGCCGGACAGAGATAAATTGCTGCGCAACTTTGGGCGTTGCGCGAACTGGGAAGAGAAATACCTTTATATCATCGAACTGGGTCAGCGCCTGCCGCCGCTCAGCGAAGAGGCGCATAACCCGGACAACATCATTCAGGGCTGCCAGAGCCAGGTATGGATCCTGATGCAGCAGACGGATGAAGGCGTAATTCAATTACAGGGTGACAGCGATGCCGCCATTGTGAAGGGGCTTATTGCCGTCGTATTTATTCTTTATCACCAGATGTCGGCGCAGGATATTGTCGCCTTTGACGTTCGCCCGTGGTTTGAAAAAATGGCCTTAACTCAACACCTCACCCCGTCCCGATCCCAGGGGCTGGAAGCGATGATCCGCGCCATACGCGCCAAAGCCGCAATCCTTAGCTAAACTGACAGAACAGCATTCATTCTGTTTCGCGGGGTGGTTTCCACCTCGCTGGTTTTTCAGCTTTCTGACGTTTGGTCAGTGAATAAGGAATCTCAGCATGAAGCGCGCGTCTCTAATAACTCTATTACTCCTTGGTTCGCTCAGTGCTGTTAATTCAGCCAGGGCGGTTGATTATCCTTTACCGCCCGCAGGCAGCCGCCTGATTGGGCAAAACCAGACATACACCATTCAGGAAGGGGACAATAAACTTCAGTCTATCGCTCGTCGGTTTAATACCGCCGCACAGCTGATCCTTGAAACCAATAATACCATTGCACCGGTGAATCCTGCGCCAGGAACGGTCATTACGATCCCTTCCCAGATGCTACTGCCGGACACCGAGCGTGAGGGCATTGTGGTGAATCTGGCGGAGCTGCGTCTTTACTTCTATCCGCCTGGCGAAAATATCGTGCAGGTCTATCCGCTGGGTATTGGTCAGCTTGGGCTGGAAACACCGGTCAGCACCACCCGTGTGAGTCAGAAAATCCCTAACCCTACCTGGACCCCCACAGCGGGCATCAGAGCGCGCTCACTGGCCCAGGGAATTAAACTGCCGCCTGTTGTACCCGCAGGGCCAAATAACCCGCTGGGGCGCTTTGCGCTTCGTCTGGGTATCGGGAATGGGGAATATCTTATTCACGGCACCAGCGCGCCGGACAGCGTAGGGCTGCGGGTCAGCTCGGGCTGTATGCGGATGAACGCGCCGGATATCAAAGCGTTGTTTGAGCAAGTGCGCGTCGGCACGCGGGTGCAGATTATCAATGAGCCGGTGAAGTTCTCCGTCGAGCCGGACGGCAAACGTTATATCGAAGTGCACAGGCCGCTGGCGCAGGCAGAGGGCGAAAACCCACAGACGGTGCCGTTCACGCACTCGGCGGCGTTTACCGCTTTTGCAGCGGAGTCAGGTAGCGATAAAACGCTTATCGATAAAGCCCTGGCGCGCAGAGCCGGGATCCCGGTTGCCGTTTCAACAGGCAATGGTTCGTCAGCCAGCAATTCTGTCCTGTCGGTTCAGAATAGTCGTGTCTCAGCGGCGGTGGCGGAAGACGAGGGAGAGAAAGCGCTTCAGTAGAGGTTTGACTAAGGCAAAAAAAATGGCGCACAATGTGCGCCATTTTATTAACAGGTACTATTACTTACGGTATTTAGTAGCCTGGTTGTCCAGACGCTGGTTAGCGCGAGCTGCGTCGTCTTTAGCAGCCTGAACGTCGGAACGCATTGCGTTCACGTCGTTGCTCAGCTGGTCAACTTTAGCGTTCAGAGTCTGAACGTCAGAAGACAGCTGATCGATTTTAGCGTTGCTGGAGCAACCTGCCAGCAGAGTAGAACCCAGGATTACCGCGCCCAGTACCAGTTTAGTACGATTCATTATTAATACCCTCTAGATTGAGTTAATCTCCATGTAGCGTTACAAGTATTACACAAAGTTTTTTGGGTTGAGAATATTTTTTTGATGGGATTACGCCTATTTTTGATCGTTCGCTCAAAGAAGCAACGAAATCGGCAATTTTGACGAAAAAGCTATGTTAAAAAAGGCATTTTTCATCGGATTCATCTTAGATAAATCGCGATTAAATAGAAAAACCCGATTTGCTTTTTGAATAGTTCTGGTTAAAGGCGGGAATAAAAAAAGCGCCCCGAAGGACGCTTTTTAACAAAACAATAATTTGTTCGTGAAATATTACAGCACGTGGACAGATGCCGTGTTGGTGGTGCCGCTTGGAACCAGCGCGCCAGAAACCATAACCACCACGTCGCCTTTCTGAGCCAGGCCACAATCAACCAGTTCCAGAGCCACTTCTTTACCCAGACGATAGAAATCATCGGTAGAGGCAATCTCTTTCACCAGGTGTGGGATCACGCCTTTGCTCAGCACCAGCTGACGCGCGGTGGTTTCGTTGGTGGTCAGCGCCAGAATGGTCGCATCCGGGAAGTATTTACGCACGGCACGCGCAGATTTACCGCCCTGGGTCGCCACGACAATCAGCGGGGCTTCCAGTTTCTCGGCGGTTTCTACCGCACCACGGCACACGGCTTCGGTGATGCGCAGTTTACGGCTGTCGTTGTTGTAATCCAGACGGCTTTTCATCACGCGGTCGGTACGCTCACAGATGGTCGCCATGATGCTGACCGCTTCCAGAGGGTATTTCCCTTTTGCAGATTCGCCAGACAGCATAACGGCATCGGTACCGTCGAGGATGGCGTTCGCAACGTCGCCTGCTTCAGCGCGGGTAGGGCGTGGGTTTTTGATCATGGAGTCCAGCATCTGCGTTGCGGTGATAACCACTTTACGCGCGCGAACACATTTCTCGATCATCATCTTCTGCGCGAAGATCACTTCTTCAACCGGGATTTCAACGCCCAGGTCGCCACGCGCTACCATGATACCGTCAGACGCTTCGAGGATTTCGTCGAAGTTGTTCAGGCCTTCCTGGTTTTCGATCTTGGAGATGATCTGGATGTTCTCGCCGCCGTGCGCTTTCAGGTGCTCACGGATCTCAACCACGTCAGAACGTTTACGGATAAAGGAGGCAGCAACGAAGTCCACGCCTTGTTCGCAGCCGAAGATCAGGTCTTGTTTGTCTTTTTCAGCCAGCGCTGGCAGAGCAATGGACACACCCGGCAGGTTGACGCCTTTGTTTTCGCCCAGATCGCCGTTGTTCAGCACTTTACAGATAACTTTGTTACCTTCGATAGCGGTCACTTCCATGCCGATCAGGCCGTCATCTACCAGCACGGTGTTGCCAACAGACAGGTCGCTGGTGAAGCCTTCGTAGGTCACGGCAACGATTTCGTTATTACCCACAACGGATTTGTCGGTGGTGAAGGTGAAGGTCTGGCCCGCTTTCAGGGAAACGTCGTTACCGCCTTCCAGTTTGATGGTGCGGATTTCAGGACCTTTGGTGTCGAGCAGGATTGCCGCTTTTTTCCCGGTCGTGCTCATCACGTTGCGCAAGTTCTGGATACGCTGACCGTGTTCAGCATAGTCGCCGTGGGAGAAGTTCAGACGCATCACGTTCATGCCGGCATCCAGCATTTTGCTCAGCATCTCTTCGGATTCGGTTTTCGGGCCGATAGTACAAACAATTTTCGTCTTTTTCATGACAGTCTTAGTCTTTAAGTTGGGAAGGATATGGAAATCTCGCTCCGGGGGCGCGCCGCCGCGGAGTCAAACCTGTGTTGCGAAAGAGTATATGACACGCACTAAGAATAGGTGACATCAAATGAGCGTGCAGAAGAAAGTGTGCCTGAGTGCCAGCCCAACGAAGGAGAGGAGAAGTTGTACGTTGTTTTTTGTATTCCAAGCGCTGAAACCATTCACCAGGGATTTGGCGCGCATTATACGCTGATTTACAGTAAAAAGGAAAATGGAAACAGCGTTTCAAAAACAATCTGTGCAGATTCACATAAGTTTGTTATCAAGGCGTTAAGGCCTAATGTCATCTTATGATGGCAGGCGCAACGCCCGCCGTTTTTTGCTCACTTTTCCAGCGCTTGTTTAAGGTCGGCGATCAGATCCTTCGCATCCTCAATCCCCACCGACAGGCGGATAAGCTGCGGCACAATGCCGTTTGCAAGACGCTGCGCCAGTGGAATGGAGGCGTGGGTCATGCTGTAGGGCTGGCTCACCAGACTCTCCACACCGCCAAGGCTTTCCGCCAGGGTAAAGAGCGTAAGATGACGGATCACCTCTGTCGCGCGCTGCGCATCGCCTTTAATCACAACGGAGATCATGCCGCCCGGCAGCGCCATTTGTCTGCGGGCCAGCGCATACTGGGGATGTGATGCCAGCCCGGGATAGAACACGCTGTCTACCTGCGGATGCTGCTCCAGCCATTGCGCAATCGCCAGCGCATTGGCGCTGTGCTTCTCAACGCGCAGTGAGAGGGTGCGAATGCCCCGCAGCGTCAGGAAGCTGCTGAACGGATCCAGAACGCCGCCAATCGCGTTTTGCAGATAGCCCAGACGCTCCGCCAGATCCTTATTCGCCCCCACAACAGCCAGCCCGGCAACCACGTCTGAATGACCGTTGAGATATTTGGTGGCGGAGTGGACCACTATGTCGAACCCCGCCTCCAGCGGCCGGTGAATGACCGGGGAGGCGAAGGTATTATCCGCCACGCTGATCGCATTATGGCGCCGGGCAATGTCCGCGATGGTCTCCAGGTCGGCCAGTTTCAGCAGCGGGTTCGTTGGCGTTTCCACCCAGATCATGCGCGTGTCCGGGCGAATGGCGGCCTCAAGTCCGGCTACATCGTCCGGCTTAACCCAGCTCACCTGTAACCCGGTGCTGCGCTTGCGCACGTTTTCGATCAGGCGATACGTACCGCCATACACGTCGTCAATGGCGACGATATGGCTGTCTTTATCCAGCAGTTCGAGCACGGTGGAAATGGCCGCCAGCCCTGACGCGAAGGCGTACCCGCGCGTGCCGCCTTCCAGTTCGGCGATGGCGGTCTCCAGCGCATGGCGGGTTGGGTTGCCGCTCCGGGAGTATTCGTAGCCGGTATGTTCACCCGGTGCCGGTTGCGCAAACGTCGACGTGGCGTAAATTGGCGGCATCACGGCGCCGTGCGGGTCGTGATACTCACCACTGTGAACGCTGAGGGTGGCCAGGTTTTTCATCTTTTGCTCCTTTTATTTTGTCAGGCGGTTACGCCAGGCGGTGAGTACGTCACTGCGTGTGATCAAACCCAGAAAGCGGTTTTCGTCATAAATAATCGCCACCAGGCCACGGTCAAAGATGGCGTACAGGGCGCTCTCCGGGGCCTGCTTATCCAGATATTCGACCTGACGCGTCATGGCCGCCGTCACGGGGAGGGAGAAGCGATCGGCATCTCCCCCGATGTGTCGCAGCAGGTCCCACTCGTCGATGATGCCGACGACCTTGTTGTTATCGAGCACCGGCAGCTGAGAGATGTCGTACAGGCGCATGTGGGCCAGCACGGTGGAAAGCGTGTCGTCCGGGGCGGCAGTCACCGTCGCGCCTTCATCGTGGCGCAGGGCAATATAGTCCGAAAGATCGCCTGCCTGCGGACGCGAAATCAGCCCCTGCTGGCGCATCCAGTCGTCGTTGAACATCTTCGAGAGGTATTTATTGCCGCTGTCGCAGGCGAAGGTGACCACACGTTTTGGCGTAGTCTGCGCCTGGCAATATTTCAGCGCTGCCGCCAGCAGCGTGCCGGTGGAGGAGCCTGCCAGGATCCCTTCCGTTTTTAGCAGATCGCGGGCGGTGGTGAACGCCTCGCGATCGGTAATGCGCCAGGCGCGGTTAACCCCCTCGATGTGCGCCAGCGGAGGAATAAAGTCTTCGCCAATCCCCTCAACCAGCCACGAGCCGGCATCGTGATGGCGTCCGGTCTCAACCTGGTCCGCCAGTACCGACCCGGCCGGATCGGCAAGCACAAATTCCGTCTGCGGCGAATGTTCTGCAAACCACGCCTGTAAGCCGCCCAGCGTACCGCCGGACCCCACGCCGACGACGATGGCATCGATCTGGCCGTCAAGCTGTTCAAACAGTTCCGGTGCGGTAGTGGTGCGATGCGCCAGCGGATTGGCCGCGTTACTGAACTGGTCGATATAAAACGCGCCCGGCAGTTCGTTCGCCAGCCGCCGGGCATAATCCTGATAATAGGCCGGATGCCCTTTGTTCACATCCGAGCGGGTCAGCACGACCTGCGCCCCTAACGCGCGCAGGTGGAAAATCTTCTCGCGGCTCATTTTGTCCGGCACCACCAGGATCAGCGAGTAGCCCTTCTGCGCCGCAATCAACGCCAGCCCCAGGCCGGTGTTTCCCGCCGTAGCTTCAATAATGGTGCCGCCGGGCCTTAGCTGGCCCGTACGCTCGGCTTCGTTAATCATCGACAGCGCGACGCGGTCTTTAATCGATCCGCCGGGATTCTGGTTTTCCAGCTTCAGAAACAGCGAGCAGGGGCCGGTGTCCAGCTTGTGCAGCTGGATGAGCGGCGTACGGCCAATCAGTTCGGTGACGGAGTGGTAAAGCGTCATGGTCATGTCCTGTGAAGAGGTGATGACCGGATGATAGAACCATGAAATTTTCTCAATAAAGAACGTTTCACCAGGTTTAAGAACAGAAAGGAATAATCCTTGTGTTTTCAGATGGAAAGACAGCAAGACGTAAAGTTGTCCGGATGTGAGGATGGCTAAATCCGCATAAAGTGCTGCAAAATTAACCGATTTCGCCGGGTGAGTGTGACCTGATATGCAAATGGCAGATGATTATTGCTGACATTCATCTAAATGCTTTTTCACCCGCCAGTTCGCTGCTTATTCCGCAGAATTATAAGAAATTCTTTTTTGGTCATTTAAAAGCTGATAACGGCTGTTTACTATCTTTTGGACATCCATACTGCTAAACCGCTATATGCGTAACGGATAACGAATAAGAATGATCGTACTCAGCAATATTTCGAAGGTCTTTGACAACGGAAAGCTGGCGCTGACAGCCGTTGATAACGTCAACTTGACGATAGAGCAGGGACAGATTTACGGGATCATCGGTTACAGCGGGGCCGGGAAAAGTACGCTGATCCGTCTGCTGAACGGTCTGGAAAAGCCCAGCGCCGGCAGCGTCACCATTAACGGTCAGGATATCTCCGCCGCGAAGGGAGAAGCGCTGCGTCAGGCACGCCTGAAAATCAGCATGGTGTTTCAGCACTTTAATTTGCTCTGGTCGCGCACGGTGAAGGAAAACATCGCCTTTTCAATGCAAATTGCCGGTGTGCCAAAAGCGCAAATTCAGGCTCGCGTTGCCGAGCTGGTGGAGCTGGTCGGCCTGAAGGGACGCGAGAATGCTTACCCGTCGCAGCTGAGCGGCGGGCAAAAACAGCGTGTGGGCATTGCCCGCGCGCTGGCCAATCATCCGGACGTACTGCTGTGTGATGAAGCCACCTCGGCGCTGGATCCACAAACCACCGATCAGATCCTCGATCTGCTCCTGGACATTAACCGTCGTTTTAGCCTGACCATCGTACTCATTACGCATGAGATGCACGTGGTGCGCAAAATCTGCGACCGCGTGGCGGTAATGGAGAACGGCAAGGTAGTGGAAGAGGGGGACGTGCTGAGCGTGTTTACGCATCCGCAGCAGCCGATCACCCGGCAGTTTGTCCGCCAGGTGAGCCAGTACGCGGAGGAGGAGACCTTCAATACCGAACTGGCAAACGATCTGGAAGGCACGGTGATCAGGCTGACCTTCACCGGGCACAGCACGCACAGGCCGATCGTCGGTGAACTGACCCTGCGCTACGGCCTGCCGTTTAACATCCTGCACGGCAAAATGACGCAAACCGCCCACGGTGTTTTCGGCCAGCTCTGGGTGCACGTGGTGGCATCGGATGAACAACTGAACAATATCCTCGCCGACCTTAAGCAAAGCGATATTGAAGGCGAGGTAATCAAGCATGGCTGAAGAACTCTTTCCGCACCTGAAGTGGGATCAGCTTTGGGCGGCAACTCAGGAGACGCTTTACATGACCGCGCTTTCCGGCGTGGCGACGTTTGTCCTGGGGATCGCGCTTGGTCTGGCGCTGTTTTTAACCGCCCGCGGCGGGTTATTCCACAACCGCACGGTCTACAGCGTGATGTCGATTGTGGTGAACGTGTTCCGCTCGATTCCGTTCATCATTCTCATCGTCCTGCTGATCCCGTTCACCAAGACCGTTGTGGGGACCATTCTTGGCGCTAACGCTGCGCTGCCCGCCCTGATTGTGGGTGCGGCGCCGTTCTACGCCCGTCTGGTCGAGATTGCCCTGCGAGAAGTGGACAAAGGAGTCATTGAGGCCACGCGTTCGATGGGCGCGCGGCTGAGTACGTTAGTGTTTCGGGTTTTACTGCCGGAATCCTCACCCGCACTGGTTTCAGGTATGACGGTGACGCTGATTGCGCTGGTGAGCTACAGCGCAATGGCAGGGGTGATAGGTGCCGGCGGTTTGGGAAATCTGGCTTATCTGGAAGGATTCCAGCGCAACCATGGTGACGTCACGCTGGTGGCAACGGTGACCATTCTGATCATCGTGTTCATTATCCAGTTCTGCGGCGATGCCATTACTTCACTGTTAGATAAACGCTAATAAATACACACAGGAACCACATCATGAAAAAGACACTGACACTGATCGCCGCCGCAACCCTGAGCGCCCTGAGCTTTGCCTCCTGGGCGGATACGCTCACCGTGGGGGCGTCCAACACCCCGCACGCGGAAATTCTGGAGCAGGCTAAGCCGATTCTGGCGAAGCAGGGGATCGATCTGGAGATTAAACCCTTCCAGGACTACATACTGCCAAACACGGCGCTGGCGGGGCATGACATTGACGCCAACTATTTCCAGCACATCCCTTACCTGAACAGCGTGCTGAAAGATCACGCGGGCGATAAGGATTATGATTTTGTCAGTGCGGGCGCAATCCACATTGAGCCGATCGGTATCTATTCAAAAAAATACAAATCGCTGAAGGATCTGCCGGAGGGCGGCAAAATCATCATGCGTGATGCGGTTTCCGAGGAAGGGCGTATTCTCTCCATCTTCGAAAAAGAGGGCGTGATCAAGCTGAAGCCGGGCATCGATAAAGTGACCGCGCGCATCAGCGATATCGTGGAGAACCCGAAAAAGCTGCAATTTACCCCTAACGTCGAAGCGTCTCTGCTGCCGCAGATGTACAACAACGACGAAGGTGCTGCGGTGGTGATCAACGCCAACTACGCGATTGATGCCGGTCTGGATCCGGTCCACGATCCAATTGCGGTTGAAAGCGGTGAGAATAACCCGTACGCCAACATCATTACCGTTCATCGCGGTGACGAGAAGAAGAAGGATATCGTCGCGCTGGTGAACGTGCTGCACTCCAAAGATATTCAGGACTGGATCCGCACCAAATACAAAGGCGCAGTCATCCCGGTTAACAACTAATCGACTGATTTTCCAGACGAAGCCCGGCGAACAACACGCCGGGCTTCTTTTTTGTATCCAGCCGACGAATGATTTAAGCTGACGGTTTAGGGCAACGGAGTGATGGCAATGGGCAATGTGACCAAAGACGAAGCGCTGTACCAGGAGATGTGTCGGGTGGTAGGCAAGGTCGTTCTCGAAATGCGTGATTTAGGGCAGGAGCCGAAACATATTGTCATTGCGGGCGTACTGCGTACCGCGCTGGCGAACCAGCGCGTTAAGCGCAGTGAGTTGACCACCAAAGCGATGGAAACGGTGGTTAAAGCGCTGGCCGGCTAACGCGCCAGCGCTTCGCGAGCAGCTCAAGCGAGCAGCAGAGCAGGTAATAGATCACACCCGTAAAGATAAAAATGGCCGCCGGGTAAATTTGCACCCGGTTGTTGACCTGTCCCGCCACCGTGGTCAGTTCAGGAACGTTCACGATAAACGCCAACGACGTATCCTTCAGCAGGCTGATAAAAATCCCCACCAGCGACGGCAGAATATTTCTCAGCGCCTGCGGCAGCAGCACGCGCCACAGCGTTTGCTGCGTACTGAACCCTTGAGAAAGCGCGGCCTCATTCTGGCCCGACGGTAGGGCTCTCAGTCCGGCTAATACCGAATGCATCACCGCAGCCGCGGTAAACCAGGCCAGCGCCAGCGTGACGGTCGTCGCGCCAGGGAGATCCCTGCCGGTTATCAGCGGCAGCAGATACCACATCCAGAATATTACGAAGATCAGGGGGATCCCGCGAATCAACTCTGCCCACGCAAACAGCGCACTGCGCACCACGCCGGGATAGCGCCAGGCGACGCATGCCAGCACAATCCCGCCGGGCAGGGCAAGCGCGGCGGCGCCAGCGGCCATCAGCAGTGAGAGCAGTACGCCGCCGGGTTCTCCCGCAGTCGCACGTCCCCAAAGCAGATAATCCAGGTTTTCGACAATAACGTTAAATCCGGGGATCATGATTTTTCCTCCCTGAATGGGGGCCGAGGCGCACCAGCACGCTCCCCGTCACCATCCCGGTAAGTAAGTAGAGCACCGTACCGACGGTAAAGGCTTCCAGGGCATGGGCGTTGTAACTTTCTATCTGGCGAACCTGGTAGGTCAGTTCGGCGAAGCCAATTCCGCTCGCGAGCGAGGAGAGCTTCATCAGGTTAAGGTACTGGCCAACGACGGGTTGCCAGGCGTTAGCGAGTCCCTGTGGCAGAAGAATGTAGCGAAACAGACGCCATGAGGAAAATCCCTGGGCGAGCGCCGCCTCCCGTTGCCCGGCAGGTACGGAACGGAGCCCCGATTCGACTTCTTCAATTAAAAACGCCGAGGTAAATACGCCTAACCCCCAGGCGGAGCATAAAAATTCGGGCGTAAACCACCAGACGTCACCGGGCAAAATGGACCAGCTGTGGTCTGCATTCACCGCGTCACGCAGCTCCTGCGGCAACCCGTTCCAGGCGGCGAAATACCAGAACAGCAGCTGCACCAGCAGCGGCGTATTGCGAAACAGCGATACCCAGCCGCTGACGAACGACGTCCCGAGAAGTCCCCCGGAAAGCCGCAAAAGCATAAAGAACAAGGCGAGCAGGCTTGCCAGCATAATCCCCGCCAGCGTCACCCACAGAGTGGTGAGAAATCCGGAGAGGATCCAGTGCAGGGGCTGTCCGGCCAGCACCCCCTGCCAGTCCAGAGCGGGCATTACAGTTGCTCCTGATGCAGCGGATCCAGCACTTTTTGCAGGAACCGCCTCGCACGCGGATGCGACGGTTGGTTGAAAAATTGCGCCGGGGACGCGGTTTCCAGAATGTGTCCACCGTCGATAAAGACGATTCGATCGGCAATTTCCCGGGCGAACTGCATCTCATGGGTGACGACAATCATGGTGATCCCGCTGTGGGCAAGGGCTTTCATCACCAACAGCACTTCGCCAATCATCTCCGGGTCGAGTGCCGACGTTGGCTCGTCAAAGAGAATGATTTGCGGCGACGAGGCCAGAGCGCGGGCAATCGCCACGCGCTGCTGTTGTCCGCCGGAAAGTTCAGCAGGGTAGCGGTGCGCCTTCTCCAGCATGCCGACCTTCTCCAGCAGCGCCAGCGCGCGCTCCTGGGCGGGCAGGTGTTTCCAGCCGTGAACGTGCTCCAGTGCCAGGGTGATGTTCTGGCTGGCGGTAAGGTGGGCATAGAGATTGAACTGCTGGAACACAAACCCGACGCGGCTGCGTAACTGACGTAGCCTGCTGCCGGAAAGCTGTCCGGTCGGCTTGTGGTCGACCAGAATCTCCCCGCCGCTCAGGCTTTCAAGCTGGTTGATAAGCCGAATCAGGGTCGATTTTCCGGAACCCGAAGGGCCGAGAATGGCAACCACTTCACCCGGCATGATGGTGAGATTAATGTCGGTTAAAACCGGATGGTCGCCGTAGCGTTTGTCCACATGGCGAAACTCAACGCTGGCCTGTTCCAGACGTGAAAAATCCGCGGCATTGGCCGCGGAGTGCGAAAATAAACCTGAGAACATATTACCGGGCTTCTATTTTAAAGTTACGAGGCTGTGGAGCAGGGGTGCCTGGACCGAACCAGACGTCATAGATTTTTGCCGCCTGGCCGTTTTTCTCCAGGTTAACCAGCTCATCGTTAACGGCTTTCAGCAGCGCCGTTTCACCCTTTTTCACCCCCACGCCAATCTCTTCTTTACTGAGCAGGTCGGGCAGGATTTTGAAGTCGGCTTTATCCGGCGCCTGCGCCAGCAGACCAGCCAGAATGGTGCTGTCCTGGGTAATGGCCTGCACGTTGCCATTGCGCAGTGCCGTCAGCGCCAGCGGGATGTCATCGTAAGAGAGGACGCGGGACTGCGGAAAACGCTGGTGCAGCGCCTGTTCACCCGTCGTACCTTTTACGGCGCCAATGCGTGCCCGGCTATAGTCATCAAGCTTGTCCGGTGATTTTACCGGGACCAGGAACTGCTGGCCGGTGACGAAGTAAGGCGTCGAGAAATCAATGACCTGTGCGCGTTCCGGGGTGATGGTGATATCCGCCACGATGAGATCCGCTTTTCCGGACTGTAGCAGCGGAATGCGGTTAGCCGGATTGGTGGCGACCAGTTCAAGCTTGACGCCGAGCGATTTCGCCAGCGCTTTGGCGAAGTCCACATCGTAACCCACGATCTCATGCGTTTTGGCATCAATCGAGCCAAAGGGTGGATTAGCATCAAATGTGGCCACTTTCACCACGCCTGCTGCCTTGATATCCGCCAGCCGATCGGCCTGCGCCTGCGCTGAAACCAGGCCCCAGGCTGCCACTAATCCCAGAACCTGCGCCCGTTTTTTAAACCCTTTCATTTTTGCAGCCATAGTCATACGCCATCCCGTTGTTTTTGTTTTACCCCGTTACGCTCCCATAAGGGAAAGCTATCGCCAAATAAGGAATCGTTCTTTGCTATGAGAAAAAAAGCATGAGTGAACAAGGTGTTAAAGAAGAGAGCAGACGGTGGGGCGCTATTTGCAGATCCTGCACATCGACAGTGGATTTTGATATTTCCCCCCGGCGCAATTTGGGTGTTTAACTGAGGACAGGTTAAGCGAGAAGGGTAATGACGATGAAAAAATGGATAAGCACGTTACGGCGGTTTTTTGCGCCCCGACCAGCGAATGCGGAGAACAGCGCGCAACGTGTTCTTGAGTCAATACTGCCTGTCGCCAGCCTGTATGGCGTGGACGTAGCCAACATCGACCCGGAGTGGTTCCATGATAAAACGTCACGCTGAACTGCGCCGGACGCGCGAAATGTACTGGAATGAGTTGTGCGTGGTGTCTGTAAAGCGAGGATGAAGGGAAAAATACCCAGGCTAATCCTCGGTAATTGATGGCCGTTTTGTTACCACTATCTCCTTTCACAGATGGAGATAATAATGAAACGGACAGTATTAACCCCCGCGCTTTCTGCCACCGCACTTCTGCTTACCATGCAGGCGGCACACGCTGGTCCACAGGCACATGTTGTATGCAGTTATTCCCACACCCTCGGCGATGATGCCATTATGATGTTCGGCATGCCCAACGAGGCTATGCTGCACGATTTTTTTGGTAACGTGCATACGGATGCTTACTCCAGCCGTGAATCGCTGCGTACCCAGGAAAAGACCACCTGCGATAACAAAGCAGACAGCTCGGCCTACTGGGCTCCGTCGCTAAAATTGCCGGACGGAACGGTGGTCAAACCCGCCTATCAAAAAACCTATTATCAAGCATCGAACGTTGACGCCTGGCCGCTGCACCCGTTCCCGGCGGGGCTGTCGCTGCTGGCGGGCGATCACCACGGCACCGCGCCAAATCCGCATATCACCTTTTTATGCGCCAATGGCAAGGGTTACACCACCAGAACGGGTGAAGTCTGCGGCTTACGCAAGGCGAAGGATGCCGTGCAGTTTAATATCGGCATTCAGTTCCCGAACTGCTGGGACGGGGTCAACCTGAAGCCCGCCCACGGCCTGGCTAACGCCACCTACGATACGAAAGGACAGTGTCCGTCCGCCTTCCCGGTGAAGATCCCGACGGTGAACATGAATATTGCGTACGTGCTCCCGACAATTAGCTCTCTGGATACCAGTAAAGTCCAGCTTTCCCTCGACCCCATCATGCATGGCAGTGAGCGTGAAGAGCGGTGGGGTAGCCTGTATACGGCGCATGCTGACTTCATGAACGGCTGGACGGAAGATGCCGCGCGCTTTATGACCGACCTGTGCATGAACCGCGGAATGGATTGCGGCACCACCGTGCCGTATGGTTATTCAAAAGCGAAGGCCAACGTCTGGCTCAGCAGCATGGAACCCGCACTTTCACAGCCCGATCCCCAGGTCTTACTGGTGCAGGATAACTGGAAGAACGGTGGACGCACGAAAAACAGCGAAACATTGTCGCTGGTGAAGTTCCACATTCCACCGCTGCCTGCCGGACAGGATCCTGCCCAGTTTAAATACCGCGTAAGAATTTTTGGCGGGAAAGTGGAAACCAACGGCGCGGATCAAATTTTCTTCTATCCGGCGAGTAACGACTGGGATCCGGCCACCGTAAGCTGGCATTCACGACCGTCCTGCAACTACCGCTCGGATGCGGTGCTTTACCTGAACCACTCCCGCGAATACCGGATGGTGGACGTGGATAAAGCGGTGCGTAAGGCGCTGGCAGAAGGGAAGACCGAAATTTCGTGGTATATCGGTGGCGATCGTCAGGGAAATCACTATCAGTTTGAGACGGGCTCATCTCCCCAAAGCTTGATCTTGATGCTGACCGGGTTTAGCAAAACGCCGGAGATCTGATATCAGGTAGCAAAAGGCATTCATAAAAAAAGCACCGGGGAGCCCGGTGCTTTTTCTTCAGATCTTGCAGGCATCGCCGCAGTCGTCATCGGCGACAATCGCCTGGGCTTTTTTATCCGCATCGTCGAGACGTTCCGCGTTGCGCTCTTCTGCTTCATCCAGCCCGTTAAAGACTAAGTTATCGAGATCAATTTCCATGTGCCACCTGCGTTATTCAGTTTTTGATACTGGCACAGTATAAGTCAAAAAAAGCGGGCCAAGCACCCTTCAGCACATATGGATAATCCCTGCCATACTCAGTGCTTTATTGCTGAGGAAAGCCGATGATTACACTCTGTAAAACCTGCGGTACCGCTTACGATGAACAGCCCAAAAACTGCCCGATTTGCGACGATGAGCGCCAGTATGTTCCGGTGACGGGCCAGGCATGGACGGACTTCGACAGCCTTACGACCACGCACACCAACAAATGGCAACAGCTGGAGCCGCAGCTGTTCAGCATCAAAACCGTTCCCGCTTTTGCCATCAACCAGCGCGCGCTTCTGCTGCGTACGCCACAGGGCAATGTTCTGTGGGACTGCATCGCCAATCTTGACCCGGCGACCAGAGCGTTAGTTGACGCGCTCGGGGGCATCAGCGCGATCGCGATTTCGCACCCGCATTACTACACCACCATGCAGGAGTGGGCCGCCGCGTTTAACGCGCCGATCTACCTGCACGCCAGCGATCGGCAGTGGGTGATGCGTGACAGCCCGGCGATACGCTTCTGGGAGGAGGACGCCCTGGAGATTATGCCTTTGGTGACTCTGCTGCGGCTGGGCGGGCATTTTGCAGGCGGCACGGTGCTGCACTGGCAGTCAGGCGACGGTGTGCTGCTGGCCGGTGATATTTTGCAGGTTACACCCGGAAAAGAAGCCGTGTCGTTTATGTGGAGTTATCCGAATATGCTGCCGCTGCCTGCCCGCACCGTTGAGTCGGTGATCGGCCGACTGACCGGGAAAACGTACCAGCGCCTGTACGGGGCCTTTGAAGGACAGAACATCCCGGTGAACGCAGATGAGATCGTGCAGCGGTCGGGCCAGAAATATATTGCTTGTCTCCGCTAAGACGCGGTGGTTAAATTTTACGAGTGTGATCGCGATCATACCTAAACTAAAACAGATAAAAGAGAAATGGCTATGCAACATATCATTGAAGGTTTTCTCAGCTTTCAAAAAGAGATTTTCCCGCAACGTAAAGAGCTTTTTCGTAGTTTAGCGTCCAGTCAGAATCCCAAAGCGCTGTTTATCTCCTGCTCCGACAGCCGTCTGGTTCCGGAACTGGTTACGCAACAGGAGCCAGGACAGCTCTTTGTCATTCGAAACGCGGGCAACATTGTGCCTCCGTTCGGGCCGGAGCCTGGCGGTGTCTCTGCGACCATCGAATATGCGGTCGTGGCCCTGGGCGTGACCGATATCGTTATTTGCGGCCACTCCAACTGCGGCGCGATGAAGGCGATTGCTGACAACGCCGATCTGGAGCCGATGCCGGCCGTTTCCCACTGGCTGCGCTATTCTGATGCGGCAAAAGCGGTGGTGGAGAAGAAAACCTGGGATAAGCCAATCGATAAAGTGAATGCGATGGTGCAGGAAAACGTCTTTGCGCAGCTGAGCAACATCAAGACCCATCCGTCGGTGGCGGTAGGCCTGCGCAACAATGCCATTCGCCTGCACGGCTGGGTATATGACATCGAAAGCGGCAAAATCCTTGCCCTGGACAAGAACACTAAATCGTTCGTGTCGTTGTCGGAAAACCCGGAAGTCTTCTTCGAGTAATCCGACACCGCAGGGCAGGGAAGCCCTGTTAAAACTCCATGTAAGGTAACTTCCTTCGCACGCCCGACGCAGGTTTTCCAGCTGCTTCCGCCATCGCTCTACCAATTTCAGCGCACTCAGACAAACCCTGAACAAACGGATGATCGTGCATCAGCCAGGGGATTGCCCCAAAAGCGATACGCCCCCGCAGTGATGCAGGCGCCAGCAACGTATAGTCTTCCCCCACGTCCAGGACGTCATCGCCGGTTCCCGCAAGCTGTTTACGCAGGGTGGGGAAGGGAATGTCCTTGTTTCTGAGCGGCTTTTGTCCGCGCGCGTCGATAAACACGTCGAAGCGGTAACTTTTTTTTGCCGTGGTGATGACGGTCTGATCGCTGCCGATATCTAGGTCGTAATCATCACCGAGTGCGACCACGCTAATGATCCCTGCCTCGCGCAGCGCCAGTAACCGGCGGATAGACTGCGGTGGAATGGCGGCATAATTATCGATGAACACACGCTCCAGCCCGGATTTAAACCGCTCTCTGTCATGCTCATTGAGTGAAGGGACGATGGCCTGTACCACTTCATGCAGACGAAGCACGGTATAGCGCCAGGCAACGGTGCGTTTTTCGCGCTTGTTGCGCTCCACTTCTTTCAGATTCGCTTCGGCCCAGGTGAAAGGACCATGCTTTTTACGATCCTCAAACCAGGCATCACGGAGCGTGTCGGCATTCAGCGTGCCGAGCGCTATCGCCTGACACCATCGCGGATCGGCCAGCTCAAGCTCTTTCACCATCAGCGCAAAGATGCGGTCAAGCAGCCCACCCGCGCCTTTGTCGATTTCGCTTGCCACCACACAATCCGTTAACACCGACAGTGGTTCATAAGGGATAGGGCAGTAAAAATCGGCCTCCGGCAGAACGCCCGTGCGGGACATCAGCATGATTTTTAGCCCTTCGCTGCCTTTATTGACAACGAACTGCTTCCCGCTAAACCGGCCATGCTGCATCACAACCGCCATTGCAGCGTCCAGCCCGCTGAGGGATGTACCCATGATCCCCACTTCACAGGCTCGGACCTCCGCGTCCATCAGCCCTGACCATGGGCTTGGAAAATATGCGCGGGTGGTTTCATCTTCATCAGGCCAGACGTGGCCGGTGGCAACAACCGCAAGATCAAACCGCCTTGAGAAAGGGGCATCGTTCACTGAAAGGGCCACGCCGTCTGCATCAGCCTTAATATCAGTGACTTCTGCGTTGGGGTGAACCTCGATATGAAACCCAGCCTTTTTCGCCTCGGCAGCGACAGCGAGAAACCGGTCGTGGAAATATTCACCCAGCAGAATACGGGGCAGAAATTGCCGGTCGTGCAGCTTCTCACTGTCGACGTTATAGCGGGCAAAGCGGGCCGCATTCTGCTGTTTGAGCCAGTCCAGGTAAGTGATGAAAATGGGCGGTATTTCAATACTGGCGATGTTCGCCAGCATCAGCCGGGAATTATCCTCGTCGCTGTAGGGCATTCCGACACCGGGTTGGTCTGCCTTTTCGAAAACGGTGATCGAAAGCGGCGCTGCGTTGTTAAGAAGTGAGTAAAAGGTGTAAATCCCTGTTGGGCCTGAGCCGATAATGGCGATTTTTTTCATCGAAAGCGTTCCTGCGTTTCTGAACCATACAACAAGCGTAGCAGGAGAAAGGCTAAGTCATTCAATGAAGGGAGAAATTAAGACGTTTAGAAGAGGGGATGTTGCGCCCCTTCCTGAATTTATGGGAAAGTCAATTCAATTGACCCTGCTGATTAGATATAATTCTGCCTGATTTTCTGAAAGGAATAACTGTTTGGTCCCAGGTTTATCGATTATCTGTATGTGATAGGGGTTAAAAAGTACGGTAACTTTGCCGGCGGGCTTGACCTGCACGGCGTCAGTGAGGAGAACCAGCTGATTTTATCATGAGAATTCTCCTTCTTACGGTCAGTGTACTTTTTAACATGCAGGCTGATGCCGCCCGTGGAAGACAGCCCTGCTCTGGCTCAAAAGGTGGCATAGCACACTGTACATCGGATGGTCGTTTTGTCTGCAATGACGGCAGTCTGAGCCAGTCGAAGCGATTCTGTTCAGGTTATGGTGCCTCCGAACCGCCCCGGCAGGTAAAACCCTCCCCCCCGCCAGTTTAAACGTTCTTTGTCTGTTATTCGCACTGATAAGACGCTTGCAGGTGGAAACCCACCTGAACGCGCTGGGCGACCTGTAACAGCGTCTGGTATTAAAGCACGCCGTTCGCACCTTCCGGCTACATGGCGAACTTACTGCATGGCTGGCGTTTATGTTTTCTGCATGAGTGATAAAAGGGAGGGAAAATCATGACCAGGGCTGAAGAGTTTTGTCGTTCCTGAAATGTGAACACCGGCAGATGGATGCGCACGCATCGCTCAAAAAACGATCTTTTTCAGGCGGATACTGAGATCAGAAAAGCATATGACCTTGAACAGTAATCACAATGACTGGAGGGATATGCTAATGAAGCGACAAGATATAAACGCATTAAAGAATTTTGATTTTCTGGCACGCAGTTTTGCCCGTATGTACGCCCTGGGCCAGCCAGTTGATATCGATGCCGTGACCGGCAATATGAGTAATGAACAGCAGGCATGGTTCCGGGAGCGATATGACCACTACCGGAAGCAGGCTGAGCGGGCCAGAGTGATAGAACTGCGATGATGTAACGAACAACGGGCTTAACGGCCCGTTGCGTTTTTTAGGTTCCAGCTACATTTTGCAGACTCCTGAGGTTGAAATATTGTGCGGTACCCTCATATAGAAAGCGGGTAAGGAATACCTGCCCGTAAGACATGAACTTTTTGAATATTCTTTTTTACTGTTCAGGAGGTACATGATGACTCTCAGAACTTTTCCCATGTTGAACGATCTCTCCGACTCTCTGTTTGCGGACCGTTTTAACCGTATCGATCGCCTTTTTAGCCAGCTAACCGGCAGTACGCCGTTGCCCTCCACGCCTTCTTACAATATCCGGCGGGTGGGTGATAACCGCTATGAACTGACGCTCAGCGTGCCGGGCTGGAAAGAGAGCGAACTGGAAATTGAAACCGTTGGCGGTCAGCTGAATATCAGCGGTAAACGTGAAGAGGAGAAAACCGAAAACGGCGAAGAAGGGTGGATCCATCGGGGTATCAGCCGCAGCGACTTCCGGGCCAGCTATAGTCTGCCTGAGCATGTGAAAGTAACCGGCGCTTCGCTGGAAAACGGCTTGCTGGCGATTGAATTACACCAGGATATCCCGGAAGAAGAGAAACCGCAGCGCATCGCCATCAACAACAACCCGGCGATTGAACATAAGCCGTAATCATTGACTGACGTTGTTTTCACGCCCGGCAAATGCCGGGCGTTTTGCTAACCTGATGGGGCTTATGCCATTCCGCTTTTCCCGGTACGCGCGGGCTGGAGGTCACTTTCGATGTGCTTAAAAGGTTTGCTGCCTCTGCATGAGGCTGAACGGGAATGAAATGTGCGGAAAAACAGATTGGTGCGTCTGAATGGACTCGAACCATCGACCCCCACCATGTCAAGGTGGTGCTCTAACCAACTGAGCTACAGACGCAGAATGGTGCGTTCAATTGGACTCGAACCAACGACCCCCACCATGTCAAGGTGGTGCTCTAACCAACTGAGCTATGAACGCATTGTGTTGTCGGTGACAACGGGGACGAATATTAGCGGCACAGCCCCAAGGTGGCAAGAGGGAAAATGCATTTTTCTCTCTGATTTCACGCGATTGCTTCATTACCGCGCAAAGTGAAGAGAAAGTAGTCGCCAGCCGGCGGCTACAGGGTCATTAACGTGCAGCGCGCTGCAAAATAACCGTAGAGGGCTGACGTTGCAGGAAACGCATGCGCAGCATCATCATAATGGCCGCAGACGTTAAGCCGATGATAAAGCCCATCCAGAATCCGGCTGGCCCCATGCGATCCACCACCAGATCCGTGAGCGCCAGAATGTACCCGCACGGCAGACCCAGCACCCAGTAAGCGATAAAGGTGATAAAGAAGATGGAACGCGTATCTTTATACCCACGCAGCACGCCGCTGCCAATGACCTGGATGGAGTCAGAGATCTGATAAATGGCCGCCAGCAGCATCAGGTGCGAGGCCAGAGTCACTACCTCCGGGTTGTCGTTATAGAGCAGGGCAATTTGCTCACGCAACAGCACGGTAAAGAGGGCGGTACAGACCGCCATGCAGACGCCGACGCCCAGCCCGGTGCGGGCAGCCGTTTGCGCATCCAGCGTAGAACCTTGCCCCAGACGGAAGCCCACGCGAATCGTCACCGCAGCCGCCAGCGACATCGGCAGAACAAACATCAAAGAGCTGAAGTTCAGCGCGATCTGGTGGCCTGCCACATCAATAATCCCTAACGGCGAGACCAGCAGGGCGACGACGGCAAACAGCGTCACTTCAAAGAACAGCGCCAGCGCAATGGGCAGACCCAGCTGTGTCAGGCGGGTCAACATCGACCAGTCAGGCGTGCTAAAGGTGGTGTCGTTGCGAATGTCGCGCATGGATCGCGCATGCTTAATGTAGGTGAGCATGCTTCCGAACATCACCCAGTACACCGCTGCCGTCGCCACGCCGCAGCCCACGCCGCCGAGTTCCGGCATGCCAAAATGACCGTAAATGAAGATATAGTTCACGGGAATGTTCACCAGCAAGCCGATAAAGCCCATCACCATGCCCGGCTTGGTTTTTGCCAGCCCTTCACACTGGTTACGTGCCACCTGGAAGAACAGATAGCCGGGCGCGCCCCAGAGCAGGGCGCGCAGATAACCGACCGCCTTATCCGCCAGCGCCGGGTCGATATTATGCATGGCGCGAATAATATACCCGGCGTTCCACAGGACGATCATAATCAGGACGGAGACGAACCCGGCCAGCCAGAAGCCCTGGCGCACCTGATGGGCCACGCGGTCACGTCGACCGGAGCCGTTAAGCTGTGCGATGACGGGCGTTAGCGCCAGCAGCAGGCCGTGACCAAACAGAATGGCCGGGAGCCAGATTGAGGTTCCGATCGCCACGGCGGCCATATCGGTGGCGCTGTAACCACCGGCCATTACCGTATCCACAAATCCCATTGCGGTTTGGGCTACCTGCGCGACGATCACCGGTATTGCCAGTGCCAATAACTGACGCGCTTCGATCATATACTTCTGCACGTGAACACCTTTGTATTGTAGTTATTTGAGAGACTAAAAAGGCCGCCGTTACTGGCAGCAAGAAGAAAAAACAGAGGGATGCCAGCTATTGTAGCGGGGTTTAACTAATTATCTAGTGAAAAAATCGCCAGAAATTGCGCATCACTGGCAACCTGTTTTTTCAACTGTTATTGTGGTGGGATTATACGGTGTCATCGCCGTTCGGAATGAACAGGAGCTGTAAGCATGTTTACTGGTATTGTGCAGGGCACTGCCAAAGTGGTGTCCATTGATGAAAAACCGAATTTCCGCACTCACGTGGTTGAGCTGCCTGAATATATGCTCGACGGCATTGAAACCGGGGCGTCGATAGCGCATAACGGCTGCTGCCTGACGGTGACCGAAATTAACGGTAATCAGATTAGCTTTGATTTAATGAAAGAGACGCTGCGCATCACTAACCTGGGTGAGCTGGTGGTAGGAGATATCATCAACGTTGAACGCGCGGCGAAATTCAGCGATGAGATTGGTGGGCATCTGATGTCGGGCCATATTATGACCACCGCAGAAGTGGCGAAAATCGTGACCTCGGAAAATAACCGTCAAATCTGGTTCAAGGTGCAGGATCCGTCATTAATGAAATACATCCTTTATAAAGGATTTATTGGCATCGATGGGATTAGTCTGACCGTCGGTGAAGTGACGCCAACGCGTTTTTGCGTGCATTTAATTCCTGAAACGCTGCAACGTACTACGCTTGGCGCAAAAAAATTGGGGCAGCGCGTAAATATCGAAATTGATCCGCAGACCCAGGCGGTCGTGGATACCGTTGAGCGCGTGCTGGCGGCGAAAGAGGCGGCGATAATAAAGACCGTGGAAGAAGAATAAAAATTAACCCCGGGAAACCGGGGTTATTTTTTCAGCGAGCCACCCGCAAGCCGTGCTCAATCCCACGACTAAACACCACCTGCCACAGCTGTATATCCCGCGCACGGAACGCGCCCGCACAGGCATTCAGATAATAGCTAAACATCCGTTTGAATCGTTCCGAATAGTTGTCGGCGATTTCAGGCCATGCAGCCTGGAAACGTTCATGCCAGGCCATCAGGGTCGTGTCGTAATCTGCGCCGAAGTTATGCCAGTCTTCCACAATAAAATGCGGTTCGCTGGCGTTCGCAATCTGGCGAACAGAGGGTAAACAGCCATTCGGGAAGATATATTTGTTGATCCAGGGGTCCACATTGTTATCGGTGCGCTTAGAGCCGATGGTGTGTAGCAGGAAAATTCCGTCAGGCTTCAGGTTACGATCGGCGACCTCAAAGTAGGTCTTGTAGTTCTTCGGCCCCACGTGCTCGAACATACCTACGGAAACAATACGATCGAACTGCTCATTCAGGTCGCGGTAGTCCTGAAGCCGAATATCAACATCCAGTCCCAGACAGCGTTCCTGCGCCATCTTCTGCTGTTCAGCCGAAATCGTGACGCCGACTACGCTGACGCCGTAATTTTTCGCCATAAACCAGGCAAGACCACCCCAGCCACAGCCGATGTCCAACACACGCATACCGGGCTGTAACTGCAATTTATCGCAGATCAGTTGCAGCTTATCCTGCTGCGCCTCTTCCAGGGTCGTCGCTTTTTTCCAGTATCCGCAGGAGTACTGCATTAAAGGATCGAGCATACGGCTGAACAAATCGTTGCCAAGGTCGTAATGCTCTTTACCGACGATCCATGCCCGTTTTTTACTTTGCAGATTGAACAGGCGGGCGGAGGCGATACGTAAGGTATCTTTGAAATGACGAGGGAGCTGTTTTTCAAGACCGGCGCGTAATACGCTGGAGAAGAACATATCCAGCCGCTCACACTCCCACCAGCCGTCCATATAGCTTTCACCCAGCCCTAACGATCCCTCCTGTAACACGCGTTTGAAAAAATCGGGATGCTTTATCTGGGGATCGGAGGGGGATGAGCCATTAATCGTAATGCCCGCACGTCCCAACAGTTCACTGACGATCCGGGACCAGTTATCGTCCGGAACGCTGACTTCTTCTATACACGATGAACTCATAGCTTCTCCATCACCTTGCTGTGATCAGAACCTTAAAACAGCGTAGACGCTTTTTTGGTTTGTGAGAAATCTCACGGTAAATGCCCGCGAGGCTAATATCCGACGTAGAACAGAGGAAGGGAGATAACCCTTGCCGAAATGCCTTCCATGGTAAAACGGGAGCGCTCCGGCTCCCGTTAACACTTAATATTTATCGTATTTAATCGAACCAAATTCAGTATAGGCCGCAAAATTTGGTGATTCAACAGAAAATTGTTAGCTACCTAATCACTGGTTTTTAACATAGTTTCCCGCGCAATCAGGCGTGCGACGTTTCGGTTTGTGCATTGTCATTCTGCTCGCGAAGCGCGGAGGACTGCATGCGATAGCCCAATCCCGCCAGCGCAACGGTGATCAGCATCACGCTGGTAGTGGTGAGCAGCGGGGTTGCAATCAACGCAGAGACCACGAGACTTGCCAGGAAGCACAGGCCAAGTTGCAGGGTATTTTGCAGCGCGGCAGCGCGGCCTGTCGCCTGCGGAAATGGACGCAACGCCTGGGCTACAACGATAGGGTAGATGGCCCCGTTAGCGATCGCCATGACGCAGAACGGAATCAAAATTTCTGCAAGCCCGGCGCCGGGAATAAAGCCGACAGCCCAGGTCGCAATCACGCTTAGCGCATACAGCACCAGCAGCCAGGGCAGCATCTGTTGGCCTTCCCATTTTTGCAGCGCGGCGCGACAGCCATAGCCACCCACCAGGAAGGCGATGGTCTGTGGTACATAGCTCAGGCCGATAGCCGCCGGGCTGTAGCCCATGTCATGCAGAATGAACGGCGAACCGGTCAGCCAGGCAAAGAAGCTGGCAGAGCAGGCGGCATAAATCAGCACGTTACCGCGATAGGCTTTCGACCGCAGTAAAGAGGTAAAGGTGATGGGCTTCGCGTCCGGATGCGTCTCTTTTTTATGCGCCGGTTTAAGCCCGAACGCGGGCAGCATCAGGACCAGCGTAATAGCAAAGAGCGTGGCGAAAATGGCCTGCCAGTCGAAATGCGCCAGGATCCAGCTTCCCAGTAACGGGGCAAGCGCCGGCGACAGGCCGACCAGGGGCATAATGGTGGCGAATATACGGTTAGTGCGCGAGGCGGGGTAGTAATCGGTTACCAGCGCCTGCCAGGTCACCGCAGCGGCACAGACACCGACCGCCTGAATAAAGCGCAGCGCCAGCAGCCAGGCGGCATCGCGGACCCACAGCATGCCCAGACAGCCTGCGGCAAAAATCGCCAGCCCCAACAACAGGACGGGTTTACGGCCAAAACGATCCGAGAGCGGCCCCCACAGCAATTGCGCAAAAGCAAAACCGGCGAGGAACAAACTCAAACTGGCGCTGATGGCGGCGGCAGGGGTTTGCAAATCTTCCTGCATCGCGGCGAACGCGGGCAGATACATATCGGTCGCCAAAAAGCCCAGCACGCTTAAGCCGCCGAGCCAGACTAAAAATCCTTTCCTGGGTTGCACTTTTTTTCTCCTGAGGAGGCAGGTGTACGTTGGCGCAGAGTGTAGGGAGTGCAAAGCGGCTTGTGAAACGCTAATATTTGGCGGGTGCATTCAAAAAATTTGCAGGCTAAAGATGTGGTCAGATTATTCCCTTGAAGTGGTTGATGCCGTGGCGCGTAACGGCAGCTTTACCGGCGCCGCCCAGGAGCTGCATCGCGTTCCCTCGGCGATCAGTTACACGGTGCGTCAGCTGGAAGCGTGGCTGGCGGTGCCGCTGTTCGAGCGGCGTCATCGCGACGTGGAGCTCACGCCTGCCGGAGCGTGGTTTTTGAAGGAAGGGCGGTCTGTCATCAAAAAAATGCAGATCACCCGTGAGCAGTGCCAGCAGATCGCCAACGGCTGGCGCGGGCATCTCGCTATCGCGGTGGATAACATTGTTAAGCCGGAGCGGACCCGGCAGATGATCGTCGATTTCTATCGTCATTTTTCCGACGTCGAACTGCGTGTTTCGCAGGAAGTGTTCAACGGCGTCTGGGATGCGCTGGCGGACGGCAGGGCGGAGATGGCGATTGGTGCAACCCAGGCGATCCCGGTTGGTGGGCGCTACGCGTTTCGCGACATGGGCATGCTGAGCTGGACCTGCGTGGTCGCGCGCGATCACCCGCTGGCAGCGCTGGAAGGGCCGCTGAGCGATGACACATTACGCAACTGGCCCTCGCTGGTGCTGGAAGATACCTCCCGCTCGCTGCCCAAGCGCATTACCTGGTTGCTGGATAATCAGCGCCGCGTGGTCGCGCCGGACTGGGAGTCGTCAGCCACCTGTCTGAGCGCGGGGCTGTGCGTTGGCATGGTGCCGGTGCATTTTGCGCGCCCGCGCATCGACGCGGGAGAGTGGGTGGCTCTGACGCTGGAAAACCCCTTCCCGGATGCCGCATGCTGTCTGACGTGGCAGCAAAACGACGTCTCGCCCGCCATGGCCTGGCTGCTGGATTATCTGGGAGACAGCGAAACGCTGAACCGGGAGTGGTTGCGGGAACCAGCATAGCTGGCCCCGGAAAGTGATTAACGACGGTAGTCGCGGAACGGACCGTCCGCAACGGAACGGCGTTCTATCAGGCGCGGGTGAACTTCAATGGACTGGGACTGTTCACGCTTGTTGACGATCCTGTCCAGAAGCATGTTGAAGGCCGTTTCACCCAGCGAATCTTTCGGCTGGTGAATGGTGGTCAGCGCCGGGGTAAAGAAGCGGGCGTTGCGCACGTTGTCATAGCCGATCACCGAGATATCCTGGGGGACGCGCAGGCCGAGTTCATCTGCCGCGCATAGCGCGCCCATCGCCATGATGTCACCGCCGCAGAACACCGCGGTAGGGCGATGCGGCTGGGAGACGATCTGCTGCATGGCGCGATAGCCTGACTCCGGCTCGAAGTCGCCCTGAACAATCCAGTTTTCCGGCACGGTGATCAGCGCCTCTTCCATCGCTTTCATGAAACCGGCCAGACGGCCAGCACCGGTGTTACGCTCCAGAGGTCCCGGGATCACGCCAATTTCACGATGACCGCGTTCTACCAGATAACGCCCCGCCATGTAGCCGCCTTCAAAGGCGTTATCAATAACGGAGTCGGTGAAGTCTGCGCGCGCCTCGCCCCAGTCCATGACCACCATCGGAATGTGGCGATACTCTTCCAGCATGGAAAGGACCGACTCAGGGTATTCAGAACACATTACCAGAAGACCGTCGACGCGCTTTTGCGCCATCATTGACAGGTAAGCGCGCTGTTTTTCAATGTTGTTCCACGCATTGCCCAGAATCAGGGTATAGCCTTTCTGGAAGCAGTTTTTTTCAACGGCTTCGATGATTTCAGCAAAATAGGCCGCTTCACTGCTGGTGGCCAGCAGGCCAATCGATTTGGTGTGATTAACCTTCAGGCTGCGGGCGACGGCACTTGGCGAGTAGTGCAGTTCTTTGATTGCCGCCCAGACGGCATTACGCGTCTCTTCAGCGACGAAACGCGTTTTGTTAATAACATGTGATACGGTTGTAGTGGAAACGTTTGCGCGTTTTGCTACGTCTTTAATTGTTGCCATTAAATGTCACTCCAGACCATATCCTAAGCTCCTGAAAAAATTGAAGGTAAACGTTTGCCTTCTCTCACCCATATTACGCAAACATGAGTTGCGACACGCCGGGAAAACGACACAGGACGTCAGGAGGGGGTCAGTGGCCGGTACGCTAATAAATTTAGCGTGGAATTTTGTCCTATCTTGATGAAAAGGGGAAGAGGTAAAGTGGATATCCGTTTAAATCCTGGAAGATTTTTGACCTGAACTGTGTAAAAATGAGCAAGCTCACTTTTCGTAGGGTGAATAAAAGGAGAAAAATTGATGAGTACCGATCTGAAGTTTTCGCTGTTTACCACCATTGTTGTTCTTGCTCTGATTGTTGCCGGTGGTTTAACCGCTGCACTGCACTGATTCAGGCGGAGGGAGAACCTTCTCCCTCTCTTGCCGCTATTGTTACCTCTCCGGCAAAAATCTTTTGCCAAAATGTTAACTTCTCATTTTTTGTGATTGATGTCATGCTTTTGACTTCTTAGTTCTGTGCCGGGTTATGGCACGGTATCCGGAGCCTCTTCATGAAAATCAATTTTCCCCTGCTGGCCCTGGCGATTGGCGCCTTTGGGATTGGCACCACTGAATTCTCCCCGATGGGGTTATTGCCTGTTATCGCCCGGGGGGTAGACGTCTCTATCCCTGCGGCCGGTATGTTAATTAGCGCCTACGCGATCGGCGTGATGGTGGGCGCGCCGCTGATGACGCTGCTGCTTTCGCACCGTGCGCGCCGCAACGCGCTGATTTTCCTGATGGCGATTTTCACTCTCGGCAATGTGTTTTCCGCGATTTCGCCCGATTACACCACTCTGATGCTTTCGCGCATTCTTACCAGCCTCAACCATGGCGCCTTCTTCGGACTGGGCTCGGTTGTTGCTGCCAGCGTGGTGCCAAAACATAAGCAGGCCAGCGCGGTAGCCACTATGTTTATGGGCCTCACCATCGCTAATATCGGCGGCGTTCCCGCCGCCACCTGGCTGGGAGAAGCCATCGGCTGGCGTATGTCTTTCCTCGCAACCGCCGGACTGGGCGTGGTCGCGATGGTTGCGCTGTTCTTCTCACTGCCGAAAGGAAGTGCTGGAGAACGTCCGGAAGTACGTAAAGAGCTGGCGGTGCTGATGCGTCCTCAGGTGTTGTCCGCGCTGCTCACCACGGTGCTGGGGGCCGGGGCGATGTTTACGCTCTACACCTATATCTCCCCGGTGCTGCACGACATAACCCACGCAACGCCACTCTTTGTTACCGCGATGCTGGTGCTGATTGGTGTCGGGTTCTCGATTGGCAACTATCTCGGCGGGAAATTTGCCGACCGCTCCGTGAGTGGGACGCTGAAAGGTTTTTTAACGCTGCTGATTGTCATCATGGTGGCGATTCCGTGGCTGGCGCGTAACGAAGTGGGTGCCGCGATTGCCATGGTGGTGTGGGGCGCCGCAACCTTTGCCGTGGTGCCACCGTTGCAGATGCGCGTAATGCGCGTTGCACACGAAGCGCCGGGGCTCTCTTCATCGGTGAATATCGGTGCGTTTAACCTGGGCAATGCGCTGGGGGCCGCAGCGGGCGGGGCGGTGATCTCCGGTGGTTTGGGTTATAGCTTTGTGCCGGTGATGGGGGCGATCATTGCCGCACTCGGCCTGCTGCTGGTGATAATGTCTGGTCGTAAACAGCCTCAAGCGGTGTGTACGGCGGAATAAACAAAAACGCAGAAGGGCTGCCCCTTCTGCGTGTCTCTTACGCGGCGAAGTTCTTCGCAACAAATTCCCAGTTAACCAGTGCCCAGAAGTGTTCCAGGTAGTTCGGGCGCGCATTACGGTAATCAATGTAATAGGCGTGTTCCCATACGTCCACGGTCATCAGCGGCGTGGCGCTGGTGGTCAGAGGGGTACCCGCATTAGAAGTGGAAACGATAGCCAGTTTGCCATCAGCCTCTTTTACCAGCCAGGTCCAGCCGGAGCCAAAGTTTTTAACGGCTGCGTCAGTAAACTTCGCTTTAAAATCCGCGAAACTGCCGAACGCGGCGTTAATCGCTGCCGCCAGCTCACCGTCAGGTTCTCCGCCTGCATTCGGGGCCAGGCAGTGCCAGTAGAAGGTGTGGTTCCACACCTGTGCGGCGTTGTTGAATACGCCGCCGTCTGAACTGCGCACGATCTCTTCCAGCGTTTTGCCTTCAAAATCGGTGCCCTTGATCAGGTTATTCAGGTTGGTGACATAGGTCTGGTGATGCTTGCCGTAATGGTACTCCAGGGTTTCCGCGGAAATATGCGGGGCCAGGGCGTCTTTTGCATACGGTAGTGCAGGTAATTCGAACGACATTGCTTCTCTCCTTATAGTTTTATACGTTGCCAATAACCCTACAGACAACAAGGACAGGATAGCAAATTGAAAGGGTATGCAAAAGAGGAACTTACCCTGCCACAAGGGCGGCAGGGCAGGGGCTAGCGGATGGTTTTTGGCGTCATCACGCGGCGCGCACCCACATAGTGGCGCACCCAATAATCTTCGCTGAGAGAGGTGATCTGAATGTCCTGACCGCTGCGCGGTGACTGGATAAATTTACCGTTACCCACATACACCCCAACGTGATCTGCCGTACCGCGTCCCTGGGTGCGGAAGAACACCAGGTCGCCATTTTGCAGTTCGCCACGGTTTACAGGGGCGGCGTCGCGCAGATGGTACATCTCATTGGCGGTGCGTGGAATGCGAAACTTCACCAGATCTTTATAGGCATAATAAACCAGCCCACTACAGTCAAAACCGGTGCGCGGAGAGGTGCCACCCCAGCGATACGGTTTACCTATTTGCCCCATCAGTTTGTTCATCGCCGTTTTTTGCGCTTTCTGCATACGCGCTTTATGCACGTCAGCCAGCTTCGTCACTTTTGCGCATTTCGTTTTATGGCCTTTGCGCACGGTGCATTTTTCATTCACCAGGCTGGCGGTTGTTCGGGTGGTTTTGTGCGTGCCGGAACGGAGAGTTTTGGTTTTACTGGAGGCGGTCTTTTTGGTCTGAGCGGTGGTTTTCTTCTTTACTGTTTTACTGGTGGTTTTTTTCTTACGTTCTGTGGATTTTGCCAGATGCGTTTTTTGTACAGCAGAATGCCGCGCCTGTTCAGAGGCGTTCGCCGCTGGCGTAAATGAGAGTGTGGTAAACAGTAAAGCACAGAGCGTCATCGAGATTTTAGTTATCCGCGCCACTGGGCAGTCCCCTGATAAATGCAGGCCACAATGCATACCCGCGTGAGATTTACAAAACCTGTCGATTCTAATCCATAAAATCAGAAGAAGTTAATAGCATTTTTCATTCAAAAATTATGTTTCGTTAGCAAGTGCAAAAAAATTCACCATTCTGACGCACTCCTGTTCGCTCCTTAAGCAAAACCGCACCCCGTCTGGCGATAAACGACATTAGCAATGCAACTTTATGCGATAAGCGATAAAATAATTAGACGTGACAAAAATGTTATTTTCCGATGTCGGCCTGACCCGCTACAATGTCAGACTGATGCCGTAACAGAAGTTAAAGGAAGCAAGACATGAGCACCACTATTGAAAAAATTCAGCGCCAGATCGCTGAAAACCCGATTCTCCTGTACATGAAAGGTTCTCCGAAGCTGCCAAGCTGCGGCTTCTCCGCGCAAGCGGTTCAGGCGCTGTCCGCCTGTGGTGAGCGTTTTGCTTACGTTGATATCCTGCAAAACCCGGACATTCGCGCTGAATTGCCAAAATACGCAAACTGGCCGACCTTCCCACAGCTGTGGGTTGATGGTGAACTGGTTGGCGGATGCGATATCCTGATTGAAATGTATCAGCGCGGCGAACTGCAACAGCTGATCAAAGAGACTGCGGCGAAGTATAAAACCGAAGAGCCGGACGCAGAATAAGTTTTCTGCGGCTATAAAAAAGCGACCACATTATGTTGGTCGCTTTTTTTTGTCCTGTGGGGCTGTTGATAACCCAACCTACGATTGAAGATCGGCCTCGTCGCCCATCGGCAGCGGCCAGCCGCCCAGACGTTTCCAGCGGTTGACGATCTCACAGAACAGCTCCGCCGTACGCTCGGTGTCGTATAACGCGGAATGCGCCTGGGTACCGTCAAACGCAATACCCGCCGTGATGCAGGCTTTCGAGAGCACGGTTTGCCCCAGCGCCAGGCCGCTCAGCGCGGCGGTGTCGAAGGTCACAAACGGATGAAATGGATTACGCTTTAGCGAGGCGCGCTCGGCGGCAGCCATGGTGAAGCTGTGATCGAACGTAGCGTTGTGGGCTACCATGATGGCGCGGCTACAGTCATTCTCTTTCATGCCTTTGCGCACCATTTTGAAAATGGCGTGCAGCGCCTCGTATTCGCTTACCGCCCCGCGCAGCGGGTTTGTCGGATCGATACCGTTAAAGGCCAGCGCCTCTGGCTGTAAGTTTGCCCCTTCAAAGGGTTCAACGTGGAAATGCAGCGTGGTGTCCGGTACAAGCCAGCCCTGTTCATCCATCTTCAGCGTGATGGCGGCAATCTCAAGCAGCGCATCGGTTTTAGCGTTAAATCCGGCTGTTTCAACATCAATGACAACGGGATAAAAACCACGAAAACGGTCGCACAGACCGGTAAATTGAGCGTTATCGGACATCAGGGTCTCTTACAAGGGGAAAAAGCAGTGCGCATTATGGCAAATTTTGAGTGGGGATGCAGCAAAACAACGGGCGCATAGTGCGCCCAGCGGGATCAATTGCCCAGACCGCGACCAGCGTCTTTGGCTTCAATCAGTTCGATTTTATAACCGTCCGGATCTTCCACAAACGCAATGACGGTGGTGCCGCCTTTAACCGGACCGGCTTCACGGGTGACGTTACCGCCATTGCTGCGGATACGTTCGCAGGCTTCGGCGGCGTTATCCACTTCCAGCGCGATGTGGCCGTAAGCCGTACCCAGCTCATAGCTGTCCACGCCCCAGTTGTAGGTCAGCTCGATGACCGCTTCATCAGATTCCGGGCCGTAACCGACAAACGCCAGAGAGTATTTATATTCCGGATTTTCGCTGGTGCGCAGCAGCTTCATGCCCAGAACGTTAGTGTAGAAATCGATGGAACGTTGCAGGTCGCCAACGCGCAGCATGGTGTGAAGTAGGCGCATAATTTCCTCATTAACCAGTGGAATGGATTATCTTTTTGAACAGAAACGATGTTTTAGTATAGCGGCGAAAGGTCGCCGCTATCAATGTACAAAGCGGGATTACAGTGAAGGGTAGTCGGTATAACCTTCCGCGCCGCCGCCATAGAAACTTTCAGGGCGCTGCGGGTTCAGTTCGGCTTTCTTCTGCAAACGGGCAACCAGATCCGGGTTAGCAATGTAGTCACGGCCAAAGGCCACGGCGTCGATCAGGCCTTTCCCGATCAGATCTTCAGCTTTCTCTGCCGTATACGCGCCCGCCCCGATAATCACGCCGTGGAAGCGCTCGCGCACTTTCTGGCGGAAGGCTTCACTATAAGGCTTGCCGCCTGCCCAGTCCGGCTCGGACATGTGCAGATAGGCGATACCGCGTTTCGCCAGCTCTTCAATCAGATACAGCGCGTCTGCTTCTTCGTTCGGACCGTTGTCGACGTTCTGGAAAGTACCGATCGGGGAGACACGAATACCAATGCGGTCTGCGCTCCACTCATTACAGACAGCATCCACCACTTCAAGCACCAGACGCGCGCGGTTTTCAACGCTGCCGCCGTACTGGTCGGTACGCTGGTTGGAAGAAGGGGACAGGAACTGATGCAGCAGGTAACCGTGCGCAGAGTGCAGCTCAACCAGGTCGAAGCCCGCTTCACGGGCGTTGGCGACGGCCTGACGGAAATCATTCACAATACCCGGGATCTCGTCCAGCTCCAGCGCGCGTGGCGTGGTGGTGTCAACGCGGATCGCATTACCGTTTTCATCGCGCAGGGAAGTGCGGGTATTGGCGTTCAGGGCAGAAGCAGAAACCGGCGCCTGACCGCCAGGCTGGATGCTGCTGTGTGAGATACGACCGGTGTGCCACAGCTGAACCGCAATACGGCCATCTTCAGCATGAACACCTGCGGTGATTTTTTTCCACGCGGCGATCTGTTCCGGGCTGTGCAGACCCGGCGCACCGGCGTAGCCTTTTGCCTGGGCTGAAATCTGCGTGGCTTCGGAAATAATCAGGCCCGCGCTGGCGCGCTGACGATAATACTCACCCATCAATGGCGTTGGGATATCGCCCGGCTCGATGCTGCGCAGACGGGTGAGTGGGGCCATAAACACGCGGTTTGGGGCAGTAACGGCACCCACTTTCAGTGGGGTAAACAGCTTTTCAGCGGACATAATGGCTCCTGAGTAGACCAGTCGACTAGTAAAAGGGTAAATAAAAACGCCGGCTACACGCCAGGCGCGGTTATACAGTTTTTCACGTGCGCCAGCGCGCTTTCGAGCGGCACGGCGCTGCGAGACATTTTTGCTTGCAGGTTGGCGCCTAACCAGAGGGAATAGAGCACCTGTGCCTGCGTGAGCGGATCGCCGGAGAAGGAGAGCGTTTTTTCATTGCGCCCGCTCTCCAGCGCCTGAGCCAGCAGTGCAATCACGCCGCTGGCCCCTTTATCCATGGCGGTGCGCATATCTTCGGAGAGATCGCACACTTCGGCAGACAGTTTTACCGTCAGGCAGCCGCTGATGATGCCCTGCTGACAGAACTGCGTCAGCGTTTCCTGATAGTAGTTCAGAACACGATCCCGGTAGTCACCTTCACCGCTGGCGAAGTGGGCTGCCAGGCGCTGATGGTAGCTGGCGTAGTGCCGCTCCAGCATGGCAACGCCGAACGCCTCTTTGGAACGAAAATAGTGATAAAACGATCCCTTAGGTACTTCAGCGGTTTTTAACAACTCGCTAAGCCCCATCCCGGTAAACCCGCGATGCATGCAAAGGCGCTCGCCGGTAGCCAGCAAATGTTCTCGTGTATCGTGTTCAGTGTGTCTGCTCATGCCCTTACTCTAATAGACCGTTCGGTCTAATGCAAGCCCGCTTAGCGACGACACTGCGACAGAATATCCAGCTGCGGCTGATAAACCGCTGATTTCACGTCCATCATGCCCAGAACGGTGGCGAATAAATTGTCCTGTGAAACCGCCTCTTTTGCGGCATGGTCACGCAGGCAATCCGTGTTTACGCCGAAGTTTTTCGCATAATCCGGGGAGAGCCAGAACATAAAAGGAATATGCGTTTGCTGCTCCGGGGCCAGCATATACGGCGTACCGTGCAGGTAAATTCCGCTTTCGCCCAGCGATTCACCGTGATCGGAGAGGTAAATGAGCGCCGTGTTCATGTTGGCCTGCCGGGCTTTCAGTGCGTCGATGGTTCGGCTGACGACGCTGTCGGTATACAGAATCGTGTTGTCATAGGTATTGATCAGCGACTGATGATCGCAATCCTGAATTTCATTGGTATCGCAGGTTGGGGTGAACTTGCGGAAGCTATCAGGGTAGCGTTTGTAATAGGCCGGACCGTGGCTGCCCATCAGGTGAATAACCAGAACCGTATCCTGCTTTATTCCATCCAGCACGTTGTCCAGGCGGTACAGGTTAACGTCGTCGATACAGGATTTGTTCTTACAGAACTGATCCAGTTTCCACTGGGTCATGTCCGTGTGCGGCACGCGGTCGCAGGCGCCTTTACATCCGCCGTCGTTGTCGCGCCACATCAGGTTGAACCCGGCGTGGTTAAGCACATCAAGCAGACCTTCCTGATGATGGGCGAGGTCCGCGTCATATTTTTTCCGCGTCATGCCGGAGAACATGCAGGGGACGGAAACAGCGGTTTCCGTGCCACAGGAGGAGGCCCGCGGGAAGTTGATGACATCCTGCTTTTTCAGCTCGGGGTTGGTTTCACGCGGGTAACCATTTAACGAGTAGTTTGCGGCGCGGGAGGCTTCGCCCACCACCACAACCAGCACGGTTTTCTTGCGTTGGCTGGCAATCAGCGCGCCTTTATGAGCATCTTCGCCAATGCGGACCAGCGTCTGGTCGCCGGCAAACCAGCGCATTTTGCTGTATTTCACCACGGCGCTCACGTAATTCGCCGGGGTGACCATTTTTACGATGCTTTTGTTATTGCGGAACAGCGAAGCATAGTCTTTATAGAACACTGACGCGACTAGGATGATCACCAGCAGCGCACCCAGCATAGCGGCGAAGCGCGTCAGGAGGGCATACCACCATTTTCCGGTGCGAATGCGCGTCAGGGCTAACACAACAGATGGAACCAGACCCGCTACGACCAGCCACAGGATCATCTGCGGCGTCACCAGGGCTGTCGCTTCCTGAGAATTAGTCTCGAACACGTTCACAATCATGTTCTGATCGATAACCGCGCCATAGGTATACATAAACCAGGTCGCGGCGGCACATCCCAGGGTCAGGACAATCAGGAGCGGCTTACGAATATAGGGGATATTTAACAGGCTGAAGACAATCACCCAGCCGCAGAACAGTACCAGCGGCACGCTGGCAGCAAACAGGACATCGTGCAGATGCGCAGGCGCAATAATTGACCAGCTGCGCTGGATAAACAGTGCATTCAGTACGGTAAAGAAAAGTGCACAGCCCAGAGTAAATTTTATATCGTTACAGTGTAACTTTTTTGCGAACCACATGATGAGCAGACCATTCGTTATATCAATGCGGCGAGTATAAGAAGGGAAGATTAGCGAAACCTTAATGTCCTGTTTGTGGCAGACATCCTTGCATGCAAGCCATTTAGGGTCTTCACTGTAGGGAATAATGACGTTCTGGAGGTAGGTGTGGCAGAGCAACTGGAATTTTTCCCTGTCCAGAGCCCGTGCCGGGGTATTTGCCAGGTTGATGAACGAGGATACTGTCGTGGCTGCATGCGCACGCGCGATGAACGTTTTAACTGGCAAAATTTCAGCGACGCGCAAAAGCAGGAGGTCTTACGGCTTTGCCGACAGCGTCTGCTGCGTAAAATACGTGCAAACAAAGCAGTTGAACCCGAAGAACCTCAGCAACCTTCACTGTTTTAGCAGGGTAATTGCGTATACTGGTGACATGACTTCCTTGAGGAAAATGTTATGGTTCAGCGTATTACCCTTGCCCCACAGGGCCCGGAATTCTCCCGATTCGTTATGGGCTACTGGCGCCTCATGGACTGGAATATGTCTCCGGTCCAGCTGGCGGACTTTATAGAAGAGCATCTCGATCTCGGGATCACCACCGTCGATCACGCTGATATTTATGGCGGCTATCAGTGCGAGGCCGCCTTTGGCGAAGCGCTGAAGCGTGCGCCGGGGCTGCGTGAACGAATGGAGATTGTGACCAAATGCGGTATTGCCACCACAGCAAAACCGGAGCATGCGCTTGGACATTACATCACTGACAGCGCGCATATCGTTAAAAGCGCCGAGCAGTCACTGGTCAACCTGGCCACAGATCGTATCGACCTGCTGCTGATCCACCGTCCCGACCCGTTGATGGATGCGGATGAGGTCGCGGAAGCCTTCCTGACGCTGCACCAGAGCGGCAAAGTGCGCCATTTTGGCGTGTCTAACTTCACCCCGGCACAGTTTGCGCTATTGCAGTCTCGCCTGCCGTTTACGCTGGCGACGAATCAGGTGGAGATCTCGCCTGTTCATCAGCCGCTGCTGCTGGATGGCACGCTCGACCAACTGCAACAGCTGCGCATCCGTCCAATGGCATGGTCTTGCCTGGGAGGCGGCCGTCTGTTTAACGATGAGGCATTCCAGCCGCTGCGTAACGAGCTTGAAACGGTGGCGCGCGAACTGAATGCGGAGAGTATCGAGCAGGTGGTTTACGCCTGGATCCTGCGCCTGCCGTCTAAACCGCTGCCAATTATTGGCTCCGGCAAAATTGAGCGTGTCCGCGCTGCGCTTGTTGCTGAGGAGCTGGATATGACGCGTCAGCAGTGGTTCCGCATTCGTAAGGCGGCGCTGGGCTACGACGTACCCTGAGCACGCCTGAACCTGACTTTCCGGTGAAATCTGCGCCTCTGGTATAGACTTAAGGTGCAAAAAATAACCCGTGGAGGTCATATGAAGCGTTTTGCTCTGGCAATGGTCACGCTGGTTGTTTGCGCAGGGGCGCAGGCAGCCAGCGAGGACGTTGAAATGAATCTCGTCACTTCTCAGGGGGTAGGTCAGTCCATCGGGACGGTGAAAATCACCGAAACCGATAAAGGGCTGGAATTTGCTCCCGATCTCAAGGCTCTTCCACCCGGCGAACATGGTTTTCACGTTCATGCTAAAGGCAGCTGTCAACCCGCGATGAAAGAGGGGAAACCAACAGCTGCGGAAGCCGCAGGGGGGCATCTCGACCCGCAGAACTCCGGTAAGCATGAAGGCCCGGAAGGGATGGGGCACCTCGGCGATCTGCCGGTGCTGGTGGTAAATAACGATGGTAAAGCCACCGATCCGGTTGTGGCGGCACGACTCAAAAAGCTTGACGAGGTCAAAGGCAAGGCGCTGATGATCCACGTGGGCGGCGATAACATGTCCGATCAACCTAAACCGCTTGGCGGCGGCGGGGCGCGCTATGCCTGCGGGGTGATCTGATCGCCAATCGTTCCGGGTGGCGGCGCCTGTTCAAGCTGTGACAGGGAGCAGTGCAGCCGCCAGATAATGGATGCCAGATCGCGGGCCGCAGGCTGATGATGGTGCGCCAGCGTGTCGCAAATACGCTGAAGCTCGGCGAGCGTGACGCTCAGGGGGCGCTGCTGCACCCCGCGCTCGCTCATAACATCGCGGAGCATAGAAATACAGTTATCACGGACCTGCGACAGCGGATCGGAACGCGTCTCCCAGGCGCGCAACTGCCACACCACGTGCGAACAGTTTAGCAGCACCACGCCCCAGCGCAGTAGCCAGCGACGGGAGAGTGAATCCTGGCTGTTATTCAGCTGGCTGACATGATGGTAAACCAGCGATTCATACTCGCTTTCGCGCAGATGCGGCCTGCGGCTCAGCTGATCGACAAAACCCCTGCGCAACTCCCGAATATGCCTGCGGCTTTTACGCGCGTCCGAGCCTGGGCGTAGCACGGCGAAAGCCAGCCACGCCAGCCCCACGCCGAGGATCTTCGCCAGGTTGTCGTTGAGAAAATCAGCGTAATCGTAAACCGGTGGATTCGTTACAGAGATAAATGAGCCCATAAAAACAATTAACTGACCCCACAGACCGGCCAGTTTAGGCATTTGCAGTTTGAGCAACTGCATGGTGGTTAATAGCGGGAAGAGAAATAGCAGAAATTGCCAGAGGTCGGTTATCTGCACCATCAAACCAAATTTCACCACGAAGCTGAACAGCGACAGCAGCACCAGCGTACGCAGCAGAAGCGTCAGGGAGTTAAAGGGGGAAGCGGCGACGGAATAGAGCACGCAGCTTATTGCCGCAAGCGTCAGGGCCGCACTGCCCGCATCCCATTGCGTGGTGATGGCCCATGCGCCCACGGCCGTCAACGCGCAAAACGTACGAAAACCGCTCCACAGCGCCTCCATTGCGTCGGTATGCCGCGCCAGAGCAGGACTACCGGGAACGGAAAATTCGGTGACGGGCGTGGCATTCTCGACGGCTTTTAACCAGCGGCTGCTGCGCAGATACAGGCGGCAGAAATAGTTCAGACGCTGCCAGAAGGCGCGATGCCGGTAGTCATATTCATCCGCTGGGGCGAGAGGCGCGATAATGCGGGCCACGGTATAAATATCGGCATCCGAACGCGCAAGGGCTGCGAGCAGCGCCTCGATAATCTCCCGGGTATGGGCTGGGGGTGCAGGCCAGTTCAGCAACATCCGACGAAGGCTCGAGATCGCGCTCGTCATCCGCAATTGCTGGTGCAATAAATAGTTCAGAAGCGTGTTCTGGCGACGAAAACGGTAGTGGCTCCAGAAAGCCTGGATGCGCAACAGGTTCATGGTCAGGATCTGGCCGATGACCTTTTCGTGCGCGAGGCGGATGTCATCGCTGCTGTCAGGCTGCCAGAGCAGGCTGGCATGTTCCAGCAAACGTGCGTGCATCGTTTTAAGGGCGGTGATAAGCGTAGTGCCATCTGAGGTACTGGGCAGGATCATCATCATGACGCCCCCGCACAGAATGCCGACCATCACTTCACACACGCGTGCCTGGGCGATATCCCACAGCTCGGTGGTATCCAGCACGTTGACGACCGGAAAGGCGATAATGGCCGCGGTGTAACCCGCCAGTTGAAACGCATAGGCAACGTTATTGGTAAAATGAGCGCAGGCCCAGGTACACAGCCCCAGCCATGCCGACATGCTTAACAAAAAGAGCCAGGGATCGTTCAGAGTATGGCCGGCAAGAAGCAGTGCGGCGGTTGCCCCAAGCAGGCTACCTGCCACGCGCCCGAGGCTTTTACTGATAACGCCCCCGACGGTAGGGAAGCTGACGACCGCCGCAGAGGTCATCGCCCAGTAAGGCTCATCCAGATTTAGATAATAGGCAACCGTAAGCGCAAGGCACATGGCGATGCCGTTACGCAGCGCGTAACGCCACTGCGGCCGTGTCGCTTTTATCCACGGCGTATTGCGCCAGGAGAGAGCTCCCAGGTTCATCATCGCGATCCGATGGCGACGGTGCAGGTTGTGCCAGAGACCAGGGTAATGTCTTTCGGCAGTTGATCAAACTCGACGCGAACAGGCACCCGCTGAGCCAGACGCACCCACGGTACGTTGGGTTTGATGTCGGGCACCAGGCCAGAATCGGTTTCCACGCTCTGATCGTAAATTGCCCGACCTATGCTGCTAACGTGACCCTGTAACGTTTCTGCGCCGCTGTAAAGCGTGATTCGGGCAGGCGCTCCCTCGCGGATATGGCGCAGCTTGGTCTCTTCAAAATAACCTACAACATAGAAAGAGCGGCTGTCGACCAGGGCAAAGACCGGCTGGCCTGTGGTGGCGTAATCCCCCACACGGGTCGACAGGCTCGTGATCCATCCATCCACCGGAGCTTTGACAACGGTCTGGGTCAGTTGCCACTCGGCCTGTTTCAGCGTTGCCTCTGCAACCTTCAGGCTGGCCTGCATGGCTTTTACATTGATATTGGCGGTATCGAGATCTTCCGCAGAGATGTAATTCCTCGACAGATGTCGGCGACGTTCGGCTTCGTTATTGGCTTTTGCCAGATCGGATTGAGCTTTTGCGAGCTGCGCCTGGGCATTGAGCACCGCAATGTGAAAAGGGGTCTCGTCGATGCGGAATAACACATCACCCGCATGAACGAACTGGTTGTCCTTCACCAGCAGCGCGCTGATACTGCCGGACACCTGTGGCGTGATGCTGACCTGTTCTGCGCGGATCTTGCCGTCACGCGTCCAGGGCGACTGCATGTAATAATTCCAGAGCCACCAGCCGGCGATAAGCGCCAGCGCTAAGACGAAAAGAGTGGAAAAATATTTTAACGTTTTCAATGCTATTCTCACCACACGGTTAACACGGCAAGGCCAAGACAGACGGAGAGGGTAAACAGGGAGAGATCCATTAACATCGGGTGCCAGATTTCACCGGAATACATCCAGTCGCGCAGCAGACGATGCGCAATGAGCCAGATCACAAAACCGACCATCACGGCTTTAAACAGTGGCGGAAAGTAGACCGATGCGCCAACAATCAGATCCTGGAGGGGCAACCCTGCGGAGAAGGAAAACAACGTCACAAGCAGCGATCCTTTGCGGTGGAATGAGGGCCACAATGGCAGATTTCAATGCGATGGCGCATTACCGTTCAGTGTAAATCATCCTTTAAGGAATGATGAATACCGTGATTGCATTTGTTTTGGCAATACAAATACTGCAAACTATTCTAAAATCACTATAATCACTTAGCAAGCTAATTATAAGGAGATGAAATTGGAATCGCCATTCGGTTCTGATCTGGCAAGGTTGGTACGCATCTGGCGTGCTCTGATTGACCATCGCCTGAAACCCCTGGAACTCACACAGACGCACTGGGTTACGCTGCACAACATCCATCAGCTTCCGCCCGATCAGTCACAGATCCAACTGGCAAAAGCGATTGGTATTGAACAGCCTTCCCTGGTGCGTACCCTTGACCAGCTGGAAGAGAAGGGACTCATCTCCCGACAAACCTGCGCCAGCGACCGTCGCGCCAAGCGGATCAAATTGACGGAAAAAGCGGCCCCGATTATTACTGAGATGGAAACCGTCATCAGTAAAACGCGAGGGGAGATCCTGGCCGGTATTTCACCCGCTGAGCTGGAGATGCTGATCGGACTCATCGCCCGTCTTGAGCAAAACATCCACGATTTACAGTCGCGCGACTGACGTTGTTCACTGGCCTTGCTCGTGCAAGGCCTTTGTCATGTTCTGAACACCACCACCCGGTTGCGGCCCGTCTCTTTTGCCTCGTACATGGCTTTATCCGCGCTTTCCACACAGGTTTCAGCGCTGGTTTCCGGCGAGGTAGCGGTGAATACTCCCATACTAATGGTAATCGGTTCCGGAAGCTGCCCACCGCTGCTGGCCTTGTCAAACCCGCTCAACTTGAGGCGAATACGTTCGGCAACCTGATGCGCGACATCGGACGGTGTATTTGTCAGCATGAGCACAAACTCTTCGCCGCCGATCCGCGCCGCGATATCCTGCGGTCGCACCGAATCGGTCAACAGGTTTGAGACAAACTGTAAAACCCTATCCCCCTGCAAATGACCGTAGCAGTCGTTAATGCGTTTAAAACGGTCAAGATCGCTCACGACCACCGACACCGGATGTGTCACCGTGGCCGTGTTTAGCGCGTGATTTAATGAATCATAGAAATAGCTGCGATTATAAAGACGGGTGAGGGGGTCGCGGATGGAATTTTGATAAGACTGCTGATATTTTACATGCGAGTCACGATACAAATTAAATACGTCGGAAAGTAAGATGAAAATAATCATTAACGTAGCGACAGTTTCGAATAACCGTGCCCGGTACCATGAAATATCTTCAGCGTGTCCGCCTAACAATAGCATGAGCAGAGTGACGATATAACAGACACATAAAAAATTGCCGCCGACCCAAAACAAATTCCTCACGCGGGTAATGGCCAACAGGGTGATTAACGTTACTACCCACAGGACGATCAAAATGATATTGATCGCCTGGCTCCAGAGAACCATAAACTGTCGGGTTTCATTATCCACCAGGTCCAGTGTGAGCAGGGTTGAATGGCTGGAATAGAACAATGCCAGCCCAAGCATACAGCCCGTAAAGAGCGAGGCGCCGACAACGATACCAACATGGGCGCTTCGTGAGAGCGCAGAATTGCGCAGGGTATACAGTAATGCTGCGACGATCATCAGCACCGCCATTAAAAAGTGGCGGAACATGTAGAAAATCATGGCGTCGTTATAGTTCGCTTCGTTGAACTGATAGAGATCAAGCCAGGCCGGGAAGCTGGCCAGTGTCCCCACCATCAGTAACGCCGAACCGGCAAAGGCCAGGGCAATGGGAACAAGATATAATCGCCTTTTGTCGCACCAGTATTTCATTGCCATAAAACAGGCAATAAACAGATGGAACACCAGAAGAAATATCGTCAGCGTAGGGAAAAACAAAGGTGAAAACGAAGGAACCCATTCAACAAGTTTTATAAAAAAACCTTGTAATACGGCAATGATAACAATGCACCCAAGCGCGAAGGCCACAAAGCGGTTCTTTACAAATCGACAGATCGCAAGCATAGAGAATTTAAAAATTAAAAAAGGAAAAAGAGATTGCGAAGAGTCTAAGCGAGGGAAATAAAAAATACTTTGCGCACGGACAAGAACGGGTGAAATGAATAATTCACCATGTGAATATATTGTGCCAATATATTATTGGAAATGATGATTTTGGTAAATGGATGCGGTCTGAAAGACCACATCCATCAGGATATTAACGCGGGGAGACGGTGACCTGGCTGCCGTTGCTTGCAAGAACAACACGCTGGCCAGCAGAGAAGCGGGTGTTACCCTGTTTCTGCACAACCATAATAGTGCTGCCATCGTCTTTGCGGATTTCCAGCTCAACGCCCTGAGTTTTGTTCATCGCACCCTGAACGCCCTGACCCGCTACGCCGCCTGCAACTGCGCCCGCTGCGGTCGCCAGAGAACGTCCGGTGCCGCCGCCAATGGTATTACCCAGGAAACCACCCAGCACAGCACCGCCGATTGCGCCCACCACGTTCGTGTCATCGCCACCCTGAATCTGAACAGGACGGGCATTAACGATAGTACCGTATGTCACGTTCTGTACCTGTTTAGCTTCAGAAGCACTATATACGTCGCCGGAGAGTGAACTGTCATTCACACAACCCGCCAGTGTTAAACCAATCAGCGAAACGCCCAGTACACGTAAAATCATTTGACTCTCCTGTTCACCAAAAAACGCCCGGTTGGGGCATCCGTTATGGCTAAATTATATGGCATTCCTGACCACAGTTCATATCTTTGCATGCCGAATAAATAAATTTTACCTGAACAGGGCTTAACGGGACATAAACAAACATCGCCTGTGCTACAGGTCTGAGATTGTTAAAAATTATTATCACCGCATAGCAAAGCCGCGTTATTTATGATGGAGTGTTTGCACTTAGCCCATGTAACGTAAGGAAAGCGCATGAAATCGGGTCGCTATATCGGTGTGATGTCTGGTACCAGTCTTGACGGTGTGGATGTCGTTCTGGCCGCCATTGATGAAAACATGGTGGCGCAGCAGGCAAGCCTGACCTGGCCAATTCCGGTCTCGTTAAAAGAAGAGATCCTGAACATCTGCCAGGGGCAACAGCTGACGCTTTCCCAACTGGGCCAACTGGATGTGCGTCTGGGGGCGCTGTTTGCTGATGCGGTACTGGCCCTGATGCAGCAGGAAAGACTCCACCCGCAGGACATCGTGGCAATAGGCTGCCATGGGCAGACCGTCTGGCATGAACCTGTCGGCGAGGCGCCGCACACGATGCAAATTGGCGATAACAACCAGATTGTGGCAAAAACCGGCGTAACGGTGGTGGGTGATTTCCGTCGTCGCGATATGGCCCTCGGCGGGCAGGGGGCGCCGCTGGTTCCGGCATTTCATCAGGCGCTGCTGGCGCACCCGGTAGAGCGCAGGATGGTCCTGAACATCGGCGGGATCGCCAACCTGTCGATGCTTATTCCCGGGCAGCCCGTGCGGGGGTACGATACCGGACCCGGTAATATGCTGATGGATGCCTGGATTTGGCGTCAGAGCGGTAAAGCCTATGACAAAGACGCGCAGTGGGCCAGCCAGGGGAAAGTGATCCTTCCCTTGCTGCAAACCCTGTTAAGCGATCCTTTCTTTGCTCTGCCTGCGCCAAAAAGCACGGGGCGGGAATATTTCAACTACGGCTGGCTTGAACGTCAGCTGGCGCGCTTCCCCGGCCTTGCGCCTCAGGATGTTCAGGCTACGCTGACGGAGCTCACCGCGGTGTCGATCTCTGAACAGGTGTTGCTGAGCGGCGGGTGTGAGCGCTTGCTGGTATGCGGAGGCGGAAGCCGAAACCCGCTGGTGATGGCACGCCTCGCCGCCTTGCTGCCGGGCACCGAAGTCACGACCACTGATGAAGCCGGGATCAGCGGAGACGATATGGAAGCGCTGGCCTTCGCCTGGCTTGCCTGGCGTACGGTTGCCGGTCTGCCGGGTAATTTACCCTCCGTAACCGGTGCGCGGGAGGCGAGTGTCCTCGGGGCCATTTTCCCCGCAAACCCGCGCCATAATCAGAGTTAACTGAAATTCAGCGGGAGGCGTAACCCGTAAAATAGGGAAAAACAGGAGGGCGGTTAGGCCCTCCAGGACCAGGATAGTCTTCGGAATCTGCCCATGAAAAAACTTCTTCTCATTGCTGTACCTTTTCTTATGACCGGATGCAGCGTCTATAACCAGTTCGTTGAGCGTATGCAAACCGATACGCTGGAATATCGTTGTGATGAAAAACCGCTGACGGTGAAGCTGAACAACCCGCGTCAGGAAGCCAGCTTTGTTTATGACAATAAGTTGTTGACGCTGAAGCAGGGAATGTCGGCCTCCGGTGCGCGCTACTCAGACGGGATCTACGTCTTCTGGTCGAAAGGCGACAGCGCTACCGTCTACAAGCGTGACCGCATTGTGCTGAACGATTGTCAGCTTCAAAATCCGAAGCGTTGAGATTTTTGAAGGGGGCGCGCACAATAGCGCCACCCAATCTCACTTTCAGCTAACGCCATGTCAGATAACGACGAACTACAGCAAATTGCGCATCTGCGCCGTGAATACACCAAAGGCGGTTTGCGCCGCCAGGATCTTCCCGCCGAACCGCTGGTGCTTTTTGAACGCTGGCTGAAGCAGGCCTGCGAAGCGAAACTGGCCGACCCGACGGCGATGGTCGTTGCCACGGTTGATGAAAATGGTCAGCCGTATCAACGCATCGTTCTTCTCAAGCATTATGACGAGAAAGGGCTGGTGTTCTACACCAACCTGGGCAGTCGTAAAGCGCATCACCTTGAAAATAATCCGCGTATTAGCCTGCTCTTCCCGTGGCATATGCTTGAGCGCCAGGTGATGGTTACCGGCAAGGCGGAGCGCCTCTCTACGCTCGAAGTGGTGAAATATTTCCACAGCCGCCCGCGCGACAGTCAGATCGGTGCCTGGGTCTCTAAACAGTCCAGCCGAATCTCAGCCCGCGGCGTGCTGGAGAGTAAATTCCTCGAACTCAAACAAAAGTTTCAGCAGGGTGAAGTACCGCTGCCGAGTTTCTGGGGCGGGTTCCGCATCCCCATTGAGCAGATGGAATTCTGGCAGGGCGGTGAACACCGTCTCCACGACCGCTTTTTATACCAGCGCGACAACGGTGGCTGGAAAATCGACAGACTGGCACCGTAATCCCCAAAATTTGTTGATTTAAGCGCTAGCGCACACCGCGCTGGCGCTTTATTCTATGGTCCTTTCGCATCAGGCGAAAAGTCGTGTACCGGCAAAGGTGCAGTCGTTTATACATGGAGAATTTGATGGCAAGCAGTAACTTGATTAAACAATTGCAAGAGCGGGGCCTCGTGGCCCAGGTGACGGACGAGGAAGCGTTAGCAGAGCGACTGGCGCAAGGCCCGATCGCGCTCTATTGCGGCTTCGATCCCACCGCTGACAGCTTGCATTTGGGGCATCTTGTTCCATTGTTATGCCTGAAACGCTTCCAGATGGCCGGCCATAAGCCTGTCGCTCTGGTTGGCGGCGCGACCGGTCTGATTGGCGACCCAAGTTTCAAAGCCGCTGAGCGTAAGCTTAATACCGAAGATACCGTGCAGGAGTGGGTGGATAAGATCCGTAAACAGGTTGCACCATTCCTGGATTTCGACTGCGGTGAGAACTCTGCGATTGCGGCGAACAACTACGACTGGTTTGGTGGCATGAACGTGCTGACGTTCCTGCGTGACATCGGCAAACACTTCTCTGTTAACCAGATGATTAACAAAGAAGCAGTGAAGCAGCGTCTTAACCGTGACGACCAAGGTATCTCTTTCACCGAGTTCTCCTACAACCTGTTGCAGGGGTATGACTTTGCCTGCCTGAACAAGCTGCACGGCGTATCTCTGCAAATTGGCGGTTCCGACCAGTGGGGTAACATCACCTCCGGTATCGATCTGACCCGTCGCCTCCACCAGAATCAGGTGTTTGGTCTGACCGTGCCGTTGATCACCAAAGCAGACGGTACCAAGTTCGGTAAGACCGAAGGCGGCGCGGTATGGCTGGATCCGAAGAAAACCAGCCCGTATAAATTCTACCAGTTCTGGATCAACACGGCGGATGCCGACGTTTATCGCTTCCTGAAGTTCTTCACCTTTATGGATATCGAAGAAATCAATGCGCTGGAAGAAGAAGACAAGAACAGCGGTAAAGCACCACGCGCCCAGTACGTGCTGGCGGACGAAGTAACCAAACTGGTTCACGGCGAAGAAGGTCTGGCGGCGGCGAAACGCATTACGGCGAGCCTGTTCAACGGGACCCTGAGCGATTTAAGCGAAGCGGATTTCGAACAGCTGGCGCAGGATGGCGTACCGATGGTGGAGATGGAAAAAGGCGCCGATCTGATGCAGGCGCTGGTGGACTCCGAGCTCCAGCCGTCTCGCGGTCAGGCGCGTAAAACCATCGCCTCTAACGCGATCACCATTAATGGCGAAAAACAGGCCGATCCGGAATATACCTTTACCGAGAACGACCGTCTCTATGGTCGCTACACGCTGCTGCGTCGCGGTAAGAAAAATTACTGCCTGGTCTGCTGGAAGTAATTAAAAGTATGCAGGGGCGTGGGAAACCACGCCCCTTTTGTTTTGACAGGGTTTGGTAAGTACAACATGAAGAACATCCTCGCCATTCAGTCCCACGTTGTGTTTGGACATGCTGGCAACAGCGCTGCGGAATTCCCGATGCGCCGCCTCGGCGTTAACGTCTGGCCCCTCAATACCGTCCAGTTTTCGAATCATACCCAGTACGGTAAATGGACCGGCTGCGTGATGCCGCCGTCGCATCTGACGGAAGTCGTTCAGGGGATTGCGGATATCGACCAGCTTAAACGCTGCGATGCCGTACTGAGCGGCTATCTGGGTTCGGCGGAGCAGGGGGAACATATCCTCGGCATTGTGCGCCAGGTGAAAGCGGCAAACCCCGCGGCGAAATATTTCTGCGATCCGGTGATGGGACATCCTGAAAAAGGCTGCATCGTAGCGCCGGGCGTTGCGGAGTTTCATGTCCGTCATGCATTGCCCGCCAGCGATATTATTGCCCCCAACCTGATTGAACTGGAGATCCTCAGCGAGCATCCGGTTAACAGCGTAGAAGAGGCTGTAAGCGCCTCTCGCGAGCTGATCGCCCAGGGGCCAGAGATTGTGCTGGTGAAACACCTGGCACGCGCAGGGTTGAGCCAGGACCGTTTTGAAATGCTGCTGGTGACGAAGGATGAAGCCTGGCATATCAGTCGACCGCTGGTGGATTTCGGTGCACGTCAGCCTGTCGGGGTCGGGGATGTGACCAGCGGTTTGCTGCTGGTGAAGCTATTGCAGGGCGCGAGCCTGCGCGATGCGCTGGAGCACGTCACCGCAGCCGTTTATGAAATCATGATTGCGACGAAGACGATGCAGGAATATGAGCTCCAGGTCGTCGCGGCACAGGATCGCATCGCGAAGCCGGAGCACTATTTTAGCGCAACGCAGCTATAGACACTGCCCGGCGGCGCTGCGCTTGCACGGGCCTACGGAATTTGTAGGCCGGGTAAGCGTCAGCGCCACCCGGCTCCCCAGGCCGCTCCGTTAATTCAACCCTTCCGCTTTCAGCGCCGCCGCCACCGCAGGTCGCTCCGCCACGCGCGTCATATACGATGCGACATGGTCTAATCCTTCCATGTTCAACTTAACCGCGCGCGCCCAGCGCAGAACGGTAAACAGATAGGCATCGGCGATAGTGAAACGCGAGCCACAGATCCACTGGTCGTCTTTCAGCGCGTCGTTAACGTACTGCAACTTTTTCTCCAGCAGCGCGCGCACGGTAGGTTTGTACTCTTCTGGCGTGTCCGGGCGGAACAGGGGCGTAAAGCCTTTGTGCAGTTCGGTGGCAATATAGTTCAGCCACTCCAGCGTTTTATAACGCGCAATGCTGCCGGTGGGGGCTAGGAGCTGACGATCCGGTACGTTGTCCGCCAGGAATTGCATAATCGCCACCCCTTCGGTCAGCAGGGTGCCATCATCCAGCAGCAGGGCCGGAACCTGCCCTTTTGGGTTAATCGCAAAAAAGTCATCCCCGTTTTCCAGGCGCTTTTTCATCAAGTCAACGCCGTCCAGCGTGAAATCTTTACCGCTCTCGCGAAGCGTAATATGGGAAGCAAGAGAGCAGGCGCCCGGTTTATAGAACAGTTTCATCGGTAACTCCTTTTTGCTGAGGTTCCAGCTATGTTAGTGCGCGTTCGGATAAAAAAAAAGCCGCTAATCAATTAGCGGCTTCTGTTCAGTCGTTTCCCGATGACATTACGCGTTCGCGGTTTTAATCGCTTTAGCGGATTTGTCGTCGTCCTGCGTCATACGATTCAGTTTAGGTGCGGTCAGCAGCATCAGTACGGCAATCACGGCGGTCGCGATACCAATTTGCATGAACACGGTGCCGTAGACATTCAGGGAAACCAGCGGGTCGGTAACGTTGTCTGGTACCGCCATCAGGTTCGCAATCTTACCTGCGATGATGGCCGCGCCAGCGGTAGTCAGGAACCAGCTACCCATGATGAAGCCCATCAGACGCTGAGGGACCAGCTGCGCAACCATCGCCAGACCCAGACCGGAGATCATCAGTTCACCGATGGATTGCAGCGCATAGCTCAGGATCAGCCAGTTAACAGAAACGATACCCGCGTCGGTCGCGAATTTCGTCCCCAGCGGCAGCACCAGGAATGCGCCAGAGCACAGCACCATACCGATAGCGAACTTGTGCGGCATAGGCAGACGGTCGCCCATCTTGTTATAGATAGCGGCCAGAATCGGGCTACCAATCATGATCCAGAACGGGTTCAGGGCCTGATACTGCTCCGGCTCGAACGCGATACCGAGGATGGAGTGCTCAACGTTGCGGATAGCGAAGAAGTTCAGAGACGTTGGCATCTGGCTGTACAGAACGAAGAAGATGATCGCTTCCAGCATCAGAATGAACGCCACAATCATCTTACGACGTGCCGCACCCTGCATCGCGAAGGCTTCTTTCGCGAAGATAATCACGATACCCAGCGCAACCACGCCCAGTACGGCACGTGCAACGCCCTGGTTATGCAGCAGCCAGGTGGCGACAGCGGCCAGGATCACGATGCCGACGATGGTTGCCAGCAGTTTGCCCATGTGCACGGGTTCGAAGTCTGGTTTTGAACCATAGTCTTTAACCCAGCTACGGCAGAACAGGAAGTTCACAACGGTGATCAGCATACCCACGAAGCTCAGCGCAAACGCTACGCTCCAGCCGAATTTTGCGGCCAGCCATGGGGTTGCCAGCATAGAGAAGAAGGAGCCGATGTTGATGGACATGTAGTACATTGTAAATGCACCGTCCAGACGTGGGTCATCTTTGCTGTAGCAGGTAGAGAGCAGGGAAGATGGGTTCGCCTTGAAGAGGCCGTTACCTACCGCGATGGTAGCCATGCCCATGTAAACCACACCTGCATCGTGCCCGGACCAGGCAACCAGCCCATAGCCAATCGCCAGAACAACGGCGCCCAGCATAATGACTCGTTTAGTACCGAGGACTTTATCGCCTAACCAGCCGCCGATAGCGACGAGGCCATACACCAGGGCGCTGAAGGAAGAGAATAGCGTGATGGAATCGGCTTCAGACATACCCAGCTGTTTAACCAGGTAAACCGCCATGATCCCTTGCAGGCCGTAGTAGCCAAAACGTTCCCATAATTCGATAGAGAAAATGAGATAGAACGCTTTAGGCTGTTTGAAAGCGTTAAGACTTACGCTCTCATCTGTTGGTTTATTGTTTGCAGTAGACACATATACCTCTTTTTTTACATCCCATATTAACGGGGGTGTTCATAGCGTGATGACCGTAGTCCATCCGCTTTATAGTTATATTGGGAGGGGAAACGGCGGGTAATGTTCACTATCCAGCCCCATCTGGCAATACGTTTGTAATAATCTGTTACATATAACTCTGGCGGTATAATCATCGGTTCCCGCAAATGTTATGCAGCTTTAAATTTCATTGGTTGAAAATTAGTGGTTTTTTTGACTGTGAGCGACCCTGTTTAATGGCTGTATGGCGATATGTTCTGCTATTTCGGGTGATTGGCAGTGATATAGCCCATGTTCTGAAAAATGACTGGTCTTATGTGCGGTGTTGAATAGACGAAATCTTGTCTGACAAAGGGGTTGGGCGGGTTTTAACAACAAAAATCCAACATCAGGTTATCAGAGTGATCGCGATCACAGATGTATAGAAATTTTTGGTGATGAAAAAACTATTAACCTGTTTGAGTGTTAAATGACCGAAGAATCGACAATGCGTAAAGGAGAAAGAGAGGGCAATTTATGGTCAATCGAGAAGATATCAGAGCCCTTGTTAATTCTAAGGGCTTGAACAGGTAAGAAGTAAGGTGGTTTACGCTCAGGGATAGACTTTTTCTTTGTATTCGCAGAGATCTTCGATAATGCAGGAACCGCAGCGTGGCTTACGGGCAATACAGGTATACCGGCCGTGCAGGATCAGCCAGTGGTGGCAGTCCACCTTAAATTCCGCAGGAACGACTTTTAACAGCTTCTCTTCAACCTCTTCCACGTTTTTACCCGGCGCGAAACGGGTGCGATTTGAGACGCGGAAGATATGGGTATCCACGGCGATGGTCGGCCAGCCAAACGCCGTGTTCAGCACCACATTTGCCGTTTTACGCCCGACGCCCGGCAACGCTTCCAGCGCGGCGCGATCTTCAGGGACTTCACCGCCGTGCTTCTCCAGCAGGATCCGGCAGGTCTTAATGACGTTTTCGGCCTTGCTGTTAAACAGGCCAATGGTCTTGATATAGGATTTCACACCTTCAACGCCCAGCTCCAGCATGGCCTGCGGCGTATTGGCGACAGGGTAGAGCAGGGCCGTGGCTTTATTGACGCTCACGTCCGTCGCCTGTGCAGAGAGCAGCACCGCGATCAACAGTTCAAACGGCGAGTTAAAGTTCAGCTCTGTCGTTGGATGAGGATTCTCATCGCGCAGGCGCGTCAGGATCGCAATGCGTTTCTCTTTATTCATACTGCTTTCTCGGGGATCCCTTCCTGTACGCTGCGTTCAGCGGCGCGGCGTTTACGTTTTTCATCAATCAGGTATTTTAACGCCAGCATCATCCCAAGGCCAATGAAGGCGCCAGGAGGTAGCATGGCCAGCAGGAACGGGGTGTCCGTATGGAACACCTCAATACGCAGCGACTTCGCCCAGCCGCCAAGCAGCGCGTCCGCACCGTCGAAGAGCGTACCGTTGCCCAAAATTTCACGCAGAGAGCCGAGGACGAACATGGCGGCAGTCGCGCCCATGCCGATGGAAAACCCATCCAGCGCGGATATGGCCGGATTGTTTTTCACCGCGAAGGCTTCAGCGCGGCCTACGACAATACAGTTAGTCACGATAAGCGGAATGAAGATCCCGAGCGACTGGTACAGGCCAAATGCGTAGGCGTTAATCAGCATTTGCACGACGCTGACCACCGACGCAATGATCATGACATAAATCGGAATACGGATTTCTGACGGCGTCCAGCGGCGCAAAACAGAAATGGAAAAGTTAGTCAGGGTCAGCACCAGCGTGGTCGCCAGCCCCAGCCCGAGCGCGTTGGTGGCGGTAGACGTCACCGCCAGCAGCGGACATAGCCCCAGCAGCTGCACCAGCGCGGAGTTGTTCTTCCAGAGACCCTGGACGATAACCTCTTTAACCTGGCTCATGGTCACTCCTCACAGGTGGAAAGATGATTGATCTGCGCGGGCAGCGTTTCGGCATACAGCCCGGCGCGCTTTACGGCGTTGACCACCGCGCGCGGAGTAATCGTGGCGCCCGTGAACTGGTCAAATTCGCCGCCATCTTTTTTCACCGCGAAAGCAGGATCGTCCTCGCCATGAATCATCTTTCCGGCGAAGTGTAAGATCCAGTCGCTTAAGCGTGTTTCAATTTTGTCGCCAAGGCCCGGCGTTTCGTGATGCTCCGTCACGCGCGTACCCAGTACGGTGCCGGAAAAATCGCTGCCCACCAGCAGCTGAATCGCACCGGAGTAACCGTCCGGCGCGGTGGCTTCCATGACGGCGCCCACGGGGTTATCGCCCTTGCGGGCAATATAAACGCGATGGGGTCCTTTACCAAGCTGCGGAGCCTGCACGACAAAGCAGCTTTTTTGCAGGTCATTATCGTAGAGATCGGATGGGATCACCTGATCGAACAGCGCTTTTTGCTGCTTCATTGCCTGCTCTGCAATGGTGGTTTTCGTCAGTTCATTTACCAGCGCGGTCAGCCCGGTGAGGGCGGCGGCGAAGATCGCCAGCGTGACGCCGTGTTTTTGCATTGTCTTTAGCATGGCGCGACCCTTAGCGATGACCGTACACGCGTGGACGCGTGTAGTAGTCGATGAGCGGAACGGTGATGTTAGCCAGCAGCACGGCAAATGCCACGCCGTCCGGATAGCCGCCAAAGCTGCGAATAAGCCAGACCAGCAAGCCTGCCAGCGCGCCGAAAATCAGACGACCACGGTTGGTGGTAGAGGCGGTGACCGGATCGGTCAGAATAAAGAATGCCCCGAGCATGGTCGCGCCGGAGAGCAGATGGAGCTGCGGGCTGGCCAGTGACTCAGGTGAGATAACCCAGCCGAGCGTCGAGCAGACGGCCAGCGTCACCAGGAAGCTCACCGGAATATGCCAGCGGATCGCCTTCTGTTGCAGCAGGAACGCGCCACCCAACAGGTAGGCCAGATTGACCCACTGCCAGCCAGCACCTGCCAGTACGCCGCTGTAAATAGACGATTTCATCACCTGCTCCACGCTTTGTCCGGCACGCAGGGAGGTTTTGAAGGTATCGAGCGGAGTGGCCTGACTGATGCCGTCCACGCCCATGCGAAGCGCGTTCATATCTGCGCCCAGCGCGGTGTGGCCGGTAAAGATAACGTGCAGGGCATCCATAAAGCCGGGCACCGTGGCGGCGATCTCATGCGGCGGCAGCCAGCTGGTCATCTGTACCGGGAAGGAGATCAGCAGTACTACGTAGCCAATCATCGCCGGGTTAAACGGGTTATGGCCCAGCCCGCCGTACAGCTGTTTGGCGATGATCACCGCAAACACCGTTCCCAATACCACCATCCACCACGGGGCGAACGGGGGAATGCTGATGGCCAGCAACAGGCCGGTCAACAGGGCGGAGTTATCGCTCAGGATGCGAGTCACCTCCATTTTGCGCAGCTTCAGGATCGCGGCTTCCGCTGCGACGGCACTGGCGCAACCCAGAACTAACTGGAAAAGCGTACCCCAGCCGAAAAACCAACACTGTACGGCAATACCTGGCAGCGCGGCCAGGCACACCAGCATCATAATACGCGATGTCTGGCGCTGGTTATGGGTATAAGGGGAACTTGCAATTCTGAAAACCATTTAATCCTCGTTAACGGCTTGCTGCGCGGCTTTCTTTGCCTGAACGCGCGCAATCGCGGCGGCGACTGCGGCTTTGCGTGGATCGTCATTAGCGGCCGCAGGCAGTTCGTCCTGCTGTGCCGCTTTTCGTGCTTTGGCACGGGCGATGGCCGCTTCAACGGCGGCTTTACGCGGATCGACAGGGGCTTCACTCTCTTCGGCAGGTTGTAGCTGTGCCGCTTTACGTGCTTTGGCGCGGGCGATAGCGGCTTCAACGGCCGCCTTGCGCGGATCCGTCGCTTCCTGTTCAACCACCACTGTCTGCTGACCGGCTTTGCGGGCTTTTGCCCTGGCAATAGCCGCTTCCACCGCCGCTTTACGCGGGTCGATGTCGGCTTCCGGTTTGGCGTTTTGCGCTTTCTCCGCCTGACGCGCGCGTGCTTCGGCTTTCCGCGCTTCGCGGGCTGCAATCGCTTCGCTGTTGTCCGGTTTTTCTCCCGGAGCGATCACAACCGTCTGGGCGGCGGTGGCTTTCTTCTCGCGTACGCGGGCCAGGGCTGCGTTAATGGCATCCTGATCTTTCGCCGCAGGCTGCACGGCAGCCTGCTTATGGCGTTCCTGACGGGCTTGTTTCTCGCGCTCCAGTCGCGCCTGGCGCGCTTCAAAGCGGGCCTTCGCTTCAGCGGCACGTTTTTCTTCCATGGAGATGGCGTAGATTTCAGCTTTCTCCTGACGGAAATACTGCACCAGCGGAATATTGCTTGGGCAGACCCAGGCGCAGGCACCGCATTCAATACAGTCAGCCAGGTTATGCGCCTGGGCTTTATCGTGCAGCTGGCCTTTGCTGTACCAGTACAACTGCTGCGGCAGTAAATCTGCCGGGCATGCGTCCGCACAGGCGCTACAGCGTATGCAACCTTTCTCTTCCTGCGTTTCGCCCATCTCCGTCAGGGAAGGGGCAAGCAGGCAGTTGGTAATCTTCACCACCGGCACATCAAGCCACGGCAGGGTAAAGCCCATCAGCGGGCCGCCCATAATGACCAGTTGATCGCTACCCGGGCAGAAGCCAGCCTGTTCCAGCAGATGACGCACCGGCGTACCCAGACGCGCCCAGATGTTGCCGGGACGGGAGACGGACTCGCCGGTCAGTGTGACGACGCGCTCGGTCAATGGCTCGCCGTCAATCACCGCACGTTTCACCGCGTAGGCGGTCCCCACGTTTTGCATCAGCACGCCGATGTCGGACGAACGGCCTCCGTGGGGGACCTGTTTGCCGGTCAGGATCTGCGTCAGCTGTTTTGCCCCGCCGGACGGATATTTGGTCGGGATCACGCGCAGGGCGATATCATGGCTGTCCGCCAGAACCGCACGCAGCATCGAAATGGCCTGCGGTTTATTGTCCTCAATACCGATCAGCACTTCGCGGGGTTGCAGGATATGCGCAAGAATGCGAATACCTTCCACCACCTGCGCGGCACAGTCCTGCATCAGACGGTCATCGGCGGTGATGTACGGTTCGCACTCGGCGGCATTGATGATCAGCGTTTCGATTTTATCGCCGCCGCCGTGAAGCTTAGCGCCGGTCGGGAAGCCTGCGCCCCCCAGACCCGCCACGCCGAACTGATGAATGCGTTCAATCAGCGCTTCACGGCTGTGGGAACGGTAGTCGCTCCAGCCGTCACGCTCGATCCAGCGGTCTTCACCATCGGCTTCAATGATCACGCTCAGCTCAGACAACGCCGACGGATGGGCAACGGTATGGGGGGCAACAGCCACCACCTTACCGGAAGTCGGGGCATGTATCGGCAACATCCGTCCGCGACCAAAGGTCAGCGGCTGGCCGCGAAGAACGCTATCGCCTTCTTTCACGCACAATTCGCCTTCCGCGCCGATATGCTGTTTCAGGGGCATAACGTAACGGGTCGCCAGCGGGATCTGGCGCAGCGGCGTGCCGTTAGACTGCGATTTCATCTCAGGCGGATGAATGCCGCCGTCGAAATCCCAGATCTTCTCTTTTCTGAAGGCAGAAAATAACTTAAGCATGTTGTTCCACAGGAATATTGCGAACCGGAATGGTCTGAAGGTCCCACTTCCAGTTTTCGGTAGTCGTTTCAACCGGGCGCAGTTCTATACACTGCGTCGGGCAGGGCGCCACGCAGAGATTACAGCCGGTGCACAGATCCGCCACAACGGTATGCATCGCGCGCGTTGCGCCCACAATGGCGTCAACAGGACACGCCTGAATACATTTTGTGCAGCCAATGCAGTTGGCTTCGTCGATAACAGCAAGGGCACGAACAGGCTCCTGGGCCTGTTCATCGCCGTCGACAGGCTGGGGATCGACGTTCAGCAGGGCAGCTATTTTAAGCATGACCGCTTCGCCACCCGGCGCGCAGCGGTTGATCTTTTCTCCCTGCACGCCCACCGCCTCAGCGTAAGGGCGGCAGCCAGGGTAGCCGCACTGCCCGCACTGGCTCTGGGGTAAAAGTTCATCAATTTTTTCAACCACCGGATCGTCCTCCACCGCAAACCGGCGGGAGGCGTAACCCAGAATGATGCCAAAGACGAGTCCCAGCACGCTGATGGACGCGATGGCAATCCAGATAGCACTCATTACAACTTCACCAGACCACTAAAGCCCATAAAGGCCAGAGACATTAAACCTGCGGTCACCAGAGCGATGGCGTTACCGCGAAACGGCGCGGGAATATCCGCCGCGGCCAGACGCTCGCGAATCGAGGCGAACAGGACCATAACAAAAGAAAAACCGACCGCGGCGGAAAAACCATACAGCGCCGATTGCAGGAAATTATGCCCAAGGTTGATATTCAGTAGCGCCACGCCCAGCACCGCACAGTTAGTGGTGATGAGGGGCAGAAAAATACCCAACAGGCGATACAGGGCAGGGCTGGTTTTCCGCACCACCATTTCGGTAAATTGCACCACGACCGCAATGACCAGAATAAAGGCCAAAGTGCGCAGGTAGAGCATGTCGAGCGGGATTAGGATCCAGGTATCAATCAGCCATGCGCAAATGGAGGCCATCGTCATCACGAAGGTGGTTGCCAGCCCCATGCCCATTGCCGTCTCCAGCTTTTTGGAGACGCCCATAAACGGGCACAGGCCAAGGAACTTCACCAGTACGAAGTTATTCACCAGCACAGTTCCGACAAAGAGCAGTAAGTAATCGGTCATTATTTAGCCTGAAATAAAATAGCCGCCTATTATCGGATAAACGACAACAGGCCACAACAGGTTAACTGTAAGGTTATTACGGGTTGACAAAGGTCTTCTTAACGCGCGTCGAACGCTTGAAATAAGGGACCAGAAGCGCCGTCGCCAGTAGCGGAAACAGTAACTGGCGAACCGCCAGCGCGTCAGACACAGGCGAGAAAGCGAACGCTTTGACAGCCAGCAGCACGGAGACCAGCAGCCAGATAATGTAATGCTTTGGCACGCTTTTGCGGCGTTTGAAGAAGGCGATAGTCAGCCACAGCGTGTAGTACCACATCGCGATCGCGAAAACGAACGACACAAACCACGTCGCAATATTGAGCGCACTCTGGGACATCAGTGTCTGGATAGCATGAGGCGTAACCAGTGCGGTGGTGTAAAGCAACAGCGCCAGTGAAGCGCTTAATAATGCCACCAGCAGCCATGCCAGCGGGGCGATTAACCAGCCCCCAATTCTCTCTCCAGGCAATGCGGTCATACGCTCTCCCATAGTCTGCGCGAAATGTTATACAGAAATTTGCAGGGCGGAGAGTATATAACATTTCACGCCGAAGGCTACTTTCTTATACAACGTAACGCCATACGGATTTAGGCACTTCCCCCACATTGAACAGACGACCGCCAGAGACCAGTTCGGCGCGACGATGGTCAGCAGCGCGGTACATATTGATGATGTCCTGATTATCCGACAGCGTGTAGTTCAGATGGTCAAACAGTTTTTCCAGGCTTTCAAGGGAATTGATCTTGCGAAATTTTAATAAATAGTCCTGAACTGTCATATTAATAAGTTTCCATATAAAAGGGTAATACCCATAAAGGTAATGCGTTCGAATAATAAACGGATTAATAAAGACGTAAACTGTCCACTCGGGTAACGCGACGAAATTAGGAGTTTTCTTTGCGAAGAATCAGGCATCAGGAGATGCCTGAAAGAGAAGGGTAACCCCGTTCATTACGGCTGGCAATATGTTCCATGACGTAATGTGTCACGCTTTATGACGACACGGCTTACTTTTGTTGTGCGACAGTCACAGGCTCCGGCGGCTGGTAGTTATCGATATGGCTGGCAATGCCGAGCAACACGACTGAAACCCCAAGGACAATCCATCCCGCTAATTCAATGATTCGATTAATTATTGACGTCATAATTTGTGTTTGTAATTTATCCATAAATACAGATTACAAATGTTACAGCGCCCTTTTCTTCAGAGCAAGCGCTTTGGGAACGATTCCCCGGCCCCCTATGCGCACTTTAATGCGAGGTAACAAAAAACGCTGTCGTGAGATGCTATTTTAACTCACAGGGCACATTATTAATGTGTGCGTTAAGCACAAGGCCAGTGATAAATAAGCGCACAGCGAGGGGGCAAACGATGAGTGAAAACATCCGCGTCGGTCTTATTGGCTACGGGTACGCAAGCAAAACCTTTCATGCACCGCTGGTTGCCGGCACGCCGGGAATGGAACTGGCGGCCATCACAAGCAGCGATGAGACTAAGGTCCGCGCCGACTGGCCAGCCGTGCCGGTGGTAACGGAGCCTAAGCATCTGTTTAACGATCCTAATATTGACCTTATTGTCATTCCTACCCCTAACGACACTCATTTCCCCCTGGCGAAAGCGGCGCTGGAGGCAGGCAAACATGTTGTTGTCGATAAGCCCTTCACCGTGACGTTGTCACAGGCGCGCGAGCTGGATGCGCTGGCGCGAAGTCTGGGTCGGTTATTATCGGTCTTTCACAACCGGCGCTGGGACAGCGATTTCCTGACGGTCAAAGCGCTGCTCAACGAAGGCACGCTCGGCGAAATTGCCTTTTTTGAGTCGCACTTCGATCGTTATCGTCCGCAGGTGCGAGATCGCTGGCGCGAGCAGGCGGGACCGGGCAGCGGCATCTGGTATGACTTAGCGCCGCATCTTCTCGATCAGGCCGTTCATCTGTTTGGTCTGCCCGTAAGCATGACGGTCGATTTAGCGCAGCTCAGGCCGGGGGCGCAGACCACCGACTATTTCCATGCCATTTTGAGTTATCCGCAGCGGCGCATTGTGCTGCACGGGACAATGCTTGCGGCGGCGGAATCGGCCCGCTATATCATTCATGGGGCGCGCGGCAGCTATGTGAAGTTCGGCCTGGATCCGCAGGAAGAGCGCCTCAAAAATGGCGAACGCTTACCGCAGGAGGACTGGGGCTACGACATGCGCGACGGGGTGGTGACGCGTGCGGAGGGTGAGGCGCTGGTTGAAGAGACGGTATTGACCCTGCCGGGGAACTATCCGGCGTATTACGCCGCCATTCGTGACGCACTGAACGGTTCAGGTGAAAATCCGGTTCCCGCAAGCCAGGCAATCCAGATTATGGAGCTCATTGAGCTGGGGATCGAATCTGCCAAACATCGCGCAACGCTCTGTCTGGCATAAGTGCCAAACGCTTTTGTAGGCCGGGTAAGCGCAGCGCCACCCGGCAGTAAAGAGGACTACTGAGCAACTTTATCGCGCAGCGCCTGTTTCTCTTCAGGCGTCAGGAAGGCGATCTCCAGCCCGTTGATTTGCGCCTGACGGATCTGCTCGCGGCTCAGCCCGGCCTGCGGCGCGGCGATGTTGTATTCGTGAATAATATCCACGCCCTGAACCGCCGGATCGTCCGTGTTCAGTGAAGCCAGCACCCCGTGTTCAAGGAAGGTTTTCAGCGGGTGTTGCGCCAGCGATGCCACTGTACTGGTCTGAATATTGGAGGTCAGGCAGGATTCGATTCCAATACGTTGTTCGGCGAGGAAATCCATCAGCGCGCGATCTTCAATGGCTTTCACGCCGTGACCAATACGTTCCGCACCCAGTTCACGAATGGCCTGCCAGATGCTTTCCGGCCCCGCGGCTTCGCCTGCATGAACGGTAATATGCCATCCTGCATCACGTGCGCGGTTGAAATGAGACAGGAACAGGCTGCCCGGGAAGCCCAGCTCGTCACCGGCGAGGTCGATGGCGGTGATCTGGTCGCGATGCGCCAGTAATGCTTCCAGCTCCTGAAGACAGGCCGCTTCACCGAAGGTACGGCTCATAATGCCGATCAAACGCGCCTGAACGTCAAAGGTTTTGCAGCCTTCACGCACGCCTTCAATGACCGCTTCAACCACGCCCGCTACGGGGAGATTGTGGGTCATCGCCATATAGCCCGGGGAGAAACGCAGTTCGACATAGTGCAGGCCGTTGCGCGCGGCATCTTCGATGTTTTCAAAGGCGACACGGCGACAGGCATCGACCGAGGCCAGCATCTTCACGCCCCAATCGAGCTTGCTCAGAAAGCTCACCAGATCCGGTTCGTTCGACGTGACCTGAACATGGGGGATCAGGGTTTCAAGCGTTTCGGCAGGGAGGGTTAAATTGAACTGGCGACCAAGATCGAGAATGGTTTGGGCACGAATGTTTCCGTCGAGGTGGCGGTGAATATCAGTTAAAGGCAGGCGTGTATCAATCATGGTCGCACTCTTTGCTGGTTAAAGTGCGCCATATTATAAAAACAAAACGGGGTAAAAAGCTATTTGCGCAAGGGAATATTCCGTTGCGCAAATAATTTACAGCAGCGTGTTGATGCCCGCGATGAGGCGCTGAACGCCCTGTTCAAGCTTACTACGGGGGCAACCCGCGTTCAGACGAACGTAGCCTTTCCCTTCGGCTCCATAGGTATATCCCGGCATGATGGCCACTTTTTGCTGTTCAATCAGCACGTTTTGCAGCGTCTTGTCATCAATGCCAAGCGGGCTGAGATCGACCCAGGCCAGATAGGTTGCCTCGGGCGGTTGCCAGTTGAGTGTCGGAAAAGCACTGTTTAATTCGCGAGCAACATACCGCAGATTCTCTTCGAGATAGGTCCGCAGCGCGTCCAGCCAGGGTTCGCCCTGTCGGTAAGCAGCAATATGCGCGGTCAGCGCCAGCACGGAAGGGGAAGAGAGTCCGTCCCTACCTTTTAATGCATTCAGATAGGCGTTACGGCTGGCGTCATCGGCGATAAGCCCCCAGGCGCCCGTCAGCGCCGGAATGTTGAAGCTTTTGGAACCCGAGGTCAGCAGCGCCCATTTACCGCGCGCAACCTCATTCCACGGGGTATGACGATGCGTGCCCCATACCATGTCCATATGAATTTCGTCGCTGATCACCGCTACGTCATAACGTTCACACAGGGCCGCCATTGTGGTCAGCGCCTCCCGAGTCCAGACTTTTCCGGTCGGGTTTTGCGGGCTACACAGCAGCAACACCTTGTTTTCCGGTTTTGATAGCGCCGCTTCCAGCGAGGCCATATCCCCCTCCCAGCCATGCGCTGTTTTCTGCATCGGCACGGAAACAACGGTACGCTGGTTGCCTTCGATGGCTTTATAAAAGGCATCGTAAGCCGGAGTATGGACCACCACGCCGTCGCCAGGCGAGGACCAGAGGCGGATCAGCTCCGAGACCATATAAATGACCGACGGCCCATACACCACGGTTTCGGTATCAATCTGACTGTTAAAGCGTTGCCGGAGCCAGTGCGCCACGGCGGCCAGAAATTCGTCATTTTTCCAGCGACTGTAACCAAACACCCCGTGGTTTATTCGCTGGTGCAGCGCATCGGTAATGCATGGGGCGGTGGCGAAATCCATATCAGAGATGGTGAAGGGCAGCAGGTCGGCAGCGCCAAAACGGTCAGCGACATAATCCCACTGGGTACACCAGGTGCCGTGTCGATCCACGACGGTTGAAAAATCAAACATGACGGTGCTCCGTAAAGTAAAACCCCCTCATGACGAGGGGGGGCGAGGCATCAGGCTTCGACGGTTCGCATCAGGGTTGCCAGCTCATCCTTCACTGACTGTACCTGCGGGCCAATGACGACCTGCAAATTGTGCTGATTTAACTGTACTACGCCAATAGCCCGGTTAGCTTTAAGTGCGTTGGTATCCACTTTGGACATGTCCGCCACCGACAAACGCAGGCGGGTGATGCAGTTATCCAGAGAGGTAATATTATCCGCACCGCCCAGCGCCGCCAGAATAGCCGGCGTGTTATATCCGGATTTCCCAACGGTACCGGCCACCGCCTGTTCAACGCTGGTGGCCGTATCGGTATCGCGGCCAGGCGTTTTCAGGTTGAAGCGGGTGATGGCGAAGCGGAAGATCCCGTAGTAAACCGCGAACCAGATGGCGGCCACAACCGGCACCAGATACCACTTGGTGGACAGGCCGTGCAGGATACCGAATACCACGAAGTCAATCACGTTACCGTCGGTGTTACCGATGGTCACACCGAGCACAGCCATCACGGTAAAGCCCAGGCCCGTCAGTACGGCGTGGATGAGGTACAGTACCGGTGCCACGAACAGGAACAGGAACTCGATAGGTTCTGTCGTACCGCCCACCACGCAGGCAATAACGCCGGAGATCAGCAGACCTTTAATTTTATGACGATTTTCCGGACGGGCACAGTGGTACATCGCCAGCGCAGCACCCGGCAGGCCGCCGAGGAAGGCAGGCATTTTACCCTGAGAAAGGAAACGCGTCGCACTTTCAGAGAAGCCGTGAGTGGTCGGGCAGCTCAGCTGGGCCTGGAAGATGGTCAGCGCGCCGCTAACGGAATGACCGCAAACGTCCATGGTGCCGCCTGCTTCCGTAAAGCGGATCAGGGCAACCAGGATGTGCTGTAAACCAAACGGTAGCAGCAGACGTTCACCCGTACCGAAAATCATCGGGCCGAAATCACCCGCGCCGTTGATAATGCGGCCAATCCCGGTGATCCCCATGGCAAAAATCGGCCAAATCAGAGGGATGATCAGACCAAACAGACCCATCACAACCAGCGTAATGATTGGCACAAAGCGGGTCCCGCCGAAGAAGGCCAGCGCATCGGGCAGGCGGATGTTGTGGAAGCGCTCGTGCAGCATCCAGATAATCACCCCCGCGATCACGGCTCCAAGGATCCCGGTATCGATGGACTGAATACCAATCACGCTCTGAATGTTATTGGCTTTCAGTACCGCCGCGTCGGTCGTCGGCAGGATCCCTTTGGCGGTCAGCCAGAAGTTAACCGCAAGGTTCATGACCGCATAGCCAACGAAGCCCGCAAACGCCGCCACGCCTTTGTTTTCGCGCGCCAGACCCAGAGGAATGGCGATACAGAACATTACCGGCAGGAAGCTAAAGGCAAACGATCCGACCTTGCTCATCCAGATGAAGATCGCCTGAAGTACCGGATTTCCCAGGAAAGGGATCAGAGTAATGACGTCATGACTGCTTAACGAGCTGCCGATCCCCAGCATAATCCCGCAAAAAGAGAGAAGCGCCACGGGCAGCATAAAGGTTTTACCCAGTTGCTGGAAAAACTCCCACAGCGATATTTTTTGTGCTGCTTTCGTCGTCATAAAACGACTCCTTAAATGGTAGAAAGAGATTTAACGACCTCGATGGGGCGAGAAGATAAAACGTTTTATCAAACTTTAGTGCGCGCTAAATCACATTCTCAGGCTTTTACTGGTAGTATAAAGATAACGTATTGATAAAACGTTTTAGCGATCTCATTATCAAGGAGTCACGCCACCACATGGCTGTAGCGAAAAAGATCACCATCAACGATGTCGCGCTGGCGGCAGGCGTTTCCGTCAGCACCGTTTCGCTGGTATTGAGCGGGAAGGGGCGCATCTCTCCTGCAACGGGTCAGCGCGTCAACGAGGCCGTTGAGCAACTGGGCTTTGTGCGTAATCGCCAGGCGTCGGCGCTGCGCGGCGGGCAAAGCGGGGTGATAGGGCTGATCGTTCGCGACCTCACGTCGCCGTTTTATGCGGAACTGACCGCCGGGCTTACCGAGGCGCTTGAAGCGCAGGGGCGAATGGTTTTCCTGCTCCACGGCGGGCGTGAACCGGAGCAACTGCTGTCCCGGCTGGATATGCTGCTGACGCAAGGAGTCGATGGGGTGATTGTGGCTGGCGCGTCTGGCGTGGGCAGTGAACTGTGCGAACGCGCCGCGCAGAAAGGCGTACCGCTGGTGTTTGCGTCGCGCGCCAGCTATCTCGACGAAGCCGATACCCTTCGGCCAGATAACATGCAGGCCGCACAAATGCTGACCGAACATCTTATTCATCGCGGCCATCAGCGCATCGCCTGGCTCGGTGGGAAAAGCTCGTCCCTGACGCGTGCCGAGCGGGTGGGCGGTTACTGCTCCACGCTCATCAAATACGGCCTGCCGTTTCACAGCGAATGGGTGGTGGAGTGTGAATCCAGCCAGAAAAAAGCCGCGGAAGCCATCGGCACGTTGCTCCGCAACAGCCCGACGATCAGCGCGGTGATTTGCTATAACGATGTCATTGCAATGGGGGCGTGGTTCGGTTTGATCCGCGCCGGACGCCAGAGCGGTGAGGGCGGGGTAGAAACGTTTTTCGGCCATCAGGTAGCGCTGGGGGCGTTTGCGGACGTCGGTGAAAATGCGCTGGACGATCTCCCCATCGTCTGGGCGACAACGCCGGCTCGTGAAATGGGGTATACCCTGGCAGACAGGATCATGCAGCGGATTGAGAAGGCAGACGTGCAGGCCGGGCATCAGATTGTGGCGGCGCGGTTAGTGACGGTGAAGTAAACGCGTTGCTTGTACGGGCCTGCAACGGCTCATGATCGTAGGCCGGGTAAGCGTCAGCGCCACCCGGCTAAAAGATTGTGCAATCTCAAACACTCGTTGGTTTAATCACTAATATGATAAATTATTAGGGCGTTCATCTATGGTGAAATTATTATTTTTCTATGTTCGCCAAATGTGCTCTTTCGTATACGTGCTAAAGGATACTTTTGAACAAGTTTTGTAAAATCCAAATCATTATCATCAAAATGAGGGCCCAGAATTATCGACTTAAGTTCTAACGGGTGAAAACCATAGTCACTGTAGTATCCAGAATTAGCTGTTTTCGAATAGGTTGATATTCTCCATTCTTTTTCGTATGCCCAATCTTCTGTTTTGATAAATGTGATTTCATTGTTTATATAGTCAATTGCTTGACTGTCTGGTAAGAAAAGTAAATCTGCCATACCCTCAGCAGTATAAGTTAAAGGCATTTCATTTGTATAATTTATTGGTTTTGCTATTAACCATGCACTATCAAGTTCATCAATGCATTCAAATTCAATAACAACACCTTTGTATCCGTTAGCATAATGATTCCACATTGGTGGGATTGTAGCACTTTCTGATAAACATAAAATTCTTCTATCATTGAGCATACCTCGCCACATATTTTTCATATCTTCTATAGCAATAGGTGCTCCTGGCCCAACAGGAGGATCGATTTCAATTTCTTGAAATTTTTCCGCTAAACCCGGAGGAATGCCGTATGGGAAAAGTTTTTTATAAATTTCTAAAAGCGTCCTTATTCTTGGATTCACATTTTCAAGATCCTGCCTTGGGTTAAGCAATTCCTGCTTCAGTTTTCGCGCTAATGCTTTACCTAGAGTAATTTCATTGACATTTTTCATTACCTCGCGAGGTACATCAAAAGGGTCATTAAATATTATTGGTGAACTCCATCTTAGACTGCAATTTTCGAGAACAATTTTGGCGGTATTTGCTGACATATATTTATAAAACATTTGCCGCTCATGTGTTCTGTATGATTTTCGCATAAATTGTCTCGCAAAATAAGTTGATTATGATTGCCAGTAATTTTGGCAGCCGAACGAGCTACATGAATTTTGGCATTGAAAATATTATATCATTTCATATTTAGAATTCGAATGATTCCAGGTGTGTTTTTGGAATGCCTCTCGCATTTTTCATTAAAAAATAAATGAAAAAAGAAGGGTTAGTTTCTTTTCTTCATCATATCCATTACAGTTTCCCCACTGCGGCAAATTCCGCAGTCAGGCGTGGAAACCTGAACCATCACACGACGACACAGTTTTAGTGTCGGGGCAGCGCATATCCTTGTAAAATCAACGGTGGCGCTGATAGGGCAGTCGAAAGACTGGCTGAAGACCGTGTGATTCAGTTTCCACCCCTGTCAGCGCCGCCACCCTCTGAGCGTGGAAACTTAGACTGTGGCTTTAAAACATCACACGGAGGCTGCCATATGGCTACGATCCCAACTCTTGCTAACCCTCAATCCATTGATAGTATCGCCTGCCAACTTCTCGATCTGCCGATATCCTCAACGCTTGATCTCTTCGAACTGACAGATTGCTGCTGCGCTTTTGTTAACGTGCTGCTGGAAACCCAAGATCAAGCAGAGCGCTTAGCGCTGTGTGGCCGTCTGGCTTTTACTCTTGATGAGCTAAAAAACAGATGCGATGAAGATTTACCGCCTCATTTGGTAGAGCGACTTAGTACCGCGTTACCTGCACAATCCTGTGTTCCGGATTGCTGGCAAGATACTGAGATGCTGGTGGGATATGCTCAGGCACTTAATCAGGCCTTGTTGAGTCAGACTCTGGCAAATACTATCTCGCAAGAACTTGCTGGCTTATTGCATGACCTGATTTATCTTCTGGCTGACTTTGTCAGAGAACCTTACCTGCTGCGCTGAGGTCACGCCGGGCGGCGCTTTGCTTGCACGGGTCTGCAACGGCTCAGGATCGTAGGCCGGGTAAGCGTCAGCGCCACCCGGCAATAAAAAACCCCTCATGCGAGGGGTTGTTCGTTTACTGCTGCGGTACTGCCGGTGGCGCTGCCGGTTCAGCCGGTTCCGGCATGCCCAGCGTCGGCATCCCAAACATGCCGACAAAATCTTCCAGCGCCATTTTGTCGCCGTTGAGCGTCACCTGACCATTCGCATATTGCAGGCTGGTGGAAATGGTGTTGTCTTCCACCTTCGTGATGCGGAACATCTGGCCCATCGCCGCCAGGCCTTTCACCTGTTGGTTTGCCAGTTTACCTGCATCTTCTTCACCATACCCTTCGAGTTTCGCAATCTGCGTCATGAACTCGGTTGCCATATCCATCGGGATGGTCAGCTTGCTGTCGAGCGATCTCACGCTGCGGTCAACTTCCTGCGCCAGGGTCTGCGGCTCGCCGGTCGCGGCTGCCGGATCCTTCAGGAACAGCGACAGGTTGAAGTTGGTTTCGCCTTTGCCGTTTTTCCAGCTCAGTGGCGCAACGGTAATCACCGGCTCGCCCTTCAGCAGGATCGGCAGGTTATTAAACAGCACCGTCATCGCCTGCTGCTGGTAAGCCTGTGGGTTCTGTTGCAGGGCGGCATCGGTCAGCAGAGCCTGGCTCTCTTTACTGTATTTCTGACTGAATTCGTGCCACGCCTGGCCGTCAATGTTGCCGATTTTCAGAGACAACTTACCGGTACCCAGATCCTGATTCTGTACTTTCAGGCTTTTCAGGCTGTAATCCAGCTGGGTGTTGATGCTTTTACCGTCTTTGGACACGTCAGACTTACCGTCCAGATCCATGCCTTCAAGCACCGCCATCTCTTTGCCTTCGATCGCAATGGCGATCTTATCGAGGCTCAGTTTCTGGTCGCCGATACGCTCATCAAAATCAGTCATACGGCTATTGCCGCTGGCTTTCAGGTTGTTGAAGGTAAGCTGCACCTTCTGGTTATATTCATTGACTGAATTCACCAGGCCGCTGGCGGCATCGCCGGTCAGGGAGACATTCTTGCCGTCGCGATCGGCATCAAGCTGGAAATTACCGCCACTGAAGGCGACTTTATCGGTGCCTTGTTCGTAATTCAGGGCTTTCAGGTCGATGTCGGAATGCGTATCACCGGCATAGCTAATGCGGGTATTGATCTCAAACGGCGACTCATTTTTCGCCATATCGAAAATCGGCTTCGTCACCTCGTTATTCACCAGTACGGTTCTGGCGGATGCCATAGAGGGGATCAGGTTAAACTTTTTCAACTGCGCCAGCGGGAACGGACCGTGGCTGACCACTTCATCCAGCACCACGCTCTGGCCCGGTTTCAGCCAGGCGTTCTGATTACCCGCAACCGGCTTCACCACCACCTGCATATGGCTGGTAAACACGCCACGCTGGTAGTTCTGATAGCTCAGCTCCAGACCTGCTTCAGGCGCGCTGCGCTTAATCTCGCTGTTTGCCTGCGTCATCATCTCTGCCAGACGGCTTTCCAGCTGTTTCCCGGTATACCAGGAAGCACCCGTCCAGATCACGCCTAAAGCAACAATCACTCCTACCGCTACGACCGATTTTTTCATTGCGATTATCCCTAAAATGAAACCAGGCGGTTAAAACCGCCTAGTGTTACAACGCCTGTTACTAGCTTAGCAAGAGTTGTTAAAAAATTCAGTAAGTCCCTAAAGCTTATTAAAAACACGCGCCAGGCGACCGGTGCCGCTCACCCGGACAGGCGACTCGTTTGCTGCGACAAAGGCGGATTCACCCGGTTTGAGCACCAGACGCTCGCTATCTTTGTGCAACGTCGCTTCGCCTTCCACACAGAACAGGATCGCGGCGCTCTCCTGTGCAATGGCGGTTTCGTCTGCGCTGAGGTCGTGCAGGGAGAAGGCAAAATCGTCAACCGGAATCGGGAAGTCCAGCACTGCGCCGTTTTTCACCGGCTGAGTAAGCAGCTCCGCAGCAGGTTTCGCCACAAACTTCACGTTGGCAACCAGCTCAGGGATGTCGATGTATTTTGGCGTCAGGCCCGCGCGCAGTACGTTATCGGAGTTAGCCATCACCTCCAGTGCCACGCCGTTGAGGTAGGCGTGCGGGGTTTCAGCGAACAGGAACATCGCTTCGCCCGGGTTGAGCTTCACCACGTTCAGCAGCAGCGGAGAGAAGAGGCCGCTGTCGTCCGGATAAAACGCGGAAATTACGCGAATGGTGTCCCATGGCTCACCCTGCTGGCTGTTCAGCGCGGCTTTCAGCACCGCCAGCGCGTGGGATTTTTCCTCGCCCTGCATATTCAGCAGGCTGACAAACAGCTCGCTCAAGGCTTCTGCGTTCGGGTTTTCCAGGAAGTGGGCGATCGCGTTGTGAGCCCCGGCGACCGGTTGCAGCAGGGGGATGATCTCGGAAAACTCGCGGAAGGCATTCATCGCCAGGAAAGGGGTAAGGGCGAAAACCAGTTCCGGCTTGTGGTTAGGATCTTTGTAGTTACGCTCTGCGGCGTCTAACGGAATACCGGCGGCATTTTCTTTGGCAAAGCCCAGCTCAGAGGCTTTTTTGTTCGGGTGAACCTGAATGGAGAGCGGCTGGTCGGCGCACAATACCTTGAACAGAAACGGCAGCTCACCAAAACGATTCGCCACTTTATCGCCGAGCAGTGCGGCTTTGTCGGCGTCGATGACGTCACGCAGGCTGCGAACCTGACCGCTGGCATCTTCAATTTTTGAGCTGCTCTTCGGGTGCGCGCCCATCCACAGCTCTGCCATCGGCAGGTTGTCCGGGTTGGCGATACCGTAGAGATCCGTTAACGCAGTTTTACTTCCCCAGGCGTAGTTTTGCACTGAGTTGATGAGTTTTTGCATTATCAAGCCCTGATTCATATGTGGAATTAACTCCGCGTATTAAAGCAATAAACCGAATGGAAGTAACCTGCGGATGTAAAAAGTCGTACTAGTCTCAGTTTTTGTTAAAAAATTGTGTAGGATAAGCTGACTCGCTTTTAAGCCGGGCAGCGGAACATCTGCCCTGAATAAACAGACCGAAGCAGTAAGTGAGAGAACAATGTCGAATAAACCCTTCCATTATCAGGATCCTTTCCCGCTCAGTCAGGATCAGACCGAGTATTATCTGTTAACCCGCGATTACGTTACTGTCTCTGAGTTTGAAGGGCAGGAGATCCTCAAAGTTGACCCGCAGGCGCTGACGTTGCTGGCGCAGCAAGCCTTCCATGATGCTTCCTTTATGCTCCGTCCGGCGCATCAGCAGCAGGTTGCTGATATCCTGAGCGACCCGGAAGCCAGCGAGAACGATAAGTACGTTGCCCTGCAATTCCTGCGTAACTCTGATATCGCGGCGAAAGGCATTCTGCCGACCTGCCAGGACACCGGCACGGCGATTATCACCGGTAAAAAAGGCCAGCGCGTCTGGACCGGCGGCGGTGACGAAGCGGCGCTGGCGCGCGGCGTTTACAATACCTACACCGAAGACAACCTGCGCTATTCGCAAAACGCGGCGCTGGATATGTACAAAGAGGTGAACACCGGCACTAACCTGCCTGCGCAGATTGACCTCTACAGCGTCGACGGTGACGAGTACAAATTCCTCTGCATCGCCAAAGGCGGCGGTTCAGCCAACAAAACCTATCTTTACCAGGAAACCAAAGCGCTGCTTACCCCGGGCAAGCTGAAGAACTACCTGGTCGAGAAGATGCGTACCCTCGGCACCGCGGCCTGCCCGCCGTACCATATCGCATTTGTGATTGGCGGTACGTCTGCCGAAAGCACCCTGAAAACCGTTAAGCTGGCCTCAACCAAATACTACGATGGCCTGCCAACGGAAGGTAACGAACATGGTCAGGCGTTCCGCGACGTGCAGCTTGAGCAGGAACTGCTGGCCGAAGCGCAGAACCTGGGGCTGGGCGCGCAGTTTGGCGGCAAATACTTCGCGCATGACATTCGCGTGATCCGCCTGCCGCGCCACGGTGCTTCCTGTCCGGTGGGGATGGGCGTTTCCTGTTCAGCGGACCGTAACATCAAAGCGAAGATCAACCGCGACGGCATCTGGATCGAGAAGCTGGAGAACAACCCGGGCAAATACATCCCTGAAGAACTGCGTAAAGCGGGCGAGGGGGAAGCGGTTCGCGTGGACCTGAATCGTCCGATGAAAGAGATTCTGGCGCAGCTTTCGCAGTATCCGGTCTCGACGCGCCTTTCCCTGAACGGGACGATTATCGTGGGCCGCGACATCGCCCATGCGAAGCTTAAAGAGCGCCTGGACAACGGCGAAGGGCTGCCGCAGTACATTAAAGATCACCCGATCTACTACGCAGGTCCGGCAAAAACGCCTGATGGATATGCTTCCGGCTCGTTAGGCCCAACCACGGCGGGCCGTATGGACTCCTACGTCGACCAGTTGCAGGCCAACGGCGGCAGCATGATCATGCTGGCGAAAGGCAACCGCAGCCAGCAGGTGACGGACGCGTGCCACAAGCACGGCGGCTTCTACCTCGGTAGCATCGGTGGCCCGGCGGCGGTGCTGGCGCAGGGCAGTATCAAGAGCCTTGAGTGCGTGGAGTACCCGGAACTGGGTATGGAAGCGATCTGGAAAATTGAAGTGGAAGACTTCCCGGCGTTCATCCTCGTGGATGACAAAGGTAACGACTTCTTCAAGCAGATCCAGTCCTCTCAGTGTTCGGCGTGTGTGAAGTAATTCTGTAAATTTCCGGGTGGCGCTGACGCTTACCCGGCCTACATTCTCGTAGGTCGGGTAAGGCGCAGCCACCACCCGACATCAAAAAGAGCGCACAAAGCGCCATAACGTTTCTCAGAAGTCATCAATACTTATCTCTTAAGCATGTGAGCAATCCCATCTTTGTTATCAAGGAGTAAGTAATGACAATGCATCGCCGCGAGAAAGACTCCATGGGCGCCATCGACGTCCCGGCCGACAAGCTATGGGGCGCACAAACCCAGCGTTCGCTGGAGCATTTTCGCATTTCGACAGAGAAAATGCCCGTCTCGCTAATCCAGGCGCTGGCGTTGACCAAACGCGCTGCCGCCAAAGTCAATCAGGATCTGGGCCTGCTGGATGCCGATAAAGCCACCGCCATCATCAATGCCGCCGACGAAGTGCTGGCGGGCAAACATCCCGACGAATTCCCCCTTGCCATCTGGCAGACCGGCTCAGGCACCCAGAGCAACATGAACATGAACGAGGTGCTGGCGAACCGCGCAAGCGAGCTGCTTGGCGGCCTACGCGGCATGGAGCGCAAGATCCACCCGAACGATGACGTGAACAAAAGCCAGAGTTCCAACGACGTGTTCCCGACGGCCATGCACGTGGCGGCCGTCATCGCAATCCGCGAGCAGCTTATTCCGCAGCTCAACGTGCTTAAATCTACGCTTAACGAGAAAGCGCAGGCCTTCCGCGACATCGTTAAAATTGGTCGTACGCACCTTCAGGACGCCACGCCGCTGACGCTCGGCCAGGAGATCTCCGGCTGGGTGGCGATGCTGGAGCACAACCTTAAGCATATCGACAACAGCCTGCCGCATCTGGCGGAGCTGGCGCTCGGCGGGACGGCGGTGGGCACTGGCTTAAACACCCATCCCGAGTACGCGGTGCGCGTGGCCGAAGAGCTCGCGAAGATTACCGGGCAGCCGTTTGTTACCGCTCCGAATAAATTCGAAGCGCTGGCGACCTGTGATGCCCTGGTGCATACCCATGGCGCGCTGAAAGGGCTGGCGGCCTCGCTGATGAAAATCGCCAACGACGTGCGCTGGCTGGCCTCCGGCCCGCGCTGCGGCATCGGCGAAATCAGCATTCCGGAAAACGAGCCGGGCAGCTCCATTATGCCGGGCAAAGTGAACCCGACGCAGTGCGAAGCCATGACCATGCTGTGCTGTCAGGTGATGGGTAATGACGTGGCGGTTAACGTGGGCGGCGCGTCGGGTAACTTCGAGCTTAACGTCTATCGTCCGATGGTGATCCACAACGTACTGCAATCGATTCGTCTGCTGGCCGATGGCATGGAGAGCTTTAACGAGCACTGCGCGGTGGGCATTGAGCCTAATCGCGAGCGAATCAGCCAGCTGCTGAATGAGTCTCTGATGCTGGTAACGGCGCTGAACACCCATATTGGTTATGACAAAGCGGCCGAAATCGCTAAAAAAGCGCACAAAGAGGGGCTTACCCTGAAAGCTTCTGCGCTGGCGCTGGGCTACCTGACGGACGCCGAGTTTGATGCCTGGGTCCGACCGGAAGCGATGGTGGGCAGCCTCAGATAATCACTGCGCCACATACAGGTGCAGCCGCGGAATAATCAGCTGTAGCGGCTGCGCCTGGGGTTTATAGCGATGCTGAACGTTTTCAGCATCGTAGTTCAGCAGTTCCCCGATATCCGGCACCACCGCACCCTGATCGGCATCATAGAGCGCAATCAGCGGCGTCGGGCAGGCGTATTGCACCTGCTTTTGTTGACCGGCATACCAGACACGGGCGATAGGCTGCACCTTCACCGGACGCTTTATTTTAAGACGGGTATCAGCTGGCAGGGAGGCAATGCTGTGGTACTCCTGCTCCAGTCGTTCAATCCACTGTTCCCGCGACCACGGGGCGACCGTTCGCGGCGATTTCAGGCTTTTTTCCAGCTGCGCCAGGATCTCGTCCCGCGCGAAATTTTTAATGATGTGCTTGTTGGCCCAGCCGAAGCGCAGCGTGGCGGGGTGGCGCAGTACCGTCAGCGTGCGGTAGGCATTCAGGGTGATCAGCCCCGGAAGCTGGCGATGCACCCATTCAAAACGGGCAGCCGGTGCCAGCCCGGACTCAACGGTTACAATCTTCTCAAAGGCGGCTTTTAGCGTGTTGATATGCGTAATCTGCGCCTCAATTCCTTCACGCGTTGCGGCATCCGTTTGCAGGCAGATGACGCCGGGCAGGCGAACGGCGGCCTTACTGCTGCGATTTTCGGACTGCTGCTGGATGAAAAGGCGACGATAGTGCTGCAACGTCATTTCCAGCGCCGCCTTGCCAACATGCTGCGTCACCTCAATGGTGTTCAGCGGGTCGTGCTCTGCGCCTTTTGCCACCTCGGGCAGGGAAAAGACGCGGGCGGCCAGCAGGCGGCAGTCCTGAAGTTGCCCCGTGAGGGTCAGTAACGCCTGCTCTATTTCCCGAAATGTGGTGTTAAGCCTTTCGATGAGATCGTAAGTTGTCATGGCAGCCCTTAATTAGTTACAACATACTATTGATATAGCACAACACGCCGGGTCAGGCCAGCGTGCAGTTTAGGTCAGGCAGGTACGGGAAGGGGAATGTTGTGATAGATCGGCCAGCTAAAGACGAACCGGGCCCCACCCAGCTCGCTCGCTTCGCAGCGAACCGAACCGCCCATCGCCTGGGCAATAGAACGGACAATAGCCAGCCCCAGACCACAGCCGCCGGTAGCCCGGTCGCGGCTGGGATCGAGGCGCACAAACGGCTCAAAAACTTTTTCACGCTCCGCCGGCTCAATGCCGGGGCCATCGTCTTCCACACACAGAATCGCCTGGCTTCCCTGCAAATCTAAACCTATGCGCAGCGTCGTTTCGCTGTAGCGCATGGCGTTGTTCATCAGATTATCCAGCACGCGTTCCATCAGGCGCATGTCCAGTGCGCCGTACGCGCCGGGGGTAATGGCTGTCAGCAGTTTTCGCTGAGGGTTAACGCTCTGCACATCGTTAATATGCGTCTGTAGCCAGACGGGGAGATCCGGTGTACTGAGGTGCAACTCCGTCTGAGGCCGATCGAGGCGGGCATAGGTCAGCAGCTCTTCAATTAGCGCTTCAAGCTGGCCAATATCCCGATTGAGCGCCTGCGATTCCGCCCCGGTGAGGTTCTCGCTCATCTCCAGGCGATAACGCAGGCGTACCAGCGGAGTGCGCAGTTCATGCGCAATGCCATCGATCAGCTGCTTCTTGCTGGCAATCAGGGCGTTGATGTTATCGGCCATGTGGTTAAAGGCAATACCGAGCCGGTCAAAACTGGAACCACTGTCGAAATGTATGCGTTCAGTTAAATGACCCTCCCCAAAACGTTGTGCGGCGGATTCCAGTTTCAGCATGTCCTGCCAGTGCGGTCGCATCCAGATGAATACAGGGAAAGCGAGCGAGATGGCAATAAAGCCCAGCAGGGCGAGATCCAGCAGGCGCATCTGGTGCAGGTAATAGAGATAGGGCACCGGCCCGACGGCCAGGACATAATGGCTGCGCGGAATACGCTGAATGAAGGTATATTTCTCGTCCAGCGCGACGATGTCTCCATCGCGCAGACGCTGCATCGCAGGCGGCGCTAAATCAAAATCCTTCATGGGTTCGATACGCAGATCAAACGACAGATTCAGATCCAGCTCTTTTAACGTGCGCGCCCAGTCATGAGGTGGTATTTCTCGCAACTCGCTACGCATCAGGTAGAGCGAGCTTTTCATCAGATCGTCGAGGGATTGTCTGCCCGCGCGCTCTGCGGTGAATTTGTAGACCAGCCCGACCAGCATGGTCATCACCAGAAAGCAGACAAACAGCAGAAGGTAAAACTGCACAAACAGCTTTTTCATTAATCTCACCGAAACAGGGGCTTCACTACACGTCTTTTACCAGCAGGGTCGCCATGGGCGCAAGTCAGGCATGATGAGTTGAAAAGGGTAATTGTCGAGAGGTATTTCAGCGCGGCATCGCTTTATTCCATCAATGCCCGGAAAATCCGTTTACGTTTCAGTTAAACGAGTTTATTTACGATTGCGTATTATTGATCCGTAATAACAATGACAAAGGCCACCTGCGGGTGGCTTTATTTAATGGCGTTAACCAGCGAGAGGGATCCGGCACAAACGGTGCGACAGAAATAATTAGCGTTGTAACCTGAGCATTATCGATCTTCGTTAATGTCTGGATTTAGCTGTACTGACAATCAGTGGATTCGTGGTAAACCCATGCGGGCATTTCCGCGCGTTGCAATGCACCGCGTATGTGCATATCTCTTCTTGCTGGTTTCGGTTGTATGGGCATGCCATCTTGTTTTTAATTTCACTCCACAACATCTCGTTATAAGGTGATATGTTATATATCGATATAGGCTTGAACACACCATTAATGAAGACGCCATTTTTTGTCGGATATATTCTGTCACCGGGGTACAAATAGACATCGCTTTCATACCAAATAATGAGTTTCAAGAACTTGAGTCCCAAGATGCTTGAATAAACGATTCCCGTGTTAGGACAAATTACCGAGCTAATGACTCTCCATGACATTGCTATACCTCTTTCATTAAATAATTGAGAGAGTATAAGGTTTAGCATGAGAATTAGATATCTGCAAACACGTAAGCTATTGAAAAAGATCGATATTATTTATACGCCTTCCACTATCCCCTTTGTTTTCAAAAGGATAAGATAATGATTAAAGCAATTGTAAAGATTATTTTTAGCCCAATGTGCTTTTAAGTGACGGATTTTTGATCGATGATGGCGCCTGCACTGCTGAATATATATTGTACTACAGCACTGAAATACATTAGGAATACTTTTGTTTAGGCGAAAAATGCCCAACGAAATAGCATACAAGGAAGGAATGAGAACAAGGGATATTTTATAACTGACGATGCATATAATCGATAACTTTCGACGGGTACTGATAATAATTCCGATGCATCGTGAGTTATTTTTCGAATATTCCTGTTTTGTTCCTTTTTTCAGGTTTCCCAGGCGTGCGGTGCAAACAGATAGCCCTTATTGCGTACGGTTTTAATGCGGTAAGGTTCCGTGGCGTTATCCAGCAGTTTTTTACGCAGACGCGAAATCGCCACATCAACGCTACGATCCATTCCGTCGTAACTTACGCCGCGCAGATTTTTCAGTAATGCATCCCGGTCCATAATTTGACCGGCATGGGTTGCCAGCTCCCACAGCAGGTCAAAATCTGCGGTTGAGAGCGCAATCAGCTCCCCGGAAAGCATAACCTGTCGGTTGACCGGGTCGATAGAAAGCGTGCCGAAGCGCATCGCTTTGTGCGGCGTTAAAGAGGGGGCAGACGCTTCACGCTCCGCGCCGCTGGCACGCTGACGCAGATGGAGGCGCAAACGGGCAAGCAGGACTGCCGGCGGCGTGGTTTTCAGGATGTAGTCATTCGCGCCCATCTCAAGCGACAGAATATGATTCATATCGCTGTCGAGAGAGGTCAGCAGCACGATCGGACCGTCCCACTTCGTGCGCAGATCCCGGCAGAGCGTCATACCATCTTTTCCGGGCAGCATGATGTCCAGCAACACCAGGTCCGGATTTTCGCGGGTCACGACGTCTTCAGCGCGATCGCCACGAGGCTCGACAACCACTTCCATATCATGTTTACCCAGATAAGCGGCGATCAGTTGCCCCACCTCGGGTTCATCTTCAACATAAACAATCTTATTCATACAACGTCTGTCATCGCAAAAAACGTCAACATACACCGCGCAACCTTAACCTTCCATTAATCTTTCAAAATTAGCCGGACTTCCGTTATCCTGCACGGGAATGTTATTTGATTGTTAAGGGAAAAGAATGGGGCTGGTGATAAAAGCCACGCTGGGTGCGCTGGTCGTGCTGCTGATTGGGGTGCTGGCTAAAACGAAGAACTACTACATTGCCGGGCTGATCCCGCTGTTTCCCACCTTTGCGTTAATCGCGCACTATATTGTGGCCTCTGAGCGGGGTATTGAGGCGCTGCGCGCCACCATTGTGTTCGGGATGTGGTCGATCATCCCGTATTTTATCTATCTGCTGTCGCTGTGGTACTTCACCGGTTTTCTGCGTCTGCCCCTGGCGCTGGGCGGGGCGGTGGTCTGTTGGAGCCTCAGCGCCTGGGTGCTTATCTTCTTCTGGAGCCGCTTTCACTAGCGCAGCGGGCGGCCACCGTCCACGGCAAACGTTCGGCCCGTGACGTAACAGCTGGTCAGCAGATAATCGATCAGGTCGATCACCTCTTTCTCACCGGGCGCAATTTTCATTAACGACTTGTTGAGCGCCTGCTGACGATACTCGGCATCATCGCCTTCGTTAAATAAAATCATCGCCGGAGCAATCGCGTTGACCTTTACCTCGGGCGCCAGCTTGCGTGCGAAAGAGCGGGTCATATTATCCAGGGCGGCTTTGCTGGCCGCATAGGCGATGTGTTTGTCGCTTCCTCGCTCTACCACGTAATCGGTGAAATGGATAATGTCGCCTGCGGCATGACCGTGTCCGCGCAGCAGATCCTGTAGGGCATGGTTGAGCAGATAAGGCGCATTAACGTGGATCTGCATCATGCAGGCGAGCGTTTCGCTGAGCGAATGTCCTGCTTTTTCGGGAAGCCAGGTACTGGCGTTGTGAATAACCGCCCGCAGCCCGTGGGTGGTCGATTTCACTTTGTCCGCGAAGGCGAGTATACCTTCATCCGTGGAGAAATCCGCCTGAATGCAGACTGCTCCGGCATTTCGTAGACCTTCAATGGAGGGATATTCCGTGCGGTAACTGACGATAACCGGATGGCGAAGGTTGAGAAAGTGATGGGCGAGGGCGAGGCCGATGCGACGGCCTGCGCCAGTGATCAATATTGGGCGTTGCTGCGTGTGTCCCATCGTAATCTCCTTTTCAGTTCAACAATGGGACAGGCGACGCTATCCCATTAACATCCACGTTGCCGGTACGGCAGCGACTAACAGCAAACCTATCAACGCCATTTCGCGGCGCTTAAGGGCATTATCAAGCTGATGCGTACGGCGAGCGTAGATAAACACCAGCAGGCCCGGTGCGTAGAGCACCACGGACAGCAGCAGATGCATCGGTCCGGAAGCATACAACAACCATAGACCGTAAATACAGGCGCCGACACCTACCGCATAGTGTGCCGGGCGGGTCGCAATTTTTAACAGATATGCGCCCACTAAGAAATAGGGTACCAGAATCATCTCGGAGGCGATGGTCAGCAGCGTGTTATAGTCCGATCCTGTGAGCCAGATCAGCACCAGACAGACCTGCACGCTGATGTTGGTGAGCCACAAAGAGGCCGATGGCGCACTGTTTTTGTTCTGACGGGCAAACAGGCGCGGGAACGCTTTATGCGTGGCGGCCAGGAACGGCACTTCCGCTGCCATAATGGTCCAGCTCAGATAGGCGCCGCAAACGGAGACAATCAGACCCGCCGCGATAATCACGTCTCCCCAGGGACCCAACATTTTCACCATCAGCCCGGCCATGGACGGGTTACGCATTTCCGCCAGTTCAGGGCGTGCCACCACGCCGAGCGACAACAGCGTCACCAGCAGATAAACGCCCAGCGCCGCCAGTACGGCCAGCAGCGTGGCGCGTCCCACGTCGCGCTTGTTACGCGCGCGGGCAGAGACTACGACGGCACCTTCAACGCCGATGAACACCCACAGGGTGATCAGCATGGTATTTTTCACCTGTTCCCAGACGGGAATGCCCAGCGCAATGCCGCTGAAATCGAGCGTAAAGACATCGAGACGGAAGGCGAGGAAGGCCAGCACGACGAACAGGCCAAGCGGCACAAGCTTGGCCAGCGTTGCCACGAGGTTAATGCTGGCCGCGGTCTGGACGCCGCGCAAAATCAGCCAGTGAACAATCCACAGCAGGACCGAGGCGCCGACGATGGACTGCCAGGTATTACCGTCGCCAAGCAGGCGCAGTTCGGGCGTATCGGTAAAGAAGCTGAGCGCTGAGAAGACGATAACCAGATAGGAGACGTTGGCGATCACCGCGCACAGCCAGTAACCCCAGGCGGAGCAGAAGCCGATCAGCTCGCCGAAACCTTCCCGGGCGTAAGTGAATATTCCGCCGTCCAGATCCGGTCGGATACGGGTCAGCAGCAGCATGGCGAATGCCAGCAGCAAAATCCCGACACCGGTAATGCCCCAGCCAATCAGTAATGCGGCCGGGCTGGCGACGGCCGCCATGTTCTGCGGCAAACTGAATACGCCCGCGCCCAGCATTGAGCTTAATACAAGTGCAGTTAACGCACTCAGGCCAAGTTTCTTTTCCATTGGCTTCCTGTTATGAAAAGTCCAAATCCAGAATAATTATTTCGCTAAGGCGCATAAAAATGGTGGATCACGCTAAGGCGCGGGATTTTACGGAGTGTGAAGGATGCATGCAATGACGTGTGGCAGAAATCAGAAAAAAAGTAACAAAAAAGGCGGCACTGCGCCGCCTTTATGAAACCGTTTTGTTACTTGTACAGATCGGCGCTGATGGTCAGGTTGTTACCACGTTCCTGCCACTGACGGGTGATGTGGTAATACTTCGCGCCTTTCTTCGCAGCACGCTTCGCCACCTGATAGGAGATTTCCGTCATGTTGCCATAGTTGCCCGTAAACTTGATGCTGTCGAACGGCACCATCTGCGCGGCAGTGGCTTTGTTCAGCTCTTCAATTTTCGTGCCGTCTGGTAACGTAACGGTATAACGACCGCCTTTGGTGGATTGGGTTTCAAAGAAACGGCCCACTTCAGCGCTTGGTGCCGCAGACGTTGCTACGCCCGGAATTTCCACTTTCTTCGCTTCTTCACCGCCTTTCGCTAACGCGGCACGTCCCGCATCTGAATCCGCTGGAATGGCATCCGGGCTTTGCACTACGCGTTTTTTCGCATCTTGCTTATAGATGAAAGCGGTGATGCGCTGGTTTCCGCCCTGGTTGGCATCAACCTGACGCACGATATAAAACGCGTAAGCGCCTTTTTCTCTCGCGGCTTTGGTGATGGCATCGTTAACTTCAGGCTGGCTGCGGTAGAAGCCCTGAACGGTCACGGTGTCATACGGTTCCAGCTGAACAGCCTGATCTTTCGGCAGTTCAACAATGCCGTTAATCACGCGGTTTTTCTGTTCATCTGCTTTTGGGGCATTATCTTTGTACAGCGCAATCGTCACGCGCTGGTTGCCGCTGTTGCCTTGATCGGACTGGTCAACAACGTAAAACGAGGCAGCGCCGTTTTTATCGGCGGCTTTTGATGCGGCGGCGACGGCATCGCCAATAGAGTTATAGCGACCCACAATGACCGTATGGTCAAAAGGTTTTAACGCTGCCGCTTGCTCCGGCGTCAACTCTGTCGCGGCATTCGCAGACAGGGCGGTCGCGGAAAGAAGTGCGGACGCCAGGAGTGTGTTCTTAAGCTTCATAAAAATAATCCTTCGCCTTGCGCAAACCATGTACTGGTGTTGTTGTTAATTTGAGACGGTCCCGATTATGGCATTTAACACCCATCGCTGTCTGCGGCATTTTTCACAGCCTGTGCTCACCAAAGGACCTGATTCGATAACATTTTGTGATATGTGGAAAAAACAGGCGTTTCACAAGAAAAACTGATTAAGCATATGACTTTTACAAGTTAATTTAATGTTAATGAGTTGTTCTATTATGGCGCTATATCATGTTTTTACCGCTTCGCTTGCGCGATTTATCGGTCCTGAAGGCGAATTTAAGGTAAATATCTCTGTCAGTAACCCCGATCGCTTATTTTTCACAGATAAAGTAAGAAATAGTGTTTTCTGGCGGTAGATCACGGGCGCTATTTTCAGTAGGTTATAGAAAGTTTGTTACTGTTTTATTTTCCGGGGTTAATCATTCTCCGTCGTTATCGCGATGGTGAAAATTGATACAAACCGCGGGCAATTATCGACAAACCATCATCAAAAACCGATGGAAGGGAAAACTATGCGTATTGGGGTACCAAAAGAACGGTTAGCCAATGAAACCCGCGTAGCGGCAACACCAAAAACGGTGGAGCAACTGCTTAAACTGGGTTTTACCGTCGCGATTGAAAGCGGCGCGGGCACACTGGCGAGTTTCGATGACGAGGCCTTTACTCAGGCTGGCGCGGACGTCGTGGACGGTGCTGAGGTCTGGCAATCACCCATCATTCTGAAGGTAAACGCACCGGAAGAGGGTGAAATTGAACTGCTGAACGCGGGCACTACGCTGGTGAGCTTTGTCTGGCCAGCCCAAAACCCGGAGTTGATGGAGAAGCTGGCGGCACGCGGTGTCACCGTGATGGCGATGGACTCCGTGCCGCGTATTTCGCGCGCGCAGTCTCTGGATGCGCTGAGCTCCATGGCGAACATTGCCGGCTATCGCGCCATTGTCGAAGCTGCGCATGAGTTTGGTCGCTTCTTTACCGGTCAGATTACGGCGGCAGGTAAAGTTCCACCCGCGAAGGTGATGGTGATTGGTGCCGGTGTGGCAGGTCTTGCCGCTATCGGGGCCGCAAACAGCCTGGGCGCTATTGTTCGCGCGTTTGATACCCGGCCGGAAGTGAAGGAGCAGGTGCAGAGTATGGGCGCCGAATTCCTTGAGCTGGACTTCAAGGAAGAAGCGGGCAGCGGTGATGGTTACGCGAAGGTCATGTCTGAAGCCTTTATCAAGGCGGAAATGGCGCTCTTTGCGGCGCAAGCAAAAGAGGTAGACATCATTGTCACCACCGCGCTTATTCCGGGTAAACCGGCGCCGAAGCTGATCACCCGTGAGATGGTGGATTCCATGCAGCCGGGCAGCGTTATAGTCGATCTGGCGGCGCAAAACGGCGGTAACTGTGAGTATACCGTGCCAAATCAGGTCACGACGACCGCGAACGGCGTGAAGGTGATCGGTTATACCGACCTGCCAGGGCGTCTGCCAACCCAGTCCTCTCAGCTGTACGGCACGAACCTCGTTAACCTGCTGAAGCTGCTCTGCAAAGAGAAAGACGGCAACATTACCGTTGATTTTGATGATGTGGTGGTGCGTGGCGTTACCGTGGTGCGTGAAGGGGAAATCACCTGGCCTGCACCGCCGATTCAGGTTTCCGCTCAACCTCAGGCTGCGCCGAAAGCGGCACCAGAGCCCGCGGAGCCAGCAAAACCTGCGTCGCCGTGGCGCAAATACGCCATCATGGCGCTGGTCATAATCCTGTTTGGCTGGCTGGCGGACGTCGCGCCAAAAGAGTTCCTTGGCCACTTCACCGTCTTCGCGCTCTCCTGCGTGGTGGGTTACTACGTCGTGTGGAACGTTTCCCATGCGCTGCATACCCCGCTGATGTCGGTCACCAATGCCATCTCCGGGATTATCGTGGTCGGGGCATTGCTGCAAATTGGTCATGGCGGCTGGATCAGCTTCCTGAGCTTCATTGCGGTGCTGATCGCCAGTATCAATATTTTCGGTGGTTTCACCGTGACTCAGCGCATGCTGAAAATGTTTCGTAAAGGCTAAGGGGTAGCATATGTCTGGAGGATTAGTTACAGCCGCATACATTGTTGCTGCAATCCTGTTTATTTTCAGTCTGGCGGGGCTTTCCAAACACGAAACGTCTCAGCAGGGAAATAACTTCGGTATCGCCGGTATGGCGATTGCGCTGATTGCCACCATCTTTGGGCCGGACACCGGCAACGTGGCGTGGATCCTGGTGGCGATGATCATCGGCGGCGCGATTGGTATTCGTCTGGCGAAACGCGTTGAAATGACCGAGATGCCGGAGCTGGTTGCTATTCTGCACAGCTTCGTGGGTCTGGCGGCGGTGCTGGTGGGCTTCAACAGCTACCTGTACCACGAACCGGGCCTGGAGCCGATTCTGGTGAACATCCATCTGACCGAAGTGTTCCTCGGCATCTTCATCGGTGCGGTGACCTTCACCGGGTCGATTGTGGCGTTCGGCAAGCTGCGCGGGAAGATCTCTTCCAAACCGCTGATGCTGCCTAACCGCCACAAGCTGAATCTGGCGGCGCTGGTCGTTTCCTTTGTGCTGCTGGTGGTCTTCGTGCGTACCGAAAGCGTAGGCTTGCAGGTGCTGGCGTTACTGGTGATGACCATCATCGCGCTGGCGTTCGGCTGGCATCTGGTGGCGTCTATCGGCGGAGCAGATATGCCGGTAGTCGTTTCCATGCTGAACTCCTACTCCGGTTGGGCGGCGGCGGCGGCAGGCTTTATGCTGAGCAACGACCTGCTGATTGTCACCGGTGCGCTGGTCGGTTCTTCCGGTGCGATCCTGTCTTACATCATGTGTAAGGCGATGAACCGTTCGTTTATCAGCGTCATCGCGGGTGGCTTCGGTTCTGACGGTTCATCAACCGGTTCTGATGAGGAAGTGGGTGAACACCGTGAAATCAGCGCGGAAGACACCGCAGAGATGCTGAAAAACTCGCATTCCGTCATCATCACCCCAGGCTATGGCATGGCGGTGGCGCAGGCGCAGTATCCGGTGGCGGAAATCACCGAGAAACTCCGCGCGCGCGGTATCAAGGTTCGCTTTGGTATTCACCCGGTGGCGGGGCGTCTGCCAGGCCACATGAACGTGCTGCTGGCGGAAGCGAAGGTGCCTTACGACATCGTGCTGGAAATGGACGAGATCAACGATGATTTCGCCGACACCGACACCGTGCTGGTGATTGGCGCCAACGACACCGTTAACCCGGCGGCGCAGGACGATCCGCGTAGTCCGATTGCGGGTATGCCTGTTCTCGAAGTGTGGAAGGCGCAGAACGTTATTGTCTTCAAACGCTCTATGAACACCGGCTATGCTGGCGTGCAGAACCCGCTGTTCTTTAAAGATAACACCCACATGCTGTTTGGCGACGCCAAGGCCAGCGTGGATGCGATCCTGAAAGCGCTGTAATTTCGCTTCATCCTGACAAACCGCCCCCTGGGGCGGTTTTCTTATTTCTGCGGCCAGCTTTTCTCCTCTGTCTATACTTTACCCTTTGTGTAATACGAGGAGGTGTAATGCGATTTTTGTCCCGCTTCGACATCATCGAGCTGATGATGACGCCGTCTTTCTGGATCGGCGTCGCCACGGTGGTCTTTGTGACTCTGCTGGTGTACTGGCTGCTGACGCGCCTGATCGCCTTCGTTAAGAAAGGGATCACCACCTGGGGCGACAAGCACCCCAGCACCAACCGGATGCGCTTTATCCTGACGGATATGCTTAACCGCACCAGCCGCGTCCTGCTTTTTGTCGTGGCGCTGTTGTTCAGCCTGCGTTTCGTCGACTTACCGGATCATCTCTTTGGTACCGTGAGCCACGCCTGGTTCCTGGTCTTCGCTATCCAGGTGGCGCTTTGGATGGATCAGGGGGTGGTGTCGTGGCTTCGTCACGTCATGCTGGCGCCGGGAAGCCATAAAAACCCGGTGACGCTGGTGATCACGGGGCTTATCCTCCGTGCCATTGTCTGGTCAGTGATGCTGCTGTCTATTCTTGCTAACGCGGGCGTCAACATCACTGCTCTGGTTGCCAGCCTTGGGGTAGGGGGTATTGCTATCGCCCTCGCGGTGCAAACGATCCTGAGCGACGTGTTTGCATCGCTCTCCATCGGTTTTGATAAGCCGTTCGAAATCGGCGATTTTGTGGTGTTTAACGATGTCGCCGGGACGGTAGAGCACATTGGTCTGAAAACCACCCGTATCCGCAGCCTGAGCGGGGAGCAGATTGTCTGCGGGAACGCCATCCTGCTGCAACAGACGCTGCATAACTACAAGCGGATGCAAACGCGGCGGATTGTTTTTACCTTCGGGGTCGCCAGCGACACGGCGCCGGAAAAACTGCGTTCAGTGGGTGAGATGGTCAAACAGATCATTACCGACGTCGGGGAAACGAAGTTTGACCGCGCCCATTTCCTGGGCTTCGATCGCGATCGCCTGATCTTCGAGGTGGTTCATATTGTTAATACGGCGGATTACAACAAGTACATGGATATTCAGCAGGAGATCAATATTCGTATCCTGGAGGGGCTGAACCAGCAGGAGATCAAGCTGGCGCTACCGAGCATGGTTCTGCACGCGCCCTGGATGAATGCCGGCGACGAGGCATCTGCGCAACGGTTGAGCGAAGCGCAATAAAAAAAGCCCGCCGTTACCGGCGGGCTTTCATTTTGGGGTCAATCGTCTTCCTCATCGTCCAGCTCAACCGGCGTCTGATATTGATCCGGTTTGATGACCAGAAGGTCGCAGCGCAGATGGTCGATCACCTGCTCGGCGGTATTTCCCAGGAACGCGGCAGAAATACCGGTCCGGCCGATGGTGCCCAGCACCACAATCCCGGCCTGCAAATGCTCCGCCAGATCCGGAATAACCTCTTCCGGTAACCCTTTTTCTACGTGGGTCATGTTCTCATCGATACTGAATTTCTGGCGCAGCGCTTTCATGGCCAGCAGATGCTGACCGCGAATCGCGTCGTTATACACGCTCGGGTCAAATTCAGGCAGCTCGATGGCGATATTGATTGGCGTAACCGGATAGGCGCCCACCAGATGGACTTCAGTATGGTTAACCTGGTCTGCAAGCTGAAGCGTCTCCTTCACCAGTTTCTCGTTCAGCGAATTGTGATAATCCTCTTCGCTGGCCAGATTGACCGCCACGACGGCTTTCCCGCCCTCAGGCCACGGCTGATCTTTCACCATCCATACCGGACAAGGGCATTTGCGCAGCAGGTGCCAGTCTGTTGGAGTGAAAATCACGGATTCCAGTTTGTCATGCTGGTGCGCCATTTTCAGCAGCAGGTCATGCCCACCGGCCACCACTTCCTGAATAATGGCTTCGAAGGGGCGGTTGTGCCAGACTACTTTAATATCAATCGGTACGCCCGCTTCCAGGTAATACTTCGCCTGCTCGCGGATCCACGCGGTACGCTGGCTGATCACTCCCTGACGCATAGCGGTGCGCTCGTCAGGCGACAGAAGGGTGGTCATCTCGTATGAGAAGTCATAAATCGGCAAAAAGGCTTTAATTTTGCCACCAATCCGTTGATGTAAATACACAGCACGTCGTAATGCCGGCTGATCGTCCTGATTAGGATCGATAGCCACCAGCATGTTTTGATACTTTGCCATACAGGTCTCCTTACTACTGTCACCACAGTCTGTAAGTAAAAGAGTAACCTATATATCTTGAATGAAACAGGGGGGAAGTTTTTGCCAGATCAATAATCATGAAAATTTATCGACCTGGCATAAGATATCCGGGAGAGTTATGCCACGTTACGTGAGTGACCCGCCAGAATGGCCAGAGCTTCACCGTTTTCGATGGTGATATACTTACCTTTAACCGCCAGCATTCCGCTCTTCTGGAAGCGACCCAGCAGACGGCTGATGGTTTCCACGGTCAGGCCCAGATAGTTACCAATATCACCGCGCGTCATGGTCAGACGGAATTCACGCGGGGAGAAGCCACGTTCCGCGAAACGGCGGGAGAGGTTATAGATAAAGGCGGCCAGACGCTCTTCGGCATTCTTCTTAGAAAGCAGCAGGATCATATCCTGATCGCCTTTGATCTCACCGCTCATCAGACGCATCATCTGCTGACGCAGGTTCGGCATCTTACCGGACAGATCGTCCAGCGTCTCAAACGGAATTTCGCAGACCATAGAGGTTTCCAGCGCCTGAGCAAAGCTCGGGTGATGGCCACTGCCGATGGCGTCAAAGCCGACTAAATCGCCTGCCAGATGGAAGCCGGTGATCTGCTCGTCGCCCTGTTCGGTAATGGTGTAGCTTTTGATGGTGCCAGAACGGATAGCATAGAGCGACTTCAGTTCGTCTCCCGCCTTAAACAGCGTCTGCCCTTTCTGAATAGGCTTTTTGCGCTCGATGATATTGTCAAGCTGATCGAGTTCGTGCTCATTCAGAGTAAACGGGATACAGAGCTGGCTGATGCTGCAATCCTGGCAATGGATAGCACAACCGCCAGACTGAATGCGTCGTATAATTCGCTTTTCCGGGATCATAGGTTTGCTCAAGCCTTAATTGATATTGGTCAATTTTAACATCTTTTTGGTAAGGACGTAAGTCTGGCAAACCCCCAATAAAGACAAGAGACGGCAGCGTGTTGCCATCTCCTTGAAATTCCACAGAATGATTAAGGATTATGAACCTAACAGGAAGAAAATTAAGCACAAAAAGCCTGGGAATTACAGCAGAAAATACCCTTCGTGACGCAGCAGCCACTCTTTGCGCTGTACGCCCCCGGCATAGCCGGTGAGGGTGCCGTTGCGCCCAATCACGCGATGGCAAGGCACCACAATGCTGACGGGGTTAGAGCCATTTGCCGCACCGACCGCGCGCGCCGCGCCGGCACGACCAAGCTGTTCTGCCAGCTGACCGTAGTGCATCACCTGCCCGCAGGGAATATTACGCAGCGCCTGCCACACCTCGCGCTGGAAAGGGGTGCCCGCCGTGGCGGTTGGCAGGGTATTAATAATGCTGAGATCGCCCTCGAAGTAGGCCGTCAGTTTATCGCTCAGCCCGCCAGGATTACGGGCAGTAACACGCTCGTATCCCTCGGCGCGATAATGGATGTTGAGCAGCTCAACCATCCGGTCGCTGTGCTCTTCCCATTCAACCGCGCGAAGATTGAACGCTTCATCCGCGATAACCCACAGCGGCCCTAGCGGCGTCGCAATCTTATCTTCGAGTAATCTCAGCATCAGTACTCCTTAGTTCAGCCTCGGGTAAACACCCGGTCCAATCGGCAGGCCGACAAGATACCACGCCACCAGCATCACCAGCCATACCCCTAAGAAGATAAGCGGATAGGGCAGAACCAGCGAATAGTAGGTACCCAGCTTAGCCTCCGGTCTGTAGCGTTGCAGGAAGCCTAAAAACAGCGGAACGAAGGGTGACACGGGCGCCAGCGGGATCACCGAGGAATCGGCGACACGGAACAGGATCTGGGCGAACGCCGGATGGAAGCCGAGCATCATAAACATGGGGACAAAGATGGGCGCCAGAATCGACCAGATGGCCGACCCGCTGGCAATAAACATGCACAGCAGGGACGACAGCAGCGCCAGGCCGACAAACGCCGGAACACCGCTCAACCCCGCCGCCTCCAGCGCGTCCGTCAGGCTCACGGCCATAAACTTGCCCATGTTGCTCCAGTTAAACATGGCGACAAACTGCGCCAGCGGGAACACCATCACGATAAAACCCGCCATCTCCTTCATCGGCTCGATCATCAGGTGCGGCAGATCTCCCTGACGGCGGATTTTGCCGGTGGCGATGCCGTACGCGAGCGAAACGATGAAGAAGAAGAGAATTATCAGCGGCACAATGCCCTGAATAAACGGCGAGGGCAGTACGGTGTGTTTGATCGGATCGCGCAGCACGCCATTTTCCGGTACCACCATCAGCGCCACCACCGCAATGAACGCCAGCGAGACGATCCCGGCTACGCGCAGGCCGAACTGCTGCTCTTTGCTCAGCGTCTCCAGCTTTTCATCGCTCCGGCCTTCCCATTTACCCAGGCGCGGCTCAATGATTTTATCGGTAATCAGACCCCCGACAATCGTCAGGACAATCACTGAACTGGCCATAAAGTACCAGTTGTCGATCACGCTGACGTGCATGGTCGCATCGATGGTGCTGGCTGCCTCTGTGCTGATGCCGGAGAGCAGCACATCGGTGGTCACGATAAGCAGGTTAGCGGTAAACCCACAGCCGACGCCCGCAATCGCCGACAGCAGGCCCGCAACAGGATGACGACCAACGGCGAGGAAAATCAGCGCCCCCATCGGCGGCATGATCACCAGTGCCGCGTCGGACGAGATATGGCTGAAGAAGGCAATAAACAGCACCATATAGCTGGCATAACGCGCGCTGACGTGCGAGGCCATTTTGACCATCAGCGCGGGCAGGAGACCCACGCGCTCGGCCAGTCCCGCGCCTAACACCAGCGCCAGGATGGCGCCCAGCGGCGCAAAACCGCTGAAGTTTTTAATCACGTTCGGCAAAAACCAGTGCAACCCTTCAACGCTGAGCAGGTTTTTCACTGCCACCATGCTGCCGTCGGCCGGGCTGCGCACGCTCACCTCAAAGGCGGACAGCACGGCCGTCGCGACCATCAGGATGACAATTAAATAGATAAAAAGCAGGAAAGGGTGCGGCACTTTATTGCCGATCCTTTCAACCCAGCCATAGAGCTTACCGGATGGGGAATGCGAAGGTATGGAAGACATACTCATGGGCGTTCCTCGGGACTGTTGTTGTGTTGTTGTGTTGTGTTTTTTTATTTTAAAGGTGACGGTGTCACGCCCTGCGGGATCGGACACTCGTACGGTTTTTCTGTTATGTGTTGTTCGAACTCTTCCCGGCATTTTCGCAACAGGTCGGCATCCTGAAGCAGATGCAGCGCGGTCGCGCCCATCACTTTTCCGGCCAGCAACATGCCTTTATGGGCAATAGAGGTACGCCCCTGCGTCACTAATTGCCAGGTATGCAGCGGGGTGCCCACGGTAAAACAAGGGCTAAAGCACTGTGCAACAGGCATCTTCCAGCTGACATCCCCCACATCGGTGGAGCCTGCCAGCACGTTATCGGTGATGGCATATGGGGCAACTTCATCCACCAGCAGCGTCTCCTGATGGCGTCGGGCAAACGCTTTTCCCTCTTCGGCCCCCGTTGCGGCAATGTTTTTCAGGCTGTTTTGCAGGTCGTTTGCCGTGAGCGTAGCGCGGATTTTACGGGCAAATTCGCGTTCCTCTTCCGTCCAGGCCGGCGTGCCGTAATGCTGCAATGCGCGGTACATCGCCGCTTCGAGCGTTCGATTCGGCAGATAGCTGGAGCAGGCTTTATCAAAGCGGCACTCGACGGTGGTTTCGGTCATCATCGCCGCGCCCTGGGCGATTTTCTCGATGCGCGCGTAGATCTGCTGCGCATCGGCCATCTCCGGGGCGCGGATCAGGTACAGCACCTCGGCCTGGGCTTGCACCACGTTAGGCGAAATTCCGCCGGTATCGGTGATGGCGTAATGAACGCGCGCTTTTTCAATGATGTGTTCGTTGAGGAAGTTTGTGCCGGTGGTCATCAACGTCACGGCATCCAGCGCGCTGCGTCCCAGATGTGGGGAGTTAGCGGCATGGGCGGCGATCCCCTTAAACCGCCAGGCGGCCTGAATATTGGCCAGCGTGCTGACGTTAAACATCCCGGCAAAGGCTTCCGGGTGCCATGTCACGGCAGCGTCCACGTCGTCAAATAATCCTTCACGCACCATAAAGGTTTTACCGGAGCCGCCTTCCTCGCCGGGACAGCCGTAAAAACGCACCGTTCCGCTGCCGCCGTGCTGTTCCAGCCAGCTTTTCACCGCCACCGCCCCGGCAAAGGCAGCCGTGCCTAAGAGGTTATGCCCGCAACCGTGGCCGTTCGCCCCCGGGATGGCGGATTGCGCCGTCGCGCAGTGTGCCTGCTGGCTTAGCCCGGCCAGGGCATCGTATTCGCCCAGAAGGGCGATAACGGGCTTGCCGCTGCCGTAGCTGGCAATAAAGGCGTTGGGAATGCCTCCGGCTTCCCGCGTCAGGGTAAAGCCCTCGGCTTCCAGCGCGCTGGCGAGGCGTTCGGCGGACCAGAACTCTTCAAAGCGCGTTTCGGGGTGATCCCAGATGTCGTCGGCAATATCGGTAAACGTCTGACATCGCGTGTCGATGGCATCAGCGATAAAAGCGTAGTTCTCCTGCATTACACACCTCGCGTCCACGGGAAATTAAGCGCAGTTCGCGCCAGCGTTTCGATGGCAACGTTCATCACCTGCTCATCAAAATCGAATTTTTCGTTGTGATGTCCGGCGCTCAGCTGGGTGCCGAAAACCATATACGAGGCCATGCCGCCGTTCTGCTGCACGCGGGCCATCATTAGCGTGGCGTCTTCAGAGCCCGCAGGCGCTTTGACCTTATTAAAGGCATGAGTCACACCGGGCACCTGGCTTGCCTGCTCGCGCAGATAATCGACCCAGGCCGGGGAAGGGACGCTGGAGGTCGCCGCCCCCATCAGGTTTATCCCGGCTGTTACGCCATAGAGCGCCGCCGCGCCGGTAATTACCGCCTGCGCGCGCTCAAAGACATACTGATTAATGGCCTCGCTTTCGCCGCGGGTTTCAACCTTAAGTAACGCATCAGCCGGAACCACGTTGCGTCCGCTGCCCGCCTGCATGACCCCGACGTTAACCCGGGACGCGCCTTCGCTGTGTGGCGCGATGCCATGCAGCGCGATAGCGGCCTGGGCAGCAGCAAGCAGTGCGTTACGGCCCTCTTCCGGTTTACCGCCAGCGTGTGCGGCGACTCCGGTAAAGCGCACGTCAAATTTGGTGGTCGCCATGAAGTTATCGCTGCCGCAGATCACTGTCCCTTCCGGAACGCCGGTTCCGATATGAATGGCGGTAAAGTAGTCTACGCCGTCCAGCGCGCCTGCGGCGACCATAGCGCGCGCGCCGCGCGTACCCTCTTCGGCAGGCTGGAAGATCAGTTTGATGGTGCCGTTGAGCTGCGCTTCATGCTGCTTAAGCACCTGCGCGAGCCCCAGACCAATGGTGGTATGCCCGTCGTGGCCACAGGCGTGCATCATTCCCGGATTGCAGGAGGCAAACCCGTCGCGGAACGGGCGATGGCTGTCGTCGAGCGCTTCGCTTAAATCAAGGGCGTCCATGTCCACGCGAAACGCCAGGGTTGGGCCCGGGCGGCCGGTATTCAGGGTCGCGACAATGCCGGTGAACCCGCCCTCAAACGGCGCCAGCCATTTCTCCGGCGCGCCCTGCGCCCGGGCGCGGGCAAACTCTCGCGAAAGGGTGGCGTCATCGGGCAGTCCCATACGGCTTTCGGCGTCGACCACGTCGCGACCCATCGCCAGCTCGTAACCCAGTGAGGCGAGGATCTCCGCCACTTTTGCCGCGGTGCGAAACTCCACCCAACCGGATTCCGCGAAATGGTGGAAATCGCGACGCCATGCGCTCAGTTGTGGGGCTAATGTCTGGATGTACTGCGCCAGTGCGTTCATATCTTTTCCTGTCATCATTAAAATATGTGAACTGCTTCACGCTGTGATAGTTTTTACTTATCACTAATCGTTTTTTCACAGTTTTAACCGTTCAGGAATTACCCTCGCACATCCGTTTCCATTAAAGTAGATGACAGTTTCTTTACTCTGATAAACAACGGTTATCGGTCTCGTTATGTCATTTCAGATTAAATTTCATCAAATCAGGGCGTTTGTCGAGGTGGCGCGTCAGGGCAGCATTCGCGGCGCCAGCCGGACGCTTAATCTTTCGCAGCCCGCGCTGACCAAATCCATTAAAGAGCTGGAAGAGGGCATGGCGGCCCAGCTGTTTGTGCGCAGGAGTAAAGGCGTCGCGCTGACCGAGTGCGGGGAAGGATTTTATCACCGCGCTAATTTGATTCTGGAAGAGCTACGCGCGGCGCAGGATGACATCCGCCAGCGGCAGGGCGAACTCGCCGGGCAGATCAATATTGGGATGGGAGCCAGCATTTCACGCAGCCTGATGCCAGCCGTCATTACGCGTTTTCATGCGCAGCATCCTCAGGTCAACGTCCGGATTATGGAAGGCCAGCTGGTGTCGATGATTAATGAATTACGTCAGGGTGAGCTGGACTTTACCATCAATACCTATTATCAGGGGCCGTACGATCACGAATTTACGTTTGAAAAGCTGTTCGAAAAGCCTTTTGCCGTATTTTGTCGGGCAGGACATCCGGCGACAGGGGCGACCTCAATTAATGAGCTTCTGCAATATAACTGGACGATGCCTACGCCCCGGGGAAGTTATTATAAGCAGTTACAGGATACTTTTAACCATCGCTCTCAAATACCGCGAATTGGCGTTGTCTGTGAAACCTTTTCCTCCTGTATTAGCCTCGTCGCACAAAGCGATTTCATCAGCATTTTACCGCAGGAGCTGGGCTGCGATCCGCTTCTGGCGCACCGTCTGATAATGCTGCCGGTTGTCGAAACCCTGCCTAAAGCGGCATATTATTTAATTCAGCGTCGTGATTCTCGCCAGACACCACTTGCCGAATCATTAATCACGCAGTTTCGAAGAGAGGCCAGGAAATTAATTTAATAAAAATAACAACAATAAAAAATAGAGTCTGCCCGACATCAGACAGACTCCACAGAACACACAGTCGTGCATCCTTTCGCGGATCCTACATGCATTATCCATTGGGCAGGTTTATTAAGTTATAACAGCTTTTTCTTAAAAGAGAAGGACGTTGAGTGATTGATTTCACGATTTTTTAACGTAATTTATTTAATTAATTACGGCTGAAATTTAAGTTAATGTTAGATTAAATTTATTGCGTCTGCGATTATCTGTTCCTTAAGCCATTATTTGAACCCGTGCCCGGGTGATTGAGACCCGCAACGGGCGCAGGTATAGTACATCACTCAGATGTAGCCGGAGGATTTCCATGAACCCTGACGACAAATCACTTTTTCTTGACGCCATGGAGGATGTCCAGCCGCTCAAACGCTGCACGGATATTCACTGGCAGCAGAGCCGCAACACGCGGGCGCGTCAGGAAATAGATACTGAGCAGCTCGATAACTTTCTGACGCTGGGGTTTCTGGAACTGTTGCCCCTTGACGAGCCGCTGATGTTCCAGCGTGAAGGGGTACAGCAGGGGGTATTTGATAAGCTGCGTTCCGGCAAATATTCCCGTCAGGCCAGCTTAACGCTGTTACGCCAGCCTGCGGAGCAATGCCGCCAGCTGGTCTATTCCTTTATTCGCCAGGCCGGACGTGACGGGCTACGCAACCTGATCATCGTGCATGGTAAAGGGCGTGAACAGCAGTCGCACCCTAACGTAGTGCGCAGCTATCTTGCGCGCTGGTTGACCGAGTTCGACGAAGTACAGGCCTTTTGCGAAGCGCAGCCGCATCACGGCGGCAGCGGAGCATGCTATGTCTCGTTGCGTAAATCAGAGGATGCGAAGCGAGATAACTGGGAACGCCACGCCAAGCGCAGCCGCTAATCAGGCAGGCGGGCGATATGCCCGCCTGTCACTCAGAAGGTTTCCCAGTTCGCGTCAGCTGTATTCGCGCCTGCCGCTGACGGGCGCAGCAGTACGGGCGTTTTCACGTTTTTAGGGCGAGCCGCCGGCGATGCCTGAGCGTTCAGCCGGAATGCCGCCACGGCCTGACGCAGCTGTTCAGACTGATCTTCCAGCGCCGCCGCCGCCGTTGCCGACTCCTGTACCAGCGCGGCGTTTTGCTGCGTGACGCTGTCCATCTGCGAGACCGCCAGGCTGACCTGCTCTATACCGCGGCTCTGCTCGTCAGACGCCGAGGAAATCTCAGCCATAATATCGGTTACGCGCGTCACGGCCGCGACGATCTCTTTCATGGTCGCACCCGCCTCGCTCACCTGTTCCGAGCCGGTATTCACCCGGCTGACAGAGTTCTCGATAAGCCCTTTGATCTCTTTTGCCGCCTGCGCGCTGCGGCTGGCCAGCGTCCGTACTTCACCTGCCACGACCGCAAAGCCGCGACCTTGTTCCCCGGCACGGGCGGCTTCAACCGCCGCGTTGAGCGCGAGAATATTGGTCTGGAAGGCAATGCTATCGATAACGCCGGTGATATGCGCAATTTGCTGAGAACTGTCGGCAATGTCATTCATGGTACGCACCACGTTATCCACCACCTGACCGCCGCGTGCGGCGGTTTCAGACGCATTCTTCGCCAGCAGCGTCGCCTGGCGGGCGTTATCCGAGTTCTGTTTCACCGTGGCTGTCAGCTCTTCCATGCTGGCGGCGGTCTCTTCCAGCGAGGCTGCCTGCTGCTCGGTTCGGGCGGAAAGGTCGTTACTTCCGGCGGCAATTTCTCCTGCGCCCGTGTAGATAGAATCTGTGCTGCCGCGCACGGCGCTGACGGTGCTCACCAGCGACTGCTGCATCTCGTGCAGACCAGCAGCCAGCTGGCCCATCTCGTTGCGCCCGGTAATCGCGACATTTTGCGTCAGATCGCCGCTCGCGATGGTGCGAATATGGTTCATGATGGCGTTGAGCGGTTTCAGGAGCAGGTGCTGTAAACCCTGCCAAATCACTACCAGCACGGCGATCACGGTCAGGAAGATCGCCGCCAGCGTCCACTGCATCTGGGTAAAGCTGCTCTGGTTCTCTTCGGCGGCGGCTTTCAGCAGAACGTTGTTTTCAGCGCGCCAGCGGGTATAGACCGCCTCCATCTCATCCTGCGCCTGCTGGGCGTCCAGGTCGCCATAGGCCTGATAGTTATCTGCGCGCAGATACTCAATGGACAAGCGCATCACCTCGTGCATTTGCTTCCAGGCTTTCTGCATCTCTTCGGTGAGCGCGGCATTCTGGCCCTTCACCTGCGGAATAACCAGCCAGTTTTTGTAATAGTCTTCGGCTTTGGCCAGCGAACCGTTGGCGGTGCCCAGCAGCGTGTTGATCGCCGCGAGAGAGGCCGGATCGCGCTGGTTTTTCAGGTAGCGGATCGCCACGCGGGTAACGGTAACGCGCGTTTTCACCAGCGTGTTAACGCTGTCGCTCAGGCTTTCCTGTTGGGCATTGAGTAACCCGGAGTTCTGAAAGTTGTGACGATCGTTGTTAACGGCAGAGTAGAACAACCCTCCCGTGACAACTTGCAGCAGACAGAATATGGTGAGGGCAAAGATAATACCGGTAATCACGTGCAGATTTTTCAGCATGGCGGTCATCCGTAAGAGAAGAGGCAGGGTTACATCAATACTATCGTCGTAGCGAATTTAAACTTTAATTTTACTATTGCTTAACTAATGGTTTCGTTGCGGAACCTGTTGTAAATCCGGATCATTTTTTATGAGGAAGGTCAGCATGAGCAGCATAGATAAAAGCGGAACGTTCACGCTCGGAACGCGTACGGTTAAACGATTTGGCTATGGCGCGATGCAGCTTGCCGGGCCTGGCGTTTTTGGTCCGCCAAAAGACAAAAATGCGGCGCTGGCGGTGCTGCGTGAAGCGGTGGCGTTGGGTGTGAATCACATTGATACCAGCGATTTTTACGGACCTCATGTGACCAACCAGCTTATCTGCGAGGCGCTTCATCCGTACCGGGACGACCTTACGATTGTGACCAAGATCGGAGCCCGACGCGGCGAGGATGCCTCCTGGCTGCCGGCGTTTTCCGCGCAGGAGCTGACGCAGGCGGTGCATGATAACCTGCGTAACCTGAAGCGGGATGTGCTGGACGTGGTTAACCTGCGGATCATGTTTAGCGCCCACGGACCGGCGGAAGGCTCGATTGCCGCGCCGCTGAGCACCCTTGCGGAGCTGCAACAGCAGGGGCTGGTTCGTCATATTGGGCTGAGCAACGTCACCGCTTCGCAGGTTGCTGAAGCGCAGAAGATGGTTTCCGTGGTGTGCGTACAGAACATGTACAACGTTGTGAATCGCGGTGACGATGCGCTGGTTGATTCGCTGGCGCAGCAGGGGATTGCCTGGGTGCCGTTCTTCCCGCTGGGTGGTTTCACGCCACTGCAATCTTCCGGACTACAGGCGGTGGCGGATTCACTGGGCGCGACGCCGATGCAGGTGGCGCTGGCATGGCTGCTGCAACGCTCGCCAAATATCCTCTTGATCCCGGGAACCTCATCGGTGGCGCATCTGCGTGAAAACCTGGCGGCAGTCGATCTGGTATTGCCGCCTGAGGCGCTGGAGACGTTAAATTCTCTGGTGGGGTAATCCCGATACCAGCAAAAGCCTGGAGGATTTTTCGGGCTTTTGCTGTTTATGATCCAATCTGACTTCTTTGGCGGTGAAGCGCTAACGCTTCCGCCACGATTTCCTGCTTACTTTTCCGTGTTTCATACGCAGTAATGCGGATGTACTCCATCAGCGCAGGATCGATGCGCGCACTTAACATCCTGAGTTCGGCCTCCTTTGCGACACCGCGAGCAACACGCTTATCGGGATAATCACGGGCGGGCATAGAAAACGTCCTCCAAAAATTGTCTTGTTAATTTGTGCTGTAAAATATGCGCTAGTCTAAATATAAAGTCAACGTATAGTGTATGTGGAGTGATTTGTTGTTACTTTGTTTTCTTTTTATAGTCATGTGAAAGTCATTGCGTAGTGATGTTTTATGACGCGTTACGCTTGTCTGTGCGTAAAAATTTACAAAACAAATAATCTTCATTGCTATAGGGGGTTATAAGCGAAGCGGTTAAGGCGTAGCCAGCCGCTTACGCTGACATGGCTTGATCGATATCTCAGTTAAAACTACTGTATATAAAAACAGTATGGAGGTGTTTATCATGATCTTTTTCAGACCCGCAGAGTTGCGTGAAATCGTTGCTATTCCACTTTTCAGCGACTTAGTACAGTGCGGCTTCCCCAGCCCGGCAGCGGATTATGTAGAGCGGCGTATCGATTTAAACGAGTTATTAGTGGCCCATCCCAGCTCCACTTACTTTGTCAAAGCCGCCGGTGACTCGATGATAGAAGGGGGGATCAATAACGGTGATTTGCTGGTGGTGGACAGTTCCCGCAAGCCTGAGCATGGCGATATCGTGATTGCGGCGGTAGAGGGCGAATTTACCGTGAAGCGCCTCCAGCTGCGTCCCAATATTCAACTCAACCCCATGAACAGCGCCTATTCACCGATTATTGTCGGCAGCGACGATACGCTCGATATCTTTGGTGTAGTGACGTATATCGTGAAATCCGCGAGCTGATCGTGTTTGTGAAGCTTAATTAATAGGCAATAAGTTAATTCTCATCATGCAAAAATCTTACGTCACCTGGGCTGTCTTGTCGGCAAACCTGATATTCATCGCATAAGCCGGAACTGACTGGTCAAATATTCTGGTATTGGCGAATTACAGAGTGATATCCCATTTTTTTTATTTTGTTATGTTCCTGCACTTTAGTGAGTTTTCTTTTCTTCCGACAGAATACATTTTGTCTACATTATAATTTTAATTTATGATTCGCACACGAACAATTGATGTTACGCAGGGTTTTAGCATCGTGGCAGTCAATAAAACCCTGCTGTTATAAAGTAATCAGGAGATTCATTTTTATGTCAGACAATAATCCCCGCTCATCCGGCTGGTTAGGCCCGTGGTGCCTGCTGGTGGGTGTGATACTTCTTGTAACGGGGCTCTTTTTTGCTATCGGCGGTTTTAAACTGGTTTCCCTGGGGGGGAGTTGGTATTTTCTCATCGCCGGGGTTATCACTCTGCTCTCTGCGATTCAGTTCTTCCGCCGCAAGTCCTCTGCCGTGGGGCTGTTTGCCCTGGTGTTTCTTGGCACCCTGATTTGGGCATTTTTCGATGCCGGGCTCGACTTCTGGCCGCTGGTTTCCCGTTTAATGGTACCCGCCGGGCTGATGGTGCTGGCAGCTGCCACCTGGCCTGCATTGCGTAAACGTGAAGGAAAACCGTCCTGCGCAAAAGGGGCCCTGGGGGTCTGCGCGGTCCTTATTATCGCCATGGGCGTCACCTTTGTTCAGATGTTTCAACCCCATCCGACCGTGCCGTTTAGCGGTGAAAAACGTCCGCTGGTACCGGTAAAAGATGATGCGAAACAGCAGAACTGGGATCACTACGGTAATACGGCCGGCGGTAGTCGCTTTGTGGCGCTGGACCAGATAACCCGTGACAACGTGAAAAACCTGAAACCGGTCTGGACCTACCATACCGGTGACGTACCGGAAAGTCCGGACGGCAATGGCGCAGAAGATCAGCAAACGCCGCTACAGGTTGGCGATCGTGTCTTCCTCTGTACGCCGCATAACAACGTGATCGCCGTGGATGCCGATAGTGGGAAAGAGATCTGGAAAGCGGAAATCAACGCCAAATCTGCAATCTGGATGCGCTGCCGTGGCCTGGCATACTTTGATGCCACCAAACCGCTGGCACAGCCAACGGTAGCGGGCTCCACGCCGGTTCTGCCAGCGCAGGTCGCACCGGGCGCTGCATGCCAGCGCCGTATCCTGATGAATACCATTGACGGTAAGCTGATCGCGTTAGACGCCGATAACGGCAAATTCTGTCCGGACTTCGGTACTAACGGCAGCGTTAACCTGCATGAAGGGATGGGCGATGCGTCAGATCCCACCTACGTGCTGACGTCGGCCCCGACGCTGGCGGGTACGACGGTTGTCGTTGGTGGCCGCGTTGCGGATAACGTCAGCACCGATATGCCGGGAGGCGTTATACGTGGTTATGACGTGATCACCGGCCAGCTGCGCTGGGCGTTCGACCCGCGTAATCCGGATCCGAACTATGTTCTGAAGCCGGGCGAACACTACAAACGTAGCTCTGCAAACTCCTGGGCCCCTATGTCCTGGGATGCGTCGATGAATACCGTGTTTATCCCGATGGGGAGTTCCTCCGTCGACCTGTGGGGCGCTGACCGTATTCCGGAAGATCATAAATACGCCACCTCAATCCTCGCGCTGGATGCGACTACCGGGAAAGAGAAGTGGGTATACCAGACCGTGCATAACGACCTCTGGGATTTCGATATCCCGATGCAGCCGAGCCTGGTTGATTTCCCGACAAAAGAGGGCAACAAGCCCGCGGTGGTGGTGGGCACCAAAGCGGGGCAAATTTATGTTCTTGATCGCCTGACGGGTAAACCGCTCACTGAAGTGAAAGAGGTTCCGGTAAAACCAGCGGATATTCCACGTGAACAGTACCCGGCAACGCAGCCGCGCTCTGTGGGGATGCCGCAGATTGGCGCGGAAACCCTGAAAGAATCGGATATGTGGGGGGCGACGCCGTTTGACCAGCTGGCCTGTCGTATCAGCTTCAAATCAATGCGTTATGACGGTCTGTACACGATGCCGGGGACCGATATTTCCCTGAGCTTCCCGGGCTCGCTGGGGGGAATGAACTGGGGTAGTCTGTCCACGGATCCGAACAACCAGTACATCTTCGTCAACGACATGCGTCTGGGTCTGTGGGTCCAGCTGATTAAACAAGATCCGCAAAGCGCAGTGGCAAACACGGGCGGTGAAGCCGTGAACGCCGGTATGGGCGCTGTTCCGATGAAAGGAACGCCGTATTCGGTCAACAAAAACCGTTTCATGTCACCGCTGGGTATTCCGTGCCAGAAACCACCGTTTGGCTCTCTCTCTGCGATTGACCTGAAAACACAGAAAATCGTCTGGCAGGTGCCGGTCGGTACCGTTCAGGATACCGGTCCGTTTGGGGTAAAAATGCGTATGCAGATGCCTGTCGGTATGCCGACGCTGGGCGGTACGCTGGCCACGCAGGGCGGTCTGGTCTTCATTGCGGGAACCCAGGATTACTACCTGCGCGCCTTTGATTACTCTACGGGGGAAGAAGTGTGGAAAGCGCGTCTCCCGGTGGGTAGCCAGGGCGGACCTATCAGCTATGTATCACCGAAAACCGGCAAACAGTACATTCTGATCTCTGCTGGCGGTGCACGCCAGTCGCCGGATCGTGGTGACTACGTGATTGCCTACGCGCTGGATAAATAACAGCGAAATAAGCAGCCTGGCCCCGTCGTAGTACGGGGCTTTTTTTTGACTAAAAACCACGCACAGGAAGAAAGCTGCGGTTCCGGTCAGCCCGTGAAAAGCACCCGCCAGCGACGGCGACGGCGAGTCATCTCGCGCCATAGCGCGACTATCTCGTCAGGTTGCAGGGCATCAATAGCCTGCGGCGTTAACACCGGCAAACCATAGCGCTGGCGCAGGGCGGCCACTGCCGTGGCGCTGGCATCCATCGGTGAGCGGATCTGCGTCGCCAGCTGCTGTCGCAATAGGCTGAACTCGGATTCATCGCACAGCGTCAGCTCTCGCAAAAATCGTTTGCAGCAACCCAACAGGTTCACGGGAGAACGATCAGGCGACTGTAACGCCAGCAGCAGGCCATCGCGATCGGCAATACGCTGATAACGACAGCTGACCACGTAGCCAATCTGCTGTTCCACGCGCAGGCGCTGGAAAAATCGCGGTTCGCAGCATAACGCCAGCAGCCGCAGCGCGGCGAGCGACGCACCCGGCGGCAGAGGAATAAACACCAGCAGCGCCGAATCCGCGCTGGCGTGCGGAATGTGTTCGACCCCGCCGGGACAATCGCTTAACGGCAACGGCTTAGCGTTAACCGGCGCCCGGAGCAGGCCAAGCTGCCGGGCTAACCCGTGCGCGTGTCCGGCGCTGCCGCCAGCTAACGCCGCCAGCCAGCCATTCCGTGACGGTTCCGATGCCAGTCGTTCAGGCAATTGCTTAAGCAACTGACGGATCGCAATGCCATCTGGCGCAGGCGTAATAGCCGGTGTGGGGCGGGAGAGGCGATCGATTATCGCCCCGATGATGGGTTCCGCCATCACCACGGCGTCAGGAAGCCGCAGGGTTAGCTGCCAGCTACCGTCAACCGTTTGCCACTCGCCGCTGCCGCCGATATGGCGCATTTCAGCCAGAAGAGGGCGTAATTGTTTGCCGATCGCCACCCCCTGTGACTCGCTTACGCGCGAATAAAAAGGCTTGCGGAGGATCAACGTCGGCGGTTGTGCCTGCGCCGGTAAATGCAGCAGCGGAACGGCTTCTGGCGTCAGGGCTGGGGCAGAATATTGGGCAGCCTGCGGGTAGAAGGAAAACGCGATGGGGCTCTCATCCGCAACCGGCTGGCGACGCCAGTGGCTAAGCGGCAGGGCAAATCCCTGGCTGGAAATTGTCCCGGCGGCTTCCATTTTTTTGCAGGCCAGATATGAGGTGGGCGCCGCCAGTAAGTCGGCACAGAAGGCGGAAAAATCAACCGGCGCCGCGCCGGGCGCAAAACCAAACGCCCGCTGGCGAAGCTGGTCAAGGGCCGACAGGGCGCTAAAGCGCTGCTGTGCCAGCCGATAATAATGCCGCTGTTGCTCTTGCGTCGTTTGCTGTAGGGCCCGCAGCCAGCGCGTGATTTGCGCGTCTATGGCCTCGGGCCGTTCGCCGTCAAGCGTTAGCGCCAGCCAGCCGTAATCGTCATCCTGATAAAGCCAGTCCAGCGATACCTCTTCTGCCAGCCCGCGCGCCCGCAGCCCGTCAATCAGGCTTCCGGGGGCCTCGTCCAGCAAAAATTCCCGAAGCAAGGTGACGTTGTCACTTTTTCGGATCAACGGACAGCGCCACAGCGCGGGTCGCTCCGTCACTGCCAGCTGATAATCTGCTTCAGCGCTAAGGCGTAACGGGGGGGCGGCTTCAGGCACGCCACCTGAAGCAAAACCTGTCGCAAACGTATGGGCAAGCTCGGCTAACGCATCCAGCGTTTGCGGTCCCTGTAGCCACAATTGCAGGTGTCTGGCCACATAATAGCGGCGATGAAAGTCGCGCAACGCGGCGTGCAGCGTTCCCGTGTCTTGCCCCAGAGAATCATGGCTACCCACCTGAAAACGGCGAAGAACCTCCGGTTGTTCCATCGCGTGGCGCGCCGCGGCTTCGCGCCGGGCGGCATCATGCTGCTGGATAAGCCGGTTTTCCGCATCAATGACCGCCACTTCGCGCTGGATGTCCAGCCGGGAAAGCAGCGGCGCCTGCAACATATCCCGCAGTCGCGCGACGCCGTCGGACAGGTTATCGGCGGCAACGTCGAAGAAAAAAGCGCTGTGGCGAGCCAGCGTGGTGGCATTGACGTTGCCGCCCTGGCGCTGGACCCAGGCCATGAGTCGATCATCGCCCTGATAGCGCTGGCTACCGCGGAACAGCAGGTGCTCAAGCAAATGCGCAAGACCGGCGAATCGCGGTGGCTCGTGATGGCTTCCGGCACTCACGCGCGCCAGCGCCGCCGCGCGTGTCGCCTGCGGCTGATGCACCAGCGTTGCGCGTAAACCGCCTGCCAGTTCCACGATGCGGATGGTCATTATCGTTACAGTTCCCGGGTTTTATAGATAAGCTGAGAACGGGTTCGGTTGCGAAACTGAAGCTGACCGATCTTCATATCACTACAGGCTGCTTCGCGTCGCGCCTCGAGGATTTTATGATGATGCGGCGATTTGCTGCACACCGGATCGGCGTTATCCGCATTCCCGGTGAGCATAAAGGCCTGGCAGCGGCAGCCGCCGAAGTCTTTCTCTTTTTCATCGCAGGAGCGGCACGGCTCCGGCATCCAGTCAAATCCGCGATAGCGGTTGAAGCCGAAAGAGTCATACCAGATGGATTCCAGGCTCTGCTCAAGCACCGAGGGGAATTCCACCGGCAGCTGGCGCGCGCTGTGGCAGGGCAGCGCCGTGCCTTCCGGGGTTACACTGAGGAAAATCGACCCCCAGCCGCCCATGCAGCCTTTGGGCCGCTCCTCGTAATAATCGGGAGTGACGAACAGCAGGTTGGTCAGATTGCCGCTGGCGGCCATTTTTTGCCGATATTCGGCAACCACGCGTTCCGCGTGGGCAATCTGTTCCCGCGTCGGCAGAAGCCCCTGACGATTAAGGAACGCCCAACCGTAGAACTGGCAGGTGGCAAGTTCGACGTCGTCGGCGTCCAGCTCGATGCACAGTTCGATGATTTTATCGATCTGATCGATATTATGCCGGTGCAGGACGAAATTCAGCACCATCGGGTAATCGCGCGCTTTAACCGCTTTGGCCATCGCCAGCTTCTGCTGGAAGGCTTTTTTATTCCCCGCCAGCGCAGCGTTGAGCACTTCATCGCTGGCCTGGAAGCTAATCTGGATATGGTCCAGACCGGCCTCGCTGAATGCGTCGAGCTTGCTTTCCGTCAGGCCAATTCCCGAGGTGATCAGGTTGGTATAAAAACCGAGATCGCGGGCGGCGCGGATCAGCTCCGGCAGATCTTTACGCGTCAACGGTTCGCCGCCGGAAAAACCTATCTGCACGCTGCCCATCGCCCGCGCCTGGCGGAAAACCTCAATCCACTGTTCAGTGGTCAGCTCCTGATCCTGCCGGGCGAAGTCCAGCGGGTTAGAGCAGTAAGGACACTGTAGCGGACAGCGATAGGTCAGCTCCGCCAGCAGCCACAGCGGTGGATTGACGGCAGGTTTATTCTGGCTCACGGAAAATAACCCACTTCTGTTGATAAGCGATTTGCAGGAATTCTACGACGTCGTCATCCACGCCGCCGGCTTCCGGGAACCGTTCGTTGAGTATGGCAATGATAGCCGCCGCGTCGCGTTGGCCATCGACCAGTTCGAGGATTGCGGCCGCGGTCTCATTGAGTTTAGCCATGCCTTCCGGATAGAGGATGACATGGCTGTCCTGAGCGGCTTCCCATTGCAGGCGATAGCCGCGACGAAAGGCGACGATGGAGTTTTTTTGCATGCTTATACCAGTCGGGTTGTGTGCCAGGCCGCTTTGTCGGTGACCGTGTGATAAGGCGGACGCTGTAGCGCGTAGGCCATGGTCATCGCGTCGAGCATCGACCACAGGATATCGAGTTTGAACTGAAGGATCTCCAGCATCCGATTCTGCTTTTCCGCGCTATCGCAATAACGCTTCGCCAGCTCCAGACCGTGTTCAACGTCGCGGCTGGCCTGGCTGAGGCGGCTGCGGAAATAAAAATAGCCTTCCTCTTTGATCCACGGGTAGTGCTGTGGCCAGCTGTCGAGACGCGACTGATGGATTTGCGGGGCGAACAGTTCGGTGAGCGAACTGCATGCAGCCTCCTGCCAGTTGGCGCGGCGGGCGAAGTTAACGTAAGCGTCGACGGCGAAACGGACGCCGGGCAGCACGTGGCGTTCGCTGATTAAGTCCTCGCGGCTGAGCCCCACGGCTTCGCCCAGCTGTAGCCAGGCTTCGATACCGCCGTCATGACCGTTGCTGCCGTCGTGATCGAGGATCCGCTGCACCCATTTGCGACGCGTGTGCGGATCCGGGCAGTTCGCCATAATTGCCGCGTCTTTCAGTGGGATGGTCGTCTGGTAGTAAAACCGGTTCGCCACCCAGCCCTGGATCTGCTCGCGGCTGGCCTCGCCGTTATGCATCGCGATATGGTACGGATGGTGAATATGATAGTAGGCGCCTTTCGCCCGAAGGGCGTGCTCAAACTCTTGCGGCGAGAGCGTTTCGCGAATGTGCATAGTTAGTCCTGAAGCGTGATGTTCATCCCGTCCCAGCTCACTTCTATTCCCTGCTGCGCAAGGGCGTGACGCTGCGGCGACTGCTCGTTAAGGATCGGGTTGGTGTTATTAATGTGGATCAGAATCTTGCGCTTTGCCGGCAGCGAGGCCAGCAGCGCCATCATGCCGTGTTCATCGCCGAGCGCCAGATGGCCCATGTCGCGGCCGGTATTGCGCCCGACGCCGGTGGCCTGGAGTTCATCGTCCTGCCAGACGGTGCCGTCAATCAGCAGACAGTCCGCCTTTTTAAGCCACGGCAGGATGGCGTCATCGGGTTCACCGAGACCCGGCGCGTAGAACAGCGTCTGACCGTTGCGGCGGTTTTCGATAAACAGCGCCACGTTATGCCCCGGCAGCGGGCGGTCGCGCCACGGCGAATAGGGCGGTGCGTTACTGGCGATGGGGACAGCGGTAAACTGCAAATCAGGGCAGGCCTCCACGCTAAAGGCGGTGAGCGGCGCAATCGGGTGATGAATCAGGCCGCCGTTCCAGTGCCGGAGCATGGTAAAAATCGGGAATCCGCTGGAAAGATCTTCATGCACCTCCGGCGTACACCATACCTGATGTGGGCACCCTTCGCGCAGGCTGAGCAGCCCGGTGGTGTGGTCAATCTGGCTATCGGTGAGAATAATGCCGCCAATATGCGTGCCGCGCAGAACCTCTTTCTTATTCAGTTCTGGCGTATGGGCAATCTGCTGGCTGATATCGGGGGAGGCGTTACACAGCACCCACTCTTTGCCGTTATCACTGACGATGATCGACGACTGGGTGCGAGGGGGCGCCTGAAGGGTACCGTCGCGCAAACCCTGACAGTTGGCGCAGTTACAGTTCCACTGGGGGAAACCACCGCCAGCGGCGGAACCGAGGACTTTAATAAACATGAAGATGGGCCAGGTAGTCAAACAAAAATGCCCGCACGTATGGCGGGCAGAGCGATTAGCGGTTGGAAATGTACAGGGTCACTTCCAGGCCAAGACGTAAATCAATAAAAGCAGGTTTCTTCCACATCGTTTTTTCCTCTTTAAAAATGCAGCACCAACGCCATTGTTTGTGCCAGTTTTGTGATGTTCATCAAATAATGCGTCACAGGAGGGCAAAGCTCAACCCGAAAGATGTAAGGAATTAACTTAATGTTTACAACATAACCTATTGTTGCCAAACATTTTGCAATACCTTTTGCCAGTTACCCCACAGCAGCTTATTCAGCACAAATTGATCATAGCCGCTGTCACGCAACGCGCTGATTAGCCGTGGTAAACCACTCACATCGTGTAAGTCATCAGGCAACGTAATGCCGTCAAAATCGGAGCCCAGCGCGACATGATCGTCACCCATGATGTTAATAAGATAGTCGATATGGCGAACAATCGTACTCAGCGGGGTATCGCTATCGCGTTTACCGTCGGCGCGCAGAAACGCGTTGCCGAAATTGACGCCAGCCACGCCGCCGCTGTCGCGGATAGCCAGCAGCTGCCGATCGGTCAGATTGCGCGGTTGCGGGCACAGCGTATGGGCGTTGGAGTGGGTGGCGACCAGCGGTGATGAGGAATGACGAGCGGTATCCCAGAACGCCTTTTCATTCATATGCGAAACGTCAATCAGCATGTTCAGGGCGTTAGCGTGCTTAATGAGGGCGATACCCTCTGCGGTAAGCCCTGAGCCGCTGTCCGGGCTGCCGGGAAACGCCCCGTTAACGCCGGTGCCAAAACGGTTAGCAATGTTCCAGAAAGGCCCAATGCTACGCACCCCGGCGGCATAGAAAGCCTGTAGATCGCCTCCCTCGCCGTCAAAACCGCCCGCGCCCTCAATATGCGCTACCATCGCTAGCACCTTATCCTGACGGCAGCGTTCGATATCCGCCGCGCTCAGGCACAATCGCGCCCGGCCGTCGGAGTGGGCGACAAGCTGCTTAAGGATCGTCAGCTGCTGCCAGAGAATGTCGACCGGCTGCCACGGCTCGCAGGCGGATTGTGGCGCCATGCGGGCGATATACTCCTGCGGCGGCACGAACAGCGCGAACAGCCCGCCGGAAAATCCGCCTTGCTGCATGCGCGGATAATCGAGGTGTCCGTTTTCAATGCCGGAGAAGAAGGCCGTTACCGGATCCTGGCGATGGTGAAGCCATAAATTAAGCAACAGGTCATTGTGACCATCAAAAATCGCCATAGCGCATCCCACTGTCTTTTATTGCTGTGAAAGTTGCCTGGCACGATAACCGATTTGTCCGGTCCGGCAAGGAGAAATTTACAACTTAGCAGCAATTGTTAATATCACTTAACAGTGAGGAGATCCGCAAAGCGGGTTGTGTAGCGGGGTGAAAGCATTTCCCGTTTCATCTGCCACGGCTGCTGAATACCCTGTCCCGCGAAGTAAAGCGTGCCACGGCCATTTTCAGCATTCAGATGGTCTAATACATCCATTAACTTTTGGCTGTTTTTCCTGGGTGCGTTGTCGTCAAACAGATTAAGTTGCGCGACGCCCTGGCTATAAAAATCTCCCAGCATCACGCCGGCTTTCTGGTACCGATGGCCGTTCTTCCAGACCGCATCCAGACAACGAACTGATGCGCCGATAATATCCCGGCTATCCTGGGTTGGGGTAAGCAGTTTTACCGACGCGCTATTGCCATAATATGGCTCGTTAAGCGCGAAGGGCGAGGTTTTAACAAATACGGAGATAAATCGGCAATGCTGATGCTCATTGCGAAGTTTTTCTGCTGCCCGGGCAGCATAACTACAGATGGCCTGGCGTACATCGTCATATTCCGTGATGCGTTCGCCAAACGAGCGCGAACAGACGATTTCTTGCTTTACCGGGGCAAACTCTTCCAGTTCAAGACACGATTCGCCCCGTAATTCACGCACCGTTCTCTCCAGCACGACATTGAAATGTTTTCTTATGAACCGGATATCGGTGTCTGCCAGTTGCAGGACGGTCTTAATCCCCATCATCTCAAGCTTCTTCGCTATGCGACGTCCTACCCCCCAAACGTCTTCGACGGGTAGCGCCGCCATCAGCTTTCTCTGACGATCCACATTGGATAAATCAACAACGCCTCCCGTCTGGCGCTGCCAGCGTTTTGCCGCGTGATTTGCCAGTTTCGCCAGCGTCTTTGTGGGTGCGATGCCCACCCCGACGGTCAGATGGGTGCGTTGCAGTACGGTCGCTCTCATTTCATGCCCAAAATCGGAAAGATCGCGACAATTACGCACCCCGGTAAGATCGCAAAAGATCTCATCAATGGAGTATATTTCGCTACGAGGCGACATCTCTTCAAGCGTGTTCATTACCCGGTTGGACATATCCGCGTAAAGTTCATAATTACTGCTGAAACAAACCACGCCATGATGCCTGAAGCGATCTTTCTGTTTGAAGTACGGTTCACCCATTTTCACAAAGGGTTTGGCTTCAGCGGAGCGAGAGATGACGCACCCATCGTTATTGGACAACACGACCACTGGTCGTCCCTTCAGGTCCGGGCGAAAAACCGTTTCACAGGAAGCATAGAAAGCGTTCACATCACACAGTGCAAACATGGTCAGCTCGCTCTGGTATCGCCAGGTGGGGTGAAAAACTGCATTATGATCACCGTTAATAAATACTGTATTTATATACAGTATTGTATATTGATAGCAAAGATCAAGGGGGAACGAGGAGTGACGTCGTACGGGTGCAGGAGGAAGAGGGTTATATTCAGAATGGCGGCGAGGCAAATCTGGCGGAAAGGGTATTTAATGAAATGTTTAAGGAATATAAGTGCCCATACGGCAGGTATGGGCAGTGAAGCCGTCGATATTACTTCTTCTTGTCCATCATCGCCTTGAGATCGGCAAAGGGGTTAAACGTGGCGACACCCACGTCTTTTTGCGCATCCTCACCCGCGACAACGGTGGTGCCATACTGATCCGCTTCGGTGTACTTTGAGTGTTCGTGATCGTGACAAAACAGGCACAACAGCTCCCAGTTACTGCCATCTTCCGGGTTATTGGTGTGATCGTGGTCGATATGGTGAACCGTGAGTTCACGAAGATTTGAATAAACAAACTCACGCGAGCAGCGTCCACAAACCCAGGGGTAGATTTTTAGCGCTTTTTCACGGTAGCCGCTTTCCAGCCGTGCGTAGTTTTTGGGGATCAGAGCCATTGCTGATGTTACCTGTTAAAAAGAGAATAGTTCACACTATATCCCATTATGAGATGTCAGGAGAATGCCTCCTCTGCGGGAAGGCAGCCTGCGATTTGCGTATTTCTGTCAGTTTATTTGAAGCATTCCGTTAAATAATCACCATTTATTCTCATCCGTTAATGCGTAGAGTAGGGATAACGCAATGCTTTATCAGGATACTCCACTATGAAAAAGATCGGATTTTTGTCGTTTGGTCACTGGACGCCGTCACCCCAGTCCGGCACGCGAACCGCGGCTGACACGCTGCTACAGTCCATCGATCTGGCGGTCGCAGCCGAAGAGCTGGGCGCGGACGGGGCTTATTTCCGTGTGCACCACTTTGCCCGCCAGCTCAGTTCGCCATTCCCCTTGCTGGCGGCAATAGGCGCGAAAACCAAACGTATCGAAATCGGGACGGGCGTGATCGACATGCGGTATGAAAATCCGCTGTATATGGCGGAAGATGCTGGCGCGGCAGATCTCATCTCCGGCGGGCGATTACAGCTTGGTATCAGCCGGGGTTCCCCGGAGCAGGTGATTGATGGCTGGCGTTATTTTGGTTACGTGCCGCAGGAAGGGGAAACCGAATCTGATATGGCGCGCCGCCACACTGAGGTACTGCTTGATGTATTACGCGGTGAAGGGTTTGCGAAGCCTAACCCACAGCCGATGTTCCCAAACCCGCCGGGATTGTTGCGTCTGGAGCCGCATTCAGAAGGCTTACGCGATCGTATCTGGTGGGGGGCTGGCTCTAATGCAACGGCAGTATGGGCGGCAAAACTGGGGATGAACCTGCAAAGCTCAACGCTGAAAGATGATGAAACCGGCGAGCCGTTCCATATTCAGCAGGCAAAACAGATCCGTGCCTACCGACAGGCCTGGGCTGAGGCAGGGCATACCCGTCAGCCACGCGTTTCGGTCAGCCGCAGTATTTTTGCCCTGATGGACGAACGCGACCGGATGTATTTCGGTTCAAGCCGCAATGAGAGCGACAGCGTGGGCTATCTGGATGAGAAAACGCGGGCCATTTTCGGACGCAGCTATGCCGCAGAGCCAGACAAGCTGATTGAACAGTTGAAAAAGGATGAAGCGATCGCGGAAGCGGATACGCTGTTGCTTACCGTGCCGAATCAGCTGGGCGTGGAATACAACGCACATGTGATCGAGTCCATCCTGAAACATGTCGCACCGGAAATGGGATGGCGCGATCGCAATGCGTAATCTGGCCCTCTGGTATCGCCGGTTTGGTGAGCCTGAATCGGTACTGCAAGCGGAAACCACACCATTGTCCCCGCGACAGCCGGGAGAGATACGTGTGCGCATGCTTTTTTCTCCGGTGAACGCCTCCGATCTCATCCCCATCACCGGGGCATATCGCCATCGCACGCCGCTGCCTGCGATAGCCGGTTATGAAGGGGTCGGAATAGTGACCGAAACGCCCGCCGCTTATCCGGCGCTGCTGGGCAAGCGGGTCCTGCCGTTACGGGGGCAGGGAACCTGGCAGCGCTATGTCGACTGCCCGGCGGCGTATGCGGTTCCCGTCCCGGACGACGTCGACTCGCTTCTTGCCGCGCGGGCGTATATCAATCCGCTTGCCGCACAGATGATGCTGGACCGCTATCCTCCGGTCGGGAAAACGGTGCTGCTCACCGCTGCCGGTTCTGACTGCGCCGTTCTGCTCGGGCAATGGGCACGCCAGGCGGGTGCAGAGGCGGTTTACGGGATCCATCGCTCGCCCGTGCACGCTCAACGTCTGGCTGAAAAGGGGATCGTCCCGATTGCGCAACACGATATGGCCGCCGTCAACGCTGCCGCCGCGCGCGCAGACGTGGTGTACGACGCCACGGGCGGCAGCCTGGCGGAGACGATCCTGAGCGTGATGCCCGAAGCCGGCACCTTTGTCTGCTACGGGCTGCTCTCCGGGCAGACCTTCCGGCAGCAGCGGCCGTTGCCGTGCGTGGCGTGGTTTCACATTCGTAACTATCTGGACGCGCTGAGCGCTGAGGCGTGGCAGGCGGAGTTTCGGCGCATCTGGCCTAAACTGCGCGCCAGTCAGTGCAGCGATGTCACCCTCTACCCGCTGTCGGAATGGCAGCGGGCAGTAGGCAACTATCGCGAAGCGGGAAGAACGGGCAAGCCCATGCTGTCGATGGACAATTAATCGGCCTTATGGCTCATGTCGCTCAGCAGTACAGCGATACTTTGCCCACCGGCGGTCTGCTCGAGGCCAATTTTGACAATAATTGTCAGCGGAACGGAGAGCAGCATGCCGACAGGCCCGAGCAGCCAGCCCCAGAAAATTAGGGACAGGAACACAACAAGGGTTGAAAGCCCCAGCCCGCGTCCCATTATCCGTGGTTCAAGAATGTTCCCGAAGACAAGGTTAATCACCAGATAGCCTGCCAGCAGAATCAGGGCATCATACAAACCGCTGAAAACCAGCACCTGAAGGATAGGGGGGATCGCCGCCAGCACGGAGCCGATGTTAGGAATATAGTTGAGCGCAAAGGCCAGCAGCCCCCAGACGAAGGCAAAACGCACATCCAGCGCGGCGAGCATCCCCCAGACCACTAATCCCGTCACCAGGCTGATGGCCGTTTTCAGCACCAGATAGCGTGAAACGCTGTCGAGCGCGCGCTGAATGGCGCCCATTCCCTCTACCGGACGCACCATGATGTGCTGGAGCTTTGCAGGCAGCTGTGGAACTTCCAGCAGCATAAACACAACCGTCAGGAACAGCAGGAAAATTGAGGTCATGGCGTTGGAGAGTTGTGCCAGCAGGCTGGTGACAATCGTCATGGCGGCATTCGGATCGATGTATTTAAGCAGTTCCTCAACCGAGACTTCGATACCCGCGCGTTGCAGCCAGGGTTCAATTTGCAGCAGCGGGGTCGCCAGGGAAGAGCGGTATGTCGGTAGCGTCCGCGCCAGCTCGTTCAGGGAGGTTCCCAGATAGGCGACTAACAGCACCATCGCAACGATAATAATACTGATAAGCAGGCTTATCGCCAGCACACGCGGGATGCGCAGCCGCACCATTCGCTGCACCAGCGGATTGAGGATCACCGCGATAAAAAGCGCCAGGATAAAAGGCACGATGATATCGGCCGCAAAACGAACGCCGGTCAGAATGATCACCAGCATGCCCAGCATGATGACGATCTTAAGCCCGTTGAGGGTGATAATAGGTTTGGCCATGGACGTTCCTGAACAGTTTTTTATTTATAATAGAGGGGAAAGCGGATTAAAAAAACTAACCAAAATCAAACAGACTGGGTAAAGAAATGAAAAGGCTTTGAGTAAATTCCTGGCTTATGATACAAATCAGGCGTGTTCAACTACCGAGGACAATTTTCATCCGCAAAGACGAGAAGCAACACCGCGGATAATTGTAATTTTATGGACAATTTGTTCAGGACGTATTTTTCAAACAACTCTGCTCTGTTTTCAACCTCCCTCTGCCTGCTTTCTGGTGAGCAACACTGGCGTTCCGCGCTATAGTCACGTCTTCTGCCTGAGCTGGCGCTATGCGCTTAGCTAACTGATTTAATTCACAACTTTTTAGTTTGCTGTCCGCAGCGAGCCTCGATGGATTATATTCTCAAGCAGGAGAAAAAACATGTTTTACTGGATTTTATTAGCTCTGGCGATCGTCGCTGAAATTACCGGCACCTTGTCGATGAAATGGGCGAGCGTGAGTGATGGCAGCACCGGTTTTATTTTGATGCTGGTCATGATTACGCTTTCCTATATTTTCCTCTCTTTCGCGGTTAAAAAAATCGCGCTGGGCGTGGCATACGCATTGTGGGAAGGTGTTGGTATTTTATTGATTACGCTGTTTAGCGTCATGTTATTTGATGAAACCCTGACGACAATGAAAATTGCCGGGCTGACGACCCTGGTCGCGGGTATCGTGCTGATTAAATCGGGTACACGCAAACCGGCAAAACAGCAGAAGGAGCAGACCCATGCAGCAGTTTGAATGGATCCACGCGGCCTGGCTGGCTTTCGCCATCGTTCTGGAAATTATTGCGAACGTCTTTCTGAAGTTCTCCGACGGTTTTCGTCGCAAAGCCTACGGCCTGTTATCGATTGCCGCGGTTCTGGGGGCGTTTAGCGCCCTGTCGCAGGCGGTGAAAGGCATCGATCTGTCCGTGGCCTATGCGCTGTGGGGTGGCTTCGGTATTGCCGCCACCCTGGCGGCAGGCTGGATTATGTTCGGGCAGCGTTTAAACAATAAAGGCTGGATAGGGCTGGTATTACTGCTCGCCGGCATGATCATGATTAAACTGGCCTGAGTGACCTACTGCTGCGCCAGGGCTTCCAGCCGGTCGCGAAAACCGGTCACCGACAACGCCCGGTTATCGGCGCGCCAGCGGTCTTTCGCCGCTGGCGCAGAACTTTGAACGCCAATCAGCTGCCAGCCGTTATCGGTTTTTAACATCAGCGGCGATCCGCTATCACCCGGTAGCGTATCGCACTGATGCGACAGCACGCTGTTTTGCGCCCAACCCGTCACCACGCAGTCCGTATGGGTGTACAGCGAATCGAGGTGATCAACAGGGTAGCCTGACTGCGTTACTTTTCGATCGGCGGCTTTCAGGGCGGCGGTGAGCGCGGCTTTATCGCCATCAAAGAGCGGCAGCGGGGTGATCCCGGACGGCGGATAACGTAAAACGATCAGCCCGAAATCCCAGGAGGCCGCCCCGGGCGGCACAATCCAGCCATCACCATCCGGTTTCAGGCGTTTGCCAAGCGACGGATCCACCCGCCCCTCAATACCGTGAATTTCGTAGCGCCATATTCCTTTTTGCGACACAAAGCGCAGGGCGATCGCTTTATCCGGTTTGCCTTCAGGCGGCATTAACAGGCAATGACCCGCCGTCAGCGCAAGGCGTGGCGTAATGAGGGTTGCAGTACATAAATTGCCGCTGGCGGTTTCCAGTTGCCCGATGGCATCCCAGGGCGATTCGGTAGGATCGGTGACACGCGTACGATCGTCATGACCAAAAAACAGCGTCTTTACCTCTTTGGCGCTAATGGCGTCATCGTCGCCATCATCCGCATGTGAAAAGCCAGCAAAAAGGCTAAACGTTCCCAGTAACAACACAACAGATTTACGCATATCACACTCTGGTGGGGGTAATTATGATTATTAAAAGTGATCCCTATAAAAATACTATAGACGCGACGGCGAGAAAGTGGGAGTAAAATCAGCGTGCTACATTCAGGAAAGATAAAAGTGGCTGGCGATGAGCGCGCATAAAATTAGCAGGATAAGAATGAACTCAAACCGATAGCGCCGCAGCATACGCCCTCCGGATAAAAAAACGGCGCTGACCGCAAACCCGTTCAGCGCCGGTTTACCAACGTGCCCCGAAGGGCACGGTTAAGCTTGTACTCTTACGCTGCTGGCTGTGCAGCAGGTTTAGCCGCTTCGTGTTTTGCTGCTTTTTTGTGATGCTTTTTAGCCGCCTGGGCTTTCTGCTCTACCGCTGGTTTTGCCGCTTTTTTGTGGTGCTTTTTAACGGCCTGCGCTTTCTGTTCTGCCGCTGGTTTAGCCGCTTTGTGATGTTTTTTATGGTGAACCGTTTTGGCCGGAGCAGCGGTGGAAGCCGCAGGCGCTGCGGTGGCGGTAGTTTCAGCCGCGAATGCAGCGGAAGACAGACCCATAGCAGCGGCAACAACCAGAGCTAATACTTTTTTCATTTTCATACCCTCGAATTTGGTTTCTCATTTAACCCCACTGCGGGGCCGTTGAAATAACTATATCCCTGTAAATTCGGGGTTTCCGTGAGTGATTGGTATCGGCGTGTAACCGTATGTACAACGCCGGGGCAGATCCCCGGCGCATTCGGTTACAGGTAGCGGGATGTCAGGTGTTCGCGGAAGTAGCGGATATTCAGATCTTCACCCGTGGCCTGGGTGATGAGCTGCGATGTGCTGAAACGGCTGCCGTGCTGCCAGATATTCTGACGCAGCCAGTCAAACAGCGCCGAGAAATCGCCCCCGGCGATGGATGCCTGCAACCCGGGCAGCGCAGTTTTGGCGGCATGGAACAGCTGTGCCGCATACATTGCTCCCAGCGTGTAAGACGGGAAGTAGCCAAAACCGCCGTCGGTCCAGTGGATATCCTGCATACAGCCGTTGCGGTAGTTATCTTTGGTGGATAACCCAAGCCAGGCCTGCATTTTCTCATCCCATAACGCGGGAATATCATCGACTTCAATTTCGCCATTGATTAGCGCGCGCTCGATCTCATAGCGCAGCACCACATGCGCCGGATAGCTCACTTCATCCGCATCAACGCGGATGTAGCCCGGCTTCACGCGCTGGTTCCAGGCAATGAAATTCTCTTCGCTGAATGCCGCCTGGCTGCCGAAACGGGCATGAACCGCCGGAAGCAGATGCTTCAGGAAAGCGTCGCTGCGGCCTAGCTGCATTTCAAAGAACAAGCTCTGGGATTCATGGATCGCCGTAGAGCGCGCCAGCGCAACGGGCTGACCGGCCCATGCTCGCGGAAGGTTTTGCTCGTAGCGGGCATGTCCGGTTTCGTGGATCACGCCGAAAAGCGCGCTGAGCAGTTCATCTTCATCGTAACGCGTGGTGATACGCACATCTTCCGGCACGCCGCCGCAGAACGGGTGGGCGCTAACGTCCAGACGACCGCCGTTAAAATCGAAGCCAAGCATTTTCATCGCTTCCAGGCCCAGCTCGCGCTGCGTGGCGGTCGGGAAGGGACCCTGTGGCGGAACGAACGATCGTTGAGCCTGTTTTTCCACAACCTTTGCCAGCAACTCCGGTAGCCAGGACTTCAGATCGCCGAACAGCACATCCAGGCGAGCGCTGGTCATGTCGGGTTCAAAGATATCCAGCAGCGCGTCGTAAGGCGTGCAGCCTTTAGCTTCAGCGCGCAGGCGGGCTTCTTCACGACTGAGTTTCACCACCTCTTTCAGGTTGGCTGAAAAGCCCTGCCAGTCGTTGGCCGGACGCTGAGTGCGCCACGCGTGTTCACACCTGCTGCCCGCCAGCGATTTGGCCTCCACCAGCGATTCCGGCAGTAAAGTTGCCTGCTGGTAGTGGCGCGTCATTTCACGCAGGTTGGCCAGCTCAACGTCGTTCAGATCTTCGTCTGCCGCCGCCGCCAGCCATTCACCCACTTTTTTATCGGTCAGGATCTGATGTTGCAGGACGCTCATCTCCGCCAGCGCTTCACCGCGCGCGGCGCTGCCGCCTGGCGGCATCATGGTGAACATGTCCCAGCTGGCGATGGAGGAGAGGTGAGAGAAGCGGGAGAGGCGCTGGAAGGTTTTTGTAAGAGATTGATAAAAATGGTTATTTTTCATTCTGTGCTCTCGTTGTGTTTGAATGTCATAACGAGCATACAGAGGTTCATATCTGATTAAAACATATGTTACTTATTCAAATGACGTTGATATTCTATGTTATCGAATAATCTGCGCAAATAAATATTGTTGTTTATATTGATTGGGTGAATTATTTGAATGTTGAAAATAGCTCTCATAGTCAAATATAGAAGAGTGTATAGGAATATTCTTACCTGGCGCGATATTCAATGCGTCAAAGTCAATTAATAGGCAACTCTTATAATGAATAAATTTATTTTCTGCGCGATTGCAGCGCCTTTGCTAAGTGGCTGCGCGATGCAACCCGTTCCTTCTCAGTATAGAAATGCCACAATTACCCTTATTGGGCATAGTAAGGCAGAAGCAATGACTGATTTAGGGATACCAACACGTACAATGCCCATCAATGGCAGTCAGACGATGTATCAGTGGGATAGTAATCAGGGGACAACGTCTGTCGGTTCTTTTAGCACTGATACTAATGCTGTGACGGTGAGTGGTTCCAGTTATCAGGGATATGGTAACGGTTTTTCTGGGGGGGCGGTTGGAACATCTGACACCACTGGAAATTATGGCAGTGCTACGGCAACCCATATTTGTGCATTGTCATTATCAATAGATAATAAAACTGATAAAGTACTTTCGGGCACCTTCAATGGAACTGTTGATGAAGCTTGCATGAATCATTTTAGCAATGTTATTACATTGGACCCTAACGCGGTTAATGCTAATAAAGCAGCAATAATGCATAACCAGCATGTAAAAGAGGCTAAAGCAGTGGTGGGTGTATTGGCTATTGTTGGCGCAGGTATTGCCGCTTATAATACTCGTTGATTTAAGTCATTTAAAAAGAAAGGCCATCAAATTTGGCCTTTCGTAATATGCAATATCGTCAGTGCAATTAAATTTAATGCAGTCGTTTATGCAGGCTCGCGCCCACCAGCAGTGCCGCGCACAGCATCAGCGCGATAAATCCGCCCACGCCGTTCCAGCCGTAGTTATGCCAGAACACCCCGCCGAGCGTACCGGCTATGCTGGAACCAAGATAGTAACTGAACAGATACAGTGACGAAGCCTGACCTTTAGCGCGGCGCGCGCGTGGGCCAATCCAGCTGCTGGCAACGGAATGCGCGGCAAAGAAGCCCGCAGAGAAGAGCAGCATTCCGGCAAAAATCAGCCACAGGGAAGAGAAAAGCGTCATCAGCAGTCCGAACAGCATCACGGCGGTGGATACCAGCATCACCGGACCACGGCCGAAGCGCGCGGTCATGGCGCCCGCTTTTGGCGAACTCCATGTCCCGGTGAGATATGCCACAGAGAGCAAACCCACTAATGCCTGGCTAAGATGCCACGGTGAAAGCATCAGACGATAGCCAATGTAGTTGAACAGCGTCACGAACGAGCCCATCAGCAGGAAACCGGTCAGGAACAAACGGGGCAGCCCTTGATCGCGCCAGTGCAGGCGAAAGTTGATAAATAACGTTTTCGGACGCAGGGAGGTCGGGCGGAAATGGCGCGATTCCGGCAGGATTTTCCAGAACATCAGCGCCGAAGCGAGGGCGAAGCAGCCGATAACGGCCAGCGCAATGCGCCAGTTAAAGAAATCAGTAAACACACCGCTGAGCAGGCGTCCGCTCATCCCGCCGATAGAGTTCCCGCTAATATACAGCCCCATGGAGAAGGCCACGAAGCTCGGGTGGATCTCCTCGCTGAGATAGGTCATCCCGACCGCCGCCACGCCGCTCAGGGATAACCCAATCAGCGCGCGCATGATCAGAATGCCGTGCCAGCTGGTCATCATGGTGGACAACAAGGTACACACGGAGGCCAGCATTAACGCCGTTACCATAACCTGCTTACGCCCGATGGCATCCGAAAGTGGCCCGGTGAACAGCAGACCGATCGCCAGCATCCCGGTTGAAATGGAGAGCGAAATACTGCTGCTGGCTGGCGACACGCCAAATTCATGCGACAGGACCGGCAGGATCGGCTGAACGCAGTAGAGCAGGGCGAAAGTGGCGAGACCCGCTGAGAAGAGCGCCAGCGTGACGCGCATAAACTGGGGGGTACCACGTTTAATAAACTGAACCGGCTGCGGTGCTGCGGGTAAATCATCAATGTCGCTGGCCGGCGCGATATCAACGGTCGTTGTACGGCTCACACATAATCCTTGCTTAAACATCCCCGTGGTTTCTGGTGACGGGTATGACCACAAGATTAGGGTAGGAAAATGTAAATATTCTGTCTAATATATTAATAATCTCAAATGATACTTTAAAAATATGAATATCGAGCTGCGCCATCTACGCTATTTTGTCGCCGTCGCCGAAGAGCTGCATTTTGGTCGTGCGGCGGCAAGGCTGAATATCTCTCAGCCACCGCTAAGCCAGCAGATACAGATCCTGGAGCAGCAGGTCGGGGCGCGTCTGCTGGCGCGAACCAACCGCAGCGTGAGCCTGACGGCGGCGGGAAAACAGTTTCTTGCCGATAGCAGACAGATCCTGAGTATGGTGGAGGACGCCGCCGCCAGAGCGGAACGGCTTTATCTCGGGGAGACGGGAGAGCTGCGCATCGGGTTTACCTCATCGGCCCCCTTTATCAGCGCTGTTTCACAAACGCTATCTTCGTTTCGCCGTAACTTTCCGGATGTGCATATTCAGACGCGCGAAATAAATACTCGCGAGCAGATATCGCCGCTTAACGAAGGATCGCTCGATCTGGGGCTGATGCGTAACACGCAGTTGCCTAATACCCTGGTGTGGCAGGTGATCCTGCGCGAACCGCTGATGGCGATGATCCCCCGGGATCATCCGCTCGCCGCGCAGCACAGCGTCACGCTGGCTGAACTGGCGAAAGAGCCATTTGTCTTTTTTGACCCACAGGTGGGAACCGGGTTGTATGACGATATTCTTGGTTTGATGCGGCGATATGGCCTTGTCCCGACTATCGCGCAGGAGGTGGGGGAAGCCATGACGATCATTGGTCTCGTTGCCGCAGGGCTTGGCGTTTCGATTCTCCCGGCCTCGTTTAAACGGGTACAATTGCCGGAAATGCGCTGGGTGAAGATAGCCGAGCAGGATGCAGTCTCAGAGATGTGGCTGGTGTGGTCTAAACATCATGAACAGAGCCATGCGGCACAGCGTTTCAAAGAACAATTAATTACCGCTTCTCGCGGGCGTTATTTATAGGGAAAAGTGGGCGAAAATGTGCAGTAAATCACATGGCTAAGTAAAAATTTGACGTCAGCCATTGAAGTGCTTCACCATAGCCCTCAGTTTATTTCGAAGCTCGAAAATAAGGGAGTACGAGGTGGTTGCTGATAGTCAGCCAGGGCATATCGATCAGATCAAGCAGACCAACGCGGGCGCCGTTTATCGCCTGATTGATCAGCTTGGTCCGGTTTCGCGTATCGATCTTTCGCGCCTGGCACAACTGGCACCCGCCAGTATTACCAAGATTGTCCGCGAAATGCTGGAAGCCCATCTGGTTCAGGAGACAGAAATTCAGGAGCCGGGCAGTCGTGGCCGTCCGGCGGTAGGGCTTGTGGTGGAAACGGAAGCCTGGCACTACCTGTCGCTGCGGATTAGCCGCGGGGAAATCTTCCTCGCGCTGCGCGACCTCAGCAGCAAGCTGGTGGTGGAAGACCGGCTGGAACTCCCGCTTAATGCAGAGCAACCACTTCTCGATGCCATTCTGACCCACATCGACCAGTTCTTTATTCGTCACCAGCAGCGTCTTGAACGTTTAACGGCGATTGCGATCACCCTGCCGGGAATTATTGATACCGAAAATGGCATTGTGCACCGCATGCCGTTTTATGAAAACGTCAAAGAGATGCCGCTGGGCGACGTGCTGGAAAACCACACCGGTGTACCGGTCTACATTCAGCATGATATCAGCGCCTGGACGATGGCGGAGGCGTTGTTTGGCGCTTCCCGGGGCGCGCGCGACGTGATTCAGGTGGTGATTGATCATAACGTTGGCGCTGGTGTGATTACCGACGGGCGTCTGTTGCATGCTGGCAGCAGTAGCCTGGTGGAGATCGGCCATACGCAGGTCGATCCGTACGGAAAACGCTGCTACTGCGGTAACCATGGCTGTCTGGAAACGATTGCCAGCGTCGAAAGCGTGCTGGAGCTGGCGCAAGTGCGGCTCAGCCAGTCGATGAGCTCCACGCTGCACGGTCAACCGTTAAGCGTCGAGGCACTGTGCGCTGCGGCAAGGCAGGGCGATCTGCTGGCGAAGGACATTATTACCGGCGTGGGCAATAATGTCGGGCGCATTCTGGCCATTATGGTGAATCTGTTTAACCCGCAAAAAATACTGATCGGCTCCCCGCTCAGCCAGGCGGCGGATATCCTCTTTCCGGCGATTTCCGCCTGCATCAATCAGCAGGCGCTTCCCGCGTACAGTAAAAACATCGTGGTCGAAAGTACGCAATTTTCCAACCAGGGCACCATGGCCGGCGCCGCGCTGGTAAAAGATGCGATGTACAACGGCTCGTTACTGATTCGTTTGCTACAGGGCTAACTCTTTTCCAGAGATGTACGAAAAATTGCGCTATCTCAAGCCCGGTAGCGCACGCATCCCGTAGACTTTCCCCACTGAATTATTTACCTGGTTTATATTTTGAAGCATACCCAAGAGGTGGAATGAGTCATGCTTAAGCGTTTCTTTATTACTGGTACGGATACGTCTGTCGGGAAGACAGTCGTATCCCGCGCGTTACTCCAGGCCCTGGCGGCAAGCGGTAAACGCGTTGCAGGATACAAGCCGGTTGCAAAAGGCAGTAAAGAGACGCCAGAAGGGCTGCGCAATAAGGACGCCCTGGTTCTGCAAAGCGTCTCGTCTCTGGAACTGCCTTATGATGCCGTCAATCCTATCGCGTTAAGCGAAGAGGAAAGCAGCGTCGCTCACAGTGGGCTTATCAACTACAGCCTGCTTTCTGATGGCCTGGCAAATCTGAGTGAAAAGGTTGACCACGTTGTCGTTGAAGGGACCGGTGGCTGGCGCAGCCTGATGAACGATTTACGTCCCCTTTCCGAATGGGTGGTGCAGGAGCAATTGCCGGTGATTATGGTCGTGGGCATCCAGGAAGGGTGCATCAACCATGCCTTGCTGACGGCGCAGGCTATCGCTAATGACGGCCTGCCGCTGATTGGTTGGGTGGCGAATCGTATTAACCCGGGCCTTGCGCACTACGCTGAAATCATCGACGTGCTGAGCAAAAAGCTGCCTGGCCCGCTGGTGGGCGAACTGCCTTATCTGCCCCGCGCAGAGCAGCGCGAATTAGCGCACTATATCGATCTCTCGGCTTTCGGCGGTATGCTGGCCGTAGATCGAGTCGTGGCGTAGCGTTCTCGACAATACCGACGCCACAACACAGGCAACCAGCAAACCGGGAAGTAAAAAATACTGCCCGGTCATCTCACAGACCATCAAGGCCGACATGATTGGCGCATGCGTTGTGGCGGCGAGCAGCGTCGCCATTCCCGCCAGCCCAAGCAGGATCGCCGTCTCAGAGCCAGGAAACCACAGCGCAAAGATCTGCGCAAACAGCATTCCCGTTGCCATACCAACGAACAAGGTTGGCGTGAACACGCCTCCCGGCGCGCCGGACCCGCTGCTTGCCAGTACCGCCAGCAGCTTGCAAATAAAGACGCCAGCAATCACCGACAGCAGCGGCGGCGACTGCAAAAACGCCTGAACCACGCTATAGCCATTCCCCCATACTTTTGGCGTCAGCAGCGACAGCAGCCCGACGATCAGACCACCCAGCGCCAGCTGCCACGGCGGTGAGAGTTTGAGACGCAGAAACAGCCTGTGGCTGGCCGCCATCAGCCACATCAGCAGCGGGCCGCAAACGCCAGCCAGCAGGCCCACGCCAACGATCAGGAAATAATCCACCGCCGTAAGCATCTCGCTGAGATGGACATCATATAGCGTATTCGCGCCGGGACTTAACAGGCGGGTGGTCAGCAGGGCCACTACAGCGGCAATCACCACCGGGCCGAGGGAGGCCAGCATCAGCGTGCCAAACAGGATCTCTGCGATAAACAGGCTGCCCGCCAGCGGCGCATGATAGGCGCTGGCCATCCCGGCGGCGGCACCGCAGGCGATCCACAGTTTCCATTCGGATTTTGGCGTACAACGTTGTGCAAAAAAGGAGGCGGCGAGGGCGGCGAGCAGGATCATGGCACCTTCACGGCCGATGGCGCTGCCGCTGGCGACCACCAGCAACGACGCGAGGGATTTCACCAGGCTGGCGCCGTAATCAAACTGGCCGTCACCTGTTTCCAGCGCTTCCATATAATCGGTGGGGGCGTGGGGACGTTGTGCCGTCATGCGCTGCCATCCCCACAGTAGCACTCCCGCGGCCAGACCACCTAGCGCAGGCGTCAGCGCCCGCCGCCAGGGCGATAACGCGGCTGCGGCGTTCACCAGACTTCCGCTTTCGTTGCTGAGAAATAGCCACTCCAGCAGATACATGCTGTGGCGGAACACCGCAACGGCCAGCGCCGCCAGCACGCCGGTGACGGTAGCAATCAGGAGACGGCGAAACATCGCGCGGATGTCGGGGTAAGCGTGAAGACGTTGCATGAAGTCGTGATTTAACGGGGACGATACAATATTGTGGCGGGAAATCGGGAGGTTAGCAAAAGGTATGCGTGCGGAAAATGGCCGGGCAGTACCCGGCCTGAATGCTTAACTCTCGCTATGAATATTTAATGCCCGGCGCGTACGCCCTGAACTCAAATACTCCGCAATATAATCCTGGGATATCTCGCCGTTATAGCGTCCGTCCTCGTCCACAATCGGCATCCAGCTGGTGTTGCTCTCATACAGGCGAGAAAGCACCACGCGCAGGTTATCCTCGGCCTTACCGGTCATACGGAACGGATGCAGAATATCCCCGCAGCTGCCGCTGGCGTTACGCGCTTCGCGGCGCTTCACAAAGCCGAGCGGTTTGCCGTGCTCATCAACCACGGTAATGGCGCGAATATCGTTGTCATCCATGGTGGCGAAGGCCTCCGGCAGCGGCGTCGATTCGCGTACCGTAATGGTAGGCTGCTGGTCGGTGACGTCGCCCGCCGATACCAGCAGCAGGCGTTTCAACGTCCGGTCCTGACCAACAAACGAGCCAACAAACTCATTCGCGGGTTTCGCCAGCAGCTCGTCCGGGCTGGCGCACTGCACGATACGCCCCTGACGGAAGACGGCAATACGGTCGCCCAGCTTCAGCGCTTCGTCAATATCGTGGCTCACCAGCATCACGGTCTTTTTCAGCTTGCGCTGCATCTCAAGGAATTGGTTCTGGATCACCTCACGGTTGATCGGGTCGACTGCACCGAACGGTTCATCCATCAGCAGGACCGGAGGATCGGCTGCCAGCGCGCGGATGACGCCGATACGCTGCTGCTGCCCGCCGGACATTTCGCGCGGATAGCGGTGAAGGAATTTATGCGGATCCATTGCCACCATATCCATCAGCTCTTCGGCACGGGATTTACAGCGTGCCTTGTCCCAGCCCAGCATGCGCGGCACGACGGTAATGTTCTCTTCGATGGTCATGTTCGGGAACAGGCCAATCTGCTGGATCACGTAGCCAATGTTGCGGCGCAGGGTCACGGTGTCCATTCCGCTGGTGTCTTCGCCGTTAATCAGGATTGTCCCGCTACTTGGCGTAATGAGACGGTTGATCATCTTCAGTGTAGTGGTTTTCCCGCAGCCGGACGGGCCGAGCAGCACGCACATTTCCCCTTCAGGCACGTTCAGGTTGACGTTGTCGACGGCCTTAAACGTCTGGCCGTGTTTCTGTGAAAATTGTTTGGTGAGGTTTTCCAGTTTTATCATTATCGAATCCCCTTCGGAGTCAGTACCACCTGCAAACGGTGCAGCAACCAGTCGAGCACAATCGCTAAAAGACAAATCATCAGCGCGCCCGCAATCAACATACGAATATCACTCCCGCCAATACCGTTAAGCAGCAGCAGGCCCAGCCCGCCCGCACCGATCACGGCGGCAATCGCCATGACGCCGATGTTCATTACCACGGCGGTGCGGATGCCGCCAAAAATCACCGGCAGCGCCATCGGGATTTCCACCCAGCGCAGACGCTGCCAGAAGGTCATGCCGATGCCGCGTCCCGCTTCTCGCAGGCCGGGGGGCAGGCTGTCGAGCGCCGTATGGGTGTTACGCACAATCGGCAGCAGCGAATAGAGGAACACCGCAGTAATCGCGGGCAGGGCGCCAATGCCCTGACCGATCAGCGAAAAGAGCGGGATCATCAGGCCGAAAAGCGCAATTGACGGGATGGTGAGCACAATGGTAGCAATCCCCAGCACCGGCGTTGCCAGCCATTTATGGCGGACAATTAAAATGCCCAGCGGCACGCCAATAATAATCGCCAGGCCGACGGCGAGTGCCACCAGCCACAGGTGTTGCAGCGTCAGGGTTAAGAGATAGTCCCAGTTGTCGAGAATATAGTGAATCGTCTCCATAGCGCCTCCTACAGCAACTGTTTGCTACGCAGGAAATCACGGGCGACCTGCTGCGGTGACTGATGGTCGATATCCACCTTCTTATTCAGGTCGGTGATAACGTCGTTATTGAGCTGGGCTGAGAGGGTGTTCAGCGCCTCCTCCAGCCCCGGGTTAGCCTCCAGCGTGTCTTTTCGAACAACTGGCGTCACGGCATAACTCGGGAAGAAGCCTTTATCGTCTTCCAGCACTTTAAGATCGAAGCCCTTTACGCGCCCGTCGGTGGTGTAGATCAGCCCCGCATCGACAAACCCGTCGCGCACCGCGTTATAGACCAGGCCCGGATCCATCTGGCGGATCTGCGGGCGGTCCAGCTCCATCTTGTAGGCCGCCTGCAACGGTTTCATCCCGTCGCTGCGTCCGGCAAATTCCAGGTCAAGGCCCAGCAGCCAGTTGTTATCCGGATCGGTTTTACGGATCTGCTCAATCTTTGCCACCATCTCAGACATGGTATTGATATGTTCAGCCTCGGCGCGCTTGCGCTGCATGGCAAAGGCATAGGTATTGTTCATATCGGCAGGTTTAAGCCACACCAGACCGTGCTTCGCGTCGAGGCGTTTCACCGTCTCGTATGACTCCTGCGGCGACATGCGTTTGTTGATGTGGTTGAAGATGATCAGCGACGTGCCGGTGTACTCCCAGGTCATATCAATCTGCTTGTTGATCATCGCGTTACGGGAAATCACCGTTGCAATATTGGTCTGCGGCTGCACCTGAAACCCTTTCTTTTGCAGATACTGCACGGTCATGGCCGAGAGAATGTGCTGCTCGGTAAAGCTCTTGGTTGCCAGGATCAGCGGCGCGGCGAGCGCCTGGCTGGTGAAGAGCGCGGCGGCGCATAGCGCCGTCAGGCCGGAAAACAGTCTCATAGAAGCTCCTTGTTATAATTATCGCGCGAGATGCGGGCTCAGTAGTCGACCCAGTGCCGCCAGCAGCGTATCCAGAATCAGGGCGAACAGGGCGGTGGCCGCCGCGCCCAGGATCAGCGTCGGGAAGTCATTCAGGTAGATCCCAGGGAAAATCAGCTCGCCGTAGCTGCTGGCGCCAATCAGGAATGCCAGCGGTGCGGTACCGACGTTAATCGCAGTGGCAATGCGAATACCAGAAAGCATCACCGGCCACGCGTTAGGGATCTCAACCTGACGCAGGCGCTGCCATTTGGTCATGCCGATACCGTTTGCCGCTTCCAGCAACGACGCGGGAACAGAGCACAGCCCGGCATAGGTGTTACGCACAATCGGCAGCAGAGAGGCCAGAAAGAGGGCGATAATGGCCGGTTTATCACCGATGCCAATCACCACCATCGCCAGCGCCAGAACGGCCAGCGGCGGCAGGGTGTTACCCACGTTAAAGATTTGCATCACATATTCGGCGATACCACGCGCGGCTGGACGGCTCAGCAAAATACCGCTTGGAATGCCCACCAGCAGGGCAAAGAACATTGATGAAAAGACCAGAATCAGGTGCTGTTGCCCGAGGTAGATCAGGTCAACCTGGCGCGCCTTAATCGTCTCCAGTCCAATTCCCCAGGTGAGGAGAGCGAGAACCACGATAATCGCGCCGACAAAAAGCAGCGAACGTTTAAGTAATGGGTGCATTGCGGTGTGTCTCCCTGTGCGCATGCGTTATAGCAACCACCGGTTGCCTGTTGTTATGCCATGTTTCGGCAGGGGTACTTCACCTATAGCAAGCGAAACGGAAGGGTTCCAGCGAAGGGGGTAAAACAGTAACCCTATGAAATTAGTGACAACCTGGGTGAAGCCTTATGGCATAAGGGCTGTCAGTGGGCAGGCAGAATAGTCTTAAAGAAGCACGCCTTACGTGACAATGTCACGTAAGGCGTGCTGATTAAACCTGTCGACTAAGCGCGGCGCGCACTTTTCGTACCCGCCACGAGATGCGGACGATAGAGAAGGCGGCGACGACTACCAGCATCAGGCCCAGCGCCAGCATCGCGTGGAATCCAAACTCTCTGAACAGGATCAGCCCCGCGATACCTCCGCTGATAAAGGAGAAAAGGGTAGTTAAATGGGTTTTGAGCTGACTCTTTTGCGCGGCCGTATCTTTGGAATAATCCCGGCGCATCATGGCGACCATAACGGAGGCCAGCGAAATGCCCGCATCGGTCAGCGTGCCGGTGATGTGTGTGGATCTTACCCGTCCACCGGATAGCTGAGTGGAGGTGGAATTATGAATTCCCATCAACCCGCACAGGAAAATAATAATCTCCTGATTCGTGGCAAAGGAGTGAAAATACATTTCGTACAGGGATACCCCTGCCAGTAATAGCCCTTCAACAAACAGAACCTGGCTGAATACCAGCCTGATGTTATGGATAATCCCCCAGATAACAATAATCCGCGCAGCGATGGCACCTGAGACAAACGAAAGAATAATGGCGCCGAAGAAAAGAATATCGCTGAGATCGGTGGAGGAAACTTCGCTGGATAGCTGCGAGGTATTGCCCGTCATATGCGAGGGAAAAAAGCCGAATGCGCCCAGCGCAATGGCATTCAGCAGTCCCGCGGAGGTCGCCAGCCAGAGGGCAAGACGACGATCCTCCTGATGCGTTCGTTCTTTCTTTAATTTAATCAGCAAAGAATACCTCCGGTTTGAGCTTTGCCTGAACGCTCAAGCTAACAAAGCGATGTCGCTGGCTGACCAGGATATTGCTTAATTATTATTTCAACGGGAGGAGTGCGAGGTTTTGTAATTAAATAAAATAACCTTGTTAATATAATGCTTTATTGCTGATGACGCGAGCAGACTGGCGGGCATAAATACCGGCCCAGTATGCATGCTCGCTGGAGCGGGATGGGATTTGATTCAGTGTAGACATAGATGTAATTCACAACGACGAGAAGAGAAGCCAGCATCTGGTCGCCGCTGTTCCTGGGAAGGTACAGATCTCCAGCCAGGGTGATCCCGTATCGGTTCTCGAACGTCACCTTGCGGTGGTCGACTTTATCGCTCTCGGCGAAGGTCTTATCTCAGGTTGTCACCATCGAAACGCGGGCGTCAGGATTTCGTGTTTCTTACTAATTCATTGTTTTAACTCAACTTAATGATGCGCATAGCAGCACGGCGGACAGTTTGGTGAATATTTTCATTCGACGCTGGCGTCCGGCTGGGGCCGGATGATTGCCGTGCGCATCACGCCCGATATGGAGATGGCTGTGGTTGCCGCTCCGGCGCATTTTCGGCGCTATGGTTTTCCGCAGACGCCCGCCGATCTGGATGCTCATCCCTGCATTGCCTACCAGTTCGCCGACGGTAACCACTATCAATGGGAGCTTGTGCAGGATGGGAAGCGAGTGACTCACCGCCCGGAGGGGCAATGGGCCTTTTCCGACAGCTACATGGAGGCCGAAGCGGCCCGGCTGGGACTCGGGCTGGCCTATGTCCCGGTTGAGCTGGTGGCTGACGATCTGGAGCGTGGCACGCTTATACGCGTCTTACAGCGCTACAGCCTGCGGATGGACGGACTGTACCTCTATTATCCACACCGCAACGTATCCCCGGCGCTGAGAGCGGTGATTGATACGCTGAAAATTTAGGGTGCCTCTTCGCTACGGTCTATACAGCCCCTGCGTTTGTGATACGCTACTATTTTATATAGCGCAGCTCAACTAAGGCTCTGAAATGACAAAAATAACGCCAGAATATACGGTAGTTGACTTATCACGTTGGGCAAGAAAGGAACACTTTGAAGTATTTCAGGGCTTTGCTCAATCTACATTTAACCAAACGGTTCAGCTGGACATTACCGTGCTGCTAAAGCATATCAAAGAGGTTGGCTGGAAATTTTATCCTGCGATTATTTCCCTTATATCTCACGTCGTAAACCGGCATCCGGAATTCCGTATGGCCATGAAGGATAATGAGCTTGTAATATGGAATGAGGTGCATCCCAGCTATACCCTTTTCCATAAAGAGACGGAGACGTTTTCATCATTATGGAGTCACTTCGACGGGAATATTCATCACTTTCAGAACGTTTATGCAGAAGACGTTTCTCGCTATGGTGATAATCTTGCCTACTGGCCCAAAGAAGAGTCCCGGGAGAATATATTTTTCATATCTGATATTCCGTGGGTCAGTTTTAGCAGTTTTAACGTCAACGTCGCTAACATGCGGAATTTTTTTGCGCCCATGTTCACGTTTGGAAAATACTATAACCAGGATGAAAAAGTCTTGTTGCCTTTCGCCGTTCAGGTCCATCATTCTGTTTGTGATGGCTTCCATGTAGCCAGGATGATCAACGAGTTGCAAGAGTTATGTGATAATTTACCACACCATTCAGAGGCGCCGAACGTGTGATTCACGTGTTTTTAACATACGTCTGACGAGAGGAAATGCTGTAACCAAATTTTACGCCAGAACAGATTAAAATGTTCAATCGCATTGTTTTCGAGAAGATCGAAATAATGCATGATGAAGCCGCGAGCCGTTTCCGGCCCGCGGCGGCATGACAGGTGATGAGTCGTTCTGACGATCAGGCGGCTTTGACGGCCCGGATTTTTTTGCTGCTATCCGCATCTGATGCTGTTTTATCCGTTGCAGCATTGAGCTCGGGAAGCTTGCTGGTACGCAGGATATGCTGCACGGACTCTTTCTGCTCGGCGAGATAAAGACCTAGGTTCTCCGCCTGCGTTTCATCCATCTGCATTCCGCTTTGCAACAGCCAGTCGGTAAACACTTCTGCCATATCGAGCAGTTTGTCGTGAGCGTCAGCCTCTTTCTTACTGGCAAATGTCATTTTTTCTTCACCTTTTCTTACGACAACAAATTTTGTTTCAACAGCCATTGTGCACCCCCGTATACTGTAATTATATACAGTATAGCAGTTGTGACGTTGTGTTGCAGCAAAAATGTGCGAGCCTGGCCTGCACAACGGGTGGACAAGCCAGGTGCTGTTATCGGTACAGCGTTTTTTCGGCAATCGGGATCAGCAAAGTGGACTGCCATTCCGCCAGCGTCAGCTGGGCAAGTTTACCCAGCGCGGTGTAGAACGGATGGGCCGCGTTTTCAACGAATACGCTAAGGAAACGCGTGCTCCATGGCAGCAGATGCCAGGCAAGAAGCTGGTCGCGTTCTGTTTCGCGACCGTTCTCGGCAAGCCATGCCGCCAGCATCAGCAACGTTCCGAAATGATCTTCAGGCTCATTCTGCTGCATCTCAAAGGCGATATGGTTTTCACGCATCCACTGACGCAACGCGAGGGTCGAATCGCCAAACAGCACTGACTCGCGATCAAGCCAGACCGAGCCCCACGGGGGGGCGGGCAGGGCATACGGGCCAATAAACAGACGCTGCCAGGCGTCTTTCAACGCTTCATCCGATGGGGTCTTAAACATACTGGCGACAGGCAGCAGGTTTTCCTCCGCCAGCGGCCAGTCCTGAACCCAGTCACCTGCGGTCAGGGCACTCACCAGCGGCGCGGTCTGCTCGCTGTCTGGGGCGAAATAAAACAGCGCGCCCAGTACCCGGGCGCTGAACGCGAACGATTCGCGGTGTGAGACATCATTCATTACAACTTTCCTTACTTGCGCGCGGGTAGCCCCGCGCACCTGTGTTAACCTGCAATTGCTAACCCTGCGGTCATATGCAGACCATAAAATAGCCCACGGCCAATCAGTTCACCCAGCACCACCAGAACGACACCTGCAAACAGGCCGAGCGTTTTTGGCTCCTGACGACGAATAAGCGGGCAGATCCAGCAGCCTAAACCCGCCGCCAGCAACGCGATGCGCCACACCTGAAGCGAGCCATAATCTGGCAGCAGGGCGCTGGCCTGCTGGATGGAACTCTGTATCGTCCCCAGCGTATTGCTTTGCAACACGACGACCGCCACGCAGACGATAAGTGCCAGTACGCTGACTGACGCGGCAAGAGTACCTTTGAATGTCACGTTTGCGACGCGCAGCAGCAGCGCGGCCAGCAGAGGACCAGCCAGAACCATCGTCAGGAAGAAGCTCAGCGTGGTGTAACCCGTATACCAGGTCGGGACAGTCTCAATCTGATAGACACGGGTCATCGCCCAGACAAAAACGATGCCCAGGATCTGGCTGACAACCAGCCAGATTTTGCCCAAAGCTGGGGGCATTTTACCGATAACCGACACCAGCCACCAGAAACCGCCCACGGCAAAGAAGATCGAACCCGCCGCGATCTCATTACTCAGCGCTGACGCGCCCACGCGGTTAAGCGAGTTGAAGGCACGCAGCGGGGAGCCAAGATGCAGCACCGAAGCCATAAACCCAATACCCATTACCAGCCAGAGAAAAAACAGGCTGCGCACGATGCGCATTCTGGCCTTGTCATCATTTTCCTTAAGCCAGACGAAGCCCATCACGATTAACGCGCCGGCCACGCACTGCCCGAAAACGGTGAAGATCACCAGCGGCCATTCATGCCATCCACTTCCCATCTCACACCTCCTTCGGGTTTGCCAGGTAGCCGGTGGTGTCCCCCGTCGGACGGCTGTTGGCGTTAGGTTTAATCACAATACTCGGCTTTGTGAAGTGCGCAGACGGCAGCGGCGCGACGGCAGCAAGCTGGCCGTGTTTTTTGCGCAGCTCCTCAATCGGGCCAAAGTCCAGCGCGCGCAGCGGGCAGGATTCGACGCAGATGGGCTTTTTGCCGTCCACCACCCGGCTGTGGCAGCCGTCGCACTTGGTCATGTGGCCTTTGGCGGCATTGTACTGCGGCGCGCCGTACGGGCAGGCCATGTGGCAGTAGCGACAGCCGATGCAGACATCCTCGTCCACCAACACAAAACCGTCGTCGCGCTTGTGCATTGCCCCGCTCGGGCAGACCTTGGTGCAGGCCGGATCTTCGCAGTGGTTGCAGGCAATCGACAGGTAATAGGCGAAGACATTCTGATGCCAGACGCCGTTATCCTCCTGCCAGTCGCCGCCCGCGTATTCATAAATACGACGGAAGCTAACGTCCGGGGTCAGATCTTTGTAATCCTTGCAGGCCAGCTCGCAGGTTTTGCACCCGGTGCAGCGGCTGGAATCAATAAAAAATCCATACTGGGTTGTCATCGGTTAATCCTTATGCCTTCTCGATCTGCACCAGGTTCGTGTGCTGCGGGTTGCCTTTCGCCAGCGGTGACGGGCGGTGCGTGGTCAGGGTATTGATGCAGGAGCCGTGATCGACACGATCGCCGTTCATGTTGGCGTCATGCCAGGCGCCCTGGCCCATCGCGCTTACGCCGGGCATGATGCGCGGGGTGACTTTCGCAGCAATGCGCACTTCGCCGCGGTCGTTGAAGACGCGCACCATATCCCCATTTTTGATACCTCGTTGCTCTGCATCCACAGGGTTAAGCCACACCTCCTGGCGACAGGCGGCCTGGAGCACATCTACGTTGCCGTAACTGGAGTGGGTACGGGCTTTAAAGTGGAAACCGAACAATTGCAGCGGGAATTTGCTGCGCTCGGGCGCGTCCCAGCCTTCAAAGGTTGAGGTATAGACCGGCAGCGGGGTGATGGTTTCGTCTTTTTGCAGTTCCCAGGTTGCCGCAATATCCGCCAGCTTGCTGGAGTAGATCTCGATTTTGCCCGACGGGGTTTTCAGCGGATTGGCATCCGGATCGTCACGGAATTTTTTATAGGCCACAAAATGTCCATTTGGATCTTTGCGCTTATAAATACCCATTTTTTTCAGCGCGTCGTAGGACGGCAGCAGCGGATCTTTGGCGACCATTTTGGCGTACAGGTAGCGCAGCCACTGCTCCTGCGTACGGCCTTCGGTGAATTTCTGATGGATATCCGGTCCGAGGCGTTTCGCCACTTCGCTCATGATCCAGTAAATGGGCTTGCGCTCGAACTTCGGGGCGGTAACCGGCTGGAGGAAAATCAGGTATCCCATGTTGCCGGCGTAATCGTTGGGGATGATATCTTCCTGCTCGACGGTCATCAGATCCGGCAGAACAATATCGGCATACTTCGCAGACGAGGTCATGAAGTTATCAATGACGACGATCGTTTCGCACTTGCTCTCATCCTGCAAAATGTCGTGAGTTTTGTTGATATCGGAGTGCTGGTTGATGATGGTATTACCCGCGTAGTTCCAGATGAACTTGATCGGCACATCGAGCTTATCTTTGCCGCGTACGCCGTCGCGCAGGGCGGTCATCTCCGGTCCACGCACGATGGCATCCGTCCAGCTGAAGCAGGAGATTTGCGTTTTCACCGGATTTTCCGGCAGCGGCATGCGTTCGATGGTGATGGTGTAGGTCGATTCGCGTGCGCCGCTGTTACCGCCGTTAATGCCGACGTTGCCGGTCAGGATCGGCAGCATGGCGATGGCGCGGGACGTTTGCTCCCCGTTTGCCTGACGCTGCGGGCCCCAGCCCTGGCAAATGTAGGCCGGTTTCGCCGAACCGATTTCACGGGCCAGCTTAATGATGCGTTCGGCAGGGATGCCCGTTATGCGAGACGCCCAATCCGGAGTTTTCGCGGTTTTGTCATCACCCTGGCCGAGAATATAGGCTTTGTAATGACCATTAGCCGGTGCGCCTTCCGGCAGGGTTTTTTCGTCATAACCCACGCAGTATTTATCGAGGAAAGGTTGATCGACGAGGTTTTCATTAATCAGCACCCACGCAATACCTGCCACCAGTGCGGCATCGGTACCCGGACGAATCGGGATCCACTCGTCTTCACGCCCTGCGGCAGTGTCGGTATAACGCGGATCGATAACGATCATCCGCGCGTTTGACCGTTCGCGCGCCTGCTCAAGGTAGTATGTGATCCCGCCGCCGCTCATGCGCGTTTCCGCCGGATTATTGCCGAACATCACCACCAGTTTGGTGTTTTCGATATCCGATGTGCTGTTGCCGTCGTTGCTGCCGTAGGTGTAGGGCATTGCGCAGGCGATCTGCGCGGTGCTGTAGGTGCCGTAGTGGCTGAGGAAGCCGCCGTAGCAGTTCATCAGGCGCGCGACCAGCGAGGCGTAAGGGGAGGAACGGGTGATGTTGCCGCCTACAATTCCGGAGGAGTAGTTAATGTAGACCGCTTCGTTGCCGTATTTTCGACCACGCTTTTCAGACTCGCGGCGATGGTGTCCAGCGCTTCTTCCCAGGTGATACGCTCAAACTTGCCTTCTCCGCGTTTGCCCACGCGTTTCATCGGATAGTTCAGACGGTCTGGGTGATTGATGCGACGGCGAATTGAACGGCCTCGCAGGCAGGCGCGAACCTGATGGTTGCCGTAAACATCCTCGCCGGTATTATCCGTTTCAACCCAATAGACTTCGTCATCGCGAACGTGCAGACGCAGCGCGCAGCGGCTACCGCAGTTTACCGAGCAGGCGCCCCAGACGACTTTATCTTCTGCGGGCTGAATAGCGGACTGCACAGCGGCGGCGGCGCTTTTCAGACCAAAAGGTAATGCGATCCCACCGGCGGCAAGCGCCAGAGATCCTATGGCAGTAGATTTAACCAGAGTTCGACGGCTTATCCCGCCGTGATGTTCAACTTCGGACATGACTCACCCCATCATTGTTAATAATTATTTTCACCCGTGACTACAACCGGGCTAATGATGGGGGGAGTGTTACTTATTTAGAGGTATTAAATATTAATCCTCGTCAAATCAGGGGAATTGAGTGGGAAAATCATTGCGGCTCAGCGGGCGCATTCTCCTGCGTACCTGCGCCGCTCACCGGGTAGTTGCCGCTACTGGTGCGGGTGTACAAAATTTTGAAAGTATCGTTGGCACAATGCCCAACGACCTGCGCATCCGGCTGATCGGCCTGATCGTTCGGGACGATGTTCAGGGTAAAGCCAGACTCCGGTACGCCGTTGTTGATAATCTTCTGCTGAATGTCGCTTTTCACGCGCTCGCAGGAATCCGGGGCCGCAAGAAGAGCGGGTGAAGCACTCATTAACAGCAGGGCGGTAATCCAGGGTAACCGTTTCATCTGTAGCTCCTTTTCACTGTGTAGACTGTAAGCATAGCAGGGCTAGGGTAAGCTTTTGTTTTTGGGTCTGTCTTTCTGAATTGTCCTGGAGCCCTGCCTGCGTCATAAAATAAATTGCGAATAATGGTGCTGATTGTCTACCAGATAAGAAGGCAGGGTGCGTTTTGATACCTCTTGCCTGACCAGTTTTCGGTCTCGTCCCCATATATCTTCGGCGTTGGTGATAACCTTCATAATATGTTCCGGGTTATTGAATTCCGGCAGATCGTATTCGGTATGAGAAATGGTAGACATTTTTTCGGAAATTCTTTCTGGGGTCATTACCCAGGAGAAATGCCAGCCGCCATCTTTCACAATCTTATTATTGATTTTTAGCCAGTTCCATTTAAACCATGACCAGTTTTTATCTTTGCGCGCACGCTTCCAGTTTCGGAAAGATTCAGGCTCACCGTGGAAGAAATGCTTAAGGTTGTAATAGGACGTCGCGCGCGGCAAGGTACATTTTCTCGGCGTACCATCCGTGTTGTGAACCTGGAGATTAAACTGATAGTTGAATACGTTTTGATGAATAGTCGTGCAGAGCGCGCGCGGATTAATGGCCCTGACCGTGTCGGGAGAGAAGATTTCGTCAACGTCTGACACCAGAATCAGATCGTCGTCTGCCGCGTCTTTTAACCCGTTCATAATGGAGTTGCGAAGCGCTGCTTCATTTGCCCATGCATCAACCTGGTTATTATCCGCCCGGTTTAAAATAGGCTGCGCGTCAAAAGGCACGTAAATGATTTTGTCTTTGAATTTGGCAAACTTCGTAATATCGAAATGCAATTCTCGCGGTATGCCCGTAAAAGAGTGTGTTGCTTCTACAATGACAAAACGGTCAACAACATCAGCGAGAGTATGTAATCTGATGTCGAGCAACATATCTTCGTCATAGTATAAAAAACAGTCGTAAATCATGATGTTAACCCGAAAATTTAAGAATCTAATTTTATAATAGTGTGGAATCTTCCGCGCCCAAAGTAGCCACTTTGGCAGGTCTCGTCAATGCAAACGACGGATTTATACAGCGCGAAGAGTCAAATGAAGTGCTGTTATGTAAGTTGCTGTATTTGCTAATATGATTGTATCTCTCTCTGAACGGTAAATGATGTGAACAAATACGCAGCGATAACGCTACTGGCAACGGTACTGGTGGGATGCGACAACAACACCGTGCCGCTGTCATTTACGCCAGAGATGGCGAGCTTTTCGAACGAGTTTGACTTTGATCCTCTGCGCGGGCCGGTGAAGGATTTTACCCAGACGCTATTCAACGATAAGGGTGAAGTCTCTAAACGTGTGACCGGCACGATGTCAACGGAAGGGTGTTTCGATACGCTGGAACTGCACGATCTCGAAGCGAATACGGGCGTTGCGCTGGTGCTGGATGCTAACTACTACGTCGATGCGGAAACCCAGCAGCAGAAGGTAAAGTTGCAGGGGAAATGCCAGCTGGCGGAACTGCCGTCTGCCGGCCTGACGTGGGACACCGACGATAACGGGTTTGTGGTTGCAGCGCACAGTAAAGAGATGGAAGTGAAGTACCAGTATGACGCCGACGGCTACCCGCTGGGTAAAACTACGGTTTCCGGCGACCAGCGTTTATCGGTCAAGTCGGTGCCTTCGAAAGATCTGCGCAAGCGCATGGATTATACGGCGGTAAGCCTGTTGAACGATAAACCGATGGGCAATGTAAAGCAGAGCTGTGATTACGATCGCCACAACAACCCGGTGAACTGTGAGCTGCTGGTAACAGATGACAGCGTCAAACCTGCCGTTGAGCGCAAGTACACCATCAAAAACAGCATTGAATATTATTGAGAATAAAACCGCGCAGGTTACTGCGCGGTGGGTTTAAGCAGGCTGGCGGAGGAGGACTTATGCCCGGCCAGATGCTGATGCTGGAAAAAGCACATGCGTATGGTGTTACGGTATTCGCCGTTAATAAAGAACTCATGGATCAGTTCACCTTCCACCATAAAGCCCAGCTTACGGTAGATATAAATCGCTTTTTCGTTCTCTTTGTCGACGATAAGGTAAAGCTTGTAGAGATTCAGGACGTTAAACCCGTAATCCATCGCCAGCTTTGCCGCTCGCGACGCAAGACCTTTCCCCTGGTGCTCCGGTGAAATAATGATCTGAAATTCCGCCCGACGGTGAACGTGGTTGATCTCAACCAGTTCAACCAGCCCGGCTTTTTCACCTTCGCACTCCACCACAAACCGGCGTTCACTCTGATCGTGGATATGCTTATCGTAGAGATCGGACAGCTCGACAAACGCCTCATAAGGCTCTTCAAACCAGTAGCGCATCACGCTGGCATTGTTGTCGAGCTGGTGAACAAAGCGTAAATCTTCGCGCTCCAGCGGACGGAGCTTAACGTCACACGGCGTCGACATTACGGTGCTACCGTGCGGCCAGTGCGACGATCGAGACAGCGCAGGGTGTTAGGCTCCCAGTAAGCGTTGACGTTGGCACTTTGCTGGCATTTGTCGCGGGCATCAAACGCGACGTCTTCTTTATCCCACTCTTTCTCCACGCGCTTATTCACTTTCTGACGCAGGCTGCGGGTGTCATTCCATTGTTCTTTGTCCATGGCAGCATTCTGGCGGCTTTGCGCGCTGTCACCAGACTCAATGATGAGTTTGCTGGTTTCGGCTGATGCCGTTGCGGCGAAGGCGAACGAGGACAGTGCCAGTGCGGCTGTCAGACAAAGGCGTTTGCTTAATGTAGTCATAGCGTTTCCTTTAAACGGGTGCAGAGAATCGGATTACCCCGTTGGATTCTACACCAATCCGAAAGGGTGTCATACCCGCGCGGCAGGTATGGGAACGATGTGAACATTATCGCGTATGATGTCTAAATCAATCCTCACGAAACGAGAAAAATGTTCAAAACGACGCTGCTTTTTTTCGCGACCGCGCTGTGCGAAATCATCGGATGCTTTTTGCCGTGGCTCTGGCTAAAGCGGGGCGCTTCCGCGCTGCTGCTGATCCCGGCGGGTGTGTCCCTGGCCCTTTTTGTCTGGCTGCTCACCCTGCATCCGGCCGCCAGCGGGAGGGTATATGCGGCCTACGGCGGAGTGTACGTCTGTACCGCGCTGCTGTGGCTGCGCGTTGTCGATGGCGTCCGGCTAAGCCTGTATGACTGGGCAGGCGCGCTGATTGCCCTGTGCGGCATGTTGATCATCGTGGCCGGTTGGGGACGCGCATAAGCGTCCTTATAGTGTGATCACCCGCTGATTTTACGATCATTATACTTGTATGGTAGTAGTGTAGTTGCGTAAATTTCCTGCATCACAACGAGCGATGTAAGGAAATGGATTATGAAGATTGTCGGGGCTGAAGTATTTGTCACCTGCCCGGGGCGTAACTTTGTCACCCTTAAAATTACGACCGATGAAGGCATTGTCGGCCTGGGTGATGCCACGCTTAACGGACGTGAACTTTCCGTTGCCTCTTACCTGAAAGATCACCTGTGCCCTCAGCTGATTGGCCGCGATGCGCACCGCATCGAAGATATCTGGCAGTTCTTCTATAAAGGCGCTTACTGGCGTCGTGGTCCGGTCACCATGTCAGCGATTTCTGCCGTGGATATGGCGCTATGGGACATTAAGGCGAAAGCCGCGAACATGCCGCTCTATCAGCTTCTGGGCGGGGCTTCCCGGGAAGGGGTGATGGTTTATTGTCACACCACCGGGCACACCATTGACGACGTGCTGGAAGATTATGCCCGTCATAAAGAGATGGGCTTCAAGGCAATTCGCGTGCAGTGCGGCGTGCCGGGAATGAAAACCACCTACGGCATGGCCAAAGGCAAAGGGCTGGCGTATGAACCTGCGACCAAGGGCGCCTGGCCGGAAGAGCAGCTGTGGTCCACCGAGAAATACCTCGACTTCACGCCCAAACTGTTCGACGCAGTGCGCAGCCAGTTCGGTTTCAGTGAACATCTCCTTCACGACATGCACCACCGTCTGACGCCCATCGAAGCGGCGCGGTTCGGCAAATGTATTGAAGATTACCGCCTGTTCTGGATGGAAGATCCGACTCCCGCTGAAAACCAGGAGTGTTTCCGCCTGATCCGCCAGCACACCGTCACGCCAATTGCGGTGGGGGAAGTGTTCAACAGCATCTGGGACTGCAAGCAGCTGATTGAAGAGCAGCTCATTGACTATATCCGCGCCACCATAACCCATGCGGGCGGCATCACCGGGATGCGTCGCATTGCGGACTTTGCCTCACTCTACCAGGTGCGTACCGGCTCACACGGCCCGTCGGATCTGTCGCCGATTTGCCACGCCGCGGCGCTGCATTTTGACCTGTGGGTACCGAACTTTGGTGTGCAGGAGTATATGGGTTATTCAGAGCAGATGCTGGAAGTGTTCCCGCACAGCTGGCGCTTCGATAACGGCTATATGCACCCGGGCGACAAGCCAGGGCTGGGCATTGAGTTTGATGAGAAGCTGGCAGCGAAATACCCGTACGATCCGGCTTATCTGCCGGTGGCCCGTCTGGAAGACGGCACTCTCTGGAACTGGTAAACGAGGAGCGAATGATGAAAAGCGTAGTGATCCAACAGCCGAATGCGCTGGAGATTGCGGAGCGTCCTCTCCCGTTGCCGGGGGCAGGCGACGTCCGCGTCAAAATTAAGCTCGCCGGTATCTGCGGTTCAGACAGCCATATCTATCGCGGGCATAACCCGTTTGCAAAATATCCGCGGGTAATCGGTCACGAATTCTTTGGCGAAATAGACGCGGTTGGCGAAGGCGTGGAGGGCACCCGACTGGGTCAGCGCGTTTCGGTGGATCCGGTGATCAGCTGCGGGCACTGCTACCCCTGTTCCGTTGGTAAACCGAACGTTTGCACCTCGCTGGTGGTGCTGGGCGTCCATCGCGACGGTGGTTTCAGCGAATACGCCGTCGTGCCGGCGAAAAATGCCTGGCACATTCCGGATGCGATCCCTGACAAACACGCGGTGATGGTTGAGCCATTCACCATTGCCGCCAACGTGACGGGGCAGGCGAAACCCACCGAACAGGACGTGGCGCTGATCTACGGCGCAGGCCCGATGGGGCTGGTCACCGTGCAGGCGCTGAAGGGCGTTTACAAGGTGAAGCAGGTCATCGTGGTAGATCGCATTGATGAGCGGCTGGAGATGGCGCAACGCAGCGGCGCAGACTGGGTCTTCAACAACGGCGAGCAGTCGTTACAGACTGCGCTGGATGAAAAAGGCATCAAGCCGACATTAATCATCGATGCTGCCTGTCATCCGTCCATTTTGCAGGAAGCGATTACGCTGGCGTCTCCGGCGGCGCGCATCGTGCTGATGGGATTTTCCAGCGACCCGAGCCAGATCGTGCAGCAGGGGATCACCGGCAAAGAGCTGTCGATCTTCTCTTCGCGCCTGAATGCCAACAAATTCCCGGTGGTCATTGACTGGCTGGAAAAAGGGCTGATCGACCCTGAAAAACTGGTCACCCATACATTTGACTATCACCACGTTACAGACGCCATCGAACTGTTTGAAAAAGACCAGCGGCAGTGCTGCAAAGTCTTGCTCACGTTCGACCAATAATAATTCACGCGGTAAAGAGCCTGCGAAGACAGGCTCTAAGTGGTACGCATCTTACCTTTCAGAGATAGCCATTATGACTCAAGCACAACCTCAAAGAAGTACGTCAGATTTGGTGAAAGCCGCCGTATCTGGCTGGCTGAGCACCGCCCTGGAATTTATGGATTTCCAGCTCTACTCCCTTGGCGCCGCGCTGGTGTTTCATGAAATTTTCTTCCCTGAGCAATCGGCGGCCATGGCGCTGATCCTGGCGATGGGCACCTACGGCGCAGGCTACATCGCGCGTATCGTCGGGGCATTTATTTTCGGCAGAATGGGCGACAGAATTGGCCGTAAAAAAGTGCTGTTTATCACCATCACCATGATGGGGATCTGCACCACCTTAATCGGCGTGCTGCCGACCTACGCGCAGATCGGGATTTTCGCACCGGTGCTGCTGGTGACGCTGCGTATTATTCAGGGGCTGGGCGCGGGGGCAGAAATCTCCGGTGCGGGCACCATGCTGGCGGAGTACGCGCCGAAGGGTAAACGCGGCATCATCTCCTCGCTGGTGGCCATGGGCACCAACTGCGGAACGCTGAGCGCCACGGCGATCTGGGCCGTGATGTTCTTTGCCCTCGATCGTGAAGAACTTATTGCCTGGGGCTGGCGCGTGCCATTCCTCGCCAGCGTGGTGGTGATGATCTTCGCCATCTGGCTGCGTATGAACCTTAAAGAGAGCCCGGTGTTTGAGAAGGTTAACGACGCCGAAACCGTTGCGCCAGCGGCGGCGCAGGATACCTCATTAGGCGCGATGTTTAAGAGCAAATCGTTCTGGCTGGCGACGGGGCTGCGCTTTGGCCAGGCCGGTAACTCTGGGCTTATCCAGACCTTCCTTGCCGGGTATCTGGTGCAGACGCTGTTATTTGATAAGGCGATCCCAACCGATGCGCTGATGATCAGTTCGATTCTCGGCTTCCTCACCATTCCGCTGCTGGGCTGGCTGTCCGATAAAGTGGGGCGCCGTCTGCCGTATATCATCCTTAACATTTCAGCCATTATTCTGGCTTACCCGATGCTGTCGATTATTGTTGATAAGAGTTACGCGCCGGGCGTGATTATGCTCTCTATCATCGTTATTCATAACTTTGCGGTCCTCGGGCTGTTTGCGCTGGAAAACATCACCATGGCAGAGATGTTTGGTTCGCGGAACCGCTTTACCCGCATGGCAATCTCGAAAGAGGCGGGAGGGCTGGTGGCCGTAGGCTTTGGTCCGGTGCTGGCGGGGATCTTCTGCAATATGACCGGGTCCTGGTGGCCAATTGTGGCGATGCTGGTGGCGTACTCGCTGATTGGGCTGGTCTCCGCTTTGCTGATGCCGGAAGTGCGCGACCGCGATCTGAGTGAAGCCGAAGATGCAGCCGAAGCGCCGCATAAAGAAGCGGTAGCCTACGGCGCGCTCTCTTCACGCCGCTAGTGGTTTACATCTTGTGTTACCTGTCACACAACTTTTTACTGATGTCACACCACATGGCGAAAAGTTAATGTAAATCAAGATCTGAAAACGACGTATCAGTATGGTTAATGGCAGCGTTTTTTGACTCCGACTGCCATTCTAGTTGGTGTAGTCAGCAGGCGCTGCCGCTCTGAAAAGGAAGCGGCAGCGGATCACAGCGTTCATTAATTAACGAGTCTCAATCATGGAAAACCAGTTATTACAGGCGAAGGCAACGCGTCCTCAGTACGATCGCGACAGCCTCAAGGCACGCATTGTTCATTTAGGGTTTGGCGCGTTCCACCGCGCGCACCAGGCGGTGTACACCGATATACTCGCCGCAGAACAGGGCAGCGACTGGGGTTACTGCGAAGTTAACCTGATTGGCGGCGAACAGCAGATCGCCGATCTGAAGGCACAGGATAACCTTTATACCGTAGCAGAGATGTCTGCCGATGCGTGGACAGCGCGCGTGGTCGGCGTCGTCAAAAACGCGCTGCATGCGCAGGTCGACGGGCTGGAAACCGTGTTGGCGGCGCTGTGCGAGCCACAGGTCGCCATTGTTTCCCTGACCATCACCGAGAAAGGGTATTGCCATTCCCCGGCAACAGGACAACTGATGTTCGATCATCCGTTAATCGTTGCCGACCTGCAAAACCCCCATCAGCCGAAATCTGCGCCGGGCGTCGTGGTTGAAGCGTTGGCGCGGCGTAAGGCGGCGGGGCTGCCAGCATTCAGCGTGATGTCATGCGATAACATGCCGGAGAACGGCCACGTGATGCGCAATGTCACCTGCGCCTACGCGCGCGCTGTTGACGGCGAACTGGCCGACTGGATTGAAGCGAACGTCACCTTCCCGTCAACCATGGTGGACCGTATTGTGCCCGCCGTCACGGCTGACACGCTGGATAAAATCGAACAGCTGACCGGCGTACGCGATCCGGCAGGTGTCGCCTGCGAGCCGTTCCGCCAGTGGGTGGTGGAAGATAATTTCGTCGCCGGACGTCCAAAGTGGGAAAAGGCCGGTGCGGAACTGGTTTCTGATGTCATTCCGTTTGAAGAGATGAAGCTGCGAATGCTTAACGGCAGCCACTCGTTCCTGGCCTATCTCGGCTACCTTGCCGGTTATCAGCACATTAACGACTGCATGGAAGATGAACATTATCGCGCAGCCGCGCATGCGCTGATGCTGAAAGAGCAGGCGCCGACTCTGAAAGTGAAGGGGGTGGATTTAGCTCACTATGCTGACCTGTTGATCGCGCGCTACAGCAATCCGGCCCTGCGTCACCGCACCTGGCAAATCGCCATGGACGGTAGCCAGAAATTGCCGCAGCGGATGCTCGATTCCGTGCGCTGGCACCTGGTCCACCAGAAACCCTTCCCGCTGCTGGCCCTCGGTGTGGCGGGCTGGATGCGTTATGTCGGCGGTTTTGATGAGCAGGGTAACCCGATTGAGGTGAGCGACCCGCAGCGGGCGGTGATTCAGGCGGCGGTAAACGGTAGCGCTGAAGGCGAAAGCCGCGTTAATGCGCTGTTGGGCATTGAGGCTATTTTCGGTAACGAGCTGCCGAAGGACGCGGTGTTTGTGGCGGCGGTCAAGCAGGCTTATCAGACGTTGCTGCAAAAAGGCGCGAAGGCCACGGTTGCTGAGTACGCCACCCGGCTTTAACGCTATGACATGCCGCCGTCCGCGGCGGCATGTCGGGGCGCAGCTTAGTGCATCCCCAGGCGAATCAGCTCAATCGGTTCGAACTTACCTTCGCATCCTTCCACTTCAACCGTTTTACCACGACGCACCTGCTCGGCATTAAGGCCGTCGCTGTGGATCGTTTTAATCACGCCGAACTGACCTGTGCCGCTAATCATGACGCGGCTGCCAGTGGTGATTGCATTTCGGTTACGGTCGTATGTCATCATGGTATTTTCTCCTCTCGTACTTATCCGCTACGGCGCTAATTCGACGGCTGCCGTTCACGGGGCACTATTAATACGCCTCTCTTTAACGAAATTATTTGCTTTTGATCAAGCTCACACTTTTTTCTTATTTCATGCAGGCGTTGACGGCTCAGGACACCACTTTACAAAGCGGACAGTTATTTTCCTTAATTGATAGTTTCCGCATGCAAGTGTTTAGGCTTTGTTTATATCCACAATGTCATTCTGGAGACAGAAAATAACCCTTCATCGGAAAAGGAGTCAGGCTTATGTATAAGAAAATTTTGATGCCTGTTGACGTGTTTGAAATGGATTTGAGCGATAAAGCGGTACGCCATGCGGTCAACCTCGCGAAGGCGGAAGGCGCGACGATCACCCTGGTCAACATTCTCCCTAACAGCAGCCGTTCGTTACTGCGGGGGTTCAATGCCGATATTAAGAAGTTCGAAGAGTATATGACCGCCGAGTCTGATAAGAAGATGAAGGCGCTGAAACGGCTCTTTGATATGTCCCCGGAAAATATTGATTGTGAAGTTCGCTTCGGCAACGTACGCGATGAAATCATCAAGCTCAGCAAAGAGGGGAAATATGACGTTATTGTTATTGGATCAAGAAATCCGAGCATGACAACCCATCTGCTGGGTTCAAATGCTGAAACTATCCTGCGCTACGCCACTATTCCGGTGTTAGTGGTCCGCTAATTACTTCGCCGCAACCGAAAGGGGGCGGCGAGGTTTTATTCTTCGCTGAACCACTCGCGGTTTTCCTGACGAATTAACTGAACTGACTCACTAATTTCCTGAAGGTGAAGCGTCATCGCTTTATCTACGGCTTCCACGTCGCGTTTTTCCAGCGCGCTGAAAATATCATGATGCTGGCGCAGCAACATCTCTGGCGGAGAAACATGGTCGAGGCTCATGTAGCGCACGCGGTCGATGGTCGCTTTGATGTTTTCAACGGTATCCCACGCGAGCTGGCACTCGGCGATCTGCGCCAGTTTCTGGTGAAACTCGTCGTCCAGCTGGAAAAAGTCGTTTAACTGTTTGCGGTCGATGGCGATTCGTTGCTGATGCAGGTTTTGCTCCAGCAGGTAGCACTGGTTATCGTTGATGAGCGACGCGGCGCGACGCACCACGGCGCACTCTATGGCCTGGCGAACAAAACAGCCATTCCGTACCTGCGAAAGCGAAATTTTATTTACATAGCTGCCGCGCTGTGGGCGGATCTGAATAAGGCCGTTTTCTGCGAGTTTAATAAACGCCTCGCGCACGGGCTGACGGGAAACGTCAAAACGTACCGAAACCTCTTTTTCCGAGAGTGGCGTTCCCGGTGGGATCAGGCAGCGAACAATATCACGGCGTAAGATGCGATATATTTGCTGATTAACGGGCTGGGTAGGATTAAGTTGCGATTCAGCGGCCATGGGTTGTGATTTCTCAGAGAGTTAACCTGAACATACTACCATTCTTTTCCCTGCCATCACATACCCGGCCCGCAGGCCGGGAAGGGTGAATTACCCGCGATGCACGCTGAGTCCGGCATAGGTCTGGCTGACGGGCATCATCTCAACCGTGTTGATGTTGACATGCTTCGGCAAATTCGCGACCCACCAGACGGTTTCGGTGATATCTTCCGGCGTCAGCGCATTCGCGTTTTCATAGGTTTTATCCGCTTTCGCGTCATCGCCTTTGAAACGCACGTTGGAGAATTCGGTTCCGCCTACCAGACCCGGCTCAACATCGGTCACGCGGATCGCAGTTCCGTGCAGGTCGGTGCGCAGGTTCAGACTGAACTGGCGGACAAAGGCTTTGGTCGCGCCATAGACGTTGCCGCCCGCGTAAGGCCAGCTTCCGGCGGTGGAACCGATGTTAATGATATGACCACGGTTACGTTCAACCATGCCCGGCAGCACGGCGCGGGTCATGTACACCAGGCCTTTGTTGTTGGTGTCGATCATGTTCTCCCAGTCTTCCACGCTGGCTTTGTGAGCAGGCTCCATACCCAGCGCCAGGCCAGCGTTATTGACCAGCACGTCAATTTCACGCCATTCGGCAGGCAGGTTGGCAATCATCTCTTCAATGACGGCGCGGTTGCGGACGTCCAGCTGTGCGGTCAGAATGCTGTCACCCAGCTCGTCTTTTAGCTCCTGCAAACGCTCCTGACGACGCCCCGTTGCAATCACTTTGTGTCCGTTGGCGACGAAGCGACGCGTGATGCTTTCACCAAAACCCGCTGTCGCCCCGGTAACTAAAATAATCATCTCACTGTTCCTCAACGCTTTTTGTGTTGTACTAACATAGCACGCTCTCCGGCACGTCGTTAAGGCAACATTTGTATGACGCCATTGCAGGCTGGCGCAGGCTGGCCTACTCTGGGGAGAAATACCGTGCACAGGAGTAAACGATGTCGGTCAACAATCCTTTTTTTGAAATTAGCCTGTTGCCTTATCAGGCGCCACGTTTTGATGCGATCAACGACAGCCATTATCGCCCGGCGTTTGATGAAGCAATGCGCCTGAAGCGTGCAGACATTGACGCGATTATCGCGCAGCGCGCCGCGCCGGACTTCGATAACACCGTGCTGGCGCTTGAAAAAAGCGGGGCCATGCTGTCGCGCGTGAGCAGCGTATTCTTCGCCATGACGTCCGCACACACTAACGATGATCTTCAGGCGCTGGACGAGCAGTTCTCCACCGAACTGGCCGGGCTGGCGAACGATATCTGGCTAAACGATACGCTTTTCGCCCGCGTGGAAGCCGTCTGGCAGGATCGCGAGGCGCTGGATGCCGAATCCCGCCGACTGACGGAGGAGACGTATCAGCACTTTGTTCTTGCGGGCGCGCGTCTGAACGCCGATGAAAAAGCCGAGCTGAAATCTCTGAATACCGAAGCCGCCACCCTGACCAGCCAGTTCAACCAGCGCCTGCTCGCGGCGAATAAGGCGGGAGGGCTGGTGGTGGACGATGTTCGCCAGCTTGACGGGCTCAGTGCGGAGGAGATGGCTGCCGCGGCTCACGCTGCCGCAGAAAAAGGGCTGAAGGAGCGCTGGCTGATCCCGCTTTTGAATACCACGCAACAGCCCGCGCTGGCGGCGCTGGCGTTGCGCGAGACCCGTAAAAAGTTGTTCAGCGCGGGCTGGGAACGCACTCAGAAAGGCGACGAAAACGATACGCGCGAGCTGATCCGTCGGCTTACCGCGTTACGGGCAAGACAGGCGCAGCTGCTCGGCTTTGACAACTATGCGAGCTGGAGCATTGCCGATCAAATGGCGAAAACGCCGGAAGCCGCGCTCGAATTCATGCGCGGAATAGTGCCTGCGGCGCGCGGCAGGGCTGCGCTGGAGCAGGCGGATATTCAGAAAGTCATCGACGACGAGCAGGGCGGTTTTACGGTGCTGGCCTGGGACTGGGCGTTTTATGCCGAACGCGTGCGCTCAGCGAAATACGCGCTGGATGAGTCGCAGATCAAACCCTATTTCGCGCTCAATACCGTGCTTGAAGATGGTGTATTCTGGACCGCCACGCAGCTGTTCGGTATCCGTTTTGTCGAGCGTTTCGATATTCCGGTTTATCACCCGGATGTTCGCGTGTGGGAGATTTTCGACCATACGGGTGAAGGCATGGCGCTGTTCTATGGCGACTTTTTCGCGCGTGATTCCAAAGCGGGCGGTGCGTGGATGGGGAATTTTGTTGAGCAGTCTTACGAGTTTGCTGCGCGTCCGGTGATTTATAACGTCTGCAACTATCAAAAACCGGCGAACGGGCAAACCGCGCTGATCTCCTGGGATGATGTGATTACCCTGTTCCACGAGTTTGGCCATACCCTGCATGGTCTGTTTGCCAGCCAGCGCTATGCCACGCTTTCAGGCACCAACACGCCGCGTGATTTCGTTGAATTTCCGTCGCAGATCAATGAACACTGGGCCAGCCATCCGCAGGTGTTTGCGCACTTTGCTCGTCATTATCAAACCGGCGAACCGATGCCGGATGCGCTGCGGGAAAAAATGCTCAATGCGACCCAGTTTAACAAGGGTTATGACATGACGGAGCTATTGAGCGCCGCGCTGCTGGATATGAACTGGCACGGCATTCAGGAGCCCATTGAAGACGTGGAAGCCTTTGAAGCCGCCGCGTTGAAAAAAGAGGGGTTGGATCTTCCAGCCGTACCGCCGCGCTATCGCAGCAGCTATTTCGCCCATATCTTCGGCGGCGGGTACGCGGCGGGGTATTACGCTTACCTGTGGACGCAAATGCTGGCGGACGATGGCTATCAGTGGTTTGTCGAGCAGGGTGGTTTGACCCGCGAAAACGGACAGACATTCCGCGAGGCGATTTTGTCCCGCGGCAACAGCACTGATTTAGCTGAACTTTACCGGAACTGGCGCGGGCACGATCCGAAGATCGAACCGATGCTGGAGAATCGCGGATTGAGTGCGTAAGGCTTTTTTAGTGTGTAATGTAAACAGAACCGGGCGCGAGGCCCGGTTTTTTGTACGCTTTGGTCCGCTTTGTGTCTGAAAGGTACATTGAGACAAGTATAATTACGGGCCATTAGTCGCTGCGATAAAAGAGGGTTACTGAAATAGCATCGCCAGTAACACCAGGAACAGCAGCATGACATAGATTCGTGCGTGCCAAATATCAGGTACAGCAGGTATAACCCGACGGCTAAAAACTATTCCTGCCCAGCCTGTTAGTACCAACATACCTAAAATTTTCAGGTTGATAAAACCGAGAAATCCATTCACAGGAATAGTTTGCCAGCCAATAACTGCATACGTCACGGCACCACATAGCGCGACGGGCAGGGAAAGCGGATTAGAAGCACTAATGCATTCACGCATCGCATAACCATGGCGCCGTAACAGGGGTACCGTCATTACGCTTCCGCCCACGCCAAGCAATGCGGCTATCATACCAATGGTCACTCCGCCGCCTGTTACTACAGGAAGTGACAAGCGACGCAGAGAACTTCCTCCGAGAAAACCCTTACGCAACAAACAATCGCTGATTGTTGCCAGCATGTAGAAAATGAACAGCGCGCGAACAACACTCTCACTAAATATTCCTGCCAGACAGGAACCCATGATAGCCCCAATGGCTATAAACCATAGTAACGGGAATAACATTTGCGATGAAAGCTCGCAAGCTCGCCAGTTTCGATAGGTGACCCAGCCCGCGTTAAATATCATCACCGATGTAGAGGTAGCAACCGCGATATGCATGGCGTTTAGTGCCAGTTCGGTCTGCCGTAGCATTAGTTGATAAACGAATGGTACTACGACAAAGCCGCCGCCAAAGCCAAAAAGCACGGTGGTAATACCGGTAGTAAAGCCTGCCAGCGCAATGATTGCGATATCATTCAAAATCATACCCTCGACCTGAAAATGATTTCGCAGCTTATACCGGTAGCATCCTGCTTCCCATTCGCGCCGCGCTCAATTACCTTTGTAAATCGGTCATAAGGAGACGGGTGTGCGCAACGTAAAGATTGAAGAGGTCGAGCAGCTAGATCGTGAAGTGGTAGCGATAGGCAATGACTATGTGCAGGGATTTATGCTGCCACAGCACAAACATCGCCGCGCGCAGCTGCTATATGGCGCGACCGGATTAATGCATGTCATAACCCAGGATGGAGAGTGGATTGTTCCTCCACAACATGCTGTTTGGATCCCACCCGAAACTATGCACGCCGTCAAATTTGTTGGCGTGACCACTCGCAGTCTGTATATAGAACCAGATTTCGTGAATGCCTTCTTAAAATATCCTCGTTGTGAAGTTATTAGCGTATCGCCATTATTACGTCAGCTATTGCTTGAGTCAGTGGATTTACCGCCACTGTATGAAAGCACGCGTGACCGTGCACTGATAAATCTGATGATATTGGAGCTGGCGGCTATGCCGGTTCGCGAATTCGATATTCCGCTGCCGCGACATCCGGCCCTACTGGCTCTTTGTCAGGCGTTTTTACTCAATCCCTCAATCCATGATCCAGCAGAGCGCTGGGCAAATGCGCTGTTCATGAGCGACAGCACCTTTCGTCGCCATTTCCTTAAGCAAATGGGCATGTCATTTTCTGTCTGGCGCCAACGAGCATGCGTGGTTAGCGCGCTGGCATTGTTAATAACGGGAAAACCCGTAAATGAAGTAGCCTTGACTCTTGGATACGATAATGCATCATCCTTCGCAACGATGTTCCGCCGTGTCACAGGACAGCCACCTTCGTATTATCACCCGGCATTATTCAAAAAGTTCCACGGGACAGGGCACCGATCATAGCGTCAGCTATGTACCAGCTAAAGACGCTGCCACGTCAAATTCTTTAATTCATGAGAAGGGTTAAGGTGTTAAAATCGTAGGCGTTTTGGATCTTAATACTATTAAACAATGATAAATAAAATACTGGTCAGTGCCTGCCTGATGGGCCTTAAAGTCCGTTATAACGGGAAAGAGAAAGCGCAGATGACTCATCAACTTGCTCGCTGGCAACAGGAGCAGCGCCTGGTGATCCACTGCCCTGAGTTGGCTGCGGGGCTACCTGTTCCGAGACCACCCGCTGAGATTATGTCTGCTGAGGGTAAAGACGTAATGCGTGGACAAGCCAGAATAATTGAAAACACCGGAACAGATGTTACCGGGCATTATCAACTTGCAGCCTGGCTGGCTCTGCGAGCAGCACAAGAAGCAGGATGTACTGCTGCTTTGTTAACTGATGGTAGTCCAACGTGCGGAACTCAGTTTATCTACAACGGTTCTTTCAGTAATCAGCGTAAATCGGGTATGGGAGTGGCAGCGTCATTACTCTCCGAGCATGGTATTGCGGTATTTTCAGAAACTCAGTTTGCGGAGCTTGTGAACTGGATTGAAGAAAGGGAATGAACGATTCTCCAGGATTAACGCCGAGCGGCATCGCTTCCTGGTCATAATGGGTATGCAGCTTATTTTTCCATTTTATGAGCCACCTCGATTAACTCCGCCCCCTGATTCTTCACGTTCCCCACGGCGCGAGTTACAGCATGCCAAATAAACTCGTCGGCGGGTACTGTACCGTCGGCAATGATCTCTTCCGCTTCTTTCCCGCCAACATCCTGTCGCATCCATTCTCTTGCTGCTTCTGGCGACAGAACCAGCGGCCGTCGATCGTGTATATCAATGAGGCCTTTATCCGCAGCAGAGGTCACTATGAGAAATCCCTCGGCTTCATCGCCGCGCTCAAACGGCGTACTGCCGATCGCCGCCATGAATATCGGCTGCCCGTCGGCCCGATGAATAAAATACGGCTGTTTCTTGTCGCCTTCCTTTTTCCATTCGAACCACCCATCGGCAAAGCAGATCGCCCGGCCATGCTGCCAAAGAGGTTTAAACATTCTGCTGGTGGCTGCGGTTTCTACACGCGCGTTAATCAGTGGTGCTTTGTCCCACCATCCAGGCGCGTAGCCCCAGAATACCGGATCGAGGTGCAGTTGTTCGTCACGTTCGCTTAACAGCAGCACTTTGGTACCGGGCGCAACGTTGTAGCGGCCAATGGGTTCAGGGTCATATGCGATATCGCGTTCGCCTTCGTCGGCCAGGTAAGCCAGATATTCTTCACGGGTTTGGGCTTGTGCAAAACGTCCACACATAGAAACCTCCAGTCAGTCAGACTGAAAGTATAGGGCAGGGAGAAAAAGTCGCGCGGGCATGCTTCTGAGATTGAACCGATGCTGGAAAATCGCGGCCTGAATACACAGGGGTATTGTTAGTTGAAAACAGAGCCGGGCTTTGCGCCCGGTTACTCTTGTATCAACCACATATCCGACTCTTCGAACATCTCCTCGAGCATGCGGTTGAGCTTTTCACGGTCGCTTTTGCTGGCGTCGCTGTTCAGGCCGTTCGCTTGCATTGGCTTAACCGTCACGCTGGCATCAGGAAAAATCCGGTGCACGCGTTTTGTCAGCTCGGCCAGGATGATTTCCCTGGCTCCCTCCAGCCCCTGTACGTTTCGCTTGTCATAAACCAGTTCCACAAACATGATTGTTTACCTTATGGATATTACGCATGTGATTCAGCCTGAACGTAAAATACTACTGTATATGGGTACAGTCAAACGGCGTTCAGGCTAAAGCATTGTCCAGAGCAATGCAGACAGCGTTGCCAGTCCGCCCAGAACAACCAGAAACACCGTCACGCCGCGAAGCTCCGCCAGCGAGGGGCGGGTGTATATGAGGTACGCAGGGATAAGGAACAGGATCACCGCGATCAGTGGTCCGCAGAACATTTCAATCAGGCTGAGCACATCCGGATTGGCATAAACAATGCCATAGGTCAGCAGGAACAGCGCCAGAGAGGCCAGCCGCTTGCTGGCGCTGGCCTTTTTGCCGGATACGCTGGCAGCCAGCTGACCAAACGTTTGTGCGACCGACAGGCCTACGCCGAGAAAGGATTTCGTCATACCGATGATAGCGATGAGCGGGGCAATGTGGTAAATCAGGCTGAAATCACCGTTTCCTTTCATCACGGACAGCACATTCAGGTTTTCCGCCTTCGCCCGTACAAAGTTGTCATGCGGGATCCCCAGCACGCAGCTCAGCACGAAAAAGAGGATACTGGCGAAGATGGCTAAATAGGCGATGCGGATCACGAACAGTGCCTTTTTCTCGCCCTCCGCTTTCCTCTCCCGGAAGTAAGAGCTCAGCGGGGAGACCATAGGCGCACAGCAAAACGAGAAGGTAATAAGCGGCAGCGTCAGCCAGATATTTTTCAGCGTTACCGGCAGCGGCGTGGCGTTCATTTCAGCGGCCGTATCGGTCAGGTTAGACAGATGCCATCCCGGGATAAGTGATACGGCGATCAGCAGTACAGATGCCGCGAACGGCAGCGCCAGTGCGCTCATAATGGCCACGACTCTGTCCCGGCCCTTGCTAAGCACCACATACAGCGCAGCAACCACGATAAACGACAATGGCCCACGGCTGAGGGCGGTAATATGCAGATGCTCCACCAGTAAATTACTCAGCGCATTAATCAGCGCCACCCCGTAAACCAGGGTTACCGGGAAGAAGGTCACACAATAGAACAGGGTGATCAGCTTTTCACCCCGTCCGCTGAAGAAGGAGCCGAAGATCGGCAACGTGCCGTTTTCAGTCTTCTCTTCACGCATATACACACGACAAAGAAGTAAATGGGGGATCAGGGATAACGGCAGCCCCAGCAGGTGCATGACCAGGAAAATAACCGGACCACGGGTGCCGATTTCCACGGGCAGGAACAACGTTCCCGCCCCGACGGCTGTACCGTAGAGGCCCAGCGTCCAGATGTTATCCTGCCAGTGCCAGTTAGAGCGTGTTGTAATATTAGCTGAGAGAGTGGTGGCTTTATTCATCATATTTTACCGCGTTGTTAGAGGAGCGACGACTTATTTAGTTTTTATCTGCCTGTAGTCGTTGCTGCGCCATTACACCACGGGTGGGAGGGGTTTGATTTCGCATACCGTAAACCTTATGTGTATGCCTGCAATAACTATCGTTATTCTTTGACGATGCTTTAACAGGCGGTTAATTAAGAAGGAGATTTGTTAAATTTACGAACAAATAACGACTGACTTTCCCTGCCTGCACGTCTGTTAATTAAAGAATAAATACCCTGTTTTATTAAGTAACATAAGGCGCCATCATATTGAAGGGGGGCTTATTTAATTATTTTATTGGATGGAAAATTATCCCGTTATGCCTCAAATTAAAAAACAGGATATAGACAATCACGTAACCTGCTCGCAGCTTTCGAACTGTCTTGTAACATAACGCTATCTTTATGGTGGCGAAGGGGCACAAGGCGTCTTATGCCTGCTATTAAACGCCCCATAAAAAAATCCTCTTCTATACTCAGTTACGTTTAGTGAAATATGCCGCCGCTCCACACGTCGCGTTGCCTTAATAGCGGCGGGCAGCAGAGGCATATATCCACGAAAACGCCTTAATAATGGTCAATTTTGCATTTTTAGAGGGGGATTCCTGGTATGTTGCATTCTCAATCCTCGCGGGTCGGTAGCATGTTGCTGCTGCTGACCGCGATAATAGCCTTCGCGGTGGCGCTATACGCCTGGTGGACGCCGCTTACCGGCGTCACTGGCACCATTGGCGCACTGGGCGTGGTCATTGCCAGCGTAGTGCTGGCGATCCTGACCGTTATGCTACGCGCGGCATCGCGTCGCGGGGCGCGCGTTTTCCTGATTATTGTCACCCTGGTGGTGTTGGCGGGTATTGGTTTTGCCGCCGCGCTGCTGCACCAGTACATCATAACGGCAGCCATGGTGGTCGGCCTGATAGGTCTGATTATGCTGAGCAGCCATTCCGCCCGTTACAACCATCGCGTCAGAAGCTGAGGAGCCGCCCGTGCACAACGATAAGCATTATCCCTTCATAAAAGTCAGCATGACGGCGCTGGCGCTGCTGGTCGCTCCGCTCGCGCTACAGGCGCAGGATAAGGCCACTGAGGCCTCTCAGGGGACCCAGGAATCGCTTAACATTGATGCCGCCGATCAGCAGGCACCCGGAACCACAAAAACCACCGACGATGCCTCAACCGGCAGCGGTGACGGAAAGAAAGTCGCCTCGGCCAGCCAGCCCGCGACGCCGCTGGTGCCCGGCACGCCCACCTGGGACAGCTTCCACGGCCAGCTTAACGCGCAGAAATACAGCCCCCTGACCCAAATTACGGCGGATAATGTCGGGAAATTAACGAAAGTCTGGGAATTCCATACCGGCGACGTCTCGGATGGTAAAGGCGATACGCCAGCCACCGTCTGGTCCGCAACGCCCATTTTCGCCAACGATACGCTCTACATTGGCACGCCATTCGATCGCCTGATTGCGCTGGAACCGGGGACGGGTAAAGAGAAGTGGCATTATGACACGAAATCGTCGCGCAAGGCGCTGACCCAGCCGGTGCTGAAAAACCGCGGCGTTTCCTACTGGCAGGCCAAAAATCCGGTGAGCGGAGAGGCATGCCAGAAGATGGTTTATATGGGCACCGTTGACGGCAAGCTCTTTGCGCTGGACGCCGATTCAGGCAAACCTTGCAGCGGCTTTGCGAATAACGGCGTGTTGGATCTGAACCAGTGGAATACCGTTAACGCGAAGTATCCGCTCTCTGTCCTGCAACCGCCAACCGTTGTCGGCAACCATCTGCTGGTGGGCTGGGCCGGGAAGGACTGGGCCTATGCCGAAGCCCCTCCGGGCACCGTATTTTCAGTCAACGCCCAGACCGGTAAGCTTGAATGGACCTTTGAGGCGATCCCGGCAGAGATCCGCAAGCGTACCGGTACCGCCAACGTCTGGACGCACATGTCCGCCGATGAGGCCAACGGGCTGGTCTATCTCCCGGTTTCATCGCCATCTCCCAACTATTGGGGCGGCAACCGCGTGGACGCTATTCCGCTTGGCACCTCGACCACCGCGCTGGACATCAACACCGGTAAAGTGGTCTGGTCCCGTCAATGGGTACACCACGACGTCTGGGATTACGATATTAACTCCGCCCCGACGCTGATGGACATCACCGTAGACGGCAAGCAGGTCCCGGCGCTGATTCAGGCCACCAAGCAGGGTTTCCTGTTCGTGGTTAACCGCCTGACGGGGGAGGACGTATGGCCAATCGAAGAACGTCCGGTTCCGCAGGGTGATGGTTCGGTTCAGGGTGAAGTTCTCTCGCCCACGCAGCCGTTCCCGACCAAACCCGCGCCGCTGCTCGACCAGTCGAAAAAACCGGAAATCTGGAAGCTGGCGGATATCGTCGGTGGCGGCCAGTGCTCCCGTCTGTGGGATAACCTGACCTATAAGGGAATGTATACTCCGCCGACCACAAAGGGCGAAGGCACGCTAACCTATCCTGATAGCGCGGGCGGCGTACAGTGGGGTGGGGTGGCGTTCGATCCGCAAAAACAGATCGCCATCGTCAACACCTCGCATATCGTCCAGTACGTGAAGCTCTACAGCCGCGAAGATTACGATAACGCAGACAAAGACTCCGGTAACGAAAGCGGCTTTGCCCCACAGGAAGGCGCCCCGTACGGTATGCGTCTGCTGGTGGCGAGCAACTGGCTGGGCATGCCGTGCTGGCAGCCGCCGTTTGGCGAAATCGTGGCGCTGGACATGCATACGGGCGATGTGAAATGGCGTCGTCCGGTTGGCGCCTCCCAGCAGTATGGCTTCTTCATGCCGGAGAGCTGGGGTTCACCTACCATTGGTGGCCCGGCAGTGACGGCGGGTGGCGTGATCTTCATCGGTGCTTCAATGGATGCCAAAGTGCGTGCCTACTCGGTCGAAAGCGGTGAAGAGCTGTGGTCCGATCAGGCAGAAGCGCCGGCAGTAGCGAACCCGTCAGTCTATGAATATAAAGGTCGCCAGTATGTGGCCTTCGTGGCAGGCGGGAATACGATCCTGAAGGATCAGGTGGGCGATCAGGTGGTGGTCTACGCCTTGCCGGAATAATTCATCAGGAAGGGGAAATAAGCGTGGGGCCTGCGGGCCCCACTTTGTTTTGCAATTGTCGTTTACCGACGCGTTATTTATCGGCTGATGCGCCGGAGTGGGTTGACATCTGCTCGGCGGACTTCAGATGCTGCTCAACGACCGGCGTGTGCTCGTTGGCCAGAGCCTTCACATCCGGATCGTCGATTTTACTGGCGTCGCTCTTAAGCTTCGACAGCACCTTCTCGTGGTCCTTCACGCCAGCATATTCCATATACATTTTGTCAAAAGCGTCACCACGCTGGTTTTCCAGCCTTGAGTTCAGGGCTTTATGCGCGGCATCTGGTTCGGTCGGCAGCTCCACGCCCTTTTTCTGGGCAACGGTCTGGTCTTTGGTCAGCGCAGCGCCGTGATCGTCGACCATTTTCTGAGCGAATGTTCTCACTTCACTGCTTTGGGCCTTGTCCAGGGCGAGCCTGGCGGCGGCGACTTCGTTGATATTGGCCTGCGCCATGTCCTTCAACGCTTTCTCGTCGCCGGAGCTGAGTCTGGCGTCCGGTTGAGCCTTGCCCGCAGTTTGAGTTTGTGCGGCGCTTGTCGTCTGGGCTTGTACGCCAACGGTGCTGAACATTGCTGCAACTGCTGATACGGCTAGCAGCCTTTTCAGGGTTTTACTCGTGTGCATATTGTTCTCCTGATGGTCATGGTACAGGTTAGTTTCGGTTGCTTCAGGCGCAACCGGACAGATAAATGCTCACTACAAGGGTCAGTATAGTAGATGAAACTGCTGCACCCGCCGTTCAGGTCAGTGATGGCTGGTCGTGATGCTCAATTCTTCTACAATATTGATACGGATCATTTACATATTTGGTGCTAATGTTAAATATATAGATTCATCAACAGGAGGAATGATATGAAAAAAGCACTATTAGGGAGTGTATTGGCTTTAACAGTAGCAAGCTTCGGCGCATCTGCGGCAGATATGATTTCCAAGGATGAAGCGCACCACTTCAAACTTGAATACCTTGGTAATGTATCTGTAGGGGCTTCAGGTGGACAAATTTCTTCACCTTCAGATCTTCATCAAAAACTCTCAAAACTGGCAGACGAGAAGGGCGGGAAATACTACGTCATTATCGCTGCCCGCGAGCATGGCCCTAACTTCCAGGCCGTCGCAGAAGTCTTTAAATAATTTTCTCGAATACCACAAAAACCCGCTTCTGGCGGGTTTTTTGTTTACAGACAGCCAAAAAAATGCCCCTGATGCGGGGCGAGTTTAAGTCAAAACTTTTCTTATGTTTATGTGCTCTAAGGCTTTGGGACAATAACAGCTTGTTCAAATAATGCAACATAAATGCATGTTTAAATGTGACGGCTCCATCATGCTGCTCATCTTAAGGTTAATGCAGCATACGTAACGCAGATAGTCTACGCTTTACAAAGGGTTATGGTTAAAACCATTTAGAGAATGGATACAGTTAACGGTCGTAAGAGGTAAAGATGAAAGTTGACGCACTGACACAAAAGGCAGAGGAAGAGATTTCAGCGCTTATAGCCAAAAAAATTGCAGAGTTACGAAAAAAAACAGGGCAGGAAGTTTCTGAAATCGAGTTTATCGCTCGTGAGGCCATGACGGGCCTCGAGGGGTATGAAGTAAAAATCAAACTCCTGTAAGCGTTTCTTCCTGAAATGGTCGCTCAATTCTTGCCGCAAAAGAGAACCGGGCGTGATGCCCGGTTGTATTATGGATAATCATCGTCTTTATGAGCGAATAAATGTCAGTATATCGGCGTTTATGGTATCTGCATGCGTGGTATGCATCCCATGCGGGAAGCCTGGATAAATTTTGAGTTCGCTGTTTGCGAGCAGCTTATCCTGTAGAAGGGCGGCATTTTTATAGGGGACAACCTGATCGTCATCACCCTGCAACACAAGGACGGGAACCGTAATGGCTTTAAGATCGTCCGTCTGGTCGGTCTCTGAAAACGCCTTAATGCCTTCATAGTGGGCTTTGGCGCTACCGATCATTCCCTGACGCCACCAGTTCTGGATTGTGCCCTGCGAAACCTCTGCTCCGTCTCGGTTAAATCCATAGAAAGGACCGCTGGCGACGTCGAGGTAAAACTGGGCGCGGTTAGCGGCCAGCGCCTGGCGGAAGCCGTCAAACACCTCAATGGGCGTTCCGCCGGGGTTCGTGTCTGATTTTACCATCAGCGGAGGAACGGCGCTGACCAGTACCGCTTTGGCCACCCGCCCCTGAGGCTGGCCGTACTTCGCAACGTATCTGGCGACCTGGCCTCCGCCGGTGGAGTGGCCGACGTGCACTGCATTACGCAAATCAAGGCTTTCGACCACGGCCGAGGCGTCGGAGGCATAATGATCCATATCATGACCTTCACTTACCTGATCGGAACGACCATGACCACGACGGTCGAGGGCGATGACGCGGAAGCCTTCTGCAAGGAAAAAGAGCATCTGGTTATCCCAGTCATCGGCGCTCAGCGGCCAGCCGTGATGGAAAACGATCGGCTGCGCATCCTTCGGACCCCAGTCTTTGTAGTAAATACTGACACCATCTTTCGTTGTTACGAATGCCATATTTCAGACTCCTCTGCTAATGGCAAAAACGTGTGAAGGCTAAGTAAATAGCCCAGCATTTAGGGACGTAATAAAACTGACTTATATTAATCTTATTACTGATATATCCGCTTAAAGTGTAGAAGGGTTCCTGAAAACAGTTATAGATTAAATTTGTATGGTAATTATTTATTTTTAAACGAAATATCCCCTAAACCAGCCGGGGCACTGTGTTATTTTTCTCGCGTGGTGAATCCCCCTGTGCGGAGGGGCTAAACAGCACATGTAGCTTAGGCAATCAGTAGCGGGTCAAGGTGGCTGACCAACGACTCACCGGGAGGCACCCGGCACCACACATACATTAAAGCTTGTATCTCGCTGAATTTATTAGGGATGGTGTATGAAGTTGGGCTTTTTGGCTGGAACAGTGCTGGCAACCTGGTTGTCTTTAACCTACCCGACGCAAATGAGAGCTGTTTTTGAACAACTGGTTACGATAGTGCAGCAAATCACGCAGCCTTCATCAGAGTCTCATTCTGATATGGTCACACCGGAACAGTCATATCCTTGATTGTTATATTTACGGTGAACGTTACCCGTCTTAATAGTTAACCTGTGCTTATTTTTCTGATGGGCTTGTTATTGGCCGGGCAGAGGTTACCGCCACCCGGCCTGACGGTCTTAAACGATCGCGTTAGGGCACGCTTCGCCCTTATCAAGCTGCTGTAAATTCCCCAGCGTGGTTTCCGATATACTAATCAGCGCTTCGGCGGTCAGAAACGCTTGGTGGCCGGTGAACAACACGTTGTGGCAGGCCGACAGGCGACGGAACACGTCATCCTGAATCACGTCGTTAGATTTATCCTCAAAGAACAGGTCGCGTTCGTTCTCATACACATCCATACCCAACGCGCCAATTTTTTGCGTTTTCAGCGCTTCGATAGCGGCCTGAGAGTCGATCAGTCCACCGCGGCTGGTATTGATGATCATCACGCCGTCTTTCATCTGGTCGAACGCCGACTGGTTAAGCAGGTGATAGTTTTCCGGGGTCAACGGACAGTGCAGGGAGATAACATCAGACTGCGAGAAGAGCGTTTTCAGATCGACATACTCCACGCCCAGCTCCAGCGCAGCGGCGTTAGGGTACGGATCAAACGCCAGCAGGCGCATGCCAAATCCTTTCAGGATGCGTAGGGCGGCCACACCAATTTTGCCGGTACCGATCACGCCTGCGGTTTTACCGTACATGGTAAAGCCGGTCAGCCCTTCCAGAGAGAAGTTAGCATCACGGGTGCGCTGATAGGCACGGTGAATACGACGGTTGAGCGACATCATCATCCCGACGGCATGTTCAGCCACGGCTTCCGGAGAATAGGCTGGGACGCGAACGACCTTCAGACCCAGCTCTTTGGCGGCATCGAGATCGACGTTGTTAAAGCCCGCGCAGCGCAGGGCAATGTATTTCACGCCCTGTTTTTTCAACTCTTCCAGCACCGGTCGGCTACCGTCGTCGTTAACGAAGATACACACGCCTTCGCAGCCGTGAGCGGTTTTAGCCGTCTTTTCTGTCAGCAGAAAGTCGAAAAATTCAAGATCGAAACCGTACGTCTCGTTAACATGTTGCAGATACTTTTTGTCGTACTGCTTTGTGCTATATACCGCGAGTTTCATAAGACTTTCTCCAGTGATTTTGGAACCACGTTAGCATGTTTAAAATTATCTTACAATTTTTCAAAATTCATTGAAATCAATAAGTTCTATGAATTATTGTAGAGCATCTACTCTTAAAAATGGCATTACCTTCAACTGACTGGCTAAACATGCGACAATGAGCGGCAAGAACGGCTTATTTTTTCCGCAAAATCAGGATATTAACTGCCCATGAAGGGTAAATACAAAGCCGCAATCGCGCTATTACTGCTGCTATTACTCGTGCCGCTGACGCTGCTGATGACGCTCGCCCAGTGGGTACCCACGCTCGCCGGGATCTGGCTCCCTGTTGGAACGCGCATCGCGTTTGAAGAAAGCCCACGGCTCACGCGCCACGCCCTGATCATCCCCGATCTCCGCTATCTGGTAGAAGAGTGCGAAATTGCCCGTGTGGAAAACGTGACCCTGTCACACCCCAGCCGTTGGGATCTTGATATTGGCGCACTTGAACTTAACTCTGTCTGCCTGAGCAAATTACCGCAGTCAGCGTCCTCAACGGTGGCGCCGAAAACGCTGGCGCAGTGGCAGGCCATCCTGCCCAACACCTGGCTGACCATCCACCGCTTTACCCTTTCTCCCTGGCAGCAGTGGGAGGGTGAGCTGCATGCTTCACTCACGCCAGCCCGCCAGGACATCACTTATAACGGCGAGCAGGTGAGCATTAAGGGGCAGTTGCGCGGCCAGACGCTCTCCATCAGCCAGTTCGATGTGCAACTGCCGGATCAGCCGCAGCCCGTGAAGCTGATCGGTGAATTTACCCTGCCGTTGGTACCGGACGGCGTGCCGGTGAAAGGGCATACGGTCGCGACCTTTAACGTGCCACAGTTATCCTCGCTGGTCGATGCCGATCTGGACTGGGAGGACAATCAGGGCCAGCTGGTGGTCATGGCGCGGGACAACCCCGATCCACTGCTCGATTTACCGTGGCAGATCACCGCTCAGCAGTTAACCATCAGCGACGGACGCTGGAACTGGTCAGCCTCCGGTATGCCGATGAGCGGTCGCGTCGGGCTGAAAGTGGATAACTGGCAGCAGGGGCTGGAGAAAGCCACCTTCACGGGGCGGCTCAACGTGCTGACCCAGGGTGATGCGGGGAAGGGCAACGCGGTGCTGAATATTGGTCCCGGCTCGCTCAGTATGGAAAACAGCGCTATGCCGCTGCACCTGAGCGGGGAAGCCAAGCAAAACGATCTGATCCTGTATGCCAGACTCCCGGCGAAGCTGACCGGCAGCCTTTACGATCCGCAGCTTACGTTTGAACCCGGCGCATTATTGCGCTCGCGCGGGCGCATCATCGACTCGCTGGATATCGATGAGATCCGCTGGCCGCTGGCAGGCGTGAAGCTCACGCAGAAGGGCGTGGACGGCCGCCTGCAAGCCATTCTGCGGGCGCATGAAAACGAGATGGGCAATTTTGAGCTGCATCTGGACGGCCAGGCTAACGACTTTTTACCGGACAACGGTTTGTGGCAGTGGCGCTACTGGGGTAAAGGGAATTTCACGCCGATGAATGCGCGCTGGGATGTCCGGGGAACCGGGGAGTGGCGCGACAACGTTATCGAACTGACCGATCTTTCCACGGGGTTCGACAAATTGCAGTACGGTACGATGCTGGTCAGCAAGCCGCGCCTGGTGCTGGATCACCCGGTGCGCTGGTCGCGGGACCCGGATAACCCCACCTTTAGCGGCGCGCTCGCGCTCAATGCCGGGCAAACAAGCTTCTCGGGCGGAAGCGTGCTGCCGCCGTCCGTTTTGACCTTCAGCGTTGACGGGACAGACCCGACGGTGTTCCAGTTTAAAGGGAACCTGCATGCGGACGACATCGGCCCGGTCCAGGTGAATGGACGCTGGGATGGCGAACGCCTTCGCGGTAAGGCCTGGTGGCCAAAACAGTCTCTTACGGTGTTCCAGCCGTTGATCCCGCCAGACTGGAAAATGACCCTGCGCGGCGGCGAAATGTACGCACAGGTGGCTTTCTCAGCGGCCTCCGATCAGGGGTTTGAGGCCGGGGGGCACGGGGTGCTGAAAGCGGGCAGCGCGTGGATGCCGGATAACGAAATCAACGGCGTTGATTTTGTTCTGCCGTTCCGCTTAAGCCAGGGTACCTGGTCGCTGGGCACGCGCGGGCCGGTAACGTTACGAATCGACGAGGTAAAAAACCTGGTCACAGCCCGAAATATCACCGCGGATCTCCAGGGCGATTATCCCTGGACCGAAGCGAACCCGCTCCTGCTCACCAACGTGAAGGTGGAAGCGCTCGGCGGGAAAATCACCATGCAGCAGTTGAGAATGCCGCAGCACGATCCGGCTTTACTACGCGTGGATAATATTTCCTCCAGCGAACTGATAAGCGCGGTGAATCCGAAGCAGTTTGCCATGTCCGGCCCGGTGAGCGGCGCGCTGCCGTTCTGGCTGGACAATGAAAAATGGATCATTAAAGATGGCTGGCTGACCAACCCGGGGCCGATGACGCTGCGCATCGACCAGGACACGGCGGATGCCATTGTGAAAGACAACGTGGTTGCCGGGGCGGCGATCAACTGGCTCCGCTATATGGAAATTTCGCAGTCGTGGACAAAACTCAATGTGGATAATCTGGGCGTGTTAACCATGCAGGCGGCCATTAAAGGCACCAGCCGCGTCGAGGGCAAAAGCAGTTTCGTAAACCTGAATTACACCCATGAAGAGAACATTTTTACCCTCTGGCGCAGCCTGCGCTTTGGGGACAATCTGCAAACATGGTTTGAGCAACATGCGGCGATACCCCTTCTCCGCGGTTCGACAGGCAAGGAAAGTGAGGAACAACAATGAAAAAGAGGGCTGGTGTACTCACCGTGGCCGTCGTCGCGCTGCTGTCAGGCTGTACGCCGCGCATTGAAGTGGCGGCGCCCAAAGAGCCGATCACTATCAACATGAACGTGAAAATTGAGCATGAAATCCATATCAAGGTGGATAAAGACGTTGAAGCCCTGCTGAAATCCCGCAGCGATCTGTTCTGAGGATGCCATGAAACGATTAGCTCTGATGTTACTGGCGCTGGGGATGAACGTTCACGCCGCCACGCTTACGCTCAACGATGCACGTGCCCAGGGGCGCGTAGGGGAAACCCTGAGCGGCTATCTTGCGCCCGTTCAGCACGACGCTGAAACCCTGGCGCTGGTGAGCCGTATCAACGCCGCACGCACGGAAAGTTACCAGCAGTTAGCTGACAGCAATAATTTGCCCGTCGACGAGGTGGCGAAAATGGCGGGACAAAAGCTGGTGGCGCGCGCCCAGCCGGGTGAATACGTGAAGGGGATTAACGGCAAGTGGCTAAAAAAGTAACTAGCGGTAACGCTTACGGTATTCGCCCGGCGAAACCCCGAAACGCTGCTTAAAGGCGGTGGAAAAATGGCTATGGTCGGTAAAGCCCCAGCTGTAGCCAATGCCCGCCAGCTTTTCGTCATCGCTGATGGAACGCAGCGCCTGAGCGCATAAATCGAGGCGACGGTTCTTAATATACTGCGCCACCACCAGCCCTTTCCCGGCAAACATGCGGTACAAGCTCCGCACGGACATGCCGCTCTCTGAGGCTATCCACTCCGGTCTTAACGCCTCCGACTGAATATGATTATCAATCAGGGACAGAACGTGGCGGAACTGACGCTCCTTGCGCGGCAGCACCTCGTGTTGCTGCTGGAAGGCCGGACGCAGCAGACACACCATCGCCTCCAGCGCCGCTTCGCTTTCACTGGCGCTGAGATCGGCATTGCCCATGCTCTCCTGTAACAGTCGGTAGCTCAGCTGTACGGTAGGCAGACTGCGGGAGAGGGGCAGCGCGCACCTCACTTCCTGAAAACGCGCGTGTTGCTCAATGATTTGTCGCGGGAGCAGCAGCGAAATCTGGCGGGAACGCTCCTGCCAGTAAATGGAGCACGGGCGGGAGGCGTCAATCAGCGTGATATCCCCGGCTTTCAGCATCGCGCGCTGGTTGTCCTGTTCGATTCCGGCGCTGCCTTCCAGCTGAAACACGGTGTAGAACCAGGCGTCGTTGCCGTTTTTGATCTCCTGACGGGTGCGAAAAAGGTTAACGCCTGCGGCGGTCACCGTGCTCAGCTTCAGACTTTGGGTATAGCTGGTTTCCAGTTCGCCGAGAAACGCCCCCTCTAACGGACGTGCCGCAAAGCGCCCACAAACCTGGTTAATTTGCGCCAGCCACTGCTGAAAATTGTCCTGTTCGCTTGCACACGCCATTGATGTTCTCGCTGCACCGTCACTGTTTTCGCATTGTTGCATTTATGTTGCATTTTGTCAGGGCTACGAGGCTGACTATAGGAAAGAACACTCAACGGTTACAGCGATATAAGCGGGAATTATCACGATTTGCGGAGCCTGTCACAGCTGACAAAGCGAATGTCACACAGACAAAAGCAGGAATGCGATTCCCCTCTTAGACTGCATACACACCCTGCGAAGCATAACGAAGGAGTATCCTATGTCCGAATCACACGTCGCCATCCTGCCAGGCGTGCAGCAGTTTTTAGATCGCCAGCACGGCCTGTGGATTGAAGGGCGTCAGGCGGCATCCGACAGCGAAAAGCGTCTGAACGTCTACAACCCGGCGACCGGAGAGGTTATTGCCTCCACCGCCGATGCCAGCGTCGATGATGTCGATCGTGCGGTGATGTCTGGCTGGCGCGCCTTTGTCGCCAGAAGCTGGGCAGGGCGTCTGCCGGCAGAGCGGGAACGCATCCTGCTGCGGTTTGCCGATTTGGTGGAACAGCATGGCGAAGAGCTGGCACAGCTCGAAACCCTGGAGCAGGGGAAATCCATTAACATCTCCCGCGCCTTCGAGGTGGGATGCACCCTGAACTGGATGCGCTACACGGCAGGGCTGACCACCAAAATTGCCGGTAAAACCCTCGATCTCTCGATTCCACTGCCGCAGGGCGCGCGTTATCAGGCGTGGACGCGTAAAGAGCCGGTGGGAGTCGTGGCGGGGATTGTGCCGTGGAACTTCCCGCTGATGATTGGCATGTGGAAAGTAATGCCCGCGCTGGCGGCAGGTTGCTCCATCGTGCTCAAACCCTCGGAAACCACGCCGCTCACCCTGTTACGGGTGGCGGAACTGGCGAGCGAGGCGGGGATCCCGGATGGCGTGTTCAACGTGGTGACCGGTAGTGGCGCCGTCTGTGGCGCGGCGCTAACCTCGCACCCGCGCATTGCCAAAGTAAGCTTTACCGGTTCGACGGCGACGGGCAAGCAGATTGCCCGCGTGGCTGCGGATACGCTAACGGGCGTGACGCTGGAGCTGGGCGGCAAAAACCCGGCCATCGTGCTGAAAGACGCCGATCCGGCGTGGGTAATTGAAGGGCTGATGACCGGCAGCTTCCTGAATCAGGGGCAGGTCTGCGCGGCCAGCTCGCGTATTTATATTGAGGCTCCGCTGTTCGACACGCTGGTCAGCGGCTTTGAACAGGCCGTGAAATCTCTGAGCGTCGGGCCGGGCATGTCGCCGGATGCGTTTATCAACCCGCTGGTGTCGCGCGCCCATTGCGATAAGGTTCAGGCGTTCCTGGATGAGGCGAAGGCGCACAATGCGGAGCTGATCGCCGGGAACCGGGGGCCAGACGGCAAAGGCTATTACGTTTCGCCAACGCTGGTGGTCAACCCGGATAATCATCTGCGACTGACGCGTGAAGAGGTCTTCGGGCCGGTGGTGAACCTGGTTCGTGTGGACGACGGGGAAGAGGCGCTTCAGCTGGCGAACGACACTGAATACGGCTTAACGGCCAGCGTCTGGACGCAGAATATCAGTAAAGCGCTAGCGTATACCGACAGGTTACAGGCAGGAACCGTGTGGGTGAACAGCCACACGCTGATAGACGCCAACCTGCCGTTCGGCGGCATGAAGCAGTCTGGCACCGGGCGCGATTTCGGCCCCGACTGGCTGGATGGCTGGTGTGAAACCAAGTCGGTGTGTGTGCGGTATTAATAAAACGCCGGGTAAGGCGAAGCCGGCACCCGGCATTATTTAACGCGACCACCTATCCCGCCCGGACTCCTTCGCCCGATACAACGCTGCATCGGCGCGGGCGATGATTTCCGGGCCGGCCAGTCCTGGGGTATAGCCGGCAATGCCCATACTCACCGTCACACATTCACTCACCTTCGACGCGCTGTGCGCAATGGCTGCGGTGCGCAGGCCAGCCTGGATCCGCGCGGCGACTTTCTCAGCAACGCTTTCTTCACAGTCAAAGAGGATCACGACGAACTCCTCACCACCGTAGCGCGAAACCACATCCTCTGGCGTGCGCACCGAGGTGTTCAGCACCTCTGCCACCCTCGCGAGACACGCGTCTCCTGCCTGGTGACCATAGGTGTCGTTATACAGTTTGAAGTAATCGACATCCAGCATCAGCACCGCGAAGCGTTTGCCTTGCTCCACGGCGTTTTCCAGCACCAGCTCCATCGCCCGCCGGTTGGCCGTTTTCGTCAGCGGATCCTGATGGGCCAGCGCATCCAGCCGCGAAATTAAACGCTGATTCTGCTGGTTGCGACGCCACGCCTCTTCAAACCAGCTCAACAGGATATAGCGCCCGCACACGAGAATGAAGGTGAACACCACCCACAGCCCGGCGAAGCGATAATTAATTTCCTGATTCAGCAGCATGCTGGCAACGGGCAGGCTTATCCATAGCGGAACGGTGAAGCAGAGCAGTGCCACCGGGTGAAAATAGAGCGCGGTCATACCGGCCATCAGCAGGGTAACGAATATCGGCCAGGGATGAGGAAGCTGTATCACGTTGATAAACCAGTAACAACTTATCGACCATAGCAGGCTACACATTAACAGCACCGCGCTGACGCCGCGGATGTGGCGCCAGGCCATTATTACCAGCGCCACGGAAAGGATGACTACCCCCAGCATGGAGGCGTCTATCATCTGCCGCAGAGGCGGGCTGATGTGCAGGAGGGCATCGATATGGCCGAAAAGCGAATTGCGCAGCAGGACCATAAGGGCAAAGCTGGCATTCACAAAGGCGAGCCACGGCAGGTTCACGGCCAGCCCGTGAACAACCATTGATTTACGGGTAGGCCATGTCGCAGGTTCTGGCGTTGCGTTGTGTCTTTTTTCCATTATGGTTTTCTTCCCGTCCGGTGGATAGCTCGCTAAAGCCAGGTAGTATTAACTATAAGCAGGCTCGATTATTCCTCAAATGTTTGCACAAAAAAACCGGGCATTGCGCCCGGCGTTTGCTTATTTTTGCTCGGCTTTTTTCTTGCCGAGCGTTGGCGTCTCGTCAAAGAAATTCCACGGCTTGAGCAACGTGTGCACCCATTCCGTCGGCATTATTGGCCACTCCTCGGCACGGGCGACATGGGTGGTGCCGGTGGTCATCCAGATGACGTTATCCTGGTCGTTCAGCGACTCGTTATCTTTGCTGTACTGGCCGAGGCCGGTATCGTGCGTGGAACGGTTCGGGTATTTTCCCTCCGGGTACATCTCGTCGGGATGGTAACGCGTTACCCACAGTTGTTTATCCATAAAGCTCAGGCGGTGATAAATCCACTCGTCCGGGGCAAACTTCGCGCCGGACGCTACCGGGTGTGTACCGCCCGCGTAAGGGATGATCTGATATGAGACCGGGTTGCCCATGCGGTTCTCTTTGCTGGTATTGCTCAGCAGGCGGATGGTGCCCGGGTCAAACTTCTGCGCCGCCTGCTGTTCGGTATCAATATCATACTGATTAACCTGCATGGTGCTGGTGCGCGGTCCGCCAGCGGTGTTCGGTTTGACGTCCGGATCCATGGCCACCAGCTTATTATTGATGCCGTCCACGTCCATATCCAGACGGAAGTTGTAGATGTGCTGGTGGGTGGTACCGACAATATTATGGTCGATCAGCGTTCCGTATCGGGTGTCATCCTTCGCGGTGGCATCATGCATGGTTTTCGTCTGCACGCCTTTCACCGCTTCAATGCCCGTAGCCCCTGCATCAATGCCGATAGTGCCGTTTTCGTGGAATACCCAGTCGAAGATGTAATCGTAGTTACCCACGGTGCTGACCCAGCGCACCACCAGCTCGCGGCGTTCGGTGCTGACGTTGGGTTTTCCTAATTCCTGATGCTTATATTCCGGCCCGGCGTAACGCTCGAAAATGGCGATCGCCCGGGGGATCTCCATTGGCGCGCCGGTGTAATCCGGGATGGTTTCGTTGAGCATCACGGCGTTAGACGGAACATCCTGGCCGCGCACGAGCGGGGAGGTCAGGGTACCCATGCCGTAATCGCCGGAGTCCAGGTAGGCTTTAAAGTACCAGCCGATATCCGGGTCGCCGTACGGCACAATCATGCCGCCGAGCGACCCCTGATACATCACCTGTCGCTTTTTGCCGTTGTCGTTATAGGTCACGGTGGAGATTATCGGGCCGACGCGTGAGTCCAGGCTCAGATGAAAATCCCAGTTCTGCCAGTGCACCCTATCCCCGGTGATGGTGTAGTTCTTGCCTTCCGGCTCGATAATCTCCAGCGGTTTTTTCACCGTTTCAACGCGGTCACGGCCATCATAAGGGCGCGGCGTGAGCGGCACCGGCACGACCGGGCCTTCCTCAATCTTCTGGATTTTCTTCTGCTCGAGATCCACCACCGCAACCAGGTTTTCGATCGGGTGCGCCCAGTAGTTACCGTCGCCCACGTCGAGATAGCTGATCACTTTCAGCAGGCGGTCTTCCTGTTTCAGCCCATCCTTGCCGTCAAAAAAGCCGACGGTAAGCGGGGTGGTGATCACTTTCTTCGGGTCGGTAATGCCGCGCTTTTTCAGCACGGCGGCAAACTCCGGGCTTTCATTGATGATCTGCTGCACGGTATTGAAGTCATCCAGCAGCACCATGCCGTGCGCGTCTTTGATCGGCTCCCAGCGGAGGATCTTTTTCTCCTTCAGATCCACCCGGCTTTCGATGATGTGTTTACCATCAAGCATGATGATATTGGCCTGGCGGGGCGCATCCACCGCCGTGCCGTTAAGCACAAAGTCCCAGACTTTGGCCTTTTCTGGCTCCGCCAGCGCAATCTGGGTAAAGCGGGTATTGGGTTTAAAATCCGCTGAGGCTTTCACGATTGCTACGGCCTGGTTGATTTCATCAGCCGTCAGCGCGTTTAACGGGTGGGGGCTTTTTTCAACCTGGAATGTCTGATCAAGACCGGACTGAAAGACATCGTTGATAAAGGTCTCCGGGATATACGCCTTATTGTTCTTCATCACCACGGGCACCTGGAGCGTCAGCGGTTTGCCGTTAACGATGGCGGTATTTGCGCCGGGTTTGACCTTCACAAAGGCACCGTCTTTGACGATGGTGAACATCTGGGCGTAATCATCCCACTGCACGTCCGCGCCAAACGCCTGAAGCGTTTTGTCCATCGGGACCATATGCGCCTCGCTGCCGTGAGCGTAAACAGGGGATTGCCAGGCGCAACAGAGCGCAACGGCCATGGCCAGTGCCGTTCTACGGGCAGAAAAAGAAGAATTGCTTCCCATCGCAGACCTCATCTTGTTGTGTTTATTGTGTAGTGTCAGCGTTATCCTGACAGGCGCGCACGTAAAGCGTTTGCCTGCATCTGCCAGGTTGTTTGTCAGTCTTGCCAGGTTAAAAAAGAGCGGGGGTGCATCACACCCCCATGGCAGATAAAGTGCGCTTCAGTAAGGCGAGCTATCGAGATGCGTGCGGACATCAAAACCTACCGTCGTGAACGAATAAACCGTACCGCGAACGCGAAGATAAATGTCTCCATTTTTAATTGCCACTGAAGCTTTATCATCATCGGTGATCATGACGGGATTGATATTCTTAATGTTAGACATGAATTCTTCCGGACTTTTTTTCGCATCAAAGAGATAAATATGATACCTGTTTTTAGACAGCGAGCCCGTCTCAACCTGGGTGATGTAAAGAGTTAAACGATCGTTAACCTTGATTTTTTCCTGCAAATTTTCATACACGGTAAAAAGATCGCGGAAAGGGTATGCAATGAATATGAGAAAAATAAAGATAATAATTCCAGCTCGCCAGTTAAAAACCCGAACGTCGCGCATAATCTATTCCTGCCCTTATCCATAACTGATCGACTGGATCATTACCGTAATTATTATTGTTCTGGAATTTTGCAAATTCGGCAGGATCAATTAGGAGGCGAAGATTGTGTGTAAAGCCGGTGACTTCAATGCTTCCCTCACGGTAACGAACATCCACCGAGCCTGTAATTTTTGACCCACCATCTTCAGTTAAGAAAAGGTAAACAGGAATTGCCATAGTTTGTTAATCATCCATGTAATTTAATGCGGAAATATTCCCGGCGCCAAATAATAACCATGCTAACTACATGGTCAATTTGCTTAGTGTTTCCGGTTGTAACTTATCCAAACCAGGCAGACTGGATGGTTCGATTAATCAAAGCCATCCAGTCCCTGTTTTACCTTCCGCTTATTTTGATGCGCTCAAACACTCGAGGCAGCAAGGTTAATGCCATTGCATTGATTAAAAGTCACCCTGCTGGCGCGCCACCAGCGTCAGGATGGAGTAGAGCGCCACGGCCTGCTGGTGCTGGTTGAAGATCTCCACAGCCCATTCCACCACGCCGGTGGGTTTTTCCTCGGCAGTGCGCTGTTTCTTCAGCGTTTTACGTTTACAGGTCAGGCGCACCTGAATGGTATCACCCGGCTTGACCGGCTCGATAAAGCGCAGGTTTTCCATGCCATAGTTGGCAATAACCGGCCCAACCCCGGCATCGACAAACAGCCCCGCCGCGGCGGAAATCAGGAAATAACCGTGTACCACGCGCTCACCAAAAATCGACTCCGCCGCGCCAATTTTGTCCATATGGGCGTAGAAATGATCCCCGCTCAGGCAGGCAAAATTCACGATATCCGCTTCCGTCAGGGTACGACGCGGGGTCAGCAGGCTGTCGCCCGGCTGTAACTCCTCGAAGTATTTACGGAACGGATGAACGCGATCTTCCTGCACCTCCGCGCCACGGACCCACTGTTTACCGATCGCGGCGAGCATGGACGGGCTGCCCTGAATAGCCGTGCGCTGAAGATAGTGCTTCACAGCGCGCAGGCCGCCCAGCTCTTCGCCGCCGCCCGCACGTCCCGGACCACCGTGCACCAGCTGTGGCAGCGGTGAACCGTGGCCGGTAGATTCTTTCGAGGATTCCTGGTTGAGGATCTGAATGCGTCCGTGGGCGCGCGCGGCACCGGCAATAAACTGCCGCGCCACGCGGGTATCTGCCGTAACCAGCGTTCCCGCCAGGCTGCCGCCGCCCGCCCGCGCCAGCTGCATGGCGTGCTCGGTGTTACGGCAGGGCATCAGGGTTGCGACGGGGCCAAAGGCTTCGGTGGCGTGAACGGCCGGTGTTTCGTCCGGCTGCGGGCAGAACAGCAGGGTGGGTGGGAAGAATGCGCCAGGCGCCTGCAAATCAGCTTTACCACCCAGACGGATCTGGCAGCCCGAGGCCAGCAGATGATCGACTTTTTCCTGCACGTCAGCACGTTGCTCACTGTTGACGAGAGCCCCCATCTTCACCCCTTCCTGGGCCGGATCGCCGACGACCACGTTCTCCAGCCGCGCAATCAGCGCCTGGCTGACGGCTTCAACCTGCGCTTCCGGCACGATGATGCGGCGGATGGCGGTACATTTTTGCCCGGCTTTGGCGGTCATCTCGCGCACCACTTCGCGGATAAACAGCGTAAACTCCGGCTGTTCCGGCGTCACGTCCTCACCCAGCACGCAGCAGTTAAGAGAATCTGCTTCCATGGTAAACGGAATGGAATGTGCGACGATATTCGGGTGGACGCGCAGGCTCTGCCCGGTGCTGGCCGACCCGGTAAACGTCACCACGTCCTGGCTGTCGAGGTGGTTCAGCAGATCGCCCGCGCCACCGCAGATCAGGCTGATGGCGCCGTCCGGCACCAGTCCGCTCTCCACGATCGCTTTCACCATCGCCTGAGTCACCTGCGCGGTGGCGGTGGCGGGCTTGATGATGGCGGGCATCCCGGCAAGCCAGGTGGGCGCGAGCTTTTCCAGCATCCCCCAGCACGGGAAGTTGAACGCGTTGATATGCACCGCCACGCCGGATTTCGACGTTAACACGTGACGTGCCGCAAAGCCGCCTTCCTTCGACAGTGGGATCAGCTCATCCTCCGGCCACAGGGTATCGTCCGGCAGCTCACGGCTGCCGAGGCTTGCGTAGGTGAAGAGGGTGCCGATACCGCCTTCAATATCCACCCAGCTGTCAGCCTTCGTCGCGCCGGTCTGGGCTGACAGGGCATAAAACCGATCCTTCTGGCTCAGCAGATGTTTGGCCACCGCCTTCAGCATGGCGGCGCGCTCGATAAAGCTCATTGCGCGGAGCGCTTCTCCGCCGTGTTCAATGGCGTAACGGCGCGCGGCCGCCATATCCAGCCCTTCGCTGGTGACTTGATATAGCGTTTCCCCGCTGATGGCGTGGGTGATGGTGCGCTCGCGGCCCCGGCCTGATTGCCAGATGCCGGACAAGAAGCTGGCTAACTGCTGCATTTCTTCTCTCCAGATGTTTCGTGATTTCACTATAAATAGTTTGATCTCGAATCATAAAAATCAAGCTGAGTTTTAATGAATTGTTAACGTTGTGATCTGTATTGCTTGGCCTGACCAACAGAAAGCCTTGCGCCATCGGCCTTTCATGAAAAGGCTTGCGAGCGTCGTCACAAAATAAACAAACGCTTCTTGGGGTTATATTTAACCTTTGTGTAACTTTTAAGAAACCAAATGATTCACCATTTTGCTATTTGTGGTGATTTAACGAATCACAAAGGTGGTTATGTGACGCAAGAACAACGCTTTGAGCAACGCATCGCACAGGAGACGGCCATCGAGCCGCAGGACTGGATGCCGGATGCCTACCGCAAGACGCTGATCCGCCAGATTGGACAGCACGCCCACTCTGAGATTGTCGGCATGCTGCCGGAAGGGAACTGGATCACCCGCGCACCGACGCTGCGCCGGAAAGCCATTCTGCTGGCGAAGGTGCAGGATGAAGCCGGACATGGCCTGTACCTTTACAGCGCGGCGGAAACGCTGGGCTGCGCCCGGGAGGACATCTATCAAAAGATGCTCGACGGCAAGATGAAATACTCCTCCATCTTCAACTATCCAACCCTGAGCTGGGCCGATATCGGGGTCATTGGCTGGCTGGTGGACGGGGCGGCCATTGTGAACCAGGTGGCGCTGTGCCGTACGTCTTACGGCCCGTATGCCCGGGCGATGGTGAAGATTTGTAAAGAAGAGAGCTTTCACCAGCGTCAGGGTTTTGAGGCCTGCATGGCGCTGGCGCAGGGTAGCGAAGCCCAGCGGCAGATGTTGCAGGACGCCATCAACCGCTTCTGGTGGCCCGCGCTGATGATGTTCGGACCCAACGACGACAACTCCCCAAACAGCGCCCGCAGTCTGGCCTGGAAGATCAAACGCTTTGGCAACGATGAGCTTCGCCAGCGCTTTGTGGACAACACGGTGCCTCAGGTGGAGATGCTCGGCATGACCGTGCCGGATCCCGACCTGCGTTTCGATGAAGAGAGCGGTCACTACCGCTTCGGCGAAATCGACTGGCAGGAATTTGACGAGGTGATCAACGGGCGCGGGATCTGCAACCACGAACGTCTGGCCGCAAAACGTAAAGCCTGGGACGACGGCGCATGGGTGCGTGAAGCCGCTCTGGCCCACGCGGAAAAACAACGCGCCCGCCAGGCCGCATAAGAGGAATCAACCATGAGCAACGTTTACTGGCCGTTATACGAAGTTTTTGTCCGTTCGAAGCAGGGGCTGTCGCACCGGCATGTGGGCAGCCTTCACGCTGCCGACGACCGCATGGCGCTGGAAAACGCGCGCGATGCCTATACCCGCCGCAGCGAAGGCTGTTCCATCTGGGTGGTGAAGGCGAGTGAAATCGTCGCTTCCCAGCCGGAAGAGAGCGGGGAGTTTTTCGATCCGGCGGAAAGCAAGGTCTACCGCCATCCGACGTTTTACACCATCCCTGATGGTATCGAGCATATGTGAGGTTGGGGATGAACAACGTATCTGCTTATGCCCTGCGTCTGGGCGACAACGGTCTGGTGCTCTCACAGCGTCTGGGCGCCTGGTGCGGCCACGCGCCGGAGCTGGAAATTGACCTGGCGCTCGCCAATATCGGCCTTGATCTGCTCGGGCAGGCGCGCAATTTCCTGACCTACGCCGCTGAACGGGAAGGTAAGGGTGATGAAGATACCCTGGCCTATGGCCGCGATGAGCGTCAGTTCCGCAATTTGCTGCTGGTGGAACAGCCAAACGGCAGCTTCGCCGACACCATTGCCCGTCAGTATCTGATGGATGCGTGGAACGTGGCGCTCTACGAGCGGCTGATCCACAGCAGCGACAGTCAGCTTGCCGCCATCGCGGCAAAAGCCATTAAGGAGGCGCGCTATCACCTGCGCTTTAGCCGCGGCTGGCTGGTGCGGCTGGGGGACGGAACAGAAACCTCCGCACAAAAAATGCAGCAGGCGGTGGATAGCCTGTGGCGCTTTACGGCTGAACTGTTCGACGCTGACGAGGTCGAGCTGGCGCTAATTGATGACGGCGTGGCGGTTGATCCGCGCGACCTGCGGGACCCGTGGGAGCGCGAAGTGTTTGCTGGCCTGGCGGAAGCCACCCTCCGCGTGCCCGAAGAGGTGGCGTATCGCACGGGCGGTAAGAAGGGGCTACATACCGAACACCTCGGGCCGATGCTGGCAGAGATGCAGTATCTCCAGCGCGTTTACCCCGGCCAGCAGTGGTAAAGGAGGACGCCATGCAACGCCTCGTCGACATCGCGCCTGCACAAATCCCGCAGATTTGGGCGCTGTTAAGCCAGATCCCCGACCCGGAAGTGCCGGTGCTGACCATCACCGACCTGGGCATGGTGCGCAGCGTGAAGGCACAGGGGGAAGGCTGGGTCATCGGCTTCACGCCAACCTATTCGGGCTGTCCGGCAACGGAGCATCTGCTGGGGGCGATCCGCGAAACCCTGACCGGAAACGGCTTTAGCCCGGTACATATTGTGCTGCAACTGGAGCCCGCCTGGACCACCGACTGGATGACCGACGATGCCCGCAGGCGCCTGCGTGAATATGGCATCAGCCCGCCTGTCGGCCATAGCTGCCATGCCCACGTTCCCGCGGAGGTGAGCTGCCCGCGCTGTGCGAGCACCGATACCTCGCTTATCAGTGAATTTGGATCCACGGCCTGCAAAGCGCTCTACCGCTGCAATACCTGCCGTGAGCCCTTCGACTATTTCAAATGTATTTGAGGCTGCCATGACAACGTTTCATTCATTAACAGTGGCAAAAGTGGAACCCGAAACCCGCGACGCGGTGACCATTACCTTCGCGGTGCCGCAGGCGTTACAGGAGGCGTTCCGCTTCCGTCCCGGTCAGCATCTGACCCTGAAAGCCAGCCCTGGCGGGGATGAACTGCGCCGCTGCTACTCCATCTGCCGGAGCACCGCGTGCGGTGAGATCAGCGTGGCGGTCAAAGCCATCGAGGGCGGACGTTTTTCCCGCTATGCCCGGGACGAGATCAAACCGGGCATGGCGCTGGAGGTGATGGTGCCCCAGGGGCATTTTGGCTACCAGCCGCAGGCTGAACGCGAAGGCCACTATCTGGCGATTGCCGCCGGGTCCGGGATCACCCCGATGCTGGCGATTATGTCCGCTACGCTGGCCACTGAAGCCCACAGCCACTTCACCCTGATTTACGGCAACCGCAGCAGCCAGAGCATGATGTTCCGCCGGGCGCTGGCGGACCTGAAAGATAAATACCCGCAGCGTTTACAGCTGATCGCCATCTTCAGCCAGGAGACGCTCGACAGCGATCTGCTCCATGGCCGCATTGACGGGGAAAAGCTCCAGGCGCTGGCAAAAACGCTGGTGAATTTCCGTCAGTACGATGAAGCCTTCATCTGTGGCCCGTCGGCGATGATGGATGAGGCCGAAGCGGCGCTTAAAGCGCTGGGTATGCCGGAAAAAGCGATCCATCTTGAGCGCTTTAACACGCCGGGTACCGCCGTTAAACGGACAGCCAGCGTGCAGGCCGATGGCCAGAAGGTCACCGTCCGTCAGGACGGGCGCGACAGGGAGATCACCCTGACGGCGGACGACGAAAGCATTCTTGACGCGGCCCTGCGTCAGGGGGCGGATCTGCCTTACGCCTGCAAGGGCGGCGTATGCGCCACCTGCAAATGCAAAGTGCTGCGTGGGAAAGTCGATATGGCGACCAACTACAGCCTGGAGCCGGACGAGCTGGCCGCAGGCTATGTGCTGAGCTGTCAGGCGCTGCCGTTAACCGCCGACGTTATCGTCGATTTTGATGCGAAGGGGATGGCATGAGCGAACTGATTGTTACCCGTCATGGCCGCGTGTTGCAGTTAACGCTTAACCGTCCGGCGGCGCGCAACGCGCTCAACAATGCGCTGCTCCTGCAAATCGCGGAGCAGCTTGAGGCCGCCGCCGCGGATGCTGAGATCGCCGTCTGCGTGATGTACGGCAACGAACGCTGCTTTGCCGCCGGGGCCGATCTCAACGAAATGGCGGAGAAAGACCTGCCCGCCATCCTGAACGATATCCGTCCGCAGCTGTGGGCGCGGATCAACGCCTTCACCAAACCGCTGATTGCCGCCGTAAACGGCTTCGCGCTGGGGGCAGGCTGTGAGCTGGCGCTGCTCTGCGATGTCGTGATTGCTGGCGATAACGCCCGTTTTGGCCTGCCGGAAATCACCCTCGGGATCATGCCGGGCGCAGGCGGCACCCAGCGGCTGATCCGCAGCGTAGGCAAATCGCTGGCCAGCAAAATGGTGCTGACGGGCGAAAGCATCACGGCGGTGCAGGCGCACAGCGCCGGGCTGGTCAGCGACGTCTATCCGGCCTCGCTGACGCTGGAGTACGCCCTGAAGCAGGCAGCGCTGATGGCGCGCCATTCGCCGCTGGCGCTACAGGCGGCGAAGCAGGCGCTTCGCCAGTCGCAGGAAGTCCCGCTTCAGGCCGGGCTGGCGCAGGAGCGTCAGCTGTTTGCGCTGCTCGCGGCCACCGACGATCGCCGGGAAGGGATCAACGCCTTTTTACAAAAACGCACCCCAGACTTTAAAGGACGCTAATTGTGGAATCTATTCTGAGCCATGTTGAGCAGGGCGTAATGACCATTACGCTGAACCGCCCGGAGCGCCTGAACAGCTTTAACGACGTCATGCACCAGCAGCTTTCCGAATGCCTGAAGCAGGCCGAGCGCGATGACGCCATCCGCTGCCTGCTGATCACCGGGGCAGGACGCGGTTTCTGCGCCGGGCAGGATCTTAACGACCGTAACGTCGACCCGAACGGCCCGGCGCCCGATCTGGGCATGTCCGTTGAGACTTTTTACAACCCGCTGGTGCGCCGCCTGGCAAAACTGCCGAAGCCGGTGATTTGCGCGGTTAACGGCGTGGCGGCGGGCGCGGGGGCGACGCTGGCCCTCGGCTGCGACATGGTGATTGCGGCGCGCTCCGCCAGTTTTGTGATGGCCTTCAGCAAGCTCGGCCTCGTCCCGGACTGCGGCGGCACCTGGCTGCTGCCGCGCGTGGCCGGACGCGCCCGCGCCATGGGGCTGGCATTGCTGGGCGATAAGCTCAGCGCCGAGCAGGCACAGGCCTGGGGAATGATCTGGCAGGTGGTGGACGACGAGCAGCTCTCCGCCACCGCACAGCAGATGGCGCTGCATTTTGCCTCGCAGCCGACCTTTGGCCTGGGCTTGATCAAGCAGGCGATCAACGCCGCCGAAACCAACACCCTCGACGCCCAGCTTGATCTGGAGCGCGACTATCAACGCCTGGCCGGACGCAGCGACGACTACCGGGAAGGCGTCAGCGCGTTCCTGGCAAAACGCGCGCCGAACTTTACGGGGAAATAAGATGGTGAATATCCATACGGTCGCCGTCATTGGCAGCGGCACCATGGGCGCCGGGATTGCCGAAGTGGCAGCCAGCCACGGTCATCCGGTTCTGGTGTACGACATTGACGCAGCGGCGATTTCCCGCGCCGTCGACGGCATTCGCCAGCGGCTGTCCTCACGCGTTGCGCGTGGAAAACTCTCTGCCGACGCCGGGGAGCAGATCCTCGCCCGCCTGACGCCGGTGACGAATATCAGTGCTCTGGCGAAAGCCGATCTGGTGATCGAGGCGGCCTCCGAGCGGCTTGAAGTGAAAAAGGCGCTGTTTACCCAGCTGGCAGAGGTTTGTCCGCCGCAGACGCTGCTCGCCAGCAATACCTCGTCCATTTCCGTTACCGCTATTGCGGCGGAGATAAACCACCCTGAACGCGTCGCCGGGCTGCACTTCTTCAATCCTGCCCCGGTGATGAAGCTGGTGGAGGTGGTCAGCGGGCTGGCGACCTCACCAGAAGTGGCCGATGCGCTGTGCGAGTTGGCGCTGAGCTGGGGAAAGCAGCCGGTACGCTGCCAGTCCACGCCGGGGTTTATCGTCAACCGCGTGGCGCGCCCGTTCTACTCGGAAGCCTGGCGCGCGCTGGAAGAGCAGGTGGCAACGCCCGAGGTGATTGACGCCGCCCTGCGAGACGGCGGAGGCTTCCCGATGGGGCCGCTTGAGCTGACGGACATGATTGGTCAGGACGTCAACTTTGCCGTGACATGCTCCGTGTTTAATGCCTTCTGGCAGGAGCGTCGTTTTCTGCCGTCGCTGGTGCAGCAGGAGCTGGTGCTGGCGGGGCGTCTGGGTAAGAAAAGCGGGCAGGGCGTTTACCGCTGGCTGGAGGACAAACCCGCCGTCAGCTGGCTCGCCCCGGTCAGCGACAGCTTCAACCCCATGCGCGTACAGCGAAGAAGTGACGGTGTCACGGAAATTGACGATTTGTTGCTGATCGAAACGCAGGGTGAGACCGCGCAGTCCCTGGCGCTGCGCCACGGCTGCCCGGTGGTGGTGGTCGATCGCATCGAGCAGGATGTGGCCGTGATAGCCGCCGCACCCGGCAACCCGCATGCCGCCACGCAGAAAGCCATTTACTGGTTGCAGCACCAGCAGAAACGGGTGGTACAGATTGCCGATTACCCCGGTCTGCTGGTCTGGCGCACGGTAGCGATGATTGCCAACGAAGCGCTGGACGCCCTGCAAAAAGGGGTCGCCAGCGAGCAAGACATCGATACCGCCATGCGCTTAGGGGTCAACTATCCCTGCGGGCCCATCGCCTGGGGCGAGCGCCTTGGCTGGCAGCGTCTGTTAACGCTGCTGGAGAACCTGCAACGTCACTACGGCGAGGAACGCTATCGCCCCTGTTCACTGCTGCGCCAGCGTGCGCTTCTGGAGAGTAGCTATGAGTCATAACGCCTGGCATAACGCCCGCGCGATGTACGAACGGGACGCCTGCGCGCAGGCGATGGGGATGGACATTCTCGACATGGGCGAGGGCTACGCGGTGGTGACCATGACCATCACCCCGCAGATGCTCAACGGGCATAAAACCTGCCACGGCGGACAGCTGTTCTCGCTGGCCGATACCGCCTTTGCCTACGCCTGCAACAGTCAGGGGCTGGCGGCGGTGGCCTCAGGCTGCGCCATCGATTTTCTGCGTCCGGGCTTTGCCGGCGATAAGCTGACCGCTACCGCGCGGGTGAAGCATCAGGGCAAACTGACCGGCGTATACGACATTGAAATTCAGAACCAACAACAGAAAACCGTCGCTCTTTTTCGCGGGAAATCGCACCGCACCGGCGGCAGTGTGACAGGAGAAGCCTGATGCGTGACGCATTTATTTGTGAGGGTGTGCGTACCCCGGTCGGTCGCTACGGTGGAGGATTATCCAGCGTGCGTGCCGATGACTTAGGGGCCGTGCCGCTTCGTGCGCTGCTGGCGCGTTACCCGCAGCTCGATCTGGAGCGCATAGATGATGTGATCTTCGGCTGCGCAAATCAGGCCGGAGAGGATAACCGCAACGTAGCGCGCATGTCGTCGCTGCTGGCCGGGCTGCCTCAGACCGTTTCCGGTACCACCATTAACCGCCTGTGCGGCTCCGGTCTGGATGCCCTTGGCTTTGCGGCACGCGCCATTAAGGCCGGGGATGGCGATCTGCTGATCGCCGGTGGCGTCGAATCCATGTCCCGTGCGCCGTTCGTGATGGGCAAAGCCACCGCGGCGTTTCAGCGTCAGGCGGAGATCTTCGACACCACCATCGGCTGGCGATTTGAGAATCCGCTCATGCATCAGCAATACGGAACTGACAGCATGCCGGAAACGGCAGAGAATGTAGCGGAATTGTTAAATATAAGCCGTGCCGATCAGGATGCATTTGCCCTGCGCAGCCAGCAGCGCACCGCGCGGGCGCAGCAGAATGGCGTTCTGGCGCAGGAGATTATCCCGGTACAGGTGGCGGGGAAAAAAGGTGCCGTAACGGAAGTGAGCGTGGACGAGCATCCGCGCGCCGAAACCACCCTTGAACAGCTTGCCGCGCTGAAAGCTCCGTTCCGCAAGAACGGTGTGGTGACGGCGGGGAACGCCTCCGGCGTGAACGACGGGGCGGCGGCGCTGATTATCGCCAGCGAGCCGATGGCGCTTGCCCAGGGGTTAACCCCGCGCACACGCATTGTGGCCATGGCGACCGCGGGCGTCGAGCCGCGCCTGATGGGATTAGGCCCGATTCCCGCCACCCGTAAGGTGCTGGAACGTGCCGGACTCAGTATCACCGATATGGACGTCATTGAGCTTAACGAAGCCTTCGCCGCACAGGCGCTGGGCGTGCTGCGTCAGCTGGGTTTGCCGGATGACGCGGAGCATGTGAACCCGAATGGCGGGGCGATCGCGTTAGGTCATCCGCTGGGAATGAGCGGTGCCAGACTGGCGCTGGCCGCGAGCAATGAATTGCACCGACGCGGCGGGCGCTACGCGCTGTGTACGATGTGCATCGGTGTGGGTCAGGGCATTGCCATGATCCTTGAGCGTGTTTGAGCGAACAATAATGTGAGTACCCTGCGATGATAAATACAACAAAGCTTGATCCGATCGAAACCGCGTCCATTGATGAATTGCAGGCGTTGCAGACCGCGCGCCTGAAGTGGACGCTGAACCAGGCCTACAACAACGTTCCGATGTACAAACGCAAGTTTGACGCCGCGGGAGTTCACCCTGACGATTTTAACGAGCTGGCGGACCTGCAAAAATTCCCGTGCACCACCAAGCAGGATCTGCGCGACAACTACCCGTTCGATACCTTTGCGGTGCCGATGGAGCAGGTGGTGCGCATCCACGCCTCGTCGGGCACCACCGGAAAGCCGACCGTGGTGGGATATACCCAGAATGATATCGACAACTGGGCCAATATAGTTGCCCGTTCCCTGCGCGCCGCCGGGGGCAGCGCGAAGGATAAAATTCACGTGGCCTACGGCTACGGGCTATTCACCGGCGGGCTGGGGGCGCACTACGGTGCCGAGCGTCTGGGTGCGACGGTGATCCCGATGTCCGGCGGCCAGACGGAGAAGCAGGCGCAGCTGATCCGCGATTTTCAGCCGGATATGATCATGGTGACGCCCTCATACTGCCTGAATTTAATTGAAGAGCTGGAGCGTCAGATGGGCGGTGACGCCAGCGCCTGTTCCCTGCGCGTCGGCGTGTTTGGCGCCGAGCCGTGGACGCAGGCGATGCGCCGCGAAATTGAAAAACGGCTGGGCATTACCGCGCTGGATATCTATGGTCTCTCCGAAGTGATGGGGCCGGGCGTGGCGATGGAGTGTCTTGAAACCGCTGACGGCCCGACCATCTGGGAAGATCACTTCTACCCGGAGATCGTCAACCCGAATGACGGCACGCCGCTGGCCGACGGCGAGCAGGGCGAACTGCTGTTCACCACCCTGACCAAAGAGGCGCTGCCGGTGATCCGCTACCGCACCCGCGACCTGACGCGCCTGCTGCCGGGCACTGCACGCACCATGCGCCGGATGGATCGCATCAGCGGGCGCAGCGACGACATGCTCATCATTCGCGGCGTGAACGTCTTCCCGTCACAGCTGGAAGAGGAGATCGTTAAGTTCGAACATCTTTCGCCACACTATCAGCTGGAGGTGAACCGCCGCGGGCATCTTGATTCACTTTCGGTGAAGGTCGAGCTGAAACAGAGCAGCTTAACGCTGACCCATGAGCAGCGCTGTCAGGTCTGCCATCAGCTGCGTCATCGGATTAAATCGATGGTGGGGATCTCGACCGACGTGATGATCGTTAACTGTGGCAGCATACCGCGCTCCGAGGGTAAAGCTTGCCGGGTGTTTGATTTGCGTAAAGTGGCAGCCAACGGTTGAATTCCCTCACCCCAGCCCTCTCCCACATGGGAGAGGGTGTATTAATTTCCCTCTCCCTTTGGGAGAGGGTTAGGGTGAGGGTACACTCCAGATTCGTATGCTATGATTCATCCAGGAAAAAAATAACAACAGAATGAATCACATGAATAAACTTGATGCCTTTATCCAGCATGCAGTCAGCTCTGTTCCCGTCAGCGGAACGTCGCTTATCTCCTCACTGTATGGCGACGCGCTTTCGCACCGCGGCGGAGAGATCTGGCTCGGCAGCCTGGCGGCCCTGCTGGAAGGGATGGGATTTGGCGAGCGCTTTGTGCGCACCGCGCTGTTTCGCCTCAACAAAGAGGGCTGGCTGGACGTGTCCCGCATTGGCCGCCGCAGCTTTTACCGTCTCAGCGACAAGGGGCTGCGTTTGACCCGCCGCGCGGAAAATAAAATCTACCGTGCGGAACTGCCGGCGTGGGATGGTAAATGGCTGCTGCTGCTCTCCGAGGGGCTGGATAAAACCACCCTCGCGGACGTGAAAAAACAGCTCATCTGGCAAGGGTTCGGCACGCTGGCGCCGAGCCTGATGGCCTCGCCGTCGCAGAACCTGGCGGACGTGCAGTCTCTGCTGCATGACGCGGGCGTGGCGGAAAACGTCATTTTCTTTGAGGCCCATTCACCGCTGGCCTTATCACGTGCGGCGTTACGAGCCCGCGTGGAAGAGTGCTGGCAGTTGACCGAACAAAACGCGATGTACGAAACGTTTATCAGCTCGTTCCGTCCGCTGTTGCCGCTGCTGAAAGAAGCGCCGCCTGAGGATTTGACCCCGGAACGCTGCTTCCAGATCCAGCTGTTACTCATTCATTTTTATCGTCGCGTGGTGCTGAAAGATCCGCTGTTGCCGGAGGAGTTACTTCCTGCGCACTGGGCGGGACAGAGCGCGCGACAGCTGTGCATTAACATCTACCAGCGCGTGGCGGCGGGAGCCCTGGCGTTTGTCAGTGAGAAGGGGGAAACCTCCGTGGGCGAGCTGCCCGCTCCCGGCACGCTTTATCACCAGCGTTTTGGTGGTCTGAATATCACATAAGGAGAGGGTATGCCTGTTTATCAAATTGATGGTCTGACGCCGGTCGTGCCTGAAGAGAGCTATGTTCACCCGACCGCGGTGCTGATTGGCGACGTGATCCTCGGCAAAGGCGTTTACGTGGGTCCCAACGCCAGCCTGCGCGGTGATTTTGGCCGGATCGTGGTGAAAGACGGCGCGAACATTCAGGATAACTGCGTGATGCACGGTTTTCCGGAGCAGGACACGGTGGTGGAAGAGGACGGGCATATCGGCCACAGTGCGATCCTTCACGGCTGCATTATCCGCCGTAATGCGCTGGTGGGGATGAATGCGGTGGTGATGGACGGGGCGACGATCGGCGAAAACAGCATCGTCGGGGCGGCGGCGTTTGTGAAGGCCAAAGCGGAAATGCCTGCGAATCACTTAATTCTTGGCAGTCCGGCGAAAGCGATTCGTGAGCTAAGTGCGCAGGAAATAGAGTGGAAAAAGCAGGGCACGCGGGAGTATCAGGTGCTGGTGGACCGTTGTAAGCAGACGCTGCACCAGGTGGAGCCGCTGCGGGAAGAAGAGCCAGGACGCAAACGGCTGGTCTTCGATGAGAATTTACGGCCCAAGTCGGCTGGCCGGGATAAATAAGGCTGTTCGCTCCCGCACGTTGATCAAGGCGTGAAAATGAGCTCAATACGCATCCGGCAGGGGCCGGTCAATCGACACCAGCTTTCCGCGCTTCATGGTGATATAGCCCCCGGCTTTTAGATCTGCCAGCACGCGAAAGACATGCGTTCGTGACAGGTTAGTGCGCTTGATGATAAACAGCGCCAGGCCCTCATTCTCTCCCGTTTGGGTCTCCTGCCGATAGAGATAGCGGTACAGCATTGGTTTGATGGTCTGGTAGCTGGTGACCTGCCTGCGTTCATTGTGCAGGTCGATGGTAAATATGGACATGTAGGTCAGTATGGTGGCCAGCGCCTGCATGCGCTCAGGCCCGCCCTGGAAAAATATCTGGTCGAAGTCGACCCAGGATATTCTCACCAGCTTCACCTTCGCACTGCTGCGATATTCATACTTCGCCAGTGGACAATACCTTTCCATTAACCCTATCGGCATATACTCGATAGTATTGCCAATATTAAGGCCATCATCAGGCATTAATATCGTCAGCGACCCTTCAGTGCAAAAATAGATATAGCCAGGCTCGACGGTGAGTTTTTTATTTGCGGCAACGGTTAAGGCCTCGCCTTTACAAAGCATGTGCGGAAAAAATTGCCCAATATTGAGTTGCTGATAATAGGTATGGATATCCTGAAAATTCACGCTAAGCCTCTCCCTGCAACGTTTGCCGTGGTAGCGAGTATAGCAGCAATAGCCCCCGAATTACGAACCCATAAATAACCAGTCCCATATGGGACTATGATGGAAAGGTATTCTGTTTAGAATGGTCGTCAATGAGTTCGCATTAAAATTATCCGCCAACAGTAAATATCCAGGCGGCACAATTAATCTATGAGGCCATTCAATGAAATTAACCCTAATTGCTAAACATCTGGCGCTTGCCGGTGTGTTGACGTCGCTGTCGCTTTCCTCGTTTGCGGAAGTACAGCCGCAGGATGCCACTGCCACGACCCGGCAGGTAAATAACGCCCTGTATAACAAATTACCGTTTGCCGATAAAACCGACTTTGAGTACGCCCATAAAGGTTTTATCGCCCCGCTGCCGCAAAACATGATTAAAGGCGAGCAGGGGAACGTTATCTGGAACCCGGCGAAATATGATTTCGTGAAAGAGGGTGAGAAAGCCCCGGATACGGTAAACCCGAGCCTGTGGCGTCAGTCACAGTTGATCAACATTGGCGGGCTGTTTAAGGTCACCGACGGCGTGTATCAGATCCGTAATCTCGATCTCTCCAACATGACCATCATTGAGGGCGAGAAGGGCATTACCGTTATCGACCCGCTGTTAAGCGCTGAACCGGCGAAAGAAGCGCTGGATCTCTACTATGCAAACCGCGGCAAGAAACCGGTCGTCGCTGTGGTGATCACCCACAGCCACGTTGACCACTATGGCGGCCTGCGCGGCGTGGTTGACGAAGCTGACGTCAAGTCTGGCAAAGTGAAAATCTACGCGCCGGATGGCTTTATGAAAGAGGCGGTTTCCGAAAACATTATGGCCGGAAACGCGATGAGCCGCCGTGCGAGCTATATGTACGGCAACCTGCTGAAGCCGAATGCAAAAGGCCAGGTGGGTGCAGGCCTTGGCACCACCACCTCTGCGGGTACTGTCACCCTCATCCCGCCGACCGACTACATTACCCATACCGGTCAGGAAGAAGTGATCGACGGTTTGACCTACGACTTTATGATGGCGCCGGGTTCAGAAGCTCCGTCGGAGATGCTGTGGTACGTCAAAGAGAAGAAAATGATCGAGGCCGCAGAGGACGTGACCCATACTCTGCACAACACCTACTCCCTGCGCGGCGCGAAAATCCGCGATCCGCTGGCCTGGTCTAAGTACATCAACGCTGCCATTGAGCGCTGGGGGGCGGACGCGGAAGTGATTATTGCGCAGCACCACTGGCCGACCTGGGGCAACGAGAATATCGTCAAGCTGATGAAAGGCCAGCGCGATATGTATCGCTACATCAACGACCAGACCCTGCGTATGGCAAACAAGGGGCTGACCCGCGACGAGATCGCCGCCGAGTTTAAACTGCCGGAATCGCTGGAAAAACAGTGGGCGAGCCGCGGTTACTACGGCTCCGTTAGCCACGACGTCAAAGCCACCTACGTGTTTTATCTCGGCTGGTTCGACGGCAACCCGGCAACCCTCGACGAGCTGCCGCCTGAACTGGCTGCGAAGAAGTTCGTGCAGTACATGGGCGGCGCTGATGCCATCATGCAGAAAGCCAAAGCGGATTATCAGCAGGGTAATTACCGTTGGGTTGCTCAGGTGGTAAGCAAAGTGGTCTTTGCCGATCCTAACAACCAGGCTGCCCGTAATCTGTAAGCCGACGCGCTGGAGCAGTTAGGTTACCAGGCGGAAGCGGGCACCTGGCGTAACTTCTACCTGACCGGCGCGCAAGAACTGCGTAATGGCGTGAAGAAGCTGCCGACGCCGAACACCGCCAGCCCGGATACCGTGCGGGCGATGACCCCGGAAATGTTCTTCGACTACCTGGGTGTGCACATCAACGGGGTACGGGCCGGTAACGCGAAGGCGATCTTCAATGTCGATCTCGGTAAGGATGGCGGCAAATACAAGCTGGAGCTGGAAAACGGCGTGCTGAACCATACCGCCAACGCGCAGGCGAAGGATGCTGACGCAACCATCACGCTGGACCGTACCACGCTGAACAACATCATCCTTAAGAAAGAGACGCTGAAGCAGGCGATGGATAAGGGTGACGTGAAGGTGAGCGGAAACGGGGCGAAGCTGGAAGAGATGCTGAGCTACATGGACACATTTGACTTCTGGTTCAATATTGTGACGCCATAAGTTTAGCGTTCATCCTGGTTAATCCTGGCGCCTTGTTGCGATAAGGCGCCATTTTTTTATTCACGCATTGCCAGCGCGCTGGCGCTTGCCGGATCGAACAGCGAAATACTCTCGATCTGATCCAGCATGATCACTTTGCGAAAATCCATGGCGCTTTTGGGCTCTGAATCGAGCGTAATGTCATGCTCGGCATACCATTTGCTGTAGTTATGTTCGATACAGAGCTGCATGTTTTTCCCGTCACGGTAGCCGCTCAGCATCGGAATAAGCACGATATTGGCCGTTTTTTCATACTCCAGCGTGGCGGTATGGATCATCCCAATATAGATCCGCCGCGATTTCAGCGTGACGTGCGCCAGTTCACCTTCCTCCATGCACTGATAGAGCAGCTGTTCAATCCCGCTCGATTGCGCCAGCCGCTTGTAGAGCTTTTTTCGGCCTTCGCCGTCCAGCCGCGCGCTCCCGGCCCAGTTCGAGCGGTAGAGACAGAACAGGATCGCGAAGGTCAGCATTACCACCACCGGGGCCTGAATCCCCAGGAAGCTCCAGTTCATAAAATCAATTTGCCAGTCGGCATATTTTGCAGACGTGAAATGGAACGTGTTATCGGCGGCGGAGAGGGCGAACAACAGCAGCCACAACAGGCCGGTGGCGATCACTCCCTGAAGAACAAAAATACAGCCATACAGCGCCACAAGAAAATAGACGTCCCAGCCAAAGGAGCGCTTGATTTTAAACCGTGTTGAGAGGTCGCGGCTGGTGTACCAGTACCCGCATACCATCAATACCATGAATATTGCCGTTCCCATTTCAGGCCCTCTTCAGCGCGTTGACATGGCGCAGAAAGTCCTGCCGCACCTCGTGGCTTTTGTAGTTAACCGAGGCGTTTCCATCCTGATCGATGATGATGCGGTCGCCATCCTCTACGGCTTCGATAATTTCCTGGTGACTCATGACCTGCAACAAGGATTCCGGGCTAGAAAAGAGCGTCATCAGTAAATGTTTCATCGCGTGACATCCTTATGAATTAAAAGGATAAGTCTGGAAGATAAATGGCACCTTTGCCTTAAGGTTATCCCTAAAAAAACGGCAGCCTGGCGGCGAAATTAAACTTTATGCACAAAATGGTTGCGCGAGGTAACATTTCAGGTCTTTGAAAAATAATAAGAATAAAAAATATACCTGCGCAAACTTGGACAAATAACGTTAATTGTGTAAGTTTAAATTATGCGATTTCGCTACGTTGTTTACACCCAGGATGTGACCCATGAGCACGTTGCCGTCCGTCATCAGTCGGTTCGTTGATTACTACGCCACGCTGGATACCCAGCCACCTTCGGCGCTGGCGGGGATTTATCGCGCCGATGCCACGCTTATCGATCCCTTTGGCGAACATAGCGGGGTGTTCGCGATCCAGCGCTATTTCACCCATCTGCTGGCTAACGTCCAGCACTGTCGCTTTACCGTTGATGCGCCGTTGCAGCAGGGCGATCGCTTTGTGGTCACCTGGATGATGCACTGGTCGCACCCGCGTATTGCCCGGGGTGCAGTGCGACAGCTGCCGGGCTGCTCCGTGGTAGACATGCGCGACGATCGCATTGTTCGCCAGCGGGATTACTACGATGCCGGAGAGATGATTTACGAACATCTCCCGATACTCGGCTGGGCCGTACGCGGCGTGAAGCGGAGAGTGAAATCATGAAAACGGTTCTGATCACCGGCGCAAGCTCGGGCATCGGGGCGGGGCTGGCGAAATCTTTTGCCGACGATGGTTACCGGGTGATTGCCTGCGGGCGCGATGCGCAACGTCTGGCCGCTGTGCATCAGCACAGCCCCAACATCACGGTGCGCCTGTTCGATATGACAGACAGGGACGCCTGTCGCCAGGCGCTGGCGGACTGTGCTGCCGACACGGTGATTCTCTGCGCCGGAACCTGCGAGTATCTCGACCGCGGCGAGGTGGATGCCGAGCTGGTGGCGCGGGTCATGACCACCAATTTCATGGGGCCGGTAAACTGCCTTGCGGCGTTGCAGCCGCAACTGGTATCCGGCAACCGCGTGGTGCTGGTCAGTTCGATGGCGCACTGGCTTCACTTCCCGCGAGCCGAAGCCTATGGGGCCTCTAAAGCGGCGTTAACCTGGTTTGCCGACACGCTGCGCCTCGACTGGGAACCGAAAGGGATTGCCGTCACGGTCGTTTCACCCGGTTTTGTCGACACGCCGCTGACCCGCAAAAACGATATCCCGATGCCGGGCCGGGTCAGCGTGGGGGACGCCGTCCACGCCATTCGTCGCGGTCTGGCAAAAGGGAAGGATCACATCGCGTTTCCCGCCGGGTTCAGCCTGGCGCTGCGCCTGCTTTCCGGCCTGCCCGATGTACTTCAGCGCGCACTGCTGCGCAGGATGGTGCGACCATGAAAATCGCAATTATCGGCAGCGGCATCGCCGGGTTAACCTGTGCCTGGCGGCTCGCCGGACATCATCAGATCACGGTGTTTGAGGCGCAGGCCACCCCGGGCGGCCATACTGCAACGGTAGATGTCGACACGCCCCAGGGCACCTTTGCCATCGATACCGGTTTTATCGTCTACAACGACCGCACCTATCCGCGCTTCATGGGGCTGCTCAGCGAACTGGGCATCAGCGGGCAAAAAACGCAGATGAGCTTTTCGGTGCAGAACCCGCAGAGCGGGCTGGAGTATAACGGGCACACGCTGACGTCGCTGTTCGCCCAGCGTCGTAATCTGCTGAACCCTGCCTTCTGGACGCTACTGAAGGAGATCGTGCGCTTTAACCGGCTGGCGAAACAGACGCTCCGGGGCGAAGTCGATGGATCCGCCACGCTGGAAACGTTCCTGCGCCAGCACCGCTTTACGCCCTTTTTTGCGCGCCACTACATCCTGCCAATGGGGGCGGCTATCTGGTCGTCGTCGATACAGGAGATGAAACGCTTTCCGCTGCCGCTCTTTTTACGCTTTTTTGAAAACCACGGTCTGCTGGACATTACCCATCGTCCGCAGTGGTACGTCGTGCCAGGCGGCTCCCGGGAGTATATCCGCGCGATGATGGACAAGCTTGGCGATCGCCTGACGCTGCACCTCAACGCGCCGGTTCAGAAGGTTGTTCGCCACGATCGTGGCGTCGATATTGAGCGGGAAGGCGTCACTCATACCTTCGATCAGGTGATCTTCGCCTGTCACTCTGCTCAGGCGCTGGCGATGCTCGCCAGCCCAACGCAGGCTGAACGTGAGGTGCTGGGTGATATCGGCTGGCAGCGTAACGAGGTGGTGCTTCACAGCGATCCGCGCTGGCTGCCGGTGCGCAAGCGCGCGTGGGCGAGCTGGAACTACCGCCTCAGCGAGCAGGATCGGGCCAGCGCCTGCGTCACCTACAACATGAATATCTTGCAGGGACTGCCGCCGGGTAGCCCGCTGTTTTGCGTCACCCTCAACCCGGAAACGCCGGTGGAAGAACGCTATGTGCTGCGCCGCTTTGTCTATGAGCATCCGCTTTTTAACCCGCAAAGCTGGCAAGCCCAGGCCCGACGCGGAGAAATAAACGGTCGCCAGCGGAGCTGGTTCTGCGGCGCGTACTGGTACAACGGCTTCCACGAAGATGGCGTACGCAGTGCGCTGGACGTGGTAAACGCTATCGCGGCCGGGGAGGGCAACTGAGATGAACAGCTGCCTTTACCACGGCACATTGCGCCATCGTCGGCTTGCGCCAAAAGCGCACCACTTTACCTACAGCGTCTTTATGGCCTGGCTCGATCTCGATGAGCTGGACGCGCTGCCCTCCGTCGGCGTGCGCCGTAACCGCGTTGCGCCCGCGGCATTTTATGATGCGGACTACCCGCTGGGCACGCCGCTCAAAGAGCACGTCCTTGAGCGTCTGGAAAATCTGACCGGCGAGCGTCCGGCGGGGCGGGTCATGCTTCTGACTCAGCTGCGCTATTTCGGTTTTCATTTCAACCCGGTCAATTTTTACTACTGCTATGACGGCGAAGACACTCTGCGCTGGGTTCTCGCCGAAGTGCGTAACACGCCGTGGAATGAACGACATTACTACGCGGTAGCGGGGCGGGACGCCCCGCCGACGGAGAAAGCTTTTCACGTCTCGCCCTTTAATCCGATGGATATGGTTTACCACTGGCGCTTCAACAGCCCGGACAGCACGCTGCGCATGCATATCGAAAACCATCAGGAGACGAAGGTGTTTGATGCCACCCTGACGCTACGCCGGGCGCCGCTGACGCGCGCAGCGCTGCGTTCGCTGCTGGCGCGGATCCCGTTGATGACCCTCAAAACCGTTTTCGCCATTTACTGGCAGGCGCTCAGGCTGTGGCTGAAGCGCGTGCCGCTGCATAACCATCCCCTCAGCAGGAGTGAACGCTCATGACCGATCCCGTCTTTGCGCTTGAACCCGATATCCCGCGCAACGTCCGCGTCGCGCGATGGTTGCTCTTCCGCCTGCTGAACGGTCTGCGCGGTGGCTCGCTGACGCTGCGTGAAGGCGCGCAGACGTTCCAGTTCGGCGACGCCTCCGCCGCGCTTCATGCTGAGGTGCAGGTACTTGCTCCGGGCGTCTACTGGCGCATTTTAACCGGGGGCAGCCTCGCCGCGGCACAAGCGTGGATGGATGGCGACTGGGAGACGCCCCACCTGACGCCGCTGCTGGAGCTGATTGCACGTAATAGCCAAATCCTCGGGCAACTGGAAAAAGGGTTCCGCCTGCTCGGGAAACCGGTGGAGCGGCTACGGCACTGGATGCGGCGCAACTCCCGCGCTCAGGCGCGTGAAAATATTGCCGCCCATTACGATCTGGGCAACGCCTTCTACGCCCATTTCCTTGATGAAGACCTGCTGTACTCCAGCGCGCTGTTTAACGGGGACGAGCAGGATTTGAACGCGGCTCAGCAGGCGAAAATGGCCAGGCTGTGCGACCAGCTGGCGCTCACGGCAAACGATCATCTGCTGGAGATTGGCACCGGCTGGGGGGCGATGGCGGAATACGCCGCCCGTCACTACGGCTGTCGGGTGACCACCACCACGCTGTCGCAGGAGCAGTACCACTGGGCCACCGCGCGGATCGTCCGGGCAGGGTTGCAGGATCGCGTTGAGGTGCTGCTTTGCGACTACCGCGATCTGACCGGGGTTTACGACAAACTGGTCTCGGTTGAGATGATCGAAGCCGTCGGCCAACGCTACCTGCCAACGTTTTTCCGTACCTGTCAGGCGCGTCTGCGTCCAGGCGGGCGGATGGCGATTCAGGCCATCACCATTCAGGATCAACGCTATCGCGACTACAGCAAAAGCGTCGATTTTATTCAGCGCTACATCTTCCCCGGCGGCTTTTTGCCCAGCATCACCGCCATGAATGAACTGATGACCCGCCATACCGATTTTGTGGTGCGTAATCTCTTCGATATGGGGCCGGACTACGCCCGCACGTTGGCGCACTGGCGTCAGCGTTTCGTTCACGCCTGGCAGGAGATTGAAAAGCTCGGGTTTGATGACCGTTTCCGGCGGATGTGGCTGTACTACCTCGGCTACTGTGAAGCCGGGTTTAATGCCCGCACCATCAGCGTGGTGCAGCTGACTGCGGAACGCGTATGAAGCGCTACGGGCAGGTATTTCTGTTGGCCATCGGTTTTGATCTCTACTGGACGCTGGTGGTGCTGTTTCGCGAGCAGGGGCTGGTCATCTGGATCGCGCTGGCGGTGCTTGCCTGGCTGTTATTACCGCCATCACACCGGGTATACGCCCTTGTGCTGGCGGCGTCGGGTGCGCTGCTGGACGCCCTCTGGGCGCTGACGGGGCTGATTGCGTTCACGGGCGCGTCCCTGATGCCGCTATGGATGGTGGCGCTGTGGCTAATGTTTGCCACCGTCTGGACGCACCTGACCCGCACGACCACCTTGCCAGGATGGTTGCTGACGGTGCTGGCGACTCTGGGCGGACCGGTAGCCTACCTGATCGGCGAGCATCTTGGGGCCATTACGTTTCAGGAGCCGACCTTTATCGTCGTCAGCTGGATGTTCCCCGGCTGGCTGGTGCTGATGCTGTTTTTCCACCTGTTGATGGGGAGACAACAATGAGAAATCTGGTACTGATGCTCGCGTTAGCCGTCTTCACCTGTACCGTGCAGGCGGCAGACTGGCTGAGCTGGCGCAAGGTGGGTGACGCCACCCTCACCTGGGGGCCGTTTACCGTCTATACCTCTCAGCTTCTGACGCCCGACGGCAGCTATACAGGATTAGACGGCGATAATGCGCTGATTATCACCTATGCCCGGGACATCGATGGTGACGACCTGGTCGAGGCGACCCGCGACCAGTGGCAGGCGCAGGGCATTTTGCAGCAGGAGCCGCAGAGTGAAGCCTGGCTACGCATGCTGTCCACGCTCTGGCCCGACGTCACGCCCGGCACGCAGCTCGCGTTTGTGGTTAATAACGGCCAGGGACAATTCTGGTATCGCCCCACGGCGTCGCAGAAAAAATTTACGCCACTCGGGCCACGCCAGACGGCAGCGTTTAGCTCACGCTTTCTGGCGATATGGCTCGATCCCCGCACCGAATATCCTGAACTGCGTCAGCAGTTAACTGGAGGAGCACAATGAAACGTTTCCTGCTAGTGGCGCTTACCCTGACGATGCTGGTGGCCGGATGTAGCACCGAGGTGACAGAGTATCGTCAGCAGCAGCCACGGCTTGATATTTTTACTTACTTCCAGGGGAAAACCGAGGCGTGGGGGATGGTGCAGGATCGCAGCGGTAAGCAGATCCGCCGTTTTCACGTCGAGATCGCCGGGGATGTTATCGGCGATACGCTGACCCTGAACGAGCATTTTGTCTACGATGACGGCGAAAAGCAGCAGCGCGTCTGGCATATCCGCCGCGTTGGGCAGAATCGCTATGAAGGCACGGCGGGTGACATAGAAGGTGTCGCGACAGGCCAGGCGGCGGGCAATGCCCTTAACTGGCGCTACAGCATGAACGTGAAGGCGGACGGCAAAACCTGGCTGCTGCACTTTGATGACTGGATGTATTTGCAGGACAGTACCCGTCTGTTCAATAAAACGGAGATGAAGAAATTTGGCGTCACCGTCGCCACGGTGACGCTGTTCTTTACCCGCAAAGAGGGCGGTTAATCCTCTTCGGGCTGAGGTTTACTGCTTGAGTAGATGAAGAAGAGCGCAATACTCAGGCAGACGACGGCCCCGAAACGGCTCACTGAAAACGGAATGGCTTCATTGTTCAGCCAGCCAAAGTTATCAATCAGCATGCTCATGGCCAGCTGGCCCAGGATAACCGCTACCGTGGCAACAGCGGTCCCGATGCGCTGCACCGCGAGCACCATAATCACGATATAGGGCACGCCGCACAGGGCGCCCAGAAGCTGCCATTTGGGTACATCCATCAGGCTGACCGCCTGTTTCGGCTCAAAAAAGAAGATCAGCAGGGCGGTCACCAGCGCGCCGACGGAAAACGTCAGAAACGCGCTTTTGAATACCCCCACGCTGCTGCCTAATTGCCCGTTAATGGCAGCCTGAATGCTCAGCGTTGCGCCGCCAATCACCGCCAGAATAATCATAATCACTGTCATAACGTTACCCCTGCGCCACGAGAATGAGCGCGGCGATGATAAATCCCAGCGCAATAATGCGTTTTGTATCGATCCTGCGGTGCGGCGTACCCAGCAGGCCATAGTGGTCGATAATCAGGCTTTTGAAAACCTGGCCTGCCAGAATGCCGATCATCGTCATGGCAATGCCGATCGCAGGCGTGGCAATGGTGAGAATGATGACGTAAACCGGGCCGAGCACGCCGCCCAACAGGTGCCATGAAGGCTGCGCAAAAAATGAGGGACTGTTGCGGGGGCTGAAAAACAGCATCAGCAGAAACGTTAGCCCCGTTCCCACGCTAAATATGCTGAACGCCGCCCACAGGTCGCCCACCTCTGCGCCCAGCGGCCCCAGCAGCCCGGCTTCCACGGACAGCCCCATGCCACCGGCAATCACCAGTAAAATTAAAATAATGTGCATAACGCTTTTTCTCCTTTTTCCAGGCGGAGAAGATTACGTCTGAACATCATTGAGAAAAATGCCATAATGCAGGAAACACCTGTGCAGGAAATGCATTAATGATGGATGCCGGACATATCAGCATTCGCGCGCTGCTGATCTTCATCGACGTTTATGAAACGCAGAATTTCTCCGTGGTGGCGAGGCGGGAAGGGATTTCTGCGTCGCAGGTCTCACGCGTGATCCACCAGCTTGAGGACGCCCTCGGGCAACAGCTTTTCTACCGCAACACGCGGGCGATTATGCCCACAGAGAGCGGGCATCTTTTTGTGCGCTATGCCAGGGCGATGGCCGGGAATATGGAGGACGCGCGACGCGAGTTGGATGAACGCGCCCGCGAGCCGTCGGGCACGCTGCGTATCAATGGCCCGGTCTTTTTCGGACAGAGGCACATCGCGCCGGGCCTGCCGGGGCTTCTGGCGCGTTACCCGCGCCTCTCCATTGAACTGACCCTCACCGACGATTTTATCGATCCGCACCGTGACGCCGCGGACGTTATCTTCCGCATCGGCGCGCTGACGGACTCCTCGTTTCACGCCCGGGTGTTCGGGCAGCAGTTCTACCATCTGGCGGCCTCGCCGGACTATCTGCAAAAACATGGCGCGCCCGAGGGGCCGGACGATCTCAGCCGTCACCACTGTCTGGTTTACCGCGGCTCGTCCGGGCCTAACCGCTGGCTGATCCGACAGCCGGGCGAGGCGTGGGTTCACTATCCCATCGTACCGTTGATGACTTCCAATAACGCGGAAACGCTCCTGATTGCGGCGCTGGGCGGTATGGGCGTTGTGCTTTTCCCGGACTGGATGGTGAGCGAACGACTCAAAAGCGGTGAGCTGGTGGCACTGCTGCCGGAAATGGAGTGTTCAATTAATACGGAGCCATTGACGATTGCGGCGATTTACCCGAACGCGCGTCATCCGCCCCTGAACGTCAGGGCGGTGATTGATTACTATATTGAGCGATTCGGTACGCCGCTGTACTGGCAAACCTGAAGGTTAGCGGGCAAGCTCGCGACGGATAATGTCAGCCCCGGCGCTTAACGCCTTCAGCTTACCGTTGGCGACCTGGCGGGAAAGGGGAGCCATACCGCAGTTGGTGGACGGATAGAGCTTGTCTGCATCAACAAACTGCAACGCCTTACGCAGCGTATCGGCGACCTCTTCAGGCGTTTCGATGGTCTGGGTGGCGACGTCAATTGCCCCGACCATCACTTTTTTACCACGGATAAGCTCCAGCAGATCCATCGGCACGCGCGAGTTGTGGCACTCCAGCGAGATAATATCGATCTTTGAGGTCTGCAACTTAGGAAACGCCTCTTCATACTGGCGCCACTCGGAGCCGAGCGTCTTTTTCCAGTCCGTATTGGCTTTGATGCCGTACCCGTAACAGATATGTACCGCGGTTTCGCATTTCAGTCCTTCAATGGCGCGCTCCAGCGCGGCAATGCCCCAGTCATTCACCTCGTCGAAAAAGACGTTAAAGGCAGGTTCATCGAACTGAATAATGTCGACACCGGCCGCCTCCAGCTCGCGGGCTTCCTGATTAAGGATTTTTGCGAACTCCCAGGCCAGCTTTTCACGGCTTTTATAGTGAGCATCGTATAGCGTGTCGATCATGGTCATCGGGCCGGGCAGCGCCCACTTGATCGGCTTGTCCGTCAGCTGGCGCAGGTATTTCGCGTCGTCAACAAACACCGGTTTCTGACGCGCCACCGCGTCTACCACGGTCGGCACGCTCGCATCGTAACGGTTACGGATGCGTACCGTCTGACGGTTCTCAAAATCCACGCCGCTGAGATGTTCAATAAAGGTGGTGACGAAATGCTGGCGAGTTTGTTCCCCGTCGCTGACGATATCAATCCCGGCGCGAATCTGTTCATCCAGAGACAAACGTAGCGCATCCTGTTTCCCTGCAAGTAATTCCTCGTCCTGGAGTTTCCACGGCGACCAGAGCGTTTCCGGCTGCGCAAGCCAGGTGGGTTTCGGCAGGCTGCCAGCCGTCGATGTCGGGAGCAATGTTTTCATGAGAAGAACCTTTTATCCGTATTAAATGTAAGCGTGAAGTGATGAGACCACTGCTCAAGAAGGGTTTTGTAGGGTTTGATAAACCGCTCTTCGGTATATTTCCCCTGTTCAATGGCCAGCCGGCTGCGCTCTTCACGGTCATAGACGATTTTTGTTAATGAGTGATCCTGCTGATTCAGGTCGGGCTGATAGCACTGTCCCGCAGCGGAATTGGCATTGTAAATTTCCGGTCGATAGATCTTCTGGAACGTCTCCATGGTGCTGATGGTGCCGATCAGCTCCAGATTGGTGTAATCACGCAGTAAATCGCCGGTGAAGAAGAAGGCGAAAGGCGCGACGCTGTTTTCCGGCATGAAGTAGCGAACCTTCAGGCCCATCTTCGCGAAGTACTGTTCCGTTAGCGACTCGCCGTCCGGCTGGTACTCATACCCCAGCACCGGGTGGTGGTTACCGGTACGACGATAGGTGTCTTTGCTGGAGACGCTCAGGCAGATCACCGGCGCTTTTTTGAAGTTCGCCTGATATTCCGCAGAATGAACGAAGCTTTTAAAGATATTGCCGTGCAGCTCGCCAAAATTCTCGGGGAGGGTAAAACGGGGTTGATCTTTATTATGCTCCAGCAGCAGGACGCTGAAATCATAGTCACGAACATACGATGAGAAGTTATTCCCGACGATGCCTTCGATGCGCTCGTGGGTCATTTTATCCACAATCGTCGTTTGCAGAATTTCGATGGCCGGGAAGGTAAAATCGCCGCCGATATTCATATCGACTGAAATAATCTCCAGCTCGACGGCATAGCGGTCAGCTTTCGGGTTATCCCAGCTCGCCAGCGCGTTAAAGCGGTTGTTGATCATCACCAGCGTGTTGCGCAGGTTCTCCTGACGCTTCTCGCCACGCGCCAGGTTGGCGAAGTTGGTGGTGGTACGCGTGTTTTCTGACGGGTTATAATTTTCATCAAAGCAACTGCGCTTAAGGGTAAATGTGAAAGCCTGACTCATTTGGTTATGCATCCTAAGTTCATGTTGCCGGAACGTTATCAATGCATAATTTATGCCTGAGCCCCTGGCGCAGGGGAAGTGACTTAATTTCACTGCAACATGAGGGTTCTTCATGAACTGCGCGATTCAGGTATAATCCCCCGACATTTCCAACCGGTTTAAACGAACATGACAAAACTCACCCTGCAAGAGCAGATGCTGAAAGCGGGCTTGGTCAGCAGTAAAAAAATGGCGAAGGTTCAGCGCACGGCGAAAAAATCCCGCGTCCAGGCTCGCGAGGCGAGAGAGGCTGTTGAAGAGAACAAGAAAGCCCAGCTGGAGCGTGATAAGCAGCTGAGCGAACAGCAAAAACAGGCGGTGCTGGCAAAAGAGTTCAGGGCGCAGGTGAAGCAGCTGATTGAGATGAACCGCATCACCTTGGCGAAGGGCAACATTACCTTTAACTTTACCGACGGCAACCTGATCAAAAAAATCGAGGTCGATAAGCAGACGCAAACCCAGCTGATCAACGGCCGTCTGGCGATTGCCCGACTGGTGATTAATGCGAAGGGCGACTGTGATTACGCGATTATCCCGGCGGTGGTGGCGGATAAAATTGCCCAGCGCGATGCGGACAGCATTGTGCTTAACAGCGCGCTGAGTCAGGAAGAGCAGGACGAAGACGATCCGTACGCAGACTTTAAAATCCCTGACGATTTAATGTGGTAATCCCCGCTCAGAATGGCGCGGCGTGACAGGCGTTTATCGTCTCGCCGCTCAGCGGATGAATAAAATTCAGAACGCTGGCATGCAGCATCAGCCGGGGCGTTTCTTCCGCGCCCGGCCATTCCAGACCACCATACAGATCGCACCCCAGAATCGGGTGGCCTAACTGCTGGCAGTGAATGCGCAGCTGGTGGGTGCGCCCGGTCTCCGGGGTAAGCTCTACCCGCGTCAATGGCATTGTCGTATCCTGATAAATACGTTCCATCACCCGATAGCGGGAGCGAGCGGGCTTACCGGTGCGGGCACAGATCGTCATCAGCGGAAACAGCGCCGGATCTTTGGCAATCGGGGCATCCACGGTCCCTTCGTCCTGTTCCACATGTCCGCACAACAGGGCGGTGTAAACCTTGCTCACGGCGCGCTGGCTGAACTGGTGGCAAAGCGCGGCGTTAATCGCTTTGTTACGTGCAATGACCAGCAGACCCGAAGTGCCAAAATCAAGACGATGCACCAGCGTGCAGCCGGGAAAGGTTTGCACCAGACGATGGTGAACGGAATCACGGTTTTGCGGATTTTTCCCCGACAGGCTGAGCAGACCGGAAGGTTTGTTGATCAGCAGCAGATGCTCGTCCTGCCAGAGGATCTCAATGTCGTCGTGACAGGGTGGTGCAATAAACGTATCGATAATGACAGACATCAGGCCGCCGGGCTGGAGAGTGGGTGCGGATGATAACGAAATATGCAGGAAAAGAAAAACCCTCCCACCGGGCGGTGAGAGGGGGAGATCTTAGGCAGCGACCAGGCTGTCGATAGCGGCTTTCGCGTCGGACTGCGCTTTGGTAGCCACTTCCGGGCCGTAAGCGATACCTTCAGCGAACACAAAGTTCACGTCGGTAATGCCGATGAAGCCGAGGAACAGCGTCATGTACGGCGCCACCAGGTCGGTTGGGGTATCTTTGTGAATACCGCCGCGGCTGGTCAGGACGATAGCGCGTTTACCTTTTACCAGACCTTCCGGGCCGTTCTCGGTGTAACGGAAGGTTACGCCAGCGCGCGCCACCAGGTCGAAGTAGTTCTTCAGCTGGGTAGGAATGTTGAAGTTGTACATTGGGGCGTTGATCACGATAACGTCGTGCGCCTGCAATTCAGCAATCAGCTCGTCGGAAAGCGCCAGGGCTTCCTGCTGACGCGGGGTAAGAGTCGCATCGCTCGGACGCAGCGCGCCAACCAGCTCGCCGTCCAGCACAGGAATTGGGTTTGCTGCCAGGTCACGCACGGTGATTTCATCCGCGCTGTGCTGTTCACGCCACTGTTCAACGAAATAGTCAGACAGCTGACCAGACTGTGAATACCCTGCCAGAATACTGGATTTCAACACTAATACTTTGCTCATGGGAAATTCCTGTTTTGTATTTGATTGAGGGGGTTGCCCCGTTGCTTGTTGACACTTTATTCACAATCCTGCCACAGGGATAGCGCAATATATCGAAGCCTATGTTCGAATTTTTTGAATAAGGCGCGCAATGCGCTGATGTGGTACTCTATAGCAATCATTAAAAAGAGATTTTATCCGGCAGTGCACTGCCCGTTAACGCTATGACAGAACACCAAAAATTGACCTTCTCCATGCTGATGCAAAAGCTTGATTCACTGATGCTGCGCGATAAACATCGGTTTGCGCGCCGTCTGCACGGCGTTAAGAAGGTTAAAAATCCTGATGCACAACAGGCCATTTACCAGGAAATGGCCAAAGAGATTGAACAGGCGGCAGGGAAAGTTGTGCTGCGTGAAGCCGCACGCCCGGAGATTACCTATCCGGAAAACCTGCCCGTCAGCCAGAAGAAACAGGACATTCTTGAGGCCGTACGCGACCACCAGGTGGTGATCGTCGCGGGGGAAACCGGTTCAGGTAAAACCACCCAGTTGCCGAAAATCTGCATGGAGCTGGGCCGCGGGTTGAAAGGGCTGATCGGTCACACCCAGCCGCGTCGTCTGGCGGCGCGCACCGTGGCGAACCGTATTGCGGAAGAGCTGCAAACGGAGCCGGGCGGCTGCATCGGCTACAAGGTGCGATTCAGCGACCACGTCAGCGATAACACCATGGTTAAGCTGATGACAGACGGTATCCTGCTGGCGGAAATCCAGCAGGATCGTCTGCTGATGCAGTACGACACCATCATCATCGATGAAGCGCACGAGCGCAGCCTGAACATCGACTTCCTGCTCGGCTACCTGAAAGAGCTGCTGCCCCGGCGTCCGGATCTGAAAATCATCATCACCTCTGCGACCATTGACCCGGAGCGTTTCTCAAAACATTTCAACAATGCGCCGATCATTGAAGTCTCAGGCCGAACCTACCCGGTTGAAGTGCGCTATCGCCCGATTGTGGAAGAGGCGGACGATACCGAGCGCGACCAGCTTCAGGCCATCTTCGATGCCGTCGACGAGCTGGGCAACGAGAGTTCTGGCGACATTCTGATCTTCATGAGCGGCGAGCGCGAGATCCGCGATACCGCCGATGCGCTCAGCAAACGCGATCTGCGCCATACCGAGATCCTGCCGCTGTACGCGCGCCTGTCGAACAGTGAGCAGAACCGCGTGTTCCAGCCGCACAGCGGACGCCGCATCGTGCTGGCGACCAACGTGGCCGAAACCTCGCTCACCGTGCCGGGCATTAAATACGTGATCGACCCGGGTACGGCGCGCATCAGCCGCTACAGCTACCGAACCAAAGTTCAGCGCCTGCCGATTGAGCCGGTTTCCCAGGCGTCGGCTAATCAGCGTAAGGGCCGCTGCGGCCGCGTGTCGGAAGGGATCTGTATTCGTCTTTATTCGGAAGACGATTTCCTGTCGCGCCCGGAGTTTACCGATCCGGAAATTCTGCGGACCAACCTGGCATCCGTTATCCTGCAAATGACCGCGCTGGGGCTGGGCGATATCGCCGCCTTCCCGTTTGTGGAAGCGCCGGATAAACGCAATATTCAGGACGGGGTGCGCCTGCTGGAAGAGCTGGGGGCCATCACCACCGACGAGCAGGCGACGGCCTACAAGCTAACGCCATTGGGCCGCCAGCTTAGCCAGTTGCCGGTCGACCCGCGTCTGGCGCGCATGGTGCTGGAGGCGCAAAAACACGGCTGCGTGCGCGAGGCGATGATCATCACCTCGGCGCTCTCCATTCAGGATCCGCGCGAGCGCCCAATGGACAAGCAGCAGGCGTCGGATGAAAAACACCGTCGCTTCCACGATAAAGAGTCTGATTTCCTGGCCTTTGTGAATCTGTGGAACTACCTGGGCGAGCAGCAAAAAACGCTCTCTTCAAATCAGTTCCGCCGTCAGTGCCGGGTGGATTTCCTCAACTACCTGCGCGTGCGCGAGTGGCAGGATATCTACACCCAACTGCGCCAGGTGGTAAAAGAGCTGGGCATTCCGGTCAACAGTGAACCGGCGGAGTACCGCGAAATTCATATCGCCTTGCTGACCGGCCTGCTGTCCCATATCGGGATGAAGGATGCGGATAAACAGGAATTTACCGGCGCACGCAACGCGCGTTTCTCCATCTTCCCGGGCTCCGGGTTGTTTAAAAAGCCGCCGAAGTGGACCATGGTCGCCGAGCTGGTGGAAACCAGCCGTCTGTGGGGGCGTATCGCCGCGCGTATCGATCCGGAGTGGGTTGAACCGGTGGCGCAGCACCTGCTGAAACGCTCATACAGCGAGCCGCACTGGGAGCGCGGGCAGGGCGCGGTGATGGCGACGGAAAAAGTCACCGTCTACGGCCTGCCGGTGGTGGCCGCGCGTAAGGTTAACTACAGCCAGATCGATCCGGCGCTGAGTCGCGAGCTGTTTATCCGCCATGCGCTGGTGGAAGGCGACTGGCAGACGCGCCATGCGTTCTTCCGTGAAAACCTGAAGCTGCGCGCCGAGGTGGAAGAGCTTGAGCACAAGTCCCGCCGCCGCGACATTCTGGTGGACGACGAGACGCTGTTTGAGTTTTACTACCAGCGCATCAGCCACGATGTGATCTCGGCGCGCCATTTCGACAGCTGGTGGAAGAAAGCCAGCAAAGAGACCCCGGACCTGCTCAACTTCGAAAAGAGCATGCTGATCAAAGAGGGCGCGGAGTCGGTCAGCAAGCTCGACTACCCGAACTTCTGGCATCAGGGCAACCTCAAGCTGCGTCTGACCTATCAGTTTGAGCCAGGGGCCGACGCGGACGGCGTGACCGTTCATATTCCGCTGCCGCTTTTAAATCAGGTCGACGAGAGCGGGTTTGAGTGGCAAATTCCCGGCCTGCGCCGCGAGCTTGTCATTGCATTAATCAAATCCCTGCCTAAACCGGTGCGGCGTAACTTTGTGCCGGCGCCGAACTACGCCGAAGCGTTTTTGGGCCGCGTCACGCCGCTGGAGCTGCCGCTGCTGGACGCGCTGGAGCGTGAGTTCCGACGCATGACCGGGACCACCATCGACCGCGACGACTGGAACTGGGATCAGGTGCCCGATCACCTGAAAATCACCTTCCGCGTGGTGGACGATAAAAACAAAAAGCTGCTGGAAGGCCGCTCGCTTTCGGAACTGAAGGACGCCCTGAAGGGCAAAGTGCAGGAAACCCTGTCTGCCGTGGCGGACGACGGTATCGAGCAGAGCGGGCTGCACATCTGGAGCTTTGGTCAGCTTCCGGAAAGCTATGAGCAGAAGCGCGGGAACTATAAGGTCAAAGCCTGGCCCGCGCTGGTGGATGAGCGCGACAGCGTGGCGATTAAGCTCTTTGACAATCCGCAGGAACAACAGCAGATGATGTGGCGCGGGCTGCGTCGACTGCTTCTGCTTAACATCCCGTCGCCGATTAAGTATCTGCACGAGAAGCTGCCGAACAAAGCCAAGCTGGGGCTCTACTTTAACCCGTACGGTAAGGTGCTGGATCTGATCGACGACTGCATCTCCTGCGGTGTGGATAAGCTGATCCACGAGGCGGGCGGTCCGGTCTGGACGGAAGAGGGCTTTGCTCAGCTTCATGAAAAGGTGCGCGCGGAGCTGAACGACACCGTGGTGGAGATTGCCAAACAGGTCGAGCAGATCCTTACCGCCGTGTTCAATATCAACAAGCGCCTGAAGGGTCGGGTGGATATGACCATGGCCCTGGGGCTGTCGGACGTGAAGGCGCAGATGGCGGGGCTGGTGTATCGCGGCTTTGTGACCGGCAACGGCTTTAAGCGTCTGGGCGATACGCTGCGTTATTTGCAGGCGATTGAGAAGCGTCTGGAGAAAATGGCGGTCGATCCGCATCGCGATCGCGCGCAGATGCTGAAAGTCGAAAACGTGCAGCAGGCGTGGCAGCAGTGGCTCAACAAACTGCCGCCAGCGCGTCGCGATGACGACGACGTGCGGGAGATCCGCTGGATGATCGAGGAGCTTCGCGTCAGCTTCTTTGCCCAGCAGCTCGGTACGCCGTATCCGATTTCGGATAAGCGTATCTTGCAGGCGATGGAGCAGATCTCCGGCTAAAACCGTTACCCGGTGGCGCTGCGCTTACCGGGCCTACGGGAGAGCATGTGGGCCGGGTAAGGCGCAGCGCCACCCGGCATGTTTTCACGCACTGCTCCAACCGCCGCCCAGCGCTTTATACAAATCAATTTGCGCCAGCAACAGGTTGTTTTTCACCTGTACCACGCTGGTCTGCACCGAGAACAGCGTGCGCTGCGCATCGAGCACATCCAGATAAGAAGAGTATCCGTTGCGGTAGCGGTTTTGCGCAATCCGCAGCGTCTCCTGCGCGACCGCCTGCTGTGCCAGCAGCTCGGTAAGCTGTTCCTGATAGCGGGTGATGGCATCAAGGCTGTCATTCACCTCAGCAAACGCGTTACGCACGGTTTTTTCGTAGCTATACAGAGCCTGATTCCGCTGGGACTGGGAGATATCCACCTGCGCATTCAGCGCCTGACGGTTCAGCAGCGGCGCAAGAATACTGCCGCCCACGCTCCAGAGCTGTAGGGGGTTATCCAGCAATCCCGACAGCGTGCGATCCTGCACCGATCCCGTGGCCGTGAGGTTGATTGACGGCAGCAGGCTGGCGCGCGATGCCGCCAGCGTCGCGTCTGCCGCAATCAGCTGACGTTCCGCCTGAACGATATCCGGGCGCCGGTTGAGTAGTGTCGACGGCAGCTGGGAGGGCAGTTTCAGCGGCGTCAGGGCATCAAAGCTTTCACCGCGCGCAACGTCACCCGGGTTGCTGCCCAGCAGCAGGCTAAGCGCATTTTCCTGCTGTGCAATCTGGTGCTGAAGCAGTGGAACCTGGGCGCGGGTGGCGCGCAGCTCAGAATCCGATTGCATCAGCTCAAGGCGAGAGCTGTATCCCGTCTCAAATTGTCGTTTGGCGAGATTGAACGCCTCTTCACGCGACTTCAGCGTGGATTGGGTAACGCGAAGCTGTTCATCCAGCGACAGCAGGGTGACATACCCGGAGGCCACCGATGATGCGACGGTAAGATCAGCCGCCGCTGCCGCCGCCTTTTGTGCCTCCAGCGATGCTTCAGCGGCACGGGAGGTGCTACGGTTTACGCCCCAGATATCCACGTCGTAGCTGGCGGTCAGGCTGCCTTTGTACAACGTACCGTATACCGGAAGCCCCGTGGCGGCGGACTGCGAGCGTGCGCGCGTCCCGGTCACGCCCGCGTCAAGCGACGGGAACAGACTGCCGTCGGCGGCGAACACCCGGGCCTGGTACTCGTTAATCCGCTCGCGTGCAATCAGCACGTCGCTGTTGTTCTTCAGCGCCTGATCCACATAGCGGTTCAGATTGCTGTCGTGAAAATTTCGCCACCAGAGCTGCTCTGTCGGGCTGGCTGGCCCCGACGTCGCGCGCCACTGGGCCGGTATGTGCAGGGACGATTTGGCGGGCTCAACGTCAACCGACTGGCATCCCGCCAGGATAGCCATCATCAGCAGGCCGGCTATCGGGCGAAGCGTCATTGTTTCGCCTCCCGCGTGTCGATGGTCACCTGCACCGACATGCCAGGGCGCAGCAGCCGGTACGCCTCCGGCTCACCGAGTACTTCAATGCGTACCGGGATGCGCTGGGCGATTTTAACAAAGTTGCCCGTGGCGTTATCCGGGGTGATAGCGCTGAACTCGACGCCTGTTGCCGGGGATATGCTCTCCACGCGGCCCTGATAGGCTTTATCGTTTAAGGCATCGACGGTGAATTTCACCGGCTGTCCGACGCGTAAATTCGCCAGCTGCGTCTCTTTGATATTGGCGATCACCCAGTGCTGCGGCGGGACCAGCGTGGTAAGGTGCGTCCCGGCGGCGACGTACGCCCCCAGACGCACTGCAATCTGCCCGAGCTGACCATCACGCGGCGCGACAATCCGGGTGTTTTGCAGATCGATCTGCGCCAGCTCCAGCGCGGCTTTCGCATTCTCAACGTCGGCCTCCAGCGAACCGCGATTGACGATAACCGTTTGTAAATCCTGACGCGACATCTCAAGCGTTGCTTTCGCCTGGTCGATATCGGCGCTCCCCTGGGCGGCACTGGCCAGTGCCGAATCGCGCTCGCGAATGGAAAGGGAGCCGTCCGCGGTCAGCTCTTTCACGCGTTTCAAATCCGCCTGGGTTTTCAGACTTTGGGCACGGGCGTTTTTCAGCGCCGCCTCGTTTTTGGCAATCACCGCTTCCGCACTTCTGCGCTGTTGCAGGTTGTTATTAAGAGCTGCAATTTTCATTGCCAGCTGCGCCTCGGCCTGATGGACGCGCTGGCGATAGATACGGTCATCTATCTGCAACAGCAGCTCGCCTTTTTTAACCTGCGCGAAATCCTGAACATGGACCTCGGTAATGTAGCCGTTTACCTGAGGACTGATGAACGTAGTCTGGCCGCGCACGTAGGCGTTATCGGTAAACTGGGCATGACGCGTGAACGGGGGCAGCTGCCAGGCATAAAGGATCACCAGTACCCCGACAATGCCGATAGCCGCGGCGGTGAAAATGGACACGACGCGCACGTTTTTACGGGTGTTGGCCTGCTCTTTGGCGGCATCCTGCTGACTCATAACCTCTCCTGAAAAATAGTCATTACTTGTTGCCAGTGGCGTTCTTAAGGGCCATACGGGCGGTGATGCGCAGGCGCAGCAAGCGCCATAAAATCCAGACCAGCGTGGCAGTGGCAATGCTCGCCGTCAGGAGATAAGTATCGTTGTAAGCCAGAATATTTGCCTCAAGCGCCGTCACCGTCTGGAGCTGGGTAATGGCCTGGGTTCCCAGCAGGGAACTGTCGCCAATCAGGCTTTTGTACATCTGGGTGTAAAGCTGAATGCGTTCGTTCACCAGCGGGTTAAGGGTGGTGAGCTGGTCAGCCAGCAGGCTGGAATGGTACTTCTCGCGCCAGGTCTGGAAGGTGCCGAGGATCGCGGAACCCAGCAGGCCCCCAAGGTTCTGACTCATGCCAAACATCACGGAAAAGCTGACCAGGTTGCGCGGGTCGGCGATCACCCCGCCAATGGCTGCCAGCATCGCAGGCGCGAGGAAGAAAGAGCTGCCGAAGCCCAGCAGGAACTGGCTGAAAATAAGCTGATCCGGCCGGGTCAGGTTGTTGGACTGGCTGTCCAGCAGCGAGGCGACGATCATCAGCACCAGCGAGGTGATTATCGGCCAGGCCAGTTTAGTGGGCTTAATCGTCAGACAGCTGGTGACGATACCGCAGACGATCCCGGCGAAAATAGCCCACGCCAGATGGGTCATCTGTTCATTCTGTAGGCCCACATATTGCAGCCAGCCGATGACGCCCGTGTTCTGCTCCGCCAGTACGATGCGGATCAGCAGCATAATCAGCCCCAGGCGTACGATGCTGCCGCTGGACAGCCAACGGGTATTAAGCAGCGGGTTGCTGCGGTTATGTTCAAACACGATCGCAGAGACAATCAGCACCAGCGAGAGGGCCAGCGCCCAGCCGATCCACGGCGATTCAAACCACCAGTCCAGACGCCCTAACGAAAGAACCGCGCACAGCAGCGCCATGCCGGGCGCAAGCAAAAAAAAGGTGATGAAATCTTTCTTCTCGAAGACTTTGCGCCGATCGCCCGGCGGCAGCTTTAGCACCATCACGCAGGCCAGGGAGATCAGGGCCAGACCCAGCTCGAAGAAGTACAGCCCGCGCCACTCATCAAGCTGTAACAGCTCGGTGGAGAACAGCCGCGCCAGCGGGATCGCCAGGGACGACCCGGTAATGCCAATGGTCAGCGCCTTCAGTCGATGCTTCGCGGGCCAGGCCTGTATCTGGTAATAAATGCCGAGCGAGCTGAGCGCGGCGGCGACCATCCCGTGTGCCGCCCTTACCATCAGCGCCGAGCTAAGATCGTTCACAAACAGGTGGAAAAAGGTGACCAGCACATACAGCACCAGGAAGCCTTCCGTAAAGGCGCGCAAACCGTACTGCTGGCGAAACTTTACCAGCAGCAGGTTGATGGACACGTTGGTCATGACATAGACGGCAGGCAACCAGGCGATTTCAGTCGACCAGGCGCCAAAAGTGCCTTGCAGATTTTGCAGATTAGCGGTGACGACCGCGTTACCCAGCGCCCCGGTCAGACATACCAGCAGGCCGACCACGCCATAGGCGATCCGTTTTGGGGTTGGATGTTCCGGGGTGGAAGGGGAACCCAGCAGGGCGGGTTTCTCGTGTGGCTGCCACTCGCGAGGAGCATAAGGGTCGCGTTGGGGCAGGCGCATAACGTGGTTTACCTTTCAAAATGTTGAATTGTGAGCGGGCTAATGATTCTAAGGCTGACGCAAATCATAATTCAAGTGAATACGATTTTCTCAAGTTAATCAAATGTGAGTGCTTTTTGAGAACGTTCCAGCCCGTTTTTTCAGCATTCATGCCATAGCATGACGCGCAGAAAGGGGGATAATCGATGGCTCTGTATGCTGTAAGGAGGTAACGATGACAATGGCACTTTTCCCCTGTCTGCCTGGCACAACCCTCGACGCCGTGAATACCGTTGGGGCGTGGCTTGCTCAGGACGACTATCAGGACAATCAGCCCGTTGATCTGGTGATTCTGGCGGGTAATGCGGTGATCCCCGCGATTGATGCTGCCTGTAAAAACGCGGCTGAACAGGGTGTTCCTCTGATCATCAGCGGCGGGATCGGTCACTCGACGACCTTCCTCTACGCCGCGATTGCGAAACACCCCCGCTATAACAGGATACCCACCACCGGGCGGGCTGAGGCAGCTATTCTGGCCGACATCGCCCGTGAATTCTGGAACATTCCGGCTGAGCATCTTCACGTTGAGGATCAGTCGACCAACTGTGGTGAAAACGCCCGCTTCAGCCGGGCGTTGATGAAACAATCCGGACTGAACGCCGCCCGGGTGCTGGTGGTGCAGGACCCGACGATGCAGCGGCGCACAATGGCTACGTTTGCCCGCGTATGCCGCGACGAGGCCGCAGCGCCCGCATGGGTGAGTCATCCCGGCCTGACGCCCGTGCTGCAAAACAGCGACGACGGTCTGGTATTTAGCGGCCCGGTCGAGGGGTTATGGCCGGTAGAACGTTACCTGTCGCTGGTGCTGGGTGAATTTCCGCGACTCAGGGACGACATCAACGGCTACGGTCCGGCGGGACGTGATTTCATTGCCCATGTTGATATCCCTGCCGACGTGGACGCCGCGTGGCAGATCCTGCGAAACGACGTCATTCTCACCGACGCGCTGGTGAGCCGTTCTCTGCTGTAATGCTCTTGCCCGTTTGCGCCATCTTTTACGCAAACGGGCAGCCTTTGTTGCCGATTTGTGATTTTGGAAACGGGCTGACCCGTATCTTTTATGAGATATCTCACAAAAACAGACTCATAGAGTAGGCAATTGCCCCGGTAATTATAGTTTTTAACAATAAGTTTACTTGTTAAAAACAGTGTGATTACAGGAGCAGGTTATGACAGTACCCGTACAACATCCTATGTATATTGATGGACAGTTTGTTGCCTGGCAGGGTGATGCATGGATTGACGTGATCAATCCGGCCACGGAAGAGGTCATTTCCCGTATTCCCGACGGCACCGCCGAGGACGCCCGCAAAGCCATTGACGCGGCAGAGCGCGCGCAGGCTGGCTGGGAGGCGCTGCCAGCCATTGAACGCGCCAGCTGGCTACGCAAAATTTCCGCCGGGATCCGCGAGCGCGTCAGTGAAATCAGCGCGTTGATTGTGGCCGAAGGCGGCAAGATCCAGCAGCTGGCGGAAGTGGAAGTGAACTTTACCGCTGACTATATCGACTATATGGCCGAGTGGGCGCGCCGGTATGAAGGGGAAATCATTCAGAGCGACCGTCCGGGCGAGAATATTCTGGTGTTTAAGCGTGCCCTTGGCGTCACCACCGGCATTCTGCCGTGGAACTTTCCCTTCTTCCTGATTGCCCGTAAGCTTGCACCCGCGCTGATCACCGGCAACACCATCGTTATCAAACCGAGCGAATTTACCCCAAACAACGCCATTGCGTTTGCCAAAATCGTCGATGAGATTGGCCTGCCGAAAGGCGTCTTTAACCTGGTGCTGGGCCGGGGTGAAACCGTCGGACAGGAGCTGGCCGGGAATCCGAAAGTGGCGATGGTCAGCATGACCGGCAGCGTCGGGGCAGGTGAAAAGATCATGGCTGCGGCTGCGAAAAACATCACCAAAGTGGGGCTGGAACTGGGCGGTAAAGCCCCGGCCATCGTGATGGACGATGCCGACCTTGAGCTGGCCGTGAAGGCCATTGTGGATTCACGCGTCATCAATACCGGGCAGGTGTGTAACTGCGCGGAACGTGTCTATGTCCAGAAGGGGATCTACGACCGCTTTGTGAATCGTCTGGGCGAGGCAATGAAAGCCGTCCAGTTTGGCAATCCGGCTGAGCGAACGGATATTGCCATGGGGCCGCTGATCAACGCCGCCGCGCTGGAGCGCGTGGAGCAGAAGGTGGCGCGCGCGGTGCAGGAGGGGGCCAAAGTGGTCCTTGGCGGTAAAGCGGCAGAAGGTAAAGGGTATTTTTATCCCCCAACGCTGCTGCTGGACGTGCGTCAGGATATGGCCATCATGCACGAAGAGACCTTTGGCCCGGTGCTGCCGGTGGTGGCTTTCGACACCCTGGAAGAGGCCCTGAACATGGCCAACGACAGCGACTACGGTTTAACCTCGTCTGTTTATACGCAGGACCTGAACGTCGCCATGAAAGCCATTAAGGGGCTTAAGTTCGGCGAGACCTACATTAACCGTGAAAACTTTGAAGCGATGCAGGGCTTCCATGCGGGCTGGCGGAAATCCGGTATCGGCGGGGCAGATGGTAAACACGGTCTGAATGAGTATTTGCAGACGCAGGTGGTCTATTTGCAGTCGTAATCAGGAGCCCCCTCCATGCGAGGGGGTTCACATTTTCAGGAAAGGTGGTTATGTTGGCGCGATAATGGTTATTTATCGGGAAACAACATGCGCACAAAATATACGGGTCTGCAAATCAGCATTCACTGGCTGGTTTTTCTGTTAGTTATTATGGCCTATTGCGCCATGGAGTTCAGGGGATGGTTCCCGCGAAGCGATCGTCCGCTCATTAATATGATCCACGTTTCCTGCGGGATCAGCATCCTGGTGCTGATGGTGGCGCGCCTGCTTATCCGCCTCAAATTCCCGGCTCCGCCTATTCAACCGAAACCAAAAGCGATGATCACCGGGCTGTCCCATCTGGGGCATCTGGTTATCTACCTGCTGTTCATTGCGCTGCCGCTGATCGGCATGGTGATGATGTATAACCGGGGAAATGACTGGTTTGCGTTTGGCCTGACGATGCCGCATGCGGCGGAGGGGAATTTTGACCTGGTGGATACGCTAAAAGCGTGGCACGTGACGCTGGCCAATCTGGGATATTTCGTGATTGGTTTGCACGCCTTTGCCGCGCTGATGCATCACTATTTCTGGAAAGATAACACGCTGCTGCGCATGATGCCGAAAAAGCGTCAGTAACCGATAATGCCCTGCAAACCCGCAGGGCATTTTTTGCGGCTTATTGCAGTTGCGCGCGCTCCTGCGCCGTTAAGTCCAGTTCCTGAGTTGTACCCGTTTCTGAAGATTTTACCGCCGCTTCCAGCACCGCCATCACCGCCAGGGCTTCCACCGGCGGGACCGGGTTGTCAATCTTGCCGTTCAGGCCATCGCGCACGTTTATATAGTACTGCCGCTGGTCGCCTTTTGGCGCAGGGATAGCGCTGGCTTCACCCTGGGCATTAAGCAGCACCATAGCGTCGCTGTCTTCACCCCAGCTTTCGCTACCCGGAATGACGCCTGCCAGCAGCTGGGTTTCCTGCTGATCGATGCGTGCTTTCACCACGCTAGCCTTGTCACCGTGAATGGTAAAGCGGGACACGCCGCCCGCCACCAGCATGCTGCAATGGAGGACCACTTTGTGTTCCGGATAATTCAGCACCACGTGCGCCCAGTCGTTAATCTCCGCGCCGTCACGCAGGGTGGCGATGTTGCCCTGTACCGACTGCGGCAGACCAAAAAGCTGTAGCGTCTGGTCAATCATGTGCGGGCCTAAGTCGAACCACAGGCCGCTACCGGGAACGTTTTGCTCTCTCCAGCGCACGCGAACCTCCGGGCGGAAACGATCGATATGCGACTCAAAATGTTTCACCTTGCCGATGCTGCCTTGCGCAATCACCTGCTTAATGCCGAGAAAATCGCTGTCCCAGCGGCGGTTATGGAAGACAGAAAGCAGCAGCTGTTTTTCTTCAGCCAGCGCAATCAGATCCCGCGCTTCCTGCATATCCAGCGTGAACGGCTTATCCACTACCACATGCTTGCCGGCATTGAGCGCCAGGGTGGCCAGCGGCGCATGGGTCGTGTTAGGGGAGGCGATAACCACCAGATCGATATCCGGGTGCTGAATGGCCTCTTCCGGCGTGGCGACAACGAGCACGTCCGGCAGATCGCGTTTCACTTTCTCTTCATCCCGGGATGAGATCACCGCCAGCTTCAGGCCGTCAACGGACTGGATCAGCGGGGCATGGAACGTCTTACCCACAAAACCATACCCGATCAGCGCAATATTCATTGTCTTCACTTTATTCATGACCTTCTCCACGTTAATGTGCGCAAACGGTAACCTGCACGGCGCTATGGTCCCCGAGCTCTGCCCAGGGACGATCTAAAAACAGTTGATGAATCTCGGATAACCCTGACACCAGATACGGTTCGCACTGGTTGAGTTTTAGATGGTCGGCGACTACCCAGTGCGCCTGGCTTGCGGCCAGCATGGCACGCTTCACTTCGGCATCCGCCTCCTGACTGGCGCTCAATCCGAGTTCGGCATGGATGGCGCATGCGCCAAGGATGGCAATATCCGCCCGGTAGCGAGAGAGCAGCGAAAGGGTGGCGCTTCCGGCAAACAGGCGCTGTTTCTGATCCCACTTTCCACCGAGCAGGATCAGGTCGATACCTTCCCGATCGCTCACCTGTTGGGCGATATCAAGAGAAGGGGTGATGATGGTCAGCGGCCCCTGAAGGAAAGAGGCAACGGCCAGCAGTGTGCTTCCGGCATCCAGAAATAGCGTCGAGCCCGCAGGCACGCATTGCGCAACCTGTTTACCCAGCCGCTGCTTGATTTCAGGCAGCAAGGTATTCCTGCTAACCCGGTTCATCGTCGAGAGATTCAGCGCGATGGCGCCACCATGGTTTTTTTGTGCCAGTCCCTGTTTTTCCAGGTCGGTCAGATCGCGACGGATGGTGTCCGCTGAAACCTGCAATCGATCTGCCAGCTCGGTAATGCTGGCCTGGCCTTGTTCAGTAATGATATCAAGCACATATTTCTGTCTGGCGGTTTTATGCATGGGCGCAGTATCCTGCAAAATGTCGCAATACTTCGCATTTTACAGCATTTTGCAGAAAAGGGAATCGGGACAGGCGCGGGATGTTATCCAAGAACAGTTTAATGTTGTGATTATTGATATTGCATTAATCAGTCATAAAAAGCATGTATGTATCTTTTAGGTATGTTGTTATCGCTATGTTTTACTTAAAAATTTGGCTTAAGCTGCCACATTCCAGTGCCTAATTGATATTTATAACTAATTTGTAATTATAAATTAGTGCATATATCTAATAATTTTTGTTTTTAAAGTAAAATAATCCAGTTTTATTCCGTGGATTACTTAAATTGACATTTCTTTGAAAATCTTTGTGTCTGATTCGGGGTGAAATTAACGCAAAAATGTACACCGGGGTATTTTAGAATTTTCTTTAGATTACAGGGGGTTTATTTGTTTCATCTGAAAGGTCTTTTATAACGTTTTGTCCAGAAACCCCATCTTTTTTCTTATTTGTAACAACACATTAACATTGCGGGTGTGGTTGCTTATATCACATTTTGTTATGCTGCGAATCACTAAATATTTAAGTAAATTCTTAAAAGAAAAAAAGGGATTGAACGGCTCTCATCTCAATTGAAATGGGTTAGGGGAACTCTTGCCCGGAATTAATGGAGAAGGGGCAATGGATTTCTGGCGAATTATTTGTACCTCTTCCTGGGTATTTATTTGGCTATCACCTGGAGTCGGGGGATATTATGAAGATGAAATGCAATAACAGGTTACTCAGATTATCTGCCTCCCTGACCTTAATTTCGTTGGTGGTGACTGCGGCTAATGCAAATAACGGCCAGGCGGGGATATCTCCCGTTGCGGCAATGACGATGAAAGAAAGTATTCTTTTCGCTCTCGATCGCGACCCCTCGGTGAGTCAGCAGGCGGCACAGCTGGGGATCGGCCAGGCACAAATAGACGAAGCGCGCAGTGGCTGGATGCCACAAATAGCCCTGAACGGGAGTACAGGTCACAGCCAGACCACCGATTCAAGCGGCTCGTTGCGAAATTCCGCAGCCTGGGGCCTGAGTCTGACGCAGCTGGTGTACGATTTTGGCAAGACCAACAACAGCATCAGCCAGTCTTCAGCTCAGCGTGACAGCTATCGCTACCAGCTGATGAGCACGATGTCTGCCGTCGCGGAAAAAACGGCGCTCAGCTATGTGGAAGTGAAACGCTACAGCGATCTGTTGCAGGCGGCAAAAGAGAACGTGCAGGCGCTTAAAAACGTTGAGCAGCTGGCAAAACTCCGCGCCGACGCCGGCGTAAGCTCCACCTCTGATGAGCTTCAGACCCGCACCCGTATTGCCGGGATGCAGGCGACGGTAGAGCAGTACAATGCGTCCCTGAACAGCGCCCGCGCGCGGCTGGCGGTATTAACTGGCATACAGGCTGAACGCTATTCACCGGTTCCGGGAGGTCTGGCCGTGGAACCGGATTCTCTCAATCGGATTGATTATTCACTGATCCCAACGGTGATGGCCGCGCAGAACATGGAGCGTTCAGCCCAGTACGGCGTAGAAACCGCGAAGTCTCAGCACTGGCCGACCTTAAGCCTGAAAGGGGGCCGCACCCGCTATGAGTCGGATAATCGCGCGTACTGGGATGATCAGATCCAGCTCAATATTGACGCACCGCTTTATCAGGGCGGCGCGGTCTCGGCGCGCGTCCGTCAGGCCGAGGGCGCAAGGGCAATGGCATCGTCTCAGGTCGATCAGGCCCGTTTTGATGTCCTGCAAAAAGCCTCCGTCGCACAGGCCGACTGGACCGGGGCGCGTGGACGAATTGAAGCCGGGAAACGTCAGCTGGAAAATGCGTTGCGCGCCCGCGATGTCTACAAAAATGAATATACCCTGAGCAAGCGCAGCATTAACGATCTGCTCAGCGTGGAGCAGGATGTCTGGTCTGCCACCTCCGCGAAAATAATGGCTGAATACGATGGCTGGAGTGCGGCGATTAATTACGCCTCCGCGGTGGATAATCTCATGCCGCTTATCGGAATAGAGAAAAACGCTGCCGCGAAATTACCTGATTTAAGTTAAAAAAAGGCGCGCCTTTCTGCGCGAAATAAGTCAGACAATAATGGGTGATTTTTCCCCAAGGATAGCTACATCCCTCTGGTGGACATATCCACAGGAATACGCGCACCTGCAAGGAGAAGAATATGAGTACCGCAAAAGTTGTTGATGTCATCATTCGCAAAACGGCAGAGAAGACGAAATTAACCGGTGAAGGGAATCTCTCGGTTTCTATTTCCTCACCGAGCGTGATTGAAATTCAGGGTTCTGCTCAGGACGTGGTGCGTTATGTCCGCCAGGGGAATGACCTCCTCATTTATATGAAAGATGGCAGCGTGATCCGCTGCAATAATTATTTTGTCGAAGACACGGAAACCCATAATCATTCCGAACTGGTATTTAACGATAACCAGGCGTTGACGCATATTTCATTTGCCGATGCCGGCGAAGCATCAGGCGTTGCCGCCACCGAATTAACCGCCCAGGCTGCACCCATTAGCAGCATTGAACCTTTCCTGGAGCAGGGAAGCGTCTTAAGCGATGCGCCGTGGGGCTGGATTGCCGGTGCGGCGTTAGGGGGCGGTGCGATCGGCGCACTGCTGGCTCACGGCGGCGATGGCGAAACCAAAACGAAGGTTATTGATAATACGAAAGAAGTCGAAAGCGCTACGCCGACATTTTTGCTGACGGACAACGCGGGTGACAAGCAGGGCGTGCTGAGTGCAAAAGAGGTCACGGATGACAACACCCCCACCTTCAGCGGTACCGGGCAGCCGGGAGCGACCATTCAGGTTAAAGACGGCAGCGGCAGCACCATCGCCAGCACCATGGTTGCGAAGGACGGCACCTGGACGGTAACACTCCCGACCCAGGCGGACGGGGAACATACCTGGTCCGTCGTACAGATCGACGGCAGTAAAACGACCTCTGCGGGCAGTATTACCGTAACCGTTTCTACAGCGGATACCAGCGTGACGCTCGCCGCCACGGCGGGCGATAACGTGATCAACGCCAGCGAGCAGGCCGCTGGCTTTACGCTGTCCGGCACCAGCAAAAACCTGGCGCAGGGAACGGCGCTTACCGTCACGCTCAACGGTAAAACCTATACCGCAGAAGTGGGGGCAAACGGCGCATGGAGCGTGAAGGTCCCTGCTGCCGACGCACAGGCGCTGGGCGATGGTACCTGGACGGTCAACGTCAGCGGAAAAGACGCGGCGGGCAACACCGTGTCCGGCAGCCAGACGATTGGCGTGGATACCGCCTCGCCAGTGATCTCTGTCGACACGATCGCCCAGGACAACATCATCAACGCGGCTGAACATAATCAGCCGCTGACGCTGACGGGGAAAACCGATGCGGAAGCGGGCCAGATTGTGACGGTCACGCTGAACGGCAAAAATCACACGGCGACCGTGGGCAGCGACGGCAGCTGGTTCGTTACGCTTCCGGCCAGTGAAGTACAGACGCTGGCTAACGGCGAGCACACCCTGACGGTAAACGTCAGCGACAAAGCGGGTAATGGGTCCTCCATCACCGCCGATTTCACGGTCGATACCGCAGCGCCAGTGGTCACTATCAACACCGTCGCGGGCGACGACATTCTGAACACCAGCGAGCAGGGGCAGGCGCAGATTATTTCCGGCCAGGCGAACGGCGCGGCGGAGGGCGACGTTGTCACCGTGACCGTTGGCGGCAAGACCTTTACCGGTGTCGTTCAGGCGGACGGCACCTGGAGCGTCGGCGTGCCTGCCTCCGTCATTGGCGCGCTGGGGGAAGGTAGCCACAGCATTTCGGTTGCCGTGACCGATGCGGCGGGCAACACCGGCAGCGCGACGCACGGCATTACGCTGAGCGGCAACCCGCCGGAATTTACCCTTGATCCCATCAGCCAGGATAACGTCCTGAATGCGCAGGAGGCCATGCAGCCCCTGAGCCTGAGCGGGACCAGTAATCTGCCGAACGGCAGCGCTGTCACCGTGACGCTGAACAACGTTAACTATCAGACCACCGTTGAGAACGGTCGCTGGTCCGTTCAGGTGCCGGTCTCCGACGTGCTGGATCTGGCGAATACCCTTTACACCGTCAGCGTCAGCGGCACCGACAGCGTGGGTAACAGCGGCTCCGCCGAGGCGAATCTGCTGGTAGACACCGTGCTGCCGCAGGTGATCGTCAACACCTTTGCCGGGGATAACCTGGTCAATAACGCCGAAGCGGCGGTTGACCAAACCCTCAGTGGACGCGTCACCGGCGCGGCGGCGGGCGATACCGTCTCTGTCACCGTGGGCGGCAAGAGCTACACCGCGACGGTTGGCAGCGACCTGAAATGGAGCGTGACGATCCCATCGGCCGACCTCCAGGCGTTTGGCGACGGCGATTTAACCTTCAGCGCCTCTGTCACCAATGCGCACGGCAATACCGGCACCGGCGAACGTGATATCAACATCAACGCCGAACTGCCGGGCCTGCGCGTGAACACGATCTCTGGCGATGACGTGATTAACGCCATCGAGCAGCAGCAGGATCTGGCCGTCACCGGCTCCAGCACTCATCTGGCCGAAGGCACACAGATCACCGTTACCATCAATAATGTCGAATACGTCACCACGGTTAACGCCAGCGGCAGCTGGCAGATTGGCGTGCCGGCGGCGGACCTTCAGGCATGGACGGCGGGAGGCATGACCGTCAGCGTCAGCGCGGAAGATGCCTGGGGCAACACCGTGGCGGCTGAACACCCGATCGAGCTTGACCTGAATGCGGTGGCTGTCACCATCGATACCGTAACCACTGACGATATGCTCAACGCGGCGGAAAAAGGCGCGGATGTCACGCTTTCTGGTCAGACGCAGGGCGTGGAGGCCGGGCAGACCGTAGTGGTGAAATTCGCGGATCAAACCTTTACCGCACAGGTGCAGCAGGACGGCTCCTGGCACCTGACCGTTCCGGCGAGCGCGATGGAAACGCTGATCGACGGGCGTGCGCAGGTGAGCGTCAGCGTGACTAACGTCAACGGCAACAGCGCGGACGCCTCACGCGTGGTGATCGTCGATACGCAGCCGCCAGCCATTACGCTTGATAACCTGACCGACGACAACATCATTAATGCGGCAGAAGCGCAGCAGGATCTGGTGCTCAGCGGCAGCACAACCGCTGAAACGGGCCAGACGGTCACCGTGACGCTGAACGGTAAATCTTACCAGACCACGGTACAGGCGGACGGTCGCTGGCAGCTGAACGTGCCTGCCGCCGACGTAGGCGCGCTGACCGATGGCAATGTCACCGTGACGGCCACCGTCACTGACGTGGCGGGCAACAGCAGCAGCGCGGATCGCGTTGGGCTGGTGGATGCCACCGTGCCGCAGGTGACCATCAACGATTTCGTCACCGACACCAACACCGTTAACCAGCTGGCCCATGCTCAGGCGCAGATCCTGAGCGGCTCCGTCACCGGCGCGGCGGCGGGCGATTTGGTCACCATCACCATCAATAACGTGGACTACACCACCGTGGTGGATGCGGCAGGAAACTGGAGTCTCGGCCTGCCTGCGTCCGTCATTCAGGGGCTGACGGACGGCACCTGGACCATTAACGTCTCCGTGACCGATCGGTCCGGTAACACCGGCAGCAGTTCAGTGGATGTGGTGGTCAATACTGTGACGCCCGTTATCGGTATTAACACGCTGGCAGCGGATGACGTGATCAATGCGGCAGAGAAGGGCGAAGATCTGCTGCTTTCCGGTACCAGCAACCAGCCGGAAGGAACCACCATCACTGTTAATCTGAACGGTATCAACTACACCGCCACCACCGACGCCAGCGGCAACTGGAGCGTTACCGTACCCGCCTCTGCGGTGAGCGCGCTGGGTGAAGCCAATTACACCGTAACGGCGAGCGTCACCGATAATGTGGGCAATAGCGCCGCTGCCACGCACGATGTGCTGGTGGACAGCTCGCTGCCGGTTGTTACCCTCAACAACTTCGCGGGCGACAATATCGTCAACGCGGCGGAAGTGACCGCAGGGCAAACCCTGACCGGAAAGGTTTCTAACGCGGCATCGGGCGATACCGTCACGATTATCCTCGGCGGGCAGACATACACGGCTACCGTACAGGACGATCTCACCTGGAGCCTGCCGTTAACCCAGAGTCAGTTAACCGCGCTCGGCAACGGCGATCTGACCGTATCGGCCAGCGTGACGAACGCGCACGGCAATACCGGATCGTCTTCCCTGGATGTCACCATTGACGCCGAGCTGCCCGGCCTGCGCATTGATACCGTCGCCGGTGACGACGTCATTAACGTTATTGAACACGTGCAGAACCTGGTTATCTCCGGCACCAGCACCGACCTGGCGGCGGGTAGCACCGTCACCGTGACCATCAACGGCAAGAGTTATTCCGCATCGGTACTGGCGGACGGCACATGGCAGGCTGCGGTTCCGGCCGCAGACGTCTCCCGGTGGGCGGACGGGTCGCTCACCATCAGCGCCAGCGCGCAGGATACCTCCGGCAACCCGGTGAACATCGGTACCGTTGTGGATGTCGATCTCGCCCCGGTGGCGATAAGCATTAACAGCGTGACGGACGACAACGTGCTGAACGCGGCAGAAAAAGGCCAGGATCTGGTGCTGTCCGGCTCCTCCTCGAACGTTGAAGCGGGCCAGACCGTTACCATTATCTTTGCGGGTAAAACCTGGACCACGACGGTCGATGCCAACGGTGACTGGACCTGCACCGTACCGGCTGCCGATCTGAGCGGCCTGAAGGACGGCGAAGCCAGCGTACAGGTCAGCGTAACCAACGTGAACGGCAACGCGGCCTCTTCCTCGCTGGCATTCAGCGTCGCTACCGCCGCGCCAGCGGTCACCATCAACACAATCAGCGGCGACAACATGCTGAATGCGGCAGAGGCGGCGCAGGAGCTGACCCTGAGCGGGAGGTCTACTGCCGAAGCAGGCCAGACGGTCACCGTGACCTTCAACGGCAATCAGTACACCGCCCAGGTGCAGGCAAACGGCAGCTGGACGCTGGACGTACCGGCGGCGGATCTGGCGGGGATCGCCGACGGCAGCGCGGCGGTCACGGTGACCGTGTCCGATAAAGCGGGCAACCCGGCCAGTGCAGGGGCGTCCGTGCTGGTCGACACTACCGTGCCGCAGATTACCTTCGACATTGTGGCGGGCGACAACATTGTTAATATTGCCGAGCACGGCCAGGCGCTGATTGTCACCGGCAAGGTGACGGGCGCGCAGGCGGGCGATGTGATTACCTTGACCCTGAACGGCAAAGACTACACAGCGATGCTGGACGGTGCCGGTAACTGGAGCGTGGGCGTTCCGGCGACGGACGTGGGCGCGCTGGCTAACGGCGATCAGACGATCTCCGCCACGGTCACCGATAAAGCGGGCAACAGCACCAGCGCGACGCATGCGTTTGACGTTTCCCTGACCGCGCCGGTGATTGCCATCAATACCCTGGCGGTTGACGACGTGATCAACGCGACCGAAAAAGGCCAGGACCTGTTGATCTCCGGTACCAGCAACCAGCCGGACGGGACCCGCATCACCGTAACCCTGAACGGTATCAGTTACGCCGCCACCACCGATGCCAGCGGTAACTGGAGCGTCACCGTTCCGGCGGCAAACGTCTCGGCATTGGGCGAAGCGAGCTATAGCGTGACGGCCAGCGTGACCGATACTGCGGGTAATAGTGCGAACACCAGCCATAGCGTGCTGGTCGACAGCGCGCTGCCGCAGGTCACCATTAATGCGGTTGCCACCGACGACGTGATTAACGCGGCGGAAGTGGCTTCCGGACAAACCCTGAGCGGGAAAGTGAGCGGTGCTGCGAGTGGTGACACTGTCACGATCGGTATCGGGGGCAACACCTATACCGCGACGGTCCAGGACGACCTGAGCTGGTCGGTTAACGTGCCGTCTGACGTCTTAACCGCTATCGGTAACGGCGATCTCACCGTAACAGCGAGCGTGACCAACGGCCACGGCAACACCGGCACCGGCGAACGCGACATCACGATTGATGCCAGCCTGCCGGGCCTGCGCGTGGATACCGTGGCAGGCGACGATGTGATCAACAGCATCGAGCATGGTCAAAACCTGATTATCACCGGCTCCAGCGACGGTCTGGCGAGCGGATCGGCGCTGACGGTCACCGTCAACGGCAAAACCTACGCGGCCACCGTACTGGCAGACGCTACCTGGACGGCCGCCGTTCCGGCAGCAGACGTCGGCGCGCTGAGCGAAGGCACCGTCACCGTGACCGTTGAAGGCCAGAGCGCAGCGGGCAACCCGGTTTCTATCAGCCACGACGTGAAGATCGACCTGGCGACGGTTGCTATCAGCATTGACGCTATCGCTACCGACGACGTAATCAATGCGGCAGAAAAAGGCGCAGATCTGGTGCTGTCGGGTGCCACCACCAACGTGGAAGAAAACCAGACTGTTACCATCACTTTCGGCGGTAAGACCTATATCGCGACGGTGGATGCCAGCGGCCACTGGACGGCGACCGTACCGTCTGCCGATTTAGGTAGCCTGAAAGACGGCGACGCCAGCGTGCAGGTCAGCGTCACCAACGTGAACGGCAACAGCGCCTCGGCGGGCCGCGAGTACAGCGTGGACGCCACCGCGCCGACGGTGTCCATCGAGATCGTCAGCGACAACAACATCATCAACGCGGCCGAAGCGCAGCAGGATCTGGTCGTTAACGGTGTCTCCAACGCCGAAGCGGGCCAGACCGTCACCGTGACGCTGAACGGCGTGGACTACACCACCACCGTACAGGCGAACGGCAGCTGGAGCGTCACCGTACCGTCTGCGGATATCGGCGCGATTACCGACGGCAGTTACACCATCACGGCAGCCGTCGCGGATAAGGCGGGTAACCCGGCCTTGGCGGACCGCGATGTGCTGGTGGATACCACGGTGCCACAGCTGACCATTAACACCGTTTCCGACGACGACGTGATCAACAGCGCCGAGCATGCGCAGGCGCTGATTGTCACCGGTTCCGTGACCGGTGCGGCGGCGGGCGACGTGGTGACCGTCACCATCAATAACAAAGATTACACGGCGACCCTGGACGCTTCCGGCAGGTGGAGCGTGGGCGTGCCTGCGGCGGACGTGAGTGCCCTGACCGCCGGGGATCACACCATCACCGCGGCGCTGACCGATAAAGCCGGAAACAGCAACAGCACAACGCACGAGGTTGAAGTCAACCTCACTGCGCCGGTGCTGTCCATTGACACCGTGTCCGGCGACGATGTGATCAACAGCAGCGAGAAAACGCAGGATCTGACCATCACAGGTACGGCTTCCGGGCTGGCCGCGGGCGCGGTGGTCACAGTGATGCTCAACGGCAAAGCGTACAGCGCCACGGTGGATACCAATGGCCAATGGACCACAACCGTTCCGGCGAGCGAGGTGGGGCAACTGGGTGAAGCGCTTTACACCGTGTCGGCCTCCGCAACGGACAGCGTCGGCAACAGCACCAGCACCTCGCACACCGTGAACGTGGAATCCGTGCTGCCTGGCGTCATCATTAACACCGTGGCGGGCGACGACGTGATCAACGCGGCGGAGCTGGCAACCGGCCAGACCATTAGCGGCACAGTGGTGAATGCCGAAGCGGGCAACACCGTGACTGTGTCTGTTGGCGGCCATAACTACACCGCAACGGTGCAGAGCGATCTGACCTGGTCCGTCAGCGTACCGGAATCTGTGCTCACCGCGCTGGGCAATGGCGATCTGACCGTGACCGCCAGCGTCACGAACGGCGTGGGCAACAGCGGCAGCGGAGAGCGCGATATCACTATCGACGCGAATCTGCCGGGCCTGCGCGTGGACACCGTAGCGGGCGATGACGTGATTAACAGCATCGAACACGGGCAGAATTTGATTATCACGGGTTCAAGCGACGGCCTGACGGCGGGCACAGCGCTGACCGTCACCGTAAACGGTAAAACCTATGCAGCCACGGTGCTGGCAGACGGCACCTGGAGCGCGGCGATCCCTTCTGCGGACGTGAGTGCCCTTGCCGCAGGCACGGTCACCGTGAACGTTGAAGGCCAGAGCAGCGCGGGCAATCCGGTGACTATCAACCATGATGTGACCGTGGATCTGGCAAACGTCGCGATCAGCATTGACGCCATCGCTTCCGATGACGTGATCAACGCCGCCGAGAGGGGTGCGGATCTGGTGCTCTCCGGCACCACCGCGAATGTAGAGGAAAATCAAACCGTCACCATCACCTTCGGCGGCAAGAGCTACACTGCCACGGTGGACGCTGAGGGTAAATGGACCGCCACGGTGCCGTCTGCGGATCTGGCTGGCCTGAAGGACGGTGACGCCAGCGTGCAGGTGAGCGTCACCAACGTGAACGGCAACAGCGCGTCTGCGGGCCGCGAGTACAGCGTGGATGCTACCGCGCCGTCCGTGACCATCAACACGATTGCCACCGACGATATCCTCAACGCCTCAGAAGCACAGTCCGACCTTGCAATCTCCGGCACCAGCACCGCCGAAGCAGGCCAGACGGTGACCGTATCGCTGAACGGCAAAGATTACACCACAACCGTCAGCGCGAACGGCAGCTGGACGCTGAACGTGCCGGCAGCTGACCTTGCAGGATTAACCGACGGCAGCGTCACCGTAACCGCGAGCGTGAGCGACAAGGCGGGTAACCCGGCGTCGGTTGACCACGCCCTGACGGTGGACGTCACCGTACCTGCGGTGACCATCCACACCGTGGCAGGCGACGACGTGATTAACGTGGCTGAACACAATCAGGCGCAGATTATCAGCGGCTCCGCCACCGGCGCGGCGGCGGGCGATAAGGTCACCGTCACGATCGGCGGCCAGACTTATACCACCGTGCTGGATGCGGCGGGTAACTGGAGCGTGGGCGTTCCGGCGAATGTGATTTCAGGCCTCAGCGACGGCACCGTGACCGTCTCTGTGTCAGTCACCGACGCGGCGGGCAATACCGGCAGCGGCACGCATAATGTGACCGTCGATACCGGTCTGCCATCGGTCAGCTTCAACGCCATCAGTGATGACAACGTCCTGAACGCCGTTGAAAAAGGCCAGGATCTGAGCGTCAGCGGCACCAGCGCCAACCTGGCGGAAGGCACCCAGGTCACCGTGACCCTGAACGGTAAAAACTACACGGCGACAACTGCGGCAGACGGCACCTGGAGCCTGACGGTTCCGGCTGCGGATCTGACCGGTCTCGGTCAGGCCAGTTACACCCTGAACGCGACGGCCACCAACGGCGTGGGCAATAGCGTGAGCAGTTCTGCGAACCTGCTTGTCGACACCGCGCTGCCAACCGTCACCATCAACACCGTGGCGGGCGACAACGTCATCAACGCGGCGGAAGTGGCCGCGGGTCAGACCCTGAGCGGCACCGTGGCGAATGCCGAAGCGGGCAACACCGTGACCGTGACTATCGGCGGCTACAGCTACACCGCAACGGTGCAGAATAATTTGTCCTGGTCCGTCAACGTGCCGTCTGACGTGCTGACCGCACTCGGCAACGGCAGCCTGAGCGTAACCGCGACCGTCACCAACGGCCACGGCAACACCGTCACCGGCGAGCGCGAGATCGCTATCGACGCTAACCTGCCGGGGCTGCGCGTCGATACCGTGGCGGGTGACGACGTGGTCAACACCATCGAGCACGCGCAGAACCTGATTGTTTCAGGCACCAGCGACGGGCTGGCGCCGGGCACGGCGCTGACGGTTACCGTCAACGGTAAAGATTACGCGGCAACGGTGCTGGCAGACGGCACCTGGCGCGCTGCGATCCCGTCCACCGACGTGAGCGCGTGGCCGGAAGGCACCGTGAAAATCAGCGTTACCGGTGACAGCGCGGCGGGTAATCCGATCACCATCAGCCACGACGTGACCGTTGATCTGGCTACCGTTGCCATCAGCATCAATGCGCTTGCCACCGACGACGTGATTAACGCGGCGGAGAAGGGCGCGGATCTGGTGCTGTCCGGTGTGACCACCAACGTGGAAGCCGGGCAGACCGTGACCATTAGTCTGAACGGCAGGATCTACACCACCACCGTGGACGACAGCGGCAACTGGACTTACACCGTGCCGTCAGCGGATCTGGCTGGCCTGAAGGATGGTGACGCCAGCGTACAGGTGAGCGTCACCAATGTGAACGGCAACAGCGCCTCGGCGGGCCGTGAGTACAGCGTGGATGCTACCGCGCCGTCCGTGACCATCAACACCATTGCCACCGACGATATCCTCAACGCCTCAGAAGCGCAGTCCGACCTGGCAATCTCCGGCACCAGCACCGCCGAAGCGGGCCAGACGGTGACCGTATCGCTGAACGGCAAAGATTACACCACAACCGTCAGCGCGAACGGCAGCTGGACGCTGAACGTTCCGGCGGCGGATCTGGCAGGATTAAGCGACGGCAGCGTCACCGTGACCGCGAGCGTGAGCGACAAGGCGGGTAACCCGGCGTCGGCGGACCACAACCTTACGGTGGACGTCACCGTTCCGGCAGTGACCATCCACACCGTGGCAGGCGACGACGTGATTAACGTGGCTGAACACAATCAGGCGCAGATTATCAGCGGCTCCGCCACCGGCGCGGCGGCGGGCGATAAGGTCACCGTCACGATCGGCGGCCAGACTTATACCACCGTGCTGGACGCGGCGGGTAACTGGAGCGTGGGCGTTCCGGCGAATGTGATTTCAGGCCTCAGCGACGGCACCGCGACCGTCTCTGTGTCAGTCACCGACGCGGCGGGCAATACCGGCAGCGGCACGCATAATGTGACCGTCGATACCGGTCTGCCATCGGTCAGCTTCAACGCCATCAGCGATGACAACGTCCTGAACGCCGTTGAAAAAGGCCAGGATCTGAGCGTCAGCGGCACCAGCGCCAACCTGGCGGAAGGCACCCTGGTCACCGTGACCCTGAACGGTAAAAACTACACGGCGACAACTGCGGCAGACGGCACCTGGAGCCTGACGGTTCCGGCTGCGGATCTGACCGGTCTCGGTCAGGCCAGTTACACCCTGAACGCGACGGCCACCAACGGCGTGGGCAACAGCGTGAGCAACACCGCGAACCTGCTGGTAGATACCGCGTTGCCAACCGTCACCATCAACACCATTGCGGGCGATAACGTCATCAACGCGGCGGAAGTGGCCGCGGGTCAGACCCTCAGCGGCAAGGTAGCGAACGCGGAGGCGGGCAATACCGTCACCGTGACCATTGGCGGCAACACGTACACCGCGACAGTGCAGAGCGATCTGACCTGGTCCGTGAACGTGCCGGAATCCGTCCTGACGGCGCTGGGCAACGGCGACCTGACGGTGTCTGCGACTGTGACCAACGGCCACGGCAACATGGGAACGGGCGAGCGCGATGTCACCATCGACGCCAGCCTGCCGGGGCTGCGCGTGAATACCGTGGCGGGCGATGACGTGATCAACAGCATTGAGCATGGTCAAAACCTGATCGTCTCCGGCACCAGTGACGGGCTGGCGGCAGGCACAACGCTCACCGTGACCGTGAATGGCAAGACCTATGCCGCGTCGGTACTGGCAGACGGCTCCTGGACCGCGGCGATCCCGGCGGCAGACGTGGGCGCTCTGGCCGCAGGCACGATGACCGTCACCGTAGCGGGCCAGAGCACGGCGGGCAACCCGGTCTCCATCAGCCATGACGTGACCGTCGATCTGGCGGCGGTGGCTATCAGCATTGATGCGATTGCCACCGACGACGTGATTAACGCGGCGGAGAAAGGCGTGGATCTGGTGCTCTCCGGCAGCACCTCGAACGTTGAGGAAAACCAGACCGTTACCGTTACCTTCGGCGGCAAGACGTACACCGCGAAGGTGGATGCTGACGGTAACTGGACGGCCACCGTGCCTTCCGCCGATCTCGCGGGCCTGAAGGACGGTGACGCCAGCGTGCAGGTGAGCGTCACCAACGCGCACGGCAACAGCGCCTCGGCGGGCCGCGAATACAGCGTGGACGCGACTGCGCCAACCGTGACCATTGATACGGTAGCCGGCGACAACGTGATCAACGGCAGCGAAGCGGCTGCGGGCGTGGCCATTTCCGGCACCACCACGGCTGAAGTCGGTCAGACGGTCACCGTGACGCTGGGCGGAAACAGCTACACCGCACAGGTTCAGCAGGGCGGCGTCTGGAGCGTGAACGTGCCGGGCACAGACCTTTCCGCACTGGCGGATAACGGTTACACCGTGCAGGCCAGCGTGAGTGACGCCGCGGGTAATCCGGGCAGCGCGGGGAAAGCGATTACGCTTGATACCACGCCGCCGACCGTCAGCTTTAACGTTGTGGCGGGCGATGACGTCATCAACAGCGTGGAGCACGGGCAGGCGCAGATCGTCAGCGGCACCGCAACCGGCGCCAGCGTCGGCGATAAGGTGGTCATCACCATCGGTTCGAACCAGTACACCACCACCGTTGACGCCAGCGGCAAATGGAGCGTGGGCGTTCCGGCCAGCGTGATTTCCGCGCTGACCGACGGCACCGTGACCCTTAGCGCGACTATCACCGACAGTGCGGGTAACAGCAGCACCCAGACCCACGACGTGGTGGTAAATACCGCATCGGTCGCGCTGACCGTCAACACCCTCAGCGGTGATGACGTGATCAATGCGGCAGAAGCGGGCGCGTCGCTGGTCATCAACGGCTCCAGCGCGCAGTTCGCCAGCGGTACGCAGGTCACTATCACCCTGAATGGTAAGAGCTATACGGCCACTATCCAGAGCGATAGCTCCTGGACAACCACCGTACCGGCCGCCGACGTGGGCACCCTGGCCGACGGCGCGAGCTACCAGGTTTCTGTTTCGGCGCAGGACAGCGCCGGGAACAGCGCCTCGGCGACGCACACCATCAGCGTGGACACCACCGCGCCGGTGATTAGCGTGAACACGTTGTCGGGCGACGATGTGCTGAATGCGGCGGAAGCGCAGCAGCCGCTGACCGTGCACGGATCTTCCAGCGCGGAGGCGGGGCAGACCGTTACCGTGACGCTGGGAGGAAAAACCTACACTGCGCTTGTCGGCAGCGACGGCACTTGGACGCTCGACGTGCCGGCAGCCGACCTGGCCGCCCTGAGCCAGGGCGCGCTGACGGTCACCGCTTCGGTCAACGATAAAGCCGGTAACAGCGGCCAGACGACGCATACCTTAACGGTCGATACCATCGCGCCAGCCGTCACCATTAGCACCGTGGCCGATGACGATATCGTCAACAACGCCGAGCAGCTGGCGGGGCAGACCATCAGCGGGACCACCACCGCGGAACAGGGCCAGACGGTGACCGTCTCCTTCAACGGCCACAGCTATCAGGCGACCGTGGCGGCGAACGGCTCCTGGTCGGTCTTCGTGCCGGGGCGTGATTTCCTTGGCCTGAGCGACGGGGATTACACCATTACGGCTACGGTGAGCGATAAGGCAGGTAACCCGGGCAGCGCAACGCACGACGTGACGCTTAACGGCGACGTGCCGACCATCGCCATTAACACCTTTGCGCAGGACGATATCGTAAATGCCGCCGAACATGGCACGCCACTGGTTATCAGCGGCACCACCGATGCGCCAGCGGGCCAGACGGTGACAATTACGCTTAACGGTAAAACCTACACGGCTACCGTTCAAAATGACGGCACCTGGAGCTATACGGTCGGCAGCGCAGACGTGACCGCGCTGGCGGACGGCGGTTCGTACGTGATTAACGCGCAGGTGAGCAACGCCATCGGCAACAGCGTCAGCGATAACCACACCGTAACCGTGGATCTCACCGCACCGTCGATGGGGATCAGCATTGATTCCCTGCAAAACGATACCGGCCTCAGCGCGAATGACTTCATCACCAACGACAGCCAGGTGGTGGTGAATGGTTCCCTGACCGCGCAGCTCGGCAATAACGAGAAGGCGCAGATCAGCCTTGACGGCGGCGTCACCTGGATCGACCTGACCGTCACCGGCACCACCTGGCGCTACACTGATGGTCGCACCCTGACGGACGGTACGTATCAGTACCAGGTGCGCGTGATTGATAACGCGGGCAACGTTGGGGCAACGGACAGCCAGGACGTGGTAATCGATCTGACGAAGCCTGCGGCGGCGACCATTACCGTGGATTCCGTCTCGCAGGATACCGGCCTGTCCGACAGCGACTTCATTACCAGCGACAACCAGATCAGCCTGAAAGGGACGCTCGGCGCGGCCCTGGGCAGCGGCGACCACGCCCAGATCAGCCTGGACGGTGGCGCGACCTGGACTGACGTGAGCGTTAGCGGCCTGAGCTGGACGTATATTGATGGCCGTACGCTGACCGACGGGGATTACAACTACCAGCTGCGCGTGATTGACGAGGCGGGGAATATCAGCGCCACCACCAGCCAGGTGGTGACCATTGATACCGTCGCGCCGGACGCCAGCAAAACGATCGCTATCGACAGCATCAGCGACGATACCGGCCTGAGCAGCAGCGACTTTATCACTCGCGACACGTCCCTGACCCTGCACGGCTCACTCGGCGCGACGCTGGCCGACGGCGAATATGCCCAGATCAGCATCGACGGCGGCGTCACCTGGCAGAACGTGATCGTCACCGGCAACAGTTGGTACTACGTGGACGGCCGCACGGTGGGTAACCAGACCTATGACTACTACGTTCGCGTAGTGGATGCGGCGGGCAACGTGGGTGCCAGCGCTCATCAGCAGGTGACGGTCGATACGGTCGCGCCGGATGCGGCGATTACGGTGACCGTGGATAACATCACCGTCGATACCGGTTTCGATAACAATGACTTCCTGACCAGTTCGACCTCGTACACGCTCAACGGGACGCTCGGGGCCGAACTCGGGGCGGGTGAGTATGTGCAGGTGAGCATGGATGGCGGCACCACCTGGGTTTACGCCACGGTAAGCGGTACCCAGTGGCGCTATACCGACGCGCGCACCCTGGCCGACGGCGACTACCGCTATCAGGTGCGGGTTGTCGATCAGGCGGGCAACGTCGGGGCCACCACCACGCAGGACGTGACGGTGGATACCCAGGCGCCGCAGTACGGCATCACCATTGACAGCATCAGCGAAGATACCGGGCAGTCCGGAAGCGATTTCATCACCATGGACACCTCGCTGACGATCAACGGTTCGTTGGGCAGCGCGCTGGCCAGCGACGAGCGCGTACAGATTAGCCTCGACGGCGGCAATACCTGGATTGACGCTACCGTCACTAACCAGCGCTGGAGCTATACGGACACCCGCGATCTGGCGGACGGGGATTACAACTACCAGGTGCGGATCATCGACCAGGCGGGCAACGTCGGCTCAACCACTTCGCAGGTGGTAACGGTTGATACCACGCCGCCTGACACGGTGGGAACGGTGGTCAGCTATACCGACGGGGAAGGCGAACGTCAGGGCAGCTTCGGCGCTTCGGTGGCAACAGATGACAACTCTCCAGTGATTAACGGGACGCTTAACCGTGCGCCGGACAATGGCGAGATCGTGCAACTGTATCGTGACGGTGTGCTGCTGGGACAGGTGACGATGAACGGCGCCGCCAGCTGGTATTTCCAGGACAGTGGTCTGAATGACGGTAATCACGTCTATATGCTGCGTGTTACCGATCTGGCAGGTAACTTCACCGACTCAGATGATTTCGTGCTGAAAGTGGATACGAGCATCCCGACCACCACCGTGACCATTAACCCTCAGACGACGACAGATAGCACCCCGATTCTGAGTGGACTGGTATCGGCGGGACTGACCAACGGCGAGTACGTGGTTATCACCGTGAACGATAAAACCTACACCTCAGAGACTGGCGGTGCGGTCGTGGTCGATCCGGAGAACAACACATGGTATTTGCAGCTCCCTGACGGCGATGCGCTGAGCGTGAAGAATTATGATGTTACGGCACAGGTGAAAAGCAGCGCCGGCAACGGTAATACCGCTGGGTTGACCACCGGTAGCCTGATTGTAGGGAGTGAAGAATCATTGACGCCGGCCTGGTCATTTACCGCCGCGAACTACTCCTATTCTGCCAGCTATATGCTGGATTCGGATGGGCTGTGGACGATTATGGCCAACCAGCAATTCGCATCCGCCAATACCAGTAGCCGTAACGATTACACCGTTTCAGGCAATTTCTCAATGACGGGAAGTTACACAACCGGTACTTACGCGGATATCAACCGCGACGGGCTGGCTGACGTGCTGGCGGAAGGGACAAGTTACTCGTACATGGTGCAGCTGATTAACAATGGAGACGGTACATACACCTCCAGTACGCTGACCAATATGGGGGCTGCGGTGTGGTATGGCGCGGTGGTCGCCATTGACATCAAGGGCGATGGTTACACTGACTTTGTCATCGGCGATGCTGGCGGGCCTGATTCCAGCACCGTTATGCTCAATAACAACGGCACGCTGACGGGCAGTTCGAAGTCCGGTACGTACTCCAGTTTCGTATCGGGATCAACGGTAGGTAACTACAACAGTCTGATTGAAACGTCCGGTGTGGATTTGAACAACGACGGAAAAGTGGATATTGCCCAGCATACGACCAACGGGGGCAACAACTATGCCCTGTCGACCATGTTTAACCAGGGCAATGGCTCATTTACGTGGGGGCAAAACTTCACCAATACCATGTACAGCGGCTATGGTTCCGCCGCAGCGTCCAATGCCGTGAGTATGACCTGGGCCGACTTTAACGGTGATGGTTACATGGACCTGTATATGAGCATGTCCCGTACTTCCAGCGGAACCAGTCAGGGCGGGGTGTTAATGCTGAACGACGGTAGCGGCAACCTTCTGGCCGGCACCGCGGTTGGAACGGCGACCACGGATAAGTTTGTGGGTAACGTCAGCGTGGCGGTGGACTGGAACCTCGACGGTCACATGGACATCATCAAGCTGGCGAATAGCGGGCAGTCTTATCTTTACACCAATGATGGACTGGCAGGTACTGCAAGCTTTACTGCTTCGAAATTCAGTACCGCTACGTCAACTCAGGTATCCGGCGCGGCTCTGCTTGATTACGACTGGGATGGCGCACAGGATCTGCTCATTTTCCGTCAAAACGGAACGGTTTTACTGGAGCGGAATACCAATACGGTCGCACCAGGTACGGCCTTGCATCTGAAGATTGTCGACAGCGAAGGGATTAACGCCTTCTTTGGCAACACTGTCCAGCTGTACAACGCGGCAGGCCAGCTGGTCGCCAGTGAAATCATCAATGCCCAGTCCGGGATTGGCATTAACGATTCCTCGTCGCTCATCAGTTTTTACGGCCTGGATCCCAGCGAGACGTATCACGCGGTGCTGGTTCGTGCCGTTAACGGTGTTTCGAGTAACGTAACCTGGGACGGGCTGACGGCAGGAGACGGTAAAGAAAGTTACGCCCTGACGGCTGAAGCTGCTACGGGCGGTCACCAGGGCACCCTGACAGGAACCGGCTACAACGATACCTTTATCGCTGAAGCAGGGACGTATACCTACAACGGTTCCGGTGGCTGGACGACGACCTCTGAACACGACACGTGGAGCAGTACGGGCGGCATGGATGTCGTGGATTATCGCAACGCCACTTCCGGCGTCACCGTCGATTTAGGACGCTCTACGGCGCAGAGTACCGGATTCGATACCGCGACACTGGTGAATATTGAAGGCATCAACGGCTCCGACTATGACGACGTGATCACCGGCAACAGCGGTGATAACCAGTTCGAAGGCAGGGGCGGGAACGACACCTTCAACATCGGCAGCGGCGGTCACGATACGTTGCTCTATAAGCTGATCAACGCGTCTGACGCGACGGGCGGCAACGGCAGCGATGTGGTAAACGGCTTTACCGTCGGCACCTGGGAAGGGACGGCGGATACGGACCGTATCGACCTGCGCGACCTGCTTTCCGACAGCGGTTATACCGGCACCGGCTCGGCGAGCTACGTCAACGGCGTGGCGACGCTGGACAGCAGCGCGGGCAACATCGCCGACTACATCCGCGTGGTGCAGAACGGCAGCAACACCGAGATCCAGGTTGACCTGGACGGCACCGGCGGTCAGTTCTCGCCCACCACGCTGGTGACGCTGAACGGGGTGCAGACAGATCTGGCGACGCTGCTGGCGAACCACCAGCTGTTAATTGCGTAAAACACTGCCGCGGGGAGCGATTCTCGCGGCTTTTTGCGTTTCTTTAACGAATTGCATTAACCCGGAGATTATGAAGACACATCCACAGTACGAACCCTGGTTACAGGGCATGCTCATCATCGCGAAATATTATCGGCTGGATTTTTCGGCGGAGCATGTTCGGGTCACGATTAACCATGAAAGCCAGTCGCCACGCCAGCTGGTGCTGGAGGAGATGGCGCGCCAGCTTGGGCTGGGGATGCGGTGGGTGGCGGCGGAAGCCCTATCGCTGGATCCCTGGCGTTTACCGCTGCTGGCGGAGTTTACCGGCGGGCAAATTGCGGTCATCAACCGTATGGACAACGATGGGAACGTCAGCGTGCAGTTTAGCGGCGACGGCGGCCTGGAGACAACGCTGACGCGGGACGAGCTCGGTTCGCGGTTAAAGGGGCTGATGGTGCTGCGTCCCCTGGAGTCCACGCCGGATGCGCGCGTGGATGATTACATCAAACCCTATGAGAAAAACTGGTTCTGGCAGCTGGCGCTGAAAGACTGGCGTCGTTACAGCGATATTATGCTGGTGGCGCTGGTCGCCAACGTGCTGGCGCTTTCCGGCATGGTCTTCTCCATGCAGGTCTACGACAGGGTGGTACCGTCGCAGTCAGAAGCCACGCTGTGGGTGCTGTTTGGCGGCGTGATGATTGCCATCGTGTTCGAATTCATCATGCGCATGCTGCGCGTGCACATTTCTGACGTGGTGGGGAAGCGCGCCGATCTGCGCATCTCTGAACGCGTCTTTGCCCACGCGCTGCGGATTAAAAACGGCGCACGCTCGAAATCAACCGGATCGTTTATCGCGCAGATCCGCGAGCTGGAGTCGGTGCGCGAGCTGATCACCTCGACGACCATTGCGGCCCTCTCCGATCTGCCGTTCTTCCTGCTGTTCGTCTTCATTCTGTGGATGATTGGTGGTCCGCTGGTGCTGGTGGTCCTGCTCGCCGTGCCGCTGTTGCTTATTCCTGGCCTGCTGGTGCAGCGCCCGCTGGGGAAACTCTCCAGCGAAGGGATGCGTGAATCGGCGATTCGCAACGCCACGCTGGTGGAAGCGGTGCAGGGGCTTGAGGACATCAAGCTGATGCGCGCTGAGCAGCGGTTCCAGAACCAGTGGAATAACACCAATGACGTTGCCGCCAGCGTCGGCATGAAGCAGCGCTGGCTGACGGGGCTGCTGCTAACCTGGACCCAGGAGGTGCAATCTATCGTCTACGCCGTGGTGCTGCTGGTGGGGTGTTACCTGGTCATCAGCGGTGACATGACCACCGGTGCGCTGGTGGGCACCTCGATTCTGGCGTCCCGGACCATTGCGCCGCTGTCGCAAATTTCTGGCGTGCTTTCCCGCTGGCAGTCAGCAAAGGTGGCCCGCAAGGGACTGGATGACCTGATGCAGCGCCCGATTGACGATCCCCAGCACGGAAAGAAGGTGCATAAAGCCCACCTGCGCGGTGATTATCTGCTGGACGACGTGGGGTTTTATTACGACGAAGAAGAGAAGCTCACCGTGCTGAATATCAGCAAACTACGCATTCGCGCCGGGGAGCGCGTGGCGGTGCTCGGGCGGAATGGTTCGGGGAAAAGCACCTTGCTGCACCTCCTCGCGGGAATGCAGGAGCCGCAGCAGGGCAGCATTTTGCTGGACGATATTGCTCTCAATCATCTTGACCCGGCCGACGTGCGCCGCGATATGCGGTTGCTCATCCAGCAGGCGCGGCTGTTCTTCGGCTCCGTACGCGACAACATCCTGATGGGTAATCCGCTGGCGACAGACGAGGAAATCCATCAGGCGCTGGTCAACAGCGGCGCGCTGGAGTTTGTGCGCAAGCAGAAAATGGGGCTAAACACCATCATCAACGAGGGCGGAACGGGGCTTTCCGGCGGGCAACGTCAGGCGCTGCTGCTGGCGCGCGCGCTGATCACCTCGCCGAATATTCTGCTGCTGGATGAACCCACCGCCTGGCTGGATGAGGTCAGCGAGAAGCAGTTTATCCAGCATCTGCACCAGTGGCTCGGTAAGCGCCGGACGCTGGTGGTGGCGACGCATCGCCTGCCGATTCTGGACCTGGTTGACCGCATCATCGTCCTGGAAAACGGCAAAGTGGTGATGGATGGCCCTCGTGATGCCATTTTACGCCAGCACGGAATGGCCCCGCAGCAGGCGCCGCAGCGTACGGTTAAACTGAAAACGGAGGGCGTGGCATGAATGATTTCTCCCGCTTTAATAGCCGACTGAAGGAGCCCCGCCTGCCGCGTTCGTCGCTGGTGGCATGGTCGCTGTTTGCCCTGCTGGTGGTGTTTATTACCTGGGCCAGCCTGTTCCAACTGGATGATGTCACGACGGGCAGTGGCAAGGTGATCCCGTCCTCCCACGAGCAGGTGATCCAGTCCCTGGAAGGGGGGATTATTCACAGTCTGATGGTGCGCGAAGGCGACATCGTCGAGCGTGGTCAACAGCTTGCCCAACTGGACCGGACGAAAACCGAGTCCAGCGTGCTGGAGAGCGAGTCTCGATTAAACGCTGCAATGGCGACGGCCGCGCGTCTGAATGCTGAGGTGAACGACACCGGGCTGACATTCCCGGCAGAGCTGGATGACGACGTTGAGCTGGTCAAACAGGAAACGGCGCTTTATCAGTCACGTCGCGAAAGCCTTGAAAAAGGGCTGGCGGGTTTACGCCAGGGAGCGGATCTCGTGCAGCGTGAACTGGCATTAACGCGCCCGCTGGTGACGCAGGGGGCGGCCAGTAAGGTCGAAGTCTTACGCCTTGAACGCCAAAAAAATGAGCTGGAGAGCAAAATCACCGAGATGAAAAACCAGTACTACGTTCGCGCCCGCGAAGAACTGGCGAAAGCGAACGCAGAAATAGAGGCGCAGCGTTCGGTCATGAAAGGACGCGAAGATTCACTCACCCGCTTAACGTTTAATGCGCCGGTGCGTGGCATCGTGAAGGATATTGACGTGACGACGGTGGGCGGGGTGATCCCGCCGAACGGCAAACTGATGAGCCTGGTACCGCTTGATGACCAGATGGTGATAGAAGCGAAAATCTCGCCGCGCGATGTCGCGTTTATCCATCCCGGGCAAAAAGCGCTGGTGAAAATCACCGCCTATGATTACTCGATCTACGGCGGGCTGGAAGGGGAGGTGACGATGATTTCCCCGGATACCCTTCAGGACGAGGTGAAACGGGATGTTTATTATTATCGCGTTTATATTCGTACAGACAGTAACCATCTGACCAACAGGCAGGGCAAGGCGTTCCCGGTGTTCCCGGGCATGATAGCCACAGTTGATATCAAAACCGGCAGTAAATCCGTCATTGATTATCTGCTGAAACCGTTGAATAAGGCAAAAGAGGCGCTGCGCGAGCGGTAAAAAAGGCGTTCAGCAAACCGAACGCCCGTTAGATCAGAGTGTAGGCGTCATGTTGACAGCATGGCGTCGTTCTTTTGGTACCACATTGATGTAATGTGTGACATACGCAAAATATAATCCGGCATAATTTTCGACAAGCTCGATAAAGGCCGGATAAATTGACATCCGGCCATCGCCGCGATCTTTAAGATAACCTGCCTCCTGCGCCGATTTGATAATGCGGTTGACGTGAATACGCGAGACAAAAAATTCTTTTGCCAGCGTGCTGGCTGAATACGCTATTATGGCACCGTGTGCTGTTTTGTTTTTAATGGCCTGCAAATAGAGATAGAGCATAATCATCCGTCCACCATCCTTATCAATAAATAAACCCACCTCCGGAAGCACTTTCCTGAATGTTAATCCGCGGAAAAGGTACTCTGCGGCGCGCCGGAAAAAGTTGTGCCTCAGAATGTCATTGTCCAGAAGGTTAACATTAATGTTGAATGCCGGATAAAGAATGCTGACAGGCGTAAACGCCCCGGACATATAGCGTTTAAGCTCATCGAGTCCTTTTTCCGTCGGCGCAATTTTTGTTTTTCGGCGATCTTCACTACAGCGCCAGGTCTTAATTCGCCCGGTAGTTTTAAGTATGGTAATGATCGCGATAACACTGTTAGGGCTGGCGATATTGTAACGGGTGCATAGCGCCTTAATCTCTGAAACTGACTCAGCCTGATTGCCAAAAACAAAACAACACATGGACAATATTATGTTGAAGCGTGATTCCTGAAGCATCGTTTTGTAGAACAAGGGTTGTTTTTTATAAATGGCATCATTAATTCTGTAGTGTTCTGTTATAGCTTCACCAAATCGCGGGTTGTTTTTAATGACATCCCTTCGATGTAGCAAAGCCCTGGATGAGATGTGATTATCCATAGCATTTTCTCTTTTTGTCTGGGCCGATAAGATGAAGTGTCCGGTCTTCTTTTTCGGAATTTTCATTATACCTTGAGAAATGCATATTTACTGTCGTTATATGAAAAGAAAGTAATATTTATGCTGCATATGGATGAGTCGGTTGATTAACGCAAAAATGTTCCTGTGCATAACATTGATAACGGTTTATTAACCAAACAGGGTGCGGTAAAATTATTCAATGCGACAAAGAGTATTGGCTTTAATTACAGATGGGAATACTATTTGCATTCTCAGGAGCAGGTTATGTCTCAAAATTTACCTTTTAGACAAGGTACGTGCTACAAGCAACGGTTTGTTATTTCAGCCTGCGGTTTCACCTTCGAGGGGTATAGCCTGCTTCTGAAGTCACGTGGCGTAAACGCCACGCGGCTCCATTTTGAAGAGGATGAAGTTTGCTCAGGTGATGTTCAGAAAATGATGCAAAATCAACCACCTGAAGTTGCTGTTTTTCTTGGTCGCGACGTCGCTGCCTTTCTTGAAAGCCTGAAGCAGTTGGTATCGGTGCTGAATGCGCTGCCGGTTATTTGTAGCGTGACGCTGTATGGCGCAATACCAGAGAGATGGCTTTATGCCACGTTGTGTAGTCTCGTTAATAATACCAAATCGTTATCGATGATCAGGATAGCGAATATTTCAGACGTAATGGACTGTGCAGACAACATTTATGACGTGCATACCGATTCGTCACGCATATTGCGTGATGGACCCGAGAAAGAAGGTAAAGAAAGTCTGAATGGTTTAACAAAGCGCGAATTAACCGTATTGCTGAATTTTTATCGGGGTATTTCGATAAAAGAGCAGTCTGCGAGGTTAGGGTTGTCAGATAAAACCATTTATACCCATAGAAAAGTGGGGTTGGATAAATTATATCTTATCAGGGTGTGGTTTAGCGATGCACGTGTTTTCAGAGATGAAGTCTGTGCAGTAAAAAATAATTCGCAGGGGTTTTCGGATGCGGAAATTGATATTTTGCAGGCGTTACATAAGCGGGAAATCTTTGCGGCTTATCAAATTATTACCAATGGCGATTAAAAAGGAGTAGGCTTTGAAATTCTGCTGCGCTGGCATAAAAACGGTCAGGTTCTGAAGGCTGCCCAATTTCTGGGTGGGGTGAAAAATGGCGAAATATGGCTCAAGCTGACGGCGTTAGTCATCCACGCGGCCGTGTCAGGTATCAACAGATACAATGGGAAATATTATTTTTCGGTTAATATTCCGCCTCCACTGGCTACCGGGAACGCGCTGCCGGGAATGGCGAAAAAAGCCGTTGAGATGTTACTGAAGCCGCAGTGGGCCGGGAAACTTGTCTTTGAATTAGCTGAAGCGATTGATGTGACAAAGGATCCAAATATTCCTGTCACTCTTCAGCGTTTACGCGCCGAGGGGTGTCGGCTGTTTCTGGATGATTGCTTTTCCAGAGATTACGCTATGTTACCCATCCGACAGATTAATGTTGATGGATTGAAGCTTGACCGCGATATAGTTGAGCACTTTGTTGCTAACGACAATGACTATAGCATTATTAAAGCGATACAGATATACAGCGACATGACGGGAAGGGAATGCGTTGCGGAAGGCGTCGATAGCGAAGAAAAATTTGAAAAACTTGTCGCGTTAGGGGTTAAACGCTTTCAGGGATATTATCTTTCCCGGGCGGTTAAAGAAGAAGAGCTTGATCGAATGGTACGGCTATTTAGTTAATGGGTTCACTATGCTGGTGGTACGACAGAGAAACTTTTCTACCACCAGCAAAAACAGTCACTCACCAGCGCAATAATCTGTTATCAGATATCATCGCGCGTAAAACCGACAACAATTTCAAGCGTATTTCGAATGACATCGCAGGCTTCGGGCTCCTCGGTAATTTCGAGGGCGTGAATCAGTTGCAGGATAATCTCTTTATTAGAGAGATTGTCACCGGTCAGCATAATACAGCGTATTGCCGAGCCCAACACTTCAACCTCACCACTGAGATGTTTTCCTGCATTAAGAAAATGTTCCGCCAGTCCTTTATCGTGCAAGGCTTCAAAATTATACGTCTGCTGCATAATCGCTTTACTCATGGTGGTCACCGTTTCGGTTAAAATTAGTGTTTCTTGTCTGGGGTCAAAAGCGTGTTGTGAGTAAAGAGAGATCGCATGCGACCCATGTCATAATTGCCCATCACTCTTCCCCGGTCGTGCGAGACGCCGGTTACACGCTGGCGCACTACATCTTCAGCGGCAATCAATGCATTTTTACGTTCATCATTTGATTCAACGTTAGCCATCGCCCGCAGGCGATTAGCAAGAGACACAAAGGTAATAGGTCCGTTCTCTTTCAGTATGGATAATACGGCCTCACCGATAAGGTCATCCTTAAGTCGTTCAAATTTAGTTCTATGCATACCTTCAATCTCACTCTGCTACACGCGGCAGGCTGTAGCATGGGGTTAGTCATCGCATTCAGAAGCTCTATTCTCACTCAGCATGACTAACTTAGTAAGTTAAAAAACAGTGTTCAGGTTAACGCTCGAAGAAGAGGGCTATCAAACCGTTGTAGTGCGCTTTCTCAACGTCAGACGTGGATTCTTCAATTCTGCGCAACAGCTTTGTACAAATTGTCATTCTGCTCAGTTGTACATTTTCTTTGATGATCTCACTGACGATGGCACCAAGGGTTTCCTGCTGTGTTGGGACGTTATCCTTGTTAAAATACAAGGTTATAGCGCTTTCTGCTGTAGAGGGAGCATGGTTGCGACGCATAATTTTCCACCGTTAACAAACAATTTTGTAACATCACTGGCATCGAATTTATACTATATGGTCAAATCTGTACATCAAAATTGTACAACTTTTTCGTATGGATTGAGCTTTTATCAGGAGAACTATCAAAATTAGGGGGGGGGAAGAGAAGGAAAGAGGGGGAAAAGAAAAGGCCCCGGAGGGCCTGAAATTATTTACGTCCCAGCAGAAGTCCCAGAACGATACCTACCGCACCCGCAGCGATTAAGCCCGTTAACGGGTTATTTCTGACGGCTTCAGTAACATCCGAGACGGCATCACTGGCCTGGGCAGCATATTTTTTCGCTGCACCTTTCACCTGGTGTTTAGGGGAGTCAACGAATTCACCAAACTGCTGCTGCGCAGAGCCGGATAATTCATCAAGTTTGTTTTTGGCTTTATCGCCAGCGTATTGTGCATTTTTATCAGTGTCGAAATCAGACATTCCAGCCTCCTTTTGTTGATAGTCTAAGGATAGACGCTGATTTCAGGCGTGAGCGAGAATTCGCTGAAATCGACGCCTGATTGCCCCTTTTTAGGATATGTCTTTCTTACATGACAACCCTAACGTCCTTAGGATGTTGTTGATCACTATTTCCCTCGCCGTCTCTCTACGCAGTGTGAAGAGATTATTTTTGTCGTGCGTGAGCGGGAAAGGTAACGTAATAACCAAGGGATGCGGCCAGGCACAGCATATAACCGAACGATTCCGAACCTTCCTCCACGGCGTTTTTCACGACACGCATATAGCCATGCTCCAGGATGGCGTGCCACAGCACCTGCATGCCAAAGAGGCGGGAGAAGACCAGTACAGCCAGCAGGCCGCTCAACAGAATACCGTACCAGGGGGATTGGGTATATTTTGCCAGCTGTTCCAGGGTAGCACGAAAATGCATAACGGGGCGAATTAACGCCAGCACAGCGGTAATCAGCGCGAACCACACCCAACTCCCATGAGAAATGAGATCAAAAAGCGCGTCCAGCTCACGAATTAGCATTGTCAGGAAAAATCCGCCCACCAGAATATTACAGTAACGCATGGATTCGTACATTTTCGCCAGACGAAAATGGAGAAAGACAATACTCGCTAATACCGTTTCCTGCATAATTTCGGTCAGTGATAATTCCGGAATATCATGGCCGACAAACCGCATATCAACCCAAAGACACAGTACAATAAGTGCGCAAGCGGCCGCCGCGCCAACGAAGAATAAAAAGCTCTTTAGTACAATCATTAACACCACCATTTTGTTTGTAGCGGGTATGTTAGGTGACGAGAATGTTATTTCTGTTCACAATGTGCCATATAAGTGCGGATTTTTAACATTTTGAGCTAAATAGGGTTGGTCGAGGTGGGGGTAAACCCTAAATATGGTTGCACCATCTCTGAGAGAGACGTTAAGGGTAAACCCCAACCGCTCGTTAAACAGCTGTAGCTGCTCAACATAGAACTCGTTGAAGCAGGTCGAATATACCAGATACAGCATTTCCGCTTCTCCACACCCGAGCTGGCAGGCGAAGAAAGAGTGGCTAAGTCAGCAGCTGGTGACCAGCACGTGTATAAGTGCTAAATGCCGCAAGGCCAATAACACCGCGGCCGCAGTTGTACAGACAGGCTATAGTGATCTCCTTTGCCTGCTCAATACGGATCTTAACTTGAGTTTAAAACTGGCCGCAATTTTTAGGTATGGCCATCTGGTTTTGAATTCATTGATAGCTACTTCATACAATGTAGAAATACACTGCGGGTATTATAATTACTATTATTAGCAATAAAATATTTGTTGTTTTTTTACTGACGTTTGATGGCAGGCCATTTTTACTAACATACAATATCGCTTCAAAAAGAAACCAGTACATAGAAATACAAACAATGAAAAATAAAGGCATTATTGTTTTTGATATACCTTCAGAGAAGGATAATATTAAGGTTAACCCTGTCATCATGCCGACCATCGTAGAAGCATATGCTTTCCCTACTTTGATAACAGGGAAAATAATGAGTGTATATATGAGTTTATTATATTTTTTCTTGACATTTATGCTGCCGACAAATCGAAGTGTCAGAGACGTAATAGACGTTGCTATTACAAGCATTGCTGCAAGAGAATGAGGGGCCATATGTTCTTCAATGATAGTTTCTATCTCCTGAGTATATTTATCACTAAGGAAATTGAAAGGTATCAATACAACCAGACTAAGAAGAAAGAAAAATAAACTATCTTTGCATAATGCATTTATACTTCGTCTTAAGAAAATGCTCATTAAAAGCCCTTAATAAAAGTTTTCATTCATAAAAAGCATTTGACATTTAAAAATGTTAACTATCGCCTATTAGTCTATTCCTCATTGTATTCTTAAGAAACCTACAGTCTTTGGTGGGGACGGGAATTTGCGTGAATGCAGAAACCTTCAAAAATGCGGATACGACGGTATTTATTACAACTATGTTTTTACAGAATGTGTCATAGCTTAGTTCAGATGTTCGAGTTAAGAAAAGAAACACACTATAAATTACATGATACCTGATACCCTCATAAAACTTAATGTTTACATTAAATTCCCATGAAGGATACAATACCCCCCTATAGTATCAGGAGGGCGTATGCCGCATTCACCCGAAGATAAAAAACGTATTCTGACCCGCGTCCGCCGCATTCGGGGCCAGGTTGATGCCCTTGAACGCGCCCTGGAATCGGGCGATCCCTGTCTCGCCATTTTGCAGCAAATCGCCGCCGTGCGCGGCGCTGCCAATGGCCTGATGGGGGAAATGGTTGAAATTCACCTCAAAGATGAGCTGGTGACGGGGGAGACCACCCCGGATCAGCGGGCTGTGCGGATGGCGGAAGTCGGCCATTTACTGCGCTCTTATCTAAAATAAATCCACACACCTCACAACAAGGGAAAGACATCATGAAATCTCGCGCAGCTGTCGCGTTCGGCCCAGGCCAGCCGCTGAAAATCGTTGAAATTGATGTTGCTCCGCCGAAGAAAGGCGAAGTGCTGATCAAAATTACCCACACCGGCGTTTGCCATACCGATGCGTTTACCCTGTCCGGTGACGATCCGGAAGGCGTATTCCCGGCGGTGCTCGGCCACGAAGGGGGCGGTGTGGTGGTGGAAGTGGGTGAAGGCGTCACCAGCCTGAAGCCCGGCGACCATGTGATCCCGCTCTACACCGCAGAGTGCGGCGAGTGTAAGTTCTGCAAATCCGGCAAAACTAACCTCTGCCAGGCCGTGCGCGCCACGCAGGGTAAAGGTCTTATGCCGGACGGCACCACCCGTTTCTCCTATAACGGCGAGCCCATTTATCACTACATGGGGACCAGCACCTTCAGCGAATACACGGTGTGCGCCGAGATCTCACTGGCGAAAGTGAATCCGCAGGCCCCGCTGGATAAAGTCTGTCTGCTCGGCTGCGGTGTCACCACCGGTATCGGCGCGGTGCATAACACGGCGAAAGTGAAAGAGGGTGACACCGTGGCGGTGTTCGGCCTCGGCGGGATCGGTCTGGCAGTCATCCAGGGCGCGGTACAGGCGAAAGCTGGCCGCATCATTGCTGTGGATACCAACCCGGAAAAATTTAAGCTCGCAGGTGAGATGGGCGCGACCGATTTCATCAACCCGAAAGACTACGACAAACCGGTTCAGGAGGTGATCGTTGAGCTGACCGACGGCGGCGTGGACTTCAGCTTCGAATGTATCGGCAACGTCGATGTGATGCGCTCAGCGCTTGAGTGCTGCCACAAAGGCTGGGGCGAGAGCATCATTATCGGTGTGGCCGGCGCGGGTCAGGAGATCAAAACCCGTCCCTTCCAGCTGGTGACAGGGCGCGTATGGCGCGGGTCGGCATTTGGCGGCGTGAAAGGCCGTACCCAGCTGCCGGGCATGGTTGAAGATGCGATGGTCGGTAAAATTCAGCTCGACCCGTTCATTACGCACCGCCTGCCGCTGGAGCAGATCAACGAAGCCTTCGATCTGATGCACGAAGGAAAATCTATTCGTACCGTTATCCATTTCGGCGACAACTGATTATTCTGCCAGCGGTTTTTTCCGCTGGCATTTCTTCCCTGATCTTTTCTAAAGTGTGACCTGTCTGGCGCTTTTAACCGTAATCTAATTCTACGCCGTGCCGATGACTCTTTTACAGGCGTGTTTTTACGCATCTTACCTATAAGAGAGTCGACGGTCATGGACAACACAACATCGATGCAGGCGCAGCATAAGCTGAGTTTCTTGCACCACATCCGGCTGGTTCCGCTGTTTTCCTCCATTCTCGGTGGCATTATTCTCCTGTTTGCATTGAGCTCGGGTCTGGCAGGCTATTTCCTGCTCCAGGCCGATAACGATCAGCAGGATGTTACGGCAGAAATCCAGGTGCGCACCGGGCTGTCAAACAGTTCCAACCATTTACGCACCGCCCGTATCAACATGATCCACGCGGGGGCGGCGAGCCGTATCGCGGAGATGGAGGCGATGAAACAAAACATCGCTGAGGCTGAGACCCGCATCAGGCAGTCGCAGGATGGATTTGCCGCCTATATGAAGCGCACTATTCGCACACCGGCTGATGAAGCGCTGGACGGCGATCTGAAAGCCCGCTATGACGCCTACATCGCCGGTATGCAGCCGATGCTGAAATATGCCAAAAACGGCATGTTTGAAGCCATTATTAACCACGAAAATGAGACCGCGCGTCCGCTGGACGATGCCTATAACGCGGTGCTGCTGAAGGCGATAAAAATCCGCACCGAACGCGCCAACGCGCTGACGGCGCAGGCTCACACCCGCACCCGGCTGGGGCTGATGTTTATGTTCGGCGCGTTTGGCCTGGCGCTGGCGCTGGCGGTGATCACTTTTGTGGTGCTGCGCCGTACGGTGATAAACCCGCTCCAGCGAGCCGCTACGCGTATCGAAAATATCACGAAAGGCGATTTGACCATGCCGGACGAACCGACCGGGCGCAGTGAAATTGGCCGCCTTACGCGCGATCTGCAAACGATGCAGCACGCGCTGGTGACCACCGTAGGCACCGTGCGGCAAGGGGCGGAGGAGATCTACCGGGGAACCAGCGAGATCTCCGCGGGTAACACCGATCTCTCTTCCCGTACTGAGCAGCAGGCGGCGGCGATTGAACAGACGGCGGCCAGCATGGAGCAGCTCACCGCGACGGTGAAACAGAACGCCGATAACGCGCATCATGCAAGTAAACTGGCAGAAGATGCCTCCGGGAAGGCCAGCCGCGGGGGGCAGATGGTCTCCGGCGTGGTGAAAACCATGGGTAATATTTCCACCAGCTCGAAGAAGATCTCTGAAATTACCGCCGTGATTAACAGCATCGCGTTCCAGACCAATATTCTGGCGCTCAACGCGGCGGTCGAGGCGGCGCGTGCGGGTGAACAGGGACGCGGCTTTGCGGTCGTGGCGAGTGAAGTTCGCACCCTGGCAAGCCGCAGCGCAAACGCGGCGAAAGAGATTGAAAGCCTGATCAATGAATCGGTGTCGCTTATCGATCAGGGTTCCGGGGAGGTGGTTGCAGCGGGCAATACCATGAATGAAATCGTCGAGGCGGTTAAACGCGTCACCGATATCATGCTGGAGATTGCAGCGGCGTCCGATGAGCAGAGCCGCGGCATCGTTCAGGTGAGCCAGGCGATTTCCGAGATGGATAAGGTGACGCAGCAGAATGCCTCGCTGGTGGAAGAAGCTTCTGCGGCAGCGGCTTCGCTGGAGGAGCAGGGCGCACGTCTGACGGAAGCCGTTGGCGCGTTTCGTCTCAACGGGGCGCGTGCAGGACGGGCTCCAGCCGCTGCAAACGCAGCGAAACCCTCGCCTTTAACCCCGGCGGCGGTCGTCTCAGGTGATAACTGGGAAACGTTCTGAGTAAGACAGACCCGCCCTCGCGGCGGGTTCTGCGTTTATGGTCAAAGAGGCATTGATTTACGAATGGCGCTTAACAGCGTTTGGGCACCTTCAGAGAGCGGGGCATCTACCCGCGTCAGGATCCCAATCGGTTCTCCCGCGCCGGGCGATGTTACCGGCAGCGCCGTAAGCACGCCGCGTCGCAGATCGTCCTTCACCGCGCCGGACGGCACAAACCATACGTAGTCATAATCCACCGTAAGCTGGCGCGACAGCGACGCCGAGAGCGTTTCAATACACCCGGAAGGCAGCGTGCAGCCCTGCATTTGCAGCAACGCTTCCGCATTCTGACGCGGAACGGTTCCTTTTGGTGAGACCACCACCGGCCACTCCATCACACGGCTCAGGGTCACGGTGTCCTGCAACAGGGGATGATTCGGACGCACGACCAGCTTCAGCGATTCCAGGAACAGCAGCTCGTAGTTCAGGCCGCTCATCAGTTCCGGATCGGACATCCGCCCAATGCCCAGATCCAGCTCGCCTGACTTCAGGCCCGCCAGCAGCATGGTGTTATTCATGGTCGCGACCTGAAGCGTGGCGTGCTTTTGCTGACGGTGGAACTGGCCGATCGCCGCAGGCAGTATGCCCAGCGCCGCCGTTGGCAGCGCGCCCACGCGCACGATGTCGCTGGCCGGCTCCTCTTTACGGTTTAACGCCTGACCGGCGGTATTGAGGGCATCGAGAACTTTAACGGCATGCGTCAGGAACTGTTCGCCCACGAGCGTAAGCTGAGCCCCCAGACGGCCGCGATCGAACAGGCGGGTTCCGGTAAGCTGTTCCAGTTCGTTCAGCGTTTTGGAGAGTGCAGGCTGACTGAGGTTAAGGGTTTCAGCCGCTCGCCCCAGCGTTCCCTGTTGAGCGACGGCCACAAAAGTATGCAAATGGCGCAAGCGTATGCGCTGACTGAACAGACCATTTTTTTCCATAGGCGATGTTAAAAACAGAGCGACGCGGGTGACAAGTTAAGATGTTTGAATTTGATAACCTGATAGCAAAATATTTTTAACATTTGATCTGTTTGAGTTACAACCGTTTTTCGAAAATGCCCACGCTTTGACCACTCGTCTGCCTGGATCACAATTCGTAAATTCTTCCCAACGAAAGGAACGGGCTTCTCTACACTCCAGGTAGTATTCACTGGAGGCATGACATCATGGCGAACACCATCACGGCTGATGATATTCGGGAACACTTTTCGCAGGCTATGTCGGCGATGTACCAGCAGGAAGTTCCGCAGTACGGCACCTTGCTGGAACTGGTGGCGGACGTTAACCTGGCGGTTCTGGAAAATAACCCACTTTTACATGAACAACTGGCGAACGCAGACGAACTGGCGCGCCTGAATGTTGAACGTCACGGTGCGATCCGCGTTGGCACCGCGCAGGAGCTTTCCACCCTGCGCCGGATCTTCGCCATTATGGGCATGTACCCGGTCAGCTACTACGATCTCTCCCAGGCGGGCGTGCCCGTCCACTCGACGGCGTTTCGTCCGACAGACGATGCGGCGCTCTGCCGTAATCCGTTTCGCATTTTTACCTCGCTGCTGCGCCTGGAGCTGATTGAAAACGTTGCGCTGCGCGAAAGGGCGGCGGAGATCCTCTCCCGGCGCAACATCTTTACGCCGCGCTGTCTGGAACTGATCGACCTGCATGATGCGCAGGGACACTTTACCGAGGCACAGGCGCGCGAATTTGTGCAGGAAGCCTTAGAAACCTTCCGCTGGCATCGCCATGCGACGGTCGATCAGGAAACCTATCTGGCGCTGAGCAACGAACATCGCCTGATTGCCGACGTGGTCTGTTTCCCGGGGTGCCACATCAACCATCTCACGCCGCGCACGCTGGATATCGACCGGGTGCAGGAGCTAATGCCGAAGTACGGCATCGAGCCGAAAATCCTGATTGAAGGCCCGCCGCGCCGCGAGGTGCCGATCCTCCTGCGTCAGACCAGCTTTAAGGCGCTGGAGGAGCCGGTGCTGTTCGCGGGGGAACACAAGGGCACCCATACCGCGCGTTTCGGTGAGATTGAGCAGCGCGGCGTGGCGCTTACGCCGAAAGGGCGCGAGCTGTACGACAGCCTGTTAAACCAGGCCGGGACCGGCAAAGACAACCTGACCCACCAGCTTCACCTGCGCGAGATCTTCAGCGCCTTCCCGGACAGTGAAATGTTCCTGCGCCGTCAGGGGCTGGCTTATTTCCGCTACCGTCTGACCCCGACAGGTGAGGCGCATCGCCACGCTTTTCGTCCCGGCGACGATCCGCAGCCGCTGATCGAGCGCGGCTGGGTTGTGGCACAGCCCATCACCTACGAGGATTTTCTGCCCGTCAGCGCGGCGGGGATCTTCCAGTCGAATCTTGGCAATGAAACGCAGGCGCGCAGCCACGGCAATGCCAGCCGCAATGCCTTCGAAGCCGCGCTCGGCTGTGCGGTGTATGACGAGTTTTCGCTTTACGAGGAGGCGGAAGCGCGCAGCAAACAGCGTTGCGGTTTGCTCTGAAACCGTTACTCTGCAAGGGTGTGATGGAAAAAGAAGGTTGGTATGGAAAATCCCTCCGCCCCTGTGGTTGAAACGCGCCAGGGCGCACTGATTGGTTTTACTGAAGGCGATACCCATGTATGGTGTGGCATTCCCTATGCGGCACCCCCTGTTGGCCCGTGGCGCTGGCGCTCCCCGCGTCCCCCTGCACGCTGGGATGGCGTGCGTCCGGCGACGGCGTTCTCCGCCTCCAGCTGGCAGAGCAGCGAAAGCTGTCAGGAGCTGGGCGGCGGCGACCCCGGCCAGTTCTCTGAAGACTGCCTGTACCTTAACGTCTGGTCGCCAGTGGCTCGCGCCGCTCCGCTTCCGGTGATGGTCTGGCTGCACGGCGGAGGATTTACCCTCGGCGCTGGCGGGCTGCCTCCGTATAACGGCAGGGCGCTGGCGAAGCGTGGCACGGTGGTGGTGACGATCAATTACCGTCTCGGCCACCTCGGCTTTTTTGCTCATCCGGCGCTGGAGGGGGAGGAAGAGCGCGTGGTGCATAACTTTGCACTGCTCGATCAGATCCAGGCCCTGGAATGGGTGCGCGATAACATTGCCGCGTTCGGCGGCGATCCTGAGAACATCACCGTATTTGGCGAGTCGGCCGGTGCGCGCAGCGTGCTGTCGCTGATGGCTTCCCCGCTTGCGGGAGGACTGTTCCATAAAGCCATTGTGCAAAGCGGGTACACGCTGCCCGACACCCCGCGCGAGCAGGCCCTGCATAAAGGCGAAGCGATTGCCGCCCATTTCGGCCTGCACAATGCTACCGCGGAACAGCTTCGCGCGATCCCACCTGAGGCGTTCTGGCCGCTGACCTCGCCGTTGAATATCGCCCCTGCGCCCATCGTGGGGGATTGCGTTTTGCCTGAGGCCATGCTCGACGTTTTCTTCGCGGCCCGCCAGCATCCTGTACCGGTGATGATTGGGTCGAACAGCGACGAAGCCAGCGTGATGTCGGTATTCGGGGTCGATATGGCCGGGCAGATCCAGAAGCTCCGCCGTGAGCGGCGTTTTGGCCTGGGGCTGATAAAGCTGCTTTATCCTGGCGTGAAGGGGGATGAGGAACTCGGCAGGCAGGTATGCCGCGACATGGCCTTCACCACCATGGGATACGTGGTAATGCAGGCCCAGCAGCGGGCGGGCGGCCTGTGCTGGCGATACTGGTTTGATTATGTGGCCGAAGCAGAGCACGCGACGTACATCAACGGCGCCTGGCACGGCAACGAAGTGCCCTACGTCTTCGATACCCTTGGACAGGTGGAACCTTCGCGGCAGTATGTGAATGAACGCGATCTGGCCTTCGCCGCTCAGGTGGCGGACTACTGGGTGAGCTTCGCCCGGGATGCGGGGGCACGCGATAGCCTGGCAGGGCCCACGCGCTGGCCCGCCTGCCGGAAAGGGCGGGACGTGCTGTTACGTATTGGTGTGAATAAACATGCAGGTTTTCGGCTTGAAAACCGCTTCATGCGTGCCCGTATGAGCCTCTTCAAACGGGTGATGAAACACCACGTCAGCCTCGACTGAGCAGACAGGCGCGAAACGCATCCAGCCCGTTTTCAGGGCCGGGTGCGTCGCGTAATACCAGCCGGTAGCTCGCCCCCGTTTTTATGCTTGTGTCAAACGGGCGCATCAGCCGTCCGGCGTGCACGTCCTCCTCCACCAGCGTTTCATCCGCGATGGCGATGCCCAGCCCCTGAATGGCGGCGGTAATGGCGAGATCCATGGTTTCGAAGTGTTGATTTTTGAGCATAGCTGGCGGCGGACCCGGCTGTTTCGCCAGCCACAGCGACCAGTCCGTTTTGTCCCGCGTGGGGTGAAGGAAGGTGAGTGCTTCCAGCGCAGAGCCGGCCCGTAGCGGGCTCATCACCGGGGTTAAGGCCTCTTCGAACAGCAGATCGCCGGCGCTCATGTGCGTCCCAAACACAATCGCCGCGTCACAGGATTCGGTTTTGAAATTGACGTTGTGATCGGTGGTGGTGGTCAGCGCAATCTGGAGTTCCGGCTGTTCGCGCTCCACCTGTAACAGACGCGGCACCAGCCAGCGCATCGCGCACGTCGGCGCTTTCAGCCGAATTACGGTCTGGTGCGTTCGCGCCTGTTCAGCAACGTTCAGCAGGTGCTCAAAGGCAGATTGCAGCTCCGGCAGCAGGGCGCTTCCCTGTGAGGAGAGACGCAGGCCGCGGGCATGGCGCTCGAACAGCGGGAAGCCGAACCAGCTTTCCAGCGAGGCGATTTTACGGCTTACCGCCCCCTGCGTCAGACAAAGCTCCTTCGCGGCATGGGTAAGATTCAGGTGACGCGCGGTCACGATGAACGTCTCTACGGCATTAAGCGGAAATGAACGACGCGACATATCTCACCTTAGCTATGCATTTTTGTCATGGCTATTATGACAACAATTCGATTGTCCCGGCAATGAAGTTGTTGTTTGAATAGTTATGCATTCACCACGAGAAGGGACAGAGGATGACTTTGAAAACGCCGGTGCAGACACGATCCAAATTGCCCGATGTAGGAACCACCATTTTTACCGTTATCGGCCAGCTTTCAGCCCGGCATAACGCCATCAACCTTTCTCAGGGTGCGCCGAATTTTTCCTGCGACCCAAAACTTATCTCCGGCGTGACCCGCGCCATGGAGGCAGGGTATAACCAGTACGCCTTCATGACCGGTCTGCAACCGCTCAGAGAGCGCATCGCGGACAAAATTGCCACGCTCTATGGCACACACTATGACCCGGCGAGTGAGGTGCTGGTGACCGCCAGCGCCAGCGAAGGGCTTTACTCAGCCATCAGCGGGCTGGTTCATCCTGGAGACGAGGTGATCTATTTCGAGCCCTCCTTTGACAGCTATGCGCCGATTGTCCGTCTGCAAGGAGCGACGCCGATTGCCATTAAACTGACGGTACCGGATTTTGCCGTGAACTGGGATGAAGTACGGGCGGCTATAACCCCACGCACGCGGATGATCATCGTCAATACGCCGCACAACCCGAGCGGACAGGTGTTTTCAGCCGCCGATCTGCACCAGCTGGCAGCGCTGACGCGCCACACCGACATCATCATTTTGTCTGACGAAGTGTACGAGCACGTCGTTTTTGATGGCGAACCGCACCACGGAATGGCGACGCACCCGCAGCTGGCGGAGCGCAGCGTGATTATTTCTTCTTTCGGAAAAACCTATCACGTCACCGGCTGGCGCGTGGGTTATTGTGTGGCACCCGCGGAACTGATGGATGAGATATGTAAAGTCCATCAATTTTTAATGTTCTCGGCCGATACGCCGATGCAGTACGCGTTTGCCGAACACATGACCGATCCGCAAACCTGGCTGTCGCTGGCGGCGTTTTATCAGCGCAAGCGCGATCTGCTGCAAAGTTTGCTCGCCGACTCACCGTTCAGGCTGCTACCAAGTGCCGGTTCGTTCTTCCTGCTGGCGGATTACAGCGGCTTTAGCGACGAGCGCGACAGCGAGATGGTGAAAAGGCTGATTGTCGAGTACGGGGTTGCCACCATTCCGCTGTCGGCGTTTTATGCCGATGGCACGGACAATAAGTTAATCCGTCTCTCTTTTGCGAAAGATGAGGCGACGTTACGGGCAGGTGCCCAGGCCCTTTGTCGGGTTACACCACGTTAAGGAATTTGAGATGAAATTACACGCGTTAGTTGTCGGCATGGGACTGTTGTGTTCATTCTCGTCGTTTGCCGCCACCGAGTTGCGATACGGGCTGGAAGCGGAATATCCACCGTTTGAAAGCCGCAATGCGTCAGGGGAGCTGGAAGGGTTTGACGTAGAGCTGGGAAATGCCATCTGTAAAGCCGCCGCGCTGAAGTGCAGCTGGGTTGAAACCTCGTTTGATGCGCTGATCCCCGGTCTGGTGGCGAAAAAGTTCGACGCCATAAACTCGGCGATGAACATCACCGAGCAGCGTCGCAAAAGCATTGATTTCACCCAGCCCATCTATCGCATTCCCTCCCAGCTGGTGGGCAAAGCCGGTTCTGCGGTAGAGGCTACCCCCGAAGGGCTGAAGGGCAAAACCATCGGCGTTCTCCAGGGTTCAATTCAGGAAACTTACGCCAAAGAGCACTGGGAAAAGCACGGTGTCACCGTGGTGTCTTATAAAGATCAGAATATGGCCTGGGGAGATCTGCTGAATGGCCGCATCGATGCCTCGCTGGTCATGTCAGCGGCCGGGCAGGCAGGTTTCCTCAGTAAGCCGCAGGGTAAAGGGTTTGGCTTTATCGGCAAACCGGTGTCGGACGACACCATCCTCGGCAGTGGGATCGGCTTTGGGCTGCGTAAAGGGGATGAGGCCACCAAAAAGCAGCTTGATGCCGCAATTGATAAAGTACGTGCCGACGGCACGATCGCTAAACTGGCTGATAAGTACTTCCCGGGTATCGATGTCAGCGTAAAATAACCGCCTCGTTGGTCCCGGCTGTCGATGTCCAGCCGGGGCATTTTTATACATAACTTTACCCCTTTTTCAGGCCGTTCTGGTCGACAGAAAATATTTCTCGGTTTGTTCAGATAATCACCCGCCAACAATTGGATTCTTAACCGTTTTTGTTTAGGCTGTGCGTTCTTTCTTGCCGTCATTTCGCTGCGCGCGAAACTCATTCACACGACCATAAGGACGTTTTCTCAGGCATGAATCGCAGACGTTTTCTCAAAGGTTCCCTGGCAATGGCTGCCCTGAGCGGCACTTCTGGCCTTGCTTCTCTGTTTTCCCAGGCGGCGTATGCTGCTGACTCCGACATTGCCGACGGTCAGAGCCGTCGCTTTGACTTCTCTGTTCTGCAATCCATGGCGCACGATCTGGCGAAAACCGCGTGGGGCGGTGCGCCGCGTCCGCTGCCGGAAACGCTGGCCACCATGACGCCGCAGGCGTACAACGCCATCCGTTACGATGAGAAGCAGTCGCTGTGGAATAACATTGAAGGCCGTCAGCTGGACGCCCAGTTCTTCCATATGGGGATGGGATTCCGCCGCCGCGTGCGCATGTTCTCGCTGGATCAAACCACCTCTCAGGCGCGTGAGATCCACTTCCGGCCTGAGCTGTTCAGCTACGGCGATACGGGCGTGGATACCCGCCAGCTTGAAGGGCAGAGCGACCTCGGCTTCGCCGGATTCCGCGTCTTTAAAGCGCCGGAACTGGCGCGACGCGATATCGTTTCGTTCCTGGGCGCGAGCTACTTCCGCGCAGTGGATGATACCTACCAGTACGGCCTTTCCGCGCGCGGGCTGGCGGTGGATACCTTTACCGACACCCCGGAAGAGTTCCCGGATTTCACCTCCTTCTGGTTTGAAACCGTTAAGCCGGGTGATACCACCTTTACCGTCTATGCGCTGCTGGACAGCCCGAGCATTACCGGTGCCTATAAGTTTGTGATCCACTGTGAGAAGAGTCAGGTGATCATGGACGTCGAAAACCATCTCTATGCGCGCAAAGACATCAAGCAGCTCGGCATCGCACCAATGACCAGCATGTTCAGCTGCGGCAACAACGAACGCCGCATGTGCGACACCATACATCCGCAGATCCATGATTCAGACCGCCTGGCGATGTGGCGCGGTAACGGGGAGTGGATCTGCCGACCGCTGAACAACCCGCAAAAGCTGCAATTCAACGCCTACCTGGATAAAAACCCGAAAGGCTTTGGTTTGTTACAGCTTGACCGTGACTTCTCCCATTACCAGGACGTCATGGGCTGGTATAACAAGCGACCAAGCCTGTGGGTCGAGCCGCGCAACAACTGGGGGAAAGGATCCATCGCCCTGATGGAGATCCCGACAACCGGCGAGACGCTCGATAACGTGGTCTGCTTCTGGCAGCCGGAGAAACCGGTGCAGGCGGGTGATGAGCTGGACTTCAAATACCGTCTCTACTGGAGCGCGCAGCCGCCGGTGCGTTCCCCGCTGGCAAACGTCTACGCTACCCGTACCGGTATGGGCGGCTTCCCGGAGGGCTGGGCGCCGGGTGAAAATTACCCGAAAGTGTGGGCCCGTCGCTTTGCCATTGACTTCGTCGGGGGCGATCTGAAGGCCGCCGCACCGAAGGGCATTGAGCCGGTGATTACCCTGTCCAGCGGTGAAGCGAAGCAGGTGGAGATCCTCTATGTCGAACCGTTCGACGGGTATCGCATTCTGTTTGACTGGTATCCAACCTCTGACTCCACCGAGCCGGTGGATATGCGCCTGTTCCTGCGCTGTCAGGGCGATGCCATCAGCGAGACCTGGCTGTACCAGTACTTCCCGCCCGCGCCGGACAAACGTAACTACGTTGACGACCGGATCATGCGCTAGTCCTTATGGGTTTGTGCCGGGTGGCGGCTTCGCCTTACCCGGCCTGCTCTGGACGCATTTGTAGGCCGGGTAAGCGTTAGCGCCACCCGGCAATTAAGAGGCACTATGTCTTCAGAAATCATCCCCGTTAACCAGGAAATCGAGCTTCGCGCCGTCGAAGAGCGCTATACCACCGATCTGCATAACCTCGTAATCAAAAACAAAACCTGGCTGCAAACCGCCTTCGACTGGGCGCAGCATGTCGGCAGCGAAGAGGACACGCGCCGCAACGTGCAGAGCAATCAGATGTTGCACCAGCGCGGTTACGCCAAAATGTTCCTGATTTTCATGAAGGACGAGCTGGTGGGCGTGCTGACCTTCAACGCGATCGAGCCTGCGAATAAAACCGGGTACATTGGCTACTGGCTTGACGAGGCGCATCAGGGGCAGGGTATTCTTTCTCAGGCGCTCCAGACGTTTATGCGCTATTACGTTGAGCGCGGCGAGATCCGCCGTTTTGTGATCAAGTGTCGCGTGGATAACCAGTGCAGTAACAGTGTGGCGCAGCGCAACGGTTTCACGCTGGAAGGTTGTTTGCGGGAAGCGGAGATGCTCAACGGGCGTTACGATGACGTGAACCTCTACGCCAGAATCTTCCCGCTATAGCGCCCCCAGCAGCGGCGTCCGGGTGATCCGCGTGTCGCCGTTGATCACTTTGGCTCCCCGGACGTGAATGCTCTCACCCTCCAGCGCCTCGATAACCGCATCGTCCGTTATTTCCACCTGATGCTCAATCAGGACATCGCCGCTGATACGCGCCCGCCCCTGAATAACCACTTTGTCATCAATCAGGATTGGCCCGCCGCGTAACCACGCCTCGCCGCCTATTAATACGTGGTGTTTAATGACGCAGTTGCCTTCAACGAGGGCGTTTTCCGCGACCTGTGAACTGTACCGCACGGTCGGGATGGCATCATCCTCCAGACCGGCCAGCAGACGGGCGTTGCCGTACACTTTGGCGCAGTCGCACACCCAGACGTTATTCAGCGCGTTGCCCTCAAGAATGGCGCGATCGAACACCTCGGCACGGTGCTCAACAAAGGCCCAGGTCACCATGGCATCGCCGTAGATTTGCGCCTGATGCACAATACGCGACTGGCTGACCGTGGCTCGGTCATAAATTTGCAGGATCTGCTGACGGTCGGGTGTCAGCCCTTTGGCTGCAATCACCAGGCTGTTATGCAGCACCCGCGCGTCACCCGCGATACGACATTCCCCGCGTACGGTGGAATGCTGAATGGTGACGTTGTCACGTATCATCGCGCCGTGACTCACCTCTGCCGCGTCAAGCCAGCCGTTGCCGCCAACGTGTGCGCGGTGGCTTACGATGCAGGGTTGGGTGAGGCGGGCGTTACCGGATATCCTGGCCCCGGCAAACACCACGCTGTTTTCATCGTAAACCCAGCAATCCCCGTCCTGGGCGAGCGCGTGTTCATCCTCAACCCAACCGCCTTTAGTCCCGCTGGTCACATCGTTAAAATCCTTCACGGCAATAATTTGTCTTAGAGGCGTTGTGCACGGTGTTGATCCGTCCTGCCAGCGCCAGAGACGCGTTTCATTGCTGAGCCGATATTTTGTCATCGTGTTATCCCTGAAAAGCCTTTCAATAAACGTAGCTAAGTTTTGGTTTTTCGAAGTGCTGGCGTCCGCACAGGAAACCCCTTAAAATGGCATTTAAAATACATTTTAAACTTTAAAAAAAATGCATAACCTAAACCAACGCGTTCTTAACTTGCCCGCCGGGTATTTCGGTATGGTCCTCGGGACCATAGGTATGGGGTTCGCCTGGCGTTATGCCAGCACCATCTGGCCGGTGACGCGCTGGCCGGGCGAGATCCTGGTGGCGCTGGCGGTGGCGATCTGGTTCCTTCTGAGCGTGGCGTTTCTTACCCGTGCGGTACGGTTTCCACATAGCGTGTTGGCCGAGATGCGGCATCCGGTAATGAGCAGTTTTGTCAGCCTGTTTCCTGCCACAACGCTGCTGGTGGCCATCGGCTTTGTGCCGTGGTATCGCCCGGTGGCGCTGGGGTTGTTTAGCGTGGGCGTGGTGATCCAGCTTGCGTATGCCGCCTGGCAAAGCGCCGGGCTGTGGCGCGGCAAGCATCCGGAAGAAGCCACGACGCCGGGACTCTATCTGCCGACGGTGGCGAACAATTTTATCAGCGCGATGGCCTGCGGTGCGCTGGGTTTCCACGACGCGGGGCTGGTGTTCCTTGGTGCCGGGGTCTTTTCCTGGCTGAGCCTGGAGCCGGTCATTTTACAACGCCTGCGCAGCGCGGGCGAGCTGCCCGCTGCCCTTCGTACCTCGCTCGGGATCCAGCTTGCGCCTGCCCTGGTGGCCTGTAGCGCCTGGTTTAGCGTCAACGGCGGCGAAGCGGACACCTTCGCCAAAATGCTTTTCGGCTATGGCCTGTTGCAACTCCTGTTTATGCTGCGTCTGATGCCGTGGTATCTGTCGCAGCCGTTCAACGCGTCGTTCTGGAGCTTCTCGTTCGGGGTGTCGGCGCTGGCGACCACCGGTTTACATCTTGGACAGAGCAGTCCGTCAGGGTTCTTTCATGCCCTCGCGGTTCCCCTGTTTATTTTCACCAACGTCATCATCGCGATGCTGCTGGTCCGTACTTTTATCTTGCTGATGCAGGGCAAACTTCTGGTGCGCGCTGATAAGGCACTGCTTATGCAATCTGAGGAAAAATAATGACTGTCGATGAAAACTACTTTACTGAGAAATATGGGCTGACCCGCACGCACTCAGAGGTGCTGCTCAGCGCGGACATTGTTAAGCCGGGAAAAACGCTCGATCTGGGTTGCGGAAATGGCCGTAACAGCCTCTACCTCGCTGCCAATGGCTATGACGTGACGGCGTGGGATAAAAACCCGATGAGCATCGATAACATTGAGCGCATTAAGGCGGCGGAAGGGATCGCGAATCTGCAAACGGCGATTAAGGATCTGAACAATCTGACCTTTGACGGCGAATACGACTTTATTCTTTCCACCGTCGTGTTGATGTTCCTCGAAGCGAATACCATCCCTGGTCTTATCGCCAATATGCAGCGTTGCACCAGACCAGGCGGCTATAACCTGATCGTTGCCGCCATGGATACGGAAGATTATCCGTGCACCGTCGGCTTCCCGTTTGCCTTCAAACCCGGTGAACTGAGTAACTACTACGAAGGTTGGGAGCTGATCAAGTACAACGAAGAGGTGGGGGAACTCCACCGTACCGATGCCAACGGGAACCGTATCAAGCTGCGCTTCGCCACCATGCTCGCACGCAAGCCCGCTTAACGCGCGGCCAGCAGACAGAGTTGCAGTGCAGTGCGACAGGAGGCCTCGAACGACGACAGCGGTAAAAACTCAAACTTCGAGTGGAAGTTATGGGCGCCGGTGAAGAAGTTCGGGGTGAGCAGGCCTTTAGCTGACAGGGCCGCCCCATCCGTGCCACCGCGCATGGGGATCGGTTTTGGGGTGATGCCGAGCGACTCCATCGCCTCGAACATCAGGTCGATCGCGCGGCGGTCTTCGCCAATCGCATTGCTGATATTGCTGTAGGTATCTTCAATGCGATACTCCACGTTTGCCGTGGGATGCTGCGCGGCTATTTGCGCCGCCACATCGGCAATTTGCTGCTTGCGGGCGGCAAAACCGTCTTTGTCAAAATCACGAATGTTGGCTTTCAGCACCGCTTCGTTTTGCCCGGCCTGGATGCCGTTAAACCAGATATAACCTTCGCGCCCCTCGGTGCATTCCGGGGTTTGCCGGCGATCGAAATGGCTGATAAAATCCGTTGCCATCAGCAGCGGATTGACCAGCACCCCTTTGGCGGACATCGGGTGCGCCGTGACGCCGGTAAAGCGAATTTCAGCCGCTGCCGCGTTAAAGTTCTCGTAAACAATTTCGCCCAGCTCGCAGCAGTCGATGGTCCAGGCAAAATCGACGTCGAAGCGCTTTAAATCCAGCGCTTTCGCGCCGCACAGGCCAATCTCTTCATCGGGCACAAACGCCACCACAATATCGCCATGGTTGTGCTCAGCGGTGAGGTTTTCCAGCACCGTCATGACCACGGTGACGGCCGCTTTATTATCTGCGCCTAATACGCTGGTTCCGTCGCTGAAAATAATCTCCTCATCATGATAAGCCAGAATTTCCGGGTGCTCTTTTACGCGCAGCCAAATATCTTTCTCTTTATTCAGACAGAGATCATCCCCCGTAAAGGTTAATATTTGTGGATGAATATCCGGGGATAAACCGACGTCGACGGTGTCGATATGGGTAATAAAACCAATACGCGGCGCGCCGGGAACATTACCTTTTTTCACGGCGGTAACGGTGGCGAACTCATCAATCACAATATCGTCTAACCCCAGCGTTTCCAGCTCCTTCGCCAGCTCCCGCGCCATGTCGTGCTGGCCCGGGGTGGAGGGCAGGGTTTTGACTTTCGGGTCGCTCTGGCTGGTGATGGCGAGATAGCGGAAAAAGCGTTGGGTTAATTGTCTGGAGAGTTCCGAGCCCATAGTGTTTCCTTCTGTATTTATTTTTCATGTGTTTGCGCCATCACTTTAATGTTATTTATGAAATGGCAAAAGAAGTAATTAGCCGTCGAATTAAAAAGACAGGAATAAATGATGAAAAGCACATTCACAATGATAACGCTGGCGCTTGCTGCACTGACGGTCAGTTCCACCGTCGCGGCAAAAACGCTGGTGTATTGCTCCGAAGGATCGCCGGAAAATTTCAATCCTCAGCTCTATACGTCGGGGACCAGCGTGGACGCCAGCGCCGTACCGGTTTATAACCGTCTGGTCGATTTCAAACCGGGCACTACCGAACTGGTACCGAGCCTGGCGGAAAGCTGGGAGGTAAGCGAGGATGGCAAGGTCTACACCTTCCACCTGCGCAAAGGGGTGAAATTCCACAGTAATAAGCTGTTCACGCCGACGCGCGACTTCAACGCGGACGACGTGATTTTCTCGTTTATGCGCCAGAAGGATGTGAATCATCCTTACCATAACGTCTCCAACGGCAGTTATTCCAACTTCGAAAGTCTGGAGTTCGGCAGCCTGATTACCGCCATTGATAAAGTTGACGATCGCACCGTGCGCTTCACCCTGGCGCATCCGGAAGCGCCGTTTGTCGCTGACCTGGCGTGGTACTTTGCCTCCATTCTGTCGGCGGAGTACGCCGATGCCATGCTGAAAGCGGGCACGCCAGAAAAGGTCGATATGCAGCCGATTGGCACCGGGCCGTTTAAGCTGTCGCAATATCAGAAGGATTCCCGCATCCTCTTTACCGCTTTCCCTGACTACTGGCAGGGAAAATCGAAGCTGGATCGTCTGGTGTTCACCATCACGCCGGACGCCTCGGTACGTTTTGCCAAAGTCGAGAAGAATGAGTGTCAGGTGATGCCGTTCCCGAACCCGGCGGACCTGCCGCGTATGAAGGCTAACAAAGACATCAACCTGATGAGCAAGGCCGGTCTGAATACCGGTTTCCTGGCGTTTAACACGCAAAAGCCGCCGCTGGATAACGTAAAAGTGCGCCAGGCGCTGGCGATGGCGATTAACAAACCGGCCATCATTGAGGCGGTCTTCCACGGCACCGGCACGGCGGCAAAAAACCTGCTGCCGCCTGGCGTCTGGAGTGCCGACAGCGAGCTGAAAGACTACGATTACGATCCAGAAAAAGCGAAAGCGCTGTTAAAGGAGGCGGGGTTTGCCAACGGCGTAAGCATCGATCTGTGGGCCATGCCCGTGCAGCGGCCGTATAACCCGAACGCGAAGCGTATGGCGGAGATGATCCAGGCGGACTGGGCGAAAGTTGGCGTGCAGACCAAAATCGTGACCTACGAATGGGGCGAATACCTGAAGCGCGTGAAGGGCGGGGAGCATCAGGCTGCGCTGATGGGCTGGACAACGGCGACGGGGGATCCAGATAACTTCTTCGGCCCGCTGTTTACCTGTACGTCCGCCAACGGCGGGTCGAATTCGGCGAAATGGTGTTATAAGCCGTTTGATAACCTGATTGCCGAAGCAAAATCGATAACCGATCGCGAAAAACGCGTGGCGCTGTACAAGCAGGCGCAGCAGATGATGCACGATCAAATGCCGGCGGTAATGATTGCTCATTCAACGATTTTTGAGCCAGTCCGTAAAGAGGTCACGGGCTATGAAATTGATCCCTTCGGCAAACACCTGTTCTGGCAAGTGGACCTGAAAGAGTAATTTTCACTGCCCGGTTTCGGTCGGGCAGTTTTTTCGCTATTTGTGCTGTCTTCGTCATTTTTTGCCACAACACATCGCCCCATTTTTTGTTATAACTTCAAGTGCATACTTGCAGATAACATGGAATACCATCATGCGTACTCACACTTTTTTTAAAGTTGCAGTGCTTTCTGGTCTGTTGGCCCTTTCAGGCTGTGCGTCAAAAGTCGCAGCCCCCGATCAATATTCAGGCTTTTTAAAAGATTACTCAGGCTTGCAGGAGATGAAATCTGCAACCGGGAAGCCAACCCTGCGTTGGGTTGATCCTTCTTATAATGAGGCGAATTATGACAGCATTATCTGGACGCCGATAACCTATTACCCGACGCCAAAACCGACCACTCAGCTTGGGCAAAAAACGCTTGATGAGCTGTTGAATTATACCAATACCAAACTGAAAACCGCGATTGGCCAGCGTAAGCCGATTGTGACGACGCCGGGCAAACATAGCCTGATCTTCCGCGGCGCCATCACGGGTGTGAGCTCAGACAAAGAAGGTTTGCAGTTCTATGAAGTGGTGCCTGTCGCGCTGCTGGTTGCGGGTACGCAGATGGCCACGGGCCATCGTACCATGGATACGCATCTGTTCTTCGAAGGTGAGTTAATCGACGCGGCTACGAACAAACCGGTGATTAAGGTTGTTCGTAAGGGGGAAGGGAAAGAGCTGGCGAACGAGAATACGCCAATGGGCTTCGGCACCCTGAAGCAGGTTGTGGATGACATGGCAACGGATGCCACTATGTTTGATGTTCATCAGACAGCAAATTAATAAAAAAAGGCCTGCATTTTCGCAGGCCGTTTTTTTATGCCGTCCGCAGGCGGCGGAACCAGGTTTCCGGCTTCGTAAACATCACCATATTCCCCCCCAGTATCAACAACAGGCCGACGATCCCGTTGAGATGCCACACGTAACCCTCGTACACCGTTGAAATCGACAGCGCCACCAGCGGGAACAGCAGGGTGCTGTAGGCGGCTTTACCGGGACCAATGCGGCCTACCAGCGTAAAGTAGGCGCCGAAGGCAATCACCGAGCCAAACAGCGCAAGATAGAGCAGCGCCCCCATATAGCTCACCGTCCATTCCGGCATAAAGTTATCGCCTCTGAAGAGGGCGATAAGTCCCATCACGACGGTGCCATACAGCATCGCCCAGGCGTTGGTGGTCATGGTTTCCAGCCCGTTTCGCTGATGACGCATGCTGATCATATTCCCCAGCGAGAAGCCGTAGGTGCCGAGGGCGGAAAGCCCGATGCCCGTAAGCAACGACGCGCTCCAGCCGCTGGCGAGCAGATCGTTCCAGAACAGGGTAATGATCCCGATAAGCCCCAGCGCTGCCGCCGTCCAGAAGCGTGCGGGTGGACGCTGGCCGAAGAAGATAAAGCTGTTGATGGCGTTATACAGCACGGCCATCGAGAAAATCACCGACTCAAGGCCGGTATTGATATGGGCGGCGGCGGTGTAAAAGCACCAGAAGTTGAAACAGAAAACGCAGCAGCCCTGTAGCATGCAGTAGAGATGATCCCGCAGCGCCAGCCTGCGCAGGCGGCGAAGGGCGACCAGGACGATCATCATCGTGGCGCTGGCCACGGCGAAGCGCCAGAAAATGGAGACCGGCGCTGCAACCGGCCCCTGTTGTAAAAAAATGGCGATCCAGGTCGTGCCCCAGATAACAACAACCAGCCCATAGAGTAATGCGTTCATGGTGTCTCTCTTCTCATACCGCGAAAAACAACAGTGTGGCGAAAGAAGAGGGACCCGGCTTTCATCGCCTTGCGCCGGACTTGCAAATTCTTGCGCTTTTTTCTCGCACAATGGCTGGTAACAGGCTGCAACACTTCTTAGACTGACAGTCTGATTAATCACCTGTTTACGGCCATGTCTCTCGTTTACGACACCTTTGAAACGTTACGCCAACAAAATGCGGTGCTGCGGGAAACCGTCGCGCTCAATACTGGCATTCAACTGGCGGCGTGGTACAACAAGCACGACACGATCACCGTGAAAAGCAACCATCACACCCTTAGCCTGTACGTGGCAGATGGCTATGAAAGCTATCAAAAAACGCCGGGTGGCTGGAAAAATGGCGGTGGGCCGGATCGTTTTTGTCTGATGCCGGAAGAGAGCGAATCCACGTGGGATATTCGTGACGACCTGTCGTTCGTGCACCTCTACTGCACCGATGAACACCTGCGGGACGTGGGGGAGAAAATCTGGGATAAACGACCGCTATCGCTGACGCTGGAGGAAAAAATATTCGGCAGCGATCCGAAAATCACCGCCCTTTATCGCCAGTTTTTGCTCGGCTGCGACTGGCAGCAAAACGCCAATCAGCTCACCCTGAGCACCGCGTCGACCTTATTGCTGACGCATTTAGTCCAGCACTATTCCAGCGTACAGTGGAAGCTGCCGGTAGTGACCGGCGGGTTATCGCCGTTTGTGCTGCGCAACGTGCTGGCCTTTATCGAGGAAAACCTGGCGCAACCCTTAACGCTGGCGGAACTGGCGGGCCAGGCCGCACTCAGTGAGTATCACTTTGCGCGGATGTTCCGCCAGTCGATGGGCCTGGCGCCGCATCAGTACGTTATGCAGCGCCGCATGGAGAAGGCCAAAGCGATGGTGCAGCACACGACCACGCCGCTCACCGACATCGCGCTGGCCTGCGGATTTAACTCCGCCAGCCATTTCAGTAACCGTTTTCGCAGCATGACCGGCATTACGCCGTCACAGCTACGCGCGGCGAAGGCGTGAGAAGACGGCGTAACAGATCCCTCCCAACACCAGCCCCCAGAAGGCGGAGCCAATCCCCAGGAGCGTGACGCCGCTGGCGGTCATCAGGAAGGTGACGATCGCCGCGTCGCGCTCTGCTTCATGATTCAGTGCCTGATACAAACTCCCGCTGATAGTGCCGAGCAGGGCCAGCCCGGCCAGCGTCTGGATGCCGCTCAGCGGCAGGGCGGCCATCAGCCCCGAAATCGACCCGCCGAACACCCCCGCCAGCAGATAAAACCCACCTGCGGCCGCCGCAGCCAGCCAGCGTTTACTGGCATCCGGGTGGGCGTCCGGGCTCTGGCAGATGGCGGCGGTGATGGCGGCGATGCATATAGAATAGACGCCGAAGGGGGACAACAGCAGCGCCAGCCCGCCTGTGGCAACGATCAGCGGTGAGACCGCCAGCGGATAGCCCGATGCCTGCATGGTGGCGAAGCCGGGCGCATTCTGCGACGCCATGGTCACCAGGAAGAAGGGTAAGCCGATGCTGATCAGGCTGGTGAAGGTGAACGCAGGGGCAATGAATTCCGGCATGATGACCGATAACGTCATCCTGTTCGTGACAACGTCACCTCCAGCCCAGGCAACGAACACGCCCACCAGCAGCGTGGCGACAATGGCGTACCGGGGCGCTACAGCTTTGGCCACCAGCCAGGCGGCCAGCATACTGCCGCAAAGAAAAATGTGTCCCTCAAGATTGCTGAATGCCTTCAGGCCAAACTGTAACAGCACGCCCGCCAGCATAGCGGCGGCAAGCGAGTGCGGGATCAGTTTCATCAACCGGGCAAACAGGCCGGTGACGCCGCACAGCAGAATCAGCGTATTCGCGAATATAAATACCCCGATGGTTTCCGCCAGCGTCACGCCATGCAGGCTGGTGGCGAGCAACGCCGCGCCAGGAGTCGACCAGGCGGTCAGCACGGGGGCTTTATACCACCACGACAATGCCAGCGTGCTGATCCCCATCCCGAGCCCTAGCGCGGTCATCCATCCGGCGATTTGCTGTGTACTGGCGCCAGCCGCCGCAGCCGCCTGCCAGATAATGGCGGCAGAGCTGGCATAGCCCACCAGAACGGCAACAAAACCGGCCAGCACGGCAGGAAAGAGAGAGGCAGTCGATCGCATGGAAACTCCGTTGTGCGTTATAACGTCCGGGATAAGGTATCACTGTGCGCTATAGCGTACAAGTGGTATGCTTTGCCGCAACGGGAGGAACTATGGATATCACTCAACACCTGGCAACCACACTGAAAGCGCTGCGTCAGGCGCGGGGCTGGAGCCTGTCAAAACTGGCGGAAGAGACGGGCGTGTCGAAAGCAATGCTTGGGCAAATCGAACGCAATGAGTCCAGCCCGACGGTTTCTACCTTGTGGAAAATCGCCACCGGGTTGAACGTACCTTTTTCGGCGTTTATCACTCCAGAAAGCGAACCGCAGGCGGTATTCGATCCGCAGCAGCAGGCGATGGTGGTGAAACCGCTTTTCCCCTGGGATGAACAGCTTAAGTTCGACCATTTCTCCATCACCCTGTCGCCCGGCGCGCTGAGCGAGTCCACGCCGCACGAAGCCGGGGTGATCGAACATGTGGTGGTGATAAGCGGTGAGCTGGATATGCAGATCGACGGTGTCTGGCGCACAATATACGCTGATTCCGGCGTGCGTTTTGCCGGCGATAAACCGCACGCGTACCGCAACAGCAGCGCCCGGACGGTGCATTTTCACTCCCTGATCCATTATCCCCGCTAAAGCGTCGCAAAACGGTTTCACTGACACAGACTTCTGACTACAATAGCCGCCATTTTGACCATAACGGATAACGACGAAGTATGCGCCTGCACTCCCATCATCTTGAACTGCTAAGCCCGGCCCGCGACGCCGCCATTGCCCGTGAAGCCATTCTTCACGGTGCGGATGCCGTCTACATTGGCGGCCCTGGCTTCGGTGCCCGGCATAACGCCAGCAACAGCCTGCGCGACATTGCCGAGCTGGTACCGTTCGCTCACCGTTTCGGGGCGAAGGTGTTTGTGACCCTGAACACCATTCTTCATGATGATGAGCTGGAGCCCGCGCAGCGTCTGATCACCGATCTCTACCAGACCGGCGTTGACGCCCTGATCGTTCAGGATATGGGCGTTCTGGAACTGGATATCCCGCCGATTGAGCTGCACGCCAGCACTCAGTGCGATATCCGCACCGTCGAGAAGGCGAAGTTTCTTTCGGACGTCGGGTTTACGCAGATTGTGCTGGCGCGCGAGCTGAACCTGAACCAGATCCGCGATATCCATCAGGCGACCGACGCGACCATTGAATTCTTTATCCACGGTGCGCTGTGTGTGGCCTATTCCGGGCAGTGTAATATCTCTCACGCCCAGACGGGGCGCAGCGCTAACCGGGGCGACTGCTCTCAGGCCTGCCGTCTGCCGTATACCCTGAAAGACGATCAGGGCCGCGTGGTGGCATTCGAAAAACACCTGCTGTCGATGAAAGATAACGATCAGACGGCGAACCTCGGTGCGCTGATCGATGCTGGCGTACGCTCCTTCAAAATTGAAGGGCGCTACAAGGACATGAGCTACGTGAAAAATATCACCGCCCATTATCGTCAGATGCTGGATGCCATCATCGACGATCGCGGTGATCTGGCGCGCGCCTCCGCCGGGCGTACAGAGCATTTCTTTATTCCGTCTACGGACAAAACCTTCCACCGCGGCAGCACGGACTATTTCGTGAATGCCCGTAAAGGGGATATTGGCGCGTTCGACTCACCGAAGTTTATCGGCCTGCCGGTGGGTGAAGTGCTGAAAGTGGCGAAAGATCATCTTGACGTTCAGGTGACAGAGCCGCTGGCGAACGGCGATGGTCTCAACGTGATGATCAAACGTGAAGTAGTGGGTTTCCGCGCCAATACGGTGGAGAAAACCGGCGAAAATCGCTATCGCGTCTGGCCGAACGAAATGCCTGCCGATCTCTACAAAGCCCGTCCTAATGCGGCGCTTAACCGTAACCTGGATCACAACTGGCAGCAGGCCTTGCTCAAGACCTCCAGCGAGCGCCGCATTGCGGTGGATATCGCGCTGGGGGGCTGGGAAGAGCAGCTGATCCTGACCATGACCTGCGAAGACGGCATCAGCGTGACGCATACACTCGACGGCCTGTTCGAGGTGGCGAACAATGCGGAGAAAGCGCTCAACAACCTCAAGGATGGCGTGGCGAAGCTGGGGCAGACCATTTATTACGCGCGCAATATTGAGGTGAATCTGCCGGACGCGCTGTTCGTGCCGAACAGCCTGCTGAACCAGTTCCGCCGTGAAACGGCCGAGATGCTGGATGAAGTACGCCTGGCAAACTATTCGCGCGGCAGCCGTAAGGCCGAAGCGGTGCCTGCGCCGGTCTACCCGGACACGCATCTTTCTTTCCTCGCGAACGTATACAACCACAAAGCGCGTGCGTTTTATCATCGTCACGGCGTGCAGCTGATTGACGCCGCGTATGAAGCGCATGAAGAGAAGGGCGATGTGCCGGTGATGATCACCAAACACTGCCTGCGGTTTGCTTTTAACCTTTGTCCGAAACAGGCGAAAGGCAATATTAAAAGCTGGAAAGCGACGCCGATGCAGCTGGTGAATGGCGATGAAGTGCTGACGCTGAAGTTTGACTGCCGTCCGTGTGAAATGCACGTTATCGGCAAGATGAAGAATCACATCTTCAAAATGCCGCCGCCGGGAAGCATTGTGGCCTCCGTCAGCCCTGACGATTTGATGAAGACCCTGCCGAAGCGTAAAGGCAGCTAACCCGCAGAGTGGGTATCCGGTTTGCGCGATTTCTGCCAGGTATGGTGCTCGCGCAACCCCTCCGCAGACTCCTCAGCCGCGCTGCGTAACTCGTCGCTGTCAGCTTCATGACGAAGCTGATGGTCGGCGTTTTTCACATACACAAATTCATGCCCTTTGTGCTCCGCCATAATCTGTCCTGAGAACAGGGCGCTAATCACCAGCAGTAGCGAAAATTCTTTTCTGAACATCCTTTATCCCCTGAAAATACGCTACGGTCATCGTAGGGATAATTTCATAGAGTAATTATTCGACTCTTTAAATTTGAGAAAATAGAGTGTCAAAAATTGTGGTCGCAATAAAACGCGCTTAAGACTATTCTTAAAAGCGATATCGACGTTGTAAACTCCCATTTCTGGTATGCAAAGAACAACTAGATTTATTGGGAAATCATTTACAATAAGATTTTTCTGGCTAAGGATTGGATCGAATAAATGAAAAAAATAATCGTGCTATCACTTCTGGGCGTAGTGGTTGCGGTGGGTGCTGCGGCCAGCATCTATTCAAATGAAGAACCAGAATATATTCAGTCAGCAAAAAGCCGTGTCGGATCGTATTTAACCAGCGATTACGGACGTGTCGAATGTAATAGCACCCAGGTAAGTGAAGATCGCTGGGAGCTGGGCTGTACCAATAAGGCGAGAGGCAAAACCTTCCAGTTCGCCGTTTACCCACCCGAGCAGGCACCGTATGGGGTCTCTCGTGCGTTTTATCTCGAAGCGATTAATGATGATGCCCGCCAGAGTGCAGATCAGGGGCTGATGCGTTATCTGCAAATTAATACCAAAGCGGGTTAATCGATTCGTTTATGCTTCGTTGAGGCTCACAGTGGTAGATTGCTGGTGATCCACATCCCGGTAGGGAATACCGGAGCGTAGATACCAAAATACAAATCTATCCATGCAAGCATTTACCGCCAGATTATGGCGGTTTTTTTTTGCCCGTTTATCGTACCGGCTGTAAAAATTGTTTGCGATATTGCGCGGGCGAAAGCGCAAATTGCTGCCGGAAATGGTGGCGCAGCGTGGCGCTTTGTCCAAATCCGGTTTGTTCCGCAATATTATCAATGCTGAGCCGACTGTTTTCGAGATAATCTTTTGCCCGCTGCAATCGCGCAGTCAATAACCAGCGCGCGGGCGTTGTCCCGGTCGCGTCCTGGAAACGGCGCAGAAAGGTGCGTTGACTCATACCCACCCGCAGGGCCAGCGATTCGACGGTATGGGAAACGGCCAGATGCTGGTGAAGATAATCGAACAGCTGGCCTAGGCGCTGGCTCTCCCGCAACTGAGCCACCGGTCGGCTAAGTTGCTGGGTTTGCGAGCCGTCCCGATGGGGCGGGATCACCAGTCGACGCGCCACGCGGTTTGCTGCCTCCATACCGTAATTCCGGCGCACCACGTGCAGACACAGATCAATCCCCGCGGCGCTGCCGGCGGAAGTGAGAATATCGCCTTCGTCCTGGTAGAGCACATCTTCGACCACGGTGATGGCGGGAAAGCGTGTTTTCAGAGCTTGCGTGTAGCGCCAGTGGGTGGTTGCCTTCCGCCCGTCAAGCAGGCCTGAGGCTGCCAGAACGAAAACGCCAGAACAGATCGAGAGTAGCTGGCAGCCGCGGGCATGCGCCGCGCGGAGCGCCTGGCAGAGCGCTTCGGGTACGGGTTCATCCAGCCCTCGCCAGCCGGGTACAACAACCAGATCCGCCGTTTCAAGCAGACGCAGATCGCCGTCGGCCAGAATACGGATCCCGCCCGTTGCCCGGAGCTCGCCGCCATCCACGCTCGCCACGGCGAACTGATACCAGTCATCGCCCATCTCCGGGCGCGGCAAGCCAAAGATTTCTACCGCCACGCCAAACTCAAAGGTACATAAACCGTCATATGCCAGCACGACCGCGCGCGGCGAGGGATGTCTTAAGTTTGTCATCTTTTTGCTGTTTTCTGGCATAGGCGGACGCATTCATGTGCTGAATTAAGGGATAGAGTAGTGTTAACACAAACACCACAAATGAGGAAGATTCATGAGCTATGTTACTGAATTTCCGGCTGCTGAGCCGCAGGAAGCCGTGGGGCATTTTCTGCGTCGTCTGAGCGTCGAGACGGACTGCGCCGATGTCCATCACGCGGTATCCAGCGGTGAGCAGGACTTTGTTCTGCTGCACGTTGTCGGGAAGCCTGAACATTTTGCCCGGCGGCATCTGCCCGGCGCGCTGCATTTACCCTGGAGCCAGATCACCGCCGAGCGGATGACAGCGTGGCCAGAGGGCACGCTGTTTGTCGTCTATTGTGCAGGCCCGCACTGCAACGGGGCGGACAGGGCGGCGCTGAAGCTGGCGCGTCTGGGTCTGCCGGTTAAGATTATGCTCGGGGGCATGACCGGCTGGGAAGATGAGCGGTTCGCGTTTGCAGGATCTTCATCGCCCGCCCTGTGAACATGAATTTATTTCAACACAGATGAAATTTTCTCGTTTGTCGGCGGCGAGCCGGTATGACATCTTTTTAGGACGTTTAGACATCCAGAAGTCTAAATGTTCAAGAGATGAATTATCACTGTGGGCAATTAACGCCGACAGACAGAGGAGATTTCCATGCAGCGACACCACGCCCCGTACCGCGCCGATGTAGTCGGCAGTTTTTTACGCCCGGACTCTGTTAAACAGGCCCGTCTGCAATTTGCCAGCGGTGAGATCGATGCCGGTCAGCTTCGCGCGGTTGAGGACGAGGCCATTCGCCATGTTGTCGAACAGCAGTGCGCCTGCGGTCTGCATGTGGTAACGGACGGTGAATTCCGCCGCGCCTGGTGGCACTTTGACTTCTTTGACGGGCTACAGGGCGTAGAGCGTTATGATTCGCAGCAGGGCATTCAGTTCAACGGGGTGCAGACCAAAGCCCACGGCGTGCGCGTAACGGGCAAACTGGGCTTCGGCGATCATCCTATGCTGGAAGATTTTCGCTACCTCAAAAGCATCAGCGGTAACGCACAGCCGAAGATGACCATTCCGAGCCCGAGCGTGCTGCACTTCCGCGGTGGCCGCAAGGATATTGATGCCACGGTCTACCCGGATCTGAAGGATTACTTTGACGATCTGGCGACAACCTGGCGCGATGCCATTCGGGCCTTTTACGATGCAGGCTGCCGCTATCTGCAACTGGATGATACCGTCTGGGCCTACCTTTGTTCAGAAGACCAGCGCCGCCAGATCCGCGAGCGCGGTGACGATGCAGACGAACTTGCCCGAACCTATGCCCGGGTGCTGAATAAGGCGCTGGAGGGCAAACCGGACGACCTGACCATCGGGCTGCACGTCTGCCGCGGCAACTTCCGCTCAACCTGGATTTCCGAAGGCGGCTATGAGCCGGTGGCGGAGGTGCTGTTCGGCACGGTGAACGTCGACGCGTTCTTCCTGGAGTACGACAACGACCGTAGCGGCGACTTTGCGCCACTGCGTTTTGTGCGCCCGGGTAAACAGCAGGTGGTGCTGGGGCTGATCACCACCAAGCACGGTGAACTGGAGAACCCGGAAGGGGTGAAAGCGCGTCTGGAAGAGGCTGCGCGCTACGTGGCGAAAGAGCAGATTTGCCTCAGCCCGCAGTGCGGATTTGCCTCCACGGAAGAGGGTAACAGCCTGAGCGAAGCCCAGCAGTGGGATAAAATTCGCCTGGTGACGAAAATCGCCAGCGACGTCTGGTAACGCCGTTCACAGCGCTGCATTATTACAGTGCAGCGCTGTACCATTCTGAGTCGTTTACCGTAAATCCTCTCTTCGAACCCGTTTAAATCCTGCCTCTGCAACCTGGCACCCTTTTTGCTCTCCTGAAACTGACGTTACTTTTTCTGCGTCCGGGCGGTAACGGACGTCTTCGCACAGCTTTCTTTTTCAGGAGTGAAAATATGCACCGTCGTACCTTTATAAAAGCGTTCGCCTTGTCCGCCTCCGTGGTCGCCATGGGGGTCAGTTTTGGCGTCCAGGCCGCAGAGACCATTAAAGTCGGGATCATGCACTCACTCTCCGGCACGATGGCCATTTCAGAAACGCCCCTGAAAGATGTCGCCCTGATGACCATCGATGAAATTAACGCCAAAGGCGGCGTGCTCGGGAAAAAGCTGGAGCCGGTGGTGGTTGACCCGGCCTCCAACTGGCCGCTGTTTGCCGAAAAGGCCCGCCAGCTTCTGAGCCAGGATAAGGTCGCCGTGGTGTTTGGCTGCTGGACCTCCGTATCGCGTAAATCGGTTCTGCCGGTTTTTGAGGAGCTGAACGGTTTGCTGTTCTATCCGGTGCAGTACGAAGGTGAAGAGATGTCACCTAACGTCTTCTATACCGGCGCGGCGCCTAACCAGCAGGCGATCCCGGCGGTGGAGTACCTGATGAGCGAGGACGGCGGCAGCGCGAAACGCTTCTTCCTGCTGGGAACGGACTACGTTTACCCGCGCACCACGAACAAGATCCTGCGCGCCTTCCTGCACTCGAAAGGCGTGGAAGATAAAGATATTGAAGAGGTCTACACCCCATTTGGTCATAGCGATTACCAGACCATCGTCGCCAGTATCAAGAAATTCTCTGCGGGCGGTAAAACGGCGGTGGTCTCCACCATCAACGGTGATTCCAACGTGCCTTTCTATAAAGAGCTGGCGAACCAGGGGCTGAAAGCCACGGACGTGCCGGTTGTGGCGTTCTCGGTGGGCGAGGAGGAACTGCGCGGCATTGATACCAAACCGCTGGTGGGTAACCTGGCGGCGTGGAACTACTTTGAATCCGTCGATAACCCGACCAACCAGACCTTTGTCGCGGCCTACAAAGCCTACGCGAAAGCCCATAAGCTGCCGAATGCCGATACCGTCGTCACCAACGATCCGATGGAAGCGACCTACGTCGGCCTGCATATGTGGGCGCAGGCGGTTGAAAAAGCGGGGACAACCGACGTGGACAAAGTGCGCGCGGCAATGGCGGGCCAGTCGTTCAACGCGCCGTCCGGCTTTACGCTGACCATGGATGTCACCAACCACCACCTGCATAAGCCCGTCATGATTGGTGAAATCGAAGGCAACGGCCAGTTCAACGTCGTCTGGCAAACCGAACAGCCGGTACGCGCTCAGCCGTGGAGCCCGTTTATCGCCGGGAATGACAAAAAACCTGACCAGCCGATGAAAACCGCCAGCAACTAAGCCACCACCAGGGAGAGACGTCATGAATGCCATGCGCATGATGATTGCGATTGTGTGGCTTACCGGACTGCTGCCAGGGATGGCGCAGGCATCGGATGCCGATGATTTTGTTGCCGCTAGCCGCAGCCAGCAGACCGCCATGCTGACCCGCTGGGCAGCCACGCCGGAACCTGCACGTTTGCCGCTGCTTAAGGCGCTGCAACAGGAGAACCTTTATGGCGACAGCCAGAAGAAGGCTTTTACCCGCATCGACGGCGAAATGGTTGCCCTGGGCGCGGCAAAGAGCGCCGAAGGAACGACCAAAGCCGTGCGGCTGACCAACCGGCTGCGCGTGTTAACCGTCACGGCGCTGGCGACGCATCAGCTTGTAAGTGACAGTGTCACCGAAAGGCGTCATGCCGCGCGGCAACTTCAGCGTGACGCCCAGCCGGGTATGCTCGGGTTTCTGCAACAGCGGGCTAATCGCGAAACGGACGACGTCACCCGACAGTCGCTGAGGCTGGTGCTGGCAAATCTTCAGCTGGCGAGTCCGCAGGCGGAAACGCGCCTCAACGCGGTTGAACTGTTGGGACAGTCTGACGATCCGGACGTTCAGGCCACGCTGACGCCGTTCACCCGGGCGCAAACCGAGCCGGACGCACGGGTACGTGCCGCCGCCGCTGAGAGCCTGGACCGTATTCAGCACCGGCTGATGTGGGGTGAACTGCTGGGGCAGGCCTTCATGGGCCTGTCGTTGGGGTCGGTACTCTTGCTGGCCGCGCTCGGGCTGGCTATCACCTATGGTCTGCTGGGGGTGATTAACATGGCCCACGGTGAAATGCTGATGCTCGGGGCGTATGCTACCTGGTTGGTGCAGCAGGTGATGGCGCAGTGGATGCCTCAGTGGCTGGCGCTCTATCCGGTGGTGGCGCTGCCGGTGGCGTTTTGCCTGACGGCAGGTATCGGGATGGTGCTGGAGCGCACGGTGATCCGCCATCTGTATGGCCGCCCGCTGGAAACCCTGCTCGCCACCTGGGGGATCAGCCTGATGCTTATCCAGCTGGTGCGCATGACCTTTGGCGCTCAGAACCTTGAGGTCGCAAACCCGGCCTGGCTGTCCGGCGGGGTGCAGGTTTTCGCCAACCTGACGCTGCCGTGGAACCGTATTGTGGTGCTCGGGTTTGTGTTGCTGGTGCTGTTCTTCACCTGGCTCATTCTGAATAAAACGCGTCTGGGGCTGAACGTGCGGGCGGTGACGCAAAACCGCAGCATGGCGGCCTGCTGCGGCGTCCCCACCGGACGGGTAGATATGCTGGCGTTTGGCCTCGGGTCCGGCATTGCCGGGCTGGGCGGCGTGGCGTTGTCCCAGCTGGGGAACGTGGGACCGGAGCTGGGCCAGGGATACATCATTGATTCGTTCCTGGTGGTGGTGCTCGGCGGCGTCGGCCAGCTGGCCGGTAGCGTCGCGGCGGCCTTTGGTCTGGGGATCTTCAATAAAATTCTTGAACCGCAGATGGGCGCCGTGCTGGGCAAGATCCTGATTCTGGTGGCGATCATTCTGTTTATCCAGAAACGTCCGCAGGGGTTATTCGCACTTAAAGGGAGGGTGACAGACTGATGAGCCAGCCATTGACCTTAACACTGGCGCGCAGGGCACCGCGCACCGCGCAAATCTTCGGCAGTCTGCTGGTTGCGGCGCTGCTGGTGCTGCCTTTTCTCGCGCTGTTGCCCGCCACCCATCCGCTGGCCGTTTCCACGTGGATGTTGACGCTCATCGGCAAGATCCTCTGCTACGCGGTGGTCGCCGTGGCCCTCGATCTGGTCTGGGGCTATGCCGGTATGCTCTCGCTGGGGCACGGCATATTCTTCGCCCTGGGCGGCTATGCGATGGGCATGTACCTGATGCGCCAGGCGGCCGGAGACGGGCTGCCCGCGTTTATGTCGTTTCTCTCGTGGAGCGAACTGCCCTGGTTCTGGTGGGGAACGCAGCATTTTGCCTGGGCACTGGTGTTAATTGTGACGATACCCGGCCTGCTGGCGCTGGTCTTCGGCTGGTTTGCTTTCCGCTCGAAGATCAAAGGGGTCTATTTCTCCATCATGACCCAGGCGCTGACCTATGCGGGCATGCTGCTGTTCTTTCGCAACGAAACCGGCTTTGGCGGCAATAACGGCTTTACCGGCTTTACCACGCTGCTCGGATTTTCCGTCACGGCGACCACCACGCGGATCGCGCTGTTTCTCGCAACGGTCGTGCTGCTGCTTCTGGCCCTGGGCACAGGCTACGCGCTGGCGAAGAGTAAATTTGGCCGCATTTTAACGGCGGTGCGCGATGCGGAAAACCGTCTCACGTTCTGCGGCTACGATCCGCGCGGTTTCAAGCTGCTGGTCTGGACGCTTTCCGCCGTGCTGTGTGGCCTGGCGGGGGCGCTGTACGTTCCGCAGGTGGGTATTATCAACCCGGGTGAAATGTCGCCGACCAACTCGATTGAAGCGGCCATCTGGGTGGCGCTGGGCGGCCGCGGCACGCTGGTGGGCCCGGTGATGGGCGCGGCGCTCGTCAACGGTGCGAAGAGCTTTTTCACCGTGGCGATGCCGGAGTACTGGCAGCTGTTTCTGGGGCTGATTTTCATCGCCGTGACGCTGTTTTTACCACGCGGCGTGTTCGGTCTGTTTCGTAAGGGAGAGAATTAATGCAGCCCTCTGAAGGACTCTTTACCCGCCAGCTACCGGGCGATCGTTACCGTGAGCAGACCGATCCGGTGTTGCAGCTCGAGGCCATTAACGTCAGTTTCGACGGTTTTCAGGCGTTGACCGATCTTTCGCTGAATATCGGCGTCGGAGAATTGCGCTGCATCATTGGCCCTAACGGCGCCGGTAAAACCACGCTGATGGACGTGATCACCGGCAAAACCCGGCCAAAAAGCGGGAAAGCTATTTACGATCAGTCCATCGATCTGACAGCCCTGGAACCGGCGGCCATCGCCCGTCAGGGCATTGGCCGTAAGTTCCAGAAGCCGACCGTGTTTGAAGCGCTGACCGTAGGAGAAAACCTCGAAATCGCCATGAAAGCCGACAGGTCCGTCTGGGCGAGCCTGCGGGCCACGCTCAGCGGCGAGCAGCGCGACCGCATTGACGAGATGCTGGTTTTGCTGCGGCTTGGCAGTGAGCGCGATCGCCGTGCCGGACTGCTTTCCCACGGACAGAAGCAGTTTCTGGAGATCGGCATGCTGCTGGTGCAGGACCCGCACCTGTTACTGCTGGACGAACCCGCTGCCGGTATGACCGACGCAGAGACGGAATACACAGCCGAGCTGTTCCGAACCCTGGCAGGCAAGCATTCGCTGATGGTGGTTGAGCACGATATGGGCTTCGTCGAGACCATCGCCGACCACGTCACGGTGCTGCATCAGGGGCGGGTACTGGCGGAAGGTTCGCTTCGCGAGGTACAGGCCAATGAACAGGTAATTGACGTCTATCTGGGACGTTAAGGAGAGGGGATGTTACAGGTTTGCGAACTGAATCAGTACTACGGCGGAAGTCATATTCTGCGCGGGGTGAGCTTTGAGGCGGTCGTCGGGGAAGTTACCTGCCTGCTGGGGCGCAACGGGGTGGGCAAAACCACGCTGCTGAGGTGCCTGATGGGGCTGATCCCGGTGAAAGCCGGGGAGGTCGTCTGGCAGGGAAAGACCATCACTCACAGTAAACCGCACCAGCGAGTGCAGTCCGGCGTGGCGTATGTTCCGCAGGGGCGGGAGATTTTTCCGCGTCTGACCGTAGAAGAAAACCTGCTGATGGGGCTGTCGCGCTTCTCAGCGGGAAACGCAAGAAGCGTACCGGAGGAGATTTGGCAGCTTTTCCCGGTGCTGAAGGAGATGAAGCACCGACGCGGAGGCGATCTTTCCGGTGGTCAGCAACAGCAGCTGGCGATTGGTCGCGCGCTGGCGAGCCGTCCACAGTTACTGATTCTGGATGAACCCACGGAAGGTATTCAGCCGTCGGTGATTAAAGAGATTGGGCAGGTGATCCGCAGCCTGGCGAACCGGGGGGATATGGCGATCCTGCTGGTGGAGCAATTTTATGATTTTGCGGCAGAGCTGGCCGACAGCTATCTGGTGATGTCGCGCGGAAGCATCGTCCAGCAGGGGCGCGGGGAGAATATGGAGCAGGAGGGCGTTCGCGGGCTGGTTGCGATCTGAAATGTTATAATATAACATCCCTATTCTTATAAAACGGAATGAGGATTTTGCTGTGGCTGCACAACCTGGAAAAATTGCGCTGACTTTGGGAACGCTGCTGGTAAGCGGCTCGCTTTTTGCCCATTCGCACGGTCATCAGATGACGGAGGCGGAACAGAAGGCGGCAAACGGCGTCTTTGAGGATAAAGACGTCAGGGACAGGAAGCTGTCTGACTGGGACGGAACATGGCAGTCTGTTTACCCGTTCCTGCTTGATGGTTCGCTGGATCCGGTTTTCGAAAAGAAAGCGCAGAAGGGAGAAAAATCTGCTGCCGAGGTGAAGGCCTACTACCGCAAGGGTTACGCGACGGACGTGGACGCCATCGGCATTGAAAACAACGTGATGGAATTCCACCGAGGCAAAACGGTGAGCAGCTGCCGCTACGACTACAGCGGCTACAAAATTCTGACCTATGCGTCGGGGAAAAAAGGTGTGCGCTACCTGTTTGAGTGCAAGGATAACGCGAGCGAGGCGCCTAAGTTTGTGCAGTTCAGCGACCATATCATCGGGCCGAAAGCCTCTTCACACTTCCATATCTTTATGGGCAACACCTCCCACGAGGCGCTGCTGAAAGAGATGGATAACTGGCCGACCTACTACCCGAATGAGATGTACAAGGAGCAGGTGGTGGAGGAGATGTTGCACCACTAAGGTGTTGGTTTTGCCGGGGGACGGCTTCGCCTTACCCGGCCTGGGATTAGGGTTTTCCAGGTCGGGTAAGCGCAGCGCTACTCGACACGCTATCTTCACTTTTCACGCGCATCCCGCGCAATATCATCAGCCAGGCCGCAATGATGGCGGCCATCATAATGATAAATAATGACCAGTGCGGCAGATGGGTCAGGATGAGCCCGGTGATCATCGGGTTCGCCGCCGCGCCCAGCCAGCCCAGCGCTTGTGCGGAGAAGTAGCTCGCCTTCATGCCCGGCGGGGCGATATTGTCGATCAGCATGTATTCACCCGGTGCATAAATAACCTCACCCAGGGTGAAAATCGCTGCCGCGATCCCCCAGTAAATCAGGTTCTCGCCGGAAAGCATAAACCCCCCCAGCCCGAGGATGAAAAAAAGCGTCGCGGCGGTCATTAGCGGACGGATATTGCTGGCGGTGATCTTCCGTCCAAGCGCATATTGCAGGGTGACGACCACCGCCGCGTTGACGGGCAGCACAACGGCCACCACCTTTTCTGCGAAATCACTGTCCGCATGTGCAGCGAGGACATACTGGGAAATGCAGGTGGCAAACGATCCACCCACATACGACGCCAGCAGCCCGGAAAGCGTGTACCAGAACAGCGCCCGGTCTTTCAGCAGCACCGAGGGTTGCCATGGCATTTTCTCCTCAGGGCTGTCCGAGGCTATGCTTTTCTGCACAAAGAAATGGATAAACCCGAGCGGCAGTGCGGCGCAGAAGGCCGCCAGCCAGAACGGCAGTTGCAGGCTGTACATCACAAGCAGGGTGCCGATCGGCGGCCCGATCGTCCAGCCGATGTTCAGGAAACTGTAGTTGAGTGAGAAAACGCGCGCCTTTTCGCTGGAGGTCAGCACGTCGGCAAACCATGCTTTCAGCACCGTTGAGAAGACGGAATAGGCGCAGTTAATCAGGGCAAAGAACAGCACTACCAGCGTCACGTTATTCACCAGCGGAATGGCCACAAACCCGGCGATAAAGGCGACGATGGCGATCAGCATATAGCGTTTTTTGTCGAATTTATCCGCCAGGATGCCAAACCCCAGGCTAAACACCACGCCAATGGTCAACGCCACGGTAAGGGCATAGCCAATATTCTCCACGCTCATATCGTACACGCGTGTAAGATATATGGTCATAAAGGGCAGCGTTGCCCCGCGGCCAATTGTTAATAACAATGACGATGCCAGCAGCGCTGCGGTTGAGCGCCTGATTGATGGTTTCATTTTCCTGCCCGACAAATGCTTATGCTTTTTTTGTTGTGTTATTACAGGATTATCATGGGATCGGCAGCTTGTATAGCACCCAATTTATCCGCAAGTGCTTCTCTTCAGTACCAGAATTAATGATCTTCTCGCGGGGCTATTTTTTCTGTTACCTTGAAGTGTTTACAAAATTTTAATATTTCAGGGGCGGAAAATGACGCGGAAAGACGGGCTGTTAGCGTTGCTGGTTGTCGTGGTGTGGGGACTCAATTTTGTGGTCATCAAAATGGGGTTGCACAACATGCCTCCACTGATGCTGGCGGGTCTGCGCTTCCTGCTGGTGGCGTTTCCGGCGCTGCTGTTCGTCGCCCGCCCGAAAATTCCCCTCAAGCTGCTGCTGGGCTACGGCCTCACCATCAGCTTTGGTCAGTTTGCGTTTCTTTTTTGCGCTATTAAATTCGGTATGCCTGCGGGCCTGGCTTCGCTGGTGCTTCAGGTGCAGGCGTTCTTTACCATCATTCTCGGCGCGTTTGTCTTTGGCGAACGCTTGCAGGGCAAACAGCTGGCGGGCATTAGCCTTGCGGTCTTTGGCGTGCTGGTGCTGATTGAAGGCAGCCTCAACGGTCAGCATGTCGCGCTGCTGGGCTTTATGCTCACCCTGGCGGCGGGTCTGAGCTGGGCGTGCGGCAATATCTTTAACAAGCTGATAATGCAGCACGAGGCGCGTCCGGCGGTATTATCGCTGGTGGTCTGGAGCGCGTTGATCCCCATCGTACCGTTTATGGCCGCGTCGTTTATTCTGGAGGGGCCGCAGGCGATGCTGAAAAGCCTGGTGGAAATCGACCTGACGACTATTTTGTCGCTAATCTACCTGGCGTTCGTTGCCTCAATCATTGGCTATGGTATCTGGGGATCGCTGCTCGGACGCTATGAAACCTGGCGCGTGGCGCCGTTATCGCTGCTGGTACCGGTGGTCGGGCTTGCCAGCGCCGCACTGTTGCTGGATGAAAAGCTCAGCGTGCTGCAACTGTGTGGCGCAGGGCTGATTATGGCCGGGCTGTATATCAACGTCTTTGGCTTGCGGGTGCGTCGGGCGACGCGGGTGCAGAGTTAAGGCAGAAAAAAGCCCCGCATTAGCGGGGCAAAAACGAATTACAGGTCGTGGTTGTAATACGGCACGCCTAATTCGTCGGATTTGTCGCTGCCAGCGCCCATGTGATTGAAGTCCCAGGGCGACTGGTTTTGCGTGGACGGCATAATCATGGTGTCGCGATTATTTTGCTGACCCGCACTGGGGGTTTGCTCCGCGAAGCTCTGGCCGGAAACCAGCACCAGCAAGGTGAGGGCGGCGGAGGCGATAAATTTCATGATTTCCTCGGTTACGTCTTAACAGGCGATGATTAACTGCAATGTTTTAGTGGATACAGATAACGGGATTCACCCGGCATACTGGTAATACGGTACTTATGAGGCGGCACGTCAAAGTAGTTCTTGAACGTACGCGTCAGGGTTTGTTGCGATTCAAATCCGTAACGTTCCGCCAGATAGAGGATCGGCTCATTGCTTTCTTTCAGTTTTTGGGCAATCTCCGTCAGCTTGCGGCTGCGAATATATTGTCCTAATGAATGGCCGGTCTCTTTTTTAAACATCCGTTGCAGGTGCCATTTTGAGTAACCTGAACGCTCAGACACTTTCTCAAGGGAGAGCGGAGATTCCAGGTTATCTTCGATCCAGTCCAAAATGCTATGAATGGTGATAGCGTCAGTATTGCGTCTGGACATCGTCATACCTCTTTTTCTGTTTACGGCAGGATTTTCTTGAGTAAAAGCTCAAGCGTTGCCACTTCATCCGCCGTTAAGTTTTTTGTCAGTTCCTGGTGCAGTGTTTGTCCTACTAATTGATGACATTGCTCACACATGGCCGCGCCATCGCTGGTCAGTTTCACCAGTACGCCACGTTTGTCATTTGGGTTAGGGCTTCGTTCTACCCATCCTTTACAGACGAGACGATCCAGCATGCGGGTTAACGCACCCAGATCGACAGAGAGCACCTTTTTCAGCTCAACCGGCGTGATACACACTTCGCAGCGAATGGAACACAGCACTTTAAACTGTGTTGCGGTGATATCCAGCGGTGACAGATAGTCATTGAGCAGGCGATCTTTTTTCTGATTAACCATATGAATAAGACGACCCAGTGGGATTATGTCGTTAAAGAGGTCACTGGTGCTTTTCACAATGGTTGCCCTGGCAAGTAGTTTAGTCACGGCAGATATTATTGCTCAGGCAAGTATAAGTCAACTGAATGAATCGGCCGATGCCACGAAATGCTAAAACGCTTCAGGAACTCATTCTGTACGCTTTTAAATCATACAGATAATCTGGGGTTATGAATTACGAGAGACAATTATGGTTACGCTGCGCGGATGGCTACGGACGAGGATTTGCCCCTATAATTGCGATGTTGAATAAGGATAAGGACTGCGGTGCATTATGTTGGATTTGATTAAAGCAGTGGGACTTGGGCTGGTGGTGTTGCTGCCGCTGGCGAACCCGTTAACGACGGTGGCGCTTTTTCTGGGGCTGGCGGGGAACATGAACAGCGCGGAGCGCAATCAGCAGTCGATGATGGCCTCTGTGTATGTCTTTGCCATAACGATGGTGGCTTATTACGCCGGGCAACTGGTGATGAATACCTTTGGTATTTCGATTCCCGGTCTGCGTATCGCTGGCGGGCTGATCGTGGCCTTTATTGGTTTCCGGATGCTGTTCCCGGCGCACAAAGCGCACGAATCCCCGGAAGCCAAAAGCAAATCGGAGGAGCTTGAAAGCGAACCGAGCGCCAACATCGCGTTTGTGCCGTTAGCCATGCCGAGCACGGCAGGGCCGGGAACGATTGCGATGATCATCAGTTCCGCCTCAACGGTGCGTGATGGGTCGACATTTCCGCACTGGGTTATCACCGTTGCGCCGCCGATCATTTTTGCGCTTATTGCCATTATTGTCTGGGGGTCATTGCGCAGTTCCGGGGCGATTATGCGCTGGGTGGGCAAGGGGGGGATTGAGGCTATCTCCCGTCTGATGGGTTTCCTGCTGGTCTGTATGGGCGTGCAGTTTATTATTAACGGCGTGCTGGAGATTGTTAAGACGTATCATTGAAAACGTTGCCGGGTAAGCGCAGAGCCACCCGGCACAACAAACGTCAACCGTGGCTGGACTGCTCTTCCATCGCGACCGGCCATTTACGGAAGATAAGCACCGACCAGATCAGCGCGATCAGCGCCGGAATCGCCCCGAGATAGCCAATGGCCGACATCGATACATGCAGGCTGATCTGATTTCCCACCAGCGCACCGGCGCCAATCCCCAGATTAAAAATCCCGGAGAAGAGCGACATCGCTACGTCCGTGGCGTCCGGGGCCAGCGCCAGCACTTTGACCTGCATTCCCAGACCAATAATCATGATCGCCACGCCCCAGAACAGACTGAGGATCGCCAGATGACTCTCGCTGCCTGCCGCAGGCATCAGTAACAGCAGACATGCCAGCAGCAGGCCAATCGCACTGCTTACAAGCGCAGACGCATGCTGATTGCCCAGCTTCCCGAACAGGATGCTCCCGATAATCCCCGCGCCGCCCAGGATCAGCAGCAGAACGGTGGCAAAGTTAGCGCTAAAGCCCGCCACAACCTGAACAAACGGCTCAATATAGCTGTAGGCCGTGTAATGGGCGGTCACCACAATCACGGTCAGCAAATAGATGCTCATCAGCGCCGGTCGACGCATCAGCAGCGGAAGACTTTTCAGCGAGCCGGAGTGTTCGCTGGGCAGTTTTGGCAGCAGTTTGATCAGACACACCAGGGTGATCAGCGCCCCCATGCCGATGGCAAAGAAGGTGGTGCGCCAGCCGAAGTATTGACCCACAATGCGCCCGATCGGCAGGCCTAACACCATCGCCAGCGCCGTTCCGGTGGCAATCAGGCTCAGCGCCTGGGCGCGTTTCCCCGCCGGGGCCAGACGAATGGCGAGCGATGCGGTGATCGACCAGAAAACGGCATGGGCAAACGCGATGCCGACGCGGCTGATGACCAGCACGGTGAAGTTCCATGCCATAAATGACAGCACATGGCTGGCAATGAACACCACAAACAGCCCAATCAGCAGCTTACGACGTTCCATCTGGCTGGTCAGCAGCATAAACGGCAGCGACATCAGCGCTACCACCCATGCATAGATGGTCAGCATAATGCCAACCTGTGCCGTTTCCATATGGAAGCTGGCTGCAATGTCGGACAGCAGCCCAACCGGAACAAATTCCGTGGTGTTGAAAATAAACGCTGCGATGGCGAGCGTGACCACGCGTAGCCACGCGACCCTGCGGGAAACCGTGTGTGTTGTCATAGGGATATCTGGGATTCGTTGCCTGAAAGATGAGGAGACGATCTTAAAGCCTTAAACGGCGAAAACTCAACCGTTATGTGATATGAATCACAAAATTTACCTTCATGCAGCGGTAGCGAACGCGGTTGTTTTCATTGAAGATAAAGAACAACACAACAAAAACAGGCGGTAACACAATGCAGGAGATTGATTTTTATCTGGTAGATGCGTTCAGCGCGTCCTCTTTTGGCGGCAACCCGGCGGCGGTGTGCCCCCTCGACGCGTGGCTACCGGATGAGACGTTACTGCGGATGGCACAACAGCATAACCAGTCGGAAACCGCCTTTTTTGTGTGTACCAAAGGGGGGATCGAGTTGCGCTGGTTCACCACGCTAACCGAGGTTAATCTGTGTGGTCACGCGACGCTTGCCGCGGCGTATGTTCTGTTTAACGAACTGGATTATCCGGACTCACGCCTTCATTTTGACACTGCCTCTGGTCGCCTGACCGTCAGCCGTGAAGGTGACTGGATGACGCTGGACTTCCCGGCCTGCCCGACGCAGGCACAGACGCCGCCACCGGAGTTGCTCACCGCACTCGGTATCACCCACTACGTCGAGGCGCGAAAAGGCCGCGCCTGGGTGCTGGTACTGGAGAGCCGCGAGCAGGTGGAAGCCATTAATCCGGATTTCTCCGCCATGACGCCGGGGGAGCATAAAGTGGCCGTCACCGCCCGGGACGAAGGAGAATACGACTTTATCAGTCGTTTCTTCTCGCCGGGCGTGGCCGTGCCGGAAGATCCTGTCACCGGCTCCGCGCACACCATGCTGATCCCTTACTGGAGTGAACGGCTTGGCAAAACACAGATGTTTGCCCGCCAGGTTTCCGTCCGTGGAGGAGACGTACGCTGCGAACTCAAGGGCGACCGCGTGTGGATGGGCGGGCAGGCGGCGCTGTATCTGAAGGGCACAGTATTTCTGCGCTGAATAAATCTAAGAGGAACAAATGATGCAGAAAATTGATTTTTATCTGGTAGATGCCTTCAGCGACAGGGCGTTCGGCGGCAATGCGGCGGCGGTGTGTCCGCTGGAAGCGTGGCTGCCGGATGAGACGCTGCTGAAGATGGCGAAGCAGCATAATCAGTCAGAGACGGCGTTCTTTGTCCGAACGGATAACGGGTTTGAACTGCGCTGGTTTACCACGCAGGATGAAATTAACCTCTGTGGCCACGCAACCCTCGCGGCTTCTCACGTTATTTTTGAATACCTGGATTATCCGCATACGGAAATCACCTTCACCACGCGCTTTGTCGGCGAACTGACGGTACAACGCAGCGGCGACTGGCTTACGCTTAATTTCCCGGCGTGGTCAACCGAGGTTGTCGATACTCCACCCCCAGTGCTGTTCAGCGCGCTGGGCATTAACGCGGCAAACGAGGTCCGTGTGGGGCGTGACTACATGGTGGTGCTCGACAGCCAGCGGCAGGTGGAGGCGCTGACGCCGGATATCGCGGCTATGCTCCCGCTGGGGAAAATGGTCTGCGTTACAGCGCCGGGAGATGAGTATGATTTCGTCAGCCGCTTCTTCTGCCCGGGGGAAGGGGTGCCCGAAGATCCGGTGACGGGATCAGCTCACAGCATGCTGATCCCGTACTGGAGCGAAAAGCTTGGTAAAACGCAGATGTCGGCCCGCCAGGTCTCCTTGCGCGGCGGGGATCTGCGCTGCGAGCTGAAAGGCGACCGCGTGCTGATTGGCGGGCAGGCCACGTTGTATATGAAGGGAAAAATTTTCCTTCGACTCCAGGACTACGTTCAACTTTAACAACTGGGCGCAGGTGGCTGACGCTCGTTCAGCAGCGCGATAAATGCCTCCAGCTGGCGTGTCATCGCCCCGCGTCGCCACACCAGCCAGGTGGTGAGCCAGCGCCAGTTTTCCGCCAGCGGCCACGCCGCCACCTGATGATGCCCCGGCATGCTCTCCAGCATGGAGCGGGGCATCAGCGCAATGCCTGCCCCGGCAATCACACAGGCGAGCATCCCGTGGTAGGACTCCATCTCATGGATCCTTCCCGGCGTTACGCGGTCGGCATGGAACCAGCTCTCCAGATGACGCCGGTAAGAACAGTTGGCGCGAAAGGCATACACGTCGCTGCCGCTCACCTGCGTGGCTTTTGACACTTCCGCGTGGCCCGCAGGGGTGACCAGCATCATCTCTTCCCGGTAAACCGGCATTCCTTCCAGTTCCGGGTGCGAGAGCGGCCCGTCGACAAAGGCGGCGCTAAGCGTCCCTTCAAGCACGCCGTCAATCATCGTACCGGAAGGCCCGGTGGATAACGCAAACTGAATGCGCGGATAGCGCTGGTTAAACCGCGCCAGACTTTCCGGAATGCGTACGGCGGCGGTACTTTCCAGCGCGCCGAGCGAGAATAATCCCTGCGGTTCATCCCCGGCGACGACCATTCGCGCTTCGTCGACCAGCGCCAGGATCTGTTTGCTGTAGCGCAAAAAATTGTGCCCGGCGGGGGAAAGCCGCAGGCGCTGATTCTCGCGAATAAACAGCTCCACGCCGAGATCCGCTTCTAGCTGTCGGATGCGGGTGGTGAGGTTTGAGGGCACCCGGTGTACCTTCTGCGCCGCCTGGGTAATGCTGCCGGTCAGTGAGACGGCGTTAAACATCTCAAGCTGTGTTAAGTCCATGCTGTTCTCGATTCGTGAATAAGGTGGTGAGTATTATTCATTTTTAAGAAATAGCAGAGTAGGCCACAATCAATCAACTGTTATTACGTGGAGGACATCATGACGTATTCATCTGCTACCCATGCCCACTCTGTCAACCCGGCTACCAGCGAAACGCTGGCTGCTTACCCGTGGGCAACGTCCCGTGACGTTGAGCGTGCCATTGCACAGGCGGATACCGGTTTTCGTCAATGGCGACGCGAAAGCGTGGCGCACCGGGCGCAAAAACTTCGCGATCTGGGTGCGGCACTGCGTAGCCGTGCGGAAGAGATGGCGCAGACTATCTCCCGGGAGATGGGCAAGCCCATTGTGCAGGCGCGTGCGGAGGTGGCTAAGTCCGCCAGCCTTTGCGACTGGTACGCTGAACACGGCCCGTCGATGCTGCACCCGGAATCAACCCAGGTCGAAAATGCGGTGATTGAGTACCGTCCGCTGGGACCTATTCTTGCGGTGATGCCGTGGAATTTCCCGCTCTGGCAGGTGCTGCGCGGTGCGGTGCCGATCCTGCTGGCAGGGAACAGCTATCTGCTTAAACATGCGCCAAATGTGCTCGGCTCGGCGGAGCTGATCGGGAAGGTATTCGCGGATGCCGGTTTCCCGGAGGGGGTCTTTGGCTGGGTGAACGCGACAAATGACGGCGTCAGCCAGGCGATTAACGATCGGCGTATCGCGGCGGTGACCGTAACCGGCAGCGTTCGGGCTGGTGCGGCAATTGGCGCGCAGGCGGGCGCGGCGCTGAAGAAATGCGTGCTGGAGCTGGGCGGTTCCGATCCGTTTATCGTTCTGAACGATGCGGATCTTGATCTGGCCGTCAACGCGGCGGTGGCCGGACGTTATCAGAATACCGGACAGGTTTGTGCGGCGGCAAAACGCTTTATTGTGGAAGCGGGCGTAGCGGACGCCTTTACCCAACGCTTTGTTGACGCGGTCAAGGCGCTGAAGATGGGCGCACCGGATGAAGAAGATAACTATATTGGCCCGATGGCGCGATTTGATCTTCGCGATGAACTACATCAGCAGGTGCAGGCTACGCTGGCGGAAGGGGCGACCCTGCTGCTCGGCGGAGAGAAGCTTGCCGGGAGCGGTAACTATTATGCGCCAACCGTACTCGGCGGCGTCACCCCACAGATGACGGCCTTCCGTCAGGAGCTGTTTGGCCCGGTGGCCGCGATTACCGTCGCCAATGATGCGGCGCACGCGTTGCAGCTGGCTAACGACAGCGATTTTGGCTTATCGGCGACGGTCTTTACCGCGAACGATGCGCTGGCTGAAACCTTCGCGCGTGAGCTGGAGTGCGGCGGAGTCTTTATCAACGGCTATAGCGCAAGCGATGCGCGCGTTGCCTTTGGCGGAGTGAAGAAGAGCGGCTTCGGGCGAGAGCTATCTCATTTCGGTCTGCATGAGTTCTGTAATGTGCAGACGGTGTGGAAGGATCGCATCTAATATTGTTGCCGGGTAAGGCCAGGCCGCTACCCGGCAGTTCACGTTTCCTGTCATTTTTGCGTAATGGTTCTGTCATTTTCGTTTCGTAGACTCGCCGCGTCTAACGTATTGTTACAGAAGAAAATTATGAACCTAACGCAAATTTTTAGTCGTCTTGCGCCGCGCTTTATTCCTCGTCAGTTTGGCCTGCTGACCGGCATCTTTTGTATCATTGGCCTTTTCTCCGCCCTGCAACTCTCTTCCTCCTTCCTGCTCACCGCCTCCCTGAATGAAGCCCAGCGTAACGAACAGCGCAATCAGCTGGCCTGGCAGCAACAGAGCAGGCTGGATCAGGCCCGTATTTCGCTGCTTGCGGCGAGCGATCTGCTCAACCGCTCCGGCGTGTACTTTATGCAGGATAAAGAGACCGGTTCGGAAGGGAGCTGGCATAGCCTGATGGACGAGGCGCAAAAATCCCTGGCGACGTCTCAACAGGCATGGCAAGCATGGCTCGCGCTTAATCCTCCGCAGGACGAGGGGCTTGTTAACAGCTATCAGCTATTCTTCGGTGCCATTAGCGAGCAGGCGGAAGGGCTGGTGAAAACCAACAGCATCGACCTCTTTTTTGCCGTACCCGCCCAGGCCTTTCAGACCGATTTTAATGACAACTTTGCACGCTATCAGCAACGGAGTGAGAAGCAGGCGATACAGGGGCGTCAGTCGCTCATGGAACAACTCTCAGGCCTGCAACGGCTGTTCCTGTTTGCGCCGCTGGTGCTGCTGGCCATTGCCATAGCCGTCTGGTTTGGAATGGCGAAGTGGGTGATATCCCCGCTACGCCGTCTGATTATCCATATTAACCAGCTTGCGGCAGGGGATTTATCAGGCACGCCGCCTGACGTTGTGCGCTTTAACCGTGAAATCAGCCAGCTCTGCGGCAGTATTACTGCCATGCAGCTTGGGCTACAGCAGCTGGTGGCTCAGGTCAGCGAGGCCACTACCGCCATGGTTGAAAATATTGGGTCACTTGCGCAGGGGAATCAGAAGCTTTATCAGCAGTCTACGCGACAAGCCAAAGAGCTGGAGGAGGTGACCGCGCATATCGCCGATCTCGAAACCCACGTTGAGGGGAACACAGGTTATGCAAAACTCGCCCGCTCGCGCGCGGATGAGGCCCGACAGGCTGCCGTAGGCGGGGAGCAAATGATGGCGGCGGTGAATGGCTCGATGCAGACGATCGTCGACCGATCCTCAGAGATGCGCGGGATCGTCGCGATGATCGACAGCGTGGCGTTTCAGACCAACATTCTCGCCCTCAATGCTGCCATTGAAGCCGCCCATGCAGGAGAGCAGGGGCGCGGATTTGCGGTGGTCGCCCGGGAAGTGGGGTTGCTGGCCAGAAAAAGCAGTCACTCTACGCAAACCATCCAGGCGCTGATTAACCACTCGCTTCAGGGCATTGAGGAAGGATCTCAGGTGGTAAACCGTCTGGAAGAGAATTTGCAACAGGTCACCGGGCTGGTGGCGAATCTGAGCAGCTTGCTAAATGATATTTCCTTGGCCACCCTGAATCAGGGGGATAGCATTCATCAGATGACGCGCCAACTTCAGGCGCTGAATCAGGTATCGCGTCAGACTGATGTGCTGGTTAGCGAAGCGTCAAATGCCTCTGAGCGCCTGCATCAACAGTCCGATCTTTTGTTGCAGGCCGTCTCGCGTTTTCGTCTCCCTGCCTGACGTGACGTATAAGCCTCTGTTATACTCGCAGCCCGTTTTAGCCTGAGGGCAAGGAGCAAAGTGTGGCTGCGGTCATCCATAATGAGATGCTGGACGAGATTCTGGCGCAGGTTCGTCCGTTACTGGGGCAGGGTAAGGTTGCCGATTACATTCCCGCGCTGGCCTCGATCAGCGGTAATAAGCTCGGCATCGCCATTTGTACTGTCGACGGGCAGCGTTTTCAGGCGGGAGACGCGCTGGAGCGATTTTCCATTCAGTCGATCTCAAAAGTGCTTAGCCTCGTTGCCGCCATGCGCCAGTATGACGAGCAGGAGATCTGGCAGCGGGTGGGCAAAGATCCGTCCGGTCAGCCGTTTAACTCCCTTCTTCAGCTGGAAATCGAACAGGGTAAGCCGCGTAACCCATTTATTAACGCCGGGGCGCTGGTGGTGTGCGATATGCTGCAAAGCCGGCTGAGCGCGCCGCGTCAGCGGATGCTACAGATTGTGCGGCAGCTTTCCGGCGTGCAGGACATCGCCTACGATCCGGTGGTAGCGCGCTCTGAGTTTGAACACTCTGCACGTAACGCCGCCATCGCCTGGCTGATGAAGTCCTTCGGCAACTTTCATAATGACGTTGCCACGGTGCTGCAAAACTATTTTCATTACTGCGCGCTGAAGATGAACTGCGTTGAACTGGCGCAGACATTTCTGTTTCTGGCGCATCAGGGCCATGCCCCTCATCTGGGCGAGGACGTTGTCTCCCCGATGCAGGCCCGGCAGATCAACGCCTTAATGGCAACCAGCGGAATGTATCAGAATGCCGGGGAGTTTGCCTGGCGCGTGGGGCTGCCGGCTAAATCCGGCGTTGGCGGTGGGGTCGTGGCGATTGTCCCCCACGAGATGGCGATTGCCGTCTGGAGCCCGGAACTGGACGAGACCGGAAATTCACTGGCGGGCGTAGCGGCGCTGGAACAGCTGACCAAACGTCTTGGACGGTCCGTATACTGATGTCCACGTTAGATCCTCTGTTCGCGCGCCTGGCTCGCTCCACGTTTCGTTCACGATTTCATTTAGGGACGAAAGAGCGGCAATACTGCTGGGATAAGGGCGCAGAGACTATCGATAAGCATGCCGCCGATTTTGTCGCCGCGCGGCTGGCGCCTGCACACCCGGTGAATGACGGTAAGCAGACGCCGATGCGCGGCCATCCGGTTTTTATCGCCCAGCATGCCACGGCAACCTGCTGTCGGGGCTGTCTGGCTAAGTGGCACGCTATTCCGCAGGGCGTGCCGCTGAGTGCGCAGCAACAACAGTATATCGTCAACGTAATCCATCATTGGCTGGTCATAGAGGTAAATCGTGCCTCCTGAACTGACAATGTCTCTGTTTAAGCTACGCTTTTACTAATGCTCAGCGTCAGGAGACGTTATGAAGGCACCTCAAATTCCCGTTAATGAAGCGGAGCGCATGAATGCGCTGCGCGAATCCGGTCTGCTTGAGATCGACAATTATCCCGCGTTTGATCGTCTTACGCGGCTGGCAACACGCTTTTTCAGGGTGCCGCTGGCGATGATTACGCTGGTGGATGACCACGCCGCGATCGTGAAATCTGCTGACGGCCGGGCACTCGCCAGCCAGCCTCGCGACCTCTCGTTTTGCGGTCATACGATCCTGGGTGACGCGCCGCTGGTGGTGAGTGACACGCTGCTGGACGAACGCTTCGCGGATAATCCGCAGGTGGCGGGAGATCCGGGCGTGCGCTTTTATGCCGGTTTCCCGCTGCGTTTACGCGACGGGGCGTGCGTAGGATCGTTGTGTCTCATTGATTACGCGCCGCGGGAGTTTACCGCGGCGGATGCCGCCGTACTGGCCGATCTCAGCGCGCTGGCGGAGGATGAATTTGCAGCCGTTAGCGCCGCCACGACCGATGAACTCACGGGATTGTTTAACCGTCGCGGGTTTAACCAGTTTGCGCAGTTTGCACTGTCGGTTTCGCAGCGTCGGGCAGAACCGTTAACTCTTGGCTGGCTGGATCTGGACCATTTCAAAACCATTAACGATCGCTTCGGACATCAGGAGGGTGACAAAGCTCTGAAAGCGATGGCCGCCCTGATGCGTTCCTCGTTCCGCGAGGCCGATCTGCTGGTACGTTTCGGGGGAGATGAGTTCGCGGTGCTGTTTGCGGATACCGATGAGCCTGGCGCCTGGATCGCCATGCAGTATCTCGTCGAACAAACGGAAAAGTATAACGCGCGTCAGCTGCATCCCTGGTCGTTACAGTTCTCCTGGGGGCTGAGCGAGTTCGATCATCACCGCAACGATATTCAGGCATGGTTAAAACACGCGGATGCGCAAATGTACGCCATGAAGCGGCAACACCACGGCGAAAAATGACATAACGAAATTCTATGTCATCGCTTATTGCGTTACAAAAATGTTAATAGCAAAGTGGAGAGATTCAACCTAAGGACGCGCAATGAACTCTCCCATGCTGATTAAACCTCTCTCCCGACAGGACATCCTCACCCACATTGATGCCCTGAACGATATTCTCGTCAACTGTGTCAACGGCGGCGCCTCCGTCAGCTTTATGCTGCCTTTTTCTGCCGGGAAAGCCCGAACCTTCTGGCTCGGCGTCGCAGACAGCGTCGGGCGCGACGAGCGTACCGTCCTGGGCTGTTTTGATGCGGAGCAGGGGCTGGTTGGCACGGTCCAGCTGATCACCGATCAGCCTGAAAACCAGCCGCACCGTGCAGATGTCGCGAAACTGCTGGTTCATGAGAAGGCGCGCCGTAAAGGGGCGGCAATGGCGCTGATGGAAGCCCTGGAGGCGGTTGCGCGTGAAAAAGCGCTTACGGTGCTGGTGCTTGATACCTCGACCGGCAGCGGCGCGGAGACGTTTTATCAGAGAGCGGGCTGGCAAAAGGCGGGGGAGATCCCACGCTACGCCCTGATGCCGAACGGGGACATGACGGCGACCTCGATGTTCTATAAATTTCTTTGATATTTTTCACCATCGCGTCCTGAGTTGATCCAGACAGGGGTACTGGTCCTGAAGTTTTGATAAGTTATCACACCAATCTTATCAGGCTGTATGACTAATCATAAAGGACCTCCATTGTGAACACTCTCAACCGTCGTGATTTCCCCGGTGCGTGCTACCCTGAACGTATCATCCAGTTTGGCGAAGGTAACTTCCTGCGCGCGTTCGTTGACTGGCAAATCGACCTCTTAAACGAGCATACCGATCTCAATGCCGGTGTGGTGATTGTGCGGCCGATCCAGAGCGATTTTCCGCCGTCGCTGAGCACCCAGGAAGGTCTGTATACCACGATTATTCGTGGTCTGAATGAGCAGGGAGAAGCGGTAAGCGATGCGCGTCTTATTCGTTCCGTAAATCGTGAAATCAGCGTCTACAGCCAGTACGATGAATTTCTGAAGCTCGCCCATAACCCGGACATGCGGTTTGTCTTCTCCAATACCACGGAAGCGGGCATCAGCTATCATGCGGGCGATAAGTATGACGATGCGCCTGCTGCCAGCTATCCGGCCAAACTGACGCGTCTGCTGTTCGAACGCTTTACCCACTTTAACGGGGCTGCGGATAAAGGCTGGATCATTATTCCTTGTGAGCTTATCGACTACAACGGCGATGCCCTGCGTGAACTGGTGCTACGTTATGCACAGGAGTGGGCACTGCCGGCGGCATTCATTGCGTGGCTGAATGATGCTAACACTTTCTGTTCGACGCTGGTTGACCGCATTGTTACCGGCTATCCGCGTGATGAGGTGGCAGAGCTGGAAGCTGGTCTGGGCTATCAAGACTGCTTCCTCGACACGGCAGAACATTTCTATCTGTTTGTTATTCAGGGGCCAAAATCACTTGCAGCAGAACTGCGCCTGGATAAATACTCGCTTAACGTCCTGATTGTTGACGATATCAAACCGTATAAAGAGCGTAAGGTGGCGATCCTCAACGGCGCGCACACGGCGCTGGTTCCGGTCGCTTTTCAGGCCGGCCTGGATACGGTTGGGGAAGCCATGAACGACGCGGAAATTTGCGCGTTCGTAGAGAAGGCTATTTATGAGGAGATTATTCCGGTCCTGGATCTGCCGCGCGACGAGCTGCACTCCTTCGCCAGTGCCGTAACGGGGCGTTTCCGTAATCCGTACATTAAGCATCAGCTGCTGTCGATTGCACTGAACGGGATGACCAAGTACCGCACCCGCATTCTGCCGCAACTGCTGGCAGGGCAGAAGGCGACCGGCAAACTGCCAGCACGTCTGACCTTTGCTCTGGCGGCGCTGATTGCATTTTACCGTGCCGAGCGCAACGGTGAGCGCTATCCGGTGCAGGACGATGCGCACTGGCTTGAACGTTACCAGCAGTTGTGGACGCAACATCACGACAAACAGGTCACTACCCGTGAACTGGTATCGTCGGTGTTAAGCGTGAGCGAACACTGGGAACAGGATCTCACTCTGGTTAACGGACTGGTAGACCAGGTTGCGCTGGATCTGGATGCGATTTTAAGCAAAGGCATGCGCGATGCGGTGAAACCGCTCTGCTAATCATAATGCCCGGCGTTTGCCGGGTTTTTTAAAGACCCCATTTAGTTACAACATACTATACGTTCTTTTTTTAGAAAGCACTTGCGGCACCGTGCGGTTCAGGCTTAACAGGTCAGAAAATGCAATGAACTATTAACATGCTTGCAACCGTGAGGGGGATCACGTTTAATAGCCGCGCTCTTTACTTTTCTGAAGCTGATTATGATTGTTCGTCCTCAACAGCACTGGCTGCAACTGATTTTTGTCTGGCATGGTTCGGTACTTCCCAAAATTTATACCCGACTGCTGCTTAACTTCCTGCTTTCCATCGCCGTGATTGTCATGCTGCCGTGGTACACCTCGCTGGGTATCCGGTTTACCGTCGCGCCGTTCAGCATTCTGGGTGTGGCTATCGCCATCTTCCTGGGGTTTCGCAATAACGCCTGTTATTCGCGCTACGTTGAGGCGCGTCTGCTTTGGGGGCAGTTGATGATAGCGGCGCGCTCGCTGTTTCGCGAGGTAAAAAACACCTTGCCGGATGATAAACATCTTGGAGAGTTTGTCCGCCTGCAAATCGCGTTTGCTAACTGTCTGCGAATGACTCTACGCAGAGAAACCAATGCCGATCAGCTGTCCCGCTATCTGGCTCCAGACGATTTACGCAAAGTGATGGACGCCAACTCGCCGGCGAACCGTATCCTGCTGATCATGGGGGAGTGGCTGGCCGTGCGGCGGCGTAGCGGGCACCTTTCAGACATTCTGTTTCACAGCCTCAACAACCGCCTTAATGATATGTCCATCGTGCTGGCTGGCTGTGAGCGTATCGCCAATACGCCAGTCCCGTTTGCCTATACGCTGATCCTGCACCGGACGGTGTATCTGTTCTGCATCATGCTGCCGTTTGCGCTGGTCGTTGACCTGCATTACATGACGCCCTTTGTCTCTGCACTGATTTCCTACACCTTTATCTCGCTGGACACGCTGGCGGAAGAGCTGGAAGATCCGTTTGGGACGGAAGATAACGATCTGCCGCTGGACGCCATCTGCAACATGATGGAGCGCGATCTGTTGCAGATGAACGATGAAGAGAACATACCTGAAAGACTGATGCCGGATAAGCATTATCAGCTGACCTGACGGGCATTCCACTCGTCGCGGGTGATTTCCCACAGCTCCGAATCCAGCAGACCGCTGACATAGGCTTTCTTCTCCGTCCTGATGAGCCGCATGCCGCTGCTGTCTGAAATACATCGGGAGCGGCTGTTTGCAGCCGCTTTCGGCGCGCGCAACACCGGTTTATTGAGCGTATTGAACCAGTAATCCGTGGCCGCAATACTCGCCTCGCGCATATATCCCTGGCCCTGAAATTCCGGCGCGAGCCAGAAGCCCCGATTGTTGTCCTCCACGTCATACAGGCAAATCAACCCCATCAGTTCGTCAGGCGCTTCGCGACGGCGAATCGTCCAGAACCACGCAATCCCTTTGGCCATATCGGGCAGTGCAACGTTGTTGACATAATTTTCTGCACCGTTTTCCGGGTAGGGCCAGGGGACTGAAGCCACCATATAGCGGACAATCTCCCAGCGCGGATAGTGTTGCTGGATCTGAACGGCATCTTCTGCAATCAGGGGGCGTAATATCAGGCGCTCGGTGGTAAGCGTGGGTATGGTCATCCGCTGATCTCCATAATTAAGCGTTATGCTTTTGTTTGGGTTCTGGTATTTTCATCAATATCACATTCTATTTGGTCGTGCTTTTGTTATTCAGGTTTATCCATAAAAGGGGTTATATGATGCTGAGAAAAGCCAGGCCCGAAGAAGCCGAAACACTCTGGCACGTCCGTAACGAAGCGATTCGCCATGGCTGCAAAATCTAGTGGGTTTTGCCATGCTGGGTGAAAATACGCATTACTCGCGTATGGCCGACGCGCATTTACGCTGTATTGAAATGGCAATTGATTTGTAAGGTCAGAACAGATGACGCTAACCGTACGTCCTTTATGCACAGATGATTACCCACAATGGCGACCGCTGTGGGATGGCTATACCCATTTTTATGAGTGCTACCTTGACGAGTCCGTTACCGCGGCCACCTGGGACAGGGCGCTCGCAGATTCATCATCTCTGTTTTGCCGTGTCGTGGAGAAGGACGGCCGCGTCATCGGCTTCGCCATGTGCGTCCTGCATGAAGGGACCTGGTCAACCGCGCCCGTTTGCTATCTGGAAGATCTGTTTGTTGACGCTGCTGAACGTGGCGCAGGGGCGGGTAAAGCGCTTATCGACGCCCTGATCGATGAAGGCAAGCGGGAAGGGTGGTCAAAACTCTACTGGGTAACCCGCATGAATAATCCTGCGCGTAAGCTGTATGATCACTATGGTGAAGCCGACGATTACGTCCGGTACCGAATCTCGCTTTAGTCGTTTAATACCTGGGTTTGTATCACACTGTATCTGCCTCTGTGATACATACACAGGTATGCAATAAAACCGCATCCGCACACATCTCCTGTACAAACGCATGGTGTTATATCTCCGTCAACTGAACTTACCCGGAGATAACATCATGTTTAATAAACTCGCATACTCAGCCGTCGCCCTGACCGTATCACTTGGCACCGTGATGTCCTGTCAGGCAGAAGCGACGGGTAAGGATTACGCGTCGGCCTTTAACCAGGTTAAACAGATTAACGCTGGCGATTTGAACGTCGGTTACGTCGATATCGGGCCAAAAGAGGGGCAACCGGTGATCCTGCTGCATGGCTGGCCGTACGACATTCACAGTTATGCAGAAGTGGCCCCCGCGCTGGCCGCGAAGGGGTATCGTGTCATTGTGCCGTCCCTGCGCGGGTACGGCACCACACGCTTTATTTCTGATAAAACGCCGCGAAACGGCCAGCCTTCGGCAATGGCAAAAGACATCGTCAACCTGATGGACGCCCTGAATATCAAACAGGCGGTGTTTGCCGGTTATGACTGGGGGGCGCGTACGGCAGATATCGTTGCAGCGCTCTGGCCGGAACGGGTGAAATCGCTGGTCTCGGTAAGTGGCTACCTGATCAGCAGCCAGGCGATTGGCAAACAGCCTTTACCGCCGAAGGCAGAGGTTCAGTGGTGGTATCAGTTCTATTTCGCCACGCCGCGCGGGGCGGAGGGCTATGCTAAAAATACGCACGATTTTGCCCGGTTGATCTGGTCCCAGGCTTCGCCTGACTGGAAATTCAGCGATGCCACCTTCAATGCCAGCGCCAAATCCCTCGATAACCCGGACCACGTTGCCGTCACGCTCAGTAATTACCGCTGGCGTCTGGGGCTGGAGAAGGGTGAGCAGAAATATGACGCCTACGAACAAAAGCTAGCTACGCTGCCGAATATTACGGTGCCGACCATCACCATCGAGGGTGGTAACAACGGAGCACCACATCCTGCACCCGCAGCCTATGCGGGGAAATTCACCGGAAAATATGAGCACCGTACTTTCGGCGCAACGGTTGGCCACAACCCGCCGCAGGAAGATCCGCAGGACTTTGTTAAAGCCGTTGTCGACGCGGATAAGCTCTGATATGTGCTATTTTCAATCCGTTACCTCTTAATCAGGAGCCTGCGGTGGAGCATATTGATCACATCCTTGTCGTCGATGACGACAGGGATATTCGTGAACTGATTGTCGATTACCTCGTGAAATCCGGTTACCACGCCTCTGGCGCGGCGAACGGGAAAGAGATGCGCGTAGTGCTCGACAAACAGCATATCGACCTGGTGGTGCTGGACGTGATGATGCCCGGCGATGATGGCCTGACGCTGTGTCGACAGCTGCGCAGCAGCAGGCATAAGGATCTGCCGATCCTGATGCTCACCGCGCGCAACGAGGACACGGACCGGATCCTGGGACTGGAGATGGGCGCCGACGATTATGTGGTGAAACCGTTTGTGGCCCGCGAACTGCTGGCGCGTATCAAAGCTATCCTGCGTCGTTTTCGTACTATGCCGCCTAATCTTCAGGTGACCGAGGCAGGGCGCCTGGTGGTGTTCGGTGAATGGCAACTGGATACCGTGGCGCGTCATCTGATTGATAACGAGGGGATGGTTGTGGCGCTCAGCGGGGCGGAATATCGCCTTTTGCGCGTATTCCTCGATCATCCTCAACGGGTGCTGACCCGCGATCAGCTGCTGAACCTGACGCAGGGACGTGATGCCGAGCTGTTTGAGCGTTCGATTGATCTCCTGGTGAGCCGCGTGCGACAGCGCCTGAATGAAGATGCCCGCACGCCGGCCTACATTAAAACCGTTCGCAGCGAAGGCTACGTTTTTACCATGCCGGTGACCATCGTCGAGGCCAATGAATGACACTATGGCCCCGCACCTTACTGGCCCGGCTGCTGATCATTGTGCTGCTTGGACTCTTACTGGCTAACGCGCTCAGCCTGACGCTGGTCATGGTTGAGCGAATGCACAGCGCGCGCACGGTTATGCTGGGCAATCTTGAGAATGACGTGGCGACCAGCGTGGCCATTCTCGACCGGCTTCCGGCCAAAGAGCGGCCAGAGTGGCTGGAACGGCTCAGTCGCGGTAATTATCGTTATATCCTTGGCCCCGGCGAGGCAGGCGCCGCACCAACGGACAAGCGCTCGCGGGATGCAATTCGCACCCTGAAAGAGACGCTTTCAGCCCAATATCCGCTCCAGTTTACGGCGGTGCCAGGGCCGATCTCCCATATTCAGGCCCATCTGGCGCTCCGCGACGGCGCACCGCTCACTATCGATCTGATCCCGCGCATGCCGCCTGTCGCCAGCTGGTTACCCGTGGTGCTAGTTCTTCAGCTGTTACTTGTCGCGCTCTGCTCCTGGATTGCCGTACGCCAGGTTGTCCGGCCTTTCCTGCAATTCACGCGTGCGGTTGATTCCCTCGATCCTGCGGCCCATTCACCGATGACTGAAAAAGGACCGGTTGAAGTGCGCCAGGCTGCACACGCTTTTAATGAGATGCAATCGCGGATACAAACGTATCTGCGTGAACGCGCGCAGATTCTGGCGTCCATTTCTCACGATCTCCAGACGCCCATCACGCGCATGAAGCTGCGGATCGAAATGGCAGATCAGCCCGAACTCCGCGATAAGCTGCTGAGCGACCTGGATAATATGTCGCGCCTGGTACGGGAGGGGATTGCCTATGCCCGGTCATCAGAATCTCTGGAAGAGACCACGCTGAAGCTGGAGCTGAACGCGTGGGTTAACAGCATCGCCAGTGATTATCAGGACATTGGTAAAAACGTGCAGTTTCATGCACGCAATGCGCGTCTGCCGATCGTTACTCGTCCACAGGCATTGCGCAGGGTAATGACCAATCTGCTGGATAATGCGCTCAAGTTTGGCGATAGCGCGGTTATAGAGATTGATGAAGATGAAAGGCAGGTCGCGATCCGTATTATGGATAACGGCCCCGGCATCCCGGAGGCAGAACTGGAGGCGGTGTTACAGCCGTTCTACCGGGTTGAAACGTCGCGCAACCGCGAAACGGGCGGCACCGGGTTAGGCCTCGCCATTGCCGCGCAGCTCACCGCCCAGCTTGACGGGAAATTGCATATTGCAAACCGGGCAGAGGGCGGGCTGGTCGTAAGCGTGACTCTTCCGCGCGGTTAATTGTACGCCTGTGTATCTGCACCCCATGCCGATACGCAGGCAGACAAAATTCAGCTTTTCGCACACGGCCTGAACACATTCGTACGGTCAAATAACCTCACTGCACCTTCGCAGCAACCGTATCGTGAGGTCGTTATGTTTCTGATAATCGCTTTTTTGGGCGGCATGATTAGCCTGCTCAGTCCGTGCACGCTTCCCGTCATTCCTCTGCTGTTCGCTAGCTTTCAGGGGCAGCGCAAACACATTCTGGCGCTTCTGGCGGGAATGATTGTGATGTTCACGTTGGTGGCGATGGTAGTAACGGTTGCCAGCGAGTGGATCGCTGACGCCACCGTTATCGGTCGCTGGATTGCGCTGCTGATACTGAGCATTGCTGCCCTGGCTCTGATCTTCCCGCAGTTTGCTCAGCGCATTGCCCGTCCGGCGGTCAGTGCGGGAAACGTTCTCAACACCCACAGCGTTCAGCGACACGGCCTGGTTTCGGCTTTTCTGGCAGGGCTGGCCGTTGGACTTCTGTGGTCCCCCTGTGCCGGACCGATTCTCGGGGCGATCTTCAGCATTAATATTGCGGGCCACTCGGCCATCGCAACCGGAGCGCTGTTAGCCGCTTACGGCAGTGGGTGCGCGTTGATGCTGGGGCTGCTTGTCGCGGGGGGCCGTAAGCTGATAACCCCTCTGAGAGCCAAATCCGCATTGATGGCGCGTTTGCGTCAGGGAGCGGGAGTGATGATGTTAGCTGCCGTTGCGTTCAACGCCAGCGGGATGACCTCAGCCCTGAAAGGTGCCAACGGTATTGCCGACCAGCTGGAAAACGCTCTGTTGAGCCTTGCGCAACCATCCTCCACGCAGGTGAAACTGCAACCAGTCGCTGACGCAACGCCAAGCAGCCAGCTACCATCATTAAGCGGCGGTACGGGCTGGGTAAACGGTGACCCTGTCACGTCTGAGGCCTTGCGGGGGAAAGTTGTGCTTATCGATTTCTGGACCTGGGACTGTATCAACTGCCAGCATACCCTTCCGCATGTTCGAGACTGGGCGAAGAAATATGAGTCACAAGGTCTGGTGGTGATTGGCGTCCATACCCCGGAATACCCCTGGGAAAAGCCGTTATCATCGGTGAAAAACGCGGTCAATAAATGGCAGCTGCCGTACCGCGTAGTGACGGATAATAACTACAAAATCTGGAGCGCGTTCGGAAATCAGTACTGGCCAGCGCATTACTATTTCGATGCGAAAGGGCAACTGCGTTACACCGCGTTTGGCGAAGGTAACTACGACAAGCAGGAGGCCGTGATTCAGCAGTTGCTCAAGGAAGCGCGTTCCTGATCCGGCTTACGGAACCCGCTGAGCCACCATAAACAGGCGCGGAAAAGCCAGCAGTATCTGCCCGTTCTCCTGGAGCGGATACTGCTCTTCCAGCAGCTCAAGGTAGCGTTTCAGATAGTTTTTCTGCTCGCTTTCGTTGAGTTCCTGTAACCACGGCCGTAACCCCGTCGCGCTGACCCAGTCAATAATCGCCTGATGAGAGCTCATCTGATGGAAGTAGGTGGTGCGCCAGATATCCACGTCACATCCCGCTTCCGTCAGAATATCGTAGTAGGCATGGATACCCGGCAATGGCTCGCGGCCACGATCGGGGTAGCCCTGTTCCCAGGCAACTTCACGCATCAGGGCGTGCGTCGGCTCAAGCCAGTTGTCAGGCATTTGCACCGCCAGCACGCCGTTTAACTGGAGCAGTGAAACCAGGTGTGGCAGAAGGTGGTAATGGTCCGGGATCCATTGCAATGAGGCGTTGGCGTAGATCAGGCTGAGCGGCTGGTCAGGTTTGTAGTGCCGGATATCCGCCTCAACAAAGTGGCAGTCTGGCAGGGCCTGTCGGGCTTCCTCCAGCATGGCCGGGGAGTTATCCACGCCGGCGATCTGCGCTGAAGGCCAGCGCTGTTTCAGCAGCGCGGTGCTGTTGCCTGGCCCGCAGCCCAAATCCACGGCAGAGGTTATGTCAGCAAGCGGCACCCGGGCGAGTAACTCAGCGGCGGGACGTGTGCGTTCTGCGCTGTACTGTAGATAAAGAGAGGGATCCCAGTCGGCCATTTTCGCATCTCCGTGTTGAGGTATTCAGCAAGAATAGCACAGGCAAACACCTGCGCCGGGGCAGGTATCTGGCTAATGGTGAGATTATAAAATGCCTTTGAGGGCCAGGTGATAGAGCAGCATGATGGTTTTTCCGTCGACAATCTGCCCATTTTCAATGCCCCGAAGCGCGTCGTCCAGCGTCATTTCCAGTACGTCGATATCTTCTCCCTCTGCTTTAACGCCGCCGCCCGCGCTGGTCCGATCCTGCGGGTGATATTCCGCCAGATAGAAGTAGAGTTTCTCGGTAACCGAGCCCGGGCTCATATAGGCCTCAAAAATTTTCTCTACGCGCGTCACCTTATACCCGGTTTCTTCTTCCGCTTCGGCCTTAATCCGGCTTTCCGGGTCAAGGTTATCGAGCAACCCGGCGGCCGCCTCAATGAGATCCTCTTCGTGACCATTTATAAACACCGGGAAACGGAACTGACGCGTCAGAATGACGGTTTTGCTGTCGCGATTATAGAGCAGTATCGTCGCGCCATTCCCCCGGTCATACACTTCACGCTCTTGCCGCTGCCAGTCGCCATCGCTGCGCTGGAGTTCATAAGTGTATTTTTTCAGGTTATACCAGTTGTCGGACAACGTTTCGCTGTTGATGATGCGTATATCTGCACGTTTTGATTGCACGTTTGGCTCTCCTCTCGTAGAGTAAGCATCATAAACAGCACTATCGTGCAAACACAAGACATATCGTGCAACATCAGGAATAATTCATGCTCACAAGCCAGCGTAAACAGTTGATTCTGGAAAAACTGGAGGCGGAAGGCCAGGTCCAGTCAACCGCGCTCAGCCTCTTTTTCTCGGTGTCTGAGGACACTATCCGCCGGGATTTACGTGAACTGGCGGCAGAAGGGCGTTTGCAGCGTGTTCACGGCGGTGCACTGCCAGCATCTTCAGCGATTGCGCCTTTTGCCGAGCGTCAGTCCGTCAAAATGGATGCAAAAAAACGCGTGGCACGGCGAGGCGCGCAGCTCATTTCACCGGGGCAGGTGGTGATCATTGATGGCGGGACGACCACCTCCGAACTTATTACATTCTTGCCACCCGATTTACCGATAACCGTGGTGACGCACAGCCCGGGTATCGCATTGGGTCTGGTCGGCCATCCGAGCATAGAGGTGATCCTGATCGGTGGTCGTTTGTATAAACACTCCATCGTCACGGTCGGCGCGGCCGCAATTGAAGGCATCAATAATATTCATGCGGATCTGTTTTTCATGGGTGTCACCGGCGTGCATCCTGAGGCCGGGCTGACCACCGGAGATTATGAAGAAGCGTGCATCAAACGTGCATTTTCCGGCAGAGCGGCGGAAACGGTGGTACTGGCCTCGCCGGAAAAGATCAACACGGCCTCGGCGTTCGTGATTGGCGACCTGTCGCTGGTGAATACGCTGGTTGTTGAAAACACAACGGATGAACGCTGGGTGAGCGCCATGAAAGAAAAGGGCGTTACGGTGATCGCAAGCCAGTAAATAACCGCTTTTTTGCCAGCCTGACCGCCAGGCTGTCAAACAGACAAAGGTTATCCTTCACGCGGATTTCTAGACTAAGGCTTTCATCTGTTTAAGGACAAGCCATGAAAGCGATCTCCATTCTGGCGTGTGGCGCGGACCCAACCGCGCAACGCATGTCAACGTCTGCCATTCAGCAGGCCATAAACAGTGCTCAACAGAACGATGTCATTGTTATTCCGCAAGGCCGTTTTCTGACCGGCGCACTGTTTCTGAAAAGCGGTGTTTCGCTTCGCCTGGATGCTGGCGCACAGCTCGTTGGAAGCCAGGATCTGGCTGATTATCCCCTGATAAACACCCGGGTGGCCGGCATTGATATGCGCTGGCCGGCAGGGATTATTAATATCATCGATTGTGAAAACGTCAGCATTACCGGTACAGGTACGATAGACGGGCAGGGTGTCATCTGGTGGCAACGCTTCTGGGGCGATGACGAACGCAGCGGCATGGTTGGCGATTACAGCGCCAGAGGATTGCGCTGGGTGGTTGATTACGACTGTCAGCGCCCGCGCAATATCCTGGTCTTTGAAAGCCAGAACATTCTGCTGCGTGATTTTACCAGTCGGGAGTCCGGATTCTGGAACATACACCTCTGTTATTCGCGCCGTATCGCGGTTGAGGGTGTGCAAATCAGCAATTCTGCGGGGCCGAGCACCGACGGGATTGACGTCGACTCCTGCGAACAGGCGCGGATTGAACGCTGCATTGTGTCCTGCAATGACGACAATATTTGCATCAAATCTGGACGAGGACGCGAAGCGGCGCAAAAAGCACGTACCGCGCGGGATATAGTGATTCGAGGATGTACGCTGAATAAGGGATCCGGGATCACGCTGGGGAGTGAAACTTCAGGTGGCATTGAACGCGTCCTGATAGAAGATAACGCGTTTAACGGAACGGGCGTCGGGTTTCGCATTAAGTCGGCCCGCAACCGTGGCGGGTTTATCCGTGATATCACCGTCCAAAATTTACGTCTTACGGACGTACGTTTTCCGGTGCTGATCCAGCTGAACTGGTTTCCGCAGTACAGCTATGGCGACCTGAGCAATTTATCTGATAAACCAGAACACTGGCGCAAGCTGGCTGAAGGTGTTGAGGGCGAAGCCGGTCTTACTGAGGTCAGCGGACTGACGATTAAAAATATGACGGCGCGTCGCTCAGACAACAAATATTTCTCGCGGGCATTTTTCATTGAGGGGTATCCGGAGCGTCCTGTGGCCGGGTTAACGCTGGAGGGGATTTTTATTGACGCGACAGAGTTTGGGAAAATTTCCGGTGTGGATGGGTTGCGCTTTCAGAATGTGCAGGTGACTGCCGTAGAGAACACGCAAGACTGTAACGACAGTTATGAACGTTGATGGCATAGAATCTATGGGCATAATTCGCTGAATGAGCAGAACAAAGGCTGGGCCCGAAACGGCTGGATTTGTTCTTAATTAATCTTAGTGCGCATAATGTATATTATGTTAAATCATGTTGATTGTTAACTTACTTCATGAACTTAGATGGCTCGCATAAAATCATAGGGTTAAGCCCCCTCTTAATCTTTAGTTTGCTGGCATTATGTTTAAGAGCTATTTTCTTCATATCCACGAACCTCTCTGAGGATGTCTCAGATGTATGTACTTGACCAGTTGAGCGTTGCTCCTAACCGGCGACTTTGGACATTGGTTGACACCACTACTAACTTACCGCTTCTGTTTCCACTTCTCTTTCTCATTGATCGCTTAGCTTCACGTTCCGAATCCACGCAGTCATCTACGCTACAGGCTCTAAAGTTTTTTTATGAGTACTGGTATCAAAAACATGGTGTCACTTTCTGTTTGAGCTTCCAATTGTCTGGATACAATCCTTCGATTGCGGTTAGTGAGCTTGAAGCATTTCTTCATTATCTTGAATCAGGAAAGCTTATGTTGCCTACACTCGGATATGCAGTAATTAGCAAGCACAATACGACTATAAATCATGTACATGCAGTCTGCCGTTTTATAAACTATCTGATCAATACTTACGTTTCTCCTCGTTATATGGATGGCACCCCAAAAGAGCTTTCTCGTTATGCTTTACAATTATCCAAGCGTTTGTCGACCTATCGTTCTGATTTTCGACCCAGCAAGCAAAAGCATTCACACAAACATTTTAATAGCCTTACAGCAGACATGGTCAGGAGATTTTATGAGATTATTAGACCAGAATCGTCTTTCAAGCCAAATCCTCTTAATCCCTTCCCTGCTGGAGAAGTTCAATTCAGAAATTATTTAATCTGTCGTCTTCTTTTGAATTATGGTTTGCGAGTAAGTGAATTGCTCCTGTTAGAAAAACACTCAATTAAACCTAACATCCAAGGCGGACAATTCAGTATCATAGTGACCTCTGTAGATGATGATGTCAGAGATCCAAGAAAACGATTGCCGTCATTAAAAAACTCATGGGCGCATCGAGTTTTAGCGTTAGACATAAATGATTACAACCACTTGAAAATATACATTGATAAAATAAGTAAAAATACCTCTCATAACTTCATATTCACATCAACAAAAAGTAACTTGCCTCCTCTATCATATCACTCTATATATGATATTTTCTCAAAAATTGATTGTGTATTTAAAAAAGAGTACCCGCAATTCAGCGATGAAAAAAGTATTGATTCTGTAGTTAGCATAACCCCACACGTAACTCGCCATACATGGGCTTATTTGATCTTAAAGAGAATTTATGCTGCTAAATATCAGTCTGTTATGAGAAATTGCAAGCTTGCCGGAGTTGATTTCGCTATTGCAGGTCTGATGAGTGAAGCTAAAGATGAGCTTCGTCTTTTAGGTGGATGGAGTCATAATAGCCGCATGCCAGAATTCTATGCCCGGCGTTTTCTTTCTGAGCGAGCTAATTTTTCCAATGTCAGACGTATTGCCGCTGACTCCTCAGAGGATGAATTTTTTTCATTGATACATCAAGCGTTTAGGGAGGTTATCAAATGAATAAGATCCCAGTAATAGAAAGCGAAGATAAGCATGTCTTTTTTTCACGTGAACAAATGATACAAATAAAAAGTCTCTACATCCCTTCAAAAATCCACTTAAGGTCAGCTGATGTTTTTGATGACAAGAATATATTTGCAGAGACTAATGATTGGGTGTTCCATTACTCAGGTAGCCAGTCACACATTAATTTCAAAACGGATGATTACACGACTAAACTAATTAAGTATATATTATACCGTTATGCATCATCAAAATCTCCTGGGACTATTTATCGTGTGCATCGCGCATGGCTAGACGCAATTGAATATGCTTCGAAGCAAGGAATGTTTAACTTTAAATTGTTAAGTTCTTTCCTTGAAAATGAAAACTTATTGCCGACTTATTTTTTTGTATTGTTTTTGGTCTGAAAATTCTTTGTGTAGATGAATTTCCGGGTTTTACTTTAGATGACTACGAAGACCTTGAATTGATCCCTCGCCCTAATTCAAATGATTGGAATGTATATCAAAACATAGATAATATTCTTGACCCATTTGAAAAGAACATGATCAGCAAAGGTCTTTTTGAAATGGCTGCCGCTATCTCACGAGGCAGAAAATACAATCTGGTGGACCTTCGCAATGCCACTGTTCTGGGGCTAAGTTATGTCACAGGTAGTCGTCCGGTTCAGTTAGCTAAATTGGCTGCTGGTGACTTTCGAATCGATACTTGCAATACGACAACAGGGTTGGTTCGTTATAGCGTACTTTTACCTTATGCTAAACAAAGGCACGTCACTACGGAACGGTTGATTCTGGCGCTCCCGCCAGAAATAGGTGCACTGGTTAAGCATTATATAGATGAAGCCAGATTATTACCTACCGATAAAATGTTTAATATGGGGGGATCAGCGCCTAAATTTGTTTCTCAGTCGATTAGCCAAACGATTCTATCCTTTAGCCCACAAGATTACCAGTTTGCCGTATCGTGCGGTGAAGCCGCCCTACCTTCAATAACATCAACTGATTTGCGCCACAACGTTGGTCACTCACTTGCAATGCAGGGCGCTAGTGCAGAGGAAATTGCTCACATTCTCGGCCATTCATCTCTGGTTGTAGCAAAGCACTACATCCGTGCGACCCCAGCCTTGGCATTGATCCGCGCTAAAGCACTCGGTTCTAACCCTGTGTGGCAAAACATGGTGGCTATGATGCTTACTGGGAAACTAGTTCCTTCAAAAGAATGGGAAGGTCGACGCGTGGTTGGTATGGTTGGTGATCGATTACACTATGAGATCGGTGGCTGTGCGAGAACCGATGATGAATGCCCCTTCTGTGAAGTTCGTTGCTGCTATGGTTGCTTATATTACCGCCCTTTCCTTGATGGCCATCACCAGGGCGTATTGAATAGCGTCTCTAAAGAAGTCGATGAGCTGATAGCAGTATCAGATAGTGTTGGTAATGCTCTCAATCCACTAATTTCTATCCACGAGACGACGCAAATAGAAATCAAGTCAGTGATTGCCCGTTGTCATTTGCATAACGTCAGAGGTTGTGGGAAATGAAAAAAAATATAGCGAACTTTGAGACTTTTATCATAGAACAGAAAGCTTGGTTCGAAGAGAATCTGGCAGCAGATTTTGCAGAATCATGGGATAGCTTTGTCTGGATATGTGGGATCAAAGGCTCCGGCTGGTTACGTGGCAATGGGGCTAATTTATTACGTTTTGATGAGGTTAACCGGCTCAAAGGGATCGATGATCGCCATACAGTATCCGAGCCTTATCAGTTATTCATGAAAGCGATGCTGGTACTCGTCTATCGAGGGAGAAATCGCAGTATTTCCTCTGCGGTTGCTGTCGCAACGCTGATTATTTTGAAACGATGGTACTGCGCTCTCATTAAGTTAACTGGGCAAACACATCCCATCTATCTGACTACAGATGTCGTACGTAGCGCAATGGATACTCTGAGTGCAGCATCCCGGCCAGGTGATACCAACCTAGCCAACTACAAGGGGCGTTGTGTTAAGATTCAGAAATTAGTAAACCATCACGCCTTCACATTAGTAACATTGCAATATGTTTCCGATGATTGTTATACCAATCAGACTAATTTGACCCGGAAAGCCCGGGAAACAATCTCACTAAAAGAAAAAGACAAACTGGATGATACTTCCACTGATGGTGAAGATACACTGATTACCATTAAAGGTTTCCTCAATATCGTGTCGTTAATCCAGCGAGTTGAAAGCGGTACTGAAAAGATTGCCCTCAATTGTCTTCTGTTACTGATCGTCACTGGATTCCGTTCTGTTGAGGCATTCAATCTCAGACAGGATGCCTTGGTCAAACGACATATAGATAACTCTGACCTCAGCAAACGTCTGCGGAATAAAGGATTGCCAGATTATTTTCTTGGCATACGCTATGTTGGTGTTAAGGGGGCTGGCGAACGAACGCATTGGGTCGAGCCTTTAGCTGTACCTCTGGTCGAAAATATATTTAAGTCGGTGAAGTTACTAACAGCTGAGTTTCGCAAACATATCGAATATTTACGATCAAAAAAATTTTCTGATTATTTACCAAAGCCAATCAGTGATATTACCAGTGAACTCGTTGAGCTTGATGATATTGTAAAATACATAGTCCAATCCTCATCAGAGCTTCGGGGGCGTGCAGGCTTACGTGATAAAGCTTCGAAAGCATTAGAGAAACGTGGCTTTATACCGGCAAAAGTCATCCTTAAATCAGGTAATGAAAAAGAAAAATATTTTACAAAGTCTGATCTTAGTCATTTTCTTAAAAGTGAATTCGGTGATAACAGTGCAAATACTCCCTGTACTCATGCATGGGCAGAAAATGGCAAAAGATATGAGATTAAATATGAAGAGCTATTGTTCCTTTTCCCCAAAGGATCACTGACTCTCAAGAGAGTATTGCAACTAAAAGCCACGCCACTACCTCTAAATAATAACGGCCTAAACAAATTTCTAGGTAACGTTGCTGGCTATGTATCTGTTTTCAGCAAATACAGGTTGCTTGAAGATGACGGCCGCCCTACTCAGCTCCGAACGCATATCCCTCGACACAATATTAATACTTTTCTCGCAATTGCAGAGATCTCAGACCACTTACAAGCGATGTTGATGGGGCGTGTTGATATTACTCAAAATCAGCATTATCAGCACCTGGCTCTCAAGGAACGGCGAAAAGCAGCTTCTCTAACCCCTTTAGTTCGAACCGTACCGGAGCAGTCAGCATTTACTGCTGTTGACGTTGATTCACCTCTCGATATGGTAAAGCAAAGCGATTTAATGACGTTTAATAGTACCCAAACTCTGGAAACCAACATAAAGGCAAACCTGCATACCTTTGATGATCGTAACGATGTTGCTGGTTTCATTGAAGCGTCGTCAGGGGATGGATTATTCGAAGACATAGCCGCTGCGTTCGAGGAAATCAGTAAAAATGAAGGGCCATTACAAGCGTCAGAGATGGTACAAAGGCATGCGGTATTGCATCCATTAAAACTGGGCTCCTGCATGAGAGACGTTAACTTGTGGGGATGCCCTTATCGAATGAAGTGCCAAGCATTGAAACCCTGTGAGCATTTCACGTTGACAGGTCGTATTGATGAATACTCAACTATTGCAGTAAAAGGTCGGGCATTAAACGAGGCTTCGCTCGCTTTTGAACAGTATATCGCGGCCCTTCCAGACAACCAGTTAATACAAGGCAATATCGAAGAAAATCTAACTCACCTGGATGCCTTAAGCGAGCAATTACGCAGGCGCTCAAACTTGTTACAAGTTCTCTCTGCTCGAGAGATTCTGTCTGGAGAGATAAAAGTGGAAGGTGAAATTCGTACATTAGCTCAATTATTTGCCCTTGAGCACCATAAAAACAAAGAGGAAGAAAACTAATGCGTGGTAAAGAATTGGATACTCAGATAGAGCATGAACTCCAGTTGATGTTGATTGAAGGGTTTGATAAATCGCCTATTTCAGCTAAAAACTTACATGCCAGACTTAAATCAAAAGGAATCATTAATGGTGGCTTAAGTACATTAAGTAACATTGAACGAAGGCGTCTTATTGCAGCCTATGTCGATCAACAACTATCGCCTCTGAATCTTCGTCCCAAAGAAAAACAGCAGTATGTGAACCGTAAGACTCGGCAGGCCTTGCTTGGTCGTAATCAGCAGTTACAGGAAGAGAATAAAGAGCTTCGCGAACAACTAGCTCAGAATACCTTGTCATTGATTGAAATTGTCAAAGCGGTAAAAGTCAATACGGTTATACCGGTAGAAAGCCTTCTTGCTCCGCATTTGATCATGGAATTACACAAAAGGAAAAAAGATCAATGATAGATATAGCGGTATATTCGCACTACGAACTCATGAATAAACACCTTGCTCTATTCGAAAGATGAGCATTGCAACTTTCAACGCCCACTCATTAGAGTCCATTTTCTCAGAGGCGTCTACTACTGTAATGCCCTGCTTGGTTTATTGCACTGCACTTTTGTTACCTTCAAAAAGTTTAGCAGGCGTTTGTACAACATCATTTTTTGTCAGCAGTGTTGTCACCTGAAGACGTTTTGAGTGCTTCGATAAGTTTACTTCGCTCTTCCTCTGTCATTCGGGATATGAGTAATGCAAGTTCTGCTGTCGTCTGATCATCACAAAAAAAGTAGTTCAACGGCACGTTTAACTCTGCCGCCATCCGTCGAAGCGTATCAATGTCGGGGACATGGCGCCCTTTCTCATAGTGATTCATACGACTACTAGCCGATGCGGGATCAAAGCCAATAAGTAGCCCCAGAGAGCGCTGTGATAGTCCCGCCCTGCATCTCGCTTCTTTAAGTCGTTCTGGTATCGGGTTTTTTTCTGACACTGAATCATCTTCATCGGCCTCGGATGCTTAGATTGTCTAAGTATCTGTCATTGTTGTATACTTAGCAATCCTAAGTTAACAGCCTTTTTTTAGTGATATGAATAGTAGAGTAACCAACCCTGAGTCGTACATATTTTCTGCAATCATCTATATTGGCAAAGATAACTTCACCAGTAACGAAGTAGCGAAAATTCTTATCGAGCGATTTTCGCTTCCGAAAAATTATTTAAAGGCAAAAGCTTTTGCTTATAACCAAATTCAAGGTCTGGTTAGAAAGGGATTGTTAAATAAAGTAAGAAAATTAGGTGCGTATCAATATTTATACTCAGCTACATCTGAATTCAATGTCGTAAAAGAAAACGTAGAGTTAATTGAGGCACCCAAAAAAAGCCCCTGTCAATTTATTTCAAGTGCTACCAGTCATGAACATAGCAATGTAAACATTCAAATAAGAACTCTTATTGAAAAATACAGCAGCGAGTTGGAAAAAGTATCAGGAGCAAAGGAGATTTATGAAGAATTGATAATTGCCGTGCCGAGCAGGGAAAATGAATTCAGGAAACTTTCTCTCGAACAAGAGAAAAAGCAAATTAAGATAAATGAAAAAATAAACACATTGATTGGGATTTTTAATAAAACCATTGCAATAAAGCAATGACTTTTAAAAAACATTTAAAGTTAAATAAGTTCATGAAAGAGAGAGGGCGAAGCAGAGTCCGCCCTCTCCCTTCATACCCTGATCAGCCTCATTATAATGAGGTTAACAGCGTACACCACTATATGCTAGTCCTTAATAAATATAATCCCAGCCAGAGCGAGATGCAACCTTTAAAATTCAAGCAGTACTAGTTAAACAACGAGTTCATCCTTACACCTTTTAAACTGTAAAGTAATAAAACACCTTACAGGCTGTTTTTTACGAGGATTGAATTTATTATGAAGACATCGATATGGCCACGTACTTATGGATACTATTTTTCCCGTTAGACTTCTAAGCCAGTTACGTCCACTTTTAATTGGTTTTCGTAAATCAAAAGGATTAACTCAAAGAGAATTATCTGCCATGTTGGGTGTAACTCAGCAGACTTATGCTCGCCTTGAAGCAAATCCTTCAAAAGCAAGTTTTGAGCGTCTATACAAAGTGTTAAATATTTTAGGGGTGGAGATTTCGCTCAGTTCTGCACCTCTTTCAACTTATACAAAGCCTACGAATTTTGTAGAAAAGGAGTTTGATTCACCGGCAAGGCGTGAGGAATGGTGATAGGAGCAAGCCTATTTGATAGGTCTAGACATCAGGCACCGCCTCTAAGCATTTGATCTGTATCCCCATTGATCAACTCAGACTGTTTAGCCACGACCGATTCTGGCTCGGTGCGGATAAATTGACCAGTTTAAATGTCCGCTGTGAGCGAAAAGCGGACTTAATATAACATGAAGGCACGTTGACTATCCTGCGCCTGGTGCCGAGATATGGACATCATCTTTTTACTAAATTTTTAATTTTTCAGCAAAGTTCTGCATATATAACATATGTGTTGATATTTTTAGGGGCGCATTGATATTTGTGAGCTACTCTGTTTTTTAATGCTTGACTTTCAGAAATAAATTTTAACGTAGCCCCTTTTGCGAACAAAACCTCCAACTCATGACCATGCCCGGCTAATTCTTTATCATAGACAAATGCCTTTGTTTTAGTTGCATTCGTTTTTATAACAATGAGATCCAGCCTGTTAGCATCCCATGCTTTTCCCCTCCATTCTCCATTATTTAGAGCAACCTTTGGGCAAAATGATGTAGACAGGACTCTATCAGTTACAAACGTGGAGGAAGGATTACCATGCTTATCACTCGGCCATAGCCCGCCGTGAAATAAGAATTGTCCATCTGGGAGTAATATCCCATATGTTTTGACTGCTTGATCAATAATATTAAAGTCATTTGGCGGGTATGAATCTTGATAATCTAGCAATTCAATAGGCACAAAGGATGGCATTAGGCTTAACCATTTCGAGTACTCATCACTTGTATCAAGAAATTTTGCAACAAACCTATCAAGCCTTGATTCATGTTGGTTTGCAGCTAGAAACTCTGCCGCATCCATTGGATGGCAAATAGTTTTATCAATCTGTACGTTGATACTCACACAAGGTTTCCATATACCTTGCTTTATCATTTCCAAACTTTCTTCATTAGTAGGTTCGCGTGTTTTCCATATGTCATGTGGAACACCGAATGGATTGATACTTTTAATATTCATAACAAACCAAATTTAGCTTAAGGTTAACTACATGAATAGTTGATATTATTGAATAACTTTTCTAGAGTCAAATGTATGTACTGGCATAGAACGGACAGCTACCGGAGTATGATGTCCGTTGTGAGCGATAAGCAGACGCTAACTCTAAGTGGCTGAAACTTGTAGGATCTACAACACCTCTAAATCCTTAATACTGTTTATTATTTTTTGAGCGGTGATTTTGCCAATTCCTTTGATTTTAATTAATTCATATTCATTCATGCTAGACAGTGCTCGTAAAGTATTTACTCCCTCACTCTTTAGTGAAGCTGCTATTTTTTCACTTACTCCATTAACCAAGGTTAATTTGTTTGGCTCATCCAAATAGAATTTAAACCTCTCAAGCTTAGGGATATATGACGACATTACGTCAGCTATATTTGCTTCTCCATAAAAACGTAGCAGCCCCATTTCTACTCTTTTTTTAGACTCATTGCTTCCAGCATAAGCTAACGCTTGAGTCATCTTGTCATTAATTGATGCGCTTGATTCAAAAATTTCAAGTAAACCAATGGCGTAATCAACATACTCATCAGCATTAACTGGCCCAGCATCAGATGCTGAAGTAGCCCCTTTATCAAGAAAATCAAATGTACTACCTCTCAATTTTGGAACCCAAATACCATCTCTTGTAGATCCATATGCTGGGGGTGTCCCGTCACCTTTAAAAACTTCACCGTGTTTTTTCAAAACAAATATAGGGGTCCGTAGTTGGCATGTTGCATGGAATTGCATCCCCTCAATTATATCTTTGTTCTGCGCGGCAATATTTATATATTGTGCAGGGGCTTGTGCTGTATTTTCTAAATGCTTGCTATTCTCATTTCTTTTCGTCTTTCTAAAGATGAAGTCAAAAATACCCATTTTACTAATCCTGCATCAGATTTCTATTCAATATACGCCAAATGAAATACAGGTCAAATGCTACGCCTTACCTGACCTGCCCCCTGGATTAGATACAACCCTCAGTTAGTAATGTCGGTTGGTTTTTCTTCATATTTCCCGTTTCGCCAGCCCGCTGCAAATTCCGCTGGCGTCTGGTAATTCAGCGATGAATGTGGACGGCACTCGTTATAATCCTGTCGCCAGTCATTAATCGTTTTCCTGGCATAAGCAATATCGCTGAACCAGTGCTCATTCAGACATTCATCGCGAAATCGTCCGTTAAAGCTCTCAATAAATCCGTTCTGCGTTGGCTTGCCCGGCTGGATTAAGCGTAACTCGACACCATGCTCAAAGGCCCATTGATCGAGTGCGCGGCAGGTAAATTCCGGGCCCTGATCGGTTCTTATTGTCGCCGGATAGCCCCGAAACAGCGCGATACTGTCCAGAATACGCGTAACCTGAACGCCTGAAATACCGAAAGCGGAGGTGATCGTCAGACACTCCTTCGTGAAATCATCCACACAGGTCAGGCACTTGATCCTCCGACCGTTGGCCAGTGCGTCCATAACGAAATCCATCGACCAGGTCAGGTTCGGCGCATCTGGGCGCAGAAGCGGAAACCGTTCGGTCGCCAGCCCTTTACGACGTCGTCTGCGCTTTACGCTCAGTCCATTAAGGCGGTAAATGCGGTATACCCGCTTGTGATTGACGTGATGGCCTTCCCGACGCAGTAGTTGCCAGATCCGCCGATAACCAAAACGTCTGCGTTCAAGCGCCAGCTCAGTGATACGCCCTGATAAATGAGCATCAGCAGATGGACGCTGAGCGTCATAACGGCAGGTCGACAGGGACAAACCGGCCAGTCTGCAGGCACGACGTTGCGACAGACCGGTCGCATCACACATCAACACTACGGCTTCCCGCTTCTGGTCTGTCGTCAGTACTTTCGCCCAAGAGCCACCTGAAGCGCCTCCTTATCCAGCATGGCTTCGGCAAGCAACTTCTTGAGTCGGGCGTTCTCCTCTTCAAGCGATTTAAGCCGCTTCACCTCAGGGACTTCCATGCCGCCAAACTTCTTACGCCAGGAGTAAAAGGTGGCGTCTGAAATGGCGTGCTTACGGCAGAGCTCACGTGCAGAACCCCGGCTTCCGCTTCACGGAGGATACTGATGATCTGTTCGTCGGAAAAACGCTTCTTCATGGGGATGTCCTCATGTGGCTTATGAAGACATTACTAACATCGGGGTGTGTTAATCAACGGGGAGCAGGTCAGCTCGGCTAGGCGATCCCAACATAGCCAACTACAAGGGGCGTAGCGTTAAGATTCAAAATTTAGTAAACCATCATGCTTTCAGATTAGTAGCACTACTATATGTATCCGATGATCGTTATACCAATCAGACTAATTTGACCCGGAAAGACCGGGAAACAATCGCTTTAAAACAAAAAGATAAGCTGGATGATAAGGCCACTGATGATGAATATGCGCTGATTACCATAAGGAGGTTCCTCAAAATCGTGTCATTAATCCAGCGAGTCGAAAGTAGTACTGAAAAGATTCTGAGCTGTCTTTATCATTTGCGCTTCGCCTTGTCGTAATTGCCGAACAGATCTGCTTGCGAAATTACGTACGGTGAGCTCACCAAACAGAGTCTGGACTTGTATCAAGCCTGCTTTGGAAAGCGTCAGATAGCAACCTTCCCCCCATATATAATCATCATCAATATCAACTGGTCCGGCGTCTCGCCAATTCACTAATCTTGCTACGACTTTTGAATTCTGGTCGGTATAAATATTAGGCATCTCGCTGCATTCATGCCATCCCAGATGCATCTGGATATTAGGGCATAATGCAATGGCATATCCCGGCGAAGACATTGTCCCGATGGAACTGACTACACGTCTGACTATTGTCGGTGCGAGGTCTTCGTCGAGTGGGATCATTTGACCCAGCCAAACGACTGCGGGCAAACTTTGATACCATGCCATGAATTTGGCATCAGAAATATGAATTTGAGGTGCGCTAATTCGATAGACCTGGTATTCAGCTCGCCGGGTATCATGCATTTTGAATTGTGAAACCTCGGCTATTACGAATTCATCGGCACGATCTCTCCAGGGTTTTACATCCTCTTCAACCAAATTTGTCCACATTTCTTCAGCTTCACTCCACGGGGCATCCTTGACTTTCAGCGGTCGCCTAATGCCAGTTGGTCGGATTTGCATTTCAGGGCGAGGTGCTGGCGGAAGTGCTGCATCCAATTGTTCCAGTAGCGATGGTTTATCCCTTGGTGAAAGCAAGCCTGCCAAGCTCAGCTCTCCAGCGACATGACGAAGTGCCAGTATGCCAATGTAAGCATGGGGCTTAAGATAGGAGATTTGCATTGAGAGTGTGCGTAACTGAGATTCGGTCTTTTTTGTTGCTCCAGGGCCAAAGGCTGCCAGCCCTCCCCATTGCTGGATAAACGTTGCGGCACGCTGGCGTATGTTCATTTCCTCACAATCAGCCAGCTCTGCAAGTCTCCTTGCAACGGGACGAAGCATTTGCGTCCATCCTAAGTCGACTTCAATACGCATCGCCCCACTCACAGGATCTAACAGAGCATGTTCATGATCAGGGTCTCCGTCGAGTGCCAATCGATATGTCAACGGCAACGGATGAAAATCAATCGATATAGGTAGCTGCCAATATTGTGCTAGCAAGCACGCAGCTTCAGCAACAGCTATATCACGATGATTCGTAAGGCCAGAGACTAAATCACCAATTTCAGCTGCAAAGTGGTTCTGTTTTAGCAAAAGCAAAACTTGCAATGCCTGGAGTGGTTCATCAAGGGGGCCAGTCAGGAGTCGTGTGATAGTGTGCTCAAATACGATTTGCCCTCCTGTTGAATGTTCCGCCAGAATTAGTGCAGTTTTCTCTGCATGTTGTCGAGCTTCGGTGATAGGCAATCGTAATGAAAAATGGAGCAATTCCGCGAGTAACTCTTCGTCGGTTATATTTTCATTCTCAAATTCGAAAATTTCACCAATACGGTGTTCGCGAGTGAAAGACATCTGCTCTGCTAAGATAGACCAAACGGCGGGCCAGTCTGGCGACTCACAGATCACAGGAAGAATGTCGGCCATATCTGTTAGCAACGACATGGTGCTTTCTTTCCCCGCCACAATTGAACTGATGAAGTCTTCATATGCTTCATGATGAATTGCTGCGCCATCGAGTAGCTTACGCGCGCGGAAGAGACGGAATCGATTTCCTCCTAACCATTGGCTCCATGACATCTCCCGGTCACTACTGGTATCGTAATCATCAACTAATTTTCTGGCTAACGTAGTGTCCCCCGCATTAACTAGCCGCTCTGCAACCAAAAAACGACAACGTGCATCCGACTGCAGGCAATGCCAGCGCTCATACATTTTCACCACCTTGTCTAATGCGGCGGACTTTGCAAGCTCACAAAAACGATAAGGCGCATGATATTCAGGTTCTGAATCATTTGATTCAAATGCCTGTTGAAGTTCGTCAAGGGTTGAAGCCTCGTCGTACTTTTGTGGCGTGTAGGAGCGGCGGGCTTCGGGGGCCTCTGAAGTCCATCGAGTAATGGCATTATCAAGTTGGTTATCGGTATAACCGTGTCTCAATGCCGCCTTGCTCAGGCGATTTAATAGTGTGAGTCGCTCGTGAGCTCGACTATGAACCTGGATTGCCGGTAATAGAATTGATACCAGTTTGGCAATCGATGAAGGCCCCGCTGCATTTGCAGCAACGTCAATATAATTGCCTACATGTGTAGGGTCACGATAATAGGGTTCAATGTAGAATGGAAGGCATAGCCCGCACCAAATTGGTGTACAGAGAAACACCATTTCAGGACGGCGTTCTAGCATACCAATTACCAGTTCATTTACCTGATTTGGCCATGGAATCAGCCCCCAGTTGCTGAGTTTCTGTGCCACGGTATAACCACTGTGCGCATTCATACGCATTGCTTCATTGATTAACACTTCTGTCAAACGATATGCGGCAGATGCTCCCTCGGTTTCCTTCATACCATCAACCTGTCGTATCAACTGACCTATTCGTTGAGCACGGTGTTCTGGGTCTGCCGCATTGGCCAAAATCAATATGTCTTTCCAGACAGAGTATAAAGGGTCCTTACGCGCTGCCAGAGCGTAGCCTAAACAGTGGTCATGTATCGAAGCAAGTAAGTTTAGTGCCCGGTCAACATCACCAATTGCAGCAAAGCTGTTTGCCAGAACTGACAGGGTCTCGAGTTGTTCGCTAGGTGTATTTTCTACCAACTCGTTTACCATATGCTCAAGTCTGGCGGCCGCCCTTTCACGGTCACCGTCAGCCTGATACATTGCCAATGCTATTTCACGCCGGAGTAGTGTATTGCCTTTTAATATTAAAGCAGGCATTACATTATCAATTTCATTTAGTACTGAATTATATTCGACCTTACCACGCAGCGCAGAAATTTTAATTAATGTACAAATCAGTGGTGATGTAGCTGTCAATGCCAATTGAGCCTGATAGGTATCGTTTCCAGAATGGCTATTGAGTTGCATTACATATCTCATCACCATGCGACAGACCATTTGAATATTTCCAGAAGGAATGCATGATGCATTTATTATGGACAGCCCCAACAAGCGTCCCGTTTCTGAAGCATGTGTCTGCAGCGGTCGTAAGATAGCGTGTGTGGAGGTGACTACGTCGGGCAGGGATTTGCCGAGCAAAACGCAAAGTTGCGCATGTTCCATGGCTGCAAGAGTCAGTGCTTTTGTTGATTCTAATTCATTGTCTCCCATCGAAATTGCAGGTGCAAAAAGGTTTTCGAATAATATTGAAGCCAGATCGGTGCAACCCGAGGTGGCATAAAATAATGCAATCGATCTTCGCCCGCCATTAGAAACATCATTAAAATCAGACAGTGCCATGGCAGTCTTAAATAATTCCAATGCTAAGATATTATTTCCTCTGTCTCTAGCAGTAAATCCAGCCTGAGTCATCAAAACCGGTATCTCTTGCTCATGAATGCCATACTGATTGCAGGTATCCTGAATATTAACGTCTGCTTGCCAGTTAACAATTGCCTCGACCACTGTCCACTTTAACTGTTCGCGAATAGAGGTAATATTTTCTTCTGTTGATACACTTGTGGCGTGTTTTAACCCCTCAACGGTCAAATAGTCTATTGCCTGCTTAATTTGCTCAGAGTCGCGGAAGTGAAAAACTCGTTTTGCCCATTTTTTGAATTCTTGTAGATTATGCGAGTCCCCATAGTGCTCGAATCTGGGGGTATGCAAGTGAGACAATGGCTCAAGGTGCTCAAACAGTTCTTTCGCGCGGTCAAAATCACCCTGTTCCAAAAGCAGGTCAACGACTTCATAGCCCGCATTGGGAAAGTCCTGGACGAAAGAGATCGCCGCATCAATATCGCCAACTTTTAACATCGCGCGCGGAAGTTCATTAGCATACTCCAGTGCTTGAGTTCGTCTGGATATCTCTTCACGGCAAAGTAGCAACCGTGTGGCAATTACACCATCATACGTGGAACGTGCAGCAATCAGAGCCAAGTGGATGTCCGAATCAATCTCTGAACAGGAACGTCCATGTGCAAACTGGTGTCGAAAATATGCTGGCGTTGCGAGCACCAGAAGTTCATCACGCTCTCCTGACCGGGCGAGATAGCGCAGTGTTAGCCAGGACTGTAATGAATGCTCTGGTGCATGACGAGATAGTTCAGCTAATTCACGATAAATATGTTGTGAATAGGTTTCATCTATACTGCCCAGTGTTATCTTTGGTTTGGAGAGTACAAATAGACGGAAGCTGTTATGGAATACAGTCCACCCCTTTGAGGTTTCCTTGAGTAAATGCCGGACGGTCTTTAAGGTACGCTCTATCGCCTGAGCATCTACGATTGTTGCCAGCAATTTCAGCGGCATCGGAGCTTCGATACGGGCAATGAAACCCAGAACATGCATAACATCAGGGTCGTTTGCGATTTCTCTCCAGGCGGATGCGTAAACTGATTCAATATCGCCATTAAATTCCATCCCTCCGGCGAGGATGCATGATGTGTCCTGTTCATCTGCCGATAACAGTGCCTTAATGAGATAATTGGCCGCCAGCGGATGACCGCGGCTAAGTTCATAAAGTTTTACACGCGAAATGGTTGAATCAAGACCCAAAACGTCTGCCATCCTGGCGACCGCCACTCTCTCAAGTGGATGCATTGTTACGAGACGATCCGGATGCCCAGCCTGTTCCTGTACTGCGGGTTTGAGATGCCTGAGTTCCAGTCGCTGGGTACCAAGTATAAATGTCACGCCCAAAGGGATGGCTGCAGGCAGCGGCAATTCGCCTAACAGCGAATGGGCTGGTAGTTCTTCGCGGGGGATATGATCCAGCCCATCAACAATAATGATGGTTCTTACTGTATCACGTTGATAACGCTCGCCAGCTTGTTTGAGCAGTTCACCGAATTGTTCGCGCCTTTCAAATTGGCTGCTGTCTCGAAGGCGAAGCCCAGGCAGCCCGCTGCTGCGTAACTGGGCAGAAATGTCTTCGAAGAAATCATCAGCTTCCCCGCGGCCTACACCTTGCGCAGCTCCCGGTATGAAAGCCAGATAGCGCACGACCCGAGTGTTATATTCGGTAGCCAGGGTTGTCTGTAGCAAGGTCGATTTCCCCGAACCTGGAGGCCCAATCAATGCCACATAGCCCTGGATTGTGTTGCGTATCGTCTGGAGAAGTTGTAGTTCCGTATCGCGGTTGCGTTGGACGTGAGCACCGATGGGAAAGCGATGTACGTGGCGTGTTTTGGTCGGATCTTTCCACCCTAGTTCATTTAATAGTTCTTCACAGGACCATCGGTCCCTATCTCGTTTATCGGAGACCAACTGAGGTAATATTTTTGCTATATCAGACGCCAGTCTCGCTTGTTCTGCACTGAGTTTATGAAATTGTATAAAATCTGCTGCTGAGCCATGAATTATGCGCAACGCATGAAAAAATCTCTCGAAATCATCGCCACCTAGGCAAGAATGTTGAAACAATATTTCGACTAAACCGCCCCAGTTACTGTAGCGCCATTCCTCAAGCGTGCGTTTGGGAAAATGTTCAAACTCATCAAGGAAGGCAGCACTGTGAGCTGGAGCTTCCATTCCGGGGGCGTCGTTTACTGATGGATAGTCGTTGACAACTAAACGAATTTCTACGTGAGACGTTGGGTTAGCACTACAAAGATTTTGCCAGGCGCAAACTAATGGCTTAAGCAGACCATCAGCCCCTACTAAGAGTGTCTGTACTGTAAATGTACCTGGGAAACGGGACGTTTTGAACTGGTGCCCAACGATAAGGCCATTAAATCCAAGTACTAAATCATCAGCGATACCCGCACTGCGGTCCGCCACGCCTATCCACTCCAATTGCCCACGCTCTAATTCAGCATAAATGGCTGCACCGGCTCTTTCATATTGGCCCATATAGCCACGCATTGCCCGGCGCTCGCCCTCTGCTGGGGGCAAGGTTTTTGTTTTCTCAATCTTCATTGATGAATCGGGCTTTTCATTTAAAGTCATTCGCTATGCCGCCTAATGATCTCGATTTGCCAAACCAGACAAACAATTCCGGTGTACTTTTTTGCGCAGGTAATAGAGTGCACAGATTATCGTACATTGGCATATTCTATTCTTTACTATGCTTATAAAGGTCGAAGACCCACTGTAAGCATCCCTGCATATCGGTCCATTCACTTTTAGAGATCATCCGGCATACTGGTTTTGTTCTGATAGGAGATTGCCATGCGCAAAGCACGATTCACCGAACACCAGACCATCATTATTCTGAATTCCGTCGAAGCTCGACGCACCGTTAAGGATCTCTGTCGCGAAATTTCTTATGGAGAAACAAAAAATTTAAGATCTATACCAAGACTTTTGGATTGTAATAGCCATGAGTCTATAAGTTGATATGATTGCATTGATTCTTGTGATTTTTTCACTACTGAAGGATTAAATTGTGACTTAAAATGACTCAATGAAAATCCGTTACCAACAACGATCCATATTTCTTTTCTTACTAATGAACTGGCTCTTCGTTTGTTTATCTTTTCTAAGACATCATTTATGTCGTGATTAATATTGAAAGTTCCCTCAAACAATCTTATTCTACTGTCTAATTCTATATTATGCTTATTACCTCCTAATTTTGGCCAAGGATTTCTCAGCCTAGTTAAATTGGCAAATTGTAAATTTTTATCATTACTAATCAAGTAATGTATGTTTTTTATCGCTTGGCTACCGACTTCGCAAATCGAACCTGCTGAAGATTCAGGTTTTCCTGCGGCACCGCATTTTATGTGTACATAGATAAGTTTGTCTTTGGAAGAAAGAACAAAATCAGCTGGTTCTGTATCCATATCCGTACAAAGAATCAAATCAACATTAGGGATATATTGATAAAATGGTCCCAATTGAGATAGTTGCACAGATTTAGTTCTCAGGTTTGACAGTTGATCTATCAAATAAAATATCGATGAGGGGCTAAAACTAGTTCCGATCAATCCATCCTCATCTTTTTCTGATAATCCACCTGACAACAAATCTTGTAATTCTACAAATCTCGAGAAAAATTCATCTGCAACTCTTGCATTGTCTGTGGGGAGAGTAAATTTATAAAACAGACCATTTAAGTAAGTGATTCCATTGTCAAATATTAATTTCACGGTGTTATTGTTAAAAATATCACTTTCATTAACAACTTCATTATCAACCATAAAGGTTAGAGTTTGATTACGTGTTTTTAATTCACCTTTGTCAACATAAAAATCTAGTTCTCGAGGTAAGAATATCGCTGACCTTATGGCCCCCCCCATCTTTGATAGATTACTTCCATTGGTGTTTATAACAAGCGGAAGTAGTGTTTTGTCAAAAAAAGAAATGCCAAAATTATATTTTTTAAATAGATAGTTTGATGTTATTTTTTTGTGCTTGCCATTACAATACACTTTCAACAAACCGTTATAGTTGCTTAGATCAATAATACAAGCAACTGGTTTTTCAGTAGGTATACCATCAACAGTTTGAGCAAATGAATTAAGAAATGAACTAGATACTTTGTTAGCGCCTTCTAAATTGGTTTTTACATCATTAACCCATTCACAAAACCTTTCAAAACTAAATTGTCTTTCTTTTTGATCACTAACACGGCCGGATCCTACGCCTAAATAATATGAGGACATGATCGAAAGATCATCATGAAGATTAGAACCTATTGTAGTTGATACTGCATAGCTTCCATTGGCTTGAGTTGAAGTCGTTGACTCTAACCTATCAGACACATAAAGAATACTTTCTGCTTGCTGTGAATTAATCTGTATAGCCCTTGTGCTAGCTTGCGTTGTTTTAGATTTTTCATTTAGCGAAATTAGCTTAAATAGCTTATCCGGGCCAACTGGTTGTCTGATACCTAATTCAATTCTTTTATTGTATTTTCTACCGCGACTATCATAAATCGCAACAATATCACCTACTTCACGTATAATTACAAACTCAAGTGATGGTTGAAAGAATAACGTATCCTTAAGAAATCTGGAACTGTCAAAACAAACTGATGTAATGATGCCAGAGTCACTATCAATTTTTGATAAAGACCCTTCTCTTGTAAATTCCCAATATATTTTATCTAAACAATCAATTAGATTAAAGCCCTTATCTTTGTAATAAAAACATACTGACGCGAGAGGTATTTTTAAGGATGTGGAAGGGTTGAATGTTTTGAAGTCAAATTTCTTTTTATATGTCGCGTCAAAATAACTAATTTCCGGAAATGCGTCTAAATACTTTTCAACTAAAGATGCTGTATTTAAAGTATTAATGAATTTCCTTAAAGATGTTTTATCCGTCAAGTAATTATCAAATTCTTGGTAGTTCTCCCATAAATCAACGTTGGTGCACTCATTGTAGTCTATAACCAGTGGGCTTTTGTCTTTGTACCACCTTACAACACGCCCCATTGTTTGTACTAATTCCTTACCACTCCGAACACTATAGGTTAATATTAGTAGTTTTGCATTCGGAAGATCGATACCTTCATCTAACATACGTTGATGAATTAGTATTTTATAAGGGCTTTCAGATAAATTGCTTGGTACATTATATAAATTCTCATCCAGTGGTGAAGTCTCAAATTGTCTATGAATCGCAAGCGTTTTAAATTCATCTTTAAAAAGATTATAATATTCGCATATGTTTTTAAAATTATCACACTTGACAATACACAATGTATCACTATTTTTGTTTAAGTAATCCCTTACTACACTGACTAAATCTTCCTTTTTTGCTTTTGCAAAAACAGGTGCTGATATTATGCCTTCTTCTATGGCATTTTTGTATGTATATATATATGAGTGATCTGTATCAATATCAAAACTAAATAAGTCGTTTCGGTATGGTGTGGCAGTCACTATTATTTTTTTTGCTTTAAACTTACGAATAATTCCTCCCCATTCTGGCGATGGTTCGGAATGACCTTCATCAATAATGATCAACTCAAATTCATCACAGATTTTATTGATCTCATCATTGTTGATTTTTAGCAATTTTTGGAAGGTAGTGCAAAATATCCCACTGTTACTTTCTTTATTGATGTCATTATGCACATCTTTAATTGTAAGTGATTTAGATTTACCAGAATCGGTTAGTTTAGTAAAAAAATCACCTCTAATCTGTTTATACAACTGATCACAAACAGCTCTTCGATATGTAACAATTAATATATTTTTATATTTACTGAATTGACTTAGACAACATATAACACCACTTTTCCCTGCACCTGTCGGCAAGCTTATAAGACATGATCCAGATGAGCGCGATCTAAAATATTTTGCAGCTACACCAATACTTTCCACTTGACATGATCTGAGTTTTTCTTCTACTTCAGTAGGTGTACCATTGTACATTTAAATTCCTCTTAAAATGAAAAACTGCTGAATTAGAAACTTATATAATTGTGTTTATATAAGCACGGGCAAGGGGCCGACAAATTAATTTGTCAGTTAGCTGGCTACTACGGACTGAGCTTATCTCCCTTCTGGCAAAACCAGTCAGTCTTGATTAGTACGATGAAAACAGCCATACGACTCTTTGCTCTCTTCCTCCACATGAATTCCGGCTTCGGTTAAATTAAAAGCAAAAATTTATAGTGTCGTTAGGCATGAGATCTAAGGCTGCATACGATTTAAATTAGGTTTTAAAATTTACCGCGTTAGTGCAATATGTACTTTATTCATGCGCCCTAGAATCTACCAGCACCTCACTCACAAACTTTCTGTTTTAAATCTCCATGAGTGCATCACAGCAGTCATCGGTACGAACCGTTGATTCGCTGACATCTGTAATGACGTTCTGACAGTAAGGTATCATCAGCGTTATACGCATGAATCTCTACAAAATTCCTAGCTGATTTGCGCATCCTTGTCAATAATTTAATTAAGAACGCTACCGCCCTCAGAGACATAAGCCTTGATAAAATCTATGCTATCGCAACCAATTTTTTATTCAATAGATCAATCAGATAACCATCTAATGCTATGATGTGTTGCGACACCAGCCTTGGCATTGATCCGCGCTAAAGCTCTTGGTTCTAACCCCGTCTGGCAAAACATGGTGGCTATGATGCTGACTGGGAAATTGGTCACTTCAAAAGAATGGCAAGGTCGACGTGTGGTTGGAATTGTTGGGGATCGGCTGCACTACGAGATCGGCGGTTGTTCTAGAGCCGATGACGAATGCCCTTTCTGTGAAGTCCGTTGCTGTTATGGTTGCTTATAGCTGGCCTTCACGATCGACAATTTCCCTTAGAACTCTTGCGTGCATATCCTCCAGTTTTGACTCCGGACAGTCAGTACATTCATGCAATATCCGCAAACTTTCCAGGGAAGCAGGTTTTACAATCTTTACAGGCGTTTTTCCGTCATCGCCAATATCCCAGACACCATGTATGTTTGGCTAATAAAGAACATAGCGGCTCTCCCTCCCTTTTCCGATGCGGAAAAGCTTGTCCATATAGTGTCCCTGATCGCTAACCATGCTGGTACGTGATGCACGATATTGGGCACGCTGATTATCATTGACAGTGAGCGCCTGGAATTGTGATCGAATTTCGTTTAACTTAAGCGGTGCGTTGCTAAAATCAAGCCATTCGATGACCTGCGGAATCGAAACTTCTCCCAGTTGAGTGACGGCGTAAACAACACGGCGTAGTTGTGGATCTAAATATTCCTCGGGTATAACATTAAGGAACCTCTCTGCTTTCTCCGTGCTTTCATAACCGTGGTATAGCTTCCATTCAATTCTCTGCCTTCCGTAAGTACTTAGTCCAGCCCTTTCGGGTTCGCGTAACTTCATCTCCTGCAAGATCTTTGTCGGAGACTTTTTCCTTAACAAACATCCGCGCACGAAAGCACCGGAAATTTCAACAGTGCTTTCAGTACCGGTATGTTGTGTCTGCGTATGTAATCAATATTTCCCACAAGATAAACGCAATCTCTTGCGCGGGAGATCGCAACATTTATCCGCCTGTCATCGGCATAAAACGTTGCAGGACCAACAGTACGTACGAAGGAAAAGAACACTACGTCCGCTTGTCTACCCTGAAAAGCATCGACGGTATCAACTTCAATGATGAGGCAGGCAGAGAAATCGTTTTTCAATATCGCCCGACGGAGTTCCTGGCACTGTGCTCTGTATGGCGTAATAACCGCAACTGTCAGTTTTTTTCCCCTCTGATAAATCGCGTCATTATCACTACCAACCAACAGGTTCGCTTCAGCGATCTGCGTACACATCGCCTTCAGTTTATCGAGGATTACTGTAACTTCAGCCTGATTAATAAGTGTTTTTCGCTGATTCCCTTTTTCCGGCGGCACCGAGAAATTTCTGGCGCGATAAGTGAGCCACGCAAAATGTTCGAACAGCCCGTTACCCTTAATCCTACTATGGCTCAGGCTTTTGTTGTAAAAATTTTCTGAAATGAACTGACCAATTTGCGGCAACATTCTGTATTGCCTGAGCAGCGTGCCTTTCATGCTTTCGGGAAAGTTTTCAAACATCCGTTCAATAACTCCGTCACGGATTAACTTTTCTTGGCTGTAGCTGAGTACGGACAGTGCTTCTGACTCTTCCTGGCAAAATGTGGGCGGGAGCTGTTTATGATCGCCCACAAGGATACACTTTTGTGCCACGGACAGGGCCATAATCCATTCCGGAAGTGTCGCTTTTGAACATTCATCTACGATAGCAAGATCAAATATCTCGCTTTCTTTATCCAGAAGATGGTCGAGTTGGTTACATGTCACGCCAATGATTTGGTGATTGTCAGCCAGGTTGCGCACTAACCAGCGTGGCAATTCATGTTTACCCTTCTCATTTTTCCGACCCCGGTCGAGCCGTTGCCATAAATGACAGGTCAGTTCCGGTGCGGTTTGATGAGCCTGATTCCAGAGTGCATTTGCCCGCGACTGTGCCTGAACCAGTATGGCATCCGGGTTTTCTAATGCCGATACGGTAAACCGGGGATAACGCAGCAAAGTGGCCATCTGCCCGCTGGACAAATGGCTTGTAAGGCGATCGAGGGCATTATCAACCGCCACATGAGTTTCTGAAGTGATAAGAATGCGTGCATCGGGTTTGTGCCGTAGCGTCTGAAGAATAATCTCAACAATCGCGGTTGTTTTACCGGTACCAGGTGGCCCCTGTAAAAAGAAAATATCTTCGCAGGCCAGCGCCTTTTGAACCTGTTTGAAAGCGTAGACATCCGATAAATAGCATGACTGAACCGGTTTCCCGACCTCAAAAGCCATTGGTCTGACTAACGCATAAAGGGAATCATGCTCGTCGGAGTTATACTTTTCACTGCTTCCGGGTGCGTCCTCATATTTATTGGCCCGCTTCGTGTAATACCTTGCAAGTGTGATGTTATGCGTGATATTGCAGTTTGCACCGTACCGAAACCGTACAAGATACTTTATCTGCCTTCTATATTTGATTCGTGTTTTCACATCGGTGGTCATACCGACCAGTTTCACCAAATATGTTAACCAGTCGTCAATATGATCGATGAGATCCATCGTGGCCGGTAAGCAAGCCACTTCCGACGTGGGTTCCGGCTGGATAAGCAGCGTTTCAGAGGTCATCTTTTATCTCTTCGACTCGGGATTTGAGAAGCACCAACGATCCAGCCGGGTTTTTAATGCCAAGACTAAGCAAGATCGCGTTCAACAGAGGGGGGGTACGCTTCAATTGTTGCATTTCCAGCGGTAAATCAAGCGGATGACCTGCAGCAAGCGCTTCAATAATCAACATGTCGTTATCGATGGTTAATCTGCCCATGTTGATATACGCCATCTCGGCAGCAATTAGGGTGTCCAGTGCCACAATCAGGCGATTCACTGAAAACTGCGGGAGCGCGGCAAGTAAAGTTTCCCGGGTATCGAACCCAAATCGTACCGCTGCACAAATAGCTAGATAACACTCTTTTGCATTCATCGCACGCCAGCTAAACGTTAATCTTACCGGTGGAATATCACAGACGCTCATGCTGCCCTGCCCTCCGGACCTTGCAGATTTCGGGTTTTCAGGCCAATTGCTGACCAGTACATATCGTCATCCTCTTGTGACAGCAATGCGAAGAAATCTTCAACGGTTTTGGAGGGGTGAAAATCTCTGATTCTATCCAGCATTTGAATAATCTCTGTCCGGCGTGCTTTCAGAACATTCCGCGCCTTATAAACACAATCCTGTCGCTCTTTTGCCTGTTTTATCGCATTAAAGACGGTCTGCCGTTCCGCTTTATCTGTATCCAGTCGCGAGTAATCCTGATTATCGTGTGCGCTTTTAATCCGGCTCTTTATGGAGTCCATGCGTTCGTAAAGCGACTGTACTTCACTGCAGGCTGAATCACAGTGTTCCTGAGCGTCCTGAATCAGTTGTCTGATCTCGTTGAAGGTTCCCCCTTGAGGCATTCGCGACAACCATTGGCTAGCCAGTTCGGATTCGCTGTTACTATATTGATAGTGGTGTTCGACGTCGGTTCGCAGATCATCCCATCGGTCTCTGCATTCACGGTAAACCGTTCGCAATTGCTGTTTCTGTTCGCGGTGCTCATTGCGGTCGCGGTCTAAAGCCTCTTTACATGCAGTGCGGTTTTTTTTGACCTCTTGCAGTTGTCTGAACAACGAATTCTTGTAACTCTTTATTCGCCGCAACTCCGTCTCATAGGCTTTTGCCTCCGATTCAATTTCACCTTGAACCCGTTTGGCATGTTGCCTGATGGTGTCATCTGTCGTACTAAGCGGACGTTCAGCAATGCGTTTTTGCCAAGTGAGACGGTCATCCGATCGCGACAGTCGTATCATCTCTTCGGCCAATTCGTCCAGATAACGCAACGTTGAGAGCAGCACCTGCGATTTTTCCTGTTCTATCTTCCATCGCTGTTCGCTTAGAGATTGCCTTATCCAGCTTTCAGTACAGGCAAACATAGTTTGCTGAAGATCCCTGAGCAAAAGCGAATAGGCATAAACGTTCTCAACATTTCTGTTCTGCCAGGCCATGTAATCCGCGATTTGTTCATGGCGTTGCTCCGCCATTCGCTCTATTTCTGACGTGTATTTGTCTGCCTGGGCCTGTACTCTAGCATTGCTGGCTGCCGCGCGACGTTCATACTCATCGATCATGCACTGAGTTTTTAAGCGGTGCTTCTCGAGGCGTTTACTTGTAATGTAGTGTACAAGTTTCTTAAACATCACAGGCTCCTGGCATCTGGACTCACAAAAAATTCATAAGCCTGATCCCAGGATGTTTTCACAGGCAAAATTTGTTTCAGACGGCCACCGACAGTCACAAGCATAATGCGTCCAAGTTTCTCAGTATCACCGCCCTGATTGGTTAATTGTTCGAACTTTTGATGAAGTCTTTTCAATTCAGCCTCGTAAGATGCAATCTGCACCTGACGAAAATGCTGTTTGCGATATTCAGCCTCAAGTTTCTTGTTTTCAGCGTGATGGGCATTTTTCAAGGGAGTGTAGATCAAAAACTGTAACTCAAGATACGCACTCAGATCCTGGCTCAGGCGATGATAATGTGCATCAGCCTGTTCCGTGATAGCCTGACGCTGTAGCGCATATTCTTCTTCAATCTGCGCTACTTTTTGTTTGTAACTTGCGTTGAGCTGATAAAGTACTTCCCGTTCCTCTTGCGGAAGTTGCGAAATCCGCGCTTCTAGGTTTTTCTGTAAAGCCATAAGCTGGCTTTTTCGGGATCGGTATTCCGCAAAGACCGAGATACTCCCGGAGAATGGCAACATGTCCTTCCATTCAAATTTAAACTCAGACATGGTTCCTACCAAACCCGTATATTGAGATAGATTGATGGAGCCATTGTTGAGTTTGGCCATGGCATCCTGCATCTCGTTAATCGCCAGTTTTTGTCCATTACGTGAGAAGTGACCAACATAAGCACCTAGCGCGAAGGAAAAACCGATAGAGAAAATAGTTCCCAAAGCAATCGGCCCCAGTGCACCGAGTGTGGTGCCAAAAATGGCGGTGGCGGCAATCTCGGATGCGACCCACTGACCCAGAAATGTCGCGGTTGCCGTGCCCGCACTATAGGCTAATACCCCGCCCACCACTGTCACGGTCGTGTTGACCATCGAACCACCAAATTCAAGGCTATCGATTTCTCCACGGGAAAACTGAAAGATGTTTTTGCCAAGACTCAGAACAATACTTGCAGCTGCTGAAGCTATATTACCCTTTACTATCCCTTTGCCCGCGGCTTTGAGAGCCCCATGTGCGGCATTATCAAGAAGGCTTTGGCCAAGATGCTGAATACCCGTGACAAGAACTGCATTTCCCGCCCCTTTCAACGAATTCACCACAATGCGCTCTGCCGCTTCCATGCACTGTTCCATGGTCAGAGGTTCATCGCTACCCAGGATTGTAATAAGTTCAGACGCGGCACTTAACGACGCGCCGCAAAGCGCTCCTGCTTTGGCTGCGTTGGCGTACTGCATGCTGTTGAATTCTGATCGTACGCGGTCTTTATCAGCATATTCTGGCCCTCTTCCTTCTTTTTTGGTCTGCTCAACTAACTCTTCGGAACTGCCTTCACCCTTTCGTTTAAGCGGCTTACTATGGATATCAGTTCGATCATCAGATTTAATGGAATCATCAAGCGTCTCTGCCGTGTTTTTGTAGTTCTCACTGACTTCCGGCCGCGTTTGTGCGTTACGTGCTGACTCCTTATTTGCTACTGAACGGGCATCCGCAAGTTGTTCTTCCGGGACCACTTTGCCAACGTCTTGGTATCTTGGCTCATTAATGGCTTTTGCGCTGCTTTCGCCATCTTTATAAAACTTTAATTGGTAATCTTTTGTTCCTTCAGGGGTAGTGATACGGACATCGGAGACCGGATGATTTCTCTGACCCACATCCATCGTCGCCCGATGGTTATTGGCCCCTTTTGCTGCGGCTTCAATATTGTAAGAACCGGTGTGATGGGCTTCAGCGGCAAAACCCTGCTGAATATCGAGCGACTGGTTTGTAATCACACCGTTGTCGGTACTTATCGAATTTTTGATGAGCACGGAGTACTGGTCAAGAGCATCAACCAAAAAAGCATTCTGGAGTTCGTTAAATCCCCCCAAAGCTTGCGTAAATCCCTGTTCAAGGATGTCTTTCTTTTCCTCACCCTCGGCCATTATTCAAACCCATACTCAGCAAGAGATAATGACAATACTGCTTTGATAGAGGCGTGTTTGGTAGAAGGTAACTGTTTGGTGATCCTAAAGGTTTTTGAGCTTGAATGTAAAACCCATTCTTCTTTGTTGGGCACTTTGCGGGTTTTTATTTTTCCATCTGCAAATCGGGAAAGAGCGCGGTAAAAGCCAGCCCTCACACCAATAGAGAACGCTTCAAGAATAAGTGCGTCAATATCATCACCGCCATTTGTCGCTTTGCGTTTCAGTTGAGCAATCAGGCTCTCTAATTTTTCCGTTGGGATCATGCCTTCGGCTTTGACATCAAACTCGCCTTCAAACCGGTTCACAACTTTATTTATGGATTGTGAGTGTGCTTCTATTTTGATCTTGTTGTACATGGATTTTCCGCTAAACAATCGAGTGGTTGCTGTATGTTTGTTTACTTTGGCTGCTTTTAAGAGGAAATTAGATAGAGGTTGAATGACTCATTAAGCCAGATGTTTTTTTGAGACAACGGAGTAACGGGCGAAATAATTTTTTAGAGTCAATTAGCATCTGTTCGCTTTTGGGCTTGAACGATTTCCCAGTATCTCGTATTAACACTGATTTCGCAACGCGAAGGTATGTCAGACGGGGACCTGGAGCGTGTGACAAATGCCTCGATTACATTTTCCCCTTCATCAGACACTTTAGTATCAGGTAATCTGTTAAGAGTCTCGTTTAATATTTTAGTGGCTCCATCTCTCATCTTAACTGATTCAGTTTCTCCGAGAAGTTCATCACACATCCTTGAAACAGCTGTTGCGTGTCCCCAGACAGGTACTGGATCACTTTTTTTATACTGTTTTTCACTGGCATGAACAGGAAATACCAGTGATATTACTCCTGCCAATACGATGTTTTTAATTTTCATATCTTTTTCCGTGACTATCACCAAGTTTAAAACATAAGTTTTATACCACGACATTTTCTGAACAATAAAAAGCTCTTTGTAGCTGGGGTGAATAATTATTTCATCCCGGCGTTCAACTGATACCGGGAACAGAAACCGTCCAGAATTTTAAGGCATAGATAAATTGTTATCACGCCAATATTGATGCAACGCTGCAATACATAGTTTCGAGATTTCCGACAACGTCTATGCTAGATCACACATACATTCAGGTGTGAATATCCGGACCGACTCCCCCATACCGTCACTCACTGTAATGATGTACTCCAAAATGTTCCCGTGACATAAATTGTGCCGAACCCTCACAATTTTCGCAAAGGGTAGTTTCGGGGCGCCGACCGTCCGTAATCTTAGCTAGAAGATCCTGCTCGTCGGGAAAGACCCTTGTGTCAGCGGCAGCCGTCCTGGCGAGCTCTTCTTAGTAGAGCATTCTGAGTGTGGCTATATCGCTTAAATCCACCAGCAGTGTGGGTGGCTGCGGGTGTGCCTGTGACGCCTTCAGTTTCATCGTCACCCTTATCTTGCGGAACTAGCTGTATTATACGCACCGCTCTAAAACTTTTAGGGATATATCCTGAGAATATCGGGTTTGCATCCTTAGCATCCCAGCTAGTTCGCTTCACGCCGATCGGCCAACATAGATCTTAATAGCCCTCTTACCCGACCGATTCTTCTCAGGCAAACCTAGCAAACTTGACAACGCTACCGCCATCAGAATTATCAGTTCTGATTAGGTATTAACGAATCTAAATGTCATTGAAAATCATGATTTTTTCAATAAAACAATAAGATACCACCTAAAATTGGTAGGGGTTTATATGCGATTGTGAAGGGTAAAGGTTTGTGTAGCAGGTTGCCAGGAAATGCCTATAAGAAGCAAATCTTTTGTTAGTTCATGAAGTTCTCCGCAAAGTGAACTGGCCTTTAAATTACAAATAGTAAATTAAATCATACGGATAAAAACAACATGACTCATGAACTGAATTTTCGCTCAACATAAGTTAAATAAGATGTTATGAATCCTGTCACTCATCAGATAAGCCCATCGCATACCACCCTTTCCTTTGCCTCCACTGAGGAAGCCGGAGAAACAGTGTCCGTTCCTGAGTCTGCGAGGCTTTAAAACCATGGTGGATATAAAACGCTTTGGCTTCCTCAGTGAGTGCATGAACCATGATCGCCCGCACCCCAATATTCTCAGCTACCCGATAACAGCGTAAAACCGCATCGTGGAGTAAATCGGCTCCCAACCCGTTTCCGCGTAACGAGACATCAACAGCCAGACGGGCAAGTATAATCACGGGAATGGGATCCGGCATGTTACGCCGCAGATTACCTGTCGCTTGCGTATGGTTAACGCTGCCGGTAGCCAGTGAGTAAAATCCCGCGACCTGCTTCGTGCCCGTTTTACAAATGACAAACGTTCGGGCTGCGCCGAGCGCCTGGTTTTTCAGATCTCTTTGTTTTAGCCATTCGTCAAGCACGGCCTCTCCGCTGACGAACTCCGCCAGTTGATGGACGCTGGATAAGGGCTCTGGCGCTGTTACACGTCCCACTGCGGTTTCCTTGCCAGCAGTTTTTCTATGGCAGGATCGTCCGCGACCGGGGCATCGAGCATGTCAATGAACTCTGCGTACTGTTCATCGTTAAAATTGAATACACGTCGATCGAGGATCACATTCTCGGCTGCCTGACAGGCCATCTCCAGAATGAAGTCTGTACGTGATTTATGGAGGATCTCTGCGGCGGCATCGATAAGCGCCCGCTGGGATTCTTTGGCTCTGAGATTGAGTTGAACATCTGATTTCATGGGTATACCTCTTGTATAGCAATTGCTTTACAAGCATAACATTAGCGGCGTGTATAGCAATCGCTATACAGCGCTCTTTATCATGTCTGACCTCTCCACACCGCATATCGCAAGAATTTGCTCTCTCAGCCAGCGGTGACCAGGGTCGCGTTCCATTCTTGGGTGCCACATCTGTGAAACCGTAATACGACGGCTTTTGAACGGCAGCTCGAAAACGTGTAACTGCTCCGTTATCTGCTGATTGAGTAAATAGAGCGCGGGTATCATGGCAATAAGATCTGATGCCAGCGCCACGGACAGCGCCGTCGGAAATCCCGGTACGACGCTGGCGATTTTACGTTTTGTCCCCAGTTCGGCCAGCGCATCGTCAACGGAACCGTGCAACGCGCCCTCAGGTGACGCTACCACATGGCCCCAGGCGACATAATCCTTCACCCCTATTTCTGCCTGATTAGCCAGCGGATGCCCCTTACGCACGACGCCCACAAACCGATCCTCAAACAGTCGTTGCAGCCGTATTTCAGGCCCCATATTGCTCTGGACGCCAATCTCCAGATCAACCAGCCCTTCCCGAAGATAGCGCGACGTTTTTTCCGGCTTAGGCGCGAAGCGTATACAGACGTCCGGCGCGGCGTCGGCCACAGCCGCTATGAGCGCAGGCCCAAACGCCACCACAAAACCATCGTTTGCCCTGATGGTAAAAAGACGCGCCAGACTCTGCGCGCTGAACGTTTCAGTTGAGGGCTGCAATACCGCCCTCGCCTCGTGCACTGCACGCCTGGCGCGATCCCGGGTCGCTTCGGCCCACGGGGTCAGTACCATGCTACGCCCGGCGCGCACCAGGATCGGGTCGCCTGTAACGTCGCGTAACCTGCTTAATGTCCGGCTCATGGCCGAGGTGCTGAGGTTCAGACGGCGTGCCGCACCTGCGACACTCGCTTCGCTCAGCAATATGTCTAGTGCAATCAGTAAATTAAAATCAGGATCGGTCATAGCGCTCATTCCTGTACATTCAGATAAGGCGTTTCATGCAACGATAAAGTGCAAATGGTGCGCCTTCCGCCCTGTAAAAGCCATCTTTATAGTTTTGTCATCCATACACTCTTCTCAGAGGACAACATAATGACGCTCTTTTCCAGTCAACCCGGCGACGAAGGACTTCCCGGCCCGGCGCGCGCGCGGGTGATGGCCGCAATTATGACCACCACCTTAATGGGCGTGTTTGATGGCACCATGATCAACATTGCCCTGCCCTCCATGGCTCAGGAGATGCAGGTACCTGCCAGTATTGCCGTCTGGTTTGCCAACGGGTATCTGCTGGCGGCCGCGATGTCGCTGGCGATATTCGCGGCGCTTGCGGCCCGCCTGGGTTATCGCCCCGTTTTTCTGGCAGGTCTGACAACCTTTACCCTGACATCGCTGGGTTGCGCGCTGGCGAAGACGCCCGAAGTGCTCATCGGTATGCGCGTGCTTCAGGGGATCGGCGGCGCGGCGACGCTGAGTATTGCCCCCGCAATCCTGCGATCCGTATTTCCCGGGCGATTACTTGGCCGCATTCTGGGGTTACACGCTCTGCTCATCGCCTCCAGCTCCGCTATCGGGCCGGTATTGGGTGGGACGATCCTTCACACCCTGAGCTGGCAATGGCTGTTTGCGATAAACGTGGTTCCCGGCACCCTCGCCTTACTGCTGGCGGTCAAAGCGCTGCCGCGGGATGCGGTTCGAAAGCAAGCGCCCTTCGACACCCCGGGCGCCATATTGTCGGCGCTGCTGCTGGGGTCGACGATCATGGCGGCGAACAGCCTCCAGGAGGCTACTTATCACCCCGGCAGTCTTTGCTGGACGGTGCTCGCTGCGCTGAGCGGCATGGCGTTTATCTGGCAGATCCGCCGCACGGATAACCCCTTGCTGCCGCCGACGATGTTTAAAAATGAACGTTTTACCCTCGCGGCCTTCACGTCAATGATTGCTTTTGTCAGCCAGGGGATCACTTTTATTGCACTGCCTTTCCTGTTTCAGAGCGAATACGGCTACAGTCCGGTGTTGTCTGCCCTGCTGTTTACGCCGTGGCCGCTAGGGATCGTACTGATTGCGCCGCATGCAGGCCGGTGGGCGGACACGATTTCAGCCCCGGCGATATCCACCCTGGGGCTGGTGATTTTTGTCGTGGGTTTGATCCTTCTTGCGACATTACCCGACCGCCCTACAATGTGGGATATCTGCCTGCGGAGTCTGGTATGCGGCATGGGGTTTGGCTGCTTTCAGAGTCCCAATAACCGGGAAATGCTCTCCAACGTTATTCGTGAGCATGCGAGCTATGCATCCGGTGTTTTATCCATTATGCGCACGTTCGGGCAGTGTCTGGGCGCCGCCGCCGTGGCCGTTCTGCTGGCCGCAGATGAAAGGTCAATTCATGTTGCACTGTGGGTCGCCGCCGCGGCTTCTGCGGTAGCGGTCGTCGTCAGCGCGAGTCGGTTGCGTAAAATCACTCATCCTGCGGAAACAGGATGAGCACGAAAATATAACTAAGCGCTACTCCAGCGCCAGCAGCGCAAAACTCGCCAGCCAGTGCCCGCCGCTGTAGTGACTGCCGACAACATGCTCCACGCTTGCCGAGAGATGGCGCGCAACGGCATCGTGTAATGGCTTCCGGGCGTGATGATTTTCCGGCAGAGCACGGGCAATGTGCTTCATACACCAGGCGCGGCTGAGGTTGAGACCGTCAAGATGCGCGATTTTCGGGTCGGTGCGGTCGCTCACCTCGGCCGGGTTCATGAGCGCAGAAACGGCGCCCACTTCAGGCAGAAACGCATCGAACCAGGTCGGGAAATCCCCCACCACCTTACTCATCAGCAGGGCCTCGGTCAGCGCTCCGGAGATATACTCGTCGCCACCCGGCTCATAATGCGCAGGATATTGCGTGTCCGCGAGGTAAAACCGCGTTGCCGCGTCCAGGATGGCGCGCTCAAGCGTGTCATCGTTCACCGCCCGGGCATAATCCAGCCCCAGCGCGAGCGCAAACGCCGTGTTGTAGTGCGTCCCGACGCGGATCGGATAGGTAAGCTTGCTGAGGTAATCCACCAGCCGCTGGCGAATATCCCGCGTTAACGGTTGCAGCGTCTGGTACCAGCGCTCCGCCTGCGGCAGTGACGATTGCTTCAGCTCCTGCGCCAGCGCCAGCAGCCAGCCGTAGCCATAAGGCCGCTCAAACGACGCGCGGAACGGCGCGGTAAAATAGGCCAACTCCTTCGCCACCTTCTCGTCGGTCAGGTGTTCTTCGAACAGAGTGATGATCTCTTCCCGGCACGGCAGTTCGGGCCAGAGACGCAGGCAGCGCAGCAGCAGCCAGTAGCCGTGCACCGCAGAGTGCCAGTCAAAACAGCCGTAAAAGATCGGGTGCAGCTCGCGAGGCGGCAGAACGTCGCCGTCATCGTTGAGCAGATGCATAATGTGGTTCGGGTATTCCTGACGTAAATAGGTCAACGGCATTCTGGCGAAGGCGTCAGCCTGATGTTGCGTTAATTCCATTGCAGCTCCTTAGCGAAACACGAGGAAATACATTAAGAACACGTTCACCACCAGCAGGGTTAACGCGGTCGGGATCTGGATCTTGATAACCTGATATTTGTCTTTTAGCTCCAGTAGCGCGGCGGGCACAATGTTGAAGTTGGCGGCCATCGGCGTCATCAGCGTGCCGCAATAGCCAGCGTACATACCGATAGCCAGCAGCGGCGCCGGGTTACCGTGATGGACATTAATCAGGAATGGCAGAGCGATACCGGCGCTTAACACCGGGAAGGCTGCGAAGGCGTTACCCATGATCATGGTAAACAGCGCCATCCCCACGCAATAAATGACCACCAGCATGAAGCGGCTGTCCGGGTTCACAAACAGGCTGACCACCTTTTGTACCGATTCGCCGGTATTCGCCACCACAAACACCCCGCCGAGCATGGCGAGCATCTGCGGCAGGATCACCGCCCAGCCAATGGTATCGACCAGCCGACGCGACTGACGAACCGCATGCAGCGGCGTACCTTTTGTCAGCCACCAGCCGGTGAGGATAGCTGCCACACAGGCCACGCACAGCGCCGCCAGCGTAAGCTGTTTCTGGTCGAGCAGATAGACACCGCCAATCGACACGCCTTTCAGAAATAGCGTCCCGATGACCGTTACCACGGGGATCATCAGTGCCGGTAAAAACAGCGAGTTTTTCAGCCGGTTCGACGAGGCAACACGCTCCTCCTCGGTGGACATTTTATAATGCCCCTTCCCGACCAGCCCGAAACCGGCCAGCAGCGCAATCACGATAACGGCGCCGCCAATAATGCGATACGCCAGGGGCTTACCCAGCTCCTGCACCATCAGATCGCCAAACAGGAAGATCCCGCCAAACAGAAACCAGAACAGCGCCGTGGTATAGCGTTTCGGGTTAGCGCGATCGCGAAGGGTCATCACAACCAGCAGCATCACGACGAAGCCGATCAGGTAGTACACGCGGTTAATGGTGATGAGGGTCATCATGGTGCGATCTCCTGCGTACCCTGCTCTGCTTTCCAGGCCATCACGTCGCGACGAATGCTGGCATCAAGGCGTAGCAGACGCGTCATATGGATGATCAGTGCCGCAATGGCGGTCGGAATGGCCCACAGGCCGATATGCAGCGGTTCGATCCCCTCGATCCCGTTCTCTTTCAGGAACGCATCAATCAGCAGTACCGCGCCAAAGGCGATAAAAATATCTTCCCCAAAGAAAACCGCGATATTGTCACACGCGGCGGCATGGGCTTTGATTTTGTCGCGGATAGTCTGCGGCAGTTCCCCGTATTCATTCAGAGCTGCCCCTTCCGCCATCGGCGCCAGCAGCGGACGCACCGTTTGCGCGTGGCCGCCAAGCGACATCAGGCCCAGCGCAGCCGTTCCTTCGCGGGCAACAAAGTAGAGCATCAGGATACGCGCCGAGGTGGCGCTGGCGATCTTCGCGACCCAGGCCTGGGCGCGTTCTTTCAGCCCGTAATACTCTAATAGGCCAATCACCGGCAGGATCAGAATGAAGGTGGCAAGCGATCGGCTATTCACGAACTTTTCGCCAAAGGTTTCCAGCAGCATACCGAAATCCATGCCAACCAGCAGGCCCGTCGCCAGGCCCGCCACCACGACAACCAGCAGCGGGTTGAAACGCAGTGCAAAACCAATAACCACCACCGGAATCCCGATAAGTGGCAACAGTGTAGAACTGTCCATAAACGTTACCCTATCCAAAGTGAGCGTTGCGCGCCGACGGCTATTTTTTATACTTCGCAGCAGAGCGAAGCCGGTGCATTACGGCGCGCGATGTTGTGTTTTGCGTGAGGCTCCACAGAACCTGCACTAAAAAGCTATATCTGAACGTCAAAAACATGTAAACAATTTATCAATAAAATGTTCTTATTTTATCGACGGGTTTACATTTCGGGGGAAGGATCGTTATGACAGTAAAGAAAAAGACGACAGCGTTAAACCACGACGATATTGCGGACGGGCGAATCGTCTCCTCCCGTCATCTCGTCTCAGAGCGGTGTGCTGAATTATCAGAGCTGGAATATGCGCTGATCATGACCAGCAATGCGTTTAACAAATGGATGGTGCGCTGCATGACCGCAGCGGGTGAACCGGATATGGGGGCCTTTGATGTTTCGCTTCTGCACCACGTGAATCACCGCAACCGTAAGAAAAAGCTGGCTGACATCTGCTTTGTGCTGAACGTGGAAGATACCCACGTGGTGACGTATGCGCTGAAAAAGCTGGTCAAGGCGGGCTACGTCACCAGCGAGAAAGCGGGAAAAGAGCTTTTTTTCTCCACTACGGAGGAGGGAAAAGCGCTGTGCATGAAGTACCGGGAGGTGCGGGAGGCCTGCCTGATCAACATTCATGCGGAAAGCGGTATTCCGGGCGCGTCGATTGGCGAGACCGCGCAGTTACTCCGCGCGATCTCCTCCCTGTATGATACCGCCGCACGCGCGGCGGCCTCGCTTTAAGGACGGCGGAACAGGGTGATACTCCGCCCGGCCAGCTCGTAATCGACAGATTCAGTGATGATTTCCCCCGTGGGGGCATCCTCCGACGTCGAGAGTTCGAGCACCCAACCCCCTTCGCCAAACTGCGGGATCTGGAATGGCACCGTACCTTCAAACGGGTTAAACAGCATCAGCACGTCTTGCCAGACGCCCTCTTCCTGCTCAAGATCAGGACGGCTGATGGCAAGACCAAGGGTGGAACCCTCGTCCCACTGTTCCGACTGCTGCGGTCCGCCACCGGCGTTAAACCAGCGGATCTCCAGCCCGTCGCGCCAGTTCTCACGTCGCAGCAGCGGCTGCGTCGCGCGCAGGGCAATCAACCGACGGGTAAAGTCGCGCAGCTTCTCGTCGTTTTCAGTGAGTCCTTCCCAGTTTACCCAGGAGATCTCGCTGTCCTGACAATAGCCGTTATTATTGCCCTTTTGCGTCCGGCCAAACTCATCGCCTGCCAGCAGCATCGGCGTGCCGTGCGAGAAGAAGAGCGTGGTGAGGAAGTTGCGCTTTTGCCGCTCGCGGGTGGCAATGATATCCGGGTTTTCCGTCGGCCCCTCTTCGCCGTAGTTATACGACCGGTTATCGTTATGTCCGTCGTTATTATCTTCCCCGTTATCGGCGTTATGTTTCTCGTTGTACGATACCAGGTCGTTCAGCGTGAAGCCGTCATGCGCGGTGATAAAATTGACGCTGGCCCACGGACGACGCCCGCGCAGATCGTACAAATCACCGGACCCTAACAGACGGGCGGCAAAATCGTTAGAAACGTTATCCCCCTTCCAGTATTCACGTACCGTATCGCGGTATTTGTCGTTCCACTCACCCCAGCCAGGTGGGAAGCCCCCCACCTGATACCCGCCGGGGCCGATATCCCACGGCTCACCGATGAGCTTCAGCTTCGACAGAACCGGATCCTGGGTCACGGCATCAAAGAAGCCGCCGCGCGGATCGAACCCCTCCGGCTCACGTCCGAGAATGGTCCCGAGGTCAAAGCGGAAACCGTCAATCTGCATCGACTCCGCCCAGTAGCGCAGGGAGTCCATGACCATCTGCAACACGCGCGGGTGCGAAGTATTAACGGTGTTCCCGGTGCCGGTGTCGTTGATGTAATATCGGTGCTGATCCGGCATGGTGCGGTAATAACAGAAGTTATCAATCCCCTTAAACGACAGGGTTGGTCCCAGCTCGTTGCCCTCCGCCGTGTGGTTATAGACCACGTCGAGGATCACCTCGATGCCCGCGTCATGATAGGCACGCACCATGTCGCGGAAACCCTGGATGCCCGCCGGGCCGTAATAGCGGGACGCTGGCGCAAAGAAACCGAGCGAGTTATAGCCCCAGAAGTTTTTCAGGCCGCGATCGAGCAGGTGCTGATCGTCAGGGAACCAGTGAACCGGTAGCAGCTCGACCGAGGTAATGCCGAGGCTTTTGATGTACTCCACCGAGGCTTTATGCCCCATTCCCTCAAACGTACCGCGCAGTTCAGGCGGAATAGCCGGGTTAAGCTGGGTAAAGCCTTTTACGTGGCTTTCATAGACCACGGTATGCGGCCACGGGATATCGGGCCGGCGTGAGTCCTGCCAGTCAACGGCATTGGGGTCGATGACCTTACATTTGGGTGTAAATGGCGCGCTGTCTCGCGTGTCAAAACTGAGATCCAGCTCATCGTGTCCCAGCTCATAGCCGAAGTGGGCATCGTTCCACTCAATGTCACCCACCAGTTCACGGGCATAGGGGTCAATAAGCAGCTTATTGGGGTTAAAACGGTGACCGTTCTCCGGATCGTAGGGGCCATACACACGGTAGCCATACAGCGCCCCCGGTTTCAGATCCGGCACATAGCCGTGCCAGACCTCATGGGTATATTCCGGCAGTTCCAGGCGGGCGATTTCTGTTTTTCCCGAAGGATCAAACAGACACAGCTCCACCCGCTCCGCGTGGGCGGAAAACAGGGCGAAGTTTACCCCTTTCCCGTCATAATTTGCGCCCAACTGCTGGCCATGACCGGCCCGAATTTCAAACGTTGTATCCTTTGGCATTTTTGTTCTCCTCGATTAGTCGCAGGTAAGCAGAACCAACAAACATCCCTTTTCAGACGTTAAATCCAGCGTCTCTGGCAGAAGGCGACGCTCACCGGTAAACAGATCCCGGTAGTGCTTCCCGGCCAGCTCCTGGGGTATGGCCACGGTAGTGTTGGCCCACAGCAACGCATTGTCGGTGACGTCAAACACCAGACGCGGCACGGCGACGATCAGCGCCTCGTCATCTTTTATGCGGGCATAAACGATCAGATTCTCCTCCCGCTCACCGGTTACCTTCAGCGGCAGCCAGTCGCCGTAGCGGAAAAGTGCGGGGTAATGTGGCCGAAGCCGTAACAGCGTGGCGGTAACGTACTGCTTCACGCTGCCGTCTCGCCAGCGTTGCGCATCGTTAAAAACGGTGCCATCCGCTACGCTGAGGTTTTCCGCCAGTGCGGCGAAATCCGGTTCGCGGCGGTTATCCGGGTCGACGAGGCTGAAGTTAAGCCCCTCGCTGCCCTGGTAGATGTCCGGTACGCCAGGCGCAGTCAGCTTGATCACCGTCTGGCTCAGGCTGTTCATTAACCCAGCCCGAATAAACGGCTGGAGTGCGGCACTGAAATCACGCAGGAACAGGGTGTTATCCGGGGAAAGCAGATGGCGCACGTAGTCCAGGACCACGCTCTCGTAACCTTCGTTGCTGTCGATCCAGTCGGTACGCTGCTTGGCCTCGCGCAGGGCTTTCTCGATAAAGCTGAGGAAACGCTCTTCCAGTGACTTAAGGCCATCACGATCCTCAGGCGACAGGGTTGCTGGCCAGACGCCCGCCAGCGCCTGGAAGATCATCCAGGTGTCGGCGGCGTTCGGCGCGGTGCCGTCGTTTAGGAATCGGACCTGCGTCTGGTTCATCTGCCGCCAGCGCGCCAGATTTTCTCCCCACAGATCTGGCGCTTCCGTCAGCGTATACAGACGAGCTCGTGCATCCTCGCCGCGTTTGGTGTCGTGGGTGGAAGTTCCCAGCAGCGCATCGGGCTGGCGGGCAAGTCGAATGCGCATCTCCTGATGAAAACGGGAAAGTGAAAACGCGCGCGGCGTCGGGTCGGCGCCGACTTCGTTCAGGGCCAGCTCCATGTTATGGCGGAAGAACAGCGTATCCTCTACCGATTTCGCCATCAGCGGCCCGGTCAGTTGCTGAAAACGGGTGCGGAAAAGCGAGGCCAGCGCGTGGTCATGCTCCGGCAGATCGCCGGTAAGAATACGCACGATCAGGCTCAGAGCGGGTTCAGAGGCGTTGACGCTGGCGACCACACGGCTGAGCAGCGCCACATCCGGTGGCGTCAGTCCCTCAGCGGTGCCGTAGGTGCGATACACCGGAAACGCGATAAGCAGCTCACGCAGGGCATGGCGGATATCATCATGCTCCACTTCGGCGCCGTTATGCCCGGCCAGCTCGCTGGCTATTTTGAGCAACGTGGTAAATTCACCCTCAAAATTACGATCGGTCATCAGCCCTTTGGCGTTGCGAAGTTCCGCCTGCCTGTCCACGGTCGTACCCAGCGTCTCGTCGTAGAGCATCTCCAGCCGCGAGAGGTTGGTATCATCCACCAGCACTTCCGCCAGGGAGGCGATAAACTCATAACCCGTAGTACCTGAGATGGGCCACTCCGGAGGAAGCTGTTCCCCTTTGGCGAGGATTTTTTCCACCGTGATGTAGCAATCCGGTCCGGTAGCCGCACGCAGTCGCTGCAAATAGCCCAGCGGATCGGCAAGCCCGTCCACATGGTCAATGCGCAGGCCGTCGACAACCCCGGCGTGGACAAGCTCAAGGATCAGGTGGTGCGTATCTGCGAATACCGCCTCATCCTCTACCCGCACGCCGACCAGCCCGGTGATTTCAAAAAAGCGCCGCCATGAAAGCTGTTTCGGCGCTTCCCGCCAGGACATCAGCCGCCAGCTTTGCGCCTCGTGGATCTCAGCGATGCTCTTGCCTTCGGCATACGTGCCGGGATTAAGCGGATAGGCGGTATCATAGTAAATCAGCGCTGCGCTGTTGGTGACACTGTCACGTTTTAAGGTGATAGTCCCCCGCTCCAGCTCGGCTTCAAAGGTGTCGCCAAGAAACGGCAACGTCAGCGGTCGGGACCAGTCGATATCAAAATACGCCGCATAGCGGCTCTGCCCGCCGTGTTCGATAACATCGCGCCACCAGCGGTTTTCCAGCGAGGTCGACATATGGTTAGGAACGATATCCAGAATCAGCCCCATCCCCGCCTGTTTCAGCGCCGCCGCCATGCGGTCAAACCCTTCCCGCCCGCCAATCGCCGGGTCAATTTCGTTGGGGTCGGTCACGTCATAGCCGTGGGTGGAATTCGTGGTTGCGGTGAAAACAGGCGACGCGTAAAGATGGCTGATACCGAGGTCTTTCATATACGGAATCAGGTCTGCCACGCGGTCAAAGGTCATGCCGTTGCGAAACTGAATTCGGTAAGTAGAGGAAGGGATCATAGCGCTGCTTCTCCATCAGCAAAGCGAACAACAATGCTGTTCGACGGCAGGTTTTCGACTGCCTCCGGCCAGCTAAAGATCGTTTTTCCGGGCAGGTCCGGTAAGGCGAGCGGCTTTTTGCCGATATTCAGCGCCAGCGACAACGTGCCGGACGGAAAACGCCAGCTCACGGCAACCATGCCGAGCGCCGTTTGCAGGACGTTACCCTCCACGGTGCCCCGCTGTTTCAGTAACGGGACGATAAAGCGCTGACGCAGCACAATCAGCTCGCGCGTGACGTGCAGCCACGCCCTGCCTTCCTCCGTGTCTGCCTTGTTCCAGTCAAGCTTCGACCGCATAAAGGTATTTACGTCATTGGGGTCCGGTACGGTTTCATCGTGCCCGGCATGGCCGGTAAACTCTTTCGCGCGCCCTTCCCGCACCGCTTTCGCCAGGTCGCCGTGGAAGTCGGTGAAAAAGAGGAACGGATGCGTTTCGCCATACTCCTCGCCCATAAACAGCAGCGGAATATGGGGCGACAGGAGCAGCGCCGCGAACAGCACGCGCGTTTTATCCGCCCCAGCCAGAGAGATAAGCCTCTCCCCCTGGGCACGGTTGCCGACCTGGTCGTGATTTTGAATAAAATCGACAAAAAACTGTGGGGGTTGCTCGCGACACTCTACCCCGCGCGATTTTCCGGTCTGAAGCGAGATTTCCCCCTGGTAGACAAAGCCTTCTGCCAGCGCCCGCGCCAGTTTTTTCTCCGGCTCAAAGGCAAAATCCTGATAGTAGGTGTGTGATTCTCCCGTCGCGAAGACATGCGCGGCGTTGTGAAAATCATCATTCCATTCGGCGGTGAAAAGCGGCGTCTGACCATGCTCATCACGCGGATGCAGGAAAATCACGTTGCGACTGTCTTCGGTGGTCAGATGGATATGCCGATCCGGAAAGGCGTCGCGGATCCGTTGCGCTATCTCGGGAAGAATATGGGTCTCAGCGTCGTCATGGATCTGGTCGATGGCGTCGAAGCGCAGACCGTCAAGATGATACTCCGAGAGCCAGAATAACGGCGCCTCAGCGATGTATTGCCGGACAGCTTCAACCTCATAGGCAATACCGTTGCCCCACGGGGTCATACGATCCTGATGGAAAAACGCCGGCGAGAGCAACGGCAGGTAGTTCCCTTCCGGGCCAAAGTGGTTGAGTACGATATCCAGCACCACGGAAAGCCCGAGCGCGTGGGCGGCATCAATGAAGGCATGAAAATCATCCGGTGTACCATAAGCCGAGTGCGGGGCATACAGCAGTACACCGTCATACCCCCATCCGCGCGCGCCCCCGAACTGGGACACGGGCATCACTTCCAGTTGCGTAATACCCAGTTCGGCCAGATAAGGCAGTTTGTCGATGGCCGCCCTGAAGGTTCCTTCCCCGGTGAAGGTGCCGATATGCAGCTCGTAGATCACCGTCTCTTCCCACGGTCGTCCTTGCCATTCGCGCTGAGCGGGCAGGCTGCGACGCGGGTCGATCACCACCGACGGGCCATTGACGTCAGCCTGCTGCGCGCGCGAGGCCGGGTCCGGCACCGCCATTCCATCCTGTAAAACAAACTGATACGTCGTACCGTGCCTGACGCCGGGCACGTCAATCTGAAACCAGCCGTCGCCCACCGCCGCCATGGGAATGTCGGTATCGGTTAAACGCAACGTGAGATCTTTTTGCCCTTCTGCCCAGACGCGAAAACGTACAACGTCATCGGAAATAAACTCAGCACCCCAGTGCCTGCGACATGTTCTGAATTCCATTCATTGTCCTCGAATGACCACATTTTACGCGGAACGAAATACAAGCTTAGACCAGGATCTACAGAGTGTTATGCCAGCAGAGTATGCCGCTTCGTCTATTATCTATTTATAACTCCCACTTAAGGAATACTATGCATATTCGAAAAGGATTAAGCACCGACCTCGCCCGTCTTGAATGCTGTGATTTTTCTTTTACGGTCGATGAGATTGCCAGAGAGCCTTTTCTCAATGGTGATTTGCATATCGAGGCGCTGACCGAACCTTATCTTAAAACCTATGAACTGGATCTCCAGACGCTGGAAAATCATTGTGTTAATCCGGATTCAATATTTCTTATCGCCGAAACGGATGACGGTGAAATCGCCGGTTTTATTACCGCGTCCTGCAACTGGAATAAATTTATATCGGTGGATTACATTGCCGTGGAGCGTTCAAAGCGTCGTACGGGCGCGGCGCACAAGCTGATGTCCGCCACCCACGTCTGGGCGCGAAGCCTCAATGCGCCCGGTTTACGGCTGGAGACGCAGAACGTCAATGTTTCTGCCTGTCTTTTTTATCGTCACTATGGGTTTATTCTCGGCGGTTACGATCGCTACCTTTACAACGCCCTGCCGGAAAAAGATGAGGTCGCCCTTTTCTGGTATTACATGCTGGCTTGAGAAAATATTTTATATCCGCTACCGGAAGATAGATTTGTCTGAATTTGTCAATTTTGCCCGCTTACGTTTAATTAACGACTAATCTTGGAATTCACTATTAAGGAGGCCGGTATGTCTACAGGAAATAATCACACGCTGCATTACCCTCGTCCACCGTTTGCTGAACAACCGCAAAGGGCCCCCGGGCTGGCATCGGAAATGAAGCCAATACCGGATCATGGTGAAACAAGTTATATCGGGTCAGGAAAACTGGCAGGAAAAAAAGCGCTGATTACCGGCGGTGATTCCGGAATTGGTCGCGCGGTAGCGATCGCCTATGCCCGTGAAGGCGCAGATGTCGCTATTGGCTATCTGCCGGAAGAGGAGTCCGATGCGGCATCGGTCATTGCGCTGATTCAGGCTGAAGGCCGTAAAGCGGTCGCCATTCCGGGCGACATTCGCGTGGAGTCGTTCTGCGATACGCTGGTGGAAAAAGCCGTTGCCGAACTGGGTGGCCTGGATATCCTGGTGAATAACGCCGGACGCCAGCAGTACTGCGAATCGATCGACGATCTCACCACGGCAGATTTTGACGCGACGTTTAAGACCAACGTCTATGCCCCCTTCTGGATCACCAAAGCTGCGCTGCGCCATTTGCAGGAAGGCGCCGTGATCATTAACACCACTTCCGTTCAGGCGTTTAAACCGAGCGCGATCCTGGTGGACTATGCGCAGACCAAAGCCTGTAACGTAGCCTTTACCAAGTCTCTGGCCCAGCAGCTGGGACCGCGTGGCATTCGGGTGAATGCCGTCGCGCCAGGTCCATACTGGACGCCTCTTCAGTCCAGCGGCGGACAGCCGCAGTCCAAAGTTCAGAAGTTCGGGGAAGATACGCCCCTGGGCAGACCGGGCCAGCCGGTTGAAATCGCACCGCTGTATGTATTGTTTGCCTCCGATACCTGCTCATACGCCTCCGGGCAAGTGTGGTGCTCTGACGGCGGTACCGGCGTGCTGTAAAGCATCCTCTCAGACCTATCCATTCCATGGATAGGTCACATTCACTTCCCGGCGGTTCTCAAAAATCGCAGTTGAACTATGATGAACTTACTATTGAGGAGCCCATCATGTTTACTGTGAAAAAACTTGCGATATCAACCCTGTTGACCGGTTCGGTTTTATTCTTTCCCGCTATCCACGCGGTGGCCAGCGTTCCGCAGCATGTGGTGAAACAGCAGGCTGGCGGCTACAGCGTTCAGGTTGGCGATACGATTGTCACCGCCTTTACGGACGGGAGCGTGCCGCAGGATCTGCACGCCTTACTGCGCCGGACGACGGCGGAAAATACCGATGCGTTACTGGCTAAAAACTTCCAGGCCAATCCGGTGGAAGCGTCGATTAACGCGTTCTATATCGCCATCCCCGGCCACAAAATTCTGGTGGATACCGGTTCTGGTCAGCTTTTTGGTCCCGGCAAAGGCGGGCGGCTGATTGAGAGCCTGGCGACCCAGGGCATCAAACCCGAAGATATTACCGATATTCTGATCACCCATGCGCACTCCGATCACGCTGGCGGCCTGGTTAAAGACGGTCAGCGCGTGTTTACCCGCGCGCAGGTGTATGTCGGCAAACCGGATATCGATTTCTTCTTTAACGACGATAACCAGAAAAAGTCTGGCTATGACCAGAACTACTTCGACGTCGCGCACAAGACCTTAAAGCCCTATCTGGATGCCGGAAAAGTGACGACCTTCTCCGGCACGGAACAGCTTCTGCCGGGCATCAGCGGTACGGTTCACCCGGGTCACACTCCAGGCTCCGCGTTCTACACGCTGGAGAGCAAAGGTGAAAAAATGACTTTTGTCGGCGACATCATTCACGTTGCCGCGGTTCAGTTCCCACAGCCCAACGTGACGATTGCTTACGATGAGGATCAGGACGGCGCCGCCCGGGTGCGCAACGCTGCTTTCGCTGAGTTTGTGAAAAATAAAGCGCTGATTGCGGCGCCACATCTGCCTTTCCCCGGGATCGGCTATGTGACGAAAGGTGAGCGGGACGGCTACGCGTGGGTTCCAGTGACCTATACCAACCGTGACGCAAAATAAGATGTCCCCCTCCGATATGGATATGGACCTGATCCTGACGCTGGATGCGTTACTCAGGGACCAGAATATCACCCATGCCGCCGCGCGGCTGGGCATCAGCCAGCCGGCGATGTCTGCCCGCCTTGCGCGCCTGCGCGTGTTGTTTGGTGAGCCGCTGTTTGTCCCTTCCCCACACGGACGTGGGGTGTTACCGACGCCGCGCGCCGAGGCGTTAAGGCCTCAGGTCGCGACGGTTTTGCAGGGTATATCGGCGATGCTTGAACCCACCACGTTTAACGCGCAGAACAGCAACCGCACCTTTGTGATTGCCCTGCACGAGAACCCGGCGCTGATGCTGGGGGCAGAGTTGCAGAATCAGATTAGCAGTGCGGCGCCAGGTATCCGCCTGCGTTTTGCGCTCCCGGAAACCCAACTGCTGCCAGCGCAGATGGAAAATGGCGATGTGGATATTTATGTCGGCGTTAACGCGGTGGCGCACGATGCATGGGTCAGACGCAAGCTGTTTGACGATGAATATGCCACAGCCCAGCGAAAAGGCCATCCGCGCGGTACGGGTCCGATGGATCTGGATAGCTATTGTAGCCTTTCCCACCTGGTGGTTTCATCCGAGGGCGACCCGTTCGCGGGCTTTGTCGATCAGCATCTGGCGGGGCTTGGCCACCAGCGTAACGTAGTGATGTCGACGCAAAGCTATGCGATGGCGCCTGCGATTGTTGCCGGTACCGATTTGCTCTGCACCTTACCCAGACGCATGTTGCTACGGTTTACGCAAACGCTTGATATTTTTCCGCCGCCGCTGGATCTCCCGCCGATCGTCATCGGGATGTACTGGCACCCGAAAAGCAGCCAGGATCCGGCTAACCGCTGGCTGCGAGAACAGCTTCTTCAGGCCGCTGGACGTCAGGTATGATCGAGGATACTCATCAATTTTTTCAGCACCTCAGAGCGAATAATCCGGTGGCAAACCAGCGTCAGCTCGCTCTCCCGGAGTCGGTCAAGAATATCCACAAAGACGACGTTTCGTACGCATATCGCCTTCGCTGAAGCCGGCAGCATCGCGATGCCAAACCCTGCCGAGACGAGGCTTACCACCGTGGGGACATCGGTGGCATTTTGCACAACGTCAGGCTGTATGCCCGCGCTGTGGCAGGCATCATAGAAATATTGCTCCAGCCCCATCCCCTCCGGGTCGCGCAGGGCGATCCACTTCTCCTCTTTCACCGACGCAAGCGTCAGCGCGGCGGAGCCCGCCAGGCTGTGTTGACGAGGTAAGGCCAGCACGGCTTTTTCCGTTGTGAAAGGACGGCTTTGCAGATCGTCAGGCAGCAGCGGTAACGGGGCACGAATAATGGCCACATCCAGCTGGTTGCTTTGCACGCCGGTATAAAGGGTTTGCACGTTTCCCGTCATCATGGAAAGGCTGATGGCGGGCCATTTCTCATGTAAAAGCCGCAGCGCGGCGGGCAGCTTACTGTCGAATATCGCACTTGAAACACATCCGAGATTCAGCACGCCCTGTTCTCCTCTGGCCGTCTGTCTGGCATCCAGAATCGCCTGATCGGTCATTAAAATCGCGACTCTGGCTTTACTGAGAAACGCCTCACCGGCTGGCGTCAGCGTCAGGCGACGATTCGCCCGGCTAAAGAGCATTACCCCCAGACGATCTTCAAGCGTTTTTATCTGCTGACTCAGCGCGGGCTGCGCCATGTTAAGGCGCTCCGCCGCTCGATGCATGTGAAGCTCTTCCGCCACCACGATAAAATTGCGCATCAGTCGAAACTGCATACCATGCCTTTATTATTGATAATAAAATTCATATTAAAATAGCATAAATGATGCAATTGATAGCCCTCTTCGTCCGGTTAAGAATGGATGCATTCATCCGAGGGAGGAAAAATATGGAAAACCACATCAACGATCTCAGAAGTGCTATCGAACTGCTAAAACGCCATGAAGGTCAATACCTTGAAACCAGCCATCCGGTCGATCCTGACGCGGAGCTGGCGGGTGTGTACCGGCATATTGGTGCTGGCGGCACGGTAAAACGTCCTACGCGCATTGGCCCGGCGATGATGTTTAACGCTATTAAGGGATACCCCGACTCCCGTATTCTGGTCGGAATGCACGCCAGCCGCGAGCGGGCGGCGCTCCTGTTGGGCTGCGAACCCTCTGAACTGGCAAAACATGTCGGCCAGGCCGTGAAAAACCCGATTGCTCCCGTTGTCGTCCCGGCGGCCCAGGCGCCGTGTCAGGAACAGGTGTTTTATGCCGACAATCCGGACTTCGATCTGCGTAAATTGCTTCCGGCACCGACCAACACGCCGATAGATGCCGGTCCGTTCTTCTGTCTGGGGCTGGTGCTGGCAAGCGATCCGGAAGATGCCTCACTGACCGATGTCACTATTCACCGTCTCTGCGTTCAGGAGCGCGATGAGCTCTCCATGTTTCTTGCCGCGGGCCGCCATATTGAAGTGTTCCGTAAGAAAGCCGAGGAGGCGGGTAAACCGTTGCCGGTCACGATCAATATGGGTCTCGATCCCGCTATCTATATTGGCGCCTGTTTCGAAGCCCCTACCACGCCCTTCGGCTACAACGAGCTGGGTGTCGCCGGCGCGTTACGTCAGACCCCCGTCGAGCTGGTGCAGGGTGTGGCCGTAAATGAAAAAGCGATAGCGCGTGCGGAAATTATCATCGAAGGCGAACTGCTGCCGGGCGTGCGTGTAGAAGAAGATCAGCATACCCACACCGGGCACGCGATGCCGGAATTTCCCGGCTACTGCGGGGAGGCTAACCCCTCCTTACCGGTAATCAAAGTGAAGGCCGTCACGATGCGTCATCAGGCGATCCTGCAAACCCTGGTAGGACCGGGCGAAGAGCACACCACGCTGGCCGGTTTGCCAACGGAGGCCAGCATCCGTAATGCGGTGGAAGAAGCCATCCCCGGTTTTCTGCAAAACGTCTATGCGCATACCGCTGGCGGCGGCAAGTTCCTTGGCGTATTGCAGGTGAAAAAACGCCAGCCCTCTGACGAAGGGCGTCAGGGTCAGGCGGCTCTCATTGCGTTAGCCACCTATTCCGAGCTTAAAAACATTATTCTCGTCGACGAAGATGTGGATATTTTCGACAGCGACGACATCTTGTGGGCGATGACGACCCGTATGCAGGGCGATGTCAGCATCACCCATCTGCCGGGGATCCGCGGACACCAGCTCGATCCGTCTCAGGCGCCGGACTACAGCCCCTCCATTCGTGGCAACGGGATCACCTGCAAAACGATTTTCGACTGTACGGTGCCCTGGGCGCTGAAGTCCCGCTTTGAGCGTGCGCCCTTTATGGAGGTAGACCCAACGCCGTGGGCACCTGAACTGTTTAAAAAATAGCGTTAACCGGAAAATCTTCTTCACCCTTCACGGGTGAAGAACCTCACGCTGAAATTGCCGCGTCCCCTGCTTTCTTGTAACCTTTGAGCGTTTATCACATCCCCATAAAAAATGAGACTACCGGACGCCTATGACAGCACATGTTTCCAACGATCCTTTGCATGGCGTAACCCTCGAAATGCAGGTTAACGCGCTGGTTGCGCGATATGGCTGGAATGAACTGGGCAACCGAATCAAAATCAACTGTTTTCGCAAGGACCCGAGTGTTAAATCGAGTCTGAAGTTCCTGCGCCGCACCCCATGGGCGCGGGCGGAAGTTGAAGCCCTCTACCTCGACTCCCTTCACGATGACGGTAACGGGGAACAGGACGAACCGGCGTTTAATCCCTGGACGGATAGCCGGACACCCAGGAGCTAACACGCAAATGATGCGACACGTAAAACGGACTGGCGCGCTGCTTGGCTGCGCGCTTTTACTGGTAAGTTGCACTTCCAAACCACCTAAATCACTCGTAACCCCGCTGCCGCAGGCGAAACCTGTACAGCAGACTAACGAACCCATGCGCGGGATCTGGCTGGCGACCGTCTCCCGTCTCGACTGGCCTCCCGTTTCATCGGTGAATGGCCGTAGCGCGGACCAGCGCATCGCCCAGCAACAGCGGGCGTTGACGGACAAGCTCGATAAGCTGAAAAATCTTGGGATCAACACCGTCTTCTTTCAGGTAAAACCGGACAGTACGGCGCTGTGGGCTTCTAAAATACTGCCCTGGTCAGATACCCTGACGGGGACTATCGGGGAAGATCCCGGTTACGATCCGCTTCAGTTTATGCTGGATGAAGCGCACAAGCGCGGGATGAAGGTTCATGCCTGGTTTAACCCATACCGCGTTTCCACCAACACGAAGCCGTCGACCATCGCCGCGCTTAACCGCACCTCGTCGCTTCATCCTTCGAGCGTGTACGTCCTGCATCCGGAGTGGATCCGCACCTCGGGGGATCGTTTTGTTCTCGACCCGGGCATTCCCGAGGTGCGGGACTGGATAACCCAGGTGGTGATGGAAGTGGTAAATCATTACCCTGTCGACGGCGTTCAGTTCGATGACTATTTTTACACCGAGACGCCGGGCTCCCCCCTGAATGATGCCTGGACCTTCAGGCGCTATGGCGAAGGATTTGCGTCAAAAGCGGACTGGCGTCGACACAATACGCAGCAGTTGATTGTGCAGGTCTCCAGGGCGATCAAGCAGGCTAAACCTGAGGTCGAATTTGGCGTCAGCCCGGCGGGGGTCTGGCGCAATCGCTCCTTCGACCCGGCAGGCTCGGACACGCGCGGCGCCGCAGCCTATGATGAATCCTACGCTGACACGCGCAAATGGGTACAGCAGGGATTACTGGATTACATTGCGCCGCAGATCTACTGGCCCTTCGCCCGCGACGCGGCACGTTACGATGTGCTGACAAAATGGTGGGCTGACGTGGTGAAACCAACCCATACCCGTCTGTATATCGGGATCGCGTTCTACAAAGTGGGCGCGCCTTCCAGAAACGAACCGGACTGGACGGTGAACGGCGGCGTACCGGAGCTGAAAAAACAGCTCGACCTCAATGATTCACTGCCAGACGTTAAGGGCACCATCCTGTTCCGTGAAGACTATCTTAACCAGCCGCAGACGCAGGAAGCAGTAAATTACCTCCGGGGACGCTGGGGTAGTTGACTGAAAAAAGGCAGAAACGTCCTGTTTCTGCCTTTCTTTTTACGGCTTCGGTCCGAACATTGCCTCAAGCTGTTTTGCATCTGGCATACCCACGACCTGTTGCAGTTCGTTTTGCTCATTCAGGTAATAAATAGCCGGTGTGGCATTCGCGCCGAGACTGTCCATGAGCGTCTGGTGATTTTGCAGGATCTCAACGGTTTCCCGGGACGCAGCTCCTTCAGGTTTCGGCAGCTTTTTACCGCCGGACAGCTCGTACGCTTTCCAGGCCGACACCGGATCTTTCGCATTCAGGATCGCGGAGGCGTTACGCCCGCTGTTCGGGTTAAGAAACGCAACCAGCAGCGTGTTGAGCTGGACCTTGCCAGCCTTCACCCACGGCTGCGCTTCAGCCCAGAACTGCTTGCAGTACGGGCAGTACGGGTCGGCAAAGACGAAGACTTTGCGCGGGGCACTCTCCGCGCCCTCCTTCAGGGGATGCGCCGCATTGAGCTTTTTCCACATCTCGCGGCCCATCGGGGCGTAGATCTATTTCTGGAAAAAGGCCTCGCTGAGGTTGGTTCCCTTCTCATCATACAGATAGCCAGACACGACGTGCTTTCCGTCAGGGGTCAGAAAGAGCGTCACGCCCATGTCCTGATATTGCCCCAGCCACGCTGGCGCGCCGCCGGGGGCGTCAATTTTCTTAATGATCTTGATGTCCTGCTGTTCACTGAAGTGCTTCACCACATCCGGAAGCGACTCCTCTGCGCTGACCAGCCCCGAAACCATCAGAGCAGAGAGTAACAGCACCTTTTTCTTTGCTAACCGTTGAAGCATAACGACCCCTCTAAAATATTGTTTTTCAGAGTGGTCGAAGTTTATTGCCCTGTCAACGCTTCATAAATATCCTTGAGGCGACTACGCAAAAATCGCACGGCTTTGTGTTTACGGGATAATAACGCCTGCACACTGTCGCCTGTTTCCTCTGCCAGCACCTTCATGCTGTAGCCCTCAAATTCCGTTTTTTCAAACACCTCGCGCTGAGGTGGCGGCAGTTCCGACAGGGCTTGCCCCAACTCTTCCCATAGCAGCATGTTGAGATACTCCTCTTCCGGCGTTTGCGGTACGCCGAATAACGTTTCTGCAATCTCCTGCTCCGGAAAGTCCTCGTCATCTGCTGTCAGGTACCCCGGCAGTGAAACCTCGTGCTTTTTTCGCGCCCGGTCGATCATCTCATTTCGTGCGGCGCGAAACAGCCAGGCGGCGACGTTCTCGACCGGTTGTTCCACTTTCATCAACTGCCAGGTCACTTCCTGAAGAATATCATCGACATCATCACGAACCGCAGTCCTTCCGCGAATGAAGGCTTTTAGCCGCCTGCGGCAGGCATTGAGTGCCGAGATCAGTAATGATTCCCCCGCCTCACCGGCTTTCATATCGCTCACTCGGCTTCCGGCGCTTTCGCACCGTTATCATCTCGTTTTTCATCCCGGCCATCGTGCCATCGGCAATGACCATGGCGACCAAATCCCGCCCGACGCTGCTGAATGAAGGCCTCACGTTGTTCGGGGCTCATATTCATCCATTGTTCGTGCATACGGCGGTGCGCACCGAACATACCGGGACGGAAACCCAGCCCACCGAAAAGAATGCGGCTCAGCAGCAGGATCCCCAGCGCCTGCCAGAAGCCAATGGCTTTAACCCCCAGGATGGCCGGGAGCAACGCGTTCCACAGGGACATGACCAGCAGGCCAAGCACCACGAACAGGACTGCGCCAATCACGATGCCCTTACCCATACGATGGCGGCCCAAACCACGCCCGTGACCTTTTCCGTGCATATCAAAATTTCTCATGTGTGCCTCGTTTATGTTGAATGATTATGGTCTCTGATGAGGTAGACGGATGAGAAACAGAAATATTGCCGGGGAAAGAGAAAATTTATGTGATAGCGGCGTTGTATGGATAACAGTATTGGCTGAAGGAGATTGTGCAGCGGCTGAATACAAACATTAAAAAGGCTCCCTCGGGAGCCTCTCTGAACATCACGCCGTAGCAGGCAAACTAAAGCGCGAGATACTTTGGGACAGCTGCTGCGCCTGCTCCTCCAGCGAGGCCGCGGCGGCGGCGGATTGCTGCACCAGCGCCGCGTTCTGCTGGGTCACACCGTCCATCTCCGTTACGGCCTGCCCAACCTGACCAATCCCGCGGCTCTGCTCTTCTGAGGCAACCGAAATCTGTTCCATCAGCGTATGCACTTTATTCACAGAGCTGATAATAGAATCAATCACCTCTCCCGAACGATTCACCAGTTGTGCACCGTTTTTCACGCTGGAAACAGACTGGGCGATAAGGCTTTCGATATCTTTCGCCGCCACCGCGCTTTTTTGTGCCAGGGTGCGCACTTCACTTGCTACCACTGCAAATCCTCGCCCCTGCGCGCCAGCACGCGCCGCTTCAACGGCCGCGTTTAGCGCCAGAATATTAGTCTGGAAAGCAATGCTGTTGATGACGCTGGTGATGTCTTCAATACGCTTCGAATTGGACGCGATAGTATTCATCGTTTCGATGACTTCACGGGTTACCGCTTCACCGGTATGGGCATTTTTCACGGCATCCTGCACCAGCTTACCGGCCTGGAAAACGTTGTCGGTGTTATTCGCCACCGTCGCGCTCAGCTCTTCCATGCTGGCGGCCGTCTGGGTCAGGGCCGAAGCCTGTTGCTCTGTACGGGAGGCCAGGTCGATATTGCCGGAGGCAATTTCCTGCGCCGCATGCGTCACGGTGTGGCTTGCGTCGCGCACCTGAGAAATGGTGGAGAGCAGCGCCTGGCGCATCTGCTCCATCGAGGACATCAGGTGATTGATTTCATTCCCGGAATCACGCTTGATCGGTACCGGTACGTCCAGCTTCCCGGCCGCAATCTGGCGACAGTGCTCGCGCGCCAGGTTCACCGGCGCAAAGACCACGCGTTTCATCAGCAGGCTGACGGCGAAGATAACCACCACGAACAGCACCGCAATGCAGGCGATAATAACCAGACCCGACACGAAATTATGACTCGCATCCTCGTTCAGCGTTTTGGCGTACTTCTGGTGAACGGAGAGAACCTGATCGAGCACAATTTCATATTGGCGATCGAGTTGAGACACCACGGGAATAAGAGCGTTGAACCGCGACACATCGTGAGCGGCGGCAGCGGCAATCAGCGGTGCCAGTCCCTGGTTACGGTAGTTTTGCCACGCCTCCTGGTAGGCAGTGACCAGCGGGGCTTCTTCCTGCAAACGCGGCGAGGCCATAAACGCCGAAAATGCACTATCGGCTTTGGTCAGCGCCTCTTTAACCGAGGCCAGTTTCGCAGACGGGTCGGTAGCGTCCCCCGCTTCCACCATTTTCACATACTCCATAACCCTGACGCGCAGGGTTCGGCTGTGGTTAATGGGATCAATAATGGACAGGACAACCTGAATTTCTTTGTTCACATTATCCAGCGAAGTATTACTTTTAATGATGAGCCCAACGCTGGTGATAGTGCTGGCCACAAAGAAGAAAAGCAGGGAAAACAGGATAATCAGGGATGATTTTTTCAACGACATAACACACCTCAGGGATATAATTTCCCTTTGGTTATCGGCTGAATCCAATCTTTAATTAATTAAAGTTATATATGTACCCCTCATACGTTACCCTGTCACTCCACGGCCTTGTATCGCCGTTGCAGGGTGGCATCCAGCTTACGCTGGATCGGCTCCGGCGTTTCCCCTTCAATCAGTTTGCCAATCAGATCAAAGCAGTGCCAGGCGAGCTGGCGGTTATCCTGACGAACGGTATCGACAGGAATGGTCAGAGAATCATAGAGATAGTGATCGTCAAAGCTGGCCAGACGCATATCGCTTTGCAGCAGATTATGTTGCCCCATATAGCGCAACACCCCTTCCAGCAGACCGCAGGCGGCGGTAAAAAGGGCTTTTGGCGGGCGGCCCAGGCGTGCGCAAAGCTCGGCAAACATTTCGTAGCCGGAGCTCGGATGGTAATTACCATGAATGATCCACTCCGGACGTAACTCGACGCCAGCGTCACGCAGCCCCTGCTTAAACCCTTCAAGACGGTCACGTGTCGGGGAAAGCCGCGGCTGACCGCCGAGGAAGTAGAACTCATCCGGATGCTGGCGCGCGATGTCGGCCACCAGTGTGGCGGTTGGGGTAATTGAATCGGTGAGGACCAGCGGCAGAGTACTGTCGTTCATATGACGGTCAAAAAGCACAACGGGCAACTGTTCGCTCAGCTTTTGATAGTCCGCGTCGTTGAGCATGCTGGAGGCGACAATCAGCCCGTCCACCTGGCGGGCCACCATGTTATTGACCACCACCGTCTCCTGGCCCGGATTTTCATCGCTACAGGAGATCAGCAGCTGAACACCCGCCTCGCGGCAGAGGGTCTCCAGCTCATGAGAAAAAACGGCAAACCCGTAGTTGGTGATTTCCGGCACCACCAGACCAATGGTGTGGCTGCGGTTATCCCGCAGCGAACGGGCGTGAATACTGGGCTGATAATGATGTTCTTTGGCAATCGCCAGCACGCGCTCGCGTGTCTCCTCCGCCACCCGAAGCTCTTTGCTGCGGCCGTTCAGCACCAGGCTGGCGGTGGCTTTTGATACCCCCGCGAGCTCCGCGATATCTTTAATGGTGACGCGTTTTGTTTTTCTCACAACGACTTAGATCCGGCTGCCAAAACCTCTATTCTATCATGCAGCTGCGCAGCGACCAGTAGCGTAATGTGATGTCGGACGCACCTTCGAAGCGTACCTGGGCCGGATGGTCAGGAAAATAGCGGCTGCTCATGACGCCTTCACCGTGATTGATGAAAATTTCGACGCTGGAACGGTCACACAGCACGCGTAAATGATGAACAGTGCCCTGCCAGTAGCGGGTCAGCGTGTCTGCGGTTTTCAGACTGGCGCGTTCCAGACGGATCCCCGCATCATCCACAATCAGTCGCAACGCGCCGGCAAAATCCACGTTGACGCACGAGGCGCTCAGTTCGAACTCAAGACGCGCTCCCGCCAGCACCGGGGCATCGCTGGCGCGTCCCTGCCAGTGGTGTTCATCCTCGCGCAGCGTTTCCAGCTCACGGACCGGGGTCTGCCAGAGCTTACCGTCGCGGTAGCGCAGCTCGCGAGGACAGGTCATCTGGTGGATCCAGCCGTGCGCCCGCGTAGGCTGGAGCATCTCTTCGCCGTCCGGCACGCCCATCCAGCCGATGAGGAGGCGGCGGCCATCTTCTGCCACCGTGGTTTGCGGCGCGTAAAATTCGAATCCGGCGTCAAGCTCATGCAGCTCGCCGTGCGTAAATGCAGGCGTTTGATAATCAAAGGCCCCGCTCATCCAGACGGCCGGATAGGTGTTGAGATAGCGATGCGGTTCGCGCGCCAGCCCCTGCGGGCAGCAGATCAAGACGTGTGTGCCATCAAGCGCAAACAGATCCGGGCACTCCCACATATAGCCCGCGTCCGTGAGTCCGTTGACGCCGTGACCGGCGATTTCGCCGCAGGGCGCCCAGGTGTGTAAATCGGCTGACGTAAACAGCAGCACCTTGCCGCGCTTATACCGATCCTGCGCCCCGAGCACCATGTACCACTGCCCGTCATGGCGCCACACTTTCGGATCGCGGACGTGCCCGGTATACCCGTCCGGCAGAGGCAACACCGGTCCCAGTTTGGCAAACGTGCCGTCGTCATTTTGCACCGCCAGACACTGCCAGGCGGTGCGGCCGCCATCGTCAAACTTAACGTTGCCGGTATAGCACAGGGTCAGCACGCCGTTGTTATCCACGGCGCTGCCGGAGTAACAGCCGTTGCGGTCATACTCTTCGTCAGGCATCAGCGCCATTGGCTCGTGCTGCCAGTGCACCAGATCTGCTGAGCTCCAGTGTCCCCAGCACTTGTAGCGATGATCGCAGCCCAGCGGGTTCCACTGATAAAACAGATGATAGCGTCCGGCAAACCAGATAAAGCCGTTCGGATCGTTCATCAGCCCCGTCACCGGCGCGGGATGCCATTGCGGATAGTGGCTGTCCGCCAGCGCACGCGGCTGGCCTTGCATCACGGCCTGCAACACGGCAGGCCAGCGGGAAGGTAAGGTCATTATTCAGAGTCCGTCTTATATTTCAGCAGCAGAGAGACGGTGAACGCCACGCCAAAGGCAATCACCATGCCGATAATATAGTTGAGCAGCGAGCTGGCCTGAACGATAGCCATACCGGGAATCGCGGTCAGGCCAACGGCGGTCATGTAGACATGCACCGACACCACCCAGGCACCGCCCGCCGCACCACCGATCAGCGCCGCGATAAACGGCTTCACAAAACGCAGGTTGATGCCAAAAATTGCCGCTTCGGTGATGCCCAGCATCGCGGAAAACGCCGACGGTAAGGTAATGGCTTTGATTTTAGCATCGCGGGTTTTGAACCACACCGCCAGACACGCCCCGCCCTGCGCCACGTTCGCCATCGCCCAGATCGGCAGCAGGAAGTTAACGCCAATCGACGGATTACCCAGCAGTCCGGCTTCAATGGCGTGGAAGCTGTGGTGAATGCCGGTAATGACAATCACCGAATAGAGCCCACCAAACAACAGCCCGGCCAGCCAGCCCGCGTGGGCAATCAGGGTGCTAAGAATGAAGGAGATCCCGTCGCCCAGCGCGCGTCCCGCCGGACCAATAATCAACAGCGCGATAAAGCCGGAGATAATGACGGTCAGGAACGGCGTCAGGATCAGATCTAACGCATCCGGTATTGCCCGGCGCAGCTGTTTTTCCACAATGCTCATAAACCACACCGCCAGCAGCACCGGGAAGACGGTTCCCTGATAGCCAATCATGGCGATTTCAAGACCGAAGAAGTTCATGGTGTGGAAGCCGGACGCTACGCCCCAGGCGTTGGTCAGCGCCGGATGAGTCAGGATGCCGCCGAGCGTTGCCCCCAGATACGGGTTGCCGCCAAACTCCCGCGCGGCGGTGAAGCCAATCAGGATCGGCAGAATAATAAACGCCGCCGAGCTGCACATATCCAGCATGATATAGAGCGCGTTATCCGGATTAACCCAGCCGTAGGTTTTAACCATCCCCAGCAGGCCCATCAGCAGACCCGAGGCCACGATCGCCGGGATAATCGGCACGAAGATGTTGGAGAGCAGACGCGCGATACGCTGGAACGGGTTCAGCTTGCGGGCCGCAATATCCGCCGCTTCCGATTTACTGGACTCGCTAATTCCTGCCGCCTGAATAAACGCGGCGTAAACCTTATTCACCACCCCGGTGCCGAAGATCACCTGCATCTGCCCGGCGTTGCGAAAACAGCCTTTCACGCCTTCAACCTTGCCGATAGCCTGCTGGTCGGCAAGCGCATCATCGACCAGCACCAGACGAAGGCGCGTGGCGCAATGTGCCGCGCTGGCAATGTTCTCTTTGCCACCGAGCAGCGGAATCAGCTCGCGCGCAATATGATTAAAATCCATAGATACCTCTTCCTGACCTCTTTTTATGGTGTTTGAAACGCCCCCGCGATGCGGGAGCGTGAAGGGTTAAAACCAGGTTTCCATCTGCACCCCAAAGTTCCATTCCCCGCCCGCGTTAAAGCCGCTGCTGCCAAAGGCGTCATCGCTGGCGTAGTTATCCAGCTTGCTGCTCCAGTCCATCCAGGTGGCGAACAGACGCAGCTCCGGACGGCTGAAGAAATCGCCAATCTTGCCCGCCTTTAACGTCGGGGCGAAGGTCAGCTTGTAGAAGCTACCGTTAACCGCATTGCGATCCTTGTAGCCTTCCGGGCTTAAATCCATGTACTGATAGCTGCCCTCGAACGCGAGGGCGAAATTCTGGGTCACCTCTTTGATCAGACGCGTGTTGAGCGTGACCCACTCATAGCTGTCGCCCTTCACGTAGCGGTCTTTACTGCTTTGCGCCAGCACGGCGGGCGCAATGTGCCAGCCACCGCCCAGAGGCGTGACACCGTAACTAGCAAAACGCCAGGTATCGGCTTCTGACAGCAGCGCGCCGTCTGAACCAATGCTTTTCACCTCGGCGCCCAGACCGTGGCCGTAAAGGAGCGCCGTTTTGGCGGAACCTTCCCGCAGGCCGTAGAAGCTCTCGTTATGCAGACCAACCAGCGCATGTACTCCGTTATTGGCCGCGTCGGTTTTAATCGGATCGCCGTTGCTGTCCTTACGGTCGTCGTTATCTTTTGCCCGTAAGCCGCTGACCATCATCTGCACCGGCCCGGCGAAGTGATTCATGCTGAGGATGTAGTTCTGAACGTTGTTGTCGATCTCCTCTTCGCTGCCGAAGTTACGGCCATAAAGGGAGAAGTTACTGCGCAGCGTATCGTTCCACTTCACGTCGTAGACGCCGCCACCGGTCCCGGCGAGAAATACTACGTCGGAATCCAGCCAGTGAATGTCGAAGTTGTCGCGGTCAAAACGCTTACCCGCCCAGAAGGTGCTGCCCTTCAGCGCGCCGGTAAAGTCCGGCAAATCGCCCAGCTCGGCAAAGGCCTGACGAATGTTCAGGTCGCTGCTGTCTGCCGACCAGTCGTTATAGGTTTTCTGACCGTCGGCCAGCATCGCCTTAAAGCGCGTCGTCGCGCCATTCTCCAGCGTCTGTTTGTGCTCAACATTCAGCTCAACGTAGGTATCCGCTTCGTTCCCCAGACGCCCGATGGCCCCGCCCGTTTCCCCGGCGGGCGTCAGATAAGGGCCGCTTTTGCTGCTGGAGGCCGCGTCGTTCATCAGCAGGCCGGAACGGGCGTAACCGTGAAATTCAAAACCGCCTGTCCGGTCGGCTTTTTCTTCCAGCACCGTGGTGCGTTGCGCCACCGCCTGTGTGGAGGTTTGCGCTTCGTGCTGCGCAGCCACCAGCAGCTGTGTTTTCTGTTCCGCTGCCGTGGCGCGCTTTTCAGCAACCTGCGCGCGGGTTTCCGCCTCCTGCAAACGCTGCTCCAGCGCCGCCAGGCGCGCTTCGATACGGGTCATATCCGTCTGGGCAAAAACAGAGGTACTGCCGGCCAGCATGCCTATCATCACGGCAAGTCTGCGTTTTTTATACATTTTGTCGCATCCCTAATAACTATCGGTGAAAGTGCTAAATTGCTAAACCGGTTTAGGCTGGTGATACTAAACCGTTGAATTTTAGATCGGCAATGTTTTTTGCTAAACCGTTTTAGTAAGTGTGATCGAGGCGACAATTCAGGCCGCCGAATGGTGGCCTGGAGAGGTGAATTACAGTTCGTGATGATAAGGCAGCGCGGTCATTGCCCCTTTTGCGGTTGTCGCCAGCGCCCCACAGCGCTGCGCTAACGTGATGACCTCTGAGAGACGGGCCTGGCCATAACGTGCCAGACCGAACAGTAGCCCTGCGACGAAAGCATCCCCCGCGCCAGTGGTATCAATGCATTCCACGGGTGATGCAGCATAGTGTGTCAACGCGCCTTCCTGCCAGGCGGTGACGCCCTCTTTTCCCTGCGTTACCAGCACCAGCCTGGCCGGACAGGTGCGCATCAGCGCCGCCAGCCCCTCATGGACCTGCGCATTTCCGGTTAAGAACGCCAGCTCTTCCACCGAGATTTTCACCACATCTGCACAGGCTAATACCCGTTCAAGACACTGACGCAGCTCGACTTCATCGTGCCAGAGATCGGCGCGAATATTGGGATCAAAGCTGACGAATCCCCCCGCCTGTCTGATCGCGGCCATCGCCAGAAACGTCGCGGAACGGCTGGGTTCGGCGCTGAGCGCGATAGAGCAGACGTGCAGCCACTCCCCGGCGCGGAATGGCGGGAGATCGGCAGCGTCGAGGAATAAATCAGCGCTCGGGCGAACCATAAAGGTAAAGGAACGTTCACCGTCGTTATCGAGATCCACCACCACCGTGGAGGTGCGATGCTGCGGATCCAGCCGCAGCCATTCTGTATTAACCTGCTCATCCGCAAGCGTTTTTTGCATAAAATGCCCGAAGGGGTCGTCGCCCACCCGGCCTATAAAGGCGCTTCTGCCGCCCAGACGCGCTACCCCTACCGCGACGTTGGCCGGTGCGCCGCCAGGACATTGCAGCAGTTTGCCCTCTCCGTCGGGCAACAGATCCACCACTGCATCGCCAAGTACCCAGATCGTCTCCATATCACCTCCTTAGCTAAATCATGTTAAACCGGTTTAGCTATTTAAGCACAGGCAGGGTGTCGGGGAAATATGGCGAGGGAAAATTTGCTTAACCCACCCGATGGGGCCAGTGGATATCACCCACGCCATTGAGCTGCGGGCGGGCGAACAAAAAGCCCTGGAAGCGGCGAATACCGGCGTATTCAAGCCAGCACCACTCTTCTATCTTCTCAATGCCTTCTGCGACCAGCGTAATCTCCAGATCGGTGCAGCAGCTGATTATCGACTTCACAATCGCCTGCTTGGGCCCGCTCAGGTGGATATCGCTGACGATCTCTCTGTCGATTTTGAGTTTATCCGGCTGGAACCGCGTGAGCAGCGAAAGACCAGCATAGCCGGAACCAAAATCATCTATCGCCAGCCCAACCCCTTCCGCCCGCAGCTGTTTAATCGCGCTGTTAAACTGGTTGAAGCCTGAAATCATCTCGTTCTCAGTGACTTCAATGATCACCTGCTCCGGCTGTAGATTGTGCTTTTTGATCTGCGTTACCAGGAACTCTACCGCGCCCGGCACGTTAACCAGCGACATTGGCAGCAGGTTCACCGCCAGTTTGTGGCTGCCGATGCCGAGCTTTTGCGCCAGCGCAAAGGTCCAGGCTTTGGTTTGCAGGTCGACTTCGTAAATCAGTTCACGATCGAGACTACGGAAGAAATGCTCCGGGCTGCCGCCGTCGTTTCCGCGTATAAGCGCTTCGAGAGAACTGATCTTGCCTTCGGACGGCTCGACAATGGGTTACAGCGCAAACTGGCAGGGCTGTCCCGCCAGCAGACCTAACCCTTTACCAAACGGCGCGCGCTCTCGCGAAAGCGTCCATTTATCGGGCTCATAGTCCGAAGCGGGTGGGATAGCGGTTTTACCGGTGATAAAGGTCTGAATGAATTTGAAGACCCGATCCTCAGAAGTCAGATAACTTTCCAGCTTGCTGTAATGCAGAACCGACGCCAGAACCGCTTTCGGGGTCTGAACGTCCAGGTCAAACAGCAGCATTCCCACGTCTTCGAAACGTCTGCGCGGGCCGTAATCGCGCATCAGCTCCACTACGCCGGTATGCCGGTCATCAGCACGGATGGAGTTAAAAAGCGCGACGACGCGCTGTTCCGTGCCTTCGAGAATTTGCAGAACGTCACGTCCACGGGAGAGAAGAATGCCTGAGATGCCCTGCTCCGTGTTACGGATCCTGGCCTGTTCAACCAGCGCGCTTAACGCTGCGGAGGTGCAGGTTAAGCTCAGCTGGCTTCGATAAATGAGAGTTGTCAGCACAGAAACGGGGTCCGGTATGGGGTATACGCCTGAACGGTACTGTTTAACACAGTTCCCCGGTGTGACCTAATCTATTCCACGTTGGGCTTAATTATCACCGATACGGCTGTCGATCCGCGTCTGCATATAGTCGTAGAACGGATTCGACGTCACGCGCATCAGCGCATCTTTGCCGACGCTCAGAACCGATGTTTCTCCCCACAGGGCTATCGTCCCGAGGCTGATACCGTAGCGGTTTTTCACCGCAGGATGGCGGCCATACAGATCGTCATCAGGCGGGAACGGAATAGCAACATGCGACAGGGAATAAACCTCCTGCGGATACGCGACCGACAGCGGCATCACCGTTTCCCGGGTGCTGCCCGCTGGCGTTGTCTTTGCCACCATATCAAACCTGTCGGGGCTGGCATTGGTCACAATTGTGACACTGTAACGTCTTTTTGCCTCCGGCAGCAGGTCAGCCACCGCCGTCCAGGATGATGGCCTGAACAGTGGACGGAAACTCCCGGCCTGGTTGATATCAAAAACCACCAGTTCGCTGCCGTTTGCCGGAAGCTGGTCAAACAGCCCGCTGACCACGGCGCGGGTACTGACCGTTGAATCCATGACCGACTGGAAAGCAAGTATCGGCGGAAGCTGCGCCAGTTTGTGATCATGAACACCGCGATTTATCTGCTCATGCAGCGCCTGGGTAAGCAGCCAGGACTGACGTGCCGCATTCACCGGGAACGAATTGTATTTATAAGGATTATATTCTGGCGAAATGTTGAGCCACGCGGCTTTGGCAAACGCCGGTAACATAGCCGGTAGCCCGGCGAATCCGGCAAAGCGCGCAAACGCCGTGACGCCAATCATCGGTGAGAGCAAAACGATCTGCTCAGGTTGACGCAGTGCAGGCGCATCAAGGGCGTCGAGGGCATATTTCATCGCCAGCGCCCCGCCGTTGGAGTAGCCCACCAGATGCAGGGGGAGATCGTTCCCCGTCAGGCGTGTCGCTTCACGAACCGCGAGGCGCGTTGCCGCCAGCCACGCCTCCCAGTCAACGTCTGTCAGCGCGCCCGGTGCCGTGCCGTGTCCGGGCAAACGAGGCACTACGGCCACAAAGCCGTGCTTTTGATAATTCTCTGCCAGATGCCTGACGCTGTAGGGCGAATCCGTCAGACCGTGCAGCAATACCACCCCCCCGCGCGGCTTTCCGGCAGGCATCAGCACGAACGACCGGTTTGCATCCGGGGAAAAGTGTCCTGGCCACACCAGGCTCTGGCGGTAATAACGGTTCAGCGGCGTGCGCTCTGCGGGGGTGACTTTCGCCGTCACCTCAGCGTCGAGAGCGGTGAAGATGGCGTTTTCCCGCGCGACATACGCTGCGAAGGTCGCGTTATCCATCTCCTGCACAGACATTTCATCAGCCCGCCAGGTGTGCCAGTGATGCAGGGCTGGCCCCTGCTGCGAAAGATAAACCCGCACCGAAAGCAGAACGAGCACAATGATCCCGATGACCATCGCTATTTTTTTTGCGAGAGCCATCAGGCGCACGCTGACCCGCCAGGGCAAATTCGCCATGTAAGGCTCCCTCTTTTTTCCCAGAGCTTTCATCTTACCAAAAAATGTGAAGAGGCTGACGTATTCACCAAATAGATACCCTTCAGCCTGCACACTGCACCAAAAGTGAACTACGCTGCACAAATGTTGATCACCTGTTAAACAAATATTGCATTAACTTTGCTGCACAGCGCGTTTTCGCCGCAATGTGAACATGGCACGCGTCCTGCATTGTTAATCCGGTAACAGAAACCCGGCCTTTGACAGCCAGTTAACAGCGAGGCGGTATGACGACCAAACCTGAGGTGTTGAGCCGTATCGAAGCGACCTTTAGCCAGCTCACCCCAAGCGAAAAGCGGGTGGCAAGCTGGATGCTGGCGCACGTCGGGCAGATCCCCTTTGAAACGGCAGAGAGCGTGGCGCTGGCCACGGCCACCAGCGGGATCACCGTCGGACGCTTTCTGCGCAAGCTGGGCTACCGCAACCTGGACGACGCCAAAAAAAGCCTGCGCGATCCCCACCAGCCCTGGGGCATTAACGAGCGTCTCGACTCCTGGAAGCAGCAACAGCCGCTGTCGGATCGCCTTCAGAACTCCCTGTCGCTGGAGGTGGACGCCATTGCCCATGTCTACCAGCTGGCGCAAAGCGAAACGTTCAGGCAGGTGGTCCAGCAACTTACCCATGCCGACGCCGTTTTCGTGCTGGGGATCCAGTCCACGCGCGGGATCGCCAATGCGTTCTTCAGCCATCTGGAGTATCTGCGCCCGCGGGTGAGCTATTCAGAAGGGCTCTCCGGTAGCTGGGTGGAGTCGCTTAACTCCGGATTTGCGAACCCGTATATCGTGCTGACGGATACCCGCGCCTACTCCGCCATTGCCCGCCAGTACTGCCGCGTGGCGAGCGAAAAAGGCCTGGCGATGGCGCTGATCACCGATATCTGGTGCCCGTGGGCGCGGGATTACCCGATTGATTTACTCCAGGTGAAGACCGATACCGGCCATTTCTGGGATTCGCTGGCGCCGGTGAGCTGTCTGTTCAACCTGCTGCTGTCGGGCGTTGTGGAGGCGCTGGGGGATGCGCTGCCGGAACGTCTGGCAATCAACCGACAACTACAACAAGAGTTTGGTCAATTTGAACGCTAAAGGAGCGGAGCTATGCCTGAAGAGAGTCAACTGATTGATGTGGCGAAAACCTTTCCCACGCTGCATATCGATCTGAAATACGCGACCGCCGATAACATCACTGGCCGCCCGATCTACCAGCACGCCGCGTGCCTGTTGCATACGGATGCCGCCACCGCGCTGGCGAAAGCGATCGGCATCGCCGCGCTGGCCGGTCTGAAGCTGGTGGTTTACGACGCCTACCGCCCCCAGCAGGCGCAGTCGCAACTCTGGGATGCCTGCCCCAATCCGGAATACGTGGTGGATGTCGCAATTGGCTCTAACCACAGCCGGGGCACCGCCATTGACGTCACGCTGATGGATGAACACGACAACGTGCTGGATATGGGCGCCGGGTTTGACGAAATGCACGACCGTTCTCATGCCTGGCACCCTTCCGTTCCGCCTGAGGCGCAGCGAAATCGTCTGCTCCTGAACGCCGTTATGTACGGCGGCGGTTTTGTGGGCATCAGCAGCGAATGGTGGCATTTCGAACTGCCGAATGCCGCCAGCTACCCGCTGTTAGATGACCAGTTCGCCTGTTATCCGACCACACACTCACTGTAATTCTGGAGCCCCGCCATGAAAACAACGCTGCTTACAACCCTGATTGCCGCTACGCTCACCCTGAGCGCCCCTCTCGCGCTGGCGGCGGTGCCAAAAGATATGCTGGTGATTGGGAAAGCTGCCGATCCGCAAACGCTGGATCCGGCGGTCACTATCGATAACAACGACTGGACGGTGACCTACCCCTCGTACCAGCGTCTGGTGAAATACAAGCCTGGCACCACGGAGGTGGAAGGCGATCTGTCGACGGGCTGGAAGGCGTCTGACGACCAGAAAGAGTGGACGTTCACCCTGGCAGATAATGCAAAATTCTCCGACGGCACGCCGGTGACCGCCGAAGCGGTCAAGCTGTCGTTTGAACGTCTGCTGAAAATTAACCAGGGACCTTCCGAAGCGTTCCCGAAAGATTTGAAAGTGGACGCGGTGGATGAGCATACGGTGAAATTCACCCTCAGCCAGCCGTTCGCCCCGTTCCTCTACACGCTGGCCAATGACGGCGCGTCGATCGTCAACCCGGCGGTGCTGAAAGCCAATGCCGCCGACGACGCTCGCGGTTTCCTGGCGCAAAACACCGCGGGTTCCGGACCGTTTATGCTGAAAAGCTGGCGGAAAGGTCAGCAGCTGGTGATGGTGCCCAACCCACACTGGCCGGGTGAAAAGCCGCACTTCAAGCGTGTCTCGGTGAAGATTATCGGTGAAAGCGCCTCGCGTCGCCTGCAACTTTCCCGTGGCGATCTGGATATCGCCGACGCCCTGCCGGTGGATCAGCTTGCCGCTCTGAAGCAGGAAGGCAAAGTGGCCGTGGCGGAATACCCGTCCCTGCGGGTGACCTACCTCTATCTGAACAACAGTAAGCCTCCGATGAATCAGGTGGATTTGCGCCGCGCGGTCTCCTGGGCGACCGATTATCAGGGGATGGTGAAAGGCATTCTCAGCGGGAACGGCAAGCAGATGCGCGGCCCGATCCCGGAGGGCATGTGGGGCTTTGATGCGAACGCCATGCAGTACAGCTTTGACGAGGCCAAAGCCAAAGCGGCGCTGGAAAAAGTCAACGATAAACCCGCCAGCCTGACGTTCCTCTACTCCGATAACGACCCGAACTGGGAGCCTATCGCCCTCTCCACGCAGGCGAGCCTGGGCAAGCTGGGGATTAACGTCAAGCTCGAGAAACTGGCGAACGCCACCATGCGCGACCGCGTCGGCAAAGGTGATTATGACATTGCGATTGGTAACTGGAGCCCGGACTTCGCTGACCCGTACATGTTCATGAACTACTGGTTCGAATCGGACAAAAAAGGGCTGCCGGGTAACCGCTCATTCTATGAGAACAAAGAGGTCGATGCGCTGTTGCAGGCGGCACTGAAAACCACCGATCAGGCGGAGCGCACCAAAGATTACCAGCAGGCGCAGAAAGTGGTGATTGACGAGGCGGCTTACGTTTATCTGTTCCAGAAGAACTATCAGCTGGCGATGAACAAAGAGGTCAAAGGCTTCACCTTTAATCCGATGCTTGAGCAGGTCTTTAACATCGCCACCATGAGTAAGTAACGGCCCACGCCGGGGGGAAGTGTATGACGTTCTGGAGCATTGTGCGCCAGCGCTGCTGGGGGTTAATCCTGGTGGTGGCCGGTGTCTGTATTATTACTTTTATTATTTCACACCTGATCCCCGGCGATCCGGCCCGCCTGCTGGCCGGTGACCGCGCCAGCGATGAAATCGTGCAGGGCATCCGCCAGCAGCTGGGGCTGGATCAACCGCTCTATATTCAGTTTGGCCGCTATGTAGAGGCGCTGGCGCATGGCGATCTGGGCACATCCATTCGCACCGGTCGCCCCGTTGCGGAAGATTTGAAAGCCTTTTTCCCCGCCACGCTGGAACTGGCCTTCTGCTCTTTGCTGCTGGCCCTGGTGATTGGCGTGCCGCTGGGCATTTTATCGGCGGTGTACCGTAACCGCTGGCTGGATCACCTGGTGCGACTGATGGCGATGACCGGCATCTCGACGCCTGCCTTCTGGCTGGGACTGGGTGTTATCGTTCTGTTCTACGGGCAACTGCAAATTCTGCCCGGCGGCGGCAGGCTGGACGACTGGCTCGATCCGCCCGCCCACGTTACCGGTTTTTATCTACTGGACGCTCTGCTGGAAGGCAACGGCGAGGTGTTTTTCAACGCCCTACAGCACCTGATTCTCCCCTCCCTGACCCTGGCCTTTGTGCATCTGGGTATTGTGGCGCGTCAGGTACGTTCCGCGATGCTGGAGCAACTGAGCGAGGATTATATTCGTACCGCCCGCGCGAGCGGGTTGCCGGGGTGGTACATCGTGCTGCGCTACGCCTTACCCAACGCCATGATCCCCTCCATTACCGTGCTCGGGCTGGCGCTGGGCGATCTGCTGTACGGGGCAGTCCTTACCGAAACCGTGTTTGCCTGGCCGGGAATGGGAGCCTGGGTGGTGACCTCCATTCAGGCGCTGGACTTCCCTGCCGTCATGGGCTTCGCGGTCGTGGTATCGCTGGCCTATGTCTTCGTCAATCTGGTGGTGGATCTGCTGTATCTGTGGATCGACCCGCGAATCGGGCGCGGAGGTGCCGAATGATGTTAACTCAGGAAACGCCCGTCCCTGTCAGCACCGCTAAACAGCGCATTAACTGGGCAAAGCTATTCTGGATGTTACGCAAAAGCCCGCTCACGCTGATCGGCGGGGTGATTATGATCGTGATGCTGCTGATGATGATGGTCTCGCCGTGGATAGTCCCGCACGATCCGAATGCGCTGGATCTGACCGCGCGATTGCAGGCGCCTTCAGCCCAGCACTGGTTTGGCACCGATGAGGTGGGCCGGGATCTGTTCAGCCGCGTGCTGGTGGGCAGCCAGCAGTCCATCACGGCGGGGCTGGCGGTGGTGGTGATTGCGGGCGGCATCGGTTCTCTGCTCGGCTGTTTGTCCGGCGTACTCGGCGGACGCGGCGACGCCATCATTATGCGTATCATGGACATTATGCTCTCCATCCCCTCGCTGGTGTTGACGATGGCGCTGGCCGCCGCGCTCGGCCCAAGCCTGTTTAACGCGATGCTGGCGATTGCGATTGTACGCATTCCGTTTTACGTGCGGCTGGCACGCGGGCAAACGCTGTTGGTGCGCCAGTTCACCTACGTGCAGGCCGCCCGCACCTTTGGCGCATCGCGCTGGCACCTGATCAGCTGGCATATCCTGCGTAACGCCCTGCCGCCGCTGATCGTACAGGCGTCGCTGGATATCGGCAGCGCCATTCTGATGGCCGCCACGCTGGGCTTTATTGGATTAGGCGCGCAGCAGCCGACCGCCGAATGGGGCGCGATGGTGGCCGTGGGGCGTAACTACGTGCTTGACCAGTGGTGGTACTGCGCGTTTCCGGGGGCGGCAATTCTGATCACGGCGGTTGGGTTTAATCTGTTTGGCGATGGTCTTCGCGACCTGCTGGATCCCAAATCAGGAGGGAAGCAGTCATGAGTGATTCCGTATTATCGATTGAAGATTTGCATCTGAGCTTCCCCATTTTTCGCGGTGACGTCCACGCGCTCAACCACGTCTCGCTGGAGATTGGCCGGGGTGAAATTGTCGGCGTGGTGGGCGAATCCGGCTCGGGAAAATCGGTCACCGCGATGCTGGCGATGCGCCTGCTGCCGGAAGGCAGTTACCATGTTCACCATGGCCGGGTCACCCTGCTCGGGGAAGATGTCCTGAACGCGTCGGAAAAACAGCTTCGTCAGTGGCGCGGCGCCAGGGTGGCGATGATTTTTCAGGAGCCGATGACGGCGCTTAACCCTACGCGCCGGATTGGCAGACAAATGGTGGAGGTGATCCGCCAGCATCAGTCGCTTTCCCGCCGCGACGCGCAGCAGAAGGCGATCGCCCTGCTGGGCGAGATGCAAATCCCGGATGCGGCACAGGTGATGGATCGCTATCCGTTTGAGCTTTCCGGCGGCATGCGCCAGCGGGTGATGATCGCCCTTGCCTTCTCCTGCGAGCCGGAGCTGATCATTGCCGATGAGCCGACCACCGCGCTGGACGTGACCGTTCAGCGTCAGGTGCTGCGGCTACTGAAACACAAAGCGCGCGCCAGCGGGACGTCGGTGCTGTTTATCAGTCACGATATGGCGGTGGTGTCGCAGCTTTGTGACCGGATGTACGTTATGTACGCGGGCAGCGTGATCGAAAGCGGCAGCACGCAGACTTTGATCCACCATCCTGTACACCCCTATTCGATTGGCCTGCTGCGGTGTGCCCCGGAAAATGGTGAACCGCGCGAGATCCTCCCGGCCATTCCCGGCACGGTGCCTAACCTCAGCCACCTCCCGCGCGGATGTGCCTTTCGCGAACGCTGTTTTGCTGCCGGGGCGAAATGCAGCGAAACGCCACGCTTAATTTCCACGGGCGCAGAAGGCCAACAGGCTGCCTGCTGGTACCCACAACAGGAGAGACGACATGTCTGAGGTACTGCTGGAACTGGATAGCGTGCATGTGAATTTTCCTGCGCGCAAAAACTGGCTGGGGCGCGTGACGGAGCAGGTACACGCCCTCAACGGCATGGATCTCCGGATCCATCGCGGCGAAACGCTGGGCGTTGTGGGGGAATCCGGCTGTGGAAAGAGCACGCTGGCGCAACTGCTGATGGGCATGCTCAAACCGAGTACAGGTGCCTGTCAGCGCGCAAATGCGGCAGGCGGTATGCAGATGGTATTTCAGGACCCGCTCTCGTCCCTCGATCCGCGTTTACCCGTCTGGCGCATCATCACCGAGCCGGTGTGGATACAGCAACGCCGCAGCGAACGGGAGCGTCGTCAGCTGGCTGAGACGCTGGCGCAGCAGGTGGGCATTCGAGCAGAATATCTTGACCGCCTGCCGCATGCGTTTTCGGGCGGACAGCGCCAGCGCATCGCTATCGCCCGGGCGCTCTCTTCAGATCCTGACATCATCGTGCTGGATGAACCCACCAGCGCGCTGGATATTTCTGTCCAGGCGCAGATCCTCAATTTGCTGGTTGCCCTGCAACAGCAGCGAAATCTGACCTACGTACTGATCTCGCACAACGTCTCGGTGGTCCGGCACATGAGCGACCGGGTGGCAGTGATGTATCTGGGGCAGATCGTGGAGCTGGGTCCGGCGGACCAGGTGCTGAGTCAGCCGCGGCATCCGTATACGCAGCTGCTGCTTGACTCCGTTCCCCGTACCGGAGAACCGCTGGACGAAGATCTGGCATTACGCAAAACCGATCTTCCCGGTAATCGCCACCTGCCCGTTGGCTGCTACTTCCGCGACCGCTGCCCGCTGGCGATGCAGGGATGTGAACGGCCGCAGCCGCTTCAGCCCGCAGCCGAAGGCCGAAGCGTACGCTGCTGGCGTAACCGCTAGATTTGCGCCATCCCGCCATCGACAAACAGCTCCGTGGCGTTAATAAAGCTGGCGGCATCGGACGCCAGAAACGCCACGGCTTTCCCGACTTCGCCCGGCGCGCCCAGGCGACCCAGCGGTACCTGGGCCGCCAGCGCAACGTATAATCCCTGACGCTGTTCTTCGGGAACCAGATCGCCAAGACCGGGCGTTTTCACGGGGCCAGGGCTGACGACGTTGACGCGTATCCCGCGGCCCTGTAAGTCCAGCGCCCAGGAGCGGGCAAAGTTACGCACGGCGGCTTTACTGGCGCTGTAGACGCTAAAATTCGCCGTCCCCTTAATCGAAACCGTCGATCCGGTGAGGATAATGGATGAACCAGATGAGAGCAGCGGCAGCGCTTTCTGGACGGTGAACAGCACGCCGCGCACGTTGGTGGCAAAAATCCGGTCAAACTGCTCTTCGGTGATAGCGCCCAGCGGCAGCATGTCGCCGCCCCCGGCGTTGGCGAACAGAATATCGAGTCGTCCTTCTTCTTTAGCAATCTGCGCGTAAACCGCATCCAGATCGGCCATTCTGGAGACGTCCGCGCGGATAGCTACCGCCGCGGCGCCAATGTCTGCCCGGGCAGCATCCAGTTCGGCCTGACGACGTCCGGTGATATAGACCTTCGCTCCCTGCGCCGCCAGCTCCTGTGCCGTTGCGAGACCAATACCGGTGCTGCCACCGGTCACCAGAGCGATTTTTCCTGCAAGCGTTGTATTCATACTCATAACCTTTGTTGTGATGTAAAAGAGGAGCGTTTGCCCGCGTCAGGCAGACTTTAGACCTTGCGGGATTAGCGATAAACGGGCAAAAATGAAAATGAATTTTCACAGCAGGAAATAATCAGAGGAGATCTATGTGGATCAGCTAATGGCAATGCGTGCCTTTACGCGGGTGGTTGAATCCGGAAGCTTTACCCGAGCGGCAGACTCCCTGAACATGCCGATAGCCACGCTGAGCAAGCTGGTAAAATCACTTGAAGCGCACCTGGAAACACGGCTGCTGCATCGCACGACGCGCCGGGTGGTCACGACGGCAGAAGGCATGGAATACTACGAGAAAGCGCTACGGGTATTAATTGATATAGAGGACATTGATACCGCCTTTCGCGCATCGTGCTGCACGCCCAAAGGCCATTTGCGTATTGACGTGGGGGGCTCAACCGCCCGGGACGTGCTGATCCCCCTGCTGCCGGATTTTTTTCAGCGCTACCCGGATCTGCGCATTAACCTGGGGGTAGCCGATCGTCCGGTAGATTTAATCAGCGGAAACGTGGACTGCGTGATCCGCGGCGGCCCGCTGGATGACTCTTCGCTTATCGCGCGGCATATCGGTGATGCCGGGATGATCGCCTGCGCGGCGCCGGGCTATCTTAAAGCTCACGGCATCCCTGCCTATCCGCAGGAGCTGCGCAACGGCCATAAGCTGATTAGCTACCTTTCCCCGGTTACCGGACGCGCATTTCCGTTCCGCTTCCTTGACCGGGGTGAGCCCCTGGAGATCAGCGTTCCGCACCACCTTGGGGTCAATGAAAGCAACGCACATCTGGCCGCGGCGCTGGCGGGTTTAGGGATTATTCAGACGTTTGGCTATGCTGCGAGAGCGCATCTGGAAACGGGCGCGCTGGTAGAGATCCTGAGCGACTGGCGTCCTAAGGCGTATCCTTTTCACGTGGTCTATCCCCAGAGTCGGCATTTAACGCATCGCCTGAGAGTGTTTATTGCGTGGCTTGCCGAGGTTTTCCCTGCGGCAGTGAAAGGTTAGCCGGGCATTTGCCCGGCCTGATATCAGTTCAGTTTGTAATCCAGCGTGATTTCGGCTTTCAACAGCTGCGATACCGGACAACCCGCCTTCGCTTTCTGAATAATGCCGTCGAACTGCTGCGGATCGATACCCGGTACCGTCACCTTGCTTTGTAGCGCCACTTTGCTGATGGCAAAACCGCTGTCGGTTTTATCCAGCAAGACATCCGCCGTGGTATCGATGGAATCGGCAGTATAACCCGCTTCGCCCAGCATTAGAGACAGGGCCATAGAGAAACAGGCCGCGTGCGCTGCGCCAATCAGCTCTTCCGGGTTAGTCCCTTTTTCGCCCTCGAAGCGGGTGTTAAAGCCGTAAGGTTGCTGGTTAAGGACGCCACTCTCTGTTGAGACCGTCCCTTTGCCGCGTTTGATGTCGCCAGACCAGTGTGCTGAACCGTGCTTATGAATCGTCATTCTTGCTCTCCTTTTGGCTTACAAAGGGATAAGTATAGGACGCATAATCCATTTTGCAGGGAAGACAGACTAGTCCGAGCGCGTGGCAAGGTGGTTTGCAAGTGCATCCAGGAACACACGCTGCGCCGCAGGCTGATAGTCTCGCGACTGATAAATACCAAAAATACCGATCGGTTTTGGCGTAAAGGCGCCGAGCACCGGCACCAGGCTGCCCTGCCGTAGCGCCGCGTCGGCCTCGCGCTCGGGCAGCATGGCAATACCACAGTGGTTTATCGCCGCCTCCATCAGCAATGACGAGATACTGGCGCTGAGATTGCCGCTGACCGCCGTCGTGACCGACTCCCCTTCTGGCGTCAAAAAACGCCACGACTGACCGGCAAAAAAGCTGTAATGCAGGCAGTTGTGCCGGGATAAATCCTCCAGCTGCACTGGAACGCCCCGACTGGCAAGGTAGTGCGGCGAGGCGCAAAGTACGGACCGACACTCTCCCAGTCGGCGGGCGATCATGCCCGGTTCAGGGTTATCGGTGATGCGGATCGCCACGTCAATTCGCTCGCCCACCAGACTTACCGGATGATTGTTAACATCCAGCTCAATGCGCAGCTGAGGGTAACGCTGCAACAGATCGGGCAGCACCGGAACGATAATATGCATCGCCGTAAAGTGCGCGCAGGCGACACGAAGCGTGCCTGAGGGTAAATCCTTCACTGACTGATCTTCAATTTCCTGAGAAATTTGCGAGAGCGTGCGGGTCTTTTGCAGGACCTTCTCCCCCGCAGCCGTCAGCGTCAGCTTGCGGGTGGAGCGGTTCACCAGCCGCGCCCCGGCCCACTTCTCCATCTGCTCCAGATAACGGCTCACCATCGGACGGGAGATCCCCAGCGCCCGCGCCGCCGCGCTTAAACTCCCCAGCTCACAGATGCGGTTGTACACCTGGGCGGCAATAACGCGATCCATTTTGACCTCCATTTGCTCGATTTATGAAACTAAGCATCTCCTGTTTCAGGAATTCTGGCAAATGAAGAGATCCGTACAATAGAGACTTTCCTGAAGAACAGAGACATGACCATGACTATCGCCCGCCTTGCTTTGCTGACAACCCTTTTCACTCCGGCCGTCTTTGCCGCGCCGTTGACCGTTGATACGTACAACCCGCAGGAAAAAGGCATTTTTGCCGTCTCATCCACCCTGGTATCTGGGCCGAAAGAGGCAGTGCTGTTTGACGCGCAGTTCAGCGTGAAGGATGGCGAAGCGCTGGTAGAAAAAATTCGCCACAGCGGTAAAACGCTGAACAAAATCGTGATCACCTCCGGCGATCCGGATTTCTATTTCGGCCTGCAACCGCTGGTGAAAGCCTTCCCTAATGCCAAAGTTGTCGCCACGCAACAGGTGGTGGACCATATCAGGGCCACAAAAGACGCGAAGCTCGCCTTCTGGGGGCCACAGATGAAAGACGGCGCGCCGTCACAGCTCTACGTGCCGCAAGTGCTTGCCTCAACCACCTTTATGATTGATGGTGAAAGAGTGAATATTGAAGAGCCTGAGAGCTATGCGGCGTACGTCTGGATCCCATCCGCAAAAACCATCCTCGGCGGCACGGGCGTCTCGTGGGGTATTCACGTCTGGACGGCGGATACCCAAACGCCGGAAAGCCGCAAACAGTGGCAGCAGACGCTGGATAGCATGGCAGCCCTTAAGCCCGAACACGTTATTCCGGGCCACTACCTTGGGACACCGCCAGCGGGTACCGGCGCTATCGACTTTACCCGTCGCTATCTACATCAGTTTGAACAGGCCCTCATGACACATAAAGCGTCAACCGGCGTCATTAGCACGATGAAAAAACAGTGGCCGAATCTGGCGGAAGCCAGTTCGCTGGAATTGAGTGCCAAAGTGAATACCGGCGAAATGAAGTGGTAATATCCTGATTATCTCCTGCTATATTTAAATTTTTTATAGCAGGAGTTTACTATGCCATCGTCAGTAAGGGGCATCGACCATATCGGTATTACGGTGCCCGACATTGAAAAAGCCACCCTATTTTTTGAACGCGCTTTCGGCGCACAGGTTTTATATCATTCTGTCGATGCGGAAACCGATAATATTGATCAGGCCGCCCAACAGCACACCTTAAAATTATTTCCCGGCACAAAAATTCACGCCATTCGCATGCTTGTTATGCCCCATGGACCCGGCATTGAACTTTTCGAAATGCATGGCCCTGAACAGGGAATGCCCGCCCGCGCCAGCGACTTTGGCCTCCAGCATTTTGCTGTTTATGTTGATGATTTTGATAAGGCGATAGCCGCTTTCACCGCTGCCGGCGGGGAGATGTTTACCGCGCCAAAGCCGCTCACGTTTCCGGATGAGCAAGGTGAAGGGAATGCTTTCTGCTATGGACAGACCCCCTGGGGCAGCATTGTGGAATTGATCTCCTGGCCGACGCCCATGCCTTATGAAAAAACGACAAATTTACGCCGCTGGAAACCCTGAATTTTATTTGTGTGCCAGGAGAGATGATATTTTTATTTCCAGGACGAATCTGAACCACAACGGCGAAAATATTTGCCAATCTGAATGTGAATTACGATTTTGCACGCCGTAACATTAAACAGACAACGACACGGAGGCAGCATGTTTACTTATTACCCGGCACATACCACAGCAGCACAACCCGAACTCGTTAACGCGATTGCGCAGGGTCTTCAGGCAGAGCACGGCGTTGTTACCGAAGATGACATTTTGATGGAACTGACCAAGTGGGTGGAAGCCACAGACAATGACATCCTCAGTGACATCTACCAGCAAACCATCAACTATGTGGTCAGCGGGCAAAATGCACCTTTGTAAAAACCTGCTAAGCTGGATCTGCAACCTAAGGGGTTACATTTCGTTTGCGTGAGCAAACTTGTCCTTAAAACTATCAACGGGATTGAGGAGTTAAAATGAAATCGAACCGTCAGGCACGCCACATTCTGGGACTGAACTACAAGCTCTCTAACAAGCGTAAAGTGGTTATTGAGGAGGGTAACGAAACGCAGGTTACCCACGCTACCGGCAGAAAACGCCCTTCCGGCAAGTAAGTTCCGGCACGATATTCACAACACCATCGGTAATCCCGATGGTGTTTTTGTTTATGTGTTGCGGTAATTAATATTCAGCTCCTTTATAATATCAACCGACCGCACCCCGTAGCACAGGCCAGAAAGATGACAAACAGCAGTGTCAGGGACGGATCTTCTTAAAAAGAGTGAGTGACATGGACAACAAACTGAAAAAACATCGTTCCCTTTATATTCCTTACGCCGGTCCGGTTTTACTGGAGTTTCCCCTTCTGAACAAAGGCAGCGCCTTTAGCATGGAAGAGCGCAGCAGCTTTAACCTGCTGGGCCTGCTGCCTGAAGTGGTTGAAACCATTGAAGAACAGGCGGAACGCGCCTGGATCCAGTATCAGGGTTTTAAAACCGAAATCGATAAGCACATCTACCTGCGTAATATCCAGGACACCAACGAAACCCTCTTCTACCGCCTGGTGCAGAACCATCTCGAAGAGATGATGCCCGTCATTTACACCCCAACCGTCGGCGCGGCATGTGAACGCTTCTCGGAGATCTACCGTCGTTCCCGCGGCGTGTTCATCTCTTATCAGAACCGTCACAACATGGATGACATTCTGCAAAACGTGCCGAACCACAACATCAAGGTGATCGTGGTAACCGATGGCGAACGTATTCTGGGCCTTGGCGACCAGGGCATTGGCGGGATGGGTATTCCCATCGGTAAGCTCTCGCTGTATACCGCCTGCGGCGGGATCAGCCCGGCCTACACCCTGCCGGTGGTCCTGGACGTGGGGACCAACAACCAGCAACTGCTGAACGATCCGCTGTACATGGGCTGGCGTCACCCGCGCATTACCGACGACGAGTACTATCAGTTTGTGGATGATTTCATCCAGGCCGTGAAGCACCGCTGGCCGGACGTGCTGTTGCAGTTCGAAGACTTCGCACAGAAAAACGCCATGCCGCTGCTGAACCGCTACCGCGATGAGATCTGCTCGTTCAACGATGACATTCAGGGCACTGCGGCAGTGACCGTCGGTACGCTGATTGCTGCGAGCCGTGCGGCAGGCAGCCAGCTTAGCTATCAGAAAATTGTCTTCCTGGGTGCAGGCTCCGCGGGCTGCGGCATCGCCGAGCAAATTATTGCCCAGACCCAGCGCGAAGGCTTAAGCGAAGAGCTCGCCCGCTCCCGCGTCTTTATGGTGGACCGTTTTGGCCTGCTGACCGACGGTATGCCAAACCTGCTCCCGTTCCAGACCAAACTGGTGCAGAAGCGCGAGAACTTGAAAAACTGGGATACGGATAACGAAGTGCTCTCGCTTCTTGACGTGGTGCGCAACGTGAAGCCGGATATTCTGATCGGCGTATCCGGGCAGACCGGCCTCTTCACGGAGGAGATCATTCGCGAGATGCATAAGCACTGCGAACGCCCTATCGTGATGCCGCTATCGAACCCGACCTCACGCGTGGAGGCGACGCCGCAGGATATCATCGCCTGGACCGAAGGCAATGCGCTGGTCGCGACCGGCAGTCCGTTCGATCCGGTGGTGTGGAAGGACAAGCTCTACCCCATTGCGCAGTGCAATAACTCCTATATCTTCCCGGGTATTGGTCTGGGAGTGATCGCTTCCGGCGCGTCCCGCATCACCGACGAAATGCTGATGTCCGCGAGCGAAACGCTGGCAGGTCACTCACCACTGGTGAATAACGGTGAAGGCCTGGTACTGCCGGAGCTGAAAGACATTCATAAAGTGTCCCGCGCAATTGCCTTCGCGGTAGGCAAAATGGCGCAGCAGCAAGGCGTCGCGGTGAAAACCTCTGCCGATGCGTTGCAGCAAGCGATTGATGATAATTTCTGGATGCCGGAATACCGTAGCTATCGTCGTACTTCGATTTAAGCATTACCCCTCACCCAGCCCTCTCCCCAAAGGGGAGAGGGTGAAAACCGCACCGGACAGTCCCCTCGCCCCTTTGGGGAGAGGGTTAGGGTGAGGGGAATATACGGCACTTCCCACTAGCCAAACCCATTTTCCCCCGCTACACTCCCTTCATCCATTAACCTACTGAATATATAAGGAGGCCAATTATGCTGTACTGTGAAATTTTCAATGTTTCACATACATTTGGTGATCGCACCAGCTCAAGCGTTATCGGTATCGTGCTGCGATAACTTCCGCTTGAGCGAAGACACTAACCCCTGAAATCCCTTCTCTCGGGCTTACTGAGTTATCGTCAGCGATGTTTGACGAGGCATAAACATGCCTGTAACTCCTGGGTAAGCAACAATGAGCACTCTACTCACTGCACATTCTTTACGTGTTGATACCGCGTTTGGCACGCTCTTCGACTCTCTCTCCTTTACGTTGAAAAAAGGCGACCGCATTGGCCTGCTGGGTGATAACGGCTGCGGAAAAAGTACGCTGCTGAAAATCCTCGACGGGACGCAGTCCCCTGCTGCCGGAACCGTTTCACTGGCGGGACATTGCCTGCTGGCGCGCGTGGAACAACATCTGCCGGAGACCCTTTATCCCCTGACCATGCTGGATGCTGTGCTGGCGCAGCTGCCGACCGGTGAGCGCGACAGTCTTCGCTGGAAGGCCGAGACGCTGCTGGCCGGAATGGGCTTTACGACGCAGGAAACGGCGCTGCAATCCGCCACGCTGAGCGGCGGTCAGCATACGCGGTTGCTGCTGGCGCGGGCGTTGATAAGCGATCCGGATCTGCTGCTTCTGGACGAACCGAGCAACCACCTCGACCTGCCGACCCTGCTGTGGCTGGAGCAGTTTTTACAGAGCTGGTCCGGCAGCTTTGTGCTGGTTTCACACGACAGGCAACTGCTGGACGCGGTAACCAACGGCAGCTGGATCCTGCGCGATAAAACACTGCACTACTTCGCCCTTCCCTGCACTGCCGCCCGTCAGGCGCTGGAGGCGAAAGACGAAAGCGATGCGCTGCGGCATAAGGCAGAGCAAAAAGAGATCGACCGCGTCACGGCCAGCGCCAAACGCCTCGCGACCTGGGGCAAGGTCTACGACAACGAAGATCTCTCCCGTAAGGCTAAGCAGATGGAAAAACAGGTCGAACGGCTTAAAGAAAACCAGACGGAACTGACGGCGGGAAGCCCGTGGACCTTAACCCTGCGCGGGGACGCGCTTCGGGCCGACCGCCTGCTGGAAATAACCGACCTCGGCGTCCCCCCGGCGCCGGGTCTGCCAGACCTGTTTACCCTCGTCAGCGCGCGGCTGAAGAGCGGCGATCGCGTGGCAATTGTGGGTCGTAACGGCTGCGGAAAATCGTCGCTGCTGAAGCTTATCTGGCGACATTTTCGCGACGAGATCGCGGACGAGCGGCTTAAGCGTCATCCGCGCGTCTCACCCGGCTACTACGATCAGACGCTGCATCAGTTGCCAGACGATACGGCGCTGCTGGATGCGCTTGAACCTTTCGCGCCAGATCCGCAAACCCGTAAAATGGCACTCATCAGTGCCGGCTTCCCGTGGGCGCGGCACGGGCAAAAAGTCAGTACGCTGAGCGGCGGGGAACGTTCGCGCCTGCTGTTCGTCGGCCTGACCCTTGCCCGTTATAGCCTGCTGATGCTGGATGAACCGACCAACCACCTGGATATGGAGGGCAAAGAGGCGCTGGCGGAAACGCTGCAACAGTTTGAAGGCGGAGTGCTGCTGGTGAGCCACGATCGTCAGTTAATTAGCCAGTGCTGTAACCGCTTCTGGCTGATTGAGGACGGCAGGCTGAGCGAATGGCACGATGCGGAGGCGGTCTTTGAGCGCCTGCGTGAGGACACCGGTCCGGTTGTACCTGATGCATCGAACGCCGCATTGAAGGCACCCTCTTCAGCGTCAGACGATCTGCTCGAACGCCTTGTCGCCCTGGAAACGTTGCTGGAAGAAGATTTGGCGCGTAAGCCCAAACATCAAAAACCGCAGTTGCAGGCGCAATGGCGAAAAGAGATTGAGGAGATAGAAGCCCAACTGTAAGCCTGTACCCGGCGGTCATTACGCCGGGTCTTTTTTACGTCAGTGTTTTTCCCTACTGATTATTAGAGGATCGCCGTATTCTTAATCTGAAACTGAGCTAAATGATGACATTATGTTGCGGTTGCCTTGCATTACAGCGTCAAAGTATTAATCCTTAATGGGTATTACACCTGCTATGCAGATACTCATCATGAAAGGAGAAACACATGAAGGCTGCTGTTGTCACTCAGGATCATCAGGTTAATGTTACAGAGAAAACCTTACGCGCGCTTAAACATGGTGAAGCGCTGCTGAAGATGGAGTGCTGTGGCGTGTGCCATACCGATCTCCATGTTAAGAATGGTGATTTTGGCGACAAAACCGGGGTGATCCTCGGCCACGAAGGGATTGGTATCGTCAAAGAGATTGGTCCTGGCGTCACGTCGCTAAAAGTAGGCGACCGTGCAAGCGTGGCGTGGTTCTTTGAAGGCTGTGGCCACTGTGAATATTGTAATACCGGCAACGAAACGCTGTGCCGTGACGTGAAAAACGCGGGTTACTCCGTTGACGGCGGCATGGCGGAAGAGTGCATCGTAACCGCGGATTACGCGGTTAAAGTCCCGGACGGGCTGGACTCCGCGGCGGCCAGCAGCATCACCTGCGCCGGGGTCACCACCTACAAAGCGGTAAAAGTCTCTGACATCAAACCCGGCCAGTGGATTGCGATCTATGGCCTGGGCGGTCTGGGCAACCTCGCGCTGCAATACGCCAAAAATGTCTTCAATGCGAAGGTTATCGCCATTGACGTGAATGACGAGCAGCTGAAGCTCGCTGCCAGCATGGGCGCAGACTTAACCGTGAACTCTCGCAGTGAAGATGCGGCAAAAGTGATTCAGGAGAAAACCGGCGGTGCGCATGCGGCGGTGGTGACGGCAGTAGCGAAAGCGGCCTTCAACTCTGCCGTTGACGCAGTTCGCGCCGGAGGCCGCGTGGTGGCTGTTGGCCTGCCGCCGGAAGCGATGAGCCTGGATATTCCACGTCTGGTCCTGGATGGGATTCAGGTGGTGGGCTCTCTGGTGGGTACCCGTCAGGATCTGCTCGAAGCCTTCCAGTTTGCGGCTGAAGGTAAGGTGGTTCCGAAAGTCACGATGCGCCCATTGGAAGATATCAACGCCATCTTTAAAGAGATGGAACAGGGCCAGATCCGTGGCCGTATGGTGATTGATTTACGTTCTTAACCGCGGCGGCCGGGTAGCGGCTTTGCCCTGCCCGGCTTTTCACGTGGACGAACGGCGATCGGAAATCCACTCCTGAACCTCGATCTGGAACGTGTCAGGCGCTTTTCGATACATCTTCCGCGCCAGATCCAGGATGGTATGGCGCCCTAACTCCTCTTCCATCCGCTGCTGCGCGCTGTCCATAACCGAGCGCACCCCACACGGGCCGTCACAGACCCAGGCAGGTGGCGTTTCATCAAACACCGCCAGGCGCTGACGCACTTCCCGACACTCAAACATATTCTTCTCGCCGTCGATGGCATGCGCCACGTCCAGCACGCTGATCAGCTCTGCCGGACGCGCCAGCCGGAAGCCTCCCCCTTTACCCTCGGTGCTGATGACCAGCCCCGCGCGTGATAAACGGGTGAAGATTTTTCCAAGATAGTCGTACGGCACGCCCTGCAAGGCCGCCATCTCCCGGACGCTCATCTCACGTTCATTGCCTTTTGCATCCACCATACACATCAGGCTATGAATGCCATATTCCACACCAGAACTGTAAAACGCCATGGCTCACTCCGGGTCATTGTTCGCTGCATTATAACGTTTTTGAACTCAGAAAGAAGTTGTCGCAGTTAACTCCGACAAGTATAGTGGCAGTTATGTCAGACATACAGCCTGACGCACTAAAGGATCGAGTATGAAAAAGCAGATTTTAATTGTGGGTAGTGGATTTTCCGGTATGTGGGCTGCGGTCAGCGCCGCGCGCCTTTCTGCTCTGGCGGGTAACAATAGCCTCAGCATTGCCGTGCTGGCCCCTGTTGCGGAGCTACGCGTTCGCCCACGCTTTTATGAAGAGAACGTGTCGACGATGGTCGCGCCGCTGACCGAACTGTTTGCTGAGCTGGGCATTACCTTTATTGCGGGCGAAGCACAACGTATTGATACCTCGTCTAAAACCGTTTTATATCGCGATTCAAACGGCGCGATTGCTGACGTCGCCTGGGAACGTCTGATCCTCGCAACCGGTAGCCAGACTAAACGTCCTCCTGTTGCCGGTCTGGCTGAATACGCCTTTGATATCGACCAACTCGACTCCGCCAGGTTATTCGAGCAACATCTTGATTCGCTGGTTTCGCGCCCCTCCACCCCGGAGCGTAATACCGTGGTCGTGTGTGGCGGCGGCTTTACCGGCATCGAGCTGGCAACGGAACTCCCTGGCCGACTCCGCACTCGCTTCGGCGCCAATACAAAGACTAAAACAATCGTAGTTGAAAGGGGGGCAACCATTGGCGGGCGTTACAGCGAGGCGCTGAGAAACACCATTGAAGAAGCAAGCAGCGCGCTGGGCGTTGAATGGCGTTTAAACAGTGAAGTTGAAGCCATCAATGCCAGCGGCGTAACGCTGAAAAACGGAGAACGCATTGCCAGCGCCACTGTAGTGTGGACGGCAGGGGTAGAAGCTAACCCCCTCAGCCTGCAAATTGACGGGGAACGCGACACTCAGGGACGCCTTATCGTCACCGACACATTGCAGGTTCCTGCGCATCCGGAGGTTTACGCGACGGGTGATATGGCGCATGCCAAAACGGACGATGTGGGCAACACGGCGCTGATGACCTGCCAGCACGCGATCCAGTTGGGGAAATTCGCCGGACACAACGCAGCGGCCAGCCTGTTAAATGTGGAGCCGTACCCTTACCGTCAGGTGAACTACGTTACCTGTCTGGATTTGGGTAGCTGGGGCGCGGTATACACCGAGGGTTGGGACCAGCGCATTAAATCCGTGCGCGAGGAAGGCAAAAAGATCAAAGTTGCCATCACCAACGAACTGATTTACCCGCCAGCAGCAGACAAAGCGGTTGCTTTTGCCGCCGCTGACCCGCTGGCGAAATTCGTGTAGTCCACTCCAGCACCCGCGACCAGCGGGCAACATGTGGAATCAGGCCAGCGCTCCTGCGTTGGCCTGACGCTTTTTGGCACATAAATAACCATACATCAACAGAGAGGTCATCGCCGAGAAGGATAAGATCGCTGCCGGCAGCGTGACATAACTCCAGCTAAAGCCGAGCGTAATCATCATTCCACCGAAATACGCGCCAATTGCGCTGCCGAGGTTAAACGCCATTTGTCCGCCTGCGGCCCCCAGCATCTCGCCGCCTTTCGCATTTTGCAGCAGCAGAATTTGCAGCGGCGCAGAGAGCGCAAACAGCCCGGCGCAGCACACGAATCCCATTACCAGTGAAGCTGTTTTAAGCTCGCCAAAGGCGAACAACGCCAGCAGCGAAGCCACAATCACCAGGTCGGTGGTGGCAGCAATGCGCAGCGGGCTAAAGCGCGACGACAGCTTGCCGCTGAAGACATTTCCCAGCACCATTCCCAGCCCCATCAGCATCATGATCGCAGTCATCACGCCCTCGGAAAAGCCTGACACGTTGACCATAAACGGCTTCACGAAGCTAAACCAGGCAAACACCCCGGCATTGCCAAACATCGTAGCGGCAAAAATCAACCACGGTTCCGGTTTCTTCAGGAAATGGAATTGTTCTGTCAGCCGGGTGGTTGTCGTGTCGTGAATGTCTGGCACCCACAGCAGAACAGACAGGATCACCAGCGCGTCAAAGACCGCAATCAAAAAGAAGGTGTAACGCCAGTTAAATTCATGTCCCAGCCACGTCCCGAGTGGCACGCCAAGCAGGTTGGCAACGGTCATCCCGGCAATCATCCCGGCCACAGCGACCGTCACTTTACCCGGCGGTGCGATTTTTGACAGGATTATCGCCCCCACGCCGAAAATCGCGCCATGCGGAAAACCAGAGATTAAGCGCCCCGCCGCCAGCCCCACGTAGGAGTCAGAGAAGGTAAAGAGTGTGTTACCAACGACGCACATCGCCACCAGAAACAGCAGCGTTGTTTTCAGCGAAAATTTGCTGGAGAACAGCGCCACAATCGGCGCGCCGATCACCACGCCAAAAGCGTAAAACGAAATCATATTTCCGGCAGAGGGAATCGAAATGCCCGTATCATGGGCCAGTTCTGTCAGCACGCCCATGATGCCAAATTCAGCCATCCCCAGGCCAAAGGTAGCCAGTGCTAACGAAAAAATTGTCTTTTTCATACCGCGACCACTGTTAAAAAATACGCAGCGTGCATTATTGATTAAACTTGTATGGTGAACCAGTTCAAATCAGCTTTCTGACACATTAATCCATTCATTCAGGCCGATTACACGCTTAGTACGGCCTCGATCCCGCGACCGGACCCATAGGGAGACCCGCCATGGTCAGTAAGAAGAAAACCCGTGTTGTTGATGATGTCGTTAAAAACGCGCCGCTCAAAACCAAAACGTACGAGCAAGAGCTGCGCCGCCTCCATGTTGAACTGGTTAAGCTCCAGCAATGGGTGGTCGCCAAAGGGTTAAAAGTCTGTATTGTTTTTGAAGGGCGAGACGGCGCCGGTAAAGGCGGCGTCATCAAAGCCATCACCGAACGCGTCAGCCCCCGGGTGTTTCGCGTTGTTGCGTTACCGGCCCCCACCGATAAAGAGAAAAGTCAGCTCTATTTTCAGCGTTACGTTCCTCATCTGCCCTCTGCCGGGGAAATCGTTATTTTTGACCGCAGCTGGTACAACCGCGCGGGGGTGGAAAAAGTAATGGGTTTCTGTACTGAAGAGCAGACCGAAAAATTTCTTGATGGAACGCCAGTAATGGAAAAAGCGATGGTCGATGCCGGGATCATATTGTTGAAATACTGGCTTGAAGTAACGCCAAAAGAGCAGGAACGCCGCCTGCGCGATCGCATTAATGATGGTCGCAAGATCTGGAAGCTTTCTCCAATGGACATAAAATCTTTTAATCTGTGGGATGAATATACCCTCGCCCGTGACGCGATGTTTAAAGCGACCGACACCGCCTGGGCGCCGTGGTTTGTGGCGCGCTCAGAAGATAAAAAACGGGTGCGGCTGAATATTATTTCGCATCTGCTTTCACAGATCCCCTATAAAGAAATTCACGTAGACAAAGTGGATTTACCGAAACGCAAGATCGGCAAAGTGAAGCCTACAAAATATCCCTTCCGGTATATTGCAGAGCGATTTTGATACGGGGAAGCAGGCCAGCACAAGCGCAGCGCCGCCGGACAATGCCGACGGCGCAAGGTTTACTTCAACCCTTCCGAACTCTCTTTTTGCGCTTCAAGACGCTCAACGTCGCGGTACCAGCGCGGATGGTGCTTCTGCGCCCAGCGGCGGCTCACCTTCCCTTCAATCATGCCTTTAATCGATCCTTTCACCCAGAAGGCCATATACATATGGATCAGAATGGCGTGGATCAGAATAATGGCCGAGGTCGCGTGGATCAGCAGCGCATAACGCACTACCTGAATCGGGAAATAGTGCGCAAAATACGGACGCCAGATGATGACCCCGGTCACCAGCAGCACAAAAATCATGCTCATGATGGTCCAGAACATCATCTTCTGCCCGGCGTTGTATTTCCCCACCTTCGCGACTTTATGCTCGTTGCCTTTCAGAACCTCAACAATCCCTTTTAGCCACGGAATATCCTGCTTGTCAGGGATGTTGTGATGAACAAAACGCACGAACATAAACATCAGCACCACGAAAATCAGCACGCCGAAGAACGGATGCAGAATGCGCCCCATCTGCGGTGTCCCGAAGGTTTCCGTGAGCCACTGTAGCGTCGGGAAGAAGAACGATATGCCGGATACCGCCACCAGGAAGAAGCAGATGACTACCGTCCAGTGACAGGCGCGATCGACAAATTTTGTGCGCACTATCATTTTCGACTTACTCATGATGCTCCTCCTCGTCGTCATCCACCTCTTTATTCGGCCCGATACCGATGTAGTGATAAATCAGCCCGGCAAAGGTGGCGATAAAGCCCGCCGCTGAAAGCGGTTTAAGCGCCCCTTTCCACAGGTTGATTGATGTATCGATCGCCGGATCTTTCGGCAGATTATGATACAGCTCCGGCTGGTCATTGTGGTGCAGAACATACATGACGTGCGTGCCGCCCACGCCCTGCGGGTTATAAATCCCGGCCTTGTCATAGCCGCGCGCTTTGAGCTTATCCACCCGCTGCTGCGCCACTTCCAGCATCTCTTTTTTGGTGCCGAAGTGGATCGCCCCGGTAGGACAGGTCTTCACGCAGGCAGGCTCCTGGCCGACGCTGACGCGATCGACGCACAGGGTGCATTTATAGACCCGGTTATCCTCTTTATTGAGACGCGGGATATTAAACGGACAACCCGCAATACAGTAACCGCAGCCGATGCAGTTATCCTGCTGGAAGTCGACGATCCCGTTGGCGTACTGAATGATTGCCCCGGCAGACGGGCATGCCTTCAGGCAGCCCGGATCTTCACAGTGCATACAGCCGTCTTTACGGATCAGCCACTCCAGCTTGCCGTTCTGGTCGGTTTCGCTAAAGCGCATCACCGTCCAGGACTTGGCGCTCAGATCAGCAGGATTGTCATAGACCCCTACGCAGTGCCCCACCTCGTCGCGGATATCGTTCCACTCCGAGCAGGCCACCTGGCAGGCCTTACAGCCCACGCAGGAAGAGACATCGATCAGCTTGGCGACTTCTGCCTTGTAGTCCCGCGCACGAGGCGCGGGCGTTATTGGGTTGGTCGCGGAGCGTTTAATAATGTCTTGTGTTTCCATCGCCATTTAATCGCTCCTTACGCTTTCTCGATGTTGACCAGAAACGCTTTATACTCCGGCGTTTGCGAGTTGGAATCGCCGACGTTTGGCGTCAGGGTATTGGCGATGTAGCCTTTCTGCGCTACCCCTTCAAAGCCCCAGTGCAGTGGTATGCCCACCGTTTCCACCTGCTGGCCGTGCACGTTCAGCGTTTGCAGACGACGGGTGACCACCGCCACCGCGCGAATAAAGCCGCGCTTGCTGCTGACCTTCACGCGATCGCCATTGGCAATGCCTTTCGCCTTCGCCAGGGTTTCGCTTATCTCCACAAACTGTTCCGGTTGCGCGATGGCGTTAAGCCGCGCGTGCTTGGTCCAGGTATGGAAATGCTCGGTCAGGCGGTAAGTAGTGCCGACATACGGGAACTTGTCTTTTTTACCTAAACGCAGCACGTCGTCTTCGTAGATGCGTACCACCGGGCTTGACACCACGTTCGGGTGCAACGGGTTAGTGCCGAGCGGCGTTTCCATCGGCTCGTAGTGTTCAGGGAACGGCCCTTCCGCCAGTTTGTCGATAGCAAACAGACGTCCCAGCCCTTCCGGCTGCATGATAAACGGCCCGGTGTTGCTACCCGGCGCGGCGGTGTTGAAGTCCGGGATATCGTTCCCCGTCCACTTCGTGCCGTTCCACTCGATCAGCATGCGTTTCGGATCCCACGGCTTACCGTTCACGTCTGCGGAGGCACGGTTGTACAGTACGCGGCGGTTTAACGGCCACGCCCATGCCCAGCCCAGGGTGTTACCCAGGCCTGACGGATCGGCGTTATCGCGGTTGGCCATCTGGTTACCCTGCTCAGTCCAGCTGCCGGTGTAGATCCAGCAGGACGAGGCGGTGGTACCGTCGTCACGCAACAGCGCGAAGCTATTGAGCAACTGGCCTTTCTTCGCCACCAGATTGCCGTTGGCATCGTACAGGTCGGCCAGCGCCACGCCGTTGTTCTCTTTTGCCACCTCTTCGGACTCAGGATGATCCGGCTGCTTGTAGTTCCAGCTCATCTTCAGCAGCGGCTCAGCGCCTTTGCCGCCTTCGGCGCGGTACATCTCGCGCAGACGATGGTAAATCCCGGCCAGAATTTCGCCGTCATTACGCGCTTCACCCGGCGCATCCTGACCTTTCCAGTGCCACTGTAGCCAGCGGCCAGAGTTGGCAATAGAACCGTCCTCTTCCGCAAAACAGGTCGATGGCAGGCGGAACACCTCGGTCTGAATGGATGCCGGATCGACATCGTTTGATTCACCGTGGTTCTGCCAGAACGTAGACGTTTCGGTGACCAGCGGATCGATAACCACCATGTACTTCAGCTTGCTCAGGCTGCGAACGACTTTGTTTTTATCCGGGAATGACGCCACCGGGTTAAAGCCCTGGCAGATATACCCCGTGACGTCGCCCTTATCCATCATATTGAAATACTTGATGACATCGTAAGCCTGGTCCCATTTCGGCAACCATTCAAAGCCCCAGTCATTCTCTTTCTGCGCCGCGTCGCCGTAGAACGATTTCATCAGACTGACGGCAAACTTCGGATAGTTACTCCAGTAGTTCACCTGGTCCGGACGCGTCGCTTTTGGCGTGTTGGCGTCAAGCCAGCTTTGCCAGTCGGTCTGCTTCTCGGACGGCAGGGTCAGGTAACCCGGCAGGCTGGTCGACAGCAGGCCGAGGTCGGTTAAGCCCTGAATGTTAGAGTGCCCGCGCAGGGCGTTCACGCCGCCACCGGCCATCCCCATGTTGCCGAGCAGCAGCTGGATCATCGCCATGGTGCGAATGTTCTGCGCGCCCACGGTATGCTGCGTCCAGCCCAGCGCGTACAGGAAAGTAGTGGTTCTGTCGGCGGCACTGGTGGAGGCCAGCACTTCACACACTTTCAGGAAGTCCGCTTTCGGCGTACCGCAGATGTTTTCCACCACGTCCGGCGTATAGCGGGAAACGTGCTGTTTCAGCAAGTTCCACACGCAGCGCGGATCGCTCAGGGTCTCATCGCGTTTCGCGTAGCCGTTTTCGTCGAACTGATAGTTCCAGGATGATTTATCGTACTGACGTTTCTCGGCGTCATAGCCGCTGAACAGACCATCTTCGAAAGCGAAATCTTCCCGCACCAGCAGGCTGGCATTGGTGTAATGCTTAACGTATTCCGCGTTAATCTTATTGTTTTCGATCAGGTACAACAGTACGCCGGAAAGGAACGTAATATCCGTACCGGAGCGGATCGGCGCATAGATATCAGCCACCGATGCCGTACGCGTAAAGCGTGGATCGACGACAATCAGCGTCGCATCGTTGTTGTTTTTCGCTTCCATCGCCCAGCGGAACCCCACCGGATGGGCTTCAGCGGCGTTACCGCCCATAACCACCACGACGTTTGCGTTTTTGATATCAACCCAGTGGTTGGTCATCGCACCGCGACCAAATGTTGGAGCAAGACTTGCTACCGTTGGTCCGTGTCAGACGCGCGCCTGGTTATCAACCGCCAGCATGCCGAGGGAGCGCGCAAATTTTTGCGTCAGCATGCCGGTCTCATTACTTGCCGCAGAGGCACACAGCATCCCGGTGGAGGTCCAGCGGTTTACCGTGATGCCCTGCTCGTTCTTCTCAATAAAATTGGCGTCGCGATCCGCTTTCATCAGTTTTGCAATTCGGGAGAAAGCGTCGTCCCAGGAGATACGCTGCCATTTGTCAGACCCCGGCGCACGATATTCCGGGTAGCGCAGACGGTTTTCACTGTGGACGTAGTCCAGCAGCCCCGCCCCTTTCGGGCAAAGCGCCCCGCGGCTCACCGGATGGTCCGGGTCCCCTTCAATATGATAAATCGCTTCTTTGGCGTTCTTCGCGCCATCACCCAGGCTATACATTAATAGCCCACAACCCACGGAGCAGTATGTGCAGGTGTTACGGATCTCTTTCGCGCGCAGCAGTTTATAGTTGCGTGCCTGAGCCAGCGCCATTTTGGGAGCGAATCCCAGCATCGCGGCTGTTGTTCCGGCCATACCGCCCGCGCAGATTTTAAAAAATTGTCTGCGGCTGACGTCCATTGTTGTCCTCGTTATCTGATAAGACTTCGCGCGGCAAACTAACAGCAAAGCCCCTTTTTTTATTGCGTCAAATCAAGGTCGCTATACTTAGCCCCCCAAATAGTCACCGCTGGTACGATTTGCTACTCTTTTCGGGGTATCTCCCCCGAAGAAAATTCGCCAGGTGTAGCGGATAGATGCTATAAGTTTTCCCTTTGATTTTTTGAAGACTGGCAGGGTAATGGACAGAAAAAGAGCAACGCTGACAGGCCTGGCGGCCATATTGCTGTGGAGCACCATGGTGGGTCTCATCCGCAGCGTCAGTGAAGGACTGGGCCCGGTGGGCGGCGCGGCGATGATTTACACCGTCAGCGGGCTGCTGTGTCTGGTAACGGTGGGTTTTCCCGATCTTCGGCGTTTTTCCAGGCGCTATCTTCTTGCGGGCAGCATCCTGTTTGTCAGCTATGAGATGTGCCTGGCCCTGTCGCTGGGATATGCCGCGACGCGCTCACAGGCGATTGAAGTCGGTATGGTCAATTATCTGTGGCCAAGCCTGACGATTGCCTTCGCGATTTTGTTCAACGGGCAAAAATCCACCCTGTGGGTCATCCCTGGGCTTCTCATCTCGCTGTTGGGGGTGTGCTGGGTTTTAGGTGGCGAAAACGGTCTGCAACTGAATGACATCATGCAGAACGTCGTTTCAAGTCCGCTGAGTTATGGGCTGGCGTTTGCTGGCGCTTTTATCTGGGCCGCCTACTGCACCGTCACCAGCAAGTATGCCAAAGGGCAAAATGGCATTACCCTTTTCGTCCTGCTGACCGCCCTGAGCCTGTGGGTCAAATATGCCGTCAGCGATCAGCCCGAAATGGTGTTCAGCGTCCCGGTTGTGGTGAAGCTATTGATGTGTGGGGTTGCGCTTGGCTTTGGCTACGCCGCCTGGAATATCGGTATTCTTCACGGTAACGTCACGGTGCTTGCGGCTGTCTCTTATTTCACGCCCGTTCTTTCCGCCGCGCTGGCGGCTATTGTGCTGAGCTCTCCGCTTTCATTCTCATTCTGGCAAGGGGCATTAATGGTGTGCGCCGGATCGTTACTGTGCTGGTATGCCACCCGCAAATAGTATTTTTATTTTTTGCCGGGTACCCAATATGCCCGGCACAAAATTAACAATTTTTTAATATGTGATCACACCCTCGAATATAATTAGTAACATTCGAGACAACTAAAATTTCTGTATAGAATGCCCACAGATAGCCAGAGCCGTTGTGGAAGTTGACATAAACTGACAACACAGGTAATTAGTTCAGCGCCAATATTACCCCGCTATATAGCACAAAGTGCAATAGTTTATTTCTGAACATTTCACTTAGAAAACAGACATTGGCTCACCGAAAAATTCATAATCCGCTGTTTTACAAGATGTTATCGCGCCCCACACGTTGATACTCTCTGTCAAATTCCTTTAATTCCCCCGAAAAACTAAAACGTCCGACAATTATTTACAGCCATATTATCGTGCTTTGTTAATAATCAATTTATGTCTATATATTAACCTGATTGAGCGATTTAAGGGTAATTTACCCGATCAGGATCACACTAATTGAAATTATCTTTAATATTTTGAAACTTATTATTGAAAGCAGTCTACGGAATTTTAAAAATAGTCTGCCATTGACGATAAGCCTCGTTTAAAAATCGCTCAGATGGCTTAGGAAATACCTAAATAAAATTATAAGGATTATTTAAGATGAAACTTAAATTAGTTGCAGTGGCAGTGACTTCCATGTTGGCAGCTGGCGTTGTTAACGCGGCTGAAGTTTTTAACAAAGACGGTAACAAACTGGATCTGTACGGCAAAGTTACTGGTCTGCACTATATTTCTGATGATGCTGGTAGCGACGGCGACAAAACGTATGTTCGTCTGGGCTTCAAAGGTGAAACTCAGATCAACGATCAGCTGACCGGATACGGCCAGTGGGAATATGAGTTCAAGGGCAATCGCTCCGAAGCTCAGGGTTCCGACGGCAACAAAACCCGTCTGGCCTACGCTGGTCTGAAATTCGATGAATTCGGTTCCTTCGACTACGGTCGTAACTACGGTGTGGCTTATGACATCGGCGCGTGGACTGACGTTCTGCCAGAGTTCGGTGGCGATACCTGGACGCAGACTGATGGCTTCATGACCGGCCGTACCACTGGCGTTGCAACCTACCGTAACACCGACTTCTTTGGTCTGGTTGACGGCCTGAACGTGGCTGCTCAGTACCAGGGTAAAAACGACCGTTCAGAGATCACCGAATCCAACGGTGACGGCTGGGGTCTGTCTTCTACCTATGAATTCGACGGCTTCGGTGTGGGTGCGACCTACGCGAAATCTGACCGTACTGACCGTCAGGTTCGTGCTGCAAGCAACCTGAACGCCGGTGGCGAAAACGCAGAAGTCTGGGCTGCTGGCCTGAAGTACGATGCGAACAACATCTACCTGGCAACCACCTACTCTGAAACCCGCAACATGACGGCGTTCGGTAACGGTCACGTTGCCAACAAAGCGCAGAACTTCGAAGTTGTGGCGCAGTACCAGTTCGACTTCGGTCTGCGTCCATCCATCGCTTACCTGAAATCCAAAGGTAAAGACATCGGTTCTTATGGCGACCAGGATCTGGTTGAATACGTTGACGTTGGCGCGAGCTACTACTTCAACAAAAACATGTCCACCTACGTTGATTACAAAATCAACCTCGTGGATGACAGCCAGTTCACCAAAGATGCCAAAGTGGCTACCGACAACATCGTGGCTGTAGGTCTGACCTACCAGTTCTAAGATCTGTTAGTTCAAAAGGCCAGCCCTCGCGGCTGGCCTTTTTTATTACTGCTGCCCTCCGACCTTCGCCAGACTAAACCAGATCCCGACCGCCAGAATCAGCAGCATACCTCCCGCACTGCCCAAGGCCACGCTGTGCGAGGTGATGAACGCAGTTTTCGCCGCCGTCATCACCGGCTCGGCCAGTGACGGCGTCAGCTCCTGCGCCACCTTCATCGCTTCACCGATGGACGACGAGGCTTTATCGGTCAGCGACGCGCTCAGCCCCTGCGGCAGTACAATAGACGCCGAAAAGCTGCGGGTTAACAGCAAACCGAAAATGGCGATCCCCAGACCAGCGCCCAGCTTGTAGGACATGGTTTCGATCGCGCCTGCGGCGGCCGCTTTCTCTTTCGGCGCGGCAGCCATGATCGCTGACGTCGATGCCAGCAGTGCGCTGGCGGCACTGAAGCCCAACAGCACCATCAGGCTCCACGCCTGCCACTGTTGGGTGCTGAAATCAAGCATCGACAGGCCGATAAAACTGACTGCGCTTAGCCCCATGCCTCCGGCCGCGACAATGCGCAGCCCCAGACGCCCGACCAGCACACCCGCGATCGGCCCGCTAAATCCGCTCGCCACCATCACCGGCAGCATAAATATCCCTGCTTCAAACGGCGTAAAACCATGCACAAACTGCAACTCCTGCGCCATCAGCAGTTCAAAGCCCACCAGCGCAATCATGGCGGTCATCGCCATGACCACGCCGCTTAAAATAATGCGATGGCAAAACAGACGCATGTCGATCATCGGTACGCGCGCGCGCAGCTGGATACGGACGAAGATAAACAGCATCACCGCCCCGGTAAGCAGCGTAATGGTCACCATCCACGGCGACAGCACCCCTTTCAGGGCGGTTTTGGCGCTATAGACCAGCAGTAAAATCGCCACAATTAGCATAATGGCATGGCTGATATTGAGCGGCTGCTCGGGCCGCCCCTGCTGAGCAGGCACAAAGCGCGCAGCAAGCGAAACCACCATCAGCACGATCGGCACATTAATCAGGAACACCGAACCCCAGTAAAAGTGCTCCAGCAGCATGCCGCCAATCAGCGGGCCAAACGCCGCGCCGCCCGACCCAACGGCAGCCCAGACGCCGAGGGCGATATTACGGTGCCGCGCATCAATAAACAGCGTGCGGATCCCTGCAAGCGTAGCCGGAATAATCATCGCCGCGCCTATCGCCAGCGACGCGCGGGCGGCAATCAGCCAGCCCGCGGACGGCGCAAAAGCCGCCGCTAAGGATGACAGGCCAAACAGCACGCTGCCGATCATCAGCAGGCGCTTAAAACCTATGCGATCGCCCAGCGCGCCCATCGGCAGCACCATCCCCGCCATCACCAGCGAGTAAATATCAATAATCCACAACAATTCGTTGCCGCTGGCACCCAGCGTCATGCTCAATGTTGGCGCCGCCACGTGCAGCACCGTCGCGTCAATCGCCATCGGGATATATACCAGCACGATAATCACTAACGCTAACCACTGACGAAACATAAATTTCCTTTTCAGTTAAAAATTGGACACATGTCCAGATTGCGATCCTACGTAAAGTTGAACACTTGTCCAGCTCTTTGTTACACTCGTTTCGTTGCCATTGAGAGTGAGAAATTATGCGTTATCTGAGCAAGGACGAGCGGCGGGAAGAGATCCTCCAGGCCGCGATGCGCGTGGCGCTGACCGAAGGATTCGCTGCAATGACCGTGCGCCGCATCGCCACCGAAGCGGGCGTCGCCACCGGGCAGTTGCATCACCACTTTGCGTCGGCGGGCGAGCTTAAGTCGCTGGCGTTTGTCCGGCTAATCCGCGATTTGCTGGATGCTGAAATCGTTGGCGAAAACGCTGGCTGGCGCGAGCGCCTGCATGCCATGCTCGGCAGCGATGACGGCGGGTTTGAGCCCTACATTCGGCTGTGGCGAGAGGCGCAAATTCTCGCCAGCCGGGATAGCGATATTAAAGGCGCCTACGTTTTGACTATGGAGATGTGGCACCAGGAAACGGTTGCGATTATCAGGGCCGGGGCGGAGGCCAACGCCTTTACGCTTGCTGACCAGCCGGAAAATATCGCCTGGCGTTTAATTGGTCTGGTATGTGGCCTTGATGGCATATACGTATTAAATATGCCTGAAATGGACGACGCGGCCTTTAATAAGCATCTGGATAAACTTATCTCCCTCGAATTGTTTTAATACTCCCATCGGGGTATTAATTTCCGCAAAAAGTTACAATTAGTAACACATAAAGCGAACCCAGATTCCCATTCCAAACTCAGGGATTCGCTTTTTTATCTATCCTTTCAGATGTATCCCATAACATCCAATAATTCCTACAAGCTACCGACAGATATCTTTCTGTTTTTATTTAATTTTTTCTCTCCACTTGGGTAAGCAAGAGGGTGATATGTCACATCAAAGCGAGAAGAGTAACCAGCATCTGTTGAGTAACTGGAAACCGGAAAATGCGCAATTTTGGGAGAATAAAGGGAAACATATCGCACGAAGAAACCTATGGATTTCCGTGGCGTGTTTGCTTCTCGCGTTTTGTGTCTGGATGTTGTTTAGCGCTATTGCGGTAAACCTTAATAAGGTCGGATTTAATTTCAGCACCGATCAGCTTTTTATGCTAACGGCATTACCTTCTCTCTCCGGCGCGATATTGCGTGTCCCCTACTCTTTTATGGTGCCGATATTTGGCGGGCGTTACTGGACCGTGTTAAGCACCGTTATCCTGGTCGTACCCTGTGTCTGGCTTGGGATCGCCATCCAGAATACCGCCACGCCTTACTGGGTCTTTATCATCATTGCACTGCTGTGCGGTTTTGCCGGCGCCAACTTCGCTTCCAGCATGGGAAACATCAGTTTCTTCTTCCCGAAAGCCAGACAGGGCAGCGCGCTGGGCATTAACGGCGGGCTGGGTAACCTGGGTGTGAGCGTGATGCAGCTGGTTGCGCCGCTGGTGATTTTCCTGCCGATGTTTACCTTTCTCGGCGTTCACGGCGTCCCCCAGGAGGATGGCTCGACGATGTGGCTGGCGAACGCGGCGTGGATCTGGGCGCCGCTGCTGATTCTGGCCACCCTTGCGGCGTTTTTTGGCATGAACGACATCGCCAGCTCGAAAGCATCCATTGCCAGCCAGCTTCCGGTACTTAAGCGCTTTCACCTCTGGCTGCTGAGCCTGCTTTATCTGGCAACCTTCGGCTCGTTTATCGGTTTCTCGGCAGGCTTTGCCATGCTGTCGAAAACCCAGTTTCCGGACGTAAATATCCTCCACCTCGCCTTCTTTGGTCCGCTGATTGGCGCCCTGGCGCGTTCGGCTGGCGGGATGATTTCAGACAGGCTGGGCGGCGTACGGGTGACGCTGATCAACTTCGTCTTTATGGCCATCTTTAGCGCCCTGATTTTCCTGACACTCCCCGGGTCTGGTTCAGGCAGTTTTATCGCCTTCTATCTGGTCTTTATGGGCCTGTTTCTGACCGCAGGCCTGGGCAGCGGCTCGACCTTCCAGATGATCGCGATTATCTTTCGCCAAATCACCCTCGACCGCGTAAAAAAACAGGGCGGGAGCGACGAACAGGCACAGCATGAAGCGGTGACCGAAACGGCTGCCGCGCTGGGCTTTATCTCTGCCATCGGTGCGGTGGGCGGGTTCTTTATTCCCAAAGCCTTTGGCACATCCCTGGCGATGACCGGTTCTCCGGTGGGCGCCATGAAGGTCTTCCTCGTGTTTTACATCGTCTGCGTGCTCGTCACCTGGCTGGTGTACGGCCGCAAATCCTCACAAAAATAATAACTACCTCTTCGCCGGAGCGTGATGCCTCACCCTCCGGCCATGCTATCGAAGCAGGAGAAATGTCATGAGCAAACTGTTGGACCGCTTCCGTTACTTCAAAACAAAAGGCGACAGTTTCGCCGATGGGCACGGGCAGGTGTACCACACCAACCGCGACTGGGAGGACAGCTACCGTCAGCGCTGGCAGTTCGACAAGATTGTGCGATCCACCCACGGCGTTAACTGCACCGGCTCCTGTAGCTGGAAGATTTATGTCAAAAATGGCCTGGTGACCTGGGAAACCCAGCAGACCGACTACCCGCGCACCCGCCCTGACCTGCCTAACCACGAACCGCGCGGCTGCCCACGTGGCGCAAGCTACTCCTGGTATCTCTACAGCGCCAACCGCCTGAAATACCCGCTGGTGCGCCGCAGGCTGATCGAACTCTGGCGCGAGGCGCTGGCGCAGCATACCGACCCGGTGCTGGCCTGGGACGCCATTCAGAACGATCCGCAGAAAGCGCAGAGCTACAGGAAGGCGCGCGGTAAAGGCGGTTTTATCCGCTCAAACTGGAAAGAGCTTAACCAGCTGATTGCTGCCGCCAACGTCTGGACCATCAAAAACTACGGCCCGGATCGGGTAGCCGGTTTTTCCCCCATCCCGGCCATGTCGATGGTCTCTTATGCCGCCGGTACGCGCTATCTCTCCCTGCTCGGCGGCACCTGCCTGAGCTTCTATGACTGGTATTGCGATCTGCCTCCGGCGTCGCCGATGACCTGGGGCGAACAGACCGACGTGCCGGAATCGGCGGACTGGTACAACTCCAGCTATATCATTGCCTGGGGCTCGAACGTGCCGCAGACGCGTACCCCCGACGCCCACTTCTTTACCGAAGTGCGTTACAAAGGCACCAAGACCGTCGCCATTACGCCGGACTTCTCGGAGGTGGCAAAGCTCAGCGACCAGTGGCTGGCCCCCAAACAGGGTACCGACAGCGCCCTTGCCATGGCGATGGGGCATGTGATCCTCAAAGAGTTCCATCTTGATAACCCGAGCGATTACTTCCTCAACTATTGCCGCCGCTACACCGACATGCCGATGCTGGTTCTGCTGGATGAACAGGCTGACGGTCGCGTGGTGCCGGGCCGCATGCTGCGTGCATCGGATCTGGCCGACGGGCTGGGTGAAACCAATAATCCGGAGTGGAAAACCATCGCCTTTGACGTGGCCGGAAATCTGGTGGCGCCGAATGGTTCCATCGGCTTCCGCTGGGGTGAAAAAGGCAAATGGAACCTGGAGTCGCTGGCCGCGGGACAGGAAACCGAGCTGACGCTTTCCCTGCTCATCACCCACGACAGCGTGGCAGACGTGGCCTTCCCTTACTTCGGGGGCAACGAGAACCCGCATTTCCGCAGCGTGAAGCAGGAGCCGGTGCTGACGCGCCGAGTACCGAGTAAAACCCTGACGCTGGCCGACGGCAGCCAGAGACGCGTGGTTAGCGTGTACGATCTGGTGCTCGCAAACTACGGCCTCGATCGCGGTCTGGAAGACAGTAACGCGGCGACAAACTACGCCGAGATAAAAGCCTACACCCCGGCCTGGGGCGAACAAATTACCGGCGTCCCCGCTTATCTGATAGAAAAAATCGCCCGTGAATTTGCCGACACGGCGCATAAGACCCACGGACGGTCGATGATCATTCTCGGGGCCGGTGTGAACCACTGGTACCACATGGACATGAACTACCGCGGGATGATCAACATGCTGGTCTTCTGCGGCTGCGTCGGGCAGAGCGGCGGCGGCTGGTCGCACTATGTCGGCCAGGAAAAGCTGCGCCCGCAAACCGGCTGGCTGCCGCTGGCCTTCGCGCTGGACTGGAACCGTCCGCCGCGCCAGATGAACAGCACATCGTACTTTTACAACCACGCCAGCCAGTGGCGCTATGAGAAGCTCACCGCAAGGGAATTGCTTTCTCCCCTTGCAGACGCATCGAAGTTTACCGGTCATCTGATTGATTTCAACGTCCGCGCCGAGCGTATGGGCTGGCTCCCTTCCGCGCCGCAGCTCAACCTCAACCCGCTGCACGTGAAAGCTCGCGCCGACGCCGCCGGGATGTCGCCGCAGGATTACACCGTACAGGCGTTAAAATCGGGTGATATTCGCTTCGCCTGCGAACAGCCGGACAACGGCAAGAACCACCCGCGCAACCTGTTCGTCTGGCGTTCTAACCTGCTCGGTTCGTCCGGGAAAGGCCATGAATACATGCTGAAATACCTGCTTGGCACCGAGAGCGGTATTCAGGGTGAGGATTTAGGCTCAACGGACGATGTGAAGCCTGAGGAAGTGGAATGGCAAACCGCCGCCATTGAGGGCAAGCTGGATCTGCTGGTGACGCTTGATTTCCGTATGTCCAGCACCTGCCTGTTCTCGGATATCGTCCTGCCCACCGCCACCTGGTATGAAAAAGACGATATGAATACCTCGGACATGCATCCGTTTATTCACCCGCTCTCCGCCGCCGTTGACCCGGCGTGGGAGTCCCGCAGCGATTGGGAGATTTACAAGGGCATCGCCAAAGTCTTCTCTGAAGTGTGCGTCGGGCATCTTGGCACCGAAACTGACGTGGTGCTACAGCCGCTACAGCATGACTCCCCGGGGGAGCTGTCGCAGCCTTTTGATATTCTGGACTGGCGCAAAGGCGAGTGCGATCTGATCCCCGGCAAAACCGCGCCAAACATTGCAGTCGTCGAGCGCAACTATCCGGAAACCTACGAGCGCTTTACGGCGCTTGGCCCGCTGCTGGACACGCTCGGCAACGGCGGAAAAGGCATATCGTGGAACACCCAGAATGAGGTCGATTTCCTCGGCAAGCTCAACTACGTCAAGCCCGACGGCCCGGCGAAAGGCCGTCCGCGCATCGAGACCGCCATTGATGCTTCAGAGGTGATCCTGGCTCTTGCGCCGGAAACCAACGGTCAAGTCGCGGTCAAAGCCTGGGAGGCCCTCGGCGAACTGACCGGGCGCGATCACACCCATCTGGCGCTGAACAAAGAAGACGAGAAAATCCGCTTCCGCGATATTCAGGCGCAGCCGCGCAAAATTATCTCCAGCCCAACGTGGTCCGGCCTTGAGAGCGAGCACGTGTCGTATAACGCAGGCTATACCAACGTTCACGAGCTGATCCCGTGGCGCACGATTTCCGGCCGCCAGCAGCTGTATCAGGATCATGCCTGGATGCGCGCCTTCGGTGAAAGTCTGGTGGCCTATCGTCCACCGATTGATACCCGCAGCGTAACCCATATGCGCGAGATCCCGCCGAACGGCTTCCCTGAAAAAGCGCTTAACTTTCTGACGCCGCACCAGAAATGGGGCATTCACTCCACCTACAGCGAAAACCTGCTGATGCAGACCCTGTCGCGCGGCGGGCCCATCGTCTGGATCAGCGAAACCGACGCGCGCGAGCTGGGCATTGAGGACAATGACTGGATTGAAGCCTTCAACGCCAACGGCGCCCTCACCGCCCGCGCGGTGGTCAGCCAGCGCGTGCCGCCGGGCATGACCATGATGTACCACGCTCAGGAGCGAATCCTGAACATTCCGGGTTCAGAAGTAACCGGACGGCGCGGCGGGATCCACAACTCGGTTACCCGCGTCTGCCCGAAACCGACCCACATGATCGGCGGCTACGCGCAGCTGGCGTACAGTTTCAACTATTACGGCACCGTCGGCTCGAACCGCGACGAGTTCATCATGATCCGCAAAATGAAAAACATTAACTGGCTGGACGGCGAAGGTCGGGATCAGGTACAGGAGGCGAAAAAATGAAAATACGCTCACAGGTTGGCATGGTACTGAATCTCGATAAATGCATTGGCTGCCACACCTGCTCGGTCACCTGTAAGAACGTCTGGACCGGGCGCGAAGGGATGGAGTACGCGTGGTTTAATAACGTCGAAACCAAACCCGGCATCGGCTATCCGAAAAACTGGGAAGATCAGGATGAGTGGCAAGGCGGCTGGATCCGCGGAATTCACGGCAAGCTGACCCCGCGCCTGGGCGGCAAAATGGGCGTGCTGTCGAAGATTTTCGCTAACCCCGTCCTGCCGCAGATTGACGATTACTATGAACCTTTCACCTTCGATTACCAGGATCTGCACCGCGCCCCGGAGGGAGACCACCTCCCCACCGCCCGCCCACGTTCGCTGATCGACGGCAAGCGAATGGATAAAATCAAATGGGGGCCCAACTGGGAGGAGCTGCTGGGCGGCGAGTTCGAAAAACGCGCCCGCGATCGAAACTTTCAGAAGATCCAGAAAGAGATGTACGGCCAGTTCGAAAACACCTTCATGATGTACCTGCCGCGCCTGTGCGAGCACTGCCTGAACCCGAGCTGCGTCGCCACCTGCCCGAGCGGTGCGATTTACAAACGCGAAGAGGACGGCATTGTGCTGATCGACCAGGACAAATGCCGCGGCTGGCGTCTGTGCATTAGCGGCTGTCCGTACAAAAAAATCTACTTCAACTGGAAAAGCGGCAAGTCAGAGAAGTGCATCTTCTGCTATCCGCGCATCGAGTCCGGCCAGCCGACTGTCTGCTCGGAAACCTGCGTCGGACGCATCCGCTATCTCGGGGTGCTGCTGTATGACGCAGACCGCATTGAAGAGGCGGCCAGCACCGAGCATGAAACCGATCTGTATGAGCGCCAGTGCGACGTGTTCCTTAACCCGAACGATCCGGCGGTGATAGAAGAAGCGCTGAAACAGGGTATTCCGCAGAACGTCATCGACGCAGCGCAGCGTTCCCCGGTTTACAAAATGGCGATGGACTGGAAGCTCGCCCTGCCGCTACACCCGGAATACCGCACCCTGCCGATGGTCTGGTATGTGCCGCCGCTGTCACCGATTCAGTCCTACGCGGACGCGGGTGGTCTGCCGCAGAGCGACGGCGTACTGCCTGCGGTAGAAAGCCTGCGCATCCCGGTGCAATACCTGGCAAACATGCTCAGCGCGGGCGATACCGGCCCGGTGCTGCGCGCCCTGAAGCGCATGATGGCGATGCGCCACTACAAACGCTCCCAGACCGTGGAAGGCGTGACCGATACCCGCGCCATTGAGGAAGTGGGCCTGACCGAAGCGCAGGTTGAGGAGATGTACCGCTATCTGGCGATTGCCAACTACGAAGACCGCTTCGTGATCCCCACCAGCCACCGCGAAATGGCACGCGACGCTTTCCCGGAGAAAAACGGCTGCGGCTTCACCTTCGGCGACGGCTGTCACGGCTCCGACACAAAATTCAACCTCTTCAACAGCAGCCGCATCGACGCGATCAACATCACCGAAGTGCGCGATCACGGGGAGGGAGAGTAATGCAAATCCTCAAAATCATCGCGCTGCTCATTGAGTATCCCGATGAGCTGCTGTGGGAAAACCGTGACGAAGCGCTTTCCCTGGTGGAACAGGATGCGCCCATGCTGCTGCCGTTTGCGCAGCAGCACCTGAGCGCCCCGCTGCTGGATAAGCAGGCCGAATGGTGTGAAGTCTTCGAGCGGGGACGCGCAACGTCGCTGCTGCTGTTCGAGCACGTTCACGCCGAGTCGCGCGATCGCGGTCAGGCGATGGTCGACCTGATGAGCCAGTATGAGAAAGCCGGGCTGGAGCTGGATTGCCGCGAGCTGCCGGACTATCTGCCGCTCTATCTGGAATATCTCAGTATCGTCAGCGACGACGAGGCACGTGAAGGGCTGCAAAACGTCGCGCCTATACTGGCGCTGATTGGAGGCCGCCTGAAACAGCGCGAGGTCGCGCATTACCAGCTGTTTGACGCCCTGCTGTCGCTGGCGGAAACACGGCTTTCCAGCGACAGCGTGGCGAAACAGGTATCCGGTGAAAAACGGGATGATACCCGTCAGGCGCTGGACGCCGTGTGGGAAGAGGAACAGGTCAAGTTTATCGAAGACAACGCCACATCGTGCGACAGTTCGCCGATGCAGCAATATCAACGACGCTTTAGCCAGGACGTCGCGCCGCAGTACGTGGACGTCAGCGCCGGAGGCCCAAAATGACTCATTACCTGAACGTGTTTTTCTATGACATTTATCCGTACATCTGCGCCACCGTCTTTTTCCTTGGCAGCTGGCTGCGCTACGACTACGGGCAGTACACCTGGCGCGCCTCGTCGAGCCAGATGCTCAGCAAGCGCGGGATGAACTGGGCTTCGAACCTGTTTCATATCGGCATTCTGGGGATCTTCTTCGGGCACCTGTTCGGCATGTTAACCCCGCACTGGATGTACGCCTGGTTTTTACCCATCGCGGTTAAACAGCAGTTAGCCATGATTGCGGGGGGCATTTGCGGGGTGCTAACGCTGATTGGCGGCTCTATGCTGCTGATCCGCCGCCTGTTCAACCAGCGGGTACGTGCCACGTCCACCACGCCGGATATTATCATCATGAGTATCCTGCTGCTTCAGTGCATCCTTGGGCTGTCGACCATTCCTTTCTCCGCCCAGTATCCTGACGGAAGCGAGATGATGAAGCTGGTGGGCTGGGCGCAGGGGATCGTCACGTTTAAGGGAGGCTCGTCGGAAATGCTGAGCGGCGTCGCGCCGATCTTCCGCGTGCATCTGGTGCTGGGGATGACGATCTTCCTTATCTTCCCGTTCACCCGCCTGGTGCACGTGTGGAGCGCGCCGTTTGAGTATTTTACCCGTCGTTATCAGGTTGTGAGATCGCGCCGTTGATTTTGTCGGGTGGCGGCTACGCCTTATTCCACCTACGTTCACACTCCCGTAGGCCCGGTAAGGCGTAGCCGCCACCGGGCTATTTCCCCGCCTGCGGATGCGTATCAAACCCCGCCATCACGGCCGTCAGCTCTGCCAGGGTAAAGCCGTGCTTCGGGTCATCAACGCCCAGGCCAAACCGCGCCTGCATCAGCTGATACAGCGCCTCCGCATCCGGCAAATGGATCTGCTCTTCCACATGACCGTTCTGCCAGTGGGTAAAATTAAAGTTGGTCAGCGTTAGCTTGCCCCCGTCCGGCAGGTGGCGACACATCAGCAGGTGATGACGGAAATGGGACTGCGGCCAGTGCGCCGACCAGAAGTTTCCCATCACGTAATCGTTGAAGTACTGGGTCGCCAGGTCAAAATGATACATCGACTGCCAGTGGTCGTGATGGCGGAATTGCAGTATCCAGTCGTTACCCTCGCTCAGCAAACGATAACGCCCGTGCGGGGTTTCCTGTTCCTCGTTGGCGATCAAACGAATCGGCGCCGTCAGCGTTTGTCCGCCAAATCCCACATCGGCGATCCAGCGCTCGCCGTTCAGCTCAACCAGCAGCAACCGGTGCGTACGCGGCGGCATCTGCGACGGATTGGCCATCACAACCCGCCCCAGCACGCTGCGCACCGTAAACCCGACTTCGCGCAATACCCGCTCAAACAAGCCGTTTTGCTCGAAGCAATACCCCCCTCGACGTGCGGTGACCAGTTTATCCACCAGACACCCGTCGTCCAGATGGATTTCCCGCGGCAAAACGACGTCGATATTTTCGAAGGGGATCGCGCAGTTATGGTGTAAATGCAGCCCCCGCAGGGTATCGATATTAACCTGTACGGGCTGCTGCCAGCCCGTGCGGGCAAAATAAGCACTCAGAAATGGGGACATGATTTGCTCCAGGAGGTGATATCCCCTGTTTATAAACTATTTTCCCTTTTGCATATGCGTAAAAGTGCTTTTTCGTCATACTCATCGTGTACACGAGGAGATCCTATGAGCCACTTTCGCCCTGTTGAATTACGTCACGCCAGCCGCCTTCTGAATCACGGTCCAACCGTGCTCATCACCAGCCGGGATGAGACCATCGATCGTCGCAATGTCATGGCCGCCGCATGGTCTATGCCGGTGGAATTTGAACCCCCGCGTATCGCGATTGTGGTAGACAAAAGCGCGTGGTCACGGGAGTTGATCGAACGCAGCGGGAAATTCGGCATTGTGATCCCCGGCGTGGCGGCAGCCAACTGGACCTGGGCGGTCGGCAGCGTCAGCGGGCGCGACGAGGATAAATTTAACTGCTACGGGATCCCGGTTATTTATGGCCCTGAGCTTGACCTGCCGGTTATAGAAGAGAAATGTCTGGCTTGGATGGAGTGCCGGTTATTACCTGTCACCTCTGCGGCAGAGAAATATGACACTCTGTTTGGCGAAGTGGTTTCCGCCGCGGCGGATGAACGCGCATTTGTCGCCGGACGCTGGCAGTTTGACGGGGATAAGCTGAATACGCTGCATCATCTGGGAGCGGGTACGTTTGTCGCGAGCGGGAAAATGGTGAAGGCGCTGGAATGATTTTTTAATTATACCCATATGAATTATATAAAATTTCTATGGCATTTTATGTTTATCATGACGATGTTAAACGGAGGATATTTCAGAAGCTGTTGCATAAACAATCTTTCGTAAAGGAAATATCCATGTCATGGAACAAAGATGGCGCAATATCATATGCGAAATCACACGCGCAACCCAGCAGCACGGGTTATTGTGCTCGTTACGTAACAGAAGCGATCAGAGCGGGTGGTCGATTAAAAATCCCCAACACGCGTCTGGCAAAAGATATGGGGCGCACATTAGTCAATGCAGGCTTTCACCTGGTATATGATCAACCCCATGCTGGTGACGTCGCAGTTATCCAAAATATAGTTGGTCATGATAGCGGTCACGTTTGTATATACGATGGTCAACAGTGGATCAGCGATTTTGTGCAACGCACCATGTATCCTGGGCAGGCTTACCGCAACATACAACCTCATTACGAACTGTTCAGGCATGATTAATGAAACCACTCTACTTTTTACTTTTCGCCCTGTCTCCGCTCGCGGCCGCAGAAAATATTTATGCACCGGGTCAGGCGGCACTTAAATTCAATCAATGGTATATAGCGCAGTTAGATCAGAACAAACCGCACGTACTCAATCCAGACATTATGAACGAGTACGTGGCCTCAGGGACCATTGCAGCAATTAAAGAAATGTACTCTGGCGACAGTAACGATAAAGATATGCCCGATGCGGATATGTTTATCAAAGCGCAGGACTGGGATGATGACTGGAATCAGATAACCGTCTTACATTCTGATTTTGACGCCGTTTGCACAAATGTCTATGTCGCATTTGGTAAGAAGCAAGATCATGTTATTGCAGATTGTCTCGTTGAAGAGCAAGGAAAATGGAAAGTGCGATCGGCGACGCTAATTAAGTAACAGGCATAAACTCCCTGTCGTAATAATAAAGGCACATGGTAGCCAAATGACTACCATGCGCAATTAATCAACTCTTCACACGCTTCGCAATGATCTCATCCGCCACATTCCGCGGAGCTTCCGCAAAATGATGGAATTCCATCGTATACGTCGCGCGCCCCTGGGACATCGAGCGCAGCGTGGTGGCATAACCAAACATCTCAGCCAGCGGGACGTCAGCGCGAATAATCTGGCTGCCGTACTGCTCTGCCATCCCCTGCACCAGGCCGCGACGGGAGGAGAGATCGCCCATAATGTTCCCGGCATACTCTTCCGGCGTTTCCACCTCAACGTGCATGACCGGCTCAAGAATAACCGGGTCCGCCCGCCGTGCGCCCTCTTTGAAGCCGAGGATCGCCGCCATGCGGAAGGCCATCTCCGAGGAGTCAACGTCATGGTAAGAACCAAACGTCAGGGTCGCTTTCACATCCACCACCGGATAGCCCGCCAGCACACCCGTATTCATGGCTTCTCGCAAGCCTTTTTCCACCGACGGGATGTACTCCCGCGGCACCACCCCGCCTTTGGTGGCATCTTCAAACACAAAACCACTCCCGGCTGCTAACGGCTCAAGGCTCAGGACCACATGACCGTACTGCCCTTTCCCGCCGGACTGTCGGACAAATTTACCTTCTATATCTTTCACCGCTTTACGCAGGGTTTCACGGTATGTGACCTGCGGACGACCAATGTTCGCCTCAACGCCAAACTCGCGCTTCATACGGTCGACGATGATCTCCAGATGCAGCTCGCCCATCCCGGAGATAATCGTCTGACCGGACTCTTCGTCCGTGTGCAGGCGGAACGACGGATCTTCCGCCGCCAGGCGCTGTAGAGCGATCCCCATTTTCTCCTGATCGGCCTTGGTTTTCGGCTCAATCGCCAGCGAAATAACCGGATCCGGGAACTCCATCCGTTCAAGGGTGATCACCGCATTCGGGTCGGTCAGCGTGTCACCGGTGGTGACGTCTTTCAGCCCGACACAGGCTGCGATATCCCCTGCGCGCAGCTCGTCCACCTCATGGCGATCGTTGGCATGCATCAGCACGATGCGCCCGATACGCTCTTTTTTGCCCTTCACCGGGTTGTACACCGCGTCGCCTTTACGCAGTATGCCGGAATAGACGCGGATGAAGGTCAACTGGCCGACGTACGGATCGCTCATCAGCTTGAAGGCCAGCGCCGAGAACGGTTCATCATCGCTTGGGTGGCGCTCGGCGTGCTGTCCGTCTTCGTCTACCCCATCAATAGCGGGCACGTCCAGTGGAGACGGCATCAATTCAATCACCGCGTCGAGCATGCGCTGCACGCCCTTGTTCTTGAAAGCGCTGCCGCACAGCATGGGCTGTATTTCACCGGAGATAGTCCGGATCCGCAGTCCTTTGATGATTTCCGCTTCATCCAGTTCGCCCGTCTCAAGATACTTATCCATAAGCTCATCGCTGGCTTCTGCCGCAGACGAGACCATTTTTTCTCGCCACGTCTGGGCGGTACTCAGCAGATCGTCAGGCACCGGCGCGTAGCTAAATGCCATGCCCTGCGTCGCATCGTCCCACAGAATGGTGCGCATCTTGATGAGATCCACCACGCCGGTGAAGTGTTCTTCTGCCCCCACGGGGATCACAATCGGGACAGGATTGGCTTTCAGCCGCTCCTGCATCATCCGCACCACGCGGAAGAAATCTGCGCCCGGGCGGTCCATTTTGTTGACGAATGCCAGACGCGGAACATGATATTTATTCGCCTGACGCCAGACGGTTTCCGACTGCGGCTGCACGCCACCGACGGAGTCATAGACCATTACCGCGCCGTCGAGCACACGCATGGAACGTTCCACCTCAATGGTGAAATCCACGTGCCCGGGGGTGTCGATAATATTGATGCGGTGCGGTTCAAAGCCTCTGTCCATACCAGGCCAGAAACAGCTTACCGCCGCCGACGTAATGGTGATCCCGCGCTCCTGCTCCTGCGCCATCCAGTCGGTGGTTGCCGCGCCATCGTGTACTTCACCCAGCTTGTGGCTCATCCCGGTGTAAAACAGGATGCGCTCAGTGGTGGTTGTTTTGCCCGCATCGATATGCGCGGAGATACCGATGTTGCGATAACGTTCGAGTGGAATGGGTCGGGGCATGTTATTTCCTTAAGTCTTCAAGACTGGTTTGTGACGACCGGGATGGTCGCGTATTCATTCGTTTGTTATAATAGTCCCATTGTACGAGTATTATCGAACTATTTTTTAACGGTTGACCTATTGTTGATATAGCTCAATCTCACGCGAGACGCAGGAAAACGATGATCCCAAACCACCCGGAACCTGAACAAATAGTGTTGGAAAATGTGCTGTTCGCCCTCGGCAACCCGCTGCGATTAGCGATTATTCGCAGGCTGGCCGACGGCAGCGAACTGAGCTGTAACGCGCTGCGCCCGGAAGAGGTGGTGAAATCCACTATGACTCACCACTGGCGCGTGCTGCGCGACAGCGGCGTGATCTGGCAGCGCCCGCAGGGGCGCGAGAATATGATCTCACTGAGAAGAGAGGATCTGGACGCCCGCTTTCCGGGACTGCTGGCGATCCTGCTCCAGACTAAGTAGCGGCAGCGTCCTCAAGACGATAAACCGGAATGCGCCGTGTTGTTCCGGTAAGGGTGTCGAACACCTCCGTATCGGACGTCACTATTCTCATCCCGGTCTTCCTTAACCGCTGCACGTCGGCGGCTATGCGCTGGAGGCCAAACCAGAAAAGCCCGTCAAGCGCGGTGACCGCAAGCCCCTGTTCCAGCGCCAGCTGGAGGCGCTCGCGGGGGGCTTTCACCTGCTGAGCGATTTGCCGGTAAGGCACTTCCGAACCACCGGACGCATCGATACGCTGAATACGGGTCTTCAGGTGGTAGGTAAATTCATCTGGTATGCCGTTCAAATCCTGTTTAAGGCTGTAAACGCAGCCAAACCGCTTGCCGTTGAACAGGACATTTTTTTGACTGAGCTGGAACTCATTTCTGATGCCATCAATCAGCTGCGGTGAACGGGTAAGAAGTAACCGGAAGGGAAGCTCAAAGCTGGTCACATAATCCACGTTCAGCAGCGCGAGACGCAGCCGCTCTTCTGCCCCGGATTTCTGGTCATGACACTCGCGCATCACCTCGGCCCACTGGCGCGTCAAACGTTCGGGCTCGCCGGCTTCGGTAAGGAGGTATTTTTCAAGATGATAATCGACTCTTCCGGTCATGTAGGGCATCCCGTCAATGTGGATGCGGTAATTCTATCCAGCGCGGCAGGATTTATAAAGGGCGGAGCGCACCGGCATCCGCCCTGACCGACTACTGCTGGATACTCGACCGGTCCGAAATATCGCTGGCAGATAAGGTTCTTGCAGTAGACGCGACCTGTTTTTTGCGTTTATACCGGTCCGGCTGGCCTTCAGGGCGGGTTTTGAACCGGCGATGCAGCCACATATATTGCTCAGGCGCCATCATCACGGCGCGCTCAATCGCTCTGTTCATTTGCGTGGCCACCGACGCTTTATCGCCTCCCTGCAAGGTATCGCTGATATCTTCCAGAATAAGCAGTTCATATCCTGTGCCATCTGCTTTTCGGCGCGGTACAAACGGGATCACGGCCGGTCTGGCACTTTTCACCAGCATGTAGCTCCCGGCAGTTGTCGCGGCGTCCGGGACGGCAAAAAACGGCACAAACACGCTATTCGTTTTGCCATAGTCGTGGTCCGGGGCATACCACAGGATCTCGTTTTGCTTCAGTGCGCGGATCATGCCCTTCAGGTCATAGCGGTCAAGCATGGTTTTATTGGAACGCAGACGACCGCGCGTTTGCAGCCAGTCGAGCAACGCATTATTGTTGGGACGATACACACCAATACCCGCGTTGAGCATGCCAAAGATGCGTGCGCCTAATTCCAGCGTGAGAAAATGCATGCCAATGAGCACCACGCCCCTACCTTGCGCCCGCGCCTGTTCCATATGTTCGTAGCCGGTCACGCTGAAGTGTTTCCGCACGCGCCAGTCAGGCCAGAACCACGCTATCCCGGTTTCGATGACGCCCATTCCAACCGATTCAAAATTACGCTCAAGTAAACGCTCGCGCTCGTCCTCTTTCATATCAGGAAAGCAAAGCTCAAGATTTCGTCTGGCGATCTCCACGCGGCGTGGAAGCAGGCGCATAGCCAGACGCCCAAGCCTGTGACCTGTTTTCAACAGCAGCGGGTACGGAAGCTGAACCGTGCACCAGAGCGCGGCAATGCCTGCCCAGCTGAGCCAGTAACGAGGATGAATAAAGGCGAGTGAAAACTGAGGTAATTTTGTCATGGAAAAATTATCCTTTTACTAATTTGTACTTAATCTGGTGCAGTTGCAGTGCTTACCTGCTGATTTAACGAATATTGTTCGGAAGGATGAATTGTAGCGGAATCGTTATGGTTTTTATTATCGATTTTTGCGAAAGGGAATAAAAATGGGGATCGCCGGGTGATATTGCACCACCCGGCAGGCAAGTTACATTGAATAACCGGGCTTCTTAATCAGTTCATCCAGTTTCGGGCCGATCTCGGTATCCCAGACCTGCGCCTTCCAGTCAGCTTCCTGAACCTCCTGAAGCGCCACGGAGATTGAGCGATCTTTGCTGTTCAGATGACGGGCGATCGCTTCGGCGATATCCGCCGCCAGGGCCGTTTTTTGTTCGTCAGTCAGATCGCGTGGAAAACATTTGATATCAACGTGTGGCATGGGCAGGGCTCCTTTTATAGGTGAGCGTTCCACGTTATCAGATTATATCGTTAGCTTTTAGCACCTTGTGCAGTTCCGGCAGCGCGCAGACGGCATCCGCGACGGCGGTAATATTAGGCGTGTTGGTGGCAAACCACTCATGGCGTGGACCCCAGGTACGCGCAACGGCAATATAGACGTCAAGCAGCGTCAGCTGTTTGCCAAACGCAAACGGCGAGGCGCTGAGCTGGCTGTCGAACCACAGATAAAGCGATTTTCGGTACTCAATGCAGTTTTTCTTCAACTGTTCCGGGGCATCAGGCACCCAGCGTTCCGGGTAATCTGCATACGTAAAGGTGGGATAGACGTTCGCCACAAACCAGATGAGCAGGCGCTGAAACTGCTGGCGCTCGGCCTGCCCAATGGGCGGCGCGAGGTCGGGACGTCTGTCGAGCACCATCAGGGCGATCGCCGCGGTTTCCGTCACGATCGCCCCGTTTTCCAGCTCCAGCGTCGGCACCTGGCACAGCGGGTTCAGTTTCAACAGCAATTCGCGCTGCGGGCCGGGCTGGTCAAACCCGTCCACGTTGACGAACTGATACGGGATGTCTGCCAGAGTCAGCATCACTTCACTGATTGCCGATCCCCAGCCAGGTACACCATAGAGTTTGATCATGTTGCCCCCTCAGGGATGAAAACCCTAAGTGTATACCCGTCATACTTCAAGTTGCAGGTGCGTTGGCTGCATTCACTCACCCCAGTCACGTACTTATGTACGCTCCCGGGGATTCGTTCCCTTGCCGCCTTCCTGCAACTCGAATTATTTAGGGTATAGAGCACCATTAGTAGGTTATCCCGGGCGGATTAACGTCTGAAGACGTCACCGCTTCGCCTGCTTCCCCCCAGCGCGCCAGCACCTTTTGATACTCCCCGCGCTTAATCGCACCGTCCAGCGCAGCCTGCAACGCATACACCAGCCCATTACCTTTTTTGGTTGTGGTGGCGACATAGGCTTTCTTCGGGCCTAAACCCACGACGCGGGTTTTGCCGGTTAACGCGGCTTTATAGGCCGAAACGGACTGCGGTCCAAAGAACACATCCGCCCTGCCGGACTGAATATAAAGATTGCCTGAGGCGTCGTCGGTCAGGTAAACCGGCAACGCAGGCTCGCGCCCGGCCTTTTTATTCTCTTCGTTCCAGCCCAGCAGAATACGCTCCTGATTGGTGCCAGACCCGACAATCACCTTTTTCCCGGCCAGATCTTTCGCACTGGTGATCGACTGTACGTTGCTGGTGGATTTCACCGAGAAGGCCAGGGAATCGACGCGATAGGTCGCAAAATCGAACTTCTCCTTACGTTGCTCGGTGACGGCGATATTCACCAACGCCACGTCATAGCGCCCGGAAGTGATCCCCAGCGGCCAGTCTTCCCACGCCGTTGGCACCAGCTTCAGCTTCAGCCCCAGACTGCCCGCCAGCAACCGGGCGATATCCGGGTCGCTGCCAATACGGGTGCGGTTATCACTGGCCAGCAGCGCAAGCGGCGGAGAATTCAGGGCTGAAATCGCCACCGTGAGGGTACCCGGCTCAACAAATCTATAGTTCGCCGGGATTTTCGCCACTGCCTGTTGATCAACCGTCACCGGCAGCGGCTGTTCGTTGGCCTTTAAATCAATGCTGGCGTGGCTCGCCGTCGTGAAGACCAGCCCCGCCAGGAGTCCATATTTCATCTGCGCTCCTTACAGCACTTTTGAGAGGAACTGGCGCGTTCGCGGATGAGACGGTCGGTTTAAAACGTCATCGCTGCTGCCCTGCTCCACAATTTTACCGTCGACCATAAATACCACCTGGTCCGCCACTTCCCGGGCAAAGCCGATCTCATGGGTGACCACCACCAGCGTAGTGCCGGAACGGGCGAGTTTTTTAATCACGTCCAGCACTTCGCCAACCAGTTCCGGATCCAGCGCCGAGGTTGGTTCATCAAACAGCATCACGCGCGGGCGCAGCGCCAGCGCGCGGGCAATGGCGATACGCTGCTGCTGGCCGCCGGAGAGGTGACGCGACCAGGCATCGGCTTTATCGCGCAGTCCTACCACATCCAGCAGGCTGTAGGCGTTTTCAACAGCCTCTTTTTTACTGAACTTTTTATGCGCGATGGGTGCTTCAATCAGGTTTTCCAGCACCGTGAGATGCGGAAAAAGATTGAAGTTCTGAAACACGTACCCAACGTTGACGCGCTGTTTGAGGATCTCTCTCTCTTTTAGTTCGTAGAGTTTGTCACCCTGACGGCGATAGCCGATGTAATCCCCGTCAATCTGAATAAAGCCTTCGTCTACGCGCTCCAGATGGTTAATGGCGCGCAGCAGCGTCGATTTTCCCGATCCAGAGGGGCCGAGGATCACCGTCACGGAACCCGGCGGGATCTCAAGCGTGACGTTATCGAGCGCTTTATGTCGGCCAAAAAACTTACTGACGCCGGTAATGGAAATGTGTCCTTCAGGAGAGGCTTGCATGAACAGGCTCCTGTGCTGGCGAAGTGGTGACCGAACGCGAGCGACTCGCCGCCCGGTTCTGGTTTACGGCGGAGCGGCGCTCGCTGCGGGCGAGTCCACGCTCAATAACATGCTGGATGGCAGACAGTACGGTGGTGATCACCAGATACCAGACGGCCCCCACCATCAACAGCGGGATCACCTCCTGGGTGCGGTTGTAGATCATCTGGATCGTGTAGAACAGTTCCGGCATCGCCAGCACGTACACCATCGCCGTCCCTTTGGCGAGGCTGATAATTTCGTTAAACCCGGACGGCAGGATGGTGCGCAGCGCCTGCGGGAGAATTATGCGCACGGTGCGACGCCACGCCGGCAGACCTAGCGCAGCGGCCGCCTCATACTGACCGTGGTCGACCCCAAGGAAGCCCCCGCGAATGATCTCCGCAGTATAGGCGCTCTGCACCAGCGTCAGCCCCACGATGGCGGTAGAAAACTGCCCGAGAACGTTGATGGTTTCAAAGCTGCCCCAGGTAATGCCGGTAAAAGGCACGCCGAGAGAGAGCGTGTCGTAGAGATAGGAGAAGTTATAGAGGATAATCAGCACCACGATCAGCGGCAGCGATCGGAACAGCCAGATGTAACCCCACGCCAGGCTGCTCAACAGCCATGATGACGAGAGCCGCGCCAGCGCCAGCATGCCGCCAATCACCACGCTCAGTACGGTGCTTATCAACGTCAGCAGCAGCGTCTGGCCGACGCCTTCGAGGATCACCGGGTCGAAGAACCAGCGGGCAAATACCGCCCACTCCCAGCGCGGATTAAAGGCCACGGACTGGATCACGACCGCCAGCACAAACAGCGCCACCACGGCGCCAGCAGCGCGCAGCGGATAACGTGCCGGGACCACTTTTATGGTTTCAACGTTGCTCATCGTCGCTCCTTATGCGGTTTTGCTGAGCGCTTCGCGGATCAGCGTCTTGGTGAAACGCAGCCGACCGTCGAACGGCGGCTGGCTGTACTCTTCCGGGTCGCGGTTGAGATCGAACTGCGGCTGATACCCCTGGCTGAGATAGAGCCGCACCGCCTCCGGCTGACGAAACCCCGTGGTCAGGTAGATGTGGCTGTAGCCCGCCAGCACCGCCCGGCGCTCCAGCTCCTGTACCACGCGCGCGGCCAGCCCCTGCTGGCGCAGCGTTTTATTCGTCCAGATACGTTTGATCTCTGCGGTATGTTCGTCGAAGGGCTTATACGCCCCGGTGGCGATGATCTCGCCATCGCGCTCCAGAACGATAAACAGCCCCTGCGGCGCCAGGTACCACTCTGTCAGCTCGACTTCCGCATCCTTTGAAAAGTAGTCGCCGTAACGAGCAGCGTATTCACCAAAAAGCCCCTCGATAATGGGCTGAAGATCGGTATCTTCCGGCGAAACGTCACGAAATTGTTCGCGCATAGCGCCTCCTTAATCGCCCAGACCCGCCGGGTTAACTTCGGAACTGGGGATACGCTCCACGCCTTCCCCCCAGCGGTTCAGCACCTTGTCGTAATCTCCGTTCTTGATCGCGCCATTCAGCGCGGTTTGAACCGGTTCGACCAGGCCGCTGCCTTTTTTCAGCGTCACCGCGATATGCGCTGCCTTCGGCCAGCCGCCATCGACGCTGCCGACCAGTTTGGTTTTACCGTTAAGCGCCGCTTTCCAGGCACCGATCACGTTCGGGCCAAAGTAGGCGTCCGCGCGTCCGGACTGAAGCGCCAGCGTTTGGGCCGCGTCGTCTTTGGTGTAGATCGGCGTAAAGGGTTTAAGCCCTTTTTTGAGGTTCTCTTCGTTCCATGCCAGCAGGATGGCCTCCTGGTTGGTGCCGGAACCCACGATGATGCGCAGCCCGGCGATATCCTCTGCCTTCACAAGCGAGTTGATCGGACTGGTGGATGTCACATAGAAGCCAAGTGAATCCTTGCGGTAGGTGGCGAAGTCGAACTTCTCTTTGCGCGCTTTAGTGACGGTGATGTTGCTAATAGCCGCGTCGTATTTCCCGGAGGCAACCCCCAGCGGCCAGTCCTCCCAGGAGGTGGGCACCACGTTCAGCTCCAGTCCGAGGCTGTCCGATACCAGACGCGCAATGTCGACCTCACTTCCCAGCAGAGTTTTGTTGTCGTCGGAAAAGACCGTCAGCGGCGGTTGATTCAGACCCGCCACCGCCACGGTAAATTTCCCCGGCACGGCAAAGCGATAGTCTTTCGGCAGTTGCGCGATCGCATCGCTGTTTTTGGCGGTATTGATCGGCGTTTTATTGGCCTCAATGCTCACGCCGGTGCCGTTAATATTGACATTCTCTGCCCAGACGGCAGGGGTAAAGGCCAGCGCAAGCGCCAGAATAAGCGATGATTTCTGCATAGCGTTTTTCTCTTTTATTGTTGTGTGAACTGATTTTTGGGCTCGTCTAAGCCCAGACTTTCGCGCAGCGTGGTGCCGGGATAGTCGGTGCGGAACAGGCCACGCGCCTGTAAAACGGGCACCACCTGGTCAACAAAGCGCGGGAAGGTGTCCGGCGTGCCGCCCTGAATGATGAAGCCATCCGCCGCCTTCTCTTCGAACCAGGCCTGTAAACCATCGGCCACCTGCTCCGGTGTGCCGGAAAAACGCGGGCGCGGCGATGCGGCTTCCAGCGCGACCTGACGCAGAGTTAAGTTGCGCTCACGGGCGTTACGCTTGATTTCATCGGTGTTGCTGCGAAAGCTGTTTTTGCCCAAATCGCCAATATCCGGGAACGGCGCGTCGAGGGGATACTGGCTGAAGTCGTGATGCTCGAAATATCGTCCGAGGTAATTCAGCGCATCATTAATGGAGACCAGTGCCGCCGTAGTTTGATACTGGTTTTCTACGTCATCGGCGTCGTTTCCAACAATCACGCTGACGCCCTGGAATATATGTAAATCCCCTGCGCGACGGCCGTGACTTTCCAGCTGCTGTTTAACATCGCGGTAAAAAGCCTGGGCTTCTTCCCGCGTGTCATGGTGGGTAAAGATGGCGTCAGCGTGTTTTGCCGCCAGCTTTTTACCGTCGTCGGACGCGCCAGCCTGAAAGACAATCGGACGTCCCTGCGGCGTGCGGCCAATATTCAGCGGGCCGGAAACCTGGAAGAAATCACCGTGGTGATCCAGAGTATGCAGTTTCGACGCATCAAAGAACTGTCCGCTCTCTTTATTGCGGATAAAGGCATCCCCTTCCCAGGAATCCCACAGTCCTTTCACCACGTCGAGATACTCATCGGCAATGCGGTAGCGCAGCGCATGCTCCGGGTGTTTTTCACGTGAGAAGTTCCTGGCTGACCCTTCCAGCGGTGAGGTCACCACGTTCCAGCCCGCGCGTCCGTTGCTCAGGTGATCGAGGCTGGCGAACTGGCGTGCAACGGTGAAGGGCTCGCTGTAGGAGGTGGACAACGTGCCGACCAGCCCCAGGCGCGAGGTGATACTCGCCAGCGCGGACAACACCGTCAGCGGCTCAAAGCGGTTTAAAAAATGCGGAATGGATTTCTCGTTAATATAAAGGCCGTCGGCCACAAATATAAAGTCGAGCTTGCCCTCTTCTGCTTTTAAAGCCGTTTCTTTAACGAAATCAAAATTAATGCTGGCATCCGCGACCGCCGCGGGATGGCGCCAGGCAGACATATTACCGGATGCACCATGCAAAATGGTCCCCAGCCGCAATTGACGATGTGCAGTCATATTCACCTCAAATTAATTAAACGTGTTGCAGGGCTTTTTCCGCGAGCTGAGCAAAATAGCGGGCAGCGGGTTCGATTAATGCTTCGTCCGGGTTAAATGCCGGGTGATGTAACCCAAACGGACTGTTGCTGCCAATGCTGACAAACGCGCCGGGTATGTTTTGCAGATAGACCGCGAAATCCTCCCCGCCCATGTGCAGTTCCGCATGCCGGGTTTCATATCCCGCTTCGCGCGCGACCGAGGTGGCAAACCCGGCCCAGTGCTCATCGTTCACCAGCGCGGTGGGCCCGGCGTACCAGGTGATGTTGATCTGCGCGCTAAAGGCGCTGGCAAATCCAGCGGCGATTTCACCGACGCGCGCTTTCACGTTCTGCTGCACTTCCGTGCGGTGCGTGCGCAGCGTGCCCTCCAGCTCAACGCTTTCCGGCAGCACATTCCAGGTATTCCCCCCGGCGATGCGCGTCACGCTCAGAACAACCGAATCCAGCGTGTTGACGTTACGGCTGGCTACGCTTTGCAGCGCTGTTACCAGCTGGCTTGCCAGCACGATGGCGTCGTTGCCTTCATGGGGACGTGCGGCATGCGCGCCTTTGCCGGTCACGTGAATAACGAAGCGATCAACGTTGGCATAGAACGGGCCGCCGCGCGTGGCAAACTCGCCGACCGGCAGTGACGGCTCGTTATGCATCCCGAAAATCGCGCGTACGTCGCGTAACGCCCCGGCACGCACCATGCTTTTCGCTCCGCCGAAATTTTCTTCCGCAGGCTGGAACAGGATCCGCACGCGACCGTTGAGCGAGGCTTCCCGCTCTTTCAGCTTTAGCGCGGCGCCGAGGATCACGCTGGTGTGAATGTCGTGTCCGCAGGCATGCATCACCCCGGCACGCCGGGAGCTAAACGGCACCCCGCTGCGCTCGTCGATGGGTAACGCGTCGATATCGGCGCGCAGCGCAACCAGTGCGTTGCCCGTGCCGATCTCCGCAACCAGCCCGGTCTGGAGATCGTAAGGCAGCGGTGCAATCCCGGCTGCCGTCAGCCACTCGCGCAGGCGGGCCGTTGTTTCGACCTCCTGACCGGAGAGTTCAGGGTTCTGGTGCAGCTCACGGCGCCAGGCAATCAGTTGTTCGCTAAAGCTCATACGGTAACCTCCCTGTTAAGACGCACCTCGGCCAGCAGTCGCAGGGACTGCACGTGCGTTGCGCCATCAGCGACCGGCGTGTCGATGATAAATTCGTCAATCCCCCACTGCTGATGCAGCGCGTTGAGCTGTTCAAGCACCGACGCCGCCGTTCCGGCCAGCAGAGACTGCGCCCGACGCGCAATGCGCACCGGTTCACTCCCCGCCTGCCGCGCAAAGGCGTAGGCCTGTTCTTCGCTGGCGACGGTGACGCGCTGTCCGTTTGCCAGCTCCACGCCCCACACTTCAACCTTCTGCGCCAGCGCATCGGCCTCAGCCTGGGTTGGGGCAACAATGACCTGCACGGCCACAATCACCTCCCGGACGCTGTGTTGACGCCAGGCTGTGACGACCTCGCGCAGCAGCTCAGGATCACCATTCAGATGGGCGGCAAAGACAAAATGCCAGTCGAGGGAGGCCGCCAGCAGCGCGCTTTCGGTACTGGCGCCCAGCAGGAATCCCCGGGCAGGCGCCGGTGGCAGCGGGGTGGCGCGAACGTCCTCCTCCGCTGACTGATTTTCAGGGCGGATCCAGCGATCAAGCTGCGTCAGCTGGTCTGCAAAGCTTCCTTTTTCCTGCGGATTTAGGCCGTACTGCAAGGCGCGGGTAGAGAGCGGCAGACCGCCGGGCGCTTTGCCAACGCCCAGATCAACCCGGCCCGGCGCAATGGCGGCCAGTACGTTAAAATTTTCGGCGACTTTGTAGGGGCTGTAATGTTGCAGCATGACGCCGCCTGAGCCCACGCGAATACGCTTTGTTTGCCCGAGGATCCAGGCAATCAGCAGCTCCGGCGAGGGGCTGGCAAGCTGCGGGGTATTGTGGTGTTCGGCAATCCAGAAGCGGTGATAACCCAGCGTTTCTGCCTGCTGCGCCAGTGCTAAGGTTCGCGCCAGCGCATCGGCGGCTGTTTCGTGTTCTGCGACGGGGCTTTTATCCAGAATGCTGATTCGCCATGACATGTTGCGTTCTCGTTTGACTTAACATGTCGTCATTATTAAAGGCGGATTTCACCTCTGAGAAACAATTAATTTACATTTGGATTGCCGGAAAACGGCAATAGAGAGTCTGTCATCGGCGTGAATTAAGCGAGGCAATGAGTCTTTCGGCATCCTGCCGTCGGGTAATGCGGAGAAAGCGAATGTGTTTGTACTGCGGGTTTTGCATATCCGCTTGATAGCGTTTGCGGTTGCTGCGCCAGGTTTTGATCGTCCAGATGATAATAGAGTCCTTGCTAAGGAACGACCGACGAAAGCTTTCGCGGTTCCCCGTGCCGGGCCAGAGCTCCTGTTTGTGCCAGGCGCGTCTGGAGGCCCGCGTCACCGCTTGCCAGAGCGTGCGGATAAACCCACGATCTATCCACACCACCAGATCGACGTCGCGCCACTTAACGTCGCGTGTGCGGTTGTAATTCCCGTCCAGGACCCAGTCAGGCGAGGCGGCGAGCGCTTTTCCCAGGGTTGCAAGAAACTCATTGTCCGGTGTTCCCTGCCAGTTCGCTCGCCAGTAAAGCCTGTCCATCTCAATGTAAGGGATAGCCAGCGCCTCCGCGATTCGCCTGCCAAACGTGCTTTTCCCACTTCCGCTGGTACCTATGATATTGATTTTCACCGTTCCGCCTGCAAATGCTGAAGAAAACGGATCGAATCATAACGTTAATAATTTGTTTACGAAACGCCAGACTACTCGTTCGGATACTGCTCGTCGGTGACCTTCTCCAGCCACGCCACCGGACTCCCGTCGACCGCTTCTGCGATGGCGATATGGGTCATCGCCGTCTGCGCGCTTGCGCCGTGCCAGTGCTTCACGCCGGGTGGGATCCAGGCGATATCCCCCTGATTCAGCGGTTCCGCCTCTTTCCCCCACTCCTGTAACCAGCCGCGCCCCTGCGTCACGATCAGCGTTTGTCCAAGAGGATGCGTATGCCAGGCGGTACGTGCGCCGGGTTCAAAGGTGACGGTCGCGCCACCGACTTTTGCCGGTTCAGTCGCCTGGAAAGGCGCGTCAATGCGCACGCTGCCGGTAAACCAGGCCTCTGGACCCTGAACGGAAGGTAACGAACCGCTACGGATAATTTTCATGATTTACTCCTCGTTTGCTGTTGCGTTAACAGTAGCGTAAAGCCATGGGGAGCATTAGAGTGCATAATCAGAAAGGAACCATGAGTTCAATTCATAAATTGAGTAAGCCGCCATGTTAAAAGACAACTTCAACGATCTGCTTTCCTTTATGGTCGTCGCCCGGGAGCGCAGCTTTACCCGCGCCGCGGCGCAGCTTGGGGTATCTCAGTCGGCACTCAGCCACGCAATGCGCAAGCTGGAAGCGAGGCTGGAAGTCCGTCTGTTAACCCGCACCACCCGTAGCGTAGCCCCTACCGAGGCCGGCGAGCAACTCTTCATGCGCTTAAGCCCCCATCTGCTGGAGATCGAGCAGGAACTCATCGCGTTGCGTGATACCCGCGACAGACCTGCCGGGAATATTCGTCTTACCGCCGGGGAACACGCCATGTCTACGGTGCTGTGGCCTGTGCTTAAACCCTTTATGGCGCAGTATCCTGACATCAACGTTGAAGTCACGGTGGACAATGGGCTGACTGATATTGTCGATGGCCGCTTTGACGCGGGGGTGCGTCTGGGTGAGCAGGTGGCGAAAGATATGATTGCGGTACGTATTGCGCCGGACATGCGCATGGCGGTTGTCGGGTCGGCAGAGTATTTGCAACGTTTCGGCATACCGAAAACGCCGGAGCAGCTCGATCAGCACCGCTGCATTAATATGCGCCTGCCCACACGCGGCGGATTATATGCCTGGGAATTTGAACGGGACGGACGTGAGCTGCGCGTGCGGGTTGACGGCCAGCTGATCCTCAACAGCCTGCCGCAGCGCATCGATGCCGCCGAAAACGGTCTGGGGCTGGCGTATGTTCCGCAAGATGCGGTTCAGGACGCCCTTGCTAAGGGCCGGTTAGTGGGTGTGCTTGAAGCCTGGTGTCCGGCTTTTACGGGATACCATCTGTATTATCCGAGCCGCCGCCAGCACACTACCGCCTTTGCATTACTTATTGCAGCCCTGCGGCATACATAGTCTCTACCTATAAGTAACTATTAAGTAAACCTGATGATTAAATCAGCATTCGCAGACCTTTTTGCCTAAAAAAAACGCCACGATTCAGCGCGTTGTGATCCCCGTCTGCTCTGACCACACGATTTCCTTCGACGTGCATCACTTTCGGCACGGTTATATTTTGCGTCGCTTATCAATTGCGGGTAGGATGCCTCGCCATGTTTTGCCTTATCCATACACAGAATGACTGGAAAGGCAGCATGTGTCTGCGCAGAAGCAATCGTTTGTTTCGGCATCTGCCAGGCAGGACTATCACGTTAATGGTTCAGACAGGCAAACAGGTAACTCAATGAAAACAAGCAATAAAAGCGCAGCCGATCATCATGCTGCGAAACGTCGCTGGTTGAACTCTCATGAAGAGGGCTATCACAAGGCGATGGGCAACCGTCAGGTGCAGATGATCGCCATCGGCGGCGCTATCGGTACAGGTCTGTTTTTAGGTGCAGGCGCACGTCTGCAAATGGCTGGCCCCGCTCTCGCCCTTGTCTATCTGGTGTGCGGGATCTTCTCTTTCTTCATCCTTCGTGCCCTCGGCGAACTGGTACTCCACCGCCCTTCCAGCGGCAGCTTTGTCTCTTACGCCCGCGAGTTTCTTGGTGAAAAAGCCGCGTATGTCGCGGGCTGGATGTACTTCGTTAACTGGGCAATGACCGGTATTGTCGATATCACCGCCGTTGCGCTGTATATGCACTACTGGGGCGCGTTTGGCGATGTGCCGCAGTGGGTGTTCGCCCTCGGAGCGCTGGCAATTGTCGGGACCATGAACATGATCGGCGTGAAATGGTTCGCCGAAATGGAGTTCTGGTTCGCGCTGGTTAAGGTGCTGGCCATTGTGATCTTCCTGGTGGTCGGGACCGTATTCCTCGGCACCGGTAAACCGCTGGACGGTAACGCAACCGGCTTCCACCTGATTACCGATAACGGTGGTTTCTTCCCGCACGGCCTGCTGCCAGCGCTGGTTCTGGTGCAGGGGGTGGTGTTCGCCTTTGCCTCCATCGAACTGGTCGGTACGGCGGCAGGTGAATGCAAAGATCCTCAGACGATGGTGCCAAAAGCCATCAACAGCGTGATCTGGCGTATCGGCCTGTTCTATGTGGGCTCCGTGGTGCTACTGGTTCTGCTGCTGCCGTGGAACGCATACCAGGCGGGCCAAAGCCCGTTTGTAACCTTCTTCTCTAAGCTGGGCGTGCCGTACGTGGGCAGCATCATGAACATCGTGGTACTGACCGCCGCGCTCTCCAGCCTGAACTCCGGACTCTATTCGACGGGCCGTATCCTGCGCTCCATGTCGATGGGGGGCTCTGCGCCGAAGTTTATGTCGAAGATGAGCAAGCAGCAGGTGCCTTACGCGGGTATTCTGGCCACTCTGGTGGTGTATATCTTTGGCGTGTTCCTGAACTATCTGGTGCCGTCTCAGGTGTTTGAGATTGTGCTGAACGTCGCTGCACTGGGCATTATTGCCTCCTGGGCCTTTATTGTGGTGTGTCAGATGCGTCTGCGCAAAGCGATCAAAGAAGGAAAAGCGGCTGACGTCAGCTTCAAGCTGCCGGGCGCACCGGTGACCTCCTGGCTTACCCTGCTGTTCCTGCTGAGCGTGCTGGTGCTGATGGCCTTCGACTACCCGAACGGTACCTACACCATCGCCACAATCCCGCTGCTGGCGGTGCTGTTGATTGCTGGCTGGTTTGGCGTTCGTAAACGCGTGAATGAAATCCACAGTACCGCACCGGTTCATCCTGGAGATGACAAACAGGACGGTCCACTGGTGGAAGAGACGTCGCGTTAATAAAAAAGCCGGGTGGCGGCTTCGCCTTACCCGGCCTGCATTTCATGGTTTTTTTATGCCCGGTAAGCGCACCACCACCGGGCAAATCCCACATCAGAGCGCGATACGAATCACATCGTCAGGCTGGGTCGCTTCCTGCTGACGGGTTGATTTCTGTTTCACCGTTACGTACAGCGTTTTACCGTCCGCGGACAGCGCCAGGCTGTTCGGGTAAACCGGGGTATCGTAGGTCTTGGTCACTTTGTAAGTTTTGGCGTCGATCACGCTCACCTTGCCCGCCTCGCGGTGCGTCACATAGGCTTCGTTACGCGCCGGGTTAAACAGTACGGCCAGCGATTCTGGCGCGGCGATTTTCTGCATCACGCTGCCATCTTTCAGATTCACCACCAGCACTTCTGGCTGTTTTGAATCCGTCACAAACGCACGCTGGCCGGCAGTGTCCAGGCTCAGGTTCAGGTAGAAGTGCTCTTTTCCGTCATCCTGCACTTTTTTACGGCTGAGGATTTTGTTGGTTGCCGTATCAATGGTCACCAGCTCGCCGTCCGCATTGGTGGTATACAGGCGTTTTGCCTTCGCATCCAGCGCCAGTCCGGTGCTGAACGTGCCGGTGTTCGTGATAGTGTCCTTCAGCTTCAGCGTTGCGCCATCAACAACCCAGATCACGCTCTCCTTGCCGATGCCGGTAATGTACACCGTATTGGTCGTGTCATCGGCCACCAGCTGGCGCGGCTGAAGCGGCTTCACCGTGTCGCTACGCTTGCGATCGTCCAGCACCAGGCGCCCTTTAACCTCGCTCGTTTTGGCGTCAATCGCCGTCACGGCGCTGTTGACGGTGTTACCGAACCACAGCGTCTGGGTGGCGTTATCGATCGTGGCGCCAAACGGCTTGAGATCGTTATGAATCGCCTGCGTCACTTCCAGCGTGACCGGATCCAGACGATAAACCACGCCGCCCTTATCGGTTTTGCGGCTTTGTGACGTCGCAACCCACAGCGCGTTTTCCTGCTGGCTGACGGCCATTTCATACGCGCCCTTGCCGACCGCTTTGCGCAGCATCTCTTCAGCGGCATGAACCTGGAACGTACCGGCAAACAGTAAAGAGCCCAACAGCAGAGACCCACGCAGGCGCGGCGAGCACAGATGACGTAAAGACATAACAATTCCTTTTTAAATGAGGAGATTTACCGCTGACATCACTTCCGGTGGGCAAAGTCATCGCTTTGCCGTTATTTTAATGAGAATAGTAATCATTAATCAGTTGAATGTGGAGTATTTCTTTCCTTCAAAACCTTACATTCACGAAATGTGCGGTTATAGTTTTCATAACATTTACAAAGGATTTAACATATATACACAGGTTCCAGTTGATTTGGTTCGAATTTTTCTTAACCGGTTTACTCCATGAAAATTATTACTGCCCGCAAGGCATCACTACCACTGCTGTTCGTTCCTGTCATTTTTGGCCCGCTGAGTGCGATGGCCGCGGATGAACAGACCCTGATCGTCAGCGCCACGCCGCAAACCGTCTCCGAACTGGACACCCCGGCAGCAGTCAGCGTGGTGAGCGGCGAGGATATGCGACATGCCACACCGCGCATCAACCTTTCTGAATCCCTTGGGAGCGTGCCTGGCCTGCAAATCCAGAACCGCCAGAACTATGCTCAGGATCTGCAACTTTCCGTTCGCGGATTCGGCGCGCGTTCAACCTTCGGCGTACGCGGGATCCGCATGTACGTGGACGGTATTCCGGCAACCATGCCCGACGGCCAGGGGCAGACGTCAAACATAGACCTCAACAGCATTGAGAGCGTCGACGTGCTGCGCGGCCCCTTCTCTGCCCTGTACGGCAATGCCTCCGGCGGCGTAATCAACATCAACACCCAGACCGGACAACAGCCAGCCACAATTGAAGCCAGCAGCTATTACGGCAGTTACGGCACCTGGCGTTACGGCATGAAGGCCACCGGTGCGGTGGGCGACGGGACTCAGGCGGGGGATGTGGACTATGCGGTATCCACAACCCGCTTCACCACCCATGGCTATCGCGACCACAGCGGCGCACGGAAAAACCTCGCCAATGCGAAACTGGGCGTACGCATTGATGATGTCAGCAAGCTAACGCTGATTTTTAACAGCGTCGACATGAAAGCCAACGATCCGGGCGGACTGAGTTATCAGGAGTGGCAGAACAACCCACGCCAGTCACCCCGTGGCGATCAGTACAACACGCGTAAAACCATTAAGCAGACCCAGGCCGGGATCCGCTACGACCGTCAGTTGAGCGAACAGGACGACCTCAGCGTGATGATGTACGCCGGTGAGCGTGAAATGACCCAGTACCAGTCCATTCCGGATACCGCGCAGACTGAAAATCCTGCGCATTCGGGTGGCGTAATTGATATGCAGCGCCACTATCAGGGTATTGATACCCGCTGGACCCACCGCGGTGAGCTGCTGGTGCCGGTAACGTTTACCACCGGCCTGAACTACGAAAATATGAGTGAAAATCGCCGCGGGTATGAAAACTTCGTGATGAACAACGGCGTGCCGGATTTTGGCGTGAAGGGTAACAAACGCCGTGACGAACGTAACCTGATGTGGAACCTTGATCCCTACCTGCAAACCCAATGGCAGCTCACGCAAAAGCTGTCCGTTGAGGCGGGCGTGCGTTACAGCTCCGTCTGGTTTGACTCCAACGATCATTACATTACCCCGCAAAACGGCGATGACAGCGGTGACGCCAGCTACCATAAATGGCTCCCGGCTGGTGCGGTGAAATACGCCGTGACCGACGCCTGGAACCTGTATGCCGCGGCGGGACGGGGATTTGAGACCCCTACCATCAACGAACTCTCATACCGTTCTGATGGCAAAGGCGGCCTCAATATCAACCTGCAACCGTCAACCAACAACACCTATGAGATTGGCAGCAAAACCCGCATCGGCAATGGCATCCTGACGGCGGCGCTGTTCCGCACGGATACCGATAATGAGATCGTGGTAGATAAAGACAATGAACGCCGTACCAGCTATAAAAATGCCGGTAAAACGCGCCGTCAGGGTGTGGAAATTGCGCTAGATCAGCAGTTTGCCGAGAACTGGAAGCTGAAAATGGCGTGGACCTACCTTGACGCGACCTACCGTACCAACGTCTGCGATAAAGCAGATTGTAGCGGCAACCGAATGCCGGGGATTGCCCGTAACATGGGGTATGCGTCGTTTGGCTGGGAGCCTGAGGAAGGCTGGTACGCGGGGGCAGATGCCCGCTACATGAGCGACGTGATGGCAAACGACACCAATACCGCCAAAGCGCCCTCTTATACCGTGGTCGGTCTGAATACCGGGTATAAACTCAATTACGGCAAATGGGGAATGGACATCTTTGGTCGCGTCGATAACCTGTTCGATAAAGAGTACGTCGGTTCAGAGATTGTAAACGCCGGCTACAATCGCTATTACGAACCCGCCCCTGGCCGTAACTATGGCGTGGGCCTGTCGGTCTCTTATCGCTTTGAGTAAAACATTTTCCGGCAGCGCACGTTGCCGGTAAAAAAATAACATCATTCCCGGTAGCCTTAAGCGCCGGGAATATACTCAGGGAAGTTTAAAACGAATAAAAAAATAAGTGCGCCAGTGCGATCCTTAACTGTAGTATTGCCGTTGCAGGAGGATATTGGCTTCATCAATGGCTCGGTCGATCGCTTCCCGACTGGCCGTCACGTCCTTTTGCTCAAGCGCAGAAAGCAGATCGGCATAATGGTAAGTCGTGGCAGGGATATCTTTCATCTCTTCGTGCAGGTAGTTGATACACGGACCAATCCGTACCCATAGCTGCTCAATCAGCGAGTTCAGGGTCGGCATTTCGGCATACTGATAGAGCGTAAACCGGAACACGCGGTTGGCATGGATCGCCTTCTGCACGTCGCCCTGATGCATGGCGGTGCTGAAGTTATCTGACAGCGCGCGTAATGCATCCAGTTTGGTCTCGGTCATATTCTGACACGCCGCCGCAACGGCCATCGGCTCAAGCTGTTTTCGGATGGCGTTAATTTCGTTATAACGCTCCAGCGTAACCTCTGGCACCAAAAACGCCTGAGCAGGCGTGGCCTGTAATGCGCCTGCCGACACCAGGCGCAGCAGGGCTTCGCGCACTGGTGTGATGCTGGTGCCTAATTTATCCGCAATCTCTTTCGTGATGAGTCGAGCCCCAGGTTTTAATGAGCCCGTAATTAACGCTCCCTTTAAACTGTTCTCAACTTGCATCGTCAGACTGATTCTTTGTGCTTTTTCCAGGTTTTCCAAATCAAGCATGTTTAATTCCCGTAGCCAAAACAAAATGCCATTTTCAGCGACTGTTTAAAAAAACATCGCCGGTTTGATATATCCTGTATCGTCATGCCTGGTATGAAGGGCGCGCGTTAAAATAAAAATTGTTCAATTACTATTACGTTTACCATTTCTGGCTCAGCTGGGCCGATGGCGCGCAATGCTTATGGATTAATTAAAGACAATATATCGTATCTTCACAAATAATTATGGCGGACTTTGCCCGCCATAACCGATGCTCTGTTTAGTCCGCCGCCACGCGGATCACGACCTTGCCGAAGTTTTTCCCTTCCAGCAGCCCAATCAGCGCCTCCGGCGCCGCGTTCAGCCCTTCGGTGACCTGCTCGCGATAGTGTATTTTGCCTTCCTTCACCCAGCGTCCCATTTCCTGCTGGAACTCGACGATACGATGACCATAGTCCTGAGCGATGATAAAGCCCTGCATGCGGATGCGTTTTTTCAGGACGGTCCCCATCAGCAGCGGCAAGCGATCCGGCCCCTCCGGCAGGTTGGTCGCGTTGTAGCCGCTGACCAGTCCGCAAACCGGCACGCGCGCGGAGGTATTCAGGAGCGGCAGTACGGCGTCAAAGACTTTACCGCCGACGTTTTCATAATACACGTCAATGCCCTGCGGGCAGGCTTTCGCCAGCTGTTCGGCAAAATCATCCGCATGGTGATCCAGACAGGCGTCGAAACCGAGCACGTCGACCGCATGACGGCATTTCTCCTCCCCGCCAGCCACGCCGATGACCCGGCACCCTTTGATTTTTCCGATCTGCCCCACCGTTGCGCCAACCGGCCCCGTGGCCGCCGCCACGACGAGGGTTTCCCCTGCCTGAGGCTGGCCGATATCAAGCAGCCCCATATACGCGGTGAAGCCCGGCATCCCGAGCACGCCGAGTGCCCATGAAGGGTGCGACGGGTTTTCGCCCAGCCTGACCAGCCCTTTCCCGTCGGAAAGTTCATACTCCTGCCAGCCGCTGTAGCCCAGAACCCACTCGCCCTCTTTATAATCCGGATGGCGGGAGGTCTCGACGCGGCTTACCGTGCCGCCCACCATCACCGCGCCAATCTCGACAGGAGGTGAATAGGATGGGGCATCGCTCATACGGCCACGCATGTACGGATCAAGCGAGAGCCATACGGTGCGTAATAACACCTGTCCCTCTGCGGGCGTGGGGATCGGCTGCTCTTCCAGGCGGAAATTTTCGGCAACCGGCGCGCCGTGTGGACGGGAAGCCAGTACCCAGCGTCGGTTTTGCGTAGTTGATTGATTCATTCTTCGCTCCTTACTGCTGAAAATGTCATTCAAGTCTGGCACGTTATCCAGCGGATCGCCTTTGCATTATGAGCCGGACTGATTAAGCCGCACGACCAGATAGAGGCACGATTCATCCGTTTCGTTGATAAACCGGCAGTCGTTCGGCGGCCCGAGTTCCAGACAATCTCCGGCCTTCATTTCATGGCGGGTATCCCCCTCCAGAAAGACCAGTTCACCTGCCTGCAACCAAATCAGCTGTCGCGCCAGCGCGTAAGAGGAAGCGGGCATCGGCACATCGCTGCCTGCGGGTAGCTCCACCTGGACGAGGTCGATAGGCATATCGGTGCGCGGCGACACATGACGACGCAAATAGTGGGTTTGCGGATCGCGCCAGACGGGCTGGTTCGCCAGACGTAACAGTTTGCCCTCCTGCATTTCCGCTCGCGCAATGAGCGTAGACATGCTAATACCGAAGGCACCGGATAACCGCGCAAGCAGCGTCGCCGTTGGGCTACTGTCACCCCGTTCAATCTTATGGATCATGGCGCGTGAGATACCTGCCCGTTCGGCCAGTTCGCTTAATGACCAGCCACGCGACTCGCGTTCAAGGCGTATGCGGGCGCTAATGCGTTGATTCATATTGTCTGTCATTGTATTCATGACGTCATACTATAGTGTACGGATGGTTTTTCGGGGCAGTTTTGTGACAAAAAAACAGGGATTTTGTCGTAGCGATGGAATACATGAACTGTGTAATATTGTGAGAAAATCATACTACTATAGTGAACAACACAGCCAGAGGTTAACCATGATTGTTCGTCATGCCTGCAAAGAAGATTGTGCCGCTATCGGTGAAATTTATAACCATGCGGTGCTGCACACCGCCGCAATCTGGAACGATACAACTGTCGATACCGATAACCGTATTGCATGGTTTGAGGCGCGCACGCTGTTGGGTTATCCGGTGCTGGTCAGTGAAGAAGAAGGTGTAGTGACGGGATACGCCTCATTTGGCGACTGGCGAGCATTCGACGGTTTTCGCCATACGGTGGAGCACTCGGTTTACGTTCATCCCGATCATCAGGGCAAAGGCATTGGTCGACTGCTAATGACGGAATTAATTAAGGAAGCCCGCCAGATTGGTAAACATGTGATGGTTGCCGGTATTGAGGCGCAGAACCAGGCGTCGATTCATCTGCATGAAACCCTGGGCTTTATTACCACCGGAAATATGCCGCAGGTAGGAACCAAATTCGGTCGCTGGCTGGATTTAACCTTTATGCAACTCCAGCTCGATGAGCGCAGCGATCCGGATGCTCTGCCATGAATCAATCGTTGACGTTAGCATTTCTGGTGGCCGCCGGGATTGGGCTGGTGGTACAAAACACCCTTATGGTGCGCATTACGCAATCCTCTTCCACCATTCTTATCGCCATGCTGCTGAACTCGCTGGTGGGGATTGTGTTGTTTGTCAGCATGTTGCTGGTGAAAAATGGCATGGCGGGGTTTAACGAACTGGCGTCAACGGTGCGCTGGTGGACGCTGATCCCCGGCCTGCTGGGGTCATTTTTTGTCTTTGCCAGTATTAGCGGATATCAGAATGTGGGCGCGGCAACGACCATTGCCGTACTGGTGGCAAGCCAGCTGATTGGCGGTCTGGTGATGGACATCCTCAAGAGCAACGGCGTTCCCCTGCGCGCGCTGGTTGGCCCGGTCTGCGGCGCAGTGATGCTGGTGGTTGGCGCCTGGCTGGTGGCACGGCGCCAGTTTTAACCCTTACAGGATAGTCCCACCCTGCGTGAGGTGGGCATGGCGTGCCTCCGCCTCTTCTTTATGTTGCTTGCCATGATGCGCAATCGCGGTACGCAGGCGCTGCTGCTGGGTATAACGATCTTCACGGCTGAGCTCTGCATCGTCGCTTAATTCGATCAGCAGTTCGTTCATGTGGGTAATCACGCTCTCTTCGATGGTGGCATCGACGCGGGCGATAACTTTGTTTAAATGTGACATTGTCACTCCTTATCACGTGCCGGGTGCTAACTGTAGGCCGGGTAAGGCATAGCCGCCCCCCGGCAAGAATACGATCAGTTCAGCTTCGCTTTCGAGAAGTCACTGCCCATCAGACTCACGCTGTACCCGGTCACGTTGCTGCGGGTCGCGTAGAACGTTTTGCCGTTAGCTAACGCAATCCACGGTGCCTGCTGATAGAAAATCTCCTGTGCCTGTCCATACAGCTTCGCACGTTCGTCCGGGTTGCTGGTCAGTTTGGCCTTTTGCACCAGATCATCATACCCCTTATCACACCAGCGCGCGGCGTTAGATCCGGTTTTGATGCTGTTACAACCCAGCAGCACATCGGCGAAGTTGTCCGGATCGCCATTATCAGACATCCAGCCGAACAGCGCGGAATCATGCTCGCCTTTACGCATGCCGGAGAGGTACTCACCCCACTCGTAAGAGACGATTTTCGCCTTCACACCCACTTTCGCCCAGTCAGCCTGGATCATCTCCGCAATGCGTCGTGAGTTCGGGTTGTACGGACGCTGAACCGGCATGGACCAGAGGGTCACTTCCGCGCCCTTTTCCAGACCCGCCTGCTTCAGCAGCGCTTTCGCTTTTTCCGGATCGTAGCCGTAATCCTTCAGGTCTTTATTAAAGCCGAGCATGTTCGGCGGGATCGGCGATTTAGCGACCGTACCAGACCCCATAAAGACCGCGTTCACAATGGCCTTTTTGTCCGTCGCGTAATTCAGAGCCTGGCGCACCAGCACGTTATCAAACGGTTTTTTCTCCGTGTTGAACGCCAGGTACCCCACGTTCAGCGCATCCACCGAGTGCAGGGTCAGGTCTTTGTTTTTCTTGATCGCTTCAAACTGCACCGGCGACGGCGCAGGAATGATCTGACACTCGTTCGTTTGCAGCTTCGCCAGACGCGTCTCAACGTTTGGCGTGATGGAGAAGATCAGGTGTTTGGTCGGCACCTCACCGTCCCAGTAGTTCGGATTGGCGACGTAGCGGATCAGCGAATCCACCTTGTACTGCTGAAGCACATACGGGCCGGTGCCGATTGGCCAGGTGTCCACATTTTCAGGTGTCCCCTTTTTCAGCATCGCGTCCGCGTACTCGGCAGAGAGGATCGAGGCGAAGTCCATTCCCCAGTCGGCCAGGAACGCCGCGTTGGGTTCGCTCAGCGTGAACTGGACGTGATAATCGTCGATCTTTTTCACATCCTGAATGAGCTTGTCGAGGCCCACGTCATTAAAGTATTCGTAATTACCCTGGGAAACATTGTGATAGGGATGCTTAGGGTCTTTCTGACGCATAACGGAGAAAATAACGTCATCAGCGTTAAAATCACGGGTAGGTTTGAAGTATTTATTGCTGTTGAATTTTACCCCTTTACGCAGGGTAAACGTGTATGTTTTGCCGTCTGGCGAAATGGTCCACGACTCGGCCAGAGAAGGCACCGGCGTGTTTTTTACCGGGTCGAAGTTAATCAGACGGTTATACAGCGTTTGCGAGCTGGCAACAAACGAAGGTCCAGAGCTGGCGATCTGCGGGTTAAACGACTCCGGCGACGCCTCGGAGCAGTATATAATGGTGTCTTTATTTGCCGCCCATGCGGCGCTTGCCGGTAGCAGCGCGCTCAGCGCGAGGGCGAGCACGGTTTTCCCTGTAGACATGGTTATTACCCTTTCGGTTTTATTATAGTGAACAGTAATAACAGCACAGACGTATTGGCCTGACAAATAACGAATCACTATCAGGTTATTCTAAAGCCGTACATTTCGCTGGTTTTAGCATCACCCCGCAGAAAGCGATTTGCCTTAAGGTTCATTATTCGTCAAGCACAACCATCACGATCAATGCCGCAAGAAATCGTCCCTTTTATCGTCTACTCCGCCGTTTGCTTGCTTAGCTGTTTCGTTAAAGTAATGGCGTGAAGAAGTCTACAGGACCAAATCGTGGCAAAAACACTTTTACGCAGCGGTAATCTGGATGATTTTCAGGCCGTTGGTGGCGGCGGACAGGCCGTTTTTGAATCAGCGCTGCAAATCCGCGAAGCGCTTCGGTTGCGCAAACAACAGGCTATCGTCGATTGTCTGGCCATCCCCCAGGTCTACGACGGCGGCGATCGCGTTGACTGGTACTCCCCAGTTGAGGGAACCGTCTCCAGCTGGAAGGCGGCGGATGAAGATGATCGTTATCGCGCCCTACGCTATCTGGAAAACACGCTCGCCAGCGTGGAGTCGCTGAGTAAAAAATGCCTTCAGTCACCGAAAACGGCGCAGCAACTGTTTGGCTCTCTGCTCTCAAAAGCCTTTCAGTTTCCCGGTGAAAACTTTGTTTTCCTGGTGGATGGCAAACCGGTGATCTGCTTCTGGGGTTTCGTCAATCTTAACGAGAACGCGCGCGACGACGTGCTGGACTGCCTGCGCGAATCGTTGGTCCCTGAACCTGAGCCAGTGGTGATTAACGAGCCTGAACCTGAACAGGAGCAAGAACCGGCCCCGGTAGTGACCTTTGAGCAGGCCGACGCGCCGCTTATCACGCCTGTGGCTTCCGTCCGTATCACCGAAGATGAACTGTATACGCCAGAGCCGGTGCGCATGAACGCCGCGCCGCCAGAGCCCGCACCGGCGGCCATGCAGAAAAAACGTCGCTCCCCCCTGTGGTTGCTGCCGGTTGCCGCCGTCATTATTGCGGCCATTGCCACACCGCTGCTTTGGCCAAAACAGGCCCCGACCGCAGCGCCTGTTGCCACACCAGCGCCAGTGCCTGTCGCCATTGCTCCGGCCCCCGTAAAGACGGTCGAGCCGCTTGAGCTGAAACTCCCGCTGCACCAGGCCGAAGTGGTAGAGCCGAAGGTGAAAACGCCTGGACCGGCAGCCGAACCAGTGGTCATTACCGCGATACCGAAAGATGCGATGGTGATGGAGGCAAACCAGGTCAAAGCGGGGTTAACGCGCTTCCTGAATGGCACCTGGCGCGCGTTTCTCGATGTGCAGGATCCGCTCACCGGCAAACCGCCGTCGCTGCGCTACCAGATCCAGAACAATAAAGGTTTCGCCCGGGTTGTGCATGGCGACAACATTGTCTGCCGGGTAGACGTCTTTTCCGGATTACACAGCAACGGCGAGCTGTTGATCAAAACGCGCGGAAACGCTCGTTGCACCGACGGTTCACGCTATCCGATGCCGGAAGTGACCTGTAAGGCAGGTGCCAGCGACGTGGCGGAATGCACCGCACGTTACGATGCCAACACCATCGTTCCTCTGACGTTCAAGAAAGCAGGTGTCTGATCCTATGCTGGTTAATCTTTGCGACTATAAACAGAGCGTGACGCTGATTGCTAACAGCGGCGTGCAGTTTCTCGATTTTGGCCTGACTCCGCAGGACACCGCCAGCAACGGGCGTTTCGTGCGTAAAACGGCAAATGGCCCGCTGTTGCGCCTGGATTTTGATCTGGTTAATGGCCGGTACACGCTGCCTGCCACCGATGGCGGGCAGCCGGAAGTGGTCAAGCCTGAAAGCACCATTCCACTGCATAACTCCCTGAACGTGCTGGACGGCGTCTGGCTGCCGCTCCCTTTCCTGCGCTTTAACCCGCCGCGGACGTTTGTTGATGGTCCGGATAACTGGGCGCGCGTCCAGGTACGAAAGCTTTCCACTCCCGACGCGGCTGGCAATACGCACAGGGTCACCGTCGCGCTCGACAGCCAGATTGCAGAGCATGCAACGTCTGCCCTGTCGCCGGTTGAAAACGATATCCTTAACGGCACGCGTTTCGCGCTCGCCTGGCGCGACAGTGAGGTTGAGAGTTTCCTTGACCAGACCTGGATTGACGGCTGGCTGCGCGAAGCCTTTACGCAGTTTGCCGACGGGGTTGAAAAACGCTCCGAGCGCGAGCTGCATCAGGCCATGCGAAGCTTTGAATATCAGGCACACTGGCTCAACCTGCTCTCCATGCTCGGGGAACAACTCACCGTGCCGGAAGTGAAGTTTGTCACCCATACCCTGAGCACCCCTGCTATTCCTGTCGATCTGATCCTTGACGTAGGCAACACCCACACCTGCGGCGTGATTATTGAAGATCATGGTGATGCCAACGACGGCCTGCGCCAGACGGCTGAACTTCAGGTACGATCTCTGAGTGAGCCACAGTTCCTGAATGAGCCGCTGTTTACCAGCCGTCTTGAATTTTCCGAAGCGCGTTTTGGCAAGCAGCACTTCTCGGTGGAAAGCGGCCGGGAGGATGCATTCGTCTGGCCGTCCATTGTCCGCGTGGGTGATGAAGCGCGTAAGCTGGCAATGCAGCGTCTGGGCACGGAAGGCAACAGTGGAATTTCCAGCCCGCGTCGCTATCTGTGGGACGAGACGCCGGTAGTGCAGGACTGGCGCTTTAGCCAGATGAACAGCAAAACCCAGCGCGAACCGCTGGCAACTGCGTTTCCGCTGATGAACCTGATGAACGACGACGGGGAACCACTCTTTACGCTGCCGCAGGATGAGCGTCTGCCGGTGTTCTCTCCGCAGTACAGCCGCAGCACCCTGATGACGCACATGCTCTGCGAGCTGCTGGCTCAGGCGCTTGGCCAGATTAACAGCGTGGCCACCCGCTTGCGGCTCGGCTTCCCGGCCTCTACCCGCCAGCTGCGGACGCTGATCCTCACCCTGCCTTCGGCAATGCCGAAACAGGAGCGCGAGATTTTCCGTCGCCGCATGTTCGAAGCCATCGCCATCGTCTGGAAAGCGATGGGCTGGCACCCGCAGGATGAAGATTTTGCCAGCCGCAAGCAGCAGGAAAAAAGCGTGGTGCCGGTCCCTGAGATCCAGATGGAGTGGGACGAGGCCAGCTGCGGCCAGCTGGTGTGGCTGTATAACGAAGCCATTTCCCATTTCGGTGGCCAGACCGAGGCCTTTTTCGCCTCCCTCGCCCGTCCGGATCGCGCGCCTGAGCCTGGCGTCCTGCCGGGGCGTGCGCTGCGCGTGGCCTCGATTGATATCGGCGGCGGCACGACGGATATGGCCATCACGCACTATCAGTTAGATGATGGTTCCGGAAATAACGTCAAAATCACCCCGCAGCTGCTGTTCCGCGAAGGGTTCAAGGTCGCTGGCGATGATACGCTGCTGGACGTGATCCAGCGCTACGTTCTGCCCGCGCTGCAAACCCAGCTTCAGAAATCCGGCATAGCCGATGCCTCCCAACTGATGGCATCCCTGTTCGGTGATTCCGGGCGGATCGATACCCAGGCGGTCCTGCGCCAGCAGACGGCGCTTCAGCTTTTTATGCCGATAGGTCACGCGATCCTGGCGGCGTGGGAATCGAGCGATGTTGACGATCCGCTGGCCGGGCTGCATGCCACCTTTGGCGACCTGCTTACGCAAAAACCGACGCGCAACGTGATGAATTATCTCCAGCAGGCGATTGACCATGCGTTGCCTGCCGGCTCAGAACACTTTGATCTGTTCAGCGTACCGCTGCACGTCAGCTTTCGGGAGATGCGGGACGCCATGCTGGCGGGTCAGTTCACGCTTGCCGCCCCGCTTCATGCGGTATGTGAGGCGATCTCTCACTACAGCTGCGATATCCTGCTGATCACGGGACGGCCGGGCTGTCTGCCGGGCGTTCAGGCCCTGATTCGCCACCTGCAACCGGTGCCCGTCAACCGCATCGTCTGGCTGGATAAATACCAGGTTCATGAATGGTATCCGTTCAGCCAGCAGGGACGGATCGGCAACCCGAAATCCACCGCTGCGGTGGGAGCGATGCTCTGTAGCCTGGCGCTGGATCTTCGTCTGCCGCGCTTTAACTTTAAAGCAGCGGATATCGGCGCGTACTCTACGGTGCGCTATCTGGGCGTGCTGGATAACACGATCAATACCCTGAGGGACGAGAACGTCTGGTATCACGATATCGACCTCGATAAACCCGGCGCGAAACTGGACGCCCGTCTGCACTTCCCGCTGCGCGGCAACGTTACGCTCGGCTTCCGGCAGCTTGCCAATGCCCGCTGGCCCGCGACACCGCTCTATACCCTGAGCATCAACTCTGCCGAGCTGGCGAAAGCCATTGCGGGCGACGGCGTACTGAACGTGCGCCTGAAGCTGCGTGGCGGCACTAAACAGGAAGGTCCGGAATCTTTCGAGCTGAGTGATGCCTGGCTACAGGACGGCACGCCAGTGCCGCCGGATGCCCTGACCTTTAAACTTAATACTCTGGCCGATCGCCGACACAGCGGCAGCCACTACTGGATCGACAGCGGGAGCGTATACCTCAAATGACTGCGACGACTGCCACCACTCAGGCCTTAATCGGGTGGATCAACGAGACGCGACAGCACGCCCCGATGCTGGATAACGAAGCCGACGCCCTGCTTGCCCGCCTTAACGCACTAAGCGCGCGTGAAGAGGCGCTCGATCGCGCCCTTGTCAGCCAGGGCAGTATCGGCCTATATGGCCATTCGCAGGCCGCGAAAGCGCACCTGCTGGCTGCTCTGTGCGGCAGCGGGGACGAACGGCTGAACGTAACGCCGGGTCAACGCACGTTTGATTACTTCTCGCATATTAACCCCGGGCATGCACCGACCAACATGGCCGTGCGTTTCAGCAGAGCGTCCCGCGAGGTCGCAGACGACGCGTTTCCCCTGCGCCTGCGCCTGGTAACGGAGGCCGAGCTGGTGCAGCTGTTTATCGCGCGCACCACGCTGGATCCGCAGATCCGCGCGGTGGATAAATCGGTGATTGAAGCACGGCTTGAGAAGTGGCGGGCGCTGCGTCAACCGCAGAGCGTGCCGGGAATGACGGCGCGGGAAGTCGCGACCATTGCCCGGTTCTGGCAAAGCGTAGTACCCGGCGCTAAGCAGCATATTGATGATGCCCTGTGGCACCAGTTTGCTCTGCTGGTTCCGTCGCTTGATCTCAGCACCCGCGCCAGCGTCTGGTCTCTGCTGTGGGGTGAGCAGCAGGAGTTAACCCAGCAGTGGCTTAAATTCGCCCAGGTGCTGCATCAAACCAGCCATACCAGCGCACTTGCGGCGCCGTTGAGTCTGCTGGTGGACAGCTTTGGTCTACCCTGCGAAGGCTTTCTTACTCACGGGGCGTTTACCGTGCCGGAAGCACAGGAAACACTGCTTCATCCGATAAAAAACGGCGAGCTGCTTAACGCCATTAGCCTGTCCGTTGATGTACTGGCATCTCTGACCCGCGAAGTGGTGCTGCCCGTTGAGAACTGCGTGCTGGATACCGTTGACGTCATTGATATTCCGGCCATTCCTGAGGAAAACACGCCGCTGATGATGCAGGCAAAATGCCTGTGGTTGCTGGAGCATTATCGTCAGCACATTCAGCCGGATGTCCTGGTTATCTGCAATGCAACGGCGCACCACCAGCAGACCGCGAAAACGGCAAGGCTCCTGCAAAACTGGGTCAAAGAGACGCAGCCGGTTGAAGAATCCGCGTTGCCGGGGCTGGTCTGGGCCATTACCCCTCATGATGCGCGGTTTACCACAAAGCAGAATCTGGACGAAGCGGTGCAGCAATTGCTGGGCCAGCCGGGTCTGCGCTGGGGCACGCTTCAGGCGCTCGATAGCCACAGCATGCAGCGAGTGATTGAGTGGCTGTCCCAGGCTACCCTGCCGGCACAGCGCCAGAAGCGTCTCCGCGCGCTGAAAAAGCTGTTACAAGAGTCGCTGTCAACGCTGATGCGCCCATATGTCGCGCCTCTCACTCAGGAGCCAGGCGCAGGGCGGGCAATGGCCGAAAAAATGGTCCGAACGCTACAAGGCAGTGCCGCTCGTCATGGTGAACTGCTTGAGGGGCTTCTGCCGCCGTTAAACGCGTTTGAGACGCTGCTGACCGTTCACCAGCCTCGTGAGGAACAGGTCAACGGCCTGTTTAACGATGTTATCGATCTGTTTGCGGAAGAGACGCAGGAAAATCCAGGCGCGTTGCAGACCAAAGACAAAGCGCGGCTGGCCCATAACGTGTGGGTTAACCATCTTCGTCAGTGGAGTCGCAACGACGCGGCGGCTGCCCGTCTGGGCCTGGACGCAGAGGTACTACAGCAGATTGCGGATGTGCTGATCGTTACCAGCTACCGGCTGGATCTGCCGCTGCAACTGCAACGCATTGCAGAAAAAGATAAAAGCAGCGCCGCGCAGCTGCATGCCGCGACAGGCAATTTCATTAGCTGGCTTGGCTATGAACTGACACCCGTTTCTGAACGGCCTGCAAGCCGGATCCGCAAAGGTGAGCCAATTTTTGTGACGCCCGTTGTGAGCAGCGCTTCACCCCGTCTTACCCGACTTGGCGAGCAGCCTGTCCATGCGGCGACAGCCTATGTTTATGACTGGTTGGTTGCGCTCTACACCCGCGCGATTGAGAACGTGGATTATCAGTGTCCGTATGACGTTCAGCCTGCGGCACGGAAAGCCTTGTCTGCCTTGCTGTCTTAATCATTCCAGCCCGCAACAATGCGGGCTGCCCATTCATGAGCCGTTTATGAAGCCAGACAAAGCCTGAGCCAACGCTGACGGGTTTTCCCAGGACATTGAATGGCCCGCATCAGGGATAATTTTTACAGCAACGCCGTTTTGTTGCAGACGATTAAAATCGTCATCAGGCAGGGATCGCTCACCAAAAACTAACATTACCGGGCAGCGCAATGACAAGAACAGGTGTTCCCAGTCAGGTTTAACGCCCTCGACCAGGCTTGTTGCGCCGCGCCAGACGGCCCAGGGGGCATTACTTTGAAGGCTTCCAGCCCACGGCGACGTTTCCGCCCGCAGCATGTCATCATAGCCCTGAGCCAGAAAATGTTGTTCCGTTTGGGCCGCAATTGCCCGGCTGAACATCCCGCCACCCGCATGAAAATTGGGTTCAGACACTATCAGGCCCTTAACGCGCGACGTTAACAGCGTTGCCGTTTCGATCGCGATACTCCCCCCCATGCTATGACCATAGAGCCATAGACTATCCAGGCCGAGATGGTTTAACAGTTCAACCACCACCTGCGCCTGTTCGCTCGTGCGATAACGGTAGTTGTCAGGTTTGTCACTGTAACCGCTACCGGGAAGATCGATCAGAATGGCTCTGCGCCCCCCGAAACGGGTATCACAGACAATACGAGGATATTCATACGACGATGCACAGCCCAACCCGTGGATAAACACAACCGGGTCACCGAAACCGGGAAGATCCTGCCAGCGCACAGTGCAGCCTGCTTGCTGCGAATAGAAACTGTTCATAAGCACTCCATGTATGACAAACTGTATATTTATACAGCCTCAATGTATGGAATGCTATGTCTGGATGCCGATTCTGGAAGCGTGCTTCAGAAAAGAGAGATCAACAGGGCAACAGGAAAGCTCATCGGCCAGGTGGAACCCACCAGGAATGCGCTCAACAGGCGAATACGTTTACGATCTTTAGACAGGAACCAGGTGATTAATGCGCAGATGGAGGCCATGATTGCGTAGAACACCAACATCTTTTGATACAACGTCATTCTGTTTACCTGAGCCGAAAAATAACCGCACGCAATATGCGTCATATGTTGACACAGATCAAGTTTTTTCGTTACATCATAACCACTTAAATACTATGGATAATAACAACTGAGTACCTTGTGTAACAACGCCGGGTAAAGCAAAACGGTTATTATTGATAACATGCAAACTAAATGCACTTTTTGATAAATCCATCCCCGCAGAAAGCAGTCTAATAACAGCAGGCTTTTAAGGGAGGAAACATGCTACGCATTCCGCAGAGTTGCATTCACACCCGTTCCACGCCTTTCTGGAACAAAGAAACGGCCCCAGCTGGCATTTTTAAACGTCACCTTGATACGGGCACGCGTCCGGGCGTTTACCCTCGCCTTTCGGTGATGCGTGGCGCAGTGCGTTATCTGGGCTATGCTGATGAATTTACACCTGAGCCTGACAGCGAGCTCGTCATTGAAGCGGGTCGTTTCGGCGTTTTCCCGCCAGAGAGATGGCACCACATTGAGGTGATGACCGACGACACCCTGTTCAATATTGAATTCTTTGTTGAACCTGAGGTGCTTAAGTCCCTTTAAGCACCCGCCAACATGAAGGAAACTATGATGTTACGTATTCCTGAAAACTTTGTTCATACCCGCTCGACGCCGTTCTGGAATAAAGAGACCGCCCCAAAAGCGCTTTTTACCCATCACAACACCAAAGCCGGCGTGTACGGTCGGTTGTCCGTCATGCAGGGTGCGGTGCGTTACTTTGGCTTTGCCGATGGCGACGCCACCGAGCCCGATCTGGAAGTGGTCATTGAGGCCGGTTCTTTTGGCATCTCCCCACCGCAAAAATGGCACCGCATTGAGCTTCTGACCGACGACACCTATTTTAATATCGACTTTTTCGCGGATCCTGCCGTCACGCTCAGCGGTGCGGGCATCGGTAAAGTGGTCAACACGCATAAGGAGTAAATAATGGGTAAGGCTACCTATACCGTGACCGTCACCAACAACAGCAACGGCGTGTCAGTGGATTATGAAACAGAAGCGCCAATGGAGCTGTTGATCCCGGACGTCGCGGCAGATGTCGTGAAGGATCTGGTGAACACCGTTCGCGCCTACGATACGGAAAATGAACACGAGGTATGTGGCTGGTAAGCTGAATCGCCCGGCACTGCGCCGGGCATGAGGGTTTAGTGTTTAAACATGACATGTCGCACAACCGTGTAATCCTCAAGTCCGTAGACCGACATATCTTTTCCGTAACCGGATAACTTCATCCCGCCGTGCGGCATTTCGCTCACCAGCATAAAATGGGTATTGACCCAGGTGCAGCCATACTGCAACCGTGCGCTGAGGCGATGGGCGCGTCCGACGTCTTTTGTCCAGACGGACGAGGCCAGGCCGTATTGCGAATCGTTAGCCCAGTTCAGCACCTGCGCTTCATCCTCAAATTCTGTCACGCTGACCACCGGGCCAAACACTTCTCGCTGGACGATCGCATCTTCCTGCTTCGCCCCGGCCAGCAGCGTTGGCTGGAAGTAATATCCTGCCCCCTCTTTTTTACTGCCACCGGTGACGACGCGGATATGTCCAAGGGTTTTGGCTTCGTCCACGGCAGCACAAACGCGGGAAAGATGCGCTGCGGAGCTGAGCGGGCCCAGCTCGGTTGAAGCATCGTCCGGCGCGCCCATTTTCAGGCTGGCAACGGCTGCGCCCAGCTTTTCGACCAGCGCGGGGTAAATCCCCTTCTGGGCATAGATACGACAGGCTGCGGTACAATCCTGACCAGCATTGTAGAAACCAAACGTACGCACGCCTTCAACCACGGCATCCAAATCTGCATCGTCAAAGACAATGACCGGCGCTTTTCCGCCCAATTCCATATGGGTACGTTTAACTGAAGATGCGGTATGCCCGATAATATGTTCTCCGGTAGCAATAGAGCCGGTGAGAGAAACCATACGGACTTTTTCGTGGCCGGTCAGCGGATCTCCTACGGTTTTTCCGCGACCAAACAGCACGTTCAGCACGCCTGGAGGGAAGATATCTTTCGCCAGTTCCGCCAGCTTCAGCGCCGTCAACGGGGTGATTTCAGACGGCTTGATGACGACACAGTTTCCCGCCGCCAGCGCGGGCGCCAGCTTCCACGCCGCCATCATCAGAGGATAGTTCCAGGGCGCAATAGAGGCGACAACGCCAACCGGGTCGCGGCGGATCATCGAAGTATGTCCTTCGAGGTATTCTCCGGCAGCCAGCCCGTTCAGGCAGCGGGCGGCCCCGGCAAAGAAGCGAAACACATCGACCACGGCCGGGATCTCGTCCCCCTGGACACAGTGCAGCGGTTTCCCGCAGTTAAGGGATTCCAGATTTGCGAACGCGTCAGCGTTGGCTTCTATCACATCAGCCAGTTTCAACAGACATTCGGCGCGCGTTTTCGGCGTCGTTTGTCCCCACTCTGTGAACGCGCGATCGGCAGCCTGGACGGCAGCGTCCACCTGTGCTTCCGACGCTTCAGCAATCTCCAGCAGCACTTCACCCGTGGCAGGATTATAAACCGCCTGCTTCTCACCTTCGCCGGCCACCAGTTCACCATTAATCAGCAATTGATTTTGCATAGCATCGTCCTGTTGAAATCGACCTTGTTTTCGCTGTCAGCACACTTTCTGGCGGACATGTACGTGACAACGTCACGTCACCAATCCGCACTCCCTTACTAAAGGTAGACCGCGCGTCATGTCGCTTCAGGAATTTTCATCAAGGTGTGACTGGGTGCAGCATCATTTCGCGGATTACCCCCGCCAGCTGGACGACCGCCTGCTCTTCCCGCTCGCCCCATCCCCATGAGGTATTGAAACGGAAAAACGGTGTCCAGATATTGGAGGTGGAAAACATCTTGCCGGGCGCAATGCTGATTTGATGGGTTAACGCCTTCTCACTCAACCGCCCCGCATCCAGCTGTTCAGGCAGTTCCAGCCATAAAAAGTAGCCGCTGTCGTTATGATGGATTTTGACGCCGGCAGGCATATGGCGCAAAAGCGATTGCCAGGCCTGCTGTTTGCGTTCAGCAAGCGTGCGTCGCAGGCGGCGAAGGTGGGCGTCGTAACGTTTGGTCGCCAGGTAATCCACCAGCGCCAGCTGCATGGGAGAACTGGTGGATAACGTACTCATCAGCTGCAACTGCTGAATACGGCGCGCATGTTTTCCCGCCGCCACCCAGCCAATACGAAAACCAGCCACCAGACACTTGGAGAATGAGGAGCAGTGCAACGTCATATCCTGCTTATCCCAGGCCTTTGCCGGAAGCGGCTTTTCGCGGCCAAAGTAGAGTTCGCTGTAAACATCGTCTTCAATCAGCGTGACGTTATGCCGGGTTAATAACGCCACCAGCTGAGCTTTCTTCTCTGCACTCAGCGTGAAGCCGAGCGGGTTCTGACTGTTGGTCATCAGCCAGCAGGCTTTCACCGGATAATCTTTTAACGCCTGCTCAAGGGCACTGAGATCGATGCCCTCACGCACGTCAGTGGCAACCGACAGCGCTTTCAGTTTCAGACGTTCAAGCGCCTGGAGTGCGCCATAAAAACAGGGATTTTCAACGATAACCCAGTCCCCTGGTTCAGTCACAGCCTGCAAACTGAGGTTGAGCGCCTCAAGCGCGCCCGCGGTGATCACAATTTCATCCGGGGAGATATTCATTCCCTGCTGAGCGTAGCGACGGGCAATGGCATGACGTAAGTCGACGTTACCCGGCGGCAGGTTTTCGATCACGCTCATGGCGGTAGCCGTTTTGCTGACGTTAGCCAGCGATCGGTTGAGTTGCTGAAGCGGGAAAAGGCGCGGATCGGGAAACGCCGAGGCAAAAGGGACAACGGAGGGGTCGCGGCTGGCCTGTAGCACGTCGAAGATATAGGTGTTGATGTCGACCACTTCATCGCGCATCACCTGCGCGGGCGGTGCAGGCTGGTGTGTGGTCGGGCGCGCGGCAACGTAATAGCCTGACTGCGGTCTGGCAACAATGCGCCCCTGACTTTCCAGCATCTGATACGCGTGGCCCACGGTCATAAAACTCATGCCGCTGCTTGCCACCTGCTCTCGCAGAGAAGGCAGCTTATCGCCCGGCAACCATACGCCAAGCTCAATCTGCGAGATAAGTTGTTGCGCCAGACGCTGGTATTTTTTCATCAGATTCTCCTTATTGCTGTCAGTGTATATCAGCAGGAGAAAAAGAGAAGATTTTGCTAACTGTTATGGGAAACGCGGCAGATTACTTGCGGTACTCAGTAATGTGATTCTGAGCCGAACGCGCTGCGGCCAGGTGGTCGAGCGTGATCATTGGCGATTTGCAGAAAATGCATTTCGCGCCGAACGGATTTTTGTCAGACACATCAAAAGCTGAGGTGCGGTACTGCGAGCCATGACAGCATGGGCAGCGGAAATGGATATAAGAAGTCATAGGATTCTCCTGTAAACGTAAAAACGTAAATTACTCATGAGCCGATCAGGCAAAAAATGGTTCGATACAAAACTAATCGGAATGTAGATAAAGACCCAAGAGAGGCTGCGGAGAGGCACAACGTGATGAGAACTGCTTTATAAAACTACGTCAGATATTTATTTGGATTCAAAACCAGAAATCCATTAACGCATGTTGCTGGCGACAAAGCAAGCTGTTTAATGCGTAATAATCATAAAAAGAAATTTTTTATTCTTACTTGTTAGCTATATCAGCCAGATGAAGTTCACCTTTTCACACAACTGTTATAGATAAATTATCAATTTCTGCTTCTGATATCTCATTCCCCCCCTCTTTATCATAACAGTACACCGTTTAACATTGAGGCAATGCATGTTTGGTCCAGATGCGTTTCATCTTGCGCGAATACAGTTCGCCTTTACCGTATCCTTTCATATTATTTTTCCGGCGATAACCATTGGCCTGGCGAGCTATCTCGCCGTGCTGGAAGGGCTGTGGCTGAGAACAAAAAATCCCGTCTGGCGATCGCTGTACCATTTCTGGTCAAAGATCTTCGCCGTCAACTTTGGGATGGGCGTGGTCTCCGGCCTGGTGATGGCTTATCAGTTTGGCACCAACTGGAGCGGGTTTTCGCAGTTCGCGGGCAGTATTACCGGCCCCCTGCTGACCTATGAAGTGCTTACCGCGTTCTTCCTTGAGGCGGGGTTCCTCGGGGTGATGTTGTTTGGCTGGAATAAGGTCGGGCCGGGGCTGCACTTCTTTTCGACCTGCATGGTCGCACTGGGGACCCTCATGTCTACGTTCTGGATCCTCTCGTCAAACAGCTGGATGCAGACACCGCAAGGGTATGAAATCATCAACGGTCAGGTCGTTCCGGTGGACTGGTTTGCCGTGGTGTTTAACCCCTCCTTCCCTTACCGCCTGCTGCACATGTCGATAGCGGCATTTCTCAGCAGCGCACTGTTTGTTGGTGCCTCCGCGGCCTGGCATTTGCTGCGCGGAAACAATACCCCCGCTATTCGCACTATGTTCTCCATGGCGTTGTGGATGACGTTAATCGTGGCCCCAGTCCAGGCGCTGGTGGGGGATATGCACGGGCTTAATACCTTAAAACACCAGCCAGCGAAAATAGCCGCCATCGAAGGTCACTGGGAGAATCCGCCGGGTGAGCCTACTCCACTGCTGCTGTTTGGCTGGCCGGATATGGAGCAGGAACGGACCCGTTTTGGCCTGGAAATTCCCGCTCTCGGCAGCCTGATCCTGACCCACAGTCTCGATAAACAGGTTCCGGCATTGAAGGAGTTCCCAAAAGAAGATCGCCCGAACGCCACCATTGTCTTCTGGTCTTTCCGCATCATGGCCGGCCTGGGGATGTTGATGCTGCTCCTGGGCGTGACGGCAATCTGGCTGCGTTACAAACAGCGCCTTTATACATCACGTTCCTTCCTGTGGTTTGCCCTGCTGATGGGACCGTCCGGGCTGATCGCGATCCTCGCCGGATGGGTAACAACGGAGGTCGGCCGCCAGCCGTGGGTCGTCTATGGACTACAGCGTACGAAGGATGCGGTTTCCGCGCATGGCGATCTGCACATGAGCGTCAGTTTGCTGGCCTTCTTCGTGGTTTATACCGCGGTATTCGGCGTGGGTTACAGCTATATGGTGCGTCTGATTAAAAAAGGGCCGCAGCCCCATGAATCCTTCGCGACTGAATCCGATGGCCGCCCTGCTCGTCCGCTTTCTGCCGTCACCACTGAATTTAAGGAGTAACCGTAATGGGTATCGATCTTTCCATTATCTGGTTCGTGATTATCGTTTTCGCCACGTTGATGTATATCGTGATGGACGGTTTTGATCTGGGGATAGGCATCCTGTTTCCGGCAACGCCGAATGCGGACGACCGCGACGTGATGGTCAACAGTGTGGCTCCCGTCTGGGATGGCAACGAAACCTGGCTGGTGCTTGGCGGTGCGGCCCTGTTTGGCGCCTTTCCTCTCGCCTATGCGGTTATCATCGACGCGCTAACCATTCCACTGACAATAATGCTGATCGGGCTTATATTTCGTGGGGTCGCCTTCGAATTTCGCTTCAAGGCCACTCCGGCGCACCGCCCGTTCTGGGATAAGGCCTTTATTGGCGGGTCAATTGTGGCGACCTTCAGCCAGGGCATCACCGTCGGTGCGGTCATCCAGGGGTTCAGCGTCACCGGTCGAGCTTACAGCGGTGGTCCGTTTGACTGGTTTACCGCGTTCAATTTTTTCTGCGGTGCGGGTCTTGTAGTGGCTTACGCGCTGCTAGGTTCAACGTGGCTGGTAATGAAAAGCGAAAATGCCCTGCAAAAGCGGATGCGTCAGGTATCGAAAGTGCTTCTGCTCCTGCTTCTGGTATTCATTGCAGTAATCAGTATCTGGACCCCTCTCGCCCAACCAGCTATTGCTGCGCGCTGGTTTACGCTGCCGAATCTGTTTTATCTGCTGCCCGTTCCTGCGCTGGTTGCGATCCTGAGTCTGTGCCAGTGGCGCTGCCTGCACGATCCTGCGAGCCATACCCTGCCGTTTATCATGACGTTAGGGCTGGTTTTTCTTGGCTTTAGCGGGCTTGGGATCAGCATCTGGCCGCATATCATCCCGCCGGACATTACCCTCTGGCAGGCCGCTGCGCCAGCCCAAAGCCAGGGCTTTATGTTAGTGGGTGCACTGTTGATCATTCCCGTGATTCTGGTCTACACCTTCTGGAGTTATTACGTTTTTCGCGGAAAAGTACAGCATGGGGAGGGTTATCACTGATGCAACAACCTGTATGGAAACGTTTGATGTGGCTTGCCATCATCTGGGGCGGCAGCGTCCTGGCGCTGGCCTGCGTAAGTATGCTCTTTAAAATGCTGATGGCCGCAGCTGGATTTAAATCGCACTAACTCGCTGACCGGGCGCGCCGCCGCCCGGTCCCTTCCCGCACTTTCAGATAAACCCCATTAACACCCAGGAGGGTATGGTTACACTGAAAAAATATTTACAGCATTGATAGTTTGAGAAGAAAAATGAAAAAGCTCGCGGCAGTAAGTTTAATCAGCCTTGTACTGGCTGGATGCGTTAATCCTGGTAAAGCCTCCGTTCAGACCGATCAGTTAGAGAATCACCGTTTCGTTCTTGAAAATGTGGATGGCAAAGCAGTCAAAGGCGGGAAAACGCAGCCTGAAATTCGCTTCAGTGCGCAACCCAATATCAGCCTGATTAACAACATTGTCGTCTCCGGCACAATGTGCAACGGCTTCAACGGCCAGGGTAAACTGTCCGAAGGAGAGTTGACGGTCAAAACGCTGGCAATGACGCGGAAACTCTGCACCGAGCCGCAGCTAAATGAACTGGATCAGACCATCGCCGATATGCTACGCACAGGCGCACAGGTAGACCTGACCGAAGACCAGTTAACGCTGGCGACAGCCAATAAGACATTGATGTTTAAGCGAGTTGAATAACTCAGTAGCTTCCGCACGAACCAACGGCAAGCGACTGCTCACTACAGCGTTTGCCATTTGGCAACGCGCACATGCCGATGGCTGAGCCGTCGAGCTGACGGGCAACGGAGAGTGAACCGCCGATCATTGCGCAGTTGGCCTGACCTGAACTGGACATAGCCGCTCGCATACCCGGCGTAACGTGTGCCGCTGTCGCCTGCTGTACTGGTTCATTGCTGCATGCCGACAACAGTAACGCGGCACATCCGACCCAAAATGCTGAACGCATACCTTCCTCCCCATAATTAACGCGAAACCTATGCATAATAGGCATCACGCGCCGCATCGTCGAGAGCGGATGTGCGTATTTATGCGCCCTGGTAACAATTTCTCGCAATTTTTTAACGCGAATAGCCTTCGAGTCATTGATACAGCGCATACCAAGGACACAAAAGCGAAAATCGTAAAACCTGAGCTTTGCTAAAATACACAGATAATATTCAGGGTCTGTCGTCGTTTTACAGACCCCTCTTTTTGCGCAATGTAAGGGTGTTGTCCTATGCAAACTATTGACGGCAATGGTGCAGTCGCGTCTGTTGCGTTTCGTACCAGCGAAGTGATCGCCATCTACCCCATCACTCCCAGCTCCACGATGGCTGAACAGGCTGACGCCTGGGCTGGTAATGGGATAAAAAACGTCTGGGGCGATGTCCCGCGGGTTGTTGAGATGCAGTCCGAAGCCGGGGCCATTGCCACCGTGCATGGTGCGTTGCAGACCGGTGCCCTGTCGACCTCGTTTACGTCGTCTCAGGGGCTGCTGTTGATGATCCCCACGCTTTACAAGCTGGCAGGGCAATTAACGCCGTTTGTGTTGCACGTTGCCGCACGCACCGTAGCCACTCACGCTCTCTCTATTTTTGGCGACCACTCAGACGTGATGGCCGTGCGTCAGACCGGCTGCGCTATGCTCTGCGCCAGCAGCGTACAGGAAGCACAGGACTTCGCGCTGATAACGCATATCGCTACGCTGAAAAGCCGAGTGCCATTTATTCATTTCTTCGATGGTTTTCGCACGTCCCACGAGATCAACAAAATCGTTCCACTGCCGGACGACACCATTCTGAATCTGCTGCCGCAGGCTGACATCGATGCGCATCGCGCTCGCGCCCTCAATCCGGAACATCCGGTGATCCGGGGTACCTCTGCGAACCCGGATACCTATTTCCAGTCCCGCGAGGCGACAAACCCGTGGTACAACGCGGTGTATGAGCACGTTGAACAGGCTATGGACGATTTTGCCGCTGCGACGGGCCGCGAATATAAGCCGTTTGAATATTATGGTCATCCACAGGCCGAGCGCGTGATCGTCCTGATGGGCTCTGCCATCGGCACCTGCGAAGAGGTGGTCGATGAGCTGCTGACGCGTGGTGAAAAAGTTGGCGTGCTCAAAGTTCGCCTCTACCGTCCCTTCTCAGCGAAACACCTGCTCGCAGCCCTGCCGGACAGCGCGCGTGCCGTGGCAGTACTGGACCGCACCAAAGAACCTGGCGCACAGGCTGAGCCACTTTATCTGGATGTGATGACCGCACTGGCTGAGGCGTTTAACCGCGGTGAGCGCGAAACGCTGCCGCGCGTCATTGGCGGGCGTTATGGATTGTCTTCAAAAGAGTTCGGGCCGGAGTGCGTCCTTGCGGTATTTGCTGAACTGCGCGAGGCAAAACCGAAGCCGCGCTTTACGGTCGGCATTTATGATGACGTGACTAACCTTTCTCTCCCTTTGCCGGAAAACACCCTGCCCTCGAATGCGAAACTGGAAGCGCTGTTCTACGGTCTGGGCAGCGACGGCAGCGTCTCGGCGACCAAGAACAACATCAAAATTATCGGCAACTCTACGCCGTGGTATGCGCAAGGATATTTCGTCTACGACTCCAAAAAAGCGGGCGGACTGACCGTCTCCCACCTGCGCGTCAGCGAACACCCGATCCGCTCGGCATACCTGATTTCTCAGGCGGATTTTGTTGGCTGTCACCAGCTCCAGTTCATTGATAAATATCAGATGGCCGAGCGCCTAAAGCCCGGTGGTATTTTCCTGATCAACACCCCTTACAGCGCCGACGAGGTTTGGACACGCCTGCCCCAGGAAGTGCAGGCAGTGCTTAACCAGAAACAGGCGCGCCTGTATGTCATTAACGCCGCGAAGATCGCCCGCGAATGCGGCCTGGCGGCGCGCATCAATACGGTTATGCAGATGGCGTTCTTCCACCTGACGAATATTCTGCCGGGCGACAGCGCGCTGATGGAACTCCAGGGGGCGATCGCCAAAAGCTACAGCAGCAAAGGTCAGGAACTGGTTGAGCGCAACTGGCAGGCGCTGGCGCTGGCCCGCGAATCGCTGTTCGAGGTGCCGTTGCAGCCGGTCAATGCCAGCAGTCCGAACCGGCCGCCAGTGGTGTCTGACGCCGCCCCGGATTTCGTCAAAACCGTCACGGCGGCGATGCTTGCCGGACTGGGAGACACCCTTCCCGTCTCTGCGCTTCCGCCTGACGGCACCTGGCCGATGGGCACGACCCGCTGGGAAAAACGCAACATTGCCGAAGCGATTCCTATCTGGAAAGAAGAGCTGTGCACCCAGTGCAACCACTGCGTGGCGGCCTGCCCACACTCGGCTATTCGCGCCAAAGTGGTGTCACCAGAAGCGTTAGATGGCGCACCGGAAAGTTTGCACTCGCTGGATGTAAAATCCCGCGATATGCGTGGTCAGAAATATGTTCTTCAGGTGGCGCCGGAAGACTGTACCGGCTGTAACCTGTGCGTCGAGGTGTGCCCGGCGAAAGATCGTCAGGACCCGTCAATCAAAGCCATCAATATGATGTCGCGTCTTGAACATGTTGAAGAAGAGAAAGTGAATTATGATTTCTTCCTCGACCTGCCCGAAATCGATCGCAACAAGCTGGAACGCATTGACATTCGTACCTCGCAGCTCATCACCCCGCTCTTCGAGTACTCCGGGGCGTGCTCCGGCTGCGGCGAAACACCGTATATCAAACTGCTTACCCAGCTTTACGGCGACCGGATGCTGATTGCCAACGCGACGGGCTGCTCGTCGATCTACGGAGGTAACCTGCCGTCCACGCCGTACACTACCGACGCAAACGGTCGCGGCCCGGCGTGGGCAAACTCGCTTTTCGAGGACAACGCAGAATTTGGTCTGGGATTCCGTCTGACGGTCGATCAGCACCGCGCCCGCGTAATGCGTCTGCTGGCACAGTTTGCCGATAAGATCCCGGCAGAACTGAATGATGCCCTGCATGCGGAGGCCACACCTGACGTTCGTCGTGCGCAGGTTGCTGAACTGCGCCACGCGCTTCAGGGTGTTGAAGGGGCTGAACAACTCCTGACTGATGCTGACGCGTTGGTTGAAAAATCTATCTGGCTGATCGGCGGCGACGGGTGGGCCTACGATATTGGTTTCGGTGGTCTTGATCATGTCCTGAGCCTGACCGAAAACGTCAATATTCTGGTGCTCGATACTCAGTGTTATTCCAACACCGGCGGACAGGCCTCGAAAGCAACGCCATTGGGGGCGGTCACGAAATTTGGTGAGCACGGCAAGCGCAAGGCGCGTAAAGATTTGGGCGTCAGCATGATGATGTATGGGCACGTCTACGTCGCGCAAATTTCGCTTGGGGCGCAGCTCAACCAGACGGTGAAAGCCATTCAGGAAGCGGAAGCGTATCCAGGCCCGTCGCTGATCATCGCCTACAGTCCGTGTGAGGAGCATGGCTACGATCTGGCACTCAGCCACGACCAGATGCGTCAGCTCACCGCAACCGGCTTCTGGCCACTGTACCGCTTTGACCCGCGCCGTGCCGATGAAGGGAAATTGCCGCTGGCGCTGGATTCGCGTCCGCCGTCAGACGCCCTTGCCGAAACCTTACTTCAGGAGCAGCGTTTCCGCAGGCTGAACGCCCAGCAGCCTGAAGTAGCAGAGCAGCTATGGAAGGATGCGGCAGCGGATCTTCAGAAGCGTTATGACTTTCTGGCGCAACTGGCAGGAAAAGCCGAAAAATCGACCAGTGAATAACCTGTATGCCCGGCTTGTCCGGGCATTTTTTTGCTATAAAAAAGCCCGATGCACGTGCACCGGGCGAATCCAGAAGATCGGTGAAAATTGCCTCAATGTTCTGAACAATATTCACGTGAATTATGGGGTAATGACTCCAACTTACTGATAGTGTTTTATGTTCAGATAATGCCCGATGACTTTGTCATGCAGCTCCACCGATTTTGAGAACGACAGTGACTTCCTGCCCAGCCTTGCCAGATGTTGCCTCAGATTCAGGTTATGCCGCTCAATGCGCTGCGTATATCGCTTGCTGATAACGTGCAGTTCTCCCTTCAGGCGTGATTCATAAAGCGGCCAGCCATCCGTCATCCATACCACGACCTCAAAGGCCGACAGCAGGCCCAGAAGACGCTCCAGCGTGGACAACGTGCGTTCACCGAATACGTGCGCCACAACCGTCCTCCGTATCCTGTCATACGCGTAAAACAACCAGCGCTGGCGTGATTTAGCGCCGACATAACCCCACTGTTCGTCCATTTCCGCGCAAACAATGACGTCACTGCCCGGTTGTATGCGTGAGGTTACCGACTGCGGTCTGAGTTTTTTAAGTGACGTAAAATCGTGTTGAGGCCAACGCCCATAATGCGTGCACTGGCGCGACATCCGACGCCATTCATGGCCATATCAATGATTTTCTGATGCGTACCGGGTTGAGAAGCGGTGTAAGTGAACTGTAGCTGCCATGTTTTACGGCAGTGAGAGCAGAGATAGCGCTGATGTCCGGCAGTACTTTTACCGTTACGCACCACGCCTTCAGTAGCTGAACAGGAGGGACAGCTGATAGAAACAGAAGCCACTGGAGCACCTCAAAAACACCATCATACACTAAATCAGTAAGTTGGCACCATTACCGAATTATGGATGAAATAATCTTAAAGGCATATAACGGCGTGGAGATTACCTTGTTTTCCGCGTAATTAATAATTTTTATTTTGTATTGATTATAATAATTCATTCATGACGTTTATCATTATTTCAACCGCATCATTTAGTTTAGATTTTACTTAACCCGTAACAATTATATTTTATTCATCCGCCGCCAGAGTGATTTAGCATGGGACACCTTTCCAGCCCGGAAAGTTCACTAAGCAATAAAAAAATAACTGCAAAGGAATAATCAAAATGCAAAGAAAAGTACTGGCACTGATGATCCCCGCTTTGTTAATGGCTGGAGCCGCTCACGCAGCTGAAATTTATAATAAAGACGGCAATAAACTGGATCTGTATGGCAAAGTAGATGGTCTGCATTATTTCTCTGACGACGCGTCTAAAGATGGCGATCAAACCTATATGCGTCTGGGTTTTAAAGGTGAAACCCAAATCAACGACATGATGACCGGCTTCGCCCAATGGGAATATAACATTCAGGCAAACAACACCGAAGGTTCTGACAATCAGTCCTGGACGCGTCTGGCCTTCGCGGGCGTGAAAGTGGGCGATTACGGCTCCTTCGATTACGGCCGCAACTATGGCGTCCTGTACGACGTTGAAGGCTGGACCGATATGCTGCCAGAATTTGGTGGCGACTCTTATACTTATGCCGATAACTTTATGACCGGTCGTGCAAACGGCGTGGCGACCTACCGTAACACCGACTTCTTTGGTCTGGTGCAGGGTCTGAACTTCGCGGTGCAGTATCAGGGTAATAATGAAGGCAGCAACTGTGACGAGTATGGCTGCTCTCAGGAAGGCACTAATAACCGTTCAGATAACAACATTCGTAATCAAAACGGTGATGGCTTCGGTATCTCCACCACCTATGACTTTGGCATGGGCTTCAGCGCGGGCGCGGCATATGCGTCATCTGACCGTACCAACGATCAGGTTAGTGCTGGCACTGGCGCAGCATCTCAGTATGCAGGTGGCGATAAGGCAGATGCATGGACTGCCGGCCTGAAATATGACGCTAACAATATTTACCTGGCGGCAATGTATTCCGAAACCCGCAATATGACCCCTTATGGTTCAACTGATAGCCAGGATGGCGGCGGTATTGCAAACAAAACCCAGAACTTCGAAGTCACCGCACAATATCAGTTCGATTTCGGTCTGCGTCCGGCCATTTCCTATTTACAGTCTAAAGGTAAAGACCTGGGCAATGGCCAGGACGATAAAGACCTGGTGAAATATGCTGACGTCGGTGCTACCTATTATTTCAACAAAAATATGTCCACCTATGTTGATTATAAAATCAACCTGCTGGATGAAGATGATTCATTCTACAAAAACAATGGCATCGGTACGGATGACATCGTAGCGTTAGGTCTGGTTTACCAGTTCTAATCCCGTTAGCCCGCAGCGATCTGCGGGCTAGTTTTCATCGCTGTTTCGCCTGTTCTTTACGGAAAGAGAGATAGCCAAATACCCCGCTGTCGCCATCCATAGGGTGATTTACTCCATCCATTACCACCACTTCCGGGAAGTCGAATGGAGTGACATTTTCCAGACAGGCGACATTCACTCCATATTCATTGGGATTGGAACGTCGTTGGTGGAACGTGTAAATACCGCAAATCGAACAGAAGAAATGGCGCGCCGTGCCGGTGTTGAAACGGTACTCTGTGAGCGTGTCCGCGCCCTGCGTCACCTTAATGCCCGTCAAAGGCGCTGAAACCACGACCGCCCCACGCATCCTGCAAAACGAGCAGCTGCATCGACGTGCGGTATTCAGGCCGTCCGTCAGCTCAACCGTAAATTTCACCGCCCCACAATGACACTGTGCATGACGAATGTCAGCCATCGCTTATACCCCTTTTCTCACTAACTCAGCCGCTTTTAAAAAGACCTCATCTTCGACACCATCCCCCTTCTGCCTGCCGAGCCTTACCAGTTCATCGACAATGCTTTCACGGTTGATGATCTTCTGGGATGAAACCAGCCCGATAACGGCGGCACCAATCGCCAGCCCAACTAATCCTGTCTGCTCGTCTTTATTTTTCATAGAAGCGCTCCCTTGTCCCCCTCAAAAGCGTAGCAGGAGAACTGTAAAACGCGCTGGTACGCGGGAATGAAATCCGTGCTTTATCTCACCCGTTCATCCGGCAAAAAAGGGATGGATTCTGAGCGGTTATCAGACGACGTTGATGAGGATAACGTGAATAGCGGTGCGCGTAGAGAGGCCGTAATGGGTGTTAAAACCGCCTTCGTAAAGGCGGTTGGTCATTACTCTGGATCTTTATCGCCTGATTCAGGCGCTGAGCCAGGATCATCTTTCGGTTTTCTTCCATCCTTTTCCGGGTTATCCGGGCTGGGATTATAATCAGGATGGTCACCATGAACGGGACGGTCAGTCATTTTCACCTCCGTTTTTACTGCGTAAGCTGTAAGTGTAGACAACCCTTCAGTCTTAACCAAACTTCTCCTGTGGGGCTCATTTGTAAATCGTGCTGGCATTCGGCGCTGCAATCCGTACCATACACGACACACTTTCGCATGCTGGTTTTTACCGGTAGCCGCAAACCCGTCTTTTATAGCTAACCAGATGGGGCACGTAAATGCGCAGATGGTGTATGAAATCTATGCTACATGGATAGAAGAGATGAACACGAAGCTGACGCTTTGAAATCGTTTTCCTCACCCTGTGCCCCATTTGAGATCTGAGTAACGAATAGATGCAACAAAATCAAGAGATTAACAAGAAAGAACAATACAACCTGAATAAACTGCAAAAGCGACTGCGCCGTAACGTGGGCGAAGCCATTGCAGACTTCAACATGATTGAAGAAGGCGATCGCATCATGGTCTGCCTGTCGGGCGGTAAAGACAGCTACACCATGCTGGAGATCCTGCGTAATCTACAGCAAAGCGCACCGGTGAACTTTTCCCTGGTCGCGGTTAACCTCGATCAGAAACAACCTGGCTTCCCGGAGCATATCCTGCCGGAGTACCTTGAGAACCTGGGCGTTGAGTACAAAATCGTAGAAGAGAATACCTACGGCATTGTTAAAGAGAAGATCCCAGAGGGCAAAACGACCTGCTCGCTCTGCTCACGTTTGCGTCGCGGCATTCTGTACCGCACCGCAACCGAACTGGGTGCCACCAAGATTGCGCTTGGCCATCACCGGGACGACATTCTGCAAACGCTGTTTCTGAATATGTTCTACGGCGGCAAAATGAAGGGAATGCCACCGAAGCTGATGAGCGACGACGGCAAACACATCGTGATCCGCCCACTTGCCTACTGCCGCGAGAAAGACATTGAGCGTTTCTCTCAGGCCAAAGCCTTCCCTATCATTCCGTGCAATCTGTGCGGCTCACAGCCGAACCTGCAACGTCAGGTCATTGGCGACATGCTGCGTGACTGGGATAAACGCTATCCGGGCCGCATCGAAACCATGTTCAGCGCCATGCAGAACGTGGTGCCTTCGCACCTCGCCGACGTTGAACTGTTCGATTTCAAAGGGATTAACCACGGTTCAGAAGTGGTGAATGGCGGGGATCTGGCGTTTGATCGCGAAGAGATCCCGATGCAGCCTGCTGGCTGGCAGCCAGAGGAAGAGGATGCGCAATTCGATGAACTGCGCCTGAACGTAGTAGAAGTCAAGTAACCTGGCAGCGTCTCAGATATCGTTTCTGAGACGCGTTTTAAGCTTACTTCAGCAGTCGAACGCGGCAGGTTTTCCCTTTAATCTTCCCGCCCTGCAACTGTTTCCAGGCCTTATGCGCAACCGACTGGCGAACCGCTACGTAGACATGCGCAGGGTAGACCGTTATCTTGCCAATATCTGCCCCGTCGAGACCGATATCCCCTGTTAACGCCCCCAGAACGTCACCGGGACGCATTTTGGCCTTTTTACCGCCGTCGATGCACAGGGTGGCCATTTCCGCCGCCAGCGGAGCGATGCTGATATTACCTGGGGTATTCACCCAGTTGAGTTTCAGTTGCAGCATTTCCGAAAGAATATTAGCGCGCTGCGCCTCTTCAGGTGCGCAGAAGCTGATGGCGAGACCACTGTTACCCGCACGCGCAGTACGCCCGATGCGGTGGACATGCACTTCCGGATCCCATGCCAGTTCGAAATTCACCACCAGCTCAAGCGATTTAATATCCAGGCCACGGGCCGCCACATCCGTTGCAACCAGCACGCGAGCGCTGCCGTTAGCGAAACGCACCAGCGTCTGATCGCGATCGCGCTGTTCCAGATCACCATGCAGCGATAATGCGCTCTGCCCGGCATCATTCAGGGCATCGCACACCGCCTGACAGTCTTTTTTGGTATTACAGAACACCACGCAGGACGCTGGCTGGTGTTGGCTCAGCAATTTTTGTAGCAGTGGAATTTTGCCCTGCTGCGATGTCTCGAAGAACTGCTGCTCAATCGCCGGCAACGCATCGACAGTATCGATTTCAATGGTCAGCGGGTTCTTCTGCACGCGCCCGCTGATCGCCGCAATCGCCTCAGGCCAGGTGGCAGAAAAGAGCAGCGTCTGACGCGTGGCTGGCGCAAAGCGGATCACTTCGTCAATCGCATCGCTGAAGCCCATATCCAGCATGCGGTCAGCTTCATCCATCACCAGCGTTTGCAGTGCATCGAGTGAAACGGTGCCTTTTTGCAGGTGATCGAGCAGACGGCCCGGCGTTGCCACAATGATATGCGGCGCGTGCTGAAGGGAATCGCGCTGCGCACCAAACGGTTGCCCGCCGCAGAGCGTTAAAATTTTAGTGTTAGGCAAAAAACGCGCCAGACGACGCAGCTCACCCGCGACCTGGTCGGCCAGCTCGCGCGTCGGGCAGAGTATCAGGGACTGAGTCTGAAACAGGGTTGCATCAATGTGTTGTAACAGGCCTAGCCCGAATGCAGCCGTTTTTCCACTGCCGGTTTTCGCCTGCACGCGCACGTCACGGCCTTCAAGGATAGCCGGCAGCGCGGCGGCCTGGACAGGGGCCATAGTGAGGTAGCCCAACTCATTCAGGTTAGCCAGTTGGGCTTCAGGCAGAACGTTCAGCGTGGAAAAAGCGGTCACAATATACTCTCGTAGTAATGATTGCAGTCAGATGGCGCGTATCCTCGCAGATCTGCGCTAACGATGCGACAATTTAATCGGCTCTTCATCCGGCGGTGGATCAGGCATCGGCTGCGGACGTGGGACAGGATCGGGTATCGGCGTCGGATCGGTGGGCACCGGATCGGACTGCCAGGTGTTCAGGCGTTGCAGGGCAAGTAGCATACTCATCTTTTCCTCCAGATTAGGGTGCTGACCCCTAAAGGGTAGACGCAGATAAACAGGAGGCAAAAAAAAGCCGACTATGAAGTCGGCGTCGTACGAATCAATTGTGCTATGCAGTAATTCAAAAAAAGGAAGTAAGACAATATGGAGCGCAACGCCCATCGCTTGACGTTGCATTCACCTGCGGGAGTAATATTGCACCTAACATGGTCGGAGTTTATTGACTTCGCTCAATTAAAATGTCGTTTTGAAGCCGACTCTGCCACAGAAAAGCGTAAATTTACAGCCATTTACTACGATGCAACCACCACGCAACACCGCCAATCAAAACCACTAACATGACGCAAAATGTCGTGAAGCCATAGTGATATTCACCGCCGGGGATCCCTCCTAGGTTTACGCCAAACAACCCCGTCAGGAAGGTACTCGGTAAAAAGACCATCGCCATCAGCGACATGGTGTACGTTCTCCTGGCTAACGACTCCTGCATTACCTGGGCTATCTCATCCGCCATGACTGCCGTTCTGGCAATACATGAGTCAATCTCGTCCAGACCACGTCCGAGCCGGTCAGCGATATCCTGCATTCTGCGGCGCTGATCGTCGTTCATCCAGCTCATGCGTTCGCTGGCCAGTCGCGCATAAACGTCGCGCTGGGGGGTCATATAGCGGCGCATCACGATGAGCTGTTTACGCAGCAACGCCAGAAAACCACGTGGTGGGATTTGCTGATCGAGCAAGTTATCTTCCAGATCGATGATTTTATCGTGAAGTTCTTCTATAAACTCGCTGGCATGATCGGTCAACGCATCACACACATCCACCAGCCAGCTGCCGCAATCCGTTGGTCCCGTGCCCTCTTTCAGATCGTTAATGACGTCATCCAGCGCCAGCACTTTTCGCTGGCGGGTGGAAACAATCAGCCGTTCATCCATATAAACACGCATGGCCACCAGCTGATCCGGACGCTCATCCGTACTGCCGTTTATACAACGCAGCGTAATTAACGTCCCCTCACCCATCCGGCTGACGCGGGGTCTGAGACTTTCTCCCGCCAGCGCATCCCGAACGTTGTTGGGCAATAGCGGCGTGGACGCGAGCCACTCGGCGCTGTCCGGGTGCGTGTAGTTGAGGTGCAGCCAGCATGGATGTTCGTTGTCGATATGATCCTGATCTTCAAGCGGCCTTGCGCCGCCACGTCCATCAAACACCCATGCAAAAACTGCGTCAGGTACGTTAACCTCAGACCCTTTGATGCTCTCCACAGCGCCTCCACCGTTTTATCTCTTTCGGTGTCAGTCTAGCTTTCGCCGAGGGTTAAGCAATAATTATGTGAGGCATCGTCCTGAATACGCTCAGGAATTCACCGCCCATTCGCGGCTTCTTAACGCATTGTCAGCCTGGAGCTCATTTTCCAGACGGAAATTACGTGTTCGTGTCTGGAGCTCAATCACCTGATTGCGCAGCACATCTGACGATCCATTGAGTTCTTCAACCATCGACACGTTGCTCTGCGTTACGCGTTCAAGCTCAGACAATGCCTGCGTAATTTGTGAAATACCTTTTTCCTGTTCTGATGTTGAGGCGGATATTTCATCCATCAGTCTGCTCACATTGCCCGAACCGGTAACAATATCATGCATATTTTTTTCGGCTTCAGAGACCACGTTAACGCCCTGTGTCACGTTATGGCTGGTAACTTCAATCAATGACTTAATATTTTTTGCCGCTTCGGCGCTACGATGCGCAAGGCTTCTCACTTCGCCCGCGACCACAGAAAACCCTTTACCATGGTCGCCCGCTCTTGCCGCTTCAACGGCGGCGTTAAGCGCCAGAATATTGGTCTGAAAAGCGATACCGTCAATCAGCGAGATAATCTCTGTCATTTGCTGGGCGCAGTCGGTAATCGACTGCATATTGTTCGCGACCTGCCCCATTAACTCTCCGCCTTTACGCGCCTGCAACGTCGCGAGATTCGCCTGTTCGCTGGCTAAACGGGTATTGTCGGCATTATTTTTTGTACTTGCAGCCATCTCTTCCATGCTGGCTGCCGTTTGCACCAGCGAAGCTGACTGCTGTTCTGTTTTGACGGAAAGCTGCGCGCTGCGTGAAGAGAGTTGATCTGACAGGGTCATCGCGGTTTGCGAGGAGGCGCGGATCTCACGGACCAGCGTTGCAATGTTGCTGGAGAGACTATTAATCCCCGGGATCAGACGTCCCGCACAGTTGTTGCCAAATTCAGGTATCGACACGCCAAGTTTGCCTGACGTCACTTCTTCAATACTTTTTTTCACAGTATTGATCGGCGTCACAAGATATTTTGTCATGTACGCCCAGAGTAAAAATAAGGCGATGAATTGTACAATTATGACTGCAATAAAAAGCGAAGAATTCCGTGAATATAGCGCTATAACTCCATCACTTACCAAAAATACACATAAAAGGAAATAGACAATGAACGTTCTGACACTAATATTTCTTAGCATACGTTTTCCTGGGACATTATATTTTGGTTGGCATTAAGGGTTATAGCATTGCCATACGAATTTGTCCTCACGTTCGTCGCTGGTTTGTTGTTTTGCAGTTTGATATGTGCAGTTTTACTTAAGGCGGATAAAAAGCATGTGTTACGGTAAATATCTGGCTTGTCGTTTGGTTACTGATACTCCTTCAATAACGGTAATTATATATTTAAGGAGAGATACTGTAGAGTGCCGATGTTTAGTGGTGCTTAATAAGTTAACGTAGTTAATATATATTAACTACGTTATTGCACGCCCCTTCCGTTAGGGTGGCTGACGTTCAGGCCAGACAGTCGATAGACTGGAAAAAACAGTCCTCAGTCATGAGGATATTCTCTTTTGCACTTTGATGCCCGCGACGAATATACCAGCCTGCTTCAGGCGCCATGCTTAAATGGAATATCCTTGCCCCCGACAGACTATCGGGGACAGTAATACTCATCGTCACACACCCCTTCTCCGACCCCCTGATCACCTGTTTTGGCATAATGGTGACGCTGCGATCCCCATTTTGCAAAATGATCGTCGTAATAGCATAACGACATATACCGCTACTAAGGCTGTAGCCAACCGTACTTAAATCGGTGATATGTTTTTTAGATAAAAATATTTCAATACCAGAACCTTCAAACCATGTAATGATTTGCTGCGCAAGATCCTCCATCCGCTCACAAAACGCCCTGACTTCGGCCTCAGCCGTATTAACATAGATCGGTTTGTCCCCGATACTCTGTTGCACTTTCTTAAAAAAACGCTCTCTTGCTGACATGTCAACTCCGTGTTTTTCGCCAGTCTCATTATTCTTTTTGGTGCTTCAGCAGAGCATAGCTGGCAATCAACTGCTGAAGATGCTGTTCGGTCTGGTTTAGCTGCGCTGCTGACAGGGGTTGCCCGGCAGGTAAAATGGAAAGCAGACGAAGCTGCTCCTCAAGCGGAACGGTATGGCTGAAGGACTGCGACATGGCAAACACGGCTGATTTCAGTTCACTCACCGTCATATACCTCCCCTTCTGTTCATCCAGTGCGTTCAGCCTGTTCGTCAACTGCTGTAACTGCGTCATCCCCTGATGCCAGCCATTCAGATCTGATTCTGCAAGTCCGGCAACGCTAATCTGCTTGTGCCACTGTTGCGCCAGGGGTTTGGCCTCTTCAGGCCACAGCGTCAGCGCCTGCTGCACCAGACGGTCGCCGTAGCTTACTGCCCAGTCTGGTTTCAGGTGTAAAAGCTGCGCTAACATCTGCTGTGTCTTACTGATCCCCGGTTCAGGTGGCGGTGACGTTTGTTGCAGCGCCTGCAACTGTGCTGTAGAGAGTCCTTCAGGTATAGGAGCCAGGGACGCGGCCAGCTGCATTTGCGCCGAATCTGGCGCATGCATCATCTGCCATCCCACTGCGACAACACTGGCAGCCACCAGCATGGACAACATACCCGCAGCAAATGGCTTCCACTGCTTCACGGATACAGGAGGCTCTTTATTCAGCAACGGCTCGGGCTGAACCACATAAACCCTTTTACAACGCTCTGTCGGTTCTGTGAGGTGGAGTTCCGCGGCCCCCACCGCGTTCCCCGGCAGACTTACGCCCGTATTTTCGCTGTTTTCCAGACGCACTGCTGCGTTCTGCATCATCGAGCGCAGGGCATCAAGCTGAGCAGCATGCTTAAGTTCGAGGCGCTGCAACATGTCACTCAGAGCGTTCAGATTCTCCTCAGCCTGATAAAGCTGCCCTAAATCGGCATACGTCAACGTCAGCGTTCTCATCACCTGTTGCAGGCGTTTGCTCAGTGCGCTGAGGATTTCAACTCGCGCATGAACAGGCTGTGGCCAGAGGCTACCCCACTGACGGACGACCAGGGCAGCCAGTAGCGCCAGCCCTTCATTCATGCCGTAGAGTCCGGCAAGATGCGTGCGGGCGAGCGTATACCAGGCAGCCGTTTGTAGCTCCACACCGTTGTGCTCGAACAGTGACAGACAGAGCGTTTCCGCATGTTGCCAGTTAACATCCGGGCGTGCCGGATGGGTGAGCTTGTTCATTTCGTCGCGCAAGGCAGCGTAATCCGCAAGCGTGCGCGGATCCCCGCCGGTTTTAAGTTGGCGTTCAGAATTTATTGTCATAACTGTTTTAACCTGAGTAATAACTAGATGGCGGCTCGTGCATCGAGGTATTGCTGTTGTTTCAGATGACGGATTAATACCCTGCCCTCGGGCATAAATTCCGTGCCGTAGCGCACCAGCCCGACCCCCTTCAGCTCCGCATCAATGGCGTAGCGGAGTTCACCGGGCTGAATCTGTTCCTGCATCACCACATTAATCCGGCTCAGGCGCGGCTCGTATTTCAGCAACACAGCCGACAGTGTGGTGATCAGCTGGTGGGCGGTCCCGGGCATTCCCTGGAGGATTTTTGTCATATCCGGCAGGCCGTAGTCCGGCAGGTGAGCCAGCGTACCGGCGCGGCAGTTGAGTACCCGCTGCATATTATCGAGTACCGATAAAATCACCTGATTCTGTTCGCTGACCTGGTTGAGGCTCAGGCCTCCTGAGAAATTACCGCTCAGCATTTCATAAAGCGATGGCGTGTTGTGTCCCTGTGGCATCAGTCATTATATGAACACATTCCGTTTGCAAAGCATCCATTGTTTAGACATTGACGGGTAGGGTTCAGCATCATTCCTGGCTTATTTGCAGCTATAACGCTGCCAGCCCTAATGTAATTCGCTGACTCCCCCCTTATTTCCTTTGCGGCTTTAAGCCCAGTGACTGATTCAGGTGTAGTGAGTCCTGGTCTTACCTGTCTTTGTCATTACACTGGCCGCCAGAGCAACCTTTCAGTATTCACCCATTTGTTAAGAGTTTATATTCATCCGTATCAGCGATTAGTATGACCGGATACTGATATGATCCTTACCGTACTTATGGTAATAAGTCGCTATAGCCCATCCTATTTCATTGCCTTAATCGCGTTTCCAGGTCAATTCTGACCAAGGGGGCGGAGGGGATTGGCATTTTAAACGTTAAGCACACTCTGGAATTTTCCATCCAGCCCACCCTTCACTTGTTGGATACATTGCATATTGCCCGTGCCATTCTGGTGCAACCGAATCAGAGAACTGAGCTTGCCAAAAGTGCCATGCAGAGCTTTTTATTTTATTCCCATTGGAATCATATACAACAAAAAAAGATTGGTTGGAAAACAACCGTAACACTCTCCCGATACCACCATATGGTCGATAGTCAGGAATATAAGTAGTCAGTTCGCATTTATTATCTCGACTCCATATAGTATCATTCTTGATTGCGTTTTGATAAGCCATGGTCTTAATCACCATTAGCAAAACGCAAAAGAAGAAAACTGATATCAACATGAAGCAGCACGTTTTTTTTATAAAGCTATGCATTTATATTCACCTCTTTCCAGTAAATATATTCCTCCATATCTACCTTATTCAAATGAATGATAATGTTCGTAGGGATTTTTTTCACCGTCGAGTATACGAAAAAATCTCCAGTTTTATTTTCGCCCTTATATTTTTCCCGGTATCTCACAAAAGATGAGTTAGTAACTCTAAAGTATCTACAGTCACCTTCATCAATATATTCTTTTTTCAATAGTTCACTTATAATCCCTGGTTTGATGACACCATTCTCTCCCCAATAGCCTAACGGTTGATCATCACCATCATTCATAAACTCGTAGGTATCCCTAACGTACAATCCAAGCTCTTTAATTTCTAACCTCATAAAACCATCAGTATCTTTCGTGACATTAAGTTCTGTAAACGCAATTTTGATTATGAAAGAACCAAGAGCACCATACACATCATCCAGGGTATCTGTTGCTTTTTCCCACAATGTACTACCAATTTTTATAAAGTTAAATTGACTTGTTTTATCAAGCTCTATTGCTGACAGATTGCCATTATTTAAATAACAGTCCTTTATTTCATTATCAATAAAAAGACCTAATTCATCCAATCTGTTAATGATATAACAAAGGCCATTAGACAACTGTTGTGAGATTTGTTTTTTTCGCCCCAAATAGTCATTATACTCAATGACATTCGATACTTGCCCCACAAAAACATCGTAAATTGGCTTGATTCGTAACGAAGACGTTAGTAACCAGTCAAAGTCCAAATCTTCAATGATGTGACTTTTGTCCACAGTATTCACATCAACTTTATTTAGCTTCTCTTCACGTGACATTTCGTAATATGGATCATTGAACCATTTTCGCATGAAACGTGCTGACACTGACCAACCTTTTTTCTCCATCACATCCGGGATGTCAGTTATTTTGAAGATTTTGACCGGGACTGTTTGTTTACTTTCACTTTCATTTGTTAACTTTGATTTAATTTTTACATTCGCCACAAAATCACCCTATAAATAATGAATCTTGTTCTAGAACATTTAATTCCACTTCAGCCTCATCGGGATGACTAACGAAACTTGTGAAGCCCTTCTTGCATGTAGTCCCTTTAACGACCGAGCCTGTAGGTGAGGTCAATTCATATCCAATATTTGATATTGGCTCTTGGGTTCTATTATCTACAAGAATAAAACTCCTACGGAAAACATCTCCTGGCCCAGGTAAGAATGGGAGTTCTGGAGACTGAGCATTACTTCCCGCCACCATCGTCCTTTTAACCCGGCGCAGGTAGGTCGCCGTCGTGCCGTACTCGATTTTCCCCGCCTCCAGCCGCAGATAACTCCCGCCCCCGATGAGCGTGATGCGCTTTTTCCCCGCAAACGTGATGTCGCTCGCGGACGACAGGGTGAGCTTCTTTTCCGCGAACAGCTGCATTCTCCCGTTCTGCGCCTGCATCTCAACCGGGCCTTCACTGGCTTTCAGGCTCAGCTGGCCCGTTCTGGCAAACAGCCCGAGCTTTTCCCCCGACAGCGCCGTCATGTTGCCCATGACACCGGCACTGATATCCCCTCCGGCGTTAACGGCGACGTTTTTTGCCGCTGTCATCTGCATGTGCTCCCCGCTGGTCACGGCAACCCCTTCCGGGGCAGAGAACAGCAGGGTTTCATTCAGCGGCTTCAGGCGCTGCTCAAACATCTGTATCTGGCTGTCGATATCCGCCTTCAGCGCCTGCGCCTGCTCTGCCGCCATCTCCAGCTGCTGAAGCTGTCGCAGGCAGACGTCGATTTCCCTGAGTGCCGTGCTCATGTCCAGCACCCCGCCTGCGGCCTTCTGCTGCCCGTCCGCAGTGACAAACAGCCCCTTTGCGACGCGAATGACGCCGTGTTCATCGGTCCGGAGTTCAAATCCTTTGCCCCGGGGCTGCTCCTGCGCGTCCACCAGATGCCCGCTGTTCAGCTGCGTTTTGCCGTATTCCGTGGCGAGTTTGACATGCTCCTCCCCGCGCTTATCCTCCATCCGCAGCTTGTTGTTCGCCGGAGTGCGCAGCACGTTGCGGGTGTGGTTGTCGCGGGTCACGGGGTCGGGGTGTCTGGAGTCGTGCAGGGCGTGAGAGATATACGGCAGGTCGATGTCGCCGTTGCTGTACGCTATCGACACTTCGGTCCCGTCGGTGAGCGGCGTATGCCAGCCGTACGTCTCTCCGGCATACGGCTTCGCCATCCGCAGCCACAGGTATGCGAATCCCTGTTCCGCATCGTTCCGGTCAAAGTCCAGCCTGACGCGGTAGCGGCCCTGGTCGTCCAGGTGGGCGTAGATATCGTTCTTTTCCCGGCTCTCAATGCGGGCGGGCAGGGTACCGTGGATTTCCGGGCGCGAAACTTCCCTCGGGCGGAAACAGTACCGTTCGGTGTAGGGCATGCCCCAGACCGACACGTGCAGGCGGGAATCACGGGCGCCCCGGAAGGTCACCAGCGTGAGGATGACCCCCTCTTTCAGGGCAGCAATGACATCGCCCTGCGGCTCCAGCACCTGACCAGGTGACAGTACGGAGGCGTTGCTGAACAGGTGGATACGGACTGATTTATTGAGTTCCCGCTCGTGATGAAGCCGGGCATAAAATGCGCCGGATTCGGTTTCCGGCTCCGGGTCGCTGTCGTCGCCTGCTTCCCGGTACGGCGCGGCGTAGCGGTAGTGCTCGCCCGTCGTCACCGCATCACTGCGTACGCTGACCGTCGCATCCATCGGCGTGGTGGCTGTCCGGTAGTTGTAATCCCGCGTGGCGACGGTGCCGGTGACAATCCTGTGCCAGGTCCGCACATCCCAGACCGATTCTGCCGCACCGTCAAACAGACCCGATGGTTCGCGGTACGGCAGGCGCACGTCAAACCGGTAGTTAAGCTGGCTGTCGGCAAAAATGTACGTATCCAGACCGCACACATCATCCATCTCCGTACGCCAGTAAATCCCCACCTCAGACAGAATGCGCTGAATGAACTGCAAATCCGTCTCCCGCCACTGGGTAATAATTTCACGCGGCGGGTAGCTGCGCTCCAGCCGGAATTCAAAATCAGGCCCCTCCAGCCCGTGTCTGCGCAGAACCTGCTCCACCACCTCCGGCACGGACTGGTTCTGAAATACGGCGCACTGCCGGGTGTATCCCAGCAGCGCCAGCCGGGAACTGAGCGTGAGCCGGTAGTGAGACTGGTCTTTTGATGTGGACAGCCATTCAAGACGGGTCACTATGCCGTGCACATTTTTACCGCTCAGCATCCGGAAGGAGGCATATTTCATCAGCACCTGTTCCGGGGGAATATTCGCCTGCCCGGAGGTGAACTCGATGTCCCACCGGAAGGGCTCGCTCAGGGCTTCCCTGCCGCGAAAGCGCAAAACATCCGCCGTCACGGTACTGTCATTAATATCCAGAAAATAACGCGTCTGTCCGTCAAAAAGCGCCAGCCAGTTATCCATTACATCACTCCTTTACCGGAACGAGGCTGAGCCAGCCATCACCCAGTTCAATCTTACGGGGTTTGTCCGGGTCGAGGTCGTCACGGGTCAGTACCAGCCGCCAGCGGTTGTCCTGCATGTCGGGACGGTTAAACAGCCCCACCACCGCCACGAACTCAGCGTCTTCATCCATGGGCATATTAAGCGTCACGCTGCCCCCGGGCATCACCAGCAGCTATTTTGACGCCAGCTCGTCCTCTTTCAGGACCGTATCGGCCTTACGCAGTAGCGTCTGGTAGTCTGCTGCATCAATATTCTTACGGTCTTTAAGCTGGTAGACCCGCACCATCGTCGCCAGCGGCGTCTGTGCGCCATCGGCATTTATGGCCGTGCGCGGGGTAAAATCCAAATGCAGCGTTTTAATTTTCTTGTAGAAGATGGATTTCGTGATGCTAACCGTACCGTCCGTGACGGTCTGTGTCAGACCGCAGCCTGTGAGCAGACCACAGGCAATAAGCGTCAGCGCCCACCAGCGGGTTACTGTTGCCATTCAAAAGTTCCTTTATTGAGAATGTGAATACGTATTTAGTCGAAGCGGTAATGCCCGTCTTCAGCGGGAGGGAACACTGAACACCGGAGTCCTTCATAGCAGCCCAGACTGACGGTCAGTGTTTCCCGGTTATCGCTGAGTCTGCCGTCCTTCAGTCCGAGCAGGCCGGTACGCCCGAGCTGAATACGCCTGCCTTTGCCAAGGCGCGGCTCAGGCAACAACCACACGGGTACAGTGAGGCGCAGTCGGGCATTGCTGCGGTAACCAAGATAGACGCGCATCAGGACCAGCAAATCGGTATGGAGGATGCCACCGGGTAACCAGCCTTCGGCTTCGCCGGGATCTTCCGTGGCCAGTGTCACCAGCACTCTGCTACAGGCTTCCCTGCCCGTTTTACCCAGCGTGGCCCGCTGTGAAAGATGAACGCGGTTTCCGGTACCCAACCCACTGCGATTATCGATATGGACCTTTACCGGATCCGGTTCGGTGATAAATACCCGGGTATTCGGTGCCAGCAGGCTCACCAGAGCCTGGATGCCTTCAGCATTGCGGGTGGGCAATCGCATGGTACCCAGCAAGGCCAGGAAACGGGAAACCGGTGTTGCCACCTGATCAGCCGTGCCCGGTATACCGAGTCCCACCAGACCCAGCAGACATTGCGATGTGGCATCGCGCCCCCCCGCCTCAAAGGTGGCCGGATACGCGTATTTTCGCCAGATCCGGTAATACTGCGTGGTGATGCGGTGGCTGAAGATATCCAGAAACGAGGTGACCGCCTCATAGCCTTCCCGGCGCTGTGCAATGTCATCCAGATAAGACGTCGGCAGAGGGGAGTCCACGCCATACATCCCCAGAAATGTCGTGCGGACCGTTGGAGGCAATGTCGGATGGTCTTCGTCGGTCTCCACCGCTTTCAGGGTGCTGACCGGGAAACCCATTCCCGGCCAGGGTCTGAAACGTACCGGGTCGTTGCCCGGATGGCTGGTGGTGCCCAGTTTTGGCGCGTCCGGATTTTCCTGCTCCAGCAACTGGCAGAAACGATAGAAATTGACCCGCCAGATGTCTTTATCAAGAGCTAACGTCAGCCCGGTACGTGCTGGCTGTGATTCTCGCGCCATCTCAGTCGTTTCCCTGTCGGTTGCAGTACCAGCGTGAGCTGGTTAAAGAGGTGAATATCGGCATAGAGCGCGAAGAACCGGTGCAGCATCTCGCCGAAGAGATTCACATCGCCCTCGCCTGCAAAATTGTCCATATTCAGCGTGACCTCAATGTCCACTCCCCGCAGCATAAAGCCCTTCTCAAAACGGCGGATCAGAGTGTGCTTCACGGCGACGATTGCTTCAAGCCGACGGCGGTTCATTTCATCGTCGGTCCAGTCGTACAGCGCCAGCGTGCCCCGCAGGACCTCAGGATTGTCCATCATGCTGAGGAAGTTTGAGCCGAGGTGGCTCATCACTCGCCAGTGAAAGCGGTCGTTTGCAGGGGGGTACAGCGGCATCGTCGGTGCTGTGAGGTTGAGGACCCTGACGGGCACCTTGCCGGATTTGACCACCCTGTCCAGCAAAGTACTTTCCAGTGCCTTACGCGGAAGCTGACCGTTGGTCCCGGTTATTCGCATCGAGAGTGACTCCGGTTTTTCGGACAACTGCTCCAGTTCAAACGAGCGGCCACCGAGAATTAACCAGGTGTCATACAGGCCAGAGGGACCGCGTTTCACGCGGGTGTGGTAATAACGTTCAGGGGCATCGTGGCGCATCATACCGCCCCGGTGTCGGAAGCTGGTGAACGGTACATAAGGATGTTTGCCATTCTTGACCGCGCCGTGAATATTATCGACGCTGTAAATCTCGGTGTGACCATCCTGAAGACGCAATGGCCTGAGCAGGTATTCGTTCTCCAGAGGATTTAGCGTCAGCGGGTCGGCTTCCAGGGTAAAAAGGTTGATAACCGGCGCACAGTGCAGCCGGAAGTCTTCCGTCTCAAAGGGCAGATCGGATGACCAGGCTTCACTGAGTACAATGTCGATTTCAAACCAGGTGCTGGCCGCATTGAGCCCGATAGTGTCGAGACCGCGCAGCTCCACAAACATAAACTTTGGACGGAAGCTGAAATACTCCAGCAGCAGCTGGTAACCACTGAAGGCCGTATCGGCTTTTTTCCACAGGCCGTCATTGTCATCGAAGCCCATGGGTTTGCACCAGCCATCAAACTGATGACGTTCAGTATGCGTCCCGGCATGACGCGCATACATGGCATGTACACGCCGGGTCATTGCCAGATGCAGCGCAGAACTCACAGGACTCTCTGCGTTAAGGAATATGGCGACCTTGTCGATCCCGGCTTTACTCCAGTCCACTTTTTCAGGGCATTCGAAACGCAGACGGATAGCAGAGCGTCCATCGTTTTCAGTATGCAGGCGGGCATCTGCAAGGTGCAGCGGTTGTAGCGGCACATCGCGGGTCGTCCGGTACTGACAGGCGGTTTTATGCGGCCCGACAGGACGTGACAGAACGGAGAAGCCTTCAACCAGCATTTCGGCCTGACGCAGACCACGCCAGTCAGGCGAAAACTCAACGATGGCCAGCGACGGGATAGTCCGCATATAGTGCGGCCACAGCAGACTCACCAGTCCTTCAGTCAGTTCCGGCAGATCATCATCCAGCTTTTCTCGCAGACGGCCCATCAGGAAGGCAAAGCCTTCAAACAGGCGTTCCACATACGGGTCCCGGGCTCCGGGCTTATCGAGATTGAGCATTGCCGCCCGGTCCGGATGTGCCCGGGCAAATTCTTTTCCTGCCTCGCGCAGATAGCGCATTTCGGCTTCAAAATAGCGCAGGGTTAAATCATCCATGCTCGGTATTCCTGATAGTTAACAGACAAAATTCAGCCACACAGCACCATGGCACGGGCAGGATCGATGGTAATCAGCCCCGCCAGCAGGGCATCCATCTCAGGCATCAGCCGGATTTTATCGGACTCGCTGCGACCGGCTTTCATGCGCAACAGTTTCAGACGGCGGGCCTGAACTTCGAACATCAGGCCCGGCTCCCAGTCCCCCATCGTCAACTGCGCCGCACCGGATGTCAGCTCGGCCAACAGATGAAGCGCCATGTCGTTACGCCCGTATTGTTCCGCAACACGGGCCATCAGCAGGCGTATCAGCCAGCGATTTCGCGGAGAGTCCAGTCCGGGGCGGGTCTGGAGCCACGTCAGAGCCGCTTCGGGCCCCTCACTGTCACCCTTCTCCATCGCCTCGGCCTCAAGTGACAGCACCTCGTCCCCGTATCCGGTTGCCGTCGTGACCGGCTCGCTACCGAATGACAGCCCTTCCTCATTCACCTTTTCCGCAATCCATCCCGTTGTCACCTCATCGGCAAACGGGGTACCGTCATTCCAGGCCTGGCTTTCAAGCCCGGGCAGACGCCTGAGGAGGAACCGAAGATCCAGCAAGACTGACTCCGCCAGGTTCTCCCAGGGCTGTCCCGCATGGCTGAGTCCCTGCCAGAGGTACCACTGGAGATCGAGCCAGAAATGATTCACCCCTTCGCAGTACATCTGGCCGGCCTGCTCCACCAGCTCAGCCCAGCTTTTTTGCAGGTACAGACGCTTCAGCTGCGCCCGGTACTCTGGTTTAGGCGGAATCAGCCGGGTACGACCACTGCTGTCCAACGGTGGAATTTGATCGACGGTATCCCAGCGAACGGTTTTCATCAGCCGGTGAGAGGCCAGCCACCCCTGGGGTTGTTCTCCGAGCCAGCGGGAGAGTACCTTTGCCTGATCCAGCAAATCGCGCCCCGACTTCACGTCCGTCAGCAGTGGCGACGGAGAAAAGACAGCGTCATGCCCGGTATCCTGAGTGCTGCTGTTCTGGGGGATTAGCGCTGTCACCCCGCCAGAACGCGCCAGACGGTTTTCCAGCGCGCTACAAAGGCCAGCGAATGCGGGTTTTTCATTTTCAGGCCAGTCTGAGACCACCTTACTCAGCAGAGTGACCGCTCCGGCCGTCAGGCCGGCATCATCCCGTTCGACTTCCGGCCAGCGCGAGAGCGTATCAAGTACTTTTGTACTGTTGAGCCACTCCAGCGCGGCTTTCCGGGCATTCGGGCGCAGCGGATGACAGTGTCTGCCATAGCGGGACAACATCGCGACCAGCAGCAGTATCCCTTCCGCCAGGCCTTTCTCGCCGTCACGGCTCAGCCGGGCCTGGGTATACCAGGTAACAACACGGATATCTTTGGCGCATTCACACAGTATTTTTTCCGCCAGCGTGCAGAGCAACTCCGGATCGGTGCCCGAAAGTTTGTTGATTTCTTCACGCATCAGTTGGAAATCATCGTCACAGGCCGGATCGTCACCCGTTTCCTCCCCAGGGCGGATCGGTTTTAACCAGTTCTCCCAGAGGGACAGGGTGCCGGAGGCGCTTTCAGTAAGGCGCAACTGCGCTTCGTGGTTAGTGGTGCATGCCGATAACAGGGCTTCCGGTGAACTCATGTTTTTCCTTGTCTTGTCTTTATTCGACATCTTCAGCGCTGGCCACAACCGTAAAGATGGTTTCAGGCAGCATAAATCCCTGGAGCTTCAGCAGGGCAAGCGGACCGTCACCCAGCTCACTGCGCATAACAAACTTCAGCGGATTACCGTCGGGGGTGATCCAGACCAGCTGTGTGCGGCTTGCATCAAGAGGTGTAATTAATGCCTTATCCAGCAGCCGGATGAATCCCCAGTTCCCCTGGTTGCTGGTGTAGAGCTGCATCCCGCTGTTCACGCTGCGCCAGCGAAGGCTGACACCCGGGTAATACGTGTTTCCCGGCCAGGTAAAGCTCTGCCAGCTTTCCATCTGGTTAAAGAAGTCCAGGTTCTGCTCATCAAGCGTCAGTTGCATACGGGCCACATCACGGGAAGGACGCGCCATTAATTCGAAGTGAACGCCCGCATCGCCCTGGGCAAAAACGATATCCGACAGTTCGGCCAGCTGGTTAATTGCCCGCAGGAAATCCGGGCTCACTTCCATTCCCTGGCTTGCAGAAGGATCCACCACCCAACGGTTCCCCTCCTGGTGGAGAATGCCGCCAAGGCTGGTTTTCAGGAACGTGGCGATGCGACCTGAATCGCCGCGCAGGAACTGAGCCAGCAGCGGTAAGGAGGCATCACTGCCGGTAGCTTTAAACGGATAGCGGCCGGCAAACGCTTTATTCCACTGATCGACAATGGTCGTCTGCCAGCGGGTATTGAGGCTTTCTGCTGCTGGGGTCAGCACCTGCCGCCAGGCCAGATCCAGCGGCTGAACAAACAGTGACTGGCCGAACCCGCTCCACTCCTGGCCCAGACTCGCCGCCACCAGACTGCTGTAGTCACGCGTGTCGGTCAGATCAATAGCCTTGCCCTGGAACACGGTCTGAGCCAGCATTTGAGACATTGCCTGTGGATCCGGCGCGCTGGTGACCTGCTGGAGTTTCAGGCGTACCTGGGTAACACGGGCAAGCCAGGACTGAAAACTCAGGTTACCGTTACGTCCGGTTCCCTCTTTTCCCTCCATGAATCCCGTCAGCGGACCAAACACATCGTCCAGCGGACCGCGCGGTCCCTGCGCCTGTTCGATAAACTGCTTCACGTTCTTTTTCCGGCCAACCAGCTTTTTCGCCGAATCCACTATCGAATCCGCCAGCGCTTCCCCCTTCTCGCCGGTTTTTCCCTGCCATGCCAGGGTATTCATCAGCGCCACCAGTGGTGACTGGCGCACGTCACCGATCAGATTGAGCTGGGCGATCGCGTCAGAGAGCGAGGCCGCTTCGTGCCACTGGATGCTGTTGACCATATTCAGCCAGGCATTGCCGAAATCGGTAAAGTAACGTTCGGTCAGTCTGGACTTCAGCGCTTCCGGCGAAATATCGCTTCCGGGCTGGTGAGTTTTATCCGTCAGCACCCAGTCGATTTCATCGCGGCGGGTTTTAACCACCTCATCAATTGCATCCTGCACCTGTTCTTCCCAGGCCTGGCGGGTAAACATGCCCGGCACCACTTCTTCTGTACTGAAGACGGTGGAGGCATCCGTGTCGCCGGTCATATCGGCAAGCGTTAAATCAGGCCAGTTGCTGGCAACGCGCTTCAGCATGTCCTGGTACAGCCCGGATTCAGCATTACGCTGGCCAATCTGTTTAAGGAGGATCTGGCGCACGGTCGTGACAAGTCCGGCATCAGGCTTAATTTTCCATTCCGGATGTGAAGGAAGATTCTGAGCGTAAAAGCCCAGCAGTTTGGGTGCCATTTCCTGCCAGGCGCCATCTGACATACCCTGCCGTTTCGGCCAGGCCTTCAGCATATTCTTCGCCAGCCATCCTGCTTCGGCTTTGTCCGGTCGGGCCAGCATCAGATAACTTTTCAGCACATCGTAAGCCCGTTGTGTTCCCTGCGTACGGGCATCACTGGCCGGAGGGAGATTAACAAAAGCCTGAAGCTGCTGTTTCAGGTGCGCAGCTGTGGCATCCCGTACCAACAGCGCATTATTACGGGCATACAGCGGCCACAGGGCCACGAGCGTGTCGTGGTCCTGATTGAGTCCAAAGCAGGTGTACCAGGGCGCACCGGTTGCTTCCCGGTTCTGCAGTCGGGCAATCGCCTGCTGGAGCACAAGCTGGTTACGCAGACGCTCTGTCAGCGGGCTTTCAGTATCCGCGGCAAGACGGGCGGTACTCTGAGCCTGGTATATCTGCGCCCGGTTGACGGCAAGCGACAGCAGTGTACCGGCTCCCCAGAGGACAATCAGGGCAAGCACAAGTAAACACAGCCCTTTAAGCCAGTCGAAGGTTAATTTTCTGGCGCGGATGGTAGAGCAGTCATCAATAACGGCTTTCCAGCCGGGCGTATCAAGCCGGGTATTGGGTACTGAACCGGCAACGGCCAGTTCAGGGCTGAACATCGCTCCCCGGAGCCGATAAGCAGCAGAGCCCTGCATCAACCCGTCAAACAGGGCGTGCAGGCCTACCTTCAGGTCCCCCTGCAGGCGGGACGAGAGTTGCAGCAGCCAGTTATGATGCGGGTTGTTCAGCACCTCTGACATCCCGACCTGGCGTAAATGCGGAACCAGCGTATCCAGCGTGCTGAGCGCATCCTGCGAGGTCACGCCAGGGCCAAATAACGCGCCGGTCGCTACAGGGTCAGCCTGATCGCCGGAAGTAGCTGTCCTGTCGATCAGCCATAGCCAGACCGGAGCCTGCCAGCCCAGAAGATAATCGGCTTTCTGGCGGCACCGTAAAAACGCATCGCGCTCTGTATCGGTTGGCAACGCTGCGGTATCCATTACGTGGATGATGCCATCCACAGGTTTGCCAGGACGCAGGCGTTTTAACCGGGACAGGAAGTGCTCGTCGGGAAGAGACTGCGCATCGCCGCCATATACCAGAACATTACCGTCACCTTCCTGCCAGATGTCGTGACAAAGTCCGGGCGCAGCTTTTTCCGTCTCGTCAGTATTACCCTGCACAAGCAGGATCCGGACCTTAGACCGCCAGCGACGTCCATAGCGCATCTCCAGATGTTCTGACATCTGTTCATCACTGTAAGTGGCTACCTGCCCATCACCATCAGCAGACGGGATCTCTGCTGAATGCGCCATGGCCTGCCGTTGGCTATTTCCCCAGTGAAGATAAAGACCCGCTTTCCCCGCATAGCTGAACGCTTTTTCTGTCATCCATCCCAACAGGAATATGGCTGCATTCAACAATGCGCAAAATGTCAGGATGCGCTGTCCATCATACGGTCCCAGCCCGGTGGCAGATGCCAGCCATTGCGGGAACGCATAAAACAGAAATGCGACGGTCGCTGTCAAAAAAAACAGAACTCCAGCCGTTGCGCCAATGAGCGTTTTGACTTTTACCTTAGCCATTCCCTTGATTTTCCTTACGAACGTCTTTTTTATTAACGACGGCTACCCAGACATCTTCTTCGTCTGCTGCTGATTGGGCTGCGATGACCTGTGGGCCATTATCGTGACATGCGGCAGAAGCAAGAATAATGACAAGCCAGGGAGCGGCTCGCCCGGTATATCCCATAGCGTAATCAATACTGCGATTGTCATCTGACAGGCTGAATGTCACTCCGTTATCTTCACAAGCTTTGTTCCACCCGCTCCCGCTGGCAAGAGCTGGTCCTGTATGCCATGCAGCCTTCAGTGATTCAGGGTCTGTGTCGGACCAAAGCAGTGCCCGGTTCAGCGTTTTTACCAGCGCGGGCTCTTTGCCTTTTTCCGGGCGGTGCAGGCACACTGCGTGAGGATAATCAGCAGCCTTTCGGTTGCAGAGCACCACCAGTGTAATGGCATCGGCGTCACCCTGACTGGGGTACGCTGGTACCGAGAATGTCACAGCGGCAAGAATGCCCGGGTTTTCCCAGCGCTGGTCCAGCCAGGTATCAAACGCCGACAGACCTTTGCCAGACAGGAGCCTGAAACTTCTCCCTGTTTTGGCAGCAAGTTCATTTTTGAGATGTGACTCAACGCATTGCCTGATATCGTCATCACAGTCCAGCATCAGGCAGCAGGGAATATCCGTCGGGAGTGTTGCGGTAATATCCTGCACCCGGGCGGCAAGTGTTGAGGTGGTGGCAATGATTTCTGCCTCCAGGTCAACCTGAAATCCTGTCAGGGCTGCATATCTGACAGCGACTTTACTGCCTCGCGGCGTTGAGAACTGCACTATGGGCATAGTATGGCTCGCCGTCTGCAGTAATGCTCCGGGCTTATTTCCTGCAGGGTGCTGAATGTGATAACCCAGCACCCAGCCGCAACGCTGACCACGGCGGATTTCCTGCTGAATCAGCGCTTCCCGCTCAGCATTACGGGATTCAGCCCCGACCTGTTCCGCTTTGTACGCAAACCGCCGCAGGGAAAAGAGCAATCCCCATAAACAAAATGGCAGCCCCAGCGCGGTAAACCAGAAAATGAATCCGTTTCTACCGGAGGTCCATTGCCAGAACGTTAACGTGATACCAGTCACCAGCATAAGTGCCAGAAACAGCAACCAGCGCCGGGGATTGGGGCGCATAACTTTCGGCGCTTTTTCGGGAATGGCGTCCAGCCAGACGGGCATGTTCAACCAACCTTTGCAGGAACAAAAGAACTGATCAAAGTGCAGCCGCAACCGCACCTGTGGCCGTGAAAAGCAACAGGGATACCATTATCCAAATAGTTGGGATTACCTTCGATAATCGTTGTCGGACCATGTCCAGGTATCGGGCAGGAAACCCTGTCACCTTTACGTGCCACGCCAATTCCACCAAAAATCATGGTTTCGGAACAGGTCATTACGGAACCACCGTGGGTGGTTTTGTCGCCTTTTCGAATAATTTGCAACATATTTATTCCTCTGCTGGGATTTAATTTTCATATCACCTGTTAATATTCTCTAAACATTATTTATTTCTTCCTGTCATTCTCAACCCCCCCTGTCCATAAACGAGAGGCTCTCCTTTTATATACATATGGTTTCCTTTTTTCTTAATGTGGAATTGAGGTGACGGATACGCACATCCATCATCTCCGCCTGTATAGACTAAAACATATTCTTTATTATTGTTTTGCATATTATAATCACCATCACATGAGACGGGTGCATGCCATGTAGTTATCCTGATATGTGCTTTTTTTGTTCGTAAAACATATCCACATCATATCGCATATAAACTTGTGAACCATCAGATAACGTTTCACCATTCATTTCAAAGAAATATTTCTCATCAGAGCGAGTAAGTTCTGAGGCACTTGAAGCGTAGTTAAATAAAAACGTTATAAAGAATACAAAACTTGATATCAGGTTGACCATCGCCCCCCCTCTTTAACCGGCACAAAACACGTCAGTTAACTTTAATGGATCTTTATTTATAGTATCAAACGTATATGAACAACTAAACTCAGCAGTCATACTCTCCGGCGCAGAAATGAGCATGTTTTCAAAAATAACAACCCGCCCATTTTTTATTTTCACCCGAAAAGAATAACTCCCATTTTTGTCAGTAAAGTTTTTTTATTTCCATTCAAAACGTCACCATTCAAAAAAGTGGAGTTGACAAAATTGATAAAGAACTTTTTAGATGCCGCACCATTAAATATAACATTTGAATTATGCAAATCGTTGTTATCAAATGATTCTGGAGGGGATTTCCCGAAATCAACAAATAGCTCAGGATGAAGTTTATAAGAAGATAATTTTGAATAATCATTCACTGAAATAATCGGGGGCGTAAACGCCTCTGTAAAATCCCTAAAATAATTAGAATATATCAACTCATCAGCAATTGAAGGTATAGACACGAATAGCAAAAAAAACGATATTCTTTTCATTCATTACCCTTAATGTGTATCAGAATAACTTGAATCAGGTCCAGAAACATTCATAATTTCTAAATCATAAACTTCTGGCCTGACGTTATAACCCTTTGGCTTCATAAAATACTTAACAGCTGTTATCGAGTTGGCTCGGATAGAAATGCAATTTGCAGTTCCTTCTCGCCCACCCCCCTGGTTTCCTCCCAGTATAAGTAGTCGACCCTGAGCGTTAATGCCGCAAACGAATCCAACGTGGCTATATTTCATCACAACAATAGCTCCATAGAAGGGCTTATCTACAACCTCACCATTTTGCCAGGAACCCAGGCCCCAAGAATACGCCAAAGCACTCTTCGTAGCTAATGGAGCATACTTAGTCTGTGTAAAGCACCAGTTTACAAATGAAGAGCACCATGAGCTTTCACCATCTTTGCCCTTAGCGTTAGTTGTGTCATGATATATCTTAATTTTATCATTTAATACAGAATCGGTCTCAATTAAATCTTTATATTTATTATATTCTGATAATGCAATTGGCATCCAGTCTGGGTTATTATTTTTCTGAGCCACACATGAACACTGATTCTTATATCTTTCCCCTTCGCCAATCAAAACATACAACCTTGCAAGCAATTCACTTTTTTGTATAAAACCATCATTATTTCCTTTATTTCCATGTTCTGTAGTGTCTAAACTGGCATTTCTGCCATATGCTTTCTCATTGTCCATTTTTGAATACAGAACTGCATCATTCGGCTTCCCTACACCTTCAGGACAGAATATAAAGGTATAAACATCTTCCGGACTCTTTATTTGCCAAAACTTTTCTTTATCTGAAGTAAAATATAACTTCACATAATCTAATTGTTCAACCTCGTCCATATCTGCAAGCTGCATTTTAGTCAAAGATAAATTGTGAGTTATATTTATTTGTTGCACTGCTATAGAAGTAAACTGAATCAACCCCACTGCATTTTTCTCTACTATACTTTTATCTTCAATTATTTCATTTTTAGTAAATACATGAAGTTCAATTTTAGGTGTAGTCCCCGACTTACTGGAAATAAATATAATATCACCATTTTTATGGCGCGCTTTTCTGTAAGCTACAACAGAAGATGTGAACATTCGATTTGTTTCAACAGACATACATCCCATTAAAACATCAGCATATCTTATTTTATCTTTCTCTCCCCAAATTTCAGAACATATCTTGACAACTTTTTTCCTGAATTCACAAGCCTTAGCAGCACCTAATCTCTGGTTTACCACATCACCCCAGATTAATTGTGCGCAGTCCTATTCAGTGTTTAGTGAATATAAAAACACCACCGGATGAAAATGCCACACCGACTCATCCTTATCAAACGGCGGCACCCTGCTCATCCACTCCAGATCTGACTGCCATTTCTCGCAGTACTTTACTTCCAGTGGGTCCAGATCCTGATAAAACCCTTCCGAGCGCCCCGTCGAACGGCCTTTACTCCATTCGCTGTGATGTTTTACCACCAGACGGTTCACCACATTTTTCACCAGCGGATCACGCACCGCCAGCGCCTGCCTGATTTCCTCTGCCGTCACTTTACCGTCACGGTTGCTCTCCATCTCTGCCATCAGTTCGCGATAAAACGGCGGCACCTGGCTGTACTGATAATCAGCCCCCTGCTCCGCTGACCGGCTTACCGCATCAAACGCCTGGGACACCCAGCCCTCATACGGACTGTCCATCACATCACCGCCGCTCTCTTCCTCCAGCGCGTGAAACCCGAGCTTCAGTAGATCATACTGATTCACATCTTCAACATCGCTTTGCGGTAACCAGCCACTCCCGGTGACTTTGTACCACCAGTTCCGGGAGCCATCCGCAACCGGTGTTGCCGCGTCCCGCGTGAGCAGGCACTGCGCGCCCAGCCTGGCGGAGGTCGGCGTAAATACCGGTTGTCCCGCAGCATCCTGCCGGATAAACAGGTTTTTTCCCTTTGGGACCAGAACTGACCTTTTTTCGCCCCTCACACCTTCCAGGTTGGCTAAAAACCCGGGCATACGGGTATCGGTACTCAGCACTTCCAGATGGATAAACCATTCTTTGTCCACAAGTTTATTCCCCGCACCCGGGGTTTTCGTACACCCCATAAACCCTATAGGTAAATGACGTCGGTTTCAGCAGTAACGTGTCGCGGACAATATCCGAAGAAGAACAGATGACTGTCACATTATATCGCCATGGCTGAGAGGGATTCCACCGCTCTGTGACACAACACATTCAGAAATTCGGTACATTCATACACGTCAACGCGATAATATGACTGGCCGATCAGCTTTTCTACCAGACCGAGTCCTTTATCCATCAGTGACCCGTTAATTGCATTTGTCCTCCTGCCTGCCAAATCAATATCTGCACAATGTTCCTTGATCAGGAAAACCATATTTATTCAAATTTAATATTGAGTTTCTTCTGTGACTTCAAGGCTGGTTCCCATTGAATTTTCATTAAAAGAAAAAGTCACACTCTCATTATCTCTGACCACTGATATTTTTAACGAATTACTCTCCTGCCATGCATAACTAACCTTTGCATCATTGAATTTATCGACTTTATTTGTACTGGGTAGTTGCTTTTTGAATAGCGTATTATCATATTGAATCCTTCTGAATTCCTCATAAGCATCCCTTAATTTCAAATCAGGAAAAAAACACGTATATTTACTTACACCATCATATTCTCGGCTGGGACGCCTCTCCTTACAATAAGTTGCCCAGCTATCTTTTTTTTGATTATTATTCTTTGTTTCCGCCTCTTTAAAGAATAAAGCATAGTTTTGATCCAAAAGAACAAGATAATCATTAACTTCGAGAATCTCACTATAAGGAGGTGGGCATTCATCCCCTGGTAAAAGAGCTGTCAGAAGATAAATATATTTAGGTAGAGACACACCTTCATACTTAAAAAGCCGTTCATATAGTGCCATTGTTTTTTCAGACAAATAATATGATATGGGTGTTTTTTTAATTTTAACATAATCAATCGAACACACATTGTTATCTTCAAGAAAATCATTTTTTATTGTTAGCGTTTTACCACTAAATGTAAATTTTACTTTACTGTATATTTCATTCAAATTGTTAATCGTATTTAAATCATGCTTACCAAAAACATCAACACCAGAAACTTTTTCATACACCCACAGTTTATGATCTACCCCATTATCAGAAATGGCTATCTTTGGAAAAAAACAAAAAAACATCAAAATAATTGAAAAATAAATTTTACTCATGACACAACTCCAGATTAAAATTAACGAGAGAAATCATACGCTCCAGTTAAAAATAAATCACGTTCCTTTTGACGTCGAGTAACAAGCCCGGATACCCCACCATTTGTAATATCCAAAAACTCATTCGCCGCACCTTCATAATTTGCCTGGTTGAGTTTTAAAGTCAATTGTGGTGCTTTACTCATTCGTCCCATATTAAACAGCAAACTAATCAAAGCATCGAATTCATATTGATATAAATCTGTACTGACAGATGCCTTTAATTCTTTAATATAATTCGAGAGTCTAGATTCAAATAATTCATCAGCCTTAGAATTAGTTATTCCATTTCTGAATTCTTCTGGAAGAGATATATCTTCACACCTAGCTCTTGCAATTAAATGTCCATAACCAATAGAACAAAAACCTTCTGAATCATTGTAAGCTGTCGACCTAAAACTTTCCCATTCCTTGATAAAGGCCTTACCCATATCAGAAACGGTCAGTTCACTGATAGCACTCCTACTTTCAGTATCATTATTTTCGTTGCAAAATGTGTTGTTATAACCTTCTCTCAATATATCAATAGGATCTTGTAAATCATTACGTCGTTGAAATGGTGGAGTGGGTGTATTATTTGGAGGCGGCAGAGTTTCATTACCGGGGTAATACTCAAAATGAAGCATATAGACAACCTGACCAGGAATGATATTAGGATGTCGCCGTGTTGATGGATCAATCATCAACCCTGTTTTTGCAATAACAGTCCCCTGCTGGACCTTCTCTCCGTTCCCGAAAACAATGCTTTGAGGATCAACTTCACCATATCTAATATAAAAATGCCGCCCATCATTAGTAGTATGCTCGATAGTGATTTGCCAAGTCCCAAAGTAATAGTGAGAAATACTCCTAACAATTCCATTGCTCACTGCAACAATTTCAGTTAGTGGTTCAGAATATAAATCGCGAGCAGCATGCTTTCTATTCCCTCGAGATCTATTACGCCCAAATATAGCCTGCGATGCATTACTATCAGTCAAAGATGCAGCCCAATAATATCGTTTCCACACCCCTTCGATATCATTTTTAGGTTTTACTTTAAAGGGGAAAATAATTTCTTTGTTTCTCTTTTGACCGATCGCATCCAAGAACACCACCGGATGAAAATGCCACACCGCCTCATCCTTATCAAACGGCGGCACCCTGCTCATCCACTCCAGATCTGCCTGCCATTTCTCGCAGTACTTTACTGCCAGTGGATCCAGATCCTGATAAAACCCTTCCCAGCGCCCCGTCGAACGGCCTTTACTCCATTCGCTGTGATGTTTCACCACCAGACGGTTCACCACATTTTTCACCAGCGGATCACGTACCGCCAGCGCCTGCCTGATTTCCTCTGCCGTCAGTTTCCCGTCATGGTTGCTGTCCATCTCTGCCATCAGTCCGCGATAAAACGGCGGCACCTGACTGTACTGATAATCAGCCCCCTGCTCCGCTGACCGGCTTACCGCATTAAACGCCTGGGGTACCCAGCCCTCATACGGGCTGTCCATCACATCACCGCCGCTCTCTTCCTCCAGCGCCTGAAACCCGAGCTTCAGTAGATCATACTGATTCACATCTTCAACATCGCTTTGCGGTAACCAGCCACTCCCGGTGACTTTGTACCACCAGTTCCGGGAGCCATCCGCAACCGGTGTTGCCGCGTCCCGCGTGAGCAGGCACTGCGCGCCCAGCCTGGCGGAGGTCGGGGTAAATGCCGTCTGTCCCGCCGCATCCTGCCGGATAAACAGGTTTTTTCCCTTTGACACCAGAACTGACTTTTTATCCCCCGTCACACCTTCCGGGTTGGCTAAAAACCCGGGCATACGGGTATCGGTACTCAGCACTTCCAGATGGACAAACCATTCCTTGTCCACAGGTTTATTCCCCTCTGCCGGGGATTCCGTACATCCCATAAACCCGACAGGCGCGCCCGCGCTGACCTGCCATTCTTCCGTTCCTCCCGTCAGTTCCACAGAGTCAAAAGCCCCTTTCTGTTTTGCTCTCTGCATCCACGCCGGCATCAGTCCCTGTATTTCTCCGGCCGGCTCCATCAGCGCCGGATCCAGCGTCACCCAGTACTGTTCTTTTCCCGGAACATTGTCTTTCAGTAAACGGACCAGGCCAAAGGTCGTCAGGGTGGTCTGTCCGTTCCTCGTGACATAAAAACGCCCCGTACGGGAAGACACAAAACGATCGCCTGCCTTCAGGCTTTTGTTCGCTTTCGCCGGGGCAGGATATGTCCCGGCTTCGCCGTTATCCGGCGCCCCCTCCGGCAGCCCGTTCTGCCCGTTTTTATACTGACGTAACAGTATGCCGCTGTGCCCGTCCCTCACTTTGTAGCAGGGAGAGGCAGGATAGTCTGACACCGGAGCCAGATGCATATACAGGCTGTAAAACTCCAGCCAGCTTTTTTCCTTTTGCGGATCGGGCCGGCACAGTGACTTCACCAGCACAAAGCAGCTGCTGTAACGCAGCTGCTGTCCGCAGTACGGGGCTGTCAGGTACTCCTTATTCAACCGGTATGCAACGACAGTACCGTCTGCCATGAACCGGATGGGCTCGGGCTCGCCGGTATTAAGGGCATCCGGGTTAAGCGCCGAGAAGGGACTGGAGACATCACTGATGTGGATACCACCATGCCACAGTCCGTTCGTGCCCAGCAGCCACGTTCCGTGCGCCTCCCCGTCAACAAGACGCATGACTTCATCCGGCGAGCGGAACTCCTGGCCGCTGGTGTTTCTGATGGGGTAACAGATTTTCACAGGCACTCCTTAGCGTGAGAAACGTCCGCGCCGCTGCGCAGGTATTACTGAAGGTCCATCCTGCTGTTGCTCTGCCAGGGAAACCGGGATCTGGCTGAGGCTGGCTCTCTCAAACCATAACCTTCGCGCAATTTTCCAGCGGATTTAGCAAATAAAATTAATCGGGAAGCGACTTAGTCACGACTCGACAACCCTGAACTTCTTTACTGAAGGAAATCTCTGTTTCACCACCATCAAACTGCTGCGAAATGGTAAGATGATCTGGCCCGTCCCATTTATAGATAACGGTAATACATCCGTTATCACATTTCATGGAGAAATTTTTATTTAACTCTATATTTTCCTGGAGATATTTTTTGTTATCATTAGTTAAACTATCTCTATATTTTTGATAAGAACTCAAAATATTTTTATTTTTATAAAAACACTCATCAATATCACCATTTTCAAATATTTTCTCCAGTGGTTGTTCTTTATGTATACATACAGAATTGGGAACATCATCATTTTTATTATTGTGAGAATAAATAATTGCTCTATTATTAAGAATAAAAACTAATGAACCATCAACCTCAATAAAATAAGAAAACGGATAATCACATTTAACAGAAGGATTTATCGGAGTAATTAAGTTTAATTTACCTCCTAGCTTAATGTTATAAGCAGAAAGGAACTTTTTATATAAATCAACTGTTTTTTCACTATGCCAGTATTCCAGAGGAGATATACTTTCCTTACTGTATTCATATTTGCAAATATTGCCGATAGAGACATTAGTGTTATCAATAACAATGTTGTTCCCTTTAAAAATAACATCAATTGAATCCTTAGTAACATCTTCTCCTCCAGGAATAATAGGCTCGGAGATCAGATAACTCACCCAAGACGTAGAATTATTCGGTGATAATATATCCGTCACGACAGGAACGGTTTTAGCATTTAAAAAAAATGAAGCAAACACCAATGGCAGAACTAATATAAATTTATTCATAATAGATTTACGTCGCATTTAATCCTTAGAATCATAAACATTGTTTACAAATAAGTTCCTTTCAGATAACCGTCTTTTCACAAGGCCGGGGTCGCCACCATTTGTTATATCCATGAATTCATCAGCCGCAGATTCATAGTTTTCTGAATTTATTAACCTCAATAAATTCGGAGCCCCGTTAGATGAAAAGAAAAATTCCCCACAGTTAAATAACAAACTAACAAGTGCGTCAAACTCATATTGATATAAATCAACATTAATATTTCTTTTGACACCATTTTCAAATCTAACCAAATCAATATCAAATATTTCATTTGCTTTACTTTGAGTGATTCCGCCTTGATACTCAGTTGGCAATGAAATATTCTCACATCTTTTACTGTCTATTAAATGACCATATCCTATAGTGCAATGTCCGTGCGAGTCATTATAAGCGTTAAGGCGTAATGATTCCCATCCTTTTATAAATATCTTACCATTTTCTGATGTATGTAGTGTTGTTGTATCCAAACGTTCTTCCTTCGAGGTACTATTATTAAATGTATTAGCATACCCTTCCGACAAAATTTCAATAGGATCAACCAAATCACTACGCCTTAAAAATGGAGGCTTTGTTTTGTCTGTAAGTGGAGGATTAATACTACAAGAGACTTTGCTAGTATATAATTCAAGATGGAGCATATAAACAATGACATTTCCTAATTTCAACCTTGGTCGATTGGTTTTCGGATTTATAAGTTTCCCTGTATTACCTATATGTTGTCCTTGTTTTACTTCATCCCCAATTTTTACTTTAATACTCGGTGGATCAAGCTCCCCATATCTAACAATAAATTTACGTCCATCTGTTGTTGTATGAAAAATAGCAATCTCATTGGTTCCATCATAGAAAGGATTTGTACCAAGAACTTTGCCATCACAGATTGCTACCACTTTTTCATAAGGTTTAGTATACAAATCACGTGCAGCGTGCTTTCTGGCCCCTCCATTACGATTGGTTCCATATGCAGCCATGTTAGACTGATGCATATTTCTCCAGTCATAATGAGACCATATATGCCCGGGATCGTTTTCCGGCTTCACGGTTAGCGGAAAAATTACCTGCTTATCAAGCTCATGCTCAATCGCATCCAAAAACACCACCGGATGAAAATGCCATACCGCCTCATCCTTATCAAACGGCGGCACCCTGCTCATCCACTCCAGATCCGCCTGCCATTTCTCGCAGTACTTTACTTCCAGTGGGTCCAGATCCTGATAAAACCCTTCCCAGCGCCCCGTCGAACGGCCTTTACTCCATTCGCTGTGATGTTTCACCACCAGACGGTTCACCACATTTTTCACCAGCGGATCACGTACCGCCAGCGCCTGCCTGATTTCCTCTGCCGTCAGTTTCCCGTCATGGTTGCTGTCCATCTCTGCCATCAGTTCGCGATAAAACGGCGGCACCTGGCTGTACTGATAATCAGCCCCCTGCTCCGCTGACCGGCTTACCGCATTAAACGCCTGGGGTACCCAGCCCTCATACGGACTGTCCATCACATCACCGCCGCTCTCTTCCTCCAGCGCCTGAAACCCGAGCATCAGTAGATCATACTGATTCACATCTTCAACATCGCTTTGCGGTAACCAGCCACTCCCGGTGACTTTGTACCACCAGTTCCGGGAGCCATCCGCAACCGGTGTTGCCGCGTCCCGCGTGAGCAGGCACTGCGCGCCCAGCCTGGCGGAGGTCGGGGTAAATGCCGGCTGTCCCGCCGCATCCTGCCGGATAAACAGGTTTTTTCCCTTTGGCACCAGAACTGACTTTTTATCCCCCGTCACACCTTCCGGGTTGGCTAAAAACCCGGGCATACGGGTATCGGTACTCAGCACTTCCAGATGGACAAACCATTCCTTGTCCACAGGTTTATTCCCCTCTGCCGGAGATTCCGTACATCCCATAAACCCGACAGGCGCGCCCGCGCTGACCTGCCATTCTTCCGTTCCTCCCGTCAGTTCCACAGAGTCAAAAGCCCCTTTCTGTTTTGCTCTCTGCATCCACGCCGGCATCAGTCCCTGTATTTCTCCGGCCGGCTCCATCAGCGCCGGATCCAGCGTCACCCAGTACTGTTCTTTTCCCGGAACATTGTCTTTCAGTAAACGGACCAGGCCAAAGGTCGTCAGGGTGGTCTGTCCGTTCCTCGTGACATAAAAACGCCCCGTACGGGAAGACACAAAACGATCGCCTGCCTTCAGGCTTTTGTTCGCTTTCGCCGGGGCAGGATATGTCCCGGCTTCGCCGTTATCCGGCGCCCCCTCCGGCAGCCCGTTCTGCCCGTTTTTATACTGACGTAACAGTATGCCGCTGTGCCCGTCCCTCACTTTGTAGCAGGGAGAGGCAGGATAGTCTGACACCGGAGCCAGATGCATATACAGGATGTAAAACTCCAGCCAGCTTTTTTCCTTTTGCGGATCGGGCCGGCACAGTGACTTCACCAGCACAAAACTGCTGCTGTAACGCAGCTGCTGTCCGCAGTACGGGGCTGTCAGGTGCTCCTTATTCAACCGGTACGCAACGACAGTACCGTCTGCCATGAACCGGATGGGCTCGGGCTCGCCGGTATTAAGGGCATCCGGGTTAAGCGCCGAGAAGGGACTGGAGACATCACTGATGTGGATACCACCATGCCACAGTCCGTTCGTGCCCAGCAGCCACGTTCCGTGCGCCTCCCCGTCAACAAGACGCATGACTTCATCCGGCGAGCGGAACTCCTGGCCGCTGGTGTTTCTGATGGGGTAACAGATTTTCACAGGCACTCCTTAGCGTGAGAAACGTCCGCGCCGCTGCGCAGGTATTACTGAAGGTCCATCCTGCTGTTGCTCTGCCGGGGAAACCGGGATCTGGCTGAGGCTGGTTCTTTCGAATACCTGCGCGACATTCTTCAGTGACGCCCCTGTACCAGGAACCAGATAGGTCGCCACTTTCATTATCATCATCCCTTCGGAGCCATGCTCTATCCCATTCTGGTTCAGCTTCAGGTATGACCCGCCGCCATTCAGCGTCAGCGTTTTCGGGGTGCTGATGATGATTTCATCTTCGCTGCTCGTCACGGTCAGTTGCTTTTCAGCAAACAACGCCAGGGTGTTGTGCTGAGCCTGTATTTCCACATCCCCCTGGTTTGCAACCAGCTTTGCTCCTTCCTTATGCACAAACAACCCCAGCGCCTTCTCCACCGAAACCGACAGGTTTTTCATTGCACCGATATCAAGGTGTTCACCTGCGTTTATCATGGTGTTCTTCGTACTGGTCAGTTGAAGATGTTCACCGGAGGTAACAGCCACTCCCTGCGGGGCGCTGGCCAGCAGCACCGCCGACTGAAGTTCTCTTAACCGTTCCGAGACCAGGTTAGCCTGCGTGCTGATATCCGACACCAGCGCACCGGCTGCTTCAGCCGCGCCATTCAGCGCCTGCATCTGGCTGTTAGCCTTGTTAATCTGATTCACCGCCGGACTCATCTCCAGTACCGGCCCGTGCGCCTTCGGCTGTTCATGCGCGGACAGATAAAGTCCTTTCGCCGCACGGACCGCGCCATATTCATCCGTGCGCAGTTCAAAACCGCTACCGCGCTGTGAGCGCTGCGTATCAACCAGATGGCCCATATTGAGCTGGGTTTTGCCGTACTCCGTGGCGAGTTTGATATGCTCCTCACCGCGTTTGTCTTCAAGCCGCAGCTTGTTATTTGCAGGCGTGCGCAGCACGTTGCGCGTATGGTTATCACGAGTGACATGATCCGGATGTTCGGAGTCATGCAGGGCATATGCAATATACGGACGATCGGGGTCCCCGCTGTCAAACATCACCGACACTTCCGTGCCGTCAAGCAACGGCGCATGCCAGCCGTAGGTATCACCGGCATACGGTTTTGCCAGCCGCAGCCATAGATACGCATATCCCTGTTCAGTGCTGTTGCGGTCAAAGTCAAGCCTGACCCGGTAGCGTCCCTGTGAATCAAGCCAGGCGTAAGTGTCGCCTTTTTGCATGCTTTCCACCCTTGCCGGCAGCGAACCGGAGATCACCGGGCGGTTGAGCGATTTCGGGCGGTAACAGACCGTTTCACTGTATGGGATCCCCGCGAACTTCACCCGGAAACTGTCCTGACGCGAGCCGCTGGCTTCCACAGTAGTGATAACTATCCCGTCCTTCAACACCTCCGGCAGACCTGCATCCGTTTCCAGCACCTGGCCCGGTGTCAGATGCGGGCAGGAGCTGTGCCCACTGACGGTATACTGTTCGTTCAGGATGCGTTCATGGCGCAGACGAGCAAAGAACGCACCGGTTTCAGGACTTTCCGTATCGCCTGCTGTCAGAAACGGCTCTGCATAATGATAGATCTCACCTGTGGTGATCCCTTTCCGCCCGCTGACGCTGACCGTACTGTCCTGTGGCGTCAGCGCATCCCGGTAGTTGTAATCCCGGGTAGTCACCCCGCCGCTGACAACATGGTACGCGGTATGGATATCCCAGACACTTTCCTGCCCGCTGTCGCTCATGCCGGACGGGTTTCGCAGCGGCAGGGTCACGCCAAACTGATACTGCTCCGGGCTATCCTGGAAAATAATGACATCCTGTTCAAGACGGCTGTCCATTTCGAACCGCCAGAAAATTCCCACTTCGGCCAGCAGTCGCTGAATAAATTCAAGATCGGTTTCCCGCCACTGAGTAATCAGCTCTCGGGCTGGGTATTCACGGGACAGACGAAACTCAAAGTCCGCCCCTTCCAGACCGTGCCTGCGGAGTACTTTTTCCACGACGTCAGTAACGGAATGATTGAGAAAAATCTCACACCTTTTCGTTTTCGCTAACAGGGCGATACGTGGCACCAGCGCCAGGGTATATACGGTATCTTCTTTTGAGGTGGATACACGTTTAAACGATTCCACCATGCCATAAACGGTACGTACCGGCATAGCCGGCGTCCCGTCAAACACCGGGGTCTGAAACGTAAAAGATGCGGGTTTTAACAGCACAGCGTCACCGGCAATATCCGGCGAGGAAGAGGTCACGGAGATATCAAATCGCCAGGGTTGGCTCAGAGTCTCCACCGAACTGAATTTCAGTACATCAAGAAATTCAGTGCAGCCATGCACATCCAGCCGATAACGTGACTGACCGAGCAACTGCCTGACCAGACCAGTCGCATCGTTTAACAGTGAATCACTCATGGCTGTATTCCTCTATTCTCGCCATCAAATGCCAGCACAATCCCCTCCTCCTCATTCCAGCCCAGCGTAAGATGCTGCGGCTTCTGCCCCGCTGCCATATGCATCAGCAGCTGCTGGCTCAGCACCGGCAGGATCTGCTGGTTCAGCAGACTGTCAACATTGCGCGCCCCGGTGTCCGGCAGCAGGCAGGCGGCGGTCAGCGCGTCGTACAGGCTTTCGTGGATATCGGTCTTCATACCGTAGTGACGGTTGAGGCGTTTACTGACCTGCGCCAGCTTCATTTCCACGATGGTGCGCATCGCTGCCTGCACCAGCGGACGGTAAATCACCGTCTGGAAGCGCGCCAGCAGCGCGGGCTGGAAGTGGTCCCGCAGGACAGGACGCAGCAGTTCATGCAGGTCCGGCTCTGTCGCCTCCGGCTGTTCCTCCAGCATCTGCATGATGAGGTCGCTGCCGAGATTGGAGGTCATCAGAATCACCGTGTTGCGGAAGTCAATTTCCCGCCCCTCGCCGTCGCGCATGAAGCCCCGGTCAAACACCTGGTAGAACAGGTTCATCACGTCCCGGTGCGCCTTTTCCACTTCATCCAGCAGCACCACGCTGTACGGGCGCTTACGGACGGCTTCGGTCAGAATGCCGCCCTGACCGTAACCCACGTAGCCCGGAGGTGAGCCCTTGAGCTGCGAGACGGTGTGTGGCTCCTGGTATTCCGAAAGGTTGATGGTGATAAGAGACTTCTCGCCGCCGAACAGTTCATCGGCCAGCGCCAGGGCGGTTTCGGTCTTGCCGGTGCCGCTCGGCCCCACAAGCAGGAACACGCCCTGCGGGCCGTTCTCCGGCGCCAGACCGGTTTTGCTGGCGCGCAGGCGCTGCGCAATGGCATTGAGAGCACTGTCCTGACCGACAACGCGTTTCGCCAGACTGTGCTCAAGGCTCAGCAGTTCCGTCTGCTCGTCCTTCATCAGGGAAGAGAGCGGTACGCCCGTCCAGTCGGCGATAACGGTGGCGACGGTACGCGCGTCCACATCCAGCCCCAGCAGCGGTGTATTCTGCTGCACGGCAGTAAGCTGCATCTGAAGGTCAGCAATCTCCCCCTGACGGGAGATATCCGTGCGGCAGGCAAGCAGTTCTTCCGTGATTTTCAGCTCCTGACCGTACCGGGTTTCCCGTTCGTCGAGCTGCAAAATGATGGCGACTTCTTCCTCTCCGATGGCCGCCAGACGCTCGCCGTGGGCGGTATTGCCCACCGCGATATCCTCCAGCAGCGCCTGTTTCTCCATAGCAAGGGCCGTGAGCTGCGCCTTCATGCGGGTCAGCGGCTCCGGAATAGTGTCGAGGCTCATACGGACACGGGCAGAGGAGGTATCCAGCAAATCCACCGCCTTGTCCGGAAGCTGGCGTCCGGTCAGATAGCGTCTGGAGAGCGTAACGGCGGCTTTAACCGCTTCATCGGTAATATGCACGCCGTGGTGCTCCGCGTAGCGTGACTTGAGTCCGCGCAGCATCAGGCAGGCGGTGTCGTCGTCCGGTTCATCAACTTTAACCATCTGGAAACGACGCTCCAGCGCGGCGTCGCGCTCAAAGTACTGTTTGTACTCGCTCCAGGTTGTCGCGGCAATGGTACGCAGTTCACCGCGGGCCAGTGCCGGTTTCAGCAGGTTGGCCGCATCGGCGCCGCCCGCCTGGTTGCCCGCGCCGATAATGGTGTGCGCCTCGTCAATGAAGAGCAGAACCGGCAGGGGTGACTGCTGCACCGCGTCGATGATGTTTTTCAGGCGCTGCTCGAATTCCCCCTTCACACCCGCCCCGGCCTGTAACAGGCCGAGGTCAAGGGTGCGCACCGAGACCGGCTTCAGCGCGTCCGGCACATTGCCCTCATGAATGCGCAGCGCCAGTCCTTCCACGAGCGCGGTCTTGCCGACTCCCGGTTCGCCGACCAGAATCGGGTTGTTCTTGCGGCGCCGGGAAAGAATTTCCACCATCTGGCGGATTTCATTGTCGCGGCCACAGACCGGGTCGATTCTGCCCTCACGGGCGCGGGCGGTGACGTCGAGGGTGAACCTGTCCAGCGCATTCTGCAACGCCGGGTTCAGCTCTCCTTTTATATCCGCATTCACCGGACGGCCGACAAACTCCACCTCATCCCCCTGCGTAAGCTCCGCTTCCTGCTGCACCTCCGGGCGCTCATCCGACTGCGCATCCAGAAGTCCACGCAGGCGCTCAAGCTGGCTCTGCGCCAGCGTCAGCAGCGGCCACAGGCCGTCGCAGCGCAGCAGTTTCGGTTTTTCCACCAGAGCCATCAGGAGGTGAATGCTGCGGATATGCTCTTCCCCCGCCAGCGAGGCGTGCAGCCAGGCGTCCTGCATCAGTGACTGCACGCCATCCGAAAGCTGCGGACGGCTGCGCACTGACCGTGGCAGGCTGTCCAGAAAACCCAGCATATCCTGCCATATCGTATCCATATCCCATTCGTAGCGCCGTGCCAGCACCGTCAGGTCGCCCTCACCCTGTTCCAGCAGTTTCAGCAGCCAGTGCTCAGGCAGGATTTCCGCATGGGCGCGGGTCTGGCACAGGGAAGCGGCCCCTTCCATCGCGCGGGCACAGTAAGGGTTAAGACGGCGTAACAGGATGGCTGGATTTTCCATGAGACTCTCTCTTTATCAGTTCCGGACACGCTACCGCCCGTCGCTGTTCCCTGTTATTCAGGAACCCAAAGCGCATCAGGTCGGGCAGGCAGATTGTGTTTTTCTTTGCTGACCACCCGTCAGTGCAGGCGCTCAGCAAAAAAAGCAGACGGCTGACCGTCTGCTCGGGGCTCTTACGCGGTGGTACGTTCGTTCCAGGAATCGGAATGAATGATGTTGCCGTCCTTGTAGGTCCAGGTGATTTTTTCGTAGCGCAGTTCAATCTGCTCGAGGTGGTTGTGCTTCTCGAAAGCAGGATCCTTGATGTCATGCATCTTCGGATTCACTTTCACCAGCTTCACGTTCTCAAGCTTGGTGTTGAAGTACTCCACTTCCTGGCCTGCGTCATTGATTCTGTACCATTTGAACTCGGCCGATTTCAGGGTCTGGCCGGTCGTCACCGCCTTGTACAGGTACGGGCTGGAGGAGTCGATTTCCTTGGTGAACAGGAACGGGGTGTGGATACGGGTGCCGGTCAGCTTGCCGGTATTGTTATCGGTCGGGATGTACAGGTTGTGCTCCTGGGCCACCACTTCGATACTGCCTTCACGATCTTTCACGTCCACGGACCCTTTGATGTCCGCGCCGCCGTCGTCCTTCAGCCACAGATAGACTGGAATTGCCATGTTAATTACTCCGTTACATTGTTATCAGCGCCATCATCCTGCGATGACGCATGGGTCGTGCCCGGTGCCTGACAGGCATTCGCCTGCGGCACCAGACTGATTTCGACACGGCGGTTCAGCGCCCGGCCTTCAGCCGTGTCGTTGGTGGCGACAGGACGGCTTTCACCATAGCCCTGCACCGCAAAACAGCTTTCCGGCACGTCGCCGGTATCCCGCATCCAGTCGCGCACCGACTCCGCGCGCTTAAGCGACAGCACCTGGTTGGACTGGTCATCCCCGGTGCTGTCGGTATGGCCCGCCACCACAATCAGCCAGCCGGGCTTCGCCTTGATCCCCACCAGTGAGTTCACCAGCAGCTTTGTTGAGGCGGGTTTAAGCGCCCACTTTCCGGTATCGAACAGTGACATGCTGTCGAGGCGGATGATTTTCGGTACCGGTTCCATGGCGGGAGCTGGTGGCGGCACATACGTGTCAATCGCCTTCTGTAACGCCAGCCACAGACGCTGACCGGGGTAATAGCCCAGCGCATACCTGAGCGGTTCCCCCTGCCGCTGCCAGCGCTCCAGCAGAAGGGCGTCCTGTTTCAGTGCGGCAAGTGACTGCGCCTTCGGCTCATAATGGTTCATGGGGATGGCATACCAGCGCTGTAGATTCATTCCCACCTGGCGGATCAGCGCCGCGTTATTCATGGCAGAAAAACCAAGGGCGTTAAGAACGCAGGCCAGGACCCACACAATGAGACGGCGGGTGCGCTTCCCGCCCTGAACAGGTGCGCAGTAAGGCGTGAGCAACGGTAGTACCGCATCAGGAAAACGACCGGATGCCTCCGCCATTTCGTCTGTCTGCGGCAGAAGCAGGTGTGTCAGGCGACAAAGCCAGAGTGCCCATAAAGACGTATTGCTGGCTGAAGCGCCGCCGCTTTTCAGAGCCACCGCAAACGGGTGGACCGGCGGAAATAACCGATCTTCTTTCGCCAGTTCATCCATAAGAAGGGTGCGCATAAAAGCAAAGCCTTCCCGCAGTACAGGCATCAGCGCCAGACGATTTGCCTGTTGCCAGTCGTCCGTAGCCTGTGGCGTCTCATCAACAGGGTAAACAACCGGTTTGTCGCCATGGACAATAACCCACGGGGTTTCAGGGCCGGAAAACTCAGCGCTCAGGATCACCGGCGGAGTGAATCCGGCGATCAGGCTCAGCTGTTTCATCTGCTGGCGCAACGCTTTCAGGGTCGCGCGCAACACCGCTTCATCCTGGTACCCGTCGGGATGGGAGGCATACATAACGGCGATCTGTCCAGCCTGGCGCGGCTGCCGCTCCTGAATATCGCGCACGAAATCACTGAGCCTGCTGACGTCATTCACCCGCAGCCACCAGCCATGCGCTGTTTTACGCAGAGTATGCTCCCCGAACAGGGCATCCAGTCTGTCTCCGCAAACAAGAACAACCGGACCCGCATCAGCAAGTACGGGCAGATCAAAACTAGTCCCGCCATTGCCCTGAGCCTGGCTGAAACGGCTTTTTCGCCGGATCTGCCAGACGGCCAGCGCAACAATGCACAGCGTCATCACGCCTTTAAACAGCGTGCCTGCCGGAATGAAGCCCCACAGAAGCCATAAAAGCGCCGCGGCACCCGCCAGTACGTGGAATATCAGAGAAACCATGACCGATTTACGCATTAATGGGGCAACTCCGGTAACTGCGCGGACAGCAGAGCCTGGAGCCAGAGATGACCGCCCCACCATACGGCACCGGTGATTACCGCCGCCGCCGCGATCCAGAACCAGACAGAGCGCAGCAGGCTGTAACGGTGTTTTCCGGTCCTGCGAACCACCAGAGAAAGGCCGGCATCAAGAGGCGGAACCCGCTCAGCAAGCGCTTTCATTGCCTCTTCACGCTGGGTCTGGCTGACAGAGCCCATGCTGTACAACCCCTGGAATCCCAGCGCGAGCACCCGGTGATAGCAGGTCAGAACGGCCATGTTTGGCGCTGGCTGGCGCAATACTTCCGCAATACGATCCCACAGGGCTTCACCTGCATGCAGCGACCCAAAATAGCGCGCCTGTAGCGGCGCTTTTCGCCAGGCTACCTGGCCCGCATCAGCATCTGCCCCGTCAGGCAGTTTTCTGCTCATGACCACTTCGTCAAGCAGCGCACATTGCGCATAAGAGATATGATCGACACTGGCTTCATCATATCCTGCTCGATCCAGCGCCTCGCGCACGCTTTCCACATGTTTGCAGCAGGTGTCGTACAGCACATTCCCGTCAGGCGTTGTTGCCCCCTGCTTAAGCAGGGTGACGGTGAGCCAGGTCTCCGCCATCAGAGCATCGATATCGGTTTCTTTTCTCATGATCGCAGTACCGCAAACAGTTCAAGTTCAAGCTGTCCCAGCAAAGCAGGCACATAGAACATACAGATCCCCTGCTCCAGCATGTCCCGTGCCGCAGCACTTTCCATGTCCAGCGCGAAGTACTGGTTCTCCATTCGCACCGGTAACGCAGCAGGCACGCGATTCACGGCAATGAGTGGGATCCCCTGCAGCGCAACGGTGGAAATCGCATTCACATCATCCGGGGAACCCGCCTTGCATAATGCCGGGAATTTCTCCGCCACTTGCCAGGCTGGAACGTCAGACCGGACAGAGAGCCAGAGATCGGCTTCTTCACGCAGCCGAATGTCGTGCAGCGAGGCTTTCCAGGTCTGGGCGTCAGGTCGGGACATCTCCAGCGCTATCACACGGGACGGCAGGCTGGCTTCCAGTAAACCGGCGATCAGTTCAAACAGCGGTGGAAACGTCATTTCAGGCCGGGCGTGGTCATAGCCAGGGATTGCGTCCAGATCGCTGTCCAGAGAAAACGTCAGCATACTGCCCGCAAGCCGCGCAAGCTCTGCCCACACCTGTTCCGGATGGCGAGCCGGAAAACGTTCAAACTCGACCAGTACCCTGGCATGAGAGTTAAGCGCATTGAGAAGCCAAAAAAGAGAAACATCCGCCACAGCAAAATCCGCCAGGCGCTCATTACTTTCCCGACGCATAGCCATCAACCGTTGGCGGCGGGAGCGAAGCTGGCGGTTCAGTAACACCAGCCTTTCCCGCATCGCCGGGCTGGCAGAAAACAGGGCCATAGGCGGAATGAATGCCGGATCATGACGCCAGCTCCCCTGTCCGTCCCGGATCAGCCGTGCAACCGGACAGCACTGCCACGACGCGTTATCCTCATGCTCAAAACGGATCGCCAGATTAAAGCGGGCAACAGCGACGGACTCCTCTTCGCTGCCAAACGCATCCTGAACATTGACCCACTCCTCACGATAGCGGAGCGGCCGATCAGCCACTGCCGCTTCCTGGAGCACGTTATTTAACCCGGACTGCATCAACGGCAGGGCAATCACCACCGTAACCGCGTCTGAATGAGGTGATAAATCCAGTTCACGCGGTTCCGGCGGCAGGTCGCTGACTACCGTATCCACCAGCGTGCCATCGGGCAGCCAGAGCCGCAGCTGTGAAATCTGTATCAGACCTGTTTCCAGCAGTCTTTCATCAATTTCAACTCGCTCAACGCCCCATGCAAACGGCGAGGCAAGTGCCGCAACGCCTGTGCTGCGAAAAGTTTCCCAGTCGGACTGTTGCTGGAATTGTTGAGGGGACAGCAACGCCCCCTCGTTCCACAGCGGACGATAAATTTTCATCCCTGCTACCGCCTTACGCTTTCGCTTTCGGCATCTGGCTCACCAGAGACAGGTTCACATCCATGCCTTCCACCTGGAAGTGCGGCACCGCAAACAGCTTCACGCGGAAGAAACCCGGGTTGTCTTCGATATCTTCCACCACCACCTTCGCGTCACGCAGCGGATGAGAAGCCTGCAACTCATCGCCCGGATCGGTCATTTCCGTCACCAGACTACGCACCCAGGTATTCAGCTCCAGCTCCAACAGACGGCGGTCCTTGGTGGTGCCGATGTTCTCGCGCTGGATGAGCTTCAGGTAGTGCGCAATACGCGACAGCAGGAAGATGTACGGCAGACGGGCGTTGATGCGGCTGTTGGCCGTGGCATCTGCGGTGTCGTACAACGCCGGTTTCTGCGCGGAGTTCGCCGAGAAGAAGCAGGCATAGTCGCGGTTTTTGTAATACGAGAGCGGGATAAAGCCGAGGTTGGCAAACTCAAACTCGCGGGTCTCCGGGATCATCACCTCAGACGGAATTTTAACCTGGTTGCCGGTGCCCAGATCGTACAGATGAATAGGCAGATCTTTCACCGCCCCGCCCGCCTGCGGGCCACGGATCTGCACGCACCAGCCGTTATTGATGAAGCTCTTCACCATGTTTGACGCGAAGGAGAACGACGCGCTGGTCCACAGGTATTTCTCGTGATCCGGGCCTTTCACCTGCTCAACGTAGTTAAAGCTGCGTACCGGTACGGTGTCCGGGCCATACGGCAGACGCCCCAGCACGCGCGGCATCACGAGGCCGATGTAGCGGGCGTCGTCGGTGTCGCGGAAAGATTTCCACTTGATGTACTCGGCGCGGTCGAAGTAGTTGCCGATATCCTTAATTGCAGCGACCTCTTCCATCGAGTCTTTCAGGAAAAATTTCGGACCGACAGAGCCAATAAACGGCATATGTGCGGCAGCTGATACTTTAGAGATGTTGCGCAGCAGCGCCACATCCTGCGGGCTGGCGTCAAATTCATAGGATGAAATCACGGAGCCAATCGGCTCGCCGCCCGGGGTGTCGTATTCGGCGGTATAGGTGTGCCAGTAGAGGCCGCTCTGGATAAGTTCCGGCGCGTCTTCAAAGTCCTGACGCAGATCTTCTTTCGACACATCCAGAATTTCGGTTTTCACGTTCTGGCGGTAGTCGGTGCTGTCCACCAGCTGCTTCAGGCCGCGCCACAGGGACTCCACCTTCTGGAACTCCTGGTGATGCATTACGGCATCCAGCTGACGGCTGATCTGGAAATCCAGCTCAGCGATATGGTGGTCAATCAGCGTTTTGTCGAGCTTCTCCACCGGCTGACCGGATTTGCGGATGCAGTCCATAAACACCTGCATCGCCGCCGTCAGGCGTTCACCCGCCGGAGCGTCAGAAAGCGCGGCGTCATCCAGAAACGCATTGATATCACCCAGGCTGGAGGCCGGGGTCAGGTTGATTTTTTCAAACAGGGAGGCGTAAACGCCCTCTTTTTCCAGTACGGTGGTCTGCCCCTGCGCGGAGGCGGTTTCAGTATTCACAGACATCAGCATATTCCCGGTTAATCCATTAAATTACACATGCCGCTTATTTCGGGGCCAGTGCACTCATTTCGTCGCGTAATTCCTGAGACAGCGCCGGGTCTTTGAGAATTTTCTCGAGTTCTTTTCTGAAAGTGGCGTTATCAAGAAGATTGGATTTGAGGTCGCGTAATAAATTACGCATGGCCAGCATGGCGCGGAGCTGGGGGATCTGGCGGGCAACCTGTTCAGGTTCGAAATCCTTAATATCGGAGAAATTCAGTTTTATGCTTTCTTCCGAGCCATCCCCGGCCATTGTGTTAGGAACCGTCAGATTCACTTCCGGGTTAAATTCCGAAAGTACGCTGTTGAAGTTATTTTTATTGACGTTGATTTTCTCCCTTTCCGATAATGGGCGATTCTCTTTTCCATTACTGAAATCACCGACGGTGAGGAGTTTAAGCGGCAGTTCGATTTTCTTTTGCGCGCCACCTGTATGCAGAGCCAGCTTTAAGTTTATGCGTGCCTTGGGCACCTCATTCTGGAATGAATCGGCCATAGCAATCCCTTTCTTTAAAAGAAATAAATGTTAAGTGAGTGACGTTTCTTTACAAAGCCATATTAGAGCAAAAACCCATTTAAAATCAACTTCCCAGATCAAAGATCTACCATTAGACTTTTCTTAAGAATATTCCACTAAATTAGTGTACTCATAAATGCCATAGATACATGATACACAGTAAAAATTAACTATTTATTCACATTAATTTGGCAGAAATGACTGCTTTGATTGGAAATATTGAACTTATTGTCCCATGAGGTTGAATAATTGATTTACATCAATGCATTTATTAACACACCCCGTAACAGCGCAGAGAAATAAGGCTTTAATTCAATAAATGGCCTGAATATGAAAAAATCCTGTATCGGACAAATTCAATCTTTAAAACAGTAATGACTATACTGCTACAGGAATGGCGAATAAATGACTACGCGTTTTTCGATAAACGGGAGAAAGAATCTCTCTGAAGATATTCATCATGACAATAAGTGATGGGCTGATATGAAGGGGATATTTGGTAATAATCAGGCTGTAAAACTATCAACCCTGAGAGCGGGCGCTTATGCGGTTAATGGATATTTACCATAATCACGTAGCGCCCTGACCTCTTTTTTAATGCTTTTCAATATACATTGTACGGCTGTACGCAACATCCTCCGGGTTATTTATCGGATAACCTTTAACCCATGGCTTGATGAGACGGCCATTGGTGTACTGATAAATAGGGGCAATTGGTGCTTTCTCGGTGAGGATCTTCTCGGCCATGTTGTAGTCGGCATTACGCGCTTTTTCAGTAGTTTCGAGCGTCGCCTGATGAATAATCTTATCGTAAGCAGGATCGTTGAATCGTGAGATATTCCCGCTATGGGAGGAGGTCAGCAGCGACAGGAATGTAGACGGCTCATTGTAGTCCCCTACCCACGATGCACGGATGACGTCAAAATTCCCGGTATTGCGGCTGTCGATGTAGGTTTTCCACTCCTGATTCTGCAACTTAACGTCAACACCCAGATTTTTCTTCCACATGGATGCAACGGCAATCGCGATTTTCTGGTGGTTTTCAGACGTGTTATACAGCAGCGTTAATTTTAGCGGACGCTGGGGGCCATAGCCTGCCGCCTGCAACAACGTTTTCGCTTGCGCATTCAGCTCCTGCTGTGACATCTGCTCAAATGGCGAGGTTTCCGGCGTAAAACCCGCAGTGACATCGGGAGTAAAATGCCAGGCCGGTTTCTCGCCGGTCCCCAAGACTTTTTCCGCCATAATACGTCTGTCTATAGTCATGCTGAGCGCGAGACGTACGCGGGCATCCGCGGTTGGGCCTTTTTGCGTGTTAAACGCGTAGTAATAGGTCCCAAGCTGTGGCGGTGTATAAACCTGTCCCGGAATATCTTTAAGCAGCTTCTGGTACATGTTTTTCGGAAACGATTCTGTAATATCGATATCGCCCGCCAGATAGCGTTTGGTCGCCGAGGACTCCTGGTTGATCGGCACAAAGGTGACTTTTTTAAGCACCGTCCTGGCGTTATCCCAGTAATGTGAATTCGGCTCAACCACCAGTTTTTCATTCACCACGCGATCTTTCAGCACATAAGCACCGTTGCCAATGAGCGCGCCAGGGCGCGTCCATTCCTTACCGCTCTCCACATTGGCCTTTTGAACAGGATAAAACGCGAAGTTAGCCGTCAGATTACTGAACCAGGGTAGCGGTTTGTCCAGCTGCACGCGCAGCGTTTTAGCATCGACCGCCGTCACGCCGAGCGTATCCGGAGCAGCTTTGCCGTCGATGATGGACTGGGCATTGTTAATGCCCGCCAGCGCCGCAAACCAGGCGAAAGGTGACGTTGTTTTAGGATCAACCAGACGACGCCAGCTATAGACAAAATCTTGTGCCGTCACTGGGGTACCGTCAGACCACTTAGCGTTATCCCGCAGCGTGAACGTCCAGACGCGGTTGTCATTGCTCTGCCAGCGCGTCGCCACGCCGGGAACTAACTCCCCTTTTTCGTTCTGATTTACCAGCCCTTCATAGAGGTCGCGAATCACCTGTATCTCGGGCAATCCCACCGCTTTTGCCGGATCGAGCGAAGCGGGCTCATCTTTGATATGTCGAACCAGCTCCTGCTTTTGCGCCAGAACCGTTCCTTCGGGAACCTCCGCGGCATATGAAAGTGAAGAAAGCCCGCACAGCCACAGCGCAGTACAAAGAAGCGAAACAGGATGCTTCATACGATCCCCTTAATGATGTCAGGTAACAGGCAGATGCGTAATTATTTGTTTCGAAACGGAGAAATGCAAATGCTTCCTCTGGAAAGTTGATGTCAGGCAATTTTCCACACACACGGAAACTATTTGATTAAGCGCGGCTTTTGCACAACACTGCCAGAAGTGACTTTATCATCAGGGTTTACTATGGCAACTACCCGACCAAGAACGGAACGCGGTGCCTTCCCGCCAGGAACTGAACATTATGGACGCTCATTTTTAGGCGCGCCGCTGATCTGGTTTCCGGCCCCCGAGGCCGATCGCAATAGCGGCTTAATCATTGCAGGCACGCATGGCGATGAAAACTCGTCTGTCGTGACACTCTCGTGCGCGCTACGTACGCTGGCCCCCGATTTACGACGTCATCATGTGATTTTGACCGTCAACCCGGACGGTTGTCAGCTTGGATTGCGGGCGAATGCACGAGGCGTTGACCTGAACAGGAACTTCCCGGCGGCAAACTGGCGCGCCGGTGAAACGGTGTATCGCTGGAACAGTTCGGCGCAGGAGCGAGATGTGGTCCTGCTCACGGGAGACAAACCCGGTTCCGAACCGGAGACTCAGGCGCTATGCCAGCTTATTCATAAGATCCACCCGGCCTGGGTTGTCTCTTTCCACGATCCCCTCGCCTGTATTGAAGATCCTCGTCATACGGCGCTCGGGCAGTGGCTTGCGGATGCGTTTGCTCTACCTCTGGTGAGCAGCGTTGGCTATGAAACACCCGGGTCGTTTGGCAGCTGGTGCGCAGATCTCAGCCTTCACTGTATCACCGCAGAGTTTCCGCCCATCTCCTCGGATGAAGCGAGCGAAAAATACCTGCGGGCGATGACAGATCTCCTGCGCTGGCAGCCTCAAAGATGAAGCACGCCGGAAGTAAAATTCAGCGCGGGTGAGACGTCAACCGCCAGCCAGGTTGGGCCGTCCAGATCGGCAAAACGCACGCTGTTCACCAGCGGGAGCGCAGCGCCGATCGCTCTGGACGTGCACAACATACAGCCCAGCATCAGAGCAAAGCCTTGCGCCTGCGCATCTTGTGCCAGTGCCAGGGCCTCGGTTAATCCACCTGTTTTATCCAGCTTAATGTTCACCATTTCGTAGCGTCCCTTGAGAGCTGACAGGCTCGCACGGGTATGACAGCTTTCATCTGCACAGACGGGAAGCGGATGAATAAAATTCGCCAGCGCGGCATCGTCTCCTGCCGGGAGGGGTTGCTCCAGCATGGCGACGCCCAGATCGGCAAGCAGCTGACAACGGGCTGCCAGCCCTTCGCTGTGCCATGATTCGTTCGCATCGACGATAAGAGTGGCATCAGGCACCGCCGCACGAATGGCGACCATGCGTTCGCTAATCAGACGATCGTCGAGCTTCACCTTTAATAAGGTTGCACCGGTGGCATACAACGCCTGAGCGCTGGCGGCCATTTGCTCTGGTTCACCGATGACCACCGTTTGCGCGGTGACGATCGATTGCGGCAGCGTAACGTCCAGCAGCGCAGGCAGCGGTTTTTGTTGTTTCGCCGCTTCCAGACTCCAGAGTGCGCAGTCAATCGCGTTGCGTGCCGCGCCGGCCGGCAACCGAAGCTGAAGAGCCTCACGCGTCAGGCCCGCCTGCAACTCGGGCACCACCGTCATAATTTGCGCCATGACTGACGCCAGGCTTTCTCCGTAGCGAGGATAAGGGGTACATTCTCCGACGCCTTTTACGCCGTCCTCTTCACATTCAACCACGACCACGCAGGCCTCATTACGGCTGCCGCGCGAGATCACAAACGGGGTGTGCAATGGCCAGGCTTCTTCATAGACCTTAACGCTTCTCATCACTGACTCCTTGCAGGCCGGAAAGGCAGAAAATTGGTTTGCCGTGCTAACTGCGGATGACATACACTAGCCACGACGTTAACTATTTGTAAACAGGAAGATATCTATGTCACAACTCGTTCATTTCCAGGGCAACCCGGTTGCTGTTGCAGGTTCCATCCCACAGTCTGGCAGCAAAGCACAGCCTTTTACTCTGGTGGCTAAAGATCTGTCTGACGTCACGCTGAGCCAGTTTGCTGGCAAGCGTAAAGTCCTGAACATTTTCCCAAGCATCGATACTGGCGTTTGCGCTGCATCAGTGCGTAAATTCAACCAGCTGGCGACCGAAATGGATAACACCGTGGTGCTGTGCATTTCTGCTGACCTGCCGTTTGCCCAGTCCCGCTTCTGCGGCGCTGAAGGCCTGAGCAACGTTATCACCCTTTCCACTCTGCGCAGCCCGGATTTCCTGGAAAAATACGGTGTTGCCATTTCCGAAGGCGCGCTGAAAGGTCTGGCTGCTCGTGCGGTGCTGGTGATCGACGAAAACGACAACGTTGTTTTCAGTGAGCTGGTGAACGAAATCACTACCGAACCGGATTACACCGCTGCACTTGAGGCGCTTAAAGCCTAAACGTAAAAAAGCCTCTGCAAAGAGGCTTTTTTATTTATTCGTCACCCTTCTTCTGATTTAACCCATACTCGCGCAACTTATTCGCAATCGCGGTATGTGACACCCCAAGACGTTTAGCCAGCTTGCGCGTGCTCGGATAGCTGCGATATAGCTGCGTTAACACCGAACGCTCGAAACGGCTGGTGATGTCATCCAGCGAGCCTTCCATTGCCTCTTCGCCTACCGAGACCGTCCCGGCATCGTAATCCGGCAACAGAATATCCTGAGGGCGCAGTTCATACCCTTCAAGCTGAGTTAATGCGCGATAGACCGCATTTTTAAGCTGACGAATATTGCCCGGCCAGCCGTAACGCGTCAGCACGGTGCCCAGGTCGGCAGAGAGCTTCGGACGCGGCACGCCCTGCTCATCGGCAAAACGGGCCACGAACAGTTCTGTCAACGGCATGATGTCCTGTGGGCAATCGCGCAGCGGCGGAATATTGAGCGTCAGAACGTTGAGACGATAGTAGAGATCTTCGCGGAATACCCCTTTCTGCACCAGCTCCACCAGGTTTTTCTGGGTGGCGCAGATGACGCGCACGTCCACGTGAACTTCATGATCTTCCCCCACGCGGCGGAACGTGCCGTCATTGAGGAAACGCAGCAGTTTCGCCTGCATGCGTGGCGACATTTCGCCAATCTCGTCCAGCAGCACCGAGCCGCCATTCGCCTGTTCAAAGAAGCCTTTTTTACCTTCCGGTGCATGCCCGAACAGCTCACTTTCAACGGCATCTTCAGGAATAGAGGCGCAGTTCAGCGCCAGATACGGTTTTGCCGCACGCGGGCTGGCCATGTGCACAGCATGCGCCAGCAGATCTTTCCCCGTACCGGTATCCCCGGTAATCAGCAGCGGCGCCGTAAGATTTGCCAGCTTGCGCGCCTGGTCGATCACATGACGCATCTTCGGGCTCACCGCAATAATCTGGCTGAATGCGCCGACGTCCTGGCTGGAAAGGTTCTGTAACTGACGCCCCATTCGCACCGTGGAGCGCAGCATGATCACTGCGCCGGTCAGCACCCGCGCGGCATTTTCCCCTTTCAGGTAGACCGGTGTGATCTCCATCAGGAAATTCTGTCCGTTGATGACGACATGCTCGCTATGGGTATTTTGCGGGTTGCTGTCCAGCCAGCGCTGGAAATTAAAACCGGTGATCAGTTGCGTGGCGTGGTGCCCGATAAGTTTTTCCTGAGTCTGCGCAAACAGCTGGCAGCTGGCCTGGTTAACGCGCTCGACTTTATTTTTCAGATCGAGAGAGAGAAACGGCTCCGGCATTGCTTCCAGCAGCGCGCTCAGCGCAAGATGTTCCCGCTCGGACGGCATCCAGGGGATGGTACGTACATCCGTAACGCCAGCGATACGGCGGATTTCCGCCATCAGGCTACTGAAGGTATTAAATTCAATTTCGGCAAAATTGAGGTAAATTCGCCCGACAGGGTCGATCTCTATGCCACGTAAATCAATGCTACGTAAAACAAGAAGATCGAGTAACTCGCGGGTCAGACCGAGACGGTCCTCACAAAAGACTTCCAGACGCATGGGAAATTCACCGTTTAAGCCAATAACAGTAAAATGATATGTCAGATCACGGTGTTCGGGAAGGTGGCTGTCAACAAATATTGACAGCCCGCACGATTAGTAAACAAAACCTCACTGAGCAGGTTTTTTATTGAGCGTCTCTTTAAGCTGGCCAATCAATTCGCGACGGAAATCCCCCAGCCGCGGCTTATCGCCATCGATCCAGGGGAGTGGACGACAAACCTCCATCGCTTTGATACCCAGGCGTGCCGTCAGCAGACCGGCACCAATCCCCTGCGCCGCCCGGGCAGAGAGACGCGCCGCAAGATCCTGCGACATCCAGTCCATCCCGACCTCCCGTACCAGTTCGCTTGCCCCGGCGAAGGCGATATTCAGCAACACCAGTTTGAACAGGCGCAGTCGGCTGTAATAGCCAAGCTCAATGCCGTACAGCCTGGCGATGCGGTTGATCAGACGCAGGTTGCGCCAGGCGATAAAGGCCATGTCCACCATTGCCAGCGGACTGACGGCGATCATCAGGGTAGATTCCGCCGCCGAACGGCTGATCTCACGACGAGCCTGCGCATCCAGTACCGGCTGAACAATGTGCGCATAGAGCGTGACCACTTCCTGGTCATTCTGGGTTTCGTGTATCGCCGCATACCAGCGCTGAAGCGCCGGGTGAGAGTGATCTATCCCGGCCTGAGCCGCAAGCTTTTCACAAAAAGCACGCCCTTTTCCTGTGCCGTGACTGTGCAGCAGATCCCGCGCTTCATCGCGTTCGTGGGCACGCTGACGCAAACGCCAGAGGCGACGCCACTCGCTGACGACTGAGCCAACGCCCGCACCAACAATCAACGCCCCGGCGGCGCATCCCCCCAGCGCCACCCAGTCCTGCGTTTGCCAGGCATTGACGCCCCACTGCACGCCCTGGCCGATTACGCTCACACCAAAAAGGGCTAACCCGGCGGTCACCATCTTACGCCACAGGCTGCGTTTCGGGCGCAGTGCCGCATCAACCACCGCTTCCGCCTGCCCCTCTTCAACCATCGGTTCGTCTGCCAGCACGGGAGCAAAGTTGTCAGCCTGCGGGCCGCTGAAGGTTTGCGCCGTTTTGAACGCCTCATGGGGCGTCTGCTCAAGCTGGCCGGTAAAATCAATGCGAGGTTTTAACGGTTCCGTCATCGCAATTTATCTCCAATTAAAAACTCCAGCGCAGCATCCAGACGGATATGCGGCAATGGCTGATCAACGTTCATGCTCTGCGGACGGAAGGCTTCGAACTGAAAACCCTGGCTTTGCCAGAAAGCCTGGCCGGGCAGACGCGCCGGAACTTCCCCCGGATAGACCGTGAGCGGTTCGCCGTCGCTGAGACGGTTGCCCCGCAGGGCCGGAATTTTCTCGCCATTCAGGTCAATCAACCCACTCTGCGTAGCCTGTACGGACGCCAGCCCCAGACAGTCCATGCTGATCCCTTCGAAGGCCGCATTCTGCCAGGCATCCTGCACCAGCTGTTGCAGCAGGGATACCATGTTGGCGTGCTGATCGACCGTCACATGGTCAGCTTTTGTGGCGGCAAACAGCAGCTTGTCGATGACCGGCGAGAACAAACGGCGAAACAGCGTACGCTGGCCATAATGAAAGCTTTGCATCAGCTGCGTCAGCGCCAGCCGCATATCATTGAACGCTTGCGGCCCGCTGTTGAGCGGTTGCAGGCAGTCCACCAGCACGATCTGGCGGTCAAAGCGTAAAAAGTGATTTTTATAAAAGCCCTTAACCACCTTCTCACAGTAATAATTGTATCGCTCGCGGAGCATACCGGCGTTGGTGGTCTTGTCCGCCTGCGCCAGTTTCGATTCGCCGATGCTGTCAACGTCCGGCCACGGGAAAAACTGTAGCGCGGGAGCACCGGCTAAATCACCCGGCAGAACGAAGCGGCCCGGCTGAATGAAATGCAACCCCTCCTGCTTGCACTGATGCAGGTAATCCGTCCAGGCTTCGGCTATGACGGCCAGACGGTTTTCATCCGCCGGCGCCAGCGGGTCCAGCCCTTCGCAAAGCTGGCGCCATTGGGTCGACCACTCTGCCCGCTGCCCCTGCAACAAACCGGTCATCTGTCGGGACCAGTTCAGGTAATCCTGCGCCAGCATCGGTAAATCGAGCAGCCATTCTCCCGGATAATCCACAATTTCGAGATAGAGCGTGGACGTTTCTTTGAAGTGACGCATCAGGGATTCATTCGAGCGGAAACGAAGCGCAAGCCGGATTTCGCTCACGCCACGCGTCGGGGTGGGCCAGGCGGGAGGTTCCCCGTATAACTGCGCCAGACCTTCATCATAGGTGAAACGGGGGATGCCAAAATCACGTTGCGGTACGCGTTTCACCCCCAGCAACCGCTCCTCGCGCACTGCGCTAAGCAGTGGCAGGCGCGCCCCTGCATGCAGGTTCAACAGCTGATTGACCATCGCCGTAATGAATGCTGTCTTACCGCTGCGGCTCAGCCCCGTCACGGCAAGACGCAGATGGCGATCAACGCCACGGTTCACCAGAGAATTGAATTCGTTTTTAAGTCGCTTCATCGCCGTCCTTCATTGCCTGGAACCCTGAAAAAAGTCACTTCAGAATACAGTAAATTGGGGCAGATCGTTGATTATCAATTCTTAATTATTGCTATTGCCGTTTTCTCTCCAGTAAGATGGGCGCAATTGCTGTCCGTCTGGAGTGAGTAAGGTGTATGTCACCCACCATCTATGATATTGCCCGCGTTGCTGGCGTTTCGAAATCAACCGTGTCGCGCGTTCTGAATAAACAAACGAATATTTCTCCTGAAGCGCGCGAAAAGGTGTTGAAGGCGATAGAAGAATTAAATTATCAACCGAATAAACTTGCCCGCGCACTCACCTCTTCTGGCTTCGACGCCATTATGGTTATTTCGACCCGTTCAACCAAAACCACCGCAGGGAATCCGTTTTTCTCTGATGTACTGCATGCCATAACGGCAAAAGCAGAAGAAGAAGGTTTTGATGTTATTTTACAAACGTCCAAAAGCAGCGAAGATGATCTGCAAAAATGCGTGGGTAAAATAAAGCAGAAGATGATCAAAGGGATCATCATGCTAAGCTCGCCGGCGAACGAGTCTTTTTTCGCGACGCTGGACGAATACGGTGTGCCCGTGGTCGTTATTGGTAAAGTGGAAGGCAATTACCAGAATATCTATTCTGTCGACACGGATAATTTCCACGACAGCGCCATATTAACCGACTCATTTATCACACATGGTCGCACTAAAATTGCCTGCCTGCATGCCCCTCTCGATTATCACGTTTCTATCGATCGCCTGGCGGGCTATAAATCGAGCCTTGAGAAGCACGGTATTGCGATTAATCCGGACTGGGTTATTGATGGCGGATATACCCATGAAAGCGCGCTTCAGGCGGCCTGTCAGCTACTCTCATCAGACAACCCGCCCGATGCGGTTTTTGCGACGGACAGCATGAAATTGCTGAGTCTTTATCGTGCCGCGGATGAGCTAAATCTGACGATCCCGGAACAGGTCGCAATGGCAGGATACAGCGACCCGATGCTATCTCTCATTTTAACCCCTGCACCAGGCGGTTTTGATATCCCCACGAGAAAGCTGGGCGAAGAGAGCTGCGATTTGTTGTTCAGGTGCATTGCGGGTAAACCTGCCCCGCATAAGGTATTGGTTGAAACGCATTTTTCAGATGCGGCTTCATTACGCTAAAAACCAGGGGCAAACGCCCCTGGTGAAGTGTTATCAAAACGCGTAATTCACGCCGATACCGGCATAGTGGAAGCGGTCACTTTCCCCTTCGTCATGGTTTTCCCATTCGTAGGCATATTCCAGCGTCATGGATAAACCATTGTTAAAATCATAGGCGTACAGCATACCCAAACGGTTGAAATCATGTCCTTCACGCTCAGGATCGTCTTGCCAGTCCCAGTTTGACCAGCGATCGAGTCCCAGACGGGTATAAGGCGTTAGCGTCGTCTGACCCAATGAAATCGGCAGATAGGCGCGAATTTCCTGAGTGGAGAATTCACCGTTATTACGTGAACTGTCCATATTGAAACCCCGCTCTAAATAGTAATTAACTTTTGCAGAGACGGTTTCGTTAATTGTCCAGGTAAAACCGGTTTCCGTTTCAACACGGCTCTCAGAATAACCGTTTTTTGCCAGGTCATTCGCAAACTGGTACATGGCAAACCATCCGCCAAAACGCCAGTCATCGGTTAATTTTACATCCCAGTCCGGTTGAATTTTATAGCGCTGCATATTTGCGCTGCCCGCTTTCGCGCCATCCTCATCTTTGAAATGATAGCTGTAATTACGGAAACCACCCGTCAGTCCCAGCGTGAAATCATCGGTACCAATAATACGATAGCGTAATTCTACTTCGGGACGATCGAAATAGGTGCCGCGCGTCATGCTACTGTAATCAACCGGCCCTTCCTGATACATAGTCAGCGAAATGGTCCATGCATCCCAAGTGGCATTAAACCACACGGAGGGTTCATATAATCCATCTTTATCGTCTGCCTGACCTTCGACGTTTTCAATTTCATACATGGCGCCAATATTAAATTCCCACTGTTTGGCTGATTCAGTTGCTTATGCGCAGCTCACCCCTGCGCACAGGACGAGCGCAGCACTTCTTAGTAGAGTACTCATTAAAATATTCCTTTTTAATTAACATACAAAAAACCGGAAACTTTCATTTCCGGCGAACACCTTTCTTATCTAATAGCTGTTTCAGTATCAGCATCGAAGAAATGGCACTTATTCATGTCGAACTGGATGCCGATATTATCTCCGGCAACGTAATCATCCGCCGCTCCCGCACGGACAACCAGTTCATGCCCACCCACGGTGGCATAAAGCATAAATTCAGCCCCGGTCAGCTCAGCAACGCTGATCTTCGCCGTGATGTTTTCGCCGCTTCGCTGTACGGTGAGAATATCTTCCGGACGGATCCCAAAGACAACCGCTTTACGCTGGTAACCTTGCGCATTCAGTACGGCCAGCTTGTCCTCCGGGATCTCCAGACGCAGCGTTTCCGTCACAAAATAGCGGTCGTCGATTGCGCCACGAATGAAGTTCATCGCCGGTGAGCCAATAAATCCTGCAACGAACATATTCGCCGGCTCGTTGTAGACCTGCTTCGGCGCGCCCACCTGCTGAATGATGCCGTCCTTTAAAATCACGATGCGGGTCGCCATCGTCATGGCTTCCGTCTGATCGTGCGTCACGTAAATCATGGTGGTATTAAGCTTCTGATGCAGCTTGCTGATTTCAGCGCGCATCTGCACACGAAGTTTGGCATCGAGGTTGGATAAGGGCTCATCCATCAGGAACACCCCCGCTTCGCGCACTATCGCCCTGCCTAACGCCACGCGCTGACGCTGACCGCCGGACAACGCGCCAGGTTTACGCTGGAGATAATCGCGCAAGCCCAGGATCTGTGCCGCCCAGGTAACGCGTTCTTCAATGACGGAGGGCGCAATTTTTTGCATTTTCAGGCCAAACGCCATGTTGTCGTAGACCGTCATATGCGGATAGAGCGCATAGTTCTGGAAGACCATCGCGATATCACGGGACTTGGCGGGAACATCATTCATGCAAACCCCGTCAATAATCAGTTCACCCGCGCTGATCTCCTCGAGGCCGGCAATCATTCGCAGCGTCGTGGATTTCCCACAACCCGATGGACCGACGAAGACGATAAATTCTTTGTCTTCAATTTCGAGGTTGAAATCCTTCACCACGTGGACCTGGTTATCATAAATTTTCTGAATGTGTTTCAGAGACAGTTGAGCCATTATTAATTCCTTATCAATACGCCCGGGATGCCCAGAAAGCCGTCAGGCGTTCCCAGGTCAGTTCCTGCGTTGAATGAAGTTGTAATCCCGCATGGTTCAGGCCAGGCCCAATCCCGACCGACAGCATTCCTGCGGCGTTGATCGCATCTACCCCTGCGGCGGCATCTTCGATACCAATGGCCTCTTCAGGACGCACGTTCAGTCCTTTACAGGCCGCAAGGAAGATTTCCGGGTCCGGCTTTGAGCGGCTAATACGCGAAGCATCGGCGCAAAAATCGAAAGCCTGATGAATACCCAACGCGTGCAAAATCCCAGGAGCATTAAGCGATACGGATGCCAGGCCAATTTTGACCTTCGCGGCGCGAATATCCGCCAGCACGTCGCGAATACCCGGCAGCAGCGAATCCTGCGTCAGTGATGCCAGCGACTGGACGTAAAGCGCGTTTTTTTTCGTCGCCAGCGCCAGGCGCTGCTCGTCACTGAACATCCCCTCTTTCCCGCCATGTTTCAGAATGCGCTGGAGGGAGTCCATACGGCTTATTCCTTTCAGCTGTTCGTTAAATACTTCATCGAAGGTGATACCAATCTCCTCCGCCACGGCGCGCCAGGCCAGAAAGTGAAGATGCGCGGTATCGGTGATCACCCCGTCCAGATCGAATACAACAGCGTTAAGCGTCATGGCGCCCCTCCGTGGTAGCGGTCCCATTAACAGGTACAAGAAAGTCCTTACGCTCACAGACCTTTCGCCCTGATACATGCAGCGTTTCCCCCCACAGCGTCAACGTGACAGGTGCGGTGGTTTCAATGGTTAACTGGTCATCTTCACAGGTAATGTGCATTGTTGCGCCCCGCCACCGCAGCGGGAAGGCGAGTTTCTGCCAGTGAGCAGGCAGCTTCGGCGCAAGATGCAGCTCCCCTTCGCTAATGTGCAGGCCAGCAAATCCCTGGATGGCGCCCAACCAGATCGCACCGGTGGCGGCAGCATGAATACCGTCATCACTGCTGTGCGGGTCGTCCCCCAGGTCGATGGCAATCCCATCGCGCCAGAAGGCATACGCCCCCTCGGTGTCACCGCAGCGTGCGAGCACAATGCCGTGAATGGCTTTACTCAGGGATGAATCATGGATCGTGCGTGGCTCGTAGAACGCCAGATTGGCGGCACATTGCTGCGGCGTAAACCGTTCCGGCAGCAGGTAGTTAAGCATCACCACGTCGGCCTGCTTCAGGATCTGCATCTCGTTCACTTCCGCGCGAGAGTAATCAAGCAGAATGGTTTGCTTACCCGCTTTGGCTTTATAGCGGCTCAGATCGATGGCAGGTTTTGCCATGAAGGTATCATCCTGCGGGATCACACCCTCTGCGTCGGCCTCTGGCAGCCACAGGCGCGCCAGGAACTTACCGGCATTCTCCGTAAAACGCGCATCTTCACGCCCAAACTTCGCCATAAACTGACGCGCGCAGGCCACGTTGTGCCAGGCCAGATAGTTGGTGTAAGCGTTGTTGTTGACATGCTCGGTGTATTCATCCGGTCCGATCACGTCATGGATCTCAAGACGACCATTAATTTCCGTCGCGCGTCCCATCCAGAACGAAGCGGTTTCCATCAGCAGCGTCAGACCCTCATTGCGCATAAAGGCATCGTCGTGTGTTGCCTGCCAGTAAGCGACAACGGCCCAGGCAATATCAGCCACGATGTGGTGTTCAGCGAGTGCGGAGGCGACCTTCTGGCGAACCCCGGTGCGGATGTTAATGGCTGCGAATTCTGGCGTCTCTTCCTCTCCGCTGGCGGCGCTTTCCCACGGGAACAACGCGCCCGGCCAACCGTTACGGCGTGCTTTTTCACGCGCGCCAGAAAGATTCAGCCAGCGATAGCGCAGCAGGCTGCGGGCAATCTGTGGACGGGTAAACAGATGGAACGGCAACAGGAAAATTTCGGTATCCCAGAAGACGTGCCCTTTGTACCCTTCCCCCGTCAGCCCTTTCGCGGCAATGCTGCTTCTTTCGCTATGGGCTGGCGTCATTGTCGTCAGGTGCCAGACGGCATAATCCAGTGCAAGCTGATCCTGCTGTTCTGCACAAGTCACTTCCACCCGAGCGTCACGCCAGACCGCTTCCCAGGCGTACGCTGAGCTTTCAAGCAACGCATCGTAGCCTCTTGCCGCGCAGACTTTGAGATCGGCCAGCGCGTTGCGGGCGAAAGACTCCTGTGAGAGCGCTTTATCGCTGCGATGGGTCAGCCAGACGATCTTCTCAAGCGTGACGGTGTCACCTTGCGAGATAGTCAGAGAATGATGAACGCTGAGGCGACGATTTTTGGCGGTGAAACAGCTGTCGCTCTGAGCGGAGAGCTGACAAAACGCCGAAACAACAACTTCAGACGCCCGGTCCTGCGTTTCATACACACCCTGCATGTAGTGCTGGTCAAAAACCCTGACCGAGATTTCATCCAGATGCTGCCTGCCGCTGTTCGTCTGTGTCGCATCTATGCCGGTTTTCAGCACGGCCTGAGCGGCGCCATCAAGCGGTGTAATCGAGAGCCGCATTGCCACTAAGGGCAACTGGTCCAGCGAAACAAAACGACGGCTCTCGAGGCGATAGCGTTTTCCGTCCGGCGAACGCCAGACAACGTTACGATGCAGTTCGCCGTTAGCAAAGGCCAACTCGCGTTGCCACTCAAGAATTTCGCCTGACAGGAGCGTGAAATTGACGCCGTCCAGCTCAACTTCAACCCCGGTGACATCCGGCAGATTGATCAGCTCTGTGGTTTCGTTGCGTCCCGCGCGATGATACAGCCCCGCGAGATACATGCCTCTGGTCTGCTGGGTGTAATCTTCTTCATGCGTGGCGCGAATGCCCATGTAGCCATTGCCGCAGGCCATAATGGACGCGTACTTATTCAGGCTATGCGGGCAAAAGCTCGGATCGGTTAATACAGACTGGTTCAGCATAACGTCACGCTTTCCCCTGTTTCCGCGGCTTCATATAACGCCGCGACTAATTGCTGGATCACCAGCCCCTGCTCCGCATCGGCAATCATGACCGGCTCGCCCAATACGTGGCGAACAAACGCGTCCATACTGCGCAGATGTCGGCGATCGTCAGCTTCTTCCCGCTGGGTCAGCGTCTGTAAAACACCGGCTTCGTCGTTATAAATGTGTGCCGGGAACAGCGTTGCACCCGCCTTCTCACCGCAGAAAGAGACGTTCATGATCGACTGCTCGCGGATATTAAGCGCAAAAGAGGTGTCCAGACGCAGAATGCCACCGTTGCAGAACTCAATCGTGCCAAACAGGGCATCTTCCACGGTAAACTGCGCAGGATCCCATTCGCCAAACTGGCCGGTGTGTTTCCGGTTCCCCAGTCTCTGGAAGCTGTGCGCGGTTACCCGCTTCACGGGCGGGAAACCCAGCACGTACATCGCGGCGTCCAGCATATGAATGCCGATATCGATCAGCGGCCCGCCGCCCTGGAGCGATTTATTGGTGAAAACGCCCCACCCCGGCACACCGCAACGACGCAGCGCCTGCGCGGAGGTGAAGTAAATTTCACCGAGCGTTCCGTTCATTACCGCATCGCGCAGGTGCTGGGTATCCAGCGCAAAGCGATGGTGAAAATCGTACGCGAGGACTTTTCCGGCCTTGCGCGCCGCGAGACGCATCTCATCCGCCTGGTGCGGCGTCATCGCCGGCGGCTTTTCACACATCACATGACAACCTGCTTCGAGAGCCGCCATCACATGTTCAAAATGGAACCGGTTAGGCGAACAGACGCTCACCACATCCGGTTTTACTTCCTGCAACATCTCGTGAGCGTCCTGCCATGCCGATGGAATAGCATAACGTTCCGCGAACGCCTGTGCCTGCTCAAGGCGGCTGTCCATGACAGCCACCATTTGAACATCACTGCGCGTGGCGTAATACGAGGCATGCACTTTGTCTGCAACCTGCCCGGCGCCAATGATGGCGACGCGCAGAGGCAAAGGTGTAGAAGCACTCATCACGCTCGTCATCCTTAGCATTCACGCAAGTAAGTGAGAGAGTCCTTATAGGCCTGAGCCGGATCGTCGGCACGCACCCGGCACTCGTACACGACGTAACCCTGATAATTATCGGCACGCAGCTGATCGAACAGGCTGGCGAAATCGAGGCTGCCGCTGCCCGGCTGATAGCGGTGGTTATCAGCAATGTGCACATGACCCAGCAGGTCGCGGTTCTGATGCAGCGCTTCCGTCAGGGAGTCTTCTTCAATATTCATGTGGTAGAAATCACCGATGATCTGCACGTGCTTCAGGCCGTTCTCTTCGATATAACGACGCGCGTCGGCCAGAGTGTTGATCATATGATCCTGATAGCGGTTCAGCGGCTCCAGGTAGACGGTAGTTCCGGTGCGCGCTGCCACCTCATCCAGCCAGCGCAGGGAAGCGCTGACCGCTTTGCGATCGCCGTCCAGACTACGTGGCGAAGTCATTGGCGGCAGACGGAAGGTAAACATCCCCCAGGCAGCCGGAACGATAATCCCCTTTCCGCCCACTTCTGCCAGCGCTTCCAGAATGCGTTCAATCTGCTGTAGACCGTTCAGGCGGCGTTCTTCAATGAAATCCCCGATCCAGCCATCGTATCCGCCACAGGCCGTCGTGACCGGCAGGCCGGTGGCTTTGATAGCCGCTTTTACTTCGTCGAGGTTTTCCACCAGCAGTCGGCCATCAATTTCGTAGCCATCAAATCCCATCGCTTTGATGTATTCGAATTTTTCCATGATAGCGGTCGGGAAAAAGGCCTGGTTTTGTGTTGCGATTTTCATGATTGCTGTCCTTAGCTTAAAAAATGACGCCCATTTTGATACTGAGTTCCGGGTGCTGATCGACATACTTCATATAGCTTTCCGGGCTGGTGGTGAAGGTGACGACCGGGTCGATCAGATCTTCGCAATTGAGATAACCGTTCATCAGCAATTCCCAGCAGGTCTCTTCAATACGCTTGCGGCTCCAGCGCGGATAATCCGGGTTGGGTTCACTGCATGCGCGGGAGAAGACAATTTTGGCGTTATTGAAGTGTGCTTCGCGACCAAGGTTGAAGCCTGCCGCAAACGGCTTGGCGAAAGCCACGTAGGAGATCGTTCCACCGTAGGCGAGACCGCGCAGCGCAGATTGCAGCGCATCTGCAAATCCGCTGGTTTCGATGATCACATCGGCGCCCTGCTTGCCGGTCAGTTTCTTAATTTCCAGACCGACATCGGTACCGATTGGGTTCAGGCAGTGGTCTGCACCGTGACGGCAGGCGATCTCACAGCGATGTTCGATAGGATCGACACCAATAACCACTGACGCACCGGCTTTTTTCGCCAACTGAATCGCAATCTGGCCAATCGCGCCCAGCCCCACAACCACGACGAAATCCCCTACGCGGACGTTAGCATCACGCACGCCGCTCATGGCGAACTGCGCCGGATCGTAGCAAACGGCGTTTTTCCAGGATGCGCCCTGCGGCATTTTGCGCAGCTTATAGTTGTTCACCGCGTTTACGATGACCGTTTCCTGCAACGGGCCGTAGCAGCAGACGCTGTCGCCGATCTGGTATTCCGTCACGTCCGCACCACATTCGATAATGTCGCCGACGATCATGTTCCCCAGCTGGAATTTACCAAATTCGATGCCGCGCGCTGCACCTTTTTCACGCGGGGTAAACATCTGCCACTCAGCGTTGAACTCTTCATCGATGAACGGGCTTGCCGCGCGGAAATCCACGACTTCGGTGCCGTGTTTCGGGGCACCATAACGGGCACGAATCTTCACCTCATGTGCTGCAACAGGACGATCTTCGTATTCCACCAGCGCCGCTACACGAGGCGCTGTCGCAACTAATTTTTTCATGACTGACTCCTTGTTAATATCGGCCGCCTCAGCCCTTCACGCCGCCGGCGGTCAAACCACTTTTAATGAAACGTTCAGACAGGGCATACATAATGACGACCGGAAGTGCCGTTACCAGCGATGCCGCCATCATGCGACCCCAGATGTAATCTGGCGTACTGAAGAGCGTGTTCAGCCCCACCGGCAACGTGAAGTTGCTGGCGCTGGACAGGAAAATGGAGGCGAACAGATAGTCATTCCACGCCACCATGAAGCAGTAGACAAAGACCGACACCAGACCCGAGATCGCCAGCGGCACGGTGATGCGGAAGATGATTTGCAGGCGGTTCAGGCCGTCCATCATCGCGGCTTCTTCGATTTCGTCCGGGATGGTGTCGAAATAGCTGCGCAGCATAAAGACCGCGGTAGGCAACGTCTGCGTCACCATGGTGATGATCACCGCCAGTTCGGTGTCATAAATGCCGAGCGCGGTGATGATTTTGAACAGCGGCACCACCAGCAGGATCCCGGAGAACATATAGACGGTGTAGAAGCTCGCATTGATCGTCGTGCGCCCTTTAAAGCGCAGTTTGGATAACGCATACGCGCCCAGCGTACCGAGAAACACCGCAATGACCGAGGAGGTCAGCGACACCACCATGCTGTTACGGAAGTAATCCACAAACGGGAAAATCAGCGGGTTAAAGATGTCGATGTAGTGCTGTAGCGTCCACTCCTGCGGCAGAATGGTCGGGTGCAGCGAGATCGCCTCTTTCGCGCTTTTGAATGACGTCATCAACATTACAAAAAACGGAAACAGCGTGATAATCAGGAATACCGCCAGTCCCAGATAAAAACCGATACGGCCCAGAACGCGTTTATTTGTTGCCATTGAGGTTTACCCTTTTTCTGGTCAGCAGAATGACCGCGAAGATGATCACAAACAGCACAACGGAAATGGCGGCTGCTTTACCCAGGTCATTGAACGCAAAGGCGGTTTTGTAGAGATATACGCCCAGAATGTCGACCTTGGTGGTGAGCAGATACACATCCGCAAACATGTAGAACATCCAGATGGTTCGCAGCGTGACCACCGTGGCCAGCACCGGCATGATGGCGGGCAACGTCACGATACGAAAACGCTGCCAGGCATTCGCCCCGTCCATCTCTGCCGCTTCGTACAATGATTTATCAATGGTCTGCAAAATTGCGAGGAACGAGATAAAGGCGTACGGGAAGTAACGCCAGATGGCGAACAGCACAACCAGGACAAAACTGCTGCCAGGATTATCGAACCACAGCGGCGCCTGATCGTAGAGATGCAGCAGATCAACGCCCAGGTAGTTCACAATCCCGTAGCCGTTGTTGAACATGTATTTCCAGGCAAATACCAGTGAAATAGACGGCGTCACGTAGGACAGAATCACCAGTGAACGTGCCGTTTTCCGCATGCGGAATTCACGGTTAAAGAAGATCGCTACGGCCAGTCCCAACCCGGTGCTGCCGAGCACGACCAGGGCCGTATACCAGAACGTCATCCACAGGGAGTGCCAGAACGCAGCATCGCCCAGAATGCGAATGTAGTTATCCAGGCCGACGAACACCGCATCAATACGCGGGTTCAGCGGTAAACGTAAAAAACTGATTTCAATGTTGGAAATCATTGGCCAGGCCACCAGGCCCCCCAGCAAAATCAGGCTGGGGGCCAACAGCAGCATGGCGAAAGGCATATCTGAACGACCAGAAAACAACGTCTTCATAATTCCCTTCGCAAAGCGCTCCTATCGTTGTGAGATCAGGTCAGTCAGTTTCTTCTGGCTGTTGCTTAACGTCGCATTGAGATCTTTTTGTCCCACCGTTACGTTATGCACCATGGAACTGATAATGCCGGACCCGGTAACATCTCCCATGCGGGTAAAGTTTTTGTCGCCTACGGCGCCAAATACCTGGACGTTCGGGAACTGCGCAATCAGCTCGTAAGGCAGTTGACCAAAGGCTTTGATCACGTCGTTGTTTTTCCAGCTCTCAGTGCCCACCACGAGTTTGTTCACCGGCAGCGCCGCACCAGGGGACATCATCACCCAGTCAGACGCGTTTTGAGCCTGCTCCATCCAGGTCACAAATTTTTCTGCCGCCTGCGTTTCCTCTTCGGTCTGGCCGGTCGTGATCGTCAACGAGGTGATCATGCCGTACACGGCTGATGATTTTTCCGTCGGGACCACGAACCCCAGGTTGGCCGGATTGCCATCTTTGTAGACCGCGGGCAGGATATAGGTGGAGTAAACGGCCATCGGCGCAGAGCCGTTCATGAAGGCGTCTTTGATCTCCATGACATCATTCGAGCCCGGCATGGTGTTCGCGGCCAGTGCCCGATAAAACGCCAGCGCTTTCGACATTTCAGGGGTATCGATTTTCACGTTGCCGTTTGCATCAAAGACGTTGGCTCCGCCTGACAACGCAAACTGCGAGAAAGCCTGCTCGGTCATGACGCTTTCTGCGGTTGGCAGCGCGATACCGTAATGTTTTTTCGCCGGATCGTTGAGCGACTGACTGGCCTTCAGCAGTTGCTCCCAGTTGTGCGGTTCTTCGATTCCTGCTGCCGCGAGCGCATCTTTGTGATACCAGACGCCGGACAGCCAGGCGCTAACCGGCACCCCCGTCCATGCCTTGCCGTCTTCAGTGCGAACAACGCGTAAAATGCCGTCATAAAAGGTATCTTCACCGACGGCTTTAATCGCGTTGCCGATCGCGTCACGGTCCAGCAGTTGCTCTTTATCCATGACTTTGGCGTAGTCATGGCTGACTTCAATCACTTCCGGCAGCGCGCCGGTACGGGCCAACGTAATGACCTTGGTGTTATAGGCATCTTCCTCAACGGGTACCTGTTTCACCGTAATAGTCGGGTTCTCTTTCTCGAATTTTTCGATCAGTTTCGTAATAACTGCCTGACGCTCCTGTTCTACCGACGAGTGCATAAACTCAATTGTGACCTGAGATGCTTTATCGTCCTTACAGCCTGATAACAGGGCGCACGAAACCAGTGCTGATAACAGCACAATTTTGGGCATTTTCATTTTAGGGTCCTTTTTAGTTTTCTTTAATCCACATTACCTGCCATGGATTGAGGTTCAGTTCCGTACCGCTAATATCGTGTCCTGATAGTAATTCCCTACCAAAGAGCGTTTGTCCATAAATGGTCTGCATTTTATTGCTAAAATTAAATAATGCTGTCATTCGCTCGCCATTTTCAGCAACACGAACAATTTTAAGAATATGTTCGCCGATTGCGTCAAAAATAGCCTGACTATCCGGATGGAACGCACTCTCGCCGCGACGAATAGCAATAAGCTCACTCAAACGAGAATAAATTTGATAACGAATACTCTTCTTATTATTGAGTTCCAGATCAACCTGACCTGCGGTGTATTTCTTCCTGTTTATTGCGCGGTTATATCCAAGACGTTCGACACCTTCATAATCGTTACGCGAACCGAGAATGCTTTGAATATATACAGCCGGTACGCCAGGAAAACTTAACAACACAGCATGCGCCAGGATGAACCGTGCAATGCGCTCATCATCTGAGCTGTCTCGCAAACTCAACGCATCAAGATAGGTGACATTAATTTCATAGGGGCTTCGCGTACCGTCAGGATTATTTTTCCAGTTGACCAGCGCGCCTTCCTGCTGAAGCTTTTCAACCAGCGAGAGGATCTCTGATTCCGGAAGGATGCCGCGTAACGGGTTCAAACCGATACCATCATGCGAGGCCAGGAAATTAAACCAGGTGGTATGAGTTGAAGGCAGCGCCAGTGACCCCGCCCACTGGCATAGGGCTTTAACATCCTGACGATGAACAGCATGCAGCACCAGCGGAGGTAAGGAAAACTGATAGACCATCTGGGCTTCATTTTCACCATCACCGAAGTAAGAGACATTGTCTTTGTGGGGAACATTTGTCTCAGTGATGATCACCGTTCCAGGCGCCACAGCGTCCGTAATGGCGCGGAACAGCTGGATAAGGCAATGGGTTTGTTCCAGATGGATACAGGTGGTTCCCGGGATCTTCCACATAAACCCGACCGCATCCAGACGGATATAACGCGCCCCTTCCATGAGGTAATGGAGCAGAACGTCAACCATGGCAATCAGCACCTGCGGCGAGGCGAAATTGAGATCGATCTGGTCATCGCTGAATGTGGTCCACAGATGACGAACGCTGCCATCATGAAGCGTGAACGGCGTCAGCAGCGGTAATGCGCGTGGACGCGTCACCGCGGATAAATCGGTTTCGGGGTCGACAGAAATAAAGAAATCTTCGTAGCCCGGCTTCTGCGCAAGATAATTAGCAAACCATTCGCTTTTCGCTGACATATGATTGCAAACGAAGTCAAACATTAAGCTGGCTGAATGTTTTAATTCCGCGACATCTCGCCAGGTTCCTGTTTCAGGAGCAACCTCGTGATAATCAATAACGGAAAATCCATCATCCGAAGACCACGGATAAAAAGGTAACAGATGGACATGGGAAAACGTACGAGAAAGCCATTCATTATAGAACCGGGTAAATACCGGCAACGCTTGCTCCCCTTTTGCGGAGAACTGATCGGCATAGGTAATCAGCACAACGTCTTTTTCATCCCAGCCTGACTTACGCTTTTCCGTAATATTAGTCGCCGCTTTTTCAAGCTTAGTTAATAACACGTTAAGGTGTGCATCTGAAAATGATTCACCGTAGATATGATTGATGAGTTTTTTAATTTTTGCGTTCACATTATTTTCCATGGTAGCGGTCCCACGGAGTGGCAATCTACTCCCATGAAAAATAACTGTCAACGGACCCGGGGGCAGAAAGCAGCATTCTCAGCGCAGCGCAACGCATTATTGTGAGCTGCCGCAAAGAAAGCAGAAAAGCAGAAGAAACGCAGAAAGGAAAGTCATGCCCCTTCTCTGGGGGAGAAAGGGCTTATGCGGGAGGATCTAGCGTGACAAGTAGCGCCGGGAAACGCGTTTTGCCAGTTTCTGTAACAGCGGCTCCAGAGCGACCGCCAGCATCATTCTGACCGGCTTGCGGGCAACAGACTTGATCGCCCAACCCGCCACACCGGCCGGGCCATAACGTAACGCCGTCATCAGAACCAGTTTACCTGCGATTTTCAGGCCGGGTTTTACCTTCTGACCGGCCTGTTGCCAGTTTTGTTTCATGTAAGTTCTCTCTTAAAGCTGACGAAAACGACTTCTCAGCGTAAAGGTATCGGAGGTGACATAACGTTCCATCTCGCGCAATCGCTTCTCCCCTGCGCTCAGCTGTTCATCCACCGCGTTCAGGAGATCGCTGCTGGTTGGCGTGTTCTCAGCATTCAGCTCACCTTCCGGCATAGGATCGAGTACAAACGACAGAATGATGTATGCCACCAGCGTAATAAAGGCCAGGCCGAAGAAAATCGACAATACGGTGACCACACGCACCAGTTTTACCGGGACATCCAGATAGTGCGCCAGCCCGGCGCAAACGCCCCGAACCATGCCCTGCTGTGGGATCCGCCACAGTTTTTTATTCAGATTCAGTCCAGCCATTACCGTTCCCTCCAGTTTGGGTGTTCCGCGTCCAGGATGGCTTCCAGCGCCTGAATACGTTCGCGCATTTTATTTGCCTCGGCAGAGAGCTGCGCCAGCCGCTGTTGTTCACTCTGCGACAGCTCACCGCGTGAAGAGCGGTTGCTGTAGTGCAGCCATAACCATATGGGCAGAACAAACAGCACGAAAATGGTCAGGGGTATAGCCAGAAAAAGCGCGCTCATGTGTACTCCTTGTCTAACGATGCGGCACGCTCAGGTGCCGCAGGAATTATTATTGGTTGTCTTGTTTCATTTTGGCTTTCAGCGCAGCCAGTTGCTCGCTAATTTCATCATCGGCCTTCAGGTCAGCAAACTGCTGATCCAGGGTTTTCTGCTTACCGATGCTGTGGCTTTCGGCTTCCGCTTCCATGTGGTCGATACGACGTTCAAACGATTCGAAACGCGCCATTGCTTCATCCAGTTTGCCGCTGTCCAGCTGGCGACGCACGTCGCGGGACGAGCTTGCAGCCTGGTGGCGCAGCGCCAGCGCCTGTTGACGTGCACGGGTTTCGCTGAGTTTGTTTTCAAGCTCACCAATCTCTTTCTTCATACGCGTCAGAGTATCATCCACCAGCGTCACTTCATGTTCCAGCGTGGCAACCATGTCGGTCAGCTTCTGCTTCTCAATCAGCGCAGCGCGGGCCAGATCTTCTTTACCTTTACGCAGCGCCAGTTCCGCTTTTTCCTGCCACTCGTTAAGCTGGGCAGTCGCCTGCTCGATACGACGTGTTAACTGCTTTTTCTCTGCCAGCGCGCGGGCGGAGGTGGAGCGTACTTCAACCAGCGTGTCTTCCATCTCCTGAATCATCAGGCGCACCAGCTTCTGCGGATCTTCCGCTTTCTCCAGCAGCGAGTTGATGTTGGCGTTCACGATGTCGGCAAAACGAGAAAAAATACCCATAATTCAATCCTCATAGTTCTGTTATCGGGCGATGCCCTGCTGAACAGATAATACAAATCCCATGCCAACTTTTTATCTTATTGATTTTACTCAATGTGATTGATATTTATCCATCCAGCGGCTATTCTCACCTGGTGAATATCACTAAGGAGTGGTTAATTTCATCATGGCTGAATATAAAGATAATTTGCTTGGCGAAGCCAACAGCTTCCTGGAAGTGCTTGAACAGGTTTCGCGCCTCGCGCCGCTGAATAAACCGGTGCTGATTATCGGTGAGCGCGGAACGGGTAAAGAACTTATCGCTAACCGCCTGCACTTTCTGTCTGGCCGCTGGGACGGCCCTTTTATTTCCCTTAACTGCGCGGCGTTGAATGAAAATCTGCTCGACACCGAGCTGTTTGGTCATGAAGCTGGCGCCTTTACCGGCGCACAAAAACGCCATCCCGGACGCTTTGAGCGCGCCGATGGCGGAACGCTCTTTCTCGACGAGCTGGCGACCGCGCCGATGCTGGTGCAGGAAAAGCTGCTGCGCGTCATTGAGTATGGCGAACTGGAACGCGTTGGCGGCAGTCAGCCGCTCCAGGTTAACGTTCGCCTGGTGTGCGCTACTAACGCCGACCTGCCCGCGATGGTGGCAGAAGACAAATTCCGCGCCGACCTGCTGGACAGGCTGGCTTTCGATGTCGTTCAGCTGCCGCCGCTGCGGGAGCGACGTAGCGATATCATGCTGCTGGCCGATCAGTTTGCCATTCAGATGTGTCGGGAACTGGGCCTGCCGCTCTTTCCGGGCTTTAGCGAACAGGCCACTGAGACCCTGCTCGGTTACCACTGGCCGGGCAATATTCGTGAACTGAAAAACGTGGTGGAACGGTCCGTTTACCGGCATGGCAGCAGCGAAACCGAACTGGACAACATTATTCTCGATCCGTTTCGTCGCGAGGATAAACAGCCCCCGGTTCCGGCGACGCGCCAGCAGGATCCGGCGTTGCCGCTCGATTTACGCCAGTTCCAGCATCAGCAGGAACAAAACTTGCTCGAGCAGAGCCTGAAAGAGGCGAAATATAATCAGAAACGGGCGGCTGAACTGCTGGGCCTGACCTACCATCAGTTAAGGGCATTGCTCAAAAAACATCAAATGCGCTGACATTATCAGCACTTACCCCCAGACATTTTTACGAAGCAGGCGTAAGTGCGATACACTTTGCAGATCGAATCTAAAAACCTTAAAAACTATGCGCCTGGTTTTATCGTCCCTGTTTGCACTCGGTCTGTTCAGCAATCTGGCCTTTGCTGCGCCCGATCGCGCTGTGCCCCCTGATATCCGAGAGAGTGGTTTCGTCTATTGCGTCAGCGGGCAAGTTGATACCTTTAACCCACAAAAAGCGGGGAGCGGCCTGATTGTTGATACGCTGGCCGCACAGCTCTACGATCGCCTGCTCGACGTCGATCCTTATACCTATCGGCTGGTTCCGGAGCTTGCTGAAAGTTGGGAAGTGCTTGATAACGGTGCTACATACCGCTTTCGTCTACGCGATGATGTCGCCTTTCAGCACACCCCGTGGTTTACGCCAACCCGTAAACTCAACGCGGATGACGTGGTTTTCACCTTCCAGCGCATATTCAACCGAAATCATCCGTGGCATAACGTTAATGGCGGGAACTTCCCCTATTTCGACAGTCTGCAATTCGCGGACTCGGTCAAAAGCGTTCGTAAGCTGGATAACCGCACGGTTGAGTTTCGCCTGACTCGCCCGGACGCCTCCTTCCTCTGGCATCTGGCGACGCACTACGCCTCGGTCATGTCAGCCGAATACGCAGATCAGCTGACGAAAAAGGATCGTCAGGAACGTCTCGATCGTGAGCCTGTGGGCACAGGTCCGTTCCAGTTAGCAGAGTACCGCGCCGGACAATACATTCGCCTGCAACGCCACGATCGTTTCTGGCGCGGCAAACCGCTGATGCCGCAGGTAATTGTCGATCTGGGTTCAGGTGGAACAGGCCGACTCTCCAAACTGCTGACCGGCGAGTGCGACGTGCTTGCCTGGCCTGCGGCCAGCCAGTTGACCATTTTGCGCGACGACCCACGCCTGCGCCTGACCCTGCGCCCGGGAATGAACATCGCTTATCTGGCGTTTAACACCGATAAGCCGCCGCTGAATAATCCGGCCGTGCGCCATGCGCTGGCGTTAGCGATCAACAATCAGCGTCTGATGCAGTCGATTTACTACGGGACCGCGGAAACCGCCGCCTCTATTCTTCCGCGCGCCTCCTGGGCCTATGACGGCGAGGCGAAGATTACCGAATATAATCCGGCGAAAGCGCGCGAACAGCTTAAAGCGCTGGGGGCAGAAAACCTGACGCTACAGCTGTGGGTGCCCACCAGCTCTCAGGCGTGGAACCCCAGCCCGCTGAAAACGGCTGAGCTGTTGCAGGCTGATATGGCGCAGGTGGGCGTTAAGGTGATCATCGTGCCTGTCGAAGGCCGTTTCCAGGAGGCGCGTCTGATGGACATGAATCACGACTTAACGCTGGCTGGCTGGTCCACCGACAGTAACGACCCGGACAGCTTCTTCCGTCCTCTGCTGAGCTGTGCGGCAATCAACTCCCAGACCAACTACGCCCACTGGTGTAACCGGGAATTTGATGCCGTGCTGCAAAAAGCGTTGGCGTCTCAACAGCTTGCCTCACGCATTGAGGCCTATGATGAAGCGCAAAATATTCTGGCCAGAGAACTTCCCGTGTTGCCGCTTGCCTCTTCCCTGCGCCTCCAGGCCTACCGTTACGATATTAAAGGGCTGGTACTCAGCCCGTTTGGTAACGCCTCCTTCGCGGGCGTCACCCGTGAGAAAGAACAAGAGGTGAAGAAACCATGATTATATTTACCTTGCGTCGGCTGCTGTTACTGCTGGTCACCCTGTTCTTCCTGACCTTTGTCGGCTTTAGCCTGAGCTACTTTACGCCGCACGCCCCGCTTCAGGGCTCATCCCTCTGGGACGCCTGGCTGTTCTGGTTTAATGGCCTGCTACACTGGGATTTTGGCGTGTCCAGCATTAACGGACAGCTCATCTCCGAGCAGCTGAAAGTGGTTTTCCCGGCCACCATGGAGCTGTGTGTACTCGCCTTTGGCTTTGCCCTCATGGTGGGGATCCCGGTGGGGATGCTGGCGGGCATTTATCGTAATAAGTGGCAGGATAAATTCATCAGCGCGCTTGCCTTAATTGGCTTTTCCATCCCTGTTTTCTGGCTGGCGCTACTGCTTACCCTCTTCTTCTCACTGACGTTAGGCTGGCTGCCGGTATCTGGCCGTTTTGATCTGCTGTATAACGTGCAAACGGTGAGCGGCTTCGCCATCGTTGACGCCTGGCTTTCTGATTCAGTCTGGCGCGACGAAATGATCGTGAGCGCGCTGCGCCACATGGTGCTGCCGGTGCTCACGCTGGCCGTCGCGCCGACGACCGAAGTAATTCGCCTGATGCGTATCAGCACTATCGACGTCTTCGATCAAAACTATGTGAAGGCCGCCGCCACGCGCGGACTGTCTCGCCTGACGATTCTCCGTCGCCATGTGCTACACAATGCGTTGCCACCCGTAATCCCACGTCTTGGGCTGCAATTTTCAACCATGCTGACGCTGGCGATGATCACCGAGATGGTTTTCAGCTGGCCGGGCCTTGGACGCTGGATGATCAACGCCATTCGCCAGCAGGATTACGCGGCGATCTCTGCCGGCGTGATGGTGATTGGCTCCCTGGTCATTATTGTTAACGTTGTTTCCGATATTTTGGGTGCCATGGCCAACCCATTGAAGCATAAGGAATGGTATGCCTTACGATAACGTCTACAGCGAAAAGCGCACGCCCGGTGCGCTACGTACCGTGTGGCGTAATTTTTACGGCGACACCACGGCGATGATCGGCTTTTACGGCTGCATTGGCCTCGTGTTGCTGTGCGTTTTGGGTTCGTGGTTTGCACCGTATGGCATCGATCAGCAGTTCCTTGGTTATCAGCTTTTACCGCCGTCGTGGTCGCGTTACGGGGAGGTTTCGTTCTTCCTGGGGACTGACGATCTCGGACGCGACGTGCTAAGTCGTTTACTGAGCGGCGCCGCACCTACGGTAGGCGGCGCGTTCGTGGTCACCCTGGCTGCCGCGATCTGCGGCCTGGCGCTGGGCATTTTTGCCGGCTCAACCCACGGGCTGCGGTCGGCCGTGCTTAACCATATTCTTGATACCCTGCTCTCTATTCCTTCGCTGCTGCTGGCGATTATCGTCGTGGCCTTCGCGGGGCCGCACCTCACCCATGCGATGTTCGCCGTCTGGCTGGCCATTCTGCCGCGCATGGTGCGTTCGGTTTACAGCCTGGTTCACGACGAGCTGGAAAAAGAGTATGTCGTCGCCGCCCGTCTGGATGGCGCCACCACGTTTAATATTTTGTGGTTTGCCGTGCTGCCTAACATTGCCGCCGGGCTGGTGACGGAGATCACCCGCGCCCTGTCGATGGCGATTCTGGATATCGCAGCGCTGGGCTTCCTGGACCTTGGCGCGCAGCTTCCCTCCCCGGAATGGGGCGCCATGCTCGGCGATGCGCTGGAGCTGATTTACGTTGCGCCGTGGACGGTCATGCTGCCGGGCGCGGCCATCATGGTGAGCGTGCTGCTCGTTAACCTGCTGGGCGACGGGATCCGCCGCGCAATCAATGCGGGGGTGCAATAATGCCGTTACTCGATATCCGCAACCTCACGATAGAAATTAAAACGGGCGAAGGCTGGGTCAAGGCCGTGGATCGCATCAGCATTACGCTCGCAGAGGGCGAAATCCGCGGGCTGGTGGGCGAATCGGGTTCGGGGAAAAGTCTGATCGCCAAGGCCATTTGCGGCGTTGCGAAAGACAACTGGCGGGTGACCGCCGATCGTATGCGCTTCGACGACATCGATCTGTTGCGTCTCTCCCCGCGCGAACGCCGTAAACTGGTGGGCCATAACGTCTCGATGATTTTCCAGGAGCCGCAATCCTGTCTCGATCCGTCCGAGCGCGTCGGGAAACAGCTGATGCAGAACATCCCCGGCTGGACCTATAAAGGCCGCTGGTGGCAGCGTTTCGGCTGGCGCAAACGCCGTGCCATTGAGCTGTTGCACCGTGTCGGGATCAAAGACCATAAAGACGCGATGCGCAGTTTCCCCTACGAACTGACCGACGGTGAATGCCAGAAAGTGATGATTGCCATCGCCCTGGCGAATCAGCCGCGTCTGCTGATTGCGGACGAACCAACGAACGCGATGGAGCCAACCACCCAGGCGCAGATTTTCCGCCTGCTCACGCGTCTGAACCAGAATAACAACACCACCATTTTGCTGATCAGCCACGACCTGCAAATGCTGAGCAAGTGGGCGGATAAAATTGATGTAATGTATTGCGGCCAGACGGTAGAAACCGCGCCAAGTGAAGACCTGGTGACGACGCCACATCATCCCTACACGCAGGCGCTGATCAGGGCGATCCCGGACTTTGGCAGCGCGATGCCGCACAAAAGCCGTCTGAATACGCTGCCTGGCGCGATACCGCTGCTGGAATCGCTGCCCATTGGCTGCCGTCTGGGACCACGTTGCCCGTATGCTCAGCGTAAATGCATTGAAACACCGCGCCTGACAGGGCCGAAAAACCATCTGTTTGCCTGTCATTTCCCGCTGAACATGGAGAGAGAGTGAAATGGTCGAAACCTTACTGGAAGTACGTAACCTGAGTAAGACCTTTCGCTATCGCACCGGCCTGTTTCACCGTCAGACCGTCGAGGCGGTTAAACCGCTGAGCTTTACGCTGCGCGAAAAGCAGACGCTGGCGATTATCGGTGAAAACGGCTCGGGCAAATCGACCCTGGCAAAAATGCTCGCGGGCATGGTCGAGCCAAGCGGCGGTGAAATACTGATTGACGATCATCCTCTGGAATTTGGGGACTATTCTTTTCGCAGTCAGCGCATCCGGATGATTTTTCAGGATCCGTCGACGTCCCTGAACCCGCGCCAGCGTATTTCCCAGATCCTGGATTTCCCGCTGCGGTTGAATACCGACCTGGAGCCGGAAGCGCGTCGCAAACGGATTGTCGAAACCCTGCGTCTGGTAGGCCTCCTGCCCGACCATGTCAGCTATTACCCGCACATGCTGGCCCCGGGCCAAAAACAGCGTCTCGGTCTGGCCCGCGCGCTGATCCTGCGCCCGAAAGTTATTATCGCCGACGAAGCGCTGGCGTCGCTGGATATGTCGATGCGTTCGCAGCTCATTAACCTGATGCTGGAGTTACAGGAAAAGCAGGGGATCTCTTATATTTACGTGACTCAGCACCTGGGCATGATGAAACACATCAGCGACCAGGTGCTGGTGATGCACCAGGGAGAAGTGGTCGAGCGCGGCAGTACCGCTGACGTACTGGCATCCCCGCTCCATGACCTGACAAAACGCCTGATTGCCGGACACTTTGGTGAAGCATTGACGGCGGACGCGTGGCGTAAAGATCGTTAGCCGTTGCGTAACCCGCTTGCCAGCAGAGTAAACACCTCTATGGCATACGGAAGGGTCTTCTGCGGTTCATCACTCGCGGCAATCAGCAGAGCCGCATTCAGCGCAGCGCCGTTCAGCAGATGGGCTGCGACTCTGGCATCCATCTTTTTGATTACGTTGCACTCCATCATTTTTTCGATGGTCTGACGGGTCGACTCAAGGCAGTTGTTCTGGCTGGGCCATTGCGCCGGGTCACCCAGAACAGCCGGGCCGTCAAGAAGGACGATACGCTGAACTTCCGGAACGAGCGCCATTTTGATATAGGCGATGCCCTCCGCCAGCAGTCGCTCCCAGTCATCATCGGCGGCGGCGGCAATCGCTTTCGCGTTTGCTGCCATTTCGCTGTCTATCTGCGCGACCACCGCCGCCAGTAATCCCTTCTTGTCGTTGAAATTATGATATAGCGCGCCGCGTGTTAACCCCACGCTTGCCGTGAGTTCATCCATTGACGCTGCGGCATAGCCTTTTTCAGCAAATGCCTTCCGCGCCGCCTGAATCATTTTCTCGCGATTTTCCTGGGCCGTTTCAGCACGACGTTTTGTAGCCATGGGACTTCCTTCATTAAGCGGTAATTATAATTTGACATACGCGGCGTATGTGGGTTACATTTTTGACATACATCGCGTATGTTACTTCTACTGCGTAAGCACAACAATACCTCTGACAGAAAAGGAAAAGCCATGCATCCACGTGACCCCGTCTTTCCGGCTAATCGACATGCCCTCTATGAAGAGCATGGCTATTCAGCAGCAATCCGCTCTGGCGATCTGTTATTTGTTTCCGGTCAGGTTGGCAGCCGCAGCGATGGCACACCTGAACCCGACTTCCCCGCTCAGGTGCAGCTGGCGTTCGATAATTTACGGGCGACTCTGGCAGCCGCAGGGTGTACTTTTGACGATCTGATTGATGTCACGACATTTCATACCGATCCTGAAAACCAGTTCCCCGCCATCATGGAGGCAAAAAAACTGGCGTTTCCGCACCCCCCTTACCCAAACTGGACAGCAATAGGCGTTAACTGGCTTGCGGGTTTTGATTTCGAAATTAAGGTTATCGCCAGGATCCCTACGCCCGCGAATTAACATCTGGCAGCAAACTGATTTACCGTTAAGCTATCACTGACGCACAAATGAAAGACAGCATCAGCAACTATATTCTCTCCTGGGTAGAAGAAAATAACTTTACTATTTTACACATTGGTGATTTGGTTGCAGATATTGGATACAGCAGAAGAACCATCGAAACATGGTTTAAAGAGAAGTATCGGCTCTCTTTAGGTGAATATATTCTCCGACGGAGGTTAAGCCGTGCCGCCATTATGCTGAGAATGACGTCGATTCCGGTGACGGATATTGCGTATTTATTCCATTACCAGAGCAGTCAAGGATTTTCCAGAGCCTTTAAAAAAATGATGGGGCTGACACCCTCTGAGTACAGATGTGCCAGAGGGTGGAATTTTGACATCTTACAGCCCTCTTTTTTATTAAGCGAACATGAAACGCCTGAGCTCGAGGTCTGCTATCTGGATGAAACGTTTATCTATACGCATGAAATTATCGAACACGATCATCTTTTTGATACCTCAGTGCATGATATTACTAAAAAAATCAAAAAGCTCCTGACAGAAAACCGCCATGATATCGATAAAATTATTCTGATGCCCCGCCGCCCCGAGTTAGGCAAAAGCCGATCGTATCTGGTCGAGGTATTAATATCGTACGCGTTACAAAGCGACACGGTGACAAATAAAAAATCCTGCATTGTGCGTGGGAGATACGCAAGAATGCCCTTTAGCGGTAGCTGGGAAATCTACAGCGCGTTTAACAAGATTGCCTTCGTTAAGGCGATGGTAAATCAACGCCTGACGTTGCGCGACGGTATTTACCTGATGAAAATTAATGGGTACAGCGACGAGTCTGTCGATTTTGATGTTTTCATCCCCATCCTGTAACCTCAGCTTCATTCAGCCTGTCTGGTAACAATTCTGTTTTTACCGTTGTGCTTAGCCTCATACAACGCCTCGTCCACGTCACGCATAATATCATTGCCGTTGACGTTATTCTGAATGGCTGAGCACACGCCGATACTTAATGTGACCTTTACAGGGAGAGCATAATGATAGCCCGGCCCGGTGCGCTGTTGAACGTTCTGGCGAATACGCTCCGCGACGGCCATAGCCTGCTTACCGTCGGTATCCGGCAGCAGCAGACCAAATTCCTCGCCTCCCAGTCGGGCAAAGATGTCGTTATCGCGAATGCTGTCTTTGATAATATCCACGACCGCCAGAATCACGCGATCCCCCACAAGATGCCCCCAGTTATCGTTAATCGACTTAAAGTTGTCGATGTCCAGCATCATAATGCTGGTCCCCTTTTCTGTCCTGAGCGAGCGGACCCGCGGAAGTGCCTCATAAAAATATTTACGGTTGTAGATCTGAGTAAGCGGATCGCGATCAACCCGATCGCCGAAAATTTTCAACAGGTTAAAGACATGGAATATTAAGGTACAAATCACAAATAATTTGCTGAGGACCTCTACTGCCCGGCTGATATACCAGAGCGACAGATTGTAAGTATCAAGCAGTAAGAGGAAAAAATTGTAAACGATGGCGGAAAGGCAAACCACAATAATACTGTTCCAGATCCCGGACGCCAGGCGTGTCACAGAGATCATATAACAAAGTAAAGCCGACCAGAGCAGGATCAGAACGTTTACGTACCTGATATCCCAGACAGGATAATGATGTTCATCTTCGTATGCTGCAATCGTTAATGTCCAGGCCGGATGGTAGCTGCTGAGATAATGGGCCAGCATCGGAAACATAACCAGTGTCATCATTAATGCTAACGTCATGCTGATCTTATTTCGGAATCTGAGCGTGGATCGTATCGTGATTTTTTCCACACGGACCGCCAGCGCCAGTAATACGATAAAGCTCAGCTGCCGAAAAAAATAGAATACCGCCGTATCGTTGGTTTTTGCCGCCTGGGTAAAACCAGCATGCTCCGGAAGCTGAATGACAATGATCGTCTCAATGAAATAAACCAGCCCACTAAGAAATGCCAGGCTCAGAATGAATAAGGAAAAACGCGATCGGTCGGAGGCATACAGCATCTGGATAAAAATAAAGATAATGGTATCCAGAAAGAACAGCGCAATCATGACGATCAAATAGGTGGTCATAGGCACCCTGAAACCAGGATTATCATTCACGCAAAAGGAGTTCACCGCGATCATAAGCGCAAAAAGCGCCGCACCTGACAGCATGATCAGTTTTTCGGCCAACGTTATATTTTTCATCTTCCTTCTTACCGCACACAGATAAAGACGCAAAATGGCATAGCCGTTATCGACCCTCGCGCAATTTTAAAGCGTTTAAAGGGCTAAACGGATCATTTTGCGCAAAAGGCGCTGGACACATCAGCATGAGGGCGGCGTCACGGTGCCCGCTGGTTGGATGAGGCGAACCCCGCGTGCGGTGATATACTGCTGGGATACACACGAAACGGCCTGATGAAGAGTCAGTTCAACCTCTTCCGTGAGCCCATTCACGGCGCAGGAGCGAGAAATATCGTGACACATGGGGCTGTGAGTGGGCTATAATTTCGAGCTAATTTCGAATGATTTTGAAATACTGCCTGTAACGCTATGAATTACAAGGCAAAATAAGCAATGAATATAAGGATTAAAGCTATGGGTTTTCTTTCCGGTAAGCGCATTCTGGTGACTGGCGTTGCCAGCAAACTGTCCATCGCATACGGCATCGCACAGGCAATGCATCGCGAAGGCGCTGAGCTGGCGTTCACCTACCAGAACGACAAGCTGAAAGGCCGTGTAGAAGAATTTGCCGCGCAGCTGGGTTCCAGCATTGTTCTGGAATGTGACGTTGCACAAGACGAAAGCATTGATGGCATGTTTGCTGAACTGGCAAAAGCATGGCCGAAATTCGACGGTTTTGTTCACTCCATCGGCTTCGCTCCTGGCGACCAGCTGGACGGCGACTACGTGAACGCGGTTACCCGTGATGGCTTCAAAATCGCCCACGACATCAGCTCCTACAGCTTCGTTGCAATGGCAAAATCCTGCCGCGCGATGCTGAACCCGGGCGCAGCCCTGCTGACCCTGTCCTACCTCGGCGCAGAACGTGCTATCCCTAACTACAACGTTATGGGTCTGGCGAAAGCGTCTCTGGAAGCCAACGTGCGCTACATGGCGAACGCAATGGGTCCTGAAGGCGTGCGTGTTAACGCTATTTCTGCGGGTCCAATCCGTACCCTGGCCGCTTCCGGTATCAAAGATTTCCGTAAAATGCTGGCACACTGCGAAGCGGTTACCCCGATTCGTCGTACCGTTACCATCGAAGATGTGGGTAACTCTGCGGCATTCCTGTGCTCTGACCTTTCCGCAGGTATCTCCGGCGAAGTGGTTCACGTTGACGGCGGCTTCAACATCGCTGCAATGAACGAGCTGGAAATCAAATAAGCTTGTCACTCTCTTCCCGCCAGGGAAGAGAGTTTCTCCCCGCCCCGCTCCTCGTTATTCCGTTCTGCTATTTGTTATCACCTAACAATATTTTTCCCCTCATCCGCCTTACGCCAGGATATTGATCGCCATTTTGAGATCAAGGAACGCCCATGGAACAACGCCGTTTTTCCGGCAAAGGCCACTGGTATCATGAAACCCAGTCGAATCATTCGCAGACGGACGTTCTGCCGCTGGTGCCCGAAGCCGCTAACGTCGACGACCGTTTTTTGCTCGATTTAGCCCTGCCCGATGACATTCTCGCAAGCTGTGCTGGTTGGCTTACGCCTGCCCGAACCCTGTGTCATCTTTTGTTCCCGCTTGATACTCCCGTGAACCGTCTGCATACGCTCAGCGCCTACGACAGGCTGAGCACGGCATTAACGGTTGCCCAGGCGTGTGGTGTTCAGCGGCTCTGTAACCACTACGCTGCCCTGCTTGCCCCTCTTCCGGGGCCGGACTCCTCCCGGGAAAGCAATCGACGCCTTGCAGAAATTACCCAGTATGCCCGCCAGTTAGCAAGCTCACCCGATGTGATCGATGACAAAGCCCAAAACCAGCTTGATGAGGTTGGACTCACAACGTATGACATTGTGCTTATCAACCAGATCATCGGCTTTGTCGGTTTTCAGGCGCGAGTGGTCGCGGTATTTCAGGCATTGCTTGGCCATCCGGTACGCTGGTTGCCCGGGCACCACATTCAGCCCCATACGCTGCCGGTCAGCTTCAGCAGATGGACCGCCACGCTACCCGCGGTAGAGCTAAAATATGCCAGTGCGCTTCAGCTTGAGGCGCTCTCACGCTGGCAGGCGGAACCGGCGCTTGAAGCGCTCACCCCTGTGCTGTGTCATGAGCCGATGCTACTTAATCTGACGGGCGAAATTCTGCTTAACCATCCGCTAAGTGAAGGTCCCGCGTCTTCGATGATCTCAGCCGCTCGTGCGCTGCTCGTCGCCTCTCCGGATCGCTTTAGCGCCGCTCAGTTAACGCCCCTGACCGGGTCAGGTCTCTCGCCAGAGAAGGCCATCAATCTGCTAACCCGAGATGCATTTTATGGCTGGCTGGACCGTCTGCGTGTGGCGCTCGGCAAAGAGGAATAACCATACTCTTTACCTAAAGAGCGCTTGCTGTAGCAGTGAGATTCGCGTAAAACTGTCAGCCGCTCAATGGCTACGAAAATAGAACATTATGTTTCAGGACAACCCGCTGCTAGCGCAGCTTAAACAGCAACTGCATTCCCAGACGCCGCGTGCAGAAGGGGTCGTAAAAGCCACGGAAAAGGGCTTTGGCTTTCTTGAAGTTGACGGGCAGAAGAGCTACTTCATTCCGCCTCCTCAGATGAAGAAAGTGATGCATGGCGACCGTATTTCGGCCGTTATTCATACCGAAAAGGAACGAGAGTCTGCCGAGCCGGAAGCACTGATCGAACCTTTCCTGACCCGCTTTGTCGGGAAAGTGCATAAAAAAGACGACCGTCTTTCCGTCGTGCCGGACCATCCTCTCCTGAAAGATGCTATTCCGTGCCGCGCCGCGCGTGGCGTTGAGCATGATTTTGTTGAGGGTGACTGGGCGGTTGCTGAGATGCGCCGTCATCCTTTAAAAGGCGATCGCGGTTTCTACGCCGAGCTTACCCAATACATTACCTTCGGCGACGACCATTTCGTCCCATGGTGGGTGACGCTGGCGCGCCACAACCTCGAAAAAGAAGCGCCTGATGGCGTGGCGACTGAAATGCAGGACGAAGGTCTGGAACGTCGCGATCTGACGGCGCTGGACTTTGTCACCATTGACAGCGCCAGCACCGAGGATATGGACGATGCGCTGTATGCCGAAGAGACAGCCGATGGCAAACTGCATCTGACCGTCGCCATCGCCGACCCTACCGCATGGATTGTCGAAGGCAGCAAGCTGGACGAGATGGCCAAAGTGCGCTCGTTCACCAACTACCTGCCGGGCTTTAACATTCCGATGTTGCCGCGTGAACTTTCCGACGATCTTTGTTCGCTGCGTGCGCATGAAGTACGTCCGGTGCTGGCATGTCGGATGACCATTGCAGCTGACGGTACCATTGAAGAAGATATTGAATTCTTCGCCGCCACCATCGAATCCAAAGCCAAGCTGGCCTATGACGACGTGTCCGACTGGCTGGAGAACACGGGCAACTGGAAACCCGAGTCGGACAACATTGCCGCACAAATTCGTCTGTTGCACCGCGTCTGCCTGAGCCGCAGCGAATGGCGTCAAACTCACGCGCTGGTCTTCAAAGATCGTCCGGACTACCGTTTTGTGCTGGGTGAAAAAGGTGAAGTGCTGAATATCGTCGCTGAGCCGCGCCGTATTGCCAACCGCATCGTTGAAGAAGCGATGATTTCCGCCAACATTTGTGCTGCACGCGTGCTGCGCGACAAATTAGGCTTTGGCATTTACAACGTGCACACCGGGTTTGATCCGGCGAACACCGAAGCGCTGGCTGCCCTGCTGAAAACCCATGACGTACACGTCGATCCTGAGGAAGTGCTGACCCTGCAAGGTTTCTGCAAACTGCGCCGCGAGCTGGACGCACAGCCGTCAGGGTTCCTCGACAGCCGTATTCGCCGCTTCCAGTCCTTTGCGGAAATCAGCACCGAGCCTGGCCCACACTTCGGCCTTGGCCTTGAGGCTTACGCGACCTGGACCTCCCCGATCCGTAAGTACGGCGACATGGTTAACCATCGTCTGCTGAAAGCGATCATCAAAGGGGAATCTGTTGCCCGCCCACAGGATGATACGACATTGCAGATGGCAGAACGTCGCCGTCTCAACCGTATGGCGGAGCGTGATGTCGGCGACTGGTTGTACGCGCGCTTCCTGAATGATAAGGCAGGGACTGATACCCGTTTCCCGGCTGAAATCATTGACATCAGCCGCGGCGGTATGCGCGTTCGCCTGGTGGATAATGGCGCCGTTGCCTTTATTCCTGCCCCGTTCCTGCATGCCGTCCGCGACGAACTGGTTTGTAGCCAGGAAAACGGGACCGTGCAAATTAAAGGCGAAACGGTTTACAAGGTCACTGACGTGATTGATGTCACCATCGCTGAAGTGCGCATGGAAACCCGCAGTATTATCGCGCGCCCTGTCGCCTGATAACCGCGTAAACTTCCGGCCGTTCCGTTAAGGGATGGCCGGGAGTTCTCTCCTGAATTATCTCCCGCAAAATCATCGTTTTTTCTCACACTTTTCTGTTTCCCAACGCCACATTTCTCCAGAATTATCTACAGTAAAAGAGAGCCGTCATTGTCGACTGCAAATGAATAATTTGTGCGCTACTCAGCAGCCGCGGGAGAAAACGTGATGGACGATCTGGAGCAGAATTTGCTGTTTCGTTACATGGGTACGCATAGCCCCTGGTGGCGACTGACAGCAGACAGCAATGCTCTGCATCTTGCTGCCAGTGAAAGCGCTGACATCATTCAGGTGGTTGCGCTGGATGATGAACAGGCCGCGCTGATCCGCCAGCTCACCGTAATCACCTCCAGCATTGCCATGACCCTGCCTTTGTACGGTGTGGACGTTCCCGTTCATCTTGTCGGCCGTAAAATTAACAAAAATGAGTGGGCAGGAACGGCATCAGCCTGGAACGATACTCCTTCCGTTGCGCGCGACCTGGCGCAGGGGCTCTCCTTCGCCGAACAGGTAGTTTCCGAGGCTAACTCCGTGATTGTGATCCTCGACCAGAACGGGAATATTCAGCGCTTCAACCGTTTAAGTGAAGAATATACGGGCCTGAAGGAACAGGAAGTTATCGGGCAAAACGTGTTCAAACTGTTTATGAGCCGCAGCGAAGCCGCGGCCTCCAAACGCAACATCACCGGTTTTTTTCGTAACGGCAGCTCCTACGAAGTTGAACGCTGGATCAAGACCCGCAAGGGGCAGCGCCTGTTTCTCTTCAGAAATAAATTTGTTCACAGCGGCAGCGGAAAAAATGAAATTTTCCTCATCTGTTCAGGTACCGACATAACCGAGGAGCGTCGGGCTCAGGAGCGCCTGCGCGTTCTCGCCAATACGGATACGATTACCGGTTTGCCTAACCGAAATGCCATCCATGAGCTGATCTCTGATGCCATCACCGCTCGGGGTGACACGCAGGTTGGCGTAGTTTATCTCGATCTGGATAATTTTAAAAAAGTGAACGATGCCTATGGGCATATGTTTGGCGACCAGCTGCTACAGGCCGTTGCGCTGGCGATCCTGAGCTGCCTGGACGAAGGACAAACCCTGGCGCGCCTGGGTGGGGATGAGTTTATCGTGATGGCCACCGATACCTCGCAGGGCGCGCTGGAAGCGATGGCGTCGCGAATACTGACCCGACTGCGTCAACCTTTCCGCATCGGGCTGATTGAGGTTTACACCGGCTGCTCGCTGGGCATCGCGCTTGCGCCCCAGCACGGTAACGATCGCGAAAGCGTCATTCGCAATGCCGACACCGCCATGTACACCGCCAAAGAAAATGGCCGGGGCAAATTCTGCGTCTTCTCGCCAGAGATGAACCAGCGCGTATTTGAATACCTGTGGCTGGATACCAACCTGCGTAAAGCGCTGGATAACGATCAGCTGTTAATCCACTACCAGCCCAAAATGACCTGGCGCGGCGAAGTCAGAAGTCTGGAGGCGCTGGTGCGCTGGCAGTCGCCAGAGCGTGGCCTGATCCCGCCGATGGAGTTTATCTCCTATGCAGAGGAATCAGGGCTGATTGTGCCTCTGGGCCGCTGGGTTATGCTTGATGTGGTGCGCCAGGTAGCAAAATGGCGCGACAAGGGGATCAACATGCGCGTCGCGGTCAACGTCTCCGCCCGTCAGCTGGCGGACCAGACCATCTTCAGTGACCTGAAGCAGGCGCTGAAAGACCTGAATTTTGAATACTGCCCGATTGACGTGGAATTAACCGAAAGCTGTCTCATTGAAAATGAAGAACTGGCCCTGTCAGTGATCCAGCAATTTAGCCGCCTGGGAGCGCAAATTCATCTGGATGACTTTGGTACGGGGTACTCTTCCCTGTCGCAACTGGCGCGCTTCCCTATCGATGCCATTAAGCTTGACCAGTCTTTCGTGCGGGATATCCATAAGCAGTCCATTTCACAGTCGCTGGTGCGTGCGATAGTCGCCGTGGCCCAGGCGTTAAATTTGCAGGTCATTGCTGAAGGGGTGGAAAGTGCAAAAGAAGACGCCTTTCTGACGAAGAATGGCGTCAACGAACGGCAGGGTTATCTTTTTGCTAAGCCCATGCCCGCTGCCGCATTTGAGCGATGGCTAAAACGTTATCAGGCAAGGAATGTCCGTTAGCTGGCTTTACGTAAGCCCGTCGCCTGATGGCGATTTTGCAGCATAACCAGCCGCTCCATGTAGGCGATATCCTTCGGTTCAAGGCAGAAGGCGGCATCAACCCAATCCTCAGTAATGTCCATCAACTCGCTTCGCGGAAGTGGCAGCACGCGCGTACGTGCACGCAGCATGGCCCTTACGCCGTTCAGCTTCGGCTGTAGCGTGTCGATAAACGTCCGCACCGAAACATAGCTCTGTAACGGCTCAAATAAGAGATCCACAAGACCATGCTGCTCATACCATTCCGCCGTATGCGTCTCACCTTTGTAGATCAGCGCCTCCGCCATTTTCATGCCGGCACGACGCGCCACCAGTGAATAGCCGCCCATGCCCGGGAACAGATTGAACGCGATTTCCGGAAAGCCTAATCGGGCATCGCGCTGGGCCAGAATGAAATGATGCGCCAGCGCGGCTTCAAACCCGCCCCCTAAAGCGCTTCCTTCCACCATAGCCAGCGTGACAGCGCCGGTATCAAACCCTCGCGAGGCGGCATGAACGCAGTCCACACAGGCCCGGGCATAGGCGCGTAACGCTTCGCGTCGGTTGTTTTTGATGCACTCAACGAAGAACTGTAAATCACCGCCGGTATTGTAGATGTCGGGGACCAGCGATCCGGTGACCCAAAAATCAACGACAAATCCGGACTGTCGAACCAGCCAGGAGAGATTCATGATCTCCTCGATCAGCGCATGGTTGAAGCAAGGCCGTGGCGTGGCGCGTAACATCATCCACACCGTACGCCGTTCGGCCTCATAATAAGCCGCCAGTTGAGTGAATCGTTCAGCATCAGTAAACAATGTGCAGGTTGTCTGGTTGATAACTGTCATAGTCGAATTCCTCTTATAAAAAAGCGCGTTGCGCGCAGTTTTAGACTAATCCACCCCTACAACCCGCAGCAGACGGGGGTTAAATTTATCACTTTCATTTATGGACTTTGGTTATTGCATTTTTTACCTTCTCTTTTGAATCAATTTTCTGCATCATTGATAATATTAACTTTTCGCTTCAGGGTGAGCTTATGTCTAACATTGATGCAACAGCCGTGGCGCAGCGTATTGATACTGTGCTGGATATTCTTGTCGCAGGCGATTATCACTCTGCTATCCGTAATCTTGAGATCCTCAAGTCTGAACTGCTGGCTGAGAACGGCGCTGATAACGCTCCAGAATCCACTCAACCTAAAGCCCCGTGGGAAGTGTAACAACGTCGTTTCCGACCTTGCCTTTTAAATGGATGCTATGAACTCCCGACAACAAATCATTTTGCAGATGGTGATCGATCAGGGACGCGTAAGCGTGGTCGATCTCGCTAAAGCCACCGGCGTTTCTGAAGTCACCATTCGTCAGGATCTGAATCTTCTGGAAAAACAGAGCTACCTGCGGCGTGCGCACGGATATGCCGTTCCACTGGACAGCGACGACGTTGAAACCCGCATGATGAACAATTATGCGCTCAAGCGGGAGCTGGCGGAGTTTGCTGCATCCCTGGTGAATAACGGTGAGACCGTCTTTATTGAAAATGGCAGCAGTAACGCCCTTCTGGCGCGTACGCTTGCCGATCAAAAAGACGTTACCATCATCACCGTAAGCAGCTATATTGCCCATCTGTTGAAGGAAACTCGCTGCGAGGTGATTCTGCTGGGCGGCATTTACCAGAAGAAAAGCGAAAGCATGGTGGGGCCATTAACGCGCCAATATGTTCAGCAGGTTCACTTCAGTAAGGCATTCATAGGTATTGATGGCTGGCAGCCCGACACCGGCTTTACCGGCCGCGACATGATGCGTTCAGACGTGGTTAACGCCGTACTCGCCAAAGAGTGTGAAGCGATTGTGCTGACCGACAGCTCTAAGTTTGGCGCCGTACACCCTTATACGATGGGGCCGGCCTCGCGCTTCAGCCGTGTAATCACGGATGAGCGTTTGCGTGATGAATATCGCCAGCAATTAGAACAAGACGGTCTGACTGTCGATATTGTAAAAAAAACGGCCTGATTATCCTGCTGCGCCCGAATAATGGGCGCACTTAAACCTTTCTCTGAGAGTATTCCGACCCTTCCTTTAAGAGTTTTTACCTGTTGAAACCGTTCTAAACACGTAAAATTGACATTAGCGATATAACAGGAAGTGACTATCACCTGCGTGATGATGAAACGCCTGCGCGACCAGCTTTCACGGGAACAGAATTTAAGTATGGATATTGTCTATACTCAAAGTGCATTCCTTTCCGTGAATCGATAATTCAGGAGAAAGTATTATGACCTTTACCAGCAAAAAATTAGCCGCCGCTGTTCTGGCAATCACTGTAGCAATGTCCCTGAGCGCTTGCTCTAACTGGTCTAAACGTGACCGTAACACCGCGATTGGTGCCGGTGCTGGTGCGCTTGGTGGTGCAGTCTTAACGGATGGTAGTACGCTGGGTACATTAGGTGGTGCTGCCGTAGGTGGTATTATCGGTCACCAGGTGGGCAAATAATCACCATAACGGCTCTCACCGGCATAATAATATATTAAGTATTTTCAGGTCTGACTTACGCACGTAAAAAAAAGAGCCACGGCAATGTCCGTGGCTCATTTATTTTAGCCGCCCGCCAGTTTGACTTTCATTCCTTTGGCTTCCAGCAGCGTTTTAATTAAATCTCGTTTATCGCCCTGAATCTCAATAATGCCGTCTTTTACTGCCCCACCGCATCCGCACTTCTTTTTAAGCTCAGCGGCGAGCTTTACCAGGTCTGCAACATCCAGGTCAATGCCGGTGACAAGGCAAACGCCTTTCCCTTTTCTGCCGCTGGTCTGGCGCTGAATTCGCACGATACCATCGCCTTTTGGACGTTCAGCTTTCTCTTTTGGCTCTTCAATGCGCCCGGTATCCGTTGAATAGACCAGACGACTGTTGGCGTCACGCATTATGCCCCCTTTTTCAGTGATGCATTAATCGCTTTCAGGGTCTCTGCCGGATGAGCGGATTGCGTCACCGGGCGACCAATCACCATATAGTCTACACCCGCGCTCAGCGCCTGCTCTGGCGTCATGATACGTCGCTGATCCCCTGACTCGCTGCCTGCTGGACGAATACCTGGCGTCACCAGTTTAAAATCGCGGCCCAACTCAGATTTGAAGCGAACCGCCTCCTGAGCCGAACAGACCACGCCATCGAGACCACACTGTTGCGTGAGGCGCGCCAGACGCTCTGCATGTTCGGCAGGTGACAACGTCACACCCAGGTCGCGCAGGTCGGATTCATCCATACTGGTCAGCACGGTGACGGCGATCAGAAGCGGAGCGTCATTACCAAACGGCACCAGCGCTTCGCGCGCAGCCGTCATCATGCGTGCCCCGCCCGATGCATGTACGTTAACCATCCACACGCCGAGTTCAGCTGCCGCAGCAACGGCGTGCGCAGTGGTATTTGGAATGTCGTGGAATTTCAGGTCGAGGAAAACGTCGAAACCACGTTGATGCAGATCGCGGACGATTTGTGGGCCGAACAGCGTAAACATCTCTTTGCCTACTTTCAGACGGCAATCGCGGGGATCAATGCCATCAACAAAGGCCAGTGCGGCGTCACGGTTATTGTAATCCAGAGCAACAACTACGGGAGAATCGGTAACTACGCGGGAAGTGGAGGATGTAACAGACGTCATGACCAGCCCTTTTCGTCTATGGGCGCGCAGCGGCGCGGAACAGATAAACGGCGTGCATTCTACCTGCCCTCGGGGTAAATGAACAGAATCGAATGCTTTTCCTGCTGAACCCCAGACCGCACGGTGCTGATGGAATTACTGTAACCATTAGTATGTTGTTACTAAAGCGCAGCGTTTTAAAAAATTACTGTCCGTCCAGACCTCGGATTGGCTTAATGGTGGACCACGCCCGGCAGGAAGGGCAATGCCAGTAGAGCGAATAGGCGGTGAAGCCGCATTTCTGGCAGCGATAGCGCGGTTTGCTGCGCACCTGTTCACCCACCATGTCTCGCAGCACCATCAGGCTCTCTTTAGCGCGCCCTTCTTCTGCGTCATTAAGGTGGTAATCCATCAGCTTATGGAAGACACGCATGGTAGGATGACGCTGCAACTGACGGGTAATGTATACCTGGGCGGTATCGCTCCCTTCATGCTCTTCGACGACATCTGACAGCATCAGCTCGGCTGTGGCACCTGTATTCTCTTCAACACAGCGACGCAGAAACGCAACCCACTCGTCCTGCTTACCGAGCTGCTGATAGCAGGTTTGCAGCATTTCCAACGTTTCGCTGACCAGCTCTTTGTCCTGATCGATAACGCGAAGCAGGCTCTCCACGGCTTTGGCGTAATCACCGTTAGCCATAAAGACCCGCCCCATCATGATCGAGATGCGCGCGCTGTTGCGATCGGCCGCTGCGCCTTTCTTTAACAGTGCCATGGCTTTATCCATGTCATCGCTACCCATCTGCTGGAGAGCCAGCTCGCAATAGAAGTGGGCAATTTCGACGCGCTGTTTGTCTTTGCCGAGTTTGACCAGCCGTTCAGCGGTATCAATCGCTTTTTGCCAGTCGCTGGTGGCCTGATAGATTTGCAGAAGCTGCTGAAGCGCACCGATACGGAAGTCCGTCTCATCCACCAGCTGAGAGAACATATCCTCGGCGCGATCGTAAAGCCCCGCGGCCATATAATCTCGCCCCAGCTGCTGCACGGCCAGCAACCGTTGCTCATAGGTCAACGAAGCGCTTTCCATCAAGGTCTGGTGGATACGAATGGCACGGTCAACCTCTCCGCGCGAGCGGAACAGGTTTCCCAGGGTGAGATGCGCCTCAACGGTGCCGGTATCCTCTTTAAGCATATCGAGGAACAGATCCACCGCTTTATCCTGCTGATTGCTCAGCAGGAAGTTCACCCCCGCTACGTAGTCACGGGAGAGTCGGTTTGCTTCATCCTGTTTTGTTTGTTGCGCGCTTCTGCGGCCCATATACCAGCCATAGGCTGCGGCGACAGGCAAAAGCAGAAACAACAACTCCAGCATATTCGATTATTCCTTGACTACCGGCACACCAGAGCTCGCCGGAATGTCAGACGCAGGCGTAAGTTGATGTTCAAGTCGTTTAATTTTACGTTCAGCGCGAACAAGAGAAACACGAACCTTAAGCCAGAACAGGCCGCATACAAGCCAGCCGATGACAAACCCCGCCGCGAATAACACAGCCAGCAGGCTCGACACCCGGTACTCGCCCTGCGCCAGCAGATAGTTGAAACTTACCTGTTGATCGTTTTGCGCGCCCAATGTGACTGAAATGACAAAAATCGCCAACACCAGTAAGAAAATGAGTAAATATTTCACATGACTTCCCGTTATGTGGTTCGAGCGTATAAAGCGTGTTCAACTCACTGCAATCAGCCTTATAAGCTACCATTTTAGTGGCGGGCGCGAAATGGAAAAAGTAACGCGCCCTACATGGATTTATGGTCAAAATGCGGAATATCAACCTTCAGGTTCCGCCATATTCTCTTTCGGCTATTTCTTCCTTCTCTTCCGGCGGCGGCGTCAGGGGTCCACAAAAACGTTGTGCAAGCCAGGTCGCCAGCGTTACCAGTACCCACGAGATCAGCGTTGCCACCACCAAATCACGCGGCCAGTGCATCCCCAGCAGCATCCGGCTGCCCATTACGCCTGTCGCCCAGACCAGCAAAATCGCAATCGTGAGGGTACGCCGACGCGGCCACAGCAGTCCTACGCCAAGTAGCGCCCAGCTGGCAGCAAACATCGTATGCCCGGAAGGAAACGCAAAGCCGGTCTCTTTTTGCCAGTGTTTGCGTAAAAAGGTCGGGATATCCTGTTGTTCCGCAAGCTGCTCCTTTACCAGCGCACCGCGATCTTTACGCTTTAAATTGTAGAACTCATCCACCGGAACATGGTGCGTTTTTTCCAGCCAGACGACGAAAGGACGGGGTTCCTGCACGCGATCTTTCACCCACGACTTCACCCCCTGCCCGATGAGTATGGCCCCGCCGAGAATGGCAAACAGTACCAGCGCCGCGCGAAGGCGAAAGCGCAGGCACCACAGGAACCAGCCACAGAGCAGCACGTGCGTAATAATCCCCCACGGCTGGGTGACCGTCTCGGTTATCCAGTATAGGGCTTTCAGCCACGTCTCGTTTTGTCCGGGCTGCCACATCCAGCCGGAGAACCAAACGACCAAGGGTATAACGAGCAATACGGCGGCACCTGCGGCCGTTCGTCTGGCAATCGAAAGCATGTCCTCTCCTTTTTCACTAAGCACCACAATCATAACTGAATTTCTTCATTCAGGTGGATATGTCGGATTGTGCGTTTAACGTTTGTAAAGCGTGGTGGTGATTAGGTGAAGTTGCCGGGCTTGTGGCAAAATAGTCCAATACAGAAAGCATAATGGGGCAAAGGCACGAAACGTGTCAGCCTGGTCTGGAGAATCACATGCAGCTTAAACGTGTGGCAGAAGCCAAACTGCCAACCCCATGGGGCGATTTCCTGATGGTGGGTTTTGAAGAACTGGCAACCGGGCAAGATCACGTCGCCCTGGTATTCGGCGACATTTCGGGGCAAACGCCGGTGCTGTCCCGCGTTCATTCAGAGTGTCTGACCGGTGACGCCCTGTTCAGCCTGCGGTGCGACTGCGGTTTCCAGCTTGAAGCCGCCCTTTCTCATATCGCAGAGGAAGGACGTGGCGTTCTGCTGTATCACCGTCAGGAAGGACGCAATATTGGCCTGCTGAATAAAATCCGCGCCTACGCGTTGCAGGATCAGGGCTACGATACCGTCGAAGCGAACCATCAGCTCGGCTTTGCTGCTGACGAGCGCGATTTCACCCTGTGCGCAGATATGTTCAAGCTGCTGGGCGTGGACGAAGTGCGTCTGTTGACCAATAACCCGAAAAAAGTGGAAATCCTCACTGAAGCGGGCATCAATATCGTGGAACGCGTGCCGCTGATTGTCGGCCGCAACCCGAAAAACGCGCACTACCTCGATACTAAAGCCGCCAAAATGGGGCATCTGCTGAGCGAGTAAACGCAAAACGCCCGGCACATGTGCCGGGCGATTTTATCAGTCCAGCATCTTACGAATTACATAATGTAAAATGCCGTCGTTCTGGTAATAGGTCAGCTCTGTTGCCGTATCAATACGACACCGGCAATCCAGCACTTCTGTCGTACCATCTGCGCGCGTTAATTTCACCGGAACGGTTTTACCCGGTTGCAGATTTTGCAGACCGCTGATATCAATCTGCTCTTCCCCGGTCAGACCCAGCGTTTTACGCGTCACGCCCTGCGGGAACTCCAGCGGCAAGATCCCCATGCCGATCAGGTTTGAGCGGTGGATACGTTCAAAGGATTCGGCAATCACCACGCGAACCCCGAGCAGACGCGGACCTTTTGCCGCCCAGTCGCGACTGGAACCGGAACCGTACTCTTTACCGGCAATAACGGCCAGCGGCGTCCCCTCCTGCTGATACTTCATGGCTGCGTCATAAATTGAAATGACCTCTGTATCCGGCAGGTGGCGCGTCATGCCCCCTTCCACGCCCGGAACCATTTCATTGCGAATGCGGATGTTGGCAAAGGTCCCGCGCATCATCACTTCGTGGTTACCACGGCGCGAACCATAGGAGTTGAAATCGCGACGTTCCACGCCACGGCTTTGCAGATACCGACCTGCCGGACTATCCGCCTTGATGCTCCCCGCCGGAGAGATATGGTCGGTGGTGACGGAATCGCCCAGCATCGCCAGGATCCGCGCGCCGTGAATATCTTTCAGCGGTGCAGGCTCCGCCAGCATTTCGTCGAAGAATGGCGACAGGCGAATATAGGTGGAATCATCCTGCCAGTCATAGGTATCGGAACCCACCACGTCGATCGCTTTCCATTCCGCTGTGCCTTCGAACACTTCCGCATACTCTTTGCGGAACATCTCGGTGGAAACTTTCTCTACCGCGCGCGCAATTTCACGCGATGATGGCCAGATGTCTTTCAGATAGACCGGTTCATTTTTGCGATCGTGACCAATCGGATCGGTCGCCAGGTTAATGTTCATGTTTCCGGCCAGCGCATAAGCTACAACCAGCGGCGGCGAGGCCAGCCAGTTGGTTTTCACCAGCGGATGAATACGCCCTTCAAAGTTTCGGTTACCGGAAAGTACCGCGCCAACGGTCAAATCACCCTGCCTGATCGCCACTTCAATAGGCTCAGGCAGTGGACCAGAGTTACCGATACAGGTCGTACAGCCGTAGCCCACCAGGTTGAAGCCCAGCTCGTCGAGGTAAGGCGTGAGTCTGGCCTGCGCCAGATAATCGGAAACCACTTTCGAACCAGGCGCCAGAGAGGCTTTAACCCACGGCTGTGGCTTGAGCCCCAGTTCTACCGCTTTTTTTGCCAACAGCCCGGCAGCCATTAACACACTCGGGTTGGATGTGTTGGTACAGGAAGTGATAGCGGCGATCACCACGGCGCCGTCAGGAAGCTGATACTGATGCCCGTTCAGAACATAGTCCACCGGACGGTGATCTTTTTGCGCGGCGTTAACCTCCAGCTCATTGCTGGCGGCAAAGGCTTTGGGAACGTTGCTCAGGGCGACGCGGTCCTGCGGACGTTTTGGCCCTGCGAGGCTTGCTTCAACGGTGCCCATATCCAGTTCCAGCGTACTGGTAAATACCGGCTCGTCACCCGGGTTACGCCACATGCCCTGCGCTTTAGTATAGGCCTCAACGAGGGCCACCTGCTCCTCGCTGCGACCACTGAGGCGCATATACTCCAGCGTAACGCTATCAATCGGGAAAAAGCCGCAGGTCGCGCCATATTCCGGCGCCATGTTGGCGATGGTGGCCCGGTCCGCCAGCGGCAAGGAATCCAGACCATCGCCATAAAATTCAACGAATTTACCCACCACACCATGCTTACGCAGCATCTGGGTGACCGTCAGAACCAGATCCGTGGCGTTGATGCCTTCGGACAATTTACCGGTCAGCTTAAAGCCCACCACATCGGGAATGAGCATTGATACCGGCTGGCCGAGCATGGCCGCTTCCGCTTCAATACCACCGACGCCCCAACCCAGAACGCCAAGGCCGTTAATCATGGTTGTGTGTGAATCGGTGCCCACCAGCGTATCCGGGTAAGCCACCCACTCTTTATCCTGCAATTCACTCCAGACGGCTTTGCCGAGATATTCCAGGTTGACCTGGTGACAAATGCCGGTGCCCGGTGGAACAACGCTGAAGCGGCTGAACGCCTGCTGACCCCATTTCAGAAATACGTAGCGTTCATGGTTACGTTCCATCTCCAGACGGACGTTTTCGCCGAAAGCATCGTCGTCACCAAAGTGATCGACGGTGACGGAGTGGTCAATGACGAGGTCTACCGGGGACAGGGGGTTAACCTTAGCAGTATCGCCTCCGAGACGCTTAACGGCTTCACGCATGGCAGCCAAATCCACAACCGCTGGTACGCCGGTGAAATCCTGCATAAGCACCCTGGCCGGGCGATAGGCAATTTCTCTGTCTGCATGTGCATTCTTCAGCCACCCTGCCAGAGCCTGGATATCCTCCTCGGTAACCGAGTCGCCATCCTGCCAGCGCAAGAGGTTTTCCAGTAAGACTTTCAGCGACTTGGGTAACCGCGAAATGTCCCCAAGCGTTCTGGCAGCCAGCGATAAGCTATAGTAGCGCCAGGTTTTATTTTCCGCCTGTAATGTGTCCTTACTGGCTTCGCGTAGGGTTAACGACATAAGCTCCTCCTTAAAAACAGGGATGTCCTGACAATCATCAGGGCTGTAATTAAAGATAACACAAAGATGTCGTAACGTTTTGATATCAACCCAAATTGATAAATTTAGGAATGGTCCAACGCGAGGGATAAAACAAAAAACCCCGCCGTGGCGAGGTTTTACGATTTAGTGCAAGGCCAGCCAGAGGAACTGACACCAGAAGAGGATCGACGCTGAGAATACGCCGAGCCATGACCAGTATTTTACGGTTGTCATGTTATTCATCATAGGGACACCAGACTTTAATTATTTAAGGTTGCGAGGTCTGCCCTCGTTCTATATTGCTGATGTGTATTTATTAAGGAGTACAAAAGCGCACAGTCTTTATTCAGACTATTTGCATCATTACGCAAAATTCAAAATTATTGTTTTTTGGGTTCGTCTTCCGCGAACACATCAATAAAGGCCTGCTGCTGTGGCGTCAGTTTCCAGGAAGCTGGCACGCTGGTTGCTGGCGCCTTACGGGCTTTGTGAGCATTGTCACGAAGCTGACACATCTCTTTTCTCGCTTCTGTACGCACCGTCATGACCATAATCAACCCCAGTAATTCCAGACAAGAAGAGCAACCACCACCCAGAACAGGGCAGAGCCAAGAAAGACCGCCAGCCAGGCTTTACGCTTAAGCGCGGGATCCCTTTGCGGTTCTTCACTTCCTGACGGCATTGCTAACCTCATACAATCGACATCGCTTATCATTTAGAGACCAAACAATTGGCACAAGTAATCATCTGATGAGATAAATCCTAAAGAAACTTTAGCCGAAAAGCCAGTGAATTTACGTATCTGGGCCTGGGAAAATTCAATCTTTTGACCCGAAATAAATAATTGAAAAGAATAATTTGCACACCTGTAAATTAGTTTCTACTTTTGTCGCAAATTTGCGACAGTAAAACCATAGTCATTTAATGGGTTATGACGATATATGACAGTGGACGTAGATGATGATAATTCTAATTCAGGTTTAAAGGGGAATGACGGTATCTTTCCGTACCAGAAAGATACCGGGTGTGATTATTTGGCGGGAAGTTTAATGTCTTTAAACATCTCTTCGATGTCTTCATTGGAGCGTAACGCTACAGCTGTATCCACCACGTCGCGCGTTAAATGTGGCGCGAAGCGTTGAATAAAATCATACATATAGCTGCGCAGGAACGTGCTGCGACGAAAACCTATCTTGGTGGTGCTGTGGCTGAAAATATCATGCGCATCCAGACGCACCAGATCCGGGTCTGAGACAGGATCTACCGCCATGCTGGCAATAACCCCAACGCCCAGGCCCAGACGCACATACGTTTTTATGACGTCCGCATCCGTCGCCGTAAAGACAATCCGTGGCGTTAATCCGGCGCGGTTAAACGCGGTGTCCAGTTCAGAACGGCCCGTAAAGCCGAACGTATAGGTCACCAGCGGGTATTGCGCCAGTTCTTCGATTGTCACTTCGCCCTTCCCCGCCAGCGGGTGATCCGGGGTCACGACAATAGAGCGGTTCCAGTGGTAGCACGGGAGCATGACCAGATCATCGTACAGATGGAGGGCTTCCGTCGCGATAGCGAAGTCTGCATTGCCTTTAGATACGGCCTCTGCGATTTGCGTCGGTGAGCCCTGATGCATATGCAGGGAAACGCGGGGATAGCGTTCGATGAAACCTTTGATCACCCCGGGAAGCGCATAACGCGCCTGGGTGTGCGTGGTGGCAATATACAGAGAGCCTTTATCCGGCCAGGTATGTTCCCCGGCGACGGATTTAATGGCGTCGACTTTGGAGAGCACTTCCCGTGCGATGCGTATGATTTCCTGTCCAGCCGGCGTGACCTGAGTCAGGTGCTTACCGCTGCGGGCAAAGATCTGAATACCTAACTCATCCTCCAGCATACGCACCTGCTTGCTGATGCCGGGCTGCGAGGTATAAAGACCCTCTGCGGTGGAAGAGACATTGAGGTTATGATTGACGACCTCAACGATATAGCGAAGCTGCTGTAATTTCATGCCAGACCATCCGATTTAGCGCATGAGTCAATCGCTTAAGACGATTTAATAATAAGAAAAGGGTTAACTATAACCACTATATCATTTATAGCCAGGCTGTATAGTACGGAACAAAAAATAATAACTACGTAATAAAAAAGGGCCGGAAGTCCGGCCCTTTCACAGGTAAATTACGGTAAGGGAAGATTATTTCTTGCCTTCAACCCATTTCCCGTCGACGAAGAAGGCTGACCATCCGGTCGCTTTGCCCTCTTTCTCTGCCGCCACGTACTGCTGCTTCGTTTTACGGCTGAAGCGCACCACGGTTTTGTTGCCTTCCGGATCCTGCTGTGGCGCATCGGCCAGGTAACGCAGTTTTTCCGGCAGACGGTCACGGAAGCGGTACAACTCTTCTACCAGCGGCGCACGGGTTTCGCGCGATTTCGGGAAGGTGTTGGCCGCCAGGAATACCCCGGCAGCGCCGTCACGTAGCACGAAATACGCGTCTGACTTCTCACACGGCAGCTCAGGAAGCGGAACCGGATCTTCCTTCGGCGGCGCAACTTCACCGTTACGCAGGATCTTACGCGTGTTTTTACAGTCGTCGTTGGTGCATGCCATGTACTTACCGAAGCGTCCCATTTTCAGGTGCATTTCGGAACCACATTTCTCACACTCAACGATCGGACCGTCATAGCCCTTAATGCGGAACTCACCTTCTTCGATCTCATAACCATCGCAGGTCGGGTTATTGCCACAAACGTGCAGTTTGCGTTTTGGATCGATCAGGTAGCTGTCCATCGCCGTGCCGCATTTCTTACAGCGGCGTTTGGCGCGCAGTGCGTTGGTCTCCGCATCGTCACCTTCCAGCACGTTGAGAACTTCGTTCTCCGGCACGAGGTTGATGGTGGTTTTGCAACGCTCTTTCGGTGACAGCGCATAACCAGAGCAACCGAGGAACACGCCCGTGGTCGCGGTACGGATCCCCATTTTACGGCCACAGGTTGGGCAGTCGATGCTGGTCAGTACCATCTGGTTAGGCAGCATGCCGCCTTCTTCAGGATCTTTCTCGGCTTTCTCAAGCTGATTGGTAAAATCGCTGAAGAAGCTGTCGAGAACTTTCTTCCACTCTGCCTTATGGCTGGCAACCTCATCGAGGCTGTCTTCCATCTGCGCGGTGAAGTCATAGTTCATCAACTCGCGGAAGTTCGCTTCCAGACGGTCGGTGACAATCTCCCCCATTTTTTCAGCATAGAAACGACGGTTCTCAACGCGAACGTATCCACGATCCTGAATGGTCGAAATGATTGACGCATAGGTGGACGGGCGACCGATGCCGCGTTTTTCCAGCTCTTTCACCAGCGATGCTTCGCTAAAGCGCGCAGGTGGCTTGGTGAAGTGCTGAGCCGGGACCAGATCAACCAGCGACAGCTCGTCACCTTTGTTGACTGAAGGCAGCGTTCTGTCTTCATCACCTTTACGCAGCGCAGGCATCACTTTTGTCCAGCCGTCGAAGCGCAGAATACGGCCGCGCGCTTTCAGGCGGAAATCACCCGCGCCGACGGTCAGCGTGGTGGAGTCGTATTTCGCTGGCGTCATCTGGCAGGCTACGAACTGGCGCCAGATCAGCTGATACAGCTTCTGGGCGTCCGCTTCCATATCTTTCAGCGATTCTGCCAGAACGGAAACGTCAGAAGGTCGAATCGCTTCGTGCGCTTCCTGAGAATTCTCTTTGCTGGCGTACTGATTAGGACTGTCCGGCAGGTATTTCTTACCGAAGTTGTCCTCGATATAGCCGCGCACCATGTTGACAGCATCCTGGCTCAGGTTGGTGGAGTCAGTACGCATGTAGGTGATGTAACCCGCTTCATACAAACGCTGGGCCATCATCATGGTTTTCTTCACGCCGTAACCCAGACGCGTACTCGCCGCCTGCTGAAGCGTTGACGTGATAAACGGTGCGCCAGGCTTGCTGCTGGTCGGTTTGTCTTCACGATCCAGAACCTGATAACGCGCTTTTTCCAGCAGCGCCACGGCGGCCATGGTCTGATCGCGATTTTCAGGACGGAACGGTTTGTCGTTGTGGTGGCTCACCTGCAACGGCAGCGCATCGCCGCCCGGCGTGGTGACATTCGCATCCACTTCCCAGAACTCTTCCGGGACGAACGCTTTGATCTCGCGTTCACGCTCAACAACAAGACGAACAGCAACAGACTGCACACGCCCCGCAGACAGGCCGCGAGCGACCTTTTTCCACAGCAACGGCGAGACCATGTAGCCTACAACGCGGTCCATAAAGCGACGCGCCTGCTGAGCGTTAACACGGTCGATATTCAGTTCACCCGGCTTTTCAAACGCCTGACGAATCGCATTCTTTGTAATTTCGTTGAACACTACACGGCTGTAGCGTTTGTCATCACCCCCGATCACTTCCCGCAGGTGCCATGCGATGGCCTCCCCTTCGCGGTCAAGGTCGGTTGCGAGATAAATGTGGTCTGCTTTTTCAGCAAGCTGTTTCAGCTCGTTAACGACTTTTTCTTTGCCTGGCAGCACTTCGTAATGTGCATCCCAGTTGTGCCATGGGTTAACACCCATGCGGTTGACAAGCGCGCTACGTTCATCCTTTTTAGGCTTTTTAGCCCCTTTGGTGGAGGTAGAGTCTGCGCTCTTTTTGCTGGCTGAGCCACTGGTCGGCAAGTCGCGAATGTGACCAACGCTGGACTTAACCACGTAGTCATTGCCCAGATATTTATTGATCGTTTTGGCTTTTGCCGGGGACTCAACGATGACGAGAGCTTTACCCATATTCACCTTTACCTAATTTAATTCTTCCAGGAATACGCCGCACGTTGATTTCCCTTCCGCTGACGACGAGCCATTGATATTGCGACGTCGTCAGGGGATATCAACCCCTATGTGTTACCGAACGTCAGAATGGCGACATCCAGGTCATTGAGTTTTCGGGTATTTTTCTCACATCAAAGTTCATTCGTGACGAATTCCCGGTCGAATGTCAAGCAATTCTGTTGCCAGAATGACGAAAGCGCACACTGTACCTGATAAAATTCGTTACGCAACTTTATTAGCATGCAAAAGCAAATCCCGCCAGCCAGCCCCTGTTCCTTATCCCCTCTGATAACAGGGAAAATTTGCCCCCGAAGCGACCCAGGCGTAGACTATTGTCACTGTTTAAGGAGTGGAATATGCAGAATACGACCCAACCCATTGACCGAGCTTCACTGCTTATCGAAGCAAACAAACTCATTCGCGACCATGAAGACACCCTGGCGGGGATTGAAGCGACTGGCGTGGAACAACGTAATGGCGTGCTGGTGTTCAGCGGTGAATACTTCCTTGATGAACAAGGATTACCCACCCCAAAAAGCACCGCCGTATTTAACATGTTTAAATACCTGGCGCATACCCTCTCAGAGAAGTACCACCTGGTCGATTAAAACGAAAACGCGAGGCATCTGCCTCGCGTTTTTCTTTACAGCAGCGGCTTTTGTCCGCGCTGCAACCAGCGTAGCAGCAGGCGATCCGCGCTTTCTGCCGCGCTATTGGTAAAACGGTCGAGCAGGCGCTTACGTCGGGTGAAGCGCACCCCCACCAGCTCACGGCCGTCCATCAGGTTGAGCAGGAGGTCGTCGCTGGTACCCACTTCATCCACCAGCCCTTTCTCCTGCGCCTGCGTGCCGTACCAGTGCTCGCCCGTAGCCACCTGCTCAATGTCCAGCGTTGGGCGCATGCGGTGCACGAAATCTTTGAACAGATGGTGGGTTTCGTTCAGATCTTCCCGGAATTTCTGCCGTCCCTCTTCGGTATTTTCGCCGAGCAGCGTCAGCGTACGTTTGTACTGGCCCGCCGTATGCAGTTCAATGTCGATCTCTTTGTTTTTCAGGAAACGATTGAAGTTAGGGATCTGCGCGACTACCCCAATCGAGCCGATAATGGAGAACGGTGCCGCGACGATTTTATCCGCCACGCACGCCATCATATAGCCGCCACTCGCCGCGACCTTATCTACCGCCACGGTGAGCGGGATCTGTTTATCCCGCAGACGTTGTAACTGCGAAGCCGCCAGTCCATACCCATGCACTACGCCACCCGGGCTTTCAAGGCGTACCACCACCTGATCCTGGGCTGTCGCCACGGCCAGCACCGCCGTCACTTCTTCACGCAGTGAGGAGACTTCATGCGCATCCATGCTACCTTTAAAATCGAGCACATAGACGCGCGGTTTTGCGTCAGCCTGTGGCGTGGCGAGTTTAGCTTTCGCCTTCGCAGCTTTGGCGTCCTGCTTATGTTTTTTCTTCTGGGCTTTTAGCCACAGCTTCTGTTGATGATCGTCAAGCAGCGCCAGAGACATCTCCTCCTGCATCTCTTTATACTGTTCGCTCAGGCGGGTAATGCGTAACTCACCACGCTGACGCTTACGCTGCGTCAGGTTAACAATCAGGACGGCAATCACCGCGACAGCTATAACCACCGTCGCGATTTTGGCCAAAAACAACCCATACTGAGAAAGTAATTCCACGCGTTCCACCTTGATTTAACCACGAATCTTTCACGCCAGTGTACAACAGCCCTGCGCAGGCGTCTCGCTCTGGACATTACCTCTGCGAGGCGGCTTCAGGAATCCCCCGTTTCTGGTTTAAATCTTTGCAAATTGTTAATTTCCCAGCGATCTGTCCTGTAGACTGATTGAATTCTGACGCTGTTTCGGGCATAAAGCCGAAAAGTCATAAATAAAGGTGCAAGTCACGCCCAATGCGCCTGAGGAGCCACCGTGCATTATCAGCCACAAAAAAACCTTCTACAGAACCGCATCATTCTGGTTACCGGTGCCAGCGACGGGATTGGTCGCGAAGCGGCGCTGACCTATTCTGAATACGGTGCGAGCCTTATTCTGCTGGGACGTAATGAAGAAAAGCTCAAGGCCGTCGCCCGTGAAATCGAAAACGCCGGCGGTACCCCCACGCCCTGGTATACGCTCGATCTGCTGACCTGTACGCCAGCGTCATGTCAGGCCCTTGCCCAGCGTATCAGCACGCATTATCCGCGTCTGGATGGCGTACTGCACAACGCGGGGTTACTGGGCGAAGTGCGCCCGATGGATGAACAGGATCCGGAGATTTGGCAGCAGGTGATGCAGGTTAACGTCAACGGGACGTTCTTCCTGACCCAGGCCTTGCTTCCTTTATTACTCAACTCCGATTCCGGCTCGCTGGTCTTTACCTCCTCCAGCGTGGGGCGTCAGGGGCGTGCGAACTGGGGGGCTTACGCCGTCTCAAAATTTGCCACCGAAGGAATGATGCAGGTGCTGGCCGAAGAGTACCAAAGCCGCCACCTGCGGGTTAACTGTATTAACCCGGGCGGTACACGCACCAAAATGCGTGCCAGCGCCTTCCCGACAGAAGATCCGCAAAAGCTTAAAACCCCGGCCGATATTATGCCTCTTTACCTGTGGCTGATGGGTGACGACAGCCGTCGTAAAACCGGAATGACCTTCGATGCCCAGCCAGGCCGCAAACCGGGGATATCGCAATGAGTGAAGATCGTCATCAGCAGCGCCAGCAGCGTCTGAAAGAACAGGTTGATGCACGCGTGGCAGCCGCTCAGGACGAGCGCGGGATCCTCATCGTGTTCACCGGCAACGGTAAAGGCAAAACCACCGCCGCATTTGGTACCGCCACCCGCGCAGTCGGACATGGGCAGAAAGTGGGCGTGATCCAGTTTATCAAGGGTGAATGGCCCAACGGCGAGCGTAATCTGCTCGAGCCGCATGGCGTTGAGTTTCAGGTGATGGCGACCGGTTTTACCTGGGATACCCAGAACCGGGAAACCGATACCGCAGCCTGCCTCGCCGTCTGGGAGCATGCCAAAAGAATGCTTTCAGACCCGTCGCTGAACATGGTGTTGCTGGATGAGATCACCTATATGGTGGCTTATGACTACCTGCCTCTGGAGGCCGTGCTGGCTGCCCTGAAAAACCGCCCAGCGCATCAGACGGTTATCGTCACGGGGCGCGGGTGTCATCGGGATATTCTGGAGCTGGCCGATACCGTCAGCGAGCTGCGTCCGGTTAAGCATGCGTTCGATGCGGGTATCAAAGCGCAAATGGGGATTGATTACTAAAGAAAAAAAGCCCGGTATATTCACCGGGCTTTTCGATTAACCGTTGTTATTACGGCTGCCAGAGCGGCGATTGCTGCTAACCTGGCTGTGACGCTTCACCGCACGGCGGATCTGATTCGCCTTCATGCGACGACGATCTTTCTCTACCGCCACTTTCGACGTGGTTTCTGGCGTCAGGCCAACCAGATCGCGCAGGTAGTTGGTTTGCGTCAGATCCAGTTCGGTATAGCCGCCACGTGGCAGGCCTTTCGGCAGCAGAATGTCGCCATAGCGAACGCGAATCAAACGGCTCACCTGGACACCGACCGCTTCCCACAGACGACGCACCTCGCGGTTACGTCCCTCTGTCAGGGTAACGTTGTACCACTGGTTAATGCCTTCACCACCGGTAAACTTGATGGTTTTGAACGCCGCTGGGCCGTCCTCCAGTTGAACGCCACGCGACAGGTCGCGCAGTTTGTTCTCATCAACCTGGCCGAAAACACGAACGGCGTATTCACGTTCCACTTCACGACTCGGGTGCATCAGACGGTTTGCCAGTTCACCATCGGTGGTGAACAGCAGCAGGCCGCAGGTGTTCACGTCCAGACGTCCTACGGCAATCCAGCGGGCGCCACGCAGTTTTGGCAGACGGTCAAACACCGTCGGGCGACCTTCCGGATCGTTGCGGGTACACAGTTCGCCTTCCGGCTTGTAGTAAGCCAGCACGCGGCAGATCTGTTCAGCAGACTCTTTCACGGAGATAAGATGGCCGTCAATGCGGATCTTCAGCCCCGGTACGATTTCAACGCGGTCACCGAGCGTGGCGATTTTACCGTCCACACTCACGCGGCCTGCTTCAATAATGGCTTCGATTTCACGGCGCGAACCGTGGCCGGCACGCGCCAGCACTTTCTGTAACTTCTCGCTCATTGAGCTTCCTCAGGTGTCGCCTTCACAGGCGTCGAATCAGGTCAAAAACAGGGCGGCGCCCTGCTTTGATGGCCGCGTAGTATATCTGCTTACACCCTTACAAGAAAGGCTTAACATCGCCCACGCCTTCACGAATGACTTCTGGCGCGTCTTCGGTGAGATCCACCACGGTGGTCGGCTGCTGGCCAAGATAGCCGCCATGGATAATCAGCTCCACCACCTTCTCCAGACGATCTTTGATCTCTTCCGGGTCGGACTCGGTAAACTCACTGCCCGGCAGCATCAGCGATGTGGAGAGCATCGGCTCGCCGAGGGTTTCCAGCAGCGCCTGGGCAATCGGGTTCGACGGCACGCGCATGCCGATGGTTTTACGTTTTTCCTGCAACAGACGACGCGGCACCTCTTTTGTCCCTTTCAGAATGAAGGTGTAGTTACCGGGCGTGTTGTTCTTAATCAGGCGAAAGGCCACGTTATCAACATAAGCGTAGATCGACAGTTCAGAGAGATCGCGACACATCAGGGTAAAGTTGTGGCCGTCCGGCAGCTGGCGGATGCGACAGATGCGCTCCATCGCCCCTTTGTCCTCAATTTTACAGCCCAGCGCGTAGCCAGAATCGGTTGGGTAGACAATAACGCCGCCTTTGCGGACGATCTCCACGGCCTGATTAATCAGACGTGGCTGGGGGTTATCCGGATGGATATAGAAAAACTGACTCATACTTCCCTCTCTTCAATTTGCTGTGGCTGTTCCCAGAGCTGCCAGACAGGCTCAACGCCCGCGGGTAACCAGAGCTTGCGCCCCAGTTCAATCCACGCGCAGGGCTGATGGAAATCTGAACCCTGTGAGCCAAGCAGGCCAAACTGACGGGCGTAGGTCGCGAGCTGCGAACGTTCATTGGGTGCCTGCTGACACTGGGCAACTTCCATCGCCTCACCGCCGCATTCGGCAAAGTGTGCCAGCAGTCTTTTCAGCCATTTAGCAGAAAGATTATACCGCCCCGGATGGGCCAGCACGGCCTTACCGCCAGAATGATGAATCACATCAATAGCTTGTTTTATTGTACACCACTGTGGGGGAACGTATCCGGTTTTCCCGCGCGCCAGATACTTTTTAAAGACATTCGCCATGGTCGTCGCCTTACCAGCGTCCACCAGAAAACGGGCGAAATGGCCGCGCGTCACCGCCCCACCGTTCGCCAGCTTTCGCGCGCCTTCCAGCGCACCGGGAATATGCGCTTTTTCCAGACGTTCGCCAATCATCTCCGCGCGTTGATTGCGGCGTGTTTTTTGTTCTTGCAAAAAAGCACGCATGGCCGGATGTTCTATATCGATGTTCAGGCCAACGATATGAATTTCGTGGTTTTCCCAGACCGTCGAGATCTCAACCCCGGCCACCAGATCCAGCGCCAGTCCGCTGCGGACAATCTCGGCGCGCGCGGCGGGAATGCCGTCAGTGGTATCGTGATCGGTTATTGCCAGCGTGCCGACACGCATTTCAACGGCGCGATGGACCAGAGCTTCGGGTGTCAGCAGGCCATCTGAAGCCTGCGTATGGCTGTGTAAATCATAAATTACGGCGTAGGTGGTATCGCTCAAAGCACTTCCCATAACAGGTTGGAGACATCCGAAGCCCCTATGATACCGACTAACCGTGAAATACTGAAATCAGGGGTTGACAACACGCCATCGAACTAGTTAACTAGTACGCAAGTTCACACGAGAAAGGTATCTGAAAATGACAGCACATTTCGCTCTGCACGGTTGGTGGCGTACTTCCTGATCTTCGGGCAGTGTCACGCGTCTGCGATAAGCAAACAGATACCCAGCCCGCTACCCAGCGGGCTTTTTTTTGAACAGAATATGAGAACAACAACATGCAAACAGCCAAACCCCACCTCGAACTGCTGACCTGCGAGGCGGCCTATCGCCATAACCCTACCGCGCTGTTTCATCAGGTGTGCGGTGCACGTCCTGCGACGCTGCTGCTGGAATCTGCTGATATCGACAGCAAGGACGATCTCAAAAGCCTGCTGCTGGTTGACAGCGCGCTGCGCATTACCGCAGCGGGTGATACTGTCACTATTAAGGCGTTATCTGAGAATGGCGCGTCGCTGCTGCCGCTGCTGGATGCGGCTCTGCCTTCAGGTATTGAAAATGAGCGTCATCCGGACCTGAGAATTCTGCATTTCCCACCGGTAAGCCAGCTGCTGGATGAGGATGCCCGCCTCTGCTCGCTCTCCGTTTTTGACGCCTTCCGTCTGCTGCAAAATTTGGTGGCCGTACCGGAAGATGAGCGCGAAGCAATGTTCTTTGGCGGGCTGTTTGCTTACGACCTGGTTGCTGGCTTTGAAGATTTACCCCAAACCGAGCAGGGTAACCGCTGCCCGGACTACTGCTTCTACCTGGCCGAAACCCTGCTGGTGATCGACCATCAGAGAAAATACACCCGCATCCAGGCCAGCCTGTACACGCCGTCTGCGTCTGAGAAAAATCGCCTCGCGCAGCGCATCGCCCAACTGCAACAGCAGATGTCGGAAGCACCGCCCGCACTCCCGGTGCAGCGTGTTGAAAAGATGACCTGCGAGGTGAGTCAGACCGACGATCAGTACGGCGCGGTGGTGCGTCAGATGCAAAAAGCGATTCGTGCCGGGGAGATATTCCAGGTGGTGCCGTCCCGTCGCTTCTCACTGCCCTGCCCGTCGCCGCTGGCGGCTTACGATGTGCTTAAAAAGAGCAACCCAAGCCCTTACATGTTCTTTATGCAGGACAATGATTTCACCCTGTTTGGCGCGTCGCCGGAAAGCTCCCTCAAGTACGACGCCACCAGCCGCCAGATTGAGATCTACCCGATAGCGGGAACCCGCCCACGCGGCCGTCGTGCCGATGGCTCCCTGGACCGCGATCTCGACAGCCGCATTGAACTGGAAATGCGTACCGACCATAAGGAGCTCTCCGAACACCTGATGCTGGTTGACCTGGCGCGTAACGATCTGGCACGCATTTGCACGCCTGGCAGCCGCTACGTGGCGGACCTGACCAAAGTCGACCGCTACTCCTTCGTCATGCACCTGGTCTCCCGCGTGGTGGGTGAGCTGCGCCACGACCTCGACGTCCTGCACGCCTACCGCGCCTGCATGAACATGGGCACGTTGAGCGGCGCGCCGAAAGTCCGCGCTATGCAGCTGATCGCCGAAGCGGAAGGACGCCGTCGCGGCAGCTACGGTGGTGCCGTGGGCTATTTCACCGCTCACGGTGACCTCGATACCTGCATCGTGATCCGCTCCGCCTACGTTGAGGACGGCATTGCCACCGTCCAGGCCGGGGCCGGAATTGTGCTGGATTCTGTTCCGCAGTCGGAAGCCGACGAAACCCGCAGTAAAGCGCGCGCGGTACTGCGCGCCATTGCTACCGCACACCATGCACAGGAGATTTTCTGATGGCTGACATTCTGCTGCTCGATAATATCGACTCCTTTACCTACAACCTGGCAGATCAGCTGCGTGCGAATGGTCACAACGTTGTTATCTATCGCAACCACGTTCCGGCCCAGACGCTGATTGACCGTCTGGCGACCATGCAAAACCCGGTGCTGATGCTCTCCCCGGGCCCAGGCGCACCGAGCGAAGCAGGCTGTATGCCTGAGCTGTTGACCCGTATGCGCGGCAAGCTGCCGATTATCGGCATCTGCCTTGGCCATCAGGCGATTGTCGAAGCCTACGGCGGTTACGTGGGTCAGGCGGGGGAGATCCTGCATGGCAAAGCGTCAAGTATTGAACATGACGGTCAGGCGATGTTTGCCGGGCTGCCGAACCCGCTTCCGGTAGCGCGTTACCACTCGCTGGTTGGCAGCAACATTCCGGCCGGGCTGACCATTAACGCCTCGTTTGAAGGGATGGTGATGGCGGTGCGTCATGATGCGGATCGCGTCTGCGGGATGCAGTTCCACCCGGAATCTATCCTGACGTCCAACGGCGCGCGCCTGCTGGAGCAAACGCTCGACTGGGCGCTGCAAAAGCTGGAGCAGACCAACACCCTGCAACCGATTCTGGAAAAACTGTATCAGGCTCAGACCCTGAGCCAGCAGGAGAGCCACCAGCTGTTCTCCGCCGTCGTGCGCGGCGAGCTGAAGCCTGAGCAGCTGGCCGCTGCGCTGGTGAGCATGAAAGTGCGCGGCGAAAGCCCGCAGGAGATCGCCGGTGCCGCAACCGCGCTGCTGGAAAATGCCGCCCCGTTCCCGCGCCCGGACTACCCGTTTGCCGATATTGTCGGGACCGGTGGCGACGGCAGTAACAGTATCAATATTTCCACCGCCAGCGCCTTTGTGGCCGCGGCATGCGGTCTGAAAGTGGCGAAACACGGCAACCGCAGCGTGTCCAGCCGTTCAGGATCGTCCGACCTGCTGGCAGCTTTCGGTATCAACCTGGACATGAACGCCGAGCGTTCCCGTGAAGCGCTGGATGACCTGGGCGTCTGTTTCCTGTTTGCGCCGAAGTATCACACCGGTTTCCGCCACGCGATGCCGGTTCGCCAGCAGCTTAAAACCCGCACGCTGTTTAACGTGCTCGGTCCACTCATTAACCCGGCGCATCCGCCGCTGGCGCTGATTGGCGTTTACAGCCCGGAGCTGGTCCTGCCGATTGCGGAGACGCTGCGCGTCCTCGGTTACCAACGCGCCGCCGTGGTACACAGCGGCGGGATGGATGAAGTTTCCCTGCATGCGCCCACGCTGGTGGCCGAACTGAATCACGGCGAAGTGCTGAACTATCAGCTTGAGGCCGCTGACTTCGGGTTGACCCCGTACCATCAGGACGCCCTGGCGGGCGGCACGCCGGAAGAAAACCGTGACATTCTCACGCGCTTATTACAAGGTAAAGGTGAGGCCGCCCATGAGGCCGCCGTGGCGGCCAACGTAGCCATGCTGATGCGTTTACATGGCGAGGAAGATCTAAAAGCCAACGCCCAAAAAGTTCTGGACGTACTGCGCTCCGGTGCAGCTTACGATCGCGTTACCGCACTTGCGGCAAGAGGGTAAATAATGCAGACCGTTTTAGCGAAAATCGTCGCCGATAAGGCCATCTGGGTGGAAGCCCGCAAGCAACAGCAGCCGCTCGCCAGTTTTCAGAATGACGTCGTTCCGAGCAGCCGTCGTTTTTATGATGCGCTCCAGGGCGCGCGTACCGCGTTTATTCTGGAGTGTAAAAAAGCGTCTCCGTCCAAAGGCGTGATCCGCGACGATTTCGACCCGGCGCGTATTGCCGGTATTTACAAGCATCATGCGTCTGCCATTTCTGTGCTGACGGATGAGAAATATTTCCAGGGCAGCTTCGATTTTCTGCCCGTAGTCAGCGGCATCGCGCCGCAGCCGATTCTGTGCAAAGACTTTATTATCGACCCGTATCAGATCTGGCTGGCGCGCTTTTACCAGGCCGATGCCTGCCTGCTGATGCTCTCCGTGCTGGATGACGAGCAGTATCGCCAGCTCTCCGCCGTCGCGCACAGCCTGAATATGGGCGTGCTGACCGAAGTGAGCAACGAAGAGGAGCTGGAGCGCGCCATCGCGCTGGAAGCCAAAGTGGTCGGCATTAACAACCGCGACCTGCGCGACCTGTCGATTGACCTCAACCGTACGCGCCAGCTTGCGCCGCGTCTGGGCGCAGGCGTCACGGTGATCAGCGAATCCGGGATAAACAGCTACGCTCAGGTGCGCGAACTCAGCCACTTTGCCAACGGTTTCCTGATCGGCTCCGCGATGATGGAACACGACGATCTTAATGCGGCCGTGCGCCGCGTGCTGTTGGGTGAGAACAAAGTCTGCGGCCTGACCCGTGAACAGGATGCGCAGGCCGCATATGAAGCGGGCGCAATCTATGGTGGTCTGATCTTTGTTGAGTCCTCTCCTCGCGCCGTTAATGAGGAACAGGCGCGCAAGGTGATGACGGCTGCGCCACTGAACTACGTGGGCGTGTTCCGCGATGCGGATATTAACGACGTTGCGGCTAAAGCGGACGCGTTATACCTGAGCGCGGTTCAGCTGCATGGCGATGAAGATCAGGCATACATTGATGCTCTGCGACATGCTCTGGCGCCTCAGGTTCAGATCTGGAAAGCGCAAAGCGTTGGCGCCACCCTGCCCGCGCGTAACCTGAAGCATGTTGATAAATACGTGCTCGACAACGGCCAGGGCGGCACGGGGCAGCGTTTCGACTGGTCACTGCTGCGTGGCGAAGTGCTGGACAATGTCCTGCTGGCGGGGGGATTAAGCCCCGATAACTGTGTGGAAGCGGCCAAAACCGGCTGCGCCGGCCTCGATTTCAATTCAGGCGTAGAGTCCCAACCGGGCATTAAAGACGCCAGCAAGCTGGCATCGGTATTTAAAACTCTGCGTGCATATTAAGGAAGAGAAGATGACGACATTACTTAACCCGTATTTTGGTGAGTTCGGTGGGATGTATGTCCCACAAATCCTGATGCCCGCGCTGCGCCAGCTGGAAGAAGCGTTCGTGAGCGCACAGAAAGATCCGGCGTTTCAGGCGGAGTTTACTGACCTGCTGAAAAACTACGCCGGTCGTCCGACGGCGCTGACAAAGTGCCGCAACCTGACCGAAGGCACTAAAACTACGCTGTATCTTAAGCGTGAAGATTTGCTGCACGGTGGCGCGCATAAAACTAACCAGGTGCTGGGCCAGGCGCTGCTCGCGAAGCGGATGGGTAAAACCGAAATCATCGCCGAAACCGGCGCGGGGCAGCACGGTGTGGCCTCAGCGCTCGCCAGCGCCCTGCTCGGCCTGAAATGCCGCATTTACATGGGGGCGAAGGACGTTGAGCGCCAGTCGCCAAACGTGTTCCGTATGCGTCTGATGGGGGCGGAAGTGATCCCGGTGCACAGCGGTTCTGCCACGCTGAAAGATGCCTGTAATGAAGCGCTGCGCGACTGGTCTGGCAGCTACGAAACCGCCCACTACATGCTCGGTACCGCCGCGGGCCCGCACCCGTTCCCGACCATCGTGCGTGAATTCCAGCGCATGATCGGCGAAGAGACTAAAGCGCAGATCCTCGAAAAAGAGGGTCGCCTGCCGGATGCGGTGATCGCCTGCGTTGGCGGCGGATCTAACGCCATCGGCATGTTTGCCGATTTTATCGACGAAACCAGCGTTGGGCTGATTGGCGTTGAGCCTGCCGGCCACGGCATTGAAACGGGCGAGCATGGTGCGCCGCTGAAGCATGGCCGCGTGGGGATCTACTTCGGCATGAAGGCCCCGATGATGCAGACCGATGAAGGGCAGATTGAGGAGTCTTACTCGATCTCTGCCGGGCTGGATTTCCCGTCCGTAGGGCCGCAGCACGCGTTCCTGAACAGCACCGGCCGCGCGGATTATGTCTCCATCACCGATGACGAAGCGCTGGAGGCCTTCAAAACGCTGTGCCGCAATGAAGGGATCATCCCGGCGCTGGAGTCTTCCCACGCGCTGGCGCACGCGCTGAAAATGATGAAGGAAAACCCGGAAAAAGAGCAGCTGCTGGTGGTAAACCTTTCCGGTCGCGGTGACAAAGATATCTTCACCGTTCACGATATTCTGAAAGCACGAGGGGAAATCTGATGGAACGCTACGACAACGCATTTGCACAACTGAAAGCCCGCCAGGAAGGCGCGTTCGTTCCCTTCGTGACGCTGGGCGACCCCGGCCCGGAGCAGTCGCTGAAGATTATCGACACCCTGATTGATGCCGGTGCCGACGCGCTGGAGCTCGGTATTCCGTTCTCCGATCCGCTGGCGGATGGCCCGACCATTCAGAACGCAACGCTACGCGCGTTTGCCGCGGGCGTGACGCCGAGCCAGTGCTTTGAAATGCTGGCGGCGATCCGTCAGAAGCACCCGACCATTCCGATCGGCCTGCTGATGTACGCCAACCTGGTGTTCAGCCGCGGTATTGATGCGTTTTACGCAGAGTGCGCCCGCGTGGGCGTTGACTCCGTGCTGGTGGCTGACGTGCCCGTTGAAGAGTCTGCGCCATTCCGTCAGGCGGCAATGCGCCACAACGTCGCGCCGATTTTCATCTGTCCACCGAATGCCGATGACGATCTGTTGCGCCAGATTGCCTCTTACGGACGAGGTTACACCTACCTGCTCTCCCGTGCGGGCGTCACCGGTGCGGAAAACAAAGCCGCGCTGCCGCTGCATCATCTGGTGGAGAAGCTTGCAGAATACCATGCTGCACCGCCGCTTCAGGGCTTTGGCATTTCCTCACCGGATCAGGTTACTGCGGCGATTGACGCGAAAGCCGCCGGGGCCATTTCGGGTTCGGCTATCGTGAAAATTATCGAGAAGAACGTGGATAAGCCACAGCAGATGCTGGCTGAATTACACGCATTCGTCACATCCATGAAAGCGGCCACGCGCAAGGCGTAACCGTTAACACCGTCTGGCCCCGGCGTCAGGCGGTTTTCCCTCCTCTCTTCCTGAAAGAAGCAGGTCAAAATTGATCCTGTCGATATTTTCGGTGTGAATGACTTTCCAAACTTTCGCGTAAGCGTATGATCTGGGCTCTTTTTAGCGTTACCCTTCTGAGTTCAGAGGTTATTCATGTCATGGTATTCCTTCAAACAGACTTACCTGGTTAAGTTCTGGTCACCTGTTCCGGCCGTTATCGCGGCAGGCATTCTCTCTACCTATTATTTCGGTATTACCGGCACCTTCTGGGCTGTTACGGGTGAGTTTACCCGCTGGGGTGGGCAGCTATTACAGCTGGCAGGCGTCCATGCCGAAGAGTGGGGCTACTTCAAACTGATCCATCTTGAGGGCACACCGCTGACCCGCATCGACGGGATGATGATCATTGGCATGTTCGGCGGCTGTTTTGCGGCCGCGCTGTGGGCCAACAACGTTAAGTTGCGCATGCCGAAAAGCCGCATCCGCATTATGCAGGCCGTGGTCGGCGGCATCATTGCCGGGTTTGGCGCTCGTCTGGCGATGGGCTGTAATCTGGCCGCGTTCTTTACCGGCATTCCGCAGTTCTCGCTGCATGCCTGGTTCTTTGCCGTCGCCACCGCCATCGGCTCCTACTTCGGGGCTAAATTCACCCTGCTGCCGCTGTTCCGCATTCCGGTGAAAATGACGAAAGTTAGCGCTGCCTCTCCGTTAACGCAAAAACCCGATCAGGCGCGTCGTCGCTTCCGCCTCGGTATGCTGGTCTTTTTTGCCATGGTTGCCTGGGCGATTTGCACGGCGATGAATCAGCCCAAACTCGGTCTGGCCATGCTGTTCGGCGTCGGTTTTGGTCTGCTGATTGAACGCGCGCAGATCTGCTTTACCTCCGCGTTTCGCGATATGTGGATCACCGGACGAACCATGATGGCGAAGGCGATCATTGCCGGTATGGCCGTGAGCGCGATCGGCATCTTCAGCTACGTTCAGCTCGGCGTAGAACCGAAAATCATGTGGGCGGGCCCAAATGCCGTGATTGGCGGGCTGCTGTTTGGCTTTGGCATCGTGCTGGCGGGCGGGTGTGAAACCGGCTGGATGTATCGCGCTGTGGAAGGCCAGGTGCATTACTGGTGGGTGGGTCTGGGTAACGTGATTGGCTCTACCCTTCTGGCCTGCTACTGGGATGACGTCTCTCCGGTGCTGGCAACAAACTGGGACAAGGTCAACCTGCTGAAAACCTTTGGTCCACTCGGGGGGCTCCTGGTGACCTATGCCCTGCTGCTCATCGCCTTCTTACTGGTTGTTGCACAAGAGAAGCGCTTCTTCCGACGCGCCACCGCCAAAACTGAAACTCAGGAGAATGCCGCATGAAAGAGATCGTGCCTGATTATCGTCTCGATATGGTGGGTGAACCTTGCCCTTACCCGGCCGTCGCCACGCTTGAAGCGCTACCGCAGCTAAAGAAAGGTGAAATTCTGGAAGTGGTGAGCGATTGCCCCCAGTCGATCAATAACATTCCGCTTGATGCCAAAAATCACGGCTATACCGTGCTGGATATCCAGCAGGACGGACCAACCATTCGTTATTTAATTCAGAAGTGATTTCACGATCGAAAAAGGCCTCTCAGAGGCCTTTTCTAGTTTACTGGCTTTGGCCACCGTCGTCGTCTGAGCTTCGGCAGGCATGAATGAATGGTGAGACGTGTTCCGCAAACGGAACAGATAGCACCGTGAGGTAGGCTATGTGCTGGGCTGAACGTCGTGAACTGAAACTGTTTACCTGCACAAACCGGACACTCAAATTTGATGTTGGGGATATCCCCTCCAGACAGGTGTGTGGAACAACCACCATACAGCAATCACCGGCTGACAGGGGATATATCTTCTGTCAGAAACGATAGCCTGCTGAGAACATAAATACCCACGGATCCAGACGGGTATTGATACTTTGCTGCTGCCCGCCAGCTTTAAAGCGCACGTCCGTATCAATGTCCATATACCAGACAGAGGCGTTGATCAGCCAGTCACGATTAATCAGATAATCCAGACCAACCTGTCCCGCCATGCCCCACGAGTCTTTCAGGCTGAGATCGGAGAGCCCGGCCTCTTTACCGGTATCGTTAAATTTCTCATCAAAGAAGGTGGTGTAGTTAACGCCTGCACCAATATAAGGGCGCACCTTGCTGCTGGAATCGCCGAAGTACCACTGCGCCATCAGCGTTGGTGGCAAATGGTGCACCGTGGCAATGTCCCCGGTCGGTCCTAAACCGACGCGGTGACGGAATGGCGTGGCGGCTAAAAGCTCGACGCCAATGTTATCCGTTGCCATATACGTAAACGTCAGGCCTAACTGGGTGTTATTGCTAACGTTAAACCCGCCCATACCCAGCACATTGTCGGACCCTTCCGTTGGACGTACCGTTGCCGAACCGGCACGAATAAAGAATTCACCTGCTTCATGCGCGTAAGCGCCGCCAGAGAGACTGCTTAAGATAAGGGCTGCCACCGCTAATTTTTTCATATCCGCTCCATCGTTGTGGTTTTAATTGCGGAGGAGAATATACTCACAAATGAGTAATAAGTGATCTAACACAGATCACATTAAAACCAGTAAGTTAACATTCATTGATCTAGGTTAATTTTTGGTGACGCCTCATAAAGCAATAAGTTGTTACCGCGTCAATTTTTGGCATTTCATGGTTACAAAATTTTCTGTTTTCCCTCTCTTGCGCTTCCTGTAGCGGCTGGATAATTTATCACTCTCACAATGTGATTTGATGCGTTCTACTTTTGCAGGTGTGCCATGAGTGATCATAACCCGTGCATGACGTGCGGAGCCTGTTGTGCGTATTTTCGAGTCTCTTTCTATTGGGCTGAAGCCAGCGATGGCGGCGGCACCGTTCCGGTCGATCTCACTGAACCCTTAACCCCTTTTCTGCGCTGTATGTGCGGCACCAATCAAAAACAGAGCCGCTGTGTGGCACTGGAAGGTGAACCTGGGGTATCCACCCGCTGCTCCATTTACGCGGATCGCCCCAGCCCGTGTCGCACTTTCGCGATGTCGGGAGAGGATGGGCAGGTCAATGAGGCATGCAATCGCGCCCGCGCCCGCTATGGATTACCGCCGCTTTACAAAGATATGCTTTTCCATACAAGCCTTGATGCTGCCACCAGCGTGTTATCCGGTGTACAATTGCCGGCTAATTAACACCTGCAATACTCAAGGAGAGTGCATGTCTATCACGGCGAAGTCTGTCTACCGTGACACGGGAAATTTTTTCCGCAATCAGTTCATTACCTTTTTACTGATCGCGTTGTTGTGCGCCTTTATTACGGTGGTGCTGGGTCATGCGTTCTCACCCAGTGATGAACAGATTGCCACGCTGAGCCAGGGGGATCATCTTGCAGGCAGCGCAGGGTTGTTTGACCTTGTGCAGAATATGACGCCAGAGCAACAGCAAATCTTGCTGCGCGCATCTGCGGCATCTACCTTCTCGGGTCTGATTGGCAACGCCATTCTGGCGGGTGGCGTGTTGCTGATGATCCAACTGGTATCTGCCGGCCAACGCGTCAGCGCGTTACGTGCAATCGGGGCCAGTGCTCCGGTGCTGCCAAAGCTGTTTATCCTCATCTTCCTGACCACGCTGCTGGTCCAGATGGGGATCATGTTGGTGGTCGTTCCGGGCGTGCTGCTGGCTATCGTGCTTTCATTCGCGCCAGTAATGGTTGTGCAGGACAAACTGGGCATTTTCACCGCCATGCGCAGCAGCATCAGGCTCGCATGGGCCAATATGCGACTGGTCGCCCCGGCCGTTATCAGCTGGCTGCTGGCCAAGACTCTGCTGTTGCTGTTTGCGCCGAATTTTGCGGTGTTAACGCCAAATGTCGGAGCGGTTGTCGCCAATACGCTGAGCAATCTGATTTCAGCCGTGCTGCTGGTCTATTTGTTCCGCCTGTACATGTTAATTCGTCAGTAACTGGGATCGCAGAATGAAGCAGTTTCTTGATTTTTTACCGCTGATCGTATTTTTCGCTTTTTATAAGCTGTACGACATTTATGCCGGCACGCTGGCGCTGATTGTGGCAACGGCTGTGGTGCTGATTTACAGCTGGGTTCGCTATCGCAAAGTTGAAAAGATGGCGCTCATCACCTTCCTGATGGTGGCGGTGTTTGGTGGTCTGACATTGTTCTTCCACAATGATGAATTTATCAAATGGAAGGTCACGGTGATTTACGGCCTGTTTGCGGGCGCACTCCTCATCAGCCAGTGGGTGATGAAGAAGCCACTGATCCAGCGCATGCTGGGGAAAGAACTGACCCTGCCGCAGGCTGTGTGGGGACGTCTGAACATCGCCTGGGCGCTATTTTTTATTCTGTGTGGTCTGGCGAATATCTATATCGCATTCTGGCTGCCGCAGAATATCTGGGTCAACTTCAAGGTGTTTGGCCTGACGGCGCTGACTCTTATCTTCACCCTGCTCAGCGGCGTTTATATTTATCGCCACATGCCGCAGGATGACAAGCACTGATCCTTCTGGCCAGATCGTCACGCGGTCTGGCCTCGTTTCCCGCCTTCTCTTTTCTCTACATCCTTCCTGCGAAAATGTCTGAATTATGAAGATTTTATGGAGATCGCTGTCACTTTATTGTAATGAGAATGACTATCATTAATATTCGTCATCGCATTTTTAACAAATGGAAATGAGTTGATGAATAACATAATAAGATTTGCCCCGGCTACACTTACGCTCGCCATTTTTTCAACGCTATACCAGAGCGCTCACGCAGCGGAAGAGACTCTCACCGATGGTGAAACAATGGTTGTTCAGGCCACCGCTGAAGAGGCGCTGAAGCAACAGCCGGGGGTTTCCATCATCACGGCAAAGGACATAGAAAAGGATCCACCGGTTAACGATCTTTCAGAAATTATTCGCAAAATGCCCGGGGTTAACCTCACCGGAAACAGCGCGACAGGCAGCCGCGGTAACAACCGCCAGATCGACATCCGCGGTATGGGGCCGGAGAACACGCTGATTCTGATTGACGGTGTGCCGGTGACGTCACGTAACTCGGTGCGCTACAGCTGGCGCGGGGAGCGCGACACCCGCGGGGATACTAACTGGGTTCCGCCAGAGATGGTTGAGCGCATTGAAGTGCTCCGGGGACCTGCTGCCGCCCGCTATGGTTCGGGGGCGGCCGGCGGCGTCGTCAACATCATTACCAAACGCCCGACCAACGACTGGCACGGCTCACTCTCCCTGTACACTAACCAGCCTGAAAATGATAAAGAGGGGGCGACAAAACGCGCTAATTTTGATCTGAGCGGCCCCCTTGCGGGCGATGCGTTAACGATGCGCCTGTACGGGAATATCAATAAAACTGACGCAGATGCTCAGGACATCAACACCGCGCAAAATGGCTCTTACGCCGCCGGACGTGAAGGCGTGCGCAACAAGGACATCAATGCCCTGCTCTCCTGGAAACTCACGCCACAGCAGATTATCGATTTCGACTACAGCTACAGCCGCCAGGGCAATATCTACGCGGGTGATACTCAATACAGCAACAGCAACGTCAGCCCTGACGGTCTGGTGTCGTCCCTGTATGGACACGAAACCAACCGAATGTACCGCCAGTCTTATGGCATTACGCACAACGGCATCTGGGACTGGGGTCAGTCAAAGTTCGGTGTCTATTATGAAAAGACCAACAACACCCGCCTGGAAGAAGGCTCTACGGGCAAAGTTGAGGGGATGATCAATAGCGATAAATACGATACCAGCCGGCTGGAGTCATACCGTTCAACGGGTGAGCTGAACATTCCTTTCTTCTGGCTGGTCGAACAGACGCTAACCGTGGGTGCAGAATGGAACCGTGATGAACTGAACGATCCGGCCTCAATGCAGGCGACAAATGTGTCGGGAGAAGTGATTAACGGCGTTCCCGGCACGGCTTCTGAGCGCAACAGCAAAAACAGCGCTGACCTCACCGGCATCTATCTTGAGGACAATATTGAAGCGCGTCAGGGCACCAACCTGATCCCAGGGATCCGCTTTGATTATCACAATCAGTTCGGCAGCAACTGGAGCCCTAGCCTGAACGTCTCTCAGGATTTGGGTGACATGTTCAAGGTTAAAGCGGGTATCGCTCGGGTATTTAAAGCGCCAAACCTGTATCAATCCAGCGAAGGCTATCTGCTTTCCACCCGCGGTAATGGCTGCCCGAACAACGTTTCCGAAGGAAGCTGTTATTTGTTAGGCAACCCGGATCTGGATCCGGAAATCAGCGTGAACAAAGAGATTGGCCTGGCCTTTGCGCTGGAAGGCTACGAGGCTGGCATAACCTGGTTCCGCAACGATTACAAAAACAAGATCGTTTCAGGAACGGATGTGCTGGGCCAGACAAGCAGCGGCGCAAATATCCTTCAGTGGCAGAACGGAGGAAAGGCCGTTGTTGAAGGGCTGGAAGGCAACCTCACCGTCCCTGTTATTCGCGACACGCTAACCTGGCGTACTAATGCGACGTATATGATTCAGTCTAAAAGTAAAGACACCGGTAATCCGTTGTCGATTATCCCCAAATATACCGTCAACACCATGCTGGACTGGGAGGTTAACAGCAAGCTTTCAGCCAACGTAAGCTGGACGATGTACGGCCGCCAGAAGCCCAGAGAAAACGCTGAAATCCGCAAAGAGGAAAATGCGATGTCCAGCAGAGAGATCGGCGCGTATTCCATCGTGGGTATCGGCAGTAACTATCAGCTGACCAAAAACCTGCGCCTGAATGCCGGCATCAGCAACCTCTTTGACAAGCAGATTTACCGTGAAAATGACGGTGCATCGACCTATAACGAACCAGGCCGTGCGTATTACGCAGGCGTGACCCTGTCCTTCTGACCCTAAGGCGCCTGCTCTGCGGGCGCTAACCCTATTCTCTCCAGCCAGAAATCATAGTAGCATCCCGCCTGAAGTCTTCAGTTACGAGTTTAAAAACAATGACAACAAATGACGCCCCACAGGGCGAACTGGTTTTACGCACACTGGCAATGCCTGCGGATACGAATGCCAATGGCGATATTTTTGGCGGCTGGTTGATGTCGCAGATGGATATGGGCGGTGCAATCCTGGCAAAAGAGATTGCACACGGGCGCGTGGTAACCGTCCGGGTCGATGGCATGACCTTCCTGCGTCCTGTCGCGGTGGGGGACGTGGTGTGCTGTTATGCACGCTGCGTAAAACGCGGCACTACGTCTGTCTCCATCAACATTGAAGTCTGGGTGAAAAAAGTCTCTTCTGAACCGATTGGTCAGCGCTATAAGGCGACGGAGGCATTGTTCATCTATGTGGCGGTGGATAGCGACGGTAAGCCCCGCCAGCTTCCACGGAGCTGATCCTCAGGTAAAAAAAAGCCTCCTTGCGGAGGCTTCTTTTATTCCATCTGTGCCCCGCCGTTCAGGCGGAAGACAATGTTCACAATCAACCCATTGCCGGGTTTACCGGCTTCATAGCGCCACCTGCGCATGGCCGATTTAACTTCACGTTCAAACATATTCGCCGGCTGTGCGGACAGGATTTCCACGTTATCGACACGTCCATCGGCCGTAACGTCGAATTTCACCCGTACACGCCCTTCAATACGTAACGCCTGAGCACGTGCCGGGTACTGCGGCTGGTTACGGCTCAGCGCGCGCGGGCCTGCTGGCGCCGTTACCGTCGGTTTTGTCGCGGTCGTGGTGTTATTCATCAGCGGACGTGACGGGGCGGCATTTTCAACCGGCTGCGTGGCGCGTGGCTCAACCGGACGCACTTCGCGTTTCGGACGTTCTTCAACCTTTTTGACCGGCTTGGGTTTTGGCTTCGGCTTAGGTTTCGGCTCCGGCTTATGGATCACCACCGGCGCTTCTTTCGGCGGTTCAGGAACAGGCTCGGGCTCTGGCTCCGGCTCGGGTTCAACAACGGGCTGTGGCGGCGGCGGCGCAACCTGCGGCGGCTCAAGATCCGCAGGCGATACCATGGTCACAGAAATTGGCTGCGCTGGCGCCGGCATTTCAATAACCTGATGAACCGAGGTATAGAGCAGACCCGCCACGACAGCACCGTGAATAACGACGGAAAGCAGCGTCGGCCATGGAAAGCGGCGAGGTAAATCAAGGGTCATCGAAGTCATAATCATCAACGTTAAAAAACCGAACCTTGATTTTAAATGCAAATAGCAATCATATTCAATAAGACACTTTGTCCTGGCGCAATTTAAGCGTACATGAGGGCAAAAAAGGGGCATCCAGATCAGGGTTTTAACATTGTTATTATCTTTACATTGCAGTCATTTGTGCTTTCACATAACGTAATTGTCACTTTTACCGGTTAAGGAGCTTTGCCGTGCTTTACGTGATTTACGCTGAAGATGTACCTGATTCTCTGGAAAAACGTCTTTCCGTTCGCCCTGCCCATCTGGCGCGTTTACAGTTGCTACAGGATGAAGGTCGGTTGCTGACCGCAGGCCCGATGCCTGCCGTTGACAGCAACGATCCGGGCGCGGCGGGTTTTACCGGCTCCACGGTGATTGCCGAGTTTGAATCTCTTGAAGCCGCGCAGGCCTGGGCAGAAGCAGACCCGTACGTCGCAGCCGGCGTGTACGAGAAAGTCACGGTTCGTCCGTATAAAAAAGTATTCTGAAACGAAAGGCTCCCTCGGGAGCCTTTTCTTCATTCAGTGCAGCGACGCCAGCCTCGCCGCAAATCCGACAAACAGCAGGCCTATCAGCCCGTTCCCCAGCTTCGCCAGTTTCTTTTTGGTTTTCAGGTAACGCGTGACAAACGCGCCTGAGAAAATCAGGAAGCTCATGTACATGAAGCTGATCAGCTCAAGCGTTGTGGCGAGGATCAGGAACGACGTGCCGGTATTCTTCGCATTGACATCAATGAACTGCACGAAGAACGACACGTAAAAGAGAATCGCTTTCGGGTTCGTCAGGCTCAGCACCAGCGAACGCTTAAGGATTGCGCTTGCCGGTTCGGCGCTACTTTCGTGCGCATTTTTTTGACGCGTCATAACGGACCAGAGCATTTTTCCGCCCAGCCACAGCAGATAAAACGCGCCCAGATAGCGGACAATATTAAATAATACCGGAGTGGTCTGGATCAACGCGGCGACGCCTGCCCAGGCCAGAAACATCAGCACGGCATCACCAATAAACACACCGGTGGCTGCCAGATAGCCTTTCTTAACGCCGTGGCCAATCCCTGTTTTCAGCACAAACAAGGTGTTCGGTCCTGGAACCAGCACGATAAAAAATGCGCCGACAACATAGGTCCAGAAATTCAGTACACCAAACTCCGCAAACACGTCTTACTCCTTTCGCTCAAAAACAGCGGGGATACCGGTAATTACGGTATCCCCTGAATCAGTTGCGCTATTGTACGCCGTTATAGCCATCAAGATAAGTCGCGGCCAGTTCGTTACCAAATAACAGGGCGTCTTTACTGTCCATGTCCGAAGACCATTTATCCTTCGCGTTGCCTGCGAACAATTCCTGCGACTTCGCATTTTCTTTCAGCTGATCGCGAATGCTTTGCGCGTATTCACTGGCTTCAGCCTGAGTCCGCCCTTCCGCGCGGTCAGCTTTGCCCCGGGCATAAAGCTCGCGGAACTGCGCCACGTTCAGCTGATAATTTTTCTGCACGCTGGAGGTGTAATTGCCGCCAGTAAAGCTGGACTGATGCGACACGAAATAAAACGCGTGCCGTTCGGGTGAGGTTTTGCTGCTGGCACAACCGCTTAATATCGCAATCCCAAAGAGTGCTGCCATTACTTTTCCGTTCATCCTTTTTTCCTTTAATAAAGCCAATGTATTCCCCATGCGAAAACATAATCTGCCAATGAGGAAAATGACGAAAGTCCTAAATCTTCTCTGAGCGCATCCAGCGCCAAAAGTACAATAAAAATCCAGAGATAAGGATTCATCTTTTAATATCATGACGTTATGGGGACTTAGTATATCGCGAAAAGCAAACGGAAGGAGACTGCAAAAATTGATAGCCTGGATGTTTAATGGGCACCTTTACGGTGCCCTTCATGCTTTTCAGATGTCCTGGACTGCGAACAACAGCGCGTTACGGTGTCTGTTCAGGCCACATTTTCTGATGGCGTGGATACGCATATTGCGGCGGGATTGTGCTTCCAGCCAACGAGCCTTACGACGACTCACCTGTCGCAACATGCGCCAGCGCCCAACTTCAGTTCTACTGCGCTTCATGTCTACAACTCTTTCTCTAACAGAGATGCCATTATATGCCTAAGCAGGCGGCAAACCAGCGCTTTTATCTGCCGTTTTTATTTGCCAGATGAATCCTGATGCGTAAACTCATAACATTACGCTTTCAAAAGGATTTTTTATTTATGACAACCTTCTACACCGTGGTGAGTTGGCTGGTCATTTTAGGATACTGGCTGTTAATTGCCGGGGTAACGTTGCGCATTCTGATGAAACGCAGAGCGGTACCTTCCGCCATGGCCTGGCTTCTGATTATCTACATTCTGCCGCTGGTGGGCATCATCGCCTATCTCTCTTTCGGTGAACTTCATCTGGGTAAACGCCGCGCCGAACGCGCCCGCGCCATGTGGCCCTCCACGGCGAAATGGCTTGCCGACCTTAAAGCCTGCAAGCATATCTTCGCTGAAGAGAACAGCAGCGTGGCCGCATCTCTGTTCAAGCTGTGCGAACGCCGCCAGGGGATTGCTGGGGTAAAAGGCAATCAGCTGCAACTGATGACCTCTTCTGATGATGTGATGCAGGCGCTGATCCGTGATATCCAGCTCGCCCGGCATAATATCGAGATGGTGTTTTATATCTGGCAGCCGGGCGGCATGGCGGACCAGGTCGCCGAATCGCTAATGGCCGCTGCACGTCGCGGTATCCACTGCCGCCTGATGCTGGACTCCGCCGGCAGCGTGGCCTTTTTCCGTAGCCCGTGGGCAGGCATGATGCGCAACGCCGGTATCGAGGTGGTCGAGGCGCTTAAAGTGAATCTTTTCCGCGTCTTTCTGCGCCGCATGGATCTCCGCCAGCACCGGAAAATGGTTCTGATCGATAACTATATCGCCTACACCGGCAGCATGAACATGGTTGACCCCCGCTTCTTCAAGCAGGATTCCGGCGTGGGGCAATGGATCGATCTGATGGCGCGGATGGAGGGACCGATCGCGACCTCAATGGGCATCGTCTACTCCTGCGACTGGGAAATTGAAACCGGGAAACGCATTCTTCCCCCGCCGCCGGATGGCAATATCATGCCGTTTGAGGAAGCCAGCGGGCACACTATCCACACTATCGCCTCCGGTCCTGGCTTCCCGGAAGATCTGATCCATCAGGCACTGCTGACCGCCGCGTACTCCGCGCGGGAATATCTGATCATGACCACGCCCTATTTCGTTCCCAGCGACGATCTTCTGCATGCCATCTGTACAGCGGCACAGCGCGGAGTGGATGTGAGCATTATTATGCCACGCAAGAACGATTCGCTGCTGGTCGGGTGGGCAAGCCGCGCGTTCTTTAGTGAGCTGCTGGCCGCAGGCGTTAAAATTTATCAGTTCGAAGGCGGGCTGTTACACACCAAGAGCGTGCTGGTGGACGGAGAGCTGAGCCTGGTGGGTACCGTCAACCTCGATATGCGCAGTCTGTGGCTGAATTTTGAAATTACGCTGGTCATTGATGACGCCGGGTTCGGTGGCGATCTGGCGGCGGTTCAGGACGATTATATCTCCCGCTCACGCCTGCTGGACGCCAGACTGTGGGCGAAACGTCCGCTCTGGCAGCGAATTGCCGAACGACTGTTTTACTTCTTTAGCCCGTTGCTGTAAAACGTGCCCAACGATGTTTAACAGGTAGTCATCATGGAAATGGATCTGAACAATCGCCTGACCGAAGACGAAACGCTCGAACAGGCCTACGATATTTTTCTCGAGCTGGCGGTCGATAATCTCGACCCTGCTGACGTCATTCTTTTCAACCTGCAATTTGAAGAGCGTGGCGGTGCTGAGCTGTTCGATCCGTCTGAAGACTGGGCCGAACACGTCGATTTTGACCTCAATCCGGACTTCTTCGCCGAGGTGGTGATTGGCCTGGCAGATGAAGACGGCGGAGAAATTAACGACATCTTTGCCCGCGTCCTGCTGTGCCGCGAGAAAGACCACAAACTGTGCCATATTCTCTGGCGCGAATAATAAAAAAGGCTGCCCGCGCAGCCTTTTTTATTTAATCCGGTAAAGCATTTCCACAGCGGTGACAAAACCGCGCGCCGGGTTCATGATTCCCCTGCTGACACTTCGGACATTTGCGTTGCTGCTTGCTGTTCTGGAAGGCGCTGCTCATATGGGTGGTAATTAACCCCGTTGGTATCGCTATTACTGAATAGCCGATCAGTATAAGAACCGATGCCACAATACGTCCGAGCGGCGTATGCGGGGTAATATCGCCGTAGCCCACGGTGGTCACCGTGACGATAGCCCAGTAAACAGACGCATTAAGCGTGGTAAACCCGTATTTTGGCCCTTCGATTAAATACATCAGGGAGCCAAAAACGATCATCACGATAGCAATAAACGAATAGAAGAGAATCAGCTGGTGGCGGGCGCTGACAATGGCGACCCAAAAAACCCGCAGCGACGGCATAAAGCGCAGCAGTTTGAGTATTCGTAACACACGAATCGCCCGCATTGCACGCCAGGCAAACACATAATTCAGGCTGATCTCAGGCCACAGCCACATGACATACAGCGGCAGGATGGTGGCTAAATCAATAAACCCCCAGAAGCTGAAAACGTATTTCGCCGGATTTGGCCAGCTAATGACCCTCAGCACATATTCCGCGGTAAACACCAGCGTGACAATCAATTCCAGCCAGACGAAAACGTGCCACTCCTCATACGTCATATGGTACTGCGTTCCGGCGCCGGATTCGATAAAGATAATAATGACGCTAATCAGGGCAAATAAACCACAAAGGCCTTCGAAACGGCGACCGGAAACCGTCTCAGGATCAAATAAAAGGTGATACAGCCGCTGACGGGCCGACGTGAATAATCGCGACACATTAACCTCGAAAAATAAGGGCTGACATCATGTCAGCCCTTGCGATTATAACGGGTCTACTTTCAGGCAGGAAACCGCATGTCGGAAACTGCCCTCCAGAACCGGCCGTGTTTTTGCACATTCCGGCCCGGCTATTGGGCATCGCGTACGGAATACGCAGCCTGAAGGCGGGTTGATTGGCGAAGGCAGTTCACCTTCCAGAAGCTGAATGGTTTTATTTTTTTCCAGATCGGGATCCGGAACGGGAACCGCAGACATCAGCGCTTTGGTATAAGGGTGCAGCGGATTGTGGTACACCTCATCATACGTACCCAGCTCCACGGCGTGGCCCAGATACATGACCAGCACACGGTCCGAAATGTGTTTTACCACCGCCAGATCGTGGGCGATGAAGATCAGCGACAGCCCCATTTCCCGTTGCAGTTTCTGTAGCAGGTTAACCACCTGGGCCTGGATGGAGACGTCCAGCGCCGAAACCGGCTCGTCACAGATAATCAGTTTTGGTTCAAGGATCAACGCGCGTGCGATACCGATACGCTGGCACTGACCGCCGGAAAACTCATGTGGGTAGCGGTTGATGAGGTTAGGCAACAGACCCACCTTGAGCATCATCGCTTTCACCCGATCGCGAACTTCCTGGCGCGGCATCTTCGGATGATAGGTGCGCAGCGGCTCGGCAATGATTTCGCCAATGGTCATACGCGGGTTCAGGGATGCCAGCGGATCCTGGAAAATCATCTGGATGTCGCTGCGCACGTCGCGCCATTCATCCGGCTTCATCCCCAGCAGATCTTTGCCAAGCCAGGCCACTTTCCCGTCGGTGGCTTTCACCAGGCCGATGATCGCACGCGCAAATGTCGATTTGCCGCAGCCAGATTCACCCACCACGCCCAGGGTCTCCCCTTCGTACAGGCGTAGCGTGACGCCATCCACCGCTTTCAGGGTTTTGGCAGGCTGCCAGAACCACTGTTTACCGTCTTTGATATCGAAATGGACCTTCAGGTCAGCGATTTCGAGCAGCACATTTCTTTTTTCGTCGATTGCGTTCATACCAGCTCCTCCAGCGGCTTAAAGCAGGCGCGCAGACGGCCTGGGACAAACGCTTCCAGCGGCGGTGCGCTGTTACAGATTTCCATCGCATGCGGACAACGCGGCTGGAACGGACAGCCTTTTGGCAGACGCAGCAGGTTTGGCGGGTTACCCGGGATAGTCAGCAGCGACTCCCCTTCCGCATCAAGGCGCGGTACGGCATTCAGCAACCCGATAGAGTACGGATGGGCTGGCTGGTAGAACACATCGCGGGCATTACCGTATTCCATCGTGCGACCTGCATACATGACTAACACTTTGTCGCAGATCCCGGCAACGACGCCTAAATCGTGGGTGATCATGATGATGGCGGTGTTGAACTCGCGCTTCAGCTCGTTCAGCAACGTCATGATCTGCGCCTGGACGGTCACGTCCAGAGCGGTGGTCGGTTCATCAGCGATCAGCAGTTTTGGCCGACAAAGCAATGCCATCGCGATCATGACGCGCTGGCGCATACCGCCGGAGAATTCGTGCGGATACATGCGCATGCGCTTACGTGCCTCAGGCATTTTCACCGCATCCAGCATTTTGACGGACTCTTCAAACGCTTCGGCTTTACCCAGCCCCTTGTGGAGCATCAGCACTTCCATCAGCTGTTCGCCCACACGCATATAGGGGTTCAGGGACGTCATCGGATCCTGGAAAATCATTGAAATCTGCTCCGCGCGCAGCTTATTCAGCTCATGTTCCGGCAAATTCAGGATCTCTTTTCCGTTAAACGTCGCCGAACCACCGATCACGCCGTTTGACGCCAGCAGGCCCATCAGCGCGAATGCGGTCTGGGATTTACCGGAACCGGATTCGCCCACAATGCCCAGCGTTTCACCGGCACGCAGGTCGAAGTTGAGATCGTTAACGGCAGTAACATCACCGTCGGGGGTTTTAAACGTCACGCGGAGGTCTTTAACGTCCAGCAGTGCGCTGGTCCGCTGTTGCGCCTGTGGCGCGGTTGCCGTTTCAATAATAGTCATGACGGCGCTCCTTAACGGTCTTTCGGGTCGAGGGCATCACGCAGGCCATCGCCGATAAAGTTGAAACAGAACAGGGTGACGACCAGGAAGCCCGCCGGATACAGGAGTAACCACGGTGACACTTCCATGGAGTTTGCGCCATCACTTAACAGAGCGCCCCAGCTACTCAGCGGCTCTTGCGTACCTAATCCCAGGAAGCTCAGGAAAGATTCAAACAGGATCATACTTGGCACCAACAGGGAGGCGTATACCACCACCACGCCCAGCACGTTAGGAACGATATGACGCACCACAATATTGGCGGTAGAAACGCCACCAACCTGTGCGGCTTCGATAAACTCCTTACGTTTGAGGCTCAGCGTCTGGCCGCGCACAATACGCGCCATATCCAGCCAGGACACCATCCCGATCGCCACGAAGATCAGCAGGATATTTTGACCAAAGAAGGTCACCAGCAGAATGACGAAGAACATGAACGGGAAGGAGTTCAGGATTTCTAGCAGACGCATCATCACGGAGTCCACTTTCCCGCCGAGGTATCCGGAAAGCGAACCGTAAAGCGTGCCGACGATCACCGCCACCAGCGCCGCCGCGATGCCAACCATCAGGGAGATACGGCCGCCAATCGCCACACGCACCAGCAAATCACGCCCGGAAGAGTCGGTACCGAAATAGTGCCCGGATTCCATATCCGGCGCGCTGGACATCATGCCCCAGTCCGTATCGAAATAGGTGAACTGAGAGAGCATTGGCGCCAGGGTGACAAACAGCGCAATAAGCACCAGCACGACCAGGCTGGCAACGGCGGCGCGGTTATGCATAAAACGACGGCGGGCGTCCTGCCAAAGGCTACGACCTTCAACCTCCAGCTTTTCACTGAAGTTTTCCAGCGCCTCGCTGTTTTTCTTACTCAACATCATGGCGTGCTCCAGTTAGTAACGGATTTTAGGGTCGATAACGGCATACAGCACATCGACAACGGCATTAAACAGAATGGTCAGCGCGCCCACGAGGATCGTCAGGCTCAGCACCAGCGAATAGTCACGGTTAAGCGCCCCGTTAACAAACAGCTGCCCGATGCCCGGCAGACCATAAATGGTTTCAATCACCATTGAACCGGTGATAATGCCGACGAAAGCAGGCCCCATATAGGAGAGTACCGGTAACAGTGCAGGCTTGAGGGCATGACGGAAAATAATCCGGCGCATCGGCAGCCCTTTCGCACGGGCGGTACGGATGAAGTTCGAATGCAGGACTTCAATCATTGAACCGCGGGTAATACGGGCGATACTGGCGATGTAGGCCAGAGATAATGCCACCATCGGCAATATCATGAACTTCAGCGCCCCGCCGTTCCAGCCGCCTCCGGGAAGCCATTTCAGGGTTATGGCGAATATCATGACCAGCAACGGCGCAACAACGAAGCTGGGGATAACCACCCCGGTCATTGCGACCCCCATTACGGCGTAATCCCATCGGGTATTTTGTTTAAGCGCGGCGATAACGCCCGCAGTGACACCGAGAACAACGGCCAGGATAAATGCAGCAGCTCCTAATTTAGCCGATACCGGGAAGCTGGACGCCACCAGGTCGTTAACGGAATAGTCTTTATATTTAAATGACGGACCAAAATCACCGTGTGCAAGCTGCTTCAGATAGTTGAAGTACTGCGTGGTGATAGGATCGTTTAAATGGTATTTCGCTTCGATGTTGGCCATAACTTCTGGCGGAAGCGTGCGTTCACCGGTAAAAGGACTGCCCGGTGCAAGACGCATCATGAAGAAGGAAATTGTAATTAGAATAAATAACGTTGGAATCGCTTCAAGACAGCGACGCAGGATAAATTTCAACATTGCCCGTACCTTCTGGCGTGTGCCTGATGAATGTTACAAAATAGACACAGTGGGGCAAGCTCGCTCGCCCCACGTATTGCCATTAATGCTTGATAATATAAAGATTCTTAACGGAAATATTATCCAACGGGTCTTTACCGGTATAACCCCCTACCCATGGTTTCACCAGGCGGGCGTTAACGTAGTAGTAAACCGGAACGATCGCAGAGTCTTTATCGAGCTGTTGTTCTGATTTCGCGTACAGATCGGCGCGCTGGGCGTCATCTGCCACCTTCAGGGTTTCGCCAATCAGCTTATCAAACGCCGGGCTCTTATAGTGTGCGGTGTTGTTCGAACTGTCGCTCAGCATGGTGTTCAGGAATGAGGTCGGTTCGTTATAGTCCGCACACCATCCTGCACGTGCCACGTCAAAGGTTCCCTGGTGGCGCGTATCGAGGAAGGTCTTCCATTCCTGGTTTTCCAGCTTCACGTTCACGCCGAGGTTTTTCTTCCAGATAGACGCGACGGCAATAGCCAGCTTTTTATGCAGATCGGAGGTGTTGTACAGCAGGCTAAAGGTCAGCGGCTTGTCGGCGGTATAGCCAGCTTCAGCCAGCAGTTTTTTCGCTTCTTCGTTACGTTTTTCCTGGGACCATTTGAACCATTCAGGTTCAACCAGCTTCATACCGTCGGTGTAAGGCGGGGTGTAGCTGTAAGCTGGCAGGTCGCCCTGATTCTTCACTTTATTCACGATAATGTCGCGATCCAGAGCCAGCTTCAGTGCGGTACGAACACGTACGTCGGTGAACGGTGCTTTCTGGTTGTTAATTTCGTAATAGTAGGTGCACAGATACGGATCGACGTGAACTTCTTTCGGGATCTCTTTTTTCAGCTTCTGGAACAGTTCAATCGGCATGTTGTTATAGGTCATGTCGATTTCACCACTGCGGTAGCGGTTTACGTCCGTCACTTCAGAAGAGATTGGCAGGTAGGTGACCTGATTGATAACGGTCTTCGCATTATCCCAATACTGCGGGTTGCGCTCCAGCACCATACGTTCGTTAACGACCCAGTCCTTCAGCTTATATGCACCGTTGGTCACGATATTCGCAGGCTGCGTCCATTTTTCACCAAATTTTTCCACCGCGGATTTTGGTACCGGGGAGACGGACGGGTGAACCAGCAGCTTATAGAAGTACGGAACAGGTTCGCTCAACGTCACTTCAAAGGTGTTGGCATCGATGGCTTTTACGCCCAGGTCGGTTACTGGCTTTTTACCCGTGATGATGTCATCGATATTGGCAATATGGCCATACTGGAGGTAACTCGCATACGGGGAGGCGGTATTCGGATCCGCCAGACGCTGCCAGCTATAGACGAAATCTTCGGCGGTAACCGGCGTACCGTCGGACCATTTGGCATCTTTACGCAGATGGAAGGTCCAGACTTTGAAATCTTTGTTGTCCCATTTTTCCGCCACGCCCGGAGCCGGGTGGCCGTCTACGTCAGTCACCAGCAGACCTTCAAACAGATCGCGGTTAACGTTAGACTCTGGAACACCTTCAATTTTGTGCGGATCAAGAGACTGCACTTCCGCACCGTTATTACGTACCAGCGTTTGCTTCTCAGCCAGCTGAACACCAGCAGGAACGTCCGCAGCCATTGCAGCGTTGCCCGCGATTAGCGCAGTTAAAATCCCCGCCGCTACCAGACTTTTTTTTGTGATGATGGACATTGTGTTGATACTCCACTCATTATAATGACTGACCTTCGCCAGTTGTGTAATCCCCTGTTGGGGCCTGTACAGCGCAGGAGTTTTTTTTGCTACTGTCAGGTTCTTTTTTTACTTCTTGCTATCACCGACTTCATTATTACTGACCGCTCGAACGGCGGTCTTGCGTCGATTCTTTACACCGCTCCCCTGTCAGAGAGATGCGTTGGATATCTTACGTGAGGGCTATATGAAAATAGTTCTCATCAACTTGTTTAATGCTGCAAAATATAAGGCCGGAAAGTACCAAATGGTGCCAACTCTCGCCAATACATTTTGCAAATTTGTTAAGCATTTCTCTTTTACGATGGCTGGCATAACTAAGGCGCCAACCCTGGCTTACGCCGAAATCAACAAAAAGAGATATAATTCATACAGATAAGAAATTTTGTTGCTCCAAACGCGACGACATGGCTTAGTTGAACGACTTTTCACGATAATTTAACAATTGATTATTATTTAGCACATTCGTCTGAGTCAGCATCGAAATTACTAATATCATTTCGGTTATCTGTCAGCAAGCCCCAGAGTATCATGTGAGTAAAATAACAGAGGGTTTGAGGGATTTATGCGCGGCAAGGGAAAATGAAAATAAACAACCTCTTGAAAAACAACAAAAGAGAGTTATTAGTAGAACTTATTATGACTGGCGCCTATTTCAACTTTATTTATATGATTTGCAGATAATCACGTAAAAAAAACGGAGCCGCTGGCTCCGCTCTTTCAAATGAAAGTCAGTGTACTAACCCGGGGAAAATACTTTTTATACCGGTAACGATAAATTCGATGCCCAACGCCATTAACAACAGACCCATGATACGGGTAATCACGTTGATGCCCGTTTGTCCCAGCAAGCGAACCAGCCATGGCGCCATACGAAATACGCCCCAGCAGCACAGCGCGAACAGCGCAATGGCGACGGAAAAGCCAATCAGGTGCATCAGGCTGTGGTAGCGCGTTCCCCAGACAATGGTGGAACTGATCGCCCCCGGGCCCGCCATCAGCGGCAGTGCCAGTGGCACAACCCCAATGCTCTCGCGGATAGCTGTCTCTGATTTTTCCTGTTTGTTCTGTTTATCCTCCCCCAGCTTGCCGCTGATCATCGACATGGCAATCGTCACCACCAGGATCCCGCCTGCTATACGGAACGAATCAATCGAGATGCCGAAGACCTGAAGAATGGCGTCCCCGAGATAAAGAGACGTAAGTAGGATGATCGCCACCGACAGGTTTGCCGTCAGGTTGGTTTTATTTCGTGCCGCAGCCGTCTGATAGCTGGTCATACTGATGAAGACAGGGATGATCCCTACCGGGTTAACCAGAGCAAACAAGCCGATAAAAAACTTGAAATATGTAGGGAAATCAAAGAGCGTTTGAATCACATTAAGCTCCGCAATTGAGCATGTCCAGGGAGAAACTGCGTGTCATGATAAATCCGCGCTGAAGATACGCTTTTTAGCCGCACACTTCACCAGAAATCTGTTCTTAAACGTTATCAATTCATGATGTTAAACATTTGTGTAATCAATGATATTGCCGCTTCCAATAGTTACTTAATTATTTAACAGTAGAATAATTAGTACAAAATAACCCTGCTGAAAGGTATCAGCTTAGGACAAAATTGATCTTGATCATAATTTTCGTACTCAGAAGTGAGTAATCTTGGTTACGCCGCCAGGGAGATCACCTATCAAAAAGGTATGATGCTAAGGTAAGGCTCTTTTAGTAAATTAGTGAGCTGGAGCAGTGAGTAATCCTTTGTTTTACTGTGTGTTACGCAAGTGGGATCGGCTCTGACTATACTGTCAGACGTATCGAGCGCTGGTTTACTAAAAGAGTTTAAACATTATCAGGAGAGCATTATGGCTGTTACCAATATCGCTGAACTGAACGCCCTCGTCGAGCGCGTAAAAAAAGCCCAGCGTGAATATGCCAATTTCACCCAAGAACAGGTTGATAAAATCTTCCGCGCGGCCGCTCTGGCTGCTGCTGATGCTCGAATCCCTCTCGCTAAAATGGCCGTTGCCGAATCCGGCATGGGTATCGTTGAAGATAAAGTGATCAAAAACCACTTTGCTTCAGAGTATATCTACAACGCCTATAAAGATGAGAAAACCTGCGGTGTGCTGTCAGAAGACGATACTTTCGGCACCATCACCATCGCAGAACCGATCGGCATCATTTGCGGTATCGTTCCAACCACTAACCCAACCTCTACCGCCATCTTCAAATCTCTCATCAGTCTGAAGACTCGTAACGCAATCATTTTCTCTCCGCATCCACGTGCGAAGGACGCCACCAACAAAGCAGCAGATATCGTGCTTCAGGCAGCCATTGCTGCGGGTGCGCCAAAAGATCTGATCGGCTGGATCGACCAACCTTCTGTTGAACTGTCCAACGCTCTGATGCATCACCCGGACATTAACCTGATTCTGGCGACCGGTGGTCCTGGTATGGTTAAAGCAGCATACAGCTCCGGTAAACCAGCCATCGGCGTAGGCGCAGGTAATACTCCTGTTGTGATCGACGAAACGGCAGATATCAAGCGTGCAGTTGCTTCTGTGCTGATGTCTAAAACCTTCGATAACGGCGTTATCTGCGCATCTGAACAGTCTGTTGTCGTGGTTGATTCGGTATACGACGCCGTTCGTGAACGTTTCGCCAGCCACGGCGGCTACCTGTTGCAAGGTAAAGAACTGAAAGCCGTTCAGGACGTGATTCTGAAAAATGGTGCACTGAACGCAGCTATCGTAGGTCAGCCAGCGTATAAAATTGCTGAACTCGCTGGCTTTAGCGTCCCTGCTACCACCAAGATTCTGATTGGTGAAGTGAAAGTCGTTGATGAAAGTGAGCCGTTTGCTCACGAGAAACTCTCCCCAACGCTGGCAATGTACCGTGCGAAAGATTTTGATGACGCGGTAGAAAAAGCAGAGAAACTGGTGGCAATGGGCGGTATCGGCCACACCTCTTGCCTGTACACCGATCAGGATAACCAGCCTGAGCGTGTTGCTTACTTCGGTCAGAAGATGAAGACGGCACGTATCCTGATCAACACCCCTGCTTCTCAGGGTGGTATCGGTGATCTGTACAACTTCAAACTCGCACCTTCCCTGACTCTGGGTTGTGGTTCCTGGGGTGGTAACTCCATCTCTGAAAACGTTGGTCCAAAACACCTGATCAACAAGAAAACCGTTGCTAAGCGAGCTGAAAACATGTTGTGGCACAAACTTCCGAAATCTATCTACTTCCGCCGCGGCTCTCTGCCAATCGCGCTGGATGAAGTGATTACTGATGGCCACAAACGTGCGCTCATCGTGACTGACCGTTTCCTGTTCAACAATGGCTATGCAGACCAGATCACCTCTGTTCTGAAAGCGGCTGGTGTGGAAACTGAAGTCTTCTTTGAAGTTGAAGCTGACCCAACCCTGAGCGTTGTACGTAAAGGCGCTGAACTGGCGAACTCCTTCAAACCTGATGTGATCATCGCACTGGGTGGCGGTTCCCCAATGGACGCCGCGAAAATTATGTGGGTGATGTACGAGCATCCGGAAACTCACTTCGAAGAACTGGCGCTGCGCTTTATGGATATCCGTAAACGTATCTACAAGTTCCCGAAAATGGGCGTGAAAGCGAAAATGATCGCCGTCACCACCACATCCGGTACTGGTTCAGAAGTGACGCCATTTGCCGTTGTGACTGATGACGCAACCGGTCAGAAATACCCGCTGGCTGACTACGCACTGACGCCAGATATGGCTATCGTTGACGCCAACCTGGTCATGGAAATGCCGAAATCACTGTGTGCGTTCGGTGGTCTGGATGCGGTAACTCACGCTCTGGAAGCTTACGTTTCCGTACTGGCTTCTGAGTTCTCTGACGGTCAGGCTTTGCAGGCGCTGAAACTTCTGAAAGAAAACCTGCCAGCTTCTTACAACGAAGGTTCGAAAAACCCTGTTGCGCGTGAACGTGTACACAGTGCGGCAACAATCGCGGGCATCGCGTTTGCTAACGCCTTCCTGGGTGTCTGTCACTCTATGGCGCACAAGCTGGGTTCACAGTTCCACATTCCTCACGGTCTGGCGAACGCCCTGTTGATCAGCAACGTTATCCGCTATAACGCCAACGACAACCCAACCAAGCAAACTGCATTCAGCCAGTACGACCGTCCACAGGCGCGCCGTCGTTATGCTGAAATCGCCGATCACCTGGGTCTGAGCGCACCGGGCGACCGTACTGCCGCGAAGATCGAAAAACTGCTGGCATGGCTGGAAAGTCTGAAGGCGGAACTGGGTATTCCTAAATCTATCCGCGAAGCAGGCGTTCAGGAAGCTGACTTCCTCGCTCACGTAGATAAGCTGTCTGAAGATGCATTCGATGACCAGTGTACTGGTGCTAACCCGCGCTACCCACTGATTTCCGAACTGAAACAGATCCTGCTGGATACTTATTACGGTCGTAACTTCACTGAAAGCGATGTCGCAGCCGTAAAAGTTGAAATCCCCGCAGTTGTAAAGGCTGACAAGAAAGCGAAGAAAAACGCTTAGTTGACAGTGTGATAAAAAACCCGCCAGCAGCGGGTTTTTTTATATCTGAGGATCGGTAAAACATTCTTGTTATTTTCGATTGTCGCCCTGTAACGCCGTCAGCGAGCCTACAGCCAGCGCCTCTTTATAATGCTTGCGGCAGACCGAGACATAACGTTCATTGCCTCCTATCACCACCTGCTCGCCATCAGCATAGGGTTTACCCGACTGGTCCAGGCGAAGAACCATACTTGCCTTGCGGCCACAAAAGCAGATTGTTTTCAGCTCAACCAGCTTATCCGACCAGGCGAGCAGATACTGGCTGCCGGCAAATAACTCCCCACGAAAATCGGTACGTAATCCATAGCAAAGAACGGGAATATCCAGCTCATCAACGACCTCTGAAAGCGCATGGACCTGCTCACGGGTCAGGAACTGGCTTTCATCTACCAGCACGCAATGGACAGGCTTAGAGGCATGCTCGGCACGAATGTCCTCCAGCAGGTCCGTTTCAGGGTTAAACAGCCTTGCAGGCGATGAAAGCCCTATTCTTGAGCTTACCTTCCCTGCCCCAAAGCGATCGTCGATTTCGGCGGTATAAACAACGGTACGCATCCCCCGCTCCTGATAATTGTATGAGGATTGCAGTAACGCCGTCGATTTCCCTGCATTCATTGCCGAATAGTAGAAATAAAGTTGTGCCATTGGCCGAAGAACCCTAATCAATGTGAAATATTCCCGATGGATCATTGTACCATATTTTGTACCGTCATTAGCGGCGAGCAGCACACTCCAGCCTGCCATGCACCCGTAAATCCTTCGCGAGTAGCGCAAAATAATGCGTTAAAACAGGCAGTAAAGGCATTAAACACTGACAATAAGGTGAGACCGCAACCAGAGATAACACTTCTTTTTATAGTGTCTTCTTCGTTCATTAAAATTCACTATTTATTAACTATTCCTGGCTTCGCTGCGTTTACACGGGGTAATACAAAAGGCTGATATTTATCAACCGCAACTATAATTCCTGAGGTAAAAGTCACAAAACAAACATGCAAATGACGCGCTTTTGCCGTTTGAAACGATATCTCGCAGCCTCAACAAACAATGAAATTTAAGTTAGCGTAATTAATAATAGCGTCGTTTATTTTGTATTTTTTGAATTCCTTACATTCCCACCTATTGCACAAGTGAAATTAAGGCTCTATTATTAGGACAACAAACCCACCCCCATTATAAGTTTGAGATTACTACAATGAGCGAAGCACTTAAAATTCTGAACAACATCCGTACTCTTCGTGCGCAGGCAAGAGAATGTACCCTTGAGACGCTTGAAGAAATGCTCGAAAAATTAGAAGTTGTAGTTAACGAACGTCGTGAAGAAGAAAGCGCAGCTGCGGCTGAAATCGAAGAACGTACACGTAAACTGCAACAGTATCGCGAAATGCTGATTGCCGATGGTATCGATCCAAACGAATTGCTGAACAGCATGGCTGCGGCTAAAACCGGTACCAAAGCAAAACGCGCGGCACGTCCTGCTAAATATAGCTACATCGATGAGAACGGCGAAGAGAAAACCTGGACCGGCCAGGGCCGTACTCCTGCTGTAATCAAGAAAGCAATGGACGAACAAGGTAAACAACTGGATGACTTCCTGATCAAGGATTAATCTGGAAAGATTCTGAAAAATCCCGCTTAATGCGGGATTTTTTATGCCTGTAATATCCGCCAGAACATCTCCTTACATTCTGTCATATTGTGAGGCTCCGTATTTAACGTCCTTGACAATCCCCCGTCAATTACAGAGTGACAGGCATAAAAAAACCGGTGGGCGACGCCACACCGGTCTTGTTCACAGGCTGGTGAGTTTATTACTTAATACCCACGCTACCTTTGAGCCAGGCTTTAAATTCTTCACCCAGGCTGTTATGGCGAATACCATATTCGACGAATGCCTGCATATAACCGAGCTTATTCCCGCAGTCATGGCTCGTACCTTTCATATGGTAGGCTTCCACGGTCTCTTTCTCGATCAGCATATCGATAGCATCCGTCAGCTGGATTTCATCGCCCGCACCCGGAGGCGTTTTCGCCAGCAGCGCCCAAATTTCAGCGCTCAGTACGTAACGACCAACTACAGCAAGGTTAGACGGCGCGACGTCCGCTTTAGGTTTTTCAACAACGCCAACCATCGGTACGCTTTCGCCAGGTTGCAGGTCAACGCCTTTGCAGTCAACCACGCCGTAAGCGGTCACGTCGTCGACTGGCTCAACCATAATCTGGCTGCTGCCGGTTTCGTCGAAGCGTTTAATCATTTCCGCCAGGTTTTCCTGGGAAAGATCGGACTCGTACTCATCAAGGATCACATCAGGCAGAATAACCGCGACCGGCTCATCACCCACTACCGGGTGTGCACATAATACTGCGTGTCCCAGGCCTTTCGCCAGGCCCTGACGAACCTGCATAATGGTAACGTGTGGAGGACAAATAGACTGCACTTCCTCCAGCAGCTGGCGCTTAACACGTTTTTCCAGCATTGCTTCGAGTTCGAAACTGGTATCGAAATGGTTTTCGATAGAGTTTTTAGATGAATGCGTCACCAGCACAATTTCGGTGATACCTGCTGCAATACATTCATTCACGACATACTGGATTAATGGCTTATCAACCAGAGGCAGCATCTCTTTTGGGATTGCCTTCGTCGCTGGCAACATCCTGGTACCCAATCCCGCCACCGGGATAACGGCCTTTCTGACTTTCGAATTTAGGGCAGCCATTGAAATTCTCCTGAACTGTTCAAGTTTTGAACTTTTATGCATTGAATAAGCTTTGAGTATACAGTCTCAGCCACTAATACGGGTCTGAAAAGAACGCGTTGCCGATCAATTAAGACAAATACGCATGAAACTTGCAGCGATAGTAGCACTGCCAGCAAAAACACAGGTAAAGCAATCTGAAAAATAAAATCTGACTGCTTACTCCGTGGACAACATTAAGCGTAACCGCCCTCCGGCACCCCAAATTTGGCACTGCCAGGAGGTGCAGCGATGGCTAATTTGATTAAGGTAAGTATTTCCCAGCGTACCCAACGGCACGCCGTTACTCACCTGAATATGGTGTTCGCCAGTATTCAGTGTGGCATTTAATCCCGCAGACACCAGAATAAGGTTATTCAACCCGCTGTGATAATAGCCAACCAGAAGCGGGAACTGCCCCGGTAAATTGGCCTGGCGAAAAAGTTGGTTGACCTGTTTTAGTAAACTGCCTAACTCAGGAAGTCGTTGCCCCTGATGGGATAATTGTTCCTGTAGCAATCCATTAAACAGCGCCCGGAGTAATAAGGCCGCCAGAACGCCGTTATCTCCCGCTCGGGTAACATCCAGGCAATAAAAAGCGAGGTCGGAATCCGAGAGCGGCGCAATATCCAGCACCAGTCCAGGCTGGTCAGCCGCTACCAGCTGGCGATAATTTACTCTGCAAGGAGAGATATTTTGCTGCACCGGCGGCTGAAGTTCCTGAAGCAGCTTCGCGGCCGCGAGCGGATTACTGACTAAAGCATCCCAGTCCTGGAAAAGACGTTCTTCTTCTTCCACCCGGGAATTGAACATATTGGGATACAGGCAGGCCAACACCGTTTCGCGCAGACGGTTTAAATCTTTAACCGGTTTGAGCAGGATATCCTGCACTCCTAAACGCAACGCCTTAGCAATATCCGCCATATTTTCGGTGGCCGAGATCACCAGTATCGGTGTCTGATAACCTTCATTACGCAGGTTTTCTACCAGCATTAATCCGTCCATGCGCGGCATCTCAAGATCGCAGATCATCAGATCCGGCGCCATGCTGGCCATTTTTTCCAGTGCCTCGACGCCATCTTCGGCAAGGGACGTGGTTGCACCCAGTGAGGATAACCACGAATCCAGTAGCGATCGGAAAACGGGCTCGTCTTCTACTATCAAAATATGTTTTCCGGCCAATGGCTGTGTCATGGTTCCTCCCCTGGCTGACAGTTACTCAATAGTGGCATGCTATTGGTACTATCGCCTGTCAGATTTTGCTGAAGTAATCAAAAAAGTGCTCAACGTGCTGTACGCACAAAAGGCAACAGTTCATTTATTTTCTTTTCGACGGCTAACGAGCCCGCTGCTATGGCGGCCTCAGCCCGGTGGAAATCAAGGGTAGAGATTTGTGGACAATAGGGTTGAATAAGAATATCCGGAGGATCGCCAGCCATACGGTTTCGCTTCAGGCGATTCTCAAGAATTTGAATAGAGGTCGTCATGATTTCAATGGCGTTCGGTGCGGTCACCGCGCGACGGGCAGCCAGGCGCCCTATTCTGCCGCGTAATCGAGCATGCCAGGCAAGTTTCTCTTCTTCCGCATCATCGCTCTGAAGATTAACCGGCATCAAATCTTGCTGCATGAGGTGAGCATCGTGCTGTAAATCCACGGCAATAACGATATCCGCCCCCATGGCGCGCGTCAGAGAGACAGGGACAGGATTCACTACACCACCGTCAACGAGCCAGTAGCCGTTGTGAGGCACAGGCGCCATTAACCCAGGCATACTACAGGATGCACGAACGGCGAGATGAATATCCCCTTCGGTGAGCCATAACTCCCTGCCCGTACTGAGGTTGGTTGCAACGGCCCCGAAAGGCATTTGGCAGTGGCTGAAGTCAGCGAGGGGCATTATCTTGCGAAACTGATTGAACACGCGTTCGCCGCGCAGCAGGCCGCCACGCTGCCAGGAGAGATCCATCAGGCGCAGCACATCCCAGTAACTGAAGGAGCGCACCCAGCTTTCAAGCTCCGGGAGCTTACCGCAGGCGTACGCAGATCCGACCAGCGACCCGATAGAACATCCTGCAACAATATCAACGTCAATCCCCATCTGGTTTAAGGTATTGATAACGCCAATATGTGACCAACCCCGGGCAGCACCTGAGCCCAACGCCAGTCCAATTTTTACCTTTCTCATTAGCCCTGTTTTACTTCCCCTGGATTCCCGACATAGCGTCAACGCACCTGCTCAGTTAACATATTGCTACCTTAAGCGTTTAACGCCTTATTTTTTGTTCCAGGAAGAGAATCGTGTCTCAACTCTGCCCCTGTGGTAGCGCTCTGGAGTATAGCCTATGTTGCCAGCGATATCTTTCTGGCGAGCAGGTTGCACCAGAGCCGTCACACCTTATGCGCTCGCGGTATACTGCTTTTGTGATCAAAAACGCAGACTACCTGATTAAAACCTGGCATCCGTCCTGCCATGCTGCCGATTTTCGCCAAGAGATTGAAGCCGGATTTGCCAACACCGTCTGGCAGGGCCTCACCGTCTTTGAAGCCGCTCCCGGCCGCGATGCCAACGAGGGCTATGTCAGTTTTGTCGCCCGCTTTAGCGAACAAAACAAACCCGGCGCCATCATTGAACGCTCACGGTTCTTAAAGGACAGCGGGCAATGGTATTATATTGACGGCACACGTCCGCAATTCGGTCGTAACGATCCCTGCCCCTGTGGTTCAGGAAAAAAATTTAAAAAGTGTTGCGGCAGTAATGCCTGACAACTCAGACTTCGCAAATACATAAACAGGATTTCCCGGCGATGCAATCATTACAACGTAAAGTTCTGCGCACTATCTGTCCCGATCAAAAAGGGCTGATCGCACGAATTACCAACATTTGCTACAAGCATGAACTGAATATCGTGCAGAACAACGAGTTCGTTGACCACCGTACCGGTCGCTTCTTTATGCGTACCGAACTGGAAGGCATTTTCAACGACACAACCTTGCTTGCCGATCTGGACAGCGCCCTGCCGGAAGGCTCGGTGCGCGAGCTGAACCCGGCGGGCCGTCGCCGTATTGTCATTCTGGTCACCAAAGAGGCGCACTGCCTGGGCGATCTGCTGATGAAAGCCAACTACGGTGGCCTGGACGTCGAAATTGCCGCCGTCATTGGCAACCACGAGACGCTGCGTACACTGGTAGAACGTTTCGACATTCCGTTTGAGCTGGTCAGTCACGAAGGCCATACCCGTGAAGAGCACGACAACCTGATGGCTGCTGCGATTGAAGCGCATAACCCGGACTACGTGGTGCTGGCGAAATATATGCGCGTGCTGACGCCATCCTTCGTGGCGCGCTTCCCGAACAAGATTATCAACATCCACCACTCCTTCCTGCCAGCCTTTATTGGCGCGCGTCCGTATCACCAGGCATACGAGCGTGGGGTGAAGATCATTGGCGCAACCGCGCACTACGTGAATGATAATCTGGATGAAGGCCCAATCATCATGCAGGACGTGATTCACGTGGATCACACCTACACGGCAGAAGATATGATGCGTGCTGGCCGTGACGTTGAGAAGAACGTACTAAGCCGTGCGCTGTATCAGGTACTTGCCCAGCGCGTCTTTGTGTACGGCAACAGAACGATTATTCTTTAATCCCTCGGAAAATGAATTGATTAGCTTTACGCCTTTGCGGATAAAAAGCAGGCAAACAGCTTCATTTTCCTAAAGGAATGCTTTACAGGGGCGTCTCATTTGATATGATGCGCCCCGCTTCCAACAGGAAGCAGGCCAGTTAAAAGCATTACCCCGTGGTGGGGTTCCCGAGCGGCCAAAGGGAGCAGACTGTAAATCTGCCGTCATCGACTTCGAAGGTTCGAATCCTTCCCCCACCACCATCTCCAGCTTTACCTCAAAATATGAATTACCCCTGGTGGGGTTCCCGAGCGGCCAAAGGGAGCAGACTGTAAATCTGCCGTCATCGACTTCGAAGGTTCGAATCCTTCCCCCACCACCATCACTTCCAGATTCTTTAGCACTATCCAAAAGCACAATGCCCCATGGTTCTCCCATGCGGGGACGGATAAGAAGCTTCGACCAAGGTTCGATTCGAGCATAGTGGCCGGGTAAGGCGCAACCGCCACCCGGCATCCGCACGAAACCCTGGATCGGGGACAAAAAAAACCCCGCATATGCGGGGTTGTATTAATACAGCGAATCAGCGACGAGCACGCACAACCTGATATTTGCGCGTCAGGTACTCCACCGGCGCACTCCAGATGTGCACCAGGCGAGAGAACGGGAACAGCACAAACAGGGTCATACCCAACACCAGGTGAACGCGGAAGATGAACGCCACGCCGTCCAGATGCTCAGAGGCGCCCCCGCGGAAGGTCACGACAGACTGCGCCCATCCCACCAGCTTCATCATCTCGCTGCCGTCCATATGCTGCGCAGAGAATGGAATGGTCAGCAGACCAAGCGCACACTGCACCATCAGCAGGGAGAGGATCAGGATGTCCGCTCCGGTCGTGGTAGCCCGCACGCGTGGGCTGAACAGACGGCGTTTCAGCAGCAACAGACCACCCACCAGGGTCATCACGCCGCAGGCGCCACCGGCGAGCATCGCCATCTTCTGCTTCACGTCAATCGGCAGCCACGCTTCGTACATCCAGTGCGGGGTCAGCATCCCCAGGAAGTGACCGGCGAAAATCCCCAAAATCCCGATGTGGAACAGGTTTGACGCCAGGTTCATCCCTTTACGATCCAGCATCTGGCTGGAGGCAGCACGCCAGGTGTACTGGCCATAGTCATAACGCAGCCAGCTTCCCACCAGGAATACGGTGCCCGCGATATACGGGTAAATGTCAAAGAAGAACATATTCAGGAAGTGCATTAGTGCTGTCCTCCGTTAGAGATATTCAAATATTGCGGAGCCACCGCTCCGGCAAAACGACGCTGATGCGCGGAGATTTCAGATTCGCCACAGCTCTGGTCAGCAAAGAATTTCACCTGCTCTTCTTCCCAGACGGCATCCAGTGCTTGTGGGGTATCGTCCCGGGCTTCATCCGCGATTTTTTCCGCCACTTTTTGACTGTCAACCGAGGCGTTAGCCAGTTTCACCAGCAGATCAAACAGGACTGCATAGCTGCTCTCACGTTGCTGGAGACGCGCGCCGAGCAACGCCAGAATGGGAGCAATATCCTGCAACCCGCCCAGCGCTTCCTCTTTCGGCAACTGCGCCAGATATTCCAGATACAGCGGCAGGTGATCCGGCAGCTCGCGGCTGTCGAGTTGCAAACCGTGCTGCTCGTACTGGGCCATCAGATCCACCATCGCCTGACCACGGTCGCGGGATTCACCGTGAACGTGTTCGAACAACAGCAGAGACGTGGCACGACCCCGGTCAAACAGCTGGCTGTAGTCCGCCTGCGCATCAAGAAGATCGCGCGCCAGCAGATCGCGGAGGAAAACGCCCAGCTTCTGGGCATCCTCTTTATCCAGGTTTTCAGATGACGCGAGTGCATCAAAGAGTTCCTGTTGATGCTGCACAAGCGCAGCATCAGGGTACTCGAGCAGACGCGAAACAATGACGAGTTCAATCATTGGTGCGGCTCCGTTTTGCTGGTCACATCCATCGCGTCGATGCGGCGGCTGTTGAACAGGTTGAATTTGCTGTCTGACCCGTGGCAACCGTCGCCAAAGGTAAAGCCACACCCACTTTTCTCCGGGAAGGCCTCGCGAGCCAGTTCACGGTGGCTGCTCGGCACCACGAAACGATCTTCGTAGTTAGCGATTGCCAGATAGCGGTACATCTCCTGCGCCTGCGCTTCGGTCAGACCAACCTCTTCCAGCGCGCGGGTATCGTTCACGCCGTCAACAGTTTCCGCACGTTTGAAGTGACGCATCGCCAGCATACGTTTCAGCGCCAGCAGTACCGGCTGGGTATCCCCGGCGGTGAGCAGGTTGGCCAGATACTGAACCGGGATACGCAGGCTTTCCACGTCCGGCAGAATGCCGTTGCTGCCCAGTTCACCCGCATCCGCCGCAGACTGAATCGGAGACAGCGGCGGCACGTACCAGACCATCGGCAGCGTGCGGTATTCCGGGTGCAGCGGCAGGGCCAGCTTCCAGTCCATCGCCATTTTGTACACCGGAGACTGCTGTGCGGCGTCAATCACGCTCTGCGGAATACCGTCTTTAAGCGCCTGCTCAATAACCTTCGGATCGTTTGGATCGAGGAAGACATCCAGTTGACGCTGATACAGATCTTTCTCGTTCTCGGTGCTTGCGGCATTTTCAATCGCGTCCGCGTCGTACAGCAGCACGCCGAGGTAGCGGATACGACCTACGCAGCTCTCTGAGCAGACGGTCGGCATACCGGCTTCGATACGCGGGTAGCAGAAGATGCACTTCTCAGACTTACCGCTCTTCCAGTTGAAGTAGATTTTTTTGTACGGGCAGCCGGTGATGCACATACGCCAGCCGCGGCACTTGTCCTGGTCGATCAGCACAATGCCATCTTCTTCACGCTTGTAGATGGCGCCGCTTGGGCAGGTCGCCACGCACGCCGGGTTAAGGCAGTGTTCGCACAGGCGCGGCAGGTACATCATGAAGGTGTTTTCGAACTGGCCGTACATCGCCTTCTGCATGTTCTCGAAGTTCTGGTCTTTGGCGCGTTTTTCGAACTCGCCGCCCAGAATCTCTTCCCAGTTTGGACCGCTGGTAATTTTGTCCATGCGCTGGCCGGTGATCAGCGAGCGAGGACGGGCGATCGGCTGGTGTTTGCTTTCCGGCGCGTTGTGCAGGTTCTGATAGTCGTAATCAAACGGCTCGTAGTAATCATCGATGCCCGGCAGATGCGGGTTAGCGAAGATTTTACCCAGCAGCATGGCACGGTTACCCATGCGCGGTTGCAGTTTGCCGTTGATTTTACGGATCCAGCCGCCCTTCCACTTCTCCTGGTTTTCCCAGTCGGTCGGGAAGCCGGTGCCCGGCTTACTTTCCACGTTGTTGAACCAGGCGTACTCCATACCTTCACGGCTGGTCCAGACGTTTTTACAGGTGACTGAGCAGGTATGACAGCCGATGCATTTATCCAGATTCAGCACCATGCCGACTTGTGAACGAATTTTCATTTTACGCTCTCCTGTACCTGGTCATTACCTTCGCCATCTAACCAGTTAATATTCTTCATCTTACGTACCACCACGAACTCATCGCGGTTCGATCCTACGGTGCCGTAGTAGTTAAAGCCGTAGGCCAGCTGGGCATAACCACCGATCATGTGGGTCGGCTTCGGCGTAATACGGGTCACGGAGTTGTGAATACCGCCGCGCTGTTCGGTGATCTCAGACCCCGGCAGGTTAACGATACGTTCCTGCGCGTGGTACATCATGGTCATCCCGGCCGGTACACGCTGGCTCACCACCGCACGTGCCGTCAGGGCACCGTTGCTGTTGAACACTTCAATCCAGTCGTTATCTTCGATACCCAGATCTTTGGCGTCCGCTTCGCTCATCCAGACGATTGGCCCCCCGCGCGACAGGGTCAGCATCAGCAGGTTGTCGCTATAGGTGGAGTGGATACCCCACTTCTGGTGCGGCGTCAGGAAGTTCAGCGCCTTCTCAGGGTTACCGTTCGATTTCGCACCCATCACCGATTTCACGGAGCGGGTGTCGATTGGCGGACGGTACACAAGCAGGCTTTCACCGAAGTCACGCATCCACTGGTGATCCTGATACAGAGACTGACGGCCAGAAAGCGTGCGCCATGGGATCAACTCGTGAACGTTGGTGTATCCGGCGTTATAGGACACATGTTCATCTTCGAGGCCAGACCAGGTCGGGCTGGAGATAATCTTGCGCGGCTGGGCCTGAATATCGCGGAAGCGGATTTTCTCTTCCTCTTTATTCTTCGCCAGGTGCGTATGGTCACGACCGGTAAACTCGCTCAGGGCCGCCCAGGCTTTCACCGCCACGTGGCCGTTGGTTTCCGGGGCCAGGGTCAGGATCATTTCCGCCGCATCAATCGCCGTGTTCAGCATCGGCTGGCCTTTCGCCGGGCCGTCCGCTTTGGTGTAATTGAGCTTGCGCAGCAGGTCCATTTCACTCTGGGTGTTCCAGGCGATCCCTTTCCCGCCGTTACCGATTTTTTCCATCAGCGGGCCGATAGAGGTAAAGCGCTCGTACGTTGCCGGGTAATCACGTTCAACCGGAATAATGTGCGGCGCGGTTACGCCTGGGATCAGGTCGCACTCGCCTTTTTTCCAGTCCTTCACGTCCAGCGGTTGCGCCAGTTCGGCAGCGGAGTCGTGCTGGATTGGCAGCGTCACCACGTCGGTCTCTTTGCCCAGGTGCCCTACACAGACTTCGGAGAATTTCTTCGAGATGTCTTTGTAGATTTCCCAGTCGCTTTTTGATTCCCATGCCGGGTCAACGGCCGCAGACAGCGGATGAATAAACGGATGCATATCCGACGTATTCATGTCGTCTTTTTCGTACCAGGTGGCGGTAGGCAGCACGATATCGGAGTACAGGCAGGTACTGGACAGACGGAAGTCCAGCGTTACCACCAGATCCAGCTTGCCGTCCAGACCGTTGTCTTTCCATTCAACTTCTTCTGGCTTCACGCCGCCCTGCTTGCCGAGATCTTTACCCTGAATACCGTTTTCGGTACCGAGCAGGTATTTCAGCATGTATTCATGGCCTTTACCGGACGAACCCAGCAGGTTAGATCGCCAGATGAACAGGTTACGCGGATGGTTTTTACCGTTCTCCGGCTGTTCTGCCGCGAAGCGGATTGAGCCGTCTTTGAGGGATTTAACGGTGTAGTCAACCGGTGACATGCCCGCTTTCTTCGCCGCTTCCGCAATGCGCAGCGGGTTCGTGCCCAGCTGCGGCGCAGACGGCAGCCAGCCCATACGCTCAGCGCGCACGTTGAAGTCAATCAGGTGGCCGCTGTAGCGGGATTTATCCGCCATCGGCGACAGCAGTTCCTGGGCGGTAACCGTCTCGTAGCGCCACTGGCTGGAGTGGTTATAGAAGTAGGAGGTGCTGTTCATGTGACGGGCCGGACGCTGCCAGTCAAGGGCAAACGCCAGCGGCTGCCAGCCGGTCTGCGGACGCAGTTTTTCCTGGCCCACGTAGTGCGCCCAGCCGCCGCCGCTCTGCCCGACGCAGCCGCAGAAGATCAGCATGTTGATCAGGCCGCGATAGTTCATATCGAGGTGATACCAGTGGTTCAGACCGGCACCGACGATGATCATGGAGCGACCGTGGGTTTTGTCGGCGTTTTCCGCAAATTCACGCGCGATACGGGTGATCTGCGCGCGTGGCACGCCGGTGATCTGCTCCGCCCAGGCCGGGGTATAAGCCTTCACGTCATCATAGCTGGTCGCGCAGTTTTCATCGTTCAGGCCGCGCTCCAGGCCGTAGTTCGCCATGGTCAGATCGTAGACGGTAGTGACCAGAGCAGTAGAACCGTCCGCCAGTTGCAGGCGCTTAACCGGCAGTTTGTGCATCAGAACGTTTTGCAGCTCAACCTTGTTGAAGTGCTCGGAACCTTCATTACCAAAGTACGGGAAGCCGACATCGGCGATCTCATCCTGGCTGCCCAGCATGCTGAGACGAAGTTCCGTCTCTTCACCCGTGGTGCCGTTACGCTGCTCCAGGTTCCATTTGCCTTTTTCGCCCCAGCGGAAGCCGATAGAGCCGTTTGGCGCAACCAGCTCGCCGTTGCTGTTGCAGGCGACCGTTTTCCACTCCGGGTTGTTTTCCTGACCCAGCGCGTCCACCAGATCTGCGGCACGCAGCATACGGCCTGCGGCGTAATAGCCGTCACGCTCTTCGAGCATCACCAGCATTGGCATGTCGGTGTAGCGACGCACGTAATCGGTGAAATACTGGCTTGGCTTGTCGAGGTGGAATTCGCGCAGCATGACGTGGCCCATCGCCAGCGCCATGGCGGCATCGGTACCCTGTTTCGGCGCCAGCCACAGGTCGCACAGCTTGGCGATTTCGGCGTAGTCCGGGGTCACGGCAACGGTTTTGGTCCCTTTGTAACGTACTTCGGTAAAGAAGTGCGCATCCGGGGTACGGGTCTGCGGAACGTTAGAGCCCCAGGCGATGATGTAGCTGGAGTTGTACCAGTCAGCGGACTCCGGCACGTCGGTCTGCTCGCCCCAGGTCTGTGGCGACGCTGGCGGCAGGTCGCAGTACCAGTCGTAGAAGCTCAGGCAGGTTCCGCCGATGAGTGACAGGTAGCGCGCGCCGGAGGCGTAAGAGACCATCGACATCGCCGGGATTGGCGAGAAGCCTGCCACACGGTCAGGACCGTAAGTTTTCACGGTGTAGACGTTGGAAGCCGCAATCAGCTCGTTCACCTCTTTCCAGGAAGAGCGAACGAAACCACCGCGACCACGCGCCTGCTTGAAGCTTTTCGCTTTGTCGGCATCTTCAATGATGGAGGCCCAGGCATCAACCGGATCGCTGTGCTGCACTTTCGCTTCACGCCACATTTTCATCAGGCGTTTACGCATCAGCGGGTATTTCAGTCGGTTTGCGCTGTAGAGATACCAGGAGTAGCTGGCCCCACGCGGGCAGCCACGCGGCTCGTGGTTCGGCATATCCGGACGGGTACGCGGATAATCGGTCTGCTGCATTTCCCAGGTCACCAGACCGTTTTTAACGAAAATCTTCCAGCTACATGAGCCAGTGCAGTTTACGCCGTGGGTAGAACGGACAACTTTGTCATGCTGCCAGCGTTGACGGTAACCGTCTTCCCAGTCCCGGTTGGTATCCAGAACCTGGCCGTGCCCATCGGCAAAAGTTTCACCCTTCTGTTTGAAGTAGCGAAACCGGTCCAAAAATTTGCTCATCGGGTATCTCCTGTGTGGAGCCTGTGGCTCTCTAAATCGACATTGCTGATTTGCAGCGAAGGTAACGCTATGAAAGATGGTGAGAATTGATAACGATCAAGACGAAGGGGGACTCTGAGGGGGGGTATTAGATCAAATACCACCAAAGCGGTAGCTGTTAATATTTTTTAACCTTATGATTTATATAGATATATTTTATTTATCGTACAATAAGCGAGGCAAAATTTAACATCTTAGGTATTAAGGGGTAGAAACACCTGTAAAGCGATGGCGATCACAGCGTGACCTGCGGGTGAGCACGGGTAACGCCATTAGTATGTTGTAACTATTCAGCGATTAAAAAAAGCGCGGCACTCAGGCCGCGCAAACGGATAATCAAGCTTACTTGTTTTTCTTGGTATTACGGCCATATACCAGCCAGGTGATGACCACGCAGGCGATATAGAAGACGAGGAATACTTTCATCGCACCCGCCGGAGAGCCGGTCAGATCCAGTGAGATACCGAACGCTTTTGGAATAAAGAAGCCGCCAATCGCGCCTATCGCAGAGATAAACCCAAGCGCCGCAGCGGTATCGGTGGCGGCTTCACGCATTGCCTGCTCGTCGCTCCCACCCTGCGCTTTCACGCGGTCCATGGTCAGCTTGCGGAAGATGACAGAGATCATCTGGAAAGTAGACGCACTGCCCAGCCCGGCGGTCAGGAACAGCACCATGAAGACGCCGAAGAAGGCAAAGAAGTTACCCCCCTCACCACCCGCAGGCAGCGTCAGGAACAGCAGCGCACAGAAGATGGCCATTACAACAAAGTTCACCAGCGTAACGCGCGTCCCGCCCAGACGGTCGGAGATCATCCCGCCCAGCGAACGTGCCAGCGCGCCGATAAACGGACCGAAGAAGGCAAACTGAAGGATCTGCACGTCCGGGAACTGGGTTTTAGACAGCATGGCAAAGCCTGCGGAGAAACCGATGAACGAGCCGAAGGTCGCCAGATACAGCAGCGCCATCACCCACAGGTGGCCACGCTTCAGAACCGGCAGCTGCTCGCTCAGTGACGCTTTGGACGCGGACAGATCGTTCATGAAGAACCACGCCGCCAGGGTAAAGACCACCAGGAACGGTACCCAAATCCAGGAGGCGTTTTGCAGGAACAGCACGGAACCGTCGGGCTGCGTCACACCGCCGCCGCCAAAGGCCGCAAAGATGGAGACAGAGATCGCCAGCGGGGCAATCAGCTGCATCACGCTCACGCCCATGTTACCCAGACCGCCGTTAATGCCCAGCGCGCCACCCTGCTTCGCTTTCGGGAAGAAGAAGCTGATGTTTGCCATACTGGACGCAAAGTTCGCCCCCGCAAAACCGCACAGCAGAGAGATAATCACGAACACGCTAAACGGTGTGGAGGTATCCTGCACCGCAAAACCGAGCCACACGCACGGTATGATCATGATCCCGGTACTGAAAGCCGTCCAGCGACGACCACCAAAGACCGGCACCATAAACGCATAAGGAACGCGCAGCAGTGCGCCTGAAAGCGACGGCAACGCGGTCAACATAAACAGCTGGTCGGTGGTAAAGGTAAAGCCCACTTTTGGCAGGTTAACCGCAACCGCACTGAACAACATCCAGACGCAAAACGCCAGTAACAGACATGGAACGGAAATCCACAGATTACGACTTGCTACACGGTGGCCGCGCTGTTGCCAGAACGCCGGATCCTCTGGACGCCAGTCTGTAATAACGGCACCAGTTTCCCTTTCGGGAGCGGAAGAGTGACTCATAGACACCTCTGATTCTCGAATGATGCTGCAAACATTAGGGCTTTAGAGCGGCGGTAAGTTGATATAAATCAAAGGAAAAGTGGGAGGTTTTGCGGCAAAAAAAAAGCCATCACTCTTAATGAGTAGATGCAAAACGTAAAAAAGGTGTGGTTTTTCACGGTGCTGAGGCATCCCTGCTTCGTCCACCCACTAACCGTTACCTCTCTGGCAATTTAGAGGTAATCCTTTATTGGTATGGGTATACTCCAGGGTATGCACCAGAATAGCGCCATTCCTGCAATCAGGTCACGTCAGGAGCCCGGCAACTCTATGTTAAAAAGATGTTTATCTCCGCTGACGCTGGTTAACCAGCTGGCGCTTATTGTTCTGCTGTCCACCGCTATCGGTGTGACCGGCATGGCTATTTCTGGCTGGCTGGTACAGGGTGTACAGGGTAACGCGCATGCCATCAACGAGGCAGGCTCGCTACGTATGCAGAGTTACCGGCTACTGGCGTCGGTGCCGCTGACGCAGGCTGACCAACCGCTTATCGACGAAATGGAGCGTACCGCATTCAGCCCTGAACTGGAAAGAGCCGCCATCCGTGACGGTCAGCAATCTCAGCTTAAGGCGCTTCAGGGCTACTGGCATACCCAGCTGGAGCCCGGCTTAAAGCGGGCGGAAGACCGGGAAACGGTCGCCCAGGATGTCGCCGGGTTTGTGTCACGCATCGATCATCTTGTCTCCTCATTCGATCGCACCACAGAGTTACGCATTGACCGTGTGGTGATGGTTCACCGTGCAATGGCGCTGTTTATGGGTTTGCTGCTGATTTTCACGGTTATCTGGCTGCGCGCACGGTTGCTAAACCCCTGGAAACAGCTCCTGGCAATGGCCCGCGCCGTCACACAGCGCGATTTTACCCAGCGCACGCACATCAGCGGGCGCAACGAAATGGCGATGCTTGGCGAGGCGCTCAATACCATGTCGGCAGAGCTATCAGAGAGCTACGCGGTACTGGAACAACGCGTCCAGGAGAAAACCGCCGGGCTTGAGCAGAAAAACGAAATCCTCTCTTTCCTCTGGCAGGCGAACCGTCGCCTGCATATGCAGGTCCCGCTTTGCGAACGTCTCTCGCCAGTACTGAACGGCCTGCAAAACCTGACTCTGCTCCGCGATCTTGAGCTTCGGGTTTACGACGTTGAAGATGAGGAAAACCATCAGGAATTTACCTGTCAGTCGGACATCTCCTGCGACGATAAAGGGTGTCATCTGTGCCCGCGCGGCTTGCCGCCGCTTACCACTAGCGGCACGACCCTCAAGTGGCGGCTGATGGACAGCCATACCCAGTACGGTATTTTGCTGGCCACCCTGCCCGCCGGACGTCACCTGAGCCACGACCAGCAGCAGCTGGTCGATACGCTTGTTGAGCAGCTCACGGCCACGCTGGCGCTCGACCGCCACCAGGAGAAACAGCAGCAGCTGATCGTGATGGAGGAGCGTGCCACCATCGCCCGCGAGCTGCACGACTCCATCGCCCAGTCCCTCTCCTGCATGAAGATGCAGGTGAGCTGCCTGCAAATGCAGGACGAAGGCATGCCCGAGAGCAGCAAACAGCTGCTCAGCCAGATCCGCAACGAGCTTAACACCTCGTGGGTTCAGCTTCGCGAGCTGCTGACCACCTTCCGTTTGCAGCTCACCGAGCCGGGGCTGCGCCCTGCGCTGGAGTCCAGCTGTCAGGAGTTTAGTGCCCGGCTGGGCTTCCCGGTGAAGCTGGATTACCAGCTGCCACCGCGTTTTGTCCCCTCTCACCAGGCGATCCATTTGCTGCAAATTGCCCGTGAAGCCCTGAGCAACGTGCTCAAGCATGCCGAGGCGACGGCCGTTACGGTCACCGTCAGCTGCCAGGATAATCAGGTGAAGCTCAGGGTTCAGGATAACGGCCGCGGCGTGCCGGAAAATGCCGAACGAACGAACCATTATGGTTTAATTATCATGCGAGACCGCGCGCAAAGCCTGCGCGGTGATTGCCAGGTTCGCCGGGGAGAGTCAGGTGGCACCGAAGTAGTGGTCACCTTTATACCCGAAAAGCCCCTCATAACTGCTCAAGGAGAAAACCATGACTAATCAGGAACCGGCATCTATCCTGTTGATTGACGATCATCCGATGCTGCGCACTGGCGTTAAACAGCTTGTCAGCATGGCGCCAGATATCACCGTCGTCGGGGAAGCCAGCAACGGCGAACAGGGTATTGAACTTGCCGAATCGCTCGATCCTGATTTGATCTTGCTCGATCTCAACATGCCGGGCATGAATGGCCTGGAAACCCTCGACAAGCTGCGGGAGAAATCCCTCTCTGGCCGGGTGGTGGTTTTCAGCGTCTCAAACCATGAAGAAGACGTGGTCACCGCCCTCAAGCGAGGGGCAGACGGCTATCTGCTGAAAGATATGGAGCCGGAAGATCTGCTCAAGGCGCTGCAACAGGCTGCCGCAGGCGAGATGGTGCTGAGTGAAGCGTTAACGCCGGTACTGGCCGCCAGCCTGCGTGCGAACCGCGCCACGTCTGATCGTGACGTCAGCCAGTTGACCCCGCGCGAGCGTGACATTCTGAAGCTGATTGCCCAGGGGCTGCCGAACAAAATGATCGCCCGCCGTCTGGACATCACCGAGAGCACGGTCAAAGTGCATGTCAAACACATGCTGAAAAAAATGAAGTTAAAATCCCGCGTCGAAGCCGCCGTCTGGGTGCATCAGGAGCGCATTTTTTAACTTACTCATCCGGCAGCAACTTCCACCGTGGATCGTCGGCAGGCATTGCGACGAGCGGTTGCACCACGGAAAGCGTGATCTCATTGGAGGAGACACGCTGCCCATCCTTATCTTCCACCACGGCCGTTAGCCGCCATGCGTTTTTCGCCCCTTCTGAATCATCCCATGCAGGCATGATCACACTCCAGCCATCGCTGCTGTTGCCGTTTGCCGGTGAGGTCAGGCTGAGCGCCTGGGTATCACCCAGCCAGTGGATCTGCCGGATACCGTGCTTGCTGCGAATTTGCAGCTTCAGCATCACGGTTTCGCCTGGCTTAAGATCCCACGGCGGCGTGGCCAGATATACCGAGAGGGTTTTGCGCTGACGGAATTCCATCACGGGCAGATTATCGCGCTCAGGTGAATCATAGCGGCTGCCCCTCAGCGAGCGCGTCGCCGCCACTTCCCCGGCGGAAAGCTGTTTCGCCAGCGGCACGCCAAAGCGATAGTTGAGCTTCAGCCCGAGGTTATTCTGGCTAACGCCGCTCTCCCCCTGCTTATGGGCAGCCGTCAGGGTGACCAGCGGAACGGGGGTATAGTTCAGCCCCAGGTTGACCGCAACCGGATTGTGATACCCCGTACCGCTGTTAAACAGATCGACGTTATCGCCAAAATACTGTTCAAAGCTGACGCTGGTGTTCAGGTGATGAAACCAGGGAAGCCAGGCTTTGGCCGTTACGTCGTACCCGCGCGCCATGCGCTGTTCGCGGATGTCGGAACGCGGCTGCCAGCCAGCGAACGGCTGGTAGTAATTGGCCGACAGGCGCAGGTTTTCACCCCACGCCTCTGCGCCCAGCCCGGCACGTTGCAGGTTGTCTTCCAGCAGGTTGTCGTAAAAAGTGTTGTAGCCCAGCAGCCAGTTTCCGGCAACCCAGCGCTGCCCGATCCCGACATTGCTCACCAGCCCATCTGTCTGCTGCGTCAGGCCAAGCTGGCTCCAGCTCAGATAACGGGTGTTGTCGTTCCAGGGGATAAACCAGCTACCGCTGCTGCCGTTAAAGTTGCCGTCGTCATCCACCAGTACATTGACGTTGGCGTTTCCCCAGGGTGAAAGCCAGGATTCAATCTGCTCGTTGACTTCCCCGCTGACGGCATCCCGCACTTTGCCAAACGCGAACTGTCGCGCCTGCTGCCCGGCCGTCAGGCCGTTATCGGTCATACTGGCTTCACCGAAGGCCTTTGCCATTTCAGCCAGATGCTTTTCGCCTTCGGTGGTCGGTTGCGCCATACCGAGATCCGGCAGGCTATCGCCGTTATTATCAAACGGATTCTGCGCCTGCTGCACGAAGGATTTCGGCGCACCGTGAAGGGCTCCAGCCGTAAAAAGGGGGAGTAACAGCAAAAAACGGATGCGGGACGATACAGCCTTCAACGTCGTCAATCAGAACCTGTGTTTATGAACAAACACTTATTATGTTAACGCCATAAGCCCTGAAAACCAGTCTTAACAGAAATTTCAGGAATATCCTGAAAAGATTTGTCGGGTGGCGGCTTCGCCTTACCCGACCTACAAATTCGTACCGGTGCGAAGCCGCCAACCGACGCCCTTGCACTATTATCCCAACAGCGCTTTCAGCTCCGGCACGCAGGAGCCGCAGTTCGTGCCGCAGCGCAGCTTCACGCCCAGCGCTGCGGCAGAATCACAGCCTCCGGCTATCGCCTTACGTATCGTATTTTCACCCACGCTGAAGCAGCTACAGATAATTCGCCCGGGATCGGCATCTTCGCCCGGCCGTTGTCCGTGCAGCAGCGCATGGCGTTCAGCGAGTTGTACGGGTGCAGCAGCAAAGGCTTCTTCAATAAACGCATGCGCCAGCGCCGGCAGCGTATGGCCCTCCCAGTAGCCCAGCATCAGCTCGCCGTGATGCCAGGCGAGCACGCTGCTGCGTTCTCCCGTCTGTGCCACCTGTAACTGCCAGCCCCGACCGCTGGCGTACGCCCTGACCCACGACAGCAACGGCTGCTCCCCCGCCACCGTCAGACGTGAGGCTTTACGCCACCAGCAGACCGACGGCGGCAGCGCTGGCAGCTCGCGGGCATACAGTTCACCCTGCCAGGCCGGTAGCCAGGGCATGATCCTCACCGCGGTTTGTTTACTCTCCGGCTGGCCGGAACCAGCATCAATCCGCCCTTCTACCAACGCATTGACCTTCCCCTGCCGTGCAAATTGCGCGTTCCAGTGCATCGGCGCAAACAGCTCGCCCGCACGCTGCGCGGTGGAGATACGTACTCTGGCAACCATCACCCCGCGCGGGGAACTTATCCGCGCCAGCTGGCCGTCAGTCAGCCCAGCGCGCGCCGCATCGGTTGCGTTCATCTCAACAAAAGGCTCATCAATATGCTGCATCAGGCGCGGAACATACCCCGTGCGCGTCATGGTGTGCCACTGATCGCGGATCCGCCCGGTATTCAGTATCAAGGGGTACAATTCGTCGACGCCTGCCCCATGCGAGGAAGGATCAACCGGTACAAGATTTCTTTGCGGGAAATCACCGGCATGCCACTGATAAGGCGCCAGCGCGTCCCACGCCTCTCGCGACAGCGACGCCAGTTCGCGCAGGTTTAGCGCCCGTTCGCCGTTATTTTCAAACGCCGTCAGCGCCGCATGTTCACAAAATATCTCCTGAGGGTGTTCCCAGGCGAAGGCATCGCCATAACCGAGCTGGTCTGCCATCCGGGCGATTATCCACCAGTCCGGTCTGGCCTCGCCCGGCGCAGGCAGAAAGGCACGCTGGCGGGAGATACGGCGTTCAGAATTGGTCACCGTGCCGTTTTTCTCGCCCCAGCCCAGGGCGGGAAAACGGATATGGGCAAACCGGCTGGTGTCCGTCTCCTGCATCACCTCAGATACCATGACCAGCGGGCAGGCTGCCAGAGCCTGACACACCGCGTGGCTGTCGGGAAGCGACACGGCAGGGTTGGTGCCCATGATCCACACCGCCTTCACCTCGCCGCGCGCAATGGCGTCAAACAATTCCACCGCCATCAGGCCCGGGGTCTGCGCCAGCCGTTCCGTTCCCCAGAAACGCGCCACGCGCGAAAGATCGTCCGGCTCGAAGTTCATGTGCGCCGCCAGCTGATTCGCCAGCCCGCCCACTTCCCGCCCGCCCATGGCATTTGGCTGTCCGGTCAGCGAAAACGGGCCGCAGCCAGGACGGTTGAACTTCCCGCTGGCAAGATGCACGTTAATGATGGCGTTACACTTGTCGCTGCCGGTGGAGGACTGGTTGATCCCCATGGTGTAGAGCGTGATCGCGCGTGGCGCGGTGATAAACCAGTCGTAGAAGGTGCTAATCTCGTCTGAAGGCAGATCGCAAAACGCCGCCACGCGAGGGATCGGCCACTCGCCCCGCCCCTGAATCAGATTGAGCAACCCCACAAACAGCCCGGCGTCGCTGCCGGGTCTGAGCGCGAGGTGGAGATCGGCGATATCGCAGGTGGCGGTTTTACGCGGATCGATCACGACCACTTTCATCTGCGGATTGTTGTGCTTTGCCTGCACCAGCCGCTGATACAGCACCGGATGCGTCCAGGCCGCGTTTGAGCCAACGAGTACCACCAGATCGCTGTTTTCCACGTCCTCGTAGCTGCACGGCACCACGTCTTCACCGAAGGCGCGTTTGTAGCCCACCACCGCCGATGACATGCACAGCCGCGAGTTGGTATCAATGTTCGCCGCCCCGATAAAGCCTTTCATCAGCTTGTTGGCGGCATAGTAATCCTCGGTCAACAGCTGGCCGGAGGCATAAAACGCCACCGCCTGCGGCCCCCATTCGTTGATGATGTTCCGTAGCCGCTCGCCCGCTTCGCCCAGCGCCTGCGGCCATGCCACCTCCCGGCCATCGACCACCGGGCGCAGCAGGCGTCCCTGCAACCCCGTGGTTTCCCCGAGGGCAGATCCTTTTACACACAGACGACCGAAATTCGCCGGATGAGTTTCATCCCCCCGAATGCTCACCTTTTCACCGTCTGCGCTGGCGACCACGCCGCAGCCCACCCCGCAGTAAGGGCACGTTGTCCGGGTTTCGGTCATGAGGCCTCCGCACGCATCACCAGCTCTTCATTTCCAACCCATACCTTGCCGTTTTCAATTTTTACCGGCCAGGCGCGCACCACGGGTTCGCCATTCTCCACCTGACAGCCGTCGCGCAGACGAATACGTTGCTTGTAGAGCGGCGAGATCACCACCGGTTCCCCCGCCGCATCGCCGAGGATGCCGCGTGAAAGCACGTTCGCGCGGCTACCCGGCTCCCGATCGTCGAGGGCATAAACGTTTTTGCCAAAGCGGAACAGCGCAATCGGTTTGCGCCCAAGATGCGCACCGATGCCCGCCTGCTCCGGGATCTCATCGATATTACAAATTTCCTGCCAGCGCTTGTTCTCCTCCGCGGCGGGGACGTTCACCGCAGTGCGGAACAGCGCCAGGCGGTCAGGATCGTTAAGGGTGGTTTGCCATTCGCACTGGTAAGTTTCCACCACCCGAGCCATCTCCTGCTCCAGCTCGTGGGCGATCCCCAGGCTGTCGTTGAGGATCACCTCGCGCAGATAGTCGAGGCCGCCTTCCAGGTTATCCATCCAGGTACTGGTACGTTGCAGACGATCTGCCGTGCGAATGTAGAACATCAGGAAACGGTCAACGGTGCGGATCAGCGTTTCGTCGTCCAGATCGCTGGCGAAGAGGTCCGCGTGGCGCGGCTTCATCCCGCCGTTGCCGCACAGATAGAGGTTCCAGCCTTTGTCCGTGGCAATCACCCCCACGTCTTTGCTCTGCGCCTCTGCGCACTCACGGGTACAGCCGGAGACCGCCATTTTGATTTTGTGCGGCGCGCGCAGGCCCTTGTAGCGGTGCTCCAGCCTGACCGCGAGGCCGGTGGAATCCTGCACGCCGTAGCGGCACCAGGTCGACCCGACGCAGGATTTCACCGTGCGCAGAGATTTCCCGTAGGCATGTCCGGTCTCAAACCCGGCCTCCACCAGCGCCTGCCAGATTTCCGGCAACTGTTCGAGCGTGGCGCCAAACAGGTCAATACGCTGCCCGCCGGTAATTTTGCTGTAAAGGCTATAGCGTTTCGCGATCTGGCCGATGGCGATCAGCCCGTCGGCGGTCACTTCACCCGCAGGCATCCGCGGGACGATGGAGTAGGTTCCGTCCTTCTGAATATTGGCGAAATAGCGATCGTTGGTGTCCTGCAACGGCAGATGCGCCGGTTTCAGCAGATACTCGTTCCAGCAGGAAGCCAATACCGATCCCACCAGCGGCTTACAGATCTCGCACCCGTGCCCCTGACCGTAGCGGCTGATAAGCTGGTCAAAAGTGCGGATATGGTTGACGCGCACCAGGTGGTAAATCTCCTGACGCGAGTACGGGAAGTGTTCGCAGATATCTTTCTTCACCTCCACGCCCTGCTCCGCAAGCTGGAACTCCATCACCTGCTTCACCAGCGCGCTACAGCCTCCGCAGCCGGTCGCCGCTTTGGTGCACTGCTTAATGGCGCCGATATCCGTTGCGCCCGCGCTTACCGCCTGGCAGATATCCCCTTTGCTGACGTTATGACACGAACAGATCTGCGCGCTTTCCGGCAGCGCCGCCACGCCCAGCGCTTTCGGCGCGCTGCCTGACGATACGGGTAAGATCAGCGTTTCCGGTTCTTTTGGCAGGCTGATGCCGTTGAGCATCATCTGCACCAGCGTGGCGTATTCGCTGGCATCGCCCACCAGCACGCCACCCAGCAGGGTTTTGCTGTCGTGGCTGACCACAATTTTTTTGTAGATTTGCTGCGGCCCGTGCGTCCACTGGTAGCTCAGCGCACCCGGCGTGCGCCCGTGAGCATCGCCAAACGACGCCACATCCACGCCCAGCAACTTGAGTTTGGTACTCATATCCGCGCCGGTGAAGCGCTTCTCCTCACCCGCCAGCACAGCGGCGGCCACGCGCGCCATCTGGTAGCCCGGGGCCACCAGGCCAAAGATTTTTCCCTCCCACAGCGCGCATTCGCCGATGGCAAGCACGTCCGGATCGGAAGTCCGGCAGCCGTCGTCAATACAGATCCCGCCGCGCTCGCCGATAACCAGCCCGCTGCTGCGCGCCAGCGCGTCCTGCGGACGAATACCGGCAGAGAAGACCACCATGTCCGTTTCCAGCTGTTCACCATCGGCAAAGCGCAGCACCAGCCCGTCGTCTGCGGTGGCAATCTCCGTCGTCGATTTACTGGTGTGCACCCCTACGCCCAGCGCCTCAATTTTCTTGCGCAGCATTGCCGCGCCGTCGCTGTCGAGCTGCACCGCCATCAGGTTCGGCGCAAACTCCACCACGTGAGTTTCCAGCCCGAGCTGCTTAAGTGCATTCGCCGCCTCCAGACCCAGCAGGCCGCCGCCAATTACCACGCCGCGTCGAGAGCCTGCCGCATGGGCCGCAATGTTGTCCAGATCGTCGAGGGTGCGGTAGACAAAACAGCCCGGCAGATCGTTGCCCGGAACGGGTGGTACGAACGGGTACGAGCCGGTCGCCAGCACCAGCTTGTCCCAGTGAGTCTCATGGCCACTGGCGGTACGCACTACGTCTGCATCACGATCGATAGCAACGATCTGCTGCGAGAGGCGCAGCTCAATGCCGTTATCGGCAAAGAACTCCCCCGCCACCAGCGAGAGCGAGTCCGCGCTGCGTCCGCCAAAATATTCCGACAGATGCACGCGGTCATAGGCGGCATAGCGCTCTTCGCCAAAAACAATAATCTGATACTGCTGATGCAATTTGCGGTTAACGCAGTCTTCGAGGAAATGATGGCCGACCATACCGTGCCCAACCACCACCAGAGTAGGTTTTGTCATAGCGTTCTGTCCTGCAACCTGCGGTTGCGTTGTGAAACGATCGAACAGCCAGTCCGCGTGGGCGGGCGCAGCCGTTGCCAGTAAATCGGTAAAGGTTGCCGCGCTGCGGCAGTCACCCAGCAGCAGCACGCCAGCCAGCGCCCCCTGATGGATCAGTAAACGTCGATAGTGACGGGTCAGCGGATCCCATGAACTCCAGACCACATCGTCCGCCTGCGCCGTCGCGCGCCCGAGGCTGAACAGATCCACGCCGGTCACCTTAAGGCGCACGCCGTTGTCGGTCAGGGTAAACGGCGCGGTGACCTCCCCGGCCAGCCGCGCGGCAAGAATATCCGCCTGCGCCAGACAGGGAGCCACCAGGCCAAACGTCTGGCCGTCAATTTCGCAGCACTCGCCGATGGCGTAGATACCCGGCACGGAGGTTTGCATCTCCTGATCCACCACGATGCCGCGCGCGCAGCGAATGCCGCTGGCATTCGCCAGCGCAACGTTGGGCTGCACGCCGGTTGCCAGCACCACGCGCGTGGCGGCAATGCGGCGTCCGTCGAGCGACGTCACGGCATCGTCAGCGATGGCGGTGATGCCGGAGGCGAGTTCACAGCTAACGCCCCGCGCCGCCAGCGCCTCTTCCAGCAACAGTCCCGCCTGCTGATCCAGCTGCTGTTCCATCAGCCACGGACCGCGATGCACGAGCGTGACGTTGTCACCCTTGCGCGCCAGCGCTGCCGCTGCCTCCACGCCGAGTACGCCGCCGCCCAGCACTACCGCCGGCCCGGAGATATTCTGGATGGCGCGGGTTTCTGCCAGGGTGCGAAAGGTGAACACATGCGGCGCATCGCCGCCGGGGATCGGCGGCACAACAGGGGTAGAACCGGTGGCAAACACCAGCGCATCCCAGCCCAGCGTGCGAGCAGAGGTATGCACTTCACGCGCGTTGACGTCTACTGCGAGCGCCGTTTCTCCTCGCAGCACCGTCACGCCTCGTGCCGTGTACCAGTCTTCATCGTGCAGACAGATGTGCTCCGCCTGCTTTTCGCCACCCAGCACTGGCGAAAGCTGGATGCGGTTGTATGCCTGCTCCGGCTCGTCACCGATGACGGTGACAGCGAAACGACCGGGAACACGCCCGGTGAGCGACGCAATCAGCCGGGTTGCCGCCATACCATTACCGATAATGACCAGTCGCATCGTGCCCCCTCATTACGCCGCTTTCGGCTGTTTTTCGTAGAGGAAATGGAGGATCTGCTGGCGTATGTGGTGATAGCGGCTGTCGTCCGCCAGCTGCACCCGGTTGCGCGGGCGCGGCAGATCGACGCGCAGGATCTCACCCACGGTGGCCGCCGGGCCGTTGGTCATCATCAGTACGCGGTCAGAGAGTAGTACCGCCTCGTCCACGTCGTGGGTGATGAGCACGATGGTGGTGTTCAGCGCCTGCTGGATCTGCATCACCGAGTCCTGAAGATGGGCGCGCGTCAGCGCATCCAGCGCGCCGAAGGGTTCATCCATCAGCAGGACTTTCGGCTTCATCGCCAGCGCGCGGGCAATCCCGACGCGCTGCTTCATACCGCCGGAGATCTCCCCGGGGCGCTTATGCAGCGCGTGGCCCATCTGCACCCGGTCGAGATTGTGCTCAATCCACGCTTTGCGCTCGGCCTTACTCATGGTGTGACGGAAGACCTGATCCACCGCCAGCGCCACGTTGTCGAAGCAGGTCAGCCACGGCAGCAGCGAATGATTCTGAAACACCACCGCGCGCTCTGGCCCCGGCCCGGCGATTTCGCGGTTGTCGCAAATCAGCCCGCCTTCCGTCGGCAGCGTGATCCCGGCGATCAGGTTTAACAGCGTCGACTTGCCGCAGCCGGAGTGACCAATCAGACTGACGGTTTCGCCCTCGTGGATATCAAAAGAGACGTTTTGCAGCGCCAGAAACTCGCCGCTGGCGGTGGAAAAACGCTGGCTCACGGCCTGGACCTGAATTAACGGTTTCATCTTCACTCCTTATTTTTCCTGCCAGCTAAAGCGACGGGCGATCAGCATCAGCCCCTGCTCCAGCAGCAACCCGACCACGCCAATGATGACGATGGCGATGAGAATGTTTTCGACGTTGAGGTTGTTCCACTCATTCCAGATCCAGAAGCCAATGCCTAAACCTCCGGTGAGCATCTCGGCGGCGACAATCACCAGCCAGGCAATGCCAATGGAAAGACGTACCCCGGTCAGCACCGCAGGCAGCACGGCCGGGAAAAGAATGCGGCGCATGATGGTCCACTCTGAGAGTTGCAGCACCCGGGCCACGTTGAGGTAGTCCTGCGGAATACAGCGCACCCCTTCGGCGGTGTTAATGACCATCGGCCAGATGGAGCAGATAAAAATAGTCCAGCTCGATGCAGGCTCCGCTTTCTGGAACAGCAGCAGGCCGATAGGCAGCCAGGCCAGCGGGCTGACCGGACGCAGTAGCGCGATCAGCGGGTTGAACATGCGGGAGAAAAAGGTGAAGCGGCCAATCAAAAAGCCCAGCGGAATGCCCGCCAGCGCCGCCAGACCGAAGCCGATGGCGACGCGCTGCAACGACGCCAGCACGTTCCAGCCAATGCCCATATCGTTTGGCCCGTCGCGATAAAACGGATCGGCAAACAGGGTCATGGCCGAATCGAGCGTGCTGAGCGGCGTCGGAAAGCCTTTACTGTTTATCGCCGCCAGCTGCCAGAGCACCACCAGCAGGCCGAGACCGAGCAGCGCCGGGATGACGCGCTGTAAAAAATCATTCATCCGACGCGTAAACGCGGGCGCACGACGGCGAACCTGTAACGGAGGCAGGACTATCACTTCCCCGCTCTCTGACGTCTCTTGTGGTTTTGCATTTTGCAGATGCTGCATACTCAGGCCCCTTTACGGTGAATGGCGAAGCGGTTGGCGTACCCTTCCGGATCGGTGCCGTTCCAGACGGTGCCGTCCATCAGGGTGCTGCTGCGATACGGTGATGACGGTGTGGACATGCCGCCCACGGCGGTCGCGGCATCCTGCCAGACCGCGGTCTGGTTAATGCGCTGTGCAATGCCCGCGTAATCCGGCGCGGCGTTGAGCAAGCCCCAGCGGCGGAACTGGGTTAAGAACCACATGCCGTCGGAGAGATACGGGTAGCTCACGGCACCCTCGTTGAAGAAACGGATCGGGTGCGCATCCTGCCAGCGCTGACCGACCCCGTTGTCGTACTCGCCGAGCATGCGTCCGGTGAGATACTGTTCCTTGCAGTTGAGCCAGGCGCGGCGCGAGAGGATCTGCGCGGTTTCGCGTTTGTTTTCCGCTGACGCCTCGATCCAGCGCGCGGCTTCCATCACGGCGCTCACCAGCGCCCGTGCGGTGTGCGGATTTTTCGCCACCCAGTCGCGTCGGGTGCCGAGGATCTTTTCCGGGTGATCGGCCCAGATGGACTGTGACGTGGCGGCGGTAAACCCGATGCGGTCGTTAATCGCCCGCGCGTTCCACGGCTCGCCAACGCAAAACCCGACCATGTTGCCAATGCGCATGTTCATCACCATCTGCGGCGGCGGCACCACCACGGTGCGCACGTCGTCAAACGGGTTAATCCCCGCGCTGGCCAGCCAGTAGTAGAGCCACATGGCGTGCGTTCCCGTCGGGAAGGTATGCGCGAAGGTGTAGGTTCCCGGCGCCTGCTGCGCAATCAGCTTTTTCAGCCCGTCGAGGTCACGAACGCCCTTCTCCGCCAGATCGCTGGAGAGCGTAATGGCCTGACCGTTCTGGTTGAGGGTCATCAGGTTCGCCATCTGCTGCGGCTTGCCCGCGATACCCAGCTCCAGACCGTACAGCAGGCCGTAAAGAATGTGCGCGGCGTCCAGTTCGCCCGCCACCAGCTTGTCGCGCACCGCCGCCCAGCTCGCCTCTTTGGTCGGCACAATAGTAATGCCGTGTTTTTTATCGAACCCCTTCAGGGCCGCGATAACCACGGGCGCGCAGTCGGTCAGAGGTATAAACCCGATACGCACGGTATCCTGCTCCGGCTTATCTGACCCCGCCGCCCATGCGGCCTGCATGACACCCGGCAATAGCATCGCACCACTCACCAGCATGCTGGCCTGCAATAATCGCCGTCTCGACAAATCCGCCATAATTGCTCCTGAAAAAAGGCAAAAAAAAGCGCCCGACGGTGCTGAAGCACCGCTGGACGCCTTTATCCCGAAGACGCATGCACCGCCGTTGGCGCATCGTCGAAAATGGTTAATCTGTTAATGCAAAGGTAATGCCAGCTTTTCATCCCCGGCGTTACGGGGTTTCTGCAAGAAGAGCGCTGTATTACGCACCTCAATCAGGCATAAATTGCCCACTGACTGTGCAACTACTCCCCAGGGGGTATCTTCCACAGATTTTTCACCGTAAGCAGCGCACGGGCGATATCTACCATGCGTTGGTTTTTATCCATCGCCATTTTGCGCAGGGCGGTCCACGCCTGCTCCTCGCTCATGTTCTGGTGCGTCATCAGCACGCTTTTGGCTTTGTCGATGGTCTTACGCTCCTCCAGCGTGTCGCGCAGGGAAGCAAGCTGACGGGAGAGTTGCTCAATTTCACGCGCCTGCTGGCGCACCAGCGGCAGCAGCGGTTTATCCGGAAATCGCGCCAGGATATCGTCGTGTTCATCGTCTGCGTGCAGGTTTTCGCTATAGCGGCGCTCCTCAACTGCCGTCATCAGATCGGCAATTGCCACCTCCTCCAGCGTGCGCAGGTGCTCAAGGCGCGCGGTTTGCAGGGCAAACCATTTGAGGGCGGTATCACCGTTATCTGCCGGAGGCTGGCGGGTGCACGCTTCACGCCTGAGTTTTTCAGTCTCCAGACCCGGCAGGCAGTTGAGGGTAAATGACTCCTGCACGTCTGGAGTGCAATGGGAGATAAAAACCTCAAAGCAGGCCTGCTGGCCATCAATGCGATCCACCAGCCGCTGGCGGGTTTCATCGTCAAAGAATCCCTGGGTGAAACCAATAGCCCCCAGCGCCCGCTCTTGTCCCACAAGTTCTTTGCCCTGCATCAGGCTGTAAAGGGCCACAAATCGGCCCGCGATGTGCGGATCGTCAATGCTGTCGCTGAGTTGGGGTACGATACTGAGCAAATGACGCAGTATGCGGCTGTAATGTTCCATCGCCTGCGGCGCGGTGACGCATTGACCTGTAACGCCATCACGCAGCGCCGTTAGCGTCTCAAGGCCGTGCAGTGCGCTGGCAATACGTTCGCACAGGGCGCTGCCCGGGAGCGGTTCGTTAAACTGAAGGTGCAATGCGGCGAGGTTTTCATCCACCAGGGCCCTGCTGGCCTTGCATTCAGGCGCGTACAATTTGCCCTGCGAGCAGAGCCAGACATTTGACGCACCGCGCTCGCACTGTAGCATATGCACCAGTCGACTGATGCCGTTCACCAGTGCGCCCAGCTGCGCCAGTCTGCCGAGCTGTTCCTCGCGCAACATTCTCGCACGCTGGAACCATTCGGTTGCGCCAGGGGAACTGCCAGCCACTATCGTCATCGTTTCTCTCCCCGATACGTATTCTTCGGTACGAGAAGCAATATTCGTGCCTTTTCAAAGAACAGGAGTCAACATGCAGAAGATTATGATCGTCGCCAACGGTGCGGCCTACGGCAGTGAATCCCTTTTTAACAGCCTGCGCCTGGCAATCGCGCTGCGCGATAAGGAGAGTGAGCTGGAGCTGCGCCTCTTTTTGATGTCCGACGCCGTCACGGCCGGGCTGAAGGGGCAAAAACCCGCAGAGGGCTACAACATTCAACAAATGCTGGAGATCCTGACCGCGCAAAACGTTCCGGTCAAACTGTGCAAAACCTGTACCGACGGGCGCGGCATTACCGGGCTGCCGCTGATTGATGGCGTGGAAATTGGTACGCTGGTGGAGCTGGCTGAATGGACGCTTTCCGCCGATAAAGTATTAACTTTTTAATAATAACCCGCTAAAAATATTATTTTCTTATGGACGCGGTTTCAGCATCAAGTTTACCTGCACCGTTGCCGATAGGCATGGAAACAACACAGCAGGTATTACACTTATGTTCAGATCCATTCGCGCCCGCATCATTGCCGCGACGACAGGCTGTCTGGTCGTCGCCCTTCTTCTTAATACCATTATTAACTTTCAGGTCACGCGCCAGGATAATCAGCAGTCGCAGCGCGATATTCTGACCAGCACCAGCGCCAGCCACAACATGGCGATTGCCGACTGGGTGAACAGCAAAATAACCGTCATCACTTCGGCGCAGTCGGTCGCGCTCAGCGACGATCCGGTTCCGGTGTTTAAACAGCTTGCACTGGCGGGTGGATTTACCAACGTCTACGTGGGTTATGCCAGCAAAACGGCTAAATTTTCTGACCCAACCGGGGTGCCCGCTGATTACGATCCCACCCTTCGCCCGTGGTATCAGCAGGTCGTCAGCGCTGATGGCCCGGTAGTGACTGCACCCTATGTGGATGCGGGCACCGGGAAACTGGTGGTGACGTTCGCGGTACCCGTTAAAGAGCAAGGCGCCCTGAAAGCGGTGGTGGCGGGCGATGTGGCAATGGACAGCGTGGTGGCTAACGTGCGCGGTATTCACCCGACTCCGGCCAGCAGTGGACTGCTTTTGGACAGCAACGGCACCGTAATTGCCGGCAGCGATCCTGCGCTGACGCTTAAGCCGTTTACTGAAACGATCAAAGGGACCGATTTTGCCACTCTGAAAAGCGGCAACCTGGTTGACGGAACGTCAAACGGACGCGAAAAAACGTTCCTGGCCACCGCCGTGCCGGGGACGCACTGGCTGCTGGTTGTGGCGCTTGATAACGGCGATGCCACCGCCGGGATGCGCTCATTGCTTAAAGCATCTGCACTGTCGCTGGCAATCCTCGCCCTGCTGAGCGGAGCCCTCATGCACCTCCTGATTGCCCGCCTGCTTAAGCGGCTGTTCGGTATCCGTGACGCGATGAACAACATTGCCAACGGTACTAACGATCTGTCGCAGCGTCTGCCGGATAAGGGGGGCGATGAAGTGGCGCAAATCGCGCAGGCGTTTAACGCCTTCAGCGATAAGCTTTCTGTGGTGATGGTCCAGCTGCGTGATGCCAGCGCCTCAGTGAAAAACGCCGCGCATGAGATTGCGGCGGGTAATCAGGATCTTTCCGGGCGTACCGAGCAGGCGGCATCAAGCCTTCGCGAAACCGCCAGCGCCGTGGAAGAGATCACGGCCTCCGTTACGCAGTCAAACGAGTCGGCAGCAGAAGCGAACGAACAGGCGAGCAAGGCCTCTGCCGCCGCATCCCGCGGCGGCGACGTCGTCGCTCAGGCCATCAGCACCATGCAGTCCATCGAACTGGCTTCCGCGAAAATCGGCGATATCACCAGCGTCATTGACGGCATCGCCTTCCAGACCAATATCCTGGCGCTTAACGCCTCGGTGGAAGCGGCGCGTGCCGGGGAACAAGGCCGTGGGTTCGCGGTCGTTGCGGGGGAAGTACGTAACCTGGCCAGCCGCAGCGCTCAGGCGGCGAAAGAGATCAAATCCCTTATTGATTCCACCACCGAAAGCGTAGCAACCGGCTCCCGGTTTGTGCACCTTGCGGGCGACAGCATGGATGAGATCCGCGCCAGCGTCGGGAGCGTGTCTGGCATTATGCGTGAAATATCCATTGCCACCCGGGAGCAGATGAAAGGGATCCATGAGATTAACCACGCGGTGACTCACCTGGATCGCATGGTGCAGCAGAACGCCGAGCTTGTTGTACAGTCTGCTGCGGCGGCCAGCGCGCTGCAAAGCCAGGCGGGCGACCTTGCTGAGACCGCTGGCCATTTCCGCATATAATTTTTCCCGGGCGCGCGTTAAGCAGGGTAAACGCGCGTCCGCTGAAAGGTTTCATGGATTTTGTCATTTTTGTTTAATCGTTGCGCCATTTTTTGATCGAAATCAGCATCCCACCCCTGCCCCTTTGGTGTTATGCAATGAGTAAATTGTGAACAACATCACGCTCGGGATGGGCAAAAACGACGGGGTATAAAATGGCACGAGTGAAAACAAGTCTGAAACTGTTTGGCGGGGATACGGTAGTGGTGCGTTGCTCAGAGCGTTGCCGCATCCATCTGATAAGTTCGAAAGGACAGAAACAATCGCAGGCAGATATCCTTACCGTCCAGGACGACAAGGCCTGGCTGACGGTGCCTTACACCGGCACCTGGGATGTGCTGATCGACAGCCACAGCCAGTCGCTCGAACATTCCGTAAGTTACGTGGCGGCATAACCATAAACGCCCGGCCAGCCGGGCGTATTATCAGGCAAAACCCGGCCGCAGCGTATTGCTGAGCGGGTTCCCTTCCAGCAGCGCTTTCACCTTCACCACCAGCTCACTCAGACAGTCGTCCTGCATACCGAGACGCGTCAGCTCCTGATCGAGCGAGAAAAGGTACTGGGCGTTAGTACCCAGCGGTCCACTGGCGGCGGCAATCAGCGGGGCAATCACCTGGGTTCGGGTGTCGGCTTCATACAGCGGGTGGCGCGGATCCATAATGAACACCAGCGCGTTGACGGTGCGGCCGTCATCCAGTTCCAGCTTGCACCAGCTGGGCATATAGCAGCCGGTGATCATCTCGCGCTTCCACAGCAGCGTCAGCTCATCTTCCAGCGTGGTATCCGGCAGCCGGTATGCCACGCCCGTGGTGCGCCCGCCCTCTTTTAGTGCAAGCATGCGTCCTGGCTGACACGCGCTGCCGCGTCCGGCGGTCAGGCGCAAACAGAAGGCGCGGTGCCAGCCAGGCAGCGTTCCGGTTGCCGATTCAACAAATTCGAGCGCCGGGTTCCACATCAGCGAGCCGTAACCAAAGATCCAGACCGGGCCATCATCCGGGCGGCAGGCCAGCGTTGCCGCAAGCGACGCCGCACGTTGTTCAGCCGACCACAGAAGCGATTCCTCAATAGCACCAAATGCCGTCTTACAATCTGCCTTCATCAAGAAATCACGCGTTAACACATTCCACCTCCGCCACTGCATGCTTCCTTGCGACTTCTGTAATTCGCCTTCCCGGCATTCTGTGCTGTTCATTTTAACAGCAGTTGAGCAACGATAAGCAATTCGCGGGCCAGATGCAATACAGCGGCAGGTCAACCGCCTGAAATGTCAAAAGGGAGGCAGCGTATTATTCGCGGCTATTTCTTTTTGTGCCATTTATCATCGTCCCCTTTCTCATAGTCATTTTTTACGGCGGCCCAGGCCACCTTATGGGCCGTCTCTTCGCGGCTGGCATCGTCCCGGCGATCTTTTTTATCTTTGTACTGATCCCAGGCGCTGTTAAAGGCTTCTTTGTAGATATCCTGGGCGTGGGCAGGCAATACGTTTTGCACGTTATCTGGTAATTCGCTTTTCGATTTGTATGGCATCGTTAACCTCTCTTTTGGCTAAAAGATAAGTGTGGACGACGATACGCGAGGGTGCCAGCCAACAGAAAGAAATAAACAATATAAAAATGCAAGTCATTGTTATTAAATTAATATTTAACAGAGATATGCCATTATAAGCCTCAGACATAAAAATTATAATAAAGGGTAAAACTAAGTAAAAAATACAGGGTATTTAAAAGATTTCTGTTAGTTTAATACCTTTAAAATCTATCTATAATTACAAGCACCTGCATTGTTGGAGAAACACATGACAGCAACACACGAGGCGGTGAAAACCCGCCACAAGGAGACCACTCTCATTTTCCCGGTTCTGGCACTGGCTGTGCTGCTCTTCTGGGGAAGCAGTCAGTCATTGCCAGTGGTTGTGGGGATCAATATTCTGGCTCTGGTGGGTATTTTAACCAGCGCATTTAGCGTGGTACGCCATGCGGATGTTTTAGCCCACCGTCTTGGAGAGCCGTATGGGTCATTAATTTTAAGCCTTTCGGTTGTGATTCTTGAAGTCAGTCTCATTTCCGCATTAATGGCCACCGGCGACGCCGCGCCAACGCTAATGCGCGATACGCTCTATTCCATCATTATGATTGTTACCGGCGGCCTGGTCGGTTTTTCACTTTTATTGGGTGGTCGCAAATTTGCCACCCAGTACATGAACCTTTTTGGCATTAAACAGTACCTGATCGCCCTGTTCCCGCTGGCGATTATTGTGCTGGTATTCCCGATGGCGCTGCCGGGTGCAAATTTCACCACCGGCCAGGCGCTGCTGGTGGCGCTGATTTCCGCGGCGATGTACGGCGTGTTCCTGCTGATCCAGACCAAAACGCACCAGAGCCTGTTTGTTTACGAGCATGAAGACGACGGTGACGACGATGACCCGCATCACGGTAAGCCGTCGGCTCACAGCAGCGCGTGGCATACGGTTTGGCTGATCGTGCATCTGATTGCCGTTATTGCTGTCACCAAGATGAATGCGAACCCGCTGGAGGCGCTGTTAACTGAACTGAACGCGCCGGTCGCCTTTACCGGTTTCCTGGTGGCCCTGTTGATCCTGTCGCCAGAAGGCCTGGGAGCGCTGAAAGCGGTGCTCAATAATCAGGTGCAGCGTGCGATGAATCTGTTCTTTGGCTCTGTTCTGGCGACCATCTCCCTTACCGTTCCGGTGGTAACGTTGATTGCTTTTATGACGGGAAATGAATTGCAGTTTGCGCTGGGTGCGCCAGAGATGATTGTGATGGTGGCATCCTTGCTGCTGTGCCAGATTTCCTTCTCCACCGGCCGCACCAATGTGCTGAACGGCGCGGCGCATATGGCGCTGTTTATTGCGTATCTGATGACAATATTTGCGTAATTTTTTTGCGGGGTGGCGCTGCGCTTACCCGGCCTACAAAACCCGTAGGCCCGCGCAAGCGTAGCGCCGCCGGGCAAAGAAAAACCCGCCGAAGCGGGTTTTTTTATTAGTTGCTGGTATCCAGCTCGTCGAAGCTCTTCACCAGATCGTCAATCGCTTTGATCTGTTTCAGGAACGGCTCCAGCTTATCCAGCGGCAGCGCGGATGGACCGTCGCATTTCGCGTTAGCCGGATCCGGGTGCGCTTCAATGAACAGACCCGCCAGGCCAGTTGCCATACCGGCGCGCGCCAGTTCGGTCACCTGCGCACGACGCCCGCCAGACGCGGCGCCAAACGGGTCGCGGCATTGCAGGGAGTGGGTCACGTCGAAAATCACCGGAGACTGGTTAGAGACGTTCTTCATCACGCTGAAGCCCAGCATATCCACAACCAGGTTGTCATAACCGAAGTTTGAACCACGGTCGCACAGGATAACCTGGTCGTTACCGCCTTCGATAAACTTGTCGACGATGTTACCCATCTGGCCTGGGCTCACGAACTGCGGTTTTTTCACGTTAATCACGGCACCGGTTTTCGCCATCGCTTCCACCAGGTCAGTCTGGCGAGCGAGGAACGCCGGAAGCTGAATCACGTCTACCACATCAGCCACCGGCTGTGCCTGAGACGCCTCGTGCACGTCGGTGATCACTTTCACGCCAAACGTCTGTTTCAGCTCCTGGAAAATCTTCATCCCCTCTTCCAGGCCCGGGCCACGGTAGGAGTGAATGGAGGAGCGGTTGGCTTTGTCAAAAGAGGCTTTAAACACGTACGGGATGCCCAGTTTTTGGGTCACGGTCACGTAGTGTTCGCAGATGCGCATAGCGAGATCGCGGGATTCCAGCACGTTCATACCGCCAAACAGCACGAACGGCAGGTCGTTTGCCACGTTGATATCACCAATGCTAACCACTTTTTGTTTCATAGGATCGCCTTATTCAGGTGTGAATCGGAATTAAGATTAATGCAGTGTAATGTGTTTATGCGCGATCGCGTTGATCTGCGCGCGGATCATCTCGCTGATCGGGTCTTCCGGACATTGCTCGACGAAATAATTTAAATCATTCAGCGCCACGTGCTCGCAGTCGAGCTGCGCATAAATCAGGCCGCGGTCGCGGATTTCGTACGGATCTTCCGGATTGAACTGCAACAGCACTTCGCTTGCGCGCAGGGCCAGCTCCATCTGACGCTCTTCCATCAGCGCAGACTTCAGCGTATCCAGGAGCTTGCGGATCACTTCGGCGTTATCGGCTTCATCGAGATCTTCATTGAACAGCTCAGCTATCGGGCTGATGTTGCCTTTCAGCCAGACGTCCAGCGTATGCTCATCCAGCGTGTCGCCGTTAAACGGATTGATTAACCACATCTCACCGTCCAGCCACTCCGCCCGCAAAATCATCTGCGTCGGGAAAATGACCGGCACCAGTGGAATCTCCAGCTCGTGCGCAACCCACAGTAAAATGGCGCCCAACGCGACGGCGCTGCCCTGACGATTTTTCAACACCTGGTCCAGCCACAGTGCGTCAGACAGGCGGTACACGCCTCGCGTGTCGCAGAAACCCCATTCGCCGTAGAAAAGCTCAATCAGCTTCTCTAATTGCCAGTCCTGCGGACGTGCCTGATTGATCTCTTCGCGCGCCAGGCTGACCAGATTCTCCAGTTCAGCGTAAACGTACTGTGACGTAAAATCGTCGCGGATCATCTCTGAAATCAGGATCATACCATCGCAGAGCGGCACTTTGTTAAATTCGAAATCGGCTAAGGACCTCATGACTTACCCCAGTAACGGTATTCTTGTGGTGGCGAGTTTAATGATGATGTACAGCACCACCAGACCCAGCAAAAAGGCGATAAACCCTGTCTGCTGGCTGCGCGGACGATGACGCCCAAGCGCGATAAAACCCAAAACGATGTAGATGATAACGCCAAACAGCTTCTCAGTCAGCCATGCGCCTTTATCAGTAAATGGCAGATAGCCGGTCTTCCACATTAACCCGGCTCCGGAAAGGAACAGCACCGTGTCGATACAGTGCGGGGCGATGCGTACCCAGCGGGCGTTAATCAGCGGATTGTTGTTGTAGCGCCACCAGTAGCGGGCAATAAAAAAGCCAATGGTCAGGGCAACGGAAACCAGGTGAACGGAGATCAGCAGCGTAAACAGGCTCATGACCGCTGCCCCAGCGTCAGACGTTCATTGCCGCCGTAATCCCGGCAGGTTTCCACGGCAGCGTATCCGGCATGCGTAAACAGCGCTCGCACCGCCTCTCCCTGCGTCCAGCCATGTTCCACCAGCAGCCAGCCACCGGGAAGCAAATGTTGTCGTGACGTTGTCACAATGTGATCGAGATCCGCAAGTCCCTGATTCGCAGCGACCAGCGCGGTCAACGGTTCAAAACGCACGTCCCCCTGCGCGAGATGCGGATCGTCTTCGTCGATGTAGGGCGGATTGCTGACAACCATTTCAAACATGCGGCTTTCAAGCGCGGCAAACCAGCTGCTTTGCAGAACGGAAACATTGTTCAGCCCCAGCCGTTCAACGTTGCGCCGCGCGAGGGCGACCGCATCAGGCATCACGTCTACCGCCGTCACGGTGCAGTCCGGTCGCTCGCTGGCAAGCGCCAGCGCAATCGCCCCGGTGCCGGTGCCGAGATCGAGGATCTGACACGGCTGCGCTGGTAACCGCGCCAGCGCCTGCTCCACCAGACACTCGGTGTCCGGGCGCGGGATCAGCGTGGCCGCTGAGACGTACAGTGGAAGGGACCAGAACTCCCGCTCGCCAACCAGATGCGCCACCGGCTCGCCGGTTTTACGGCGGGCAAGCAGCGTCTCCAGCTGCGATTGCTGTTCAGCGGTCAGCGCGGTTTCGCCGAAAGCCAGCAGATACGTGCGGGCTTTACCCGTCACATGCTCAAGCAGAATTTCGGCGTCGCGCTTCGGGCTTTCACTTGCAGAAAGCTCACTGGCGGCATGGCGTAACCAGCGCTGAAAATCCATTAATCCTGCTCGGACAGTGCCGCCAGCTGGTCGGCCTGGTATTCCTGCACGATAGGCTCAATCAGCATATCGAGCTTGCCTTCCATTGCCTCATCCAGACGGTACAGCGTCAGGTTGATGCGGTGGTCGGTTACGCGCCCCTGCGGGAAGTTATAGGTGCGGTTACGATCGCTACGGTCGCCGCTGCCCAGCAGGTTACGGCGGGTAGAGGCTTCCGCCTGCTGGCGTTTCGCCATTTCCGCCGCGTGGATACGGGCGCCCAGCACGGATAACGCCTTAGCTTTGTTCTTGTGCTGGGAACGTTCATCCTGACACTCAACCACAATCCCGGTGGGCAGGTGAGTAATACGGATAGCGGAGTCGGTGGTGTTAACGTGCTGACCACCTGCCCCTGAAGAGCGGAAGGTGTCGATGCGCAGATCCGCCGGGTTGATATCCGGCAGTTCCGCTTCCGGCAGCTCCGGCATCACCGCCACCGTACAGGCCGAGGTATGAATGCGCCCCTGCGATTCCGTCGCAGGCACGCGCTGCACGCGGTGACCGCCGGATTCAAATTTCAGTCGACCGTACACGCCGTCACCGCTGATTTTGGCGATAACCTCTTTGTAGCCGCCATGCTCGCCTTCGTTGGCGCTCATGATCTCCACGCGCCAGCGACGGGATTCGGCATAACGGCTGTACATACGGAATAGATCCCCGGCGAACAGCGCCGCTTCGTCGCCGCCGGTACCGGCGCGGACTTCCACAAAGGCGTTACGCTCATCGTCCGGATCTTTCGGCAGCAGAAGCACCTGAAGCTGCTGCTCCATCTCTTCTGAACGCGCTTTCGCATCCTGTAACTCTTCCTGCGCCATCTCGCGCATCTCAGGATCGTCGAGCATCATCTGCGCGGTTTCGATATCTTCCTGGACCTGTCGCCAGTCGGTAAAGCATTTTGAAACATCACTTAACTGCGCGTATTCACGCGACAGCGCACGAAAACGTTCCTGGTCGGCAATGGTCCCGGCATCGCCGAGCAGCGCCTGGACTTCTTCATGGCGCTCGTGCAGAGCTTCCAGTTTAGCGACGATAGAAGGCTTCATAGGCGTAAATGCACCTTGTCTTAGAAAATGGGTATAGGGCGCTATTCCAGCCCGAGGCTGTTGCGCAGAATTGTCAGGCGTTCATCGTCCCCGTCACGGGCAGCCTGCTGAAGAGATTTGGTTGGGGCATGGATCAGGCGGTTGGTCAGTTTCCAGGCCAGATCCTGCATAATCGCCTGCGCGTCGCCGCCCTGTTCAAGGGCCGCTAACGCTTTGGCCGTCAGGTCATCACGCACCTGCTCCGCCTGACCGCGGTATTCGCGGATGGTCTCGCTGACGCTTTGCGCGCGCAGCCAGGCCATAAATTCGCTGGTTTCCTGTTCAACGATGGTTTCCGCCTGCACAGCCGCCGCCTTACGCTGGGCAAGGTTGTGCGAAATGATGCTTTGCAGGTCATCCACGCTGTACAGGTAGGCGTTCGCCAGTTTGCCCACTTCCGGTTCGACATCACGCGGAACGGCGATATCCACCAGCAGCATCGGCTGATTGCGGCGGGATTTCAGCGCACGCTCGACCATCCCTTTCCCGATAATCGGCAGCGGGCTTGCGGTAGAGCTGATAATAATGTCCGCCTCTTTCAGACGTTCATCGATGTCGCTCAACGCAATCACCTCAGCGCCCACTTCATCTGCCAGCACCTGTGCACGTTCGCGGGTGCGGTTGGCGATGATCATCTTCTTCACCTTGTGTTCGCGAAGATGGCGCGCCACCAGCTCGATGGTTTCGCCCGCCCCCACCAGCAGTACGGTGACGGTCGACAGCGATTCGAAGATTTGACGGGCAAGGGTACAGGCCGCGAAAGCAACCGAAACCGCACTGGCGCCAATGTCGGTTTCGGTTCGCACACGCTTCGCCACGGAGAATGACTTCTGGAACATTCGTTCCAGTTCGCTGGCTTTCAGATGCCCTTTCTGGGAATCCGCGAAGGCTTTTTTCACCTGGCCGAGGATCTGCGGCTCGCCCAGCACCAGCGAATCCAGACCGCTGGCCACGCGCATCAGATGGCTGACCGCATCGTTATCCTGATGCCAGTACAGGCTGTTGCGCAGCTCTTCTTCGTTGAGGTTGTGGTAGTCACATAGCCAGCGGATCAGCGCCTCGTGAAGGTTGTCCTGCTCCTCCACGCTTAAATAGAGCTCGGTACGGTTGCACGTCGACAGCACCACGCCACCCTGCACCATCGGCTGTGCAAGCAGGCTGTCCAGCGCCAGGTCGAGCGTATCCGGCGAAAACGTAACGCGTTCTCGCAGTGAAACCGGGGCCGTTTTGTGGTTAATACCGAGTGCTAATAGGGTCATGTTGAGCGGGAGTAGTACCAGCGTTAATAAGGTTAGCAGGACGCATCATACAGGATGCGCGAGATCAATAAAAGAGACTGCCCCCTTTCGGAGTAATAGCTTACGCCACGCTTTGAGATAATTTGAACGTAGACGGTGGCACCCTTCAACGCTAGCATTAACAGTTATAACTGCAACGTATCTCAAGGATTTGTCATCATTATGACCCGAATGATTCGCCTGTTGCCTCTGGCGGCCCTGGTTCTGACCGCCTGTTCCGTTCATCAGCCGAAAGGCCCGGGCAAAAGCCCTGACTCACCGCAGTGGCGCCAGCACCAGCAGGACGTGCTGAAATTAAGCCAGTATCAGACCCGCGGTGCATTTGCTTATCTCTCTGACGAGCAAAAAGTTTACGCTCGCTTCTTCTGGCAGCAAACGGGTCAGGACAACTATCGCCTGCTGCTGCTGAACCCGCTGGGCAGCACCGAACTGGAGCTGAACGCGAAGCCTGGCGAAGCGCAGATTACCGATAACAAAGGCCAGCACTACACGGCAACCGACGCCGAAGAGATGATTGGCAAGCTGACCGGGATGCCGATTCCGCTCAATAGTCTGCGCCAGTGGATCCTTGGCCTGCCGGGTGACGCAACCGACTACACGCTCGACGATCAATACCGTCTGAGCCAGGTAAATTACACTCAGGGCGGTAAAACCTGGAAAGTGGTGTACAGCGCGTATGACAGCAAGACTCAACCGTCGCTGCCGTCCAATATGGAGCTGACGCAGGGTAGCCAGCGTATCAAGCTGAAAATGGACAACTGGATCGTTAAATGATGACCCACTGGCCCTCTCCCGCAAAACTGAACCTGTTTCTCTACATTACCGGACAGCGCGCTGACGGCTATCACACCCTGCAAACGCTGTTTCAGTTTGTCGATTACGGCGACACGATCTCCATCGAACCGCGTCAGGACGGGCAGATTCACCTGCTGACGCCGGTCGACGGCGTGGCGCATGAGGATAACCTGATCGTGCGCGCTGCTCGCTTTCTGATGAAAACGGCGTCGTCGTCGGGTCGTCTGCCAGCGGGAAGCGGTGCGGATATCCGTATCGACAAACGCCTGCCAATGGGCGGCGGTCTTGGTGGCGGTTCATCGAACGCCGCGACCGTACTGGTGGCGCTTAACCACCTCTGGGACTGCGGTCTGACGACGGACGAACTGGCAGCGTTAGGATTGACGCTGGGCGCCGATGTACCGGTGTTTGTGCGCGGCCACGCGGCGTTCGCTGAAGGTGTCGGTGAAATCCTCACGCCGGTCGATCCGCCGGAAAAATGGTATCTGATCGTTCACCCTGGCGTGAGCATTCCTACCCCGGTCATCTTTAAAGATCCTGACCTGAAAAGAAATACCCCGGTACGGTCAATAAAAACGTTATTAAATTGTGAATTCAGCAACGATTGCGAGGATATCGCAAGAAAACGTTTTCGCGAGGTTGATGCGGTGCTTTCCTGGCTGTTAGAATACGCGCCGTCGCGCCTGACCGGTACAGGGGCCTGTGTCTTTGCTGAATTTGACACCGAAACCGCCGCCCGTCAGGTGCTTGAGCAAGCGCCGGTTTGGCTGCATGGTTTTGTAGCGCGCGGGATGAACATCTCCCCCCTACAGCAGGCCATTCTGGCGCAGACTGAGTTTCGGTGACAACGTCACCCTGTTCCAGACGTTGCATCGCGCTCTTTAATACACCGCCTGGATAGCGTTTGCTTAGGCCCCGCAGTTTGCGGCGAACGCTATCCACCACTGGACGCATGCCTGAGGTTCTTCTCGTGCCTGATATGAAGCTTTTTGCTGGTAACGCCACCCCGGAACTAGCACAACGTATTGCCAACCGCCTGTACACTTCCCTCGGCGACGCCGCTGTAGGTCGCTTTAGCGACGGCGAAGTCAGCGTACAAATTAATGAAAATGTACGCGGTGGTGATATTTTCATCATCCAGTCCACCTGTGCTCCAACGAATGACAACCTGATGGAATTGGTTGTTATGGTCGACGCGCTGCGTCGTGCTTCTGCTGGCCGTATCACTGCTGTTATTCCTTACTTTGGCTATGCACGTCAGGACCGTCGCGTCCGTTCCGCGCGTGTGCCAATCACCGCTAAAGTTGTCGCTGACTTCCTGTCCAGCGTCGGCGTTGACCGCGTACTGACGGTTGACCTGCACGCAGAGCAGATCCAGGGCTTCTTCGACGTGCCGGTTGATAACGTATTCGGCAGCCCAATCCTGCTGGAAGACATGCTGCAACTGAATCTGGACAACCCGATTGTGGTTTCTCCGGACATCGGCGGCGTGGTACGTGCGCGTGCTATCGCGAAGCTGCTGAACGATACCGACATGGCGATCATCGACAAACGCCGTCCGCGCGCTAACGTTTCTCAGGTGATGCACATCATCGGTGACGTGGCTGGCCGTGACTGCGTGTTGGTGGACGACATGATCGATACCGGCGGTACACTGTGTAAAGCCGCTGAAGCGCTGAAAGAGCGTGGTGCGAAACGCGTATTCGCTTACGCCACTCACCCGATCTTCTCCGGCAATGCGGTAAACAACCTCCGTAACTCCGTCATTGATGAAGTTGTGGTGTGCGATACCATCCCACTGAGTGACGAGATCAAAGCGCTGCCAAACGTGCGTACGTTGACTCTGTCCGGGATGCTGGCCGAAGCGATTCGTCGTATCAGCAACGAAGAATCCATCTCTGCAATGTTCGAACACTGATCGAACACGGCCAAAAAACCCGCTACGGCGGGTTTTTTTGTTTATAGTATTTATTTGTATGACTTATGCCTCCTTCACCTGCCATTCATATGACAGATGATGCGCACACGGATGATAGATAATTGTGAAAAAAGTAACCTCCTCACATGTTCTGCCCTTTCGCGCCCTCATCGACGCCTGCTGGAAAGAGAAATACACGTCGTCACGCTTTGTTCGTGACCTGATAGCCGGGATCACCGTCGGGATTATTGCCATCCCGCTGGCGATGGCGCTGGCGATTGGTAGCGGCGTCGCGCCGCAGTACGGGCTGTACACCTCGGCCGTTGCGGGGATTGTGATTGCGCTGACGGGCGGGTCCCGCTTCAGCGTCTCCGGCCCGACGGCCGCCTTTGTGGTGATCCTCTACCCGGTTTCCCAACAGTTTGGTCTGGCAGGCCTGCTGGTTGCCACCCTGATGTCCGGCATCTTTTTAATTCTGTTTGGTCTGGCCCGCTTTGGTCGCCTGATTGAATATATTCCCCTTTCCGTAACGCTGGGGTTCACCTCGGGGATAGGGATTACCATCGGGACCATGCAGATCAAGGATTTCCTCGGCCTGCAAATGGCCCATGTTCCGGAGCACTATTTACAGAAAGTGGGCGCGCTGTTTATGGCGTTGCCGACGGCCAACCTGGGCGATGCGGCCATTGGCATCGTTACCCTCGGCACACTTATCGTCTGGCCTCGCTTAGGCATTCGTCTCCCGGGGCATCTGCCCGCTCTGCTGCTGGGCTGCGCGGTGATGGGCGTCGTCAACCTGCTCGGTGGACAGGTCGCCACCATTGGCTCCCAGTTCCACTATGTTCTGGCGGACGGCTCACAGGGCAGCGGCATTCCGCAGCTGCTGCCGCAGCTGGTTCTGCCGTGGGACATGCCGGGCTCCAGCTTCACCCTGAGCTGGGATTCCCTTCGCGCTCTGCTGCCCGCTGCATTCTCCATGGCAATGCTGGGCGCGATTGAATCTCTACTGTGCGCCGTTGTGCTCGACGGCATGACCGGCACTAAGCATAAAGCCAATAGCGAGCTGGTCGGCCAGGGCTTAGGGAACATCGTTGCACCGTTCTTCGGCGGTATTACGGCTACGGCTGCGATTGCCCGTTCCGCCGCGAACGTACGTGCGGGCGCGACATCACCGGTTTCGGCGGTCATTCACTCCCTGCTGGTGATCATGGCGCTGCTGATCCTTGCCCCGCTGCTTTCATGGCTTCCGCTCTCTGCCATGGCTGCGTTGCTGCTGATGGTGGCCTGGAACATGAGTGAGGCGCATAAGGTGGTTAACCTGCTGCGCCGCGCGCCGAAAGACGACATTATCGTGATGCTGATCTGCATGTCGCTGACCGTGCTGTTCGATATGGTTATCGCTATCAGCGTCGGCATAGTGCTGGCCTCGCTGCTGTTTATGCGCCGCATCGCGCAGATGACGCGTCTCTCCCCGGTTAACGTTGAGGTGCCTGACGATGTGCTGGTGCTGCGCGTGATTGGTCCGCTGTTCTTCGCCGCAGCGGAAGGTTTGTTCAGCGATCTGGAATCCCGCATCGCGGGCAAACGGATTGTGGTGCTGAAGTGGGATGCCGTCCCGGTGCTGGATGCCGGCGGTCTGGATGCCTTCCAGCGCTTTGTTGCCCGCCTGCCGGAAGGCTGCGAGCTGCGGATAAGTAACCTCGAATTCCAGCCCCTGCGCACCATGGCGCGCGCAGGCGTGCAGCCGATCCCTGGCCGATTGTCCTTCTACCCTAACCGTGAAGCTGCATTAGCGGATCTGTGAGTCATCTGATGCAGAGACGCGTCTTTGCATCATCACCCCGATCGCCTGCTGGAGCCATTCAAGCACGGCAGGCGTCATCCACGTGCCTTTCATCAGATGCGGCTCCTGCTGCATGGCGAGGCGAAATTTTTGCTGGGTCTGCGGGTTTGTTCCCGCATAGGACTGGAATAAAACCAGCCACTTTTCTGCCAGCTTTTGCGCATCGTCAGAAGCGGGACTGAGATTATCTCGCTGCGCCTGATGCAGCTTCGCCACCAGCGGCGGCCACTCCATCATCCGGTCAAAGTAGTGCGCCCGGGTAAAGGCCATCTCTTCGGCAGTGAGATATTTCTCCCAGATGCTGAGCTTTGATTCGGCAAACGCCCGCGTGATGTAATCAGTTATCTCCGGCGTAATGCCGGTTTGCTCCTGCATCTGCGGCTCCACGCTGTGCATCTCGTTCAGGCGGGTCAAAAATTCCGGTTTGCCTGCGGTATCCTGCTCCAGGCGTTCCATCCACCGTGAAGCCAAATCGGTCGCCCGCGCGTCCGTGACGCTGACGTTCTGTTCCAGCAAGTGTTTAACCTCCCTCACCAGCCCCGACCAGATATCCGCCAGCGCCTCTTTCTCTACCGCAAACGGCAGTTGCTGCAACTCTTCTTTGCTAAACCAGCGATCGTACATATTCATTAACTCCAGAGTCTGTAGCCAGGATTCCAGATCCGGCGTCGCATCGTCGGTCAGCCCGGTACGCAATTCCACCAGCCGGTTGCGCAGCGTATGGATACTACGCAGTTGCTTGTCCAGCAGAGTGATTTGCCCGTCGAGTAATTCGGCTAATGACAGCGAACGCTGTTTCAGAAAATCCCTGATTTCGGCAAGCTCCAGCCCGGCTTTTGCCAGCGTCTGGATCATATGCAGACGCTGCACATCCGCCAGGTTATAAAGCCGGTAGCCTGCCGCGCTTCTGGCAGAAGGTAACAACAGCCCTGTTTGCTCGTAGTGATGCAAAGTCCGCACGGTGATCCCGGCACGTTTCGCCAGTTCTCCCACCTGTATCAACATAACGGCTCCTTTTGTTCTGCCAGTGTCGTTACTCTGAAGCCTTACGTTACGTGAGGGTCAATGCGTCATGCAAAAAAAAACGACTTCAGATGAAGTCGTTTCGGTGTTCTTTATGGGGCACTAGCTATGCTTGCGCTGGTCGCGGCGGCATCGTTTATCGTAATGACGCACCCACCAGTATTTATCGCAGACTTCCTCATGTCCGCTCACGCGCGCCCCGGCGAGCCACAGTACCGCACCGAGGAAGATACTCAGCACCGCGCCATGCGCAAAGTATTGTGGGAGGTCAAGCTGCGGTAATTGGTTTAAGATTGAATAACCGACACCGGCGACCATCACGAACAGTCCCAACCCCATTAGCACGTTACCGAGCATTGAAGCGTTTTTGCGTTTCATATGTCACCTCCGGAACTTTGGGTTGTCAGGGGAAAAGCCCCTTCTCCTTGTGTGTAAAGTATAGACAACGCCTCTTATATGAGTTGCGTGAATGATCACATTTACTGATAACTCCCGGACAAAAATTTACAAATAAGACATTGAACAGCTTGAAATTCTAATTGTTCAAAGAAGAAATTATTCGCATTTCGGTGTACAGCAGGCAGAACTTTGTCAAGCGGCGCGCCAGACAGTAAACTACGCGCCAGATCTGGAACCCATTAGGAAGTAAATCGTGACGATTAAACTGATTGTCGGCCTCGCCAATCCGGGCGCAGAGTATGCTGCTACCCGCCATAACGCCGGTGCCTGGTATGTTGATCTGCTGGCGGAGCGTTTGCGCGCTCCCCTGCGTGAAGAACCCAAGTTTTACGGGTATACCTCACGCATCAATCTTGCGGGTGCTGACGTGCGGTTGCTGGTGCCAACCACCTTTATGAACCTGAGCGGCAAAGCCGTGGCGGCCATGGCAACGTTTTATCGCATCAATCCGGATGAGATCCTGGTGGCCCACGACGAACTGGACCTGCCGCCAGGCGTGGCGAAATTCAAACTGGGCGGCGGTCATGGCGGCCACAATGGTCTGAAAGACATCATCAGCAAACTGGGTAATAACCCTAATTTCCACCGTTTGCGCGTGGGAATCGGCCATCCGGGCGATAAAAACAAAGTTGTTGGTTTCGTACTGGGTAAACCACCGGTTTCTGAGCAGAAGTTGATTGACGAAGCGGTGGACGAAGCGGCCCGCTGCACCGAGATTTGGCTTCAGGATGGCCTGACAAAAGCCACCAATCGACTGCACGCTTTCAAAGCGCAATAATCGGCGCCCCGGGGCTTTTTTACCGCGCGTCGCGCGGGTTACGTGTATAATAGGCGTAGTTATTTACTTTTCTTCAATCGGTTATCGTTAACGGATTGATTATCAAGATATTAAGGTGATTTAGAAATGGGATTCAAATGCGGTATCGTCGGTCTGCCAAACGTGGGCAAATCCACCCTGTTCAACGCGCTCACCAAAGCAGGTATTGAAGCGGCGAACTTCCCGTTCTGTACCATCGAGCCGAACACCGGCGTTGTGCCTATGCCCGATCCGCGTCTGGACCAGCTCGCGGAAATCGTGAAGCCGCAGCGCATTCTGCCCACCACCATGGAGTTCGTGGACATCGCGGGTCTGGTAAAAGGCGCATCCAAAGGTGAAGGCCTGGGCAACCAGTTCCTTACCAACATCCGTGAAACCGAAGCGATCGGCCACGTTGTGCGCTGCTTCGAGAACGACAACATTATCCACGTTAACAACAAAGTGGATCCGGCTGACGACATCGACGTCATCAACACCGAGCTGGCGCTCTCTGACCTCGACACCTGCGAGCGCGCAATTCACCGCGTGCAGAAGAAAGCCAAAGGCGGCGACAAAGACGCGAAAGCGGAACTGGCTGCGCTGGAAAAATGTCTGCCACAGCTGGAAAACGCGGGCATGCTGCGCGCGCTGAAAAACCTGACTGACGAAGACAAAGCGGCGATCAAATACCTGAGCTTCCTGACCCTGAAGCCAACCATGTACATCGCCAACGTTAACGAAGACGGTTTCGAGAACAATCCGTATCTGGACAAAGTGCGTGAAATCGCTGCGGCTGAAGGTTCTGTAGTGGTTGCGGTTTGCGCTGCCGTTGAATCTGATATTGCAGAGCTGGACGACGCCGATCGTGAAGAGTTCATGGCCGAGCTGGGTCTGGAAGAGCCGGGCCTGAACCGCGTGATCCGCGCGGGCTATGAGCTGCTGAACCTGCAAACCTACTTCACCGCTGGCGTAAAAGAAGTGCGTGCGTGGACCATCCCTGTGGGTGCGACCGCGCCTCAGGCGGCTGGTAAGATCCACACCGACTTCGAGAAAGGCTTCATTCGTGCGCAGACTATCGCGTTTGAAGACTTCATCACCTACAAGGGTGAGCAAGGCGCGAAAGAAGCAGGCAAGATGCGTGCGGAAGGGAAAGATTACATCGTTAAAGATGGCGACGTGATGAACTTCTTGTTTAACGTTTGATTTGAATGAAAAAAATCCACGCTTTGGCGTGGATTTTTTTATTGTGAGGTTAAAACACATTGTCTAAGAGATCAGTTTTCATGCTGGAATCTAAGGGAATGATTTCGGCAGACACAAGCCTAACGCCTGAAAAGAGCCCTCGCGCTAGCGCTCTTTAAGAGATGCAGGACTCTCAGATTTAGCGAGAATGACCCCACCAGTTCTTGGGATCCGTCTTCCGGAAGTCAGAAATATCCCCTCTGAATACCCTTTTTTAGTCACTCAACATGAGAAGGTATCGTTGGGTCAACCTCCTCAAGGGGTTTATATACGTCAATATGACAATGTAAACCGTAGTCATCTTTTTCCTCGTAGCCTTTTTTAAACTGCTTGATATAACTGCTGATACAGTTCCTTTTTTGCCACCGGTTATAGTTATCATTTTTTTGGCGCTTTTGAACTTAATACGCAGGGCCCGATTGAGACAACACGTTACGCTTCATATCCCAGGAATAAAACCAATCATGCCAGCCATTTTTTTTTGCTGGATAGCTACAGACAACGATCACTTCCTTTGACAGGTTGAATGTTAAGTAATAGAAAGTCGCACCTTCAGGAGGGGCAGACCAAAATAGTTTTTCGCCCTGCACATTGAAGATGGTCAAAACGGTTGGTAATGGCTTAGGCTCGCTTAACACAAAGACTAACTGGCGTGTTAAGTCGACCAATGCATAGCTTAAAAATGGCACACTAACCAGTATGTTACTTTCACCACATGCCCATTGAAGCAGGTCTTTTTCTTTAATACAAATGAGATTTTCAATCATTGGTAAACCTCAACGTTTAAAGTTTGATCTGCTTCAAATCACCTTCAAAAAGCCCCACAAGATATACCCGGTATCGGGCTGGCTGCACTTCTTTATACGTTAATATAGCGGAAAACTCTTTTAAACACTTTGAACATGTGTTTTTCGAAACATCTAATTGGCTTTCATCATAGCTATATTTCTTATGTTCACTATCTAGCTTCACACCTCTCATTTTCTTAACCAAAAAGCATTTTACCTCTTCTGTGAGCGTGTCAAACTCATATGAGTTTACGATAGAGTAGACTATTACCCCCTCGCATTCAGGGCATGTTATTTCCTTTCCATACTCTATGAAATCATTGTCAATGCCATCAAGGACTAATAACTTCTTTTTCAGTCGATTAGTAAGTTTCATTATTTAAATTTTAAGTTTATCAATAAAAAAGTAAGGCTATAAGAAATGGAGGATTTTATTAATCATTAACATCATTTAGTCAAACATTCCATTCTATATAAACACCACAATCGAAGCTTTTTTCATTAGACTGTACAACAATATTTCCCCATTCATGCCTCCATTGAAATCCATATGGGGGATTGTTAATTTTAAGATTAGGCTTTGATGTTATTTCATTCTCAACCCATACTGTCAAACGCTGCTGCTCATCCGATAAATTACTCAGACTAGCCCTTTTATCCCAATCCTCTAACGTTTTATAAAAACTTCCATCCTTACTAGTAAGGAATAATGATGGAGAAAAAGAAAATGCTGAAGGCCTCAGTTCCAAAATGAAAACTTGATCTTTCCATTTAACATTATCGATAGCGAAATAAAAAGGACCTACTGTAGTCAATGGCGAGAAAAAACTTGTAAAATGCGGAATTTTTAAAAGTATCAACATCTTTTAATTCGATGGGGTAGTTGTTAATTTCTACAAATCCAGTATGAACATCAAGTTTCATTTCTAACATATCTAAACCACCTTTTTTGGAAGTGACTACTTTATATTCCAAACTATATATACCCCATGATTAAATGACTTTGTCTCATATGAGACTGAAACCCGCCCCCACTCAAAGTTCCACCTAATGATGTCTGTTTCCGTGGTATCAGGCGTGTCCAGGTTCAGTGATTCTTTCAGCCAATCAGACAGGCTTTTCACTGATTCATTTAGCATGTGAACATTAGTTCGTGCATTCCAATCATTTAATGATTTATAGTATTGACTATTTTTATCAACAAGATGAAGCATAAAATGAAAACCATAGCACACCGGGCGTATAGTAACTTGAAATTCTTTATCGAAAAACATTACTGAGTCAACAAGGTAGTGATTCGACATATTTTTATTTACAGCTTTGCGTTTTACTAATTCGTGGTATAAATCACACTTACAAAAGCCTTCTTCAGTATCTATTTTTAAAGGAAGACCATCAAGGTTTAGCTCACCGGTAATCGGGTTGAATTTAAATTCAATCATGCGACCTGAAGCTTATTTTTATTTGTAATAAAAAATGGCACTACAATGCAGCGTTGAGCAGTTTCATCTAATATAAAAGAATTATCTATTTTGATATTGACGTTGGCTCCAAATGCGTCCTCTGGTAATGGGTCGAATATAACATAATCTTTGTGAAGAACAGCACCTTGAGAAACATTGCCTTTTCCCCAGTAATTCAGCTTTTCGTCATAGTCTCTGGATCGTAACAACATTTGACTATGTGAAATCAGTAGCTCAACTATTTGTATTTTTTTATCATTCATTACATTACCTCGATTTTTATTATCGTTCTACCGATAATGTGGGGTCAGTCCATTAAAAATAAAATGCTTGTGAAATTCTTTAAGGGGTTAATGATTAGCTGTAATATGAAAACTGATAGGGGAAGCACCCTTCCCCTGCTGCTCAAACTTTGAGCAGCATGTTAGTAACAAGCGCAAACCCTGAAACCCCCATTATAGTTTAATTAGGATATTCGGCAACAACTAACCGCCTGATTTAGTCCTCTCCATTATACAAATCACCAGCATAATTAAATATTTTCAATTATTTTTTTCTGTGAGATCAGCGTAACTAATAATTTCCTAAACGCCATTGCTGATATTTTGATTGCCGGTAAAGATAATTTTCATCTCTTTACCGAGCCATTCCCAACCAAAAAAATATAAAAAACGAACGGAAAAATAAATCCCCCACGTAATTATCTGTCAACAAAAATAAAAGTAAATATCCCGTATTAAATCTCCATCAACTTCATCAACAGTTCTGGTTTTGATTTTATTAAAGTCAGCTAAAATACCTTTCACTGGCACAGTAGACTTTGATATATCATCATAAAATGCTTTTTGTTGACTTTCCGGAACATATTTTTTTATTAAAAAAACAAGATTCTTTCGTAACTCTTCATCTGTCATCGCTTTTACTCCGGAATTATAGTAACACGTTCAAAAATAACAGGGTAATTACGTTCGATTGGTAGCAACTGTAATGCCCCACCTTTACCATACTCAGGATATGCACTGGTGAAAAGCTCATATCCAGGCCCTCGACCACCATTGGCAAGAGGTACTTGCACCTGAGGCACTCCATTTTTATACAGTTGTAATGTATCAAACTCACCTAATAAACGTGCATCACTCCATGAATCAGGATTACCTTTCTCATAAAAAATTTGATAGGCGTCCCTGGCTTCATGTGCAGATTTATATTTCGTATACCCAAAATAACTTAACGGGGCTGATTTATTTTCTATTGTCTGTGGAGCATATTTGCTATCCATATAACGATATGCTGTAGAAGGCATAGTCGAACTAGGGCCATTTGGACCAACATAGAAATCAGGTTTTGTTTTACCGCTACACTCGCGGCTCAACCCCCACGGATCCACCCACCCCAGCGCGTTCGGCGCATACTGGTAAAGGTTTATCCCCCCCGCCAGCCCTATCGGGTCCTGCTGCGTAAACCGCCCGCAGTCCGGGTCGTAATACCGGAACAGATTGTATGCAGCCCTGTCTCACGATCCAGGTGTTGCCCCTGCATACGCAGGTTCTGGGAATATCCTGATACCTGCGTCTCGCTTTCCCGCAGCAGTTTGCCCCAGGCGCTGTTCACCCCTTCCCAGCGCACCTGCCCTTCGCTATCCGTCATCCGCTCCGGCGTGCCGTTGGGCTGGCAGTGGAACCAGAAGATTTCCGAGGCATCAACGCCGTCGATACGCGCCAGCGGGTCGTAGCTGTCCTGATCGCTGTAGACGTAGGTCAGCGGCACATCCCCGTGCACTTCCTGCAACAGCCGGAACCCTTCCCAGACAAACCAGGTGGTGACTGGGTTACCGGTTGGCTGTCCGCCCACCATCTGGCGACGCGTTTTGCTGATGCGTCGCCCGAGCGGGTCATAGCGTAAGCTGGCCTGCGTCTGCGGCCTGTTGCGATTCCGCGGCTGGCTGATGACCTCCGTCAGGCGATGCTCGCTGTCGTAGCGGTAGTGCCAGCGGGTCTGGCCGTTATCCTTCTCCACGGTGCGGCCGTGGATGTCATAGCGCCAGCGAATGCCGTTCAGCTGCGTCAGGCGGTTGTGCGTGACCTTCTCAGCAGACTCTTCAAGCGATAAAGGTTCTGTAGTGGTAGCGTTTTGGAACGCGGTTGAATCCGATATCGCTGAAATGAACGACGCCGATCGTGAAGATTTCATGGCCGAGCAGGGTCTGAACCGCGTGATCCGCGCGGGCCATGAGATGCTCAGCCTGCAAACCTACTTCGCCGCGGGCGTAAAAGAAGTGCGTGGACCATCCCTGTGGGTGCGACTGCGCCTCAGGCGGCCGATAAAATCCACACCGATTTCGTGAAAGGCTTTATTCGTACACAGACTATCGTGTTTGAAGACTTTATCACCTACAAGGGAGAGCAAGGCGCGAAAGAAACAGGCAAGATGCGTGCGGAAGGCAAAGATTACATCATTAAAGATGGCGATGTGATGAACTTCTTGTTTAACCTTTGAGTTGTTTTTAATGGGAAAAATCCCCGCTTGGGCGTGGATTTTTTTTACATGGTAAAGAGAATGATGTCGGCAGTCGCAAATTTTAACGTCTGAAAAGGGTGCTGGTGTAAACGCTCTGCTGGTCAGGCAAGTCTCTCACCTTTAGCAGGTATACCCCCTTTGCGTACGCCAGTTTCAGGCACTCTTGTCGCTGTAATTTTAATGTTAAATGTGAATTTAGTACGAAGGTCCTGATCTAGACAACGCGTTACGCTTCATATCCCAAGAATAAAACCAATTATGCCAGCCATTTTGTATTACTGTAAAATTACATACAACAACCACTTCCTTTGACTGGTTTAATGTTAAGTAATAGAAAATAGCACTTTCAGAGATGCAGACCAAAATAGTTTTTCACCCTGAGCGTTGAAGATGGTCAAAACGATTGGTAACGGCTTTGTCTCGCATAACACAAACACAAATTGGCGTGTTGAATCGACCATTGCATTGTCTAAAAATGGTTTGCCGAAAATATATTTTATCCTTTAGCGATCAAAACGCTTCTATGATCAGTTTCATTTTTTATCCAGAACATTTCATCTTGAGGTAACGATCCATTACTGCAAAAATCAACAAGTTCACCTTGCCAACCATCAGGAACATATTCTTGATAATGCATACTCTCAACATATTCCGAATATAATCTTTTATTATCAAAGTCTATAAATAAATCCGGCATAAGTTCATATATATCCCACCAAATTGTTTTTTGCGAAAGCCTTTTATAAAACTCCTCAGCAATGTCATCCTTATCGTATGAATAACCATCGTTAATTAAACCATCAATGAATATCTGCGCGTTTTCTTCATTTACAACTGGTATGTCATATCTTTCCTTATGGGTATTCTGTAGGTTTATTTCCACCCCACTTTTCACAAAATCCTCTACCCATTTTACTCTGTCTAAGACCCACATTTCCTTGAACGCAACGAACCAATAAAATCTTCCTTCATACTTAACTATCACAAGGAGTTCGTCATCTTTATTGATATTCATATAGTAACCTATCTTACATTCCCGGAGCCTGGAATCGCTACTTCTTCAAGCCATTCTGCCCATATTGATGGTAATTCACACGACCTACCTGGCGTTGTCGGATCCACGCGTAATGTTTGATTTTTTTATAGAGTAACGAACTTATCCCTTTTGCGCAGATAGAACTCTAGATATTTTTTAGGTCTATCCTGAAACGCACGCTCTTTGCTGTAGTTATAAGCATCGTTAAAATATTTATACGCTTCCTCGAATTGATTTAACTCATAACAGACCATGCCGAGATCGATTAAGGGTGCAGTGTCTATATCCGATCCACGTGTCCGTAATGTCGTTTTTCCCCATTTGTTTTCCTCAGCATAATCCGCGAGATCAAAACATGCGCTGTACATGCAGGCAGCGATCCAGTTGGCGAGTTCCCATTCGAGCTTTGGCTCAGGAAGCGCTTGCCAGGCTTTTTGGTTTTGCTCTAAAGCCTCGGCGTATTTTTGGTTGTCGTGAAACTCGTTCCCTTGATCAATAGTATATTGTTATAGATATTATAATACTTAAGATCTTGTCCTTTTAAATAAAAAACTTTGCCTAAGAAACCGCCAAAAACACCATAATCTATGGTTAAATTTTATTTAAAATTATAAAGTTATTACATTGCAATCAATCATTTTATAGCAAATATTTTTTAGTATTAAGGACTCTATAACATTCCAATCACCACCACCGAGGCCAGCTCCTATCCTTGGCATTTGTATAGAAAGGCGATTAACTAAAGCAAAGTCAGATAATTTTTCAAGACAAACTTTCAGAGAGTCATAACATACGTATTGTTTTTTGTCGTTGATATTTTTCTTTATACCATCCTGCGCATACATATTCGCAATAAATATCTTCTCCTGAGCATCAACCATAACAAAATCAACCACCCCTAATTCTGGGAAGTTATTTTCTTTGAAGCAACTAAGATAGCTTTTTTTTGCCGCAGGATATTTATTTGAAAGGGACAGAACAAAACCTTTACCCCACTTCCCTTTATTATTCACAATATGAGCAATAACTGTGGATTTTTTCAAAGGTTCCACAGCATCTCCAGACAAGTATTTTATTCGCTTTTTTTCTTGCAATGAACCCGTTGATGTTTGCCAGAAAACTTCAAATTCCTCATTTGAAATTTCTTCGGCGTCACTTAAGTTCAGGTCGCTTTTCTTACCATCATACAGCAGGAAGCCAACTTTTTCTTTTTTATCTAGCAAAGAGGAAGAAGCATAATAATTTCCATCTATAATATTTATTTGTCGCGTGGCTACTTCTCCTATGAACTCATTGAGAATAGTCCCTTCACCTGCAATAAAATCAACACTTCCTTTATAATATTTTTTCACCTCAACCACAACTCCTCCCACTTTTAACAATTCTTTTAGAGACAACGAGATCTTTTGTGTTTAAGATCAAAAATGTATTTTTCCGGGGTTCAATTACATCTAAGCCAGTTACATCTAATTTTACCTGTAACGCTTGATGATAACCCAAAGGATCACCTCTATATTGATTGACTGTTGGGAATGTCACAATTTATGAGGGTAACGGAAGCTGACCTGCGTCCGCGGCCTGTTACGGTCCCGCAGCTGGCTGATGACCTCCGTCAGGTGATGTTCACCGTCATAACGGTAGTGCCAGCGAATGACGTTCAGCTGCGTCAGACGGTTGTGCGTGACCTTCTCAGCAGAGTCTTCAAGCGGTAAAGGTTCTGTAGAGGTAGCGGTTTACGCCGCGGTTGAATCCGATATCGCTGAAATCATCGACGGCGACCATAAAGAGTTCATGGCCGAGCGGGGGCTGAACCGCGTGATCCGCGCGGGCTATGAGCTGCTCAGCCTGCAAACCTACTTCACCGCGGGCGTGAAAGAAGTGAACGCGTGAATCATCCCTGTCGGTGCGACTGCGCCTCACGCGGCCGGTAAGATCCACACCGACTTTGAGAAGGGCTTCATTCGTGCGCAGACTATCGCGTATTAAGACTTTATCACCTGCAAGGGTGAGCAAGGCGCGAAAGAAGCAGGCAAGATGCGTACGGAAGGGAAAGATTACTTCGTTAACGAGGTTCATGTGGTGAACTTCTTGTTTAACGTATGATTTTTTTTCATTCGATTTAGTTATTATTAACTTTAAAACAAACCCTCTTTTAGAGGATTGTATTTTTTCCCTCCCCAAGGGTCGTCTAATAAAAACTTAGCAGGGATTGCTTCTTTTTCAGGCACAAGAGTAAAATTATAATAAATCTCGTCCCCTTCACAAACCTCATAAAAGAGCGAATAAATCTTGCCGGTTACGTTAATGCTTACATCAAATTTCTCTGTCGCAGATGCGATCTGGATCTTATTTTTATCCGTAATAAAAAATGGAACAACAATGCAGCGTTGTGCATTTTGATCTAATTTAAAAGCATTATCTATTTTGATATTGACGTTTGCTCCAAATGCGTCCTCTGGTAATGGATCGAATACAACATAATCCTTATGTAAAACAGCGCCTTGAGAAACATTACCTTTTCCCCACTGACTCAGCTTTTCGTCATAGTCTCTGGATCGTAACAATATTTGACTATGTGAAATTAGCAGATCTACTGTTTGCATGATCTTATCACTCATTATATTCCCTAGACTTTTATTTTTGTTCCATATGATTGTTATGGAAAAACATTACCAATACTCGAACCTGCACCAAAATTACTGCTTTTAGATATCAGTTATAAGTTGTGCCGTGCCGTTGGATTGGCAATGGACCCAGAAGATATATGAAGCATCAACACTATCTACACGCGCCAGCAAATCGTAGTTGTCCTGACCACTTTCGTCGACGTAGGTGAACAGCACATCCCCGTGCGCTTCCCCCAGTAGGCAGTCATTCCCAGACACACCGGGTGGTGATGGCTTGCCGGTTGGCTGTCCGCCCAGCTTCTGGCGTCGCGTTTTACTGATGCGGCGACCGAGCGGATCGTAGCGGAAGCTGACCTGCGTCTGCGGTTTGTTGCGGTTCCTCGGGTTTGGCCGTTATCCTTCTCTACAGTGCAAGCATGGGTATTATAACGCCAGCGAATATCATTCAGCTGCGCCAGGCGGTTGTGCGTAATGTTCTCAACAGAACCTTCGAGCGGGTTAGCGGCTGCATCCCAGACCCCCTGCTCCTCTCCGGCCAGCGTGCCGTCCTGAACCAGGAGACGCCCGGCACTGTCTGTCGTACTGCCAGCGGTACCATTTGAGCGGGTTATCGTCCCGCTCTTCGCGCACCAAGTTATTGCGGTAGTAGTAATCCCAGCGGCGCTGCGACGGGCGCTGGGTATTTTACTTACGACAGTGGATGTCATGACGCCAGAGAATGCTTACCTAGGGTTTTATGTAAAGTAAATAATCCGAGGGATCATGATCCTACCCGCGTAATATGGACACAACCCTAAGCGAGGTTCTGGTTTTCAAATTGTTCCGGACTGAGACCGCCACAGGCACTGTGACGACGCCACCGATTGTAATCGCACTCAATATAATTAAACACTGCTGTTCGCATGATTTCCCGGCTGGCAAAGTCCTCTCCGTGGATACATTCCACCTTCAGCGTGTGGAAGAAGCTTTCTGCACAGGCATTGTCATAACAACAGCCTCTGGCGCTCATACTGCCCTGCAGATTATGGCGTTTCAGTAAGCTCTGATAATCCGTTGAACAGTACTGACCGCCTCTGTCTGTATGCACGATGACATTTTCCGGACGTTTACGCCGCCACAACGCCATCTGTAACGCATCGCAGGCTAGCTGTGTCGTCATCCGCGAGGACATCGACCAGCCAATGACTGACCGCGACCACAGGTCGATAACCACGGCCAGATAAAGCCAGCCTTCACCGGTGCGAAGATACGTGATGTCACCCACCCACTTCTGATTCGGGCCGCTGGCGTAAAAGTCCTGCTTCAGCAGATTCTCTGAGACTGGCAGACCATGTTCGCGGTAACTGACCGGACTGAACTTTCGTGAAGCTTTCGCCCGCAGCCCCTGACGACGCAGGCTGGCTGCCACGGTTTTCACGTTGAACCGGTAACCCTGAGCACGAAGCTCATCCGTCAGGCGTGGCGCACCATAGCGTTGTTTTGCGTCACTGAATGCTTCCCGGACGACGTTATCACAGACAAGGCGGAACTGCTGACGCCGGTTTATCTGATAACGACGCTGATACCAGATGTACCAGCCGCTACGGGCAACCTGAAGTACACGGCACATGGCTTTGATACTGAACTCAGCCTGATGTTTTTCGATGAAGACATACTTCATTTCAGGCGCTTCGCGAAGTATGTCGCGGCCTTTTGGAGAATGGCCAGTTCCTCATCCCGTTCTGCCAGTTGACGCTTCAGACGGGCGATCTCTGCGGACATCTCCTGTTCGCGTTCAGAAGAAGAGAGCTGATTTTGCTGTTTGCTTCGCCAGTTGTAGAGCTGTGATTCATACAGGTTAAGTTCGCGGGCGGCTGCGGCCACCCCAATGCGTTCAGCCAGTTTCAGGGCTTCGTGACGAAATTCAGGCGTGTGCTGCTTGCGTGGCTTTTTGGTGGTTGATGCTGGTTTTGTCATGTGAGTCACCTCTGGTTGAGAGTTTACTCACTTAGTCGCGTGTCCACTATTGCTGGGTAAGATCATCAACCCTAACCCACACTTCAGCGTTTTATTTTTTGTGGGTTCCAATCAGAGTAATCAGCAACACGGATTTCATTAAGAACAAGATCTAGTGGAACATGTGCAATGCTATCTGCAATTTCATCATATGGCGCTGGCAACTCGAATGAAAAACCAAAGTCGTCATTTATAATAATACAGCCATTAAATATACGCTGTTTGTAAGTCAACCCTATTATTTCCCCCATCGTTTGGCCTGTTTGTAATATTTTATTATACCTCCCCTTATAGTTTACGTTACAACCAATAGAAATGATCGTTCCATCTTCAAGGGTAGCGATTGTCATTGTGTCATCTACAATATATGCAAGCCTTTTCTTATCATCAGGCAAGAAATAATCAAAGTAAGTTACCTTATAGCCAGCATATAACTCGCTTATGTACTTACTGATATTATCCCCCAAAAAAACGTTACCTAGTGCTCTTCCTGATAAAATATCAGCATTAAAATCAATCATATTATACCCCCCCATTAAGTAAAACTCCGTCAACATAAACAGGTGAATCGGTTATTAAATCATAATTTTTAAACTCTCCATGACCAATTCTCCCATATACTACATCAGCACCATCAACTTCGCGATAAACTTTCCAGTAATCATTACCATGAATATTAGGTTGAGTTGGAGTCCCTCCGGGATGATAATCTAATTTGTACGTAGTACCTGATTTTGTTGTTTTGACATATTGAATATGTTGGATAGCTCCTGGTTTATTGGCTTGTGGATATGTTCTCGTCTAACCTTTGGATGTCAAAATATTATGAACATCAGCGGGTTTTTTCCCTGTTAATCTATCCACCCATCTTTGTGTTATACGATCTTTTTGAGAAAAACCACATTTTAACCCCCACGGATCCACCCACCCCAGCGCGTTCGGCGCATACTGGTAAAGGTTTATCCCCCCCGCCAGGCCTATCGGGTCCTGCTGCGTAAACTGCCCGCAGTCCGGGTCGTAATACCGGAACAGATTGTAGTGCAGCCCTGTCTCACGATCCAGGTATTGCCCCTGCATGCGCAGGTTCTGGGGATATCCTGATATCTGCGTCTCGCTTTCCCGTAGCAGCTTGCCCCAGGCGCTGTTCACGCCTTCCCAGCGCACCTGTCCTTCGCTATCCGTCATCCGCTCCGGCGTGCCGTTGGGCTGGCAGTGGAACCAGAAGATCTCCGGGGCATCAACGCCGTCAATACGTGCCAGCGGATCGTAGCTGTCCTGATCGCTGTAGACGTAGGTCAGCGGCACATCCCCGTGCACCTCCTGCAACAGCCGGAACCCTTCCCAGACAAACCGGGTGGTGACCGGCTTGCCGGTTGGCTGGCCGCCCAGCATCTGGCGGCGCGTTTTGCTGATGCGTCGCCCGAGCGGGTCATAGCGGAAGCTGACCTGCGTCTGCGGCCTGTTGCGGTCCCGCGGCTGGCTGATGACCTCCGTCAGGCGGTGCTCGCCGTCGTAGCGGTAGTGCCAGCGGGTCTGGCCGTTATCCTTCTCCACGGTGCGGCCGTGGATGTCATAGCGCCAGCGAATGCCGTTGAGGTGCGTCAGACGGTTGTGCGTAACCTTCTCAGCAGATCCTTCGAGCGGGTTACCGGTAGTATCCCAGCGGTACAACCAAGAGCACTGAAAATTACCGGTAACTATATCCCGGCGATGCAGGCGGCCAAGACGGTCATATTCGCTGCGGGTTCGTTAGTGTTAGTAGTTTGCGCCACGGTTGAATCCGATAATACTGAACTGGACGATGCCGACCGTGAAGAGTTTATGGAAGAGCTGGGTCAGGAAGGGCCAGGCGCGAAAGAAGGAGGCAAGATGCGTGCATAAGGAAAAGACTACATTGTTGAAGATGGCGATGTGATGAACTTCTTGTTTACGTTTAATTTTTATGAACGGGAAAAATCCACGCTTTCACGTACATTTTTTATTAGGGAGTCAAAAAAATATCTTAGAGATCTGACTTCTTGCTCACCTCCAAAGAAATGATTTGTGTAGTCGCAAGCTTTAACGTCTGAAAAGGCAACTCGATTAATCACTCAACAAGTAAGGCCAGACTCTAATACTTAGCGAGGCTGACACCACCGTTTCTTAGGAGAGGTCTGCCGGTCGACAATAATATATCTTCTAAATCCTTTTTTTTGCGAGCGGGAATCGTTAAAAGTTTTGAATCGCATTTTATCATAATAAGCAGGGCCTGATCGAGACAACGCGTTACGCTTCATGCCATTTAAATAAAACCAATCATGCCAGCCATTTTGGTTTTCCACATAGCTAAAGACAACAACCCCTTCTTCGTTCAGATGATTTTTAAGTAATAAAAAAATGTGCCTCGTGGCAGTGCAGGCAAAGAAGCTTTTGCCCTAAGCATCAAATAGGGTTACAACGGTTAATAATGGCTTTTTATCGGTTAACACAAAAATTAACTCGCGTGTTGTAAGACCATTGCATAATCTAAAATGGTATGCTGAAAATTTTTTTTACCCTTTAGCAATGATAACGTTTCTATGATTTGTTCCATTCTTTATCCAGAACATTTCATCTTGAGGTAACGTTCCATTACCGCAGAAATCAACAAGCTCACCTTGCCAACCATCAGGAACATATTTTTGATAATGCATACTTTCAACATACTCCGAATATAGTCTTTTATTATCAAAATCTATAAGCAAATCCGGCATAAGATCATATATATCCCACCAAGTTGTTTTTTGCGAAAGCCTACTAAAAAACTCATCAGCTATGTCATCCTTATCGAATGAATAGCCATCTTTAATTAACCCATCAATAAAAATCTGCGCGTTTTCTTCATTTACTACGGGTATGTTATATCTTTCCTTATGGACATCCTGTAGATTTATTTCCACCCCACTTTTCACAAAATCCTCTATCCATTTAATTCTATCTAAAACCCACATTTCTTTGAACGCCACGAACCAATAATATATTCCTTCTTTCTTTACTATCACAAGGAGATCATCATCTTTATTAATATTCATATAGTAACCTATTTTACATTACCGGAGCCTGGAATCGCTACTTCTTCAAGCCATTCTGCCCATACTGATGGTAATACATACGATCTACCTGGCGTTGTTGGATCAACGTGCTTAGGAGCCAATCCCCCTTGATTTAACGGATTAAGCATGCGTCAGGGGGTTGTGCGTGTCCTTTCCAGCAAGTCGTTCGAGGTGGATTACCAGCAGACGATCGCAGTTGTCATAATTTCATTATTGCGTACAGCTGGTAAAAGACTTTTAAATGCTCAGAGTCTAATATCTAAAGACTTTACACTTAAAAGAATGAGCATGACGTAAAGAAAAAGGTAAGTTGCGTGCAGAAAGCATAAAATCAAATCGTTAAAAATGGCGATGGGATGAACTTCTTGTTTAAAGTTTGATTTGTTTTTTATGAAAAAAACGAACTTGCGCACCCTTAGGAAAATAGAACTCAAGGTATTTTTCAGCTCTGTCTTGAAACGTTCGTTCTTTGACGTAGTTATAAGAATCATTAAAATATTTGTACGCTTCATCAAATTGATTCAACTCATAAAAAACCATGCCGAGGTCGATTAACGGCGCTGTCTCTATATCCGATCCACGTGTACTAAGTATCCTCTCCCCCCATTTTTTCGCCTCATCGTTCTCCTTGAGAGCAAAGCAAGCACTGTACATGTACGCAGAGTTGCAGTTGGCAATTTTCCATTCGATCTGCGGCTCAGGAAGAGCCTGCCGGACATTTTGTTATTGCTCTATAGCCTCGGCTTATTTTTTTATCATGAAATTCGTTTCCTTTTTCTACAAGAGATGTAAATATTATTCACGTGTTTATTCATTAGCAATAGCAAATAAACCTCCTCACCTATAAAAAGGGGAATAAGAAATAAATGCTTTTAGAAGCAAGGAGGTATCTAAGACAGTAAATCTTTATTATTAAAAAACTTAAAAACTAACCAAAAAAGAATTTCTTAAACCCTTCAACCTCAACATCTTTTAGTTTAGTTTTAAGCATCACATCGATATCTTCCAGAAAATCTTCTCTTAAATTAAATTCATCATCTGTAGCATCACCATCATAATTATTTTGTTCCATCTCAATAGCAGAACAAAAAGCATTCAAAAAGTCAGCTAAGGAACCAGAAATTATAAAGTTTCGTTTTTGAATGCTACCATAAACAGGAGATGTTAGATTTTGGGTGTCACAAAAAAGAACGTCACCATTTCTTTCAGCAAAGATTATATATTCATCGCGCCAAGCCGTATCATTTTGAACTCGCCAACCGGATAATATTTCGTTGAGATCTTGAGGTTCAATAATCTGTAAATAAAAAGTACCATCAAATGTTGGACTGTCATTTAAAATCAAATGACGATAAAAAAAATCAACCTCCCCATTTAAATTCACGGGAAAAGAAGTCTCATTTTCATCGTCTGTATATTCTATCTCTCCCATATTCAATTCATTCATTTTAAATTTGTTCACAAGATCTTGGACTGCATTTTTTATGTTCATCTTTCCACCTATAATTGCTTACATCGTTGTCTAGATTTTAGTGTTCTTTCTCTATCGATTAAGCGCCCACGCGTCGAGTTCTTAGTATTCCCTCTATGTCCTTGATCACCATGGACATGCTCATTGAACTTGTCGGGATGGTTATGATTTTTCAAGAATACAATGTTCCTCGGATCACCTTGCCATTTGGAACCAAGTGTACCATTGCCTTCTACCGAATTGATATGATGCCCCGTATAACCTGCCCGGGACATCACAGAGGTTAGGCTCTTGTTGGGAGTCTTCAAAATTAAATCCCTCTCTTGCGCTGTCCAATTTCTTGTGCCAGCCCCACCATCCTGCAATAAGGCTTTTTCTTGCACCCATGCCCTAGAAATAGCAGAGCTTCTAGCTCCACCTTGAGCAGAAAGAGAATCATGTGGCCGGTAACGAATGAGATCGTCAGGAGTCAACCCCCACGGATCTGCCCACCCCAGCGCATTCGGCGCATACTGGTAAAGGTTTATCCCCCCCGCCAGCCCTATCGGGTCCTGCTGCGTAAATCGTCCGCAGTCCGGGTCATAATACCGGAACAGATTGTAGTGCAGCCCTGTCTCACGATCCAGGTATTGCCCCTGCATGCGCAGGTTCTGAGAATATCCTGATACCTGCGTCTCGCTTTCCCGCAGCAGCTTGCCCCAGGCGCTGTTCACCCCTTCCCAGCGCACCTGTCCTTCGCTATCCGTCATCCGTTCCGGCGTGCCGTTCGGCTGGCAGTGGAACCAGAAAATCTCCGGAGCATCAACGCCGTCAATGCGCGCCAGCGGGTCGTAGCTGTTCTGATCGCTGTAGACGTAGGTCAGCGGCACATCCCCGTGCACTTCCTGCAACAGCCGGAACCCTTCCCAGACAAACCGCGTGGTGACTGGCTTACCGGTTGGCTGGCCGCCCAGCATCTGGCGGCGCGTTTTGCTGATGCGTCGCCCGAGCGGATCGTAGCGGAAGCTGACCAGCGTCTGCGGCCTGTTGCGGTCCCTTGGCTGGCTGATGACCTCTGTCAGGCGATGCTCGCCGTCATAGCGGTAGTGCCAGCGGGTCTGGCCGTTATCCTTCTCCACGGTACGGCCGTGGATGTCATAGCGCCAGCGAATGCCGTTCAGCTGCGTCAGGCGGTTGTGCGTGACCTTCTCAGCAGATCCTTCGAGCGGGTTACCGGCTGCATCCCAGCGCCACTGCTCCTGGCCGGGCAGCGTGCCGTCCTGAACCAGCAGCCGGCCTGCGCTGTCGTACTGCCAGCGGTACCAGCTGAACGGGTTATCGTCCCGCTCTTCGCGCACCAGGTTATGACGGTAGTCGTAATCCCAGCGGCGGGACCAGCGGCGCGGCGACGGGCGCTGGGCATTGCCGGTAAAAACGTCCCGGCGGTTCAGTCGGCCGAGGCGGTCGTATTCGCTGCGGGTGGTCAGCAGCCCCTGCGTGCGGCTGGTCTCGCGGTGAAGCTCGTCGCGGGTAAAGTCGGAGACCGACAGCTTATCGAGGGCAATGCTGAGCAGATGCCCGCTGCCGTAGTAGAACTGTTTCAGCTCGCGGCCATCGGGCAGCGTGACGGAGGTGCGGTTGCCCAGCGCATCATATCCCCACGCCAGCTCACCATGCTCGCCCGCTTCGCGCGTGACGCGCCCGAGCGCGTCATACTCAAACACAAGCTCCTGCTCTGCCTCGGTGGTCCACACGTCGGCTGAAAGCGCAGGATGAAGCCCAATCCGGCTCAGAAGGCCGGACGGCGTGTAATGGTAGCGGGTCTGCCCTTCCGGCGTGGTGCGGGCGACCAGCTGGCCGCTCGCGCTCCAGGCAAAGGCATGGGTGATGGCCTCCGGATGACCGGCGGCAAAGGTGCGCGCAATCGTGCGCCCGCAGGCGTCATAGCGATACTGCGAGGCCACGCCATCAAGCCCCACCTCTTCCAGCAGCAGCGAGTCTGGCCCCCAGCGGAACTGATACGCTTCGCCGTTCTCGTTTTCCAGGGCAATCAGACGCCCGCGGCTGTCCCAGCGGCGGCGCACCTCTTCACCCTGCGTATTTCGGGTGGCGGTTAAGCGCCCCGCTTCGTCGTATCTGAACTCGCTCTCTTTCCCGTCGGCGCCCGCATGCTTCACCGGCAGGCCACGTTCGTTCCATTTGAGCGATTCCGTCCAGCCTTCCGGGCGATCGAGTTGCACCGGACGCCCTGCGGCGTCGTAGCGGTAGCGAGTCTCTTCACCGTCGGCGGCTGTCTCAGCCACCAGCCAGCCCAGCGGATGATAACGGTATTGTGTCACACGGCCCGAACAGTCCGTCGCACGCACCATCTGCCCGGCCTCGTTGTACTCCTGGTAGCGGCTGTTCCCGGCGGCATCGACTTCTTCCACAACCTGACCAAACTCGTCCCGACGCAGCAGCGTGGTCTGCCCCATCGGGTCCACCACGCGCTTCAGCCCGTGATGTTCGTCGTACCAGAACCGGGTGGCGCTGCCGTCAGCTTCGATAATGGCCGCGGGAAGCGCGCGGTGCTCCAGCCAGGTGGTGGTGCGGGTGTTGCCGTCGGCGTCGATCTCCTGCACCCGGTTGCCCATGTCGTCATAGACGAAGGTAACGGCATTACCCAGCGGATCGATGCGACGCGTTAGGAGTTCGTTGTCATCCCACTCGTAGCGCCAGTTCTCACCGCTCTCGTCAACGTAGCGAACAATGAGGTTTTGCGCGTTCCAGTAATGCTTTCGCGTCTGACCGTCGTAGTGTTCGACGGTCGTCAGCCCGGCGGCTAGATCATAGGTAAAGCGACAGCCGTCGCCGGTGCTGGTGCGGTTTTCCACCACGCGCCAGTGGTCGAATTTTTGCCAGCGGTATTCGCTCTCCAGCCCCCCCGGCAAGCGGTGCCAGGCCATCAGGCCGTGGTCGTTGTAACGGTATTCACGCGTCACCACGCCGGAGGCATCCGTCGCGCTCGCCAGCTGGCCGCGCGCATCGTACCCCCACTGCATCAGCGGCCAGGTTTTGTTGCCGTCGAGATGGCTGGCTGCGGTAACACGCTGCGGGAAACGTTCATCGTCATAGCGCAGGGTGACGTCGATGGCCCGCGGCTCATCATGGATACCAACCAGCCTGCCGTGCTCGTCCCATTCCGTCAGCAACGCGTTGCCGTACTCGTCGCTGAGGGAGGCCAGGCGCATGATGGCTGGGTTAGCGCGGGTCGGTTTATACAGACGCCACACCGCGCCGTCATCGTCGGCAATCGCCACGTCGCCGCTATCATTGCGGCGGATGATAATGCCTTCGCTGATGCTGTAAAACGCGCGGTCGACCGGCGGCAGTTCAAAGCTCAGCTCGCGCCCGGTTTCATCGAACCAGGTGGCATTGTTTTCTTCCAGCGTCAGATAGCTGTCAAAGGTGGTAGCCCAGCCCAGACCAAACAGCCCTTCGCGGATGGTCAGGCTGTTGTAGCTGCGCTGCCAGCGCAGCGGAAAGCGCCCCGGCAGCGAGAAATCGAGTTCATCGTCGTCATTCAGCACCTTCACGCCGGTAGCAGCGTGAACCGGGTGCGAGGAGCCGAACACGGCGTTGACGGCCATATCAGCCAGCATCCCGCCACCGGCAGCAGCCAGCGCGCAGGGCATGTTTTTCAGGATCTTGCCCGGACGCCCGCGCAGCAGGGAGAGCGCAATCATCCCCAACGCCAGACCCGGCGTTTTACCGCTTTTGATATCGCGGACCGTGAGGGTGTCGCCGCCGATGATCACGTTCGGGGAGACGTCGTCGGAAACGGTGCCTTCGCAGGTGGTGCGATCTTTCGCGCGTACCGCGGGTTGTCCGTTGATAAAGACGCTTTTAGAGCCTTCCGCCAGATACTGCGGCCCGGAGTGCTTTTCGCAAGCCACCTTGTCTTCTTCCAGCGGCGAGGTTCCCGCGGCAGCAGAGGCGACGCTCGGCTGCCACATCTCGCTGCCGAACTGTCCGGCAGCGGAGAGCAGCATACCCGCGTAGTCGGCAAAGCTGCCCGGCGACTGCGGCTCAGGAGACGGGGTATCGGCAGGCGTTAACGTCCCGGCTGCGCGTGCAGCGGGAAGTTTATTTGTCAGAACATTGCTCGAACCGGTGGTGATCTTACCCGCAGGCGACGGCGGAAAAAGCGCGTTGCCCAGCCCTTCAGCAGCATTGCTGATATCGTCGGTGATCCCCGCGACGTTCGCCAGAACCCCACCAATAATGCCGCTCAACAGACAGCTGGATCCAATTGCCGCCACGCCTGCCGCTGCGGCCCCGGCTCCCAGCAGTGGGGCCGCGACGGTCGCTGCCGCGCCCACCGCCGCGCCAATCACCGCATAGGCAGCGCCTTCCGCCACAATGCTGGTAATATCAGCAAAAATGCTGGAGTGAATAATCTCGTCGCCCTTACGGGCCGCGTTGTTATCGCTCATGCCTTACACATTCCGGTTGTCGTTTAGCGTCAGACTCTGCTTCAGTGCGCTCCAGCGCGCCTCGTCCTCTTCCGTAAAGGCTTTTAAGGCCGAGAGGGTAAAAATCATCAGTACCGGTTTGCCCGGCGTCTGCACGGCCAGCTGTTTTTGCCACAGGCGCTGGCCGTTACGGTCAAAGGTGGTCTCAACTTCCAGTCCGCTAATGTTTCCGTCTGGCCCGGCTTTTACGTGCTGAAATTCGCTCTGGGCGATCTCCCCCATCTGAGGGCGCAGGACTTCCCACTGACGGTGGAACTCTTGTTCGTAATCGCTACCATCCGGGATGACGCCGCGGCTGACTACCACGGACAGCCCGCTTTCGTCATCGCGAATGATGTTCATGCTGTTGTCCTGCCAGGCGGCAGGAAAAAGGGTAAAGGAACCTTCCTGGAGGGTGTATTTCATAAGTGAACTCGGGATGATTTATTAGAAAAATAAAATTAAAAGCGCTAAAATTTTTACCGCCAATATTAATTACTGCTTAGCGACTCAGAGAAATATGATCATTAGAACGTTAGCACTTTCTTTTTTTCCGCAAAAACTTTAGGGGCAGCGATATTATTAGCCGTTTGATAATTATCTTCTTTCACAGCCCGTAAAATTGCCTCGCAACTTATTGTTCGTAGCGTGACATAACTACCCTGCCCAGGCATTCCTGATTCAGAACTGGAAAGCTAAATGCCCATGCCAGCCCGCGTTCATCGGTAGGGGTGCGATATCCAACTGATTGTCCCGGCGTGTTTCCGCGAGGGATATTAGACAATTTCAGATCCGGAAAATGAGATTTGACTTGATCAAGAGTAATACATGGTTGATTAACTACGAAAGAAACCAAAGATACGCTGTTATCACCATTTCCCCATAAACGAACATCCACATTACTGATCCGTGTGCCATCAGTTAACGTAAAGGGAGCTGAAGTATAACGGTCTTCTTTCTCCTGTGTATTATTAATCAGCGGTTGGTTAAACAGTTTACTGACATCCTCAACTTGTTTACCCCACACTGATTTCATTTCTTTAATCATTTGCCACAACGAATCTTGATTCATTTTATTATGCCCTGCATAGGTAAATATTGAAAATAGTGGAAGAACAATGAGGAATGTAGCTTTAATCATCCTACTTTCCATAGAATCCTCCATAGTAATCATTATAATTTAGATTAGTCCCTGAGGCTATTTCGCCTTTACCATACACTTTTCCTATTGCTTTGGCTGCATCAATGCGAGATAACTCACCACTTACCATTTTATCATAGGCAGAATTATATGCTTTTAGGTTTTCGGCACTTCCCGCTATATCAATATCAATACCGCCGTTTGCAAGGATCTCGCGTTGTATTTTAATGTTATTCAGCGTTGCTCCACCTTCATCCATAAGCTGGCTGTTGATGAAGCTTTCCTTACTCGAAGAATCTACCGCAACAGGATAAGTTGCATGCCCTGCCTCATGTGCCAGAGTTTGCACCGTTGTGGCTGTATCTTCCATGTGTTCAGGGTCCATGACAATCAATTTGTTATTCGTATCAGCGTAACTCCCCCCTCCTGCTGCTCCCGGCTGAATAGCCCACCCTTTATCTTTTAGATCTTTTAATTGTGTCTGAAGCGTTGGTGACTTATTGATTTCCTTAACTACATCTTCACTGAAGGGCATCACATCAGAGTTGTAGGAATTATTTTGATAGACGTAACTCCCTTTTAATGGTGGCGCTGATGCAAATTTTGTTGTTGGTTTTGGTCTGGTTGCTGCTGGCGCTGAAGCTGCGGGAGCCGGATTCTTAGCACTTTTATTCGGAGAAAACTTCTCCTGCACCGCCGCATCAATATCCCCTTTATGCCCCGATCCCGGCGCCGTTGTGCCCGGCTTGGTGCCCGACGTATTCAGATGCAGCTTACCGCCTGTGGTGATATACCCATCCCCTTCCACAAAGAAGTTAAACTCTTTGCCGATCAGGTTAATTTTGCCGTTAGCGTTAAGCTCAATAGCACTCTCGCCCGAGACCAGCCGCAGCTTCGTCCCGGAAGCAATGACGTACTGCTCCACCGCTGCATCCAGCTTGCCTTTACCCGTCAGGATCTCGGTTCCGCCTTTCACGGCCTGGATCTGATTAGCCTCCACGCGATGCAGCTCATTTTTCTTCACGTAATGGCTGCGCGCGCCGCCAACGGTGTGCGTTTCATCATTTTTAACGCTGGTGTCCATGTTGCGCTCGGCCTGGATCCACACCTGCTCTGCGCCCGCCTTGTCCTCAAAGCGCAGGGCGTTGGCGTTGTCCACGGAACCGTCTTTTGTCCGGCTCATAAAGCCCATCTGCGTCGCCGCAGCCGGCAGCGCCCAGGGCGGCATGCTCGCGTCGTTGTACACGCGACCAGTAATGATCGGACGGTCCGGGTCGCCGTTGATAAAGTCCACCACCACCTCATCGCCGACGCGCGGGATTTGCACCCCGCCGTAGCCCTGGCCCGCCCACGCGCTCGACACACGCACCCAGCAGGAGCTGGTGTCATCGCCCTTCGCCAGACGGTCCCAGTGGAACTTCACCTTCACGCGACCGTATTTGTCCGTCCAGATACTCTCCCCCTGCGGCCCCACCACTTTCGCCGTCTGCGGGCCGTAGGTGCGCGGCCACGCCGTGGACTGTGCCGGACGGTAGGACACCGACGCCGGAATGACCGTGAAATCGGTGCGGTGAATGGTTTCCCCCTCACCGCTCGCGTAGCGGTTCTCCTCGAAATGGTAGCCCGCCGCCGTCACCAGATACTCGCCGTTGTCGCTGAAGAACGGCGCGTTGGTCAGGGTGAAGATGTGGCCCGGCGCAATGCCCGCCGCCGTGGCGGTGGCCTGAATCTGCTGATGCTCAACCTGCCAGCGCTCCTGACGGATGCGGGCGTAGAACTCCGCATGGCCTGTCTCCACAAAGCGACCCGGCCAGTCGTACACGTCGATGCTGCCCGGTTTCGGTGACGCCGGGTTCTGCTGCGCCTGGAACAGCCACGCATTCGGCTTGCGGAAGTCGTAGTCGTCGAGGCTGTAAATCCCCGGCGTGACGCTGTCCTCCAGCGCCCACTGGCTGATGCCCTCTTCATCCGTACTGCCGCCGGACGGCGTCTGATGGTAAGGAATGACCTCATAGCCGCTGAACGGCTGATGCTGCGTCGCGGCGTCGGTCAGCACCAGGGTGTGCTTGTCCGCCTCATGGCGGAAGTGATACGCAATCCCCTCCAGCTCCATCAGGCGGCTGATGAAGTCCAGGCTCGACTCCTGATACTGCACGCAGTAGTCCCACACCCGGTAGCTGCCGGTGAGTTTGTCTTCGAGGTTAACCTGATGCTCACCCAGCAGGGTTTTGACAATCTGCGGTACCGTCTGGCCCTGGAAGATACGCAGGTTACGGTCGCGCTTCATTGGCCACAGGTCCGGCTCCACCGTCAGCTGGTACACCGCATAGCGGGTGCCCGTCAGCTCCACGGCGCTCACCGCCACGCGGGTAATCTTGCCGTTAACATAGCGGGAGGTCAGTAGATTCTGCGTCGGGATGGTCACCGTGACCGGCTGGCCGAGCAGCCTGCTGCGGTCGATGCGCGCGTCTGTGCCGAGCACGGTCAGCGTCAGCGCGAACGACTCGGACATCGCCTCGCGGCCGGAGAGTTTCCAGAAGAGCAGCCCCTCAACCGGGAGCTGGACGGTAATTCGGTTGAGCATAATCTTTATTCCACTATGGACGAATCTCAGTGCCAGAAGTTAACTCATCTCAGTATGCAAAGCGGAAACGCCGTTGATGTGATAATGAGTAGCTGTAAGATTGACTTCGCTTGCCACAAAATAAAACTACTTTTCCTGTAGTTTCATTGAGATAAACAGTTATAAGAAAGTGTCTTCGGGGGCTCTATCGAACAATTCACCAGCCATTTTGGCGATACGTTCATGTTGTACAAGATTGTTTTTCCACTCCTGCGGAATACCGGAATAACCATATAATGCTCCAGCTATTTGTCCCGCCGTCGCCGCAACGCTGTCAGCATCATCGGCAAGGTTGGCTGCCAGCAGAATGGCATCACGGAAATTATCCGTATTCCATACGGACCACATCGCGGCTTCAAGCGTATCGATAACATAACCACTTGAACGAATCTGATCGCGAGTTTTTTGCTTATATTCACCCGCGTTGATAATCATTACGCGTGGCTGAAGCGGCATAACGTGCGGAGAAAAAACAAAATCTTTATTGCTACCGTTAATCATATGCACAAGCAAATAACTTAAATACTGCGTGCTATTGATTGCTTCCGCGGCACCGTGTGTTGCGATACATTGTTTTTTAGCTTCATAAAACGCTTTGCTTAATGACTTTCTAAAAAAAATAGAGACAGGGGCTTGTCTGATAATGGAAGCATTACCCGCAGTTTCTGGAGCAGTATTGCCGCTCCATCCTGGGCCAATTGTTAAATATTGCTCTAAAGCAAATCGCGTTGTATTACCTATATCAAAACAGACGCCATTTGAACTGTTATAACCATGCTGATACCATTCCAGAAGCTTATTCCTGAAACATATAGTATCAGCATCGCCTTTCTCAAGAAGCGTTTCCGCAAGACATAATGCCATGGATGTATCATCCGTCCATTCACCTGCACGAAGTTGAAATGGCCCACCTCCTGTCATATCTTTGACGTATGCTCTGTCACGAGGCAAAAATTCGAGCGTCGTACCTACAGCATCTCCAACAGCAAGACCAATAAGCGTACCTACCGCACGATCCCGTGATTGCGCTAGTGAGATATTACATGGTGGTGGTAAATCCCATTGTTTTTGTACATCACTATTTGAGGATGACTCTAATGGCTTATTATCATACGTATACTGCATCCTTCGCTGGACTGAAGGTCTGCTAATGGGTAAGTATTTACGATATCTATCAACATATTTTAACAAGGCATTTAAATCAGCATGTAAGTCAATCACCTTTCACCCATAATAAAAAATATTATTCATATGAAATACTAAAATTCATCAGGGAATTTCTTCATGAGGTTTTGTTTCTTTTTATTATAGTTGGTATCGACCTCATGCGGCAGCCTAACCTTTAACCCTCGGCGGATTTGATCCACAATAAACCAGGCATCTGACAACCTTTCAAAAAACAACTCATCAGAATGATCAAACTCCTTCCCTGCATACATACCGAACGTCATATCCCATAATTTCGCTCTATCCTTTTCCTTGCCTTCGATTAAATCCCGTAGAAATAATAATTGTTGTACAATAGAGTCGTACATTTGCAAAAGCGGGGATTGGGGATCACGATTCTTGACGTCTGCATATCTTTTCTGTGCTAAAGTTAATGCTCTATCAACGTAACCAAACATTGTCATTTCATTCATTGCAGTAGATTCAGTTAACTAAAAATTCCATACCTGATCGCAAGTCATCATATGCCCTCGCTTACCCTTGGTAATTCTAACTATAAAAAATTATCCTCAGGTGCTCTATCGAATAGTTTACCCGCCATTGTGGCAATACGTTCGTGTTGTACGAGTTTATCTTTCCAGTCCTGCGGGATAGCGGAATAACCATACAACGCCCCCGCTATTTGTCCCGCCGTCGCCGCAACGCTGTCAGCATCATCGGCAAGGTTGGCTGCCAGCAGAATGGCATCACGGAAATTATCCGTATTCCATACGGACCACATCGCAGCCTCAAGCGTATCGATAACATAACCACTTGAACGAATCTGATCGCGAGTTTTTTGCTTATATTCACCCGCGTTTATGATCATGTTTCTGTGCAACAAAAATAAAACCACATTTCTATGGTTTTATTTAGATGGCCATGAATTAACTTTGTCAGCTCATCGTTTTTCTATGCGAAACGTAGAAAGAATAATTTCCATACATCGTTTATTAGTTTCGTAATAATAATCCCGATGATTACGATGGGGCCCAACCACCTCAACGTAACACCATAAATCATTAATTTTGAAGATACGCATGTCGTAATAAGCCCTGATATTCTCAGCAGCGCTGACAACCTCTCCAGTACAGCTATAAAGATCGCCTGTAAACGTGAGATTGATATCATTTGGAATGCTGGCAATGTCCGACGTCGCAAGAGAGACCGCACTATCGTGACGGTTAAAACGCGCAGTTGCTACTTCGAAAATAGCCTGCGCAGAAGGATAATCAGTCTGACGGAAAAGACAGAAATTAATCACTCCATGGTTGACATTACCTAACGTGTGTTCAATTACCAGACGATTATCATCCAGTGTACTCACCTGCCATGAATCCGGAATTTTAAATCCATTGTCATTTTTGTTGCTAAGGCTAACTGTTTTCAACAGTTCTGAAAGCATCATATTGCTGCGATGCATTAAATCCCAGTTGATAGCAATCAGGAAAATAGTATCGGCGATCGAGTTGTAATCCTTAGAACCACAAGCCGTTTTCAAAAGGAAGTAATTACCTCCACCATTTACAGGATTATAATCCTTTTGCACCGTATACCGTGAAACGACCTCATCACCCGATGGCATCTTTTTAATGGACAGGATATCCGCAAATTTCCCACTTCCTGAAGGATGCGTAATTATCCTCTGGCTCAGTACTTTCTCGCCCATTAAGTCGAGCTTATTGATAAGCCAGTCTGACGCATTCATCTCCCACTGGCAGTGTTCATACGCAGCCCAGACTTCAATATAGGGGCCGGTGTCATCGGCGATGTATCGTCCAATATTCGTCAGTCCAACCTCCTGAAACGTGACCGGTTTTAACTCTGCTGGCTTAACATTCTGTGGTAACAGTAGCCAGTAATGGAACATCTCTTTTTCTCCGGAGGTATAGAGACATTTCCAGAATTTTTCCCGAATCTCTTTTTCCTGATCCTTCATCTCGAGAGGAAAAAGATATTTTTTTTCAGTAACCATAATGCAACCTCACTCGTCGCGCTTACTTAAGCCATAAACCCGAAAACATAAGGAAGCTTCCGAGGGTAATTAAGCTTTTAGCAAAGATAAGTAAGCCAGGCGCCACGGCACGTGTCATAGACGATAATTTTTCATAATTTTCTGCGTTGTATCTTTTGTGCCCCCCCATAATCCCGGAAAATAACGTGCACAGCAGGACTACTGTGACCTTTAATCCCCAGACGCACAGGAAAGACATGGATAAGATGATCGAATAATGTTTGGCCGTTGCGACGGAAAATAATGACATTGACTGAGCAAGCCATTTCAACGTAAAGCCAATGACGACTGTAGCCACTAGCACCAGAACGAACATCAACCCAGCCAGGAGCCATTGTTTTTTGTTAAATAAATCTTTTCCATTCCAGATTAGCGCTAGCGTCCAAATCATAAAGAGAATAAAGAAAAACCAATGCATTACAACGTTCCCCATTTACACATTTTAATCTCCTACCAGGACTGTAACACAGCCCGTCTTAATCACACCATCGCCACTGCCCGCCGCTGGAGAAGGCTTGCTCTCATCATCGTCATAAATCCAGTCAAGGATCGGTTTGAGAGCCAATTTGATACTGGCATCCCCTCCCAGACCAAGCGCCACTGCAAGCTCACCTGATACCTTGAGGTTAAACGAATAATCTGTACTATCAATCCAGGTTCCCACGCCAGCAGAAGCGCCAGCGCTCCCTGCACTCCCTGAAAGTTTGCCATCGGCAACGACTACGCCATAAAAATCGGCTTTAGCCGTCGCTTCTCCTTTGACCGCCGCTGCTTCTGCGCCAAGTTCCACATTAAAACCATAACGTCCTTTATTACCGTCGTACATTTCACTGACAGCCTTCGCTTCAGCGGTTGCCAGATACACGTCCCCACCAACCCCGCCGTATTGCTCCCCTTCTTTTCCAATGCTACCCGAGGCGCCATATTGTATCGCGGTAGCGTTAGCATTGAGGTTGATAGCCCCGTAATCGGCCCTATCTGTCACTAACGTGCCGCTGGCATTCGCCACCCCTACTTTTGTACGAACCTCGCCTTTATATTTATCCTGGCTTTTTGTATTCCCGACCGTGATATCGGCAAGCGCGAATCCGGCTGAAGCCGTATCGGGTTTTCCAAAGCCGGATTTATCTTCAAGACTTGCATAGGCGCCGAGCACCCGGGCGTCGTAAACATCACCATGTATAGCACCATCTTTACCCGCACCCTTCGCCGCCGTTCCTCCCCAATATTGCGGAGGTGCAGGTTGAGTGGTTGCGACCGCAGGGGTCGCTGAAGTATTGCAACCCGTCTTGTCGCCTTCCCTGGCGAGAGGTAAACCGTTCACAAATACCGTTGTTGAACCGCTGAGAATACTTCCCTGACCATGTTGAGAACATGAAAGCGGGTCGCCTTTTCGTGCCGCCGGAAATCCGCCAATAATTACGTTGGGACTTCCGCTTTGAATTGGGCCAGTATGTGCGCTGGAATCAATGCGCGCTCTGGCGGCTGGTTTTCCCATAATAGCGTTCTCTGTACGCAGATTAACTGTTAACTTTTACAATCGCGCCCTTAATATCGGTAAGGTTAGTTCCCGTTATACTCACCGTATCATTTGCCTTGAGCTCGGTATTGATCCCATCACCCAGTTTTGTAAGCTCTTCACCTTTGAAGATGGCTTGTTCCACAGCCTCTGCTTTGAGGTTGCCTTGGCCTACGTGAATCTCAATGGTATCCGGGGCGATCAGAATATAGTTGTCTTTAACTTTTAGTTTAATCGTGGTCACAGATTCCAGCAGCGCGTTACCTTCTTTATCCATGGTCAAGACGGTTTGATCTTTCCCAACGTTTATAACGTGCTTGTTACCAATATTATGCGTTTCATTATTACCTACATCTGATTTCTGGTTCCGCTTAATCGTTATATTCTCATCCTGTCCGATGGTTTTTCTACGATCGACACCGACATCATGAGTTTCAGAATTTTCTATATCCGTATCCATATTTTTTTCTGCATGGATCCAGATCTGCTCGTGCCCGGCTTTATCTTCAAAACGGAGAATATTGGCATTGTCTTTATGGCCATCTTTGCTGCGGCTATAAAAGCCCATCTGCGTCGCCGCGGCCGGCAGCGCCCACGGCGGCATGCTCGCGTCGTTGTACACGCGCCCGGTAATGATCGGACGGTCCGGGTCGCCGTTGATAAAGTCCACCACCACCTCATCACCGACGCGCGGGATCTGCACCCCGCCGTAGCCCTGGCCCGCCCAGGCGCTCGACACGCGCACCCAGCAGGAGCTGGTGTCATCGCCTTTCGCCAGACGGTCCCAGTGGAACTTCACCTTCACCCGGCCGTATTTGTCCGTCCAGATACTCTCGCCCTGCGGCCCGACCACTTTCGCCGTCTGCGGGCCGTAGGTGCGCGGCCACGCCGTGCTCTGCGCCGGACGGTACGACACTGACGCCGGGATAACGGTGAAATCGGTGCGGTGAATGGTTTCCCCCTCGCCGCTCGCGTAGCGGTTCTCCTCGAAGTGATAGCCCGCCGCCGTCACCAGATACTCGCCGTTATCGCTGAAGAACGGCGCGTTGGTCAGGGTGAAGGTGTGGCCCGGCGCAATGCCCGCTGCCGTGGCTGTGGCCTGAATCTGCTGATGCTCAACCTGCCAGCGCTCCTGACGGATGCGGGCGTAGAACTCCGCATGGCCTGTCTCCACAAAGCGACCCGGCCAGTCGTACACGTCGATGCTGCCCGGTTTCGGGGACGCCGGGTTCTGCTGCGCCTGGAACAGCCACGCGTTCGGCTTGCGGAAGTCATAGTCGTCGAGGCTGTATATCCCCGGCGTCACGCTGTCCTCCAGTGCCCACTGACTAATCCCCTCTTCGTCAGTGCTGCCACCGGACAGCGTCTGGTGGTAAGGAATGACCTCATAGCCGCTGAACGGCTGATGCTGCGTCGCGGCGTCGGTCAGTACCAGGGTATGCTTGTCCGCCTCATGGCGGAAGTGATACGCAATCCCCTCCAGCTCCATCAGGCGGCTGATGAAGTCCAGGCTCGACTCCTGATACTGCACGCAGTAGTCCCACACCCGGTAGCTGCCGGTGAGTTTATCCTCAACGTTAACCTGATGCTCAGCCAGCAGGGTTTTGACAATCTGCGGTACCGTCTGGCCCTGGAAGATACGCAGGTTACGGTCGCGCTTCATCGGCCACAGGTCCGGCTCCACCGTCAGCTGGTACACCGCATAGCGGGTGCCCGTCAGCTCCACGGCGCTCACCGCCACGCGCGTCACCTTGCCGTTGATATAGCGGGGGGTAAGCAGGTTCTGCGTGGGGATGGTCACCGTGACCGGCTGGCCCAGCAGCCTGCTGCGGTCAATGCGCGCGTCTGTGCCGAGAAGGGTCAGCGTCAGCGCGAACGACTCGGACATCGCCTCGCGGCCGGAGAGTTTCCAGAAGAGCAGCCCCTCCACCGGGAGCTGGACGGTAATTCGGTTGAGCATAATCTTTATTCCGTAATGGTTTATGCTGGGAACGTTTATGAACGTAAAGCTAATTTCGACGAGGTGGATTTGGATTGATGCAATGCTGGGTTGATTTGTCTGGAGGTACGAACTTTCGTTTTTATAAATCCAAAGAGTGCAGGCTTTTGGAAGCTCCGGAAAAAACCTTATCTCTGGCTTTCATGAAAGTTGAGCAATCACTTAACCGGCGCAGGTGGCCACACGCCCCCTTTCTGAATAAGTTTCTCTTTTATTTCGTTTAATTTCTCGTATTGCTCACTGCCTCGCTCGAGTCCATTAAGCGCGTCCGCGAGCGCATTGCTCATCGACCAGCCATTTTTGGCCTTAATTGACGGATCCGCTCCACGATCGAGCAGCAACAAGACATGATCGTAAGCCTGGTTATCCAGCGCATCAAACACCAGCGTTTTACCCAGTGAGTTGGTTGAGTTGACGTCAGCACCGCGATCGAGCATGGCTTCCAGCGTCTCTGTATTTTTCGCTTTTAGCGACTGGAAGATGATGGGTTCGTGGAAAACCTTATCTTTCACGTTGGGTAAGAGGCCACCGTCCAGCATCGCGTCGATCCAGTCCGCACTGTCTCCCTTTAGGGCAAATTCGGCAGGACTGCTTTTTCCCTGCGGTCGAGGCTGGAGCGGATCTGCGCCAGCCTTAACAAGCAACGTAATCACCTTTAAATGGGGCGATGTCTTTTTATCATTAATCGCGTTGCCGATGGCCCAAAAAAGCAGGGTCATATCCTGCTTTCCCGGTTTATTAAGATCGCTGTCTGGTGCAAGCGTCTTCACCGCGTCGACATCGCCTTCTTCAATCGCTTTCGCCAGTTCAAGCTGCTGACCGCTGAAGTAGTCCTGTGGATTAAGGTCCATATCCTGCTTACACCCCTGAATCATGAATAAAAAACATAACGCGACAAAAGCCATCAACCCTTTTTTCACAATCGACTCCCGATTATCGAAATATCCTCATCCTTCTGTTGCTCTATGCAATCAATCGCCTGATTAATCCCGTGGCGGTCCAGCGCACTTCCGGTTCCACCGGGAAGGTCATGGGGTATTCCGGCAGCATTAGGGCTCAGCGCAGAGATTTCCTCTTTGAGGATCCACGAAGGGACATGCCCTTTCATCGTTTTCAGATCTTCCCAGGGGTTAACTTCCTGAATCTTCGTCAGCAGTTCACCTTCAACCCGATACGCCTGGATATTATCCGTACTGCCTAATATCTTACCGCCGTATTTTTCTACGGTTCCGGCATTGAGGCCGGCGGCGTTAAACGTCCACCCCGCTTTCCCGCTGCCCATAGAGGTTGCAGAGGCGAGACCACCGCCAAGGGAATGACCGGCAATATCAATATTCTGGCCTGACCTTGCCAGCTCCTTACCGATACTCACGGCCTTTTTATAATAATCTGAAGCCATACCCATGCCCTGTGAGAAGTTGTTCGACCAGTCAGCCCCGTTTACCACCGGCGCCAGTTCCCCTTTGGTCAGTAGAGAGGAGACATTCTCAGACAGAGAGGCGAAGCCAGGCTCGCGCGATCCCCTGAATACCAGCGTGGGGTTCATATCTGCACCAAACACTTCCGGCTTCGGTTGATAGACGCGCGCCAGAAAATTGGGGGACGTATCATCGTCAAAGAGCATGGATTTGTTCAGCCCGAACTTTCCTAACAGCGCATCGTCATTACTGATATCCGTCCATCCCTCCGGCACGCCCGGTGTGGTTTCCAGCGGGTTCACGGTCTTATAAATATTTTCCGCAAGCTTCGCTTTTTCCACCGCGATATTATTCGCCGCCAGACGTTTCGCGGCGATCTGGGCATCCGGATAAAGGCTATTGCTCCCCTTCGCGATCAGATCTTTACGCGCCTGCCAGCGTTCTGCTTTGGTCATCTTCTGAAGCTGCCCGGCATAGGTTTTACCGTCCTTGCCCGGAGTAGGTTCATCCGGCACCTGTGCCGTTTTAGATTTCACCACCTGTTTTGGCAGTACCGTTGGCGCAGGGCGAGATCCGTACGTTCTAACCATGGTTTCGTAGCGGTCAACAATCGTACTCACCGGATACCAGCCCAGGCCGACCAGCGAGGCAGCCTGGAGTTGCCCTTTGGCGTTGATATAAAAAATTTCCGTTACTGATGACCAGTCACGAAAACTTTCGTCAATGGCAACCACTCTGCCCATCTCTAAATCCTGCGCGATCAGCGTACGGGTATCGCGCCCGGACTGATATGGATTCGCACCGGTGATCGTGCGCAGCAGATCGTAGCGCGTGAAGAGTGAGCGCAGCGAATGGTCGGGAACCGACATAATCCACTGTCCGGCAACGGACGGGCGGATTATTTTCGCAAACAGCGCTGGCGAGACGTTCTCGTGGAACAGATAGACAAACTTGATGTTATACATTCGCTCCGTCCTGTTACCCGCAGGCTTACGGATTCACCAGCCAGGTGCCTGGCTTCGCAATATCCAGCGTCTGGGTACGCGTTCTTCCATTGCCTTCCAGTTCAATGCGGGTCTCGCCCGCAGGCAATTTCAGCGATGCGTAACCGTTATTCCCCGGACGCAGCGCTTTAGACTCGCCGTTCACCTTCAGCGTCTCGCCATCAAGCATGCGGATGTAGACCAGCGCGACCGGGCTGGCGTCGACAGGCGGCGCACTCTGCTGCGCCGTAGCAGGTGGCGCACTCTGCTGCGCCGTAGCAGGTGGCGCTACCGGCTCGCTCACGTCTGCCGTTGCCGGTCTGGTTTCCGATTGGGATGAGGTCTCAGCCGGAGGGCTCACGGCAGGGGTTTGCGCCGTCTGCTCTGGCGTTTCCTGACTGCCGCCGCCGAACAGCATCGCACCGGCAACCACCCCAACCAGCACGCCCGCGGCCACCAGCCCCGGAAGCTTGTAACGTCGCCAGTCCAGCGCGGAAGCAGATGCCTCCTCTTCCACCGGCACCAGCATCGTGCCGGTCTTCTTCGCGGTCAGCACCTCGTCGATACCGGCGACGGGCATCTCGATCAGCGCCGCGAACTCCTCAATGGATTGCGGACGGTCTTCCATATGCAGCGCCAGCGCCTTGTCGATGGCCTGTAGCAGCGGGATGGAATAGCCCTGCGGCATCAGCTCCACCAGCGGTTTGCAGGTGTCCTGAATCGAGCGCACCACGCTGACCGGTGGCGGAGAGCCCACGATGAGGGTGCGCAATACGGCGCCGAGCGCGTAGATATCCGTCCACGGCCCCTGCTCGCTTTCATTGTCGTCGGTATACTGCTCGATAGGCGCGAAGCCCGGACGCAGCATGGTTTCCGTCTCATCCGAGAGATTACCGATGGTGCGGCGCGCCGATCCGAAATCGAGCAGCACCGGCAGGCCGTTATCCTGAATCTGAATGTTATCCAGCGAGATGTCGCGGTGTAGATAACCCTCGTCGTGGATCGTTTTGATGGCGCCGAAGAGCATTGGCAGCATGCGGCGGATCCACGCCTCGTTAATCAGCTCCGGTTTCTCTTCGCGCAGACGCGACAGCGTGGTACCGCTGTAAAACAGCGTCCCCATATAGGCCGTGTCGTTTTGCACCCAGAAACGCAGTACGTGCAGCAGGTTCGGGTGGTTAAAGCGCGCCAGCAGGCGGGCTTCCTGGATGAAGCTGTTCAGACCGGCAGAAAACGCTTTGCCGAAGCGCTCGCTGCGCAGCACCAGCGTCATATCCTCGCCGCGCACGGCGAGGGAGGAAGGCATAAATTCTTTGATAGCGATAGTGCGTTCGAGCTGGTGATCCCAGGCGCGATAGACGATGCCGAATCCGCCGCCGCCAATCACCTCTTTTATCTCAAACTCATTGAAACGGTACCCGACCGGGAGCGCGTTTGGGACAGTCCGATTGTTATCATTATCCGTCATCTTTTACAGTTCTCTTGATGATTATTACGCGGCAAACTGACAGTGGAACTCGCCCTGCTCGCAGGTGACATGCAGACGTCGGTACTGCTGGTCGCTGCGGCTGGCGGTAAGTAAAATCTGGCTCATCTGAGGCAGCAACGTATTGGTCAGAATCGCATCCACCATACGCCCGCCCGACTCAACCTCGGTACAGCGCTGAACAATCTGTTCGACCACGCTGTCGTCAAATTCAGAAATAATGTTGTGATTCTCTTCCAGACGACGCTGAATGCGCCTGAGCTGAAGACGCACAATCTGCCCCAGCATCTCGTCGCTGAGCGGGTAGTACGGCACCACCAGCAGACGGCCCAGCAGCGCCGGTGGGAACACCTCCAGCAGCGGCTGGCGCAGCGCGCCGCTTAAGGCCTCAGGCTCCGGCATGAGGTCCGGATCGGCGCACATGGCGCTAATCAGCTCGGTGCCGACGTTGGAGGTCAGAATAATAATGGTGTTGCGGAAATCAATATGGCGCCCCTCGCCGTCTTCCATCCAGCCTTTGTCGAAGATCTGGAAGAAGATCTCGTGGACGTCCGGGTGCGCTTTCTCAATTTCGTCCAGCAGCACGACGCTGTATGGACGGCGGCGGACGGCCTCGGTTAATACCCCGCCTTCACCATACCCTACGTACCCCGGAGGCGCACCTTTTAAGGTGGAGACGGTGTGCGCTTCCTGGAACTCGCTCATGTTGATGGTGATGACGTTCTGCTCGCCGCCGTACAGGGATTCGGCGAGCGCCAGCGCGGTTTCGGTTTTACCGACGCCGGACGGACCGCACAGCATAAAGACGCCCACCGGCTTGTTCGGATCATCAAGCTTCGCCCGCGAGGTTTTCACGCGGCGGGCAATCAGATCCAGACCGTGACGCTGGCCAATAACACGCTGGTTCAGCGTGTCGGCAAGGTTCAGAACCGCGTCGATCTCGTTTTTCACCATCCGGCCCAGCGGGATCCCGGTCCAGTCTGAGACCACCGCAGCCACCACGTTCTCATCCACCGCGGCAAACAGCAGCGGTTCGTCACCCTGTAAGATCTTCAGCGCCTGCTGCTGTTCTGCCAGCTGGCCGCGCAGCTCGGCGGTATCTTCTTCGCCCGCCGCGAAAAGCGCGGCGCGCAGGCGGATAATCTCCTGCACCAGGCTGCGCTCTTCTTCCCAGCGTCGGGCCAGGGCTTCGCGTTTTGTCTCATACGCGTCGCGTTCGGCGCGTAATGCCGTGACGCGCTCGGCATCACCGGCCGCCACGCGCGCTTCGCGTTCTGCGATCTCAATTTCCACATCCAGCGCGGCAAGATGGCGCAGGCAGTCTTCCAGCTGAGCAGGCGGCGCGCTCTGGCTGACGGCCACGCGCGCGCAGGCGGTATCCAGCAGCGCCACCGCTTTATCCGGTAGCTGACGCGCAGGGATATAGCGATGCGACAGTTTCACCGCCGCGCTGACCGCTTCGTCGAGGAGTAAAACCTGATGATGGGTTTCCAGCGGCGACACGGTGCTACGCAGCATCAGTACGGCTTTCGCTTCATCCGGCTCGTGAACCTGTACGGTCTGGAAGCGGCGGGTCAGCGCAGGATCTTTCTCAATGTATTTTTTGTATTCCGCCCAGGTGGTCGCGCCGATGGTGCGCAGTTGCCCGCGCGCCAGGGCTGGCTTGAGCAGGTTAGCGGCATCGCCGGTGCCCTGCTGTCCGCCTGCGCCAATCAGGGTGTGGATCTCATCGATAAACAGAATAATTGGCGTGGCGCTGGACTGCACCTCGTTAATCAGCGCCTGGAGGCGCGCCTCAAATTCCCCTTTCATGCCCGCTCCGGCCTGAAGCATGCCGATATCCAGCAGCCACAGCTGAACGTTTTGCAGCGGCTCCGGCACGTCGCCGTCGGCGATACGCAGCGCTAGCCCTTCCACCACTGCGGTTTTCCCGACGCCGGCTTCCCCGGTCAGCAGGGGGTTGTTCTGGCGACGACGCATCAGGATATCGACCATCTGGCGGATCTCTTCATCGCGCCCCACCACCGGGTCAATCTTGCCTTCCCGGGCGCGCGCCGTCAGATCCTGACCATACTGCGCCAGCGTGCCCTGCGCAGCCGGTACTGCCCCGGCAGGCGCGTCCGCAGCGGCGGCGGCCTGCTGGCTCTCTTTGCTGCTGGCGCAAATGGCGTCGAACTGCTCGACCAGCACCTCAACGTTAAGACGGGTGAACTGCGCCGAAATACTTTTCAGCACGTTAGCCAGATTCCACGTTTTCAATATGCCGATCAGCAAATGGCCGCCGCGGATGCGGCTGACGCCAAACTTCAGCGAGCCGTAGACCCAGGCGCGCTCGACGGCGCTGTCGATATGCTCGGAAAGATCAGACACGGAACTCGCGCCACGCGGCAGGGCATCCAGCGCCGCCACGATATCGCGCGTCAGCTGCTGTTCATCAAGGGCGAAGTGACGGATGACCTGTTGCAGATCGCCATCCTGCTGCTGCATCAGCTGATGCAGCCAGTGCACCAGCTCAACGTACGGGTTGCCGCGCAGCTTACAGAAGGCAGTCGCGCTTTCCAGAGAGGTAAATAACAGCGTATCCAGTTTGCCGAAAAGCACGGCACGGCTAATTTCTGACATGTTAGTTTCCATTAACAATGATTCGGTATACGGAAGGATTATCGCTCTGCGCGATACACCAGATCGCCACGCGGAACAGGCTGAGGCTGAAGGCCGAGCCAGGTGTTGTACCCTAATCGCCCGGCGCTGCCGAGCGTGGCGCCCTGCACCGCATCGGCGCGCAGGATCACCCGTGTTTCCCATTCAAATTCCACCCCGGCGTACTGTCGCACCCAGTCGCGCAGCTCGGTGACCCATCCTTCGCCCGGTAGAAAACGGTTGTAGTCGTCTGCGCTCAACGGGCCAATCTCGAGCCGGAATTTATGCTGCACGTCGCGTACCGCAATGCCGAGAAAAGCGGACTCTCCCATGCGCGGCAGGCGACGCCCCTCACCCAGCTGTGCCTGCTCCCGCGTTGAGAGCGGCATCCACTGCGGGACGTTGGCCACCAGCCTGACCGGCACGTTGAAATAGTTGCGCAGGATTTTCTCCAGCCCTTCCGGATCCCGCCCGTGGCGGGTCAGGTGCCCGGCGTGAGTAAAGCGGGCATGCGCGCTCAGGCTGCCTTTCGACATCTGGGCAGGCTGCCCCATGCCAATCAGCGATGCCAGATACCCTTCGAAGCGCCTGTTGTCGTCGCGATCCAGTGAAACGGCAGGCTGCGCGTCCGCCCAGGCGCGGTAGAACAGCAGCGTCAGGCGGTGGTGAAAGAGGTCGGCAAACGCGCTGAGGCTGTGATCCTGATGATGATGAATACGCTCGCGGGCGTACTCAGTCATGTGCACCGGCAGTGGGCCGTTAGGACCAAACAGGCCGAAGCTCAGAATGGAAACCTCATGCAGTCCGTTCTCTTCCCGCTGCCGGACCTCAGCAACCGTTGACGGCGCAAAGCCCATTGAAGGCTGCTGACCAATACGCAGCGGCTCAAATTTAGGCAGCGGCGCGCGTCCCAGCGGGTAACGCTCGCCGCCCTGGGCATCAATGCGTCTTAACAGCTGGAACAGATCGTAGCGCCACGGCGTCTCGCGCACTCCGCGCCAGAACGCATCGGGCAGCGGCGTCAGGCGATGCACGCGCAGCGTTGCAGGGGCAACTTCACTCATACCAGCGCCCTTTTACCCATACGCGGCGCCCAGTAGCCGATTTCGCCGCGCTGCTGGCTCTTGAGCGTGAACTCCGTAAAGCTGTTGATGGAGACCAGGCGGGCAAAAAGGCGCTCCAGCACGCTGCCGAAAAGCCACGGGCTGGCGCCGGAAAAGGCACGTTCGTCCACCGTCAGGGTGATGCCGATCCCGCGGGCGAACACCACCGGGCCGGGTTCCGGCACGCGGCGGTGCACCGGCTCCAGCACGCAGTGACTAACGCCATCCACCTGACGGGCAACCGGCGTCTCGGCGAGGTTGGCGTACAGCCCTAACAGCTGACGCAGCGCGGCAGCGCCCTCTTCGTTTTCGCTGTCCATCAGGCTAAGGTAGTTCATTTGCAGCTGGCTGATGAGCCGCCAGGTGCTGAACCCTTCGGCCAGTGCCGGACGCGGCGGCGTCGGGCCTTTACGCAGGGTTAACGCCATCACCGGCATGGAGTCGGCCATAATAAACTGCCCAAGCTCCTGCTGGAGCATCAGCGGCAGGTCACGGCTGGTGCACAGCACCTCGGCGGAGATATAGCGCAGGTTTTCCTGCCACGGCGCGTGCTGCGCATCCACCAGCGAGACGAAGACCTCCGAGCCGATATAGCCCGTGCGGGTGCCATAGCGCAGCGCGTGTTCGGAGAGAACGCGCTGCTCACGGCGCAGGGAAAAATAGGCGCCGTAGTTGCCCGCGTCCCCGCTCCAGGTACTCCAGAACGGACGAAACGTCTGGTCGTCCCGCTGACCATCCGCGCTGGCATAGATTTTTTTCACGGCATAAATTTCATAATCCAGCGGGCGGATGTTATCCACCACCAGGTGGTATTCATGCTGGCTTTCGCTCAGCTTCTGCCGGGCCGCCACTTTCGGGAACAGGTTGATCACCGGCGTGCAGTGCAGCGCCAGGTGGCTGGCATCCACCACGCGCTCCAGCTGATCGTCGCTCTTGTCGAGCAGAATGAAGATATCAAACGCTTTTTCGTCTTCGCAGCGCTGGATCAACTTGCCCAGCCCGCTCAGGCTGATGAAGCGAAAACGCGCCGGGAACGCGAAGTACTCCTGCAACAGGCGATAGCCGTCAAAGTTACGCAGATCGTCCGGGAGCAGGGCCTGGTCCGCATCAAAGCCTTCCTGACGCAGGGCGTCAGACGACAGCAGCTGGCGCTGGGGCTGCTTGCTGACCGTCTGGCAGACGATGCCCGCGTGGTGCTCCATCACCAGCTCCAGCAGCTTCAGCGCCTCGATGTCCGGGCCGCTTAAGAAGAACTCCAGGCGGTCAAAATCCAGGTGCCCGAGATGCTGCGGGCCATCGCAGGCAATGCGGACCCGTAAGGCGCTGCTGATCCCCCGCTGACTCAGGCCGAGCTGGGCCAGCGGCAGATCGGCGGGAACGCCGCCCAGCTCGATCCGCTCAATTTTTAACGGCAGCAGGTTGACCTCATGCGCCGTGGTATAGCTGCACGTAACGCCGGTTTTTTTCAGCGCCAGGCTGTCCATCATGGTGCCGCGCGGCACAATAAAGCCTTTGCTCAGGTCGCCCCGGCTGCTGTCGGGCTGAATTTCAGCGATCGCCATCGACGGCGTAGGCGCCAGATAATTTGGCGCAATCATCTCCAGCATACGCTGTGAAAAGCGCGGGAATTCGGCGTCCATTTTCATCTGCACGCGGGAGGTCAGGAAGGCGAAACCTTCCATCAGGCGCTCAATGTACGGGTCTGCCACTTCGATGCCGCGCATGCCGAGCCGCCCCGCCACTTTCGGGTAGCGTTCGGCGAACTCCGCGCCCATCTCGCGCAGATAGGCCAGTTCACGGTTGTAATATTCGAGCAGTTTGCTTTCCATCATTACCCCGCATCTTTCAGTTCAAAATGGCCGTTTTCCAGATCGACGTCGGTGCGAAAGAGAAACTCCAGCGGATACGGCACGCACCACAGGCGGCCTTTGATTTCGATAGACAGAACGTTGTGCAGATCTAACGAGGAGGTATCGGACACGCAGCGAACCTGAAGCCCCTGGGGCAGGATCCGCGGTTCAAAGTTAATAATCGCTTCGGTGAGCTTGCGCTGAATGTCGTGCCATTCGATATCAGACATTCTTTTCCCCGCCAGCGGCGCGACGCCGAAGTTAACGACGGAACGGCTCACCTGCGTCAGCCCGCTCAGATCGCTGGAGGCATCGTGGTTGATGGTATTAAACAACCACTGTAAATCCCGCAGGACGTTACGACGCAGCGCGGCGTGGGTAATCAGATTGCTGTTGGCGGACTCGCGTTTTTTTTCCGGATCGTTATCCGTCAGGCGATCCAGCAGTGAGGGCTGCATTTTGTCGCGCGCCCCCACTTTCTCCTGCCTGCTGCGGGCCTGCCAGCCGCTGCGCAGCAGATCGCCTTCGCCAGCGGTATTACTCATCCGCACCATCCGAGGTAAATGTCACCAGGCTCAGGGTAAGCAGCGGGCTTTCGCTTTGCTCGCTCAGCCAGGCTTTCTGCCCCATGCCTTCATACAGGACACCGTCGTCGTCGAGCGGGAGCCACTCGGTGGTGCGCCCCAGTCTAACGCTATCGGAAGCGCCGTCAGCAAACGGATAACGCGCCGGGATCTGACACACCTGCTCGGTGCCGTCCGTTAGGCGGACCAGCGCATGACGCCACACCAGATCGGTCACGCTGGCCGGAGCCTGAAAACGGATCGCATCGATGGCGCAGAACGGCACCCAGAAATAGCGGCCATTGACCAGGGTTTCACACACCGGCCCCAGACGGGCATCGCCGTCCATCAGCCATTCAAAGGTGTGGCTCTCTTCATTCTCCAGCGTGACCTGCCCGCGGCTTGCCGGGGCCTGTTCGAGTGCCGCCAGGCGCAGCGTTTGCGCTTGCCCGGCGCGTTCGGTCAGCGCCTGGGCTAACGTCGACAGCCACGGCCACTGCGCCTCGGGCATTGCCGGTCGCGCCTCTCCCGCGAACACGCGCGCCCGCTGCTGTTCACCCTGAATGGCCTGCTCCAGCAGCGTTACGGTTGGTTTTGCCTGCGGCTTCAGCGCCAGCCAGCTCTTCAGCTGGGTCAGGGCGCGCGCCCAGTTGCCGCTGAGGATCAGAAACTGCACAAACGCGGCGCGCAGATCGGCATCCGCCGCACGAGCTTTGATTTCGGCTTCCAGGCGAAGCAGCGCGTCGCTAATCGACTCACCCGCCAGACGTTGATAAAGCGTATTCATAGCCCCCCCTTAATTCGCCGCGCGCCAGGCGCCCACTGCCGGATCGCGCAGCTGCGGACGCAGCGTGTCAATCAGAACAACGTTCAGCTCCGCGCCCGGTGCAACCCATGCGCTCCAGATCTTCTTCACCTCTGCGATACGCGCCTGGAGTCTGGCGTCGTCGCTGGCGATCTCACGGGTGATTTCCACCGCCACCGTGCCGTTGCTCTTCCAGCCGTTCAGAGTGCTGTCGTACGGCAGGATCATCCAGCTCTGGTCGCTGTTCGGGGTGCTGAAGACCATGCGCTCTTTGTTGACGGAGGTGATCAGCGCCTTTTCAGGATCGACCGCGTTGTTCAGTCCCATCACCGGGAAGCCGTGAATGTAGGTGACCGGAATCGCTTTCTGCGCCCCGTTACGATTTTGCGTCACCACGGTGTGGCCGCTGAGCCAGCTACCGTTGCCGCAGCGGGTGGTGTCGGAATCCGGAATAAACAGCGCCGGCGCGGAGGAACCGCCCTCCCAGAAGGTGCGCAGGTGGCAACCGTCCTGAAGGGTGAACTCCTGCCATGGCGTACGATCTGCCGCCACGGTGTGCGTCTCCGGATTCTGGTCAGGCGGCAGCAGCGCGCCTGAGGTGGTGGTCGTTGCCGCCGTCGTTTCCTGCTGTTTCACCACCAGCGCCCAGTCCTGTGCTTTAGCCGCTGTGCCCCGGGCAAGCGTCGTGCCTTCCGGATCGTTAAGCGTCCAGTTCAGGGTATTCAGCTTGCTGCACTGGTGCTCCAGCAGCGAGCCAAGGCGCGGCACGAAGTTTTCCAGCACCGAAACCTCTTTCTTGCCGTTCGCCACGATACGCAGCGCAACGTCCGCCTTACACCAGCTTTGCGGCGTATTGTCTTTAATGTTGTCGATCCAGATATCCAGCTTCTGCGCAGGAGACTGCACGATGCGGAAGTTTTCAGCCTGTGCGGTGGTCGCCACCGTCAGAAGAGCCAAACCCGATAGCCAAAGTTTCATATCAATCCTTGTGTGTCTAATCAGTTCCGCAGGGAAGAAATTGTGCTGCGTCAGAGAGCGTATGCAGCAAAGTGGTGTCCTGAGGGTTGCCCATCCACACCGCCACGGCGGTATAGTTATCCTGAGCATTGCCCTCCTGTTCGGCATTCTTTTGAATGATTTGGTTCATTAAGGTCAGCCACTCCTGTGGCGTATTGACCATGTGCAGCGACTGCTTCATCTGCTCTTCGCTAACGCCGTGCCAGAAACCGTCGGTGCAGAGCAGGAAGGCATCACCGTCCTCGACCTGCACGACATCGCTGTAGCTCGCTTCCGGTCCGCCATTCTCAATACCCAGCGCCAGATACAGCAGGTTGCTGTTGAGATCGTCGGTCTGATGCCCGGCATCTTTCATCTGCTGGACGAGGCTGTGATCGGTGGTGACATGCCACAGCCAGCCGCGGCGAAACAGGTACAGGCGGCTGTCTCCGGCGTGCGCCCAGTAAGCCAGACGGTAATCCCTGTCGATAAACAGGCTGACCAGCGTGGTGCCCATCCGGCGATAGTCCTGCACGGCCTGTTGTTCGCTGAGGATGGTGCGGTTCGCCGTTTGGACGTAGTCACGAATATGCTGCGCATTAAGGTGCTTGTCGCCGTCAAAGCGGGAAATAATGCTGTTGCGGGCCAGCTCAGCGGCCACCTCGCCGCCCGGCAGGCCCGCGATGCCGTCACAGACGACAAAGCAGGCTGAACGTTCCCCGATGGTTTCTCCCGTCTGATCCTGGTTGCTGGCGCGCGTCCCCTGGCGGGAGAGAGAAGCCGTTGCGATATTCATTTTTCTTCCGATCCGCTTTGTGAGTCTTTGTACTGATTGACCTCCATGTCATAGGCATGGAGGAAGGCTTCGCCAAACAGGGTATGGAAGTCGTCCTCGATCTCGCCCGCCGTCTCGCCATAGCTGCGAACGAAATAATCCCACAGCGCGGCTTTACGGCTGCCCGGCAGCGCCAGGCGTGACGTCATCCCGTTCTGCTTCGCCTGCTCTTCCAGCTGTTCCGGATTAAAGGATTGCAGCATGGCGGCGATAATGGCGCGGATACCGGAGATCATCCCCAGCTGGTGCGCCTGGAGATCGATTAGCGCATCACGCACCGATTTGGTCGGCGGCATAAAGCCCGGCATCGGCGTGCCGAACATCTGGATCAGCACCGTTTTCCCGGTCGGCAACAGTTTGAACGGGTTGTTCGCATCGTCGAGCACCATGGTCATATCGGCTTTCACCCCACGCTTGAGGATGGAGCGCGAGGAGAGCAGCGCCACGGTCCCCTGCGAGAACATGCCCAGGATCTGCCCCAGCTGACGCATATTTTCCCGGTCAAACTGCGGCACCGGCTGCATTTCGCTCAGGCCCATGCCCTCCAGCAGCGCCTCCAGCAGTTCGCCCTGAAGCACCTCGCCCCGCTCGCCGGTCTGCGCGGAGGCAGCAGGCGAAGCAGCGTTTTTAACCGGGTCTATACGCAGGCGGCCTTTAGGCGCCTGCGCGTTGCTGCGCGCCACGGCCTGCGGCGTTGGCATGGTGAAGCCAGCGTAATCGGGACGCGCGGGCTCTTCTTCCGCGCGCGGCGCATCCTGTGGTTCAGTCGGTTCCGGATCGAACAGCGGTGAGCTGGACAGCGCATCCTCTTCCTGTGCGGCTTGCGGTTCAGGCTTTGGCTCCGGCTTATCGGCCACGATTTCACCCGGATGGGTTAACGGCGCGCCACCCATCAGGCCGAGGGGGTCATCGTGACGCGCGGCAGGTGCGCTCGCCGACCCGCCAAACAGGGCTAACGGATCAAGTTCGTCCGACGCCTCTTCCTTTGGCTGGGCAGGTTTGCTTTCGTCCGGCTGTACCAGCGTTGAAGGGGTGACATCGTCAAAGATGCTCTCTTTTTTAAACAACGCTTCATCGCTGAACAGCGTGTCCGGGTCAACGTTTTTACGTTCAAGCGACGGTTCGGCGTCGTTAAACATTGCCAGCGGATCTTCGGCATTCCGCTCCGGGGCCGCAGGCTGAGAGAACGGATCGTGGGATGCCGCGGGCTGTGGTTTTGCCCGGTTGCTGGAGATGCTGTCGGAGATGGAAAACTCCTGCATCAGGCTGTCCCAGATTTCCGACGGCACGGCCGTAGGTTCAGCTTTTCCGCGAGGCGCGGCGCTGGCCGGTTTCGGTTGTGGCGCCGGAGCAGGTGTCGCCGCTGGGCGCGCCTGCTGCATGCTGGCCGCCATGCGGCTTACGGGCTGGGTGTCATGAATGAGTTCGCTGACTTCAATGCGATAATCATCAATACCGAGAATATCCCCATCCTGAAGCTCAACCTGACGCCCACGCTCCAGCGGGATATCATTCAGTACCACGCGGGTAACGCTGCCGCGGTTCGTGACGCGGCATTCGCCACTGGCGTCGACGTGAACGATGGCCTGCAAACGCGAGATAGTGCGGTCATTGTCCGGCAGCACCAGATTGTTATCCGTACCGCGCCCAATGGTGCCGCCCGGGGCATAAAAATCACAGCTGCTTTGCGGCGGCTGATGACCGGGTTTCGTAGAAATAATCGTGAATCGCATGGCGTATTCCTGCTGGTATGATTAGCGCTCAAACGCTGCCGCTCTCGGGGGTGAAAACGGCGGGGTTTGGGGGTTAAGGGCTGATTAAAATTATTTGACTACATTCAGGAAAATAATGCCAATAAGCAGCCATAGCGTAAAAAGAAAGGCCTGAGCTTTATAGCGTCGATGCAGTTTTAATATCCAGCCGATTCTCTCTTCCGGTAATGCCTGAACGAATTTATAGGCATCGTCCTGAACATTTCTGTCTTTGGTAAATTTCATCTTCACGCCTTTGCGAAGACGAACAAACCAGATTATTTTTTGATAGTTTGCCAGCGAGCCAAAAAATGATGCGTAATTTGTCACCAGATCGAGATCGTAGCCTTTTTGCCTATATTCTGAAAGAAGCTGATTATATTCGGCCTCGTGTTTTTTAAAATAGCGGGAACTGATGAAGTCCATAATTACGACAAGTAAAAATAAAACAACAATCAGAAATAAAAGAATATTTTCTAAATTCACCATAGCTTATCCATGACATATTCAGTTGCTCCACCGGCAACTTCGCCACCAATGTATCCACCCGAAGCGGCTCCTACCACAGAACACGCGAGCAACCCTACACCACCTGTTGCCACGCCCAATGCAACACATACGCCAGCCCCAGCCATGGCGCCATATTTTCCGCCATAAATCCCGCCCGCAAGACTGGCGCCAAATTGACTGTACTTCTTAACGGCGACTTTGGAACAACTCTGCTCTCTACCTACTGTACAGGCATCGTAAACTTCATTGGTTGTGTTTGCACCAGCGAAGCCGATAGCAAGCCATCCTCCCATTTTCAGAAAACGGGCAGCTTTTGAAGCATTGTCTACATATGTTGAATACCCTCGTATCGAGGCAACACCCGCAGTACTCCATTCGTGGACAATTGACCTGCTTGATAAACCTAAAGCGTGCTTGATTTCTTCATAAGGTTTCAGTTTCAGCGTTAGTCTGGACAGCTTATTTAATAAAACGTCCAGCTCAGAAAAAAGTTTTTGCCTTTCAACAAAAAACTGCTGCCCGATCAATGTGCCTTGCGTTCTGTATTGAATTTGATAAGCCAGTTCGATAGCTTTTAATTTCTTTTCTATTTCGCTAAAGTACCTTTCACCTGCATCAGCAACCACCCCGAGAGATTTATCCATAAAATTAGTTAATGCTGCGATGGTACTAAAATGCTTGTTAAAGAAATTAGCTTCATCTGTATTCAGTTCTGCCAATGCTCCATTAACCTTTTGCTTTGCATTTTGTAATTGTTTTAGCTGAACCGCATTTTCAGCACCCGGAGCATTAAGGATCAATATTTGCCCGGGTTTTAACCACCGTGTGTCCCTGTTCACTTGCATAAAATAACGTGCCGCTTCACTGTCTGGTTTATTGAACAGTAGTCTTGCCTGGAAATCTAACGTACCAGCCTGCTGAACAACACAATAACCAGGAGCAACCGTTGATTTTACGCTCATATTGACATCCCTTTGCAAACGAAATTAAGTCTCTGTAAATAATGACCGGGGAAAACTCCCCGGTCACGCGCGCAATTACGCTTCTTTGTTTTCTTTGATGTTCCAGCCAGCGCTGCTTTCAGCACCTTTACCACCGGCAGTGGTCTGCTCCCAGTACTGCTGTTTCACTTTCGCAGCCTGGAATGCATAGGTCACGCCAACGGTATCGCCGTTGTCTGCACCCGTGTACTGAACGGAAGTCACGAGAACGTCTTCCAGGGTGATGCGGGTGTATTCAACCTGCTGACCACCCGCTTTGCAGACGGACAGTTCAACTTTGGTCAGGTGTTTACCGCTTGCGCAGTGTTTCAGGATTGCTGTAGTGGATTTGTCGATCAGAGCGTTAACGTGCAGATCGTTAAAGTTCACTTTACCGGCACCGCCGCCACCGCCAACGCTCATATTACCTGGCTGGGACGCGCCCCAGGAGAAGGAGGTAATATCAGTCCAGCCGGTGTGGTTAGAATCTTTAGATTCGCCCGTAACACCCTCGACCTTCAGAAACATATCAATAGCCATAATATCTACTCTTCGTGGATGAACAATATTGCTTTCGAAAAAGCCCTTATATGGCAAACAGGAAAGCATGGGGCTGAATAAAACCGTCCATATTTTACCTCTGCCTCATATCAAACGACCCGTGTCATTTGACAGTCTTACATTCCCCCTGAACGAAAGGAAAGAATGTGAAGTCTTATACTATTGTGGATTATCCTGAATCCAGGTACGATCAGGATCGCCAATGATGAGCTGCGGAACCAGTTTATTCAGTTCGTCACTATGATAAAGACGTAGACAATTTAAGGTTACGCCTTTTACATCAGGTTTGCGCTCCGAGTGGAAACCATTAATTTGGTTTTTATACTTCCCAATAATGGCGTTAACTTTGTCAGTACCGTTTTCAGCATCAAACGGTATCCATTCAATAAATGCGCTCGCACTGCGGGCCGCATCAGCAGAAAATTGACTGCCTTTATCTGCTACCTGCGCAAGGCAGCGCGCCAGGACAAAATCTTTAACCACCTGCCGGTATGTTTGCTGCTGATAAAAATCAACGTAAGGGTTGTCACCGCGAGCAGAAAAAGATAAGCAAGTGAGCAAAAGAAATACGGTCTTTAAACACCTGAATATAATTAATTTAATTCCCAAAACCAGATTTCCTGACAGTACGGAAAGCAATCGGAGTTACATATAAACGAATTATTACTCAGAGGCTCGATAAGGTCGATATGACCACCGCCATACCCATCAATTTTATTGAAGAAAACAACACCTTTTCGGCCCAACATTGAGCGTGCACCAGCCTCGCGGTCTTTAAAGATTTCTGCCTTGCCAAACACATGGGATTTATAAAGCTGATCGGCAAGTAATTTTGCGCCAGGCTCGATTGTTTTTCCCTTATAGGGACCGGTCTTTATGGGTAAACGCCCTGTAAATTCAACATTACATTTTAACAATGCCAGGCTCATTCTTACCGCACAGGTATTTTCGTATGCCGGTTGTTGCTTGATAATCGTCGAATAATCGTAGCCAATTTCTGAAAAAACCTGTTCACCCGAGGCAAAACCCGCGCGTGTGTGATTTGAAGAGTAATGCTGACGTTTAAGTTGTTCGTATAATGGTCTCATTTGTCACTCTCCTTTTTTGCACGGGCGTAATTCTTTCATGCCGTCAATGATGATTTTTGAAGCGCGCTCCTCGCCTTGCTGTTTCGATAAGTTCGCAAAACGAGAATAGAGAAACTCATGTATTGTATTTGGCAAAAAAGGCCTGCCCTTGCACCATGCAGTGCCCTCAGACGCGTCGACTACGCCGAGAAGATACATATTTGCCTTAATGCGTTCACGTTCATTCGTTTTCGACAGCCAGGCTTTAGCAAAACGCTCTGCACTCAGATTTAAATCGTACCCTGTTAACAGCGTCGGATCGCGTTGGAAGTTTGATGTGTCATCCTGAGGCAATGCTTCCGCTTGAGGGTATTTATAATTTCCGGCGTCCGCGCTTGCGAGAGTAGAAACTGCCAGCAAACTGGTCGCGATCACAAGTATATGTTTCACCGTATATCCTTATTCACTGACAGAAATAAGTTAAGCTTTTACGCACAAATGGCCGGCCCCTGCGGGCCGGCAATTATTATCACGCGTCTTTCGTCTTCAGCGACGGCAGTTTAGAAACCAGGCGCAGGGAAACGGTCAGACCTTCCAGCTGGTAGTGTGGACGCAGGAAGAACTTCGCGGCGTAGTAGCCCGGGTTGTCCTCAATCTCCTGCACCTGCACTTCCGCCGCCGCCAGCGGTTTACGGGACTTGGTTTCCTGGGAGGAGTTCGCCGGGTCACCGTCGACGTAGTTCATCACCCAGTCGTTCAGCCAGCGTTCCATCTCTTCGCGCTCGCGGAAGGAGCCGATTTTGTCGCGCACGATGCACTTCAGGTAGTGAGCAAAACGACAGCAGGCGAACAGGTAAGGCAGACGGGAGGCCAGGCGCGCGTTAGCGGTGGCATCCGGGTCGTGGTACTCGGCCGGTTTTTGCAGGGACTGCGCGCCGATGAAGGCGGCGAAGTCGGAGTTTTTGCGGTGAACCAGCGGCATAAAGCCGTTTTTCGCCAGTTCCGCTTCACGGCGATCGCTGATGGCGATCTCGGTCGGGCACTTCATGTCCACGCCGCCGTCATCGCTCGGGAAGGTGTGGCACGGCAGGTTTTCCACCGCCCCGCCGGATTCGACGCCGCGAATCGAGGTGCACCAGCCGTACTCTTTAAAGGAGCGGTTGATGTTGGCCGCCATCGCATAGGCCGCGTTCGCCCAGGAGTAGCTGTTGTGGTTCGCGCCGTCGGTCTGCTCTTCAAAATCAAAGCTGTCGACCGGGTTGGTGCGAATGCCGTACGGCAGGCGCGACAGGAAGCGCGGCATCACCAGGCCCAGATAGCGGGCATCTTCCGATTCACGCAGTGAACGCCAGGCGGCGTATTCGGTGTTCTGGAAGATTTTGGTCAGATCGCGCGGGTTAGCCAGTTCCTGCCAGGACTCCATCTGCATCACGCCCGGTGCGGTACCGGTGATGAACGGACAGTGGGCCGCGGAGCCAATGCGCGCCATCTCGCCCAGCAGCTCAACGTCCTGCGGGCTGTGGTCGAAGTAGTAGTCGCCTACGATGCAGCCAAACGGCTCGCCACCGAACTGGCCGTACTCCTGCTCGTAGATTTTTTTGAAGATCGGGCTCTGGTCCCAGCCCACGCCCTTGTAGCGCTTCAGGGTGCGGCCCAGCTCCTGCTTGGAGATGCTCATAAAGCGGATCTTCAGCATCTCGTCGGTTTCGGTATTGTTCACCAGGTAGCTCAGGCCGCGCCAGGCGCTTTCCAGCTTCTGGAACTCCTCGTGGTGAATGATCTGGTTCACCTGCTGCGAAAGCTGCTCGTCAATACCGGCAATCAGGTTCTGAATGGTGCGGTAGGTATCGTTTGAGAAGGTCACGGTGTTTTCCAGCGCCTGCTGCGCCAGGGTTTTAACCGCGCTTTCTACGGCAGAGCGCGCCTGATCGGTTTTCGGGCGGAACTCTTTATTCAGCAGCGCGCTGAACTCGTCCTGGCTGAATGCCTGGCCCGCCTGCTGATCGTGTTGTTGAGTCTGGTTGCTCATCGATTATTCCTCGCTACCTTTCGCACTTTCGTCATTTTTCGGCAACTGGCTCAGGGATTTGAGCAGCGTCGGATCCTGAAGGATTTTTGCAATCAGCTCTTCCGCGCCGTTTTTGCCGTCCATGTAGGTCAGCAGGTTAGAGAGCTGGGTGCGGGCTTCCAGCAGCTTGTTCAGCGGCTCTACTTTACGGGCCACCGCGTCCGGCAGGAAGTCGTCCATGCTGTCAAAGGTCAGATCGACGTTGAGCTTACCTTCGCCGGTCAGGGTGTTATCCACCTGGAACGCCACGCGCGGCTTCAGCGCCTTCATGCGTTCGTCGAAGTTGTCGATGTCGATTTCCAGGAATTTACGCTCGTCGACGGCTGGCAGGTTTTCCACCGGCTTGCCAACCAGATCGGCCATAACGCCCATCACAAACGGCAGCTGAATTTTGCGTTCTGCACCGTAGATCTCTACGTCGTATTCGATCTGCACGCGGGGAGCACGGTTGCGTGCGATGAATTTCTGTCCACTGTTACTCATTGCCATGATGTTCTCCATCAAAGATGCGCGGTGAAGGTGAAACGGCAGACTCCATGCCTGTCGTCATAATGCCAGGACGCGTCATTCGCGGCGTCCAAAGATGTTTTCCAGTTGGTTAACGCCGTCTGGCGCCAGGTCGCGAATAATGTCCATAAAGTTGAGTTCAGACAGCCGCTGCACCCGTTCAATCATCAGCGGTGCGGGATGGCTGGGTTCGTACTGCGCAAAGTACTGTTTCGCTTTTTCCAGCATTAGCTGCGCGTCGGCGCGGCTGGTCACCTGCACGCTGCGCCAGTCGGTGACCGGCTGAACGGGCTGCGCTGCCGCAGGCTGCGGCTCAGCGTGCTGTTCAGCCTGCGCGTCACGGTTCGGCAGCAGCTTACTGATGTCGGTCACCTGACACGCGCTGGCGACCAGCCCGACGGTTTTCAGCAGCTGTTCCATCTCCGGTACGCCACTTTCCCCGAGATAGCCGGTAAGCAGTTCGCGGATGGCCAGCAGGCGTTCGTTGATCACGATTACCGCTTCGGTGCCGGGCTGATCGCCCCGGGCCAGCTCATCGATCAGCCGTGGGCGCCCGCCGGGATAGTCCGGACACTCGGTTTTACTGCCGTCAAGCAGCGCCTGGGCGTCACGGAGCGAAATTTCATCGCCGTTTGAGCGGAGCAGTGAGGCGTTACGTACCGCGGCCGTCAGGTCAGATTTATCACTCAGCCCGGCGAGGGCGTTGATGCGGTAGAACGGATCGGTTTCGCCATACTCTTCCAGCAGCGGGTAAAGTTGCTCCCAGTAACGGGACAGGGCTTCCTGCACCAGCAGTAGCCCGTCGGCGTAACCTGCCAGCCCGCGACGACGCGTCCAGGCATGGGTTAACGCCAGCATGACGCGAAGATCTTTGGTGCGACCCAGCAGGCTGGTGGCGAGTTTTTCCACCGTGTTCCAGTCGGCAGGCTCTGCCGGAATGATGGTGTCGCCAAACTGCTGCTCGGCTTTACCCTGACTGGCCTGACCCATGGCCTGGAAATCAGCGTCGTACTCCAGGTTTTCACCGCAGGGGTTATCGGGGCTTATCGGCGCGAGAAATTCATCGATATTCATAAGATCCCTGCTTATTCAAACATAGGCGGGTAAAGACCGTGGCGGCCCGGACGGGCGCCGCCTGCCGGATCGAACAGCAGCGTAAAGAGCTGCCCGGTAAAGTTTCCGCTGTGGACGTGGGTGTACAGCGGATAGCCGTCGCAGCGGTTTGTCCACCAGTAGCTGGTCTGGCGCAGCGGATCAAAACACTCTGCCGCCTGCGGCCAGCCCAGCGTGCTCTGACCCTCGTCATCATAGCCAATCACGTCGAGAATGTCGGAGCGCTTTTGCGGCTCAACCGGCTGGGGCGCCGGGATGGTCATCAGCATTTCATCCAGCTGGGAGGCAGAATAGCTGTTACGCACCGCGTGCAGCCCCAGACGACCAAGCTGCTGGTACCAGCTCTCAGCCTGCCCGAGCAGGCGGGATGACCACTCGGCGGGAGTGAAACTCAGTTGCAGGCATACCGGATAGTGGCGGCCTACGCTGTCACGGCCCGGCAGCAGGCAGCCCATCTGAATCATCTGGCTACCGAGCATCGGCGGGACGACAAAGTTCCACACCGGGGCTTTTGAAAATGGGCGCTCGCCGCTGCGCTGCTCTTCCTGTTGCCAGGCCAGCAGGCCGACCTGGAACCAGTGCGACCACTGGCGTTGCAGGGTATCCGGAAAGCGACGCTGCAAAAAATCTCCGGCGCTGGGTAATTTGCCATACCAGCTATAACGGTTCATCGCAGGGGTATTCGTCATACGGCTGTCCTTGCGGTTATGGGCATGAGAAACGGGGAAGCTGGAACGGGTTGCGGATGCTGTTCGGGGCAAACTCCAGCGTGACCTGATGTCCGTCGACGTTGAACGTGGCCTGACGGCTCAGGCTACCCGCGCCAGGGCTGGTGCGCGCCTTGTCGAAAAAGCGGTTGAGCGCCCAGGAACCGTTGGTCACCAGCGTTGCGGTGCTGCCATTGGCCAGACCGAGCTGCATACGCACCTGGTTCGTCCCGCCCGGCCCCGGCCAGGTCATGATCTGCACCGCCTGCGGACCGTGGCTGTAGCGCAGCAGTTGGCCGTCCACGTCCAGCGTCAGGTTCAGAATGGTGTTGTCCATCCGCACGGTGCGCACCGTCACCTTAAAGGATGGCGTGGTCGCGCCGTTGGCGAAAAAGGCATCGCGGACAGACTGCGCCTGCTGGAACGGACGCAGCAGCCCTTCACTGCCCGGCAGCGTTTTACCGTCAATGCCCGGCATAAAGCGCCAGTTCGCCTGGGTGGTGTCCACCTTGTTGGTCAGGTTGTCGCGAAAGAAGGTGTCCATCAGCCCGGTGCCCGGCGCGAACATGCGGGCAAGATCGTCCGGCGTCACCTCGGTGCTGGCGCTGCGCACCAGCGGGTAACGCCCGGCAATCGCCTGACGGCAGAACCCGCCCACTTCCACGTTGATGCGCTTACGCACGTTCTCCAGATCGCGACGCTGGGTATCGCTGCTGGCGCCGACGGCCATATTACTGAACATGGTTTGCAGCCCGCCCGGCAGACGGCCCGCGCTGGCTTGCAGGCGGCTGATGGCATCGCCGCCCGGCGCGGGCATACCGCTGTTTGCTGCATCCTGAACGGCTGTCAGGTAGCGATAAAGCTCGTCAACCTGCTTGAGAAAATCATCAAAGACGATGGTCTTACCGCCCTTCTCCAGCGGCTGCGCCAGCTCAATCATCGGCGCATAGTGGTCGGTCACCAGTTGCTCAGGCGCCTGCGTCACAACCGCGCCCTGCGTCGGGGCATTGTCACCGTTGCTGAACAGCGCTTCCAGCGTGCGAGTGGCGCGGTTGCTTTGGTCTTCCGCTTTCTGCGCATCTTCAGGGGCAGGCGCAGTGCGCGACAGGGTCAGCACCTTGCTCAGGTTAAGTACCAGACGGCGCAGCGGCGAGTTGGTGCCTGAAAGCAGGCGCGCGGTGTTGATGCGCTGGGAAAGATCGGCGCTGTTGTTGAGCTGTATGTCCGCGAGAAAGCGATCCCAGTTGACGATAAAGTCGCGCATGTAGAGCTGGCGCACGGCGTTATCGATCTGCTGTTTATCTTCCTGGGCGGTGGCTGCTCCCAGCACCCAGGCATCGTCCTGGTGCAGGGCGGTGGTCACGCTGTCGATCTGGTCGTTAAAACTCTTCCAGTAGCCGTCCGGCGTATAGAGCCCCGGCACGCCCTCACTCACCGGCTTGCCGCTCTTACGGGAAAACACCAGCTCGCTCTGCGGGCCGCCGAGATCTGAAAGCGAAACCGGCTTCAGGTTCTCATCATGCTCCAGCAAACGTTTCAGGCGTCCGTACACGCGGGTGGAGAGCGGCTGCTGGTTGATGAGCGCCCTTTCACGGGCCACCAGATCCTCATCCTGCGCATACGGTGAAGCCTGAATTTTTGGCTCCAGCAGCTGGGTCAGGTGCCATTCCAGCTCCTGAAGCTGCGCCTGCGTCACGTTCTGCGGCAGGTTGCGTTGCAGGTTGAGCATTACCCACGAGTGCAGGAATTTGCCGTCATAGTGCTTCGGCTGGTAGAGCATCTGATAGGCTTTCAGCGCCTCATAGCTGTATTCCACGTCGCTGCCGTTGTCGTTGCGCAGCCAGGTGGTAATGTGCATCGCCACGGCAGGCAGCAGCATCTGATCCAGCGCCTTCTGATACAGAGACTGCGAGGCATCGCTGACGTCATCCCCGCGATAAAGCCCCATGCGGCGGGAAACCGGCGGGTCGTTAACGTCGAAGGCATCGCTTTTCGGCAGATCCACCAGGCTGTTAAGCAGCGGCAGAAGCGCAAACAGATCGCGCTGGGGCTGGTTTTGCAGCGCCTTGCTCTGCTGCTCCAGCATCGGCACTTTTGCGTCCACTTCTTCCAGATAGACTTTATTTTTAGCGTAGCTGGTCAGCCACAGGCCACCCAGGATCACCAGCAGAGCCAGCAGCGCCGCGTAGCCGGACCACATCACGGCGCGGTTGCGAAGCTCCCACCAGCGGTTTTCCCCGGCGATGCCCGCTTCCTGGAAAATCACGTTTTGCAGCAGGTTCTTAATGAAGAAGCTTTGACCCTTCGCGCCCGGGATCGGCGCCTCTTTGCTCACCGAATCCCAGCGCGTGCTTTCCTCCCCTTCAGGTAAGGAGAGCGCGCGGTTCAGCTCGCCCATCACTCGGTCAAACGGCATCCCTTCCTGGGTGCCGCTGGCGAAGTAGATGCCGCGCGGCGAAAATTCGGTTTCGAAGTTTGAGCGGGCAAAGACCGTGCTCAGGTAGTCTGCCAGCAGCGGACGCAGCGCGGCGAACTCCTGCGGGAAGAGATAGGCTTCCGCACGGGTTTTGGCGTCATGCTCTTTGAGCATGGTTTCCGGAAGGCCCGCATCCAGACGCTGTTGCAGCAGGGAAAATTCCTGCTGGAAGTTGCCCATAAGATCGTAATCGGCGTGTTTGGTCTGCTCCCACGGCAGCGTAAAGCCCCAGATCTGGTCGCGCTGGGCTTTGTCGTAATCCGCAAACCAGGCGCGGAAGCCTTTAAGCAGGTCCGCTTTGGTCACCATCACATAAACCGGGAAGCGAATACCCAGCTGTTCATGCAGCTCGGAGAGACGCTGGCGCAGGTTGACCGCCTGCTGCCGGGAGGCCTCAGCGGACTGCGACAGCAGGTCGGAAATACTGATAGTAATAATCACGCCGTTGATGGGCTGGCGACGACGGTATTTGCGCAGCAGGTTGATAAATTCCAGCCACTCCCCGGCGTCCTGAACCTGCTCACTCTCCTGAGTGGTATAGCGCCCCGCGGTATCCAGCAGAACCGCCTCGTTGGTAAACCACCAGTCACAGTTGCGCGTGCCGCCAATGCCGCGCAGCGCGGTTTTACCGAAGCGATCCGCCAGCGGGAATTGCAGCCCGGAGTTGGCCAGCGCGGTGGTTTTACCGGAACCCGGCGCGCCAATAATGACGTACCACGGCAGCTGATAGAGGTATTGCGTGCTGAAGCGCTGCGTCCACTGTGCGCCATGTCCCGCTTTGCTGAAGTGGGCTTTTTTCAGCATCTGGGCGGCTTCATCGAAACGCCCGGCAAGGATCTGCTCCTCGCTGTTCAGACGTTTCTGCGGATCGGCCGCCTCCGGGCTGGTGGTATTTTCGTTGAGCTTGTCCATCAGCTTACGGTTCAGCCAGGCGTTATACAGCCGCGGCAGAATGTGGCTCTGGGCCCAAATCAGGTAGACCACCGCAATGCTGATGACGCGGTTCTGCTCTGATTCAAGCGGGCGGGTATCTACGATGGACAACAGCGGGCCAATCATCCAGATGACCGCCGCGAGCGCCGTTACGCCCAGGAAGCTCCACAGAATGCGATTGGTCAGTATAGAAAGTAGAGTAGTCAGCATCCTTAGTTTCCTTGCGGCAATCCGTTCAGCTCGGCCTGGGTATTGTCAGGCGATACCAGCAGCGTAATTTCCACGCGGCGGTTACGGGCGCGATTTTCAGGCGTGGTGTTAGGCGCTACCGGGTTGATCTCACCCCGCCCTTCGGCTTTGACGCGCTCAGGCTGCGAGAGGCTACCCTGGAGCTGTTTTTGCACCGAACGGGCGCGCTCAAGCGAGAGTTCATAGTTGGAGGCGAAGCGTGCGCTGCGGATCGGCACGTTGTCGCTGTACCCCACCACCAGAATTTTGCCGCTGACGTTATTCATCGCCTGGGCGATGCGGTCGATGACCGGCTCATAGCGATCGCGCACCACCGTTGAGGCCGAGGCAAAGAGTCCGTCCCCTTTCAGGATCACCACGCTGCGATCCGCCTCATCCTTAACGGCCACCAGACCGGCATCAATTTCCGGTTTCAGGAAGCCGCGCAGGTTCAGCACTGCCGGCAGCTGACGCGCAGGCTGCTGGATCGTGGTTTCCGGCAGTTGGGACTGGTAAATTTTCGCCAGTACCGGGCTGGTGTTATCACCCAGACGCCAGTTCAGCACGATATAAAACAGGCAGGCGATAAAGCCGACCAGCGCCACGCACGCCCAGAGTGGGATCATCGGCCGCCAGAGCTTGCGCAGAACGGGGCGATCTTCCGGGTGCGGCGAGAGCGGCGGCGGGTAGCTGCCGCGCACGCCACGGATCATCTGCCACAGGCGCTGTTTGATGGTTTCAAGCTGGGTCCGGCCATTGTCCAGCACGCGGTAGCGGCCTTCAAAGCCGAGCAGCAGACAGTAGTTGATCATCTCCAGCAGCAGAATGTGTTCGCGCGGATTCTGCGACAGACGCGCCAGCAGCTGGAAAAACTTCTCGCCGCCCCAGGTTTCGTTATGAAACGTCACCAGCAGACCATTGCTTGACCAGACGCCGCTGCTTCCCCAGGGAGTCAGCGCGGCGGCTTCGTCCAGCGCCGTGCAGAGGCAGTAGCGCGCGCCGACAATCACTTCATACGGTAAGCCCGCCTGCTGGCATCGCACCTCGAAACGGCGAATTTCGTCAATCAGGCGCTGGCGCAGCCCGACCTGATCGTCGTGGGAAACCGAATGACGGATTTGCGGAATCGCATTGAGCAGCGGATTGGCGGCCGCCACCAGCTGATTGTTCCCACTGGCTCCGGTAAACACGGCATCACTGCCGGTATCCTGTCGTTCCTGCATATTAAGCGCTCGCTTTATTATTCTGTCGGGCTACGGATGGCCCAGAACTCCATATCGAGACCCGGGAATTCCCCTGCGAGATGCAGCGCGAATGCCCCGGACTTGTCCATCTCGTGCCACAGTTCGCTGCCCCTCTCGAGTTCGAAATAGCTGTAGCCTGCATGCCACGGGATCTGCGGCGGCGCGACGGGCATTGCCCGAAGCATGATGCCCGGCAGCTGAAGCTGAACCAGATCGCGGATTTTCGAGACTGGCGCAACCTTCATCTGGGCAGGAAAATGGGTTTGCAGGTGTTCGCCGGGGACATTGGCTTTTACCGCCAGCACGAAGCCAAATTCGCGGACCATGCTGGTCTCCGGCACGGTGGCGATGTTCAGACCGTGGGAGCGTTCGTGCAGCGGCAGCTGGATGGCATGATCTTCCATCACCAGCGACAGTCCCTGACGCAGCATCAGCATCAGTTTGCTGAAGCAAACGGCGAGATCGTCATGGTCGTATACCGGCAGTATGCTCTCTGCGGTACGCTGCGGCGTCCAGGTGGCGAGCTCCGTGGCAAACGGCAGCCAGCTGCGCCAGAGCGCTTCCGGATGAAGCAGCGGCAGCGTTTTTAAATGTGAGACATCGCCAAGGTGGCGGTTGATCAGCGAGAGAAGCGTGAACTCAACCATCTCAGACGTATTGAAACGCCCCGGCTGACGCAGGCGGCCGCCGATCTGCTGGCTACGCTGCACCAGCAAGCCGTGCAGGTCATTGATCATGCCGTACAGCTGCGGGCTGTTATTGGCGTTCAGCATTGGCGGGATGTAGCTGTTATCCAGCCGCACGTGGTTGTCGTTACGCTTTTCAGCGACGTACGCCACGCCGATGGCGGTCCATTCTGCCGTCAGATCTTTCTCCAGCATCAGGGTCAGACGCAGGCGGCCAAACTGAACCGTCGCCTCCCCGACCGACATCGCGTTGTCGTCTTCCACCTCTTGTTCAAAGGTAATAAAACGCGCCAGAGAAGACTGCTCCTCGCTGAAAATCACCTCTTCACGGCCACCGCGACGAACCGGCAGCGCAAGCACCACCTTTTCATTGGTGAGATTATCGGGGATTTTTAGCGGAGCCGGACCGTTGCGGTCGCTGCGCACCTGGAAAAAGGTGCCGTCAGGCAGCAATCCGCTACAGTAGCTGAGGGCAATACAGCCCTGGCGAAGCATCGCTTCATCCAGCTCAAGGTCGAGAAAGCCCCAGAGATACGAACGCTGCAAGGCCCCCCACTCACGAACGTGGTTGAGGAGGTAACTTTCTGTCCGCTGAAAATGGTGGGGACGCAGGAACATGCCCTCGGTCCAGACGACCTTTTCTGCTTTCGTCATGATGATCTCTTTCCTGTTATGAAGGGCGTTACTGGCTGATGACCCGGATACCATTTACGTCAAGGAAGACGCTGGCCTGGAGTTCATCTGCGGACCATTTCCAGAACTGGTAAATCGCGTTTTCGCCGGGAACAGGCAAAGGAAGTGAGACGCGCCATTTTTTGCCGTCCAGCGCCTGGTATTCCGCCATCACGCCGATATAACGCGCTTCCGGTGAGCTTTGCCCGCTCAGGGTTTTCGAAAGCTGGCCCGGCATCAGGAAGAACACATCGCTGTTTAGCAGATTCGCGCCAAGCGTGGCTGACGCGTTGTTCTGTAAGGAGTAGAAGTCACTGGACATGAAATCCGCATCGGATTTCAGCAGCAACACTCTGACCTTAAGCGGCGCAGAATCATTGATTTGAGGATGAGCCTGAAACTGAAGATTGTAGCGGGAGGGGTCGCTGTGTGAAGACGACGTACAACCACCGATCAGCGCGAAAATCAACGCAAAAAAAGGGAACCACATCCGATGAAAATTTTTATTATTCATAAAAATATGCTCGTGAAACCCGTTTAGTTCAGGATCCAGGTACCGTTCGCGCTGTCTTTGCAGGCTTTGCTGTTGCCATCGACATCAACACAGGTGGTTTTCTTACGCGCTTTCGGGCGCAGTGCCTGTTTACGCACGGTGGCTTCGTACTGGTCAGCCTTGATCACGGCACGCATCGGCACATAACCAATCAGCTGTTCACTCCCTTCATCGGCCAGCGCCATCCAGAAATGTTCAACCTGCCCCAGCACGACGTAAGTTTTGCCGGTATCAAGCGTACGGATCACTTTTCCACCGTAGTCAGGACGGCTCATCAGGGATGCCGGGTACATGGCACGATACGGTTCATTCACTTGTGTGAACTCCGCCGGAGGGGTAACAGCGTGACGGTGCGTCAGCGTGATGCCATTCACCTGGCTGGTCACAATCGTATCATCGGTGATCGCTGGTTTTTGCGGCGCCTTACAGCCCGCCACCGCCATAACAAACAGAAGTGATAACAATACACGCAGTTTCATATGCTTTTCCGTAGCGATATTTAGAGGATGAAGAGAGGGGATAAAATTTGACTTAGGTGCTATTGTTAAAATAGTCGGGGTATTTTCAGCAGGTAACTATTTTAAGGCATAGCTACCGCACGAACCCAACAGAAATGGGCCCAGCATGCTCCTGACATATTTTGACAAACGGTAGACAAGTTTACATGAGCTTGTCATCAATTCAATATTTCTTGCCTGCTTAACGGCGTTTAATGATACGCCCAATGCATTATAGGATTAATCTCATAAAAAATGCGCACTTAGCTGAAATCGTCTTTTTCTTAGACGAATTTCTATCGTAACTGTATGAAAATTAATGGCTAAAAAGGCAAAAGAGAACCACTATCATTAACGTAACCCCTTATTATCGCCACTACCATAATTAGTAGAATTTCATTTTTTCTGTGCGCTGTGGGATATATCTGGGATATTTTCATTGTTGCATCTGGAAGATAACTTTTATTGGGTGCGAGCGTCCCGCATTAACAAATGACGGTGAAGAAAATGGCAGGGATTTAATTTCGCGATCCGAAATAACCTAGCCGAAATTATCCTCCGAGGTTATTTTTTGAGCCTTAATAATTAAGCATGGCTACATCTTTTTGTTCTCTTATTGTTCAGAACACTTCATTGCAGCCCATAAACTGGGGGTTTCAGCGGCAGTAACAGTAAACCTAACGCAAAAAGTTTTACCGTTACTACATATTTCTTTTACTTCTTTCCAACATCTGCCGTTCCAGGCTTTCACCCGGCACGCCTCATTTGTCTCTGCGACGGTGTTTGTCTGCCGCTTGACTTATTTTGTGATAAAGGTACTTTTCAGGACATGAAGAAGATCCTGATTATCGTACCTGACGGTGGCATGTTGTTTGAGGCTGCCGGTATCGCCGACATTCTGATGCAGGCCAACCGGCTGCACCCGGACGGCCTGGCGCAGCCCCGCTACTGCATCATTATCGCCACCACCCAGCCTCACCTGGTGATCCACGGCCAGTCCGGCTTAAACCTGCTGGCGGACTATCGCCTGCCGGAGCTGGATCCGCGCGAGCCGCTGGATACGATCATCATTACCGGTCGTGGCATGAATGAACAGGAAAGCACCGCGGTGGTGGACTGGCTGCACCTGGCCGCGCCGCATGCGCGCCGCGTCGCCTCTGTCTGCGGCGGGGCCCTGCTGCTGGCACAGGCCGGACTGCTCGATGGGCGCCGGGCGACGACCCACTGGCGGCTGCTGGAAACCCTGAAAACCCGCTATCCTGCGGTCAACGTTGAGGGCGGCCCGCTCTATATTCAGGATGGCCCCGTCTGGACGTCCGGCGGCGTCAGTTCCGGGTTTGATCTGACGCTGGCGCTGGTGGAGGATGATTACGGCTTCACCCTCGCCCGCAACGTGGCGCAGGATATGGTGATGTACCTGCGTCGGCCTGGCGGCCAGCTACAGTTCAGCCGCTATAAACTGGAGCAGTCCGGCGCGACCGGACCGGTTAGCGAACTGCAAAGCTGGATCCTGCAAAACCTCACCGCAGATTTGTGCGTCGAAAGGCTGGCCGAACGGGTCGCCATGAGTCCGCGCAATTTCACCCGCGTGTTCACGCGTGACGTCGGTGTACCTCCGGCCCGTTATGTCACCGAAGCGCGCCTGGCCGCCGCACGACAGCTTCTGGAGCAGACCTCGTATCCGCTTGAGGTCATTGCCGAAAAAAGCGGGTTTGGGACCAGCATCAACCTGCGCCGCGTTTTTGAAAAGCAGCTTCATCTCACGCCGGGCGAATATCGCCAGCGCTTCCACTGCCGCAGAATGGCGTAATCTGATCCTTTTTTGTCATTTACGCCATCCGACCTGACGCCTAAAGTCACTCCAGACAACACAGATAAGGAGTGCATCATGGTTAAGGTCGGTATTAACGGTTTCGGCCGTATCGGACGTAATGTTCTTCGCGCGGCGCTGGGCAACCCGGATCTCCAGATTGTGGCCATTAACGATCTGACGGACAGTAGAACCCTCGCCCATCTGCTGAAATATGACTCTCTGCTCGGCACGCTGCCGGTGCCCGTTGAAGCGGCGGACGGCGCGCTACAGGTTGACGGGCAACGCATCACCGTATTCAGTGAACGCGACCCGGCAAACATTGCGTGGAAAGACGCGGGCGTTGAGGTGGTAATCGAAGCCACCGGCTTCTTCACCGAACGTGAAAAAGCAGCGGTGCATATCACGAGCGGCGGCGCAAAACGCGTCATTATTTCCGCCCCGGCTAAAAATGATGATCTGACGGTGGTAATGGGCGTGAACCACACGCTGTACGATCCGGCCCAGCATTTTGTAGTCAGCAACGGGAGTTGCACCACTAATGGTCTGGCGCCAGCGGCGCAGGTGCTGCACCAGCAATTTGGCATTGAACACGGGCTGATGAACACCACGCATGCCTACACCAACAGCCAGGCGCTGCATGACCAGCCGGAAAAAGATCTGCGCGGCGCGCGCGCGGCAGCATTATCGATTGTGCCTTATTCCAGCGGCGCGGCAAAAGCGCTCGGGAAAGTGATCCCCGAACTTGACGGTAAACTCACCGGATATTCCCTGCGCGTACCGGTTCCGGTGGTGTCGATTGTCGATCTGACGGTGACGCTGAGCCGCAACGTGACCGCCGAAGAGGTGAATGACGCGTTCCGTCAGGCCGCCGTCAGCGGGCCGCTGAAAGGCATCCTGGGCTACAGCGATGAACCGCTGGTCTCCCGTGATTATCAGGGCGACCCGCGCTCATCCATCATCGACGGGCTTTCAACGCTGGTGATTGGCGGGAATATGGTGAAGATCCTGTCGTGGTATGACAACGAATGGGGCTTCTCGAACCGTCTGGTGGATCTGGCGGTGCTTATGGATAAAAAAGGGTTGTAGGGCTTAAGCCGGGTGGCTTGAAGCTTACCCGGCCTTTCTGTGATGTGGTTAAAAATTAAGTAAACCACCCCCGGTGTTGTGAAAGCGCACCCGAATTATCTGGTTATGTGAAAAATGGGATATTCAACACGCGAAGTTAACGATATTCGTCTAAGGTTTTCAGGTAATTGACAACAGCGGTCACGCTGCTCAGTGAAGACAGGAGACGAACCGATGATAAGACCTCGCGCACGACGCCCCGCTTTTTTACCCCTTGCGTTGGCAGGCGCACTACTCGGTGTTACCGCATTTGGTTATGCTGAAGACCAGCCAACGAGCCAGCAAAGCTCACCTGATATTCTTCTTGGCCCCCTCTTTAATGACGTACAGAGCGCCAAACTGTTCCCGGATCAGAAAACCTTCGCGGATGCCGTTCCCAAAAGCGACCCGCTAATGATCCTGGCGGATTACCGGATGCAGCATACCCAGTCCGGTTTTGACCTGCGCCACTTTGTGGAGATGAACTTTATCCTGCCGAAGGAGGGTGAGAAGTATGTTCCCCCTGAGGGCCAGAGCCTGCGCGAACACATAGACGATCTGTGGCCTGTTCTGACCCGCACCACCGACAAAGCGAACAAATGGGACTCCCTCCTGCCTCTGCCAAAACCCTATGTCGTGCCGGGAGGACGCTTCCGCGAAGTCTATTACTGGGACAGCTATTTCACCATGCTGGGGCTGGCCGAGAGCGGCCACTGGGATAAGATCGGCGACATGGTGGACAACTTCGCTTACGAGCTTGATACCTGGGGCCATATCCCTAACGGTAACCGCACCTACTACCTGAGCCGCTCTCAGCCGCCGTTCTTCTCGCTGATGGTGGAATTGCTGGCCACGCATGACAGCGACGCGTTAAAGAAATACCGTCCGCAGATGGAAAAAGAGTATGCCTACTGGATGGAGGGGGCTGATGGGCTCCAGCCTGGTCAGGCGAACAAACGCGTGGTGAAGCTGGATGACGGCGCGATCCTCAACCGCTACTGGGACGATCGGGACACGCCGCGCCCTGAGTCGTGGCTGGATGACGTCACCACCGCCAAAAATAACCCTAACCGTCCGGCCACCGATATCTATCGCGATCTGCGCTCTGCCGCGGCCTCGGGCTGGGATTTCAGCTCCCGCTGGATGGACGATCCTCAGAAGCTGGATACCATCCGCACCACCAGCATCGTGCCGGTGGATCTGAATGCGCTGATGTTTAAGATGGAAAAACTGCTGGCCCGTGCGAGCCAGGAAGACGGGGATACCGCCAGCGCAAGTAAATATGACGCGCTGGCCTCCGCGCGTCAGAAAGCCATGGAGAGCCACCTGTGGAACGATAAAGAGGGCTGGTATGCGGATTACGATCTGAAAACCAGGAAGGTGCGTAATCAGCTGACTGCCGCGGCCCTCTTCCCGCTGTATGTGAAGGCCGCATCACAGGATCGCGCCGATAAAGTGGCCGCAGCCGCATCGTCGCGCCTGCTGAAACCGGGCGGTATTTCTACCACCACCATCAACAGCGGGCAGCAGTGGGATGCGCCGAACGGCTGGGCGCCGTTGCAGTGGGTAGCGGTGGAAGGGTTGCAGAACTATGGTCAGCAGAAAGTGGCGATGGACGTGACCTGGCGTTTCCTGAAAAACGTTCAGCATACCTACGATCGCGAGAAGAAACTGGTTGAGAAGTACGATGTCTCTTCGACCGGTACCGGCGGTGGCGGCGGTGAGTATCCGTTGCAGGACGGTTTCGGCTGGAGTAACGGCGTGACGCTCAGGATGCTGGACATGGTCTGCCCGAAAGAGAAGCCATGCGACACCGTACCGGAGAATCAGCCTGCGGCAAACGATGATGTTGCACCTGCGAAACAGGCGGCGCAGTAGCGCCCCTCACCCTGACCCTCTCCCCAAAGGGGCGAGGGTCAGGTTCCGTGCAATAAAGAGACCCGCTAGCGCCACCGGGCTTTTTTCAGAAGCTGTAACTCGCCCCGACCTGGAAGGTGCGGTCGCGGCCTATCCAGCAGTTGGTCGCGTCATAGCAGGTGAGCGTCTCTTTGTTGGTGACGTTCTGCGCGCTCGCTTTCAGCGTCAGCCCCTCCAGCGATGGCGCCAGTTCACCCATGCGGTAAGATGCCGCCAGATCGTACTGCGTCGTACCGCCCAGCTTGCCTGCGTCGTTGGCTGGCGAGATCTCCATCGGCCCGGTGTAGCGTGCGCCTCCCCCCAGCGTTACCCCTCTCAGCGGCGTGCTGTCGAAGGTGTAATCGCCCCACAGATTAAAGGCGTTCTCAGGGACCTGCGTCGGTCGTTTGCCCTGGTACTTGTCATCTTCGGTATTGATGGCGTGGGTGTAGGCATAGTTGGCAATCAGCGTCAGGTTATCCGTTGGACGACTCATAGCGGAAAGCTCCGCGCCTTTCGATTCCACTTCCCCGGTCTGGCGATAGTTGAGGAAGCCCGGATCGCTGGTCACCACATTTTTCTGACGAATGTTAAACACCGAGGCGGTGAAGGTGGTTGCGTATTCCGCCAGCAGGTATTTCACCCCACCCTCCACCTGCTTGCTGGTGGTGGGCTTAACGTCTTTCGCGGTCAGCGTGCCCTGCGGCGATACTGGGGCGAACCCTTCTGAATAGCTGATAAACGGCGAGAGTCCATTGTCGAAGGCATAAAGCGCGCCCAGTCGTTTGGTGAGGCGATCCTGCGATACCCAGGCTTTGTCACCGTTTTGCAGATAGTTAGTGGTGACGGAACGGTAGTCGTCATAGCGCAGGCTGGCCAGCATGTTCAGCCCGCCAAACGCAATCTGATCCTGGAGGTAATAGCCATTCTGCTGATAGCTGAGTCGGTTTTTCTGCGCGGTTTCAAGCCCCAGCGCATCGTTATCGATCTGCGAGTGATCCGGATGACGCATATCGATACCCGGGGTGGATGAGGCGTAACGATAATGGAAGTGAGAGTTCAGCTTCTGGTAGTCAAAGCCCGCCAGCAGATGATGTTTCCAGTCCCCCAGCGCGACGGTTCGGGTGACCTGGTTATCAATATTGAAGCTCTGCAAATCTTCATCCGTGGTATAGGCGAAGCGGTTAAGCTGGTAGACCTCGCTGCCCGTCCCGGTGGAATAGGCGCTGCGCTGGTGGGTGTCCACGTCAAAGTAGCGCGCTTTCTGGTTAAAGCCCCAGCCACTGTCAAACTCATGCTCAAAGCTGTATCCCAGCATCCACTGGCGCTGCTTAAAGCCGCTCCACTCATCCCCGGCATAGTCACGACGATCGGCGTATTTAGACCGCAGATAGCTTAGCGGCATCGGATCAGACGGCGTCAGGCTCGGCGTATTTTGCGCCAGCGCGTCAATGGTCAGGCGCGTTTTGTCATCAGGCTGCCAGGTCACGGAGGGGGCCACCAGATAGTTTTCATAGCGCGTGGTGTGCGCCTGTTCGTCACTTTCCGTCGCTTTGCCCAGCAGGCGATAGTTCCAGTCGCTGTTCGCGATCTGCCCCGTGGAGTCCAGGTATCCCTCTTTCAGATTGCGGTTTCCGGTATTAAAGCCCAGTTCCGTTTTCGCCTCTTTCTGCGGCTTTTTACTCTGAATATTGACCAGCCCGCCCGGTGAGCCGCCGCCATACAGCACGGATGACGGCCCCTTCAGGATATCGACGCTCTCAATCAGCAGCGGATCGATTCGCGCTTTGGTGTTCCCGGTGACGTTATAGGGAAGTTGCAGGCCGTTGTAGAACTCCTGATCGACGTTGAACCCGCGGATTTTGTACTCGCTCATGTAAGAGGTGCTCCCGCGCACCTCCGTGGAAACGCCCGGCGCATAGCGCAGGATCTCGTTTACCGAACTGGCGTGCCGCTGCTCAATCTCTTTAGCGGCGATGGTGTTGATTACCTGCGGCGTTTTACTTTCCGCGACGGCTGATTTCGTGGCGCTATTGGTCCAGGCAGGGAGCGCGCTGCCCTGCTCTGTACCGGTTACCACGATGGTGGGCTCTTCTGCGAAAGCCTGTGTCTGCAATGCCAGCGTGACGGCGCCTGCCAACGCGCATAACGCAAAACGTGAAGTGCTCATAGTGTCGTCTTGTTATTAGATGGTATTGGGAACGGCAATTATTATCATTTCCATTAGCAAATCAATATCGGCGGAGAAAAACAGATCGTTTGTATTAAGTTTCATGCCCGCGTGCCGATAACCCAGAGACAGTCTGTCATCTATCGAGGAGCCATCTGGCGTGAGTAGCTACAGTGAGCAGTTCCTGAAACAAAATCCGCTGGCTGTATTAGGGGTGTTACGCGACCTGAAAAAAGGCGAGGTGCCGCTGCGCATCAACTGGTCAACCAGCCAGTTTATCAGCAAGATCCTGGACGTGACGGCAGAGCACCTGATCGTCGATCTGGGTAGCCAGAGCGATGAAAACCGTGCCGCGCTACAGGCAGAGAATCTCTCGGTGATGGCCGAAACGCAGGGGGCGAAAGTCGAGTTTGTGCTGCCTCGTCTGACCACGATCGCGTACCAGGGTTTGCCTGCGTTTATCGCTCCCCTGCCCGCTAACCTCTGGTTCGTGCAACGCCGGGAGTTTTTTCGCATCAGCGCTCCGCTTCACCCGGCCTATTTCTGTAAGGCAAAAATGCCGGACAAAAAAGAGATCCGCTTTCGTCTCTTCGACCTGTCACTGGGCGGGATGGGCGCGTTAATGGATACGCCGAAGCCGGAAGGGCTGGTGGAAGGTATGCGTTTTAGTCAGATTGAGCTGGATATGGGCGGATGGGGACGCTTCTGGTTTGACGCCCAGCTGATTGCCATCAGCGAGCGCAAGGTGGTGGACAGCAAAAACGAAACCATTACCACGCCGCGACTGAGCTTTCGCTTTCTGAATGTCGGGCCAGGCGCCGAACGCGAACTACAGCGCATCATCTTCTCACTGGAGCGTGAAGCGCGGGAACGCGCGAATAAAGTGCGCTGATAGGCGTCGGGCAGCGTGCTGCCGCCCGACAAAGGCGTTACATGGCGTCCATCGCTTTCTGGACTTTCCAGATATAACGTGGAGCCTGTGCTGACGGATGATTCTTCACAACGTGCTCGAAGAATTCATCTTTATCCATATCGTTAATCTCTTCTATCGCCTCTTTGCGATCGGATGAGAAGGTTCGGAGCAGCGCGCCGGCTCCGTTAACGTACGACACCACCAGTGCATATTGCATCACTTCCGGATCGTCAATCCCCTTCAGAATGCCATGCTCGAGAATGCTCAGGTAAGCGGTTCCCATAGAGATATTACGCTCCGGGTTTTTCAGCTCGCTGGTGGATGGCTGTCCCTTCCAGCCCATGTAGCGATAGACCTCTCTTCCCGCCGTCGAGGCTTTTAACTGCATCAGCCCCACCGCATTCGATTTACTCACCAGCGTCGGGTTGCCGCCGGACTCCACGGCAATGATCGCCGTGATCAGACGCGGGCTCACGCCCCAGGCCTTCCCGGCTTGTTCGCTGATCGGCATCCACTGCATGGCCCGCTTTACCGGCACTTCAGGGTTCCAGGGGGGATTTTGATAATCATGTTTTGAACTACAGCCAGCGAGCAGCACAATCAAAAAAGCAAACCATCTCAATTTCACGTCATCTATCCTTATAGCCGGTCATCGCGGTACGTCGCCCCTTGAAGCAGGCGGCGTATAAGCGGCATGATATAGACAATTAGATTCTCATTCAGCAAGGAATTGCCATGCCTCAGTTTCATCTCATCGCACCGTCAGGCTACTGCATCAATCAGGAGGCGGCACAGCGGGGCGTTCAACGCCTGCTGGAAATGGGCCATCAGGTAGAAAATCAGACAATTATCCCCCGCCGCATGCAGCGTTTTGCCGGTACGGAGGCGCAGAGACTGAGCGATATCAACAGCCTGGCGACGCTGGAAGGTGAAAACACCATTGTGCTGGCCGTGCGCGGCGGCTATGGCGCAAGCCGGCTGCTGGAGAGCATCGACTGGGCCGGGCTGGCCGCGCGCCAGCAGCAGGATCCGCTGTTAATCTGCGGACACAGCGATTTCACGGCGATCCAGCTCGGCCTGCTGGCGTTGCATAACGTCATTACCTTTAGCGGCCCGATGCTGGCCGGTAACTTTGGCGCGCCGGAGCTGGATGCGTTTACGCAGGACCATTTCTGGCGCGCCCTGCAAAACCCGACGTTCACCATCGAGTGGCAAGGCAATGGACCGCACTGGGAATGTGAAGGACAGCTGTGGGGCGGCAACCTCGCGATGCTGGTGTCGCTAATTGGTACGCCGTGGCTGCCGCAGATCACGGATGGCATACTGGTGCTGGAAGATATCAATGAACACCCGTTCCGTGTCGAACGCATGCTGTTGCAGCTGTATCACGCCGGGATCCTGGATCGGCAGTCGGCCATTGTGCTGGGCAGTTTTAGCGGTTCAGCCCCCAACGATTACGATGCAGGCTATTCCCTGGAAACGATGATTGATTTCATTCGTTCCCGCCTGGATATCCCGGTGATCGCCGGCCTGGATTTCGGCCATGAGCAGCAAACCGTTACGCTGCCGCTGGGTGCCCGGGCGCACCTTGTACACGATAATTCAGGCAGTCGGTTAACAATCAGCGGTCATCCGGTCTTAAAGGCATAAAAATGCCGTTATTCCCCCTCAATAAAACGCTGTTACCGTTGTTAATATGTTAGGGTTTTAATAACAGCGTTCACATTGAGGTGGGAGTAAGACGACATTGGGTGCCACAGCGATAATCAGTCTTTTCATTCTGGGTTCCATCCTGGTAACCTTCAGCATTTTATTAAGTTCATTTTCATCGCGCCTTGGCATACCTATTCTTGTCATTTTCCTGGCTATCGGCATGCTGGCGGGAGTCGACGGAATCGGCGGTATCCCCTTCGATAATTACCCTTTCGCCTATATGGTGAGTAACCTCGCGCTGGCGGTCATCCTGCTGGACGGCGGTATGCGCACCCAGGCAAGTTCGTTCCGCGTGGCCTTAGGCCCGGCGCTGTCTCTGGCGACCGTCGGGGTGCTGATCACCTCCGGCCTGACCGGTATGATGGCGGCCTGGCTGTTTAACCTCGATATTATGGAAGGCCTGCTGATTGGCGCGATTGTCGGCTCGACCGATGCGGCAGCGGTTTTCTCGCTGCTCGGCGGCAAGGGGCTGAACGAACGCGTTGGCTCCACGCTGGAGATTGAATCCGGCAGTAACGATCCGATGGCGGTGTTCCTGACCATCACTCTGATTGAGATGATCCAGCAGCACGAAACCGGCCTGAGCTGGATGTTCGCCTGGCACATCCTCCAGCAGTTTGGCCTGGGGATTATCATTGGTCTCGGCGGCGGTTACCTGTTACAGCAGACGATCAACCGTATTACGCTGCCTTCCGGCCTTTACCCGCTGCTGGCCCTGAGCGGCGGGATCCTGATCTTTGCCGTCACCACCGCGCTGGACGGCAGCGGTATTCTGGCGGTTTACCTTTGCGGTTTCCTGTTGGGCAACCGACCGATTCGCAACCGTCACGCCATTTTGCAGAACTTCGACGGTCTGGCCTGGCTGGCGCAGATTGCCATGTTCCTGGTGCTGGGCCTGCTGGTGACGCCGTCGGACCTGCTGCCTATCGCCGTACCGGCGCTGCTTTTGTCGGCCTGGATGATCTTCTTCGCCCGTCCGCTGTCGGTGTTTGCCGGGCTGCTACCGTTCCGCGGGTTTAACCTGCGTGAGCGGATATTTATCAGTTGGGTGGGTCTGCGCGGCGCGGTGCCGATTATTCTGGCAGTGTTCCCGATGATGGCCGGGCTGGACAACGCCCGCCTGTTCTTTAACGTCGCCTTCTTCGTGGTGCTGGTGTCGCTGCTGTTCCAAGGGACGTCGCTGGGCTGGGCGGCGAAAAAAGCCAAAGTGGTGGTACCGCCCATTGGCTGGCCGGTCTCCCGCGTGGGGCTGGATATTCACCCTGAGAATCCCTGGGAACAGTTTGTCTACCAGCTAAGCTCCGATAAGTGGTGCGTGGGCGCGTCCCTGCGCGATCTGCATATGCCCGCTGAAACGCGCATTGCCGCCCTGTTCCGGGATAACGCCCTGCTTCACCCGACCGGCAGCACGCGGCTGCGTGAGAACGATATTCTCTGCGTGATTGGCCGCGAGCGCGACCTGCCTGCCCTCGGCAAGCTGTTCAGCCAGTCGCCCCCGGTGGCGCTGGATCAGCGTTTCTTCGGCGATTTTATCCTCGAAGCCAGCGCCCGCTTTGCGGATGTGGCGCTGATTTATGGCCTGGAAGGTGGACTGGAGAATCGCGATAACCAGCAAACACTGGGTGAAATTATTCAGCAATTATTAGGGGCTGCGCCGGTCGTCGGTGACCAGGTGGAGTTTGCCGGGATGATCTGGACGGTAGCCGAGAAAGAAGATAATGCGGTGCGCAAAGTCGGCGTAAGGCCGATGGAGGAAGAGGCGGAGTAGCTGCTTTTTTGCCGGGTGGCGATAACGCTTACCCGACCTACTTTCGGGCTTTTGTAGGCCGGGTAAGGCGAAGCCGCCACCCGGCACATACACAAGTTACACCGTCACAACAGGCACTCTGGGTGCCAGCGCGCACATCAGCTCATACCCAACGGTGCCCGCCGCAGCGGCCACATCATCAATTTTAACTTCGTTGCCCCACAGCTCAACCGGTGACCCGATCCCCGCCTGGGGACACGGCGTTAAATCAATGGCCAGCATGTCCATTGAGACGGTGCCTACCGTGCCGGTGCGCACGCCATCGACCCACACCGGCGTGCCGCTCGGGGCGATGCGCGGATAACCATCTGCATAGCCCCCCGCCACGATACCGATACGCTGTTCGCCCGCTGCCCGATAACGGCTGCCATAGCCCACCGTATCGCCCGCTTTTAACGTCTGCACGCCGATAATCTCGCTTCGTAACGTCATCACCGGCTTCAGGCCGCTGTTGGCGATATCCTGCCACTGACCTGAGGGTGACGCGCCGTACAGAACGATCCCCGGACGCACCCAGTTGTAGTGCGCTTCAGGATGCCAGAGCGTTGCCGCTGAGTTCGACAGCGAACGTGGACAGTCCAGCCCTTCTGCCGCCTGCTCAATGCGGACCATGGCATCGGCAATTCCGTCCGGCTTTTCCGCATCGGCGAAATGCGCCATCAGCGTCATCTCACCGACGTTTTTCAGCGCACGAAGCTGCTGCCAGACCGTGTGCACCCGTTCAGGCTGAAAGCCCAGACGGTTCATCCCGCTGTTCACTTTGAGATAGATATCCAGCGGGGCATGCAGCTTCGCGTCCTGAATCGCCTTGATCTGCCAGTTACTATGAACGCTGGTCGTCAGGCGGTACTTATCCAGCAGAGGCAGATCCTGCGCATGGAAGAATCCTTCCAGCAGCAGGATCGGTCCTTTCCAGCCGCGCTCGCGCAGCAGGATGGCCTCTTCCAGATTCAGCAGGGCAAAACCATCGGTGGCGCCGAGCGCACTCCAGATACGGTCGATACCATGACCGTAGGCGTTGGCTTTCACCACCGACCAGACACGAGAACCCGGCGCAGCACGGCGAACAATTTGCAGGTTATCCTTCAGCGCCTGCAAATCCAGCTGGGCCAGAATAGGACGGGACATTGCGACTCCTTAATTATGCGCGCCGTGCAGGTGTTGTGGACGCGATGGGGTAAACCCTGATTGATAGCGTGCGGCGCTCAAATCGTCAAACGGAATTGCCGGCGTCCGCCCGGAGATCAGGTCGCTCAGCAGCTGGCCCGAACCGCAGGCCATGGTCCAGCCAAGCGTACCGTGGCCGGTGTTGGTCCACAGATTTTTGTATGGCGTACGGCCCACAATCGGCGTGCCGTCCGGGGTCATTGGGCGCAGGCCGGTCCAGAACGTCGCCTGCTCAATGAAGCCGCCGCGCGGGAAGAGATCGCCCACGACCATCTCCAGCGTTTCACGACGCGGTTTAAGCAGCTCAGTATTAAAGCCCACGATTTCCGCCATGCCGCCGACGCGGATCCGGTTATCGAAGCGGGTGATGGCGATTTTGTAGGTTTCATCAAGAATGGTCGAGACCGGCGCACCGCTGTCCTCTTTCACAGGAATGGTCAGGGAGTAGCCTTTCAGCGGATAGACCGGGATATCCAGGATCCCTTTCAGCATCGCGGTTGAGTAGGAGCCAAACGCCATCACGTAGGCATCGGCTTTGATTACCTCTTCCCCACACTTCACGCCGTAAATCTTCTCCCCTTCCGACAGCAGTTTGTCGACAGAAGTATTGAAGCGGAATTTCACCCCGGCCTGCTCACACATGCGCGCCAGACGCTGGGTGAAAAGCTGGCAGTCGCCGGTTTCATCGTTCGGTAAACGCAGACCGCCCGTCAGCTTGTGCGCGACCTCGGCAAGCGCTGGCTCCACCTGCGCCAGCTGGCTGGCTTCCAGCAGCTGATACGGTACGCCCGCATCTTCAAGCACGGCGATATCGCGGGTCGCGTTTTCGTACTGTTGCGCGGTACGGAACAGCTGAAGCGTGCCGCCCTGGCGTCCTTCATATTCAATGCCCGTTGAGGCACGCAGCGCCTTCAGGCAGTCGCGGCTGTATTCCGCCAGACGCACCATGCGCCCTTTGTTTTCCATATAGTGGCGGGTGTCGCAGTTGCGCAGCATCTGCCACATCCACTTAAGCTGGAACTGCGTGCCGTCGAGGCTGATCGCCAGCGGCGCATGTCGCTGAAACATCCATTTGATCGCCTTCAGCGGAACGCCCGGGGCCGCCCACGGCGCAGCGTAGCCCGGGGAGATTTGCCCCGCATTCGCCGCACTGGTTTCCAGCGCCGGACCGGATTCGCGATCGATAACGGTAACCTCATGTCCCGCCTGACTTAAATACCAGGCGCTGGTTACGCCAACGACACCACTTCCCAGTATGACAACACGCATAGCCACTCCATTATGAGCAAAAGAACAATCATCTAATTACAGATTGATAACCTAGTTGAAAATATTATTCAACATATGACTTTTTTATGGTGACTCAACTCACATATCCCGCTGTATCAGGGGATAGCGCTTATTTGGGATCTCCTGCTGCGCGTTATTTTTAACCAGTAGAAAATTCTGTGAGCACCGCTTTTTTTGCCGTATCGAAAACGTGAAATCGCAAAGAAAAAATTTCTGCGCCCCGCGTATTTGAATGGGGTGATCTATGCTTGAAAGGAGGCTCTCCAGTCAGAGAGAGCGACCAACAACGAGGGCGCGCTAATGGCTACACTAGATTCCATGTCCAGGGACAGCACCCGTCTGAGCGATGGACCCGACTGGACCTTCGAGTTGCTGGATGTCTACCTGGCGGAGATCGACCGGGTGGCCAAACTCTATCGTCTGGATACCTACCCCCATCAGATTGAAGTCATCACCTCGGAACAGATGATGGACGCTTACTCCAGCGTCGGGATGCCGATTAACTATCCGCACTGGTCGTTTGGTAAAAAATTCATTGAGACAGAGCGGCTGTATAAGCACGGGCAGCAGGGATTGGCGTATGAAATCGTCATTAACTCTAACCCATGTATTGCCTATCTGATGGAGGAGAACACCATTACCATGCAGGCGCTGGTGATGGCGCACGCCTGCTATGGACATAACTCGTTCTTCAAAAATAACTATCTGTTCCGCAGCTGGACGGACGCCAGCTCCATCGTTGATTACCTCATCTTCGCCCGTAACTACATTACCGACTGCGAAGAGCGCTACGGCGTGGACGAAGTGGAGAAACTGCTGGACTCCTGCCACGCGCTGATGAACTACGGCGTTGACCGCTATAAGCGTCCGCAGAAGATCTCCTTGCAGGAGGAGAAAGCCCGGCAGAAGAGCCGCGAGGAGTATCTGCAAAGCCAGGTGAATATGCTGTGGCGTACCCTGCCAAAACGTGAGGAGGAGAAAACCGTCGCCGAGGCGCGTCGCTACCCTTCCGAGCCGCAGGAAAACCTGCTCTACTTTATGGAGAAAAACGCCCCGCTGCTGGAGCCGTGGCAGCGTGAGATCCTGCGCATCGTGCGCAAGGTGAGCCAGTATTTCTATCCGCAGAAGCAGACCCAGGTCATGAACGAAGGCTGGGCGACCTTCTGGCACTACACCATTCTGAACCACCTGTATGACGAGGGAAAAGTCTCTGAACGGTTTATGATGGAGTTCCTGCACAGCCACACCAACGTGGTGTTCCAGCCGGCATATAACAGCCCGTGGTACAGCGGTATTAACCCGTACGCGCTCGGCTTTGCCATGTTCCAGGATATCAAGCGTATTTGTCAGTCGCCCACCGAAGAGGACAAATACTGGTTCCCGGATATTGCCGGTTCCGACTGGCTGGAAACGCTGCACTTCGCGATGCGTGATTTTAAGGATGAGAGCTTTATCAGCCAGTTCATGTCGCCGAAGATCATGCGTGATTTCCGCTTCTTCACCGTACTGGATGATGACCGCAACAACTTCCTGGAGATCTCCGCGATCCACAACGAAGAGGGCTATCGCGAGATCCGCTCGCGCCTGTCGTCCCAGTACAACCTGAGTAATCTTGAGCCGAACATTCAGGTCTGGAACGTGGATCTGCGCGGCGATCGCTCTCTGACGTTGCGCTATATTCCGCACAACCGCGCGCCGCTGGATAAGGGGCGTAAGGAAGTGCTGAAGCATGTGCATCGCCTGTGGGGATTTGACGTCTTGCTGGAACAGCAGAACGAAGATGGCAGCGTGGAGCTGCTGGAGCGGTGTCCGGCGCGGTTGAATACGCTGTAGTGGGATTTTTTGCCCGGTGGCGCTACGCTTACCGGGCCTACGGGACCTGTAGGCCGGCTCAGGCGAAGCCGCCACCCGGCGAAAAAAAACCTCTCAATCGAGAGGTTTTTTCTTTTACCGGCCCTGAATCGCTAAATCACCCGGCAGCGTTTTCTGCATCCGGTGCCAGATTTCACCGGAGTCGTGGCCGTAACGACGCACGGTTTCATAGACCTGATCGTGCAGCCCTTCGGTGCAGAGTTTGCTCAGTTTATGATAGAAGCCAAGCGCCAGACTGCGGGCTTCAGGGTTAGCAAAGTAGTGACGACCAATGCGCGTATATAACCCTTTCATTCCATTCAGGATCAGACCGTAAACCGGATTGCCGGAAGCAAACGCCAGACCACGGAACACGTTGTAATCCAGGGTCGCAAAGGCATCCGCGTGGTCTTCCACCTCATTGGCGGTAGCAAGTACCTTCAGCGCATCTTCAGGGTGCTGGCGAAACGCGGTGCGGATGAAAATGGTGGCGATGTTGGTGCGCACGGAAAGCAGATTATCAATCAGCTGCGGTACGCTTTCGTGATCGAGACGCGCCAGCGTTTCCAGAATGTTCAGCCCGGACGTTTCCCAGAAGTTATTCACTTTAGTGGGTTTGCCATGCTGTATCGTCAACCAGCCATCGCGCGCCAGACGCTGGAGCACTTCTCGCAGCGTGGTACGGGTGACGCCAATCAGTTCAGAGAGTTCGCGTTCAGCAGGTAGAATTGATCCCGCAGGGAAACGATTATTCCAGATGCTTTCAATGATGTACTCTTCCGCGAAACCCGCCGGGCTCTGCGCCTTAATGACCATAGTGAGATTTCCATTACACAGCTTTAGCAAATTGCACTCATCATACCAGAGGCGTGCAGAGGCAGATAGCGCAGCAGAGACAGAAAAGAGGGATCGCCGTTTCATTTTTATGAAATTTACAAATGGCTTAATCCCCCGCTTTGCCGCCATTTTTGCGTATACTGATGTCTTGTCTTATTTGACGGGGAAAGGACGTCTGTCGTGGAAATTTCATTTGGGCGCGCGCTGTGGCGCAACTTTTTAGGTCAGTCACCTGACTGGTACAAACTCACTTTACTGGTATTCCTGGTCGTTAATCCCGTTATCTTTTTGCTGGATCCCTTCGTTGCCGGGTGGATGTTGGTCGCCGAGTTTATCTTTACCCTGGCGATGGCGCTGAAGTGCTATCCGCTGTTGCCCGGCGGGCTGCTGGCGCTGGAAGGCGTGGTCATTGGAATGACCAGCGCGGAGCATGTTAAAAACGAGATAGCGTCGAATCTTGAAGTCCTGCTGCTGCTGATCTTCATGGTGGCGGGGATCTACTTTATGAAGCAGCTTCTGCTGTTTATCTTCACCCGTTTGCTGTTGAGCATTCCGTCGAAAACGCTGCTCTCGCTGGCGTTTTGCCTCGCCGCAGCCTTCCTCTCTGCCTTCCTGGATGCGCTGACGGTCGTGGCGGTAGTGATCAGCGTCGCCGTCGGCTTTTACGGGATTTACCACCGGGTGGCCTCGTCTCGTCCTGGCGATAACTTGCAGGACGACAGCCACGTTGAGGCGCACAACCGCGATGTGCTGGAACAGTTCCGCGCATTTCTGCGCAGCCTGATGATGCATGCAGGCGTGGGGACGGCGCTGGGCGGCGTGATGACCATGGTCGGGGAGCCGCAAAACCTGATTATCGCCAAAGCAGCTGAGTGGCATTTTGGCGAATTTTTCCTGCGCATGGCGCCGGTCAGCGTACCCGTGCTGGTCTGCGGGTTAGCCACCTGTGTGCTGGTCGAAAAATTCAACCTCTTTGGGTATGGCGCGACGTTGCCCGATCAGGTCCGCCAGGAGCTGCATAAGTTTGACGAGCAGAGCCGCAAACAACGCACGCGCCAGGAGACGCTGCGCCTGATTGCACAGGGTTTCATCGGCGTGTGGCTTATCGCTGCGCTGGCCTTCCACCTTGCCGAGGTGGGGCTGATTGGCCTGTCGGTAATTATCCTTGCAACCAGCCTGGGCGGCGTTACGGACGAACATGCTATTGGAAAAGCCTTTACCGAAGCGCTGCCGTTTACCGCCCTGCTGGCGGTGTTTTTTGCCGTCGTGGCGGTGATTATTGACCAACATCTGTTCGCGCCGATCATCGCGTTTGTGCTTCAGGCTACGCCAGATTCGCAGCTAACACTGTTCTATTTGTTTAACGGTCTGTTGTCCTCTATATCCGATAACGTCTTTGTCGGGACGGTATACATCAATGAGGCCAAAGCCGCAATGGAGCAAGGGATTGTCAGCAGTGAACAGTTCGAGCTGCTGGCGGTGGCGATCAACACCGGAACCAACCTCCCCTCCGTGGCAACCCCGAACGGTCAGGCGGCATTCCTCTTCCTTCTGACCTCGGCACTGGCACCACTCATACGACTTTCTTATGGAAGAATGGTCTGGATGGCGCTGCCGTATACGCTGGTGCTTACCCTGGTTGGTTTACTGTGCATCAAAATTACTCTCGTTCCCTGTACGCAATGGTTATTGCAAGCAGGTATACTTGCGGCGCATTAAAATTCGTTTACACTGCGCTGTCTAAGCATGTTCCAGGGAAATGATTATGTTGCGATTTTTGAACCAGTGCTCACGCGGTCGCGGAGCGTGGTTGTTGATGGCCCTGACCGCCTTTGCGCTGGAAATGGTCGCGCTGTGGTTTCAGCATGTGATGGCGCTGAAACCTTGCGTACTGTGTATTTATGAGCGTTGTGCGCTGTTCGGCATTATGGGCGCGGGTCTGGTAGGTGCGATTGCACCCAAATCACCGTTACGCTATGCGGCAATTGCCATCTGGCTGTACAGCGCCGGGAAAGGCATTGCGCTTGCCTGGGAGCACACCCAAATGCAGCTTCACCCGTCGCCGTTTATGACCTGCGATTTTGCCGCCCGCTTCCCGAGCTGGCTGCCGCTGGATAAATGGCTGCCGCAGGTGTTTGTGGCCTCCGGTGACTGCTCTGTACGCCAGTGGGAATTCCTGACGCTGGAGATGCCGCAGTGGCTGGTGGGCATTTTTGTCGCCTACTTTGTGGTGGCGCTGCTGGTGCTGATTGCCCAGCCGTTCAAACCAAAGAAACGCGATCTTTTTGGAAGGTAAAAGCAGAACGGCAACGTCAGTTTTGCAGGTCGGGTAAGCGCAGCGCCACTCGACACAATTGTGAACAATAAAAAACCCGCCTCGGCGGGTTTTTTATTATCACCGATTAGGGTGATTCATAATGTGGTCTTCCCAGTCCCGCACCTCGGACTCTTTCACCGCAATGTGGCGCACGGAAATACGTTCGCCGTGCATCGCCGCTTTCGACCCCGTCAACAGCGGATGCCATGTGGGCAGATCTTTCCCTTCCGCCAGCAGGCGATACGCGCAGGTATGCGGCAGCCACTCAAAGGTCGGTAGATTTTCACGGGTTAACTTGATGCAGTCCGGCTCATATTCGAAACGGCGCTCATAGTTGCGGCACTGGCAGGTTTTGATGTTTAACTGCTTGCAGGCTACGTTGGTGAAATAGATCTCGTCCGAATCTTCATCCATCAGCTTATGCAGGCAGCACTGCCCGCAGCCGTCACACAACGATTCCCACTCCGCGTCGGTCATGTCGTCGAGAGTTTTGCTTTGCCAGAAAGGAATGTCGTTCATCGGGATGTCCACACGTCAAAATAGAGCGCACCTTATAACGAGTCTGGCACGTTGATGCAAGTTTTGCCGCCCTTTTCAGGCGGCAAGGTGCTTTTACAGCACGCGGGTTTTCAGCGACAGGCCGTTAAAACTGACATCCAGTTCGTCGCCGCTAAGCAGCGGCCCCACACCTTCCGGAGTGCCGGTGAGGATCACGTCGCCAGGTTTCAGGGTGAAGAAGCGGCTCATGTAGGCAATCAGCGGAACGATCTTATGGATCATGTCAGCGGTCGTTCCCTGCTGGCGGATCTCGCCGTTGACCTTCAGGCTGAGCGGCGTGTTCTGCGGATCGTCGGTAAATTCACTCACCGGAATGAAACCGGAAATCGGGCATGAATTATCAAAACCCTTCGCTTTTTCCCACGGCTGCCCCGCTTTCTTCATTTTGCCCTGAACATCACGCAGCGTCAGGTCAAGCGCGACACCGTAACCCGCAATCGCTTTCTCTACATGCTCTTCGGTCGCCTGGCGCAGCGTCGCGCCGATCAGCACCGCCAGCTCCACTTCATGATGCACCGAGCCCAGTCCCTGCGGCAGAACCAGCGGCTGGCGAATATCGCACAGTGCGGTTTCTGGCTTAATAAACAGAACCGGCTCTTCCGGCACGGCGCTGCCCATCTCCTGAATATGTTTTGCATAGTTGCTGCCCACGCAGACCACTTTGCTGACGGGATAATCCAGTAATGCACCTTGCCAGTTATGATGTTGATACATGGTCGACCCCTAATCGGTTGATGAGTTGTTCCCGGAAGGACCCGGGCTTATTTCTTTCCGCTCACCTCAAGATGCTGTTTTAATAAATTCTCCGGTGGCGGCGGAAGCTGTAAATAATAGCCCTGCTCGGTTAACGCCTTTTTGACTTTCTCCAGATCGGCGTTCACCAGCTTCTTACGGCCGTCCAGCGGCAGCAGCATCGCCAGCTGCGGTCGGCCAAAGCTTTTCATTAATTCTTCAGGCACGCGGGAAAAATCGTCTTTCTTTTCGACATAAATGTAGGTCTGGTCGCGGCTGGTACTTCTGTAGATCACACAAAACATGTTTTTACTCTGAATTAACGGGTGGTTGCTTGCCTCAATATACTCCTGACTATAACATGCCTGGTACTCTTCGGAATATCGCGGCGATGTGTTGCGGTTAATAGCAAATTGAGTAAGGCCAGGATGTCAAATACGCCCATCGAGCTTAAAGGCAGTAGCTTCACCTTATCAGTGGTTCATTTGCATGATGCAAAACCCGAGGTTATTCGTCAGGCGTTAGAAGACAAAATCGCGCAGGCTCCCGCTTTTCTTAAGCATGCTCCTGTCGTCGTCAATGTAAGCGACATTGAGGGGCCGGTTAACTGGAAGCGGCTCCAGCAGGCCGTCGCCTCCACGGGGTTGCGCATCGTGGGCATTAGCGGCTGCAAAGACGCAGAGTTAAAAGCCGAAATTGAACGCGCGGGTTTGCCCTTGTTAAACGAGGGCAAAGAAAAAGCCCCACGTGCAACGCCTGCAACCGTTCCCGCTCCCCCGCCTCCGGCGCAAAATGTAGCCCCAGTCACAAAAACGCGATTGATTGATCTGCCGGTTCGTTCCGGTCAGCGCATTTATGCGCCAAACTGTGATCTGATTGTTACAAGCCACGTCAGTGCGGGCGCTGAACTGATTGCAGATGGCAATATTCACGTTTACGGTATGATGCGTGGACGTGCGCTTGCGGGCGCCAGCGGCGATCGAGAAGCACAAATTTTTTGTACTCACCTGACGGCAGAACTGGTGTCTATCGCAGGTGAATATTGGCTGAGCGATAAAATCCCAGCCGAATTTTATGGCAAAGCAGCCCGTCTGCAACTGGCAGATAACGCTTTGACCGTTCAACCGTTAAATTGATCCCTTTTAACAAGGAATTTCTATGGCACGCATTATTGTTGTGACTTCGGGTAAAGGAGGCGTTGGCAAGACCACCTCCAGCGCGGCCATCGCTACTGGTTTGGCCCAGAAGGGAAAGAAAACCGTCGTAATCGACTTCGATATCGGTCTGCGTAACCTGGACCTGATCATGGGTTGCGAGCGTCGCGTGGTGTATGACTTCGTGAACGTCATTCAGGGCGATGCCACCCTTAACCAGGCGCTGATTAAAGATAAGCGTACCGAGAACCTCTACATTCTTCCGGCGTCCCAGACCCGTGATAAAGACGCCCTGACCCGCGAAGGCGTGGAAAAGGTGCTCGACGATCTGAAAAAGATGGAGTTCGACTTCGTGGTCTGCGACTCCCCGGCCGGTATCGAAACCGGCGCGCTGATGGCGCTCTACTTCGCGGATGAAGCCATCATCACCACCAACCCGGAGGTCTCGTCAGTACGTGATTCCGACCGTATTCTCGGCATTCTGGCCTCGAAATCCCGTCGCGCGGAAAATGGCCAGGAGCCAATCAAAGAGCACCTGCTGCTGACCCGCTACAACCCGGGCCGGGTGAACAAAGGTGACATGCTGAGCATGGAAGACGTGCTGGAGATCCTGCGCATCAAACTGGTTGGCGTGATCCCGGAAGATCAGTCCGTGTTGCGCGCCTCTAACCAGGGCGAGCCCGTGATCCTGGATACACAGGCAGACGCGGGTAAAGCGTATGCGGATACCGTTGACCGTCTGCTGGGAGAAGAACGTCCTTTCCGCTTCATTGAAGAAGAGAAGAAAGGTTTCCTCAAACGCCTGTTCGGAGGATAAGTTATGGCATTACTGGACTTTTTTCTCTCGCGGAAAAAAAGCACCGCCAACATCGCAAAAGAACGTCTGCAAATCATTGTGGCGGAACGTCGTCGTAGCGACGCCGAACCGCACTACCTGCCGCAGCTGCGCAAAGACATTCTGGAAGTGATCTGCAAATACGTGCAGATTGACCCGGAAATGGTCACCGTTCAGCTGGAGCAAAAAGACGGGGATATTTCGATTCTGGAGCTGAACGTGACGCTTCCGGAAGCGGAAGAGTCGCGTTAATCCGGTTGTGGTTTTGTAGGCCGGGCAAGCAACGCGCCACCCGGCAATTTCCCCGGTGGCGCTGCGCTTACCGGGGCTACAATTCTTTAGCGCGGATACCCTTCCAGCAGGGTATTCAGGCGTTCGGCCATCAGTTCCCCCCGCCATCCGGCGACCAGCTCCGGTAAACCATTTTGCGGTTTCAACTTCCAGTGCCAGTTCAGCAGCTGGTTAATCTGACGACGTGAAGCCAGCAGTTCGGCACTCAGTTTGCTTTCCCCCGCCACCGTCTGCACCAGCGCTTTGATATCTTTGAACGCCTTGCGGTAGCCCGGCATATCCATCAGGTTAAGCAGTGGTTCTGGCAGTGCGTCCTCCGGCAGCTGCTGAGCTTTCTCTACCAGCGCGAGCAGCGTTTTACCGTGGAAACGGATCTCACTCCCGGAAAGGCCAATGCTGTCCAGTTCGCCAAGGCTACCCGGCATATAGCGCGCCACCGCCCACAGGTGTTCTTCACGCACCACGAAGTTAACCGCCAGATCGCGCTCACGTGCTTTACGCAGACGCCAGTCAGCCAGCAGTTGCAGACAGGCCAGCTGGCGGGTGCGCAGCTGCCAGGCGTTGGTGATGTCACGCCAGGCCTCTTTCGGATCAACCACTTCCTGACGACGCTGCTGCGTCATGCGGCACTCGTCCAGTGCGGCAGACAGCCAGCCGGACGCCTCAGCCTCTTTCATAAGCTGGCCGGCAATTGGAAGAAGGTAAAAGACGTCTGCCGCGGCGTATTCAAGCTGACGCGCCGTTAGGGGACGCGCGAGCCAGTCGGTACGCGATTCGCTCTTATCCAGCGTCAGACCGGTGTACTCTTCCACCATCGCGGCGAAGCCCCAGGAGAGCGGACGACCGCTGAACGCCGCGAGGATCTGGGTATCAATCAGCGGCTGCGGCATGATGCCAAAAGTGTTGAGAAAGACTTCCAGATCTTCACTGCCCGCGTGCAGATATTTGGTCACGGCGGTATCCAGCAACAGATCGCGCATTGGCGCCCAGTCGGTAATGCCGAGGGGGTCAATCAATGACACGTGTTTGCCGTCATACATCTGAATCAGACCCAGCTGCGGATAGTACGTTCGGGTGCGGACAAATTCCGTATCCAGGGCGATAGCGGGAAATTCACGCGTCACCTCGCACAGCGAAGCCAGCTCGTCGTTGGTAGTGATCATCTGGTAATTCAAATCGGACTCTCTTTTGTTTGCGCCCATAAAAAACGCCGGCTTAACCGGCGTCTGGGCGATTAACGTGAAGCTCAGGCCTTATTGTCCACTTTGGCACGGGCTTCGTCACGTAATTCTCGTCGTAATATCTTCCCGACGTTGGATTTCGGCAGCTCATCCCGGAATTCCACCAGCTTCGGCACTTTATAGCCCGTCAGCTGACGGCGACAGAACGTTATCAGCGCATCCTCGGTCAGAGAAGGATCTTTCTTGACCACAAATATCTTCACCGCTTCACCGCTGCTGCCGGAAGGAACGCCCACCGCCGCCACTTCCAGCACGCCGCTGTGCTGCATCACCACGTCTTCGATTTCGTTCGGATAGACGTTGAACCCTGACACCAGGATCATGTCTTTCTTGCGATCGACGATGCGCAGGAAGCCTTCGTCATCCATCACCGCGATGTCGCCCGTGTGCAGCCAGCCGTCTTTGATGATCTCATCCGTGGCATCCGGACGTTGCCAGTAGCCCAGCATCACCTGCGGCCCTCTGACGCATAGCTCCCCTGGCTCACCGTGAGGCACTTCGTTATCCTCATCATCCACCAGTTTTGCTTCCGTCGACGGGACCGGCAGACCGATACTGCCGCTGTGGTAGTCGATGTCATGCGGGTTAACGCTGACCAGCGGGGCGCACTCCGTCAGACCATAGCCTTCCAGCAGATACTGCCCGGTGAGTTTCACCCAGCGCTCGGCAACAGCCTGCTGAACCGGCATCCCGCCGCCCGCGGAGAGGTGCAGCGTGGAGAAATCGAGCTGCTGGAACTCTTTATTGTTAAGCAGCGCGTTAAACAGGGTGTTCACGCCGGTCATGGCGGTGAACGGGTATTTCGCCAGCTCTTTGACCAGCCCCGGGATATCGCGCGGGTTGGTGATCAATACGTTTTGACCGCCAAGCTCGATAAACAGCAGGCAGTTCATGGTCAGCGCAAAAATGTGATACAGCGGAAGCGCGGTGATCACCAGCTCCTTGCCCGGGTGCAGCAGCGGCCCGTAGGTGGCGTTAACCTGCTCAAGGTTCGCCAGCATGTTACGGTGGGTCAGCATCGCCCCTTTCGCCACGCCGGTGGTGCCGCCCGTGTATTGCAGGAAGGCCAGATCCTCGGACACGATCTCCGGCTTTACGTATTGCATCCGGTAGCCCGCATGCAGGGCGCGGCGGAAGGAGATGGCATCCGGCAGGTGGTATTTCGGCACCAGCCGCTTAACGTATTTAACGACAAAGTTGACCAGCGTACCTTTCGCGGTAGAGAGCTGGTCACCCATGCGCGTCAGGATGACGTGCTTAACCTGAGTTTTTTCAACGACTTTTTCCAGCGTGTGGGCAAAGTTGGAGACAATCACAATCGCCGCCGCGCCGCTGTCATTCAACTGATGTTCCAGCTCGCGCGGGGTATAGAGCGGGTTAACGTTAACCACGATCATCCCTGCCCTGAGGATGCCGAACAGCGCCACCGGGTATTGCAGCAGGTTTGGCATCATCAGCGCGACGCGATCCCCTTTCTGCAAGCCCAACCCTTCCTGTAAATAGGCCGCAAACGCCCGGCTGCGCTCTTCCAGCTTACGGAAAGTCATCACTTCGCCCATATTCACAAACGCGGGCTGGTCAGCGTAGCGCCGTACCGAGTGTTCAAATAATTCAATCAGGGATTGATAACGGTCAGGATTGATCTCCGCAGGGACATCCGCGGGATAACGGTTAAGCCAAACCTTTTTCAATGCATCACCTCTGAAATGAGTGTTCGTCGTCATCACAGCCCCGATAATAAACAGTTTGTTAACATTATATTAACTCAGCGTACCAGTTTATTAATTGTTCAGATTGCAGGTTGCGAAGCGCGTCACTCTTTTTTTTCGTTTTATCCGTAAAAAAACAGAGACAGCGGCTGAGCCGCTGTCTCTTTCCTAGCAATAACAGTAACTTACTCAGTTACTATTGTTTGAACCTGTGCAGGGCCTGGATTGTACCACCCCCAGCCACCGTAGCCGTAACGATACGGATGCGGTCCCCACATCCACGGATCGATTGGCTGTGGCGGCATCACCACCTGCTGGGCGATACGCCAGCGTTTGTAGCCGTTCACCTGCATGGTCATAAATTTGTATGGCGTATTGCCGATTTTCCCCGCCACCGAACCGGTAATCGGCCCGACGACGGTCACCAGCTGCCCGCGGAAATCTACCGGATCGAGGAAGCCGCTGACGTCAGCGTAGATCCGCCCGCGCGAGGCTTCACCCAGAACAGGCCGCGCGCCGTCGTCCAGCGGGACAGTGGCAATCTCCAGCCGGGTTTTCCCCTGCTGGTTTAGCACTTCAACCACCTTGCCGCCAAACCGCGCTTCCTGCCCGACATACAACTCCGGGGCATTCATCACGCGTACCAGATCCTGCTGTGGCGTCGGGCTGGTGCCCTTGATCGCATCAGGAACGGTGACGCACCCGCTCAGTGCTATGGCAACCGCGCCTGCCATAAGAAAGCGTACAACTTTAGTCTGAACCGCCATGATGCGACTCCTTTTTCTCAGTTCCTGTTACTGAGATTCACTCGCGGCCAGGAAGTTTCTTCCACGCGACGGTGTTTCGTAAATAAACCGGTTCAGCATGTTCAACCGCCACGGTTTTTCCTGCGGCAAGTAGCTGACAGGCAATCGGCAGCATATCTTCTGCGGCGGGCAGGAGCATGTTACCGTCCACCAGCGTAAGGCCGGTGTCCTTCGCCATCTCAGGCCATGCCGCCCAGCCGGTTCCGACCGTCGCCCACTCACCGGAGAGCTGTTTCAGGCGCCCGGTGACGGCTTCAGGTTTAAGCACCGCTTCCGTCTCTTCGCCGTGCCAGACGCCGTTTTCGTCACGGGTGTACTCCGCCCAGTAGACTTCCCCCATGCGGGCATCAATCGCAGCCAGCACGCGGGTGGCGCCGGTCATGCGCCATGCTCCCTGGGCCATGGTCGCAAGCGTGGAGACGCCGATCATCGGCAGGTCAGCGCCCAGCGCCAGCCCCTGCGCAATGCCAATCCCGATACGTACGCCCGTAAAGCTGCCCGGACCACGGCCGTAGGCCAGCGCGTCGAGGTCAGTCAGGGCGGTGTTGCCCTCGGTTAAAATGGTTTTTACCAGGGGCAGAATACGTTGGGTGTGTTCCCGTGGGCACTCTTCGAAATGAGCAAAAATCGTACCGTCGTTCCACAGGGCAACGGAACAGGCCTCTGTCGCGGTATCAATAGCCAGAATTCGCATCAGTCGTCGCGCTCTCGCAATGGTCAGTCACAAAATGGCGCGCATCTTAACACACTCCGGGAAGAATTACTCCGCCGTCGGGTTCGCCAAGAAGCGGACCGCGCGTTTAATATCCCGCGTGCGCGGCGCGGGCGGCAGGCTGGCGAGGAAGGTCGCGCCGTAGGGACGCATCACCAGGCGGTTGTCGCAGATCACCAGCACCCCGCGATCGGTGACGTCGCGGATCAGTCGCCCTACCCCCTGTTTAAGCGTGATGACCGCGTCCGGCAGCTGGACGTCGTCGAACGGATCGCCCCCGCGCAGACGGCAGTCCTCCATGCGCGCTTTCAGAAGCGGATCGTCCGGCGATGTGAACGGCAGCTTATCGATAATCACCAGCGAGAGCGTGTCGCCGCGCACGTCTACCCCTTCCCAGAAACTACTGGTCGCCACCAGCAGGGCATTACCGGCGCTGACAAACTGCTGGAGCAGCTGGCCTTTACTGGTTTCCCCCTGCAACAGCACCGGTAGCGTCATGGTGGCGCGGAACTGCTCGGCCAGATCGCGCATCATGGCGTGTGAGGTGCAGAGCATAAAGCAGCGCCCGTTGTTGGCCTCGATCATCGGCTTCAGCATGGCCGCCAGATGTCGCGCCGCGCCCGGCTGGTTAGGCAGCGGCAGATTGCGCGGCACGCACAGCAGCGCCTGTCTCTCATAGTCGAACGGGCTCGGCAGAAGCAGGGATTCCGCCTGCTCAATGCCGAGGCGCTCGGTAAAGTGGTGCAGATCGTCATTGACCGACAGCGTGGCCGAGGTAAAGACCCAGGTGCCGGGCTTTTGCGCCATCACCTCTTTAAATTTATCAGCAACGGTCAGCGGCGTGAGCGCCAGGGTGAAGTGGCGCGAGGTACATTCGTACCAGTAGCTGTAGCCCGGCTGGTTGATCTCTTTCAGCCGCTTCAGCCGCCCACGGTAAAGCGTGGCGCGCTCGAAGGCGGCGTCCAGCAGCGCTGAACGTCCGAGGGACAGCTTCGCCACGTCGTAACAGAGTTCAAGGGCATCATCGAGCAGCAGCAGCGCGCGCTGGATATTTTTGTCTGCGAGCAGTTCGCGCAGGTTGCCGCGATAGCCCGGCTCGCCAAGCTGTAAGCGGAAGTCCTGTGCGCATTGCGCCAGGCGGTCCGCGCACTTCTGCAACTGCTGGGTATCTTTGAGTTCGGTGCGATAGGCAATGGTAATATCTTTCGCCAGATCCTGAAGCTGACGACTGGAAAGCGACTGCCCAAAATACTGGCTGGCGATGTCCGGTAGCTGATGGGCTTCATCGAAGATCATCACCTCCGCCTCCGGGATCAGCTCGCCGAAACCACTGTCCTTGACCACCATATCCGCAAGAAACAGGTGATGGTTCACCACCACCACGTCGGCGTCCATCGCGGTTTTACGCGCTTTCACCACAAAACAGTCTTTATACAGCGGGCAGTCGCTGCCGAGGCAGTTGTCATTGGTGCTGGTCACCAGCGGCCAGGCCGGGGAGTCTTCCGGCACGCTCGCGCAGGTGCTGATGTCCCCCTCCTCCGTCTGGTTGGCCCAGGCGCGCAGGACGATCACATCGCTCAGGGTTTGTACCGGCAGGTCGCCGCCCGCCAGCGCCTGCTGTTCAAGACGCTCCAGACACAGGTAGTTAGAACGCCCTTTCAGCAAGGCCAGACGCCCTTTGTATTTCAGCGCTTTCGCCACCGTGGGTAAATCGCGGCTGTAGAGCTGATCCTGGAGCGCTTTTGATCCCGTAGAGATGATCACCTTCTTTTTCGCCCGCAGCGCAGGAGCGAGGTAAGCATACGTTTTCCCCGTACCGGTACCGGCCTCCACGACCAGCGGCTGCGCCTTGTCGATAGCGTGCGCAACGGCATGCGCCATCTGACGTTGGGGTTCGCGCGGTTTAAAGCCGGGGATAGCCTGTGCTAACTGACCCTCTGGGAAAAAATCGTCTGCCACGGTGTTCTCTCACTGTATTTTTGCACAGGGATTATGTCAGCCCCTTCTCTCCGGTGCCACCCCAAATAGTGACGACGGCGGAACATTATGGCAGTCTTGCCGCCTGACGACGAAAGATAACGAGGATACGTTTATGACAATTACGCGCATTGATGCCGAAGCCCGCTGGTCTGATGTGGTGATCCACAACCAGACGCTGTACTACACCGGCGTCCCTGCCAATCTGGACGCCGACGCTTTCGAGCAGACCGCCAACACCCTGGCGCAGATCGACGCCGTACTGGAAAAACAGGGCAGCGACAAATCCCGCATTCTGGATGCGACGATTTTTCTGGCGAATAAAGACGATTTCGCGGCGATGAATAAAGCATGGGATGCGTGGGTGGTGGCGGGTCACGCGCCTGTACGCTGCACCGTACAGGCCACGCTGATGAAACCGGAATATAAGGTTGAGATCAAGATTATCGCGGCAGTGTAAGCCGGTTATTCTTCATCTTCATCCTCAAAGCGCGCCACGATCCGCTCGCCGGTATGGGTGGCGCGAAGTTCTTCCGCGACCTGGGAAATTGCCTGTCCGCTGCTCATCCCCTGGGACATCAGCTCCTGAATACGTTCAACGGCTTTCTGCTGTTGGTCATGGCTGAGAGAAGGTAAACCTGCAAACATCGTTAACTCCTGCTAAATTATTCGCGCTAATTATTTCACGCTGCCCGGTAGTATGCCATACATGAACATGCGCTTCCCCACTGTTATGACCTTGCCCTGGCGTGCTGACGCCGCGGAGTTCTGGTTTGCCCGTCTGAGCCACCTTCCTTTTGCCATGCTGCTGCACTCCGGCCATGCGGATCACCCCTACAGCCGCTTTGATATTCTGGTGGCCGACCCGGTTAAAACGCTGACGACCGATGCGCTGTCGCCAACGGACGATCCGCTGATGCGGCTTCAGAACGAGATCGATGCTCTGGGCTTAACTGCCACACCTGATCCGGATCTGCCTTTCCAGGGGGGCGCGCTGGGCCTGTTTGGTTACGATCTGGGTCGCCGTTTCGAAACGCTGCCTGAGCATGCGCAGGCGGATATTTCCCTGCCGGATATGGCGGTGGGGCTGTATGACTGGGCGCTGATCGTGGATCACCGTAAGCAGACGGTTTCTCTACTGAGCCACCGGGACGTACAGGCGCGTCTGGCCTGGCTTGAGGCGCAACGGCCCGCCGCCCCGGAACACTTTATGCTGACCTCCGGCTGGCGCTCGAACATGAGCGCGGAGGAATACGCGCAAAAATTCTCCCGTGTGCAGGCGTATCTTCACAGTGGCGACTGTTATCAGGTCAACCTTGCCCAGCGTTTCCAGGCGGCGTACAAGGGAGACGAATGGCAGGCGTTTACCCGCCTCAATGCCAGCAATAAGGCCCCGTTCAGTGCATTTTTACGCTTTGAACACGGCGCCATACTCAGCCTTTCGCCTGAGCGTTTTATCCACCTGGCTGACGGTATGATTCAGACCCGCCCAATAAAGGGCACACTGCCGCGCCTTGCCAACGCCGACGCCGACCGCCAGCAGGCGGAGACGCTGGCGGCCTCTCCCAAAGATCGTGCCGAAAACCTGATGATTGTCGATCTGATGCGCAATGATATTGGTCGCGTCGCCGAGCCGGGCAGCGTGCGCGTGCCGGAGCTGTTCGTCGTGGAGCCTTTCCCGGCGGTGCATCATCTGGTCAGCACCATCACCGCACGCCTGCCGGCCTCGCGAACCGCCTGCGATCTGCTCCGCGCCGCGTTTCCGGGCGGCTCCATCACCGGCGCGCCGAAGGTCCGGGCGATGGAGATCATCGACGAACTGGAACCACATCGCCGCAACGCCTGGTGCGGCAGCATCGGCTATGTGAGTCTGTGCGGCACCATGGATACCAGCATCACTATTCGCACCCTGACGGCGTGCGACGGTAACCTGTACTGTTCCGCAGGCGGTGGCATTGTGGCCGATAGCCAGATCGAGGCGGAATATCAGGAAACCTTTGATAAAGTGAATCGTATCCTGAAACAACTGGAGAACTCACGGTGAAGAAAGACAACCTGACGCTGGATGATTTTCTGTCGCGCTTTCAGCTTCTGCGGCCCCAGGTTAGCCGCGCCACGCTGAATCAACGTCAGGCGGCGGTGCTGATCCCGGTCGTGCGCCGTGAGCAGCCGGGTCTGTTGCTTACCCAGCGCTCACCGCATATGCGAAAACACGCCGGTCAGGTTGCGTTTCCGGGCGGCGCGGTGGACAGCACCGATGCATCCCTGATTGCCGCCGCACTGCGTGAAGCGCATGAGGAAGTGGCGATCCCCCCGGAGACAGTCGAGGTGATCGGCGTGCTGCCGCCAGTGGACAGCGTAACCGGTTTTCAGGTCACGCCGGTCGTTGGCATTATTCCGCCCGATCTTCAGTATCACGCCAGCGTCGATGAAGTTTCAGCGGTGTTCGAAATGCCGCTGGAAGAGGCCCTTCGTCTGGGCCGCTATCACCCACTGGATATTCACCGCCGCGGACACGATCATCGGGTCTGGCTGTCGTGGTATCAGCATTATTTTGTCTGGGGCATGACGGCAGGCATCATTCGTGAGCTGGCCCTGCAAATCGGCCTGAAGCCTTGACTATACTTTACATTCCACCCTTTTCTGGCAGGTTTGCGATCGGCGTCGCGCTATTAGCAAAACCATCGTTAACCATTAGTTTAATTCATGTGAATAGTTAAGCCGAGGTTGGTGTTCCCTCTTACACTATGCGCAGTTATAACATCGTTACTGGAACCCCAGTAACCCTGTCAGGAGTGTGAAAGTGATTAGTATATTCGACATGTTCAAAGTGGGGATTGGTCCTTCCTCTTCCCACACTGTAGGGCCGATGAAGGCCGGTAAACAGTTCGTCGATGATCTGGTCGAAAAAGGATTACTGGAAAGCGTTACCCGTGTCGCCGTAGACGTTTACGGTTCACTGTCATTAACGGGTAAAGGCCACCACACCGATATCGCCATTATTATGGGTCTGGCAGGCAATATGCCGGACACTGTCGATATTGATGCCATTCCGGCATTTATCCGCGACGTGGAAACGCGCGGACGCTTACTGCTGGCTAACGGTCAGCACGAAGTGGACTTCCCGCAGGATGACGGGATGCGTTTTCGTAGCGACAACCTGCCGCTGCATGAAAACGGCATGACCATCCACGCCTGGAGCGGCGAAAAAGAGATCTACAGTAAAACCTACTACTCCATCGGCGGCGGCTTTATCGTTGACGAAGAACACTTTGGTAAAGAGAGCGCGGGCGACGTCAATGTGCCCTATCCGTTTAAATCGGCCACCGAGATGCTGGGCTACTGCAAAGAGACCGGTCTGTCCCTGTCCGGCATGGTGATGCAGAACGAACTGGCGCTGCACAGCAAGAAAGAGATCGAAGACTATTTTGCTAACGTGTGGCAAACCATGCGCGCCTGTATTGACCGCGGGATGAACACCGAGGGTGTTCTGCCTGGGCCTCTGCGCGTACCGCGTCGTGCCTCTGCGCTGCGCCGCATGCTGGTCACCACCGACAAGTTCTCCAATGACCCAATGAACGTGGTCGACTGGGTGAACATGTTTGCCCTCGCGGTTAACGAAGAGAACGCAGCGGGTGGTCGCGTGGTGACGGCGCCGACCAACGGCGCGTGCGGTATCGTTCCGGCGGTGCTGGCCTATTACGATCACTTTATTGAGCCCGTGACACCGGATATCTATATCCGTTATTTCCTCGCGGCAGGCGCTATCGGCGCGCTGTACAAAATGAATGCGTCCATCTCTGGTGCCGAAGTAGGCTGTCAGGGTGAAGTGGGCGTGGCCTGCTCTATGGCGGCAGCGGGTCTGGCGGAACTGTTGGGCGCCAGCCCTGAGCAGGTGTGCGTGGCGGCGGAAATCGGTATGGAGCACAACCTCGGTCTGACCTGTGACCCGGTTGCCGGTCAGGTGCAGGTGCCGTGCATTGAGCGTAACGCCATCGCCTCCGTCAAAGCGATCAACGCCTCGCGTATGGCGATGCGCCGTACCAGCGAGCCACGCGTGTCGCTGGATAAGGTTATTGAAACCATGTACGAAACCGGCAAGGACATGAACGCGAAGTACCGTGAGACCTCACGCGGCGGTCTGGCCATTAAGGTGCAGTGCGACTAAGCCTTCCTTTCGCCCATCTGCAACGGATGGGCGAATTTTCCCCTCTCGTCTCGTCGCTTCACGTATTCCCCACTACACTGTCACTGTTGCGTCTGGCTTTTCTGGCCGGTGCTTAACAGGCGACCGTTCATGCAAACTGCACAAACGATCATTAAAGACTATCGCCGAAAACGCGTTATCGTCTGTGTCACGGTTGCGCTCGTTACGCTCGTCCTGACGCTGGGCATTCGCTTTATTTCACAGCGCAACATAAATCAGGATCGGATCCACGACTTTACCCACCACACCGTGCGTGCGCTTGATAAGGTGCTTCTCTCGTTAGAGGTCCAGCGTGAAACGCTACTTTCACTGGTTGGCATACCCTGTTCCGAAGCAAATCTGATCCTGCGAAAACAGGCGGCGATCCTCCAGACCGTACGCTCCATCGCCCTCATTCAAGACGGAATACTGTATTGCTCAAGCGTCTTTGGCAGCCGTAATGTGCCCGTCAGTGAGTTTGTGCCGGAGCTTCCAGTCAGTGAATCCAGGCTGCTGCTGTCGACTGACCGGTGGCTGGTAAAAGGCAGCCCGGTACTGATTCAGTGGTCTCCCGTTGCGGGCGACGGCAACGACGGGGTGATGGAGGTGGTGAATATCGATCTCATCACTAAAATGATTCTCGAGCCGCAGCGGCCGCAGATCACCGACGTTGTCCTGAGAGTAGGAGATAACTTCCTCCGCGACGGGCAACAGGTGACGACTACGCCGACCTTCGATGAAAACGCCTCCCTGCTGGAACAGTCGTCACAACATTACCCTTTCAGCGTCACGGTGAGCGGCCCCGGGCCTGGCGAAATGGCGTTAAAAAATCTGCCCACCCAGCTGCCGCTGGCGTTGATGCTCAGCTTACTGATGGGCTATATCGCCTGGCTCGCCACGGCGCGGCGAATCAGTTTCACCTGGGAAATCAACATGGGAATTGCGGCCAGGGAGTTTGAGCTCTTCTGCCAGCCGCTGGTGAATGCCCGCACCCGGGAATGCGTCGGCGTCGAGATCCTCCTGCGCTGGAACAACCCGCGTCAGGGATGGATTTCGCCCGATGTCTTTATCCCTCTGGCCGAAGAACATAACCTGATTGTTCCGCTTACCCGCTACGTCATCAGCGAAACGGTGCGGCAGATAGGCTATTTCCCTGCCTCGCGCGATTTCCATATCGGCATTAACGTGGCCGCCAGCCATTTTCGCCGCGCTGCGCTTATCCAGGATCTCAACCGCATCTGGTTTAACGCCAGCCCTGTTCAACAGTTGATCGTGGAGTTAACCGAACGCGATGCGTTGCTGGATGTGGATTACCGCATCGTGCGGGAGCTGCACCGCAAAGGGGTGAAACTTGCGATTGATGATTTTGGTACCGGCAACAGCTCACTTTCATGGCTAGAAAAACTGCATCCGGATGTGCTGAAAATTGATAAATCCTTCACCACCGCGATCGGCACCGACGCCGTGAACTCAACGGTAACAGATATTATTATTGCGCTTGGCCAGCGGCTGAATATTGAACTGGTTGCGGAAGGGGTGGAAACCGAGGAGCAGTCACGCTACCTGCGCCGTCACAGCGTACATATTTTGCAGGGGTACTTGTATGCGCGGCCAATGCCGCTGCGCGAGTTTCCGAAATGGCTGGCGGAAAGTCACTCTCCGCCAGCCCGTCACAACGGACACATCGTGCCCTTACTGCCGTTACGCTAGATAACGTTACTCTTCTTCGTCGTGCGCAGAGTGCTCTTTAACAATACGCACCATATCAACGCGATAGTCGTTGGCTTCGACGATGGTAATTTGCAGCGGCGGCAGCTCCAGCACATCACCGATACGCGGGATCTGCCCGTTAACGGAGATCACCAGCCCCGCCACGGTGGCAATATCTTCATCATCATTGACCACGTTTTCGACGCCCAGCGTGTGCGAGAGCGCGTGCAGGTCGGTGGTGCCTTTCACCAGCCAGCCGTCACCGTCGGCAACGATTTCAGGGGTTTCATCCGCATCAGGGAATTCACCGGCAATGGCTTCCAGCACATCCAGCGGCGTCACCAGGCCCTGTACCACACCAAATTCGTTGGTGACGATAACAAAGCTCCCGCGAGCACGGCGCAATACGCCCAGCAGGTTGATCGGATCCAGCGTTTCAGGCACCACGATAGCGGGCGACGCGGCCGCTACGGCCTCGACGTTAACGCCCTCTTCCAGCGCCACCAGCATCTCTTTCGCGCGTACCACACCGATGATCTCATCCAGCTCACCCCGGCAGACCGGGAACAGGCTGTGCGGCGAGGAGAGCAGCTGCTGACGAATTTCGTCGACGCTCAGGTTGGCGTCCACCCAGCTGATTTCGCCGCGCGGCGTCATAATACCGCGCAGGGAGCGGGAAGCCAGCGAAAGCACGCCGTTGATCATGTAGCGTTCTTCTTCCACAAACGCGCCTTCCGGCACCGGAACCGGGTTGCGGTTCTCGTTATCAGCCTGCACGTTCACCTGACGACGCCCGCCCATCAGTCGCAGAATCGCATCTGCGGTACGGGCTCGCAGCGGCTGATTCGACTGCTGCTTAATAAAGTTACGGCGCGCAATCTGGTTAAACAGCTCGATCAGAATCGAGAAGCCAATCGCGGCGTACAGGTAGCCTTTCGGAATATGGAAGCCAAACCCTTCTGCCACCAGGCTCAGACCAATCATCAGCAGGAAGCTCAGACACAGCACAACGACCGTCGGATGCTGGTTGACGAAACGCGTCAGCGGTTTCGACGCCAGCAGCATTACCGCCATCGCAATCACCACCGCCGCCATCATCACCGGCAGATGGTTCACCATGCCGACCGCCGTAATCACCGCATCCAGTGAGAAGACCGCATCAAGCACCACAATCTGGAGAACAACCACCCAGAAGCTGGCATAACCCTTACCGTGGCCATCATCGTGCTGCCGGTTCTCCAGCCGTTCATGCAGCTCTGTTGTGGCTTTGAACAGCAGGAACAGTCCCCCTACCAGCATAATTAAATCGCGGCCGGAGAAGGTGAAATCCATGACGGTGAACAGGGGCTTCGTTAGGGTGACCATCCACGAGATAACAGACAGTAAGCCCAGACGCATGATCAGCGCCAGCGAGAGGCCGATCAGACGGGATTTATCACGCTGTTTCGGCGGCAGTTTATCTGCGAGGATGGCGATAAACACCAGGTTATCAATACCGAGAACGATCTCCAGCACGACCAGCGTAAGCAAGCCTACCCAGATTGACGGGTCCATTAAGAATTCCATGACACGCTCCTGCTAAAGGAATGACAAAACGGTGCCCCGCTAATGTCGGGCATTTCAAAGGGAATGAGAGTCGATGCGTGGCGAAGATCGCCGGTGATTAAGGCGCGGAATGGCCTGGAAGATGACTGACGTCGGTGACGGTCCATATAGTGGGCTGTAGCCCTATACTCCTGAATAATTAAACGGACGCTAAACATATCAGAGACAATTGGTTTTTAGCAAAGATTTACGTTCCTTTGCAAACTTCTGTAACACACGCGGATTATCTTAGAGAAAAATCTGTAAGGCGTAGCTAAATTACGGATCTTCATCACATAAATTATTTTTTCACTATCTAAAATAATTCGCGGAAGTCTTAGTTTTTTTGAACTCTAACCCTTATCTGAATCGATTCGGTTCGCCAATACGATTCTCAGTACGCCTGCCTGGCAGACGTATAAATGATAATAAAAGGAGGTAGCAAGTGACCATTGCTATTGTCATAGGCACACATGGTTGGGCTGCGGAGCAGTTACTCAAAACGGCAGAAATGCTGTTGGGCGAGCAGGAAAACGTCGGCTGGATCGATTTCGTTCCCGGTGAAAATGCCGAGACGCTGATTGAAAAATACACTGCTCAGCTTGAGAAGCTGGATACCAGCAAAGGCGTGCTGTTTCTCGTGGATACATGGGGCGGCAGCCCGTTCAACGCTGCCAGCCGCATTGTCGTCGATAAAGAGCATTATGAAGTCGTCGCCGGGGTGAATATCCCGATGTTGGTGGAAACCTTCATGGCGCGTGACGACAACCCAGGCTTTGACGAGCTGGTGGCGCTGGCGGTGGAAACCGGTCGCGAAGGCGTGAAGGCGCTGAAAGCGCAGCCGGTTGAAAAACCTGCCCCTGCCCCTGCTGCACCAAAAGCCGCTGCACCGGCGAAGCCAATGGGTCCGAACGATTACATGGTTATCGGCCTTGCGCGTATTGATGACCGTCTGATCCACGGCCAGGTGGCGACGCGCTGGACCAAAGAGACCAACGTACAACGCATCATCGTGGTCAGTGACGAAGTGGCCGCCGACACTGTCCGTAAAACCCTTCTTACCCAGGTTGCACCGCCGGGCGTCACCGCGCACGTCGTGGATGTCGCCAAAATGATCCGCGTTTACAACAACCCGAAATACGCGGGCGAACGCGTGATGCTTCTGTTCACCAACCCGACAGACGTTGAACGCATTGTTGAAGGCGGCGTGAAAATCACCTCCGTTAACATTGGCGGTATGGCTTTCCGTCAGGGCAAAACGCAGGTCAACAACGCGATTTCAGTGGATGCGAAAGATATCGAGGCCTTCAACAAGCTGAACGCACGCGGTATCGAGCTGGAAGCCCGTAAGGTTTCCACGGATCAGAAACTGAAAATGATGGATTTGATCGGCAAAGTGGGGAAATAAGCCCGGGCCGGTTTTTCATATAGAGCTTATGTAATAGGAGAAGTGCAATGGAGATTACTACTCTTCAGATTGTGCTGGTGTTCATCGTCGCGTGTATTGCGGGTATGGAGTCCGTACTTGATGAATTTCAGTTCCACCGCCCTCTGGTGGCCTGTACGTTGATTGGCGCCGTTCTCGGTGACATGAAAACCGGTATCATCATCGGTGGTACCCTGGAAATGATCGCCCTCGGCTGGATGAACATCGGTGCGGCAGTTGCGCCAGATGCCGCGCTGGCGTCCATTATTTCGACCGTTCTGGTTATCGCCGGTCATCAGAGTATTGGTGCCGGTATCGCGCTGGCCATCCCGCTGGCCGCAGCGGGTCAGGTGCTGACCATTATTGTCCGTACTATTACCGTGGCCTTCCAGCACGCGGCGGATAAGGCGGCCGAAAACGGCAACCTCACCGCGCTCTCCTGGATCCACGTTTCTTCCCTGTTCCTGCAAGCGATGCGTATCGCGATCCCTGCGGTTATCGTGGCGATTTCTGTCGGTACCAGCGAAGTTCAGGGCATGCTGAATGCGATCCCTGAAGTGGTCACCAGCGGTCTGAATATCGCCGGGGGTATGATCGTGGTGGTCGGTTATGCGATGGTCATCAACATGATGCGCGCGGGCTACCTGATGCCATTCTTCTACCTCGGCTTCGTTACCGCTGCGTTCACCAACTTCAACCTGGTTGCGCTGGGTGTGATTGGTGCGGTGATGGCGATTCTTTATATCCAGCTCAGCCCGAAATACAACCGTGTCGCGGGTGCCCCTGCGCAGGCTGCTGGTAACAACGATCTCGATAACGAACTGGACTAACAGGTGAGCGAAATGGTTGATATGACAAAAACTACCACTGAGAAAAAACTCACTCCGGGTGATATTCGTGGCGTGTTCATCCGTTCTAACCTGTTTCAGGGTTCATGGAACTTCGAACGTATGCAGGCGCTCGGCTTCTGCTTCTCCATGGTGCCGGCCATCAAACGCCTGTATCCGGAAAACAACGAAGCACGCCGTCAGGCAATTAAGCGTCATCTGGAATTCTTCAACACCCATCCTTATGTTGCGGCGCCGGTTCTGGGCGTGACGCTGGCGATGGAAGAGCAGCGTGCGAACGGGGCTGAAATCGACGATGGTGCCATCAACGGTATCAAAGTTGGTCTGATGGGGCCGCTGGCAGGCGTGGGCGACCCGATTTTCTGGGGTACCGTGCGTCCGGTCTTTGCGGCGCTGGGCGCCGGGATCGCCATGAGCGGCAGCCTGCTCGGTCCTCTGCTGTTCTTCATCCTGTTCAACGCGGTGCGTCTGCTGACCCGTTACTACGGCGTGGCGTACGGTTACCGTAAAGGGGTGGATATCGTTAAGGATATGGGCGGCGGCTTCCTGCAAAAACTGACTGAGGGGGCGTCAATCCTCGGCCTGTTTGTAATGGGGGCGCTGGTTAACAAGTGGACGCACGTAAACATCCCGCTGGTGGTATCAACGATCACCGGTCAGGATGGTCAGACGCGCGTTACCACCGTGCAGACCATTCTGGACCAGCTGATGCCGGGCCTGGTACCGCTGCTGTTAACCTTCGCCTGTATGTGGCTGCTGCGTAAGAAAGTGAACCCGCTTTGGATCATCGTTGGCTTCTTCGTCATCGGTATCGCGGGCTACGCTGTCGGCCTGCTGGGTCTGTAATAAAATGCGTTACTGACCGGGGGCTTGCCCCCGGTCTTTTTATCTGGAGGATGAATGACTGTCACGGACACCGTACTGGTTTTATTTATTGTTGCCCTTCTGGCTTACGCGATCTATGACGAGTTTATTATGCCTCGCCGCCACGGCGAGACGCTGCTGACCCTTCCCCTCTTACGCCGTGGACGCATTGATGCGTTTATCTTCGCCGGTCTGGTAGTCATCCTCATTTACAATAATGTGACCAGCCACGGCGCAATATTAACCACATGGTTATTATGTGCGCTGGCATTAATGGCGATTTACCTGTTCTGGATCCGCTCGCCAAAACTCATTTTTAAAAAACACGGATTCTTTTTCGCCAATGTCTGGATAGAATATAACCGTATTAAAGAGATGAATTTATCCGAAGACGGGGTTCTGGTGATGCAATTAGAACAACGCCGCCTGCTCATCCGGGTCAGAAATATTGATGACCTGGAAAAGATATACAAATTACTTGTTAAAACTCAATGATTTATAATTATAGCATCGGCTATATATTGCATTATTCTTGAACCAGCAATATAGCCGGTGCTATATCTCCTCTGTTAATTGACTTATATTTATTAACGATATTTTCACGCATAAATCTAAATGAAAATCGTTATCAACATAGTGGCTATATAAAGCCATCTTCGTTGTTGTTTTATATTCTCAAAATATGTTAAGGTTGCGCCCGTCGTTGGGGAGTAGCCGATTTCCTGCCTGCGGGAAATGTACGTGTCAACATACTCGTTGAAAAACGTGGCGCGTACGGATCGTTTTTAAGCCCATTTCTGTGCCAGAAGCGATCAGGCGAGACCATAGATACATCAACTGCTGTTTACTGGGGGCAGTGATGTGTCATATGGATATCCCCGGTCTGGACGCTCTTATGAATATCTCCGCTACGATCCTTCTGGCTTTTGGCATGTCCATGGACGCATTTGCCGCCTCTATCGGCAAAGGTGCCACTCTCCATAAACCTAAATTTTCCGAAGCCCTGCGTACCGGTCTCATCTTTGGCGCTATCGAAACGCTGACGCCGCTTATCGGCTGGGGACTGGGGATGCTCGCCAGCCAGTTTGTGCTGGAGTGGAATCACTGGATTGCTTTCGTGCTGCTGGTGTTCCTCGGCGGACGTATGGTGATTGAAGGTTTTCGTGGCAACGGCGATGAAAATGATGCGCCGCTGCAACGCCACGGCTTCTGGCTTCTGGTGACAACCGCCATCGCAACCAGCCTGGATGCAATGGCCGTGGGTGTCGGTCTGGCGTTTTTGCAGGTCAATATTATCGCCACCGCGCTGGCGATTGGCTGCGCCACGCTGATCATGTCAACGCTGGGGATGATGGTGGGTCGGTTCATTGGCCCGCTGTTAGGCAAACGCGCCGAAATTCTGGGCGGTATCGTGTTGATCGGGATTGGTGCCCAAATCCTTTGGGCACACTTCGCGGGTTAACCTTCGCGCTGCCAGCAATGGATGCTGAAATCCGTCTGGCAGCGAAATTCTGTCTGCGCTGCCAGCGTTTCCCACACCTCTGGTTTTGCCCGCCACGCAAACGGCGTCATTTGCAGTAACGCCACCGCTTCACTTCCCTGCAACGTCATTTCATACGCTACCGACTGCGCCTGCTTTAACGCAAAGCCTGCCAGCTGTTCAGAGTGAGGCGCATGCAGGTGAACTTCATCATAGATCAGCCCTTTTAGCTCCAGCAGATGACGCGGCCCTGGCGTGACGGTGATAACCCAGCCACCGGGCTTAACGACGCGCGCCAGCTCCTCAGCCTTGCACGGCGCATAGATACGCACCACGGCGTCCATACTCTCTTGCTCAAACGGCAGGCGGTGGCTGGAGGCCACGCAGAACGTTACCGCTGAGTAGCGTTTGGCTGCCGCACGGATAGCCACTTTAGATACGTCCAGCCCGTACGTTTCGGCGCCCTTCTCAGCCGCCACGTCAGCAAACGTGGCGGTGTAGTAACCTTCGCCGCAGCCGATATCCAGCATGGCGGATGCGCCTTCTGTCAGATATTCACGGAGTAAGGCGACAACGGCATCCCTGAGCGGTTGATAATGCCCGGCATCGAGAAACGCCCGGCGCGCCTGCATCATCTCCGCGCTGTCACCCGGGTCCCGGGAGCGCTTGTGCTGTACCGGCAGAAGATTTACATAGCCCTCTTTCGCCCGGTCAAACTGATGTCCCTGTGGACAGATAAACGTTTTCTCCGCGCGCGTCAGCGGCGCGTGGCAAAGGGGACAACTGAAAGACATGACAGCTCCAGGGCGTAAACCAAAAGGCGAAGTGTACCGCTATTCGCCAGGGTTATAAACGGCTGGGTGATGCATCACGATCAGATGGTCAGAATCTGCCGGCAGCCCGTCAGGCTTTACGTTTTCCAGACGCAGAACGTTCCCCATGATTTCGCTGAAAACGGGCGCGGAAACGGCCCCGCCGTAATAGGCACCGTTTTGCGGATCGTTAATCACCACCACCAGCGCAAAACGGGGATCGCTGGCAGGCGCAACGCCTGCGGTATAGGCGACGTATTTATCCACATACTTACCGTGTTCATCGATTTTTTTGGCCGTCCCGGTTTTTATCGCCACGCGATAGTTACGCACCGCCGCTTTGATTCCACCACCGCCGGGTAACGCGACGCTCTCCATCATGTGCTCCACCTCGTGAACAATTTCCTCGGGCATCACCCGCTTGCCAATCACCGGCGGATCGATTCGGGTGATGGACAGAGGCCGTTCAATGCCATAGCTGCCGATGGTGGCATACACATGCGCCAGCTGGAGGGGGGTTACCATCAGGCCATATCCAAAGGCAAAGGTCGCCCGGTCTAACTGGCTCCAGAATTTCCGCTGCGGCAGTAAACCTGCGCTTTCTCCCGTTAAGCCAAGCCCGGTACTCTCGCCAAAGCCAAAGTGTTTATAGGTATCCAGTAACCGTTGCACAGGCATCGCCAGCGAAAGACGGGACACGCCCGTGTCACTGGATTTTTGCAGGATGCCGGTCATCGTCAGCTCGGGGTAGTAGCCCACGTCGCGGATACGATGGCCATCAATGGTGTAGGGATGCGTGTCTATGACGCTGTCAGGCTGTACCAGCCCCTGCTGTAGCGCCGTCATCAGCACCAGAGGCTTAACGGTCGAGCCAGGTTCAAAGGTGTCGCTGATCGCGCGATTGCGAAAATCATCCAGCGTTGCCCCTTCCCGGTTGTTGGGGTTGAAGTCGGGGAAGCTCGCCATCGCCAGAATTTCGCCCGTCTGGATATTAATTAGCACCGACGCGCCTGACTCAGCTTTGTTCCACGCCACGGCATTATCCAGCGCGTCTTCGGTGATAGTTTGCAGGCGTTCATCGATACTAAGCTGGATATTATGTGCAGGTACGGGAGCCACCTCCGTGAGGTTCTCCACCACATGTCCGTAGCGATCTTTCCTGACCAGCCGCACGCCTGCCTTCCCGGTAAGCTGCGTGTTGAAGCTTTTCTCGACACCCTCAATGCCCTGACCATCAATATTGGTGAAGCCAATCAGGTTCGCCGCCACGTGCCCGGCAGGATAAAAGCGGCGGGACTCATCGCGAAGGTTGATACCCGGAAGACGCAGCTTATCGATCCACTTTGCCTGGGAGGGATCAACCTGACGGGCAAGGTAAATAAATCGCCCGTGCGGGTTACTGTTGATTCGCGATGCGAGCGTGCTCAGAGAAAGGTGTAAGGCATTTGCCAGGGCCTGCCAGCGCGAATCATAACCGATCCCCCCTTTTTCCAGCACTGTTTTGGGATCGGCCCAGACGGCCTGGACAGGTACGCTCACCGCAAGGGGTCGTCCTTCACGGTCCACAATCATCCCCCGCGGGGCGTCTATCGCCACTTCGCGCAGGGAGCGCATATCCTCCTGCTTAACCAGATTATCCGGTTTGATAATTTGCAGCCACGCCACGCGGCCCAGCAGAAACGCAAGACTACAAAAGATAGCGAGACACAGAAGTGCAAAACGTGCCGGAGTAAAGTTTCCGGTGGTCGTTATTGTCTTTTTTTTCACCTTAACCCCAGGGCTGTTGATCAACGCCCTGATTTAACGGGAAAAGCGGATAAGAAGGCGGGAAAACAATGCTAATAATCTCGAGGGTTTGCAACAAGATAATAACAGCGGAGGATTACGTAATATTTTGAAAAATAAGCGAATAAAAAAGCCCCGCATCGGCGAGGCTTATGTCTGAGATCGAAGCGCTGAGCGCTTCAGTCAGCAGTGATTCGATCAGATAGCAGTTACGTTAACCGCAGCTGGGCCTTTCTGGCCATCCTGAATTTCGAACTCAACGTTCTGGCCTTCAGCCAGAGTTTTGAAGCCGTTACCCTGGATTGCAGAGAAGTGTACGAACACGTCTTTGCTGCCGTCAGCAGGAGTAATGAAACCAAAACCTTTAGACTCGTTGAACCACTTAACTTGACCTTTAATCTTTGCCATTTGCAAAATTCCTTAGAGTGTTTTCTTAGCCCGCGGGCTTTGACATAGATAAAACTGAGACATTACTGCTTGAGGCACTAATATAAGGTTCGGCAGAGAAGCGGTATTCAACGACAACGTGTTTACTCAGGACTTCTTTACTGAAAATGCCACACATAAACAGAACTGTACCTCGTTTGACCCAAAACGTGTTATCACACACAACGTTTAATATGGCAAGCCATTTTTAAACATGTCTCGATCCGCCGCACAAATTCAGGTGTTACTCCATAACAATCTGCACAGTTATGCGAATTGTCAAATGAAGCGCTACCTGACCTCACTGCCCGCAGGGTGCGTTGACGCGCCCTGTAATCAAAGACTTTTTAAACATAGCTCAATCATTTCAAAGCGTCCATCCCAATCCCTGATTTTCTTTAAAAGAATGACTGAGTTAGAACATTTTGTGAAAAGTTATGCTGAAAACATTGCAACGCACCGACATGTGTCAGGGAATATACGATGTTAATTACATTTTGCTAATTGTATTAAAATCCACCATTTAATTAGCGTTATTCTGCACCAAAATAATGAAATTTTTATGACTCTGCCTCAAAACAAGGCAAGCAAAACGTTTCGATAAAAATAAAACACTTCGGGAAAGATAAAACACACAATTTATTCAACGAAACGGTAATTATCGAATAAGGATAAATATTCACCAGTTTTCAGTATGCTGAAACAATAGTTAACTGCTGCTTAATTATATGTTGGGATGTTGTGGATCACATTTGATAAGGGAGGGGATTTACGCCGTACGTCAGGCCACCTCCCTTTCCGGGCAAACTATCGTTCGGCTACCAGGCGAATGAAGTTTTCCTCGTCCTGTTGTTGAGCAACAGCGTCCTTAGGTACCGCTTTCTCCTCCGGCTCGTTGGCTTCGCACAGACGACGCAGCAACGCATTCTGCCGTTTCTGCTGATCGAGCAATGCTTCCAGCAGTTCAATCTGCTCGTTTGTGCGGGAGCTGGCGCGGTTAACGAAGAACCACAGTACCAGCCCAACGACCAGCACCACCAAAGACATTACCAGGGATGCAATGCTCAGCAGCCCCGAATTCAGTAACTCACCCATTTCACCACCTCAGTAAAAACAGTCATTTTACCACTGCCGCCACGTAAGGACATCACTCAGCGTAAAAATGGCCTCTACCAGGGGATAAACTTATTGATTGAACAAATGCCGCTAAAGAATTGTACATCCTGATCGCACATCACATTGATAGTCTGCGTCCACAGCACCACACAAGCTATCAACACTATAATCAGAATTACCCAGCGTATTTTTTTCACTCCACACTCCGTCTTATGACCTGATGCAGCCAGGTTATCACGGTTATCTTAAACAGGGGCTAACTGTACCTTCAACAGACGCTTTTCGGAATCGTGCACTTGTTTCACTGCGTAAACCCGTTACGCTTACTCCATGACAACAAAGAAAAAAGAGGCAACGATGCGTTTACTTATTCGTACAGTAATTGTACTGGCCATTGTGTGGATCGGCCTGTTATTAAGTGGGTACGGCGTATTAATGGGAAGCAAAGAAAATGCCGCGGGTCTGGGTATCCAGTGTAAATATCTTACCGCCCGGGGGGTAAGCACGGCGCAGTACATTCATTCCGACAGCGGGATCATCGGGTTAACCAACTGTCCTGTGCTGCGTAAATCATCTGATGTGATTGATAACGGTTAATCAGCGTTGAATTTCGCTTACAAGAACGCCGCACTGTTGCGGCGTTTTTATTGAAAGCGTCGATCAGAACGGATAATCGTTATAGCCCATCTGCTCTGAAATTTTGCGCGCTGCGGTATGCAGGATCGCCACATATTCATGAAGACGCTCTTCAGAGAAACGCAGCGTTGGGAACGAAATGCTCAGGCCCGCAATGACAACGCCGAAACGGTCAAATACCGGCACACCGATGCAACGCAGCCCCTCTTCCTGCTCTTCGTTATCTTCCCCGTAACCCTGCTCACGCACATTATCCAGCACGCTCAGCAGTTCATCCGTACTGGTAATGGTGCGGTCGGTGCTGCGTTTGTACTCCACCCCGTCAAGGATCTGCTTCACCTCTTCGCGATCGCGCCAGGCCAGCAGTACTTTACCAATTGCGGTGCTGTAGAGCGGGTTACGACGACCGATGCGTGAATACATGCGCAGGTTGTACATGGAGTCAATTTTGTGGATGTAAACAATGCTGTCTTCATCCAGCGCACCGAGGTGAATTGTCTCTTTCGTCAATCGTGAAAGTTCACGCATCTGAATGTCAGCGCTGCGGATCAGATCCACGTTTTGCAAAGCGCGGGCGCCCAGTTCAAACAGTTTCAGCGTCAGAGAATATTTTTCTGATTCTCCTTCCTGCGCGACATAACCCAATGATTTCATCGTCTGCAAAAAGCGATAAACGGTGCTTTTCGACATCATCACACGCTGCGACAACTCTGTAATACCAATTTCACGCTCTTCTCCGAGCGCCTGCAAGATGCCAAACACCTTCAGCACGGAAGAAACAGAATCTGGCTGCTTATCCAAATCTGCGATTGCCATTTATCACCTCATGGAGAGTGTTTTATAAAAATCAGAACCGGTTTTTATTATAAATTCGTGTGATGCGTGCTGCAATCTATCTGGGTTTACTTCGTTACAAATCTGCGACATAAAACCGAAATAACGATGCTAAAATAGTTACTCTGAAAATAATTTCACGCTGAGTCATTCTTTTCCCATGCAAAAAAACGTTTCTGATGGCCTGCCCTTACCGCAGAGGTACGGGGCAATTGCCACTATTGTCATCGGTATTTCGATGGCTGTCCTTGACGGTGCGATTGCCAACGTTGCTCTTCCTACCATTGCAAAAGACCTTAATGCTTCTCCCGCAAGCTCCATCTGGATTGTGAACGCGTACCAGATAGCAATTGTGATTTCCCTCCTGTCACTCTCTTTCCTGGGCGATATGTTTGGCTATCGCCGGGTTTACCAGTGCGGGCTGGTGGTCTTTACCCTCACCTCGCTCTTCTGTGCCCTTTCCGATTCACTGCACACCCTCACCCTGGCGCGTATCGCGCAGGGCTTTGGCGGCGCGGCGCTAATGAGCGTGAACACGGCCCTCATACGGCTTATCTATCCTCACCGCCACCTGGGGCGCGGCATGGGCATTAATTCCTTTATTGTGGCCGTGTCGTCCGCTGCCGGGCCGACGATTGCCGCCGCCATTCTGTCCGTTGCCTCGTGGCAGTGGCTGTTTGCCATTAATGTGCCGCTGGGTATTGTGGCGATCTTCTTCGCCCTGCGCTATCTTCCGGAAAATGGTCCGAAAAACACCATGCCGCGTTTTGACCTGCCCAGCGCCGTGATGAACGCGCTGACCTTTGGCCTGCTGATTACCGCGCTGAGCGGATTTGCTCAGGGGCAGTCTCTGTCGCTCATTGCCGCAGAAATCGTTGCCATGCTTATCATCGGATTTTTCTTCGTACGACGTCAGCTGGCGCTGCCCGTGCCGTTACTGCCGGTGGATTTGCTGCGTATTCCGCTGTTTTCGCTATCCATTTGTACCTCCATTTGCTCGTTCTGCGCCCAGATGCTGGCGCTGGTTGCGCTGCCGTTCTTTTTGCAGAGCGTGATTGGCCGTTCGGAAGTGGAAACAGGCTTGCTGCTCACGCCCTGGCCTCTGGCAACCATGGTGATGGCCCCGCTGGCCGGTTACCTTATTGAGCGCGTTCATGCCGGGCTTCTGGGGGCGATTGGGCTGGTTGTCATGGCGGTGGGACTGTTTGCACTGGCGCTCCTGCCCGCCTCGCCAGGGGATCTGGATATTATCTGGCGCATGATCCTGTGCGGGGCCGGTTTTGGTCTGTTCCAGTCCCCTAATAACCACACGATTATCACCTCTGCCCCACGTCATCGCAGCGGTGGCGCCAGCGGGATGCTGGGCACGGCAAGACTGTTAGGGCAAAGCACCGGGGCCGCACTGGTAGCCTTGATGTTTAACCTGGCCGGGCAGAATGCGACACACGTTGCGCTGATTACCGCAGGGACACTGGCGACCCTCGCGGCTGTCATTAGCGGTCTTCGTGTCACCCAGCCAAAGGCGCAGGCATAAAAAAACCGGGCGGAGAAGGACTCCTGCCCGGTTGTTTTCAACCCGATTACGTTACTTCAGATATTCGCCGCTACGCAGCGCTTCAATACGTTTATCCAGCGGCGGGTGAGACATAAACAGCTCGCTCAGCGACTTTGACTTGCCGTTGATGCAGAAGGCCATCATGCTGTTTGCTTCCTGCGGCTCGTAGCTGGTTTTAAGACGTTGCAGCGCAGCAATCATCTTTTCACGACCCACCAGTTTCGCGGAACCGGCATCCGCATGGAACTCACGATGACGGGAGAACCACATGGTAATAATGCTTGCCAGGATACCGAACACCAGCTCCAGCACCATTGAAACAGCAAAATAGATCAGCGGGTTGCCGTTGCTCTCTTCACCCTCATCACGGTTGCCACCCATAAACCCGGCAGCAATCTGCGCCAGAATACGGGAAATAAAGATAACGAAGGTGTTCACCACGCCCTGGATCAGGGTCATGGTGACCATATCGCCGTTGGCGATGTGGCTGATCTCGTGAGCAATAACCGCTTCCGCTTCGTCACGGCTCATGTTTTGCAGCAGACCGGTGCTGACGGCCACCAGGGACGCGTCACGACGCGCACCGGTAGCAAACGCGTTGATATCCGGCGCGTGGTAGATGGCTACCTGCGGCATGGCAATGCCCGCCTGCTTTGACTGCTGAGCAACCGTGCTCATCAGCCACTGCTCCATATCGTTACGCGGTTGCTCAATAACTTCACCGCCCACGGATTTCAGTGCCATCCACTTCGACATTAGCAGTGAAATGAAAGAGCCACCGAAACCAAACAGCAGCGCCATAATCAACAGACCCTGAACGCTGCTCGACTGAATTCCCGTCAGGCTTAGCACCAGCCCGAATACCACCATCACCGCCAGGTTGGTGAGCAGGAAGAGCGCGATTCGCATCATAATATTCTTTTAACCTCAGTTTAACAAAACGCACTATGCGATTACCCACATCGTATGGGTATTACGGCTATTTTCAAGCATCCAGACGGCGTAAGTCACCAGAAAGACACAACTTTACACAATTGGAAATCTGCCTGACGGAAGGATGAGGAACAAAAAGAAACAGGCACAATTTCTTGTGCCTGTTGGGGGATTATTTTGTCGGAGCAGGTTGCACAGCAGGTTTCTCTTTTTCCAGCTTCGCGAGATCAAGCGCGATATGCACCGTCTCGTCCAGATACGGATCGGGCTCCTGGTAATCCTTAGGCAGATCGTCCAGTTTTTTGAGCAGAGGCTTGCCTTCACGTTTGAAGCGATCGTTGATACGCGCCAGACGTGTCGCGTCATCTTCATTGTTCTCTTTCTCACGCTGAGCGTAGTTCAGAGACACAATGTTCCGTTTTGCTTTCAGGGCGTTGAAACGCGCGATGTCCTTCATGATGTACTGGAATTCCGGATCCTTCCCGATGCGATCGTTGTGATTTTTCAGCAGTTCCGGTCCGAACTGTTTCATATCACCCGATTTCACGAATGTCGCGGCATCAATGCTATCCCACGGCAGCGCGTTATCTTCAAACTTCTCGCCCGTTTCCGTCTCTTCGGTACCTGTCGGCATCATAATATCCGGCGTCACGCCTTTGCGCTGCGTGCTGCCGCCGTTGACGCGGTAGAACTTCTGAATGGTGTACTGTACTGAGCCCAGCGCCGGCCATTCAGGGCGCAGCATCTGGTCGTAAATACGGTTCAGAGAGCGGTACTGCTGAACGGTGCCCTTGCCAAACGTCGGTTCGCCGACGATTAACGCCCGGCCGTAATCCTGCATGGCAGCAGCGAAGATTTCCGATGCAGAGGCGCTGAAGCGATCGACAAGCACCACCAGCGGCCCCTTATAGTAGACCACACCATCGGTATCCGCATCTTCACGCACTTTACCGTTGTTATCGCGCACCTGTACCACCGGGCCAGACGGGATAAACAGCCCGGAAAGCGAGACGGCCTCGGTCAATGCCCCGCCGCCGTTGCTGCGCAGGTCAATGATCACGCTGCTGACATTCTGCTTTTCAAGCTTCTGAAGCTGCACTTTCACATCATCGGTCAGGCCGACGTAGAAACCAGGGATATCCAGAACGCCAACCTTCTCTTTACCCACGGTTTTCACCGACATTTTCACCGCGCGATCTTCCAGACGGATACGCTCACGGGTCAGAGTAACGATACGGGTTTTGGTCCCCTTACCGGCTGGCAGGATCTCCAGGCGAACTTTGCTGCCCTTCGGCCCTTTGATCAGCGCAACTACGTCATCAAGACGCCAGCCAATCACGTCCACCATGCTCTTTCCGGTTTGGCCCACACCGACAATACGGTCGCCTACGCTGATCGCTTTGCTTTTCGATGCAGGGCCACCGGCCACCATGGAGTTGATTACGGTGTAGTCATCGTCCATCTGAAGCACAGCACCGATACCTTCCAGAGACAGGCTCATTTCGGTATTGAACTGTTCGGTGTTACGTGGAGAGAGATAATTAGTGTGCGGATCAATTTCGTGCGCAAACGCGGTCATCGCCAGCGAGAAAACATCTTCACTGTTGGTCTGCGCCAGACGGCGAATAGCGAACTTGTAGCGACGGTTTAACGTCTCACGGATCTCTTTCTCGTCTTTGCCTGTGAGCTTGAGGCTCAGTTCGTCATATTTGACTTTTCCATCCCACAGCGCATTCAGTTCAGCCTCGTCTTTCGGCCATGGCGCTTTGCTGCGGTCCAGATTAAAGGTGTCGTTGCCGGTGAAGTCCATAGGACGTTCCAGCACTTTCAGCGCGTATTGATAACGCTCAAAACGGCGCTTTTGCGATAAGTTGTACAGATCGTAGAACAGATCGAGTTTTCCGGAGCGCAGCTCATCACCCACTTCGGATTTGCGTTTAGCGAACTGTTCGACATCGCTGGCCAGCAGTACGTTATGGCTGTAATCCAGCAAGTTCAGATAACGGTCAAAGATTTTGGCCGAAAAGGCCTGATCGAGATCGAACTGACGATAGTGCGAACGAGTAAAGCGCGACGTCACGCGCTCACTCACCGTCGCGTGCTGAGTCTCTTCCTTGAGAACCGGAATTTGATCAACACGCGTAATATCGTCCACAGCGAAAGCGTGGCCTGTTATAGCAAACAGGCCAGCCAGCGCGGTGAGCTTAAAAAAAGTGTTCATGCCAGGCTCGGCCTCCGTTTCAGAACAACAAGTGTTCTGCGCGTACAATCATTGACATACCAGAAGTCAGCTGTACACGAACGCCATCTTTGGTGATTTCCAGTACGGTGGCGTCCATCGCGTTGTTACCCGCTTTCACCTTCAGAGACTGACCTACGCTCAGCGCATTGATGTCAGAAACCGGGGTGTGGCGCGGCTCTTCGCGCGGCGCACGTGGGGCTTTAGCTGCTGGTTTGTCAGCACGCGGTTTGCGATCGTTATTTTCAGTACGACGCGGTGCCGGGCGCGGTTTACGCTCGCGACGAGGGGCGTCTTCCTGACCGTTTGCCGCTGCGGCTTCGCGTTTTTTCGCCTGCTGTTCCGCACGCTGTGCCTGCACGCGAGCTTTGGCTTCTTCAAGCTGCTTACGCGCATGTTCTACGTGCTGCTCGTCCAGCTCACCGCACGGGTTGCCGTCAAGGTCGACACGGGTCGCACCCGGCTTGATACCGTACAGGTAACGCCAGCTCGAGGTATAAAGGCGCAAGGCAGAACGAAGCTGCGTTTTGCTGAGGTTCATCTCCCCCTCAACGCGCGCGACCAAATCCTGAAAGATACCGACTTTCAGAGGACGCGCTTCACCTTCAGCGCTGAAGCACTGCGGGAAACGCTCGGCCAGAAATGCGATAACTTCTTTACTGCTATTCAACTTAGGTTGATTTTCCATGAAATTTCCTGATTACAACGGACGTTGCCAACAAGCGCAGGCATGAACAGGCGACATTATAATGACGCTATCAGTAAATGCTACGTTATCCGTTGATTATCCTGCGACGCTCGCAAAGAATTTATGATAATCGGTCTCTGCCAGAACATTTTCCAGGTTTGCGGCCAGCGCGCGCAGCCCCTGCTCATCCTCGGCAGTAAAGCGACTGAAGACCGTGCTGTCGATATCCAGAACGCCAATAATCTGATTTTTAACCACCAGCGGCAGTACGATTTCAGAATTGCTGCTGGCATCGCAGGCGATGTGGCCGTCAAACGCATGAACATCTTCGACACGCTGAACCTGACGGGTCGCCACTGCGGTACCGCACACGCCGCGACCTACCGGGATACGCACGCAGGCGAGTTTCCCCTGGAAAGGCCCCAGTACCAGCGTGTCGCCTTCCAGCAGATAAAAGCCCGCCCAGTTCACGTCAGAAAGGCGTTCGAACAGTAACGCACTGGTATTTGCCAGAGTGGCTAAGAAACTGGTTTCCCCTGCCATTAGTGCCTTAAAATCGCGATTCAGATCCGCGTAGAATTCTGTTTTGTTCATTATTCAATCACTTAGTTATCTTACATAGTTACCGCATAGCCTATTAAAATAAGCATTAAATGCGCTCATGCTCAAGATGAATCCGTTCATGAGTTATTATAACTTTCAACAATACTAATCTGTGTGCGACTGATGGCCCTAAAAACACCCCAAATTACGCCGACACGAAAGATCGTTGTCCGTACGGTAAGCCAGGCTCTGCCCCGTGCACATTATCAGCGTTGTCCCCAGTGCGATACGCTTTTTATGTTGCCGAAGATGAAATCGCACCAAAGTGCTTTTTGTCCATGCTGCGATGCCAAAATTCGCGATGGCCGGGACTGGTCATTGACGCGTCTGGCGGCAATGGCGGTCACCATGCTACTGCTGATGCCCTTCGCCTGGACCGAGCCGCTGTTAAAGCTCTACCTGCTTGGCGTGCGTATTGACGCTAACGTGTTGCAGGGGATCTGGCAGATGACGCGCCAGGGCGATCCGCTTACGGCCGCCATGGTGCTGTTCTGCGTCGTCGGCGCGCCGTTGGTGCTGGTCGCGGCAATTGCCTACCTGTGGTTTGGCAACATACTGGGGATGAACCTGCGCCCCGTCCTGCTCATGCTGGAAAAGCTCAAGGAGTGGGTGATGCTGGACATCTATCTGGTGGGCGTCGGCGTGGCGTCTATCAAGGTGCAGGATTATGCATTTTTACAACCTGGCATTGGCCTTTTTGCGTTTATTTCACTGGTCCTGCTGAGTATTCTGACCCTGATTCATCTCAATGTTGAACAGCTTTGGGAGCGATTTTACCCGCAGCGTCCCGCGACCCGGCCTGATGACAACCTGCGCGTCTGCCTGGGGTGCCATTACACCGGTTTTCCGGATAAACGCGGGAGATGTCCGCGCTGCCACATTCCGTTAAGATTGCGACGCAACAACAGCCTGCAAAAATGCTGGGCGGCGCTTATCGCCTCCCTGGTATTTTTGTTCCCGGCCAACATGCTGCCGATCTCCGTAATTTATGTGAACGGCGCCCGTCAGGAAGATACTATCCTTTCAGGGATTATCTCTCTGGCGCACAGTAACGTGGGGGTCGCCGCCATTGTTTTCATCGCCAGTATTCTGGTGCCCTTTACCAAAGTGGTGGTGATGTTTACGCTGCTTATCAGCATTCACTTTAAATGCGAACAAGGACTACGCACCCGCATCCTGCTTCTGCGATTCGTGACCTGGATTGGTCGCTGGTCGATGTTGGATCTGTTCGTGATTTCGCTGATGATGTCGCTCATCAATCGCGATCAGTTACTTGCTTTTACCATGGGACCCGCAGCTTTTTATTTCGGCTCTGCGGTGATATTGACTATTCTTGCAGTGGAATGGCTGGACAGCCGCTTACTTTGGGACGCACATGAGTCAGGAAACGCCCGCTTCGCCGACTGAAGCGAGAATTAAAACAAAACGCCGCATTTCGCCATTCTGGTTGCTACCTGTCATCGCGCTGATGATCGCAGGCTGGCTTATCTGGACGAGCTATGAAGATCGCGGAAGTACCATCACGATTGATTTCCAGTCTGCGGACGGCATTGTCGCCGGACGTACCCCCGTTCGCTTCCAGGGGGTGGAAGTGGGTACCGTGCAGGATATTTCCCTCGGCAAAGGGCTGAACAAAATTCAGGTCCGGGCGAGCATTAAGTCTGATATGCAGGATGCCCTGCGCGCCGAAACGCAGTTCTGGCTGGTCACGCCTAAAGCCTCCCTGGCCGGCGTTTCCGGGCTGGATGCGCTTGTGGGCGGTAACTATATCGGCATGATGCCCGGCAAAGGCGAACCACAGGATCACTTTGTTGCGCTGGACACCCAGCCGAAATATCGGCTGAATAACGGCGATTTGATGATCCACCTCCGCGCGCCGGATTTGGGCTCGCTGAACAGTGGTTCTCTGGTCTATTTCCGCAAAATTCCGGTTGGTCGCGTTTACGACTACGCCATTAACCCGAACAAAGATGGCGTGACCATTGATGTACTCATCGAGCGCCGTTTTACCAACCTGGTGAAAAAAGGCAGTCGCTTCTGGAACGTCTCCGGCGTCGATGCCGACCTGAGCTTAAGCGGTGCGAAAGTGAAGCTTGAGAGCCTGGCGGCGCTGGTGAATGGCGCTATCGCCTTCGACTCACCTGCTGACTCCAGCCCTGCCGCCGCAGAAGATACCTTTGGCCTGTACGCCGACCTGGCGCACAGCCAGCGCGGTGTCATCGTCAAGCTGACCCTGCCGGATGCCAAAGGCCTGAAAGCCGGTTCGACCCCGTTGATGTACCAGGGTTTAGAGGTCGGGCAACTGACAAAATTAACCCTCAATGCGGGCGGCTCCGTTACCGGCGAAATGACGGTGGATCCGAGCGTGGTGGATCTCCTGCGGGAAAAAACGCGCATTGAACTGCGTAATCCGAAGCTCTCCCTCAGCGACGCCAGCATCAGTTCCCTGCTGACGGGAAGCACCTTTGAGCTGATCCCCGGTGAAGGCGCGCCGAACAAAAACTTTGTTATCGCCCCGGCGGATAAAGCCCTGCTGCAAAAACCGGGCGTGTTGACGGTTACGCTGAATGCGCCGGAAAGCTACGGTATCGAAGCCGGGCAACCGCTGATCCTGCACGGTGTGCAGGTGGGCCAGGTCCTCGAACGTAAGCTGACAGAAAAAGGGGTCTCCTTCTCCGCCGCCATCGATCCGCAGTACAGCAATCTGGTTCACGGCGACAGTAAATTTGTGGTTAACAGCCGGGTCGACGTGAAGGTGGGTCTGGACGGCGTTGAGTTCCTCGGCGCCAGCGCCAGCGAGTGGGTTAACGGCGGGATCCGCATTCTGCCGGGCAGCAAAGGTGCGCTGCGCGAGAGTTATCCGCTGTTCGCCAATCTGGACAAAGCCATTGAAAACAGCCTCGGCGACCTGCCGACCACCACGCTGACCTTAAGCGCTGAAACGCTGCCGGACGTCCAGGCAGGCTCCGTCGTGCTTTATCGTAAGTTTGAAGTCGGGGAAGTGATCACCGTTCGTCCTCGTGCGGACGCGTTTGATATCGAACTGCATATCAAGCCGGAGTACCGCAAGCTGCTCACGCCAAACAGCGTGTTCTGGGCTGAAGGCGGCGCGAAAGTGCAGCTCAACGGCAGCGGGCTGACCGTACAGGCGTCTCCCCTCTCCCGTGCCCTGCGCGGTGCGATCAGCTTCGATAACCTGAGCGGCGCGGGCGGCAACATGCGTAAAGGTGACAAGCGGATCCTCTTCCCGTCCGAAACCGCGGCGCGCGCGGTCGGGGGGCAGATTACCCTGCACACCTTTGATGCCGGTAAACTGGCTGAAGGCATGCCCATCCGCTATCTCGGCATTGATATCGGGCAGGTCCAGAAGCTGACGCTGATCACCGCGCGCAACGAAGTTCAGGCGACCGCCGTGCTTTATCCGGAATATGTGCAGACGTTCGCCCGGGCAGGCTCGCGCTTCTCGGTGGTTACGCCGCAAATTTCTGCCGCAGGGGTTGAGCATCTCGACACCATACTTCAGCCGTACATAAACGTTGAACCGGGTCGTGGCAACGTGCGTCGTGAATTTGAGTTGCAGGAGGCCACCATCACCGACTCCCGTTATCTGGACGGTCTGAGCATTGTGGTTGAAGTTCCGGAAGCCGGTTCGCTGGGCATCGGTACGCCGGTCTTGTTCCGCGGCATTGAAGTAGGGACAGTAACAAGCCTGACGCTGGGTAATCTGTCCGATCGCGTGATGGTCGGCCTGCGCATCAGCCAGCGTTATCAGCATCTGGTTCGCAACAACTCGGTGTTCTGGCTCGCTTCAGGCTACTCGCTGGACTTCGGCCTGACCGGTGGCGTGGTCAAAACGGGGACCTTTAACCAGTTCATTCGCGGCGGCATTGCCTTCGCGACGCCGCCTGGCACGCCTCTGGCGCCTAAGGCGCAGGCAGGTAAACACTTCCTGCTGCTGGAAAGTGAACCGAAAGAGTGGCGCGAATGGGGAACGGCGCTGCCGCGTTAATCTCGCAGGCTCCGGTGTCAACGCGCCGGAGCCTTTATGTTACACTGCGCACCTGAATGTTTCCCTGTGGTGTGCCCGTGGCTCAAAACTCCGTATTTCTTCCCGAACAATTCCTCGCACAGATGCGCGAGGCGCTTCCAGCTCATCTCTCTTTCGACGATTTCGTCGCCGCATGCCAGCGCCCTTTGCGCCGGAGTATTCGCGTCAATACGCTGAAAATCAGCGTCGGGGCGTTTCTGGATCTCGTCTCCCCGTACGGCTGGCAATTAACGCCAGTGCCGTGGTGTGAAGAGGGTTTCTGGATCGAACGGGATGAAGAGGAGAGCCTGCCGCTCGGCAGCACCGCCGAGCACCTGAGCGGGCTGTTTTATATTCAGGAAGCCAGCTCCATGCTGCCGGTTGCTGCGCTGTTTGCCGACGGGAACCAGCCTGAGCGGGTTATGGATGTCGCGGCGGCGCCGGGCTCTAAAACCACGCAGATTGCCGCCCGGATGAACAACCGCGGCGCGATCCTCGCCAACGAATTTTCCGCCAGCCGCGTCAAAGTCCTGCACGCCAATATCAGCCGCTGCGGGATCCACAACGTCGCGTTAACGCACTTCGACGGTCGCGTGTTTGGCGCTGCCCTGCCGGAAGCCTTTGATGCCATCCTGCTCGACGCGCCCTGCTCCGGCGAAGGCGTGGTGCGTAAAGATCCTGATGCGTTAAAAAACTGGTCCGTTGAAAGCAACCTGCAGATCGCCGCCACGCAGCGCGAACTGATCGACAGCGCGTTTCATGCCCTGCGCCCAGGCGGGACGCTGGTTTACTCTACCTGCACGCTGAATCGCGATGAAAACGAGGACGTCTGCCTGTGGCTCAAGCAACGCTATGTGGATGCCGTCGAGTTTCTGCCGCTGGACACCCTCTTCGACTCGGCCAGCCATGCGGCCACGCCTGAAGGCTTCCTGCATGTCTTCCCGCAGATTTACGATTGCGAAGGCTTCTTTGTTGCCCGTCTGCGTAAAACCCGCGCCGTCGATCCCTTGCCTGCCCCTAAGTTTAAGGTCGGCAACTTCCCGTTCGCGCCGGTCAAAGGCCGTGAGGCGGCACAGGCGCAAGCGGCTGCGAGCAAAGTCGGCCTGCACTGGGATGAGAGCCTGCGCCTCTGGATGCGTGACAAAGAGCTGTGGCTGTTCCCGGTCAACATCGAACCGCTGATTGGTAAGGTGCGTTTCTCCCGCCTCGGTATTCGCCTGGCGGAGATCCACAACAAAGGCTATCGCTGGCAGCACGAAGCGGTCATTGCGCTGGCCGGCAGTGAGAACACCTTTGCCCTGACGCATCAGGAAGCGGAAGAGTGGTATCGCGGTCGTGACGTTTACCCGGAAGACGGCCCGTTACAGGATGAAGTCATCGTGACGTATCAGGGCTATCCGCTGGGGCTGGCGAAAAAAGTCGGCTCGCGGCTGAAAAACAGCTATCCGCGCGAACTGGTACGCGATGGCCGCCTGTTTACCGGTAACAACCGCAGCGCCTGAAAAAAAGCGCATTTTTTTACTGGCGATTTCGCTCTCCTTGTCTAGGATCAAAAATGGGTGACTGCACTGGTCATACCAGATTTTGGGCAACAAACCGGAGAGCATTATGACGAAAACCAGCGTACGCATTGGCGCTTTTGAAATCGACGACGCTGAATTGCGCGGCGAATCACAAGGCGAACGAACGTTAAGTATTCCCTGCAAATCCGATCCGGATTTGTGCATGCAGCTGGACGCCTGGGATGCAGATACCAGCGTCCCGGCAATCCTTGATGGGGAACATTCCGTTCTGTACCGTGAGCATTACGACAGTAAAACCGATGCCTGGGTCTTGCGTCTTGCCTGACCCAAAGAGAACCCGCCCGAAGGCGGGTTATTTATTACTGAAGCTGCGCCAGTGTCAGAAAGCCCCCGAATACTGCCCCCGTATCAATGTAGTGCAGATTGTTAAAATCGTAGCGTTTGTCCACAGGCGTATGTCCAAACCAGAAGTGATCCGCGCCGCTAATGCCCTGCCCTTTGCCCACCATAAAGCCCATTAACCGGTCGCGATCCCACAGCACGCGCTGGGCATCCACCGGCTTATGCCAGCCATATTCGGCGGAGGGATAATCCGCATGAGCAATCACGTTGAGACCGTTTTTGCAGGTTATTTCAATAATGTGCGGTAAGTCCCGACACGCGTTGAGTAAACCCTTCACCTGTTTTTGTTGAGCGTCCTTAAGCCCGGTAAACCAGTTACCACCATTTATCGACCAGAGACTAAAATCATTATTTTTAAGCGCATCTAACGCCATTTGCTCGTGATTACCGCGTACCGCATAAAACCAGTTTTCCTGCATCAGCTGTAAACATTTTACGCTGTCAGGCCCGCGGTCGATAATATCCCCCACCGAGATCAGCAGATCCGTATCAGGATTAAAATGTCGTCGTTTCAGCTCATCCATAAGCCACTGATAGCAACCATGAATATCGCTGACAACCCAGACATGACGCCAGTGTTCTCCCTCTATTTTCTGATACATAACGCCTCCTGTAAGAAGTATAGCTGCCACAGAAAATGTCATGAACTGGCGTCGGATTTCGCGAATCCAAACAAACCATAAACCAGCCGGAAATAAAGATCGCTGCGCTATTAATCCCTTATTCCCTGGCCTTTAAAATAGAGCGGAATAAAAAGAGGGATTTTCACGTGTCAAACATACACCTGCAAAACGATGTTTTTTATCCGCATCGCACAAATATTATTTCTGAACTGGTGAGAGGAAAACGCGTTCCCGGCCCAATCTGGCACAAACGTGATTACCGGTTAAAGTTTCTTCTACGCTCGCTTTTATTCTGGTCCTCCACCCATCGCATGCTGGAGGCCCTGTCCGGGCGCGATGATTTCGACAGGCTGCTCACCTCTCAAATTACCTTGCCGAGCAAAACTCACCGCCAGTATCTGATGCGCGGCCTGAACTCAAACGATCGGGCCGATGCTATCATCAGCCACTATCAGTGGATTGATAGTCTGAAAAACATCGCCCTCGCCCACGCGCTGACCAGCCCGCAAGAGGCGCCAGTTGTCCGGTTCGAGGCAAAAAACGGCGAAATCTATACAGTCCACGCCTCGTCCGCAGGTAAGGCCGAACGCGAAGGCGAAAGCACGCTTTGGCTGCACGACAATGACAATACGCTGCTTGCCAGCCTGACGTTCTGTGTCGCACGCAGTAACGGCCGTACGGTGCTGGTGATCGGCGGCCTTCAGGGTCCACGTCGTCATGTTTCACGGGAGGTGATTAAGCAGGCTACCCGTGCCTGCCATGGGCTTTTCCCGAAACGCGTGCTGATGGAGGTGATCTTCCAGCTTGCCTCACGCTCGAACATTAGCGCGATTTTTGCCGTCAGCGATGAAGGCCATGTTTTCCGCGCGCTGCGCTACCGTCTGAGCAAAGGCCGTCATTTTCACGCCAGCTACGACGAGTTCTGGGAAGGCCTGAACGGAAAGAAACTCTCCCCCTTCTGCTGGCAGTTGCCGCTCCAGATGGAGCGTAAAGCACTGGAGGAGATTGCCAGCAAAAAACGCGCCGAATACCGTCGCCGCTTTGCGTTACTTGATGATATTGCGGCTTCCGTACAGGCGCGCATTGATCCCGCAGTCGTCTCAGGCAAAATACAAACAAAAATTTAACAAAACAGCCAAAAAGGACTGGACTTACGCCTGCCGGGTTGTGGTATGTTTGAGGCAGGCGCACAGGAAGTGAACCTTCTGCTGAGACGAAAACCGGATTTTATCGTTTATTTTCATGCGGATAAAAAGAGACCGAATACGATTCCTGTATTCGGTCCAGGGAAATGGCTCTTGGGAGAGAGCCGTGCGCTAAAAGTTGGCATTAATGCAGGCTCAATCGCCTTGCCCTTTAAGAATAGATGACGACGTCAGGTTTTCCAGTCCACAGTAAAAGTGGTCTGAAAAAAAGCGTCAGAACATCACTAAATGTGAAAAACCGCAGAGCTTTTACAAGCACCTGCGGTTTTTTTTACTGGAAACCTGACGGCTAGCAGAGCTTTTCAGCGCGCTCAATAAACGGTGCCAGACTTTTCTTCTGCCCGGGGTTTGCCGGGTCATCCACCTGGATCACGCTGACAGGCTGTCCGTTACTTTTCCCGCTGGCCACCTGCTGCTCCGCTACGTCATTTAACGGATACTGCACGAGCGTACTGGGATTGATGACATACAGCGCGTTACCGGGACGGCAGGTGAGCATGACCTCTTCACGATTAAATGCCCAGTTGTCCTTGCCCACTTCAAACCGGCTGACGGTGATGACCTGCGGCGCGGCCAGCGCACTGCTGGCACAGGTGAGAAGTAAAAGAGAAAGCAGTGTCTTTTTCATATGTTATTTAACCTTGTCAGAAGGGTTCCCAGGTCGCGAACAGGCTGACGGCCGCCAGTACCAGCGCGCCCAGCACCACCTCTGCCTGTGTCATCCTGATAAAAATCTGTTGTTCCCGCCCGGCCTCCGGGCGAAAGCGTGGCACAAGAAAATACCGATTCGCCAGCGCAATTGCCACCATCATCATGACCAGCGCACATTTGAACAACAACAGCTGGACATAAGGCGCATGCCACGGCACGTTTATGCCAACAATAAAGAGCGTATTGATTATCCCGGTCAGCAGCACGCCTGCCACGGCGTAATGCCCCACGCGGGAGAAGCGCATCATGGTAAAGATAGCGGCTGGCTGCCAGCGGCCTTTCGCCAGACGCATACAAAACAGCAGCGGCAGTAAACCACCCACCCAGGTCGCGGCGCAGAGCAGATGAAGCGCATGGTTGAGACGATGCAATGCTCCCGGTGCGCCACCGTTCATCGCGGCATGTCCCACGCCCGCCAACAGCACCAGCTGCCCCATCACGAGCAGTAACAGCCGTGAGCCTTTTTGCGGGGTAAGCCATGCAGCGCCCGCCGTCGCAGCGGCCAGCACCATTTGCCACAACCAGACGCCGCCAAATTGCGTTCCCAGCACGCTGCGCCAGACCGCCGGACGAATGACATCGCCCCAGCCGTTGCCCATCAACCCACTTTGCAGGCCAAACATCAGCAGAGCCGCCATCAGGCTGATTAAGGCCGCGAGTTTCTGCTGCCGCTGGAAACGCCGGGTCATGAGGCGCTGCAACGAAGACGGTGCAAACCAGACGCTGTAAAGCGCGTTGCCGAAAAGCAGCATCAGCGCAGCAAAATGGATAAAGCGTAACGCGACGTAGCTCAGGGCCAGCATACTATTTCACGCTAAAGTGATAGCTGCCCTTGGTTTTGTGGCCGTCCACGGAGACCACGTGCCAGTCCACCGTGTAGGTGCCGGTCGGCAACGGTTTCTCAAGAGGAACAATCAGCTTTGCGTTATCCTTCTCGTCACGCTTCACCGCGCCGGTCTGGATCTTGTGCTGCTGCGCGTCCGTCACCACCACGCCGCTGAAGGCAGGCTCAATGCCTTCCGAGAAGTTCAGGGTAATGACCTCTGGTGCCACCGCAACGGTATTTTCCTGCGGGGATTGCTGCTTAAGATGCGCATGGGCCAGAGCTGAGGTCGCGGTTGCTGAAGAGAGCAAAAATGCCAGCGCGCACGCGACGCGGGAAGGGGTAAAGTGCATCACAATCATTCCTTTTCGTTATGCCTGAATGCTAAAGAATAACTCTGTATAATTAACGAGTCGAGGAACATCCTTTGCTCCCTTGTCATCGTTGAACAATCGCGGTAACGTTGCCGCCGCAGAAAAAGGAGAAGGAAATGAACGTTAACCTGGCCGCCCTTCCTCAGGACGAGATGGACAAAGTGAATGTCGATCTCGCCGCCGCGGGTGTCGCATTCAAAGAGCGTTACAACATGCCCGTCGTAGCTGAAGTGGTAGAGCGTGAACAACCCGCACATCTGCGCGACTGGTTTCGCGAACGTCTCATTGCGCATCGTCTCGCCTCCGTCAATCTCTCGCGCCTGCCGTACGAACCTAAAGTTAAATAAGCTTAACGTCTCGTTACACTTCCTTACGCGTTATGTGGCAGGATAAGAAAACCCTGATAAATTTAGGTGTAATCTTAAAATCCCAGCGACTTAGTGTATAAGGAAGTCACGATGTCACGATGGAATATTGCCGCGGCTCAGTATGCCCCGCGGCACAACTGTGTTGATGAGCACGTAAAACATCACCTGCACTTTATTGCCGAAGCTGCCTGGCATGGGTGCGATTTGATCGTCTTTCCGGAGCTTTCGCTTACCGGCCCAGGCGGAACATCCTTACCCCCACCTCCTGACGATTTGCAGCTTGCCCCCCTCCTTCACGCCGCCCAGTCACGTTTCATCACGGTGATTGCTGGTATTACGCTCCAGCAACACGGCCAGCGCCAGAGAGGACTCGCGCTTTTCACCCCTAACCTGTCGACCATCCGGCGTTATCCGCAGGGCAACGGTGCGGGTGTTATTCCTGGCGATAAAAGGTTAACCATCGTGGATAACCAGGCTGACGCCCCGGAACTGGACCCGGAGGCAACGCTGTTCACCAGCAGCCTGGCCGTGGGCGAGCACCGCTGGCGACAATCGATCGGTTCGTTACAACGCTTCGCGCACAAGTACGCCATCGCGGTATTAATGGCGAACGCGCGCGGCGGTAGCGCGTTATGGGATGAAAAAGGTCAGCTGATTGTACGTGCCGATAAGGGAGAACTGCTGCTAACCGGTTCTTTAGGCCAACAGGGTTGGCAAGGCGATATCATTCCATTAGGCTAGGCATTTTAGGATCAGGAGCGATCAATGCTGCGCGTTATCGATACCGAAACCTGTGATTTGCAGGGTGGAATTGTGGAAGTCGCTTCTGTCGACGTGATTGACGGAAAGATAGTCAACCCAATGAGCCATCTGGTGCGCCCGGATCGTCCCATCAGTGCGCAGGCGATGGCTATACATCGCATTACGGAATCGATGGTGGCGGATAAGCCGTGGATTGAAGAGATCATCCCTCTTTACCACGGTAGCCAGTGGTATGTCGCCCATAACGCCAGCTTTGACCGCCGCGTGCTGCCGGAGATGCCCGGCGAATGGATTTGCACCATGAAGCTGGCGCGCCGTCTGTGGCCTGGGATCAAATACAGCAATATGGCGCTGTATAAGTCGCGCAAACTCAGCGTGCGGACGCCGGAAGGGCTGCATCATCACCGTGCCCTTTATGACTGCTACATCACCGCAGCGCTCCTGATTGATATCATGAATACTTCCGGCTGGACGCCAGACGATATGGCGACCATTACCGGGCGCCCCGCGCTACTGACTACCTTTACGTTCGGTAAATATCGCGGGAAGCCAGTATCGGAAGTGGCGGACAAAGATCCGGGCTATCTGCGCTGGCTGTACAACAACCTCGACAGAATGAGCCCGGAACTGCGCCTGACGCTGAAGCATTATTTAGGCGAAGCCTGAGTCCCCGCCCGGCCTGGCAGCGTATCCTGCGCCAGGCCAATCAAAAAGGCGTACTCCAGCGCCACCCCTTCATAGGATTTAAATCGCCCTGATTTCCCTCCGTGCCCTGAGTCCATATCGGTACACAGCAGCAGCAGATTATCGTCAGTTTTCAGCTCACGCAGCTTCGCCACCCATTTCGCGGGCTCCCAGTACTGCACCTGGGAATCGTGCAGGCCGGTGGTCACCAGCATATGCGGATAGGCTTTCGCCTCGATGTTATCGTACGGGCTGTACTCTTTCATGTAGCGATAATAGGTTTCATCCTGCGGATTCCCCCACTCCTCAAACTCCCCGGTGGTCAGTGGAATGGACTCATCCAGCATGGTCGTCACCACGTCCACAAACGGCACCTGGGCGATAACGCCTTTAAACAGTTCAGGCCGCTGGTTGATCACGGCGCCCATTAGCATGCCCCCGGCGCTGCCCCCCATGCCAAAGCAGAGCTGCGGATCGCCATAACCCTGCGCGATCAGCGCATCGCAGACATCAAGGTAGTCGTTAAAGGTATTTTTCTTTTTGAGAAATTTTCCGTCTTCATACCAGTGCTGACCCAGTTCGCCGCCCCCGCGAATATGGGCAATCGCATAAACAAAACCGCGGTCGAGCAGGCTCAGCCTGCTGCTGCTGAAATCGGCGTCCATGCTTGATCCATAGGAGCCATAGCCATAGACGAGGATGGGGTTTTTACCTTTGTTGAAGTGCGCCTTGTGATAGACGAGCGATACAGGGACTTCAACGCCGTCGCGTGCGCTCACCCACAGGTGCTCACTGCGATAATTTTCCGACTCAAAACCCCGGACCTCAGCCTGTTTAATCACCTGACGCTGCCCGGTGTCCATATCCAGTTCAAACAACGTATCCGGGGTGGTCATCGACGAATAGCCGTACCGCAGGCGGGACGATTCCGGTTCCGGGTTAAAGCCGATCCACGTTACGTAAGCCGGGTCATCGAACGCAATGCCCACCACTTCGCGGGTTTTGCGGTTGATTTGGCGGATACTGGTCAGTCCGCGCTGACGCTCTTCCACCACCAGCCAGTCGGTAAACAGGGTGAACCCCTCCAGCATCACCTGATCGCGCGCGGGAATTAACACTTCCCATTTGCGTTCATCGCGCACTTTGGTTTTATAAAGGCCAAAGTTTTTGCCCTCGCGGTTCGAACGCAGGTAAAAGCTGTGCTGGAAGTGATCCAGGCTGTACTCATGATCTTTACGGCGCGGCAGGAAGCACAGCGGCTGCGCATCCGGCAGCTCTGCATCCAGCAGCAGCACTTCTGAAGTGGTGGCGCTGGAGAGGAAAATGATCACGTAGTGGCGAGACGACGTTTTGTGCAGGCTGACATAGAACGTCTCGTCTTTTTCCTCGTAGACTAATTCATCGTCGGCGGAATCGGTCCCCACCGTATGACGCCAGACCTGATAAGGCAGCAGCGTTGAGGCATGCTTTTTAACGTAGTAGACCGTTTCTGAATCGTTACCCCAGACGAAATCGGGGGAGACATTATCCAGCATTTCGGGATACCAGTTTCCCGTTTCAAGATTGCGGAAACGCAAACCGTACTGGCGGCGGGAGAGGTAATCCTCAGCCAGCGCCATAATGGCGTTATCGGGGGAAATGGACATGCCGCCCAGCGTATAAAACTCACTGTGGGCAGCACGTTTGTTGGCATCCAGCAAGATCTCCCATTCGTCCCACTCGGCGCTCAGCACAGACTGGCGCTGGTAGATGGGATATTCGTTTCCCGGCTCATAAATATGGCGATAGCGATAACCGTTTTTGCACCACGGGGCAGAGACATCACGCTGGGGGATACGCTGCACCATTTCGTTCAGGAGCTGATCCTGAAGCGCCTGCTGGCTGGCCATGACCTGGCGGCCATAGTCGTTTTCCTCGTGCAGATAGTCGAGCACCTCTGGCCGGGAACGAGAATCGTCCCGCAGCCAGTAGTAGTTATCGATACGCGTATCGCCATGCGTGGTGATCGCATAAGGAGTACGTCGGGCTTTTGGAGGCATGGCATTCTTACTTTTTCGTTTTACATCCTATAAGGTTGGCAAAACACGCGTATGATGCAAGCGAAACATGGCCTTCTAGCCCGCGAGAGTCTGCTTCTGCTGCTGAATATCCTGCTCAATTCCCTCGCGAACGTCCTGGGGGATCTTCAGCGCATCGCCCAGGGCGTTCAGGTAGCTGCGCTCCATAAAGTGATCGATATCGATGGCGGCACAGCTCAGAAAATAGAGTTCCAGCGCCTCTTCTTCGTTTTTCACGCCTTGCGCCAGACGCTGCGGATCGAGCGGCTGTTCAATGGCCTGCGCCACCAGCGCCCTGCCCTGCTCCTCAACGCCCGCTTCCCGCATCTGCTGTTCAATTGCGGCACGTTCACTGGCATCAATATGCCCGTCGCTCTTGGCTGCAAAGACCAGGGCGAGGATCAGGCGCTCGGTGCGTAAATCTAACGGCGATACCTGCTTCCCGTACTGCGGTTCATCCTGATGCGCGCTGCGCACCTTGTCTTTGTATTTGTTCCATAAGACGGAGCCTGCAATAGCCCCTCCACCCGCCAGCAGCGCGCCGGTACCGTATTTGGTAAGCAGTTTCCGCGATGATTTATTGGCAACCAGCAAACCGGCCAGCCCGCCAAGCGCACCCGGCACCAGCAGCTTGCTTAGACCCTGCTCGCCCGACGACGAGCCTTTTTGTCCCAACAGGGATTGCAGTTGATTCATCCAGCCTGACATATTTTTCCTCACGTAACAGTGCGTAATCTTCACAGCCTAAGCGAGCAGGTGTCAGGAAATGTCTGTCAGTGCTAAAGAAGCGCAAATTTCCCCCTTGTCCGGTTATCCCCATACAAGACAGACGCAAACGTTTTCGTTTATACTGCCCGCATCTTTTTCAGGGGGATTTTTATGACTCGTTTAGGAACCGCGCTGCGCCCTGCCGCGACGCGCGTCATGCTGTTGGGATCGGGTGAACTGGGTAAAGAAGTGGCCATTGAATGCCAGCGTTTGGGCGTGGAGGTGATTGCAGTGGACCGTTACGCGAACGCCCCTGCCATGCACGTTGCGCATCGCTCGTACGTCATCGATATGCTTGACGGCAATGCCCTGCGGGCGTTAATTGCCGAGGAAAAACCGGATTTCGTGGTGCCTGAAATTGAGGCCATTGCCACTGAGATGCTGGTTGCCCTTGAGCAGGAAGGCCAGCGCGTAGTGCCTTGCGCCACTGCGGCAAAACTGACCATGAACCGGGAAGGCATTCGTCGCCTGGCGGCAGAAGAATTACAGCTCCCGACCTCCAGCTACCGTTTTGCCGGGGATAAAGCTGCGTTTCTCCAGGCCGTCGAAGAGATTGGCTACCCGTGCATCATTAAGCCGGTAATGAGCTCCTCCGGCAAAGGGCAGAGCTTTATCCGCGACAGCAGCACGCTGGACCAGGCCTGGGACTATGCCCAGCAGGGCGGTCGTGCCGGTGCCGGGCGCGTCATCGTGGAAGGCGTGGTGAAGTTTGATTTCGAAATTACCCTGCTTACCGTCAGTGCCGTGGACGGCGTTTATTTCTGCGACCCGATTGGTCATCGTCAGGAAGACGGCGATTATCGAGAATCCTGGCAGCCGCAGCAGATGAGCGCGCTGGCGCTGGCACGCGCGCAGGAGATCGCCCGCAAGACGGTGCTGGCGCTGGGCGGCTACGGCCTGTTCGGCGTGGAATTGTTTGTTTGCGGCGACGAGGTGATCTTCAGCGAAGTCTCCCCTCGCCCGCACGATACCGGGATGGTTACACTGATTTCACAGGATCTCTCCGAGTTCGCGCTGCACGTGCGCGCTTTCCTCGGCCTGCCGGTTGGCGGCATCCGTCAATACGGCCCGGCAGCCTCCGCGGTGATCCTGCCGCAGCTGACCAGCCAGAATGTCACCTTTGATAACGTCGAAGGTGCGGTTGGTGCAGGCTTACAGGTCAGACTGTTCGGCAAACCGGAGATCGACGGAAGCCGTCGTCTGGGCGTGGCATTAGCAACCGGGGAAAACGTGGACGAAGCCGTCGCGAGAGCGAAAATAGCGGCTGCGAACGTCAGCGTAGCAGGATAAAAAAACGGACCGAAAGGCCCGTTATAACTGTCTGGCAGGCCGGGTAAGGCGCAGCCGCTACCCGGCAAACAAACTTACTCTTTCGCGCCTTCTACCGCTTCGCGAGCCAGTTTAGTGATGCGATCCCAGTCGCCTGCTTCCAGCGCATCCGCCGGAACCAGCCAGGAGCCACCGATGCACAGCACGCTTTTCAGCGCCAGGTAGTCACGGTAGTTGGCCGGAGAGATGCCGCCCGTTGGGCAGAAACGCACCTGGGAGAATGGGCCCGCAATCGCCTGCAACGCTTTGGTGCCGCCGTTCGCTTCAGCCGGGAAGAATTTGAACTCTTTCAGGCCGTAGTCCATGCCCAGCATCAGTTCAGAAACGGTGCTGATACCCGGGATCAGCGGAATAGAACCTTCGGTTGCGGCTTTCAGCAGGGGCTCGGTCAGCCCCGGGCTGATGGCAAACTGTGCGCCCGCTTCGGTCACTTCCGCCAGCTGCTGCGCATTCAGAACCGTACCTGCACCGATGATCGCTTCCGGCACTTCTTTGGCGATAGCACGGATCGCATCTATCGCACAGGCCGTACGCAGGGTCACTTCCAGAACACGAACGCCACCCGCAACCAGCGCCTTCGCCATTGGGACAGCGTGCTCCAGTTTGTTTACCACAATAACCGGCACGACAGGGCCAGTAGTCAGGATTGCTTCTGCACTTGTTTTCCAGTTTTTCATCAGAGTTTTCTCTCGCCAGATCGTTAAAATCAAGTCGTCTTAAAACGTAATACAGGTTGCGCCCTGCTCCGCACCGGAGAGTTTCTCACGCAACGCACCAAACATTTCGCGTCCGGTACCCACGCGGGATGCGCTCAGGTCAGGAATATGTGGCTGACGCGCCGCCAGCTCTGCTTCGTCCACCAGCAGGGTTAACTCGCCTGTCTGACCGTTAACGCGGATCATGTCACCATCACGCACTTTCGCCAGCAGGCCGCCGTCGTAGGCTTCCGGGGTGACATGAATCGCTGAAGGCACTTTACCGGATGCCCCCGAGAGGCGTCCATCGGTCACCAGTGCAATTTTGAAACGGCGGTCCAATAATACACCAAGCGGCGGCATAAGTTTATGTAATTCTGGCATCCCGTTCGCTTTTGGTCCCTGATGACGCACCACGACCACACAGTCTTTATCAAGCAGACCCGCGTCAAAAGCAGGTAAAACGTCGTGCTGGCTTTCAAACACCACCGCCGGGGCTTCAATCACCTGATTCTCTTCCGGCACGGCAGAGGTTTTCATCACGGCACGTCCAAGGTTACCGCTCAGCACTTTGGTGCCGCCGTGAGGAGAGAACGGCTGTTCGAAGGTTGCGATAACCTGAGGATCGAGCGAGTCGCTCGCTCCTTCGCGCCAGTCCAGCTCACCGTTGTTCAGCCAGGGTTCAAGGGTATAGCGATGCAGGCCAAAGCCCGCCACCGTGTTGACATCCTCATGCAGCAGGCCGCCTTTCAGCAGCTCGCGCATCAGCACCGGCACGCCGCCCGCGGCCTGGAAGTGGTTGATGTCCGCCGGACCGTTCGGGTACAGACGCGCCATCAGCGGTACCACAGAGGAGATATCGGAGAAGTCATCCCAGTTAATCAGAATGCCCGCCGCGCGCGCCATCGCGACAAGGTGCATGGTATGGTTGGTTGAACCGCCGGTCGCCAGCAGGGCGACAATCCCGTTTACGATAACTTTTTCATCCACCATTTTGCCCATTGGCATCCACTCGTTGCCGTTACCGGTCAGGCGCGTCACCTGACGGGCTGCGGCTTCGGTCAGCGCTTTACGCAGTGGCGCATCCGGCTGGATGAACGACGAGCCCGGTAGCTGCATCCCCATAAACTCCACCACCATCTGGTTGGTGTTGGCCGTACCGTAGAACGTACAGGTGCCCGGCGCGTGATAAGACGCGGCTTCCGCTTCCAGCAGTGCCTGACGGTCCGCTTTTCCTTCGGCATACAGCTGACGGATACGGACTTTTTCCTTGTTTGGCAGACCGCTAGCCATCGGGCCTGACGGCACAAAAATCGCTGGCAGATGGCCAAACGACAGCGCGGCCATCACCAGCCCCGGGACGATTTTGTCGCACACGCCCAGATAGAGCGCGCCATCAAACATATTGTGAGACAGGCCCACTGCCGCCGACATGGCGATCACTTCGCGGCTCAGCAGGGACAGCTCCATACCGTCCTGGCCCTGGGTTACGCCATCACACATGGCCGGCACGCCGCCTGCAACCTGGCCCACCGCGTTCACGCTGTGCAGCGCATTGCGGATGATAGACGGGTAGACCTCATACGGCTGGTGGGCTGAAAGCATGTCGTTATAGGAGGTAATGATGGCGATATTGTTACGCAACATGCTTTTCAGCGCGTCTTTATCACCAGGCTGGCAGGCCGCAAAGCCGTGGGCCAGATTTCCGCAGGCCAGCTGTGAGCGATGGACCGTTTCACTCTTCGCCTGTTCGATGCGGGCAAGGTAGGCAGCACGGGTCTCTTTCGAGCGTTCAACAATGCGTTGTGTTACGCGTAACAATGTCGGATTCATAAAAGCTCCTCTAATTTATCTGTCCAGGCTCGGGAGTTTACACAGTTTCTGACGGTTGTTAACAACGCTGAAACGCCTGATATCCGGAGCACAGGGGCAAAATGTCTGAAGGGAGTGTAATAAAAAAAGCTCCGCGGGTGAATCCACTCGGAGCTTAAAAGATAAAAATTATGCCACTTGCTGTGTTAGATCATGTTACCGGTAAAATAACACCTTTGGGCTAGAGAAGGTGGTTATTCAAACTCGTTCCAGGAGCGGCCATCACGGGTGATCATCGCAACGGAGGCGACAGGTCCCCATGTTCCCGCCTGATACGGTTTTGGCGCGTCCTGATCGGCTGCCCACGCTTCAGTGATGGAGTCGACCCACTTCCACGCCTCTTCCACTTCATCGCGGCGGACGAACAGCGCCTGGATACCACGCATGGTTTCCAGCAGCAGACGCTCGTAAGCGTCGGCCAGATGCGTCTGGTTGAAGGTTTCAGAGTAGCTCAGGTCGAGCTTGGTGGTTTGCAGGTTGTGTTTGTGATCAAGACCCGGCACTTTGTTCAGGATCTGAATATCCACACCCTCGTCCGGTTGCAGACGGATGGTCAGTTTATTCTGCGGCAGTTCCTGCCAGGATTCTTTGAACAGGTTCAGTTCCGGATTTTTGAAGTAGACCACCACTTCGGAGCATTTTGCCGGCAGACGTTTCCCGGTACGCAGGTAGAACGGCACACCGGCCCAGCGCCAGTCGTCGATATCCACGCGGATCGCCACAAACGTCTCGGTGTTGCTGGACTTGTTCGCGCCCTCTTCTTCCAGATAGCCAGGAACTTTTTTCCCCTGGGCAAAACCTGCGGTGTACTGGCCGCGCACGGTTTTCTCACGCACGTTGGAGCGGTCAATACGGCGCAGTGATTTCAGCACTTTCACTTTGGCGTCACGAATGCTGTCGGCCGTCAGATCTGACGGTGGAGACATGGCAATCATGCACAGAATTTGCAGCAGGTGGTTCTGGATCATGTCACGCATCTGGCCGGCCTGGTCGAAGTAGCCCCAACGGCCTTCGATGCCCACCTCTTCCGCCACGGTAATTTCCACGTGGTCGATAGTGCGGTTGTCCCAGTTGTTCACAAACAGGGAGTTGGCAAAACGCAGCGCCAGCAGGTTCAGTACCGTCTCTTTGCCCAGATAGTGGTCAATACGGTAAACCTGACACTCCTCAAAGAACTCGCCTACCTGGTCGTTGATTTCACGCGAGGTCGCCAGCGACGTACCCAGCGGTTTCTCCATCACTACGCGCGCCGGTTTGGCGTTCAGCTTCGCCTCGCCCAGACCTTTGCAGATGGCGCCGAAGGTGCTTGGCGGCATGGCGAAATAGTTAATAGTGACACGATTTTCCTGGTCAAGCATTTCACCCAGACGGGTAAAGGCGCCTACATCGTTGACGTCCAGGTTGCAGAAATCGAGACGCCCGCTCAGCTTATCCCAAAGGCTTTCATCGATTTTCTCTTTCATGAACGTTTCGAGCGCCTCACGCACGACTTTGGTATAAGCCTCCTTATCCCAGTCTGCGCGCCCTACCCCAAGGATCCGGGTGTCGGGATGGATCTGGCCCGCTTTTTCGAGCTGATACAGGGAAGGCAGCAATTTTCGGCGTGCAAGATCGCCTTTCGCGCCGAAAATGACCAGGTCACATGCCTGGGCTGTTTGCGTTACCGCCATGTCATTCTCCTCAGTTAGATCGCCTGGTACTCTGCCAGGTATCGTTGTAATTTTATTACAATGCACTGTACTGCTTTTACGCGTTTCCTGAAACCATTAGCGCTTAACGTCACGTGCGATACGGTGATTTTTCGTCGCCTGGGCCATTACGCCCGTCTGATAACGCAACAAACGTCGATTCTTTGCGCAACGGGGTCAGAGCAAAACCCGACGTCGATCAAGTAATGAAAAAAAACAACAACATTTCTTGTCGACGATTACCCTTTCGGGAGTCCTGGGGGTAATATCGGCTAAATCGAATCAAGGTTTCATCTCTTTATGAAATCGTTTATGCCCTCATGAGCGTCTTGTTAACAATGAACATGCTGGAAAAAATCCAGTTTCAACTGGAACACCTTAGCAAATCCGAGCGCAAAGTGGCTGAAGTTATTCTCGCCGCGCCCGCTCAGGCGATTCATTCAAGCATCGCCGCTCTGGCACAGGAATCGGGCGTCAGCGAACCGACGGTCAATCGATTCTGTCGTAGTCTGGACACGCGCGGCTTTCCTGATTTTAAACTGCATCTGGCCCAAAGTCTGGCAAACGGCACCCCGTATGTTAATCGCAATGTCGATGAAGACGACAGCGTTGATGCATACACCGCAAAAATATTTGAATCGGCAATGGCCACGCTCGACCACGTTCGCCAGTCTCTGGACATGAGTTCAGTAAATCGCGCGGTCGATCTTCTCACGCAGGCCAAACGGATTGCCTTCTTTGGCCTTGGCTCGTCCGCCGCCGTGGCGCATGACGCCATGAATAAGTTCTTTCGCTTTAACGTGCCGGTGATTTACTCCGATGACATTGTGCTGCAACGCATGAGCTGTATGAATTGTAGCGAAGATGATGTCGTGGTACTCATCTCTCATACGGGCCGCACCAAGAGCCAGGTGGAGCTGGCGCAGCTCGCGCGTGACAACGATGCGATGGTCATCGCACTGACGACGGCAGGTACGCCGCTCGCCCGGGAAGCGACGCTCGCCATTACCCTGGACGTACCGGAGGATACCGACATGTACATGCCGATGGTCTCCCGCCTGGCGCAGTTGACGGTCATCGACGTACTGGCGACCGGTTTTACCTTACGCCGGGGCGCAAAATTCCGGGATAACTTGAAGCGGGTCAAGGAAGCCCTGAAAGAATCGCGTTTTGATAAAGAATTGCTTATAAAGAGCGATGTTCCCTAATAACGACGAAGTACGATTTACGGCATTCGGTCCCCTCGCTACTGCCTTGCGATAGATGAAGGCCGATTCTATGTTCACGCAACACCAAAGTTGTTTCAGTCAACGGAGTATTACATGTCCAGAAGGCTTCGCAGAACCAAGATCGTCACCACCTTAGGCCCGGCCACCGACCGCGATAATAACCTCGAAAAGATTATCGCCGCGGGTGCTAACGTGGTGCGTATGAACTTCTCTCACGGTACGCCAGAAGACCATAAATTACGTGCCGACAAAGTGCGTGAAATCGCAGCTAAACTGGGCCGCCATGTTGCTATCCTCGGTGACCTGCAAGGTCCAAAAATCCGCGTATCGACCTTTAAAGAAGGCAAAGTCTTCCTCAACATCGGCGATAAATTCCTGCTGGACGCCAACCTGAGCAAAGGTGAAGGCGATAAGGAAAAAGTGGGTATCGACTACAAAGGTCTGCCTGCTGACGTTGTGCCTGGCGACATCCTGCTGCTGGACGACGGACGCGTACAGCTGAAAGTGCTGGAAGTTCAGGGTATGAAGGTGTTCACCGAAGTGACCGTCGGCGGCCCGCTCTCCAACAACAAAGGCATCAACAAACTCGGCGGTGGCCTGTCTGCCGAAGCGCTGACCGATAAAGACAAAGCGGATATCGTGACCGCAGCGCAGATCGGCGTGGATTATCTGGCCGTCTCCTTCCCGCGCTGCGGTGAAGATCTGAACTATGCTCGCCGCCTGGCGCGCGATGCAGGCTGCGATGCGAAAATCGTTGCAAAAGTGGAACGCGCTGAAGCGGTCTGCGATCAGGACGCGATGGACGACGTGATCCTGGCGTCTGACGTGGTGATGGTTGCCCGTGGTGACCTGGGCGTGGAAATTGGCGACCCTGAACTGGTCGGTATCCAGAAAGCGCTGATCCGTCGCGCGCGTCAGCTGAACCGCGCGGTGATCACCGCCACCCAGATGATGGAATCCATGATCACCAACCCAATGCCGACCCGTGCAGAAGTCATGGACGTGGCGAACGCCGTGCTGGATGGTACTGACGCGGTGATGCTGTCAGCGGAAACCGCGGCGGGCCAGTATCCGGCGGAAACCGTGGCCGCCATGGCGCGCGTCTGCCTGGGTGCAGAGAAGATCCCAAGCATTAACGTCTCCAAGCACCGCCTGGATATCCAGTTCGACAATGTGGAAGAAGCGATTGCGATGTCCGCGATGTACGCAGCCAACCACCTGAAAGGGGTCACGGCGATCATCACCATGACCGAATCTGGCCGTACCGCGCTAATGACGTCCCGTATCAGCTCCGGTCTGCCGATCTTCGCCATGTCCCGTCACGAGCGTACGCTGAACCTGACGGCGCTGTATCGCGGCGTGACGCCAGTATACTTCGACAGCACCAACGACGGCGTGGCCGCCGCGCACGATGCCGTGAACCTGCTGCGCGACAAAGGTTATCTGGTATCCGGTGATATCGTTATCGTGACGCAGGGTGACGTGATGAGCACCATCGGCTCAACCAATACCACCCGCGTACTGACCGTAGAGTAAGCTCCGCACCCCTCTTCCCTAAGGGAGAGGGGTGAAGGTTTCCTATTTCTTCGGGAAAAGTTCTTTACGCTTGTACGGCTCTGTTTCGCCAGGTTTACGCGTTTTGAGCAGCTTCAGGATCCACGTATATTGCTCCTTATGCGGCCCCACCAGCACTTCCACCTCTTCATTCATGCGGCGTGCGATGGTGTGATCGTCTGCGGTCAGCAGATCGTCCATCGGCGGACGTACCTCAATGCTCAGGCGATGCGTTTTACCGTCATAAGCCGGGAACAGTGGGATCACGCGGGCGCGGCAGACTTTCATCAGGCGACCAATCGCTGGTAGCGTGGCTTTATAGGTTGCGAAGAAATCGACAAACTCGCTGTGCTCAGGACCATGGTCCTGATCGGGCAGATAGTAGCCCCAGTAACCCTGACGTACCGACTGAATGAAAGGCTTAATGCCATCGTTTCTGGCGTGCAAGCGTCCGCCAAAGCGACGGCGCACGGTATTCCAGACGAAATCGTAGATTTTGTTTCCCTGATTATGGAACATCGCCGCCATTTTCTGGCCCTGCGACGCCATTAACATCGCCGGAATGTCGACCCCCCAGCCGTGCGGCACCAGGAAAATCACCTTTTCATCATTGCGACGCATCTCGTCGATGATCTCCAGCCCTTTCCAGTCAACGCGTTCGACGATCTTCTCCGGCCCTTTCAGCGCCAGTTCCGCCATCATCGCCATCGCCTGCGGCGCAGTGGTATACATGTCATCAATGATTGCTTCGCGTTCGGCGTCGCTTTTATCCGGGAAACAGTACAACAGGTTTATTTGCGCGCGTCGGCGCGCGCTTTTACCCAAGCGCCCTGCCAGGCGCCCCACTTTACCGAGCACCGGATCGCGAAGGGAAGCAGGTAGCAACGCCATGCCAGCAAACGCGTATACGCCAATCCAGGCGCCCCAGTTACGCGGGTGGCGAAAAGATTTTTCAAACTCAGGAATGTACTCAATATTGTTTTTTTTGGTTTCCATGCGGGTTCCAGGGTCTGGTGACGCAAAAATATATGCGGATAGTGTAGCGAGGCTGCCGCCCGCGCACAAAAGAAAAAGCCGGCGCATACTGACGCCGGCTTTTTAAATCAGGAGAGCTTAGTCGAAGCGCAGCTGCGGCATCACCTCTTTCACCTGCGCCAGGTAATCTTTGCGATCTTTTCCGGTCAGCCCTTCGGTGCGCGGCAGTTTCGCCGTCAGCGGGTTAACCGCCTGCTGGTTGATCCACACTTCATAGTGCAGGTGCGGCCCCGTCGACCGGCCGGTGTTACCGGACAGCGCGATGCGATCGCCACGTTTCACCTTCTGGCCCGGTTTGACCAGCAGTTTACGCAGGTGCATGTAGCGGGTGGTGTACGTACGACCGTGACGAATAGCAACGTAATAGCCAGCAGCACCGCTGCGTTTCGCCATGACCACTTCACCATCTCCTACCGCCAGCACTGGCGTGCCCTGCGGCATAGCGAAGTCAACGCCACGGTGCGGCGCTACGCGGCCCGTTACCGGGTTCAGACGACGCGGGTTAAAGTTGGAGGAGACGCGGAACTGTTTCGCCGTTGGGAAACGCAGGAAGCCTTTTGCCAGACCCGTACCGCTGCGGTCATAGAACTTACCGTCTTCCGCGCGAATAGCGTAGTAGTCTTTGCCGTCTGAACGCAGACGAACGCCCACCAGCTGGCTCTGCTCGCGCTTACCGTCCAGCATTTCGCGGGACATCAGGACAGAGAACTGATCGCCTTTTTTCAGTTTGCGGAAATCCATCTGCCACTGCATGGCTTTGATCACCGAGCTGATTTCAGCGCTGGTCAGGCCGGCATCGCGTGCGCTGGAAACAAAGCTGCCGCCGACGGTTCCTTTCATGACGCTGTTAACCCAGTCGCCCTGCTGCAATTCACTGGTCATTTTGAAACCGTTTGCAGTGCGATCGTAGGTGCGGGTTTCGCGACGGGACATCTCCCAGGTCAGACGTTGCAGATCGCCGTCGGGCGTTAAGGTCCAGGAAAGTTGCTGACCAATTTTCAGGTTACGCAGCTCTTTATCGGATGCGGCGAGCTGGCTGATGTTGCCCATGTCGATACCGTACTGGTTCAGGACGCTGCTCAGCGTATCGCCAGTGGATACAACATATTCATGAATGCCAGCTTCATTCTGGATCTTGTCATCCAGCTCATCCTGGGGAATCGCTTCATCTTCCTGAGCGGCCTGATCGATAGGCTCGCTGGCCTCGGGCAGCAGAGAGCGGATCTCGCTCTTCTCCAGTTCGATGGTTTTGATGATTGGGGCGGAACTCGGGTGGTAAACATAGGGCCGCCAGACGGCGACCGCTAATGTGAGAACTGTAAGCGACCCCAGCATAACGCGGTGGGGTCGAGGCAGATTGTTAAATGCCAGGGCGACAGAGCGGGCTATCTGTTGCACGTATTCACTTCCTCGTTAATCTCCTTTCAGGCAGCTCGCATACTGATTCGCCAGTTGGCTGAGGAACTGCGAATAGCTCGCTTTGCTCAACTGGATGTTCGTACCTAGCGGGTCAAGGGTTCCCATGCGCACGGATGTTCCCCTGGCCACGGCTTCTACGACCGCTGGCCTGAACTGTGGCTCAGCAAAAACGCATGTCGCTTTTTGCTCAACCAACTGTGTTCTGATTTCATGTAAACGCTGCGCACCAGGCTGAATTTCAGGGTTGACGGTAAAATGCCCCAGCGGGGTCAGACCGTAATGTTTCTCGTAATACCCGTAGGCATCATGAAAAACGAAGTACCCTTTTCCTTTAAGCGGTGCGAGCTCGTTACCCACCTGTTTGTCGGTTGCGGCTAATTGAGCCTCAAAATCCTTCAGGTTGGCGTCGAGTTTGATTCGACTTTGCGGCATAAGTTCCACTAATTTGTCGTGGATTGCAACCGCTGTAAGCCGCGCTATCTCTGGGGAGAGCCAGAGATGCATGTTGTATTCACCGTGATGGTGATGGTCGTCACCTTTTTCACCATGAGCATGGTCGTGGTCGTGCTCATCACCCTCGTCCTCAGCTCCTTTCATGAGTAACGGTTTCACGCCGGACAGCCCGGCAATCGTCACCTGTTTCTCAGCGGGAAGCTGTCTGGCTGACTTCTGCATGAACGCTTCCATCTCAGGACCAATCCAGACGACTAAGTCCGCGTTCTGTAAGCGTTTTACATCAGATGGACGCAGAGAATAATCATGCTCGGAAGCCCCGTCAGGCAGCAGAACCTGTGTCTCAGTGATCCCGTCCGCGATGGCAGAGGCAATAAATCCAAGCGGTTTAAGCGAAGCGACAACAGCGGCGTTAACATCTTGTGCTGTTGTACCCCAAAGAGCAGCGGATAAAGCTGCGAAAAGAAGCGTATTTTTCTGTAACATAATGCGACTAATCATCGTAATGAATGCGTGGAATGTGATATTATAACATTCGATGACTTCTGCAAGCTTAAATTGACATGACGACTTTAGTTTCTCTTGAAAATGTTTCGGTCTCATTCGGCCAGCGCCGCGTCCTTTCTGACGTGTCGCTGAATCTGAAGCCCGGCAAAATACTCACGCTGCTCGGCCCTAACGGTGCAGGCAAGTCGACGCTGGTACGCGTCGTATTAGGCCTGGTAGCCCCTGACGCAGGTGTTATCGTCCGCGAAGACAAATTGCGTATCGGCTATGTGCCGCAAAAATTACACCTCGATGCCACCCTGCCCCTGACGGTGAGCCGCTTCCTGCGCCTCCGTCCCGGTACGCGTAAAGCGGATATCCTCCCGGCGCTGAAACGCGTTCAGGCGGGACATCTTGTTGAGGCGCCCTTGCAAAAGCTGTCGGGCGGTGAAACCCAGCGCGTATTGCTTGCCCGTGCCCTGCTCAGCAGCCCTCAGCTGCTGGTCCTGGACGAGCCGACGCAGGGTGTTGACGTCAACGGTCAGGTTGCGCTGTACGATCTGATTGACCAGCTCCGTCGGGAGCTTAACTGCGCGGTGCTGATGGTCTCCCATGATCTGCATCTGGTGATGGCCAAAACCGACGAAGTACTGTGCCTGAACCATCACATTTGTTGTTCCGGCACGCCGGAAGTGGTGTCAATGCATCCCGAATTTATCTCCATGTTTGGCCATCGTGGCGCCGAACAGCTGGGCATCTATCGCCATAATCACAATCACCGCCATGATTTACAGGGACGAATTGTCCTGCGTCGGGGAAATGGACACTCATGATTGAACTGTTACTGCCCGGCTGGCTGGCCGGGATTATGCTTGCCTGCGCCGCGGGTCCACTCGGCTCGTTTGTCGTCTGGCGCAGAATGTCCTATTTCGGCGATACGCTGGCCCATGCTTCATTGCTGGGTGTCGCGTTTGGTTTGTTACTGGACGTGAACCCGTTTTATGCGGTGATTGTCGTCACGCTGCTGCTGGCTGCCGGTCTGGTCTGGCTGGAAAAACGCCCTCACCTGGCAATTGATACCCTGCTCGGCATTATGGCGCACAGCGCCCTGTCGCTGGGCCTGGTGGTAGTGAGCCTGATGTCAAACATCCGCGTAGACCTGATGGCCTACCTGTTTGGCGATCTGCTGGCCGTCACGCCCGAAGATCTCATTTCCATTGCCATTGGCGTGGCGGTGGTGCTCGGGATCCTGCTGTGGCAGTGGCGTAGTTTACTGGCGATGACCGTCAGCCCGGATCTGGCCTTTGTCGACGGCGTGAAGCTTCAGCGCGTGAAGCTGCTGTTGATGCTGGTGACGGCGTTAACCATCGGTGTGGCGATGAAGTTTGTCGGCGCGCTGATCATCACGTCGCTGCTGATAATCCCTGCCGCCACGGCGCGCCGTTTTGCGCGATCGCCGGAGCAAATGGCCGGTATCGCGGTGATTATCGGAATGATTGCGGTGACGGGCGGGTTAACCTTCTCGGCGTTTTATGACACGCCAGCGGGGCCGTCGGTGGTATTGTGCGCGGCGGTGTTGTTTATTTTCAGTATGATGAAAAAGACCGCGCAGTAGTCAGCATGTCCCCGGTGGCGCTTCGCTTACCGGGGCTAGAATTTATCGCTACTTACGGCATCGCGGGCGGCGTAATGCCGAAATGATTCCACGCCCGCACCGTGGCCATACGCCCACGCGGGGTACGTTGCAGGAAGCCCTGTTGGATCAGATACGGTTCAAGCACGTCCTCAATGGTTTCACGCTCTTCCCCGATTGCTGCCGCCAGGTTATCCAGCCCGACCGGCCCCCCAAAGAACTTGTCCAGCACCGCCAGCAGCAGCTTGCGGTCCATGTAGTCAAAACCTTCGGCATCAACGTTCAGCATATCCAGCGCCTGCGCGGCGATCTCAGCGGAGATCGAACCGTTGTGCTTCACCTCAGCAAAGTCACGCACGCGGCGCAGCAGGCGGTTGGCGATACGCGGCGTACCGCGGGAACGCTTCGCCACTTCAAACGCCCCCTCTTCGCTCATCTCCAGCCCCATATAGCGGGCGCTGCGACCAACGATGTGCTGGAGGTCGGCCACCTGGTAAAACTCCAGACGCTGCACGATACCGAAGCGGTCGCGCAGTGGAGAGGTCAACGACCCGGCTCGCGTCGTGGCGCCAATCAGGGTAAACGGCGGCAGATCGATTTTGATGGAGCGTGCCGCCGGACCTTCACCGATCATGATATCCAGCTGATAATCTTCCATCGCCGGATAGAGCACCTCTTCCACCACCGGTGACAGGCGGTGGATCTCATCGATAAACAGCACGTCATGCGGTTCGAGGTTGGTCAGCATGGCCGCCAAATCGCCCGCCTTCTCCAGCACCGGGCCGGAGGTGGTGCGCAGGTTCACGCCCATTTCGTTGGCGACGATATTCGCCAGGGTGGTTTTACCTAACCCCGGCGGACCAAAAATCAGCAGGTGATCGAGCGCATCGCCGCGCAGCTTTGCCGCCTGGATGAAAATCTCCATCTGAGAACGAACCTGCGGCTGGCCGATATACTCATCCAGCAGTTTGGGACGGATCGCGCGATCCACCACGTCATCTGGCTGAATGGTGCCTGCCGATACCAGGCGGTCTGCTTCAATCATCCTTTACCTCACAATGCAGCGCGCAGCGCTTCACGAATCAGGGTTTCACTGCTGGCATCCGGTTTAGCAATTTTGCTCACCATCCGGCTGGCCTCCTGAGGTTTATAGCCCAGCGCCACCAGCGCGGCAACCGCTTCCTGCTCGGCATCATCATCCGATGCAGGCGCGCCCGGGGAAGTCAGCACCAGATCGGCTGCCGGCGTGAACAGATCGCCATGCAGACCTTTAAAGCGGTCCTTCATCTCGACAATTAAACGCTCGGCAGTTTTCTTCCCGATGCCCGGAAGTTTAATTAACGCAGCCGGATCTTCACGCTCAACGGCGTTCACAAACTGTGGCGCTGACATACCGGACAGAATCGCAAGCGCCAGCTTCGGCCCGACGCCGTTGGTTTTGATCAATTCGCGGAACAGGGTGCGTTCCTGTTTGTTATTGAATCCGTACAGCAGCTGAGCGTCTTCACGCACCACAAACTGGGTAAAGACAACCGCCTCTTTGCCCGCCTCCGGAAGCTCGTAGAAGCAGGTCATCGGCATATGGACTTCATAGCCCACGCCACCCACTTCCAGCAGCACTAACGGGGGTTGTTTTTCAATGATGATGCCTCTGAGTCTGCCTATCACGTGACGCTCCTGCGTTCTGGAAGAAATTATCTGCCGACATAATAAAAAAAGGCTGGATAAACATCCAGCCTGATTTGTCATTATCGTAACCTGCCTCGCGCCAGATTGAGCCGCGACTCGCTCATTTGCATCGCATTCTGGCTGACGTGACAGTGGGTAATCGCAATGGCCAGCGCATCCGCGGCGTCGGCCTGCGGGTTCGCAGGGAGCTTCAGCAGGGTACGCACCATGTGCTGCACCTGGCTTTTCTCCGCGCTACCAATGCCCACCACCGTCTGCTTAACCTGACGGGCCGCATACTCGAACACCGGCAGATCCTGGTTCACGGCGGCAACAATCGCCACGCCGCGCGCCTGACCGAGCTTTAACGCCGAGTCAGCGTTTTTCGCCATAAAGACCTGCTCGATGGCGAAATAGTCCGGCTGAAACTGGGTGATGATCTCCGACACGCCCGCATAGATGAGCTTCAGGCGCGACGGCAGATCGTCCACTTTGGTGCGAATACACCCACTGCCGAGGTAGGTTAACTGGCGTCCCACCTGACGGATAACGCCATACCCGGTGACGCGTGAGCCTGGGTCAATCCCGAGAATAATCGACATCACGCGTCTCCTGTAACGGATCTACACGCTCTCATCAGAGAGTCGCTGCAACCTCATCAGAGATTTCACCGTTGTGGTACACTTCCTGTACGTCGTCGCAGTCTTCGAGCATGTCGATCATACGCAGCAGTTTCGGTGCGGTTTCCGCATCCATGTCCGCTTTGGTAGACGGGATCATGGAGACTTCAGCGTTATCCGCCTTCAGGCCAGCCGCTTCCAGCGCATCGCGCACGGCACCCATCTCTTCCCATGCGGTGTAAACATCAATAGCGCCGTCGTCGTAGGTCACCACGTCTTCCGCACCGGCTTCCAGCGCCGCTTCCATGATCGCATCTTCGTCGCCTTTCTCGAAGGAGATGACGCCTTTTTTGCTGAACAGGTACGCTACAGAACCGTCAGTGCCCAGGTTGCCGCCGGTTTTGGTGAACGCGTGGCGCACTTCCGCAACGGTACGGTTACGGTTGTCGGACAGACACTCAACCATCACCGCCGTACCGCCAGGACCGTAACCTTCATAAATGATGGTTTCCATGTTCGCGTCTTCATCACCGCCCACGCCACGTGCGATTGCACGGTTCAGGGTGTCACGCGTCATGTTGTTGGACAGGGCTTTATCCACCGCTGCGCGCAGACGTGGGTTAGAGGCCGGATCGCCGCCGCCCAGACGCGCCGCTGTCACCAGCTCACGAATGATTTTGGTAAAGATTTTACCGCGTTTGGCATCCTGTGCCGCTTTGCGGTGTTTGGTGTTGGCCCACTTACTATGACCTGCCATAAAAAGTTCTCCAAAAATCGCGCCTTCTCAGGCAGCGTTAATTACAAATTCTTCAATCGCCTGCCGGTTGCTCCACGACTTGGTCAGTGCGGCGGCATCCGCCGCATCCACCCAGCGGTAGGTCAGGTGTTCCGTGAACACGATCTCCCGCTCATGGGGAAGCGCAAGGCAGAACCATGATTCCGTATTGCGCTCAATTCCCGGTGCATAGCGATGACGTAAATGGCTAAAAATTTCAAACTCCACCGTGCGCTGACAGTCCTTCAGGGTCAGTTGCTCGTAAGCAACATCAATGGCGACCTCTTCCTTTACTTCACGCGCGGCGGCCTGCGGTGCGGTCTCCCCCTCTTCCAGGCTGCCGGTAACCGACTGCCAGAAATCCGGATCGTCGCGCCGCTGCAACATCAGCACCCGCTTCGTGTCTTCTGCATAAATGACCACCAGAACCGAAACGGGACGCTTATATGCCATATCAGTTTTTCTCTTCCTTCTTCACCACCTCAATGCCCAGCTCAGCCAGTGCGGCCGGGTTGGCAAAGCTTGGCGCTTCGGTCATCAGACACGCGGCGGCAGTGGTTTTCGGGAAGGCGATCACATCACGGATGTTATCGGTGCCGGTCAGCAGCATGGTCAGACGGTCAAGACCGAAAGCCAGACCCGCGTGCGGAGGCGTACCGTATTTCAGCGCGTCCAGCAGGAAGCCGAACTTCTCGCGCTGCTCCTGTTCGTTGATGCCCAGGATGCCGAACACGGTCTGCTGCATTTCACCGCTGTGAATACGCACGGAACCACCGCCCACTTCGTAGCCGTTGATGACCATATCGTAGGCGTTTGCCACTGCGTCTTCCGGTGCTGCCTTCAGCTCTGCCGGCGTCATGTCTTTTGGCGAGGTGAACGGGTGGTGCATCGCGGTCAGGCCGCCTTCACCGTCGTCTTCAAACATCGGGAAGTCGATCACCCACAGCGGCGCCCATTTACTTTCGTCGGTCAGGTTCAGGTCTTTGCCGAGCTTCAGACGCAGTGCGCCCATCGCATCCGCAACCACTTTCTTGTTGTCTGCGCCGAAGAAGATCATGTCGCCGTCCTGCGCGCCGGTGCGCTCCAGGATCGCTTCCACGATGTCCGCGTTCAGGAATTTCGCAACCGGGCTGGTGATACCTTCCAGACCTTTCGCACGCTCGGTCACTTTAATATAGGCCAGACCTTTCGCGCCGTAGATCTTGATGAAGTTGCCGTAGTCGTCGATCTGCTTACGGCTCAGAGCCGCTCCGCCCGGCACGCGCAGTGCCGCCACGCGGCCTTTCGGATCGTTAGCCGGGCCAGCAAAGACCGCGAACTCAACGGCTTTCACCAGGTCTGCCACGTCCACCAGCTCCATCGGGTTACGCAGGTCTGGTTTGTCGGAGCCGTAGCGACGCTCGGCTTCCGCGAAGGTCATGATTGGGAAATCGCCCAGCTCGACGCCTTTCACGTCATTCCACAGGCTACGCACCAGGGCTTCCATCACTTCACGCACCTGCTCAGCGGTCATGAAGGAGGTTTCCACATCGATCTGGGTAAATTCTGGCTGACGGTCAGCGCGCAGGTCTTCGTCGCGGAAGCATTTCACGATCTGATAGTAGCGATCGAAGCCAGACATCATCAGCAGCTGTTTGAACAGCTGTGGAGACTGCGGCAGCGCATAGAATTTGCCTTTATGGACGCGGGATGGCACCAGGTAATCGCGCGCGCCTTCCGGCGTGGCTTTGGTCAGCATCGGGGTTTCGATATCAAGGAAACCGTGGTCATCCATAAAACGGCGCACCAGGCTGGTGATTTTCGCACGGGTTTTCAGGCGCTGAGCCATTTCCGGACGACGCAGATCCAGGTAGCGGTATTTCAGACGCGCTTCTTCAGTGTTGACGTGGTTGGAGTCCAGCGGCAACGCTTCCGCGCGGTTGATGATCGTCAGATCGGACGCCAGCACTTCGATAGCGCCGGTCGCCATGTCGGCGTTGACGTTTTTCTCGTCACGCGCACGCACGGTGCCCGTCACCTGAATGCAGAACTCATTGCGCAGCTCAGAAGCCAGCTTCAACGCATCAGCGCGATCCGGATCGAAGAACACCTGAACGATACCTTCGCGGTCACGCATATCAATAAAGATAAGGCTACCAAGATCGCGACGACGATTGACCCAACCACACAGGGTGACCTGCTGCCCGACGTGGGACTGACGCAGCTGCCCGCAATATTCTGTACGCATGAGATATCCCTTAATTAGCCGCAGGCTGATTGTCGCCTGTCTCGCAGGCTACGATGTCGCAGCTTTCTGTATGTCACAACTGGATGAAAAAAGGCGGCTATTATACTGGAAATTCTGCCGCACGATAAGAGCGAAGCACGACCTGACGCGCGTTTGCTGAACTCTTATTGCCTATTCTCACAAAAATTAACAAAATTATCCGACCGATAACAGGCCATCACGTCGTAAGGTGTAGAAAAGCAATCATTTGACGGGAGCGACGATGTTTACACTTGATGCCACCAAAACCGCCCTTGTGGTCATTGATTTACAGGAAGGCATTCTGCCTTTTGCCGGTGGTCCGCACACCGCTGACGATGTGGTCAGCCGCGCTGCGCGCCTGGCAGAAAAATGCCGCGCCAGCGGCTCGCCTGTTGTTATGGTGCGCGTCGGCTGGTCCGCTGATTTCGCCGAAGCGTTAAAACAGCCGGTTGATGCTCAGGCCCCGGCGCAGGCGCTGCCGGACAACTGGTGGACATATCCTGTCTCGCTCGGTAAACGCGACAGCGATATAGAAGTCACCAAACGCCAGTGGGGCGCATTCTACGGCACTGACCTGGAGCTCCAGCTGCGCCGTCGCGGGATCGACACGATTATTCTGTGCGGGATCTCCACCAATATCGGTGTGGAATCCACCGCCCGTAACGCCTGGGAGCTGGGCTTTAACCTGGTGATCGCGGAAGATGCGTGCAGCGCAGCCTCTGCGGATCAGCACCAGTGCAGCATGACCCATATCTTCCCGCGTATCGGTCGCGTGCGCAGCACGGATGAGATCCTCAGCGCGCTATGATGTACGTGGGCCTGCCCCAGTGGTCGCACCCGAAATGGGTGCGCCTGGGTATTACCAGCCTTGAAGAGTATGCCCGACACTTTAACTGCGTGGAGGGCAATACCACGCTGTACGCCCTGCCCCGCGCGGAGATCGTCGAACGCTGGCGTGAGCAAACCACCGACGACTTCCGCTTTTGCTTTAAATTCCCGGCGACCATCTCCCACAACGCCGCGCTGCGCAACTGCGATGATTTAACCCACGATTTTTTCACCCGGATGTCGCCTCTGGCCAACCGTATTGGCCAGTACTGGCTCCAGCTTCCCGCCGCGTTTGGCCCACGCGACCTGCCCGCCCTCTGGCAGTTTCTCGAGGCCCTGCCACTTGATTTCACCTACGGCGTAGAAGTGAGGCATCCGGAATTCTTTGCCAAAGGCGACGCGGAGAAAGCGCTCAATCGCGGCCTGCATGAACGATCGGTCAACCGCGTGATCCTCGACAGCCGCCCCGTGCACAGCGCAATCCCGCACAGCGAAGCCGTTGTTGATGCCCAGCGCAAAAAACCGAAAGTGCCCGTCCATGCGATCGTAACGGCGCAGAACCCGATGGTCCGGTTTATCGGCAGCGATAACATGCAGCAAAATGAGGAGATGTTCGCCGTCTGGCTGCAAACGCTGGCGAAATGGGAGCACACCACCACGCCGTACCTTTTTTTACATACGCCGGATATCGCACAGGCGCCTGAACTGGTCGATGCTCTCTGGCAGGCCTTGCAGCAGGCGGTTCCGTCGGTTGGCCCCGCGCCGTCCATCCCACAACAATCTTCTCTTTTCTGAAATCACCCCCTATCATAGAGACGTGCCATCTGCCAAAAACAGGGAGTTAGTATGGTCAGCGCGCTGTATGCGGTGTTAGGTGCATTACTGCTGATTAAGTTTTCATTTGATGTTGTGCGCCTGAGAATGCAGTACCGCGTCTCGTACGGTGACGGGGGCTTTTCTGAGCTGCAAAGCGCAATCCGGATCCACGGCAACGCGGTCGAGTACATTCCCGTCGCGTTAATTTTACTGCTGTTAATGGAGATGGATGGCGCTGAAACCTGGATGGTGCACGTCTGCGGGCTGCTGCTGATAGCAGGGCGTTTGATGCATTATTATGGTTTTCACCACCGCCTGATCCGCTGGCGTCGTTCCGGCATGAGCGCGACCTGGTGCTCGCTTTTGCTGATGGTGCTGGCTAACCTTTGGTATATGCCGTGGGAGTTGGTTTTCTCCTTCCATTAGCGCACAATATGCCCCTTTATTTTTCCCGGATTTTTACGTTATGTCAGATCGCGACACGCTTTTTTCCGCGCCTATCGCCAGCCTGGGCGACTGGACCTTTGATGAACGGGTAGCCGAAGTCTTCCCGGATATGATCCAGCGCTCTGTTCCCGGTTATTCCAATATTATCTCCATGATCGGCATGCTGGCGGAGCGTTTTGTTCAACCCGGCACGCAGGTCTATGACCTGGGCTGTTCGCTGGGAGCGGCAACGCTGTCCATTCGTCGTAACGTTCATCACGAAGGCTGCAAGATTGTGGCTGTCGATAACTCACCGGCCATGGTCGAACGCTGCCGTCGCCACATTGACGCGTATAAAGCCCCTACGCCTGTGGAGGTGGTAGAAGGCGATATCCGCGATATCGACATCCAGAACGCCTCGATGGTGGTTCTGAACTTTACCCTTCAGTTCCTGGTGCCGGACGATCGTCAGCGGCTGCTGGATAAAATTTATCAAGGCCTTAACCCGGGCGGCGCGCTGGTGTTGTCTGAGAAATTCAGCTTTGAAGACGCCAGCGTGGGCGAACTGCTGTTCAACATGCACCATGATTTCAAGCGTGCAAATGGCTACAGCGAGCTGGAGATCAGCCAGAAGCGCAGCATGCTTGAAAACGTCATGCTGACGGATTCCGTAGAAACCCACAAAGCGCGCCTGCGCAAAGCCGGATTTGAACACAGCGAACTGTGGTTCCAGTGCTTTAACTTTGGTTCTCTGGTGGCGCTGAAAGCCGGAGACGCAGCATGATCGAGTTCGGTAATTTCTATCAGCTGATTGCCAAAAACCATCTTTCCCACTGGCTGGAAACCCTGCCTGCGCAAATTGCCACCTGGCAGCGCGATCAGCAGCATGGTCTGTTGAAGCAGTGGTCCAACGCCGTGGAGTTTCTGCCTGAACTGACGCCTCATCGTCTGGATTTACTGCACAGCGTGACGGCGGAGAGCGAAGAGCCGCTCCCGGCCGGGCAGATCAACCGCATCGAAACGCTGATGCGTAACCTGATGCCGTGGCGCAAAGGGCCGTTTTCACTTTACGGCGTAAACATCAACACCGAGTGGCGCTCTGACTGGAAGTGGGATCGCGTTCTGCCGCATTTATCCGACCTGACCGGGCGCACCATTCTGGACGTGGGCTGCGGTAGCGGCTATCACATGTGGCGCATGATCGGCGCAGGCGCGCATCTGGTCGTCGGTATCGATCCGATGCAGCTGTTCCTGTGCCAGTTTGAAGCGGTGCGTAAGCTGTTGGGTAACGACCAGCGTGCGCACCTGTTGCCGCTGGGTATCGAGCAACTCCCTGCCCTGAAAGCCTTTGATACCGTTTTCTCGATGGGCGTGCTGTACCACCGTCGTTCCCCGCTGGAGCATCTCTGGCAATTGAAAGATCAGCTGGTCAGCGGCGGCGAACTGGTGCTCGAAACGTTGGTTATCGAAGGCGATGAACATGCCGTTCTGGTGCCGGGCGATCGCTATGCGCAGATGCGCAACGTTTACTTCATCCCTTCCGCGCTGGCGCTGAAGAACTGGCTGGAGAAATGTGGGTTTGTCGATGTACGCATCGCCGATGTGTGCGTGACGTCGATTGAAGAACAGCGTCGCACCGACTGGATGATCACCGAATCGCTGGAGCAATTCCTCGACCCGGACGATCACAGTAAAACCATCGAAGGCTATCCGGCCCCGATGCGTGCGGTATTGATTGCGACGAAGCCGTAGTTTGTGCCGGGTGGCGGCTGCGCCTTACCCGGCCTACGCGTCGCACGTTTTCTCCAAAATAGTTCAAGTTGCAGCAAGGCGGCAACGCAGCGAATCCCCGGGAGCTTACATCAGTAAGTGACCGGGGTGAGCGAGGCGGCCAACGCGGCTGCGGCTTGAAATATGAAGGAGAAAAAAAGGCCCCTGTGTAATTTGCAGGGGCCTGGTACAAGCAAGCATCATATTGGGCGACATGATGCGCGGTAAAAATCGGTACGTTGCTACACGTGATGACGTTCAATCAACGATTTCATTACCGCAACCGACTCTCCATCCACACCGTAGCGCGAGTACTCATCCGCTTCAGCATCCGTCGACATTGACAACCCTGTATTGCGATAACGCATGGGTGAAGGTATCCATTTACCCGCTGAGCTGTGCAGCTCTTCCACCCCTGCGTTTAAAAACAGTTCCAGATTGCTGGCGCGTACTCCTGCGCCCGCCATGATTATTGGAACACCGGAATGTGCTTTTAGTTCCGTAATTAATTTCAGTCCTTTTTCAGCCGAGGACTGCTGGCCCGACGTCAGAACGCGCGCCACGCCCAGTTCTGCCAGCGTATCAAAGGCTTGTATCGGATCCTGACACATATCGAACGCACGATGAAAAGTGACCACCATCCCCCGGGCGGCGCGCATGACCTGACGCATACGCGGAAGATCGATGTTGCCGTCTTCGTCCAGTACACCGATCACCAGCCCCGGAAAACCTAAATCACGGACGAGGGCGATATCCTCAAGCATGGCACTGAACTCACCCGCCGTATAACAAAAATCACCGCCGCGCGGGCGAATAATCGGGTGCACCGGAATAGTGATGGCCTGACGGGCTGATTTCAGCACGCCAGAGGACGGGGTTAATCCTCCTTCTTTCGGTGCCGCGCAAAGCTCGATGCGATCGGCCCCGTGCCGTTGCGCAGTGACGGCACACTCCACGCTGTAACAACAAATTTCCAGCAGCGCCATGTCATCCTCCTTAAATTTCACTCAACGTATCATCGTGGCACGTTGCCCGATTGGTGTCTGGATCGACGCTCACAATGCTTACGCTTCGCTGGCGACGATCTGCTCGATAGTCCAGGGATGGAATTTCACCGTCACGTTGCCGTCCGTTACGGCAAGCGTAGGGTTCGGTAAGCGTTCGCGCTCCCCTTTTGGCGAGCTGGTTTTGACGAAAATACCCGGCTGGCTTAACCCCTCGTCGGAAAGCAGCGCCAGCGCACGGGCGTTCAGCGTCTCGGGTTCCCCTGGCAGAACAATTTCGATATGCTCCCAGCCTTCGTGCGGATAACGCTTCTCTCCTGGCCAGGGCAGTTCCACAACGGTGAATTGCCAGTGCGCCACCGTTACCGGCGCGTGAAGTTTGAACAGGCAAATCGGGCGACCGTTAATGATATTCTCTGACAGCAGTTCTCCGCACTGTTCAAAGCCACGCCGCCAGCGTTCGGCGGTGGCATTCTGGTGGCAGCGCAAAGAGATGTGATCGGCCTCAAGCGGCGCGATATCCAGCCCGAGACGGGTGGCAAGTTCTGTGAACGCCTGGGTGAAGCGCGGTAAATCTGCGGAAATATCATGCAGTTCGTCAATGGTGTGCCAGTTCGCCATAGGTCAGTCTCGTTTCGTGTCGCAAAGCCGCTAATTTACTCTGTTGCCCTCTGTCGACCAACAGCAGAATCACGGTTTTTTCGACTGCATGATTATGCATACCGTCTTCGCCTGGATTCTGAGCGATCTTCGCCCCCCGCAGGGCTGACGCCCGAAGGCATTTGCAGTATACTCCCGCCCTAAATTCTTAAACTGGCGTGGGTGTTTTTTACCCGCATCAAAAACGTAAGGTATCCAGGTGAATATTCAGGCTCTTCTCTCAGAAAAAGTCAGTCAGGCACTGATTGCCGCAGGTGCGCCTGCGGATTGCGAACCACAGGTTCGTCAGTCAGCGAAAGTACAGTTTGGCGACTATCAGGCTAATGGCGTGATGGCAGTGGCTAAAAAACTGGGCATGCCGCCGCGACAGCTCGCTGAGCAGGTACTGACGCATCTGGATCTCACCGGCATCGCCAGCAAAACCGAAATCGCCGGTCCAGGCTTTATCAACATTTTCCTTGAGCCTGCATTCCTGGCAAGCCACGTTGACGCGGCGCTGAAATCTGACCGTCTGGGCGTGGCTCAGCCAGAAGCGCAGACCGTGGTGGTTGACTACTCCGCGCCAAACGTGGCGAAAGAGATGCACGTCGGTCACCTGCGCTCCACCATCATCGGTGACGCGGCAGTGCGTACCCTGGAGTTCCTTGGTCACAAGGTGATCCGCGCTAACCACGTAGGCGACTGGGGCACGCAGTTCGGCATGCTGATCGCGTATCTGGAAAAACAGCAGCAGGAAAACGCAGGCGAAATGGCGCTGGCAGACCTGGAAGGTTTCTACCGTGAAGCCAAAAAGCACTATGACGAAGACGAAGCCTTCGCCGAGCGCGCGCGCAGCTACGTGGTGAAACTTCAAGGTGGCGACCCGTACTTCCTCGAGATGTGGCGCAAGCTGGTGGACATTACCATGTCCCAGAACCAGCTTACCTATAATCGTCTGAACGTGACCCTGACCCGTGACGACGTGATGGGTGAAAGCCTGTATAACCCGATGCTGCCAGGCATTGTGGCGGACCTGAAAGCTAAAAATCTGGCGGTGGAAAGCGAAGGCGCAACGGTGGTGTTCCTTGATGAGTATAAAAACAAGGAAGGCGAACCGATGGGCGTGATCGTCCAGAAAAAGGATGGCGGCTATCTTTACACCACCACCGACATCGCCTGTGCGAAATACCGTTACGAAACCCTGCATGCGGACCGCGTGCTGTATTACATCGACTCCCGTCAGCATCAGCATCTGATGCAGGCGTGGACTATCGTGCGTAAAGCGGGTTATGTGCCGGATTCCGTGCCGCTGGAACATCACATGTTCGGCATGATGCTGGGTAAAGACGGTAAGCCGTTCAAAACCCGTGCGGGCGGCACCGTGAAGCTTTCCGATCTGCTGGATGAAGCGCTGGAACGCGCGCGTCGCCTGGTGGCCGAGAAGAACCCGGACATGCCTGCTGACGAGCTGGAGAAACTTGCTAACGCGGTGGGAATTGGCGCGGTGAAATACGCGGATCTCTCCAAGAACCGTACCACCGACTATATCTTCGACTGGGACAACATGCTGGCGTTTGAAGGCAACACGGCGCCATACATGCAGTACGCTTATACCCGGGTACTCTCCGTCTTCCGTAAAGCCAATATCGACGAAAGCGTGCTGGCGAATGCTACGGTGTCTATTACCGAAGACCGTGAAGCACAGCTGGCTGCCCGCCTGCTTCAGTTCGAAGAGACGCTCTCCGTGGTCGCGCGTGACGGTACGCCGCACGTTATGTGTGCTTACCTGTACGATCTGGCCGGTCTGTTCTCTGGCTTCTACGAACACTGCCCTATCCTCTCTGCCGAGAACGAAGCGGTGCGCCACAGCCGCCTGAAGCTCGCGCAGCTGACGGCGAAGACCCTGAAGCTCGGTCTGGATACTCTGGGTATCGAAACCGTAGAGCGTATGTAAAAAATAAACCCGGCAAGCGCCGGGTTTTTTATTATCAGAAATACTTCCGCAAATACTCCGTCAGGCACAGTATCGCCATCGCCTGCCCGTACGGCATCGACGTGAGCGGTATCTGGCGATAAAACTCAAGATCGCTTCCCATCCCGGTCCCGAACGAGGTTTGCAGCAGCTCCCCTTCCGGCGAGATGTTTTTCACGATACCGCGAATCGCTTTCTCCGCCACCTCTGCGTACTCTGCGCCGACATAACGCTTGCGCACGGCTTTCAGAATGCCGTAGGCAAACCCTGCCGTGGCCGACGCCTCCAGATAAGATTCAGGATCGTCCAGCAGCGTATGCCACAAGCCACTCTCGTCCTGACATTTTGCCAGTGCGGCGATCTGCGCGTTCAGTACCTGCACCAGATAGCGACGAACGGCGTTGTTTTCCGGCAGATCCACCAGCTCGAGGAAATCCGGGATCACGATGGTCAGCCAGCTGTTGCCGCGCGCCCAGCGGGCCCGGGCAAAGTTGTGATTGCCGTCGTAATTCCAGCCGTGGAACCACAGCCCCGTCTCCCGATCCATCAGGTTCTGTACGTGGAGCAGGAACTGATAGATCGCCTCCTCGACGTACTCCGGCTTGTTCAGCAGCTTGCCGATTTTCGCCAGCGGCAGCACCGTCATCATCAGCGTGTCATCCCACATTTGCTGATGGTTCTCTTCCGCCAGGGTGATGTGCTGCATGCCACCATGTTCGGTGCGCGGCATCTCATTCATCGCCCATTCCGCCCAGCTTTCCAGCCACGGCAGCCAGGCCGGGTTTTTGGTCTCTTCGTAGCGATACGCCAGCGTCAGGAACGGCGACATGGTATTCACGTTTTTGGTGGTTGCGCCTTCAGCGAAACGGTCAGTAAACCAGCTGTCGATAATCTCGCGCATGCCTTCGTCACCGGTCTGGCAGTAATACTGCCAGATACCGTATAAACCGACGCCGTGGGTCCATTCCCATCCGGCCCAGCCTTTGGTGTCGATCACGCGCCCGTCGTCCAGCCGCAGCAAAAACTCACCCGTTTTGTCGTGGATATTGACCAGGTTATGCGTCACCTTTTGAATCAGCGATTTCAGCTCATCCCTGGCGATAAAGCGCTCAGGCTGACGCAGTAATGGGCTATGTTTGACAGGCCAAACTTTCATCATCTTAACCTCTGTTGTATGTCGAATTCAGTACCGCGCGATCCTTCAGCGAAGGGGCCGCCGGCTTATTGCGATTCAGATAACCGATATTGTTGTTGCCCCACAGGGATTCATACGGCATACCGGCCAGCATCTCCACGGTGGCGCGGGCCTGCGGGGTCACCGCCTCCGGCATCGCATGGCCGGACTCGCGCATTTTCGCGGTCTCTTCACGCAGGGGGCTGTGGGTCTGCAAATTGAGTTTGAAGCGCAGGGAGACCAGGAAGCCGCAGAACAGTACCAGAATGGTGCCGACGCTCAGGATCATCAGAATGGTGTGGCTCACTTCCGCAGGCTGCACTTTTTGACCGCTGACAAAGCCCGACATCTGCATCACGATCCCCACCAGCATTACCGCACCGGCCTGCGACGCTTTACGGGTCAGCGTCATGATGCCCGCGAAGATCCCTTCGCGACGCTGACCGGTGATCACTTCGTCCACGTCAGCAATGTAGGTGTAGGTATTCCACGGTACGTAGTTGATCCCCCCGCGACCAAGACCGGCAACCGCAGAGATCAGCAGCAGCAGAGCGTAAACGTCGCTCAGGCCCGCGTAATAAAGCACCGCGTAAGAGAGCGAGGCCAGGCCAAACAGCACGACCACCATGCGGTAAGACGGCGCAGGTCCGAAGCGAATGCACAGCGGGATCATGCCGATCACGGCGAGGAACTGGAAGATGGCCATCGTGCCCAGCAGGTTGGACGCCATTGACGCCTCCTGCATCAGCACAAATACCACGTAATAGGTAAACACGGCATTAAAGACGTCCTGTGCGATGTAGCCGCCAAGGTACATCCCCAGATGCTGGCGGAAAATCTTGATACGCAGCGTCGAACTTAATTCAACAAAAAGGCGATTCAGGCTCTGCCCCAGGGTCAGCTTTTTCTTCTCTTCTTCGGCACGCAGGGCCGCTTCAGACCACTCTTCCCGCGGGCGCTCCCAGGTAAAGAACCAGACGAACGTAAGCATCAGTGCGCAGAGTACGGAGAAGACCAGGCTTGCATAGAAGAAGGAGATCGCGTTGTCTTTGCCGAAATGCGTGAGCAGGATCCCCGGGAGGAAGGAAGCCAGAATAGCGGACATCTGCGCCATAGAGATACGCGCCCCGGAGAATTTGGTTTTCTGTTTGAAATCGTCCGTCATCTCCGGCACCAGCGTTTCGTATGGCACCAGGATCATGGTGTAGACGATATCAAAGATCAGATAGGTCAGCAGGTAGTACCAGAAACTCATGTCCCCTACCCACATCAGCGAGTAGCTGAAAACGCAGGGAATACCGAGCAGGATGAAGAACTTACGACGGCCAAAACGCTTGCCCAGCCAGGTGGTGCCAAAGTTATCGGTTAAAAAGCCCATTAACGGGCTGACAACCGCATCCAGCACCCTTGCGGCGGCGAAGATAAAGGTTGCTTCAATCGGTGTGAGTCCACAGAAGGTGGTATAAAAATACAAAAGCCAGGCGGCCGTCAGGGCGGTGGTTCCCGCCCCGAGGAAGTCCCCTGACCCGTAAGCAAGATAATTTGCGAGTCCAATTTTACGTGTTTTCATTGCCGTCAACCCTAATCAGTTTTGGGAGACTCCCTGTAAGCAAACCTCGTCCGGGAGTTTTTACACGGCTACAGTAAAAGTATCGACCTGTTGATACCTTTCTGTTTCTGCCATCACAAAGGGGTGAATGGCAAAAATGCAAAGAGTGTCAATACGCGTGTCACTGATTTATAAAACGGCGTTTCTTTTGTATCAAAAGGGAAGGTCAATTTTGCGAGCCAGCCTTCAGAAATGCCTGAAGACTGGTGAAAAGGCAGGCAGTTAGCGGTAGTTGACGAGCACCTCGTTGCGCTGAACTTTCAGCGCCGGGATCAGACGTCCACCGCCTGGCACTTCCCAGATAAAGCGTAAAGGCTCCTGAGCAGACACCCCGTTGAAGGCCTGGGTGGTGCCACTTTGTCCCTCGATTTCCGCGCAGCGGGTCAGAGAGCACAGCCGCACCCGCAACCCGGCCGGTGTGGGTCCCGTCAGGGTGTAATTCCAGGCCACCAGCGTCATCTGCCCGGACACGGGCTCAGAGGCGGACAACGGACGGGAGGAGATCGACTCCCCGCGATGGTTGAGCGTTAAGCCTATACTGCTGGCCTGCCATGCCCCCTCGCCTGCGGCCTGCGCCGCCAGCGGGAAAAGTAAGATCCCCAGCCACTTCCGCATTATTTCCCTCCTATGGTCGCCGTCATGCGAATATTGCGGTTATCGGACAGCTCCATATTCGACAGCACCACCAGCTGGTTCAGGCTCCGGCGCAGGAAGCGCGACAGCAGCGGACGCAGCGCATGATTCACCAGCAGCACCGGCGGCGCGCCCAGCATCTCCTGACGCGCCAGCGCCTCCTGGGTTTGCGCCAGTAATCTGTCCGCCAGACCCGGCTCCAGCCCGCCACCGCCCTGCAACGCCTGAAGCAGCAGCCGTTCCAGCGGTGTATCCAGGCCAATGACCTGCACTTCGCCGGTTCCCGGGAACCATTGCTGGGTAATGGCGCGTCCGAGCGCCACGCGTACCACCGCCGTCAGTTCGTGCGGAACGCTTTGCAGCGGCGCATGTTCGGCCAGCGTCTCAAGGATGGTACGCATATCGCGAATGGGCACCTTCTCGTCGAGCAGGTTTTGCAGCACTTTATGCAGGGTGGTTAAGGTCAGCACGCCCGGCACTAAATCTTCGGTCAGCTTCGGCATCTCCTGCGTTACGCGGTCGAGCAGCTGCTGCGCCTCCTGACGACCAAACAGTTCCGCAGAGAACTGGCCAATCAGATGGTTGAGGTGCGTCGCCACCACGGTACTGGCCTCAACAACCGTGTAACCCTGGATCTGCGCCTGCTCTTTCAGAGCGCTCTCAATCCAGATTGCCGCCAGACCAAAGGCCGGGTCGGTCGTCTGCTCACCCGGCAACGTGCCTGCGGCCGTGCCCGGGTTAATTGCCAGCCAGCGGCCGGGGTACGCATCACCGCTGCCGATTTCTACCCCTTTCATCAGGATGCGATAGCGCGCGGGCGGGAGATCCATGTTGTCCCGGATGTGGACCACCGGCGGCAGGAAGCCCATATCCTGGGCGAATTTTTTACGAATGCTGCGGATACGGCCAAGCAGTTCACCATCCTGCTGGAAATCCACCATCGGGATCAGGCGGTACCCCACTTCCATCCCCAGCGAATCTTCGAGCTGAACGTCGTTCCAGGTGGCCTCCACCGCCTGGGTGTTCTCAGGCATTTTGACCGGCGCTGGCTCTGCCTTAGGCTGCGTTTCACGGCCACGCATCCACCAGGCAAGGCCCAGCAGCGCGGCAGTAAACAGCAGGAATACCAGGTTTGGCATGCCAGGCACCATACCGAGCAGGCCCAGTACCGCCGCGGAGAGCAGCATAACGCGCGGGTTGCTGAACAACTGCCCCACCATCTGCTCGCCTACATCCTGATCGGTGCTGACGCGGGTCACAATCACACCCGCCGCGGTGGAGATCACCAGCGCCGGGATCTGCGCCACCAGACCATCACCAATGGTCAGCAGCGTATAGCTTTCCGCTGCGTGGCCCATGTCCATGCCGTGTTGCAGCACGCCGACAAGCAGGCCGCCGACGACGTTAATCACCATGATCAGAATGCCCGCGATGGCGTCACCGCGCACAAACTTACTCGCACCGTCCATGGAGCCGTAGAAATCTGCCTCCTGGGTCACTTCGGCACGGCGTTTTTTTGCTTCATCTTCCGCGATCAGCCCGGCATTCAGGTCGGCGTCGATGGCCATCTGCTTACCCGGCATCCCGTCGAGCACGAAGCGCGCGCCCACTTCTGCGATACGCCCCGCCCCTTTAGTGATAACCATGAAGTTGATAATCACCAGAATGACGAACACCACGATACCGATGGCGAAGTTGCCGCCCACCAGGAAGTGACCGAAGGCTTCGACCACCTTGCCCGCCGCCGCCGCGCCGGTGTGCCCTTCCATCAGGATGATACGCGTGGAGGCAACGTTCAGCGCGAGACGCAGCAGCGTGGTGAACAGCAGGATCGTTGGAAACGCGGCGAACTCCAGCGTGCGCTGGGTGAACATCGCCACCAGCAACACCATGATGGACAACGCAATGTTGAAGGTGAAAAGCAGGTCGAGAATAAATGCCGGTAACGGCAGCACCATCATCGACAGAATTAGCAGGATCAGAATCGGTCCGGCAAGGATCTGCCATTGCGTCGATTTCAGGTTGCCGGGCAGGCGCAACATTGCCACCAGATTAGCCATCAGTGTCCTTCTCGTTCAAAAAATCCAGTGCTTCAGGCACCGGAAGGTTCTCAGGTTTTACAGGTCGTTGACCGCCCGCTAAACGCCAGCGTTTCAGTTGCCACACCCAGGCCAGCACCTCTGCGACAGCGGCGTAGAGCTGGCCCGGGATCTGTTGTCCAATTTCCGCGTGGCGATACAGCGCACGGGCCAGCGGCGGTGCTTCCAGGATCGGTACGCGGTTTTCCGTCGCGATTTCACGAATGCGCAGCGCAATCAGCCCGGCCCCTTTCGCCACCACTTTCGGCGCGCTCATTTTGTTTTCGTCGTACTGAAGCGCCACGGAGTAGTGGGTCGGGTTGGTGACGATGACGTCGGCTTTCGGCACATCTTCCATCATGCGCCGACGCGCGGCGGCACGCTGCATCTGCCGGATACGGCCCTTAACGTGGGGGTCGCCTTCCATCTGTTTATATTCATCGCGGATGTCCTGACGCGACATTCGCAGCTTTTTGATATGGGAATAGATCTGGAAGATAACGTCGAACGCCACCATCGGAATAATGCTGAGTACCACCAGCAGCGAGCATAACCCGACCAGGTTCAGGGCATTTTTCATCGCCGTCATCGGGGACTCGCTGATCAGGCGCATCATCTCCGGCCAGTCGTGCCACAGAAAAAACCCGGCTGTACTGCCCATAAGAAGCGATTTCAGGATCGCTTTAAGAAGCTCAGCCCCGGTTTGCGCGGAGAACATTTTCGCAATACCGGGTAGCGGGTTGAGCTTGGAGAATTTCGGTTGCAGCGATTTACCGCTGAACACCAGGCCACCGAGCATGACCGGCGAAACAAGGGCCACGATGACCACGCCCGCGATCAGCGGCAGCAAGGCGATCATCGCGCTTTTCACAAGGTTGATGATTTGAATGAGGATCAGATTGGGGTCATTGACCATGCTGTGATCAAAACGTAAGCCAGCAGAGAGCATTCCCGCCAGTCTGCGGGCGAGCATCTCCCCGCCCCACCAGATTATGCAGACGCCCACCACCAGGATCAGCAGGGATGTCAGCTCTCGGGATCGGGGGATCTGCCCATCCTCACGGGCTTTTTCAAGTCGGTGGGGTGTGGGGGCTTCTGTTTTGTCGTCGTTCTCTTCTGCCACTGTGCCTGCTCGCAGCCCATTAATTCACGGGTATCATGCCAGCGCAGAGAAAATCCAATGGCGGGAAAAGCCCGTTTATTCGGGCTCTTTTCGCTGTTTTTGTTCTGAGCTGCCTCAGGCCGCGTTAACGACCTGAGGCAGAACGGGCAATCAGAAACCAAGGCTATCCAGCAGATCGTCCACCTGATCCTGGCTTGCCACCACGCCCGCTTTGCTGGTGTCAAGCTGTGGACCATTGAGCAGGCTTTCGTTCTCGCGTTTCGGACGGGCAGCCGGTTCCGGAATGTTCTCCAGCAGCACCATCAGCAGCTGACGTTCAATCTCCTGAATCACATCCATCATGCGCTTGATCACTTGGCCGGTAAGGTCCTGGAAATCCTGCGCCATCATGATGTCCAGCAGCTGGGCGTTAGTGAAGCTGGTGTGGCCCGGCACGTCACCCAGGTACTGACGGGTATCCGTTACCAGTTCGCGGGCATCCGCCAGCTCAATAGGGTTCTCAAACCACTCATCCCAGCGTTTGCTCAGCGCTTTCGCACCCTTCTCCATGGCATCCTGGTGCGGCTGCGAGGCTTCAACGCTGTTCAGCGCACGCTCGGCCGCCTGCGCGGTCATCTGCACGACGTAGTCCAGACGGTCGCGCGCGTCAGGGATGGCTTCCGCCGCTTCGGCGATCGCCTGGTCCAGCCCCAGCTCACGCAGGCTGTCGCGCAGCATGCGGGTCAGGCTACCAATGCGGGCAATAATGTCGCTCGGCGAATGTTCTTCAACGGGTTTCATAGCAGGTTGCAACATATCCATCACCTCACATGCCGAGTTTCTCGAAGATCTTCCCGAGCTTCTCTTCCAGAGTCGCCGCGGTGAATGGCTTCACCACGTAGCCGCTTGCGCCCGCCTGTGCAGCGGCAATAATGTTCTCTTTCTTCGCTTCTGCGGTCACCATCAGCACCGGCAGAGAGGCCATGCCTGCATCCGCGCGGATGGTTTTCAGCAGTTCGAGACCGTCCATGTTCGGCATGTTCCAGTCGGAAATCACAAAACCAAACCCGCCAGCCTGGAGCTTGTTCAGCGCATCCACCCCGTCTTCTGCTTCTTCAACATTGTTGAAGCCCAGCTCTTTCAGCAGGTTGCGCACAATGCGACGCATGGTGGAAAAGTCATCCACAACCAAAAACTTAAGCTCTTTATCCGCCATAAAATAATACTCCTGAGTCAAATACGTATTGCCTGTCCGGCACTGATTTTCGCCAGCATCTGCTGGCTTACCTGGCTAAGATCGACCACTTCGCTTACGCCACCCATATTGATGGCCTCGCGCGGCATGCCGAACACCACACAACTTGCTTCATTCTGCGCAATCGTCCAGGCGCCAGCCTGGTGCATCGCAAGCATTCCGGCGGCGCCGTCGTTACCCATCCCCGTCAGGATCACCCCAACGGCGTTGCGCCCCGCATGTTTCGCCACCGAATGAAACAGCACATCCACCGACGGACGGTGCCGGTTAACCGGCGGCCCGTCATGAATTTTGATTTGATAGTTCGCCCCGCTGCGCGCCAGCTCCATGTGCTTGTCACCCGGGGCGATATAGGCCTGACCCGGCAGCACGCGCTCGCCGTCTTCCGCCTCTTTCACGCTGATCTGGCACAGCTTATTCAGGCGCTCCGCGAACGAGCGGGTAAAGCCCGGCGGCATATGTTGCGTAATCAGAATACCCGGGCTTGAGAGCGGCAATGGCTGGAGTACATGGCGAATTGCCTCTGTTCCTCCGGTTGACGCGCCAATCACCAGCAACTTTTCCGAGCTGAGTAACGGCCCCGCCTTCAGGGTTGCCGGGGCTGCCGTCGGTTTATGCGCGGCAAGCTTCGCCCGGGACGCGGTGCGGATCTTCTCGGCGATCATCTCGCTGTACGCCAGCATCCCCTCGCGAATGCCGAGCTGCGGCTTGGTGACAAAATCCACCGCCCCCAGCTCCAGCGCGCGCAGGGTGATTTCTGAACCCTTACCGGTCAGAGATGACACCATCACCACCGGCATCGGGCGCAGGCGCATTAATTTTTCCAGGAAATCGATGCCATCCATGCGCGGCATTTCAACATCCAGCGTCAGCACGTCGGGGTTATATTTTTTGATTAAATCCCGCGCGACCAGCGGATCGGGCGCTGTCGCCACCATCTCCATATCGCTGTGGCTATTGATGATTTCGGTCATGATCTGACGCATCAGCGCCGAATCATCGACAGACAATACCCTGATTTTACTCATGCTTTTTCCTTACTCAGCGCATATACCGTTTGCCCACGCAGGCTAAACTCACGCACGAGGTTGCTGAAGTTTTCCGAGTGCCCGGCAAACAGTAAACCGTCAGGCTTGAGCAACGGAACAAAGCGACGCAAAATGTCCTGCTGCGTCGTTTTATCAAAATAGATCATCACGTTACGGCAAAAAATGGCGTCGAATGGCCCCGGCACGTTGTACTGCTTATCCAGTAAATTAACGGGGGCAAATTCCACGCAGTTCGCCAGCTCCTGGCGTACGCGCACCAGTCCTTCATGCGGGCCGGTACCGCGCATGAAGTAACGCTGTAGCTGCTGGGGAGACAGCGTTTTCAGCTCATCCTGGCGATAAACGCCGTTACGGGCTTTTTCCAGCACTTCCGTGTCGATGTCGCTGGCGTATACTTTCCAGCGACCCGGCGCCATGCCCAGGGTGTCCGCCAGGGTGATGGCCAGCGAGTACGGCTCTTCCCCGGTAGAGGCCGCCGCGCTCCAGACGCGATACTCTCCGCCACGGCGGCGGGCGTGTTCCGCCAGCACCGGGAAGTGATGCGCCTCGCGGAAAAACGCGGTCAGGTTGGTGGTTAATGAGTTGATAAATGCCTGCCATTCGGCGCTGTTCTGGTTCGCTTCGAGCATGCTCAGATAGCGGCCAAAATCGTCCAGCCCCAGCGTGCGCAAGCGCCGCACCAGCCGGTTGTAGACCATGTCTCGCTTATGGTCCGCAAGCACGATCCCCGCACGCTGGTAGATTAACTGACATATCCGACGAAAATGCGCGTCGGACAGCGCGAGGCGCTGTGTCATCTGCAACAATAATGACGTTTGCCCTGAGGGCATGGGTGATGTCATAGCGCCTTCTCAATCACATTCAGGATACAACGGGCACGGCCTGTGACCGTCCGACTTCTGTTACTGCTTCAACGTGCTCTTTCACATTAAATACGGCGACTAACCCGGTAAGGTGATCCGCCTGGTTTGCCAGCTGATCGGTCGCAGCCGCCGCCTCTTCCACCAGTGAGGCGTTCTGCTGTGTAACCTGATCCATCTGTGTAACGGCCTGCGCCACCTGCTCAATACCACGGCGTTGTTCATCAGACGCCGAGGCAATCTCGCCCATAATGTCGTTAACCCGCGTCACGGAGGTGACTATCTCGTGCATGGTCTGCGCGGCGGTATCCACCAGCGCGGAGCCCTGCTGAACGCGGGAGACCGACTCTTCTATCAGCCCTTTGATCTCTTTCGCCGCATTGGCGCTGCGGCTGGCGAGGTTTCGGACTTCACCGGCAACCACCGCGAACCCGCGCCCCTGCTCGCCGGCACGCGCCGCTTCCACCGCCGCGTTCAGCGCCAGAATATTGGTCTGGAACGCGATCCCGTCGATAACGCTGATAATGTCGCCAATTTTCTGCGAGCTGGCGGCAATCTCCTGCATCGTGCTGGCAACATGAGAAGCCTGATCGCCCCCACGTTTCGCCGTCATCGCTGCCTGTTTTGACAAGTCGGACGCCTGACGCGCGTTATCGGCGTTCTGGCTTACCGTCGCGGTCAGCTGCTCCATGCTGGCCGCCGTCTGCGCCAGCGATGCCGCCTGCTGTTCAGTGCGGGAAGAGAGGTCGTTATTGCCTGCCGCAATCTCGGAGATCCCGGTATGCATGGCGTAACTGCCCTGGCGAACGTTGCTTACCGTTTCCCGCAGCGAACTCTGCATCGCCTTCAGGCTGGCGAAAATCGCTGATATTTCATTCCTGCCATACACGGCCACCGGACGCGCCAGGTCGCCCTTCGCAATACTGTCGAAGTGACTGCTGACGATGGCCAGCGGCTGGACGATCATTTTGCGCGACCACCACAGCGAGCCGCCGGTCAGCAGGGCCGCCAGGATTACCATAGTCAGGAATATCACCCCTGACATGCGGTAACTGGTACGGCTGTCCGCACCGGCACGCGCCACAAACTGGTTAATATCCTGCTGCCATGCGTTAAAGCTGTCGTCAAACGCCGCCTGAGACGCCTGCACCGGCGCGGTCAGGAAGTCAGAAAGCTGGTTGTTCTCCAGCCACGTCGCCTGATGGTCGAGATCGCCGTACCACACATCAAAGGTCTTTTTCATGGCGACTTTGAGCGCTTTCTCTTTCTCACTGACCGCCTCCTGCGCCGTAAAGGCCTTGAACTGCGCGTCGGCCTGCTTCAGGCTGCTGCGGGCCACAACCATCAGCGCCTTAATATCCTCCGGCGGATAGCTCAGCGCGGTTAACGTCCCTGCTTTGTTCAGCGCAGTGCTTGCCTGCAACAGCACGGCACGCGTTTGTGCCAGTGCGGAGCGCTGCTGATTACTCGTCTCAACTTCCTGCAAATTCTGATAGCCATCGCGAAACGCCCAGAAAGACAACCCGTTACTGCCAACCTGCAAAACCCCACACAGGATCAGAATCAAAAACAGTGTGGTCGAGATACGAATACGATTTAACATCCACGCTCCCATCAAGCGGCAAGCAGCCGCGGTTTAATTGTCAGTCAAAATGTTTCCCAGTTTTCATCTCGTCCGGTCACCGCTGCGCGCGTACGTGCTGTCACGGGCGCCGGGGCTGCTTCGCCGTACACCGATCGCGAGCTGACCGTATTTGTTGTTTTTGAAGTAAGGCGGAACGCCGAGACGGCCATTTTCAGGCGGCTCGCCTGGTCCTCCAGCGCAGCGGCCGCGGCAGCGGACTCCTGCACCAGGGCGGCGTTTTGCTGCGTCACACGATCCATTTCCGATACCGCCAGGGCGACCTGGTCAATACCACGACTCTGCTCATCCGATGCAGAGGCGATTTCACCCATGATGTCCGTCACGCGCGTCACGGCATTCACGATGTCATTCATGGTTTCACCCGCACTTTCCACCAGCACCGAGCCGGTATCCACGCGTGAAACAGAGTCTTCAATCAGAGCTTTGATCTCTTTCGCCGCATTGGCGCTGCGGCTGGCGAGGTTACGCACTTCGCCGGCGACTACGGCAAACCCGCGGCCCTGCTCGCCCGCACGCGCCGCTTCAACGGCCGCGTTCAGCGCCAGGATGTTGGTCTGGAAGGCGATGCCGTCGATAACGCTGATGATGTCGGCGATTTTCTTCGAGCTGTCGGCAATGTCATGCATGGTTTTCACCACGCCGTCGACCACCCGACCCCCGCGCTGGGCGGTATCGGACGCGCTTTCTGCAAGCTGCGACGCCTGACGGGCGTTGTCGGCATTCTGCTTCACGGTCGCGGTGAGCTGCTCCATGCTGGCCGCCGTCTCTTCCAGAGCGGACGCCTGCTGTTCGGTACGGGACGAAAGATCGTTGTTGCCCATCGCGATTTCACTCGTGCCGGTATAGATGGCATCCGCCCCCTCGCGCACGTTGGCGACGGTATCAATCAGCGAACGCTGCATATGGTCGACGCTGGTTGCCAGCTCGGAGATCTCATTGCGGCCAATAACGGACAGCGTTTTCGTGAGATCGCCCCGGCCTATATCACGGATATGGGCAATGACGCGGCCAAGCGGGTTAAGAAGGATATGACGAATGCCGTACCACACGGCCACCAGCACAATGACCAGCGCGAGGGCGAGAACCGCCATCTGCCATTTCGCGAAACGGTAGTCGTTCTGGCTTTGCGTAAAGGCGGAGTGATAAAGCTCGCCACTGACTTTGGCGTACTCGCCGAGCGCCGCGCCGAGGGCGTTCTGCATTCCCTGGGTCGGCTGCGCGAAATAGGCGTCCATATTGCCCTTCTCCAGGAACTGCACCAGCTCCGTGAGGCCGGCGAAGTAGGCCTGATATTTTTCATCTATGTTCGCGCTCGCCTGCGCCATTGCCGGCTGAGGGGCGATTTTTTTGAAGGTGTCGTAATGTTTCGCCGCGTCTGCCAGCGTGGCGCGCGCATTCTTCAGCAGTTCCGTTTTTGCGCTGCTCTGCTGGTTATTTGGGTCCATCATCATGCGGGCAGACGAGCGGCTCAGGTTGATACGCGTCTGCAACATCAGATCCCAGGTCGTGGTCAGTTCGCTTTGCTGCATTCGCAAATCGTTCGAGGCCGCGAAGCTGTCCTGGTTCTGTTTTAACGACGAGAAAAAGAGGCCGCCAGAAGTAAGCTGAAGAAGTGCGAAAATGACCAGCACCATCATAAGCATTGTGACAACGCGGATACGGTTCAACATGCAACACCTTCTCATAGATTTATTAACGGTGTTATCGGCACAGGCCACAGGAACTTTACATTTGCGAAAGGGAAAAGCGCAGGAGTCAGAATGCGACGTCGACAATCAGCGTATCGGTGTAGGTTCCGGCAGGCGGCGTGGCCTGGCTGGTCAGAACTTTGGCGGTGTAGTTGTAGGTACGTAAAAGCCCGTCCGTACTGACCTGCGATGAGCTGGCGCTGGCCCAGCGCTCGCTGCCGCTGCCGCCCCAGCGGTTGCTGGTCGCCTCTTTGTAGATGTCGTAACTCATGAAGTTGCTGCCGCTGACCATACGACGCACGTTGTTCAGGGCATTTGCACCATTATTAATGCCTATGGTGTAGGTGCTGCCCTTGGTGCAGGTGACGGCAACCGACTGTGAAACGGTAGGAAAATTTTGCACCAGCGGCGCGCTGTTAAAATTCACGTCCGGCGTGGTCATGGTGCTGCAATCGTTGGTGACGGTCATGTTGAGGAGGATCGAGGTGGTTGCCGTGCCGGTTTGCGGGGTCAGGCACGCTCCGACCGCGCCAACGGCGCACACGTTGTAGTTAATGCTGAACGTTAACAACACCTGATATGGCCCGGCGGTGACGTTCTGCCCCATTACGGTCCGGAAATAAAGGGGAATGTTGTAGCGCCTTGAACCCAGCAGCCCGAGCAGCGTGTTTCCGCTCCAGGTATAGGCTTTGCTGATTTGTACTTCACTGTTTCCGCCGCAGCCGGACGCCCCGCACAGGCGCACAGGGATGACATCGGTAATAGCCGCGTTGTCCGTACGCTTCATGGTCGCCCGGCTATTCGCGAAGACGGATGCCGAAGTGTAATTCAGCGTCACCGAGTCGTTGGTTAACAGGTTGAGAACGGTATCGCAGGTCACCACCAGCGTGCCCGTCGTTTCCACTTCCCCGGTACCGCTGAGTGCGAACGAGGTGACGCTGCCAAACGAGGCATTCACCGTACTGACGGTACAGGCCGCCCAGCTGCCGCCGGAGCACAGCAGCAGAAGCGCGATTAACAGGCGTCTCACGGCGCCTCCCGACAGGTCAGCGGACCGTAGGTTTGCAGCTTATGCTCAGGGTTTGCGCCAACGGTCAGCGTTGCCGTACAGCGTTTACCCTCCGGGGTGATGACCTCAAGCGGATTCACATCGTTGAGGTTTTCCAGCCAGGCGAGGCCGTCATAGCCGACAACCGCGCTGCTGCGGGATGCGCGTCTGACCTGGCTTCCCACCGGGATCGCATTGCCCTGCGCATCGTGCAGAATGACGCTGGCAACCCGCTCCTGCTCCATCGGGAAATCCACCAGATAACCGTTATGCCGACGAATCGCCACCCGACGCTCGGTCTCTTTCAGCCGGGTATCCGCAGGTAAGTTCAGGGTATCAATGCGGTAGCTTGCCGGGTAATAGGCGGAAACGCCGCTGACCAACAGATAACCTTTGTTATTGGTTTTACCAACCGGCTGGTTTTCGTAGCTGACGGGTACGTCCGGATGTCCGTCGGTGCTGATCACCACAAACGCATCGTTGATTTTGTTCGCCGCAAATAGCTCACCGTCCATCAACACGACAGAACCCATCGCCTCGCCCCACCAGGTCATCATGCCCTTCTCACCGTAGCCGCCGCCCTGTAGCTCCACGTTGTTATTCCGCCAGCCGAGCGTGGCCTGCTGATAGTTACTCGACCGCGACTGGTTGGCCCAGGCCATGTTCCAGCTAAAGCCGCCGTCTGAAGGCATCGAGTGGTTGTAGTTAATGCGTTGAGTACTGCCTGCGTCAGGAGTGTTTTCAAAGGTGACGGCGGCGCTGTCACGTTCGCCGAGGGGAACCTGCAACGACAGCGCAACCGTCCAGTCGCCCCGCTGCTGGTCACGGCTGGCAGCCAGATAAATACTGCTTGAGCCCCACAAATTACGGCTCCAGGAGAGGTTGAGCAGCTCAGTTTTTTTGCTGTCAAAACTTTCAACCCCGATCCACGCCGCGCCGATATTGCCGTAACCGCCGAGGTTAAAGGTTAAGGAATACTGGTCGGTATTGCGGCTCAGGCTGGCAACGGGGTTATCATTTTCATCATAAACGGTGGGCTGATCGTACAGGGCGAGGTTGCCGAAGCCACGGTCGCGCCGGGTATGCTGGGTCGCTACGCTAAACTCGCTGGTGTTGTACTGATAGCCCCAGTTTATCTGGCCGCCGCTATCGCCGCGCATGCGGCTTTGGGTCCACGAGGTATTTACCACGCCAAAACGCCCGAGCTTCAGCACCGTGCCCGCTCCGCCGAGCGCCAGCGACTCCGCCCCTTCCGCATGCCCCTCCAGCGTCAGCCAGTCGGTCACCCCGTAGCGATACGATCCGCTGCCCGCCGCCGGGCCATAGTCAAAATTCTCAATACCGTAGTTACGCCGCAGGCTGCCCAGCGTCACGGCGCCGTCGCTTAACCCCTGCTTAAGCAGATCGCTGCTGACATAAAACGGCAGCGTGGTACTCACCTGACGACCCAGCGCATCAGTGGTAACCAGCACCGCATCCCCGGCACCGTTGATATACGGCAGATTGGTGAGGGGAAACGGCCCCGGCTGAAGGCGGGTGGAGCCGGAACGGTAGCCATTAATAAAGAGATCGACCGAGGTCGGGACAGCCGCCTCGCCGGAAAACGCCGGCAGCGGCCAGGTCACCAGATCAGGACGCAGGGAGAAGTCGCGCCCGTAGCTGATCCCGCCCATGCGCACGCTGGTGCTCCAGCTCAGCGCATCGCTGATGACGTCCCCGACGGTCCAGGTGGTGGCATCTTCCTCGTTGGTGATCAGAAACGTTGAGTCGTAGCGCACGTACCCTTCCTGCTGCCCGCTGTTACCGGTGAAATTCTGCCGGGCGTAACCCGTCGATGAAAACGAATAATCCTCATTGAAATAGCGGAACTCGTGCCAGACCGACGCCTGGCCGCCCGTGTGCTCGGAATGGTTGGTATAAACGTCGTAATTGAGCAACGCGCCGCGGCCATAGTGCGGCTTGCTATGCGTGTTCTGTTCGCTGAACGGCGTGATCCGCGCGGCGACCCAGTCCCGGGGGACCGTCAGCAACAGACGCTGGGCCGTGCTGTCGTACTCTGCGCGTACCGACGTAAGCGTCGAGAGATTCACCTCTCCGGCAGGCACATGCGCGGGCGGCAGCCCGGCGCGGAGCAAATCCGCGCCCGAAATAAACCAGGCACCCTCGCGCTGCGTCACCGGCACCACCAGACCCGTGTCATAGTGGTTCAGCACCAGGGCGAGCTGGAATACTGCTTCGCCGTTCATCGTCCGTGCATCCGGCGGCGGCGGTAAACTGTCGTCGCCGGTTTCGGCAAAGGCGCAGGTACTGACGCAAAGCAGGATCATCATCGCCGGTTTCAGTTGACGGGCGTCGATTGCCATTGCGTATCCCTGGCATTAATTTGCGCGCTCATCCGGTTCGGCTGATAAATCCCTGCCGGAAGCGGCCAGCTTCGGGTGCTGCCTGGCAGCACATAACCCAGCAGCCCCTCGGCAACCGTGCGTTTTTGCCCGCCCTGCTCAACCGCAACCTGGCTGAGCCGGACGTGAACATCCCCCTGATTACGGACCTGAAGCGCGGGTTTCCCCCCCTCCTGAACGACCCGCCAGCTCAGCTGTTGGGTATTCGCCAGCGCGTGGTGTGCCCCTTCGTTGAGGGTGGGGATCCCCTGCCCATAAACAAATAAAGGAATCGAATAGCGCATTTGCAGTTTGAGGCCCATGGACGGTTCCGCTTTGGCATCCGGCTGGGGAATTTCATCCACAATAATGCGGTAGGCCTGCTCAACCCCCGACGGGATCGTCCCCTGCTTGATCAGGCGAATAAGCTGTTTACTGCCTTTAGCGATAGTCACGATCGGCGGGCTGGCGACCACATCCTGCTGGGCGGTGTAACGCTCATATCCGCCCTCCTGTTTCCAGCGCACAATGCGTATCTGCATTGTCGTGGCGCTGTTGCCCTGATTCTGGATCCACAATTCAGTTGCTCTGGCCTCTGCCGAAAGCCACGGATCGATGGGCCACAAAAGAATGGTTGCCGCTGCCTGCGCCTGGCCCGCTGCCAGAGCCGTTGCCCCCAACAGACCCACCAGGCCTGATCGCCTGAAAAATGGCTTCATCGATGTTCTCCCTTTCCTACCATGACAAGGTCACGGTGAGTTGATCTGAATATGTTCCCGGCAGGCTAAACCCCGTCAGGAGCGCGACGCCAAAAAGAGGCAACGCGATGTTATTGCTGTTGGTATAGGTAATCGGTATGGCCTGGTTAACGCCAATTTCACTGTTCGCGGCCAGTGAGCTGCTGCTGTAGAGCCGGTAACCGACCACCTCTGTCCCGCCTGAACGCGTCATCCGCCTCACAGAGCTATAATTCTGACCGCCGTTAATGCTCATACTTAGCGCCACACCCGGTGTGCAGGCGATGGACAACGCGCCGTCGGCGACAAAGCTGGTGCTGACCGGCGTGTTGTCCACGCCATTGCGGGTTCCAAAATCCAGCGTCCCAAAGCGCCCGCCCGTGCCGGTACTCACCGAGCATCCTGGTACTACCGTCGCGCTCACCCTGAAGGACTGGGAGGTCACCGCCCTGGCGTCGCAGATCATCATCAGCCCGACGATCAGGGCCAAAAAAGGGTGCACGACGCCCTCTGCGCTTTCGCGCAGACATAAACACAATGCCTTCATGGCTGAATCAGTAGGTGACGCTGACGTTAATCGTGTCGGTATAGGTTCCCGGTACAACCGTTACGCTATTGCCGCCGCCCGTTATGCGCCCGTAGAGGGTATAGCTGTTCACCCCGCCCGCTGTGGAAGCTACGGGCAACGCGGCGTTGTTAGCAATCACGTTGTTGTACCCGCTGTCGCTATAGAGGCTGTATGCCACGCCCTGTGCCGCATTGGCGGTGTTCACCAGATATCGGGCGGGTGTGCCGGGGGTGCCGACAACAGTTCCGGGTGCGGTCGCGTTGGTGTTGCCGGTGATCGCCACCGTGTAACTGGCAGTGGTACATTGAATGGTAAAGGTATTTCCGCCGCTGGCCCCGGTTAACTGGGTTGTCAGGGTGGAGCATGTCGCAGGATGGGTGCCGAAATCGAGTGTCCCGAAGTTAATGCCGTTTTGCGTTGGCGAGCCGTTGATCAAACAACCGTTCGTCAACGTCAGCGTCGCCCCGGTAGTACCGCTACTGGTGACTGCCAGCGCCTGACCGACAGTCGCCGCCGTCAGCAGTGTACCCGCCCAGATAAAAAGAAGTTTTCTTTTCATTTACCACCCTCCAGAAGAAATAATGGTCCGCTTGCCATATTTTATTCATACTGTTCAGTATGTTAGCCCCGCTTAAACATTCCCCGGCGCGGTTACTGAGAATTTAGTTTATGGTTCACGCTTCAACCACTTTCAACGAAGGTGAGACACCCGCCCCCAATTAACAGACTATTAACAAACATTACAAAGAGTTAGCAAAATAAAACGGGCATTATTCTTGCTTAATCTGAGGATATATCGCGTGTAATGTGATCTGCATCACAATATATCGTTATGATAAAAACAACGAATTTCATAAAAATTAAAAACAAGTTGTAACTCACGCAGCTTTACTTCAATTTATGCCTCGAATATTTTCCTGCGCTTAAATAAAAATTTTGTATGCATCGACGCAGGAAACTCTTTTAGCGCATAGAGGATCTTTTTGTGGCAAGTGCAAACAAACTCACGCTCTTCATCGTGATTTTCATGCTGGCGGGTATTCTTTCAGGTGCGGCGATCCATGAGTATGCTTCGTCCGACGCGATACAGGCCTGGTCGGAGAACATTACGCTACTGACCGATATTTTCCTGCGGCTGATTAAGATGGTGATTGCCCCGCTGGTGTTCAGCACCCTGACGGTGGGCATTATGAAGCTGGGTGAAACGTCGACGATTGGGCGCGTCGGGGGTAAAGCGATGGTGTGGTTTATCAGCTCATCTGTGCTTTCCATTCTGGTGGGGCTGTTTATTGTTACCCTTGAACAACCCGGCAGCGGTCTGAACCTGAGCATTCCCACAGAGACGGTTGATACCGGCCTGGCCGTTAGTGGGATGTCGCTGAAAGCCTTCCTGTCACATACCATTCCAACCAGCATTGCCGGCGCGATGGCGAACAATGAGATCCTGCAAATTGTGGTCTTCTCGATGTTCTTCGGCATTGGCGGCGCGTCACTGGGCCAAAAATTCAACGCCCCGCTGGTCGCGGCGCTGGATGTGGTCTCCCACATTATGCTGAAGGTGACGGGCTACGTGATGTACGTTGCGCCGCTGGCCATTTTTGCCGCAATTTCGTCCGTCATTGCCACCCAGGGGCTGGGCATTTTGCTGAACTATGCCTCGTTTATTGGCGGTTACTATGTGGCGATCCTTCTGACCTGTCTGGTATTGCTGGCGGTAGGTTACATGGTGCTGAAAAAAGAGATTTTTCGTCTGGTGGCGATGCTGAAAGATCCGGTGCTGGTCGCGTTTACCACCAGCAGCTCTGAAGCGGCATACCCGAAAACGCTGGAGCAGTTAGCGCGCTTCGGCTGTTCACGGAATATCGCCTCTTTCGTCCTGCCGATCGGCTACTCGTTTAACCTGGTCGGCTCCATGGTTTACTGCTCGTTCGCCTCAATGTTTATCGCCCAGGCGTACAACATTCACCTGAGTTTCACCGAGGTGACGGTGCTGATGTTAACGCTGATGCTGGCCTCGAAAGGCATTGCGGGTGTACCGCGCTCGTCGCTGGTGGTGCTGGCGGCAACCATTCCGAGCTTTAACATTCCGGTGGCCGGGATCCTGCTGCTGATGGGGATTGATCATTTCCTGGATATGGGACGGTCCGCCATTAACGTGCTGGGGAACGGGATTGCGACGGCGATGCTGTCGCAGAATGAAGGGGCGCGGGAAGCGGAGGCAGAGCTGGTGGAGCAGGAGGCGTAAGGATACAAAAGAGCCGGGTGGCGCTGACGCTTACCCGGCTTCATTTTATGCTACATGATTCGCCGCAATATCCAGCAGCGCCATCTCTTCACTGTTCAGCAGCTTCTCAATATTCACCAGAATTAGCATACGCTCGCCGAGCGCACCCAACCCCGTCAGGTATTCCGTCGACAGCGTGACCGCAAACTCCGGCGCAGGACGGATTTGATCTGCGGTCAGCGACAGTACATCAGACACGCCATCCACCACGATCCCCACCACGCGCTGCCCCAGATTCAGGACGATCACCACCGTGTTATCGTTGTACTCCACATCGCCCTGGCTGAATTTCACGCGCAGGTCCACGATAGGCACAATCACACCGCGCAGGTTGGTCACACCCTTGATAAACGCTGGCGTGTTCGCAATGCGCGTTACCTGGTCGTAACCACGAATTTCCTGCACTTTCAGGATGTCGATACCGTACTCTTCATCACCTAAAGTGAAAACCAGGAATTCCTGCCCCGATGGCTCGCCCGCCAGTTTCGTTACGTTACTCATACCGGTCATGTTATTACCTTTTACTTAATCAGGCGGCTGTGTTCGCCACACGTTGTTCACGATTTAATCCCTGAAGTGCCGATACATCGACGATCAGCGCGACGCTACCATCACCCAGGATGGTGGCAGCAGAGATCCCCGGCACTTTGCGGTAGTTGCTTTCCAGGTTCTTAACCACCACCTGATGCTGACCAATCAGCTGATCAACCAGCAGCGCGTAGCGGCGTCCGGCGCTTTGCAGGATCACAACGATACCCTGCGTGGCCTCGGTTTTTGCCCCGTCCACTTCGAACACTTTCCACAGTTCCACCAGCGGCAGATACTCGCCGCGTACTTCGAGCACGCGCTCCCCGCCCGCCAGCGGATGCAGATCTTCTTCACGCGGCTGGAGGGACTCCATCACCGCGTTCAGCGGCAGAATAAAGACTTCGTCCGCCACTTTAACGGACATGCCGTCAAGAATGGCCAGCGTCAGCGGCAGCAGGATACGAATCGTGGTGCCTGCACCCTGCTTAGACTGGATCTCAACGTGACCGCCCATCTCCTGAATGTTACGTTTCACCACGTCCATGCCCACGCCACGGCCGGAAACGTCGGTGACCTGCTCTGCGGTTGAGAAGCCCGGGGCAAAAATCAGCATGCCCACTTCTTCGTCCGTCATGTTTTCGTTGACCGCCATTCCCTGCGAGATCGCCTTCGCCAGAATGCGCTCGCGGTTCAGGCCCGCGCCGTCATCGGTCACTTCGATGCAGATGTTGCCGCCCTGATGTTCCGCTGACAGGATCAGGTTGCCCACGGGCGATTTTCCGGCTGCCACGCGATTTTCCGGCAGCTCGATGCCGTGGTCGAGGCTGTTACGCACCAGGTGCGTTAACGGGTCGATAATGCGTTCGATCAGGCTCTTGTCCAGCTCGGTGGAGCTGCCCATCAGCGTGAGTTCGATCTGTTTGTTGAGCTTGCCGGCCAGGTCGCGCACCAGGCGCGGGAAGCGGCTAAAGACATATTCCATCGGCATCATGCGGATGGACATCACCGATTCCTGCAAATCGCGGGCGTTACGTTGTAACTGGCCCATGCTGGTGATGAGATCGCCGTGAGTCACCGGGTCCAGCTCGTTGGAACGCTGGGCCAGCATCGACTGGGTGATCACCAGTTCACCCACCAGGTTGATTAGCTGATCCACTTTCTCCACCGCCACGCGAATGCTCGTGGACTCGCTGGAACGCGCCGCCGGTTTTTCACCGCGGGCCGGGGCAGCCGTCTCTTTTGGCACGGCTTTCAGTGCCGGGGCAGCGGCAACTACCGCAGGGGTATTCTCTGCCGGAGCTGGCGCTTCAACGGCCGCCGCCTCGGTTTCAAACGCAATCTGATCCGCTTCAATGACGAAGCAGAGCACTGCCACGATGTCATCCTGACCGATCCCGCCGTCAAGCGTCGCGGCCAGGCTGTCTTTGCCCTTCACCACGTTGCTGAGCGTCGCCAGGTTCCCCAGCTCCTCTTCCAGCAGGTTGACCTCGTTCTCCTTCAGACGTGACAGCACCACGCGCAGTTTTCCTGCGGGCGCGTCAGGCGCCGTAGCGGGTTCGGCCACGGCGTCAACAACGCTCAGTTTTGCCGCAGGGACAGCGGGCGCAGACGCCTCACCTTTGGCTTCCAGCGCTAACTGACGCAGCGCGTTGCAGATGTATTCAAAGCTGGCGGCATCAGGCTCTGCCGAACTTTTATAGGCGTCGAGCTGTTCCTGCATAATATCTTTCGTTTCCAAAAACAGGTTGATAATGTCGGTATTGAGCTGCATCTCACCGCGTCGTGCTTCATCCAGCAGGTTTTCCATTAAATGGGTGGTTTCCTGCAAAATGGTAAATCCAAACGTTCCGGCTCCGCCTTTAATGGAATGCGCCGCACGGAAGATGGCATTGAGCTGTTCTGAGTCCGGCGCCTCGGGCACCAGATCCAGCAAATGTTGCTCCATATCGGCCAACAATTCGTCGGCTTCATCAAAAAATGTCTGGTAAAAATCGGTAATATCCATGCTCACGCTATCACCTCGGATTGGCTGGTGGCGATGTTGGAACGGCAGCCGAAGGGACGGCCCCAGGCTGTTTTAAATCGTCCAGTGACTCATTCTGACTTTCGGCGTTTTCATGCAGGATGGCCTGCTCCGCCTGCTGGTTCAGCACTAAAAGACTGATACGACGGTTGATGGCGTCATCCGGTCCGCGGTCGGTAAGGCGCATGGTTGCAGCCATGCCGACCACGCGCAGGACCTTGCCATCATCAAGCCCACCCGCCACCAGCTCGCGACGCGAGGCGTTGGCGCGATCGGCAGAAAGCTCCCAGTTGCTGTATCCTTTCTCTCCCGTGGCGTACGGGAAATCATCCGTGTGTCCGGACAGGCTAATGCGGTTAGGAATACCGTTCAGTACCGGTGCAATCGCACGCAGAATATCGCGCATGTAGGGCTCGACATCGGCGCTGCCGGTTTTAAACATCGGCCGGTTCTGGCTGTCGATGATCTGAATACGCAGCCCTTCCTGTACCAGGTCAATTTTCAGATGCGGACGCAGCGCACGCAGCTTGGGGTCCGCTTCAATCAGCTGATCCAGGTCACCGCGCAGTTTTTTCAGGCGCGCCTGCTCCATCCGTTTTTTCAGCTCGTCGATGTTAGGCTGTTTTTTCACTTCGCCCTGCTGCTGGGTGTAATCGTCACCGCCGCCGGGGATCGGGCTGTCGCTGTTCGAAATGCGCGGCCCGCCGGTGACCGCCGTCGCCAGCGGCGTCCTGAAATATTCCGCAATCTGGATAAGCTCTTTCGGGCTGGAGATGGAGATCAGCCACATCACCAGGAAGAACGCCATCATGGCGGTCATAAAGTCGGCGTACGCGATCTTCCAGGAGCCGTGAGAACCGTGCCCGTGCCCCTTATGCTTGCGCTTTTTTACGATGACGATCGGATGGGACTGGTTTTTCATGCGTCCTCAGTTGTCGTCTGTTGGTTGGGGTTTTTCACCGCGCGCACGTGCTCTTCCAGTTCGATAAACGACGGACGTTCGCTGGAGTAGAGCGTCTTACGACCAAATTCGACGGCGATCGGCGGAGCATAACCGTTGAGGTTTGAGAGCAGCGTAATTTTCACGCACTGCATCATTTTGGTGGTTTCGGCGCTCTTCTGGCGCAGCACGCTCGCCAGCGGGGAGATAAAGCCGTAGGCCAGTAAAATACCGAGGAACGTCCCCACCATCGCGTGGGCAATCAGCGCGCCCAGCTCAGCCGCCGGGCGATCCGCCGAGGCCAGAGCATGTACCACGCCCATTACCGCCGCCACGATGCCGAACGCCGGAAGCGAGTCGCCCACCAGCGCCAGGCTGTTGGCCGGCACTTCGGATTCGCTCTCATGGGTTTCAATCTCTTCGTCCATCAGGGCTTCAATTTCGAAGGTGTTCATGTTGCCGCTGATGATCAGGCGCAGGTAATCGACGATAAAATCGAGCATCATCGCGTCGGCCAGAATACGCGGGTAGCTGGCGAAAATTTCGCTCTCTTTCGGATTTTCGATGTCCCGCTCCAGCGAGAACATCCCCTGCTGACGTGACTTCGCCATCAGGCGATAGAGCAGCGCCAGCAGATCCATATACATGCTTTTGGTGTATTTCGAGCGACGAAACAGCAGCGGAATCGCCTTCAGCGTGCCCTTAATCGATTTACCGTTGTTACCAACGATAAAAGCCCCTACCCCTGCACCGCCGATGATGACAAGTTCAGCCGGTTGATAGAGTGCTCCAAGGTGCCCGCCGGTCATCATGTAACCGCCGAAAACTGTACCGAGAACTACCAGGTAACCTAATAAGATAAGCACGACATCATCCTTCCGCTAGTGACTATGGCAGGACGTTCATTTCGAGCGCGAGACCTGAACGCAGGGTAAAAAAAAGCAGCGGTAATCGCTTACCGCTGCTGGAATCTTGCCCACAGGTTCGGGTTAAACAGCGTGTTCGATCTGTTCATCCAGCAGTTGTGGAATAATATCGGCAGCATCCCGGGAAAGTTTACGTCTTTTTACGGCTCGGGATGGAGGCTGGCACAAACTACAGGCGAAGCTGCCCGCAGGCTGATGCGCGTGGGTAATAAAATTGCCGTCACAGCAGTTGCAGCGCGACAATTCAAGCATGCCGCTTTCAACAAAACGCACCAGCGTCCAGGCGCGGGTCAGCGCCAGCAGAGGTCCCTCTTCCTGCTGCGGGCATTGCTCAAGGTAAAGTTTGTAGGCTTTGATCACGGCATCAACGCCGCTGCATAACCCCGTTTTAAGCAGGTACTGCCAGGCATTACAGAACATGGAAGCATGAATGTTCTGCTCCCAGGTCATGAACCAGTCAGTGGAAAACGGCAGCATGCCTTTTGGCGGCGGGCTACCACGCAGTTCTTTGTACAGCTTGATCAGACGACCACGGCTCAACTGCGTCTCGCTTTCCAGCATTTGTAAACGCGCGCCCAGCGTGATGAGTTCCATTGCCAGCTGGATATCACGGGCTTCCTGAACAATGCTTTTTTCGCTCATTGTTAAGCCCTTTTCTTCCGGGCTACGTCATCAGGCTGGCTGATTTCGTTGAGCAGACGGGTGGAGAGAAGAATACCGGTGTGGATTTGTTGCAGATCGTCCACGCGAGATTCCTGAGTCAGACGCGTAATGGTCTGCGGGTTATCAAAACGGAACTGGCAGACAAGTTGATTGGTTTCAGCCAGCTTGACCATTTGCGGGAGGGTTAATCCACCCAGCATGGTTGCCATCTCTTCGTTAACACCCAGACGAAACATCGCTGACGGTTTGTCCTGACTAATCAAACGCTGCGCGAGCAATAAATACGACAAATTGATGTCATAAATATGTTTTAGCAACTCGGATGTATGCATTTTTCCCATCCCGAATAACCAACTATTATTTTTATGCGGAAAGACCGCACCCCGTGATGTCGCCGGGAAATCACCCGGTATAAAAAGAAAAGGCCAAATGCATAGTTGAATTTAGGTTTGTACGTCGTAAAGCGCGTGACCGGTTAACATGGCCAAAATGTCGGTTACACATTTTATCTTTTCTTACAAATAACTAAGATTTTTCCTAATTTGACGCAAACTCTACTCGTCAGTTTTGACACATACAATGCAGCCCCCCCTGGAATTTAAAAAAAATGTGACCTTCGTCACATAATTTACGCGAATGTAACCCATAAATCCATCAGCGTGACTTGTAATTTGACTATTTATTGAGCAACCGAAGCTTGGTTATATTCTTATGGAACGAATACTCATGCAGAGGGATGAGTGGATCGGGTATGAAAATTGCTATGTCGGAGAAGCGCTGCCCTTCCGCGTCTGAACGGGCGCGAACGTCAGGGAACAGCCAGAGTTAATTAAGTAAAAACAGCAGGTTAAGCTTTCAATTCGAGACAGGAGCTTCCAGGGGTCAGCATCACGCTTGCGTTGACGATCGGTTAACGCGATTTAACAGCACGGAAGGCTAAATGTGTGATTTACGTTAAGTTGTTAATTACTTTCATTTAGCGCCGCCATTTCGTTATTCTTCTTATAAGAATAATTAATGAATAATTATGATAAGGTTCACACTATTGTCGCATGTACCTCTTGCAGAAGCGGCAGATTCGCGGTAAAGCTTGAGAAACGTGTCATTCTGACATAAAAGGAGTGTGTGATGAGTTACTCCCATCTTCTTGTTTCTGTTGCGGTTTCCCCAGAAAGTCATCAACTCGTCGCCCGTGCCGTTTCCATTGCCCGCCCGAACAACGCCCGCATAAGTCTGATCACCCTGGCAGCTGAACCCGAAATGTATAACCAACTGGCAGCGCCTATGCTGGAAGATATTCGTGAGGTTCTTCAGGAAGAAACGCAGCAATTTCTGCGCGAGCTGGTTGAGCGGGCAAACTATCCTGTCCATCAGACGGTGATTGCCACCGGGGAATTAAGTGAACATATTCTCGACATTTGTCGGAAACAGAATATTGATTTGGTCATTTGCGGAAATCATAACCAGAGCTTTTTTTCCCGGGCGGCATGCTCGGCAAAATCCATCGTTTCGTCAAGCCAGGTGGATGTCCTGCTGGTGCCTCTCGGGGGCAATTAATGCCCCCGAAGGAAATCAGGCGAGTTTAGGGAAGGTCGCGATCTTTTTTTGCAGATCACCTTCCTGACTTTGCGGCTGGATCGCGCGTAAATCGTCAATAAAACGCGCCTGCCAGCGGTTGATATCATTCTTGACGATGGTCTCCATCATTTCCGAATGACGTGAAATGCGTTCCGCAAGCGGCATGGTTAACGCGCGATTCAGGGCATTTGCCACGTCATCGCGATCGTAAGGGTTCACAACCAGCGCTGAGGTTAACTCGTTTGCCGCACCGGCAAATTGGGACAGCACCAGCACGCCCGGGTCAGCAGGATCTTGTGCTGCGACATACTCTTTTGCCACCAGATTCATCCCGTCGCGCAGCGGCGTGACCAGCCCGACGTCCGCATAGCGGAACACTTTCATCAGGATTTTGCGCTCAAAATGCTGATTCAGATAGAAAAGTGGAGTCCAGCCGAGCTGGCCATAGCGCCCGTTGATGCGCCCTGCTTCGGTCTCAAGCTGGTGACGAATATCCTGGTAGGCCTGAACCTCACCGCGCGAGGTCGGCGCTATCTGGGTGTAGCGGATCTTGCCATGATGCTGCGGGAATTTATCCAGCAGGGTTTCATAGGCGAGGAATCGCTCCGGCAACCCTTTGGAATAATCCAGTCGTTCAACCGAAAAGATATTCTTAACGTGCTTGAGTTCGTCCTTGAGCTGGGCAAGCTTCGGCGGCAGCGGACCGGAGGCCTGCTCGGCAATTTCGTCTGGCTCAATACCGATCGGGTAGACTTCGGTATGGAAATTTCGTCCCCACGCGGTATGAGATTTACCGCCGTGAGTGACCAGCCGGGTTTTGCCCGACACGCTGTCGAGGAAGGCCAGCCTGTCATTTTCCGTCTGGAAACCGAGCAGGTCGTAATCTGACAGCGCCTCCAGGATCTCCTCGTGCTGCGGCAGCGCCGTAAAGATCTCCGGGGTCGGGAACGGAATATGCAGGAAGAAACCGATTCGGTTATTCACACCCCGTTTCCGCAACTCCCTGGCGAAGGGCAGCAGATGATAATCGTGGATCCATAAGATATCGTCTTCTTCGATCAGCGGCAGTAGTTTATCTGCCAGCAGCGCGTTGACGCGCATGTAGCCTTCATAGGATTCACGCTGGAATTTCACCAGATCCAGACGATAGTGAAACGCTGGCCACAGCACGGCGTTTGAGAACTCGGAATAATATTCATCATAGTCCTTCTCGCTAAGGGCGAAGGAGGCCCACGTGATATTGCCCCGTGACACCTTTTTTAGCGGTTTCTCTTCGTTACTGATTTCCCCGCTCCAGCCAAACCAGAGACCACCCGCGGCTTTGAGGGCACCTAATACCCCGACCGCCAGGCCACCGGCACTGGCTTTTTTATCATCCGGCGGTGCGATGCGATTAGAGACGACGACTAAGCGACCCATAATGATTTCTCCCGTTGTTTTGCGCTATTTGTTGTTGTTGCTGGTTAGCGACGTCAGATATCCACTGCCAGACGCTGGCGACATTATCCAGCCGCCATCCGGCAATGGTTTCACCAGATCCAACCTTGACAGACATGCCCTGGGCCTGGTTTACCACCCTGAACCCGGCCTCGTCGGTCAGGTCATCCCCAAAAAAGACTGGCGTACGCCCTTTGAACGGCGCTTCCGCCATAAACGCTGCAATGGCAGCGCCTTTGTTAATTCCTGCCGGTTTAATCTCGACCACACATTTACCCGGCTGTAACGCCAGCTCCGGATGGGCTTCGGCCACGCTTCTTGCTATCGAAAATATCGCCGCCTCATGATGGGGCGCCTGACGGTAGTGCAGCGCAAAAGCCATGCCTTTGGCTTCCAGTTCCGTACCGGGAAGCATTTCCAGAGCCGAAGAGAGTTGCGCATGCAGCGCCTGAATCAGCGTGTCGGGGAGTGAAACTATATGCAGTTGATCATGGATATCGCGGCGCTCCGCTCCGTGCACACCGGCCAGCGGAAAGTGATAAGGACTGGCGAGCACGTCCAGCTCGGCCATTGAGCGCCCTGAAATCAATGCCAGTGCCCCCTCGTTCTGTCGGGAGAGCTGCTGCAAATTCTCTAACACCGTGTCCGGTACAACAACGTCATCCGGATGCGGTTCAATCCCGGCGAGCGTCCCGTCGAGGTCAAAAAAGAAAGCAAATTTTCCGGGCAGTACAGGCGGTGCGGTTAACAAGTCAGCCACCCTAATCCTCCTTACAGTGAACAAAACAGCCATGTAAGTATAGACAGTGTGACGGTGCTCGCCATTTAGCAACCGGCCCGTCAACAAAACTGGCGGGCCGGTCAGGGGGTCAACTATGGTTAATAGTTGAGCAGGTTAGTGGCTAAAAATAAATCAGACGGTACGCTTCGCTTTTTGCTTGTAACGGTCGAAGATCACCGCTGCCAGCAGGATCAGGCCGCGTACGACGTACTGAGAGAACGGAGAAATATTGAGCAGGTTCATGGCGTTCTCTACGGTCCCCAGAATCAAGATCCCCGCCACCACATATGAGATTTTTCCGATGCCGCCCTTGAGGGAAACGCCCCCCAAAACGCAGGCTGAGATGACTATCAGCTCATAACCAATGGAGGTCATAGGCTGGCCGCTGGTCATGCGCGACGCCAGAATAATCCCCGCCGCCGCCGATACCAGCCCGGAAAGCACGAAGATAATGATCTTGGTCCGTACGACCGGGACACCCGCCAGACGCGCCGCCTCTTCATTGCCGCCAATCGCCAGGGTATTTCGGCCAAAGGTGGTGCGGTTGAGCAGGAAACCGAACAGGATCAAACAGCCTACCGTCAGCCAGATTGGCGCAGGCAGCCCCAGCCAGTTGGCATAGCCCAGAGTGAAGAAACGCTCGTCTTCGATCCCGACCGCTTTGCCGTCGGAGATGATATAGGCCAGACCGCGCACGATTTGCATGGTCGCCAGCGTCGTAATCAGGGCGTTAATCTTCAGGCGCGCAATGACAAACCCGTTCACCAGGCCGCTCAACACGCCGAGCAGCAGCCCGGCCAGCACGCCGATCCACAGGCTTTCGGTCATGTTGATCACCACGGCAGTGGTGACGCCTGCACAGGCAATCACCGAGGCGACCGACAGGTCAAAATCACCGGAGGCCAGGCAGAACAGCATTCCGCAGGCCACCATGCCGGACATGGAGATAGCCAGCCCCAGCCCCTTCATATTGATGAACGTGGCGAAGTTCGGCACAAAAATCGCGCAGGCGACGAAGAGGGCAGCAAAGACCACCAGCATGCCGTACTGGTCCCAGATGCGGCCAAAACTGAAAGCCGACTTCGGCGCTCCGGATGTAGTAACAGAGGACATCATTGACTCCTTACTCAGGCGACAGCCTGGCTAACTTTAGGCATGGCGAGACTCAACGCCTGTTGTTCATTCGCCTGTTCATGCAGCAATTCACCGGCAATTTCGCCTTCACGCATCACTACAATGCGGTCGGCGACGCCCAGCACCTCGGGCAGATCGCTGGAGGCGAACAGGACCGCCACACCACGTTTTGCCAGTTCATAGATGACGTTATAGATTTCGTGTTTCGCCCCCACGTCAATACCGCGCGTTGGTTCATCCAGCAAAATGACCTTCATATCTTCCGATAGCCAGCGCCCCAGAATGGCTTTTTGCTGGTTACCGCCGGACAGGTTCATGATCAGCTGTTCAGCGCCGGGGGTTTTAATGTTCAGCGAACGGATATGGTGATCCGCGTTGCTCGCCTCCCAGCCGTCGTTAATCAGACATCCCGCGCGGATAAACTTGCGCCGGGCAGAGATGTTGATGTTGTCGCGCACCGAGTGCACCGGAATAATGCCCTCCGCCTTTCGATCCTCCGGGCAGAGCATAATCCCCGCGTTAATCGCCTGCGCAGGCTTCTGAATATCGACCTTTTTCCCGTCGACGAAAACCTGGCCCTGGGTTATGCGCGTCCCGCCAAACAGCCCTTTCATCAGCTCGCTGCGCCCTGCCCCCACAAGGCCAAACAGCCCGACGATTTCGCCGCTGCGCACCGAGAGTGAAATGGGCGTGCGCACGCCTGGGGCTTTGACGTTATCCAGACGCAGACGCTCCGGGCCATACTCGCGCGGTTTCCAGTGGTAAATGTCACCCAGATCGCGTCCGACCATCGCCTGCACCAGCTGATCGTGATTAACCTGCTGCATATCGGTGAAGGTGCGCACGTAGCGTCCATCTTTAAACACGGTGATGGCATCGCTTAAGGCAAAAATCTCTTCCATACGGTGAGAAACGTACAGAATGATGCGGCCCTCTTTGCGCAGCTCGCGGATCACGCGAAAGAGATTTTCTATTTCACGCGCCGAGAGCGAGCTGGTTGGCTCATCGAAGGCGATAATTTTGGCGTTACGCGCCAGCGCTTTGGCAATTTCCACCATCTGCCACTGGCCGATGGAGAGATACTTAAGGGGCGTTTGCGGATCGACATCCAGCCCAAGGTGCTTGAGCTGCAAGCCCGCTTCATAATTGAGCAGCGAGCGGTTGACCACGCCGCTTTTATGCGGAAGCTGGCCCAGATAGATGTTCTCCGCCACGGTCATTTCAGGAATGAGATGCAGCTCCTGATAGATGATGGCGACGCCCGCATTTAACGCTGCCGTGGTGTCGGCAAAGGCCACCTCTTCGCCGCGAATAGCCAGCGTGCCGGTGGTGGGCGTGTAGTTGCCGCTGAGAATTTTTAGCAGCGTGGATTTTCCCGCGCCATTCTCCCCCATCAGGGCGTGAACCTGGCCGGCATAGCAGTCGAAGCTGATATCGGTCAGCGCGTTTACACCGGGGAACGTTTTACCGATGCCGCGGAAAGAGAGATACGGATCAGACTGTTGCATAACGACTCCGTGATTCCTGTAGTGTGTACGTCTGGCCCCTCACGGTGAGGGAGGGGCGCAATCACAGCGTATTACTTACCGCCCAGTCCTTTTTTCGCCAGCTCCTCTTTGAAGTTATCGCGGGTGATCAGCACCACATCGGTCACTTCAGTGAATTTCGGCGGTTCAGCCCCTTTGGTCACCCAGTTGTAGAGCATTTCGCTGGATTTATAGCCGTGGACATCCGGGCTTGGCAGCAGTGAGCCATAGAAGCCGGTCGCCTGCGCTTTAGACAGTTCGCTCACGGCGTCAACACCGTTAATGCCGATCCCGATCACGTCCGGTGCTTTAAAACCCTGGCCTTCCGTTGCACGCACGCCGCCCAGTACGGTGTTGTCGTTCATCCCCACCACCAGCCAGTGCTTCACTTCCGGATGCTGGACGAGCATGGAGTTCGCCGCATCAAAGGCGCCCGGAATATCGTTGGATTTGGTCGGGACTTTGTAGATCTGTTTTTCAGGGAAGCCAGCCGCTTTCAGGGCGTCCATGGACCCGGTGGTACGACGACGGGCGGTGTCCAGCTCGTCTGCGGTAATAGCCATCACGGCGGTCTCTTTGACATCCCAGCCGCGTTTTTGCATCTCTTTATAGAGCTCCTGGCCCTGACGCTCACCGATTTTAGTGGCCGCCATCATTACCAGCGGAACGGTATCCATCGGTTTGCCTTTGGCATTCACGAACTGATCGTCCACCGCAATCACTTTCATGTCGTAACCGCGCGCTTTCGCGGCAATCGCTGACCCCAGTTTTGGATCCGGCGTACAGATAACGAAACCTTTCGCACCGCTGGCCGCCAGGCTATCAATGGCGTTCAACGTTTTCTCACCGTCAGGTACAGCGATTTTAATTACCTCAAATCCCAAATCTTTTCCGGCTTTATCAGCAAATTTCCATTCGGTCTGGAACCACGGTTCTTCAGGCTGTTTAACCAGAAAACCGAGCTTTAAATTTTCAGCGATAGCGGATTGTGACATAACGGCAGCCAGGCCGATGGCCGCCAGCGCTTTAGTAAATTTGTGCATGGTAAACTCCAGCTTAAGCATTCTTATCTGTAGGGAATAATGGCGAACAACTTATTTAATCGGACTTAAAACAAGGCATTAGCGCTTACCTTGTTATAAGCGTTATTGCTGGAGATAGTTTTAGCGGGAAATTAATCATCCATAAGAGAGCGACATCACACCGCAGAATTACAGTAATTGCGTACATAAATTCAGCGAAAAATGACATAAAAAAGGACGTAATTGTCCTACAAATGGAAAGGAGTTAAGCAGGATTATCCATAAGGTCAGCTAAGAAATCCCTGTAAGCCGGACGCCTTAGCGTCCGGCAGAAAATTTACCAGCGGTAATAGATGTGTTCAGCATGATCGCGCACGGGGGCGTCGACACCCAACAAACGAGCAGAGAGCGTCAGCGCAAAGTCAAAAGCGTGCCCCAGCCCCTTGCCGCTGATGAGGTTATTATCCTCCACGACCGGCGCATCTACATATACTCCATCATCAACGCTCTGCCACAGATCGCCGGAACAGACGTAGCGGCGCCCCTTCAGTAGCCCGTTACCGCCCAGCACCCGCGCGGCCGCAGAGCAGATCGGGCAGATAAGTTTGCCGTGCTCGTCATGCGCGGAAACAAAGCGGATCACCTCCTGGTTAGCAGCAAGATTGACGCTCCCCTGCGGCCCACCGGGCAACACGACCGCGTCATACAGCCTATTAATGCGCTCCGTTAACGTACTGTCAGCCACCATGGGGATATTATGGTAACTCACTACCGCACGGGACTCCGCGCAGGCCAGCGTCTCCACCTCAATCTGTAAACGCCGCAGAATATCAATAGTGATAATCGCTTCTGCTTCTTCAAAACCAGGTGCCAGCAGCACCGCAACGTTAGCCATCATAAACCTCAAATAATGAAACAATGTAAAACATCGTTTCATTTTCTCGCGTTATCAGATCACAATCTTGCGCCGCGATCACAGAACCGTATATTGAGTGAAAATTGATTTAGCTCAAATTTGATACGACAGGATATATTTGCAAATATTATTTCTGATTTATCACTTTTACAGAATTTCCCGCCAAAGAACGTTTACTGAAACGATAAAAATGAGCAAAATTAATTTTACACCCTTTTAAATCAACATGTTATATAATTACCAATCTCGTAACCTTCTTTCTATTCTGGGCTATATTTAAATTTGTAATCTATGGTAAACACAGCCCAATTAAGAGTTTTCTTAAGTCGAAGAGAAGCGTATGCTTATTTAAATCGAACACAGGAAGTGAATTTTCGAGTTTTTACCTTGCAGAAATCTATTTCTGCCATTCAATCGTCAATACCTGCCGGGTCAGGTTAAGTAGCGGACATCAAGTCCCACAGTCAATAAGGATATGAGAATGACTACCCAAACGATGATGCAAAAACTGAATGCCCAGATGAACCTGGAGTTTTATGCTTCAAATCTGCATCTGCATTTGAGCGCGTGGTGTTCCAGAAAAAGCCTCAACGGCACTGCCACCTTCTTTCGTACTCAGGCGCAAAGTAACGTCACGCACATGATGCGTGTCTTTAACTTTTTGAAAGCTGTCGGGGCAAACCCTACCGTCAAAGAGCTTGAAACGATTGAAGATAATTACACTTCTCTGGAAGAACTGTTCCAGAAAACGCTCGAAGAGTATGAGCAACGCTGTGCGAAGCTGAGCAAACTGGCTGATGAAGCCAAAGCGCAACGGGACATCATTACCCTCACGTTTTTACGCGATATGGACAGAGAGCAGCAGCAGGATGGCATGCTGCTAAAGACGCTCGCAGATGAAATCCGCAACGCGAAACGTGCGGGGATTTGTCTGGAGCAGACGGACCGCCATCTTCTCGACATAGCTACCGTGCAACACCACTAAGTCCCTTCACCCGCTCCCGTCAGGGGGTGGGTACCAACTCCCTGCTTTTGCTGACATTTAACAAATCAGATCTTGCTCCCAATGAATAACCACACATCGTGTAATGATTTGTTTAATTACATTCATTGACGAGGGAGCATCATGATCACCATTGAGTTTATTGTCATTATCCTCTGCCTGCTGATAGGCACCCGCTTCGGCGGGATGGGCCTGGGGCTGATAAGCGGTATCGGCCTGTTTATTTTAAGTTTTGTCTTTGGTCTGCAACCCGGTAAACCGCCCGTTGACGTGATGCTCACAATCCTCGCCGTCATCGGCTGTGCGGCCACGCTACAGACCGCCGGTGGCCTTAATGTAATGATGCAGTTTGCAGAGCGCCTGCTGCGTAAACATCCCCAACACATCACCCTTCTCGCACCGTTTACCACCTGGATGTTGACCTTCCTCTGCGGGACCGGTCACGTCGTCTACACCATGTTTCCCATTATCGCGGATATCGCCCTGAAAAAAGGCATTCGCCCGGAACGGCCGATGGCGGTGGCCTCGGTGGCCTCTCAGATGGCGATCACCGCCTCCCCCGTTTCCGTGGCCGTCGTTTCGCTGGTCTCGATTCTGGGTGCGCAGCACGGCATCGGTCACGCGTGGGGGATCCTCGAAATCCTCGCCGTTTCCGTACCGGCCTCACTGTCTGGCGTCGCCATTGCGGCACTGTGGAGCCTGCGCCGGGGGAAAAACCTCGCAGACGATACTGAATTTCAGGAAAAGCTGAAAGATCCGAAACAGCGGGAGTTTATCTATGGAGGAACGGAGACGTTGATGGATCAGCGTTTCCCGAAACAGGCCTACTGGTCCACGTGGATCTTCTTCGCCGGAATTGCCGTAGTGGTCCTGCTGGGTGCGCTGCCCGAGCTGCGTCCGGCGTTTGAGATCAAAGGCAAAATGACGGCCCTGTCGATGAACCTTGTCATTCAAATGATGATGCTGATCGCCGGGGCCATCATGCTGATGACCTGCAAGGTGAATGCGTCGGCCATTTCAAACGGGGCGGTATTTAAGGCGGGGATGGTCGCGATTTTCTCGGTGTTTGGCGTGGCGTGGATGAGCGATACCTTTTTTCAGGCGCATCTCGACGAGCTAAAAATGGCGCTGGAGGGGGTGGTGAAGAGTCATCCCTGGACGTATGCCATCGTGCTGTTCCTGGTATCAAAACTGGTCAACAGCCAGGCTGCGGCCTTGACCGCGGTCGCCCCGATGGGGTTGATGCTGGGTATCGATCCGAAAATGCTGGTGGCCTTCTTCCCGGCATCCTACGGCTACTTTGTGCTGCCGACCTATCCGAGCGATCTGGCCTGTATCGGATTCGATCGCTCCGGTACCACCCGCATCGGTAAATTCATCATCAACCACAGCTTTATTCTGCCGGGGCTGATTGGCGTCAGCTGTGCCTGCGTGGTGAGCTATCTGCTGGTGCAGTCGTTCTTCTGATCCTTCTGCGGGCGACAGGCTTTGTCGCCCTTCGACGTAAAAGCAGAAAAGGGTTTCTAATTTTAAAACATCGATTTATTTTAGTGTGACTCACCCTGCGGTGTGAAGCGGAGTTCAATCAGCGCAATCGCTTTCTGGATCGCGCGGAGCGTAACCGGGTCCGCCGCAGCAGGATGGTTGGTGAAATCGATATTTTTCAGTTGGGTCGACATCTTTTCGCGTACCTCAACCGGCGCGATAACGTCAATCACATCAAGGATTTGTTTGATAACCAGCTGACAGGCGACGACGTCAGATACCAGTTCCTGATCGGCGCTCAGGTTTTGTGACATGGGGTTCTCCTTATTCAAAGGCCGCCATAGTAGCAAAACAGACGCCCTTCCATCTCCCTCTCGTCGTCCGCAGACATAAAAAAACCTGCCGAAGCAGGTATTTTTATCAGAACATCGCACCCGGTGGGACGTCTTTAAACGTTGTGCAGTAGTTTGCCCACATGCTTTTCAGGATTTTGCGCAGTTTCATTATGTTGCTCCAGTAACGTGTTATGCAGGTGTTATTATCAATACGCTTATAATATGACCACCATCACAAAAATCAACCATTTTGTGACCTGCATCACGGTTATTAAACCCTCAGTGCTGCTGGTTTGTTAAAAAAAGCCATGATAAATCCGCACGTTACAGGCTTATAAATTCCAGTAAATGTTTATAAAATTTTTTGAGCGGGCAGGAAGAGAATGAGTGAAAACGTATCCGGCAAAGAGAGCCGTGGATTATCGCCTGCGGCGCTGCTGGTGGCCGGTGCTTTCTTTATGGAGTTTCTGGACGGGACGGTGATTGCCACCGCGCTGCCGGACATGGCAAAAAGCTTCGGTGTACAGGCCGTGGATCTGAATATCGGCATCAGCGCCTACCTGATCACCCTGGCCGTGCTGATCCCCGCCAGCGGCTGGATCGCCGACCGCTTCGGCGCGCGAAAAGTGTTTGCCCTCGCGCTGGCAATCTTCACGCTGGCCTCGGTATTTTGCGGCCTGTCCACCACGCTCGATCAGTTCGTCGCGATGCGCGTCCTTCAGGGCATGGGTGGCGCGCTGATGGTGCCCGTGGGTCGCCTGGCCGTGCTACGCACCACGCCAAAACATCAGCTCATCACGGCAATCGCCACCCTGACGTGGCCTGCGCTGGTCGCGCCGATCATCGGCCCGCCGCTGGGTGGGTTCATTACCAGCTATGCCGACTGGCGCTGGATCTTCTTTATTAACGTGCCGCTGGGGATAATCGCCATTTTGCTGGCACTGCGCATCATTCCAGACCTGCATGAAGATACGCGCCGACCGTTTGATTTACCGGGTTTTGTTGTCACCACCCTTGCCATGGTGAGCCTGGTTTATGCGATGGAGTTGATGGGCGCAGAGCCACTGCGGACAGGATTAACCGCCACGCTGTTTATCGTCGGTATCGTCGCGTTAAGTCTGGCACTGCGTCACTTTAAGCGGGCAACCTGGCCGATGATCAGACTCGATGCGATGCAGGTGCCGACGTTTCGCATCACCCTGTACGGCGGATCGCTGTTTCGCGCCTCCATCAGCGCGGTTCCGTTCCTGTTACCGCTGATGTTCCAGGTCGGCTTTGGCATGGACGCGTTCCATTCGGGCCTGCTGGTGCTGGCGGTTTTCGTTGGCAATCTCACCATTAAACCGGCGACGACGCCGCTTATCCGCAGCCTGGGGTTTAAGCGGCTGTTGCTGATTAACGGTGCGTTGAATGTCCTGGCGTTGCTGGCCTGCGCGTTTCTGACGCCGCAGACGCCCGCGTGGCTCGTCATGCTGATCCTCTATCTGGGCGGCGTTTTCCGTTCGATTCAGTTTACAGCCATCAGTACGCTGGCTTTTGCGGATGTGCCATCGGTGCAGATGAGCTATGCCAATACTCTGTTTTCAACCGCAACGCAGCTTGCCGTGGGGCTTGGGATCACGCTCGGGGCGATTGGTATTCGTATCGGGGAAAAAGTCAGTGAGGCGATGGGGATTGCCGGCATGCCGGGAATGAGCTTCCGGCTGGCATTTGTGGCGATCGCACTAATCTGCCTGGTGGGAATGGTTGACACGCTGCGTCTGACCAAAGATGCAGGCAGCGCGGTCTCATCGAAAAAGTAACGCTATCTGCCGGGCAGGCAACGCATCGCCCGGCAAAACGGAATCAGCCAACAATACCGCGCACGAAGGCTTCGATCTCTTTGTCCTGGCAGTTCTCGAAGAAGCACTGCTGGAAGCGCTGGCCTGAGACGGCGGTTTTAACCAGCTCAGGATCGATTGCTCGCAGGGTATCCAGATAGTTTTCTTTCACCACCGCCGCTTTCACCTGGTTCAGGATCCCGGCGTTACGCACCTGCGGCTCTTTACGCTCTGGTGGATAACCTTCGCCATTGCGTCCGGTAAACGCTTTCTCAAAGATAAAGCGTACGTTCAGTTCTGCCCCCCAGCCGAAGCCCTTCGCAAAAGGCAGAGAAAGCGCGTTACCGTTGTTGATTTGCGCAAACAGGAAGGCATCCGCAGGATCGATGCAGTAACCGCAAATCACACCCGGATGGATGTTCAGGGACATCAACGCGCCCTGCCCGGTACCGCAGCCGGTGACAACAAAATCGACAGCTTTAGCGTTAAGCAGAATGCTCGCCATGATGCCCAGGTGAATATAGGTGAGATGATGATCGTTCTCATCACTCATACCGACGTTATAGACCGGGAAACCTTTCTCATCAGCAACGGCTTTCAGCTCATTAAGGATGATGGGATTTTTAGCGGCCTGGCTGTTTTCCATCATCAGTGCAATTTTCATCTTGTCTCTCCTGAATGCATGGCGGGCGATCCCGCTGTGGATACTTTTACCACTTAACCTTACTATCAAACAAACACACTTTCAAATTAAGTGAAAACTTGTTTTAAAAAACAAAGATGCGCTCACAATTTCGCGCGGTGGCCCGGCTCGTTGCACAGTGAGAGGGCAGATCCTCCGGCTATTCCGGCCATTGCGTCATATCGCGTTGGTTACAATGGCGTATTTCCCGTCACGCAGAGTGAACCATGAAACGTGTAATCATAGCCGGAACGATCCTGTTGCTCGCTGGGTGCAGTATCAACCGTCAGGCAGAAATCAGCAGTACGGATGCCCCAAACGGAATTGTGCGCCTCGACTATGGCCAGGCCATGCTGCAAAACGCCTGGTCTGATGAGTATGTTAATAACGGTACGGCAACCAAAGCCTGTCAACATATGGGCTACGCCACTGCGTCAGCCTACGGGCAGCCAATTAAAACCTGCACCCTGATCAGCGGTTCACTCTGTCTGAACGAAAGTGTGACCATTCAGTATAAATGTCAGGGATATGCTGTTACCTCTTCCAGCCAGAATCCGTGGTATTAACCGCTACTGCCAGTCACGCTGGCAGTTTATTTAATAAGAACTAAAACAATTCTCATTAATAAATATAAATATCGGCAATGCGTTTTATTCCCATTCGTATTTTTAATAAAGAAATATTTATTTTACTTTTTGCAAATAATTAAATAACAAATTATAGTGTCGCTCATCGTGAACCAGAATTAATAAACCGGAGCTGCACCATGTTAAAAACTGAAATGATCGACAAGCTCAATGCGCAAATGAATCTTGAGCTTTTTTCTTCCCTGCTTTATCAGCAGATGAGCGCCTGGTGCAGCTATCACAGCTTTGAAGGAGCGGCCGCCTTCCTGCGTCGTCATGCCCAGGAAGAGATGACGCACATGCAGCGTCTGTTTGATTACCTGACGGACACCGGCAGCCTGCCGCGTATTGATAACGTGGCATCCCCTTTTGCCGAATACGGCTCTCTTGATGAACTGTTCCGCGCCACCTATGAGCACGAACAGCTGATCACCCAGAAAATTAATGAACTGGCTCATGCCGCCATGACCAGCCAGGATTATCCAACCTTTAATTTTCTTCAGTGGTATGTGGCTGAACAGCACGAAGAAGAGAAGCTGTTTAAATCCGTGCTGGATAAATTATCTCTGGCAGGTAAATCCGGGGAAGGTCTGTACTTCATTGATAAAGAGCTGTCGACGCTCGACACGCAGAATTAACAGAAAAGCGGTGCTGAGTTTTCAGCACCGTTTTATTTAATGACGGCAAATTTTACTTTCGTGAGTGGAAAATCCGTCTGCTGCCGGAATGAATTTTCCGCGCGCCGCCAGAAACGCCACCAGCTCCGCGGCCGTCATCTCTGAAGCTGAACAGGTATGGAAACGCGCCGCTTCGCCAAAGCGGGCATGTATCGCCTCAACCAGACTCTCCTCAGTATACCTCTCACCTGACTCAATCATCATATTCAGCACGTCGTGTCCGTGAATTGACATGGTTACCTCTCGTAAATAAAAAGCAGACTAAACGCTCCCTCCACGGCACGCTTTGCGCTGGCTCAGGTTACCCTTTTCTTTTTGTAAATTAATTTTTACACCCTATGTAACGGTGATTTGACGAGACCGGGCTTTTCCCTTACTCTGCGCCGCAGAATGAGTCGCGGTATGGAAGCGTTGTAGAGGAAAGCGTGAAGAACAGAACTCTGGGAAGTATTTTTATCGTCGCCGGAACGACAATTGGCGCAGGAATGTTGGCCATGCCGTTGGCTGCCGCTGGCGTCGGGTTTGGGGTTACCGTAGTGCTGCTGGGCGGTCTGTGGGCCCTGATGTGTTACACCGCGCTATTATTGCTGGAGGTTTATCAGCATGTCCCTGCCGATACTGGCTTAGGCTCCCTGGCTGCACGCTATCTTGGACGCTACGGGCAGTGGATCACCGGTTTCAGCATGATGTTCCTGATGTACGCCCTGACTGCCGCTTACATCAGCGGCGCCGGAGAGTTGATTGCGTCAAGTATCAATGACGGCTTCGGTGCGTCGCTTTCACCGGAAACAGGCGCCATTGTCTTTACGCTGATTGGTGGCGGCGTGGTTTGCGCGGGCACATCGCTGGTCGATCTGTTTAACCGTTTTTTGTTCAGCGCCAAAATTCTTTTCCTTGTTGTGATGCTGGTGCTGCTGGCACCGCATGTTCACAAGATTAACCTGCTCTCCCTCCCGCTGGAGAAAGGTCTGGCGCTTTCGGCCATCCCGGTTATTTTCACCTCCTTCGGTTTTCACGGCAGCGTACCGAGCATCGTGAGCTATATGAACGGTGATATTCGCAAGCTACGCCGCGTCTTTGTTATCGGCAGCGCCATTCCGTTGATTGCTTACCTGTTCTGGCAGCTGGTAACGCTGGGCAGTATTGATTCCAATACTTTTATCGGCCTGATGGCAGAGCATTCTGGTCTGAATGGATTCCTGGTTGCCCTGCGTAACGTGGTGGCCTCTTCACACGTGGAGCTGGCGGTACATCTGTTTGCAGACCTGGCGCTGGCAACCTCCTTCCTCGGCGTGGCGCTTGGCCTGTTTGACTATATGGCGGATCTGTTCCAGCGGCGCAATACCGTTGCGGGACGCTTACAGACGGGGGCGATGACCTTCCTGCCGCCGCTGGCCTTCGCGCTCTTTTACCCGCGCGGGTTTGTGATGGCGCTGGGGTATGCCGGCGTGGCGTTATCGGTACTGGCCCTGCTGCTGCCTTCCCTGCTGGCGTGGAAGAGCCGCCAGCAACATCCGCAGCAGGGGTATCGCGTAGCGGGCGGTACGCCAATGCTGTTCGTGGTGTTTGGGTGCGGTGTGGCGATTATTCTGGTGCAGATTTTGATTGCAGCGGGGATGCTGCCGGAAGTGGGATAACTTATTTATACAGGTCCTGAGGTACTGTTCCGTTCACCTTAAGATCAACAGAATATAATTTTTTCACAGCATGTGAACGGGATAAGGGGGCCGCGGCGGCCCCCTTATCAATCCCCGCGGCCCCGCGGAAAATCGGTGCTTCGCACTACGCTCACCTCCCGACCATCTGCCTGCGGTCGGCTCAACTCGACATCCTGTCTCGATTCGCCTCTGGCCGCCATCCATGGCGTCCAGCCCTTGTCATCTGGTCTCCGGTTCGCCGATTTTAGCGGGGACTCAACACCCGTGCCCCATTCAGGCCACAGTAATTAATGATTTAATGCAGGCAGCAGCTTTTAAACTTCTTCCCACTCCCGCACGGGCACGGGTCGTTACGCCCCACCTTCGACCCGTTCACGATCGGCTTTTTCGCTTCCGGCTGCTGCGGGTTAGCCACCCAGTAGTTATACAAACGCAGCACCGCAGGCTGAATGCTCTCGATGCTGGCCATATACTCCTCTTCGGTCAGCGCATCCAGCTTCTCGCTGTTCTCTTCCGTCCCGTGCAGGGCAATCACCGCCAGGTCCGCTTCCAGCGCTTCCGGCAGGGATGACCAGTCCGTCAGCGCCACGCCGCGCATGTAGCCATAGCACCACTCTTCCACCACGGTATAGCTCTGACCGTCAACGTCGTTATAGCCAAACAGCGGTTCAAACTGATCCGGGTATTCGCTCAAACGCTCGGCAATATCGTTCATGTGCTTAAAGCAGAGATCGATAAAACGGTTCATCTCACGATCGTTTTTCCAGCGAGGAATATATTTCTCACCACCCCAGACCGCCACCAGCCAGGTGTCGGGCTCCACCACAACGGGACCGGAAAGTACTGCGGTAAGCATGCCGTCCAGTTCGGACACGTCAATCACGGATGCATCGTCGTGACCGTAAGAGATTAATGTCTCTTCCAGCCACGCCATCTCGCTTTCATTTAATGGGCCTTCAGCCATTGCTGATACTCCTGATAAAAAAAACGATCCTGACATATATCGCCGCGCGTGCCTATCTGAAGTTTAGGTCTTTATTGCTGCAAAAACGTGCAAATCGTGACCGTTGCACAACTTATGGGCTTTGTTGTTAAGGAGATGTGATCTCCGCTGTAAATTCATATCATCCCGCAAAGGCGCATAAAACGGCGCTCTATACTCAACGTGTTGTGACCCGGTCAAGGGATTAACCATTCTGGCAACCTTTTTGCTTAATGTTCTGCGCGCTTCGCGGTGCGTGGGATCCTCGCCGTATTAAGCATGAGATTGCTTCTAAAGTGCATTTTGTTCTCGCTCTTGTTTTTGGATTTACGATGCCATCAGGCGTTCGGGTTTATACCTGGTGCAAAAACCTCTTTGCTAAGGAACATAATAATGTCGCTGAAATTTACCAAAACTCCCCTCTCCCTGGTGCTGGCCGGTTGTCTGGTGACGGCCTTTTCCGCGCAGGCCGATATCGTCATCGGCGTGGCCGGGCCGTTCACAGGCCCGAACGCAACCTACGGCGATCAATACTGGCATGGCGCTACGCAGGCGGCGGAAGACATTAACGCCGCCGGCGGGATCAACGGTGAGAAAATCAAACTGGTTCAGGGCGACGACGCCTGCGAGCCCAAACAGGCCGTCGCCGTTGCCAACCGCTTAGTCGATCAGGATAAGGTGAAAGCGGTCGTCGGCCACTTCTGCTCTTCGTCGACCATGCCCGCCTCCGAGGTCTATAGCGATGCCGGGATCCTCTCCATCACTCCCGGCTCAACGAACCCACTGATTACCGAACGTGGCATGAGCGACATATTTCGCATGTGCGGACGTGACGACCAGCAGGGCCAGGTCGCCAGCGATTTTATTCTTGATAAGCTGAAAGCCAAACGGGTGGTCATCATCCACGATAAAGACACCTACGGTCAGGGGCTGGCGGATGCCACTAAAGCGGCGCTGGCGAAACGCGGCGTTAAGGAGGTGATGTACGAAGGGTTGTCCCGCGGGGAGAAAGACTTTAACGCGCTGGTGACCAAAATCGGCGCACAAAAACCGGACGTGGTGTTCTTCGGGGGCTGTCACCCGGAAGCGGGCCCGCTGGTTCGCCAGATGCGTGAACAGGGCGTGCAGGCGAAGTTCTTCTCGGGAGACTGTATCGTCAATGAAGAGATGGTCACCGCCGCCGGTGGGGCACAGTACACCAACGGTATTTACATGACCTTCGGTAAAGATCCGCGCCTGATCCCGGACGGAAAAGCCGTCATCGAGAAATTCCGCACCGGTAAATTTGAACCTGAAGGGTACACCCTCTACGCCTACGCGTCTGTGCAGGCTATCGCGGCGGCATTCAAGGCCACGAAAAGGACGGATTCCGCAAAAGCCAGCGAGTGGCTGAAGGCCAACCCTGTCGACACGGTGATGGGTAAAAAAGCCTGGGACAGCAAAGGTGACCTCAAAGTCTCTGACTACGTGGTCTACCAGTGGGATGACAAAGGCAAATATAAAGAAGTGCCATAACGGGACGGAATCTGCTCAGCGCCGGCAGGTCTGACTGTCGGCGTAACCCTTTATTCAGGTGCGCGACCATGAGTACATTCTTTCTGCAACAATTAATTAATGGCTTAACGCTGGGGTCGGTCTACGGTCTTATCGCCATCGGCTACACCATGGTGTACGGCATCATCGGTATGATCAATTTCGCTCACGGCGAAGTGTATATGATCTCCGCCTATCTCTCGGCCATTGGCCTGGCCCTGCTGGCGTTTTTTGGACTCCACTCCTTTCCGCTGCTGATCCTGGGGACGCTGGTTTTCACCATCGTGGTCACTGGCGTTTATGGCTGGACGATTGAGCGCATCGCCTATAAGCCGCTACGCAACTCGACGCGTCTGGCGCCGCTGATTTCGGCCATCGGGATGTCGTTGATACTGCAAAACTACGTCCAGCTCAGCCAGGGCCCGCGCCAGCAGGGCGTGCCCACCATGCTTGATGGCGTGCTGCGTTTTCACCTTGGCGAAGGGTTTGTCCAGATAACCTATACCAAAGTCTTTATCCTCATCGCCTCGTTCGCGGGCATGCTGGTGCTGACCTGGATTATCAACCGTACCCGCTTAGGACGCATGTGCCGTGCGGTACAGCAGGATCGTAAGATGGCCTCCATCCTGGGTATCAACACCGACAGAATAATTTCGCTGGTGTTTGTTATCGGCGCAGCCATGGCCGGGCTGGCGGGCGTGCTGATCACCATGAATTACGGCACCTTTGATTTTTACGTCGGGTTTGTTATCGGCATCAAGGCCTTTACGGCGGCGGTGCTGGGCGGCATCGGCTCTTTGCCCGGTGCGATGCTTGGCGGGCTGATTCTGGGCGTTGCAGAAGCGCAATTCTCCGGGATGGTGAACTCGGATTATAAAGACGTGTTCTCGTTTGGATTGCTGGTCTTAATTCTGATCTTCCGTCCTCAGGGGCTGCTGGGCCGCCCTGTCGTGGCTAAAGTGTAAGGAACAACGCGATGACCTCTGACGGTTTTTCCCTGAAGCGCTGCATTCTGGACGCAATTTTTTCCGGAATGATCGCCCTGATTATTTTCGGCCCGATTGCGGGTGTGATACTGGATGGTTACAGCTTTACCTTTGACGGCCAGCGGCTGGCGTGGATTGTTGGCACGGTGATGGTGGGACGTTTTTTGCTGAGCGCCTTTTCAGCTACGGCGGCCGGAAGACGTTTACAGACGCGGTTTGAATCCGACAATGCGGGCGTGTATGTCCGGCCGCCGGCGTATAAAAGCCGCATGCGCTGGATCATTCCGCTGATTGTCACGCTGGCGATCTGCTTCCCGTTTGTAGCAACGAAATACCTTCTGACGGTTGCCATTCTCGGACTGATCTACGTCCTGCTCGGTCTTGGGCTGAACATTGTTGTTGGCCTGGCAGGGCTGCTGGATCTGGGTTATGTCGCCTTCTATGCCATCGGCGCTTACGGGCTGGCGCTCGGGTATCAGTATCTGGGGCTTGGGTTCTGGAGCATGCTGCCGCTGGCGGCGCTAATGGCCGCGGGCGCAGGCGCCCTGCTTGGCTTTCCGGTGTTGCGCATGCACGGGGATTATCTCGCCATCGTCACGCTCGGGTTTGGCGAGATCATCCGCCTGGTGCTGAACAACTGGCTTAACTTCACCGGAGGGCCTAACGGCGTTTCAGCCCCTGCCCCAACCTTTTTTGGCCTTGAGTTTGGCCGACGCGCCAAAGAAGGCGGCGTCCCCTTCCACGAGTTCTTCGGCCTGACCTATAACCCCAACATGAAGTTTATTTTCATCTATGCGGTACTTTTCCTGGTAGTCATGCTGGTGCTCTACATTAAACACCGGCTGACCCGAATGCCCATTGGACGGGCGTGGGAAGCGCTCCGTGAGGATGAGATTGCCTGCCGTTCCATGGGGCTGAATCACGTTCTGGTCAAACTCTCGGCCTTCACCCTGGGCGCATCGACGGCAGGTATCGCCGGGGTGTTTTTTGCCACCTACCAGGGGTTTGTTAACCCGACCTCTTTCACCTTTTTTGAATCGGCCCTGATCCTCGCCATTGTGGTCCTGGGCGGGATGGGCTCCACCGTCGGCGTCGTACTGGCCGCCTTTGTGCTGACCGTCACGCCGGAACTGCTGCGCAGCTTTGCGGAATACCGGGTGCTGCTGTTTGGCATGCTGATGGTGGTGATGATGATCTGGCGTCCTCGCGGTCTGATCCGCATCAACCGCAGCGGATTTACCGTGCGTAAAGGAGTGGCGCCATGAACGCAACGATTTTACGTGTAGAACATCTGATGATGCACTTCGGCGGGATCAAGGCCTTAAACGACGTCAATCTTGAGGTGCAGCGCGGCTCCATTACCGCACTCATTGGGCCTAACGGCGCAGGAAAAACGACCGTCTTTAACTGCCTGACCGGTTTCTACCGGGCCTCCGGCGGCAACATTCTGTTCAATGCACGAAATAAAACCACCAATGTCATTCAGGTGCTCGGCCAGAAATTCCAGCCGGGCGACTGGCTCAACCCGGCGCAGCTTGGTCAACGCCTGTTCTATAAAATGTTTGGCGGCACGCATCTGGTGAACCGCGCGGGTCTTGCGCGCACGTTTCAGAACATCCGCCTGTTCCGCGAGATGTCGGTGGTGGAAAACCTGCTGGTGGCACAGCACATGCGCGTCAACCGCAATCTGCTGGCGGGGGTGCTGAATACCCCTGCGTATCGTCGGGCAGAGAACGATGCGCTGGACCGGGCGTTTTACTGGCTGGAGGTGGTGGATCTGGTGGATTGCGCGAACCGTCTGGCCGGGGAAATGTCCTATGGTCAGCAACGACGCCTCGAAATCGCCCGCGCCATGTGTACCGGCCCGGAGATGATTTGTCTCGATGAACCTGCTGCCGGCCTGAACCCGGTGGAGACGCACAAGCTGAGTGAGATCATCCGGTTCCTGTGCGACCACCATGACATCACGGTTTTGCTGATCGAGCATGATATGGGGATGGTGATGGGCATTTCAGATGACATCATTGTGCTCGATCACGGCGATGTAATTGCCAGAGGTAAACCGGCTGAGATTCAGCACAATGAAAAAGTGATTGCCGCGTATCTGGGCACCGACGAAAGCGAGGTAAATCTGTGAGCGAACCGATGCTTCAGTTTCAGGATGTGGATGTTTTCTACGGGGTGATCCAGGCGTTGAAGCAGGTTTCGCTTGAGGTTAACGAAGGGGAAACCGTTGCCCTGATTGGCGCTAACGGCGCGGGGAAGTCAACATTACTGATGTCTGTCTTTGGTCAGCCCCGGATCCGCAACGGGCAGATCCTCTTCTGCGGCGAGGATATCAGCCACAAATCTACCCACTATGTTGCCACCGGCGGCATCGCGCAGGCACCTGAGGGACGACGCATTTTCCCGGATATGTCTGTAGAAGAGAACCTGCTGATGGGGACAATCCCCGTCGGCAATCAGCATGCAGCGGAAGATATGCAAAGCATGTTCGACCTCTTCCCTCGCCTCAAAGAGCGACGTAACCAGCGGGCGATGACGCTTTCAGGCGGTGAACAGCAAATGCTGGCTATCGCCCGCGCGCTGATGAGCCGTCCTAAACTTCTGCTGCTGGATGAACCCAGCCTCGGCCTCGCGCCAATCGTGGTTAAACAGATCTTCCAGACGCTGCGCGAACTGGCCCGTAACGGAATGACGATTTTTCTGGTCGAGCAGAATGCGCACCACGCGCTGAAGTTGTCCGACCGCGGCTATGTGATGGTTAACGGCCAGATTCGGTTAAGCGGCAGCGGCGAGGCGTTGCTGAAGGATCCGGAGGTGAGGAAGGCGTACCTGGGTGGAGTGTGAAACGAAAAGGCTATAGTGAGAAAAACTCACAGTGATTGCCATTATTAATCGTTTTTCTGATGCGACCGCATTCAAATATCATCTTCACGACCCGCCTTTGCGCGGGTCGATAAAACGTTCAGCCGCAAACTGAATAATAATGATAAGAGGATCCGGGGCAAATATGACACTTGATGCGTTATATCAGTTATTGAAAACTGTATTACCACCTGACACCGATTCAGCCGATGATTTACAAGATTTTATGGCCATGCTTATGGCGACGAAACATCACTCTGAGGCTCTGTCACCGTTTGCGCAGCGCGTATACATGCTATCCGTTGCCCATCGCGACCCTAAGCAAGCGGCTGCGCTGATTTCAGCCTGTCATCCTGAAGCAGGAAAGCCCCTTCCGCTGCTCGACTTCTCCGGCTGGCCGGACGTGCGTTACGCCACGTCGGGTGAATTACAGACGCCCGAGACTGAAGAATATTTTCACAGAATTTCGTCTGCCGCCACGCTATTACGCGCGGCAATCATTGACGCTGAGCAACAGAAAAACACGCCAGCATTTTATATTCTGGATAAGGTACTCAGCCTGAACAGCGCTTTGCCAGAACGTTATAAAAAGATGGCAAACATATCTTATTCATAACGGTATTAATAAACCCGACTGTCATCGTATTCCAGATAATCGATATCCAGCGCCGGAACGACCGGGGTATGGTTTTGCAGCCAGGCCAGAAGATGCTGAATGCTCTCTCTTTTGAGTGAATTTTTTGGCCAGACGAGGTAGTAGCCATCCCCCGTCGCAATAGCTTCCCTGAACGGCAGGCCCAGCAGGCCACTTTTCAGGGCATCAAGCGTGAGATGCAGGTCGGCGATAGCGATGCCGTGCCCGTTCATCGCGGCAATACTTCCCTGTTCAAGGGTATCGAACACCATACCGCTGCTCATATCGAGCCCCGGGAACAATCCTGTTCTTCGCAGCCAGCGCCGCCAGTCACGTCTGTCCGGTGAAGGATGGATCAAATCGCATTGCGGAAGCCGTTGCCGGGCCGGTTCGATAAGTGATGGGGTACAAACCGGGATAAGCCATTCATGAAAAAGCAGCTGACTCTCCGTTGTGTCACCAAAACGGCCATTACCAAGAAGGATGGCGCAGTCGTAGGGCTCAAGATTGAAATCAACGGTATCAATGTCCATCCAGACGCTGGCAATCTCAACCTGTGGTTTTGCATGGTTGTTGCGAAAAGATCGCAGCACGTCGAGAAGCCATCTCATGGTCAGGGTGCTGGGTGCTTTTAACCGCAGCAGGTGGTTTTCACTGCGAAATGCCCGGCAGGCCCATTCAATGCTCGTGAAGCTCTCGTTCAGCTGTCCGGCAAGCACTCGCCCGGCTTCAGTGACCTCCACGCGAGGACCTTGCCTTTTGAAAAGCTCGCAGTCGAACCACAGTTCAAGGGTACGAACATGTCTGCTGACCGCACCCGGCGTAATATTGAGCGTTTCAGCGGCTTTACTGAAGGAGTTCAACCGCGCAGCAACTTCAAACGCACGCAGTGCATACAATGGCGGTAAAGACATAACGTCCCTTAAATGAAAATTTCATTATGCTAAAACTTGTTCCGGGGCAACGCCAGCAAGTAAATTATGGAGAAAAACAATGATCCCCAATATACCGAGTCATATCGATAGGGGTCAAAATCGATATGCAAAAAGCTGCGGACAAACTCGTAGCCATTAGCAAAGATGTTTATCTGAACGGCTGCAACAGCGATTACAAACACCATATATGCGATAAATAGCGGGTATTTATGCAGCCTGTTAACTTTTAGTTTCCCGAGATAAAGCAAGAAAAAAATTGCAACAGATACAACAAAATAGACGATGGCAGGCCAAACGGGTGGATGAAGCGAAAATTCTAATTCTTGTGACATAATCAATTCTCTTTAGCTATCTGGTACATCTGCCATCCCGTAATGCTCCCAGTGGTCAAATCCAGCGCCATTGCGGTTTTAGATGCCTCTTGTCAACCGTAGTTCATATCCTGTACGTTCGAGAGCTTGTCGCCGGAGAACAATGTTTTGATCATTTGTTGATACCCTTGCCCAGCCCATTTGCAAGCTCTTCCACTTTTTCTAAGGAAAATCCAAATGAAGTTATCTGCGAAGCTGCCGCAGGGCAATCGATGAAACGGAGATATAAGAATTTACGCGATAAGGAAACGCCCTCGACGCATAATGATCGAAAAATTATGGTTGTGCATGGGTCAGGCACGAAAAATAAGATTTGTTGTCAGGAAGGGGGAATTGCAGGCACAAAAAAACCACCTTTCGGTGGTTTCACGACACTGCTTATTGCTTTGATTATTCTGCGTTTTCCCATGGTAGCCGGAGTGGGACTTGAACCCACACAGCGCGAACGCCGAGGGATTTTAAATTCTACGCAGGATCAATGTGTTACATAGCAGTGTATTGCGAAACTTTGCTGTAGTTGTCCTTCTACTTGACTGTAATTGGCAGTAAATAGATAGACTTGGATTACGCTGAGCACAGAATCAGCACATAGCTTAAACTCACCGTGTGTCACGTTGTATCTGACCACACGGTGGTTTCGTGTTATTCCTACTCGCTTTCGCTCAGACAATAAAAGTACTAACAAAGAATTGATTGGAAGTACCAACTACAAGAATTACTTCTCAATAGATTATTCAAAGTCTCTTGTAGTCGCCACGCAGTGAACCGCCGAAGGTGTGAACGAGTCGCCCCCCGCTACTGGGAGAAACTAAAGTAATCCCTATTGATTCTCATGTACCTCATGCGAAATTCTAATATGTACTAAAAAGGAGAGCCGGAAGGGAAAGAGCAATAACCTATTGAACTATTACCATTCTTTATCTGGTATGATAAGATTTTGACTTTAGTACTACACACATATGGAATAGTAACGCATGAAAAATAATATACCTCTAATTGTTTTAGGTACCACATTATTATCTGGCTGTGCTCCGGGTAGTGTTGCTCCAAAAGTCACAACTCAAGAATATGTGGAACCAATGGTTGGTACAACTAACAAAGCATACATGGGTGATCACATTATAAGGTCAGCTACTGGGTATAAAACTGAATTACTCAAACTTGGTAACGCGTCAGGGTCACTATCGGAAATTAAAGAAGGGACATATTGCCATACCGGAAACAATGTTTATGTAAATCCGATTGATAAGAATTCAATTGGACTTAAAAACTTATATGGCGTAGTTGTTAACTCAGTAAACTATGTAACATATGATAAAGCGAAAAATACAATATCACCGCCTAATGGTACAACATACAATTCGAGTGAAATCTCAATACAATATGTACCAAATGGATTATGTATGGTTAGTGATTCATTTGTAAAGACGATAGAGTATAATGGAAAGTCAGGGAACACATTAAAATTCACATATCGTGAATTCTCTAATAATATGGCGAGATCTGCATATACAACAGACTTTACTTTTGACCTTACTGAAGGAACAAAAGTTGTCGCATATAAAGGTGCTAAAATTAGAATTAACGAGGCAAATAATTCTCTTATAGACTATACAATTGTAAGTGGATTCGATTCAAGAAAAGAATTTTAAGTGTAAATTCTTTGTTCCCCTTTGTTGGTTAAGGGGAACAAATTGTTTGAGTATCATATGTTGATAATATAGCGTATTAGTATGGAATTAAAAATAATCTAGAGTTAATTGCATAGAGATATATTAGATGCGAAATAGCACATACAAACTAGAAAGTAACATATCGATAATAACATTAATCACATTTATGTCATATGCGACATATGTATTTTATAAACTCGGCAACTCTGTTTATTATGGATATCCAATAAGTTTAATATGGATAGATTTCAATTCATTAGTATTAACCCTTGTGCAGAATGCAATTATAATAATTGCAGTTTTTTTGTTGTTAAGAAATGCATATAGAAGTTCGAATACTTTATTTCATCATATTACTATAATTAGTGCTGGAATGATGGCACCTATGCTAATATTGGGTGACATATTATTAGAATGGAAATTCTTTATCATAAACCTGATTTTATTTGTATCAATATTCTTACTAAACAGTTGTCTTAAAAAAATATTCCAGGAAAAATCTAAATCATTTTTTTTCGAAATGGGCTGCATGGACTTTAATAACTTATTTCTTCTTGGCTTTCTATATAGGTAATTATACACCAAATATTTTCAACCACATATATACAGGTGAAGATGAAATAATAATTAGTACAAATGGAAGTGAGGCTCTATTGCTTTCCTGTGATATTGAAGGTAATAAAACAATAAAAATAAAATCTATCTTAGATAAGAAGATACATAGTAAAAGCAACGATATCCTAAATAGCTGCGCGGAATAGTAGATCACTGAAAGGGAACTCAGCCCGGATTGTGCGATCTGATCAATCGCCAAACCAACCAAAATCACCAACCGGACTGAGCGATGCCGATCATAGTACCAATACCCCGTGGCGAACGACGCCTGATGCAGAAAGCTATTCATAAAACGCGTGATAAAAATCATGCCCGCAGGCTCACGGCCATGCTGATGCTTCATCGGGGTGAACGGGTCAGCGATGTTGCCAGAACTCTCTGTTGTGCCCGTTCATCCGTTGGTCGCTGGATTAACTGGTTTACGCACTCAGGTATTGAAGGCCTGAAATCCTTACCCGCAGGGCGCTCCCGACGCTGGCCTTTTGAACATATCTGCACCCTGTTACGTGAGCTGATAAAGCATTCTCCCGGCGATTTTGGTTATCAACGTTCACGCTGGAGCACCGAATTACTGGCAATAAAAATCAATGAGATAACCGGTTGCCAGTTACATGCAGGAACCGTTCGCCGCTGGTTGCCATCTGCGGGGCTTGTATGGCGCAGGGCCGCGCCAACTCTGCGTATCCGTGACCCACATAAAGATGAAAAGATGGCGGTAATCCACAAAGCGCTGGATGAATGCAGCGTAGAGCATCCGGTATTTTATGAAGATGAAGTGGATATCCACCTTAATCCTAAAATCGGTGCGGACTGGCAGTTGCGCGGACAGCAGAAACGGGTAGTGACGCCGGGGCAGAACGAAAAATACTATCTGGCCGGCGCACTGCACAGTGGCACGGGTAAAGTCAGCTACGTGGGCGGCAACAGCAAAAGTTCAGCGCTGTTTATCGCTCTGCTGAAGCACCTGAAAGCCACTTACCGGCGGGCGAAAACAATCACGCTGATCGTTGATAACTACATTATCCATAAAAGCCGCGAAACACAGCGCTGGTTGAAAGCAAATCCCAAGTCCAGGGTAATTTACCAGCCGGTTTACTCGCCGTGGGTGAATCATGTGGAACGGCTATGGCAGGCACTTCATGACACGATAACCCGTAATCATCAGTGCCGCTCAATGTGGCAGTTACTGAAAAAGGTCCGCCATTTTATGGAAACCGCCAGCCCATTCCCCGGAGGAAAACATGGTCAGGCAAAAGTGTAGCGGTATTAGGCGCAGCTATTTAGACGTAAATATGAAAATGCGTTAAATCAGAAAAGCGCGTTAAAGGCCGAGCGAATATAGCAAAAAGTTATATCGGCAAACTCTACGCATTGGCACAATAGGCGAAAAGTAAAAACCTAACCCCAGATGAACGCTACCAACTTCGACAAGAAAAAGTATTGCCTATCTTAGCAAAGTTCAAAGCTTGGCTCGATTCTGTATTCCAACTTATTGATTACAATTAAAAACTGAATGACAATCTAAAAATTAAAGAACCATATTCATAGCCAAGAATCCGACACCTCCAGCCAACACCAAGATACCTAAAACAACTATGGTTCGTAGCCCGCTTATCGATCTTTGCTGAGACTCCACCGCTGCCTCTAACTTGCTTTTCAATTCCGCTAATTGTTTAGCAATGCGGCTATCAATTGCTGTGCAGCCTTGTTCAAACTGATCAGGTGTTACAAACTTCAAGGCTGCAACCTCACGCCTTAGTTTCAACTGTTCATCTTTGATCTGGCCTAGAAGATCATTCAGTGACGTAAGGCGACCGTCAAACTCTTCAAATTTATTCGAGTTCTTCGTAACCAATTCAGCCTGTTCATAAGCTAGACTTGCGAGCGTTGATTTCGCTGCCTCTATCTCAGTTCTTGCATCGTTGACGGCGCTCAACAGGCCATTAAACTCTGCCACTTGCGTCGATTGCTCTTCGAGTGAATCGATTACCCGGTGTAGTTTCTGTATGTCATTCACCAATTAATCCCCTTGTATAGGCTGGTAAGTTTTTCAAGTCTAATTGCTAGTGGAGCTAACAAAGTGTGATAGGAGAACGGATCTCCTAGCTCTTCATTTACCTCCTCAAGAAAATCCAAATCTTCAAATTTCTCATGGACCAAACGAGCAAAGCGGCTTCGCGCATTTTCAGAGAACATTGGCTTTAGCTGCATAGTTTTTCGGACCAGCTCTAGTGCTTCATCCCTATTATCACTGATCAACCGATCAAATGACGATGCCATTCTTCGCTCTCCATCTGCATCATCAAACTCATCGGAAGCTAGTCGCAGCACACCACTCAAGTAGTTCAAGAATGCATTATCTTTGTATGACTCTAGGAATCGAGAAATCTGACCTCGTAGGATCGTCATCTTCTCGCTGCCTACTAGATGTTCCGTGCCCTCTTCTTCATCAGTTTCAAAAAAAACTGATGGCCATAACTTCGCCGATGCAGAATTCTCAGCCATATAGAGCAAAAGTTGGCTCGACTTGTCGTGTCTGAAATAACCCTCCAACTTCTCCTTAAATTCTTTGCCATCCATCCTGCCTTCAGCAAATGAACTACAGTGTTCATAAACGTTCTTCTGTGACTGGCGGCGGTTGTAGACAAAATGGTCATAGGACCAAAGTAAAAGAACAAGAAAGATAAATTGCGATTTATCGATAGACCCTTTTCTCAGCTTGTCGCAGAGAATTTTGTAGTACTGGTTATCACTACTGAACACATCAGCGAGCTTAAACTCAGGATCATACTTTCTGACGGTATGCTCAATTTTCTTTTCCAGGCCTTCTTCCGATAGGCACTGGAACTCGACATAGAGCGTTCCATTAAAAAAGTCTTCGATTACCCAGTCAGAGACAATACCTAATTGAGAAAGACGGTAGATAGCCTTTTCCAATTTAAACTTTTCCGTACCAAACTGCCTGGCAGTAATGATCACCGTGTTGTGTTCCTGATTGTACTTAAAGAATTCGTATACATTTGCCATCAACTTGAACTCATCATTGATTGTGTCCAAGCCGTTTGTCATCAGGAATAGATTTGTGTTCAGGTCGCTATCGCGACTCAATGACTTCACGTACTCCTTCAGATCTTTGACGTTCGTGCTAGCGTCCCAAATCTTGTCGAGAATAGCTGAATTGGGCTCTTTTGTGAGAAGCACATAGCAATCTGCGGGTACTTCCTTGAATAGTTTTTTATCTCGCCCGGCCCTGCCTGCTTCCTGATACAAGGCCTCCATCGACCCAGGTATTCCGAAGTGAATCGTATAGGCAATATTCCCCTTATTCACGCCCATTCCGAATGCCTTAGTGGCAGTAAGTAGGCGGTATTTATTTTCTTTAAATTCGTCTTGAACTTGGCGCTTATACCTATCGAAAGCCTCTCCCTGCAATCCACCCATTTTCGGAGCCGACCCCGAAAAATATCTAACATCCATCTTCAAGAGTGTTGAAATTCGGCCCGCTAAGCTATGACAACCCTTAGCTCCGTTGACGGTAGGTGTGAATATGATCCCCGCCTTATTGCCGTCTTCCCGATCGGAATTCCATTTACCCTCCATTTCAGAAACAAGCTTGACGACTGCATCACCTTTAAGGCCTTTATCGTCGATAACGTGGAATGAGAGTTCCTCGCGAGTGAAGTCCATTGGGGTACGGACAAAATCATCGGGGATATCAAACTCTGTTTGAATATCCTTTAAGACGTTAACTGATGCTGTTGCCGTTAGGCCTATATAACTTGCACTAGGAGCAAACCGTTCGATTGTATTTGCTAGGTTCAGATAAGAAGTCCTGAAATCATGTCCCCACTCAGACAAACAGTGAGCTTCATCGATCACCGCGTAGGCAAATGAGAGATCTAGTCCGATAGCCAACATCTCTTTTCTAAACGCATGGGTTTGGAATCGCTCAGGCGATATGAAAACGAAGAAGTACTTACCACGTCCGAAATCTCTCTGAACTTTGGCCTTCTCTCCTGCCTTCAAATCACTTGTAATAAAATTGCTTCGAGTGAAGCCGATGCTATCCAAATCTGCTTTCTGGTCATACATCAAACTTTTTATCGGGCACACGACAAAGCTAACGGCTGGTTGCAGGACCGCTGACAGCTGGTAACAAATCGACTTACCCGAACCTGTAGGCAGCAATCCTATTGTGCCGTTTTTCGAAAGTGCAGATCCTATGATACCAACCTGCCCTTCCCTGAAATCTACATCCTCTAGGTATGGTAGAAACAGGTTGCTGAGGAAGTATCTCAGCGACTCTCGCTGCTCGCTGCCTGGGCTAAGATCTAGCTTGTAGGTAATGGGGTTACTACATGAAAGCTCGAAAAAGTCATAGTCAATCAATTGACTGGTTTCTATTGAAACAGCATCAGAATCTTCGAAGTTTCGATAGAAATCGAAGTAATCCGTACGTGAATATATGACGTCTTGGTTAACTTGAAAGGAATCGTCATAACGCTCCAGTAAGCTGAAGTCGATGAATATATTTTCACCAGACCGTTCGCTCGGAAGCTCATCTGATTCGATCAGCGCAACCTCAATTCGCTTTTCTTCAATGCCGATGAGACGAAAGATATTCGATAACAAATCGTTCAGGTCGTCCAGTGCCGCTTCAGCAAAATCAGTTCCATCACGATTGACTATGAATAGTTTTTTCAACTCCCCTAGTCTGATCTGACCTCGTTCAAGAAGCTCTAATAACAGTATCTGGAAACGCAACGCCGAGGTCAGCCTCAATCGCGAGTCAGTAACATCGACTCCATTTTCATAAGCCTCTTGGTAATTCAATAAAGAAATACCATTAGGAGGCGTTAGGACACCATTTCGCTCTAGACTATCAACGATCTGAATTTGAGAAATAATCGAATTTATCTTACTGATAAATGACTGATTCTCAGATGCCACTTCTTGAACAGTGAAACGAACTGTCTTCAGTCCCAAGGTTTCAGTAAACGCATCCCTCATCTCATCTAAATGCTGAGAATTTTGGTGCTGTTGACCATCTATCTCAATAATTAAACCAACTTGAGGAATGTAAAAATCTACCTGTCGGTTCTGGAATTGTTCAACGTAGACCTGAGTCATATCGTAAATCTGAACTTCAGGGAGCATTAGTTGTTTTACAAAAATGTACTCACCGAAATACTTTGGAATCAGCTCATCAAAAAACCTTTTCGCTGGGTAGTACCCAGAATGCTTGTTGCCTCGAATCAATCTATTCCAAAAAACTGGCTTATCTGACACAAGAGCCTGAGCTGATGTATTAAGACCGCTCTTCTCCAGTTCAATGCCAAATGCCTTCCTCAGTTTCCGCGAGGCTATTGTTGGCTTCCCTCTCTGAAGCATATTCTTAAGAACTTGAATTGCTGCAAATAGCTGTCCAGACGCCGTTTCAGACGAGATAGAATACTGGAGAAGATTGTGGAAAATGAAGTTATGGTTGGTTCTCGCGTAGTTAGCAGAAAACTTCTTGCTTACAAGCCTGCTACTAGACTTCGACCTGACATGTCTAGATAGTTCACTTTCGTCCGCCAGCGAGTCGATGATTGGGTTGTACAAATCTGAAAACAGTTGGTTATTGTGTTGTTGTTCTTGGCTGTCAGTGCCTAGCTCCAATCTATAGAGAGTTTTAACCAACGTAAAAATGTAAATACTTGAATTCGGAAAAGCTTGAGATAGACAGCGTGTTATCTCATCAGTTGTAGCCCCCGAAGTTAATACGTCGTCAACGATCAGAAATGTCGGATTTGAATTAGCTTCTATTGAATCAAAATCGGCTTTATAGGCACCTCTGACCTGGTGGAGTCTTTGTGCTGCAGTGCAATTAGTCGATTTATCTAATACGTGATCTTTCTCTAATATCTTAGGTTGGTAAGAAGCCCCTAAAGCAACAGCCAGCGATTTGCCCAAGGTATCTAATGCTTTATCGCCATCTTCAGCCCTAAGCTCAGCGTGACCTAACGCTCGAACAACTATATCTATGGCTGGGAATGAAGGAGCTAGCTCAACAGTCTTGTTAACCCAGCGGCGAACAGAAGTATTCTTGTTATCTTTGAAAGACCAAACTTCCTGTTTGATACCATCTAAATAGAATCCCAGATGAAGTTTATTCCCAGATTGTATTAACTCAGAACGTCCAGTTCTTGCGGAGCTCCGCGTCGAGTTTTTTCCAATAAGCTCGGTGAGACCGCTTATTCCCTTATGTGACGAATCGATCTCCGAGGCAGAACCCCAATCTACTGAGAAAAACTCAACTCCTGCATTGGAAGCAGCGTCTCGATCTAGGTTACTATCTCCTAAATAAATTGACTCGTCGGCGCTAACACCGAAGTACTCGAGAATACGAGTAACGCCCTCAGGGCTCGGCTTATGCTGAGTTACATCATGGTAGGCTACTACATAATCAACAGTGATACTGAAGTGTTTGAGTAGCCCCTGAACGTAGTTCGAAGGCGCATTCGAGAAGATAGCAACCTTGATTCCAACCGACCGAGCCGTTGTAACAAGGCCGACAACGTCCTGATAGATGACACAACCATTAAAGTACCTGGGTATGTCTCTCCATCGGCCAGCTGACCGAAGTGGTTCGAGGCTTGATGTATCAATAAGCGTGTCATCAAGATCGAGGACGATGACCTTTATCACAGCAGGCCACCTTTTGCTTTCAACGACCTAAATGAACTCGCGATATCTTCTAATTGAAGACGAATATCTTCATAAGATTCGCTCGTGTAGGGTATCGCCCTCCCTTCGTTAACTAGCTGTTGAGTTCCTGAAATTGCCTTGATAGTAAGATCTGGATACTTAGCTTTATGTGCGTCAGGAACGAAGACAGGACGCATCATAGAGATAGCAGATTTGACTGCGTGCATCGTCCCACCATCTATCGAAGTTTCAATAGCAAAGACGGCAGTAGATAAACCTGCTTGTATCCTGTCTCGCTTAGCAAAGAACGCAGGTATTGCTTTGGTTCCTGGTGCATTCTCTGCAACTAGAAGTCCGCCCTCGTCCAATATTTCCTTAGCGAGTTCCCGATTACTTGCGGGAGAAATAGACTCCACATCGACAAGAACAGAAATCGTTGGTGTTTTGGCGTCTAATGCCGCGCGATGAGCAATTGTATCGATACCCAGTGCAAGTCCACTGACTATCGTGAAGCCATAAGTCGCAAACTTTTGAATAGTTTTAATCGTTATGGTTTCCCCCTTGGGGGTGTTTTCACGAGTGCCTACAACCGCTAATGAAAGCCTATTATCTAAGAGGTTCAGATTGCCTTTGCAGTATAGAAAAGGAGGAGGTTTCGGGAGACCGTATAACGCAATTGGATAGGTTTTCGTACCGAAGAGAACAATCTCAACACCTTTATTTTTGAACGAATCAATCTCAGCTTGTACTTCGACCCTGAGAGCTTGGAAGTTCGCAGTATCTAAGAAGCTTTCGAGAGTTGCTCGAGATTTACCGTTTGATATTTTTAGATTGGAGGAGTGGTGTGCCAGTTCTTCGAGTGTTGCCACTCCGCTATACGCTGAAAACTTTAAGATGGACAGAACAGTTTCATCACCAACGTTCATTAGCCTCTTGACAACAAGAGCATCTACTATGTTCACATCCACTCCAAAAACACAACAAATTCTAGTCCATTAACCACAAATTTACTTGTATTCGACCGAAAACACAATAAAGTCAATCTCTATAAGTAGATATACCCCACGGCAAGTGTTGTGGTCAACTAAAACTGGCCACCGCGTTAGAGTTTTTCCAGTATCGGTTTTCTGATTCGTTTGGTGGTAACCCACCATGGTAATGACTCCAACTTATTGATAGTGTTTTATGTTCAGATAATGCCCGATGACTTCGTCATGCAGCTCCACCGATTTTGAGAACGACAGCGACTTCCGTCCCAGCCGTGCCAGGTGCTGCCTCAGATTCAGGTTATGCCGCTCAATTCGCTGCGTATATCGCTTGCTGATTACGTGCAGCTTTCCCTTCAGGCGGGATTCATACAGCGGCCAGCCATCCGTCATCCATATCACCACGTCAAAGGGTGACAGCAGGCTCATAAGACGCCCCAGCGTCGCCATAGTGCGTTCACCGAATACGTGCGCAACAACCGTCTTCCGGAGCCTGTCATACGCGTAAAACAGCCAGCGCTGGCGCGATTTAGCCCCGACGTATCCCCACTGTTCGTCCATTTCCGCGCAGACGATGACGTCACTGCCCGGCTGTATGCGCGAGGTTACCGACTGCGGCCTGAGTTTTTTAAGTGACGTAAAATCGTGTTGAGGCCAACGCCCATAATGCGGGCAGTTGCCCGGCATCCAACGCCATTCATGGCCATATCAATGATTTTCTGGTGCGTACCGGGTTGAGAAGCGGTGTAAGTGAACTGCAGTTGCCATGTTTTACGGCAGTGAGAGCAGAGATAGCGCTGATGTCCGGCAGTGCTTTTGCCGTTACGCACCACCCCGTCAGTAGCTGAACGGGAGGGACAGCTGATAGAAACAGAAGCCACTGGAGCACCTCAAAAACACCATCATACACTAAATCAGTAAGTTGGCAGCATCACCGACAAATGAGCCCATTGGAATAAGTTAGAAACTACATATCTGCCAACAACATCCCAGCCATACCATCCAGTCGCTTCTTAACCTTTTCCCAGCCCGGCATAACCTGCCCCATCAAGCGGTAAAACTCCTCACTATGGTTGTGCTCAGCAACATGACATAACTCATGTAGCAAGACATAATCGATACATTCTGAGGATGCCTTAACCAGCCATGGATTCAGGGTCAGACAGCCTTTTGCAGAGCAGTTGCCCCATTGCGTTTGCATCGCCCGCAGACGTATCGGAGGACGCTCACTGACCCAAAGGGTCTGCGGAATCAGTAAATCAAGCCTGCGCTGAAAAACATCTCTGGCACGTTCCCGATACCATTCAGCCAGCAAGGCTTTAATCTTTTCTGCCGATTTGTGTCTGACAGTCACTTCCAGACGCCCACGCAACATTTTCACTCGTTGCGGCACAGTAGCGTCTTCTGTCACTTTCAACTGATATTGCTTACCGAGATAATAATGGCTTTCTCCGCTGACATACTGACGCGGAACAATGTGTGTCTGTTGCTCCCTGAAATCACGCAGTTGCTGGTATATCCAGCGCCCACGTTTTTTCAGCGCAGACAATACCTCGTGCTCCGGTGTTTCAGGCGGTACAGAGGCCACAACCCGGCAGTCGGGATGCACCTTGATGAGCACCCTGCCCTTTACGACCTGACGCGGAACACACTTTACGACGATGACCTCATCACCATAGACAATGCGTAACGCTTTCATTGATGGCGATTCTTTTTCACTCATGATTTCATCAAACCAACGCGCAGTATCTGGATGATGGTTTCCACAATACGGTTAACCTGATTCATTCCGGCACCAATTTCCCGGCAGGCCGTAAACAGCAGTGGTAGCAGACTTGTCTTAACGACTTTCTCAATGTCCTGGGGGTTCAGGGAGTTTTCTGCCACCGCTCTAACGATAATGCTGTCCACTTCAAAAGCCAGCTTCGTCCACTTATCCTGCACCTGAACGTCTTTTACCACAAAAACCTCAGGTAGCTCTTTTTTAAATACACCGTAATACGCCTGAGCATGCTTGTTTACCGCCAGTGCATCCGGGATATCGCTGAGCTTACGGGCTTCAACCTGTTCTTCAAACTCACGGAATAAGAGGTACTGCTTAAGTGGATGGTCGAACAGTTTTTCAGCCTCTTCGATTGCCATACGCAGGAGTCTGGAAAAGGCCTCCTGAGCATACGGATCATCACGCAGCTCCTGCTCAATCATCTTCGTCACACGGGTTTTAATGATGTCGGTTTCATTGCGGGTTTTATTGTTGTCCCACTCTTCGGGCTTTTCGCTCTTACCCATTTTACCGACTTCATACACGCCATCCGGTTCACGAACCTCAACGCCGGTGACATGCTTATCCAGCAGTTTTTTCACCTGCTCGGCGTAGTCGTCATAATTGACCTGCTCTCCACTGACCTGCATCGCCCACTGGCGCAGGCTGGACATCTGTTTTACGGTTTCTTTATAGAGGTTTCGGTCTTGTTCCGTAAAGCTCTTGTCGGTGAAGAAGGTGGCGGACTGCAGTGCCACTTTCAGGCATCCGGCAAAGGCCGTTAACGCCTCGAAGAAATCATCACGGGTTTTCTGATGGATATCGACCATCTCTCCGTCACGTTCTTCCATTTTAGGCACCAGTACCGCACGTAACTGCTCAGTATCATTTTTGTTTTTGACACCAGCAAATATGGCCCACAGCTGGTTATACAGATGCGGCAGGCGCTTGTATTCAGAGCTCATGGCGCTGTACAGCCCGTCAATATCTTTGATATCGTATCCGCCCTGAGTTCGGGAGGCGAGGTCCTGATATTTGCCGATAGTCGTGTCCAGCTCAGCCAGAATACCGCGATAATCAATCAGCAGACCGAACTTTTTCAGTGGATGCAGTCGGTTCACCCGCGCAATCGCCTGGATAAGGTTGTGGGACTTAAGCGGCTTGTCGATATACAGCACGGTATTCTTCGGCTCATCAAACCCGGTGAGCAGTTTATCAACGACTATCAGCAATTTGAGCTTCTCATCGGTATCGAAACGACTGATGATATTGCGGGTATACACAGACTCATCCTGCGTGCCGACGTTATCTTTCCACCATTTCGTCACTTCCGGCAGTTTGCTTTCATCCACCTCAGTATTCCCTTCCCGGGTATCCGGCGGGCTGATAACTACAGCTGACTCAAACAACCCGGCTTCATCAAGATACTTTTTATATTTGATGGCGGAAATCTTGCTGTCGCAGGCAAGCTGGCCTTTCAGTCCCTCATCAATATTCTTCGAGAAGTGCGTGGCGATATCGAGTGCGATCAGACGGATGCGATCATCTGCACTATAAACCTCACCTTTACGGGCATATTTACGCTTAAGGTCGGCTTTTTGCGCTTCGCTTAACCCATCGGTAATACGATCAAACCAGGCATCTATTGCCCGATCGTTAACCTCAAGGTCGGGAATACGTTCTTCATACAGCAAAGGTGTAACGGCTTTATCTTCTACCGCTCGCTGCATGGTATAAGCGTGGACAATCGGTCCGAATTTATTGGTGGTCTTATCTTCTTTTAGCAATGGCGTACCAGTAAATGCCACAAAGGCGGCGTTCGGCAGTGCCAGTTTCATTCGCACATGGTTCTCACCACCCTGGCTACGGTGTCCTTCATCAATCAGAACGATGATATCGGGGCTGGTATTGACGCATTCAGGAAGTTTTGTCGCTGAATTAAATTTCTGGATTAGGGTGAAAATGATGCGTTCTTTACCGGAGCCAATCTGTTTCGCCAGCATCTGCCCGGATGTCGCCATTGCATTGGCTTTGTCTTTTTTCCCGGCCAACTCGCCGCCGGATGCAAAGGTACTGCTGAGCTGTTCTTCAAGATCGATACGGTCCGTCACCACCACGATACGACACCGCTTCAGGCTGTCATGAAGAATCAGCGCCTTGCTGAGGAACACCATGGTGTACGATTTGCCAGAGCCGGTGGTATGCCAGATAACACCACCTTCCCTGCCCCCATCGGGTCTGCGGGTACTGATGCGCTCCAGCAGTCTTTTAATACCGAACACCTGCTGATAGCGGGCGACAATTTTCCCGGTCTTTTTATCAAACAGAGTGAAGAAGCGGGTCATCTCCAGCAGACGTTCCGGCGAAAGCAGGCTGATGAGCAGTTTGTCCTGTCCACTGACAGCCAGTTCACCGGCGGCGATTAACTGTTGGTACCAGTTGAGATCGGCTGATGGACGATGATCAAACAACGCATGAATTTGTTCAGTCGATAAAGGATGGTTGCGCAGAGCATACATCTGCGCATCGGTAATATCTTCTTCGCGCCATGCCGCCCAGAATTTCATTGGCGTATGGCATGTACCGTAGCGCCCGTCATGACCGTTAATCGAAAGTAATAACTGGCTGTAGACAAACAGCTGCGGGATTTCATCGTTGAACTGGTTGCGGATACTCTGGGATATCCCCTCGTCAATGGTTGGCCCTTTCTTGCCATGACCAGCCGGGCTTTTCGCTTCAATAACAGCCAGCGGGATACCATTAACAAAGCAGACAATATCTGGCCTCCGGGTTTCAACACCACCTGACCGCAATACCGTAAATTCTTCAGTAAAGTGGAACTGGTTATTTTCCGGATGTTCCCAGTCGATCAGCGCAATGGTGGGGTTCACCTTTTTGCCATCGACAAACTCCGTAACGGCGATCCCGTAAAGCAGATGGTTATACATCCGCTCATTGGCTTTCAGCAGCCCTTCATTCAGCGCCGGAGAACAGACCTGTGATATCAGGTTATCCAGCGCTTTTTCCGATAAGCGGCATGTTTTACCGCCCGCCATAAAGGAACGCTTCGACAGCTCTTCACGCAGAACCGGACGCAGCACCACCTCATCCTGTTTATAGCCCCGGTAATCCATAATCTGTTTCGGAGATAAAAACGTCCAGCCGAGGCTGGTCAGTAACGTCAGTGCCGGAATTTTGGCGCTGTATTCTTCCTGGAATTTTGGCGTGTACGTCTGGTTCATCATTAATCCTTTTCTTTCTGGCGCTACTCGCTACTGGTCACATGAAGATTCATCAATGCAGACAGCACTTCTTAAATTTTTTACCGCTGCCACACGGACACGGGTCATTTCGCCCGGGCATGTTTTCTGCCCCCTTCACTGGAACAGGCCGGGATGATGCCTCTGACATTCTCACTGACAACCAGTACTGATAAAGTGCCAGTGCAGCAGGCTGAATAAGGGAAATACTTTTCTCAAACTGCTCTCCGGTCATTTTCTCAAGTACAGGAAAATTCTTCTCCACGCCATGAAGAGCGATCACTTCCAGAGAAGGCCGTAACTCACCGGGAAGACCAGACCAGTCATCCAGTGACTTTCCTTTCATATAACCAAAACACCACTCTTCCACAATGGTATATTTTTCCCCCTTTACCTCACGCTCATTGAAAATCGGCTCAAACAGTTCAGGGGCGTCATAAAGGCAACCAGCGATATCGTTCATATGCTGAAAACACAGACTGACAAAACGCTCCATCTCTCTCTCAGATGACCATTTCGGATGATAATCGCCTCCTCCCCAAATAGCACTCAGCCAGATATTGGGTGAAACCATATTTGGACCTGATAAAATCGCCGTCAGCAATCCATCCAGCTCAGAGAAACAGAGTACAGAATCATCCATTCCATACTTCATTAATATTTCTTCCAGCCAGTCGATTTCCCGGTCAGTCAGTGGACCGCTTTTCGTCAGTTTCATACGGCAACCGCCTCATCCACTTTCACCCGACGTTTCCCGGTCAGCAGTTGCTGCATCAAGGCTTTCTTCTCGTCTTTCAGGCAGGCGAGTTTATTCTCAAGTGTGGAGATTTCAGCATCAGCAGCGGACAGGACGGCGGCGATTTTTTGTTGTTCTTTGATATCTAATGGCAACCTAAAGTCTTTCTCTTTAAGTTCTCGCATATGTCTGCTGTAACCTAAATTCGGAATATCTGTATTTGAAAGAAGATAGTATCCAAGTTTTGGTTCAAGTATTTTGCTAGTTTTTATTACTTGCGTTCCATCAGCACCGGGACAAAACACAAACTCAATCCATTTGACGCATCTTGTATGATCGCCAAAAACAATCACAGGCACGTCCGAATAAACCTCTAAATTATTACAGTACCCAGCAATTCGACTTTGCCCTTGATCGATTATAGGGATGGAACCTGACTGTAAATAATCGGAAGATTTGACTTGCGTCGATTTTTTATTTGCAACAATGAAAGCATTATCAAACGTTAAATATACCCACTCCCCACTAAACCTCACCCCATTCTCATCCAGCAACCGTTTCTTCCCGGTAAGCAATTGCTGCATCAGGGCTTTTTTCTGCTGCTGGCTGTTGACGAGAAGCTTTTCCGTCACCGTAATTGCCTTATCCCAGGTGGACAGGATTTGAGCAATTTTCTTTTGTTCAGGAAGGGGGGCACACAGAACTTTAACTTTACGTAGCTCTTCTAGTGAAATTTCCTTAAATGTACTCCCTTTGCTCAAGGAATTAATATAATTACGTAATTTATCCATCGCAAATTGTTGATGGTAAAACTCATTACATTGATCACCAGATACTGATATCCGTGCTGTACCTTGCGTTAAATTCGCTTCTAATAAATTAGAAGGCACTATGGCTGTCTCGCCAATGTTGCCTCTCAAGGAGAATATAATATCCCCAGGGTGCACAGCTGAACGTCTGTACTTATAATGTATTTCAGGCGCTGTCCTCTGCAGTGACGCAGGATCAATAGCCCCTCTAATGTCAGAGCTTTTTATATAAGGTATTCCATTAGGAATATGTGGTCCCGCCTGAACAATTCCATAAGATATTTTTTCTTTTACAATATCCGACAACTGTTTAAGCATCCAACCTTTAGGCACCATAACCTAACTCCTTCAAATAACCTGCCATCTCCGTTTCCAGTTTCGCCAGTTCCACCTTCAGTTGCTCTCGCGCTTTACGCACGGCCAGCAAATCGACCTCTTCCTCTTCCTCAAAGGTATCAACATAGCGCGGAATATTCAGGTTATAGTCGTTGTCCTGAATCTCTTTCAGGCTGGCGAGATAGGCGTATTTCTCGACGTTATCGCCTTCTCGATAGGTGTTAACGATCTTCTGGATATTTTCAGCGCTGAGCTGGTTCTGATTTTTACCAGCCTTATAATCACGGCTGGCGTCGATAAACAGCACCTTGTCATCCACTTTCTGTTTTTTGAAAATCAGAATCGCAGCAGGAATACCTGTACCGTAGAACAGTTTTTCCGGCAAGCCAATGACGGCATCCAGCAGATTTTCGTCGATCAGTTTCTGGCGAATTTTACCTTCGCTGGAACCACGGAACAGCACACCGTGTGGCACAACTACGCCCATACGCCCCGTTCCTGGTTTCAGGGTTTCGATCATATGCGAGATAAAGGCGTAATCGCCTTTAGTCTTCGGCGGTACACCGCGACGGAAACGACCAAATTTATCGTTCTCAGCCTCGTCATGGCCCCACTTATCCAGGCTGAAGGGAGGGTTAGCTGTCACGATATCAAACAGCATCAGGTCGCCATTTTTATCGAGCAGTTTCGGGTTACGAATGGTATCGCCCCACTCGATTTTGTGGTTATCTTCGCCGTGAAGGAACATATTCATTTTCGCTAGCGACCATGTAGATCCAATCGCTTCCTGACCGAACAAGGCATAGTTACGGCTGTCATGCCCGGAGACAATTTTACGTCCGCACTTCATCAACAACGAACCGGAACCACAGGCCGGATCGCAGATGGTATCACCGGGTTGTGGGTCGAGCAGTTCAGCAATCAGGTCTGATACTTCCGGCGGAGTATAGAACTCCCCGGCTTTCTGCCCGCCGCTGGCCGCAAAGTTTTTAATCAGATATTCATAGGCATTACCGATAACGTCCAGAGTACCTACACGGCTCGGCTTCAGGTTGAGATCTTCACCAGCGAAGTCTTCCAGTAGCTGACGCAGGATGGTGTTTTTCTGTTTTTCTTCGCCAAGACGATCGGTGTTAAACGAAATATCCTGGAACACGCTTTTCCCGGCATCTTTCAGTTTGGTTCCGTTGGCTTCTTCGATTGCATGCAGAGCCTGATCGATACGCTCACCGTTACCCGGCTCATGGCGGCGTTCGTACAGCGCATAAAAGCTGGCACTTTTTGGCAGTACAAAACGCTCGTTGGCCATCATCGCTTCAATCAGTTCCGGCGCATCGCCATACTGTTCTTTGTATTCGTCATAGTGATCCTGCCAGACATCTGAAATGTACTTGAGGAACAGCATGGTAAGGATAAAGTCTTTATAGGTATCAGCACTGATGGTGCCACGGAACGTATCACACGCGGCCCACAGGGCTTTGTTGATCGTGTCCTGACTGATTTTGTCGTTCATGAATCATCCTGGTCTGAAGAAAAAGCTAGCGATGCAGGGCTTTGCATCTTAAAAATTGCGGTAAATGATACCGTAAGATGCCTCCCCTGACACGCCAATATCGCAGCATTCAGGTTTGCATCATCCCCGTAATATCGACATGAGACAGACTGACACAACCTGGCTCGTCACTCGCTAAAAACCAATTATCTTAGTAAGATAGCATCCATATTAGCCATGGTGTAAAACTGCCGTTGGGGTAATGATGATCCATATATCACCCGTTCTGGTGTGTGAAGCTGACATCATCCATAATCGGCAACGTTGATGCCCTTTGATAGTAATGATGACCGTCAATGTGATTCCCCTGTTGACTGGAGGTCTCCGGATAGAATGAGTATTGCCAACTGCGCTATCGGCCCACTTTATGATGAGCAAATAAAAAAAACACTTATGTATGCTGACCATAAATTCAAGCGGCTAATGAATACACGAATGTCGTTACTCGAACATTTATCACCCCACTATGACTTATCTTCCATGTTCAGCTATGAGTTGGAGGGAAGAGTTTTCCGGATTAAATTGATCAAGCCTGAGATTAAATTATCTCGCCAGCAGTTGATCTTCTCCTCACTCTTTTTAGAGCAAGATTTTCTAAAAGAATATAAAAAACACATCTCAAATACTCTACAAAAAACAATCAAACAGTGCATTAAAAAATACAAACAAAAAATCAAAATCGAGCCTTCTGTTTTAGATTACATATCAACGTCACCCCGCAATACGTCGAGTTATGTATTACATGAGATAGTTTCTCAATGTGAACATTGCGATGAAATTCGCAATATTAAAAATGATATACTGCTTGATGAACTAACGTTGAATGGTCGGATCACTAACATTTCAAAATACATTAAAAACAGTCAAGATAAAATCGTCGAACATATAGAGTTCTGCACTCATAAACTTGTCAATATAAGTCGTAAGAATCGTCACATTTTCAACAGCACCACAATCTCTGGCAGAAAACCCAACATCACTGGTGTTTTACTTTGCCTTTCAGAATTGATAAGCAATCTGCATATTTACCCAACTGCAATTAATAATATAAGTAACGCCATAATTATAAGCATTGTATACTCTGTACTTCAACATCTTCAATCCGGAAGAGAAACAGAAAAAACCAAAACCTCTCCAGCACTGGATTTTATCCCCACCATCATCGCACCTCATGTTTTCTACCTGGCGAAACGCGAAAAATCCTCTCAATATAAATACATTGAAAAAGAATATCTTCTCGGCCAGTTACTTATATTTTTGATGTATAAAACAGTTTACTACTCGATTCATAACATCAGGGTAAGCCATAAGCACTTCTATAACGATATAAAACCAAAATTAATGGCATTAAAAAAAGAAAGCTTATTAAGCACCAATTTCATGAAAAATCGAAGTGAGATTAGAGGTGAAGTCTTTGGTGATGTTGGTAGTATTGAGGCTGATTTGAGGGAAATCAGCACACTGATTCATCGGCGGAAGGCATTATTTATTTCCTTTTAACTTTAAAACGATAAAAACAAATGAGAGACTGAATAAATATCAGCCTCTCACATAGTTAATAAGTTTCAACTTTAATATCTGAGAAATCATTCTATCTGGGCCTTGTGGACATTAATCCTCCTGGCAACATACGACTCAAAGTTTCAGCCTTGCATAGATCATTATCAATGCCATAGACAGTGTTAATCATATGACATCGTTCCGGTATTGATACTGATTATCAGGCCTTGGTTTTATGTAATTTCAAAACCATCATATCTCAAACCTCACACCGCTCATATTTTAACCATAAAAACTAACCGATTTACACCCGCCACACACCGTCATAACTTATTGTATTTAAATAGCTATAAGCCTCTAACCCACTAATTACACCATTAAATTCAAGCCATATCCTTACGCAGATTCAAGCTTGCCCCTGCTGCCATTCACGTTTTAGGATTACCTCGCTAACACGACATGCTACTTTTTAAATCAGTGTAATAATTCAAACGAGGATAAAATTATGTTCGAGAAAATGAAAAACAATGTAACCCGTATACCGGGGAATTTAACAAAACTTAATCAATACCAAAAAGACATTGATCACCTGTCTAAACTATTTTCTGAACAGCAATTACTGGAACTAATGACGACTACCGAATCCGATCAAATATTGCAAATGAAGCCTGCTGTAGATATTCTTCATGTACTGTCTCCATCAGCATCTACTGCTAAGCATATCAATTTTTTTCAGCACGTCCCAGTGCTCGAACAATGGTTAAAAAAGGAGTGCACTGCCTTTAATTTACTGGCAGTACATTTCTATTCACAGCAATCCCGTAAAAATGTCATTCCGAAAGAAATCTGTATGCTACTGGATGCATTTATTAAAACTGAACTTTCATCTGCGGTTAATGGTAATAATAATGCCGAACTCCTTTCTTGTTTTCAAAACACGCTGGATAAAATGTGCAATACACTAACATTTATAGACCACACAGTTACGGAACAATCAGGTCAAGTAGCAATGCTTGATTTCAGCGCAAAAATGCATGAATATACTGTTGAAATCAGGACCTTTTTGAAGTCTGAATACTGGCTAAACAAACTACCTAAGGATATTAACATTCCAGCCATTGACCTATCCTGGCTTGTGTTTTGTTACTTTTGCTCTGAATATCTTTTTGTATTTATTCAAACAACGCTCAATACAATGAAGGCAGGAAAAATCATTCGTGATAACTACCTTTATCATCCTAAAATGATTGCATTGATCATTTTATCTATGCTGCCTTATGAAGTCATTCATAACGATGGATCACTGAATAAGTTTAAAACGCCTTTAACCAGCCCTGATGAGTTCATAATCAAATCTATTTGCATTAAAGGTAAGCAAAACACTACAGGGCATAAAAAAGATATCGAACAATTGCTTCGTAAGACATATATCTATATTGCATTACTCTTAAACCCTGAGTGGGCACCATCTTCCAAGGAGTTGATTTCCTTTTTATCAGGAAAGTCCACAGTGATAAGTGGTTCAATGAATTTCCAGTCAACGTCCAGTGGTCTGGGTGTTCAAACTAACAATATCACTCTTCTTAAGAATGAGGTTTACTTCGAAAAAATAGCGAACAAGATCATGAAACTGTAGTTTCTTAATATAATGGCGACATGGAATTGTGTTGCCATTATATCCGAATCAGCATTTTTCACCTGATGAACTGTGAAAGCTGTAACTGGCAGACTATAACCTCACATCGTATTTTTCCAGTGTCATTTACAGGAGAAATACGATGCCTATTCTGGATCTGCGTTTCAGCAATAAATCAATTCACCAACTTCCACATCCCCTCACGGGTTGTCAGGAATACCGTGATATTCACTGCCAAAACCTGCGTGCTCTGGTGTATCCCAATCGGATCACGCTGGCCTTTCGTGCCACTATAAACAATCAGCGTATATATGAAACCCTGGGTCAGTTCCCTCAGCTCTGCGTTGAGGATGCCCGTCAGCATGTGATGAAACTGCTTGCTGATAAAAATCGTCTTGCGGTTCAGTCCCGTCGATTCACTGTGGAACAGGCCATCAATGACCTGTGGCTACCGGATTTGCAGTTGTATAAAAAGAGTCCTCAGTCAGAGTTGTCAAAACTCAACCTCTACGTTCGCCCGTTCTGGGGCAAGCGGCAACTTCGCGACATCACGGCAGGAGAACTAGAACAATATGCTGCTGGCTTACGGGAAAAATTACGTCCGTCAACAGTAAACCGTATCCTCGCAATATTGTCCAAAATATGCTCTCTGGCAGTACGTGCTGGATGGATCACGCATTCCCCGATGACACATGTCCGCTATCTGAAAGAAAATAACATTCGCTATCGCACACTATCAGCGACAGAAATCCCGCGCTTTATTGACGCGGCAACAGCGCTGCAAACACCGGCAGCTGATTCTATATTGCTTGCTCTTTATACGGGGATGCGTATTGGTGAGGTATGTACCCTGAAATGGGAGTACTGGCACCCGGATATGCATCAACTCATACTGCCTGATACAAAGTCCGGACACCCTTTCACCTGCCCACTTGCACCTCCAGCCATTGCAGTTGTCCAGTGCCAGCAGGACCTGATGCTCAGCAAAACTTACATTTTTCCGCGACTAACCGACAATGCCCGCCCTCTGGCATATCCGCGTGCAACCTTTGCCCGTATTTGCCGGGATGCCGACATTGATAACCTGCGGATGCATGACCTGCGCCGTACCTTTGCCACCCGGGTACTACAGGCGACCGGGGATATTGCAATCGCTTCCCATCTGCTCAATCATCACTCACTTACGGCAACCCGTCGCTACGCTTTTCACAATGCAGCGACATCGCACGCAGTGGTTTCTCAGGTCATTGAAAGTTATGACACGAAAAAATGAACCAATGATCTGTGATTCGTGATTGATGCAACACTCGTTTAAGGACGGTATTGTCATTGCATGCTTCTGCAGGGCCCTGCATTAAGTCATCACAGAATGTGGATTGATATTAAATCCGCGTGGCTTCTTATTCTCTGAAACCGGAGGTTTATGTATTTAACCATTAAGCAGTTCGCAGAAAGATTTAATCTTTCTGCATCCACGGTTGCGTCAGATATATCTCGCAATCCCGGAAAACTCCCGCCCTTCATCAGAATTGGGCGGGCTATACGATTCTCTCTTGACGATATTGTTGAGTGGGAAAATGCACATCGTCAAAACAAACTTAAAGGTGATATAAATGGTTACTAAGAACACGGAAAATAACGCTAATAATGCACTGAACATTCTTCCCGAATCGGCAAGCACAGCTGTAGACAACGATGAAAAATATCTGTCCTTTGCATTAGTTCTCGCTATCACGATTATGGACAACTTAGTAAAGCTCATCGGCACAGATGGCTTCGTTCTTTATACCTACACCCTGCAGGACACGGCTACTGCTCGTGCTGTTTTTAATGAATTAGCCAGGCGTCTCAAAAATTTCAATCGTCAGGAGGAGGTCTACACCACCGATTACCTCACCTTTCGAATGAAATACATTTACGGTGTTACCCTGTTCGAACATGATAGTAAATCTATCCTTAACCTTTTTGATAAGAAGGGTTATTCGGTATTGAGTGAATCAGGAGAACCCGGTTCTCTTGATGATATGTATCTTGACATTCAAGCACGATTACATGGCGGCTACGCCTCAAAAAAGTTTCTTCACTTACATGAACATTGTCTGTTATCTGCACACGTTACCCCGTCTGTGGAAAAGACGCAACGTGGCATCCTGATTAAAGCAGGCAGGAAACTCGTTTCCTTTATCTATGTAGATAATGAATCTCGCAAAAATGATATTTTCAAAGCTGTAGTAGACGTCATTAAATCCTGATTCATTATGCCGGGGGGGGACAAACTCCCGGCGTTTTTTCGGAGTTAACTATGAGCAATAATTTGCAGGACATCCTCGCTGCCGCATCGGGGTATCAGTCCGTGACTTCAGAGCCAGCGCTCAATCGTAAAAGACCTAAAACGCTTGATGATTATCCTGTGATACCACCTGCATCAAAAAAAGTGTCTGTGATTTCAAGTGACCTGACACTCTATATCGGTTTTGATACCGAATATGTTTTCAATCCTGAAACACAACAGAATGATATTCTGTCATATCAGAGTTATGTTGTCTTACCCGATAATACAGGTATATCGAACATTATCTATCCACCTGACTCACAGAAAAAATCCCGGCTGTCTTTTAAGGAATTTCTCTGTCAAACGATTACACCGCTTCTTGAAACGGGTGTGATTACAAAATGGCCCGGTATTATTAATATATATGCGCATTTCATTCGTGCGGATATCGCCTCCTTTGCCAATTTCTGGTCAGACTACAAAATTCTTCTGAAAGGAATACGCGGTACTGTCAGCAGCTTCAAAAATCGTTACGGTATCGATTTTGATGAACAGCAGGAACGTCGCGTAAAGACTGAACAGATAATGTTTGACAAACGAACTTCCCCTCCGCGTTGCAGTAACGTAGCTTTCATCGATACACTGCTTATCACTCCCGGGGGTATGGGTCTGGCTGAATGTGGTGAATTACTGGGTCTTCCCAAACTCACCATTCCTGCACCTTATTCCATAACCGATATGCGTGAATATCTTCTGGGCGACAGAGCAGGGTTTGAAGCCTATGCTCTGCGGGATGCCGAGATTGCGGTTCGTTATGCTTTACAGGTTCGCAATTTTTGCGCCCGGGAGCTGATGATTGATCGTGTCCCCGCCACCATCGGGGCGATGGCAGTTTCACGGTTCACCAAAACACTTAAAGAAAACAATATGTCTCCTGAAGTCTGCCTTGGGACACACATTAAAACCCGTGAACTCTGGCTCACGGAAAAACAGGCATTCCGGACGATTAAAAACCCCGCCAGTGTTCCTTCAAGAGAGTTGTTTGAAACGTTCCCGATCAATTGTTACCACGGCGGACGCAATGAGTGTTTTATGATGGGGGTTACACCGTCTGATCACTGGTATGACTACGATCTGGCTGGAGCGTATACCACCGGGCTATTAGATATCCTCACACCCGATTACGGGAACATCCGCCTCAGTAAAAATCCGGACGATTACTGTGGGCATGTAATGGGATTTGCGCTTGTCACATTTCGGTTCCCGGAATCAGTTCCCTATCCCAGCCTGCCGGTTCGGACCGATCAATATGGGTTATTCTTTCCATTAAGTGGCGAATCATGGGCAACGGCACCTGAAATCGAACTTGCTCTGTCGCTCGGGGCAGAGATGACGATCCATAATGGGATCATCGTCCCCTGGATCTGTGACACCTCCCCACATAACAGCGAATCAACATCGGTGTTTCTTCCCTTTGTTCAACAGGTCCGTGAGAACCGTAATCGCCATATTAAAGGTTCTCTGGAGGAGAAATTCTGGAAAGAAATTGGCAACTCGCTTTATGGCAAACTTGCTCAGGGCCTTCGCGCCAAAACCGCCTTTGATACTGCTCGTGGATTAAACAGATCCCTCCCACCATCATCGGTTACTCAGCCATTCTTTGCTGCGCATGTGACGGGATTTATCCGCGCCGTTGTCGGGGAACTCATGAATGCTTTGCCTTCTGATTCATCGGTTGTCAGCGTCACAACCGATGGCTTTTTGACAAATTGCCCACTTAACAAGATAAACATGAGCGGTCCACTGTCTTCCCGCTTCCAGTCGCTGTGCGATATTGTTGATCCGGGTTCATCAATGTTGACATGTAAGCATGAGGTCAGCCAGCTTATCGCCATGAAAACCCGGGGGCAGTTAACCTATAGAGCTATTCAGGGAAAACCTGTTGTTCATGCCAGGGCTGGCGTCAAACCTCCTGCCGATATTCCACGCAGTGACTATAACGACTATATGGTAGATCTTTACCTTAATCGTTTACCCGGTCAGACGTTATCCCGAAGTACGTTGATATGAAGTGGTTTACTGAATTTGGCCACCTGAACAGAGGTGATATGCTCACCTCAGAACAACACAGGTGTCATAATGAAAAAAAGAAATTTCAGCGCAGAGTTTAAACGCGAATCCGCTCAACTGGTCGTTGACCAGAACTACACCGTGGCAGATGCAGCCAGCGCTATGGATGTCGGCCTTTCCACAATGACGCGATGGGTGAAACAATTACGTGATGAACGGCAGGGCAAAACACCAAAAGCCTCCCCCATTACCCCGGAACAAATTGAAATCCGTGAGCTCAGGAAAAAGCTACAACGTATTGAAATGGAAAATGAAATATTAAAAAAGGCTACCGCGCTCTTGATGTCAGACTCCCTGAACAGTTCTCGATAATCGGGAAACTCAGGGCGCGTTATCCTGTGGCCACTCTCTGCCATGTGTTCGGGGTTCATCGCAGCAGCTACAAATACTGGAAAAACCGTCCTGAAAAGCCAGACGGCAGACGGGCTGTATTACGCAGTCAGGTACTTGAACTGCATGGCATCAGCCACGGCTCTGCCGGAGCAAGAAGCATCGCCACAATGGCAACCCAGAGAGGTTACCAAATGGGGCGCTGGCTTGCTGGCAGACTCATGAAAGAGCTGGGGCTGGTCAGTTGCCAGCAGCCGACTCACCGGTATAAGCGTGGCGGTCATGAGCACGTTGCTATCCCGAATCATCTTGAGCGACAGTTCGCCGTAACGGAACCAAATCAGGTGTGGTGCGGTGATGTGACCTATATCTGGACGGGTAAGCGCTGGGCGTACCTCGCCGTTGTTCTCGACCTGTTCGCAAGAAAGCCAGTGGGCTGGGCCATGTCGTTCTCGCCGGACAGCAGGCTCACCATGAAAGCACTGGAAATGGCATGGGAAACCCGTGGTAAGCCCGTCGGGGTGATGTTCCACAGCGATCAAGGCAGCCATTATACGAGCAGGCAGTTCCGGCAGTTACTGTGGCGATACCGGATCAGGCAGAGTATGAGTCGGCGTGGAAACTGCTGGGATAACAGCCCAATGGAGCGCTTCTTCAGGAGTCTGAAGAACGAATGGGTGCCGGCGACGGGCTATGTAAGCTTCAGCGATGCAGCTCACGCAATAACGGACTATATCGTTGGATATTACAGCGCACTAAGACCGCACGAATATAATGGTGGGTTAACGCCAAACGAATCAGAAAACCGATACTGGAAAAACTCTAACGCGGTGGCCAGTTTTTGTTGACCACTTCAATATCAACGCGTGAGATGTGGCTGTCGGAAAGCGATCTGGTATCCCGGGAACAGGATATCCGTCTTAATCTGGAATTCGATTTCAAACGCCAGCCCGTACAGCCCGCCATGAATGAAGGGCATTTACTGATGTCTTCCCGCCCATGGGATAATATGGAAGAGGCTCTGCAGCAACGCTCCCTTTTCGACGACTGGCGGCAAACGCATACACTGAAGACTCTGGCTGACTGGGATGACTGGTGTGATTTTCTCTATTGCCGGACGGTGTTTTCTGATATGAAACTAAAAGTCGGAAGCAAACGTAGTGATGATATTTTAGTCAGACTATTTCTCCGGGCGCTGACTCAGTGCCAATGGGGGCTGATGCTGAAAGATAAAAAAAGTTATTCCTGTAAAGAGGTTGCTGAATGGCTGACGTCAGAAGGCTATTCAGTAACGGTGACTGATGTAAAAAATGCGGTAAGAGCAAAAATACCCCAAATGAAATTTAGTTCTGTAACACCGCGAATGAAGTCACTGATGGATATCATAGCCCGTAAATATCCGACATTCTGTCTTCCAGTCTGATAACCGTTAAATCTCCCCCAACTCCTTTAACAGAAGTTGGGGGCTTAATCACAGGCAATCGGCATCAAAACAGTGAAATAACTGCCGCGCGTCAGGATGGCCATTTACATGATAGATCCGCATGGCATGACAGGTGATACTCTGGAGATTAGCCGCCAGCCTTTTCCCCATATTCACCAGTATGCCGTGTGGTATTTTACTGCTTGTACTGTTTACTGTCAGAGTAAAACAATTTGTTTCAACGCTGACCTCAATAAAATCATTTCCAAATAATGTACCGACAACCTGCCTGATTGTTTCTTCATAATCTGTCAGATCAATGACATCACGCCATCTCGCATTTACGAGTTGATACTTTCTGATATGTAAATACATAGAACCACCTTTATGTTATTTCAACTAATATGATGTTCTCCGACATTATGAAAATATTAATCATCATTGTAATTGCTGATAACCTCTCTAACCTTCGGATCTTACGTTCCCCCCTGCCTCTCCGACTTGATGGCAAAAGTGCATGGTCAAATATGCAGCAAAAACATGTCATGTACAGGTCAGGATAATAATTATCACCCTGAACGTAAAAATACACATGGACAGGATGAGTCCACATGTTATTCGATGATTCCAGCAATGTTTTAATATATTGATAATTAATGAGTTAATTTTTTTCTCCGTCACAGTAAAAGTGGACTCATCCCGTCCGTTACTTTGCTGAAAATATCCTCTTCGCTGGCATTAATCGGATAAACGAATGGGTAAGCACGATAAACTTGGATATCGACTCGGATTGATATTAACTCGCCTGAACAATGGTGAGTCACTAGCCGTCCGGGAGTTATCTGAGGAATTTAACGTTTGCGAAAAAACTATCCGTCGTGATCTTACTCAGCGCCTGTCCTATCTTAATCTGATTCGACAAAATGGTCGCTATCGCCTGTCTGACGGTGTTCTCGGTCAACGCAGCAATGCTGATTTACGTCATTTCACGCGCATCCTGGGTATTGAAGGGCTGTTCCCTCGCTGGGATGACAGACTACTGAGTATTTTGTTAGGTAACACGAAAAACAACCCGTTTCTGATAAAACAACGTCCATACGAAAACTGCGGATCATTCATGTCAATTCTGAATGTATTATCCGATGCCATCCTGTCACAGAAGAAAGTAAATTTTAATTACAAAGATAAAGAGTTTCGGGCTGTTGAGCCATACAGACTGGTTAATGACAACGGATTGTGGTATCTCGCTGCCGCCCATGACAGTACATTAAAAAGCTTTGTTATCTCATCTGTCAAAGACGTTTGCATGAGTAATATCTCTTTCAGGATAATCCCCGAAATTAATGAAAAAATAGAAAAGACAGATGGTATCTGGTATAGCGAAGACCTTATCGAAGTTCTTATTTCAGTTTCCGCACATGTTGCTCCGTGGTTTACCCACCGTCATCTATTGCCAGGACAGGAAATAATTCATACTTCCCGGTCTGGCGATTTACTGGTGATATCACGTGTAACACACACAGATCAGATAATGCCTTTAATGAAATACTGGATACCGGATGTCGAAGTAATACAACCGGCCTCAATCCGTCAACAACTTGCTGAAGATATACAATCCGCACTGAAACGTTACACCCAGCCAAGTAACGCCCCGTAATGACACGGATAATATAATTTTCATTGAGTGCTATTTTTGTAAGCTAAAAAATGGAGTTACCATGAAAAAATGCCCGGTTCTTCTTGTTGTATCAGGGTTTCTGACCGAAAATGATATATCATGGTTTAACCGAATTAAAGCAGGGTGTGGCCTTGATGTCAGATACTATAAATGGGAATCGGCAAATCTACTATCCATATTAAGTTCTGACATAGCGAACAAGTGGGGGTTATATACTCTCTTCCCCCTGAGAACATCTCCTTTATTGTCATCAATCTCCATTCCATTTAAAGCGCGTCAGGCCTGGTATAATGCAACGAAAGCAGCAGTTAATAACAGAGAAAAATTAGCACACGTAATAAACGAGATATACGTTAAAGAAAAGCGTAATGTGATCATAATGGGTCATTCTTTAGGGACTCGATTAATAAACAATACATTACCCTATATTAAAAATGATAATATTCTCTTAACAATCTCTATGGCCGGAGCCACCCCAATAACAAGTTATACAGAGAACATAATGAAAATGGCTTACGGTTCAAAAATGGGGCATTTAAATATCTACAGTGAACATGATAAAGTACTTAACACGATATACCCTCTCGTAGAGTCAGTAACGCCAATTGGGGTTCGGGAGGTGAGATTCAGACCTGCTCGGGTGATCAACTGGAAGTGGGATATTGGTCACACTGAATATATTACTTCAAACAGGATTGATTCATTAACACACTGGTTAAATGTTACCTGTGCCGATTTAGCTGATCCAGACGTAGAGCTCACTGACGACGACATAAAATTGTTTAATGATATTATTGATCTTGCGAATTTAACATGTCATAAAAACACTGTCGCACCTAAATTAATATCATTTGAGTAGTTAAAAAAAGGTTGCATTATAACGGGAGTGTATATTTACTCCCGTTAAGTTTCATATTTTATAGTATTGATATGGATTCGATTAAAAATTTCGTCTAACTCGTTCCCTTATCAAATTTGCCAGCCTTACCCTTCCAGGTGAAATAGTTTCCGTTACAGTTTCAACTCTCAACAAATCACGCTGTCCGGTTCGGCGACTGACCGCGAAACGCTGACATATATCATTAACCGATACCGTATTACCGGTATACAGTTGAAGTAATATCCAGCACAGCCTTTCTGCGATCCTTTCACCGCGAGTTTTATACATCTGTAAAACCTTCAGTTATCGTCAACGATGACATAGCCCACCTCAAAACCCACATAACTGACTGTATTCATGAACATTTATTACCGGTGTAATACTGTCGTTGGGGTAATGGATTAACCGTTATCACCCTGCTACAGGAGAATGCTCCATAGGGGGCAAAAACCACGAGGGATCTGAGATCCCCCGTGTCTGCACATGTTTATGCGAACGGTCCAGTACAACCAGTATCATCATCATGCTGCGATGTACTGCGCATGAAGAGGATTACAAAGATGCCCGTTTTCTTCCTGTTCATAACAGGTCAACAACTTTCCACAGTTACCGTTACCCGGTAAATCCCCATAGACAGGTAATCCATAAAATTACCCTCCCATAAGGACCAGAGTTCATTCCTCTCTGCCGCCAGTGAAATATCCCCAGCCAGATAATGGAAGACGTATTGGCCTGACCAACAAAAGTCCATTTCCTTTTCCAGCTCCGGATAGACTCGTCCCATGTAACTAAAGTCTGTGACATAATCGAAATACCATTCGTTATCCAGGCGGATGAACCGCATTTCAACCGGATGAAATCCGCCGGATTCTGCACTGTAGTCCGGGTCACGAAAATTAATGACTACTGCCCTGACCGATATTTGCTGAGATTGTTCTGCCAGAAGCGTAACGATGTGCTGCTGAAATAATTTAGTGACAGGCAGCGTTAATCCTGCCTGTTTTAGGGCATACTGTGTTTGCATAATAGATTTTCCTGTAAAAGGTGAGAAGAGGTGTGTAGTAGTTTCTGGTTGTATAACAGTTCTGGTAAAGAATTAATTCTTCGCAATCCTTTCTCAATCGCCAACCTTACTGAGTGTTTTAAAACGCGCCCGCCAGTCAGCATATAAAACATGCGTAAACAACTTCTCAGGGTGCGCCTCAAGCAGACATATATCCGGTGAGCGTAAAACAGCGGCCAGAAAACCGGCATTATTGGCACTTGCTCCTTTAAATAATGATCTGAATACGCCTGATGTGAAGCCCGTTGTCGGTTGAACTTCGAGTACACTTTCAATCTTAGAAAGTGGGACCCAGTCTTTAGAGAACAATCCACCGCTGCCATTTGCCATGAGACGCAGGTAAAGTTCATTATCCGTTTCAGACATAGCCAGTTGCCATGTCAGAATACCGCTGGCTTTAGGGCTGATTTTTTCCGCCTGACCTGATTCAATTAGCAGCTTATAACTCTCTTCAGGTAATATTTGGCCATCTTCAGTGATACCTTTTTCAATATCACTTAAATCATTATTTAACCCCAGCTTCTCGTGTTCATTATTATTTTTCTCTAACTCTGATTTTCTCATTTTCATCTCCTGGTTTTAATCTGATTTACAGACGGGATTCCGCCATAGACATTAATGTGTCAATCCCCTTCAAAGGGCATTCCGGATGAAATAGCAGATAAATACCATTTCCATTATCTTCTGTAATTGATAGCATCAAGTAATATTCATCTGTCAGATGGACCACGAACTCAGGGTTTGCAATTAAATGATGAATTACATCCAGTACGTGTCGTTTAATATCTTCGGGAACATCACCGGGTTCAATGTACATTAATGTTACACCCACCTCGCACCAAAAATTCATTGCGGAAAGTTCATCATCAAATGGAAGTATCAGTTCTTTTCTCAAGACAGTCATAACTGAATCGGGAAGAAGGAGCGACGGCAGGTCTTGCCAGTTCGAGATAAATTTCATTGAATAATCCTCATAAACAAAAAACCCGATACGTTTTAAGTATCGGGGTTACATAGACAGGGTAAAGAATCTGGAATTGCCTTCAGGCGTCATCTAAATTCTTTCATAATATCCACAATCCTTGCAGATAAGCACTGGAGCATTATTCCTTTCACGCTGTTTAAGGAATCCAAATAGACGCTGTATCGCCCTGATGATTTCTTTAAGCAATTCTGGTAATTGCTCCGGGCTAATATAACCGGATGTCGATGTCAGAAACCGGTCATCGCGAGTCACCTTTGCTATATTTCCGGCAGTTTCTGTGACTGTATTCCGACTACCGCACTTAGGGCACTTTAACGGCATAATCATTCTCCACGTTTAAGAGATGCAAAAATCACTGTTCTTTACTGGTAGCTACGGGGGGTAAAAGAAGGTCGGTAACACCCTGCCCGGTCTGACGCATTCGCTCTGGTGTCAGTTTTGCGTAGCGCTCCGTACTCTGAATACTGGCATGCGCCAGTTGGGCTTTAACGTCATACAGACTGTACTGTCCGCTGGAGACAAGTAATGATGCGACGGAATGGCGCGTAGTGTGGAAACAGACTTCACTTTTATCTATCCCGCACTCTGCCAGTATTTTTTCATAGGCCCACCGGGGTTCTGATATTGGTTTTCCATTATCTTTTACGGCAAACAGATAGGGGTTGCTGCCAGCCCGTGGGATCGAATCAATAATGGATAATGCAACATCACTGAGATACACAGTTCTGCTGCGACCATTCTTAGTATAAGGAATGAATAACGACCTGTTATCCCGATCAATATGTTTGTGCATGACGTTAAGCATTTCTGATTTGCGGGTACCGGTTAACAACAGCATTGCTATCAGTCCCCCGGCTGCCTTATTGGGATATCGTGCCGCAGCGTCGAGGATTCTCCTGATCTCATCAGCGTCAAAAAAGCGCGTCCGCTGGTTATTCTCCTTTAGCAAAGGGATTTTATCGGCTTCATTCTTCTCCAGGATATCCTGTCGTAGCGCATAACGCCCCATAGTTTTCATAATAGCCAGTGCCCTGTTACAGGTAGACGGTGCATACTGTTGGCCGTGAATACGGCCCTCAAGCATGTCAAAAAGCACCTGCTGGATCCCCCGGGCCCGAAGGTCGCAGTAACGTATCTTCCCCAGACGAGGTTCAATGTATTGCGTGAAACGCTGAACATCCTTATCCCAGGACTTTTTATGGCGCTTGATGAACGGAACATAGGTCTGGTGAAAAAACTCACTAAGCGTTGGCATCGCTCGATAATTATCGCGCTCTGCCTTAGGGTCATTTCCCAGTGCAATCGCCTCCTTGTGACGACGAGCTATCTGACGGGCTGTCCCCACATCAATTTCAGGGAATCTGCCAATACTGATACTTTTTTTGGTACCGTGGAATGTGTAGCGCAGGAGGAAACGTTTGTTGCCCGTTCGACCTGAGAGGCATTTGAGGCCAATGACCTCAGTATCGGATACCTCAAGCTCTGTAGATCGGGTATCTGTGTTTGCCGGAAGGGCTTTGATGGATGAATTGGTGAATCGGAAGGATTTTTGCATATTTATCCTCATGTTTCTGATTGATATCATGAAAATAATATATATCTGAAGGTATTTTTATTACGGGGCAGGATTGAAGAATGGAAAGGCTATTAGACGCGTACAAACGGATATTACAGGAAGTTGACGCCCAGTCATTTAACCTGAATGAAGATAAATACTCAGGCGTCTTTTTACCCGTGCCGTTTGAAGAATACTGGCATTCACCGGTAAAAATCATGCTGGTTGGACGTGAAACCGCTGGCTGGAATACGCTGAATGGTAAGAATACGATATCACGGGTGTTGGGACTTATGCCTGACGTCACCATCGGGCAGGTGGTTGAAGAAGCTGTAGATCGTTACAGGAAACATCTTCCGGTACAAAATTATGGCACCACCAACCTCAAATCACGTAGCCGCTTCACGCAATATCATTTCAGGCTGGCCCGGGAGCTAAATTTTCCTCCTCAGGCTATCGTGTATGCCAATCTACTGGCGTGGGATTACGACGGACTGACCCCTCTCAATCGCCCTCAAAATGAAGTGCAGGAAGTCATATTAGCCTCGCTGAAGCTGCTGGCGGTACAAATTAAACACCTTGAGCCTGATTTCATCATCTTTGCATCCGGAGCCCGGAGAACAGACTACATCATAAAACAGGTGCTTACTGAGCTAGGCGTCTATGAGACTTCTTCAGTCATACCGGGGAAGCTATGGGAGTTCAAAACAAGTAATGCAATCTGTTTCAGAATTGCCCATCCAAGGGCTATGCGCGGACACCAGAAGTACAGAAATGAGGTGATTGCACGAATTAAGCAACTTTGTACTCAGGGTGGCTAGAGCATTACAGCTTGCTCAGCAGGGTCCCCTTCCCGGAGGAGTACCGGAAAACAGGCAAAACGACCTGGTTCTCTATGCTGGAGGCGACACGTTCGATTCGGCATTACCACGCTGGAGATTGCAGCTCATTGCACCCCGTGAGCACAGGATATGCACAGGGCGTGAATTTCAGGCACAAAAAAACCACCCGTAGGTGGTTTCACGACACTGCTTATTGCTTTGATTATTCTGCTTTTTCCCATGGTAGCCGGAGTGGGACTTGAACCCACACAGCGCGAACGCCGAGGGATTTTAAATCCCTTGTGTCTACCGATTCCACCATCCGGCCAGGGAAGAAAGTGGAGGCGCGTTCCGGAGTCGAACCGGACTAGACGGATTTGCAATCCGCTACATAACCGCTTTGCTAACGCGCCTTAAATCTGTTGTCTTTCGACCTGCACCCGCAAACTGCCGATGCTTTAATCTGGAGCGGGAAACGAGACTCGAACTCGCGACCCCGACCTTGGCAAGGTCGTGCTCTACCAACTGAGCTATTCCCGCATGTCATCAAGTAACTATTTAACGACTTCCTAACCACTTGATTTCATTATCGTCCGGCTAACTGTGCCGCCGTTCGATGCGTTGCATTCTACTGATATGACGTTATGAGTCAACGTTATTTTTTGCATCTCAGGACCGTTTGCTGAAAATTAAGCCGAAACGATCACTGTTCAAGCAAATCACCGCGCGCAGCGTTCAAATATTGCAGCATTGACCACAATGTCAGCACCGCCGCAACCCACAGCAGACCAATGCCGGCCCACTCAACCCAGGCATTCGGACGCCACAGCATCCACACCAGCGCCGCCATCTGCGCAGTGGTTTTAACTTTCCCAATCCAGGACACCGCCACGCTGCTGCGTTTACCCAGCTCCGCCATCCACTCGCGCAGGGCAGAGATAATAATCTCACGTCCAATCATGGTCGCGGCAGGCAGCGTCACCCACCAGGTATGATAATGTTCCGCCACCAGCACCATCGCGATTGCTACCATCACCTTATCCGCAACCGGATCGAGGAATGCGCCAAAGCGGGTGCTCTGGTTCCAGCGACGCGCCAGATAACCGTCAAACCAGTCCGTCACGGCAGCGATCAGGAAAATAAGCGCACAGGCAAAAGGCGCCCAGACGACCGGCAGGTAAAATGCCAGGACGAAGAACGGAATGAGCACAACGCGAAAGAGAGTGAGCAACGTAGGGATATTAAATCGCATGATGACGGTAACTGTCTGTTGTCAGTAAAATTTAGCTCTATGTTGCTACAGAGCCCTCAATGTTTCAACGAGTAGTAGATCTTTTCTGCCAGCCCTTGCGAAATACCCGGCACTTTTGCAATTTCTTCCATACTGGCGTTGAGTAATCCTTGCAATCCGCCCATATACTTCAACAGCATCTGGCGACGTTTTGGCCCGACGCCTTCAATCGTCTCAAGGGTACTGGTATTTTTCACTTTCGCCCGTTTTTTACGGTGCCCGCTGATGGCATGATCGTGCGACTCATCGCGAATATGCTGGATCACGTGCAGCGCAGGGGAATCCGGCGGCAGGCTAAAGCCCTCGCCTTCCGGCTCAAAGAACAGCGTTTCCAGGCCAGCCTTACGATCTGCCCCCTTCGCTACCCCTAGCAGCAGCGGATGGTTCTTGTCCCACTCTACGTCGAGCGATTCGAATACCGCCTTCGCCTGCCCCAACTGCCCTTTCCCGCCGTCGATAAGGATAACGTCCGGGATTTTGCTCTCTTCAATCGCTTTACCATAGCGACGGCGCAGCACCTGGTTCATGGCGGCATAATCATCACCGGGCGTAATGCCGGTGATGTTATAGCGACGATACTCTGCCCGCAGGGGGCCATTCGCATCAAAGACCACACACGACGCCACGGTCTGCTCACCCATCGTATGGCTGATGTCGAAGCATTCCATGCGTTTCACTTCCGGCAGCTTAAGCAGCGTAGCAAGGGCGGTTAAACGCTGGCTGACGGTCGACTGCTGGGACAGTTTGGTGGTCAGCGCCGTGGCGGCATTGGTTCGTGCCAGCTTCAGATAACGTGCGCGATCGCCCCGCGGTTTCGTCTGGACATTCACCCGGCGGCCTGCCAGCTCTGAAAGCGAATCTGCCAGCAGGGTTTTATCGTCGAGCGTGAAGTCTAGAAGGATCTCCGAGGGCAGCGTACGCATCTGGCTGCCCTGCAAATAAAACTGGCCGACAAAAGTCTCCACCACTTCACCCAGCTCAGTGCCGCCCGGCACTTTCGGGAAGTAGCTGCGGCTGCCGAGCACTTTGCCCTGACGAATAAACAGCACGTGAACACAGGCCAGACCGGCGTCAAAGGCTACGCCGATAACATCGAGGTCGTCGCCCGTATTAGAAACAAACTGCTTCTCGGTCACCCTGCGCACCGCCTGGATCTGGTCGCGGATGCGTGCGGCCTCTTCAAATTCCAGCGCCGCGCTGGCTTTTTCCATACGAGTAATCAGTTGCGTCAGCACCTGATCGTCTTTCCCGGCTAAAAACAGGCGGACATATTCCACCTGCTGCGCGTACTCTTCTTCGCTTACCAGCCCTTCAACGCACGGCCCCAGGCAGCGGCCAATCTGATATTGCAGGCACGGCCGGGAACGGTTGCGGTAGACGCTGTTTTCACACTGGCGAACGGGGAAGATTTTTTGCAACAGCGCCAGCGTTTCGCGTACGGCATAACCGTTCGGGAAAGGGCCAAAGTATTCACCCTTCGCATGCTTAGCGCCACGATGCATCGCCAGGCGAGGATGGGTATCACCGCTCAGGAAAATAAACGGGTAGGACTTATCATCGCGCAGCAGGACGTTGTAGCGCGGCTGATACAGCTTGATATAGTTGTGCTCAAGCAGCAGCGCTTCCGTTTCCGTGTGCGTCACGGTGACATCAATGTTGTGGATGAGTGCGACCAGTGCTTCGGTTTTACGAGAGGCAAGATTGCTGCGGAAATAGCTGGAAAGGCGTTTTTTCAGATCTTTTGCCTTACCGACATAGATAACCGTACCGCCAGCGTCGTACATTCGGTAGACGCCCGGCTGGCTGGTGACGGTTTTCAGAAATGCTTTTGAATCGAACGCTTCACTCACTGACTTATTAACGACTCCGCATTGCACAAACCATGGCGAATGGCCAGGTGAGTCAGTTCGACATCACCGTGAATGTTCAATTTACTGAACATCCGATAGCGATAGCTGTTGACCGTTTTCGGGCTGAGATTCAACTGCTCTGAGATCTCATTCACCTTCTGACCTTTAGTGATCATCAGCATAATCTGCAATTCGCGCTCAGACAAACTGGCAAACGGAGATTCCGTTTTTTCCGGTTCAATCTGACTCAGAGCCATCTGTTGAGCAATATCAGAAGCGATGTAACGCTGCCCGGCGTATACGGTGCGAATCGCATTGACAACTTCCTGCGGCGCGGCGCCTTTACTGAGATACCCGGCAGCACCCGCCTGCATAACCCTGGCAGGCAGCGGATTTTCGGTATGGACGGTCAGCATGATAACTTTGGTATCAACGAACATGCGCGCGATTTTGCGCGTGGCTTCAAGCCCGCCAATACCGGGCATGTTCATATCCATCAGCACCACGTCTGCGGAGTTAGCGCGACACCATTTGACGGCATCTTCGCCACAGCACGCCTCGCCGGCAACTTTAATACCCTTTATATCTTCAAGAATGCGTCGTATCCCTGCGCGCACCAGTTCGTGGTCATCAACAAGAAGGACGTTGATCAAAGGAAATGTCTCCAGAATAGGGATAACGCTACTGACTGCTAATTGGGTTTATATTAACGGTTTTCCATGCAAGATTAAAACGCTAAAAAATCGGCTATACGATTCTGGTCTCGTTTTTGGAAATTAGGCTGTACAGCAAGTGGAAAGAAAACCCTTGTCCGCTGGGCTTTTACCGCTATTTTCTAGCATCGATATTCAAAAAGTTACTAAAACAGTTGTTAACCCAAACGAAAAAGAGCGCGCGATTTTTTGTAACAACAATTAACGAATGACGAACCGGGGATAAACATTTAATTGCCGCTAACATATTGGACAGAGTACCTTCATAATCCGCGTCGACCAATAATCGCGGCGCGACAAGTATAAAAAACAACCACTGCATTTTTTGCCATAGCTTGTGGTATACTCCGCCGCCTTAACTTTCATCGTCGCGCTCATGCGCTGTTTTATAATGAGGAAAATAAATGAGCACACCTGAATTTGCCACTGCCGAGAATAACCAGGAACTGGCACAGGAAGTAAACTGCCTGAAGTCGCTGCTGACGCTTATGCTACAGGCGATGGGCCAGGCTGATGCTGGTCGTGTGATCATTAAAATGGAAAAACAGATCGCGCAGATGGAAGACCAGGCGGAATCCGCTGTTTTTGCCAATACGGTTAAGCAAATTAAACAAGCCTACCGCCAGTAACAAAAACGGCTGGATGCAAAGCATTCAGCCGTTTTCTCGTCTGACACGCAGAACGTGATATCAGTCAGATAAGTCCCGTCGCCGCGGCATAACACGCTATCTGGATCTTATTCGGTGCGTTGAATTTCTTCTGCATATTCTTCTGGTGGAAATTGACGGTATTTTCCGAGATGGAAAGAATGATGGCGATTTCTGCCGACGTCTTCCCTTCTGCGGTCCACTTCAGAATTTCCCGTTCACGCTTGCTGAATTTCATTTCAGGCGGCATCACCGTCTCATGTTCAAAGCGCAACAGCGTAGTGAGCGCCATCTGGACCAGCATTTGTAAACGCAGCTCAACTTCTTCACTGGATATCGAGTGTGCCTGTAAGCTGGTACATGACACGGAAAGGAAACCGAGCGCATGATTTGGCATCATCAGACACTGCGTTATTCCCTTGCGTAAACCGTGATCCCGCGCGCCGTCCCATAATTGCTGGGCATCCGTGAATAATTCATCCGTCCAGGGCAAATGTCCCTGAATGAAATTCTCCGGCTTCAGTACCGGGTCAATGGCGAAATAATTCTCGGACTGATATTGCGCCATCCATTGTTGCGGATAACTGGAATGGACGGATGTTCGCGGGCGGGTAAATGGCACAGGGTGTCGAACACAAAGCGCATAATAATCGAATTCAAGCGCCTGCGTTTGTCGCTGAAGTTCCTGATATACCTCGTCAGCACAGGTCATTTGCTGAAACCGGAGGACGCATTCCCGTCGCCAGGTGAAAAAGTCTATATCCCTCATACTTGCCGAATGAAGCCTCTGATAAAGATAATCATTATTATGGTGAATATAACCTAACACATTTAGCATGATTATTTATATAAAATATCGGCCACAGGCAGATTATCTTTAATTTGGCGATGGCTTATCCACTTCAGGCGGAATAAAAAAGCAACAGAACGGAGTTTAAGGGAGGATTATTTGCTCCAGAAGCGGCATCTGGAGCAAATTGAACGCTAAAATGCTACTGCATTAAGAATTTTTCAAGGAACTGACGGGTACGGGGCTGCTGCGGATTGGCAAACAGCGCTTTAGCTGGCCCCTGCTCAACTATTCTCCCCTGATCCATGAAAATAGCCCGATCGGCAACGTCGCGGGCGAAGCTCATTTCATGCGTCACAATCACCATCGTGCGTTTCTCCTGCGCCAGCTGTCGGATGGTGTTCAGCACTTCCCCGACCAGCTCAGGATCGAGCGCGGATGTGGGTTCGTCAAACAGGATCACATCAGGGCGCATCGCCAGCGCGCGCGCAATGGCGACACGCTGCTGCTGCCCGCCAGATAAGCGACGCGGATAGCTCGTCTCCTTCCCTGCCAGGCCAACCTTCGCCAGCAGCTCGCGGGCGCGGACCGTGGCGTCTTCCTTAGGTTCCCCCTTGACGATGACCGGCCCTTCAATAATGTTTTCCAGCACCGTGCGGTGCGGGAAGAGATTAAAGCTCTGGAACACGAAGCCGACATGCTGGCGCAGGCGGCGAATCAGCCCTTTTTGCTGGCTGATAGGTTTCCCGGTATCAATGGTGATATCACCCACGCGGATCGTCCCGCCTTCGGGCTGCTCCAGTAAATTGATGCTGCGCAGCAGCGTGGTTTTGCCTGACCCGCTCGGGCCGATAATTGCCACCACTTCGCCCTGCTCAACCTCAAGATCAATGCCATGCAGCACCGTTTGCCCGTGGAATTTTTTCACCAGGTTTTTGACGTCAATTGCACTCATTTTGGATCACGCTCCTGGCGGTTAAGCTGGTTTTCAAAATAGTTTTGCAGAGCGGACAGCACCGTCGCCATCACCCAGTAAATCAGCGAGGCCGCCAGATACATAGTAAACACTTCCAGCGTACGCGAGGTGATCAGCTGCGCCTGACGGAACAGCTCCGGCACCTGAATGGTCGCCGCAAGGGAGGTGTCTTTCACCAGGCTGATAAAGCTGTTGCTCAGCGGCGGCAGCGCCACGCGCGCCGCCTGGGGCAGGATCGCCCGGCGCAGCGTCTGCCACGGGGTCATCCCGATACTGGCCGCCGCTTCCCACTGCCCTTTATCGATGGAGGAGATCGCCGCACGCAGCGTTTCAGAGGTGTACGCCGCCGTATTCAGCGACAGGCCAATCATCGCCGCCGGGATCGGATCCAGCTCGATACCGAACTGTGGCAGCCCGTAGTAAATCATAAACAGCTGGGCGATAAGCGGCGTTCCGCGGAACACGGAGATGTAAAACCGCGCCAGCCACCGCACCGGCCAGATGTTGGACATGCGCATCAGTGCCAGCACAAACCCGAGCACCAGCCCGAAGAACATCCCGCCGATACTGAGCTGTAAAGTAAACACCGCGCCTTTAAGCAAGAACGGCAGCGAATCAATAACCAGTTGAATACTTTCTTGCATTATTATTTTTCTACCTGATTTTTAGACATGAGGATGATAGGCAAACAGCGCAGGCGCTCCGCCAGTATGAACAAACAAAATGGGTCCTTCATCCTTAAAGCGCTTGCGGGCGATGCCGTCGATCAGGCCCGCCATTGCCTTACCGGTATAGACCGGGTCAAGCAGAATACCTTCGAGACGGGCCAGCAGCTTAACGGCCTCCATCCCTTCATCATTGGGGGTGCCATAGCCCGGCGCGAAATAGTCATCCCACAGCAATATTTCCGCCTTCGCCTGAAGCGCAAGCTGTTCAGCCACCGCCTGTTGCAGGGTGACGACTTTCGGCTTTTGGTCCGCAACGCTTCTGGAAACCGTCACGCCAATCAGCTCGACCTCCGGCATCAGCTGCTCAAGCCCGACCGCTAAACCGGCATGGGTCCCCGCACTGCCGGACGCCACCACCACCGAGGATAAACTTACCGCGCCTTCGCACTGCTGAGCGATTTCCAGCGCGCTCTCAACATAGCCGAGGGCACCCAACGCATTCGAGCCGCCAACCGGGATCACGTACGGACGAAAACCCTGCGCTTCCAGACGCGTCGCCAGCTCGTCGAGCTGTGCTGTCGGGTCGGTCAACGCGTCGACCATTTCAACCTGCACGTTGAACAGATCCAGCAGCAGACGGTTACCGTTAGTCAGGTAATTCTCTGCCTGCGTCCCGATCGGGTTCTCCAGCAGGGCTACGCAGTGGAGTCCCAGCTTCGCCGCCACTGCCGCCGTCTGGCGAACGTGGTTAGACTGAATTGCCCCGGCGGTGATCAGCGTATCCGCCCCCTCGCGCAGGGCATCGGCGGCGAGAAATTCCAGCTTGCGCAGCTTATTTCCGCCCATCGCCATGGGCGTCACATCGTCACGCTTAATGAATATATCGCGCCCCAGATAGTCAGAAAATCGCGGCAGATACTCCAGCGGCGTGGGTGCGCCGATAAATTCCAGACGGGGAAAGCGCGTTAAATTCTGTAGTGACATGGTTCCTCCGGTCACGCAAACAATTGTTATTTCATTATGCACGCAGACGCGCGAGAAATAAAAAAGGCGCTTTTAAAAGCGCCTTTTTTTGTCAGTCAGAGACTTATTTCGTCACGTCTGCGCCGAACCACTTCTCAGAAAGCGCCTTCAGGCTACCGTCTTTCTGCATCTCAGCAATGGCGCCATCGATGGCTTTCAGCAGATCCTCGTTACCCTTACGCACCGCCACGCCGGACTCCTGACGGGAGAACGCATCACCCGCGACAGCCAGGGTATTGTTGGTTTTCTTCACCAGATCCAGCGCTGCCAGGCGGTCCACCAGAATGGCGTCAATACGGCCTACGCGCAGATCCTGGTATTTCGTCGGGTCATCATCGTAGGTACGGATGTCCACGCCCTGCACGTTCTGGCGCAGCCACTCTTCGTAGTTGGTGCCCAGACCGACGCCGACTTTCTTACCTTTCAGATCCGCTGCGGACTTGATGCTGCCTTCGTTACCTTTCTTCACCAGCGCCTGAATACCGGACACGGTGTACGGCGTGGAGAAGTCATACTTCTTCTTACGTTCGTCAGAAATGGTTACCTGGTTAATCACCACGTCAATACGTTTGGAATCCAGTGACGCCAGCATCCCATCCCATTTGGTGGGTTTCAGGGAGGCTTTAACGCCGAGGTGTTTTGCCAGCTCCTGCGCAAACTCCACTTCAAAACCGGTCAGTTTACCGTCGTCACCCTGGAAGCTGAACGGAGGATAGGTTCCTTCCAGCCCAACCAGCAGCGTGCCGCGCTCTTTAACTTTGTTGAGCAGATTCTCTGCCGCGAACGTTTTCACGCTCATCCCCGCGACCAGCGCAACGGCCATCATCCCCATCAGCGCCTGACGACCCAGAAGTGCTAATTTCATAAGTACTCCGATACAGTGGAATTTTTGAGTAGTGTAGAGAAATCGCCTGCAACGTCAAAGGCGGCTGCGCTACATCTTATTCTTTTTTAATATATATCAGAAGTTGTTCCGGCGCGGACTTTCTGCTTTATGACGCCCGGCATCTGGACTTTATATTGTGCATACTTTCGCAGCGCGATGCGGTAATTGTTGGTACTGGTGGCGGGCAGCCAGGGCTCCAGATTTTCATCCAGGTATCCGGTCGTCAGCAGATCGCGGGAGATATTTTGCATGGTCAAATGCTGACCCAGGCGGCGCAGGCGAACCACGTATTCACGCACGGTGCCGTGACTCATCTCGGTTTGTTCAAACAGGAACTGCTTGAAGCCGATAATATCGAAGAAGTCGCTTTGCTCTTTGCAGTGGAGATCGCCACAGAAACGGCAAAGCGCTACCCACTCTTTTTGCTCTTCAAGCCAGGCGGCTTCATCCATCAGCGTATCGAGGCGGGAAATCGCAATCTTATTCACGATTTCACCGCGACGAACCAGCGTGATGCGGTCGAGTAATTTTTTACAGTGGGCGCAATGCGTCTGGCTGTGTTTAAAGTCTTTCAGGTAGCGGCTTAAAGGCCGTCTTTTAGATTGCTGCACCGTCATGATAACTCCTGGTTGTCAATACGTTGTGCGGCATTTCCAAGGCGAATGACTCACCTATAACTTACCCAGTTTTGTGCGCAGGCGTTTAATGGCCTGACTGTGCAGCTGGCTCACCCGTGACTCGCCCACCTCCAGCACGGCGCCAATCTCTTTGAGATTGAGCTCTTCCTGGTAATAGAGGGTTAACACCAGTTGCTCACGTTCCGGTAAAGCTTCAATCGCTTCCATCACGCGCTGGCGTAAATTCCCTTCCAGTAAATGGTGTAACGGGTTCTCTTGCTGGTGTTCATCCGTCACCAGCTCGATGCTATCGCCATGCTCTTCGCGCCACTCATCATAAGAGAAGAGTTGGCTGTTATTGGTGTCGAGCAACATCTGGCGATACTCTTCAACAGGAATGCCCAGACGCTCCGCTACTTCGGTTTCCGTCGCGTTGCGCCCCAGTTCCTGTTCCAGCTGCCCCATCGCATGCGCCACTTCGCGCGCGTTGCGGCGAACGCTGCGCGGCACCCAGTCGCGGCTGCGCAGCTCGTCCAGCATCGCACCACGAATACGCTGCACTGCGTAAGTCGTAAATGCCGTTCCTTGCAGAGCGTCGTACCGGTCAACTGCATTCAATAACCCGATACCGCCCGCCTGTAGCAGATCGTCCAGTTCCACGCTCGCCGGCAAACGCACCTGGAGGCGCAATGCTTCGTGACGCACCAGCGGAACATAACGCTGCCACAGCGAGTGTTTATCCATTACACCTTCAGCGGTATAGAGTGAATTCACGATAAACAGCCCTGCGTTAGTTGAGTTATCGGCATGATTATCCGATTCTGGAGGGGTTTTAATCGGGTGAATAGTGGGTGAAATGAGGGGTTATTTGGGGGGTTACGCGTAAATGCGGACAGAAAAAACCCCGCCGAAGCGGGGTTTAAGCGTAATCAGGCGATTAGCCTTGCAGCAGAGACAGAACCTGCTGAGGAACCTGGTTAGCTTTGGACAGCACGGAGTTACCGGCCTGCTGAACGATCTGCGCTTTAGACATGTTGGACACTTCGGTCGCATAGTCGGCGTCCTGAATACGGGACTGCGCTTCAGACAGGTTGGTGGTGGTGTTGTTCAGGTTGGTTACGGCAGAGCTCAGACGGTTCTGAACCGCACCCAGTGAAGAACGGAATTTGTCTACGGACGCGATAGCTTTGTCCAGCAGAGCCAGTGGATCGTTGGTAGCAGCGCCTTTAAATTCTGCAGTCGCTTCAATTCCTGGTACGGCAGCAACGGCATCGCCTGCACCCGGTGAAGTTTCAGGAATTGCAGCAACGGCAGCCTGAGCTGACAATTGGATAGTTGTAGCAACAGACGTTGGAGTAGTTGTACCGCTATTTGCAATTGCATCTTTACCTGTTCCTGTAGCTCCAGCCAGGTAGTTTTTACCCTGCACAGTAACAACGCCAACAGCTTCACCATTAGCATTAGTTGAAACTTTGATTGGCTGAGCTGTTTGTGTTGCACCAGTAATGCCGCTTGCAGGGTCGTTATAAGTAACGTTAGTGGTATTTAATGTTACTTTACCTGTTGCAGAGTCCAGTGAAGCTGAATAAGAATTACTACCCGACTGAATAACGTAAGTACCGGTTGCGTCGCCTTTTGAGTCCAATACGTTATGCAGGCTGAGGCCTGAAGTATCCGCAACCCCTAACGTTTTAGCAATTGCAGCCGCACCATCTGCGTCAGCACCAAAAGTTACAGCGATCGGGGCAGAGCCTGCTGTGGCTCCCGGAACGCTGGTGATTGCATCACTAACTTTAAGCGCGTTACTTGATACAGAGAAACCTTTCAAATTGAGAGTAGAAGAGTCAATCTTCTGCAGGTCGATAGAGATGGTCTGACCATCGTTTGCGCCAACCTGAATCTTCATGGTGCCGTCTTTAGCCAGCACGTTCACGCCGTTGAACTGAGTCTGACCAGATACGCGGTCAATTTCGTCCAGACGGGATTTGATTTCGTCCTGGATTGAAGACAGGTCAGAATCAGAGTTAGTACCGGTAGTTGCCTGAACGGTCAGTTCACGAACACGCTGAAGGTTGTTGTTGATTTCAGACAGCGCGCCTTCAGTGGTCTGCGCCAGAGAGATACCGTCGTTAGCGTTACGTGCAGCCTGAGTCAGACCTTTGATGTTAGAGGTGAAGCGGTTAGCGATAGCCTGGCCCGCAGCGTCATCTTTCGCGCTGTTGATACGCAGACCAGAAGACAGACGCTCGATAGAAGAAGACAGAGCGGACTGGTTCTTGTTGATGTTGTTCTGAGTGATCAGCGAGAGGCTGTTGGTATTAATGACTTGTGCCATGATTTCGATTCCTGTTGTTCATCAAATCTGTTTGGTTAGATTTGGGTTTCCACCCTTCGGCTTCATCGCCGTCAAAGGTGTTATCATCTGGTCCAAACCAACCTTTAGATTTTTTTTCAGGATCGCGTTAATTTTTTTAGCCACGGAAAAGCTCTTCTCTATTACCGTTATTCCCGCCATTAAAAAAAAGAAATTAACCGTAAACTTTCCCCCATAAAAGCCGATAACCCCACTATTCGTTCTACGTGTCGATAGATTAAGGAATAAATATGGCAAGTATTTCATCATTGGGGATTGGATCGGGTCTTAAGTTAGCAGACATTCTGGATAGTCTGACCAAGGCCGAAAAAGAGCAGCTGACGCCGATTTCCAAACAACAGTCATCTTATACCGCCAAGCTGAGCGCTTACGGCACGTTGAAGAGTTCACTGGAAGCCTTTCAGACTGCCAACACCGCGCTGAATAAAGCCGACCTGTTTACGGCGACCAGCACGTCGAGCAGCTCCACGGCATTCAGCGCCACCACTACCGGCAGCGCGATTGCCGGTAAATACACCATCAGCGTGTCGCAGCTGGCGCAGGCGCAAACCCTGACGACCAAAAACGCGCAGCCGGATACCAAAACGGCCATTGCCACGGCTGACAGCAAGATCACCTTTACCGCCGGTAACGGTAAAGATCCGGTGACCGTCGATATCAGCGCGGCAAACTCCTCGCTGACCGGCATTCGCGATGCGATTAACAAAGCTGACGCCGGCGTGACCGCCAGTATTATTAACGTCGGTAATGGTCAGTATCGTCTGTCCATCACCTCCACCGAAACCGGGGCGGACAACGCGGTCAGCATCAGCGTGAGCGGCGACAGCGCCCTGCAATCCTTTATGGGTTACAACGGCACCAGCACCGACGCCAGCAACGGCATGACGGAAAGCGTCACCGCGCAGAACGCGAAGCTGAAGGTGAATAACGTCGATATCGAAAACAGCAGCAACACCATCAGCGATGCGCTGGAAGATATCACCCTGAACCTGAACGATGTCACCACCGGTAACCAGACGCTGACGATCGCTAAAGATACGTCGAAAGCGGAAACGGCGATGAAAGCCTGGGTGGATGCCTACAACACCCTCCAGGACAGCTTTGCATCGTTAACCAAATATACGGCGGTTGATGCGGGTACAGATGCGCAGGACTCCAGCAACGGCGCCCTGCTCGGAGACAGTACGCTGCGTACTATCCAGACGCAGCTGAAAACCATGCTGGGCAACTCCGTCGGCGGAACCGCCTATAAAACGCTGTCTCAGGTCGGTATTACTTCCGATCCAAGCACGGGCAAGCTGGAGCTGGATAGCGACAAGCTGAAAAAAGCGCTGACGGAGAACCCGGCTGCCGTGAAAGATTTGGTTGTGGGTGACGGTAAAACCACCGGGATCACCACCACCATGGCCACCCATCTGACTGACTGGCTTTCCAGTAAAGGGATTATTCAGGCTGCCAAAGATGGCGTAAGCAAAACGCTGAACAAGCTGACGGATCAATATAACTCAGTAAGCGAACGTATTGACGCAAGAGTGGCACAGTACAAAGCCCAGTTTACCCAACTGGACGTACTGATGACCTCGCTGAACAACACCAGCAGCTACCTGACGCAGCAGTTCGAAAATACGTCCAGCAACAAGTAGTAAACGCTAATCAGACCCGAGGGGGATAACATGTACGGCGCAAAAGGCACGCAAGCCTACGCAAAGATAGAAGTTGAAAGCGCGGTGATGAGCGCCAGCCAGCAGCAGCTGGTTATCATGCTATTTGATGGAGCCCTCAGCGCGCTGGTACGCGCGCGTCTGTTCCTGGCAGACGGTAATATCCCGGCAAAAGGGCTGGCGCTCTCAAAAGCCATCAACATTATCGAAAACGGGCTGAAGGTTGGCCTGGTGGAAAATAATGGGGATGAGCTTACGCAAAACCTGATTGCCCTTTATGCCTATATGGTACGTCGCCTCCTGCACGCCAACGTGAATAACGACGCCAGCGCCATCGAAGAGGTGGAAAACCTGCTGCGCAATATCGCTGACGGGTGGAAGGAGGTTGCCGGTACGCCACAACTGATGCAGGACGCCGTCTAATGAGTAACGCACCGCAACTTTATGCCCTTTATCAGCAACTCCTTGAGCAGAGCCAGTTGATGTTGCGACTGGCCCGGCAGGGACTATGGGATGATCTGATCATCTGTGAAACCGACTATGTTAATGCGGTGCACTCACTGGCTCGTCTCACTCAGGAAAGTGAACCTTCGACGCAGATTCAGGAGCAGCTTCGCCCGACGCTGCGGGTGATCCTGGACAACGAAGGCCAGGTAAAAACGTTGCTGCAAGCCAGAATGGATGAGCTGGCGAAGCTGGTCGGGCAATCTTCCATCCAGAAAACCGTTCTCTCCACCTACGGTAACCAGGGCGGTCATGTCCTGGTTCCGCAAAGTAATAGCGATATCAATTAGCCATTTAACTGGCGGGCAAACGTTAACCGTTTCGTTCGCCAGGCATTTCTGCCAAACCTGCTCCATACTTGAGTTTCGCGACCTCATGGAGATGGTGCATGCGCAACCCAACACTTTTACAATGTTTTCACTGGTACTACCCCACCGGCGGTGAACTGTGGCGAGAAGTCACGGCATTAGCCCCCAATCTGAACGAAATCGGCATCAATATGGTCTGGTTACCGCCGGCCTACAAAGGGGCATCCGGCGGCTATTCCGTCGGGTATGACTCTTATGACCTTTTCGACCTCGGTGAGTTTGACCAGAAAGGCAGCGTCGCCACCAAATACGGCGATAAAGCCCAGTTGCTGGAGGCCATCAACGCCTTAAAAAGTAACCAGATTGCGGTGCTTCTGGACGTGGTGGTCAACCACAAAATGGGGGCCGATGAGAAGGAACCCGTCCGCGTGCAGCGCGTGGATGCGCAGGATCGCACCCAAATCAGCGATGAGATCATCGAATGCGAAGCCTGGACGCGCTACACCTTTCCCGTTCGGGCCGGCCAGTATTCGCAGTTCATCTGGGATTACAAATGCTTTAGCGGTATCGACCACATTGAAAACCCCAATGAGGACGGTATCTTCAAAATCGTGAACGACTACACTGGCGAAGGCTGGAACGATCAGGTCGACGACGAGATGGGCAATTTCGATTACCTGATGGGTGAAAATATTGATTTTCGCAACCACGCGGTGACGGAGGAGATCAAATACTGGGCGCGCTGGGTGATGGAGCAAACCCACTGCGACGGCTTCCGCCTTGACGCGGTAAAACACATCCCGGCCTGGTTCTATAAAGAGTGGATTGAGCACGTCCAGGAGGTGGCCCCGCAGCCGCTGTTTATCGTGGCGGAATACTGGTCACACGAAGTGGATAAATTGCAGCACTACATCAATCAGGTGGACGGCAAAACCATGCTGTTTGATGCGCCACTGCAAATGAAATTTCACGAAGCCTCACGCCAGGGACGCGACTACGATATGAGCCAGATTTTCACCGGTACGCTGGTGGAAGCCGATCCGTTCCATGCCGTGACGCTGGTTGCCAACCACGACACCCAACCCTTGCAGGCGCTGGAAGCCCCAGTTGAAGCCTGGTTCAAACCGCTGGCCTACGCGCTCATCCTGCTGCGTGAAAACGGCGTGCCGAGCGTGTTCTACCCGGATCTTTTTGGCGCCAGCTATGACGACACCGGCGGGGATGGCGAGACGTATCACATCGATATGCCGGTGATTGAACAACTCCACGAGCTTATCCTCGCCCGGCAGCGTTTTGCCCACGGCGTGCAGACGCTGTTTTTCGATCATCCAAACTGCATTGCGTTCAGCCGCAGCGGGACTGAGGAGCACCCGGGCTGTGTGGTGGTGCTGTCGAATGGTGATGACGGCGAGAAGACGATCTGCCTCGGGGAAAATTACGGCAATAAGACCTGGCGTGATTTTTTAGGCAACCGCGAGGAAACCGTGACCACGGCGGCGGATGGCGAAGGGACGTTCTTCTGTAACGGGGGAAGCGTCAGCGTCTGGGTGATTGAGGACGCGCTGTAGGGCTGGAACAGTGCGGTCTGCGGACCCGCTCCCGAAGCGTACGCCATCCTCACAAAATAATGTCTGCACAGACGGCCCCCTCTCCCTTGAGGGAGAGGGCTGGGGTGAGGGGGAACATACGGCTCTGGTGGTCATTCCGTTCACTTTATGTTCCTTGCTACTCTGTCACAACATAACCGGTGAACGTGCCAGGGTGGCTCAGTCGCCACCACCCTGGCGACCCGGGCTTCCGGCGGAAAATCGCCGCTTCGCGGTGCCTTCGGCTTATTCCTTCCGGCTTATCGGGGACGGGCGGAGGTAACATCCCTGTAAAGCCCGCCCTCTCGGCGCAACCCTGCGCCTCGCCCCGGCCTACAGGAAACGCCTCAGCGATTTACAGCCGGACCAGAGCATCGCTGAAAGCCTTCAGTCGTTCTCAAACAAGTTTTTTGCTTCGGGTTAAAAGTTACGGAAGCTTACTCTCCAGCGGATTCTTACTCAGGTAATCTGCGCATTCCACCGTTGGACGGTCAACCTTGTACAGTTCCATACCGTCATACTCCAGCGCCGCCCCATCACGCTCCAGCGGATAGACATCCAGCTTACGCGTCACGTTATAATAATCATCTGAACGCAGCATGATCTTACCCGGCACCGCGATAACGCGCTGCCACTGACGGCAATCCAGCGTATCCCCTTCTGGCGTCACCACCAGCGTGGCGATCGCTTCCGGGCTCACCATCGCGCTCTGCGGACCTTTCGACTGCCAGTAACCTGCCAGTTGCGAAGGTACCGGGTGCTTAATCACTTCCTGATAGTTATCAACCTGAACACATCCCGCTAACGTCAGCATCGCAGCCACAATTGCTACTTTTTTCATCATCTTTCCTGCATGCGAAGAAAAAAATATTGTGGCATTAAAGCCATCAGGCTGCCAGCGTAAGATTGGAAGGTTTACACCTGCATCCCCATGACTTCCTGGTATGCCGACACCAGCTTGTTACGCACCTGCAACCCCATCTGCAATGACACCGACGCTTTTTGCAGATCGGCCATCACATCGTTGAGCGCCACGCCGGGTTCGCCAAGGGTAAATCTCTCAGCCTGGGTACGGGCCGCGTTTTGCTTGTCGCTGATCCGGTCCAGCGCCGCATGCAGTTGACCGGCGAAACTGACGCCCGGCGGCTGGTCAGCCACGCTCTGATTACGGGCGGTCATCGCCGTTGCCTGTAACTGACTGAGTACCCCTTCAATGCCCTGTATAGCCATGACTCTCCCCTGGATGGTTTTTTACGAGGTCAAGACTAACAGCTTGTCAATAAGATAATGGCGGTAAATAGCGTTAAAAAACCAGGTTATTTGACGCATAGAAAATCCCGAATCATCAAATAATGGCAGGGCCATCAGTATGGAACTTTTGTCGTGTTTGCCGACCCGGGAGTCAGTTTTGTTTCTCTACACGAATAACGTAAACCACCAGGATTTAAGAGGTGCGCAATGAGTGCGACAGCAGCATCGACAGCGCCACAGAATAAATCACTCGAGTGGATGAACCGCCTTCGCGCCAACCCTAAGATCCCGTTGATTGTGGCAGGCGCTGCCGCCATTGCGATCGTTGTCGCGATGGTCTTATGGGCAAAAAGCCCCGATTACCGCACGCTCTACAGCAACCTTTCCGACCAGGATGGCGGTGCCATCGTCACCCAGTTGACCCAGATGAACATCCCGTATCGCTTTGCCGATAACGGCGGTGCACTTGAAGTACCGGCAGATAAAGTGCACGAGCTTCGCCTGCGTCTCGCCCAGCAGGGGCTGCCGAAAGGCGGCGCGGTTGGGTTTGAGCTGCTGGATCAGGAAAAATTCGGCATCAGCCAGTTCAGCGAGCAGGTTAACTACCAGCGCGCGCTGGAAGGTGAGCTGGCCCGTACGATTGAAACCTTAGGCCCGGTGAAAAGTGCCCGTGTGCACCTGGCGATGCCTAAGCCGTCCCTGTTTGTCCGCGAACAAAAGTCCCCTTCTGCCTCTGTGACCGTTAACCTCGAACCTGGCCGTGCGCTGGATGAAGGGCAGATCAGCGCCGTCACGCACCTGGTCTCCAGCGCGGTGGCCGGTCTGCCGCCGGGTAACGTCACGCTGGTGGATCAGAGTGGTCATCTGCTGACGCAGTCCAACACCGCCGGGCGCGATCTCAACGACGCCCAGCTGAAATACGCCGCCGACGTGGAAGGCCGTCTTCAGCGTCGCATTGAAGCGATTCTGGGCCCGGTGGTCGGCAGCAGCAATGTGCACGCGCAGGTCACCGCGCAGATTGATTTCTCGAATAAAGAACAGACCGAAGAGCAGTACGCTCCGAACGGGGATGCCTCCCGCGCCGTGTTACGCTCGCGTCAGATCAATGAGTCGGAACAGGTCGGCGGCCAATATCCTGGCGGTGTGCCGGGTGCGCTCTCTAACCAGCCTGCACCTGCCAACGCCGCGCCAATCTCCACCCCGCCGGCAAACCCGCAGAACGGTCAGCAAACGAATCAGCAGACGACCTCGACCGCGAACAGTGCCGGCCCGCGTAACAGCAGCCGTAACGAAACGACCAACTACGAAGTCGACCGGACCATCCGCCATACCAAACTGAACACGGGCGATATTCAGCGTCTCTCTGTTGCCGTGGTGGTGAACTACAAAACGCTGCCGGACGGTAAACCGCTGCCGCTCACGGCGGAGCAGATGAAGCAGATCGAAGATTTGACCCGCGAAGCGATGGGCTTCTCTGAAAAACGTGGCGATACCCTCAACGTTGTGAACTCACCGTTCAACCCGGTGGATGAGACCGGTGGCGAACTGCCGTTCTGGCAACAGCAGGCGTTCTTCGATCAGCTGATGTCCGCAGGCCGCTGGCTGCTGGTGCTGATTGTCGCGTGGCTGCTGTGGCGTAAGGGCGTTCGTCCTCAGCTACAGCGTCGTGCTGAAGCCGAGAAAGCCGCGCTGGAACAGAAGAACGCGCGTCCGGACGAGGAAGAAGCGGTTGAAGTTCGTCTCAGCAAAGATGAACAGATGCAGCAGCGTCGTGCTAACCAGCGCATGGGCGCAGAGGTGATGAGCCAGCGCATTCGCGAAATGTCAGATAACGATCCGCGCGTCGTCGCGCTGGTCATCCGCGGTTGGATGGGTAACGAACATGAGTAATACGCTTACAGGCACCGATAAGAGCGTCATCCTGCTGATGACCATTGGCGAAGATCGCGCGGCGGAGGTGTTTAAACACCTCTCCCAGCGAGAAGTGCAGATCCTCAGCGCGGCGATGGCCAACGTGCGCCAGATCTCTAACAAGCAGCTGACCGAGGTGCTGGCGGAGTTTGAGCAGGAAGCCGAGCAGTTTGCCGCCCTCAACGTCAACGCCAACGAATACCTGCGCTCCGTGCTGGTTAAGGCGCTGGGCGAAGAGCGCGCCGCCAGCCTGCTGGAAGATATTCTCGAAACGCGCGACACCGCCAGTGGGATCGAAACGCTCAACTTTATGGAGCCGCAAAGCGCCGCCGATCTTATTCGCGACGAGCACCCGCAGATTATCGCCACCATTCTGGTCCACCTCAAACGGGGCCAGGCGGCCGATATTCTGGCGCTGTTCGACGAGCGCCTGCGCCACGACGTGATGCTGCGTATCGCCACCTTCGGCGGCGTCCAGCCAGCCGCGCTGGCGGAGCTGACCGAAGTGCTGAACAACCTGCTCGACGGCCAGAACCTCAAGCGCAGCAAAATGGGCGGCGTGAGAACGGCAGCGGAAATCATCAACCTGATGAAAACGCAGCAGGAAGAGGCGGTTATTACGGCGGTACGCGAGTTCGACGGCGAGCTGGCGCAGAAAATTATCGACGAGATGTTCCTGTTCGAAAACCTGGTCGAAGTGGACGACCGCAGCATCCAGCGCCTGCTTCAGGAGGTGGACTCCGAATCGCTGCTTATCGCCCTCAAAGGCGCCGAGCAGCCGCTGCGCGAGAAGTTCCTGCGCAACATGTCCCAGCGTGCGGCCGATATCCTGCGCGACGACCTGGCCAACCGTGGCCCGGTACGTCTGTCTCAGGTGGAAAACGAACAGAAAGCGATCCTGCTTATTGTTCGTCGACTGGCCGAAACCGGCGAGATGGTGATTGGCAGCGGAGACGACACCTATGTCTGATGAACTGTCGTGGAAGCGCTGGACGCCTGACGACCTCTCCCCTCCCAGCGCAGAGTTCACCCCTGCCGTTGTGTCGTCCGACGAGGGCGACGCCGGGGCGGGCGAACCCGAGCTGAGTGAAGAGGAACAGCGCGCCCAGTTGCTGGCCCAGATGCAAATGCAGGCGCACGAACAGGGCTTCAATGCAGGGATGAACGAAGGCCGTCAGACCGGGCACGCACAGGGTTATCAGGAAGGGCTGGCGAAAGGTTTAGAGCAGGGCATCGAGCAGGCGCGCCAGCAGCAGGCGCCGCTACATGCTCGCATGCAGCAGCTGGTGAGCGAGTTTCAGCATACGCTGGATGCGCTCGACAGCGTGATTGCCTCGCGCCTGATGCAGATGGCGCTGGAGGCGGCCCGTCAGGTAATCGGCCAGACGCCGGTAGTGGATAACGCCGCGCTGATTAAGCAGATCCAGGGGCTGCTCCAGCAGGAGCCGCTGTTCAGCGGCAAACCGCAGCTGCGCGTTCATCCTGATGATTTGCAGCGCGTGGAAGAGAGCCTCGGCGCGACGCTGAGCCTGCACGGCTGGCGGCTGCGCGGCGATCCGTCACTTCATCACGGAGGCTGTAAGGTCTCGGCGGATGAGGGCGATCTGGATGCCAGCGTCGCGACCCGCTGGCAGGAACTGTGCCGCCTGGCGGCACCGGGAGTCGTCTGATGACCGCTCGCCTTACGCGCTGGCTTAACACGCTTGATAATTTTGAAACGAAGATGGCGCAGCTGCCATCCGTTCGTCGTTATGGACGCCTGACGCGCGCCACCGGTCTGGTTCTGGAAGCCACGGGGCTGCAACTTCCGCTCGGCGCCACCTGCGTGATTGAGCGTCAGGACGGGGGCGACACGCGTGAAGTGGAAAGCGAAGTGGTCGGGTTCAACGGTCAGCGCCTGTTTCTGATGCCCCTTGAAGAAGTGGAAGGGATTTTGCCCGGCGCCCGCGTCTACGCGAAAAACATTAGCGGTGACGGCCTGCAAAGCGGCAAACAGCTCCCGCTCGGTCCGGCGCTGCTGGGCCGCGTCCTGGACGGAAGCGGCAAACCGCTCGATGGCCTGCCCTCCCCTGATACCACCGAAACCGGCGCGCTGATCACCCAACCCTTCAACCCGCTGCAACGCACGCCAATCGAGCACGTACTGGATACCGGCGTGCGGCCGATTAACGCCCTGCTCACCGTGGGACGCGGCCAGCGTATGGGGCTGTTTGCCGGCTCCGGCGTGGGTAAATCGGTCCTGCTCGGCATGATGGCGCGTTATACCCAGGCGGACGTGATCGTCGTTGGCCTGATTGGTGAGCGTGGTCGCGAAGTCAAAGATTTCATTGAAAACATTCTGGGTACGGAGGGCCGCGCCCGCTCGGTGGTGATCGCGGCGCCTGCGGACGTGTCGCCGCTGCTGCGTATGCAGGGTGCCGCCTACGCCACGCGTATTGCGGAAGATTTCCGCGACCGGGGCCAGCACGTGCTGCTGATTATGGACTCCCTGACCCGCTACGCGATGGCGCAGCGTGAGATTGCGCTGGCCATCGGCGAGCCGCCCGCGACCAAAGGCTACCCGCCGTCGGTCTTCGCCAAGCTCCCGGCGTTGGTTGAGCGCGCGGGGAACGGCATCAGCGGCGGCGGCTCCATCACCGCGTTCTATACGGTACTGACCGAAGGTGATGACCAGCAGGACCCGATTGCCGACTCCGCGCGCGCGATCCTCGACGGCCATATCGTGCTGTCGCGCCGTCTGGCCGAAGCCGGGCACTACCCGGCGATTGATATTGAAGCGTCGATCAGCCGTGCGATGACGGCCTTGATCACCGAGCAACACTACGCCCGCGTGCGTAACTTCAAACAACTGCTCTCCAGCTTCCAGCGCAACCGCGATCTGGTAAGCGTCGGGGCGTACGCCAAAGGCAGCGACCCGATGCTCGATAAAGCGATTGCCCTCTGGCCGCAGCTGGAGGCATTTCTGCAACAGGGTATTTTTGAACGCGCCGACTGGGAAGATTCCCTCCAGGCACTGGAGCTGATTTTCCCGCAGGTGTAACACAGGTGGAGGGCGAAGGTCATGGCGCAGAACAGCGCGTTATCAACGCTGAAAGATCTGGCTGAAAAAGAAGTTGATGATGCCGCATTGCAGCTTGGCGCAATGCGACGCGGGTGCCAGCAGGCTGAAGAACAGTTGAAGATGTTAATCGACTATCAGCATGAATATCGCACCAACCTTAACACCGACATGACGCAGGGCATTGGTAGCCAGCGCTGGATTAACTATCAGCAGTTTATCCAGACGCTGGAAAAGGCGATTGAACAGCATCGCCAGCAGCTCAACCAGTGGACGCAAAAAGTCGATACCGCGCTGAATTTCTGGCGCGAGAAAAAACAGCGGTTGCAGGCCTGGCAAACCCTACAGGACCGGCAGATTGCAGCCTCGACCCTGGCGGAAAACCGTCTGGATCAGAAAAAAATGGATGAGTTTGCCCAGCGCGCATCAATGAGGAAACCTGAATGATCACACTGCAACAACTGCTGATGACCGACAGCGACCCGTCCGGCGGCACGCTTGCCGGGAAAGGCGCTGAGGGCGCGCAAGATTTTCTCTCTCTGCTGGCGGGCGCGCTGACCGAGACCACTGGCAAAGGCAAAGATGCCCCGCTGACGCTGGCGGATCTGAAAGCGGCGGGCAGCAAGCTCTCGACAGCGGCAAAGGAAAAAAACGGTGATACCACGCTCCAGGCCAAAATCGCCGAACTGCTCTCCCGTCAGGAGACTCTAACTGATGAAGATACCGCCGTCTCCCTGCAAAGCCTCGTCTCCGGCCTAAAACCCGCCGCGAATACGGATGCGCTGAAGGCGCTAACCCAGCCGGAGGCGAAAACAAACAGCGAGACCACGACTGAAGAAGAGGAGCTGGCCGGGTTAAGCGCGCTGATGGCGATGTTACCGCACCAGCAGACCACCACCCCGGTAGCGACGCAGCCTGCGAGCACCGGGGAGATCGCCCCCCGTGCCGCCCTCCCCTCTGCGCTAGCCCAGACGGATAACGGCCAGCATCAGCCGCTTAGCCATGCGTTAACGGGTCAGGAAAAAATGCCGGTTCAGGACAGCGACACCTCGCTGCCCGCCACGGCAGCCGTTACGCCAGCCGTCGCCGCCGTCGCGGAGAAGCAGGACGTAGCGAGCGCGGCGTCGCCTGCCGCCAGCCCAACCGCGACGCTGGCCCCGATCGTCAGTCACCTGGCGCCTTCACAGCCTGCCGCTACAGTTGCGACAGCGCCGGTGTTAAGCCAGCCGCTGGGCACGCACGAATGGCAGCAGAATCTGAGCCAGCACATCACCCTGTTCACCAGACAGGGACAGCAGACCGCAGAGCTGCGTCTGCACCCGGAAGATCTGGGTCAGGTGCAAATTTCGCTTAAGCTGGATGACAACCAGGCACAGTTGCAGATGGTTTCGCCCCACAGCCACGTTCGCGCGGCGCTGGAAGCGGCCCTACCGATCCTGCGCACGCAGCTTGCGGAAAACGGCATTCAGCTTTCCCAAAGCAGCGTCAGCAGAGAGGGCTTTACCGGGCAGCAGCAGTCCTCATCCGGGCAGCAACAGCACGCTTCGCGTTCCGGCCAGCATGGCGGGTTTAACGATGAGAGTGAAGAGTTATTGCCTGCCCCTGCCGCCCTGCAATCCGCCGCGCGCGGCAGCCGTGCCGTAGACATCTTTGCCTAAACGCCAGAGGTAACGTGATTATCCCCGTCTTTTCCACGCTTTGACCTAAGCCGGACACGGGATAATCACCGTATTAAGCTGTACCGAAACAGGAAGCTCGTATCAGATGACAGACTCCGCTATCACCAAAAAAAGCAAGCGTTCCATCTGGATCCCGCTGCTGGTGTTGATTACCCTCGCGGCCTGCGCCACCGCAGGCTACAGTTACTGGCGTATGCAGCAGGAACCCTCCAGCGCGGCCGCCAAAGCTGAAGCGCCGCCTCCACCGGCGCCGGTCTTCTACCCGCTGGATACGTTCACCGTGAACCTGGGCGATGCGGATCGCGTGCTTTACGTGGGTATTACGCTGCGTCTGAAAGATGAAGCGACCCGTGCACGTCTGAACGACTACCTGCCAGAAGTGCGTAGCCGTCTGCTGCTGCTGTTTTCTCGTCAGGATGCCTCCGCGCTCGCCACCGATGTGGGCAAGCAAAAGCTGGTCGATGCCATCAAACAGACGCTGGCGACCCCGCTGGTAAACGGCCAACCTAAGCAGGAAGTCACTGACGTTCTGTATACAGCCTTCATTCTGCGGTAACGACATGGGCGACAGTATTCTTTCTCAGGCAGAAATCGATGCGCTGCTCAACGGCGACAGCGATAAGAGTGACGAACCGAAACCGGGTCTGACCGGCGACGATAATATTCGTCCCTACGATCCCAATACCCAGCGTCGCGTGGTGCGCGAGCGTTTACAGGCGCTGGAGATCATCAACGAACGTTTCGCACGTCAGTTCCGTATGGGGCTGTTTAACCTGCTGCGTCGTAGCCCGGATATCACCGTCGGTGCCATCCGCATTCAGCCGTATCATGAGTTTGCCCGCAACCTGCCGGTGCCAACCAACCTTAACCTGATCCATCTGAAACCGCTGCGCGGTACCGGCCTGGTGGTGTTTTCGCCAAGCCTGGTGTTCATCGCAGTGGACAACCTGTTCGGTGGCGATGGTCGTTTCCCGACCAAAGTGGAAGGCCGCGAGTTTACCCATACCGAACAGCGCGTGATTAACCGCATGCTGAAGCTGGCGCTGGAATCCTACAGCGACGCGTGGAAAGCGATTAATCCGCTGGAAGTGGAGTACGTGCGTTCCGAGATGCAGGTGAAATTTACCAACATCACCACCTCCCCGAATGACATCGTCGTGAATACCCCGTTCCACGTCGAGATCGGCAACCTGACGGGCGAGTTCAACATCTGCCTGCCGTTCAGCATGATTGAACCGCTGCGCGAACTGCTGGTGAACCCGCCGCTGGAGAACTCACGTCACGAAGATCAGAACTGGCGTGAGAACCTGGTGCGTCAGGTGCAGCACTCGCAGCTGGAGCTGGTAGCCAACTTTGCCGACATCTCCATGCGGTTATCGCAGATCCTGAAATTACAACCCGGCGACGTTTTGCCGATAGATAAACCCGACCGCATTATTGCCCATGTGGATGGCGTACCCGTGCTGACAAGCCAGTACGGCACGATTAACGGCCAGTATGCGTTACGCGTTGAGCACTTGATCAACCCGATTTTGAATTCGCTGAATGAGGAACAGCCCAAATGAGTGACATGAACAATCCGTCCGATGAAAACAGCGGAGCACTGGACGATCTGTGGGCTGACGCGTTAAACGAGCAGAAAACGACGCCGACGAAAAGCGCGGCAGACGCGGTCTTTCAGCAGTTAGGCGGCGGCGACGTCAGCGGCACGTTGCAGGACATCGACCTGATTATGGACATTCCGGTCAAGCTCACCGTTGAGCTGGGTCGTACCCGCATGACCATTAAAGAGCTGCTGCGCCTGACGCAGGGTTCCGTGGTGGCGCTTGACGGTTTAGCGGGTGAGCCGCTGGATATTCTGATCAACGGCTACCTGATTGCACAAGGCGAAGTGGTGGTGGTGGCCGATAAATACGGCGTACGTATCACCGACATCATTACCCCTTCCGAACGTATGCGTCGTCTGAGCCGTTAAGTATGAAAACCCAGGCAACACTGTCCGCGCCCTCCGCCGTACCCGGCTCACCGCTGCTCCAGGTGAGCGGCGCGCTGTTCGGTATTATTGCCTTTATCCTTATCGCCGCCTGGCTGGCAAAGCGTTTCGGTCTGGCGGGGAAAACGGCCGGTACCCGCGGGTTGAAGGTCAGCGCCAGCACCCCGCTAGGACCGCGCGAACGCGTGGTCATTGTGGAGGTGGAAGATGCGCGACTGGTGCTGGGCGTGACCGCCTCCAGCATTAACGTTCTTCACACGCTGCCCCCTGCGCCTGCCACGGTGGAGGCTAACGCCCAGGCCCCTGCGGATTTCCAGTCCGTTATGAAGAGTTTGCTCAAGCGTCCCGGGAGATCCTGATGCGCCGTTTGTTATTCCTTACGCTGGCAGGCCTGGGCCTGTTCGCGCCCTCTGTGTATGCGCAACTGCCGGGGCTGGTTTCCACGCCGCTGGCGAACGGGGGACAAAGCTGGTCCCTGTCCGTGCAGACGCTGGTGTTCATCACCTCGCTGACCTTTATCCCGGCGATCTTGCTGATGATGACCAGCTTCACCCGCATCATCATTGTGTTTGGTCTGCTGCGAAATGCGCTCGGCACACCGTCCGCACCGCCCAATCAGGTGCTGCTGGGTTTAGCCCTGTTCCTGACCTTTTTCATTATGTCGCCGGTTATCGACAAGATTTACACCGAGGCGTACCAGCCGTTCAGCGAAGATAAAATTTCCATGCAGGTTGCCCTGGAAAAGGGGGCTCAGCCATTACGTGAATTTATGCTTCGCCAGACGCGCGAAGCGGATTTGGCCCTGTTTGCCCGTCTCGCTAACACGGGCGAGTTACAGGGACCGGAAGCGGTGCCGATGCGCATCCTGCTGCCAGCGTATGTCACCAGCGAGCTGAAAACCGCGTTCCAGATTGGCTTCACCATTTTCATTCCGTTCCTGATTATTGACCTGGTGATCGCCAGCGTCCTGATGGCGCTCGGGATGATGATGGTTCCGCCCGCGACCATTGCCCTGCCCTTTAAGATCATGCTGTTCGTGCTGGTCGACGGCTGGCAGCTGCTGGTCAGCTCGCTGGCGCAAAGTTTCTACAGTTGAGGAGCGCGCAATGACGCCTGAGTCGGTCATGATGATGGGCACGGAGGCGATGAAAGTCGCGATTGCCGTCGCCGCGCCCCTGCTGCTGGTTGCGCTAGTCACCGGTCTGATTATCAGTATTCTCCAGGCCGCCACGCAGATTAACGAAATGACCCTGTCGTTCATCCCGAAGATCATTGCCGTCTTCGTGGCGATTATCGTTGCCGGGCCATGGATGCTCAATTTGCTGCTGGACTATATGCGCAACCTGTTCACCAATCTGCCTTACATCATCGGCTGACGGACGATGCTGCATTTCACCAGCGATCAGTTTGTTCAGTGGCTCGGGATCTATTTCTGGCCGATGCTGCGCATCATGGCGCTGATCTCCACCGCCCCCATACTCAGTGAAAAGTCGGTGCCTAAACGCGTCAAAATTGGGCTGGGCATGGTTATCACGATTATCGTTGCCCCTTCCCTGCCGGCGGTGGATATTCCGATTTTTTCCCCGAACGCCGTCTGGATTGCCCTGCAACAGGTGATGATTGGCGTGGCGGTCGGGTTCACGATGCAGCTCGCCTTCGCCGCGGTACGAACGGCGGGTGAACTTATCGGTTTGCAAATGGGCCTGTCTTTCGCGACGTTCGTTGACCCGGGCAGCCACCTGAATATGCCCGTGCTGGCACGTATTATCGACCTGCTGGCGATGCTGTTGTTTCTCTCGTTCAACGGCCACCTGTGGCTCATCTCAGTGCTGGTGGACACCTTCCACACGCTGCCGATTGGCGACAACCCGGTCAACAGCAACGCGTTTCTGGCGCTGGTGAGGGCTGCCGGGCTGATCTTCCTCAACGGGCTGATGCTGGCGCTGCCGATCATTACCCTGCTGCTCACCGTTAACCTCGCATTAGGTTTACTCAACCGAATGGCTCCGCAGCTGTCGGTATTCGTCATCGGCTTTCCGGTGACGTTGACGGTTGGCCTTTTATTAATGTCATTATTGATGCCACTTATCGCCCCCTTCTGCGAACATTTATTCAGTGAGATATTCAATCTGTTAGCGGATATTGTTAGCGAACTACCACGCAAATAATAACCCGCAGTGTTTGCAATGTCTTTCTGAGGATATTCCTAAAAATAATCTCGAAAAACATCTACCAGGATATATCTGACGCGGTTTAAATGTTTCTAACCACCTCACAATACTTAATATTTACTTTACTTTAAGATGATTCCTGGCAAATTATACGTAACTTTACGGGATAGTGAGTTCGCCTGAAAGTCTTTGTCATGCTCACAGGTTTTATTAGATTTTTTCCATCCCGTATGGCTGTTTATGAGCTCTCAGGCAGGTGGTGAATTATCGTTACGCATTGAGTGAGGGTATGCCATGTCAACGATCATTATGGATTTATGCAGCTACACCCGGCTAGGGTTAACCGGGTACTTAGCAAGCAGAGGGGTTAGAAAGAGAGACATCAACGATGCACACACCGTTGAAGAACTCGCAGCCGCTTGTGACGCCCACAAGCCCGGCGTGGTGTTTATTAATGAGGACTGTTTCATTCACGACCCCGCTAACAGTCAGCACATTAAGCAGATCATTAATCAGCATCCTAAGACCCTGTTTATTGTTTTTATGGCGATCGCCAATATTCATTTCGATGAGTATTTGTTGGTGCGTAAAAACTTATTAATCAGCTCGAAATCGATTAAACCAGAGTCACTTGATGACATTCTGGGCGATTATTTGAATAAAGAAGTTAAGAATGTAGGGGCGATTAACTTACCCACCCTATCATTAAGCAGAACTGAATCAAGTATGCTAAGAATGTGGATGGCTGGACAAGGGACAATTCAGATCTCAGACCAGATGAATATCAAGGCAAAAACAGTATCGTCACACAAAGGAAATATTAAAAGGAAAATTAAAACGCATAATAAGCAAGTGATATACCATGTCGTACGCCTGACAGATAATGTGACGAATGGGATTTTCGTTAATATGCGCTAATTTGCACGGCCATGTTGTACCCTACCTTGATCTCTGGCCTGGCCAGAGATTTTGCTTTTAAGCAGCCGGAGCCGGGGAGAAGACGCCCCCGACGCCGCCCTATTCCGCCGTTTCCACAAAGATCCCATCCGGGTGCCCCAGTTCGTTGAAGAACCAGATGCCGAGCGGGTAATCTTCCAGCGACACCAGATACATTGTGCCTTCATTAAACTCTTCTATTGCCAGAACCACGCCCGGGCGGCGCGGCCCACCGTCCGTTTTGACGGTTACCCGATCGTTGACCTTCATACATTCCTCCTGTGGTTTTGAGCCAGTGTAGAACAAATTACATTGCCTGGCATCGCCGCCTGGCGCGAATGGCGTTTTTGTGTGCGGTCTATACTTAGCTGTTGAGACGGTTAAATGAGGAGCCCGCCATGAAGACTGACAAAGAGTACAGCGACACCATTAAGCGTGAGGTTGAAGTGGATGTCGATGCCCTGCTTGCCGCCATCAATCAAATTAGTGAGTCCGAAGTTCATCGCGCGGAGGATAATTCAGACCGTGTCGTGGTCAATGGTCGGGATTACCATACCTACCGTGAACTGGCTGAAGCATTCGAGCTGGATATCCATGACTTTAGCGTCTCGGAGACGAACCGCTAAGACGAAAAAAATCCCGGTCAAGGGGATGACCGGGATCAAACTTGCTTATGCAAGAAGCACTTGTAAATTCGTTACACCAGGAAATCTGATGCAGGTAAGACATTATCCCCAACAGAATTGTCTTACAAGCATATATTCTCTTAGCGAATATTATATTTTATACATGTGAATTTTGGTTATGAGTATAAACCTGCGCCGCGTGTGGGTTTGTCGGGATCGTTTCCACTTAAACGGCGCTTCAATGCCTATTTTTTTAAGATTTTTCTTAGGAAAAATCATTATCCGGGAGACATTATGCCTTCGCTTGAGGAGACTCTTCTTGTCTTTACCGACCTCGACGGCACGCTGTTGGATTTTCACACCCTTGACTGGCAGCCTGCGGCCCCGTGGCTGGAAAAATTAATGGATGAACAGATACCGGTCATTCTGTGCAGCAGCAAAACCGCGTCCGAGATGGATGACATCCAGCAGGAACTGGGGCTTGGCGGGCTGCCCTACATTGCGGAAAACGGCGCGGTGATCCAGCCTGACGTACGGTGGGAAAACGCCGCACGGTTCATCTCAGAAAAGAAGCATGACGATATCCGGCAGTGTATTGCCCGGGTACGCCAGGAGATGCATCTGAAATTCACCACCTTCGATGATGTGGACGAGCACGTAGTCGCCGAATGGACCGGGCTGAGCCGTCCCCGTTCGGTGCTTGCGCGCAAGCACGAGGCTTCCGTGACGCTGATCTGGCGTGACAGTGATGAACAAATGAGATACTTTGCCGCCGAACTCGCCCGGCAGCGGCTGAAGATCGTCCAGGGTGCACGCTTCTGGCATATTCTGGACACCTGCTGCGGCAAAGACGTGGCGGTTCACTGGCTTGTGGACCAGTATCGCCTGCACGAGGGCTACGAACCGACGACGCTGGGCCTGGGCGACGGCCCCAATGATGCCCCGCTGCTGGACAGCGTAGGCTTCGCCGTGGTGGTGAAAGGCTTCAACCGGGAGGGTATCAGCCTTATAAACAACGATCCAGCCCGGGTTTATCACACTCAGCACACCGGGCCGACCGGCTGGTGCGAGGGACTTGATTACTTTTTGAGGTGATCTTGCCAGATGACCCGGTTACGCCCGCGCTGTTTCGCCTCATACAGACGCGCATCGGCGGTGGATTGCAGATTTTCGAAGTGATAATTGCCCTTCTCCTGCGCACCAGAGACGCCAAACGACGCACTCACGCGCAGGGTGGTACTTTTCTTAATCAGGATCTCTTTGCTGTCGATACGCTCGCGGATCTGCTCTGCGACTTCCGCCGCCTCTTCAAGCGTCATGCCGGGCAGCACCACACAGAACTCTTCCCCCCCGACACGTCCGGCAATATCTTTATCACGGAGGGTGCTGGCAATCAGCCCCGCGGCATGGGACAACACCTTATCACCCGCCTGATGCCCGAACCGATCATTGATACTCTTGAAACAGTCAAGATCGATCTGAATGACCGAGAAAGGCAGCGACTGCTGTTCACACTGCTTCGCCAGTATTTTCGCCTGATCAAACAGCGATCCACGATTATTCAGCCGGGTCAGAGGGTCATGCCAGGCCTGCCATTGCAGCGAGTTCTGCATCGAATACATATTACTGACCATGCGCCGGATCACCAGCCATGAGATGAGCAGCATCGCGGTGAACAGCGCCCAAAGCAATGCCAGCACAATGCTGATGCTACCGAAATCGCCGCGCACCCCTTCATCCAGGGTGTGCACGCGCAGGATGACGCCATCAAAATGGTCAAGACGCTCCCAGCTGACAAAACGACTCCCCAGACGAATGCCGCCTTCGGAATCCGATTCTATCGCGTGCGCTATTTGGGCTAATTCGCGCGCGTCAAAATGATTAACGTCCACAGCAGGTGACTCAGATGTCGCAAGCAGGGTAAGCCGGCTGTCATACAGCTGGTATTCCCCTTCCGGGTTATCGCCCACGGCTTCCACCAGCAGGCGACGCAGGGTGGCAAAGGTGAAATCCATCGCCACCACGCCATACCAGACGTGATGGTAATAAACCGGCACGCTGGCGGTAATCAGCGGCTTTTTGCCCACAAAAGAGGAAGGCGGCGAGATAAACCAGCGCACGGCACGCGCACGGTTTTCACGCTCGGACTGTTGGGTAAACCAGGGCTGAGTGACCAGATGATAATAGCGCTGCACGATATCGCTGGAATTTCCCGGCGTATCCGTTTCCAGAAAGAATCCGGCGCGAGAGACATAAATCACGCGCTCTTCGTTGCGGGAAGGGCTGGATGCCAGACGCAGTAAATACCCCACTTCAAGCGCCGCGGACAATTCATTATCAAGGTACTCATCATCACGGTTCAGAAGAGTGGTCTTTTCAACGAAGGCATCCGAAACACCGTTGATCGGTAATGTGCGCCGTTTATCAACCGCAATTTGCCAGGTGGGAGACGTGCGCAAATGCGCAAAACGCTTTACCGCATCATGCAGCGCGCCAAACGCCAGCGGCGTTTCCAGCGCATCATGCATGCTGTGGCGAAAAAACAGCATTTTATCGACGCTGAACTGAAGCTGTCTGTCCAGCGCACTGGCAACCGTTTCCAGATGGTTACGCTGGCTGGAGATATAAGCATCTTCCAGTACCACAACTTCGCGCCAGGTCAGGAGAGTGGAAAAAATCAGGACAACGATAAAACAGAGGTTAACAATCAAACTGGGATTGCTACGCTTATGCAGCCACTGCAAAAAAGATTGTTTTACAACAAAGGTATCGTGCTGCACACACACTCCCTGATTGTCGCTCACCATCCGATATGATAAGTCTTCTGCCAGTAAAAACGCCCGGCAAGGCCGGGCGTTGTGTGATTAAGCCTTGTCGCGTTTTTGCCTTTTATTAGCAGGCTGAAGCTCGTCTTCACGAAAAGCCTCCCGCTTAATGCCGTATCCATCATGCCACCGACACTCCACCATTCCGATGGAATACCCGGTGACGATCATGCCTGGACCACCATTTTTAGGCTTAACTTCATCACTGATCAAAAAGACCATACCTGCCTCCTGTATCAGGGTGAAACGTTTTCAATTTAGACGAGGAATAGTCTTTTTGCACCCGGGGTCAGCAATAATTAATGCGATTTCCCGCGTACTTTTTCAACCAACTTAACAACGGCTACCACAATCAGACCGACGATAAAGCCCAGCACGAGGTTAAGCAGTGTGGGCAGGATCGCAGCGACTACCGCTCCCTGGCCTGACGCAAAATGTTCAATCATGTGATGCAGCGAAGCAACACCGTGCACGATAATTCCGCCGCCGACCAGGAACATTGCCAGGGTTCCCACCACGGATAAGGTTTTCATCAGCCACGGCGCTACCACCAGCAGGCTTTTCCCGATGCCGCGCGCAATTGCGCTGGATTTTTTTTCCAGCCAGAATCCGATATCGTCCAGCTTGACGATCAGCCCGACCAGACCATAAACCCCTATCGTCACGAGGATCGCAATGCCGGACAGGATCAGCACCTGGTTCATCAGAGGGGCTTCTGAGACGATCCCCAGCGTAATCGCCACAATTTCGGCCGAGAGGATGAAGTCAGTACGGATCGCGCCTTTGACCTTATCGCGCTCGAACGTTTTTGGATCCTGCGCGGCCAGCGCTTCCAGACGCTGCTGGCGCATTTCCGGGGTGTCTTTCTCTTTGCGTGCAGCGAACATATGCAACACTTTTTCGGCACCCTCGAAGCACAGGAACGCCCCGCCAATCATCAGCAGGGGCGTAATGGCCCAGGGTATAAAGGCGCTAATCAGCAACGCCAGCGGAACGAGGATCACCTTGTTAATAAAGGACCCTTTCGCTACGCCCCACACCACCGGCAACTCACGGTTCGCCCGCACGCCGCTGACCTGCTGCGCGTTCAACGACAAATCATCTCCCAGTACCCCGGCGGTTTTTTTCGCCGCCAGTTTTCCCATAACCGAAATGTCATCCAGCAAGGTGGCGATATCATCCAGCAATGTTAATAAGCTACTTCCTGCCAAAATCTCTATCCTTCTTTTTTTGCTAATTAAGTGAATAGTATGGAACAAAACTCACCGCCCGGAAACAGGCACCTCACGTCAACAAAAATTTCACATTAACTACACAATTAAAGCACTCGCCAGCCCGATAGTTTTGGCGTTAACTATGAGCGAACTTTTTATTTCGTCGTGAGGGACTATGCGTTTTCGGCATTTATTACCGCTCATTGGAGCACTCTTTTCTCTTTATATCATCTGGGGATCCACCTATTTTGTCATTCGTATAGGCGTGGAAAGCTGGCCCCCGCTGATGATGGCCGGTATTCGTTTCCTTACGGCCGGCGTGCTGCTGATGGCATTTTTATTGCTGCGCGGCCACAGGCTACCGCCGCTGCGTCCCTTGCTTAACGCCGCCCTGATTGGCCTGCTGCTGCTGGCGGTGGGCAATGGCGCGGTAACCGTCGCCGAGCACCAGAACGTACCGTCGGGCATCGCCGCCGTGGTCGTCGCGACCGTGCCGCTGTTTACGCTCTGCTTTAGTCGTCTCTTCGGGATCCGCACCCGTAAGCTCGAATGGCTGGGCATCGCGATTGGGCTTGTGGGTATCATCCTGCTGAACAGCGGCGGTAACCTGAGCGGGAACCCCTGGGCTGCCGTTCTGATCATGATCGGCTCCATGAGCTGGGCCTTCGGCTCGGTCTACGGTTCCCGCATCGAGCTGCCTTCCGGGATGATGGCGGGTGCCATTGAGATGCTCGCGGCAGGCATTGTGCTGCTGATGGCCTCCGCGTTGACGGGTGAAAAACTGACGGCGATGCCAGACCTTTCAGGTTTCCTGGCCGTCGGGTATCTGGCGCTGTTTGGCTCCATTATCGCCATTAACGCCTATATGTACCTGATCCGCAACGTCTCACCGGCGGTTGCCACCAGCTACGCCTACGTTAACCCGGTGGTGGCCGTGCTGCTGGGTACCGGTTTTGCGGGCGAAGTGCTGTCGACGATTGAATGGCTGGCGCTGGGCGTGATTGTCTTTGCCGTGGTGCTGGTCACGCTGGGTAAATATTTGCTGCCCGCGAAACCGATTGTTACGACGTGTGAGGTGGAGAAACCGTGATCGGGTGAATGCCCTGGGTATCGATCTGCGCGGCCTGACCGCCGCCGCAGATCCACTCTTCCAGCCGCTCCGTCAGTTCCACGTCATTCAGCTTCATTCTTCCGCGCAGCGCGCACTCCCAGACAATCAGCACCCGCCAGCCCTGAGCGTAAAGCTGCGAAACATCGCGTTTATCACGCTCGACGTTCCTGCCAATTTTGTCCAGCCAGAAGTCGGTGCGTGTCGCCGGGACTTTAAACAGATAGCAGTCATGATGATGCCAGAAACAGCCGTGGGTAAAGATGATGCACTGGTACGCGTCGATGACGAAATCAGGACGCCCGGCAAGCGTGGCATCCTGAACCCTGAATTCAAACCCGACGGCGGTCAGGAGGCCCGCGATCCGTTTTTCGATCGCGGTATCACGCGTGCCGATGGCACGCATGTTTTTACTGCGCGTGGCCTTATTGTGAACGTCCGCCATTGACGGCCTCACTCTGACGAAGCTGAACGGCCTTGCTGATACGTGAGGCCAGCAGTTTAGCTACGGCGGCAAAGGCGGGCACTACCACCGAGTTGCCAAACTGACGATAGGCCTGGGTGTCCGACACGGGGATGCGAAAACTGTAGCCCTGCGGCGTCTCAAAGCCCATTAAGCGAGCGCACTCGCGCGGCGTTAAGCGCCGCGGTCGGTGCTGTTGGTTCTGTGGATCGTCGAAATCTTTTTCGCCCAGCGCCTTATCCCAGCCCCGATCGATAAGAATTTCCGCGCCATCTTTGTAATAGCGCGCCGACAGCGTACGCGTCACGCTGTCAGGATTAAGCGGATTGACCATGCCAAACCCAAAGCCATTGCCTTTGGCCTGATGCTTTTTGGCATAGCGATAGAGGTATTTCCACAGCACCGGGGTCAGAATGAATTTTGCATCGACGGCCGGCTCCAGCAGATCGGCTACCGTCGGGCGGCGCGCCGGATACAGCGAAGGCAAATCACGCAGCGTAAAATCGCCTTTCAGGTTGAGATCGCGGCGGAAGCCCACCAGCACAATACGTTCGCGGTGCTGTGGCAGGAAGTGTTTACCGTCGATAATTTTCGGATCGTCCGGCCCCATATCCTCTGCATCCGCCACGTCGTAACCCAGTTCATCCAGCGTTTGCATGATAATGCGGAAGGTTTTGCCGCCGTCATGACTCTTTAAATTCTTGACGTTCTCCAGCACAAAAATTGCCGGGCGGCGGGCATCAATAATCCGGGCAACGTCAAAAAACAGTGTGCCCTGCGTATCACAGGCAAAGCCGTGTGCGCGTCCCAGCGCGTTCTTTTTCGACACGCCAGCCAGCGAGAACGGCTGACACGGAAAGCCTGCCAGCAGCACATCGTGCGCCGGAATGGTATTGCGAATGTGTTCGGCGGCCTCTTCATCGCTGACGCCAGTTTTGTGGCTCAGCGTGACATCACGAATATCCGCGTTGAACTGGTGCGCGTCGGGGTCGCAATACCAGTTGGCTTTATAGGTACGGACGGCATGTTTATTCCATTCACTGGTGAACACACACTGCCCGCCAATAGCTTCAAAGCCATGGCGAATGCCGCCGATACCGGCAAAGAGATCGATAAATCGAAAGGCATAATTCGGATGCGCAGCAGGAGGACGCGGCAGCAGGTTGCGCAGATAACGGAACTCGCCGTCGCTCAGGCGGTGCCCTGCCCTGTCGCTTATCAGCAACCGCTTGAGTATCGCCGGGCTCCAGTGACTCTCGCCATGGGCCACCAGCTGGTTTGCCAGCGTTTTAGCATCATACATTTCCAGCAGCTGACGCAGGAGTGCCTGCACGGCTGCCGTTGATTTCTCAACCCGCTCAGGCGCGGGCACAGTCACTGATCGATTTTCCTGCATTCTCTTAACCGGACAATAAAGACAGAAAACAGAGTACCACAGTTCAGGATCGCACACTGCGACGGAAATGGGTCAATATCTGGCTGTCGGTTCCGAGGTAATCGCCCTGTAATTCGGCACTCAGCTTCGCCATAAACTGGATCAGAAAATCGGCATTGTGACGCGCAAGTTTGCGCCCCCGCGCGGTTTGCATAGTGTCCGGCAGGCGCAGGAGTTTGGTCTGAAAGTGGTCGAGCGCGAAGGCTTTATCATCCAGCGCTCGTGTTCCGGCGAACGGGTCGTCGGCATCAAACAGCGCGGCGCCCAGCGCACCGGAGACGGCAAAGACGCGCGCCAGGCCGATAGCGCCTAACGCCTCCAGCCGGTCGGCATCCTGCACAATTTTGGCCTCCAGGCTTTGCGGCGCGATACCGGCACTGAAGCTGTGCGCTTCAATAGCATGCTCAACGGCTGCATAACGATCCGGCGGAAAATCAGGAAAGTCGCGACTGAGGATCTCGCGCGTTTTTCGCGCTGCCAGCCGCGAGGAGTGGCTACGTTCCGGGTGATTTTTCGGCAGGCTGACAATGTCATGGAAGTAGCATGCGGTCAACACAACCAGCGGATCGCTATCCTCGTCAGCCATAATACCCTGCGCCGTCATCCAGACGCGGCGAAAATGGGCGATATCGTGCGCCGCATCATCAGTAAAATGATTTTCGTCGAGCCAGCGCTCATAACGGTGCTGCCACTGCGCAAGTTCCATCATCCCATCCTGTTGCTCAAAAGAGAGTGAATTATAATACATCCGAATCAAAATCTTTAATAAATAGAATTACGAAATACTTAATAATAATTACCCGCTATATTTTCAATTAATTAATTCACATGAAAAATAAAGAGATAAAAAGAAATATTTTGTAATATTTTTACCAGTTTAATTACATTTATTTTTGAACCTAAATAATAATCCATAGAATAGTATCAGTCATGTAGTTACGGAGGGTAATTACATATATTCAGACAATTTATATTTAAAGGGAATATATAATGAAAAGAAAAGTTCTGGCAATTCTCGTACCCGCGTTATTAATGGCTGGCGCAGCAAATGCAGCGGAAATGTATAACAAAAACGGCAACAAAGTTGACCTGTACGGTAAGGTTGATGCGCGTCATACCTTCTCCGACAACCCAGGCGACGACGGCGATGAAACCTATGTACAGGTGGGTTTCAAAGGCGAAACGCAGATCACGAACGACCTGACAGGTTACGGCCAGTGGGAATATAAAACCTACGCTAACGATACCGAAGGCGCAGGCGACACCTCTTTTAACCGTCTGGCCTTTGCTGGCCTGAAATACGGCGAATATGGCTCATTCGATTATGGCCGTAATTACGGCGTCGTGTATGACGTTGAAGCCTGGACAGATATGCTGCCGGTATTTGGTGGCGACTCCTATACCTGGACCGACAACTATATGGTTGGCCGTACTAACGGTGTGGCGACCTACCGTAATAATGACTTCTTCGGTCTGGTCGACGGCCTGAACTTTGCGCTGCAATACCAGGGTGCTAACGAAGGTGCTAACGCAAACGAAAATCAGGAAGGCACCAAAAACGGTCATGATGATGTTCGTTTCCAGAACGGCGACGGCTTCGGTATGTCTACCACCTATGACTTCGATTTCGGCCTGACGCTGGGTGCGGCTTATTCTTCCTCTGACCGTACTAACGACCAGGTCGCTTACGGCGCTGGCACCTATAACCGCTTCAGCAAATATGCTGGCGGTGAACGTGCGGAAGCGTGGACAATCGGCGCTAAATACGATGCTAATGATGTCTACCTGGCCATGATGTATGCGGAAACCCGTAACATGACTCCGTACGGCAACGATGGCATCGCCAACAAAACCCAGAACTTTGAAGCCGTAGCACAGTACCAGTTTGACTTCGGTCTGCGTCCATCCCTGGCGTGGGTCTATTCTAAAGGCATCGATTTGGGTGGTAACGATTATCATCCAGGCAATGGTTATGACTATGTAGACCAGGATCTGGTTAACTATATCGACGTGGGCATGACCTACAGCTTCAACAAGAACTTCTCCACCTACGTTGATTATAAAATCAACCTGCTGGACGAAGATGATGCCTTCTACAATGACAACGGTATTGCTACCGATGACATCGTTGGCATCGGTATGATCTACCAGTTCTGATCCCCATAAATAGCAAAGCCCGCAACGCGGGCTTTTTTATTTGACGCTGAAATGTTATGGCGCTTCCTGCAAGGCCAGGCGAACAAACCCGTTATTCTGCGCCAGCAATTCATGCGCTTTCCAGGCATTCAGACCCGTCAGCACCATCAGTACCGCCGTTTTGCACTGGTGGTTACAGCTTTCCAGCGCGGCCTTCGCCTGCGCCCGGCTACATCCCCCCGCTTCCATCACAATGGCAATTTGTCGTTCGGCCCATCTGGTGTTGCTTGCCTCCAGATCAACGCGCAGGTTGCTGTACACCCGTCCTGTCCGTATCGCCAGACCGGTGGTGACCATATGCAGGATCATGCTTTGCGCAATGCCTGCTTTAGCGTTGGTATACCCGGCCACCACATCCGCGCCCAGATCGGGAGCAATGACCATACTCGCCAGCTGCGCCGCTTCACTTTGCGCATCCTCCGTAATGAGCGCAACCGTTGAGCCCAGAGACCACGCATGACGCATCGCGCCCCATATCCATGGGGTTTTGCCGCTGACGGACAGCGCCAGCATCATGTCATGCTCGCCAAATTCTATCGTCTGAAGGTCGGCAACGCCGCTCGCGTAGCTTCCGGCGTTATCACCTGCTGTTAACGCAATGACGGGGTGTTTGCCCGGCGCAAACGCTTCTGCCGCCTGCTCAGCCATGCGTCCGGACGCGCCCGCGCCGGTCAGCACCAGACGTCCGCCGTGGCTAAGCGTCGCCGCCGCGTTATCCACCACGCGGGCCAGCATACTTAAGTGTGGGGTAAGTGCAGAAGAGATTTGCGCGTCATCCTGGTGTATGACGTTAAGCATATCCAGCGTCGATAATCTGTCGATGTTCATCGTGCTGGCGTGCCGTCTTTCCCTGGCCGTACCGGTAAGCATAATGCTCATAAACTGCCTCCTTATTATGAGTACCCACACACTATAAAGTGTTTTATATAGGTCACCTGAGAGGAGGCTCACGAAACGCCTCTCTTTACATGGCTTTATGAAACGCCCGTCATCAGCGATAATTAGCCCTTTCTTTTTCATCGCGGAGTGTTAATGAGCGATTTGCAGCCCTTCCCCCCGACGCGCAAGCGCCCTATGAAGCTGAATACGCTGGTTACGCTGATGGTGTGCGCGATTATCGGCTCGGTGCTGCTGGTGGTCTTCGCGCTCTACTCTGTGCAGATCACCCGCGCCACGCGCGATGACGTGAAAGATACCGCGCTGGGTATCGCCCGGACGCTGGCCGACAGCCCGGAGATCAAGCGTGGCCTGATGGAATCGCCGCAGGCTGGCATCATCCAGCCGATAGCCGAGGCGGTGACGAAGCGCAACGACTTGCTGTTTACCGTGGTCACCGACCTGCGTGGGATCCGCTATTCCCATCCAAACGAAGCGCTGTTAGGTTTGCATTTTATTGGCGACGATCTGACGCCCGCCCTGGAAGGGAAAGAGAACGTCTCCGTTAACCGCGGTGCGCTCGCGGAAGCGCTGCGCGTCTTTACCCCCGTGTATGACGACCAGCACGACCAGATCGGCGTGGTGGTGGTGGGTATTTCGCTGAATAAAGTTGAAGATCAGATTGCCCGCGGGCGGCTCAACGCCGTGTGGACCATCTTATTCAGCGTTCTGATGAGCTCGGTGGCGATATGGGGTCTGGTCCGGGTGCTGAAGCGTATCCTCTTTGGGCTGGAGCCTTACGAGATCTCAGCCCTCTTTGAGCAGCGCCAGGCCATGTTGCAGTCCCTGCGCGAAGGCGTGATGGCCGTGGATATGCACGGGCGCGTGACGATGATTAACCACACCGCCAGAGAGATTTTGCTCCTGAGCTCGGGTGAGCACTCCGAGAGCAGCGGCGAACCACTGCTGGCCAGCCTGCGGGAAGTGGCGAAAACCGGCATTGCTCGCCAGGATCAGGAGATCGGCTGTAACGGACGGCTACTGCTGTGCAACATGGTCCCCGTGAAAAGCCAGAATCAGGTGATCGGGGCAATCAGCACCTTCCGCGATAAGACCGAAATCAGCCAGTTAATGCAGCGTATCGATGGCATGGTCAACTATGTTGATGCCCTGCGCTCCCATACGCATGAGTTTATGAACAAGCTGCACGTGATCCTCGGCCTGCTGCACATGAAGCGCTACGATAAGCTGGAGGAGTACATCATCCAGACCGCGCAGAATTATCAGACGGATATCGGCGCGATACAGCGCAAAGTTAAATCGCCGGTCATTGCGGGTTTCCTGCTGGGTAAAATTAACCGCGCCAAAGAGGCTGGAGTGACCCTGACGCTGGCGGAGGAGAGTCAGCTTCCTGACACCGCCAATGAAGAGCAGGTTGCGGTGCTGATCACCGTGCTGGGCAATTTAATCGAAAATGCCCTGGATGCGATGGAAGGCCAGCCGGAAGGCGAGATCGGCCTGCTGCTGCATTATCAGAACGGCTGGCTGAGCGGTGAGGTCAGCGATGACGGTCCCGGTATTGATCCCGAGCGGCTGGAGGCTATTTTTACAAAGGGCTACTCAACAAAAGGTGAAAACCGCGGCGTTGGGCTGTTCCTTGCGCGTCAGCAGATCCAGAATCTGGGCGGAGATATTACCGTCGAGTCTGAACCTGGCGTATTTACCCAATTTTTTGTTCAGATCCCCTGGGATAGCGAGAGGAATATCGCGTGATAAATGTGTTAATTGTCGATGATGACGCCATGGTAGCCGACCTCAACCGTCTGTATGTTAACCGCGTTGAGGGTTTTAGCTGCTGCGGCGTCGCTTCCACGCTCAACCAGGCCGAGGCGTTGATCGCCAACCCAGGCCAGCCGATCGATCTGGTGCTGCTGGATGTCTATATGCAGCAGGATAACGGGCTGGATCTGCTGCCCATCATTCGCGCGTCGGGCCGCCCGATTGACGTCATCATGATCTCGTCGGCCTCCGACGCCGCAACAATCCAGACGTCCATGCACTATGGCGTGGTGGATTACCTGATTAAACCATTCCAGTTCCCGCGTTTTGAAGAGGCGCTGAACGGCTGGAAGGCAAAGCGCAGCCTGATGGGATCGCATCAGTATTATGAACAGGCCGACGTCGACAGGCTGATCCACGGCGGCGCGCCGGAGCTGGCTGACAGCAAAAAATTACCGAAAGGCCTAACGCCGCAGACGCTGCGCACCATTTGCCAGTGGATCGACAGCCATCCGGAGATAGAATTTTCCACCGACGATCTGGCGAATGCGGTGAACATTTCCCGCGTCTCCTGCCGCAAATACCTGATCTGGCTGGCGCAAATTAATATCCTGTTCACCAGCATTCATTACGGCGCTACCGGCCGACCGGTATATCGCTACCGTTTGCAGCCGGAACAGGTCGGACTGCTCAAACAGTACTGCCAGTAATTCGGTAGCTGTCGTCCAGAAGGGTAAAACGGAAGTGGTGCATCGAGGAGATCACCACTTCTTTTGTTTTGGTGACAAAGATGGCTTCAATATCGGGGCGCGAACGCAGCGCGGCGCAGCCCTTTTCCACACCCATGCCGTAGATCAGCGTGGTCCAGATATCGCCGTCGAGAGAGTCTGGCGAAATAATCGTCACGCTGTCCAGTTCGTTATCCAGCGGGTAGCCGGTGCGCGGGTCAAGTATGTGGTGATAACGTTTGCCGTTCTGCTCGAAATAGCGCTCATAGGTGCCTGACGTTACCACCGACCGGTTCTCTACCGTCATAGCGCCAATCAGCGCGTCACCGGCGAACGGTTTTTTCAGGCCGACGCGCCAGCCGCCCTCCGGCGAACCTAACGTCTGGACGTTGCCGCCAAGGTTGATCAGCCCAAGTTCAACGCCCTCTTTATGCAGGTGATCCCGCACCCTGTCGGCGATATAGCCTTTAGCAATAGCACCCAGATCGATCTCCATTCCCTGGCGCGTAAGAAACACGTTGCTATTGGCTTCATCCAGCACCACGTCCGCAGGATCCGTGATGCCCATCAAGGCGGCGATCTCGTCCGCGGGCGGTACCGCGTCCCCCTTAAAGCCAATTTTCCAGCATTTCACCAGCGGGCCGATCGCCAGGTTAAAGGCGCTGTCTTTAAGCAGGCTTGCCGCTTTCGCGCAGCGGATCAGCTCAAACACCGGACGACTGACGGCAACCGGATGCTGGCCGGCCGCATGGTTGATGTCCATTACCTGGGAGTGCGCACGGTTAACGGTGAGCAGATCTTCGTACTGTTTGATCAGGCGAAACACGCGGGAGGCAAGCGCTTCGTCATGGGAAAAGAGTTTCAGGAGGATGGGCGAGCCCATCAGAACGGCGGAGTAGCTGTAAACGCGATGGCTATCAGGCATTGCATGAGTCCTCAGGTGTAGCCCCGGCAGGCACCGCGCCGCCGGGGAAACAGGAGCCTTACCGTGTTTTCGAACGCATAGCCGCCTGATGTCCTGCAAGCGTACCAAAAATAATGATATCTGCCACCGCATTACCGCCGATGCGGTTACCGCCGTGGATGCCCCCGACAACCTCACCCGCAGCAAACGCTCCCGGCAATACGTTGTGGTTGCTGTCCAGCACGCAGGTATCGGTATTGATGGTCACGCCGCCCATGGTGTGGTGAACCCCTGGTGCAATCTGAATGGCGTAGAACGGCCCTTCGTTGATTGGCGCACGCAGCGCGGTGGTACGTCCAAAGTCGTCATCGTGCTGTTTCTCCACAAAGACGTTGTAGCGTTCCAGCGTTGCCAGGAACTGGTGGTGATCCATCCCCAGCGCTTCCGCCAGGGCTTTTGGCGAGCTGGCGCTGGTAACAAACCCTTTCGCGATGTACTCATCCGCGGCTTTATTTTTGACGCGAACATGCTCGTCAAAGACGATGTAAGCGTATTTCTCCGGCAGCGCGATGATTGACGCCGAGACTTTATCGCGGGTCGACATTTCGTTATAGAAGCGGTTGCCCTGCTGGTTTACCAGAATCGCCCCGCCGCCGCGGATGGATTCGGAAATCAGATACGACGTTTTCTGCTCAACGGTTGGGTGGATCTGAATTTCGCCCATATCCACTGTGCCTGCACCGATACGCTCCAGCAGCGCGATACCGCCCCCGGTCGCCCCTTTGTGGTTAGTGGTAACGAACCCTGCAAGATCCGGACGGTATTTCACCACCATCTGGCTGTTGGCGCTGAAGCCGCCCGTTGCCACAATCACGCTTTTGGTTGCCACGGTGAGGGTTTCGTTCTCTTCGGTGGTCAGACGCACGCCGGTCACTTCGCCGTTTTCGAAGATGATGTCGTTCACGGAGGTATCCAGCATCACCTCGATGTTGCGCTTGTTGACGTTACGCACCAGGCCGCTGATCAGATACCCGCCCACTGCGGAACCGTCTTTCGGACGGTGCGTACGGTCGATGCTCATCCCGCCGGTGGTGGTGATGTCGTTCAGCATAATGCCGCGCGTTGCCAGCCATTCGATGGCCTGCGGCGCGTTCTCGACAAAGCGACGCAGCAGTTCAGGGTTGTTCTTGTTGCCACCGCCTTTCAGGCTTTCCTGGTAGAACAGCTCTTTGCTGTCCTGAATACCTTTCACGCGCTGGAAGCGGGTCTCCGCCGCGTTCATCCCGGCCGAGGCTTTAATGGTGTTCCCGCCGATGGTTGGCATTTTCTCGACGATCAGCACGCTCGCGCCTTCGTCATGCGCCTGAATCGCCGCCGCAAGACCGGCGCCGCCGCTGCCGACCACTACAACATCCACGCTTTTAGTCTCATTCGGGTCAGCGCCCTCTTCCGCTGCCAGCGCTTTGCTGGATTTCAGCATCGCCTTCGAGACCGCTTTTTTCACCGCCTCGCTTTGGCTGGTCGCGCCGGTGATAGCATCCACGTGCGGAGTGTTGGCATCAAGAATACGGGAGCGGATCTCTTCGAAGCTGGTGACAAACTCGACGTCTTCACTCGGGCCGGAGGCCAGTTCGATATCGGCAATACGATCGGTTTCGAGGCTGACGTTAATCACCAGTTCGTTAGCATCGTCCTGCACTTTTTCAATAAAGGTGCCCGGTTTGAATTTAGATTCGCCCATGCTCATGTCGCGGATCATCGCTTCCACCAGCGAGAAGCGCCACAGCGGTTCCGGGATGCTCAGTTCTTCGCGTCGGGTACTGTCCATAAACAGCTCCAGGCTTTCGCCCGCCGCGATGCGATCGGTCCAGTCCGGATAGGCGATGGTGGCACGACCAACGGCAATCAGGTCGTAACCGTAATCCAGCGCTTCATTCACATCCGTGGCATTCACCACGCCGCCAACGCCCATCACCGGTACCTGAGCCAGCGTGTCTGAGCGCATGGCGCAGTATTTTTCGATAAGTGGCGTCGGGTCCTGAGTATCGACGATAGAAGGACGCAGGGCGTCGCCGAGGGAAAAGTGGAGATAATCCACCCCGCGCGCGGCCAGTTTTTCCAGCAGATACAGGGTATCTTCGAAGCGAATGCCCGGGACTTCCAGCTCTTCCGGAGAGAAACGGTAGCCAATGATAAACGCGTCGTCCGCGTACTGGCGCACCATCTTGTGGGTAATGTCCAGCACCGCCAGCGGGAATTTCGCGCGGTTTTCGCGGCTGCCGCCCCACTCGTCGTCGCGCTGGTTGGAGTTCGGGGAGAAGAACTGCTGGATCAGATAGGTATTCGCCCCGTGGATTTCGACGCCGTCGAACCCGGCCTGAATTGCGCGGCGCACGGCTTCGCCAAACTTGCCGATCATGCCTTCCACCTCTTCCGCGGTCAGGGCAACCGGCGTGGCGGCACCGTCACGCGGCGCGGCAACGGCGCTTGGGCCAACCGGCGTGCGACCGCCGATCAGTTTTGGGTCGACCATACGGCCGCCGTGGTAGATTTGCAGCAGGGCTTTGGAGCCTTTTGACTTGATGGCGTCAGCGATTTTTGCCAGCCCGGCGATTTTCTCGTCGTTATCAATGCCAATTGCGCCCGGGAACGCCAGGCCGAGATCGTCAACAAAACAGCACTCAACGATGATGGTGCCGATGCTGCCCGCGCGGGCGCGGTAGTACTCCACCAGCTCGCTGGTCACGGTGCCATCGTAATAACCGGTACAGGTTGTCATCGGGGCCATTAACAAACGGTTTTTCAGTTCAGTACCATTCGGTAATGTGAAGGGGCTTAAAATACGTTCGTTAGTGCTCATAATAGAAACTCCAAACTTTAAAAATTAAGAATTCGTTATCGGGATGATTTTTTTATTTCGTGTTTTTTGCCGATGTCATGATAGTAATATAAAGCTTTTTTTAGTTTATAAAGCCATTACGTTAGTTAATAAACTATTTAATCCCTTCGATAACATTAATAACACATTGGTGTTAGCGCGAATGTTTCACTCGTTCACAATAATTTAAAAAAAGTTAAATCACAAAAGGTCAAACCAATACACCACAACTACTAAAAAACCAAATAAAACAACAACAAGAAAAATCACCAAAATTTAAATGTTATAGTTTTGATACATAAAATGCGTAAAATCAGCGAATAACCACACTACTCAGAGTGGTTATTATAAAAAATATAAAAATAGCCATTCAGTTCCGTTTTTTTGATCGTGATCAATAGTTATGGCATTCAAAAGAGCAATATAAAAACATCATCATTTTTTATTTGGCGCAAACAAAAATGCGTTAAATCGCTATTACTGAAAACACAAAAACGCACCTTAAATAACTAAAAAAAGCAAAACGAATAAAGCAATCGAATTTGTGTTTTCGCTGTACGACGAATTTTTGACAACTTAAGACGTGAAACTATGAATACAAAAACTGCTGTAACGCCTCCTGCGGCGAATCTGGCATCAAATGGAACAGCAAAACGACTGCTGATGATGGCTTTGCCCGTCATTGTTGCCGTCCTGCTGTTGTTTGTTCCCGTTCCGGACGGGCTGCCGCCTTATGCGTGGCACTACTTCGCCATCTTTGTTGGCGTCATCGTCGGGTTGATTTTCGAACCTCTGCCGGGCGCCGTGATCGGTCTTACCGGCGTCGTGGCGATTGCGCTGTGCAGCCAGTGGGTGCTCTTTAGCCCGGAACAGCTGGCTGAGCCAAAATTCAAGCTGGCGGGCGCCTCCTTTAAATGGGCGGTCAGCGGGTTTGGTAACTCCACCGTCTGGCTGATCTTCGGTGCCTTTATGTTTGCTGCGGGCTACGACAAAACCCGCTTCGGCCGCCGCCTGGCGCTGATACTGGTGAAATATCTGGGCCGTCGCAGCCTGACGCTCGGTTACGCCATTACGTTTGCGGACCTGCTGCTGGCCCCGTTTACCCCGTCCAATACCGCGCGCAGCGGTGGGACCATCTACCCGATCATCGCCAACCTGCCGCCGCTGTACGGTTCAAAACCCAACGACCCAAGCGCGCGTAAAATCGGTTCGTATCTGATGTGGGTGGCAATTACCGCGGCCTGTATCACCAGCTCGATGTTCCTTTCCGCTCTGGCGCCTAACCTGCTGGCGCTGGCGCTGGTAAAAAGCACGGTCGGAATTGATATCTCATGGGGGACCTGGTTCCTCGCCTTCCTGCCGCTGGGTATTCTGCTGATCCTGACCATGCCGCTGCTGGCTTACTGGTTCTACCCGCCGGAAGTGAAGGTAAACAACGAAGTACCGTTGTGGGCGACCCGTGAACTGGAAAAACTGGGCAAACTGTCGCGCAATGAGATCCTGCTGCTGGTGTTCGTGTGCTGTGCGCTGCTGATGTGGATCTTCGCCGCGGCGTGGATTGAACCGGCCATGGCTGCCCTGCTGATCGTTGGCCTGATGCTGTGGACCGGCGTGCTGGAGTGGAACGATATCACCGGTAACAAAGCCGCGTGGAATACCTTCGTGTGGTTCGCCACCCTGGTGGCGCTGGCGGATGGCCTCTCCTCCACCGGCTTTATCAGCTGGCTGGGTAAAGAAGGCGGCCTGCTGATGAGCGGTATTTCTCCGGGTGTCGCCACCATCGTGCTGCTGCTGGCGTTCTACCTGCTGCACTATCTGTTCGCCAGCACCACCGCGCACACCACGGCGCTGCTGCCTGCGATGCTGACTATCGCCTCCACCATTCCGGGCATGAATATGGAAGTGTTCGTCCTGCTGATGGTGACCTCACTGGGCGTGATGGGGATCATTACCCCCTACGGTACGGGTCCAAGCCCGATTTACTACGGTAGCGGTTACCTGCCAACCAAAGACTACTGGCGCCTCGGCACCATCTTCGGTGCCATCTTCCTGGCGGCCCTGCTGCTGATTGGTTACCCGTGGATGTCCATGATGTTCTGATTCCTGACCGCCGGACATATCCTCCGGCGGTTTTATTTTTGTGGAGCAAGCTATGTCAAACAAACCCTTTATCTACCAGAACCCCTTCCCTCTCGCGCATGACGACACCGAATACTATCTGCTGACCAAAGAGCATGTCTCCGTTGCCGAGTTCGACGGTCAGGAAGTGCTGAAAGTGGAGCCGGAAGCCCTGACCCTGCTGGCGCAGCAGGCTTTCCACGACGCCGCGTTTATGCTGCGTCCGTCTCATCAGAAGCAGGTTGCCGCCATTCTTAACGATCCGGAAGCCAGCCAGAACGATAAGTACGTTGCCCTGCAATTCCTGCGCAACTCCGAAATTGCGGCGAAAGGCGTGCTGCCCACCTGTCAGGATACCGGTACGGCAATCATTATGGGTAAGAAAGGCCAGCGCGTCTGGACCGGCGGCGGCGACGAAGCGGCGCTGAGTCAGGGCGTGTATAACACCTATATTGAAGACAACCTGCGCTACTCGCAGAATGCGGCGCTGGATATGTATAAAGAGGTGAATACCGGCACCAACCTGCCCGCGCAGATCGACCTCTACAGCGTTGATGGTGACGAGTATAAATTCCTGTGCATGGCGAAAGGCGGCGGTTCCGCCAACAAAACTTATCTGTATCAGGAAACCAAAGCGCTGATCACCCCGGCGAAGCTGAAAAATTATCTGGTTGAGAAGATGCGGACCCTGGGCACCGCGGCCTGCCCGCCTTACCATATCGCCTTCGTTATCGGCGGCACCTCTGCGGAAGCCACGCTGAAAACCGTCAAGCTCGCCTCTGCGCGCTACTACGATGGCCTGCCAACCGAAGGCAACGCGCACGGCCAGGCGTTCCGCGACGTCCAGCTCGAGCAGGAACTGCTTCAGGAAGCGCAAAACCTCGGCCTGGGCGCGCAGTTTGGCGGGAAATACTTCGCGCACGATATTCGCGTGATCCGTCTGCCGCGCCACGGCGCCTCCTGCCCGATCGGCATGGGCGTCTCCTGCTCCGCTGACCGCAACATCAAGGCGAAGATTAACCGCGAGGGGATCTGGATTGAGAAGCTGGAGCACAATCCGGGCCAGTATATTCCTGAATCCCTGCGCCAGCAGGGGGAAGGCGACGTGGTAAGCATTGATCTGAATAAGCCGATGCCCGACATTCTGGCGCAGCTTTCCGCGCACCCTGTCTCCACCCGCCTGTCGCTGAGCGGCACCATCATCGTGGCGCGTGACATCGCCCATGCGAAGCTGAAAGAGCTGCTCGACAACGGGGAAGAACTGCCGCAGTACGTTAAAGATCACCCGATTTACTATGCAGGCCCGGCGAAAACGCCAGAAGGTTACGCGTCTGGCTCCTTAGGCCCGACCACCGCCGGGCGTATGGACTCCTATGTAGACTTACTGCAATCCAACGGTGCGAGCATGATCATGCTGGCCAAAGGTAACCGCAGCCAGCAGGTCACCGACGCCTGCCATAAGCACGGCGGCTTCTACCTCGGCAGCATTGGCGGCCCGGCGGCGGTACTGGCGCAAAACAGCATCAAGAGTCTGGAGTGCGTGGCGTATCCTGAACTGGGAATGGAAGCCATCTGGAAAATTGAAGTGGAGAACTTCCCGGCGTTTATCCTGGTGGATGACAAAGGCAACGACTTCTTCCAGCAGATCCAGAATAAACAGTGCAAAGGGTGCTCACAGCGCTGAGCGTTTCCATAACGCCGGAAGCTGCGAGAGCGTATCGTTGATCAACCCGCGCTTGTCGCTGCCCGGCTTCCAGATGGTGACCATCGTCTGGCTTATCCCCTGGCTGCCCACTTCGGTGGGCAGCCTTTTTACGTTTTTCCACTGCGTTGCGTGAAGATGGGTCGGCAAAAACCCCCAGCCGCAGCCCTGCTCCAGCAGGCCGCGCAGCATCTCCAGTTCGTTAGTGAAAAGCGTGTGCCCTGAAATTTGCAGGCGACGGGCAACCGGCTCGTCTGACGCGGGATGCATAATCACCTGTGGCACCAGAGAGAGATCGAGCAGCGACACCGGCGACGCAACCTCCGCAAAAAGCGCCGTTGCGGCGTAAAAATCCATTTCGATCGCCCCCAGCGCCCGCCACTCCATCTCATTGCCCACGCTGCGGTTGCGCGCCTGGCAGATCCCCAGATCGGCCTGACCGTTTGCCAGCATCGCTTCCGCCTCATCGCGCGATGCGCTGGTCAGGCTCAGGCGGATCTTTTTCGTCGCCAGCGTAGCGATCAGCGCCTGCAAAAAGGCTCTGGGGGTGAACGGATCGTAAACGAGGGCAATGTCCTGCGTCGCGCTGTCCGGCACCGTACGGGCAAACGCCTCAAACGCTTTGACCTGCCGCATCAGCAGGTGCGCCTGCCGCTGAAGCTGCTCCCCCTCCGGCGTCAGGCGCAGGCTACGCCCCTCCCGCAGGAACAGCGCGTAGCCCAGCCCATCCTCAAGGAAATCGATCAGATCCCGCAGGGTTGTACGATCTTTGCCGAGTTTACTGGCCGCCTTCATCAGGCTGCCGTGCTCAGCGACGGCGGTGAACGCCTCAAGCTGGGCAAAGGAATAGATCAGTGATGCCACGTCATTCTCCACGCGATTTTTCCGGGGGATTTTCCCCCATAACGCGTTTTTTATTATAGGCCTCAGGTTCTTAAACTGAAGTCCTTCCTGAGCCAAACGAGATAAATATGAAAATCAAAACAAACCGCACACTGCTCACGGCGCTGGTTATCAGCAGCCTGCTCTCGCCCGCCGTCATGGCGGCCTGCAACGGTACCGACCTCACGACCTGTCCGGCGCCTTTCGATGCCAGACTCCCGGACGCACATACCATGCTCACCTGGAGCCAGGCCGATCGCGTGGTGGGCTTTCGCAATGACTACCGCAACTACGCGGGGGATGTGTTCCGCCACGGCAACGCTACGCCACTGCTGCCCGCAGAAAAACCGCTCACCGATGCCCGCTATCAGGTGAAGGGTAAGATTTACAATCTTCAGGATTACCTGAAACGCCAGAACGTCAGCGGCATGCTGGTGCTGAAAAATGGCAAAGTGGCCTATAAATATCTGGGAGAAGGCAATACCGACTCTACGCTCTGGACGTCGCGTTCCGTGGGCAAATCCGTGGTCTCCGCGCTGGTGGGTGTTGCGATTAAAGAAGGGAAAATCCACTCCCTGGACGACCTTGTCACCCAATACGAACCGGATTTAAAAGGCACCGCCTGGGAGGGCGTAACGCTGAAACAGCTCATCACCCACACCTCGGGCGTGGCGTGGACTGAAGATTACACCAACGCGCAATCTGACTTCGCCCGGCTTACCGAATGCGAAGCGAAACCGGGCACCTACGACTGTGTGCGCACCCTGGTGAAGGGGTTACACCGTGAACACCCGGCGAGCGAAAACTGGTCCTATTCCTCGGGTGGTGCCTGGCTGTTAGGCGATGTGCTTGAGCGCGCCACCGGCATGACGCTCGCGGCGTATCTGGAGAAAAGCATCTGGCAGCCGTACGGTATGGCGAGCGACGGCGTGTGGCATGCCTACAGCAAAGGCCAGCACGACGTGGGTGCGCATGGGTTCAACGCCACGCTGGAAGACTGGGGGCGTTTCGGGGAGTTTATCCTGCATAACGGTACCCTGCCGGACGGAAAGCAGATCCTCCCCGAGGGCTGGGTGAAACAGTCCTCAGCCTGGACACAGGCCAAAGGATCGGTGTCCGAGGCGCATCCGAAGGGGTTGTACGGCTACCAGTGGTGGAACAATGAAGTGCCAGCCACCGCCACAAATGTGGAGCCGAAAGTCGAAAATTCGCTGAAGGATTCCCTGTGGGCGCTGGGTATTTTTGGGCAGATGATCATGGTTAATCAGAAAGAAAATCTGGTTATCGTCCAGTGGTCCACCTGGCCGCAGGCAGAGCCGTCATTCAGCGCCCAGCCGCTGGAAGCGTCGCTGATGTTTAGCGCGATTGCGAACGCGCTGCGCTGATAATCCCAAGCCAGGCCCCGCCTGGCTTCTCATCTGCGCGGTGTCACAAAACTGATATATCAGCGACTTAGCGAAACGTGGTAAATAAAAGATCATCGAAATGTTAAGTTATTGTTGAATATGTAAATACTGGTCAACGCATTGTCATTAATGCACCACACGCATCGGTTTATGCGCTATTTGCGCTTATTAATTTCCACTTCCTGATCCAGTTTTCAGAAACAGACGAGCATAACGTCGCTATAAAACTGGAGATAATCATGGTTTCCTCAACCTCACCTGCAACGGTTCGTGCGAAAGCGGGCGCGATTTTTCGCGTCACGTCGGGCAACTTTCTTGAGCAATTCGACTTCTTTCTGTTCGGCTTTTATGCCACCTACATCGCCCATACTTTTTTCCCGGCAAGCAGTGAATTTGCGTCACTGATGATGACCTTCGCCGTCTTTGGCGCGGGCTTCCTGATGCGTCCGATCGGGGCCATTGTGCTGGGGGCTTACATTGATAAAGTGGGTCGCCGTAAAGGGCTGATCGTCACCCTGTCAATTATGGCCGCCGGAACCTTCCTGATCGTGCTGATCCCTTCTTACCAGAGCATTGGCCTGTGGGCGCCGCTGCTGGTGCTGACCGGCCGCCTGTTGCAGGGTTTTTCGGCAGGCGCCGAGCTGGGCGGGGTTTCGGTTTATCTGGCGGAGATCGCCACGCCGGGCCGCAAGGGTTTCTACACCAGCTGGCAGTCGGGTAGCCAGCAGGTCGCCATTATGATCGCGGCGGCGATGGGCTTCGCGCTGAATGTGGTGCTGGAAGAGATTGCCATTCGCGAATGGGGGTGGCGTATTCCGTTCCTGTTTGGCTGTCTGATTGTGCCGTTCATCTTTTTCCTGCGCCGCAAGCTCGAAGAGACCGAGGAATTCAGCGCCCGTCGCCACCATCTGGCGATGCGTCAGGTCTTCACAACGCTGCTCGCCAACTGGCCGGTCGTCGTCGCGGGCATGCTGATGGTGGCGATGACCACCACCGCGTTTTACCTGATCACCGTTTACGCGCCGACCTTCGGTAAAAAAGTCCTGATGCTCAGCGCGTCGGACAGTCTTCTGGTCACGCTGCTGGTGGCGGTGTCCAACTTCATCTGGCTGCCGGTGGGCGGCGCGCTGTCGGATCGCTTCGGGCGTAAACCGGTGCTGATCGCCATGACGCTGCTGGCGCTGGCAACCAGCTATCCGGCGCTGACGATGCTGGCGGCAGCTCCGAGCTTCTCAATGATGCTGACCGTGCTGCTGTGGCTCTCTTTCCTCTACGGTCTGTATAACGGCGCGATGATCCCGGCCCTGACTGAGATCATGCCAGCAGAGGTGCGCGTGGCGGGCTTCTCGCTGGCTTACAGCCTGGCAACGGCGGTCTTTGGCGGTTTCACGCCGGTGATTTCGACCGCCTTAATTGAGTACACCGGCGACAAAGCCTCCCCGGGCTACTGGATGAGCTTTGCCGCCGTTTGCGCCCTGCTGGCAACGCTCTATCTCTATCGTCGTCGCACGTTAATCCTGCAAACTGCCGTTAAGGAGTGATCCCTCATGCTTACATTCAGAACGGTGATTGCCGCCCTGACCTTCGCCACCCTCAGCGCGGGCGCGCTTGCGCAGGATGTGACGGTGATGATTTCTGGCGGCTTCAAAGCGGCGCTGGAGAAGCTGACGCCGCAGTACGAAGCGCAAAGCGGCGACAGGCTCATTGTGATCTCCGGCCCGTCGATGGGCAAAACGCCGCAGGCCATTCCGGCCCGGCTCGCCCGGGGCGAAAAAGCGGACGTGGTGATTATGGTGGGCGATGCGCTGGCGAAACTGGAACAGGATCGCAGGACGGCGGCGGGCTCCCGCGTGGAGCTGGCGGATTCGCCCGTCGGGATGGTCGTCAAAGCGGGCGCGCCGGTGCCGGATATCAGTACGGTGCCTGCCCTGCGGCAAACGCTGCTGAAGGCGCATTCCATGGCTTATTCCGACAGCGCCAGCGGCCGGTATGTTGAGAGCCAGCTGTTCCGTAAGCTGGGCATAGACGGCCAGGTCCACGATAAAGCGCACCGGGTTGAGCGTATCCCGGTGGCGTCTGAAGTGGCAAAAGGGAAATACGACCTCGGCTTTCAGCAGGTGAGCGAGCTTCTGCCGGTCCCGGGGGTGACGTTTGTCGGTAAGTTGCCTGACGACATTCAGTACATTACCCGTTTCGCCGGAGCCGTAACGCAGAAGGCCGACCATCCTGAACAGGGAAAAGCGCTGCTGACTTTTCTCGCCTCGCCACAGGCCGCCAGCGTCATTACGGCAACGGGCTTAACGCCCGTCAGTGCACCTCGCGATACTGCTCGGTAATCAGCGTTTCGAGTTCGGCAGCAATATAGGACTGGATCCGACCGCGGCGGCGGATCAGCCCCACGGTTCGCCTGACTTCAGGCTCGGTTAAAGGTACCGACGTCAGCAGCGAATGCTCTGCGCGGGGCATTGACATGGCGGGAACGGCCGCAATGCCGATCCCGGCTTCAACCATCCCCAGCATGGTCGTCACGTGCCGCGTTTCGCAGATGCTGGGGCGCTCAGGCCGAATATGCCCGACCCGCTGGTCGAGAAGATTGCGGTTGCCGGAGGTCTTATCCAGACCGATATAATCCTGCTGATAAAAAGCCTGCCACGTCAGGCTTTTTCTTTTTGCAAGCGGGCTGTCGCGTCGGCAGGCGGCCACGTAGACATCCTCCACCAGCGGGACAAACTCGATGTCGGGCTGCAAACTCCGGGCAAAGCAGATACCAAAATCCGCCTGTCCGCGGGTGACGGCCTCGATAACATTTCCGGCGCTGCTGTCGATCAGTTTTATGCGCACGCGGGGGTAACGGGACTGAAAGCGGCGGATCACATCCGGCATAAAGTAACAGGCGGCTGACGGCACCGTCGCCACGGTGATCAGCCCCGTGCGCTCTTCGCTGGCCTTATCGATATCCGAAAGCATGGACTCCACGTCAGCAAGCAGTTGCCCGCACCGGTCGGCAAAGGTCTGTCCATACAGGGTCAGCGTGACGCGCCGGGTGGTTCTGTCGAACAGTTTTGTCCCCAGTGCCGCCTCCAGCTTTTCAATTCTGCGACTCAACGCCGACTGGGAAAGGCAGATAGATTCTGCCGCAAGACGGAAATTGCCGTATTCCAGTAAAGCGCGGAAGGCATAGAGATCGTTGAGGTCAAAATTGACGGGCATACTGACGGGATCCTTAAGCACGGTAGGGTAAGAAGAGATTTATCATAGCCGCGCACGACATACTTCACAAAATGAAGGGGATACCCCTAAAGCGCTATCAACCTGACGGCACATAGTGATAGTTTATGCGGGCTGGATTCCTCTTAAACAGGCCGCCACTCTGCATGCAGCCGATGAGGAGTGTCATACTGCTTAACAGAGTATGTTGGCATGCTAACAGCCCCTGACCTTTCCATTTTGTTCACGTGCGAGTAACGAGCAAAGCGATGATTAAGTGGCCCTGGAAAACGAACGACGCTGGTCGAAATATGGCGCTCCCCTGGGATGAGGCTCTGGCGATCCCCGTGCTGGCGAATCTCTTGCCTGAAGAGCAATCAAAGCTGATTCAGCTGGCCGAGCGTTTTTTACAGCAAAAACGGCTGGTACCGCTACAGGGCTTCGAACTGGATCCGCTTAAAAATTCGCGCATCGCCCTGCTCTTCTGCTTGCCGGTGCTGGAGCTGGGTATCGAATGGCTGGATGGCTTCCACGAAGTGCTGATCTACCCGGCGCCGTTCATCGTCGATGATGAGTGGGAGGATGACATCGGGCTGGTGCACAACCAGCGTATGGTGCAGTCCGGGCAGAGCTGGCAGCAAGGGCCAATCATCCTCAACTGGCTGGATATTCAAGACTCGTTCGATGCCTCGGGCTTCAACCTGATTATTCACGAAGTGGCGCATAAGCTGGATACCCGTAACGGCGATCGCGCCAGCGGCGTGCCGCTGATCCCGCTGCGTGAAGTCGCGGGATGGGAGCACGACCTGCACGCGGCGATGGAAAACATTCAGGATGAGATCGACCTGGTGGGTGAAAGCGCGGCCAGCATTGATGCCTACGCCGCGACCGATCCCGCCGAGTGTTTTGCGGTGCTGTCCGAGTATTTCTTTAGCGCACCTGAGCTTTTTGCCCCGCGCTTCCCGGCGCTGTGGCAGCGTTTTTGCCAATTTTATCAGCAGGATCCACTCCAGCGTCTGCGGCAAAGTGAGGACGCAGCCAGCACATCCTCTCATCCGTTCCACTAATGTTTAAGGGGTACGATCGGTCGATCGTACCCACACGCTCACCGCGAGAAACAGCAGGGCCATTCCCCATGCGGCAGTAATCAAAAACTGCTCACCGTAAAAGCGCGTCACCACGGGTACCAGCAGCGCGCTGGCGCCGTAGCCCAGCGTATGGCTGGTGGCGATCACCCCTGCGCCTTTGCCCGTCGTCAGCCGATCGTTGAGCAAAAGCTGGTATCCCGGCGTTGCCATGGCGGCCCCCAGCGAAGTGATGACAATGCCCACGTAGAACAGGGCTAAACTGGCGAGAGACATCAGCCCAAGACCCGCCACCATCAGCACTGCGGCAATTAAGAGCAAAACTCTCGGGGTAAAATGCTGCGGGCGTACCACCAGAAACTGCGCCGCCAGGGTCGCCAGGGCGGCCAGACTTAGCAGCAGCGCGACATGATGGCTGATTTGCACGGCATCGCCATTGAATAACGGATGAAGATGCGGCGATAAGCCAAGCTGCATCAGGCTGACCAGCGCTGCCAGCAGCAGCGCCAGCACCAGGAAAGGCAGCATGGAGGCCTGTAACCGCGTCGACTGGTGCGCCACCGGCGGCAGCGGGGGATCGGCGGCTTCGCGCAGCACCAGCAGCAGCGCGATCAACGGCGCCAGCGCCATCAGCCAGAGCGGTGCGACCGGGCTGACGCCGAGCATCAGCGCGGCAAGAGGCGGTCCCAGCAGACGCCCGCAGCTCAGGCCAGAGCTTATCGTCGCCAGCGCCGCCATCCTTTTATCCAACCCCGCGCGTTGAATGGCCCACGTCTGGGCCGCAGGCACCAGCCCTGATACCGTCAGGCCGTACAGCATGCGCGACAGAACCAGGCCCGCCATTCCCCAGAGGGCATTCAGCGCGCCGTTCGCCATCGCCCAGACTACCAGCGCCATCACGACGAAGCTCGCCAGGTAGCCGCCCAGCGAGGCCAGCATAACGATCTTACAGCCGTGCCGCTCGCTCTGGCGTCCCCACCAGGGCGATGCGGGTAAAAAGAGCATCGAGCCGAACATCAACAGCCCGGCCCAGACGGAGAGCGACAATCCGGTCAGGGAGACCAGCTGCGGCAGCATGACCAGCAAACCGTTTTGTCCAATACCTAATAAACCGGCGCCCAGTGCCAGGGGCCAGTTAGCTTTGGGGGCCACAACGTCAGTGAGATTCTCGGTACGGGTGCGCATAAAATTGTGAAGATAATGTCAATAAATGTGTGGAAATTATGAAGTTTATGAAAACAAATATTGCAAAAATAGTTGCCACTGTAAACAGAATGAATATCATAACGAGAATTATTATCAGTCATGGAATGAGGTACAACTATGCGTACTCTGCCCCGCTCCGCCGGTACAGATGTTGCGGCCCAGTGTTTTTTGAACGCGCTGCTGCGCGAAACGAAGGACTGGCACTATCTTCCCGCAACCCGTGCGGATGAGTTATCACTGATTCATATCCCGCTCTCCCCAACCCAGGCCATTCGGGTTCCGGTACGCTATTTCTCCCCCACACAGCATCACCAGTATCTTTTCCCGGCAACGCTGATTCAGGCCGACAGCGACGGCGGTGACACGGTCACATTCCATCAACTGATTGATTTAATTATTGAAAAAGAGACGGTTAAAGGCGCTCTGGATGCCGATACGCTGGCTCGCTTTAAGCAGCGCGTCCTGGAAAGCCATACACACACCTGGCAGGCCATTGATTTACGCCACAACTGGGCAAACCTGCGCGATAAGCCGCTGACCTTTGCCGAAGCGGAACAGGCGCTGCTGGTCGGCCATGCTTTTCATCCTGCCCCAAAGTCGCACGAGCCGTTTAACGAGGCCGAGGCGCGTCGCTATCTGCCGGATTTCGCCTCCCGCTTCCCGCTGCGCTGGTTTGCGGTTGAGCATGAGCTGATTACCGGCGACAGCCTGAATGTCTCCCTGCGGGAACGTCTGCTGCGCTTTGCAGCGCAGAGCGCGCCGGCTCTTCTCGGTCACTTCACCGACACCTGCTGGCTGCTGCCGATGCACCCGTGGCAGGCCGACTATCTGCTGGAGCAGGACTGGTGCCAGCGTCTGGTAGAAAAAGGCGCCCTGCGCGATCTGGGCGAAGCCGGTGCGCCATGGCTACCCACCAGCTCTTCCCGCTCGCTGTACAGTGAAACCAACAGCGACATGATTAAATTCTCCCTGAGCGTGCGCCTGACCAACTCCGTGCGCACGCTGTCGGTGAAAGAGGTTAAGCGCGGCATGCGCCTGGCGCGGCTGGCGAAAACGGCACGCTGGCAGGAACTTCAGGCGCGCTACCCGACCATGCGTGTGATGCAGGAAGACGGCTGGGCGGGGCTGCGCGATGAGCACGGCGTCATTCAGGAAGAGAGCCTGATGGCCCTGCGCGTCAATCTGCTGTTCGATACCCCTGAAACGCAAACCAACGTGCTGGTGAGCCTGACCCAGGCCGCGCCGGACGGCGGCGACAGCCTGCTCGCCGCGGCGGTGCGTCGTCTGAGCCAGCGTCTGGACTTACCCCTCGCCCAGGCCGCGCGCTGCTGGCTGGATGCCTACTGCGACCGCGTATTGCTTCCGCTGTTCAGCGCCGAGGCGGACTACGGTCTGGTCCTGCTGGCGCACCAGCAAAATATCCTCGTTGAGATGCAGCAGGATTTCCCCGTTGGGCTGATCTACCGTGACTGCCAGGGCAGCGCCTGGACCGAAGGGGCCGACGCGTGGCTGAATGAGGCAGGTGAAACCGAAGTTGAAAACCGCTTCGGTGAGAGCCAGCTGCTGCGCTACTTCCCTTATTACCTGCTGCTGAACTCTACCCTTGCCGTCACCGCCGCGCTCGCCGCTGCCGGTTTCGACAGCGAAGAGAACCTGATGTCCCGCGTGCGTGACGCGCTGGCCGAACTGCGCACGACGGCGAAGCAGACCCGCTGCCTTGATTATGTGCTCGACAGCCCGACCTGGAACTGCAAAGGCAACTTCTTCTGCTACCTGCACGATCGCAACGAAAACACCATCGTCGATCCGGCGGTGATCTATTTCGACTTTAGCAACCCGTTTTATAAGGAGAAGGCGTGATGGCAAACGCGAATATCGTCCATTCCGGCTACGGCTTTCGCTGCACGGTCACGGAACAAAACCTGCCGCTGACGCTGGGTCTCGACGGCTGCGCGGTGCTGGAGCGGCTGACCGGGCTCCCGGACGGCTGGCTGGTGGACGCCCTCGACCAGCTGTTTGTTGCCGCGCCCGCCCTGACCGGCATTACCCTGCCGTGGGCAGCCTGGCAGGATGAACCTCAGGCGCAGGCGCTGTTTAGCCTCGTTCACGGAGATTATCTGGCGCGTGAAATTTTCTGGCAGCTGCCGCTGTGGCTGAAAGGCGAGCGTCCGCAGGCGAGCGGCGGAATGCAGTTTGATGAAAGCCGTCAGCTGTACTTCCCGCTGCGCCCTCACCGCCCGCAGGGCGAGGTGTATCGCCGTTACGATCCGCAGATTAAGCGCACCCTGAGCTTCCGCGTGGCGGACGTGGCGCTGGACGGCGAGCGTTTTACCCGCTGGATGAACACCCCACGCGTGAACGCTTTCTGGGAGATGGCCGGCCCGCAGGCCGAGCAGGAGAACTACCTGCGTCGCCAGCTCGACTCGACCTATTGCTATCCGGTGATCGGCTGCTTTGACGATCAGCCATTCGGCTATTTTGAACTCTACTGGGCGGCGGAAGACCGCATTGGCCGCCACTATCGCTGGCAGCCCTTTGACCGCGGGCTGCATATGCTGGTGGGCGAAGAGAACTGGCGCGGAGCGCAGTATATCCGCAGCTGGCTGCGCGGCCTGAGCCACTATCTGTATCTCGATGAACCGCGCACGGCGCGCATTGTGGCGGAACCGCGCTTCGACAACCAGCGTCTGTTCCGCCATCTGGCGTCCGCCGGTTTCGACACGGTGAAAGAGTTCGACTTCCCGCACAAACGCTCCCGTCTCATCATGAGCGAGCGTCATCGCTTCTTCCACGAGGTGGAACTGTGAACGCGCTCTGGCAGAAAGTGAACCGCGAGATGGTGGCGAAGATCCTCGCCGAACTGGAATATGAACGCACCCTGCGCGCCGAGCCGGATTCGGCGGACTACTGGCGCATCAGTATGGGCAACGCGTGCTGGCAGTTTCGCGCCACGCGTGGGATCTGGGGCTGGCTGCATATTGACCCTGATACCCTGACCACCACCAGCGGCGCGGCGGTCGAAGCGGAAAACGCGCTGCTGCAACTGGCCACCGTACTGGAGATGAGCGACGCGCAAACGGCGGAGCACATGGAAGATCTCTACGCCACGCTGCGGGGCGACATGCAGCTGTTGCAGGCGCGTGAAACGCTGGATGCCGATGCGCTGATCCACCTTGACCCGGACGAGCTACAGTGCCTGATGCGCGGTCACCCGAAGTTTATTTTCAATAAGGGACGCCGCGGCTGGGGGCTGGATGCCCTGCGCCTGTACGCGCCGGAATATCGCGGGCGTTTTCGCCTGCACTGGGTCGCCGTGCAGCGCGATCGTCTGGTCTGGAGCAGCGACGCCGATTGCGATATTAACGCCCTGCTCTCCAGCGCCATGGACGATGCCGAGCGCGAGCGGTTCGACGCCCGCTGGCAGGAGCTGGATCTGGATGATAGCTGGCTGCCGGTGCCGCTGCACCCGTGGCAATGGCAGCAAAAAATTGCCATTCATTTCCTGGCGCAGCTCGCACGCGGTGAAATGGTGGAGCTGGGTGAGTTCGGCGATGAGTATCTGGCGCAGCAGTCCCTGCGCACGCTGACCAACGCCAGCCGTCGCGCGCCGTATGACATCAAGCTGCCGCTGACCATCTACAACACCTCCTGCTATCGCGGTATTCCGGGCAAGTATATTGCCGCCGGTCCGCTGGCCTCGCGCTGGCTACAGCAGCAGTTTGCCAGCGATGCCACGCTGATTCGCTCCGGGGCGCAGGTGCTTGGCGAACCCGCTGCCGGATATCTGTCGCATCCGGGTTATGCCGCATTGCCTGAGGCGCCGTACCGCTATCAGGAGATGCTGGGGGTGATCTGGCGCGAGAACCCATCCTGCTATTTACAGGATGGTGAACAGGCGGTGCTGATGGCGGCGCTGATGGAAACCGATAATCAGGGGCGCCCGCTGATTGACGCATGGATCAAACGCTCGGGGTTAACCGCTGACGCATGGCTGGAAAAGCTGTTTGAGGCGACGGTGATCCCCTTCTATCACCTGCTCTGTCGCTACGGGGTGGCGCTCATCGCCCACGGCCAGAACGTCACGCTGGTGATGAAAGATTACGTTCCGCAGCGCATTTTGCTGAAGGATTTCCAGGGCGATATGCGCCTGGTGGATGAAGATTTCCCGCAGGCGCAGAGCCTGCCGGAGCAGGTAAAAGCGGTGACGGCGCGCCTCAGCGCGGATTACATCATCCACGACCTGCAAACCGGCAACTTTGTCACGGTGCTGCGCTTTATATCCCGCCTCACCCTGCAATGCGGCGTGAATGAAACCCGCTTCTATCAGATCCTGGCGCTGGTGTTACATCGTTATATGGCCGCCCATCCGGATCTTGCGGCGCGCTTCGCGAAGTTCGACCTGTTTAAGCCGCAGATTATTCGCGTGATCCTCAACCCGGTCAAACTGACCTTCTCTGAACACGACGGCGGCAGCCGCATGCTGCCGAACTACGTCTGCGATCTTGATAACCCTCTTTTTCTGGTCTCCCGGGAGTCAGCGCAATGAAAACCTATGATTTCATCGGCATTGGTATCGGTCCGTTCAACCTCAGTATTGCCGCGCTGGCGGAGGGGCTGGACGGTTTTAGCTCGCTGTTTCTTGAACGCAAGCCGCACTTCTCCTGGCACCCGGGGATGATGGTGCCGGACTGCCATATGCAGACCAGCTTCCTGAAGGATCTGGTCAGCGCCGTAGAGCCAACCAACCGCCACAGCTTCCTGAACTACCTGGTACAGCGCAAAAAGTTCTACCGTTTCCTCACCACCGAGCAGCGAACCGTGTCGCGCGAGGAGTTTGCCGACTACCTGTGCTGGGCGGCGGATAACCTCACCAACCTGGCCTTCAGCCAGCAGGTACAGCAGGTCAGCTTTGATGAGCAAAACGGCCTGTTTGAGATCGTGACCCAGCGGGATCGCTTCCTGGCGCGGCACGTCTGCGTGGGGATTGGGAAGCAGATCAATCTGCCAGACTGCGTCACCGCGCAGGACGATACCTGCTTCCACGCCAGCGAAATGATGCTGCGCACGCCGGATTTAGCGGGCAAGCGCGTCACCGTCGTCGGCGGCGGCCAGAGCGGTGCGGATCTGTTTTTGAATATCTTCCGTGGGGAATGGGGCCAGCCGCTGAGCCTCAACTGGGTGTCGCGCCGCAACAACTACAACGCGCTGGATGAAGCCGCGTTTGCTAACGAGTATTTCACGCCAGAGTATGTGGACAGCTTCTCGACCCTCGGTGACGACGCCCGACGTCAGATGTTGCAGGAGCAGAAAATGACCTCCGACGGGATCACCACCGAGTCCCTGCTGGCGATTTACCGCGCCATGTACCACCGTTTCGAAGTGCTGCGTGAAAAACCCTGGGCGCACCTGATGCCGTCCCGCTCGGTGACGGCGCTGACGCGCCAGGAAACCGGACCTCGCCTCAGCATCCAGCATCACCTGGACGGCGGGCGCGAACAGCTTGAAAGCGACGTGGTGATTTTCGCCACCGGCTACCGCGCCGTGCAGCCCGCGTTTCTCGCCCCGCTCTCTTCCCGACTGCGTCTGGATGAGGATGAAGCCTTCTGCATCAACAACGATTTTACCCTTGAATGGGACGGCCCGCAGAGCAACCGCCTGTTTGCCGTGAATGCCGGGATGCACCGTCTCGGTATTGCCGAACCCCAGCTCAGCCTGATGGCCTGGCGCGCGGCGCGAATTTTGAATCGCGCTCACGATGACGAGCCGTTTGAGCTGGCAACCACCCCCGGCGTGATCCACTGGCGGAGCACCACCAGCCCGGAGAGCAGCCAGGTTTTTAAATCATTAATAAAGACCACCGAGTACTGACACACACATTCAGGATCAACATAACAATGAAACGTTCTCATCTTTGGGTTTTAAATCCGTGCTTGCTTGCCATGCTTTCTACCTCTGCGTGGGCGGAAGAACAAAAGGAAGAAGATATTGTGGTCTCCGCCAGCCGGGCACATCGCAGCGTGGCAGAGATGGCGCAAACCACCTGGGTTATTGAGCGGGCGGAAATTGAGCAGCAGGTTCAGGGCGGGAAAGAGATTAAAGACGTTCTGGCCCAGCTGATCCCCGGCATGGACGTCAGCAGCCAGGGACGTACCAACTACGGCATGAACCTGCGCGGTCGCTCCATGATGGTGATGGTGGACGGCGTACGTCTGAACTCGTCCCGCAGCGACAGCCGCCAGCTCGACTCTATCGATCCGTTCAACATTGACCGCATCGAAGTGATCTCCGGCGCCACCTCGCTGTACGGCGGCGGCAGTACCGGCGGGCTGGTGAACATCGTCACCAAAAAAGGCCAGCCGGAGACCGAAGTGGAGTTCCAGACCGGGGCAAAAAGCGGGTTTAACAGCCATAACGACCATGATGAGAACGTCTCCGCAGCCGTGAGCGGCGGCAATGACAACGCCTCTGGTCGTCTGTCGGTCTCCTATCAGCGCTACGGCGGCTGGTATGACGGCAACGGCGACGAGGTGATTATCGATAACACCCAGACCGGCTTGCAGTATTCCGACCGTATCGACGTGATGGGGACAGGCACCATCAACATCGACGATCATCAGCAGCTCCAGTTAACCACGCAGTACTACAAGAGCGAATCTGACGGCAAGCACGGCCTGTTCCTTGGGGAGAATTTCGCTGCGGTCACGGGCGATGCCAAAGCCTATAACAAAGACAACCTGAACTCTGACCGTATCCCGGGCACAGAGCGTCACCTGATCAACCTGCAATACTCGAACACCGATTTCTGGGGTCAGGATCTGGTTGCGCAGATTTACTACCGTGACGAGAGCCTGACCTACTACCCGTTCCCGACGCTGAGCAAAGGCGCGGTGACCAGCATTGGCGCGTCCCAGCAGAAAACCGATTTTTACGGCGGCAAGCTGACGCTGAACAGCAAGCCGATGGACGACCTGACCCTCACCTGGGGCGTGGATGCCGACCATGAAACGTTCGATGCCAACCAGCAGTTCTTCGACTTAAGCAAAGCGGCGGCGAGCGGCGGCATGGAGCTGGACAATGCCTACAACGTGGGCCGTTATCCGGGTTACAGCATTACCAACCTCGCGCCGTTCCTGCAAGCCAGCTATGACATTGACGCCATCACCCTGAGCGGCGGCGTGCGTTATCAGTACACCGAAAACAAGGTGGACGATTTTGTCGGTTACGCCCAGCAGCAGGCAATCGCCACGGGCAAAGCCACCTCCGCTGACGCGGTGCCGGGCGGGAAAACCGACTACAACAACTTCCTGTTTAACGCCGGGATCCTTGGACGTCTGACCGAACAGCAACAGCTGTGGTTTAACTTCTCCCAGGGCTTCGAGATCCCGGACCTGGCGAAGTACTACGGCTCCGGCACCTATCAGCTGGTCGATGGTCACTATCGTCTGCAAAACAGCGTCAATGTGAACGACTCAACGCTGGACGGGATTAAGGTCAATGCTTACGAGCTCGGCTGGCGCTTCACCGGCGATAACCTGCGTACCCAGGTGGCGGCATACTACTCGCTCTCGGATAAAACCATCACCATCAACAAGAGCGACATGACCATCAACCTGGAGGACGACAAACGTCGTATCTATGGGGTTGAAGGCCAGGTGGACTATTTCTTCACCGACAGCGACTGGAGCACCGGGGCGAACTTTAACGCCATCAAGTCCGAAACGCGTGAAAACGGGAAATGGGAGAAGCTGACGGTCGACAGCGCCAGCCCGTCTAAAGCCAGCGCATGGGTCAACTGGGCGCCGGGCGACTGGACGCTACGCGTGCAGAGCACACAAACCTTTGACGTGTCTGACGCCGACGGTAAGAAGATTGATGGCTATAACACCGTTGATTTCCTGGGTAGCTACGCCCTGCCGGTGGGCAAAGTCAGCTTCAGCGTGGAGAACCTGCTGGACAAAGACTACACCACCGCCTGGGGCCAGCGCGCACCGGGGCTGTATAGCCCAACCTACGGCGCACCGGGTCTTTATACTTATAAAGGCCGTGGACGTACGTTTGGTCTGAACTACTCCGTTCTGTTCTGATCCTGCGCGCCGCCTGTCTGCGGGCGGCGCGATTTGCTGTGCAATTTGAAAGCAAATTTGCTATTAAATCATCGGTTTGCTGAAATTGTCGACAAACGAACAAAAACGGTGTTTTCCCCTTTGACAAGGCGCACGCAGGTCGATAATATGCGCCTCGTTCACACGATTCCTCTGTAGTTCAGTCGGTAGAACGGCGGACTGTTAATCCGTATGTCACTGGTTCGAGTCCAGTCAGAGGAGCCAAATTTGAAAAGCCTGCTTTTAAAGCAGGCTTTTTGCTTTTGTGGGTTCGGTAAATTTGCCGGGTGGCGGCTGCGCCTTACCCGGCCTACTGATTAGCGACTAAATCTGATAATCAATCGCCACCTCTTCCGGCTCCATCACCTGGCGTTTGATCTCATCCACCGACAGCCCCGCATTGCATAGCTCAATAAAACGCCACACGTAGTTACGCTGAAGCTGCCCGCGCTTTAGCCCCAGCCAGACGGTATTCGCATCGAACAGGTGACGCGTATCCAGACGCACCAGATTTCCGGCCTCATATTCTCCGCCAGACTGCTCGGCCACCAGGCCAATCCCCAGCCCTAACTCGACGTAGGTTTTGATCACGTCGGAATCCTGCGCGCTCAGCACCACGTCCGGCGTGAGCCCTTTACGCTTGAACGCTTCATCAATGCGCGAGCGCCCGGTAATGCCCTGCCGGTAGGTAATCAGCGGCCATTTGACGATCTCTTCCAGCGTCAACGGCGAAACCTGATTCAGCGGGTGATCGGCGGGTAACAGCAGGCTGTGGTGCCAGCGGAACCACGGGAACGCCACCAGCAGCGGGTCGTTGCTCAGCCGTTCACTGGCGATACCGATATCGGCTCCGCCGTTATGCAGCAGCACTTCGATTTCCTGCGGCGTGCCCTGGATCAGTTCGAGACGTACGTCCGGGAAGATCTCACGAAATGCTTTGATAACCGTCGGAAGACTGTAGCGCGCCTGTGTATGGGTGGTGGCGATAGTCAGCACACCGGAAGCGTCGTTGGTAAAGAGATCCGCCAGCCGGCGAACGTTGCTGGCCTCGTTGAGAATGCGCTCAGCGATGGTCAGTAATGCCTTGCCTGGCTCGGTCATACCCAGCAGGCGCTTGCCGCGACGGATAAAAATCTCAATGCCTAACTCCTCCTCCAGCTCGCGGATATGCCGGCTGACGCCCGACTGAGAGGTGTAAAGCATATTGGCGACTTCGGTCAGGTTGTAATCCCGCCTGGCCGCCTCACGAATAATTTTAAGTTGCTGGAAATTCACAATTCACTCCGGCGCATCTGACATAAGGCTATTGTTAGAGTCAGCCGGGCTGGAGAACAAATAATAAAAACCAGCATCTTATGCTTATTTGGAATATCAGCTGACCAGTTGCAGCTCGCGATTTTCCAGCGACGGCTTACTGACCAGAGACATCAGGATCTCTTTCACCGCCTGCGCCTGCGGTGACAGGGAGCCGCGCGCGGACATATTTAACGACAGCGGTAAGCTCATGGATGGCGTGGTGATACGCGCCATCCAGCCGTTTGCCGCGCTGCACAGTGAACGTGCGGCAGACTCGGGCAGAACCGTTACACCCATGCCGCTGGCAATGGCGGCAGTCAGCGTGGAGATGGAGTCGATCTCGCCGATGATCTTCGCCGTCAGACGGCGCAGCGAAAACGCTTCGTCAACGCGCACGCGCACGGCACTGTAGTCGCGCGGCAGAAACAGGTTCATCTCTGCCACAGCGGTTAAATCAATGCTCTGGCCAGGGCAATCACGGGTACCGACCAGATAAAGATCTTCCTTCAGCAGCGGCTGGCTGGTGATCCCGGCAACCGGGGAGCGATCGTACAGCACCGCCATATCCAGCTGACCGTTGAGCAGTTTGTCATTGAGCACGGAACCACTGTTCTCATGCAGATAAACCAGCACTTCCGGTAGCTCTGCGCGCACCGCCTGAAGCAGCGGCATGGTTACCGACGATGCGGCCGTTCCCGGCGCCAGCCCGATGGAGACATGGCCACTCAGGGTCTGACCCACATTGTGCACGGCCAGCTGCGCCTGTTCACACTGACGCAGGATCGTGCGGGCATGGGTATATAAAATTTTTCCCGCTTCGGTAGGCGTTACGCCGCGCTTGGTGCGGATCAACAGTTGCTGGTCCATTTCGCCTTCCAGAGTCGCGACCTGCTGGCTCAGCGCAGGCTGCGCGATATGCAGCACTTCAGCCGCCTGGGTCAGGCTGCCGATATCGACGATTTTTACGAAGTATTTCAGTCGTCTTAAGTTCATGTTGCCCCCTGTTCGAAAATAGCGTGCCGGTAACGGCTGTGTTGTTAAACAGGTTTTGCAATATGGATGCCAGTTTTTTGCAGCGGGTGTATGTCTCTGCTAAGCGGCTGAAAATAAGGAAAGCCAATCACTGATGCCTGTTTTGAGATGGGGACAACGGTTTCCGATCTGCCCCATGCGGGGTATATCTGCACAATAATGGTGCATTCCGTTGGCAAAAACGTCACTTTGCTGGTTTTGTCAGCAAACAGTCTAAAGTGGGCGATCCATCCTTTGACAAGGCGTACGGAGGTCGATAATATGCGCCCCGTTCACACGATTCCTCTGTAGTTCAGTCGGTAGAACGGCGGACTGTTAATCCGTATGTCACTGGTTCGAGTCCAGTCAGAGGAGCCAAATTTGAAAAGCCTGCTTTTAAAGCAGGCTTTTTGCTTTTCTGCGTTCGGTAAGTTTGTCGGGTGGCGCTCCGCTTACCCGACCTACGGTACTCAAGGCCCGGCAAGCGAAGCGCTACCAGTCATAGCAAGCTTCACCGGCATCCCCGACCGCCGTTCCAGTTCAGCGCCCGCCCCTTCACTTATCAGCTGCGTCCTTTGTGCGGCTGAAATGGGCAGCGGCACCTTATTTGTCGATTCAAATTCCGCGCGATTGCGTGAAAGCGGCTCGTGAACCTCTACCCAACGGCTACCGTCCGGCTCCGTGGTCACTTTTACGGGCTGATCGATAAGCTGTACCCGCGTCCCCACCGAAACGTTATCGAACAGGTATTTGATATCGTTATTACGCAGGCGAATGCAGCCCTGGCTGACGCGCAGACCAATGCCGAAATTTGAGTTGGTACCGTGGATCGCGTACAGCCTGCCGATATAAAGGGCATACAGCCCCATCGGGTTATCCGGCCCGGCGGGAACGAACGCGGGCAACGTTTTCCCTTCCTTCGCGTAAGCGCGTCGCGTATTTGGCGTGGGTGACCAGGTTGGGCCTTCCTGTTTGCGCTCAACGGCGGTTACCCAGTTACGCGGCGTTTCGCGCCCGGCCTGACCGATGCCAATAGGCAGCACCTCAACCGTGTTGCTGCCGGGTGGATAATAGTAAAGTCGCATTTCCGCGACGTTCACCACAATTCCCTCGCGCACCGTTGGCGGCAGAATAAGCTGCTGCGGCACCGCAAGCTGTGTTCCGGCTCGCGGTAAAAACGGATCCACCCCCGGGTTGGCTTCCAGCATATTGCTCAACCCCTGTCCGTGCTGCGCTGCAAACGCTTCGAGCGGCAGAGTATTGCCCTCAGGCACGGTGATGGTGATCGGCGCCCCCACCAGGCGGCTGCCCTCGGGAGGGAGGGGGTAGGTTACAGCAGATGCAGCGGGAACCAGAATACCAAGCGTAAAAACGAACGAGGCAAATCGAATCATAGTGTTCTGTACTCAGTCAAAGAGAAAGCCTGCCGGCGGGCAGGCTTAGCCTGCTCATTCAGTCATCTTTTCGTCGTGCGCCATCTCCGGGTAAGGACTTTTTCTGCTTCAACAATCATGAACATCGCAAACCCAATCAGGAAGGTAATGATCCAGTAGCGGAACGGTAGCGCTTCGGTACCGAACAGCATTTGCATGAACGGCGCATAGATGATCAGAAGCTGAAGGGCCAGAAGTACGCCGCTCACGATCCATATCCCCTTATTAGCCAGCAGACCTTTACTCAGGGAGAAACCGTCGGTGACGCGGCAGTTGAGCATGTAAAACCACTGGGCGGTGACCAGCGTTTGCAGCAACACGGTGCGGATGAACTCCGGCGAGTAGCCGCGAGGTTGCAGCCAGGCCTCCAGCACAAAGGCGCTGATGGCAATCATCAGGCCGACAAACACCACTCGCCAGATGGCATAACCGTCCATCACATGCAGGTTAGACTTACGCGGAGGCCGGTTCATGATGTCCTTCTCACCCGCTTCAAACGCCAGGCCAAACGACAGCGTTGCCGAGGTTGCCATGTTCATCCACAGGATCAGTACCGGTGTTAACGGGATCAGGTTCCCCGCCAGCAGGGCAATAATGATCAGCAGGGCCTGGGCGATGTTGCTCGGGATAACGAACAAAATGGTCTTTTTCAGGTTGTCGTAGACCCGACGCCCTTCATGGACCGCCCGGGCAATGGTGGCAAAGTTATCATCCGTTAACACCATATCGGCGGCTTCTTTGGTGACTTCAGTACCTTTGATCCCCATCGCGATGCCGACATCCGCCCGCTTCAGCGCAGGCGCATCGTTCACCCCGTCCCCGGTCATTCCGACCACTTCCTGCTTACTTTGCAGCGCCTGCACCAGGCGGAATTTATCTTCCGGGCTGGTTCGGGCAAAGATATCGTATTTTTGCGCCGCCTCGCTCAGCTGGTGGTCGTCCATCGCTTCCAGCTCGCGCCCGGTAATGGCGCTCGCCGCGTTGCCAATACCCAGCATCTGTCCAATGCTCATCGCCGTTTGTGGATGATCCCCGGTAATCATTTTCACGCGAATGCCCGCCTGCAAGCAGTCGGCAATGGCCGAAATGGCTTCCGGGCGCGGGGGATCCATCATGCCCGCAATGCCGAGCAGTATGACCCCCTCTTGCAGATCCGCATGCGTCAGCTCGCGCTGCCCGCTGGCGGCCGGTTTCCAGGCCGCAGCCACCATGCGCAATCCCTCGCGCGCATACTCTTCAATCTTCTCTTCCCAATAGTGCAGGTTGAACGGCTCCAGCCCGTTTTGGGTCTGCTGGTGCTGGCAAAGACGGAAAAGGACGTCCGGCGCACCGGTGATTAACATCACCTCTTCGTCGCCCAGGCGATAAAGGGTGGACATGTATTTATATTGCGAATCGAATGGGATTTTACTGCGCAATTCGGCGTCAATTGTCGGAAGCGGGATTTTGGCGGCCAGCACCTTCAGCGCGCCTTCGGTTGGCCCGCCGGTGATTTTCCACAGCCCCTGCTCATCTTTGATCAGCTGGCTGTCATTACAGAGATCGACGGTGCGCAGATAGCGCTCAAGCACAGACCCCTGGGTCACGGTGACCGGTGTTGGATCGTCAACAGGGTGAATAGCGCCCACCGGTTCGTAACTGTCTCCCTCGACGCGGTAGGTGGTGTCCGCGGTAATCACCGCTTTTACCGTCATCTCATTCATGGTCAGGGTGCCGGTTTTATCCGAGCAGATAACCGTCATCGCCCCCAGCGTTTCCACGGTAGGCAGCTTGCGAATAATCGCCTTGCGACGCGCCATCGCCTGCACGCCCAGCGAGAGGATGATCGAGATAATGGCCGGTAATCCTTCCGGCACCGCCGCCACCGCAAGGCTAATCAGCGACAGCACCAGCTCTGAAACGGGCATATCGCGGAAGATGAGGCTGAAAACGAACAGCGCCAGCATCATCACCAGAATGGTGATAAAAATGGTCTTGCCGAGCTTGTCCATTTGCACCATCAACGGGGTACGGTGTTTTTCAATGTCTGACATCATCTGGTTGATATGGCCGAGTTCGGTCTCCCCACCGGTTGCCACCACCAGCCCTTTTCCCCCGCCGGAGCTGACGGTGGTGCCCGAATACAGCAGATTGTAACGGTCACCTAACGGGAGTTCGCCGCTGAGCACATCGCTGCTTTTCTCCACTACCGTGGATTCGCCGGTGAGAATAGCTTCTTCCACCCGCAGGTTGTGCGCCTCTATCACGCGAAGATCGGCAGGAATGCGATCCCCGGCGCGTATCACCACGATATCTCCGGGCACCAGCGCTGTCGTCGGGATAGTTTCATGGTTGCCCTGCCGGATGACCACAGCCTCGCTGGAGAGCATATTACGAATGCTTTGCAGCGATTTCTCCGCATTGCTCTCCTGAATATGGCCAATCAGGGCGTTAATGATAGCCACCCCAAGAATGACAAACATATCCACCCAGTGTCCCATTATCAGCTTCAGCAGCGCCGCCGCCAGAAGGACGTAAATAAGGACATCGTTGAAATGGGCCAGAAAGCGCAGCCAGCCGGGTTTACCCGGTTTTTGCGGTAAGGCGTTTTCGCCGTATTTTTCCAGCCTGGCGGTCGCTTCTGTACTGCTGAGTCCGTCGAGGCTGGATTGGATATTTGTCAGGGTTTCATCAACGGTCTGTTGATAATACGGGCGGTGAGGCTTTTCTGTTATCATCGTTCCTTCCTCGGGTTCTTTTCAGAAATCACCTTGCTTTCATGTCATTAACGAATAACGAAAACAGGAACATGCGCATAACGAACGATACTCGCCGCCTCTGACCCTAATAAATGGGTTTGAATATTGGGATTACGCGATCCCACAATAATCGCACCGACGTTAAGTTCATCCGCCAGTTTGATTACCTCATCACGTATATTCCCGCTGCGAACATGCAGATGGACATTTGCTTCCGGCAGGTTGATTTTTTTTACCAGCGCAGCCAGTTTTTCTTTAGCATTATTAATCATATATTCATCCATCTTTCTCGCGTCTGCAATAAAACCGCGGGTCAGTTCCGCCGAGAACTTTGGCATAACGTACAGCAGATGGACATTACCCGATGCGCTTTGCGCCAGGAATTGGGCATGCTGTAGCGCTTTATCAGACAACGCTGTTTCGTATACATCCACCGGCACCAGAATCGTTTTATACATATCAAGCATCCTTTTTATAACCAACACAACAGTGAGTGAATCAGGAGAGATCGCATCAACCCCATGGGTACAGGCGTGAATGCCTTTTACGGAAAAAAGGAATGGATGCTATTAAACGTAGCACAGGAATATCAGGATGTTATTCAAAGGGGATACGCTATTGTAACGCTTGTTTCGCCTGAGTATGTCACGCCACTAATAATGGTTATTTAACATTTATTTATTCACCGACTATGCTCATAGTCAGGCATGCAACACGTTCATTCTCTTTATCCCGCGCCACCTTCAACCTCATGGAGGAATGCATGTACGGTTTAAGCCTGATTCGCCTTGGTTTGTTTATTGCGCTCGCCATTATCGCCAGCACAGCAATCGGTTTATTTACCTATGTGGTCGTCTCGGCCCTGGCAGAATAGCGCCACCCCAGCATTGATGACGAAATAAATAAAACAATTATTATCAGGGGAATACTGTGAAGCGCTACCTCTCTCTTCTGCCTGCTGTTTTATTGCTGCTGACGGCGTGCGATCCGAAATCCGACCGCGCCGCGCCCCTGCCGAAAATGGTAAAAGTCGCAGAGGTGGTGAAGGCTGGCAACGCGCAGCAGCGCGTCTTTCCCGCCCGTATCGAATCCGGCGACGCCACGGATCTTGCGTTCAAACGTGCCGGGCAGATTGAGACCCTGGACATTCGCCAGGGTGTCGTTGTCAAACAGGGGCAACGGCTCGCCAGTCTTAACGATCGCGAAGCCCGGCAGCGTCTGAACGACAGGCAAACGGCGGCGACCCTGGCTCAGCGGCAATTCGACCGCTTCCAGACCCTGGCAGGACGCCAGGCCGTGTCGAAGGCCGAGATGGATGTCCAGCGCGCAAACCGCGATTCTGCAAACGCCGCGCTTCAGATTGCACGCGAAGAATTGAGTCAGATGACGCTCGTCGCCCCCTTTAGCGGGACAGCGGCCAGCGTACATGTGCGAAACCATCAGGTCGTCTCAGCCGGCCAGCCCGTCGTCACATTGACCCGTACCGATCTGCTGGACGTGGTGTTCAGCCTTCCAGAGAACCTGTTTAACACCTTCGATATCCGCAATGCGCAGTACAAACCGGTAGTGAGGATCAACGCCCTGCCCGGTCGCGAGTTTACCGCTGTGTACAAAGAGCACTCAGGCAGTAGCGACAGCAACACTTTGACCTGGCAGATAATTTTAACCATGCCCCGCCCGGATGATTTTCCCGTCGTGGGCGGCGTCAGCGGAACGGTCACCATCAATTTAACCAACCTACCGGCGGGCGTGGGCAGTGAGGCGCTGGTGGTGCCGGTTGAAGCGGTCTTTAACCCGGATAACCGCCCGCGCAATGAGCCACACGTCTGGGTGGTGACGGGCGAAGGCGATACGTTGCACCTTGAAGATCGTAAGGTCAGCGTGGGACAAGTCAGCGCTGAGGGGGTCATCATCGTCGGTGGGCTTAAGGCGGGTGAACGCGTGGTGGCCGCAGGCGTTGGGGAGTTACATCCCAACCAGCCGGTACGTATCTGGACGCGTGAACGGGGACTGTAATGGATATCTCTCGTCAGTTTATCAGCAACCCGGTTCGCGTCTGGCTGACGATTTTGCTGCTGGGCGTAGGCGGCATTATTGCCCTGTTGAACATCGGCAGACTGGAAGATCCGGCGTTTACCATCAAAACGGCAGTGGTGATCACCCATTATCCGGGCGCGTCGGCGCAGCAGGTTGAGGAAGAGGTCACCCTGCCACTGGAAAACGCGCTTCAGCAATTACCTTACCTGGATAACGTCAGCTCCATCTCCTCCAGCGGCCTGTCGCAGATCACGGTCAATATAGCCTCGCGCTACCACTCAAATGCGCTGCCGCAAATCTGGGATGAACTGCGTCGCCGGGTGGGAGATGCCGCCCGACAGTTTCCACCCGGCGTAGTGACCCCGTTTGTGAATGACGATTTTGGCGATGTGTTCGGCTTTTTCTTTGCCATTTCCGGCGATGAATTCAGCAATCCGGAACTGGTCCGGTATGCCGAGCAGCTGCGCCGGGAGTTGGTCCTCGTGCCAGGCGTGGGCAAAGTGGCCATCGGCGGAGCCCTCACCCAGCAGATTAACGTGGATATTTCTCTGAGCAAAATGGCCGCGCGCGGGATAACGCTGAACCAGCTTTCTGTCCAGCTCAGCAGGCTGAACGTGGTCTCCAGCGCGGGAGAGATCCCCTCCGGTACTGAGTCAATTCGTCTGCATCCTACCGGTGAATTCGAGAGTATTGACGAGCTGGCCGATCTCATCGTGACCCCGCCGGGCGTTGGGGCGGCTACCCGCTTACGGGATATTGCCACCCTGTCACGCGGGCTGGATGCCTCCCCTGCCAGCATCTACCATGCCAACGGCAGAGAAGCCGTAACCATGGGCGTCTCCTTTATCCCCGGCGTTAACGTGATCGACGTGGGACATGCCCTGGAGGCGAAGCTTGAGCAGATGTCAGCCGAGAAACCGGCAGGTATCCATATCGACCTGTTTTACGATCAGGCGGCGGAGGTCGGGCATTCCGTTAACGGATTTATCATTAACTTCCTGATGGCGCTGGCGATTGTTATCGGTGTGTTGCTGATCTTTATGGGCTTACGCAGCGGGATCATTATCGCCTTTTCCCTCGCGCTTAATGTGCTGGGTACGCTGCTGATCATGTATCTCTGGGGTATTGAACTACAGCGCATTTCACTGGGCGCGCTGATCATCGCCCTCAGCATGCTGGTCGACAATGCCATTGTTATTGTCGAAGGGGTACTGATAGCCCGGCAGCAGGGCTCGTCCCTGATGAACGCCATTAGCAACATTATTCGCCGTTCTGCGCTGCCGCTGCTGGGTGCGACGGTGATCGCCATCCTGGCCTTTGCGCCCGTCGGGCTGTCGCAGGACTCTACCGGCGAATACTGTAAGTCGCTGTTTCAGGTTCTGCTGATTTCGCTCATGCTGAGCTGGTTCTCTGCCCTCACCATTACACCGGTGCTGATCAAATGGTGGCTGTTTAAACGGGACGCTGCGCCGCCAGAGGCTGACGAAACGGATCCCTATGACAAACGCATCTATCGGATCTATCAGGCGGTGCTCAACGCGCTGTTACGGCGTAAAGCGCCAACGCTGGTGGTGATGACCGCACTGCTGGCAGCCGCCATCTGGGGCTTTGGCTCGGTGCGGCAGAACTTCTTCCCCTCCTCCAGCACGCCGATTTTCTTTGTCGACCTCTGGCTCCCTTACGGTACCGACATTAAATGGACCGAGAAGATGACCGGTGATATCGAGAAAACCATTAACGGCCAGCCTGGTGTGGAAACCACGGTCTCGACGATTGGTCAGGGAAGTATGCGATTTATTTTGACCTACAGCGGACAGCGGCAGTACAGCAACTATGCGCAAATCATGGTGAGAATGGACGACCAGCGTAACATCCCCGCCCTGACCCGCCACGTTGATGAGTACATCACCCGGAACTATCCGCAGGTTAACGCCAGCACGAAGCGGGTGATGTTTGGCCCCTCCGGCGACAGCGCTATTGAAGTGCGTATTAAAGGCCCCGATCCCGACAGGCTGCGTCTGATCGCCAGCCAGGTAGACAACATTCTTACGCGCGATCCGGCGACGGACAGCGTCAGGAACGACTGGCAAAACCGCAGCAAAGTGATCCGCCCGCAGTACGTCACCGCGCTCGGACGTGAGCTTGGCGTGGATAAGCAGGACGTCGATAACGCACTGGAGATGAATTTCTCCGGCAGCCGGGCAGGCCTGTACAGAGAAGGAAGCGATCTGTTACCCGTGGTGGTGCGCCCGCCGGAAAGCGAGCGGCTGGACGCCAACCACCTGAACAACGTCCTGGTCTGGAGCCAGACCCGGCAGCAGTATATTCCGCTGAGCAACGTCGTCAGCGGCTTCGCGCTGGAGTGGGAAGATCCGCTGATCCTGCGTCGCGACCGCTCGCGCGTGCTGACCGTGCAGACCGACCCTGACCCGTTGAGCCAGCAAACGTCCGGCGATATTCTCGCCCGCGTGAAGCCGCAAATAGATGCCCTGCCCCTGCCTCACGGCTACAGCATTGAGTGGGGCGGGGACGCGGAGAATTCCAGCGAAGCGCAGCAGGGGCTATTTACCACGCTGCCGATCGGGTATCTGGTGATGTTTGTGATCACGGTGCTGATGTTCAGTTCGGTGAAAAACGCCGTCGCTATCTGGCTGACCGTGCCGCTGGCGCTGATCGGCGTGACGCCGGGGTTTTTAATTTCCGGCATCCCCTTTGGCTTTATGGCGTTGATTGGCCTGCTGAGCCTGAGCGGGATGCTGATCCGCAACGGCATTGTGCTGGTGGAAGAGATAGAGCAGCAGAAAGCGCAGCAGGATCAGCACAGTGCGATCGTTTACGCCGCCACGTCGCGCCTGCGTCCCATCCTCCTCACCGCCTTTACGACCGTACTCGGCCTCGCCCCTCTGCTGCTGGATGTGTTCTTCCAGAGCATGGCCGTTGTGATTATGTTTGGGCTTGGGTTTGCTACAATCCTGACGCTGCTGGTACTCCCCGTAATTTACGCGTGTTTCCATCGTAAGGACAAAGCTGAACAACAATGAATGCGACAGGGCTGAATATCATCAAGACGCTGGGCTGTATGACGGCGGTTACCTTTTTCACCATCTACAACACCTGGGATCATTACGATTATGACTATCACTGGATCCTCGGTTTTTTAACCTTCATTTCGACCATCGCCACACCGTTATTTTTTGTGGTTGCAGGGTATCTGGACGGGCAATCCCGACACGGCACGCGCTGGCAGCTGGATAAGATCAAACGCCTGGTGATCGTCTTTCTGTTCTGGGTAACCATTTACTACCTGTGGGAGCCCTACCAGCGCGGATATCTGATCCAGCCCTGGTTCGTGTTCGCGTTTATCGTGATTTACACGTTTCACCCGGTGGTGGAGCGGCTCAGCCAGCGACGAACGCTCTTTTGCGGGGTGATTGCCGCCCTGCTGCTTTTCTCATACGGGTACGATTTGCTGTCGGCCCTCTATCCTGATGCCCACGTCCTTTCATTGTCGCCGCAGTATCGCCTGTGGACGTGGCTGCTGTTTTATCTGACAGGCCAGCTCTTTTGCGATCCGCAGATCGCGGCGTGGATCGGCCGCAAAAACGTGGTCGGGGCCGCGGTGATTGCGATACCGTTTATCTATCTCTTCACATGGTTTTACGAACGGCACTTCTTTTTTGCGCTATTTAAAGCAGACAGAAACGCCTTTATCCTCACCGGATCGCAAATTTACATTCTGATTATTGCCCTGGTGATTGCGGCAAATGGCGTGCGGTTTCGCCGCAATGCGGAGTTTAAAGAGTCCGTGCTGGCCGCCATTAGCAAAACGATGACCGGGGTCTATATCATGCACTACTCGGTGTTTCACCTGCTGACCGCGCTCATTCCGGTGACGTCCCTGAGCACCAAACTTGCTCTGATTGTGCTTACGTTTGTTACGTCGGTACTGTTTTCGCTGCTGATCCTGTCCAACGCAGTGGCCAAAAAAGTGATCACCCTCTAAAAGCCCAGGCGCAGCCAGGCAAACAGCACGTTGCCGTTGTTGTAGGTCCCGGGAATATAGGTGAACTGGACGGTGACGCGCTTATATCCGGCAGAGAAAAGCGGGAAGATAAACGGCAGCGGGACATAGTTGGCAAAGTCGTCGCGCGCGGTGATCCCCGCGGCGGCCCCCAGCCCCAGACGGAAATCTTTTGCGTTATCCAGATACCACCCCTTCTCCCAGCCGTAACCCATCGCGGGCTGCCACTCGTTGTGGGAATCTTTAAACATCATGGCAAACAGCGCGCTCCAGTTGCCCTCGTCGTTGTAGCGAGACACGCCCAGCCCCCCGCCCCACGGCATTTCGTTGTAATTATCCGTTTTCTCTTTGTCATACATGAAGCGTGCATGCCAGCTCAAAAACGGAAGGTAGAGATCGTAACGATCCGGCTGTTCCCAGGTTTGCGCAATATCGTCCGTTACTGCATCCCACCAGCGATGAATACGCTGTTCGCCATAGACTTTCTGCTCCGCATGCAGCGGAGATACGACTAAAAACAGGACTACCCACAGTGCAGGAAAGAGGCGTTGCATCGTTATTCCCTCAGCTTACGTCACACAGCGATCATTATTACTGTAAACCATTCAGCCCTAGCCGGAGCCAAACAGGCTGATTTATGTTGTCGCCCGATAAGATGAAATTTATTTATTCTGCGCTTTCAGGAAAGATAAAAACGTTTTCTCAGGCCGCGTGTCGCGGTAGTCTCATACGTTCCGCCAATATGACGGCCGTGATGTGAGTGACCTTTTCTTATACCAATAATTAAAAATCAGTACAGACAGGACAACTATGGACTCCACCCTTATCTCCGCTCGCCGCAACGAGGAGACACCTTCGCTTAACCGCGCCCGCCGCGCCGCTTTAGGTAGCTTCGCAGGCGCCGTCGTCGACTGGTATGACTTTCTGCTCTACGGTATTACCGCTGCGCTGGTCTTTAACCGTGAATTCTTTCCCCAGATCAGCCCCGCCATGGGTACGCTTGCTGCGTTTGCCACCTTCGGCGTCGGTTTTCTGTTTCGTCCGCTGGGCGGGATAATTTTCGGCCACTTCGGCGATCGCCTTGGCCGTAAACGTATGCTGATGCTCACCGTGTGGATGATGGGTATTGCCACCGCGCTAATCGGTATTTTGCCCTCCTTTGCATCGATTGGCTGGTGGGCCCCGGTGTTGCTGGTGACGCTGCGCGCCATTCAGGGCTTTGCCGTTGGCGGCGAATGGGGCGGCGCGGCATTGCTGTCCGTGGAAAGCGCGCCGAAGAACAAGAAAGCGTTCTACAGCAGCGGCGTGCAGGTAGGTTATGGCGTGGGTCTGCTGCTCTCCACGGGTCTGGTGTCGCTAATAAGCCAGCTCACGACAGACGAGCAGTTCCTGAGCTGGGGCTGGCGTATTCCGTTTATCTTCAGCATTGTGCTGGTCGTGGTGGCCCTGTGGATCCGTAACGGCATGGAAGAGTCGGCTGAGTTTGAGCGGCAGCAGCGCGAAAAACCGGTCGCCAAAAAACGGCTGCCGGTAATGGAAGCGCTCGTGCAGCACCCTGGCGCTTTTCTGAAAATTATCGCCCTGCGCCTGTGCGAACTGCTGACGATGTATATCGTCACCGCCTTTGCCCTCAACTATTCCACGCAAAACCTCGGCCTGCCGCGGGAATTGTTCCTGAATATTGGCCTGGTGGTGGGCGGGATCAGCTGCCTGACCATCCCCTGCTTCGCCTGGCTGGCGGATCGCTTTGGCCGTCGACGGGTGTATATCACCGGGGCGCTCATAGGCACACTTAGCGCCTGGCCGTTCTTTATGGTCCTGGAGGCACAGTCGGTCTTCTGGATTGTCTTCTTCGCGATCATGCTTGCGAACATCGCTCACGATATGGTGGTCTGCGTGCAGCAGCCGATGTTTACCGAGCTGTTTGGCGCAAGCTACCGCTACAGCGGCGCGGGCGTGGGATATCAGGTGGCGAGCGTGGTCGGCGGCGGGTTTACGCCGTTTATCGCCGCCGCGCTGGTGACGTTCTCCGGCGGTAACTGGCATAGCGTGGCGATTTATCTGCTGGCGGGTTGCCTGCTTTCTGCTGCCACCGCCCTGTTGATGAAGGAAACCGCGCACAGCTGATCTCCTCACTTTTGTTTCACAGGCGTGTGACATACTATCGGGTATAGCCGCACACCTGTGGAACAAGGAGACAGACATGAATAATAAGGGCTCCAGCCTGACCCCGGCTCAGGCGCTGGAAAAACTCGACGCGCTGTATGAACAGTCCGTCAATGCACTGCGCAGCGCCATCAGTGACTATATCGAAACAGGGAAACTTCCCGATGAAAAGGCCAGAACCCAGGGCCTTTTTGTTTATCCATCGCTCTCTGTCACCTGGGACGGTAGCGCCAGCAGCAATCCGAAAACCCGCGCCTATGCGCGTTTCACCCACTCCGGCTGTTACAGCACAACCATCACGCGACCTGCGCTGTTCCGCCCCTACCTGGAAGAGCAGCTTACCCTGTTGTATCAGGATTACGGCGCGCATATCAGCGTTGAGCCGTCCCTGCACGAGATCCCTTACCCGTACGTGATAGACGGCTCAGCGCTGACGCTGGATCGCTCCATGAGCGCAGGCCTGACCCGTCATTTCCCGACCACTGAGCTGTCGCAGATTGGCGATGAGACGGCGGACGGGATCTATCACCCGGCAGAGTTTTCACCGCTGTCGCACTTTGATGCCCGCCGTGTCGATTTCTCGCTGGCACGCCTGCGCCACTACACCGGCACGCCAGCCGAACATTTCCAGCCGTTCGTGCTGTTTACCAACTACACCCGCTATGTAGACGAATTTGTCCGCTGGGGCTGTAGCCAGATCCTCGACCCGGACAGCCCTTACGTCGCCCTCTCCTGCGCGGGCGGGATCTGGATCACCGCCGAAACCGAAGCACCGGAAGAGGCCATCTCCGACCTGGCGTGGAAAAAGCACCAGATGCCAGCCTGGCACCTGATCACCGCCGACGGTCAGGGCATTACGCTGATTAACATCGGCGTTGGCCCGTCGAATGCGAAAACCATCTGCGACCATCTGGCGGTACTGCGCCCGGACGTCTGGCTGATGATCGGCCACTGCGGCGGCCTGCGTGAAAGCCAGCTGATTGGCGATTACGTCCTCGCCCACGCTTATCTGCGTGACGACCATGTTCTTGACGCGGTTCTGCCGCCGGATATTCCTATCCCGAGTATCGCGGAAGTGCAGCGCGCTCTGTACGACGCCACCAAAGAGGTGAGCGGCATGCCGGGTGAAGAGGTGAAACAGCGCCTGCGTACCGGTACGGTCGTTACCACCGACGATCGTAACTGGGAGCTGCGCTATTCCGCCTCCGCCCTGCGTTTCAATCTCAGCCGTGCGGTCGCAATCGATATGGAAAGCGCCACCATTGCCGCGCAGGGCTACCGCTTCCGCGTCCCTTACGGCACGCTGCTGTGCGTGTCCGATAAACCGCTGCACGGCGAGATCAAACTGCCGGGCCAGGCGAACCGTTTTTACGAAGGGGCGATCTCAGAGCACCTTCAGATTGGTATTCGCGCCATCGATTTACTGCGTGCAGAGGGCGACAAACTGCATTCCCGCAAGCTGCGCACCTTCAATGAGCCACCGTTCCGCTGATAACAAGGACACATCACGCACACCACTCACCCGGCCTGGGATTTCGTAGGTCGGGTAAGGCGAAGCCGCCACCCGACAATTTTACCGAACGCAGAAAAGCAAAAAGCCTGCTTTAAAAGCAGGCTTTTTAAATTTGGCTCCTCTGACTGGACTCGAACCAGTGACATACGGATTAACAGTCCGCCGTTCTACCGACTGAACTACAGAGGAATCGTGTGAACGGGGCGCATATTATCGATGCGCCCTGAGGATGTCAAAGGGTGAATGCAGATTTTCAATCGTTTGCCGATTTATTCTCCACTTCGCACATTTGTCAGGCACTTGCCGTTTCCGAAACCTCCTGCTCCGGTTTTTTTCGCGGATATTTCCACAGCCAGCGCCCGCTCACCATGCGCCAGTAGAACAGCGCGCCGCGCACGGCCCAGTCAAGGAACATCCCCAGCCAGACGCCGACAACGCCCATACCTAACATTACCCCCAGCGTGTAGCCCGCCACGACGCGACAGCCCCACATGCCGAGCATGGAGACCCACATCGCAAACCGGGCATCGCGCGCCCCTTTCAGCCCGGCAGGAAGTACCCAGGACGCGGCCCAAATTGGCATAAACGCCGCGTTGAGCCAAATGAGCACCTTCACGACCTCTTTCACGTCATTTTCATGCGTATAGAACGAGGCCATCAGCCCGGCAAAAGGCGCAGTTCCCCACGCAATCGCCGTCAGTCCAATGGTTGAAAGCCAGAAGACATGCCGAAGCTGCCGTTCCGCCTGCCCTATCTGCCCCTTTCCGAGACGTCTGCCGGTGATGATCGTCGACGCCGACCCCAGCGCGTTTCCCGGCAGGTTAATGAGTGAGGCAATGGAGAAGGCAATAAAGTTGCCAGCGATGACGTCTGTTCCCATCCCGGCAACAAACATCTGCGTCAGCAGTTTCCCGCCGTTAAACAACACGGATTCGATACTGGCCGGAATCCCGATCCCCATCACTTCCCAGATGATGGCGAAGTTAAGCGGACGGAAATAACTTTTCAGCGTCAGGCGCAGCGATGGCGTAATTCCCGCCATCAGTACGCCAATTATCGCTGCCGCACCAATATAGCGGGAAATGGTCAGCCCTAAACCCGCGCCGACAAAGCCCAGCCCCTCCCAGGAAAAGACGCCATAAATCAAAACGCTGCTGATAATGATGTTCAGGATGTTCATGCCGCCGTTGATCAGCAGCGGGATTTTGGTATTCCCTGCTCCACGAAGCGCACCGCTACCAATCAGCGCGATGGCAGCCGCCGGATAACTCAGCACCGTCATTTCCAGGTAGGTGAGAGCCAGATCCTTCACCTCACTGGTCGCTTCTCCCGCGACAAAGTCGATAATTTCTTTGCCGTAATAATGGATAACCGCCGCAAGGATGATCGAAAAGAGGGTCATGATCATCAGCGACTGTCTGGCCGCTTCGCGGGCACGCTTCGGATCGAGCTTACCCAGGCTAAACGCCACCACCACCGTCGTACCGAGATCGATAGCGGCAAAGAAGGACATCACCACCATATTGAAACTATCCGCCAGCCCTACCCCGGCCATAGCTTCTTTACCGAGCCAGCTCACCAGGAATGTGCTCAGCACGCCCATCAACAGGACGCAGGTATTCTCCAGGAAAATAGGCACAGCAAGGGGGGTGATTTCACGCCAGAAGAGAACTCGATAACTTTTACGTTTTGCATACCAGGGCGTGCGCATAATCGCCTGGCGTAGGGGTGCGGTGACGTTCAAAATGGACCTTAGCGAGAAAGTTGAAACTCCATTTCAAATGATGGGGCAGAAATGCGTATCCTGCAAAGTATTTTCCATAAAATTATGTTTGGATTTACAACAAAATGACGACAGAATCATCAAACAAACGCTTTTGCCTGAGATCAGGTTTGACAAAAGTTTTTTCGCCGCTAAGATAAGCCTCCACAACGATTCCTCTGTAGTTCAGTCGGTAGAACGGCGGACTGTTAATCCGTATGTCACTGGTTCGAGTCCAGTCAGAGGAGCCAAATTTAAAAAGCCTGCTTTCAGAGCAGGCTTTTTGCTTTTTTGCGTTCGGTAAAATTTTCGGGTGGCGGCTTCGCCTTACCCGACCTACGTGATAACAGTCCTGTAGGCCCGGTAAGCGCAGCGCCACCGGGCAACAGAGTGTGCGATTACTCGCCTTTCGCGTCGACGTTTTTGATTTCGCCCATCACTTTCAGCTTCTTGGAGATGTCGCGACGCTCTTTGGACAGCTCAGCGTTTTTGATGATGTAGTCATCAACGCGATCTTCATAATCGCTCTTCATGCTGGCGATGATGCCCTGAATAGCTTCAACGCTCATACCTGGCTTGATGTAGTCGCTCAGGTTGTCCAGCAGCAGGACACGTTTCTGGTTGTCACGGATCTTCTTCTCTACGTCCTGGATTTCGCGCTGTAGCTTGTTTTTGCGGCGGAACAGGCGGACGAACTCCAGAACATCCTGGAACGAAGGCTTGGTAGTTTCCATTTTTACACCCCTGATAATGTGAGATTCGGATTCGTTAAAGCAACCGTTTTAACAGACAGCGGCTGCGAATGACAATGAGTATATCGTTTAAAACCATCATAACCCTAATTGTTGCTGAATCGAAGCAGCAGGCATCACATACGCTTTTTATTTGCGCAGAGCCCGGCAAATCAGCTGCGATAACAACTCCAGCTGCCGCGCCAGCTCCATACTCAGCCAGACATAACCATGGATGGGCGTTTCCGCCACATTGTCGCCCTGGCGCTCATTCATCAGCTGTTTGAGCTCGGCGACGATTTCGTTCAGCCGCTCGCTGTTCGCCCGTATCGGCTGCGGGTTACCTTCATAGAGCGCATGAGCGATGGTCAGCAGGGTTTGTTGCGTCATCTGCTGCGTCTCTTTCAGCGTATGCGCGTTGAGCATCAGAAGATGGCTGGGGCGTGAGGCCCAGTGGGCATTGATTTGCAGTTCAAGCATACAGACCAGATTACGGCTGACCGTCTGAATAGCTTCAAAGATGGCTTTCTGGATATGGGTTTCTTTGCTTGCTGGCGTAATTAACCCGCGCATTTTGACCACATCATTGAGGATTTTTTGCAGATGCTTTTCCAGCCGCGGACGCTCAATCAGATTCGGCGAAAACCCGGCCTGGTAGACCCGGTTAAATGCCGTGACGTAGTTTGCCATCTGAATGCGCCAGTGCAGGAAGGCGCGCTGCGGCCAGATGCCGGTAAACAGCATGGCGAGCAACGAGCCGAGGATCACGTCCCCGCTTCGCCACAATGCCGTGGTCATATCGCCCGCCGGTGCGCCGACCACAACCGCGAGCGTAATGCCAATCAGCAGCGCCTGATACGGTTTCTTGCCAAGGGCCAGCCATCCGCAAAGAAACATCGCCACCGCGCACCACAGCAACATGAACGGAAACGAAATCAGCTCCAGCTTCAGGGCAATAAGCCCAAGCGCTGAGCCTAAAACGGTACCGCCTATGCGTTCGAAAGCGCGCGGGACCACGTTCCCCCAGAATGAGATCGGCCCCATCACCACCACCAGCGTGATCAGCGGCCACGTCCCTTCCGGGATATCCAGCAAACGAACCAGTACGAAGGTCAACACAAACGCCAGCGCAATGCGGCAACCGTGCACCACGCGATAATGTTTGTATAACCGAATTTCAAAAGGGGTTAATGACTTGTCGGGGCGCACACCCGTCTCCAGCTCTACGGCAAACCACAATTGTACTGTGTTTTCAGCCGGGTGGATCGCGCCCGGCTGAAAAACCCTGCGTTTCGCAGGATTATCCCACTTTGTGCTCTACCGGTACAAACATCTCAATATCCCAGTAGCCGTCAGCATTGCCATCGTTCAGATAGCGTTCGAAGCAGGGTTTTGCTGCAATCTGGAATTTGCTGTCTTCCAGCAGGGAGTTGAAGAACTGATACCACGGCGTGGCGAAATCATGATTTTCGACGCGCGCGGCAGCAATAGCATACTCTCCGGCAGCAATTTCGGTCATCATCACCCCTTCGCTGTTTTCAGGAATAGTGAAATCGTCTACTACCGTTACGGCGGTAACGCAGCGGAGCTTTTCTGCCGGCACGTCATCCGGATTGTCATAATAAACGGCCACCCACTCCTGCGGCTGAATATGACGACCATCTACCCACATGACCAGCTGTTCAAATCCCTGCTTGACCGTCTTTTCCCACGGCCCCACGAGATGAAAGCCTGCAATCGTACGTTTCTGTTGCTGCCTGATGCTGTAGTCCATGCTGCCTCCGTTTATTACTGTATATATATACACTGTAAAGCAGAATCGAGATTATCGGCAATCCAGGAGTGTTTATTATGTGAGCAGACTCGCAACACTGCCAGTCTGCCCGAAAAGGTTAGAGTTTATGATGCAGATAATCGCCAAGACGGGAGAAAAGTCCACCCTTTTCAACGCTTTCCAGCGTAACCAATGGCCAGTGCGCGACCACCTTGTCACGATCGTACAGCTGGATCTCCCCTACCCGCTGATGCGCTGCGATCGGCGCTTCCAGCTCTTTTTTATCCATCACGTATTTCGCCTTGATGTTCGGCACTTCCGATTTGGGTAATGCCAGCCAGAAGTCCTGATCCGTGCCCAGCGCGATCTGCTCTTTATCGCCGTACCAGATGCGCTCGGTTCCCACTTTTTTACCGTTATGCAGGATCTGCACCGTATCAAAATTTTGCTGTCCCCAGTGCAGCAGCTTGCGCGCCTGATCTTCACGTCCTTTCGGGCTGTCTGCCCCCATCACCACCGCAATCAGTCGACGCTGACCGTCCACCGCGGAGGCAATCAGGTTAAAGCCCGCGCCCGAGGTGTGTCCCGTTTTCAGGCCATCCACGTTCATGGTCTTATCCCACAGCAGGCCGTTGCGGTTCTGCTGGGTGATGCCGTTCCAGGTCAGGCTCTTCTCGCTGTACATGTGGTAGAACTCAGGCTCGCCGTGAATGATGGCCCGGGAAAGCACGGCGAGATCGTAGGCGGAGCTGTGCTGACCCGGTGCATCCAGCCCGTGTACGGTTTCGAAGTGGGTATCGCGCAGGTTCAGCTTTTCAACGTAGTCATTCATCATCCTGACGAACTGCGGCTGACCGCCCGCCACGTGATCCGCCAGCGCCACGCAGGCATCATTGCCGGAATCAACAATCAGGCCGCGGCTGAGATCGCGCACGGAAACCCGATCGCCCTCCTTCAGAAACATCAGCGACGAACCGTCAAAGACCGGATTGCCTTTTGCCCAGGCGTCACGTCCGACCGTCACAATGTCATCGGGGCTGATGCGGTGGCTATCAATGGCGCGATCGACAACGTACCCCGTCATCAGTTTGGTCAGGCTCGCCGGATTGCGCTGCTGATGTTCGTTGCCCGCCGTTAAGATTTGACCCGTGGTGTAATCCATCAATACCCAGGAGCCAGCCTGGATGGCAGGCGGCTGAGGTGAAAAATCCAGCGGCTCGGCAGCCAGCGAGGATGAAATACTCGAAGCGAGTAAAGAAACAGCAATAAACAGACGGCGTTTCAACGGTATATCCTCAGGTCAGTAAAAATCGATGACCTTTTTACGGAAGTTCTGATGTCGTTACCTGCCTTAATTGCAAAAAAATGTGACAGCACGCAGATTTTTTCGGAACAAATCTCGCAAATTTCTTGCCTGACGGTGCTTTTTGTTCGGACTGCTCACCCCAATCGTTTACCATAGAGACGTCAACTTTTAACAGGATGAGATTACTGGAATAAACACCAGAGATTTATTCCATGCCTTGTTGATTTCCCCCTACTTCATTCATTACAATAAGGTGGTGGATAATTGTGTATCGTTGTAAGAAACCTCTTTTAAACGCTCAATAAATCGGTTCTGGGTTAGCTTTCCTGATTTTAGTTATCGTTCTACCTGAGAAAAAAGTCAAAAATTATTGATTTCATATTACTATTGTTATTCAGACGTCCAGTTAATTTCAAAATACTTGTTCAACAGCTCGTGTATTTAGTGAAAAAAATTAACTTTCCATATCGATTTTGGAACTTTCGATAAGGGCTATGGGAAAATACCACTCGAGATTTAATATCTTTAACCATTCGCCACAAGTGAAGGTTTTTCAACTAATATTATTTGTTTTATTATCACTTCAGCTATTATGAAGCTGGATAACATTCCCCAAATGAAATAGCTTCATTCTGATATACCTGCCTCACCATAAACTTTACTTACGCTGCGTCCCAATTCGTGCACTTTCAAAACAATGCTCAAGGAGTGCATATACGGAAGTTTATTTTTACCTCGACAACCTGCGTCAAGGTTGAAATTATTATATTTGCTTAACAAACATGTTCACAGTCAGATTTATCAATATTTTTAAGCATACTCCCAACTTAAACTACATTAACAGACGCGGTTATCAAACGCATGGAAAAATATTTACAAAGACTTTCTATAAAATGCTGACAAAGCATCTCTTTCAACTCCAGTTATAAACACATAATCAGGTCTAAAAGCTTTAACAAGATTTTTTATTGTTGAAGCATCAACTTTTCCATAATGAACCTGGAGCGTTTCCTTAAACGCCTGCACCATAAATGGAGACTTCGCTGTGCCAAATGAATCACGTAACCATAGTACTTTTACATTATTTAACGCTCCATTTGAAATAAACAGCACTGGTGATGAAGGAGCGCCAATTTGTGAAAATTTTGATTTTGATATAAGCTTACCCGATTCAAAATCATACTTCTTTATAATTAAATTATCAATAGACTTATCTTTGTGCAAAACAACTTGATCCTCGATAAATTTATTAATACGAAGAAATGCAGCTAAGTCACCGGCCCGGCTATTTTTAAGATAGAAATCATTTTCGGTTGGTTCAGCATGAAAATTAAGATCAGATCCATCAAGAGTTTTAACCAAAGCACTGAATGCAACTACCGCACCTAACTCATTCCAGTGAGTATCGGTATGGAAATACATTGGCATAATGAACTTTGATTTAGCAATTTTGAAAGCATCGTAGGTATTAACAAATAGAAGATTTTGCCCCGCAGTTAATGTTTTTAGTATTTTTTCATCACTTTGCCTATTCCAAGCGGGTGTTTTTTCACTATAAACACTGTCCTTATCGGGTCCAATTATAACTCTAAATTCCTTCACTCCGCATCGCTTAAAGAAATTATTCCACTCATACATATTGTTGTGAATTGCATTTATTGTTGAATTTATTTTATCGTCCACACCCCGGATTTTTGTCGTTATTGGGGATGATATGTCATCCCCCAAAAACAACCAACCGTCATGCCCTACAACCACCTTACCTGGGTCAGATGACATGCCAATTGCATATCCTGCATAACCGATAAATGACTCGATTATATCCAGATTATAGAGTTTTTTGAAGGTTTCCGGGAAAGATTTTGGCATAGCATTTCGCCCAAGCGTTAAATTAATTGCAGGAACGATCAATAGAGAAATAAAAACAATAACCACAAATACCCTCAGCCTACATTTCATTCATAACCACCATCTTTAAAAATTAAAATACAAGAAAACCGCACTAGTTGTGTGTAATGTCATATAAAGACCAAGCACTGTAACAAAAGCTGTTTTCATTACTGTATGGTAGCCCAAGCGCGAAGATGTAAACATTTCGATGGAGTTTTTTCTAGATATAATAAAGAAACCAAATAATATTGCCATCATTTGTGTCACATATGCGGCAACCCCCAGAGGCACAAAATCTACCATATTATCTGCGAGGACTCCTAACGCGGAAAGGTTTTTAATCGGTATATCATTTATAGGGACAGAACTAATCGAATCAATATCAATCATGGCTTTCAAAATATTAATTGCGTCTTGTATCGATGATGCTCTAAAAAAAACCCATGCTGTATTAACGTACAAGAATGTAACTATCCATGCAAGAGGATTAGGCATGCTCATGCCTAATGTTTTCCAGGCTCTATGAATAGCCAAGGCGAGCCCATGTAAGGCCCCCCAAATGATAAACATCCAACTCGCACCATGCCATAACCCCCCCAAAACAAATGTTATGAAAAGATTGATGTAAACCCTGAAAGTGGGACATCTATTGCCGCCCAAGGGTATATAGAGATAATCTCTCAGGTAACGCCCCAAGGTAATATGCCAACGTCTCCAAAAATCCTGTATATCAAGAGCTTTATATGGAGAGTTAAAGTTTATAGGCAGCCATATATTAAACAAAAGTGCAGCTCCTACAGCCATATCACAGTAGCCGCTAAAATCAAAATATAGTTGAAATGTGTAAGATAAACTCGCTACCCATGCACTAATGAAGTTGTGTTCAAAACCTGGAGCAAAACCTATGTTGGCTGATATAGCAAAAGTATCAGCAATAATTGTTTTTTTTAAAAAGGCCTACACCAAATATCATCACTCCCATTATAATATGTCTGTATCGTATGGCATAGGTCCATTTTGACTTAAATTGACTCATCATTTCTTTGTGATGCAATATCGGACCAGCAATCAGATGTGGAAAAAAAGTCACAAATAAAGTATAATTAATAATATCGAATTCTTTAACATAACCTTTATAGTTATCTACCAAGAAGGCTATTTGTGTAAAGGTATAGAAGCTAATTCCTATTGGCAATATTATCGACATAGTATGGAAATCGCTTCCTGATAAAGCGTTTATATTATCCAGGAAGAAATTCGCGTACTTATAATATCCAAGTATGGCTAGGTTACTAATCACACCTACACTTAAGAAAAACTTTTTAGCTCTCCCAGTTTTACTGGATATTAGGACGCCAACAGAATAATTAAATATAATAGATCCAACCATTAAAGGGAGGTATTCTAAGCTCCAATAACTATAAAAATAGAGACTTGCAAGAACAAGGCTAATTTTGGCCAATTTGTGCTTACGAGCCTTATTCAAAGAAAAATATATCAAGAACGTAACAGGAAGGAAAATGAATATAAATTCAGGAGAGCTAAAAATCATTTTATTTCCCAAGAAGTTGTAATTTTTTTGAATATTAGCACTGCAATGCAGCATTTTCAATTTTTTATTAGTAGCCTATCAATACCGAACGACTCCGCCACCAAGCAAAACCAGCTATCCCTTTGATTTAAATCATTTATTATGATAAAAATTGACCAATAGGTTTTCTATTGCTCGCAACCAGATGCATGCTAGTAAAGCCAACAGTTGTCGTCTTTACTCATTCTAAACGGTCATGTCAATAATATAGATGCTATGCATTATCTAACTTTGGGGTTAAAACATAACGCATTTCTCTCAAAATATAGTTATCATTTCTGAGCTTAATTTGACACTCACAAAAAGAAGCACATAAAACTAAGGCCATCTGAAATGTTTTTGGCTTTTCTTTGGGAAACCTAAATTTTTACAGGTTATAGAATCTTTTTGGATAAAAACAGCCCCTTTAATATCAACCGCTAAAATTCAGCCAGTGAACTGGCGACTACAGATTGAAATAAGTTGAATTGCTAACGAAAGAAAGATACCGAAAAGAAGCGCTTACTTAGTAAGTAATTTTTACTGAGCTAGATTTTAACCATATTAACTTTATCAATATATCCTCCATTATTTTTCCGTCTTCCGGATATAGCTCTCGATAAAGGTTATTCCTGACTAAATTAGCGGATTATTAACCTTACCATTCAGGTTACATGCTTGATGCCCAGAAGTGCTGGAGTCAAGGCTTATGTAAAGTATAAAAGCCTGCGGGCTAAAAAATCGAACTCAGTATCGTAGCAACCAGCAAGCTTCAATGGCAATCTACAAAATTCTAAATGATACAAGATTTAAACACCATGAATGTGTTATATGATAAAAAAAAGATAGAGCAAAAAATGCTAATATTAAATTTAGGAGCACAAGCAACCATATATCAGCTTAAATATAGTTTATTATGAACATATGCTTGTTATGGGTCGCTGATATCATAAATAATTTTTATACATTTAAAAAACATTTGGCATACAACTTTAAAAAATTATTAGCTGAACAATATTATACAGTACAAAACTATCTCACGCTCAAGTAAAAGACCAAATGATAATGTCTTTTTTCTGATAATCAGACGTTGTAAACTGTTGTAAATTAATGTGGACAAAAATAAGTTATGGCAGACACCGAAAAAAAACCAACCTTCCTGTTCCATGATTACGAAACCTTTGGCACCCATCCGGCGCTGGACCGACCGGCGCAGTTTGCGGCTATCCGTACCGATGACGAATTTAACGTCATTGGCGAACCCGAGGTGTTTTACTGTAAACCCGCCGATGACTATCTGCCGCAGCCGGGCGCGGTGATGGTGACGGGCATCACGCCTCAGGAAGCGCGGGATAAAGGCGTTAGCGAAGCAGAATTTGCCCGTCGCATCCACGACCTGTTCACGGTGCCCAATACCTGCGTGGTGGGTTACAACAACATCCGTTTTGACGATGAAGTGACGCGCAATATCTTCTACCGCAACTTCTACGATCCGTATGCCTGGAGCTGGCAGAACCGTAATTCACGCTGGGATTTGCTGGATATCATGCGCGCCTGCTATGCGCTGCGCCCGGAGGGTATTAACTGGCCGGAGAACGACGACGGCTTGCCGAGCTTCAGGCTCGAGCACCTGACGCGGGCCAACGGCATTGAGCACAGCAATGCCCACGACGCGATGGCAGACGTTTACGCGACCATCGCAATGGCGAAACTTGTAAAAACCGCGCAGCCACGCCTGTTTGAGTATCTGTTGAGCCATCGCAGCAAGCAAAAGCTGATGACGCTGATTGACGTGCCGCAGATGAAACCGCTGGTGCATATTTCAGGGATGTTCGGCGCGTGGCGCGGGAACACAAGCTGGGTGGCGCCGCTTGCCTGGCATCCGGACAACCGTAACGCCGTCATCATGGTGGATCTTGCCGGAGATATCTCCCCGCTGCTTGAGCTCGACAGCGACACCTTACGTGAACGGCTCTATACGCCGAAAGAGGCGCTGGGTGACCTGCCAGCCGTACCGGTAAAACTGGTGCACATTAATAAGTGCCCGGTGCTGGCGCAGGCCAACACGCTACGCCCGGAAGACGCCGACCGGCTGGGGATTAACCGTCAGCACTGCCTCGATAACCTGAAAGTGCTGCGCGACAACCCGCAGGTGCGCGAGAAAGTCGTCGCCATTTTTGCCGAAGCAGAGCCTTTCGTGCCGTCTGAGAATGTGGATGCGCAGCTTTATAACGGCTTCTTCAGCGATGCCGATCGCGCGGCGATGAATATCGTGCTGCAAACCGACCCGCGTAACCTGCCCGCGCTGGATATCACCTTCGCAGATAAGCGCATTGAGAAGCTGATGTTTAATTATCGCGCGCGCAACTATCCCGGCACGCTGGATGAAGCAGAGCAGGAGCGCTGGTTACAGCATCGGCGCAACGTGTTTACGCCGGAGTTTCTTAATAGCTACGCCCAGGAGCTGGAGATGCTTTACGGTCAGTATGAAGGGAATGCTGAGAAGCAGGCGCTGCTGAAAGCGCTGTTCCAGTATGCGCAAGAGATTGTCTGAATAGCGGGTACAAAAAAGCCGGAGGCGATGTCTCCGGCTTTTTTTTTGCCCGATGGCGCTTCGCTTACGCGGGCCTGCGGGGTATTTAGGTCGGGTAAGACGTAGCCGCCACCCGACGCAGTCTTACGCGACGTCTTCGTACTGAGGAACCGGGTTGCGGAAGCTCTTCGTCACACAGGCCAGGTAAACCAGGCCGATACCTGCCCAAATCAGGCCAAGCACCATTGAGCTCTCTTCCAGGTTAACCCACAGCGCGCCCACGGTCATAGCACCACACATCGGCAGGAACAGATACTGGAAGTGGTCTTTCAGCGTCTTGTTACGCTTTTCACGGATCCAGAACTGAGAGATCACCGACAGGTTAACAAAGGTAAACGCCACCAGCGCACCAAAGTTAATCAGCGCCGTTGCCATCACCAGGTCAAAGTTAATCGCCAGAAGCGCGATCGCACCGACCAGAATGATGTTCATCGCCGGGGTACGCCATGTTGGATGCACGTAGCCGAAGAAGCTTTTCGGGAATACGCCATCGCGGCCCATAACGTACATCAGACGCGCAACGCCTGCATGCGCGGCCATACCGGACGCCAGTACGGTGATGGTGGAGAAGATCAGCGCGCCGACCTGGAACGCTTTACCCGCCACATAGAGCATAATTTCCGGCTGAGAAGCATCCGGATCTTTGAAGCGAGAGATATCCGGGAAGTACAGCTGGAGGAAATAGGTCGAGAAAATAAAGATCAGGCCACCAATCAGCGCCGTCAGGAAGATTGCACGCGGAATTACGCGCTCTGCATCTTTCGTTTCTTCAGACAGGTTGCTGATACCATCAAAACCGGTAAAGGAGAAGCACAGAATCGTCGCCCCGGTAATCATCGGGATCACATGCGCATCACCAGACCAGAACGGCTTGCTGCTCGCCAGAGTGCCCGCGCCTTCACCGTGGAACACACCGTAAATCACCATGCCGAGGATCACGGCAATCAGTACAACCTGAAGCACAACGATAACGGAGTTAAAGTTGGCAACGGACTTGATGCTGCGAAGGTTGAAGGCCGTCATAAAGGCCACCAGCGCCACGACGAACATCCAGGATGGAATCGATGGCACCAGCGCTTCAAAATAAATTTTTGCCAGCAGAATGTTGATCATCGGCGCGAACAGATAGTCGAGCAGCGAAGACCAGCCCACCATAAAGCCCACCGTCGGGCTGATGGATTTCTGGGCATAGGTGTAGGCGGAACCGGCAGACGGATAGCGGCGCACCAGTTTACCGTAGCTGAGCGCGGTAAAGAGGATCGCAATCAGTGCAAAGCCGTAAGCCGTCGGCACATGACCGTCCGTGAGGCCTGAAACGATACCGAATGTATCGAACAGCGTCATCGGTTGCATATAGGCAAGGCCCATCATGACAACCGGAATCAACGTAAGCGTTTTACGTAATTCCACGCGAGAGGTGTTTGGAGTTGCGTTATGCGACATAGTTATTCTCCTTTACGGTGATAACCGCCACGTAAGCGAAAAATTGCCCCATTTCTTTCTTCCTCAGCGACAACAACTGTCGGATTTTAGTAAGTATCTATCCGGTACGAAGCCCGGCCTCTTGGTTTTTAGTTTCGTTTCGTACATGCAAAAAAAAATAACCGACGCCTTTTATATCGTCGATTATTTATTTGTTTGCAGCGGCGGCATTTTGCCCTATTCAAGATACAAAAGGCAATACATTGAGAAACCTGCCCATAAAATAATTTTTCTAACTGGTTGATTTACCATCATCTGCCTGAGTGTAAACTGTCGCGATAGCACTATTTGCTAAAATTTCGTCTCGCCACCAGGCGCTGGCAAGGCCGGCGGTCTGTTCATTCCAGCCCACCCATACCGATTCGTTACTGCTCTGCGCTAAAACTTGTTTTTCCACCAGCGCTCCGCTGTCAATAAACCGCTGCGCTAAATAACGGGGAAGGTAACCGCACCCCAGGCCGCTTATTTGCAGCTCCAGCTTGGTTTTAAAATCAAAAACGGTGATGGCCTCCTGCTCATCCAGCAGCTGCGATGAAATGCCGCACTCGGGGCGAGAACTGTCTCCAACCACAATGGCACGATAGTTTTTAATGACGCGTCGGGTAACCGGCTCCGGTTCATTCGCCAGCGGGTTATGAGGCGCAACGGCAAAAACCTGCTCCAGAACACCCAGCCGCGCAAAACCAAATTCGCTCAACTGGGGAGGCTCATGCAGCGCGCCAACGATGATATCCGCCCTGCCCTGCGTCAGGGCCTCCCAGGAACCGCCCAGCACGCCATTGATAAAAACCAGCCGGGTGACGCTGTGGCGCTGATAGAACGCCTCAATAAGCGGGGTAAGCAGGGAGAAAGGGAATGTATCATCAACCCCAATCACCAGCTCATTTTCCCAGCCCTGGTGAAGCTTAACGGCCTGTTTTTCCAGCTCGCGAACCGTATGCAGCACGTCACGCCCTTTTTCCAGCAGCATCTGCCCTGTACGGGTGAAACGCGCGCGATGCCCGGTGCGGTCAAGGATTTGGATATTAAGATCGCTCTCGAGCTTTTGCACGGTGTAGCTCAGAGCCGAAGGGGTTTTATAGAGCTTCGCCGAGGCGGCGGCAAAGCTCCCCTCTTTTTCCAGCGCATCCAGAATAACAAGAACATCCAGCAGCGGTTTCATCTTCGCCCCCTTGCGGTGTGCGATTGTCTCCGCCGGCGCAATTATTCCATGGGCATTACCAGCGGATCGGGATACTGATATTCAAATCCCAGTTCATGGCAAATACGATTGCCATCAATAATTTTGCCTTTGCGCTCCCCCTGCGCATCACTGAATACCGGCGGCGCCAGGCCAAGCTGGCGCGCCATCAGCGGATAAAAGGTGCTACGCGGCGGGTGCGAAGGCGCACATATATTATAGATGTGCCCCCCTTTCGGAGCCTGTAAAAGCAGTTCTATGGCGCCGATAACATCCTCAAGGTGCACAAGATTAACCCCGTGCTGGCCATCCGGCGCGGATTTACCGGCAAAGAAGCGCCCCGGATGACGCCCCGGCCCCACCAGCCCGGCCAGACGTAAGATATCCACCTGCGTGCCAGGCAGATTGTGCAGCCAGTCTTCCAGCTCTTTCAGCACCCGGCCGCTGGCGGTCACCGGACGGCGTTCGGTGTTTTCTTTCGCCGTACCGTCGATATCGCCATAGACGGAGGTGGAGCTGGTGAAAATGATGCGCGGGATATGGTGCGCCAGGGCGCTGTCGACAATCTCCTGCACCGCCTGCAAGTAAAACGTCTCGCCCGGGCCGCTGCGCCGCGCCGGTAAGGTAATGACCAGCGCGTCCACATTCATCAGTTCATCCAGCTCGTCGGTATCGCAGATAAGCTCGGGTTCGAGACGCAGCTCGACACCATCAATGCCGCACATGCGTGCCGCTTCAACCCCATCTCGGGTGGTCTTACTCCCTGTCACCTGCCAGCCTTTCGCGGCTAATGACATCGCTAGTGGCATTCCTAACCACCCTAACCCGACAATCGCGACCTTTTTCATTACATTCTCCGCTTAACGATGCCTGTTATAAGGCTACGCCAGCCTGGTGGAACGCACAATTCATACCATCAATATGAAATGAATTAATGATCAAAAAAAGCCCTTGCTTTATGGCGTACAACTGGTTTAGGTTAAAAGACATCAAATGCATAAGCATTCAACGAGAATTTATATGACACGCGTTCCTTTTAAAAACCACCATCATCACCATCATCCTGACTAGTCTTTCAGGCGATGTGTGCTGGAAGACGTTTGGATCTTCCAGTGGTGCATGAACGCATGAAAAAGCCCCCGGAAGATCTTCTTCCGGGGGCTTTTTTTTGGACCGCATTCAGACAGGTTAAAACAGGTTAACGAGGAACACAGAATGTTAGATAACTCACGTTTACGCATAGCTATTCAAAAATCAGGCCGTTTAAGCGACGATTCACGCGAACTGCTCGCCCGCTGCGGGATTAAAATCAACCTGCACACCCAGCGCCTGATCGCCCTGGCTGAAAATATGCCGATCGACATTCTGCGCGTACGTGATGACGATATCCCGGGCCTGGTGATGGATGGCGTCGTTGATCTCGGCATCATCGGCGAAAACGTACTGGAAGAAGAGTTATTAACCCGCCGAGCGCAGGGCGAAGATCCGCGTTACTTTACCCTGCGTCGTCTGGACTTTGGCGGCTGCCGCCTGTCGCTGGCCACGCCGGTCGATGAAGCCTGGGACGGCCCGGCCGCGCTGAACGGCAAACGTATCGCCACCTCTTACCCTCACCTGCTGAAGCGTTACCTCGATCAAAAAGGCGTGCAGTTTAAATCCTGTCTGCTGAACGGCTCCGTTGAAGTGGCGCCGCGTGCGGGCCTGGCCGATGCCATCTGTGACCTCGTCTCCACCGGCGCCACGCTCGAAGCGAACGGCCTGCGCGAAGTGGAGGTAATCTACCGCTCCAAAGCGTGCCTTATCCAGCGCGACGGCGAGATGGCCGACGCCAAACAGCAGCTCATCGACAAACTGCTGACCCGCATTCAGGGCGTGATTCAGGCGCGTGAATCCAAATACATCATGATGCATGCGCCAACCGAGCGTCTGGAGGAAGTGATTGCCCTGCTGCCGGGCGCTGAGCGTCCAACCATTCTGCCGCTGGCGGGCGACCAGCAGCGCGTGGCGATGCACATGGTGAGCAGCGAAACCCTGTTCTGGGAAACCATGGAAAAACTGAAGGCGCTGGGCGCAAGCTCCATTCTGGTGCTGCCAATTGAGAAGATGATGGAGTAACGACCATGAGCTTTAACACAATCATCGACTGGAATACCTGTAGCGACGCGCAACAGCGCGAGCTGCTGATGCGCCCGGCAATTTCCGCTTCGGAGAGCATCACCCGCACCGTGGCGGAGATCCTCGATAACGTCAAAGCCCGCGGGGACGACGCGCTGCGCGAGTACAGCGCAAAGTTTGACAAGACGGAAGTCGGCGCTTTACAGGTTACCGAGCAGGAAATCAATGATGCCAGCAATCGTCTGGGTGATGACATCAAACAGGCGATGGCCGTCGCGGTGAAAAATATTGATACCTTCCACACCGCGCAGAAATTGCAGGCGGTGGATGTGGAAACCCTGCCCGGCGTGCGCTGCCAGCAGGTGACGCGCCCGGTGGCGTCCGTTGGCCTCTATATTCCCGGCGGCTCTGCTCCGCTGTTTTCGACCGTCCTGATGCTGGCCACCCCGGCACGTATTGCCGGTTGTCAGAAGGTGGTGCTCTGCTCTCCGCCACCGATCGCCGACGAGATCCTGTACGCGGCGAAGCTGTGCGGCGTGCAGGCAATTTATAAAGTGGGCGGTGCGCAGGCGATTTCCGCCCTGGCGTTCGGGACGGGATCCATTCCTAAGGTCGACAAAATCTTTGGTCCGGGCAATGCGTACGTAACCGAAGCGAAGCGTCAGGTCAGCCAGCGTCTGGACGGCGCGGCGATTGATATGCCTGCCGGTCCGTCTGAAGTGCTGGTGATTGCCGACAGCGGCGCTACACCAGATTTCGTGGCCTCTGACCTGCTCTCGCAGGCCGAGCACGGCCCTGACTCGCAGGTGATTTTACTGACGCCAGATGCCGACATGGCAAAACGCGTGGGCGACGCCGTTGAGCGTCAGCTGGCTGACCTGCCGCGTGCGGAAACGGCGCGTCAGGCGCTATTGGCCAGCCGCCTGATTGTGGCCCGCGATCTTGACCAGTGCATCGCCATCTCCAACCAGTACGGTCCTGAGCACCTGATTATTCAGACCCGTAACGCGCGCGATCTGGTCGACAGCATAACCAGCGCAGGCTCAGTGTTCCTCGGGGACTGGTCACCGGAATCCGCCGGGGATTACGCCTCCGGCACCAACCACGTGCTGCCCACGTATGGCTATACCTCAACCTGCTCCAGCCTGGGGCTGGCGGATTTCCAGAAGCGCATGACCGTGCAGGAACTCTCCCGCGAGGGATTTGCCTCGCTGGCGTCGACCATTGAAACCCTGGCCGCCGCCGAGCGCCTGACTGCCCACAAAAATGCCGTGACGCTGCGCGTTGCCGCCCTGAAGGAGCAAGCATGAACATCGAAGAATTAGCCCGCGAAAATGTCCGTCGCCTGACGCCCTATCAGTCTGCGCGTCGTCTTGGCGGCAACGGCGATGTCTGGCTGAATGCCAACGAATATCCCACGGCGGTGGCCTTTGAGCTCTCGCAGCAGACGCTGAACCGCTACCCGGAGTGTCAGCCGAAAGCGGTGATCGAGAACTATGCGCAGTATGCAGGCGTAAAGCCTGAGCAGGTGCTGGTCAGCCGTGGGGCGGATGAAGGGATTGAGCTGCTGATCCGCGCCTTCTGCGAGCCGGGTAAAGACGCGGTGATGTACTGCCAGCCCACCTACGGCATGTACAGCGTCAGCGCCGAAACCTTTGGCGTGGCCTGCCGCAACGTGCAGGCGCTGGACAACTGGCAGCTGGATTTGCAGGGCATTGCCGATAACCTCGACGGCGTGAAGGTGGTGTTTGTCTGTAGCCCGAACAACCCGACCGGGCAGATTATCAATCCGCAGGATATCCGTTCTCTGCTGGAAATGACGCGCGGCAAAGCGCTGGTCGTGGCCGACGAAGCCTACATTGAGTTCTGCCCACAGGCGACACTGGCAGGCTGGCTTGAAGAGTATCCGCATCTCGTTGTGCTGCGTACCCTTTCCAAAGCCTTCGCCCTCGCCGGCCTTCGCTGTGGATTTACGCTGGCAAATAAAGCAATTATCGACCTGCTGCTGAAAGTCATCGCCCCGTATCCGCTCTCGACGCCGGTTGCCGATATTGCGGCACAGGCGCTGGCCCCGCAGGGCATCAGCGCGATGCGCGAGCGTGTGGCGCAGATCCTGGAAGAGCGTCAGTATCTTGTCGATGCCCTGAAAACGATTCCGTGCGTGGAAGAGGTGTTCGACTCGGAAACCAACTACATCCTGGTGCGCTTCACCGCCTCAAGCGCGATATTTAAATCGTTGTGGGATCAGGGCATTATCTTACGAGACCAGAATAAACAACCTACCCTGAGCGGCTGCCTGCGTATTACCGTCGGCACCCGTGCAGAGAGCCAGCGCGTGATTGACGCCCTGAAAGCGGAGAAAGTATGAGTCAGAAGTATCTCTTTATCGATCGTGACGGCACCATCATCTCGGAGCCACCCAGCGATTTTCAGGTCGATCGTTTCGACAAGCTGGCGTTTGAACCCGACGTGATCCCGGTGCTGCTGAAGCTTCAGAAAGCAGGCTATAAGCTGGTGATGATCACCAACCAGGACGGTCTGGGCACCGACAGCTTCCCGCAGGCGGACTTTGACGGCCCGCACAACCTGATGATGCAGGTGCTGACCTCGCAGGGCATCGCCTTCGACGAGGTGCTGATCTGCCCGCATATGCCTGCCGACGAGTGCGACTGCCGCAAGCCAAAATTGAAGCTTGTTGAACGTTATCTGGCTGAAGAGGCGCTGGATAAAGCCAACAGCTATGTGATTGGCGATCGCGTCACGGATATCACGCTGGCGGAAAACATGGGCATTGCGGGTCTGCGCTATAACCGCGACACGCTAAACTGGGCGATGATTGGCGAGCAGCTCACCAGACGCGACCGCTATTCCCACGTTGAACGCAACACCAAAGAGACGCAGATCGACGTGAAGGTCTGGCTCGACCGCGAAGGCGGCAGCAAGATCCACACCGGCGTCGGTTTCTTTGACCACATGCTGGATCAAATCGCCACGCACGGCGGCTTCCGTATGGAGATCACGGTTAAGGGCGACCTGTATATCGACGATCACCACACCGTGGAAGATACCGGCCTGGCGCTGGGCGAAGCCCTGAAGCTGGCGCTCGGCGACAAGCGCGGCATCAACCGCTTCGGCTTTGTTCTGCCGATGGACGAGTGCCTGGCGCGCTGCGCGATGGATATCTCCGGACGTCCGCACCTGGAATATAAAGCTGACTTCACCTACCAGCGCGTGGGCGATCTCAGCACCGAGATGGTGGAACACTTCTTCCGCTCGCTTTCTTACACTATGGGCCTGACGCTGCACCTGAAAACCAAAGGCAAAAACGATCACCACCGCGTCGAGAGCCTGTTCAAAGCCTTTGGCCGTACCCTGCGCCAGGCGATCCGCGTGGAAGGTGACGCCCTGCCCTCGTCGAAAGGAGTGCTGTAATGAACGTGGTGATTCTGGACACCGGATGCGCCAATCTGAACTCCGTACAGTCGGCGATTATGCGCCACGGCTACGAGCCGGTGGTGAGCCGCGACCCGGACGTGGTTCTGCGCGCAGATAAACTCTTTCTGCCGGGGGTTGGCACCGCCCAGGCGGCGATGGATCAGATCCATGAGCGCGAGCTGGTAGATCTCATCAAAGCCTGTACTCAACCGGTGCTGGGCATTTGCCTCGGCATGCAGCTGCTTGGCCGCCGCAGCGAAGAGAGCAACGGCGTTGATCTGCTGGGCATTATTGAAGAAGACGTACCGAAAATGACCGACCACGGCCTGCCACTGCCGCACATGGGCTGGAACCGCGTTTATCCGAAGGCGGGCAACAGGCTGTTCCAGGATATTGAAGACGGCGCGTACTTCTATTTCGTCCACAGCTACGCCATGCCCGTGAATACCTACACCATCGCCCAGTGCAATTACGGCGAGGCGTTCACCGCCGCCGTGCAGAAAGATAACTTTTACGGCGTGCAGTTTCACCCGGAACGCTCCGGTGCCGCCGGTGCGCAACTGCTGAAAAATTTCCTGGAGATGTGATGATAATTCCCGCTTTAGATTTAATTGACGGCACGGTTGTTCGTCTCCACCAGGGCGATTACGGGCAGCAGCGCGATTACGGCAACGACCCGCTGCCGCGATTACAGGCTTACGCCGCCGAGGGCGCTGAGGTGTTGCATCTGGTCGATCTGACCGGCGCGAAAGATCCGGCGAAGCGCCAGATCCCGCTGCTTAAAACACTGGTGGCTGGCGTGGACGTCCCGGTGCAGGTGGGCGGCGGCGTGCGTACGGAAGCCGATGTTGCCGCCTTACTGGACGCGGGCGTGGCGCGCGTGGTGGTCGGTTCGACCGCTGTGAAAGATCCTGAGACGGTCAAGGGCTGGTTCCGCCGCTTCGGTACGGATGCGCTGGTGCTGGCGCTGGATGTACGCATTGACGAGCAGGGTAATAAGCAGGTCGCGGTCAGCGGCTGGCAGGAAAACTCCGGCGTAACACTGGAAGAGCTGGTCGGGATGTATCTCCCCGTAGGGCTGAAGCACGTCCTGTGCACGGATATTTCACGCGATGGTACGCTCGCAGGCTCTAACGTCTCGCTGTATGAAGAGGTTTGCGCGCGTTATCCGCAGGTGGCGTTCCAGTCCTCTGGCGGTATCGGCGACCTGGCGGATATCGCCGCTCTGCGCGGAACCGGTGTACGCGGCGTGATCGTGGGTCGCGCGCTGCTGGAAGGCAAATTTACGGTGAAGGAGGCGATTCAATGCTGGCAAAACGGATAATTCCCTGCCTGGACGTGCGTGATGGTCAGGTTGTAAAAGGCGTGCAGTTCCGCAACCACGAGATCATTGGCGACATCGTTCCGCTGGCAAAACGCTATGCCGAAGAAGGCGCAGACGAACTGGTATTTTACGATATCACCGCCTCCAGCGATGGCCGCGTGGTGGACAAAAGCTGGGTGGCGCGCGTGGCAGAGGTGATTGATATTCCCTTCTGTGTAGCGGGCGGGATTAAATCTGCTGACGATGCGGCGAAAATTCTCTCTTTCGGTGCGGACAAAATTTCGATTAACTCCCCTGCGCTTGCAGATCCGGCGCTGATTACGCGTCTGGCGGACCGCTTTGGCGTGCAGTGCATTGTCGTGGGGATCGACACCTGGTTTGATACCGCGACGGGAAAATATCACGTTAACCAGTACACCGGCGATGAAAGCCGCACGCGCGTCACCCAATGGGAGACGCTGGACTGGGTGCAGGAAGTGCAAAAACGCGGTGCGGGTGAAATCGTTCTGAACATGATGAACCAGGACGGCGTTCGTAACGGCTACGACCTCGAGCAGCTGAAAAAAGTGCGCGCGGTCTGCCAGGTTCCGCTGATTGCCTCCGGCGGCGCAGGCACCATGGAACACTTCCTTCAAGCCTTCCGCGATGCGAACGTGGACGGCGCGCTGGCCGCCTCCGTGTTCCATAAACAGATTATCAATATTGGTGAGTTAAAAACGTACCTGGCCGACCAGGGCGTGGAGATCAGGGTATGTTAACAGAGCAACAACAGGCGCAGCTGGACTGGGAAAAAACTGACGGATTACTGCCGGTGGTTGTACAGCATGCCGTTTCAGGCGAAGTGCTGATGCTGGGATACATGAACCTGGAGGCACTGACAAAAACGCTCGACAGCGGCAAGGTAACGTTTTTCTCGCGCACCAAACAGCGCCTGTGGACGAAAGGGGAAACCTCGGGTCACTTCCTGAATGTGGTCAGCATTACGCCAGATTGCGACAACGACACCCTGCTGGTGCTGGTCAACCCGATTGGGCCTACCTGCCACAAAGGCACCAGCAGCTGCTTCGGCGAGACGAGCCACCAGTGGCTGTTCCTCTATCAGCTGGAACAGCTGCTGGCAGAGCGTAAATCAGCGGATCCCGAGAGCTCGTACACGGCGAAACTGTACGCCAGCGGCACCAAACGTATTGCGCAGAAAGTGGGTGAGGAAGGCGTTGAAACGGCGCTGGCGGCCACCGTGCATGATCGGGAGGAGCTGACGAACGAAGCGTCGGATTTAATGTATCACCTGCTGGTACTGCTTCAGGATCAGGAGCTGGATTTAACGACGGTGATTGAGAATTTGCGGAAACGGCATAAATAAAAAAGACCGGGGAAACCCGGTCTTTTTTTGTGTGTAAATCAGGCTCTTGGTTTGTAGTTTCTCAGCGCGTTACGGCCGAGGACGACAGCAGAACCGATGATCCCGCCGAGGAGAACGGCAAGGATGAGGGTAATAGCAATTTTCGGGCTGTCGCGTCGGATAGGAAGGTTCGGCTTCATGACGTAACGATAGACGTGAATAGTGTCTGGGTTAACGTTGAGATTCTGGATATCCAGTAAGTTCTGTTTGGTTTGGTAGTAAGCGCCTGAGAAGACCAGCGGACGTGACGCTTCGTTATCAATCATTGATTTCAGCGCTGCTGTCCCCAACAGGAACATAGTTTCTTGAGTCACATCCTGTGTTTGCTGAATCTGGGGTGTAGTAATCTTCGCGGCTTCCGCATTCTTAAATGACTCAGTGATCTGTTTAATACGCAGATCTTTTTGCTCCTGTGCGACTTTCTCCTGGTTCTGGAGGGAGTCGTTCAGGGTTGTGATCTGCTGCTTGAGATTGTCATTGAGGTCAAGCGTCAGTTCTTTTGCTGTCTGTTCATCGATCTGCTGGATATATTGCGCAAGCTGCTTTTGTGCCGCTTCAGCTGTCTCCCCCTGGTAGGTTACGGTCAAAGGTAAACCTTGACCTTTTACAGTAGGTTCAATAGTCAGTTCTTCGGGGTCTTCCTGATTCTCAAGTGCTTGTGCCAAAGCAGAGAAAGAAGAGTTGAAACGACTGATAGCTCGAGATTGAATGTCCAGCATTGAGGGAGCAGCACCGCCATAGAGAATATTCAACGCATTGGAATAAGTAGCTATTTGAGCAGCATCAGGTTGAGCAATGATAGCCGATGATGTCCATTTCTCTTTAGCAACAGTGATGTAAACAACGGCGAGAACGATAAAAGCAGCAATAACGGCCCCTATTACCCACTTACCACGCCACAGCTGTAGCACTAAATCCAGTAAATCAATTTGCTCCGGGTCATTGTTGCGTGTGACCAGGTTATCGTTGTTGTGCGTCATACAATCCCTAACAGATGAAAAAGGGCAAAAACAATCTTGTTTCCATAGTGTATCTGTTGCTGGCGATTTTTCTATAAGAATCCGATGAGTTATATCGGAAAGATGGGTTATGTAAGTGAAGTGCGACGCGCTATCATAGTCGGATTCTGATGTCCTGGGACATCAACAAGAACACTGTGAATGAGGGAAGCTATGAAATTTCTTGTAACGGGCGCCGCGGGCTTTATCGGTTCTCATGTCAGCAAGCGCCTGCTTGATGCAGGGCATGAAGTTGTTGGGCTTGATAATCTGAATGATTACTATGACCCAAACCTCAAGCTCGCTCGCGTCGAACTGCTCAAATCCGAGAGTTTCACTTTCCACAAGCTGGACTTAGCGGACCGCGAGGGCATGGCTGCGCTCTTCGCCAATGAAAAATTTGACCGCGTGATCCATCTTGCCGCCCAGGCGGGCGTGCGTTACTCGCTGGAAAACCCGCATGCCTATGCGGATGCGAACCTGGTAGGTCACCTGAACGTGCTGGAAGGCTGTCGCCACAACAAGGTTCAGCATCTTCTGTATGCTTCATCCAGTTCTGTTTACGGCCTCAACCGTAAGATGCCGTTTTCTACTGACGACTCCGTGGATCATCCGGTATCCCTGTATGCGGCAACCAAAAAAGCTAACGAGCTGATGTCGCATACCTATTCGCATCTGTACAACCTGCCGACCACTGGCCTGCGCTTCTTTACCGTCTACGGCCCGTGGGGACGCCCGGACATGGCGCTGTTCAAATTCACCAAAGCCATGATTGAAGGCAACAGCATCGACGTATACAACTACGGCAAGATGAAGCGCGACTTCACCTATATCGATGATATTGCGGAGGCGATTATCCGCCTACAGGACGTTATTCCTCAGGCCGATGCCGACTGGACGGTCGAAGCCGGTTCGCCAGCAACCAGCTCTGCCCCGTATCGCGTGTATAACATCGGTAACAGCTCACCTGTCGAACTGATGGATTACATCACCGCGCTTGAAGAGGCGCTGGGGAAAGAAGCGGTGAAAAATATGATGCCGATCCAGCCGGGGGACGTGCTGGAGACCAGTGCGGACACCAAAGCGCTGTATGACGTTATTGGGTTTAAACCACAAACCTCAGTCAAAGAAGGCGTGAAAAACTTCGTCGACTGGTACCGCAACTTCTATAACGTTTAAAAACAAAAAACCCGGCACAGTGCCGGGTTTTTTTATATCACGATTTTGATCAGTCGCTGCCGAACAAATCGCGGGTATAGACTTTATCTTTCACGTCCGCGAGCTCTTCCGCCATACGGTTGGAGATAATTACATCCGCTTCTTTCTTAAACGCATCCAGATCGCGGATCACACGCGAATGGAAGAACTCATCTTCCTGCATGGCCGGTTCATAAATAATGACCTGCACGCCCTTCGCCTTAATACGCTTCATGATCCCCTGAATGGAAGAAGCGCGGAAGTTATCGGAACCGCTCTTCATGATCAGGCGATACACGCCCACCACTTTCGGCTGACGCGCGAGAATGGAATCCGAGATGAAGTCTTTACGCGTGCGGTTGGCATCCACAATGGCGGAAATCAGGTTGTTCGGCACCGCCTGATAGTTAGCCAGCAACTGCTTGGTGTCTTTTGGCAGACAGTAGCCGCCGTAACCGAAGGACGGGTTGTTGTAATGGTTACCGATACGCGGGTCAAGACACACGCCCTCGATGATCTGACGGGTGTTTAGACCTAAGCTCTCGGCATAGCTGTCCAGCTCGTTGAAGTAAGCCACACGCATCGCCAGATAGGTATTAGCGAAAAGCTTAATGGCCTCTGCCTCGGTGGAATCGGTGAACAGCACCGGAATATCTTTTTTGATTGCGCCTTCCTGAAGCAACGCAGCAAAACGCTCCGCACGCTCGGAACGCTCGCCAATCACGATACGGGATGGGTGCAGGTTATCGTATAACGCCCTGCCCTCGCGGAGAAATTCCGGCGAGAAGAAGACATTATCAATACCCAACTCTTCTTTAATCGATTTGGTGAAACCCACTGGAATTGTCGACTTGATGATCATCACTGCGTTCGGGTTGATTGCCGTAACGTCTTTGATCACCGCTTCAACGGTTGAGGTATTGAAGTAGTTGGTTTTAGGATCGTAGTCTGTTGGCGTGGCAATGATGACGAAATCCGCATCGCGGTATGCGTCTTCTTTGTCCGTGGTTGCGCGGAAATTAAGCGACTTATTAGAAAGGTAATCCTGAATCTCTTTATCGACAATCGGAGACTTCTTCTGATTGAGCATATCCACTTTGGCCTGCACGATGTCCAGCGCAACCACTTCATGGTTTTGTGCAATCAGAATACCGTTCGAGAGTCCGACATAGCCTGTTCCGGAGATAGTTATTTTCATTCGCTAATGACTTCTTTAAGTTAACTGAACAGATGGTCGCCTGACCATCGCGATAAACTTGGCTGTTGGGCTTTGTACCTCCTGCCCGACAGAACTGTCAAGGCAAACCAGGAGTAATCCCCGCGAGAGGACAAACATTCAGACAACTTCGAAACGAATCGTTATTTTTAGCATAAAAAAACCCGGAGAGGTCTCCGGGTTATATTCACAACGAATCAATCAACTCATTCCAGCCATTCGGTGTGGAACACGCCTTCTTTATCAGTACGCTTATAGGTATGCGCACCGAAGTAGTCACGCTGTGCCTGAATCAGGTTAGCTGGCAGAACGGCAGAACGATAGCTGTCGTAGTATGCCACCGCAGCGGAGAAGGTCGGAACCGGGATACCATTCTGCACCGCGTACGCAACCACATCACGCAGCGCCTGCTGATATTCGTCAGCAATCTGCTTGAAGTAAGGTGCCAGCAGAAGGTTTGCGATACCCGCATTTTCAGCATAGGCATCGGTGATTTTTTGCAGGAACTGAGCACGAATGATACAGCCGGCACGGAAGATCTTCGCAATCTCACCGTAGTTCAGATCCCAGTTGTTCTCGTCTGAAGCTGCACGCAGCTGAGAGAAGCCCTGCGCGTAAGAGACGATTTTACCCAGATACAGCGCGCGACGGACTTTCTCAACGAACTCCGCTTTATCACCAGCGGGTTTGGCCTGAGGACCAGACAACACCTTAGATGCCGCCACACGCTGCTCTTTCAGAGAAGAGATATAACGTGCAAATACAGACTCGGTGATCAGGGACAGTGGCTCACCCAGATCCAGAGAGCTCTGGCTGGTCCATTTCCCGGTGCCTTTGTTCGCGGCTTCATCCAGAATCACATCAACCAGGTATTTACCCTCTTCATCTTTCTTGGTGAAGATATCTTTGGTGATGTCGATCAGGTAGCTGTTCAGCTCGCCTTTGTTCCACTCGGTGAAGGTCTTTGCGAGCTCCTCGTTGGAGAGGTTCAGACCGCCCTTCAGCAGAGAGTAGGCTTCAGCAATCAGCTGCATATCACCATATTCAATGCCGTTGTGAACCATTTTCACGTAATGACCAGCGCCATCAGGACCGATATATGTCACGCATGGCTCGCCGTCTTCAGCAACGGCTGCGATTTTAGTCAGGATTGGCGCAACCAGTTCGTACGCTTCTTTCTGACCGCCAGGCATGATGGATGGACCTTTCAGAGCGCCTTCTTCACCGCCGGATACGCCAGTACCAATGAAGTTAAAGCCTTCAGCAGACAGTTCACGGTTACGACGAATGGTGTCCTGGAAGAAGGTGTTGCCGCCATCGATAATGATGTCGCCTTTATCAAGATACGGTTTAAGTGAATCGATAGCAGCGTCGGTTCCTGCGCCCGCTTTCACCATTAACAGGATACGACGAGGTGTTTCCAGAGACTCAACGAACTCTTTAACCGTATAGAAAGGAACCAGTTTTTTGCCTGAATTCTCAGCGATGACTTCTTCGGTCTTATCACGGGAGCGGTTGAAAACGGAGACGGTATAACCACGGCTTTCGATGTTGAGCGCCAGGTTGCGCCCCATCACTGCCATACCGACAACGCCGATCTGTTGCTTGGACATTACATACTCCTGTCAGGTGTGGTCGCCACGCAAAAGACGTGGCTTGAATGTATCAATTATGTTAACTCAAATTAGCCGCAACTGTGTAGTAAAGTTGTGCCTTAAAGGCTTTTCCGCACTGACATTTTTCATGTATCAGTACAGATCTTCATATTGTTTAGTAACATTAATCCAAGTATATCGTTGGTCCGCAATATGCTTTAATTTATTTGCGCAAATCTCATCTTCAGCTGTGTGGAGCACCTGTGATCGTTGTTCCAACAAGTTAACTAGTTCTTTAGAATTTTTAAAGTAAAAGGCTGAATTCTCAGTGGAATACCTATTGAAATCACAATCAAACGCAAAAATAGCCGTATTGAAATGCATTGCTTCTACTAATGAAGGATTTGTTCCCCCAGCAGAATGACCATGAATGTATCCTCGACACTTACTTCTGTACTCAAAGAGAATGTTGATGTCATATATCGGATCCAGCAATTCAATATTTTTGAAAGGACTATATCGATTTCTTAGTTCACGCCCATACGCGCTTGAATTCCAGTTACCTACCATTTTAAAGCAGCTATTTGTCTGGCTGAATGCTTCAAGGATCATTTCAATATTATTTTCTGGCTCTATGCGACAAACTGTAAAGTAATAATTATCCTTATCTTGAGACACTACTTTATTCCCGATAGCATGATCGCCACCATAAGCTATCACACTACTTTTAACTCCATATTCTTTTAACACATAGTTTGATATCGCTTCGTTATCTGCAATTATAGTATCAGAATAATGAACCGCAATTTTTTCCGAATATTTCAAGAACCATTTTGCAAATTTCCCCCATTTATCACGTCGCCATTCAAGCCCATCAATATTTGTAATAATCTTAGCTGAAGAAAAGAATTTAAAAAGAGGCAAAAAAATACAACCTGAAACACCTAGCACGAGAACAACATCAGGCTTACAGAACATGGATCTCATCAGTGAGAATATATCATAAGGGATACTCGAACTGCCGTTAGCCTTCAATGGTACATATTTAAGTTGAGCGTCTTTATAATTTTTACTTTTTGACTTATAAGACTTTCCAGAGCAATAAATCGTATAATTAATTTTTTCACTTTGATGATCAACAAGATTTTGAACAAGTGACTCAAAACCACCATAACAAGCCGGCACCCCCACAATCCCAATGATATCGATATTTTTTTTTGCATTCTCATTACGCATATAAAACCTAAATCCTTAGCAAGGATATGCATTTCAATTTGATTTGATAAAGTCTTTGAAATTATATCTTTTTCGTATTAAATCAGATAATACACGAGCACTGACAAAAATTAAAGAAAGGGCATACTGGAAAATATGTGATACGTTGTTTTTCCGAAGTAGATTTTCCTTACCTTTAATTTCACCTTTACGCATTTTAATTAAATTACCAGACACCCCGCCAGTAGTACCAATTGCTCGTGGTACCGTAGTATGCACGCTATCACAATACTTAACCCTAGTTGTGGATTCTACATATGATAAAAGAAATGCATAATCTTCCGAATATCTTAATGTTGGATTAAAAAGGCATTTTTTAACTCTAATCACCACACTAGGCGTTACACATGGATTAAGGAGACATATAAACCAGCGAAAATGGAGTAATTTACCGAAAGTTTTAAACCATAAATTTGAGATTTTATTGTACTTTTCGCAACCATCAACGGCATGATATAAAAGATCAATGTCTTGATTCGCTAAAATTTGTAAAAGCCAGTCAATCTTATCAGGGCTAAAATAATCATCTGAGTCGAGGAACGCAACAAACTCAAATGAAGCACGCCTAATCCCTACATTTCTGGAGACCTGTGGCCCTTTATTTGTGCTATTTTTAAAAATACGAATTGGAATATTATTTTTATTATAACGCTGTAACACCGAATAAATATCAAAATCTGAGCAATCATCTACAACTATAATCTCCACCTTTTCTTTTTGACAAGAATCAATTGAATCTACAGCTCTAAGTAAAGTATCAATTCTATTATAAGATGGAATTACAACAGAGATACCAAATTCTCTTGTTTTCATATTATACTCACAAAAGGTATTGCACGCATATGAGCCGAACCACATAACCACAAAATGGTAATAAAGATGTTACCACATGTCACATATGAAAGAAATTTGTACGATTGTTGACTATACCGTTTAACGCTAATATACGTCATTAATAAAAATAAAGGATATACTCCGTAAACCACTCTAAAGCCTAAATATGGCACGATTGAAACTATTGAGCATATAGCAACTATGTTAATAATAACATTTAATGTAAGGACATCTTTTACTAAGAACTTTCTTGCAAAGGACAAATAAACAAAAAAAGTTAGCATTAAATTTATTAGACTAATTAACCTTACGATAAAATCATCACTGGCATATGGCATATATTTATAAATTGAAGCTTTGAAACTTAATACACCTGGCACAAAATCTAGATATGCCGTTCCAAATAATAAGAATATACCCATTACCATTGATGGAACGATTAACTTATAATTTAACCTTGATATTATAAATATAACAATAATTAGTGCAGATGCCTGATGAAAAAGTAGAGATAGTGCAGCCAGGACTCCAAAAGAAACATAGCGTCGTTTGAAATAAAATGAAAAAGATAAAAAAAGTATTGCAATTGAAAACCCTTGCCTCATGGCATTTGTTAATAATTCAATACCAATAAATGAAGAGAAGAGCGTTATTATTATCAGTTTATCAAGCTTAAATACCAGCGTTGTAATGAAAATAATGCTAATAACAAAATACGGCCATAGCCAAATTATCCAATTCACTTCACATCTTTCGGCCATTAAAAAATTCAAAAGGTTAAAGATTATTTTATAGGTATAGTCTAAGCCAGTGTAAGATTCTGGATTTAAACAATAGTCCGTAAATTCATTTAGATAGTTCTTGGTATCAGCACCAAAATATTCATTTTTGAATAAAAATAGCACCAGAAGTGTAAGAAATACAAAAAATGATAAAAATCTATTTAAAACCTGAGAATTTACTTTATTACCTTCAAGATATAACGAAAGGAATTGTAGTAAAAGTAATATTGCGAGTAGTGCTATTAGCATTTAAAAACTCATCTAAGAAGTAGAACAGTTATCGATATTCAGTAGGAAACGCCTTAAGCAAATCTTCTTTACTACGAGTAAATTGGTTACAACGACACTTTGCTAATAAATCTTCAAGCGAATAATTGCCAGCTCCGCTAACGATACATACCTTCGGCGCATTGTTATCAGTGGTACTATAGTAATCACAGAATTTATATTCACCTCCAAGAACTTTGTCACTAAAAGCAACCCAAAGATTAGGTATGCCATAAGTATCTGCGGCTATCAACCCATGTAGTGAGGAGGAAATAATGAATTCGCACTCATTCATTTTATCAATAAATGGTTCAATATCATTCTGAATATCAACCAAAACACAACCGTTTTTGAGTAATGACTGCACCGCAGGCAATTCTTTATCTTTGTAATGTGGAATTACTCCCACTTTGTATTTTTTGGTAATGTGTTTCGCATCATAGAACAGAGGAAGCAACACAGCAGGATCCCCCAGCACATCTGGGCAATTGATACCAAATTCATTCCTCAGACGATTACGAGTTAAAACACCACGTACAGATCTAATATCTAAATCTTTGGTTTTTAACGGGGCATCCTTGGATATAAAACCACTTCCCCATATTATACTTTTTGACGATGCACTGGACAAAACACTACCGATCGCAAGTATATGAGGTGATTGTTTGAAATTATTTTTTACTACCGTTTTCTTCGTTATTTTCTCAATCAAATATTTGTTAAGCTGATCACCCCAATTATTATGTCGAGTGTAATAATTAACAGGCACTTTATCTTTTCCAATTGCTAACAATCGATCTTTGAACTCAGTCGACAGAGCAAAAAATGCCTCAGTATACTTACCCATGTTGTTTTTCCTTTTTAGAAACGATGATCAATGAGAAAACAAATATTAGGAAATTGGCGAGTGCTATCGACTCTACAATGTATTGGAAATCACTATTGTTTTTATTTAACAAAAGATAAGCAAATGATATAAACAGAGACACTAAGTACAATATTAATATCAGTGTGAGATTATATCTTAACTTCATTATTAAAATAGGCATCCGTGAAAACAAATAAAATAATTGTCCCATAGCAAGATAAAAGGCATATTCAAAAACATCAATGTGAATATAAATGGTTATAGAAAGAAAATAGAGTATTAAGTAATTGACAATGATCAAACCTATAGCAACAAATATAAAATGAAAATATTTTTTCCAGATAAATATTTTCTCATCATTGTTGATATTACTTTTGAGAAATATTGAATCGTACAATGTTATCAACATTGTTACAATGCCGAATACATTTTGAGTAATTCTTAACTTTACTAATTCATTTGCTGGAATTTCATTTTTGAAAAGGATAAAAAAGCCTTGGTTAGTGACCCAATAAATGATCGTGATTATTGAGAATACCCCTCCCAGCTTCAAAGAATCCTGAATTATATGCTTGAAAGGATCATTACACACAGCATGGGCTTTGCTTTTTTGTTTGCTTTTGAAGAAAAACGGAACCACTATTAAAAAAGGGAGAAATTTTGCTAGGCAATAGAAATAAACATAGCTAGTAGAATCGAAAGTTATTATTTTAAACCATGCCAAAAGCATCATTACTGTAAATATCGTGGCTGTTGAGATCATTGCGCAACCAGATATCAATGACTTATCAGTATAATAGCAATAACGTTTAAAAAATTCAGAGACAATACCTATAACAAAAAGTGACAGTATCAGAGGTGACTTGAACCAAACAACAATAATAGCAGCAGTAATAACCACAAAGAATAAAAACAACTTTAACCAATAACTATGAGTTTGGTTTTTATATCTTAGCAAAAGATACTGTGTTGTAAAACAAGAACAAAATAATACACATACTAAGGCAATAGACTGAGCGACAACAACCTTTGCCATCTCTGTCCCACTAAGTAAATTTCCGCCAATTGCGATAAAAAGAAATATAAGACCAGAGTCCATAATCTGGTCCACAGTAAAAATGAGGCTTTGTGCTTTTTTATTGTATGTCATAGATCGATAAAATTCGACTGATTAGCATCTTTTGCTGATAAGCTAGGTTTTTCACTTAAAGGCCAATTAATACCAATCGTTGTATCATCCCATTTTATACCACGATCACTATCCGGATGATAATAGTTGGTTGTTTTATATACGAATTCCGCAGTGTCACTTATCACGTAGAAACCATGAGCGAACCCTTCAGGGATCCATAATTGTCGTTTATTTTCAGCAGAAAGATAAAACCCTACCCAGCTCCCATAAGTAGGTGAAGATTTTCGAATATCAACCGCTACATCAAATACTTCCCCAGCGACACAACGCACCAATTTACCCTGTGCGTACGGTTCCAGTTGATAATGCAGACCACGCAAAACGCCTTTACAAGATTTAGAATGATTATCCTGCACAAACTCGACTTTACGACCTACCGCCTCTTCAAATACTTTTTGGCTGAAACTTTCAAAGAAAAAACCACGATCGTCACCAAATACCTTTGGTTCAAAAATCAGCACATCAGGAATATTAGTTTTAATTACGTTCATGTCTTAATAACCTTTAATCATCTTCAGCAGGTATTGGCCATAGGCATTTTTCTTCAATGGTTCAGCCAGCTTCTTCACCTGCTCAGCATCAATAAACCCTTTGCGATACGCAATCTCTTCAGGGCAGGACACTTTCAGCCCCTGACGCTCTTCAATCGTTGCAATAAAATTGCTCGCCTCGATCAGGCTCTGATGGGTTCCTGTATCCAGCCACGCATAGCCACGCCCCATCATCGCAACGGACAAACGCCCCTGTTCCAGATAAATACGGTTAATGTCGGTAATTTCCAGCTCACCGCGTGCAGAAGGCTTCAGGTTCTTCGCCATCTCCACTACATCGTTATCATAGAAATAGAGTCCCGTTACGGCATAGTTGCTCTTCGGCTCCAGCGGTTTCTCTTCCAGGCTAATTGCCGTGCCATCCTTATCGAACTCCACCACACCATAACGTTCAGGATCATTAACGTGGTAGGCGAATACGGTTGCACCATCACCTTTGTTTACTGCGGCTTCCAGCTGTTTCGGCAAGTCATGACCATAGAAAATATTATCGCCCAGCACCAGCGCACAGCTATCGTCACCAATAAACTCTTCGCCAATGATAAAGGCCTGTGCCAGTCCGTCCGGGCTTGGCTGGACTTTATATTGAAGGTTTAACCCCCACTGGCTGCCGTTACCGAGCAACTGCTCAAAGCGCGGAGTATCCTGCGGCGTACTAATGATCAGAATATCTTTAATCCCTGCCAGCATCAGCGTAGACAACGGGTAGTAAATCATGGGTTTGTCGTAAATTGGCAGTAGTTGCTTGCTAACCGCCATGGTCACTGGGTAGAGACGAGTGCCGGATCCGCCGGCAAGGATAATACCTTTTCGTGTAGCCATTATAATTTCTCTATAAACACGAAATGCCCGTAAACGGGCATTTATTTAATGATTAAATGGATTGCGCCGTGAAAAGCTCAGCCAGCATACGCTTCACACCAACATGCCATGCTGGTAATACCAGGTTGAAGTTCTGCTGGAACTTCATGGTATTTAAGCGTGAGTTATGCGGGCGACGCGCAGGCGTCGGATATGCCGTGGTTGGTACAGCATTCAGCTTTTCAATCGCCAACTCAACGCCTGCCTTTTGGGCTTCCTCAAACACCAGCGCCGCATAGTCGTACCAGGTTGTCGTCTCAGAAGCGACCAGATGATAAAGCCCGGCAACTTCTGGTTTCACCATCGCGATACGAATGGCGTGGGCGGTACAGTCGGCTAACAGCTCAGCGCCTGTTGGGGCACCCACCTGATCGTTAATGACGGAAAGTTCTTTGCGTTCTTTCGCCAGACGTAGCATGGTCTTAGCAAAATTGTTGCCTTTACCTGCATATACCCAGCTTGTACGGAAAATCAGATGATTAGGGCAATTATCCTGCAATGCTTTTTCGCCATCCAGCTTCGTCTGACCATAAACATTCAGCGGTGCCGTCGCATCCGTTTCACTCCAGGGGGTTTCGCCATCACCGGGGAAGACGTAATCCGTGGAGTAGTGAACAACCCAGGCGCCGATTTTTGCAGCTTCTTTCGCGATAGCCTCAACGCTTGTCGCATTCAGTAACTGCGCAAACTCAGGTTCCGACTCTGCTTTATCCACTGCGGTGTGTGCGGCTGCATTGACGATCACGTCAGGTTTAATATTACGAACCGTCTCAGCAATCCCTTCCGGGTTGCTGAAATCACCGCAGTAATCTTTAGAATGCACATCAAGCGCAATCAGATTGCCAAGTGGAGCCAGCGCGCGCTGAAGCTCCCAGCCCACTTGCCCTGTTTTGCCGAACAGAAGAATATTCATTATTGACGTTCCCCGTAGTTCTGTTCGATCCAGGTTTTATAAGCACCGCTTTTTACGTTATTAACCCACTCCTGGTTGCTCAGATACCATTCCACGGTCTTACGAATTCCGCTTTCGAACGTCTCTTCAGGCTTCCAGCCCAGTTCCACCCCAATTTTATGCGCATCAATCGCATAGCGGCGGTCATGTCCTGGGCGATCGGCAACATACGTAATTTGGTCGCGGTACGAGCCTTCTTTCGGGACGATCTCATCCAGCAGATCGCAAATAGTGTGCACAACGTCCAGGTTTTGCTTTTCGTTATGACCACCGATGTTGTAAGTCTCACCCGGTTTGCCCTGAGTCACAACGGTGTAAAGCGCACGCGCATGATCTTCTACATAAAGCCAGTCACGGATCTGGTCGCCTTTGCCGTAAATCGGCAACGCTTTACCGTCAAGGGCGTTCAAGATCACAAGTGGGATCAGCTTCTCAGGGAAATGATACGGTCCGTAGTTATTCGAACAGTTAGTCACGATGGTCGGGAAGCCGTAAGTGCGCAGCCAGGCACGAACAAGATGGTCGCTGGATGCTTTGGAGGCAGAGTACGGGCTGCTTGGCGCGTAGGCTGTGGTTTCAGTGAAAAGCGGCAGGTCTGCGGATGCCGGATGTTCATCCGGGTGCGGCAGATCCCCGTACACTTCATCGGTGGAGATATGATGGAAGCGAAACGCTTTTTTCGCTGCGTCATCGAGGGTTGACCAGTAAGCACGTGCAGCTTCCAGAAGCACATACGTCCCAACAATGTTGGTTTCAATGAATGCCGCCGGGCCAGTAATGGAACGGTCAACGTGGCTTTCGGCCGCCAGATGCATTACCGCATCCGGTTTATGTTCAGCAAAAATACGATCCATAGCCGCTTTATCACAAATATCTGCATGCTCAAAAACATAACGTTCACTGGCGCTGACATCGTTAAGGGACTCGAGGTTGCCGGCATACGTCAGTTTATCCACATTGACGACTTCGTCATGGGTATTAGTAATAATATGTCGTACAACCGCTGAGCCGATAAAGCCGGCTCCACCCGTCACAAGAATTTTCACGTTATCTATTCCGTTTTGTAGATATATCGAGATATTGGCGTTCTAAACCCTGGTATTAATTTAGGATTAGAAATTTTGCACGCTACCGCCCCTGGCTTGACAGCTACCAGTGCACTGAGCGAGTGTTGAATATAAGATTGGCTGTCTGATTTCAGACAAAAACTGGCGTTAATTGTCGTCTTAAATGGTCTCGGAAACAAGCACAAATCGTTACAAATCAGCCCAGATTTGAAGCAGGTAACTCTCTGTTATCATGGGAATTAATAATAAAAAGCGGCAGTCATCATTTTTGTTATGTAACAACATAACTAAAATGATGACTGCCGCGCATGAAGACTTTAAGGCTGCGGAAGAAGTATCAGTCGTTAGCCAGCAACTTCTCAATCCGGCTTCTGAACTTCGCCCCTTCCTTCAGGTTACGCAGGCCATAGTTCACAAACGCCTGCATATACCCCATTTTCTTACCGCAGTCATAGCTATCGCCGGTCATCAGCATGGCATCAACGGACTGCTTCTTCGCCAGCTCAGCAATCGCATCGGTCAGCTGGATACGATCCCAGGCACCCGGCTCGGTTTTTTCCAGCTCAGCCCAGATATCCGCATTCAGCACATAACGGCCGACTGCCATCAGGTCGGAGTCCAGGGTCTGCGGCTGATCGGGTTTTTCGATAAACTCAACGATCCGGCTCACCTGCCCTTCTGTCTCCAGAGGCTCTTTAGTCTGAATAACAGAATACTCGGAGAGATCGCCCTTCATACGTTTCGCCAGCACCTGGCTGCGGCCCGTCTCGTTGAAGCGAGCGACCATTGCCGCCAGGTTGTAACGCAGCGGATCCGCAGATGCGGTATCAATAATGATGTCCGGCAGAACCACGATGAACGGGTTATCGCCCACCACTGGCCGCGCGCAGAGGATTGAGTGGCCCAGACCCAGCGGCTGCGCCTGACGCACGTTCATGATGGTCACGCCAGGAGGACAGATAGACTGAACTTCTGCCAGAAGCTGACGCTTAACGCGCTGCTCAAGAAGCGCTTCGAGTTCATAAGAGGTGTCGAAGTGGTTCTCGACGGCGTTCTTAGAAGAGTGCGTCACCAGAACGATTTCTTTGATCCCCGCAGCAACAATCTCGTCGACGATGTACTGAATCATCGGCTTGTCAACGATCGGCAGCATCTCTTTAGGAATGGCCTTTGTGGCGGGCAACATATGCATGCCCAAACCCGCTACCGGTATGACTGCTTTCAAATTAATCATTATTTCTTCCACCTTAAAATGGTTGACGAATTATAGCTTTTAAACCTGTTTTCGCCAGCATGTTTTGCCGTAAATATGAAGTAATCCTAGGTCACCCCACCACAAATTACAGTAGTTGTAATCTGAATAGATCGCGATTTCGTTCCAGGAATTGTCGCAAAATAGTCTGGATGATTACCTGTGCGGCAGCGCAAAATTCAACCGTTCCGTATTCACCACATGTTGATCGACCCGATCAATATCCACCGAGCTCTGCCCCTTTTCATTAACCGCTTTTATGTTCGCAAGCGACAGCAACGTCTCGTTTTTAGCCATAAACTTCCCGCGCACGTCTTTGCGCAAGTCGAAGTTCATCTTAAGCGCTGGCCCCGTCGCTGATTCCTGCATCACGTTGATATTACGCAAGAAAAGATGTTGTGGCTTGTTGTGCAGCTCAAGTGTTGCCCGCTGCATGTTGACATTGGTGATGGCAACAAACGACGTGGCATTGCCGGAGGAAATCTGTATCCCGCGCAGCTTATAGGCAAGCTGTCGGTTATCCAGGCGAATATCGTTAAGTTTGAAGTTTTGCGGTATCGACAGATAATCGCCCTTGATCACGCCATACCCGATTAACATTCCGGCGCTGTTCACCATATCGATATTATCGATAACGAAATTATCACAACCATAAATAGCTACCGTTGCGTTATCAATTCCGGCCTTTTTACTGAAGTCGGGAGTAATATTGCTGGCCTTGATATTACGGATCACAAAGTGTTTACCGTTTTCAACATGCACCAGCTGCCGACAGTTGCTGCCGGTGATATTCGCCACCACGAAGTTTTTAACGGTCTGCTGTTCCGGATAGTCATTGTCGTACGTGCTGCCAGCCAGCCCAATGCCTATGCCCCAGTTGATCTTGCCGTTTGTGCAGTTGATGTTATCGATCACGTGGTCAGAGATCAGGATGTTACGGTCGTTAATCGCCACGTTCCACTCAATCGCGTCACCCTGCAAATGGCTGAATTTGCTATTGGTAATGCGCGCACCGTCCACCTGATTATGAAAACCCTGGCGCAGAATGGCGTAGTTGGCCTGACTCACGGCAATGCGATCGATAAGCAGGTTACGCATCACTCTCGGCTTTTTACCGCCAATGTAGATCTGGGTGACGGGGCCGAAGCCGCTCATCGTCAGCCCTTTAATGACACAGTCGGAGCCACGCACGTCCAGCGTGATGTTATGTGTGCGCCCCTCATCTTCCCCAATGACCTTGCAGCCTTCCTGGAGCACAAACCGCCCGCGCCCGTTGCCCTTCAGCGCGCCGCGGATCAGCAGGGTTTTGCCATCAGGAATGAAAATGCCGGTATTGATGTTTTCACAGGTTAACCCGGCGGGAACAACAACGGTATCGCCCTCGGTAAATGCCTGCTTAAAGGCGGCGATCCAGTCGTTATTGTTGTAGCGATCGACAGAAACCGTCTTCCCGGTCGCCGCCCGCGCAGCGCGGGGCGACAGCAGCGGCATGGCAGCCAGGACGGATAAAGAAGAGACAAATCGGCGTCGGGTAATCTTTTTCAGCATACAACCTCAGCGTTACAGCGTTTGCAGCAGGCTCGCTAACTGGCGATTAATCACCTGCTGATTGAATTCTGCTTCAACTTTTTGCCGCGCATTTTGCAGCACAGGGATCAGCGTCTGCTGATCGATATCACTGAACGCGGCCAGACGATCCGCCAGCGCCAGCGCATTGTTTTCAGGGACCAGCCAGCCGGAATGCTCAGAGGTGATCAGCTCCGGGATCCCGCTGTGCAGGGTCGAGACTACCGGAATGCCGACCGCCATCGCCTCCATCAGCGCCACGGGAATGCCTTCCATATCGCCGTCGGCGCCGGTTACGGAAGGCAGCAGGAACACATCCGCGTCATCAAGCATGGCTTTCACTTCATGGCTCGGCTTGAAGCCCGGCATCTCGACCACGTCTTCCAGCTGATACTGTTCAATCAGCGTGCGCAGGCGACGCTCCCACGGCCCGATACCCAGGATGCGGTAGTGGAAGTCCACGCCGCGCGCCTTCAGCTGGCGACAGGCTTCGATGGCTACGTGCAGCCCTTTCTTTTCGGTCAGGCGGGCAACAGAGATAATTTGCAGCGGCTTGCCCGGCACCTTGACCGGTCGCTGGGTGAAGCGTTCCATGTCTACGCCCATGCGTGAAACGGTGATTTTCTCGCTCGGGCACCCCATGGTTTTCAGGCGCCCGGCCCACAGGTTGCTTATCGGCAGCATCATGTCGCCACGGCGGAACAGCTGCTGATATTCCGGCGTGTAGTGGTTCAGCACTTCCCGGCTGGAGATGTCGATACCGTGGAAAATGGTCGCGATTTTGCCGTCAATCACCCCCAGCTCACGCAGTTTTGCCGCCGTTACGCCCGCCGGGCCAAAGTGGGCGATAAAGACATCGGCCCGGTACGGCTGGGCCGTTTGCCCGCAAATGGCGGATAAGATCAGGTTGCGGGCCTCCGCCCCATAGCGCGACATATTCAGCGCCCGCCACGTCGAGGCGCGATGCAGGCCGCGCAGCGTCTGTCCGGCGCGATGGCGTAATTTGTTCATCCGTCCGGCGGGTTCATCCTGCAACCAGCGGGTTTTTGCCTCCAGCCCATACCGGGTATACGCCGCATGGGTGTTTTGCGTATCGCCCTTTTGCAGGGCGATAATCTCCACGTCATACCCCATATCGATAAACGCGGTGATTTGGTTCAGCACAAAAGTTTCAGACGACAGCGGAAATTTCAGTAAGAAGAAACCAACCTTCATTTCCCCTCCCGGACGCGGTCGAGTACGGATTTCACCATGCCAATACCTTTTTCGCGTTCGGCTTTTACCGCCACCGCCAGACGTTCGTTGATCGCAGGCAACTGGCCGAGCGTGTCGCCCACCATCGCACCCAGCGATCCGTCCAGCAGATGACGAATATCGACGGCCATTTCAGGCATACCGAGCTGCTGCATAATGCCCGCGGACTTGTGTTCGTAGTTGATGGCGATGGCTGGCGTGCCGAAGTTCATCGAGATAATGGCCGAGTGCAGACGCGTGCCCACGGTCAGGTCGCAGGCGGAGAGCAGCTTGCCCATCTCCAGATCGTTCAGCTCGTCCATCACCACGTGATAGCGGGACGGATCGTTCACCAGGTTGCGCAGGTTGAGCGCCACCATACGGTCATCTTTGTTGTAGCTGTCGATACCGGTACAGGTGGAAAGCGCCAGCACCTGGTAACCGCTGTCCAGCACGCGGTTCACCACGTCGGCAAAGGCTTTCTCGTACGCCGCCTGGGTCGTGCCGAGGCGTTTATCGAACGGCGCAAGTTCACGCAGGGTAATGGCGACGGTTTTCTGCTTTGCCGCCACGTCCAGCCAGTGCTGTACCGCGTAGCTGGCCTGGAAGCTGTCATCCTGATGATCCACCAGCCAGGCGGTGTCTACACCGTGCTCCACTTTGGTGGTGTCGATTTCGCTGCGCTTCATCATGTCGAGGCTGACCGATTCACGCAGGATCAGCGCGTCGCAGTGGCCGAAGACATAGTTCGCCAGCTGGTTAAACTGCGGATCCTGGAATGGCCCGACGCTGTGGCCAATCATAAACAGCGGCTTTTTCGCCATGAAGGTACAAAGCGCATGCTCAAACTGCGGCACGCCGTAGAGATCGACGAAGAACGAACCGCCCACCTGAATAATGGCGTCATAGCCGGACAGCAGACGCACAAAATCGGTAAAGCCCTGCGCGATGGCGATGTTGCGCAGCTTGCCGGTGTCGGTTACGCGAGAAAGCAGCACCTGATGCTGATAGCGGCGACGCAGGACTTTCTTCACGCGCCCCATCACGCCCGCGGCGTTGTTGTGCTGTTTCATCTGGCTGTAGAGCGGGTCGCCCATCACCGGGCGGTTCAGTAACCAGGATGAGCTGACCGGATAACGACTCATCACATCCACTTCTGTCTCAGGCTTAAGAGTGTTAATTGCATCCAGTAAACCGCGCAGGATGGCGCTGTCGCCACGGTTGCCGCAGGTATGGTTGCCAAGAATAAGTAATTTCATAATGGCCTCGTAAAATTAGCCTGCGCGAAGCAGCGTTTTCATTTTTTCGTTACGGCAAAACTGGCGCTTCATCTCGACCACCAGCGCATTGCGTGACAGCACAATCATCACGCCGAACGCCAGCGCGCCTGCCGCGACCTGCACCGCAAGCAGCGCCGCCAGCGGCAGATGCCCGTTGAGCACCACGCCCAGGCCGTAGCTCACCGCAAGCGTCGGCAAGGAGAGATAAAACGGCAGCCACAGGCTGAGGATGTACTGACGGTAGCTGGAGCCCAGCACCGGTTTGATCATCACGAAGTAGCTCAGCACGGTATTGACGATTTGCACCAGCAGGAAGCCGAGCGTCACGCCAATGGCGCCCGCCATGTGCCCGCCCACAATAATTGCCGGAATAAACAGGAAGGTTTTAAACACGTTGAACTTGAAGCTGATATCCACGCGCGCCTTTGCCATCAGCAGAGAACCAATCGGGTTCCCCACCGAGCGCAGCAGCCCCACGACGCACAGCAGTTGCAGGATTGGGATGATACTGTTCCACTTCTCGCCAAACACCAGCGGTACGAAATTGCTGGCGACCACCATCAGCCCCAGCAGGACCGGGAAGTTGATTATCCCCACCACGGAGAGCAGCTTGTAAAAGTTCACGCGCAGCTTCTCGGTATCGTCCTGAATTTTGGCGAACGCCGGGAACAGGACGCGGGTAATAATCGGGTTGAGCTTCATCGGCGGGACAACCGCGACGTTATACGCCAGGTTGTAGCCACCCGCGACGCTCGCGCCCAGAATGCGCGCCAGCACCAGCGTGGAAAGGTTGGTATTGACGTAGTTGATGATGCTGTCTGCCGTCAGCCACGCGCCGAAGCGCAGGTTGGATGAAACAGACGCCAGCGAAAAATGCAGCCCCGGGCGATAAATCTTGCGGCCAAAGAAGCCAAACAGCAGCGTGCGCACGGCAGAGTTAACGAGGTAGCCGAGGATGGCGGTCATCGCCAGCGGCCAGAAATGGGCGCTGACCACGGTGAAGGTAAAGCCCGCCAGCACGGCGCTGGTCTCAATCATGCCGATTTTGTTGAACTCCAGCTCTTTCTGCATCAGCGCGCGGAACTGCTGCCCGTGCGGGATCACCACGAAAGCGAACGACAGGGTGCGCATCAGCGGCGCCAGGTCCGGGTTATGCAGCACGCCGGCAATCACATCGCTCAGCAGGAACACCAGCACAAAAACGAAGATACCCAGCCCGACGTTCAGCCAGTAGAGGGTGGTCAGCTCCAGATGGCTGATCTCTTTGCGCTGGATAATGGAGTTGGCGATACCAAAGTCCGACAGCGTATCGGCCAGGGCGATAATCACCAGCGAGACAGTCAGCAGACCAAACTGGTGATTATCGATAATGCGCGCCAGCACCGTCATCTGCACCAGGCCGAGGCCAATGATGACGATGGTGGCCATGGCTGACCATTTCGCACCGCTGATGGTTTTTTCTCGTAAGCTCATCTTAGTACGCCGCTTTGTTCACGAAACCTTTGAAAATGGTCAGAAAAACAATCTTGATATCGAACCAGAGGCTCCACTCGCGGATGTACTCCAGATCGAACTCGATGCGTTTTTCCATTTTTTCCAGCGTGTCGGTCTCGCCGCGCCAGCCGTTGATCTGCGCCCAGCCGGTGATGCCTGGCTTCACCTTATGGCGCAGCATGTAGCCTTCAATCAGGGTGCGGTACTGCTCGTTATGTGCCACGGCGTGAGGACGAGGCCCGACGATGGACATCCCGCCGGTGAACACGTTGATGAACTGCGGCAGCTCATCGAGCGAGGTACGGCGCAGGAAGTTGCCCACGCGGGTAACGCGCGGATCGTTCTGCGTCGCCTGGGTCACCACCTTGTCGTTCTCCATCACCTTCATGGAGCGGAATTTCCACACCATGATCGGCTTACCGTCCATGCCGTAGCGGGTCTGACGGAAGATGATCGGCCCCGGCGAGCTGAGCTTCACCGCCAGCGCAATGCAGCACAGCACCGGGGAGATGAGCAGCAGGATCAGGGACGAAAGCACGATATCTTCCGCGCGCTTCAGCACGCGGTTAATCCCCGACAGCGGCGTGTCGTACAGCGGAACAACCGGTACCCCGTTCACCTCTTCAATACGGGAGTGGAGAATATTGAAGGTGAAGACATCCGGGATGAGGATCACCGAGCAGGTGGTATCCGCCAGCTCGCGCATCAGTTTCTTGATGCGGGACTCATCTTTCATCTGCATGGCGATGTAGACGTTATGAATTTTGCCGGCTTTCGCATCGTCAATAAGCTGTTCGTAGTTACCAGCCCAGTCGGACGGCACGCCGCCGGGCTTCGCGTCGTGATAAATCCCGACCACTTCAAAACCTAACCACGGCTCTTTGCGGAAGCTGTCGAGCAACACCTGCCCCACCGGCAGATCGCCCGCCACGGCAACGAAGCGACGGTTATACCCACGGTTGCGCAGCCAGCCCGCGCCAAAGCGGATCAGCGAGCGGCAGACCACCATGCCAATGCTGGTTAACAGATACCAGCAGAGATAGGTCACAAGACGGTTATCAAAATCATGGCTGAACGCCACCAGGCCTGCGCTGAAAACCAGGCTTAAGGTCCAGTTCTGGAGCAGCAGCATCAGTTCGGTGGTCATTTTGACGCCGCGCCATGAACGATAAAAATCGGTCATGCCGCCGATCATCTGAAACACCACCAGCGCAATCAACGCCATCAGCAAGTGCATGTATAAGAACGACTGCCCGCTGACCCAACACACCGCCCACAGTCCGCCGACCATGATGGTGATATCAGAAAAACGCTGCACCATAGAGATTAACGATGCATTCGTTCTCGCTCGTTCGCGCTTTTTTAGATTTGTCATCGTTGTTCCTTTAGTTCTAAACCTTACCCCTCGCCCCTCACCCCGGCCCTCTCCCCAAAGGGGAGAGGGTGTTCAAGTTCCCTCTCCCCTTTGGGGAGAGGGTTAGGGTGAGGGGTAAGGTTTTCTTTTTACTGATTCAACAGCGCCAGAATGTCCTTCGTTCGGGCTTCCATCAGCGCGGTGTCAGCGCGGGACTCCACGTTCAGGCGCACCACCGGCTCGGTATTGGACGAGCGCAGGTTGAAGCGCCACTGCGGGAACGCCATGCTGATACCGTCGGTACGGTCAATCTCCAGCGCATGAATGGCAAAGTGCTGTTCCACGCGGGCAATGGCCTCAGCTGGCTGTGCCAGTTTGCTGTTGATCTCACCGCTGGCCGGGAACGCCGCCATGCGGTCGCGCACCAGTTCGCCCAGGCTCTGCCCTTTCAGGCACAGCAGCTCGGTCACCAGCAGCCACGGGATCATCCCGCTGTCGCAGTAGGCAAAATCACGGAAATAGTGGTGGGCGCTCATCTCGCCGCCGTAGATGGCGTCTTCCTCACGCATACGCTCTTTGATAAACGCGTGGCCGGTTTTGGACATCACCGGCTCGCCGCCCGCGGCCTTCACCACGTCGACGGTGTTCCAGGAAAGACGCGGATCGTGAATGATTTTCGCCCCCGGGTTTTTCTCGAGGAACGCTTCCGCCAGCAGGCCAACGATGTAGTAGCCTTCGATAAACTGCCCTTTCTCGTCGAACAGGAAGCAGCGGTCGAAATCGCCGTCAAAGGCGATACCCATATCGGCGCCGTGCTCAATCACCGCGTTGCGGGTGTCGTCGCGGCACTCCGGCAGCAGCGGGTTAGGAATACCGTTCGGGAAGTTGCCGTCTGGCGCGTTGTGCACTTTGACGAAGGTCACCGGCACGTTCATCGCCTTAAAGCGGGCTTCAAGTGCATCGACAACCGGGCCTGCCGCGCCGTTGCCGGAGTTAATCACCAGCTTCAGCGGTTTGAGGTTTGCCACATTGATGTAGCCCAGCAGGTGGTCGATGTACTCTTTTTGCAGGTTAATCTGCTTATAGCTGCCGCGCTTCGCTTCGTTCACCGGCGGGAAGTCGTTGGCCTCGGCCAGACGCTGCACGTCGCGCAGACCGGTGTCGCCGCTGATAGGACGCGCGCCCTTGCGCACCAGCTTCATGCCGTTGTAGTCCATCGGGTTATGGCTGGCCGTCACTTCGATACCGCCGTCCACGCCCAGGTGGAATGTGGCAAAATAGATCTCTTCGGTACCGGAAAGGCCAATGTCCAGCACATCGACGCCCGCGTCCTGTAGCCCTTTCGCCAGCGCCAGCTTCAGGGATTCGCTTGTCAGGCGCACGTCGCCGCCCAGCACGATAGTTTGTGGTTTGAGGTATTCGCCGTACGCGCGGCCGATGCGCCACGCAATGTCTTCGTTCAGCTCTTCGCCCAGCTTGCCGCGAATATCGTAGGCTTTAAAACAGGTTAATTTTTCCATGATGACCCCTTTTTCAGGCAACAGTTGGCCCTGACCATGTAATGGCCAAATTTATTTTTTTCATTCGTAGGCCCGGTAAGCGCAGCGCCACCGGGCATGATGCGGAGTGCTACACGCGCCCGTAGCGATCCTGGAAGCGGATGATGTCGTCCTCTTCCAGATAGGAGCCGGAACGCACCTCAATTAAGTCGAGCGGAATTTTCCCCGGGTTTTCCAGACAGTGCGTGGCGCCCAGCGGAATATAAATGGACTCGTTTTCACCGAGCAGCTTCACTTCACCGTCGATGGTCACTTTGGCGGTCCCTGCCACCACCACCCAGTGTTCGGCGCGGTGATGGTGCATCTGCACCGACAGCCCTTCTCCCGGCTTCACGGTGATGCGTTTCACCTGATAACGCTCGCCGGCGTCGATGGAGTCATATTTGCCCCACGGGCGGTAGACTTCACGGTGAATATGGTGTTCGTGACGGCCATCGGCCTTGATCTTCTCCACCACTTTTTTAACGTCCTGCACGGCATTACGGTCGGCAATCAGCACCGCGTCTTTGGTCTGCACGACCACCAGATCCTTCACCCCTACCGTAGTGACGAGGCCAGATTCGGCGTAGACGTAGCTGTTTTCCGTTTTGTGGCTGATCACATCCCCGTGATGGACGTTACCCTCCGGGGTATGCGCGCTGATCTCCCACAGTGACGACCAGGAGCCGACGTCGCTCCAGCCCGCATCCATCGGTACCACTACCGCATCTGCCGTACGTTCCATCACCGCATAGTCAATGGACTCTTCCGGACAGGCGAGGAAGGCTTCTTCGTCCACGCGGATAAAATCGAGATCCGGATCCACCACCGCCATCGCTTTTTCGCAGGCGCTTAAGATATCCGGACGGTATTTTTCCAGCTCTTCCAGGTAGCGCCCGGCGCGGAACAGGAACATGCCGCTGTTCCAGTAGTATTCACCGCTGGCGACATACGCCTGCGCGGTTTCCAGATTCGGTTTTTCGACAAACTGCGCCACGTCAAAGGCCACGCTGTCGCCTTCACCAGGCGTAACGCTGCCGCGGCGAATGTAGCCATAGCCGGTTTCCGGGAGATCCGGCACGATGCCGAAGGTCACCAGCTTGCCGTTCTCAGCGTAAGGAATCGCGGCGCGTACCGCGTCGCGGAAGGCCTCTTCCTGCTGGATGACGTGGTCAGCCGCCAGCACCAGCATCAGCGGGTCGCAGTCCGGGCTGCTGCGTTTTGCTGCCAGCGCCGCAAGGGCAATGGCAGGCGCCGTGTTGCGTCCGGCAGGCTCCAGAATGATATTTTCGGTCAGTTTGTTCAGCTGGCGCAGCTGCTCCGCAACGATAAAGCGGTGCTGCTCGTTACAGATCACCACCGGGCTTTCACACTCCACGCCGTGCAGACGGTTAACCGTCGTTTGCAGCATGGTGAGGTCGCCTTTCAGGCACAGAAATTGTTTTGGATAAAGCACGCGGGACAGTGGCCACAACCGGCTCCCGGATCCACCCGCCATTACGACCGGATACAAAGTGGTTTGACTCATGATTTATCCCCGTATATCTGCAATAAATTGGCTCAGCACGTTCTCTTTCTCGAGCGTGCGTTCGGCATATTCACGTGCCACCGTGTTCTCTTTTGGCATGGCGAGTGCCTGCTCAATTCCGGTCACCAGCGCAGGAACCGATTCAGGCTCCACGCAAACGGCAATGCCCGGGTAGCTGTTGCACAGCTGGCCTAATTCTGTTGCGGCTTCTGCCGTAATCACCGCGTTTCCGCCCACTGCCAGAATGTTGGTCAGCTTGGACGGCAGCACCGCATCCGCCGCGCCGCGTTTTTGCACCACCAGATGGCAGTCCGCCATTTTCAGCAGCGCGGGCAGCGCGTCATAAGACTGAAGCGGGAAGAAGCGGATGTTGGTCAGTCCGCGCTCGCTGGCCATTTTTTCCAGCCGCGCTTTACCACCGCCCTGCCCGACTATCACGAACATCCACGGGTGTTCGCTCAGCTGAAGCGCGGCGTCAATCACGCTCTCCAGCCCCTGTTTTTCGCCGATGTTGCCTGAGTAAAGAATGATTTTTTGCTCAGCAGGCAACCCGAGTTGCGCGCGCAACGCCTGCGCGTCCTGGTCTGTCACATCGCGGAAGCGCGCCACTTCGGACCAGTTCGGAAAGAAGATCACTTTTTCCGCCGGGACGCCCTTCTCCTGCGCCTTGTTCATCATCGAGCGCGAGATGGTCGAGACGTAATCCACGTTGTGCAGGCCGCTGCGCTCAAAGGCGCTGGCGAGCTTCGCCACCTTGCCGCCCTTGCCTTTCCCGGCCATACCCAGCCCGAGCATGGCGTCCACTTCATAATCCTGAATGTGCAGCAGGGTGCGCGCGCCGGAGAGTTTTCCCAGCAGGCGCATGCCTGGCGTGCAGAACAGGGTCGGCACCACGCCGATGATGCGATCCGGCTTCCAGCGACGCTGCGCCATCAGCGGGAAGAAACTGCTCAGGGCAAAGCTGCCCAGATGAATTAAACGTTTCAGCGTCGAGGGCTGTTTCGGCACGTAGAGCGGGCAGCGCCAGACGGTCGCGGCGCCCTCTTCGCGGCGGTAGCGCCAGCTGGAATAGCGTTCGCCTACCTTCCACTCCGGGTAATACGGCGGGGCAGTAATCACCCGCACGTCATGTCCCTGGCTCGCCATCCACTCGACCATCTCGCCGGTGTATTTCCCGATACCGGTAAGCTCCGGCGAGTAGTTAATTCCGTAGACGAGGATTTTCATAGACCTGGCACCTCGGCCTGACGTTCCGCAAGGAAGTACGCCCGACTGTTGTCATGGACGTTGTTGCTTGCCAGCAGCGCCTCTGGCGTTAACCAGCGGTAATCGTCATGCTGAGAATCAGGCAGACGCAGGTCTGCCTCACTCACCTTCAGGCGGAACCCCAGCACGACGTAGTGCGTGGTGAACCCGGTGCCTGAAAAGTTATCGTCATAGAAGTGCTGCCAGACCCCGTAAAACTGGCCCGCTGCCATCGGCAGTTGCAGGCCCAGTTCCGCCAGAGTGAGACGCTCAAACGCATCGGTAAGCGTCTCATCCTTCTGCACGCGCCCGCCGGGCACGAACCAGAAGCCCTGTGCAGGACGATTGGTTCGTTTCCCCAGCAAGAACTCGCCGCGTTCGTTCTCCACGATCAAATCAATTGAGATCAGCGGAGTGGAACGCACTACCGTGGCAAAATCTTCCTGACTTAAAAACATCATTACCCCCGGAAGCGGTGCTGGTTTTCCAGGAACCACTGGTAGGTGCTGGCCAGCCCCTGCTCCAGTGAGACCTCGTGATACCAGCCCAGCTGATGCAGACGGGTCACGTCCAGCAGCTTGCGCGGCGTGCCGTCCGGTTTGGTGGCGTCAAACACCACGCGTCCTTTGTAGCCCACCACCTGCGCGATGGTCTGCGCCAGCTCGCGAATGGTGCAGTCCACGCCGGTCCCGACGTTAATGTGCGACAGCATCGGCTCGGTGTTTTCCTGCCACACTTCGCGATCCAGCTCCATGACGTGAATGCTGGCCGCCGCCATATCGTCCACGTGCAGGAACTCGCGCATTGGCGTACCGCTGCCCCACACGACCACGTCCGGGGCGTTTTCGGCAGTCGCCTCGTGGAAACGACGCAGCAGCGCCGGGATCACGTGGGAATTGCTCGGGTGGAAGTTGTCGTGCGGTCCGTACAGGTTGGTCGGCATCACCGAGCGATAGTCGCGGTTATACTGACGGTTGTAGGATTCACACAGCTTGATCCCGGCAATTTTGGCAATCGCATACGGCTCGTTGGTGGCTTCAAGCGTGCCCTGCAACAGTTCGCTCTCGGCGATCGGCTGCTTCGCCATTTTCGGGTAGATACAAGATGAGCCGAGGAACAGCAGCTTATTCACGTTGTGCAGATGCGCCGCGTGAATGATGTTGCTCTCAATCATCATGTTCTCGTAGATGAAATCCGCCGGGTAGGTGTTGTTAGCGACGATGCCGCCCACCTTCGCCGCCGCCAGATACACCTGGTCGATACGTTCACTGGCGAAGAAGTCCTGCACCGCTTTGCTGTCAAGCAGGTTCAGCTCGTCGCGGGTGCGAACAATCACCTCCACGTCACCGCGCTGTTCCAGCTGGCGAACAATCGCGGAACCCACCATTCCGCGATGACCGGCGACAAAAATACGTTGTTTTGTCATTCTCAGGACTCCAGCGCGATGGCAACCTCGTAGCCATGAGACTTGAGCAGGGAGTGTTTTTTCGCTGCTTCAAGATCTTTGGCCACCATCTCGGATACCATTTCTTGCAGGGTGGTTTCTGGTTTCCAGCCCAGCTTCTCGTGCGCTTTGGTTGGGTCGCCCAGCAGGGTTTCCACTTCAGCAGGACGGAAGTAACGCGGATCAACCTGGACAATCACGTCGCCTGGCTTCACGCCCGGTGCGTCATGGCCGGTCACGGAAACAACGATACCCTTCTCTTCCACGCCGGTGCCTTCGAAGCGCAGCTTGATGCCCAGCTGTGCCGCAGCCATCTCAACGAACTGACGTACGGAGTACTGCACGCCGGTCGCAATCACGAAGTCTTCTGGCTGCTCCTGCTGCAACATCATCCACTGCATTTTCACGTAGTCTTTCGCATGGCCCCAGTCACGCAGGGAATCCATGTTGCCGAGGTGCAGGCAAGACTCCAGGCCCTGAGCGATGTTAGCGATCGCGCGGGTGATTTTGCGGGTCACGAAGGTTTCGCCGCGACGCGGAGATTCGTGGTTGAACAGAATGCCGTTACAGGCGTACATGCCGTAGGATTCACGGTAGTTCACGGTGATCCAGTAGGCGTACAGTTTCGCCACAGCGTACGGAGAACGCGGGTAGAACGGCGTGGTCTCTTTCTGTGGAATTTCCTGCACCAGACCGTACAGCTCAGAGGTGGATGCCTGGTAGAAACGGGTTTTCTTCTCAAGACCCAGGAAGCGAATCGCTTCCAGCAGACGCAGGGTACCCATTGCGTCCACGTCAGCGGTGTACTCCGGGGACTCGAAGGAAACCGCAACGTGGCTCATCGCCCCCAGGTTGTACACTTCATCCGGCTGTACTTCTTGCAGGATACGGGTCAGGTTGGAGGTATCGGTCAGGTCGCCGTAATGCAGGTGGAATTTCGGGTTCGCCGCGTGAGGATCCTGGTAAATATGATCGACACGCTCGGTATTAAATGAAGAGGCACGACGCTTAATACCGTGAACTTCATACCCTTTTTCCAGCAGTAACTCTGCCAGGTAAGAACCATCCTGCCCGGTAACGCCGGTGATGAGAGCGACTTTAGACATGTTTATATTCCTCTACTTATGAATTTAATCAGTTTCAACGCGTTCGCGTATCACCACTGCGGGGTTGCCACGGCAAATTTTATTTGCCGGAAGCGATTTAAAAACGCTGCTGCGGGCACCGACTACCGTGCCATCGCCAACAGAAACACCGGGTGCAACAAAGACGTCTGTTGCCAGCCAGCATTTTTCACCGATCACAACAGGCGAAGCGGTAATATCAAAATGCGGGCTCATAAAATCGTGGCTGCCGGTGCACAAATAACACTTCTGTGAAACCACCGAATTTGCGCCAATCGTAATCTCACCAAGGGTATATAACACTGCGTCATCCCCAACCCAGGCGTAATCCCCAAGCGTTAATTTCCAGGGATAAGTAATTTTCACCGAAGGTCGAATGACTACGTTTTTTCCTATTTTTGCGCCAAACAGACGCAGTAAAAATGCGCGCCAGCGGTACAGTATTTGCGGCGACCAGGCAAATAACGTTGCCTGTACAGCCCACCACAGTTGAACTTTAATACCGCTCCCGCCCCGAAAACCTTTCGGTACGGAGAATCCATTTAATTCCTGCATTACGTTTCCTTATATCTCAGGCTTTGTTATATAAGGCTTTCGCTTTACCCGTCGTTTTCAGACGTAAGAAATAAGATAATTCCGCCCAGAACCCCGGCACGCGTAATATTTTACGCTGCACGTTTTTCGCATCCTGGCACAGTTCCAGATTATTCGAGGTTGACACGCCGCCCATTGAAAATTCAGATACCAGTCCTTTAATTCGACGGAACGGGTAGCCAGATTTGTAAAGGCTGGCGGCCAGGGCATAATCTGATGACACTTTATAGCGCAAATCGTAAGGCTGTTTTTTCAGGCCGCTCATTGGGAAGAAAATAGCCTGATGGCTGGCCGGGAGGCTGTGGTAGATATACCAGCCTGGTTTCGCACCGCGCAGCACTTTTTTCCCCTCGCCGAAATCAAGCAGCGCATCACCGATAAACATGGCATCTTCTTTCTGGCGCGCCAGCTGACGGGCAAACAGCGCCACATCTTCATGGAACACATCGCCGGAATTGAGGAAGATGGCGTAACGCCCCTGCGCCATGTTGATGCCTTTATTCATGGCATCGTAAATGCCTTTATCTTTCTCGCTGATGTAACGTAAGTTGAACTCACCGTTGAGTTTTTCCAGGAACTCCGCCGTGCCGTCGTTCGAGCCGCCATCGACCACGATCCACTCAAACGTGAGGCTCGGATCGCGCGCCAGGTTGCGCAGCGAGCGCCAGGTTTTTACCACCCCTTCGTAGTTACGAAAGGCGACAGTAATGACGCTAAGAAACATAAATCACCTCATTTCGTCATACGCTCGTAATATTCAGCGCCTTGCGCAAAATAAACGGACATACAATTAAGAATGCATATTCCGGGCTAAATATTGACCCGGTAAAAAACAACGACACCGGTGTGAACAGATAAAGTTGCACGCGAAAGTTCTGGTTATCACCAAACGCGTTAATCATCATTTTGAAAACTTTAAACAGATACCACAGTGTCAACAGTACGGCGAACCAGGAAAAATAGATAATTAACAGATACAGACCATTGTCTATGGTTTTACCGACATCCGCACCGTTAAAGATTCCGAATGATGCAACATATTCATAAAGTGAGCCGAATCTTACTACGCCATCTATATGGGTTAAGGAATAACCCACCATCACCAGTGGACCAATGATGCGATAATAGGACGATGAACCTTCCGTTCCCAAATCACCCAGACGCTCAGAAATGTACGGAAACGCAAATATCACGCCCACTAAAAATACCGTCAGAGAGATTATCGCCAGCGGCAGTTTTTTCTTAATCGCCTCTTTGTTCAGGTACTGGAACGCCCACTCCAGCAGGTAAAACAGAATAAACGTCATTACCCCGGAGAACGACCCTGACAGAACGATTCCTGCAAGAATCATAGCATCGGTCTTGGGGGTTTTGATACCGAACTGTTTGATGCTGAGCCAAATTGAGATTAATGCCAGAGCAAAAAACGCCGGTTCAAAATAGAGCGCGGTTGTACGCTTGCCACCAAACTTAATGAAGTTCAGTACATAGCTGTTACTGTATATAAGATATTTCGAAATTATTTCCATCAGGCTGCTTCCGCCTGTGAGAATAATTTGCGCCATCTCCATTGCCGCAAGCACAACAATCAGCCCGACGACAATATAAAAGAACCTGAGGATTTTCCTATAATTGTGCGGAGAAATAGTTTTAAAGCGAATACTCCACACCATGCCAATAATGATAACGATATAAACAAACAGCATGGTGGAGGTGACATATTTGCTGGCGTCCAGCGACTGACCAAAGATGTAGTTAAACGCCGTCAGACCAAACCCGATGCCCAGCGCAATCATCAGCTTTTTGAGGTTAAGCTTGTCAACGTAAAGCAACAGCAGAACCGGCAGGAAGGTGACGATAGTGATCGGGAAGCTTTCGCCGAGCTGGGCAATCTTGACGTTGACCAGCAGGTAGATCAGCGGCAGCAGCAGATAACTACAGATTCTGATAGAACGAGACATACTCCTCCAGCATCTGTTGTCCACTGTACGCTTTACGGCTGCGGTTGCGGAACGATTCCAGGTCAGTGCCAAAAACAGCCTGCGCGATATCGGCCTTCGACAACTGCACCAGCGGCAGCACCTCGTTTTCACTGAAGGTTTTACCGCCGGATTTCTCCAGCACTTCCCGCGCGGCGTCGCTGTGGGTGGCAATCACCGGCACGCCGATGGAAAGCGCTTCGCACAGGATCAGCGGGTAGTTGTCCACGCGGGAGCTGAACACCAGCGCGTCCATACCGTTCAGCGCGCTCATCAGTTTGCGTTTGTCGGTTTCAAACCCGTGGTTCACCACGTTAGCGCCTTCAAACGGGGAGAATTTGCCAAAGGTATGCAGCTCAATCTTGTCGCCGAGCGCCATAATGTCGCGCACCAGCTGCTGGTTGGTTTTGCCGTCGTAGCGCAGGTCATGGGCGACGACCGCAATTTTCGGCTTACCGGCGGTAACGGCTACGGGCGTCAGTTCGGCCAGGATCGCTTCCGTCGCCACATCAATACCGTTGTTGATGATCTGGCAGCGCCCTGCTCCGTACAGGCTATTAAAAGCATCCGCCACGTGCTGGCTTGGGGAGATAAAGGTGCAGCCGAGCGAGAGCATATCGCGGAACAGCTGACGCTTACCCTCAACCAGCTGATGCGCGCGATCGATCTTCACCGGCGGGTAGTTGCTGAGCGTAGGGCATTTCTGACAGTTATCTTTCCAGCCTTCGCAGCCGTCGGTAAAGGCGCAGCGTCCGGTCACGCTCCAGTGGTCGTGCAGCGTCCAGACGAATCGGGTATCCGGCTTATGCGCCTTCACCTTGCCACAAAACGCCACCACCTCTTCCAGATTCAGCCAGTAGCTGTGCAGCACGTGAAAGTGCAGCACAACCGGGCCGCGAGTGCGGGTGACGGTGCGGTAGAGATTATTCAGGTTGCCGAACAGGTCGCGGTTGAACAGGCGGAACAGCGCGATATTGGCGATGGAGGTCAGACGTGGCGTCTGCTTCAGCACCTGCGGATAGTTATCATGGCTGACGCTTTTCTTGCCACCTTTGCCGTAACCGTAAACGAAGCGCGACTGTAATCCTTTTTGCAGCGCGCGCTGGTGCAGATCCAGCGCTACGCCTGCCGCCCCGCCCTCTGCGAGGCGTACGTTAAATTGCAGAATGTTCATTTTATCACCTTCACGCGGGCTTTCTCGCCCACCACCAGCGCGTTGTCCGGAATGCTGTCCAGCACCACGCTGCCTGCGCCAATCGTCACGTTATTGCCCACGGTAATGTCCCCGATCATCACCACGTTGGCGCCCAGCTCGACGTTATTGCCGATGACCGGGCAGGCCAGGCTGTCCGGCCCGCGGTTGCCGATCGTCACCCCGTGGCGAATGGTGAAATCATCACCCGCGACGACGAACTTGTTGATGACCACCGCATAACCGTGATGAATGGTAAAGCGGCGGCCAATGGTGGCTGCGGCCTGAATTTCATAGCCAAAAAAGCATTCGGTGATGATGCGGTACAGCACCAGCACCGGCGCGGCCCAGATATTGTTCAGCACATTTTTTTTGCGCCACACCGAACAAAAGTGCGCAATACGGTAGGCCAGAACCATGCAGCACGGGCGCAGGCTCCAGCTGTTAGCGCGACAATCTTCCAGAAACATTATTTCCCCCGAAGCCCGTCAGCCAGACGCTTGCCGTTACGTACCGACAGCAGCGTCAGCAACGTGCGCCAGTTCATGCGCTTGTTACGGATCTGATACAGGGTGAAGAGCTGATACTTCCGGCTGGCACGGTCAAACTTGTCCTTGTGCTTGCGGTAAAAATGGAAGTAGCCCGAGAATTTCTTCGGCGACGAGGTGATTTGCATCTCCCCGTGATTGATGTGCAGGATCTGCGTGGCCTCTTCCACCTTCCACGGCTCGCCGTACTCCACCACCATCCGCAGGAAAATGTCGTAATCCTGCGCGGCCTTCAGCTCGGTATCGAACAGGCACTCCTTAAAGCGCCATGCCCAGGTAAACACCTGATTGCCGATAATGTTGCGCTTGTAGAACAGGCGTCGGGAATACGGTGATTTCGGATACAGCGGCAGGCTGGCCGGCTGCGAATAGACCTCGCCCTGGCAGACATAGTCATTGGCATACAGAAACGCGTGGGTCACCAGCTGCGCTTTGTGCGACAGGAAGATCGACAGACGGTTTGGCGTCCATTCGTCATCGTCGTCGATACCGGTCAGATACTGCCCTTTCGCCTGCATAATCGCCTGGTTGCGCACCGCACACGCCCCGGAGTTGATAGCGTTGTGCGTGTACACCACGCGCGGGTCGTTCAGGTCTTCAACAAACTTTTGCAGTTGTTCGTAAGAGGAGGAACAGTCATCCACGATAATCAGTTCCCAGTTATCGTAATCCTGACGCAGGACCGATTTAATCGCGCGGATCGCCAGCTGCTGACGATTCCATGTCGGCATATAGATAGAAATCAAAGGGCGTTGTGTGGTCATGGTCTTCCCCTTATCCCTCACCCCGACCCTCTCCCCAGAGGGGAGAGGAAGAAAAGCTGCACCATGCAGTCCTCTCTCCCCTCTGGGGAGAGGGTTAGGATGAGGGGGATTATTATTTACTGTCAGACTTGTATTCGTACTCGTAATAGCCGTAATCCTGATACCCGGTCGCGCGGCGGAAGATGGAGTTCAGAATGACCCCCTTCACCTCAATACCGTTCTGCTCAAAGCGGCTCAGGCTGGTTTCCACTTCCTTCAGGGTATTCACCGCATAGCGTGCGACCATCAGCGTGGTGCCCGCATGACGCCCTACCACGGCAGCGTCGGTGACCGCCAGAATTGGTGGGGTATCGATCAGCACCAGGTCATAGTTTTTGCTCGCCCACTCAATCAGCTGCGTAAAGCGCTCGCTCATCAGCAGTTCAGACGGGTTCGGCGGCACCTGGCCACGCGGGATCAGGTCAAATTTCGGAATCGACGTCGGCTTGGCGCTCTCGCTGATTTCCCCTTTACCGAGCAGGATTTCCGACAGTCCGTTAACGTTGTTGGTCCCCAGCAGCTCGTGGGTGTAGCCCTTACGCATGTCGCAGTCGATCAGCAGCACGCGCTTGTTGGTCTGGCTCACCACCGCCGCCAGGTTGGCGCAGACGAAGGTTTTACCGATTGATGGGCTAACGCCGGTCATCATCAGGACGTTGTTTTTGGCCTGCATCATGGCGAAGTGGAGGCTGGTACGCAGGCTGCGCACCGCTTCAATCGCCAGGTCAGTCGGGTTACCCACGGCCAGCAGCTGGCTCTGTTTGTAACGCTTGACGCCCTTAACGGTTTTGACGCTGTCACGGGACTTCTGCCACTCGGAGAGCGGGATGCTGGCGTACACGCTGATCCCGTTCTCTTCCAGCACCTGCGGACTTTCGATACCGCGGTTGAACAGCGAGCGCAGCAGCACGCCGACAATGGAAAGCATCAGGCCGAGAATAATGCTGCCGAGGATAATCAGCGCCTTCTTCGGCTTCAGCACGCCCGGCTGGGTAATCGCCGGGTCAACGATACGCACGTCGCCGACGGTGCTGGCTTCGGTGATTTTCAGCTCCTGCTGTTTGTTCAGCAGCTGCATGTAAACCTGCTGGCCGGATTCCACATCACGCGTCAGGCGTACAATTTCCTGCTGCGTCTTCGGCATCGCGGTCACGCGGTCATTCAGCTTCGCCTTCTCTTCTTCCAGGGTACGACGTTTCTCCAGCAAAGTGCGGTACGCCGGGTGACGTTTGGTATAGAGCTTGGAAATCTCCGCCTCTTTGAAGGTCAGCTCGTTCAGCTGCGCATCAATATTCACCATGGAGTCGAGAACCGATTTCGCCTCCAGCGGCAGATCGACGGAATCTTTGTCCTGACGGTACGCGTTCAGCTTGTTCTCAGCGTCATCCAGACGGGCGCGCACCTCCGGCAGCTGTTTACTGAGGAACGCCAGGCTTTTTGCGGCTTCCGCTGACTTGCGCTCTACGTTCTGCTCAAGATAGTTGCGGGTGATGCTATTAAGGATGTCGCGGATTTGATCCTTGTCTTCACCGGTGAAGGTCATGCTCAGAACGCCGGTATCCTTGCCGTTTTCGGTGACGGTCAGGTTGTTTTGCAGGTTGTTGATCATCCCGAGCGTCGAGAATTTGGTGACCGTAAACTCCCCGCCCTCATGCGCCTGAATTGCGCTGACCTTGATGCTGACGCCCTCTTTAGTCAGCATCTGCCCCACCTCGCCGCGTGCGCTGAAGCCCGCGTCGCTGGTCAGCTGATACTGTTTTGGTCCCAGCACGGTCAGGGTAAAGGTTTGGTCCCCTGCCCCTTTTGGGATCACGAAGTCGGTCACTTTTACCGTATCGTTACTGCGCCCCATCAGGCGATCCCAGCCTGCGCCAAACACCGGGAAGGTGTTTTTGGTGACCGCGATATCCAGCCCCAGGTCGTGAACCGTTTTGCCCAGTACCAGGCGCGACTGAATCAGCTGAATTTCGGCTTCCGATGCCGGCGGCTTGTTGGCCAGCGCCGAGCCGATATCCTGAACCAGCGAGTTTCCGGTATTTTGTTCGATCTGCACCAGCGCGTCGGCGCTGTAAATAGGCGTCGCGAACAGCGTATAAACGATCGCCGCCACGGCAAAAATGGCGGTAATACCCAGCACCCACCATTTCGCTTCAATAACGGTCCCGACCAGGCGACCGATATCGATTTCATCACTGCCCGACGTCGGGGCGGCAGAAGGTCTTGTTTTTTCTGTCATTGTTATCCCTGCTGAGCTTTCAGTGCCTGCGCCCACTGACGGGCAGACTGGTCTAGTAAGGTGTATACCGCCTCAAAGGCCTCGCGGCTCTTGCGATACGGATCGGGAATTTCGCGCTCACCATCCCAGTGACCAAACAGCATCACCTTGCCGCGCATCTCCGGTGCGATATCGCACAGCGCGTGAATGTGGCGTTTTTCCATCGCGAGGATCAGGTCATATTCCCGGCACATCCGGCCAGAGACCTGACGGGCAACGTGCCCGTCGAGTGAGAGGTTATGCTCAAGGGCAACGCTTGCGGCACGTTCGTCGGCACCTTTTCCGACCAGCGCGCCCAGCCCTGCGGAGTCGACCGTTAACGCAGGCTGGTAATTTTTCAACAGCCTTTCAGCCGTGGGGGAACGGCAAATGTTCCCCACGCACACCACCAGAATTTTGTTAAACATCGCGGCTTACCAGTTATGAACGTCGCTCGCCGTATCCGTCATGTAGCGAACGCCACTGATGGTAGGCAGCAACTGGTTGATCAGACGGTTCCAGCGGGCAACCGGCGCGGTGGTGACATAGACCACATCGTACGGCTGGAGACGGAACGACGTTGCCATGACCAGCGACGTCGCGTCGGACATATCCAGCTGGTAGATGTTGGCAATCTTGCCCTTCGCGTTCTCGCCTTTGATAGGACGGATCACGAAGATACCGCTGGCGTTGGAGGCGGTCAGGTCGATGCCTTCCGCATTGCCCAGCGCTTCGGTCAGGGTCATACCGCTGAAGTCCATCTTGAGGGTGCTCTGTTTCTTCACTTCACCCATCACGAACACTTTCAGATCGTCATTGCGCGGCACGTACAGAATGTCGCCCGGATAGAGGAGGCGGTTCTGGGTCAGGTCACCGTTTTGCATCAGCGCCTGAAGCGAAATGCGCTGCTCTTTGCCGTTGTGGGTTAGCACCACGTTGCGCCAGTCAGCGCCGTCGGTTAAGCCGCCTGCGGCATTGATCGCATCGAGAACGGTGAGCGGGACGTTAGTGATGGCCTGCTGGCCGGATTTATTGACCTGGCCAGAGATATAGGCTTTCTGGGATCGGAACGCGGCGATATTAACGTCCACCTGCGGGTCAGCAATGTACTGCGCCAGGCGGCCGGTAATATCACTACGGATCTCAGCAAGCGTTTTACCCGCGACGTGCACTTTGCCAATGTAGGGATAGAACATGGTGCCATCGGACTGTACCCAGTTACCGGTGTCGCTTGAGCTACGGTACTGGCCCGCAGGCGTGGTCAGCTCCGGGTGATCCCAGACGGTCACGTTAATGACGTCACCCGGACCCACGCGATACTGGTAAGAGGCAATTTCCTGGTCCAAGGACATATTTGGCTGAGCAACATTTGGACGTGGGCGTAATTGTTCCACCAGACGTGGGGTTAATGGATACACATTCACCATTTTGTCGAGATCAAAATCAGCATCCTGCTGTTTAATCACATCCTTGCCCATTGTCGACATATTGCTGCCGGGAAAGACCGTGCAACCACTCATCAAGGTCACAGACACCAATAATGGCATCAATTTCATTTTGGATTTCATCATTGATTATTTATCACTTTGGCAGAGTAATTATCCTGTGCAATTAAAATAAGCGCGGGTCGTGGTGACAATCAGAATGCAGTTAATCATTTAGCAATATAACTGGCATCAGTCCTAAAAAAAGCTTATTCATCCATTGGCTATTGACAGAATAATTGAGGCTGATTCACACGCTTTCAGGCACGCTACCGCCCTTGGCTTTCAGTTACCAATCCACAGACTAAACAATGCGTTATGGTTAGACACCCTCTTGGATAAGGCCTTTTGCGAAATATATCAAACGCCTCACAGGGGCGATTGATAATGTATAACCTTCACCAAAGACCGAAACAAAAATAGCAACAAGGAGTTTTAACATTTGATGCTGGAAGAATTGTTGCAGCTAACCTAATAGCAGGCAAGGAGACAACCGTCCTAATATTCGTTTTTAAGATTAATATTAAGAGCAAAGTTTTAAGGTTTTCGGATTTTCTTTATATTGACAAAATAGATCGCCGGACCATTTATTGCGATATTTCCTAAATAACGACTTCTGTAATTAAATCTTCGCAATTAACTTATTTACACCGCCCGGCAAATGGGGTTTACCTGAGTGTAGCATTAAGAGAAATCTCACCCCGGCATTGCAATTTCCGTCGGCTTTATCCATGATCGAAGTGTGACATTAGTCATATAACAGAAGGTATTGCATTTACTATGGAATGGATTGCCGATCCATCAATCTGGGCCGGGCTGGTGACGCTGGTCGTCATCGAATTAGTGCTCGGCATTGATAACCTGGTGTTTATCGCCATCCTTGCCGATAAATTACCCCCTTCACAACGCGACCGCGCCCGCGTGACGGGTCTTCTGCTCGCCATGGTGATGCGTCTGCTGTTACTGGCCTCAATCTCGTGGCTGGTGACGCTGACCAAACCCTTATTCAGCGTGCAGGGTCTGAGCTTTAGCGCCCGCGACCTGATCATGCTTTTCGGCGGATTGTTCCTGCTGTTCAAAGCCACGGTTGAGCTTAATGAGCGGCTGGAAGGAAAAGACAGTGAAAACCCCACCCAGCGACGCGGCGCTAAATTCTGGCCGGTGGTCGCACAGATAGTGGTGCTGGATGCCGTCTTTTCTCTCGACTCCGTGATCACGGCCGTCGGGATGGTTGACCATCTGGCGGTGATGATGGCCGCCGTGATCATCGCCATCACCCTGATGGTGCTCGCCAGTAAAGCCCTGACGCGCTTCGTGAACAGTCACCCGACTATCGTCATCCTCTGTCTGAGCTTCCTGCTGATGATTGGCTTTAGCCTGGTAGCGGATGGTTTTGGCTTCCATATCCCGAAAGGGTATCTGTACGCCGCCATTGGTTTCTCGGTGCTGATTGAGTTTCTCAACCAACTGGCCATTTTCAACCGTCGCCGTTTTCTTTCCGCGAACCAGACATTACGTCAGCGCACCGCAGATACGGTGATGCGCCTGCTGAGCGGCAAAAAAGAGGATGCCGAGCTGGATGCTGAATCCGCGGCGATGCTTGCCGACCACAGCGACGGGCAGATCTTCAACCCGCAGGAACGCCGGATGATAGAGCGCGTGCTTAACCTCAACCAGCGCACAGTGAGCAGTATAATGACCTCCCGCCATGACATTGAGCATATTGACCTGACGGCGCCGGAAGAGCAGATCCGTGCCCTGCTGGATAAAAACCAGCACACCCGCGTGGTCGTGACCGGCGGTGAAGAGGAAGAAGAGCTGCTGGGCGTGGTACACGTGATTGACCTGCTGCAACAGCAGCTTCACGGCGAGCCGCTCAACCTGCGCGCGCTGGTGCGCCAGCCGCTGGTCTTCCCGGAAGCGCTGCCGCTGCTCTCCGCGCTGGAGCAGTTCCGCAACGCGCGCACCCACTTCGCGTTTGTCGCTGATGAGTTTGGTTCTGTGGAAGGGCTGGTGACGCTCAGCGACGTGATGGAAACCATCGCCGGTAATCTGCCTAATGAGGTGGATGAGATCGATGCGCGCCACGATATTCAGAAAAACGCCGACGGCAGCTGGACCGCCAACGGCCACATGCCGCTCGAAGATCTGGTGCAGTTCGTTCCGCTTCCGCTGGACGAGAAGCGCGAATATCACACCATCGCCGGTTTGCTGATGGAAAATCTGCAACGTATTCCGCAGCCGGGGGAAGAGGTTCAGGTGGGGGATTACATGCTCAAAACCTTGCAGGTTGAGAGCCATCGCGTGCAGAAGGTGCAGCTGATACCGCTGCGCGGTGAAGATGAGATGGATTTTGAGGTGTAGGTAAAAAGCAAAACGGCAACCTCGTTGCCGTTTTTAGTGTTTGCTCCCTCTCCCCGTCGGAGAGGGCCAGGGTGAGGGCATCAGGCCGTACATGCCACCAGGCACAACAGGCATCACAGCTTATCGAGCAGTTTTTTCACGTCCTTACCTGACTGAGTCTCTTTATTGCGGTCCGCCCAGTCATTCAGCCGACGTTTCGCTTCATCCTGAAGGTGCTTACGCAGGATCTGATCGACCTGCAAACTGTAATTCAGCGCCTGCCATTTTCCGTAAACGCGCAGCGGTATCGGCGTCTCTTTCAGGAACTCTACAAGCTGGCCTTCGCCTTCCCAGCCAGCCTTCACGCGGACGTTGAAGCGGGTGTCTGCCGTCTCTTTCACCAGATCCAGCGCGCCGGTTCCGGTCAGCGCCAGCAGTGACGAAGTGCCCAGCATGTCGTCCAGCGAGAGCTGACCGTCGTCGAGGGCAAGCTCACTGGTAAAGCTGTCGAGACGGGTTGCGCTGTCGTAGTTTTCATTCGCTTTCACGCTGCTGCTGCGCTCTACCGCCTGCTGCACCAGCTGCTGGAAGTTCAGCCCTTCCATGCGCGTATCTTTCAGCTCAACGTGCGCCTGCCCCTGCCAGCTACGACGGAAGGCATCCGCATCAATCTTCGTGCCAGAGAAATCCCCTGCCAGCGACAGCTGCCCCGTGAGGGCAATTGGGTAATTAAAGGCTTTCAGGATGGTGCCAATTTCAACGTTTTCCAGACGCGGCTGGAACGCGGCGCTGGCAACGTCTTTGCGTACATCCAGCGTGCCCGGCAGCGAGAGGTTCCCTGCTCCCATTTTTCCGCTGAGCTCGGAGATGACCAGCAGGCCGTTGTGGTTGAACATCTGGCTGCTGACGTCGGTAAAATCAATTCCACGCCAGCGCACGCTGTTCGCTTTCAGCAGAATGTCGGCGGTAAATCCGCGCAGGCCGTTGTAGTCAGGCAGATCGAGATTTGAGGAGATCACCGGACGCGACTGCGTGGCCTGGCTTTGCCCTACCTGCGTGGCTCCCTCATCGGTCGCGTTCACCGGTTGGAGCGGAAGCAAGTTCTCGAGATTCAGCTTGTCGAATTGCAGATCCAGCACCCACTTAGGTTTCTCATCAAGCGTGACGCGCGCCTGCCCCTTCAGGGAACTGTCGTTGGCCTGGAGGTTGAGCGCGTTCAGTTCGAGCTGTTTGCGCTCTTCATGCCACACCGCCTGCATCGTGCCCTGGCCGGCAATCCCCTTCGCGGGTAAATCCGCGCCGGTCAGCTGCCAGTTGAGCTGCTGAACGTCCGCCGTCAGCTGGTGCGGATAGTCAGAAGCGTTCACGTTTGCGTTCATCGACAGGTTGAGATCGCGCTGATTGCGGTTGATCCGCCCGGAGAACTCCATGGTGGCGTGATGATTGGCGTCCTGCTCCATCCTGAGATTGATATTGCGTACGGTGATCTGTTCGTCATCCTCATGCTGGAAAACCAGCACGCTGTCAGCAACTTTCAGATTACCAATATCGAACGACCAGCCGGTATCAGAGGGGACGTCAGGCAAGGTGTTTTCACGCGGTGCGACCGGCGCATCCGCCTGACGAACGGCTTCGGTTTGCGGCGTAAGCTGAATCACCGCCCCTTTCAGCATCACCTGTTCAACCTGGAGCTGATGGGATAAGAGCGGGATGAGCGCAACATCAAGACGCATGTTATCCGCCGTCACCAGCGGCTGCGCGGCGCCCGGCGCGGTGAGCGACATACGTCCGGAGAGAATGCTGAGCTGCGGCCAGACGTGCCAGCGCAGGGGCCCGTCCAGCTTGAGTTCATACCCGCTGCGCGCTTCCACCTGCCGCACCATGTAGGCCCGGAAGTCATTCGGGTTAACCAGCAGCACCAACGCTGAAAGGCCAGCCACCAGCACCACCAGCAAAATCATCAGCGTTGTCAGAACTCTTCTCATGGCTTCCTCAGTGAACTCACAGATCAGTCTTTATCGATACGACTGGCAACCGCACCCTGCTGGTCGCGATATTTTGCGTCCTGACGGCGGTTATAAGGACGGTCTGCCGGGCCGGTCAGCGGTTCGAAGCTCAACGCACCAATCATCATTCCCGGACGAAGCGCCAGCGGCAGTTTACCGGCGTTAAAGAACTCCAGCACGATACGGCCCGACCAGCCCGGATCGATACGGTGCGCGGTGACGTGCACCATCAGGCCCAGACGCGCCAGGGAAGAGCGTCCGTCAAGCCAGCCGACCAGATCCGCTGGCAGCGTGACCGATTCAAAGGTCACCGCCAGCGCCAGTTCGCCAGGATGGAGATAAAACGCCTCTCCTTCGTCGATGACGATTTCGTCGCTCATGACGCGATCCAGCGCCGCGCTGACTTCGTCTTTCGGCCCGCTGAGGTCGATAAACGGTGCCGTGTGGCCGCTGAAGGTGCGGAATTTATTCCCCAGACGCACATCGACGGTCACGCCGTTAATACGCTCAACCGGCGGACGCGGGGTGATAGACAGGCGGCCTTCATCCAGCCAGGCTTCTATATCGCGGTCACAAAGACGCATGGCACTTTCTCCTTTCGTGCATCGCGCCCTGAAGCCTTACGGCGTCAGGGCAAAACCAGGTTATCTCTGAACGGTACACAATTCACACGGCTTATTCAAAAAACTGACTGATTTTCGCTTTTAAGATATCAATGGCAATACGGTTTTTACCGCCACGAGGCACGATAATATCGGCGTATTGTTTCGAAGGCTCAATAAATTGCAGGAACATCGGGCGAACGGTTTTCTGATATTGCGCCATCACCGAGTCCATGGAGCGGCCGCGTTCGTTAACGTCGCGTTTGATACGCCGCATCAGGCAGATATCCAGCGGGGTGTCGACGAAAATCGAGAAGTTCATTGATTCGCGCAGACGGGCGTCGGTGAGCAGCAAAATCCCTTCAAGGATAATCACCTTCTTGGGCTCGATACGGATCGTTTCCTGGGTGCGGGTATGTTCCACGTAGCTGTAGACGGGCAGCTCAATTGCCTCGCCGCGCTTTAGCGCTTCCAGATGCTGGAACAGCAGGCTGTGATCCATCGCACTGGGGTGGTCGTAGTTGGTTTTTACGCGCTCTTCCATCGAAAGATGGGATTGATCTTTGTAATAGCTATCTTCGGGAATAACACCGATATGCTCATCACCCACTTGTTCACGTAGTTCGCGATAAAGCGTACTGGCAATAAGACTTTTACCTGAAGCCGATGCGCCGGCGATGCCTATGATGACGCACTGATGAGACTTATCAGTCATAAATTTAGCGACCTGATTAACCTGGATGTAAGGAAGGACGACGCCGGAGCGTCAAACGCGGCAATTATAGGGATTTCGGGGGCGTGATACCAGTCGAATGCGCAGGTTATGCGAGGCGGGCTGAAAAGCGACGTTTCACGCCTTTAGCGAAATTTTTACGCGCGGATTTTCACCATTTCATCACCATTCTTCGCAGAGTAACTATTTTATAAGTCTATGAAGTCAAAATCTGAGCACTCGGCATATGAATTGTAAAATGTTTGTACTAGCATAAACCAAATTATTAATTTCACGCGTCCGGACCTGGCTCCTGACAACATGGCGTCCCTGGATAGAGCGGTAATGAATAAACAATACCAGCGGGTTTTGGTTACTACCCCACATCCTTTACTGCGGCTTGTCTGTCTGGGTCTGGTCACGTTCATCTTCACCTTATTTTCCCTCGAACTGACTCGCTTCGGTACGCTGCTGGCGCCATTGTGGTTCCCGACTTCAATAATGATGGTAGCGTTTTACCGCCACGCGGGAAAAATGTGGCCCGGCATTGCCCTCGCCTGCTCTTTTGGCAATATCTTTGCCTCGTGGATGCTCTTCTCATGGGAATCGCTCAACATCACCTACACGGCGATTAATATCATTGAGGCCACGGTTGGCGCGCTGTTACTGCGTAAACTGCTCCCCTGGTATAATCCGCTGCAAAACCTCAACGACTGGGTCCGGCTTGCCCTCGGCAGTGCCCTTGTGCCGCCGCTGGTGGGGGGCGTTCTGGTTCATTTTCTGGTGCCGAGCGCGGAGCCGCTGCGTAATTTCCTTGTCTGGGTACTTTCAGAGGCCATTGGCGCGCTGGCGCTGGTGCCTTTAGGTCTGCTGTTTAAACCGCATTACCTGCTGCGCCACCGCAATCCGAAACTGCTGCTGGAAACGCTGGTGACCCTGGTCGTTACGCTGGTTCTTTGCTGGACGGCAATCACCTGGCTGCCGTGGCCATTCACCTGCATCATCGTTCTGCTGATGTGGAGCGCGGTTCGTCTGCCGCGTATGGAAGCGTTCCTGATATTTTTATTCACCATCATGATGGTGTCCCTGATGATGGCGCGAAATCCGCTCTCCATGACGCCCTCCTCCATGATCGTCACCTTCAACGCGCCGTGGCTCCCCTTCCTGATGATGCTGCTCCCCGCCAATATTATGACGATGGTGATGTATGCCTTCCGGGCCGAGCGTAAACATATTACGGAAAGCGAAGAACGTTTTCGTAATGCGATGGAATATTCCGCGATTGGTATGGCGCTGGTGGGCATTGAGGGCCAGTGGCTCCAGGCCAACAAGGCGCTGTGCAATTTCCTCGGTTACAGCCAGTCTGAACTCCAGTCGCTCACGTTTCAGCAGTTAACCTGGCCAGAAGATTTAAATACCGACCTGGAGCAGTTGGGACAGCTGATTAACGGGGAGATCAATAGCTACAGCCTCGAAAAACGCTACTACACTCGCAGCGGCGCGGTGGTGTGGGCGCTGCTGGCCGTCTCCGTTGTGCGCCATGCCGACGGCACCCCGCTCTACTTTATTGCCCAGATTGAAGATATCAACGACCTGAAACAGACCGAGTGGGTCAATAAGCGCCTGATGGAGCGTATCACCCTCGCGAACGAAGCCGGTGGCATCGGGATATGGGAGTGGGATCTCGAGCCGGACGTGATCAGCTGGGATAAGCGGATGTTTGAGCTGTACGAGATCCCCCAGCACATTAAACCCACCTGGCAGCTCTGGCATGCGGCCATGGTGCCTGAAGATCGCACCCACGCCGAACAGGTGCTGCGAGAATCCCTTCAGGCCAGGGTGCCTTTCAAGCTGGAATTTCGCATTCGCGTCAAGGATGGCATCCGCCACATTCGTTCGCTGGCGAACCGGGTACTGAACAAACAGGGCGAAGTGGAGCGGCTGTTAGGGATCAACATGGATATGACCGAGGTGAAGCAGCTGAACGAGGCGCTGTTCCAGGAAAAAGAGCGCCTGCATATCACCCTCGACTCCATCGGCGAAGCGGTGCTGTGCACCGATATCGACATGAACATCACCTTTATGAACCCGGTCGCCGAGAAGATGAGCGGCTGGTCGCAAAGCGAAGCGCTGGGTCAGCCCGTTCTGAAGGTGCTGCACATTACCTTTGGCGAGAACGGTCCGTTAATGGAAAACATCCACAGCGGCGATATGTCCCGTACCGATATCGAACAGGACGTGGTGCTTAACTGCCGCAATGGCGGCAGTTTCGACATTCATTACAGCATTACCCCCCTCAGCACTCTGGAAGGTAACACCATCGGCTCGGTGCTGGTGATTCAGGACGTGACCGAGTCGCGCAAAATGCTGCGCCAGCTGAGTTACAGCGCCTCACATGACGCCCTGACTCACCTGGCGAACCGCGTCAGCTTTGAAAACCATCTGAAGCGTCTGTTGCAGACAGTACAGGATACCCATCAGCATCACGCGCTGGTCTTTATCGATCTTGACCGTTTTAAGGCGGTGAACGATACGGCAGGCCACGCGGCGGGCGACGCGCTCCTGCGCGAACTCTCTTCGCTGATGCTGACCATGCTGCGCTCCAGCGACGTGCTGGCGCGTCTGGGCGGCGACGAGTTTGGCCTGCTGCTGCCGGACTGCAACGTCGAAAGCGCACGCTACATTGCGGGCCGGTTGATCGACGCCATCAACAACTATCATTTTTCCTGGGAAGGACGCCTGCACCGTATTGGTGCCAGTGCGGGGATTACGCTGATTGACGACACCAATTATCTGGCAGCGGAAGTGATGTCTCAGGCCGATATCGCCTGCTACGCCTCGAAAAACAGCGGGCGCGGTGTAGTCACCGTCTACGAACCCCAGCAGGAGCGGATCCACAGCACGCGCAGCATGATGTCGCTGGATGAGCAGTGGCACATGATTAAAGATAACCATCTGCTGATGATCGCCCGCAGCGTCGCCTCGCCGCGCATTCCCGAGAGCAGTAGCTTCTGGCTGATTTCCTTGCGGCTGTGGACCAGCCAGGGGGAAGTGCTGGAAGAGCATGCCTTCCGCGCCGGGCTGGCGGAGCCGGAGCTGCTGCACGCCCTGGACCGACGTATCTTCAGCGAATTCTTCCGTACCTATGCCGCACAGGTGGCGGCCAAAGGAATGGGCGTCGCGCTGCCGCTCTCAGAAGCGGGTTTAGCCAGCGTCACGCTGGTGGATGAGCTGCTCGACCTCATTACCAAAGGTCCGCTGCCGGCGCGGCTGCTGCATCTGGCGATCGCCGCTGATGTGCTGAGCAATACGGATGAAAACGTGCAGCAGGGTCTGCAAAAGCTTCGTCAGGCTGGCTGTCGCGTGGTGCTGACGCGGGTTGGACGCGATATGAACGTCTTCAGCCAGCTCAGCGCCAACACCGCTGATTATCTGCTGCTGGATGCAGACGTGGTGACCAACGTCCACGGCAATCTGATGGACGAGATGATGGTGACCATCATTCAGGGCCATGCCCAGCGTCTGGGCATAAAAACCATTGCCGGGCCATGCCATCAGTCGATCATGATGAATACGCTGTCGGGCATCGGCGTTGACTTTATCTACGGCGACACCATTGGGGAAGCGCAGCCGCTCGATCTACTGCTGAATACCAGCTATTTCGCCATCAACTGACGGCGACCAGCCGTCGGTGTACCAAATATGTAACAGCGCATACGAGCGCCACGGCTGCCAGCGCTCGGCGTAGCGACGGATCTGCGCGGGCGTCATACCGGCAAAGCGCTGTTTAATCAGATAATCATCCGGCAGGAAAACATCCTTCGCCTGCCAGCCGCGCAGGGCCAGATAATTCGCGGTCCAGCGCCCGATGCCGGGGCGCTGCTGTAGCGCCTTCATCCCGTCCTCAACGTTCGCGGGCGGGAACAGCGGGAATTCACCGTCCACCACCGACTGCGCCAGATGAATCAACGACTCCGCACGCTTGAGCGGCATCCCGAGTGCTTTCAACGCCAGCGGATCCACCGCGGCCAGTACCTCTGGCGGAGGAAAGCAGAGGTAGCCCGGCGCGTCCTGGATGGGTTCACCGCACAGCGCCACCACCCGTGACGCCAGTTTAGCCGCCATCGCCACGCTTACCAGTTGTCCAAGAATGGCGCGCACGCCCTGCTCGTAAGCATCCATTGCACCGGGCAAACGTAACCCCGGCCGCGCCGCGCCGAGATCGCCGAGGGTCTGTGCAATGTGCTGCGGGTCGCAATCGAGGTCAAAAAGGCGGGCGATGCGGTCCAGGCAGATATCCGCCACCGGGATCAGGCCAGGGCTAAGCGACACCGCAAGCGTATGGGTTGCGCTATCTGGCGTAACCCGGAAAACGCCCTGGTGCCCGGCATAGCCAAAACTGCGCTCGTAGTAATCCTTCGTAACGGTCTCAACCCCCGTGACCGCACGCGCGGCAAGAAAGCCAAACATCCACGACCAGTCGTAAGGCGGTTGCCAGTTCAGGGTGTACATTGTCTCTCCTTTTGTATTTACCTCAGCATAAACCGAAAGATCGCGTTGCGCCTTGCTTTCATATTCCTGTTGTCGCCTGGCAGACATTTCGCTAAAGTCTCGCCCCTTCTCACCGGCATGGGGATTTATTGTGTTTATTGGATTCGACTACGGCACCGCAAACTGCTCGGTTGCGATAATGCAAAACGGACAACCGCAGCTCCTGAAAATGGAAAACGGCAGTACGCTGTTGCCGTCAATGCTCTGTGCGCCGACGCGTGAAGCGGTGAGCGAGTGGCTGTTCCGCCATCATCAGGTTCCTGCTACCGCAGCGGAAACCCAGGCGCTGCTGCGCCGTGCGGTCAGCTTTAACCGCGAGGAAGATATCGACGTTACCCCTTCCAGCGTGCAGTTCGGCCTCTCTTCCCTCGGGCAGTACATTGAAGATCCGGAAGAGGTCTACTTCGTTAAATCGCCGAAATCCTTCCTCGGCGCCAGCGGCCTGAAGCCACAGCAAGTGGCGATGTTTGAAGATCTGGTCTGCGCGATGATGCTGCACATCCGCAATCAGGCGCAGTCCCAGGTGCCGGATGCCATCACCCAGGCGGTGATTGGCCGTCCGATCAACTTCCAGGGGCTGGGCGGCGACGAAGCCAACCAGCAGGCGCAGGGGATCCTTGAGCGTGCAGCGCACCGGGCTGGCTTCCGTGACGTGGTATTCCAGTATGAGCCGGTTGCAGCGGGGCTGGATTTTGAAGCCACGCTGACAGAAGAACAACGGGTGCTGGTAGTGGACATCGGCGGCGGAACGACGGACTGCTCATTACTGCTGATGGGTCCGAAGTGGCATCACCGTCGCGATCGTGAAAACAGTCTGCTGGGGCACAGCGGCTGCCGAGTGGGCGGTAACGATCTGGATATTGCCCTGGCATTCAAGAGCCTGATGCCGCTGCTCGGCATGGGCGGTCAAACCGAGAAAGGCATCGCCCTGCCGATCCTGCCGTGGTGGAACGCGATTGCCATCAACGACGTCCCTGCCCAGAGTGATTTTTACAGCACCGCGAATGGCCGTTTCCTCAACGATCTGGTGCGTGATGCACAGGATGCAGAGAAGGTCGCGCTGCTGTATAAGGTGTGGCGTCAGCGCCTGAGCTACCGCGTGGTGCGCACCGCCGAAGAGAGCAAAATCGCCCTTTCCGATCGTCCTGAGCATGCGGTTTCGCTGCCGTTTATCAGTGACGATCTGGCTACGGCTATCACCCAGGAAGGGCTGGAAATGGCGCTGACTCAGCCGCTTCAGCGTATTCTGGAGCAGGTGCAGCTGGCGCTTGAGAATGGCAAAGTGAAGCCGGACGTGATTTACCTGACCGGCGGTAGCGCCCGTTCGCCGCTGATCAAGAAAGCGTTGGCGGAACAGCTGCCGGGGATCCCGATTGCCGGCGGCGATGACTTTGGCTCCGTTACAGCAGGGCTGGCGCGCTGGGCGCAGGTGGTGTTTAGCTAATGGAGTTGTGCCGGGTGGCGAAACCGCGGCACCACACTCAGACCATTCCTGACAGTCTTCCATATTTCCTCCATTTTTCCACTGTGTTACCTGACTAAACTAGTATCATTCCCCGAAAGAGTTTCAGGATGAGAACGTATAACGATGAAAGGCAGTAACAAATCCCGCTGGGCAATCGCCGCTGGTCTGATTGTGGTGGTCCTGGCCGCCGCCTGGTACTGGCACAGCCAGTCCGCGAACTCCACGGCACCTGCTGGCGCCAGTAGCCCCTCACAACGCCCAACGGGCGGCGGGCGCCACGGTATGCGCGGCGGTGCGCTGGCACCGGTGCAGGCGGCAACGGCGGTGAATAAAGCGGTGCCTCGTTATCTCTCCGGGCTGGGAACCATCACTGCCGCCAACACCGTGACGGTACGTAGCCGCGTAGACGGTCAGCTGATGGCCATCCACTTCCAGGAAGGTCAACAGGTGAAAGCGGGCGATCTGCTGGCGGAAATCGATCCAAGCCAGTTTAAGGTGGCCCTGGCGCAGGCGCAGGGGCAACTCGCGAAAGACAAAGCCACCCTCGCCAATGCCCGCCGCGATTTAGCCCGCTATCAGCAGTTGGTAAAAACCAACCTCGTGTCGCGCCAGGAGCTGGATACCCAGCAATCTCTGGTCAGTGAATCTCAGGGCACCATCAAGGCCGACGAAGCCGCGGTCGCCAGCGCCCAGCTCCAGCTCGACTGGAGCCGGATCACCGCGCCGATTGACGGCCGCGTGGGCCTGAAACAGGTTGATATCGGGAACCAAATCTCCAGCGGCGATACCACGGGCATCGTGGTGATCACCCAGACGCACCCTATCGATCTCGTCTTTACCCTGCCGGAAAGCGACATTGCGACGGTGATACAGGCGCAGAAGGCCGGAAAATCGCTGGTGGTTGAAGCCTGGGATCGCACCAACAAGCAGAAGCTGAGCGAAGGTTCGCTGTTGAGCCTGGATAACCAGATCGACACCACCACCGGCACCATCAAGTTAAAAGCACGCTTCAACAATCAGGACGATGCCCTGTTCCCGAATCAGTTCGTCAATGCGCGAATGCTGGTCGCGACCGAAGAAAACGCCGTGGTGATCCCGACGGCGGCCCTGCAAATGGGCAGTGAAGGCAACTTTGTCTGGGTGCTGAACAGCGAAAACAAGGTCAGCAAACACCTGGTGAAAACCGGGATCCAGGACAGTCAGACGGTGGTGATCAGCGCCGGGCTGTCCGCAGGCGACCGAGTCGTAACCGACGGTATTGACCGGCTGACCGAAGGGGCGCAGGTCGAGGTGGTGGAAGCGCAGAATACAGGAGCAAAAGCCTGATGCAGGTGATGCCGCCGAGCTCTACAGGTGGGCCATCACGCCTGTTTATCTTACGTCCAGTTGCGACGACCCTGTTGATGGTGGCGATCCTGCTGGCCGGGATCATTGGCTACCGTTTTCTGCCCGTGTCGGCGCTGCCGGAAGTGGACTACCCGACTATTCAGGTTGTCACCCTCTATCCGGGCGCCAGTCCGGATGTGGTGACGTCCGCCATCACCGCCCCGCTGGAGCGTCAGTTTGGCCAGATGTCTGGCCTGAAGCAGATGTCCTCCCAGAGCTCGGGCGGCGCCTCGGTCGTCACGCTTCAGTTCCAGCTCGCCCTGTCGCTGGACGTCGCGGAACAGGAGGTGCAGGCCGCCATTAACGCCGCCACCAACCTGCTGCCGTCTGACCTGCCGAACCCGCCGGTTTACAGCAAGGTGAACCCGGCAGACCCGCCGATCATGACGCTTGCCGTCACCTCCTCCGCCATGCCGATGACGCAGGTGGAAGACATGGTCGAAACCCGCGTGGCGCAGAAGATTTCGCAGGTGACCGGCGTCGGGCTGGTTACGCTCGCAGGGGGACAACGCCCCGCGGTGCGCGTTAAGCTCAATGCCCAGGCCATTGCCGCGCTGGGGTTAACCAGCGAAACCATTCGCACCGCCATCAGCAGCGCCAACGTTAACTCAGCGAAGGGCTCGCTGGACGGCCCGACCCGCGCGGTCACGCTCTCCGCCAACGACCAGATGCAGTCCGCCGATGAATACCGTCAGCTGATTATTGCCTACCAGAACGGCGCACCGATCCGCCTGGGCGACGTGGCAACCGTCGAACAAGGCGCGGAAAACAGCTGGCTCGGGGCGTGGGCTAATAAGCAGCAGGCGATTGTCATGAACGTTCAGCGCCAGCCGGGCGCGAACATTATTGATACCGCCGACAGCATTCGCACCATGCTGCCGCAGCTGGTGGAAAGCCTGCCAAAATCGGTCAGCGTGAAAGTGCTCTCTGACCGCACCACGAATATTCGCGCGTCAGTGACTGACACCCAGTTCGAGCTGATGCTGGCGATTGCGCTGGTGGTGATGATCATCTACCTGTTCCTGCGCAACGTTCCGGCAACCATTATTCCCGCCGTTGCCGTGCCGCTCTCGCTGGTCGGGACGTTCGCGGTAATGGTATTTCTCGACTTCTCGATTAACAACCTGACGCTGATGGCGCTCACCATCGCCACCGGGTTTGTGGTGGACGACGCCATCGTGGTAATCGAAAACATCTCGCGCTATATCGAGAAAGGTGAAAAGCCGTTAGCCGCCGCGCTGAAGGGCGCGGGGGAGATCGGCTTTACCATTATTTCGCTCACCTTCTCGCTGATTGCGGTGCTGATCCCGCTGCTGTTTATGGGCGATATCGTCGGGCGGCTGTTTCGCGAGTTTGCCGTGACGCTGGCGGTCGCCATTCTGATCTCTGCCGTGGTGTCGCTGACGCTGACGCCGATGATGTGCGCCCGCATGCTGAGCCACGAATCTTTGCGCAAGCAAAACCGCTTCTCCCTCGCCTCCGAGCGGATGTTCGAGCGCATTATTGCCGCCTACGGCCGCGTGCTGGCGAAAGTCCTGAACCATCCCTGGGCGACGCTCGGCGTGGCCCTCGGCACGCTGGCGCTCAGCGTCATGCTGTGGATTTTCATTCCGAAAGGCTTCTTCCCGATTCAGGACAACGGCATTATTCAGGGCACGCTTCAGGCGCCACAGACGGTCTCCTTCGCCAACATGGCGCAGCGCCAGCAGCAGGTGTCTGAGATCATCATGAAAGATCCGGCGGTGGAAAGCCTGACTGCCTACGTGGGCGTGGACGGCACCAACCCGTCGCTTAACAGCGCGCGCCTGCAAATTAACCTTAAACCGCTCGATGACCGTGACGATCGCGTCAACGCGGTTATTGAGCGTCTGCAAAGCGCTGTGGCGCGCGTACCGGGCATTGAGCTGTATCTGCAACCGATCCAGGATTTAACCATTGATACGCAGGTGAGTCGCACGCAGTACCAGTTTACGCTCCAGGCCACCTCGCTTGATGCACTCAGCACCTGGGTGCCGCAGCTGGTGGACAAGCTGAAAGCACTGCCGCAGATTTCTGACGTCAGCAGCGACTGGCAGGATAAAGGGCTGGCGGCGTACGTCAACGTCAACCGTGACACCGCCAGCCGTCTGGGCATTACCATGTCCGACGTGGATAACGCGCTGTATAACGCCTTTGGCCAGCGCCTTATCTCCACCATTTACACCCAGGCGAACCAGTATCGCGTGGTGCTGGAACATAACACCGAGAACACGCCCGGGCTTGCCGCGCTGGACTCGATACGCCTGACCAGCAAAGACGGCGGGATTGTGCCGCTCAGCGCCATTGCCAGCGTGGAAGAGCGTCACACCCCGCTGTCGATTAACCATCTCGATCAGTTCCCATCCACCACCATTTCGTTCAACGTGCCGGACGGTTATTCCCTGGGCGAAGCGGTGGAGACCATTCTGGGTGCGGAGAAAGAACTCAGCTTCCCGTCAGATATTCAGACCCAGTTCCAGGGCAGTACTCTGGCGTTCCAGGCCGCGCTGGGCAGCACCGTCTGGCTGATTGTCGCGGCGGTGGTGGCGATGTATATCGTGCTTGGCGTGCTGTATGAAAGCTTTATCCACCCGATCACCATTCTCTCCACCCTGCCGACGGCGGGCGTGGGGGCACTGCTGGCGCTGATGCTGGCGGGGAGCGAACTGGACGTGATTGCGATCATCGGCATCATTCTGCTTATCGGCATCGTGAAGAAAAACGCCATCATGATGATCGATTTTGCGCTGGCCGCAGAGCGCGAGCAGGGTATGGCGCCGCGCGAGGCCATTTACCAGGCCTGTCTGCTGCGTTTTCGCCCGATCCTGATGACCACCCTCGCCGCCCTGCTGGGCGCGCTGCCGCTGATGCTGAGCACCGGCGTGGGGGCCGAACTGCGCCGTCCGCTGGGCATCGGGATGGTCGGCGGCCTGCTCGTAAGCCAGGTGCTGACGCTGTTTACCACGCCGGTTATCTACCTGCTGTTTGACCGTCTGGCCCTGTGGACGAAAAGCCGCTTCCCGAAACGTGAAGAGGAGGCGTAAGTGAAGTTTTTCGCCCTCTTCATTTACCGTCCGGTGGCGACGATTTTACTCTCCGTCGCTATCACCCTGTGCGGCGTGCTGGGCTTCCGGCTGCTGCCGGTGGCCCCGCTGCCGCAGGTCGATTTCCCGGTGATCATGGTCAGCGCCTCGCTGCCGGGTGCCTCGCCGGAAACCATGGCCTCATCGGTGGCGACGCCGCTTGAGCGCTCGCTTGGTCGAATTGCCGGGATTAACGAGATGACCTCCAGCAGTTCGCTGGGCAGCACGCGCATCATTCTGGAATTCAATTTCGACCGGGACATCAACGGCGCGGCGCGTGACGTGCAGGCCGCGATTAACGCCGCCCAAAGCCTGCTGCCGAGCGGCATGCCGAGCCGTCCAACCTATCGCAAGGCCAACCCCTCCGACGCGCCGATCATGATCCTGACGCTTACGTCAGAGACCTACTCCCAGGGCGAGCTGTACGATTTTGCCTCCACCCAGCTGGCGCAAACCATCGCCCAGATTAACGGCGTGGGCGACGTGGACGTCGGCGGCAGCTCCCTGCCCGCCGTGCGCGTGGCGCTGAATCCGCAGGCGCTGTTTAACCAGGGCGTGTCGCTGGACGACGTGCGTTCCGCCATCAGCAACGCCAACGTGCGTAAGCCGCAGGGCGCGATTGAGGACAACAGCCACCGCTGGCAGATCCAGACTAACGACGAGCTGAAAACCGCCGCCGAGTATCAGCCGTTGATTATTCACTACAACAACGGCGCGGCGGTGCGCCTGAGCGACGTCGCCAGCGTCACCGATTCGGTGCAGGACGTGCGTAACGCCGGGATGACCAACGCCAAACCGGCGATTTTGCTGATGATCCGCAAGCTGCCGGAAGCCAACATCATTCAGACGGTGAACAGCATCCGCGCGCGCCTGCCGGAGCTTCAGGAAACGATTCCGGCGGCCATCGATCTCCAGATTGCGCAGGACCGCTCCCCCACCATCCGCGCCTCGCTTGAGGAGGTAGAGCAAACGCTGATCATCTCCGTCGCGCTGGTGATCCTGGTGGTGTTCCTGTTCCTGCGCTCGGGGCGCGCGACGCTGATCCCGGCGGTGGCGGTGCCGGTATCGCTGATAGGCACCTTTGCCGCCATGTACCTGTGCGGCTTTAGCCTTAACAACCTGTCGCTGATGGCGCTGACGATTGCCACCGGGTTTGTGGTGGATGACGCCATCGTGGTGCTGGAGAATATCTCGCGCCATCTGGAAGCGGGCATGAAGCCGCTCCAGGCGGCGCTTCAGGGGACGCGCGAAGTGGGCTTCACGGTCCTGTCCATGAGCCTGTCGCTGGTGGCGGTATTCCTGCCGCTGCTGCTGATGGGCGGCCTGCCGGGGCGACTGCTGCGCGAATTTGCCGTCACGCTCTCCGTCGCCATTGGTATCTCACTGGTGATTTCGCTGACGCTGACGCCGATGATGTGCGGCTGGATGCTAAAGCGCAGCCAACCGCACTCGCAGCCGCGCAGGAAAGGCTTTGGCCGCGTCCTGATGGCGATGCAGTCCGGCTACGGCAAATCGCTGAAATGGGTGCTGAACCACACGCGTATTGTCGGGCTGGTGCTGATCGGCACCATCGTCCTCAACGTCTGGATGTATATCACCATCCCGAAAACCTTTTTCCCGGAGCAGGATACCGGCGTGCTGATGGGCGGTATTCAGGCGGACCAGAGCATTTCGTTCCAGGCGATGCGCGGCAAACTGCAAGACTTTATGAAAATCATCCGGGAAGATCCGGCCGTGGATAACGTCACCGGCTTTACCGGCGGCTCGCGCGTTAACAGCGGGATGATGTTTATTACCCTTAAGCCGCGCGGTGAACGTCACGAAACGGCGCAGCAGATCATTGACCGCCTGCGGCTGAAGCTTGCCAAAGAGCCGGGGGCAAATCTGTTTTTGATGGCCGTTCAGGATATCCGCGTCGGCGGACGACAGGCTAACGCCAGCTATCAGTACACCCTGCTCTCGGATGACTTAGCCGCCCTGCGCGAGTGGGAGCCGAAGATCCGTAAAGCGCTGGCCGCGCTGCCGCAGCTGGCGGACGTGAACTCTGACAGCCAAAACAACGGTGCGGAGATGGCGCTCACCTACGATCGTGAAACCATGGCCCGCCTGGGCATTAACGTGGAGGCGGCCAACAGCCTGCTGAACAACGCCTTCGGGCAGCGTGAAGTCTCTACCATCTATCAGCCGATGAACCAGTACAAGGTGGTGATGGAGGTGGATCCGCGCTACACCCAGGACATCAGCGCGCTGGACAAGATGTTTGTGATCAATGATGACGGTAAGGCGATTCCGCTGTCGTACTTCGCCAGCTGGCAGCCGTCGAACGCCCCGCTGTCGGTGAACCACCAGGGGCTTTCCGCCGCCTCGACCGTCTCGTTTAACCTGCCAACCGGCTCGTCGCTGTCTGAGGCCAGCGATGCCATTAATCGCGCCATGACCCAGCTCGGGGTGCCCTCCTCGGTGCGCGGCAGCTTTGCCGGTACGGCGCAGGTGTTCCAGGACACCATGAACTCGCAGGTTATTTTGATTCTGGCGGCCATTGCCACGGTTTATATCGTGCTGGGCGTGCTGTACGAAAGCTACGTGCACCCGTTGACCATTCTCTCCACGCTTCCCTCTGCGGGCGTGGGGGCGCTGCTGGCGCTGGAGCTGTTCGGTGCCCCATTCAGTCTTATCGCGCTTATCGGGATCATGCTATTGATTGGCATCGTGAAGAAAAACGCGATAATGATGGTCGACTTTGCCCTGGACGCCCAGCGCAACGGCAACCTGACGCCGGACGAGGCGATATTCCAGGCCTGTCTGCTGCGTTTTCGCCCGATCATGATGACCACGCTGGCCGCGCTGTTCGGCGCGCTGCCGCTGGTCATATCCGGCGGTGACGGCTCTGAACTACGCCAGCCGCTGGGGATCACGATCGTTGGCGGCCTGGTGATGAGCCAGCTGCTGACGCTCTACACGACGCCGGTAGTCTATCTGTTCTTTGACCGCCTGCGGCTGCGTTTTTCGCGTAAAAAGAGAACCACGGTGACCGAGTAAATGACCGACCTACCCAGTAACGTTCGCTGGCAATTGTGGATCGTCGCGTTCGGCTTCTTTATGCAGTCGCTGGACACGACTATCGTGAACACCGCCCTCCCCTCGATGGCGAAAAGCCTGGGGGAGAGCCCGCTGCACATGCATATGGTGATTGTCGCCTACGTGCTGACGGTCGCCGTGATGCTGCCTGCCAGCGGCTGGCTGTCGGATAAAGTCGGCGTGCGAAACATCTTCTTCACCGCCATTGTGCTGTTTACCACCGGGTCGCTGTTTTGCGCCCAGGCCAATACCCTCGACCAGCTGGTGATGGCGCGCGTGCTACAGGGCGTCGGCGGCGCGATGATGGTACCCGTCGGGCGGTTAACGGTGATGAAAATTGTTCCGCGCGCGCAGTATATGGCGGCGATGACCTTCGTCACCCTGCCCGGTCAGGTCGGCCCGCTGCTTGGCCCGGCGCTGGGCGGGATTCTGGTGGAGTATGCCTCCTGGCACTGGATCTTCCTGATCAACCTGCCGGTCGGTATTATCGGCGCGATTGCCACCCTGACGCTGATGCCGAACTATAAAATGCAGACCCGGCGCTTTGATTTCTTTGGCTTCATCCTGCTGGCAGCTGGCATGGCGACGCTTACCCTCGCGCTCGACGGGCAAAAAGGGCTGGGGATCTCCTCCCTGTCGCTCGCCCTGCTGGTAGCGCTGGGTGTCACCGCCATTCTCTGGTATCTGTGGCATGCCAGAGGTAACGCTAACGCGCTGTTCAGCCTAAATCTGTTCAAGAATCCCACCTACCGTCTTGGTCTGTTCGGCAGCTTTGCCGGACGCATCGGCAGCGGCATGTTGCCGTTTATGACGCCGGTATTTTTACAGATTGGGATGGGCTTCTCGCCGTTCCATGCCGGGCTGATGATGATCCCGATGGTACTTGGCAGCATGGGGATGAAGCGTATTGTGGTGCAGGTGGTGAACCGCTTTGGCTATCGCCGCGTGCTGGTGGCCGCCACGATCGGGCTGGCGTTGGTCTGCCTGCTGTTTATGGCCGTGGCGCTGCTGGGCTGGTACTACATCCTGCCGCTGGTGCTGTTCTGCCAGGGGATCATCAACTCCATGCGATTCTCGTCGATGAACACCCTGACGCTGAAAGATCTGCCGGACGAGCTGGCAAGCAGTGGTAACAGTCTGCTGTCGATGATCATGCAGCTCTCCATGAGCGTGGGGGTCACGGTCGCCGGATTGCTGCTCGGCATGTACGGTCAGCACCATCTCAGCGCCGACACCCCCGTCGCGCATCAGGTCTTTTTATACACTTACCTCAGCATGGCGGTAATTATCGCTCTGCCCGCTTTTATCTTTGCCAGAGTGCCGAATGACACGACCAAAAACGTCGTGATCCGACGCGGCAAAAGGAGTGCACCATGAAATTCTGGCGTCCGGGGATCACCGGTAAGCTTTTTGTGGCGATTTTCGCCACCTGTATCGTCCTGCTGATTACTATGCACTGGGCGGTGCGGGTCAGCTTTGAGCGCGGCTTTATTGACTACATCAAGCACGGTAACGAACAGCGTTTACAGGGCTTAAGCGACGCGCTGGGGGAACAGTATAGCCTGCACGGTAACTGGCGTTTTCTGCGCAACAACGATCGCTTTATATTTCAAATTCTGCGCTCGCTGGAGCACGATAATGACGACGACCGTCCGGGACCGGGCATGCCGCCGCACGGCTGGCGCACCCAGTTCTGGGTAATTGATCAGGAGATGCGCGTGCTCGTTGGCCCACGCTCTCCGGTACCGCCGGACGGCACAAAGCGCGCCATTACCTCGAACGGCGCCACGGTGGGCTGGGTTATCGCCTCCCCGGTCGAGCGGCTGACGCGCAACACCGACATCAACTTTGACCGCCAGCAGCGTCAGACCAGCTGGTTGATTGTCGCGCTTTCTACCCTGCTTGCGGCGCTCGCCACCTTCCCGCTGGCGCGCGGCCTGCTGGCGCCGGTTAAGCGCCTGGTGGAAGGCACGCACAAGCTGGCGGCGGGTGATTTCTCGACCCGCGTGGACACCCGCAGCCAGGATGAACTGGGCAAGCTGGCGCAGGACTTCAACCAGCTCGCCAGCACGCTGGAAAAAAACCAGCAGATGCGCCGCGATTTTATGGCCGACATTTCGCACGAGCTGCGCACCCCGCTGGCGGTGCTGCGCGGCGAGCTGGAGGCGATTCAGGACGGCGTGCGGCAGTTCACCCCCGAGTCGGTGGCCTCGCTTCAGGCGGAAGTCGGTACGCTGACCAAACTGGTGGACGATCTGCATCAGCTTTCCATGTCCGACGAAGGCGCCCTGGCTTACCAGAAAGCACCGATCGATGTGATCAATATCCTTGAAGTCGTGACCGGCGCATTCCGCGAGCGCTTCGCCAGCCGTGACCTGAAAATCAACCTTTCGCTGCCGGACAGTGCGGTGGTGTTCGGCGACAGAGATCGCCTGATGCAGCTGTTCAATAATCTGCTGGAGAACAGCCTCCGCTACACCGACGGCGGCGGCGCGCTGCATATCTCCGGCAGGCAGGAAAACGGGCGCTTTGCCCTGACCTTTGCGGACTCCGCCCCTGGCGTGAAGGATGCGCAGCTGGAAAAACTGTTCGAGCGCTTCTATCGCACCGAAGGTTCACGCAACCGCGCCAGCGGCGGTTCCGGCCTTGGGCTGGCCATTTGCGTTAACATTGTGGAGGCCCATGGCGGCACCATCCGCGCCGCCCATTCGCCTTTTGGCGGGGTTAGCATTACAGTAGAGTTACCTCTGGAACGGGATTTATCGAGGGAAGCATGACCGAGTTACCGATTGACGACAACACACCGCGTATTTTGATCGTGGAAGACGAGCCTAAACTTGGGCAACTGCTGATCGACTATTTGCGCGCTGCGAGTTACGCGCCAACGCTTATCAGCCACGGCGACCAGGTGCTGCCCTACGTGCGCCAGACGCCGCCGGATCTGATCCTGCTGGATCTGATGCTGCCGGGTACCGACGGCCTGACCCTGTGCCGCGAAATTCGTCGTTTCTCCGATGTGCCCATCGTGATGGTGACGGCCAAAATCGAAGAGATCGATCGTCTGCTGGGGCTCGAAATCGGCGCCGACGATTACATCTGCAAGCCTTACAGCCCGCGGGAGGTGGTCGCTCGGGTGAAAACCATCCTCCGCCGCTGTAAGCCGCAGCGTGAATTGCAGGTGCTCGATGCGCAAAGCCCGCTGATCGTCGACGAAAGCCGTTTCCAGGCGAGCTGGCGCAGCAAACTTTTGGATCTCACCCCCGCAGAGTTTCGCCTGTTGAAAACGCTCTCCCACGAGCCGGGCAAAGTGTTTTCCCGCGAGCAGCTGCTCAACCATCTGTATGACGATTACCGCGTGGTGACCGACCGCACCATCGACAGCCACATCAAAAACCTGCGCCGCAAGCTGGAGGCGCTGGACGCCGACCAGTCGTTTATTCGCGCGGTGTACGGCGTGGGGTATCGCTGGGAAGCGGATGCGTGCAGGATTGCCTGAATAACCCCCCTCACCCTGCCGTCTCCCCAAAGGGAGAGGGTTCCCCAGCAATTTGAAAGCAAAAGCTATAACGCTGCCTCAGAATAACTGAGGGCTTTCAGCGATGCCTCGGTCCGGCTGTAAATCGCTGAGGCGTTTCCTGTAGGCCGGGGCGAGGCGCAGGGATGCGCCGAGAGGGCGGGCTTTACAGGGATGTTACCTCCGCCCGTCCCCGATAAGCCGGAAGGAATAAGCCGAAGGCACCGCGAAGCGGCGATTTTCCGCCGGAAGCCCGGGTCGCCAGGGTGGTGGCGACTGAGCCACCCTGGCACGTTCACCGGCCATGTCGTGACAGAGTAGCAAGGAACATAACGTGAACGGAATGACCACCAGAGCCGTATGTTCCCCCTCACCCCAGCCCTCTCCCTCAAGGGAGAGGGGGCCGTCTGTGCAGGCATTATTTTGTGGGGAACCCTCAGCCCCAAAGGGGAGAGGGTTAGGGTGAGGGGCAAAGCTTTACCTCTCTTCCCCGCAGCGCTACAATGCCCGCCCTTAAAGTGGGGGATCTCCCCTTACCGCTGCATCAGGTGCATGCGGATCTGACCTGTCATCAGAACGAGAACAAACATGTTTAAACCGGAACTCCTTTCCCCGGCGGGAACGCTGCAAAATATGCGTTACGCTTTCGCCTATGGCGCCGACGCCGTCTACGCGGGCCAGCCGCGCTACTCGCTGCGCGTGCGTAACAACGAATTCAACCACGAGAATCTTCAGCTCGGCATCAATGAAGCGCATGCCCTGGGCAAAAAATTCTACGTGGTGGTGAACATCGCGCCGCACAACGCCAAGCTGAAAACGTTCATTCGCGACCTGAAGCCGGTCGTGGAGATGGGGCCGGACGCGCTGATCATGTCGGACCCGGGTTTAATCATGCTGGTTCGGGAGAATTTCCCGGAGATGGACATTCACCTCTCAGTGCAGGCTAACGCCGTCAACTGGGCAACGGTGAAATTCTGGAAACAGATGGGGCTGACCCGCGTCATTCTGTCCCGCGAGCTGTCCCTCGAAGAGATCGAAGAGATCCGCACCCAGGTGCCGGATATGGAGATCGAAATCTTCGTTCACGGCGCGCTGTGCATGGCCTACTCCGGACGCTGCCTGCTCTCTGGCTACATCAACAAGCGTGACCCGAACCAGGGTACCTGCACCAACGCCTGCCGCTGGGAATATAACGTTCAGGAAGGCAAAGAGGATGACATCGGTAACATCGTGCATAAACACGAGCCGATTCCGGTCACCAACGTTGAGCCAACGCTGGGAATTGGCGCGCCTACCGACAGCGTGTTTATGATCGAAGAAGCCAAACGTCCGGGTGAGTACATGACCGCCTTCGAAGACGAGCACGGCACTTACATCATGAACTCTAAAGATCTGCGCGCCATCGCGCACGTCGAGCGTTTAACCAAGATGGGCGTACACTCCCTGAAAATCGAAGGCCGCACCAAGTCTTACTACTACTGCGCTCGTACCGCACAGGTATATCGCAAAGCCATCGACGATGCCGCTGCCGGTAAACCGTTCGACACCAGCCTGCTGGAAACGCTGGAAGGTCTGGCGCATCGCGGCTATACCGAAGGTTTCCTGCGTCGTCACACTCACGACGACTACCAGAACTACGAGCATGGCTATTCGATTTCCGAACGCCAGCAGTTTGTAGGCGACTTCACCGGCGAGCGTAAAGGCCCGCTGGCCGCCGTCGCCGTAAAAAACAAATTCACTAAAGGCGACAGCCTGGAGCTGATGACGCCGCAGGGCAACATGAACTTCCGACTGGAGCACCTGGAAAACAAAAAAGGTGAGGCGATTGAGGTCGCACCTGGCGACGGCCATGTGGTCTGGCTGCCGGTTCCTGAAGAGGTGGAGCTGGAGTTTGCGCTGCTGATGCGTAATTTTGAAGGTGAAAATACCCGAAATCCACACGGCAAATAGTCAATCAACGGGATTTTTTCACGCTGGGATAATTCTTAGAATCGGATCACATACCGCTTCGTTCAATACGGGTATTATCCCCCCCGCTGAAAAACATAACCCATAAATGCTAGCTGTACCAGGAACCACCTCCTTAGCCTGCGTAATCTCCCTTACGCGGGCTTATTTTTTTTGTTAACTCCTGAAATTTTTCCCCCTGATAAATATGGCGTTGGATTGACCCGGGAAAGGTTTGTGTCAGCATTAGGCGTATCATCTAAGCAAATCGAACGAACAAAGGATCCTAATCACATTTTTTAATGGATTTGAGAGGGATGAACACTATTCGGAACATTCCTAATTTTAAGTGTTAACGGGACCTTTACTCTTGATTTATTAACAATCAACGTTTCACATGGACGGAGAGATGAAGTGACATTCACAGGACAATTTTCAAAGGATCTTCCAGATTACGAACTCGCACGCAGTCTTGGTCTTGCCTCTGGCGGCGATATAAATTTCACAGCACTTGCAGGTCAACTGGACTGTAGCAGAAATTTTAGCCAGGCCGGGATTATCTACTCAGACGGTACACGTCAGTGGCTAGTACGGCCATCAAGAAGGATTGCGACACCAAACGAAAGCTCGGTTAGTCATGTAGTCATAACCAAAGTAAATGCCTCATTAGTTAACCCTGTTCAGGCAACAACGGCGACGATTAATTCCCCTTCCCTGGCAACTGAAATTGGTTCAACGGCCATTTCCTGCGGAGCCGCAATTCTTACTGTTGTACTTGCGGCAGGGGCCGGTATGGCTATACCTCTCACTGCAGGGTCTTCCGGTGCTATAGCCGCTGTGATTTTAGCCGGTGGTGTAGCAACTGGAATTCAATGTGCAAATGGGCTTGGCCGACTATCGTTGATTGCTATGAATCATGATGATTACGTTGCGTGGATGGACTCCCAGGAGTGGTATACAGCAACCAACACAGCCCTGGATGCGATTTCTCTTGCCGGGGCTGCTGCGGGTTTAAAAAGCGCTGCATTGACCTATCGCCTTCTTAACCGTTCATCGTCTGAGAGTTTGCTCTCCTTATTACAAAAAATGAGCCGGGCCGACCGTACGCGATTAACAGAGGAGATTATTCGTATCCGCAATCCCGGCATCTCGAATTCAGGTGTAAAAGCAGCAATGAAGGCAGGCGTGTATCCCAAACGTTATCCGTCAGAAGCGTTGCAGTTGCTCTTACAGCGTGAGTTGCTGAATACCATTTCAAATTCTTCTGCCTTCGTTGGAAGTGCCATCTCAGGAAATATCAGAAATCCACAGAATGTTGCACAAACGGGTAAATACATTTTTGGTTTAATTCAGTCTTTTTCATTTACAGGAAGTTATTGACCCGTCCATGATGAAATACATTAAAGATAGCCTTGCATTAAGTGCTTTGGTTAAAAGTAAAATGGCGACCGATGATCTCAACCAGCTTGAAACATTAAAAGAACAGTTAAAAGATCGGTTCGGCGTTCCTGTGGGCGTCCATATGACAGGAATTCCTTTGGCAGTGAGCACGTTACTGGCTATTTTTTGCTACGCCATGGTGCAAGTTTCCCTCTGGTTGTTGCTGTTTCGCTGGCTCGGCTTAGCTGAATTTAAGGTTATGATGGGAGTATTCATTGCAGCAATTGTGTATTGTCTGTTAGTGATGAGCACGATGTTTCTGACTACACGGGGTTCTTTGCCTGGATATAAGCTGCATATTTTCGTCATTACGCTGACAGGCATAATGAGCATTATTTATTTCATCTGGACGGGGATTTCGCTTTTATTCGGCCCTGTTGAGAACTACACACCGCAAATAACCTCTTTGCTGGGGCTGGGATGTTTCTTTCTGAACATTATGTGGATGAATTCATCGATTTTTTACCGCTCCATTGCGCTAACGCTACATAATCGGGTCTGGCGTAAGCAGCTCAAAATCGAGGCAAGGCCAATGTCACACCTCAAACGTTGACCACAATAGTCAATTGAGCGGCAGTAGTATGCACTGTAAGCGCTACGGGGTTCTTTAGTCGATTTCAAAGCCCTTACGCGGGCTTATTTTTTGCCTTTCATCCTGTTCTTACCCGCTTTTTCCCTCCCTGGGATACACTCTTTCTATAGCTAAAAAAGGGAGCAACCCGGATGGCAACCTATCCAGACAGTTTATTAATTCTTAACGGCAAGAGTGCAGGCAACGATCTGTTGCGCCAGGCGATCACCGAATTGCGTGAAGATGGCGCGCGCATTCACGTGCGCGTGACATTTGAAAAAGGCGATGCGGCGCGCTATATCGACGAGGGCATCAGGTTAGGTGTTCAGACCATCATTTCCGGCGGCGGCGACGGAACGATCAACGAGATCGCCGGTGCGCTCATTGACCTCAACGCCGCAGCTCGCCCGGCGATGGGGATTTTACCGCTCGGTACCGCCAACGATTTTGCCACCAGCGCCGGTATTCCGGAGGATGTAGGCAAAGCACTGCAACTGGCTATCCTCGGGAAAGCGACCGCCGTCGATATTGCGCAGGTGAATGAAAGAACCTGCTTTATCAATATGGCAACGGGCGGTTTCGGCACGCGGATCACCAGCGAAACACCGGAAAAACTGAAAGCCGCGCTGGGCGGCGTCTCGTATCTCATTCACGGCCTAATGCGCATGGACACCCTCAAGCCCGACAGCTGTGAAATTCACGGTGAGAACTTCCACTGGCAGGGCGACGCGCTGGTGATTGGTATCGGCAACGGGCGGCAGGCGGGGGGCGGTCAACAGCTTTGCCCGGAAGCATTGATCAACGACGGTCAATTACAGCTGCGTATTTTTACCGGCGACGGGCTGCTGCCTGCGCTGTTTACGACGCTGACGCAGCCAGAGGAGAGCCCCAATATCATCGACGGGAAATCCGCGTGGTTTGAAGTGATCGCCCCACACGGCATGACCTTTAACCTCGACGGAGAGCCGCTCAGCGGCGAGCGATTCCGCATTGAGGTGTTGCCCGGGGCGTTGCAGTGCCGATTGCCGCCGGACTGCGTGCTGTTGCGCTGATTTTTTACAGCGTGCGCGATAATGCCCTCTCCCCACAGGGCTGAGGGTTCCCCAGTAATTTGAAAGCAAAAGCTATAACATTGCCTCAGAATCACTGAGGGCTTTCAGCGATGCCTCGGTCCGGCTGTAAATCGCTGAGGCGTTTCCTGTAGGCCGGGGCGAGGCGCAGGGATGCGCCGAGAGGGCGGGCTGTACAGGGATGTTACTTCCGCCCGTCCCCGATAAGCCGGAAGGAATAAGCCGAAGGGACCGCGAAGCGGCGATTTACCGCCGGGAGCCCGGGTCGCCAGGGTGGTGGCGACTGAGCCACCCTCTCCCTCAAGGGAGAGGGGGCCGTTTGTGCAGGCATTATTTTGTGAGGAACCCTCAGCCCACGGGGGAGAGGGATACGGTGGCGTCAGGCAATCGTGACTTTACTGTCCAGATAGACATCCTGAACCGCATTAATCAGCTTCACGCCGTCGGCCATGGATTTTTTAAACGCCTTACGGCCCAGGATCAGCCCCATACCGCCCGCACGTTTGTTAATGACCGCCGTGCGCACCGCGTCGGTCAGGTCGGTTTCACCGCCTGCCGCACCGCCGGAGTTAATCAGCCCGGCGCGGCCCATGTAGCAGTTCGCCAGCTGGTAGCGCACCAGATCGATCGGGTTGTCGCTGGTCAGCTTGCTGTACACGCGGTCGTCGGTATAGCCAAAGTTCACCGCTTTATAGCCGCCGTTATTCTCGGCCATTTTCTGCTTCACGATGTCCGCGCCGATGGTTGCCGCCAGGTGGTTTGCCTGACCGGTCAGATCGGCCGACACGTGATAATCCACGCCGTCTTTTTTGAACGCCGAGTTGCGCAGGTACGCCCACAGCACGGTCACCATACCCAGCTCGTGCGCGCGCTCAAACGCCGCAGAGATCTCTTCAATTTGACGACGAGACTGTTCTGAGCCGAAATAGATGGTCGCCCCAACGGCAACCGCCCCCATATTGAACGCCTGCTCGACGCTGGCATAGAGCGTCTGGTCATATTCGGTGGGGTAGCTCAGGGTTTCATTGTGGTTCAGCTTCACGAGGAACGGAATGCGGTGAGCATAGCGGCGGGAAACGGAGGCCAGCACGCCATACGTCGATGCCACACAGTTACAGCCCGCTTCAATCGCCAGCTCGACAATGTTTTTCGGGTCAAAGTAGAGCGGGTTAGCAGCAAACGACGCTCCCGCCGAGTGCTCTACGCCCTGGTCAACGGGCAGAATGGAGAGATACCCGGTCCCGCCCAGACGACCGGTATTGTAAAGCGTCTGCATGTTTCGCAGTACGGCAGGCGGACGGTTGTTGTCAACCATGACCCGGTCTACGTAATCATGGCCAGGCAGATAAAGCTGGTCGGCTGGAATGGTCATACAACGATGCTGTAAAAGGCTGTCGGCGTCTTTGCCAAGCAGCTGCGCAATATCAGTCATAGTGATGCTCCCGTAAGTCCGACATGATGTCGGAGCGTGTGATCCAAGCCCACGTTTTTGCAGGCAGAGTAAGCCTGGTACCGACTTAACCTATTTTCCACCATTTGCAACTTTTTTAAGCACAATCTGCTGGCTCGTTTCGTGTACAACATTTTTGTTACACTGATCAAACAATCGCCTTAAAGGTATTTAAAAGGTATTATCACATGGTATGTTACATGCGTACCTCTGACATGCAGGATTAAAAAATGAAAACGAAAGTCCAACTGTCATTCATGATGTTCGTTGAATGGTTTATCTGGGGCGCATGGTTTGTGCCGCTGTGGCTGTGGCTGAGTAAGAGCGGGTTTACCGCCGGGGAAATTGGCTGGTCGTATGCCTGTACCGCGATTGCCGCGATCCTCTCTCCTATCCTGGTCGGCTCGCTGACGGACCGTTTCTTCGCCGCCCAGAAAGTGCTGGCTGTGCTGATGTTCGCTGGCGCGATTCTGATGTATTTCGCAGCACAGCAAACCCAGTTCAGCACCTTCTTCCCGCTGCTGCTGGCCTACTCCCTGACCTATATGCCGACCATCGCGCTGACCAACAGCATCGCCTTCGCGAACGTCGATGACGTAGAGGCTGATTTCCCGCGCATCCGCGTGATGGGCACCATCGGCTGGATTGCCTCCGGCCTGGCGTGCGGCTTCCTGCCGCAGATGATGGGCTATAGCGACATCTCTGACACCAATATTCCGCTGCTGATGACCGCTGCCAGCTCCCTTCTGCTCGGCGTCTTCGCGCTGTTCCTGCCGAACACGCCACCAAAGAGTACCGGCAAGCTGGATTTCAAAGTGATGCTGGGGCTGGATGCGCTGATCCTGCTGCGCGATAAAAACTTTCTGGTGTTCTTCTTCTGCTCGTTCCTGTTCGCCATGCCGCTGGCCTTCTACTACATCTTTGCCAACGGCTATCTCACCGAAGTGGGAATGAAAAACGCCACCGGCTGGATGACCCTCGGCCAGTTCTCTGAAATCTTCTTCATGCTCGCTCTGCCGTTCTTTACCAAACGCTTTGGTATTAAGAAGGTCTTGCTGCTGGGCCTGATCACCGCCGCCATTCGCTACGGTTTCTTTGTTTACGGTGGCGCCGAGCAATACTTCACCTACGCCCTGCTGTTCCTCGGCATTCTGCTGCACGGCGTAAGCTATGACTTCTATTACGTCACCGCGTACATCTACGTGGATAAAAAAGCGCCCGTGCATATGCGCAACGCGGCGCAGGGCTTGATCACGCTGTGCTGTCAGGGCTTTGGTAGCCTGCTGGGTTACCGTCTCGGCGGCGTGATGATGGAAAAAATGTTCGCATATAAAGAGCCGGTGAATGGGCTGACCTTCAACTGGGCCGGAATGTGGACGTTTGGTGCAATCATGATTGTGGTGATTGCCGTGCTGTTTATGCTGTTTTTCCGCGAATCGGATAAAGAGATCACCGCAATTGAGGTGGTTGATGGCGATACCGCGCTGACACGAGGGGAAGTTAAATGAAACAAGACCGTATTCTCGGTGCTCTTTACGGGCAGGCGTTAGGGGATGCGATGGGAATGCCGTCGGAGCTGTGGCCGCGCAAGCGGGTGAAAGCGCACTTCGGCTGGATCGACCGTTTCTTACCCGGCCCGGCTGAGAATAATGCCGCCTGTTACTTTAAGCAGGCCGAATTTACGGATGATACGTCGATGGCGCTGTGCCTGGCCGATGCGATTATCGAATGCGAGGGGGAAATTAACCCTGACGTTATCGGTAAGCATATTCTGGACTGGGCGCTGGATTTTGACGCGTTCAATAAGAATGTGCTCGGCCCGACCTCCAAAATTGCCCTGAACGCCATCCGTGACGGCAAGCCGGTGAGCCAGCTGGAGAACAACGGCGTCACCAACGGTGCGGCGATGCGCGCCTCCCCGCTGGGATGCCTGCTGCCGGCCACGCGTCTGGCGCACTTTGTGGAACAGGTTGCGTTAGCCTCCAGCCCGACCCATAAATCGGATCTCGCTATCGCCGGTGCGGTGGTGATCGCCTGGGCGGTTTCACGCGCTATCGACGGCGAGCGCTGGCAGAACATCGCCGATGCCCTGCCGGGTATTGCCCGTGCGGCACAGGAGGCGAACACGACCACCTTCAGCGCATCGCTTTCCGCTCGTATTGAGCTGGCCCTGAAAACCGTGCGCGAAGCCAACGGTACCGAGTCCGCCAGCGAGCAGATCTATCAGCTTATTGGCGCGGGCACGAGCACCCTTGAGTCCGTTCCGGCGGCGATTGCGATGGTCGAACTCGCGGGCACCGATCCGAACCGCTGCGCGGTGTTATGCGCCAACCTGGGCGGTGATACTGACACTATCGGCGCGATGGCAACGGCCATCTGCGGTGCGCTGCACGGTGTACAGGCCATTGATCCGGCACTCAAAAACGAACTTGATGCCGTAAACCGGCTCGATTTCGGCCACTACTGTGAAAAACTGCTGCACTTCCGGGAGCACAGGGAGGGCGTATGAGTGCTTTTGCCCGCCGTCTCGAAACCCTTCACGCCACGCGTCCCGTAACGGTGCTCGGCGCGGCGGTCATCGACGTGATTGCCGACGCCTACGCTCTGCCCTGGCGCGGGTGTGATATCGAACTGAAGCAACAGGGAGTGAATATTGGCGGCTGCGCGCTGAATATCGCCATCGCCCTGAAGCGGCTCGGCATTGCTGCGCAAAACGCGCTTCCTGTCGGCCACGGCGTGTGGGCCGATATTATCCGTAACGCCATGGCGAAGCAGGATCTGCACAGCGCCGTGGAAGCGGAAACGGGCGATAACGGCTGGTGCCTGGCGCTGGTGGAGCCTGACGGTGAACGGACCTTTATGTCGTTCAGCGGCGTGGAGAATCAGTGGCAGCAGCGCTGGCTGGACGGGTTAAGCGTGCCGGCAGGGAGCCTGATCTCTTTGTCCGGCTACCAGCTGGCGTCCCCCAGCGGTGAGCTGCTGACGGCCTGGCTGGAAAGTCTTCAGGATGCGACGCTCTTTATCGATTTCGGTCCGCGCATCGCGGATATTCCCGACCCGCTGATGGCAAGGATTATGGCCTGCAAACCGATTGTCTCGCTTAATCGTCAGGAGGCGGAACTTGCCGCAGAATGGCTTGGCGTAAGCGTGGAAGAGCTCGGCACACGGTGGCAGCAGAGGTTTGGCGCTGCGCTGATCATACGCCATGATAAAGACGGGGCGGTCTGGTATGACGGTGACGCTTCCGGACACGTTCCGGCGTTTCCTGCTACCGTGGTCGATACCATCGGCGCGGGTGACAGCCATGCGGGAGGTACCCTTGCCGGTCTGGCCGCGGGATGGTCACTGCCAGAGGCGGTGCAGCTTGGCAATGCCGTAGCCGCCTGGGTAGTCAGCCATCGCGGTGGCGACTGCGCCCCCACGCGCGAGGCCCTACTCCTCGCACACAAAGACGTATAGGTCGCTGCGGCAGTAGCTGATGCTGTACTCAATTGGCCGGTGCTGTTGATCGAGCGCGACTTGCTTGATCACCAGCACCGGTATCTTATCGTCCATCTTGATATGCGCCTGAAACTCGCTGTCCGGCATCCGGGCGCTGACGCGGGACCGGGTGCGCTGCGGCAAGATATTCTGGCTGCGGAAGTAATCATAAAGCGAGACGCCAATGTCGTCCGGGTTGGGAATTAATCCTACTGGTACCCAGGACTCCTCTATCGATACTGCATCGTCATCCACATAGCGGATGCGCTTAAGCAGAAATACATCACTGTCTGGCGCAAGGGAAAGGTGGCGGGCGATCTCCTCCGGACATTTCACGACGCGTTTATTGACCCACAGCGTGTTGGGCGTTTTGCCCCGCAGCACCACCTGCTGAGAAAACCCGCGCGCCTCTTTTAGCGAATATTCAAAGATATTGTTGATTTGCGTCCCGTATCCACGCGCGCGGGTGACGACGCCAGCCTCTTCCAGCGCCTGCATCGCTTTACGCACCGTAATGCGCGACACACCGGCAAGCTGGCTCAGATCGCGCTCGCCAGGCAAAATATTACCGTGCGCGAGCACGCCGCTGCGTACCGCGTTTTTAACCGTTTCGGCAAATTTCAGATACAGCGGCGTGTTGTCCGGTGCGGCAATTCGTTCCTTGAGTTGAGCAATTAACCGGGTATGCGCTTGTTCCATCTCTGTTTTTCTCTGGCATAAGGTTTTATGCCAGTATACGGCTTACCACCATGCATGAAAATGGTGAACCGGCCCAATACCGTGACCCACTTCCAGAGAATCGGCTTTTGCCAGCGCGTCCGAGAGCCAGATCTTCGCCTCCTGTACCGTATCCGCCCAGTTCGCGTTTCGGGGACGCAGCGCCGCCAGCGCCGCCGAGAGCGTACAGCCCGTGCCGTGGGTGTTTTTGGTCTGTACGCGCGGGGCGGTGAAACGTTGCGCGCCATCGTGGGTGAAGAGCCAGTCCGGGCTTTCTGCATCATCGAGATGACCGCCTTTCATCAGCACCGCGCGACACCCCATCGCCAGCAGCGCATTGCCCTGCTCTTTCATTTCACGTTCGTTTTGCGCGTGTGGCGCATCCAGCAGCGCGGCGGCCTCAGGCAGGTTTGGCGTGATCAGCGCCACCTGCGGCAGCAGCTTTTTACGCAGGGTGTCGACGGCCGAGGCGGAGAGCAGCGGATCGCCGCATTTGGCCAGCATCACGGTATCGAGCACCACGTTTTTTATCTGATAACGTTTGAGACGTTCCGCGACCGCTTCAACAATGTCCGCCTCTGCGAGCATGCCAATTTTGGTGGTGTCGATACGTACATCGCTGAATACCGAATCCAGCTGTGCGGCGACAAAATCCGGCTCAATGCGATACACCGACTGTACACCGCGCGTGTTTTGCGCCACCAGCGCGGTGATAACCGAACATCCGTAAGCGCCGAGCGCAGAGAAGGTTTTCAGGTCTGCCTGGATCCCCGCTCCGCCGCTGGGATCGGTTCCCGCAATAGTCAGGGCATTTATGCGTGTCATACCTGTTCCTCCAGCGCGTAAAGCGCGTCCAGAAACGCGGAGGAAAAGCTGCCGGGCCCCCGGCTTTGAGTCAGGGCAACTGACCCTGCGCGCTTCATAAAGCCGCAGGCAGCCGTCGCGTTATCAAGCCTGTCGCCAGGCAGCGAGCAGCAGGCGGCGACGACCGCCGAGAGCGCACAGCCAGTTCCTACCACGCGGGTCATCAGCAGGTCGCCGCCCGCGACCGTACGGGTTCGCTGACCATCAGTGATGTGATCCACTTCTCCTGTGACGACCACAACGGCATGGGTCTGACGGGCGAGCGTCTGCGCAGCGGTCAACGCGCTCGCTGCCGTATCGGTGGAATCAACCCCGCGCCCGCCCGCACTCATTCCGGCAAGGGCGAGGATTTCGGAGGCGTTTCCACGAATGGCCGCAGGTTTAAGGGATAATATTTGCTGGCAAAAACGGGTGCGGAACGCCAGCGCGCCAACCGCAACCGGATCCAGAACCCAGGGTGTGCCCGCGGCTACAGCGCTCTCAATAGCCCGACGCATCGACTGGGCGCGCGGTGCGGTGAGTGTACCCACGTTGATGAGCAGAGCATCGGCAAGCGCGGCAAACTGTTCCGCTTCCTCGGCTTCGATCACCATTGCCGGGGAAGCGCCCAGCGCGAGCAGCACATTGGCGGTGAAGGTCTGCACGACATCGTTGGTCATACAGTGCGTGAGCGGGGAACGGGTTCGGAATTGATGTAAAACGTGTGAGTCGAGCAGGTCAGGCTGCATGGTTTCGCTCCTGCCGTGCGTGAAGAAGCGATGACCGGGTAGGCATCTGACTTCCCTACGCTGGCATTATCCAGATCAGGTAATACGGGTATTTCTCAGCCTTCACAAAGAAGGGCACCCCGAGTCAAATTACTTATAAAACAGTTACTTACAAAATGGCATTTCGTAGTCATGTAGTGTAACCGGGGGGTAACCCGGGTGCAAGGAGTTTTGGCTGTCCGTTAACCCCCTGTAACGAACAATAAACGACAAGATATTAACTACGCTCAATATGTATACATTATTGTTCAGTTAATTATCCCGCCATATTTGTTAAGAACTCATTAAATATAATATTCACTTTCTGTGCTGAGAAATTTTATTTTTATCCATAATGACTCACCGGGAGTGATTTTATAAGACAGCCCACCTGCTTTCGTATGAAATAAACTCAGGCATCAATGTAAACATTTATTTTGCAGAAATTTATTTCTGTCAATTACTTAATCTGACCCTCTCATTTCCCTCGTCATTTTCACTTTAATGTTTACATTAATAACAACCGCAAAATGACTTTTACGCCCTCGGAACTATTCATAGTATTTATGACTTAGATCAACATCATTGGTTTGCGTTTAATTGATAGTTCACTCGCGTTACTAAATAAGATTTAGATAATCTTCAACCGTTTTTTAAATCCAAAAAATAAAGCTGTTCAGCTTCAGTATTTTCGATAATTAATGATGTGAGCTTTTTAAATGAAATCTATGAATAAAAACTTTACTGCTATTTTTGTAATGGGCGTTGTCTTAGCGGGTACAATGAGCCAGGCTGAAGCCGCGAATACGGTTTGGGACGATCAGCAAATCACTAATATTGTAAATGACCATCAAGATCAAATTACACAAAACAACGCTGATAGTATTAACCGTGATGGCGCAACGGATAACCGCTTAACGCAGGTTAACGACGACCTTCAGTCCACAAAACTGGGCGTGTTAGTCGTGGATAAAATGGCTAACGACGCACATCAGAAAGCGTTGCTTGCTGGCGCGCTTGCCGATTCCGCCAGTCTGAAAAGTGAGACGGCCTTACAGGGTGTGGCGACTAACGGCACAGCCATTAACAACCTTCAACACGTCGATAATATTCAGGATAGCCGCCTTACTGCTCTCGAAAATGCACCTAAACCCATCAACGGTGCAGATGGAGCGAAAGGTGATAAAGGGGATACCGGTGCGACTGGCGCAAAGGGTGATAAAGGGGATACCGGTGCGACTGGCGCAAAGGGTGATAAAGGGGATACCGGCGCGACTGGCGCAAAGGGCGATAAAGGGGATACCGGTGTAACTGGCGCGAAGGGTGAAAAAGGCGATGCTGGCGCGACAGGTATGAAAGGTGATAAGGGTGATACTGGCGCACAAGGCATTGCGGGAAGAAACGGTCGCGACGGTGCAGACGGTCATAACGGTAAAGATGGTGTGACAACCACCGTGACACAACGACAGCTGGATACAGCTACCCAGGCGAAGGTCGCTAAAAATAGCCTGGCTGTTACTGCCGCCACGCAGGATCTGCAAGCCACCAGGCAGTCATTACAGGCAATGAATACTAACACCAGCCAGCAATTTAAATCTCTACGTGATGAAGTGGACAAGAATAAGAAGCAGGCTAATGCCGGTATTTCAGGGGCGATGGCGATGGCGGGTTTGCCACAAGTGCAAACCAATCAGCGCGTCATGTTCTCTGCTGGTGGTGCGACTTACAACGGTGAGAGCGCGCTTGCTGTCGGTGCGTCCGTTAACTTTAATTCCCATGTCATCGCGAAAGTGAGCTTCTCAGATGACACTGCGAATAATATGGGCGCTTCGGTTGGGATTGGTATGGGCTTTTAAAGCGTAAAACAATCGTCGGGACAAGTATAAAACCTCATTTTAACGGATGAGCATTTCGTTGATACAAAAAGATGTCTAAATATATTTTTATTTCGGTAGCCCTGTACCTAATGCTGATTTCGTTCGAGATCTGGATCGGCGTGATGTATGTCTCCTGGTATTTGTGTCGTTTTTAAGGCAATAAAATGAAAAAATTAATGATGTTAGTCATAAGTGGTACCGTGCTTGCAGGTTGTGTCTCGCCTGCGCACGCCATAAACGCCCATTATCGCGCTCAATTAGAACGTTCGGGATGCACGCAAATTAGCGCTGGCAATGGCTCTTGCGATGTCAGCAAAACCAAAGCGGAAAACACGGCACAACACGAACCAACGGCATCCGTTCACGATCCCCTGCGTGAAGCCTCGTTCTCGTCGGATACGGTTAACGCCACGCTTTCTAACGGCTTTTTTAGCGCTACCGTGAACGGCAAAAAAGCCAGCGTTAAACGTCTGAATGCGAATTTCTATGAGATCCATGGTAACGGTTTTGTGATATCGATAAGCCTGGATGAAAACGGTATTACGGACGCGTCATGGAATAAAACGAAGGGACGCGAACACGGCGTTTTACGCGTTAGTCAGAAATAAACAGCGTAAGGAGGCTCTCTGCCTCCTTTTCGCCTGCCAATCGCACGATTTGTCACACTCTTTTGTCTGATTTTACAATGCTGACAAATCATACGTAAGCTGCTGTTTTTATTTAGCATAAAGTGCAATCTTCCCCATACAAACGGCGTTCTTCCCTGCCCTGTGCCCTGTGTCACAAAACAGTAAACAAATTAACCATTGAGCCCGGTGACAAAAGGCTCTATATTGGCGGCGTTTTTTTCAGGCCCCATCTGTTTTTTAACTTTTTATTCAATCGTGGCTCATAACGAAGCGGCGGTTGTAGGAGTGATATGATGACGGATAAAGTCCGTATTGACACCGTAGATGCCCACAAAAGCAACGAAACCTATCTGGCCCGTCAGGCCGAATTTGAATCTAACGTCAGGAGTTATCCGCGCAAACTGCCTTTAGCGATCACAAAAGCAGAAGGCGTGTGGATCACCGATGCAGATAATAAAGAATACCTTGACTGTTTAGCAGGCGCAGGCACCCTCGCGCTTGGACACAATCATCCTGATGTGCTGAAAAGCATCCAAAATGTCATTACCAGCGGCTTGCCGTTACATACCCTGGATCTGACCACGCCGCTGAAAGACGCGTTTTCAGAATACCTTCTCTCTCTGTTGCCTGGTCAGGGCAAAGAGTACTGCCTGCAATTCACTGGCCCGTCCGGGGCTGACGCCGTTGAAGCGGCGCTGAAGCTGGCGAAAAAAGTGACCGGTCGTAGCGGTATCATCAGTTTCTCTGGTGGTTACCACGGTATGACCCACGGCGCACTGTCCGTCACCGGCAACCTGTCTCCTAAAGAAGCGGTTGACGGTATGATGCCAGAAGTCCAGTTCATGCCTTACCCACACGAGTACCGTTGCCCACTGGGTATCGGTGGTGAAGCGGGCGTGAAGGCGCTGACCTACTACTTCGAAAATCTGATTAACGACGTTGAAAGCGGCGTGCGTAAACCTGCCGCGGTGATCCTCGAAGCCGTTCAGGGTGAAGGCGGCGTGAACCCGGCGCCTGTTGAGTGGTTGCAGCGCATCCGTAAAGTCACTCAGGAACACGGTATCCTGCTGATCCTCGACGAAGTCCAGGCTGGCTTTGCCCGTACCGGTAAATTCTTTGCCTTCGAACACGCAGGTATCGAGCCAGACATCATCGTGATGTCTAAAGCAGTCGGTGGCGGTCTGCCGCTGGCCGTGCTCGGTATCAAAAAGCAGTTCGATGCATGGGCGCCAGGCCACCATACCGGTACCTTCCGCGGCAACCAGCTGGCGATGGCAACCGGTCTGACGACGCTGAAGATCCTGAAAGACCAGAATATCGCGGGCAAAGTGGCCGCACAGGGCGAATGGCTGAAAGGCCAGCTGAAAGAGATGGCGAAACGCTATCCGGTTATCGGTCACGTTCGCGGTCTGGGCATGATGATCGGTATTGAGATCGTTAAGCCGCACGAAGCCGCTGACCACATGGGTTGCTTCCCGGGCGACGGCGAGCTGTCTGCACTGATTCAGAAGAAGTGCTTCGAAGCAGGCTTGATTCTGGAGCGTGGCGGCCGTAACGGTATCGTTCTGCGTCTGCTGCCTTCTCTGCTGATCAGCGATGACGAGCTGAAAGTCTTCCTGGATAAATTCGAGCAGGCACTGCTTGCTGCGGGCGTTAGCCCGGCGTAACCGGAGTTATTGATTACGATGTCTGATTCAAACCCAATTTTGTTCTCCTCTGCGCAGAGCATTGAAGCTTACCAGCAGGCGATTGAACAAAGCACTCAGGCTGTGATGCAGTGGCTGAAACAGCCTGAGATGTACCAGGGCAAAACGGTCGCGGAGCTGCGCGACCGTATTAAGCTGGATTTCAACCCGAAAGGGCTGGGTAACGAAGCGGCGATTGAACGCGCCGTGGAGTTCTTCCTGAAAGACAGCTTGTCCGTTCATCACCCGCAGTGTGTGGCGCACCTGCACTGCCCAAGCCTGGTGGTTAGCCAGGCGGCGGAAGTACTGATTAACGCCACCAACCAGAGTATGGACTCCTGGGATCAAAGCCCGTCCGCAACCATCATCGAGATCAAACTGATCGAGTGGCTGCGTACCCGCGTGGGTTATCAGGCTGGCGACGCAGGCGTCTTCACCAGCGGCGGTACCCAGAGTAACCTCATGGGGCTGATGCTGGCGCGTGACGCGTTCTTTGCGCGTCAGGGCCACTCGGTTCAGCAGGACGGTCTGACAGGCGATCTGCGTAAGATCCGCGTGCTGTGCTCGGAAAACGCACACTTCTCCGTGCAGAAAAACATGGCGCTGATGGGTCTGGGCTACCAGTCCGTGGTGCAGGTGAAAACGGACGAATTTTCCCGCATGGATCTCACCGATCTGGCGGCGAAAATCGAACAGTGCAACGCGAACGGCGAGCAGATCCTGGCGATTGTGGCCACGGCCGGTACGACCGATGCGGGTGCTATCGATCCGCTGCGTGCTATTGCTGAGCTGGCTGCGAAACAGAATATCTGGGTGCACGTTGATGCGGCCTGGGGCGGCGCGCTGCTGATGTCTGAGCAGTATCGTCACTACCTGGACGGTATCGAGCTGGTGGATTCCGTCACCCTGGACTTCCACAAGCAGTTCTTCCAGACCATCAGCTGCGGTGCGTTCCTGCTGAAGGAAGCGCGTCACTATGAGCTGATGCGCTATCAGGCGGCCTATCTGAACTCTGAGTTCGATGAAGAAGCAGGTGTACCTAACCTGGTCTCCAAATCTCTGCAAACCACGCGCCGTTTCGACGCGCTGAAACTGTGGATGAGCCTGGAAGCGCTGGGTCAGGAGCAATACGCGGCAATCATCGATCACGGCGTGACGCTGGCACAGCAGGTTGCGGCTTACGTGAAAGAGCAGTCGGCTCTGGAACTGGTGATGCAACCCCAGCTGGCAAGCGTGCTGTTCCGCTTCCGTCCGCAGGCGCAAATGGATGACGCCGGTATTGCCCTGCTGAACCAGAAAATTGGCGATGCGCTGCTGGAGTCTGGCCGTGCAAACGTCGGTGTGACCGAGCATAACGGTATCACCTGCCTGAAGCTGACTCTGCTGAACCCAACCGTGACGCTGGAGGATGTTAAAGTCCTGCTGTCTCTGGTTGAGCGTACCGCGCAGGAAGTGATGGCGAAGTAATGCTTATCCCTCTCCCACCCGGGAGAGGGATTGTTTTTCCCGCGCTAACGCCTGTCTCCTTTTTTCCTCGAAGCATAACCGTAGTCACACTGGCTGTACCCCGAGCTGTAAAACAGCGCTGCGGATTTAACAATATCGTTGAGGATTGTGCCGCTGACCTTCACACCAACATGCTGGAGACGTTTAACGGTATTCTCCATCTCTTTCACGCTGGTTTTATCGAAACGGGCAACCATTAGCGTTGTTCCGGCTGCTCTGGCGACCAGCGAGGCATCGGTGACGGCCAGGACTGGCGGTGTATCGATGATGACAATGTCATATTGCTCGTTAACCCAGGACATGATGTCAAGGAAGCGTTCGCTTAACAGCAATTCTAACGGACGCAGGGGTTCCGGGCCGCAGGTGATGACGTCAATTCCCGCTTTTTCAGCATGCTGAATGACCTCCGTAAAGTCGCATTTCCCTTCAAGCAGGCAGGACAATCCGTAGCGGTTCTCCAGGCCAAAAATATTATGAACATAGCCCTGGCGCATATCCGCATCAATAAACAGCACCCGCTGACCGCTCTGCCCGGCGACGGCCGCCAGATTCGTCGCCACCAGCGTTTTTCCGCAGTCCTGAGTGGGGCCAGAAATCATCACAATGCGGTTCTCAGCCTCCATCATGGCGAAATACAGACTGGTTCGCAGCCCGCGTACCGCTTCAACAAACATATCAGCAGGGCGATCGACGGGCAGGAAAGGCACATCCGAGGTTTTGTGTTTCCAGCGACGAGAGAACGGATTTTTTCTGCGCAAATGCGTTTTACTCCACAGCCACTGGGAACGTGGCAACGTAGCCAGAACCGGCAGCCCCTGCGCTTCCAGCTGCTCGGAAAGCGTGATCCCACGTTTGAACGCCTGGCGTACCAGCACGGTCCCCATTGCGAGCATTAGGCCGAACAGCGCGCCAAGAATGATGATTAACGCTTTTCGCGGCTTTATCGGATCCGGGTGCGTAACCGCCTCATCAATGATCCTCACGTTCCCGACAGCGCTGGAGCGGGAAATATTCAGCTCCTGCTGACGCGTCAATAGCTGTAAATAAATGGTGCGGCCCGACTCAACATCGCGGCTCAGGCGTAAAATCTCCTGCTGCGTGGAGGGCATAGCTGACACACGGTTATTCAGGCGATCCCGTTCCCGCTCAAGGGTCTGTCTCTTTTCATGCAATGCACGATAGGTAGGGTGACTCTTTTTAAAGAGCTGGGAGATCTCTGCCTCCCGGAACGTCAGCTCATTTAGCTGGTTCTCAACGTTCACTACCTGATCCAGTACGGATTTTGCCTCTAAAGACAGATCCACCGAGTCACGCTGCGCCCGATAAGCATTCAGCCGTGCTTCAGCCTGATCCAGATCCGCTCTGATTTTCGGCAACTGCTCTTGTAAAAAATCCAGACTACGAGAATCCTGAGCCTCCTGGCGCGCGATATTTTGCTGAAGATAATTGTCAGCAATCGCATTCAGCACCCGGGCGATGTTGTCAGGATCTTCACCCGTCAGGGTTAAGGTCACGATACCACTCTGTTTCTCCGACTCCGCAACCGTGAGGCTCTTCTTCAGGGCGTTGATCGTCTCCAGCCGCGTCAACGATTTAAGCGAAAATTGCGTGCCTGGCGTCGCCTCAATCGACGTCACCAGCAGAACGATCCCTTGCGTGACCAGCGTTTTCCCAACCCGACCGTCTGCCTCAATGTTTTCGCCCGTCAGGTGATATTTTCCCGCTTCCTGTACGGTCAGCGTGAGCCCTTGCGCCTTGCCTTCCACCTGCGGGATCTGGAGTTCGCCTAACGTGATCTTACCCTGCCCGCGCCCTTGCAGACGCTGCCAGAGACGCCCCACCACAGGCAAAACGCGCTGCTTTGCCTGCTGCGTCAGACCTAATTTGTCGACGGTCTCGCCGAGGATCATGCGTGATTTCAGCAGTAAAATTTCAGGGGCAACATCCGGCGAAACATCGGTGCCCAGCTGACTCAGCCCTTTAAGCAGACTGTTATCCTGTTTGCTTTCTATTTGCACCATGGCATCCGCCTGATAAACAGGGGGTGTAACCCAGGCATAGAGACCGGCGCATAGAGTGAACAGGAATGTTACGCACAGAATCATCGTGCGGTGGTCGATCATCTCGACGAGCAAACGAACGAGATCGACTTCATGTTGTTGGGGTGCCGCTGCACCATAATTGTCTGTTGTGTAAGACGACATTAATGCTTCATTCCTTTCTGACCTAAACGACGTGCCCATTCCTGGCTGGCTTTACCCAATAGCCCGAACACATATTCAAACGCTTCCCGGCTTTTACGGTAGGGATCGGGGATATCCTGCGGCTCCAGCCATTGCCCAAAAAGCAGCGACTTTCCCCTGCTCTCCGGCGCCATGGCCGCAATGAAGCGAAGATGTTCCGGCTCCATCACCAGGATAAGATCGGATCCCTGCATCAGATTGCGTGTCAGCCGGCGCGCCACATGACCGTCGAGGGAGATCCCATGCCGCCAGGCGACGTCCTGGGCGCTGTCATCCGCCGGGCACCCCTCAAGCCCGTATATCCCCGCCGAGGCGATATGTCTGTCGGGCAGGTGCTGGCGTAAAAGCCGCTCCCCAATCGGAGAACGGCAGATATTTCCGGTGCAAACCACGAGTATTGATTTGAACATTATTGCGGCCACGATCTGATGTAACGAACCGTTTCGGTAAGGTCATGCACCCCGCTGATGGTCGGAACAAGCTGTGATATCACGCGATTCCAGCGGGACAGTGGTGCAGTGGTGACATAGACAATGTCATAAGGCTCAAGCTGAAACTCGGTGCCTAACACCATGGCTGATGCGTCCTGAGCATTGAGCTGGTAGATGTTGGCAATTTTCTCTGAACGCTCGCTTTTCGGCAGCGAACGAATGACAAAAATTCCGGTGGCATCGGCCATATTCTGGTTCAGCCCACCCGCATTGCCCAGCGCTTCGGCCAGGGTCATGCCGCTGCGATCCATTTTCAGCGTGCTCTGTTTAACGACCTCGCCCATGACGAACACTTTCAGCGCATCGTTACGGGGGACAAACAGAATATCGCCGGGATAGAGCAGCTTATTTTGGGTGAGATCGCCATGCTGCATCAGCGCATATAGCGAGAGGCGCATATCCTTCCCATTATGCGTCAGCACGACATTGCGCCAGTCCGCGTCGGCAGAGAGCCCCCCTGCGGCGTTCACGGCATCCATTACCGTTAACGGGATATTGGTGATAGCCTGCTGCCCCGACTTCACCACCTCGCCCGTCACATAGGCTTTTTGCGAGCGGAAAGAGGCGACGCTGACGTCCACCTGCGGACTTTCAATGACATTGTTCAGCCGGGCCGTGATCTCCTCGCGTACCCGTGCGACCGTTTTGCCTGCCACCTGCAATTTACCGACATAAGGATAGAAAAGCGTACCGTCGGCATTAACCCAGTTACCGGTGTCACTGGCGCTGCGATACTGCCCTGCCGGGGTTGTCAGTTCAGGGTGATCCCAGACGGTGACGGTCAAAATATCCCCAACGCCGATACGGTATTCCCAGTTTTTGACCTGTTCATCCAGCTTAGGATTTGCCTGAGATTTCAGGGCCGATGGTCGCAATTTTTCAATTAACGAAGGCGTAAGAGGATAAACATCAATCCGCTTCTCCAGACGATCGTTTGCATTTTCTGTGGCCATCACCTGTTTTCCAGCAAGATCCAGATGCTGACCCGGTGAAAATACGCAGCCAGATAATGGCGTAATAATTAAAAACAATATCGAAAAGACTGTTGTGTTTTTCATTGAGTAAAAATATCTTTTTATAGTATTGATTATCGAATAAGTGCCGAAATGATGCTTTCCATTCTAAAACAACCCCTTACCGCTAAATTAATTAACAGTGATGGCAGTAATATTTAAAAAACCACAGCATTCCTGCGGCCTGGCTTTTACAGCCATGCATCGTCTGACTTACGGATTAGGAAAGAGGGTTTCGGGCAATCTTAAATGTTCTATTCGTTTAATGCATGCCTGGATCTTTGTAAATTTGCTTTGAAAAAGTTTTTTCAGAATTAATTAATAAACCCATAATTATGTTATCTGCGTAAGCCAATATTTATTCATCGAAGAAATAATTAATGACGGTTGCGACTACACAAAACCGTGCGCTTTTGTTACATTTTTTGCAAACTCACCCTGTGAGGATACTTAAAATGAACTGTCTGCCATCCGTTTGCGGATCTGCACACAAAAAGTATCAGTAACGATATGACTGGAGAAAAAATGGCTAAGCGTAAATTGTTGCTTCTGGGTGTATTAGTGTCACTGGCGGGGGCCGCGCACGCTGCACCGCAAGCGTCGACAGCGCCTTCCGGCATCAAGGCCTACGAAGAACAAGAGTTTATTGCCGATTTTACGAAGTTCAAAATTGGCGACACCGCGCCCGCGCAGTATCAGACGCCCGAGTACACCATCAAACAGTACCAGCTACGTAACCTTCCTGCGCCCGATGCCGGCACACACTGGACCTACATGGGCGAGAATTATGTTCTGATTGGCGATGCCGATGGCAAAATCTACAAAGCCTATAACGGAGATATTTTCTATCACCGCTGATACGATCCTAATCCGTCCGTGGCAGGAGAGCGATCGCCCTTTCCTGCGCACGCTGTTCCTCCACGCCCGGCGTGAAGCCTGGCCGTGGCTGGACAGTTCTGCGTGGCAGCTTGAAGATTTTGACGCGGCAACCCTGGACGAAGAGATTTGGGTGGCGGAGCAGGATGGGCACCGACTTGGCTTTGCCTCAGTCTGGACGAACGATAATTTTCTGCACAACCTGTTTGTCGATCCGCAGTATCAGCGTCTGGGAGTGGGTCATTTGTTACTGGAACAGGTACAGAAGACGTTTACCAGTACAGGCGCGCTGAAGTGTCTGGTGAAGAATGAACGGGCTATTGCGTTTTACCATCGCCACGGCTGGCACATTGAAGCGACGGGAGATTCTCCGGACGGGGAGTATTATTTGATGCACTATCGGCTTGGGTAAAGTCAGGTGGCGCTATGCTTACCTGACCTACAAAATCGAGGTAGGCCGGGTAAGGCAAAGCCGTCACCCGGCACTAACGCGCAGAGGCGTTACACCGCGCGGAAGGCGATTTCACCCGGGATCACTTCCCCCTGCCAGTAGAGCTGCGCCGCAACGCGCCCTGCAAGCTGGCGATACATCTGGGCAAATTCGCTGTCCGGGCGGCTGACCACCGTTGGTTTCCCGCTGTCCAGGTCTTCACGCAAGGAAATATGCAGCGGCATCTGCCCCAGCAGCTGGGTGTGATACTGCGCAGCCAGCTTCTCCGCACCGCCGGTACCAAAGATGGGCTCATGGTGCCCGCAGTTGCTGCAAATATGCATGCTCATGTTCTCGACGATACCCAGTACCGGCACCTCTACCTTCTCGAACATGACGATGCCTTTTTTGGCGTCGATCAGCGCGATATCCTGCGGCGTGGTGACTACGACGGCGCCGGTAACCGGAATGTTCTGCGCCAGCGTCAGCTGGATATCACCGGTGCCCGGCGGCATGTCCAGCACCAAATAATCGAGGTCTGGCCACATTGTCTCCTGCAACATTTGCAGCAGCGCCTTGCTGGCCATCGGGCCACGCCAGACCATCGCGTTATCGTCAGTAACCAGATATCCAATGGAGTTGGTCGCCAGACCGTGCGCCACGATTGGCGCCATGTGGGTGCCGTCCGGCGAAGTTGGACGCTGGTTTTCCGCCCCCAGCATGTTTGGAATGGACGGGCCATAGATATCCGCATCCAGAATGCCGACCTTCGCCCCTTCTGCCGCCAGTGCAAGCGCCAGATTCACGGCGGTAGATGATTTACCCACCCCGCCCTTGCCAGAGCTGACGGCGATGATGTTCTTCACGCCGTTAACGCCCGGCTGATTTTTCACGCGCTTGAGCGTGGCGATGCTGTGGCTTAGCTTCCAGTCAATTGCTTTTGCGCCGGTAATGCGCAGCAGCTCAGAGCTGGTTTGCTCTTTCAGGGCATCAAAGGCGCTGGTCCAGACGAACGGCATCTGTAGCTCGATGTGCAGCGTATCGTCCAGCCATGCGACGTGATGAAGCGCTTTCAGCGTCGTGAGATTGTGCTTCAGGGTTGGATGCTGAAAATTAGCCAGCGTCCCGGCGACCATTGCTCGTAAGGCTTCCGGTGATTTGGCCTGGGATTGAGAACTCATCCCGACTCCTTTGTTCTTGTGAATAAGACCTTAGACAAACAAGTTTACCTGAAAGGCCGCGGTTTGTGCTTACTTAATAATGCCCCTTTTGGTAATATCGAAAACCCTTTTCACAGTTAAAAGAAGTAATGCCTACTATGACTCAAGTCGCGAAAAAAATTCTGGTAACGTGCGCCCTGCCGTACGCCAACGGCTCAATCCACCTCGGCCACATGCTGGAGCATATCCAGGCTGATGTCTGGGTCCGTTACCAGCGAATGCGCGGCCACGAGGTGAATTTTATCTGTGCGGACGATGCCCACGGCACGCCGATCATGCTGAAAGCGCAGCAGCTGGGCATTTCCCCGGAACAGATGATCGCCGAAATGAGTCAGGAGCATCAGACCGATTTTGCTGGCTTTGACATCAGCTATGACAACTATCACTCCACACACAGCGACGAAAACCGCGAGCTGTCGGAGCTGATCTACACCCGTCTGAAAGAGAACGGTTTCATTAAAAACCGCACCATTTCTCAGCTGTACGATCCGGAAAAAGGCATGTTCCTGCCGGACCGTTTCGTTAAAGGCACCTGTCCGAAATGTAAATCCCCGGACCAGTACGGCGATAACTGCGAAGTGTGCGGCGCGACCTACAGCCCCACCGAGCTTATCGAACCGAAATCCGTGGTTTCCGGCGCGACGCCGGTGATGCGTGACTCCGAGCACTTCTTCTTCGACCTGCCGTCGTTCAGCGAAATGCTGAAGGCGTGGACCCGCAGCGGTGCATTGCAGGAGCAGGTCGCGAACAAAATGCAGGAGTGGTTCGAATCCGGTCTGCAACAATGGGATATCTCCCGCGATGCGCCATACTTTGGCTTCGAAATCCCGAACGCGCCGGGCAAATATTTCTACGTCTGGCTGGATGCGCCGATTGGCTACATGGGCTCCTTCAAGAATCTGTGTGACAAGCGCGGCGACACCGTAAGCTTCGACGAATACTGGAAGAAAGATTCCGATGCCGAGCTGTATCACTTCATCGGTAAAGACATCGTTTACTTCCACAGCCTGTTCTGGCCAGCAATGCTGGAAGGCAGCAACTTCCGCAAGCCGACCAACCTGTTCGTACATGGCTACGTAACGGTGAACGGCGCGAAGATGTCTAAATCTCGCGGGACGTTTATTAAGGCCAGCACCTGGCTGAACCACTTCGACGCGGACAGCCTGCGCTACTACTACACCGCGAAGCTCTCTTCCCGCATCGACGATATCGACCTGAACCTGGAAGATTTCGTGCAGCGCGTGAACGCGGACATCGTCAACAAGGTGGTGAACCTGGCGTCACGTAACGCAGGTTTTATCGCCAAACGCTTTGACGGCGTGCTTTCTGCCGAACTGGCCGATCCTGAGCTGTATAAAACCTTCACCGACGCCGCCGCTGCGGTTGGCGAAGCCTGGGAAAGCCGTGAATTCGGTAAAGCCATTCGCGAAATCATGGCGCTGGCAGACGTGGCCAACCGCTATGTGGACGAGCAGGCGCCGTGGGTGGTGGCGAAACAGGAAGGTCGCGACGCCGACTTGCAGGCGATCTGCACCATGGGTCTGAACATGTTCCGCGTGCTGATGACCTGGCTGAAGCCGGTTCTGCCGCAGCTGGCAGCCCGCGCGGAAGCATTCCTGAACACCGAACTGACCTGGGATGCCATCCAGCAGCCGCTGCTCGGCCACAAGGTGAACACCTTTAAAGCGCTGTACAACCGCATCGAGATGAAGCAGGTTGAAGCCCTGGTGGAAGCATCCAAAGAAGAGGTGAAAGCGGCTGCCGCACCGGTGACCGGCCCGCTGGCGGACGATCCGATTCAGGAGACCATCACCTTTGATGATTTCGCTAAAGTCGACCTGCGCGTGGCGCTGATCGAAAACGCGGAGTTCGTGGAAGGCTCTGACAAACTGCTGCGTCTGACGCTGGATCTGGGCGGCGAGAAACGTAACGTCTTCTCCGGCATTCGTTCCGCGTACCCTGAACCGCAGGTGCTGATCGGTCGTCAGACCGTGATGGTGGCAAACCTGGCGCCGCGTAAAATGCGCTTCGGCATCTCCGAAGGGATGGTGATGGCCGCTGGCCCGGGCGGAAAAGACATCTTCCTGTTAAGCCCTGACGAAGGTGCGAAGCCGGGTCAGCAGGTGAAGTAATAAAAAAGCCGGATGAGAATCCGGCTTTTTTTTGCCTGGCGGCGCTACGCTTGCACGGGCCGACGGGTTTTGTAGGCCGGGTCAGGCGAAGCCGCCGTCCGGCTAAAAATCACCCCTTCTGGTTATGCACCCGCTGCGTCAACCCACGCAGGAAATAACGCAGAAATTGATCCCCACACTCGCGGTAATTCTTATGATCCGGCGCGCGCATCATGGCGGTGATTTCCGGCATCGACACGCGAAATTTCTGCTTGGTCATGATCGCCAGAATGTCGTCAGTTTTCAGGGAGAAAGCAATACGCAGCTTTTTCAGCACCGTGTTGTTATTCACCCGACGCTCCAGCGCCAGCTCAGGAGCAGATTCATCTTTGCCGCGCTTGTCGTAGATCAGGCCGTTCAGAAAGCCCGACAGAATGATGTCCGGGCAGCGAACAAAACCCTCTTCATCTTCTTTAGTCATCCAGGTGTCGAACCCGGCGGACGTGGATTCCATGTCGGAGAGCGCAAGAATGCGCACCATGTCATTATTGTTCGCTTTCAGGGTGTAGCGCAGGCTACGAAGAATATCGTTACTTAGCATAGAGCCTTCGAATGTCGATGATGCAATGGCGCGCAGTGTATCAGTTTTACAGCCCTATCGCCTCTTTCAAACTTTTCAGGTAGCGACGACTGACGGGAACGGTTTGCCCGGCACGTAACACCAGCTCGGCCTGGCCGTTATCTTCCAGGCGGATCTCCTTCAGGTGCGCCATGTTCACCAGATACTGACGATGGCAGCGGATCAGCGGCGTGCGGCTCTCCAGCGTGCGCAGGGTCAGCTCGGTAAAGCCTTCGTTGCCTTCGGCGCTGGTGACGTATACCCCGCTCAGACGGCTGCTGACAAAAGCAACGTCGTCCATTTGCAGAAGGTAAATCCGGCTGTGCCCGGTACAGGGGATAAACTTCAGGGGCTGCTGATGCTCCGGCAGCAGCGTCACGTCCTGCGCGGTACGCTCCTGGCGCAGACGGGTCAGGGTCTTTTCAAGCCGTTTCTCTTCAATCGGTTTCAGCAGATAATCAAACGCGTGCTCTTCAAACGCCTTTACCGCGTACTCATCAAAGGCCGTCAGAAAGACGATATAGGGACGGTGCTCCGGGTCGAGCATGCCGACCATCTCCAGCCCGCTGATGCGCGGCATCTGAATATCGAGGAACAACACGTCAGGGCGCAGTTTATGCACCGCACCGATGCCTTCAATGGCATTGGCACATTCCCCCACAACCTCGATATCACTCTGCTCCTGCAACAGGACACGCAGGTTTTCCCGTGCTAACGGCTCATCATCAACAATCAGCACTCTTAACATGCGTTCTCCTCCAGCGGCAATCGTAAGGTAATTCGGGTATAGCGGTCTGGCTCACAGGCAACGGTGATACCGCAGTCGTCACCAAAATGCGCGCGCAGGCGTTTATCCACCAGGCTCATGCCCAGACCGCCTGACGCGGAAGCTTCATACAGCCCCGCGTTGTCTTCGATATCCAGCACCAGATGGTGGTTAAAACGGGAAGCGGAAATCATGATTTCTCCGGTACCCAGCAGCTGCGAGGTCCCATGCTTAATGGCGTTCTCTACAATCGGTTGCAGGGTAAAGGCCGGAAGATGCTGATACGCCAGCTCATCCGGGACGGATAACGACACCTGTAAACGTGACTGGAAGCGCGCTTTTTCAATTTGCAGATAGGCGTTTACGTGCTCAATCTCGTCCGCGAGGGTGACGATCTCCGAGGGACGCTTCAAATTTTTGCGGAAAAAGGTCGACAGAAATTGCACCAGCTGCGCGGCCTGATCGCTGTCGCGGCGGATCACCGCTTTCAGCGTGTTAAGCGCGTTAAACAAGAAATGCGGATTCACCTGAGCGTGCAGGAGCTTAATTTCTGACTGCGTCAGCAGCGCTTTTTGCCGTTCATACTGCCCCGCCAGGATTTGCGCCGAAAGCAGCTGGGCGATCCCCTCCCCCAGCGTGCGGTTGATGGAGCTGAACAGGCGGTTTTTGGCTTCGTAAAGCTTAATGGTGCCCATAACGCGCTGATTTTCGCCCCGCAGGGGAATGACCAGCGTAGAGCCGAGTTTGCACTGCGGATGCAGGGAACAGCGGTACGGCACTTCATTTCCGTCGGCATACACCACTTCACCCGTTTCAATAGCGCGCAGGGTATAGGCCGATGAGATCGGTTTGCCCGGCAGATGGTGGTCGTCGCCGGTGCCGGTAAACGCCAGCAGCTTTTCGCGATCGGTAATCGCCACGGCCCCGATATCCAGTTCTTTATACAGCACCTGCGCCACCTTCATGCTGTTCTCCTCGTTGAATCCCTGCCGCAGGATCCCTTCCGTCGACGCCGCAACTTTTAAGGCGGTGGCAGAAAATGCCGAGGTGTATTTTTCGAACATGGCGCGTTTGTCGAGCAGAATGCGCATAAACAGCGCCGCACCTACGGTATTGGTGACCATCATCGGTGCGGCAATACTGCTGACCAGATGTAACGCATCGTCAAACGGGCGCGCGATCAGCAGGATGATCGCCATCTGCGCCATTTCCGCCACGAAGGTGATCGCCCCGGCGGTAAGGGGACTGAACACTTTATCCGGCCGTCCGCGCTTAATCATATAGCTGTGGACGAGACCACCGAGCAGCCCTTCGACAATGGTGGAGATCATGCAGCTTAGCGCCGTCATACCGCCCATCGAATAGCGGTGCAGGCCGCCGGTTAACCCCACCAGACCGCCGACAACCGGGCCTCCGAGCAGCCCGCCCATTACCGCGCCGATGGCACGCGTATTGGCGATGGAATCCTCAATATGGAGACCAAACCAGGTCCCCATAATGCAGAATATGGAAAATACGACGTAGCAGAGGAATTTGTGCGGCAGACGGACGGTGACCTGCATCAGCGGGATAAACAGGCGCGTTTTGCTCATCAACCAGGCGATGACAAGGAACACGCACATCTGCTGAAGCAACAGCAGCACCAGATTAAACTCGTACATACTCACAAACCGCACATTCTAAAAACGCGTAACATACACTGATGGCGGTTAACTTTCTTTGAAACGTGCCAAAAAAGCGATAAATCGTGTCCGTCATCACACCTTTTGCCGGAGATAACCTTTCTTTCGTATAATTTGTACAAAAAAGAATCAAATCTTCCTGGTTCCGCAAAGTGGGTCTACAGTTAAGCTGGGGACGCGCAAGCCTGGGGGCGAAAATGGCGCTTTACACAATAGGTGAAGTGGCACTCCTGTGTGATATCAATCCCGTTACGCTACGGGCGTGGCAGCGACGGTATGGATTGCTTAAGCCGCAAAGAACGGACGGCGGGCACCGCCTGTTTAACGATGCGGATATTGACCGGATCCGCGAGATAAAAAGCTGGATCGACAACGGCGTACAGGTCGGCAAGGTAAAATCGCTTCTAAGCCAGGACGATCCTGATACGCAGCATCTCTGGCGCGAGCAGCAGGAAACCCTGCTGAGGCTGTTGCAGAGTGGCAATTTGCAGCGTCTGCGCGGCTGGATCAAAGAACAGGGTCGAGACTACCCGGCGCAAACCCTGATCACTCATCTTTTTATTCCCCTACGGCGTCGGCTTCAGTGTCAGCAAACCACCTTACAGGCGCTGCTCAGCATGCTTGATGGCGTGCTGATTAACTATATTTCCGTCTGTCTTGCCTCAGCGCGGAATAAAAACAGCAAAGATGCACTGGTGATCGGCTGGAACGTACACGATACCACCCGGCTGTGGCTCGAAGCCTGGATTGCCACCCAGCAGGGCTGGCGCGTTGACGTGCTTGCCCACTCCCTGGCCCAGCTCAGGCCGGAACTGTTTGAGGGACAGACGCTGCTGGTCTGGTGCGGCGAAGTCCCCTCCGCTTCCCAGCAGCAGCTCCTTACGGAGTGGCGCGAACATGGTTATCCCGTTTACTCACTGGGTCCAAATGCGTCGTAACGGCATTTAATGGTTCATTAACAGCTGCGCTTCACCGTATAATTGTTCCGTTAACAACAGGAGCACATGATGAAGGCAACGAAACTGGCCGTAATTACCCTTTTTGCACTGATGGCTGTCAGCGGTATCGGTGGCGTTATGCTTGCAGGTTATTCATTTATTGTTCGCGGCGGTGTTGGCTGAGGTATCCGGCCAGGCGTTCAAACAGGCGATCCACCACAATTGCCGCCAGCGCAACCAAAACCGCCCCCTGAATGATGTAAGCCGTATTAAACCCGCTTAACCCGATAATGATCGGCGTTCCCAGCGTATTGGCTCCGACCGTCGAGGCGATGGTTGCCGTACCAATGTTGATTATCACGGACGTTCGCACGCCAGCGATTATCACCGGTGCGGCCAGCGGCAGTTCGACCTTCACCAGCCGCTGCCAGGCGCTCATCCCCATTCCTTCCGCTACGCTCAGCACCGATGCAGGCACCGCCGCAATCCCTGCCAGCGTCCCTTGCAGAATGGGCAACACGCCGTACAAAATCAGCGCAATGATGGCAGGCTCCTGCCCAAAACCGATCGCCGGCACGGCAATCGCCAGCACGGCCACCGGCGGGAAGGTCTGCCCCGTTGCGGCGATGGTCTCCACCAGCGGACGAAACTCCCTGCCCGCAGGCCGCGTCACCGCAATACCGGCGCCTGTGCCCAGGACGATGGCAATCACGCTTGACACTGCCACCAGCCAGAAGTGCGCCAGGGTGAGATTAACAAAGCTCTCCTGCTGGTATACCGGGCGCGGCAGCCCGGGAATAAGCGCATTAAACAGCGCCGCGCTGTGCGGCATCAGGTAGAGTAAGGCGATAAACAGCCCTGTCAGCCAGAGTAACGGATCACGGACCCACTTCACGCGTCACCTCCCCCGCCAGCAGATCGCGAAAATGGATCGTCCCGCATGGCGTCCCCTGCCCGTCCGCAACGGGTAACACCTCACACTGCCGGGCGACAAACGCCGACAGGGCATCGCGCAGGCTCATCCCGTCATGCAGCGGTTCACCACCGATTTGCGCATCCTGCGGACGCAGATAGTCCCTGACGGTGCGCAGCGAGAGCAGCCTGACGCCCAGCTCGCTGCGGCCAAAAAATTCACGCACAAAATCATTCGCCGGCGAGGTTAACAGCTCAAGCGGCGTACCCTGCTGGACGACTTCGCCGTGATCCATCAGTACCAGACGATCGGCCAGCCGCAGTGCTTCGTCGATATCATGCGTCACCAGCACGATGGTGCGCCCGAGAATACGGTGGATGCGGCTCATCTCGGCCTGAAGTGCGCCGCGGGTGACCGGATCCAGTGCGCCGAAGGGCTCATCCATCAGCAGTACCTGCGGGTTAGCGGCCAGCGCGCGCGCCACCCCGACCCGCTGCTGCTGTCCGCCGGAAAGCTGGTGCGGATAGCGGTTACGAAGCAACGCGTCCAGGCCCAGCAGCGCCATCAGTTCGTCGACACGCTCATTGACCTTCCCCCGGGACCATTTTTCCAGCTGTGGCACGGTGGCAATGTTCTGCGCCACCGTCCAGTGGGGAAACAGGCCGATGGACTGAATGGCGTAGCCCATACGCCGCCGCAGCTCCAGCACCGGCAGGCTGCGGATCTCCTCTCCGGCAAAGCGAATCGTCCCGCTGTCGTGTTCCACCAGCCGATTGATCATCTTCAGCGTCGTCGATTTTCCCGACCCCGATGTCCCGATCAATACCGAGAACGCCCCCTCGGCAAAATGCAGATTAAGGTGGCTTGCCGCCGGACGGCCCGCAAAGGTTTTACTCACATCATGAAATTCAATCATTGGCTCTTCTCCTGAGCAGCGCGAGCCACAGGGCAAACAGGGCATCCAGTACGACCGCCAGCGCAATTGTGGGCACGACGCCCAGCAACACCAGATCCAGCGCGCTACTGAGCAGCCCCTGGAAGACCAGTGCCCCAAAGCCGCCCGCCCCGATCAGCGCGGCAATAACCGCCATCCCCACGGTTTGCACTGTCACCACCCGCAGGCTGCGAACCAGCAGCGGAAGCGCAAGCGGCAGCTGTATTTTCCAGAAACACTGGCGCGCGCTCATCCCCATCGCATGGGCGCTTTCCAGCACGTCGGGCGGAACCTGGCTTAACCCCGCCACCACGCCGCGCACCAGCGGCAGCAGCGCATACAGCACAAGGGCAATCAGCGCTGGCGTCAGTCCGGTTCCGGCAATGCCTGCCGCGGCCAACGCAGGGAAGGATTTCACCAGACCGGCGAGGGGGGCAATCAGCAGGCCAAACAGGGCGACGGAGGGGATGGTCTGAATAACGTTGAGCACGGTAAAGACGGCGCCCTGGCGGCTGGTATGTCGGTAGCACCACATGCCCAGCGGCACGCCCAGCAGCAGCGCCGGGATCAGCGTCCCGAACAGGATCGTCAGATGTTGCGCCAGCGCGTTGTCAAATACCTCCTGGCGGTTGACGTACTCTTTTAACAGCGAGAGCTGATTCAGATCGCCGCTGAAGAGGATCAGCAGAGGGATAACCCAGAATTGCGCGTTCAGCAGCCAGCGCCAGACGGGTTGCGGCGTCAGACGGCGAATGGCATCGCTACAGACCAGCAGACAAAGTGCCAGCCACAGCCACAGCCCGCTACCAACCGACGTGCGCGCCAGCGGGCTTTCAACCGCGGCCATCTGCGTTGCCGCCTGTCCCGCGCTCCAGAACAGTACGATAAACAGCGCTTCGCTGAGCAAAAACGTCAGCCACAGGGCGATTCGCCCCGGCCAGAAGGCTAAAGCAACAGTACTCGCCAGCGCCGCGCCCAGCAGCAGCGGCGTAAATGCCCAGATCTGCCAGAGCGCGCGCGGTTCGCCCGACACCAGACGGTTTGGCGCGACATTCACAAAAGGTAACGCGACCGCCGCGATGGCCACACAGGCCAACAGCAGCAGGACGCGGTTATGGCATTTTATTGGCACAGCCTTATCCCGTTACTTCACAAGCCCTTGTTGTTTCAGGAAGTCGGCAGCCACTTTTTTGGCATCCAGCCCCTCAACGGCAATGCTGGCATTCAGCTGTTGCAGCGTTTTCGCATCCAGTTTTTCAAATACCGGTTTGAGCCATTCCGCAATATCCGGGTAGGCTTTCAGCACCGCCTCGCGCACGACCGGGGTTGGGGCGTAAATAGGCTGAACGCCTTTCGGGTCGGTCAGGGTTTGCAGGCCAAGCGCCGCGACCGGGCCGTCTGTGCCGTAGGCCATCGCCGCGTTGACGCCGGAGGTTTGCTGCGCCGCCGCCTTAATGGTCACTGCCGTGTCGCCGCCTGCCAGAGAGAGCAGCTGTGCCTGATCGAGCTTGAAATCATAGGCTTTTTCAAACGCTGGCAGGGCATCAGCGCGCTCGATAAACTCTGCCGAGGCCGCGAGCTTAAACTCGCCCTTCTCTTTCAGGTAGCGGCTGAGATCGTCAAGCGAGGTGAGCTTGCCTTTCTCGGCGATATCTTTGCGCACCGCGATGGTCCAGGTGTTGTTGGCCGGTGCCGGCGTTAGCCAGACCAGCTTATTTTTTTCTGCGTCCAGCTTTTTGACTTTTTCGTACCCGGCTTTGGCATTTTTCCAGGCCGGATCGTTTTCATCCTTGAAGAAGAATGCCCCGTTGCCGGTGTATTCCGGGTAGATATCCAGCTCGCCGGAAGTGATGGCACCGCGCACGACAGGCGTGGTGCCAAGCTGTACTTTATTGACCGTTTTCACGCCGTGACTTTCGAGTACCTGCAAAATGATATTACCGAGCAACGCGCCCTCGGTATCAATTTTGGAACCCACCTTAACCGGCTCTGCGGCCTGTAACGGCAGGCTCAGCGCCGCCAGAAGCACCGCCGACCCTGTTATCCCCTTAATCATCGTCATTCTGCTTTCCTCATTATTTTGTGGCCTTTTTCATAGGCTTGAGAGAAAAGCGTAGCTTAAAACAGTGAATTTAACCGTTTTTCGTACAAGATGAGAGGCATCCCCCGCCAGGCGGGGGATAGGGAGAAAGGTAAGATTATTGCAGTTCGAACTCGGCTTTGTTCACGCGGGCGGAATCCACGCCGATGAAGACGTTGAATTTGCCAGGCTCAGCATCGTATTTCATCTGCTGATTCCAGAACTTCAGCGCATTTACGTCAATCGGGAAGCTGACCGTTCTGGTTTCGCCCGGTTTCAGGTTGACCTTTTCGAAGCCGCGCAGCTGTTTCACCGGACGGCTCATGGAGGCCGTGACGTCCTGAACGTACATCTGGATCACCGTCGCGCCTTCGCGTTTGCCGCTGTTGGTCACCTCTACGCTGGCGGTCACTTTGCCGTCACGCTTCAGGGTCGGCGCCGACATTTTGACGTCAGACACCTTGAAGGTGGTGTAACTCAGGCCATAGCCAAACGGATAGAGCGGGCCGTTAGCTTCGTCGAAGTAACGGGACGTGTACTTGTTCGGCTTGTCGGCGTTATACGGACGACCAGTGTTCAGGTGGCTGTAGTAAACCGGGATCTGCCCGACGGAGCGCGGGAAGGACATCGGCAGCTTGCCGGACGGATTGTAATCGCCAAACAGCACGTCGGCAATGGCGTTACCGCCTTCGGTACCGGCGAACCAGGTTTCCAGAATGGCATCAGCCTGCTGATCTTCTTTCACCAGCGCCAGCGGGCGCCCGTTCATCAGCACCAGCACCAGCGGCTTGCCGGTGGCTTTCAGGGCCGCGATCAGATCGCGCTGGCTCTGCGGAATGGTAATATCGGTACGGCTGGAGGCTTCGTGCGCCATCCCCTGCGCTTCACCCACCACCGCGACCACCACGTCGGACTGCTTCGCGGCGTTAACCGCTTCGTCGAGCATCTCTTTCGGCGTGCGCGCATCCACCTTCACCGCTTCCTCATACTGGTTGAGGAAGGTCACGATGCCTTTATCGTCGGTGACGTTCGCACCTTTGGCGTAAACCACTTTTGCGTTATCACCCACGGCGCTCTTAATGCCGGTCAGCACGGTAACGGACTGATCCGCCACGCCTGCGGCGGACCAGCTGCCCATGACGTCGCGCTTGCTGTCGGCCAGCGGACCGACCACGGCAATGGTGCCGGATTTTTTCAGCGGCAGCGTGTCGAGACGGTTTTTCAACAGCACCAGGCTTTCGCGAGCTACTTCCCGGGCTTCTTTACGGTGCAGACGGCTTTCGGCGTTGGTGTCCGCCGGGTCTGAATCCTTCGGCCCCAGATGGCTGTAAGGATCGTTAAACAGTCCCATGTCATATTTCACGTTCAGCACGTGGCGAGCGGCGTCGTCCAGCTCTGCCATCGTCACCTTGCCGCTCTTCACCAGCCCCGGCAGGTATTTGCTGTAGTACTCGTCGCTCATGCTCATGTTGATGCCGGACTTGAGCGCCACGCGTACCGCATCTTCCGGGTCAGACGCCGTGCCGTGTTTGATCAGCTCTTTAATCGCGCCGTGGTCAGAAACGGTGATGCCCTTGAAGCCCCACTGGTCGCGCAACACGTCTTTCAGCAGCCACGAATCGGAGGTGGCAGGCGTGCCGTTGAGAGAGTTCAGCGCTACCATCACCGCCCCGCTGCCCGCGTCCAGCCCTGCCTTGTATGGCGGCATGTAGTCGTTAAACAGGCGCTGCGGGCTCATGTCGACGGTGTTGTACTCTTTACCGCCCTCCACCGCGCCGTAGGCGGCGAAGTGCTTGACGCTGGTCATCACCGAGTAACGATCTGCCGGACTTTTGCCCTGCATCGCTTCCACCATGGTTTTGCCCATCGTGGCGGTTAAATACGTGTCTTCTCCAAAGCCCTCCGAAGCGCGGCCCCAGCGCGGATCGCGAGAGACGTCAACCATCGGCGCCCAGGTCATGTTCAGGCCGTCGTCTGCGGCTTCATATGCCGATACGCGCCCGACGGTTTTCACCGCATCGAGGTTAAAGGAGGAGGCTAAGCCGAGGCTAATCGGGAAGACGGTACGCTGGCCGTGCACCACGTCATAAGCGAAGAACAGTGGGATTTTCAGGCGGCTCAGCTCCATCACCTGATCCTGCATCTTGCGGATATCCTGGCGGGTAACGGTGTTAAAAATGGCGCCTACCTGCCCGTCTTTGATCATCTCGCGAATGGCTTCTTTCGGGTTATCCGGGCCGACGCTGATCAGGCGCAGCTGGCCGATTTTCTCATCGACCGTCATCTTTTTGAGTAAATCCGTGACAAAGGCGTCGCGGGCTTCGGGCGTGAGCGGGTGATTACCAAACAAATCCTCTGCCAGCGCAGGTTGCAGCGCCAGGCTGACGGCGACACCTACAGAACATAGCCATTTCATGTTGTTATTCTCTCTCATCAATAACCGCGGGAAGCACCCGGCCAGACCGTGCGAAAAGCGCAGTGTGCCACAAAGCCTGAAAACCTTGCAGGGTTATTCTCTGATTTTTCTCATGAATACCCGACCGCTCAACGGCTAATCGCGCTATGCTTTACAGCGAGAAATTTGCCCCACCACAAGGAGTGGAAGATGTCTTCTGTTCGAACTGACGATAACACTACATTTATTAACGAACTGTCGCGCCTGGTTGGTCACTCTCACCTGCTTACCGACCCGGCTAAAACCGCCCGCTACCGCAAGGGCTTCCGCTCCGGTCAGGGCGAGGCACTGGCGGTGGTCTTCCCCGGTACGTTGCTCGAACTGTGGCGCGTGCTCAGCGCCTGCGTTGCGGCAGACAAGATTATTTTAATGCAGGCTGCTAACACCGGCCTGACTGAAGGCTCCACGCCGAACGGCAACGATTACGATCGTGACATCGTGATTATCAGCACCCTGCGCCTCGACAAACTGCACCTGCTGGACAAGGGCGAACAGGTACTCGCCTTCCCCGGCACCACGCTCTACTCGCTGGAAAAGGCGCTTAAGCCGCTGGGTCGCGAACCGCACTCGGTGATCGGCTCGTCGTGCATTGGTGCCTCGGTGATCGGCGGGATCTGCAATAACTCCGGCGGCTCGCTGGTGCAGCGCGGCCCAGCCTACACGGAGATGTCGCTGTTTGCCCGTATCGATGAAAACGGCAAGCTGACGCTGGTTAACCATTTGGGGATCGATCTGGGCGTAACGCCAGAGCAGATCCTCAGCAAACTTGACGATGACCGCGTGAAGGACGAAGACGTTCAGCACGATGGCCGTCACGCGCATGACCACGATTACATCACCCGCGTGCGCGATATCAATGCCGATACACCGGCGCGCTATAACGCCGATCCGGATCGCCTGTTTGAATCCTCCGGCTGCGCGGGCAAGCTGGCCGTTTTTGCGGTGCGCCTCGATACCTTCCCGGCAGAGAAAAAGCAGCAGGTGTTTTACATCGGCACCAATCAGCCGGAGGTGCTGACGGAGATCCGCCGTCATATTCTGGCCGAGTTCACTCACCTGCCGGTGGCGGGCGAGTATATGCACCGGGACATTTACGACATCGCCGAGCGCTACGGCAAAGATACCTTCCTGATGATCGACAAGCTCGGCACCGACAAAATGCCGTTCTTCTTCACCATGAAGGGCCGCACCGATGCGATGCTGGAGAAAGTGTCGCTCTTCAAGCCGCACTTCACCGACCGCTTTATGCAGAAGCTGGGCAACGTCTTCCCGGCGCATTTACCGGAGCGGATGAAGACCTGGCGCGACAAGTATGAGCACCATCTGCTGCTGAAAATGGCCGGGGACGGAATTGACGAAGCGCAGAGCTGGCTCACCGAATTCTTCAAAACCGCCGACGGGGATTTCTTTGCCTGCACGCCGGAAGAAGGCAGCAAAGCCTTCCTGCATCGTTTCGCCGCGGCGGGTGCCGCTATCCGTTATCAGGCGGTGCATTCCGAAGAAGTGGAGGATATTCTGGCGCTGGATATCGCCCTGCGTCGCAACGATACCGAGTGGTTTGAACATCTGCCGCCGGAGATCGACAGCAAGCTGGTGCATAAGCTCTATTACGGCCACTTTATGTGCTATGTCTTCCACCAGGATTACATCGTGAAAAAAGGGGTTGATGCACACGCGCTGAAAGAACAGATGCTGGCGCTGCTGCACGAGCGTGGCGCGCAATATCCTGCCGAGCACAACGTGGGACACCTGTATAAAGCGCCGGAGACGCTTAAACAGTTTTATCGCAAAAATGACCCTACAAACAGTATGAACCCCGGCATTGGTAAGACAACGCGGAAGAAATACTGGAAAGAGAGTGCCGAATCAGAGCAGCACAATACGCAAGCCTCTGATGAACTCATATAGCCAAATTTAAGAGATTGTTAAGCTCTCCTCAAACGTACTAGAGTATCTGCCTGTTGCCAGAGAAACGTTTCTCTGGCTTTCCAAACAAGGAGCGGGCAGAACATGTCGGCTGTAGAAACTTTCCCCGAAACTGAAATCGAGGTGCGCGACGCCCTTCCTGACGATGCGCATGCCATCTCGGCGATATACGCCTGGCATGTGCTTCATGGCCGTGCGTCCTTCGAGGAAGTTCCCCCCACCGTCGATGAGATGCGTCAGCGGATGAAGAGCGTGACCGACAGCGGTTTACCGTGGCTGGTTGCGCTGTATCGCGGCATTGTTGTCGGCTACTGCTACGCCACGTTTTATCGTCCACGCCAGGCTTATCGCTATACCCTTGAAGAATCCATTTATGTGGATGCCAGCACCACCGGCCGCGGGTTTGGCTCGGCCTTACTCCAGGCACTGATCGCCCGTTGTGAACAAGGACCGTGGCGGCAGATGATTGCCGTGGTCGGCGACGGGCAAAATAACCCCGGGTCGTTGCGGCTGCATAAAAAGCACGGTTTCGAAATTGTGGGTCAGCTCAGAAGTGTGGGATATAAAAAAGGCGACTGGCGGGACACGGTGATGATGCAGCGCCCGCTCAACGACGGGGACTGGACGCTGCCGGAATAAACGCAGTGCGGTCTGGTGCCCTCACCCCGGCCCTCTCCCACAGGGAGAGGGAGAAAACATAAAAAACGGTAACATGCGTTACCGTTTTGCTTTTTCCTAATCGTTCTGCGCCGTCGCCATCTGTTCCGCTTTCTGCTTTTTATACGCCAGCGCTGAAGCCGGCACCGGCTGCACTTTCCCGGTTTCAATCCAGGTACGCAGGCGGCTGGCATCCGCGAAGTGGGTATATTTGCCGAAGGCGTCCATCACCACCAGCGCCACTGGCTTACCGTTAAATACGGTGCGCATCACCAGGCAGTGTCCTGCCGCATTGGTGAATCCGGTCTTGGTTAACTGAATATTCCAGTTATCGCGATACACCAGATGGTTAGTGTTGCGGAACGGCAGCGTATACGCCGGGTTCGAGAATGTCGCCATCTCCTCACGCGTGGTGCTGAGCTGACCAATCAGCGGGTATTGCTTACTGGCGATCAGCAGCTTTGTTAAATCACGCGCCGTCGAGACGTTATGGATCGACAGACCGGTTGGCTCCACGAAATGGGTATTTTTCATCCCCAGCGCTTTGGCTTTGGCATTCATCGCGCGGATAAACGCGTCGTAACCGCCAGGATAATGGTGGGCAAGGCTCGCCGCCGCGCGGTTCTCTGAGGACATCAGCGCCAACAGCAGCATATTTTTACGGCTGATTTCACTTTTCAGACGCACGCGAGAGTAGATCCCTTTCATCTCTGGCGTGTGGCTGATATCCACTTTTAGCTTTTCGTCCAGCGGCAGTCGTGCATCAAGCACCACCATCGCGGTCATGACTTTGGTTATGGAAGCGATCGGGCGCACCAGATCCGGATGACTGGCGTAGATCACCTTGTTGGTATTCAGGTCAACGATCATCGCGCTGCCGGACGCAATCTGGGGTTGCGCAGCAGCGGTGGCGACTGCGGTCGTTTTGGCGATGGCTGGCGCGGTAGCGGAGACGCCCAACAGCAGCGCAAGACTAAGGAGTGACACTCGAAATTTCAGCATGATGAGACTTCTGATAATGATTCACGCACGTTATGACGTACACCGCCTGTGTCGACGGATAAACACAGGCTGGCTTCGGCATCATAGCGGTCACCGTGCGTTGTCGCCAGCTGAGAATCATAACCAGATGCTGCATTGCTGGCATTTACGCCAGCAATGCAGGGAACTTAGAAGAGACGGTATCCATAACCCCAAAGAATAACTGTCAGGGCCAGTAGCGCCTCCAGGACCAGTACGCCGATGGCAAGCGTAGAGCTGGAGAAGCTCAGGCCCTCTTCTTTATTGATATTGAGGAAGGTTGGCACCCCTACATACAGCAGATAACCGGTATAAAAGAGGGCAACCGTACCGATCAGCGCGCACAGCCAGACCAGTGGATAGAGCGCGACAATACCGCTTAAAAACAGCGGGGTCGCGACGTATCCGGCGAAGACCATACAGTGTGCCAGCGACGGGCGCTGCGGATAGTTGCGCGCCATCCAGTGGATGACCCGCCCCATCACCGCCACCCCGGCCAGCATCAGGCCATAAAACAGAATGGCCAGGTACAGTCCGGTAAACCACGAAAGCTGAACCACGGTGCCGTCACCAAAGTTCCAGCCTATCTGCGTAGTACCAATAAATGCGCAGACCACCGGCACCGCTGCCATCAGCAGGACATGGTGGGTATAGTGATGCGCGACCGTTTCGTTCTCGTTACGGATGACCTGCATTTCACGATCGGGATGGGAGAAAAGTCCCCAGACATGGTTCATAACGCCCCCTTGTTGTCGGCCCGTCAGCGATAGCTTAAGTATAATGCAGGCTTTAGATTATTTTATGTACAGTGGGAAATTTCCGTTGATTGCCGCGCGGTTGATGGATGGGGTATATGATTAACGCAGGCATAGTAAGGGAGACGACGTTTACTTAATGGATATCAACGGTCTTATTGAACAATATGGATACGCCGCGCTGGTGATCGGCAGCGTGGCAGAGGGCGAAACCATCACGCTGCTGGGCGGGGTGGCTGCACATCAGGGATTGCTGAAATTTCCGCTGGTGGTCGCCGCTGTCGCGTTGGGCGGTATGATTGGCGATCAGCTGCTCTACTTTCTGGGGCTGCGCTTTGGCCCGACGCTTTTGCAACGTTTTGCCAGGCATCAAAAGAAAATTCGCCGTGCTCAGCGGCTTATCCAGCGACGTCCCTGGCTGTTTGTGATTGGCACCCGCTTTATGTACGGCTTTCGCATCATTGGGCCAATATTGATTGGCGCGAGCCGCTTACCGCCGAAAATCTTCCTGCCGCTGAACATTCTCGGGGCGATTGCCTGGGCGCTGATTTTCACCACGCTTGGCTACGTGGGTGGCGAAGTAATAGGCCCGTGGCTGCATAATCTCGATCAGCATCTTAAACACTGGGCCTGGTTGATCCTGGTTGTTGCGGTGGTGATTGGGGTACGGCTGTGGCTGAAGCATCGTGAAAAGCGGCGGGATGAAGAGTGAGTTCGGCCTGCTGCCCTCACCCCGCCCCTCTCCCACAGGGAGAGGGAGAAGGGTATCTACCCTTCCGGCTTAAACTGCGGATTCGCCAGCATAAAACCGCCGTCAACGATAAACGACTGCCCGGTGGTGTAGCTGGCGTCACTGTCACACAGCCACGCCACCAGGCTGGCAATTTCTTTGGTATGCCCTGGCCGTGCCAGCGGGATTTCCGGCATTGAGCCTTCTTTCACTTCGCTGTCGTCCATATCATTCATCGGCGTGGCGATCGCACCGGGCGCAACGGCGTTCACCAGAATCTTATGTTTAACCAGCTCCAGCGCCATCGACTTGGTTAACCCGCCCAGCGCATGTTTGGCCGCCGTATAGGCGCTGGCGTCCGGCAATGGCGTATGTTCATGCACCGAGGTGATGTTCACGATCCGCCCCCCTTCCCCCTGCTTCACCATCTGACGCGCCGCGATTTGCGAGCAGAGAAACGCGCCGTCCACGTCAACGGTGAATATGTGCCGCCAGTCGTCAAACGACAGGTCCAGAAATGGCGCTTTGTTCATCGCCCCGGCATTATTAACCAGCACATCCAGCCGCCCGAAACGCGTAATCAGGGTTTCAATGGCCTTTGCGCCTTCCGGTAAATGGCTTAAGTTGAGTTGAATGGCCTCGGCACGCTGCCCGCGCGCTTCAATTTCACGGCAGGTTGCCAGCGCCCCTTCCTCATCTGAGTGCCAGGTCACCCCGATATCAAACCCGCGCTCGGCCAGCATCAGGGCCGTCGTTTTGCCAATTCCTGAATCCGATGCGGTAACAATTGCGACTCGCGTCATACTCACCTCCTGAAAATCTGCAAAGAGGTAAGTATAGATAATGCGCAATGTTAGCCGCGATGATATCCGCCACCCAGCGCGGAGGTGAGCTGGAGCGTGGCATCCACGTACTGACCTTTCAGCATCAACCCGGCAATACGCTCTTTGAGCGCCGGAATTTTTGCTTCACTCACCCGGGAGCTGGCAATGATCCCCGCGCTGAAGCGCGCCTGCGCCAGCGCGACGACGCGCGCCGCATCTTTTTCGATCTGCTGCTGGTGCTGATTTTTGGCGGTCAGCGTTTCCACTTCGCTGGCCGTCCGGGCGACCTGGTTTACGGCATCTACCACGGCCTTGTTGTAGTTCGCCACGGAGAGGTTGTTTTGCGCCTGGGCGATATCCAGGTTCGCATTCAACCGACCGCTGTCAAAAATTGGCAGCGTCAGCCCCGCGGTTACGCCCATTTGCTGCGCAGATGAGCGGAACAGGTCGCTCAGGTGCAATGCATCCTGCTGCAAAAACGCCATCAAATTGATGTCAGGGTAGAACGCGGCTCTGGCGGCATCGACTTCGCTCATGGATGCTTCGATATACCAGTGCGCCTCCTGCAAATCCGGGCGCCGAGCCAGCAGTTCATAACCGAGCGTTGATGGCAGCGATGCCTCTGCGTCAGGTAAGGCATGCCGTGCGAGCGTGACTGAAGGGGTATTGGTCAACGCATTCAGACGCGCCTCAATGGCCTTCATTTTGCCGTGCACGTCAGCGAGCTGTTCATCGGTTTTGCTGGCACTGATATCCGTTTCAACCCCTTCCACCGAGGAGGTAATGCCGTGCTGATAAAGCTCCCTATCGGCACCGATGATATTTTCCTGCTCCCGTTTGATCTGCGCGAGCACGTCACCCACCGCGGCCTCGGTCTGCCAGTCCCAGTACAGCCGCGCGACGCTGCTGGCGAGCAGCTGGCGGGTCTGCTCCAGCTCCGCTTTTTGCGCATTCACCTTACCGATGCGGGCCTCAATTTGGGCGCGGTTTTTACCCCATAAATCCAGATCCCAACCCGCCGTCAGACCAAAGGTGCCGTTGGTATACCAGGGGCCGGTGGTCCCCGCTGCCGGGTCGGTCAGTGCAAATGGCCCCATCAACCCCTCTGCCGACATCTTTTGCCGTTCCACATCTGCGGAAAAATCCATTTGTGGACCCTCAGCAGCGACAGCGGCTTTCGCCTGTGCTTCCGCCAGGGTGATACGCTGACGGGCAATTTGCATATCCGGCGCATCCGCCAGCGCTTTGTCGATCAGCGCGTTGAGCTGGGGGTCGTTAAAGTCTTTCCACCATTCGCTTTTTGGCCAGTCGGCATGACGCAGTTGGGTATTTACAGTTGCGGCGGCGGCTTGCGTTTTTACTGGTGACACCGTGGCATGTTCCGGCGCGCAGGCGGCCAGCATAAAAACAAGAGGAGCACTCAGAGATAAAGTAAGAGAACGTTTCATTACGCCATGAACTCAAAAAAAATAAAGGCGCAACTTACGCTTACTGACGTTCCGTTTTTTAGTAACGCGTGGCAATCCGCATATTGTTATACATTTTCATATCCGGAAATTTATTCCCCAAGACAATGAGTTAATTTCATGTATTCATGCTAATTATGAATTGACTGCTACACTTACTTCGACAGACATACGCAGGAGAGGCGAATGAAAATATTATTGTGGGTTATTTTGATTATATTTCTGATAGGGCTGCTGGTGGTAACCGGCGTATTCAAGATGATTTTCTGATTCCGTTGCCCGGCTCCGCGCCGGGCAAACTCTTCACACTTCGCTCAGGACTTCGACTGGATCACCCGGGCAATATCCGCAGACGTCTGTAGGGTACGGATCTCCTGAAATAATCCCAGCGCGTCGTCGTACTCTTTACGCAAATAACTCAGCCACTGTTTAATGCGCGCGACGTGATACAAGCCGGTATCGCCCTGCTTTTCCAGCCGCGTGTATTTTTGCAGTAGTTTCACCACATCCGCCCACGGCATCCGCGGTTCATTATATTTCACCACCCGGCTGAGGTTCGGCACGTTCAGCGCACCGCGGCCAATCATCACGGCATTACAGCCGGTCTCTTTGAGGCAGGCCTGCGCGCTCTCGTAATCCCAGATTTCGCCGTTGGCAATCACCGGAATCGTAAGCCGTTTGCGGATCTCGCCAATCGCCTGCCAGTTAATGCGCTCGGCTTTATAACCATCCTCTTTGGTTCGCCCGTGCACCACCAGCTCGGTGGCGCCCGCCTGCTGCACCGCGTCAGCAATTTCAAACTGCTTATCGCCGCTGTCCCATCCCAGACGGACTTTGACCGTCACCGGCAGATGCGATGGCACTGCCTCACGCATGGCCTTTGCGCCGCGATAAATCAGCTCCGGATCTTTAAGTAGCGTCGCCCCCCCGCCGCTGCCGTTGACCAGCTTTGACGGACAGCCGCAGTTAAGATCGACGCCGTACGAACCAAGCGCTACCGCGCGGGCGGCGTTTTCAGCCAGCCACTCAGGATACTGGCCGAGCAGCTGGACGCGCACCAGCGTACCGGACGGCGTGCGGCTCTGACGATGCAGTTCCGGACAGAGACGATAAAATGATTTTTCTGGCAGCAACATATCGACCACGCGCAGAAACTCCGTCACGCAGAGATCGTAATCGTTCACCTCGGTAAGCAGCTCGCGCACGAGAGAGTCGAGCACGCCTTCCATCGGGGCCAGTAAAACACGCATTCTGAGTACCTGTGAAAAAAGACGCGCTATAGTAGCTGCTCTCTATGTATGTTGAAAGCCCGGCGTTCCATTCCGGAATGTCTGGTATGCCCAAAATTCATGATGTGATCCGTGGCACATTTTCAGGTTTAATTGTATGATGAATACGTCTCAGCAAGGACTTTCACCATGAGCAAATCACTGAATACTATCTGGCAATACCTTCGCGCCTTCGTCCTCATTTATGCCTGCCTGTACGCCGGCATTTTTATCGCTTCGCTGCTGCCGATTACGATACCCGGCAGCATTATCGGCATGCTGATCCTGTTTGTACTGCTGGCATTACAGGTGCTGCCCGCAAAATGGGTCAACCTAGGGTGCTTCGTTCTCATTCGCTACATGGCCCTGCTTTTTGTGCCTATCGGCGTTGGGGTTATGCAGTATTACGATGTGCTTAAAGCGCAGTTCGGCCCGATTGTGGTCTCCTGCGCCATCAGTACGCTGGTGGTTTTCCTGGTCGTCAGCTGGAGTTCACACATTGTGCATGGCGAACGTAAGGTCGTCGGGGAGAAAACAAAAAAATGATGGCGAATATCTGGTGGTCCCTACCGTTAACCCTGGTGGTGTTCTTTGCTGCGCGTAAGCTTGCGGTGCGTTTCAAAATGCCGTTGCTCAACCCGCTGCTGGTCGCCATGGTGGTGATTATTCCTTTTCTGCTGCTCACCGGCATTTCTTATGAGCGTTACTTCGCCGGGAGCAAGATCCTTAACGATTTGTTGCAGCCTGCCGTGGTGGCGCTGGCGTTTCCTTTATATGAGCAACTGCATCAGATCCGCGCGCGCTGGAAATCCATCATAACCATCTGCTTCGTGGGGAGCCTTGTTGCGATGATCACCGGCACCTCGGTGGCCTTAATGATGGGCGCATCGCCGCAGATCGCCGCCTCTATCCTGCCTAAATCCGTCACCACGCCGATTGCCATGGCCGTGGGCGGCAGCATCGGGGGCATTCCGGCCATCAGCGCCGTGTGCGTGATTTTCGTCGGTATCCTGGGCGCGGTGTTTGGTCATACGCTGCTGAATATCATGAAAATTCGTACCAAAGCGGCACGCGGTCTGGCGATGGGTACCGCCTCGCACGCGCTGGGCACCGCACGCTGCGCGGAACTCGATTATCAGGAAGGGGCATTCAGCTCGCTGGCGCTGGTGATCTGCGGGATTATCACTTCCCTGGTCGCGCCGTTTATCTTCCCGATTATTCTGGCAGTAATGGGCTAAAATTTGCGATGCGTCGCGCAAATTTCATTTTCATTTCATAAGTTGCACACATAATGAGATTTGGATCACATATAAAGGCCGTACGGCTCCGTACACTACCGATCCATTAACCTTGATGAGGCAACGTCATGCATCCACGTTTTCAAGCTGCTTTCTCTCAGCTTGCAGAGAATTTGCAATCAGCCCTGGCTCCGGTTCTGGCGGATGCGCATTTCCCCGCCCTGCTGACGGCAGATCAGGTCACGACGCTTAAACAGGCAACGGGGCTGGACGAAGACGCGCTGGCTTTCGCCCTGCTGCCCCTGGCGGCTGCCTGCGCCCGCGCTGACCTTTCCCATTTTAACGTAGGCGCAATTGCGCGCGGTGTGAGCGGGACCTGGTACTTCGGCGGAAACATGGAGTTTCTCGGTGCGACCATGCAGCAAACCGTCCACGCGGAGCAGAGCGCCATCAGTCACGCCTGGCTACGCGGCGAAAAAGCCCTGCGCGCCATCACCGTCAACTATACCCCTTGCGGCCACTGCCGCCAGTTTATGAATGAGCTGAACAGCGGTCTTGAACTGCGTATCAACCTGCCGGGACGCGCACCGCATACGCTGCGTGATTACCTGCCGGATGCTTTCGGCCCGAAAGATCTTGAGATCAAAACCCTGCTGATGGACGAGCAGGACCACGGTTATGCGCTCTCAGGGGATGAGCTGAGCGAAGCGGCCATTGCCGCCGCCAATAAAAGCCACACGCCATACAGCAAATCACCAAGCGGCGTCGCCCTTCAGTGCCGCGACGGCCGCATCTTCACCGGCAGCTATGCAGAGAACGCCGCATTTAACCCGACGCTGCCTCCGCTCCAGGGTGCACTGAACCTGCTTAGCCTGAACGGGTATGACTACCCGGATATTCAGCGCGCAATCCTGGCTGAAAAGGCCGATGCGCCGCTGATCCAGTGGGACGCGACCGCAGCCACGCTGAAAGCGCTGGGCTGTTCAACCATTGACCGCGTGCTGCTGGCATAATCTGTTCGGCGGGCAGAGTTGCCCGCCAGTCTGACGAAAAACCCCTCAGTTGAATCGCTGTTTCTTGCGCTAACCAGGCGGGTACAGTAGCCTGAGGGAAATTTCATCATCGGTACGAGCCATCTGCATGTTAAAGCGCGTGTTTTACAGCCTGTCTGTCCTGGTCGGCATACTGCTGTTGATCGTGCTGGGTCTCGACCGCTGGATGAGCTGGAAAACAGCCCCCTACATTTTTGATGACCTACAGGACCTCCCCTACCGTCAGGTTGGCGTGGTGCTTGGCACCGCCAAGTATTACCGCACCGGCGTCATAAATCAGTATTACCGGTATCGTATTCAGGGCGCGCTGAACGCCTATAACAGCGGCAAGGTGAACTATCTGCTGTTGAGCGGCGATAACGCGCTGCAAAGCTATAACGAGCCGGTGACGATGCGCAAAGATCTGATTGCCGCAGGCGTCGACCCGGCCGATATCGTGCTCGACTACGCCGGATTCCGCACGCTTGATTCCATCGTGCGTACCCGTAAGGTGTTCGACACCAATGATTTCATCATCATTACCCAGCGTTTCCACTGCGAGCGGGCGCTGTTTATCGCCCTGCATATGGGCATTCAGGCGCAGTGTTATGCGGTGCCATCGCCAAAAGATATGCTGAGCGTGCGCGTGCGTGAGTTTGGCGCCCGTTTCGGCGCGCTGGCTGACCTGTACCTGTTCAAACGTGAACCGCGCTTTTTAGGCCCGCTGGTGCCGATCCCAACGATGCATGAAGTGCCGGAAGATGCGCAGGGTTATCCGGCGGTAACGCCGGAGCAGTTGCTGGAAATTCAGAAGAAGTAATCCAGATCTACAGTGCGTGATATAAAACGCATTACTCTCTTTTTAGACACCTAATGAGTGATATAAGTAGCAATACTTGTTTTTATCACTGACTATGAGTAATATTTTACACATTGTCGCGTTATGGAGGTGAGATGGAGACGTTAACCGTACAGGCATATCTGAACGAAACATGGACGGATATCGCTCTCATCAAATATCCTGGAAGTGAAAAAAATGACTGGAATACCACGCAGTTAGACTATCTTACTGAGTATGCGATTAATTTTCTCGACTATGATGATTTTCACGCAGTCTCAGTCAATCACCCTGTATCACTCTTTTTTGATGACCATGGCCAACCGGGCTGGCTGCGATTTATCGACGATATCATTCCCGCCGGAGCAAGCCGCCGTTACTGGATTAATGCGCTCGACATCAGTGAGTTACCCGTTGGCCAGCAAAATTTCTTATTGCTGAAATTTGGCACAATGTCCCCTGTGGGGAATTTGCGCATAAAGGAATCCGTCCCAGAATGGAATAAATTCGCCAGCACTAAAACGTTTACGGTTGCGGACGTCATCGATCGTGCGGCCGATTTTCTGGATTATGCCCAGGAAAGAGGCGCGGCGGCGGGTGGTGCAACCGGTGCTGGCGGTGAAGCGCCTAAACTTTTGCTGCGCTGTAGTGAAACTGATGCCATCTGGATCGATACCTGGCAAAACGAGCCGGATAACCGGGACCGCTATTATTTGGTTAAATATCCACGCGGTAACAGGACAGAAGTGGATTGTAATATTCTGCGAGCTGAATTCCATTATTATCATGAGCTTAACGCGATGGGTTTTTCCACGATCCCAGTGGAAACAATGCGCCTTGAAGAAGGTAGCCATTACCCGTCTCTGTGGTTACCGCGTTTCGACATAGTGAGAAATGAGCAGGACCAACTGGTCAGGCTGGGTATGGAATCGGTGTATTCGCTATTACAAAAGGCACCCGGCACCCTCCTTGATCATGAGACAACGTTGCGCGCGTTAATTAATAAAATCACCTCCAGCCATATGGTCCAGCAGCAGGGTTATCAGTTTGATATTCCGGGATTTGTAACAGAATGGGTGCGTCGCGATCTGCTAAATATTATTTTTGGAAATAGTGACAACCATGGGCGAAATACCGCCTTTGTGAAGGCTGAAAATCAAATTATGCTCTCCCCTGTATATGACTTTGCGCCGATGAAAGCCGATCCTGAAGGGATACCAAGAACCCTGAAGTGGTCATTATCTTGCGAATCAGGGGGGGATTATAATTTCAACACTATCGCACAAACGCTGGCGGAGTGGATCCCTCCCGCAACATTACTTGATGCTCTGCATGAAACAGCCGTTCAGCTTATTGATCTCCCGGAAAGGCTGGCGGCGCGAGGCGTTCCCGAACAGATAATGGAAATGCCCGCGATGGGTTTTCGCTACATCCCGGATAAACTTTCCCGTTGGGGTTTATTATGAAAACACCTAATGAAGCTGAATCAGAGCTTTTACAGACATTAGCTCAAGTACGCAGCGTAAATAAAAAGCGACATCATGACGAGGCGGAAGAGCCGGATAAACCATCGGTAGTGAAGAGGCAACGCGTTACACAAGGCTTAACGCGGATTAGTACTCTCGATCGCCAGGCTGTACTGCATGCAGCCATACGGGACATTTTGCTGGGGAAAATCACACAGGGAGAGGCGCTGAAAAGGCTCAGGGTCGAGGTGTTAGGGCTGAAGCAGGATGAATATGCAAAGCTGGTCAGCGTATCCCGGAAAACATTGTCGGATGTAGAAAATAACAGAGGCAATTATTCCGCTGACGTCATAAATAAAATCTTTAAACCCTTTGGGCTTCAAACCGGACTAGTGCCCGTTTCAAAATCGCTTATCGCTTCACTTTTCTCATAAAAAAACCCGCATCGCTGCGGGTTCTTTCATTCCAGCGCTTATTTCTTACGCGCGTACTTCAGTGAATCCAGGGCAACCGCGAAGATGATGATCGCACCCTTGATAATGTACTGCCAGTACGGGTTCACACCGATGTAGGTCAGGCCGTAGTTGATAACGGTGAAGATGATCACACCGGTCACCACGCCCAGCACGGTACCCACGCCGCCGCTGAAGGAGACGCCGCCAACCACGCAGGCCGCAATCGCATCCAGTTCGTACATAAAGCCGAGGTTGTTGGTTGCAGAGCCGATACGGCCTGCTTCCAGCATCCCGCCGAAGGCGTAGAAGACCCCGGACAGGGCATAAATCATCAGCAGGTTCAGAGCCACGTTGACCCCGGAGACCTTCGCCGCTTCCGGGTTACCGCCGATAGCAAAGATGTTTTTACCGAAGCGGGTTTTGTTCCACAGGATCCAGACGAATGCCACCGCAATCAGCGCATAGAAGGTGATATAGGAGAGACGGAAGCTGCCGAGCGCAACAAACCCCTGCGTGAAGGTCGAGAAGCCGCTGTCGAAGCCAGAGATTGGAGACGCGCCGACGAAATCGTAGTACAGGGAGTTGATACCATAAACGATGATCATCGTGCCAAGCGTAGTGATGAATGGCGTCACGTTCAGGTAAGCAATGATGATGCCGTTAATCAGGCCAATTACCGCGCCGATGGCACACACGATCAGGATCACCACGAAAATCGGCATGGTCGCCATCTCCGGGAATACCTTGTTGGCGTTTTCCATCGACTGCAACAGGGTCGCCGCAATGACCGCCGCCAGACCCACCTGGCGCCCTGCCGAAAGGTCAGTCCCCTGGGTAACGATAAGTCCCGCCACGCCAAGCGCGATAATAATACGTACGGAAGACTGGGTCAGAATGTTACTCAAGTTCAGCAGACTTAAGAACGTAGGGTCCTGGAAAATAATAATCGCCAGCAAGACTAAAAGAACAACGTAAATACCGCCTTCTTTCAGATAAGTGAGAAAACTTTTTTTATTTAACGCACTCATGAGGAGCCCCTGATCTTAAAGGTGCAAAGACGCAAGACGCAAAATTTCGTTTTGCGTTGTCGTTTTGGTTTCAACAATACCGGCAACGAGACCATTGCTCATAACCAGAATACGGTCTGTGATCCCTAACAATTCCGGCATTTCGGAAGAAATAATAATGATCCCTTTATCTTTTTTCGCCAGCTCTGCGATAAGCTGGTAAATCTCAAATTTTGCACCCACGTCGATACCGCGCGTAGGTTCATCCAGCATCAGAATTTCAGGCTGGGTTAATAGCCAGCGACCAATAATGACTTTCTGCTGGTTTCCTCCCGAAAGTGAGCCAATTTGCGTGCGGTGGCCCGGCGTTTTCACGCGCATGGAGTCAATCACCCACTGGGTATCGCTCTTCATGCGGGAATTATCCAGCAGCCCGACTTTGTTTTTGTAATTGCGTATATTAGAAATTAACGAGTTAAAGTTAATATCCAGATAAGCGTAAATACCGGTAGAACGACGCTCTTCCGTCACCAGCGCAAAGCCATTATTAATGGCTTCGTTGGCGTTGTGGTTGTTGATCTTCTTACCGTGCAGCGTAATGGTGCCTTCGGCTTTCTCACGGATACCAAACAGGGTTTCCACGATATCGGTGCGCTTAGCGCCCACCAGCCCTGCGATGCCAAGGATCTCCCCCTTGTGCAGATCGAAAGAGACATCGCGGATAGACGGCTGACGCAGCGAGGTCAGGTTACGCACCTCCAGAATCACTTCGCCTGGCTTGTTTTCTTTATCCGGGAAGCGCTGGTTCAGAGAACGGCCAACCATCATGGCGATGATCTTGTCCATGTCCAGCCCTTCCAGCGGCTGGGTGGCAATCCACTGACCGTCGCGCAGGATGGTGATTTCATCGCACAGCTGGAAGATCTCTTCCATTTTATGTGAGATATAGACAATGCCACAGCCGCGATCTTTCAGCTTACGAATAATGGTAAAAAGGTGGTTAACCTCTTTTTCCGTTAATGACGATGTCGGTTCATCCATGATCACAATTTTCGCATCATAGGAGAACGCTTTGGCAATTTCGATCATCTGCATCTGGGAAACGGATAATGTCCCGACGCGGGCGCGCGGGTCGATATCAATATCCAGCTCATCAAAAATGGCTTTGGTGTCGCGATACATTTTATCCTGATCGACAAAGACACCTTTGGTTGGATAACGACCCAACCACATATTATCCATAACTGAACGTTGCAGGACCAGGTTTAATTCCTGGTGTACCATCGAGATACCGTTCTCCAGCGCTTCTTTCGCTGAATGGAAGTCGATCTCTTTTCCCTGAAAAAGAATGCTGCCAGAATCTTTTTGATAGATCCCAAAAAGGCATTTTAATAATGTTGATTTACCCGCACCGTTTTCACCCATTAATGCATGAATAGAGTGAGGACGAACTTTTAAATTAACATTATCGAGCGCCTTAACACCGGGGAATGACTTATTGACACCGGTCATTTCCAACAAGTATTCACCGGACGACTGAGTAGTTGTGCTGACCATAATTATACCTTGTTGGCCTCGCATATCGCGTTATAAAAGGGCGCAACGAATTGCGCCCAGTGAAGACAATGCAGATAACTTATTTACCGATAAACTCAGCCAGGTTGGACTGGTCTACGCCCACGTAGGGAACGCGAACGATTTTGTTGTCAATTTTCCAGTTAGTCCCGTCAGCGGCACCTTTACCATCGGCCAGGTTTTTCGCCAGATCGAAGGTGGCTTTCGCCTGGTTGTTAGCATCGTTCAGCACGGTACCGGCCATAGCGCCAGATTTCACCAGCGCCAGCGCTTCTGGCAGGGCATCCACACCGAATACAGGAATGGCGGATTTGTTGTGTGCTTTCAGCGCTTCTACCGCACCCATTGCCATCGCATCGTTGTTGGCAATGACCACTTCAATTTTGTTGGCGTTAGGGCCGGACAGCCACGCGTCCATCTTATCTTTCGCCTGAGCGGTGTCCCACATTGCGGTGTCTAACGCCAGCTGCTGGGTTTTAAGGCCCTTGTCGTTCAGCTCTTTAATAACGTAGGTGGTACGTGCTTCAGCATCCGGATGGCCCGGTTCGCCTTTCAGCAGAACGAACTGAATCTGACCATCTTTGTTCAGATCCCAGTTTGGGTTCGCCGCCCAGTGTTTCGCAATCAGATCGCCCTGGATAATCCCGGACTCTTTGGAGTCGGTACCCACGTAATACGCTTTGTCGTAGCTGTCCAGCGCTTTACGGGAAGGTTCTTTGTTGAAGAAGACAATTGGCACGTTCTGGCCGCGCGCTTTCTCGATCACCGTGCCTGCCGCAGCCGGGTCAACCAGGTTAATAGCCAGCGCTTTCACGCCTTTTGCCAGAAGAACGTCAATCTGATCGTTCTGTTTGGACTGGTCATTCTGGGAGTCATTCATCAGCAGCTGCACGTCTGGCACTGATTTAGCATCTTTTTCAATTGCTTTACGCACAACGGACATGAAGTTATCGTCGTATTTATAGATAGTCACGCCAATACGGGTATCCGCTGCGTGTGCTGCTGCGCCAAAAAGCATGCTTGCCATGACAGCAGACAGAGTCAACACCTTCTTATTCATGGTATCTCCGGTTTTTTTTATGCAGGGTAGTTCTTGTGAAAAACGGTCGGCGGGCAGATGTTAATAAAACGTTACTGATCGCCGAAGTTCACTTATAAAATGTCCAGCTTCCGTGTTCGGTAACGCTCCAGAAATGCGTTTTATTCGTTGTTTGAGGCATTGCGATAACGGTAAAAGTGAATAATCACCGTTACATTGTGTTTCAGCCCCTAAAACGCTGACATCATAGACAGCGGCTTGTTAAGATACTGTGAATTTACTCACAGATTGAAAACGGTTACATCACGTGATGTTATCAGTTAGTGATCGGAGCCACAGTTTGTCGGATAGCGACCGAATGGCGGCGTACTAAAGTCGGCATAAAACAATGCGTTGCGTCAGGATCTAACAGTCCTGCCGCCCCCTGTAACGCCAGCTCTGTCGCCAGTTTCGCCATCGACGCAATAGGGTAACGCACCGTTGTCAGCTGCGGATCGGTGTAACGGGCAATCGGGATATCATCAAAACCGATCAGCGATAAATGCTGCGGCACCGCAATGCCATTATCTTTCAGCGCGGTAAGCGCACCTGCCGCCATGCTGTCGTTATAGGCAAACACGGCCGTCAGCTGAAGATTACGCCCCAGCAGTTCCACCATTGCCGCTTCACCGCCCTGCATGTCCGGCGAACCGGTACCTACCCAGCTTTCCAGCGGCGCAATGCCCTGCTCTTTCAGGGCGTTTTGCCAGCCCTCGCGGCGCATCATGTCGTCTTCAATACCGTGGCTGGAAGCCAGATAACCTATGCGCTGATGGCCGTTGCTGATGAGCATCCGCGTCGCCATCATCGCGCCGCTGATGTTATCCAGACCGACGCAGCGATGCGCGTAGCCGGTGACGATACGATTGATCAGCACCATGCCGGGGATCTGCTCCATAAACCCGGCCAGCTCTTCATCGCTCAGGGCTTTAGAGTGCACAATCAGGGCGTTACAGCGCTGGCGGATCAGTACCTCAATGGCATAACGCTCTTTTTCAGCCTCGTGATAGCTGTTGCCAATCAGCACGTATTTCTGGTGCTGCTGGGCAACCACATCCACCGCTTTGACCAGCGCGCCGAAGAAGGCGTCCGACACGTCCATCACCACTACGCCAATGGTATCGCTGACCTGCGTCGCCAGCGCCTGGGCATTGGCGTTTGGCCGGTACCCCAGCTGGGTCACGGCTTTCATTACGGTTTCACGCGTTTCAGGGCTGACCAGCGCACTGTTGTTCAGCACACGGGAGACAGTAGCAACAGAAACACCCGCCTGGCGGGCGACGTCACGAATGGTGATCATATTCACCACCCTTTAAAGGATTGCAGCAACTCACAGACACCCCCTGTGTTTAGCAAGGTGGCTATTCTGGCAGCGAGAGAGAGGAGACTACGTGAAGAAGCTCACACAGATGAAAACGCTTACATCCGTTTTGTTAATGATTGTGATCCAGATCGTTATCTGGATGTATTACGCAATGACACGCCCGAAGCACGAGCGGTTAACTGTCGCCATGCCCATTCCAGCGGGCCCTGACGGAAAAAACGCAGCCAGACAACTGAAAACACCACGTTAACAATCCAGACCGGAATAACAAACGCCAGCAGCGTCAGGCGATCGAATTTCATAAACAGGCCGAATCGGTAGAAAAGCGTGGTGCATATCAGCGTTTGCAGGATGTAATTGCTTAACGCCATCCGCCCAACGCAGGCCACCGCACTGACGATCCACAGGCGAGAAAGCTGGGGCCAGAAGCCATAGATCAGCGCCGCATAGCCAATGGTCTGGAACGGCGCGCTCAGTTCGCGCGGCACCTGCAACAGGAACGCACACCAACGGTAATCCCATTGTAGATGCCACTGCATCATCACCGCCGGGAGGTTGATGATCACGCCGAGCAGCACCAGCCCTGCACCCGTACGACGATAGTGTCGCAGGCTAAATTCCCCTTTCAGCCAGCCGGTGCGCATCAGGGCTGCACCCATCAGCATCATCCCCGCCAGCTGCCAGCCGTATTGCGCGCCCAGCGCCAGCAGGTTATCGCCGAGCATATCGGCCCGGTTGCCGATCGCTTCCATGCCGCCTTTCAGCTTCCAGAACTGCTCATATTGCAGGTTGGCCGCATCCGGGATCCATGAACGACTGGTGGAATCATCGGCAATCATGCCAAGCAGCAATAACACGGCCAGTCCCATGACATAGAGCATCACGCCGGTGTTAAACAGGCTTTTCACACCGGGTGCGTCGCGGATCAGCCGCCAGCAAATCAGGCCCACCAGACCATACGCGAGCAGAATATCGCCGTCCCAGAAAAGCAGCCCGTGAATAAAACCGAGGATAACCAGCAGCGTTAAACGCGACTGGATCCAGCGCGTACCGCGTTTGAGGAGAAGCTGAAGTCCCGCGCCAAACAGAAGCGCAAAGAGGGTCAGGAATTTCACCTGTGCAAAGAGATCGAGGATTGCCCACGTCCAGGCGTCGCTACGCGTGATGTCGCCATACCACGCAGGATTCAGATAGGCGGCCTTCGGCAGACCGAAGGCGCTGATATTCAGCAGCAGGATACCGAGAATGGCGACGCCGCGAACAAAATCGAGCGTGACGTTTCGCTCCATGGTCCCTGCCCTGTCTGATTAGTTGTGGTGACGCACGGCGCGCAGGAACTCCTGGCGGGTGTTCTGGCTCGATTTGAACAGGCCGCCCAGCGAAGTGGTGGTGGTTGCGCTGGTAGCATCACGCACGCCGCGCGCTTTCACGCAGTAGTGCACCGCGTCGATAGACACCGCCACATTGTTAGTCCCCAACAGGGTTTGCAGTGCGGTCAGGATCTGCTGCGTCAGACGTTCCTGCACCTGCGGACGCTGGGCAAAGAACTGCACGATGCGGTTGATCTTGGACAGGCCAATGACCGTATCTTTTGGAATATAGGCCACCGTCGCTTTACCATCGATGGTCACAAAGTGATGCTCGCAGGTGCTGGTCAGCGTGATATCGCGTACCGTCACCATCTCATCGACCTTCATCTTATTTTCAATGACGGTGATTTTCGGGAAGTTCGCGTAATCCAGGCCGGAGAAAATTTCGTCGACGTACATCTTCGCGATGCGGTGCGGCGTCTCCATCAGGCTGTCGTCGCTCAGATCGAGATTCAGCAGTTGCATGATCTCCGTCATATGGCCGGCGATCAGACGCTTGCGGGTAACATTGTCCAGCTCCTGCACGGGCGGGCGCAGTGGCGTTTCAAGACCGCGCGCAACCAGCGCTTCATGGACAAGGGCTGCTTCTTTACTGAGTGATGACATTCTTTTCTCCTGCAGGTGTGGCGTCTTTTGCCCTCGTTGTGGCAAAAGTGTGCGCTCATTGTGCGTGAGGCGACGCACATAATCCAGTATTCACGACGATAATTATTGCAATTGCTGTTGCCTTTCAGCCTGACGGTTCCAGACTAACGCTCCGCCAACGAACAGCGCGATCCCCGCCAGCCCCAGCGCAGGTTCCAGACGGTGCGTGAGCCAGGTCGACAGAGCCGACGTGACCGGACCCACCAGCTGACCAATGGCATACCCGGTGGTTAGCAGTCCCGCCATGTAACGCGTGTGGTCTGGCGCCAGCTCGCGACCGTACAGAAGAGAGAGCTGCACGGCGCAGAGGAACCCGCCGCCCACCAGCAGCCCACCCGTCAGCAAGCCGCCTATGCCCGGCAGCAACCAGGCCGCCAGCACGCCAATCCCCTGTAACCAAAGAACAATCGCCAGCCTGCGGTTAGCGCTTGATGTATGCCGCAGGGCAATGCTCAGCGCAATCCCCACCACCGAGGCGGCGCCAAATATTGGCCAGACAAACTGGGCAAACAGGCTGCCGGGAAAACGCACCGCCGCCATTTGCGATAAAAAGGTCGCCGGGAGGATATAGCCGAACCCTGCCAGGCTGTAGCTCCAGACCAGACGCCGGAGATCCGCAGTCAGCAGCAACGGCTCAGGCGCGGTACCAGGGCGATGAAGCTGACCTGCGCGCGGCAGGTAGCGCGCCACCAGTACGATCAGCACCAGCGCCAGTACGCCGTAGATTTGCCATGCCGCCCCGGCGGACAAGGATTTCGCCTGAATATAGACCGCCAGCAGGCCGCTCAGGGCGATGCCGGCCCCGGGTCCGGCAAAGACGGCCGCACTGAGTCCCGGTTTGCCCAGCTGCCCCAGCCGCTCGTTGGTCCAGGCGGCAATCAGCACCATCGACCAGCCGCTCATGCATCCGATCACAAAGCGCAGCAGACCGTGAACGACGGCATTCTCTGCCGCCGCGGAGAGCAGCGTCAGCGCCACCGCACCGGTGATGCCAAGCCAGAGGCGCGTTTCAACGAAGCGATGGGCGCGCATGGCATCCCATGCCCCCACCAGATAGCCCAGATAGTTCATTGCCGCCACCAGCCCCGCGCTGGTAAGCGTGAGTTGCCCGGCGGCTATCATCAGCGGCACCTGAGGCGTGAAGGCGAAGCGTCCTATCCCCATCGCCACGACCAGAACCACAAATCCGCTGAGCGCGATACGCAGCGACATGATCGCTCCAATTGTTAAAGAAAAGTAAATTTATGATGCAACATCTCGCCGTCCTGCGAAAGTGAAAGTTGCTCACAGGTCAATGAAAACTCTGTATTATGCGTTTTATGAATAGTCTTTCGTATAAGGAGCCCTGCATGGAACTGCTCGAAGAGCATCGTTGTTTTGAAGGTCGACAGCAGCGCTGGCGGCACGACTCCACCACGCTGAATTGTGCTATGACGTTCAGCATTTTCCTGCCCCCTGCGGACAATCCACCGGTGCTGTACTGGCTTTCAGGCCTGACCTGCAACGACGAAAACTTCACCACCAAAGCGGGCGCCCAGCGTATTGCCGCCGAACTGGGCATTGCGCTGGTGATGCCAGATACCAGCCCGCGTGGCGAGGACGTGGCCGACGATGCCGGATACGACTTGGGTAAAGGCGCTGGCTTCTATCTCAACGCCACGGAACAACCGTGGGCGAGCCATTACCGCATGTATGACTACATTCGCGATGAACTGCCTGCCCTGGTGCACTCTCAGTTCGCGGTCAGCGAGCGCTGCGCGATAAGCGGACATTCGATGGGTGGCCACGGGGCGCTGATAATGGCGCTAAAAAATCCGGGGAAATACACCAGCGTGTCCGCATTTGCGCCGATTGTGAACCCAACGCAGGTGCCGTGGGGGCAAAAAGCCTTTAGGCACTATCTGGGTGAAGATGTAGAGAAATGGCAGGAATGGGATAGCTGCGCGCTGATGCTGGCGAGCCAGTCAGAAGACGCTATCCCGATGCTGGTGGATCATGGTGATGCCGATCAGTTCCTCGCCGGGCAGTTACAGCCTGCGGTGCTGGCGGAAGCCGCGCGCCAGAAGGACTGGCCGCTAACGCTGCGCATTCAACCGGGATACGACCACAGCTATTACTTCATGGCGTCCTTTATTGAGGATCATCTCCGCTTCCATGCGGAACATCTGTTCAGGTAAGTTCCGCCTTTTGCCCGGTAGCGCCTCCTGCCTGCCGGGTCTTTCCCCTCCCCCTCTTTACATACTTCTATCCGCTTGAATCCAGCCTGTTTTCCGTCGCCATCACTCAAACACAAATGATTTCAATTATCATTTGTGTTTACAATTCTACATTCTTTTGTACAATTCCAGGCTCTTCTCCATCTCAAAGAGTTCTTACAAGACAAAAACATACAGTTCTCAGGGTTATCCCGATGGAGTTTTTTTCATTTTTATACGGAATGTACAAATGACAATACCACGCATTAAGCTCCTGGCCGTCGCCATTGGCGCTGCCACATGTTCCCCCTTCGTTCACGCAGCCGATCAGGACACCGTTGTCGTCACTGCAACGGGTTTTGAACAAAAGATCCAGAATGCCCCCGCCTCCATCTCTGTGATTTCAAAACAGCAGATTGAAGATAAAGCCTACCGTGATGTTACCGATGCCCTGAGAGATGTCCCGGGTGTTGTCGTCACTGGCGGCGGGAGCAGCAGTGATATCAGTATTCGCGGCATGGCCTCTCAGTACACCCTGTTCCTGGTGAACGGCAAACGCGTCAGTACGCGAAGCACCCGCCCCAACAGCGACAACTCGGGTATTGAACAAGGCTGGCTGCCGCCGCTGGAGTCCATTGAGCGCATCGAGGTCATCCGCGGCCCGATGTCCTCGCTTTACGGCTCCGATGCGATGGGTGGCGTCATTAACGTCATTACCAAAAAAGTCTCGAACACCAAAGCCTGGACCGGTTCGTTGCATGGCGATGCAACCTTCCAGGAAAATCATGATTCCGGCGATATCTTCCAGACCAACGCCTACGCCTCTGGTCCCCTGATCGATGGACTTCTGGGCGCAAAGGTGACGGGGCTGTTGTCACGCCGCGCAGAAGATAAAATCGTGAACGGCTATAACGAGCAGAAAATGCGTAACGGTGGCATTACGCTGAACTTCACGCCGGACGAGAAGAACGATTTCGACCTCGACTTTGCTCGCGAACTTCAGGACAGAAACAGCACCCCGGGGATGTCGAAAGCGGCTGAAACCTGCCGGGGAACAACCTGTACGCCAAATACCAAAAGCGACTCGCGCTATGAGCACACGACCTACTCGTTAACCCACAGTGGTTATTACGAAGACTTCAATACCACCAGCTATATCCAGCAGGAAGAGACCAATAATCCAGGTCGCGAAATGCGCTCCTATAACACCACCTTCAACAACCAGAACCAGATTTTCCTCGGCGATCATACGTTGACCCTCGGCGGGCAGTATCGCTATGAGAAACTGCGCGACAACGGTAATCAGCTGGAAGCTGCTGACGGCCTGAACAAACTGACGCGCTGGAGCTGGGCCCTGTTTGCCGAAGATGAATGGTCAATGACGGAAAGCTTTACGTTGACCGGCGGCCTGCGTATGGACAAAGACCAAAACTACGGTACTAACTGGACGCCGCGCGGTTACGGCGTATGGCACCTGGCCGATCAGTGGACGTTGAAAGGCGGGGTTTCTGCTGGCTATCGTGCGCCGGATCTGCGTCAGTCGTCTGCCAGCTGGGGCCAGGTGACAGGTGGCGGCCGTCTTGACGGTATCATCGTCGGCAACCCGGATCTGAAACCAGAGAAGAGCCTGAGCGAAGAGCTCGCCCTGCTCTGGGATAACAACGATAACCTGAATGCCGGCGTAACGCTGTTTAATACCGACTTCAAGGACAAAATTACGGAAGTTCGCCGCTGTAACAGCAGCGCCGATCCCGCCTGTACGATTGGCGGTCACAGCTATGATTTCGTCAGCGATCGCGTCAACGTGGACAAAGCCAACATGCGCGGTGTGGAGTCCTCCTTCGGGTGGAAGATCACGCGTGATGTGAACTGGACTGCAAACTACACCTATACAGAGTCCGAGCAGAAGAGCGGCCAGTTCTCCGGCAAGCCGCTGAACAAAATGCCGAAACACATGTTCAACACCACCCTGGACTGGCAGGCGACGCCAGACGTCGGGTTCTGGAGCCGTCTGAACCTGCGCGGTAAAACGTCTGAGTACCTGAGCCGCACGTCAATGTCCCAGGGTACGCCGTCCTACACTCAGGTTGATGTCGGTATGCGCTACAACGCCAACAAAAACCTGCTGGTTACTGCCGGTGTGTATAACGTGCTCGATAAGCAGATTGATTACGATACGTATGACACCGTGCTGGATGGCCGCCGCTATACCGTTGGCATGACCTACAGCTTCTGATCTGCCATAAAAAAGCCCGCTCAACTGAGCGGGCTAAAAGAGAGGAAGTGCGGTTATTATTTAAATCGTTCCGGGAAATCCATTTCACTGTAGCGAACGAAGCGTGTTCCTTTCGTCAGTTTGTAGCCAAACCAGATGATCAGGAACAGCGGAATGCCAATATAGGTGGCCGTGACGGCGCCCCAGTCAATGGTGTCCGCAAGGAAGGCCTCATAGTTCTGACCCAGGGTAATAATCAGGCACAGAACGAAGGCGAAGATCGGCCCCAGCGGGAAGAATCCTGACCGGTACGGCAGGTTATTCAGATCATGCCCCTGCTTGACGTACCCGCGACGGAAACGGTAGTGGCTGATGGCAATGCCCAGCCAGGCAATGAAGCCCGTCATACCAGAGGTGTTCAGCAGCCACAGGTAGACCGTCTGGTTGCCGAACATGGAGGTCAGGAAACAGAGACCCGCAATCACCGTGGTCGCATACAGCGCGTTGCGTGGCACGCCACCGCGAGACAGTTTCGAGAAAATACGCGGCGCTTTACCGTCGCAGGCCAGGGTGTAGAGCATGCGGGTGGAGGCGTACATCCCGGAGTTACCCGCAGACAGTACCGCCGTCAGGATCACCGCGTTCATCACCGCCGCGGCTGAGAGCAGACCCGCGTGCTGGAAGACCAGCGTGAACGGGCTGACGCTGATGTCTTTTACGTCGTTACGCAGCAGGCTTGGGTCGGTATACGGAATGATCAGGCTGATAATCAGGATCGCGAACACATAGAACAGCAGGATACGCCAGAACACCTGACGCACCGCGCGCGGAATATTCTTCTCCGGGTTTTCGGATTCACCGGCCGCAATGCCAATCAACTCGGTACCCTGGAAGGAGAAGCCGACAATCATCGCTACGCCAATCATCGCCGAGAAGCCCCCGGCAAACGGCGCATCGCCTATTGTCCAGTTACTCCAGCCCGCCGGTTCAGCCCCTTTGAAAATACCAACGATCATCGCCACACCGACGACGATAAAGATGATGACGGTTGCCACTTTAATCAAAGAGAACCAGTATTCCGCTTCGCCGAAACCGCGCACGGAGATGTAGTTCAACAGGAAGATGACCGCCAGGAACAGGGCGCTCCAGATCCAGCCGGGCGTGTCCGGGAACCACCAGGTCATTACCAGCTGTGCCGCGACGAGGTCAACGGCGATGGTCACCGCCCAGTTGTACCAGTAGTTCCAGCCCAGCGCGAAGCCGAAGCCTTCCTCAACGTATTTTTGTCCGTAGGTCGAAAACGAACCAGACACCGGCATGTATGCCGCCAGTTCGCCCAGGCTGGTCATCAGGAAGTAGACCATCAGGCCAATCAGGATATAAGAGAATAATGCCCCACCCGGGCCGGCTGCCGAAATTGTTGCGCCAGAGGCAACGAAAAGACCCGTACCGATGGAGCCGCCAATGGCGATCATCGTCAGGTGACGCGCCTTAAGTGCGCGACGTAGCGCGGGCGCTTGTGTGGTTTTAGTTTCTGAAACCATGTGAAAATGCTGTCCATTCAATAAATGAGGCGCGATTGTAGCAGACGATCTGCGTTGCTTCCGGCAGAAATACTCAGTTATAAGAGAGCTTCATGACTCGGCCAGGATTATAAGTAAAGCATAATTTTTCCCTCTCCCCTTTGGGGAGAGGGCCAGGGTGAGGTGCGCTTTTACATCTCGCAGTAGCGCAGAAAACGCTGGAGCGAGCTGGAAAGGTGTTTCTGACGATGATGGATGCACCACAGCGTGCGCACCAGCTTCGGCAGCGGAACGGGGATCTCAACCAGTGAGCCGGTTTCCAGCTGTTCGGCAATCACCCGTCGGGAAAGACAGCTAATGCCCAGACCATGGCGTACGGCATGCTTAATGGCCTCGGAGTTACCTAATTCCATCCCTAACTGGAACTGCGGTAGATGGGACAGCAGCAGATAATCGACAATCTCACGCGTGCCGGAGCCCTGCTCTCGCAGGATCCACTGCGCTTGCGCCAGCCGCTCCAGCGTGACCTCGCCCTGGAGTAAAGAAGAGGCCGGAGAGGCAAACACCACCAGCTCATCCTCCAGCCAGGGCTCCGCAATGATATCCACGTTGTGGCACGGCCCTTCGATAAGCCCGATGTCCACGCGGAAATCAATCACCGCGTTGATCACGTCCTGGCTGTTGCCGACGCTCATCTCCAGCGGCAGGGTCGGAAAATCCCGGCGGTAGCGGGCAATCACTTCCGGCAGGATGTAGTTACCGATCGTGCTGCTAGCGTAGACGCGAATAGCGCCGTTGTCCTCGCGGAACAGCTGTTCGATCTCCGTCGCCTGCTCCAGTAAAGCCAGGGCACGCGGATACAGCAGGCGGCCATGTTCGTTCACCACCAGCCGCTTCCCTACCCTGTCGAAAAGCTGGACGCCCAGTTGCCCTTCAAGATCGGTCAAGGCCGCGCTAACGGCGGACTGCGAGAGCGCCAGCATTTGTGACGCCTGGGTTGTCGAGCCGCTTTTCAGCACCTCGGCAAAAACTTCCAGCTGACGCAATGTAATGTGCATGGTTGCTTACCACTTATAAAGATTGATTATAAATATATAATCAATTTTATTTTTAAGCCAGAGCGCCGTAACCTTTAGCCAGACAAAGGAGAAGGTTATGTCAGAAATCACCTTACAACATCATCGTACAGTGTGGCACTTCGTGCCGGGTCTCGCGCTCAGCGCCGTGGTTACCGGCGTGGCCTTATGGGGCGGCAGTATACCGGCGGTTGCCGGTGCAGGGTTCAGCGCCCTGACGCTGGCCATTCTGCTCGGCATGGTGGTCGGGAACACCGTTTACCCGCACATCTGGAAATCCTGCGACGGCGGCGTGATTTTCGCCAAGCAGCATTTATTACGTCTCGGGATCATCCTTTATGGCTTCCGTCTCACCTTTTCGCAGATTGCGGATGTGGGGGTCAGCGGGATTGCCATTGACGTCCTGACCCTTTCGAGCACCTTTTTACTGGCGTGCTTTATCGGCCAGAAGATCTTTGGGCTGGACAAACAGACCAGCTGGCTGATCGGTGCGGGTAGCAGCATCTGCGGCGCGGCGGCGGTACTGGCAACAGAACCCGTCGTTAAAGCCGAAGCCAGTAAAGTCACGGTTGCCGTCGCGACGGTAGTTATCTTCGGTACGCTGGCGATCTTCCTGTATCCGGCCATGTATCCGCTGGTGGCGCACTGGTTTAGTCCGGAAACCTACGGCATTTATATCGGCTCAACCATGCACGAAGTGGCGCAGGTGGTGGCGGCAGGTCACGCCATTAACCCGGAAGGGGAAAACGCGGCGGTCATCGCCAAAATGCTGCGCGTGATGATGCTGGCCCCGTTCCTGATTTTCCTCGCGGCGCGGGTTAAACAGCTTGCTCCGGCAGGCGGCAGCGAGAAAAGCAAAATCACCATTCCGTGGTTTGCGATCCTGTTCATCGTGGTCGCTGTCTTCAACTCTTTCCACCTGCTGCCAAAAGCGATGGTGGATATGCTGGTCACGCTGGATACGGTCCTGCTGGCGATGGCAATGGCGGCGCTGGGCATCACCACGCACGTCAGCGCGCTGAAAAAAGCCGGGGCGAAACCGCTGCTGATGGCGCTGGTGCTGTTCATCTGGCTGATAGTTGGCGGCGGTGCGATTAACCTTGCGGTACACAGCCTGTTGGCATAAACCATCTCGTCCTTCTCCTGTTAACCCGTTATCATAGGCATTTCGGGTTAACAGGAGTCTTTTTATGAAATATGTTGGAGCGCACGTCAGCGCTGCCGGTGGCCTTGCGAATGCCGCCATTCGCGCCGCCGAAATCGAGGCGACCGCTTTCGCCCTGTTCACCAAAAACCAGCGCCAGTGGCGCGCAGCTCCCCTCACCGCGGAAGTGATTGATGACTTTAAAGCCGCCTGCGAGAAATACGGCTACGGGCCTGGCCAGATCCTTCCCCATGACAGCTACCTCATTAACCTCGGTCACCCGGTTGCCGAGGCGCTGGAAAAATCCCGCGAAGCGTTCCTGGATGAGGTTCAGCGCTGTGAGCAACTGGGGCTAACGCTGCTGAATTTCCATCCCGGCAGCCATCTGATGCAAATCGACGAAGACGCCTGTCTGACGCGCATCGCCGAGTCAATTAACATGACGCTGGATAAAACCCAGGGTGTGACGGCGGTGATTGAGAATACCGCCGGTCAGGGCAGCAACCTCGGCTTTAAGTTTGAGCATCTGGCGGCGATCATCGACGGCGTGGAAGACAAATCCCGCGTGGGCGTGTGCATTGATACCTGCCACGCGTTTGCGGCCGGTTATGACCTGCGCACAACCGAGGCCACAAAAAATACCTTCGAGGAGTTCGAGCGTATTGTTGGTTTTAAATATCTTCGCGGTATGCACTTAAACGATGCGAAAAGCGCGTTCGGCAGTCGCGTTGACCGCCACCACAGCCTGGGCGAAGGCAACATCGGCCACGATGCGTTCCGCTTTATCATGCAGGATGCCCGCTTCGACGGCATTCCAATGGTGCTGGAAACCATCAATCCGGATATCTGGGCGGAAGAGATTGCCTGGCTGAAGGCGCAGCAGACCGCTGAACAGGCAGCATAAAAAAAGCCGGGTTGCATTAGCACCCGGCTTTTTTATTGCTTACCGCTTACGCTGCTTTCGCCACAACTTCCGCTTCCGGACGTTTCAGCACCGCGTAAGAGAGGCCCGCCACCAGCGTACCGGCAACAATCGCCAGCAGATAACCCAGCACCGGCGTGATGGCGCCAGGGATCAGCAGGACAAACAGACCGCCGTGCGGCGCCATCAGTTTCGCACCTACCGCCATGGAGATAGCCCCCGTCACCGCACCACCCACGATACAGCACGGCAGAACACGCATTGGATCGCGCGCCGCAAACGGAATTGCGCCTTCGGTGATGAAGCACAGGCCCAGCACCAGCGCAGCTTTACCGCCTTCCTGCTGCGCTTTATCGAACTTACGACGGGCAATGATCGTCGCCAGGCCAAGCGCCAGCGGTGGCACCATACCTGCCGCCATGATCGCCGCCATCGGCGCGTAGGTCTGGGTACTCAGCAGGCCAACGCCAAACGCATATGCCGCTTTGTTCACCGGACCACCCATGTCGGTACACATCATACCGCCGAGGATTGCGCCCAGCAGCACCGCGTTCGCCGTCCCCATGGTTTGCAGCCAGTGGGTCAGACCTTCCAGAATGCCCGCGACCGGCTTACCAATCAGGTAAATCATCGCCAGACCGACCACCAGGCTGGAAATCAGCGGGATGATCAGAATAGGTTTCAGCGCTTCCATACTCTGCGGCAGCTTCAGCTTCGAGCTGATCAGCTTCGCCACATAACCGGCGAGGAAACCGGCAATGATACCGCCGATAAAGCCAGAACCAGTGCTCACGGCCAGCATACCGCCGATAAGACCCGGCGTCAGACCCGGACGGTCAGCAATGGAGAAGGCGATAAAGCCCGCCAGCACTGGCACCATCAGCGCAAACGCGGAGCCGCCGCCAATCTGCATCAACGCGGCCGCCAGCGTGCCCGGCTCTTTAAACGCCTCGATACCAAAGGCGAAGGAGAGCGCAATACACAGGCCGCCCGCCACCACCATCGGCAGCATGTAGGACACGCCGGTCAGCAGGTGACGATACGCACCCGCAGACTCTTTTTTCCCTTCAGTCGCAGTTTTAGCCGCACCGGTTGTCTGATACGGTTTGGCTTCTGCCAGCGCCTTATCAAACTCCTGCGCGGTTTTCTTCAGCGCCAGGCCGGTAGAGGTACGGTACATAGGCTTGCCGGCAAACTTCGCCAGATCCACTTCGATATCCGCCGCCACAATCACCAGATCGGCTTCCGCCACCTCTTCAGGCGTGATGGTATTGCCCGCGCCAACAGAGCCGCGGGTTTCAACCTTCACCCACCAGCCACGTTTTTTCGCTTCGGTTTCAATGGCTTCAGCCGCCATAAAGGTGTGCGCCACACCTGTCGGGCAGGCCGTTACCGCAACAATGCGTTTCGGCCCAACGGCGGCAACCGGCGCCGCCTCAACAGGTGCGCTGTAAACCGTCGCATGACCTTTTGCTTCGCTCAGAAACAGTTCAGGATGTGCCACCGCGCGATTAATATCACCCAGCCACACTTTTTTGCCGTTCAGGGCGCTGTCAGCGGGGATTCTGTCGCCCAGAACAATCGCCATTTCAGCATCACCCGGGTTATCAATGATATCCAGGTGCGCTTTTTGTGCCGCCGCGCCCAGCAGGGTCTTCGCCATATAGGCACGAGCCTGTCCGAGACCGGAGTCAATGATCAGCAGCGTTTTCATTATTCCTCTCCTGCTGTTAGTTAAAAGGTTTTAAGTCAACGCGCGCCATCATCGCGGCTAACTGGGTACGATCGGTAATACCGACATTGCTCTGGCTCACGGCCAGGGCCGCAACGGCGGTAGCAAGACGTAAGGTATGTTCACTGGATTCGCGCATCAGCAGACCGTAGATCAGACCGCCAACCATCGAATCCCCGGCACCCACGGTGCTGACCACCTCCATTGAAGGCGGTTTGGCAATCCATTCCCCGGAGGCGTTAACCCACAGGGCACCTTCTGCACCCAGCGAAATCACCACGTGAGCGATACCCTGCTCGCGCAGCGCATGGGCAGCGTCAATCACATCCTTTAATTCTGGCAGCTTACGGCCCGCCCAGATCTCCAGTTCGCGGCGATTAGGCTTAACCAGCCACGGAGAGGCTTTCAGACCGGCGACCAGCGCGTCGCGGCTGCTGTCGAAAATAATGCACGGGCACTGGCTGCGCAGGCGCGTCATCCAGTCGGTGAACGCTTCCGGGCTGACGCCGGAGGGCAGACTGCCGCTGACGCACACCATGTCAAACTGGCCCAGCCAGCTCAGGGAATCGGCAACAAAGCGCTCCCAGTCAGCCGGGGTCACTTCGAAGCCGGAGAAGTTCAGATCGGTCACTTCACCGTCTTTCTCGGTCAGCTTAACGTTAATGCGGGTACGGCCCTGCACAACCTGAAAACGGTTGGCGATGCCCAACTCGCTGAACAGCTGCTGAAAACCGTCCTGGTTGTCTTTACCGAGGAAGCCGCCAACGGTGACGTCGATGCCGAGATCTTTCAGCACTTTCGCCACGTTAATGCCTTTCCCTGCGGCATGCAGGCCGGTCGTCCGCACCAGGTTAACTTCGCCACGCTCAATTTCCGGGCAGAACCCCACCAGATCGTAAGCCGGGTTCAGCGTAATGGTCGCAACACGTCTGCTCATTATGCGCCCTCCCCCAGACCGGCCGCGATGGCGTCGCCAATCGCTTTCAGCGCCTGTTCAGCATCCGCACCCTGCGCGGTAAAGCGCAGACGATGGCCTTTCTTCACGCCCAGCGCGACAACTTTCATCAGGCTGCGCCCGTTGGCTGGTTTACCCGAACCGTCCAGATTGGTCACGGTGATCTCACTTTCAAATTGTTTAATGGTATTCACCAGCATGGTGCCCGGACGGGCATGCAGGCCATGTTCGTTACGCACCACGTACTCTGCGCTCAGCAGGTCATCCGTCAGCGCATCGTCGCTGGTCAGCAGAGCCAGCACCGTCGCCGCGTCTGCGTTCAGCAGTTTTTCAGCTTTATTGTTCAGCAGCAGATCGCCCAGACGCTTCAGCACGGAAACCGGCTGATCGTCAGTCATGGCAACCGTTACCAGCATCGCGGCGCGTTCGCCGTCGGTCTCAAAGGCAACCGCAGCACGGCTGACCGCGATAGCGCTGCGCAGGTTACCTTCAGCGCTGTCGTTCAGCCAGATGCCCTGCCCCAGGTTTAATGGCTTATCATTGATTGCGCGCGTCACAAAAGCGGTATCCGCCGCACCGACCTCTTTCAGGCGAGCCGCATTCAGCGCCTGGAGCGTTACCAGACCGGACGCAACGACGTCCAGCGTCAGGGTTTCATTATCCAGCTTCAGCGCTTCGCTCTGTTTTTCGCCCATCAGCAGGGCACGCAGTTCTTCAGCAGTGGTGGCGGATTTAAGCTGTTCCGCGACGGCATCATCACTCAGCACGTGCGTCAGCTGACGCAGCAGGCCCAGGTGTTCGTCACCGCTGGCCGCGATGCCGATCGCCACATAAGCCACCTGACCCTCGCCCCACAGCACGCCCTGCGGGAACTGGAAGACCTGCACACCGGTTTTCAGCACCTGATCGCGGGTGTCCGTGGTGCCGTGCGGAATTGCAATACCGTTACCGAGGAAGGTGGAGGTCTGCTGTTCACGCGCCAGCATGCCGTTGACGTAGCCGTCAGCCACGTTGCCAGCCTGCACGAGCGCAGCGGCGACCTGGCGAATAGCCTCTTCTTTATTCCCGGCCTGTTCGCCCGGGTGAATATCCTGAACAGATAACTGGAACATGATTCTCCTCTCCTGCTGAAATTGAATCGTTTCAGCTTAACTGAGAAAATAAGCGCTAACCTGCTTCTTCAGGACATGCAAGATAGCGCTGAAACGTTTCAAGAAGTCTTGTCTTTTCTACAAAAGGTTGCAAGAAAAGTTACATTTCTTGTTGCAGAATTTAGAAGTGCAGCACATTTCTTCTTCAGTTCAGGGGATTTTGTTGATGTTCAACAAACAGGTTCAGCACGCTTCAGCGAGGCGGCGCGAAAGTGAAATGCCATTTTGATTTTTTGTAGCAATCTAGACTTTACCCTCTGTTTATTTAATGACGGGCGGCGTAAACTCCGCCTCTCTCTGTTACTCGCAAAGACTGAACATGCATAACACCCCCGCTGCCGCCTCACCAAAGCCCTTTGATTTGACGTCAACGGCGTTTTTGATCGTTGCTTTCCTCACCGGTATTGCCGGTGCGTTACAAACGCCTACGCTGAGCCTCTTTCTGACCAACGAAGTCCACGCCCGCCCGGCGATGGTTGGCTTCTTCTTTACCGGGAGCGCCATCATTGGCATTTTTGTCAGCCAGTTTCTTGCCGGTCGTTCAGACCGCAAAGGCGATCGCAAAAGCCTGATCGTTTTTTGCTGCCTGCTCGGGGTATTTGCCTGCCTGCTGTTTGCCTGGAACCGTAACTACTTCATTCTGCTGTTCGTGGGCGTCTTCCTGAGCAGCTTCGGCTCGACCGCCAACCCGCAGATGTTCGCCCTTGCCCGCGAGCATGCCGACCACACCGGGCGGGAAGCGGTGATGTTCAGCTCGATACTGCGCGCGCAGGTGTCGCTGGCGTGGGTGATTGGCCCCCCGCTTGCCTACGCGCTGGCGATGGGTTTTGGCTTTACGGTGATGTACCTCAGCGCAGCCGTGGCCTTCGTGGTATGCGGCGCGATGGTCTGGTTCTTCCTGCCCTCCATGCGTAAAGAGCCGAAAGTGGCGACTGGTACGCTGGAAGCTCCGCGACGCAACCGCCGCGACGCACTGCTGTTATTCATTATCTGTACGCTGATGTGGGGAACGAACAGCCTCTATATCATTAATATGCCGCTGTTTATTATTGATGAGCTGCATCTGCCGGAGAAGCTGGCCGGGATCATGATGGGAACCGCCGCGGGGCTTGAGATCCCCACCATGCTGATTGCGGGTTATTACGCGAAGCGCTTCGGCAAGCGCTTTTTGATGCGCGTCGCCGCCGTAGCCGGGCTGCTGTTTTATGTCGGTATGCTGACGGTTCATACGCCAGCCCTGCTTCTGGCTTTACAGCTGCTGAACGCCATTTACATCGGTATTCTGGCCGGTATCGGCATGCTCTACTTTCAGGACCTGATGCCGGGTCAGGCAGGCTCTGCCACCACCCTTTATACGAATACCACCCGCGTGGGCTGGATTATTGCAGGCTCACTGGCGGGCGTTGTGGCTGAAATCTGGAACTATCATACGGTGTTCTGGATTGCGCTGGTGATGTGCGTCATGACGCTGAGCTGCCTGACGCGAATCAAAGACGTTTAAGGCGCGGTGAGCGCTTCCAGCTCAAGCAGATAAGTGATGGCCTGCTGGCGCGTACTGCCGCACATTTCGGCGGTTGGCTGGAGCCCGGAGCACACCTTCGGGCGTAAAGGCGAGCCAAAGATCATGCACAGGTTAGTGTCAGAGAGCTGAACGCAGCGGGTATTGGCAGGCTTGCCCTCCGGCATGCCTGGAATGGGGCTTGAGATGGACGGTGCGGTACAGCACGCGCCACAGTCGGAACGACAATCCATACATGCTCTCTGTTGGTGGCAGATGCCCGCGCAGTCGGGCATTGCGCGCACAGTAACACCTTTTATGTATTGATAGCAAAACCCACGAATTCCGCTTGCCTGAAAGGCCGCGCGCGAGTAATTTGGCGCGATATTTTTTACCTCCCGTAAACAGGATTACTGCAATGCCAAGAGCGAACGAAATTAAGAAAGGTATGGTACTGAATTACAACGGCAAACTGCTGATTGTGAAAGATATCGACATTCAGGCACCCAGCGCCCGTGGCGCAGCAACGCTGTACAAAATGCGTTTCTCCGATGTCCGCACCGGCCTGAAAGTGGAAGAACGTTTTAAAGGCGACGATATCGTCGATACCGTAACCCTGACCCGTCGCTACGTTGATTTTTCCTACATTGACGGCAACGAATACGTGTTCATGGATAAAGAAGATTACACCCCGTATATCTTCACCAAAGATCAGATCGAAGAAGAGCTGCTGTTTATTCCTGAAGGTGGGATGCCGGACATGCAGGTGCTGACCTGGGATGGCGTGCTGCTGGCGCTGGAGCTGCCGCAGACGGTTGATCTGGAAATTGTTGAAACGGCACCGGGCATCAAAGGCGCGTCTGCAAGTGCGCGTAACAAACCGGCTACCCTGACTACCGGTCTGGTCGTACAGGTGCCAGAGTACCTGTCGGCGGGCGAGAAAATCCGTATCCATATCGAAGAAAAACGCTATATGGGTCGTGCTGACTGATTGTGGCATTTGCCGGGTGGCGGCTACGCCTTACCCGGCCTACAAAAACACAAAAACCGGCCTCAGAGCCGGTTTTTCGTAGGCCCGGTAAGCGTAGCGCCACCGGGCAATGAGACTTAAAGAAGTTCAGGATACTTCGTCATTTTCAGCGCCAGCTCGATACCGCGCACTTCCGCCATCCCTTTCAGACGGCCAATCGCCGAATACCCTGGATTCGTTTTCTTGCGCAGATCGTCCAGCATCTGGTGCCCGTGATCCGGACGGAACGGGATAGGACGAACATCTCCCGCCTGCTTACGACGAACCTCTTCAGAGAGAATGGCATCCACCACCGCAACCATGTTCACGTCGCCGCCAAGATGGGCTGCTTCGTGGAAGGTTTTTGGATTCTCTTCACGGCAGGTTGCACGCAGGTGGGTGAAATGAATGCGATCGCCGAAGGTTTCGATCATCCGCACCAGATCGTTATCCGCCCGCACCCCATACGAGCCCGTACACATGGTAAAGCCGTTGTAGATGCTATCCACCGTCTCTTTTAGCCACTGCATATCTTCAATCGTAGACACAATACGCGGCAGGCCGAGGATAGGACGCGGTGGATCGTCCGGATGAACCGCCAGCCGCACGCCGACTTCTTCTGCCACCGGCACGATAGCGCGCAGGAAGCGCGCCATGTTTTCACGCAGCTGGTTTTTATCGATATCGCCATATTCCGCCAGGCGCGCGCGGAACTGATCGAGGGTATAGCCCTCTTCCGCCCCCGGCAGGCCCGCGATGATATTGCGAACCAGCTTCTCAATGTCCGCTTCACTGGCGGCATTGAACCACGCCAGCGCCTGCTGCTGCTCTTCGGCGGTGTAGTCTGCTTCCGCACCCGGACGCTTCAGAATGTGCAGCTCGAAAGCCGCAAAAGCGATTTGATCGAAACGCAGCGCCTTCGAACCATCGGCCATTACATATTCCAGGTCGGTACGCGTCCAGTCCAGAATCGGCATAAAGTTGTAGCAGACGGTATCAATACCGCAGGCTGCCAGGTTACGAATGCTCTGCTGATAATTCGCAATCCAGGTATCACACTCACCGGAGTGGGTTTTGATATCTTCGTGAACCGGAATACTTTCCACAACAGACCAGGTTAACCCCTTCTCTGCCAGCTGAGCCTGACGCTTTTGGATTTCCTCCACCGGCCACACCTGACCGTTCGGAATATGATGCAGCGCCGTGACCACACCCGTTGCGCCAGCCTGACGCACATCATCAAGAGAAACCGGATCGTTCGGCCCGTACCAACGCCAGGTTTGTTCCATTGCCCCACCCTCTCAAGTTGTTATACCAATACGTGTTACCTCAATGACGACTACCATACATGTTTAATCGAAGTGGTCAATACAGCGCGTGACATTGATTGATCAAACTCACATAACAGGGATATTTACGGCTTACCAATTTAATTTGTTGTCATATAACTTTACACTGGCATTGTTAATTAATGGTTAATCAGGTGTGTACTACATGAAGACTATTGCCTCCACCGCGCTTCCTGCTCATGTCCAGCAGCCCCGCTACGATCGCGAGCAGTTACGCTCCCGCATCGTCCATTTCGGTTTTGGCGCGTTCCACCGGGCGCATCAGGCGTTGTTAACAAACCGGGTACTGAATGCCAGAGGAGGCGACTGGGGAATTTGTGAGATTAGCCTCTTTAGCGGCGATGTCCTTATGCGCCAGCTCCGGGCGCAGGATCATCTGTTTACCGTTCTGGAGAAAGGTGCCGAAGGCAATCAGCCCATTATTATCGGTGCAGTAAAAGAGTGCCTGAACGCCAAACTCGACTCGCTGGCAGCCATTATTGAGAAGTTCTGCGAACCACAGGTGGCAATTGTCTCCCTCACCATTACCGAAAAAGGCTACTGCATCGATCCGGCGACGGGAAAACTGGATATGCAGAACAGCCGTATCCTGCACGATCTCGAGCATCCGTCTGAACCACATTCCGCACCGGGTATTCTGGTCGAAGCGCTTCATCGCCGCCGCGAGCGTGGCCTGCCGGCGTTTACCGTGCTCTCCTGCGACAATATTCCCGACAACGGCCACGTGGTGAAAAATGCCGTTCTCGGCATGGCCGGAAAGCGATCCGCAGAGCTGGCCGGATGGATCGAGGCGCACGTGAGCTTCCCTGGTACCATGGTCGACCGAATCGTGCCCGCCGCCACTGACGCCTCACTCGCGGAAATCACCCAGGAACTTGGCGTTGAAGATCCCTGCGCCATCAGCTGTGAACCGTTCATTCAGTGGGTAGTGGAAGATAACTTTGTCGCCGGGCGTCCGGAATGGGAGGTTGCAGGCGTACAGATGGTTGAGGATGTCCTGCCCTGGGAGCAGATGAAGCTGCGGATGCTGAACGGCAGCCACTCCTTCCTCGCGTATCTGGGCTACCTTGCTGGCTACGCGCACATAAATGAATGTATGCAGGACGACAGTTTCCGCGAGGCTGCCCGCAGGCTGATGCTGAATGAGCAGGCCCCTACGCTGCGCATCACCAACGTTGATCTGACAGCCTATGCTGACAGCCTGCTTAACCGCTTCGCCAACCCGGCCCTTCAGCATCGTACATGGCAAATCGCCATGGACGGCAGCCAGAAACTGCCTCAGCGCATGCTGGATGGGATCCGCATGCATCTTGAGCGTAACACCGCCTGGCCATTACTGGCGCTGGGGGTGGCGGGCTGGATGCGCTACGTCAGCGGGACGGACGAACAGGGCAACGCCATTGACGTGCGCGATCCGCTGAGCGAAAAGTTTAATGCGATTGCTGAAGCCAGCAGCGACGCGGAGCGCGTTAACGCCCTGCTGACGCTGAAAGAAATTTTTGGCGACGACCTGCCGCAAAACCCTGTCTTTGTCGACGCGATAGCCGGGGCGTACCGGCGCATCACCCGCCTCGGCGCGCGTCAGGCCGTTATCGAAACGTTAAAAATTTAGCGATTATTGCGTTTATGGCGAACGGCATTACGCTCCGTTCGCCCTCCCTCTTCTCAATGCCCGATTTTTTCGTCAGGATGATAGATAGTTGTTACTACATCACAATTATTTATCGGAGCGCACGTGACCAAAACCAACCTGATCACCGGTTTTCTCGGCAGCGGTAAAACTACGTCCATTCTGCATTTGCTGGCCAATAAAGATCCGGCGGAAAAGTGGGCCGTGCTGGTCAACGAATTTGGCGAAGTCGGCATCGACGGCGCGTTGCTCGCCGACAGCGGCGCGATGGTGAAAGAGATCCCGGGCGGGTGTATGTGCTGCGTGAATGGTCTGCCGATGCAGGTCGGGCTGAATACGCTGCTGCGTCAGGGCAAGCCGGACCGGTTGCTGATTGAGCCTACCGGGCTGGGTCATCCTAAGCAAATCCTTGATTTACTGACCGCCCCGGTCTACGAGCCGTGGCTTGAGCTGCGTGCGACGCTTTGCCTGCTCGACCCCCGCCAGCTGCTGGATGAAAAAACGATCAACAACGACAATTTCCGCGACCAGCTCGCCTCGGCAGATATTATCGTGGCGAATAAATCCGATCGCGCGACGGCTGAGAGTCAGGCCGCGTTCGAGTCCTGGTGGCAGCAGGCTGGCGGTGGACGTCAATACGTGCAGACCACCCAGGGCAACATTGATGGCGCCCTGCTCGATCTTCCCCGCCTCAACCAGACGCAACTGCCTGCCAGCGCAGAGCATTCGCATAGCCACGGCGCGAAGCAAGGCCTGGCTGCACTGAGCCTGCCGGAACATCAGCGCTGGCGTCGAAATTTGAACAGCGGTCAGGGGCACCAGGCCTGCGGGTGGATCTTCGATGCCGATACGGTTTTCGACACCATTGGTATACTGGAATGGGCGAGACTGGCGCCGGTTGAGCGGGTAAAAGGGATCATGCGCACTCCGGATGGTCTGGTGCGCATTAACCGTCAGGGCGAGGATTTCTTTATTGAAACCCAGAATGTCGCGCCACCCGACAGCCGGATAGAGTTAATTAGTGCGGTTAATACCGACTGGAATGCTCTCCAGTCAAGCCTGTTGAAGCTTCGTTTAAGTTTGGGCGGCTAACGTTGCCCCTGATTTCACACATTGCTGAAGACTATGACGACTCGACTTCCTGCTATTTTATTGCTCAACGCTGCCGGTCTGGCGCTCTTTTTCTCCTGGTATATCCCGGCGGATCACGGTTTCTGGTTCCCGCTGGATTCCGGGCTGTTCCACTTCTTTAACCAGGCGCTGGCGAAGAGTGAAGCCTTCCTGTGGCTGGTGGCGATCACCAACAACCGCGCGTTTGACGGCTGTTCGCTGCTGGCAATGGGCTGTCTGATGCTCTCCTTCTGGCTGAAGGAAGACAAAACGGGTCGTCGCCGTATTCTGATTATCGGCCTGGTGATGCTGCTGACGGCCGTGATTATCAACCAGCTGGCGCAGCATCTGATGCCGGTTAAACGCGCCAGTCCGTCGCTCTTTTTCCCGAATATTAACCGCGTCAGCGAGCTGCTTCATATTCCAACCAAAGATGCCTCGAAGGACAGTTTCCCGGGAGACCACGGTATGATGCTGCTGATTTTTGCAGGCTTCATGCTGCGCTATTTTGGTAAAAAAGCCTTCGCCATCGCCCTGGTTATTGTGGTGGTATTTGCATTCCCGCGAGTGATGATTGGTGCTCACTGGCTGACAGATATCGCCGTAGGCTCCCTCACGGCGGTGTTAATTGGTTTACCGTGGGTGCTGATGACCCCACTGAGCGATCGCGTAATAGGTATTTTTGATCGCTATCTTCCCGGTAAATTTAAACAAGTCAGAAACAAATAAATAACGCAAATTAACACCATTCATCGGGGATCGTTTTCGGTCCCTGAGTCTCTTCTTTCCGGCGTCATTCAACGCTGTCATCATCCTGTCATACAATTCGTGATAAAAATGAAGCAATTGCAGGGATTATCGGTATGAATGGCGGCATTTTGAGCAATTCCGCGCTGTAACTTTGTGTATCACATTTTCTTATAAAAAATCGGACTTTTTTGCTCGCAATACCCCGTGCAATCGGTTAACCTCGAAATCGTTTTGCCCCACTGAGATAATTATTATCATGGTGAATAATTTTGTGCGTTGAGCCACAGTTTTCACCATAAAGAATTGTCTCATTGTGAACAGATAATTAGTCTCGTCACGGTTGGCATTTTTATAACGATATTTTCGTTAAGGACTTCAAGGGAAAACAAACAAAATGGTCAAATCTCAACCAATCTTGAGATATATCTTGCGGGGGATCCCGGCGATTGCAGTGGCGGTTCTGCTTTCGGCATGTAGTACGACGAATACCGCGAAGAATATGCATCCTGAGACGCGTGTTGTGGGAATGGAAGATTCCTCTTCACTGCAAGCCTCTCAGGATGAATTTGAAAATATGGTACGTAATCTCGACGTTAAGTCGCGTATTATGGATCAGTATGCTGACTGGAAAGGCGTGCGTTACCGTCTGGGCGGCAGCACCAAGAAAGGCATCGATTGTTCCGCTTTCGTACAGCGTACGTTCCGTGAGCAGTTTGGGTTAGACCTTCCGCGTTCTACCTATGAACAGCAGGAAATGGGCAAGTCCATTTCGCGTACTAAACTACGCACGGGCGATTTAGTCCTGTTCAGAGCAGGTTCAACCGGTCGACACGTTGGCATCTATATCGGTAACGATCAGTTTGTCCATGCTTCCACCAGCAGCGGTGTGACGATTTCCAGCATGAACGAACCTTACTGGAAGAAACGCTACAACGAAGCTCGCCGCGTTCTGAGCCGTAGTTAATATTGTTGTCGTATCGTTGGTTATCCCTTGGCTGGCGATACGATAAAAAAAGCACTGCTCCGGCAGTGTTTTTTTTTGCCCGTTACACTGATAACTATCCAGCGGCATTTCAGGAATCACGACATCTATGTTTACCCGCTACTTCTCCAGCAACCGCAAGATACTGTTTATCAGTTTCCTTACGGGGTTATTCACTGCCCTGCTTCTGGGAGCATTACAGTTTTACTGGAGTTATCACAAGCGAGAAGTCAGATTCGATACTCTCATTACCGATTTAAGCGTCTACATGGAGAGCTATTTCGATGAGCTCAAAATGTCGATTGATACGCTCCAGCCACTCACGCTGAACAGCTGCGAGGAAGTGAGTGCCGCCCTGACATCCCGGGCGGCCTTTAGCATCAACGTGCGCGCCTTTTTGCTGGTCAGGGATAAACAGGCCTTCTGCTCCTCGGCAACAGGCCCGATGAATACCCCGATGGAAAAGCTTATCCCTCAGCTACATATCAGCAAACCTGTTGATATCGCGCTCCTGCCGGGCACGCCAATGCTGCCGGATAAGCCCGCGATCGCCATCTGGTATCGCAATACGCTGGTGAAAGACGGCGGCGTGTTTACGTCCGTCAACCTCAACCTGTCGCCCTATCTTCTCTATACGTCACGTCAGGATGAATTTGCCGGGATATCGATCGTCATTGGCGATTCCGCGTTATCTACACAGTCCGGAATGCTGATCCAGGCGCGGGATTTGCCTGACGTCCCTGCCCGTAGCGCCACGCTGAAAAATATTCCATTGACCGTTAACGTTTATGCGCAAGCCTGGACAACCGATGAACTGCTCTACGCGGTGTTTTTCGGCCTGGTCTGCGGTATCGCGGCGGGCCTGTTGAATTTCTATATTCTTACTATCCGTCTCAATCCGGGGAAAGAGATCCTCACGGCCATCAAGCACGACCAGTTTTACGTGGTCTATCAACCCGTCGTGGATGCGCAGTCGCTCAGAATGACCGGGCTGGAAGTCCTGATGCGCTGGAAGCATCCGGTGATGGGCGAAATTCCACCGGATGCCTTTATTAACTTCGCTGAAGCGCAGAAGCTGATTGTCCCGCTGACGCTGCATCTTTTTGACCTGATTATCCGCGATGCCCCTGTTTTGCAAACGGTGCTCCCGCCTGGGGCCAAGTTTGGGATCAACATCGCGCCCGGGCATCTGCATGCGGAAAGCTTTAAAGGTGATATGCGCGCGTTTCTCGCCGCCCTTCCGCCCGATCACTTCCAGATTGTGCTGGAAATAACCGAGCGCGACATGATTAACCACCGCGAGGCAAATCAGCTGTTCGAATGGCTGCACAATGAAGGTTTTGAAATCGCCATCGATGATTTTGGCACTGGCCACAGCGCGCTGATCTATCTGGAACGCTTCACGATGGATTACCTGAAAATTGACCGTGGCTTCGTGAATGCCATCGGGACTGAAACCGTCACCTCGCCAGTGCTTGACGCGGTGCTGACGCTGGCAGAACGTCTGAGTATGATAACCGTCGCCGAGGGTGTTGAAACGCCCGAGCAGGCGGCGTGGCTGCGCGAGCATGGCGTAAACTATCTTCAGGGCTACTGGATTGGCCGCCCGATGCCGCTGGAGCAGTTCAGGACGTGGCAACCCGATATCACGCTCGGGGAATAATTTCACAATCACGGCACTGTCCCTTATTATTCTGTTCAACCGAGCCTGTCTGTGAACAAAGGGATCCGCCGCACTATGATTATGCGCGTTGTGTTGACGCTGTTGGCGCTGGTGAGCCTGTCGAGCCAGGCGCAGACCATCAAAGAGAGCACGGCCTTTGCCGTCATTGGCGAGCCGAAGTACGCAGTTAACTTTAACCACTACGATTATGTCAACCCAGCCGCCCCGAAAGGCGGAAACGTGACGCTTTCCGCCACGGGAACATTTGACAACTTTAACCGCTTTGCCCTGCGCGGCGTAGCGGCAGCGCGTACCGAATCCCTCTATGACACGCTGTTCGTCACCTCCGACGACGAGCCCGGCAGCTATTATCCCCTGGTCGCCGAGAACGTACGTTACGCCGAAGATTTCAGCTGGGCAGAAATCGCGATTAATCCGCGGGCGCGTTTTCACGATGGTACGCCGGTTAGCGCCCGCGACGTGGCGTTCACCTTTCATAAATTTATGACCGAAGGCGTGCCGCAGTTTCGTCTGGTGTACAAGGGCACCACGGTGAAAGCCATCGCCCCGCTGACCGTGCGAATCGAACTCCCTGAGGCGAACAAAGAGAATATGCTAAGCCTGTTCTCCCTGCCCGTCATGCCCGAATCCTTCTGGAAAAACCATAAGCTGAGCGATCCCCTCTCTACCCCGCCGCTGGCCGGAGGGCCGTATCGCATTACCGACTGGCGAATGGGCCAGTATGTGATCTATTCCCGTGTGAAAGATTACTGGGCAGCCACGCTGCCGGTAAACCGGGGCCGCTGGAACTTCGATACAATCCGCTACGACTACTACCTGGATGATAACGTGGCCTTCGAGGCATTTAAGGCAGGCGCATTTGATTTACGTGTCGAGAACAGCGCCAAAAACTGGGCGACCCGCTATATCGGAAAAAATTTCGCGAAAGGCTATATCGTTAAAGACGAACACAAAAACGAATCCGCGCAGGACACGCGCTGGCTGGCGTTTAATATTCAGCGCCCGGTTTTTTCCGATCGTCGGGTGCGTGAAGCCATTACTCTGGCGTTTGATTTCGAATGGATGAACAAAGCGCTGTTTTACGGAGCCTACAGCCGGGCGAACAGCTATTTCCAGAATACTGAATATGCCGCCCGTGATTATCCCCACGCGGACGAGCTGGTTTTGCTGGCGCCATTGAAAGCGGAGCTACCGCCGGAGGTGTTCACCCGCATATTTGAACCGCCCAAATCCGACGGAAACGGGTTCGACCGGGACAACCTGCTGAAAGCCAGCAGCCTGCTGGATGACGCTGGCTGGGTGCTGAAAAATCGGCAACGGGTTAATGCGCAAACCGGTAAACCGCTCAGCTTCGAACTGCTGATTGCCTCTGGCGCAAACGATCAGTGGGTGCTGCCGTTTAAGAAGAACCTTGCCCGGCTTGGCGTCACTATGAATATCCGCCAGGTCGATATGGCCCAGTTGACTAACCGCAAGCGCAGTCGCGATTACGATATGATGCAGACCCTGTGGGCCGCCCAGCCGTGGCCGAGTTCAGATCTGCAAATCTCCTGGGCATCGGGGTATATCGACTCCTCCTACAACGCCCCGGGCGTAAAGAGCCCGGTGATTGATGCGCTGATTGCAAAAATTGTGGCCGCTCAGGGCGATAAGAACAAGCTTCTGCCGCTTGGCCGCGCGCTCGATCGGGTATTAACCTGGAACTATTACATGCTGCCGATGTGGTATATGGGCGAAGATCGCGTGGCCCGCTGGGATAAATTCTCCCTGCCTGCCGTTCGCCCGGTTTACACCCTCGGCTTTGACACCTGGTGGTATGACGTGAATAAAGCCGCAAAATTGCCCGCAGAGCGGCGTTAAGGAGTGACGATGGGCGCTTATCTTATCCGCCGGCTGCTGTTAGTGATCCCGACGCTGTGGGCCATCATTACCATTAACTTTTTTATCGTCCAGATCGCCCCCGGCGGTCCGGTGGACCAAGCGATTGCGGCAATAGAATTTGGTCACGCTGGCGGCATGCCGGGCGGCGGCGGCGAAGGAATGGGGGCCAGCCATGCCCGGACGGGCGTGGGCAACATCAGCGAAAGCCACTACCGGGGCGGTCGGGGACTGGATCCGGAGGTGATCGCCGAGATCACCCATCGCTATGGTTTTGACAAGCCGCTGCACGAGCGCTATTTCAGGATGCTATGGGATTATGTCCGTTTCGATTTTGGCGACAGCCTGTTTCGCAGCGCCTCGGTGTTAACCCTGATCAAACAAAGCCTGCCGGTTTCCATCACGCTCGGACTGTGGGGGACGCTGATTATTTATCTGGTCTCCATTCCGCTGGGGATAAGGAAAGCGGTCTACAACGGTAGCCGTTTCGATATCTGGAGCAGTACGTTTATTATCATCGGCTACGCTATTCCGGCGTTTCTGTTTGCCGTGCTGTTGATTGTGTTTTTCGCAGGCGGCAGTTATTTCGACCTCTTCCCGCTGCGCGGGCTGGTCTCCGCGGATTTCAGCACGCTGCCGTGGTATCAGAAAATCACCGATTACTTCTGGCACATCACGCTGCCGGTGCTGGCGACGGTCATCGGCGGTTTTGCGGCGCTTACGATGCTGACCAAAAACGCCTTTCTTGATGAGATCCGCAAACAGTACGTCGTCACCGCGCGCGCCAAAGGCGTCGGTGAAAAGCAGATCATGTGGAAGCACGTTTTTCGTAACGCCATGCTGCTGGTGATTGCAGGTTTCCCCGCCACGTTCATCAGTATGTTTTTTACCGGCTCGTTGCTGATAGAAGTGATGTTCTCGCTCAACGGATTAGGGCTGCTGGGCTATGAGGCCACCGTCTCCCGTGATTATCCGGTGATGTGTGGCACACTCTACATTTTCACCCTGATCGGCCTGCTGCTGAACATCATCAGCGATATCAGCTATACGCTGGTCGATCCCCGTATCGATTTTGAGGGCCGCTGATGTCGCGTTTAAGCCCCGTCAATCAGGCCCGCTGGGCGCGCTTTCGCCACAACCGTCGCGGCTACTGGTCGCTGTGGATCTTCGCCGTCCTGTTCGCCTTAAGTATGTGTTCGGAACTGATTGCCAACGATAAACCCCTGCTGGTGCATTTCAAAGACCGCTGGTACGTGCCGGTGCTTACTACCTATAGCGAAAGCGATTTTGGCGGCCCATTTGCGACGCCAGCCGAGTACCAGGATCCCTGGTTACGTGAGCAGATAGCGCAGCACGGCTGGGCTATCTGGGCACCGATTCGTTTTGGCGCGAACAGTATTAACTTCGCCACGTCTACCCCCTTCCCTTCGCCGCCTTCCGCGCAAAACTGGCTGGGAACGGACGCCAACGGCGGCGATGTGCTGGCGCGCATCCTCTATGGCACCCGCATCTCGCTCCTGTTTGGGCTGCTGCTGACGCTCTTTAGCAGCGTAATGGGCGTTGTGGCGGGCGCCGTGCAAGGCTATTACGGGGGTAAAATAGATTTATGGGGACAGCGCGTGATTGAAGTCTGGTCCGGTATGCCAACGCTGTTTCTGATTATCCTGCTGTCCAGTGTGGTACAGCCTGGCTTCTGGTGGCTGCTCGGGATCACCGTCCTGTTCGGCTGGATGGCGCTGGTCGGCGTGGTGCGCGCGGAGTTTCTGCGCACGCGGAATTACGACTATATTCGCGCCGCGCAAGCGTTAGGCGTGAGCGATCGCGCAATCATCTTCCGCCACATGCTTCCCAATGCGGTGGTGGCGACCCTCACCTTCCTGCCGTTTATTTTGTGCAGCTCCATTACCACCCTGACGTCGCTTGATTTTCTTGGTTTCGGTTTGCCACTGGGCTCACCGTCCCTTGGCGAACTGCTGTTGCAGGGCAAAAACAATCTCCAGGCCCCCTGGCTGGGCATCACCGCATTCCTCTCCGTGGCGGTGCTGCTTTCCCTGCTGATTTTTATTGGCGAAGCCGTGCGCGATGCCTTCGATCCCAACAAGGCGGTATGACATGACCCGGCCTCTTCTGAGCATAGAAAACCTGTCGATTGCGTTTTCAAAGCAGGGCGAATCACGCACGGTAGTGACGGATTTATCGTTGCAGATCCAGCGCGGAGAGACGCTGGCGCTGGTCGGGGAATCCGGTTCCGGTAAAAGCGTCTCGGCACTTTCGGTGCTGCGCCTGCTCCCCTCCCCGCCGGTCAGCTATCCGCAGGGGGATATTCTGTTCCATGGACAATCGCTGCTGAACGCTGACGAGCAAACCCTGCGCGGCATTCGTGGCAATAACATCGCCATGATTTTTCAGGAGCCGATGGTGTCGCTCAACCCTCTGCATACGCTGGAAAAACAGCTCTATGAAGTGCTGTCCCTTCATCGGGGAATGCGTAAAGAGGCAGCGCGGGGTGAAATTCTGGACTGCCTTGAACGCACCGGTATTCGTCATGCGGCGAAACGGCTGAACGATTTCCCGCACCAGCTTTCCGGCGGCGAGCGCCAGCGCGTGATGATCGCAATGGCCCTGCTCACACGCCCCGAACTGCTGATTGCCGATGAACCCACCACCGCGCTGGACGTCACGGTGCAGGCGCAAATTCTGCAACTGCTGCGCGAGCTTCGCGACGAGCTGAACATGAGCCTGTTGTTCATTACGCACAACCTGAGCATCGTGAAAAAGCTTGCTGACACGGTGGCCGTGATGCAAAACGGCCGCTGCGTGGAACAGAACCGGGCATCCGCCCTGCTGAGCGCGCCTCAGCACCCGTATACACAGCGCCTGCTCGATAGCGAACCCGCTGGCGACCCGGTTCCGCTTAACGCTGACTGCGCGCCGTTGCTGAGCGTTGAGGGGCTGTCGGTGTCATTCCCGATCCGCAAAGGCATTCTCCGTCGCGTGGTCGATCACAATCATGTCCTGAAAGACATGAGTTTCGCTCTGCGTCCGGGTGAGTCGCTTGGGCTTGTGGGCGAATCCGGCTCGGGCAAAAGCACCACCGGCCTGGCGCTGCTGCGCCTGATCGCCTCTCAGGGAAGCATTGTCTTTGACGGCATGCCGCTGCAAAACCTGAATCGCCGGATGATGCTTCCTGTCCGCCCGCGGATGCAGGTGGTATTTCAGGATCCAAACTCTTCGCTTAACCCGCGCCTGAGCGTATTACAGATTATTGAAGAGGGCCTGCGCGTCCACCAGCCGACAATGACGGCGCAACAGCGTGAAATCGACGTGAAGCGGGTGATGGAGGAAGTGGGTTTAGATCCCGAGACCCGGCACCGGTATCCGGCTGAGTTTTCTGGCGGACAGCGCCAGCGTATAGCGATTGCCCGCGCGCTGATCCTGAAACCGGAGCTGATCGTGCTGGACGAGCCAACCTCTTCCCTGGACCGCACCGTGCAGGCGCAAATTCTGGCGCTGCTGAAGGGGCTACAGGAAAAGCATCGGCTGGCCTATATCTTTATCAGCCACGATTTACAGGTGGTGCGTGCGCTTTGCCATCAGGTGGTGGTATTGCGGCAGGAAGAAGTCGTGGAGCAGGGAGAGTGCCAGCGCGTATTCACCGCGCCGACGCAGGATTACACGCGCCAGCTATTGTCCGCTGACTAGCACTCAGAAAGGGTATTGACCGGAGAACGGCTCGGCAATGGCCACGCCGAAGTTTTTCAGACGACAGGTGGCGGCAAACTCATCCTGGCTGTTAACAAACAGGCACGGCTCACCTTCGCATTCCAGCACGGAGCTGTCCACTTCGATGTCCGTCAGCGCCTGGCTGAGACGTTCCATAACCGGCCACGCATTTTCATCGCTCGGGCTGAGCAGTTTGAGCGCCACCAGGCAATTATCCTCCCCGGCAACGCTTTGCGGAATCGGTTCAACTTTCGAACCTGCAAAACCCGTCGACCAGCGATAGCTCTGGGGCAAGCGATGGACAATGGAGAGTTGTAATGTATTCACGTTCAGATCCCCGGAAGCAAATTTACTTCACAATTTATTTACATTTATAGTAACACATCATCGACAACCTGCACTGTTTAGCGGATTTTATAGGCGTTGCAGGCTCGCGTCGGCGCTATATGTACCCGTTTCTGCGATCTAACTCAACCTTTTTAAATACAATGATGTGACTTTTTACATAAATAGATTTTACATAAAAGAAACAAACACAGGGTAAACGAACGTAGGGTTGGTTGATATGGGTCAACAAAAAGGCCCGTATCGGGCCTTAAGTGGTCATTTATGCGCCGTCTTTCGCGGCCGGCTGGCGTAAAGATAAAAAAGAATGGAGCAGGTCGCGCAGAGGGCAATCGCCCACAGCATCGGCCAGGCGGTATTAAACGTCGCCGTCGAGAGCAGCGCCCCGACTATCGCGCCAATCCCGAAACGGAACGTTCCTGCCAGCGACGAGGCGGTACCCGCCATATGCGGGAATTCGTCGAGGATCACCGCCATCGCGTTGGATGAAACCATCGACACGCAGCCGACAAACGCCGCCACGCCCACCACCAGCGCCCAGAAACCGACGCCCAGCAACGCGCTCAATACCAGCCAGATAGCCATCACGAACTGGATCCACAGCCCGGCGCGGAACATATTCAGCGCCCCAACCCGCCGGACAAAGCGGCTGTTGATAATGGTCATCACAAACAGGAACACAATATTCAGCGCGAAGTAGTAACCAAAATGCTGGGGTGACACATGGTTCAGTTCGATGTACACAAACGGCCCCGCACTCAGGAACGAGAACATTCCGGCAAAGCTGAAGCCGCTGGCAAGCATATAACTGAGCACACGCTTATGGCGAAACAGCGAGGCAAAGTTGCCAAGCGTGGTGCGAACGTGGAACTTCTGACGTCGCTCGACCGGCAGCGTTTCATCGATAAAGACGAAGATCATCACCGAGGCCAGCAGCGCGGCAATCGCCAGGATCCAGAAAATCGCATGCCAGCTGAACCAAACCAGCACCGCCCCGCCCACCATGGGGGCGACCAGCGGCGCAATTGTCGTGACCAGCATGACGAACGACATCATGCGTGAGAACTCTTCCTTCGGGTAGACGTCGCGCATCAGCGCGTTAATTACCACGCTTGCCGCAGCCGCCGCCAGGCCATGGAAGAAACGCATCACAATCAGCTGATCGATACTCTGCGCCAGCGCGCAGGCCACCGCCGCCGCGGCAAATATCAATGTCCCCCCCAGAATAACTGGTTTACGCCCCAGGCTGTCTGCCATTGGGCCATAAAAGAGCTGGCCGAGCGCAAAACCAAGAATGTAGGTGCTGAGCGTCATCTGTGCGCTGCCTGCCGGTACGCCAAACTGCGCGGAAATCACCGGCAGCGCGGGCAGATACATATCGATAGACAGCGGCATCAGCATGGCCAACAGGCCAAGGATAAATACGATTTTAAACGACGAGTGTGGCCTGGTGGTCACAGGGTTCTCCTGAATTTAGCGTGAAAGCAGCCCGACGCTGGCAATCTCTTCTTCCGTCAGCGGGCGATATTCCCCTGGCGCCAGGTCTGGATCGAGTGCAATCGCGCCGATACGTTCACGATGCAGCCCCACAACGTGGTTGCCCACGGCGGCAAACATCCGTTTCACCTGGTGATAGCGGCCTTCACTGATGGTCAGGCGCACGTCGGTTGGAGTGATGATTTCCAGCACCGCCGGTTTGGTCAGATCTTTTTCATTATGCAGCTGAACGCCTTTTGCGAACTGCTCTGCCGTGTCATCCGAGACCGGAGACTCAAGCGTCACCCTATAGGTTTTCTCACAGTGATGGCGCGGGGAGGTGATGCGATGCGACCACTGGCCGTCATCGGTCATCAGCACCAGGCCGGTGGTATCAATATCCAGTCGCCCTGCCGCATGCAGCTTGTGCGCCACAGGTTCGTCGAGGAAGTAGAGCACCGTCGGGTGATCCGGATCGTCCGTTGAACAGACGTAACCTTCCGGTTTGTTGAGCATGAAGTAGCGCGGGCCATTCTGCTGGGTCAGCGGGTTGCCGTCATACTCCACCTGGTGCTCAGGCTGGAGTTTAAAAGCGCTGTCTTTCACAATGTCGCCGTCCACGGTTACGCGGCTGGCGCGAATTTCACGCCCGGCAATAGCGCGGCTTACGCCGAGTTGCTGAGCGATAAACTTATCAAGTCGCATGAAATCTTTTTAGCCTTAATGGTGCTGGAAGTCGGACTACGCGTCCGAAAAAGAAGCAGTCAGAAACAGTTCAGTATAATGGTCTGGTTGCGCCACTCAAGGGAAAAAGTTTCGTGGCATACTATATGCGAGTTAACTGAATAGAGAAGCCATGACGTTCACATTACGCCCCTATCAGCAGGAAGCCGTTGATGCCACCCTCGCCTGGTTTCGCAAGCATCGGGAGCCCGCCGCCATCGTACTCCCGACCGGAGCCGGCAAAAGCCTGGTGATTGCCGAACTGGCGCGCCTGGCCCGCGGACGCGTGCTGGTGCTGGCGCATGTCAAAGAGCTGGTGGCGCAAAACCACGCCAAATATTGCGCGCTCGGCCTGGAGGCCGACATTTTTGCCGCCGGACTGAAGCGCAAAGAGAGCCACGGAAAAGTGGTGTTTGGCAGCGTACAATCCGTTGCGCGCAACCTGGAACTGTTTCGCAGCGAGTTTTCCCTGCTGATTGTCGATGAGTGTCACCGCATCAGCGATGACGACGACAGCCAGTATCAGCAAATCCTCACTCATCTGAAAAAGGTGAATCCTCACCTCCGTCTGCTTGGCCTCACCGCCACGCCGTTTCGTCTGGGCAAGGGCTGGATTTATCAGTTTCATTATCACGGCATGGTGCGTGGCGATGAAAAGGCCCTGTTCCGCGACTGTATCTATGAGCTTCCGCTGCGCTACATGATCAAGCACGGCTACCTGACGCCGCCGGAGCGGCTGGATATGCCCGTCGTGCAGTACGATTTCAGCCGCTTACAGGCGCAGAGCAACGGGCTGTTCAGCGAGGCAGATCTTAACCATGAGCTGAAAAAACAGAAGCGGATCACGCCCCATATCATCAGCCAGATTGAAGAATTCGCACAAACGCGCAAAGGGGTGATGATTTTTGCTGCCACTGTCGAACACGCGCGCGAAATTACGGGGCTGCTGCCCGCCGACGACGCGGCGTTAATTACCGGTGAAACCCCCGGCCCGGAGCGCGACAGCCTGATCGAGGACTTCAAAGCTCAGCGGTTCCGCTATCTGGTGAATGTCTCCGTACTAACCACCGGCTTTGACGCCCCGCACGTCGACCTGATTGCGATTCTTCGCCCGACGGAATCCGTCAGCCTGTATCAGCAGATTGTTGGCCGCGGGCTGCGTCTGGCGCCGGGCAAAACCGACTGTCTGATCCTTGATTACGCCGGTAACCCGCACGATCTCTATTCGCCAGAAGTAGGCACGCCAAAAGGCAAGAGCGACAACGTTCCCGTTCAGGTTTTTTGCCCTGCCTGCGGGTTTGCCAACACCTTCTGGGGGAAAACCACCGCCGACGGCACGCTGATTGAACATTTTGGCCGCCGCTGTCAGGGCTGGTTTGAAGACGATGAAGGCCATCGCGAACAGTGTGATTTCCGCTTCCGCTTCAAAAACTGCCCGCAGTGCAACGCTGAAAACGACATTGCCGCCCGCCGCTGTCGGGAGTGCGACACGGTCCTGGTCGACCCGGACGACATGCTGAAAGCAGCGCTGAAACTAAAGGATGCGCTGGTGCTGCGCTGTTCCGGCATGGCCTTACAACCCGGCGCGGATGAAAAAGGCGAGTGGCTAAAAATCACCTATTACGACGAGGATGGCGCAGACGTCAGCGAGCGGTTCCGGGTCCAGACGTCCGCCCAGCGCACCGCGTTCGAGCAACTCTTTATCCGCCCGCATACCCGCACGCCTGGCGTACCGCTGCGCTGGCTAACCGTTGCCGATATCGTGCGCCAGCAGGCGTTGCTGCGGCATCCTGATTTTGTTGTCGCCCGCAAAAAAGGGCAGTTCTGGCAGGTACGTGAGAAGGTCTTTGACTATGAAGGACGCTTTCGCCGGGCAAACGAATTGCGCGGTTAACGGGACTTTTCGTTGATGCGCGAGCCATTTGAGTATAAAATGCCGCCCGCTTCACATCCGTGAGGCAGAACACTCACCTGCTGCTGGGTCGCCTGTAGTAGGGTTTTAAATACAGAGAGAAATCAATGTTCACTATCGAAGCAGAAGTACGTAACGTGCAGGGTAAGGGTGCGAGCCGCCGCCTGCGTACCGCAAACAAGTTCCCGGCTATCGTTTACGGTGGCGAAGCTGCTCCAGTTGCTATTGAACTGGATCACGACAAAGTATGGAACATGCAGACCAAAGCTGAGTTCTACAGCGAAGTTCTGACCATCGTTGTTGGCGGTAAAGAAGAAAAAGTGAAAGTTCAGGCTGTTCAGCGTCACGCGTTCAAGCCAAAACTGACTCACATCGACTTCGTTCGCGCGTAATCGCAAACCTGTCGAGAAAAACCCCGCGTTTGCGGGGTTTTTTTATGGCTGTTACTTACCGCCTGAGGTGCGACGCTGAAGCTGGTCGCGCAGATTCGGCGGCGTGCCTTTAATGGTCAGCGTGTCGGTGGCCGGGTCCCAGAAGATACGTTCCCCGAGCAGCATGGCATCAAAGTTAATGGTTAACCCACCGCCGCTACCGGCAAATTTCGTCAGCTGACGCAGCGTACTGCGATCCGCCGGGAAGCTCTCTTCCAGCTCATAGCCTTTTTCCGCGGTAAATTCCTGGAAGCTGACTTCGCTGACGCCTGCCAGCTCTTTGGACAGCGACTCCAGCTCAATCTCTTCCCCGGCCTGTAACTGCTCGTTGCAGTAGCTGTAAACCTGCTGACGCACGTTTTGACGCTCAGATTTATCAAGCTGCGCCTCAGCCGTAAAGTCATCCACCGCCTGGAGGAGACCTTTGTTCTGCGCTTTGGCATTCAGCCCTTCGCTGGCACCGAGGAAGTCCATAAAGAAATCGGCCACTTTGCGGCCCACGCGACCTTTAAGGAAGGTCAGGTAGCGCGTCGATTCCGGGTTGGTTTCCCATTCGGTTAAATCGATACGCGCCACAATATCCGCATGGTTGATATCCAGGTAGTGCGTTGAGCTGATATCCAGCTGCTCGTTCACGCGCATGCTGCTTAAGTTATTCAGCACGGTGACCAGGAGATACTCTACCGCCAGATAGCGGTAGTGGCAGAACAGGACGATACCGCCATCGGCGAAGGGATATTTCGCCAGTTCGTCACGCAGACGGCCAGTAGCAGCGCGGCTGAATGCCAGGAAATCCTCTTCGCCCTGACGTTGCAGGCGCAGGCTATCCGCCAGTTCGCTCTCTTCGCTGAACAAGCCATAGGCTTTATTTTTCGCGCTGTAGACGCGATGCAACTCCGCCATCATCTCGACAACGGTAGGCGTTGGTTCCAGTAACGAATCGCGCAGCACCACTTCAAGGGTTTGCTCATCACGCTTGATAAGCTGGTGCAAGGCAATCTGGTTGATTTCCAGACTCATGATAAACTCTCCTTTTAGACCGGGCGGTATTCAACCACCACCAACGCATGTGTGCAACAGAAGATAAAAAAGGGGAAAAAAAGCTGTTGCTACGGTAATATGTCGCCCTTCTCTCAACAAACTGATTTTGATTTATGCCACAACATTCCCGCTACAGTGACGAACACGTTGAACAACTGCTCAGTGAGCTGGTCAACGTACTGGAAAAACATAAAACGCCAACCGATCTCTCCCTGATGGTTTTGGGAAATATGGTTACCAACCTGATCAATACCAGCGTTGCTCCGGCTCAGCGTCAGGCGATCGCCAAATCTTTCGCCCAGGCTTTGCAGTCCTCCGTTAGCGACGACCAGGCACACTAAGGGAAACGAACAACAGTTTATGGTGACGAATCGTCAGCGCTACCGTGAAAAAGTCTCCCAGATGGTCAGCTGGGGGCACTGGTTTGCCCTGTTCAACATTCTGTTGGCGATGGTGCTCGGCTGCCGTTATCTGTTTGTGGCGGACTGGCCAACCACATTAACCGGGCGCGTCTACTCGTGGATGAGCCTTGTGGGTCACTTTAGCTTTCTGGTCTTCGCCACCTATCTGCTGATCCTGTTCCCACTGACGTTTATCGTCATGTCGCAGCGGCTGATGCGCTTCCTGTCTGCCATTCTTGCAACGGCGGGCATGACGCTGTTGCTGATCGACAGCGAAGTCTTTACCCGATTCCACCTGCACCTGAATCCTGTCGTCTGGGAGCTGGTGATTAACCCGGATCAGAACGAGACCGCGCGCGACTGGCAGCTGATGTTTATCAGCGTACCGATTATCCTGCTGATCGAAATGCTGTTCGCCACGTGGAGCTGGCAAAAACTCCGCAGTCTGACCCGACGCCGCCATTATGCGAAGCCCGTCGCGGCGCTCTTTTTCGCCTCATTTATCGGTTCGCACCTGATGTATATCTGGGCAGATGCGAACTTCTACCGCCCGATTACCATGCAGCGCGCAAACCTGCCGCTCTCCTATCCGATGACGGCGCGTCGTTTCCTCGAAAAACACGGCCTGCTGGACGCGCAGGAGTATCAGCGTCGTCTGGTCGAACAGGGTAATCCGGAAGCGGTCAGCGTGCAGTATCCCCTGAGCGATCTGAAATATCGCGACATGGGGCGCGGTCAGAACGTGCTGCTGATTACCGTCGATGGCCTGAACTATTCTCGCTATGAGAAGCAGATGCCAGCGCTGGCTGAATTCGCTGAGAACAACATCGTATTCACTCAGCATATGAGCTCAGGTAATTCGACCGACGCGGGTATTTTCGGTCTGTTCTACGGTATTTCACCGAGCTATATGGACGGCGTGCTGTCGGCCCGTATTCCGGCGGCATTGATTACCGGGCTTAATCAGCAGGGCTACCAGCTGGGGCTGTTCGCCTCTGATGGTTTCAACAGCTCGCTGTACCGCCAGGCGCTGCTGTCTGATTTCTCACTGCCCGCCGCGCAGAGCCAGTCTGACGATCGGACCGCTGACCAGTGGATAGACTGGCTGAAGCGCTATGCGCAGGAAGATAACCGCTGGTTCTCCTGGGTTGCGTTTAACGGCACAACGCTTGATGACAGCAATCAGAAAGGCTTCGCGCGCCGCTATAGCCGTGCGGCGGGCGATGTTGATGCGCAGATCGGCCGCGTGCTGACCGCCCTGCGCGACGCGGGCAAGCTGGACAATACGGTCGTTATTATCACGGCGGGGCATGGCGTGCCGCTCGGCGACGAGGCGAAGGGCATGGAGTGGTCGCGTCCGAACCTGCATGTTCCCCTGGTGATCCACTGGCCGGGCACTCCCGCGCAGCGCATCAACATGCTGACCGACCATAAAGACGTCATGACCACGTTAATGCAGCGGCTGCTGCACGTCAGCACACCGGCAATTGAGTACTCGCAGGGCCAAGACCTCTTTAGCGCCACGCGGCGTCATAACTGGGTCACGGCTGCTGGCGGAAACACGCTGGTGGTGACCACACCGACGTTGTCCCTGGTGTTGAACAGCAACGGCAATTACCAGACGTATAGCCTCGAAGGTGAGAAACTGAAAGACCAGAAACCGCAGCTCAGTTTGCTGTTGCAGGTGCTGACAGACGAGAAGCGCTTTATCGCTAACTGATTATTTATGAATCAGTTAGCGTTGCTTGCCCCTTGCATTCAAAAAGGAATAGAGTAGTATTCCTTTTATGCGTCGGCACGTAGCGCAGCCTGGTAGCGCACCGTCATGGGGTGTCGGGGGTCGGAGGTTCAAATCCTCTCGTGCCGACCAAAACTACACAAAAAAACCAGCCGCTTATGGCTGGTTTTTTATTGCCTGTCTCCGCATGCGCAATGCTTAGTGTTTTTCACGCCCACCGAGAAAGAAAATCCCCAGCGGAATCGCCAGCAGCACGGTGAACACCAGGCTGTAAACAAAGATCATCGCCGATTGCAGGACAAACATGCTGGTTGTCCAGGCAGATAGCGGGATGTTGTACTGCTCAATCACACCGACAATGGTTGCTCGCCCCACGCATGCAGCAGCAATCATAAACACAACCAGTAACGCCAGCAGGAACTTGCGGCCTTCAGGTGTCTTCAGTTTTTCCCGTACCATATCTCCTCCCTTTACAGATAAATAACAATAATTAACGCGTAAAATAACACGATCGCCGCATCGACTCCACCACAGCATTAAACACCAATAAAAGAACACAAAAGCAGTGCATTACTCCGTTTAAAATGAAAATGTGAGTAAATTACGCCAACCATTCACGTATATTATGTTAGTCTTTCCAGGATCGTTTTAACAAAAAGGAATGACAGTGAAAAACGCACCTAAATTTGGCCCTCATCGCCGCTGCGTGCGCCAGCAGCAGTGCTTTCGCCAGCGAAACCCAGAAAGAGCAGCCGCTGGAAAAAGTTGCTCCGTATCCGCAAGCGGACAAAGGGATGAAGCGCCAGGTTATTCAGCTCCCGGCTCAGCAGGATGAAGCAAATTTCAAAGTTGAGCTGTTAATCGGCCAGACGCTGGAAGTGGACTGCAACCAGCATCGTCTGGGCGGCCAGCTGGAAAGCAAAACGCTGGAAGGCTGGGGCTATGACTACTATGTCTTCGACAAAGTAACCTCGCCAGTCTCCACCATGATGGCGTGCCCGGACGGCAAGAAAGAGAAGAAATTTATTACCGCGTATCTGGGCGATAACAGTCTGCTGCGCTATAACAGCAAGCTGCCGATCGTCGTATATACGCCGGAAAACGTGGATGTGAAATATCGCGTATGGAAGGCGGATGAGACGGTAGGACAAGCGGTAGTTCGTTAAAAATAAGTCGGGTGGCGCTCACGCTTACCCGACCTGGAAAGGGTGCGTTCTGGCACCCTCACCCCAACCCTCTCCCACAGGGGAAAGGGGTCCCCAGTAATTTGAAAGCAAAAGCGATAACGTTGCCTTCAGAATAACTGAAGGCTTTCAGCGATGCCCTGGTCCGGCTGTAAATCGCTGAGGCGTGTCCTGTAGGCCGGGGCGAGGCGCAGGGATGCGCCGAGAGGGCGGGCTTTACAGGGATGTTACCTCCGCCCGTCCCCGATAAGCCGGAAGGAATAAGCCGAAGGCACCGCGAAGCGGCGATTTACCGCCGGAAGCCCGGGTCGCCAGGGTGGTGGCGACGGAGCCACCCTGGCACGTTCACCGGTCATGTCGTGACAGAGTAGCAAGGAACATAACGTGAACGGAATGACCACCAGAGCCGTATGTTCCCCCTCACCCCAGCCCTCTCCCTCAAGGGAGAGGGGGCCGTCTGTGCAGGCATTATTTTGTGGGGAACCCTCAGCCCACCGGGAGAGGGAGAAAACACTAGAAACGGTAACGGATGTTACCGTTTTGCGTTTATCTTACAGCGCGATATCCGCTACCGGCTTGCTTTCCGCCTGAGGCTTCAGCTCTGCCTTTGGCGCAGCATCCGCAGCCTGCGGTTTGACGTATTGCAGTTGCAGAACGCGGCTGGTGTATTCCAGCTCTTGTTCCGTGGCCTCAACGTTACCGTTCAGCTTCGTACCGTAGGATGGAATAATGGTTTTCAGCTTCGCCTGCCATTCCGGGCTGGATACTTTGTCTTTAAACACTTTTTCCATCAGGTGCAGCATGATTGGCGCAGCGGTAGACGCCCCCGGAGATGCCCCCAGCAGCGCGGCAATGGTGCCATCCTTATCGCTTACCACTTCGGTACCCAGACGCAACACGCCGCCCTCTTTCGGATCGCGTTTGATGATCTGCACACGCTGACCTGCCTGCCACAGACGCCAGTCTTCTTTCTTCGCCTGCGGATAGTACTCTTTCAGCGCCTCGAAGCGTTCTTCATCAGAGAGCATCACCTGGCTAATCAGGTATTTCACCAGATCGAAGTTATCCAGCCCCACGTCCATCATTGGCTTGACGTTTGACGTTGTGGTCGCGCTCAACAGATCCCACAGGGAACCGTTTTTCAGGAACTTGGTGGAGAATGTGGCGAACGGCCCGAACAGCACTACACGCTTACCGTCCAGCATGCGGGTGTCGATATGCGGAACGGACATCGGTGGTGCGCCCACAGAGGCCTGACCGTACACTTTCGCCAGATGACGGTTAACCACTTCCGGGTTTTCCGACACCAGGAACTGGCCGCCAACCGGGAAGCCCGCGTAGTCGTCCGCTTCCGGAATACCGGACTCCTGCAACAGTTTCAGCGCCGCGCCGCCCGCACCGATAAACACGAACTTCGCCTTAATCACATGCTCGGCTTCGTTGTTTTTCAGATCGGCAACGGTCACGCTCCAGCTGTTATCCGCATTGCGCTTGAAACCACGCACTTCGGAGCTGAGTTGCAGGTTAAAGTTCTCTTTTTTCTTCAGAGAGGCCACCAGCTGACGGGTGATTTCACCGTAGTTAACGTCAGTACCAATTTCAGTGCGGGTCGCCGCCACTTTCTGGTTCGGATCGCGGCCTTCCATGACCAGCGGCGCCCACTCTTTGATTTGAGCGTGATCTTCAGAGTATTTCATCCCGCGGAAAAGCGTGCTCTGTTGCAGGGCAGCGTAGCGCGCGCGCAGGAAGTTGACGTTTTGATCGCCCCACACAAAGCTCATGTGCGGTACGGTGTTGATGAAGGAGTGCGGATTGTGCAACACACCGCTGTTCACCTGGTGAGACCAGAACTGACGTGAGATCTGGAACGCTTCGTTGATCTCTACCGCCTTCTCGATACTAATGGAACCGTCCTTTTTCTGCGGCGTATAGTTCAGTTCCATGAGTGCCGAGTGCCCCGTCCCGGCGTTGTTCCAGCCGTTAGAGCTTTCCTGTGCCACGCCATCGAGGCGCTCGACCATGGTCATGGACCAGTTCGGCTCTAATTCCTGAAGATACGTTCCCAGCGTGGCGCTCATGATGCCGCCACCAATTAAAAGGACATCCGTTTCCTGCTCTTTTGGTGCGTCAGCCTTCGCCGCCAGCGAGACGGCGTTCAGCCCCACGGCCAGAGAAAAGAGCACGGCAGTCATTTTTTTCATCATTTATGCCTTAGTTGAATAGTGCTTGATGCGTGGAAATTACAGGTGAAACACGCTGCGGTGGCACGGTAGCAACTTTTAAATATTGTTTAAAGGTTACGAAATTATTGTAATTGTGAAATTTAATGATGGATTGTTTGTAGGGTTTTGGCAGACAGGCTGGCACCCGACGATTTTCCTGGCTATGATGCTGCACTTTGTGATCGCGCGCACGGAAGCCTGCCCCTACCAGCGAATTGTTATGTCATTACCCCACTCGTCTTTACCTCAAGAAGGCCATGTCGCCACTGTTTTACGTTCGCCTCACCGTCTGATGCGCGAAACCCTGGCCGGTGTGATTACCGCGCTGGCGCTGATCCCGGAAGTGATTTCGTTTTCCGTGGTCGCGGGCGTGGATCCGAAAGTGAGTCTTATCGCCTCCGTGGTGCTCTGTTTCGCCCTTTCCCTGCTCGGCGGGCGTCCGGCCATGGTGACGGCGGCGGCAGGTTCCGTCGCGCTGGTGATTGGCCCGATGGTCCATCAACACGGCGTACAGTACATTCTGCCCGCGGTGGTGATGGCAGGCATGATTCAGATCCTGTTCGGCGCGCTGGGTATGGCGCGGCTGATGCGCTTTATTCCCCAGTCGGTGATGACCGGGTTTGTTAACGCCCTTGGCATTTTGATTTTCTTTGCCCAGGTGCCCCATTTCTGGAGCCGAAGCCCGGTGATTGTGGGCCTGTTCGTGCTGACGCTGCTGATTGTGCTGTGGGTGCCACGCTATATCAAAAGCGTGCCCTCCCCGCTGATTGCCATTGTGCTGCTGACTTTGTTCACCGTCACCAGCGGGCAAATTCTGCCGACGGTAGGGGATGAAGGCTCCATGAGCGGCGGTTTGCCGGGCTTTACGCAACTGCTGGTGCCGCTCAATCTGGAAACCCTGAGCATTATCTGGCCGTGCGCGCTAAGTATCGCTTTCGTTGGCCTGCTGGAATCCTTGCTGACGGCAAAACTGGTGGATGAACTGACCGCTACCCCCTCCAGTAAGCGTCGCGAGAGCATCGGTCTGGGCGTGGGGAATATTATGGCCGGGTTCTACGGTGGCATTGCGGGCTGCGCGATGATTGGGCAGACCATCGTAAACGTGGAGATGGGGAAAGGCAGAAGCCGTATCTCCACCCTTGCGGCGGGTATCGTACTGCTGGTGCTGGTTACGGCGCTCAGCGAGGTGATGGCCAAAATCCCGATGGCGGTACTGGCGGGTATTATGGCCATTGTGGCCGTCAAGACCTTTAGCTGGCATAGCGTTCAGCCCGGAACGCTGAAAAACGCGCCGGTGGCTGAAACCGTCGTGATGCTGGTGACGGTTGTGGCAACGGTTTACACCGGCAACCTGGCGATTGGCGTGCTGGGCGGGATTGTGATGATGTTCATCCTCCCCGCCCGACTTAAGCAAAAAGCACTGGCTAGAGAAGAAAAATCGTCGCCAGTCCAAGAAAAATAAAGAAACCGCCGGTATCGGTAATGGCGGTGATCATCACGCTCGACCCCACCGCGGGGTCGCGCCCCAGCCGGGTCATCGTCAATGGGATAATCACGCCCATCATCGCCGCCACCAGCAGGTTCAGCACCATCGCCAGCATCATGACCCCGCCCAGCGCCATATCATCGTACAGCCACCAGGTAATGCCGCCCATGATGCCGCCCCAGACCAGGCCGTTAATCAGCGCGACGCCCATCTCCCTGAAAATCAGCCACGAAAAATTACCCGGCTGAATGTTTTCCAGCGCCAGGGCGCGAACGATCATGGTGATAGTCTGGTTGCCGGTGTTCCCGCCGATCCCCGCCACAATCGGCATCAGCGACGCCAGGGCCACCAGCTGGGAAATGGTATGTTCGAAGCCGTCAATAACGCGGGACGCCACGAACGCGGTGCATAAATTGATGGCGAGCCACGCCCAGCGGGTTTTGACGGCCTTGCCGACGGAGGCATGAACATCGTCTTCGGCACTGATCCCGCCAAGGGCACGCAGGTCGTTATCGGTCTCTTCATAGACCACGTCAACGATCTCATCGATGGTCAGACGCCCCATCAGCTTGCCCACCGAATCCACCACCGCCGCGCTCACCAGGTCATCACGTTCGAAAGTACGCGCCGCTTTTTCGGCATCGTCTTCCGGCGAGAAGACCATCGGCTCGGTTTCCATGACCTCACTCACCCGCTGCTGGGTGCTGTTCAGCAGGATCGTTTTCAGCTCCAGCTCCCCGAGCAGGGTTTTATCCCGCGAGGTGACGAACAGTTTATCGGTGTTGTCCGGCATACTGCCCAGGCGACGAAGATAGCGCTGCACCGTACCCAGGGTGACGTCCGGACGCACGGTGATGACGCCAAACTCCATGATCGCGCCGACGCTGTTTTTCTCGTAGTGCATCACCTGACGCACGCGCGCCCGCTCTTCGGCAGGCAGGGAAGCCAGCAGGCGTCCGGTCAGGTTGCGCGGAAGATGCTGAACGAGGTAAATCTGCTCATCGATATCCAGCGTTTGCAGTGCGTCAAGAATGTCCCGGTCGCTCATCTCATCGATAAGGTCATCCCAGACGTTTTCCGAGGCTTCCAGCAGCACCTGACCGCGCTCGTGATCCTGCACCAGCCGCCACAGGGCGTGGCGCTCCTCGGAAGGCAATGCCTCCAGGGTGTCCGCCAGATCCGGAGGTGGTAAATGTGCAACCAGCGCACCTACCTCAGCAATATCGTCGGCCAGCGTGCCGACATCATATTGCTCAGCCAGGGTTAGCTTACCCAATAACGTTGACGTGACCGCTTTATCGGTCGTCAGGAGCCAGATGAGCCGCGCACGCTCCTGGTCACGCTGCCTGGCGCTGTTTTTCTTTAATACCGACATCAATCATAAATCCATTAAATGAGTTGGCGTTAAGCATAGCGCGGGGATATGTAAATAAGAATAAACGGCGGGTCGGGATGGAGAAAAAAACGGCATATATGAAAAATTAGTGTGCCGGGGTTCACCCGGCACAATTGCAATCAGGCCGTACGCGCCACCGCGTCCCGTGACGCCGCATCGCGCTCATCGCCGGTCAGCTCGCTCAGCTTGCCGTCGCGCATCTCCAGCAGACGGTCGGCGTGAATGAAGTAGTGATCGTCATGGCTGATGGCAAAAATGGTTTTTCCCATCGCCTGCATCAGCGGCAGCAGGACCTGATAAAACTCGCGACGGAAGTGCGGGTCCTGATCGGCGGCCCATTCATCCAGAAGGATGATGTCGCGCTCTTCGGCCAGCGCCAGCAGCAGCGCCACGCGCTTCTTCTGCCCTTTCGACAGCTTGAGATTCAGGATTTTGCCATCCTGAAGCTCCAGCTTGTGCGACATTTGCAGGTGCGCAAGCCACTTCTCCACCAGCGCCGGATCCGCCTGCTGCCCTTCCGGTCCCAGCAGCCGGTCGAACAGCCAGACGTCGGTAAATACCGCCGAGAAGAGCTTGCGGTAGTCCTCCGGTTTCTCCGCGCTCAGCGCTTTACCATCCAGCAAAATTTCACCCGACTGCGGCTGGTAGAGGCCCGTCAGCAGCATCGCCAGCGTGGATTTGCCGCTGCCGTTACCGCCGATCAGGAACAGCAGTTCGCCGCGGTGAATGGTCAGGTTGATCGGCCCCACTGAGAAGGCGTTATCCTGATAGCGGAAGGTAACGTTACGCAGCTCCAGCGTTTGCCAGTTCGGGAAGGCCTGCGGGCGCGGGAACTCAGCCTTAAACGGCGCAAGGTCGAACTTCTTCAGCTTGTTGAAGGCCACCTGTGCGCTCAGCAGCGTCGGCAGTGCGCCAACGGCCGACAGCAGCGGCGTGCGTAAAAACAGCAGCGTCAGGGAGTAGGTTGCCGCCACGTTGGTATCCGCCCACCCCAGGCTGTTCGCCATCCAGAACACCAGGCCAATCGCGCCCAGCATCATGATGTTGGACCAGTTCACGGCGCTCAGGTGGAACGTATCGGCGCGAATAATGTGATGACGATATTCGTGCGCATCCGGGATATAGAGATGGTTGAAGATATGTTCGGCGCGCTCGCGGTTCAGCGTCAGCTCTTTACGCCCTTCCAGCACCGTCTGGTAATCGTTATAGAGCTTGTCTTCCGTTTCGCGCAGCACCGCCATGTGCTTATAGACGCGTGATACCAGCAGGAACCCGCCCCAGATGGTAATAACAATCCACAGCGCCGTTACCGCCAGCATTTTGCTGGAGAGCCAGGCGAGATAGGCTGCCGAGCCAAAGGTCAGGATGATCCCCTGCACCAGCTCCGGCAGGCGCACAAAGGCGATGGTAATGGCGCGCACATCGCTGGTCAGCCCCGCCAGCAGAGAAGCACTTCCCAGCTGTTCGATGCGTTCCACTTGAGTATCAAGGATCCGTTTGATGAACTCACTGCGCAGACGGAAAACGAAGTGGTGGCCGAGCGCGGTCAGCGCCAGCTGTGACCCGAGCGTGACTGCCATCAGCAGCAGCAGTAAACCCAGAAATTCCGGCAGGACGGAGAGTGACGTGTCGACCATTTCGATCAAACGCACGTTAATGAAGGCAATCAGGCCGATCCCCAGCGCCGCGCTGGCAAGGCTTAACGCCATCACCGCGATAAAAGGCCAGCGATACTGCCGCCAGACAAGAAGAAGTAGTTGCATGCAGAGCAATCCGGACAAGAAAAATCAGCCAACAGTGTAAACTGCCTTTCACACACATCAAGAATAATTCTTATTTTTATTCTCTGTACGCTGCCTGGCGGAACGTGAGGTTGTAGCGAAACGCCCCCGCCACCGGGTGATCGCCTGGTTTAAGCGGCTGAATACCGTGATAAAAAAGCCGTGATTCACCGCCCCAGACAACCACATCGCCATGCTCCAGCATCAGCCGTTTGAGCGGGTCGTTGCGCCGCAGGCCGCCAAACTGAAAGACAGCGGGAAGCCCAAGGGATACCGAGACAATCGGCGCGCGCAGGTCCGGCTCGTCCTTATCCTGATGCAAGGAGAGCTTTGCCCCAACGGCATAGCGGTTAATAAGACAGGCATCGGGTCGAAAATCAGGATAGCCGGCCGCCACGGCGGCATCATGACACAGCGCCTGAAACGCCTCCGGCATCGGCGGCCACGGCTGATCCGTCAGCGGATCGTACGCGGCATATACATAGCCCCGCTCATTCGTCGCCCATCCCAGTTCGCCGCAGTTGGTCATCGCCACGGACATGGTATACCCGCCCGGCGTAACCATATGGCGAAACGGCGAACGGGCGGTGACGGCTTTAATGCCGTCGAACAGCGCCGCCGCGCGGGAAAGCGCGAAGCGTCTCAGGATCGTCGCCCCCGGCGCGAGCGACTCCTGCCAGGGTTCAGCATCAGCAAAAAGATCGAGCATTATTCCTCCGGGTTGTTCGCCTCACGTTTCAACAATAGCACCTTACGCGCTGCGCCCCAGCGATAACCCGACAGCGCGCCGTCGTTACGCACCACGCGGTGACAGGGGATGACTATCGCCAGTTTGTTGGCACCGCAGGCCCCCGCCACGGCACGTACGGCATTGGGTTTACCAATGGCCTTTGCCACCTGCTGATAGCTTGCCGTTTCTCCGCAGGGGATAGTCCGCAGCGCCTGCCAGACCTGCTGCTGGAAGGCGGTACCCCGGATATCCAGCGGCAGCGTCAGCGGCGTCGCGCGGCTGTCGACAGAGGCAATCACCTGACGTACACGCCCGGCAAATGCGCCTTCCATCGGTTCACGGACGGCAAGCGGAAACAGTGACAGCAGCTCAGCCGTCAGCCCGGCGTCGTCATCACCCAGCAGTATTGCGCAGATCCCGCGCTCGCTTTCCGCCACCAGACAGCGGCCTAGCGAGCAGTCACTGATGGCATAGCGGACCGCAGCCTCTCCGTTGCGGTACTGTTTTGCCGTCATGCCCAGCGCGCCGTTGGCTTTACGGTAGTAACTGCTGCCGTCCGGAAAGCCAGCGGCCAGTACGGCGTCGGTGATTTTACCGCCCTGTGCAAGCAGGGTGCGCAGGCGTTGTTCACGCGCGGCCTGCTGCCATGCTTTCGGCGTCATGCCGGTGACGGATTTAAACAAGCGGTGGAAATGGAACGGACTCATGGCAACCTGCTGCGCCAGTGCCTCCAGGTTCAGCGCGGCATCCTGTTCAAGCAGTCGACAGGCCAGCGCAATGTTGGCCTTTTTCTGCGCCATAGGGTCGACCTGGTCCGGCCTACAGCGCTTACAGGGGCGGAAACCCGCCTGCGCGGCCTGGTGAGCATCAGGATAAAAGCAGACATTTTTACGCAGCGCGTGGCGGGCGCGACAGGACGGACGACAATAAATGCCGGTCGTCTGCACGGCAAAGACAAACTGGTTATCCGCACGCGGATCGCGGGCCAGTACGGCCTGCCAGCGATCCTCATCGGTAAGATAGGTTGTGTTTTTCATTATCGGCTCCTCTTACAAGCATACGCTCAGCTTGCCTGAACGCCACCGAACAAAAACCCGCAACCTTGCTTTTTAATTTTTTTCGCTCACCAGGAAGCTATTGAACTGCGGCGAACTCCAGGTTTTAAACCCGTCAGCCTCTTTAGTGATCATATAGACGGCCAGCCCTTCCTGACGCACTACCTCTTTGGCCTTCTCCGTGCCGAGCACCATCAATCCGGTATCCCAGGCATCCGCCTCCAGCGCGGTTGGGGCTATCACCGTCACGGACACCAGGTTATGGGTAATCGGGCGTCCGGTTTGCGGATCAATCACGTGCGAGATACGTTTTCCATCTAGCTCGTAATAGTTGCGGTAGCTTCCGGAGGTGCTGATACCATGCCCGTTGATGTCGACAATCGCCTGCACCGCGTTCTGCTGATCGGTTGGTTTTTGGATGGCCACTCGCCACGGCCTGCCGCTGGCGTTCATGCCCCGGCTGACGAGCGCGCCCCCGACGGAAACCAGATAACGGGGAATGCCTTCCTGCGCCATCAGGGCCGCGAGATGATCCGCAGCATACCCCTCGCCTACCGTGGAGAGATCCACAAACAGGTCGGGAATATCTTTTTGCAGGTATTGCTGACCATACTGGGAGATCACCGCCAGATGCTGTAACCCTGTACGCGCGCGGGCGTCGTCGATGGCGGCTTGATCGGGTGTAGTCACCGGCTGCTTGTTGGGGCCAAATCCCCACAGGTTCACCAGCGGCCCCACGGTCACATCCATTGCGCCGTTGGTTTTGTAGCCCACGCGCATGGCTTCCGTGACGATATCGGCCATTGCTTCGCTCACCGGCCACAGCGAGGTGCTGCTGGAGCGATTGAAACGCATCAGCGCTGAGTCATTTTTATAGGTAGAGAGTAGCTGATCGTCGGCATCCAGCTGCGCCTGAATTTTACCGCGTAATTCTTCAGCGCGGGATTTATCAATATCCATCACGCTGACGCGCCAGAAGGTCCCCATGGTTTTCCCTTCCAGCACCGTCGCGGCGGGTGCGTCGATTTTTGCGGGCTGTGTGGAAGAGTCACACGCGGTCAGGAGTAAAAAAGTCGCCAGAACGCTGGCGCGTAAAAAAGTCATATCCATTGGTTATTATCCTCATGCCAGGGCGGCAAGAGTACACTAAAACAGCGTATTTGTAAGACCCTAAAAAAGCATGAAAAAAGGGGCCTAATGGCCCCTTTGTCGCTGTATGAGCAATTAGAACTGGTAAACCAGACCCAGCGCGACGATATCGTCAGTACCGATACCTGCTGCGCGAGTGAAGTCGTTCTCATCAACCAGGTTGATTTTGTAATCAACGTAGGTGGACATGTTTTTGTTGAAGTAGTAAGTCGCGCCAACATCAACATATTTCAGCAGATCCTGGTCGCCGTAGCCGTTTTCCAGGTCCTTACCTTTAGATTGCAGGTACGCCACGGATGGACGCAGACCGAAGTCGAACTGATACTGCGCAACCACTTCGAAGTTCTGCGCTTTGTTAGCCCAGCCCAGGTCGCCCGCACGGGTCGCGTTGTAAGTCTGAGTATACTGTGCAGCCAGGTAGATGTTGTTCGCGTCATATTTCAGACCACCGGTGTAGGTCTCTGCGCGATCGCCTTCACCGTAGTAGCCCGCAGCGTTCTGGTCAGCAGTACGTTTAGAACTGGTGACTGCCGTACCGATAGCGAAGCCTTCGCCCAGATCATAGGTCAGAGAGCCGCCGTAGCCATCACCGTTCTGACGCAGTGCCTCACGACCGTTGTTGGTCTGGCCTTCGCCGCTTGCGCTGCCGTTTTTACCCTGGTACTGCAACGCGAAGTTCAGACCATCAACCAGACCGAAGAAGTCCTGGTTACGGTAGGTCGCGAAGCCGTTACCACGCTGCTGCATGAAGTTGTCAGAACCGTAGGTATCGCCGCCGAATTCCGGCAGAACGTCGGTCCAGGAAGTTACATCGTAAACAACGCCGTAGTTACGACCATAGTCGAATGAACCCGCATCAGCGAATTTCAGACCTGCGAACGCTACACGCGTCCATGAGTTGTTTTCGTTCTCACCAGAGTTACCCTGGATCTGGTATTCCCACTGGCCGTAACCGGTCAGCTGGTCGTTAACCTGAGTTTCGCCTTTGAAGCCCAGACGCATGTAGGTCTGGTCGCCGTCTGCACTGTCGTCATCAGAGAAATAGTGCAGGCCATCCACTTTACCGTACAGATCTAATTTGTTGCCGTCTTTGTTATAAATTTCAGCCGCATTTGCTGCGCCTGCCACCAGCAGAGCTGGTACCAGGAGGGACAGTACTTTAACTTTCATTTTATTAACCCTCTGTTATATGCCTTATTATTTACCACTGCTTACTGGTCAACCCTCTTAACCAGTCGGCAAGTTCATTCTCCTCAAAAATGCAGAATAATCCAACAGGAATATGATACGAAAACTTTGAAGATGTTTCACTTTGCCATCAAGATGTTTCAATTTGTAAATTTGGAGGAACTTTTACAGAGCATTAATAGTTTAAAAATATAGCACGGATAATCAAAACAAAAATATATCGCATTAAATTCAGCAAATTGCCGTAAAAAACAGTACAGCACTGAATGACAAAAAAATTCCCTTCAATACCACTAAAATAACCCTCGCTATCATCATTAACTTTATTTATTACCGTCATTCAGTTCTGAATGTCTGTTTATCCCTAATTGAACCGGATGCTTCGCATTCGGTTTTTTTTACCTTTCTTTACGTCAACCTACATTTAATGTGCTACCGCTTGGTAATGATAACGACTATTAACTAAATCCCGAATACGGCTTGCACTTAATTGTTTTTATGCTATAGAAATTAATTTCTTGTTTATTCGTGCTATTTTTCTGCCGGTGCGACGGCGTATTTATACATTTCACGGGGTTTTGTACACCTTTCACCCGGGGACGTTGAAGCCGGTTACCCGGATAAAAAGTCAAGGTTATACCGATAACGACGCTGGAAATTCAGTTATTACCCTTTATACTGCCCTATCCCATTACCGCGCGGCCATTACGGGTTAAACACATCGATGAGTCAGACTGAAACTACCGCCCCGAGCAAATTCTCCCTTCTACCGGGCAGCATCACCCGTTTCTTTCTTCTGTTGATCGTTGTGCTGTTAGTCACAATGGGAGTGATGATCCAGAGCGCCGTTAACACCTGGCTTAAAGATAAAAGCTATCAAATCGTCGATATCACCCATGCGGTGCATAAGCGCATTGATACGTGGCGCTATGCGACCTGGCAAATCTACGACAATATCGCTGCCGCGCCCGCCACCTCATCAGGCGAAGGGTTGCAGGAAACGCGCCTTAAGCAGGATGTGTATTACCTTGAAAAACCGCAGCGTAAGACGGAAGCCCTGATTTTCGGCTCGCACGACAGCGCAACGCTTGAGATGACGCAGCGGATCTCCTCCTATCTGGACACCCTGTGGGGCGCCGAGACCGTACCGTGGTCCATGTATTACCTGAACGGTCAGGACAACAGCATGATCCTGATCTCGACCCTGCCGCTTAAGGATCTCTCGTCGGGCTTTAAAGAGACCACCGTTGGCAGTATTGTCGATTCCCGTCGGGCAGAAATGCTGCAACAGGCCAACGCGCTGGACGAGCGCGAAAGTTTCTCGTCATTACGCCGTCTTGCCTGGCAGAATGGTCACTACTTTACGCTGCGAACCACCTTTAACCAGCCGGGCCATCTGGCGACCGTGGTTGCCTTCGACCTGCCGATTAACGATCTCATCCCACCGGATATGCCGCTGGACAGCTTCCGTCTGGAGCCAGACAACAGCACCCAAAATATGCGCTCGCCGTCGGATAAAGAAGGCGCGGACAGCGTAGCCATCTCATTTAATGGCTCAAAGATTGAGATTGCCTCATCGCTCAACTCAACCGGTATGCGTCTGGTGTGGCAGGTGCCTTTTGGCACCCTGATGCTTGATACTCTGCAAAACATTCTGCTGCCGCTGCTGCTGAATATCGGCCTGCTGGCGCTGGCGCTGTTTGGTTACAGCACCTTCCGTTTCCAGTCGGGCCGCCAGAGCGACTCGACATCGGTATCAGCCGGGACCAGCAACGAGCTGCGCATTCTTCGTGCCCTGAATGAAGAGATTATTTCCGTGCTGCCGCTTGGGGTGCTCGTTCACGATCAGGAGGCAAACCGCACGGTAATGAGCAATAAAATTGCCGATCACCTTCTGCCGCATCTTAACCTGCAAAATATTACGGCCATGGCGGACCAGCATCAGGGCGTCATCCAGGCCACCATTAATAATGAACTGTATGAGATCCGTCAGTTCCGCAGTCAGGTCGCGTCGCGCACGCAAATCTTCATCATTCGCGATCAGGATCGCGAAGTGCTGGTGAATAAAAAGCTCAAGCAGGCGCAAAGGCTGTACGAGAAAAACCAGCATGGCCGCGCCGCGTTTATGCAAAATATTGGCGATGCCTTTAAACAGCCGTTGAAGTCACTCGCCACGCAGATTGCTGATCTGAGCACGCCAGAAAGCCGACAGCTAAGCAGCCAGGCCGATTCACTGGTTCGTCTGGTGGACGAAATCCAGCTTGCGAACATGCTGGAGAATGACATCTGGAAGGGCACCCCTACGCTCTTCTCCATCCAGGACCTGATTGATGAGGTGGTGCCGGAAGTCCTGCCGGTGATCAAGCGCAAGGGACTCCAGCTGCTGATCAACAACCATTTACCGGCCAACGACGAACGTCATGGCGATCGCGATGCCCTGCGTCGCATCCTGATGATGTTGATTCAGTATGCCGTCACCACGACGCAGATCGGCAAGATCACCCTTGAAGTCAGCACCGATGAGTCCACCGACGATCGTCTGACGTTCCGCATCCTTGATACGGGTGAAGGCGTGACCGTGAGCGAAATTGATAACCTGCACTTCCCGTTCCTGAACGATACCCAGCGCGACCACTACGGTAAGGCGAATGCCCTCACCTTCTGGCTTTGCGATCAGCTGGCGCGTAAGCTGGGCGGTCATCTGAACATTAAGGCGCGCGAATCCCTCGGCACCCGCTACTCTTTACACGTTAAAATGGCGGCGAATCCACAGGAAGAGGATGAAGAGCGTCTGCTGGACGATGTGGTGGTGATGGTGGATGTGACCTCCAGTGAGATCCGAAATATCGTCGTACGTCAGCTGGAAAACTGGGGTGCGTCCTGCATTACCCCGGACGAAAGGCTCGCGAGTCAAGAATTTGATCTATTTTTAACTGATAATCCGTCTAATCTTACTGCCTCAGGCTTGCTTTTAAGCGATGATGAGCCAGGCGTGCGGAAAATCGGCCCTGGGCAGCTGCGCGTCAATTTTAATATGAGCAATGCAATGCAGGAAGCTGTATTACAACTGATTGAAGAGAATCTGGCGCAGGAAGAGATCCTGGAGTCACCGTTAGGCGGCGATGAAAATGCCGAACTCCATGCCAGCGGATATTATTCGCTCTTCGTTGATACAGTACCAGATGATGTTAAGCGGTTGTATACTGAGTCCGCTGCGCAGGATTTTGCAGCGCTGGCACAGACAGCACACCGGCTTAAAGGGGTGTTTGCCATGCTTAATCTGGTTCCCGGCAAGCAGTTATGTGAAACGCTGGAACATCTAATTCGTGAGAAAGATGCCTCTGGCATTGAAAAATACATCAGCGACATTGACGCTTACGTCAAGAGCTTGCTGTAGCAAGGTAGCCTTATACATGAACAATATGAACGTAATTATTGCCGATGACCATCCGATTGTACTGTTCGGTATTCGCAAATCACTTGAACAGATCGAGTGGGTGAATGTAGTCGGTGAATTTGAAGATTCCACAGCCCTCATTAACAACCTGCCTAAACTTGATGCGCACGTGCTCATTACCGATCTCTCCATGCCTGGAGATAAATACGGTGATGGGATCACGCTCATCAAATACATTAAACGCCACTTCCCGGACATTTCGATCATTGTTCTGACCATGAACAATAACCCGGCGATCCTGAGCGCCGTTCTGGATCTCGATATTGAAGGGATTGTGCTGAAACAAGGCGCACCTACCGATCTGCCAAAAGCGCTGGCGGCGCTACAGAAAGGGAAGAAATTCACTCCTGAGAGCGTCTCACGCCTGCTTGAAAAAATCAGCGCGGGTGGTTATGGCGACAAGCGTCTCTCGCCTAAAGAGAGTGAAGTTCTGCGTCTGTTCGCTGAAGGTTTCCTGGTCACTGAAATCGCCAAGAAGCTGAACCGCAGTATTAAAACCATCAGTAGCCAGAAAAAATCCGCGATGATGAAGCTGGGTGTGGATAACGATATCGCCCTGCTGAACTATCTCTCTTCCGTGACGCTGAGCGCAACGGACAAAGACTGATCTTCGCTGTCTATGCCGGGTGGCGCTCGCGCTTACCCGGCCTACAAACCCCGCAGGCCCGCGCAAGCGCAGCGCCGCCGGGCACATAAAAAAGGCCCTTTCGGGCTTTTTTATTGTCTCGCTTTTCGTACCCGCTCCGCATAGACGGATAGCGTCTGCTTCAGTACATCCAGCGTGACCGGCTTCGACAGGCAGCTGTCCATTCCCGACTCCAGACAGCGCTGCTTCTCCTCCGCCAGCGCGTTGGCTGTCACCCCCACCACCGGCAGCGTCAGCCCCAGCTGTCGGATACGCTGCGTCAGACGGTAGCCGTCCATGTTAGGCATGTTCACATCGCTGAGCACAATATCAATATGGTTCTTACTTAAGACATTCAGGGCATCCACGCCATCATTGGCCGTTTTACACTGATAGCCCAGAGAGCCAAGCTGGTCTGCGAGCAGACGACGGTTAATCGGATGATCGTCGACGACCAGAATCATCATATCGTCATTCACCGACGCCAGCTCATCAGGGGAAGCCAGCACGGTGGCGCCGTCGCTGTCTTCAAGCTGCACGCTGTAAATGCGCGCCAGCAAGCCCAGCAGCTCGTGCGGTGTCGCCACGCTGTGCACCCATACCCCAGGCGAACGCTCAAGCGGAATACCGATATGACGGCGGCAGAACATCACCACGCCGCGCCCCGCCCATGCCTGCTCCGGCTCAACGTCGGTGATCAGCATGTCATCCGCGCCCGGCGTCTGGCCTTCGTAGCGCGAAACCCGCACGCCGCTGCTGGTCAGCATTGAGGTCAGGAAATCATGTAAGGAGGCGTTGTGCACCGCCAGCCAGCAGTGCTTATCGCTCAGGCCGTCGACCGTGGTTTTCGCCGGATAATGCGCCGAATAGAGCGGAATACGAATGGTGAACTGGCTGCCCATACCCGGCTCAGTATCGACGGAGATATCCCCGTCCATCATGCTGATTAGCTTCTCGCAAATCGCCAGACCTAGCCCGGTCCCCTGAAAATTACGCTGGACGCCGGTTCCCACCTGGAAGAACGGATCGAACAGGCGAACAACTTCTTTCGCCGGAATCCCCACCCCCGTGTCGCGCACGCGAATGGTCAGGTACTCCCCTGCCCGACACACGTGCAGCACAATACAGCCGATATCGGTGAATTTGATGGCGTTGCTCAGCAGGTTTGAGATGACCTGTTGCAGACGCATCGGATCGCCATGCAGCGTCAGGGGCACATCCGGCTCGATAAAGCAGTACAGCCCAAGCTGTTTACGCACCACCAGCGGCAGATAGTTGGCGCAGATATGGTTCATCACCTCGCGCGGGGAGAACTCGCGCGGCTCTATTTTCAACTGCTCGGATTCAATTTTAGAGAAGTCGAGAATATCGCTGATGATTTTCAGCAGCAGGCTGGACGAGTTGTTCATGGCCGTCACCAGCCGGTCGACCCCTTTCGGCAGCTCTTTGGTCTGGAGCAGATCGAGGTTACCGATAATACCGTACAGCGGCGTACGCAGCTCATGGCTGACGGTCGCGAGGAACATCGATTTCGACTGACTGGCCTGCTCCGCCGCCTGCGCCATATCCTGCAACGACTCTTCCATTTTCACGCGCGCAGAGACGTCCACCAGCACGCAAATCGCCACGTTTTCATTACGGTAGCGCGAATGGACAAAGCTGATTTGCAGGTTGGTGTGGGTGCTGGTCAGCACATCCACAAAGTTAACCTGTTGCCCACAGATGATCTGCGTTAACCGCTGACGGTCTTCATGCGTTAGCATGTTCAGGTAGTTATGGGCAAGCTCGTTACTGAGGATATTTGTCCCGTCCTGAGTACGCAGGATGCAGATCCCCACCGGTGCCGAGGCGACAATTTTACGGTTAAACTGCTCGTGCTCCTCCAGACGCTGAGCATCCGCCTCCGCCGGAATAAAGATCCGCCGCTCATACATTCTCGCCAGCATAAACAGCGCGACGCCTACCGCGATGTTCAGCAAAATGGCGTTAAGGATCAGGATGCGAATGCGCTCCAGGACCTTGTCCACCGGCAGCGAGTAGACAATGCTCAGCGACGATGGCGGTAAACTTTTCTTCAGCACCAGCTCGCGGAACCCGGAGGTATAGCCAAACCATGACCGCTCCTGCATCCAGCTGGGTTCCACCTTCAGGCGGTTTTCAGGCCCGGTAAGGGAGATGAGCGGATGGCCGTTTTCATCCAGAATGGTCACGCCCATCGGCAGACTGCCCGGCGTGAAGAAGTTTTCCATGCGGATGGTTTGTTCAATCCCCAGCAGCGCTTGCAGGCGGTTTCCGAGGTAAACCGGAGTCAGGGCATAGAAATAGCCGACCCCCATGCGCGGCCCCTGGCTTATCCAGAAGATGTTGTTCCCGCGCTCTTCCTGAGGCGCATTACGGTATTTCACTATGCGCTCATGCAGGCTTTTCAGCGCGTCTTCGCGTTCGACGGGCATATCCCGCAGGCCGAAATCCGCCATGCAGAGATTTTCGTTGCTAATCAGGTAGACACGGTTCAGATCGTAAGCGGCCGAGAAGTTATCGCGCCAGTAGCGCATAAACCATGACAGGGACTCCAGTGAACCACGCCAGGCTTTGCCCATGGCGGAACAATCGGAATCCGGGAAGAGCGGTTCGAAATCAGGCACTTCGGTTTTTTCATCCCGACCGCGGATGGCAAGAATGCCGTTCTCCGCCGTCAGTCGATTCTCAGCAATATACTTAAGCTCTTTCATCACGTCAGACGTACGCTGGATATAGCGCTGAGCCTGATCCGAGCTCAAATTAAACTCCTGGCGGATCTCCGCTTCTTTCTGGTGTAACGCGTTAACGATGTAAAACACCGAGAGCAGTGCCACCAGCAACCATAGCAGTAGCGCAAGCGCCCGAAACAGATAGCGGGAGACTTTTAACGTGGTACGAAAGGAGACGAGGTATTTCAAAGGGGCGAGGCTCCGCCGTCGGGGTCAAAAAGAATGTGGTTAAGGTAGCGGTAAACGCGGCTTGTCGCAACGTTCACTTGTCTGCTTGCGCAAAACAAAAGGGCCGGAAACCGGCCCTTTATGCGTCAGGAGACGTTACTCGTCAGCGTCATCCGCTGCTTCATCATCGGTGTCCGCTTCCGGGGCGATTTCATCATCCCCTTCCGCGACGCTGCCGTCGATAGAGTCAAGCTCTTCGTCATCCACCGGCTCAGCAACGCGTTGCAGACCGACGACGTTTTCATCTTCCGCAGTGCGGATGAGGATAACGCCCTGGGTGTTACGACCTACCACGCTGATCTCTGACACGCGGGTACGCACCAGCGTACCGGCATCGGTGATCATCATGATCTGGTCCGCGTCGTCCACCTGCACCGCGCCAACAACGGAACCGTTGCGCTCGGTCACTTTGATGGAGATAACGCCCTGCGTGCCGCGTGACTTGGTTGGGTATTCACTTTCCGCCGTACGTTTACCGTAGCCGTTCTGGGTGACGGTCAGGATTGCGCCTTCGCCACGAGGAACGATCAGGGAAACAACGGAGTCTTCACCCGCCAGCTTGATACCACGCACGCCGGTCGCCGTACGACCCATTGCGCGCACGGCGTTCTCTTTAAAGCGCACCACTTTACCGGCGGCAGAGAAGAGCATCACTTCATCAGAACCGGACGTCAGATCCACGCCGATCAGTTCGTCGCCTTCGTTCAGGTTCACCGCGATAATCCCGGCAGAACGTGGACGGCTGAACTCGGTCAGTGCGGTTTTCTTCACGGTACCGCTCGCGGTCGCCATAAAGACGTTCACGCCCTCTTCGTACTCGCGTACCGGCAGTATGGCGGTGATACGTTCGTTCGCTTCCAGCGGCAGCAGGTTGACGATTGGACGTCCACGCGCGCCACGGCTTGCTTCCGGCAGCTGATAGACTTTCATCCAGTACAGACGGCCCCGGCTGGAGAAGCAGAGGATCGTGTCATGGGTGTTCGCCACCAGCAGACGATCAATGAAGTCTTCTTCTTTAATACGCGCCGCAGATTTGCCTTTACCGCCCCGACGCTGAGCTTCGTAGTCGGTCAACGGCTGATACTTCACGTAGCCCTGGTGAGACAGCGTCACTACCACGTCTTCGCGGTTGATCAGATCTTCAATGTTGATATCAGAGCTGTTGGCCGTGATTTCGGTGCGACGCTCGTCGCCGAACTGATCGCGAACCAGCTCCAGCTCTTCACGGATCACTTCCATCAGGCGCTCTGCGCTACCCAAGATATGCAGCAGCTCGGCAATCTGCTCCAGCAGCTCTTTGTACTCGTCGAGCAGTTTTTCATGCTCAAGGCCGGTCAGTTTCTGCAAACGCAGATCCAGAATCGCCTGGGCCTGCTGTTCAGTCAGGTAGTACTGACCGTCACGCACGCCGAATTCCGGCTCCAGCCACTCAGGACGCGCAGCGTCATCGCCGGCACGTTCCAGCATCGCCGCCACGTTGCCCAGATCCCATGGACGCGCAACCAGCGACGCCTTCGCTTCTGCTGGCGTCGGCGCACGGCGGATCAGCTCGATGATCGGGTCGATGTTCGCCAGCGCAACGGCCAGTGCTTCAAGGATATGGGCACGGTCGCGCGCTTTGCGCAGTTCGAAGATGGTACGGCGAGTCACCACTTCACGGCGGTGACGCACGAACGCGCTCAGGATCTCTTTCAGGTTCATGATCTTCGGCTGGCCATGGTGCAGCGCAACCATGTTGATACCGAAGGAGACCTGAAGCTGAGTCTGGGAGTAAAGGTTGTTCAACACAACTTCACCCACCGCGTCGCGCTTGATTTCAATCACGATGCGCATACCGTCTTTGTCAGACTCGTCACGCAGCGCGCTGATGCCTTCAACGCGTTTTTCTTTTACCAGCTCGGCGATTTTTTCAATCAGTCGCGCTTTGTTCACCTGATACGGGATCTCGTGAACAATAATGGTTTCACGGCCGGTTTTGGCGTCCGCTTCCACTTCGGCGCGGGCACGGATGTAAATCTTGCCGCGACCGGTACGGTACGCTTCTTCAATACCGCGACGGCCATTGATGATTGCCGCCGTCGGGAAGTCCGGGCCCGGGATGTGTTCCATCAGCCCTTCAATGCTGATGTCTTCATCGTCAATGTAGGCCAGGCAGCCGTTGATCACTTCCGTGATATTGTGCGGCGGAATGTTGGTTGCCATACCGACGGCGATACCGGACGAACCGTTCACCAGCAGGTTTGGGATCTTCGTTGGCATGACGTCAGGAATTTTTTCCGTGCCGTCGTAGTTATCAACGAAATCAACCGTCTCTTTTTCCAGGTCAGCCATCAGCTCATGGGCAATCTTCGCCAGACGGATTTCCGTATAACGCATTGCCGCGGCGGAGTCGCCGTCGATAGAACCAAAGTTACCCTGACCATCTACCAGCATGTAACGCAGCGAGAAGGGCTGCGCCATACGGACAATGGTGTCGTACACCGCGGAATCACCATGAGGATGGTATTTACCGATTACGTCACCAACGACACGGGCAGATTTTTTGTAGGCTTTATTCCAGTCATTGCCCAATACGTTCATGGCGTATAGTACGCGACGGTGTACCGGCTTCAGGCCATCGCGGACGTCCGGCAGCGCACGGCCAACAATGACCGACATCGCATAGTCCAGATAGGAGCTTTTCAGCTCTTCCTCGATGTTAACCGGTGTAATTTCTCTCGCAAGGTCGCTCATCTAACCGCTATCCCTCTACTGTATCCCGGATTCAAAGGTCGCAAATTATAACACAGCCGCGGTGATACAGGTAAACCTATACGCTTTATTCACAGGGATTGCCTGATATACTCATTTGTCTTGCTAAATAAGGAGTAAAAGCGCCCATGAATGCCGAAAAATCCCCGGTGGCTCACAACGTTGACCACGAAGAGATTGCCAAATTTGAAGCGGTGGCGTCCCGCTGGTGGGATCTCGAAGGTGAGTTCAAACCTCTGCATCGCATTAACCCGCTGCGTCTGGGCTATATCGCGGAGCGTTCCGGCGGTCTGTTCGGTAAGAAAGTGCTCGACGTCGGCTGCGGCGGCGGCATCCTGGCGGAAAGTATGGCGCGTGAAGGGGCCACCGTCACCGGTCTGGACATGGGCTTCGAACCTCTACAGGTTGCGCGTCTTCATGCGCTGGAGTCCGGCATACAGGTAGAATACGTTCAGGAAACCGTGGAAGAGCACGCGGCAAAACATGCGCACCAGTATGACGTGGTGACCTGCATGGAGATGCTGGAGCACGTTCCCGATCCGCAGTCGGTCGTCAGCGCCTGTGCAAACCTGGTGAAACCGGGTGGACAGGTCTTCTTCTCGACCATCAACCGCAACGGTAAAGCCTGGCTGATGGCCGTCGTTGGCGCGGAGTATGTGCTGCGCATGGTGCCGAAAGGCACGCATGACGTGAAGAAATTCATCAAGCCTGCGGAACTGTTAAGCTGGGTCGACCAGACGTGGCTCAAGGAGCAGCACATCACCGGCCTGCACTACAATCCGCTGACCAATAAATTCAAACTCGCACCGGGCGTTGATGTTAACTATATGTTGCATACAACCGCCAAAAACGACTAACGTCATTCGTTATTCTTATAAAGATTGCGCGACATCATGTTGCGCAATTCTGACCGCCCGTTGAAGAAATCAGCACTCGATCAAATTTTGAATTTTTTTTCTTAATTATTGACATGTCTTCCAGGCCTTACAGCACGAGGACTTAGCCTTTTTTACCCTTTCACAACCTCAATTTAACGTCAAAATCAACCCTTGTACTGAAAAGAATCCTTACTAGAATACTCACCATATAGCGTTTTTCTTATCGCAAACCCCCTATATGTAGTATTTATCCACAGAGTTAGTCACAAGACGGTTCTGTGGATAAGCGGGGGATATTTTTTTATTTCACGGACAGGTAAACCCCACATGAATCAGAGTCTGCTGGTGACAAAGCGCGACGGTACTACCGAGCGTATCAATCTGGACAAAATCCATCGAGTTCTCGACTGGGCAGCAGAAGGACTGAACAACGTATCTATCTCCCAGGTTGAACTGCGTTCACACATCCAGTTCTACGACGGCATCAAAACGTCTGATATCCACGAAACGATCATTAAAGCGGCGGCGGACCTCATCTCCCGCGAAGCACCGGATTATCAGTACCTCGCTGCACGTCTGGCGATTTTCCACCTGCGTAAAAAAGCCTACGGCCAGTTTGAGCCGCCGAAGCTTTACGATCACGTGGTGAAAATGGTTGAGCTGGGCAAATACGACACGCATCTGCTGGAAGACTATACGGAAGAAGAGTTCGAGCAGATGAACGGGTTTATCGATCACTGGCGCGACATGAACTTCTCCTACGCGGCGGTGAAGCAGCTCGAAGGCAAATACCTGGTTCAGAACCGTGTAACCGGTGAGATCTACGAAAGCGCCCAGTTCCTCTATATTCTGGTGGCCGCCTGCCTGTTCTCCAACTATCCGCGTGACACCCGTCTGGATTACGTGAAGCGTTTCTACGATGCGGTATCGACGTTCAAGATTTCACTGCCGACGCCAATCATGTCTGGCGTGCGCACCCCAACCCGTCAGTTCAGCTCCTGCGTACTGATCGAGTGCGGTGACAGCCTGGATTCCATCAACGCCACCTCCAGCGCCATTGTGAAATACGTTTCCCAGCGCGCCGGTATCGGCATCAACGCCGGCCGCATTCGTGCGCTGGGCAGCCCGATTCGCGGCGGTGAAGCGTTCCACACCGGCTGTATCCCGTTCTATAAGCACTTCCAGACGGCAGTAAAATCCTGCTCTCAGGGCGGCGTGCGCGGTGGCGCTGCGACCCTGTTCTACCCGATGTGGCACCTGGAAGTGGAAAGCCTGCTGGTTCTGAAGAACAACCGCGGCGTGGAAGGCAACCGCGTGCGTCACATGGACTACGGCGTGCAGATCAACAAGCTGATGTACACCCGCCTGCTGAAAGGGGAAGACATCACCCTGTTCAGCCCGTCCGACGTCCCGGGCCTGTATGACGCGTTCTTCGCCGATCAGGATGAGTTCGAGCGTCTGTACACCAAATATGAAAAAGACGACAGCATCCGTAAGCAGCGCGTGAAGGCGGTCGATCTGTTCTCCCTGATGATGCAGGAACGTGCTTCTACCGGCCGTATCTATATCCAGAACGTTGACCACTGCAACACCCACAGCCCGTTCGATCCGGTGGTTGCGCCAGTGCGCCAGTCCAACCTGTGCCTGGAGATCGCCCTGCCGACCAAACCGCTGGACGATGTGAACGACGAAAACGGCGAAATCGCGCTGTGTACGCTCTCTGCGTTCAACCTGGGTGCGATTAAGAGCCTGGACGAGCTGGAAGAGCTGGCGGTGCTGGCTGTTCGTGCCCTCGACGCCCTGCTGGACTACCAGGATTACCCAATCCCGGCGGCAAAACGCGGCGCAATGGGTCGTCGCACTTTAGGTATCGGCGTAATCAACTTCGCCTACTGGCTGGCGAAAAACGGCAAGCGTTACTCCGACGGCAGCGCCAACAATCTGACGCACCAGACGTTCGAAGCGATCCAGTACTACCTGATGAAAGCCTCTAACGAGCTGGCGAAAGAGCAAGGCGCGTGCCCGTGGTTCAACGAAACCACTTACGCGAAAGGCATTCTGCCGATCGACACCTATAAAAAAGACCTGGATGCGATCGTCAGCGAGCCGCTGCACCTCGACTGGGAAGGCCTGCGCGAGTCCATTAAAACTCACGGCCTGCGTAACTCCACGCTCTCTGCCCTGATGCCGTCCGAGACCTCTTCGCAGATCTCCAACGCCACTAACGGTATTGAGCCACCGCGCGGGCACGTCAGCATTAAAGCGTCGAAAGACGGCGTGCTGCGTCAGGTGGTACCGGATTACGAAACGCTGGGTGACAACTACGAGCTGCTGTGGGAAATGCCAAACAACGACGGCTACCTCCAACTGGTGGGTATCATGCAGAAGTTTATCGACCAGTCGATCTCTGCCAATACCAACTACGACCCGACGCGCTTCCCGTCCGGCAAGGTACCGATGCAGCAGCTGTTGAAGGACCTGCTGACAGCCTACAAATTTGGCGTGAAAACGCTGTACTATCACAACACCCGTGATGGTGCGGAAGACGCCCAGGACGACCTGGCGCCGTCAATTCAGGACGATGGCTGCGAAAGCGGCGCATGTAAGATCTAATAAATTCCCTCACCCTAACCCTCTCCCACAGGGAGAGGGAACTCTTTCCCCCTCTCCCTGTGGGAGAGGGCCGGGGTGAGGGGAAATAACACCACAGGACTCACCGCAATGGCATATACCACCTTTTCACAGACGAAAAACGACCAGCTCAAAGAGCCGATGTTCTTCGGCCAGCCGGTCAACGTGGCACGCTACGATCAGCAAAAATATGACATCTTCGAAAAGCTGATTGAAAAGCAACTCTCCTTCTTCTGGCGTCCGGAAGAAGTTGACGTTTCCCGCGACCGTATCGATTTCCAGGCGCTGCCGGAACACGAAAAGCACATCTTCCTCAGCAACCTGAAGTACCAGACGCTGCTGGACTCCATTCAGGGACGTAGTCCGAACGTGGCGCTGCTGCCGCTAATCTCGATTCCTGAGCTGGAAACCTGGGTAGAAACCTGGGCGTTCTCCGAGACGATCCACTCCCGCTCTTACACCCACATCATCCGCAACATTGTGAACGATCCGGCGGTGGTGTTTGACGATATCGTCACCAACGAACAGATCCAGAAGCGCGCCGAAGGCATTGCGCACTACTACGACGAGCTGATCGAGATGACCAGCTACTGGCATCTGCTGGGCGAAGGCACGCATAACGTGAACGGCAAAACCGTTACCGTAAACCTGCGGGCCCTGAAAAAGCAGCTCTATCTGTGCCTGATGAGCGTCAACGCGCTGGAAGCAATCCGCTTCTACGTGAGCTTCGCCTGCTCCTTCGCCTTTGCCGAGCGCAAGCTGATGGAAGGTAACGCCAAAATTATCCGTCTGATCGCCCGTGACGAAGCCCTGCACCTGACCGGCACCCAGCATATGCTAAACCTGCTGCGCAGCGGTGCGGACGACCCAGAGATGGCGGAAATCGCCGAAGAGTGCAAACAGGAGTGCTACGACCTGTTCTTGCAGGCCGCCCAGCAGGAGAAAGAGTGGGCAGACTACCTGTTCCGCGACGGCTCCATGATTGGCCTGAACAAAGACATTCTGTGCCAGTACGTGGAGTACATCACTAACATCCGCATGCAGGCTGTGGGTCTCGATCTGCCATTCCAGACGCGCTCTAACCCAATTCCGTGGATCAATACCTGGCTGGTGTCCGATAACGTGCAGGTTGCGCCGCAGGAAGTGGAAGTGAGTTCTTATCTGGTCGGTCAGATTGACTCTGAAGTCAACACCGACGACCTGAGCGACTTCCAGCTCTGATGAGCCGCGTAACGCTAAGCCTTTCTGGTACAGAGGTGTTGTGCCATGAAGAGCATCCTTCTCTGCTGGTGGCGCTTGAAGCGCATCAGGTTGAGGTAGAGTACCAGTGTCGTGAAGGCTATTGCGGTTCCTGCCGCTGCCGTCTGGTCGCAGGCCAGGTGGACTGGCTGACCGAACCGCTGGCCTTTATCAGTGAAGGGGAAATTTTGCCCTGCTGCTGCCGGGCAAAAGGCGATATTGAGATCGAGATGTAAAAAAGGGCCTTACGGCCCTTTTTCTATTTTAAGAACGTCACCGCTTTATCCGGGAAATCCGTAAACAGCCCGTCCACGTCCGCCTGCTTATACAACACCTCGTAAAGCTGATTCACATCGGTGGCATATGGCGGCAGCTGATCGGCACGCACCGTGTACGGATGCACCTGCATCTTGCTGGCGTGCGCCTCTTTCACCATCGCCGTCAGCTTCACGTGACCCGGCGTTGCGCCTTCCGCCACCAGCATGTGGTAATCCGGCCCGATGCCGTCGGCGTACTGCGCAATCTGCTTCATCGCGCCCGGCTTAAACATCCAGTCGTAGCTGTAGTTCACCCACTTCCCGTCCGGCTGTTTTTCCTGAGTTTCATTCCAGTCGGTATAGGCAATCAGCTGCACCAGATTGAGATCCATCCCCATCTTCGGCTCCAGCTCAGTTTTGATGCGCTTCAGTTCCGCGGCATCGAAACATTGCAGGAAAACCTTATCCTGCTTGCTGGTGTAGCCGTACTTTTTCAGTACCTCCAGCGTCTTCGCGGCAATGTCCTTCCCTTCCTGATGGTGGAACCATGGGGCTTTGATTTCCGGGTAGATGCCGATGTTTTTACCGGTGGAGTGGTTCAGTCCCTGAACAAACTCAATCTCTTCCTGGAAGGTATGGATCCGGAAGTCAGATTTGCCCATCGGGAAACGTCCCGGATAGACCTGCACCTTCTTGCCGTTTTCAATCTCGAAGCCTTCGGTGAACTTCAGGGAGCGGATCTCCGCCAGCGTGAAGTCGATAGCGTAGTAGCGACCATCTTTACGGGCGCGATCCGGGAAACGCTCCGCCACGTCCGTGACGCGGTCAAGATAATGGTCGTGCAGGACGACCAGCTGGTCGTCCTTCGTCATCACCAGATCCTGCTCCAGATAATCCGCGCCCTGGGCATAGGCCATCGCTTTTGCCGGCAGCGTATGCTCCGGCAGATAACCGCTGGCGCCACGGTGGGCGATCACGATCTTATCTGCCGCCAGCGCGGAGCCTGTCATCAGGCCCGCCAGCAGCAGGCCGGTTGCTAACTGAGTTAATTTCATCGCAATGCTCCTTATTGACGACGCGCCAGCACTTCGGCGTGGTGACGTTTTTCACCAATCATCACAACAACCAGCAGCAGTACCGCCAGCACGCTTCCGCCGATCATCACCATAAAGCCGCCGTCCCAGCCGAAGAAGTCAACGGTATAGCCCACAATGGCGCTCGCCGCGACCGAACCGCCGAGATAGCCGAACAGACCGGTAAAGCCCGCAGCCGTGCCTGCCGCTTTCTTCGGTGCCAGCTCCAGCGCGTGCAGGCCGATCAGCATAACCGGACCATAAATCAGGAAGCCGATGACGATCATACAGGCCATATCCACACCCGGATTACCCGGCGGGTTGAGCCAGTACACTACCGTCGCGATAGTCACCAGGGTCATAAAGAAGACGCCCGTCGCACCGCGGTTGCCCTTAAACACCTTGTCCGACATCCAGCCGCAAATCAGGGTGCCCGGGATACCGGCGTATTCATACAGGAAGTACGCCCAGGAGGATTTATCCAGCGCGAAGTGCTTCACCTCTTTCAGGTAGGTCGGAGACCAGTCCAGAATGCCGTAGCGCAGGAGATAAACGAACACGTTGGCGACCGCGATGTACCACAGCAGCTTGTTCGGCAGGACGTACTTCATGAAGATTTGCTTCGCGGTCAGCTCTTCTTCGTGCTTCTCGCTGTAATCATCCGGATAGTCATTTTTGTACTCTTCAATCGGCGGCAGGCCGCAGGACTGCGGCGTATCGCGCATCAGGGCGAAAGCAATAATCGCCACCAGAATGGCACCAAAGGCAGGCATATAGAGCGCCGCGTGCCAGTCGTTGAACCAGGCCATCCCCAGCAGGAACAGCAGCGGCGGAATACCGCCGCCCACGTTATGGGCGCAGTTCCACACCGACACGATGCCGCCGCGCTCTTTCTGCGACCACCAGTGCACCATGGTGCGTCCGCACGGCGGCCACCCCATTCCCTGGAACCAGCCGCAGAGGAACAGCAGCACGAACATGATGGCAATGCTGGAGGTTGCCCATGGCACAAAGCCCATAAACAGCATCACCGCTGCCGCCAGGATCAGACCGGCAGGCAGGAACACGCGCGGATTCGAGCGATCCGACACGGAACCCATGATGAATTTGGAAAAACCGTAGGCGATGGATATCCCCGACAGCGCGAACCCCAGATCGCCGCGGGAGAAGCCCTGCTCTACCAGGTACGGCATGGCGAGCGCAAAGTTTTTACGTACCAGATAGTACGCCGCATACCCGAAGAAGATCCCGAGGAAGATTTGCCAACGCAGACGGCGGTAGAGAGGATCAATCTCTGCCTCTGGCAGTCGCGCCCGATGTGGCGCAGGTTTAAAGATACTGAGCATAACAGCCTCCGTGGCCTTTCAAAAAATGACCGGGCATCTCGCGCCCGGCTACAGAGGCGGCGATGTTAAGAAATCACGGTGAATGTTACTGTGAATCAACGCACAGATTGTTACAGAAATATGACAGAATGCGCAAAAAAGCGCATGAAATCACGTTTCACTTTCGAATTTCGCGCGTTTATGTTCGAAATCAAACAAACCACACGATCAATGTGGCTAAATGCAAAAAAACGAACATAGAGGAAAGGCAATGACAATTCACGATCCACGCTTCAGCGATGTGATTATCATTGGCGGTGGCGCGACGGGTGCCGGCATCGCACGCGACTGCGCCCTGCGGGGATTGAGCGTCACGCTTCTGGAACGCCACGATATCGCCACCGGCGCGACGGGACGTAACCACGGTCTGTTGCACAGCGGCGCCCGCTATGCGGTCACTGACGCTGAGTCAGCGCGCGAGTGTATCGCTGAAAACCAGATCCTCAGGCGCATCGCCCGCCACTGCGTTGAACCGACCAACGGTCTTTTTATCACCCTTCCAGAAGACGACCTCGGCTTTCAGCAAACCTTTATCACCGCCTGCACGGCGGCAGGCATTCAGGCCGAGGCGATCGATCCTGCGCAGGCGCGCCGTCTTGAACCCTCGGTAAACCCGGCGTTACTGGGCGCGGTAAAAGTACCGGACGGAACCGTTGATCCTTTCCGCCTGACCGCCGCCAATATGCTCGACGCGCGGGAACATGGCGCCCAGATCCTGACCGGGCATCACGTCACCGGGCTTATTCGCGAAGGGAATACCGTGCGCGGAGTGCGCGTGTTTGATGCGCAGTACAACGAACACCGCGAGCTGTATGCCGCCGTCGTGGTCAACGCGGCGGGGATCTGGGGCCAGCGCATCGCGGAATACGCGGACCTGTCGGTGCGCATGTTCCCGGCGAAAGGCTCGCTGCTGATCCTCGACCACCGCATCAATAACCATGTCATCAACCGCTGCCGTAAACCGTCTGACGCCGATATCCTCGTGCCGGGGGACACCATTTCGTTAATCGGCACGACCTCAATGCATGTGGACTACAGCGAAATTGATTACAACCGCGTCACCGCTGAAGAGGTGGATATCCTGCTGCGCGAAGGGGAAAAGCTGGCCCCGGTGATGGCGCAGACGCGTATTCTGCGTGCCTACGCGGGCGTGCGTCCCCTCGTCGCCAGCGATAACGATCCGAGCGGGCGTAACGTCAGCCGCGGCATCGTACTGCTCGATCACGCCGAACGTGACGGCATGGACGGATTTATCACCATTACCGGCGGCAAGCTGATGACCTACCGGCTGATGGCCCAGTGGGCCACCGATGCCGTCTGCCGTAAGCTCGGCAACACCGCGCCGTGCGTGACGGCGGAACAGGCCCTGCCCGGCTCGCAGCAATCGACAGAAAAAACGCTGCACAAAATCATTTCACTCCCTGCCCCGCTTCGCGGTTCGGCTATTTACCGCCACGGCGACCGCACCCCGACCTGGCTCGGTGAAGGGCGACTCAGCCGCAGCCTGGTGTGCGAATGCGAAGCCGTGACCGCAGGCGAGGTGCAGTATGCCGTGGAAAACCTGACGGTGAACAACCTGCTCGATTTACGCCGCCGCACGCGCGTCGGGATGGGCACCTGTCAGGGGGAGCTGTGCGCCTGCCGTGCCGCCGGGCTGCTGCAACGTTTTCACGCCACCACGCCAACCCAGTCGCTTGCCCAACTCAGCGATTTTTTAAACGAGCGCTGGAAAGGCATTCAGCCCGTCGCCTGGGGCGATGCCCTGCGCGAAAGCGAATTTACCCGCTGGGTCTATCAGGGGCTTTGCGGTCTGGAGAAGGAGCACAACCATGAAATTTGATACCGTGATTGTGGGTGGGGGGCTGGCGGGCCTGCTGTGCGGCCTCAAACTGACGCAGCGGGGTCTGCGCTGCGCCATTGTCACTCGCGGTCAGAGTGCTCTGCACTTCTCCTCCGGCTCGCTGGATTTACTGGGCGCGCTATCGTTCGCCGATCTGCCGCCTGAACATCCCTACCGCCTGACGGGCGCAGAGAATATGGCCCGCTTTGCCTGCGAAACCGAACACCTGCTCACTGCCTGCGGCGCACGCATGCAGGGTGACGCCGAGCAAAACCATCAGCGCGTCACGCCACTCGGCACCCTGCGCGCCGCCTGGCTTAGCCCGGAAGAGGTGCCTGTCGCTCCCATCGCTGCCGAGCGCGTGCGGGTGGTGGGGATCAGCGGTTTCCTTGATTTCCAGCCACATCTGGCCGCCGCGTCTCTCAGACAGCAGGGTGTTCAGGTGGATACGGCGGAGATTGATCTCCCCGAACTCGACGTGCTGCGCGAAAACCCCAGCGAGTTTCGTGCGGTGAACATTGCCCGCCTGCTGGATAATGAAAGTTACTGGCCGCAGCTGTACGCGGCGCTTCAACCGCTCGGCGAGACCTGCGACGCCCTGTTTATGCCCGCCTGTTTTGGCTTAACGGACAACCGGCTCTGGCGCTGGCTCTCGGCGCGCCTGCCCTGTACGCTCGGTTTACTGCCGACGCTCCCCCCTTCCGTGCCCGGCATTCGTCTGCATACCCAGCTTCAGCGTCAGTTTGTCGCCCAGGGTGGCGTCTGGATGGCAGGCGACGAAGTGAAAAAAATCACCCTGGCTGAGGGCGCGGTAAGCGATATCTGGACCCGCAACCACGGCGACATCCCGCTTCGCGCACGCTATACGGTGCTGGCAAGCGGCAGTTTCTTCAGTAACGGTCTGCTAAGCAGCCGGGATGGCGTGCGTGAGGCAATACTCGGGCTGGATGTCCGGCAAAGCGCTTCCCGCGCGGACTGGTATCAAAGCGATTTCTTCACCCCGCAGCCCTGGCAGCAGTTCGGCGTGATCGTCGACAGCCAACTGCGCCCGCGGCTGGGCGGGGAACCGGTTGAAAATCTTTACGCCATCGGCTCGGTTCTGGGCGGGTACGATCCCGTGGCGCAGGGCTGCGGTGGCGGCGTCTGCGCCGTCACCGCGCTGCATGTCGCGGAGCAGATTATCCAGCGCAGGGAGAGAGCACAATGAACGACACCCGATTTGAAAGCTGTATCAAATGCACGGTCTGCACCACGGTTTGCCCGGTCAGCGGCGTCGATCCGCGCTATCCCGGCCCGAAACAGGCCGGTCCCGACGGGGAGCGTCTGCGCCTGAAGGATGGCGCGCTCTACGACGAGGCGCTGAAATACTGCATCAACTGCAAACGCTGCGAAGTTGCCTGCCCGTCGGACGTGAAAATAGGCGATATCATCCAGCGCGCCCGCGCCCGCTACAGTACGAAAAAACCGACGCTGCGTGACGCGATACTGAGCCACACCGATCTAATGGGCAGCCTCTCGACGCCTTTCGCACCGGTCGTCAATGCCGCCACCGCCCTGAAGCCGGTGCGCAGGCTGCTGGATGCGACGCTCAAAATCGACCATCACCGCAGTCTGCCGAAATATTCTCACGGCACCTTCCGCCGCTGGTATAAATCCGTGGCGGCAGAACAGGCGCAGTTCGCTGAGCAGGTCGCCTTCTTCCACGGCTGCTACGTGAACTACAACCATCCGCAGCTGGGGAAAGACCTGCTGAAAGTGCTTAACGCCATGGGGACGGGCGTTCAGCTGCTGAGCAAAGAGAAGTGCTGCGGCGTTCCGCTGATTGCCAACGGTTTTACCGACAAAGCGCGCAGGCAGGCGAAAAGCAACGTCACCTCTTTACGCGAGGCGATCGTCGACAAAGGGATACCGGTACTGGCGACGTCGTCAACCTGTACCTTCACGCTGCGCGATGAATATCCGCATCTGCTGGATGTGGATAACACCGGCCTGCGCGAGCACATTGAGCTGGCGACCCGTTTTCTCTGGCGCAAGCTGGACAGCGGGCAGACGTTACCGCTGGGCAAATTGCCGCTGAAGGTGGTGTATCACACGCCATGTCATATGGAGAAGATGGGCTGGTCGATCTATACGCTTGAGCTGCTGCGGCTGATCCCGGGGCTGGAGCTGACGGTGCTGGACTCACGCTGCTGCGGCATCGCTGGCACCTACGGATTCAAGCGTGAAAACTACCCAACGTCACAGGCCATTGGCGCGCCGCTGTTCCGGCAGATTGAAGAGAGCGGCGCAGATATCGTGGTGACGGACTGTGAAACCTGCAAGTGGCAGATCGAGATGTCCACCAGCAAACGCTGTGAACATCCCATTACCTTGCTGGCAAAAGCGCTGGCGTAACCGTTGCCGGGGACACTGCCCCGGCACACTCTCACTCTACGAACAGCGATTCCACGACGTTGATCCAGCCGTGCTCACTGGCGACCTCTTTCCCGTTCAGCCAGCGGCGCAGCATGTTCAGCGCCATCATCGCGCACACCTCCTGACGTACGGCCAGGCTGTGGCGGGTAATGCTCATCCTGACGCGCAGGGCGTGCGTTCCTTCCGGCGTTGCCAGGGCAAAGTTGAGGTGCTCCTCATCCAGCCCGCCCACAAACAGCGCCAGTCCGGCGAAATGCTTCACTCTGCGCTCGGATGCCCAGCGCGCCGTCTGCGCCAGCGTCTCCTGCTGGAACGGCACCACTTCACTGGCCAGCAGCGGCGCACCCGCCCGGGTAAGCTGAAGCGCCAGAAGCCCACCGGTAAACTGCTCGCTTAACGTCACGCTCAGCTGGCGGGACTGCAAATGCGCTGCGATCTGCGCCGGCAGCCCTTCCGTTCCTTCGAAAATCAGGCTTTCCCCGGCGACGCGCCGCACTTCCGGCCACAGTGCCAGCATAGCGGCTTTCTCTGACGCCGGTCCGGTCAGCTTCAGTTCAATAATCGGCATGGAGGAGCGATAGCCCATCGACACGCCGGGAGGCAGTTGCAGGTGATCGAGGCTCTGAGCCAGATCGCTTTCCGAGCGACCAAAGGTGGTCAGACGCAGGCACAGCGGCGGTTCAGGCAGCGTAAAGCGCGCGCGCAGGCGCGGCAGGATCTGCTGCTCGACCATCACTTTAAATTCCGACGGCACACCCGGAGTGAAGAACATCAGGCTGCGGTTCAACTGAACGGCAAACCCGCAGGCGGTGCCGACCGGGTTATCAATCAGTTCCGCGCTGGCGGGAATTTCAGCCTGCTTGCGGTTGCTGGGGGCCATCACGCGGCCACGCCCGGAGAAAAAGCGCTCCATCTGCGCCAGCCACGCCTCGTGCAGGACCAGGCCTTCGCCTTTGGCCGTGGCGGCGGCCAGCGCGCTGAGATCGTCGCTGGTGGGTCCCAGCCCGCCGTTCACAATCAGCACGTCGCAGCGTTCGCTGCGCTCGCGCAGAACGTTGACCAGCGACTCAAGGTTGTCACCTACGGTGTTGCGGCGCGTTAACGGTAATCCTTGCTCAAAGAAGAGATCGGCGAGCCAGGCGGCATTGGTATCAATGATTTGCCCATGAAGCACTTCGTCGCCAGTGGATAACATTTCCACGTTTATCATTGTGTTCTCCCATTTCAATGGTCAAAACACTATAGCGCAATCAAAGACTGGGGGAAGAGAGAAACTGGCGCGACTGAACGCCGCGCCGAGAGGATTAGAAACCGGCGCTAACGCCAACGTACGGGCCGTCTGCCAGGGCGTTGTCGCGGTTGCCGTCTTTACCGGCCAGGTTCAGATAGCGATAACCCGCTTCGATGGTGATTGGACGCACGATGGTCCAGCGCGCGCCGGCGTTAGCTTCCTGATAACTGTCGATGCCGCTGGAGAGGGAATCAGGAGAGTAGTAGTACTCACCGAACAGGCCAAAGCTGTCGCCAATTTTCCACTGCAAGCCGCCGCCCACTGCCGCCGCGTAGCCTTCGTCGCCGTCGTTCGGGTTGGTGTAAATGCCTTTACCGCCGACGGTCGCCAGGAAGGGACCCAACGGCACGTTGAAGCCGAGGCCCAGGCTTGCCGCATCGCCGTCGTCGTCGTTATGCGTCCAGCCGCCGGTCATTGCCAGGCCTGCGCTGTCCGTGCCAAGACCGAAGCCCAGATGGGTATAATCTTGTCCCGCCGAGCCGTTGAAGGAAATTGCGTTTGCCGCTGCTGAAACAAACATCAGGCCGCTTAAGCCCATTAATGCCACTTTTTTCATTGTCGTGATCCCGCACAATTTATTCAGAGATGTCCAAAAACCGCGAGATTTTAACCTGCCTGCCTGTGTGATCAATGGACTCCGCGTGCGGCAGGCAATTAGTTTGTAACGATTTGATAATATCGGCATTTATATCAGCATCAGAAAGCGCATTTTCACGCTCAGCCCACCCAGATTTTCACTGGGCATCAGCTGAAGATGGCTGCGGTGCAGGCGGGCAATATCGTTAGCCAGCGCCAGGCCAATGCCGGACCCGGCGGCATCACCCACGTTTTCCAGACGATGAAACGGCAGCATGGCCTGGGAGATCTGGTCTTCAGCAATACCCGGTCCGCTGTCCTCCACGCTCAGCTCAACGGCATCGTTAGCCGTGCGCAGGTACACCGTCACGATGCCCTGCTCCGGCGTGTATTTGATCGCGTTCTCCAGCAGGTTGGCGCAGAGTTCACCCAGCAGCACGTCATCACCGTCAATCATTACCGGCTGCTGTACGCCGTCATAACCGAGATCGATACCCTTGCTGCGCGCCTGCGCCAGCCGGGAAAAGCAGCAGTTTTGCACCACCTGCACCAGATCGACAGGGGCAAACTGTCGCTCCCCCTGCTCTTTTCGCTTCACCGCTGAAAGCTGCAACAGCCTTTCCGTCAGCACGATGGTGTTATCCAGCGTGACGTTCATCGCCCGTAAGCTCTCCTGCCACAGGGCCGGATCGTTACGCGTCAGGGCAACCGATACCTGGGTTTTCAGCACCGCCAGCGGCGTTTTGAGCTGGTGTGAGGCGTCAGCATTAAAGCGCGCCTGTCGCGAAAGCACGCCGCGTAACCTGTCGATATAGCGGTTAAATGCCACAATCAGCAGCCGCGTTTCCGACCAGGGCAGCAGCTCCGGCAGCGGAGCCAGCAGCCCGGGCTCACGGCGCACCATCAGCGAAGAGAGCTGCCGCATCGGGCGCAGCACGCGACGCAGCAGCCACGCGGTCAGGACCAGCGTCAGCAGCACCAGCAACCCCTGCGACACGAGCGAGGAAAACAGCAGCTGAGTGGCCAGATAGCGCCGCGACTGCAACGTTTCGGCGACGTAGATTTCCGCCATGCCGAACACACTGTCCTCGTTAACCGGCTGGAGCAGCTTCGCCACGCGGATCGCCTGCCCGCGATACTCGGTATGATAAAACCACGCCAGCGCCGGATAGTGGGAGGTGCGCGACGTGGAGGGGGGCATATTCGGCAGATCGTCATAGCCGGAGATCGTCCGCCCGTCAGGGTCCACGACCTTGTAGTAGAGGCGATCGTTCATGTTCAGCTCGAAGCTGTCGAGCACGACCCACGGCACGTTCACCTGGAGCTTGCCGTTGTGCACCACCAGCCGCTCTGACACCGTGCGCGCCGAGGATAACAGCGTGCGGTCATAGGCCTGCGTCGCCGCCTGTAGCGCGCTAACGTAGCTGTTAAAGGCTGACAGCCCCCATAACAGCAGCAGCGGCAAACCCAGAAAAAGCAAAAGTTGCAGGTAAAGCGACTGCGGCTTAACCCACTTCATCGCCGCACTCCAGCACGTAGCCCAGCCCCCGGAGGGTGGTGATCCGCACGCCGCTGCCGGTCAGCTTCTTACGCAGGCGGTGAATATAGAGATCGATGCTCTCGGGGCTGACGTCGTCGTTCAGGCTGAACACCTGGTCGAAAAGCTGTTGCCGGGAGACGGGACGGGTCCGACGGTGCATCAGCACCTTCAGCAAAGAGAGTTCGCGCGGCGTGAGGGAAAGGGGTTCATCGCGCAGCAGAAAAAAGCCTTCATCATCGTACTCCAGCTCTCCCAGCCGCTGGCGCTCCTGGGTTCGCCCTTCACTGCGGCGCAGCAGCGCACGCAGGCGGGCATCAAGCTCCTCCAGCTCGAACGGTTTCGGCAGGTAGTCATCCGCCCCGGCATTCAGCCCCTTAACCCTGTCTGCCACGTTGCTGCGGGCGGTAAGAAACAGCACGGGCAACGTCTGCCCGCGCTTTCTCAGCCGATGCACCACCTCCAGCCCGTCGAAACCGGGCATGCCGATATCAAGGATCGCGACGGCATAGTTTTCTCCCTGCAAAAGATGATCGGCCGCCCGTCCATCGTTGACGCAATCCACGGCAAATCCGTTTTGTACCAGCGCTTTTTCCAGCCAGTGAGCCAGCTCACGATTATCTTCCGCCAGTAAGAGACGCATATCACATCCTGTAAAGTTGGTGTCGCAGTGAAAGGGAAATGAAAGGTTATTGTTTTAACAATCACGCAACGGAACCGCTACAAGGTGGTTCACATAATCAGAAAAAAGACACCCGTACCCGTACTCCCGGTTCTCCGGCGTGAGGATAAACGATGAAAAAACAATTACTTTCTACCCTTGCTGCAAGCGTATTGCTGTTGAGTGCCTCTGTCGTCCAGGCGCAGGACGCGCCATCCCGTACCGAATGTATCGCCCCGGCCAAACCCGGCGGCGGCTTCGACCTGACCTGTAAGCTGATTCAGGTCAGCCTGCTGGAGACGAAGGCCATTGAGAAACCGATGCGCGTTACCTACATGCCCGGCGGCGTGGGCGCGGTAGCCTATAACGCCATCGTCGCCCAGCGCCCTGCCGAAGCGGGCACAGTGGTGGCCTTCTCCGGCGGTTCGCTGCTGAATCTGTCACAGGGGAAATTTGGTCGTTATGACGTGAATGACGTGCGCTGGCTCGCCACCGTAGGCACCGATTACGGCATGATCGCCGTGCGCGCGGACTCTCCGTGGAAATCCCTGAAAGATCTGCTGACCGCCATGGAAAAAGATCCGAACAGCGTGGTCATTGGCGCGGGCGCCTCTATTGGCAGCCAGGACTGGATGAAAGCCGCGCTGCTGGCGCAGCAGGCCAAAGTGGATCCGCACAAGATGCGTTACGTGGCCTTTGAAGGCGGCGGCGAGCCGGTGACGGCGCTGATGGGCAATCACGTCCAGGCGGTATCGGGCGATCTCAGCGAAATGGTGCCCTACCTGAGCGGGGATAAGATCCGTGTGCTGGCGGTCTTCTCAGAAAACCGTCTGCCGGGCCAGCTGGCAGACGTCCCAACCGCCAAAGAGCAGGGTTATAACCTGGTCTGGCCGATCATCCGCGGCTTCTTCGTCGGGCCAAAAGTGACCGACGCCGAATACCAGTGGTGGGTGGATACCTTCGCAAAACTTCAGCAAACCGAGGAGTTCAAAAAACAGCGCGATCTGCGCGGGCTGTTTGAGTTCAACCTGAACGGCAAGCAGCTGGACGAGTATGTCAAAAAACAGGTGAATGACTACCGCGTACAGGCGAAAGCCTTTGGTCTGGCGAAATAACCGGAGGCGCTATGAGCGATCGCATTTTTGCCGGGATATGGCTGCTGCTCTGCATTGGCGGCATGTTCGTCGCCTGGCAGATCCACAGCGAATACAGCTATGAACCCGTGGGGCCACGCCCCTTTCCCGTCGGCATTGTCGGCCTGATGCTGCTCTGCTCGGTAGCGCTGCTGCTGCGCCATCCGGATACCGTGGAGTGGCCGCCACGCCGAACGCTGCAACGTCTGCTGGTAATGGTGATTGTCCTGCTGATGTACGCGTGGGGCTTTGAATGGCTCGGCTTCCCGATTGCCACCGCCCTGCTGACGATGGTGATTGGCATACTATTTAACGCCTCGCTGCCTGCGGCGGGGATCTCCGGGGTCGTACTGGGCATTTTACTCTGGTACGCCTTCGACCGCCTGCTGGACGTGACCCTGCCGCTTGGCGCATGGTTTAACTAACGGAGCACGCTATGGATACCTGGATCTATCTCTCTCAGGGGTTCGCGGTAGCGATGACCCCGGAAAACCTGGTGATCGCCCTGATCGGCTGTTTCGTCGGGACCATCGTCGGCCTGCTGCCGGGCCTTGGACCTATCAACGGCGTGGCGATTTTACTGCCGCTGGCCTTTGCGCTGCACCTGCCTGCGGAATCGGCGCTGATCCTGCTGGCGACGGTTTATATCGGCTGCGAATACGGGGGGCGTATTTCCTCGATTCTGCTTAACGTGCCCGGCGATGCCGCCGCCATTATGACCGCGCTGGATGGCTATCCAATGGCGCAGCAGGGACGCGGCGGCGTGGCGCTCTCTATTTCCGCCGTCAGCTCGTTCTTTGGCTCCCTGATCGCCATTGGCGGCATCATCCTCTTCGCCCCGGCGCTGGCCCAGTGGTCGCTGGCGTTTGGTCCGGCCGAGTATTTTGCCCTGATGGTGTTCGCCATCGCCTGTCTCGGCAGCATGATGGCGCAGAATCCGCTGAAGTCGTTTTTGTCTGCGTTGATTGGCCTCAGTCTGGCCACCGTCGGCGTGGATGCCAACACCGGGGTTTATCGTTTTACCTTCGACAGCGTTCATCTCTCCGACGGCGTGCAGTTTATCGTCGTGGTGATTGGTCTGTTCTCTGTCTCAGAAATCTTACTGATGCTGGAACATACCAGCAGCGGGCAGACGCTGGTGCGTAAAACCGGACGTATGCTCTTTAATGCCAAAGAGGGGGCGCAGTGTGTGGGTGCCACCCTGCGTTCGTCGGTGATCGGTTTCTTCGTCGGCATTCTGCCCGGCGCGGGGGCGACTATCGCCAGCGCCATCACCTACATGACCGAGAAAAAGCTGAGCGGTAACAGCGACAGCTTCGGCAAAGGCGATATCCGCGGCGTGGCGGCGCCGGAGGCGGCGAATAACGCCTCGGCCTGCGGCTCGTTTATCCCGATGCTGACCCTCGGCGTGCCGGGCTCCGGCACCACGGCGGTAATGATGGGCGCGCTGACGCTCTATAACATCACCCCGGGTCCGGCGATGTTTACCGAGCAGCCCGATATCGTCTGGGGTTTGATTGCCGCCCTGCTGATCGCCAACGTGATGCTGCTGGTAATGAACATCCCGCTGATCGGCCTGTTCACCCGCATGCTGACCATTCCCCTGTGGTTCCTGGTCCCGGCCATCGCCGCCGTCTCTGCGGTTGGGGTGTACGCAGTGCACAGCACCACCTTCGACCTGGTGTTGATGGTGCTGCTCGGCGTGCTGGGCTACATTCTGCGCAAGATGCACTTCCCGATGTCGCCGCTGATTTTAGGGTTTGTGCTGGGGGAAATGCTGGAGCAGAACCTGCGCCGCGCCCTCTCCATCAGCAACGGCAACATGGGGATCCTGTGGGAGAGCAGCGTGACGAAGATCCTGCTGGCAATGGCGATTATGGTGATTGTCGTGCCGCCGGTGCTGCGCTGGATCCGCCGACGCCAGCACAAACCGCAGCCGGATATCGGCTGATTAGCCCCTCAACAGGGCATTGACCCACTGCTTTAACGCCTGGCGGGAGATTTTAATCCCGCCATTTTTCAGTTCTGACGGCAGCGCCAGCCAGTGTACCGGCTGCTCAAAGCGCGCCAGCCTGCCCTGAACCCACTCCGGCAGCAGCGTGATATCCGTGCCCGGCTGGCATTCCACCACCGCCACCGGGCGTTGCCCGTACTCGGCATCATCCAGCGGAACGACAAACGCCTGGCTTACCTGCGGATGCGTGGCGATAACGCGCTCCAGCGCTTCCGGCTGGATCCCTTCTCCGCCGCTGAAAAAGAGATTGTCCATTCGGCCCAGAATGGTCAGGCGCCCGTCATGCCACTCGCCGCGATCCCGGGTGGCGAACCAGCCCTGCGCATTGACCAGCGGCAATAATGCGCCGTCTCGCCAGTAGCCCGCCGCCATGCTTTCCGCCCGGATCCAGACTTCACCGTTTACCACCTGAACGTCTCTGCCCGGCAGCGCGCTGCCCACGTCCGGCGCGCCGTCGGCCTCTTTGGCGCAGACGGTGGAGGCGAACTCGGTCAGACCGTAGCCGCAGAATGTACGGATCCCCTGCTCGCGCGCCTGTTCGGTCAGCGCAACGGGGATTTCCGCCCCGCCGAGCAGCACGGCTTTCAGCGCGACGGGATGGTGTGAATTAAGCAGTCGCCACAGCTGCGTTGGCACCAGCGAGGCGTGGGTACAGCCCTGTAGCGCCTGCTCAAGCGGCTGTTTTTCGCGTACGGTGAGACGGCCTCCGCCCTGTAACCAGCGCCACAAAATCCCCTGACCGGAGACGTGAAACAGCGGCAGAGAGAGCAGCCAGTCGTCGCTTTCGCCGTAAGGCATCAGCGCCAGCACCCCTTTTGCGCTGGCAAGGTGGGCGGCACAGGTGTGCACCGCCGCTTTTGGCAAACCGGTGGAGCCGGAGGTGAGCGTCATTGAGGCCAGTCGTTCTGCCCGCCACGTCACGCCCCCCTGCCCCTCGCCCTCTCTTAATACCAGCGCGGGCAGACCGTCATACTCACCGTTAAGCACCAGCGCAAAACGCAGGGTCATCTGCGGCAGGAGGACGTCCAGCAGCGGACGGGGAAGCTGAGGGTTCACCGGCAAAATGCGGGCGCCGCACTGAAGCAGCGCCAGCCAGGCCAGCAGGGTCTGCGGGTGGTTGTGGGCGAGCAGCATGACGCCGTCACCGTCAGCAACGCCCTGAGACTGAAAACCGGCTGCCAGACGATCGATACGCTTGCCCAGCTGAGTCCAACTGAGCGTTACATCGTCTAAACGCAGCGCGGGTTTATCGGCACGCCGGGTGCGCCAGTGCCGCCACGGCCAGTCGGTAAAACTCATCGCAATGGCTCCAGCGCCCCGACGTCGAGGCACGGCAAGGTGCTGCCAGGCCACTGGCGAATCAGCTGGGCCTGCATCAGGTTTAGCGTATCGAGACCGGGAACGGTGTCCGGCGTTAACCATGCAGCGATGCGCGACAGCTGCGTCAGGCCGAGGCTGGACTCGATGGATGAACTGATCACCGCCGTCAGCCCTGCGGCATGGGCCGCCGCAACCTGCTCGCGCACCTTGTCGAGGCTGCCGGTCAGCGTTGGCTTAATCACCACGGCCCTGACGCCCGGCTCGGCGGCAAACGCGAAATCGGCTTCGCGCAGGCTCTCATCCCAGGCGATGGCGATGCCGGTTTCCCGGGCGAAGGCGCGAGAGTCGTCGCGCGTTTTGCACGGCTCTTCGAGAAACGCGATGCGGCTGCGGTACGCCGGGTTGACGTACTTCGCAAACTGCTGCGCCCTGAGCGGTGTCCAGGCGCGGTTGGCGTCCAGGCGCAGGTGCAGATCGGGAATGGCTTCCAGTAACAGATTAACCACCATCCCGTCGCGCACCGCTTCGTACAGGCCGACCTTTATTTTCGCCACCTTCTCGCCAGGCATCGCGGAAAGGAGCGCGAAAAGTTCATCCGGATCGCCAGTACAGAGCGGCGCGGCGCGATAGTTCGCCGTCTCCGGCAAACTGCCGTCCAGCTCTGCCAGCGCGCAGCTGATGCCGAACGCGACGGAAGGAACGTCCGGCAGCGCCGGATCTTCTCCCTCGCGCCAGGCGTGCGTCCAGGCCATCAGCGCGGCCTGCGCCTCGTCGAGCGTTTCCAGGCTAAAGCCTGGAAGCGGGGCGATTTCGCCCCACCCTTCCCGCTCGCCCTGCCGGAGATGCATGAAAAAGCCGTCACGGGTTTTTAACCGCCGTTCACGCAGCACCACGCCCGCGTCCATCGGTATCTGCCAGCGGTAAACCTGCGCGCGACGCATTACGGGTTCCGTTTGTATTTGCTGAAGTCTGGCTGGCGTTTTTCGTTGAACGCGTTGCGCCCTTCCTGACCCTCTTCGGTCATATAGAACAGCATGGTGGCGTTACCTGCCAGCTCCTGAAGGCCCGCCTGACCGTCACAGTCGGCGTTGAGGGCCGCTTTCAGGCAGCGCAGCGCCATTGGGCTGTTTTGCAGCATTTCGCGACACCAGCGCACGGTCTCTTTTTCCAGATCGGCGATCGGCACCACGGTGTTGACCAGCCCCATATCCAGCGCTTCCTGCGCGTTGTACTGGCGGCACAGGAACCAGATTTCGCGGGCTTTTTTCTGGCCGACAATGCGCGCCATATAGGACGCGCCCCAGCCGCCGTCGAAAGAGCCGACTTTCGGGCCAGTCTGACCGAAAATGGCATTTTCCGCCGCGATCGTCAGGTCACACATCATGTGCAGCACGTGACCGCCGCCGATGGAATACCCTGCCACCATCGCGACCACCGGTTTTGGACAGGTGCGGATCTGGCGCTGGAAATCCAGCACGTTCAGGTGGTGCGTGCCCGCATCATCCTGGTATCCGCCGTAGTCACCGCGGACTTTCTGATCGCCGCCGGAGCAGAAGGCTTTCTCCCCTTCCCCGGTGAGGATGATAACGCCGACAGTGTCGTCATAGCGGGCATCCGCCAGCGCCTGGATCATTTCTTTTACGGTCAACGGACGAAACGCGTTGCGCACCTGTGGACGGTTGATGGTGATTTTGGCGATACCATCGGCGGATTTGTGGTAACGAATGTCGGTGTAGCCTTCGGAGCAGTCCTGCCATTCAACCGGCGCGTAAAGCATGTGTTCATCAGGATAGATCATAGCGTGTCCTTTGTTCGATAACGCAGTATCTGAGCCAGACTCGCGGCAACCGCTTCCGGGTTGTCCCGGTGGGCGTTGTGTCCGGCGTGAGGGATAGCATGACGCGTGGCGTTAAGTTCAGCGGCGATAGCTGCAAACTTCCCGTCACGTTCGCCATAGAGATAGTCAAAAGAAAAATCACGCGCGATGAGCGCGGGACGTAAATCAGGCTGAACGGCAAGCGAGGTGGCCTCCAGCATCTCTGCCAGCCTCGGGCCGTTGTTCCGGCTGCGCAGCGCGATCAGCGCCTTGCGCTGTTCATCAGTAAGGGAGGCAAAGACCGGCTGTTGATACCAGTCGGCAAAGACGGCCTCCAGCGGCTCACTGCGTAAACGTGATGCCCAGCGGCGGTCAGAGGTCAGCCGCGCCTGGCGCGCATCGGGGTCTTGCAGGCCCGGGTGTCCACCTTCCACAATAACCCCGTCTAACCCCGCTGGATGCTGGCAGGCATGGAACATCGCAATGCGGCCGCCGAGGGAGTACCCTATCAGCCAGTACTTTAGTATGTTGTAACTAAAAAGGGTGTGCGTGAGCAAATCGCTCACCTCTGCAAACCCCGTCACGTCCGTATCCGCTGAACCACCGTGCCCGGGCAGGTCAAGGTAGAGCCGGGGGTAGTCATGCAGCGACGCCCCTACAGCCTGCCACTCGCGACAGTCGCCGGAAAAACCGTGCAGGAAAACCAGCCAGGGGTAGCCTGGATTTCCTGGCTGGGTGACGCCTGCGAGGATCACAGGTGACTCACCTGCGCCAACAGATGTTGCAGCTTCTGCGCGCCGTCAGCATCGTTTACCACCAGTTCAATGAGCGTCACGCCAGGCTGCCGCCAGGCGGTGTTCAGCGCCGTCTCCAGCGCGTCCCAGTTTTCCGGGCAATGGTATTTAAGGCTGAACATGGCGGCGGCGTGTTCGAACTGCACGTTTTGCGGCATCAGATAGAAGCGCTCACGCTCGCTTTGCGGCGTCGGCAGCAACGAGAAAATCTGCCCGCCGTTATTGTTCACAACAATCAGCACGAACGGGGCCGACGCCTGACGCAGGAGCGCCAGCGCGTTGAGATCGTAGAGGGCTGAGAGATCCCCCACAATCGCCAGCGTGGATTTCGCGCTGGCCCTCTGTACGCCAGCGGCGGTGGAGATCAGGCCGTCAATGCCGCTCGCGCCCCGGTTGCTGTACACCGGATAACCCGCCGGCAGCTGCGAAAAGGCGTCAATCAGGCGCACCACCAGGCTGTTACCGACAAAAAGTTGTCCCTGCTCGGGAAGATATTTGCGGATACGGTGCGCCAGCCCGGCTTCACTGAACGCCTCGCACTGCGCTTTGGTGAGTTCCCACGCCTGACGTGACAGCGCCGGGATCTCCACCGCCCAGGGTTTGCGTTTTTCCGCCGGATGCAATTCCAGCCAGCTGTTAATATCGCTCACCAGGCGGCGGCCACGATGGTGTGCCGGGTCAAGGCGTCCTTCGAGCGGGTCCACCAGCCAGTACTCTTCAGGCGTACAGGTGGCCTGCCACTGGAGCAGACGCTTCCCCGTCAGGCTCGATCCCAGCTGGACGACAATCTGCGCCTGCGCCAGCTCGGTGACCGCTTTCGCGTTCCCCAGCCAGAGGTCGGCGCAGGGCAGCGGCTGGCCCGTCTGGGAAAGCACGTCACCAATCAGCGGCCAGCCAAGCGTTTGTGCCCACTCCGCCGCAAGCTTACCTTCCGCCGCACTCATCCGCCCGGCTATCACCACGCCGCGCTTCTGACGCCAGAAGAACCAGTCGCGCTGTTTAGCGCTTTCCAGATGCGTCTGCTCGCGCAGCCAGGGTTTTTCGCTCTCCCACCAGTCTCCCAGCTGCTGTTGCCAGACGAGGCCAGTATCGTTCATTTCACCGTACAGCGGCTCGGCAAACGGGCAGTTAATGTGTAGCCCGCCGCTGCGCAGTGCGTTCATGGCGTGGTCGAGGGTTGAGACCAGCCAGCTGGCGGGAATGTCCTGGGTGGGGCGCGGCAACGAGACCGTCTGTGAAGGATGCGAGGCAAAAATGCCAGGCTGACGAATCGCCTGGTTAGCGCCGCAGTCGATAAGTTCCGGGGGACGGTCGGCGGTGAGTAAAATCAGCTTTTCGCCGGTTAATCCCGCTTCTATCAGCGCCGGATAGAGGTTCGCCACCGCCGTGCCGGAGGTGACGATCACCGCCACGGGCGCTTTACTGACTTTCGCCAGCCCGAGCGCCAGATGGCCCAGACCACGCTCATCAAAATGGGTGTGGTGAATAAAAGCCCGGTTTTCCGCGGCAGCAAGGGTGAGCGGCGTGGAGCGAGAGCCCGGGGCAATACACACATGCCTGACACCATGACGGGTCAGGGCTTCAAGGATCACCGCCGCCCAGCGTCGGTTAAAAGAACTTACTGACATGAGATTGTCCAGTATCAAGAATGCGACACAGTATAAATAATAGAAAAAGTCAGAATTTTGATATGAATCGGGATTGCACGAATCAGTATTAATCCCTTAGGAGAAGGGAACGCAGCCCGGCGGCCTTGTTTTCGATCTCCTGCCACTCCTGCTCAGGATCGGAGCCGCTGACGATGCCCGCCCCCGCATAAAGACGTAGCGCAGCGTTGTGAACGCGGGCGGAGCGTAATGCCACACAGAATTCGCTCTGATCGCGCGATAAATAGCCCGCCGAACCGGCGTACCACTCCCGGTCAAACGGCTCTACTTTCGCAATAAATTCTCGGGCCGCCTGTCGCGGCAGCCCGGCCACCGCCGCCGTCGGTTGCAAAATATGCAGACACTGTTCGTCGTCAGGCTGTTTAAGTTCGGTCCAGATACAGCGGCGTAAATGCTGCACCTTGCGCAGACGCAGCACCTGCGCAGGCAGGATCTCCAGCGTCCGGGTATGGTGCTGAAGACGCTGGCAGATATCTTCCACCACCAGCATATTTTCCCGCTGATTTTTATCGTCGTTCATCAGCCAGTCGCCCAGACGCTGGGCCTGCTTATCGTCAGAATGGCTGGCGACGGTGCCTGCCAGCGCTTCAGTGCGCAGCAGCGTGCCGCGTCGCCGCCACAGGCGCTCGGGCGTCGAGCCGAGGAAGGCATTGCTGGCGTCAAAGACCATACAAAAATGATAGCAGTTGAGGTTTAGGGCGCGGCTGGCAGCCATCAGCGCGATGGCGTTCACGGGCTGCTGGCACTGAACGTCTGTAGCACGTGCGAGCACCACTTTCTCAAAATCGCCGCGAGCAAGGGTATCCGTCGCCTGACGAATCAACGCCAGCCAGTCCGGTTTTTCCGGATGATGGGTTTCCTGGACAATCTGCACGGACAACGGGCGGATCGGCGCGGCGTCGCGCAGGTTATCGACAAAATTCAGCGCCTCACGGGCATCTTCCCGCAGCGACGTTTCGCTCCACAGTTGCAGACGCAGCGTGGCGACCCCGCCAGACCGTCGCCAGAGAAGGCGCGGTAAAAACAGCTTGCCCTGCGCCGGGTTGAAGGCGTTCAGGCCGCAGATACGGGTGTCATTGGCTACGTCATGGGCATGCAAAAACCGCGAGGCCGAAGCCAGAGAATCAAACTGGGCGAGGCTTCCGAGCGCGGCAAGTTCTTCATCGCCGCTGCGCTGTTGCCAGTAAAACTGAGGATAGCATCGCTGCACACCCAGCCAGGCCAGCGGATCGAAGGCGTCGTTTAACGGGAAAGAGACATCGAAATGGCGTAAACCGGGTGTAGCGGGTAACGCTTGCGCAAGCTGAGTGCGCAGGCTTTGCAGCGCGAGGAAAATCGAGTGCACGCGAACCTCTCCCTGTTAAAGCCTTATATTATACGGGGTACTGACGATAAATAGCAGTACCCACGTGTAGGGAGTGGTTTACCGGCTTAACGACGGGCTAACAGCAGACCCAGCACCAGCCCTACGGCCGCACCGACCCCAATGCCCTGCCACGGTTTTTCATGCACATAATCGTCGGCACGATAAACCGCCTGTTTGGCGCGGTAGTAATAATTGTCGGAGGCGTTACTGACGCGGTTTTTCACGTCATGCAGCGCCTGCTCGGCGCGGGCTTTGAGCTCAATGTACTTCTGATCGGCAGGATCGCCTGAAGAGCGCAGCACTTCTTCCAGCGTTTCGCTTAGCAGCGTCAGGTCGTCGTCGACTCGGGTATCCCAGGATTGAAATGACATATTTTTCTCCATGTTAGTACACCAGTCCGGTAACTATAGACAACGTATTGCTATTACGCCTGTTTCGCTTCGCGTGCCATGCCGATGTGTGGGATGCCGTCTTCGTCGTAAATGTCCGTGACCGGGGTAAAACCAAAATGGCCATAGAATGATTGCAAATGCGCCTGCGCGCCCAGGTATAACGCCTTGTCCGGCCACTGTTTCTGGCATGCGTCCAGCGTTTTTTCCATCAGCTGATAGCCCAGCTTTTCACCGCGCGCGCGGCCGCTGATAATGACACGGCCAATGACGACAGGGTCAAAATCCTGTTCGCTTTTCAGAATCCTCGCATACGCCACCAGCTCGTTATCGCGCCAGCCGAGGATGTGCCGGTTCTCGCCGATTAAGTCATCGCCGTCGATATCCTGATACGGGCAGGTTTGTTCAACCACGAAGACTTCACAGCGCAGCTTGAGCAGGGCGTAGAGTGACTGCACGGTCAGTTCGCTGTGGTGTAGATCTTGCCACTGGATCATGTGTTTCTCCTTCCTGGGGTTCATCACGTTATACTAAACCCCTTCCCATTCGGCAAAGGGCTGATTGCGTTATGGAACTGATTTTTCTGGGTACGTCCGCCGGGGTGCCAACCCGCTCACGAAACGTGACGGCGATTCTGCTGGATCTTAAGCATCCTACCCGCGGTGGGCTGTGGCTGTTTGACTGCGGCGAGGGTACGCAGCATCAGCTGCTGCATACCTCATACCACCCGGGGAAAGTGGATAAAATATTTATCACCCATCTACACGGCGACCATCTGTTTGGCCTGCCGGGCCTGCTGTGTAGCCGTTCGATGGCCGGTAACGCTAACCCGCTGACCATTTATGGCCCTGCGGGTATTCAGGAATTTGTTGAAACCACGCTGCGCCTGAGCGGCTCGTGGACCGATTATCCGCTGGAGGTGGTGGAGATCGGCGAAGGTCTGGTGTTCGACGACGGAGATTATCAGGTGCGCGCTTACCCGCTTAACCATCCGGTGGAATGTTACGGCTATCGCGTTGAGGAGCATGACAAGCCCGGGGCGCTGAATGCCGCCGCGTTGCAGGCCGATGGAGTGAAACCTGGCCCGCTGTTCCAGCGTCTGAAGCACGGCGAGACCGTCACGCTGGAAGACGGGCGCGTCATCAACGGTCAGGATTACCTCGCGCCGCCGCAGCCAGGCAAAAAACTGGCTATTTTTGGGGATACCGCCCCCTGCCCTTCGGCGCTCAGGCTTGCCGGGGGTGTGGATGTGATGGTGCATGAGGCGACGCTGGAAGCGGCGATGGAAGAAAAAGCCAACAGCCGGGGGCACAGCTCAACGCGTCAGGCGGCGCAGCTGGCGCGTGAGGCTGGCGTCCGGAAACTGATTGTTACTCACGTCAGCTCACGCTATGACGTCCGCGGCGCTGAAAGCCTGCTGGCAGAGTGTCGGGAAGTATTTCCGGCATGCGAGCTGGCGGAAGATTTTGCTCAGGTCAGCGTTTAGTCCTTCATTTTTCCCTCAGCGTGCCGATAACGATTAAAAGGCCAGCATTTCTCTTGAGGGTAGAATGGATAATTTCCAGAAAGATATTGATGACAGGGCGAACCTGACCCTGTCCAACCGTTTTGAACTGTTGCTGTTCCGTCTTGGCACCTCTCTGAACGAAAATAAATCCGAGCTGTTCGGCATCAACGTGTTCAAATTGCGCGAAATTGTGCCGATGCCGACCTTCACCAAACCGGCGGGAATGAAGTCTCCGCTGATGGGGATGGTGAACATTCGCGACCAGGTGATCCCGGTGATCGATCTGGCCGCCGTCGCCGGCTGCAAGCCAGCCACCGGGCTGAACATCCTGCTGATCACCGAATATGCCCGCAGCGTGCAGGCGTTTGCTGTGGAATCGGTGGAAAACATCATGCGTCTGGACTGGAAGCAGGTGCATGCTGCGGAAACTGCCGTCAGCGGTCGCTACATTACCAGCATTGCCTGCCTGGACGAGAAGACGGATACCAACGATCTGGCGATGGTGCTGGACGTGGAGCAGATCCTGTACGACATCACCCCGGCGAACCACGATCTGCACGCCACCCATCTGGAAACCACCAAATTCAACATCAAGCCTGGCTCTGTCGCGATTGTTGCAGAAGATTCGAAAGTGGCGCGCTCAATGCTGGAGAAGGGATTGCAGGCGATGGAGATCCCGGCCCAGCTGCATATCACCGGCAAAGACGCGTGGGAGAAAATCACTCAGCTGGCCGCGCAGGCTCAGGCTGAGGGCGTCCCCGTTACCGATAAGATTGCCCTGGTATTGACCGACCTCGAAATGCCGGAGATGGACGGCTTTACGCTGACGCGCAAAATCAAAACCGACCCGGTACTGAAAGATATTCCGGTGGTGATCCACTCGTCTCTTTCCGGCAACGCGAACGAAGATCATATTCGCAAAGTGAAGGCGGACGGCTATGTGGCGAAGTTTGAGCTAAATGAGCTATCGTCGGTGATTGAAGAGGTGCTGGACCGCTCGATGAAGAAGATTGAAGGGCCGCTTATAAGCAGGAAGCAGTTAGCTTAGTCGGGTGGCGCTTCGCTTACCCGACCTACAAGACCCGTAGGCCCTGCAAGCGTAGCGCCCTGGGCATATTTTACTCTGTGCGGGCTGGTGCCCTCACCCCGGCCCTCTCCCACGGGGAGAGGGAGAAAACAATAAAAAACCCGCCGAGGCGGGTTTTTTGTTTTTACATCAGCGGCATCGCTCGCTGCACGATATCAATCAGCGGCTGCGGATAGATACCGAAGATCAGCACCAGCAGCGCGGAGATTAGCACCACGATACCGCCGGCGCTGTACTGCCAGTTGGACGGCGCATCGCGGTTGAGCTGCTGAGGCGCGCTCAGGTACAGGCTCACGGCAACGCGCAGGTAGTAGTAGAGACCAATCGCGGAGCCGATAACGACACCCGCCGTCAGCCACCACAGACCCGCCTGCACACCGACGGCCAGCACGTAGAACTTACCGATAAAGCCCAGCGTCATCGGGATACCCGCCAGAGAGAGCATCATCACGGTCATTACCGCAGACAGAATCGGACGGTGCCAGAACAGTCCACGGTAGGAGAACAGGGAATCTGCATCCGGGCCACGGTACGGGCTGGACATCAGGCTCACCACGCCGAACGCGCCGAGGCTGCTGAACAGGTAACCGGCCAGATACACACCCACGGTTTCCATCGACATCTCACCGCTTTGCAGCGCAATGAGCGCCACCAGCAGGTAACCCAGATGGGAGATAGAGGAGTAGCCCAGCAGACGCTTGATGTTGGTCTGGCTCAGCGCCATCAGGTTACCGAAGATGATAGAAACGAACGCGATAATGCCCAGCACCACGCGAACCGCTTCGCTATCACCCACCGGGGCGTACAGGAACAGACGCATAACCACGCCGAAGATAGCGATTTTACTCGCCGTCGCCAGGAAGGTAGAGACCGGTGCAGGCGCACCCTGGTAGACGTCTGGCGTCCACAGGTGGAACGGAACCAGAGAGAGTTTAAAGCCAAGGCCAACAATCATCATGCCCAGACCCGCCAGCAGCAGCGGCTCATGCATCATGCCGTCGCCGAGGCTCTTACCGATGGCCAGGAAGGAGAGGTTACCCGTCTGTGCATACAGCAGCGCGATACCGAACAGCAGGAACGACGACGCGGCAGCAGACAGAATGGTGTACTTGATAGCCGCTTCCAGAGAGCGCTTCTGACGGAAGGCGTAACCAATCAGGCCGAACAGCGGCAGTGAGATCAACTCAATACCAAGGAACAGCGCGGCCATGTGGTTCGCGTTCGCCAGCAGAATGCCGCCCAGTGCAGCAATCAGTACCAGCAGGTAAAACTCTTCTTTGTTGTCGTTGTACCCTTCGAGCCACGGGTACGCAAAGGTACAGGTTGCCAGGCTCGCCAGCAGCACCAGACCGGTGTAGAGCATGGCGTAGCCGTCAACGCGCATCAGCGGCGTGACGTCCATCGCTCCCGCCTGGCCAACAAACCAGAGGGAGACTAACGCAGCGTTCAGACCCAGAACGGACAGGGTCGCATTCAGGAAGTGATTGCGTCGCCACGCAATGGAGAGCATCACAACCACCACCGTCAATCCGACGATCAGCAGCGGTAGCAGCGCGATCAGTTGTTGTGGAGTTATTGTCATGGCGAATTACGGCCTTGTAGTAGAAGCAGAATTAACAAACCACTGCTGGATGTTACCCATCGCGGAGTGCGAGGTATCCAGAATCGGCTGCGGATAGAAGCCCAGCAGCACCAGCAGTACGACCAGCAGCAGGATGATGAACAGCTCTCGCAGCGACATCCCCGGCAATTCTTGTGCAGCAATTTCACTCTTCGCTTTACCGAAGTAAGCGCGGTGCAGCATCGCCAGCGAGTACACGGAGGCAAACACCAGACCAAAGGTGGAGATGACGGTGATCGTCGGTACCACGTTGAAGCTGCCGAACAGGATCATAAACTCGCCGACGAAGTTACCGGTACCCGGCATACCCAGAGTCGCCACCGCGAAGAACATGGAGAGCGCCGGCAGCCATTTCATTTTGCCCCACAGACCGCCCATCATACGCATGTCGCGGGTATGCAGACGTTCGTACAGCTGACCACACAGGATGAAGAGACCGGCAGCGGACAGGCCGTGCGCAATCATCTGGATCACCGCGCCTTGGTACGCCAGCTGGCTGCCGGTGTAGATGGCAATCAGCACGAAGCCCATGTGGGAAACGGAGGTGTAAGCAATCAGACGTTTGATGTCGTACTGCGTGAAGGCCATCCATGCACCGTAGAAGATACCGATCACGCCCAGCCACATGGCAATCGGCGCGAACTCTGCGGAGGCGTTAGGGAACAGCGGCAGGGAGAAACGCAGCAGACCGTAAGCCGCGGTTTTCAGCAAGATACCCGCCAGGTCAACGGAACCTGCCGTTGGTGCCTGAGAGTGCGCGTCCGGCAGCCAGCCATGCAGCGGAACCACCGGCATTTTCACCGCGAAGGCGATAAAGAAGCCCAGCATCAGCAGGTATTCCACGCCGTGGGACATCGGGGTCTTCAGCAGGTCTTCGTAGTTGAAGGTCCAGACACCGGTCGCGTTGTAATGCACAAACACCAGCGCCAGGATGGCAATCAACATCACCAGACCACTCGCCTGGGTGTAGATGAAGAACTTGGTGGCCGCCGTGATACGCGTTTTACCGTCGGATGCCTTGTGACCCCACAGCGCGATCAGGAAGTACATCGGCACCAGCATCATCTCCCAGAAGAAGAAGAACAGGAACATGTCGATGGCCAGGAACACGCCGATCACGCCGCCCAGGATCCACATCAGGTTCAGGTGGAAGAAGCCCTGGTATTTTTCGATTTCTCGCCAGGAGCAAAGTACCGCCAGAACGCCGAGCAGACCGGTCAGCACCACCATCAGCAGCGACAGACCGTCAATCGCGAGGTGGATCGTGATACCGAAACGTGGGATCCACGGCAGGATAAACTCAGACTGCCACTGCGGAAGGCCCGCAGACTGGGTCAGTGAGTAGCCACCCTGCAACCACAGTTGCAGGCCAAGCGCGAGCGTCAATCCCATGGTGATCAGCGCGATCCAGCGCGGCACCTTCACGCCAAAGCGTTCGGTCTGCCAGCACAGGAAGCCGCCGATGAAGGGAATTAATATTAGCCAGGGTAGTAACATGGCGATTTACATTCCTTTTTAAGGCCCCCAGCAGGGGCCTGATTTTCAACGAATTCGAATAAAATTCACTTTACGATCAACGCAACACCATCAGCAGCGCCAGTACGACAACCGCACCGATGCTCATGGACGCCACATACCAGCGCAGATAACCGTTCTCGCTGAACAGCAGGCCTTTACCTGCAAAGCGAGAGAGGATCGCCGGGATATTCATCAGGCTGTTCAGTGGATCGCGCTTCAGCAGCCACGCAATGCCCAGGAACGGCTTCACGAAGATCATGTCGTACAGCCAGTCGAAGCCCCACGCGTTGTACCACCAGGTGCCCAGCAGACGGCCCGGCGCGCTGTTGGCAACGGCAGTCACCAGCGTGCGTTTGCCCAGCCACAGCCATGCGGCAATCAGGATGCCCGCTATAGCCACTACGCCGGAGGTGATTTCAAGCGTCAGAACGCGACCGTGCTCAAGCTCGGTTGTTGCCGGCAGTACACCCTGCAACGGTGGCACAATCATCGCGCCAACGAAGGTGGACAGGACCAGCAGCACAATCAGCGGCAGGTGGTGGGTAATCCCCTTCCCTGCGTGAGCGTGAATTTGTTCTTTACCGTGGAAGACGATGAAAATCATACGGAAGGTGTACAGGGAGGTCATGAACGCACCGACCAGACCCGCAACCATCAGATTGATATGACCATTCGCCATGGCGCCCGCAAGGATTTCGTCCTTACTGAAGAAGCCCGCGGTAATCAGCGGCAGTGCCGCCAGCGCCGCGCCGCCCACCAGGAAGCAGACATAGACCAGCGGGATGGACTTACGCAGTCCGCCCATTTTGAAGATGTTCTGCTCGTGGTGGCAGGCCAGGATCACCGAACCGGATGAGAGGAACAGCAGCGCTTTAAAGAACGCGTGCGTCATCAGGTGGAAAATGGCTGCGTCCCACGCCTGAACGCCCAGCGCCAGGAACATGTAACCAATCTGGCTCATGGTGGAGTACGCGAGAACGCGTTTGATGTCGGTCTGCACCAGCGCGGCAAAGCCTGCCAGCACCAGCGTAACCGCACCGACAATACCCACCAGATACAGAATTTCCGGGGTCATCAGGAACAGGCCATGGGTACGCGCAATCAGGTAGACACCGGCGGTAACCATGGTCGCGGCGTGGATCAGCGCGGAGACAGGGGTTGGACCCGCCATCGCGTCGGCCAGCCATGTCTGCAACGGCAGCTGCGCGGATTTACCCACGGCGCCACCCAGCAGCATCAGCGTTGCCCACCACAGCATGTTGTTGCCTGCTTCGAAGTGCGCCGGCGCCAGTTCCACCATTTCGCGGAAGTTCAGCGTGCCCAGTTCGTTGTAGAGAATGAACAGCGCGAAAGCGAGGAAGACGTCACCCACGCGGGTCACGACGAACGCTTTCATGGCCGCTGCGCCATTCTTCGGATCGGTGTAGTAGAAACCGATCAGCAGGTAAGAGCACAGACCCACGCCTTCCCAGCCCAGATACATCAGCAGCAGGTTATCGGCCAGCACCAGAACCACCATGCTGGCGATAAACAGGTTGGTGTAGGCGAAGAAGCGGGAGTATCCCTCTTCACCGCGCATGTACCAGGAGGCGAACATGTGGATCAGGAAGCCGACGCCGGTGACCACGGAGAGCATGGTCAGAGACAGACCATCCAGCACCAGGTTGAAACCGATGTTGAAGTTACCGACCGACATCCAGTTCCACAGCGGTACGCTGTAGGCCTGACGTCCATTGTTAAAGAAGTCGATACCCGCATACGCTGTGACCAGCGCAGCCAGGCCGATAGAGCCAATGCCCACGGTGGCAGACAGATTCTCAGACCAGCGGCCGCGAGAAAACGCCAGCAGCACGAAGCCAATCAGCGGAAAAATAATGGTTAAGGCAAGCATGTTCATCCACGCAACTCACTTACTGAATCGATGTTCAGGTTCTGGCGGCGACGATGGAGCTGTAGCAACAGCGCCAGGCCAATACTCGCTTCAGCAGCCGCGAGGCTGATGGCGAGAATGTACATCACCTGACCATCGGTCTGGCCCCAGTAGCTGCCGGCGACCACAAAGGCCAGCGCGGAAGCGTTGATCATGATTTCCAGACCGATCAGCATAAACAGCAGATTGCGGCGGATAACCAGACCGGTTAAGCCCAGAACGAATAAAATCGCAGCGAGGATCAGTCCATGTGTTAAGGGGATCATGCGCGTTCCTCCGTTTTTCTTTTCGCGCGGTCGTCAGTGCGGTTGCTCAGCACCTCGCCGACACGCTCTTCGCGGCCAACGTGGAAGGCCACAACCAGACCCGCCAGCAGCAGCATCGAGGCCAGCTCAACCGCCAGAACGTACGGACCAAACAGGGTGATACCCACGGCTTTCGCGCTGATTGGCGTCCCGTCGATACCCTGGTCGTTGACGCCCAGAATGGCGTAAACAATCACCGCCAGCATGATGGCCGAAAGAATCGCCGGGCCAATCCACACCTGCGGTTTTAACCACTGACGTTCCTGCTCAATTTCAGAGCCGCCCAGGTTGAGCATCATCACCACGAACACGAACAGCACCATGATGGCCCCGGCGTAGACGATGATTTCCAGCGCACCGGCGAAGTGCGCGCCCAGCGCAAAGAACACCCCGGAAATAGCCAGCAGCGAGATGATTAAATACAGCAGCGCATGCACCGGATTGGTGTGCGTGATCACTCGCAGCGTAGCCAGGATGGCGATAAGGCCACAGATATAAAAAGCGAATTCCATTGCCCTCTCCTTACGGTAACAGGCTCTTGACGTCGATAGGCTTAGCTTCGTTCTCAGCTTCGCCTTTATCTTTGCCGTCGATTGCCATACCCGCCATCCGGTAGAAGTTATATTCCGGGTATTTGCCCGGACCGGAAATCAGCAGATCCTCTTTCTCGTACACCAGATCCTGACGCTTGTACTCACCCAGCTCGAAGTCTGGAGTCAGCTGAATCGCCGTGGTTGGGCACGCTTCTTCACACAGACCGCAGAAAATGCAGCGTGAGAAGTTGATGCGGAAGAACTCAGGATACCAGCGGCCGTCTACCGTCTCTGCTTTTTGCAAAGAGATACAGCCCACCGGACACGCTACCGCACACAGGTTACAGGCAACGCAACGCTCGGAACCGTCCGGGTCGCGCGTCAGCACGATACGTCCACGGTAGCGCGGCGGCAGATATACCGGCTCTTCCGGGTACATCCGGGTTTCGCGTTTGGCAAACGCATGCAGGCCGATCATCCAGATACTGCGTACCTGGGTGCCGAAACCTACCAATAATTCTTTTAAGGTCATGATCTCAAAGCCCCTTATGGCTGCTGCCAGAGAATGACAGCCGCCGTTACCAACAAGTTGACGAGCGTCAGCGGCAGGCACACTTTCCAGCCGAAGGACATTACCTGGTCATAACGCGGACGCGGTAACGCTGCGCGAATCAAAATGAACATCATCATGAAGAACGCGGTTTTCAGCGCGAACCAGATGAACGGCGGTAAGAACGGGCCATGCCAGCCACCAAAGAACAGGGTTACCATCAACGCCGAAATGGTGACGATACCGATGTACTCGCCCACGAAGAACAGACCGAACTTCATACCGGAATATTCAATGTGGTAACCGTCGGCCAGTTCCTGTTCGGCTTCTGGCTGGTCAAACGGGTGACGGTGACACACCGCCACGCCCGCGATGGCAAAGGTAATAAACCCAAAGAACTGCGGGATAACGTTCCAGATGTCGGCCTGGTTGTTGACGATGTCGGTCATGTTAAATGAACCGGCCTGCGCCACCACGCCCATCAGGGAGAGACCCAGGAACACTTCGTAGCTCAGCGTCTGCGCGGAAGCACGCATCGCACCCAGCAGCGAGTATTTGTTGTTACTGGACCAGCCTGCGAACAGCACCGCGTAAACCGCGAGGCCTGCCATCATCAGGAAGAACAGAATGCCGATGTTCAGGTCAGCGACCACCCAGGTCGGGCTGACCGGAACGATAGCAAACGCCAGCAGCAGCGAGGTGAAGGCGATCATCGGCGCCAGCGTAAAGATCACGCGGTCCGAGAAGCGCGGAACCCAGTCCTCTTTAAAGAACATCTTGATCATGTCCGCGACCAGCTGGAGTGAACCACCCCAGCCCACGCGGTTCGGTCCGTAACGGTTCTGGAACAGACCGAGCAGACGACGTTCACCAAAGCTCATGAACGCGCCGCAGGTGACCACCACCAGCAGAATCACAACCGCTTTCAGAATGCTCAGCAGGATGTCGATAAGATCCGGCGTTAACCAACTCATGCTTTTGCCTCCTGAAGGTTATCAAGATGCGCACCCGCCAGGACCGGCGCGATGCCAGGCATACCCATCGGCAGACCCACCTGCCCTGCTGACAGGCGTTCAGAAATAATCAGCGGCAGGCTGATTGTCTGGCCGTCGTAGCTAAAGGCAATGTTCGCACCCGCGTTAACGCCAAGCTTCGCGGCATCCGCCGGGTTGAGCTTGATGTACGGCTGCGGCATACGCTGCTGGAATACCGGAGATCGCTGGGACATTTCGTCGCTACCGAACAGATGGTAGTACGGTGCAATACGCCAGTGACCTTCCTGCGCCTGGAAGCTCGCCGGAACGGTGGTGAAGAAGTCCAGACCGGTTTCGGAGGCTTCAATCAGACGCACGCCCGGATCGCCGTGGCGCAGGTGACCGCCCACTTCAGCCTGGAATTTGTTCCATGCCTGCGGGGAGTTCCAGCCCGGTGCCCATGCAAACGGGATTTGCGAACGCGGCGCAGACGGCTGGTTGTTCCCTTCCATCGAGAAGGCGAACATGGTGTCTTTATCCTGCGGCTGACGCGGTTCGTGCACGCTGATGTTGGCGCGCATCGCGGTACGACCGCTGTAGCGGTGCGGCTCACGCGCCAGTTTCTGGCCGCGAATGCGGAAGCTTGCATCCGGCGCGGCATCTTTAATACCCGCCAGCTGAGGCAGTTTCTCAACAACCGCGTCGATAACGTGGTCGAGCTGCGTCCAGTCAACTTCACGGCTCTGCACGGTGCTGTGCAGAGAGTGCAGCCAGCGCCAGCTTTCCAGCATCACGGTGTTGCTGTCGTAGTAGGCCGGGTCATAAACCTGGAAGAAACGCTGGGCGCGACCTTCGTTGTTGATCACCGTCCCGTCGCTTTCTGCGAAGCTTGCCGCAGAGAGAACGAGATGCGCTTTGTCCATGATCGCGGTGCGCTGATGGTCGATAACCATCACCAGCGGCGCTCTGGAGAGCGCGGCATCAACGCGAGCGGCAGAAGCATGGCGATGCAGGTCATTTTCCAGCACCACAACGGCGTCAGCGGCACCGGATTCCAGTTCGCTTAACGCGTCTTCCAGCGAGCCGCCGCCAATCATACCCAGACCGATGCTGTTCACCGCACGGGCAATCATGGTCACACCAACGTCAGCGCCGCGTCCCTTCAGGGCTTTGGCAACGTTCGCTGCGGCCTGAATGATTTCAGCGCTACCGGCGTTGGTACCGGAAATAATCAGCGGTTTCTTCGCCCCCGCCAGCGCCTGAACAATCACGTCGACCTTGTTTTGCAGGTCGCGATCCAGTTCAACGGCCGGCGAGTTGCTGTCCAGCGCGTGGGCAATGGCAAATCCGAGGCGCGCCTGATCTTCAACCGGCGCGCAGTAGGTCCACGCCGCGATATCGTCCAGACGGGTGTTGTCGACGTTAGTCACAAACAGAGGATGCTTCGCGCGCTGACCGATGTTGAGGATGGCCGCAATCTGCCAGTCAGCCACTTTCTGCGCCGCTGCCATTTCACGTGCTTTGCCTTTCACCGCCTGACGAACCGCCAGGGCCGCGCGTGCGCCAGTCTGCGTCAGATCTTCACCCAGCACCAGAACCGCATCATAAGATTCGATTTCGCGCAGCGCAGGCGTGTGAATGCCGCCTTCACGCAGCACTTTCAGCACCAGCTGGAGACGTTCCTGCTCGCCCTGGGCGATACCGGTGTAGAAGTTTTCCGCCCCAACCAGCTCGCGCAGCGCGAAGTTGCTTTCGATGCTGGCGCGCGGGGAGCCAATGCCGATCACTTTCTTCGACTGACGCAGAATATCTGCCGCGCCCTGCATCGCCTGCTCAGCGTTGAGGGTAATGACGTCATCGCCACGGCGCTGAACCGGCTGACGCGGACGGTCTTTCAGGTTCACATAGCCATAGCCGAAACGACCGCGGTCGCAGAGGAAGTAGTGGTTAACGGTACCGTTGTAACGGTTTTCGATACGACGCAGTTCGCCGTAACGTTCACCCGGGCTGGTGTTACAGCCAAGGGAGCACTGCTGGCAGATGCTTGGCGCAAACTGCATGTCCCATTTACGGTTGTAACGTTCAGAGTGGGTTTTATCCGTGAATACGCCGGTCGGACAGATTTCTACCAGGTTACCGGAGAATTCACTTTCAAGCGTACCGTCTTCCGGACGACCGAAGTAGACGTTGTCATGCGCGCCATACACGCCCAGATCCTGACCGTCTGCATAATCTTTGTAGTAACGCACGCAGCGGTAGCAGGCGATGCAGCGGTTCATTTCGTGAGAGATGAACGGCCCCAGATCCTGGTTACGGTGGGTACGTTTGGTAAAGCGATAGCGACGGAAGCTGTGACCGGTCATGACGGTCATATCCTGAAGGTGGCAGTTACCGCCCTCCTCACACACCGGACAGTCGTGCGGGTGGTTGGTCATCAACCACTCCACCACGCTTTCACGGAACTGTTTGGCTTCTTCGTCATCAATCGAAATAAAGGTGCCTTCGGCGGCTGGCGTCATACAGGACATCACCAGGCGACCACGCGTGTCTTCCGCGTTTTGATATTGCTTCACCGCACACTGGCGGCAAGCACCGACGCTGCCCAGCGCCGGATGCCAGCAAAAGTACGGAATATCGAGGCCAAGAGACAGACAAGCTTCCAGCAGGTTGTCCGCCCCGTTGACTTCGTATTCTTTGCCGTCTACATGAATCGTAGCCATTAGCATGCTTCCAGTTGGCTCGGCCGAAACCGAGCGTTAATCAAAATTCTGTTTTTACCAGCGCGCTTTCAGCAGGTTCGGCTGAATACCATTGATCGAATGGGTATTGCTGAACGGCTGCTTGATGCCTGCTTCGAATTCGTCGCGGAAATATTTAATCGCGCTTTGCAGCGGCTCGACGGCGCCCGGTGCGTGGGCACAGAAGGTTTTACCCGGTCCTAAGAATCGACACAGTTGCTCAAGTGTCTCGATATCGCCAGGCTGGCCTTCGCCACGTTCGATAGCACGCAGGATCTTCACGCTCCACGGCAGACCATCACGGCACGGTGTGCACCAGCCGCAGGACTCGCGGGCGAAGAACTCTTCCAGGTTACGCACCAGGGATACCATGCCGATCTCGTGGTCGACGGCCATCGCCAGCGCGGTACCCAGACGGCTACCTGCTTTACCAATGCTTTCGAACTCCATTGGCAGGTCAAGGTGGGCTTCGGTCAGGAAGTCCGTCCCTGCCCCACCCGGCTGCCAGGCTTTGAATTTCAGGCCATCGCGCATGCCGCCGGCGTAGTCTTCAAGAATTTCCCGTGCGGTGGTGCCGAACGGCAGCTCCCAGACGCCAGGGTTCTTCACCCGACCGGAGAAGCCCATCAGCTTAGTACCAGCATCTTTGCTTGAGGAGATGCCCTGATACCACTCCACGCCGTTCGCAAGGATCGCCGGGACGTTACACAGGGTTTCGACGTTGTTGACGCAGGTCGGTTTACCCCACACGCCGGAGCTTGCCGGGAACGGTGGCTTGGAGCGCGGGTTCGCGCGGCGGCCTTCCAGGGAGTTAATCAGCGCGGTTTCTTCACCGCAGATATAACGCCCGGCACCGGTGTGCACGAACAGCTCGAAGTCAAACCCGGTGCCCAGGATGTTTTTACCCAGCAGTCCCGCTTCGGTGGCTTCGGCAATCGCGCGACGCAGGTTTTCCGCCGCTTCGATGTATTCGCCGCGCAGGAAGATGTAGCCACGGTACGCTTTCAGCGCGAACGCGGAGATCAGCATGCCTTCCACCAGCAGGTGCGGCAGCTGTTCCATCAGCAGACGGTCTTTATAGGTACCCGGCTCCATTTCATCGGCGTTACACAGCAGGTAACGGATGTTCATGGATTCATCTTTCGGCATCAGGCTCCACTTCAGACCGGTGGAGAAGCCTGCACCACCGCGGCCTTTCAGGCCAGACTCTTTCACCGCGTTAACGATGTCGTCCGGCGCCATGCCGCCAAGGGCTTTACGCGCACCGGCATAGCCGTTTTTGCTCTGATATTCGTCGAGCCATACCGGCTGTTTGTCATCACGCAGACGCCAGGTCAGCGGATGCGTCTCAGCAGTACGAATTACAGTTTTCATTTGTACTGCTCCAGCAGGTCAGGAATCGCTTCCGGCGTCAGATGGCTGTGAGTGTCCTCATCAATCATCATGGTCGGCCCCTTGTCGCAGTTACCCAGGCAGCAGGTTGGCAGCAGAGTAAAACGTCCGTCGAAGGTGGTCTGGCCCGGCTTAATATTGAGTTTCTTCTCAATCGCAGCCTGAATGCCCTGATAACCGGTGATGTGGCAGACCACGCTGTCACAGTAGCGGATCACATGGCGGCCTACCGGCTGACGGAAGATCTGGCTGTAGAACGTGGCTACGCCTTCTACGTCACTTGCCGGAATGCCCAGCACTTCTGCGATCGCATAGATCGCCCCATCCGGCACCCAACCACGCTGTTTCTGTACGATTTTCAGCGCTTCAATGGACGCCGCACGCGGGTCTTCGTAGTGGTGCATCTCGTGCTCAATGGCGGCACGCTCTGCTTCACTCAGCTCAAAAGCCTCGGTTTGTGGTTGTTGATTCTCGTGCATAATTAGCGGTCCACATCTGACATAACAAAATCGATACTACCCAGATACACAATCAGGTCGGAGACCAGACTGCCGCGAATGGCGGCCGGGATCTGCTGCAAGTGCGCGAAGCTTGGCGTACGCACGCGGGTGCGGTAGCTCATGGTGCTGCCGTCGCTGGTGAGGTAGTAGCTGTTGATACCCTTGGTCGCTTCAATCATCTGGAAGGATTCCTGTGCCGGCATGACCGGGCCCCAGGAAACTTGCAGGAAGTGGGTGATCAGGGTCTCGATATGTTGCAGCGTGCGCTCTTTCGGTGGCGGCGTCGTCAGCGGGTGATCCGCCTTGAACGGGCCTTCCGGCATGTTGTTGAGGCACTGCTCAAGGATGCGCAGGCTCTGGCGCAGCTCTTCCACTTTCAACATCACGCGGGTGTAGCAGTCGGAAACACCGCCGCCAACCGGGACTTCAAAGTCGAAGTTCTCGTAACCAGAGTAAGGACGCGCTTTACGCACGTCGAAATCAATCCCGGTCGCACGCAGGCCAGCACCGGTAGTCCCCCACTCCAGCGCTTCTTTCGCGCCGTAGGCAGCAACGCCCTGGGAACGGCCTTTCAGGATGGAGTTACGCAGCGCGGCTTTCTCGTAAGACGCCAGACGTTTCGGCATCCAGTCGAGGAATTCACGCAGCAGACGGTCCCAACCGCGCGGCAAATCGTGCGCCACACCACCAATACGGAACCAGGCTGGGTGCATACGGAAACCGGTAATCGCTTCCACCAGATCGTAGATTTTCTGACGGTCGGTAAAGGCGAAGAAGACCGGCGTCATCGCGCCGACGTCCTGAATGAACGTGGAGATGTACAGCAGGTGGCTGTTAATACGGAACAGTTCAGACAGCATTACGCGAATCACGTTAACGCGATCCGGGACGGTGATGCCTGCCAGTTTCTCAACGGCCAGCACGTATGGCATTTCGTTCACGCAGCCGCCGAGGTATTCGATACGGTCGGTATACGGAATGTAGCTGTGCCAGGACTGACGTTCGCCCATCTTCTCGGCACCACGATGGTGGTAGCCGATGTCAGGGACGCAGTCGACAATCTCTTCGCCGTCAAGCTGAAGGATGATACGGAACGCACCGTGCGCAGAGGGGTGGTTTGGACCCAGGTTGAGGAACATGAAGTCCTCGTTTTCGGTGCCGCGCTTCATGCCCCAGTCTTCCGGCTTGAAGGTCAGCGCTTCCATCTCCAGATCCTGCTTGGCTTTGGTTAGCTCAAACGGGTCGAATTCGGTGGCGCGTGCCGGGTAGTCTTTACGCAGCGGGTGGCCGGTCCAGGTCTGCGGCATCATGATGCGCGTCAGATGCGGGTGGCCGTCGAAGGTCATGCCGAACATTTCCCAGGTTTCACGCTCGTACCAGTTGGCGTTCGGGAAAAGTTTGGTGATCGTCGGCAGATGCATGTCGTTTTCAGACAATGCCACCTTGAGCATGATATCCGTGTTGCGGTCTATTGAGATCAGGTGGTAGAAAACGGAAAAATCCGCGGCAGGGAGACCCTGGCGGTGCGTTCTCAGACGTTCGTCCATGCCGTGTAAGTCAAACAGCATGACGTAAGGTTTTGGCAATTTCTTGAGGAAATCGACAACTTCCAGTAATTGCTCACGCTTCACCCAAACAACGGGTACCCCGGTGCGGGTGGCCTGAACAGTAAAGGCATCCGGCCCAAAACGGTTGCGCAGTTCGCCAATGACCGGGTCATCGAGATGATCCCGAGTCTGCCAGGCGGCTTCTTGCGCGGTTAAGTCGGTCATATTGTTCACCATTGCAAATGGTCCGTGGTGACTGTTAAGCCTGGCTTCGCGCTATTTGAGTAGTGATATGCGAAGGTGTTCTCCAGGCCCACAGGCGCAAATTAAATTTCGTCAGGCGTACGCAGGTTGGTGACGGCAATACGTTCACCACGTTTACGCTCGCGCTCAGACTGCATGTTCGCGCGATAGACACCCTGATCGCCAACAACCCATGAAAGCGGGCGGCGTTCTTTACCGATGGACTCCTGCAGCAGCATCAGCGCCTGCATATAGGCCTCTGGACGCGGCGGGCAACCCGGGATGTACACATCCACCGGAATGAACTTATCAACGCCCTGCACAACGGAATAAATGTCGTACATACCGCCGGAGTTTGCACATGCGCCCATGGAGATAACCCATTTTGGCTCCAGCATCTGGTCATAAAGACGCTGAATAACCGGTGCCATCTTGGTAAAGCAGGTCCCTGCCACCACCATCAGGTCAGCCTGACGCGGAGAAGCACGCAGTACCTCGGCCCCAAAACGCGCAACGTCATGCACCGCAGTGAATGACGTCACCATTTCAACGTAGCAGCAAGAAAGGCCAAAGTTGTATGGCCAGATGGAGTTCTTACGACCCCAGTTGACCATGTCGTGCATGGCATGTTCGAGCTTGCCCATGTACACGCTTTTGTTGACTTCTTGCTCCAGGGGGTCGGTTACGATCTCCTGTTTTTGCAGGGGGTAACGGTCATTCTCACCGTTAGGATCTATGCGGGTGAGCGTATAATCCATCTTATTGCCTCGCTGTTACTGCTGACGATTAGAGATACTGTTTTCCGGGTTGATGTGTTCACGGCGTGAACGCACAGGTGTCCAGTCCAGCGCGCCAATACGCACCAGATAAACCAGACCGGCCAGTAACACTAAAATGAAAATTGCGGCCTCGACAAAGCCCACCCAACCACTTTCGCGAATGGAGGTAGACCACGCGAAGAGGTAAAGCGCTTCCACGTCAAAAATGACGAAGAACATGGCTACCAGGTAAAACTTGGCAGACAGGCGTAAGCGAGCGCTACCTACTGAATCAATACCTGATTCGAAAGGTGTGTTTTTGTGCCTTGCGCGGGCGCGACCGCCCAGGAACCAGCCGCCGACTAACATCAGGCAGCACAGGCCAATGGCTACAATAAGAAAGATTGCGAATGCCCAGTGATGAGCGATGACTTCTGTGGATGTTGACATACTCATTGCTTACTCATCAAAAGTGATACCGACGACACTGCTCTTGCTGGCAGATGGGCATCACATCGATTCATGGGGAGGAACAAAATAACCTTACACTAACTGTCAGAAATGAGACATAGACAGCAAAATGATGGGGTTTTTTACTCCTTTCTATAACCTTTTGTCAACTTTAACAAAGGTTTCTTCACATTAAATTACAACGTGCGATTCTCATTAACATTTGGTGCCCTTTAACCCTGGTGGGTACATGACTTTCCGTCAAATGCATCTTGTTGAATCGTGTCCGTTTTGGAAGTAAAAAAAATAACCCTCCTATTTTGACAGGATTTGCCAACGATTCCTCCCCCCAAATGGGAGTATTTTCTTGATCTGAGACACGCTTTTGTTAATTCAATCAAAAAAACAGCAACATATTTCCTGTTTTTTTAACATCGGTGGGGTATGAGGTAAGTTAGACCAGGTCTTGTTTACATCTTAATCAAAAGCATTTTCTGCATTGATAAATAAGCGGTATTTGCTTTATCCCTGCTCCGCCCGCGGTTATGAATAGCAAAAAAAACCACTCGCAGGAAAAAATCATGCGAGTGGCTCTTTTTTGCACTTACATTTTGTTACGAGAATTTTGAGGGAATGATCACTCAAAATCCCCTTCCACAATCAGGGAGTCATCCCCTCCTTCGGGAGTAACAGCCGCGTACTGCCATGGATTGTGGTAGTTTTCCATTGCCTCGAATACCACTTTTGCCAGCTCGTTGTTGCTGGCGGCGTTATGGCACAGCAGGTACTCCGTATCCGGCAACGACGGGAGTCCCTCGGATTGACCCAGCACACGCAGATCGGGGCTCATCATTTCCACCGGACGGGCCGTTACGCCAAGCCCAGCCTTCACCGCCGCTCGCACTGCGGGCAAGGTTGACGCCACGTACGCCAGGCGCCATGGAATACTGGCTTCGTTGAGTGCTGCCAGCACCATATCGCGGAATGGACTGGGATCATCCAGCAGGACCAGGGGTATCGGCTCACCTTTCTGCAATACATACTCCGCGGCACAGTACCAGTGCGTTGGAGAAGTACGCAGCGTCAGGCTGTCAAACTGGCCAGGTCGATGCGTGGTGACCACCAGGTCAACCTCGTTTTCTGTCAGCATCTCAACCATGAAGGCATTGCGTTTAACGCTAACGTCCAGGGCAAGCTTCGGATAAACCGAGCTAATTCGGTTGAGAAGGAAGGGTAAAATGGTATCTGCTGATTCATCTGACGCCCCTAATGTTAACACTCCCTGAAGGTTGCTAAACATTAATGACATACAGGCTTCATCATTAAAGCGCAGTATCTTTCTGGCATAACCCAGAAGCTGAATACCATGTTCTGTTAAAAGCTTATTACGCCCATGACGCGCAAAAAGCTCTTTACCAACCAGTTGTTCCAGCCGCTGCATTTGCTGACTCACGGCGGACTGGGTACGGCAAACGGCGGCAGCAGCTGCTGCAAAAGTGTTGAGATCGGCGACCGCAACAAACGTTCTCAGCAGATCGAGGTCGAGATTCATTATCGGACGATTTGCATTTATCATATCTTTTCACTTTCAGGTTGCTCGTGCGGAGCTGCCCGGGTTGAAGCTGTGTGTAACAGTTAAGCAATTCCTTCTGAAGAGTTTCCCTCGCATCCCGGCCCGGCAGACTGCCTGACAGATAGTTATTGTACTGCGGTATATCACCAGTCAGAAATCACGTTTCATGACGTTATTTTTATTCTCTTGCGTCCAGGATATTTCTTTGTTTGCAGGTCGATGTAAATACCATAAAGAGTAAGACATGTTTTCTGCCATCTATATCGCAGCGTTGCCAGCGTAGCAAGATGTGACTTACCCAATCAGCCAGAGATAACTTTAACAATAACAATCGATTAATACAGAAAAGCAGAAGCCGATATACGTAACAGGCCTATCGCTATGCTGCATTCCCGAAACACATCTTAACCCAAATCCACTATATTTATAAGTCTTATTGCAATATTAAGGAGTTACCGCCAATGATAAGCAACTACACTCTTTTTATTAAAATTAACGAAAGTTGCATTTTCGTCGTTAATAATAAATAAAGTTTAATTTAGATTCAGGCCATTCATTAATAACCCTTAACATTAATTTCACATGAGTAACTTTTAGCCTGGCTTTGCTAATATGGCAATCGGTATCTCAGCATTCAGGTTTTACGAATGATCACTCAGGGGACTAATGCATCAGCCCGAATCGTCTTTTTATTTACACCAGAATAAAATTCCTAGTTACATGCAATTTTTAGCATAAAAAACCCATTAATAACCTTTATTACGATAAATTCAGGCACAAAATCACTCCCTCGTTAGAGTAAGCGATCACAGCGACATTCCCCGGTGGAACGAAATCTTCTTCTGTGCGCCCTTCAAAACGAAGCGCGGGGGGAGTACATTGTTCTGTGCACACTTCCACGGCAGGAAGTTGCAATAATAGCGAAAAGGTTAAAGGTTCATGTCCCCTATCGAAAAATCCAGCAAGCTCGACAACGTCTGTTACGACATCCGTGGCCCGGTACTCAAAGAGGCAAAACGCCTTGAAGAGGAAGGCAATAAGGTTCTGAAACTCAACATCGGCAACCCCGCGCCATTTGGTTTTGAAGCGCCGGATGAGATCCTGGTGGATGTGATCCGTAACCTGCCCACTGCACAAGGCTACTGCGATTCAAAAGGGCTTTACTCCGCCCGTAAAGCCATCATGCAGCACTATCAGGCTCGCGGTATGCGCGACGTCACCGTTGAAGATATCTACATTGGCAACGGTGTCTCGGAGCTGATCGTTCAGGCGATGCAGGCGCTCCTGAACAGCGGCGATGAAATGCTGGTTCCTGCCCCAGATTATCCGCTGTGGACGGCTGCGGTGTCCCTGTCCAGCGGTAAAGCGGTGCACTACCTGTGCGACGAATCCTCTGACTGGTTCCCGGATCTGGATGATATTCGCGCCAAAATTACCCCGCGCACCCGGGGTATCGTGATCATTAACCCGAATAACCCGACGGGCGCGGTCTATTCAAAAGAGCTGCTGATGGAGATCGTCGAGATCGCCCGCCAGCACAACCTGATCATCTTTGCCGACGAGATTTACGACAAGATCCTGTACGACGCGGCGCAGCACCACTCTATCGCCGCGCTGGCACCCGATCTGCTAACGGTCACCTTTAACGGACTGTCTAAAACTTACCGCGTTGCCGGTTTCCGTCAGGGCTGGATGGTACTGAACGGTCCGAAAAAACATGCGAAAGGCTACATTGAAGGGCTGGAGATGCTGGCATCCATGCGTCTGTGCGCCAACGTACCGGCGCAACATGCGATCCAGACAGCACTCGGCGGCTATCAAAGCATCAGCGAGTTTATCGTCCCAGGCGGCCGCCTGTATGAACAGCGCAACCGTGCATGGGAATTGATTAATGATATTCCGGGCGTCTCCTGCGTGAAGCCTAACGGCGCGCTGTACATGTTCCCGAAAATCGACGCGAAGCGCTTTAATATTCACGACGACCAGAAAATGGTGCTCGACTTCCTGTTGCAGGAAAAAGTGCTGCTGGTTCAGGGTACGGCGTTTAACTGGCCGTGGCCGGATCACGTGCGTATCGTCACCCTGCCGCGCGAAGACGATCTCGAAATGGCCATCAGCCGCTTCGGGCGCTTCCTCTCCGGGTACCATCAGTAGCGCTGACTATCCGCCGGGTAGCACTGCGCTTACCCGGCCTGCAACATCCGCAAATTTGCATCTTCCCTCCCCTCCCCGCACAATGAAGTCTGTCGCAGTGAAGACATAAGGTAACCTATGAGTCAGAGTCATTTCTTTGCCCACCTCTCCCGCCTGAAACTCATCAACCGCTGGCCGCTGATGCGCAACGTGCGCACTGAAAATGTGTCTGAGCACAGTTTACAGGTTGCCATGGTCGCGCACGCGCTGGCCGCGATTAAAAACCGCAAATTCAACGGGCAGGTGAATGCCGAACGTATCGCCCTGCTGGCGATGTACCACGATGCATCGGAAGTGCTGACCGGGGATCTGCCTACGCCGGTGAAATATTTCAACTCGCAGATTGCCCAGGAATATAAAGCTATTGAGAAGATTGCCCAGCAGAAGCTGATCGACATGGTGCCTGAAGAGCTGCGCGATATCTTCGGGCCGCTCATCGACGAGCATCAGTATACGGAAGAGGAGAAATCCCTGGTTAAGCAGGCCGATGCGCTGTGCGCCTACCTGAAGTGTCTGGAAGAGCTGTCCGCCGGGAATAACGAATTTTTACTGGCAAAAACGCGTCTGGAAAAAACGCTGGAATCTCGTCGCAGCGAAGAGATGGACTACTTTATGCGCGTGTTTGTGCCGAGCTTCCATTTGTCACTGGATGAGATTAGCCAGGATTCGCCGCTGTAGTTTTTTGCCGGGTGGCGGCTCCGCCTTACCCGGCCTACGTTTCTGCACTCACGCTAAAACGGGAATAACACCGGAATTAACACCACGCACACCACCATCACCAGCACGGTGAACGGCACACCCAGCTTCACGAAATCACTGAACCTATAATTCCCGGGCCCCAGCACCAGCGTATTGACCGGGGAAGAGACCGGCGTCATAAATGCCGCGGACGCCGCCATCGCAACCATCATCGCAAACGGATACGGCGAAACACCCATCGATTTTGCCATCGCCAGTGCAATGGGCGCCATCAGCACCGCCGTTGCGGTATTGGAGATGAACAAACCAATGGTGGCGCACATGACGAACAGGCAAACCATCATCAGGTACGGACCATATCCCCCGCCCGCGTCCATTAAGCCTTTTACGATCAAATCCACCCCGCCGGTTTTCTGTAGCGCCAGGGCGAAGGGCATCATCCCGACGATGAGAATAATGCTCGGCCAGTGAATCGCTTTGTAAGCGCTTTCGGCGTCGATACAGCGGAATTTGCCCATTAACAGACAGGCGATTATCGCCGCCACCGGGTTAGGGATCTCGTCCGTCAGCATCAGGGCAACCATCAATACCAGGCAAAAAATCGCATGGGGCGCCTGGCTGTGCGCCGGTGATGCATCGCTCTCTTCAATCGGCATATTCAGCACCACAAAATCGCGGCCTTTCTGCCCGAGCTGGCTAATCAGTTTCCAGTTGCCGACCACGAGGAAGATATCCCCCAGCAGGATCGGCTCATCCACCACCGCCCCTTCAAGGGCTACGCCATCGCGCTTCAGGCCTACCACGTTGAGGCCATAGCGGGTACGAAAGCCGATTTCACGCACGGTTTTGCCCAATAACTCCGATTCCGGGATCAGCGACACCTCGGCCATTCCCACATCCAGCGCCTGGTCAGAGAAATACTCGCCGCGCAGGACCATCGGCTCCAGCAGCTGCTCACTACAAAACTCCCGCAGATCCACGTCTGCGGTGGACATATCAATCAGCAGGACGTCACGCGCGCGAAACTCTGACACCCCGTTCACGTTAACGATCACCCGACGAAAACGACGCCAGCGCTCAACCCCGATGACGTTCGCGCCATAGCGTTCGCGTAGCTTAAGGTCATCCAGCCGCTGCCCCACCATAGGCGACCCCGGGCGGATAGCCAGACGTCGGGCACGCCCGGTCAGACGATACTCTTTAATCAGATCGCGGAAAGAGCGCCGCTTCCAGCCCTCTTTGGCTTTATCCTGCTTCTCCCCTTTCAGCGCAAAACGGGTCAATAGCATATAGATAATGCCCATCACCAGTACCACCAGCCCGATCGGCGTAACGCTGAAAAAGCTAAACCCCTCAAGCCCCTCACGGATCAGTTCGCTGTTCACGACGAGGTTCGGCGGCGTCGCGACCAGCGTCATCATGCCGCTGATGAGCCCGGCGAAGCTCAACGGCATCATCAGCCGCGAAGGGGAGATCTGCATCCTCATGCAGACGCTCAGCACGACCGGAATAAAGATGGCCACGACGCCCGTAGAGCTCATAAACGCGCCCAGCCCGGCGACCGTCAGCATCAGGTAAATCAGCATTTTGGTTTCGCTGCTGCCCGCCACTTTCACCAGCCACGACCCCATCATTGTCGCCACGCCGGTGCGGACCAGCCCGTCGCCAATAATAAACAGAGCGGCAATCAAAATTACGTTGGGATCGCTAAACCCGGAAAAGGCTTCCGGCAGGGAAAGGGTACCGCTTAGAACGAATGCGACAATCACAAACAGGGCGACGGCATCCATGCGCACCTTGCCCGTGGCAAAAAGAATGATGGCGATTAACAGCAGGCTCAGGACCCAAATCAGTTCACCGTTCACAACATGTCCTTGTCAGTGGAGGAGAAGCAATTCTGCCATAAAAAAGCCCCGGTAATGCGGGGCTATATCATGGGATTACATTTTTAGCGAGACGGTTACAACTCCGTCTGACGCCTTCGAGACGTCGATGGCGGTCAGGGTGTTAAGCACGAAATCCGCCTCCTCCAGCCGGGGGGAACCCGCCGGGACGTTAACGGCAATGACGTGGCTGCCGGCGTTCAGCCCGGCCAGCACGCCTGCCGCCGCGTCTTCCACCACCACGCACTCTGCTGGCGCAAGGCCGAGCAGTTCAGCGCCGAGCAGGAACGCATCCGGTTCAGGCTTGCCGCGCTTCACGCGCTCAGCGGTAATGAAGACGTCCGGCGTCGGCAAACCTGCCGCCTTATGGCGTGCATGCGCGACGGGAACCGAGCCGGAGGTGACGATAGCCCACGGGATCTGCGCTTCATTCAGGTGCTCAAGCAGTTCGCGCGCACCGGGCAGCGCGGTGATACCCTCGGTATCGGTAGCTTCAATCTGCTCAAGATAGCGGAACTCCGCCTGAATCTCTTCCTCAGAACGTCCCGCAAGGAAGTGCCGCAATGAGGTAATGGCCTGTTTGCCATGGATGAAATTTAGTACGTCCTGATGGTCAATGCCGTGCCGGTCGGCCCAGTGGCACCACGAGCGCTCCACCACCGGCAGCGAATCCACCAGCGTACCGTCCAGATCAAACAGAAAACCTTTACTCTGCACACGCACCTCCGTCAGGCATTAATGATTTGTTGAATTTCGTTGCTGCTTAAATGGTACTGGCGCGGACAGGCGTGCCACGCGCTCAGCATACGTTGATACTTATCCCACATCGGGGTCTGGGCGTTGAAGCCGTGCGTACCCGCATCAAAATGGGTGTAGCGCCCTTCGGTATTCACCATAAAGCGTACATAGCTCAGATAGCGCGCTTCCGTCGCAGCATCAAAGCCCAGGAACGTCACGCGGCGCTCGTCAATGGTCTGCTGGTCCTTCAGATTGGTCCAGGACACATGCAGCGCATGGTACATCTCCATGATGTCGATAACGATACGGCAGGTTTCCTCTTTCAGTTCGCCAAATTCGCGATCCAGTTCGCGCATCTGCAAGCCAAAACCACGTTCAACAATGGTTTGCAGGCGGCTGTAGCGCGCAGCGTTATCGGGATCAAGCATAGTCATCATCTTGTACTGGTTAGACAAAATCAGACGTTGAGCATGGGTCATTTCCATCTTTCGACTCCTGTAGCGCATTGCACTGTAAAAAAAAGACACGGTAACTGATTGTTACTGTGCCTTCTTTTGGTCGTCGTTTCGATGATCAATCACAAGTCATCGAGGAATGTTTTATCAAGCTGTTTAAACGCACGCTTGAGGGTATCCGCCAGCGCCTGATAGTCCGGCTTACCTTCAACCGGTGCCAGCGCCTGGCCAGCCTCTTCCAGTTTTCCACGCACTTCATAAAACCAGTGTAAAATAGAAGGCGGAAGTGGCGTGACGGAACGTTTACCTAACCACCATAGCCCCTGCATCGGCAGGCTTAACGCAAAGAGCGCCGTCGCGACGGCAGGGCCAAGCTGCCCACCTAACGCTATCTGCCAGCACAGGGTAAAAACGGCAATCGGGGGCATAAAGCGAATCGCATAGCGCGTGGCGCGAATAGTGCGATTTTCAATAAACATGGGCGCGAGGCGCTTTTCCATCGGCCATGTCTTTGCGTAATGCTGTCCCCGACGAAACAGACTAAAAAAGTTCACGGACGGGATTTCGGGTGTCGACATGGCTGTACCTCAACTTCACATATAAAAATTAAAATTTTCGTGCAAAACCACAACAGGCTATGACAACGTTCAAAATATTTTGTCATCGCTACCCCGTATCGGGTATCCTGTGCCAGCCTGATAGGGCCGTAGACGATAAGCGTTAACTCGTCAAATTATCGCATATTATGCCATTGTCTGAAAAATGTTCAAAATGGCTTAAAATCATAGGTATTTCTTTCATCCTGCCAGAATGTTCGTTTGGCATGATGTTAATCATAAATGTCTGGGTCAGCATGCGTTACGCTTTTAGACTCACTGACGTTTTTTTAGCCACGTATCAATAATAGGTACTTCCATGTCGAGTAAGTTAGTACTGGTTCTGAACTGCGGTAGCTCCTCACTGAAATTCGCCATCATCGATGCGCTCAACGGTGACGAGTACCTCTCTGGTTTGGCCGAATGTTTCCATCTGCCTGAAGCACGTATCAAGTGGAAGATGGACGGCAGCAAACAAGAAGCGGCTTTAGGTGCAGGCGCCGCTCACAGTGAAGCGCTGAACTTTATCGTTAACACTATTCTGGCACAAAAACCAGAACTGTCTGCTCAGCTGACCGCAATTGGTCACCGTATCGTCCACGGCGGCGAAAAATACACCAGTTCCGTGGTAATCGACGACTCCGTGATTCAGGGTATCAAAGACTCTGCGTCTTTCGCACCGCTGCATAACCCGGCTCACCTGATCGGTATCGCTGAAGCACTGAAATCCTTCCCGAGTCTGAAAGACAAAAACGTGGCCGTGTTTGATACTGCGTTCCATCAGACCATGCCGGAAGAGTCTTACCTCTATGCCCTGCCATACAGCCTGTACAAAGAGCACGGCGTCCGTCGTTACGGCGCTCACGGTACCAGCCACTTCTATGTGACTCAGGAAGCCGCAAAAGTGCTGAACAAGCCGGTTGAAGAAGTCAACATTATCACCTGCCACCTGGGCAACGGTGGTTCTGTTTCCGCTATCCGCAACGGTAAGTGTGTTGACACCTCTATGGGTCTGACCCCGCTGGAAGGTCTGGTGATGGGTACCCGTTCCGGTGATATCGACCCGGCGATCATCTTCCACCTGCACGACACCCTGGGCATGAGCGTTGACGACATCAACAAAATGCTGACCAAAGAGTCTGGCCTGCTGGGCCTGACCGAGGTCACCAGCGACTGCCGTTACGTTGAAGACAACTACGCAGAAAAAGCTGACGCTAAACGTGCAATGGACGTTTATTGCCACCGCCTGGCGAAGTACATCGGTTCTTACACCGCGCTGATGGAAGGCCGTCTGGATGCTGTTATCTTCACCGGTGGTATCGGTGAGAACGCGGCAATGGTACGTGAACTGTCCCTGGGCAAACTGGGCGTTCTGGGCTTCGAAGTTGATCATGAGCGTAACCTGGCTGCCCGCTTCGGCAAGTCTGGCTTCATCAACAAAGAAGGCACCCGCCCTGCTATCGTTATTCCAACTAACGAAGAGCTGGTCATCGCGCAAGACGCACACCGCCTGACTGCCTGATTCCACACCGCCAGCAATGCTGGCGGTGCTGTTTTGTAACCCGCCCAACGCGGCGGTAACGAAAGAGGATAAACCGTGTCCCGTACTATTATGCTGATCCCTACCGGAACCAGCGTCGGCCTGACCAGCGTCAGCCTCGGCGTGATCCGCGCTATGGAACGCAAAGGCGTTCGTCTGAGCGTCTTTAAGCCTATCGCCCAGCCACGTGCCGGTGGCGATGCGCCAGACCAGACCACCACCATCGTTCGCAAGAACTCCAATCTGCCAGCGGCTGAACCGTTGAAGATGAGCCACGTTGAATCTCTGCTCTCCAGCAACCAGAAAGACGTGCTGATGGAAGAGATCATTGCCAACTACCACGCAAACGCGCAGGACGCGGAAGTGGTGCTGGTTGAAGGCCTGGTCCCGACCCGTAAACACCAGTTTGCCCAGTCTCTGAACTTTGAAATCGCGAAAACCCTGAACGCAGAGATCGTTTTTGTGATGTCTCAGGGCACGGATACCCCAGAGCAGCTGAAAGAGCGTATCGAACTGACGCGCAGCAGCTTCGGCGGTGCGAAAAACACCAGCATCACCGGCGTGATTGTTAACAAGCTGAACGCGCCAGTAGATGAGCAGGGCCGTACGCGTCCTGACCTGTCCGAAATTTTTGACGACTCCTCCAAAGCGAAAGTCATCAAAGTTGACCCGGCTAAGTTGCAGGATTCCAGCCCGCTGCCTGTTCTGGGCGCGGTGCCATGGAGCTTCGATCTGATTGCCACCCGTGCAATCGATATGGCGCGTCACCTGAACGCCACCGTGATCAACGAAGGCGATATCAACACCCGCCGCGTGAAGTCCGTAACCTTCTGCGCACGTAGCATTCCACACATGCTGGAACACTTCCGCGCAGGTTCACTGCTGGTGACCTCTGCTGACCGTCCAGACGTGCTGGTTGCAGCGTGCCTGGCTGCAATGAACGGCGTGGAAATCGGTGCAATTCTGCTGACCGGCGGCTATGAAATGGACGCGCGTATCAGCAAGCTGTGCGAGCGTGCGTTCGCCACTGGCCTGCCAGTCTTCATGGTGAACACCAACACCTGGCAGACCTCCCTGAGCCTGCAAAGCTTCAACCTCGAAGTGCCGGTTGATGACCACGAGCGTATCGAGAAAGTTCAGGAATACGTTGCGGGCTACATCAATGCGGACTGGATCGAATCCCTGACTGCGACCTCCGAGCGCAGCCGTCGTCTGTCTCCTCCAGCCTTCCGTTACCAGCTGACCGAGCTGGCGCGTAAAGCGGGCAAACGCGTGGTTCTGCCAGAAGGCGACGAACCACGTACCGTTAAAGCGGCAGCCATCTGTGCAGAACGCGGTATCGCGACCTGTGTGCTGCTGGGTAACCCGGATGAGATCAACCGCGTTGCGGCGTCTCAGGGCGTTGAGCTGGGCGCTGGCATTGAGATCGTTGACCCGGAAGTGGTTCGCGAAAGCTACGTTGCTCGCCTGGTTGAACTGCGTAAGAACAAGGGCATGACCGAAGCCGTTGCGCGCGAGCAGCTGGAAGACAACGTCGTGCTGGGTACGCTGATGCTGGAGCAGGACGAAGTTGACGGTCTGGTTTCCGGTGCGGTTCACACCACCGCGAACACCATCCGTCCACCGTTGCAGTTGATCAAAACCGCACCGGGCAGCTCTCTGGTCTCCTCCGTGTTCTTCATGCTGCTGCCTGAACAGGTTTATGTTTACGGCGACTGCGCGATCAACCCGGATCCAACCGCAGAGCAGCTGGCAGAAATCGCTATCCAGTCTGCGGACTCCGCGATTGCCTTCGGTATCGAACCGCGCGTCGCGATGCTCTCCTACTCCACCGGTACCTCTGGTGCAGGTAGTGACGTAGAGAAAGTCCGTGAAGCGACCCGCATTGCGCAGGAAAAACGTCCGGATCTGATGATCGACGGCCCGCTCCAGTACGATGCCGCGGTAATGGCTGACGTGGCGAAATCCAAAGCGCCGAACTCGCCGGTTGCAGGTCGCGCTACCGTGTTCATCTTCCCGGATCTGAACACCGGTAACACCACCTATAAAGCGGTACAGCGTTCAGCAGACCTGATCTCCATCGGGCCAATGCTGCAAGGCATGCGCAAACCTGTGAACGACCTGTCCCGTGGTGCGCTGGTAGACGATATCGTCTACACCATCGCGCTGACGGCGATCCAGTCTTCGCAGCAGCAGTAATGTTTTGCCGGATGGCGCTTCGCTTATCCGGCCTACAGGACCGTAGGCCCGGTAAGCGCCAGCGCCACCGGGCAACAAAAAGGCGACCACACGGTCGCCTTTTTTTATTACAACAGCTCCCGCGCCGCCGACACAATGTCATGTGCCGTCAGGCCATACTCCTTTTGCAAGAAGTCCTGCGTGCCCACCTGACCATATCGTTCCTTCACCCCCACCCGACGCAGGGGCACCGGACAGGTTTCCACCAGCACTTCCGCCACCGCCGACCCCAGCCCGTTGTGAATGCTGTGGTTTTCGCAGGTCACAATACGCCCGGTTTTCTCGGCATAGTTTTTCACCAGCATCCGATCGATAGGCTTCAGGGTAAACATGTCGATGACCGCTGCGCTTACCCCCTCCTGCTCCAGCTGGCGCGCCGCCTCCAGCGCTTCCGCCACCATAATGCCGTTAGCAATCAAGGTAATATCGGTTCCCTCGCGCAGCACGTTGCCCTTGCCGATGGTGAAGGTTGACCCCGGGGCATACACGCTCGGGGCCTGTTTACGGATGGTCCTCACCCAGTAGAAGCCTTCCAGGTCGATAAGCTGACGCAGCACATCTTCGAACATCACCGCATCGGTCACCTCCAGCACCACTGAATGCGCCAGACCGCGCACGATGCCCATGTCCTCGAACGACATATGCGTCCCGCCGTTGTGGCAGGCCGTCACGCCCGCATCCGAGGCAATCACCTTCACGTTATTGCGCTGGTAGTCCAGGGACATAAACAGCTGGTCGAAGCAGCGACGGCTGGCAAAGGCGGTAAAGGTATGGACGAACGGCTTACGTCCGGTGAGCGACAGCCCGGCGGCCGTCCCAATCACGTTAGCCTCCATAATGCCGCAGTTGATGACGTGCTGTGGATAATCACGCGCTACGCCGTCCATCGCCATCGAACTCATCAGATCCGCTTCGAGCGCAATAATCTCGCTCCCGGCCTCAATCTGTTTTGCCACAAAACCCGCGTAGACCTTACGCATCTCAACGGCATCTTTCTGTCCTGTCGGTGCAACCTTAATCATGTGAAGCCTCCAGTTGGCGAATCGTCTCGTTGAGCGCCGCTTTGCTCTCCTCAGTTAATCGCAGGTGATGCGAGTTGCTGAGCTGTTCCAGGTATGGCACCCCCTGCCCTTTGATGCTGTCGAGGAGCACCACCCGCGGACGCGCATCGGCCGCAGCGATCGGCGCGGTCACCTCCAGCAGCGCCGGAATGTCATCCCCTTTCACCGTTACCACGTCAAAACCAAAGGCGCGGAATTTGCCTTCCAGGTCGAAGGCGCTGATGATTTCGTCCAGCTCGCCGTCGAGCTGCTGTTTGTTCCAGTCCACGAATACCGTCAGGTTGTTCAGTCGATGGTGAGCAATAAACTGGAAGGCTTCCCAGCACTGTCCTTCGTTCAGCTCCCCGTCACCGACGATGCAGAACACCCGGTTTGGCCTTCCTGCCAGCTTGTGCGACAGCGCCATGCCGCCAGCGATGGAGATCCCCTGCCCCAGTGATCCGGTGGTGGCATCCACGCCGCGTGTTTTCAGGCGATCCGGGTGACTTGGCAGACGCGTCCCGTTCTGGTTCAGCGTGCTCAGCTCTTCAATCGGGAAGTAGCCCTTAATCGCCAGCGTGCTGTACAGCGCCGGGCCCGCATGGCCTTTCGACAGCACAAAGTAATCGCGCTCTGGCCAGTCCGGATCGGCCGGGTCAATTTTCATCACCGCGCCGTACAGCACCGCCAGCGTTTCAACGACTGACATGCTGCCGCCGTAGTGCCCAAAACCCAGCTGCGTAAGGGATTTCAGCGTCTCAAGGCGAATCTGACGCGCCAGTTCGGTTATTTCATTCTCATTCATGATTTGGCTCCGGGGTTTTCCTGCGCGTTACCGCTGGCAGGTTTGTTTTTAGCGAAGACGTTGTAGGCCACCAGCAGCGCGAACAACACAACAACCAGTCCGGTGATGGCAAACGGCGACAGGAAGCGCGCCAGGTTGCCCAGCACAATCCCGACCGCACCAAAATCAGCGTCCGAGAAGGTCGTATTCGCAAAGCCAATTGCGCCCAGAACAGGCAGCAGCAGGACCGGGAGGAAGGTGATCAGCAGGCCATTAGCAAAGGCGCCAATCATTGCCCCGCGGCGTCCACCGGTGGCGTTACCAAACACGCCCGCCGTTGCACCGGTGAAGAAATGCGGCACGACGCCCGGCAGGATCAGCACCCAGCTAAACTGACCGCAGATGAACAAGCCCACAATCCCGCCGAGGAAGCTAAACAGGAAGCCAATCAGCACCGCGTTTGGCGCATACGGGTAGACTACCGGACAGTCCAGCGCAGGCCGCGCATTGGGCACCAGTTTTTCCGAGAAGCCAGTAAAGGCCGGGACGATTTCCGCCAGAATCAGGCGCACGCCCTGCAAGATGATGAACACGCCTGCCGCGAAGGTGATGGCCATAATGATGGCGTACACCAGGTAGTTCTGGCCGCCGCTGAAGGTGGCCTCCACGTACTCACGTCCGGCGCTCACCGCCATGATCAGGTAGATAATCATCATGGTCAGGGAGATGGAGATTGAACTGTCACGCAGGAAGCTAAGGTTCTTCGGCAGGTTCATCTCTTCGGTGGAGCGCGAACCTTTACCGACCTTGCTGCCAATCCAGCCGGACAGCACGTAGCCCAGCGTGCCGAAATGACCGAAGGCGATCTCATCGTTGCCGGTAATACGCTTCATATAGCGCTGCGCAATCGCCGGGAAGAAGGCCATAATCAGGCCGAGGATCAACGAGCCGGTAAAGACCAGCCCGACCCCCTCGAAGCCTGCAACCGTCAGGATCACGCCAATCATGCATGCCATGTAGAAGGTGTGATGCCCGGTGAGGAAGATGTATTTCAGGCGGGTAAAGCGCGCAACAATAATATTCGCCACCATCCCGAAGGCCATAATGAGCGCGGTGGAAGCGCCATATTTTTCCAGGGCAATCGACACAATAGCTTCATTGTTGGGAATAATGCCCTGAATATTAAAGGCGTGCTCAAACATACCGCCGAGCGGATTTAATGAGCCCACCAGCACGGTTGCGCCGCCGCCCAGTACAATAAAGCCGAGAATGGTTTTAATTGTGCCTTTTACCACATCCGAAAAGGCTTTTTTCTGCGCCACAAGACCAATCAGAGCAATTAAACCGACCAGCACTGAAGGGACTTTTAAAATATCAACAACGAAGTTCAGCGTTTCAAGGATAAACATATCCACCTCGCCTTATCAGGATTATTGTCTTTCGAACCAGGCGCGCAGCTGCGCTTCGAGTTCGTTAATATCGATGATATTGTTGATCACCACCAGCTGGCTTTCCGGCACGCTGGCGCTGGCGGCAATGTCTTTCGCCATTACAAACAGGTCCGCCGCGCCCGGCGTAGCCGAGGAGAGATCGGAGTGTTCAACCTCGGCCTCAATTTCCAGTTTTTTGAGCACCTTTTTAATATTCATTTCGACCATAAAACTGCTGCCCAGGCCGGAGCCGCAAATAGCCATGATTTTCATTGTTATCCCCTTTTTTGAGTAGAGTACGCCCCATCACGCTGATGCGTAATGTTGAGATGAATCGGATTAAATAATTAAATCAGAAGCGATCGATGATGGTTTTTATCTCCTCCAGCGTATTCGCCCGATGTAATTCAGCCATATCTTCGTCGCTGGAAAATAATTCCGCTAAGGCTGAGATCATTTCGATATGGCTATGCTTGTCCGGCGCCGCCAGCATCACAATCACATCGACGGGGTCAAACTCACCGGCACCAAAAGAGACACCCTGTTTCAGTTTTAATAATGACAGGCCAAGTCCTTTCGCCCCTTCTTCCGGTCGCGCATGGGGCATTGCCAGCCCTGGAGCCAGCACATAGTAGGGACCTAACGTGTGATGCTGCTCGATGATAGCCGTGACATATTCCGGCGCAATGACCTGCAAATCCAGCAGCGGTTTCGCGCACAGTTCCAGCGCCTGGGGCCAGCTTTCAACGCTATCCTGTAGGATGATGGTTGTATCATATATCCACTTTTTGAGCATTTTTCACTCCCGCTAAAGACCAGACATGGGCAAACTCTATTCAACCCATCAATTAATGACTGCGATCGCGATCACAAAGATAGCGCTACCAACAACTAACATGCAGAACTGTGATAGCGCTATCAAATTACTATCATGGTGCGAAATCACAGCAAAAAAAGGGATTTAAGGCGTATACTGCCTGTCACGTAAAATGAAGGATGAAACTGAATCGCGTCCTGTCAGCAGGAAGAGGTATGTCTTTAACCCGAAAACGGCGCAGTACCGGAAAAGTAACGCTCGCGGATGTCGCGCAGCTTGCCGGCGTAGGCACGATGACTGTTTCCCGTGCCCTCCGCACGCCCGAACAGGTTTCCGATAAACTGCGTGAAAAAATTGAAGCCGCGGTGCAGGAGCTGGGATACATGCCCAATCTTGCCGCCAGCGCACTGGCATCGGCATCGTCATGGACGATTGCGATGGTTGTACCCAATCTTTCCGAAGCTGGCTGTTCCGAGATGTTCGCCGGGCTACAGCAGGTGCTCCAGCCAGCCGGATATCAGATCATGCTGGCGGAATCTCAGCATCGTCTTGAACAGGAAGAGAAACTGCTTGAAACGCTGTTGGCCTCGAACATCGCCGCGGCGATACTGCTCAGCGTCGAGCACTCTGATACCGTGCGACACTGGCTAAAAAACGCCTCTATCCCGGTGATGGAAATGGGTGCAATGCGTGCCGATCCGATTGATATGAATATCGGGATTGATAACGTCGCCGCCATGTATGAACTTACCGAGATGGTGATTCAGCGCGGCTACCAGAATATCGGCCTGCTGTGCGCTAACCAGGAACAGTGGATTTTTCAGCAGCATTTGCAGGGCTGGTACAAGGCGATGCTGCGCCAACACCTGGCGCCGAACAGAGTGATTAATGCCGCCATGCCGCCGAACTTCTCCACCGGCGCGGCACAATTGCCAGAGTTCCTGCTGGCGTGGCCGGAGCTGGATGCGCTGGTGTGCGTGTCAGATGAACTGGCCTGCGGCGCGCTGTATGAGTGCCAGCGTCGGCGCATCAAGGTGCCGGACGATTTAGCGGTCGTAGGTTTTGGCGACAGCGACGTCAGTCGCGTCTGTCAGCCGCCGCTGACGACGATGGCAGTACCGCATCGCAAGATTGGGATTGAAGCCGGGAAAGCGTTACTGGAACGTCTTAATGACGGAGACTGGCGCGACCATAAACCCATCGCGTCCAGCCTGTGTCTGCGGGAAAGCTGTTAAGGCTTACTCAGCCTCTTCCTCTTTTTCCGCCTTATTTTCCGGTTTAGCGGATTCGTTTTTGGCGTTGCGGGTCATCCACAGCGCCAGTGCTTTAAGGGAATCCGGCGTGAATTCGTCGCAACGCGCGGTGATCTCTTCCGGCGTCATCCAGCTGACTTCGCTCACTTCCTCTTCCTGCAAGGCGAAAGGCCCATGGGAAACGCAGCTAAACAGCCCGCCCCAGACGCGACAATGCTCATCTTCGAAATAAAACTGCCCGTGCTCGGCAAACGGCACACCAGCGATACCTAACTCTTCTTCCGCTTCACGACGCGCGGAATCCAGCAGCACTTCATCGGCCTGCACGACGCCACCCGCTGTGGCATCCAGCATACCAGGAAGAAAATCTTTGGTGTCGGTGCGACGCTGGACCAGAATCTTGCCCATGCCGTCATGAACAACGATGTACGTCGCGCGGTGACGCAGACGCTCCGCACGCATTTGTTCGCGGCTGGCCTGCGCGATCACTTCATTTTCTTCGCTGACAATGTCAACCCATTCAGTACTTGCCAAATGATTCTGCTCCACCATCGGGAAACCTTCTCGTCTAAGCGCTCTTTCGGCGCGTTTGCAGTTGTGGTGTAACTTACGGATTAATCGCTATCTGCGCAATAACTTGCTGATCATTAAGTGCGATAACGCTTAATGTCCCGTCTTCATACATGCCGTAGCTTGCCGGGTTGCCGCCTTTAGGAATGCTGACAGACCCGGGGTTAAAGTGATAAAACGCCCCGCGCTTTTCCGCCACCGGAATATGAGTATGACCATAAACCAGGACATCGCCAGCGGCGAGTGACGGCAGGTTATCCGGGCCGAACAGGTGCCCGTGGGTCAGGAACAAACGGCTGTTTTCCATCAACACCTGTTGCCAGGGAGCGGTAATGGGAAAATGCAGCAGCATCTGGTCAACTTCACTGTCACAGTTGCCGCGAACGGCGATAATGCGCGAGGCAAAATGATTAAGTTTTTCCGCCACCTGCGCGGGAGCATAGCCTTCCGGCAACGCATTGCGTGGGCCGTGGTTTAACACATCGCCCAGGATCACCAGCCACTGCGCCCCGCTTTGGGCGAACAGAGAAAGCACGCGTTCGGTCGCGGGCAGCGATCCATGAATATCCGACGCAAACATCAGTTTCATCAGTTACTCCTCGGGAATACAGACTGCCCCTATCATACCTCAAGCGTCCCGTCTTATCAGCCCGCGCGCTTAGCAGAGAGTGCCAGATAGCGCTGTACCGACGCGCGTTGCCACTGGAATGTGGCGTAATCCACCAGCAGTTGTGGGACGTCATCCCCGTTGAGGATCAGGCGATTGAGCATCAGCGCCAGATCGGTGTCGGCAATACACCACTCGCCAAACAGGTTGGGGTTACCCTGCGCCAGCAGCGATGACGCAGTTTCAATCAGCTTCCGGGCGCTGGATAAGCCTTCCTCACTGAGGGCGGGCTTTTTGACGCCAGCGAACACCACGTCCGTGGAGCGTTCTGTGCGAATCGGCACCAGGTCGCTACGCAGCCACGCCTGGATCTGGCGGGCGCGGGCGCGCTTTTGCAGATCGTGAGGATAGATGCGTTCCCACTCAGGCGGGGCAAATCGGTCCTCAAGGTACTCGTCAATCGCCGAAGATTCACTCAACTCAAAACCGTCGATCTCCAGCACAGGGACTCGGCGAGTGAGCGCGTAGCCCTGCCACTGAGGCTTCAGGTGTTCGCCGCTGTCCAGGTCAACGGTTTTCAGAGTAAAAGTAAGCCCCTTTTCTGCCAGCGCCACATAAACGCTCATGACATAAGGAGAAAAAAAGTTCGCATCGGACCACAACGTTATTACAGGCTGGCTCATAACATCCTCTTCGGCTGATCGGTTTTCACTCAACATATAATCTCTTTGCCTCGCTGTCACTTGATGAAAACTCACGATTTACAACAAGCACCTATACTGATTTTTCATGGCAACACTATTCGCACTGACAGGAGTTGAGAATGATAGATCTCTATTATGCCCCCACCCCTAATGGCCATAAGATCACACTCTTTCTTGAAGAAGCCGAAGTGGACTACCGGATCATTCGCGTGGATATCAGTAAAGGCGACCAGTTCCGCCCCGTTTTTCTGGCCATCTCGCCCAACAATAAAATTCCGGCCATCATTGATAACCTGCCCTCTGACGGCGGCAAACCGTTAAGCCTGTTTGAGTCCGGAGAGATTTTGCTCTATCTGGCAGAGAAAACCGGCAAGCTCCTGAGCGGTGAGTTGCGCGAGCGTCATCACACGCTGCAATGGTTATTCTGGCAGTCGAGCGGCCTCGGGCCGATGCTGGGGCAGAATCACCACTTTACGGCCTATGCGCCGCAGACGATCCCTTACGCCATTGAGCGATATCAGGTCGAAACCCAGCGCCTGTACGGGGTACTGAACCGTCGGCTGGAAAAATCACCGTGGCTGGGAGGTGAGCATTACAGCATCGCAGATATCGCCTGCTGGCCGTGGGTCAACACCCATGAACGCCACCGGATCGACCTGGCCACTTATCCGGCGGTGAACAACTGGTTTGAGCGCATCCGGACCCGCCCGGCCACCGAACGCGCCATACAAAAAATCCATCAGATTTGATCCTGCGCCCCGTTGGGTGCAGGTGTTCTCCTCATGTATGATGAGGTGAAAATACTGACACGGAGAAGACCTGCAATGTCCCAGCATGACGCTATTATTCGTATAAAAAACTTACGCTTACGCACGTTCATTGGTATCAAAGAGGAGGAGATCGCGAATCGCCAGGATATCGTGGTGAATGTGGTGATCCACTACCCGGCAGACAAGGCGCGCGCCAGTGAAGACATCAATGACGCGTTGAACTATCGCACGATCACCAAAAGCATCATCCAGTACGTAGAGAACAACCGTTTTGCGCTACTGGAAAAATTAACTCAGGATGTGCTCGACATCGCACGCGAACACCACTGGGTCACTTATGCTGAAGTGGAGATCGATAAACTTCACGCCCTGCGCTACGCCGACTCCGTCTCCATGACGTTAAGCTGGCAGCGCCAGGCGTAAACCTGGAGGTTGTATGAAGATCCTGCTCACCGGCGGTACGGGCCTGATTGGTCGCCATCTCATTCCACGTTTGCAGGCTTTGCATCACGACATTACCGTGGTCACGCGCAGCCCGGAGAAAGCGCGCCAGGTGCTGGGCACCGGCGTTGAGATCTGGAAAGGCCTGGCGGAAAGGCAGGATCTGAACGGCTTTGACGCCGTCATCAACCTTGCAGGCGAACCAATCGCCGATAAACGCTGGACCGAAGAGCAAAAACAGCGTTTATGCAGCAGTCGCTGGAATATGACCGAAAGGCTGGTTGAGCTGATTCGCAACAGCGAGACGCCGCCCTCGGTGCTGATTTCAGGCTCTGCTACAGGCTACTATGGCGATCTTGGTGAAGTGGTGGTGACCGAAGAAGAGCCGCCGCACAACGAGTTTACCCATAAACTCTGCGCCCAATGGGAGCGTATCGCCTGCGGGGCGCAGAGCGATAACACCCGCGTCTGCCTGCTGCGCACCGGCGTGGTGCTTGCTCCGAAAGGCGGTATTCTCGGTAAAATGTTGCCGCCGTTTAAAATGGGGCTTGGCGGGCCCATCGGAAACGGTCGTCAGTATCTGGCGTGGATCCATATCGACGATATGGTCAACGGTATTCTCTGGCTGCTGGATAACGACCTGCGCGGGCCGTTTAACATGGTGTCTCCGTATCCGGTACGTAATGAGCAATTTGCTCATGCCCTGGGTCATGCCCTGCATCGCCCGGCGGTGCTGCGCGTGCCTGCGACGGCGATTCGTCTGCTGATGGGTGAGTCTTCGGTGCTGGTACTGGGCGGGCAGCGCGCGCTGCCAAAACGGCTGGAAGCGGCCGGGTTTACGTTCCGCTGGTATGACCTGGAAGAGGCGCTGGGGGATGTGGTGCAGTGAATATGTTAGAGTTATACGCCATGTCTGGATGATATGGCGTAACTATGGCAACCATCACCACAACCCGACTTCACCTCACCCCTTTCGAACCTTCTGACTGGGCATTCTTCCGCTCTCTGCGCGAAGACCCCGCCATCATGCGCTATATGGCCGCTATTACACCGGAAAAAGAGACGCGCCGCGTATTTGCCGCACGCCTGATGGCGGAGCATGTCTTTGTAATCCGTCTGCATAACGACGTTACGCCGCTCGGGGATATCGGCCTGCAAATCAGTGCGGCGAACCGTGAAGAGGCGGATATTGGCTACACGGTTGTGCCTGCCGCGCAGGGAAAAGGCATTGCCAGCGAAGCGCTGCGCGCGGTGTGTGAGTATGCATTTAACCAGACGGGCGTGAAGGCGATAAACGCGTACGTGCTGGCGGATAACGTCGGGTCGGTGCGGGTCCTTGAGAAAGCGGGTTTTGTGCGCACGCAGGTGCTGGAGAAGGCGTACGAGATTAACGGCGTACGGTATGACGACTGGGTGTATCGGCTCGAGTGTTGAATGCCGGGCGGCACTGCGTTTGCCCGGCCTACGGTTTTTGTAGGCCCGGTAATCGAAGCGCCACCGGGCAATTGGGCGGCTCTGCGGCCTGATGCCCTCACCCCGGCCCTCTCCCACAGGGAGAGGGAGAAAGGCCAAACCTACTTCAACGAGCCTTTCAGGAACTGCTGCAAACGCGGGCTTTGCGGGTTCGCCAGCACCTCGTCCGGATGACCCTGCTCTTCAATCTTGCCCTGATGCAGGAAGATAACGTGGTTAGAAACGTTACGGGCGAAGCCCATCTCATGCGTCACCACCACCATTGTTTTGCCCTCTTCCGCCAGCTTCTGCATGATGCGCAGCACTTCGCCAACGAGTTCAGGATCCAGCGCGGAAGTCGGTTCGTCAAACAGCAACACTTCCGGCTCCATCGCCAGCGCACGGGCGATAGAAACACGCTGCTGCTGCCCCCCTGACAGGTGCACCGGATATTTGATCTGCTGCCGCTCGTCGATACCCACTTTCGCCAGGTATTTGACCGCACGCTCGCGGGCTTCCTGCTTGCTTAAGCCGAGCACCTGAACCGGCGCTTCCATCACGTTCTCCAGCACCGTCATGTGGCTCCAGAGATTGAAGTGCTGGAACACCATTGTCAGACGCGTACGCAGCAGGCGTAGCTGATTTTTATCCGCCACTTTAAGCTGGCCGTCTTTATCACGGACCATGTTGATGTTCTGTCCGCTCACCACAATCGACCCTTCGCTCGGCTTTTCGAGGAAGTTGATGCAGCGCAGGAAGGTACTTTTACCCGAACCTGATGAGCCGATAATACTGATCACGTCGCCCGCGTTAGCCTCCAGCGACACCCCTTTCAGCACTTCATGTTCGCCGTAGCGCTTGTGCAAATCAATTACGTTTAATTTGTTCTTAGCCATCATAAATTCTCAGTGCGTCGACGGTTTTATATGCTGCAACCAGCGTTTTTCAGCCTTACGGAACAGGCTGATCAGGACGTAAGAAATGATCAAATAGAGCACTGCTGCAATGCCAAACGCCGTAAACGGCTGGTAGGTGGCAGAGTTAATATCGCGGGCAATCTTTAACAGATCCGGTACCGTGGCGGTAAACGCCAGTGCCGTCGAATGAAGCATTAAAATCACTTCGTTGCTGTACGCCGGCAGCGCAATACGCAGCGCCGAAGGCAGAATAATACAGCGGTAGAGCTTCACGGACGAGAAGCCGTACGCGCGCGCCGCCTCGATCTCACCGTGCGGCACAGAACGGATGGCCCCGGCGAAGATCTCGGTGGTATAGGCGCAGGTATTGAGGGTCAGCGCCAGCACCGTACAGTTCAGACCGCTGCGGAAGAACGCATTCAGCATTTCAGTGCCTTTTACGATCTCAAGCGTGTACATCCCGGAATAGAACACCAGCAGCTGTACGTACAGCGGCGTACCGCGAAACACGTAGGTGAACAGCCAGATAGGGAACTGAATAAATTTATTGTTCGACACGCGGCCAATGGCAAGAAACACCGCCAGAATGCCGCCCATTACCACCGAGGAGATCAGCAGCCACAGCGTGATCGCCACGCCAGTAAAGCGGTAGCCATCCGTCCAAAGCAGGGATTTCCAGTACTCCTGAATAATCTCAATCACAGGTCAGCCCTCTTCACACCCACGGAGTAGCGACGTTCGAGCAGAAGCAGCACACCATTGGAGACGGTCGTAAAGACCAGATAGATTACGCCGCAAACCACCGCAAAATAGAACGGTTCCCAGGTGCTTTTACCTGCCAGCTGCGTGGCCTTCACCACATCTTCCAGACCCAGCAGGGAGACCAGCGCCGTTGCCTTGAGAATAACCTGCCAGTTGTTCCCGATGGCCGGCAGCGCGTAGCGCATCATGGCCGGGAACATGATCCGGCGAAACGTTTGTGAAGAGGTAAAACCGTAGGCGGTCGCCGCTTCAATATGCCCTTTCGGCACGGCCATGTAAGCGCCGCGGAAAGTCTCAGTGAAATAGGCACCGTAGATAAAACCAAGGGTAATAATACCGGCCACCATCGGGTCGATATCGATCTGCTCCATGCCGATGGCATCCGTTACGCCGTTAAGTGCGATTTGCAGGCCGTAAAAGATCAGCAGCATCAGCACCAGGTCAGGCACGCCGCGAATCAGCGTGGTATAGCCTTCAAATATCAGCGCCAGCGGTCTGTTGGCGGATAATTTTGCCCCCGCGCCCGCCAGGCCTATCAGCACCGCCAGCACCACGGAGCTGATAGCCAGCTCAAGGGTGACAAGCGCGCCCTGTAAAATAACGCCAGAAAATCCGTACAGCATACCGCGTGCCCTGTCGTCTCGTGAGTGGTGGAACTGTGTCTTTTCCCCTCCCGGAACGGGAGGGGCCGCACGTTATCAGACGGGGCGATTAGCCGCCGTAAACATTAAAATCGAAGTACTTTTTCGCCAGCTTGTCGTAGGTGCCGTCCGCACGCATCTCGGCGAACGCTTTGTTCAGGGCTTCACGCAGTTCGTTGTCTTCTTTACGCAGGCCCATACCGGTGCCAACGCCAAAGAGTTTTTCGTCCTTAATGGACGGACCGCCGAACTTGTAATCTTTACCCACAGGCTGTTTCAGGAAACCTTCGCTTGCCGCCACTTCATCCTGGAATGCTGCATCAATGCGGCCTGCCGTCAGGTCTGCGTAGATGTTTTCCTGGCCCTGGTAAGAGACAATTTCAATCCCCTTTGGCGCCCAGTGCTCGTTGCCGTAGGTTTCCTGCGTAGTACCCTGCAACACGCCCACGCGTTTGCCTTTCAGAGATTCAAGGGTTGGCTGAATGTCAGAGGATTTCGCCACCACCAGACGTGAGTCCGCCGCGTAGAGTTTGTCCGTGAAGGCAATCTCCTGCTGACGTTTTTCTGTGATGGACAGGGAGGACATGATCACGTCAATTTTCTTCGCTTTCAGAGACGGGATCAGCGCATCCAGCGGGTTTTCAACGTAGGTACATTGCGCTTTAATGCGTTTGCACAGCTCGTTAGCCAGATCGATGTCAAAACCAACCAGTTCCCCCTTCGCATTCTTCGATTCGAAAGGTGCATAGGTTGGGTCAGTTCCAATACGAATTTTCTGCGGAATTGCTGCGAATGCCGCGGTGGCGCTGGAAAAAGCCAGTACCAGAGAAAGTGACAACACCAGTTTTTTCATATCTGTCCTCAACAAACTGTCTTAATACGAGATTTTTACGACGACGGGGTGTTGTTAATGTGCCATTAATCCCCTCATTCAGGCAAAGATTAATGCCTTTGAACGGGAATTTTTGCATTATAAATGCTTAACTATGCACACAGCGATCCAGCATGGTGCATGCATTGCACCATACTGGAACATAACCCCGCAGAGATGCACCACTTCAGTGCATCTATTTCAGGCATTAATCACCGTAGACGTTGAAATCGAAGTATTTCTTCGCCAGTTTGTCGTAGGTACCGTCTTTACGCAGCTCATTAAACGCTTTGTCGAAGGCGGCTTTCAGCTCGGTATCATCCTTACGCAGGCCAATACCGGTACCGTCGCCAAAGTATTTTTTGTCTTTTACCGACGGGCCGGCAAAGGCGTACTCTTTACCCGCAGGCTGTTTCAGGAAGCCTTCGCTCGCGGCGACTTCATCCTGAAACGCCGCATCCAGACGGCCTGCCGCCAGGTCAGAGTAGATCAGATCCTGGTTCTGGTAAGCCACAACATCGACGCCCTTCTCGCGCCAGTTTGCATTGGCGAAACCTTCCTGGGTCGAGCCCTGAAGCACGCCAACATGTTTGCCTTTCAGCGAGTCGATGGTCGGCTGGATTGGCGAGCCTTTCGCGGCAATCAGACGTGAGTCGGCAGCGTAGAGCTTCTCAGAGAAGGCAATCTCCTGCTGACGTTTTTCCGTGATGGAGAGAGAAGAGATAATGGCATCAATTTTCTTGGCTTTCAGCGACGGGATCAGCGCGTCAAAGTCACTGCCCACCCATGTGCATTTCACTTCCATGCGTTTGCACATCTCATTTCCCAGATCGATATCAAACCCCACGAAGTCGCCTTTCGCATCCTTGGAGGAGAATGGCGCGTAGGTTGCGTCTGTACCGATACGAACTGTCTGTGGAAGCGCTGCATAGCTACTTGCTGCCGCACTAAAGCCCACGAGCAAAGACAGAGCCAGAACCGTCTTCTTCATACATTTACCCTCAAGAACCGTGATTTTATTATGGTTTATGTTGTGTGTTGTGTTGCAGGCTGCTCTTGCAGGTCTTATGCCACATTGTCGTCGGGATAGAACTACGACGTTAAATATGTTAATAAAACGTTGCGATACTGCCTTAATGGTGAAAGATAGCAGGTCTGCCGAACGAACCGGAAAGAGAAAAAAGGAAAAAGCGAATTAAATGTCGAGGATATGATCGCGGTTGCAGTTTTGCCCTGAAACAGGGCAAATTGTCTTTCCATGCACCTTGTTTGTGCACGGCTTCACGCCCCCTGCCAGCGGGTAAAGAGATCTTCCGGCAGGTCGATATCGAACTGATCCAGCACGCGGTTAACGGTCTGGTTGATGACATCGTCCAGCGTTTGCGGACGATGATAGAACGCGGGGACCGGCGGCATAATCACGGCCCCCAGTTCGGCTGCCTGCGTCATTAAACGCAGATGTCCCAGGTGCAGCGGCGTTTCCCGCACGCAGAGCACCAGAGGACGACGCTCTTTCAGCACCACATCCGCTGCACGCGTCACCAGCGTGTCGGTATAGCTGTTTACAATGCCGGAAAGGGTTTTAATCGAACAGGGCAAAATAACCATGCCGGCCGTTTTAAACGAGCCCGAAGAGATGCTGGCGGCGATATCGCGGGCATCGTGGACAACGTCAGACAGGGCCTGAACGTCGCGCAGAGAGAGATCGGTTTCAAGAGAGAGGGTCTGACGCGCCGCCTGGCTCATCACCAGATGGGTTTCTACGCCTGCAACGTCACGCAGCACCTGTAACAGCCGGATGCCATAAATCGCGCCGCTGGCACCGCTGATCCCTACAATGAGTCGTTTCATGATTTTCGCCCTTGCTGATTTCAGGGCAGACTGTGCAGGATTTTACGGGGAGTTGCAAGTGAGGGCGAGCGCCCTCACCTGCATACGCATCAACCTTCGTTGTGCATCTCTAAGCTTTCGAGATCGTTTTGCAGCTGGACGGCTTTCGCATCGTCGTTACGCAGAGAATCCAGATAGTCGAGATACTGCTGGTCAACGTCTTTCGTCACGTAGATCCCATTGAATACCGAGCATTCGAACTGCTGAATATCCGGGTTCTCGGCGCGCACCGCGTCGATCAGATCGTTCAGATCCTGGAAAATCAGACCGTCGGCACCGATGATCTGCCGGATTTCGTCTACTTCACGACCGTGAGCAATCAGCTCGTTAGCGGTTGGCATATCAATGCCATACACGTTCGGGAAACGAATTTCCGGCGCTGCGGAGGCAAGATACACTTTCTTCGCCCCGGCCTCACGCGCCATCTCGATGATCTGCTCAGACGTCGTGCCGCGCACAATAGAGTCGTCCACCAGCAGCACGTTCTTGTCGCGGAACTCGGCGCGGTTAGCGTTCAGCTTACGACGTACTGACTTACGACGCAGCTGCTGGCCCGGCATGATAAAGGTGCGGCCCACGTAGCGGTTTTTCACGAAGCCCTGACGGTACGGCTTGTCCAGAATACGGGCAATCTCCAGCGCGATATCACAGGAGGTTTCAGGGATTGGGATGACGACGTCGATGTCGAGATCGTCCCACTCGCGGGCAATCTTCTCGCCCAGCTTCGTCCCCATATTGACGCGCGCGCTGTAAACGGAAATCTTGTCGATGAACGAGTCCGGACGCGCGAAGTAAACGTATTCGAACAGGCACGGGTTGCTCACCGGATTGTCGGCGCACTGACGGGTAAACAGCTGGCCCTTCTCAGTGATGTAGACCGCTTCGCCTGGCGCGACATCACGCAGGAATTCGAAGCCCAGAGTATCCAGCGCCACGCTTTCGGAGGCAACCATGTACTCGGAACGGCCATCGCCGAGATCACGTTTGCCGAGCACCAGCGGGCGAATGCCGTTTGGATCGCGGAAGGCTACCATGCCATGACCGATGATCATCGCCACGCAAGCATACGCGCCACGGATCTGGCGATTAGTCGCGGCAACGGCAGCAAAAATGTTGTCTGCTTCCAGCGGATAATGGCGGAAGTTATCCAGCTCGCTGGCAAAGATATTGAGCAGGATTTCAGAATCAGAGGTGGTGTTAATGTGGCGACGTTTCTCTTCAAACAGCTTTTTACGCAGCTCGTGGGCATTGGTCAGATTGCCATTGTGGGCAAGCGTGATGCCATACGGGGAGTTAACGTAAAAAGGCTGAGCCTCAGAGGCGCTGGAACTGCCAGCAGTAGGATAACGAACGTGACCGATCCCCATATTACCTTGCAGACGCTGCATATGGCGGGCTTCAAATACATCGTTTACCAGGCCGTTCGCCTTGCGTAAACGGAAGCAGTTGTTTGCATCAATGGTGATGATACCCGCAGCATCCTGCCCACGGTGCTGAAGCACCGTTAACGCGTCATAAATCGACTGGTTTACCGGCATGAAACCGGCGATACCGACAATACCGCACATTCGTCTTTTCCTCGTTAAGCCACATCTCAGGGTTTATGCCCTGGGCAAGAAACTCGACGAGCTTTGCAGATAGTCAAAGAACCATCTGATGATGAAGCTGAACTCCGGAATGAGCTGCGATTTTTGCCAGTCTTCACTTTTGGAGAACCCGGTAAAGGTATCCAGGAAGAACAGGATCGCGGCCACAATGAGCACGCCTCGCAACGCGCCGAAACAGATGCCGAGCACCCTGTCCGTTCCTGACAGACCGGTTTTCTCGACCAGCTGACCTATCACGTAATTGACGATAGCGCCGACAATCAGCGTCGCGATAAACAGCACCGCGATGGCGATTCCGTTTCGGACCAGTTCATCTTCAAAGCCCGTGAACCAGACAGACAGGTAAGTGTAGTAATGACTGGCAACAAAGAAAGCACAACCCCAGGTTACCAGCGATAACGCTTCACGAACAAAGCCACGGATCAGGCTAACCAGACAGGAAAAACCAATCACCGCAATGATGGCGTAATCAATCCAGACCATATGTGTCCCACGATTTAACGCCCTGTCATCCAGTTCGGGGCGAATTCTAACAGAAAAAGAAAACGTTTGCGTAGGGATTTCCTTCCCACGCGTAAATAAAAAAGGCGCTGAAAAAATGCTCAACGCCCCGCACCTTTGACGTTTCTGTGAACGTCTGCCTCCCCCTCACCTCGGCCCTCTCCCTCAAGGGAGAGGGAGTAAACCGACCCCTCGCCCCTTTAGGGGGAGGGCCAGGGTGAGGGGATAATTTCTATCAGTTGGCGCTGTAGTTCATCACCACACCGCTCAGGCCGGAGATTTGCTTCAGCTCGCCAAGCGAACCTTTGAGCTTATCTTTCGACGCATCCGGCCCCACGAGGATACGCGTAATTTTACCCTGTACCGGCGTGGTGGGTGAAGTATAAACACGGTATCCCGCGCCGCGCAGTTTACTCACGATCTCATTGACCTTATCTGCATTTTTCAACGCACCGAGCTGAACGACATAGGCTTTGCCGGTAGGGGCCGCGTCCTGTTTTGCCTGCGGTGGCGTTTCTGAAGCGGCTGCCAGTTGCTCGGCCGCTTTATCCCGCTGCGGTTTCGGCTGCGGCTTCTCCACCGGTTTCGGCTTCTCAACAGGCTTAGGCTGTTCTACCGGCACCGGATCAATCTCGATGTTATTGTTCGTCGCCAGGCGCGAGGGATCGAGCGACGGCGCGGCTGCATCACCTGCGCGCACCTCTTCCGCTGCGCCTTCTGGCGGCTGGGCAGGCAGCGCCTGCGTTGCCGCTGGCAACATATCGGGCTCGTCGCGATCGCCCGGTTTGGGTACCAGCGGAATGGCCGCAAATTCATCCTGGTAATGCTTTTTCTGCCCGTCGAGCAATCCCGGGAGAATAATCACCCCGAGCGCGACCAGCACAATGGTTCCTGTTAAACGGTTCTGAAACTTACTCGCCACCGGTTCTCCCCGCGTCCATCACTTCCATGACATGTGCCACCGTGTGGAATGACCCACACACCAGCACGGTATCTTCTGGTTTAGCCTCCGCCATCGCGGCACGCCAGGCCGAAACCACACTGCTGTAGATTTCGCCTTTGCCGAGATGTTCCATCAACTGCTCAGCAGTCGCGCCGCGCGGCCCTTCCAGAGGAGCACAATACCAGCTATCGACCACACTCTCCATGCAGGCCAGCGTGCCGCCGATATCTTTATCATGAAGCATACCGATAACCGCCAGCACGCGCCCGGTTTTTGGTAACGATTTGAGACGTCCTGCGAGGTACGCCGCCGCATGCGGGTTATGTGCAACATCCAGAATCAGACGCGGTGACTCACTCACAATCTGAAAACGTCCTGGTAACAGTGCGTTCTGAATGCCATCGCGGATTGCCTGCTCGCTTACCGCTAATCCGCTGGCGCGCAGGGCTGCCAGCGCAGTCGCCGCGTTAGGCTGTGGCACCTGCGGCAGGGGCAGACTCTCCAGCACGCCCTGCGCATCGCTGAAGCGCCAGCCGTTGTCCTGCACCTCATACTGCCAGTCCACGCCGCGACGCAGCAGACGAGCGCCCTTCTCTTTCGCTACCTCAGCGATGGTATGTGGCATGTCCGGTTCGCCTACCACGGCAGGCTTATTGGCCCGGAAAATACCGGCCTTCTCACGGCCAATGCTCTCGCGGTCCGGGCCCAGCCAGTCGGTGTGATCCAGCGCGATGCTGGTGACGACGGCGACATCCGCATCCACCATATTGGTGGCATCCAGACGCCCGCCCAGCCCCACTTCCAGGATCACCACGTCCAGCTGCGCCTGCTTAAACAGCCACAGCGCCGACAGGGTGCCATATTCGAAATAGGTTAATGAGGTTTCGCCGCGCGCCGCTTCGATAGCGGCAAACGACGCCGTATGGGCCGATTCCGCCAGCTCGGTGTTTTGCACCCGCACGCGCTCGGTATAGCGCACCAGATGCGGCGAGCTGTAAACGCCAACTTTGTACCCCGCCGCCATCAGGACAGATTCCAGCGTGCGGCAGGTGGTGCCTTTACCGTTAGTGCCGGCGACGGTAAACACGAAAGGCGCGGGTTTCAGCACGTCAAGACGCGCGGCAACCTGGCTTACGCGCTCAAGGCCCATGTCGATAGTTTTACTGTGCAGGTTTTCCAGATAAGAAAGCCACGCGGCCAGGGGCGACGTGGCTTGAGGAATGCTTTTATTTTCCATGATGCCCGGTTGTCATTAACGGTTTAGAAAGCAAAAGGGCAGCGCCATTCGGCCCTGCCCTTTTCAGTTATCAGGCCTCGGGTTCCTGATCCGGTACCACCACGCCTTCGCGCGGCTCGTCCGGGTTAGGCGCTGGCAGATTCATCAGCTTCGCCAGAATGCTGGCCAGTTTCAGGCGCATTTCCGGACGGCGGACGATCATATCGATAGCGCCTTTCTCAATGAGGAACTCACTGCGCTGGAAGCCCGGCGGCAGTTTCTCACGTACGGTCTGCTCGATAACGCGAGGACCGGCAAAGCCGATCAGCGCTTTTGGCTCCGCGATGTTCAGGTCGCCCAGCATGGCGAAGCTTGCAGAAACGCCGCCCATGGTTGGGTCGGTCAGTACCGAAATGTACGGCAGACCGCGCTCCTGCATTTTCGCCAGCGCCGCAGAGGTTTTCGCCATCTGCATCAGGGACATCAGCGCTTCCTGCATACGTGCGCCACCGGAGGCGGAGAAGCAGATCAGCGGGCAGTTGTCTTCCAGCGCCTGCTCAACGGCACGCACGAAACGCGCGCCGACCACGGAGCCCATTGAGCCGCCCATAAAGGAGAACTCAAACGCGGCGGCAACCACCGGCATTTCATGCAGGGTGCCTTTCATGACGATTAGCGCGTCTTTCTCGCCGGTCTCTTTCTGCGCAGAGGCCAGACGATCTTTGTATTTTTTGGAGTCGCGGAACTTGAGCACATCTTTTGGCTCCAGTTCGCTGCCCAGTTCTACCAGAGAACCTTCGTCCAGCAGGCTATGCAGGCGGTTGCGCGCCGACATACGCATATGGTGGTCACACTTCGGACACACCTCAAGATTGCGTTCCAGCTCTGCGCGATACAGAACCTGGCCGCAGCTATCACACTTCGTCCATACCCCTTCAGGAATGCTCGCTTTACGCGTTGGGGTAATGTTGCTTTTAATTCGTTCAATCCAGCTCATTGATAACCTTTCTGCCTGAACCTGGTCGTATGCCAGTTTTGCTGTAAGAGGCGAATAATGCCATTTTTGCCTCCAACAGACCATGAATGTTGCACATTAAAACATAACAGCCCGAAACTTTGGATAAAAAAGTGGTCGAACCGCCAGCGTGCATTTACTTCGCTTGCTTTGCCGCCGCGCGTTTGTGACGGATAATTTCGATGACGCCAGGCAGTACGGAAAGCACAATAATCGCTACAATCAGTAACTTAAGGTTTTCCTGAACCACCGGCAGATCGCCAAACAGGTAGCCTGCATAGGTGAACAGCAGCACCCACAGCAGCGCGCCCACCACGTTGTACATGGCAAAATGACGATAGGACATGTGACCCATTCCCGCCACAAACGGTGCAAATGTACGCACAATAGGCACAAAACGGGCAAGGATAATGGTCTTACCGCCATGGCGCTCATAGAACGCATGGGTCTTATCTAAATAACTGCGGCGGAAAATCTTCGAGTCCGGATTACTGAACAACCGCTCGCCAAACACCCGCCCGATGGTGTAGTTGACCGCATCACCAACAATCGCGGCGATGATCATCAGGACGACCATCAGATGGACATTCAGGTCATTCGTTGGCAGTGCGGATAACGCGCCCGCCACGAACAGCAGTGAATCTCCAGGCAGGAACGGCGTAACCACAAGGCCGGTTTCACAGAACAGAATGAGGAACAGAATGGCGTAAACCCAGACGCCGTACTGCGCGACCAGCTCCGCCAGGTGAACATCAATATGCAGGATGAAATCAATCAGAAAACGTATTACGTCCATATTGTCTAAGCCCTAATTGCACCTTTGTTTAGTCCGCTAAAAACAGCGGGCCCATTGGCGGTTTTGGCAGGTCGAACCGGTCCGGATAATCCACCGAAACCAGATACAGCCCTTCCGCTTTCGCCGTTGCTGCCGCAAGCGTTCTGTCCTTCGCTGCAAGCAGTTCTGCAATCCAGCTCTCCGGCTGGTGTCCGGCGCCCACTTCCATCAGGCTGCCCACAATATTCCGCACCATATGATGTACAAAGGCATTGGCTTTGATATCCACCACCACATACGCGCCATACCGACTGACGTTAATGTGCATGACGTTACGCCACGGCGTACGGGACTGACACTGCACCGCACGAAACGACGTAAAATCATTCTCTCCAATCAGACACTGCGCCGCACGCTGCATACGTTCTGCATCCAGCGGTTCATAAAAATGCGTCACGCCCTGGCTTAACACCGCCGGGCGCAGGCGCTGGTTATAGATGACATAACGGTAGCGCCGCGCCGTCGCGCTGAAACGCGCGTGAAAATCATCCGGCACAGCTTTCACCCAACGCACGGCAATGTCACCAGGCAAATTCGCATTTACACCCAGCGTCCAGGCCGCGTCTTTGCGCACGGCGGTGGTGTCAAAATGCACCACCTGCCCCGTGCCGTGAACGCCGGCATCGGTGCGGCCCGCGCAGAAGACGCTTATCGGTTCATTCGCTACCTGAGAGAGCGCTTTCTCCAGCTTCTCCTGGACGCTGCGCACCTCATTCTGCCGCTGCCAGCCATAGTATTTACTGCCATCGTATTCAATGCCGAGGGCAATTCTGTGGACCGGCTTTTGTTCCACATCTGACATCAGTACAGATACTCCTGCACCAGTTTTTCCGCGATTTTGACCGCCATCAGCGCGCCGCCGAAACGCACGTTGTCGGCAACAGACCAAAACTGCACCTGCTCAGGCATACCGTAATCGTTACGCACACAGCCCACAGAGAGATACGCGCTGCCGGTGGCGTCGCCCACCTGCGTCGGGAATTCGCTCTCTTCGGACAGGACAATGTCCTCTCCGCGGCCAAACGCGTCGCGGGCTTCTTCAGCCGCCAGCGGACGCAGGGCTTCAAACCCGACCATCTGCGCGTGGCCGTAAAAGACCGGAGACTGCACGACATTCGCGGAGATCATCAGCCCGTCATCCTGCAAAATTTTGCGTGCTTCATCGACGATACGACGCTCTTCCCGCACCGAACCTTCACGATCCGGCAGTAGCGGCAGCATGTTGAACGCCAGCTGGCGGCCAAAGAAATCATCTTCGTCGATCGGGATACCGTTCAGCAGCTTCGCGCTCTGCCCTGCCAGTGCGTCTACGGCTTTTTTGCCGTTAGCGGAGGCTGACAGCAGGCTGGTCACGGAAATACGCGACAGGCCACCGTCGTCGATCAGCGGCTTCAGCGCGGTCAGCAGCTGGCTGGTGAGGCTGTTCGGTACTGCAATGATGTTGCGGTTGCGGTAGTCAGCCAGCACAAACGGGTTGACGTCCGGCACCACCAGCGGCACATCCGGCTCCAGGGAGAACAGGCCGCTCAGGTCGATCACCAGACAGCCTGAATTTGTCGCTTCTTCAATGTAAGACGCCGTGGCTTGCGCACCTGCGGCAAAAAACGCCAGCTGAGCCTGCGTCCAGTCAAACGCGGCGGCGTCCTGCACCATCAAGGATTTCCCGCCGAAACGCAGCTGTTCTCCTGCGCTGTCGGTACGCGCCAGTGCGTAAATCTCACCCACCGGGAACTGACGCTCAGCAAGGGTTTCAAGCAGGGCTTCGCCCACGGCGCCAGTGGCACCCAAAATGGCAATGTTCCAGCCTTCAGACATGGTGGTTTACTCCAGAAATAAAAAGCGTCCCTGCCGGAACATCCGACAGGGAGCATTAAGAAGACATTAACGTGCCGGGTGGTGAACGGCGTTAAATCCCAGTTTATGCAGCAGCCCCGCCGCTGACGCGTCATCGCACATGACATACAGGGAAGACCACTCGCGGCGCTCAAGGTAATTTTTGCGTAGCTTGTCAAACTCACCCGGAATACCCGCCACTTTACGCAGCAGCGCGTCATCGCGGCGCACATCATACACCAAATGCACCAGTCTTTTCAGCGTTGCCTCATCCAGCAGGCCATGAAGGGTAATGCGGCCAAATTCCGGGGCGGGCAGCAGCGTATCCAGCGCCACCTGCTGCGGATGGCCGATAAAGGCGCTGTAAGCCTCAAACACCTGGGTTGTGCCACGCGCTTTGCCTTCAAGGGTATAACCCGCGATATGTGCGGTACCCACGTCTACCTTATCCAGCAATGCGACGTTGAGATCAGGCTCTGGCTCCCAGACGTCCAGCACGACGCTAAGCTCTTGTCCTTCGTCGAGACATGCCAGCAGCGCCGCGTTATCCACCACCGGTCCCCGGCAGGCATTTATCAGAATAGTGCCAGCCTTCAGACGGCGGATCAGCTTTTCGTCGGCCAGGTGCAGGGTCTTATACGGCCCCTCTTTAAAGAGCGGCGTATGGAAGGTGATGACGTCGCACTCGTCGACCAGCTCATCCAGTGTGCGGAAGTCGCCTTCATCACCGTTATCCTTACGCGGCGGATCGCACAGCAGGGTGCGGATTCCCCAGGCTTCCAGACGCTTTTGCAGACGTCCGCCCACGTTGCCCACCCCCACAATCCCGACGGTGCGGTCTTTCAGCGTAAAACCATCGCGCTCGGCCAGCATCAATAGCGAGGAGAAAACATATTCCACGACGGCAATGGCGTTACAGCCTGGCGCCGCGGAAAAACCAATCCCCGCTTGCTTAAGCCACTGGTCATCCACATGATCGGTCCCGGCCGTTGCCGTCCCGACAAATTTAACCCCTTTGCCGGTGAGCAGCGCCTCATTTACTTTAGTCACCGAGCGCACCATCAGGGCGTCTGCATCGTCCAGTTCGCTGACCGGAATCGGGCGACCAGGGACAGCCTTAACCTCACCCAGGCGGCTGAACAGCTCACGGGCGTAAGGCATATTTTCATCAACGAGGATTTTCACGTCTGAGTACCTGTTTGAGAGGAAGTAAACCTACCAAGTGTGCCATAATCTCGCCGCCGGGCATATATCTCCGCCCGGTTACGCAGAGTTTGACTTTAAGGATTTTTGACGATGCAGCCCATTTCAGGTACGCCTCCGCGCCCTCCGGGTGAAGGCCCCGTAACGCCCAACACGCCAGGCGAACAACCGCTCTCCACGCAGCAACGCACCGTACTGGAGCGTCTGATCACGCGTCTTATTGCGTTGACCTCACAGCAAAACGCAGAGGTGTGGGCCGGCGTGAAGCACGATTTGGGCGTCAGAAACGATGCGCAGCTACAGTCGCGCCATTTCCCTGCCGCCGAACAAAACCTGAACCAGCGTCTTACCAGCGCACAGCAGCAACATACCACCCGCCAGATTATCTCGCAGCTGACCGAGCTGTTGGGCCAGGGGAATAATCGTCAGGCGGTGAGTGATTTTATCCGTCAACAGTACGGTCATACCGCCCTGAGCCAGCTTTCGCCGGAACAGCTGAAAACCGTGTTGACCCTGCTGCAAAGCAATCAGCTTTCTATCCCGCAGCCGCAACAGCGCCCGTCTACAGAACGGCCATTGCAGCCTGCGGAGCATAATACGCTCAAGCAGATGGTCACTAAGCTGGCTGCCGCAACCGGCGAACCCACAAAGCTTATCTGGCAATCCATGCTGGAACTTTCCGGTGTGAAAGCGGGCGAGATGATCCCGGCAAAACAGTTTACCCATCTGGTCACCTGGCTCCAGGCGCGTCAGACGCTCAGCACCCAGAGCGCCCCGACCCTGCACAGCGTACAGGCGGCGCTGAAACAACCGCTGGAACCGCACGAGTTCGATACGATCCGGGATTACGCTCAGCAGAGCTGGCAGGCTACGCCGCAAACGGTGCTGACCACCGCCCAGGTGCAGGATGTGCTCAATCAGATCTTCGTTCGCCGCGCCGAGCGGGAAGGCGGCGTGCCGGAGGTAAGAAACATTCAGCCGATCTACAACCCGCTGTTTGCCCCCGTAGTTGATACGTTCAAAACGCTTTCTGCCTGTCCGGGATTGATGTTGATCGCGTTGGTGATTGCGCTGGCGATTTTCTGGCTGGTTGCGTGAGGATTTGCCCGGTGGCGCTTCGCTTACCGGGTCTACAACGGCTCGAACCGTAGGCCGGGTAAGGCGAAGCCGCCACCCGGCAACATACTACCGCTTGCGAAACGCCACCATCGTCACCACAATCCCCACCACCGCTGACACCGCACCGGCGAGAAATACGGAAGGATAGCCAAACGACGTTGCAAGCAGCCCCGCCAGCGGCCCGGTGATGCCGTATGAGATATCCTGAAACGCCGCATAGCCGCCCAGCGCCGTGCCGCGCACCTGCGGAGCCACGCGCTTCACCACTTCAACGCCCAGCGCCGGGAAGATCAGCGAGCAGCCGCAGCCGGTTAACGCCGCACCCAGCAGCGCAACGGATGCAGAGGGCGCCTGCCAGAGCAGTACCAGACCCACGGTCTCAATGACAAGTGACGACACGGCCACCTTCACGCCGCCAAAGCGATCCGGCATCCAGCCAAACAGCACGCGCATCAATACAAACGCGCCGCCAAAGGCCGTCAGCGTAAAGCCCGCCATCGCCCAGCCGCGGCTCATGAAATAGAGGGAGACAAAGGTACCAATAACCGCGAAGCCCACCCCCTGAAGCGCCAGCCCAAGCCCCGGCTGCCAGATTTGCCCCACCACGCTCCACAGCGAAGGACGCTCGCCTTTATGGGCGGGCACCTTACGCACCGAACCGTTAAACGCCCACGCCAGCAGCGGCAATACCATGGTGGTGCCTGCCAGCGCCGCAAAACCAAACTGGCTGTGGATCAGCAGCCCCAGCGGCGCGCCTGCCGCCAGTGCGCCGTAAATCGCCATCCCGTTCCAGGACATCACTTTTCCGGAACGCGCAGGTCCCACCAGCCCCATTCCCCAGGTCAGGGTGCCGGTCAGCAGCTGGCTTTCGCCAAAGCCGAGGATCAGGCGCCCTACCACCAGCAGCGCGAATTTATACGCTGCATCTATTGGCAACAGCGCCGCCAGCAGCCAGGCTCCCCCCGCCAGCCCGCAGGCAAACATGCCCTGCAACGCCGAGCGTTTTGCGCCGTGCTGATCCGCCAGGCGACCGGCGTAGCCCCGGGTTAATACCGTCGCTAAAAACTGAATGCCCACCGCAATGCCGACCATGGTGTTGCCATAGCCCAGCTCCTGGTGAACGAACAAGGGGATCACCGGCAGCGGCAGGCCAACGGTCATATAGGTCAGAAACACCGCAAAGGCGATGCGGAAAAGGGAAAGGTTCCCGGAAGGAGCGCTCTTCTCAGGGGTAACAGCCTTCATGCATAACTCCGTGTTCAGGCATAAAAAAAGGGAGCCGCGCGGCTCCCTTCTACTATACCTTCAAACGCTTACGCTTTCAGCTTACGCATCACCAGCGTGGCGTTGGTGCCGCCGAAACCGAAGCTGTTGGACATAACGGTCGTCAGCTCACGTTCGGTGGTTTCAGTCACGATGTTCAGGCCAGCCGCCTGCTCGTCCATCTCTTCGATGTTGATGCTTGGCGCGATAAAGCCGTTTTCCAGCATCAGCAGAGAGTAGATCGCTTCCTGCACGCCCGCCGCGCCCAGAGAGTGACCGGTCATGGCTTTGGTTGCAGAGATAGCCGGGCTGTTGTCGCCGAACACTTCACGGATCGCACCCAGCTCTTTCACGTCGCCTACCGGCGTTGAGGTGCCGTGGGAGTTCAGGTAGTCGATTGGAGTATCAACACCGTGCATCGCCATCTTCATGCAGCGCACCGCGCCTTCACCGGATGGAGCAACCATGTCAGCGCCGTCAGACGTTGCGCCGTAGCCCACGATCTCAGCATAGATGTGCGCGCCACGCGCCAGCGCGTGTTCCAGCTCTTCAACCACAACCATACCGCCGCCGCCAGCGATAACAAAACCGTCGCGGTGTGCATCATAAGTACGGGACGCTTTGTCTGGCGTTTCGTTGTATTTAGTGGACAGTGCGCCCATCGCGTCGAACTCACAGGCCATTTCCCAGCCCAGCTCTTCGCCACCGCCAGCAAATACGATGTCCTGTTTGCCCAGTTGGATCTGCTCAACCGCATTACCGATACAGTGTGCGGAGGTCGCACATGCGGAGCTGATGGAGTAGTTCACACCGTGGATTTTGAACGGCGTTGCCAGGCACGCGGAAACCGCTGAACCCATGGCTTTGGTCACAACATATGGACCGACCGCTTTCAGGCCGCGCGGGCTGCGCATGGCGTCAGCACCGAACACCTGAGCTTTAGAAGAACCGCCGGAACCTGCAATCAGGCCCACGCGTGGGTTGTTCTGGTAAACGTCTTCGCTCAGACCAGAATCCTTGATCGCTTCCTGCATGGAAAGATAGGCGTAGATAGAGGCATCGTTCATGAAACGAACCACTTTACGGTCAATTAAACCGGTGGTGTCCAGTTTAACGTTACCCCATACGTGGCTACGCATTCCAGAATCTTTAAACTCTTCAGAGAAAGTGATCCCGGAGCGTCCTTCACGCAGAGATGCCAGGACTTCCTGCTGGTTATTACCGATGCTGGAAACGATGCCCAGGCCAGTAATCACTGCACGTTTCATTCAATACCTCTGTAAGTCGCACTATAAAAAGTTTCGAGTCGCACAATAGCGTACACTTGTACGCCGAACAAGTCCGATCAGCCATTTTCTGTGGAAATTTGCACCGATGGGCTCACATCGCTAAGATCGTGCCACTGCCTGTCGGACGAGTAACTTACGTGAAACAAAACGCCATACAACCTGCCAACCTCGAATTCAACGCTGAGGGTACACCTGTTTCCCGAGATTTTGATGACGTCTACTTTTCTAATGATAACGGACTGGAAGAGACGCGCTATGTTTTCCTCGACGGAAATCATCTCGGCACCCGCTTCCCTGAGCATCCGCGCAGTCTGTTCGTCGTGGCGGAGAGCGGTTTCGGCACCGGGCTGAATTTTCTGACCCTCTGGCAGGCATTCGATTGTTTTCGCGCTGCATACCCCGAGGCTACCTTACAAAGATTACATTTCATCAGTTTCGAAAAATTTCCGCTTACCGCGCACGATCTGCGGCTTGCCCATCAGCGCTGGCCGGAGCTTGCCCACTGGGCGGAACAGCTTCAGACCCAGTGGCCACCGGCTATCGGCGGCTGTCATCGTCTGATTCTGGATGACGGACGCGTCACCCTCGACCTGTGGCTGGGCGATATTAACGACCTGACCGATAAGCTTGATGACTCAATGAATCAGAAAGTGGACGCCTGGTTCCTGGACGGTTTTGCGCCCGCTAAAAACCCGGACATGTGGAGCCCGCACCTGTTCAGCGCCATGGCACGTCTGGCGCGCCCGGGCGCGACGCTTGCTACCTTCACCTCCGCGGGCTTTGTCCGTCGTGGGTTGCAGGAGGCGGGGTTTACCATGCGGAAAACCAAAGGCTTTGGCCGCAAACGCGACATGCTGGTCGGGGTGATGGAACAGGATCTGGCGATCCCGGCGCAGGCCCCCTGGTTTGCCCGCCGCGCCAGCACCTCGCGTGAGGTCGCTATTGTGGGCGGGGGTATTGCCAGCGCCCTGCTCTCGCTGGCGCTGCTGCACCGTGGCTGGCAGGTGACGCTCTACTGCGCTGACGAGGCGCCGGCGACGGGCGCATCAGGCAACCGTCAGGGCGCGCTTTATCCCTTATTAAGTTCACACGATCCGGCACTGTTCCAGTTCTTCCCGGCGGCGTTTACGTTTGCTCGCCGCCTTTACGATAGCCTGCCGGTTGCGTTCGACCACGACTGGTGCGGCGTGACGCAGCTCGGCTGGGACGAGAAGAGCCAGCAGAAAATCACACAAATGCTGTCGCTGGGGCTGCCGGAGGACATCGCCCATGCAGTGACGGCACAGCAGGTTACAGAGACCACTGGCGTCGACACCGGCTGCGGGGGTATTCAGTATCCACTCGGCGGCTGGCTGTGTCCGGCTGAACTGACTTCTGCGGCGATAGCCCTCGGGCAGTCGCGTGGGTTGACAGTGCATTATGCCCATAAGGTTCAATCGCTAAGCCGCACTGCGCACTGGAAACTGCGTTTCGCTGACGGTAAAGAGGCGCAGCATGCCAGCGTTGTGCTGGCCAACGGACATCACATCACTCAGTTTACCCAGACAGCGTCATTGGCGGTTTATCCAGTCGGCGGCCAGGTGAGCCATATCCCGACCGCGCCCCAACTGAGCAAACTGCGTCAGGTGCTGTGTTACGACGGCTACCTGACGCCGCAAAATCCCTCCAATGGCCATCACTGCATCGGCGCCAGCTACCATCGCGGTGAAACAGATATGCAGTACAGCGAAGCGGATCAGCAGCAAAACCGACAGCGCCTGGTCGACTGTTTTCCGGATGCGTCGTGGGCGAAAGAGGTTGATGTCAGTGAGGGTCAGGCGCGCTGCGGCGTACGCTGCGCGACCCGCGATCACCTGCCGATGGCGGGAAACGTGCCGGACTATGACGCCACGCTTGAAGTCTATCAGGATCTTGCAGACAGCAAAGAAACGGCGGTAAGTGCGCCCGTTCACCCCGAGCTGTTTATGCTGGGTGGCTTAGGCTCGCGGGGATTGTGCTCCGCGCCGCTGCTGGCTGAAGCGTTAGCCGCGCAAATGAGCGACGAGCCGGTTCCGCTGGACAGGGTTACGCTCGCGGGGCTGAATCCAAACCGACTGTGGGTGCGGAAATTGCTGAAGGGGAAAATGGTCAAGTAGGGTGCGGTCTGGTGCCCTCACCCCGGCCCTCTCCCTGTGGGAGAGGGCGGTGATACACTTACTTCGCTTTCGCCTGCTGGAACAAATTATCCCACATGCCCAGCACTAAAGACTGGTCGCGCGGAGAGAGTTCCCCGGCCTGAATAGCGTTTTCCAGGCTGCGAGTGACTTCCGCGTGAACGGCGTCGGCAGAGTGATCGTCCCCGGCTTCCAGCGCGGCTACCGCCAGCGTCAGGTGACCACGCAGATAACCGCTGGCGAACAGCTCATCATCACTGGCGTGTTCCACCATGTCATCAATTAACGCCAGAATGCGTGATTCAAATTCTGCGATCATCTTCTTTCCTCTGTTAAAGATCTTCCGGCCACGGGAAGCGTTCCGCCGTGATCTCCGGCGTGTGGTAATAATTCTGTAAAGCCTCGATCAGGCGTGCCGGACGTGCCGGGATGCCTTTCTCAAGATATTCCATCACCTGCGCATGAACGCGGCGCTGGAAGACGATACGGTCTGGCTCGAAGTCGCCTTCGAGGTTGTCACAGCTCACGTTGAACGGGAAACCCGCCGCCACGCAGAACAGCCATTCCAGCGCCTGGGGTTTCACCTCCACATCTTCAAACTGCCCCTGGGTGGCGGCGTCGCGCCCGTCCGGGCAGTACCAGTAACCAAAGTCCACCAGCTCGCGACGCGCTTTCCCGGCGATACACCAGTGCGAAATTTCGTGCAAACCGCTGGCGTAAAAGCCGTGGGCAAAGATGATGCGGTTATACGGAACCTCGTCATCAGCTGGAAGATAGATCGGTTCGTCGTCGCCTTTAATCAGACGGGTATTAAAATCATCAGCAAAACAGCTATCGAAGATCTCAATCAGCTGTTCGTAGTTATGCGTACTGTTCATTAGTTCATCCCCAACCAGGTGAGGATCTCCTGTCCATGGCTGTCATAAAGAAGTTTGGCGCTCATCACCGCCGAGACGACAACAATCATCGGGCGGATCAGCTTTTGCCCTTTGCTTAATACCAGACGCGAGCCTGCGCGCGCGCCCAAAAACTGCCCTGCCATCATCACAAACCCGGTTGCCCAGATAACCTTGCCGCCAATGATAAACAGCAGCAGACCGCCAACGTTGGAGGTCGCGTTGAGGACTTTGGCGTGGGCGGTGGATTTGGCGAGGTTGAACCCGGCCAGCGTCACGAATGCCAGCGCGTAAAACGAGCCTGCCCCCGGGCCAAAGAAGCCATCGTAAAAACCGACGCAGCCACCGGCGATCAGCGCAAACGGCAGGCCGTGAAGGCGACGCTGTCGATCTTCTTCCCCGAGCTTTGGCATGAGTAAGAAATAGAGGCCGATACAGATAACCAGCAGCGGCAGGATCTGGCGCAGAATGTCGGACTGTACGTGCTGGACCAGCAGCGCGCCCGCCGTTGAGCCAATAAACGTCATCAGGATATTGAGCTTCTGATCGGCGAGATTCACCACTTTACGCCGAATGAAATAGAGCGACGAGGAGAGCGAACCGCCGCATGCCTGGAGTTTGTTGGTGGCAAGCGCCTGGGCAGGGCTCATGCCTGCCGCCAGCAACGCCGGAACGGTGAGCAACCCGCCGCCGCCCGCCAGGGCATCGATAAATCCGGCTAACATTGCAACAAAAAAGAGCACCGCCAGCAGCAGCGGTGACACCATGAACAGGTCGACGAAATTATCCATTAAAGTACATGCTCATCCAGTAGCGCCTGGCAGGAAGGCGGCAACGGAGGCGGTGTCTTCTTCTCAGGCTTAGAGGTTCCAGGCTTGGCTGGTTCAAACCAGCTTTGCAGTTCGTAACCACAACCATCGCCAGGCGGTGGCAGCGGCTGATCTTCACATTCCAGGCTGTTCGCCGGGCAGCGCAGGCGAACATGCATATGGGCACGATGCTGGAACCACGGGCGCACTTTACGCAACCAGTCGCGATCCGTTCCCGCATCCAGGCAAAGCTGCTGCTTGATGGCCGGATTAACAAAGATCCGCGTGACGTCGTTATCCTTTGCCGCCAGCTTAATCATGCTGGAAATTTCCGGCGACCATCGCGAGGCGACGACACGTTTACCGTCGGCCGAGACCAGATCCAGCGCCTGCGGTTTCAGCAGTTGCGCTGAGCTCCAGCGCGTTTTCGGCAATTGCAGGAAGATATCCACATCCAGTCCGGTCTGGTGGCTGGCGTGACCGCCGTTAAAGCGGCCACCGGCAGGCATCCCCATATCGCCAATCAGCATCGTGCCCAGCCCCAGATTATGCACCTGGTTGCCAAGACGCTGAATAAAAAGCACCAGGTCAGGATGGCCGAAATAACGGCGCTGGTCGGTGCGCATCACCTGATAGGTATCCGATTGCAGCGGAAGTTCCTGCGCGCCGACGATACACCCGTTGGAGAAAGCGCCAATGGACTGCGCGCTCCCCGCTACCGGATGGGTGATTTTCTGCCACGGCGTAGCGGCCAGGCTTGCTCCACTGACCAGCAGCGCCAGCAGAGCGATTGCGGTTTTTTTCATAGTTACCAGCGTGGAATGGTGGTCGTCACATCCGCATTCTGCGCGCGCTGGCGCAGGAAGTGATCCATCAGCACGATCGCCAGCATCGCTTCTGCGATCGGTACCGCGCGGATCCCCACGCACGGATCGTGACGCCCTTTGGTGATCATCTCAACTTCATCGCCAGCGCGGTTAATCGTGTGGCCCGGCACGGTAATGCTGGACGTTGGCTTCAGCGCGATATTGGCAATAATTTGCTGCCCGCTGCTGATGCCGCCCAGAATGCCGCCCGCATGGTTGCTCTGGAAACCCGCCTTCGTGATTTCGTCGCGGTTCTGGCTGCCGCGAAGCTTAACCACGTCAAAACCGTCGCCGATTTCAACGCCTTTCACCGCGTTGATGCTCATCAGCGCGTGGGCGATGTCGGCGTCAAGGCGGTCAAATACCGGCTCGCCCCAGCCAGCCGGCACGCCATCGGCCACCACGGTGACTTTCGCACCAATGGAATCGCCCTCTTTTTTCAGGCCACGCATCAGCTCATCCAGCGCGTCCAGCTTGTCGGCATCGGCGCAGAAGAACGGGTTAAGTTCTACCTGCTCCCAGTCTTTGATAGCCAGCGGAATGTCGCCCATCTGGGTCAGACAACCGCGGATAACGATGCCGAATTTCTGCTGGAGATATTTTTTGGCAATCGCCCCTGCCGCCACGCGCATCGCGGTTTCACGTGCGGAAGAACGTCCGCCGCCGCGATAGTCGCGAAAGCCATATTTTTGTTCGTAGGTGTAATCAGCGTGGCCCGGACGGAAGACGTCTTTAATCGCGCCGTAGTCCTGAGAACGCTGATCGGTGTTTTCAATCAGCAGACCAATGCTGGTCCCGGTGGTACGGCCTTCAAATACGCCGGAGAGAATTTTGACCTGGTCCGGCTCGCGACGCTGCGTGGTGTAGCGAGAGGTACCCGGACGCCGACGGTCAAGGTCATGCTGTAAATCGGCTTCGGTCAGTTCGATGCCTGGCGGGACGCCATCAACGATACAACCCAGTGCCAGACCGTGCGACTCGCCAAAGGTGGTCACACGGAATACCTGTCCAATACTGTTTCCTGCCATCACGGCTCCGCTGTTTTTGTTTGTGTTTGAGCGTTGTGAAACGGGCCGAAGCCCGCTGGATTAATCTTTGTAAATGCTGAAGTATTCGCGTGCATCAAGCAGCTGCGCCTTGGTCAGCATGAAGACGCCGTCACCGCCGTTGTCGAACTCAAGCCAGGTGAACGGCACATCCGGGTACTGCTCTATCAGATGTACCATGCTGTTGCCCACTTCACAAATCAGAATGCCGTCGTCGGTCAGATAATCCGGCGCGCACGCCAGGATGCGGCGGGTCAGCTTCAGCCCGTCAGAGCCGGACGCCAGACCCAGCTCCGGCTCGTGACGGTACTCGTTCGGCAGGTCGGACATGTCTTCTGCATCCACGTACGGCGGATTAGTGACGATCAGGTCGTATTGCAGCGTCGGCAGGTCGCGGAACAGGTCAGAGCGGATAGGCGTGACGTGATGAATCAGCCCGTGCTCTTCAATGTTGTGTTCGGTGACGGCCAGCGCGTCGGTGGAGATATCGACGGCGTCCACTTCCGCTTCCGGGAAGGCGTACGCGCAGGCAATGGCGATGCAGCCGCTGCCGGTGCACATATCAAGAATGTGCTGCGGCTGATGGTTAATCAGGCCGTCAAAGTGGTTGTTGATCAGCTCGCCAATCGGCGAGCGCGGCACCAGCACGCGTTCATCAACATAGAACTCATGGCCGCAGAACCAGGCTTTGTTGGTCAGGTAAGCCACCGGAATGCGCTCGTTCACGCGACGGATCACGCGCTCAACGATGCGGTGTTTTTCGCTGGAGGTCAGGCGCGCGGTGCGCATGTCTTCCGGAATATCCAGTGGCAGATAGAGAGACGGCAGCACCAGCTGAACGGCCTCATCCCACGGGTTATCCGTACCGTGGCCGTACCAGATATTGGCGGCGCTGAAGCGGCTAACCGACCAGCGCAACATGTCCTGTATGGTATGCAGCTCGTTTACTGCTTCATCGACAAAAATTTTATCCACTCTTTCCTCCAGGGCATGCTCGCATAATTTTCGGCGGCTAGTTTGCCATGAAGACGGCGATAAATCAGCAATGACGCGTGTCGCTTGAGGTTAAAAAATGCGTTTAGTCGGGTACACTATCGGAAATACGAGATGAGAATGACGAATGAAAAAGAAAACATCGCTCAGCGAGGAGGATCAGGCTCTCTTCCGCCAGCTGATGACCGGGACGCGTCAAATCACGCACGACACCATTGTCCATCGCCCGCAGCGTAAAAAAGTCAGCGAGGTTCCGGTCAAACGTCTGCTCCAGGAGCAGGCCGATAACAGCCACTATTTTTCAGATGAGTTTCAGCCGCTGCTCAATACTCAGGGTGCGGTGAAATACGTGCGCGAAGACGTCAGCCATTTTGAACTGAAAAAATTACGCCGGGGAGATTACTCGCCGGAGCTGTTCCTCGATCTGCATGGGTTGACCCAGATGCAGGCGAAACAGGAGCTGGGGGCGTTGATCGCGGCATGTCGTCGCGAGCATGTTTTTTGCACCTGCGTAATGCACGGCCACGGCAAACATATTCTTAAGCAACAGACACCGCTGTGGCTGGCTCAGCACCCGCACGTGATGGCGTTTCATCAGGCACCCAAAGAGTACGGCGGAGATGCCGCATTGCTGGTATTGATTGAAGTGGAGGAGTGGCAGCCGCCAGAGTTGCCCTGACAGGATGGCGGGAGGCACGCTGCACCCCGCCATATCGCACGTCACGTCAGATGGCTTTTGCCATCTTCAGGTTGCACGGACTCATTTGCCAGTTAAAGACCCCTTTGCCGGTTTCGTCGAGGGTGACGTTGGCAATGGCGGACGTAGTGAACATCGGTGGCGTTTCGCCCGGGCACAGCTCAGATACCAGATAGCCGACCAGCGGCAGGTGGGAAATGACCAGTGCGGAAGCGACACCTTCATTGCACAGCGCCTGAAGGTAAGCACTGACAAGGCCAACATCGCCACACGGCGTGAGTTCAGGGAGCACATCCACACTGGATGGCAGGTTCATACACTCCCCTACCACATCCAGCGTCTGTTCTGCCCGCAGGAACGGACTCACCAGAACGCGTTCAATGTCCACTTTTTGACCTTTAAGCCATGTTGCCATCTGACGGGATTCGTCGCAGCCACAGACGGTTAAAGGACGTACTGAGTCACTGGCGGCATCGAGTGCCGCGTCGCCGTGACGCATGATAAAAACTTGCATATTGCACCGCTTTTGTTAACCAGAATCACCGGCGTTAACTACCCGCGATTAATGCTCTGAGGTAGAAAACCCGATGGCCGGGCATTGTGCCTGATCCATTCGGTGAATGAAACGCTGTTTTTTACCTCAATGGCGTAAGTATAGTCAATCTCTGTTTACAATTTCGCCAGAACAGGTTCCATCACCTCAGGATTTACCCTTCTTTGACTTCAGTTTACGCAATCAGTTTCCCTTACGGGCCAGAATGTCTGACCCCGTTCCGCCATCTGCAATAATTCGTCACAAGGTGTAAACCGTGGACCATATTGCGAGGCCAGACGTTGCAGAATCGCAACCACTTCACCCGCCCCGAGGGTATCCATATACCGGAACGGACCGGCAAGGAATGGCGGAAAACCGATACCAAACACGGCGCCGATGTCGCCGTCGCGTGCGCTCTTGATCACCTGCTCACCAAAGCAGCGCGCCGCTTCATTGAGCATCATCATTACGCAGCGCTCAGCACACTGAACCGCCGACAATTTTGCCTGACCCGTGACAGGAATAAGCGCATAAACCGAAGGGTCGACCTGTTTCTTGCTTTTACGCCCTTTCGCGGCGTAAAGATAGAAACCGCGTTCATTTTTTCTGCCTTTGCGATCGTCCTTCAAAATTGCAGAAACAAAGTTTGCAGGCGGCGCAAAACGATCGCCATAAGCCGCTTCCAGCACAGGGATAATTTTAGTCCCCGTATCAATTCCTACCTCATCCAAAAGTTGGATTGGGCCGACGGGGAAACCAAACTTCACCAGAGCGTCATCGACGTGCTCAATTTTCTCCCCTTCCGTCAGCAACCGCATCGCTTCGTTAATGTACGGCGCCAGAATGCGGTTGACGTAGAAGCCGGCTTTGTCCGCGACCACAATCGGGGTTTTGCCCTGTTTTTTCGCCAGTTTCACCACGGTGGCAATAGTTTGCGGGCTGGTTGTGGCATGCGGGATAACCTCCACCAGCGGCATTTTTTCGACAGGGCTGAAATAGTGCAGCCCTATTACCTTCTCCGGGCGCACGGCTTTCGCCGCGATGTCGCCGATCGGCAAAGACGAGGTGTTTGACGCGAAAATGGTGTGCGGCGCGCAGTGCTGTTCAACGTCCGCCACCATCTGCTGCTTAAGGGCCAGATCTTCGAACACGGCTTCAATCACCAGATCGCGGTGTGCAAACCCACTGTAGTCGGTGGCGCCAGTGATCATCGCGAGGGTTTTATCGCGCTCACTGGCCTTGATATGGCGGCGTTTCACTTTGCGATCAAGGTTCTGCCAGCTGTACTGCAACGCATGGTTGATACCCTTAGGGTTGATATCTTTGATACGTACGGGCAATTTGCCTTTGCTGGCGGTGACAAATGCGATGCCGCCGCCCATCAGCCCACCACCCAGAACGCCAACGGCGCGCAGCAGAGCCGGTTCAGCTTCACTGCCCGGATCTTTTTTAACCTCCGTGCTGGCAAAGAAAATGCCGCGCAGCGCCTGCGACTGCGGCGTCATCGCCAGCTCGCCAAAGGCTTTCGCTTCCGCAGCATAACCGCTGCTGCTGCCCTGCGATAAACCGGTTTCAATCACCTTCAGAATGCGCGTCGCTGCCGGATAATTCCCTTTGGTTTTTTGCTCGGTTTTTTTACCCACCATATTGAACAGCAGCGTGCGCCCCAGCGGCCCGGCGAGGATACGCTCGCGCACCGGCAGAGGGCGTTTCGCCTGACGACCTTTCAGCGCCCGCTCAACGGCGGCCTCAAGCAAGATGGCGTGCGGAACGACCTCATCAACCAGACCCGCCTTTAATGCCTGACGGGCGCGCAGCTGTTTACCGGTTAAAATCATCTCCAGCGCCGTACTGACGCCCACCAGACGCGGCAGGCGCTGCGTGCCACCTGAACCGGGCAGCAATCCAAGCTGTACCTCCGGCAGTCCGAGTACCGTTTTCGCATCGTCGGTACAAATGCGGCTGTGACAGGCCAGCGCCAGCTCAAGCCCACCGCCCAGGCAGGCCCCGTGGATCGCAGCGACAACGGGTATCGACAGCGCATGGATCTCCGCCATTACCTGCTGCCCTTGACGCGCCAGGTCTTCTGCTTCCTGAGCGCTTTTCGCCCGGGCAATCATGTTGATATCGGCCCCGGCAATAAAGTTATCCGGCTTTGCCGAGATAAATACCAGGCCACGTATCGCTTTGTTTTCGCGGATCTGTCTGAGCATCGCACGCACCTGAACGCCGAACTCGGCCTTCAGGGTGTTCATCTTTTCGTCGGGTACATCAATGGTGATAACAGCCACGTTATCAAGGCGAACAGCCAGGTTAAATGCAGATGTCGTTTCCATTATTCAGCCTCCAGAACCATTGCTGCACCCAGGCCGCCCGCCGCACAGGCGGTAACGAGACCAAAACCGCCGCCGCGGCGACGCAGCTCGTGCAAAGTCTGGGTTATCATTCTCGCGCCGGTCGCCGCAAATGGATGGCCGTAGGCGATGGATCCGCCAAGCACGTTAAACTTACTCTGATCCACTTCGCCGGTCGCGTGGGCGCGGCCCAGTACATCGCGCGCGAAGCGCTCGCTTGCCAGCAGCTGAATGTTTGCCAGGGTTTGTGCGGCAAAGGCTTCGTGCATATCGATCAGGGTTAAGTCAGCCAGCGTCAACCCCGCACGCTCCAGCGCCAGGGGCGTGGACCAGGCCGGACCGAGCAGCATGTCCTGCCAGACATCAATGGCGGTAAAGGCGTAGCTACGCAAATAGCCCAGCGGTGTGATGCCAAGCTCTTTCGCCCGGGATTCCGTCATCAGGATCACGGCGGCGGCACCGTCCGTCAGTGGCGTACTGTTGGCCGCCGTAACGGTGCCATGTTTACGATCAAACGCCGGGCGCAGTTTTGCGTAATCCTCCAGCGTCGAGGTGCCACGGATATTGTTATCTTCCACCAGCGGTTCGCGGAAAGGCGGGATATAAGCAGTCATCACCTCGTCGGCAAGTTTGCCTTCCGACCAGGCCTTCGCAGCGAGCTGATGCGAGCGATGCGCCAGTGCATCCTGCTGTTCGCGGGTAATACCGTAGGTTTTTGCCATCTGCTCGGCAGTGTCGCCCATACGCAGGCCGGTGGAGTATTCAGCAACGGCAGGTGGCACGGGCATGAGGTCGCGCAGGCGTAAACGCGAGAAGAGTTTAAGCTTTGCACCGGTAGTGCGAGCTTTGTTGGCATCCACGAGGATGCGGGCCAGCTGTTTGCTGACGCCGATGGGCAGCACGGAGGAGGAATCCGCGCCGCCGGCGATCCCCGCGCGAATGGTCCCCGCCATCAGGCTTTCCGCCACGTTCGCCACCGCCTGGAAACTGGTGGCGCAGGCGCGGCTGACGCTGTAGGCGTCGGTATGAACATTCATGCCGGTGCCCAGCACGATTTCACGTGCGATATTGGGCGCTTCCGGCATTTGCACCACCTGGCCGAAAACCAGTTGCTCAATAACCTCTGGCGGGATCTCGCTGCGAGCCAGCATCTCCCCCACTACCATTTTTCCCAGATCGACTGCCGGTATACCGTGAAACGCGGTTGCCTGACGCGCAAACGGCGTACGTAACCCGCTGATAATGGCAATGCGGTCACCGTGTCGGGTGATAAGCGGTAATGCCTGACTCATAACACTCCCCTGTAAAAAAATTTTGCGCGCACATTAAGTGGTCTGACCTGATAATAGTCTTAACTATTTTTTTACATTGAGCCAATCGGGGAAGCGAAAAATTGCGAGCTAAGGCACAGAGAAGAAAAAGAAAATGCCCCTGCATGGCAGAGGCATTTGTGAGATTTGTTGCCGGGTTGCGGCGTTGCCTTACCCGGCCTACACGATCATAGGCCCGTGCAAAAAGTATTAACGCAGGCCTAACTGGAAGATCAGCGTTTCTGCTTCGCAGGCGAACACAAAGTCGATAACCAGCTGCACGCCGCCTTCCACTTCCGTGAAGGTGGATTTGATTTCACACGGATCGGATTCGACTTCACGCGCGCGCTGGCTCAGCGCGGCCAGCGTCTCTTCCGCTTCAGCACGGTTAGGGAATACGCGGCTGTAAGAGGCGGTGCAATCGGTGTTGTCCATAATGGTGCCAACATCCATACAGCAGCAAACCGGGGTTTCATCAGCACTGCATTTACTCATAGCTCAATTTCCTCTGTATTCGCGCAGGGCGCGAGATAAACACGATGCGTCTATTTTACGCCCCCGGACGAGCCCCCTCCAGCCGTTAATGGCGCAAAATCGGATAAGTGAGCAATATCACACTAAAAAATGATCTAAAACAAAATTCCCCTTTTCAGAGGAATCGCACTGGTCACAATTTTGCCAACCAGATCTCGTTTCAAGAAACATATCTGAAAATATTAATAAACAAACTTGCAACATCCCAGCTGGTCAGACCTATACTCTCGCCACTGGTCTGATTTGTAAGTCATACCTCAGACCCTACACTTCGCGCTCCTGTTACGGTATGTAACAATTATTGAATAAAAATAACTCAATGAGGTTATGGTCATGAGCCAGAAAACCCTGTTCAAACAAACTGCTTTAGCAGTTGCAGTGGCAATCGTCTCAACGTCCGCCTGGTCAGCGGGCTTCCAGTTAAACGAATTTTCTTCCTCTGGCCTTGGCCGTGCGTATTCCGGGGAAGGTGCGATTGCCGATGACGCAGGCAACGCGAGCCGTAACCCGGCGCTGATCATGATGTTTGATCGCCCTACCTTCTCTGCCGGTGCGGTTTACATCGATCCTGATGTCAATATTTCTGGCAAATCTCAGTTCACCGGCGCAGATCTGAAGGCGGATAACATTGCGCCGACCGCGTGGGTGCCTAACCTGCACTTTGTTGCGCCAATCAATGAACAGTTTGGTTGGGGTGCCTCTGTCACCTCTAACTATGGCCTGGCAACGGAGTTCAATAACAACTATCCGGCCGGGGAATACGGCGGTAAAACCGACCTGACGACCCTGAACCTTAACCTGAGCGGCGCATATCGTCTGAACGATAACTGGAGCTTTGGTCTGGGCTTTGATGCTGTCTACGCTGATGCAAAAATCGAGCGTTATTCCGGGGAGCAAACTGCTGCGCTGCCGAAAAACAGCAATAAAATTGCCAGCCTGAAAGGCGATGAATGGGGCTACGGCTGGAACGCCGGTATCCTGTATGAACTGGATAAAAACAACCGCTGGGGTCTGACCTACCGCTCAGAAGTGAAGATTGACTTCGATGGCGATTACAAAAGCGGCATCCTGAGCCCAGTCAACGGTATGGTACCGGGCGCAGGCACCACCATTCCATGGGGTACCTCGAATCAAACCGTACCGGGTTCACTGTCACTGCATCTGCCAGAAATGTGGGAAGTGTCAGGTTATAACCGCGTTGCGCCGCAGTGGGCTATTCACTATAGCCTCGCGTATACCAGCTGGAGCCAGTTCCAGGAGCTGAAAGCCACCGGCAGCAACGGCCAGACGCTGTTCTATAAAGACGAAAGCTTCCACGATGCTTACCGTATCGCACTTGGTACGACCTATTATATGGATGACAACTGGACGTTCCGTACTGGCGTGGCATTTGATGACAGCCCGGTACCGGCAGATAAGCGTTCTATCTCCATTCCGGATCAGGACCGTTTCTGGGTGAGTGCGGGGGCAACCTACGCGTTCAACGAGAATGCCTCTATCGACGCGGGCGTGTCGTACATGCATGGACAGAAAGTGACCTTCCAGGAAGGCCCTTACGAGTTTACCTCTGAAGGTAAAGCCTGGCTGTTTGGTACCAACTTCAACTACGCGTTCTAATCCCAACACGATTAAAAAAGGTGAGCATTGCTCACCTTTTTTATTTATTCCGAATCGATATCTTTTAATTCGTTCTCGATGGCTTTCGCGTTCGGATTATCTTCCGGCTTCAGCTTACCGCCGTTGGCAATAAAGTCATGGTTCTGGAAGTAGGCCTCGCGGACCATGATGTACGGATCGGAAGACTGACGCAGCAGACCGTCAGAGTCCAGCAGTTGCGCACGTGTTTCAATTCCTTCCACGGTCCATTTACCAATCGACAGCGGCCAGGTGAGCCATGACAGCACCGGATACAACGTATCCACCATGTCGCCGCCATCATCACGCACGGTAAAGCTGCCGTAGAATGGCAGGTGCACATACGGCCCATAACCTACGCCATAATGCCCCAGCGTGCTGCCGAAACGGTGCGGCTGTTCACGCTGTAATTTCGGGTTCGCCATGCCCGCGACATCAATTAAGCCGCCCATACCCAGCAGGGAGTTCAGGAAGAAGCGGGTGAAATGCACCATCCCCTGATACGGGTCGCCCTGGAGGAAGTAGTTGACCATAACCGCTGGCTCTTCCAGGTTACTGGTAAAGTTGCTCAGCCCGTTACGCGCCGGCTGCGGAACGTAGTCACGCCATGCCACGGCAACCGGACGAACCAGATACGGATCCAGCACATTATAGTTAAAGCTGTACATTGAACGGTTAAATCCTTCGAGAGGATCGGAGCGTCCCGTTTGCTCGCCAGAGCTGGCGCAGCCCACAAGCATTGTTACGCCCAGCGCAAGCGCCGACAGCCGAAGCTTCATAAATTTCTCCCTGTTCAATATGGCTATCGTTGAATGCCATCTGTGACGGAGCCGGTGATGCTCCGCCTGAAACGTGCAAGTGATTGTAACAGCACGCTTACCGATGTCTACGAGGACAATGACGACCCGCTCGCGTCATCACGCTAATTTCAGCATAGCCTGTCTTTCAGAATTCGTTTCGCTGGCAATTTTATATTGGCTTTGAAAGAGATGTCTCACCTTTATTGCCATTTACAGCAATTTAAGAGCATCCCCACGGGCAAGGCGCTAAAAGCCGCTACGCTTAAATGAGCAATTACCCCGAAGGAGCTGTTATGAAAGACATTAACGAAGAAAAAATTGGCGAGAACAATGAAGAACTTGAGATTGAAAGTGAGGAGAAAGACCGGGGAGAAGAGATAGAAGTCGATGAAGATCGCCTGCCGTCACGCGCCATGGCTATTCATGAGCATATTCGCCAGGACGGGGAAAAAGAGATGGAGCGCGACGCGATGGCCCTGCTGTGGTCAGCCATTGCAGCCGGTCTGTCAATGGGCGCCTCTTTGCTCGCCAAAGGGATATTTCACGTTCAGCTGGAAGGCGTACCGGGCGGGTTTTTGCTGGAAAATTTAGGCTACACGTTCGGCTTTATTATCGTCATTATGGCGAGACAGCAGCTTTTTACGGAGAATACCGTCACTGCCGTACTGCCCGTCATGCAAAATCCGACCCTCGGTAATTTCGGTTTACTGATGCGCCTGTGGAGCGTCGTGCTGCTGGGGAACCTCATCGGTACGGGTATAGCCGCCTGGGCGTTCGAGTATATGCCAATATTTGATGAACCGACCCGCGACGCATTTGTGAAAATTGGCATGGATGTGATGAAAAACACGCCGGTTGAAATGTTCTCTAATGCCATAATTTCCGGCTGGATCATCGCCACTATGGTGTGGATGTTCCCCTCAGCGGGCAGCGCGAAAATCGTGGTGATTATCCTGATGACCTGGCTTATCGCACTCGCCGATACCACGCACATTGTTGTCGGAACCGTTGAAATCCTTTATCTGGTATTTAACGGCACACTCCACTGGAGCGACTTTTTCTGGCCGTTCGCCCTGCCAACCCTCGCAGGCAACATTTGTGGCGGGACCTTTATCTTTGCGCTGTTGAGCCATGCGCAAATCCGTAACGACATGTCCAACAAGCGTAAGGCCGAGCTTAAGGCTCAGGAAAAAAAGGATAAAACTGCCGAAAAATCGGCGTGAACGGTGAATCTTTGACCAGTCAGGCGGCAATGCGCTTAACGAAAAGTGTAAATAACGCTATACTCTTGCCGCTTCGTCCCCTTAGTTAAATGGTTAAAGTGCACATTAAATTCAATTAACTGATTTTATTAAATATAAACACCAACAAACCAATTATTATGTACCCATATGTGTACACAAACCGATTTAAACCTTTACTTGACGCAGCATTGCTCTGAAGCTTAAATACTGTATATCCAAACAGTAAACAATGGAGCACATAATGTTTGTTGAACTGGTTTATGACAAACGCAATGTAGAGGGGCTTGAAGGGGCCAGAGAAATTATTCTGGCCGAACTGACGAAGCGGGTGCACCAGATTTTCCCTGATGCCGAAGTGAAGGTGAAGCCGATGCAGGCAAACGGCCTGAATAGCGATGCCAGCAAAAGTGATCGTGAAAAGCTGAACCGCATGCTGGAGGAAATGTTTGATGAATCCGACATGTGGCTTGTGTCTGAGTTTCCGACAGTTCGCCAGGTGGGTATGTGACAAAATCTGGCAGCCATCATTTATCTGGCTGCCAACATTTAATTACGAACCAGATTCATTCTCCGCAGCTTCCAAAGCTTCTTCCTGTCGTTGATTCCATACACTGTTTTCAGGCATGTCGAGGCGAACGTCGATCCAGCTGTTGGCCGGAACATCCATAGGAGCCCCTTTTGTTTTGACGATCTCCCCTTCATCGCTCAGCATGTATTTCCGCTTAAAAAGCCGAATCGTCAGCCCACCGCTTTCTGTTTGCTCAGCTTCAACAACACCCAGCTCCCCCATGCCGCCAGGGTCCATAGGCGGGAGGAGTTGCCAGCCAGAAGAAGCCAGACCGGCTGAACCGGTAAGCGTATAAACACCTACATCAAGACGAGAAATACTGATTCCTTCAGCTTCTGCATTCGCCGTACCGCAGCCGCACCAGATAAAATCATTTTCATCAATATCTGTGCGCTGATTCTCGTTCTGAGATTTCACGATTCTGGCCACCGGCGAAGCTGCTTTCAGCGTGCCATCGGAGGCTTTAGTGGTATTTTCAGAAGTGTAAACAACTGAGCCTGGCTTCACGGACAGCATTGTTGAGAATGCATCGGTGCTATTATTTCTTCCTGCGATTTGGTAAGAGACGGCACCACCAATGCCTGCAACACCTGCCCTGAAGCGAGGAGTACCGTTAACCATCACTGTATGAGCCCATACACTACCAACAGTTGAAAGTCCTTCAACGGTGAAAGCGTAAGGGTTACCAGCGATACCGGCGATATTCAGGGAATTCGTTAACGTTCCTCCGCCAGTACCAAGAGCACCAAGTGCTGTTAGCGCTTCATTAGCTGTTTTCGCTCCAGTACCGCCCTGAGCGATGCTGAGAGCAGTTGTTAATCCGCTCAGGCTGGTAATGTCGCTGTTTGCCCCTTTCTTCGCCAGCGATTTTTGACCCGGTACGGTAACGGCAGTGCCATTGATAGTGATGGTGACATCAGATGTCCCGTTCATTACATCAGCGAACCCGCTCATGTAGCGCTGGTACATCGTGAAGGTTTCAGCAATATCCTGCGCCAGACCATCCACGCTCAGACTGTCACTCAGAAGAATGGCAAACCGGGTTCCAGCGGGAACAGTTGGGTTAGCTGCTGGCGTTACGGTGAGACTTGTTGCGCTGCCGATGGTGGTAATCTGAAATACCTGCACAGGGCTGGTCATTGCAATAACGGTACAGCCGTTACGAATAAGAGAACCAGCAGCAGTGAAGTTTGTGCCGGTACCTGTAAGGGTGTTTCCGCTGATGGCGATAGTGCCAGTGGTATAAATCATGTTTTCTCCAGGCAATAAAAAAACCCCGCCGGAGCGAGGTTTGTTAAAAAGACAGTTTATTCAGACGTACATATCGGGGAGAACGGGAAGGTTCAGTGGCGTTACCGTGTCATTACCAAAAATTGCATACCGCTCGCGCCCCAGATATTTCCCACCCTGAACTGAAGCACTGCCGTTCTGTATTTTTATTCCGAACATTCTATACACGTACATGCCATTAACTTCGTGAGCCATCAGCCCGAACCTACCCAGCGGAACATACCCGCTGCCGATGCTCACGGCATTTTTTGAAGGCGTCCAGAGCTGGTTGAGGTAGACGAAAGGCCGCTTTGTCGTTGAAAACGTGCAGGCCCCGGCTGCATTGAAGATGTTTAGCCCCGTTCCCGGCTGCGGCGTCACACCACTGGCGAATATGACGATATCAATCGTGCCGGTTGTCGGAGCGTCATCGTTGGTGGATGGAGGGCTGAAGAACCTGACCGTGTTGCCATCGAAATCGACTGTGTTACCGCTATTGCAGCGCCCAAAGACGATATATTTGGACTTGTCGTATCCCGCTATTGTGGGAACTGCCCAGCCGCCAGTGGGGACATTGACGGTCCCCTTCCAGATACACTGCCCTGACTGCGTGGCATTGGTAATCGCCAGGAAGTCAGTACTGTCATCAATAAGCAGGCCTTCTCCTTTACGCTGGCCAGGAGGAAATATCTGCCAGATGCTTCCGGGGAACGTGTACGTACTCTCACGCTCACTGATGCTTACGTCCTTCATCGTGGAGTTCTGCGTCACACGGCCACCGGATATGGTGACCGAGTTCATTTTATGAAGCAGCCCTGAATCAAGGTAAGCTGTCGCGTGCGGGATAAACAGCACCTGCGCCCCGGAAACATAACCGGCAATATCAGCGTATTTGGCTTTCTGGTATCCACTGTCAAAGTAGGCTCCAAAAGACGGGCACCGAAGACCCGCCGTTATCTCCATCCGCTTTCCGCCATCATTCAGATCAATTAGTAGTCCTCTTGGCATGTTATGTCCATTCTCCAAGTACGATACGGCCGCCTCCGGTCAGGTTGATAGTTACACCATTACTGTCTATCACCGTCGCCTTGTTCGGCCCACTGAATCCAAAGTTACCCGTTGTGGCGTAAATCGAGCCACGAACGGTCACGTTGTTAAACACGGCATACCCGGACTTGTTGATATGCCATCCGACATTCCCTGTCCCATCCCAGGTTGATGACTGGATGTAATTACCGATTTTACTGTTACCGATCGTCCCCTCCCCGATAACAGCATCGCGGATTATCAACTGACCATTTTGCGTGGTGAAGACGATGGTAGGGGTTCCTCCTGCCTGCATCATCACTGCAAAACGATCTGCGAGGAATAATACCTGCGACTGCATGCCAGATGGAGTATTCTCAACACCAATCCCCATACCAGCAGCATACTGTTTTCCGTTCGCATCCACGGCAACCTTGATGCTGTACATCGCCTTCAGGTCGCCGTTGACGTTCGCAATGGCCTGCGCGTTGGTGGTGATCGCTGAAGTGTGCCCGTTGATGGTCGCCGTAATGCCGTTTATCTGCGTCGCGGTGGCCTGCTGGTAATCGGAGAACGTCTGATTCAGGCTGTTGATGGATGCCTTGTTGCCGTTCACGTCAGTCTGCAAACTTAGCAGCGAACGTGCTGTTGCCTCCCTGTCGCTTGCCATGACGTTATCAATACGATCGATGTCGGCCTTGCTGTCACCGTACTGCGCACTGAGTCTCACCCGCTGATCAGCCTGCGCCAGCGTACTCGTTATTAGCGCGATAGCGTTATTCTGGATGCCGCCGCTGGCAGTATCGGTTCTTGCTCCCAGCTCCTCCAGGCGGGATGCCATTGATGAAGTCGTGTCTGTGACAACCTGTCGCAACGTGGTGATATCAGCAGTGTTTTGTGAGCTGGCTTGTTCAGCCGCATCTGCCTTACCTGATGCAGCGTCAGCTTTACTCGAAGCCGAATCAGCTTTATCAGAAATGACCTGAGTGCTCGCAGTGAGCTGATCAACAGCAGTAGCCCTTGCCTGAGCTTCATCTGACAGAGCCTGCCTTACCTCGGTAACTCCCGCCTCGTTCTGCGCAGTTTTTGCCTCAAGACGGGTAACATCCGTTACGCGCGCCTCCGTTTCAGTAGCGATCACCTCCCGGAGCTGTTCGAATGTCGCAGAGTTAGCGCCCTGTTGGGCTGTCTGGCGCACGACAACATCGGCAATAGCCAGCGCGTTGCCGATGATTGCTTCTGCTGTCTGCTTATTCGAACCTACGGCGGCAGCCAGCCCATCGGCGTTCTCCTTAATTGCATCAGAAAGCTCGGCCAGTTTCTCGCTACTGTCTACAGCACTTTCAATCAGATCCTTAAATACCTCGGAATCTTTAATCTCCTCCAGGATCGCATCGGTGATATCGGATACATCGATGCTGGCCTGACCGCGCACAAAGTCTGTATACCCTGATTCGTTTCCGCTGCGGTCAACCAGCTGCGCGCGGTACCAGAAAATTTGTCCAGCCTTAAGGCCCATCTGCTGATATTTGCGCTGCGGGTAAGGCACATCGGCCAGCAGCATCGCATCGTCTTCCGTCCCGGTCGGGCTGTACTGAATTTCCGTCTTCAGCGTGTCGTCGGTGTTCGCCGGGAATCCCCAGCTCAGCTCGATACCGAATACCACATTATCGGAAGCGATGAAGCCGACCGGTTTCGGCGGATTGCCCACTTTACCCGTAAGATTTACTTCTGATGATGTCGCCCATACTGATGAAACGTCGCTGGCGTTCACCGCCCTGACACGGACCAGATAGCGACCCGAGTAGATACCCTGCACTTCAAAGCCGAGAGAAGACGTTCGGGGCACACTAATCCAGTTGCCGCTGTCACGCCGCCATTCCGCCTCGTAAGCAACTGCACCCTGAACAGAATCCCAGGCAACGCGCATAGTGGTAATCGCAATGTTCTGGTTAACCGTAGAGTAACTGTCTACGACAATATTTCCTGGGGGAGCCTGAACCCCCGGTGGAATGACACTGACTGGCCGCTCGTCCAGTCTTGCGCCGGTATCAACAGCGGAATAGATATCAGGGTTGTAAGTCGTCCCGGTGACCTCGAAAGTACCGTCGTTGTTGTCCCGCGTTCCCGTAACACGGAAAAGCGCTATAAACAGATCGTCAGAGTCCACACCCCAGTTACATTCAGCCTCCGGCGTTTCGCTGTAGGGTGTGGTGACAGTGACTGTGTTTCCGTTAACGGCCTGGACGGTTCTGGCCTGAGCTGTGCCTGATGGAAGATTCAAAAACAGCCTGTTACCGGCTTTCACATCAGCGGCGCGATCGAGGGTTATGTTGCGGCCGTTAACCGCGCTCACCCTGCCGCCGATAGTTCTTCCGGCCAGCTCGTTAGCAGCCACGCCGATCACCTCACCAACAGGGGGAACGTCCATGCCTGTGCTGAAGGTCACCAGCTCGCCGATACCGTTGGTAAGCAGCGCCCAGCGCCCCCGCCGGTTTGCCTCTGACTGCCTGGTGCAGCCGATCGCAGTCATTTCGAGCTGACGATAATCGAAGCGCATCGCCAGATCGTTATCGTAAACAGGCTCAGGCGTGTCTTTGTAGTGGTTAGCTGGGTCAGACCAGTTCACCAGCGCGGCAGTGTTTCGGGTGGTTTCACTCGGGTCCGCAAAGGTAAATTTACCCTCAACAACGCTGGCGTGGTTATAGATATGCCACACATCGCGGGGCATATCAGCCAGGACATACATCTTATTGTCACCCCAGTACGTCATGCCGCGAAATATACCCGCCAGATCACGAAGTACGGTCCAGGCGTCATTACGGTCCTGGATATAAACGTTGCAACGAAAACGAGGCTCCGTCCCGCTTCCGCCCTTGCCGTCTGGTACCTGCTGATCGCAATACTGAGCGATGCGATATAACTCCCATTTGTCTATCTGAGTCGCATCGATTCTTTGACCCAGCCCGAAGCGCTCGTTCAGAATGATGTCGTAATAAATCCAGGCAGGGTTATCCGTCCATGCCCATTTAAATACGCCTTCCTATGTACCAGAGTAAGTGCGGGTTTCGGGATCATAAGTATCAGGTACACGGATGATTCGCCCTTTCGGATTGCACACAACCTGAGGGATGCCATTGGGGAACTGCTTTGCGTCAAACTCCACATACAGCAGAGCTGTGTTAACGTAGCGAAGTTTGGCGTCAATAATTTCAGTAACGGCCACAACGCGCATGGTGTCGACGATATTCACGCTCGTGGAATCCGGCGTGATTCTGCGAACCCGCAACTGCCATCCAGTCGAGGCTTTTGGAAGGTTAACGCGGTGACTGCGCTCATAAAGCGACGTGGTTTTGTCATCGACCGCACCGTTAACCACCGTTTCATACGGCCCGCCATCGACCGACAGATCGATAGCATACTCGACGCGGGTGCCGACTTTATCACCGTTGTTTTTCTGGAGTAAAAGAGTTGGCCATCCCAGGCGAATTCGCAGCGCAGAGAGCTGCGTGTTGGATACCGCGCGCACGTACGGCACAGCCTGTTTCAGCTCGTATGAAACCTGAAGTTCGTTTTCAATGCCGGGGAAGCCCTGAATGTAGTCCTGGTCCTGAGTGCCGGAACGGAACTCATATTTCACATTATTGAAGTTATAACTTCCGTCGGCGTTCTGAAGAGGCGTGTAGGAAGATGAGTCACCAAGAAAAATGTTTTTACCATCAAGCCCGCCAGCGAACTCACCCTCTCCAAGCGCAATCAGCACCTTTGCCCTTGCAATGGACTGAATGCTGTCCGGTGCTTCAACGGGTGTTCGGGTCTGATTGCTGCCACCTTTACCGCGGCCTTTGATGATTGTCGTCGTCATATCGCGTCCATAAAAAAGCCACCGTCAGGTGGCTTGCAGTACGTGGTTTGGTTTATTGCTGATCTTCTGCATAAACCCCGGCGGATATAATGGCACCGCCAATTTCCCGTTGCCCATAAAGCAGGGGGACGGGATTGCCAGATGCCGTCGTGTTAACGGGACCACCAAACGCATAGGAGGGTTTGTTATCAGGTTCCTGACGCATTCGCAGACCTGAAACCTGAGGAGAGAGCATTTGCACTACACCGCCAACGGCCATAGAGCCAGCTGCGGCATATAGTGCCATTTGTGTGCTTGCTGCCCATCCTATTGGGTTCCACCAGGTAAAGGCCGCAATTGCGGCGGCAGTAACAATTTGAAAGAGCCCCGCCCTTTTACTACCGCGTATGACAGGGATAATGCGGAGCTCATCACCAGGCCCAAGAAGATCAAACTCTTCCTTGCCTATGTTTATTTGGTTTCGGAAGATGACAAAGTCCAGCCCTTTCGCTCTGGTCTCGCGCAGGTAGGAATCAAATCCATCAATGGTGTTAGAAAGCGCCCTGAAAACTTCGCTGGCGGACGTTAGTGCACGGCGATGTGTCCTGCCAAATCGCTGAGCCATTGAGCCGCTGAGTTTGATAACGGTTTTTCTTTCCATTACATCAAATCCTTATAACGCAGAATTTTGATGGTACGGTCACGGTAATAGCCACCGTAGGGAATACGCTGGCTTAGCTGGCCATACATGTGATGCAGTAGCATGTTGCCATCAAGCAAAATCCCGGCATGGTTTGGGACGGTGGACTGAACCTGCATGATAACCATGTCACCTGGCTGAGCGGGACCGTCGTACTCACGGAAACCGCATTCCTGCCAGTTATCCATATAGAGGTTTTCGCCCTGCTCCCACCAGTGGCGATCTACGCTGTAGTTGGGCAGTTCAATGCCGTGCTCGATGCGGAAATAGTCCATGATGAGAGACCAGCAGTCTGCATACCCGAGTACAAACTGGCGCCCTGTAAGGGGGCGGTCTCCGCGAGGCATGACGGTGCGAATGTCGCCCTCCGGCCACGATGCAATAATCCAGGGCAGTTCCGTGGCATCACACATCAGCATGTCGAGCTCGCTCGGCTGAGTTGTTGCCCCGTCGCCGGGATGGCTGTGGACGATCGCCACCACAGTGCCCTGCTCTTCAGCGGCCGCATAATCCTCAGGATTAAGTTCAAATTGCTCAGTCGGCGACTCAGCATTATTTTTGCAGGGGATGTATTTCTCCACCCGCCCCTTCTGAATAACCACGCCACAGCACTCCTCGGGGAAGGATGCGGCGGCATGCGCCAGAATGGCGCTAACTGTTTTGTCGCGCATGATTATCCTCTCAGAAGTGAAGAGCCGGGGAACCCGCCATAATCCAGCTGTTCATTCTCTCCGAAGCGAGGTTTACAGCCCGTTGACAGCAATCCGGAGCAAACATCCTGTGAAGGATCGTCCACCCGATTGCCGTCTTTATCGAACCAGCCGTTTTGCCCGGCGTAGGTGCAGCCGTTCCCGGTTTTGTACCAGCCCCGCATGCACCACGTGCACATTGGCTGAATTTGCCGGGTCGGAATGAGTTGCCCTCGCAAATCGGCTGGACTTGAAAGCTCAAACTCTACGGTTTCATCGTCTGACCCTGATTTACGGTCGATGTAATAAACCTGTTTGCGCTCCTCGTTGGGATTCGCAGTCGGGTTCCCGCCAGGAAAATTTCTTGCGTCCAGGTAGTGAGCGAAGGTGTCATGGATGATCACCTTTGCTTTAGCCATCCCCTGAAACCTGCGGCACAGCGCGCCAATCGTACCGCTGATGTTTGCAACAGTGAGTGACGGCCGTGAACTCTGGCCGTCACTGCTTACAGATATGCCGGTCAGTTCATACGGCCACGCGCCATACTCCTGCCCCTGCCACCACACCGACTTCGGCTCAAGTTTTGACTCGTCGCCGCCTGCGGCGATGATTTCCGCCTCGGTATGCGGGATTGTCTCGTTGTGAAAGCGAAGAATACCCGCACCGAACGCTGAGCCGTCTACCTCAATCAGGCGGACGCGCTTACCCGGCTCCAGTTTCTGGACATCAGATGAAATACTCATGGATGGTATGCCTGTATGAATGTGCTGCTGAGGGTGTATTTTTTGTTGCCGTGGGTAGATATCTGGAAGGATTCCGCGCGCCATAAACCTGAAGGCTCAAGCGGTGGCTTCCAGATAAATGACTTCCACCCTGCATGTCTGTTCAGAAAGTTTTTAATGGCCTGAATGTAAGCCTCATCGCCGGTAAAGCTCACGCTCCACTGAGGTGTTACCGGGTTGATGCCGTCCCCGGCCACCTGTGTATAGCCATCGCCAAACTGCGCCTTTCGGGTACGAAAACTTGTATCAACCTGAGAGGTAACCTTTGGGCACCAGCTGAAGGTTTCGACTGCCATGGTTAAACTCCCTTGATTAATCGCCACAGAGGCGAGCCCGGCATGCTGGCCTGTTCGTTAATGACACCAGTGATGGCATCCTTAAGCTGCCTGCCTGCTGCTCCGGCGGTTCCCTGACTGGCTGCCTGTGGTGATCCACCCTGAATATTGATATCGCCGAAGTTAACTGAAGGCACACCGCCGGAGACCTGCGGAGTACCAACTGCCCGAACGCCCAGCGAACCATCAGCGGCGCGCGTAAGCGGCATAATGGCTTCCGGACCAGCCTCGGCAAAAACCCCTGCGCCTTTGGCAAAAGCAAACAGCTGAGGCGTCTGGAAAACGCCATTGCTGTAAGCGCTCAGGGACGGAGAGTCGTAAACATTACCCTTCGCATTAAAGGTAAAGTTCGCGCCAGCATTCTGAATAGCGGTACCGCTGCTGGCGGTTGCGGCTGACGAGGCACCAAAACTGAACAGTGATCCAATTGAGCTGACGCCATTAGCAACAGCCATGTTCACCAGAACGTTCTGGATAATCTTCAGTACGCTCACGCCCCAGTCCTTCCAGCTGTCAACGTTGCCATTGAGCATGTCGGTGATCGTGGTGACCGCGCCACCCATGGCCTGCTTCATGCCGTCAGCGGCCATGGAAGAATAATCAGTAGCTTCGTCCACCCAGTTCGCATAACCCTCAGACAGTCCCGTCATCCAGTCGTCACGCTGCGCATCAGAAGCGGCGTAATATCCCTCCTGGTCGCGCAGGCGCTCTTCGAGGTAGCGCTTATTAAGTGCCAGCCCCTGCTGATAGAACGTCTCGTCGATTTCACCAGCCTGACGCTGGCGGAGAAGATCGGTATTCTTCTGCTCAAACTCCTTACGCAGATTGAACTGCTCCTGAAGTCTTTCACGGAACCTGGTTCCCTGCCCGTAGCCCAGCAGTTGCGCTTCATTGGCTGCGCGGGCGCTTGCGTTACTGTCAGCAAGGTTGGCTTCGTAATTTCGCAGTTGCTCACGTAATTTAACCTGGTCAATCAGCGCAGCATTCTGCAATACCGTCTTTTTCTGGGCTTCTGTCAGAGAAGCAAGTTCGCCCTGGCTGACCTGGTATTTAACCTTCGCCAGTTCAGTATTCTGGCCTTGCAGGGCAATCTGCTCTTTTTGCTGCTTGATAAGGCGCTTATACACATCCTCGGTTTTCTCGCCTTCGGTTTTACCGCCCTTCGCCTTAGGTTTGTTGGCCTCATTATTCCGCCATTCAGCAAGACCGTTATTAATCAACTCCTGACGGCCTGTCTGGAATTGCGGATCACTGGTTAACCCCAGGTCATCGGCTGCATAACTCAGTCTCAGGCGCTCTTTTGCTTCACCCTTCAGGCGTGACAACTCCAGATCCCGGCGGCTCTTTTCGAGGGCATCGGTTTGTTTTTTGTCGAGGTCGGCCTGAGGGAGTCTGAGCGGGACGTTAGCCAGCCCTTGCCGGGCCATAAGGAGTTGGTTACCCAGACCGAGCAATCGATTAAGTTCATCGTGCTGCCCATTCATCAACAGAAGTGATTGATAAGCCCGGTTCTGATTTGCCGCCTCCTCCCGAATTAACGTCACACGCCGATGCTCAAGACCTTCAAGAACCTGTTGGATAGAGGCAGATTTCTCCTGCATCTGAGCAAGTCTTTCCTGCTCAACAGATAACTGTTCAGTGGCTGTAGCCAGTCCACGGGTCACGGTATCCAAAGATGTCAGGTGGTTAATCATGAAACCACCGCTGGTCGTTGGACCGGGCTTACTGATCACTGACTGATAACCAGCTATCTGCTCTTTCAGATTTTCGATCTTGCTCTTTTGTTCATCTATCAGCCTGTTCTGCTCATTCAATGCTGCGCGCGTCTTCTCAGCATTGTCTGAAGCTTCAGGCAAAGACATTGCCTTCGACTTTTTACTGACTTCATCAATCGTGGTGGCGTATTCCTGCGCCGAACGACGGGCCTGCTCCTGATTCTGATACATCGCATACCAGGCTCCTGCTCCCAGCATCACCAGACCCGGCACGCCGCCAATCAGGCCAAGCGCACCACTCATCAGGCGAGTACCGACAGATGTTACGCTATTGAGATTGCTTTGAGTCGAAACGCGGTTTGCGAGGTTCCGGCTTAATGAAGCCTGGGTCGCGGACAGACGCCTTTCAGCAATAGCTTGAGCATCAGCGTTTTTAGCTGCCACCAGCCCTGCCTGCGCGCGCTCAAGAGCAGTTCTGGCCCTGACTTTTTCCGTAGCGGTGCCACTTGCAAGAGCGGTTGTCAGTCTGGCTTGCGCTGCTGTAACTTTTGCCTCTGCTGCCGCAATTTTCTCTTGCTGGGCGGCCTGAACATCTGCGCTTCGCGATCGCTGAACAGCCTGCTGGGCTCGATAAACTTCTGCCCTTGAAGCTGCAACAGCAGACTGAGCCGCTTTATCCTGCGCAACAGCAAGTGCAACCTCTGACTTAGCCGCTGAAATTAGCGCACCTGTTGCACTCGTGGCGCTGGTTACAACTCCGCTTAGGTAGCGAGCCAGCCCCACGCCAACAAGCGCCCCAGCGACTGTTGTAATTGTTGACATATTGTCAGCAACGTCACTCAGCGCGCCGCTCACTGCTGATGAGGTAAAGGAATCAAGCGTCTGGGCAACATTATCCAATCCGCCAGACAGCGCATCAGTAGCACCGGTTGCCTGGTTTACACCGCCCACCCAGGCCATGAATGAGTTAGTTACTTTTTGAAGGGACCCAGAAACCGTTTGTGGCATGCTGGCAAATTCGCCCTGCAACGCTCCTAACTGGCTCATTAAAGCTGGGACAACCTTATCAATCGTAAGCTGTCCCTGGTCAGCCATGCTCTTGAGGTCTTTACGGGCTACACCCATTCCCGCAGCCAGAGCGCGGATTACCCGATCACCGGCTTCGTTAACGGCATTAAATTCTTCACCACGAAGAACGCCTTGTGCGAGCGCCTGGCTGAACTGAGTGATAACAGAACTCGCCTCCTGAGTGTTAGCCCCAGAAAGTTTTAGGCCGGTAGAGACAGCTTCTGTAATTTTCAGAACTTCGTCAGAGCTATAGCCGTACTCGCGCATTGAGGCTGCTGCGCGGGAAAAAAGGTTTGCGTTATCTGAAAATGCCGTGCCGGTTCTTTGGCTGATTTCCATTAACTGACGCTGTGAAGCGGCAAAATCATCAGCAGAAGATGATGCCTGTTTGAGACGAGCGTTTACGGAGTTCCATTCATCAGCAATCTGCACAATTTTACCCGTTGCAAAGGCTGCCGTAGCTGCGGCGGCAGCCCTTCCAGCAGATGCAAATCCGGCGGTCAAATCAGAGAGCGCCCTTTCGCTCTCTCTGGCAGCAGCGGCGGCCTGCCGACCGCCATTCTGCATGGTGCGGTAATAATCCTGCCCCATTCGTGAGGCGCGGGAAATTTCCGTCTGGAAAGATTGAGAATTGGCGGAAATTTTGATTATTAATTCGCGTAAGGTTGCCATTTATCCAAACTCCAGACGTAAAAAAACCGCCGAAGCGGTTTTATTTTTATTGTTTCCAGACCTTTTGCCTGGCTTCTTCAAGGTATTCTTCATCGGTTTTAGCCGGAGGTGATTCGGCCATCAAATCACTGCCACAATGTTTACATTTAATGGCTGCGTTTTTGATTATTTCCGCACAGAACGGACACTTTTTCATACCCTCATTTTCAATTAAGTCTTTTTCTTCAGCTGCAACATCTTTCTTAATTACCAGCGAGTGTACAAAGGCAATAATAAACAGCAATGCACCATAAACCCACCAAGCAAAGAAAGAGCGGCCTTTGCTTTGAGCTATTAAGGCTGGAACTAAGCCTATTACAATTGAAACAAGTAAAATTTCCATTTTCTATCCCCAGAATTATTAGTGGCTAAAATCCTAATGTTTTCTGGGTAAAAAGTCACTGAGTTGCAGCTGTAAGTGCAGCCTCAAGCCCTGCAAACGGGTCCTTCGGTTCTGATTGCTCGTCACCACCCCAGCGCAGGATCGCATCGTCCAGCGGTACTTTTGCCCCCTGCGAACCGTAGATGGCAGAGACGAGCTGAGCTGCCTGAATGTCGCCACGGATATCGCCAACCGGACTTTGCCTGTCGAACTCAATCCACATCAGAAGCTCGCTTGCCGTCATATTCTGCCGAAGCTCTGAGAGCGTGCGCCCCATCCGGAGCGCAAGCGACATCAGAAACTTTACGCCGGGGGTTGAGACTTTTCCCGCGCTTCGTCCGCATTGTTGATCAGGTCAAGCGCCTGTTTGAGCAGGCGTGAATGGACGGGGCCGTAGATTTCACGCACCTGCTCTTCTTCGTCTACGCTGAATACCGGTTGCTTATCGGTGTCGCACAGGACGTCAATGAAGAGAACCACGTCAGCGCAAAGATTACGGTGTGCCTTTTCCGATACCGACACATTTTCATCATCAGCACCCGCTTTCACCACTTCCTGCCAGCGCAGCCAGGCTTCACCTGACGGCTCACGGAGAACCACTTTGACGCCTTCCCACTCAGGAACGGCGACCGTCTTATGACGAAAACCCGACATCTTAGCCAGGGCGAGATTTTTAATATTCTTCATGCGACCTCTCAGGAGCCAGACTCGATGCTTTCAGGCTTACCTTTCAGGCGCAGGGAGAACGTTGCCGCCACTACGCCGTTGGTACCGGAAGACCAGGTGTGCTGGCGGATTTCAGCCAGGAACTTAAAGCCCTTGCCGGACGGGAAGATAATCTGGAACGCGTAGGTAGTATCGTTGTCATACGCATCACGCAAGGCGTCCTGCGCCGGATTCTTGTAGAAGTTTCCGGACAGAGAGATTTCTGACGGAGAAGGCAGACCGTTAATGTTCTCCTGCTCGGTCGAGCAAAGCGTCGTTACGTCGATATCCTGCTTCTGACCACCGGTGAACTGAATTTCTTTGATGGTGCAACTCAGATCGAGGAAGGTTGCGGAATCCATCGTTTCTTTGGTGGCTGGCAGGGAGGAAATAAGGATCTTCGTCAGCTGCGATTTTTCATAAAGTGCAGACATAGCTGTCTCCTGGAAAAAGAAAACCCGCCATTAAGCGGGTTCGTTGGGTGAATTAATCGTCAGGGGGTAACTTTAAAATCCAGGGTGGCACGGTAGAGCCGATAATCTGGCTCGTACCCGGGGATTTTTACCACCTCTGTAGGGTTTAACTGCTTAAGCGAAGAGAGCGCCAAATCTCTCAGAGAGCGTGATTCAGCGATCGAAGTGGAATACACATCGACCTGAACGGAAACCATGCTCTCTGCCTGGCCACACAGCACGTCAGCGGAAACATCATCGACGATGGAAAAGATAATCCAGGGTGGAGAGACAGACGGTTTCCCGTCACTGCCGAGCGGTGCAACGTAGGGATAAACCTGACCTCCGGCCAGCGGTTCCAGCAGAGGATAGAGATCGTCTTCCGTCATTTGCTTAATGCCTCGTCAATGGCCTGGTTCATGCGCCTGATCGCGACCTCTGTCGCCTGCTCCTGTCGGACGTCAAACGCGGGACGAATGAAAGGATGTGGCGGCATGTTGGCAGTTCCCATTTCAACGAATCGCCAGTAAAAGGCGTTTCTCGGGTTATTAGCCTTCATCGTGTTATCGCTGTTGCCGGTGCGCGGGTTAACGCCACGAATATGGACGCCGGAAGAAATCTCCCCGCGACGGCGGCTTTTTTGGGTCACCACCACCACGTTTTTTTTCAGTTTCCCGGTGCGCACTGGTGCGCGTGCGATTACTTCTTCCTTAAGCACTTCGGCACCGGCGCGCGTAGCATCACGCAGGACCTTGTTGTTTTCCGCGCGGCTCAGCGCCTCCAGGTCTTTTGCAATGTCATTTAGACCGGAAAAATCGAGGCTCGTCTCTATCATTTTTCGATCCCCTGCTTACAAAGAATTTCGAGCTGAATGCCGCGAGAATCAGGTATCGGCGGACCAATGATATTTAAAATCGCCCCCTTGAGCGGGCCAGTCATAACCCTGAGTCTGGACGCAGCAGTTATATCGCTACGAAATCGTGTCCATACCCTGATGGTGGCGACTGCGGTTTCAGCACCAGCGGCTACCAGCTCTCGCCCACTGATACCTTTTACTTCTGCCCAGGTTTCTGCACCGTCATGCCACGTTTCAACAGGCTGACCGGAAGGATCACGCGATGTTGTAATGTTCTGAATTACCACCCTGTCTCTCAGTCTTCCGGCCTGCATAACACCTCCTACACCCCGTAAATTCGGTATGGCTGAAGCAGGGCTTCAACTGCAAGCGGGACCTCTGCAACGGTTTGCCCGATGACCACGGATTCCCGGTTTGCATACCAGTGACCGATAAGCAGTAGCATGGCTGCCTTAACATCATCATTGAGCAGTATCGGGTCCGGATCGTCAGCGTAGCCAGGGCTGCTTTCATTTTCATAGAGCGTTCGCCGTGTCCATGTCTGGACGTACCGGGCCGCCGCACCTTCGTAAATCTCCAGCAGAGCATCATCACCCGTAAAGTCGGTATCAATGCGGCAATGCTGTTTCACCACATTCTGATCAAGCATTTGTTTGCCCCGAAAAAAGCGGCCCGAAGGCCGCAATAGTTATCAGCTACCCGCGCCGGTGCTGAATGAACCGTACACGAACGCCTCAGGGCGTTTCACAGCCAGCGCCAGACGTTCTTCGCAACGGATGGTGATCATGTTTTTCTCGAAGTCGTCGGCGTTCTCCGTGGAGATAACCACGTTCGCATCTTCGCGGTCGAAGATTTGCGCGCCAGCGTTAAATGCACCGGTCAGGAATTTACCCTGGAAGGCTGCCGCTTCCGTTGCAACAACCGGCAGGCCCCACAGAGTCGGACCAGTCAGCGCCGCAGGATTCGCCAGAATGTAACGACCCAGGCTGTCTTTGGTCAGCTCGATCCGCGCCCAGTCAATGAAGTGAAGAACATGACCAGATGCCGGGAAGCGTGCCAGCTGTGCCTGCAACATTGCCAGACGCAGATCGTCAATCCCGCTCTGCTGTTCGACAGTGAACGCCGGATTGAACGCTGACGCCTGAGGAACGATGCCGTGCAGATGAACGCCGGTACCATCACCGAAGAGAATTTCCTGCTCTTCTGCATACTTCAGCCCGTAGCGCATTTCGGCATCAACGGTGGACTGCAACTGTGCGAAGTCATCCAGGATCTGCTTTGAGGCTTTGAACAGGTGGGCAATGGTGCTGACGCCAGTGATTTTCGGCGTGAACTCAATTTCGCTGTATGGTTTCTGCGTATTTTCAGGAACCACTTTCGCGTTATTGGTAAAGCCTGTCTGCTGCACCCAGAAAATAGCTGAGGAGGACGTACGGCCTGGAGCAATCAGATCGCGGATGAACAGGCGCTGTTTCGGTGCCGTATCAATACCCGGCAGGCGCTGTGGCTCCACAACACCATCAGGCACATCCACCGAAGTCAGGGCGGCCTTAACCGGGATGCTGATGCGCTTACCGCCTTCTACGCTGGAAGCAAAGGTTTTCAGGGCTTCAGCGGAGATCACCTGGTGGCCAACGGACTCGACAACCTGTTTTGCGTTTGCCAGCGGCATCTGGGCAACATGTTGCTCCAGTTCGCCCATTGCGGCCTTCAGGGTTTTTTCAGCTTCACGCAGCGCATTGAACTCAGAAGCCATTTTATCAACCGCAGCTTTTGTTTCTTCTGACAGCCTGCCTGACTTCTGCGCCTCTTTGAGTGCGTCTTCTGCTTTCGCGTTGAATTTGCCGGTTGCCTCTTCAATGCTGGCAGTGACTTTTTTCAGAATTTCGTTTACTTCAGACATAAAGGGTCCTTATTTGACTAACGCCGCAAGAGCGCTTTCAAGTGAATTGAGGGTTTCAGGTTTGATATCTTCGGCAGCGCCCGGCGTACCGTCGTTGGTGGTGACAGCGCCAGGCATGCCACCGGATAAGGCTTTAATGAGTTTTCTGCGCTCAGAGCGCGGGGTGTTGGTTTTAGCCAGCAGCGCATCAAGTTTGCGAAGCGCGGCCGCGGGTGATTCATCGCCATCACTGACCGCATCAGCAGAAAGCAGGCTGTCTGCCAGTCCCTTCGCCACAGCGTCACTGCCACCGATATAACTCTCGGCATCCATCAGTTTCTGAACAGCTGCCATATCAAGGCCGGAACGCGCCGCGTAGATGTCTGCCATAGCGTTATCGAAGGGCTCAAGAGACTGTGCCAGTTCCGCAAAGTCATGGCGGTTACCCATCGCGTAGACCCAGCAGTTGTGGATCATCAGGAAGGCACCACGGCCGATCTGAATGTCATCCCCGGCCATCGCAATGACCGAGGCGGCGCTGGCGGCAATACCGAGCACCTTCACCGTCACACGGCCTTCGTATTCACGCAGAAGATTGTAGATGGCCAGACCTTCGAACATGTCACCGCCAGGGGAGTTGATATTGACCGTGACGTCGGCGCCATTCATCGCCCGTAGTGCACCGGCGATACGTTTGGCTGTTACGCCTTCACCCCAGTAGTCCTGCCCGATCACATCAAAAACAGAAATACTGTTGTCGTCAGTGGCCGCAGCTTTGATCCCGCCGTCCCAGCGGTCCAGTGCGGACGGTAATGTTTCACAGGTAACGCGCGCGCAGGGGCGACCCGCCGGTGCTACCGGAAGTTGTTTTTTGCTCATCAGGAAAGTGCTCCTAAGCGGCCTGTTTCAGCGGAGATTGTTCAAAGGAAATATCGGGGAATACGTGGTTATGCAGTTCTCTCAGGGCCAGAGCCTGAACAGCAGGATTGCTGCTTTCGAGATTTTTCAGTTGCGTCAGGTTGAGCTGAACGGTGTAAATGTCACCCCCTTCAATCGGTGGCATATTCTCAAGACGGCGCACATCATTGCGGGACATCCACCCATTCTGGAGCGCGCTGGTATAGTAAGCAGCACGGCCCGCGCTGTCGGCGCGCAGTAGTCCTTCTACGGAGAACTCCGCGAACACCTCATCATCGCTGTCCAGGAGGCACCGTCCAATTTCCTGTTCGATGTTCACCAGCAAAGGTCGCAGGGTGTGCGTCAGGAAAAGAAGGTTCATACCCTCCAGACTCGAAGCCCAGCTGCTCTGCTTTGTCGTATGCCCAACCATATAGGGCGGAACGCGGAACCAGCGGCAGATTTCCTCAATGCTGAATGAACGGCTTTCAAGAAGTTGCGCAGCCTCCGGGTTCATTGTGACGTTCTGGTAAGTTAATTTATTTTCCAGAACCATCAGCTTTCCGGCATTTTTTGAACCGATAAATGACTGAAGGTTCCGGCGCAGTCGGTCGCGCTGCTCCTTCGTCAGTGCATTTTCAGAGGACAAAAATCCGGTGCTCTGAAGGCCATTCTCGAAAATTTTTGCTGCCGCTTCATCCACCGACATAGCAGCGCCAAATACATCAACGCCCGCCATCGTTGGCATCATCCCACAAACACCATCCAGCCCGAATCCGCGAATGTGCATCATGTTTTTAACTGGAATGATGCGTTCGTTTCCGTTTTCAGTGTATTTGTATTCCAGCGCTCCGGTAGTGAGACGTTTAACCACCATGTTCTGCGGCAACAAAGGCACCAGCGAAACCAGGCGGTTTGCGATGAACTTCTTCTCAATGAAGGCATTCCCGCGAAGACAAATACTGGCTACTACCATCAACATAAAGCGGGATGGCGTCATTTCTGAGTTAGGGCGACGGCACAGCACCGAATAGGCCGGGTGATCGGTCGCAGCCTTTCGAGAGCCGTCAGGCTGGCGCGCGTATATTTTCAGTGGGAGTGTTGAAATGGACTCACTCAACAGCCTGACACAAGCCCAGACAGCAGAGAGCTTTATCGCTTTATCAGCGGTAACAACCTTTCCGCTGCTACTGGTGCCATACCATTCACGCCAGAATTCACCTGTCGTGAGACTAATTGGTACTCCCAGCCAGTTTAACAGGGCGCTTTTTACACGCCCGGGTTGTTTATTCTTAGCCATCAGATACCCACTATGATCGGTTCGTCAAAAAATCCATCGACATCGCCCTCATCCCCAACATCCCCTTCAGATGCACCAATAGCCATAGCAGATGCCACTACGCCATCAATACGGCCGGTACTCTTTTTCTTGGCAAAGATCCGGTTTTCTTTCTGATCGGCTTCGGTTACTGCTGATGCAGCATTCCAGCGCAGGCAGGGATTGGTTTTGATGATGATGTCGCCGTCATCCAGCCGCTGTTCGAACAGCTCAATAGAGTGCGGCATCCATAACCCGGACTCCTGGGCTTTGTAGTACCCTTGCCCGTGAGGGATCAAAGGCACTGATACGCTGGCATCTTCCAGTTCAGGTTCAAGATATTTGATTCGATACTGGTCAAAGGCTATCGCCTTGATAAAAAACATCTGAGAAAGGTCAGCTATACGTTCAGCAACGAATCCGTACTTAACCGCTTTCCCTGGCGTGGTATGAATGTATCCATCCCGCTCCCACGCGTCATAAGGAACCCGATCCGTTTTAGCCCGATCAAGCAACGTGTCTTTCGGTGTCCAAAACTCCACCAGCAGTTTTCTTTTTTTCGGGAAAAACAGCGCCAGCGCGGTAAGGTCCCGGCTTCCAGAAAGGTCAAGGCCGCCATAACATTCCTCACCCTGCAATTCATGCAGGTCGAAGTCCTCTTCACATCCCATCCACACATCACTGCTCATCCAGGGATTATCGGCGTCTACCCACTGACAGAAGTTGAGGCGGCGAACGATACTCTCTTTCGACGGCATGCCACGTGCCTGGGTGACCTGTTCCCTCAGATAACGGTCTGTGAAGGTGTGACCAAGCGAGGGGTTAGCTTTCTTCCAGCAGGTCTCATCCTTAAACGGGTCCTCCCCTTCATCAAGCGAGCAGATGAACGAAAAGAAACTGTCATCCTCGATCGAACCTTCTGCTACCTTGCGCCCGTACTCGTGGTAGTCATAACAGACGCTGGTTTTATCGTGGCCGCTGTTAGTGATCATGAAAATCAGCGCCTGCCGACGTCCTTTCGTACCGGCGCGCATCATCTCAACGACCTGGTTGTTCTTATGCTCGTGAATCTCGTCAATCAGTGCACAATGCGGACGCGGACCTGACTGTCCATCATCAGAACTTATGGGTCTGAAGAAAGACCCCGTCTGAAGGAAAGCCAGGTTCCACTCCTTCCCGGCTCCGCCTGATTTATTAATCCGCTGCGCCAGCGCTGGTGACTGATCAACCATCGCCACCGCGTCCCTAAACAGGATCATGGCCTGGTCTTTTTTCGTGGCCGCGGCATATACCTCAGCACGTGGTTCTTTATCAGCTGTCAGGCAGTAGAGCCCCACTCCGCCAGCCAGCGGTGACTTCCCCGAACCTTTACCCGATTCGACATACACCATTCGAAAACGACGGTAGTTTTCAGAGTTTTTCCACCCAAATATCGAACCAACAATGAAACACTGCCAGGGCAGGAGGATAAAGGGATTACCTTCATGCTCGCCGCCGTTGAGCTTCAGCACTTTCGCGAAAAAGTCGATGGCGCGCTGCGCAGCTTCGGTATCCCAAAACAGCCCCCGGGCATGACATGATTCAAGGTCCTTAAGGTGTCGTTTACAGGCATTTCTTATATCTGGTCCGGCGATTTCCTTACCCGAAACTACATCCATGGCGTATCGCGTTGCGGGATCAACCGAAGAACTGGTTGAACGGGTCTTCTTCTTTTTCTCCACCATCCACTTTCACCTTCGTTCTGGCGGCCGGAGTGAGACCGAATTCAACCAGGTAGCTTTTAAATCGACGATCAGCGTCGGCAAGCATGGCAACCGCCGGGTTTGCTTTAATCAAAAAACCGCCCTCTGTCTGCACTGTGTACGTTCGCCCTTCATCGGCAATCGTCAGACGCAGTTGCAGAATGTCGGCGTAAATATCACAAAGACGTTCGAGCGCCAGCGTATCGGCAATGGTCAGAATTCCCATGCCGTCGAGTAGCACGGTTAGCTTTCCCCAGGCTACCTTTCCCCAGTCAGAGAGATGCTCGGGTGGACTCGGGATTTCTCGCGCCGGTGTGGGCTCCTTGTCGTTGAGTTTGCGTTTGCCCGGGTTGCCGGTTACCACTTTCAGGTGGGTCGGTTTCGGGCGTCGTCCTGCCATCGGAACCTCCCGGAAAAAAACTTTTCATTTCGCGGTTGTGCACAAAAAGGATGGGCGGCGGTCATTCAGGGGGACAGCCCTGAACTTTTACCCCGCCCTTCCCCTGTCCACTCACGAATGAGAAATATTATCGTTTGAACCAGTGCGAAGTAGGATCAAGAGGAAGGCCGCTTTCATCACAGCCGATGATAGTGCCGCGCTTCTCCATCCTCTGCTTCGTTGAGTCATGATGCTGCTTGCACAGTCCCTGCCAGTTACTGCGGCTCCAGAAGAGCTTCTGGGCTTTGCTTATGGCATCCGCATCACCAGATCGAAGAGCCTCTTTCAGTTTGTGCGGAATGATGTGGTCAACAACCGTTGCTGCTGCCACCCTTCCCTGATCCCGGCACATAACACAGAGAGGATGTGCGCGAAGGAACACCAGGCGCTCTCTGTCCCATTTGCTGCCATAGATACGCGGTTCTTTATTCACGCCAGCCTCCACGCCCGGCGGCGTTCTGTACGTGGCGCTGAGTCAGGGTGACGCTCAACAGGCTCACCATCAGCATGATCCACCAGCGAGTAACACGGATAGACCACTGAACCGCCCCAGGCATCACCTACAGCGTAATCGGCGGGCTTGCTGTTATCCCATCGGGATAGCACACGGCTGATGCGATGAGGCGGTACGCTGTAGCACACACCATGAATCAGGCGAGGAAACGAAATGAATTCATATCGAGCTTTATCAGCAATGATTAGCCGTTCGGCTATTTGCATCTGGTACTGAGGAGGCCGTCCAGTTCCGAGGTAAAAACTCAGAAGGTCATCTGGGCAGCGCGCTAACCAGTCGGTTACCTTTTCGATGAATCCGGGTACCGGTATCGCGTCGTCTTCCAGCACGACTACCCGGCAAGGTTGCTCAGCAGCCCATTCAAGCGCGCGTCGGTGATTCCAGTTAGCGCCGTGGTTACAGTCATCAATCAGCAGATGAGCATCCAGCTGCGCAGAAAGACGTTGTGCATCTCCCAAGCGTGAGCGATGCCCGACCACCACAAACTTCACTTGTGTTTCCACCAGGCACACTCCTTACCGATACCTTCAGACTTAAACACTGTGTGGATGCGCGGGCCGGTGACAATTCGATCGCCAAATGACTGCGCGACAATACCGAACGCCAGCATGTCACCCACCGCGGCGCCAGCCTGTTCTTTCTTCCAGAAACGATAGCTCTCGATCCGGTAGTAAAGACGGATGATGCCGTGAGCGAACGCCATCACATCAGCGCGGGTCCCCCCCAGCAGCCCAGCGTTTAGCATCACATCGTTGCGGTGGTCTTCAATGAACTCCTGATAGATGCGCTCCGGATGATTCTGCTTTGCCCAGGTATCGGCGTAGGTCTTTGGTTCTGAACCGACATACACCTTTCCGGCTTCCATTTCTTCCCACGGCGCGCGAAGCATTTCGACATCGGTACCATCGGTACACCAGACGAACCGGTATTCAGGGTGCTCTCGCAGGTGCTGCCAGATGTGCAACCAGCGACGAAAGTAGATATTCATCTTCACGTCAGGAACGCGACATAGCTCAACATCTGCCGGGGCCGTCAGTAATTCATCCACCAGCGCTATACGACCACACTGGCGAAGCGAGGCCGCCCATTTGCTCAGCATGTCAGGCGAGGCCGCCATTTTTGTGCCGCGCTGCGGGTCAGGCTGACTGGTAAGCAGCGTTGTGATAACCACATCGCGCTGCTGGCGGTATTCAACGTAACCAGTAAACCCGGCATCACGCCGTTCGTTGTGGATCTTCACGTTACGTTCCACCAGCGCCTGTCGGTCGGGACGCGGTACCGAACGCTCTACGGCTTCATGCTCATCGAGAGAATGGATCAGCTTTTCTGAACCGACCACATCACCGTAAGCCCACGTCGTCAGGCCAGCGTTATGGATACGTAGCGCGAGGTCACTGTGTTCATACATACCACGGCCGTATATCGGATCGAATCCACCTACTTTCTCAATGGCGCTGCGGTGGTAATACAGCATCACGCCGCGCTGCCCGGTGTAAGCGATGTGCTTATCATCCCGGTACAGGACCGCCATATCCTTCAGCTTATTCGTCCCTGCCAGATCGAGGAACTGGTAAGCCAGGTGTGGCTCGGGTGATTCAATGTAAGGCAAGTGCCAGTTATCAGCGATGGGCCAGGCGTCATCGTCCCAAAGGAAAAGATGCTCACACCCGGCGTCCATAAGCGCGGTTAAACTGGCGTTCTTCGAAGCAACAATGCCAAGTGATGTTTCATGGCGACGCAGCTGCACGCCGTCTGGTACTACTGCGGCAGGTTTTGAACCATCATCGACTACCACCACCAGCGCGCCGGCTGGCAGGTGCCTCAGATGCTGTTCGAGAGAACGTTTTAAAACGTCTGCGCGCTGATGTGTCGAAATGGCAATGCCGATCCGGGATGAAACGACGCTGGCGGGAGCGTATGGGACACCATCAATAGTGACCTGCATAAAACCTCCCGTCAGATTCCTCGCGACCGTGTATTCCAGAGGATGCCGCCTGGCTTGAGCGCATTGCGAAGAGCATCGTTCACCGCTTCGTGCATCGCCTGTTGCAAGCCAACTACTGAAGCTGTTTGCGCATCAATCTTTGCCTGGAGGGCTGCGAACAAATCGCTTTCGCGTACAGCCTTGAGAACCAGTTCTTGCATCTCGTCGGTTAGTCGCGTCTTGGTGGCTGTGCCTGTCGCTGAAGCAATTGAACTGATTGGTTCAGCGGTGGCATTATTGCCATCAGCGGGATTAGCTCCATCATGACTAATTGCCCCAGGGAAACCACCAAAAGCCAGACCACCATTGAAGGCCGTCTCTTCATTATTGCTGGCTGATTGAGCGGCTTCATGTACCTTAAAGCGATCAGCCTCAAACACGACCTTGCTCTGGCCGTCTTCTACTCCAACGGCCATACCGGCAGCATGCTCTTTGCCATCATTGTTGATGTTCAATTTCACGTTATAACCCGTAGACAATACGCCATCACCGATCAGCGCCTTATGGATGTAGGCTTGCCCTGATTTATCGACAAACCAGCCCCATTTAAAGTCTTCAATTGGGCAGTAGCTATTGATGCCGTCTCGTGGCTCATCTATAGGGCAGCCGATATAACCACCAGCGGGAACACCAAAGCGAGTATTTGCCAGATGCTTAATGGCAAACTCCTGCCCTTCAGCAGTCAGGAAGGTGAAGAAGTTTTTCTCATGATATTTTGTAGCGGTATGGCGACTTTCAGCAAACCCCAGTTCTCGAAGCTCAGCTGCACCAGATTTAGATGGCAGATCTCCGCCAGTCAACGCACCACGAAAAAACAGTGCATAAAGAACATCCGTCGCAGCGCCGGACAACGTAATGATTTTCTGACCCATGATTTATTTCCTTTTAGAAAGCAGCTCTGTCACTGGTTCCGTGATTTTCGTGATATTGCAACTGCATTTCGACAGCCTTTCTTGCTTTTACTGCTTCACTGAAATCATCGAAGTAACCAATATGCTTTACCTTTCCAGAGTCGTTTATCTTTGCTCTCCACTTTCTGCGTGCTTTATACCAGCCGACCCCGGGGACACCTGTTTTATTTGTGGAGTAAAGGCGTAAATTCTTGTTATTTACTGCCGCAGTTACTGATCGCAAGTTGTGTATGCGGTTATCACTCCTATCGCCTGAAATGTGGTCAATCTCATGCTCAGGCCAATAGCCATAATGTAACGCCCAGGCGACACGGTGAGATTTATATGTCCGACCATCTATCCCGATCCGCAAATACCCATCATCAGAAAGCGAGCCTGCTATCTTTCCGGCAAAATTGGCATTAGTTGCCCGCCAGGAATTATCTGTCTTGAAATGAGATTTGGGTCGCTGCCTCCAGCGGATGACGCCAGACTCTGGTGTGTATTCCAGCGCTTCTTTCAGATATTCGATAGAAATATCATTCATCGGAGCTACCTTTTAGTGATGAACCTTGTCGCACAGGAGATCCGGCCCTCAGAAGGCTCCGACGCCAGCCGGTTCCTCAAGGGTCATCCTGAAAGGTTCTGAGTAGAATGTGCGCGTGCGATGCGCATAAAAAGCCGCACGATGGCGGCTACTGTCTGTATATCAGGATGTTGCTTTGTATTAGCCCTGGTTAAGGTAAACATTCAGCCCGTCAGTGGTGGGACACTGATTCACGCAAAGAGGAGGAATGGCTGAATAACTCTTCGAAGGAAAAAGGATGATCACCAAAGTAAAAATCAAGTTTATTTCCCATATTGATGGATCGGTATCAGATACCCCCACGGAGCATGCAATTCCCGTAGTTCCATTGACAGTATGGCCAAGTAGCTCAAAAGATATAAACGTTTATAAACCAAATGGATTGAAGGCTGGTGCCTACGCACTTATAGATACCGGAGCAGATCTTTGCTATGTGGATTCAGACTTTGCTGACGATTTAAAACTCCCAATCGCGGAAAAAACAACTGTGAGCGGAGCCACCTCAACAATAGAAACTACAGTTCGGCATGCGGTAATATCGTTCACTGAGGACGAAAGAGTTTTTTCAACAGAATTGACTTCAGTGCCATTGGTAAGTAACGGGAGAAAATTCCAGGTCGTTTTCGGAATGCAACTAATTAAAATGGGCGCCCTTACGATGGATTTTTCCAATCAAGTATTTGAGTTAACATTTTTTAACTAACCCCCCAGGGATACCTCCCTCTTTTGCAAGACTGGATAAGGGCATTGCTTTTGCTGTTTTCCTAGAATCGGTACCAGAATTGAGTTGCGATTTAATATCTTTTAATTCGCTCTCAATTCTCTTTACACGTTCAGCTAAAGTCATGATTGCCTCTTAATAATCGCTTAAGGAGGGTGCGAATAAGTACCCTCCGCAACGAAAATGAAACTTTTAGTCAATTAAATTCAATCACTTACATAGGCGTTTTTTTGCGTTTGGTGACTTATTCGCACCTTCCTTAACATCTACAAAGCCTGCCCGAAGACAATACTTACCATTATCAAGCCCACCCGCAGATGAGCTTTGTAATGGTTACTGCGCTGGTTGAATATCGATGAAGTACTCTTTGCCCTGCTCAAACTGTTCGAATGCAGCCGGGTTCGAGACAACCAGCTGCAATTGGCCGCCAGGCGTGTACTTTGACCATGACTTGTTTTCTTCTGTGTCAGCGGTCACGGGGCTCATGTGAATTGTACGGTGTGAATCGCCATCTGCTTTCTGAATAAAGTGGCAGCGGAATTTAGCGCGAACGGTCATGGGGTTTCCTCGGATAGTAAAAAGCCCCGCTATTGCGAGGCGCTGGTTTGTTTCTGGCAGTTAGCCTGCCACGCTTTGTTATGCGCCAGGATGTCTTTCTTGGTCTGGCGATCCAGCACATCCCAGTCGTGCGCTGTGCCGTAGATGGGTTTAACCCAGTCGCAAGCCGTGTCCACTACCTCAACCCTTACGGGTCCAGTTGTCCCGCAGCTCGCGATCAACATCGTCGCCAGGCATATGGTTAACAGTCTGCTGTACATTGCTGGCCTCTTTCGTTGCATCTATCCGGCGTTCAGCTGCTGCGACCGTTGCAGCTGCGTTATCTTCGGAGCGTTGCTGGTCGGCTTTCGCTTCCGCTTTGCTGGTGCCGCGAATATGACCCAGACCAAAAGCGCCGGCAATGGCGGAAATGACCAGTGCGGCCAGCCCTATTATCGTTTCGATACCCACATTCACCTCACACCAGAACGGATTTCGCCAGGTTGAACAGCGCGCGGCGTTTATCCAGTCCGTTTCTGCCGCCATTGATAAGAAGCGTCACGCGCTCCACGTCGCCGGAATGAAGCAGGCAACCGCGAGACGAATAGAACCATGCAGCTGAGCGCGCGGCGTATTCATCCTGTTCAAGCAGCTCCGGATGGGTAACAAGGTCAAGTTTTAGAGCATGACCGCAGCTGCGATAGTTGCTGAGCCCAGTGATTTGCTTCAGGCCGCGACCGCGATATTTCCAGCCATCACCAGCGACCTGATTGCCAAGGTGTTCTTTTCCCCACTCACCACCGTATACCAGATTGGCGATCGCTTTCTGGTTTGCCGGTTGCGTTGCCGTTCTGCCAAGTGCGGCGGCCTGCTGTTGCGTGATGCGGTGGCTACCGAACGTCGGTACCAGGTTTTCAGCCGCGTAATTCAGGTTTTCCACCAGCCGGGTAAATCTGGTGCTTTCGTGCCCCATCTGGGCAATAAACATGGCCTGGTCAAGCGGTGCTGTGATGCCGTATTCCTTCATGGCAGCGTCGATATGTGGAAACCAGCGCGCAGCTAACCCGGCGCTGATACCAGCCGCCTTCTGAAATTGTGATTGGTTCATTAGTGCCTCAGTGCATCAATCAGGCGCGCCATGTTTCCCCGTGCCCAGAGAAGAGCAGCGCAAATCAGAACGTTCACAAGCACCACAAACCAGTGCGATTCGTGATACAGGCCAAACAGGTAACGGAAAGGGACGCTGGCATAAACCAGCACCGTGAAATAAGCCATCAGCGATATCAGTGGACGATGTCTCGCCCCTCCACGCTGGTAAAACATGAGGGCAAGAACGATTACCCCGCAGATGATGGCATTCGCCATTGCACTCGGATCACTTGTTACCATTGTTGGTCCCTCCTCCACGTAAACGAGAGAGAATTCCAAACAGGCTACCCAAATCCTGGCTGTTGACGAACGTCAGCAGCTTAATCGCAATAGCGGCTACGATTACCGCGCCCAGCGCATCAAGTGGCCTGTCGCTATACCCCGTCCATTTGGAGAAGTAAGAGCCAAGAAGTGGAGCGCCAATAACGCCGAAGATGAATGAGGTGATGAAGTAGCCCACCAGCTTAAGGCGGCTGATATTAACCGCCGTAGCGACATAGAACACTGCACCAGCGAATGCGCCAAACACCACACCATAATCAATGCCGGTTGCCAGGCCGAACATGCTGGCCCCCATCAGACCACCAGCCGCTACCGTAGTGCCAGAAACAGGATCGGACATTTAGCCCCCTCTTATTGCCGTGAGTCCTCTCAGAACGAGGGGAAACAAAAAAGGCCACCCGGAGGCAGCCCTTAAAATAAAAAACCCGCAGCAGTGGCGGGTTTATGTTTTGATTTGTTGCTCAGTACGCTTTACTGTCCCGAGCCTACCACAATTTAAGCACTTTCCTGCTCACTCTGCAACGTAAATCTGTCGCTATTTGTGGCGAATGCGTCACAAAGTGGTGCGTAAAGGATCGATTCTGCAAGACTAACCCATGTATCAATACGACGACGGCATGTAATAAGGGTCCAGCCGGGGTGTTTTGAATTAAGCTCTTTAGCCATCTGGAGTTTGCTTTTACGCAGACGATGACGATCAACAATCACACTATACAGCCCATGGTATTCTTCGTTCATCAATATCGCAGCAATAACGCCGTCAATCTTTAGCCCCTCCTCGTCTGAGCAGAACGCCAGGCCAGTTTTGTTTTTACTGTCGAGAATTTCACGAAGGTATGCTTCCAGCTCGGGTTTAGTGATGCCGGATTTCTTCATGCGGCGCAGCGCATCGTTGATGGCGGATTTGGTTATTTTCCCGGATGCCAGCAGCTGGTTGAACATGTTTCCGCCCGAGCCACCACCGATATAAGACCAGCGGCCCCACATGCGGAGCTTTCCCTGTACCCAGATACTTTCGAGAGTGCGAAGGCGAACCAACTCGCCGGATTTGCCTACTTCTGAAGGATTGATCATTTGCGTCTCCACTTACGCCAGTACGCCGATTTCCAGCGCACGATCTAAAAACCGAAACAACAGCACCAACTGGTCGCCGTATTTCGCTTCAAATGCCACAGGATCAGCGTGTAACTCGTCGTGATGCGCTCTGCACAGCGGTATCACAAACAGGTCATGCGCCTTAGTACCCATTCCACCCTGCCCGTGGCCTATCAGGTGGTGGGGGTCGTCTGCCGGGTTATTGCAGCAACTGCACTGCTGCGACTTCACCCAGCGGGTGTATTTCTCGTTTTCCCAGCGTCGGCGCTTTGGCCTCAGCATGAAAGATTCCGGCGTTTCAGGATCGACCTTCACCGCCACTATCTTTTTTGCCTTCTCCTGAAAGATTTGCGTAGCCGGTAATGACGGGACAATGTCGCTTTCCCTCATCACTGAACTGTGCTGTTCTGGCTTGATTCTGAGTGCTTTACTCGCCACTGATTCAGGAACAAGGTCAGCCAGATCATTACGTACCATCCACCAGCAGAACTCAGGAAGCGAAAGAGTGTGGTCAGTGCTGAAACCTAAATCAATATTTACCCTTTCCAGCAGCCATTTTACCAGGTTCTGCATGGCAATTCCTGCCAGTCTTTCAGTGGTTTGCTCACGTAAATGGTTATCACACGACCAGCAAAGACGAATGCTCCCCGGAGCGTGGCGCATTATCGTAAAGTCACTGGCATGCCAGTCAGTGTGAGGCCACTGGCATTCAAATTTTCTCTCCAGCCAGGCATCAAGGCTACTCAATCCACCGGCTCGCTGAATGACCCTCTCGTTAACGAAAATAGCCTGCATGTTGGCATCGTCAGTCAGGGGCTGGTGGGCTTCAGGGATTAATCCAGATGGCAGATGCTGGATGGCTTCGGATGGTGGCTCAATAACTACCCTCCCCTGACGGAATAGCCAGAGCAGTTCGTTACCAGGGCGGAACAGAACCACCCCAGACATCGGCGCAATTTCAGGCGTCAGTATGGCTCTCACCCAATTCCCCCCATTGTTGGTTGATGCCTGGTTATCGATATTTCTACCCTTCCGCCATGCACTTTAGGTCCCCACTCCACCAGCATTCTCTGCACCTGGCTGTCATCCTCCCAAATGCCTGCGTGCGTGAGCGCGTCAAACAACGCCTTGTTGTAGTTGTCGATGTCGCGGCGGCGGTCATCTGGCGGAAAGAGAAGGATCTCCACCGCAGCTGGTGATGATGATGGTTTTGGTAAGCAACGCAGTTGCTCAATGATCGCTGCACATGCCGCGCTCTGGTATGCCCTGCCCTTCTCGCTGATAAGATGGCGGCCTTTTAACGGCCCCTTGTTTGGGGCTCGCCAGTATGTGTTTACGCTCGGTGGGAATGGGAGCACCAGTTTCATAACGTCACTCCCTGTTTTTTCAGCCATTCAACAGCGTTATCTCTGGCCTTATCTCCATCGGAAAGCAGGTCTTTGATGATCGTCACTGGATCTGCATCCCATTCCGTTTTGACGACGGTAATGCCCCTGGCTGCGCCAGGAGCAACAGTGATGTAACCCTTTTTCTTAAGTGACTTCACGTGCGCTACAGCAGCGTTCGGTGATGCGCAGCCAATTAATCCGGCAAGCTCCAGCATCGTAGGTGGGAAGCCAGCCTTTTCGATATGAACCTTGATAGCTTCGAACACTTCATTCTGACGCGGCGTTAATTCGATCATGACTCGACTCCATAACGCCCGTTCAGGCGTCCGATTACGCTGTTGAACATCACCAGGCTTACGCCCATCGGTTTAACCTTCTCGTGGTACTCCTTCAGGATCGGAGGCACTACGACATTCCAGCTTGGCTTTGGCTTCTGCTTTAGGGCTTTTTTGATGGCATCGTTGCATTGACGGGCTACATCACGCACAGCGTTCTCATGCTCGGTAGATAGCTTTTTCATGCGGCGCGCTCCTGTAGTTTTTTCATGGGAACGGCAACTGCCGGTATAAGCTCAACAGCTGGTGATTCAGATTGATTTCCCCAGTGGTCCCAGCCAGGCGCACCGCAACGGCTGAATAGTTCGATGCGTGGAACATCACCGTAAAGCATCTCCAGACGGAAACGCGCCTCTGCTGGCTTCTGGCTGTGCTCACCGAGTGGGCTGTAAATAACCTGCTTGATGCTGGCGCATTTGCGTTCAAGTCCTTTTCCCCTGGTGGCGATCAAGAGGTCTTCGGTATTGGCTCGGGTGTAGTTCCCGCCGTTCATGCGTGTTTGTACGTTCAACAGGTCGAGGAAGTCGTAAAAATCCTCCACACGCCCTGCCTGAAGTGCTTTGTTGATATGCTGCTCTGCCAGTGGGTTGAACTTTACCCAGGTAAAGCCCTTCATCGTGCGGACCTTAAAGCCCCACGCTTCAGCCAGCTCGATAGCCTCTCGAGTGTGCGTACCGGTGAACCACATAGCCAGAACTGCATCATCGGCAGCCAGGTCCCAAACCGGCAAGCGCTTCATGTCGATCAGTTTCATCGTGTCGTAGTGATCTTCTGCTGCACCGTTACTGGCTTTGTTGTCATAGAGCCAGGCAGGGTCAGCGTAAATCAGTGAGTAATTCATCAGACATTCCTCGCTCGGCCAGCCAGACACCATGCATCAGAGGGTGCTTTCACTTTCGGCGCCATGCTCAGGCAACGCTGACGCTCAATCAGTATCTTCATCCGCTGCTCTTCGTTCTTAGAGCGGTTGAAGGCATCCATCAGAACTGTGGCTGCACGCTGGTAGAGCCCTTTTTCAAACAGGCCTTGAGCCTTATCCATCATTGTGGTCACAGCCGGATTCAGAGCTTCTTCCTGTTCTGGTACAGCTGATTTATCAGCCCGATTGATTTTCAGTGCGGAACGCCCCTCGCCAATCTCCCCACCCGGTGCTTTGGCAAAATACTGGTAGCACTTGCCGTTATGCTGGCGGGTTGCGCGATTCAGCTTGACCAGATGGCATACCCCGCGCTGAACAGCATGAATGTCGTACTGTGGCATTGATGCCGCAATCTCTTTGTTCGTTAAGCCAGGATTAGCGGCGATGAAAATTTGAATATCTTTCAGAAGACTCATGAGTTCGCTCCTCTGAAGCCCGACGGGACTTTGCTGTAGTCGGTGTTCTTGAAGCTGGATTTGAAGATTCCATCCTCACGCTCCCACTTCCCGTTAACACGCGCTGGCCTTCCGGCATTCGCCCAATTGGTAGCGGACTTCAGGTAAGCTGGAAACTTCGTTGGCTGGAAAAGTGTCTGCGGGCGCAGGTAGGCCGCCATTGTTAAATCGTCACTCCACTTGGCGTTGCAGTAGTCCACCACCAACGACAGCTCTTCAACGGTGAATCCCTCCCCGATTCGGGCGCGAATGTTTTGCAGCGAGGTTGTTGAAACCTGATAACGCGAACTGGTCACCTGGTTCAGATGGGTTAAAACCTGTTTAGCCTGATCGGTGATCAACACATCACGGTCTGGTTGCGGCGCAACCGGACAAATAGGTTTATTAGTCTGCTTGTTTAACTCTGTATTAAAGTCTGTATAGAGATAGGATTCCGTACTTTCGCGGCTCCCAAGATTCCTGTCTTTCGCGGATTGAGAAACGCAGCTTCGCGGTTTTGATTCCGCATCTTCACGTTTTCCATTACGTACTTTTGCGGAATCGTTATTTTCTGGAAAGATTAATGAGATTAGAGCATCGCCGTCGATGCGATAATGCTTGGTTGGCGTACCATTGACCTTTCGAGAGCAGGTCTCGATCACGCCAGGCAGATACTTGTTTACCAACTTTTTAACCAGCCGCTCTGTCTGGTCTTCAGTTAATTCGCCCGCCTCAGCTCCAAGCTCCTTGTGAGTTTTATAGAACCATCCGTCTTCATCCCCAAATGCTGACCAGAAAACGAGGTTATTAAGAACTGCTGCCAGCGCATGAGCCTGCTGGTCTTCTTTAAAGAACAGCAGGTACGGCCTGGGAAGAACAATGACGTTCTTCTGGCCTGACATTGACTGGACGATGTCAAAGATTCTGCTCATGGTCGTCCTTTAACTCTGTAAATTTACGCTGGAATTGCTCAAGAGGGCTGAAGCACTCATGATCGTACCATTCGCGAAGGTATATAACGCGTCGAGTCTCGGGCTCCCATCTGATGACGTGGACGGTGATGCCTCTGTGGTCTCTGAATCGCCGGTCAACTTCAGCCATTCCTCACGCCCCTTCTCGTTCATCAGTGCAAATGCCTCTACCATTGCGTTCACAGGCTGGTAGTTGTTCTCATCCGCCTGGTTGTTTAATCTCTCCACATAGCCGAACGGGGAATCTTTTCCCACCAGTGGAAGGCATCTGAATTGCTTCGCTGGTCTCAATCGGTTTAAACTGTTCATGCGTTAGTTTCTCCACTGAATACGACACGCCACGACGCCCGGAGCTGCACACTCGCGGGCGTCACTTCTTTTGGGTTTTCTTACGGCTAAACAGCGCGACAATCGCGCGGATTTCTTCTTCACGCGCAGCCAGGTGACGGCGGTGATGTTCGTGAATCTCTTCAGCTTCATGCGGTTCAATAACTCCATCTTCCAGGGCTTTCTGGATAATCTGATCAACCTGTCCGCGTGCTGCTGCAGTTCTCATGGCACGAGTAAACAGGTCCACGCGGTCAAGGTCTTCCAGCTGCGGAACGTCCACCAGCAAAGCGCCGCGACGTTGGGCAAAGTAATCAGCCAGGAGAGACGTGTTTGAAATGTCTTCCATCGCTTCCAGCTCGTTCACTTCAAAGAAGCGACAGCCGTTTTTCTCGTAGAGGTTGTTGTTGAACTGCGTCACTGACATGCCGAGAGCACCGGCCATAGCCTCACGGCCTCCGGGGTACGCTTTACACATCGCTTTCACTACTTCTTTCAGGCTTGGCTCTACCATGTTGTTTTTCCTTTGGTAGTTACGAAATGCTGGTTACTGGGTTACGGTGTTACTGCAATGTCAGGATCAACAGGTTTGTTTTTGTTAGGGAATGGTCGAACTTCCTCGGCTTCAATTTTCCCGTCTTCGTTTACCAGGATATTTACCCGGCGATTACGCTTGAGGGCTTTACTGATGGCGCTTTGGTATACCCCAAGAGCCTCAGCGGTTTTGGCCTGACCGTTTTCCAAAACATATTCAGAGAGCGGAATAATCTTCATTGGTTTTCCTCGTGGTTTGCACATAAGGAGTATCACTGTTAGTGATAAATATGTCAACACTAGCGGTGATTGGTGATTATGCCGTGCGGTGATAAATTATGAGAATGAAAAAGAAACCATTGACCGCCGAACAAATCGCCGATGCCAACAGGCTGAAAGCTATCTTTGAGTCCAAGAAAAAAGCGCTTGGGCTCTCACAGGAGACTTTGGCTGAGCAAATGGGTATGGGACAAAGTGGTGTCGCTCAGTTACTGAATGGCACAAATGCTATCAACGCTACTCATGCCGCGCAGTTCGCAAAAATTCTCGGAGTAAAAGTCGATGATTTCAGTCCTTCCCTTGCAGCTGAGATATCAGCTATGTTTGAGGCGATTGCGAACGGAAGGAATCATTCCTCTGTATATGAGTACCCACTGTTAACTGAAGTGCAGGCGGGCTCATTTTGCCCTGTTAATTCATACACAGAACGCGACGCGAAGGAATGGGTCTCAACCACAGTTAAAGCCAGTGATTCTGCCTTTTGGCTTGAGGTATCTGGCCATTCAATGACTGCGCCTCCAGGAGTAAAGCCAAGCTTTCCTGAGGGAATGCTTATACTCATAGATCCAGAGCAGGATGTTGAGCCTGGTGATTTCTGTGTTGCTGGTATATTCAACGATTCAGAGGTGACTTTTAAAAAATTTGTTCGTGAAGACGGTAAGCCCTGGCTCGAACCTCTAAACCCCAGCCCTCGCTATCAGGCCATTGAATGTAATGAGAATTGCAGGATAATCGGCAAAGTCGTCAAGGCCCAATGGCCTGAAACCATCTTCGAATAAGGAGCCAATCGGCTCCTTTTTTTGCATATTTTTTCATCTTACTAATCATAAAGTTAACACTAAGCGTGATATTTTTATCACTACAGGTGTTGACCATTTAATTACTATTGGTGATACTCATTATGCGCCGGGGTGATGATGTTTAAGACCATCGGTAGTTGCAGTACGGCATATGGCACATGTGCCGCAGCGGTCCGGGGATTCCTTAGGCAGTATCCCGATCCAGCGGGTAGCCGGAATGTGCAAGCCAGTTGTGTACGACAGCCAGAGACGTTTCACCAGCGTGGCGATCAGGTGTGACACCTCGGAAGAGACGAGGATGCATTCAGAAAATAAAAAAGCGCCCATAGGACGCTTTGCTCTTTAACAATCTGGATATCCCTAACCCTGCGGGCGGGGACTTGGTTGGACAGGTGGCCGTGGTTGTGTTGGCTTATGTCCACCAGCTCTTTCAATCATCTTGAAATCCTATACTGGAAGATCTCCCCCAAGCCTCGCGAGAAAAGCCTCTTTGCTAGTGAGAGCACGGGAATTGTCAATGCGACCAAGCACTATTGAAGCGCGTTTATGCGCGGCTGGTTTAAGCGATCCCCATGGCTCCGAATCGGAATCCTGCAAAAGTTTAAAGCGGGACAACAATTCCTCATTCGATAGTGCTGGCTCATCTGTGATCAATGCCAGGTATTTTCTTGCATGCTCTGCCGCAACACCTGACGCCCGGGAGAACTGAAATACAACCTGGCAGATCGACAACGCAGCTATCAATGCGCCGACAATAAAATAGCCAGTCACGGAAACAAATACGCCGCACCCGGACAAAATAATTATGAACGTAATTATTCGGTCAATCCGCCCTGTAAGGGTGGCAAACATCTTTTCCAGATAGTGCGAATAATGAATATCAAAAATTATATCGTCGCGGTTCATGCGGTACCTCAGTCTTCGTCGTTGGGTTTTGGTGGCTCAGGTCTCTTAAAAGGAGACATGTGCCGCTCTTCATAATCTGAATAATTTTTCATTGAAAAGTACTCATGTGGTTGCTGGGGATATCCAGATTAACTGAACTCTGGTTGTTGGGGAATAGCCAGATCCACCGAGCCTGATGTGGTGAAAAGACAGGCAAAGTTTTGATTGCTGTGTGTAGTCTTGGCGGTCGGCAGTTTTGAATGTCCTTAATGTCGACCGCCCCTTTTACACAACTGAAAGCGCGTTCAGCGTTCAACTTGAGAGGCCGTAGTCGTTAAATCAACTCAGGAGAACGCGCTCTCAATTGTGGAGAAGTAACGTTTCGACATTGCAGTGTCGATTGTGGCTGCCAGCCTCAAGCATCCTCAGGGTGCTTGGTGATGGTAATAACGCCATCTCAACCAACAGGAGACGATGAGCCTGTTCTGGTTGGATTGGAAAAATGCTATTTGCCCGCTCAGCGGCGGGCGCTTTTTCTGGAGGTAGCATGTCTGCAAACGATTTGGCTGTTAAATATGGTACTTATCAGCCCGAAAATTTACTGGTCATTCTTCCACTTGAAGAAGCGTCAGACATTATTCGTGAAAGTCTTCGCGCTGAGGTTCGCCATGAGCTGGAATATGAATACGATGACCGTATTTCTTCTGCTGAAGAAGAGGCATCTGATTGGGAATCACGGGCAGACAGCTACGAATGCGATGCGATTAGTTTTGCCAGAGCGATAGAGAAAGCCTTGCTTGCACCAACCTTGGATGAAGCAAAAATTATTCTCGAACGCGTTCGTTCTGATAATCGCGAATATTTTTAATACCTAATGAGTAAATACGAATTTGGCAGCATTCAAGTGCCGGGATTCGTGCAACCAAAATTCAGCGCTGTGCAGAGCGCGTATAACACGGAGAAACTATCCATGACGAACACACAGAACGTCACCGAGTTACAACCACGCATGACCAGAGAGCAGCTTATCGACGCAGCTCGTAAGGCCGCACCTCTCCTCCCTGCCGCTTACGGCTGGATGGTTAACGAACTGGCTACACGCCTTGATGTTACCAGCGTCGCGCTCTGTGAAGCGTTGGCGCAGCGTAAGGAACTGGCCGAGCAGAACGCCACCCTGCGTGAGGATGTTGCCAGTTGGGCCAAAGAGTGCGAACGCATAGAAGAGCGCCACACCAAAACGCCTACCAACATGCACCTGCTGGAAGCTCAGCGAGAACTCCGTGAGCTGCCTCGTGTCGTCATTTCCCTGAATAACGAGGTTGTTCTCTAATGGCTAACTCATTCAAGCAAATGACCAAGGCCGGTGTAATTAAGCGCACCGATACCGGGATGTTTATCGCTCTTTCAGATATCCACGTTCGTGAAGGTTTCAACAAGCGTGAAGACGATGAACGCACCCGCCAGGCTGACAATGACCTGTTCAACTACCTGATGAACGGCGGATCAGTTCCACCGCTGGAAGTTATCGCACGTGATGAAGGTGGCGTATGGGTTGTAGAAGGTCACCGCCGTCGCCGCTGCTATGCGCGCTGCGCTGAAGCTGGCAAGCCAGTGGACCGCATTCACATCATGCCGTTCAACGGTAACGATGTTCAGCGCCTGGCGCGCATCATGACCAGTAACAACCAGCTGCCGCTCTCCGACATGGAACAGGCTGCAGTTATTCAGGAGTTGCATAACGCTTTCAACCAGACCACCAGCGAGATCGCAAAACTAGTCAACAAGTCTGTTCCTACTGTCGAAAAGCTTCTGCTTCTTAGCACAGCTAACCATGACGTTCAGAAAGAAGTTAAATCCGGGACCGTGTCCGTAGATGTGGCAGTTGATCGTGTAAAAGAGTTCGGCGAAAAGGCCGGTGAGGTTCTTCAGAAGGATAAAGCTTCAGCTGCCGCAAAGGGTAAGAAGAAAGTTACCCGCAGCGTGATAGCGCCGGAAATTAGCGTGAAGAAAGCGCGGCGTCTTGTAGAACTGATCAGCCTGGCGGGTATAAGCGACACAGGTGTTATCTCTCTTGAAGGATTGGTCCATGCAGAAGTCGTGGAAATTATCGACGAGCACAAAGCTATCGTCGCGCAGCGTCATGGAGAAAAATCATGATTACTGGAACCTCAAATTACGATGAAGTTCCGGTAGTTCCCTGCAAAATCTGTGGTGGTTACTACAAGGCTGATGAGCCTGAAATGCACGTCTGCGAGGAGGCCGCCCAATGAGCAACATCGACAAACGCGCATTACGTGAAGCGGCTGAGAAGGCTACGAAAGGTCAGTGGGCCGTTGAATTCGACGATGAGATTTACTCCACTGACGGCGTGAACAATGAGCAAATAGCCATGGTGTTCAGTGAAAATGAAGCGCGTGATGCTGCATTCATCGCCGCCGCCAACCCCGTCACCGTGCTGGCGCTGCTGGATGAGCTGGAAGCCAAAGACAAGAGCATCGACTTCCTGAAAGACCAGTTAGCTCAACTGGCAAACTTCAACCCTGACTTTGACAAGCTGGAGGCAGCAACTGACAGCCTTCGTGAGCACATGGACGAACTCACAGCAGCACGTACTCGCATCGCTGAGTTGGAAGCACTACAGCGTAAGCCGGTGATGTTTATCGATGGGGATATTTCACCTTCTGACGCTGAAAAGCTGGCGGCTGTTATTAGTGAGTTCAACGAAGAGACAGAAACCCCGGCGGCAAGAATGGCACGGATTATTCGCGAAAACCCGCATCCGACAAACATGTGCGATATGCCAGGCGCTGGCACCGCTAAGGGAGAGTGATATGGCTCGTTATATCGCAGTAATTCACGGCTGTCATGTGCATAGCAAGGGATTCACGGTTCATCAGCTTGAAGCAACATGCCGAGAATCGGCAGAGAAAGATGCAGCTTACTTATCCAGCCAGCGAAAAAAGCCATTCTGTGAATGTGCTTACGTGGTGGTTGAGGTCGCTGATAGCGAGACACTTCGCGCATCCCGCAAGCTAACCATTCGTGAACGCCTGACTGGGAGGACTAACCCATGACATTCACCAAAGAGAGACTGACGGAATTATCCAGACGTGAAAATGTCGGGGCTATTCTCGGCGAAGAAATTGCAGAGCTGGCGCGTATTGCGCTGGCATCGCTCGAAGCGGAGGCTGTGTGCGTTATCGACCAGTCCAATCTTGATTATCTCAAATCTGGCGCTGATGCAGATGTATGGCCAGCATCCAGAAAAGAGATGGGTGATGTGCTTCTGTATCGCACCGCCCCGCCAGCGCCGGTAGTTCCTGATGAGGCTATAAGCCTTGCCGTTGATGGAATAATGTCTACTTACGCAGATAATCAGGATGAATGCCGGAAACGTATTAGAAATCATATTGAAGACGCCTGCCGCGCCGCCATGCAGGGAGCAATGCAGCAGGAGGAGACGGTAAAATCAAAAAAGTAGATCGCTGCGATGTATGCACTGAAGGCGCTCGCGGCGGGTGTGGTACGTGTGTTTTTAACGGTAATTTTTGATGAGGTATTTATGACTACTACTGATTTTATGGAGGAGCAGGAAGTATTCGACCTGCTCAAAAAGAAAAAAACTGCTGTTTGGCGCTTACGCAAAGAACGTGGTTTCCCCAATCCTGTTCTCACATATCCGTCACGCTACAGCCGTAAAGCAGTTATGAAATGGATTGAAGAGGGCGGCGTCAACCGAGCTGTTTAACATGCCAGAATATTTTATCGGCATACATTTCATAAGCCTCTTTCTGCTCCACCAGCCAGTCGTGTTTGTTGTACACGGCCATCACACCACCCAGTTCATGCCCCAGCATCTTTTCGGTGACATGGGGCATAACTCCCTCCCCTGACAAATTCGTTACCAGTGAGCGCCTGAAATCGTGCGTTCTCCATTCAGGTATATCAATTTTATCCCTTAGTTTTTTCATGTAGAGATTTGCTGACGAACGATCTATTGCCTTATCCAGTTCCTGGCCAGGGAACAGGACGGTGTTACCCGAATTTAAAAGCCTCTCTACAAAAGGCTTTACCTGCTCAAAAACAGGACGACGAATAACATTCCCCATTTTTGAATGCTCAGCTGGAGTAGTCCAAATAAGATCGTCCATATTGAATTCACTGTTAGTAGCCAGGCGAAGTTCTGACAATCTGGCTCCCCACAACAACAACAGTTGGTGAAGCACCTTGTTGGAAGTAACGATCTTGTTGTTTTCCAGCGCGAGCCATATTTTTGCCAGTTCGGTATAGGTTAAAACCCTGCTACCAACATCCGGCTTCTTTCCTATCGTCTTAACGCTGAGCTTCAGAACCTCGCACGAAGGTATGAGTTGTCGGCTGATACACCAGTTCATTACTGATCGCAGCTGCAGGAGAAGTACCCTGGCCTTTTTGCCGTTTTTCTTTTCCTGCTTATCGAAAAACCTAACCCATGCTGAAACAGGGATGTTGACGACGGGGGCATCCGGGAATTCTGTGTACATAGTGTTGTACACAACTGACTTGTATAAAGTCTGTGTATTAGGCTTCAGGGTTTCAACATACTTGTTCCACCACTGATCGAGACACTCTTTCAGCGTCAGCTCGCCATCCTCTTTGGCAAAATAATTTTTAGGGTTTAGCCCCTTGAGGTACAATTCGCGCATCTCGCCGACTATTACGCGCGCTTCTTTCAGAGAGGTAGCTGGATAGCGTCCAATAGAAAGGCGAACAGGTTTACCGTTCCATCGGTACCGAAACTGAAACGTAATCGTTCCGGTAGGGGTTATACGCACGCTGAGACCGTCGCCATCTGTTACTTCTGGCGCGCCGTTGTATGGCTTGTCATTGATGCTGCGTAGTTTGGTATCACTGAGGGCCACGGCTCTGTATCCTGTACACACTGATTTTCAGCATTCTGTACTCAATCTGTACGCAATGGCAAGTGAACCAAATGATTTTCTTTGCGTACAGACATGAACGAACAGGAAATAAAAGAGACTAAAAGCTTGAAGCTGCGTGGACTATTGGGATAACATGCAACACAAGACGAACACTTAAAAATCAGTTATTTCTACGTCCTCTTAGTTAAATGGATATAACGAGCCCCTCCTAAGGGCTAGTTGCAGGTTCGATTCCTGCAGGGGACACTTCTGTCTTTCCTTACGCCCCCTTCCAAAGCTCCACGCAGTTTCGACCGCGCCGTTTCGCGCCGTATAAGGCTTCATCCGCCGCCTGAATCAATCGCTCGTAATCGGGATGCCCGTTGAACATCGCCACGCCTATCGAGAGGGAGAGCGGGATAATATCGCCGGTTGGGGAGTTAACCTTGATTTTTTCCACCCGCCTGCGGATACGCTCGGCGATTCGCAGCGCGTCCACCTCTGAGATTTCCGTTAGCACAATCAGAAATTCATCGCCGCCGTAGCGAAAAACGTAATCACAGGTTCGCACGTTGTCGTAGAACGCGCCGGAGACTTTTCGCAGGATCTCGTCCCCGGTATTGTGCCCCCAGGTATCGTTGATTTGTTTAAATTTGTCGACGTCAATCAGCAGCGTCGAGAGCTTTGTTCCCGCCCGGGTGGCGTGCAGGATTTCGCGTTTGAAGATGGTTGGCAGGAAACGGCGATTCAACAGGCGGGTCAGGACATCAACCCCCACCTCGTGTCGCGACACTTCGTCAAACAGTTCGCGCAAAAGCGTGATGATTTGCGAGAGCGTATTACGCATTCGCTGCAAGAATTTATCCCGCTGCGCTTTATCACTCAGACCCTGCCCTGAAAGACGGACCTCGTTAAAAAGGTCATCGAATTCCTGAATCAGACGAGAGATATGACCGGCCTCAGCGATCCCGCTGAAATAGTGCCGACCTTTATGGCTAAACCACAGTCCAAATTCAGACTGCCCCAGCGGCAGACTGTTGCCGATACTGGAATTAAGCGTGATCTTATACAGAAGCACCATTTCCCATGACAGCAGCGCCGCGGTCTGTCTCTCCTTCTCCTCTTCTGCGTTCTCCATTAAGGAAAAGATGCGGTAATTTTCGTCCTCTTTCGCCGCATTGTTCTCGCTAAATACATAGGCCCGCGACATCACTTCCATGGCCAGATCGATACTGTTAATCGCGTAGTGATAAATATGCAGCTTCACCTCAGGCGAATGGGCGCTGGTAGTAATGACAGGTAACAGCAGCTTTTTCAGAACACGGAAGCCCATTTCAACTAAATCAACCGAAATACCAATACGGGCATGAACATCCGCAGCGCGCTGCTGCGCCCGCATCTGCTCTTCAACCTGCTCCACACGGCATGAGAGCACATCAATAAGCCAGCGACGAAGCGCCTCCTGAAGCTGCCTCTCCACCTGTTCGGTGGTCAGGAATTCAGCTGCCGACGGATCTGCCAGCACAACACGATAGAATTCAGCGACCAGGGGCGTTGCGTTGTCCCTGGCAAGCTCAGTCGCAAGCCGATGCACATCGGGATCGGTTTCATTAATTAGCTTCACCCACTCTTCTTTCACCGTTTGCAGGTAGGTTTCCATGGTCTGCACCTTCAGGAGGCATGCGGGAACGCAGATTTAACAATAGCAAAATCAAACCACTCCGCAATTGCCGCTTTTTTAAACAAAAACGAGTGATAGCTCATAATGTATAACGGTGCTACATTATGCCGCCCACCCAAGTCAGCAATGGCCAGGCAACGTCGTAAAGAACGGTAAAGCCTGCAACCATGACCTCGTCCTACGGTCTTAATGGCACGTGGTATCGCGAAGTCTGCGCTACCTTCACAGGCTTTACATAGGTTCCACTATTTTGTCTCAATCCAAATTTCAGCGGGCGTTTCTGCACCCGCGCTACTGGTTTACGTGGTTTGGCCTTGGCGTACTTTGGCTGCTGGTTCAACTTCCTTATCCCGTGATCCGTTTCCTGGGTTCGAAGCTCGGCAGCGCATCGCGTCACTTCCTTAAGCGTCGTGAGTCCATTGCCCGAAAAAATCTCGAACTTTGCTTTCCGCATTACAATGCGCAGCAGCGCGAAACGCTGATTGCGGAAAACTTTAAATCTATCGGTATGGCGCTGCTTGAAACCGGTATGGCCTGGTTCTGGCCAGACGAGCGTGTCCGTAAATGGTTTGACGTGGAAGGTCTGGATAACCTGAAACGTGCCCAGATGCAAAACCGCGGCGTGATGGTTGTGGGTGTGCATTTTATGTCGCTTGAGCTGGGTGGCCGCGTTATGGGCCTTTGTCAGCCGATGATGGCAACCTATCGCCCGCATAACAGCGCGCTGATGGAATGGGTACAAACGCGGGGCCGCATGCGTTCAAATAAGGCGATGATCAGCCGTAACAATTTGCGCGGTATGGTTGGCGCCCTGAAAAAAGGTGAAGCAGTCTGGTTTGCCCCGGATCAGGACTACGGTCCTAAAGGCAGCAGCTTTGCCCCTTTCTTTGCGGTTAAAGATGTCGCTACGACGAACGGTACCTTTGTGATTTCACGTCTCTCAGGCGCCGCGATGTTGACGGTGACCATGGTCAGAAAAGCGGATAAGTCAGGCTATCGTCTGCATATCTCCCCAGAGATGGCGAACTATCCTGAAGATGAGAGTGAAGCCGCGACCTTTATCAATAAGGTGATTGAGTTTGAGATTATGCGTGCGCCTGAGCAGTATCTGTGGATGCACCGCCGCTTTAAAACCCGTCCCCTGGGCGAAGCCTCACTCTATATCTGACCCCTTTCGAAGGTTAGTTTCGCTAAGAAACTAACCTTTTCAAACACCTGTAATCACAGTGCGTAACGGCTTTTATCGACCGTCGCTCAACAGGCATTTATTGCGTACCGAAATCAAACTGTCGCCGTTCCACGACACTCGTAAGTGTAGGAAATTATTTAAAAAAATGCCTCTTGTCACTCCTGAAATTTAGGCGTACATTAGCGCCGTCTGGCGACAGGAAAGCACAGAATTCAGAGCTGAAGTTAGCGACGTAACGGGATAATTCCGATTTCCCCTTTCGCATGATTTCAACTCTCTATACTCAGTTGGACTCTGTTTTTTTAATGCGTACCGGAAGATACGCGGAGCGATGAAACGTGAAATATTTCTTTATGGGCATTTCGGTTATTGTTTTAGTTTGGGCCGGAACGTTTGCTCTGATGATCTAGTTAAGAAAATGCAGTCAAAAAAACAGGCGCCGTTGGCGCCTGTTTTTTTTGGGGTCTGTTACGACTCGGGTTGTTCCGCAACGCTCTTCGCTGCAAGCAGGCCATCCGCACGGAACATGCTTTTAATGCCCCGCACTGCCTGACGGATACGGTCGCTGTTTTCAATCAGCGCGAAACGCACATGCGTGTCACCGTAGTCACCAAAGCCAATGCCTGGAGAGACGCAAACCTTCGCATCCTGAAGCAGTTTTTTGGCAAATTCCAGAGAACCCATCGCCGCATACGGCTCGGGGATTTTCGCCCAGACGTACATGGAGGCTTTAGGCATTTCCACCATCCAGCCTGCTTCATGAAGCCCTTTTACCAGCACATCACGACGGCGTTTGTACTGAGCGGCAATATCGAGCACGCACTGCTGATCCCCTTCCAGCGCCGCGATGGCCGCGACCTGTAACGGCGTAAAGGTGCCATAGTCATGGTAGCTTTTAATACGCGCCAGGGCACTCACCAGCGTTTTGTTTCCCACCATAAAACCAATTCGCCAGCCCGCCATGTTGTAGCTTTTCGACAGGGTGAAAAACTCAACCGCCACATCACGGGCACCCGGTACCTGCATAATTGACGGCGCTTTCCAGCCATCATAAACGATATCGGCGTAGGCGAGATCGTGTACCACCAGCACGTCGTAACGCTTAGCCAGCGCGACCACTTTCTCGAAGAATTCGAGTTCAACGCATTGTGCCGTTGGGTTTGACGGGAAACCGAGGATCATCATTTTCGGCTTCGGATAGCTTTCACGAATCGCCCGTTCCAGCTCGTTAAAGAAGTCGACGCCTTCCACCAGCGGGACAGAACGCACCTGCGCCCCGGCAATCACCGCCCCATAGATGTGAATCGGGTAGCTCGGATTCGGCACCAGTACGGTATCGCCGTGATCCAGCGTCGCCAGCATCAGGTGGGCCAGCCCCTCTTTGGAGCCAATGGTCACAATCGCTTCACTTTCAGGATCGATATCGACCTGATAACGATCCTGATACCAGCGGGAGATCGCCCGACGTAAGCGTGGAATGCCGCGCGAGGTGGAATACCCATGGGTATCGGGACGCTGGGCAACCGTGCAGAGTTTCTCAACGATATGCGGCGGCGTTGGGCCGTCAGGGTTACCCATACTGAAATCGATAATGTCTTCGCCGCGCCGACGCGCAGCCATTTTCAGTTCAGCAGTGATATTGAAAACATAAGGGGGGAGACGATCGATACGCGTAAAACGGCGTTCAGGACTGAATTCAGCCATAGATTCCTCAGAGTCACGTTAGCGCCCGGACCGTCCGAGCGACGCTGCCACCCGTGTGGCATGCTTAGAAAATAACCTGAAGAAAAAGAGGCTGTCGAGAGGATAACGGCAAAACAATATTTTGCGCTAAAACGGGAATGCGATTGCAGTGGAAAGCGGAACTCCTATCGCGAACAGGCAGTTTTAAGCTCTACAATTTAACACAATATTTTCAGTATCGTTACCTGACGTTTCTCCCCAAACGGAAAAGCGCCGGCTTTCAGTCAAAAGCCATCAATCCCCTTTGAGAGTTATGGTTTTTCCCCATTTGATAAATCTGATGGATAGCTGGTCATCAGGCCCTATGTTTTCTATCATAGATTTTTCCCGTTTTCCCAGGCCTGACCGTGCACGAAATCTTCAATATGCTCCTCGCGGTGTTCGACCGCGCGGCATTAATGCTGATCTGTCTCTTTTTCCTTATCCGCATCCGCTTGTTCCGCGAACTGTTGCATAAATCTGCCCATTCGCCAAAAGAGCTGCTGGCCGTCACGTTTATCTTTTCGATGTTTGCCCTGTTCAGCACCTGGTCCGGGGTGCCGGTAGAAGGCTCGCTGGTGAACGTGCGCATCATCGCCGTCATGTCGGGCGGGATCCTCTTTGGTCCCTGGGTCGGGATTATCACAGGCATTATCGCTGGCACCCATCGATACCTGATTGATATTGGCGGCGTGACGGCAGTTCCCTGCTTTATCACCAGCATTATTGCCGGGCTGCTCTCGGGCTGGATTAACCGCAAAATCCCGAAAAAGCAGCACTGGCGTGCGGGGATTATCGCGGGGATGGTCTGCGAAACGCTGACCATGATCCTGGTCATCGTCTGGGCGCCAACCGTTGCGCTGGGGCTGGATATCGTCTCGAAGATCGGTATTCCGATGATCCTCGGGAGCGTCTGTATCGGTTTTATCGTGCTGCTGGTGCAAAGCGTGGAAGGCGAAAAAGAGGCCAGCGCCGCGCGTCAGGCCAAGCTGGCGCTAGATATCGCCAACAAGACGCTGCCGCTTTTCCGGCACGTTAACGCCGAATCTTTACGTCAGGTTTGCGATATCATCCGCCGTGATATTCATGCCGATGCGGTCGCTATCACCAATATTGATCACGTGCTGGCTTACGTTGGCGTCGGTGAGCACAATTATCGCGACAGCGACGACACCATCAGCCCAACCACCAGACAGGCGATTAACTACGGAAAAATCATCATTAAAAACAATGACGAAGCCCACCGGACGCCAGAGATCCACTCAATGCTGGTGATCCCGCTGTGGGAAAAAGGCGTGGTCACGGGGACGCTGAAAATTTACTACTGTCATGCGCACCAAATCACCTCCTCGCTCCAGGAGATGGCGATTGGCCTGTCGCAGATCATCTCCACTCAACTAGAGGTTTCGCGTGCAGAGCAGCTGCGCGAGATGGCAAATAAGGCAGAGCTGCGCGCCCTGCAAAGCAAGATCAATCCCCATTTTCTGTTTAACGCGCTGAACGCTATCTCCTCTTCCATCCGTCTGAATCCGGACACCGCGCGGCAGCTGATATTTAATCTGTCGCGCTATCTTCGCTACAACATTGAGCTAAAAGACGACGAGCAGATCGACATCAAAAAAGAGCTGTATCAAATCAAGGATTACATCGCGATCGAGCAGGCTCGCTTTGGCGATAAGCTGACGGTCATTTACGATATTGATGAAGAGGTCAACTGCGTGATCCCAAGCCTGCTGATCCAGCCTCTGGTGGAAAACGCCATTGTTCACGGTATTCAGCCGTGTAAAGGCAAAGGCGTGGTAACAATTAGCGTAACGGAAAGCGGTAACCGCGTGCGTATCGCCGTGCGCGATACCGGGCACGGCATCGATCCGAAAGTTATCGAACGCGTCAAATCAAACGAAATGCCAGGCAACAAGATCGGACTGCTGAATGTGCATCACCGGGTCAAACTGCTGTACGGTGACGGGCTGCATATTCACCGCCTTGAGCCGGGCACCGAAATTGCCTTTTATGTTCCGAATGAGCGAACGCCCGTGAATGCCCCCATATCCTTGTTGCCGTAGGCCGGAGTAACAGATGAAAGTCATCATCGTAGAAGATGAATTTCTGGCTCAACAGGAGTTGAGCTGGCTTATCAAAACCCACAGCCAGATGGAGATTGTTGGCTGTTTTGAGGATGGTCTGGACGTGCTGAAATTTTTACAGCATAACCGGGTCGACGCGATATTCCTCGATATTAATATTCCGTCGCTGGACGGCGTCCTGCTGGCGCAAAATATCAATCAGTTCGCCCACAAGCCGTTTATTGTGTTTGTCACCGCGTGGAAAGAGCATGCCGTGGAGGCCTTCGAGCTTGAGGCGTTTGACTATATTCTAAAGCCGTACCAGGAGTCGCGTATTATCAGCATGCTGCATAAGCTGGAAGCCGCGTGGCAGCAGCAGTCCTTACCCGCCAGTGCCAGCCCGGTAGCGCGGGAAAACGACACAATTAATCTGGTGAAGGACGAACGGATCATCGTCACGCCTGTCGACGATATTTACTATGCCGAAGCGCATGAAAAAATGACATTTGTCTATACGCGGCGTGAATCCTACGTCATGGCGATGAACATCACCGAATTCTGCAATAAACTCCCGGCCGCCCACTTCTTCCGCTGCCACCGCTCGTTCTGCGTCAACCTGAACAAGATCCGCGAAATCGAACCCTGGTTTAACAACACCTATATATTGCGGCTGAAGGATCTGGATTTTCAGGTGCCGGTAAGCCGCAGCAGAGTGAAAGAGTTCCGCCAGCTCATGCACCTGTAGCACGTTCCCTCTCCCGCAGGAGAGGGAAATGAGCGTCAGAGGATCTGACCAAGAACCTGACGCAGATGCGCGCCGGATCCCAGTAAGCCTGGGTTGTCGTGGACAATCAGGTAAACAGGAATGTCCTGGACATAGCTCCTGAAGCGGCCTTTGTCTTCGAAGCCGCCACGGAAGCCGGAGGCGGTAAAGAAATCGAGGAAGCGCGGCACGATCCCGCCCGCAATATAGACCCCGCCAAAGGTGCCAAGGTTCAGCGCCAGGTTGCCGCCAAAACGCCCCATGATGACGCAGAACAGCGACAAAGCACGGCGGCAGTCAATACAGCTGTCGGCCAGCGCGCGTTCGGTCACATCTTTCGGTTGCAGATTTTCCGGCAGACGACCGTCTGATTTGACAATCGCCCGATACAGGTTCACCAGACCCGGACCAGAAAGCACCCGCTCGGCCGACACGTGACCAATCTCGGCGCGTAGCTCCTCAAGAATAATGCCCTCTTCTTCGCTGTTCGGCGCAAAATCCACGTGACCGCCCTCGCCCGGCAGGCTGACCCAGCGTTTGTCGACGTGGACCAGGTGCGCCACCCCCAGACCGGTTCCCGCGCCGTAAACGGCAATCGGTTTGCCTTCAACCGGGGCCGTACCGCCGAACTGAATCAGATGCTCTGGTTTAAGCATTGGGATAGCCATGGAAACCGCAGTGAAGTCGTTGATAATTTCAAGGTGCGAGAAGCCGAGGTTTTTCCGCATTTCGGCAATTGAGAAGGCCCACGTGTGGTTGGTCATCGCCACCCAGTCGCCGGTAATCGGACAGGCGATGGCGATACAACCGTCTTCAACGCTCACTTTATGCTCTTCCAGATAGACGCGAACCACCGCTTCCAGGCTTGGGTAATCCAGCCCTGAATAGGTTTTCGCCTGAGAAATTTCACCGCTGTTCACATCGCACAGGGCAAGGCGCGCGTTGGTGCCGCCTACATCACCTACCAAAGCATACTTTGTCATTCTTCTACTGCTCCGCTAAAGTCAGAATAAATCTTTGGGACACTGTAAATTCAAGGCGTGATAACAACAACGACCAGAAGGTGACTGCCCATGGATTATCGATCTTCGTCACATAATAACTTTACCGTTTCAGCACCTTTTGCACTATTGCCACAATGCTGATTGTGCAAAGTAACGTTAAGCCGTTTTGTACAAGGAAATCATCATGCTCCATCCGCGAGCCAGAACCATGCTGTTATTGGCTGTCCCGGCGCTGATTATTGGCGTGGCGTCGAGCCTGGTGCTCATCGTCGTCATGAAAGTGGCGGCGGTGCTGCAAACGATTTTATGGACCGCGCTTCCGGTAAAACTCGGCATCAGCATTGACTCGCCGGGCTGGATCATGGTGATGCTGACCCTGACCGGGATTGCCGTAGGGCTGGTGATCCGCTATAGCCCGGGCCATGCCGGGCCGGACCCGGCACTGGAACCCTTGATTGGCGCGCCTGTCTCCCCCTCGGCTCTGCCGGGGCTTATCATCGCGCTGATAATCGGTCTTGCGGGCGGCGTAAGCCTCGGGCCTGAACATCCCATTATGGCGGTGAATATCGCGCTGGCGGTCTTTCTGGGGGCGCGTCTTTTCCCGCGCGTTGGCGCGCTGGACTGGACGATCCTGGCCTCCGCTGGCACCATCGGGGCGCTGTTTGGCACTCCGGTCGCGGCTGCGCTCATTTTTTCGCAAACGCTCAGCAGTGATCATGAGGTGCCGCTTTGGGATAAACTCTTCGCGCCGCTAATGGCCGCCGCTGCGGGAGCCCTCACCACCAGCCTGTTTTTCCATCCCCATTTTTCACTCTCCATTCCCCACTACGGCCAGATGCAACTCACCGATATTTTCAGCGGCGCCGTCGTCGTCGCGATCGCCATTGCGTTGGGGATGGTCGCGGTGTGGTGTCTTCCTCGCCTGCATCGCCTGATGCACAGGCTGAAGCATCCGGTGCTGATTCTGGGCATGGGGGGTTTTATTCTGGGCGTTTTAGGCGCTATCGGCGGGACGGTTACGCTGTTTAAGGGTCTGGACGAGATGCAGCAGCTGGCCTTCAGCCAGGTCTTCAGCGTCTCAGATTATCTGCTGTTCGCGCTGGTGAAACTGGCGGCGCTGGTGGTCGCGGCGGCCTGTGGTTTCCGGGGAGGTCGTATCTTCCCGGCGGTATTTGTTGGCGTCGCGCTGGGGCTGATGCTGCATGAGCACGTTGACGCTGTCCCTGCAGCGATTACCGTCTCCTGCTCCATTCTGGGGCTGGTACTGGTGGTCACGCGCGATGCGTGGCTGAGCCTGTTTATGGCGGCCGTTGTCGTGCCGGATACCACGCTTCTGCCGCTGCTCTGTATCGTGATGTTGCCCGCCTGGCTCCTGCTGGCGGGCAAACCGATGCTGATGGCATGGCGAAATGACAGGTAATCAGGCGTTATTGCGCGCCTCCAGCGCTTTGGTCAGCGCGCTCAGCAGCGGCGGAATATCGGCTTTCGGCAGCATGACCTCGATCAGCGAAAGCCGCTCATGGTGTGCCACTTTATCCAGCACCTCCGCCAGCGCTTCCGCTTCGCTGACGCGCCAGCACTCTGCCTGAGGCGCCAGGCTCAGCGCCTGCGGGATCTGCGTCCAGTTCCAGAGGGCAATATCGTTATAGCGCTGCTCCGGCCCGTGGATGGCCCTTTCCACCGTGTATCCTTCGTTGTTAAGCACCAGAATAATCGGGCGCTGCTTGTCGCGCAGCATGGATCCCAGCTCCTGAATGGTCAACTGCGCGGCGCCGTCGCCCGTCAGGACAATCACGCGTCGATTCGGACACGCCGTTTGCGCGCCAAACGCCGCCGCCAGCGTGTAGCCAATCGATCCCCACAGCGGCTGGACGATAAAGTTCACGTCCGCCGGTAAACGCAGATCGATAGCGCCGAAAGCAGACGTCCCCTGGTCAGCCAGAATAATGTCTCCGGGGCGAATAAACGTTTGCAGGGTACGCCAGAAGCTCTCCTGAGTCAGCGCCCCTTCAATAGTCGGGAACGAAAAGCCGCTGTGATCCGATGGCGCTCGCGTATCGCGAACATAGGTTTTACACAGCGCTGTCAGCGTTTCAATGGCCTCCCTCATCGGGATACCCGTAAACCAGACGTCGCCGACGCGGGACGCGTGAGGCTGAACCTCTATCGTCTGGTCTGGCGTAAGCTGGTGGGTAAATCCGGCAGTGAGCGTATCGGTAAAGCGCGTGCCAATGCACAGCACCGTATCAGCACCCTCGATGGCCTCTTTGACCGGCGCGGCGCTCGCCGATCCGCTGTAGGTGCCGTAAAAACCGCTCTGTCGTTCGTCAAAAATTCCCTTGCCCATCAGCATGGTGGCGTGTGCCATCGGCACCTCTTTCACCCACGTCTGAAGGGCCGCGCGCAGACCGTGGCGGAGTACCAGGAAGTCCGCTAACAGCGCGGTGCGTTTGCTCGTAGACAAGCGCTTTTCGGCAGCCTCACGGAACGCCTGCAAGCAGGCTGAATCGGCCGGTGCGGGGTTAACAGTGAGAGCGCTTACAGGAGGTGTAGCGGCTTTTTTCGCCACATCGGCGGGCAGCATCAGATAGCCCGGACGGCGCTCCCGCAGCATGGTGGTCAGGACTCTGTCAATTTCATAGCAGGCGTTTTGTTCCGTAAGCACCGCCTGCGCAACGGTGATGGGTTCGCTCATATGATAGAAGTGGCGGAACTCGCCGTCGCCCAACGTATGGTGCAGTAACTCTCCTCGCTGCTGCGCCGCCATACCCGGGGCACCTACAATATGGAGGACGGGAACATGTTCGGCAAAGCTGCCCGCCACACCGTTCATGGCGCTTAACTCCCCAACGCCGAATGTCGTCAGGAGTGCGGCAAAGCCCTTACAGCGGGCATAGCCGTCTGCGGCGTAAGACGCGTTCAGTTCGTTGGCACAGCCCACCCAGCAGATGTCCGGGCTGTCTATCACGTGATCGAGAAATTGCAGGTTATAGTCGCCCGGCACGCCAAACAGATGATCGGCACCACAATCTGTTAGTCGGTCCAGCAGGTAATCGGCGACGCAATAGGGGGTACGCATATTATAAGTGTCCTTCTGACGTTGACCTCACTCTGAGTATTAAATAAGCGTGAAGCGTGTCCAGAATTGACGACAATCAGGGGCTGGAAAGAATGCTTTACGAAAAAAGCTGCGCTATGCTCATTTTCTTCAGATTAGTGTAAACGTATACACGGATGTTTCTTTCCAGCGCCAGAGGTCTCACAAATGGGTTATCAGCCTGACAAAAATCGTTATCAGACAATGCAATATCGCCGCTGTGGGCAAAGCGGTCTTAAGCTTCCCGCCATCTCGTTGGGGCTGTGGCATAATTTTGGCGACGCGACGTTGCTCGAAAACAGCCGTCAACTTTTACAGCGTGCTTTCAATTTGGGTATTACGCATTTTGACCTTGCCAATAATTACGGCCCGCCTCCTGGTTCGGCCGAACGTAATTTTGGGCGCATTTTGCAGGAGGATTTCCTGCCCTGGCGCGATGAGCTGATCATCTCCACTAAAGCGGGCTACACCATGTGGGACGGGCCTTACGGTGACTGGGGCTCGCGTAAATATCTGATCGCAAGCCTGGACCAGAGCCTCAAGCGTATGGGGCTGGAGTATGTCGATATCTTCTATCACCACCGCCCGGATCCACACACGCCGCTACGTGAAACCATGAAAGCGCTTGACCATGTGGTGCGTCAGGGCAAAGCGCTGTACATCGGTCTGTCCAACTACCCGGCAGAAATGGCACGGCAGGCGATTGAAATAATGGAGGATCTGGGCACGCCATGTTTGATCCACCAGCCGAAGTACTCCATGTTTGAACGTGCGCCTGAAGAGGGGTTGCTGGACGTGTTGCAGCAAAAAGGGGTGGGATGTATCCCCTTCTCTCCCCTGGCGGGCGGACAGTTGACCGATCGCTATCTGAACGGCATCCCAGCGGATTCTCGCGCAGCAAGCGGCAGTAAGTTCCTTAATCCGGAACAGATCACCGACAAAAAGCTGGAAAAGGTACGTAAGCTGAATGCGCTGGCGGAAAAACGGGGGCAAAAGCTGTCGCAAATGGCACTGGCCTGGATCCTGCGCCACGATGCGGTGACATCCGTGCTCATCGGCGCAAGCAAGACCGGACAAATTGATGATGCAGCAGGCGTGCTTGAAAATTGTCGGTTCACGGCAGAAGAGCTCAAGACGATAGATACGCTCCTGTCCAGTTCAGATTAAAAACACTTTTAGCAAAAAGTGCTCTCGTTCATGATTTAGGAGTTGAGGCGATGAAACGAATGTTTACCAACTCGTAAAATTGCGTTAACAGGTCGCACAGCGGCCCCGATCGTGAAGGAGAAGAGTATGTTCAGGTCACTGATTCTTGCAGCGGTATTACTGGCTTCGGCCCCGCTGGTCGCCAATGCGGGCGAAATCACCCTGTTGCCATCGATTAAATTACAAATTGGCGATCGTGATGACTACGGCAGATACTGGGACGGTGGCTACTGGCGCGACCGTGACTACTGGCATCGCCATTATGAATGGCGTCAAAACCGCTGGTGGAAACACGATAACGGCTATCACCGTGGCTGGGATAAGCGTAAGGCTTACGAACGCGGCTACCGCGAAGGCTGGAAAGATCGTGACGACCGCCGTGGCGGCTGGGGTCACGGAAAAGGCAGAGGCCACGGTCACGGCCATCACCATTAACAACAAAAAGGAGCCTTCCGGCTCCTTTTTCTTTTACAGGCCTGCGGCTGTGCCTATCAGCAACCACAAGTTTAACGCCACCACCACGACCACAATGGTCCACCCGGCGCGTTTCACCCACGTCGAATTCACCAGATCGCCCATCAGTGATTTGTTGCTGGTGAAGATCAGCAGCGGCACCAGCGCCAGCGCAATCCCGAAACTCAGCAGCACCTGACTCATCACCAGAATGCGGGTCGGATCCAGCCCCATCAGGATCACAACAAAGGAAGGCAGCATCGTGACCGAGCGGCGAACCCACAGCGGAATATGGAAACGTACGAACCCCTGCATCACCACCTGCCCGGCCAGTGTCCCCACAACCGTAGATGAAAGGCCCGCAGCAACCAGGCTTAAACCAAAAATAGTGGCAGCGGCATGACTCAGCAACGGCTCCAGCGTCAGGTAAGCCTGGTCAAGATCGGCAACCCCGGTATGCCCGTTAAAGTGGAACGCGGCGGCGGCGGTGGCCATCATCGCCAGATTCACAAATCCGGCAATGGTCATCGCGATAGCCACATCCCATTTCGAGGCGGAGTAGCGCTCTTTACTCGTCCCGCCATGCAGATTCTGGGTTAATGAAGAGTGTAGATAAATGACGTGCGGCATAATGGTCGCCCCCAGCACCCCGGCAGCCAGAAAAACGGCTTCAGAAGTGGGTAACGACGGGATCACCATCCCTTTCGTCAGCTGCGCCAGATTCGGCTGGGAGAAAATCAGCTCAACAATATAGGCGGCAGCGACGAACAGCAGCAGGCCGCCGATGACTTTCTCCAGCGGTTTTTGCCCCCGCCGCTGGAGCATCAGAATCAGGAAAGTGGCGATACCGGTCAGCACGGCCCCCTGAAGCAGAGAGACGCCCAGAATAAGCTTAAAGCCGATCGCCGCCCCGATAAACTCGGCGAGATCGGTGGCCATGGCGATAATTTCCGCCTGAACCCAGTAAAACCAAACTGCCGGACGTGGATAATGATCGCGGATTTGCTCCGCCAGGTTTTTTCCGGTAGCAATACCCAGCTTCGCGGAGAGCATCTGAATCAGCATCGCCATCAGATTGGCCCAGACCACAACCCACAGCAGTTTATAGCCGAAGCTGGCCCCGGCCTGAATGTTGGTCGCAAAATTACCCGGATCGATGTAGCCAATCGCGGCAATGAATGCCGGTCCCATTAATGCGAGCCGCAGCTTGCGTGCCGCTCTGCCGCTGCTACTCTCTACGCGACTATTCGTCATTTCTGCCTCTGGAAATATAGCCTTTGCTATGTTTTATGCTATCAAAATGAGAATGATTATCAAGTTCATTTGAAATGGTTAACATGATTTCTCTGATAGCCAGGAACGATAGACAGGCAGGTGGAGCAAGGTCACAGAATGTGAAAATGCGCAGACATTTGTGAAGCGTAGCACACAAACTTAACTTTTCACTCATTTACCTAACATAACAAAAATGTATTGTTGATCACTATTTTTGAGACTCGTCACAGGATGTAACTATAGTGTGGGCTTGATCTCGTTTTCTTTGTGCTTGTTACATAGAATGTGCACGGAAATTAAACCTGCCTCATATTTGGAGCAAATATGGACCGCGTCCTTCATTTTGTCCTGGCACTTGTTGTCGTTACTGCACTTGCATTGCTGGTCAGCACAGACCGCAAAAAAATTCGTATTCGCTATGTTGTCCAGCTGCTGGTCATTGAAGTTTTACTTGCGTGGTTCTTCCTGAACTCCAACGTAGGCCTCGGCTTCGTGAAAGGCTTCTCCGAAATGTTCGAAAAACTGCTCGGATTTGCCAACGAAGGGACAAACTTCGTCTTTGGCAGCATGAACGATCAGGGTCTGGCCTTCTTCTTCCTGAAGGTACTCTGCCCTATCGTCTTCATCTCTGCCCTGATCGGTATCCTTCAGCACATCCGCGTTCTGCCGGTGGTTATCCGTGCGATCGGCTTCCTGTTATCGAAAGTTAACGGCATGGGTAAACTGGAATCCTTTAACGCAGTCAGCTCACTGATCCTCGGTCAGTCTGAGAACTTCATTGCGTATAAAGATATCCTCGGCAAGATGTCCCGTAACCGCATGTACACCATGGCGGCGACAGCAATGTCTACCGTTTCCATGTCTATCGTGGGCGCGTATATGACTATGCTGGAACCTAAATACGTGGTTGCGGCCCTGGTTCTGAATATGTTCAGCACCTTTATCGTTCTTTCGCTGATTAACCCGTACCGCGTGGATGCCAGCGAAGAGAATATTCAGATGTCTAACCTGCACGAGGGGCAGAGCTTCTTCGAAATGCTGGGTGAATACATTCTGGCGGGTTTCAAGGTTGCAATTATCGTTGCCGCGATGCTGATTGGCTTTATCGCGCTGATCGCTGCGCTGAACGCCCTGTTTGCGGCCGTACTCGGTATCTCCTTCCAGGGCATTCTGGGCTATATCTTCTACCCGGTTGCCTGGGTGATGGGTGTACCGGCTCACGAAGCGTTGCAGGTGGGCAGCATCATGGCAACGAAACTGGTATCCAACGAATTCGTGGCGATGATGGATCTCCAGAAGATTGCCAGCACACTCTCCCCACGTGCGGAAGGGATCCTGTCCGTCTTCCTGGTCTCCTTCGCGAACTTCTCTTCCATCGGTATCATCGCTGGCGCGATTAAAGGCCTGAACGAAGAGCAGGGTAACGTGGTTTCTCGCTTTGGCCTGAAGCTGGTTTACGGTTCAACGCTGGTGAGCGTCCTGTCTGCCTCTATTGCAGCACTGGTTCTGTAATTCATACCGCGTAATAAAAACCGGGAGTCCTCGCTCCCGGTTTTTTTATGCTTCCAGCGCCGTCAGAGGCTGGGGTTTACCAATCAAATAGCCCTGCAAATAATCTACGCCAAATCGCAACAACATCTCGCGTTGTTCAGCCGTTTCCACATATTCAGCCACCACACACAGCGATTTCGTTTTTGCCATGTTGCAAATGGACTGCACGATCATCGCATCCATGCTGTCGGTGCAGATATCTTTCACGAAGCAACCATCGATCTTAATGATATCGGCCTCCAGCCGCTTCAGGCGCTCAAAGTTGGCATAGCCGGTACCAAAGTCGTCTATGGCAATGCGGAAGCCGTAATCACGCAGCTGCTGAATATTTTTGATGCTGCTTCCCGAGTCTGAGAAAGCCTGTTCCTCGGTGATCTCAATGATGATATTTTGCGGCGCAATGGCGTAGCGTTCAAAAAGCGCGATGATCTCAGCCGCAATCTCATTTTGCATCAGCGTCAGCGGCATCAGATTAACGGAGAAGCGCGTTCCTGCACGTCCGGACGGATGGCTGCGCATCCACATCAGCAATTTTTCCAACACGTTCAGGTCAAACCGGTGGCTCAGGTTAAACTGAGCAATCAGCGGAATAAAGCGGTCAGGGGTGATGATCTCGCCATCGCTTTCCAGCCTGGAGAGGATTTCAAAGTACCCTTCTCCGCGCGCGTTGTGAATTGGCTGGGCGTAAAGGTGAAGGCCGCCGATATCAAGGGCGCGTTTTATGCGGGCCAGCATTAGCACCCTGTCCGTCGTCTGACCAGAGACATCATCCAGACTGTTGGTTAACGCCAGAACGTTATGCCCGCCACAGGATTGCTCGGACAGCCAGCTCAGCTGACCCAGCGTGTGGTGCAGGCTTTCCCCATCCGGCACTTCGCCCCAGGAGGCGCCAAACTCAATGTCGAGCTCAGTCTTGTTCCAGACAATCTTACGGCTGTTCAGATGATCAACCATATATTGCAGACGTTCAGCCGTGCCCGGACCCAACAAGACCACCACCAGCTCACTGCCTGGCAACTGAAAGAGCTTCTCGTCTTTTTGCAATAACGGTTGCAGCGACGCGGTGATCATCTTTTTACAGTGTACACGCATGAGGATGCCGTAATGACGGCTCAGAAATTCCAGATTATCCAGGCGCAGGCAGCAGATTTTGGCTTCGGGATGGTGCTGTAAAAACACTTCCAGCGCACGAATGTTAGGCAGACCGGTGAGCGGATCGGTAAGCGCCCTCTCCTGCCACCCCTGTTTCAGCCATTCACTTTTCTGATAGATCCGCGACATGTAAAGCAGGCAGATGGCGAAAGAGATCAGTACCGACAAGATAAAGGAGAGCGAGTGGCCCGATTCAACGCCATTAAGAAAATTATAATTGTAGGTCAACAGCATGAGCGCCGAGGCCGCCCAGAGTAAAGAGATGAGCGCATAGCTCAGACGACCAATCCCCAGGGTAAAAAGAATAAAAACGATTGGCATCAAATAACCAGCAATAAACTGTGACTCGAAAGGCGCGCACAAAATAGCGATCATCGAGACCAACAGCATCAGCCACACAACGATAAATAACACTTTTTTGTGACAAAAGAGGGGCTTCACGCTTCGCCGCCAGAATGTTCGGGCATACCGGGGATTAATTATCATTCTTAACGGGTAGTAGAACATCATGGTGAAAATCAGGGCGGCACAAATCAGGCTTTGAATATCGATAACGTTATAAATTGCAGAGCCTTCGCCGAAATAGGAGGAGATTGTCACCGGAAAATCAAATAAATATCCCGCCAGATACATCGATAATTTGATGCCTACAGGAACCACAAATCCGAGCCAGAAAATACGTATACCGATGTACTTATTCGGGATGCTGTGTCGCCAGCGTTTGCCCAGCATCAGACGGATGACGCCACAGGCAGCGAAGACGGCAAACGTCTGACAAATTAATAACACGTAAGATTGTAGTAATGCTAAATCAAAGTAATAAATGTTAGTAACACTAAATACAATCAGTAAAGGAATGATTGCCCGACGTCCAAATAACAATACGATGGCGAGCATGGCGCTTAAGGGCAACCACGCTAAATAAACATCATTTTCGTTGACGATAGCGCGCGGGGAGATATAACGGGAAAAGGGGATCGTAATCAGGCTTAACGCCAGGACAATCATAAATATTTTTACATTATTGTAAATTTTTCTATTCATTAATCCGTGTGATCTATTTAACCATCGTCTTATTGACCGGATGGATAATAGGTTTATTAATTGCACGAATCAAGTTCAGGTCTATTTATAGACTTGTTTATTGATTTGGATTGAGGTGATGTATAGAAAACGACATTGCTGGCAACAAAAAGAGTCTAAACATTTTACAAGATATAAAAAAACCCCCGTCTTGCGACGAGGGTTTAAATTTTGGTGGAGCTAAGCGGGATCGAACCGCTGACCTCTTGCATGCCATGCAAGCGCTCTCCCAGCTGAGCTATAGCCCCACATGTTACTTTACCTACCGCACTCTGTTGGGTTCAGAGTTTGGTGGAGCTAAGCGGGATCGAACCGCTGACCTCCTGCATGCCATGCAGGCGCTCTCCCAGCTGAGCTATAGCCCCGTCGTAAAGCTGTCATGTTGACGGGCGGCATAATATGAATTCCGCCGCAGAGTGTCAACGGCAAATTCAACCTCCGCCTTTCAACCGCCGAAAAATCATGCAAATGAATCACTTTGCGAGCCTGCTCGCAGCCAGGAGTTAAGCTTGTCACGTTTTCACGTAAAACGGTGCTATAAAATGAACCACTAATTAACCCCACAGATATTCAGGAAATTGTATGATCAAGGAACGAATGACGCCAGAAGAGTTAGCCCTGCTGACTGGCTATAGCCGACAGACCATCAATAAATGGGTACGCAAAGAGGGTTGGATTACATCGCCAAAGCCAGGCGTTCAGGGTGGCAAGGCGCGTCTGGTACACGTCAATGAAAAAGTGCGCGACTTTATTCGCAGCGCGCGCAGGGCAACAGAGACGCCGGAACTGCCAGATACGTACCACGAGGGCTCGCTTCATGCCCTGCTCCTGACGCTGGCGAATGAAATGACGCCGGAAGAGCAAAAGCAGATGACATCGCTGTTACTGCGGGAAGGGATTACCGGCTTGTTACAACGTTTAGGGATTCGCGACCAACGCTGATATGAAAAGATTACGCAGCAAAATGACCACGGAAGAGCTGGCGGACAGTCTGGGCGTAGCCCGACAAACCGTTAATCGCTGGATACGACAGAAGGGATGGAAAACGGAGGGTATCAACGGTGTAAAAGGCGGAAGAGCGAGGGTGATATGTATTGATGCGCACGTTAAGGAGCACATCATTAGCCTTCCTGCCATTCGTAACCGTCGGGCTGTTTACCATGTGGCGGAAAGCCCTTCCCACTACGGCGTGGCAACCTCATCCAGCCTGCTTCCACAAATTATCGACTCGCTGGAAAACATGACGACTGTCGAACAGGAACGTTTGCACAAGTTGCTCGCTCGTGAAGGGTTGCAGGGTTTTCTCACGCGTCTTGGTATTGCTGAATAACAGGCATAAAAAAACGGCAGGTTACCCTGCCGTTTTTTGTATTACACGAGCATTACTGCTGGCTTTCGCGCTCAGCAATAAAGTACAGGGCTTTGTTGATACGCGCAACGCTACGTGATTTGCCGATGGCATGTACGGTCACGTCCAGCCCCGGGGACTGGCCTGCCCCCGTCACCGCAACGCGCAGCGGCATACCGACTTTACCCATGCCAATTTCCAGCTCATCAGCGGTAGCCTGAATCGCGTGGTGAACATTTTCCGCAGTCCATTCGGTAATGGCTTCGAGTTTGTCACGCACCACTTCCAGCGGCTGACGCGCAACCGGACGCAGGTGTTTCTTGGCCGCGTCGGCGTCGAACGCGTCAAACTCTTCATAGAAGTAACGGCAGCTTTCAGCAATTTCTTTCAGCGTTTTGCAACGCTCGCCAAGCAGCTTCACCAGATCCGCCAGTTCAGGGCCCGTACGGGTATCGATGTTTGCCTGTTCAATGTGCCATTGCAGATAAGTCGCTACATATTCTGGCTGCATGGTATTGATGTAGTGATGGTTCAGCCACAGCAGTTTGTCAGTGTTGAACGCGCTGGCTGATTTGCTGACCGAGTTCAGAGAGAACAGCTCGATCATCTCTTCGCGGCTGAAGATCTCCTGGTCACCATGAGCCCAGCCCAGACGCACCAGGTAGTTCAGCAGCGCTTCCGGCAGATAGCCGTCATCACGGTACTGCATCACACTCACCGCGCCATGACGTTTGGACAGCTTTTTACCGTCGTCACCGTTGATCATTGATACGTGCGCATATACCGGTACAGGTGCGTTCAGCGCTTTCAGAATGTTGATCTGACGCGGGGTGTTATTGATATGGTCTTCACCACGGATCACATGAGTGATTTCCATATCCCAGTCGTCCACAACTACGCAGAAGTTATAGGTTGGCGATCCGTCAGTACGACGAATGATGAGGTCATCCAGCTCCTGGTTGCTGAATTCGATCGGACCACGGATCTGGTCATCAAAGATAACAGAGCCATCCTGCGGGTTAGCAAAACGCACTACGCAAGGCTCGTCAGCAGCATGCTCGCTGTGGTCATGGCGGCAACGACCGTCATAACGCGGTTTTTCGCCTTTTGCCATTTGCTCTTCGCGCAGCGCATCCAGACGCTCCCTGGAGCAGTAACACTTATAGGCCGTGCCTGCCACCAGCATCTCGTCAATTACGGCGTTATAGCGGTCAAAACGTTTGGTCTGGAAGTATGGGCCTTCGTCCCACGCCAGATTCAGCCAGTTCATCCCATCCATAATGGCTTCAATTGCTTCCGGCGTTGAGCGCTCCAGATCGGTGTCTTCAATACGCAGCACAAACTCACCGTTGTTGTGACGTGCGAAAAGCCAGGAGTAGAGAGCGGTACGTGCACCACCGACATGCAGATAGCCTGTCGGGCTCGGCGCGAAGCGAGTTTTGATTTTCATGAAATGGCCTTACGTTATAAAGATGCCGGTAATCGGCAAATTCCGGGAAGAAAACAATGGGCAATATTCTATCACTGTGGGCCGATTCCTCAATGTCGATCACTTTATCCGGTTCGAGATTGCTGTTTTTGTTTACAAATCATGCGCCACAGTCCGTTTTGCGATCGTTTTGACTAATTTTACGACGAACGAATAAAAACTTTAGAAAATGCGTTGACTCATTTTCAACTCTCCCTATAATGCGACTCCACACAGCGGGGGTGATTAGCTCAGTTGGTAGAGCATCTCCTTTACACGGAGGGGGTCGGCGGTTCGAGCCCGTCATCACCCACCATCTACTTAGGTAGACTCGCAGTGTAGATAAGAATTGAGATTGGGCGATTAGCTCAGTTGGTAGAGCATCTCCTTTACACGGAGGGGGTCGGCGGTTCGAGCCCGTCATCGCCCACCATTCTCACCTTATCGCAGCAGTTCCGAAATGGGCGATTAGCTCAGTTGGTAGAGCATCTCCTTTACACGGAGGGGGTCGGCGGTTCGAGCCCGTCATCGCCCACCATTTCGGGTCGTTAGCTCAGTTGGTAGAGCAGTTGACTTTTAATCAATTGGTCGCAGGTTCGAATCCTGCACGACCCACCAATGTAAAAAAGCGCCCTAAAGGCGCTTTTTTGCTATCTGCGATATAGCACATCCCCATTGCAGCCAGACCGCTTGTTTTACTCAAGCTCACGCCTTCTTTGCCGATACCTCTATTTTATGGCGAAAAGGATCTCAATATGACAACTCTTAAGCCCGTTTCTCTGTCGGCGATGGAAATCGGCAGCGTAGATAACAGCTCCGGCGGAAACGACATTGCTTCTCAAATCACCCGTCTGACCAAACAGATAACGAAAGTCACTCAGCAGCTCAAAGAAGTGGCCATGGGTGATGCCACAGCAGAAGAAAAGCAAAAGCAGCAAGAATTACTCGAATCTCAGCTGGCTATGTTGCAGGCACAGCTGGCGCAATTGCAGCGTCAGCAGGCCGAAGAGGCGATGCCAAAGCAGGAAAAAGGTGAGGCAGTCGCGGAAGGCATCAATAAGCCCTCCGCAGAACATCAGATTAATATCTACGTCTGATTATTGGTTTCGTTAAAAAGTGGATCGCGTGTGCGGGCCTCCATCAAACGTTCGGCCTGCATACGCACCACATCCCAGCAGGCATGCGCCGCTCCGGAAAGAGACCTGTTTTTACGGCGTACCAGCATCAGCTGGCGTTCGACACAGGGTACGAAACGCTTCACCGTTAAACGACTCCCCTGCGGCAGTGGCAGCGCCAGCGCCGGCAGAACGCTGATGCCAATCCCCGCTTCGACCATGGGGAACAGCGTGGCAGGATGCCCGATCTCCTGCACAATGGTTGCCTTAACACCCTGCGCGGTCAGTGCGGCATCTATCAGCGGGCGGCTGCCTGATGCATAATCCTGTAACACCAGGTTTGCCCCCTGCAAGGCCTGCCAGGCCACCTGCGGCAGCGATGCCAGAGGATCATCATCGCGGCAGAGCAATAAAAAGGGCTCCGAGAGTACCACTTCACATTCCAGGTCGCTTACCGCTCCGGGATCAATAACGATGCCAAAATCCACATCCCCCTGACGGATACTCTCCAGTACCCACTGCTGCGGCCTGTCATGCAAAACAAAATCAATATCCGGATAGCGGTGATTACTTTCAGCGATGCACTGGGGAATAAGATGCGCCGAAATCGTCTGGCTCGCCGCCACTCTCACGGTGCCGGAAAGCTGTTGTCCGAGCCGGCCGACATCCCTGAGCGTACTGTTCAGTTCATCCAGCAGCCTCTCCAGACGCATTGCCAGCTGCTGTCCCGCTTCGGTGAGCACCACTTCTCGCGTCGTGCGGTCGAGCAGCTTCACGCCCGTTTGCGTTTCAAGCTCCTTAACGCTATGGCTCACCGCCGACTGACTGAGGCCAATGATCTCCCCTGCCCGGCTAAAGCTGCGGGCCTGCGCGACGGTGACGAAAACGCGAAGCTGACGTAACGAATAATTCATCTGTTTAATTCATGAATGGATGCAATAAATCAATTTTATTTCTCAAAGGGAAGAAAGCACAATAGCGGCATCTGTTTTCAGGAGTGATTATGAAACTTTTTCGTATCCTTGATCCGTTTACGCTGACCCTGATTGGTGTCGTCTTGCTGGCCTCGTTCTTCCCGGCGCGGGGCAGTTTCGTTCCGGTTATTGAAGGACTGACCACGGCAGCTATTGCCCTGCTGTTCTTTATGCATGGCGCCAAACTCTCCCGGGAAGCCATTATTGCAGGCGGTAGCCACTGGCGACTGCATCTGTGGGTAATGTGCAGCACTTTTATCCTCTTCCCGGTTCTGGGCGTGCTGTTCGCCTGGTGGGCGCCGGTGAATGTCGATCCGGCGCTGTATACCGGGTTCCTTTATCTGTGCATTTTGCCGGCCACCGTGCAGTCTGCAATTGCCTTTACCTCGCTGGCGGGCGGTAACGTCGCGGCGGCGGTTTGTTCTGCTTCCGCTTCCAGCCTGCTCGGGATCTTTGTTTCACCGCTGCTGGTCGGTCTGCTAATGAACATGCACGGGGCGGAAGGCAATCTGGAGCAGGTGGGTAAAATTTGTCTGCAACTGCTGCTGCCGTTTGTGCTCGGACACTTATCCCGTCCCTGGATTGGGGAGTTTGTGGCGAAACATAAAAAATGGATCGGGAAAACGGACCAAAGCTCCATTCTGCTGGTGGTTTACACGGCCTTCAGCGAAGCCGTGGTGAACGGCATCTGGCACAGGGTGGGTGCTGGATCGCTGCTGTTTATTGTGGTGGTAAGCATCGTTCTGCTGGCCATTGTCATCGCGGTTAACGTCTTTGTGGCCCGCAAATGCGGCTTCAACAAGGCCGATGAAATCACCATTGTATTTTGCGGATCGAAAAAGAGCCTCGCCAACGGGATCCCGATGGCCAATATCCTGTTCCCGACGTCCGTCATTGGGATGATGGTGTTGCCGCTGATGATTTTCCATCAGATCCAGCTGATGGTGTGTGCGGTACTGGCGCGGCGTTACAAGGCGCAGACTGAAAAGCTGGCGCAGGAAGAGACCCACGCCGCGAAAGTTTAAGGACGTTTCAGGGGCTGAACCAGCTGGGTCAGCCCCTCTGTTTTGATCAGTAACGTGATAGCCATCAGCTCGCCCAGACGCCCGGCGGGGAACTCATCCTTACGGGCAAACCACAGCAGATACTCTTCCGGTAAATCAATCAGCCTGCGACCCTTATATTTACCGAACGGCATCTCTGTATTGGCGATCTCAACGAGCTGCTCTTTTTCCACGTCACTCTCCTAACAGGCGCATCATTTCCGCTTCGTCGATTATCTCGATGCCAAGCTCCTGCGCTTTTGCCAGCTTCGAACCGGCCGCTTCCCCGGCAATCACCAGGTCGGTTTTCTTCGATACGCTGCCCGCCACTTTTGCCCCCAGCGCCACCAGGCGCGCTTTCGCGTCATCGCGTGAAAGCTGACTCAGGCTGCCGGTCAGCACCACCGTTTTACCGGCAAACGGACTGTCGATCTCTTCGGCATTAACCACTACCGGTGCGGGCCAGTGAATGCCCTGTTCCAGTAATTTACCGATCACTTCACGGTTGCTCTCTTCGGCGAAGAAGTTGAAAACGTGGGTGGCGACCACAATGCCGACATCAGGGACTTTCTGTAGCTCGTCGATGGTGGCTTTCTCCAGCGCGTCCAGCGTGCCGAAATACGCCGCCAGCCCTGCCGCCGTCGCCTCTCCGACTTCACGAATGCCGAGCGCGTAAAGGAAACGGGCAAAGGTGGTGTTTTTGGCCGCCTCGAGCGCGTTAACAATGTTCTGGGCAGATTTCGGTCCCATACGATCAAGACCGGTCAGCTTACCTGCCGTCAGGGTAAAGAGGTCCGCAGGCGTATGGACGTACTCTTTCTCAACTAACTGGTCGATAATCTTGTCACCCATTCCGTCCACGTCCATCGCCCGGCGGGAGACGAAGTGCTTCAGGGACTCTTTACGCTGCGCGCCGCAGATTAACCCGCCCGTACAGCGCGTTACCGCTTCACCTTCCACGCGCTCAACGTCAGAACCACATACCGGACAGTAGGATGGAAACTCGATGGCACGGGTGTCGGCAGGACGTTCAGACTCCACAACGTTAACCACCTGTGGGATCACATCACCCGCGCGGCGAATCACCACTTTGTCACCAATTCGCAGCCCCAGACGCGCAATTTCATCGGCGTTATGCAGCGTGGCGTTACTTACCAGCACGCCAGCCACCTGCACAGGCTCCAGACGCGCCACAGGCGTAATGGCCCCCGTACGTCCGACCTGAAACTCCACGTCGCGAACGAAGGTCATCTGCTCTTGCGCCGGAAACTTAAAGGCCACCGCCCAGCGTGGCGCACGTGCCACAAATCCCAACTGTTCCTGCAACGCCAGCGAATTAACCTTGATCACCACGCCGTCAATATCAAACCCGAGCGTGGGACGAGCTTCTTCAACCTTGTGATAGAACGCCAGCACCGCCTCCGGAGAGTCGCAGAGCTGCACGCGGTTGCTTACCGGTAATCCCCACTCTTTGAACTGCATTAAACGACCCAGGTGGGTATCTGGCAGATCACCGCCTTCCAGGATCCCGACGCCGTAGCAGAAGAAAGTAAGCGGTCGCTTCGCGGTGATACGCGGATCGAGCTGACGCAGCGAACCTGCCGCCGCGTTACGCGGGTTAGCAAACACTTTCCCGCCGGTACGACGCGCTTCTTCGTTGATCTTCTCGAAGCCCGCCTGCGGAAGGAACACTTCCCCGCGCACTTCCAGCCGGGCGGGAATGTTATCGCCACGCAGTTTCAGCGGGATCGCACGAATAGTGCGCACATTGGTGGTGATGTCTTCCCCGGTAGTGCCGTCGCCGCGCGTTGCGGCACGCACCATCACGCCGTTCTCATAAAGAATACTGACGGCCAGACCATCCAGCTTTAGCTCGCAGCACCAGCTCAGATTGTCGACGCTCTTCAGGCGATCCTGCACGCGCTTGTTGAAAGCCAGAAAACTCTCTTCATCAAACACGTTATCCAGCGACAGCATCGGCACTTCGTGGCGCACCTGGCTGAAAGCGCCCAGCGGTTCCGCACCGACGCGCTGCGTTGGAGAATCGGGCGTAATCAGTTCGGGGTGCTGCGCTTCCAGCTCGCGCAGTTCACGCATCAGGCGGTCATACTCCGCATCCGGCACTTCCGGTGCGTCCATAACATGATAGAGATATTCATGATGGCGAAGCGTGGTTCGCAGTTCAGTAAGTTGTTGTTCGATTGAGTCCATATCGCACCATCAATGAGAAAAACCCCCGACAGGCGGGGGTTGAGGAGGAGTTAAGTTAACGCGACGATTACGCGTTCGCTTCCTTAACTTCGCGGATGCGGTCCTGATACTCGCGCAGTTTCTGCGGCGTCATCATTCGACGCTGATCGTCGAGCACCACACCGCCCACTTCGTCGGCGATGTGCTGAGCGGACTGTAGCATCAGCTTAAAGTTTTGCAGCTCGTCACCGTAGGACGGCACCTGCATAAAGATCGTAACGCCTGGTGTGACGAAATCACCGGTCATTTCCGGGTCAAACGTGCCTGGATTGACCATATTGGCCAGGCTGAACAGCGCTGGACCGCTGCCGTCAGGACTCAGGTGGCGATGGAAAATATTCATGTCGCCGAACTTGAAGCCTGCCTGTTGGATGCTGTTAAGCAGCACATCACCGTTCAGATGGGTGCCATGATGAGCAGCCACGTTCATAATGATCACCGCTTCTTTACGCTGCGGCTTTTCAACAACCGGTTCTGGCTCTGCAACCGGCTCTGGCTCAGCGCGCGGGGCGGGCTGTGGCGCAGGCGGTTCAGGCTGCGGCTGCGGTTGTTGTACCGGCTGCGGCTGCTGAACAGGCTGTGGCTGATGCACTGGCTGCGGCTGCTGAACAGGCTGTGGCTGATGCACTGGCTGTGCAGGCTGTTGGACAGGTTGCGGCTGTACAGGCTGTGGCGCAACGGGCTGCTGTTGCACAGGCTGGTGCGGCGGATGACGAACAGGTTCTTCCACTGGCGGCGGCGCTGGCTGGCGCGGCTGGGCAGAGGCATACGGTGGTTGATACTGGTGCTGCGGAGCGCGGGGGGCTTCATGCTCTCCATGCGCTGCGCCGGGCGCAGTATTGACCCGATGAACACGAACTTCACCCACGCCGTCGTCGTCAAGACCGTCGATGTCGTCTTCAACGTCATCGTCGTCACGACTGGACTTCATGCGCTTCAGTGGACGATCGCGAAACATAGAGGAACGCTCTTTACGGCTGGTCCAGAAACCATGTACCAGTAAAGCGATTATGGCGATCGCGCCAACAATGATTAATATCAGACGCAAATCCTGCATCATTATATTCTCTGTTGTTCTAACACCTTGCCACCACGGCAAACATTTACTCACTAAGAGTATTTGCCGTTTACGTCAAGTGCAAGTGTATGCAGAGCATTCACAGCATAAAGATGAACTAAATCGTGCTTTTTGCTGGTTTTTCGAACATTTCCGAACTGGTCATTGGCCCGTAACTGGATAATATAGGCGGGCAATTCCACTGGTTGTGTAAAAAGGAGTACAGCCTGGTATGGTTTCAACATCTTCTTCTGCCCCACGCAGCGGGGTCTGGTACTTTTCTCAGGGCTGGAAACTGGTCTCCCTGCCGGGCATTCGACGCTTCGTTATTTTGCCGTTACTGATCAACATTATTCTGATGGGCGGGGCCTTCTGGTGGCTGTTCACCAGACTGGAAACGTGGATCCCTTCCCTGATGAGCTATGTGCCGGACTGGTTACAGTGGCTAGACTACCTGCTCTGGCCGATTGCGGTTATCTCCGTGTTGCTGGTTTTCGGCTATTTCTTTTCGACGATAGCAAACTGGATAGCCGCGCCGTTCAACGGTCTGCTGGCCGAACAGCTTGAAGCGCGCCTGACCGGTGCGACGCCACCTGACACGGGCGTATTGGGGATCGTGAAAGATCTCCCCCGCCTCATGAAGCGTGAATGGCAGAAATTCGCCTGGTACCTGCCGCGGGCGATTGTGCTGCTTATCCTTTATTTTGTACCCGGGATTGGCCAGACGGTCGCGCCCGTGCTGTGGTTCCTGTTCAGCGCCTGGATGCTCGCTATCCAGTACTGTGATTATCCGTTCGATAACCACAAAGTGCCGTTTAAAGAGATGCGCACTGCCCTGCGCACTCAGAAGGTTGCCAATATGCAGTTTGGCGCGCTGACCAGCCTGTTCACCATGATCCCTTTCCTGAATTTGTTCATCATGCCCGTTGCCGTATGCGGCGCGACGGCGATGTGGGTGGACTGCTACCGTGCTAAGCACGCGTTATGGAAGTAATGCAAAAATGTGTAAAAGAGGGGTGGCTTATGCCGCCCCTTATTCCATACTGATCCCCATTATTTCCTTGCAGCATATAGATATGCGATTTCCTTACTTCCCCATACCTGTTCAACAGGTATGCTGGTTCGGTATCCCAATTTCATACAGTTAAGGACAGGCCATGAGTAAGATTTATGAAGACAACTCGCTGACTATCGGTCATACGCCCCTGGTTCGACTGAACCGTATCGGTAATGGACGCATTCTGGCGAAGGTCGAATCTCGTAACCCAAGCTTCAGCGTTAAATGCCGTATCGGTGCGAATATGATTTGGGATGCTGAAAAGCGTGGCGTGCTGAAACCTGGCGTTGAGCTGGTTGAACCCACTAGCGGCAATACCGGCATCGCTCTGGCCTATGTTGCGGCGGCGCGTGGCTATAAGCTGACGCTGACTATGCCTGAAACCATGAGCATTGAGCGTCGTAAGCTGCTGAAAGCGCTGGGTGCGAACCTGGTCCTGACCGAAGGCGCGAAAGGCATGAAGGGCGCGATTCAGAAGGCCGAAGAAATCGTCGCCAGCGATCCTGCAAAATATCTGCTGCTCCAGCAGTTCAGCAACCCGGCCAACCCGGAAATTCATGAGAAAACCACCGGCCCGGAAATCTGGGAAGATACCGACGGTCAGGTTGATGTGTTTATCTCCGGCGTAGGCACCGGCGGTACGCTGACCGGGGTGTCTCGCTATATTAAAGGCACGAAAGGTAAAAAAGATCTGATTACCGTTGCCGTTGAGCCAACCGACTCGCCGGTTATCGCTCAGGCGCTGGCAGGCGAAGAGATCAAACCAGGTCCGCACAAAATCCAGGGTATCGGGGCTGGCTTTATTCCAGGCAACCTCGATCTGAAGCTGATCGATAAAGTGGTCGCCATCACCAATGAAGAAGCCATCTCTACGGCGCGTCGCCTGATGGACGAGGAAGGCATTCTGGCGGGTATCTCTTCCGGTGCGGCGGTTGCGGCAGCGCTCAAACTGCTGGAAGACGAAACCTTTACCAATAAGAACATTGTGGTTATCCTACCGTCTTCGGGTGAGCGTTACTTAAGCACAGCACTGTTTGCCGATCTCTTCACAGAGAAAGAACTGCAACAGTGATGCCAGCATGTTAAAAACGCGTAAAAAAGCACCTTTTCAGGTGCTTTTTTGTGGCCTGCTTCAAAGTTTTACCCCTCCTGGCATTGCTTCACCCCGTTGGGTCTGGTATTTAAACCAGCAATTATTTTGATGCGCGAAATTAATCGGTGAACGAAATAGCGCTGCTGAATCGATTTTATGATTTGGTTCAAGTCTTGCTTTCACTGCATAATGTTTAATGACGATTGAAACGTCAGCGCTAACTATACAGGCTAAAGTTAAGTCGCCAGGCTAGACTTTAGTTCCACAACACTAAACCTATAAGTTGGGGAAATACAATGTTCCAGCAAGAAGTTACCATTACCGCTCCGAACGGTCTGCACACCCGCCCTGCTGCTCAGTTTGTTAAAGAAGCGAAAGGCTTCACTTCTGAAATCACTGTGACTTCCAACGGCAAAAGCGCTAGCGCAAAAAGCCTGTTCAAGCTGCAAACTCTGGGCCTGACTCAGGGTACCGTTGTTACCATCTCCGCTGAAGGTGAAGACGAGCAGAAAGCAGTTGAGCATCTGGTTAAGCTGATGGCTGAACTCGAGTAAGTTTACCGGGTTCTTTTCAATATCAGTCACAAGTAAGGTAGGGTTATGATTTCAGGCATTTTAGCATCCCCGGGTATCGCTTTCGGCAAAGCATTGCTGCTGAAAGAAGACGAAATCGTCATTGACCGGAAAAAAATTTCTGCCGACAAGGTTGATCAGGAAGTTGAACGTTTTCTGAGCGGTCGTGCCAAGGCATCTGCGCAACTGGAAGCGATTAAAACTAAAGCTGGCGAAACTTTCGGTGAAGAAAAAGAAGCCATCTTCGAAGGGCACATTATGCTGCTCGAAGATGAGGAGCTGGAGCAGGAAATCATAGCCCTGATTAAAGATAAAGGCATGACGGCCGACGCGGCTGCGCATGAAGTTATCGAAGGTCAGGCATCTGCCCTGGAAGAGCTGGACGATGAATACCTGAAAGAGCGTGCGGCTGACGTACGTGACATCGGTAAGCGCCTGCTGCGCAACATCCTGGGTCTGGCCATCATCGATCTGAGCGCGATTCAGGACGAAGTGATCCTGGTTGCCGCTGACCTGACCCCGTCTGAAACCGCACAGCTGAACCTGAACAAGGTGCTGGGTTTCATTACTGACGCAGGTGGACGTACCTCCCACACCTCAATCATGGCGCGTTCTCTGGAGCTGCCAGCCATCGTGGGTACCGGTAGCGTTACCTCTCAGGTTAAAAACGACGACTATCTGATTCTGGATGCCGTAAACAACGTGGTTTACGTCAACCCAACTAACGATGTGATCGAGCAACTGCGCGCCGTTCAGGAGCAGGTTGCTACCGAGAAAGCGGAACTCGCTAAACTGAAAGATCTGCCAGCCATCACGCTGGACGGCCATCAGGTTGAAGTGTGCGCTAACATCGGTACCGTACGTGACGTTGACGGCGCTGAGCGCAACGGCGCGGAAGGTGTGGGTCTGTATCGTACTGAATTCCTGTTCATGGATCGCGACGCTCTGCCAACGGAAGAAGAGCAGTTTGCAGCGTACAAAGCGGTTGCGGAAGCGTGCGGCTCGCAGGCGGTTATCGTCCGTACCATGGACATCGGTGGCGACAAAGAGCTGCCGTACATGAACTTCCCGAAAGAAGAGAACCCGTTCCTGGGCTGGCGTGCCGTGCGTATCGCCATGGATCGCAAAGAGATCCTGCGTGACCAGGTTCGCGCTATTCTGCGTGCCTCCGCTTTCGGTAAACTGCGCATCATGTTCCCGATGATCATCTCTGTTGAAGAAGTGCGTGCACTGAAGAAAGAGATCGAAATCTACAAACAGGAACTGCGCGACGAAGGTAAAGCATTTGACGAATCCATTGAGATCGGCGTGATGGTGGAAACACCGGCAGCCGCGACCATTGCGCGTCATTTAGCCAAAGAAGTTGATTTCTTTAGTATCGGTACCAATGATTTAACGCAGTACACCCTGGCAGTTGACCGTGGTAATGATATGATTTCACATCTCTACCAGCCAATGTCACCGTCCGTACTGAATTTGATCAAGCAAGTTATTGATGCTTCTCATGCAGAAGGTAAATGGACTGGCATGTGTGGTGAGCTTGCAGGCGACGAACGTGCTACACTTCTGTTGCTGGGTATGGGTCTGGACGAATTCTCTATGAGCGCCATTTCCATCCCGCGCATTAAGAAGATTATCCGTAACACGAACTTCGAAGATGCGAAGGTGTTAGCAGAGCAGGCTCTTGCTCAACCGACAACGGACGAGTTAATGACGCTGGTTAACAAGTTCATTGAAGAAAAAACAATCTGCTAATCCACGAGATGCGGCCCAATTTACTGCTTAGGAGAAGATCATGGGTTTGTTCGATAAACTGAAATCTCTGGTTTCTGATGACAAGAAAGACTCCGGAACTATTGAGATTGTTGCTCCGCTCTCCGGCGAGATCGTCAACATCGAAGACGTGCCGGATGTAGTGTTTGCTGAGAAAATCGTTGGTGATGGCATTGCTATCAAACCAACTGGCAACAAAATGGTTGCTCCAGTTGACGGCACCATCGGTAAAATTTTTGAAACCAACCATGCGTTCTCTATCGAATCCGATAGCGGTATCGAACTGTTCGTTCACTTCGGTATCGACACCGTTGAACTGAAAGGCGAAGGCTTTAAACGTATCGCGGAAGAAGGCCAGCGTGTTAAAGTTGGCGACCCGGTAATTGAATTCGATCTGCCACTGCTGGAAGAAAAAGCGAAGTCTACCCTGACTCCGGTTGTTATCTCCAACATGGACGAAATCAAAGAACTGATCAAACTGTCTGGCAGCGTTACCGTGGGTGAAACCCCGGTTATCCGCATCAAGAAGTAATTCTTGCCGCACGGTAAAATGGCGCCTTCGGGCGCCATTTTTGTTTATGCAGGCAGGATAAGCTCGTCATAGCCTTTCGACTGCGTATAGATCATCACGTCAGTCACCCTGTCGCCCGCCATGCGAATGGCGTCGGCCACGGTTTTACCCCCGACGATACCGCTCACCAGCTCCGAACAGAACAGATCCCCCGTCCCTTTCAGGTCCGTCTCAACGCGCGGGTGTGCGCTTACGGTAACGCCCTCCTCGCTTACCAGCACGACGTGGATATTTTGCGGATCGTCAGCCACTGGCGCACTAGTGATAGCCACCCATTTCAGCGAGTTGGACAGCAGCCCCTGCGCGGCGGCAATGGCGCTCTCCGGCGTACGGCACGGTTTGCCGCTCAGCACTTCCAGTTCATACACGTTGGGCGTAATGCCCTGGGCCAGCGGGAGCAGATGCTCACGGTAAGCTTCAGGAATATCCGGCTTCACGTACATCCCGCTGTCGATATCCCCGATTACCGGGTCAACCAGCACCAGCAGATCGGGATGTTGCACTTTGATCGCCTTCAGCCACTGCGCCAGCAGCACGATCTGGCTGGCACTGCCCATATACCCGGTTGTCACCGCTTTTAACTCGCGTAAAATCTCACGCTCTTCCAGCGCCTTCAGGTAGCCGCTGAACCACTCGTCCGGGATCACCCCGCCGTAGAAGGTGTCGTAGTGTGGCGTATTGCTGAACAGCACCGTCGGCACGGCGGTAACGTTCAGCCGGTGGGTGCGAATATTCGGCACCGCGATGCTGTTTCCCACGCTGCCGTACACCACCTGCGACTGTACGGCGACAATATCGGTTTGCTGCGCCCGGGTGTTATCCCGGAATAAAATCATCTCCATGACGCTTAAATCCCCGCCCCCTGCGAATAACTCTCTTCACCAAAGACGCCGGTAGACAGGTAACGGTCGCCGCGATCGCAAATAATCGCTACGACCACCGCTCCCGGCGTGGACTCAGCCACCCGGATCGCGCCCGCTACGGCACCGCCAGAGCTGACGCCGCAGAAGATGCCTTCACGTACGGCCAGCTCACGCATGGTATTTTCCGCCTCGCGCTGATGAATATCCAGCACCTGGTCCACAAGCTGCGCATTAAAGATGCCCGGCATATACTCCGCCGGCCAGCGGCGGATGCCCGGAATACTGCTCCCCTCTTCCGGTTGCAGGCCGACAATCGTCACTGGCTTATCCTGTTCACGCAGAAAGCGTGACACACCGGTGATCGTGCCCGTGGTCCCCATGCTGGAGACAAAGTGGGTGATGCGCCCGGCGGTTTGCTGCCAGATTTCCGGGCCGGTGGTGGTGTAGTGCGCGTACGGGTTGTCCGGGTTGTTGAACTGGTCGAGCAGCTTGCCTTCCCCGCGCTCCGCCATCGCTAACGCTAAATCTCGCGCCCCTTCCATCCCCTGCTCTTTGCTCACCAGAATCAGCTCGGCCCCGTAGGCACGCATGGCGGCACGGCGCTCCTGGCTCATGTTATCCGGCATCAGCAGCTTCATACGATAGCCTTTCAGGGCGGCTATCATCGCCAGTGCGATACCGGTGTTACCACTGGTGGCTTCGATCAGCACATCGCCGGGCTTTATCTCGCCGCGCTTTTCGGCCTGAACAATCATCGACAGCGCCGCCCGGTCTTTCACCGACCCCGCCGGGTTATTGCCTTCAAGTTTGACCCAGATTTCGCTGCCGTTGTCACACCCCATGCGCTGAAGTTTGACCAGAGGGGTGTTGCCGATGGTGTGTTCGAGTGTATTCACGATTTTTACTCAATAAAAAGCCCGGTAAGCATCACGCCACCGGGCGAAAAACATACTCAATAACCTATCAGGCTGACTCCGCCAGAGCAATATCCTCGCGCGTCTCGATGCGCTCGTTGCCGTGATAAATGCGTGCGTGTTGCAGCCCCACAAACAGGCGCTCCCCCCGGTGTGGAGGCACGTCGTCACGCATAACCACGGTCAGCGGCTCGGTGTACCAGCCCAGGGGCTGTACCACCAATTGGGTGTAGTGGCCTTTAGGGCTAGCTTCCAGCACCTGCACCGGAAGCGGTGAATCCAGGCTGGTACGGCGGCTGACGTCCACTTCCCACGGACGCAGGAACAGATCCACCGGCCCCTGATGCGCGGAGGTATACCCCAGCGGCCAGCGGTGCGCGCCAACGTGGAACTGACCGCCGCGAATGGTGCCCTGAAGGCGGTTTACTTCTCCCATAAACTCCAGCACAAAGCGGGTCGCCGGTTCACGCCAGAGCTGCTCTGGCTCGTCAACCTGCTCAATGTTGCCCTGACTCATTACCACCACGCGGTCGGCCACTTCCATCGCCTCTTCCTGATCGTGGGTCACGAAAACGCTAGTGAACTGGAGTTCCTCATGCAGCTGACGCAGCCAACGGCGCAGCTCTTTACGCACCTGCGCATCCAGCGCGCCAAACGGTTCGTCCAGTAGCAGGATTTGCGGTTCAACGGCTAACGCACGCGCCAGCGCCACGCGCTGCTTCTGCCCGCCGGAAAGCTGAGCCGGGAAGCGGTCCGCCAGATGTGCAAGCTGCACCATCTCCAGCAGTTTGGTCACTTTCGCTTTGATGGCGGCGGCATCTGGACGTTCACGACGCGGCAGCACGGTCAGGCCAAACGCAATGTTGTCAAATACCGTCATGTGGCGGAACAGCGCGTAATGCTGGAATACAAAGCCCACTTTACGGTCGCGGGCATGCAGGCGGCTCACGTCCGTACCGTGGAAGCGGATATGTCCGCTGGTCTGGTGCTCAAGCCCGGCGATAATACGCAGCAGCGTGGTTTTACCGGAGCCAGACGGCCCCAGCAGCGCCACCATTTGTCCGGAAGGGACATCCAGCGAGATATCATTCAGCACCTGGGTGCGACCAAAAGACTTCTTAATATTGGCAATCTCAATGCTCATGATTTCCCTCCTGATGCTGACGTTTTTCCTGATTCTCTAAACGCCACTGCACCACACTCTTCAAAAACAGGGTCAAAATGGCCATCAGCGTCAGCAACGCTGCGGCAGTAAAGGAACCGACAGTGTTGTAGTCCTGTTCCAGTAATTCAATCTGTAACGGCAGCGACAGGGTTTCGCCGCGAATCGAGCCGGATACTACCGACACCGCGCCAAACTCACCGATCGCACGGGCGTTGGTCAGCACCACGCCGTAAAGCAGTGCCCAGCGGATATTCGGCAGCGTGACGCGGCGGAACATCTGCCAGCCGGAAGCGCCGAGCAGCACCGCGGCTTCATCTTCATGGCTGCCCTGGCTGAGCATCACTGGCACCAGCTCGCGCACCACGAACGGACAGGTGACAAAGACGGTCACCAGCACCATCCCCGGCCAGGCGAACATGATTTGCAGGTCGTGTTCATCCAGCCAGCCGCCCAGCGGGCCATTGGAGCCGTAGAAGAGCAGATAAACCAGACCCGCCACCACAGGAGACACCGCAAACGGGATATCCAGCAGGGTCAGCAGCAGCTGACGCCCCGGGAAGTTAAAGCGCGTTACCAGCCAGGCCAGCAATACGCCAAACACCAGATTCACCGGGACAGTGATCAGGGCAATCATCACCGTCAGCCAGATGGCGTGGAGCATGTCCGGATCGGCCAGATTTTGCAGCGCGGGCATAATCCCTTTGCTGAAGGCCTGTACGAAGATGTACACCATCGGCACGACGAGAATGAATGCGGAGACCAGCACGCCGGTACCAATCAGAAACCATTTGCCCCAGTTGATGCGGGGCGCGTCATAGCGCTTCAATTGCGTAACTTCCGCCATCAGTGACCTACCACACGTCGACCAAAGCGACTTTGCAGAGTGTTAATCGAAAACAGTAGCAACAGCGACGCGGCAAGGATCACCGAGGCAATCGCGCTCGCGGCCGGATAATCAAACTCCTGCAAACGGACAAAAATCATCAGCGAGGTCACTTCGGTTTTCCACGCGATGTTCCCGGCGATAAAAATGACCGCGCCAAATTCACCGAGGCTGCGGGTAAAGGAGAGCGCCACCCCCGCCAGCAAGGCCGGAGAAAGTTCCGGCAGAACAACCTTACGGAAACTCTGCCAGCGCGTGGCGCCCAGGGTTTCCGCGGCCTCTTCGTATTCGGGTCCTAACTCTTCCAGCACCGGCTGCACGGTACGCACCACAAACGGGATGCTGGTAAAGGCCATCGCCACCGCGATACCGAGCCAGGTATAGGTCACTTTGATATCAAACTTCGCCAGCCACTCACCGTAAAAACCGTTCACGGAAAACAGCGACGCCAGCGTCAAACCGGCCACTGCCGTCGGCAGGGCAAAGGGCAGATCCATCAACGCGTCGAGGAGCGTGCGGCCCGGGAAGCGATAGCGGGTTAAGATCCACGCCATCAGCAGGCCAAACACGCCGTTAAAAATCGAGGCCACGAACGCAGACAGCAGCGTGACCTTATAGGCCGCCACCACCTGAGGGTTGGTGACCACTTCCCAGTACTGGGACCAGCTCATCTCAGCGAGCTGCATCACCAGAGCGCTGAGCGGTAACAATAAAATCAGACAGACGAACAGCAGGCTGGTCCCGAGGCTTAAGGTAAAACCCGGCAGCACACGTCTTGTTGATCCTGCAAACATTACTTACGCCCCGCCGCCAGCAATTTGTCTAACTCACCGCCGCTGGCAAAATGCGTTTTCATCACCTCAGGCCAGGCGCCGAAATGATCTTCCACGCGGAACAGCTCGGTCTGCGGGAATTTGTCTTTCAGCTTGCTCATCACGTCCGGGTTGTTGACACGGTAGTAGTAGTCGGTGATAACGGTCTGCGCCTGCGGGCTGTACAGATAGTTCAGGTAGGCTTTCGCCGCCTTTTCTGTGCCGTTAGCCTTAACGTTTTTATCCACCCACGCCACCGGGAACTCGGCCAGAATGTTGGTTTTCGGGATAACCACTTCGAAGCCCTGCGCTTCGTACTGTTTACGAATATTGTTCACCTCGGATTCAAAGCTGATCAGCACGTCGCCCAGCCCGCGTTCGGCGAAGGTAGTGGTTGCGCCACGACCGCCGGTATCAAACACCTCGACGTTTTTCAGGAACTGGGTCATAAACTGTTCGGTTTTCGCTTTATCGTTACCGTCAGCTTTGTCCGCCGCGCCCCACGCCGCCAGATAGGTGTAACGTGCGTTGCCGGAGGTTTTCGGATTCGGGAAGATCAGCTTTACGTCTGAACGCACCAGGTCGTTCCAGTCGTGGATGTTCTTCGGGTTGCCCTTGCGCACCAGGAAGCCCATGGTGGAGTAAAATGGCGAACTGTTGTTCGGCAGGCGGCTTTGCCAGTTCGCCGGGATCAGTTTGCCTTTGTCGTGCAGGATCTGCACGTCCGTGACCTGGTTGTAGGTCACCACGTCCGCTTTCAGCCCCTGCAAAATGGCCAGCGCCTGCTTGGATGAGCCAGCGTGCGACTGTTTGATGGTCAGCTTGTCGCCGTTGTTCTCTTTCGCCCACTGCTGTTCAAATGCGGGATTAAGGGCGGCAAACAGCTCGCGCGAAACATCATAAGAACTGTTCAGCAACTCGGTTGCCTGCGCCTGCGCCACCAGCAGTAAACCTGCCAGTGCCAGCGATCCTTTTTTCAGTACAGTAACGGCCATTGCGCACCCTTATAAATGTGATGACTATCTTATAGTCATAATATTTATAACGGAGTCTAAAGGAGTAACGGTTTTATATACCGTTTGGTGATTTAGAAGCAGAAAAGGGAATAAGGGTGCGAGAGAAATTGCCGGGTGGCGCTAACGCTTACCCGGCCTACGAATGGAGAGCGATTTACAGCGCCAGCAGGCGCTCAACGGACGGCGCAAAGTAGTAGCCGCCAGTCACCGGACGGGTGAAGCGCAGCATGGCGTCACGCTTGCCGTCGGTATCGCCAAACATGCTCAGCAGCTGCTGTTCAATGTTGTAGAGGCGCGCGCAGTAAGCGCAGAAGTACAGGCCGTGCGTACCGCTCGCGGTGCCGTACGGCAGGCTCTGGCGAACAATCTTCAGCCCCTTACCGTCTTCTTTAAGGTCAACGCGGGACAGGTGGGACGTGACCGGACGCGCATCGCCGTCAATCTCTTCATTGGCATCTTTGGTACGGCCAATCATCATCTCCTGGTCATGCACGCTCATGCGGTTAAGCTGCCTGAGGTTATGCTCCCAGCGCTGGACGAACACGTAGCTGCCGCCCGCGTCCACGCCATCCTTGATTACAGCCACCTCGCGACGCGTCTCTTCCCCGGCCGGGTTTTCGGTGCCGTCGACGAAGCCGCTCAAATCGCGCTCTTCCACCCAGCGGAAACCGTGGATCTCTTCCTGCACTTCGATGCTGTCACCAAAGGCCTCAATCGCTGCCTGAGCGATGGAGAAGTTCACGTCATGGCGCAGGGAGAGGATATGGATCAGGACGTCATACTGGGTGGCGGGCGCAAGACCTTTGCCATAAGGAATAAAATCTTTCAGCTCTTCTGCGCCTTCGCCGCCGCTCAGCTGACGCCAGACGGTATTGCCAAAGGCAACCACCGCGCCCAGATGGGCTTCGGGGAATTTGGCCTGGAAGGTGGCCAGTTTATCAACGAAAACTTTGCTGGCCGCGCGCAGGGCATCCACATCCCCTTTGACGTTGGCTTCAATCCAAATCGCCGCGCGGCAATGTTCTGGCAAAATGCCACTCTGAACCTGAGACATCGCTCCTCCTGAAAAAAAGATGCCACGACTGCGTGGCATTGATGGCGGCTATTATACCTGGATTTCAGCGAGGCGGCTTGCTCAGGCGCAAATTACTGCTTCCAGATAATTTTGCTCACTTTCCACTTTTTCAGGGTGTCGTCAGACGGCATTAACCCTTCCGGACCGTTCCAGGTGCCGCTGAATACATAGCTAATGTGCTGGCTGCCGTCGGCCTTACACTCGACCGCCACGCTCTCCTCCGACGGCACACTGGCGCAGTGGCCAAACGCTTTCTGGTAGAGCTCGCCAAACGGCGTACCTACCTTCACGCCACCTGAGGTCGGGATCTCTTCATCCATCACCGCAATGCGGTTGACCGTACCTTTATCGCCGTTGATGACCATCGCCACCTTGTCGTCTTTCAACGCTTCGAAATAGCGCACGATGTTGCCGTTCTCGGTTTTCATGCCGCTGCGCAGGCGATAATCACTGCCGATGGCATCCTGAATGGCATCCTGATCCAGTGCCGTCGAGGCGGTAATTTTGCCCACGCCCTGCTCGGTCACTTCCGTTGAGGAACCAAACCAGTTCCACGGATAGGCCGCAGACCAGTTGATGGATGAGAGCGTGGAACAGCCGGTTAACGCCAGCGGGAGAGCGCATAAAAGTAAACGCAGCGATTTCATTGAGACGTCCTTACGTAGTAAATCAACGCTTGTTGGAGTGCAGTATCGGCAAAAAGTGCCGTTTTAATCTGACTCTTGCGTAAAACAGGCGCGTAAACGGGGATTCGTGACCAGCCACAGCAGCGCGACAATATCCGCCACCACCAGCGCAATCCCGATACCTGATAGCGGCTCGCCGTACAGCCAGAGCACGGGCTGCCAGACCAGGAGCACAACCTGCGCCAGAATCAATAGCCAGCGAAGTGCGCGCCAGAAGCGCGGGAGGAACTGCCGCCGTCCGCTGCACAGGAACGCCAGCACCGCCGGTACACCGGGCAGTAACCCCAGCCAGAACGCATCGTGATCGGGATAAAAGAGATTCAGTAGCGTATCGCCCTGCCCGCGCGACGCGCCAGCCATCACGAACAGCACCCAGGTGCGGGCCTGCAACAGCAGAACGCACCAGAACAAAAAAGGCAGACGCAGACGACCGTGAACATCATAGTCGCCAGGGTGGAACTCAGTACTCTTCATCTTCGATCAGGCGCTTACCCAGCGTCAGTACATCCGCATGCTCGTAGCCCAGGCGTTCATACATGCCCAGCACCACGTCGTTATCTTCCCGCACCATGATCTGGATTTTCGGACAGCCGCGGGCGATCAGCTTCTTTTCCAGACGGTTAAGCAGCGCGTTGGCGATGCCGCGCGCGCGGTATTCCGGGTGCACGCCCAGATAGTAGGCCGAGCCGCGGTGGCCGTCGTACCCGCCCATCACTGTCCCGACTACTTCGCCGTTGACCTCAGCGACCAGAAACAGACTGACGTCGTGATTCACCTTCCGTTCGATGTCCATCTCCGGATCGTTCCATGGACGCAGCAGATCGCAGCGCTCCCAAAGGGTGATCACCTCTTCGAAATCTTCCTGGCGAAAAACGCGTATCTCCATGGTATTAACCGCCTTTTCGGGTTTAAAAACAGTGATTATGGCGTGAACAGGGCATTTAGCCAATAACCGGGGAAAAACTCGCCAAAATTTGGCATAATGTCACTTTGTCACGTATTGAAATGAAAAGTAAAACAATTCTCAATAAGGAATGTCGTCACGCAAAACGCGATACGATATAACACCAGGACCCCAATTTTTACAATTCAGGCCGCATGAGCACATTCAAACCATTAAAAGCACTCACATCGCGTCGTCAGGTTCTCAAAGCGGGGCTGGCGGCCTTAACGTTAACGGGCATCGCAAAGCAGGCTCAGGCAAAAGACGAGAGCACGCTTAAAACCAGTAACGGACACAGCAAACCGAAAACCAAAAAAGCCGGAGCAAAGCGTCTGGTCATGCTCGATCCAGGCCACGGCGGGATCGACACCGGCGCCATTGGCCGAAACGGTTCGAAAGAAAAACACGTCGTGCTGGCAATTGCAAAAAATGTGCGCGCAATTTTACGCAGCAACGGTATTGACGCCCGCCTGACGCGCACGGGCGACACGTTTATCCCACTGTACGATCGCGTGGAGATTGCCCACAAGCATGGCGCAGACCTGTTTATGTCCATTCACGCGGATGGCTTCACAAACCCTTCCGCCGCAGGCGCCTCGGTGTTCGCTCTCTCCAACCGTGGCGCCAGTAGCGCCATGGCGAAATACCTCTCCGATCGTGAAAACCGGGCGGATGAAGTGGCCGGGAAAAAAGCTACCGACAAAGACCATCTGTTACAGCAGGTTCTGTTTGATCTCGTGCAGACCGATACCATCAAAAACAGCCTGACGCTCGGCTCGCATATCCTTAAACGGATTAAGCCCGTGCACCGTCTGCACAGTAAAAGCACCGAGCAGGCCGCGTTTGTGGTGCTGAAGTCACCGTCTATTCCGTCCGTGCTGGTGGAAACCTCGTTCATTACCAACCCGGAAGAAGAGCGTTTACTCGGCACTAAGGCGTTTCGTCAGAAGATCGCGAACGCCATCGCCTCCGGGGTCATCAGTTATTTCAACTGGTTCGATAATCAAAAAGCGCACTCCAGGAAACGTTGATGAAACCGAATGCACAGCTGGTCAAAACTTTCCTGATGCAGTTACAGGACGCGATTTGCCAGAAACTTTCCGCCGCAGACGGCGGTGAATTCCAGGAAGACGCCTGGCAGCGCGAAGCGGGCGGCGGCGGGCGCAGCCGCGTGCTGCGTAACGGCGGTATTTTTGAACAGGCCGGGGTCAACTTCTCCCACGTCCACGGTGATGCAATGCCAGCGTCCGCCACGGCGCATCGGCCTGAACTGGCGGGCCGCAGCTTCGAGGCGATGGGCGTCTCGCTGGTAGTGCATCCGCATAACCCGTTTGTGCCAACCAGCCACGCCAACGTGCGCTTTTTCATCGCGGAAAAACCGGGGGCCGATCCGGTCTGGTGGTTTGGTGGCGGTTTCGACTTAACGCCTTACTATGGCTTCGAAGAGGACGCCGTGCACTGGCACACCACCGCGCGCGACCTCTGCCTGCCGTTTGGCGAAGACGTTTACCCGAAATACAAAAAGTGGTGCGATGACTATTTCTATCTGAAGCACCGCGACGAGCAGCGCGGCATCGGCGGGCTGTTCTTTGACGATCTCAACACGCCGGATTTTGATACCGCGTTCAGCTTTATGCGCGCGGTGGGTGAAGGCTTTACCGATGCCTATCTGCCGATTGTCGAACGCCGCAAAAACACCGACTACGGCGTGCGCGAGCGTGAGTTCCAGCTTTACCGCCGCGGGCGCTACGTGGAGTTTAACCTGGTATGGGATCGCGGGACGCTGTTTGGCCTGCAAACCGGTGGGCGCACGGAGTCCATTCTGATGTCGATGCCGCCGCTGGTGCGCTGGGAATACAGCTACGCGCCAAAAGAAGGCAGCCCGGAGGCTGCCTTGAGTGAGTTTATTCGGGTTCGGGACTGGGTGTAACCCTTACCCCTCACCCCGGCCCTCTCCCCAAAGGGGCGAGGGTGAAAAGACGGCTCGGAGCTGTCCCCTCTCCCCTCAGGGGAGAGGGTTAGGGTGAGGGGTGGGGTTAATTACAGCGGCTGCGTCTGTGCCTCAACCACCGCTAGCGCCACCATGTTGACGATACGACGCACGGAGGCAATCGGCGTTAACACATGCACCGGTTTTGACACCCCCATCAGCACTGGCCCTACGGTCACCCCTTCAGAACTCGACACACGCAGCAGGTTATAGCTGATACGCGCCGCTTCCACGTTCGGCATAATCAGCACGTTCGCCGAGCCTTTCAGCGGGCTGTCCGGCATGCGTTCGTTACGGATGCTCTCCACCAGCGCGGCGTCGCCGTGCATCTCGCCGTCGATCATCAGCTCCGGCGCACGCTCGCGCACCAGGTCCAGCGTCTGGCGCATTTTGCACGCCGCCGCGGATTTGGATGACCCGAAGTTAGAGTGCGACAGCAGCGCCACTTTCGGCTCGATACCAAAGCGGCGCACGGTTTCCGCCGCCATCACGGTGATTTCCGCCAGTTCCTCCGGGGAAGGATCGTCGTTGACGTAGGTATCGGCGATAAAGGTGTTACCGCTTGGCAGCAGCAGCGCGTTCATTGCGCCGGCAGTATGGACGCCCTCGCGATAGCCGAAGATCTCCTGCACCACGCTGAAATGCTCATGGTACTCGCCGATGGTGCCGCAGATCAGCGCATCCGCCTCACCGCGATGAACCATGATCGCGCCGATCACCGTGGTATTGCTGATCACCGCCCGCTGCGCCTGCTCCTGGGTGATCCCGCGACGCTTCATGATCGAATAGTATTCGTTCCAGTACTCTTTGAAGCGCGGATCGGATTCGTTATTGACGATCTCAAAGTCGACGCCCGGCTTAATTTGCAGGCCCAGCTTCTGAATACGCATCTCGATCACGCTCGGACGACCAATCAGGATCGGTTTCGCCAGCCCTAAGGTGATCAGCTCCTGCGTGGCATGCAGCACGCGCGCCTCTTCCCCTTCCGCCAGCACCACGCGCTTCGCGTCAGCGCGCGCCTGGGAGAAGATCGGCTTCATAAACAGGTTGGTTTTGTAAACGAACTCGGTGAGTTTATCGACGTAGGCATCGAAATCTTCAATCGGCCGCGTCGCCACGCCGGAGTCCATCGCCGCTTTGGCCACCGCTGGCGCGATCTTCACGATCAGACGCGGGTCAAATGGTTTAGGGATGATGTAGTCGGGGCCGAAGCTCAGATCCTGATCGCCGTAGGCGGAGGCCACCACTTCGCTCTGCTCGGCGTGCGCCAGCTCTGCGATAGCATGAACGGCAGCCAGCTTCATCTCTTCGTTGATTGCCGTAGCGCCGACGTCCAGCGCACCGCGGAAGATGAACGGGAAGCAGAGCACGTTGTTCACCTGGTTCGGGTAGTCCGAACGTCCGGTACAGATGATCGCGTCTTCACGCACCGCCTTCGCCAGCGGCGGCAGAATTTCCGGCTCCGGGTTCGCCAGGGCCAGGATCATTGGCGCGCGCGCCATCTTCTGCACCATCTCCTGGGTCAGTACTTTCGGGCCTGAACAGCCGAGGAAAATGTCGGCACCTTCAATGACGTCTTCTAGCGTGCGCTTGCCATCGTCTTCCACCGCATAGGCCGCCTTGGTTTCCGCCATGTTTGGCTCGCGGTCTTTGTAGATCACGCCCTTGGAGTCGCAGACCACAATATTGTGCTTCTGCATGCCCAGCGCCACCAGCAGGTTCATACAGGCGATGGCCGCGGCGCCTGCGCCGGAGACCACCATGCGCACGTCGGAGAGATTTTTCTCTACCACGCGCAGGCCGTTCAGAATGGCGGCGGTACTGATAATCGCCGTGCCGTGCTGGTCGTCATGGAACACGGGAATGTTCATACGCTCGCGCAGCTTCTGCTCGATATAGAAACATTCCGGCGCTTTGATGTCTTCCAGGTTGATGCCGCCGAAGGTCGGCTCCAGCGCCGCCACCACGTTGATGAATTTATCCGGATCCAGTTCGTCCACTTCGATATCGAAGACGTCGATACCGGCAAATTTCTTAAACAGAACGCCCTTCCCTTCCATCACCGGCTTACCGGCCAGCGCACCGATGTTCCCTAACCCCAGCACCGCCGTACCGTTAGAGATAACGGCCACCAGGTTGCCGCGCGCGGTGTATTTGTACGCCGCCAGCGGATCTTTTTCGATTTCAAGGCACGGGGCAGCTACGCCTGGCGAGTAGGCCAGCGCCAGATCGCGCTGGGTCGCCAGCGGTTTGGTCGGGGATACCTGGATTTTACCCGGAACAGGAAACTCGTGAAAATCGAGAGCGCTTTGTTTTAACTGATCATCCATCTTGTTATTCCTTTCACGTTTCGGTCAAAAAGGGTGATGTTGACGTTCCTATGCACACCCTGGTGTGCCGCATAGTATCGCCGCAGGCAGGCTCCTAAACTTTGAAGGCTGCCAAACTCTCACCATTGCAGAATAAAAATTGTTATCAATTTATAACAGCCATGTTACCCGTCTCAGAAAGCAATGCCTCCCCCGTCTGCTATGCTTTTTTGTTAAGTCCATCATGATTTTCTCAGAAGTGTGAACTAACGCACTCGACTAACTCTTTTATTTCCAAGGAGTAATTATGAACCAGCTAGACGGCATCAAACAATTTACCACCGTGGTTGCAGACAGCGGCGACATCGAGTCGATTCGTCACTACCAGCCGGAAGACGCGACCACCAATCCCTCTCTGCTGCTCAAGGCGGCCGGTCTTGCGCACTTTAGTCATCTGATTGATGACGCCCTTGCCTATGGCAAACAGCGCGGGAAAACGCAGGAGCAGCAGGTCGCCGAGGCCAGCGACAAGCTGGCGGTCAATATCGGTGCGGAAATTCTTAAAAGCATACCGGGACGCGTCTCCACCGAAGTGGACGCCCGCCTCTCGTTTGACCAGGAAAAGAGCATCAACAAGGCTCGCCGCCTGGTGGAACTCTACCAGGAGCAGGGGATCGATAAATCACGCATCCTGATCAAGCTTGCCTCTACCTGGGAAGGCATCCGCGCGGCGGAAGTGCTGGAGAAAGAGGGGATCCACTGCAACCTGACGCTGCTGTTTTCCTTCGCCCAGGCGCGTGCCTGCGCCGAAGCGGGCGTGTACCTGATTTCACCGTTTGTCGGACGTATCTACGACTGGTATCAGGCGAAACAGCCGATGGATCCGTATGTGGTGGACGAAGATCCCGGCGTGAAATCGGTGCGTAATATCTACGATTATTACAAGCAGCACCGCTACGAAACCATCGTGATGGGAGCCAGCTTCCGCCGCACGGAGCAGATCCTGGCGCTCGCGGGCTGCGACCGGCTGACCATCTCCCCTGACCTGCTGAAAAAGCTTCAGGAGAGTGAAGAGACGGTGATCCGCAAGCTTGTGCCGACCTCCACCGTTCTGCCAAAACCAAAACCCATGACCGAAGCGGAATTCCGCTGGGAGCACAATCAGGACCCAATGGCCGTGGAAAAACTGGCGGACGGCATCCGTCAGTTCGCCGTCGACCAGCGCAAACTCGAAGATCTTCTCGCTGCCAAACTTTAACCTTGCCACGGAGTGAACTATGTCCCGTAAAGAGCTCGCCAACGCCATTCGCGCCCTCAGCATGGATGCCGTACAAAAAGCCAATTCCGGCCACCCTGGCGCCCCCATGGGTATGGCTGATATTGCCGAAGTGCTGTGGAACGACTTCCTCAAGCACAACCCGACCGATCCGACCTGGTACGATCGCGACCGTTTTATTCTCTCCAACGGTCACGCATCGATGCTGCTCTACAGCCTGCTGCACCTCTCCGGCTACGATCTGCCGCTTGAGGAGTTAAAAAACTTCCGCCAGCTGCACTCCAAAACGCCGGGCCACCCGGAGATCGGCTATACGCCGGGCGTTGAAACCACTACCGGCCCGCTGGGCCAGGGGCTGGCGAATGCCGTCGGCCTGGCGATTGCAGAGCGTACGCTGGCCGCGCAGTTCAACCAGCCCGACCACGAGATTGTCGATCACTACACCTATGTCTTTATGGGTGATGGCTGCCTGATGGAGGGGATCTCCCACGAGGTCTGCTCGCTGGCGGGCACCCTGGGCCTGGGCAAGCTGATTGGCTTCTACGATCACAACGGTATCTCCATTGACGGGGAAACCGAGGGCTGGTTTACCGACGACACGGCAAAACGCTTTGAAGCCTATCACTGGCACGTGGTGCACGAGATCGACGGTCACGATCCTGAGGCGGTGAAAAAAGCGATTCAGGAAGCGCAGAGCGTGAAGGACAAACCGTCCCTGATCATCTGCCGCACCACCATCGGCTTCGGCTCGCCGAACAAAGCGGGCAAAGAAGAGGCGCACGGCGCGGCGCTGGGTGAAGAGGAAGTGGCGCTGACCCGCCAGAAACTGGGCTGGAAACACCCGGCCTTTGAGATCCCAAAAGAGATCTACAAGGCCTGGGATGCTCGCGAAACAGGTGAAAAAGCGCAGCAGGCCTGGAACGAGAAGTTTGCCGCTTACAAAAAAGCGTATCCGGATCTGGCGGCTGAGTTTACCCGCCGCATGAGCGGCGGCCTGCCGGAAGACTGGGAAGAGAAAACCCAGGCGCTGATTGAAAACCTGCAATCCAACCCGGCGAAAATTGCCACCCGTAAGGCATCACAAAACACCCTGAACGCAATTGGCCCAATCCTGCCCGAACTGCTGGGCGGATCGGCGGATCTGGCGCCAAGTAACCTTACCATCTGGTCCGGCTCTAAATCCCTGAAGGAGGACATTGCCGGGAACTACATCCACTACGGCGTGCGCGAGTTCGGGATGACCGCCATTGCCAACGGCATCGCCCACCATGGCGGCTTCGTGCCGTACACCGCTACCTTCCTGATGTTTGTCGAATATGCCCGTAACGCGGCGCGTATGGCGGCTCTGATGAAGGCGCGGCAAATCATGGTGTACACCCACGACTCCATCGGACTGGGTGAAGATGGGCCGACGCACCAGGCGGTAGAGCAGCTGGCGAGCCTGCGCCTGACGCCAAACTTCAGTACCTGGCGTCCGTGCGATCAGGTTGAAGCGGCAGTGGGCTGGAAGCTGGCCGTAGAGCGTCATAACGGACCCACGGCGCTGATCCTGTCGCGCCAGAACCTGGCGCAGATCGAGCGCACGCCGGAGCAGGTGAAAAATATCGCCCGCGGCGGGTACATCCTGAAAGACAGCGGCGGCAAGCCAGACGTGATCCTGATTGCCACCGGTTCAGAGGTGGAAATCACGGTAAAAGCGGCGGAGAAACTAACCGCCGAGGGTCACGCGGTGCGCGTGGTTTCCCTGCCTTCAACGGATATCTTTGATGCCCAGGATGAGGCGTACCGCGAATCGGTGCTGCCTTCAAACGTCGCGGCGCGCGTGGCGGTTGAAGCTGGCATTGCCGACTACTGGTACAAATATGTGGGTCTGAAAGGGGCGATTGTCGGCATGAAGGGTTACGGTGAATCCGCCCCGGCCGATAAGCTGTTCCCGTACTTCGGCTTTACCGTTGAGAACGTAGTGGAGAAGGCGCTGAGCGTGCTGTAGTGCGATCTGCGTTGCCGGGTGGCGGCTGCGCCTGACCCGGCCTACAAATCGGCAAAACCCTACCTTGTGATCCACAGCGTGGGCCAGGCATCTGGCCCATTCCAGTTATCACAGCTTGGCTCTTCCGCGTAGCGTACCAGACGGAAGCGCTGGCCGTTAAAACGCCAGCGGGTCTGGATCCCACAGTCGCCAATCCCGCGTCCCAGCGCCAGCGTGGTCAGCTCGCGCTTTTTTTCATCGAAGCTGGCATTCATCAGCTCCATGTCGCTACTCTGGCTGGAAGGGGTAAACGGCAGACGCAATCTCACGCTCCTGGCCGCAAACGGTTTTTTACGCGACACCAGCCACGCCAGGTCGACGGTGTTGTACGCCCCCGCCTCACAGCTGATGATCATCAGCGCTTTGTCATCGGTCAGCGCGGTCACGCGCACCTCACGCCGGTTCGGATCGAGAGAGCACTGGCTGTGGTTCATGCGCCAGTTACCGTAATCCAGCAGATCGTTCAATTCGTTATGCGTCAGCGGCGTTGGCGTGGGGTTCACCACCGCCACCTTTTTCAATGCCGGCGCAGGCGGCACGCTCAGCGGTGGACTATCCCCTTTTTTAATCCATGCCGTTTCACTTCCGACGCGTTTTTGCTGGGCATCGATAAACAGCAGCGCCGCTTTCAGCCCGGCCAAAGAGATTGTCTGCTTCCCCCCGCGCAGAGTCAGCGCCTGACCTTCCTGAATGGTCTTCAGAAACGTGGTGATGGTGCCCGTATCGTCTGTTTTAAGATGCCAGGGGGTTAACTGCCAGTGTTGCGACGTGAGTTTAAGCGGCACATTGTCGAGCAGCAGGCGCGGGGCGATGTCAGGCTCTTTCACCGGAGGCACCGAAAGCCCGCCGAGATCGATGCGCAGGCTGGCGTCCGTTTTTGCCCCCGCACTGCGGCTCAGCGTCATGACCAGACCGCGATGCTCGCCAGTGTTGCGCGCTACGCAGAAGTTCTGGTTATTGCAGGTCACCTGCCAGTCAGAAAAAGACTGCTGCGCAGGCGCAGCCCACACCCGAGGTGCGGGAAGCACGCAAATGAAGAAGAGAAGAAAAACGCAGTAGCGCATGAACGGCACAGCCCCGGAAACGAATAGGTCAATCTGGGGCGTATCTTCGTGCCCTGGGCGGGCTGGCTCAATCGGATTTATCGGATAGATTTATCTGAAATACAACTTATCGCGCTACCGCCGCCGCATTCATCAGCCCGCTGGTTTGCAGATATTGCAACAGGATCACCGCTTTACCGTCGCGGATCTCGCCGCGTTTCACCATGTCGACAGCCTGCGCGAAAGGCATTTCCAGCACTTCAATGTCTTCATCGTCCACGCCGCCGCCCCGGTGCGTGCGCTGGGCATCGGTATATTCCGCAATGAAGAAGTGGATCAGCTCGGTAACCCCGCCAGGGGACATAAACAGCTCAAAGACTTTCTGCACCGCCCCCACTTCAAAGCCCGTCTCCTCAATGGCTTCTTTGCGGATACACACTTCCGGCTCATCGTCATCCAGCAGACCTGCACAGGTTTCAATCAGACGTCCGTCCGCGTTGCCATTGACCCATGTCGCGATGCGAAACTGGCGGATCAGCACCACGCTTTGCTTTTCACGGTTATACAGCAGAATGGTTGCACCATTGCCCCGGTCGTAGACTTCGCGTTTATGGCGAATGACGTCCCCGTTCTTACGGGTAAGATCGTAAGTGATGTTACGCAGGACAAAGTAATTTTCAGAAAGGATTTTGTCTTTAATAACGCTAATGTTCAGGGACATACGGGCTCCACGGCAAAATGAGTCTGTTTATACTACGCCGTGAAGCCCGCTTTGTCGCCCGTCTGCGTTAATGCATGTTGCGCGGCGGCACGCCAAGCCAGTCCATGATCCCCTGCGCGGCATGGCGCCCTTCCGCCATCGCGGTGACCACCAGATCCGCACCGCGTACCGCATCACCGCCAGCAAAAATCTGCGGATTCGAGGTCTGGTAGCGATAACGGCTCTCCACGGAGGCCCTGATGCGCCCCCAGTCGTCGGTGTCGACGCCCTGCGCCTGAAGCCACGGCATGGCGTGCGGATTAAACCCAAACGCCATGATCACCGCATCCGCTGGCATGACAAACTCACTGCCCGCCACCGGGACAGGACGCCGCCGCCCCTGCGCATCCGGCTCGCCCAGACGGGTGCGCAGCATCCGGATACCGTTCACCTTCCCGTCGGCATCCAGCGTGAGCTCAACCGGCTGGACATTAAATTCAAACGCCGCGCCCTCTTCTTTCGCGTTTTTAACCTCTTTCTTTGAGCCCGGCATGTTGGCCTCGTCCCGCCGATAGGCGCAGGTGACTTTCGCCGCGCCATGCCGCAGCGCGGTGCGCACGCAGTCCATCGCCGTATCGCCCCCGCCGAGCACCAACACGTTTAACCCCTGCGTGTCGATAAACGGCTCGTCTGCGGCAGGGTCAAGGCCCATCACGTTCCGCGTGTTTGCCACTAAAAACGGCAGCGCGTCGTACACGCCCGGCGCGTCTTCGTGAGGGATACCCGCTTTCATGGAACGATAGGTCCCTACGCCGATGAACAGGGCATCGTAGTCGTTTTGCAGTTGGGCCATCGATACGTCTTTTCCCACCTCGCAGTTCAGCTCGAAGCGGATGCCCATCGCGCTGAATATCTCTCTGCGCCGCGCTAACAGGGATTTATCCAGCTTGAAGGCCGGAATACCAAAGGTCAGCAATCCGCCGATTTCCGGATGGCGATCGTAGACCGTCACACCGACGCCGCTGCGCACCAGTACGTCGGCGCAGGCCAGCCCTGCCGGACCGGCACCGATGATGGCGACGCGCTTACCGACCGGTTTAACGTGGCTGACGTCCGGCGTCCAGCCCATCGCCAGCGCCCGATCCGAGATATACCGTTCGATATTCCCGATGGTTACCGCCCCTGACGCATCCCGCAGGGTGCAGGCGCCTACACATAATCGATCCTGTGGACAGACGCGGCCGGTAATTTCCGGTAAACAGTTAGTCTGGTGAGAAAGCTCAGCCGCACCGATGATATCCCCCGCCCTGATCCGCTCAATCCACTGTGGAATATGGTTATGCAGCGGGCAGGTCCACTCGCAAATGCTGTGGTCGCCACATTTCAGGCACCGGGATGCTTCGCGCTGCGCCTGTTCCGGGCGAAACGGCAGGTAGATCTCGTTAAAATGACCTGCGCGCGCGTCGGGGCTGAGCTTTTCCGGCTCACCGCGCGCCGGGGTGTTTTGCATCTGTTGCCGTTTGGTTTGCGGAGGGACTGACTGAACCGCCTCGCTGTGCCACGGCAGCGCGTCCAGCCTTGCGCTGCGCTGTCGACGCTGTTTAACCAGCTTATCCAGCACGGCTGGGGTGGCGAGCGTAAGCACCTCTGCCGGGCAGTTTTCAACGCAGGCCGGGCCTTGCGGCCTTTCCAGGCAGAGGTCGCATTTGTGCGCCGAGGCCTTTACGCTGTCGTTTTCCAGCGGGGCGATCAGCATGTCCATCGTGCCAAACGGACAGGCCACCACGCAGGCTTTACAGCCAATGCATTTTTGTTGATTGACCTGTACGCTGTCGCTGTGTTGCGTGATGGCTCCGTTCGGGCAGCTTTGCGCGCAGGGCGCGTTTTCACAGTGGTGGCAGGTCACGGGGCTTTTTCGCAAGCCTGAGGTAAGGACCGTAATGCGGGGATGAAAATGGCGCTCGCTCAGCGCGTGCTGCTCCCCGTTGTGCGCCATCACACAGGCAACTTCGCAGGTGCGACAACCGATACACTGTTGAGCGTTGGCCATAATAAAACGATTCATAACAACACCTGTTTTTGGTTCAATAACCTTATTCTTTCTATTGTTATCGTATTTACCCACAGTGGCATGGCGACGCAATGTTCAAATGCCCTGGAAGGCGAACTATTTCCAGTGAACCTGTGGCAGATCAATTTAATTCAGGAAGCCGATGAGTGACCGTTAAACGCCCCGTATCGGGAAGCCTGGCCCGGGCTTTCTTTTCGATGATTGTCTTGTCCGTTCTGATCAGCGCCATTGCGCTGGTTACACTCGCCAGCAGCCAGCGCGACGCCGAGGCGATTAACATTGCCGGTTCGCTGCGTATGCAGAGCTACCGCCTGGGCTACGAGTTGCAGCGCGCCAGCCCGTCGCTGGCGGAGCACCGTGCGTTCTGGCAGAAAACGCTGAGCGCGCCTGCGTTGCAGAAGCTAAACCGCTGGTACGTGCCAGAGGACGTCAAACAGCGTTACCAGCAGTTGCACCTTGGCTGGCAGGAGATGGACACGCGAATCGCCAGCGGCGATACCGGGTGGTATCAGAGCCACATTGAGGATTTTGTGGGCCGGATAGATGCCTTTGTGCTGGCGCTACAGCACTACACCGAACATAAAATTCAGCTGGTGATTTTCATGTCGCTGACGGGCGGCCTGGGCATCCTGCTGCTGGCGGTGGTGACCCTGCGGCGCATCCGCCGTCAGGTTGTGCTGCCGCTGAATAATCTGGTGGCAGCGAGCGAACGTATCGAACAGGGGCAGTTCGACACCCCCGCACCGGATATTATGCTTCCCAACGAGCTGGGCCAGCTTTCCCGCGCCTTCAACCATATGTCGGCGGAATTACACACCCTGTACCGTTCCCTGGAGCACTCCGTTGCCGAAAAAACCCGCCACCTGAATGAAGCGCATCAGCAGCTTGAAATGCTGTTCAAATGCTCACAGGCGTTGAATACCGGGCAGATAGACAGCCACTGCTTCCGGCATATTTTGCAGATTGTGCATGACTATACGCAGATGAATTACCTGCAATTGCGCACCAGTGACGACTGGCAGCTTTACGAAGGACAGGAGTCCCCGGGCGAGAAAATGCACAATTTACCGGTATTAATGCAGGACACCCTGTACGGCGAACTGCGCTGGCAAAGCGCGACCGGGGATGTTCCGCTGCCGCTCATGGAAAGCGTGGCGACGATGCTGGGCCGGGGGCTCTATTTCAATCAGGCGCAGAAACATTATCAGCAGTTGCTGCTGATGGAAGAGCGCGCCACCATCGCGCGCGAGTTGCATGATTCGCTGGCGCAGGTGCTCTCCTATTTGCGTATTCAGCTTACGCTGCTGAAGCATGCCGTGCCGGGCGACAATGCCCCGGCGCAGGCCATCATTACGGACTTCTCTCGCGAGCTGAATAACGCCTGGCATCAGCTACGCGAGCTGCTCACCACCTTCCGCCTGACGCTCAATCACGCCAATCTTCCTGCCGCGCTACAGGAGTCTCTTGATGGATTGCAAAGCCAGACCAGCGCGAAGTTGGTGCTCGACTGCCGTCTCTCATCGCTGGCGCTGGACGCGCAAAAACAGGTGCACCTCTTACAGATTGTGCGTGAGGCAGTGCTGAATGCGATTAAACATGCCGATGCGAGCGAGATTGTGGTCAGCTGCGTCACCACCGCGGACGGCACTCACACGGTCACAATCTGCGACAACGGTATTGGTATCGGCGACGCCAGTGAACCGCCGGGGCATTACGGGCTGAATATCATGCGCGAACGCGCGGGACGGCTCGGCGGGACATTACACTTTTCTCAGCCGCCACAGGGTGGGACACAGGTCAGCGTAACGTTCCGGACGCCTGCGGCGCAGGCTGAAAAATAGCGGGAAAGAAGGCGCGCTGAAAAAAGCGCATGATAATTTACATTATCTCCTTTATTTCTCCACGTTTGACCTGGGCCTTACCGCTAAAGTTAGGCGGGCAATAAACAATAATGACGTGCAGCAAAACGAGGTCACACTTTAATGGCGAATTTTTTCATCGATCGCCCCATTTTTGCCTGGGTGCTTGCAATCCTGTTGTGTCTGACGGGTGTCCTGGCGATTACTTCCCTTCCTGTTGAGCAATACCCCGACCTCGCGCCCCCCAACGTGCGTATCACGGCGAACTATCCTGGCGCCTCGGCACAGACGCTGGAAAATACCGTCACGCAGGTTATCGAGCAGAACATGACGGGTCTTGATAACCTGATGTACATGTCCTCGCAGAGCAGTGCCACGGGCCAGGCGACGGTAACCCTAAGCTTTACGGCGGGCACGGATCCGGATGAAGCGGTGCAGCAGGTGCAAAACCAGCTGCAATCGGCCCTGCGTAAACTGCCTCAGGCGGTGCAGAACCAGGGGGTGACCGTGCGTAAAACCGGTGACACCAATATTTTGACCATCGCGTTTGTTTCAACCGATGGCTCGATGGATAAGCAGGACATCGCGGACTACGTCGCCAGTAATATTCAGGACCCGCTCAGCCGTATCAACGGCGTGGGTGATATCGACGCCTACGGCTCGCAGTACTCCATGCGTATCTGGCTGGATCCCAACAAGCTGAACAGCGTGCAGATGACCGCTAAAGATGTCACCGACGCTATCGAATCGCAGAACGCCCAGATTGCCGTGGGGCAGCTCGGCGGTACGCCGTCCGTGGACAACCAGGCGCTTAACGCCACCATCAACTCCCAGTCGCTGCTCCAGACACCTGACCAGTTCCGCAATATTACTCTGCGCGTGAATCAGGACGGTTCGGAAGTGCGTCTGGGGGATGTCGCCACCGTGGAAATGGGGGCGGAAAAATATGACTACCTGAGTCGCTTTAACGGCAATGCCGCGTCCGGACTGGGGGTAAAACTGGCCTCCGGCGCCAACGAAATGGCGACCGCGCAGCGGGTGTTAGAGCGTCTGGATGAACTGTCGCATTACTTCCCGCACGGACTGGAGTACAAAGTCGCCTACGAAACCACCTCATTCGTAAAAGCCTCCATCGAAGATGTGGTGAAAACCCTGCTCGAAGCTATCGCGCTGGTGTTCCTCGTGATGTACCTGTTCCTGCAAAACTTCCGCGCCACGCTGATCCCCACCATTGCGGTGCCGGTGGTGCTGCTGGGAACCTTTGCGGTGCTGTATGCCTTCGGTTACAGCATCAACACCCTGACCATGTTCGCCATGGTGCTGGCCATCGGCCTGCTGGTGGATGATGCCATCGTGGTGGTGGAAAACGTCGAGCGCATTATGAGCGAGGAAGGGCTTTCGCCCCGCGAGGCCACGCGCAAATCGATGGGACAAATTCAGGGCGCGCTGGTCGGTATCGCCATGGTGCTGTCGGCGGTATTTATCCCGATGGCATTTTTTGGCGGCACCACGGGCGCGATTTATCGCCAGTTCTCGATCACCATCGTCTCTGCAATGGTGCTCTCCGTACTCGTGGCAATGATCCTTACCCCTGCCCTGTGCGCGACGCTGCTCAAACCGCTGCATAAGGGCGAACACCACGGTCAAAAAGGCTTCTTCGGCTGGTTTAACCGCATGTTTAACCGCAATGCGGCGCGCTATGAAGCGGGCGTGGGTAAAGTACTGCACCGCAGCGTGCGCTGGATGGTGGTTTATGTCCTGCTGCTCGGCGGCATGGTGTTCCTGTTCCTGCGGCTGCCAACCTCGTTCCTGCCGCTGGAAGATCGCGGCATGTTTATTACCTCCGTACAGTTACCGAGCGGCTCGACCCAGCAGCAGACCCTGAAAGTGGTGCAGAAGGTTGAGAACTACTTCCATACTCAGGAGAAAGATAACGTGGTCTCCGTCTTCTCCACCGTCGGCTCTGGCCCCGGCGGTAACGGGCAGAACGTGGCGCGTATGTTTGTGCGCCTGAAAGACTGGGACCAGCGCGACAGCGATACCGGCTCCTCCTTTGCCATCATTGAGCGTGCAACCAAAGCGTTCAACAAAATCAAGGAAGCGCGCGTTTTCGCCAGCAGCCCGCCCGCCATCAGCGGCCTGGGCAGCTCAGCCGGGTTTGATATGGAGCTTCAGGATCACGCGGGTGCCGGGCATGACGCGTTGATGGCTGCTCGCGATAAACTGCTCGAGCTGGCCGGGAAAGATCCGCAGCTTACCCGCGTTCGTCATAACGGTCTGGATGACAGCCCTCAGCTACAGGTGGATATTGACCAGCGTAAAGCGCAGGCGCTGGGCGTCTCCATCGACGACATTAACGACACCCTGCAAACGGCATGGGGCTCAAGCTACGTAAATGACTTTATGGATCGCGGCCGCGTGAAGAAGGTCTACGTTCAGTCTGCCGCCAAATACCGCATGCTGCCGGACGATATCAACCGCTGGTATGTGCGCAATAACACCGGCGGCATGGTGCCGTTCTCGGCGTTTGCGACGTCACGCTGGGAGACCGGTTCGCCGCGTCTGGAGCGTTACAACGGCTATTCGGCGCTGGAGATTGTCGGTGAAGCCGCGCCGGGCGTCAGTACCGGTACCGCAATGGACATTATGGAAAAACTGGTTCAGCAGTTACCGACTGGCTTTGGCCTGGAGTGGACGGCGATGTCCTACCAGGAACGGCTTTCCGGCGCTCAGGCGCCTGCCCTGTATGCTCTTTCGCTGCTGGTGGTATTCCTTTGCCTGGCGGCGCTGTATGAAAGCTGGTCAGTGCCGTTCTCGGTGATGCTGGTGGTGCCTCTCGGGGTCATCGGCGCGCTGCTGGCAACCTGGATGCGCGGCCTGGAAAATGATGTCTATTTCCAGGTCGGACTCCTCACCGTGATCGGATTGTCGGCAAAAAACGCCATTCTGATCGTCGAATTTGCCAATGAGATGAATGCCAAAGGTCACGAACTGATGGCCGCCACGCTGCACGCCTGTCGTCAGCGCCTGCGTCCGATCCTGATGACCTCTCTGGCTTTTGTGTTTGGCGTCCTGCCGATGGCCACCAGCTCCGGCGCAGGCTCCAGCAGCCAGCACGCAGTGGGTACGGGCGTTATGGGGGGAATGATATCCGCGACGATACTGGCTATCTATTTCGTACCGCTGTTCTTTGTGCTGATACGTCGTCGTTTCCCGCTGAAGGATAAGCCGGAATAACCCGTTGAAATAAAAAAGGCGGCTTTACAGGCCGCCTTTTTATTGTGTGATTCTTTCACACTATGGTTATTTTAGTTAATTAAGTGCTCTTGCATTTCTTACCGGAAATTCATTTACGAAGCATGCCTTCGATAAAATCTTTCCAGTTCCCCAGTTCACGTTCAATCATAACAACCTCTCTTATTATTATGCGCATTCTACGAAAACGTATCATCATTGTGAAGCCACTTTAACCGATTGCTGTGATTGAGCCCCGCTGTACTGGTAGGTTTAGGATCACTATGAGCGTTGCCGGGTAAATTTTATGTGACCTACAGCAATATTTTGAAATAGTCGGAAAAATGACAGCATTTTTAATTTCCCCCTGAGTTTATTGGCAATTTAAACAGGGTGGACAACTATGCTTAAAAGATGAAAGACTATTCAGCTTACAGCTGTTCGTTGAATTATGGAGAATTGTAAATCCCGAAAAATTCCGAATGTGTTATATTCCACTTCAGGATATATCTTCGAAAATATTGAACATTTAATCCACAAAAGAACAAAAGGATTCACTATGGTTGTGATGTACGGCATTAAAAATTGCGACACGATTAAAAAAGCCCGCCGCTGGCTGGAAGCACACAACATCGACTATCGCTTCCACGATTACCGTGCCGACGGGCTTGACCCCGCGTTTCTCCATTCCGCCATCAACGAACTGGGATGGGAAGCGCTGCTGAATACCCGCGGGACCACCTGGCGAAAACTGGATGAATCTCTCCGGGCCACGATCAACGACGCCGACAGCGCAGCCAAACTGATGCTTGAAATGCCGGCAATCATCAAACGCCCATTGCTCTGCAAGCCAGGTCAGCCTATGCTGCTGGGTTTCAGTGAAACCCTTTATTCAGATTTATTCGTTGAGGTGTAGTCTATGTCATGCCCGGTCATTGAGCTGACTCAGCAGCTTATTCGCCGTCCTTCCCTTAGCCCGGACGACGCAGGTTGTCAGGCATTAATGATTGAGCGCCTGCGTGCCATCGGTTTTACCGTGGAGCACATGGATTTTGGCGATACGCAGAACTTCTGGGCATGGCGTGGTCAGGGGGAGACGCTGGCGTTTGCCGGACATACTGACGTAGTTCCCGCGGGCGACGCAGACCGCTGGATCAACCCGCCTTTTGAGCCGACCATCCGCGACGGCATGCTTTTCGGACGCGGCGCTGCGGACATGAAAGGTTCCCTGGCTGCGATGGTCGTGGCGGCAGAGCGTTTCGTCGCCCAGCATCCGAACCATAAAAACCGTCTTGCGTTTTTGATTACCTCCGACGAAGAAGCCAGCGCCCATAACGGCACCGTGAAGGTCGTTGAGGCGCTGATGGCGCGCAATGAACGTCTGGACTACTGTCTGGTGGGCGAACCGTCCAGCACCGAAGTGGTGGGCGATGTGGTGAAAAATGGCCGCCGTGGATCCCTGACCTGCAATTTGACTATTCATGGCGTGCAGGGCCACGTTGCCTATCCGCACCTGGCGGATAACCCGGTACACCGCGCCGCGCCGATGCTGAACGAACTTGTGAGCATTGAATGGGATAAAGGCAATGAATTTTTCCCGCCAACCAGCATGCAGATAGCCAACATCAAGGCTGGCACCGGCAGCAACAACGTCATTCCCGGCGATCTCTTCGTCCAGTTTAACTTCCGCTTCAGCACCGAACTGACTGACGAGATGATCAAAGCGCGAGTGATTGCGCTGCTCGAGAAATATCAGCTGCGCTATACCCTCGACTGGTGGCTGTCTGGCCAGCCGTTCCTGACGCAGCGCGGTAAACTGGTGGATGCGGTAGTGAACGCCATTGCGCACTATAATGAAATTAAGCCACAACTGCTGACAACGGGCGGCACGTCTGACGGACGCTTTATCGCCCGCATGGGCGCACAGGTTGTCGAACTGGGTCCGGTTAACGCGACGATTCACAAAATCAATGAATGCGTGAACGCTGCCGATTTACAACTGCTGGCCCGCATGTATCAACGTATTATGGAGCAACTCGTCGCCTGACGGGTGCTTAAAGAGGATTAGCGAATGGACTGGCTTTCAAAGTACTGGTGGATTCTGGTGTTGGTATTTCTGGTAGGCGTGCTGCTTAACGTGATTAAAGATCTCAAGCGCGTTGACCACAAAAAGTTCCTTGCCAACAAACCGGATCTTCCGCCGCACCGTGATTTTAACGACAAGTGGGACGATGAAGACGACTGGCCGAAGAAGGACCAGAAGAAGTAATTGTACACACCCCTCACCCCCGGCCCCTCTCCCCAGAGGGACGAGGGGGGTTTTGTTCCCTCTCCCTTTGGGGAGAGGGTTAGGGTGAGGGGAAATGTTTAAATAAACTCGACGATATCATCGTCATTCGGCTTAGCGCCGCTGAGCGCTTCATCAAAGTAGTGCTTCGGTACGGTATAACGCAGATGATCGAGCGCGAACTGCATGCTGCGATCGTCAATGGCATGCCCCAGATCGTCTACGATATCCAGCGTCACATCTCCGCCCTCGCGCATCAGCGTCTCCTGGGCGGCTACTGCATGCGAAAGCTCAATTACCCGGTCTTCACCCCCATGAATGAGATGGATCGTGGTCTGCGTGGTCGCGCTTTGCGGTAACGTCGCAAAACGCCCGTTAAAGGCAATCACGCGGGACACCAGTCCGGGCTGCGCTTTTACGCTTTCCAGCGACATGATTGAGCCCTGAGAGAAGCCAATCAGTGCCGTTGCGTCGGCGCCTACGCCGCTCTGCTGCTGCCAGTAACGCACGGTATCGATAAAGGCTGGCATAACGGCATCAATACGCGCCTGACGATTCTCCTCCGTCACGCCCTCGACGGAAAACCACTGCCGACCGTCCGGACCGCACGGCTCCACGCCGCCGATGCTGACGATCAGCGCGTGTGGGAAAACGGGTGCAAACCAGCTGCCAATCTGTCCCATATTGACGGCATTGTCGCCCACGCCATGAAACAGAAGCAGGAGCTGTTTAGCAGGCGTATCCGGGCTTTGCACAACAAAATGGTCATGTTTCATGGCGATCTCCTTAATTGATAAGCAGGATTTTACGCCTCTGCGGGGTAATGACCATGCCACTTTACTGAAGAAGTCATTGAAAAAATTGCCATTGCAAAATGTCGGCTTTCAGCTGCTGGCTACGGGAGTAATCAAGCCTTTCAAGCGCGTGTGCGGTTTCCTCGCGTTGCTTCGCCAGCAGCGCTTTGCGCCCGAAATCGTGCGTATTCCCTTCCATTTTCCCGCGCAGCGCCGGGAGTGGGATGTCCACGGCTAACACCAATCGCGTTAGCGCCGCAACCGAGGTTGAAAACGCCCGGTGAGCAAAGGCAAACCCCGCCAGCTCCAGCCAGTCATCACTATTAAGGGTAGCTTCCCATGCATCCGTCACCGGGATCTTTTCGCCATTCCAGGCCGACAGGACGCGCATATCACGACATAAACGCTGATGCGCCTGTTCGCAGAGCTGATGCCCCGCCTCGCTCAGCGGCAGCAACGCCATCGCCGTATAGCACCCGCTGCTGGCTTCCCGGTGGCTGCCCATCCGCACCAGCACAAACCCGCACTGCCGCCAGAAACGCCACAGCTCGTCGGTATAGCCAAAGCTGACCGAGAGATAATCTTCTCCGCTGGCACTGCGGATCAGCCGCTGGCCGATGCCTTCCCGCTGGCGATGGGGATGAACCGCAATGCGGCTGACGCGTCGGCCTTTCAGCGTCGCCGCGAGCGGCGAACCGCCGTGCGCCGCCAGCGACTGCGCCACCAGATTTCCACGCGGCCGACGAAACCCCGCCCATACTGCGCGGCTAAGTTCAGGGGGTAATCCCCCCTCCTCCACCAGCCAGAGCGCGCCCGCGATCTCCGCGCCCGCCTGAGCAACAGCAAAGTGCTGGCCGGGGGCGTCCATCATCCGGCGTAAATCGAGGGGGGACGTTCGGTAGTGCGCGGCACACAGCAGTTCATACACGCCTGCCCCGCGCGCCGGATCGTTCTCCCATATCCCGGGCTCCAGCGACGTTAAACGTACCTCCCCTGCCGGTTTGCGATCGATAAGCGCATCGTCGAACAGCAGCGCGTTCGCCACTATCCGCTCAAGGGGGCATCCGGCAGCCCAGCGAACTGGCGTGGATAAGGTATAGCGCCGCAGCCCGCTGAACCGGGCGCAGAACTTCAGCAGGAATCCCCTGCCCGTGCCTTCATAACCCTGCACCGTGGTGGTCAGCAACACGCGGGGAAAGCGCGACACCAGCTTCTCCAGCAGCGGGCCGGGGATAGCGGCTGCCTCATCGACAATCAGCCAGTCAGCTTCTGTGGTGGAGGCCAGCAGCGCATCCGGGGCCATAAAGTGAAAATGTTCCCCGGCGAAACGCGCGATGACATCCGTCGCCCCTTTTGCCGGTGCCGTCACTACTGCACTCCCCTGAATGCCGCTCAGCAACATGCCCGCCAGGGCGGACTTTCCGCGTCCGCGCGGCGCCGTCACGGCGGCCACGCCCGCAGGCATGGTCAGAAGAGCGTCGAGGATTTCAGCCTGCTCGCGCTGCGGTTCACCGCTGGCGGGCTGCCAGGCGGGTAAATCTGGCGCAACGGGAAGGCACAGAGGACGATGTTGATGCCAGACGATGGCATCTGAATCGGCGGCAAGCATCCGGCAAAAGTGGTGAACAAAGTGCGGGGTGGCGATCGGCTCTGCGCTGTCGCTCCAGCGCAGAGAATCCCTGTCGGGCCTGTCAGCCCAGACGGAGAACGGCGGCACCAGCAGCACCAGAAGGCTTCCGGCGCGCAGGGTCCCGCTGAGGGCGGCGAAGGCCGAGACGTCAAATCCGCGACGCGCGTCAAAAACGGCATGCAGGTATTCACGTCCCAGCAGGCCGCTGATGGCCTTAGAGGGGTTTTCCTCCAGCCACAGCCAGTCTCCTGGTAACGTATCGCGCAGATGGGTCGCCTGGCTCAACGTCCACGCTTCATCGCCGCTAAGCACCACCAGCCGGCGGTGCCCGGTACGCTGAAGCTGGTTAACCAGCTGTTCAAACCCCAACATCACATAGCTTTGCCGAAGGTATTACACTGCGACGGGTTGCCGCTGTCGAAGCCACGCTTAAACCAGCTGTAGCGCTGCTCTGAGGTGCCATGGGTAAAGCTGTCCGGCACAACGCGCCCCTGGCTCTGCTGCTGCAAGCGATCGTCACCAATCGCCTGTGCGGCATTCAGGGCCTCTTCCAGATCGCCTGTTTCCAGCACGCCCTGCTGCTGCATGCTGTGTCCCCAGACGCCAGCGAAGCAGTCGGCCTGAAGCTCCATGCGTACGGACAGACGATTCACCTCCGCCTGAGACGCATTCTGCTGCATCTGACGCACTTTAGGCTCAATGCCGAGGAGCTTCTGCACATGGTGGCCGACTTCATGCGCGATCACGTAGCCCTGGGCAAAATCGCCGTCGGCGCCCAGCTTGCTTTTCATGTTGTCATAGAAGGAGAGATCGATATAGACGGTGCTGTCCGCCGGGCAGTAGAACGGCCCCATAACGGACTGCCCGGTGCCGCAGCCGGTGCGGGTTGCGCCCCGGTACATCACCAGTTTTGGCGGCTGATAAGTCCGCCCCATTTTCTCGAACTGCTGACCCCAGGTATCTTCGGTCGTCGCGAGAATAACGGAAGTAAATTTCGCCGCTTCATCTTCATTCGGGCTGATGGAGCGCTGAGAATACTGCTGCTGTTGCCCGGTTTCACCGGTCATCAAACCGGTCAGGTCGACACCGTAGTAGCCCGCCACCAGCACGACGACCAGCAGAATAATGCCGCCCTTGCCGCTGGGTAACCGGAAACCTGGCCCGCCCATAGACGGACCACCGCCACCGCTGCTGCGTCTGTCTTCTACGTTGTCACTTTCACGACGCCCTTGCCAGCGCATAAACACCTCGAACTATTCCATTTATAATAGCTATGATCGTAGGCGGTTAATGAAAGGATTACCATAGTAAACAAGGATAAGACGCCAAAGGATGCCCACATCCTTTGGCAAATGCGCAGTTTAGTCGAGCTTAACGCCTAAACGGTGAGCAACCGCTTCGTACGCTTCGACCACGCCACCCAGACTCTGGCGGAAACGGTCTTTGTCCATTTTATCCAGCGTCTCTTTGTCCCACAGGCGGCTGCCGTCCGGAGAGAATTCGTCGCCCAGCACCACTTCGCCTTTGTACAGACCGAACTCCAGCTTGAAGTCGACCAGGATCAGGCCCGCGTCATCAAACAGCTTTTTCAGCACGTCGTTGGCTTTGTAGGTCAGTTCCTGCATGCGCGCCAGGTTCTCTTTGCTTACCCAGCCGAAGGTTTCACAGTAGGATTCGTTGACCATCGGGTCATGCATGGCGTCGTTTTTCAGGAACAGATCGAACAGCGGTGGATTCAGTTCGATACCTTCTTCGATGCCCAGACGCTTCACTAGGGAGCCTGCGGCACGGTTACGGATCACGCACTCAACCGGCACCATATCCAGTTTTTTTACCAGACATTCCGTATCGGACAACAACGCTTCCATCTGAGTCGGGATACCGGCTTCGGCCAGTTTGGTCATAATGAAGTGGTTGAACTTGTTGTTCACCATGCCCTTACGATCGAACTGCTCAATGCGTGCGCCGTCTCCTGCTGACGTATCATTGCGGAATTCGAGCACCAACAGATCCGGGTTTTCCGTGCTGTATACGGTTTTCGCTTTGCCACGATACAACTCAGCTTGCTTCTGCATCTTCATTACTCCTGGTGTGATGATTTGTATTCAAAACTGGCCATATTATGCCACGCACACGTTTGCGTAGCACGAAAATAAAAAGGGCTGGATTAACCAGCCCTCAATATTATTTGCTGAATGCGGCCTGGAAGGCAGCGACCAGCGCATCGTTCTGCGCCTGGGTCAGCGTGTGTCCTTTCGGATCGATAAATTGCAGGCTGCTGCGGTTATCGAGGTCGCCGACCTGGATTTTGTAGTCACCGGAAGGCAGCTGTGGATCGCTTGCCCCCAACTCCTGCCAGGCGCTATCAGACAGCGGCTTATAGGTCGCTGTGATGCTGCCCGTTGAACGGGTGCTGTCGGTCACCTTCATGCCCACTTTTTCAAGCGTTGCTGGCAGACGCTGCCAGGTCTGGTTAAACGGCGCACGCACCACCAGCATCGGCAGACCGGTATCGTCTGCACCGCTCTGCACGTCAAAGGTTGAGCCGTTACGGTTCTGCGCGGCGTTTGCGGCATCGGTAGCGTTCTTATCCAGACCCGCTGCAATCACGTTCAGCATTTCAGTGCTGTAGCGCTGCATGGCGGACGGATCGGCAACCGGTTTACCTGCCTGCTCAAGATTCAACAGCTTAACGGTAACCGCCTGCTGATAACCCTGCGGCTTAACGGAGACTTGATAACGACCACGGTACTGCTGGTCTTCATCGAGACGGTTCCACTCAATCCAGTCGGTGGTTAAAGCTTGGCTGGCGTCGTCGCGTTTATCAATCGTATAGTTTTTCGACTGAATGACGCTTACAACCTGCGGCCACAGCGTTGTACCGCGTGCGCTTTCCACCAGCAGAGAAGCTGTATCACCGGTGAACTGCGTGCGCGCGCCGCTCACGAGCGCCAGAGGCTGAGCTGGCGGACGAATATCGAGCGCTTTACCCACCAGGCCGCTGCCGTTGGTAACCGGAATATTATAATCACCGTTCTGGATCGGCAGGATCATGCCGGCAGGCGCGTGAAGTTCAGCAAGCGGCGGCGCATCCAGATAGGATTCATCACCGCTCACCTGGCGCTTGTAGCGCGAGTCTGAACTACAGGCAGCGAGGAGCATAACAAGCGAAACACCCGCAACCTTCGCCAGGCGCGACTTCTGTACTGAATAAGCCATCAAATCTCCCTAAACTTTACAGCAAACCGGCATGCTTCAGCGCGCCAGCGACAATTTCACGACCGTGGTCGGTAATCGGTGTCATTGGCAAACGCAGCGTGTCGGTTGCTACAAGCCCCAACTCCTTACATGCCCATTTCACTGGGATCGGATTGGGTTCGACAAATAATTTATTGTGCAACGGCATCAGACGCTGATTAATCACGCGAGCTTCATCAAAGTGACCGGCTGCGGCCAGTTTGCACATGTCAGCCATATCGCGCGCCGCCACGTTCGCCGTCACGGAAATCACGCCGTTACCACCGAGCTGCATAAAGTCCAGCGCGGTCGCATCATCACCGCTCAACAGGATAAAGTCGTCTGAAACCAGCTCTTTGATCTGATGAACGCGGCTTAAGTTCCCTGTCGCCTCTTTAATCCCGATAATATTTTTTACTTTCGAGAGACGGCCAACGGTTTCCGGCAGCATATCGCAACCGGTACGGGACGGCACATTATACAGAATTTGTGGCAAGTCAGTATGTTCAGCGATGGCTTTGAAATGCTGGAACAAACCTTCCTGAGTAGGACGGTTGTAATAAGGGGTCACCGTCAGACAGCCGACAATGCCGCTGTCGTTAAAACGTTGGGTCAGACTGATAGCTTCTGCGGTTGCGTTTGCGCCCGTCCCCGCGATGACCGGAATACGCCCGTCCGCCAGTTCCAGGGTCAGCATCACAACGTCGCCGTGCTCTTCGTGGCTCAGCGTAGCGGATTCACCGGTAGTCCCTACCGAAACGATCGCCGAGGTTCCATTGGCGACATGGTAATCAATGAGCTTCTTCATGCTTGACCGGCAGACATTACCTTTTTCATCCATCGGTGTAACAAGCGCGACAATACTTCCCGTGAACATGAGCCATCCTCTGTGCGAACAAGAGCCTCAATGTTACGTTTGGAACTGTAATAAAAGCAAGCGACCTGAGGCTCTCAGGCGGTTGTATGCATGTTTTTTTTATGCTTTCCTTAGGAAGACTTAACCACGCAAAGGAAGAACAGGTTTGACAACCTCATCACAACATTACCTGGTTATCACTGCGCTGGGTGCTGACAGGCCGGGTATCGTGAATACCATCACTCGCCACGTGAGCAGCTGCGGCTGCAACATCGAAGACAGCCGGCTGGCTATGCTTGGCGAAGAGTTCACGTTCATCATGCTGCTTTCCGGAACATGGAATGCCATTACCCTCATCGAATCTACCCTGCCGCTGAAAGGCGCAGAGCTGGATTTACTGATTGTGATGAAGCGCACCACCGCGCGCCCGCGTCCGGCTCTGCCTGCCACGGTCTGGGTACAGGTTGAAGTGCCTGATTCACCTCATCTGATTGAACGTTTTACGGCGCTGTTTGACAGCCATCAGATGAACATTGCCGAACTGGTTTCCCGCACGCAGCCGGGCGATGAAAACGCAATCCCGACGCTGTTTATTCAAATTACCGCACACAGCCCTGCCTCGCAGGATGCGTCAAATATCGAGCAAGCGTTCAAAGCCCTCTGTACAGAATTACACGCGCAAGGCAGTATAAGCGTCGTCGATTATTCGCAGCACGAACAGGATGGAGTTGAGTAATGAACCCACTGAAAGCCGGTGATATCGCACCGAAATTTAGCTTACCGGATCAAGACGGCGAGCAAGTAAATTTGACCGACTTCCAGGGACAGCGTGTTCTGGTCTATTTCTACCCGAAAGCCATGACCCCGGGCTGTACCGTACAGGCCTGCGGTCTACGCGACAACATGGATGAGTTGAAAAAGGTCGGTGTGGAAGTGCTGGGCATCAGCACCGATAAGCCAGAGAAGCTGTCACGTTTTGCGGAAAAAGAGCTGCTGAACTTCACGCTGCTTTCCGATGAAGACCACCAGGTTTGCGAGCAGTTTGGCGTCTGGGGTGAGAAGTCCTTTATGGGCAAAACGTACGACGGTATTCACCGTATCAGCTTCCTGATTGGCGCTGACGGTAAAGTTGAGCACGTGTTTGATGATTTCAAAACCAGCAACCACCACGACGTGGTGTTGAAGTGGCTGAAAGAGAACGCGTGATCATTTTAGTGCCGGGTGGCGCTGCGCTTACCCGGCCTACAAGGTATATGCAAAACGGTAGCGCATGCTACCGTTTTTAGTGTTTGCCCCCCTCTCCCCGTGGGAGAGGGTTGGGGTGAGGTCATCAGCCCGCACTAAATCTACTTATCTTCCACCGCCGGCACATCCGGCCACGCGTGGACCACGGCTTTAATCAGCGTCGCCAGCGGAATGGCGAAGAATACCCCCCAGAATCCCCACAGCCCGCCGAAAATCACCACTGACAGGATAATCACCAGCGGATGCAGGTTAACGGCTTCTGAGAACAGCACCGGTACCAGCAGATTTCCGTCCAGTCCCTGAATAATCAGGTATACGGCGAAACAGCTCCAGAACTCCGTACCCAGACCAAACTGGAACAGCGCCACCCCCACAACCGGAATGGTCACCACAAACGCGCCGATATACGGGATCAGAACCGAGAATCCGACCAGCACCGCCAGCAGCAACGAGTAGTTCAGCCCGAAGATCACGAAGCCAATCCAGGTCGCCACGCCCACCACAATCATCTCCAGCACTTTGCCGCGAATGTAGTTGGTGATCTGCTGGTTCATCTCCTGCCAGACCTGACCGGCGAGACCGCGATTGCGCGGCAGCACGCGGCGCACCGCGTTCAGCATCTGCTCTTTATCTTTGACCAGGAAAAACACCATTAGCGGCACGAGAACAAGGTAAACCGCCAGCGTCAGCAACCCCACCAGCGAGGCCAGAGAGTATTTCACCACCGAATCACCCATGGTCATGATGCGGGCGCGCATGTTTTCGGCCATCGCATCGATGATTCCGGCGTCCATCAGCGCAGGATAGCGGCGCGGCAGCGTGGCGGCAAAATCAGACAGTTTATTCAGCATGCCGGGCATATCACGGATCAGGTAGATCCCCTGTTGCCAGGCGATGGGCATCACCACGAAGGACATCAGCAGCAGAATGCCGACAAACAGCACCAGGACAATGCTGGTCGCCCAGCGGCGGGAACAGCCGATATGTTCCAGACGCGCGGTGGGCCACTCCAGCAGATACGCCAGTACAATCGCCACCAGTAGCGGTGCCAGCAGGCCACTAAAGAAGAACAGGATACCGAATCCGGCAACCAGAATGACCAGCAAAGCAATGGCTTCCGGGTCGCTAAACCGACGCCGATACCACTGCATTAACATTTCGAGCATACAACCCTTCCCTGAATCGAATGGCGGGAGTGAGACGGTGAATTGTATCTAACTGTCACAAAAAAGACTTTCCTTTTTGTTTCACTGTCAGGTTTCGCAAAACCCTGATGAATGGGATTTTCTTCATCTCTTAACACGGCTACACTCGCAGAGCAGCGGAGATGAACGTTATGCGGGTTCATCGGTCAAATTAGCACATCCAAAATACAGGACAGTGGTTATGTTCAGGCAGTTGAGAAAAACACTGGTTGCGACACTGATTGCCGCCGTGACGGTGGGTCAGGTGTTGCCCGCTTTCGCTGACTCGTCCGATTCATTGCCGGACATGGGCACCACGGCAGGAAGCACGCTCTCCATCGGGCAGGAGATGCAGATGGGTGATTATTACGTACGCCAGCTACGCGGCAGTGCTCCGCTGATTAACGACCCTTTGCTGGTGCAGTACATCAACGGTCTGGGGATGCGGCTGGTGGCGCACGCCGACTCGGTAAAAACGCCCTTCCACTTCTATTTAATCAATAACGACGAAATCAACGCCTTCGCCTTCTTTGGCGGGAACGTGGTGCTGCATTCGGCGCTGTTCCGTTATTCCGATAACGAAAGCCAGCTGGCGTCCGTCATGGCGCACGAAATTTCGCACGTCACCCAGCGCCATCTGGCGCGTGCGATGGAAGATCAGAAGCGTAACGCCCCCCTGACCTGGGTGGGCGCGCTGGGTTCCATTTTGCTGGCGATGGCCAGCCCGCAGGCCGGGATGGCGGCGCTTACCGGGACGCTGGCGGGGACGCGTCAGGGGATGATCAGCTTTACCCAGCAGAACGAGCAGGAAGCAGACCGCATCGGCATTCAGGTTTTACAGCGTTCCGGCTTTGACCCGCAGGCCATGCCGAGCTTCCTGGAAAAACTGCTCGACCAGGCACGCTACTCGTCGCGCCCGCCTGAAATTCTGTTGACCCACCCGCTGCCGGAAAGCCGACTCTCGGATGCCCGTAACCGTGCCAACCAGATGCGTCCGATCGTGGTGCAGTCTTCGCAGGATTTCTACATGGCCAAAGTGAGAACGCTTGGCATGTACAACTCCGGACGTAATCAGCTCACCAGCGATCTGCTGGACGCGCTGGCGAAAGGCAACGTGCGCGAGAAAAACGCGGCGCAGTATGGTCAGGCGCTCCAGGCGATGGAGGCCAGCAAGTACGATGAAGCGCGTAAAGCGCTACAGCCGCTGCTGGCGTCGGCGCCTGACAATCCGTGGTATCTTGACCTCGCCACCGATATCGATCTGGGGCAGAAAAAAGCGACCGATGCGATCAATCGTCTGAAAGGGGCGAAAGACATTCGCAACAATCCGGTATTGCAGCTTAACCTGGCGAACGCCTACTTACAGGGCGGCCAGCCCGGCGAGGCGGTGACCATTCTGAACCGCTACACCTTTAACAATAAAGATGACCAGAACGGCTGGGAACTGCTCGCCCAGGCCCAGGGGCAACTGGGTAACCGCGATCAGGAGCTGGCCGCGCGTGCGGAAGGCCTGGCGCTGGCGGGTCGCCTCGATCAGGCCATTTCCCTGTTGAGCAGCGCCAGCTCACAGGTGAAGCTTGGCAGCCTGCAACAGGCCCGCTACGATGCGCGAATCGACCAGCTGCGCGGCCTGCAACAACGCTTTAAGCCGTACGAGAAGATGTAATAAAGGAGAAGTCATGACAGACGCGGTAAAAATTTACCATAACCCTCGCTGCTCCAAGAGCCGCGAGACGCTGAATCTGCTGAAGTCTAACGGCATCGATCCGGAAGTGGTGTTGTATCTGGAGACGCCGCCGGATGCGCAGACGATCCGCCAGCTGCTGAAGATGCTTAACATGGGCAGCGCACGCGACCTGATGCGTCAGAAAGAAGATCTGTATAAGTCGCTTAATCTGAACGATACCAGTCTCACAGAAGATCGGCTGATTCAGGCGATGGTCGACAATCCAAAGCTGATTGAGCGCCCGATTGTGGTGGCGAACGGCAAGGCGCGTATCGGCCGTCCACCGGAAGACGTGCTCGGGATCGTCTAATCGTTACGCCGCAGCGCTTCCAGAAACGCCTGCGGCGTACGCTCTCCCAGCTTTTTCTGCGCTTTTCCCCGGTTGTAAAACTCACACAGTTGGATCAACAGCGCTCCCGCCGGTTCACTGTTCACCCGCGGAATGATCTCACGTAACGGCACGGTGGCCTGAAGGGCAAGATAATACTGTGAATGCACTTTTACGGTGACGTTATGCTCCGGCAAGTTCACTGCCAGCCCAAAAGTCTCAACAGATTGAATATCAGCCGGACAGGCAGCCAGCACCTCGTTCGTCCAGCGGGTCAGCAACTGCGGCGAGACACCGGCATAAAGCCGGGCGTAGCACCAGCCGCTAACGGGTTCACGCGCCCAGAGCAGGTGTTGCTCCCCACCGTCGTCCATATGCAGCGATAGCGGCTGATGATGCAGAAGTAGCTTCTGCGGCATGATACCGGCCTTCAGCGCCTTTTTGCCCTGCAACGACGCCCCCTTTTGTCTTACCGAAGCCGGTTTGAGGTAGCGGTTCAGGGTCGCGCGGGAAACGGCGATCCCGAGTCCGTCATTCACCAGCAGCAGCAGTTCATCCAGCGGTGCACCGGTGATATCACGCAGAGCATTTATCAGTGCTGCCTGCTCTTGTCTCAACGCTTTATGTATCACTTTTGGCGTGGTGTGGTTATCCGAAACCTGGTCGCGGTTGCGCCAGCGCCTGACGGTGGTGACCGAGATACCCAACTCAACGGCAAGCTCTCTGTCGCTTTTATCTGACTGCTGAAGATAACGACGGATACGCGGTGTGGTGGTGGCGTTGGCATGCAGTTTGATTTCCATCGCGTCTCTCTCCGCAACTAATCTTATGAGATTTATATCAGAGCAGCGAATGCTTTGTGACCGATTTCACCTTTCGCTCGCCGCGCTTCACTGATAATCCACAGACATAACATAAACAATACCTCTCAATTTTGTACGGAGTTCACAATGAACAATGTTCTGGGATTTCTTGAAGCAAAACTGATGCCGCTGGCGGCGAAAACGGCCCAGCAGCGTCATCTTGGGGCCATTCGTGGGGCCTACGTTTCATTCATGCCGTTTATCATCGTCGGCTCCATTCTGCTGGTGATCTCCTCCTTCCCGAATCAGGCCTATCAGCAGTTTATGTCTCAGGCCTTTGGTGAGAGCTGGAGTGCAATTATAGAGATCCCGTTTAACGCGGTGTTCTCAACCATGTCGCTGTTTATCAGCTTCCTGGTGGCCTACCGCCTGGCTGAGCATTATGGCGAGGACCGCATCTCCTGCGGCATTCTGGCGCTGGTCGCGTTTCTGATCCTGACGCCTTTTATCAAAGTGGCGGAAAACGGCGGCATTACCGTGATGCCGGTGGAGTGGATTGGCAGCAAAGGGCTGTTCGTGGCGATGATCGGTTCCCTGCTGTGGACGGAACTGTTCTGCTGGCTGAAGCGCAAAAAGCTGGTCATCAAAATGCCGGACGGCGTGCCTCCGGCGGTGCAGGAGTCGTTCGCGGCCCTGATCCCGGCCCTGCTGGTGATGATTCTGGTGCTGCTTATCCGCATCATCTTTGAAAACACCCACTACCACACCATCCACCAGTTTATTTATGAAGTGGTTGCCACCCCGGTGCGCCACTACGGCACCTCTTATTTCGGGGCGCTGATGACCGTATTCAGCATCACCATTCTGTGGTCAGTGGGCATTAACTCCGGTTCGATGATCAACGGCATTATTCGTCCGTTGTGGATGGAAAACCAGACCGACAACATCGCCGCGATCCAGGCGGGAACGACGCCGCCGCATATCATTACCGAACAGTTTTTTGACATGATCTGGATGGGCGGCGCGGGCGCCACGCTGTCGCTGGTGATTGCGATGCTGATTTTCGCCCGCAGCAAAAACATGCGCGAAGTGGCGCGCCTCGGTGCGGGTGCCTCGGTGTTTAACATCAACGAACCGATTCTCTTTGGCCTGCCGGTGATCATGAACCCAATCATGCTCATCCCGTTCAATCTGGTACCGCTGGTGCTGGTCACCGTGCAGTATGCGGCGATGAAAATTGGTGCGGTCGCCGTCACCACCGGGGTGTTTATCCCCTGGACGCTGCCGCCGGTTATTAGCGGCTTTATCGTCACCGGGCACCTGAGCGGCAGCGTGATGCAGCTTCTCAACCTGCTGATTGGCGCCATGCTGTACCTGCCTTTCATGCGTATCGTGGATAAACAGTACCGCGCCGCGGAGCTGACTACCGCTACGCAACCCGACACCACCCTTGCAAAACAGGAGTAAAGCATGTGGGGAATTATCGCAACCTGGCGAATGGCGCTTGAAGGGGTAACGGAATCTGCGTCTGCGCTGGCTGCGGGCAAACCGGTCGCTGCGGCGGTAGTGGATGCCGTCGCCGCCGTCGAGGACTTTCCGCTGTATAAATCCGTCGGCTACGGCGGGCTGCCGACAGAGAACGGCGAGGTGGAGCTGGACGCGGCCTATATGGACGGCGACACGCTGGCGTTCGGCGCCGTGGGCAATCTGGTGGATATCGCCAACCCGGTGCGCGTGGCGCACGCGCTCAGCCGTCAGCGCTATAACAGCCTGCTGGTCGGCCAGGGCGCGCGCGAATGGGCGCTGAGTCAGGGCTTTGCCGATAAAACCATGCTCACGGATCGCGCCATGCAACACTACCGTAAGCGCTGCCGCGAAACGCTGGATAAGGGGTTAAGCCCCTACGACGGACATGACACCGTCGGCATCATCGGCCTCGATAAACAGGGCTCGATGAGCGTCGCCACTTCCACCAGCGGCCTGTTTATGAAAAAACGCGGTCGCCTCGGTGACTCACCCATCATCGGCTCCGGCTTTTACTGCGACAGCGAAACCGGCGCGGCCACCGCCACGGGCGTCGGTGAAGATCTGATGAAGGGCTGTACCAGCTACGAAATCGTTCGCCGGATGGCGCAAGGCATGACGCCGCAGCAGGCGGCGGATTCGGTCGTGTTCGAACTGGAAGACAAACTGATGTCGCGCTTCGGTCGCGCGGGCGATCTCTCCGTGGTGTGCATGAACAGCAAAGGAGAATTTGGCGCCGCGACCAACATCAAAACCTTCTCGTTCGTGGTGGCGACGGCTCGCCAGCCCCTCACCGTTTTCCGTACTGAACGCCTGCGGGAGAAAACGCACTATCACGCGGTAGATGAGGAGTGGATGCAGGCCTATGCCGCGCGGATCTGCGCACCGATTGAGGAGTTATGATGATCACGTACCAGTTTATCAACGCGCTTTCAGACGCGAAGCCGCAGAGCCATTTGATTGCGCGCGCTGACAGTTCCCTGTTACCGGATAGCGCTCTTATCGCTGAAATGCGCCAGCAGAGCACCGTCGCGGACGCGCGCTTTGGCTGCGCGCCGTTTGCCCGCATCACTCTGTTGCCGGATGCGCTCCGGCATGACGCCCTGACCGAAGGGTTGATCACGGCCCTGCGACCGCTGCTTACCGCCCCCGCCAGCGCCGAACTCGTGCTGGACGTGACGGATATCGACGATGTGGTGCTGGCGCAGGTACTGCGTTTTCTCTTTAATCAGGCGCACATGCTCAGTGACCTGAAGCTGAAGAAGACGGACGAAGCGCTGCGCCTTACCTGCATCACTGCCCTCTGCCTGCCGGAACAGCAGGCGAAGCTGGAGACGACCTTCCGCCAGCAGCAGGCCATTGCGCTCGGCATGGTTGCGGCACGACGTCTGGCGGATATGCCATCCGACCGCTGTACGCCGCAGTTTGTGGTGGAAGAGGCGCAAAAACTGTGTGCCGCCAGCCCTGCTCTGCGCTGCGAGGTGTTGGATGAAAAGCAAATTGTTGAGCAGGGGCTGGGGCTACTGCACGCCGTTGGCAAAGGGGCGACCTGCCCGCCTCGCCTGCTGGCTATTCACTATAACGGCGTGTCTGATGGCCCGGTGCGCTGCTACGTGGGAAAAGGCATTACCTTTGACACCGGCGGCCTGTGGCTGAAGGAAGGCGCGGGCATGTACACCATGAAATATGACATGTGCGGCGCGGCTAACGTGCTCGGGCTGATGCTGACCGTTGCGGAGCAGAAATTACCCGTGCGCATCATGGGCGTGCTGGCGCTGGCGGAAAACGCCATCGGCCCCGACGCCATGCAGCCCGGCACGGTGGCAACAGCCTGCAACGGCATTACGGTGGAAATCAACAACACCGATGCCGAGGGCCGGCTGGTGCTGGCAGACGCTATCGCCTGGGCGAGTCAGCGCCATCCGCAGGCGCATTATATTATTGATATGGCGACCTTAACCGGAGCGGTGGTGAAAGCGCTGGGGTATGAGCTGAGCGGGCTGATGACCCAGGATGAGCCGTTGCGTCAGGCACTGACGCTCGCGGGCAAACGGAGCGGCGACGAGGTGTGGTCCCTGCCGCTGGATGCGAGGCTGAGAAAGCAAACCGACAGCGCGATTGCCGATCTGTGCAACACGCCGACCAACAATGCGGCGATCAGCGCCTCGGCGGCGTGGCTGCTGCACCATTTCTGCCCGCCGACTATTCCGTGGGCGCATCTGGATATCAGCGGGACGGCGCTGTGGCGAGAAAACGGACGGAGCGTGGCGTCGGGAAGACCGATTCCGCTGCTGGTGGAGCACTTGTTGGGGGATCTTTAGCCGGGTGGCGGCTGCGCCTTACCCGGCCTGCAAGGTATGACGGGTTTTCGTAGGCCCGGTAAGCGCAGCGCCACCGGGCAAAAAACTCAAAGCTTAAGAATATCTTTCACAAACGGAATGGTCAGCTTGCGCTGGGCGGTGATGGAGGCGCGATCGAGCTGATCGAGCGTATCAAAGAGCGTGCGCATCTCCCGATCCAGACGCTTGAGCAGGAAGCGCCCTACGTCTTCCGGCAGTTCAAATCCGCGCAGTCTGGCGCGCAACTGAAGTGCCTGGAGTTTGTCTTCATCCGACAGCGGTTGCAGCTTGTAGATTTGCCCCCAATCCAGACGAGACGCCAGATCCGGCAGCCCCAGATTGAGCTGGCGCGGCGGACGATCGCCGGTGATCAGCAGCCGGGTTTTGCCCGACTCCAGAATGCGGTTGTAGAGGTTAAAGATCGCCATTTCCCACGGTTCGTCCCCCGCCACGCATTCGATATTATCGATGCAGACCAGGGAGAGATGTTCCATGCCCTCCAGCACCTCAGGCACAAACCAGGTGCGTTTATCCAGCGGCACATAGCCTACCGCGTCACCGCGCGCCGAAAGCTCCGCACAGGCGGCATGCAGCAGGTGGCTGCGTCCCGCGCCTTCGCGTGACCAGATATAGATGTATCCGCTGTGTTCCTGGCGCAGCACGTTTTGCAGTGCAGCCAGTAAAGAGGGGTTATCACCCGGCCAGAAACTCGCGAAAGTTTCATCGTCAGGGAGATAAAGTGGCAGAGAGAGCTGTGCCGGTCCGTTCAGAAATACCTCAACCAGAGATCTTACATAAAATCGGAATGGAGTTTAACACGGAACCTGCAAGGAGAGAACCGGGCGATCCTTCGCCCGGCATGACGATCAATGTGGCGCTTTTTCGCTGTCGTCCGCGTCCAGCACCACCTCTTCCGGGCGGATCACCGAGATCAGCTTGAAAATCAGGCTCAGGCCGACGCCGACGATGGTCGCCAGCGCCATACCCTTCAGCTCTGCCGCGCCGATGTGCACCTTCGCGCCGCTCACGCCGATAATCAGGATAACGGAGGTCAGGATCAGGTTCTGCGCCTTGCTGTAATCCACTTTGGATTCAATCAGCACGCGAATACCGGAGGCACCGATCACCCCGTACAGCAGCAGAGAAACGCCGCCCATCACCGGCACCGGGATAATCTGGATCGCTGCCGCCAGTTTACCAACGCAGGAGAGCAGAATGGCGATGATCGCCGCGCCGCCGATAACCCAGGTGCTGTAGACGCGGGTGATCGCCATTACGCCGATATTCTCACCGTAAGTCGTGTTTGGCGTGGAGCCGAAGAAACCAGAGATGATGGTGGAGAAACCGTTGGCAAACATGGAGCGATGCAGGCCCGGGTCGCGGATCAGGTCGCGCTTCACGATGTTCGCCGTCACCACCAGGTGGCCGACGTGCTCAGCAATCACCACCAGCGCAGCAGGAAGAATGGTGAAAATGGCGAACCATTCAAAGCGCGGGGTGTAGAAGGTTGGCAGCGCGAACCAGTGCGCCTCGGCAATCGGGGTGGTATCCACAACGCCCATCACGAAGGAGAGCGCGTAACCCGCCAGCACGCCGATCAGGATCGGGATAATCGCCATAAAGCCGCGGAAGAGGACGGAACCGAATACCGTCACGCCCAGCGTCACCAGCGAAATAATAATGGTTTTAGAATCCGGTGACTGACCGTCCGCAGGCAGCAGCCCAGCCATGTTCGCCGCGACACCCGCCAGCTCCAGGCCGATGACGGCAACGATGGCCCCCATTGCCGCAGGCGGGAACATCACGTCCAGCCAGCCGGTACCGGCTTTCTTCACGATGAAGGAGACCAGGCAGAACAGCACGCCGCACATGATGAAGCCGCCCAGCGCGACCTCATAACCCAGCGGCAGCAACAGCAGTACCGGGGAGATAAACGCGAAGCTCGACCCGAGATAGGCCGGGATTTTGCCTTTACAGATGAAGAGGTAAAGCAGCGTACCGATGCCGTTAAACAGCAGCACGGTAGCCGGGTTAATGTGAAACAGGATTGGCACCAGCACGGTTGCGCCAAACATGGCGAACAGGTGCTGCAAACTAAGCGGGATTGTCTGTAAAAGCGGCGGTCTTTCACTCACCCCGATAGCACGGCGCGTCATAGTGTTTTCCTCTGAGTGTTATTGTTGGTTTTTATTCAAAAAAAAGCCGACTATCAAAGTCGGCTTCTTTATCGTTATTCGATTATTTAGTACCAAAAATCTTATCGCCGGCATCGCCGAGCCCCGGGATGATGTACCCGTGCTCGTTCAGTCCCTGGTCGACAGACGCGGTATAGAGTTCAACGTCCGGGTGCGCTTTTTCCAGCGCCGCGATACCTTCCGGCGCCGCAACCAGTACCAGCACTTTGATGCTGCTGCATCCCGCTTTTTTCAGCAGGTCGATGGTGGCGATCATCGAACCGCCGGTCGCGAGCATCGGGTCAACCACCAGCGCCATACGCTCATCAATGTTAGAGACCAGCTTCTGGAAGTACGGGACCGGCTCAAGCGTCTCTTCGTTACGGTAGATACCCACCACGCTGATACGCGCGCTTGGGACGTGCTCCAGCACGCCTTCCATCATGCCCAGACCCGCACGCAGGATTGGCACCACGGTAATTTTTTTACCTTTGATCTGCTCAACCTGTACCGGGCCGTTCCAGCCTTCGATGGTCACTTTTTCCGTTTCCAGATCAGAGGTCGCTTCGTAGGTCAGCAGGCTACCCACTTCAGAAGCCAGTTCGCGAAAACGCTTCGTGCTGATGTCATGCTCACGCATCAGGCCCAACTTGTGTTTAACGAGTGGGTGTTTCACTTCCACAATCTTCATTCTCTTTCTCCTCTGAGGTGGCATCCGCAAAAAAATCGCGGGATTATACCGCTTTTTTCGGATTGCGCCATACCCATCTTGCTTGACATACATCAATCAAAAACAAAAAAGCCGGAGGCGAGGCTCCGGCTTGGGGCGGGATTCTGCCGGGTGGCGCTAACGCTTACCCGGCCTGGACATCCCGTAGGCCCGGTAAGCGCAGCGCCACCGGGCAATTATAGCTGCTCTCCGTTGCTGGCAATCACCTGCTTATACCAGTCGAACGATTTCTTCTTGCTGCGGTTCAGCGTACCGTTACCTTCGTTATCTTTATCGACAAAGATAAAGCCGTAGCGTTTCTTCATCTCGCCGGTGCCGGCAGAGACCAGGTCGATACAGCCCCACGGCGTGTAGCCCATCAGATCCACGCCGTCTTCCACCACCGCTTTTTTCATCTCGCGGATGTGGGCGGAAAGGTAGTCAATGCGGTACTGGTCGTTCACCGTGCCGTCGCTCTCCTGCACGTCGATCGCGCCAAAACCGTTTTCCACAATAAACAGCGGCAGCTGATAGTGATCCCAGAACCAGTTCAGGGAGTAGCGCAGCCCGACAGGATCGATCTGCCAGCCCCAGTCCGATTTCTGCACGTACGGGTTAGAAACCAGGCTCTTGCTCTCGTCGTAATCCAGCGTCGGATTATCCGCCGTCGCTTTGGTAGCGAAAGACATGTAGTAGCTGAACCCGATGTAATCCACGCAGCCCTGGGTCAGCGCCACTTTATCTTCTTCGGTAATATCCAGCGCGAAGCCGCGACGTTCAAAGTAGTTGAGCAGATGCTGCGGATACTTGCCGCGCACGTGAACGTCGGTGAACCAGTAGCGGCGATGCATGGCGTTCATCGCCATCATCATGTCGTCCGGGGCACAGGTCAGCGGATAGATGGGGCACATGGCAATCATGCAGCCGATTTGCAGTGACGGGTTGATCTCGCGCCCCGCCTTCACCGCCAGAGCACTGGCCACCAGCTCATAGTGCGCCGCCTGGAACATCACCGGCTCGCGATCTTCTCCCGGCGCATATTTCAGCCCGGAGTTGGTAAACGGCGCAAAGTCTTCGTGGAAGTTGGCCTGGTTGTTGATCTCGTTAAAGGTCATCCAGTACTTCACTTTATGCTGGTAGCGCTCAAAAACGACCTTCGCGAAGCGGACAAAGAAGTCGATCAGCTTACGGTTGCGCCAGCCGCCGTATTCCGTCACCAGGTGGAAAGGCATCTCGAAGTGGGAAAGCGTGATCACCGGCTCGATGCCGTGCTTCAGGCACTCGTCGAACAGATCGTCATAGAATTGGAGTCCCGCTTCGTTCGGCTCCAGCTCGTCGCCTTTCGGGAAGATACGCGTCCAGGCGATGGAGGTGCGAAAGCATTTGAACCCCATTTCGGCAAAGAGTTTGATGTCTTCTTTATAGCGGTGATAGAAGTCGATGGCTTCGTGGTTTGGGTAATTTTTCCCCTCCATCACGCCGTTGGTGATTTCACGCGGTACCCCATGGGCACCTGCCGTCATGACATCGGCAACGCTCACGCCCTTGCCGCCCTCTTTCCAGCCGCCTTCAAGCTGGTGCGCCGCAACGGCCCCACCCCACAGAAAATCTGCTTTAAATCCTGACATTCGCTATCCCTCATTCTGCGTTATTTTCTGCAAAAACAGTTACAGAAACCGGTTTCAGTTTGATGATGTGCAAAGGGGATTGCCGTTGCAAGCAGATCGCCGAAACCGGTTTCATTTTCGTGAACAGAGTCAAGTTTGTTGCCCTGGACAGGCCGCACAGAAAAAAAGATCCCCACGCCGAGAATAGGCTCGCAAACGTTTGCCTGGACTGTTAGAATTGCGCCGATTTTTCTTACTAGCTATGCAATCGCGTGGGGATTTAAGCCGTGACCAACAAAACTTCTCTCAGCTACAAAGATGCCGGTGTTGATATTGACGCAGGTAATGCGCTGGTTGACCGAATCAAAGGTGTGGTGAAAAAAACCCGCCGCCCGGAAGTGATGGGTGGCCTGGGTGGATTCGGCGCACTGTGCGCGCTGCCGCAAAAATATCGTGAACCTGTGCTGGTCTCGGGTACGGATGGTGTCGGTACAAAACTGCGCCTGGCGATGGATCTTAAGCGTCACGATACGATTGGTATCGATCTGGTGGCGATGTGCGTCAACGACCTGGTGGTACAGGGCGCTGAGCCGCTGTTCTTCCTGGATTACTACGCGACCGGCAAGCTGGACGTGGATACCGCAGCCAGCGTCATTAACGGTATCGCCGAAGGCTGCCTGCAATCCGGCTGTGCGCTGGTCGGCGGTGAAACCGCAGAAATGCCTGGCATGTATCACGGTGAAGATTATGACGTCGCAGGCTTCTGCGTCGGCGTGGTAGAAAAATCAGAAATTATCGACGGCAGCAAAGTGGCTGACGGCGATGTGCTGGTTGCGCTGGCCTCCAGCGGTCCGCACTCCAACGGCTACTCTCTGGTGCGTAAGATCCTCGAAGTGAGCGGTTGCGACCCGCTGACCACCGAGCTGGACGGCAAACCGCTGGCCGATCACCTGCTGGCCCCGACCCGCATCTACGTGAAAAACGTGCTGGAGCTGATTGAGAACGTTGACGTGCACGCCATCGCTCACCTTACCGGCGGCGGCTTCTGGGAAAACATTCCGCGCGTGCTGCCGGATAATACCCAGGCGGTGATCGACGCCTCCTCATGGCAGTGGCCGTCCGTCTTCAACTGGCTGCAAACCGCAGGCAACGTGAGCGAGCATGAAATGTACCGCACCTTTAACTGCGGCGTGGGCATGGTTATCGCCCTGCCCGCCAGCGAAGCGGATAAAGCGATTAAGCTGCTGACAGAAAAAGGTGAAAACGCGTGGAAAATCGGTACGATTAAAGCTTCCGATTCCGAACAGCGTGTGGTCATTGAATGAAAAACATCGTGGTGCTCATTTCCGGCAACGGAAGCAATTTGCAGGCAATCATAGACGCCTGCAAACAGAAGAAAATCAATGGCACCATTCGGGCAGTATTCAGCAACAAGGCCGATGCATTCGGCCTTGAGCGCGCGCGGGAAGCGAACATTCCTGCGCACGCGCTGGAAGCCAGCCAGTTCGCCGGGCGTGAAGCCTTTGACCGTGAGCTGGTGCAGGAGATTGACGCCTACGCGCCTGACGTGGTGGTGCTGGCAGGCTACATGCGCATCCTGAGCCCGGCTTTTGTTGCACACTACGCCGGACGACTGCTCAATATCCACCCTTCCCTGCTACCAAAATACCCCGGTCTGCACACCCATCGTCAGGTGCTGGAGAACGGCGATGAGGAGCATGGTACCTCCGTGCATTTCGTCACCGACGAGCTGGACGGCGGTCCGGTCATTTTGCAGGCAAAAGTACCGGTCTTTGACGGTGACAACGAAGACGACGTGACCGAACGTGTGCAGACGCAGGAACACGCCATTTATCCGCTGGTGGTAAGCTGGTTTGTCGATGGACGTCTGGAGATGCGCAACGGCGCAGCCTGGCTGGACGGCGTGAAGTTGCCCCCGCAGGGTTATGCTGCCGAAGAGTAGTGTGTTTGAATTGCCCGGCGGCGCTTCGCTTGCACGGGCCTACGGCCCCGTAGGTCGTGGTAAGCGCAGCGCCACCCGACATCCCCTCCCCCAACCCTCTAAATTCCCCAATAAAAAAATAACTGTCATACTTTTCTGGCACTGTTGGACATATCGTGGAAATGCTCGCCATAATAAGGACGAGACGGATTTACCACGTCCTGTGATTGAACTGGAGTGTGAGCTGTAATGGGTCAGGAAAAGTTATACATCGAGAAAGAGCTAAGCTGGTTAGCATTCAACGAACGTGTACTTCAGGAAGCGGCCGATAAAACCAACCCGCTGATTGAACGTATGCGTTTTTTAGGCATCTATTCCAACAATCTGGATGAGTTCTACAAGGTTCGCTTCGCCGAACTGAAACGCCGAATCATCATCAGCGAAGAACAGGGCTTAAACTCCCACTCGCGACATCTGCTTGGAAAAATCCAGTCTCGCGTCATGAAAGCCGATCAGGAATTTGATGGCCTCTATAACGAGCTACTGCTGGAAATGGCACGCAACCAAATCTTCCTGATCAACGAACGCCAGCTCTCCGCGAATCAGCAAAACTGGCTGCGCCACTATTTTAAACATTATCTGCGCCAACATATCACCCCGATTCTGATCAACCGTGAAACCGATCTGGTGCAGTTCCTGAAAGATGACTACACCTATCTGGCGGTAGAAATCATTCGTGGTGAGACCATTAACTACGCGCTGCTGGAAATACCGTCTGATAAAGTCCCACGCTTTGTAAACCTGCCGCCGGAAACCCCGCGCCGACGTAAGCCGATGATCCTGCTGGATAACATCCTGCGCTACTGCCTGGACGATATCTTCAAAGGCTTCTTCGATTACGACGCGCTCAACGCCTACTCGATGAAGATGACCCGTGACGCCGAGTACGATCTGGTGCATGAGATGGAAGCCAGCCTGATGGAGCTGATGTCTTCCAGCCTCAAGCAGCGCCTGACGGCGGAGCCAGTGCGGTTTGTCTATCAGCGTGATATGCCGGACGCAATGGTGGAGATGCTGCGCGATAAGCTGACCATCTCCCGCTACGACTCCATTATTCCCGGCGGGCGTTACCACAACTTTAAAGATTTCATTGGCTTCCCGAACGTCGGCAAAGCCAATCTGGTGAACAAACCGCTGCCGCGCCTGCGCCATATCTGGTTCGATAAGTTCCGCAACGGGTTCGACGCCATCCGCGAACGGGATGTACTGCTCTACTATCCGTATCATACCTTTGAGCACGTGCTGGAATTGCTGCGTCAGGCCTCATTCGATCCGAACGTGCTGGCGATTAAAATCAATATTTATCGCGTGGCGAAAGATTCCCGCATCATCGATGCGATGATCCACGCGGCGCACAACGGCAAGAAAGTGACCGTGGTAGTTGAGCTCCAGGCTCGCTTCGACGAAGAGGCCAACATCCACTGGGCACGCCGACTGACGGAAGCGGGCGTGCACGTCATCTTCTCCGCGCCGGGGCTGAAAATTCACGCCAAGCTGTTCCTGATCTCCCGTAAAGAGGGTGACGAGGTGGTGCGCTACGCCCATATTGGTACCGGGAACTTTAACGAGAAAACCGCGAGAATCTACACCGACTATTCGCTGCTGACTGCCGATGCCCGCATCACCAACGAAGTGCGTCGGGTGTTCAACTTCATTGAGAACCCGTACCGCCCGGTGAGCTTCGATTATCTGCTGGTGTCACCGCAGAACTCACGGCGCCTGCTGTACGATATGATCGACAAAGAGATTGCCAATGCGCAGAACGGCTTGTCGTCCGGCATTACGCTGAAGCTCAACAATCTGGTGGACAAAGGCCTGGTGGACCGCCTGTACGCGGCCTCCAGTTCTGGCGTTCCGGTAAATCTGCTCATTCGTGGCATGTGCTCGCTCATTCCGGAACTGGAAGGCATTAGCGATAACATCCGCGTGATCAGCATTGTGGATCGCTATCTTGAACACGATCGCGTCTATATTTTCGATAACGCCGGTGATAAGCGCGTATACCTCTCGTCCGCCGACTGGATGACGCGTAACATTGATTACCGTATTGAAGTGGCGGCACCGCTGCTGGATCCTCGCCTGAAGCAGCGTATCCTGGACATTATCGAGATCCTGTTCAGCGATACGGTGAAAGCACGTTATATCGACAAAGAACTCAGTAATCGCTATGTACCGCGCGGCAATCGCCGTAAAGTGCGCTCGCAGCTGGCGATTTACGATTACATTAAATCACTTGAGCAACCCGATTAACCTATGCCAATAAACGATAATACCCCACGCCCGCAGGAGTTCGCTGCGGTCGATCTTGGCTCAAACAGTTTCCATATGGTCATCGCCCGCGAGGTGGATGGCGCGATGCAGATCATCGGTCGTCTGAAGCAGCGTGTGCATCTGGCCGATGGTCTCGACGCGCGTAACATGCTGAGCGAAGAGGCTATGGAGCGCGGGCTGAACTGCCTGTCGCTGTTCGCAGAACGTCTGCAAGGCTTTTCACCGTCCAGCGTCTGCATCGTTGGAACGCATACGCTACGCCAGGCGCTGAACGCGCCGGAATTTCTTAAGCGCGCGGAAAAGGTTATCCCCTACCCGATTGAGATCATCTCCGGTAACGAAGAAGCGCGCCTGATTTTTATGGGCGTGGAGCATACGCAGCCGGAAAAAGGCCGCAAGCTGGTGATTGATATCGGCGGTGGCTCCACGGAACTGGTGATTGGCGAAGACTTCGAGCCGCGTCTGGTGGAAAGCCGCCGTATGGGCTGCGTCAGCTTCGCGCAGATGTATTTCCCGGGCGGCGTCATCACCCGCGAAAACTTCCAGCGCGCGCGCATGGCCGCCGTACAAAAACTGGAAAATCTGGCCTGGCAATACCGTATTCAGGGCTGGAACGTGGCGCTGGGCGCATCGGGGTCGATTAAAGCGGCCCATGAAGTGCTGCTGGCGATGGGTGAAAAAGACGGGTTTATTACGCCTGAGCGCCTGGTGAGACTCACCGAAGAGGTGCTTAAGCATAAGAGCTTCGACGCCCTGAGTTTGCCGGGTCTGTCCGACGAACGTAAAGCCGTGTTCGTACCGGGGCTGGCGATCCTCTGCGGCGTGTTTGACGCGCTGGCGATCAAAGAGCTGCGTCTCTCTGACGGCGCCCTGCGTGAAGGCGTGCTGTATGAGATGGAAGGACGTTTCCGTCATCAGGATATTCGCAGCCGTACCGCGCAGAGCCTGGCCAACCAGTACAACATCGACCGTGAACAGGCGAAGCGCGTTCTCGAAACCACGGTGCAGATGTACGAGCAGTGGGAGGAGCAAAATCCTAAGCTGGCGCATCCGCAGCTGGCCGCACTGTTAAAATGGGCCGCCATGCTGCACGAGGTGGGGCTGAACATTAACCACAGCGGAATGCATCGCCATTCAGCCTATATTCTGCAAAACAGCGATCTGCCTGGCTTCAACCAGGAGCAGCAAACCATGATGGCGACGCTGGTCCGCTATCACCGCAAAGCCATCAAGCTCGACGATCTGCCGCGCTTTACGTTGTTTAAGAAAAAGCAGTTCCTGCCGCTCATTCAGCTGTTGCGCCTGGGCGTATTGCTCAATAATCAGCGACAGGCGACCACCACGCCGCCGACGCTGAAGCTAAAAACGGATGACTATCACTGGACGCTGAGCTTCCCGCACGACTGGTTCAGCCAGAACGCGCTGGTACTGCTGGATCTGGAAAAAGAGCAGCAGTACTGGGAAGCGGTCACCGGCTGGCTGTTGAAGATTGAAGAAGAGAGTTCAGAGGCGGCAGCGTAACGGCTCAGGCGCTCTCCTGAGAAGGCTCCGTGTCGAGCAACGTATCAAGCTCAGCCGGCAACCCAATCAAATAGCCCTGCACATAATCGATACCTAGCGCGTGCACCGCGCTACGTATCTCTTCTGTTTCCACATATTCCGCCACCACCAGCATTTTCTTCATCCGGGCCAGATGGCAAATAGAAGCCACAATCTGGTAATCCAGGCTGTTGCTGACAATATTGCGAATAAAACCGCCGTCGATTTTGAGGATGTCGGCGTCCACGCTTTTTAACCGCGCATAGCTGGCGTAGCCGGTGCCAAAATCATCAATGGCGATCCGGATGCCCATTTTTTGTAATTTCCTGAGGGTAGACGCCGCCAGATCCGCATGACCAAAGGCGCTGCTTTCGGTCACTTCAAAGATCAACTGCCATGCTTCAACGGCGTATTTAGCTAACAGGCGGCTCACTTCAAGCGGGAACTGCGCCCGGTAGACGGTAGAAGGTGCGAGGTTGATCGCAAAGCGCTGGCCCGGCAACCGCTGGCGGTGCTGTGCCAGGAAACTCAACGTACGCTCCAGTACCCATAAATCGACACGCGACGATAAACCAAATTCCTGTGCTATGGGCAGGAACTGTTCGGGAAAGATCAGCGCCCCATTATCATCACGCATTCGCAGCAGCACCTCGTGATAACAATCGCCGCGCAGCCCGCGAACGGGTTGAACCAGCAGGGTAAAAGCGTCCTGCTCCAGCGCGGCCTGTAAACGGCTCATCATCGCGACCTTATCTTTCAGGCTACGCTGCAAGTGAACAGCCCCGCGCTGCTGAAGATTTTCCGGGTGGTTGGTAGAAAGGGAGAGATCGGCCACGATGCCCAGCTCCCCCAGCACCAGATAGAGGTGATTGACGGGTGAGCGCACATAGCAATAGCTTATGCCGACCTGAGGCTGTACCGGCATACCATCCCAGACAAAAACGAACTGCTTGATATGCTCGTCCAGCGTCTCAATGCGCTGTTGATGCGACTCCGCATCCAGACGCACCGCCATGTCATACCCGGTGAGGTGATAGACTCGCTCGTTGGGCTGAAGAGTGCCGTTTATCCATTGCGCCAGCTGCTGTTTATACTGGATCCGCAGCATCACGCCGTAATTGCGTCCCAGTACCTCCAGCTCGGGCATGCGCAGTAAACAGAGCGCTGACCACGGATGACTGGCCAGCTCGCGCGACAGCGCCCGCAGGTTGGGCATATGCACCACCGGATCGAGAAAAGCCTGACTGCGGGAGCGAATATTGATGGCGCGCTGGCGTGTCGCCAGCATCGACATGTACGTCACAACGAAGGAAAAGACCAGATAGCTGGATGAGGTGATCGCCAGCTGAATGCCATACCCCTCATGCACCGGAATGTAGTGATAAAAAAAGTGAATCGACACCAGCAGGACCGGCGTCCAGATGAGTGACATCAGCTTGTAGTCAAAGCGCATCGCCCCCCAGAGCATCACGGGCATCAGCAGGGACAAGGTATAGTTGGTACTGAAAATGGAACTGTTTGCATTCATGGGCAGCAGCAGCATGACCAGCAACCCGCCCAGGGCTAAAAACCACACCACAAACTCAACGGCCGTCACCTTTTTGTCTATTTGCGCGCGGAGCTGGGACATCAGTCCCTTGATATAGCGCGGATGCCGTATCAGGCGGATCAGCAGGTAGCTTAGCGGCACGCCCGTCAGCCCGCTCACCAGTAGCCCCTGATAGTTAATAAGTGTCCGAATATTGAGGGGATTTAGTCCCGCGAGGCTCTGGCGGCTCTCATAAATGCCGAGATAAACCGCAAACTGAAACAGCACCAGAAAAAGCGTTGCCGGACAAAACACCTGCCAGAAAATACGCTGCCCCATCAGACGTATGTCACCGTAAGCGGTCATATTGCGCCGGGGCGCAAATACGCGATAACCGCCCCAGCTGAGCACCAGAGGAACGATAAAATGCAGAATGCCAGCCACGGTTTCAAATAACCCAACGGAGGGGTAATAACGTAAAAATAGCGATACCACCACCCCGGGGAGGGCTTCCAGGCCAAAGAACAACATCAGCGCCAGCAGAAAAGAGAGCGGGAGATAATAGAGCGCAACGATACCGTCGCCCAGCTGCGTTAAGGTATTAGCCACACTTAGTACCGGGAGTAACACGACGGGTAAAATAAGAGGAAGTGCCCACCAGCGGTCTTTATTTTGCTTCAGGATGTGGTGAATATTCATAGATGCTCGTTTACAACCCTTGCGCTCCAGAGGGTAAAGGAAGACAGGCATCCAACCTGACGTACACGTTGCCCGGAAAATTCCTGGCAAGCACAGTGGAGGAGGGATTTTAAATATCAACGACGGGATGCGGTTGACCTAAATCAAATTAATTTATCTGAATAAACCTTTCTTACGTTTTTTTTGAATATTTTTCCTGTAATTATCAATGCGATAAATAAAAGCGTTGTTTTTAATAACATAAATTAATGTAAGCATTGACGGTATTTTACATTTCGCCGAATTGACCCAGACTTGCGGCTGTGCCTTAATAGCCGTATCGCCCAAAAGGGTATACTCAGGAAAAGAAAGTGAGTCAGGCTACGCGTATGCGAAAACGACATCGATTTAACACCCGGATGACCCGCATCATACTGCTCATCAGTTTCCTGTTTTTCTTTGGCCGCTTTGTTTATTCCTCCATTGGCGCCTGGTATCACCATCAGGACAAAATTCAGTCGCAGCAATCAGGCCTCGTTGTGGATTCGCCCGAGCGCTAACGTCCATGTTCACGCTGTAACAGCCGAATAATTACCGTCATCCCTTTGCTGAGGATCTTATCCTGACGCATCACTATCGCCAGTTGCCGGCGCAGAACGGGCGTTAACGATTGAACGCGTAATCCCTCCCGGTCGTCGGCATGCTCCACCGCCATTCGCGGCACAATACTGTAGCCCAGCCCTGCACGTACCATGCGTTTGATGGCCTCAATACTGCCAAGCTGCATAACCGGTGAGACGGCTAGTCCGCGGGCTTCAAACCAGCCGTCAATCAACGTTCGCGTACCGCTGCCCGACTCAAACGCAATGAGCGGCTGAGCGTATAAAGAGTCTGGCGTAAACTGCTCCCCTTCTTCCGGCTGAACCTGCGCGCCAATCCAGACAAACTCTTCCTCCATCGCGTGCATAATCGCCAACGTACGACCGCTCGCCGGTAGCGTGACCAGCCCCATATCCAGCCGATTCTCCTCAATCGCCCTGACGATATCTGGCGTATTTCCCGTCGTCACTCCGATCCGTAACAGGGGATACTCCTCACGAAGCTGCTGCAACAGCGCTGGAAGCAGATGAATACAGGCCGTCGCGCCCGTGCCAAGCGTGATGGTGCCGCTCACTTCCTGATTGAATGCGCTAACCGAACGAATTGTCTCCTCAACCGCCAGTTCAAGACGTTCACCGTGCACCCGTAGCGCCTCACCGGCAGCAGTGGCTTTGATTCCACGCCCCGTACGTTCGATCAGCCGCGTCTGAAGAAACTGCTCCAGCTGGCGTATTTGCAGGCTGACGGCGGGCTGGGAAATACCCATTACATCTGCTGCCGCAGAAAAGCTGCCGCGTTGAACGACCAGACGAAAAGTGGCGAGGTGTCCCAGATTGAGCGTCGTCATGCAAAGTTTCTCTTATAGGGTGAATAAGGATACGGCTCTGCCAGCACAATACCGCGCCCTGTATGCTCGGGACAACTGCCTAACGGAATGAAAAATAATGGAAACACCTGCACTCCCTCGCCGTCTTGCGCTCACTGCGGGATGTAATCAACTCATTAACTGGGGGATCTCCTTTTACATGCCGGGAACCTTTGCTCATGCCATTACAGCAGACCGAAGCTGGTCGTCCCCCGAAATCTATCTCGGCCTGACGCTGGCCATGCTGGTTATGGCTATTGTCTCGCCGTTTGTCGCTCCTCTGCTGGCGCGTTTTGGTGGACAAAGGGTGGTAATGAGCGGGACCTTGCTGATCGCCGTAAGCTGTCTGTCAATGGCCTTTACGCCCACACTTTCAGGCTGGTATGGCGCCTGGTTGCTGACCGGCATCGGGATGCGCCTGTCGCTGTATGATGCGCTTTTCTCCGCTCTTGTGAACCTATACGGACCGCAGGCACGCAGGACAATCTCTCGTGTCACCCTGGCGGGCGGGCTGGCGTCCGCTGTCTTTTGGCCGCTGGGAGACGCCTTACTGAACGTGATGGGTTGGCAGGATGCGCTGAAGATCTACGCCCTGTTCGGTCTGCTCAGTGCCCTGCTTCTTCGGCGCTTCCCGCGCCAGCGCTTTACGGTCAAGCCCAAAGCATGTACGCAGGTTTCCCCTCATGACAGGCGTAACGGCTGGCTTTATGCAACCTTCATTGCTCTCATCACCTTCGTCTCTAACGGCACCTCTACCCACCTTCCCGAATTTATCGCCAGCTTCGGCCTGCCGGTCGCCGTCGGCATGCTGTGGGGAATGGGGCAGACCGGTGCACGCCTTATGGAGGTGCTGGCAGGGGCGCGCCTCACTCCGCTAAAACTGACGCTTTTCACTGCGCTCGCCATGCCGCTTTGTTTTCTCATCGGACTGAGCAGCGACATGCTGGCCTGGTGTGCCGCCGGATTTGTGTTCGGCTTTGGTGCCATTAACGGGCTGGTGACTATCGTCAAAGCGACGCTACCCCTGGAACTGTTTAGTACAGAGCGCTATGCCAGCCGCACCGGGCTGCTGCTTATTCCAGGCCAACTGATGGCAGCCGCCTCTCCGTTTGCGTATGCGTGGCTGAATAAGTCGCTGGGTATAACAGGCGGAATGTGGGTTTCCGCAGGACTGACGCTGGTCATTGCGGGGTTCGCAGTGGCGCTCGTGCGCAGCCCAGGCAAACAAACTGTATCGCACTGTATCCCGAGCGCTACGCTGACAAACCGGTACAAAACGCCCGCAGAAGCAAACATCCCCGATACATAAAAATGGTCTTCTGTATCCCTCGCCATAATAAACTGATGAGGAGAGACACAGATGATTCGTCGATATTTCCTGCTTCCTGTATTTGCGCTGACGTCCTTTGCTGGCGCACTGGCCGCACCGTTAGATGGCCTGAGCGCTGCTGATGTTAATGGCCCGGCCGCCGTAGCGCCGCAGGAAAAACCCCAGCCGCCAGCAAAACTGATCGTCGACCCACCGCTGGCGGGACCGCTGAGTAAAGGTGCAGTCTTTATTCAGTACCGCGTCGAAAACCTGCGCATTGAACCTGTATTTGGACCCGACGCGCTGAAAGTCACTCCGCGTATCGGCCATATTCACGTTGTGGTGGATGACGCGCCCTGGCACTGGGCTGATACCAGCGGCGAGCCGGTGATCCTGGTCGGGCTGCCCGCCGGGAAACACAAGGTAACCATCATCGTTGCCGACCCGACGCATAAGCCCATCGACCATAAAACCGTTGAATTCACCGTGCCGCCACACGCCGCGGTTCACCACTTTTAAGGAGCCTGTTATGAAAGCATTGTCTGTATTAACAGCGGCGCTGCTGGCGGTTTCCACCAGCGCGCTGGCAGAGACGAAAGCCAGCGTGGTGCTGGTGCACGGGGCGTTTGCCGACGGCAGCAGCTGGAATAAGGTGATTACCCGGCTGCAAAAACACCATACCGAGGTCATTGCGGTACAACTTCCGCTCACGTCTCTGAAAGATGATGTCGCCGCCACGCAGCGTGCTATCGCCCGGGCTCATGGCGAGGTTGTGCTGGTCGGGCACTCCTGGGGCGGGTCGGTAATCAGCGAAGCGGGCAATAATGCGCGGGTGAAGTCTCTGGTTTACGTTGCCGCTTTTGCGCCGGATTCCGGCCAGTCGACCGCAGATCTGGCAGACAGTTATCCTGCTCCGCCAGGGAGCGCCAGCCTCGCTAAAACGTCAGAGGGGTATTTATATCTGCCGACAAAAGCGGTCAGCGAGAATTTTGCCCCTGACGTGAAGGACGTTGAGCGCAGCGTGATTGCCGCGACGCAAAGCCCTATTAAGGCCGATGCGTTTGGGGAGAAAGTCGCGCATGCCGCCTGGCATGACAAACCGAGCTGGTATGTGATCAGCAAAAATGACCGGATGATCAATCCTGAGCTTGAGCGCGCAATGGCGAAGAAAATCAACGCCAACACCACGGAGGTAGCGGCAAGCCATGTATCGATGGTCAGCCAGCCGGACGTCGTTACCCGTACGATTGAACAGGCGTTATCGGGTCAACATTGATAAAAAAGCCCGCATGATGAACGGTCCGACTTCGGGCCACGCCATCCTGCGGGCTTTATGCACTTCTGGCTCCTGCAACGGGGTTATGTGCGGTTTTGTCACAAACGCGCCTTCCCCCTCTCTTAACCATCAGAAGCTGTACGTCACCTTCAAACTTCCCACAGGAGACGTTTTTCGCTGAACAATTGGGCTATCGCCTGCCTCTCCCGTCAGTTGCGTAACGCCAGCTGCGGCAAGCAGGCTCCAGCGGGAGGTGAGCTTATGAGTCCAGTCCAGGTTCAGCGAATACGCATATAGTCCCGATCCGGCATCGTGTCGGGCAAAACCCGATGCGGCCGACTGGGCGGCATTCACCCCGTAATAGGTTTGCACGTACTTACTGGATCCCCAGCTACCGGTCAGCGCCAGCGTTAACGCATTTTTCGGAGATGTATAGAACGGGCTGGCAATGCCGAAATGCACAGCCTCACCATTGTCTCTCTCCGAAACCGGAACCTCTGCCTGCAACTGCACGGTCAGCCAGTCAGTCACCCTGTACCCCAGCCCTGGCACAACGATAGCTGAGCCTTTAATGTCACCCATTCCCCGCACGTCGTCGCTGCCGGAGGCGATCGAATCGCTGCTTACGTCGCGATCCTTACGTCCAGCGCGATAGCTCAGCGCTGCATTGTAGTCCAGGTTACCAAAGCTGTTGCCGTAGCCGATCCCCCGCGTGGTGCTGACAAAAAAACCATTTGCCATCGCGTAATCAACCACCTGAGCCGCAGAGACCCGGCTCTTGTCCGAACCGGAATAGCGTGGCGCAACATCCACGCCGCCTCCCAGGGTTAACACGTTGCCCTGGCGCTGATCTGCCGCCAGGGCCGTGGTAGCCAGTAACGCCAGGACGGCCCCTGGCAAGATGCTTTTCATGCTGCGACCGATGCGTGAACGGGGGAAACTATGACGCAGTGTGATGTTTCTCATTAAAGAAGCCCTTTGGATTCAGATAATTGCGATACAAGCGGTGTTAAACGCCAGAGCGCTCATTCTGAATACTCACCTTAAGGTTCTTATGAGCCGTAAATGAAGAAATGCTGAAGCAAGTGAAGGTTCTGTAAACCCTGAAGAATTCCTGATACCGTTTTTTCTTCAGTTGTTCTTCATGCACTGTTGATACAGTTACCAATGTGAAAATTCTACTAATTGAAGACGACCTGGATCTCGGCAATGGCGTACGTATCGCCCTTGCAGATCAAGGATTTGATGTCATATGGGTACGCCGCAAAGAGGATGCGCTGCATCAGCTTGGGATCTGCGTGCCGGAACTTATTTTGCTAGACCTGGGGCTGCCCGATGGCGATGGCATGAGCCTGATGACGCGCCTGCGTCAACAGCTTAAGGGCGTCCCCGTCATCATCCTGACGGCGCGAGGCACGCTACAGGACCGCCTGTGCGGTCTGGATGCAGGCGCAGACGATTATCTGGTCAAACCTTTTGTTCTCGCCGAACTGCTGGCGCGCGTGAGAGCCCTTGCGCGGCGCAGTTACGGTTTTGAAAATGAGGCAATAGAAATTCGCGGTTTGTCGCTTCATATTCCGACGCGTCGCGTAACGGTGAGCGCACGCCACGTTGAGCTGACGGCAAGCGAATATGCGCTGCTTGAAACGTTAATGCTGCGCGCCGATCGCGTGCTTACGCGACGGTATCTGGAAGAAAGGTTATTTGGCACGAAAGAAAACCTCAGCAACGCACTTGATGTGCATATGGGTAACCTGCGGCGAAAAATTGGCGATGGCTTTGTGCGAACGGTGAGAGGCGTTGGGTATGTCATTGATACCGTACCCGTTCAGAAGGCGGCAGGTTGATGCGTAATTTTTGGCACCACCTCAGGCTTCCCACACTGGTCAGGCGAATGCTGGTCGCCCAGATGCTGCTGCTTACGTTGCTCTGGTGTCTCTTTTTAACCTTCATTTTGCTGGAAGACCTGCGTAGTCCTCCCATACTGACGGGCAATGAGACTTACGAAACCGTTTTTTCCCTGGTAGAGAGCATGGACGATCGCCCGCAGGCGCGTAATGCCGTGCTGGCAGCGTTCAGCAAGGCGCTGCGGGAGGGCTATGGCGGCGGTGAAGACCCGGAGCTGTCCATCAACCTCATTGTTCGCAAGAATAACGAGATTATTTTTTCTTCGGATGGTGCGCCAACGGGGGTAAAAAATAGCCGTCTGGGGGTCATGCAGCATGTCCAGAGTGAGGACCATACATGGACAAGCCGTACCCTCAAATCCGCGCACTCCGACGTGGAGGTCACCCTTTTTACCCCTGCCGGTAGCTGGAATTTCTTTATCTATCTGAACTCGCGCGGCTACTACGTCATGCCGCTGATGATATGCATCCCTTTTCTTCTGTTCCCCGCGTGGCTGTCCATCCGCATCGCGATGCGCCCCTGGAACAAGGTGGTAGATGAAATTTCATTGCGCACGCCGGACGATCTCTCGCCTTTAAAAGCCGTCCCCAGACACAGAGAGCTTCGCCAGACGGTCGACGCGATTAATGACTTTCTGGCCAGGGTGCGGGAAAGCGCCGAAAGGGAAAAAATGTTTATTGCCGATGCCGCTCACGAACTGCGTACGCCTCTGGCCGCGATGCGGATCAACGTCGAGGCATTGCAGTCCTGGGTCATCAGCGAAAGCCAGCAGGAACTGCTTGCGGGCATTGTTCGCAGCAATAGCCGTGCTGCGCGTCTCGTCAATCAGCTTCTGCTGATGATGCACAGCGAAGCACACATCAGCACGGTGATGTCGCCTGTGCCGCTGACAACGCTTATTCAGGAGCGAATGGCTGCCCTGGAACCGCTGGCGTCCGGACGCAGAATTGAGTTTGAATTCTTCGCCGACGATGAAATCCATGTCGCAGGCATTCGGGAACGTCTGGTGTCGCTGATCGACAATTTAATTGAGAATGCCGTGAAGTACAGCCCCGAGGGTGGACGCATTGAGGTACAACTGCAATCGCGTGATAAGTGCGCTCAGCTGCGCGTCTCAGACGCGGGCCCCGGTATCCCGATTGAACTGCGGGAGCGCGTGTTCGACAGATTTTTCCGCGATCCTAATCAGACCCAAAGCGGGAGTGGACTGGGGCTTGCCATCGTCAAAGCCGTTACGCAGCAACACAACGGCAGGGTCAATCTGAGTACGTCAGCCGAAGGTGGTCTTATGGTGACCGTTGATTTCCCGAATCCGGCGTTCGCATGAACGTAAACCCGGCGCTACACGTCCTGACATGTGTCAGCGCAGCGTTACTTCACGTATGCCGCAGATTGCTTCAATAAAATTACCGTATTTGTTATATTGTTACTTACTGATTATTCACCTCTGCGGTGCCAAAAAGAACAAGATTCACCGCAACCCAGGACAGAAAAATGTTAGATTACCGCTTCCCGACAGCTTTGCAGATGGTTCTCAGCGTAGCGATGGCGGAGCAATCGGGTGAACGTTCGACGAGTGCAATCCTGGCTTACGGCCTGGAAGCGAATCCGAGCTTTATCCGCAAATTAATGGTTCCTCTCGCCCGCGACGGCATTATCGTCTCCACGCTTGGCCGCAACGGCTCTATTCATCTTGGCCGCCCGGCGGAAGAGATTACCCTGCGTGATATCTACCTTTCCGTCACTGAAGATAAAAAGCTGTGGGCGTCCCGTCCTGACGTCCCGGCCCGCTGCGTGGTCAGCGCCAACGCCTGCTGGTACTTCAAATCAATCGCTGATGAAGCGGAGCAGGCTTCGTTAGCGGTTTTAGCGCGCCATACCGTCGCCAGCGCGCTGGAAGAGGTGAAAAAAGCCGATACCAGCGGGTGCGATCCGGTGCCGGAACTCTGTACGCAGCATAAAAAAGCGCCTTAATCCTGACAGACTGCGAAAAAAAAGCCGCCTTCATTGTGAAGGTGGCTTTTTGCTATCTGCTACGTCCTACGCAGGCAACACCTCTCTTTCCGCTTTGCCGCGCGTCACGAACTTACGCAGCGTCACGTAAAAGACCGGCGTCAGGAACAGACCAAACAGCGTCACGCCCAGCATCCCGGAGAAGACGGTGATCCCGGTGACGCCGCGCACTTCTGCCCCTGCCCCGTGACCAAGGATCAGTGGAATAGTCCCGGCAATAAAGGCGATAGAAGTCATTACAATCGGGCGTAAACGCAGGCGGCACGCCTCCAGCGCAGCCTCCATGATGCCTTTGCCCTGAATTTCCAGCTCGCGGGCAAACTCCACGATAAGTATCGCGTTTTTACAGGCCAGCCCCATCAGCACAACCAGCCCTACCTGCACGAAGACGTTGTTATCGCCCCCGGTCAGCCAGACGCCGAACAGCGCGGAGAGCATCGTCATCGGCACGATGAGGATCACCGCCAGCGGCAGCGTCCAGCTTTCATACAGCGCCGCCAGCACCAGGAACGCCAGCAGCACTGCGACCGGGAAGACGATCAGCGCCGTGTTGCCCTGGGTGGCCTGCTGGAAGCTCAGGTCCGTCCATTCAATATTCATCCCGTTCGGCAGGATCTGCTTAGACATAGCGTCCAGCTGCGTCATCGCCTGCGCGGAAGAGAGCACGCGCGGGTCGGCATCACCAATCAGATCCGCCGCCGGGTAGCCGTTGTAGCGGATCACCGGGTCCGGACCGTAGGTGGTCGTGATGTTCACCATACTGCCAATCGGCACCATTTCGCCCTGGCTGTTGCGGGTACGCAGATTCGCAATATCTTCCACGCTGTCGCGGAACTGCCCGTCGGCCTGCGCCATCACGCGCCAGGTACGCCCGAACTGGTTGAAATCATTGACGTACGACGAGCCCAGAAAGGTTTGCAGCGTCCCGAAGAGATCGGTCAGCGACACGCCCTGCGCTTTCGCCTTATCGCGGTCAACCTGGACGTCCAACTGCGGCACGTTAGCCTGGTAGGTTGAGATGGGGAAATGCATCCCCGGCGTCTGCATAATCGCCCCGGACATGGTGTTCACCGCGTTTTGCAGCGCGCCATAGCCCAGACCAGCGCGATCCTGTATGTACAGCGAATAGCCCGACCCCTGACCCAGCCCTAAAATCGGCGGCGGCAGAATCGAGAAGCCAAAGCCCTGCTGGATTTGCGCGATTTTCGCGTTGATCTCCGCGTTAATTTCCGCCGCGGAATGTTTACGCTGGTCGAACGGCTTCAGGCCAAAGAAGACCGTCCCGGTGTTCGGCGTATTGGTGAACTGGAGCGCATTCAGGCCAGGAAACGCGACCGCATAATCCACGCCTTCGGTATTCATCCCGATTTCGCTCATTTTGCGGATCACCGCATCGGTACGCGCCAGCGACGAGCCTTCCGGCATTTTCACGCCGCCAATCAGGTACAGCTTATCCTGCGTCGGAATAAACCCGCCGGGAACGGCTTTAAACATCACCCCCGCAGCGCAAAGCAGCAGCAAATAAACCACAAACACCGCCCCGCGTCGGCCGAGCGTTTTGCTCACCAGCCCCTGATAGCCAGTCGAGCTGCGGTGGAAAAAGCGGTTAAACGGACGGAAAATCCAGCCGAACAGACGATCGATAAGCCGGGTCGGGAAATCTTTCGGGGCGCCATGCGGCTTCAACAGCAGCGCGGCCAGCGCTGGCGAGAGCGTCAGCGAGTTGATGGCGGAGATCACCGTGGAAATGGCTATCGTTACCGCAAACTGTTTGTAAAACTGACCGGTCACGCCGGAGAGGAACGCCATCGGAACGAATACCGCACAGAGCACCAGCGCAATGGCAATAATCGGCCCGGACACCTCACGCATCGCCTGATGCGCTGCCGCAAGTGGGGCGAGCCCCTCTTCGATATTTCGTTCGACGTTTTCCACCACCACGATGGCATCGTCCACTACGATACCAATCGCCAGCACCAGCCCGAACAGACTCAGGGTATTCAGCGAAAAGCCCAGCAGGTAGAGAATACTGAAGGTACCCACTACCGATACCGGCACCGCAATCAGCGGGATAATCGACGCGCGCCATGTTTGCAGGAACAGGATCACCACCAGCACGACCAGTACCACCGCTTCCAGCAGCGTTTGCACCACCGCACGGATTGAATCACGCACGAAGACCGTCGGATCGTAAGGTGCCGCCCACTTCATGTCTGCCGGGAAGCGCGTGGACAGTTCGTCCATTTTCGCGCGCACCGCGTTAGACAGATCGATGGCGTTCGCCCCCGGCGACTGGAAGATACCAATCCCGACCGCGTCTTTATTGTTCAGCTGGGAACGCAGGGCATAGCTCCCGGAGCCCATTTCAATCCGCGCCACGTCGCGCAGGCGGACGACCGTACCATCCTGCGTTGTTTTCAGGACAATATTGCCAAACTCTTCTTCGGTATGCAGGCGGCCCTGGGCGTTAATGGAGATCAGGAAGTCGCTCTCTTTCGGCAGCGGCTCGGCACCAAGCTGACCGGCGGAGACCTGTACGTTTTGCTCCTGCATCGCCGTGACCACGTCCGAGGCGGTCAGCCCGCGCGCCGCCACTTTATTAGGGTCCAGCCAGACGCGCATCGCGTACTCACCGGAGCCGAAAATCTGGATCTGGCCGACGCCGGGCAGGCGCGCCAGCTCGTCCTTCACCTTCAGCGTGGCGTAGTTACGCATATACAGTGAATCGTACTTACCACCAGGCGAAAACAGATGCACCACCAGCGTCAGCGTTGGCGACTGTTTCTGAGTCGTGATGCCCAAACGCCGCACGTCTTCCGGCAGACGCGCCTCGGCCTGCGCGACGCGGTTTTGCACCTGAACCTGCGCCTGATCCGGATCGGTGCCCGGGCGGAAGGTGACGGTAGTCACCAGCACGCCGTCAGAGCCCGCGACGGATTTCATGTACATCATATTTTCAACGCCGTTAATCGCCTCTTCCAGCGGTGTTGCCACGGTCTCAGCAATCACTTTCGGGTTGGCGCCCGGATACTCGGCGCGCACCTGCACGCTTGGCGGCACGACGTCAGGGTATTCGCTCACCGGCAGCAGCGGGATGGCGATTAATCCTGTGATAAAAATCAGAATCGACAGTACGGCGGCAAAAATCGGCCTGTCGATGAAAAAACGGGAAAAGTCCATGGATTGGATTCTCAGGTAAGGGATCAGTTGAGGGCGGCGCTGGCGGTCATGGCAACGGTTTTTGCATTAACCGGCATACCCGGCATAAACACTTTTTGTAAACCATCGACGATGACTTTATCCCCGGGATTCAGCCCCTGCTGTACGATACGTAAACCGTCGGCCAGACGCCCGGGCGTGATGTCGCGGCGCTGCGCTTTTCCGTCTTTATCCACGATATAGACGTATTTACGATCCTGATCGGTTAGCACCGCCTTATCGTCAACAAGCGTGGCTTTAAATTCCGCACTGCCCGGCAGGCGTACGCGGGCAAACAGTCCCGGCGTGAACTGACGCTGTGAGTTATCCAGCAGCGCGCGCATGCGGATGGTCCCCGTACCCTGCGTAAGCTGGTTATCCAGGAAATCCACTTTGCCCTGATGGGGATAGCCCTCTTCGCCCGTCAGGCCAATCTCCACCGGCAGCGCCGTGTGATTGCTGGACGCCCCCTGCCCGCTGCGGGCCAGTTTCTGATAGTGAAGGTAGGTTGACTCGTCCACGTCGAAGTAGACATAAACCGTCTTCTGCGAGACCAGGGTGGTGAGCACGCTGGCGCTGTCGCCCGCCGTCACCAGGTTACCGCTGGTGATCAGCGCCCGGCTGGCGCGACCGTCGATAGGCGCGGTCACTTTGGTGAAGTCAAGGTTAAGTTGCGCAGCGTCAACCGCCGCCTGCGCGGCGCGAATGTCGGCCTGCGCCTGAACGGCAGCCGAGCGACGCTGCTCCCACTCTTCCCGTGAGACCAGATGGGTATTGATCAACTTATCGGTACGGTTGGCTTCACTTTGCGCGAGGCTGGCCTGCGTTTTGGCTCTTGCCAGGTTCGCCTGCGCCTGTTCCAGCGCGGCGCGATAGGTTCGGTCATCGATGGTGAACAGCACCTCGCCCTTCTTCACTTCCTGGCCGTCGGTGTAATTCACTTTCTCAATGTAGCCGGACACGCGCGGACGCAGCTGAACGCTTTCCACCGCTTCAATGCGACCGTTAAAGCTGTCCCACTGGCTAATGGATTTCACCACCACGTCAGCAGCGCTGACAACGGGCGCTTGCGGCGCGGCATTTTGCGCGACGCTGTCATCGCACCCGACGAGAAGCACGGAGAGTAAAACCACCCCCATCGCGCTCAGATGAAAGTTACCCCAGGTTTTTTGCAGGCTCATTATTTTTATTCCGGTTATTGTAGCCGCCGGGCAAGACGCAGCGGGAGACGCCGCGCCACTTCCTTTGTCCGGTAGCTGGCTTAAGGCCATTTGTGTCGTTCATCGCCACAAAACTGTAACAGTTGCGAATACACTATTCGCGGCGATTGTAGGAAGGCGCTTAACTAAGTGCAAGGATAATTGTTGCACTTTATGTGCTATTTGCGGCAAAGGTAAATCACGTGTTTTGAGCAGGGATTTAAATGCAACATTAAAACTTGCAATTAATGTAAAAACGGGTCACCTTTAAGTGCAACAAACAAAGATGCTTTTTAATGCGTGGCGTAGGGGGAAGCAAGATGAACACGGGTGCATTCATTCACGATTTACTCGACTGGATCGACAACAACCTCGATAGCCGTCTGGACATTGATACCGTCTCCAGGCGAGCCGGCTATTCGAAATGGCACCTCCAGCGGCTTTTCAAAGAACATACCGGCTCCCCTCTCGCCGAATATATTCGCGCGCAAAAGCTGCAAAAATCGGTTGAGCGCTTAGCCCACAGCGATGAACCGATTCTGAACGTGGCGATCGCGCTGGGCTTTGACTCTCAGCAGTCCTTCAACCGCAGCTTTAAGCGTCAGTATGGTCAGGCGCCAGGGGCATGGCGACGCAGTATCGGCTGCCGTGGATCCCGGCAGATGAGCCAGTAGCTCACGTCCCGTTCGGATATCAGCTACAAAAGAAAAACCCTCTGTAAACAGAGGGTTTTATCAGTCTTACCTGCTTATAACTTCGCAGGAAAGGTTATGGGCTTACTCCCACTCGATCGTCGCCGGTGGCTTGCCGCTGATGTCATACACCACGCGGGAAATGCCGTTCACTTCGTTGATGATGCGGTTAGACACGCGGCCTAAGAAGTCATACGGCAGGTGCGCCCAGTGCGCGGTCATGAAGTCGATGGTTTCCACCGCACGCAGGGAAACAACCCAGTCGTACTTACGTCCATCGCCCATTACGCCTACAGATCGAACCGGCAGGAACACGGTGAACGCCTGGCTTACCTTGTTGTACAGGTCAGCCTTGTGCAGCTCTTCGATGAAGATCGCGTCCGCGCGACGCAGCAGGTCGCAGTACTCTTTCTTCACTTCACCCAGCACGCGCACGCCCAGACCCGGACCCGGGAACGGGTGACGGTAGAGCATGTCGTACGGCAGACCCAGTTCCAGACCGATTTTACGCACTTCGTCTTTGAACAGCTCGCGCAGCGGTTCCACCAGACCCATCTTCATCTCTTTCGGCAGGCCGCCCACGTTGTGGTGAGATTTGATAACGTGCGCTTTACCGGTTGCGGAGGCCGCAGACTCGATCACGTCAGGGTAGATAGTGCCCTGCGCCAGCCATTTCACGTCTTCCAGCTTCAGCGCTTCTTCGTCGAACACTTCCACGAACACGCGACCGATGATCTTACGTTTCGCTTCCGGATCGTTCTCGCCTTTCAGCGCGTCCAGGAAACGCTGCTCGCCTTCCACGTGAACGATGTTCAGACCGAAGTGGTCGCCAAACATGTCCATAACCTGCTTCGCTTCGTTCAGGCGCAGCAGGCCGTTATCCACGAAGACACAGGTCAGGTTTTTGCCGATGGCGCGGTGCAGCAGCATCGCGGTCACAGAGGAGTCCACGCCACCGGAGAGGCCGAGGATCACTTTGTCATCGCCAACCTGCTGGCGGATACGCTCCACGGCGTCGTCGATGATTTTTGCCGGGGTCCACAGGGCTTCACACTGGCAAATGTCACGCACGAAGCGCTCCAGCATGCGCATACCCTGACGGGTATGGGTCACTTCGGGGTGGAACTGCACGCCGTAGAAACGTTTTTCTTCGTTCGCCATGATGGCGAACGGGCAGCTTTCGGTGCTGGCAACGGTCACGAAGTCGGATGGGATGGCGGTGACTTTGTCGCCGTGGCTCATCCACACGTCCAGCAGCGGCTTGCCGTCTGCGGTCAGGGAGTCTTCGATACCGCGCACCAGCGCGCTGTCGGTGACAACTTCAACCTGTGCGTAGCCGAACTCACGCTCGTTAGAGCCTTCTACGTGGCCGCCCAGCTGCATCGCCATGGTCTGCATACCGTAGCAAACGCCGAACACCGGTACGCCCGCTTCGAACACGTACTGCGGCGCGCGCGGGCTGTTCTCTTCGGTGGTGCTTTCCGGGCCGCCGGACAGGATGATGCCGCTTGGATTGAATTCGCGAATCTGTGCTTCCGTGACATCCCACGCCCACAGCTCACAGTAAACGCCCAGCTCACGCACGCGGCGCGCCACCAGCTGAGTGTACTGAGAACCAAAGTCCAGGATGAGAATGCGATGTTTATGAATGTTTTCCGTCATTGACGCTAATTCCGAGGCAAGTGAAACAAAACAAAGCGCCCGGCATTGAGCCGGGCGCGGAAATTTATCAGGAGCCCAGACGGTAGTTCGGGGACTCTTTGGTGATCGTCACGTCGTGAACGTGGCTCTCCTGGATACCCGCACCGCTGATGCGTACGAATTCCGCTTTGGTACGCAGCAGGTCAATGGTACCACAGCCGGTCAGACCCATACAGGAGCGCAGGCCGCCCATCTGCTGGTGAATGATCTCTTTCAGGCGGCCTTTATACGCCACGCGACCTTCGATACCTTCCGGTACCAGTTTGTCAGCAGCGTTATCGGTCTGGAAGTAACGGTCGGAGGAACCTTTGGACATCGCGCCCAGGGAGCCCATACCGCGGTAGGATTTATAAGAACGCCCCTGGTAGAGTTCGATTTCACCCGGAGATTCTTCGGTACCGGCCAGCATGGAGCCCACCATCACGGCTGCGGCACCTGCGGCGATCGCTTTGGCGATGTCACCAGAGAAGCGGATACCGCCGTCCGCGATAACCGGAATACCGGTGCCTTCCAGCGCTTCAACCGCGTCAGAAACCGCCGTGATCTGCGGCACGCCTACGCCAGTGACGATACGGGTGGTACAGATAGAGCCAGGGCCGATACCCACTTTCACCGCGCTGCAACCCGCTTCCGCCAGCGCGCGAGCGCCTGCGCCTGTTGCCACGTTACCGCCGATAATCTGGAGATCCGGGTATTTAGCACGGGTTTCACGAATACGTTGCAGAACGCCTTCGGAGTGGCCGTGGGAGGAGTCAATCAGCAGCACGTCAACGCCCGCGGCAACCAGCGCGTCAACGCGCTCTTCGTTACCTGCGCCCGCGCCAACCGCAGCGCCGACGCGCAGACGGCCATGCTCGTCTTTACAGGCGTTCGGTTTACGTTCTGCTTTCTGGAAATCTTTAACGGTGATCATGCCGCGCAGGTGGAAGTTCGCGTCCACAACCAGCGCTTTCTCAACGCGTTTTTCGTGCATTTTCGCCAGCACCACGTCGCGGGTTTCGCCTTCACGCACGGTCACCAGACGCTCTTTTGGCGTCATGTAGACGCTTACAGGCTGGTTCAGGTCAGTCACGAAACGCACGTCACGACCGGTAATGATGCCGACCAGTTCGTTGTCTTCAGTGACTACCGGGTAGCCTGCAAAGCCGTTACGCTCGGTCAGGGCTTTCACTTCGTGCAGCGTGGTGGTTGGCAGAACGGTCTGAGGATCGGACACGATACCGGATTCATGCTTCTTCACGCGGCGAACTTCTTCCGCCTGACGCTCGATAGACATGTTTTTGTGGATAAAGCCAATGCCGCCTTCCTGTGCCAGGGCGATAGCCAGACGCGCTTCAGTCACGGTGTCCATTGCTGCGGAGAGAATAGGAATGTTCAGACGAATGGTTTTCGTCAACTGCGTGCTGAGGTCGGCAGTATTCGGCAGAACGGTGGAGTGAGCGGGAACGAGGAGGACGTCGTCAAACGTCAGTGCTTCTTTAGCGATACGTAGCATGGGCAATATCTCTGACCTGGGTGGTTAAATATTGCCGTGGCATTATACAGAGCGTAACCGATTGCATCCACACTTTTTTGAAAAAAATGCTTGCGCTCACCTCTCAGCAGGTTACTATCGACTGAATAACTTGCTGATTTAGAATTTGATCCCGCTCACATGTTATCCTCTCAATCCCCCTCAATTTATACTGTCAGCCGCCTTAATCAGACGGTGCGTTTGCTGCTTGAGCAGGAAATGGGACAGGTCTGGATCAGCGGTGAAATCTCTAACTTCACGCAGCCTGCTTCCGGCCACTGGTACTTTACGCTGAAAGACGACACCGCTCAGGTGCGCTGCGCGATGTTCCGCAACAGCAACCGTCGCGTGACGTTCCGTCCTCAGCATGGCCAGCAGGTTCTGGTTCGCGCCAACATTACCCTGTATGAGCCGCGCGGCGATTATCAGATTATCGTCGAGAGCATGCAGCCCGCCGGTGAAGGCTTGCTGCAACAGAAGTACGAGCAGCTAAAAGCCATGCTTTCGGCTGAGGGATTGTTCGACCAGCAGTTTAAAAAACCCCTTCCCTCACCAGCCCACTGCGTTGGGGTTATCACGTCGAAAACCGGTGCGGCCCTGCACGATATTTTGCACGTCCTTAAGCGCCGTGACCCTTCCCTGCCCGTCATTATCTACCCGACTGCCGTTCAGGGTGACGATGCGCCGGGGCAGATCGTGCGCGCCATTGAGCTGGCGAATGCGCGTCAGGAGTGTGATGTCCTGATCGTCGGGCGCGGCGGCGGCTCGCTGGAAGACCTGTGGAGCTTTAACGACGAGCGCGTGGCGCGGGCAATCTTTGCCAGCCTTATTCCGGTGGTAAGCGCCGTCGGCCATGAAACGGATGTGACGATAGCGGATTTTGTCGCGGATTTACGCGCGCCCACGCCGTCCGCGGCGGCAGAGGTAGTCAGCCGTAACCAGCAGGAGCTGCTGCGTCAGATCCAGAACGGGCAGCAGCGCCTGGAGATGGCGATGGACTACTTCCTCGCCAACCGTACCCGCCGCTTTACCCAGCTTCACCATCGTCTGCAACAGCAGCATCCGCAATTGCGTCTCGCGCGTCAGCAAACTGTGCTGGAACGTCTGCGTCAGCGGATGAACTTCGCGCTGGATAACCAGCTTAAGCGGGCGGTATCGCGCCAGCAGCGCACGACGCAGCGTCTGAACCAGCAGAATCCGCAGCCGAAGATTTATCGCGCACAAACGCGGATCCAGCAGCTTGAGTATCGCCTCGCGGAAAATATCCGCTCACGCCTGAGCACCACGCGCGAGCGTTTTGGCAATGCGGTCACCCATCTGGAAGCCGTCAGCCCGCTCTCCACGCTGGCCCGCGGCTATAGTGTGACCACCGCGACGGACGGCAAAGTGTTGAAGCAGACGAAACAGGTCAAAGCCGGGGATGTACTCACCACCCGGCTTTCTGACGGCTGGGTCGAGAGTGAGGTGAAAGAGATCAAACCGATGAAAAAAACGCGCCAGCGTAAAAGCGGATAAATCTTCGCCGGTTACAAACTATACTGCTGCTATTGCCTTTTTTAATAAGGAGAGCAGCATGCCCCATCTTCATAGCGTCATCCCTCCGTATATTCTTCGTCGTATTATCGAAAGCGGGTCAGAGCCCCAGCAGCGCTGCGCCCGTCAGACATTAACCCATGTGCAAACCCTGATGGCGCATATGCCGGGCAAGCCCGCCGCGCCGCATGTGAATAAAGCCGGACAGCTTGAGCGTGACATCTACGATGCGAAACAGACCCAGGAGCTGCCGGGTACCCAGGTGCGCTATGAAGGCCAGCCCTCCAACGGCGATGTGGCGGTGGATGAAGCGTACGATTATCTGGGTATCACCCATGATTTCTTCTGGAAAGAATATCAGCGCGATTCACTCGATAACAAAGGACTGATCCTCACCGGCACCGTGCATTATGGTCGGGAATATCAGAACGCCTTCTGGAACGGCCAGCAGATGGTCTTTGGCGACGGTGACGGAGAAATCTTCAACCGCTTCACCATTGCCATCGACGTGGTGGCGCATGAGCTTAGCCACGGCGTGACCGAGACCGAAGCCGGGCTGATTTATTTTGAACAGTCGGGCGCGCTAAACGAGTCGCTGTCAGACGTGTTTGGCTCGCTGGTGAAGCAATACCATCTTAAGCAAACCGCCGATCGGGCAGACTGGCTGATTGGTGAGGGTCTGCTGGCGGAGGGTATCAACGGGAAAGGGCTACGTTCCATGTCTGAACCCGGTACCGCCTACGACGATCCGCTGCTCGGCAAAGACCCGCAGCCCGCGCACATGAAAGACTTCATCAAAACGCGCGAGGATAACGGCGGCGTGCATCTTAACTCCGGCATCCCCAACCGCGCGTTTTACCTGGCCGCAACGGCGATCGGTGGCTACGCCTGGGAAAAAGCGGGTTATGCCTGGTACGACACGGTTTGCGATCGCAACCTGGCGCAGGATGCGGATTTTGATGCCTTTGCAAAACTGACGATCGCGCACGGCGAGAAACGCTCCGGTAGCGACGTTGGGGCGGCTATAAAACAAGCCTGGGAACAGGTGGGAGTACTGTAATGCAGGTACCGGAACTGACGGATGACGCCGTGGTTGAGCTGGCCCGGGAAGGCGGCGTCGCCTTTATTCCTAAGCTGAGCGGTCAGCGCACAATCGCCCTCTCCACGCTCAACGAGGCGCAGCGTCAGCGCGTGGTAAATATTCTGGAACAGGCTATCCCGCGCGGACAGCCACCGGGCCAGGCGTCGTCTCCGGGCAGCGGCGATCAGCGCTATTTTCGCATTCAGATAATCTGGACCCGGCACAATCAGGCGCAGTATACCGATATTATTGTGCTGGTTCCGGAGCAGGAAGCGCCGGAATCGCTGATTGAGCTATGGCAAAAAGGAGAAGGCTGCGTGTGCGATTAAGCCCCAGCCCTGACGAACTCGACGCGTTTTTTTGAGATCAGCCCGTGGCCGTTCTGACAGAAGTAATCCACCGTGCCGCAGGCCTTGAGTACCTGAAGCGGCTGATGGCAGTCAGGGCAGCGCGCTTCGAGGGGAATATCTTTATTGCAGCTGTCGCAGTGCGCGATACCGTTTTGCGGCTCGAGCGCTGCGTGGCAATCCGGACAGGTAATCGACATGCTCTCTCCTGTTGAGTTGGGCCGGGACAGGACAACTGCCCCGGCAGACTGAATAGTATCAGGCTTCGGTAGCCGGTTTAGTTTGCGCATTTTCCAGCATGCGACGTACCGGAACAATGAGGACGATCAGCACCGCAGCACAAATCAGCAGCGCAATGGAGCAACGGGCAAAGAGGTCTGGCAGCATATCCAGCTGGTCGGCCTTCACGTGACCGCCAATCAGCCCCGCAGCCAGGTTACCCAGCGCACTGGCGCAGAACCACAGGCCCATCATCTGGCCGCGCATTCTTTCCGGCGCCAGCAGGGTCATGGTCGCCAGACCAATCGGACTCAGGCACAGTTCCCCGAGCGTCAGCATCAGGATACTACCCACCAGCCAGAACGGAGAAACCCCTGCCCCACCGTTGCTCAGTACGTTCTGCGCCGCCAGCATCATCAGGCCAAAGCCCGCCGCTGCACACAGAATACCGATCACGAACTTGGTGATGCTGCTCGGACGAATGTTTTTGCTCGCCAGCTTCGGCCATGCCCAGCTAAATACCGGGGCCAGCAGAATGATGAACAGGGCATTAATCGACTGGAACCACACCGCCGGGATCTCAAAATCACCGATCATGCGGTTAGTGTAGTCGTTGGCGAACAGGTTGAAGGAGGTTGGCTTCTGCTCGAACGCGGACCAGAAGAACGCGGCGGAGACCAGCAGAATAAAGCACACCAGCAGCCTTGCGCGCTCTTTGCGATTCAGCCCGGCGAAGATGAACAGATAGATGAAGTAGAGCGCGACGGAGGCGGCAATCACATACACCAGCACGCTGGCGACCGCGACCGGATTAATCACAATCACGCCCTGGGCAATCAACGTAACGATGATTGCAACACCCACAGCCAGCGCCAGCAGCCAGGCGCCCACGCCGTTACGTTTCACTACCGGACTGTTCCAGGTGGAGTCCAGACCGACTTCGCTGTCGTAACGCTTCATGGCCGGAACGGCAAACACGCGGAAGATAATCAGGGCGACCAGCATCCCAATACCACCGATACCAAAGCCCCAGTGCCAGCCGTGGGTTTTAATCAGCCAGCCGGAAATCAGAGGGGCAATGAACGAGCCCATGTTGATGCCCATATAGAACAGCGAGAAACCGCCGTCACGACGCGCATCGCCCTTTTTGTACAGTGTCCCCACCATGACCGAGATACAGGTCTTGAACAGGCCGGAGCCGAGCACGATAAACATCAGGCCGATGAAGAACAGGTTGTCGCCCATGATGGCCGACAGGGCAATCGACAGGTGCCCAAGCGCAATCAAAATCGAACCGTACCAGACGGCCTGCTGCTGGCCGAGCCAGTTATCCGCCAGCCAGCCGCCCGGCAGCGCGGCGAGGTACATGGTGCCGGCAAAAATACCGACAATCGCCGAGGCGTTTTCACGCGCCAGGCCCATTCCGCCGTCATACACGGTGGCGGCCATAAACAGGATCAGTAGCGGGCGAATACCGTAAAACGAGAAACGCTCCCACATCTCGGTGAAGAACAGCGAACCGAGCGGATAAGGATGGCCGAAGAAGGTTCGGCTCTCTTTTTGATTAACAGAGGATTGCATAATTCTCCCGAAAAGGTATGTGTCGTGCTTGTAAACACCAGCATGTACGCCGAACGGTTACGTATCCGATCGATTTTTTACATGCGGCGAAATGTTGGTTAACCATTTGATAACCAGGCGCTAGTTTTGTCTAGTACCGAACCCTGGACTTTAAGACGAAAATTCGACGATTGTCTACTTTCTTAGATATAAACATGGTTCAAAACGAATAGTGATTGACATCACACAGGGAAGGCGGGCCTTTGGAATGAGCGAAAAAAAACCCGCGACAGGCGCGGGTTTTAGTGAGATCGGTAAGGATTATTTGCTTTTCTTAATGTGCTTAATCAAACGCTTACGCTTACGCATCTGGTTCGGCGTCAGGGTGTTGCGTTTATTCGCAAACGGGTTTTCCCCTTCCTTGAACTGAATACGGATAGGCGTACCCATCACGTCCAGCGACTTGCGGAAGTAGTTCATCAGGTAGCGTTTGTAGGAGTCCGGCAGATCCTTCACCTGGTTACCGTGGATCACCACGATAGGCGGGTTATATCCCCCGGCGTGAGCATATTTCAGCTTCACGCGACGACCGCGCACCAGCGGCGGCTGGTGGTCTTCAGCAGCCATGTTCATGATACGGGTCAGCATCGCCGTGCTCTGACGGCGGGTAGAGCTGTCATAGGCTTCACGAACGGATTCGAACAGGTTGCCGACACCACTCCCGTGCAGGGCAGAGATGAAGTGAACGCGGGCAAAGTCGATAAAGCCCAGACGGAAGTCCAGCGTCTCTTTCACCTGCTCGCGCACTTCATTGCTCAGGCCGTCCCACTTGTTGACGACGATAACCAGTGAGCGCCCACTATTGAGGATAAAGCCGAGCAGAGAGAGATCCTGATCGGAGATACCTTCACGTGCGTCAATAACCAGCAGCACCACGTTGGCGTCTTCAATCGCCTGAAGGGTCTTGATCACCGAGAATTTTTCAACCACATCGGTGATTTTCCCGCGCTTACGCACCCCTGCGGTGTCGATAAGTACGTACTCACGTTCATCGCGCTGCATTGGAATGTAAATGCTGTCACGCGTTGTGCCTGGCATGTCGTAAACCACTACGCGCTCTTCACCGAGAATACGGTTAGTAAGCGTAGACTTACCTACATTTGGGCGGCCCACGATAGCCAGCTTGATAGGCAGATCCTGAGGGTTGAAGTCGTCTTCCGGCTCTTCCTCTCCTTCTTGTCCGGCTTCAAACTGCGCCCAGTATTCAGCGTCCTCATCCACCTCTTCCGGTGGGTTTACTTCATCAACCCACGGCAGCAGAACGGTTTCCAGCAGGCTGGTGACGCCACGGCCATGCGAGGCCGCGATAGGATAGATATCGCCCAGGCCTAAAGACCAGAAATCCGCAATGGCCTGATCGGCATCGATGCCGTCAGTTTTGTTCGCCACCAGGAAGGTTGGCTTTTCGCGTGAACGCAGATGTTTAGCGATAGCAGAATCCGCGGGCATCAGGCCAGCGCGAGCATCCACCATAAACAGAACCACATCTGCTTCTTCGATAGCCAGCAGAGATTGCTCTGCCATGCGGGTTTCTACGCCGTCTTCCGTACCGTCAATACCCCCGGTATCGATACAGATGAACTCGCGTCCTTCCACCTCTGCACGACCGTACTTACGGTCACGCGTCAGCCCCGGGAAATCCGCAACCAGCGCATCACGGGTGCGTGTTAAACGGTTAAAAAGAGTGGATTTTCCAACGTTAGGGCGCCCGACAAGCGCGACCACAGGTACCATGTTTGAAGCCTCATAAAATTCAAAATAACGTCGCTTTCGCAGCGTTTTTAAAAATGTCAAAACGGCTCCTGAGTGAACAGGAGCCGTTTAGTATACTACAACCGCCGTGTAATTAACGCGTGATCGCGTACAGCGTGCCGTCTTTTGCCTGAATCAGAAGTTTGCCGTCAGCCACAACGGGCTCCGTCAGGAAGCCTGAGCTATCCACTTTCTGCTGTGCCACGAAGCGGCCATTCTCTGGATCGATCCAGTGCATATAGCCTTCGCTGTCGCCCACCACCAGGCTGCCGTTATACAGTGCCGGTGCGGTCAGCAGACGGTGCAGCAGATCGCTTTGCGTCCACAGCGTTACGCCACCTTCGGTGCTCAGCGCCAGCAGGCGGTCGTTCTGATCCACCATATAAATACGGTTGCCGTCGACGATGAAATCGTTCACGGAACCCAGCTCACGTTTCCACATGATCTGGCCGCTACGCAGGTCCAGCGCCGTCAGGTTGCCGTTATACGCCAGCGCGTAAACCACACCGTCGACGATAACTGGCGTGGTGTCCACGTCACTCAGACGGTCGATTTCAGTTGAACCGGTCGCCTGGGAAATACGCTGCTGCCAGATCATCTGGCCCTGCTGCATCAGTACCGCACTGACACGGCCGTTGTCACCGCCCACAATGGCGGCGCCAAATGCGGTCGCCGGAGCAGATTCACCACGCAGAGACAGCGCTGGCATATCCAGGTTAACCGTCCATTTTACCAGACCATCGGCTTCGTTCAGCGCCTGCAACTGGCCGTTGCTGGTATGGATCAGCACCAGGCCGTCGCTGACAACCGGACGCGACAAGGATTCACCGGCAACGGTGGTCTGCCATGCAACCGAACCGTCGCTGGCATTCAGCGCGTAAACCTGCGCTTTTTCGCTGCCCACATACACGTGACCGCCAGTAACGGTCAGGCCGCCAGAAAGCAGTGCAGGTTTACGGGAGAACCAGCCGTCTTTTTCCGCCAGGTTAATGGACCACACTTCTTTTCCGTCATCAGCGTTCAGCGCTTTAACGGTGCCTTTGCGATCGGCCGCATAGACAACGCCGTCAGCAAATGCCGGGTGCAGGTTGGAATAAAAATCGCCAATACCATCGCCTACGGAAGTGTCCCAGGCGGTGGATGGGGTGAACTGGTTTTCAACCGTCGGCAGCGGGGACATTTTAACAACGTCTTCTTCGCCACTGAACAGTGAACAACCACTCAATAACGTAACAGAAAGCAGTCCTGGCAGAAGTAATTTACGCAATTGCATTGGGTCCCTCTCAGACGGACAAATTATTTATTTTCATCTGCATCATTTCGCTCAGCGCAGGTGAAGCTTTACTATCCACGCCAGCTTGCCACGCTTTACGCGCGCCCGCTTTATCACCCTTACTCAGCAGTGCTTCACCGCGAAGATCGGCAACAATAGCGGCAAAGCCTTCGCCTTTAATGGTATCAAGCGTTTTGAGCGCGTCGTCGGCTTTTTTCTGCTGAACCTGGATACGCGCCAGACGCAGATTGATCACCGCTTTCAGATTATCGTCACTGGCAGCAGCAAGCCCCTGAGACAGTTGCGCAGCGGCTTTGTCCAGTTCGTTTTTATCAACATACTGCTGAGCCACTTCCAGCGCAGCCAGCGCGCCGTAGGTGTTTTTGTTGTCAGCGGCAAATTTCTCCGCAGCCGTCAGCGTTTGCGGCTGATCGGCACGGATTGCGCTAACGGTATTTTCGTAGTTCAGGGACGAACCGCGAGCAGAGTCAGCCTGATGATTGTTCCAGTAACGCCAGCCTACCAGCGCACCAACACCTAAAATAACCCCTACAACCAGTGCCTTGCCGTTTTCAGCAAAGAAGCGTTTAACCGCATCAACCTGGTCGTGTTCGTTCTCGTAAATTTCCACGCAGTCCTTCTCCTTAGCCCAATAGAGTGCGCAAGTGCGCCGCAACGCCATCCTGCGTTACCGTAGTTTGCTCACCAGAGCGCAGGTCTTTAACTACCACTTCGCCGTTGGCCACTTCGGACTCACCCAGCACCAGTGCGATACTTGCGCCCCACTTATCGGCACGAGCAAACTGTTTTTTAAAGTTGCCGCCGCCGTGGTTGGTCATCAGCTTAACGTCCGGCAGCGCATCGCGCACGCGTTCGGCAAGCTGCATTGCCGCAGACTGCGTATCCGCACCTGAGGCCACCAGGTATATATCGACAACAGGATCGGCTTTAAATTCCGGATTAACTGCCTGAACCAGCAAAACAAGTCGCTCAAGGCCCATCGCGAAGCCTACTGCCGGTGCTGCGCGACCACCCAGTTGCTCGACCAGACCGTCATAACGACCGCCGGCACAGACGGTGCCCTGCGAACCGAGGCTGGTGGTGACCCACTCAAATACGGTGCGGTTGTAGTAGTCCAGACCGCGCACCAGACGTTGGTTAACGGTATAAGCAATGCCCGCCGCTTCAAGCAGCTTGCACAGGCCGGCAAAGTGTTCGCGGGAATCCTCATCCAGGTAGTCACCCAGCGCTGGCGCATCATTCAGCAGCGCCTGTACGTCAGGATTTTTGGAATCGAGTACGCGCAGCGGGTTGCTGTACATACGACGCTTACAGTCTTCGTCGAGCTTCTCTTTGTGCTGTTCCAGGAACGCCACCAGCGCATCGCGATAGTTCGCACGCGCTTCCAGAGAACCGATAGAGTTCAGCTCCAGGGATACGTGCTCAGAAATACCGAGCGCACGCCACCAGCGGGCAGTCAGCATAATCAGTTCGGCATCGATATCTGGTCCTTGCAGACCAAACACTTCCACGCCAAGCTGGTTGAACTGACGGTAGCGGCCTTTTTGCGGACGTTCGTGGCGGAACATCGGGCCGATATACCACAGGCGCTGCTCCTGATTGTACAGGAGACCATGTTCGATGCCGGCGCGTACGCAACCCGCCGTCCCTTCAGGACGCAGGGTCAGGCTGTCGCCGTTGCGGTCCTCAAAGGTATACATCTCTTTTTCAACCACGTCGGTTACTTCGCCGATCGCGCGTTTGAATAACGGGGTCTGCTCTACAATCGGCAAACGAATTTCGCTGTAACCGTAGCTGCCGAGCACCTGCTTCAGTGTGCCTTCAATGCGCTGCCAGATGGCGGTTTCGCCAGGCAGATAATCGTTCATGCCGCGGATGGCTTGAATGTTTTTTGCCACGTTTATTCTCTTTCTATATACAAAAAAGAACCCAAAGAATGGGTTCAATCATACATGGGAAGCAGCCTGCTTCCCATCACGTTATTTTTCAACCTGCTGAACGCTGATGCGCTGCGCTTCGTCCATCATCGTCGCTTTTGCACGAATGCGGGCTTCGAGCTGGTCGATCATGTCACTATTATCCAGACGATCTTTACGAACGCCATCCTCATAGAGACCACTTTTCTTGTTACCGCCGGTCACGCCCAGCGTGGACACCAGCGCTTCACCCGGACCGTTCACCACGCAGCCGATGATGGAAACGTCCATCGGGGTGATGATGTCTTCCAGGCGCTGCTCCAGAGCATTCACGGTGCCGATCACGTCAAACTCCTGACGTGAACAGGTTGGGCAGGCGATGAAGTTGATCCCACGCGCGCGGATACGCAGTGATTTCAGGATGTCGAAACCAACTTTGATCTCTTCCACCGGATCGGCGGCCAGGGAGACGCGTAACGTGTCGCCGATGCCTTCAGAGAGCAGCAGGCCGAGACCAATCGCCGATTTTACCGAACCGCTGCGCAGACCGCCCGCCTCGGTGATGCCAAGATGCAGCGGCTGATCGATCTGTTTTGCCAGCAGACGATACGATTCAACGGCCAGGAAGACGTCAGACGCTTTCACGCTCACTTTGAACTGATCGAAGTTAAGGCGATCCAGATGATCGACGTGACGCATGGCGGATTCGAGCAGCGCCTGCGGCGTCGGCTCACCGTACTTTTCCTGGAGATCTTTTTCCAGAGAGCCAGCGTTTACGCCGATACGGATTGGGATGTTTTTGTCGCGGGCGCAGTCAACCACCATGCGAATGCGCTCTTCGTTGCCGATGTTGCCTGGGTTAATACGCAGACAATCGACACCGTATTCAGCGACTTTCAGCGCGATACGGTAATCGAAGTGAATATCGGCAACCAGCGGAACACTCACCTGCTGCTTGATCAGTTTGAACGCCTCGGCGGCGTCCATGGTAGGCACAGAGACGCGAACAATGTCCGCGCCGACGCGTTCTAATGCTTTGATTTGATTGACCGTCGCTTCTACATCCGTAGTACGCGTATTGGTCATCGACTGGACGGCGATAGGCGCCCCATCGCCGATTGGCACGTTCCCAACGTAAATCCGTTTCGATTTTCTACGTTGAATAGGAGCCTGGTTATGCATGTAAAATCTCCCGCATTGCCCGTCTGTTACTGTGCTGCTGATTGTTCGGCATTAACGGTAAGACGCGCAACCTGGTTAGTTCTGATAAAGCGGCTCAGATCGACAGGTTTTCCTTGATACTGGATCTGTACCGCTGCCGGTGCGCCGATTTTAAGCTTGTAAGGTGCCTGGCCCGTTAGATTTAACGTGCCATCTTTACGTTGCAGGCCGCTGAACAGCTTTTTACCTGTCGCGTCAGTCACTTCCAGCCAGCAATCAGCCGTAAAATTCATCACCAGCGCATTCGGGTCCACGGCAGGTGCCGCCGTGCCAGCCGGGTCAGTTGGCAGTGACGCCGCGGTGTTCTCTGCCGGTGCCGTTGCCGCAGGGGCGGTATCAACATTGGCCTGAGAAGGTGATACGACCGCGTTCTGATCCTGGGCCTGGGTGGCTGGCGCGGTATTCGCCGTCGCTTCTGGCGTCGCCGCTGGCTCGGTTGCAGGCGTGTTGCTTGCTGCCGACTGAGGTTCGCTGGAGGTCGCCCCTTCGGTGCTCAACGGCACGCTTTGCGCGCCGTTATTACCAGACTGATTAAGCTCAGCGGAGGACTGATCGGCCATGGTGGTGATCTCTTCCTGCTGCGCTTTGTGGTTTTGCCACCACCATGCGCCCGTCAGGCCGACAACCACAAACAGGACCAGCCAGGTAAAGCTCATCAGCCAGCCATCGCGTTTTTTACGACGTTTACCCAGAGAGAAGCTTTGCATCGGCGCAACTTTTGCCGCACGCACAGGCGCCTGCTTCTCCATCATCGGCAGTAATTCGTCTTCAGGGATATGAACCAGTTTGGCGTAAGAACGGATATAACCGCGCAGAAACGTTGAAGCCAGATCGGCGGGTGCCTTATCTTCTTCAATATCGCGAACGGTGGAAACCTTCAGGCACAGGCGTTCTGCAACGGCTTGCTGGCTAAGTCCGAGTTGTTCACGGGCGTTGCGAAGACGAACGCCAGTGGAGAGTGCTGCATTTTGATCGTGAGTGGCTTCAGTATTCATTCGCTACAACTACTGGTACGTGAAAATAAGGGTTCAGGTGCCGGTGAGTCACAATGCCACCCGCACCGCGAAACTTTAGGTCAGTTAACCTGGAACAAACAGTATAAGACTGTCGGGCCGCAGATGACAGCGCTGGCAGGCCTTCACGCTAAACTGTTGTTACGTCGTTACATACTGCCCGAAAGTCGTATGAAACGCACCGTAATTATTAATCAGTCGTGATGATTGTGACTGAATATTCAGTAAATTAATGCTTCACGGCGCAAAAAATGCGCCGTGTCTGCATAATAATCAAACGGTTTTAACCGCGATTGACTCACCCTGCATACGCTTACGCAGCGTACGTTTGGTACGGTCAATAACGTCACCCGCCAGCTGGCCACAGGCTGCGTCGATATCGTCGCCACGCGTTTTACGTACGATGGTGGTGAAACCATACTCCATCAGCACTTTTGAGAAGCGATCGATACGGCTGTTCGAGCTACGGCCATACGGCGCGCCCGGGAACGGGTTCCATGGGATCAGGTTGATCTTGCATGGCGTATCTTTAAGCAGTTCAGCCAGCTCATGTGCATGCTCGGTACCGTCGTTAACATGATCCAGCATCACGTATTCAATGGTCACGCGGCCCTGGTTAGCGTTGGATTTCTCCAGGTAACGGCGCACGCCAGCCAGGAAGGTTTCGATATTGTACTTTTTGTTGATCGGCACAATTTCGTCACGGATGGCGTCGTTTGGCGCGTGAAGAGAGATGGCCAGCGCAACGTCAATCATATCGCCCAGTTTGTCCAGCGCAGGCACCACGCCGGAAGTAGAGAGCGTAACGCGGCGCTTGGACAGGCCAAAACCGAAATCGTCGAGCATAATTTCCATCGCCGGAACGACGTTGGTCAGGTTGAGCAGCGGTTCACCCATCCCCATCATCACCACGTTGGTGATTGGACGTGTACCGGTGACTTTCGCCGCGCCCACGATTTTCGCGGCACGCCAGACCTGGCCGATGATTTCCGACACGCGCAGGTTACGGTTAAAGCCCTGCTGCGCCGTAGAGCAGAATTTGCACTCCAGCGCACAGCCCACCTGAGAAGAGACGCACAGCGTGGCGCGATCGTCTTCCGGGATATACACGGTTTCAACGCGCTGATCGCCAACGGCAATGGCCCACTTGATGGTGCCATCTGAAGAGCGCTGCTCTTCCACCACTTCCGGTGCGCGGATTTCAGCCACTTCTTTAAGCTTATTGCGCAGCACTTTGTTGATGTCCGTCATGTCATCAAAGTTGTCGCTGCAATAGTGGTACATCCATTTCATGACCTGATCGGCACGAAACGGCTTCTCGCCCATCTCTTTAAAGAACTCGCGCATCTGCTGACGGTTCAGGTCCAGCAGGTTAATTTTTCCATTTTTATTGGGAACCGCAGGAATGGCGACTTCGGAGGTATTCACTAATTCAGACATAATTTTTTCCGGCCTCGTTGTTACACGTTGTGGCCCTTGGTGGGTTGAAAAGAAACGCCCCGGTAAGCAGTCTGCTCGTCCGGGGCGTTGCATTGTACAAAGTCTGGCGCAGGGATGCCACGTTTGCACGCGGCATTTACGAAATTATTAGCGAGTGCGCGGGCACACTTCGCCTTCAGCGAAGAAGAACGCGATTTCGCGCGCAGCAGATTCAACAGAGTCGGAACCGTGGGTGCCGTTCTCGGTGAAGCTGTCTGCGTAGTCAGCGCGCAGAGTACCTGCCAGCGCGTTGTCCGGGTTGGTTGCACCCAGCAGATCGCGGTGACGCTGTACCGCGTTTTCACCTTCCAGTACGGATACCACGATTGGGCCAGAAGTCATGAACTCGACCAGACCGTCAAAGAATGGGCGACCTTCGTGCTCAGCGTAGAAACCGCGAGCCTGCTCAACGGTCAGGTGCAGCATTTTGGTGCCAACGATCTTAAACCCTGCTGATTCAAAGCGAGCGAAGATGCTGCCAATAACGTTTTTTGCCACCGCGTTTGGTTTGATGATGGAAAAAGTACGTTCAATAGCCATTGATAACCTCTGTAAAATGTTCTGTTGTTTTTGCATACCTGAGTATGGTGTGGCGCGGATTATAAAGAGCAATAGCGCCATTGCCTATGGTTATGCATAACATTTTTTTAAAATGAGACGAAGATTAGCAACAGCCCGTATTTCGCATACCGTGTTGATGATGAAAACAGAGCGGGCACTGCTTTTCATCAGACGTAAATGACCAGAAATGACGGTGGCACGTCAGGCAAACGGCTTCATATGCCGGTATGGTCACGCTTTTCGCTGTTCCTTCTGTTAGCGTCACGTTTATCGCCGCATGCTGGCATACCGCTTCGCAGCCGCCGCACCCCGTACAGCGTCCGGTTTCTACGACCAGTTCAGCGTTCTCAAATCGAATCGCGTTTTCCGTACAACTCCGCCAGCACGCGCCGCACAGTACACAAGATTCGGCATCGAGAGTTATCTCTGCCTCGCTAAACGCAGAAAACGCCCTGCGCAGTTCACGCTGACCGGGCACGACGCTACAGACCCGGACATCCTCACGGGGAACGTGCATCAGCGCACGCCGGGCGGTATTAACCTCGTTGACGGGTATATGTTTAAACGCCCACGCCGCTTCACCGCGTCGACGAAGCGCCAGATTCAGCCGGGCAATAGCCAGCAACCAGTCAGGATTCTGCTCCGCGTCGATACTGATAAAACGAACGTGGTACTGCGCATGCCACAGCAGAAGCTCATTCACCCCTGGCGCACGGTCAGTAAACGGCCCAACAAGCGTATCGCCACTCAGAAAGCGTTTTCGCGGCGTGATGCCGGTGATGGCCCCAGCGGGGCAGACGAACAGGCAGTCACCGCATTCAATACAGCGGCTGTCATCAACCGAGACGCCTGAGTCGGTAAAAGAAAAAGCCTGCACGGGACAGACGTCCGCGCAGGCACAGCAGGAAGAGTGGCGAAAACGACGACGGACGCACGCATGCGTCACGTCCATCGCCGGGGCAAAGGTTAATCCGCCCATCAGCCAATACTGAAGAAAACAAAGCGCAGCATCAGCTCACCCACAATTAGCAAGGCGCTGCCCAACAGCATTGTGCCTCGCGCCGCTTTTAAGCCGCCCGCAGCAAAGCACAGCATACCCGCAACGGATACGCACCAGCTCAGCAGATGAACGGTTCGCAGTTGCTCCAGCATCTGTAGCGGTGCGTGAGGGAACGTCACCACGGTGTGGTCCATAGACGTAATATCTGCCAGCCAGACGGGCTGCATCACCAGACGTGCAATCACCAGCAGCGTGATAATGACAATCGCCGCACGCACGGTTGACTGGGAACGCGTCCCAACGGCCATGCAGGCTGAGCCGATAATCCCCACCGAACCGATAAACAGCACCAGAGTGTTAACATGCTGCCATGTCACCACGGATGCGTGCATGTAGATCTGCGCCATGCAGAACACATCCACCAGCCCGACAAGACCTGCCACAACCAGCAGTGGCTTCCAGCCTGGCTTTTTGACAAACATCAGCAGCGTTGCGAAGCCAAGCGCCGCAAGATAAAGACTGGCAAAGATAATCTCACGGCTCAGCCAGGAGCTGGATACGTGGCGCAGCGCGTTAAGAGCATTAAGCGGATAGCCCATGTGCAGCGCGGAGGCGAGCAGCCCCAGGCTCGCCAGCACAAACGCTCCGGCAGCCGGCAGCAGCGCGCTACGTTGCGTGCTTCCGAACGCCAGCCACAGCGTAACGCCAACCGATCCTTGCAGGAACAGCGTAAAAATCAGCAGCGGTAACTCATGCATGACATTTCCCCTCTTTCTCTGCGCCCTGATGCGCTTTGATCACCAGGTTTGGTTTGGTGATGGAGGAATCAGGCAAGCCTTTCACATCACAGACCGCACCATACTTCGCCCGCAGTTCATCAATCGGCCCGAATTTAATCGCTTCGAGTGGACAGGTTGCCACACAGACGGGCTGCTCTCCCTTCGCCTGGAGAACCACGCAGAAATCACATTTGGACATCTGCCCGGTCTGCTCGTTGAGCTGTGGCGCGCCGTAAGGGCAAGACCACGCGCAGTAGCCGCAGCCGACGCACTTATCAGTATCAACGCGCACAATGCCGTCTCCCGGACGCTTGTGCATCGCCGTGCTCGGACAGTTTTTAGTGCAGATTGGGTCTGCACAGTGGTTACAGGAAATAGAGAGCGTGTAGGCAAACACATTGTTGCTGACGCCGCCCTGCCCGGTTGGGATGAAATTCCCGCCATTGACTTCATAAACGCGACGGAAACGACGTCCGACCTCAAGGTTGTTTTTATCTTTGCACGCCACCTGGCATGCCTTGCAGCCCGAGCAGCGAGAAGAGTCGATATAAAAACCCAGCTGTTTGTCGCTCACCGGTGCGTAATGTTTAAACTGACTCATGCTTTAGCTACCTCCACCAGCATGGTTTGATGGGAATTCCCTTTCGCAAGCGCGGTAATACGGGCGGAACTGAGCACGTTCGCGCAGCCGCCTTTATCGATACCCTGCTCGTCCGGCTGCCACCAGGCGCCTGCCTGCATGGCCACCACGCCTGGAATGATGCGCGGCGTGACCTCCGCCGGGATCTCGCAAATGCCGCGCGCGTTATGAATACGCACGGTATCCCCCTGCGCAATGCCGCGCTTTTGCGCATCCTGCGGGTTGATCCACAGCTTTTGCTGCTGCGCCTCAATTAACCACGGGTTGGCGTACTGGGTGGAGTTAGCGCGGTTTTTCCCTTTCCAGGTGATCAGCTGGAGCGGGAAGGTTTTCGCCAGCTCGTCTTCCGGCCCTTCATGGGCAGGCACGTAGTGCGACAGCGCCGGAATTTCCGGGTGATGCATGTCGTACAGACGCTTCGAGAAGATCTCAATTTTTCCGGACGGCGTCGGGAACGGATGATTCTGCGGATCGCGAATGTTGTCTTCAAAGGCAACGTACGGCGCGCTTTTGAAAAGATGCTGACGCGTCTTCTGTAGCGTCGCGAAGTCCGGCAGGTTTTCATCCGGCATGGACAGCCGCGTCTGCTCCCAGATGTGCTCAATCCACGCTTTTTCGTCACGGCCCTCGCTGAACGCTGGCTCGACGCCAAGCTTAGCAGCGACCTCCCGCAGCCAGTCGTAGTCTGAACGGCGTTCGAATTCAGGTTCAATGAGCTTTTCTGACAGGATCAGATAGCTTGCCGTGCCCCAGGTTTCGCCGATATTCCAGCGTTCCATAAAGCTAGTTTCCGGCAAAAGCAGGTCGGCGTATCTGGCGCTAGGCGTCATAAACAGATCGCTTGCGACGATAAACTCGATTTTCGACTCGTCTTCCAGGACACGGGTTGCCTGATGAAGATCCGGGTTCTGGTTAGCCAGATAATTGCCCGCCAGCGAGAACAGGATGCGGATATTGCTGTCCAGCTTCTCAGCATCCTTCAGGCCATCTTCCGCGGTTACCTTAGAAGCATCATCAGCAGCCTGCACCCAGTTCATGACCGAAATTTTGGCTTTGACCGGGTTGTCCGGCATCTCTGGCCCGGCCGCAAATTTGCGGTTTGCGCAGCCTCCATAGCCTGCTGCCCAGCCGCCTTTCACCCCAACGTTACCCGTCAGCGTGGCCAGTATCGTCGAGCCGCGCGCGGTGCGCTCGCCGCAGTTGTGACGCTGCGGTCCCCAGCCCTGGATCAGCGCGGCGGGTTTGGTGGTTGCGTAGTCGCGCGCCAGCTGACGAATAGTTTGTGCAGGCACGTGAGTGATTTTCTCTGCCCACTCGGGCGTTTTCGCCACGCCATCCTTTGCACCGCTCAGGTAAGCCATCAGGGATTCATTGGCCGGAACGCCTTCTGGCATGGCGTCTTCGTCAAAGCCCAGGGTGTAGCGTTGAATAAAGTCGCGATCGTGCAGATTCTCCGTGACGATCACATACATCATCGCGTCCATCAGGGCGTTGTCCGTGGCAGGAAGCAATGGGATCCACTGATCGGCAAGGGAGGAAACCGTATCGGAATAGCGTGGGTCGACAACAATGAAGCGCGTGCCGTTTTGCTTCATCTTCTGGTAGAAGTGGTTGCTGTGCCCGAAGATGGTTTCCGTCGGGTTATGCCCCCAGAGAATGACCAGTTTGGTGTCCAGCAGCGTGTCCAGAGAGCTGCCGCTGGCGGCGGTGCCATAGGTATACGGCGTTGCCGCCGCCGTGTTACCCATACTGACCGAGTGATAGCTTTCGAGATAGCCGCCGGTTAAGTTGAGCAGACGACGAACCATTTTATCGCCGGAAAAGGTCCCGCCGGACACCGCGGTGCCCACATGAACATAGCGTGACGCAGCACCGTATTTTTGCGTAATAGTTTTTAATTGATTCGCAATAAGGGTGGTGGCTTCATCCCAGGTAATACGTTCGAATTTTCCTTCGCCACGTTTACCCACGCGTTTCATTGGATATTTAAGCCGATCGGGATGATAAACAAATTTCCGATAAGCCCGACCCCGAACGCAGGCGCGCATCACTGGCATCGGCGGATCCAGCGCGTTATCCGGTCGCGTTGAAATTCGGGTCACAACGCCATCACTGACGTGAGCACGAATATCACACTTGCCGCCGCAGTCAAACGTACTACAGGTTTGCACCACTTTTTCTTCAGGCGTAGCGTCTGAAACCGCCGCGTCCTGTGCCTGTACTTTGCCGGTTTTGACGACAAACGGCAGGGCGGCGAGCGCCGACCCTGCCTGAATAAAATGACGCCGGGATATGGCGGGAATAAGCCCTTCTCCCTGATGTTTATTTTTTTTCATTGCTCGTTCCTTCAAATAAAAACGCATTCTCGTTTTTTTTCAGGAACGAATATTGATAATTATCAAGCTAACTCTTGAGGAGTAACACTTAGCGATCTAATTTAAAATTCACCGTCGCCGTTTGTCCTGTTTCATCTAATACAATTAATTGATATTTACCAGGCAAATATAATTGCAGTGAATAATTCTTCTGATGCCCGTCCAGCGGTTCGCCATTCAAAAACCACCATCGTTGCCCCTCCCCGCCGCTGGTTGAAACGTTGAGGGTAATATTTTTCTCACCTGGAAGACGTTTAATTACCGCCCCTTCTCTGACGCCTGACAACATCAGCGGCGCCGCATTATGGTTATCCAGCGGAGGGCAAATTGCTGAACGGGCGGGGAGACGAGCAGCCCGTTTTTCGGCAGCAGGCAGCCAGGGCTCCAGCGGCAGCGGCCAGACATCCAGCACTTTTTCTGTCGCATCAGGACAATCCGCCGCAACGCGTTTGCCTTCTTTATCCAGCCAGACCGGGAAACGGATCCCGCGAATACCTTCCTGTTCCGGCAGCAGCAGCGTAGGCGGTTCACTGCCTTCCAGCAGCCAGGTTGACAGCCGACGCCGACAGTTTTCGCTCCCTTCAGGCAGGGACTGGCCCCCCGGCCAGCAAATCACGCCCCGTCCTACGCTTGCGGGACGCGGATCGCGCGGCAGGCGCGCTTCATCCACCATCGAGCGGGACTGAAGCATGTTATTGACCTGATTCAGGAGCGGTACCGCGCTGGCGAAACCAAACTGCCCGGCAACGGGCGTGCCGTCCGGGCGTCCGGTCCAGATTCCGATGACATAGCGGGCATTCAGGCCGATGGCCCAGGCATCCCGGTAGCCATAGCTGGTGCCCGTTTTCCACGCCAGCGGCGCAACCTGGGGCAGCGCACTGTCCGGCAGGGGCTGTGCTTCATTAGCGAGAATGCGACGAATAATCCACGCCGCCCCCTGCGATAACAGCGGACGTTCGATCAGCGGATCGCCCGGCTGTAAACGCAGCCGGCCCGCCTTACCCTGACGCGCAAAGGCGCTATAGGCGGCAGCGATATCAGCCAGGCGTGCGCCTGCGCCCCCCAGGATCAGAGAGAGGTTGGGCTGTGCCCCCGCAGGCAGAATGAGCGGTAATCCCGCGTTGCTCAGCATTCCGGCAAAACGTTTTGGGCCGTACGCTTCCAGAACCTGCACCGCAGGCAGGTTGAGGGAACGCACCAGGGCTTCGCTCATACTGACCGGCCCATGGAAGCCGCTGTCAAAGTTGCCGGGACGATAATCCCCCGTTTTTCTTGGAACATCCTGTAATAACGAAGCGGGATGGATCAGACCATCGTCCAGCGCCATGCCATAGATGAATGGTTTGAGAACCGATCCCGGCGATCGGATCGCATTGACCATATCTACGTGGCTGAAACGGCTGTCATCATTGATATCTACCGAGCCTACCCAGCCACGCACTTTCATGGATGTATGATCCACGACGATCATCGCCAGCGAACTGCGGGCGGGCAGGCGTGATTTCCAGTTCATTGCCAGCTCTTCAAGCTGTCGTTGCAATGCTGCATCCAGCGTGGTGACTATTTTTGTGTCACGACTTTTACTCAGCATCATGCGGGAAAAGAGCGGCGCCAGCTGCGGCATCTGCCGGGGGGCCAGCCAGACCGGCTCTTCACGGGACTCTTTCACCTGCTTCTCAGACCAGACGCCCTGAGTCAGCATGCGGTCGAGTACTTTGTTCCGCGCCGCTTCGGCACGTTCCGGCCAGCGGTCCGGGCGCAGACGGCTGGGTGCCTGCGGCAGCACTGCCAGCAGCGCCGCGTCGGAATAGCTCAGCTGAGACGGCGGTTTGCCAAGGTAAGTCCAGCTTGCCGCGCCCACGCCCTGCAACGTGCCGCCAAACGGGGCACGGTTCAGATACAGCGTCAGGATTTCACGCTTGGAGAGATGCCACTCCAGCTGCATCGCCCGCCACAGCTGACGAATTTTACCGCCAAAGGTTCGCGGATGCGGATCCAGAAGGCGTGCCACCTGCATGGTAAGCGTGCTCCCGCCAGAAACCACTCTCCCGGAGGTGAGATCCTGCCAGGCGGCACGCAGTACAGATAGCGGATTGACGCCCGGGTGATCCCAGAACCAGCGATCTTCATACTGGATCAGCGCCTCAAGATAGCGTGGGGAAACCTCTTTAATGGTAACCGGATAGCGCCAGATGCCTTCGCTGTCGGCAAAACGCCACAACGGAACACCCTGCTCATCCACCACCACTCGCGCAGGGTTGACCTCTTTCAGGGGCAACGGCCACACGCGGTCAGCGACGACAATCAGCCCCCCTGAAACGAGAAGCGCTCCCGCCAGCCACAGCCAGCGGGAGCGAATCAGGCGTGCTATCCGCATCTTACGGAACAACGATCAGCGGGCCACTGGCCGCCCCCGTTGCCCGCCACTGCGGAACGTACATGGACTCGACCATCGGAACAGGCACCTGGTAGGTTCCCGGCGTAACGGCACGGGCCAGGTAAACCAGCGTGACCGGCTGACCTTCATTGACCGGCACCGCGGCCACAAAGCGATCGTCGCGGAATTCCATGTGCTGAATATCAGACTGTTGCATCTGATTCAGCAGGTTTTGCACTTCACTGCCGCTGTCCTGCAAGCTGGCGCTGCTGCTCGCCAGATTCTGGTTTTCCAGCTCCAGACCTGCCGGGAGCAGATCCACCACCAGCGCATCCGGCACGTTCTGGCTGGCCTTCACTTCCAGCCATACCAGAACCAGTTCACCGCTCTTCAGAGAAGAGAGCGACTTGCTGCTGCCGTCTGTCGCCAGGATATGACGTTCAATCTGCAAGACATTAGAGGATGGCTGAGGCGCATACTCCGGATAGCCAGTAGTGTCCAGTCGTACCCACAGCGGCGTAGTGCCGGTATTCGTCATCTTCAACGCACCAATCTGATCGCCGTTCAGGTTTTCTACCTGCGCTTTATCACTGCTTTGGGTCTGTTCAGAGAGAGAGGTCGTTGCCTGCCACGCACCTGACAAGGTTTGCAGTGATCGTCCGGCCAGGAACAGCGCATTGCTCTCCTGGGTAGACAGCCAGCGCTGGCTGAACGCGTCTTCAGATAACGCGTTCAGCAGCCTGTTTTGCGCATCCGGCAGCAGCTTGTACTCTTCCAGCAGGGAGAGCATCAGGGCATTATCACGCAGCTGGCTGCCGTAATCCGCCATCCAGTTTCGGCTGTCGTTACGGGGTGTTTTGAGAGCCAGATCCAGCGCCTGCTGGCTGCGCGGTGCATCCCCCATCAGTTTGAGTGCCATGCCCAGCTGCATCAACGGAAGCCCGGAAGCAGCCTGAGCGTGGCGCTCCCAGATTTCACGCAGCGCACCGAGCGGCGCTTTTTGCTGACGCGCCAGCACCAGCGAAGCATACGCCTGGACAGCAAATTTGCTGGCCTGGGTGTCGTCGCTGTAGCGGATGGACATCATGCCCGGATCCTGTAAATAGCGCAGCAGTCGGCTGTTGGCGTTATTCACCGCCTCGGCAGGCACGCTGTAACCCTGCTCCCCTGCCCGCACCAGGAAGTCCGTGACATAGGCGGTCAGCCAGTACTCTTCCGGGCCGTTTTTATCCCACAAGGCAAAACCGCCATCGTCACGCTGCATTTGCAGCAGACGGGAGATCCCGATATCAATGGCCGCACGGCGTTTATCGTCGGTATCGCCTTTAATGCCCAATGCCTTCAGCTGTGCCGCGTTGGTGTAGAGGGACGGGAACAGGCCGCTGGTGGTCTGCTCAAGACATCCATACGGATAGGCCTGAAGTTCACGTATGTAGCGCGCCAGGTTCAAAGGTGGTTTACCGCTGAGCAACAGCTGCCCCTGTAGCGTGGCAGGCGAGAAACCTTCGATATGCTGTGCTGGCGCACTCCAGGATTCGCCAGGATTCAGCATCGTGCCCGTATTCACGGTTTGCGCCGGGAATGCGGGACGCACGCCAATTTTCCAGCTCTTCTGCTGCGGCGCAAACGTCTCACCTGGGAGCTGAAGGCCCGTCACCTGAGCAGTCACTTGCCCATCGCCATAGCCCTCCAGGGCACGCACCGGTATAAACAGGGTGCTACGTGCGCCAGGCGGCAGCTTAACCGGCTCTGGCTGAGCACCTTCGAGCGACAACTTACCGGCTGCGGTTAACGCAATGTTCAGCGTTTGCGGCTGGTCAGTCAGGTTAGTCAGGTCCAGCGTCAGGCGGGAGGTATCGCCACTTGCGAGGAACCGCGGCGTGTTAAGCTCGGTGATAATCGGAGCCGCCACAATGATTTTGCTTTCGCTGCTGCCGAAATCGTCTTCCGTCCAGGCCTGCGCCATCAGACGCAGTTCACCGTTGAAATCGCCAATCGGCAGCGTGATGGTACCTTCGCCGTTGGCATCAAGCGTAACCGGCTGCGCCTGCTGGGCAATAATGGTGACATGGTTCACCGGTGGCTTACCGCCGCGTTTCAGTTCATCGCCGTCTCCGCCAAAGCGCAGTGCGGCCAGACGTCCCTGACCTTCAATCACCTGGCCGTAAACATCATAGATGTCCGCGCCATAGCGCTTCTGACCGAAGAAAGCTTGCCACGGATCCGGAGTGATGTAGTCGGTAATGTTCAGCACGCCGCTATCGACAGCCGAGACCAGCACGTTCACCTTCTGTGGCACAGCCCCCTCTTTTACGCTGGCTTTCACTTTCACAGAAAGCGTCTGGTTCGGACGCATTTTTTGCGGGTTATCCAGTGCGATGTTCAGGCGACGATTTTCGTCCCCCATTGGCAGATGCAGCAGGCCAACCGCCCGTTTTGGCGTGGCGGATTTTGATTTATCGCCAGGACGAACCACCAGCGTGCTGAGATAGAGATCGTGACGTTTCCAGGCCTTGTCGACCGGGATAGCGAGATCCAGACCGTTAGCCGGTACGTCGATCTCTTTCCACCACAGCGGCCCTTCACTGGACTCGATCATCGCATAGCCCTTGCCTGCGGCCGGCGCGGCGATGTGCAGTTGGATGGTATCGCCTGGCTGATAGGATGGCTTATCCAGTTTCAGCGTCACGCGGTCAGGGCGCGCGGCCCCGGTGCCGTCGCTGTTATCCTGCCAGCTGTAGCCTGCCCAGAAGCGCACGCTGCTGACCATGTCATCAGGGGCTTTCACTTCCAGACGGTATGAGCCCCACTCCACCGGGAAGGTGACTTTACCGGTTTCATCGGCCTTGAGGTTTAGCTCCTGCTCGCCCTCAACCAGATCTTTTTGATCAAACTGAGACTGCCAGCCCTCACTCTCGGACCAGTTCCAGAAGTAGTCACGACGCTCGCGAATCAGTCGTACCTGTAATCCGGAAACGGCCTTTTTGGCTCCGCTGGCATCGGCATAGACGATGTCGAAGCTGGCGTTGCCGTTCTCGTCGACGATCGGCTGGTTGACGGTAGTATCGGTGCGGTAGTCGTAAACCGCCTTGCTGGCGAACTGAGGGCGAATACCCGGCAGCTCAGCCGCCGGCCAGATAGCCTGCTCAGCGCGTCGCGTTACCGGACGCCCACCTGATTCCAGCAGGCTGGCCTGCAAAATCAGTTGCAGCGGCGAGTGCGCCTCTTTCCACTGGCTTTCGGTGGTAACCTGTCCGCGCCCCTGTTCGTCCAGCGTAAGCTGCACTTCATCCAGGCTGCGGCTCAGGTTCTCCTCGGCAATATCACCGAACTGGAAGCCAGGCAGCGCAGGCACCGCGTCACGTAGCGGACGCAGGAAAAGCTGGCCTTGCAGAGAATTGCCGTTAGCTGGCGCGCCGTACAGGTAATAGCCCACAACGTTAAACTCCACATCCTCCTGCGGGGAAACCGGCGTTTTTTGCCCGGTCAGATTCAGCGCCATACGCTCAGGCATAAAATCTTCGACGTGGAAATCCCACATGCGCTGCTGGTTATCCCCCGTATTCGCGCGAATATGCCACATGCCGGTCTGGGCGCCGCTATCAAGCGAATAGTTGAAGCGATAAAGGCCATTCTCAGGTTGCACAACGACCGTACGCGCCACCTGTCCGTCCGGACGCAGCACGTCAAGTTTTACCGGTTGATCGGGAAGCGGTTTGCCATCGCTGTCGCGAAGCAGGCCGTTAAGGATCACCGTTTCACCCGGACGATAGAGATCGCGCGGGCCAAACATAAAGAACTGTTTGCTGTAACCCGGGTTACCGGCGATATCAAACTCCGCCAGATCCAGCGCCGGAAGTTTGAGGTCAAGAAGCGTGGTCTGGCCATCTTTACTGGCAAGGATCAGCGCGGCTTCTTTATCGGTTTCCAGTTTCGCATGACCATCGGCGTCGCTGTTCGCCTCGGCCAGAGTCTGCCCTTTATCGTTCAGAAGGGTAATGGTCACGCCTGACTGCGCCGCACCGTTTTCAAGACTCTGGGTGAAGATGTCCAGGCGGTTATGATAACGGTGAGCGGACAGCCCAATATCACTTAAGGTAAAGAGCGTCGCGGCGTTACTGTAGTTATAGTGACCAGCCTGATTCATCACGGCGATATAGACGCCAGACTGCTGGAGCGGCTTAATATCTTTAAGCGGCAGGAGCAGTTTTTCACGCGTGTTGCGCGCCGGGTTGAGGTCGAAACGGCCGGTGTAGACCAGTTCCGCCATCTTCAGCAGGTTGTCAGATTCCCAGTTGGTCAGCGAGTTACGGTACTCCCACTGGCTGACAAACGAGGCCAGCGACTCCGGCTTAACGCGGTAGAAGTTCACGTCCACATTGTTGACGTTGAGCGCCATCACCGGCAACCCTTCCACCACTTTACCCGGCAGCAGTGATCCGCGGCTGGCGAATCCGACCGTCGGTTCAACATCCCGGGTGGTGATCGCTTTTTCATAGTCAATGCCGAATGTCGCTTTGTTCAGCGCCAGCAAATCACGTTCGACGGTGACAACCAGATTACGATTCGGCTCCAGATGGCGCAGGCGCAGCTCTTTCAGATTGGGGGCCAGTTCCCAGGCGCCGTCCACTTTGCCGCTTTTTTTATCCACCACATGTACCGTTTTCGCAAAATCCTGGCTGGGATCCAGCGGTACAGAGAAGGTCAGAACCAGCGTCGCGGCGCCGTCGAGTTGCACTTCCGAGGCATCCAGCAGCGTCAACGCCTTACCCTGACTCTGCGCGGCCAGCTTAGCCAGCTTTTCAGGATCCGGTGTCGCCGGGGTTTTCTTTTCTGATGCAGTAGACGCTGCGGGGGCAGCGGCCTGAGGTTTGTCGTCGCTGTTATCACAGCCGACAAGCGTAAAGGTGGTGAGCAGCGCGAGAGAGATCGCAGCTAAGCGAAACGGTTTCATCCTGTGTCCCTGGCCTGAGGGGCCTGTTGGTCATCGTCCGGATAAGTATTATCCGCAAGTTTCGTTAATACAAAAAGTCCAATTTTATAATCTGGAAAGCACCTCGCAGAATGGCATCACGCCGCTACGCCGTGATGGAACCGCGATCACAGCGCATAACGTTACATGTTACCTTTCACGTCATTTGTTTTTAAAACAAGAAGATAGCTGGATAAGCTCGCATCAGGCCTGCTAGTTTTATGACCATGACGCACCCTGAGTGCGCGGTTCAATAAGAGAGAAAGCCATGAAACGAGCCGTGAACGCCCTACAAAATTTCGGAAAATCACTTTACGGACCTGTACTTATCTTACCCATCGTAGGCCTGTTTATCGCCTTTGGGAATGTGCTGGGTAACGGCAATCTGGCCGAGTACCTGCCGTTTCTTGGCCACCCGCTGATCCAGAGTGTCGGCCAGCTGATCGCCAAGTCTGCCGTGTCGGTGCTGGTCAACCTGGCGCTGGTGTTTGCCGTTGGTATCCCCATTGGACTGGCAACCCGAGACAAAGGCTACGCGGCGCTGATTGGGCTGGTAACTTTTATCGTGTTTATCAATGCCATGAACGTGACGTTACAGCTTCAGGGGGAACTGGCCCCTGCGGAACAGATGAAAGCCGCCGGACAAAGCATGGTGCTGGGCGTCCAGGTGCTGGAAATGGGCGTTTTCGCCGGGATCCTGACCGGGGCGCTCTCCGGTTATCTGTACAACAAATATTCCGGTGTCCAGTTTAACGGCGCGATGGCGATTTACTCCGGCCACTGCTTTGTCGCGATTGTAATGCTGCCTGTCTCTATGCTGCTCGGCGTGATCATGAGCGAACTCTGGCCGTACGCACAGCATGGAATAAGCGCCCTGGCGCTGGCGATCAAAGGGTCCGGTCCGTTTGGCGTGGCGATCTACGGTTTCCTTGAACGCATTCTGGTGCCGACGGGCCTGCATCATCTGGTCTATACGCCGTTCCTGTATACCGAACTGGGCGGTACGCAGGAGGTGTGCGGTACGGCTTACCAGGGCGCGCGCAATATCTACTTCGCCGAGATGGCCTGCCCGGACGTGAAGCAGCTCAGCAGTACCGTGGTGTGGGATGCGCGCGGCATCAGCAAAATGTTTGGCCTGCCTGCCGCGGCGCTGGCGATGTATATGACCGCCAGGCCAGAGCGTAAAGCGGCGGCGAAAGCGATTCTGATCCCGGCGGCGCTGACCTCGCTGCTGGTCGGCGTAACCGAGCCGATTGAGTTCTCCTTCCTGTTTGTCGCCCCGCTGCTGTTCGTGGTGCATGCGGTGCTGACCGGTATCGGCATGATGCTGTTCTCGCTGTTTGGCGTTCACGCCATCGGCGCCAACGGGATTATCGATTTCATCCTCTACAACCTGCCGCTCGGCACGGAGAAGTCCAACTGGCCCATGTACATCGTGGTCGGGCTGATCATGTTCACTCTTTATTTCGTGGTATTCCGCTTCCTGATCCTGCGCTTCAACATGAAAACGCCGGGGCGTGAAGATGAGGACCAGGAGACACGCCTTTACAGCAAGCAGGAGTACCAGGCGAAGGGCAATAACGACGGGCTGGGCGAATCGATCGTTGTGGGTCTGGGCGGTCGGGAAAACATAGAGGTGGTGGATAACTGCTACACCCGCTTACGCGTCACGGTGAAGGACGTCGCCATCATCGACGAACCGCGCCTGAAAGCGACCGGCGCGAAAGGGATTATCAAACAAGGTAACAACGTTCAGGTGGTCTACGGGCTGCATGTCAAAAAAATGCGAGAAGCCGTTGAGACGTTTCTCTGAAAGGAGCTAAAGATGTTTACACCCCCATTTATTCTGTCGATTGCCGGCGGCGGTAGCACTTACACGCCAGGTATTGTGAAAAGCCTCATGGTGCGTCTGCACGATTTCCCTCTGGCAGAGATCCGCCTGTATGACATTGACGAGGCGCGCCAGAACACCATCGCGCCCGTGGTGGAGAAGGTTATTCGCGACCACAGCCAGAGCATCAAATTTACGGTCACCAGCGACCCAGAAGTGGCCTTTAGCGGCGCGCATTTTGTCTTCGCCCAGATGCGCGTCGGGCAGTACAAAATGCGCGAGCAGGATGAAAAAATTCCGCTGCGCCACGGGGTGGTGGGCCAGGAAACCTGCGGCCCCGGCGGGCTGGCCTACGGCCTGCGCACGATCCTGCCGATGGTGGAGCTTATCGATCTGGTCGATCGCTACGCGCACGAGAAAGCCTGGATCGTGAACTACTCCAACCCGGCGGCGATCGTCGCGGAAGGCGTGCGCCGCCTGCGTCCGAACGCGAGGGTGCTGAACATCTGCGATATGCCGGTTGCCGCGATGCGCAATATGGGCGCCATTCTGGGCGTGGATCGTCATAAACTGGAAGTGGACTACTTCGGCCTGAACCACTTCGGCTGGTTTACCCGCGTGCTGGTGGACGGCGAAGACAAGCTCCCGGAGTTGCGTAAGCATATCGCGAAGTTTGGCCTGCTGACGGAAGATGCGGCTAAAACCGATCCGCAGCATTCCGATCCGTCGTGGGTGAAAACCTGGCGCAATATCAAGCCGATTATGGATAACTTCCCGGAGTACCTGCCGAACCCGTATCTACAGTACTACCTGATGCCGAACCAGATTGTGGAGCATCAAAACCCGGACTATACCCGCGCCAACGAAGTGATGAACGGGCGCGAGAAAAAGCTGTTCGCCGCCGCCGAAGAGTACCAGCGCAGCGGGATCTTACCGGACGCCTTCCACGTAGGTGTTCACGGCGAATTTATCGTCGATGTCGCCTGCTCGCTGGCATTCAACCTGCGCCAACGCCATCTGGTGATGGTGGAAAACCGCGGGGCGATTACCAACCTGCCGTACGATGCGGTGGTGGAAGTGCCTGCCTATATCACTTCCGAAGGGCCGGAGCCCGTCCGCGTGGGTCAGGTGCCGCTGTTCCACCAGACGCTCCTGCAACAGCAGCTGGCCTCTGAACAGCTGCTGGTTGAGGCAACCATCGAAGGCAGCTACGAGAAAGCGTTGCAGGCGTTCACTCTGAACCGCACCGTGCCAACCATGGAGCACGCGAAAGCGATTCTGGATGAGATGATCGAAGCCAACCGCGACTACTGGCCTGCGCTGCAAAAGGCCTGGCAGGACGGTGAAGCGGTGAAAAAATAGGGGCTTGCTCGCGAGTTGAACGTGGTGAGCTTGTCGGTGTCAGAAAAAACACCGACAATCCTTTTTTACGGAAAAGAATGGAGGCAACCATGTCCACCTCATATTTTGTCGCTGCCGACTGGCTGATTGAGCACGGCGACGACCCGGAAGTTCAGATTATCGACGCGCGCATGGCCCCTCCGGGCCAGGAGCATCGTGACGTTCCCGCTGAATACCGGGCAGGGCACCTGCCTGGCGCGGTATTTTTTGATATCGAAGCCCTCTCCGATCACACCTCTCCCCTGCCGCACATGCTGCCTCGCCCGGAAGCGTTTTCCGTGGCGATGCGCGAGCTGGGCATCAGCAAAGATAAACATCTTGTTGTTTACGATGAAGGTAATCTGTTTTCCGCGCCGCGAGCGTGGTGGATGCTGAAAAACTTCGGCGTGGAAAAGGTATCGATTCTGGCGGGCGGACTTGCAGGCTGGAAGCGCGACGAACTACCGCTTCAGCAGGGTGACGTCACGCTGCCGGAAGGGGAATTTGATGCCACGTTTGACGCTAACGTGGTCAAGCGCCTGACCGACGTGCTGGTCGTGAGCCACGAAAACACGGCGCAAATCGTCGATGCGCGTCCCGCTCCACGTTTCAACGCAGAAGCGGACGAGCCGCGACCGGGACTGAAACGAGGACATATCCCGGGGGCGCTGAACGTGCCGTGGGGCGATCTGGTGTTTGAAGGCGAGCTGAAAACCACCGATGAATTGCGTGCCATTTTTGAACGTCAGGGCGTGGATTTGCATCGTCCGGTTATTGCCAGCTGCGGCTCCGGCGTAACGGCCTGCGTGGTGATCCTGGCGCTGGCAACCCTTGGCGCAAATGACGTGACCCTGTACGACGGCGCCTGGAGTGAATGGGGTGCACGAGACGATCTGCCGGTTGAACCGGCGAAATAATGGATAACCGCCTGGCAACGCTGTTAACGCGCGGGTCGTCGCTGACCCGCGCGGAGTATCGCGTCCTCGCCCACCTCACTGAGCATCCATTGCTGGTGGGCAACATCACGGTGCGCGAGCTGGCGCAGGCGACATTTGTCTCTACCGCGACGATTATGCGGCTGTGCCAGAAGCTGGGGTTTAGCGGCTTTAGCGAGTTTATCTGGCACTGCAAGCAGTTGCTTTCTGACACGCCGCATATCACCGTACAGCCTGAGCAACATGCGGAAATGCCCGCGCTTTTTACCCGGTTCGTTGCCAACTATCAGCAGACCTTCCAGTGGGTCACTCAGGACAAACGCCAGCAGTTTGCCAGCCTGCTGCGCCAGAAAGAGAGCTTCTTTCTCTACGGCGCCGGGTTTTCGTACCTTTTTGCCGAGTACCTGACCAAGAAGTTGCAGGTGCTGGGAAAAACGGCGTTCATCTCCGGGCCGGGAGACAGCCGGAATATTTTTCTCAGCAACGCCGCGCGCTATCAGGTGTTTATTGCCGTTTCACGCAGCGGCGAAACGGAGCAGGTACTGGATAAAGCGCGGATCGCCAAAAACGTCGGCATGACGATCGTCGCGTTTACCCGCGCGTCGGCCAATACGCTGGCGGGTATGGCGGACGTGCATTTTGCTCTCTATGACGAAGCGGTACATTTCGCCGCCGAAGCCGCAGGTGTGACGTCGTTTGAGTCGAATCTGGTGCTGCTGATGGATTTACTGCTGCTGGAAGCAACGGGGTGAAGATCACCCCGCTGTAATCAGATAATGCGGTTGGTCTTAAGATCGCGCAGGAAGCCGCCCCAGCGACGCTCGTAGAACGGGGTGATGTGCTCGGTAATAAAGTGGCTGATCCCCTTCTCACCTTTCTTCACCTGACAGATATCAATCGGCTCATCGCCCGGCAGGGTGTCGGTCGCCACGCTTCCCGCCGCCTGGATGATCTCGTCGATATCGCCGTCGGCCTCAATCCCTATCAGCAGAACAGGCTTTTCGTCAGCGCTCTCTTTGATGGAGCAGAGAAACGCGCGTTTCACCGGCTTGATGGTTTTAAACAGCGTGGTCAGGGAGTCAATCATCTGCGCGGGCGGCTCGGCCACTTCAGACAGCAGCAGCGTTTCGCCCCCTTCCAGCACCTCCTGAGTGCTGAGCGGGTTGCCCTCGTCACCAATCAGGTGGCTGATTTCGCGCGGAGTAAACTCTTTCCCGGTCGGCAGTTTGGCGTTGAGGAACAGCGTCTGCCCCAGGGTCATTTCGAACAACGTGCGCACCGGCATCACCACGAACGCCTGTTCGTCTTCTACCGCTTCCTGCAAGGCCTCGAGCGAAGTAAAGAACGGGATCACCGACGTGCCGTCGTCTTTCTCCCAGTGCAGCAGATCCAGCGCGCTGTCTTCGACAACCTGCTCCCCTTCCGCTGCGGTGCCCGGCACCCAGACGGTGGATTCCAGCAGCGTGCGGAAAAAGGCCGGACGGTGGGCGGGCTCGGTCGCCGCCTGCTCCAACAGGGTTTCTAATTCGTTTTTGGTTTCTGACATAACAATTCCAGATGTCGAATTTCCCCCTCACCCCTGCCCTCTCCCATGGGGAGAGGGTTAGGGTGAGGGCAAAGAGCATTACTCAGCCGTCAGCAGGTTCGCTACGGTACGCACGCCCAGACCGGTCGCACCCGCAGACCACTGCTCAACCGCCGCTTTACGGTAGGTTGCGGAGCAGTCAATGTGCAGCCAGCCTTCATGGTAGTTCTCAACGAAGTGAGACAGGAAGCCTGCTGCGGTGCTTGCCCCCGCCGGGTACGCTGCGCTCGCGGTGTTGTTCAGCTCGGCGAAGTTAGACGGCAGCTGGCTGCGGTGGAACTCGGCCAGCGGCAGACGCCAGAACGGTTCGTTTTCCGCCGCCGCGCTGGCCAGCAGGCGAGCGGCCAGCTTGTCGTCGAAGCTGAACAGGGCGTGATAGTCGTTACCCAGGGCAGTTTTCGCCGCGCCAGTCAGGGTCGCCATGTCGATAATCAGCTCCGGCTTCTGCGCAGAAGCGTCGATCAGGCCATCGGCCAGCACCAGACGGCCTTCGGCGTCGGTGTTCATCACCTCAACGTTTTTACCGTTGCGGTAGCGAATGATGTCACCCAGCTTGAAGGCGTTGCCGCTCACCATGTTATCCGCGCAGCACAGGTAGAGCTTCACGCGCTTGTTCAGGCCGCGGGTGATAGCGAAGGCCAGCGCGCCGGTAATGGTCGCCGCGCCGCCCATGTCGGACTTCATGGAGTCCATGAATGCGCTCTGCTTCAGGCTGTAGCCGCCGGTGTCGAAGGTGATGCCTTTCCCGACCAGACAGGCAAAGACCGGCGTTTCTTTGTCGCCGGTTGGGTTGTAGTCCAGCGCCAGCAGGACCGGAGGACGCTCTGAGCCACGGCCCACGGTGTGGATACCCATGTAGTTCTGCTCGCGCAGGTCTTCCCCTTTAGTGATGCGGTAGGACATCTTTTCGCCCGCCACACCGCACAGCAGGTCAACGGCGCGCTGCGCCAGCTGTTCCGGCCCCAGCTCTTCCGCCGGTGCGTTAATGGTGTCGCGCACCCAGTCGATAATGTTCAGGCGGCTTTCCAGCTCTTTCTGACCGGCTTCGTCGAGGTTCGCCCACTCAATTTTACGGGTGCCTTTCGGCCCTTTGTAGCCTGCCCAGAACGCCCAGCTGCGGTCGGTGTCCCACCCTTCCCCTTCCAGCGACACATGCTTAATGCCAAGGCCGTCAATCTTACGCGCGGCGCGCTGGATCAGGCCCAAATCATCGTTGCCCGTCAGGTGCAGGGTAATGCCGTCGTTATTAATGCTGTAGGTGGCTTTCTCGCCCCAGCGCGCGTCGGCAGGCTGATTCGAGAGCGTAATCTTCATCGCTTCGGTCATTTTATTTTTCCTTATTAGCAACTAGCAAACGGGCCGCCTGAAGGCAGCCCGTTTTGTTATTTATTCTGCTTCATCTAACCAGACTAACAGAATCGCCTCCAGAATTTTTTCATTGGATGCGTTTGGATCATCGTCGAAATCCTCTAAATCGCAGATCCACTGATGCATGTCGGTGAATCGTACGGTCTTCGGATCGAGATCCGGATTCGCGTCGTAGAGCGCTTCGCCGATTTCACGGCTGTCTGTCCACTTCAGTTCCATATTAGTGCTCGCGTGCGTGGTTGATGGTGTAGCGTGGGAACTCCACGACCAGATCTTCATCGGTCACCGCAGCCTGGCAGCTTAAGCGGCTGTCTGGCTCCAGACCCCATGCTTTATCCAGCATGTCGTCTTCGTCTTCGGTGCTCTCGGCAAGAGAGTCAAAACCTTCACGCACGATGCAGTGGCAGGTTGTGCAGGCACAGGATTTTTCACAGGCGTGTTCCACTTCGATACCTGCACGCAGGGCTACATCGAGAATGGTTTCACCGGTCTTCGCTTCCAGAACAGCGCCATCCGGACAGAGGTCCGCATGAGGCAAAATTACAATCTTTGGCATATTAAACCTCGTCCACGGACTGGCCTTTCAGCGCGACGCGGACAGATTTGTCCATGCGGCGAGCAGCGAAGTCCTGGGTTTGTTTATCAACGTTTTTAATGGCTTCTTCTATCGCGTCAGCGTCATTGCCTTCGGCCACGGCGCTTAAGCGCGCGGCAGCGTCGTCAATCACCTGGCGCTCAGCGGCGCTTAACAGCGCGGCGTCGGCAGCAAGCGCGCCGTTCAGACTTTCCAGCACGCGTGCGGCTTCCACTTTTTGTTCAGCCAGCATACGCGCCTTCACATCCTGCTCGGCGTAGCTCATTGAATCCTGGATCATGGAGGCGATTTCGCCATCGGTCAGGCCGTAGGACGGCTTCACCTGGATGGATGATTCCACGCCGGTGGATTTTTCCATCGCCGTCACGCTCAGCAGGCCATCCGCATCAACCTGGAAGGTGACGCGAATATGCGCCCCGCCAGCTGGCAGCGCCGGGATGCCGCGCAGCGCAAAGCGCGCCAGGGAGCGGCAGTCCTGCACCAGTTCGCGCTCGCCCTGCATCACGTGGATGGACATCGCGGTCTGGCCGTCTTTAAAGGTGGTGAACTCCTGCGCACGCGCCACCGGAATGGTGGTGTTACGCGGGATCACTTTCTCCACCAGGCCGCCCATGGTTTCTAAACCGAGAGACAGCGGGATGACGTCCAGCAGCAGCATTTCGCTGTCCGGCTTGTTGCCGACCAGAATATCGGCCTGGATAGCGGCGCCGACGGCAACCACTTTGTCCGGGTCGATAGAGGTCAACGGCGTGCGGCCAAAGAATTCCCCCACGCGCTCGCGTACCAGCGGCACGCGGGTTGAGCCGCCAACCATGACCACTTCCAGCACCTCGTTAGCCTCAACGCCTGCATCCTTCAATGCGCGACGGCAGGCCAGCAGGGTACGCTTAACCAGAGGCGCAATCAGTTCGCTGAACCGATCGCGGGTAATCTCACCCTGCCAGCCTGCGACGTTCACGCTGACGGACTGTGCATCGCTCAGGGCGATTTTGGCGTCGATGGCCGCATCCAGCAGTTCACGCTGCACGTGCGCATCGCTGCGATCGCTGATGCCCGCCTGCTCGCGGATGTAATCTGCCAGCAGATGGTCGAAGTCATCGCCGCCGAGCGCGGAATCTCCGCCGGTCGCCAGCACTTCGAACACGCCGCGGCTCAGGCGCAGGATTGAGATATCGAACGTCCCGCCGCCGAGATCGTAAACCGCGATCACCCCTTCCTGACCGGAGTCGAGGCCGTAGGCAATCGCCGCCGCCGTCGGTTCGTTCAGCAGACGCAGCACGTGCAGGCCCGCCAGACGCGCGGCGTCTTTGGTGCCCTGACGCTGTGCATCGTCGAAATAGGCCGGAACGGTGATCACCACGCCGTCCAGATCGCCGCCGAGCGTCGCTGTGGCGCGTGCCGCCAGCGCTTTAAGGATGTCAGCAGAAACGCGAATCGGGTTCAGCAAACCGGCTGACGTCGCGATCATCGGCAGGCCGTTTTCGCTGGCCTGTAGCTGATACGGCAGATGCGGGTAACGGGTCTGGATATCAGCCAGCGAGCGGCCCATCATGCGCTTAACCGAGCTGATGGTATTGGCCGGATCGCGCGCGGCGTTAGCGCGGGCATCAACCCCGACCGCGTGACCCTGCTGTTGGTAGTGGACTACAGAAGGCAGCAGATGGCGCCCCTGCTCGTCAGCCAGCGTTTCCGCCTGGCCGCTGCGCACGGTCGCCACGAGGGAATTGGTGGTGCCCAGGTCAATACCGACCGCCAGACGACGCTGGTGCGGTGCGGCACTTAAGCCAGGCTCACTAATTTGTAATAAGGCCATAATTGCTTCCGAAATTAAAAATCGAGCAGCTTTTCTTCGAGTTGTTCAGCACTGCTTCGCAGTTTATCGAGAAAACGGAGTTTGCGCACAGTGTCTGCCGCCACGTCCCAGGTCTCGTTGTTCAGTTGCTCCACCATCTGCTGATGGCGGGTATCGAACATACCCTTTACGCGCGTGATAAAGCTTTCCAGGCGCGCTTCGTCTTTAGCCTGTTCAATTTCATCCAGCTCTTCGCGCAGCTCCAGTTGTTCCATCAGAAAGGCGGTGTCGCGCACGGTATGCTGTTCGCTCGCCAGATCGAAACCGTGAAGCGAGAGCAGATATTCTGCACGCGCCAGCGGATGACGCAGCGTTTGCCAGGCCTGGTTGATGGTGGCGGAGTGTGATACCGCAGCCAGTTGCTCTGCCTGCGTCCCGCTGGCGAATTTATCCGGATGGTACTGACGCTGGAGATCCTGAAAACGGACCGTCAGCGCCTGGAGATCGATCGGGTATTGAGCGGGTAGTCCGAAGAGAGTGAAGTAATCCATAACAATCTCAGGGGTAGCCTGTTAGAACAAACCCCACGCGTAGCAAAGCCACGGTGGGGTTTCGGATGACGCGCGGTTAAACGTGGAAGCTTTCGCCGCAACCACACTCGTCTTTGACGTTCGGGTTCGTGAATTTGAACCCTTCGTTCAGGCCTTCTTTTACGAAGTCCAGCTGAGTGCCGTTGAGGAATTGCAGGCTTTTGCCATCGACCACCACCTTCACGCCCTTGTCTTCAAACACGGTGTCATCAGACGCCGGTTCGTCAACAAACTCCAGTACGTAAGCCATACCAGAACAGCCGGAGGTACGTACGCCCAGTCGCAGGCCAAAGCCTTTACCACGGTTCGCCAGAAAAGAGCTTACTCGCGCGGCAGCGCTGTCGCTAAGGGTAATCGACATACTCAAACCTCAATTATTTTGCTTCACGTTTGCTTTTGTAATCCGCAATGGCGGCTTTGATCGCGTCTTCTGCCAGAATTGAGCAGTGAATTTTCACCGGCGGCAGTTCGAGTTCTTCAGCAATATCCGTGTTCTTGATTGCCTGTGCTTCGTCCAGAGACTTGCCCTTCACCCATTCGGTGACCAGGGAGCTGGACGCGATAGCAGAACCGCAGCCGTAGGTCTTGAAGCGCGCGTCTTCAATGATACCTTCATTGTTGACTTTGATCTGCAACTTCATCACGTCGCCACATGCTGGTGCACCGACCATGCCGCTACCAACAGATTCGTCGCTGTTGTCAAAAGAGCCAACGTTGCGCGGGTTTTCGTAATGATCGATGACTTTTTCGCTGTATGCCATGATTGAATTCTCCTTATGTACCGATTAGTGATGTGACCATTCAATGCTGTTCAGATCCACGCCCTGCTTGAACATTTCCCACAGTGGAGAAAGGTCGCGCAGACGGCCGATGGAGTTACGAACCAGCTTGATGGTGTAGTCAATCTCTTCTTCGGTAGTAAAACGACCTAAAGAGAAACGGATAGAGCTGTGTGCCAGCTCGTCAGTCATACCCAGCGCGCGCAGCACGTAGGATGGCTCCAGGCTTGCAGAGGTACAGGCAGAGCCGGAAGAAACGGCCAGGTCTTTCAGCGCCATGATCAGCGACTCGCCTTCAACATAGTTGAAGCTGACGTTGAGGATGTTCGGCGCGCCCTGCTCGAGATCGCCGTTCAGATACACTTCTTCCATATCTTTCACGCCGTCCCACAGACGGTTACGCAGCGTGCGCAGGCGTGCCATCTCGGTTTCCATCTCTTCTTTTGCAATGCGGTAGGCTTCGCCCATGCCCACGATCTGGTGAACAGGCAGCGTACCGGAACGCATGCCGCGCTCGTGACCGCCGCCGTGCATCTGTGCTTCGATGCGGATACGTGGCTTACGACGAACGTACAGCGCGCCGATACCTTTCGGACCATAGATTTTGTGACCGGAGAAGGACATCAGGTCCACTTTCAGCTGGCTCAGGTCGATAGGCAGTTTGCCCACGCTCTGGGTCGCGTCCACGTGGTAGATGATACCGCGCGCGCGGCACATTTCGCCGATGGTCGCGATGTCTTGTACCACGCCGATTTCGTTGTTGACGTGCATGATGGAGACCAGAATGGTGTCATCACGCATCGCCGCTTCGAGCTCTTTCAGATCGATAATGCCGTTGCTCTGTGGCGCCAGATAGGTGACTTCGAACCCTTCACGCTCCAGCTGACGGCAGGTGTCCAGCACGGCTTTGTGTTCGGTTTTGCTGGTGATGATGTGCTTGCCTTTTTTCTGATAAAAGTTGGCTGCACCCTTAATCGCCAGGTTGTCGGATTCGGTCGCACCGGAGGTGAAAACAATTTCACGCGGGTCGGCACCGACCAGGTCAGCAATCTGATTACGGGCGATATCAACCGCCTCTTCAGCATGCCAGCCAAAACGGTGTGAACGGGAAGCTGGGTTACCAAAGTTTCCGTCCAGGGTCAGACACTGCATCATTTTCTCGGCAACACGCGGGTCCACCGGCGTGGTTGCGGAGTAATCGAGATAAATCGGTAATTTCATTGCTCTATAAACTCCGTACATCGCTTCAATGCAAGGAATCAGGCAACCGGCTGGATGTACGACCGAGTACGCGGGGTGTGACCACCCCGGCCTGATTCTGAATACTTATCTTTTTAATTACGCGCGCAGTTTAACGTCGATGGCGTCCTGCGTGCGGGTGCTGCGCTGTGAATCCTGACTATGCTGACGCCCAGAGACATCCAGAACTTCCTGGTTATTCACCAGCTCACCGAGGGTGATGTTGTTCAGGAAGCCGGTCAGACGGTCGCTCAGATCGCGCCACAGCGCGTGGGTCAGGCATTTATCGCCGCCCTGACAGCCGCCTTTACCCTGGCAACGGGTCGCGTCAACGGATTCGTCAACCGCGCTAATCACTTCGCCAACCGCAATACTGCCCGCGTCTTTACCCAGCAGATAACCGCCGCCCGGGCCACGAACGCTGGACACCAGTCCATTTTTACGCAGTCTGGAGAACAGCTGTTCCAGGTAAGAGAGGGAGATCCCTTGTCGTTCAGAAATATCAGCCAACGGAACCGGGCCCGCTTCGGAGTTGAGCGCAACGTCCAGCATCGCGGTCACGGCATAACGCCCTTTAGATGTCAGTCTCATGTCTTACTTAACCTCAAACTCGCCCCTGCCCGGGGTTTTTTATTGTAAAATGGGGGTATTGCATAGCAGGGCCAAGTCTGACATTCCTGACTAAATTGGTCAACTATTTACTTGACTGTTTTAGTCAGGTATTTAACCTTCTGTGCCTTCATAATATAGGTGCGGCCTGATGCCCTCACCCCAGCCCTCTCCCACGGGGAGAGGGGGAAATCGACACTACGCTTTGTTCTTCTGCTCAATCGACGCCAGAATCCCGCGCAGAATGTTCAGCTCCTGGCTTTCCGGGCGGGCGCGGGTGAACATACGGCGCAGCTTGTTCATCACCTGACCCGGGTGGCCTTCACGGATAAAGCCGGTTGAGAGCAGCGTCTGCTCCAGATGACCGTAGAAGCGCTCCAGATCGTCCACCAGCGGGTAGGCCGTCTCTTCTTTAGGTTCGACCGGTTTCTCCTGCGTCGCCAGCCATGCCATGCGCACTTCGTAGGCAATGACCTGCACCGCCATCGCCAGGTTCAGCGAGCTGTATTCCGGATTGGCGGCAATCGCCACGTGGTAGTGACACTTCTGTAGTTCCTCGTTGGTCAGGCCAACGCGTTCACGACCAAACACCAGCGCAACCGGCGCCTGTTCCGCTTCTGAGATACTTTTCAGGCCGCATTCGCGCGGGTCCAGCATCGGCCAGGGCAGCGTACGGGAGCGCGCGCTGGTCCCCACCACCAGACTGCAACCGGCCAGGGCTTCGTCCAGGGTGTCCACGATCTGCGCATTCCCGATCACGTCGCTGGCGCCGGCCGCCAGAGCAATAGCCTGAGAGTCTGGTTTCACCAGCGGATTAACCAGCCACAGGTTCGTTAAGCCCATGGTTTTCATAGCGCGGGCCACAGAGCCCATGTTGCCGGTGTGCGATGTTTCGACCAGCACGATTCGAATGTTTTGCAGCATAATTTTTAGATGTCTGGATTCAGTGTCTGAAGAATATTCGGGCATATTATCATAAACGAGAGACATAATCCGATCCCGCTGCTATACTCTGCGCCGATTTTCCTGTTCTTTAACATCCAGTGAGAGAGACCGATGCATCCGATGCTGACCATCGCCGTGCGCGCAGCGCGCAAGGCGGGTAATGTAATTGCCAAACACTACGAAACCCCAGACTCCGTAGAAACCAGCCAGAAAGGCAGCAATGATTTCGTGACTAACGTCGATAAAGCCGCAGAAGCGATTATTATCGAAACGATCCGCAAATCTTACCCGCAGCACACCATCATCACCGAAGAAAGCGGTGAACATGAAGGTACCGATCAGGATGTTCAATGGGTTATCGATCCACTGGATGGCACCACCAACTTCGTTAAACGCCTGCCACACTTCTCTGTGTCTATTGCAGTACGCATCAAAGGCCGTACTGAAGTCGCTGTTGTTTACGATCCAATGCGTAACGAACTGTTCACCGCAACCCGCGGTCAGGGCGCGCAGCTGAACGGCTACCGTCTGCGTTGCAGCAATGCACGCGATCTGGACGGCACGATTCTGGCGACTGGCTTCCCGTTCAAGGCGAAGCAGCACGCAACCACCTATATGAATATCCTGGGCAAGCTGTTCACCGAATGCGCGGACTTCCGTCGCACTGGCTCTGCTGCACTGGATCTGGCCTACGTGGCGACCGGCCGCGTTGACGGTTACTTTGAGCTGTCACTGAAGCCGTGGGACTTCGCGGCGGGCGAGCTGATCGCACGTGAAGCTGGCGCGATTGTTTGCGACTTCACCGGCGGCCATAACTATATGTCTACCGGCAACATCGTTGCAGGTAACCCGCGCGTTGTTAAAGCCATGCTGGCAAACATGCGTGATGAACTGAGCGATGCGCTGAAGCGTTAATTCAGTCTGTTAAGCCCGGTGGCGCTACGCTTACCGGGCCTACAACACGCCTCAGATACGGCTAGAAAGGCCGCAACCCCCTTCCCACCGGCACCGCGCTCATCCACATCGTGACCGCAGCCACCAGCAGAATCACCCCGCCCGCCAACGCAAGCGTCGTCCAGCCAACCTGTCGCCACAATACCGGCGTTTTATTGCCGCTGAGTTTTACCGCCAGCTGACGGAAGCTGTGCACCAGCAAGGCTAACGAAGAGATCGTCAGAGACGTTCCCGCCGCCATCGCCAGCGCCGAGAGCATGCCCCAGCCAAATACGCCTGTCACTTTGCTGAACAACAGCACCATGATTGCGCCCGAGCACGGACGCATCCCCATTGAGAGCACAATCATCAGACGCGCACGCCAGTCGTCACCATTCTGTAATTGTTCCTGCGTCGGCAGATGCTGATGCCCGCACCCGCAGTTTTCATGGTGAACGTGATGCGGCGTAAAGGCTTTGAATTTTGGTTTTTGCAGCAACGCGCGCAATTTTTTCAGCGCCCGCCAGCAGAGGATCAACCCCAGCACGCCTACCAGCGCGTAACTCCCCTTCTCCAGCCAGAAGCTGCTCATATGCAGCTGGCGAGCCGGCAGCTGTAGCAGCGAGAGGACGACCACGACCAGCGCAATCGCCACACCGCCCTGAAGTAAAGAAGAAGCCAGCGTCAGGCCGATACTCGATTTCAGCTTCGACGGATGCGTAGCAAGCCAGGTCGTGATGACAATTTTGCCGTGCCCCGGTCCCAGGGCATGCAGCACGCCATAGATAAAGCTGAACGCCAGAAGAGCGCCGCCCGCTTTGGTCGGATTATCCGCCACGGCTTTCAGCAGCACGCTCATCTGCTGATTAACTTCCCGCTGCCAGAGGACGCTTTTCACCATCACCTGCGGCCATGCCTGCCACAGCCAGAGCGCGCCGCCAACCGCTAACAACAAAAAGAGCGCCAGAGGCCAGAGGTGCAGCCAGCGACGCGGCTTACTGACGGGAGAGAAGATCACTGACATTGTAACGTCACCTCCTGCGCGAACTGTTTACCCAGCTCCATGTCCTCAGGCGGGGCATCTGCTTTATCCAGCGAGATCGCAAAGTTCAGCGTCTCTTCGCTGGGTTTAGGGGTGTGCACGCCAATTTTGCAGCTTTTTTGCAGCGCGTCCGGCAGCCGTACGTCGCTGTCATTGTCATAGCGCATATCGACATAATAGGTAGGGTCAAACGTGGAAAACGTGTACTTCTGCCCGGCCAGCGGCTGAGGATGCGCCAGCGGAAGCACGAACGTCAGCACCGCCTGATGACCTTCGCGGGTCATGCCGTACTCCGTGGGACGGTTAAGAAATTTCACCTTTTGTCCGTTGTGCCAGAACTCGGTGAAGTAGTGCTGACCCAGCACGTTGGCCATCACCTCCGCCGCCAGCTTTTTCCAGATCTCATCGCCGGGCTTTGCGTTTCCGGCATCGTACAGCAGGTCGGCGGAGGTGATTTCATCCATCGTCCAGTGCATCTTCAGGCCACTGAGCTGCGTGCCGTCCGTCACCAGTTCGGTTTTCAGGCTGATAAAACTGTGAGGATGTGCGCCGGCGGCGAAAGTGAAAACCGCCAAAAATAACGCTACCGCGCTTTGTTTAACTATTTGCATCTGTTCCTCACGTCAAAAATTCTGTGATGTTCGCCAGCAATCCTGAGTGAAAGGCCTGCCGGTGCGCTTTTCAGCGCCCATCCTTTAGCTATTCTTATCAAACATTCACACTGGATACCCGACAGATGATGACGACGCTTGAAATTCCATCTGTGCTTTCCAGTTCGCAGCGCCGCTGCCAGGTGCTTTTGATGCTTTACCTGCCCGATGCTGCCATCACCGCACAGAGCATAATCGCTGCCAACGGCGTGGACGACGTCATGGCACGGCAAGATATAGCCGAGACGCGCGATGAAATCCAGCGCTATCATCGGCTTGATATCGTCACGCACCATGATGGCTGCTACCGAATTGAGGGTTCCGCCCTTAATCAACGTTTGTGCCTGCTGCACTGGCTGCGCAGGGCGCTTCGGCTGTGTCCACATTTTGTCGCCCAACAGTTTACTCCTGCCTTAAAAACCGCGCTCAAACAGCACGGCATTGCCCGCCCGCTTTATGACGATGCGAACCTTCGGGCGCTTATCAACTTTTGTGCGCGCAAGCTTCAGCGCCAGTTTGAGTCCCGCGACGTACAATTTTTACAGCTCTATCTGCAATATTGTCTGATTCAGCATCATCTGGGCAATACGCCGGAGTTTTCGCCCGTTCAGCGCAGCTGGACGCAGTCCCGAGGGGAATACTTTACGGCGCAGGAAATTGTCCGCCACTGGAAACGGCGCGTCCCGCAGGGAACGCACAGCGATGAACAGCTGTTCCTGGCGCTGCTGTTTATGATGCTTCGCACACCCGACCCGGTGATGGATAAACACCAGCAGGATCAGCGCCTGCGTCGCGCCATCGTGCGTATGATTGCCCGTTTCCGGGCACAAACCGGGATGAACTTCAGCGATGAGCAAGGTCTGACCGATCAGCTTTATATCCATCTGGCTCAGGCGCTGGACCGCTCCTTGTTTGACATCGGCATCGACAACAGTCTGCCGGAAGAGATCCACCGTTTATACCCCCGGCTGCTGCGCACCACTAAAGAGGCGCTGTTTGAGCTGGAAGCCGAATTTGGTCTGCGATTCTCCGGTGAAGAGATGGCTCTGGTGGCGGTGATTTTTGGTGCCTGGCTGATGCAGGAGACCGATCTGCATGAAAAACAGGTGGTCCTGTTAACGGGGGAAAATAAAGCCTGTGAAGAGTTAATTGAGCAGCAGCTTCGCGAGCTGACGCTGCTGCCGCTCAATATTCGTTATCTTAGCCTGGAGGCGTTTAAGAAGGAGGGCGCGCCCCGCGAGGCGGCGCTGGTTATTACGCCTTATCCAACCGCCCTGCCGCTGTTCTCGCCGCCGCTCATTCATGCCGTTGAGACCCTGAACACGCAGCAGCAGGAACACATTCGCGTAATGCTCGAATCGTAGTTACGTGCGAGCAGCGACTTTAGGGCGAATAACGATGGCCGGTAAAGCGACCAGCGCCATCACCCAGAACACACCGTGCCCCAGGTGCTGATAGAGGAAACCGGCAAATACGGTCATCACCGCAATACTGCCGCCCATCGCCACCGCTGAATAGACCGCCTGAAGACGAATAACGTCCCCACCCTCTCGCGCCGCGATGTAGCGCATCGCCGCCAGATGGCAGACGGTGAAGGTTCCACAGTGCAGAATTTGCGCCATAATCAGCCACGGCAGCTCCGTCGTCCAGCCCATGATGCCCCAGCGCGCCACGCCGCACACGGCGGAAAGCAGCAGCAGGTCACGCGCCCCGAAACGACGGAACAGTTTTTGGCTCAGCGCGAAGATAATAACCTCCGCCACCACGCCGAGCGACCACAGGTAGCCTACCGCAGAAGCCGAGTAACCCGCCCCCTGCCAGTAGATGGCGCTGAAGCCATAATAGGCCGCATGCGCCCCCTGAAGCAGACAGACGCAGGCCAGGAAACGCCAGCTTTGCGCCACCAGCGAGCGCCAGGCGGGCCAGCCGGCGCTCTCCTGATGGCGGCTTTCGCCCTGCGGCATCACCGACGGACGCAGCAACATACCGAGCAGCATTGAGGCGATGCCGAGCGTTAGCAGCGCCAGAATGGCACGATAGTCATAGAGGCTGACCAGTTTCCCGACCAGCGCAGAGCCGATCACGAAGGCAATCGATCCCCACAGGCGCACGCGGCCATAGTCCATGGTGATCTGCTTTTGCCAGGTGTTCGCCAGGGCATCCGTCAGCGGCACCAGCGGGGAGAAGAACAGATTAAAGCCAACCATTACCACCATCAGCCAGGCAAACTGGTGGCTAACCCAGAAGCAGGCGGCAAAGACCAGCGTCAGCAGGGCCAGAATTCGCACCGCTTTAATCAGTAAGGAGGGATCGCTGACGCGGGGCGCAATCAGCAGACTACCCAGGAAACGTGCCACCAGCCCCGCGCCCAGCAGGATGCCAATGGTCTCAGGCGTCAGACCAATTCCCTTGAGCCAGACGCTCCAGAAAGGCAGAAAAATACCGTAACTAAAGAAATAGGTGAAATAGCTGAGCGCCAGCCAGCGCGTGGAATGCAAGACCATGAATCCCTCCCGAAATGGAGGCGATAGTCTGGCGTTAATCCCTGACTTTAGCAAGTCGTTAGCGCGCTATAAATTAACTAAAAATTAACATCATCACCAGCCGGACAGCGTATGGCGAGAGCGGTAAAACTGTATTACGTTTATAAGACATCGCCTGAAGAGGTCGTTTGCCATGAACAGCTTACGTTATTTCGATTTCGGCTCCTCTCGTTCTCTCCTGCTTTTAATTGCCCGCATTGCTATCGTGGTCCTGTTTATTATTTTCGGTTATCCCAAGCTGACGGGGTTTAGCGGCACCGTTCAGTATATGACGTCGCTCGGCGCCCCCATGCCCATGCTGGCCGCGATTATTGCGGTGGTGATGGAAGTCCCCGCCGCGATTCTAATCGTGCTGGGCTTTTTCAGCCGCCCTCTCGCGGTGATCTTTGTCTTCTATACGCTGGGAACGGCGGTGATTGGTCACCACTACTGGGATATGACGGGCGATGCGGTCCTGCCAAATATGATTAACTTCTACAAAAATGTGAGTATCGCTGGCGCATTTATTTTGCTGGCGATTACCGGGCCGGGGGCCATCTCCCTCGATCGACGTTAGCCCATAAAAAAAGGCCGCATGAGCGGCCTTTTTCAGTTCTGCAACGCAGAGAATTATGCGTACACCGGGAAGCGTGCGCAGATGTCCAGCACTTTACCTTTAACGCGCTCGATAACCGCGTCGTCATTGATGTTGTCCAGAACGTCACACATCCAGCCCGCCAGCTCTTTTACTTCCGCTTCTTTAAAGCCACGACGAGTTACGGCCGGAGAACCGATACGGATACCGGAGGTCACGAACGGGCTCTTCGGATCGTTTGGCACGCTGTTTTTGTTCACGGTGATGTTGGCGCGGCCGAGGGCTGCGTCAGCTTCTTTACCGGTCAGGTTCTTATCAACCAGGTCCAGCAGGAACAGGTGGTTTTCAGTCCCGCCAGAGACCACTTTGTAGCCACGATTCAGGAACACTTCCACCATCGCTTTGGCGTTTTTAGCAACCTGCTGCTGATAAACCTTGAACTCTGGCTCCATCGCTTCTTTCAGCGCGACGGCTTTCGCGGCGATAACGTGCATCAGCGGGCCGCCCTGGGCGCTTGGGAATACGGCGGAGTTCAGCTTTTTGTACAGCTCTTCGTCACCGCCTTTCGCCAGGATCAGCCCACCGCGTGGACCCGCCAGGGTTTTGTGGGTGGTGGTGGTCACAACGTGCGCATGTGGAACCGGATTCGGGTAAACGCCAGCGGCAATCAGACCGGCAACGTGCGCCATGTCGACGAACAGGTACGCGCCGATGCTGTCAGCGATTTCACGCATTTTTGCCCAGTCAACGATGCCGGAGTAAGCAGAGAAGCCACCGATGATCATCTTCGGCTTGTGCTCTTTGGCCTGCTTCGCCATGTCTTCGTAGTCAATTTTACCGGACTCATCAATACCGTAAGGGATGATGTTGTACAGTTTGCCAGAGAAGTTAACCGGGGAGCCGTGAGTCAGGTGGCCGCCCTGCGCCAGGTTCATACCCAGAACGGTATCGCCCGGCTGCAACAGCGCGGTATAAACAGCGAAGTTAGCCTGAGAGCCAGAGTGCGGCTGGACGTTCGCGTAGTCAGCGCCAAAGAGTTCTTTCGCACGGTCAATAGCCAGCTGCTCAACGATATCAACGTATTCGCAACCGCCGTAGTAGCGCTTGCCCGGATAACCTTCAGCATATTTGTTGGTCAGCTGAGAACCCTGCGCCTGCATCACGCGCGGGCTGGTGTAGTTTTCGGAGGCGATCAGTTCGATGTGCTCTTCCTGACGTACTTTTTCCTGCTCCATAGCCTGCCACAGTTCGGCATCATAATCGGCAATGTTCATTTCACGCTTTAACATCCGCATCTCCTGACTCAGCTAACAAGTAAATTTTTGGCCTGAAAAGGCAGTCCTGTTGGACGACGGGCAACAGTATAACTGAATAGTTCTGCGATAACAGGTCTTGACAAACGATTTTACGCAAACGTTTACCTCCACGCCACGCAAGGGTTTGAGCAATAAAGCTCTCACCATTTTCAACGGATTTCTTTTCAGCTTTGTGATGCATATTTTTCACGATGCAAAGAACCATTTACATTGCAGGGGTATTTTTATAAGATGCATCTAAAATACATCATTAAAGTAACATCAGAAGGAAGCTGCTATGCTCGACGCCCAAACCATCGCTACCGTGAAAGCCACAATTCCCCTGCTGGTTGAAACGGGTCCTAAACTGACCGCCCATTTCTACGATCGCATGTTCGCGCATAACCCGGAGCTCAAAGAGATTTTCAACATGAGCAACCAGCGTAACGGCGATCAGCGCGAAGCGCTGTTTAACGCTATTGCCGCCTATGCCAGCAACATCGAAAACCTGCCGGCTCTGCTGCCTGCGGTGGAAAAAATCGCCCAGAAGCACACCAGCTTCCAGATCAAACCTGAGCAGTACAACATCGTCGGCAGTCACCTGCTGGCGACCCTGGACGAAATGTTCAGCCCGGGCCAGGAAGTACTGGATGCCTGGGGGAAGGCCTATGGCGTACTTGCAAACGTATTCATCAACCGTGAAGCACAGATCTACAGCGAAAACGCCAGCAAGAATGGCGGCTGGGAAGGCACGCGCGCCTTCCGCATCGTTGAGAAAACCCCGCGCAGCGCACTGATCACCAGCTTTGAGTTTGAGCCAGTTGACGGTCAGCCAGTTGCCGATTACCAGCCGGGCCAGTATCTGGGCGTCTGGCTGAAGCCTGAAGGCTTCCCGCATCAGGAGATTCGCCAGTACTCCCTGACCCGCAAGCCAGACGGCAAAGGCTATCGCATTGCGGTTAAACGTGAGGAAGGCGGTCAGGTATCCAACTGGCTGCATAACGAAGCCAGCGTGGGCGACGTGGTCCATCTGGCGGCACCGGCGGGCGATTTCTTTATGGCCGTTGAAACGAATACCCCGGTGACGCTGATCTCCGCAGGCGTGGGGCAGACGCCAATGCTGGCGATGCTGGATACGCTGGCGAAAGCAAACCACAGCGCGCAGGTTAACTGGTTCCACGCGGCGGAGAACGGTGATGTTCACGCCTTCGCGGACGAGGTGAAAGCGCTGGGAGCGGGTCTGCCACACTTTACCGCGCATACCTGGTATCGTTTACCCACGGAAGCCGACCGCGCAGCGGCTCGTTTCGACAGCGAAGGCCTGATGAATTTAGGGCAGCATGAAGGGGCGTTCAGCGCACCGGGGATGCAGTTCTACGTTTGTGGGCCGGTAGCGTTTATGCAGTATGCCGCGAAGCAGCTGGTAGACCTGGGCGTGAATAAAGACAACATTCATTACGAATGTTTCGGCCCGCATAAAGTGCTGTAATGCAAAAAGCCCCTCAACGAGGGGCTTTTTTTTCGCCGGGTGGCAGCTGCGCCTTACCCGGCCTACCAAATCTTTTTTAAATCGCCGCGTCGTCTTCTTCGCCGGTACGGATACGGATCACGCGCGCCACGTCAAAGACGAAGATTTTCCCGTCGCCAATTTTACCGGTCTGCGCCGTGCGGATGATGGTATCCACACAGGTATCGACGATATCATCGCTTACCACGATCTCGATTTTCACTTTCGGCAGAAAGTCCACCATGTACTCTGCGCCACGGTATAGCTCGGTGTGGCCCTTCTGACGACCAAAACCTTTCACTTCAGTTACGGTCATCCCGGTGATGCCTACTTCTGCCAGCGCTTCACGTACATCATCCAGTTTGAAAGGTTTAATAATCGCATCAATCTTTTTCATGGTGGGTCCTTAAACTCTTGCCAGTAAGCAGCCTCGTAATCGGTTGCTCACAGTATCATATTCAGGCGAATTTTGCGGTATTACTCTTTAAAATCGTTCGCTTCCAGCTCATGGCGTGAGAGCAATTTATAAAACTCGGTACGGTTACGCCCGGCCATGCGCGCCGCGTGGGTCACGTTGCCTTTGGTGATTTGCAGCAGCTTGCGCAGATAGTTCAGCTCGAACTGGTTTCGCGCTTCCGCAAACGTCGGTAAGGCCGTGTTTTCCCCCTCGAGCGCCTGCTCCACCAGCGCATCGCTGATCACCGGCGATGACGTCAGCGCCACGCACTGCTCAATCACGTTCACCAGCTGGCGTACGTTGCCCGGCCAGCTTGCTGTCATCAGGCGTTTCATCGCATCGGTGGAGAACGCGCGCACGAATGGTTTGTGGCGGTCAGCGGCCTGGCGCAAAAGGTGATTTGCCAGCAGCGGGATATCTTCCGCACGCTCGGCCAGCGCCGGGATTTTCAGGTTGACGACATTCAGTCGATAGTAGAGATCTTCGCGGAACTCGTTGCGCGCCATCACCTTGGGCAAATCGCGATGGGTAGCGGAAATAATGCGCACGTTGATATCGATATCGCGGTTGCTGCCAAGCGGACGCACTTTCCGCTCCTGCAACACGCGCAGCAGTTTGACCTGCAACGGCGCGGGCATATCGCCAATTTCATCAAGGAACAGCGTGCCCCCCTCTGCCGCCTGGAACAGCCCTTCACGGCTGCTCACCGCGCCGGTAAAGGCGCCGCGGGCATGGCCGAAGAGCTCAGACTCAAGCAGTTGTTCCGGCAGCGCGCCACAGTTGATGGCAATAAAGGCATTTTTACTGCGTGGGCTGGCGTTGTGGATCGCCTGGGCCAGGATCTCTTTCCCGGTCCCGCTCTGGCCGTTGATCAGCACGCTAACGTCGGATTGCGCCACCATCCGCGCCTGTTCCAGCAGGCGCAGCATCACAGGGCTACGCGTCACGATGGATTCACGCCAGCCGTCGTCGCCGGATGGCGCAGCGTGCTCAAGAGCACTGTCGATCGCTTTATAGAGGGCGTCTTTATCCACCGGTTTGGTGAGGAAGCTGAATACCCCCTGCTGCGTCGCGGCCACCGCATCAGGAATAGATCCGTGAGCGGTGAGGATAATCACCGGCATCCCGGGCTGCTGCTTCTGGATCTCCGTGAACAGTTGCAGGCCATCCATTTCATCCATGCGCAAATCGCTGATCACCAGATCGATTTTCTCGCGGCTGAGCACTTTCAGCCCCTCCTGCCCGCTTTCAGCGGTGACCACGCTGTAGCCTTCGCTGACCAGACGCATCCCCAGCAGCTTTAACAGCCCGGGATCGTCATCCACCAGTAACAGATGGGCAGGTTTACGGCTTGTCATGGCTTCACATCCTCTTGTTTCGGCGTCTCACTGTCTGGCGTCGTGGCAGAGTTGCCTTTCGACCCATCGGGCAGATAGCTGCCTGCCGGCTTACGCGTCGAGAGCTGTCTTTCGATATCGGTCAGATTTTCGAGCTTGCGGGTGGTGGTTTCCAGCTGCTCGCGCAGCGACTCCTGCTGCTGGCGAAGCGCATCAAGCTCGCTGTCGCTCGACTGCTGCAATTTGCTGTAGCGGAAACGCTCTTCGGACAGCTGTAATTGCAGGGTTTGTCCGTCCCGCCAGAGCTGATAAACCGGGCGCACCTGGGGGGGAATATTGATCACGTAAGTATCCAGCCGCGTCACGTTGGCGCGGCGTTCGACAGGCGTGATTCTGGCATCCGCCATCACGATCCCGCGTTTAAACGCGTCCTGCCAGGTATCGTCCATCAGCATCGCCGCCTGGGCACGGGCCTCGGCGGGCGCCAGTCGCTGGGCGCAGTCTATTCCGCGCAGCCAGAACAGCGGATTGGATTCAACATCACGCCCCGACAGGCTCCAGATATCATCGCAACGTGTTGAAAGGAAATCGGCCAGCTGTTGTTGCGGCCATTTATCTTCCTGTTTGTGGCTAATCGCACTTTTTGGTGCATGGGTTACACAGCCGGCCAGCAGTAAGCAGGGCAGGCTGAGGCGCACATTTTTGCTGGAAAACACCGCGCGCAGTGCGCGGTAAAAGACGTGTGACATACTCACCAGGTTGTTATTCATTTCATTGATTTTTCCGGCTCAAGAGGCAGTTCGATACGAAAACAGACATCGGCGCGTTCATCACTCACGATGTTAAGCTCACCCTGCATGCGTCGTATGCAGTCGCGGGCAATACTCAGCCCCAGACCACTTCCTTTTACCGCACCTTTTCGCTGATGACTCCCCTGGAAGAAGGGCTCAAAGATCATCGTTTTTTCATCATCCGGAATCGGGCTTCCCGTATTCGCTACGTCAATAAATACCCGCGAACCGTTGTTATTGCTTCTGATATAAATGGTACCGGATTCAGTACCATAGTGCACCGCATTGGAATAAAGATTATCCAGTACGCTCATTAAGAGCATCGGCTCTGCCAGACAGGATGGCGCATTGAGATCCACCTGGGTATGCATCATTTTAGCTCTTGCTGGCAGGCTATGGGCGGAGATCACCATGTCCACCAGCGGTTCAATCTCAACGCTTTCAAGCACCACAGCACCATCCGCCAGCTTGCGGTTATAGTCCAGCAGTTGTTCAATAAGTTTTTGTAAATTGCGGCTACTGGCATCCAGAATCGCCACGATCTCTTTTTGCTCAGGGGTTAACGGTCCCGCTACTTCGTCTGCCAGCAGCTCCGTGCCTTCACGCATACTGGCCAGCGGTGTTTTGAGTTCGTGTGAGATATGGCGCAGGAACTGATGACGCTGCGATTCCAGCCACGCCAGGCGTTCAGAAAGCCAGATGATGCGCTGACCGACCGAGCGCAGCTCGCGCGGGCCTTTAAAAACAACCGTATCCCCGAGAGATTTGCCCTCCCCCAGGCGGTTAATCATCCGCTGGATCCCCTTTACCGGGCCGATGATCATGCGGGTAAAGAGCAGTACCAGCCCAAGGCTGACGAGGAACAGCACCAGCGCCTGCCAGCCGAAGAACTGGCCGCGCTCGGCAATCTCCTGCTGGAGTTGCTGCCCACGGGAAAAGATAACCGTACGGGTGGACTGCACCATCTCCGTATTGGCGTTCGCGAAGGCTTCAAGTCGGGCGGCGGCGGCGGCATCAGGACCGCTGTTTTTGCACTGGAGCTGCGCCAGATCGTTCAGATCCTGACGCAGCGCCTGATAGAGTTTGTCATCCGGCAAGACCCCGGCATGGGCATCCAGCATTTCGCTGTAGCGTTTACGCTGGTTCTGATAGACCCTCTCCAGCGTGCGGTCGTCCAGCACGCAGTACTGGCGATAGCTACGCTCCATCTCCAGCGCGGCGTTGGTCATTGCCTCGCTACGGCGGGCATCAATAAGCGTGGTGCGGTTAGTCAGGGCCGCCTGGGCACTTAACGCATTCAGGCTTTGCCATGCCTGCCACGCCAGAACCAGCAAAGGTAGCAGGATCAGCAGGAAGGCCATCATAACGAGCTGTCGCAGGGAGCGAGGGAAAGCGGGCCAGCGTTTCAACACATTACTCTCATCATCCGGGTTTGAGGAGAGCGTAACTGAGTCTGCCCTTCAGATACAACAAAGCCGGGTAAAAACCCGGCTTTGTCATGGAATAAGGCGGTGCCTAACTCGACGTTTCGCCCTGGCCTGATAAAGCATTGCAATAATCAGTAGTTGGACGGCAGGCACCTTTTTGTGCGTCATTCGAAGTTTATGTAGCACGTCCCGAAGGGGCTGACATAAGAAGGTGAATGAGCCACTGGCTACTATTATGCAACATGCGTGCCAGATTGTAAACTTTGATACTATCCTTATGATTAATAATTGTTTTATTATTAAAATGCATTGATTGTCAGGTGAATGATTTCCAGGCTAAGTGTCGCTATTAAGCAACACCTTAATGGAAACCTGTCCTGCCATAGATAAATCAATAAGTTAAATGTCTCTTATTGGAGACACTCAACCCAGAGGATTGTCGCGATTTTGCGACAGGTACAAAAAAGCCCGGTGGCGCTCGCGCTTACCGGGCCTACAGTCAGGGCGTTGAAACTTAACCCAGTTGTTTACGCGCGTTGCGGAAAATGCGCATCCACGGGCTGTCCTCGCCCCAGTTTTCCGGGTGCCAGGAGTTGCTCACGGTGCGGAAGACACGCTCCGGGTGCGGCATCATGATGGTCACCCGACCGCTTTCGCTGGTGACCGCGGTAATGCCATTTGCCGAACCGTTCGGGTTAGCCGGATAGGTTTCGGTGACCTTGCCGAAGTTATCAACAAAGCGCAGCGCTACCAGTCCTTTGCTTTCAAGCTGAGCCAGGTGCGCCGCATCACGCATTTCAACCTGACCTTCGCCGTGCGAAACCGCGATTGGCATCTGCGAACCCACCATTCCCTGCAACAGCAGAGACGGGCTTTGGGTTACTTCTACCAGGCTGAAGCGCGCTTCGAAGCGGTCAGACTGGTTACGCACAAAGCGCGGCCAGGCTTCGCTACCCGGGATCAGCTCGCGCAGGTTAGACATCATCTGACAGCCGTTACACACGCCCAGCGCCAGCGTCTGCGGACGGTGGAAGAAGGTTTCGAATTCGTCACGCACGCGGCTGTTAAACAGAATAGACTTCGCCCAGCCTTCGCCCGCGCCCAGCACGTCACCGTAGGAGAACCCTCCGCAGGCAACCAGCGCCTGGAAATCATCCAGCCCGGTACGCCCGGCCAGCAGGTCGCTCATGTGGACGTCGATGGCATCAAAGCCCGCGCGGTGGAAGGCCGCAGCCATCTCAACGTGGGAGTTAACGCCCTGCTCGCGCAGCACGGCCACTTTCGGACGCGCACCGGTCGCAATGTACGGCGCGGCAATGTCTTCGTTTATGTCGAAGCTGAGCTTCACGTTCAGGCCAGGATCGTTGTCGTTCGCCTTCGCGTTGTGTTCCTGATCGGCGCATTCCGGGTTGTCACGCAGCCGCTGCATCTGCCAGGTGGTTTCTGCCCACCACATGCGCAGCGTGGTGCGGCTTTCGCTGAACACCGCGTGGCCGTCGGCTTCAATCACGAAACGGTCGCCCTGCACCGCTTTACCGAGATAGTGTACGCAGTCTGCCAGACCGTGCTGCGCCAGAATCGCTTCTACCGCGTCGCGATCTGCGGCGCGTACCTGAATGACCGCGCCAAGCTCTTCGTTAAACAGCGCCGCCAGGCGGTCTTCGCCAAGCGTAGCAATGTTTGCTTCAACGCCGCAGTGACCGGTGAAGGCCATCTCTGCCAGCGTCACCAGCAGGCCACCATCGGAACGGTCGTGGTAGGCCAGCAGCTTACGCTGCGCCACCAGCGCCTGAATTGCGTCGTAGAAGCCTTTCAGTTGGGCGACGTCGCGCACGTCGGCTGGCTTATCGCCGAGCTGGCGGTAAACCTGCGCCAGCGCGGTGGCGCCCAGGGCGTTATGGCCTTTGCCGAGGTCAATCAACAGCAGGGCGTTATCTTCAGTGGAAAGCTGCGGCGTAACGGTATGACGTACGTCTTCCACGCGCGCAAACGCGGTGATCACCAGCGACAGCGGAGAGGTCATCTCGCGCTGCTCGTTACCTTCCTGCCAGCGGGTTTTCATCGACATGGAGTCTTTACCCACCGGAATGGTCAGGCCGAGCGCAGGACACAGTTCCTCACCCACCGCTTTCACGGCTTCATACAGGCCGGCGTCTTCACCAGGGTGACCGGCAGCGGCCATCCAGTTCGCGGAGAGCTTGATACGTTTAATGTCGCCAATCTGCGTCGCGGCAATGTTGGTCAGCGCTTCACCAACGGCCAGTCGCGCAGAGGCGGCGAAGTCCAGCAGCGCCACCGGCGTACGTTCGCCCAGCGCCATCGCTTCGCCGTAATAGCTGTCGAGGCTCGCGGTGGTCACGGCGCAGTTAGCGACCGGGATCTGCCACGGGCCAACCATCTGATCGCGGGATACCATACCGGTCACGGTGCGGTCGCCGATGGTCACCAGGAAGGTTTTCTCTGCCACAGCAGGCAGGTGCAGCACGCGGTTCACCGCGTCTGCAACGGTAATATCCTGGCGATCCAGCGCTTTGCCCGCCGCTTTACGGGTGGTTACGTCGCGGGTCATCTTCGGCGTTTTACCGAGCAGAACGTCGAGCGGCAGATCGATTGGCTGGTTGTCGAAATGGGTGTCACTCAGAGTCAGGTGCTGCTCTTCGGTCGCTTCACCGATGACGGCATACGGCGCGCGCTCGCGGCGGCACAGCTCGTCAAACAGCGGCAGTTGGTCGGCCGCAACCGCCAGCACGTAGCGCTCCTGGGATTCGTTACACCAGATTTCCAGCGGGCTCATGCCAGGCTCATCGCTCAGGATATCGCGCAGGTTGAAACGACCACCGCGGCCGCCGTCGCTCACCAGCTCCGGCATGGCGTTGGACAGACCGCCCGCTCCCACGTCGTGGATAAAGAGAATCGGGTTAGCATCACCCAGCTGCCAGCAGCGGTCGATTACTTCCTGACAGCGACGCTCCATCTCAGGGTTGTCACGCTGCACGGAGGCGAAATCGAGATCCGCATCAGACTGGCCGGAGGCCATAGAAGAGGCCGCACCGCCGCCCAGACCGATGTTCATCGCCGGGCCGCCGAGCACGATCAGCTTCGCGCCGACGACGATCTCGCCTTTTTGCACGTGATCGGCACGGATGTTGCCGATCCCGCCCGCCAGCATGATCGGTTTGTGATAGCCGCGCAGCTCTTCGCCGTTGTGGCTGTCCACTTTCTCTTCATAGGTACGGAAGTAACCGTTCAGCGCCGGACGACCAAATTCGTTGTTAAACGCCGCGCCGCCCAGCGGGCCTTCGGTCATGATATCCAGCGCGGTCACGATGCGCTCTGGCTTGCCGAAATCTTCTTCCCACGGCTGTTCAAAGCCCGGGATACGCAGGTTGGAGACGGAGAAACCGACCAGACCCGCTTTTGGTTTTGCACCACGACCGGTCGCCCCTTCGTCACGGATTTCACCGCCGGAGCCGGTCGCCGCACCCGGCCATGGGGAGATCGCCGTCGGGTGGTTGTGGGTTTCCACTTTCATCAGGATATGCGCAGGCTCCTGATGGAAGTCATAGCGCCCTGCTTCGCGATCGGCGAAGAAGCGGCCCACCTCGGAACCTTCCATCACCGCGGCGTTGTCTTTATAGGCAGACAGCACGTGGTCAGGGGTTTGCTCCATGGTGTTTTTGATCATTTTGAACAGCGACTTCGGCTGCTGTTCGCCGTCGATAATCCAGTCGGCGTTGAAAATCTTGTGGCGGCAGTGCTCGGAGTTGGCCTGCGCGAACATATACAGTTCGATGTCGTTCGGGTTGCGATTCAGCTTAACGAATGCATCCTGAAGGTAGTCGATTTCATCCTCTGCGAGTGCCAGACCAAGACGCAGGTTTGCGTCAATCAGCGCCTGACGGCCCTGCCCCAGCAGATCCACGCTCTGTACCGGCGCAGGCTGATGGTGGGAGAACAGTTTCTGCGCATCATCCAGAGAGTCAAACACGCTCTCCATCATGCGGTCGTGCAGTTCAGCCGCAACCGCCTGCCACTGCGCGTCGCTCAGGGTAGAGGCTTCCACGTAGTACGCCACACCGCGCTCCAGACGGTTAATCTGGTTCAGGCCGCATTTGTGAGCGATGTCTGTTGCTTTGGAAGACCAGGGGGAGATGGTGCCAGGGCGTGGCGTGGCGAGGATTAATTTGCCGGTCGGCGTATGGCTGCTCAGGCTTGGGCCATATTTAAGCAGACGTTCCAGCTGTACGCGCTCCTCTGCATTCAGGGGGGCATTCAGGTCAGCAAAATGGACATACTCAGCGTAAATATTGCTTACCGGAAGGTCGGCCGCCTGAAAACGTGCCAGCAGTTTGGTAATACGGAAGGCAGACAGTGCAGGCGAACCACGCAGAATTTCCATCATAAGTCTCTCGTCTTCGAAGCGCCGGGGCGCTTACAGTGTGCGCAAGGGGGGAAAACGGGCGTCATTATAGAGAATCCTGAGCGCCGACGAAACCGTTTGCGTCGAAATAAAATCAACCTTTATGTTTAACAATAGATGTGACCTGTCTCTCTAATTGGTTGCCAACTGGCGCTACTTTGCGCAAAATGCCGCTCAATCAATGGCAAACTCTACTCTTAACATGACTACAGCACACTGAGGCAACCGGCGTCGCAGAGAATTAACTAATTGAAAAAATTAAAGATTAATTATCTGCTCATCGGCATTGTTACGTTGCTGCTGGCAGTGGCCCTCTGGCCGTCTATCCCCTGGTTCGGCAAGGCCGAAAACCGTATCGCCGCCATTCAGGAGCGGGGGGAGTTGCTCGTCAGTACCCTCTCCTCCCCGCTTATTTACGACGATATCAACGGTAAAACCATCGGTCTTGATTACGAACTGGCACAGCTGTTTGCGGACTATCTGGGCGTGAAGCTGAAAGTTACCGTGCGGCAGAACATCAACCAGCTGTTTGATGATTTGGACCATGACCGTGCCGATATTCTCGCCGCAGGTCTGGTGTACAACAGCGAACGCAGCAAAAACTATCAGCCGGGCCCGACCTACTACTCCGTGTCGCAGCAGGTGGTTTATCGTGTGGGTAGCCTGCGCCCGCGCTCACTGGCCGACATCACCGACCAGCAATTGACCATTGCGCCAGGCCATGTGGTGATTGACGATCTGCGGGCGTTGAAAGAGAAAAAATACCCTAACCTCAGCTGGACGGTCGATCCTAAACTCGGCACGACCGAATTGCTGGAGCAGGTAAAAGATAAAAAGCTGGCCTATACCATTGCTGATTCGGTGGCGATCAGTCTTTTCCAGCGCGTTCATCCTGAAATCGCCGTGGCGCTGGATGTGACCGACGAACAGCCGGTGACCTGGTTTACCCAGCTGGACGACGATCAAACCGTCTCTGCGGCCATGCTCGATTTCTTTAATTCCATCAATGAAGACGGCACCCTGGCGCGTCTGGAAGAGAAATATCTCGGTCACGGGGACGATTTTGATTACGTTGACACCCGCACCTTCCTGCGCGCGGTGGACAGCGTGCTGCCGGACCTGCAACCGCTGTTTGAGAAGTACGCCCAGGAGATTGACTGGAAGCTGCTGGCGGCAATTTCCTACCAGGAATCGCACTGGGATGCTCAGGCCACCTCCCCCACGGGCGTGCGCGGGTTGATGATGCTCACTAAAAATACCGCCCAGAGCCTCGGCATCAGCGACCGGACCGATGCGGAACAGAGCATCAGCGGCGGCGCGCAGTATTTACAGGATATGATGGCGAAAGTGCCGGAGACGGTCCCGGAAGGGGAGCGGATCTGGTTTGCGCTAGCCGCCTATAACATGGGGTATGCGCATATGCTCGACGCGCGGGCGCTGACGGCGAAAACCAAAGGTAACCCGGACAGTTGGTCAGATGTAAAACAGCGCCTGCCGCTGCTTAGCCAGAAACAGTGGTACCAGAAGCTGACGTATGGCTATGCGCGCGGCCATGAAGCGTATGCCTACGTGGAAAATATTCGTAAGTATCAGATAAGCCTGGTGGGATATCTGCTGGAGAAAGAAAAAGAGGCGGCCGAGGCGCAACAGCTGGCTGAAAGCTATCCGGTGGTCGCACCGGAAGAGCTTAATCACCCTGTGGTTTCAATTCTGCCTTTTGTTGCTTTTTCTGCTGCCGACGCATTCGAAAAAAGTCACTTAACAGACCCGAACATTCTGGTGCAAGTACCCCGCCGATAGTTTTCACCTGGTGGTTCATCCCCGGATGCCCAAGTACGTCCATCAGTGAACCAGCAGCGCCCGTCTTTTCATCCCGCGCGCCAAACACCAGCGTACCGATTCGGCTGTGCACCATCGCCCCGGAGCACATTACGCACGGCTCAAGGGTGACATACAGGGTGGTATCAAGCAGACGATAGTTTTGCAGCACCAGTCCGCCCTGACGCAGCGCCATAATTTCAGCATGCGCGGTAGGATCGTGACGGCCAATCGGACGGTTCCACCCTTCCCCAATAACCTGATTGTTATGGACCAGTACCGCGCCCACGGGCACTTCGCCCTCTTCCCAGGCGCGCTGAGCCAGCGCCAGCGCATGGCGCATCCAGTATTCATGATTGTGTTCAGGGTTGGACAAGGGCTGATACTCCAGTCGAAAAGCGGGCGGCATTATACATAGCCGGTACAGATAAGACTATTCGAGTTGCTGAAGTTCGCCCAGAGGCGTGACGCGCCAGCGGTGCTGGCAAAAATAGAGCAGCGGGTTGTCCTGCTTGCTGTCGCTGTAGCCGCTGTACAGACGCAGCGGCGTACCGATGCGTTTCTCCAGCTGCACCACTTTTTCATGTCCGAGGCAGCGCAGGGTGAGCACCCAGCCGCCGTAGCCGCGCGCGATCTGCGTGGCGATAAGATTTACGCGCGGCAGCCAGGGCGTATCAAAATAGACTTGCTCCACCAGCGTCTGCGGGGAGCCAGTAATCAGCCAGATATCGGCATCATTGGCGTCGAGATAGCTGGTCAGGCGCGCCTGTACCACGGGAAACGCGGCGACGTGCCCGCGAAACCAGTGCGCAAAATCCTGTTCGAGCTGCTTGAGGCGCGCTTCGCTATGACCAAACGTGCATCCCCAGAGCAGCAGGCTCATCGGCCAGCGCGCTGCACGGCCTTTCACCAGCAGCGCGATGCCAATAACGGGTAACAGGGGTAATACCAGCAACGCGTTAAGGGGCTGGCGCCGTAGCAGGTAGCGCATAAAGGTGCCGAACATATCCTGCTGATGCAGCGTTCCATCCAGATCAAAAAAGACAACGCGACGCTCGTGACTGGCCAAACCTTACTCCTCTGGGTCGTTGAATCCTAACAGCCAGGTAAACAGGAACCCGGCGATCACCGCTACCAGATAGCCTAACAGATAGAGCATCACTTTTCCGGTCACGATGGTTAATGCCAGCGGTAACCCGGAGATCCCGAAGGTAATGACGGTCGCCACTTTCCAGTAGCTGATTAACGCCCCGCCCACCGCCCCACCGAGACAAGCGGCCAGGAACGGCTTACCCAGCGGCAAGGTCACGCCGAAAATCAGCGGCTCGCCGATACCGAGCAACCCGACCGGCAGCGCCCCTTTAATGACCTTTTTTAAACGCGCGTTGCGGGTTTTCATCAGCACCGCGATGGCCGCGCCGACCTGCCCAACGCCAGCCATCGACAGGATCGGCAGCAGGGCGTTATAGCCGTGCGCCTGTACCAGTTCGACGTGAATCGGCACCAGCCCCTGATGCAGACCGGTCAGCACTAACGGCAGGAAGGTCCCGGACAGCACGGCCCCCACCAGCAGCCCGCCGCGATCGATCGCCAGAGACGCGCCGTGGGCGATGGCTTCAGAGATCGCGCCGCCTAACGGTTGCAGCGCCACAATCGCCACGCTCCCGGTAATCAATGTGGTCAGCAGCGGGTTGAGGATCAGTTCAATCGAGCCTGGCAGCAACGCGCGTAGCTTTTTCTCAATCCAGCACATCAGAATGACCACCAGCAGCACGGCAATCACCCCACCGCGGCCAGGCTGAAGCGCCTCGCCAAACAGTGTAATCTGCGCCAGCTGCGGGCTGGAGAGGATACCCGCCATTACGCCGCCCATCGCCAGCGAGCCGCCGAACACTTTGGCCGTGTTCACCCCCACCAGAATATTCATGATGGCAAACACCGCGCTGCCGAAAATCGCCAGAATACCCAGCAGGTTCGGATACTGGGTGGCGAAATTCCCGACAATATCCGGACGCTTGAGGATATTGATAATCCCGGTGATCAGCCCCGACGCGATAAACGCCGGGATAAGAGGAATAAAGACGTTTGCCAGCTGGCGCAGCGCATCGCTCATGGGGGCTTTGTATTTGGCTTTCGCCTGCGCTTTGGTGCGTTCCGCGTCGTCAAAGGCGGGAGCCGTTTCACCGCCCGTCATCAGGGCGCGCATGGCATCAACCACCTGCGCCGCTTTGCCCGGACCGACAATCAGCTGGTGCTGTTGCCCCTGTTTAACGTACCCGCTCACGCCGGGGAGCTGCTTCAGGCGCGTTAAATCAAGCTTTTCGTCGTTGTACACCTCGACGCGTACACGCGTCATGCAGTTTTCCAGACGCTGAATATTTTTTTCCCCACCGATCCCAAGCAGGATGTCGCTGGCGAGCGCTGCTGTTTTGTCCATAAACGCCTCTTATTGATGTTCTAATGCCGCCCGTAAAAACCCGTGATGGGCTTCAAGCCTGGCTCTGGCCGCGGCTGCATCCAGCCCGGTTAATATCATCAGAATGGCGGGTTTTACATCGTGATCGGTCTGCTGAAGCACCTTTTCCGCCTCTTCACGACTGGCGCCTGTCGCTTCCATCACCATGCGGCAGGCTCTGTCCACCAGCTTGACGTTGGTGGCCTGCATATCCACCATCAGGTTTTGGTAGACCTTGCCAAATTTCACCATCGCGCCGGTGGAGATCATATTGAGCACCAGCTTCTGTGCGGTTCCGGATTTCAGGCGCGTGGAGCCGGTGAGCGCTTCCGGCCCGACGACCGGAGAGATGGCAATGGCGGCCACCTGCGCAATCGGCGAACCCGGGTTACAGGAGATGGCCACCGTGGTACATCCCGTCTGTCTGGCGTATTCCAGCCCACCAATGACGTACGGCGTACGACCAGAAGCCGCCAGCCCGACGACCAGATCCTGCGCGGTCAGGTTCAGCGCCCTGAGATCGTCTTCCCCAAGCTGTTTATTGTCTTCTGCCCCTTCCACCGCTTTCAGCAGCGCGCCGGGGCCACCGGCAATCAGGCCAACGACCAGACCGTGCGGAACGCCAAACGTCGGGGGACATTCTGAGGCATCCAGCACACCGAGGCGCCCACTGGTACCCGCCCCCATATAAATAATGCGTCCTCCTGCTATCAGAGCGTCGGCAGCGGCGTCTACGGCTTTCGCCACCTCGGGCAATGTCTCTTTGACTGCCAGCGCGACGAGGGTATCCTGTTGATTAAAGCGGTTTACCAGCTCCAGCGTGGACAGTGCATCAAGATCCATGGTTTGCGGGTTACGCGTTTCAGAAACAAGAGAGCCTAGATTCATGTTATTTACCTCTGGAATTTTTAATTCATAATAAACGCACTATAATGGAATATAAAATTCATTCAGGCGAGCATAATTCGTATTTGCGCAGGTAATCACATTTTCGCCAGGAGACCGTATGAACTGTTTAATTCGTATTCGCCAGCGCTACGCAGGGTTTGCCCAGAGTGACAAAAAGCTGGCGGATTATTTACTTTCCCAGCCCGATCGCGCGCGACACCTCAGCTCCCAGCAGCTGGCAGGTGAAGCCGGGGTGAGCCAGTCGAGCGTGGTGAAATTTGCCCAGAAGATAGGCTATAAAGGCTTTCCGGCGCTAAAACTGGCGATCAGTGAAGCACTGGTAAGCAACCCTAATCCGCAGTCAATGCCGGTGCATAACCAGATCCGCGGCGACGATCCGATGCGTCTGGTCGGCGAAAAGCTGATCAAGGAGAACGTGGCGGCAATGCATGCCACGCTGGATGTGAACACGGAAGAGAAGCTGCTGGAAAGCGTAGCCATGCTTCGCGACGCGCGGCGTATTGTATTGACCGGGATCGGTGCCTCCGGACTGGTTGCGCGTAACTTTGGCTGGAAGCTGACAAAAATCGGCTATAACGCCATCGTTGAACAGGATATGCACGCGCTGCTGGCGACCGTGCAGGCCATGGATCCTGACGATTTACTGCTGGCCATCTCCTATTCCGGCGAGCGCCGTGAAATTAATATGGCTACCGACGAAGCCCTGCGCGTAGGAGGAAAAATTCTGGCCATTACTGGCTTCAGCCCGAATGCGCTCCAGCAGCGGGCCACCCGCTGTCTGTATACCATCGCCGAGGAACAGGCCACTCGCAGCGCGGCGATTTCGTCGACGAGTGCGCAGATGATGCTGACGGACCTGCTGTTTATGGCGCTGGTTCAGCAGGATCTGGAGCGTGCGCCAGAGCGTATTCGTCACAGCGAAGAGCTGGTAAAAAAACTGTTTTGAACAACGAATGAGCGTATAATGCCCGCCCTGTTTGTGATGTTTCTGAGAATTTCCTGATGGCGCTGTTAATCACCAAAAAATGCATCAACTGCGATATGTGCGAACCCGAATGCCCGAACGAGGCGATTTCGATGGGCGACAGCATTTATGAGATTAACAGCGACCGCTGCACCGAGTGCATTGGCCACTATGAGACGCCGACCTGCCAGAAGGTGTGCCCCATTCCCAATACGATCTTAAAAGATCCGGCACATGTCGAGAACGAAGAACAGCTGTGGGATAAGTTTGTCCTGATGCACCATGCGGACAAAATTTAACCTTCGATAATCACCGTCGCACAGGCGTAGTGGCGTTCATCTGCAAGCGTTACGTGCATGTGCGCCACGCCCAGCTTTTCCGCCAGCTTAAGCGCCTCGCCCCATAAACGCAGACGTGGCTTACCCAGCTCATCGTTAAACACTTCAAACTGGTTAAACGCCAGGCCGTTACGAATGCCCGTGCCGAACGCTTTCGCCGCCGCCTCTTTAACCGCGAAACGCTTTGCCAGAAAGCGCACCGGCTGCTGATGCGCCTCCCAGATAGCCCATTCGTTATCGCTCAGCACGCGTCTTGCGAGGCGATCGCCGCTCCGGGCGATCACCGCTTCGATGCGGGCTATTTCAACGATGTCGGTGCCTAAGCCCAGAATAGCCATTACTGACGCGCTTCCAGCATCAGGCGCTTCATCTCGGAAACCGCTTCTTTCAGGCCGCTCATCACCGCACGACCAATAATGGCGTGGCCGATGTTCAGCTCGTGCATTTCCGGCAGGGCAGCGATGGCTTTTACGTTGTGATAGGTCAGGCCGTGACCGGCGTTAACCTTCAGTCCCAGGCTCGCGGCGTAGGTTGCCGCTTTGGCGATCCGCTCCAGCTCTTTCGCCTGCGCTGCGTCGTTTTCAGCATCGGCATAGCAGCCGGTGTGAATTTCAATATACGGCGCGCCCACGTCGGCAGCGGCTTTAATCTGGGTGAAATCGGCGTCGATAAACAGTGAAACCAGGATACCGGCATCCGCCAGGCGTTTGCAGGCATCGCGCATTTTGTCGAGCTGCCCGGCCACATCCAGACCGCCTTCGGTGGTCACTTCCTGTCGTTTTTCCGGCACCAGGCAGCAGAAATGCGGCTTCGTATCGCAGGCAATCGTCAGCATCTCTTCCGTTACTGCCATCTCCAGATTCATGCGGGTATCCAGCGTCTGGCGCAGGATACGCACGTCGCGATCGGTGATGTGGCGACGGTCTTCACGCAGATGGACGGTAATGCCGTCCGCCCCAGCCTGCTCGGCGATAAACGCCGCCTGAACCGGATCCGGATACGCCGTGCCGCGCGCGTTGCGCAGGGTGGCAATGTGGTCGATGTTGACGCCTAACAGTAATTCAGCCATGACAATCCTCGGTATTTTTGTTCATTTACCTTCTCCCTCTCCCTCCGGGAGAGGGCTGGGGTGAGGGGTAAAACATTAGCGTTTCGGCATAAACTGCCTGAATAATTCGCGGCTCTTTAAAGGTTTGCCCCCAAGATACGGCTTGAGCGCAATTCGGGTAAAGCGTTTTGCCGCACGCAGGGTGTCGGCGTCCGGGAACTCGCGTTCATACAGTGCTCTGAGCTGGCGCCCGGTAAAGGTGCTGTTATCGACGACGACACTGGCAATAAAGCCCTTTTCCTCACGATAGCGATAGGTCATGGTATCTTCTACCTCGTCCCCACTCCCCGCGCAGTGCAGAAAATCAACACCGTATCCAAGGTGACCGAGCAGCGCCAGCTCGAAACGACGCAGCACAGGCTCAGGAGTGCCGGTTGCGCCAGCGAGCGACTGGATACAGTGCAGGTAATCAAAGAAAAGTTCAGAGAAGCGGGTCTCATGTTCAAGCACCCGTGAGATGAGTTCGTTGACGTACAAACCGCTGTAGAGCGTGATACCAGAAAGAGGAAGCGCGAGGGAAACGGCTTCAGCACTGCGCAGGGTTTTGACTTCCCCTCGCCCGCCAAAGCGGACCAGCAGTGGGGTGAAAGGCTGCAAGGCACCTTTGAGATTAGAACGTCTGGATCGTGCGCCTTTGGCAACAAGGCGCACGCGACCGGACTCTTCCGTGAAGACGTCCAGCATCAGGCTGGTTTCGCTCCAGGGACGACTATGCAGGACAAAGGCGCGCTGCCATCCATCCATATGCTCGTCGTCTTAGGTTACTGATCTTCGCCGTAACCGAGGCTGCGCAGCGCACGCTCATCATCGGCCCAGCCAGATTTCACTTTCACCCACAGTTCCAGGTGAACCGGTGCTTCAAACATGTCCTGCATGTCTTTACGGGCTTCGATTCCGATAGTTTTGATCTTGGCGCCTTTATTACCGATCACCATCTTCTTCTGCCCTTCACGCTCAACGAGGATCAGACCGTTAATATCGTAACCGCCGCGCTCGTTGCTCTGGAAACGCTCGATCTCCACCGTCACAGAGTACGGCAGTTCAGCGCCCAGGAAACGCATCAGCTTCTCACGGATGATTTCAGACGCCATAAAACGCTGAGAGCGATCGGTGATGTAGTCCTCAGGGAAGTGATGAGTCGCTTCCGGCAGATGCTTGCGCACGATGCCCGCGATGGTATCAACGTTCAGACCCGTCTCCGCAGACAGCGGGACGATGTCCAGGAAGTTCATCTGGCTGCCCAGCCATTGCAGGTGCGGCAGCAGATCGGCTTTTTCCTGCACATTGTCCACTTTATTGACCGCAAGGATCACCGGCGTTTTGCCGTCGCGCAGCTTGTTCAGGACCATTTCGTCGTCCGGCGTCCAGCGGGTGCCTTCCACAACGAAAATCACCAGCTCTACGTCGCCAATGGAGCTGCTCGCCGCCTTGTTCATCAGACGGTTGATGGCGCGCTTCTCTTCCATGTGCAGGCCCGGGGTATCGACGTAAATCGCCTGATACGCGCCTTCAGTATGGATACCGACGATGCGGTGACGCGTGGTCTGCGCCTTACGCGAGGTGATAGAAATCTTCTGCCCAAGCAGATTATTCAGCAGGGTGGATTTGCCAACGTTCGGACGTCCGACGATGGCAATAAATCCGCAATAGGTTTTGTCGATGCTCATTCCAGCTCCAGCATTTTTAACGCCTGTTCGGCGGCAGCCTGTTCAGCCTTACGACGGCTTGAACCCGTGCCGACCACCGGTTCACTCAGGCCACTGACCTGGCAATGGATGGTAAATTCCTGATCGTGCGCTTCGCCACGTACCTGCACCACCAGATAGGATGGCAGCGGCAGATGACGACCCTGCAAATATTCTTGCAGACGCGTTTTAGGATCTTTTTGTTTATCGCCCGGGCTGATTTCGTCCAGGCGGGTCTGATACCAGTTCAGGATCAGCTTTTCTACGGTCTGTATATCGCTGTCCAGGAACACGCCACCGATCAATGCCTCGACCGTATCGGCAAGGATGGATTCACGACGGAAACCACCACTTTTCAGCTCACCTGGCCCCAGACGCAGACATTCACCCAGCTCAAACTCGCGTGCGATTTCAGCGAGGGTATTGCCGCGCACCAGCGTGGCGCGCATGCGGCTCATATCACCTTCGTCCACACGCGGAAAACGATGATAAAGCGCATTTGCAATCACGAAACTTAAAATAGAGTCGCCTAAAAACTCGAGACGCTCATTATGTTTGCTGCTGGCACTGCGATGGGTTAATGCCTGTTGCAACAACTCCTGATGATGAAAAGTGTAGCCCAGCTTCCGTTGAAGCCGATTAATTACGATGGGGTTCATGCGATACCAATAAATGAATGCGTCAAAAATGCAGCACACGAAACCGACCTGAGAAAACCAACGCGGTTTCGTGTGCCGTGGCACCCTTGCAGGGCCAACCTTAAACTTCGGGGGAATATTCTATACACAACGACAGGGGATGTCGTTAGTTCAAAGAGATTTATCGCTGAAATAATTCACGTAGCGGCGAATAAAAGCCGCTACGTGTTATTTTTGACGAAAATTAATGAATTCCGCCAATACGATTCAGGCGAACGCCGGTCGGCCACTCGCCTTCCTGCTTCTCAAAACTCATCCAGATAGCGGTTGCTTTACCGACCAGATTCGCTTCCGGCACAAAGCCCCAGTAACGGCTGTCCGCAGAGTTATCGCGGTTGTCACCCATCATGAAGTAATGTCCCGGCGGCACAATCCAGGTCGCCAGCTGTTGGCCTGGCTGCTGGTAGTACATTGCCAGTTGATCCTCTGCGATTGGCACGGTCAGAATGCGGTGAGTGACATCGCCCAGCGTCTCTTTCCGTTCAACCAGACGAATACCGTTCTCTTTGGTTTCACCTTTTGGCACCTGGAAGAATCCGCTGGTCGCTTCACCGCCGTTACGGCGGGCAAAGGTCTGCACAAAATCACTTGGCTCAACGTTGGAGTAAGTGACTGGCAGCGCATTTTCACATGCAGTTCCAGAGCTACAGCCTGGCTGAATGGTCACCTCTTTCGCCACCGGATCGTAGGTCACTTTATCGCCCGGCAGACCTACCGCGCGTTTAATATAATCCAGCCGTGGATCTTCCGGATATTTAAACACCACGATGTCGCCACGTTTCGGATGACCCGTTTCGATCAGCGTTTTCTGGTAGATCGGATCTTTGATGCCATAGGCAAACTTCTCAACCAGAATGAAATCACCGATCAGCAGCGTTGGCATCATCGATCCTGACGGGATCTGGAACGGTTCATAGATAAAAGAACGCACCACCAGCACAATCGCCAGCACCGGGAATACCGATGCCCCTGTTTCCAGCCAACCCGGTTTTGGGCCGACTTTTTTCAGGGTTTTCGCGTCCAGCGCATCGCCCGTGGCTGCCTGCGCGGCAGCCTGACGTTCACGGCGTTTTGGGGCGAAGATAAACTTATCCAGGCACCACAACAGACCTGTCACCAGGGTAGCGATGACCAGGATCAGGGCAAACATGTTCGCCATGCCAACTCCTTAAGGTTATTTACCGTTACCGTCTTTACCAACATGAAGGATGGCAAGGAATGCTTCCTGCGGCAGCTCAACGTTACCGACCTGCTTCATACGCTTCTTACCTTCTTTCTGCTTCTGCAACAGCTTTTTCTTACGGCTGACGTCGCCGCCATAGCACTTAGCCAGAACGTTTTTACGTAGCTGCTTCACGGTTGAACGGGCAATGATGTGGTTACCAATGGCCGCCTGAATCGCAATGTCAAACTGCTGACGCGGGATGAGATCTTTCATCTTCTCAACCAGCTCACGACCACGGTACGGTGCGTTATCGTTGTGGGTGATCAGCGCCAGGGCATCAACACGCTCGCCGTTGATCAGTACATCCACGCGAACCATGTTCGAGGCCTGGAAGCGTTTGAAGTTGTAGTCCAGCGACGCATAGCCACGGGAGGTAGACTTCAGACGGTCGAAGAAGTCGAGCACTACTTCCGCCATCGGAATTTCATAGGTCAGCGCCACCTGGTTACCGTGGTAAACCATGTTGGTCTGCACGCCACGCTTCTCAATACACAGGGTGATCACGTTGCCGAGGAACTCCTGCGGCAGCAGCATGTGACACTCTGCGATAGGCTCGCGCAGTTCCTGAATATTATTCAGCGGCGGGAGCTTGGACGGGCTGTCGACGTAGATCACCTCTTTCGACGTGGTTTCTACTTCGTAGACAACCGTCGGGGCGGTGGTGATCAGATCCAGATCGTATTCACGCTCCAGACGTTCCTGAATGATCTCCATGTGCAGCAGACCGAGGAAGCCACAGCGGAAGCCGAAGCCCAGCGCCGTTGAGCTTTCTGGCTCGTAGAACAGGGAGGCATCGTTGAGGCTCAGCTTTCCGAGCGCATCGCGGAAGTTTTCGTAATCGTCAGAGCTGACCGGGAACAGACCCGCATAAACCTGCGGTTTCACCTTTTTGAAGCCTGGCAGCGCTTTATCTGCCGGGTTACGTGCACCGGTCAGGGTATCACCCACCGGCGCGCCGAGGATGTCTTTAATGGCACAGACCAGCCAGCCCACTTCGCCGCATTTCAGCTCGGTACGGTCAACCTGTTTTGGCGTGAAGATGCCCAGACGGTCAGCGTTGTAGACCTGGCCGGTGCTCATGACCTTGATTTTGTCGCCTTTACGCATGGTGCCGTTTTTAATACGCACCAGCGAAACAACGCCGAGGTAGTTATCAAACCAGGAGTCGATGATCAGCGCCTGTAGCGGCGCATCCGGGTCACCTTCCGGCGGCGGAATATCACGCACCAGACGTTCCAGTACATCCGGAACGCCGACGCCGGTTTTCGCCGAGCAGCGCACTGCATCGGTCGCATCAATACCGACGATGTCTTCAATCTCTTCCGCTACGCGCTCAGGATCGGCGGCTGGCAGGTCGATTTTATTCAGAACCGGCACCACTTCGAGATCCATTTCCATGGCGGTGTAGCAGTTTGCCAGCGTCTGGGCCTCTACGCCCTGTCCGGCATCCACCACCAGCAGCGCGCCTTCGCAGGCCGCCAGCGAGCGTGACACTTCATAAGAGAAGTCAACGTGCCCTGGGGTGTCGATAAAGTTCAGTTGATAGGTTTCACCATCGGAAGCTTTATAGTCGAGCGTCACGCTCTGCGCTTTGATGGTAATACCGCGTTCGCGTTCCAGGTCCATGGAGTCCAGAACCTGGGCTGCCATTTCACGATCAGACAGGCCACCGCAAATCTGGATAATACGGTCAGACAGCGTCGACTTACCGTGGTCAATGTGAGCAATGATCGAAAAGTTACGTATGTTCTTCATATAGTTAAATAATTATGCCTTACGAATTCCTGGAGGCCGCTGTTCTTAGCCTGACGTTTTTCAGTGCGAAAACGCAGCATTCTACACTACATCCTCGTCAGCTGGAACTGCACTTAGAGCCAGGTATAGCGCGAAGAGACGGCGTTTTCTTTATTGCGATGTAAATAATAATAAAGCCCGGCAGATCACCGGGCCTCAGAAGAGAGCGTCTCAACACGAAGTTGGTCGGGTGCCAGTGCAACGCTGAGGATAACGGGCTGCCACGCTTCCCGGGCGGCAAGCCTTGGGGAAACGCCTTTAGCAAGCCAGAACCCGCCCACGCCGCCCAACGCGGCCCCGCACATGGCGGCCAAATCTGTGCCGAACAGCATCTGGAAAACCCCGCCCATCACGAACAGACCTGCCAGCGGAGAAAGGTAAACCAGCATGGCGGAAGTGAGCAGGCTACCTTCAGCGATGCCCAGCTCCACTTTTTGCCCTGCCACCAGCGGCTGATCGCTCGGCACAGCAATAGTGTGCGACGTTTGCGGCCCCAGCTTATTCAACACGCGGCTGCCGCAACCGGCTCGCGAAGCGCAACTGCTGCATGATGCTTTAACGTCACAGCTAACAAGCGCTACGCCATCCTGCCAGGATACGACCGTGGCCCACTCTTTAATCATTGCGCAGCCCTGAATTTAATGCTGTCGGAAATACGTTTTGCCGTTGGCGGCGGTAATTCACCGACAATGGTAATTTCCGCATTATCGCGCACCGTCGTGCTGACCGTCCGGCGACCGGTACGGAGCATCTGTTCGGAACTGTTCGCCGTAGCGCGATTAATATTCACCGAGAAGCTAAACAGCCCATCGGAATAGAGTCGCGACTCAACCGGAGTTTCGATAGTAGGCAGCTGGCGACGACTGCTGGAAACTTCGCTGAACCCTTGCGGGATCCAGGATGGTACCCAGTTAAAATTGACAGAATCGCCGGCAGGCACGGAAAGCAAAGGCGGCAGGCTGGCTTTGGCCAGATTCTGCATGCTGTTGCCGACCTGATTGTTTACGTCAAAGGAGATCACACGGAACTGCTCCAGCGTTTCACCGTCGCGATCGAGCAGATCAACGCGCATCGGCAGCTTCGTCTCTGCGTCAATCCAGACGATATAGCTGTAACGCGTCCCATCCCGCGCAACAACGCGGATCACTTCGCACAGCCTGTCGGCAATACGCGTTCGCCCCACCGAGATAAAATCATAGTAGGGGGCGAGACGTTTAAAATCGGTGTAAATGAGCGACGGCAGGGAGTCAACGATGTAGTCACCATTGAGCGTAAACGGCTCAAGGCCAGGCTCGAAATAGCTGATTTCATTCCCACGCTGGACCACTTCCCGACGCGGGCCATCCATCTGTAAAAGCTGGGCGAGCGGCTGGTTATCAAGGCGGGCGTGGCGATAGCGTAACGATTCGACACCCTGCTTATTGATGCTGATAAATGCCAACTCGTAATTGAGTGACTGGCTGGCCAGATTCATTTGCTGCAACAACGCCCCGGATGAAACATCAGCCGAGGCGTTAGCAGAGAAGAACAGGCTACCCGCCATCAAAGACATGGCGAACCAAAGTTGCTTCATTACTGCGATTGCGTTCCTAAAGTTTGGTTTCCTGGCACCTGCACAGCAGCCTGCTGGGTTTGGGCCTGCTCAAACTGAAGCTGCTCGGAGTGCAGACGGCGCTGCAACTCGTAATCCTGCAACATCGCATTAATGCGACGGCGCTGCTCCTGTACCTGCTGTTGCTGTCCGCCGCTTGCGGAGGCATCTGCCGGTACGCCCAGGCTAACCGGGCTGGCTTTACCCATCATCGGCAGCGTATTAAACACTGGCGCTTCAGGTTGCTGATTGGCTTCAGACTGAGTGTTATAGTGCTGGACCCCAACGATAACTGCAAGCGATACGCACGCAGCGACCCCCATCTGGGTGAGCTGGCTGGCCCATGGACGCACCTTGTGCCAGAACGGCATTTTCTGCCACTGGTGAGGTGCAGGCTGCGCTTCAGGAATCAGCGGCGTGGTCTGATGAACAGGTTCGTTCTCAATGGCCGCCATAACGCGTGCTGAGATATCGAAATGGAGAACCTCACTGGTATCACCGCGCAGCGTGTCGCGGATAAGATGATAGCTCTCCCAGGTCTGTTGCATTTCGGGAGAATGAGACAACTCATCGAGCAGCTCATTATCCAGCGTTTCACCATCCATTAAAGCGGAAAGTTTTTCTTTCTGCATGCCTAATACCTTTTCCAGTATCCCGCTATCGTCAACGCCTGATAAGCGGTTGAACTTTATTATCAATGGCTTCTCGCGCACGGAAAATTCGTGAACGAACCGTGCCGACCGGACAATCCATGATGGCGGCTATCTCTTCATAGCTTAGGCCATCCAGCTCCCGTAACGTAATTGCCATGCGTAAATCTTCCGGGAGCGACTCGATCGTGCGAAAAACGATTTGTCTCAGTTCTTCTGACAACATTAAGTTCTCAGGGTTCGAAATTTCTTTCAGCGCGCCGCCACTTTCGAAGTTTTCTGCGTCGATAGCGTCAACATCACTTGAAGGCGGACGCCGGCCCTGAGCAACCAAATAATTCTTAGCCGTATTGACTGCAATACGATACAGCCAGGTATAAAAAGCACTATCCCCCCGGAATGAATCCAGCGCGCGATAGGCCTTAATAAAAGACTCTTGTACAACATCAGGAACATCGCCTGAGGGTACATAGCGGGAAACCAGACTCGCTACCTTATGCTGGTAGCGCACCACCAGTAGGTTAAAAGCTTTCTGATCTCCCTTCTGGACCCGTTCAACCAGGACCTGGTCCGTTAACTGCTCGCTCATCCGAGGTAATGTCTCCCCAAACCAAATTCCACGCGTTATCGAAACGCCACTCTAACAACATTGCACTTTGAGCAAGCACCGAATTAGAGTGTCTGTTCTTCAATAAGTTCCGTAACGCCTTTGTTTTTGTTCATCGCGCCGCAGACCATTCATTTTCTCTCATTATAAGTCTGTTCACGATACGCACCCGCTTTCTGACAAGAATCATTAACTTTATCGTCAGAAGAGTAACGCAACACAGGCTTTATTTCACCACAAAATCTGAAGCTAACGATCTGCTTCGCAAAATATTTCCGGCCATTTAGCGCAGATTTAACCTCCGGGATTCCGTTTAGTCATTGCAACACACCTCAAAAAAAACGTGCGATATCTCGCATCGCAATGCTATTCTCCCCACACCATGTTTAGTAAATTAAACAAACATCATGAACACGACGCCTGAACTTCATTGTGATGTACTGATCATTGGCAGCGGTGCTGCCGGCCTCTCCCTCGCACTGCGCCTGGCGGAACATCAGAACGTAATCGTGCTGAGTAAAGGGCCGATGAGCGAAGGTTCCACCTTCTATGCACAAGGCGGTATTGCCGCGGTGTTTGATGAAACGGATAGCATTGCCTCGCACGTAGAAGACACCCTGATTGCCGGTGCCGGGATCGTGGATGAGCATGCCGCAGAGTTTGTCGCCAGCAATGCCCGCCACTGCGTGCAATGGCTTATCGATCAGGGCGTGCTGTTTGATACGCAGGTTCAGCCTAATGGTGAAGAGAGCTATCACCTGACCCGTGAAGGCGGGCACAGCCACCGCCGTATTCTGCACGCTGCTGATGCAACCGGAAAAGCGGTTGAAACCACGCTGGTCAGCAAAGCCCTCAGCCATCCCAATATTCGGGTACTGGAGCGCAGCAACGCCGTCGACCTGATTATTTCCGATAAAATTGGCCTGCCCGGCACGCGCCGTGTTGTCGGCGCATGGGTGTGGAATCGGAATAAAGAGAAGGTGGAAACCTGCCAGGCAAAAGCCGTTGTGCTGGCCACCGGCGGCGCCTCCAAGGTTTACCAGTACACGACTAACCCGGATATCGCCTCCGGAGACGGTATCGCCATGGCCTGGCGCGCAGGTTGCCGCGTGGCGAATCTGGAGTTTAACCAGTTCCATCCTACCGCCCTGTTCCACCCGCAGGCGCGTAACTTCCTGTTAACTGAAGCGTTGCGTGGCGAAGGCGCGTATCTGAAGCGTCCGGACGGTTCCAGGTTTATGCCGGACTTCGACCCCCGAGGTGAACTGGCACCGCGGGATATCGTGGCCCGCGCCATTGACCACGAGATGAAGCGGCTTGGCGTGGACTGTATGTATCTGGACATTAGCCATAAACCGGCAGACTTTATTCGCCAGCACTTCCCGATGATTTATGAAAAGCTGCTGAGTCTGGGTATTGATCTAACCCGCGATCCGGTGCCGATTGTACCTGCCGCCCACTATACCTGTGGCGGGGTGATGGTTGACGATCATGGTCGTACCGACGTGGATGGTTTGTATGCGATCGGCGAGGTCAGCTATACCGGCCTGCATGGTGCGAATCGCATGGCCTCAAACTCGCTGCTGGAGTGTCTGGTGTATGGGTGGTCGGCTGCGGAAGATATTACCAAACGCATGCCCTATGCACGTCCGACAACACACTTGCCGGCATGGGATGAAAGTCGGGTAGAAAACCCGGACGAACTGGTGGTAATCCAGCATAACTGGCACGAGCTGCGGCTTTTCATGTGGGATTATGTCGGGATTGTACGTACAACGAAGCGTCTGGAACGCGCGTTACGCCGCATCATGATGTTGCAGCAGGAAATCGATGAATATTACGCCAACTTCCGCGTTTCTAATAATCTGCTGGAGCTGCGCAACCTTGTGCAGGTTGCCGAGCTGATTGTGCGCTGTGCAATGATGCGCAAAGAGAGCCGTGGCCTGCATTATACGCTGGACTATCCCGAACCGCTTGAAACGTCCGGGCCGTCGGTGTTGACGCCGCAGGTTCACATAAAAAGATAAAAGGCCTGGGTCAGAGCTGTGTAATCTTCGGAATAACGCTGGTCTGGCCCACGAATGACCATCCTGTCGATAAAGCACTCGCCCTCTTTCGGCGAGAGTGCCAGCAACACGCGGTGCGGTAAGCGTCCTTCCGTATCCGAAATATCGGTACGAAGACGCAGATTCCAGCCGATCTCATGTGCGATCTCAATGAAGGTATTACCCGTGCTTTCAGGCAAGACCACGCAGAAAAATCCCTCTTCCGAGATGAGCTCCGCCGCACTGGTCAGTAGCGCCTTGTGATCGAGCGAGCCGGTGTAACGTGCCTGCTCGCGTTCCGGCGTGCCACATTCCACGCCTGGCGTGAAATACGGCGGATTGCTGACAATCAAATCGTAACGCGCGGTCTGCTCCGGCGCCCAGGTCAGGACATCGGCGCATTCTACCCTGATGCGTTCTGCCCACGGAGAGTCGGCAGCGTTTTCACTTGCCTGCCGGGCCGCCTGAGGATCAAGCTCAACGGCATCGATCGTGACGTGTTCTTCCGTTCGCTGCGCCAGCATCAGCGCCTGAAGTCCGCTGCCCGTACCAATATCCAGAATGCGTTTTACACCTGCGACAGGAGCCCATGCCCCCAGTAAAATACCGTCTGTACCGACTTTCATCGCACAACGATCGTGCGCCACAAAAAACTGTTTAAAAGTAAAACCATCGCGGCGCAACTGCGCTTTGAGTTGAGACATGTCAGGGCAACCTTCTGAGTGAAACTGGAGTAGCATAGGGGAAAGCGAAGTGGTCGAAAAGCGATATCCATACAAACAGATGAAGATTACAGCCGTAACGTCTATAATCAGCGCCCCACACAGAGGTAGAACATGACTGTAACGACTTTTTCCGAACTTGAACTCGATGAAAGCCTGCTCAATGCCCTTGAGAGCAAAGGCTTTACACGCCCGACCGCCATTCAGGCCGCGGCCATTCCGCCTGCGCTTGAGGGCCGCGATGTGCTCGGTTCTGCGCCAACCGGCACGGGGAAGACAGCAGCCTACTTGCTGCCTGTGTTGCAGCATTTGCTCGACTTTCCGCGTAAAAAATCAGGCCCGCCGCGCATTTTGATCCTGACCCCGACCCGTGAACTGGCGATGCAGGTTGCCGAACACGCGCGTGAGCTGGCGGCGAACACCCATCTGGATATCGCGACCATCACCGGCGGCGTAGCGTATATGAACCACGCCGAAGTGTTCAGCGAAAACCAGGATATCGTTGTCGCGACGACAGGCCGTCTGCTGCAATACATAAAAGAAGAGAACTTCGACTGCCGCGCAGTGGAAACGCTGATTCTCGATGAAGCTGACCGCATGCTGGACATGGGCTTTGCCCAAGACATCGAACACATCGCGGGTGAAACGCGCTGGCGTAACCAGACAATGCTGTTCTCGGCAACCCTTGAAGGGGATGCCATTAAAGATTTCGCCGAACGTCTGCTGGAAGATCCGGTGGAAGTGTCCGCTACGCCATCGACCCGTGAGCGTAAGAAGATCCACCAGTGGTACTACCGCGCAGATAACCTTGAGCATAAGGTTGAGTTGTTGAAACACCTGCTGAAGCAGGAAGAGGCAACCCGTACCATCGTATTCGTACGCAAACGTGAGCGCGTGCATGAACTGGCAGAAATGCTGCGCAATGCCGGTATCAACAACTGCTATCTCGAAGGTGAAATGGCGCAGGTTAAGCGTACCGAAGGGATTAAGCGCCTGACCGATGGCCGCGTGAATGTGCTGGTTGCCACCGACGTTGCCGCGCGCGGGATCGACATCCCGGACGTGAGCCACGTGATCAACTTTGATATGCCGCGCAGCGGTGATACTTACCTGCACCGTATTGGTCGTACCGGCCGTGCGGGCCGCAAAGGTATTGCTATCTCTCTGGTAGAAGCGCACGACCATTTGCTGCTACAGAAAATTGGCCGCTACGTTGAGGAGCCGCTGAAAGCTCGCGTGATTGACGGACTTCGTCCGACCACACGTGCGCCGAGTGAAAAAATGACGGGTAAACCGTCCAAGAAAGCGCTCGCGAAACGTGCTGAGAGAAAAGAGAAAGAAAAAGAGAAGCCGCGCGTTAAACAGCGCCACCGCGATACCAAAAATATTGGTAAGCGCCGTAAGCCAAGCTCTGCTGCGTCAGAGACAAAAACGGAAGAGTAAAAAAAAGCCGGGACATTCCCGGCTTTTTTATTCCACCCCCAAAGCTGAAACCTTACAGGCTTTCAGTAAAGGTACGTGCGATAACGTCGCGCTGCTGTTCCGGGGTCAGAGAGTTGAAACGCACCGCATAGCCAGACACACGGATGGTCAGCTGCGGGTATTTTTCCGGGTGCTCAACGGCATCCATCAGCGTTTCGCGACGCAGGACGTTAACGTTCAGGTGCTGACCACCTTCCACGCGTACTTCTGGCTGCACTTGCATTGGAATTTCACGGTATTCAATTTCGCCCAGTTTGCTCACCGGAACGATTTCGTCTTCCGCAAAACCTGCTTTCGCTACTACACAGCGCGCTTCGTTTTTCTCGCTGTCCAGCAGCCAGAAAGAGTTCAGCAGATCGTCATTTGCAGCTTTAGTAATCTGGATACCTGTAATCATGTGTTGCCTCCCTTAGGCTACATTAACTGATGCTGGCCTTTTGCGGCCAATTGGTAAAACCATTGTTTGTTGTGTGTATATATAACATTCAGACCCGGGTGATTTATTGATTTAAATCAACAAAACCACTAACCACACAAAGAGTGTGGTCTGTATTTTTTGTTTTAGATCAATTTTAAAGGGTTACTAATTCAACTTATCCTGCCTGGTTTCAACATAAATTGAGTCACTTAGCCTGCTTTTCCGCGGGTAATTTTGCTCGTTGGGGTTTAACAGGTAAGCTAGACACAGAATGAGATTCGCAGGAGAGCGAGATGACAACACCTTTAACCTGGCATGACGTGCTGGCTGAAGAGAAGCAGCAGCCCTATTTTATAAATACCCTCAGTACCGTTGCGGCTGAACGGCAGGCCGGCCAGACAATTTATCCGCCGCAGAAAGATGTGTTTAACGCCTTCCGCTACACCGAACTGAGCGATGTAAAGGTGGTTATCCTGGGGCAGGATCCGTACCACGGCCCCGGGCAGGCTCACGGACTGGCATTTTCCGTGCGTCCGGGCGTGGCCATCCCACCTTCTCTGCTGAATATGTATAAAGAGCTGGAAGGAACGATTCCGGGTTTCACCCGCCCTAATCACGGTTATCTGGAAAGCTGGGCGCGCCAGGGCGTGCTGTTGCTGAATACCGTATTAACTGTCCGGGCGGGTCAGGCACACTCCCACGCCAGTCTGGGATGGGAAACCTTTACCGATAAGGTTATCAGCCTGATCAATGAGCATCGTGAAGGCGTCGTGTTTTTACTCTGGGGTTCGCATGCCCAAAAGAAAGGGGCGATTATCGATCGTCAGCGTCATCACGTGCTGAAGGCGCCGCACCCGTCGCCGCTGTCTGCGCATCGTGGTTTCTTTGGCAGTAATCATTTTGTTCTGACGAATGAGTGGCTGGAAAAGCGTGGCGAAAAGCCGATTGACTGGATGCCAGTGTTACCGGCAGAGAGCGAGTAGGGTTTGAATGTGCCGGGTCAGGCCCGGCACATAAAAGGCTTATGCCTTGTTCTGACGCCACCATTCCGCCAGCAGCACGCCGGTCGCAACGGATACGTTCAGGCTTTCAACGTTGCCAGTGCCGTCGATAGAGACGCTCAGGTCAGCGCTGGAGAGTGCCGCATCAGACAGACCATCGCGCTCCTGACCTAACACCAGCACCATTTTGCGCGGCAACGTCGCTTTAAACAACGGCGTAGCGGCACGGCTTGAGGTGGTGACAATGGTGTAGCCCGCTTTACGGAATTGCTCCAGGGCTTCCAGCACGCTGTCGCCGGTGATCGGCTGAACGTGCTCTGCACCACCTTCCGCAGTACGAATCGCCGCACCGGATTCCAGCAGCGCGGCATCCTGCAACAGAACGCCTTTCACGCCAAAGTGCGCGCAGCTACGCATCATAGCGCCCAGGTTATGCGGGTTACCTACATCTTCCAGCGCCAGTACGCAGTCATCGGCATCCGCCTGGCTAACCCACTGCTGCACGGTAGTGCCGTTACGTTTTTTGATCAGGAAGCAGACGCCGCCGTGGTGTTCTGTACCGGACGCTTTTGTCAGCTCGGCATCGTCAACCACGTGGTAGGCTTTGCGGTTCGCCGCCATCCAGCGCAGCGCTTCTTTAAAGCGCGGGGTCACGCTCTGGATAAACCATGCACGAACGATACACTCCGGGCGGCTCTGGAACAGGGCCTGACAGGCGTTCTCACCGTAGACACGGGTCTCTTCCGCACGCTGACGACGCAGCACTTCCGGATCGATAAAGCTTTTTCCGCTGATACCGCCGTGATCGGCTTTTTCGGTAGTCTCTTCACCGGGCGCGCGAGAAACGGTACGCCATGGCGATCCACCGTCGCGGACAAAATCATCGCGTTTGCGATCGTCACGCTTACGGTCATCACGTTTGCGGTCATCGCCGCGGTTATTTCTGTCATCGCGGGCGGGGCGACGGCCACCGTCTGCACGAGAAGACGCCGGACGCCCGCCACCTTTTCCGGTACGCGGATTTTGGGTGCGTTTATCAGAGTCATCATCACTGCGGACATACATCACTTTGACCTTGCCGCTTTTGTTTTTCATTTCGTCGTTCATGCTTTTCTCCACCAGCGCTGCGCGAAGCGCGCAGATTACCCGATGTGCAAGCTCATAGCCATAATTTCGTACAAAAGCCTGTGACTATTGTTCCCATTGAATAAAACGCGTTGTCGTTTCATACAGGCTCACTGATAATATGTAACATATCAGAAACATTATCGGCGTTCTGCCGTTGTTCCACGGCTCTATCAGAGGTTAGTTATGAATACCGTATGTGCCAACTGTCAGGCTTTAAACCGCATTCCGGACGATCGGATGGATGACGGTGCGAAATGCGGGCGTTGTGGCCACGAATTATTTGATGGCGATGTCATTAACGCGACGGGTGCTACGCTGGACAAACTCCTCAAGGACGATCTGCCTGTTGTGGTCGATTTCTGGGCACCGTGGTGCGGCCCCTGCCGTAACTTTGCGCCCATCTTCGAAGACGTGGCTGAAGAGCGCAGCGGGAAAATGCGTTTTGTCAAAGTGAATACCGAAGCGGAACGTGAACTCAGCGCCCGTTTTCGCATTCGCAGCATTCCAACCATTATGATTTTCAAAAATGGTGAAGTGATCGACATGCTCAATGGTGCAGTACCAAAAGCGCCTTTCGACAGCTGGTTAAACGAATCCCTGTAACATTCGCGGGGCATATCTTGTGCCCCGTTCTCTCCTCTGCGAAAATGGGGTTTTTCCTGCCTTTTCGCCCATGACTGATAACGCTGTACTTCAATTACGCGCCGAGCGCCTTGCGCGCGCCACCCGCCCTTTTCTGGCCCGAGGCAATCGTATTCGCCGCTGCCAGCGCTGCCTTTTACCGCTGAAAGTGTGTCTGTGCGAAACGCTTGCGCCGAGCGAGGCGAAAAGCCGCTTTTGTCTGGTCATGTTCGATACCGAACCGATGAAGCCCAGCAACACAGGGCGTTTGATCGCCGATATTCTACCCAACACCGCAGCGTTTCAGTGGTCGCGCACTGAGCCACCTCAGGCTCTGCTCGACCTGGTGGCAAGCCCGGACTATCAGCCCATGGTCGTTTTCCCGGCATCATATGCAGGCGAACAACGTCAGGTACTTACGGCGCCACCATCCGGTAAGCCGCCGCTGTTTATTATGCTCGACGGCACCTGGACCGAAGCAAGAAAGATGTTTCGCAAAAGCCCTTATCTTGATGCGCTGCCGGTGATTTCCGTCGATCTGTCGCGTGTTTCGGCCTATCGCTTGCGTGAAGCGCATGCCGAAGGTCAATATTGCACCGCTGAAGTCGCCATAGCGCTACTGGATCTGGCGGGCGATACCCAGGCGGCCGGCGCGCTGGGCAGTCACTTCTCCTGCTTCCGCGAACGTTATCTTGCGGGAAAAACCGTTCATAAGGGTAGTGTCACAGCAACTGAGGCAGAAAGCGTTTAAAATCATCAGGTCGCTTGCATTCACAGGAGGCCTGCATGAGCCAGAGAGGGTTAGAAGCGCTACTCCGTCCGAAATCCATTGCCGTTATTGGCGCCTCGATGAAACCGGACCGCGCAGGGTATCTGATGATGCGCAATCTGCTGGCTGGCGGATTTAACGGCCCGGTCATGCCCGTTACGCCCGCTTATAAGGCGGTACAGGGGGTGCTGGCGTGGCCGGACGTGCAAAGTTTACCGTTTGTTCCCGACCTCGCCGTGCTCTGTACGCATGCGAAACGAAACCTCGAATTGCTTGAGTCGCTCGGTCAGAAAGGCTGTAAAACCTGCATTATTCTTTCCTCGCCTCCTGAACAGCAGCCCGAACTGCTGGCCTGCGCCAGCCGCTACCAGATGCGCATTCTTGGTCCAAATAGCCTCGGTCTGCTTGCGCCCTGGCAAGGGCTGAATGCCAGTTTTTCCCCGGTTCCGATCCGTAAAGGCAAACTGGCCTTTATTTCACAGTCGGCAGCGGTATCCAATACCATCCTCGACTGGGCGCAGCAGCGTGAGATGGGCTTTTCCTATTTCATTGCCCTCGGCGACAGCCTGGACATTGACGTCGATGAGCTGTTGGATTTCCTGGCGCGTGACAGCAAAACCAGCGCTATCCTGCTCTACCTTGAACACCTGAGCGACGCCCGTCGTTTTGTATCGGCGTCGCGTAGCGCATCGCGAAATAAACCGATACTGGTCATCAAAAGCGGGCGCAGCCCCGCGGCTCAGCGCCTGCTACATTCCCGTTCCGGGATGGATCCCGCATGGGATGCAGCGATCCAGCGCGCCGGTTTACTGCGGGTACAGGATACGCACGAGCTTTTTTCCGCCGTCGAAACGTTAAGCCACATGCGCCCCCTGCGCGGTGAAAAGCTGATGATTGTCAGCAACGGTGCAGCTCCCGCCGCCCTGGCGCTGGACGAGCTCTGGCTACGCAACGGCAAGCTGGCCACGCTGGGTGAAGAGACGCTGCAGCGCCTGCGGGATGCGTTACCGGGAAGCGTTGTTCCCGATAATCCCCTCGATTTGCGCGATGATGCCAGCAGCGATCGTTACATTAAGGCGATCACGATTTTGCTGGATAGCCAGGACTTTGATGCGCTGATGATTATCCATTCGCCCAGCGCGGTTGCGCCAGGCAGCGAAAGTGCGCGTGCGCTGATTGAGGCGGTCCGAAACCATCCCCGCGGTAAATACGTTACCCTGCTGACCAACTGGTGCGGCGAATTCTCCTCGCAGGAGGCACGGCGTCTGTTTAGTGAAGCCGGGTTGCCAACCTACCGTACCCCAGAGGGCACCATTACCGCGTTTATGCATATGGTTGAATACCGCCGCAACCAGAAGCAGCTGCGTGAAACGCCTGCCCTGCCGGGCAATCTCACCGCAAATTCGGTGGATGTGCACAGGCTTTTGCAGCAGGCCATCGAAGAGGGCGCCACTTCTCTTGATACACATGAGGTACAACCCATTCTTGGCAGTTATGGAATGCAAACCCTGCCCACCTGGATTGCCGGCGACAGCGCTGAGGCGGTACATATTGCTGAGCAGATTGGTTATCCGGTCGCGCTGAAGCTGCGCTCTCCCGATATTCCGCACAAATCGGATGTGCAGGGCGTCATGCTGTATCTGCGCACCGCGACAGAAGTACAACAGGCCGCGGATGCCATTATCGATCGCGTAAAAATGACGTGGCCACAGGCCAGGATCCACGGCCTGCTGGTGCAGAGCATGGCCAACCGTGCGGGTGCGCAGGAGCTGCGCGTGGTTGTCGAACACGATCCGGTTTTTGGTCCGCTCATTATGCTGGGTGAAGGCGGCGTTGAGTGGCGGCCAGAAGAACAGGCGGTTGTCGCGCTTCCCCCTCTGAACATGAACCTGGCGCGTTATTTAATTATTCAGGCCATCAAAAGCAAAAAAATCCGCGGGAGAAGCGCTCTGCGGCCGCTTGATATCGCCGGATTAAGCCAGTTTCTGGTGAAGGTCTCCAACCTCATTGTTGACTGTGCGGAGATCCAGCGCCTGGATATTCACCCCCTTCTTGCCTCCGGAAATGAATTTACCGCCCTGGACGTGACGCTGGATATTGCGCCCTATATCGGTGACCCGGAAAGCCGTCTCGCCATTCGTCCTTATCCTCTTCATCTGGAAGAGTGGGTGGAGATGAAAAATGGGGAGCGGGCGCTGTTTCGCCCTATCCTGCCGGAAGACGAGCCGCTGCTGCGGGCGTTCATCTCGCAGGTGACGAAGGAAGATTTGTACTATCGCTATTTCAGCGAAATCAATGAATTTACCCATGACGATTTAGCCAATATGACCCAGATCGACTACGATCGAGAAATGGCGATTGTGGCGGTCCGCCGTTCCGGAGCGGGAGAGGAGATCCTCGGCGTGACGCGCGCTATTTCCGACCCGGATAACGTGGATGCCGAGTTTGCCGTACTGGTGCGTTCCGATCTTAAGGGTTTGGGGTTGGGCAGACGGCTGCTCGAAAAACTCATTGGTTATACGCGCGATCACGGATTGTCACGCCTGAATGGCATTACTATGCCAAACAATCGGGGTATGGTGACCCTGGCGCGGAAGCTCGGTTTTGACGTTGATATCCAGCTGGATGAAGGCATTGTCTCTCTGTCCCTCAGCCTGACTTCGACGGATAAACAAGAGTAAGCTGCTGGAAATGTTACCCACTTTTACCGGCACTGGGGTATCATTGTCCGCTTATGTTGTTTGCCTGGTACAGACAACCCTTCAATGAACAGAGAAGAAACGCACTGTGATGTTGTCAAAATTTAAGCGTAATAAACATCAACAACACCTTGCTCAACTACCGAAGATTTCTCAGTCAGTTGATGATGTAGAGTTCTTTTATGCTCCCGCTCATTTCCGGGAGACGCTTCTTGAAAAGATTGCCAGCGCTACGCGACGTATTTGCATTGTGGCGCTCTATCTTGAACAAGATGAAGGTGGGCGTGCGATCCTGAACGCGCTCTATGAAGCGAAACGTCAGCGTCCGGAACTGGATGTTCGCGTGCTGGTTGACTGGCACCGTGCTCAGCGTGGCCGTATTGGTGCGGCTGCCTCGAATACCAATGCTGACTGGTATTGCCGCACGGCCCTGGAAAATCCGGGGATTGATATACCGGTGTATGGCGTACCGGTGAATACCCGTGAAGCGCTTGGCGTTCTTCATTTTAAAGGATTTATCATTGATGACAGCGTCCTTTATAGCGGCGCCAGCCTGAATGATGTGTATCTCCATCAGCTCGATAAATACCGCTACGATCGCTACCATCTGATCCGCAATCCGCAGATGGCTGACATCATGTTCAACTGGGTTGATAAAAACCTGGTTCATGGTCGGGGTGTGCACCGTCTTGACGATCCTCATCGCCCGAAAAGCCCGGAAATCAAAAACGACGTTCGCTCCTTCCGCCAGGAACTGCGCGATGCGGTTTATCGTTTTCAGGGTGATGCCAGTAATGAAGAACTGTCCGTTACGCCTCTGGTAGGCCTGGGAAAATCCAGCCTGCTGAACAAGACCATCTTTCATTTGATGCCGTGCGCTGAGCATAAGCTCACCATCTGCACCCCGTACTTCAACCTTCCCGCCGTTCTGGTGCGTAATATCATTCAGCTGCTGCGTGATGGTAAAAAGGTGGAAATCATTGTCGGGGATAAAACGGCAAATGACTTTTTCATTCCGGAAGATCAGCCTTTCAAGATCATCGGCGCACTGCCTTATCTCTATGAGATTAACCTGCGCCGCTTCCTGAGCCGTTTACAGTACTATGTGAACACGGACCAGCTGGTTGTGCGTCTCTGGAAAGATGAAGACAACAGCTATCACCTCAAAGGGATGTGGGTGGATGACGAGTGGATGCTGCTGACCGGTAATAACCTGAACCCACGCGCCTGGCGTCTGGATCTGGAAAACGCCATCCTTATTCATGATCCTCAGCATGCGTTAGCCGCGAAACGCGATCGTGAGCTGGAGCTTATACGCACGCATACCACCGTGGTTCGTCATTATCGCGATCTGCAAAGCATCGCTGATTATCCGGTGAAAGTTCGCAAGCTGATTCGCCGTCTACGTCGGATCCGTATCGACCGCCTCATCAGCCGCATTCTGTAATACACGGGCCCTGTCATCGACGGGGCTTTTTTTATGGAGTCTGTTAATGCGTACGCCTTTCCTGATAATCCCTCTTTTCCTGACCGGTTGCAGCCATATGGCTAATGATAACTGGTCGGGTCAGGATAAAGCTCAACACTTTCTGGCGTCTGCAATGTTGTCCGCTGCGGGTAATGAGTATGCGCTGCACCAGGGGTATAGCCGGGATCGAAGTGCCACAATGGGCCTGATGTTCTCCATCAGCCTGGGGGCATCAAAAGAACTTTGGGATAGCCGCCCCTCGGGAAGCGGCTGGAGCTGGAAAGATTTTGCCTGGGACGTAGCCGGGGCAACAACCGGCTACGCCGTCTGGCAGATGGCGCATTATTAAAGGCGGATCCCTTTTCCTTTACGATGCAGCATCAGGGAGACAATAAACGCCAGCACCCCCATGATGGTGACATACCAGAAGAAGGTCGTTTCACTGCCCCATGACTTTAGGGATAGCGCGACATATTCTGCTGATCCGCCAAACAGGGCGTTAGCGACCGCATAAGAGAGGCCTACGCCCAGCGCCCTCACCTGTGCGGGAAACATTTCCGCTTTCAAAATGCCACTGATTGCCGTGTAAAAACTAATAATAATAAGTGCCACCATAATCAAAGCGAAAGCGGCATACGGAGAGGTTGTATGCTGTAGCGCCGTCAAAAGCGGAACAGTCCCCAGGGTGAGCATGCCACCAAAGATCAGCATGGAGGTGCGGCGACCTATTTTGTCCGACAACGCGCCAACAATCGGCTGGATGAGCATAAAGACCAGTAACGCCACCGTCATGACGACACTCGCAACGTTAGCATGCATGCCCGTCGTGTTGACCAGATATTTTTGCATATAGGTGGTGAAGGTATAGAAGCTTAGCGAGCCTGCGGCGGTAAAGCCTAGTACCATCAAAAATGCTTTGCGGTTACGCCACAACCCTTTCATCGAACCGGCTTCTTTCAGCGCCCTGACCTCCTGCTGGGAGGTTTCATCAAGCTGACGGCGTAACCACAGCGCCACAACCGCCAGGGCGGCCCCCAGGGCAAACGGGATGCGCCAGCCCCAGGCGCGTAAATCTTCATCGCTAAGGATTTGTTGAAGGATCACCACAACCAGTAACGCCAGTAGCTGTCCGCCAATGAGGGTTACATACTGGAATGATGCATAGAAACCTTTGCGCCCTTCAACAGCCACTTCGCTCATGTATGTCGCGCTGGTGCCGTATTCGCCACCCACTGACAGCCCCTGGAACAGACGTGCCAGCAACAGCAACGCCGGTGCCCATGTTCCGATTGTGTCATATCCGGGCAAGCAGGCAATCACCAGCGAGCCGACGCACATCATGCACACAGAGATGAGCATGGATGTCTTGCGCCCTTTCCTGTCCGCGATCCTGCCGAACAGCCATCCGCCAATGGGACGCATCAGGAACCCGGCGGCAAAAACGCCTGCGGTTTGCAGAAGCTGCGTTGTGGTGTTCCCTGATGGGAAAAAGATATGCGCAAAGTAGAGTGAACAGAATGAATAGACGTAAAAATCAAACCACTCTACAAGGTTCCCCGATGAGGCTCCAACAATTGCCCAAACCCGACGGCGAGTATCCTTGCCTGCTAAACTTGTGTTATCCGTATCTGCACTGGCTACGGTTTCTGTCATTTTAAAATCCCCTGTCTCACATTGCGGGCCATTGCCCACAAACAGTAAAACCGGATTTAAAACGAATCGTTAGGTAAATAAAATGTTTCCAATATGTTTCATTGGATTTTGTGAACTCGATCAGGTATCGAATTATTAGCGGACGTAGTAATTATCCCCACGCTTGCTGGTGAGCCTTTTTTCGCTGCAAATAATCTTCATCGGCACGAATTTTATCCCACCACGTTTTGAATACCGCAGCGGCCTCTGCTTTTACTGGATCGTGATCGAGGGGTTTGACCTGGCGCTTCTCATCATACTTTTTTCCGCCTTTATGATTGGCGTATCGCCGGGCACGGGTGTATCCCATCTGTATGAATTTACGCGCCATATCCATACCTACAAAATCGTTATTCCTGCGGTACTCTTCAAAGAGGGCGTAGATCTCTTCTGCCGAACGCGCTGCGACTTCAGCATTTTTATAACGCCAGTGTGGAAGGATTTCGCTTTTATAAGGCTCGACCATCAATACGCCCTGCTCACCCCGGCCCACCTGATACCGTTCGGGATGTTCGCGAAAATTAATATTGGCAAAATCTTGTTGATAATCAAAGGGACGAGTCAAAGCGGCACCATTGTTAAAATTGTTTTAACAATTGTAGGCCGGATAAGGGGAAGCCGCCATCCGGCATGTTTTCCGCGCCCAAAGCAAAAAACCCCGTACCTTACGGTACGGGGTTTTTCTTGTTTGATGCCTGGCAGTTCCCTACTCTCACATGGGGAGACCCCACACTACCATCGGCGCTACGGCGTTTCACTTCTGAGTTCGGCATGGGGTCAGGTGGGACCACCGCGCTACAGCCGCCAGGCAAATTCTTGTGCTCTGTCCTGTGTCTTTCGCACTGATACTGCGTTGGCTGCTCTCGTAAAGTCAGTCACATACCTCAGTATGCTCCTTCCTTTCCTTCGTTTGCCGCCTTGTCTCAGCGCAAAATCCTTCGGACTCTGAATCTAAGCTGAAAATTCTGTCTCTTCGCCAAAACATCTTCGGCGTTGTAAGGTTAAGCCTCACGGTTCATTAGTATCGGTTAGCTCAACGCATCGCTGCGCTTACACACCCGACCTATCAACGTCGTCGTCTTCAACGTTCCTTCAGGAGACTCAAGGTCTCAGGGAGAACTCATCTCGGGGCAAGTTTCGTGCTTAGATGCTTTCAGCACTTATCTCTTCCGCATTTAGCTACCGGGCAGTGCCATTGGCATGACAACCCGAACACCAGTGATGCGTCCACTCCGGTCCTCTCGTACTAGGAGCAGCCCCCCTCAATTCTCCAGCGCCCACGGCAGATAGGGACCGAACTGTCTCACGACGTTCTAAACCCAGCTCGCGTACCACTTTAAATGGCGAACAGCCATACCCTTGGGACCTACTTCAGCCCCAGGATGTGATGAGCCGACATCGAGGTGCCAAACACCGCCGTCGATATGAACTCTTGGGCGGTATCAGCCTGTTATCCCCGGAGTACCTTTTATCCGTTGAGCGATGGCCCTTCCATTCAGAACCACCGGATCACTATGACCTGCTTTCGCACCTGCTCGCGCCGTCACGCTCGCAGTCAAGCTGGCTTATGCCATTGCACTAACCTCCTGATGTCCGACCAGGATTAGCCAACCTTCGTGCTCCTCCGTTACTCTTTGGGAGGAGACCGCCCCAGTCAAACTACCCACCAGACACTGTCCGCAACCCGGATCACGGGTCTACGTTAGAACACCAGCCATTAAAGGGTGGTATTTCAAGGATGGCTCCACGCAGACTGGCGTCCACGCTTCAAAGCCTCCCACCTATCCTACACATCAAGGACCAGTGTTCAGTGTCAAGCTATAGTAAAGGTTCACGGGGTCTTTCCGTCTTGCCGCGGGTACACTGCATCTTCACAGCGAGTTCAATTTCACTGAGTCTCGGGTGGAGACAGCCTGGCCATCATTACGCCATTCGTGCAGGTCGGAACTTACCCGACAAGGAATTTCGCTACCTTAGGACCGTTATAGTTACGGCCGCCGTTTACCGGGGCTTCGATCAAGAGCTTCGCGTTGCCGCTAACCCCATCAATTAACCTTCCGGCACCGGGCAGGCGTCACACCGTATACGTCCACTTTCGTGTTTGCACAGTGCTGTGTTTTTAATAAACAGTTGCAGCCAGCTGGTATCTTCGACTGATTTCAGCTCCGTCCGCAGGGACTTCACCTACCTATCAGCGTGCCTTCTCCCGAAGTTACGGCACCATTTTGCCTAGTTCCTTCACCCGAGTTCTCTCAAGCGCCTTGGTATTCTCTACCTGACCACCTGTGTCGGTTTGGGGTACGATTTCGTGTTACCTGATGCTTAGAGGCTTTTCCTGGAAGCAGGGCATTTATCACTTCAGCACCGTAGTGCCTCGTCATCACACCTCAGCGTTAACAAGGTACCGGATTTACCTGGAACCTCCGCCTACATGCTTAAACCGGGACAACCGTCGCCCGGCTGACATAGCCTTCTCCGTCCCCCCTTCGCAGTAACACCAAGTACAGGAATATTAACCTGTTTCCCATCGACTACGCCTTTCGGCCTCGCCTTAGGGGTCGACTCACCCTGCCCCGATTAACGTTGGACAGGAACCCTTGGTCTTCCGGCGAGCGGGCTTTTCACCCGCTTTATCGTTACTTATGTCAGCATTCGCACTTCTGATACCTCCAGCATGCCTCACAGCACACCTTCAACGGCTTACAGAACGCTCCCCTACCCAACAACACATAGTGTCGCTGCCGCAGCTTCGGTGCATGGTTTAGCCCCGTTACATCTTCCGCGCAGGCCGACTCGACCAGTGAGCTATTACGCTTTCTTTAAATGATGGCTGCTTCTAAGCCAACATCCTGGCTGTCTGTGCCTTCCCACATCGTTTCCCACTTAACCATGACTTTGGGACCTTAGCTGGCGGTCTGGGTTGTTTCCCTCTTCACGACGGACGTTAGCACCCGCCGTGTGTCTCCCGTGATAACATTCTTCGGTATTCGTAGTTTGCATCGGGTTGGTAAGCCGGGATGGCCCCCTAGCCGAAACAGTGCTCTACCCCCGAAGATGAATTCACGAGGCGCTACCTAAATAGCTTTCGGGGAGAACCAGCTATCTCCCGGTTTGATTGGCCTTTCACCCCCAGCCACAGGTCATCCGCTAATTTTTCAACATTAGTCGGTTCGGTCCTCCAGTTAGTGTTACCCAACCTTCAACCTGCCCATGGCTAGATCACCGGGTTTCGGGTCTATACCCTGCAACTTAACGCCCAGTTAAGACTCGGTTTCCCTTCGGCTCCCCTATACGGTTAACCTTGCTACAGAATATAAGTCGCTGACCCATTATACAAAAGGTACGCAGTCACCCCATAAAGAGGCTCCCACTGCTTGTACGTACACGGTTTCAGGTTCTTTTTCACTCCCCTCGCCGGGGTTCTTTTCGCCTTTCCCTCACGGTACTGGTTCACTATCGGTCAGTCAGGAGTATTTAGCCTTGGAGGATGGTCCCCCCATATTCAGACAGGATACCACGTGTCCCGCCCTACTCTTCGAGTTCACAACCTGTGCATTTTCGTGTACGGGACTATCACCCTGTACCGTCGGACTTTCCAGACCGTTCCACTAACACACAAGCTGATTCAGACTCCGGGCTGCTCCCCGTTCGCTCGCCGCTACTGGGGGAATCTCGGTTGATTTCTTTTCCTCGGGGTACTTAGATGTTTCAGTTCCCCCGGTTCGCCTCGTTAACCTATGTATTCAGTTAACGATAGTGTGTCGGAACACACTGGGTTTCCCCATTCGGACATCGCCGGGTCAAGGGTTCATATCACCTCGCCGGCGCTTTTCGCAGATTAGCACGTCCTTCATCGCCTCTGACTGCCAGGGCATCCACCGTGTACGCTTAGTCGCTTAACCTCACAACCCGAAGATGTTTCACTTCTGATTGCGAAAATTTGAGAGACTCGAACACACATGAGCTGTGTGTCGTTTCAATTTTCAGCTTGATCCAGATTTTTAAAGAGCAAATATCTCAAACGTGACTCGCAAGTCAGTTTTGAGATATGACGGCAGGTGACTTTCACTCACGAACCAGCAAGTGGCGTCCCCTAGGGGATTCGAACCCCTGTTACCGCCGTGAAAGGGCGGTGTCCTGGGCCTCTAGACGAAGGGGACGTACAGTCTCAATCGCAAGACGCCTTGCTATTTACTTTTCATCAGACAATCTGTGTGAGCACTGCAAAGGCAGGTTCTTTAAGGTAAGGAGGTGATCCAACCGCAGGTTCCCCTACGGTTACCTTGTTACGACTTCACCCCAGTCATGAATCACAAAGTGGTAAGCGCCCTCCCGAAGGTTAAGCTACCTACTTCTTTTGCAACCCACTCCCATGGTGTGACGGGCGGTGTGTACAAGGCCCGGGAACGTATTCACCGTGGCATTCTGATCCACGATTACTAGCGATTCCGACTTCATGGAGTCGAGTTGCAGACTCCAATCCGGACTACGACGCACTTTATGAGGTCCGCTTGCTCTCGCGAGGTCGCTTCTCTTTGTATGCGCCATTGTAGCACGTGTGTAGCCCTACTCGTAAGGGCCATGATGACTTGACGTCATCCCCACCTTCCTCCAGTTTATCACTGGCAGTCTCCTTTGAGTTCCCGGCCGGACCGCTGGCAACAAAGGATAAGGGTTGCGCTCGTTGCGGGACTTAACCCAACATTTCACAACACGAGCTGACGACAGCCATGCAGCACCTGTCTCAGAGTTCCCGAAGGCACCAATCCATCTCTGGAAAGTTCTCTGGATGTCAAGAGTAGGTAAGGTTCTTCGCGTTGCATCGAATTAAACCACATGCTCCACCGCTTGTGCGGGCCCCCGTCAATTCATTTGAGTTTTAACCTTGCGGCCGTACTCCCCAGGCGGTCGACTTAACGCGTTAGCTCCGGAAGCCACGCCTCAAGGGCACAACCTCCAAGTCGACATCGTTTACGGCGTGGACTACCAGGGTATCTAATCCTGTTTGCTCCCCACGCTTTCGCACCTGAGCGTCAGTCTTTGTCCAGGGGGCCGCCTTCGCCACCGGTATTCCTCCAGATCTCTACGCATTTCACCGCTACACCTGGAATTCTACCCCCCTCTACAAGACTCTAGCCTGCCAGTTTCGAATGCAGTTCCCAGGTTGAGCCCGGGGATTTCACATCCGACTTGACAGACCGCCTGCGTGCCCTTTACGCCCAGTAATTCCGATTAACGCTTGCACCCTCCGTATTACCGCGGCTGCTGGCACGGAGTTAGCCGGTGCTTCTTCTGCGGGTAACGTCAATTGCTGAGGTTATTAACCTCAACACCTTCCTCCCCGCTGAAAGTACTTTACAACCCGAAGGCCTTCTTCATACACGCGGCATGGCTGCATCAGGCTTGCGCCCATTGTGCAATATTCCCCACTGCTGCCTCCCGTAGGAGTCTGGACCGTGTCTCAGTTCCAGTGTGGCTGGTCATCCTCTCAGACCAGCTAGGGATCGTCGCCTAGGTGAGCCGTTACCCCACCTACTAGCTAATCCCATCTGGGCACATCCGATGGCAAGAGGCCCGAAGGTCCCCCTCTTTGGTCTTGCGACGTTATGCGGTATTAGCTACCGTTTCCAGTAGTTATCCCCCTCCATCAGGCAGTTTCCCAGACATTACTCACCCGTCCGCCACTCGTCAGCGAAGCAGCAAGCTGCTTCCTGTTACCGTTCGACTTGCATGTGTTAGGCCTGCCGCCAGCGTTCAATCTGAGCCATGATCAAACTCTTCAATTTAAAAGTTTGATGCTCAATGAATTAAACTTCGTAATGAATTACGTGTTCACTCGTTGAGACTTGGTATTCATTTTTCGTCCGAGGACGTTAAGAATCCATGTCACTTTGAGTGCCCACACAGATTGTCTGATAAATTGTTAAAGAGCAGTGCCGCTTCGTTTTCTCTGCGGCGCGGGGTGTGCATATTACGCTTTCCCGCTTCAGAGTCAAGCGTTTGTTTTGCTTTTCTCTGCTGACCCGGCGGCTTGCGTGCCGTTGTTCCGTGTCAGTGGAGGCGCATTATAGGGAGTTATTCTGAGGCTGCAAGTGCAAAGTGAAAATTATTTACCGACTGCTCACTTTCCAGGCAAAACACATCTCAGACATTAATTCTTGCCTGGTTTTTAAACAAAAACGAGCCGCAAGCGGCCCGTTTTTGCGTTTTGTGACTTACTGCACTGCCACAATTCGGTCTTCGTTGGCTTCCAGACGGATAACTTTGCCCGGAACCAGCTCCCCAGAGAGGATTTGTTGTGCCAGCGGGTTTTCGATCTGCTGCTGGATAGCACGTTTTAACGGACGCGCACCATAAACAGGATCGTAACCATTCTCGCTCAGCAGTTTCAGCGCATCATCCGAGATGTGGATTTCATACCCACGCTCTTCCAGACGTTTGTACAGACGCTGCAACTGGATCTGCGCAATCGACGCAATGTGTTTCTCACCCAGCGGATGGAACACGACCACTTCATCAATACGGTTGATGAACTCCGGACGGAAGTTTTGGCTGACCACACCCAGCACCAGATCTTTCATATGGCTGTAATCCAGCTCACCGAAGCGTTCCTGAATCAAATCGGAACCCAGGTTCGAGGTCATGATCACCACCGTGTTACGGAAGTCGACCGTTCTTCCCTGCCCATCCGTCAGACGCCCATCATCCAGCACCTGCAACAGAATGTTAAACACGTCAGGATGTGCCTTTTCTACTTCATCCAGCAGGATGACGGAATAAGGACGACGGCGAACCGCTTCCGTCAGATAACCGCCCTCTTCATAACCGACATATCCCGGAGGCGCACCGACCAGACGCGAGACGGCGTGTTTCTCCATAAACTCGGACATATCGATACGCACCATCGCGTCATCGCTGTCGAACATAAAGTTAGCCAGCGCTTTACACAGCTCAGTTTTACCGACACCGGTTGGCCCCAGGAACAGGAACGAGCCGATTGGACGATTCGGATCGGACAGCCCCGCACGGCTACGACGAATGGCGTTAGATACCGCTTCGACCGCTTCGTTCTGTCCAATGACGCGCTGATGCAGATCCTGCTCCATACGCAGCAGTTTCTCGCGTTCGCTTTCCATCATGCGAGCCACAGGAATACCCGTCCAGCGCGCCAGCACTTCGGCAATCTCGGCATCCGTCACTTTATTACGCAACAGACGCATGGTTTTGCCTTCCGATTGCGTGGCGATCTCGAGTTGTTTTTCCAGCTCAGGGATCTTGCCGTACTGTAGTTCGGACATCCGTGCCAGATCCCCTACGCGACGCGCCTGCTCAATGGCAATTTTAGCCTGCTCCAGCTCCGCCTTGATTGTCTGGGTGCCAGAGAGGGAGGCTTTCTCAGCTTTCCACTCTTCTTCCAGCTCAGAATACTGACGCTCTTTCTCGTCCAGTTCTTCGTTGAGCATATCAAGGCGTTTCTTGCTCGCTTCATCAGACTCTTTGTTCAGCGCCTGCTGTTCCAGCTTGAGCTGGATAATACGGCGATCGAGTCGGTCAAGCTCTTCCGGTTTCGAGTCAATCTGCATACGGATGCTGGACGCCGCTTCATCGATAAGGTCAATGGCTTTATCCGGCAACTGACGGTCGGCAATGTAACGATGCGAAAGCGTCGCCGCCGCAACGATGGCCGGGTCGGTGATCTGCACGTGATGGTGCAGCTCATAACGCTCTTTCAGACCACGCAAAATGGCGATGGTATCTTCAACGCTTGGTTCAGCGACAAACACCTTCTGGAAACGACGCTCCAGCGCGGCATCTTTCTCAATGTACTGACGATACTCGTCAAGCGTAGTGGCGCCGACACAGTGAAGTTCACCGCGCGCCAGAGCAGGTTTCAGCATGTTCCCGGCATCCATTGCGCCGTCAGCTTTACCCGCCCCCACCATGGTGTGCAGTTCGTCGATAAACAGGATGACATTACCTTCCTGCTTCGCCAGATCGTTCAGCACGCCTTTCAGACGCTCTTCAAATTCACCGCGGTATTTCGCCCCGGCCACCAGCGCGCCCATATCCAGCGCCAGTACGCGACGGCCTTTCAGCCCTTCGGGCACTTCGCCATTAACGATACGCTGCGCCAGCCCTTCAACAATGGCGGTTTTACCGACGCCTGGCTCACCAATCAGCACCGGGTTGTTTTTGGTACGACGTTGCAGTACCTGGATTGTCCGGCGGATTTCTTCGTCGCGGCCGATCACCGGGTCAAGTTTGCCCTGCTCGGCACGTTCGGTCAGGTCGACCGTAAATTTCTTCAAAGCCTGACGTTGGTCTTCGGCTCCCTGGTCGTTCACGCTTTCACCTCCGCGCATGTTCTCAATCGCCTGGGTCACATTAGCGGTGGTTGCACCGGCGGATTTCAGCAGGTCGGTTAAGGTACCGCGTGATTCAAGCGCCGCCAGAACAAAGAGCTCTGACGAAATAAAGTTGTCCCCACGTTTTTGCGCCAGCTTGTCGCAAAGGTTCAGCACGCGCACCAGATCCTGCGACGGCTGCACGTCGCCGCCGGTACCTTCTACCTGCGGTAAACGGCTCAGCGCCTGATCGATGGCGGTGCGTAACTGGCCGGCATTAATGCCAGCGGACGTTAATAAAGGACGTACCGATCCCCCTTCCTGATTCAGCAAGGCGCTCATTAAATGAAGAGGTTCGATAAATTGGTTGTCGTGCCCCAGTGCAAGGGACTGGGCATCGGCGAGAGCAAGCTGGAATTTATTAGTAAGACGATCCAGACGCATAACTCCTCCCATAACAGGTCAAATTTGCTACTGGAGATTAAATGAGGTCATCCCTCAATTATTCAAGGTTAATAACCTGAATTATGTGAAAAGAAAACGGCGCGTACCGGATCGTCTTGATTCTTTAGGTTATATCAGCCAAATGAAACTTGCCATACGGCCTGTCGTCTTGTCGCGGCGATAGGAGAAAAAATCACCCTTTTCGGTGAAGGTACAGCGATCTCCGCCGAAGATTTGAGTCACACCGACGTTATTCAGGCGCTGGCGGGCAAGCTGGTAAATATCGGCCAGATATTTATCTCCGGAAGCCACGAACGCTTCGACCGCTTGCGGATCTTTTTCCATAAAGGCATCGCGCACTTCGGGCCCGACCTCAAATGCCTGCGGGCCAATCGCCGGGCCAAGCCAGGCGATGAGATTTGCAGAATCGTCCTGGAAGCAGGCGACGGTCTCTTCCAGCACGCCTTCGCACAGGCCTCGCCATCCGGCGTGAGCAGCAGCCACTTCAGTTCCTGCCTGATTGCAGAACAACACCGGCAGGCAATCAGCAGTCATCACCGCGCAAACCGTTCCCGGCGTATTGCTGTACGAAGCATCGGCGCGTTTAGACGCATAGGGCTCACCCGTCAGCTTAAGCACCGCTTTACCGTGCACCTGCTCAAGCCAGACCGGTTTTGAAGGAAGGTTTCCCGCAGCAAAGAGGCGTTTACGGTTCTCTTCAACGTGCTCCAGGTTATCGCCACAGTGCGCACCGAGGTTCAAAGACTCCCACGCGCCCTGGCTCACGCCACCGATACGGGTTGAACTACAGGCGGCCACGCCTTCAGGCAGTGGCCACTCCGGGACAATCAGTTTGGTCATAACCAGTCCACGTGATCCTTATGTTCTTCGAAATCTGCGCGCATCGCGTCGATAAGTTCCACCATATCCTGTGGGATCGGCGCATGCCATTCCATCTGAATTCCGGTGATTGGGTGGTAAAGACGCAGCATCGTCGCATGCAGCGCCTGGCGATCGAATTTACGTAGCACGGAGATGAATTCATCCGATGCGCCCTTTGGTGGACGCGGACGACCGCCGTAAACCGGGTCACCCACCAGCGGATGGGTAATATGCGCCATGTGCACGCGGATCTGGTGAGTACGCCCGGTTTCCAGGCGCAGACGCAGGCGGGTATGAATACGGAAATGTTCCATGATGCGGTAATGGGTTACCGCCGGTTTACCCATCGGGTGTACGGACATATGCGTACGCTTGGTTGGGTGACGGCTGATAGGCTCTTCCACCGTGCCGCCAGAGGTCATATGACCAATCGCCACCGCTTCATACTCACGGGTGATTTCGCGCAGTTGCAACGATTCCACCAGGCGAGTCTGGGCGGGAACCGTCTTCGCCACCACCATCAGACCCGTGGTGTCTTTATCCAGACGGTGAACAATACCGGCACGCGGTACGTCGGCAATCGGCGGATAATAATGAAGGAGTGCGTTAAGTACCGTACCGTCAGGATTGCCCGCGCCCGGGTGAACAACAAAGTCGCGCGGCTTGTTGATGACCAGAATGTCGTCATCTTCGTAGACGATATCCAGCGGGATATCCTGCGGCTCGAAGCGGATTTCCTCTTCGATTTCAGCATTGATGGCGACAGCTTCCCCACCAAACACTTTCTCTTTTGCTTTGTCCCAGATCTTGCCGTTTACCAGCACGCGCTGGTCAAGGATCCATTCTTTTATGCGTGAACGCGAATAATCAGGGAACAATTCGGCCAAAGCCTGATCTAAGCGTTGACCGAGCTGATTTTCGGAGACTGTTGCGGTGAGTTCTACTCGTTGTGCCATAAACTGCTTCTTCGTTTAACGTTGGGTTTTACGGCTTTGCCGTTTAATATAGTGTGCTATTGTAGCTGGTCTTAATCGGGAGCAGGAACTGAGTTTCTCCCGGACAAACATTTGAGGAAAGTCAAAACGTCATGACGCGCATGAAATATCTGGTGGCAGCGGCCACGTTGAGCCTGGCTTTGGTGGGCTGCTCCGGTTCGAATGAACAGGTCCCTGACAATCCGCCGAATGAAATCTATGCGACTGCACAACAAAAGTTGCAGGACGGTAACTGGAAACAGGCGATAACGCAACTGGAAGCGTTGGATAATCGCTATCCGTTTGGTCCGTATTCGCAGCAGGTACAGTTAGATCTTATCTACGCCTACTACAAAAATGCCGATCTGCCGCTGGCTCAGGCAACGATCGATCGTTTCATGCGTCTGAACCCTACCCATCCTAACATCGATTACGTGATGTACATGCGCGGCCTGACTAACATGGCGCTGGATGACAGTGCATTGCAGGGCTTCTTCGGGGTGGATCGTTCAGACCGTGACCCGCAACATGCGCGTGATGCTTTCAATGACTTCTCCAAACTGGTGCGTAGCTACCCGAACAGCCAGTACATTACCGATGCCACTAAGCGTCTGGTGTTCCTGAAAGATCGTCTGGCGAAATATGAGTACTCCGTTGCGGAATACTACACCCGCCGTGGCGCATGGGTTGCCGTGGTTAACCGTGTAGAAGGCATGCTGCGTGATTATCCGGATACCCAAGCCACGCGTGATGGCCTGAAGCTGATGGAAAATGCGTATCGCCAGATGCAGATGACGGCTCAGGCTGACAAAGTGGCGAAAATCATCGCCGCGAACAGCAGCAACACCTGATACCGCTACAACGCATAACGGCAGCCCGCGGGCTGCCGTTTTTTTATTCTTTCAGACTTACGCTGAAGCGGTTTAGCTTCAACACATCCATTCAACTATGACCGCAATTTTTGGCTTCGACAAGGTAAATCTCACCTCTTCCTGCCCTGCCTCACAAAAAAGATTCCCTGACAAAAACCGACAAAATAACGTGATCTAAATCACACATTTTGACATTGGGTCGGGTATGCTGGAATCACCAAGACGGAAAGACAAGAGGTAAAATTTATGACAATGAACATTACCAGTAAACAAATGGAAATTACTCCGGCAATCCGCCAGCACGTCGCAGACCGTCTCGCCAAACTGGATAAATGGCAAACACATTTGATTAATCCACATATCATCCTGTCCAAGGAGCCGCAGGGTTTCATCGCTGATGCAACTATCAATACTCCAAACGGCCATCTGGTCGCCAGCGCAAAACACGAGGATATGTACACCGCAATTAACGATTTGATCAACAAGCTGGAACGGCAGCTCAATAAAGTGCAACACAAAGGTGAAGCACGTCGCGCCGCAACCTCGGTGAAAGACGCCAGCTTCGCGGAAGAAGTTGAAGAAGAGTAATCCTCTAAAATTGAGTGTACCGACAACGCGCCTTCGGGCGCGTTTTTTATTGACAGGATCAAAACAGTGCAGGTACTTTAACCCTATCATTTTCAGGATGACCTTATGAAACAGACGCCGTTTTTCTTCGCATTCTTTTTTACCTTCCCCTGACCGGGAGGCGTTTCGTCGTGTGATAAAGAATGCGAAGACGAACAACAAGGCCTCCCACACCGGGAGGCCTTTTTTATTGATAACGATAAAATGAGACAGACAACACTATGACACCGGAAAACCCGCTCCTGGATTTACGCGTAAAAATCAGTGCACTCGACGAAAAATTACTGGCCCTGCTGGCCGAACGCCGCGCGCTCGCCATTGAAGTGGGCAAAGCGAAGCTCGAGTCCCATCGGCCGGTGCGCGATATCGATCGCGAACGTGATTTACTGGAACGGTTGATTCAACTCGGCAAAGCGCATCATCTGGATGCGCACTACATCACCCGCCTGTTCCAGCTCATCATTGAAGATTCCGTTCTGACGCAACAGGCCCTGCTCCAGCAGCATCTGAACAAAACCAACCCGCACTCTGCTCGTATCGCTTTCCTCGGCCCGAAAGGCTCCTATTCTCATCTGGCGGCTCGCCAGTACGCAGCCCGCCATTTCGAAGAGTTTATTGAGAGCGGTTGCGCGAAATTTGCAGACATTTTCAACCAGGTCGAAACCGGCCAGGCAGATTACGCCGTGGTGCCTATTGAGAACACCAGTTCCGGCGCCATCAACGATGTTTACGATTTGCTCCAGCACACCAGCCTGTCGTTAGTCGGCGAGTTGACCATCCCTATCGATCACTGTGTGCTGGTCTCTGGCTCAACCGATCTGAGTCAGATCGAAACGGTGTACAGTCACCCGCAGCCGTTCCAGCAGTGCAGCCAGTTCCTGAACCGTTATCCGCACTGGAAAATTGAGTACACCGAAAGCACCTCGGCGGCGATGGAAAAAGTGGCGCAGGCAAACTCTCCTGCCGTCGCGGCTCTCGGTAGCGAAGCGGGCGGCGCGCTGTATGGCTTACAGGTGCTGGAACGCAATCTGGCCAACCAGACGCAGAATATCACCCGTTTCGTGGTTCTGGCCCGCAAGGCCATCAACGTGTCGGACCAGGTCCCGGCGAAAACCACCCTGTTGATGGCGACCGGCCAGCAGGCGGGTGCGCTGGTTGAAGCGCTGCTGGTGCTGCGTAATCACAACCTGATCATGACGAAGCTGGAATCCCGCCCAATACATGGCAACCCGTGGGAAGAGATGTTCTATCTCGACGTTCAGGCCAACCTGGAGTCTGCATCCATGCAGAAAGCCCTGCGCGAACTGGGCGAGATCACACGCTCCATGAAAGTGCTGGGCTGCTATCCGAGCGAAACCGTGGTCCCGGTCGATCCGGCTTAATGTTCGATAAAGCGGCTTTTCTTCATCCCTGCCACATTTACAGGCAGGGTGAAGATGGCACCGGAAAGCGGGTATTTCTCCAGCTCCTCCGCCTCCATATTTTCCCGCGTGGTGGTGATAAACAGCGTTTTCATATCGTCGCCGCCAAAGCAGACCATTGTCGGGCAGCGTACCGGCAGCCGGTGCTCTTCCAGCTGTTCGCCTTGCGGTGAAAACCGTGCGATACGCCAGCCGTCAAACAGTGCGCTCCAGTAGCAGCCTTCCTCATCCATTGCCGCACCGTCGGGAATACCGTCTCCCTCGCTAAACCGGCGAAACTCTTCGCGCTTACCGGGTTCCCCCTGCTCATCAAGCGGCGTACGGTAGATCACACCGTTCGGCGTATCAGAAGTAAACATCCACCGTTTGTCAGGACTAAACGCTAAACCGTTATGCCCCTGGATATCGCACTGGATCACTTTCGGCGTCAGGTCGTTGTCGATACGCATCAACATGGCCCCGTTATAATCTCCCGGCCCCCAGAACGTGCCCGCATAAAACCGTCCCTGATGATCGGTACCGCCATCGTTAAAACGTGCAAGCTGCGGGTTGGATGGGTTATCGCAAACCTTACGCTGGAGCAGGCCGTGTTTATCGGTCAGCCAGATGGCGTTTCGCATCGCGACGATAAATCCGCCGCGTTCACGCAGGGCAAAACACCCAACTTCTTCATGGAATGAGAGCACCGAGTGTTCCGCGGTGGGCAGATGGTACCGATGGATCTCCCCTTCCAGGATATCCGCCCAGTAGAGCGCCTTCTCTTCTGCACTCCACGTCGGGCATTCAGGCAGATGCCCGGTATAGTTCAACAGCAGCTGCGGTTCAGCCATGACAGTTCCCCAAAATGAAAAAAGCCAGCAATGCTGGCTTTCAGTATATACATCATCAGATTACTGGCGACTGTCATTTGCCTGGCGCAACAGCGTGCGGCTTTCACTCTGGAATCGCGTGGCGTAATCACCGAACCAGTGCTCCACTTTACGGAAACTGTCGATAAACGCTTGTTTATCGCCGTGTTCCAGCAAAGTGATCGCTTCGCCAAAACGCTGATAGTAGCGCTTGATCAGCGCCAGGTTATTTTCAGACGACATGATGATGTCGGCGTAAAGCTGTGGATCCTGGGCAAACAGTCGCCCGACCATCGCCAGCTCCAGACGATAGATTGGCGAGGAAAGCGCCAGCAATTGTTCAAGCTGAACGTTCTCTTCCGCCAGGTGCAGACCATAGGCGAAGGTTGCAAAGTGGCGCAGCGCCTGAATAAACGCCATGTTCTGGTCATGCTCAACCGCACTGATACGGTGCAAACGTGCCCCCCAGACCTGAATCTGTTCCAGGAACCACTGATACGCTTCCGGCTGACGACCGTCGCAGTAAACCACTACCTGCTTCGCCAGGCTGCCGCTGTCCGGGCCAAACATCGGGTGTAACCCAAGCACGGGCCCGGTGTGCGCCGCCAGCATTGCCTGTAGAGGACCATTTTTAACGGACGCCAGATCCACCAGAATGCAATCTTCCGGCAGCGGAGGAAGTTTCGCGATAATCTGCTCCGTCACATGAATCGGTACGCTGACGATAACCATTCCGGCATCCTTCATGAGTTCCGGTGCATGCGGCCAGTCCTCTTTTTCCAGGATGCGCACCTGATAGCCAGAAAGCGTCAGCATTTTTTCAAACAGACGCCCCATCTGGCCGCCGCCACCGACAATCACCACCGGACGCAGCGACGGACAGAGGGTTTTGAAGCCCTTGTCGTTTTCGCTGGAATAGGATTCCCGCATCACACGACGCAGGACATCTTCAATTAAGTCCGGTGAAACGCCCAGCGCCTGTGCCTCTTTACGGCGGGAGGCGAGCATAGAGGCCTCACGCTCCGGAACGTAAATTGGCAGGCCGTATTTGCTTTTAACTTCGCCGACCTCAGCAACCAGTGCCATGCGGCGCGCCAGCAGGTCCAGCAACGCCTTATCCACTTCATCAATTTGATCGCGTAATGCGGTCAATTCAGCAACCATAACTATCCTCTTATGCCAGACGCGTCGCCAGCTGGCCGTTCAAATCTTTGTGGATCTCACGCAGTAGCGCATCAGTGGTTTCCCAGCTGATGCAAGCATCCGTGACGGAGACGCCGGGCTTCATCGCGCTACGCGGCTGTTCCGATGACTGATTGCCTTCATGAATATTACTTTCAATCATCAGGCCGATAATTGAACGGTTACCATCTTTAATCTGTGCAATCACAGATTCTGCAACCGCAGGCTGGCGACGGTAATCTTTATTCGAATTACCATGACTGCAATCTACCATCAGCGCCGGACGCAGTCCCGCCTGTTCCATCTCTTTTTCACACTGCGCGACATCCGCCGGGCTGTAGTTTGGCGCTTTACCGCCGCGCAGGATCACATGCCCGTCCGGGTTGCCCTGCGTTTGCAGCAGGCATACCTGGCCCGCCTGGTTGATCCCGACAAAACGATGGGGCATGGCGGCGGCGCGCATGGCGTTAATCGCCGTAGCCAGGCTGCCGTCGGTACCGTTTTTAAAACCAACCGGCATAGACAGGCCAGACGCCATCTCGCGGTGGGTTTGCGACTCGGTGGTGCGCGCCCCAATCGCAGACCAGCTAAACAGATCGCCGAGGTACTGCGGGCTGTTCGGATCCAGCGCTTCGGTTGCCAGCGGCAGCCCCATGCTGACCAGCTCCACCAGCAGGCGACGCGCAATCTTCAGGCCCGCTTCCACATCAAACGAGCCATCCATGTGCGGATCGTTAATCAACCCTTTCCAGCCAACCGTAGTACGTGGCTTTTCAAAATAGACGCGCATCACCAGATAGAGGCTATCGCTGACCTCCTCCGCTAATGCTTTAAATCGACGAGCGTACTCAATGGCGGTTTCAGGATCGTGAATGGAGCAAGGACCACATACCACCAGCAGACGCGGATCGCGGCCTGCGATAATGTCAGAAATGGTCTGGCGCGAGTGCTCAATCTGAGCTTCCTGCGCGACGCTCAGCGGGAATTCCGCCTTCAGTTGATCCGGGGTGATTAACACCTGTTCGTCAGTGATATGTACGTTGTTCAGCGCGTCTTTTTGCATGATTGCGATCCTGTCAAACTCGTTTGCGATAGTGGTTTTCCTCGAAGAGGTGACACAACGATATCACATCAAGTAAAGATTTCAATCCAAAATACGTACACATTACTTTACAGAAGTCATTTAATTGCAAAATTCATGGCCTAAAACCGTAAATTTAAAATTACACACGCACACTTGTAAGCCAGGCTATGCTCACAAAAAGGAGAATAGCCATGCGTTCAATTACTCTCATGTTGTTGTCGCTGATTTTGTCGGGTTGCCAGATCAATCCTTATACTTTTCAGCCTGGCTGGACCAGCCCGGACTGGTTCACTGCCGGTAAAGAAGACGCTATGAATGGTGTTCCGGTTAAAGATAACCAGGCGCTGGCCGATAGTTTTAATGACCCTCAGGTTGATCGAGGGGAATATCTTCGTGGTTACGCTGACGGACAGAAAAGAATATGCGAAGAGGGCTTTATTCACGCCTGGGGATTAGCGGGAAAATCATTTCCTGCCAGCTGCGATACAACTGAAAATGCAGTAAAACTGTATGAATCCTGGCAACAAGGAATGGATGAAAGTATGCGTTCCAGCAGGCTTAATTGAGCCTGCCTTAATTCCTCTGAATATAGCTCACTGTAAGATTTAGCTTAGGTCAAAACAGGGATATTTCTGACATAATGACGGCTTTGATAAACAATGGTATTCTGCCGACAATTCTTAAGGACATCTATTTCCGGGGCGGTTTGGCGGATTCTGATGAGAAATGCAATCTTGATCGCTTTGCTCCGACTCCCCCTGGCGCTAATGCTGTTCATTTTAGTGGCCCCTGCAAAGGCAGGCTCGTTCACTGAAACGGATAAATCAGTACGTTCGATTGTTTCTGGTATTGTGAGCTACACCCGATGGCCAGCACTGTCTGGCCAGCCTAAGCTCTGTATTTATGCCTCTTCCCATTACAGACAGGCGCTCAGCAGTGAAGATGAACACAACCCGTTGCCCTATAGTCCTGTCATTGTGCATAGCGATCGGGAAGCACTCACAGCAAGGTGCGATGCCCTCTATTTCGGGAGCGAGTCGCCAGCAAAACAACAGGAAATAATAAATCAATATCAGGGCCAGGCGTTGCTATTAATGTCAGAACAAAATCCTGAATGCGTTATTGGCAGCGCATTTTGTCTGATAATAGAGCACAACCAGGTCAGGTTTTCCGTAAATCTGGATGCGCTGGCGCGCAGTGGCGTAAGAGTCAATCCGGATGTATTAATGCTCGCACGGAATAAGAAGCATGAATAAGGAAGTCGTACCAACACCGCGTCCGACGTTTAAAAGAACGTTGCGGCGAATCAGCATGATAAGCGTCATTATAACGATGACGTTTATATGGTTGCTGCTGTGTTTCGCTTCCGTGGTGACATTAAAGCAATACGCGCAAAAAAACCTCGAACTTACCGGCGCCACCATGAGCCACAGCCTTGAAGCCTCTCTGGTGTTCAACGATGCCATGGCAGCAAATGAAACGCTGGCGACCCTCGGCAAGCAGGGGCAGTTTGCCGTGGCGGAAGTGCTTAATGCACATCATAAACGGTTTGCCTGGTGGTCGTGGAACCCGGCGGATAATACCGACACGCTGGGCGCGCTGGTCAACCGGTGGCTGTTCCCTGTTCCTGTCGCACAGCCCATCATACATAACGGCAATGTGATTGGCGAAATTCGTCTGACCGCACGCGACAGCCTGATTAGCCACTTTATCTGGCTCTCGTTTGCAGTCCTCACCGGGTGCATTCTTTTTGCTTCTGCCGTCGCATTGACCATCACCCGCTCGCTACATCATGGCATGGTTGTTGAAATGCAAAACATCACTGACGTTGTGCATGACGTTCGCACCAACCGCAACTTTTCTCGCCGGGTAACGGAAGGCCGCATTGAAGAGTTCCACCAGTTTGGAGAAGACTTCAACAGCCTGCTGGATGAAATGGAAGAGTGGCAGCTCAAACTACAGGCGAAAAACGCTCAACTGTTGCGTACCGCCATGCACGATCCGCTCACGGGGCTTGCAAACCGCGCCGCGTTTCGCAACAACATTGCAGCATTAATGAATGACGCTTCGGCAAAAACCAATTCCGCCCTGCTATTTCTGGACGGTGATAACTTCAAGTTTATCAATGACACCTGGGGTCATGCCGCGGGTGACTGCGTTCTGATCGAAGCCGCAAAAAGGATGGTCGAATTTGGCGAAAAACGTCATCAGTCTTACCGTCTTGGCGGCGACGAATTTGCCATGATCCTTTACGGTGTCCACACCGCGCGTGAGGTCGAATATATTTGCGCTGCGCTGTCGCAGCAATTTATCCGTCCGTTTGATCTGCATAACGGGCACACAGCATCAATGTCACTCAGCATTGGCTTTGCTCTGGCGTGGGAAAATGCCTCCGTTGAGGCCTTACTGGAGCAAGCCGATCGCAATATGTATCTGGTCAAAAACCAGCGTTCGAAAACAATATCCTGAAAGGAAGACGATATGTTAAAGCGATATTTTGCGCCGTTGTTACTGGCATCACTGGCAATGTCCGGATGCCAGTCATCCCCTGAAGGGAAATTCACGCCAGAGCAAATCGCGGCCATGAAATCCTATGGCTTTAACGAACTGAATGGCGACTGGTCTCTGGGCCTGTCAGATAAGATCCTGTTTGATAAAAATGACGCCAGGCTGCGCCCGGAAAGTGAAACGCAGATCCAGACTATGGCCTCACGCCTGGCGGCAACCGGCCTGAACCACGCCCGGATGGATGGCCATACGGATAACTATGGCGAAGAGAGCTACAACGAAGCGCTTTCGTTAAAACGTGCCAATGTTGTGGCGGATGCCTGGGCGAAGGGCGCGAACATCCCGCGCAGCAACCTCACCACGCGGGGCTTAGGCAAAAAATACCCTGTCAGCAGCAACCGCACTGCACAGGGGCGCGCTGAAAACCGCCGGGTTGCGGTAGTCATCAGCACGCCTTAAGGCTATTTAACGGATGTTCCGGCGAGCGACACGCCTGAAACCGCTCGCCAGCGCAGCCAGTCAATCACAATAAAGACCACCAGACTGACGCCCATTACCGGCAACGCCAGCCCCAGCAGGAGGCTTATCAGGAACGTCACTCCCCTTCCCCACAGCGGCAATGCCAGCCAGCTTTGACAGAGCGTCTGTACCGGGTTCGCGGCTGACGTTGCAGGGCGACGCATCCACCACATCCGGTATCCCCAGATAATCAACACGCACAGCGCAACGCCAAACGCGATGAGCAGCAGCTGATTTGCCAGACCAAACAGGATCCCCATATGGAAATCCACGCCCCAGCGGGTGAGTTTAGCCATCAGCGGGAAATCCCCGAAGCGAGTGCTGTCCAGCACCTTCAGTGAGTGGGGATCCACGGCAACGGCATCAACCTGCGTCGGCCAGCGGCGATCGATTTCCGTCACCGTCCAGGCCTGGTCGTCCCTGCTTGCCGGGCGGATCTCAACCTTTTTCGCATCAATTCCTGACTGGCGGGCGGCCTGCAATACGCTGTCAAAAAGCGACAGTTCAACAGGCATTTCAGGCATCGTCATTCCCCCGTGATGACCACGATGTTCGGCGTGTTCATCCCTCATTTCCGGCGCACCGGAAAGGGTGGTATTTACCTGCGGCGTCAGCCAGTTCATCTCTGCACGCAGCTTATCGACGTTGCCACCGGCCCATTGTGACCAGGTTAACCCGGTGACTGAGAACAGCAGCATTCCCGTCAGTAACGTCCAGCCTAAGATCACATGCAGGCGACGACGATTCTGGAAACGATTGTTAATACGGCGCTTCGGTCGGGTGTAGAACCACAGCGCGATCCCGCCCAGGGCAGCAACCCACATCCACGAGGCGGCTAACTCGCTATAGAGGCGCCCGATGTTGCCCAGCATCAGCGAGGTATGCAGATAATCGATAGTCTGACGCAGCGGTAAAATCCCGCTGGTGCCGTACACAGTCATATCCCCTCGAACCTCAAGGCTGGCGGGATCAATAAAAATAGCCCGATGCTCGGAGGGACCCAGCGCCGGGTCGGCAAACATCACGCGGGTCGTTTCACCCTCTTCCAGCCCCGGACGAACAGCATGTAAACGCAGCGCTGAACCCACGGCCTTTTCTGCCACGGCAATTTGTTCAGCAAGAGGCTGCGCCTCACCAACGGCATCCGTGTGGAGTGCATAATGGTACAGCGCATTTTCAAGCTGCGGCGTGGCGACATACAGCGTACCGGTCAGCGCTGCGAAGAAGATAAACGGACCGACAAACAGCCCGATATAGAAATGGAGGCGACGCAGCAGGTTTCCCCATGCCGCGCGCGGAGTGCAGGTAGTCATACTTTTCCTTTTTAAGGCAAAAAGTGAGTGATTTTGTTTTAAAGGGAGAAAGCAGACCGACGCGGCGGCGCGCGGGTATCGGGGTAAAGCCAGGGGAAGAAGTGCCAGTGGCTGACCGCCTGACGAGGCGGCTTCACGCGCAGCCGCTGCAACACCACGCTGAGCAGAACGATAAGCGCCAGCATCACGCCCGGCACATGCGCTAACAGCACGCAGTAGCCGCATGCTTCAGCATGGTCAACTGGCATAGAATGCGTCATATCACCATGATGCTCGTCCACCGACATCATGCTCATGTCGTGGTGCATGCCCGGCATGGCGCTCATGGGATCTTTTTGCAGCGAGACGGAGATCAGCGGCGCCACGACGATCAGCAGGATCGCAAACAGCGCGGTCAATGCCGCTGCGCGTTTCCAGCTATGCTGATGCAGTACGTTATCCACTTACCCTCCACCCAAGAGGCGAACATTGTAAATGATTTATGACGGAAGGGTTAACGCGAGAGGTGCGATGGGATAAAAAAAGGGCCAGCCTTTCGGCCAGCCCTTTCTAACAGGATGTCGCTTAAGCGAATCTTAGTTCAGACGCTCTTTAATACGAGCAGACTTACCAGTACGCTCACGCAGGTAGTACAGTTTAGCTTTACGTACAGCACCACGACGTTTAACAGCAATGCTGTCAACTACCGGAGAGTGAGTCTGGAAGACACGCTCAACGCCTTCGCCGTTGGAAATTTTACGAACAGTGAATGCAGAGTGCAGACCGCGGTTACGAATAGCGATAACCACGCCCTCGAATGCCTGCAGACGTTTTTTGGAACCTTCAACAACCCATACTTTCACTTCCACGGTGTCACCTGGACGGAAGGAAGGTACGTCCTGCTTCATCTGCTCTTGTTCAAGTTGCTTAATAATGTTGCTCATAATTTAATCTCTTATCCTGGGTAAACTGATATTCGGGAGCGTATTACGCTTTCCCATCATGTTCATGCTGCTGGTGCGCGTGTTCAGTTTTGAACTCGGCCAGCAACTTTGCTTGCTCTTCAGTCAGAGCCAGGTTTTCCAGAAGTTCAGGTCTTCTAAGCCAGGTTCGGCCCAGCGACTGCTTCAAACGCCAGCGACGTATCTCGGCATGGTTTCCAGACAGTAACACTGCCGGGACTTCCATCCCTTCTAACACTTCAGGACGAGTATAGTGTGGACAGTCCAGCAACCCATCGGCAAAGGAATCTTCCGTTGCCGAAGCTTCATGGCCCAGAACCCCCGGAATAAACCGGGCGACGGAGTCAATCAGCGTCATTGCCGGTAACTCACCACCGCTGAGAACGTAATCGCCGATAGACCATTCTTCGTCAATCTCGGTTTGAATTACGCGCTCATCTATTCCTTCGTAGCGACCACAGACCAGAATCAGTTTTTGATTCGTCGCCAGTTCGCTCACGCCCGCTTGATCAAGCTTGCGTCCCTGAGGTGACAGATAAATCACCTTCGCGCCTTCACCTGCCGCGGCTTTTGCTGTGTGAATGGCGTCCCGTAAGGGTTGCACCATCATCAACATCCCCGGTCCGCCGCCGTAAGGACGATCGTCCACGGTACGGTGCCGGTCGTGCGTGAAGTCACGAGGACTCCAGCTCTGGATGCTCAGCAGGCCATTCTTTACTGCCCGGCCAGTTACCCCGTAATCGGTAATCGCGCGGAACATTTCAGGAAACAGGCTAATTATGCCAATCCACATAGCGCCGTCTTTTACCGTTTATCCGGAGAATTTAAAAACCAGGATCCCAATCTACTTCAATGGTTTGAGTAGTGAGATCGACTTTCTTGATAACCTGTCCATCGAGGAACGGAACCAACCGCTCCTTGATGCCAAATGCATCTTTCAGGTTTGCCTTAATGACGAGAACGTCATTTGACCCGGTTTCCATCATGTCGATGACTTTCCCCAGGCTGTAGCCTTCAGTGGTCACTACCTGGCAACCCATAAGGTCTTTCCAGTAGTAGTCACCCTCTTCCAGCTGCGGCAACTGCGACGAATCCACGACAATCTCACAATTAGTCAGCGCATTCGCGGCATCACGATCGTCAATGCCTTTCAGCTTGATGATGATGTCCTGATTGTGGTGACGCCAGCTTTCCAGCTCGACCTCTTCCCACTTACCGGCTTTCTGGATAAACCAGGGCTGGTAATCAAAAATGCTATCAGCGTCTTCAGTGGAGGAAAACACTCTGAGCCAACCACGGATACCGTAGCAAGAACCCATTTTTCCCAATACGATCGGTTCAACAGGTGCTTTATTGCTCATCATGACCACCGTGACAGATTAAGCTGCTTTGTTTGCTGCTTTGATCAGCGTAGCAACGCGATCGGAAACAGTAGCGCCCTGGCCAACCCAGTGAGCGATACGATCCAGATCCAGACGGGTTTCTTCTTCTGCGCCAGCGGCCAGTGGGTTGAAGAAACCAACGCGCTCGATGAAGCGACCGTTGCGTGCATTACGGCTGTCAGTCACAACAACCTGGTAGAACGGACGCTTTTTAGCGCCGTGACGTGCTAAACGAATAGTTACCATAACATCCTCTTGTGTGAATAAAACAACCGGGCCCCATCGAGGAACGGAGCCCGGGTGTCATATTAAAAGCCCGAAAATTTTACTCATTTTCGGGCAAAAAGCAATCTCAAAAGCGATTATCGCCCAGGAAAACCGGGCGGCATCATGCCTTTCATGCCGCGCATCATCTTCGCCATGCCGCCTTTCTTCATTTTCTTCATCATGCGCTGCATGTCGTCGAACTGTTTCAGAAGGCGGTTTACGTCCTGCACCTGCATGCCGCAACCGGCAGCGATACGGCGTTTACGGGAACCTTTGATGATTTCTGGCTTCGCGCGCTCTTTCAGCGTCATCGAGTTGATGATGGCCTCCATACGCACCAGCACTTTGTCATCCATCTGGGATTTGACGTTGTCCGGGATCTGGCCCATGCCTGGCAGTTTGCCCATCAGGCTTGCCATGCCGCCCATGTTTTTCATCTGACGCAGCTGCTCAAGGAAGTCGGTCAGATCGAAACCGTCACCTTTTTTCAGCTTGCTGGCGAGTTTTTCCGCCTGGGCGCGGTCAACCTTGCTTTCAATATCTTCGATCAGCGACAGCACGTCGCCCATGCCGAGGATACGGGAGGCAATACGATCCGGATGGAACGGCTCCAGCGCTTCGGTTTTCTCGCCCACGCCGAGGAACTTAATTGGCTTACCGGTAATATGACGAATAGACAGCGCCGCACCGCCGCGGGCATCGCCGTCGACTTTGGTCAGCACCACGCCGGTTAACGGCAGGGCTTCGTTAAACGCTTTTGCGGTGTTTGCCGCATCCTGACCGGTCATGGCGTCAACAACAAACAGGGTCTCTACTGGATTGATAGAGGCATGAACCTGCTTGATTTCGTCCATCATCGCTTCGTCAACGTGCAGTCGACCGGCGGTATCCACCAGCAGCACGTCGTAGAATTTCAGCTTCGCCTCTTTCAGCGCCGCGTTAACGATGTCGACAGGCTTCTGGGCCACGTCGGACGGGAAGAAGTCCACGCCAACCTGCTCGGCCAGCGTTTCCAGCTGTTTGATCGCCGCTGGGCGATACACGTCCGCCGACACCACCAGCACCTTTTTCTTGTGCTTTTCGCGCAGGAATTTCCCCAGCTTACCGACGCTGGTGGTTTTACCCGCACCTTGCAGACCCGCCATCAGCACGACGGCTGGCGGCTGAGCCGCCAGGTTAAGCACCTGGTTCTCTTCGCCCATCGCCGAAACCAGCTCGTTACGGACGATTTTGACGAACTCCTGACCCGGAGTCAGGCTCTTGTTCACTTCATGGCCAACCGCTTTCTCTTTCACGCGGTTGATAAAGTCACGCACGACCGGCAACGCGACGTCTGCTTCCAGCAGCGCCATGCGCACTTCGCGCAGCGTTTCCTTGATGTTCTCTTCGGTGAGGCGTCCACGGCCGCTGATGTTGCGCAGCGTGCGCGACAAACGATCGGTTAAATTATCAAACATTGTCTCTCGCCTGGGGTAGAAACGTTAGGTCGCCTGGGCGACACATACACAGAATTTTGCCGGAGTATAACATGAAGGCGCCTTTGTTGTTATGCAACGGTTGGAGCAGGCGTCACGTAACGTTATACTGCTTCTCTTTCTTATTAAGACAACTGTCGACGCCTATATGCCTGTTTTCGCACTGATCGCCCTTGTTGCCTACTCTGTCAGCCTCGCGCTGATCATTCCTGGCCTGCTGCAAAAAAACAGCGGCTGGCGGCGCATGGCTATTCTTTCGGCAGTGATCGCACTGATTAGCCACGCGTTTGCGCTGGAATCACGCATTATCCCCGGCGACGGCAGCGTGCAAAATCTGAGCGTACTGAACGTCGGCTCGCTGGTCAGCCTGATGATCTGTACGGTCATGACCATTGTCGCGTCTAAAAACCGTGGCTGGCTGCTGCTGCCGATAGTCTACGCCTTTGCGCTGATCAATCTGGCGTTAGCCACGTTCATGCCCAATGAGTTTATTACTCACCTGGAAGCCACGCCGGGGATGCTGGTGCATATCGGCCTGTCGCTCTTTGCCTACGCGACGCTGATCATCGCCGCCCTTTACGCCATGCAGCTCGCCTGGATTGACTACCAGCTGAAAAATAAAAAGCTGGCGTTTAACCACGAAATGCCGCCGCTGATGGTGATTGAGCGTAAGATGTTCCACATCACCCAGGTCGGCGTGGTGCTGCTGACGCTCACGCTCTGCACCGGGCTGTTTTACATGAAGAACCTGTTCAGCGTGGAGAATATCGATAAAGCGGTGCTCTCCATCATCGCGTGGTTTGTCTATATTGTCCTGTTATGGGGCCATTATCATGAAGGCTGGCGCGGTCGTCGCGTGGTCTGGTTCAACGTAGCGGGTGCGGGCATTCTCACGCTTGCCTATTTTGGTAGCCGCTTCATACAGCAATTTGCTGGCTAAGTAACAAAAGGAGTTCCCCCTGGAACACATCTCTACCACCACGCTGATCGTCATTCTGGTCATCATGGTGGTCATCTCCGCTTATTTCTCTGGCTCTGAAACCGGCATGATGACGCTGAACCGCTACCGGTTACGTCATCGCGCCAAGCAGGGTAACCGTGCCGCGCGTCGTGTCGAAAAGCTTCTGCGTAAGCCGGACCGTCTGATTAGCCTGGTGCTTATCGGTAACAACCTGGTCAATATTCTCGCCTCTGCACTGGGCACCATCGTCGGGATGCGTCTGTACGGCAACGCAGGCGTGGCGATTGCCACAGGTGTGCTCACGTTTGTGGTACTGGTGTTTGCGGAAGTGTTGCCCAAAACCATCGCGGCGCTTTACCCGGAAAAAGTCGCCTACCCGAGCAGCTTCCTGTTAGCACCGCTGCTTATTCTGATGATGCCGCTGGTCTGGCTGCTGAATATGGTGACACGGGTGCTGATGCGCATGGTCGGTATAAAGGCAGACGTCACCATTAGTAGCGCGCTCAGCAAAGACGAACTGCGTACCATCGTGAACGAATCCCGCTCGCAGATCTCCCGCCGCAATCAGGACATGCTCCTGTCGGTGCTGGATCTGGAAAAGGTCAGCGTTGACGACATCATGGTGCCGCGCAATGAAATCGTCGGGATTGATATCAACGACGACTGGAAGGCCATTGTCCGCCAGCTGACGCACTCCCCGCACGGGCGTATCGTCCTCTATCGCGATTCTCTCGACGATGCCATCAGCATGCTGCGCGTGCGCGAGGCCTATCGTCTGATGACCGAGAAAAACGAGTTCACCAAAGAGGTAATGCTGCGCGCCGCCGACGAAATTTACTACGTGCCGGAAGGCACCCCACTCAGCACGCAGCTGGTGAAGTTCCAGCGCAACAAGAAGAAAGTCGGCCTGGTGGTGGATGAATACGGCGATATACAGGGGCTGGTGACGGTCGAAGATATTCTGGAAGAGATTGTCGGGGACTTTACCACCTCAATGTCGCCTTCCCTTGCGGAAGAAGTCACCCCGCAAAACGACGGGTCAGTGCTTATCGACGGCAGCGCCAACATTCGTGAAATCAATAAAGCGTTCAACTGGCATTTGCCGGAAGACGAAGCGCGGACGATGAACGGAATGATCCTGGAAGCGCTGGAAGAGATCCCGGCGGCAGGCACGCGCGTGCGCATTGAACAGTATGATATTGATATTCTGGACGTTCAGGACAACATGATTAAGCAGGTGAAGGTCCTGCCCGTTAAACCTTTACGCGAAAGTATCGCCGAGTAATGTTGTAGGCCGGGTAAGGCGAAGCCGCCACCCGGCACTACGGGTCGGCAGATTACGCTTTCGCTTTCGCCACGGTCACCATCGCAGCGCGAATAGTACGGCCGTTCAGGGTATACCCTTTCTGCATCACGCCCAGCACGTTACCCGCGGCAACGTCTTCGGATTCCACCATCGCAATGGCCTGGTGAACGTTTGGATCCAGCGGTACATCCGTATCGGCAATCACTTCAACACCGAACTTACGCACCACATCCAGCATGGATTTCAGCGTCAGCTCAATGCCTTCAATCATTGCCGCGTTATCCGGGTTAGCTTTATCCGCCACTTCCAGCGCGCGATCCAGGCTGTCGATCACCGGAAGCAGTTCGTTGACGAATTTCTCCAGCGCAAATTTGTGCGCCTTTTCAACGTCCAGCTCGGTACGACGGCGCAGGTTTTCCATTTCCGCTTTGATACGCAGTACGCCATCGCGTTCGCGATTCTGCGCTTCTACCAACTGAGCTTCCAGGTTGGCAATTTTTTCATCGCGCGGGTCCACCTGCTCAGCAGACGTGTCTGGCTCTACTGCCTCAACTTCATCGTGCTGTTCCGTGATAATTTCTTCAGGGGCTTGCCCCTCAGGCGTTTTCTGTTCTTTACTACTCATGAATTTCTCCGCGTTTTTCTGCATTCATCTCGCTAACTTCGCTTATTATGGGGATCAGTTTCCTGGATTCAAGGGAACAAGGCAGATTGTCATCATTCATCAGGCACAAGGACCTCCAGAAAATGAATAATCATTTCAGATGTATTGGGATCGTCGGCCATCCGCGTCACCCTACCGCATTGACGACACATGAAATGTTGTATCGCTGGCTGTGTGGTAAAGGCTATGAAGTGATGGTCGAGCAGCAGATTGCCCAGGAGTTGCAGCTTAAAAGCGTCAGAACCGGCACGCTGGCGGAAATTGGCCAGCAGGCGGATCTCGCCGTGGTGGTCGGTGGCGACGGCAATATGCTGGGCGCGGCGCGAACGCTGGCTCGCTATGATATTAAGGTTATTGGTGTTAACCGTGGCAATCTCGGTTTCCTTACCGACCTCGACCCGGACAATGCGCAGCAGCAGCTGGCGGACGTGCTGGAAGGCCACTATATCAGTGAAAAACGGTTTTTGCTGGAAGCCCAGGTGTGTCAGCAGGACTGCCAGAAGCGCATCAGCACCGCCATTAACGAGGTGGTTCTCCACCCCGGTAAAGTGGCGCACATGATCGAATTCGAAGTCTATATCGACGAAATCTTCGCTTTCTCGCAGCGGTCTGACGGGCTGATTATTTCAACCCCGACGGGGTCCACCGCCTACTCGCTTTCAGCCGGAGGTCCAATCCTTACGCCATCGCTGGATGCCATTACCCTGGTGCCGATGTTCCCGCATACGCTCTCGGCGCGTCCGCTGGTGATCAACGGCGACAGCACCATCCGCCTGCGTTTTTCTCATCGCCGCAGCGATCTGGAGATCAGCTGCGACAGTCAGATTGCGCTCCCCATTCAGGAAGGTGAAGATGTCCTCATTCGCCGCTGCGATTACCACCTGAACCTCATTCACCCAAAAGATTACAGCTATTTCAACACATTAAGCTCCAAGCTCGGCTGGTCAAAAAAATTGTTCTGATTTTGCATCCAGCACTTTACTGTATATAAAACCAGTTTATACTGTATACAAACACAGTTATGGTTTTTCATACAGGAAAACAATTATGCTGGCACAACTGACCATTAGCAACTTTGCCATTGTTCGTGAGCTTGAGATCGACTTCCATAGCGGAATGACGGCGATTACCGGTGAAACCGGTGCAGGTAAATCCATTGCCATTGATGCCCTCGGCTTGTGCCTCGGTGGTCGTGCAGAGGGGGATATGGTGCGCACAGGCGCCGCCCGTGCCGATCTCTGCGCCCGCTTCTCGTTAAAAGACACACCTGCCGCCCTGCGCTGGCTGGAAGCAAACCAGCTCGAAGACGGACGTGAGTGTTTACTTCGCCGCGTCATCAGCAACGATGGCCGCTCCCGCGGTTTTATCAATGGTACAGCGGTTCCCCTCTCCCAGCTTCGCGAGCTGGGCCAGCTGCTCATCCAGATCCATGGTCAGCATGCGCACCAGCAGTTAATCAAACCCGAACAACAGAAAGCCCTGCTTGATGGCTATGCAGGTGAGTACGCGCTTACTCAACTCATGGCGGAGCACTATCGTCAGTGGCATCAAAGCTGCCGCGAACTTGCGCAGCATCAGCAGCAAAGCCAGGAGCGTACCGCGCGCGCCGAGCTGCTGGAATATCAACTGAAAGAGCTGAACGAATTTAACCCGCAGGCGGGTGAATTTGAGCAAATCGACGAAGAGTACAAGCGTCTGGCCAACAGCGGTCAGCTGCTCTCCACCAGCCAGACTGCCCTTAACATGCTGGCGGATGGCGAAGACGTGAATTTGCAGAGCCAGCTGTACAACGTGCGTCAGCTTGTGACCGAACTGACCGGCATGGACAATAAGCTTTCTGGCGTACTGGAAATGCTGGAAGAGGCCGCGATTCAGATTTCAGAAGCCGGGGATGAGCTGCGCCACTACTGTGAACGTCTGGATCTCGATCCGAACCGTCTGTTCGAGCTTGAGCAACGCATCTCCCGTCAGATTTCACTGGCGCGTAAGCATCACGTTACCCCGGAAGAGCTGCCGAATTACTATCAGTCTCTGCTGGAGGAACAGCAGCAGTTGGACGATCAGGCCGATTCCCTTGAAACCTTGTCTCTGGCGGTTAATCTGCATCATCAGCAGGCGCTGGAAACGGCGAAACGGCTGCACGACGTGCGGCAACACTATGCGCAGGAGCTTAGCCAGCACATTACCGACAGCATGCATACGCTGGCGATGCCGCATGGGGTGTTCACCATAGATGTTCGCTTTGAAGAGAATCACCTGACGGCGGAAGGCGCAGACCGCGTAGAATTCCGCGTCACCACCAACCCGGGCCAGCCTTTGCAGGCAATTTCGAAAGTGGCTTCCGGTGGTGAACTGTCGCGTATCGCCCTGGCCATTCAGGTGATTACCGCGCGTAAAATGGAAACCCCGGCGTTGATTTTCGATGAAGTGGATGTGGGTATCAGCGGCCCGACCGCGGCCGTTGTCGGCAAACTGCTGCGTCAGTTGGGTGAATCGACGCAAGTCATGTGTGTGACTCACCTGCCGCAGGTCGCCGGATGTGGTCATCACCACTTTATCGTCAGCAAGGAAACCGATGGTGAAATGACGGAAACGCACATGAAGCCGCTGGATAAACGCTCACGCTTGCAGGAGCTGGCACGCTTGCTCGGCGGCAGTGAAGTCACCCGCAATACCCTCGCGAATGCGAAAGAACTGCTGGCGGCATAAACTTTTTCGGGATCTCAGGGTCATACAGAACAACAAAAACGCCGCCAGACCGGTTTCAAAGTGGGGCAAGGTCTATTATCATCGGCATATTACATATGAGCCGCGTACTGCTCGGGCCCGAAAAGGAATCAAATCACTATGCGCTGTAAAACGCTGACCGCTGCCGCAGCGGTTCTTCTGATGTTGACCGCAGGCTGTTCCACTCTGGAGAAAGTGGTTTACCGTCCTGACATCAACCAGGGGAACTACCTTACCCCTAACGATGTGTCCAAAATCCGCGTGGGTATGACACAACAGCAGGTCGCTTATGCCCTGGGAACCCCGATGATGTCCGATCCGTTCGGCACAAACACCTGGTTCTATGTATTCCGCCAGCAGCCTGGTCATGAAGATGTAACCCAGCAAACCCTGACGCTGACCTTCAGCAGTGCCGGCGTGCTGACCAACATCGACAACAAGCCTGCCCTGACCAAATAATCAGGCGTCAGCAACGCAAAAAGGTGCTCAATGAGCACCTTTTTTGTGTATGTTATTTTTGGCTACTTACCGGATTTCTCTGCTCGCTGACGGCGCAACTCTTTCGGGTCGGCAATCAGCGGACGATAGATTTCAACCCTGTCGCCCTCTTTCAGCACATCACCGAGCTTAACCGGACGGCTATAAATGCCGACTTTATTCTTCGCCAGGTCAATATCACGGCGAAGTTCAAGGATGCCGGAGGCCCGGATAGCCGCCTCAACGGTGGCACCCTCTTCAAGCGTCACGCGCTGCAAATACTGCTTCTCCGGCAGCGCATACACCACCTCAACAGCAATCTTATGCGACACTGTAAACCTCTTTGGCGCGCGTGGTGAACGCCTGAACCATATTCGAGGCCAGCTCTTTAAAGATTCGGCCAAACGCCAGTTCGATCAGCTTATTGGTAAATTCAAAATCCAGATGAAACTCAATGCGGCAGGCGTCAGCGCTCAGTGGCGTAAACTTCCACCCTCCCATCAGTTTTTTAAACGGACCATCCACCAGATGCATCAAAATACTCTGATTGCTCGTCAGGGTATTGCGCGTGGTGAACGTTTTGCTGATCCCCGCTTTGGAGACATCCACGGCCGCAGTCATCTGCGTCGGGCCGGATTCCAGCACCCGGCTACCGGTGCATCCTGGAATAAATTCCGGATAGGACTGAACGTCGTTCACTAACTGATACATTTGTTCCGCGCTGTAGGGAACAAGCGCAGTACGGCTAATCTGAGGCATAGCATTTTCCATGGTCACACAACAGACAAATAATAACATTTATCACCTGTTAAAAAAACGCTAAGCCTTATCTCGTGCTAATATAGCGCGTTAGACCTCACAGGACGCAATGAGGTGACTTTTTAAAATCAGATTACCGACGGCTTTACGACACTTATGACGAAGAAAAAAGCACATAAACCTGGTTCGGCGACCATTGCGCTTAACAAGCGTGCTCGCCACGAGTATTTCATCGAAGAAGAATTCGAGGCCGGCCTTGCGTTGCAGGGCTGGGAAGTAAAATCGCTGCGTGCCGGGAAAGCCAATATCGGCGACAGCTACGTGATCCTGAAAGACGGTGAGGCCTTCCTGTTCGGCGCGAACTTTACGCCGCTGACCGTCGCCTCTTCACATTACGTTTGCGATCCTACCCGCACCCGTAAGCTGCTGCTGAACAAGCGCGAACTGGAATCCCTCTACGGACGCATCAACCGTGAAGGCTTCACCGTGGTGGCACTCTCTTTGTACTGGAAAAACGCCTGGTGCAAAGTGAAAGTCGGCGTGGCGAAAGGTAAGAAACAACACGACAAGCGTACTGACCTGAAAGCACGCGAGTGGCAGCTCGATAAAGCACGTATCATGAAAAACGCAGGACGTTGATTCTGCGCGCTTATTGTACTATTCAATAAGTTAGCGTTTCGGGCTGGTGTCGAGGAAGTGAAATCTGGTATACTGAGTTCAACACTATTGGGGCTGATTCTGGATTCGACGGGATTTGCGAAACCCAAGGTGCATGCCGAGGGGCGGTTTGCCTCGTTAAAAGCCGCAAAAAAATAGTCGCAAACGACGAAAACTACGCTTTAGCAGCTTAATAACCTGCTAAGAGCCCTCTCTCCCTAGCTTCCGCTCTTAAGACGGGGATCAAAGAGAGGTCAAACCCAAAAGAGATCGCGTGGAAACCCTGCCTGGGGTTGAAGCGTTAAAACTAATCAGGCTAGTTCGTTAGTGGCGTGTCTGTCCGCAGCTGGCGTGCGAATGTAAAGACAAACTAAGCATGTAGTACCGAGGATGTAGAAATTTCGGACGCGGGTTCAACTCCCGCCAGCTCCACCAAACAAGCATGGACAGTGGCAAGACAGAGGCTTTAAAACCAATAAGTTAGCCACTTAACCCAGACAGCGACCAGACGCAGAAGGGACTAAAAAGGATACGTAAAGGAGCCGCGGCTCCTGAGCTAGCAAAAGCCCGCTGATGCGGGCTTTTTTGTGGGAGACGCATATGAGCCAGCTACAGGATATCATTACTCTTCTGAGTAACGGCGATGAAGGAACGACCAATGCATTGCTTCAAACAAAGGTATTTCTTTACTCTATAGGCAAAAAAGATCTGTCGCCTTGGATAGATCACGAAATAAATGGTTATCCCTCTATCAAAGATGCCCCAGAATACAGGGTAGTTAAGGCTAGAATTCTTGCTAACCTTAACAACGGCTTCCGACACTACAACAGCTTTCAGCTTCCGCTCGCTTACTTAAGCAAGAAGGATTATAAGGATGCTCATGAATCTGTAGTAACAATGTCAATTAGCCAAATTGAGCAGTTGGTTATTAACGCAGGTGATAACCCAAACCTACAGCAACATATTCCTTTAGATCTAGCTCGTCTAAAATACTGCAAATCCATTGACGATAGTTATGAAATAACAACATGTTACAAGGAAATAGCACTTCATAGCTTTACGGGGATTTTAACGCAAGTACGGTCACGTCTATTGAGTTTCTTATTAGAGCTATCAGACCAAACCGCTGGAATGCCAGAGGAGAAAAGCATGGCGGATAAATTAAGAAAGGTGGATACAGATTCCATTTTTCATAGCGCCATCTTCGGTGATAACACTGTAATAAATTTAGGGCATGAGAATTCTTTTACTATTAATAATCAAGTTTGCAAGGGTGACTTACCCGCTTTAAAAAGGACTCTTACGGAGAAGGGAATTAGTGAAACTGACGTTAATGATCTGGAAGCAGCAATTATTGCTGATGGTCCAATCGCGCCCCGGAGCAACTCCTATGGCAAAAATGTTAGCACTTGGTTTTCCAATGTAATAACAAAAGCGGCCAATGGTACGCTGGGCATTGGGGTGACTGTTGCTACTGAAGTGCTTACCGACAGCTTAAAAAGATATTTCGGCTTACAATAGCCGTCATGGGGTGTCGGGGGTCGGAGGTTCAAATCCTCTCGTGCCGACCAAAAACACATTTAAAACCAGCCTCTTACGGCTGGTTTTTTTATGTCTATTTTCTGTACGGGGAATCACTGGGGAAAAATCGGGGAAAAATACCGTCAAAAAATCAGGCACAACAAGCTAATTGCCACCGATCCGTTTGTAAGACTTACCAGCACGCTACTTTTTTTCACTGCCCTATACTTTCAGTCTGACATCCAACTGGAGGTTTCTATGTGTGGACGCTTTGCACAAGCCCAAACCCGTGAAGAATATCTGGCATATCTGGCCGATGAAGCCGATCGTGACATCGCGTATGACCCGGAACCTATTGGCCGATTCAACGTCGCACCCGGTACCAAGGTCCTGCTACTGAGCGAACGCGAAGAGCAATTACACCTCGATCCGGTGTTCTGGGGTTACGCACCGGGGTGGTGGGATAAACCGCCACTGATTAACGCGCGTGTCGAGACGGCTGCCACCAGCAGAATGTTTAAACCGCTTTGGCAGCATGGCCGGGCTATATGTTTTGCGGATGGGTGGTTCGAATGGAAGAAGGAAGGCGAAAAGAAACAGCCCTACTTCATTCACCGCACCGACGGCCAACCGATTTTTATGGCAGCGATTGGCAGCACACCGTTTGAGCGGGGCGATAATGCAGAAGGTTTTCTCATTGTTACATCGGCAGCGGATAAAGGTCTGGTCGACATTCACGACCGCCGGCCCCTTGTTTTGTCACCAGAAGCGGCCCGGGAGTGGATGCGCCAGGATATAGGCGGGAAAGAAGCAGAAGAGATAATTGCCGACGGTGCAGTACCCGCCGACAAGTTTATCTGGCACGCCGTTACTCGCGCTGTGGGGAATGTGAAGAATCAGGGGCCGGAACTAATCGAGCCGATTTCGTGAGCTGCGTATTCATATCGGTAGCCCATCGTCTATTGCACGGTTGATGAAGAACGTCACCCGGCCCAGCACTTCCACTTCTTCAAGCGCTGATCCCTCAATCGCTTCACCATCATCCGTAATGAGCCCCTTGCCCATGAGTTTTGCAAATTGTGTGTGGCCGTCGCACAAAATTAACAACACCTCTCCAGGTGTCTTTTTCGTGGCTGGTTCTATGACCGCAAACCCCACATCCGTTTCAAGCACCCTGCTATCAGCCCCCATATTGCACAGAATTGCTGGGGTTAGGCGGCGCTCAATGTAGTCTGTTGCTGGTGAAGGAAATCCCATCAGTGAATTCTCCCCATGTTGCGCAGGATCCAGTAACGGTTGTCGCTACCGTCATTCGTCTTGTCAGCGAAGCCTGGCTGGTTGCGCTCTATCCACGCATTTGCATCGGCCCGGGTAAAATGCCAGTTTAAGCCCCTTAACTTCTGTATGAAGCTGTCTGTTCTCAGATAGCGGTAACCCTTTGGGTTAAGCTCTATTGCCGCGATAAAGGCGGCATGTATGTCTGCTGTGCGTGGCATCATTACCCCACTTAATACTGTGTTTATATACAGTGTATTTTGAAGGTGAAAATGTTCAATACAGTTATTACCTATCAATTATTATCCGTGGATAAGTTATTGATAAAATTCCTTTCTGCTAGTATCTCTACAATGTTCATAGGGTGAAATGCTGCCAGCAATGCACTCCTGCCTAACCCATACTTAATAACCCCTATAACCCTAAAAAACATTGACGCCACTCAGACGTAGGGTTATTATAACCCCATCAAGACAACACAGAGAGCCGGAGGATGGATAGCAGGAATGCAATAGCAATGATAGAAGCCGATGGGTGGTATCTGGTGAGAGTGAAAGGCAGTCATCACCAGTTCAAACACCCAACGAAAAAGGGGCTGGTAACGGTAAAGCATCCGCAGAAAGACATACCGTTACCAACACTGAAAAGCATCAAAAAACAGGCGGGGCTCTAAGCCCCCCTACTGGAGGTTTACATGTTGTACCCTGTTGCTATTGATAAAGGCGATTCATCCTTCGGCGTTCGCGTACCTGATATTCCTGGCTGCTTCTCTGGTGGTGATGATTATCAGGACGCGATTGAAAGCGTACGTGAAGCGATCGAGGCACACATTGAATTACTGGTTGAAGATGGCGAGACCGTACCAGAAGCTACGACCGTCGAAAACTGGCTATCTGATCCGGAATACGCCGGTGCGGTATGGGCACTGGTTGACGTGGATATAACTCGCCTGATGGGAAAAGCGGAAAAAATCAATGTGACGCTTCCCTCATTACTGATCCGTCGTATCGATCAGTTTGTGGCCGCGCATCCAGAATACGGCAGTCGGTCTGGCTTCTTATCGCGCGTCGCGGCAGATAAAGTAATTGGACGAGAAAAACGATAAGCCTCGAAAGAGGCTTTTAGCGAAAGTACCCTCTATGTATTCGCGGATCCAGTCAGAAAAAGTGAAAATGAGAATTTGAAAATGAGTAATCAACTATCAAAACGCCATTTACGTGAGTGCTTACAAGCTGAAGTAATGAAAAGCGACAAGAAATTCTCATGGACGCGCGTTTTTCATAAAGCATTAAAGTGCCCAGAGAGACGCTTTAATTTTTGGTGGCGAGTTGCTTCTTATCTTTATAGTTCTGATGCCAAATGGAAAAAACAATTGGCCAGAAGAATTAATAGAAAACTTGTCCAAAAGTACAACACTGAGATACAGCTGCCAGCTACAATTGCACCTGGTCTTCATATAACTCACTTCACATCAGTTGTTATAAACGGATGTGTAATTATCGGACGAAATTTCAAAATAAGACATAACTGTACCATTGGCATTGGTGGGGGGGTAAAGAATGAAAACTCCAGCCCAAGGATAACAATAGGTGATAACGTTGATCTGGGAGTTGGGACCTCGATTATCGGTAACAATCTCACTATAGGCAGCAATGTCACGATAGGCGCAATGACTTTTGTTAATAAAGACATTCCGGACAACACTGTTGCCTACAATGAGAAGAAGTTAATATTAAAATTTAAGCATTCCTGATTATCATGCTGGCAATACAGGCCACTCGATATCTGGTGCATGCGATGTATCAACCCGCATCAACAGCACCCTATATTGCTGCCATGCCAACAGTAAATCTTCCTCTTCATCTGTTGACATGCCCAACTCAACGGCATCTTTCAATGGCTCAATTACGGCATTGGCTGAGTTCATGAGCGCTTCTTTCTGAGCATCAGCCTCGGCAAGGAGCTGCTCTTTAGTGGCGGTTGGCGGGTCTACAAGGACAGGCTGATCGAAATCATTTACAGTGATTACCTTACCTTTCTGTTGACCTTCCAACAGATACAGGAACCACTTCTCCGAAATTTCAAGTAAATCATTCGGCCACGTACCTGCTAGTAAATAAGCTTGTTTATCTGATTCATGATAAAAACCAATTTCGCCAGGGCTAAAATAAATCCTCATTTCAATATCCTTTAGCAATTAGCATAAATTTGCCATCGGCGTTATGAGCATATAGTGTGCATCCTGTACGTGAATAAGACGGAACATAAATTGCCGAATCATCGCCAGACCCATGCCCTGCCCCATTATATGTAATTACAACCCCTACACATGCATTTGGAAAAGCCGCAGGAAATGTCACGTTAACATTTGTTTTGCTTGGAACGTTTATATTACTCATAACTACTTCCATAACACCTGTTGAAGCATCTTTATGCGTCATGGCATTGGCTGATTTGGTTGCGGTATTTTTAAGGTTATACCGCGCATCGCTTTCCGCCTTCGTATAAGCCTGCCCCGCAGGGGTGTAACTCCCTTTAGGCTGAAAACGCCCGTCACTCTCAGCTTTGGTGTATGCGCCTGTTCTTGGCATATACCCCGCATCTGATTGTGCTTTGGTGTAATAACGGTTATCAAAATTGGCATAGCTGCCCGGATTCACCTGGCCCGGCGCGTTAAAGTTGCCGTTAGTATCCCATTTAAAATTAACCTCTGATCCGCCACTGCCTTTCATGTGCAGATGCCATGAAAGTTCGGTTCCCGCGACCAGAGAACCCATTGAAAATGCCCAGGAGTTTTTACTCGCAATTGTCGCTTGTTGTTTGATTACGGGATGATATTCACTCGAACCGGTTGTCGAATACGCGTTAAAAAATGGCGCCTTTGCTTTGTACTGTTCAGCCCAGGCGTAGGGGCCGGAATAACCTGCCACCATTTCTTTGCCTGCGGTAATTTGTTCGCTTGCAGTGATTGTGTTGTAAACCGATAGCGGCGTTCCTGACTGAAGGGCGCCCGTGGTTAGATTCACATACAGCGGGCGAAGTGAGTTGTAATTACCCAGCGAATCGCCAGAGTTTGTTAACATCAAATAAAGCGTTGTGCCATCATTTCGCCAGAATGCGCCAAAATTACCGTAGGCGATACGCAGGCCATTCGCAGCTCTTGAAACAATTTCACCATGAGCAGAAATTGCCCCCCGGACTTCTGCGGCACCATTAAAATTAAATGATATGGAACCATTTACATTACGTTGCGAATAAAAGTGGTATCCCGTCGCATCTTTAAATTCTAATACTGTCGGTCGGTCAGTATTACCCCAAAGATTAATTATCCCATCAAGGGTGGATGTATTTGAAGAACTGACTTCAAGCTTGCGAGTATTACCTGAACGCAAATACCCATTCGCAATCACATTACCCGTGACGGTACCACCAGTAATAGGCAGCGCTCCAACCTCCGTCGCGGTTGGTTTTTTGGCTGTGGTATAAAACTCACACCATTCTGTCCACGTGTTATCTGCCGGGTTATAAGATCGAAGGAAAATCCGCCGAGAACTGAAAGTGCGATATTCCTGCACGCAGGCCTCGGCTCCATTTGCACTGGTCTGGTGAACATCCAGTTCGCCGGCTTCAGTAATGGGGTAATTCCTCGCAGTAGTAGCATTGGCAGTTAAAGCCTGATTAAACCGCCCGTACTGCGTACCTCTGACTGTATTCAAATCGACTGTACCAAGCGTCCCTCGATATGGAACAGCACCGACTTCAGTCGCGGTGGGCTTCTGAAACTCTGTGTAAATTTTTCCCCATTCACCAAAAATGCCTTGTGGCGTAGAGCCTGCCAGCCCGATTAACGGCGCCTGGCCGCCTTGTTTTGCAATAAGGTGCACCTGAGAGCCTGAGTCATAGCCAAAGCTAATCAGGGAAGCATTTCCATATGTCGGCTCCGACTGCACGCCGTAGAAGCCATTCCGCAGAGGTTTTTTGGCATCAGCAGCAGTAAGCAGAATGTCCGAACCATATCCACCTAACCCCATCCAGCCTACAACCGGCACGCGGCCAGCAGTTGCATCTGTTTTTGAAGTGACGACGTCTTTAGATGCGGACGTTCCCAGCGTGTCCTTGATCTCCTTAGCGGCTTCTCTGACAGCTTTCGGTGTCGCAGCCAGCGTCTCTGACGAGCTGTCGGTTTCGCTACTGAGCTGCACAAGTCCTTTACGTGAGGTTGTCGCATCATAAACGCCTATGGCTTCGCGAGACCCTTTTTGTGCAGCCTCCCCGCGCGCCGCTATTTCAGAAAGGTTTTTATCAATGCGCAGGAACAGACCATCTCCGGTCGCTACTTTGAGCTCTACGTTTGCCGCATCAGATACTGCAAGACGGAATTGCAAACTGACGCTGACACCGTTTTCAGGCTTTTCAATGGCGGCACAGTTCGCAACAGAATACAGTTCGCCTGCATCTGTCAGCAGGCCAACTTCCCTGACTACGAATCCACCAACGGCAACCGGAAGTACCAGCTGAGCAAAAAACTGGTTCGCCTGATCCGGAGAAACCTGTAGTGCAGAAATTGCGCTGCGATATACCTCACGCACCAGCTTCGTCTGCGCAGGATCCGGTTTAACGGCCTGCCCGTTCCCGTCCCCCACAACAAAATCTTTGATGATGACGGGCTTCCCGGTTGCAGAGGATTGCGTCTCCAGCTCCTTGCCCCGGTTTGTCAGAATGCTGTAATACTTCTCAGCCATGGTTATTCTCCGGCCTCAATAACAACGTCAATCCAGGCGGTAACAGCACCGCCGGCATAATAAGTTCCCTTCGCACCCAGATCGGCGATCACATCGATAGTGGTCAACAGGCTGCGGAGGTTTTTGGCTTTATCGACCTGGCGCCGTATGCGCTGGTAAAGCGCTTCGTCAACAGCCTGTAAGCTGTAAACCTCCACGCGGAAGGTGTAGGGATCCTTGCGCGGTGTATCCTCCCACCACTCAATCACAGTGGTCGGGAGACTGACGGCGCTTAGCGACCGCCTGACCGCCCCGGCGGTGCCCCGGTGCTGATGGACATAAGCGGCATCCCTGATCACCTGCCTTTTTTCTTCCTCGGTCCAGGCCTCCTCCCATGAATCCACCGCGAATTCCCAGGCTAGCCATGGCAGCAAATGTGCGGGACAGGTATCAGGATTTTTCACCTTACGTACCATGTCAGTATCCAGCGCCGCGATCAGCTCTGTGCTTGCCTGTTCCTGCGCCCGTTCCGGGTGAATAGCTGAAGGTGGAAGCAGAGATCGAAATTTATCCACTTACTCCTCCTTTACGGGTGATGTTTATCGCGCTGCACCACGGGGCCTGTCCTGCTGCCGCTTCCAGATCAGCCGTCGGGCTGAGCAACTTAACTCTGGATACGCCGGGCTGCTGAAGTGCTGAGTAAATCGCGGAAAGCGGTACGATGGCATTAATGCGATGGGAAAGCTGTGTGTAGCTCGTCAGCGTACTTATCGCGTTTTCCAGTACCGTCTGTGCATCCGGACCGTCTGGTATTTCAAGTTCAGCCTTAACGGTATAGCTGGCGATACTGGCACTCTTCACACTGACAAAATCGGTGAGCGGCCTGACTTCATCCGCGCTCAGTGTGTTCATGACAGTTTCAATAAGAATGAGTCCTGCCTGACCGTTCCCTGTGCGCGAGAGCACGTACACATCCACCTCGCCGGGTCGGTTATGGGTTTCAGGCCCGTAGGCGTCCGCATCCAGCACATCGTTATCCGCAGATTTGGCATGAAAGCGATAAGCGTTACGCGCGCCGGCCGTATTCAGCTGCGCCCACGAAAGCTGTATACGTTCCCGGAAAGCGTCGTCGTCTTCATAAACAGGGTCGACAGGGGGAACCGCATCCGGATCGCCGGTATTAATCACCAGACGGGAAACGTTAAAGGCCGCGCCCAGCTGGTCGAGATCGGCCCCTCTTGCACTGGCAAGGAAAACTGCGCGTACTGCGTCGTTAACCCGCTGGAACGCCAGGGTGAGCTGGTAAGCGGTGATTTCCCCCTGCTTATACGCCGGGTCCGATTCCACAAGCGCATCAAATTCCGTATCGAGTTCACGCAGGCGTGCCAGCCAGCGGGTAAAAATGTCGGCGGTATCCGGTACCACAACGGCATCCGGCACCGCCAGGGCGGACAGGTTAATTACGTCATAGCTGCTTGCCATAAATCGGTATACCTCCGGTACTGACAGGAAGATTGTTCTCTTTGTTAATCCCTTCGATATCCACCACACACCCCGTTTTATCTGCCGGGAAGGAGACGAGCACTCGTGTGACCTTAAGCCGGGGTTCCCAGCGCGCGAGCGCTGTGGCAGTCGCGGCGATAATGCGTAGCCTGGTCAGGTCATCACGTGGATTGTCCACCAGCGAAAACAGATCGCTGCCATAATCACGGACCAGCACGCGGCTGCCGACAGGCGTGGAGAGAATATCGCTGACGGACTGGCGCAAATGGTCGCTACCGGACAGGCGTTTCCCGGTCCGGCTGTTTACACCGTTCATAATTTTTTTCCGTATCAGGGTCGCCGGGCGGCGGCGTGTTAGCCGAAGTAATTCGGGCCGGTTTTATCCGAACTGCCGGATTTTTTTGAGGACTTCGCAGGCTTGCGAATATCAACCACCAGGTTGTATGTGTAGCTGAACCCGGCGGGCGTCAGGGAAAACACCAGCGACTCAACCACCCAGGCGCGATCTTCCCGTTCGCCAAAGCCGGACGTGGATAAGCCAGACTCTGCCGTGAGAGGAACGTGCCTGGGTCGGCAGGGCCCCGTTACTGTCATTTTTTGTTCATTGCGGCGGGCCTGCGTTTTTTTCGCTTTGGCCTGTTGATCGGCAGTAGCTTTTACAGGCTGGGTATACGGGTTAGCCATTGAGGGACCATCATGATCAACCGTGGTGGTTTTGGTCTTCCCGTCAGCCTCATCGTAATAACGTACGCCGATTTTTCCTGAAGACTTACCACTGCTGGCGGTGGCCTTCCCTGTCGAACTGCCCCGCTCTCCTTCGCTGTAAGACCAGTTTGACACCTCTTCTGGTGTGATAATCAGAGCTGCGGTCTGTTCGCCGGAAGCATTTGCCGTGGCTCCCTGACGCAGAAAGAGCCAGTATCCGCCCGACGGTTTACTGACAGCATTCCATGTTCGGGCCAGGCGCGTCAGCAGATTGGCGTCCGATTCTGCCACCTGGTCAACGTGGTCGATATGGATATCGGCGAGCTCTGCGGCCACTTTCGGTACCAGACCGTTTTCAGTCGCTACTGTTTTAACCAGATCCGCCAGTCGCAGATTATCCCAGCTGCGTGTCTTCTGGCTGATCACATCACCCGGTTGTTTTTGCGCGTTCATTGGCGCAGCGGTGGCATAAATCTCGATACGACGTGGCGGGCCGCTGCTGGCCACGCCGGACACCACGAACCAGCCCTTATCCACCAGCTGATCATTAAAACCCAGCGCCACCCGAAGACGAGCGCCTTTAGTCGGAAGGGAGAGCGTTTCCGAGAGCAGGGTGATTTTCAGCTCATCTGCTTTTGCCGTGGCACCGCCGTAATCAGTCAGCGTCAGCTCTGCCAGGCATTGTTGCAGCGCACGGGTAATATCTTTTCCTTCAGCGCTGACGCTGAAAGCGGGAGCATATTCCGGTTTAACAATCTGATCTGCCATTTTTAATCCCACAGGTTGTAAGCGGAAGCCTGAACCGGCGGAGCCAGATCCGGTAAAGTGATATACAGACCTGACGGATAAACGGCCCCACGGTCAGCCAGTCCAGGATTCGCTTCAAGAACCTGCGTCACAATAAAAGAGAGGTTCTCCGTGCCGTAATGCGTCGCGCAGATCGCATCCAGAACATCACCGTCACGGGTTTGATATGTCGTCGGCATAATGTTTCAGCGTCATCGTCCAGTTTTTGTTTCGGTGGCCGCCGCCAGGCAGGAATCGGCTGGTCGTATCTGAGAAGTCGATTACCACCCACCAGCCCAGGACATCTCCTTCACCGCTGACCAGTTGCTGAGGCTTATTCTGGTCTGCCAGGTCGAAGAGATCGTTAACAGCATCCACACCCTTGCGAAAGAAAGCATGCGATTCTCCTTCAAGCCGGACGGTTCGCCCGGGCTTGCCGGTATACTGCAATAAATCCTGCTTCCCGATCCGCTCCTGTTCGCTCCATCGCCAGCTGGCCTCGCGGGTCAGCTGGTTGTATGCCGTGGTGTCGATCGAAAAGGCAAAATCGCCCAGCATCATCATCACCCGGGCGGCCTGAGCCCCCCGAGCAGCGCTGGACTGAAGCTGCCCGAAGTCTTCAAAGACAGGAATGATTTCACTCACCAGATTTGTCCTCCGTCCAGCATGCTGCTGTCACCGTTAAATACCGGACTGGTTTTAGTCACCGCGACAACTTCATCCCCGATCGCCCTTTCGTCCTGGCCAGGTGCGCCATGTATTTCATAATGAAATTCGAAACGACGGTTGTCAGTCAGTTGTCGGGGAGGCGGCGCTTTGTCCGCAAAATCCAGCTTCTGAAGTAATGTTTCCCAGTAACTGCTTTCCACTTCACCTGACAGTTCTGCCGGTCTGTCTGAAACAGGATCAGGAGACTGTCGGGAGTTAATCTCAGGCGGTAAGTGCAGGACGTCTGCGCTTTTATCCCTGTAACGTTCGTTACCCCTGAATGAACCCTGCGCTTTGCCAGTACCCGGTAACGAATCGACATCAACATTCACATCCGGGATAGGCTGTGCCGGGTATTTTGAATTCCCCTCAGATCCTTCCTCTGCTGCTGTCCAGTTAAGGGAAGGATAAACATCGACATTGACCACCGGCTTATCCGGTGAGATGCTGTCTGCGGATCCCTTCTGTTTTTCCGCTGCGGGCCAGACGCTACTTTTTTCAAACGAGGGAAAGGAAGGAAGTCTGTAGTTATTCCAGGCGCCGGCAGCCCTGTCAGATGTTTCATGTCCCGGTTGCACAGACGTCTCCTGGTTCTGGTTGAGTGCTGATTCCCAGGAGAACGGCGCGCCGCTGCTTTCCGGCGTCACGTATTTATCGAGCGTACTGTTAAAGGTATCATCGTCGTCGCGGAAAAATCCCCGGGTGTCCCGGTACGATTTTTTCACATCATCAGGCAGGTCCGGCTTTTCCTTCAGTTGCTGCTCAAACCATTCGCCCTGACCATTGCGTTGCGCCGTCATGCGCGCAATATCAACCGAGCCGGTCATGGCCAGCGATTTGAGCACGTCCCGCTGATCGCTTCTCTCATCCGGTAAAAGCCAGGACAGTTTTTTCGCCAGCGCGTAGGCCACTTTCCCGACGAACACAATGCCCTGGCCGAACGTCAGCACACCGGGGTAAAGATCATTACGCAGGAAACTGACAATGCGTTTGATCCCGCCCCCCTTAAACCACTCCGCCATATCATCCGTCAGCCGGCGGATATCCGGTGCCAGCTCGTTTCCCAGTTGCCCTGAGATTTCCGCTACAGCGGAGGAGAAGACCGTGCGCAGGCTGGTGATGGCGCGGTTGCCCTCCATCGCCCCTTCAGCCCCCTCTTTCGTGACGAGGTTATAACGCCGCTGCTCGTCCATCAGGTCACGGTAGCTTTTGCCGGACTGCTTCAGCAGCATCAACAGCTTGCTGGCCTCGCCGCCAAACAACGAATCCAGTGCAAACGACGCTTTCGACTCGTCCTGCATGCTGAGCGCACGCTCGACGATTTTTTCGAACTGCGCCATATCGCTGAGGCCCGCAAAATCCCCCGCCTTAAATCCCAGCGTTTCAAACGCATCCTGAAGGGAACCCTGCTTGCCGTTCTGCTTGTACTCTCCTGCCTTGTGAAGATACTCCTCGAACAGGTCGCCGATGTTCTCCCCGTTCATGTCGTACTGCTTCGCGAGCGTGTCCCAGGCATCAAACGTCGGGATATCGACGCCATAACTTTTCGCCACGCCGGCCCGTCGGGCCGTTTCTGCGTTGGTAGCCGCAGGTGCAATCAGGGTGCCCAGGGCGGAAGCCACCACGCCACCGCCGCCAATCGCCAGCCCGGGAGCCACCATCCCGCCCAGTTGTCCGGCCATACCGAGCCCACGGCGAAACAGCCCTTTCCCTGCCCCCTTGAAGGCGGCCAGCCGTTGCGTCTTCTGCATCTGCTGATTCAGCTTCTGCTGTTCGGCCTCCGTCTTGCGGATTTCACGGGAGACGTCGCTGTAACGCCGTTTAAGATCGCCAAGACTTTGCCCGGCCAGCTTCGCGCGCTTAATCTCTGCTGCCAGCTTAGCCTGGTCTTTCGTCAGTTTTTCTGACTGCTTTCCGACGTCCTTCAGGCTTTTTTGCAGGCTGTTCGCTGAACGGCTCCAGGAGCTGTCGATACTGCCGCCAAAGGTAATGACGGCCTTAAGGTTCTGGCTTAATCCGGCCACGATTTACCGCCTCCACTTCGTCGGTGAGAAAATCCGAAAACACACTGAACGGCATATCCAGGTATTCCGTCATGGGAAAATGCAGGCGCCGTCCCAGAAAACGTATCGCCCGCATCAGCCCTCTTTCGGTCGCTTCTCGGGCGGGAGCATAAAAACATTAAACGCGTCCAGCAGCTGGGCATAATCTGCCGCAGTCAGTTGCCAGATATCCTGTTCGCTGAGGTTGCACAGCAGCGCAATCATGCGCGCCTCTTTTTCTTCTTCACTGCCGCGGTCTTTGGAAAAGGCAATGCGGTCACGCACCAGCGGCTCGCGCAGCGTCACCTGTTCGAGCAGGCCACCGTTCTCAAAGGAAACAGGGGAATACAGTTTGATAACGCGTGTTTCACCGGGAAAAGACATGTTGATCTCCATAAAAAAACGGCCCGCAGGCCGTTGTAAGATTGTTTGAAGTTAAAGCCGTACTTTTGCCGCCAGACCGGACAGAACATCCACGCCATTCACCCGACGCGAGAAGCGCTCAGTATCTATCTCAAAGAGCTCGCGACCATCTTTGGTCTGACGGTAATAGCTCACGGCGATTTCCACCGTGACGGCATTTTCGGACAGGCTGTCCTTGCCACGCGCATCGGGAGTGACGGTCTGCACAAAGCCTTCGATCTCCTCGATGGTACCCAGCGCGGTACCGTTAGCCAGATAGCCCTGATAGGCCGTAAAGCGTGGACGACTGCCGCTGACAAAACCGAAAGCGGTCAGCATATCCACGTCCACACCGTAAAACTTCAGCTGACAGGTTAGAGCTTCCATGCCGTCATCAACGGGGGACGGCGCATCCTGTGCGCCGGTACGCAAATCCGTTTTGACAATGGACAATGCCGGCGGAGTAAATTCATGCGCCCCCTGTATGCGGATCCCCTGCCGGAAGAAGGTCCAGACGCGTAATGTGTTTTTTTCGCTCATGCTGCCAGCATCTCCTCAAGCGCATAGTTGTTATTCACCCGGACGCGCAGGCTGATAAGCTCAGTCGGCGATTTCGGACCAAAGTCATAGTTGATGTACAGCACCCCCGCCGCCATGCTCTCAGCGGTGTTAAGTTCTTCATCCAGCCAGGCGCGACCACCGAAAATGGCTCCGAGGCCGACCAGCTGGCGCATATAAGCGTTGATGGTGCCGATAATGTCGTCGGCATTCTCCCGGTCCAGCGGACGGTCAACGTATTCCAGCATCGTTTCCTGAATACTGTCCTCGATGACGTCTGCGGTTCGGCGAACCGATTCGAAGCGCCACTGTGGATCGGTACCGCACAGACGGTTGCCCCAGTGCTTAAACCCTGCCCGGCGGATGATGGTAGAGACGTTCTGCATGTTGAGCAGGTTTGCGTCGCAGTTTTCATCGCCGAGAATGAACTCGTCGATCTGTTCCACCCCGAGGATGTTATTGATGTCCTGGTTGGATTTACTCCACCACCAGCCCTTCTCAAAGTCGATTCGGGCACGCAACCCCGCCGCAAACGCAGAGTAAGGACGATAGACCAGCTGGCCGTCTGCATTGCTGACCTGTACGCGCGGGCGCAGCAGTTCGGTGCGGGTACCATAAGACTGTCTGCGCTGGACCACTTCCTGTAGTGTCGCACCGGATTCGCAGTCAACATACGCCACCGCCCGCAGCTTGCCGGCGACGGTTTCCAGCGCTTTGCCCACGGCATCATCCTCACTGAACCCCGGAGCGATGACGATACGGGGCTGGTATGTTGTCACGGAGCGAGCAGATGACAGCGCGCCGATCCCGGTCAGCACCGCCGCACGCTGTTTCGCTGTATCGTTAACTTCAGCCACGCGTACCACCACCGTCAGGGCATTTCGCTGATCGTTGATTTCCATCAGGGCCTGCTTCAGCGTGCCTTTTTCACCGAGCCGGGAAAGCATCGAGGTACCGACAATCGCCACAGGAGTATTCAGCGGGAAAGGTTCATCTTCGCCGCCTGCCAGCTGCAACCGGAACGGTGTGACCACGCCACTCCCGCTTCCCGTTGCGGTGACTTCCACATCATCCACCGCGCCCACGGCAGAGGCCACTGCTGAAGAGGTTGCCGTCAGCTTGCCCGTTTCATCGCAGCCAAGCGTGATAGTCAGCGTTAATGCCTCCGCATTCCAGGCAGCAGAAGTTTCAATCGCTGCGGGATTTTCTTCATTCGGGATGCCAGCTACTGCCTCAACCACCACCACGTTTCCTGACCTGCCAGCAACTGTCGCGGCAAAATCCACAACATTATCCAGAATCGGGGTTCCTGTACTGGCACTCGCCGGCGTTCCGGCAGAGGCATCAGGCGCAGTACCCACCAGGCCGATAATGGCCGTCTGGATCGTCGTGACCGCGACCGTACCGGATGTCAGTTCGATCGTTTCCACACCATGTAAATTCGCCATTTATTTTCTCCAGGCATAAAAAAACCTGCCGCGGCAGGTCACATTTTTTGATTGGGGGGATTCGTGGTTCCGCCGCCATCACCATTTTCTTTATGGTCATGGCCGTTGTAGGTTTCGCGGATCCCGCTCATTTTCCCGGTACCGTCAGAAATTTCCTGTGTTGCACCGATGTTTCCCTTCACATTCGTGTCGGAATTTATTTGCGTAACGCCCTGAACTGTGAGGGTGTCGGTGATTTCCACCGGACCATCGAGCGTTCCCTTTCCGATAATTTTGTAGGTCCCGCCCTCCGCCAGCGTGATGGTCAGGGCATGCGCGGCGCGGTCATACCGGATCTCGGTACCGTCACCGTAGCGGGTGATATGTTCGCTGTCGCTGCCCTCCGGTACCGGCAGACCGCCGGTATTCCAGCCGGGAAACACCCGGCCATTATTAAGCTCGCCCGCCTCCGACAGCACAGTGACAGCATCCCCGACCGCATACGGATTGGAGTCAGCCCGGTTTGCCCCGGAAAAGCCCTGGCAAAGCGGCAGCCAGGTAGTGGTGATGTCGCCCAGATCCACCCGGCACTTCGGTATACCGTCATGCTTAACGGAATGAATAACCCCGCGCCGCACAATATTCGCCAGGCGACGCTGTAAATCGCCCTCGATATCACTCATCGGGTTTCGCCTCGTAAATCAGCTGATAATCGTCCACATGCGCGCGCCCGATATCCGGAGCCTTACCAAGCCAGACGCCGTTCAGCGGAGAATTAATCTGCGCAAACGGATCCGCACCAAAGGCTGCTGATTGTGTGAAGGAGATCCGCCAGACCAGGTAATCATCCATGCGCGGATCAAACTCATCGCGTGACGCATCGATAAAGACGGCTGGCTCAAGACTGGTCAGGCCGAACTGCTGGCCGTCAATCCACTGAGTGATATCCGCCGCCGCCGTGCGCAGGAAAATTTCGGGTCGGCTGACGCCAGCGCCTGCCGCGTCCACCACAACGAACAAATCGCAGGACAGATTCACATTAAGCTGTCCCTCGTTGCCGCCGCCCTGCTCCCAGCCGTTAATGGAGAAATAGACCGCCGGGGTGGCCAGTCCGGTAAAGCGGGGCACGTTTTTTTCCGGGTAGGCATCGGCGTCACGCACCCACGCAATTTTTTTCAGCGCGCCGGTGACAGCATCGTGATACTGCCCCAGCAGTAATGGCTCAGCCATAGTCCACCTCAGACAGAAATACGGGCTTTCACACGCCCGCGCAGATCGGTTTCAAAGTGATGCATAAAAATCTCCATCGCCTCCGCAAAGGCGTTATCTTCGATGTAATTCAGCATCGGCTCATAAATATCGACTTCCGCTTCGCAGGTACGGCGGGTATCCGGATCGCGAATAACCACCGTCCGGCGGTTTTCACGGCGGGAGCGCGCCACTTCCCCGTTTTCAAATGTGCGCGGGGATAGCAGGCTGCCCTTTGGGGTGAATCCGGCGTTTTCTGCCTGGCGCCGCGCCCTTATATACCGCCCGGTGGATTTATCCCGCCGGGTATGGTGAGGCCTGACCCGCCCGTTAATCCTGCCTTTCAGGTCTTTTACCTTGATGGCATTGAGACCAAACCAGAGACGAAAATTATCCAGTTGTGACTGGGAAGCGCAATCAAGACGAAAGGAAAGCAGACGCCGGCGCACCAGATCCAGGCTGCGCGGCGCCAGCCCGTCTTTCAGGTCAGCCATCGCTTTTTTACGCAAGGTGGCGGCGGTACGTTTCAGCGCACGGGAATACGCTGCCCGAAACTGTTTATGGGTGGCACCGATGTGCTCGGCTATCCGCCAGATGGCATCCACATCGATATCGACGGGCAAATCCCGCCGCAGTCTGGACTCACGCGCCATATCAGCTCCACTTGTTGATGTCCGGCTGCACCTTACCCGGTGCGCCATACGCCAGCGTGACGCGGGTGCGGCCTTCTTCATCAGCGCCAATGTGCGTCACACGATAAGCCGTGCCGTTGATCTCCACGCCGTGATGCTTCTCAAGCCCCACGATATCGGTGGTCATCGCGCTGAAGGCCGGAGAGTGATCCTGAATTTGCCCCCCGCCGGGCACGTCAACCGGGACATCAGGCGTCTCGAAAATCACGGTAACAGGACGCAACTCAGCGCCGACAGACAGGACAGCAGGCACCTCTTCGGCAAATGCCCGGGATATCCGGGCATCCGCTTTTAACAGGCGTTGCCGAAAGCGGTTCATCAGTAACCAAGCCGGACCGGAACAGAATCCGCATCAGCCGCCGCCTCAGCCCAGGCCGTGCCCGCCAGAGGATTCGGAGCTGCCTCCTCACCCGCTTCCGCAGTCAGCTTACCGTCTGCCAGATAGAGCTTCTGGCCAACAGTGACCGCTTCCGCTGCTTTTGGCAGGACGAACACCCCAGTGGTATGCAGCACACCCCACAACCCAGCCGGAATGTCGTCGTGAGCAACGCCCACCAGCGCACCTGAAAGCACGGCGTCACCCGAATGAATATCGGTCGCACCGGTATTCTGAAAATCAAGGGTGTTGCCATCCTGCTGATAATTTTTCGCCATTTTTCTCTCCAGACAAAAAGGAGCAGCACGTGCCGCCCCGTAAAAAAAAACCGTCAGATGACGGTCGTTATTTTTTGGTGACTTTAACCATGCCGCGCCAGTCAAGCGGTGCCACCCCGGCATCGATACGTACCTTGAACGCGGCACCGTCAACGGTGAAGCCCTGCTGCTGCTCAAGGTATGGCGTATCAATACCGTCCAGATATGCCACCTCAATGGTGTCGCGTCCCTGTGCAGCGGTCAGGTAGTAATCCGTTGGGCTGCTGTCATCGAGGCGAGCCTCTGAGGACACCGTCACAAAGTTCTGGATCGGGTTAACGATACCGCTGTTCGCGTCCGCACCCGGTACGCTTGCAGATTTGATTAGCTGGTTAGCGCGGGACTCGATTGCCACTGGCGTCAGCATGTAGGCCGGGCGAATGTTCAGACGGCGGTCGCCTGATTTTTGCAACAGCATCGCCTTACGCGCCGTATCGAGGCCTTCGATACTCAGATCGGCGGAGACCAGGTTGCCATGATCGGCGTGGAACAGCGGCTTGCCGTCGGACATTTTTGGGTTGCTGGTCAGAACTGCCCACACCAGATCGCCCACGGTAGCACGCGCGGCAAGGCCCATTGCCTGCGGGATACGGGTCAGCATGTCCAGGTCATCATTGATGATAGTCTGGCGGTCAATGCTGAAAAGTTCGCCGTAGGTCGCAAGCGCAATCGGCTCGCCGCGATCTTTGATGGTGACATATTTATATTCCGCCCCGGCGCGGACCTTGCGAAGCGATGCAAGTGATTCCAGACCGACGCGGTGCGCGGTTTTGAAATCAGTCAGGGTACCTTTACGGGTCCACTGTTCGAATGATTCAGTGGCCTCGTCCCAGCCCATCAGTGCCGCCTTGTGCGCCACATCCATTAGGATATTGCCGAAATCGCTGCTGCTGTGGGTAAACGCAAGGCCGACCATCGCCTGTGCTGTCCCCGCACCTGAAATACCGATCCCGCGATCCACAAGGGAAGCTCGCGCCAGTTCACGCAGGGTATAACCGTTGTAGGCGTTATCTTTTTCAGCCTGCGCATAGCCCGCGCGGCTCATTACCGCAGCACGGATGGAGTCACCGACCAGATTGCCGTTTCCGGCATAAAGATGAACAGCGCCAGGACCGGCACTCGGCGTAGTCCCTGCCGCCAGCGCCTGGAGGAGTCTGTCACGGGCTTTTTCCGCCGTGCAGGAGAAGTCGGCCAGACATTCTGCCTTCAGCGTCGCGAAAGTCGGGAACGCCTCAAAAACAGCGGAAACCGTGTTCACGCGTTCCGCGTTTGCCGTCTGCATCTGCTGTTGCAGCTGCTGGGCCAGCGCAGTGATATCGATATTAGTCATCTGCTGCGCGGACTGTTGTTGCGTTGGCGGGTTCAGGTTCGCCTGTACCGGCGCGGGCTGCTGTGGCTGATTCACCGGAGCTTCAGCGCGCGGCGCAAAAAGAGATTTAATCTGTTCTGGCATGTTCTGATAATCCTTCAGTTTATTTTCATTCACACAGGCCGCAGCCTGTAGTTCAGGTTCAAGCGTGTCAGCGAAACCTTTCTCCACTGCCTCGGCCCCGTTAAGCCAGGTCTCCGCTTTCAGCATCGCTTCCAGCTCCTCCTGCCCCAGTCCGGTTTTATTCATATAGGCGCTGAGCATCAGGGCTTCGTTACGATCAAGCCACGCGGCATAATCGCGCATGTCATCAGAATCCCCGGCGATCCCGCCCCACGGTTTGTGGACCATGATCCAGGCGTTTTCAGGCATGTGCACCGTGGCGCCGGGCAGGCAGACAATCATCGAGGCCATGCTGGCCGCCACCCCGTCCACCCAGATATCCACTTTCGCTTTCAGCCGCGACAGGGTGTTGTAGATGGCAAATCCCTGCATGACATCGCCACCGGGGCTGTGGATATGTAAATCCACCGCGCTGGCGTCAAACACCCCGGCTTCTTTACAGTCCGCGACGAACTGCTGGGCTGTGATGCCCCAGCCGCCGATCACGTCATAGAGGAAGATTTCGACGCGCCCGGCAGACAGCGCGCGGATTTCGTACCAGCACTGACCGTTTGCCGCATCGACACCCGCCAGGCTGGCGCAGGGGTTAATCATCATCGTCCGGCTCGCGCCGATCGTCTTTTGGTTTTGCCGTTGCATCTGGCATCGCTCCTTTGTCGTTGGCGGCGTCGGAATCAAACACCAGCCCGTGTTGACGGTTAAATTCGGTTTCACGCAGTCGCTGGCGTTTAACCTCCTGCGGGTTTTTACCCCGCGCCCGTGCCCATTCCGCTTCGGTACCAGCACCGCCACGAACAATGGCTTTCCAGGCATTAGCCTCTTTCCCCGGATCAATCCACGGCATCACCGGGCCGAGATAAAGCGCGTTATAGAGAGAATTTGGATCCACATCCGGCGGCACTTCAACGCCACTCAGCAACGCCATCGCCAGCCATGCACGGTAAACGGGCCGGCTGTGCTGGCCGACAAACCACTGTTGCAGGACGTTGTACCCTTCGAAGCTCTCCACCAGCTCCTGACGCTGGGAGCTGTAGGTGCCGTTATAGTCCCGGGCAATGCTGGAATAGCTGCCGCGCGTGCCTGCGGCCACGGCCCGCATCTGTCCGTTTCGGAATTCATAGAGGTGAACATTCGGGCGATTGGATTCCACCATGCCAAGGTCTTCACCCGGGCGCAGATCGTCGTAAATCATGCCCGGGGCGATATCGTAATGACGCTGGCCGCCGGGAGGTGAAAACTCCCCGTCGTCACCAAGAGACTGCGCATCACCGCGCTTGATATAGAACCCCAGCGCGGCGGCAATACGGGCGGCGACGCGTTCACTCTCTTCATAATCCTTGATGTCAGAAAGACGGGTAATGACGCCGTGGATCAGGCTGATACCGCGCAGCTGGTGCAGACGCTTGCGCTGTGCAAGGTGAAGCATATTTTCAGCTGAGACGGTTTTAAGTTCAGCGCTGAACCGCGTCATATTTGCCGGGTGGTACTTGTAAACGCGGTAGCCGACGGGACGCCCCCAGTCGTTCACGATGATGCCCTGGCGAACCTGCTGGCCGGCGGTGCTGTTAAGGTTGAACGGAACAAAATCCGCCTCCAGCATTTCCAGCGAGAACGGTACGGAGGTGGAATGTTGCAGACCCGGCACATTCCCCCTGACCAGTTGCGTGAACACTTCCCCGTCACGCAGTGCTGAACGCAGCAGCAGGCGTTCGGCTTCCGGGCGGGTGAACATGCCAGTCACCTCAGGACGCACGGACCATTCAGCCCAGAGCGCCGAAAGTTTCCCAGCGAAATCGGAATGAAGATTCCCCTCCAGATCGAGGGGCTGAGGCTCAACATGGATCCCGTGGGCACCAATCACCCGGTCTTCCATTTTGTCGAACAGGCCGATCACCAGATCATGGTTTTCATCAAGCCACCGGGCCTGTTCCCGCAGGGACTGACCTGCTGCAAACACAGAGGTGTCCGCCGACTGGCTTTGCTTTTTCGCCTTGTGCAGCCGTGACGGATTTGCCGCTTCATACGCATTAAGCCGGAGACGATCCCGCTCGCGTGCCGCGGCCCACCCGGGCGAAATTGCCCTCAGTGTTCTTTCAAGAATGCCCATAGAACGCCTTACAGAAAGTTAGCGAGTTTGTACGAACCACCACGGCTGTTGACCGCGCGCCAGCGACGCTCCCAGTATTCGAGCTCATCGCGCAGCGCCTTCGGATCGTGGTTGGTAATGGCGCGACCGTTTACGCCGGTGAAAGAGATACTCTTGCCGTCCAGCGAGTCCTGGTAGGCCTGGCGCACCATCACCAGCGTTCTCCAGATGTCGTCTTTCTTCACAGCCAGCCTCCTCCCCTACCGGAAGATCCCAGCCAGCTGCCGGAAAGCGTGTTTTCTTTCTCAGGCTCAGCCCTGACTTGTGGCTGAACGGTTTTGTTTTTTTTCACGGTTATCTCCCTGGGGCGTTCCCCTTGATGAATATTTGGGTTGAGATCCTGCGGCTCAGCCCATGCAGGAGGTTTTTCCCAGTCGCGAATTTTTTCGTAGCCGCGCAGAACCGCGACGGCGTGGGCATAGCAGAACAGGTCAAAGGCTTCGTTGGCGCCCTTGCCTGGCTTACGCCATTTGCCATCCACGCCGCGCTCTTCGTAGGTGAGTTCCTCGTAGAACCACTCCCCCAGCCAGTCGGGAAAATGGATATAGCCTGCTCCGGGAGTCTCACGATCAAGGTTATTGCTGAGCTGATCCTTGAGCAGGTCGGTTTGCAGCAGATACACCGGCACCTCGCCACGCGCATCAGCGCGACGGTCACTGCGTTCGGTATTATTCGGGTGAGTTTTGGTAATAATTTTCTGGCGTTTTGTGCTGTCGCCCTTGATCAGATAGACACGCTTACCCAGACCATCCCGGCGACACTGGCGCCAGAATTTATAGGCATTATCTGTCACCCCTTCCTCACCGCCGCTGTCGACGGCCATGGCCAGCACCGGCATACGCCGCGTCGGGTCAGACTGAAGTGCGTAAGTTTTTTCCAGCACATCGGAGACAAGTAGCTGCCAGTCCTCCGGATACGCGCCGGGGTGGACTGGCTCCGCCTCGCCATGTTCATTGCAGCGCAGGGACTGGCGGATGTTGTAGCGATCCACAAGCCAGCGTTCACCGTTTTCGCCATAACCAATTATCTGCACGACGAAACGGCGCTTTTTCCCGCCCTGAACGTCGACGGCTGCCAGCAGGAAACGCACCTTCGGCGGAACCATGCGTTTACCGTAATCCTCCGCACGCTGCATCAGCACATCGGCGCGTCGCTGTTCGCTGGCCGAGCGCGGCAGGTATGGCAGCCCCCAGTCGGTGTTGATAACCGCCTTGAGGGTTTCTTCGCTGCCGGTAGCCTCATACTCCTGCTCAGCAGTCAGCAGTTTGTACACCAGCTGCGCCCAGGTCTGGTACGCGGCTGCGGGCCCCTCCATCCAGAACGACGCTATGCGCGAACGGCGTGGCTCACCGGAGATCTTGCCGTCCCGGTCAATACTCTGACCTTCACGCAACCAGACACCCACCCCGTTGAGCTCGCGCTTTTTATCTGCGGTGATAATGGTGCTGCAATGCGGACAAAGCAGATGAGCCGACTCACTTGCTTTTACCGGATCAGGTTCATCGCGGTATCCGGTCATCGCCTCCATCGCAGGCTGAAAATATTCACCACAATGCGGGCACGGCCAGTACCAGCGACGGCGATCCCCACGGTTATACAGCGAAAGCGCGCCTGTCGTTGGTGGTGCTTCATGGGGAGATTTTCGGCGCCATTTGCTGTCGCGAATGTCCCGACCTGGCGAACACTCCACCAGAGTCATCCCGGCGGACATAAAGGTGGTGGTACGCTTGGAAGCCAGGGTAAAACCGTCACCCTCGCCATCGATGTCCTCAGGGAAGCGGTCATAATCGGTGAGCGCTACACATTTGAAATCTGACGAGGACATGATGTTGATGGAAGGCCAGCCAATCTTGAGATAGTTGCCCGCCAGAAAAGTACGATCATGCACGTTGTTGTCGTTTCGCAACGGGCTCAGGCGTTTCGCCACTTCTGGACTGACACGAAACGTTCTCGCCAGACGTTTTTTAGAGTGCTCACGCGCTTTCTCTTCGGTCATCTGAACGACGAGCATATCGGACGGGTCACAGACAATGTTGTATACAACCCAGCCATCCACCAGGCCGATCGTTTTCCCCGTTCGTGCCGGTCCAACAAACACCACTGCATCGTATTCACGCATCGCGAGGCAGTTCATCGGCTCTATCACATAGGGAGCGACAGCAGGATCCCACGGTACCGAGTTACCGGCCCCCATAGGTACGCGCATAAATTTTTGAACCGCCTCAGCCACAGGCATACGGCGCGGGGCTTTGAGAATGGCGGAAGCGTTACGCCTGACTTCCGCTGCCGTGGCCTGTCGCATGATTTACTCCTCTTCTGGCATTTCCTCCTGTTCTGGTGAGTCGGCCTGCTCAACTTTGAGGGCTATCTGGTCGCGCAGATCGTCAATAACCTGCTGCACCCTGACAACTGCGGAAGGGGTCATGGCGCAGTCTCGTTCAAGGATGTCGGGTAACGTCTCCAGCACCTGAACCATTGCTTTTGCCATGGAGGAAAATTCTCTGGTGACTTCTGACGCCGGGATCAGCTCCCCTGTTTCCTGCTGAAACTTGAGCCTTTCACGCTCCGACTGAAACCAGGCTTTACGATCGGGGGGAAGCATTTTGTCGACGTCCACCAGCTCCGAAGGTGTGGTACTCGTCAGCAACTCCCTGAGGATATCGGTGATGGCATAAAGCTTAAGTTTTGGATTGCTGCCCGGTGCCGGCTGAACATTTGCAAGCTTGCTCGCGACCGTCTGGCGGTGCAGATCGGTAATGGCTGCCAGCTGCGTGATATTCAGCCGGAAATTTTTGAGTTCGTTATCCATGATGGTGAACAAAAAATTGTCATTTCGACATCCTGCTAATGATCAGGACTGAAATATCAAGAGGTTAAACAGATGATGATGAAACCCATAAAATGCAAAAAACTAGCCGTTTCCCGCGTGTCCTCGCCCCCTCGGTGTTCAGAATCACCAGGAGTACCTTTTAAAATGAGAATCAATCTCGAATGAATACCCCCTAGTGGGGATAATTCTCATCTTCGCTCTTGTTCGATTTGACGAATTCCAGCGAAATTGTTGTTGCCCTTTTCAATAACGGCCAGCAGTGACTTAATCCAGAGCACAGCTTCGCAGTACGTTATTGAGCTGGTGGCAGCGGTACGATCATCGGCTGCGTCAGGTCTGTCGGTATCGGCGTGCATTGCGCTGGAACGTAAACGGTGCGCGTATTCGAGCAGCCCACCAGCAATGTCATCAGGCACAGGCAGATCACATGTTTTTTCATGGCGGAGAATCTCCCGGTATTCGATTACGGTTTCTTCAGTGCTGGTGTCGATCAGGGAGTTAAGCCTGTTAGCATGTTCTGCAACCTGATTAAACCGATTGAAGTTGAAAGCCTGAGTGGCAATCACCTGATTCTGCAAGTTGTTGTCACTGCGCAGTACAGCATTATCTCTCTGGATATTACTTACTTCAGCGCAACTTTTTACGAGTGCAATAGCCAGCCCGGCAATGACTACAACAGCGATGAACAGTGGATTAATTTTCATTGATCCAGCCCCCAGCAGGCCAGCGCGCTTTCCTGATCACGTCGCTCAACCTGACCATAGCAGCCATTCTTCTGGCCTTTGGTTAGACGGCAATCACGGCCACCGTCTTTAATCCACCAGCGGATTGCCTCGCATGCACCGATGCGGTCACCTGCGTTGATGCGCTTATAGAAGGTCGATGGTAAGCATTTACCGGGGCCGATGTTATACGGGCAGAAGGACGCGATACCCACCTTCTGTGGCTCTGTCAGAGGCACTTTGATATTGCGATCAACCCAGGCTAATGCCTTATCGCGTTCAATAGCGTTAACCTTCCGGCATTGTTCCTCAGTGGCCGTCATGCCCTTAACAACACTCCTGCCATCAATGACGGTTACGCCGTGACATAAAGACCAGACCCCACCCGGATCAACTACGGCCACCAGCGCATTGCCTTCTTTCTCGCTGATGAATTGGTCGAAAATGAGAGGAGCAGATGCCCCTGACGCGATTAACGCCAGCACTGCAGCGCTGAGCTTTGTTTTATAGGACATTATTCACCTCGCGCAGCTCTTCGACGGTCTGCTTTGATTTGGAAGTAGAGATTGGTAAGAAAGGTAAGCAAGCCGAAAAGTAAACTACCGATTACACCTATAGCTGCCCACTGTTCGGGTGAGTAACCGTCAAGAAGTCTTCTAAACCAATAGATGGCGCTGCCTCCCGACGCACCGTAGGAAATGCCGGTAGTTATTTTATCCATGCGAAACATACTCTCACCTCGCAACTTAGCGGGTGCTGAATTTAGGAAATAAAAAAGGCCGCCTTTGGGCAGCCTGTATTGGTAGTCGTTGGATTAGGGTGGAGGGGCTATTGGGCCAGTCAAAACGATAGCTTCACCGTTATGGCAAATGTCGAAGCCGCGAGTCAAGTGCCACACTCCGCGGATTATCTTGCCTGTCAGCATATCTTCGGTTTTGCCATGCGAAAAGTAGGCGACCTGGACACAGTCATTGTGTCTAATCCAATAATATCCCTCTTTCATAATTCACCTCTCAAATTGTTTCATTTAGAAGTGTATATGACGATGCAGAACCTGGCGGTCGACGAAACGTTTTTTTTGAGGATGTGATGCCGGGTGCCTCCCGGTGACTTATCTCTGGTTATCAAAGTCGCGCGCATACCTGCAGATAGCAGTTAACCAGGCGCCCCACCGCTTAGGGGGATTCATCACATGCATAACTTAATCAAGATGTATTCATCCGGTCAATGAGTGATTTTCGTTGCAAAAAAATGCCTGCTCGGACAAGCAGGCATAAGAAGCTAAGTTGGCAAAAACTCAGGGTGTGGTGCCGGGTGCCTCCCGGTGGAAATGTTTACAGCGTTCATTTCCGCGCGCTGGTTGGACACTCTGGAGAAATGTCCTGCTGAATCGCCCCTCCGCTTAGGGGGATCCACCACAAAAACGCTTTCAGAAACATCCATTCCGCAGGATGCTTAAGAAGCATATGCACGAACTGGAGAATACACAATGCAATCAGACAAATATATCCGTTCTGATGCCAATTCCTAGCGGGGTACAGGTTGGTCTATAAGGCCCTTTATTTCATTAGCTGTTTGGCTAAATCTATCCTCTTCCAGTTCTACTCCGATGGCCTGGCGGCCCAGTTCAATGGCTGCTTTAACAGTTGATCCCGAACCCATAAAGAAATCAGCTACCACATCGCCGGGCCTGCTGCTGGCGTTGATGATTTGCCGCAACATATCAGCGGGCTTTTCGCACGGGTGTTTGCCTGGATAGAACTGGACGGGTTTATGTGTCCAGACGTCTGTATAGGGCACGGCTACTGTCACAGAGAAATGCCGCCGAAGAGATTTGTACTCCTCCAGCAGATCAAGGTATTTCCGGTTCAACGAATGCCATGTGGCCACCAGCTGGTGATGCGGTGCTTTGAGTTCAGAGGCGCGGTGCTTCTCAATGGCGATCTGAGTGAACAATTCCTGCAGCTTTTCGTAATCCTGCTCGTTCGGTAGTTGCCACTGACTGGCACCGAACCAGTGAGACGCCATATTTTTCTTTCCGGTGGCGTCAGCTATTTGCCTGGACGTGACCCCCAGTTCGGCTCGTGCATCCCGAAAGTAGGTGATTAACGGAGCCATGATGTGCTGTTTGACCTCGTTGCTTTTCTCAGCAAATCCGTCGCTTTTCGGCTTATATGGCCCCTGATAATGCTCAGCGAAAAGGATGCGTTCCGTGGCGGGGAAGTAAGAGCGCAGGCTTTCTTTATTACACCCGTTCCAGCGCCCTGATGGCTTCGCCCAGATAATGTGGTTCATGACGTTAAAGCGTTCACGCATCATGATCTCGATATCGGATGCAAGTCGGTGACCTGAAAACAAATACAGGCTGCCGGCAGGCTTAAGCACTCGCCAGAACTGGGCAAGACACATATCAAGCCAGCGAAGATAGTCGGCGTCACCGTTCCACTGATTATCCCAGCCGTTCGGCTTCACCTTAAAATAAGGCGGATCCGTAACAATAAGGTCGATGGTGTTATCTGGGAGGGTTGCGAGGTATTGCAGGCAGTCAGCGTTGACAAGCTCAACACTGTTTATATTTACAGTATTTTTCATAGATCCGTAAGCGTAACTCTGATAGGCTCACTATGCTTTTGCGCTTAAGCAATGGGCCTTGGTTAGCTTGTGACCTGAAAGCATGAGCTAATGGCTGGTTGGGTGCTACAACACCCACCAGCCGCCCATTTTCACAGCAAGAATCCACTTTAGTGGGGTGTGTTAAGAGGAAAATAATCCCTCTTAAAGCAAAAATCCCCACTAGCGCGGGGATTTTAGAAGAAAACTATGCAGCTGGTTGGGAGGGGTAAACCTGCTCATACATTTCCTGAAGTGTATCAATAGCCTTATTAGCCATTAATAGTATTGCTTCAGCATCTGCCTTATGCATAGTTCTATCGAGTTCGTAATCGGCCCATTTTCGCCGAGTGTGTAAGTGCTTTAACATCGCCCCCATTGATAAAAGTTTCATTTTATCAAAAGGTTCGTTCCCTTTTAACCATGCGTCATTTGAAAGATAATCGCGTACTGCTTGGTGTGATGATTTATTAGGGCATTTTTCTAGCTTCTCAAGCGTTTCATGAAAAACACCATAGTAAGCGCGACCAATTGCGTTTCTGTAGCCGATTTCATCATTATGGCCGATACATTTTCCAGCGAAAGTGATGAAGTCCTTACCTGTTACGCTCATCAGTAAATCCCTCTTTTTTCATCGCTTTGGAACCATGATGTAAAAGGAATATTTCGATAGCAATCGTCCGTAAGCAAAACTAACAGTTCCATGTTCATTTCGGCCAGAACCTGGGAATCATCAGTTTGAGCTCTAACAATGAAAGCATTGTCTTCATCGCCACCCATGTAATAACTCACACCAGTGCAATTGATTCCACGTTTGTTTGCTATGTCTTCAGCATGATCGCAAAGTATTTCAATATCTCTGGAGGAGAGATTGGTTGCATTCTTGAAATCGATGATCAATTCAGCCATATACTTTCCCTGATTGATTATGTCTTCGCGCTCTTCACCATCCCGAAGGGCAGCCAATTTGAGGGAAAACTGCTTAACTAGTTTCTCATTGCCGATGCAAAAAGCTGCATTTCTAGCCACGAGCCTCATATCGTCAGACGGGAATTGCTCGACAAGCCGAAAAAGTTCCATACGATGTTCAAGGTTATGAGCAGAACGGGATAAGTAAGCTAAATAATTCTGAACAACAGAAGGGTCAGAATTCATCGCATCCTTAAACAAACGTACAGCGTCTGCGTGATGACCAAGCATTCCATTCAACCAAGCATACACGTAAGCACGATCACCTATAGGGAGGCGACCGATCTCGTGCTTAAGAGTTTCGAGCTCTTCTGCATCTGGAGTTGCTCCCTTTTGGAAGTAATCCAGTATGGTATCAAGTAAATCTTGCTCTTTAGTCTCTGGCTGTCCTGACATAATATTCCCGAAGAAAACGCAATAACCTTAAAGTAATCAATAGCTTCGTTTATTCGAACGAAATCTTCTTGTATTGAGTATTAAAGCTTTTACGGGATTGTACAGCACCAAGATGAATTCGGTTGTGCATAACAATTTGATAAATCCACAGAGTTATCCACAAGCAAGAGAGTTATCAACAAAAAAAGTCATAAAAAAAAGAAGAAATGAGCAAGCCTGTTAACAAGCTGTGCGTAAAAATAAAAGTTATTAAACTTACACACAACCGCTTCCAGCGCATCCCACTCATCGTTTATTCCTATCAAAGTAAGAAAAGTTACTTTGCACCGTTGAAATTGAAAAGCTCTGTAAGGCAAAAAACCCCGCCGAGGCGAGGTTAAATATAATTATGACAAAATATCAAATTAGCTTCAAATATGGCTCATTTTGTTGCATTTTGCAAGCCCAATTTAGGGAGTTAGTGAAAGTTACCTCACATTTCCGTCACTTTCAGTTCTTGGTACTCTTCGTACCGTGACAAAATTTCGCTTAGTGCCTGGCTGTCCATCTCAGTAAACGACGCTTTGAAAGCCGCCCAGTGGCCTGAATACACTCTGAGCCAGGTGGAACGCTCAACGCTGACCATGCGCGCCAGAGCTGCACCAGCATACTCCTGATAGGTATCGTTATTACGCGAGGCAGCAACTTCTTGCGCCGCCAGCCAGACAAGCCCTATCAGTTTTTTAGTGACACGGTCCTGGATTTTTTTGCCGCTATGCTGACGCTGAAACTGTTCCCATACGTGCTGGCACATTAACCTCTGGTACCGGAAAGCAAGGTCATGCCCATAGCAGTACCGCACCCATGCCTGCAAATGCTCCCCTAGACCATTGACCGATCGACGCCATGCTGAACAAGCGAACTCTGTATCCTTAATAGGCGGTAAAGGTCGGCGACGGCTCCTTGTCTCAAGAACATAAAGTGGAGTGGCCAGCGTTTTTACAACCTTTGACCCACAACTTTCCCCACCCTCCATAACGATTTCAGGATGATGCCGGGGGTATTTATTCTTATCTGCTGTTGGATGCTCACTGAACGCCTGTAGCTGTCCTTTTGTCGATCCTGATAAATCTGCCAGCGCGCGGCGCAGTTCAATCCGCGTAAATTCCAGTTCTTGTAAATTCATTATGCTCAGCGCTCCATACAATTACGCTTTTGTTATTACGCCGATCGCCAGCGCTCGATTCATAAAACGGAATAGCAGCTCCAGCTGGGTACCGTGTTTTTTCTCGAACGCTGCAACATCAGCATGTAATTTGTCGTGACACTCTCTGCACAGAGGGATTACGAACAAATCGTGGGCTTTAGTGGCAGTACCGCCCATGCCGTGACCAATGACATGGTGTGGATCATCTGCTGGGCGCCGGCAACCTTCACAGGGCTGGGTTTTAACCCACCGGATATAGTCCTCATTCACCCACCTGCGGTGTTTTGGGCGCAACATGAATGATTCAGGGGATTCAGGATCCGCATGCAGAGCCAGAACCTTTGGCTGGTCATAGGCCACTTCCTGATTTGCTCCATGCTTTAATTTCGCAGCCGTGACCGCAGTGGTGACCTTCTTCTGCAAAATGCTTTTTGCCGGGGGCATCGGCACAATGTCACTTTCTCGATATACGGATAAAAACGGCTCATCTGGTAAGCGAAGCGCATGCTGGGCCATCCTTTCCGTGATTGCATCAGCAATGCCTGAATAAACGGCCCACCAGCACAATTCACCGAGGGATAGTTCACGCTCGTTGTTGTAGCCAAGCGAAGACAGGATAGAACTGATCAGCCAGTTAATGAGATTACGCCGGGCCAGTTCTGCCAGCACCGCGGTGGTTTGATCGCGCAGCTGGTTATCGCAATGCCAACAGAGCAACATTGATCCAGGGGGATGTCGCATCGTTACCAGCTCATGATGATGATAATCAGTGTGCGGGTACTGGCATTCCTTCACATTACGCTCTAACCAGGATTCCAAAGCGGTCAAACCGCCTGCTGCACGGATAACTCTCTCGTCGGTGAAGAATTCCTCGAGGGACTTATCACCTGCCAGCGGCTGCCTGGCATCAGGGACGAGCCCCGACGGAAGCCCAGCCATACTTTTTGGCTGAGGCTCCACCAGCACTCGCCCCTGTTGAAACAGATACATCAGTTCACTACCCGGCTTTAACACCACAAGCCCCAGGCGCGGAACAGTCTCGGCTGTAAACAGTCCTCTCACGCGGCATGCCCCTTAGCGATGTGTGCCGTCCACAAGCCGCCGATCCACTCGATGCCTTTGGGTGTAAAGCGTGCCTGGCTAAAGGCGTAGTTTGTTTCGCTCGTAGTGCCAGTTTTCACTTCAAACCGCCCGGCAGCAATGTGCTGGTGCCGCGGTGTCAGCACTCCGCCAAGCCGGTACATGATGTCGCTCTCAATGAGGAACAAGCGGAAATCTGTTTCCTTGGCCTGCAACAGCTTTGCCACCTGGCGGAAAGACATTGAGCCTTTGGCAGTACAATACCGATCGACAAACTCAACTTTCGGCGCGGCAGCGGCTAACTGCTGGCTGAGTTGTTCTTTCTGCTCGGCAAGATCCGCGGCGAGACGTAATGCCTCCGGCAATGTTTGCGGGACACTGACGGCCTGGCTGTTCTCCAGCTCTTGCCAGCGATCGACAACAGCGGCGGTAAATTCTGGCGACAGCCTGGCGACGATCACCAGAGAATCACGTTTGTTGAACCAATACTCCACGTAGGTTTGCCCGTTTTGCGGGTGTGTGTAGGGGGTGTGCGCCAACGGCGCGGTTAAAATACCAGCAGATGCAAGGCGCTCAGCTGAGCGCTTCACATCACCATGTTTGCTTTGCACCAGCCGGGCAATTTCACGGCTGGACATTGTCACAACACCCTTTGCGGTTAACTGATTCATGCTATTTCTCCATATCAGGCGGCTGCACCCGCCTTTTGATTTGCACATAATTCAGGAAGATTTGCCTCTACCAGCGCACGAGCGAACGGCGGCGGTACTGCGTTACCGCAGCGCGCTACCTGCTTGTCTTTGGCGTAACGATTGCCGCGATAGTCCTGATCGATAACGTAGCCGTCAGGGAAGCCCTGCGCCTTATAAAGCTCATGCGGTTGCAGCATGCGCATTCCGATATCGACGATCTGGTACTTAACACCCTCTATCGTCACCAGCCATTCATCCTCGCTTTCACCGCAATAGGTTTCGAGGAATGTCCGCACCTCGCCTACATGCTGGCCGCCGGCGGTAATCGTCGGCATAGGAGTATCAATCGCCTGACCGTCGCGGCACGTCCCGCGCAACTTGATAAGATGCGATGTCACCATCGCGCTATCTGCTTTTGTCGTGAGGGTTTGCAGCGGTTCACTCACATCTCTTGGACGACTTTGTCCCGCGCGGCCGCCAACACCTACAATTTGTGCGCTGACTAACGCATGGTGATCGACGGTTGTGACTGAATGTGCTGGCTCATCCAGACCAACGCCCGACCCCGTGTAATTCCCACCATAGTGCTTGGCCAGAAACGCGCTCACCGTCGCAAACTTATTACCACCAGCAGTGACTGTGCCGAGCGGGTTATTCAGTTGAAGAACACGCGGTTCCTGCCCCGGGCGTTCGCCGTACCCCATCTGGATCAGTGTTGGGGTTACCAGCTGCGACTTACCGCCACCGCCAGCAGTTATCGTTGCGCTCGGCTCGTCTGCCCTGTGGCCGACGCTGGCACCAAACTGTCGGGCGATGACCGGCGCAACCACGCACGCGCGGGATTGCTTCAGGATTGTGTGGGAAGGTTTATTAAGTGGTCGCGGCTTTGCCTGGTACTCACTACCGCCGTTCCCAGCCATGAAAGGAGTGATAGCTGCCTCTACTACGCCGAGAGCATGTCCATTTCCGCCCGGGCGCGCCGACGAGCCAGCGGTAACGGTTGGTACCGGCTCGGTTAATGGCTGACCGATTGCGCCTGTACGGAATTTTGTCAGGTGCGGTACCGCCAGTGCGTACCCGTGGGTTTTCGTGATGGTTTGCAGGGGCACCTTCAGTTCTTGCCCTCGAAAACAGTCGTAACTACCTTTGGAGGTTGTGTGATTACACTTTACGATAAACGGTGATGCGCTCTCGATAACAAAGCGCTGGATACCGCGCGCGATACGTTTGAGCGTATTTTCCGCCAGCGGCTTTTTGCGGTCGAAGATGGAACGGGCCGGGATGTTCCAGTCAATGCACTCCGCCGCGGTACGCCATGGCGCCAGCTTGCCGCTTTGTACTTCCAGTGATTTTGGATCCCCATGAGTCGCTTCAGGCCAATGAATCTTACGGCCGTCACAGCGCATGACCATGAAGAAACGCTTTCTGATCGTTGGCGCGCCGTAGTCACAAGCGCGCAGCTCACGATAATCGACCTCATAGCCAAGCCCGGCGATCAGCTGTTGCGCCTGCTGGCCGTGCGGCTCAATGGCAAGAAATTCACAAACCTCAGCCAGCGCAGGGTGATTCGCCGCGATCCCCGTCGACAGCATGCCGACAAATGCCTCGAATGTTTCGCCAGCACGCTCAGGATCTGGGCGTAATTCTTCATCCAGCAGCGGGCCCCATGTCTTAAATTCTTCGACATTCTCCAGCATCATGACGCGGGGACGTACTGCCAGCGCCCAGCGCAGGACAATCCACGCCAGCCCGCGAATCTCTTTCTTAACCGGCTTAGCGCCCTTCGCTTTGGAAAAGTGGCGGCAGTCAGGGCTAAACCAGGCCAGACCGACAGGTTTGCCGCTGGTGGCTGCGCTTGGGTCAACGTCAAACACCGACTCGCAATAATGCAGCGTGTCCGGGTGATTCGTCTTATGCATCGCAATAGCGTTTTCGTCGTGGTTGATAGCGATATCCACGCTACGCCCGATCGCCAATTCAATGCCGGTACTCGCGCCGCCACCACCAGCAAAGTTATCAACGATCATTTCACGCATTGACGGCCCCCTGCATACTGCTAACCAGACCACCGGCCACGCTAATTATTTCGCTGGTAGGCACACGCTCCAGCCAGAGTTGGTTGATGTTGGCCTTCAACTTGTTCTGTTGGTTCACCCCCAGAGAATCCGCCCCCTCGACCTGATTGAATACCAGACCAACCTCCAGAGGCCAGATGCGCGACTCTGCATCTACCGTTGCAATGGGAGTAGGCATTGCTTTTTCCGACACCGACGGAAGGGCCATTTTTGCCGCGGCGAATTGAGCTAATGACAATGCTGCACGCCCTTTTTCTTCCAGTTCGGTGCGATTGATATAGCTGAAGCTTTCACCACGCCAGGTTTTGTCGAAGACAGCGATTGCCCCGGCAAAAAATGCGCTGGTGGGTTGCTGCTTCTCGTCAGCGGGAACAAACCAAACAGGAAGATCGAACCCAATACGACCACGAATAAACATGATGTGATCGGCATCTTCCGGCCACCATGTTTCACTTGTGGCTGACTTCACGAGGTATATGTAACGACCACCTTTATCACGCATCGCCATTGTGTGATTCATGATGTGGGTCATGCCAGTGATGGCCTGCTTTTCATGGTACTGAGAACGGCTATATGGCGGATTTGCAAACGCGGCGCCACCGAGTTCTGCCAGACGCTCTGACCAGTCCTGCGTCAGCGCGTTATCTTCGGCGGTATACCATGCAGGGCATTTAGCATTGCTATCGTCTACAAACAGATCCAGAACCATCGGCCCAAATATCGAATTGATGCCCCAAAACAACAAATCTGGAGTGCGCCACTGATCGCCAACCTCTTTCAATTCATGCGCTGGCTTTGAGCGCAGTTCAGCCAGCGCGCGGCAATATTTGTTATCAGCATTCATGCTCATCATTTCGCTCCCCTGAAGCCAGCTGGAATGGCTTTATCTGGTCCACCAAATTTCATCGGATCATGCTTACGGATTGAGCCCCAATACTGTCGTTCTGGACGTCCTGCTGCGTTCCACTTATTTGCGGATTGCAGGTAGCCTGGGAATTTTGTTGGCAGAAACAGCGTTGTTGGGCGCAGATATTCGGCCATTTTCAGATCCTCGCCCCACTTCTCGACGCTGTAATCCACCACCAACAGCAGCTCATCGGGCGTAAACCCGTCAGCCAGGCGAGCCCGGATGTTTTCCAAGGATGATTTGCAGACCTGATACCGTGATCCGGTGGTCTTGTTCAGATGTGATAAAACCTGCTTCGCCTGATCGGTGATAACCACCACAGGGTCGGGTTGCGCAGCAACCGGACAAGAATGTTTTTTATCTGATGGATCAGTAGTTGTATTTACTGACGGATCCCCCCCAGATTCTGTCGGGTGAAAACCGCCTTTTTCATCGTTTTTTGATGCCTCAGATTTTGACGCGTCGGTTTTTGAGGCATCAGATTTTGATGCGTCAGAATCTGACAGGTGAGAAAAGGCAGCAGCCTGTAATTTCGCAACATTGAGCTGGTAAACGTTCGATGCATTGCGGTTGCCTTTACGGCGCTGCTGGCGGGTTAACCACCCGTCTTTTTCCAGTTGAGATATGGCTGTGCGAACCGTGCTCTCACCGGCACCAATCTGGCGCGCGATGGTAGCGATGGAAGGCCAGCTAACCCCTTCATCACTGCTGAAGTCTGCCAGACGCGCCATGATGGCAACGCTGGACAGCTTCATGCCAGAAGCGGCACAAGCGTCCCAAACGTAACCCGTTAATTTAGTGCTCATGGTCGTCCTTTAACTCTGTAAACTTGCGCTTGAATTGTTCGAGCGGGCTGAAACATTCGTGGTTATAACCATCCCGCAGGTAGATAACTCGTTGAGTCTCTGGCTCCCACCGGATAACCCGAACGGGGATCCCTCTGTGGTCTTTGAACCTTCGGTTAACTTCGCGCATAAGCGTTTCGCCTTCCTGTAGTAAACCCCCACAATTGCGACCGCCCGACTGTGGTTACATGGCACCCAGCGGTTTGCTATTCTGCGTTCATACCGAAACAACGGAGCGCCCGGTACCGGGATCATCCTGAGTTGCGGCAAACGGTTAAAAGCCGTTAAACTGGTCATGCGGATTACTTCTCCATACAAGATTTGTCTGCCACGACGCCCGGAGCTGCACACTCGCGGGCGTCACTCTTTTCCGGCGCACAAAACACACGGAAAAGCAGCGTCAAATGTTCCTGCCACTTAGCCATCACCTGATAGCTGTTCTCTTCGATCTGGGCGCGTTCCTGAGCATCAATAACGCCGTCAGCGGTAGCTTTACGAACGTATTGTGAATGCCTGCCGATCCACTCAACTGACTCCATGAGACGCTGGTTGATATCGCCGTTCTCAATCTCTTCAACATCAGCCAATGGCACAAAAACACCGTTCGAGTGACGTGCAATAGCGTTCGCTATGTGGTTTGAACCACCAGCACGTTGAAGCACCATCGCCCAACCGAGCGGGAAGATCTGATCGCCATCGGTACGCAGCCGGTTAAACAGCGCGTTCTCGGTCACACCCAACCACTCAGCAGCTTCTGAATATCCGCCAGGCAGCTCGGTGATCGTTTTTTTGATTGCGGCCACCAGCCAGGCTGGCTGCTTATCTACTTTCCATTCAGGTTCTATACCCACGGCTAGGTCCTCCCTTCTGTGGTTATTTCTGATCGTTAGGCGATGTACTCTTGCCATAACGTTCTGGGTTGAATTCCAGTTCACCAGCAGTTCGATACGCAGCTTCAGCAGCTCGTCCTTTAGGGATTAAGCGTCCGGGGCGATTACGCCACTGGTAAACGGCCTCACTGGTGATGCCAAAAAACTCGGCAACTTTCTCAGTGCTGCCGAAATGTTGTTCAATCTCGTCGGTTGTCATGAAGCCTCCTTAGCTAAGTTTGGTTAGATATTAATAACCAATCTAACTTTGGTCAATAAAAACTAAGATTACTTAGTCTTTTTTAAATTCGGTGCTTTCATGGAAACGGTTGGTCAGCGCATTAAAGCCCTACGCAGGGTTACAAAAACCTCTCAAAAAGAACTGGGTAAGTTCTGCGGGGTTAGTGACGTAGCGGTGGGTTATTGGGAAAAGGATGTGAATATCCCAAACGGAGAATCGCTGGTTAAGCTGGCTAAATTCTTCAATACATCAATAGATTACATTCTTTACGGCACTGAATTTGAAGGTACCCTCATAACTAAAATGAGGCGTGTGCCCGTGATTTCCTGGGTTCAAGCTGGGCAGTTTACGGAATGTAAGGCCGCTGATTTATTCAGTGATGTTGATAAATGGGTTGAAACATCACTACGCATTGGGGATAGCTCGTTCGCTTTAGAGGTCAAAGGGGATTCAATGACCAATCCAAATGGCCTCCCAACAATCCCTGAAGGGGCTACCGTTATTGTTGATCCAGATGCCGAACCCCTTCATGGCAAGATTGTTGTTGCGCGTATTGATGGCACTAACGAAGCGACTGTTAAAAAACTGGTCATTGATGGCCCTCAAAAATTTTTAGTCCCACTAAATCCTCGCTACCCCAACATCTCGATCAATGGTAACTGCCTCATTATTGGCGTAGTTAAAGGCGTTCAGTACGAGCTCTAATCCCTTCTCGCTCTTCCCCTAAGCATCAAGCTAAGTTTAGTTTGATGTTTTCACTTGACCATTTAACTAAGTTAAGTTAGATTTTTTTCTGTCAACACCAAACCACCGCGCCTGATGTGGTTAAAAGCAGGCCAAAGCAATAAGAAGTGATCCCTGTTCTGGCTGTTCACTTTCCCCTTGAGGGTGACAGCCAGTTTTTTAAGGGCACAACGTGAAAGCGCACTCCTTCTCTCTTTCACTGGGGGGCAGGTTTGTTACCTAAGGAGTGGGCTTTCAGTTGTGGTAATGCGGCTCTGCGCACGTGACGAGGCCAACAAGTTTTTATTTCAACATTTGAAATGAATACGTTTCTTGAGGTGTAGCGTCGCCGGTTCTGGCCGGTCTGGCAGGTGGAGGCACCACCGCCACAACAAAATCATTGCTGTGTGTAGTCTTTGCCCATCACCTCGGTGGGCACCTTTTTTACACAAGAGACAAGGGCATCACCGGGCGACGGGCTCATTACCCAATCCACCCGGGCGCAGAAATGTTGGTTGCAGCCGTCAGTGCTACGCAGGTGCCCTTTTCTGTTGTGTATGGAGAAGTTCCACTGGCGGTGGCAGCCGCCTTACTGAGGGTTAATTCTCTTCAATAAATCCCCGGCGCCGCGGGGATTTATTGAAGCGTAATTCCCTTTATCAATCGCCAAAGGCGAGGGATTCGTACAACCAAAAACTAGCGCAGGTGCAGCTGCCAAATATGGAGAAGAAAAGACGATGAGTTATATCCAGACACTTTCAGGTAAGAAATTCGATTACCTCAATTCAACCGCTGACGATGTAGAAATCGAGGACATTGCGACCGCACTTTCCCACATCTGCCGCTTCAGTGGTCATCTGCCGGAATTTTACAGCGTGGCCCAGCACTCGGTACTGTGCAGCCAAATTGTGCCGCCAGAGTTTGCCTTTGAAGCCCTGATGCATGACGCTGCTGAAGCCTATTGCCAGGACATCCCTGCCCCCCTGAAAGCATTGCTTCCAGATTACCGTCGCATTGAAGAGCGGGTAGAACAGTTGATCCGGGCCAAATTCAGCATCACCCCTGATATGTCAGCGGTAGTGAAATACGCCGATCTGGTGATGCTTGCCACGGAACGCCGCGATCTAGATATCGACGACGGCTCACTCTGGCCTTGCCTAGAAGGTATTCCGGCCAGCGACATTATCCAGATCGTTCCTCTTCGCCCAGGCCAGGCATATGGCTTGTTCATTAACCGTTTCAATGAGCTTACGGAATCACGCGCATGCCTCGTATGAAGATAAAAGAACTGGTAGCCGCAGCCCATGCTGCGGCGGGGAAACTGCCACCAGCAGAAGCCTCTCTAATGCGTGAGGTAGCCACTCGCCTGGACGTTACATTTGCCGCCTTGACGGAATCGATGGACCAGCGAATGAGCCTTGACGCCGAAATTAACCATCTTCGTCAGGAGTCAGTCCAATGACCACCAACAAATATGCGACTCTGCGCGGCACAATCGGCAGAGCCAAACGCCACGACTGTCAGAAAGTCGTGATGCGTGTGACGTTAGCTGAAGAACTTCTCGATCAGTTGTCAAAAGCAGATGAGCGGATCGCGGAGCTGGAAGCAGTATTGGCATGTGATAGGTGCGGGACAATTTGTACTCGTCCTGACGGGGCTCATTATTGCCACGTTAGCGACAACGCCGACTCGCGCTACCGCCCCCCAGTGAATCAAAAGGCCAAAAATTAACAATGGAGAAAGCAATTGAACGACTTAATGATTGACCTCGAATCAATGGGAAAAAAGCCAAACGCGCCGATCGTGTCAATTGGTGCCGTCTTTTTTAACCCTCATACAGATGAACTTGGCCAAGAATTCTATACGGCCGTCTCGCTTGAAAGCGCAATGGATCAGGGTGCGGTACCGGACGGAGATACTATTCTTTGGTGGCTAAAACAAAGCCCGGAAGCACGCTCAGCTATTTGTGTTGATGACGCGATGCCTATCACTGATGCATTGTCGGAACTTAGCCATTTCATTCATCGGCACGCAGATAATCCAAAATACATGAAGGTCTGGGGTAACGGTGCCACCTTTGACAATGTAATTCTGCGTGGAGCTTACGAACGCGCCGGCCACATTTGCCCTTGGGCCTTTTGGAACGATCATGATGTGCGCACTATTGTTACTCTCGGTCGCAGTGTCGGTTTCGATCCGAAGCGTGACATGTCTTTTATTGGCGATGTGCACAATGCCCTAGCTGATGCGCGACACCAGGCAAAATATGTGTCAGCAATTTGGCAGAAACTGATCCCTACCACCAGCGACAAATTTTAATTACTCGGGTGCAGCCGGGTTAATGGAGAAGTATATGCTGAGCCTCGATTGTGTTCCCATCTCAACTTATTGCAAAGAGACTGGCGAAACCCCAGATGCTATTAATAAGCGCATACAGCGCGGTGTGTGGCGTGAAGGGGTTCAAGTGCTAAAGGTCGAAGGCGTTAAGGAAAGATGGATTGATCTTAGTGAGGTTGCAAAATGGGCACGACAGAATCGCCTAAACTCCCGCGCGGCGTAACCATCAGGAAACATCTTAATGGTGAAACCATCAATATTACCTTCACTTATAAAGGGGTTAAATGCCGTGAGCCTCTTTCTAATCTGGACGTAACCCCCAAAAATATCAAATACGCCGAGCGCACACTCGGCGAAATCTATAACAATATAGAAAGGGGGACGTTTGTCTATGCGGAATACTTTCCCCGTTCGACCCGGTTGAAAATTTTCGGTAATGCTGCCGCGGGCAAAACGGTGAAGATGTACCTAGATGAGTATCTAGTGATCTGCGAAATGAGGAAGTTATCACCTTCGACAATTGGCGGGTACAAGAAATGCCGAAGTGCTTTGTCTTCACTTCATATGTTTCCCGCAAGTGAGTTAACCCCAGCAGCATTGAAGACATGGATCCAGAGCCAGAAAACAACATTGAAGACCATCCGAAACCAACTTTCGTTCCTGCGTTCTGCACTAGATGAGGCAGTGACAGATGGTGTGCTTCAGATTAACCCTGTATCACTGGTAACAGCTTCACGGTACCAAAGTGATAAATCAGAAGCAGAAAGTAGTTATGTGGTAGATCCGTTGTCGCCAGCTGAAGTAGACGCATTACTCTCAGCTGCTGGAAACAAGCAGTGGGAGAACCTTTTCCGGTTTGCTATCCAAACTGGGCTGCGTAGCTCTGAATTATGCGCTCTTAGTTGGCGAGATATAGACTTTGTAGGGAAAACTGCGCATGTTCAAAATGCCAGTGTAGTTGGCGTCATCAAAGGAACAAAAACAAAAGCAGGTACAAGGAAAGTAGAACTGACTGAAGAGGCATTGACAGCTCTTGCCAGTCAGAAATTGTTCACTTTTATGAGGAATGAAACGATTTTTGAAGATCCAAAAACTAACAAACCATGGGCAAATGCTGACGCAATTAGAAAAAAAGCTTGGATTCCAACATTGAGAAAGGCTGGTATACGATACAGAAACCCTTATCAGACTAGGCACACTTACGCTACTAAGCACATTAGCCAAGGAGCGAATCTCTTCTGGCTAGCAGGACAGATGGGGCATAAAGGGCCCGAAATGTTGTTTCGTCATTATGGTCGTTATTTGAGTCATTATGACAATCACACCTCAACAACGATCACTAGCAATTGCAAAAACTAGCCTTAAACAAGGTTGAGAGTTTATACCAAGAAGCCCTTTTCGATCAAAACCTAAGGGCTTCCACAAATCCATGTCTGATTGGAGCTTCTTTAGAATTATCAGCATCCTCCCCATAGTTTTATTCCTTGGGTGAGATTCTATGCCCCTGATAAAACAACAGTATTAATTCCCCAAAAAAAATGTTATAAGTAAATTTACCAACATGTAAACTAAGTTTTTTGCTTAATAAAAATAAGTTAGAGGGATGAAATGACTACACCAGTAATAAGCTTCATAAATATGAAAGGTGGCGTTGGTAAAACAACTTTATGCGTCGGCATTGCTGAATACCTTGCAAACTTCATGGAAAAAAAGATATTAATTATCGACATTGATCCACAGTTTAATGCTACACAGTCAATACTTAGTAAATATGACCGAGTAAAAGAATATATAACTGATCACTTAGAAAATACAAAAACCATCAGACGCATTTTTGAAACAAAATCAAGCTTAACTGGTAAGGTTCAACAGGTTACTCCTGAAGAAATTATTATCAAAATGTCCGAAAATCTAGATATGATTTTTGGCGATATTAATACAATATTTGATATAGAACAACCTGCAGCAAGATTGCATAAGCTAAAGCGATTTATAGAAGAAAATAATCTTCGAGAAGTATATGACTTCATTTTGATCGATAGTCCGCCAACTATTTCATTATTTACTGATGCAGCTCTCGTTGCTTCAGATTACTATATTGTACCTGTTAAAATTGATCACTATTCAATTTTAGGTGCAACAAGCCTTTTAAGCGTAATAGAAAACATTCAAGATAACTATGACCATAAAAACATTGAGAACTTGGGTTTTATTTATACTAACACCCTCGAAAACCTGTCTCTAAAGACAAGAAAACTTCAAACAGAGTTTCAGAGTTCTGAACCTTTTAATGAGCTATACTTTTTTGATAGCCAATTGAAATTTGTGCAGGATTTAATGGTAGGTGGTAGAGGTAATATTTCATCCAGTTACAAATTATCCAGAAAATATATCAAAGGTATTTGTGAGGAATTTTTAACTCGGATCCAAGAAGTGCAAACGGGGGGGGGGAGATGAATAAATATAACAACAGCCTCGAGATATTACAGGCATTAGTTTACAAGAAACCCAGCTCTAGAGAGGGGTTTATTGGATTGATTACGTTAGTAATCTACTCTAGGGAAATTTTCGTTAAAAATGAAGACGCTGCGAAATTCGTCAAAAATGTTTTTGGAATTACTTTTTTAGAGTACGTCATAAAATCAAGAACTTTATTATGCGCCAGACTTACCCGTACTTTGGTAAATATGAGCGACAGAGACATCAAAGAATCCATTTATAAAGTTTCAGAGTATTTTAAGACTGACAAATTTATTATTGATTATAATAATAGCTTACATACTGATAATAATAGCTTTAAAAAGAAACATAACGCAAATCGAGATGTAAGCACGTGGATCAGTGCTCTTTTGAAGAAGGATAAAAAATAATGCTTCAAAGAGATCCTCATGGATTTAGAAAGGACGTGAAAGAATTTATCACTTTGATAAAATCTTTTCAGACAGACACTCGCACAGAAAATAATCTTACATCAGCATATAAACACGTTCTTTTTCTGGAGTTCATCCATAACTCCAATCCAGAATTAAGTCACAAAACCTTTATAAAAAGTATTATTTACGATGTCCTTAGTTCTATTACAGCTATACTTCATAAACGAGAGAGATATCTACATCTCAATTTTCGTTCAATGATTGAACATCTTGCACGTATATCCCTACAAAAGGTTGATAACGGGGGGGATTTTGATATTACTGTTAGAACTGTAGATTTTGAGAATCTTAAGTCTACAAACACTGATGAAAATTGGGCTTACATGCATTCACAATATAAACAGGCATGTGGCTGGCTACACTCATCATCTAAAGTCAAGTTAAACATCACTGCTTCATTCCCAGACTTATTAACTTCAGATTCGAAAAGTAATGCAGCTAAACTATCAACTCATTTGCAAAAAATGACAACTGAAACGCTAAAAATTTTTTTCAATTATTATGTTGTTGAGATTCAAACTTCTTTTTACCGCACGCGGGGGGAAATGAGATATGTGGTTGGAAACCACAACTTCGAATATTTGGTAATGACTCCAACTTACTGATAGTGTTTTATGTTCAGATAATGCCCGATGACTTTGTCATGCAGCTCCACCGATTTTGAGAACGACAGTGACTTCCTGCCCAGCCTTGCCAGATGTTGCCTCAGATTCAGGTTATGCCGCTCAATGCGCTGCGTATATCGCTTGCTGATAACGTGCAGTTCTCCCTTCAGGCGTGATTCATAAAGCGGCCAGCCATCCGTCATCCATACCACGACCTCAAAGGCCGACAGCAGGCCCAGAAGACGCTCCAGCGTGGACAACGTGCGTTCACCGAATACGTGCGCCACAACCGTCCTCCGTATCCTGTCATACGCGTAAAACAACCAGCGCTGGCGTGATTTAGCGCCGACATAACCCCACTGTTCGTCCATTTCCGCGCAAACAATGACGTCACTGCCCGGTTGTATGCGTGAGGTTACCGACTGCGGTCTGAGTTTTTTAAGTGACGTAAAATCGTGTTGAGGCCAACGCCCATAATGCGTGCACTGGCGCGACATCCGACGCCATTCATGGCCATATCAATGATTTTCTGATGCGTACCGGGTTGAGAAGCGGTGTAAGTGAACTGTAGCTGCCATGTTTTACGGCAGTGAGAGCAGAGATAGCGCTGATGTCCGGCAGTACTTTTACCGTTACGCACCACGCCTTCAGTAGCTGAACAGGAGGGACAGCTGATAGAAACAGAAGCCACTGGAGCACCTCAAAAACACCATCATACACTAAATCAGTAAGTTGGCACCATTACCGACGAAGCGAAGCCGGAGGTGTTCTATTACCGGGTATTTATCCGTACCAGCCAGGATTATCTGGTGAATAAGGCGGGCAGGCACTTCTCGATCGTGCCGGGGATGATAGCGACGGTGGATATTAAGACCGGAGAGAAAACGGTGCTGGATTATATGATCAAACCGTTTAACCGGGCGAAGGAGGCGCTGAGGGAGCGGTAGTCAAACGCCGGGTGGCGGCTGCGCCTTACCCGGCCTACATTCTCGCAGGCCCGCGCAAGCGCAGCGCCGCCGGGCATTAATCCGCACGCAAGACGTGGAATCCGCCTCGAAGAATTAACCTTTAGTCATGCATCACACTTCCCTTCAGCCATGACCAGGGTAATATTACTCGCAGACAAAACGCACTTGCGCACAGTGCGGGAGTGCATTACTATCCACTCAGCTTCAAGGACTGGAGCTTACCAGCATTATGATTAATCATTTTCGGGATCAATGGCTTGAGGATTTTTTTCTCTACGGGAGATCGAGCAATGTTATTCCTTTGAATCTGGAAACAGCGCTTGCAAGAAAGCTCGACATCATCAATGCGGCTATGTCGCACCTGGATTTACGATCGCCACCGGGCAATATGTATGAAGCATTGAGTCCTCCGTTGAAGGGATACTCCTCTATCCGGGTAAACAGACAATACAGGCTTGTATTTCGCTGGTCAGAGGGAAAAGCAGACGATCTCTATCTCTCTCCACACAAGTACACGCAACACAAGTGAGGCATCACCTATGACACTTCAACAGGCACTCCGCAAACCCACCACGCCGGGCGAGGTGTTGCAGTATGAGTATCTTGAACCGCTCAATCTGAAAATCAACGATCTGGCAGAGATGCTAAATGTACACCGCAATACCGTAAGCGCGTTGGTCAATAACAATCGCAAACTTACTGCCGATATGGCGATCAAACTGGCAAAAGCCTTTAATACCACTATTGAATTTTGGCTGAACTTACAGCTAAACGTTGATATCTGGGAAGCGCAATCTAACTCCCGCACGCAGGAGGAGTTAAGCCGGATAAAAACCGTTGCGGAAGTCATGGCGAAGCGAAAATCCGGCAAGCCGGACGTTGCCTGATCCGCTCGCGCCACGCAATACGCTTACCCGACACGGGAACGGCGCATAACGGCATCTGCCATTATGCGCATCCGCTTACAGGGAAATTTTCAAACGTCGAACCGCTTCTTTAAGCTGCTCATCCGTTGGGGTAACGAAAGACATGCGCAGCGTGGTGTGGTCCGGCTCGTTGCAGTAGAAGAACTCACCCGGCACAAACACGACGCCGTTGCTCAACGTTTTTTCCAGCCATTTCGTCGTATTGATGCCGTTATTCATTTTCGCCCACAGGAACATGCCGCCCTTTGGCTTGTGGAACGACATCACATCGCCCAGCTCCGCTTCCAGTTCACTGGCAAAGGTCTGGTATTTCTGGCGGTAGGCTTCGCGGATCATTTTAATCTGATTCGCCAGACGACCGGTTTTCAGATATTCGTACGTCATCAGCTGCGACAGCGTGCTGGTGTGCAGATCGGTGGTTTGCTTGAGGTTCACTACCGCGCGCTTTAGCCACTCCGGCACCAGCACCCAGCCCACGCGGGTGCCCGGCGCGAGGATTTTAGAGAAGGTGGAGGTGTACACCACGTTATCCTCATTGCCGATATCTTTGGCATGAGCAATCAGCGGGCGGAACGCTTCGTCGGTGTAGTTGATCTCGCTGTACGGGTCGTCTTCGATAATCACGAAGTCATAGCGCTTCGATAATTCCACCAGCTGTTTACGACGCGCTTCGGAGAGCGTCACGCCGCCCGGGTTACCAAAGGTTGGCACGATATAAACCGCTTTGATGGTTTTAGTTGCCACCAGCGCTTCAAGTTCATCCACTTTCATGCCGTCGCCGTCGGTACCGACGGATTCAAATTTCGCCTGCGCCAGGCCAAAGACCTGCAACGCGGCGAGGTAGGTAGGCCGCTCCACGACGACCGTATCGCCCGGGTTGATTAACGCCCGCGCCAGCACGTCAAGCGACTGTTGCGAGCCGGAAGTAATGACCACGTCATCGGCTTTACAGGCGATGCCGCGACCTTCAGAGATGCGTTGGATCTCTTCGCGCAGCCCCGGGACGCCTTCCGTCAGACCGTACTGGAATGCTTCGCCAAAATGCTGAGACAGCACGGCATCAGCGGCGATTTTTAAACCTTCATGATCGAACAGGTCCGGATTTGGAATACCGCCACCCAGCGAAATCACGCCTGCCATTTTGCTATGTTTTAATAATTCACGGATGGCAGAGGATTGCAGGCCCTGAGCGCTGCTGGCGAGTTTGTTTGCAGACATTCTTTACTTACCTTCTTTTTTTATATTGTGCCCAATCTTAGCAGAATATGGGCAATAAATTCCGTTAGCTTAGGCAGCGGCCGCAAATCCTGGCGCCACAGTAAATGCACCGGCCTCGGCGCGGGCGTAAACGCTTCCAGAACCCGAACCAGCCTGCCGCTTGCCAGCTCTTCCGCCACCAGCACTTCCGGTTGCAGCAGAAGTCCCGCCCCGGCTCGCGCCGCCATGCGTAAGCCGTAGCCGTCATTGCATCGTAAGACGGCATCACGCTTCCAGCGCACTTCGCCTTCCACACCCGGCAGCCGCCACTCGTTACGCGCCGTCCATACCGTGTGCGACAGGCACAGGTGATCCACCAGATCGGCTGGCGTTTGCGGCGTACCGTGACGCGCCAGATAATCCGGCGCGGCGCAGATCGTCATGTTGTAGGGACACAGATATTTCGCCACCAGGTCCTCATTACGGATCTCACCGATACGAATGGCCAGATCGACCCCTTCCTCCACCAGATCAACCATTCGGTTGGTGAGATCCAGTTCGATGCGCACTTCCGGGTAACGCTGCAAAAACGTGGCCGTCAGAGGCGCGATAACGCAGCCGCCAAACGAGGTGGGCGCTGTCACGCGCAGGGTGCCGGCGGGTGTGGCTCGCAGGCGCTCAACCGCGTTTTCAGCAATCGAGACCTGCTCCAGCACGCGCCTGGCCTCTTCGAAATAAACGCGTCCGGCGTCGGTCAGGCTCTGGCGACGGGTGTTGCGCTCCAGCAGCCGCGTGCCGAGCTGCGTTTCCAGCTGCGTAATATACTTCCCGACCATCACCGCCGACATCTCCAGCCGGGCCGCCGCGCCGGTAAAGCTGCCGCTTTCCACCACCGCGATGAACGTCTCCATGCCGCGAAGCTTATCCATATTCCGAACCTCTGGTTAGCAATCTTCTAACATCAACCCAGTTTATCTGAATTTTTATTTATTAAAGAATGAAGGCTCACAACATAAGGAGTCTGCTATGAAAATCGTCATTATTGGTGCCAGCGGTACGGTCGGTCGTGCTGTGACAGATGAGCTAAGCCGTCGTCACGAGGTGATCAGCGTGGGTCGCACGCAGGGCGACCATCAGGTGGATATCACCTCGCAGGCGAGCGTACAGGCGCTGTTCGAAAAGATCGGCCCGGTGGATGCGATTGTCTCCGCCAGCGGTGGGGTACACTTCGGCCCGCTCGCAACCATGACCGACGGCGAGTTCAACCGGGGCTTACAGGATAAGCTGCTGGGGCAGATTCGTCTGGCGCTGACCGGCCAGCACTACCTGAACGAAGGTGGTTCGATTACGCTGATAAGCGGCATTGTGGCTCACGAGCCGATTGCTCAGGGCGTCAATGCCACCACGGTGAATGCGGCGCTGGAAGGGTTTGTGCGCGCCGCGGCCTGTGAACTGCCGCGCGGGATCCGCATTAACCTGATCAGCCCGACGGTGCTGACGGAATCCGTCGAAGCATATGATGGCTTCTTCCCGGGCTTTGAAAGCGTTCCCGCTGCGACCGTTGCGCAGGCCTACCGCCGCAGCGTGGAAGGGGTACAGAGCGGGCGGGTATATAAAGTCGGCTATTAAGCCTTACGGGCGGCGATCAGCACCAGCATCGGGCGTTCCGCCTCTTCGGCCAGCGCGGGCCAGGCGTCAACCTGCGTCTGCGTTGGTCCCCACTCATTGACTTCGCTTATCGTTAACCCCGCTTTGATCAGTGCGTTAAGCGTGGTGCCCAGCGTGCGGTGGTATTTAATCACCCCGTCCGCCAGCCAGTTGCTGACGCGCTGGCTTTCGTCCTGATAATGGTTCACGCCCCAGAACCGCTCACCGTTGTCGTCGGTGAGCCAGCCCTGACGGGTGGCGCAGGTATAAATCGGGTGCTCCATCGAGAAGACCAGGCTGCCACCGGGTTTTAGCGCGCGCTGAACCCTGGCGAATAGCGTGTCCAGCTCCGGCAGGTAGTGTAGCGCCAGCGAGCTGTAGACCAGATCGAGGCTATTCGCTTTCAGCGCCAGAGATTCCAGATCGCTACGCTGATAGTGAATCCGATTGTCATCAGTCAGTTCAGCCGCGCGGGCGAGCATTTTTTCTGAAATATCAACACCCGTGACGTCAGACGCGCCCAGCTCGCGCGCTGCGCGACAGAACCATCCGTAGCCGCAGCCGAGATCGACAACCGCTTTACCGGTTAAATCTGGCAGCATTGCCTTGAGCGCGGGCCACTCCGGCGCGCCGTTCAGGCCCTGAACCGAGCGCGGAAGCTGGGCATAGCCTTCAAAAAATGCCGGGTTGTCGTAGATGTTTTGTGCCATAACGGACTCCTTTATCGCAACAGTGGCGAGGGTAAAGCACCCCTCGCCCGTTGACAACGTATCCGTCTTATAAATCACAGCCTGCGCCGGATTTTCTCCACCATGGCTGTGGTTGAGATCCCGTAGCGGTCATGGAGGGTGGGCAACGCGCCCGCATCAAGGAACGCGTCCGGCAGCGCGACGGTATCGAAATCCACGTTCACGCGGTTGCGCATCAACAGCGACGCGACGGCTTCGCACAACCCGCCTACGCTGCTGTGGTTTTCCGCCACGATGACCAGCCGTCCCGGCTTCGCAGCCTGCGCCAGGATCGTCTCTTCGTCCAGCGGCTTAATGGTGGGCGAGTGCAGCACCGCCACGCTGACGTTATCCTTACGCAGCTGCTTCGCCGCCTCCAGCGCACGCATGGTCATCAGGCCTGAGGCGACGATCAGGACATCGTTCCCCTCTTCCAGCAGCGCAGCTTTGCCAATCTTAAACTGGTAGTTGTACTGGTCCAGCACCACCGGCACCTTGCCGCGCAGCAGGCGCATATAGACAGGGCCATCGTGCGCTGCCATCGCCGGCACCGCCTGTTCGGTGTCGATTGCGTCACAGGGATCGATAATCGTCATGCCCGGAATACCGCGCATAATCGCAATATCTTCCGTCGCCTGGTGGCTCGGCCCGTAACCGGTGGTTAGCCCCGGCAGCGCCGCGCAGATCTTCACGTTCAGGTGCTCTTCAGCAATCACCTGATGGATAAAATCGTAGGCGCGGCGGGTGGCGAAGACGGCATAGGTGGTGGCGAAAGGAATAAAACCCTCTTTCGCCATGCCGCCCGCGGCCCCCATTAACAACTGCTCGGCCATGCCCATCTGAAAGAAGCGTTCCGGGTAGGCCTGAGCGAAAATATGCAGATCGGTGTACTTCGACAGATCCGCCGTCATGCCGACGATCTCCGGTCGCTGTTCCGCCAGCTTCACCAGCGCGTGACCGAACGGTGCGGCTCGCGTCTCCTGGCCCTCTTCCGCGATAGAGGCAATCATCGCCGACGTGGTTAAACGCGGTTTTTTCTCCGTGGTCTGGCTCATTACAGCACTCCTTCAGGTTTGTTGGCATCCAGCACGGCGAGTGCCTTTTGCCACTCGTCAGCATCCACGCGAATAAAATGGTTCTTGTCACGCTTTTCGAGGAACGGCACGCCCTTGCCCATCAGCGTGTCGCACAAAATGACGCGCGGCTGGTTTTCCGGGTAGCGTTTGGCGTTATCAAACGCCGTTACCAGTGAAGGGACATCGTTGCCGTTGACGCGCTGCACGTACCAGCCGAAGGAGGTCCATTTATCTTCCAGCGGCTCAAAGCCGAGGATCGCGTGCGAGTTGCCATCCGCCTGCTGGCGGTTAATGTCCACCAGCACGATCAGGTTCGACAGGCCGTGATGTGCCGCCGACATCGCAGCTTCCCAGGTTGACCCTTCGTCCAGCTCGCCGTCCGACATGGAGTTAACGACCCATGCCGCGCTCTGCTTGCGCTTCAGCCCCAGCGCCATGCCAACGCCAATGCTTAAGCCCTGCCCCAGCGAACCGCCGGAGATCTCCATGCCCGGCGTGTAGGTTGCCATGCCGGACATCGGCAGGCGGCTGTCGTCCGCGCCGTAGGTCTCCAGCTCCTCTTCAGGAACGATCCCCGCTTCAATCAGGGCGGCGTAACAGGCAATGGCGTAGTGGCCGTGAGAGAGCAAAAAACGGTCACGCCCCTCCCACTCCGGCTCGCCCGGCTTAAGGTTCATCCCGTGGGCAAACGCGGTGGCCAGCACATCGGCATAGCCCAGCGCCTGCCCGATGTAGCCCTGCCCCTGCACTTCGCCCATGCGCAGCGCGTAGCGGCGAATGCGCCAGGCCGCGGCGGCAACCTGTTGAACTGTGGTATCCGTCATCGTCGTATCTCCTTAATGGATCAGCATCCCGCCGTTCACGTCGAGCGTGATACCGGTGGAGTAAGAAGAGAGGTCGCTGCCGAGGAACAGCGCGGCGCGGGCAATATCCTGCGCGTCTCCGAGGCGGTTAAGCGGAATGCCCGCCAGAATGGACGTTTTCATCTCATCGCTCAGCTTGCCTGCGGTAATGTCCGTCTGGATAAGACCCGGCGTGATGCAGTTTACGCGCACATTGTCGGGCCCCAGCTCACGCGCCATGGCTTTTGCCAGCCCCAGCACACCCGCTTTTGCAGCGCTGTAGTGTGGGCCGCCAAAGATGCCGCCGCCGCGCTGGGCCGATACCGATGAAATGCAGACGATGCTGCCCGACTTTTGCGCGCGCATAGTGGGAATAACCGCCTGGGACATTAGCAGCGTGCCGCGCAGGCTGACGTCAAGCACCGCATCGTAATTTTCGCGTTTGATATCCATCAGCTTGATCGGCTGAGTTATGCCGGCGTTATTCACCAGAATATCGATGCGCCCGTATTTCCCCAGCACCTGCTCAATGGCGGCATTAACCTGTAATTCATTGCTGACGTTCGCCGCAAGGCCCAGATGTTCGTCGCCAAGGCTCGCGGCGGCAGCCCGGCTGGCTTCAGCGTTTAAATCGATAATCACCACTTTCGCACCCTGTTCAGCATATAATTTCGCCGTAGCGAAACCCAAACCGCGTACGGAAGCCGCGCCGGTAATAACGGCGACTTTATTTTTCAGTAGCATACATTTACTCCATTAGGACAAGAGAGATTTAATGTTTTATTTCGGCTCTTCCAGCAGCATAATCATTATTAAGCCAATGGCTGCGCAAATACCGAAATAAATAAACACGGAATTAAAACTACCTGTTTTATCCAGCAGATAACCTGCCAGCATCGGGGAAACAAATCCGCCGAGATTACCGCCGCTATTGATAATGGACGCGGCAATCGGATAGGTTTTACTGTCCGCAACAGCCATTCCATAAGCCGTAAAAGCGGGCCAGCCGATATTCAGACAGAGGCCGACAAAAAATAACCCGACGCAAACCGCGACGGTGCTTTGCGGAATATTCAGCATAATAACCATCATTAAAACGGTGCTGATGGCGGTAAACATCATGGTCGGTTTACGTCGGCGGCCGAGCAGTTTGTCGGAGACGTAGCCGCCAAAAATCGCACCGATAAATCCACCGATGCACGGCATGCTGGCGACCAGCCCCATGCTCATAAACGTAAAGCCTTTCTCTTTCACCAGATAGAGCGGGATCCACGTCAACAGTCCGTACAGCACGCTGACCATCATAAAATAGGCCAGGCAGTCGCCGAGAATATTCTTCGAGGTAAACAGCCCTTTTACCGTGCTTACCGGGGCTAATTCCCGCACGCGGATCAGCCGATCGAGGCGTGCAAAGCCTGGTGAAATCACGATATTTTCCCGTCTGGCGTCCGGGGTCTCCTGACCGGCGGTAATGGTCTCCAGCTCCGCTTTCGAGACGAATGCGCTCTCGGACGGCCTGGTGCGTACCAGCAGATACCACAGGACGGCAATGACCAGGCCGGGGATCGCAAAGGAGAAGAAGACCCAGCGCCAGCCCCAGGTCATGGCGATCCACACTGCCAGCGGCGGCACGAGGATGGGCGCGAACATGGTGGCGGCGATGTAGACGCCCGTGGCCGTGGCCTTCTCCTTTGGCGGAAACCAGTTATTGATGGTGGAGGCCAGCCCGACCGGGCACGGCCCCTCTGTTAACCCCAGCCCCAGGCGGATACACTTCAGGCCCAGAACCGAGGTTGCGGTGCCCATCAGCCAGGTAAAGGCAGAGAAGCCGAATATCGACAGTGCCACCATGCCGCGAATTCCCTTTTTGGCAATAAAAAAGCCCGCAGGAATTTGGCTCAGGGCGTATCCCAAAAAAAACATGCTGGCGATGGCACCGGCTTCGAAATTATTGATATGAAATTCGTCAATGATAAACGGCAGTACTGCACCAATATTTGTTCGGTCAGCATAGTTAATGGCATAAACAATAAAAATTAATGCCAGCACAACGAAACGGTAATTGGTTTTTTTAGTCTTTATGTAGGGGACAGCTTGTTCTATACGAGACATAACTTACCTCATTATTCGAACACCGTGAGTCGTTTTATTATTGCGTTCAACGTCAATATATCGGCTCACCCATGAAACGCCATTCAATAAAGCTCATTTATTGCTGAGATAAATTTGATTCGCGATACAGCTCAAAAAAATAACATCGGGATAAAATTGCCCGCTCGCAGTCTCAATGTTATGTTTTTTATCAATTATCGTGTAAGGAGTAGGCCATGTCCGCGCAGGATCGCCAGACGTTATCGCTGCCCTCGCTCAGAAATTTGCAGGCGTTTATCGCCGTTGCTAACGCCCTGAGCATCCATCAGGCGGCGGAACAGCTCAACGTCACGCCTTCGGCGGTAAGCCACCAGATCGCGTCGCTGGAATCGTGGCTGGGCAAGAAATTATTTATCCGCAGCGGCAAAGGGGTTCAACTCACCCCGACGGGAGAAAAATATCTGCGGGAGGTCTCGGCGGCGATGAGCGCCATCGGGCGCGCCACCGATCAAATCGTGAAAGAAAAAGACAATGCTGTGCTTCGCGTGCACTCTTCCCCCACCTTCGGGCTGTCCTGGCTGTTGCGCCGTCTGGGCAGATTCCGCGCCGAATATCCTGATATCACCATCAATCTCACCTGCTCCTATGAGAACCTACAGTTCGCCAGAGATAATATCGACATTGATATCCGTCACGGTATTCCGGACTGGGACGCCTACCGGGTGATGACCATTAAAAACGACACGCTGGTGGTATTGGCCTCGCCGGACTATGCAGAAGAGCATCCCATCAGCACGCCCGCCGATCTGCTGCAACAGTCGCTTATCTCGTCCACCAGCACTCTGGTGAACTGGGAGAAATGGTTCGCCTGGCACAATATCGACAGGCCCTGGCTTAATTTCAGCCTCAGCTTCGACCGCTCCTACATGAGCTTTGAAGCGGCGCGCATGGGGCTTGGGTTTATTCTGGAGAGCAAAATGATGGCTACCGATCACCTGAAGGATGGCTCGCTGGTGCAGGTGCTGCCTGATGAAATGGGTATCGCCATCAACGCGCACCATCTGGTGATGCCGCACATGAACGAACGCGCGTGGAAGATCCAGCAGTTCGTCGAGTGGATTGACCGTGAGTTGCGATTGTCGGGGTATCACCTGTAGCGATACCCCAACGTGGCGTCAGGCGACCGTGCCCCAGACCAGATTCCCCTTGTGGAACGTCGCGGTGCGCGGAGAAATGCGCGCCACCGCCTCGGCGGAACAGGAGGCGTCAACCAGCACAAAGCTGGCGTCGTCCTGCGCTTTAGGCCACACGCGCTCACCTTTGTCGTTCAGCGGCAGCACGTCGCCGGTGGCGATGCCCAGCGCCCGCGAAAGCGTCTGCTCGTTCGGGCGAATATAGAGCTGGGCGTACAGATTGGCTTTCTCCAGCATGTCACCCAGACCGTACGGCGACCAGTGGTCAATCACGCTGTCGGTACCGGTCATGACAAACACGCCTTTATCACGTAACTGCTTCAGCGGCATGTGCAGGGTGCCAATCGGCACGGTCGAGGCGATGGTTACCTGTTGTGCCGCCATGCGGGTGGCGATCTCATCCACCTGCTGTTCGTTAAGCGTGGCCAGCGCGAAGGCGTGGCTGATGGTCAGCTTCCCCTTCAGCGCCGGCGTTTTCTCCACGGTTTCTACCATGTAGTTCACCGCCGCCACGCCCGCCGGGCTGGTTTCATGCAGGTGAATATCCACCCCTTTGTCGTAATCCAGCGCAATCTGGAACATGGTATCTAGCGATTTCTCCATCGCGCCGTCGACGCTGGTTGGGTCCAGCCCGCCCACATAATGCGCCCCCGCCTGCATCGCCTCGCGCATCAGCTTTTCAGAATTCGACAGCAGCAGGCCGTGCTGCGGGAAGGCAACGATTTCGCAGTCAAAGCCTGCGCCCCGGCGCGCCAGTACCGCCTGCAAATTTTCCAGGTTTTTCAGGCCGGAAACCGGCTCTATGTTGCAGTGGCTGCGGGCGATGGTGGACCCTTTGGACTGGATCAGGTCGATCAGCTTTTCGGCGCGTTCTTGCGTGTAGGGCTGTAACTCCGGCAGCAGCTTCTGCTCCAGGCGGATCATGTCCTGAATGGTGGTGCCCGCCGGACGGTTCAGGGAGCGCCATGGGCCGCCGTAGAAGGTTTTATCCAGATGAATGTGCATGTCGCGCATCGCCGGGAGCATCAGCTTTTTGCCCGCGTCGAAGTGCGGCAGGGCCGCATCAGTGTGGCTGTTGTTGTCGAGCAGGGCGACGATTTTCCCGTCTTTGATTTCCAGCGTTTTCAGCTCGGTGCGTGTGCTTGTCGCCACGCTGCCGTCGTAGTTAAACCCGGCTTCCAGCAGCACGTTGTCGAGATAGTAATGTTTTGCGGTGATGTTCATCGGTTTACCCGTCTCGCAGGTTGCCTTTACAGAATCGGCAGCATACGCGACGGAACCCATGGCGCCAAACAGCGCGCAGGCAGTAACCATTTTGCCGCTCTGGCTGATAAACTCGCGGCGGCTTTTATTCTCACTCATCTTATCTTCCTTCATTAATAATATGGGTACCCGTTTCACCGCGCAGCGCTGCGGGCAGGCAGTCCGGCGAGGTGATGATTACGCGCCTGCCGCCATGGCGTAAAAATTCCAGCGAAGCGACGATTTTTGGCAACATGCTGCCCGCCGGGAAGTGGCCCTCATCCATGTAGCGCGTCATCTGCGCCACGTTGACGGTATCCAGCGCCTGCTGGTTCGGCTTGCCGAAGTTCACGCACACTTTCTCCACGCCGGTGGTGATCACCAGCACGTCGGCGCGGATCTCGCGCGCCAGCAGCGCGGTGGAGAGATCTTTATCGATAACCGCATCCACGCTCTGGTAATCGCCCTGTTCACTGCGCACCACGGGAATGCCTCCACCGCCCGCGCCGATGACCACAAAACCTTTCTGCGTTAGCGCCTTAATCGCATCCGCCTCGACGATGCGCAGCGGCTGGGGCGAGGCCACCACGCGGCGATAGCCCCGGCCTGAATCCTCAACAAAATGCCAGTCCGGGTGCGCGAGCTGTAGCTCGTCGCGCTGCGCCTCGCTGAAGAACGCGCCGATCGGTTTTGTCGGGTGCGTAAAGCCGGGATCGTTTTTATCCACCTCCACCTGGGTGACGACCGTGACCGCCTTTTGCTCGCCACGCGCCGCCAGGCGGTTGTTGAGCGCCTGCTGGATCAGGTAGCCGATGCCGCCCTGGGTATCCGCCACGCAGTTTGCCAGCGGGGTCAGCGGCAGCCCTTCCCGCTCGTGGGCGATTTCGGCGCGGCGCAGATCCAGCCCCACCTGCGGGCCATTGCCATGGGTGAGCACGATGTCATAGTCCGAGGCCAGCATTTCGAGCACCGACTCAGCCACCGCTTTGACCGCCTGCGCCTGATGCTCAATCGACTGGCTGGCGTTGTCTTTGATAATGCTGTTGCCGCCGATGGCGACGACCATAAGCTCTTTCATTTTGTTTCCTTTAGAAGGTGCGTTCTGGTGCCCTCACCCCGGCCCTCTCCCACAGGGAGAGGGGGATTAACAGAGGTATCCAGCACATGCTTCACCACAAACATCCCGCCCATCATCAGGTAGGCCGTGACAAACATCAGGGAACTGCCCTCGGCAAAGCCCACCACCGGGGCGTGGATCACGCCAAACAGCGCCAGCAGCGCGCCTCCTGCGGCGGCGACGGCCCCGCGCAGCGGTTTGTTGAGGATGGCGAAGATGGCGATACAGCCCCAGAGCATGCTGGCGAGCGGCGCGCCGTTGCCGAGATGCATCAGGCCTTCGTAGTAGATACCCTTGCTGTGCAACACGTCGGTGCCGATTTTCGCCGCGCTGGTCCCCGCGGCGCTCATCACGCTGTTCATCATGGTCAGCGCCCAGTTGGCGATCCACGGGAACAGGCAGATGAAGATAACGGGCACCTCCACTTTCGGGGTTTCCCTCACCACCTGGTTGGCGGTGACGACGCCGATAAACACCAGAATCGGCACGATGGCGGTCATCGGTATGATGGCGAGCATAAAGGCCCCCAGCCCGAACAGCGGCACGATGAACATGGTCACGCCGGACGCCAGGGTGTAGCCGATGCTGGCGCCCATCGCTTTCCAGCCAGGATGGCCGACGTAGACCGTGACCGGGAACGGATTGCCCATCAGGCAGCCGAGCATCGAGGCCAGACCGTTCGCCAGCATTACCTTGCGGGTCGGGTATTCATCCCCTGCCGCGTGGGCGCTTTCGATGTTCTCCAGGTCAAAGATGTAGTTCGCCAGCCCCAGCGGTACGGCGGACGCCAGATACGGCAGCGCGTGCGGCAGCCCCTGCATAAAGCTGTCCACGTGCACTTCCGGCGGGTTAAAGCCGAAGGATGACATGGACGCTTTAATGGCATCCGGGCTTTGCAGGCCGGAGATCCACGCAAGTAGAGTACCGGCAATTAACAACAGCAGGCCGGTCGGGATACGGGCGAAAATCGGCTTTTTACCGAACCAGTTAATGAAGATCAGCAGCAGGACGATAAACGATACGGTCGGCGCTTCGAACGCCTGCAACATCGGGTTCATCGCCAGCAGCAGCAAGCCAAGACCGGACAGGCACGACAGCAGCACGGTACGCGGGATCATCTTGCGAATGGTTTCCCCAAGGAAGGAACCGCCCGCGAGGATCATCTCTTCCACAAAGCACCACACCAGGCCAATCTGAATCGCGAAATCCGCATCGCCGGTTTGCTGGTAAACCGGCATTAAGACCAGGAAGGTCACGGTAAAAATCGACGGCGCGCTCGGGCCGGACGGCAACGCGGTGACGTCCGTTCGTCCGGTAGCGCGCGCCATTTGCAGGCCAAACCACGTATAGCAAAGACTCGCCACCAGCACCGCCAGCCCGAAGGCTGGCGCGATGCGTCCATAAACAATCTCCTTCGGGATGCCGACGACAAAAATGAGCAACCCCATCATGGTCAGCAAATTGGTCAGGTTGTTGGTCATCAACCCGAAATAAGCTGCCCAGTCACCTCTTTTCCACTCCAGTTTCATGTTTTTCATGGATGCATGCCTTATAAAAAGTAGCGATCGCGGAAGGTCAACAGCGCCTTTTCAAAACAGCTAAACGGCGGGTGAACGATGCCCGCCCCTATCATGCCGATGCCCGCGTCCTTATGGGCAATGGCGGTATTGATGACCGGCAGAATGCCGCTGCCCGCGACCTTCGTGATGTCGATGGCGGTCGGGATCCCCATAAAGGAGAGCAGCGGAATGGTGACGTTCGGGTTTTCGCCGAGGGTGATTTCGCGCATCTGGCGAGAAAAATCGATGGCTTCCTCCACCGTGCCGCCCACCAGTGCCACGATTGCCGGGGCCGTCGCCATCGCAAAGCCGCCGATGCCGTAGGTTTCGGTGATGGCGCTGTCGCCGATATCCAGCCCGGAGTCTTCCGGCTTATAGCCCGCGAACATCGGGCCGATCACCTGCTGCGCCGGGCCGGTGAACCACTGCCCCGGCAGGCCGGAAACGCGCAGGCCGAACTCGTAGCCGTTGCGCGCCATGGTGGTGACGACGGTGCTGTACTCAATGCCGTGGGCGGCATCCAGCGCGGCCTTACACATTGCCATCCACGTCGGACCGGAGAAATAGTCGCTGCTGGCGACAAACTCGAACACTTCACGCTGCTGCGTCACCGAATAGCCCGCCTGGATCAGCCCCGGCGTCAGCGCCTGAATAAGCAGCGTGGTGCCCGCGTTGTTGCGGTTGTGGCACTCGTCGCCCATATGCAGCGCCTGGGCCAGCATCAGGCGCAGGTCGATTTCGCCGATAATGTTCATGGCGTCGCGCAGCATCGGGCCGAGCACGTCGCGCATCCAGTTCAGACGATCGATCACGCTCTGGTCATTAGCCCCCATACGCAGGATCTTCGCCATCTGCTCGCTGAGGTTGGTGAAGGCGCGGTTGCCGTAAGTTTTGTTCTCAACGATGTGCATAAACATCGACGCGGAGGTGACGCCCGCCATAGAGCCCACACAGTCGTGCTCGTGGCACGGCGAGAAGGTGATGTCACCTGACGCCGCCAGCCTTGCGGCGTCCTCCAGATCCGTCGCCAGCCCTTCAAACACCAGCGCGCCGGTAACCGCACCTTTCATCGCACCGCACATGTTTTCCCAGGTAACTGGCGGACCGGCGTGCAGAATGGTCGTGCGGGTCATGCCCGGCACCACGTTGATGGCCTGGTCATAGCCCACCAGCACCGGATGGGACTGAATAATCCGCTCCAGGGCAATTTTGTTTGCGGCGGCAATTTTCTCCGCCAGCGGTTTTTCCGCCAGCTGGTCGAGCGCTTCAACAACCTGCATATTGCCCTGCCCCGGCGGCGTCCAGTCGAGCTGGGTCACGGGAACGTGCTGCTTTTTGAGGTCGTCGCTGAACATCGCAATGCCGACGTTAATGACGTTTAGCGGCTGGTTGAATAAAGTGGTCATTATGCTTTCTCCCCTTTGCAGACAAATTCGCGTGCCAGTAATCCGGTGTTGGTGCTGCTGCTGGCCCAGATGACGCCTGCGTCGGTCAGCAGCTGGCACTGCTGCGCCAGCGACTGCGGATCCTGATCGGTGCCGAGCACGTAGCCGAGAATTTCCAACGGACGGTTGTCGGCGTTCGCGATCGCCTGTGCCTCTTTGATCGCCTCGATCATCACCCCCACCGGATCGTCGTGCGCGCCAAAGCCCAGCACGAAGTCCATCACGATGACGCCCACCTGCGGATCGCGCGCCTCCTGTAGCAGGCGGCTGATGCGGTTGGTCGGGTCGATCATTGGGTGTGGCTTGCCGTTGGTGAAATCATCGTCACCGAAATCAAGGAAGGTGTGGGCCTGGCTAACGCTGATATCTTTCAGACGCCTGGCCGGGTCCGGCTGGATGTTGCTGTAAACATCGTCAAACTTCTCCAGCGCGGCAAACATCGCTTCGTCGCACAGGGTGCCGCCGCAGAACAGGCCGCGAATGTACTTCTGCTGCGACGTCAGGCGGGTGCGTACCTCTTCGATCAGCGGCCAGTTGAGCGGATGTAAATCCAGGTCGTCTTTTTTAATGCCGGTAAGCAGCACCGCTTTCAGGGCCGCCTCTTTGGTGCCACGAGCAAACTGCAAACCGTCTTCATCGGCAGGCGGTTCGTTGCGGCCCAGGAAGCACACAACTACAGGCTTGCGGCAGGCGCGTGCCCGGGCCAGCACCTTCTCAGCCACCGCGGGTGCTGGCGGTTTGGAGATGAGCGCTATCACCCGAATAGCGTCGTCCGCCTCCAGCATGTCGATGGCGTCGAGCATCATCAGGCCGCCGATCTTCTCGCTAAGATCGCGTCCGCCGGTGCCGATCAACTGCGACACGCCGCCGCCGAACTCATGAATGCGCACGCTCAGCTCCTGGCTGCCGGTACCGGAGGCGCCAACGATGCCAATCGGCCCGCGACGCACCGCGTTGGCGAAGCACAGCCCCGCGCCGTTGATAATGGCGGTGCCGCAGTCTGGCCCCATCATCAGCAGACCCTTTTCATGCGCCAGCTGCTTCAGCGCCAGCTCGTCGTCGAGCGATACGTTATCGGAGAACAGCATCACGTTAAGATCGTTTTCCAGCGCCTGACGCGCTTCCCGGGCGGCGAAGGTGCCGTTGACGGAAATCACCGCCAGGTTGCTGTCCGGACGATGGGTTTTGGCGCTGGCAATCGACGCGTAGCGTGCTTCATGGGAGCCCGTGCGCTCTTTACGCGTGAACAGCGCTTCAATGGCGGCCAGGGTTTCATCATTTGCCGCGTCGCCTTTAATCACGATCATCAGGTCGCCATTTTTCGCGTCCGCTAATTCCGGCGTTAATAGCCCGAGGTTTTTTAATACGCCTTTGTTCATTTCCGTCGCCATCGCCACAAACGCCTGCTCGACGCCCGGCAATTTATTGGCTTTGGTGGAAACCGACATTAAGGAAACCGAATCGAAATACGTATTCTTTTTTATGACGATTTTGGTTGGCATTATTTTCACCTGTTTAAGATAAAAGGGGGCCGCCGTCGTGCTAAATGCACGTCGGTAACAATGCGTTTTTTCAGTAACGGCCAGCCAGGGGAAGGCTGACCGAATGCGCTACGCGCCTGCCGCCAGCAGCAGGTCTGCGATCGCGTTGAAGCCTTTTTCCCGCGCCAGTTCGAGCGGGGTTTTGCCGTATTTATCGGTCATGTGCGGGTTCGCGCCGTGATCCAGCAGCAGCTTCACAATTTCCTGCTGCTTTGCGCCGCCGTCGTTTAATACGATGGCCTCCAGCAACGGCGTCCAGCCGACAAAATTGGTGTGGTTGACGTTGATGTCGGTTTTTTCCAGCAGCTCACGCACGATTTCAACGTGCCCTTTTTCACTGGCAGGGGTAATGCCCACGCCGCCAAAGCGCGTCAGACGGTCGAGATCCGGATCCGCCGGAAGGACAATGCGCAGCAGGGTTAAATCATTGGTCAGGCAGCTGATCAGGAAGGGGTTAAAACAGGTCTGGTCCTGTTTATCAATATCCGCCCCGGCGGCAATTAAAAATTCCACACAGGCGTAATGCTTTTTCAGGCTGGCAATAATAATGGCGGTTCTTTTCTGGCGGTTGGTTACGTTAATATCCACGCCTTTTTCCAGGCAGGCTTTTAGCGCGTCGATATTGCCCTCTTCTGCCGCCAGCAGAAATTCTGTAACCAGTGCAGTTGCAGACATATTCAGACTCCCTATGTTTCACTTCTGATGACCTGAGAATAGCAACAGCCTGGTCATAAAAGAATCCGCTTAAAAATGATTCATCGACACGCAATTCATTGTTGAGTTAAATTCAACGGTCCGGCAGAAACGTGCGTCTGTGCAACCTTTTTCTTATGTTTTACCGCTTTTACACGCTTCAGGCTGCATTATCCTTATGGCTGAAAAAGCCTTACAAAGCGCGGCCCTACGTAAAAATACAGAACTGTGACCAACATCAACTATGATGTAACGCCAGTGTTAAAATATGTTCAAAACTGATGGTCACCAGGAGCCATAATATGAATTCCATCTTTACCGAAGAGAATTTGCTGGCCTTCACCACCGCGGCACGTTTTGGCAGTTTTAGCAAAGCGGCTGCCGAGCTGGGCGTAACCACCTCGGCAATCAGTTACACCATCAAACGCATGGAGACCGGCCTGGACGTGGTGCTGTTTGTACGCAACACGCGCAGCATTGAGCTGACCGAATCCGGTTTTTATTTTTATCGTAAAGCGACCGACCTGCTGAATGACTTTCATGCCATCAAGCGCGGGATTGATACCATTTCTCAGGGCATTGAGACGCGAGTGCGCATCTGCATAAATCAGCTTTTGTATACGCCACGCCATACCGCGCGTTTGCTCCAGGTGCTGAAAAAACAGTTTCCCACCTGCCAGATCACGGTGACGACCGAGGTGTATAACGGCGTCTGGGATTCCATCATTAATAATCAGGCCAATATCGCCATTGGCGCGCCGGATACGCTGCTGGACGGCGGCGGCATTGATTATACCGAGATAGGCGCGATCCGCTGGGTATTTGCCATCGCGCCCACGCATCCGCTGGCGTTCGCCCCGGAGCCCATCTCCGAAAGTCAGCTGCGTCTGTATCCCAATATCATGGTCGAGGATACCGCGCATACCATCAATAAGAAGGTGGGCTGGCTGCTTCACGGTCAGGAGGCGATTCTGGTGCCGGACTTCAACACGAAATGCCAGTGTCAGATCCTGGGGGAAGGTATTGGATTTTTACCGGAATACATGACGCGTGAGGCGGTGGAGGATGGGCTGCTGGTAACGCGGCGAATCAATAATCCGCGCCAGGATTCGCGCATGCTGCTCGCCACGCAGCATGCGGCGACCGGTCAGGTCACGCGCTGGATAAAACAGCAATTTGGCCCCGAAGGCGTGCTGACCCGGATCTACAGTGACTTACTGTGGCGTACCTAGCTCTTCGTCTGAACCCAAAATGCGTGGATAAGACCGGGGAAGTAGCCCAGGATGGTCAGAAGGATATTCAGAATAAACGCCCAGCCCAGCCCCTTGCCAAGCAGCACGCCCAGCGGCGGGAGAATAATCGTAAAAACAACGCGCCAAAAACCCATAAATAACTCCGTGCAAGCTAACCAATTGAAAATTATAAAAGACACTTCTCTAAGCGTAGCCAGTTTAAGGGTAACTGCCATTCATCTCTCGCGCTTTTACCTGCCTTTACCCTCTTTACACTGGCTTAAACCCGGCCTTAAATGCTCTACTGTTCTGAAATTGACCGTAAGGAAACATAATGTCTCTTCCTCTTATTTCGCCGCAGCAGGCAAACGCGCTTATTGCTGAAGGCGCCAAACTTATCGATATTCGCGACCCCGACGAGTATGCCCGCGAGCATATTCCGGCGGCGCACTCCATTCCGCTGGATTCGTTACCCGGCGGGCTTAACGCGGCGCCGGGAGAAACGGTGATTTTCCACTGTCAGTCCGGCGCACGAACCTCAAACAATGCTGCTCGTCTGGCGCAGGCAGCATCCCCTGCGAACGCCTGTGTGGTTGAGGGAGGCATTCAGGGCTGGAAACAGGCCGGGCTGCTGACCTTTGAAGATCGATCGCAGCCGCTTCCGCTGATGCGTCAGGTGCAGATCGCTGCCGGGCTGCTGATCCTCTGCGGCGTGGTGTTGGGTTACAGCGTCTCCAGCGGTTTTTTCCTGCTGAGCGGTTTTGTGGGCGCCGGGCTGCTGTTCGCCGGAGTGACAGGTTTTTGCGGTATGGCGCGACTTCTGAAAGTGATGCCGTGGAACCGACGTACCTGATAAGGAGTATCTGAAAGATTAGGCTGTACCCCGTCCCAGACGTGGGCTATGGTGAAGATCATGACAATGATGAGGAGGTGCTATGTTTTCTGTCGGTGATTATGTCCAACCGCGTCAGGGCGGTCCGAAACTGAAAGTGCTCGAAGTGAATGGTGAAAACATTGTGGCCGTGCAGGCCAGCGATGAGCAGGGCGAGAAATATCACCTGAAAGCGGCGGACGTAGTTCTGTACTCCGAAGAAGGTGACTTTGGCGTCTGCTAAGTCAATAATCGGGCGGAATACACCGCCCGAATAATCATCAGATCAGGAAATCGTCCAGCGATTTACCGTTTGCCAGTGCGGTCGCAATTGGCTTTGGCGTACGTCCCTGACCGGTCCAGGTTTTTTCTTCACCGTTCGCGTCAATAAAACGATATTTCGCCGCACGCGCTTTACGTTTTTTCGTCGGCTGACCCGCCTGCGCCAGGTCACTGCCTAACAGATCGCTCGGAGAAATACCGTCAGCTTTCATCAGTTCCAGCAGAGCATTAATTTTATCCTGCTGTTCAGCGCGTTGACGCTCTAATTCAGCCTGCTCGCTGCGTTTTTCTTCAGTGACAATCCGGAATTTTTCCAGCACTTCTTCCAGAACATCCATGGATAATTCACGTGCCAGCGCCCGGAGGGTACGAATATTATTAAGATTCTGTAACGTTAAAGCCATAATAATGAAAAACCTTTCTTCGTGTGTATAACATAAATCAGGCAACAGAATAATTGATTTTGGTTCTGATATCTACCCACCGTGACGTTTTGACATTATTGTAAATGTTTTAGAATATCCCGTTAATATAACCCTGAAATATATGTCTGTTTTAAAGCGTAATATACCGCCCTTCCCCAGGCCAAAAAACCCTGTTTTAAACCGTTCAAAAAACCGCCTCCAAAATCCCACACAACAAAGGTTTCACAGGCGCATAGATAATCTAATTCATTGATATATTTCACTAAAATAGGCGCGAGGAGAGAAAATAACGAAGCGCGCAAAAAACGCACATTTTTAGAGAATTTTATGGCTAAAGCGCCAGTAAATAAAAATTAATCACTACTTGTTAGTTAAAAGCCAGAGAGATACGCTATACACTCAAAACAAACCAACCTAAAGCACTAAAGGCCGCAGGTAAAACGCCACTTTTTTGTCCTGTTCGAGGAGTTCAGACATGTTCTCACCGCAGTCTCGCCTGCGCCATGCGGTAGCGGATACGTTCGCGATGGTCGTTTACTGTTCCGTCGTGAATATGCTGATTGAAATTTTCCTGTCGGGAATGTCCTTTGAGCAATCTCTCTCGTCGCGCCTGGTGGCCATTCCGGTGAATATCATGATCGCCTGGCCGTACGGCCTGTACCGCGATGCAGTGATGCGTTTAGCCCGGCGTATTAGCCCGGCGGGTTGGGTAAAAAACCTGGCGGACGTGCTGGCTTACGTGACGTTCCAGTCCCCGGTGTATGTGTTTATTTTGCTGACGGTGGGCGCAGACTGGCATCAAATCGCCGCTGCGGTAAGTTCAAATATCGTGGTATCCATGCTGATGGGTGCGGTGTACGGTTACTTTCTTGACTACTGCCGCCGCCTGTTCAAAGTCAGCCCTTATAGCCAGGCAAAAGCGTAAGGTAAGGCGACTGGCTCATGCCAGTCGCAGAGTTATTGTACGTCGCCAAACAGCCCTTTCAGGAATCGCTCCAGCGCCATACGCGAGCTGAAACCGTGCGGAATACCATAATGTTCATGCGTCTCGCCGCCTAAATAGAGCGGAAATTGCTGATAATGATCGCAGGTTTTAATATCCGAGGCGGGCTCAGCAAATGACAGGCTTCTGTCTTTGAGTGTCGGGTGAATAATGAGAGCAGTACGCCCCATTCTTGCTTCACGGTTGACGTAAACATAATTCTCACCACGGCGATATCCGTATGCTTTTGATGTTACCTCATCCATGGTGAACCCTTCTTTTTCAAGAACGCGCGCCACCTCATCGGGTCGTAAATACATATCTTTTCCTCATTATCATTCCTGCCCGGCAACCTTACAGTATTCAGCATTAGCAGGGCTTTCAGAATATTCCATAAACTGCCCGATAAGCCGTGACTCGCTTCAGATATTACATTTCTGGACTAAACTAAACGGGAACACAAATTATGGAGGATCGTATGTTTAACAGACCGAACCGAAACGATATTAATGACGACACACAGGATATTCGTAACGATGTCAGCCAATTAGCGGACACGCTGGAAGCCGTATTGAAATCCTGGGGCTCTGACGCGAAGGACGAAGCAGATGCCGCGAAACGTAAGGCTCAGTCTCTGCTGCGTGAAACGCGGGCAAGGATGAACGGCCGCTCACGTACCACTCAGGCGGCCTGCGACATGGCCAGCTGCGCCACCACCTTCGTACGTGAAAAACCGCTTTGTACGCTGGGAACGGTCGCGGCGGTCGGGATTTTTGTCGGCGCCCTGCTTAGCCTGCGTAAGTAAGCGCGCGTTCTTAGCCCCGGTAGCCTCAGGCGCCGGGGCTTTTCTTTGCCTGACAACCTGAAAAAACCGTACAGCCCGCTCTGCCCCGCCAGGCTCATCATTGGGGCCTTATCAATCTGAATTTCCCATATCTTGTGTGGTTGAAACTTATATAAACTACATCTAGTATTCCCTTTAGTAAGACACACACAATATGACGCGTTTACTCGCGCCGTCCTCTCATTCTAAATGGAAATGCGAATCATGAGCATTATTATTTACACTCGTAACGATTGTGTTCAGTGCCACGCCACGAAACGGGCGATGGAGAGCCGCGGCGTGGCATTTGAGATGGTCAATATTGATCAGGTGCCCGACGCGGCAGACACCCTGCGGGCGCAGGGTTTCCGTCAGCTTCCGGTTGTGGTTGCCGGCGACACCAGCTGGTCTGGCTTCCGTCCGGACATGATCAACCGCCTTGCCGCTCAGGGCGTCAGTGCATGAGCACGCTGGTCTACTTTTCCAGCAGCTCGGAAAACACGCTTCGGTTTATGGAGCGTCTCGGGCTGCCCGCGATACGCATTCCGCTGAACGAGCGGGAGCGTATTCAGGTAGACGAACCCTACATTCTGGTGGTGCCCAGCTATGGCGGTGGCGGCACCGCAGGGGCTGTGCCTCGTCAGGTGATCCGCTTTCTGAACGATCCCCATAACCGGCAGCTTATTCGCGGCGTGATCGCCGCAGGCAATCGCAACTTCGGCGAGGCCTTTGCCCGCGCCGGGGATGTCATCTCTCAAAAATGCGGCGTGCCGTATCTCTATCGTTTTGAACTGATGGGGACACAGCAGGACGTAGAGAACGTGCGTAAAGGAGTGAACGAATTTTGGCAACGACAACCGCAGAGCGCGTGATTCAGGCAACGCCGGATTACCACGCATTAAACGCCATGCTAAACCTCTATGACCGGGAGGGGCGCATTCAGTTTGGTAAAGATCGTGAGGCGGTGGACGCCTTTTTTGCCGCTCATGTGCGCCCGAACAGCATCGTTTTTGGCAGCCAGCAGGAACGTCTCGACTGGCTGGTAAAAGAGGGTTATTACGAAGAGCGTGTCCTGACCCGCTACGACCGCGCCTTCGTGGTGGCATTGTTTGAACGGGCGCACGCCAGCGGTTTTCGCTTCCAGACGTTTCTCGGCGCGTGGAAGTATTACACCAGCTACACCCTGAAAACCTTTGACGGCAAACGCTATTTAGAAAGCTTTGAAGATCGGGTGGTGATGGTGGCGCTGACGCTGGCGCAGGGCGATGAAGTGCTGGCCGAAAGACTCACGGAGGAGATCCTCTCCGGCCGCTTCCAGCCCGCCACGCCAACGTTCCTTAACTGCGGGAAAGCCCAGCGCGGCGAGCTGGTCTCCTGCTTCCTGCTGCGTATTGAAGACAATATGGAGTCGATTGGCCGTGCGGTAAATTCGGCGCTACAGCTTTCGAAACGCGGCGGCGGTGTGGCATTTCTGCTTTCGAACCTGCGGGAAGCGGGCGCGCCGATTAAGCGCATCGAAAATCAGTCCTCCGGCGTCATCCCGGTGATGAAGATGCTGGAAGATGCCTTTTCGTACGCCAACCAGCTTGGCGCGCGTCAGGGCGCGGGTGCGGTTTATCTGCACGCGCACCACCCGGACATTCTGCGTTTTCTGGATACCAAACGTGAAAACGCCGATGAAAAGATCCGCATTAAAACCCTGTCGCTCGGCGTGGTGATCCCGGATATCACGTTTAAGCTGGCTAAAGAGAATGCCGACATGGCGCTCTTCTCGCCGTATGATGTTGAGCGGATTTACGGCAAAGCCTTTGGCGACGTGGCGATAAGCGAGCTGTACGACGAGCTGGTGGCCGACGATCGCATTCGTAAAAAAACCATCAACGCCCGGGATTTCTTCCAGACGCTGGCTGAAATTCAGTTTGAATCCGGTTATCCGTACATCATGTACGAGGATACGGTGAACCGCGCCAACCCGATTGGCGGGCGCATCAACATGAGCAATCTGTGCTCGGAGATTTTGCAGGTCAACAGCGCGTCCAGCTACGACGAGAACCTCGACTACGCGGACGTGGGCAAGGATATCTCCTGTAACCTCGGGTCGCTGAATATTGCCCACACCATGGACTCTCCCGATTTTGGCCGCACGGTAGAGACCGCCATTCGCGGACTGACGGCGGTATCAGACATGAGCCACATCCGCAGCGTACCGTCTATTGAAGCGGGCAACGCCGCGTCGCATGCCATCGGCCTTGGGCAGATGAACCTGCACGGCTATCTGGCGCGGGAGGGCATCGCCTACGGCAGCCCCGAAGGGCTGGATTTCACCAACCTTTATTTCTACACCGTCACCTGGCATGCGGTGCATACCTCGATGATGCTGGCGCGCGAACGCCACCAGCGGTTCGCAGGCTTTGAGCAGTCCCGCTACGCCAGCGGAGAGTATTTCAGCCAGTATCTGGAAGGCGACTGGCAGCCGAAAACCGAAAAAGTACGCGCGCTGTTTGCCCGCGCTGGCATCACCCTGCCGACGCGTGAGATGTGGCAACAGCTGCGTGAAGAGGTGATGCGCTACGGCATTTATAACCAGAACCTTCAGGCGGTGCCGCCAACCGGCTCCATTTCCTATATCAATCACGCCACGTCGAGCATCCACCCCATCGTGTCGAAGATTGAAATCCGTAAGGAAGGCAAAACCGGGCGCGTCTACTACCCTGCCCCGTTTATGACCAATGAGAATCTGGCTCTGTACCAGGACGCCTATGAAATTGGCCCGGAAAAGATCATTGATACCTACGCCGAGGCGACTAAACATGTGGATCAGGGGCTGTCGCTGACGCTCTTCTTCCCGGACACCGCCACCACGCGGGATATCAACAAAGCGCAGATCTACGCCTGGAAGAAAGGCATCAAAACGCTGTACTACATTCGCCTGCGCCAGCTCGCGCTGGAAGGCACCGAAATTGAAGGCTGCGTGTCCTGCGCGCTGTAAGGAGAAAGGATGAAACTGTCACGCGTAAGCGCCGTTAACTGGAACAAAATTCAGGATGATAAAGACCTGGAGGTATGGAACCGCCTGACCAGCAACTTCTGGCTGCCGGAAAAGGTGCCGCTCTCCAACGATATTCCGGCCTGGCAAACTCTGAGCCATGCCGAGCAGCAGCTGACAATCCGCGTCTTCACCGGCCTGACGCTGCTGGACACCATTCAGAATACCGTGGGTGCGCCCGCGCTGATGAGTGATGCGCTGACCCCGCACGAGGAGGCGGTAATGTCGAATATCAGCTTTATGGAGGCGGTGCATGCCCGCTCTTACAGCTCGATTTTCTCCACTCTGTGCCAGACCAGAGACGTGGACGCCGCCTACGCCTGGAGTGAAGAGAGCGCGTCATTGCAGCGCAAGGCAGATCTGGTGCTGGAATATTACCGGGCCGACGAGCCGCTGAAGAAGAAGATCGCCAGCGTATTCCTGGAATCTTTCCTCTTCTATTCCGGCTTCTGGCTGCCTATGTACTGGTCGAGCCGGGGCAAGCTCACCAACACCGCCGATTTGATTCGCCTCATCATCCGCGATGAAGCGGTACACGGGTATTACATCGGCTATAAGTACCAGAAAGGACTGGAGAAAGTCATCCCGGAAAAACGCGAGGAACTCAAAGGTTTTGCCCTCGATTTACTGATGGATCTGTATGACAACGAGCTGAGTTATACCGAGGAGCTGTACGCCGGAACGGGCTGGGAAGAGGACGTAAAAGCCTTCCTCTGCTACAACGCCAACAAGGCGCTGATGAACCTGGGCTACGAAGCGTTATTCCCACCGGAAATGGCGGAAGTGAACCCGGCGATCCTCGCGGCGCTGTCGCCCAACGCCGATGAAAACCACGACTTCTTTTCCGGGTCCGGCTCGTCGTACGTGATGGGTAAAGCGGTGGAGACGCAAGACGAGGACTGGGATTTTTAATGAATGAATTAACGTTCATTAATTAACTCTGCATTTCATTATTTTCAGCCGAATATTCCACTACGTACTACACTGTAATTTCCCCGTCATATTCGCCTGAAACACACCGATTCAGGCGAAATTTCCCCATGCAGCAGCAAAAAATTGAGAAAAATTCAAACCGCCCTCAGCCCTTTATTCATGGGAAATTCAGCCGTTTCGCTTGCGGCAAAATTCCGGCCTCCGGCCGGCTCAGGGTTGTCTCAGATTCTGAGTATGTTAGGGTAATGCCAGTTAACTATTTACCATGGTAATCATATCGACATAAACAAATAACAGGACACTCTCTATTGCATGGCAATTAAATTAGAAGTGAAAAATCTTTATAAAGTATTTGGCGAGCACCCGCAGCGTGCTTTCAAATATATTGAGAAAGGCCTTTCGAAAGAGCAAATTCTGGAAAAAACCGGGCTATCGCTTGGCGTTAAAGACGCCAGTCTGGCCATTGAAGAAGGCGAGATTTTTGTCATCATGGGATTATCCGGTTCGGGTAAATCCACTATGGTTCGCCTTCTCAATCGCCTGATTGAACCCACCCGCGGACAGGTGCTGATTGACGGCGTTGATATCGCCAGAATATCAGACGCGGAACTCCGCGAGGTGCGCAGAAAGAAAATTGCGATGGTGTTTCAGTCATTTGCACTGATGCCGCACATGACGGTACTCGATAATACCGCCTTTGGCATGGAGTTAGCCGGTATCCCCGCTCAGGAACGTCAGGAAAAAGCCCTTGATGCACTGCGTCAGGTCGGGCTGGAAAATTATGCTCATGCGTATCCGGATGAACTCTCCGGCGGTATGCGTCAGCGTGTGGGATTAGCGCGCGCATTAGCGATTAATCCGGATATTTTATTAATGGACGAAGCCTTCTCGGCGCTCGATCCCTTAATTCGCACCGAGATGCAGGATGAGCTGGTAAAATTACAGGCCAAACATCAGCGCACCATTGTTTTTATTTCTCACGATTTGGATGAAGCCATGCGTATTGGTGACCGTATCGCCATTATGCAAAATGGTGAAGTGGTGCAGGTCGGCACACCGGATGAAATTCTCAATAATCCGGCGAATGATTATGTGCGCACCTTCTTCCGCGGCGTGGATATTAGCCACGTATTCAGTGCGAAAGATATTGCCCGTCGAACACCAAACGGCATTATTCGTAAAACGCCAGGTTTTGGTCCGCGCTCCGCGCTGAAGCTGTTGCAGGACGAAGACCGTGAATACGGTTATCTGGTTGAACGCGGCAATAAATTTGTCGGCGTTGTCTCCATCGACTCCCTGAAAACCGCCCTGAGCGAAAACCAGGGAATCGATGCGGCGTTGATTGACGCTCCGCTTGCCGTGGACGCCGAAACGCCGCTCAGCGAGTTGCTCTCTCACGTGGGTCAGGCGCCGTGCGCCGTGCCGGTTGTCGGTGAAGAACAACAGTACGTTGGCATCATCTCAAAACGGATGCTGCTACAGGCTTTAGATCGCGAGGGGACAAACAATGGCTGATCAATCAAACCCATGGGGCACCACTGAAGCAGCGGACAGCGCGGCGCAATCTGCCGATGCGTGGGGTTCGACGCCTGCGCCTGCCGATGGCGGCGGCGCGGCAGACTGGCTCAACAGCGCACCAGCGCCTGCCCCAGAGCATTTCAATATTATGGATCCGTTCCACAAGACGCTGATCCCGCTGGATAGCTGGGTAACGGAGGGGATCGACTGGGTCGTTACCCACTTCCGTCCGGTGTTCCAGGGGATCCGCATCCCGGTGGATTACATCCTGAACGGCTTCCAGCAGCTGATGCTGGGCATGCCCGCGCCGGTGGCGATTATCCTGTTCTCGCTGATCGCATGGCAGTTCGGCAGCGCGGGTATGGGGATCGCCACGCTGATCTCCCTGATTGCCATCGGCGCGATTGGCGCGTGGTCTCAGGCGATGATCACCCTGGCGCTGGTGCTGACCGCCCTGCTGTTCTGCGTGGTGATCGGCCTGCCGATGGGGATCTGGCTGGCGCGCAGCCCCCGGGCCGCGAAAATTATCCGCCCGCTGCTGGATGCGATGCAGACCACGCCAGCGTTCGTTTACCTGGTGCCTATCGTGATGCTGTTCGGCATCGGTAACGTACCGGGGGTGGTCGTGACCATTATCTTCGCCCTTCCGCCAATTATTCGTCTGACCATTCTGGGCATTAACCAGGTGCCTGCGGATCTGATAGAGGCATCGCGCTCGTTCGGCGCCAGCCCGCGTCAGATGCTGTTTAAGGTTCAGCTTCCGCTGGCGATGCCGACCATTATGGCAGGTGTTAACCAGACGCTGATGCTGGCGCTGTCGATGGTGGTGATCGCCTCAATGATTGCCGTTGGCGGGTTAGGTCAGATGGTACTGCGCGGCATTGGCCGTCTCGATATGGGGCTGGCGACCGTCGGCGGCGTCGGGATTGTGATCCTCGCCATCATTCTTGACCGCCTGACCCAGGCTGTCGGTCGTGATTCACGCAGTCGCGGCAACCGTCGCTGGTACACCACCGGCCCTGTCGGGTTACTCACCCGCCCATTCACAAAATAAGGAACAACGATGCGACATAACGTACTTTTTGCCACAGCGTTTGCGACCCTTGTCTCCACCAGCGCAGTTGCCGCTGACCTGCCGGGCAAAGGCATTACCGTGCAGCCGGTGCAGAGCACCATTTCGGAAGAGTCCTTCCAGACCCAGATTGTCAGCCGTGCGCTGGAGAAACTGGGCTATACGGTGAATACCGCCAGCGAAGTGGATTACAACGTGGGCTATACCTCCATTGCCTCCGGCGATGCCACCTTTACCGCCGTGAACTGGCAGCCGCTGCACGACGATATGTATGCCGCCGCAGGCGGTGACAAGAAATTCTACCGTGAAGGCACCTTTGTGACCGGCGCTGCGCAGGGATATTTGATCGACAAGAAAACCGCCGATAAGTATCACATCACCAATATTGAACAGCTGAAAGATCCGAAGATCGCCAAACTCTTTGATACCAACGGTGACGGTAAAGCCGACATGATGGGCTGCTCGCCGGGCTGGGGCTGTGAAGCGGTGATTAACCACCAGAACAAAGCCTTCGATCTGGCTAAGACCGTCGACGTGAGCCACGGCAATTACTCTGCGATGATGGCCGACACCATCGCCCGCTTTAAAGAAGGCAAGCCAGTGATCTACTACACCTGGACGCCGTACTGGGTGAGCGACGTGCTGAAGCCGGGCAAAGACGTGGTGTGGTTGCAGGTGCCCTTCTCTTCCCTGCCGGGCGAGCAGAAAGATATCGACACCAAACTGCCAAATGGCATGAACTATGGCTTCCCGGTGAATACCATGCATATCGTGGCGAACAAAGCCTGGGCCGAGAAAAACCCTGCGGCGGCGAAGCTGTTCTCGGTGATGAAACTGCCGCTGGCTGACATTAACGCCCAGAACGCGATGATGCACGCGGGTAAATCATCCGAAGCAGATATCAAAGGCCACGTGGATGGCTGGATCAAAGCCCACCAGCAGCAGTTCGATGGCTGGGTGAAAGAGGCGCTTGAGGCGCAGAAGTAAAGTACTTTCCCCTCACCCCAGCACTCTCCCGAAGGGAGGGGGTGTTAGCGTTCCCTCTCCCTTCAGGAGAGGGTTAGGGTGAGGGGCTTAACCGCACAAACACACACATAACAATTCCCCAACATTCACCATCATTGGTTATTATGTTTCCGGAAAAATAATCACTTAACTCACGATTCCTGAAACTAATGACAAAAACAACTCAAGGGCTTAGCCCCGCACTCATCCTTTTAATGTCCGTGGCAACGGGTCTGGCCGTCGCCAGCAACGATTACGCACAACCACTGCTCGACACCATCGCACGCGCCTTCGATCTTTCAGCCAGCTCCGCCGGCTTTATTGTCACCGCAGCACAGCTCGGCTATGCGGCCGGGCTGCTGTTCCTGGTGCCATTAGGCGATATGTTTGAGCGCCGGATGCTTATCGTCTCCATGACGCTGCTGGCGGCGGGCGGAATGTTGATCACCGCCAGCAGCCAGTCGTTAACGATGATGATTATCGGCACCGCGCTGACGGGGCTGTTCTCGGTGGTGGCGCAAATTCTGGTTCCCCTCGCCGCGACGCTGGCTTCCCCGGAAAAACGCGGCAAAGTGGTCGGTACTATCATGAGCGGCCTGCTGCTGGGCATCCTGCTGGCGCGAACCGTTGCCGGGCTGCTGGCGAGCCTCGGCGGCTGGCGCACCGTTTACTGGGTGGCGAGCGTGCTGATGCTTATCATGGCGCTGGCCCTGTGGCGCGGCCTGCCAAAGGTGAAGCAGGAAAATCACCTGAACTATCCGCAGCTCCTCGCCTCCGTTTTCAGCCTTTTCACCCGGGATAAACTCCTGCGCACGCGCGCCATTCTGGGGTGTCTCACCTTCGCCAACTTCAGCATCTTATGGACGTCGATGGCGTTTCTGCTCGCCGCGCCACCGTTTAACTACTCAGAAGGCGTGATTGGCCTGTTCGGGCTGGCAGGCGCGGCTGGCGCACTGGGCGCGCGCCCGGCGGGTGGGCTGGCCGATAAAGGTAAATCTCATATGACCACCTCCGCAGGGCTGGTTTTACTCCTCCTCTCCTGGGCGGCCATCTGGTACGGACACGTCTCCGTGCTGGCGCTGATTGTCGGTATTCTGGTGCTAGACCTCACCGTGCAGGGCGTACACATCACCAACCAGACCGTGATTTACCGCGTGAAGCCGGACGCCCGTAACCGTCTGACGGCCGGGTACATGACCAGCTACTTTATCGGCGGCGCGGCGGGCTCGCTCATCTCAGCCTCCGCCTGGCAGCATGCGGGCTGGACGGGAGTGTGCGCCATCGGCGCCATCGTCGCGGCGATAAATTTGCTGGTATGGTGGCGCGGCTATCACCGTCAGGAAGCAATTCACTAAGTTTTACATTGCTTTGGGTCCCCTGGGGTGTAAAGGGGGCCTGCATCTGTTAAGGTAACAGCAATCATTTATCCCAGAAATTTTACTGTGGGTGACATATTTACTACCGGCATGAATAGTTCAGACCCCTGTCCTCACATCCCCTCTTTCGCGGGTACACACCCCACACTCTCTGTGCTCACCGGGTCACGGATTTACCCGGCGCTTTCTGATGGTGACATACGTTTGGCGGATATAACCGCACAAATAATTCATTTACATTATTTGTCACTGTCGTTACTATATCGGCTGTAATTAATGAGGTTATGCCCAAAATGGATAGTTCGTTTACGCCCATTGAACAAATGCTTAAGTTCCGCGCCAGTCGTCATGAGGACTTCCCGTATCAGGAAATTCTGCTGACCCGCCTGTGCATGCACATGCAGGGTAAGCTGCTGGAAAATCGTAACAAGATGCTGAAAGCGCAAGGGATTAACGAGACGTTGTTTATGGCGTTGATTACGCTGGAGTCTCAGGAAAATCACAGCATTCAGCCATCGGAACTGAGCTGTGCGCTGGGGTCATCCCGTACCAATGCAACCCGTATCGCGGATGAACTGGAAAAGCGCGGCTGGATTGAACGCCGTGAAAGCGATAACGATCGCCGCTGCCTGCATCTGCAACTGACCGAGAAAGGTCACGAATTCTTGCGCGAAGTGCTGCCACCGCAGCACAACTGCCTGCACCAGCTCTGGTCTGCCCTCAGCACCGCCGAGCGCGACCAGCTTGAGCATATTACTCGCAAGCTGCTCACCCGTCTGGACCAGATGGATGAAGATGGCGTCATCCTTGAGGCGCTGCGCTAACGCGACGATCCGCTCAACATTCCAGATTGCTAAAAAGAAAAACTGACAGGCCAGCACGTGAAACTGCTGGCCTTTCTGACAACAGGTCGGCTCAGCCGATGTGAAAATAAAAAGATCGTGGAGAACAACAATGAGCGCAAATGCGGAGAACACCCCCCCGCAGCAACCGGTCAACAAAAAGGGCAAACGTAAGAGCGCCCTTATTCTGCTGACCTTGCTCTTTATTATTATTGCCGTGGCATATGGGATCTATTGGTTTTTAGTCTTGCGTCATGTTGAAGAGACAGACGATGCATACGTGGCAGGGAATCAGGTTCAAATCATGGCCCAGGTGTCAGGCAGCGTGACGAAAGTCTGGGCTGATAACACCGACTTTGTGAAAAAAGGCGATGTGCTGGTCACGCTCGATCCTACCGACGCCCAACAGGCTTTTGAAAAAGCACAGACGGCGCTGGCCTCCAGCGTTCGCCAGACCCGCCAGCTGATGATCAACAGCAAGCAGCTTCAGGCCAATATCGACGTGCAGAAAACGGCGCTGGCTCAGGCGCAGAGCGACCTCAATCGTCGTGTTCCTCTCGGCACCGCCAACCTGATTGGCCGTGAAGAGTTGCAGCACGCCCGCGATGCGGTGGCCAGCGCACAGGCGCAGCTGGACGTGGCGATCCAACAGTACAACGCTAATCAGGCGATGGTGTTGGGTACTTCTCTGGAAAACCAGCCGGCGGTGAAACAGGCGGCGACCGAAGTGCGTAACGCATGGCTTGCCCTGCAACGTACCAAAATCGTCAGCCCGATGACCGGCTACGTTTCCCGTCGTTCTGTACAGCCAGGGGCGCAGATTAGCACCACCACGCCGCTGATGGCGGTCGTTCCGGCGAACAATCTGTGGGTCGATGCAAACTTCAAAGAGACCCAGCTGGCGCATATGCGTATCGGCCAAACCGCAACTGTGGTCAGCGATATTTACGGCGATGACATCAAGTACACCGGGAAAGTGGTCGGTCTGGACATGGGGACCGGCAGCGCGTTTAGCCTGCTGCCTGCACAGAACGCCACCGGCAACTGGATCAAAGTGGTACAGCGCTTGCCTGTGCGTATCGAACTGGATCCTAAGCAGCTGGCAGACCATCCGCTGCGAATTGGCCTTTCCACGCTGGTGACGGTCGATACCGCCAACCGAGACGGTCAGATCCTCGCAAGCCAGGTGCGCAGTACGCCAGCTTATGAAAGTAACGCCCGTGAAATTAGCCTCGATCCGGTCAATAAGCTGATCGATGACATCGTGAAGGCAAACGCCGGTTAAGCCGAAGGTGAGCGTTATGCAACAGCAAAAGCCGCAAAAACCGCTGGAGGGGGCGCAACTGGTCATTATGACCATTGCGCTGTCGCTGGCGACATTCATGCAGGTGCTGGACTCCACCATCGCAAACGTGGCGATCCCTACGATCGCCGGGAACCTTGGCTCATCGCTGAGCCAGGGGACCTGGGTCATTACCTCGTTCGGGGTGGCGAACGCCATCTCCATTCCCATCACCGGCTGGCTGGCGAAGCGCGTCGGTGAAGTGAAGCTGTTCCTTTGGTCGACGATCCTGTTCGTGCTGGCCTCCTGGGCCTGCGGCATGTCCAGTAGCCTGACGATGCTGATTTTCTTCCGCGTCATCCAGGGGATTGTCGCCGGGCCGTTGATTCCGCTGTCGCAGAGTTTGCTGCTGAACAACTATCCGCCCGCCAAACGCTCCATCGCGCTCGCGCTGTGGTCGATGACGGTGATTGTCGCCCCAATTTGCGGGCCAATCCTCGGCGGCTATATCAGCGATAACTATCACTGGGGCTGGATCTTCTTCATCAACGTACCCATCGGTGCGCTGGTGGTACTGATGACGCTACAGTCTTTGCGTGGTCGCGAAACGCGGACTGAACAGCGGCGGATCGACGGCATCGGGCTGGCACTGCTGGTTGTCGGCATCGGCAGCCTGCAAATCATGCTCGACCGCGGCAAAGAGCTGGACTGGTTCGCCTCTACGGAAATCATCGTGCTGACGGTGGTCGCTGTGGTGGCCATCAGCTTCCTGATTGTCTGGGAGCTGACGGACGATAACCCGATAGTCGACCTCTCGTTGTTTAAATCGCGAAACTTCACCATCGGCTGCCTGTGTATCAGCCTCGCCTATATGCTCTACTTCGGCGCGATTGTTCTGCTGCCGCAGCTGTTGCAGGAGGTGTACGGCTATACCGCAACCTGGGCGGGGCTGGCCTCCGCGCCGGTGGGGTTAATTCCGGTTCTGCTGTCGCCGATTATTGGCCGTTTCGCCCATAAGCTCGACATGCGCAGGCTGGTGACGTTCAGCTTCATCATGTACGCCGTGTGCTTCTACTGGCGCGCGTATACGTTTGAACCGGGAATGGACTTTGGCGCCTCCGCGTGGCCACAGTTTATTCAGGGCTTCGCCGTAGCGTGCTTCTTCATGCCGCTGACCACCATTACGCTTTCCGGCTTGCCGCCTGAGCGGATGGCGGCGGCATCGAGCCTGTCGAACTTCACCCGTACGCTGGCGGGCTCCATCGGGACATCGATCACCACCACGCTGTGGACCAACCGGGAATCGATGCACCATGCTCAACTCACCGAAGCGGTGAACCCGTTCAACCCTAACGCTCAGCAGATGTATAGCCAGCTTGAGGGGATGGGGATGACGGAGCAGCAGGCGTCCGGCTGGCTTGCCCAGCAGATCACCAACCAGGGGCTGATTATCTCGGCAAACGAGATTTTCTGGATATCGGCGGGGATCTTTATCGTCCTGCTGGGGCTGGTGTGGTTTGCCAAACCACCGTTTGGGGCCGGTAGCGGGGGCGGTGGGGCGCATTAGCCCTCATTACAGGACGCCTTACCCGGCCTACGATCGTAGGCCGGGTAAGCGCAGCGCCACCGGGCAACTTCTACGGTTGTCCAAAACGCGACAGCGATTGTCAGTTCCGATAAAGCAGCGCGCCTGAAATCGATTCACGATAGTGAAAAGACAACAGGAGCGCACCATGCTGAACACACCCGCCGACAAATACCAGCCTTACCCCACCCTTTCGTTGCCCGACCGCCGCTGGCCGGAGCAGATTATCACCTGCGCCCCGCGTTGGCTCTCGACCGACTTACGCGACGGTAACCAGGCGCTGGCCGAGCCGATGGACAGCGCGCGCAAGCTGCAATTCTGGGATCTGCTGCTGACCTGCGGGTTTAAAGAAATAGAAGTCGCCTTCCCGTCCGCCTCGCAGACGGACTTTAATTTTGTACGTCAGCTGATTGAGGAGAACCGCATCCCGGATGACGTCACCATTCAGGTGTTAACGCAGGCGCGGGACGATCTTATCCATCGCACTTTCGACTCCCTGCGCGGCGCGAAGCAGGCCACCGTTCACCTGTATAACGCTACCGCCCCACTGTTCCGCCGTCTGGTATTCGGCATGGAGAAAGCGCAAATCGTCGAGCTGGCGACGCGCGCGACGCGCCTGATTCGTCAGCTGTGTGAAGAGAACCCTGACACCCGCTGGCAGTACGAATACTCCCCGGAAACCTTCTGCTTTACCGAACCGGAGTTTGCGCTGGAGATTTGTGAAGCCGTGGCGGAGATCTGGCAGCCGTGCGCGGCGCGTCCGATGATCGTCAACCTGCCCGCTACCGTCGAAGTGAGCACGCCGAACGTCTATGCTGACCAGATCGAGTATTTCTGCCGCCACTTCAGCCGCCGCAGTGACGTCTGTATCAGCGTACATCCGCATAACGATCGCGGAACGGGCGTCGCCAGCGCGGAGCTGGCCGTCATGGCCGGGGCTGACCGCGTGGAGGGCTGCCTGTTTGGCAACGGTGAGCGCACGGGCAACGTCTGCCTGGTGACGCTGGCGATGAACCTCTACAGCCAGGGCATTAGCCCGAATCTGGATTTCAGCGATATGAATCGGGTGGTTGAAACGGTAGAAACCTGCAACCAGCTGCCCGTCCATCCGCGCCATCCGTGGGCGGGTCGTCTGGCTTACACCGCCTTCTCCGGCTCGCACCAGGATGCCATCAAGAAAGGTTTCGATGCCCGTAAGCCTGGCGAACGTTGGGAGATGCCCTATCTGCCCGTCGACCCGCAGGATATTGGCTGTACCTATGAAGCGGTGATCCGCGTGAACAGCCAGTCAGGAAAAAGCGGAAGCGCCTGGCTTATTGAGCAAAACCACGGCCTGAAATTGCCTCGCGCCCTGCAACAGGATTTTAGCCAGCACGTGCAGCAGGAAACGGATAACCATGGAAAAGAGATGACGCAGAATACGCTCTGGCAGCTGTTCCGCGCCCGTTACGGCCTGGTGGCGAGCCCGCCATTAGCGCTGCAATCGTACCGCAGCGACAGCCAGCAGGACGGCCAGCTGCGGCTGACGGCAAGCGTCGCCACGCATGGGGGCACCCGCCAGCTGGAAGGCCAGGGAAACGGTTTGCTCTCCGCCGCCGCTCATGGCTTAAGCCGCTGGATCAACGCGTCGTTTGTGATCAAGGATTATCACGAACATACGTTAGGCGAACGCAGCGACAGCCGCTCGGTGGCCTATATCCGCTGCCTGTTCCAGGATGGGACCAGCCGCTGGGGCGTGGGCATCGACAGCGACGTGGCACGCGCGTCGATTCAGGCGCTTTTTAACGCGGTCAGTCGTTCCTGAAGTAATCGCTGGGTGAGAGACCCATTACCCGGCGAAACATTGCCGTAAAGGCGCTGTGGCTGCCATACCCCAGATCCAGCGCCACGCGTAATACCGGCTGGCCCTGCGCCAGCCGCACTAAGGCTTCCAGCAGTCGCGCCCTTCTCACCCATTCGCCGTAGCTCAGGCCTGTCTGCTGCTGAAAATGACGGTTCAGCGTGCGTTCGCTCATCCCCACAATACCTGCGGCCTGGGCGCTGCTCCAGCTTTCTCCCGGGGCCATTCGAATCTGCTGGCAGAGATGGCGCAGCGCTTCGCTTTCCGGCTCGGGCAGGTGAAACGGCAGCACCGGCATGAGACGAATTTCATCGAGGATCAGCTCATAAACACGTTCATCGCGGCTTCCGGGTGCGTAAGATTCAGGAAGCGTGAGGGAGGTCAGGATCAGCTCGCGCAGCAGGGGCGAGATCTGCACGATCTGGCAGGTCGCCGGGAGATCGGCGCGCGCCAGCGGGTCGATAAACAGCGTGCGGGCGGCAACGTTGCCGGTGATGCGCAGGGCGTGCTGCGTACCCGCAGGTAGCCAGACGCCGCGACCGGGCGGCACCACCCAGCAGCCGGATGCGGTATCCACCCGCACGACGCCGGTGAGGCTGTGCAGGAGCTGCGCGCAGTCGTGCTGATGCCACGGCTCGCTGTCGCCATGAGCATAATCATGCGAAAACGGCACAAGCGGGCGATGGGTAAAGGAGAAGGTGGTGGTTGTCGTCATCAGGATTGTAGGCCCGGTCAGCGAAGCGCCACCGGGCATCCACAGGCACGATACTAAATGTGCAGTTCCTGAAGTTTTTCTTTTGGCAGGGCCAGCTCGTCGTTGCTGTTTACACGAACATCACGTTCGATGATATGACGGGCAATCTCCTGAGCTTCTTCCAGAGAGTGCATCTGGTAAGTGCCGCACTGGTAAACGTTCAGCTCAGGGATCTGGTTCTGCTCTTTCACCTTCAGCACGTCTTCCATCGCCGCTTTCCACGCATCCGCGACGCGTTTCTCTTCAGGCTGACCAATCAGGCTCATGTAGAAACCGGTTCGGCAGCCCATCGGAGAGATATCGATGATCTCCACGCCGTTGCCGTTCAGGTGGTCGCGCATGAATCCGGCGAACAGGTGTTCCAGCGTGTGAATGCCTTTCTCTGGCATCACTTCTTTATTCGGCACGCAGAAGCGCAGGTCGAAAACGGTGATCGTGTCGCCGTGCGGCGTGTTCATGGTCTTCGCCACGCGGACTGCTGGTGCTTCCATACGGGTATGGTCGACAGTAAAGCTATCTAATAACGGCATACGTCACCTCCGATAGTGATTTTTTTTAAAATAAACTGAACTCTTCTACAGAATGCGCGTCTGAGTATATGAAAGACGCGCATTTGTTATCATCATCCCTGAATTCAGAGATGTATATTTTGGCCACAGCGATGTGGCCTTTTTCTTTTGGTTCAGGCCTGCTTCGCCAGAAACGCCTCAAACGACTCCGTATCCGCCGCTTCGACCTCTTTCTGACGCACAACGGACGTATCGCGCTCTGCCACAAAATCCGCTTCGCTCAGGATCTCTAACGGCTCCTGCATCAGCATCTCACGGTACTCCGCTGAGAGTGAACGCCCTGTGCCACCAATTCCCTGCTCAATCATAGAACGCAGAATACGTGCTGAGAATGTCAGTTCCGGGTTATCAAAGCTTTCAACCAGTTCGTCGCAGACCTTCTGGTAAGCTTCGCCGCCGTACACGCTATCCAGCGTCTGGGCTACGCGCTTCAGGTCATGGAACAGATCCTTCCCTACCTTAGACAGTGGGAACTGAGCCGTTTCACAGCCAATACCTAACGTCAGGCCCGGCTTGCGCCCTTCCAGAATCACGCGATTCCAGTTGGCACGGGTACACAGCAGTTCGTCGGAACTCATTTCCGGCGCATCCGCCAGTACGCACCAGACCATAAACAGGTCAAGGAAACGAACCTGCTGCTCGTCAACGCCAATCGGTGAGAACGGGTTGATATCCAGCGAGCGCACTTCAATGTATTCGATCCCGCCGCGCTGTAGCGCATCCGACGGCGTTTCACCGCTGCGCGTCACGCGCTTCGGACGAATCGGCGCATACAGTTCATTTTCAATCTGCAACACGTTGGTGTTAATTTGCAGGCGTTTGCCGTCTTTTTCGAGGCCGATTTTTTCGTACTCTTCCGACGGGGTTTTTATCGCCCGCTTCAAGCCTGCCACATATTCGTGCAGATCGTTAAACGTAATTCCGAGATTGCTTTGCGATTTATTGGTATAGCCAAGGTCGCTCAGGCGCAGGGAGGTCGCGTATGGCAGGTAATACATGCCACATTCGGTCTTCTCGAACGGTAGCGTGGTCGGTTTCCCTTGCAGGAACGATGAACAGATAGCCGGGGACGCGCCGAACAGATACGGAATAACCCAGCCAAAACGGTAGTAGTTGCGGATCAGGCGGAAGTAGCCCGCGGAGATCGCTTCTTTATCCGTTTCACCGCACTTCGCCTGCCAGAACGCCATCGGCAGAGAAAAGTTGTAGTGCACGCCAGAGATCGTCTGCATCAATGCGCCGTAGCGGTTTTTCAGTCCTTCGCGATACAGCGTTTTCAGCCGACCAATATTCGAGGTGCCGTACTGCGCCAGCTCGATATCCTGCCCCTGCTCGATATAGCACGGCATGCTGAGCGGCCACATACGCTGGTCGCCGAGGTTGCGGGCGGTGAAGCGATGCACGTCGCGCATGATCGTCAGCATATGATCAATATCACCGTCTACTGGCGTGATGAACTCCAGCAGCGCTTCGGCGAAATCGGTTGTGATCCATTTATGTGTCAGCGCCGAGCCTAACGCCTTCGGGTGTCCCGTAGTCGCTAAGCTACCATCCGCATTTACGCGCAGCGTTTCGCGCTCAAGCCCACGCTGAATCCCCTTCAGTGCCTGAGGGTGATTTTCCAGCCAGGCCAGCGCCTGTGATACGTCCGGGATCAATTTGACCTCCCGCCTGTCAAAAAATTGTCACTCAGCATAATTGTAATGGTTGACGATTGAAGGTCGCGAATTCATTCCACCAATTAGTGCCACCACGTCATACCCTGTAGTGTTACCCATGCCAGTAAAACATAGCGTAACGCCTTGCCAAGGCACAAAAAAAAGAGCACCGGTCCCCAGGAGATGCGCATCCATCCCGCCAGCAGACACAGTAAATCGCCTATTACAGGCATCCAGCTTAATAACAGCGTGGCAGCGCCATAGCGTTTTAGCCAGCCCACTGCCTTTTCCTGCCAGCGAGATTTTTCGCGTAGCGGAAAGAAACGTCCAAGAATAACGTTAGTCAGCCCTCCAAGGCTATTACCCATTGTTGCTATTAAGACCAGCAACCAGGGCTGACTTACGCCGGACAACAGCATCGCCACCAGCACCACTTCCGAATTCCCCGGTAAGAGGGTGGAGCTTAAAAAACTGCTGGCGAATAATGAAGCGAGTGACAGCGCGTCACTCACAGTAAGCGAACGTCCACCGCCGCCATTCCGGCATCACGTGCGGCCTGAATACCAAAATCAGCATCTTCAAACACCACGCATTTTGCAGGTGGAACACCCATTAATTCTGCACAGAGCAGGAAGGTATCCGGTGCGGGTTTGTGATGCTTAACATGATCGGCGGCAACGACGGCAGAAAAATAGTGGCGCAGGCCAAGGTGATTGAGTAGCGCTTCAGCAATCGCGCTCTCGCTGCCCGTACCGACAGACATAGGACGACGGCCGTGCCACTCCTTGACGACGTCAATGAGTGGTAAAGGCTGCACGGTGTCTAACAGTATGGCTTTTACCGCGTCGGTTTTTTCACGCGCGAGCTGATGAGGGTCGAGATCGGCCTGATTCAGCTCAATCACGGCCTGTGCGATACGCCAGGTGGGCGATCCGTTGAGGGCAATCATCGCCTGTAAATCGAAACGCATACCGTAACGGCCCAGGACTTCGGTCCAGGCCTGACGATGCGTGGGTTCGGTATCCAGGAGGGTGCCGTCCATGTCGAAGATCAAACCGTCATACTGTGCGTACATCGTGCTCTCGCTAAACGATTAACAAAGCATTACTTTATCGTAAAAGGGGATTTTTGTCGCTGATTGCGAAGTGATAACAATGAGAGTGATGAAGAACTAAACATCGAAGGGGATCACAAGAAGAGATGGTGCATCCGGGAGGATTCGAACCTCCGACCGCTCGGTTCGTAGCCGAGTACTCTATCCAGCTGAGCTACGGATGCATCGGGGAAATGCTTTTAGAAACAGTAAATGGTGCATCCGGGAGGATTCGAACCTCCGACCGCTCGGTTCGTAGCCGAGTACTCTATCCAGCTGAGCTACGGATGCATCAGGGAACTGCTTTCAGAAATAGTAAATGGTGCATCCGGGAGGATTCGAACCTCCGACCGCTCGGTTCGTAGCCGAGTACTCTATCCAGCTGAGCTACGGATGCATCAGGGAACTGCTTTCAGAAATAGTAAATGGTGCATCCGGGAGGATTCGAACCTCCGACCGCTCGGTTCGTAGCCGAGTACTCTATCCAGCTGAGCTACGGATGCATCGGGATTTACTACTGTACTGCTCGATATTCATATCACTTCGAAAGCAATATGAAGTAATAGATGGTGCATCCGGGAGGATTCGAACCTCCGACCGCTCGGTTCGTAGCCGAGTACTCTATCCAGCTGAGCTACGGATGCAAAATGGCGGTGAGGCGGGGATTCGAACCCCGGATGCAGCTTTTGACCGCATACTCCCTTAGCAGGGGAGCGCCTTCAGCCTCTCGGCCACCTCACCACACAACGCCTCTTTCGAGTGCTTCGAGCAACTCGTTAAGAGCTTCTCGTCGCTGCGTGGCGCATATATTACTTTCTGGGACTTATAAGTCAAACAATTTTCCACATGCTTTTTTCGTTTGCACAATTCGCACGCAATTCGCATGTAAAAGCCGCAAAGAGAGTGTTTTATAAGCGGATTTTGCAGGCATCTTCACAGAATTCTGTTGAGAGAAGCGCGTCATTTGGATGAGATAAGGTTATGAGAGTGGTCAAAAACGAAGCGTTTGAAATAGAACGGTAACTTTATGCAGGAAAAATAACAGGAGGGTTGCGTCTCGCCCGACAGCGAGACGCGACAATATCAGTAACTGGACTGCTGGGATTTTTCAGCCTGGATACGCTGGTAGATCTCTTCACGGTGGACAGATACTTCTTTAGGAGCGTTAACACCAATACGTACCTGGTTACCCTTTACCCCTAAAACTGTCACGGTGACCTCATCCCCAATCATGAGGGTCTCACCAACTCGACGAGTCAGAATCAGCATTCTTTGCTCCTTGAAAGATTAAAAGAGTCGGGTCTCTTGTATCCCGGCATTATCCATCATATAACGCCAAAAAGTAAGCGATGACAAACACGTAAAGTGTAAGCAGTCACGGCATCACATTCTGTTAAACGTAAGTTTAGCCGATATACACAAACTCAACCTGACTTTATCGTTATCGATAGCGCAGTGAGCAAGACGCCATAACGTTACCGCTATGGCGTCTGCTTGTGCTTTGTAGTTATTACAGTTTCGCGCTTACCCAGCTTTCAACGCTGGCTAATGCCGCGGGAAGTGCCGCCGCATCCGTACCACCGGCTTGCGCCATGTCCGGACGACCGCCACCTTTGCCACCCACCTGCTGGGCGACCATGCCAATCAGTTCCCCTGCTTTGACACGATCCGTCACATCCTTAGAGACGCCCGCAATCAGAGAAACCTTACCCTCTGCGACCGTTGCCAGCACGATAACCGTCGAACCAAGCTGGTTCTTCAGATCGTCGACCATGGTACGCAGCATCTTAGGCTCAACGCCCGCCAGATCGCTGACCAGCAGTTTGACGCCCTTAATGTCTACCGCTTTGCTGGAGAGGTTTGCGCTCTCCTGCGCCGCAGCCTGTTCTTTCAGCTGCTGGAGTTCTTTTTCCAGCTGACGGGTACGATCCAGCGCGACACGCACTTTTTCGCCCAGGTTCTGGCTATCGCCTTTCAGCAGCTGCGCGATCTCGTGTAGCTGGTCGCTCTGCGCATGCAGGCTGGCAATTGCGCCTTCCCCGGTCACCGCCTCAATACGACGCACGCCTGCCGCCGTCCCCGACTCGGAAACGATGCGGAACAAGCCGATGTCACCGGTGCGGGATGCGTGAGTACCGCCACACAGTTCGGTAGAGAAGTCGCCCATGCTCAGCACGCGAACGCGGTCGTCATATTTCTCGCCAAACAGCGCCATCGCACCTTTCTTCTTCGCTGCCTCGAGATCCATGATGTGGGTTTCGATTGGCAGGTTACGGCGGATCTGGGCATTCACCAGGTCTTCCACCGCACGAATTTCAGATGGCTTCATCGCTTCAAAATGTGAGAAGTCGAAACGCAGCACTTTGTCATTAACCAGAGAACCTTTCTGTGCAACGTGCGTACCCAGCACTTCGCGCAGGGCTGCGTGCATCAGGTGGGTTGCCGAGTGGTTCAGACGAATGCGCGCGCGGCGAGCTTCGTCAACGTTGGCCTGAACGCCCTCGCCCACTTTCAGAGAACCGGAAACCAGTTTGCCCTGGTGACCAATCGCCTGACCGTATTTCTGGGTATCGCTTACGCTGAAGCTGAAGCCATTGCCTTTCAGTTCGCCTTTATCGCCAACCTGACCGCCCGATTCCGCATAGAACGGCGTTTTATCCAGGATAACAACCGCGTCCTGACCCGCGCTAATGCTGTCTACGGCTTTACCGTCAACAAACAGCGCGGTTACGTTGCTGGTCAGGGCCAGCTCTTCGTAGCCTTTAAATTCAGACGCGCTATCAACGCGGATCATCGCGTTGTAGTCTGCGCCAAAACCGCTGGATTCACGCGCACGACGACGCTGCTCTTCCATTGCGGCTTCAAAGCCTGCTTCGTCAACTTTGATGTTGCGCTCGCGGCAAACGTCCGCCGTCAGGTCAACCGGGAAGCCGTAGGTGTCGTACAGGCGGAAAGCGGTTTCGCCATCCAGCGTGTCGCCCTTGAGTTTCGCCAGCTCGTCGTCCAGCAGCGCCAGACCGCGCTCCAGCGTACGGGCAAACTGCTCTTCTTCGGTTTTCAGAACCTGTTCAACCTGCGCCTGCTGGCGTTTCAGCTCGTCGCCGGCAGAGCCCATCACGCCAATCAGTGGCCCAACGAGTTTATAGAAGAAGGTGTCCTTCGCGCCCAGCATGTTGCCATGGCGGATCGCACGACGAATGATACGACGCAGCACATAGCCACGGTTTTCATTTGACGGGATAACGCCGTCAGCAATCAGGAACGCACAGGAACGAATATGGTCTGCGATAACGCGCAGTGATTTGTTGCTCAGATCGGTTGCGCCCGTTACCTCAGCAACGGCTTTGATCAGGGTGCTGAACAGGTCAATCTCATAGTTGGAGTTAACGTGTTGCAGAACGGCCGCGATACGCTCAAGGCCCATACCGGTATCTACGGACGGTTTTGGCAGCGGCTCCATGGTGCCGTCGGCCTGACGGTTGAACTGCATGAAGACGATGTTCCAGATCTCAATATAGCGATCGCCATCTTCTTCCGCGCTTCCCGGAGGGCCGCCCCAGATGTGGTCGCCATGATCGTAGAAGATCTCGGTGCACGGACCGCAAGGGCCGGTGTCGCCCATCTGCCAGAAGTTATCAGACGCGTAAGGCGCGCCTTTGTTGTCACCGATACGGATGATACGTTCGCGAGGGATACCCACTTCTTTTTCCCAGATGTCGAACGCTTCGTCATCGGTCTCATACACGGTCACCCACAGACGCTCTTTCGGCAGATTGAACCAGTTTTCACCGGTCAGCAGTTCCCACGCGTATTGAATGGCGTCGTGTTTGAAGTAGTCGCCGAAGCTGAAGTTACCCAGCATTTCGAAGAAGGTGTGGTGGCGCGCGGTGTAACCGACGTTTTCCAGATCGTTGTGTTTACCGCCCGCACGCACGCAACGCTGTGAGGTTGTGGCGCGGGAATAATTACGCTTGTCGAGACCAAGGAACACATCCTTGAACTGGTTCATCCCGGCGTTGGTAAACAGCAGAGTCGGGTCATTGTTCGGTACCAGGGAGCTGCTGGCAACAACCTGGTGTCCCTTACTATGGAAAAAATCGAGAAACGCCTGACGGATCTCAGCGGTGCTCTTGCTCATAATTATCCTGAAATCAAGCTAACGAAATGTCGCAGCAGATCTGTATCTGTAAACAGTTGGACGGACCAGCTACTGGAAAAAGTGGGAATAAGATAAGTTTTCTTTAGTGGGAAGTAAAATCCCGCATGCGTTCAATCGGTAAAATTACGCCAGATATCCTGAATATCTTCCATCAGGAAGCCGCGGTAGAGCAAAAAGCGCTGGATTTTAACTTTTTCTGAAAATTCACGCGGCAGCGGCTCACCGTACTTTCGTACCGCCTGCTCACGCGCCAGTTCGCACCAGTCAATTTCACTTTCGCGCATGGCTTTTTCAATCGATTCACGGGCAACGCCTTTCTGGTTCAGCTCCTGGCGGATACGCGCTGGCCCATAGCCTTTACGACCACGGCTGGCAAGAAAGCGAGCGGCAAAACGGCCGTCATCCAGATAGTGATGCTCGTAGCACCAGGCAACCACGCGGTCATAATCTTCCGCGGTGGCATCAATGTCTTCCGGACCGTTTTTGCTCATGACGGGCGCTGACAGTTTCCGCCGCAGCTCCTGTTCGCTATGGTCACGCACGGCAAGAATACGCACGGCCCGATCCAGCAAGCGTGAGTAGGCTGGTCGGCGTGATGTCGGTTCACTCATAAAAAACCTGTCGATTCAGAAATGCAAAAAGGGCCGCATCAGCAGCCCTTCATTTTTATCCGAGAGGATTAAAAGTCTTCGTTGGTTTCTTCAGCATCCGCGCCGTCGACCACGAAATCAGGTTTAGAGTCCTGGTTGTTCAGCAGGAGTTCACGCACCTTCTTCTCAATCTCTTTCGCCGCCGCCGGGTTCTCTTTCAGCCAGGAGATAGCATTCGCTTTACCCTGACCAATCTTGTCACCGTTGTAGCTGTACCATGCGCCCGCTTTTTCAATCAGCTTCTCTTTCACGCCCAGGTCAACCAGCTCGCCGAGGAAGTTGATACCTTCGCCGTAGAGGATCTGGAACTCAGCCTGTTTGAACGGTGCTGCGATTTTGTTCTTCACAACCTTCACGCGAGTTTCGCTACCGACTACGTTATCCCCCTCTTTCACCGCGCCGATACGGCGGATATCCAGACGGACAGAAGCGTAGAATTTCAGAGCGTTACCGCCGGTGGTAGTTTCCGGGTTACCGAACATTACACCAATTTTCATACGGATCTGGTTGATGAAGATCAGCAGCGTATTGGACTGCTTCAGGTTACCCGCCAGCTTACGCATCGCCTGGCTCATCATACGTGCCGCGAGGCCCATGTGAGAGTCACCGATTTCACCTTCAATTTCCGCTTTTGGCGTCAGCGCCGCAACGGAGTCGACGATGATCACATCAACCGCACCTGAGCGCGCCAGCGCGTCACAAATTTCCAGTGCCTGCTCGCCGGTGTCCGGCTGGGAGCACAGCAGGTTGTCGATATCAACGCCCAGTTTACGGGCATAGACCGGGTCCAGCGCGTGCTCGGCATCGATAAACGCACAGGTTTTACCTTCGCGCTGTGCCGCCGCAACAACCTGCAACGTCAGGGTGGTTTTACCCGAGGATTCCGGACCGTAGATTTCTACGATACGGCCCATCGGCAAACCGCCAGCGCCCAGTGCGATATCAAGAGAAAGCGAACCAGTGGAGATAGTTTCCACATCCATGGAACGGTCTTCACCCAGGCGCATGATGGAGCCTTTACCGAATTGCTTTTCGATCTGGCCCAGTGCTGCCGCCAACGCTTTCTGTTTGTTTTCGTCGATAGCCATTATTACTCCTGTCATGCCGGGAGAAGCAACTGCGCTTCACCATGGACTTCTGTTCTGTTGAGGCAATTATACTGTATAGTCATACAGTATCAAGTATTTTGTAGAAATTGTTGCCAGAGCGTTTTTAACGCGTATTCCGTTGCCTGACGACGCACGCTTTCGCGATCGCCGCTGAAGCATTCCCGGCGGGTGATCCCTTCACCTTTTGAGGTGGCAAAGCCAAACCAGACGGTGCCGACAGGCTTCACGTCGCTGCCGCCGTCCGGCCCCGCGATACCGCTGATGGAGATAGCGTAATCTGCGCGCGCCTCTTTCAGCGCGCCAATCGCCATCTCGATCACCACCGGTTCGCTGACCGCGCCATGCTGCTCAAGCGTAGCTTCACGCACGCCAATCATCTGCGCTTTAGCCTCGTTACTGTAGGTCACAAAGCCGCGTTCAAACCAGGCGGAACTGCCAGCAATATCGGTAATTGCTTTCGCCACCCAGCCGCCGGTGCAGGATTCTGCGGTCGTGAGAGTCGCGCCGCGCTGTTTCAGCGCCAGCCCCACCACTTCGCTTAACTGCATCAATTCATGGTCAGTCATTCACGCTCCAGGCCTTAGAAAAACATGCAGCACAAGATAGCACTTTCTCATCAAATATGGGGATGCGCGTCGGGTTTTACGAGGGGGCTTCAGAAAAAAGCCGATGCGGGCGCACCGGCCAGAGAGACGCTTATTTCATGCTGTTAGCGAGGGTGTCCACATTGTGGCGAAACGCCTTGACGTAGGTGTCCGCCACGCCGCCCTTCGCGGACAGCGCTTCCGGGTAAAGTTCACCGCCCGGCTGGGCGCCCGTGGCGGTCGCAATCTGCTTCACCAGGCGCGGGTCAAGCTGGTTTTCCATGAACCAGGTTTTCACGCCGTCAGCTTTAATCTGGTTGATGATCTCCGCTACCTGCGCCGCGCTGGCTTCACTCTCAGACGACAACCCCTGCGGCGCCATAAACGTCACGCCGTAGGCGCGGCTGAAATAGCCGAAGGCGTCGTGGCTGGTCAGCACTTTGCGCTTCGCCTGTGGGATGTCGCTGAAACGCTTTTTAGCCCAACCGTCCAGCTGAGAGAGCTGCGCAATATAGGGTTTACCGGTAGCTTCAAGCGCCGCTGTATCTTCAGGATCGGCCTTCACCAGCCCTGAGAGAATATTTTGCGCATACAGCGCGCCGTTCGCCGCGCTGTTCCACGCGTGCGGATCGGTCACGGTTTTACCGTCCTCTTCCAGCGTGTGCGTTTTCACGCCGTCCGAAGCAACCACCAGCTGGCCTTTGAATCCAGAAGCTTTTACCAGACGGTCGAGCCAACCCTCCAGCCCCAGCCCATTGACCACCACCACGTCAGCTTTACTCAGCGCCGCGCTGTCTTTGGGCGAGGGTTCGAAAGTATGGGGATCACCGTCCGGCCCCACCAGCGTCGTCACCTTCACACGATCGCCGCCAACCTGCTGCGTGATGTCTCCCAGGATGGAAAAGCTGGTCACCACATTAAGCGTTTTCGCCATTACGCCGTGCGTCATCATGCCGAGCGCGAGCGCCACGGCTAACCCTGTACGTTTCATCGTTTCCCCTTGCGTTAAAAAAGCGCCCGCAGGCTATCCGCCAGCCTGCTGCGCGTGCCAAATAAAACTGAAATAAAGAACAATGCGCTGGCGGTCAGCACAATGGAGGGCCCTGCGGGCAGACTCACTGCCCAGGAAAGACTTAAGCCCAGCCACGCGCAAAAAATACCGCTGATACCCGCCATCAAAAGTAATTCTGGCAGTGTGCGCACCCAGCAGCGTGCCGCCACGGCGGGTAACATCATCAGCCCGACGGCCATCAACGTGCCGAGTACCTGAAAACCGGCCACCAGGTTGAGCACCAGCAGCGCCAGAAACAGACCGTGTAACATCCCGGGCAGCCAGCGCGCGTTCACCTGCAACCACGCAGTATCGAACGCTTCACTGACCAGCCCACGATAAAAAATCGCCAGCGTGAGGAGCGTGAACATGCAGACCCCCGTCACGAACAGGGCTGACGCGCTATCCACGGCGAGAATGGAGCCAAACAGAAGATGAAGCAGATCGACATTTGAACCGCGCAGCGACACCAGCGTGACGCCCAGCGCCAGGGAACCCAGGTAAAACCCCGCGAAGCTGGCATCCTCTTTAAGAGGTGTACGGCGGCTGACCAGCCCGGCCACCAGCGCAACGGCGATACCGGCAATAAACCCGCCGACAGTCATTGCCAGCAGCGACATTCCGCTGAGCAGATAGCCCACCGCGACACCCGGCAAAATGGCGTGAGAAAGGGCGTCCCCCATCAGGCTCATCCGACGCAGCTGAAGGAATACACCCAGCGCAGTGGTGCTGACGGAGAGCGCCAGGCAAACCACCAGCGCGCGCCGCATAAAGCCGTACTCAATAAACGGCTGGAAGAAGAGATGCCAGATCATGCCACCCTCACCCGCTCGGTTTTCCAGTGCGGCGTATCAGCGTCCAGCCGCAACGTTTGTGGGAAGTGGCGCGAGACGCGTTCGCTGTCGTGCAGTACCGCCAGCAGAGTCTGCCCCTGCATATACATCTCCAGCATCAGATCCATCAGCACGTTGCAGGTCGCTTCATCGACGCCAGTGAAGGGTTCGTCCAGCATCACCAGCGGTGCCTGCTGCACTAAAACGCGGGCAAACAGCATGCGCTGGAATTGCCCGCCGGAAAGTTCATCAATAGTGGAGAACGCCATGGACTCCAGCCCCACGCGCTCCAGCGCGCCGGCAATGCGCATGCGGGCATCCCGACGAAAACCGGCAAACAGAGAGATTGCTGGCCAGCAGCCCATGCTCACCACGTCCTGCACGGTCAGAGGAAATTGCGCCTCCAGCGCGTGACGCTGCGCCAGCCAGCCCACCACCGGACGTCTCCCCTGCCAGCGAAACGTACCGCTGACGGGCGGAATAAAGCCAGCGAGCGTTTTCAGCAGCGTGGATTTGCCGCAGCCGTTGGCCCCGACGATGGCGGTCATGCTCCCGCGTTCAATCACGCCGGACAGCGCGCGCGTAACGGGCTGGCGATCGTAACCCGCCACCAGGTCGTTCATCACGATCATGGCAACGCCACCGCCCAGCGCACGGCCAGGCCGAGAAACAGAATGAGCACCAGCGCCAGCAGCAGCCGAAGCGAGGATGAGAGAGAAAACAGGGACATGGATATCTCAATTCAATAATGTTATAACATAACAATAATGAAAGGCGATTGAGATGTAAACGGCGGGAGTAAAATGGGAGTGTGGCGAAATGTTTCTGCGGGAAACAGGTGCGGGCGGGTGCCCTCACCCCAGCCCTCTCCCACAGGGAGAGGGAGGCATAAGGGGACTTACTGGCTAAACGGTGACGCTGCTGGCACACGCGCCTGAGACACCGCCAGCCCCAGCTGCCACACCGCCATCGCATAGTGCGTGCTGTGGTTGTAGCGGGTAATGGTGTAGAAGTTCGGCAGCCCGAACCAGTACTGATAACCGGTTCCGACATCCAGGCGCAGCAGGCTCACCTGGTCAACATTGCCCAGCGGCTGAGACGGCGTTAAGCCTGCCGCTGCCAGCTGCACCACGCTGTATTTGGTTTTAAATCCGTTTTCCAGACCAAACGCTTCGCCGTTCGCCTGTACCGCCACCTGGCCGCCCGGCGTCCAGCCATGCGCTTTGAAGTAGTTGGCCACGCTGCCAATAGCGTCTTCGGGATCCCACAGGTTGATGTGACCATCCCCGTTAAAATCTACCGCGTACTGCTTATAGGAGGACGGCATAAACTGGCCGTAGCCCATCGCACCGGCGAACGACCCTTTCAGATCTAACGGATCGTCCTGTTCGTCTCGCGCCATCAGCAGGAAGGTTTCCAGCTCGGAAGAGAAATACTCCGCGCGACGCGGGTAGTTGAAGGAGAGCGTCGCCAGCGCATCGAGGATGCGGGTTTTACCCATAATGCGTCCCCAGCGGGTCTCAACCCCAATAATACCGACGATGATCTCCGGCGGCACGCCATAGACCTGCCACGCGCGGTTCAGGGCGTCTTCATACTGATTCCAGAACACCACGCCATTTTGCACGTTGTCCGGGGTAATAAACTGTTTGCGATAACGCAGCCACGCCCCGTTTGGCCCGGTCGGCACCTGGGCCGTCGGCGCCTGCCTGTCCATCAGGCGCAGCACGTAGTCCAGACGCTTCGCCTGAGACAAAATGGCATGCAGCTGCTGGCGATCAAAACCGTGCTTGCTCACCATTTTATCGATGAACTGTTCGGCCGCAGGGTTATTCGCGAAGTCGCCTCCCATCTGCATCATATTGTGCTGCGGCTCCAGCAGGAATCCTCCGGAAGGCGCGCCCGCCGTTGGCTGAACGGCTTCGGTCTTGGGTTTGCTACTACAGGCGGACAGGAGAATAAGCGCAGGCAACAGCGCTGCATAACGACGCTTGAACATGTGGCATCCATTTAACGAGTTCGGTAAGAACCCAGTATGGTAAAGCATCCCCAACTCCTCAAGGAAGCGGTACGCACCTCCCCAACGCAAATCCGTGCCTTTTTCCACCAAAAATTATTCACCTCACCAATAAACTTTCAAAATAATACATTTTTCTTTCATTGTGAGATCTAACTAACACTTTAAAACCTTTCAAAGTGATTATTATTAGCCGCAGATAGACAAAAACAAACGCCCTACAGGAGAGAAGAATGATAGAAACCATCACCCATGGCGCCGAGTGGTTCATCGGGCTGTTTCAGAAAGGCGGAGAAGTGTTCACTGGCATGGTGACCGGGATCCTGCCCCTGCTGATCAGCCTGCTGGTGATCATGAACGCGCTGATTAACTTTATCGGCCAGCAGCGCATCGAGCGCTTCGCCCAGCGCTGCGCCGGAAACCCGCTGTCCCGCTACCTGATACTGCCCTTTATCGGCACCTTCGTGTTCTGCAACCCGATGACCTTAAGCCTCGGCCGCTTTATGCCAGAGAAGTACAAGCCGAGCTATTACGCCGCCGCCTCCTACAGCTGCCATTCCATGAACGGCCTGTTCCCGCACATCAACCCCGGCGAACTGTTTGTCTATCTCGGGATCGCCAGCGGCCTGACCACGCTTGGCCTGCCGCTCGGCCCGCTGGCGGTGAGCTACCTGCTGGTCGGTCTGGTGACCAACTTCTTCCGCGGCTGGGTGACTGACCTCACCACCGCCATTTTCGAGAAAAAAATGGGCATCCAGCTTGAACAGAAAGTCCATCTTTCAGGAGCCACAGCATGAACCGGATCCGCATTGAGAAAGGCACGGGCGGCTGGGGCGGCCCGCTGGAGTTCGACGCCACCGAAGGCAAAAAGATTGTGTACATCACCGCGGGCACGCGCCCGGCGATCGTCGACAAGTTGCGCGATCTGACCGGCTGGGAAGCGGTCGACGGCTTCAAGGAAGGCGAACCGCCGGAAGCGGAAATCGGCGTGGCGGTGATCGACTGCGGCGGCACGCTGCGCTGCGGCATCTATCCGAAGCGCCGCATTCCGACGGTAAATATTCACTCCACCGGGAAATCCGGCCCGCTGGCGCAGTACATCGTTGAAGATATTTATGTGTCAGGCGTGAAGGAAGACAACATCACGCTGGTGAATGGCACATCTGCGCCGCAAAAAGCGGCCCCGCGCGAGTACGACACCAGCAAAAAAATCACCGAGCAGAGCGATGGCCTGCTGGCGAAGGTCGGGATGGGGATGGGGTCCGCCGTGGCGGTGCTGTTCCAGTCCGGGCGCGACACCATCGACACGGTGCTGAAGACCATTCTGCCGTTTATGGCATTCGTCTCGGCGCTGATCGGCATCATCATGGCCTCAGGCCTGGGCGACTGGATTGCCCACGGCCTCGCCCCGCTTGCCAGCCACCCGCTCGGCCTGGTGACGCTGGCGCTGATCTGCTCCTTCCCGCTGCTGTCGCCGTTCCTCGGCCCGGGCGCGGTGATTGCTCAGGTTATCGGCGTGCTGATTGGCGTGCAGATTGGTCTGGGGAATATTCCTCCGCACCTCGCCCTGCCCGCCCTGTTTGCCATTAACGCCCAGGCAGCGTGCGACTTTATCCCCGTGGGGCTGTCGCTGGCGGAAGCACGCCAGGAGACCGTGCGCGTGGGCGTGCCGTCCGTGCTGGTCAGCCGCTTCCTGACGGGCGCGCCGACGGTGCTGATTGCCTGGTTTGTTTCCGGCTTTATTTATCAATAAGAGGTGCCTGCCATGACTGTGATTTACCAGACCACCATTACCCGCATCCGCCAGAGCGCGGCGGATGCGCTGAGCGACCAGATGCTGATCACCTTCCGCGAAGGGGCGCCTGCGGATATCGAAGAGTTTTGCTTTATCCACTGCCACGGCGAGCTGAACGGCGAGCTAAAGGCAGGGAGCCAGCTACAGCTGGGCGAGGCGCGCTATGCCGTGACCGCCGTCGGCGACGTCGCCGAGCAAAACCTGCGCGAGCTGGGGCATATCACCCTACGTTTCGACGGCCAGCCGCAGGCGGAGTATCCCGGTACGGTTCACGTAGTGGGCCCGGTTCCGCAGGCTGTCACCCCAGGCTGCACGTTAAAATTTATTTCGTAATAAAGGAGAGACACATGAGTCAGGTTGCCGTTGTCATTGGTGGGGGACAAACCTTAGGCGAGTTCCTCTGCCATGGGCTTGCCGCAGAGGGCTACCGCGTGGCGGTCGTGGATATTCAGAGTGAGAAAGCCGCCCGCGTAGCGGACGCCATCAACACCGAGTTTGGCGAAGGGATGGCGTACGGATTTGGTGCCGACGCCACCAGCGAGCAGAGCGTGATGGCGCTGGCCCGCGGCGTGGACGAGATATTTGGGCGTATCGACCTGCTGGTCTACAGCGCGGGGATCGCGAAAGCGGCGTTTATCAGCGATTTCGAGCTGGGGGATTTTGACCGCTCGTTGCAGGTGAATCTGGTGGGCTATTTCCTCTGCGCCCGCGAATTTTCCCGTCTGATGATCCGCGACGGTATTCAGGGTCGCATCATTCAGATCAACTCAAAATCGGGGAAAGTGGGCAGCAAGCACAACTCCGGCTACAGCGCGGCGAAGTTTGGCGGCGTCGGGCTGACACAGTCTCTGGCGCTGGATCTGGCCGAATACGGCATTACCGTTCACGCGCTGATGCTGGGTAACCTGCTGAAATCCCCGATGTTCCAGTCCCTGCTGCCACAGTACGCCGCCAAACTTGGCATCAAAGCTGAAGAAGTGGAGCAGTACTACATCGACAAAGTGCCGCTCAAGCGCGGGTGCGACTATCAGGACGTGCTGAACATGCTGCTGTTTTACGCCAGCCCGAAAGCCTCGTACTGCACCGGACAGTCGATTAACGTCACCGGTGGGCAGGTGATGTTCTGATCGAGCAGGGTGATGCCCTCACCCTCCCCCTCTCCCACCGGGAGAGGGAATATAACAAGGAGCCGATATGGTAACCGCACTCATCACCGTCGCCGCCCTCGCCTGGATCTGCCAGATGGCGTTTGGCGGCTGGCAGATCTACCAGTTTAACCGCGCCTTTGATGCGTTGTGTCAGAAGGGACGCGTCGGCGTCGGGCGTTCCGGGGGGCGCTTTAAGCCGCGCGTGGTGGTTGCCGTTGCGCTGGATGAACACAACCGGGTGAGCGATTCCCTCATCATGCGCGGCGTAACGGTGTTTGCCCGTCCGACCAAAATTCAGGCGATCAACGGCATTTCGCTGCATGAATTACAACCTGATGTGATCTTCCCCCATGATTCACTCTGTCAGAATGCACTATCATTAGCGCTTAATCTGAAACATGGATAATTTCGTTGTGAAAGTTATAAACTTGCGGAATTATCATTTCGCAACGTAAGGAACGAAGCGCCTATGAAACCACGTCAGCGGCAGGCGGCCATACTTGAGCATCTGCAAAAGCAGGGAAAGTGCTCGGTAGAGGATCTGGCCCACTACTTTGACACCACCGGCACGACAATACGCAAGGACCTGGTGTTGCTCGAAAACTCCGGCGCCGTCATTCGTACCTACGGCGGCGTGGTGCTCAATAAAGACGAAGCCGACCCGCCTATCGACCACAAAACGCTGATCAATACTCACCAGAAAGCGCTGATTGCCGAAGCCGCCGTCAAATTTATCCATGACGGCGATTCCATTATCCTCGACGCAGGCAGTACTGTCCTACAGATGATCCCGCTGCTCAGCCGCTTTAATAACATCACCGTGATGACCAACAGCCTGCACATCGTCAATGCCCTGTCAGAGTTCGACAGCGAGCAGACCATCCTGATGCCCGGTGGCACCTTCCGTAAAAAATCGGCGTCGTTTCACGGGCAGCTGGCGGAGAATGCCTTCGACCACTTCAGCTTCGATAAGCTGTTTATGGGCACCGACGGCATCGACCTCAACGCGGGCGTGACTACCTTCAACGAGGTGTTCAGCGTCAGCAAAGCGATGTGCAACGCCGCACGGGAAGTGATTTTGATGGCGGACTCGTCGAAGTTTGGCCGTAAAAGCCCCAACATTGTCTGTAGCCTTGAAAGCGTCGATAAGCTGATTACCGACGCAGGTATCGATCCGGCATTTAAAAAAGCGCTGGAAGCGAAGGGCATCGACGTGATCGTAACCGGAGAGAAAAATGAGTGATTTTCTGTTAAACGCAGGCCGTCAGACCCTGCTGCTGGAGCTACAGGAAGCCAGCCGCCTGCCGGAGCGTCTGGGTGAGGATTTTGTTCGTGCAGCCAACACCATTATCCACTGCGAGGGTAAAGTGATCGTGGCGGGTATCGGTAAATCCGGTCATATCGGCAAGAAGATTGCCGCGACGCTTGCCAGCACCGGCACCCCGGCGTTCTTTGTGCATCCTGCCGAAGCGCTGCACGGCGATCTGGGGATGATCGAAAGCCGCGACGTGATGCTGTTTATCTCCTACTCCGGTTCAGCCAAAGAGCTGGATCTCATCATCCCTCGCCTGCAAGAAAAATCGGTGGCCCTGTTAGCGATGACCGGCAAATCCCGATCGCCGCTGGCGCTGGCCGCGAAAGCAACGCTGGATATTTCCGTTGAGCGCGAAGCCTGTCCGATGCACCTGGCACCGACCTCCAGCACCGTCAACACCCTGATGATGGGCGACGCGCTGGCAATGGCGGTGATGCAGGCGCGCGGTTTTAATGAGGAAGATTTCGCCCGCTCCCATCCTGCGGGCGCGCTTGGGGCACGTCTGCTCAACAAGGTTCACCACCTGATGCGCACCGACGATGCCATTCCTCAGGTCAAACTCGACACCAGCGTGATGGACGCCATGCTGGAGCTGAGCCGCACCGGGCTGGGGCTGGTTGCGGTATGCGACAATGACCGCCAGGTGAAGGGCGTCTTCACCGACGGCGACCTGCGCCGCTGGCTGGTGGGCGGCGGCAAGCTGGAGGCGCGGGTATCCGAAGCAATGACCCAGGGCGGACTGACGCTGAATGCCGACAGCCGCGCCATTGAAGCCAAAGAGGTGCTGATGAAGCGCAAAATCACCGCCGCGCCGGTGGTGGACGAGCACGGCAGGCTGTGCGGCGCGATCAACCTGCAAGACTTCTACCAGGCGGGGATTATTTAACCCTTCAGTCCCAGACGTTTCGCCAGCCTGTGGAGGTTGGCGACGTCCATCTCCAGCGCCCGCGCGCACGCCGCCCAGCTGCGGTTATTCTGCTCCAGCGCGCGGGCGATCATCTGACGCTGGAACGCATCCGTCGCCTCGCGCAGGTTTTCGTTCACGCTCTCAGGTATCACCGGCTTCACGGACGGCGTCGTTTCCTCCTGCAGCGCGAAATGGCGCGCATGAATAACCACTTCATCCCCCGAACGCGTAGCCCGCGCCAGCACCACCGCGCGGTGAATCGCATGTTCCAGTTCACGCACGTTACCCGGCCAGCCGTAGCTCAGCAGGTGCGTCCTCGCACCGGGGCTTAGCACCACGCGGGAAAGCCCCATTTTGAGCCGACACTGTTCGCAGAAAAAGCCCGCCAGCAGCACCACGTCGTCGCCCCGCTCGCGCAGCGGCGGCACCGTGAGCGGGAACACGCTCAGACGGTGGAACAGATCGGCGCGGAAATTCCCCGCCAGCACCTCTTCGCGCAGATCGCGGTTCGTCGCCGCCAGCACGCGCACATCCACGCGTAAGCTGCGATCGTCTCCCACGCGTTGAATATCGCCATACTGCAACACCCGCAGCAGTTTGGCCTGGAGCGAAAGGGAGAGTTCGCCAATTTCATCGAGGAACAGCGTGCCGTTATCGGCCATTTCGAACTTGCCGCTGCGGTTGCTGATCGCCCCGGTAAAGGCCCCTTTGACGTGTCCGAACAGCTCACTTTCCGCCACGCTTTCCGGCAGCGCCGCGCAGTTGAGATAGACCAGCGGATTCACCGCACGGGGCGAGGCTTCGTGGATCGCTTTCGCCACCAGCTCTTTACCGGTGCCGGTCTCCCCGAAGATCAGCACGTTCAAATCAGACGCGGCGACAATCTCAATCTCTTTTTTGAGCTGCGCCATGCCTGGCGAAAGGCCGATCATTTCGGTGTGCGCCACCTGCTCAAACGCCGTCGGGCTACCCGGAAGAATATTCTGGCTCTCCAGCTGTTCTATCAGCAGGGCGTTGTTCAGCGCCCCGGCCGCCAGCGCAGCAATCAGCCGTAGCTCTTCGTCGCTGAAGGTATCGAACTGATCCGGCGACATACCGTCGAGGGTTAACGCACCAATCAGGTTCTGCCCGGCAAACAGCGGCAGGCCGATACAGGCGTGCACCTTCAGGCTCTCCTGCCCGGGGATCAGGCCGTCGTAAGGGTCGGGCAGATCGCTGTCCGCCGGGAAACGCACCACGTCACCCGCACGGGCGATGGTTTCCAGACGCGGGTGGCCCTCCAGGGTAAAGCGCCGCCCGAGTACGTCCTTCGCCAGACCGTCGATAGCCAGCGGAATAAACTGCCGCCCTTCGTAACGCAGCAGCGCCGAGGCATCGCAATCCAGCACGTGACGCAACGTGGAGATCAGCCGCTGAAAGCGGTCCTGATGACCAATACCGGTTTGCAGTTCTATGGCGATCTTCGCCAGCACATCTACGGAAAAGCTCATCTCTGCCTCACTGTCATTTTGACAATACATAGTGTCATATTGACAATTTTTAAGATAGTCAAAATGACTACCTATTTGGGAGCATCAAAATATAAATCCATTATTTTCAATAATTTAAAAAGTTGGCACGCAACTTGATATATGACAGTCATCTTATTTGAAAACGCCGTATTAAGTTGAGGTTGCTATGTCTATTCTGGTTAAAAATAACATTCATTGGGTGGGTCAACGTGACTGGGAAGTACGTGATTTTCACGGGACGGAATACAAAACGCTGCGCGGCAGCAGCTACAACAGCTATCTCATTCGTGAAGGTAAAAACGTCCTGATCGATACCGTCGATCACAAATTCAGCCGCGAGTTCGTGCAGAACCTGCGCAGCGAAATCGATCTGAATGAGATCGACTACATTATCATCAACCACGCGGAAGAGGATCATGCCGGGGCGCTGACCGAGCTGATGTCCCACATTCCGGATACCCCGATCTACTGCACCACTAACGCCATTGACTCCATCAACGGCCACCACCACCATCCGGAGTGGAACTTCCACACTGTGAAAACCGGCGACACGCTGGATATCGGCAACGGCAAACAGCTGATCTTCGTGGAAACCCCAATGCTACACTGGCCGGACAGCATGATGACCTACATGACCGGTGACGCGGTGCTGTTTAGTAACGACGCCTTCGGCCAGCACTACTGCGACGAACGTCTGTTCAACGACGAAGTGGATCAGACCGAGCTGTTCGAACAGTGCCAACGCTACTACGCCAACATCCTGACCCCGTTCAGCCGTCTGGTCACGCCAAAAATCACCGAGATCCTCGGCTTCAACCTGCCGGTGGATATGATTGCCACCTCCCACGGCGTGGTATGGCGTGAAAATCCAACCCAGATTGTCGAACTGTACCTGAAGTGGGCGGCGGACTATCAGGAAGACCGCATTACGATCTTCTACGACACCATGTCCAACAACACCCGCATGATGGCGGACGCCATTGCCCAGGGCATCAACGAAGTTGACCCGAACGTGGCGGTGAAAATCTTCAACGTGGCGCGCAGCGATAAGAATGAGGTATTGACCAACGTCTTCCGCTCCAAAGGCGTGCTGGTGGGTACCTCCACCATGAATAACGTGATGATGCCGAAAATTGCCGGACTGGTGGAAGAGATGACCGGCCTGCGCTTCCGTAACAAACGCGCCAGCGCCTTTGGTTCACACGGCTGGAGCGGCGGCGCGGTAGACCGTCTCTCCACCCGTTTACAGGATGCCGGTTTTGAGATGTCCCTGAGCCTGAAGGCGAAATGGCGTCCGGATCTCGACGCGCTGGAAATCTGTCGCCAGCACGGTCGCGACATTGCCCGCCAGTGGGCGCTTGCGCCACTGCCGGAAACCGCACCCGCCGCGGCTGTTGCGCCGGAAGCCGTAGCAGAAGCCGCTCCTGCCGCTGCCGACCTCGGCCCTTGCATGCAGTGCAGCGTCTGCCAGTGGATTTACGATCCTGAGCTGGGCGAGCCGTTGCAGGATGTCGCGCCGGGTACGCCATGGAGCGAGGTGCCGGACAACTTCCTCTGCCCGGAATGTTCCCTCGGGAAAGACGTCTTTGATGAACTGGCAACGGAGGCAAAATGAGCCACGGCATCGTCATTATCGGCTCGGGCTTTGCCGCCCGCCAGCTGGTGAAAAATATCCGCAAACAGGATGCTAACGTGCCGTTGACGGTAATCGCCGCCGACAGCATGGATGAGTACAACAAGCCTGATTTAAGCCACGTCATTAGCCAGAATCAGCGCGCCGACGATCTCACCCGCCAGACGGCGGGGGAGTTTGCAGAACAGTTTAACCTGCGTCTGTTTCCGTACACCTGGGTGACCGATATCGACGCCGACGCCCACGTGGTGAACGCGAAAGATAAAACCTGGCACTACGACAAGCTGGTGCTGGCGACGGGGGCATCGGCGTTTGTGCCGCCGGTTGAGGGCCGCGAACTAATGGTCACGCTCAACAGCCAGCAGGAGTATCAGGCCAGCGAGCCCCTGTTACGCGACGCCACGCGGGTGATGATTGTCGGCGGCGGGCTGATTGGCACCGAGCTGGCGATGGACTTCTGCCGGGCGGGAAAATCCGTCACCCTGGTTGACCACGCGGCCAGCATTCTGTCAGCGCTGATGCCAGCAGAAGTAAGCAGTCGCTTACAGCATCGTCTGACCGACATGGGCGTGCATCTGCTGCTGAAATCGCAGTTGCAGAGCCTGAGCAAAACCGAAACCGGCATTTGTGCGACGCTCGACTGCAACCGCAGCGTGGAAGTGGATGTGGTAATTGCGGCGACGGGGTTGCGCCCGGAAACCGCGCTGGCGCACCGCGCGGGCGCAGAGATCAATCGCGGCGTGAAGGTGGACAGCTACCTGCAAACCACCCAGCCGGATATTTATGCCCTGGGCGACTGCGCGGAAATTAACGGCCAGGTGCTGCCGTTCCTGCAACCGATTCAGTTAAGCGCCATGTTCCTGGCGAAAAACCTGCTCGGCGGCAACGCCCCGGTGAAATTACCCGCCATGCTGGTGAAGGTAAAAACGCCGGAACTACCGCTGCATCTCGCAGGTGAAACGCAGCGTCAGGATCTGGACTGGCAGATTGCCCTTTCGCCTCAGGGCATGGTGGCGCGCGGCACCGATACTGCCGGTCAGATGCGCGCCTTTGTGGTCAGCGAAGACAGAATGAAGGAGGCCTTCGCGCTGCTGAAATCGTTACCTGCTTAACCCTCGTCATGCCGGGCGGCGCTCCGCTTACCCGGCCTACAGTACTGCCACGCTTACTTAACCTTTGGATTTTATTGTCCACCGCCCCGATGTCCCGGGGCTTTTTTTATGGCTACCCTTTCAGCGTCAGGAGCGCACCACCAGCGCGTCATAACCGCGCCAGCGGTAGTTCGCCATCGAGATCAGCCAGCAGGCGACAAACAGCCCGACCACCACAAATCCGGCATCGCCCAGGTTATCGTTCACCGCGCCAATTAGATCCCACACGTCGCCGCTGAGGGAGAACTTGTCCATCAGCAGACCCAGCGCTTCCAGGCCGCCGATAAACAGCGCCACTACCACCGAAGTGCCGGTGATGGTCATGTTGTAGTACAGCTTGCGCTGCGGCTTGTTAAACGCCCAGCCGTAGGCACCCACCATCAGCAGGTTATCGAGCGTATCCACCAGCGCCATGCCGCTGGCGAAGAGCGCCGGGAAGATCATGATCGACCACACCGACATCCCGCTGGAGGCGCTGGCGGCGGAGATCCCCAGCACGCCGATTTCGGTGGCCGTGTCAAAGCCGAGGCCAAACAGGAAACCGACCAGGTACATCTGCCAGCTTTTATTGACGAGGCGGAAGGTTTTGCCGAACAGCCAGTTCATGACGCCACCCTGTGCAGGCAGCGTGATGTCGCCCTGCGCCGGCCTGCCGTGTTTCAGTGCCTGAAAACTGCGCCAGACGCCGCGCAGGATCACCATATTCACCAGCGCCATCGCCAGCAGGAAGGTGGCGGAGACGGCGGTGCCAATCAGGCTGCCGGTTTCGTGGAACCATGCCATGTTTTTCTGAAACGCCGTGGCGGTAGCGGCGATAGCAATGGAGGCCAGCACCACGATGGTGGAGTGTCCGAGGGAAAACCATGCGCCCACGCCGGACGGGCGCTTGCCCTGCTGCATCATCTTACGCGTCACGGTATCAATCGCGGCGATATGGTCGGCATCCACCGCATGACGCAGTCCGTAACACCAGGCCAGCAGGCTGGCCGCCATCAGCGCCGTACTGTCGCTAAAGGTGTGCCACGCCAGCCCCCAGGCCAGCAGGTTAGCCATCCCGAGAGCCAGCAGCAGGCACGCTGCACGAGGTTCATTGTGTAACAGTCGTAACATTTTAAGTCCTTTGTAAACATGATCGGGCGGCAGCAACCACCGCCTGCCCGAAGGAGATCGCTCCGTCACCTGCGGGCAGGCGCGAAGGAAAAAGAAGCGTGAAATCAGAAAGGTAATGACGAAGGCGCGCGCGCAGCAGGCGGTTGTGAAGGACGCCGCCGCTGAAGCACACCGTAGAGAGCGACCGTCGGCGGGCATGCGTTGCCGCCAGTTCGCTCAGCCCTTTTGCCAGCGCATCGTGAAAGGCCCAGGCGCGCTCGCCGGGCTCCGCCCGCCAGGCCAGCCACTGCTGCCAGAACAGCGCAAGGTTATCCGTCTGGAGCGTCACCGGATGATCAACCCCTGCACAGCGTTCGGCCAGCGCCTCCAGCCGGCACGCGGCTTCGCCCTCATAGCGTTGCGTTTCAATGCCCAGCGCACAGGCCACGGCGTCGAACAGACGACCACAGGAGGAGGCCCGCGGCGCATTGATACCGCGCGACACCGCCGTTGCCAGCAGCGGCCAGTTTTGACGCTGTACCACCTCAGTTTCCGGGTACTGCTGCCAGTCAGGTACGAACGCCAGACAGTGGGCGAGCAAATTGCGCCACGGCTGTTTTGCCGCCAGATCGCCCCCCGGCAGCGCAACGGCTGGCAGACCGCCCAGCCGTTCGCAGTCGCGATAGTTCACCCGCAGGCACTCGCCGCCCCACAGCGCGCCGTTCTCGCCCATGCCGATCCCGTCCAGCGTCAGGGCAATAACATCCCCGCCGTCGAGCGGCCAGCCGTTCTCCGCCAGACACGCTGCCGCATGCGCATGATGATGCAGCACGGTCTCAACGGGCAGCGCCTGCGTCCGGGCCCACTGTCGGGCGTGATATCCCGGATGGGCATCGCACACCACACGCTCTGGCTGGAAAGCGTAGATCTCCTGCATCGTCGAGAGCGCACTGCGCCACTGCGCCTCTACGCCCTCGTCGCTCAGATCGCCAAAATGCTGGCTCAGCACCGCCTGGTTGCCACGTACCAGGCAGAAGGTATTTTTCATCTCCGCGCCGGTGCATAACATGGGCGGGATGTCGCGGAATCCGGCGGGCAATGTGATGGCATCCGGCACAAAACCGCGTGCGCGACGCAACATCGTGCCCTCCTGGTCCATCACTGAATCATCCATCCGTTGCAGGATGTCGCGGTTGTGCAGCAGGAAGCCGTCAGCGATGTCACTGAGTTCTTCCAGCGCCTGCTGGTTGTTTATGACGGGTGGATGGCCACTTAGGTTGCCGGAGGTCATCACCAGCGGACGCTGACAGTCCAACATCAGCAAATGCTGGAGCGGGTTCGCAGGCAACATCACGCCGACCGTATTCAGCCCCGGCGCAATCTCCTCAGGAAACGCTGGAAGGCAGGCTTTTGGCGTCAGCATAATCGGCGCAGCGGGTGAACGTAACAGCGTCTGGATGGTCTTCGGCAGATCGTTCGCATGCGGGATCATCACCGCCAGCGGCCTGGTCGGGCGCTGCTTGCGTGCCCGCAATTTCCGAATCGCCTGCGGGTTAAGCGCGTCGCAGACCAGGTGAAAACCGCCCAGCCCTTTGACCGCCACAATCCCGCCGCCTTCCAGCATCGCCACCGCCGCGCTTAACGCCGATTCGCGGGCAGCAGCAGCCTCCCCGGCTCGCCACTCCAGCTGCGGCCCGCAGTCAGGGCAGGCAACCGGCTGGGCGTGAAAACGCCGGTCAGCCGGGTTGCGGTACTCCGTTTCACAAGGCACACAGAGCGGGAATGGCGCCATTGACGTGGCCGGGCGATCATAGGGCATGGCGCGGATAATGGTAAACCGCGGCCCGCAGTGGGTGCAGTTGATAAACGGGTAACGATAGCGGCGCTCGCGGGGATCGCGCATCTCCGCCAGGCACGCGGGACAGGTGGCGGCATCCGGGACGATTTGCGTGTCCATCGCCCCACTCTCGCTGTGGCGGATGACAAACTCGTCCGGCAGCGTATTCCAGCTGTACGGCTGCGTTTCAACGCGATCGATGCGCGCCAGCGGTGGGCAGTCCTGATGCAGCCTCGCGGTAAAGTCCCCCCCATTACCCGCGAGACGCACCAGGACACCCTCTCCGTCGTTGCAGACATCGCCCACAAGCTTCAGCCGGTGCGCCAGCTGCCAGACGAAGGGCCGAAACCCCACGCCCTGCACCTTGCCGCGCACCCGCAGCTGAACGCCGTTGCTGCTCATACGGTTCAGAACAGCAGTGATGACGAGGTGTCGAACGCCGCGCGGCGACGTTTTTCGGCACTCATCTGTTCGAGCTTGTCTCGATCGACGCAGACCAGCGCATGCGTCGGACAGGCTTCCATACACGCCGGACCGGCGTCGCGGTGGTAGCAGAGGTCACATTTATTGGCTTCGGCTTTCTCCGCGCGCACGCTCAGCCCGATACCGCTGTTGCGAACCACCGGGCGAACCACCACCTCCATCGCGCCATACGGACACGCCACCACACAGGTTTTGCACCCGATGCAGCGCTCCTGCATCACATGCACGAAGCCTTTCTCGCGCTTAATCGCCCCGTTCGGACAGACGTTGGCGCACGGCGCGTCTTCACACTGGCGACAGATAGCGGCGGTAGAAATATTCACGCCTTTAATGACGTGGATGCGCGGCAGAAAGGTATCAGGGGTGAGAGAGGCGCAATCCTGCTCTGCCTGATGGGACACCACGCACGCCACTTCACAGGTACGGCAACCAATGCATTTGCTGGCATCGGCCATAATAAAACGGTTCATCTGCTTCTCCGGCATAACTGTTATGCGCGAAGCTATTCATAAACCGTGCCAATATTTAATGCGTTGATTTTAAAGCGAAATAAAAAGAAGTAGTTCTGTCATCGTCATTAGTGACGATGACAGATGTCGACGTCAGCGATGCGGGCCGTCAATAACGGAGTCGCGCAGGATAAGCTCGCCGGAGAAGGTTTGCTGAAGCTTAAACTCACCGCCGTCGAGCATGAAAATCAGGCGGCTGATGGTCTCCTGGATCATCTCCGTTACCGGAATACGCACGCTGGAGAGGGACGGCACGATATAGGGCGCGATTGCCACGTCGTCAAAGCCGATGACGGACACCGCGCCCGGCGTGGCGACGCCGCTCTCGTGCAACTGCCTGATGGCGCCAATCGCCATATCGTCGTTACTCGCCACCAGCGCGGTAAACGCTTCGCCGCGGGTGAGCAGCTGAGAGACCGCCGCCGCGCCGCTGGCCGGGCTCCACTTCCCTTCGGCGATCAGCGCGTCACGAACTGCAATCCCGTGCTGCGCCAGCGCGTCCTTGTAGCCGGAAAGACGCTCCACCCCGGTGGGGGAATCCAGCGAACCGGTGATAAACGCAATCTCCCGGTGGCCTTTCGCGATCAGCTGCGATACCGCGTCCTGACACGACGCTTTATGATCGGACCAGACGCTGTGGCTGCTGTTTTTCCGCAAACGGCGGTTGAGCACCATAATCGGCTGCTCGCATTTCTCAATGATCTCGTCCAGCGCTTCCACGCTCAGAAAACGCGGGTAGATGATCACCGCGTCGCAGCGCATGTCGAGCAGATACTGGATCGCCTCGCGCTCCTCTTCGGCGCTGTGCTTGCCGTCCGCCAGGATCAGCTGACGCCCCTTCTCTTCCGTCATCCGCGCGGCGTTAAACAGCAGCTCGCTAAAGTAGACCCCATGGTACAGGGTGTTTGTCACCACCAGCCCCAGGGTCTGGGTGCGTTTGGTCGCCAGGTTTCGCGCCAGCAGATTGGGGCGATACCCGCTTTCTTCGATGGCCTGAAACACGCGGTCTTTCGTCTCCTGGCTGACGTAACCGTTCCCCGACAGCACCCGGGAGACCGTCGCTTTCGACACGCCTGCCCGCTTCGCCACTTCCAGCATGGTGGTCATAGTGTTATTCCATTCAAAACCGATGAGCCGCAGTGTACTTCACCGCAGAAAAATTGTCGCAGCGACGTTATCACGCTTTTTACGGCCACGAGTGATCGTCATCACGAAACGAAAAAATGAATAAAAAGTGATCTTGTTTCATTAAAAGAAACTCATGATGATTATGTGAAACCGGTTTCCTACACTTCTCACAACGATAACAGGATCACATCCGATGGCAAAAAATTACGCTGCGCTGGCAAACGACGTTGTTAGCGCGCTGGGCGCTAAAGAGAACATCGTCGCCGTCACCCACTGCATGACGCGCCTGCGCTTCGTTCTGAAAGACGAAAGCCTTACCGACACCGCGCGCCTGAAAAGCATCAGCGGCGTGCTCGGCGTGGTGCGCAACGACAACCAGTGCCAGGTGATCATCGGCAACACCGTGTCCCAGGCATACCGTGAAGTGGTGAGCCTGCTGCCCGCTAACCTGCAACCTGCCGTAGCGGAAGGTCCACAGAAGCTCACGCTGCGCCGGATTGGCGCCGGGATCCTCGACGCGCTGATCGGCACCATGTCTCCGCTGATCCCGGCGATCATCGGCGGGTCGATGGTCAAGCTGCTGGCGATGATCCTTGAGATGACCGGCGTGCTGGGCAAAGGTGACCCGACGCTGACGATCCTGACCGTTATCGGCGACGGCGCGTTCTTCTTCCTGCCGCTGATGGTGGCGGCTTCCGCAGCGGTGAAGTTCAAAACCAACATGTCCCTGGCAATCGCCATCGCGGGCGTGCTGGTTCACCCGAGCTTTATCGAGCTGATGGCCAAGGCCGCGCAGGGCGAGCACGTTGAGTTCGCGTTCATTCCGGTGACGGCGGTGAAATACACCTATACCGTTATCCCGGCCCTGGTGATGACCTGGTGCCTGTCGTACATCGAACGCTGGGTGGATCGCATCACCCCGGCGGTGACGAAAAACTTCCTCAAGCCGATGCTGATCGTGCTGATTGCCGCCCCGCTCGCCATCGTACTGATTGGCCCGCTGGGGATCTGGATCGGCAGCGCCATCTCCGCGCTGGTCTACACCATTCACGGCTATCTGGGCTGGCTCTCCGTTGCCATTATGGGCGCGCTGTGGCCGCTGCTGGTGATGACCGGGATGCACCGCGTGTTTACGCCGACCATCATCCAGACCATTGCCGAAACGGGCAAAGAAGGGATGGTGATGCCGTCGGAAATCGGCGCCAACCTGTCGCTCGGCGGTTCATCGCTGGCGGTAGCGTGGAAAACCAAAAACCCGGAGCTGCGCCAGACGGCGCTGGCCGCGGCGGCCTCCGCCATCATGGCGGGGATCTCTGAACCGGCCCTGTACGGCGTGGCGGTACGCCTGAAGCGTCCGCTGATTGCGAGTCTGATCAGCGGCTTTATCTGCGGCGCGGTGGCAGGAATGGCCGGTCTTGCCAGCCATTCGATGGCGGCGCCGGGGCTGTTTACCAGCGTGCAGTTCTTCGACCCGGCCAACCCGATGACCATCCTCTGGGTGTTTGGCGTGATGGGTTTGGCAGTGGTGCTGTCGTTTGTGTTGACCCTGCTGTTAGGGTTTGAGGATATCCCGGTAGAAGACGAAGCCGAAAAAGCACGCGCCCTGCAAACCGCACCGGTACAGAACAAAGCAGCAGAAGCATAAACTGAAAGCGAGGTAAGAATGTCTGTTTTTCCACAAGGATTTTTATGGGGCGGCGCGCTTGCCGCCAACCAGAGTGAAGGGGCTTACCGTGAAGGCGGCAAAGGACTGACGACGGTCGATATGATCCCCCACGGCGCAAACCGCCTGGCGGTAAAAGTCGGCAAGGAAAAACGGTTTTCGTTGCGGGACGACGAATTCTACCCGAGCCACGAGGCGATTGATTTTTACCATCGCTACAAAGAAGACATCGCCCTGATGGCGGAGATGGGCTTTACGGTGTTCCGCACCTCGATCGCCTGGAGCCGCCTCTATCCGAACGGCGACGAGCCGCTGCCGAACAAAGAAGGCATTGCCTTTTACCGCGCGGTGTTCGAGGAGTGCAAAAAGTACAACATCGAGCCGCTGGTGACCCTCTGCCACTTTGACGTGCCGATGCACCTGGTGACGGAGTACGGCTCCTGGCGCAACCGCAAGATGGTCGATTTCTTCGCCCGCTACGCCCGCACCTGCTTCGAAGAGTTTAACGGGTTGGTGAAATACTGGCTGACCTTCAACGAAATCAACATCATGCTGCACAGCCCGTTTTCCGGCGCGGGATTGGTGTTTGAGGAAGGCGAAAACGAAGACCAGGTGAAATACCAGGCAGCGCACCACGAGCTGGTGGCGAGCGCGCTGGCGACCAAAATTGCCCACGAGGTAAACCCGGAAAACCAGGTGGGCTGCATGCTGGCGGGCGGTAACTTCTACCCCTACTCCTGCAAGCCGGAAGACGTGTGGATGGCGCTGGAGAAAGACCGCGAGAACCTGTTCTTTATCGACGTGCAGGCGCGCGGAAGCTACCCGGCCTACTCTGCCCGCGTGTTCCGCGAGAAAGGCGTGGTGATTGTTAAAGATCCGGGCGATGACGAACTGCTGAAAAATACCGTCGACTTTGTGTCGTTTAGCTACTACGCCTCGCGCTGCGCCTCGGCGGACATGAACGCGGGCAACACCAGCGCGGCGAACATCGTGAAGTCCCTGCGCAACCCGCACATTCAGGTGAGCGAATGGGGCTGGGGCATCGACCCGCTCGGGCTGCGCATCACCATGAACATGATGTACGACCGCTACCAGAAGCCGCTGTTCCTGGTGGAAAACGGCCTGGGAGCGAAAGATGTCGTTGATGAAAACGGCGAGATCAACGACGACTACCGCATTAGCTACCTGCGCGAGCACATCCGCGCAATGGGCGATGCGATTGAGGACGGCGTACCGCTGATGGGCTACACCACCTGGGGCTGCATTGACCTTGTCTCGGCCTCAACCGGGGAGATGAGCAAGCGTTACGGGTTTGTGTACGTCGACCGCGACGACGCCGGGAACGGCACGCTGGAGCGGAAACGCAAGAAATCGTTCGGATGGTATAAGAAGGTGATTGCGAGTAACGGGGCGGATCTCGAGTAGCCTGTTTTGCCGGGTGGCGGCTTCGCCTTACCCGGCCTACAAAACCGTAGGCCCGGTAAGCGTAGCGCCACCGGGCGCTGCTCAGAGCTGAGAAAACCCTCCGTTCCCAACCCATCCCGCTAGCCGTGAATACACCACGTCCACCGCCTCTTTCACCGGCGGCGTCATCGGGTAATAAAACCCGACAATATCCGGCTGAATGCCCAAAAACAGCACCTCGCCCACGTCACCTTTGATCTGATCCACGAGGTAGTTCAGCGGCATATTGTGGGTGGTCATCATAAACATCTCGGCGATGTCGTCCGGGTCAATCAGGCGGATCTCGCCGGGGTTGAGCCCCATATCGGTGGCATCGACGATTAACAGCCTGTCCGGGCATAGCTCGCGGATGGCCACCACGTCGTTTTCCGGCGCGCTGCCGCCGTCAATCACCACCCAGTCGCCCTGCGGGTTCGCGGCACACATCTCTGCGAGCAGCGGACCCGCGCCGTCGTCGCCCATCATGCTATTGCCGACACACAGTAAAACGTCAGTCACGTAATCTCCTCACCATCAGGTAGATGGCGCTCTCCTGATGAATATCATGCAGCATGCCGAGCAGCGTTTTGCTCCACGCCTGCTGCTCCGGGGTTTGTCTGCCCAGCGCCGCGTCAAAGGCGTTTGCGAGCATGGCAATGTGGTTCGCATCGATCACGATCTCACCGTACTTCGGCACGCCTTCCATTTTGCGCCGCGCCGTACTGCCCTCCTCCAGCGTGGCAATCCACGCCAGGTATTCCGGCCACGGACAGCTCAGCGCGGCCTCCAGGCAGTCAATCACCCCGAGGTGATGCCCAATCGCCAGGCTGTAATAGACCACCTGCTGCGCCGCATCCGGCGTGGCATCGTTCTCATCAATAAACTTACGGCTCAGCTGGCTGAACACCACCGTTTCACTCATCGGATACGCGCCTCGTCGACGATGCTGTTCAGGTTCGCCACAATCTCATTGAGGCGCGGATCGTTTTCCGCCTCCAGCCAGCGTGCGACCTGGTGGTCACCCTGGCTCAGCAGGCGCAGATAGTCGTCGGCAATCTGGCGCCCGTAGCGGTACCCCGCCAGCCTGCGCGCCGTGCGGTCAACCTTCACCCGCAGCGGCTGCACCATGTCCGGGTGCAGAATGGCCGCCGGCTGGTTGTCGAGCTCGCCCGGCTCGCGCGCGTGGATTTTCTGCTCCAGCAGGCCGAGCGCCATCGCAAAGCCGTACAGCGTGGCGGCGGGCGTCGGCGGGCAGCCCGGAATGTAGACGTCCACCGGCACGATTTTGTCGGTACCGCCCCAGACGCAGTAAAGATCGTGGAAGATGCCGCCGCTGTTGCCGCAGGCACCGTAGGAGATGCAGATTTTCGGATCCGGTGCAGACTGCCAGGCGCGTAGCGCAGGCGAGCGCATCGCGCGGGTGACCGCGCCGGTGAACAGCAGGATATCCGCGTGGCGCGGGGACGGCACCACCTTGATGCCGAAGCGCTCGGCGTCAAACAGCGGCGACAGCGTAGCGAAGATCTCAATCTCGCAGCCGTTGCAGCCACCGCAGTCCACGCGATAGACGTAGGCCGAGCGTTTGATTTTTTTCAGCAGCGACGCCTTCATGCTGGCGATGGACTCCTCCACCGTCAGCGGCACCGGAATGCCGTTAGCGTCGCGCGGGCCGAGTAAGTTTTCCATCAGCTGGCCTCTCTCATATGGCGGGTTAAATCGATGCGGTCAGACGGCAGCAGGCATTTCTGACGCTTGCACTCCGGGCAGGTTTCGAAGCTTTCACGGTGATGCTCCGCGCGGACGTCGCCGTTGTGCTTCAGCAGCGCGATGGCGTAGTCGATCTCTTTTTGCACGGCGAACGGACGCTTGCAGACGCGGCAGTTGCACAGCGCAAAGCGCGATTGCTGGAGGAAGTCCTCTTTTTTCCACACCGCCAGCTCGTACTCCTGAGACAGGCGAATGGCGACCGTCGGGCAGACCTCCTCGCAGCGGCCGCAGAAGATGCAGCGCCCGAGGTTAAACTGCCAGGCCAGCTCGCCGGTTTTCAGGTCCGTTTCCACCGTTAAGGCATTCGACGGGCAGGCGTTGACGCAGGCCGCGCAGCCGATGCACTGCTGCGGGTTGTGCTCCGGCTTGCCGCGAAAGTTTTTATCAACCGGGATCGGCTCCAGCGGATAACTGCTGGTCTGCGCGCCGGTTTTGATCACTTTTTTGATAAAGGTAAACATGGCGAATCCTTATTTCAGCGGCGAGTTCTTACGTTCGATGCTGTAGCGCTCAAGCTCTTTGTACGGCACCACCTGGCTTTTCTTCTTGCGCACGTCCACGACGGTCATGCGGTCGGTGCAGGAGTAACACGGGTCGAGGCTGCCGATGATCAGCGGCGCGTCGGAGACCGTGTTGCCGCGAAGCATGTAGCGCAGGGTTGACCAGTTGGCGTAGGTCGCCGCACGGCAGCGCCAGCGGTAGAGCTTCTGGTTGTCGCCGGTCATGCTCCAGTGGATGTCGTCCCCGCGCGGCGCTTCGGCAAAGCCGAGGGCAAAGCGGTTTGGAATGTAGGTGAAGCCTTCCACCATCAGCGGGCCGCCCGGCAGGTTATCGAGGCCGTAGTCGATCATGTTCAGCGCGGTGAATACCTCGTTGATGCGCACCTTCAGACGGGAGATGACGTCGCAGCCCTGCTCGCTGTGCACGGTCATCGGCAGCAGGCCGTAGCCGACGAACGGGTGATCGGCGCGGGTATCGCGGGCGTGGCCGCTGGCGCGCACCATCGGACCAACGTTACTGAAGTCGCGGGCGATTTCCGGGTCAAGACGACCAATCCCGACGGTGCGCTGCTCAATGTTGGGCGTGCTGAGCAGCATATCCACCAGCTCCTGCACGTCCCGGCGCATCTGCTGCGCCAGCTGGCGGGTCTGGATCATGTCGTCTTTCAGCAGGTCGCGGCGGATCCCGCCGATCAGGTTCAGGCCGTAGGTTTTACGCGCCCCGGTAAGGATCTCCGCCATCTTCATCGACGCCTCGCGCACGCGGAAGAACTGCATAAACCCGGAGTCAAATCCGACGAAATGGCAGGCCAGGCCGAGGTTCAGCAGGTGCGAGTGCAGGCGCTCCACCTCCAGCAGAATGGCGCGGATCATCTGCGCGCGTTCCGGCACCACGATCCCCATGCCGTTTTCCACCGAGGTGGTGTAGGCGGTGCTGTGGGCAAAGCCGCAGATGCCGCACACGCGGTCAGAAAGAAACGTGACTTCGTTGTAGCCCATGCGGGTCTCCGCCAGCTTCTCCATGCCGCGGTGGACGTAGAACAGGCGGTAGTCGGCGTCGATAATGTTCTCGCCGTCGACGAACAGGCGGAAGTGGCCCGGTTCGTCAGAGGTAACGTGCAGCGGGCCAATCGGCACCACGTTATTCTTCTTGCTGCCCAGCTCGTTGATGAACTCGTAGGTTTCGCTGTCGGTGGTTGGGGCCGGGCGCTGGCGGTAGTCCATGCTGTCCTTGCGCAGCGGATAGAGTTCATCCGGCCAGTCGTCCGGCAGCACCAGGCGACGCTCGTCAGGCAGGCCAACCGGCACCAGGCCGTACATGTCGCGCACTTCGCGCTCGCCCCAGACGGCGGCAGGCACGCGCGGCGTGACGGACGGGTATTCCGGTTTATTCGGGTCGACCTCGACGCGCACGGTGATCCAGCACTTCTCGCCCTGCTCCATCGACATCACGTAGTACACCGCGTAACTGCCGCACAGCTGGCGCTCGTCGTTACCGAACAACACCGACAGCCAGCCGCCCTGCTGGTAGTAGAGAAACTCCACCACTTCCGGCAGATAGTTCACCTTAATGGTGACGGTGATCTGGTCTTTGGTTTGCCAGGACTCCTCCAGCACCACGCCCGGGAAAGCCTGATGCAACGCGGCGAGATACTGCTGACCTTTCTTTTCTTCAGACATAAACACTCTCTTTAATCACGCCACCAGCAAGGAGACGAACGCTAAAAATGCAAAACCAAAACCAGCCCAGGTAATGCGTGACGTTTCGACAAAACGCAGGCGCGCCATGCTGTTTTCAAACAGGGCAATGACCAGCACGCCGATAAGCAGCTTGAGCACAGCCACCACCACGGCCAGCAGCAGGCCGCCCGCAGAGAAGTGCGTCATCTGCCCCCACGGGAAGAAAACGCCGACGAACATCTGCAACACCACCAGCTGCTTGAGACTGATGCCCCACTTCAGCACCGCAAAGCCGTAGCCGCTGTACTCGGTGAGCGGCCCCTCCTGTAATTCCTGCTCCGCTTCCGCGAGATCGAACGGCAGCTTGCCCATCTCGATAAACGTGGCGAACGCGCAGGCGCAGAGCGCCAGCACCAGCGGGAGCGAACGTGAAACCGGCCAGTGGTAAACGGTGTCGGTGATGAAACTGATGTGGGTCGAGCCTGCAACCTGCGCGGCGACCCACAGCCCCAGCAGCAGAATTGGCTCAACCAGCACGCCGAGCATCGCCTCGCGGCTGGCACCGATACCCGTAAACGGGCTGCCGGTGTCCAGGCCCGCAATCGCAAAGAAGAAACGCGCGATGGCGAAGAGGTAGATCAGCGTAATCAGATCGCCCAGCACCGGCAGCGGCGACGCCACCGTCACCACCGGCAGCGCGGTGGCGATGGTCAGCATCACGCCCACCATCACAAACGGCGTCAGGCGGAACACCCAGCCCGCGGCATCCGGCGCGACGCTCTGACGGGAGAGCAGTTTGAAGAGATCGCGGTACTCCTGGAGCACGCCAGGTCCGCGACGGTTGTGCAGCCGGGCGCGCGCCACGCGCGTGATGCCCGACAGCAGCGGCGCGGCGGCGAACAGCACCAGCGCCTGAAGAATTGCCAGTAACAGACTCATGTCAGGCTCCTCGTGAAATGACAATCACCACCAGCACCGCCAGCTCGATCAGCGCCAGGCGGCGGAACAGTACGGGCACGGCGGCCCCCTGCCAGCCCGGCACCCAGCCCACCGGGTTCAGCCAGTGGCGCAGCTTCAGCACGGCGGCAAAGTTCTCTTTCACCGGCATGGCGAAACCGTGGGCGGTGATAACCATCGACTGCTCGTGTTCGTAGCCGCAGGCCCACGCCGCGCCGCGCGAGCGGGAGGCGAGACGGTCGCGTCTGAAGAACAGCATCAGCACGAACGGCAGGAGCGGCGCGGCAATCAGCAGCAGCGCCATCATCGGCTGGGAAACGACGCTATGCGCCGTGCCCAGCGGCAGCGGAATGGCGTGGCCCAGCTGCGGCAGCAGCCACGGCGCGGCAACCCCGCCCGCGATGCAGCACAGCGCCAGCGCGACCACGCTGGTGGTCATCAGTACCGGGGCGCAGCAGGCGTTTTCCGCTTCTCGGGTGCGCGGCGCGCCCAGGAAGGTGACACCGTAAACTTTAGCCATACACATCACCGCCAGCGCGCCGGTGATCGCCAGGCCCACCGCCAGCAGCGGGCCGAGTAAACGCCCGATAAACGCCTCGCTCTGGCCGAGGGCGAAGAAGGATTGATAAATCACCCACTCGCCGGCAAAGCCGTTCAGCGGCGGCAGCGCAGCCATCGCCATCAGCCCGACCAGCATCGCCAGCGAAATGACGGGCATTTTTTTGCCAATCCCGCCGAGCTTCTCAATATCGCGGTGCCCGGTGCGGAACCAGACGCTGCCCGCGCCGAGGAACAGGGTGCTTTTAAACAAGCTGTGGTTGATAAGGTGATACAGACCGCCAATAAACCCGGCGGCAATCAGCGCCGGCTGGTTGAGCGCCAGCCCGGTGACGCCTGCGCCCATGCCGAGCAGGATAATCCCGATGTTCTCCAGGGTGTGGTACGCCAGCAGACGCTGGATGTTGTGCTCCATCAGCGCGTAGAGGCCACCGACGAACGCGGTGATCATCCCCGCAATCAGCAACGCCACGCCCCACCACAGCGGCGGCTGATCGCCCGTCAGGGTTATCGTCAGGATGCCGAACAGACCGACCTTCATCACCACGGTGGAGAACAGCGCAGCGGCCGGGGCTGAGGCATTGGCATGCGCCTGCGGCACCCAGCCGTGCAGCGGGATTATCCCGGCCAGCAGGCCAAAACCGACTACGCTCAACAGCCAGACGTCGTTGCCCAGCGGCTGGCCGTTAAGCGCGGCGAAATCCAGCGTGCCGAAACGCTGCCACACCAGCCAGCAGGCCAGCGCCAGCAGCAGCGTGCCGAGACGTCCGAGCGCAAACCACAGCTTGCCGGAGGCGCTGCATCCGGTCAGGAACACGCCGCACAGGGCCATGATTTCAGCCATCACCACCAGCGCGCCGAGGTTGCTGGCGACAACGGTACAGACCGCGGCGGCCATCAACAGGTTAACCAGCAGGCCGTTGGCTTTGGTGTGCTGATGGCGGTGCCAATCGATATTAAACAGGCTGATAAACAGCCCGCACAGGCCAAAGGTTATCAGCCAGATGGCGTTCAGCGGCGTAAGCTCAACGGCGTGGTGAATCAGCGGGATGAGGGTGTCGACGGATTGCCCGTCGATCAGGACAACCCCGCCCGCCGCCAGCGTCATCAGGCTGCCAACCGCCCCGCCGATACCGGCGATCACGCCGCTCAGCGTTTTATGGAAGGCGAGGAGCAGCGCCAGGACAGCGGCGGCGGCAAACCAGGCCACGCCGCTGGTCATCATAACTATCGCGTTCATTTCGCCCCCTCGTTAAGCGCCCGCAGCAGCGAAAGATCGCCGACGTCGGTATTGATGGTCAGCTCACGCTTGCGTTTGCTGGTGCGAGCGATGTCGCGGATGTTGACCAGGACCAGCGCCCGGGTCGGGCAGGTCCGCACGCAGGCCGGACCCTGCTCATCGAAGCTGCACAGGTCGCACTTCACCGCAACGGCGCGAATGCCCGGCACCCAGTCCAGCAGCGTGCTCACACGTGCCGGAGCCGGTGGCGCAGGCGGCGCTTTCGGGGTATTGGCATTCGCCGGAATATGCAGCGGACGGCTGCCGGAAAACTCAATGGCGCCGAACGGACAGGCGATGCCGCACAGCTTGCAGCTCACGCACAGGCTTTCGTTCAGCTGTACCGCGCCGTCAACGCGGGTGATGGCATTGACAGGACAAACGCCCGCGCACGGGGCGTCTTCACAGTGGTGACAGAGCTGCGGGGCAGACTCTTTCTCATTACGCATGACGCGCAGGCGCGGCATGGACTGTAGCCCGTGCAGGCGGTGCGTTTCCGAGCACGCCGCCTCACAGGTCCGACAGCCAATACAGACCGTCGAGTCAGCAATTACAAAACGGTTCACCGGGTCATCCTCTGGTGATGGTCATTTTTGACGAAAAAAAACTGTCTTATCGACACTTCTCGACACTCGCTTTTCAGGCCACGTTCGCGGAGGATTTTCCGTCGATCAGCTGTTTCAGGTTGATCGGCTGATCGTGCTCAACGGCGGCGTAGAGGCCGTTATAAACCGGCGCTATTTTCTCCAGATAGTGCTCCAGCACCTGCTGGCGATCGCGGTTGCTGACGTGACCGTCCACCATGCCGTCGGCCATCAGTTGAGCTTTCGCAATACACTGTTTTTCACCCTCTTTTGTCTCAACGTAATACTCAATGGTGTGGCTGTTGAAGCTCTCCGCCAGGGTGACAAAAATCGTGAAGTGACCAAACAACACAAAGCGCATGTCCCCCTGCGCCGCGCAGCTCATGGCATGGTGCAGACGGGCTTTTGACAGGGTGATCCCCTGAATCAGAGAGTTGCAGTAGAGGTGCCACTGATCCTGAAGCTGCTGATGACGTTGCGCGATGTAATCCGCTTTTTCGCTAATTTCCCAAATAGTCATAAAAGGTATCCGGTTAATGGAGTTAGCGGCTGTTAAGCAGTTTTCGTGCCAGCTTTTAATTTGTTGATTTAAATAGCTTTTAACAAGATACGTACTGTCACCGCCGCGGTGTCGACGTGTCATTTCGACAGCGTTGACATCGTCACGCCGTAACGCAAATCAAGCTGGCACTGTTATTGCATTGAAGGGGCAATTCATTAAGGAGGCGTCATGCACGAAATCACCCTCTGCCAGCGGGCACTGGAACTTATCGAACAGCAGGCTGTGCAGAACCATGCGAAGCGCGTGACCGGCGTCTGGCTGAAGGTCGGGGCGTTTTCCTGCGTCGAGACCAGCGCCCTCACCTTCTGTTTTGAGCTGGTGTGCCGCGGCACGCTGGCGGAAGGTTGCGCACTGCATATCGAGGAGCAGCAGGCAGAGTGCTGGTGCGAACAGTGTCAGGAGTACGTCACGCTGTTGTCATCGAAGGTACAGCGCTGTCCGCAGTGCCAGAGCAGCGGGCTGCGCATCGTGGCGGATGACGGTATGCAGATCCAACGCCTCGAAATCGAGAAGGAGTAAAGTATGTGTAGTACCTGCGGTTGCGCTGAAGGCAACCTGTATATCGAAGGGGATGAACACCGCCCCCACTCCGCGTTTCGCTCCGCGCCCTTTTCCCCTGCCCCGCGTCCCGCGGCGGCACTGACCGGCATCACCTTCGCGCCGCAGCGTTCCGACGCGGGTGACCTGCATTACGGCCGCGGCGAAGCGGGCACCCACGCGCCGGGCATCAGCCAGCGCCAGATGCTGGAGGTGGAGATTAACGTGCTGGATAAAAACAACCAGCTCGCCGTCCGCAATCGCGCCCGCTTTGCCGCGCGCGAACAGCTGGTGCTGAACCTGGTCTCCAGCCCCGGCTCCGGTAAAACCACGCTGCTGACCGAAACCCTCAAACGGCTGAATAAACGTGTCTCCTGCGCCGTTATCGAAGGTGACCAGCAAACGGTAAACGACGCCGCGCGCATCCGCGAAACCGGTACGCCTGCGATTCAGGTCAACACCGGGAAAGGGTGCCATCTGGACGCGCAGATGATTGCCGACGCCGCCCCGCGCCTGCCGCTGGCGAACAACGGCATCCTGTTCATTGAAAACGTCGGCAACCTGGTCTGCCCGGCAAGCTTCGACCTCGGCGAGCGGCATAAAGTGGCGGTACTCTCCGTGACCGAAGGGGAAGACAAGCCGCTGAAGTATCCGCATATGTTTGCCGCCGCCTCCCTCATGCTGCTGAACAAAGTCGACCTGCTGCCGTACCTGAATTTCGACGTGGATAAGTGCCTGGCTTACGCCCGCGAAGTGAATCCGGACATTGAGATCCTGCTGGTTTCCGCCACGCGCGGCGACGGGATGGACGCCTGGCTGAACTGGCTGGAGAACGAACGATGTGCATAGGCGTCCCCGGACAAATTCATTCCATCGACGGCAATCAGGCCAAAGTGGAGGTCTGCGGCATCCTGCGCGATGTCGACCTGACGCTGGTAGGCAGCCACGATGAGACCGGCGCATCGCGTCTCGGCCAGTGGGTGCTGGTCCACGTAGGTTTTGCCATGAGCGTGATTAATGAGGAAGAAGCCCGCGACACGCTGGACGCGCTACAGAATATGTTTGACGTCGAGCCGGACGTGGGCGCCCTGCTGTATGGGGAGGAACGATAACACATGCGTTACGTTGATGAATATCGCGCGCCTGAGCAGGTGTTGCAGCTTATCGATCGCCTGAAGTCCCGCGCGTCGCTGCTGGACTACACGAAAGAAAAACCGCTGCGGATCATGGAGGTGTGCGGCGGACACACCCACGCCATCTTTAAATTTGGCCTCGACCAGCTGCTGCCGGAGAACATCGAATTTATCCACGGCCCCGGCTGCCCGGTGTGCGTGCTGCCGATGGGGCGCATCGACAGCTGTCTCGACATCGCCAGCCGCCCCGGTGTGATTTTTTGTACCTTTGGCGACGCCATGCGTGTACCGGGAAAAAATGGCTCGCTGCTCCAGGCGAAGGCGCGCGGCGCGGACGTGCGGATCGTCTACTCACCGATGGATGCCCTGACGCTGGCGATGGCTAATCCTGAGCGTAAGGTCGTCTTTTTCGGGCTGGGTTTTGAAACCACCATGCCCGCCACCGCCATTACCCTCCAGCAGGCGAAAGCCCGCAACGTCACAAACTTTTACTTTTTCTGCCAGCACATCACGCTTATTCCCACGCTGCGCAGCCTGCTGGAAGCGCCGGATAACGGTATCGACGCGTTTCTGGCGCCGGGCCACGTCAGCATGGTGATCGGCACAGAAGCCTACGGTTTTATCGCTGAACAGTACAATCGTCCGTTAGTGGTGGCTGGTTTCGAGCCACTTGATCTACTGCAAGGCGTGACCATGCTGGTTGAGCAGAAAATAGCGGCCCTGAGTGCGGTGGAAAATCAGTATCGCCGCGTGGTGCCCGATGCAGGTAACAGACGGGCACAGCAGGCCATAGCCGACGTGTTTAGCGTCGAAGGCGACAGCGAATGGCGCGGACTGGGGCTGATTGCCGAATCCTGCGTACACCTGACGCCCGCGTATCGCGCCTTCGACGCCGAAGCGCATTTCCGACCGCAGCCGCAGCAGGTGTGCGACGATCCCCGCGCCCGCTGTGGCGACGTACTCACCGGAAAATGCAAACCTTATCACTGCCCGTTATTTGGCAACGCCTGTAACCCGCAAACCGCGTTTGGCGCGCTGATGGTCTCTTCAGAAGGGGCATGCGCCGCGTGGTATCACTATCGCAACCAGGAGTGTGAAGCATGAACACGGTGGAAATGGCGCACGGAAGCGGTGGACAGGCGATGCAGCAGCTGATTAACCGGCTGTTTATGGACGCCTTTAACAATCCCTGGCTCGCCGAGCAGGAAGATCAGGCGCGCATTGCGCTCTCAACCCTCACCGCACACGGTGACAGGCTGGCGTTCTCTACCGACAGCTACGTGATTGACCCGCTGTTCTTCCCGGGCGGCGATATCGGCAAGCTCGCCGTCTGCGGCACGGCAAACGACGTCGCCGTCAGCGGCGCGATCCCCCGCTACCTCTCCTGCGGGTTTATCCTCGAAGAAGGGTTACCGATGGAAACGCTCACGGCGGTGGTCAACAGCATGGCGCACACCGCCCGCGAGGCGGGGATCGCCATCGTCACCGGGGATACCAAGGTGGTGCAGCGCGGTGCGGCGGATAAGCTTTTTATCAACACCGCCGGGATGGGGGCGATCCCCGCCGATATTCACTGGGGCGCTCAACAGCTTTGCGCAGGCGACGTGCTGATTGTCAGCGGCACGCTGGGCTGCCACGGGGCAACCATCCTGAACCTGCGCGAAGGCCTGGGGCTGGACGGGGAACTGCGCAGTGACTGCGCGGTACTCACGCCGCTGATCCAGACGCTGCGCGACATGCCGGGCGTAAAAGCCCTGCGCGACGCCACGCGAGGCGGCGTGAATGCCGTGGTGCACGAATTTGCCGCAAGCAGCGGCTGCGGAATTGAGCTGACCGAGCGCGGCCTGCCTGTCAAAGGCGCCGTGCGCGGGCTATGCGAGCTATTAGGGCTAGACCCGCTTAACTTTGCCAACGAAGGCAAGCTGGTGATCGGCGTGGAACGCACGGCGGCGGAAGCCGTACTTGCACAGCTGCGCGCGCATCCATTAGGGAAAGACGCGGCCATCATCGGCGACGTGGTTGAGCGCAAAGGGGTGCGCCTGACCGGGCTTTACGGCGTGAAGCGCACGCTGGATCTGCCGCACGCTGAACCGTTACCCCGTATTTGCTAGACCGCATCAATAGCGGTCAGCGCCGAACGTCTCTTTTTGCCAGTTTCTATTGGAAAGCAACAATGCCGTATACACCGATGAGCGATCTTGGACAGCAGGGCCTGTTTGACATCACGCGCACACTTTTACAACAGCCCGACCTCGGCGCACTGAGCGATGCCCTGACGCGGCTGGTCAGGCAATCTGCGCTGGCGGACAGCGCCGCCATTGTGCTCTGGCATAGCGCAACCCACCGCGCGAGCTATTTCTCAACGCGTGATAACGGCAAAATCTTCGAATATGAAGATGAAACGTTTCTTGCCCACGGCCCGGTGCGGCGTATTCTCTCCCGCCCGGAAGCGCTGCACTGCAATTTTGACCAGTTTCGCCAGGCCTGGCCGAAGCTGGCAGAGAGCAACCTTTACCACCCTTTCGGCCACTACAGCATGCTGCCGCTGGCGGTGGAAGGGCAAATTTTTGGCGGCTGCGAGTTTATCCGCGATACCGACCAGCCCTGGAGCGAGGCGGAGTACGAACGCCTGCACACCTTTACCCAGATTGTGGCCGTTGTCGCGGAGCAGATCCAAAGCCGCGTCACCAATAACGTGGACTACGACCTGCTGAGCCGCGAGCGCGATAACTTCCGCATTCTGGTTGCCATCACCAACGCCGTGCTCTCCCGCCTGGACATGGATGAGCTGGTCAGCGAAGTATCAAAAGAGATCCATCACTATTTTAAAATCGATGCCATCAGCATTGCGCTACGCGGCAACCGGAAAGGCAAGCTGAACATCTACTCCACCCACTACCTTGATGAAGCTAACCCGGCGCACGAGCAGAGCGAAGTGGACGAAGCGGGAACGCTGTCCGAGCGGGTATTTAAAAGCAAAGAGATCCTGCTGCTCAATCTCAATGAACAGGATCCGGTAGCCCCCTACGAGCGGATGCTCTTCAACACCTGGGGCAACAAGATCCAGACCCTGTGCCTGCTGCCGCTGATGTCCGGCAACACCATGCTCGGCGTGCTCAAACTGGCGCAGTGCGATGAAGCCGTATTTACCACCGCCAACCTGAAGCTGCTGCGCCAGATCGCCGAGCGCATCTCCATCGCGCTGGATAACGCCCTCGCCTATCAGGAGATCCACCGCCTGAAGGAGCGGCTGGTGGACGAAAACCTGGCGCTGACCGAGCAGCTCAACAACGTGGACAGCGAGTTTGGCGAAATCATCGGGCGCAGCGATGCCATGTACAGCGTGCTCAAGCAGGTGGAGATGGTGGCGCAAAGCGACAGCACGGTGCTGATCCTCGGTGAAACCGGTACCGGGAAAGAGCTGATTGCCCGGGCGATCCACAACCTGAGCAACCGCAACAGCCGCCGGATGGTGAAGATGAACTGCGCGGCGATGCCTGCTGGCTTACTGGAAAGCGACCTGTTCGGCCACGAGCGCGGTGCCTTTACCGGCGCCAGCAGCCAGCGGCTGGGCCGTTTTGAGCTGGCGGATAAAAGCTCTTTGTTCCTCGACGAAGTGGGCGATATGCCGCTGGAGCTCCAGCCCAAGCTGCTGCGCGTGCTGCAGGAGCAGGAGTTTGAGCGCCTCGGCAGCAACAAGCTGATCCAGACCGACGTGCGTCTGATTGCCGCCACCAACCGCGATCTGAAAAAAATGGTCGCAGACCGTGAGTTCAGAAGCGATCTCTACTATCGCCTGAACGTGTTCCCGATCTGCCTGCCGCCGCTGCGCGAGCGCCCGGAAGATATTCCGCTGCTGGTGAAAGCCTTTACCGCGAAGATTGCCCGCCGGATGGGGCGAAATATCGACAGTATTCCTGCCGAAACGCTACGCACACTCTCGGCGATGGAGTGGCCGGGGAACGTGCGCGAGCTGGAAAACGTCATCGAGCGCGCGGTGCTGCTGACGCGCGGGAACGTGCTTCAGCTGTCCCTGCCGGAGGTTTCTCTTGCGGAAACGACCGTGGCCGCAACCGAGGTTGCGAAGGATGGAGAGGATGAATATCAGCTCATTTTGCGCGTGCTCAGGGAGACCAACGGCGTGGTGGCCGGGCCGAAAGGCGCGGCGCAACGGCTGGGGCTGAAGCGTACCACCCTGCTCTCGCGCATGAAGCGTCTGGGAATCGATAAAGAGAGCCTGAATTAACCCGTCATTCCGGCGCCGTATATGGCGCCGCCTTTCATCACTCTGCGTAATTGTCTCACATTGACACAATATATTTTCCTCTGTATAAAATTCCGCCTTAATAATGCGTTTCATTTGCATCAAAATAATTTTAATGAAGGTAGCGTTTAATGAAAAAGGTTCTCTGCGCGTTAGGCCTGGCGGTTGCATCAATGAGTACAGCTCTGGCTACCACGTACCCGCTCACGATAGAAAACTGCGGGTATAAAGAAACCTTCACCAAAGCGCCGGAACGCGTTGTGGCCCTGGGGCAGAATACCGTCGAGATCCTGCTTCTGCTGGGTCTGGAAGATAAGGTGAAAGCCAGCGCGTTCTGGCCGACCAAAGTATTGCCGCAGCTGGCTGAGCAGAATGCAAAAATCAAAACCCTGACCGTCGAAATTCCGACACTTGAATCCATTCTTGCGCAAAACCCTGATTTTGTTCCTGCACAGCTGCCGCTGCTGCTCGGGCCTGAAAGTAAGGTCGCAAAGCGTGAAGATCTGGCCACCGTTGGGGTAAACAGCTACTTGTCCCCGGGCATGTGCGCCACTAAAAAAGCCGCAGGCGACATGTACGGCAGCCGCCAGACGCTGTGGGACATGACCTACCTTTATCAAGAGATTGAGGATTTCGCCAAGATTTTCAACGTGGAAGCGCGCGGTCAGGCCGTTATCGCCGACTTCAAAAAACGTGAAGCCGACCTGCGCCAGGAGTTTGGCAAAAACAACAAAGACCTCTCCTTTGTTTTCTGGTTCTCAAGCTCCTCACCTTCGGCTGATGCCTATGTCGGCGGCAAAAACAGCGCCTCTGGCTTTATTGCTAACGTGCTGGGCGGCCATAACGCCATTACCTCTGAGACCGAATGGCCGACCGTGGGCTGGGAAAGTATTATTGCCGCTAATCCGGACGTGATTGTGGTCTCCAGCCTGGATCGTAACCGCTGGGCGCTGGACAACGCCGAAGAAAAAATCAAATTCCTGAAAAGCGATCCAGCCGTCAGCCAGATGGAGGCGGTGAAGAAGGGTCATATTGTGGTGATGGACGGCCAGGCCATGAACCCGACGATTCGCACGCTTTACGGTGCTGAGCAGGTCGGCGAACAGCTCAGAAAACTGGGACTGAACTGATGACCACTGCCGTACTTCAGATGCGGCAGGGGGTGCTCCTGACCACGTCATGCCTGCTCGCCTTCGTGCTGTTGTTTCTGGTGATCGCCCTTGGCGTCAGCATCGGTGAGTTGTCTATCCCGCTCAATAACGTGTTCTACGCCATCAGCAATAAGCTGGGGCTGACTGACGTTCCGCTCAACCGCATCTACGAGAGCGTCATCTGGGACTTTCGCCTCAGCCGCGCGCTGGTGGCGGCCTGTTGCGGAGCCGGGTTGGCCATCTGCGGGGCCGTATTGCAGAGCCTTTTGAAGAATGCGCTGGCGGAACCTTACGTGCTCGGCGTGTCGGCGGGAGCGTCAACCGGGGCGGTGTCAGTCGTCGTATTGGGTCTCGGCACCGGCGCAGTATCGCTTTCTGCGGGCGCGTTTGCCGGAGCCTTCGCCGCCTTTGCCTTCGTCGCCTTCCTGACCAACGGCGCGCGCGGCGGCAATGAACGCACGATCCTGGCGGGCGTAGCGGCCTCTCAGCTGTTTAACGCCATTACCGCCTATACCATCAGCACCTCTGCCAGCGCGCAACAGGCGCGCGACGTGATGTTCTGGCTGCTGGGCAGCTTTAGCGGCGTACGCTGGCCGGAATTCCAGCTGGCGCTGGTAGTGGTACTGGCGGGGCTGGCCGTCTGTCTTTATTATTCCCGTGCGCTGGACGCCTTTACGTTCGGTGATGATGCCGCCGCCTCGTTGGGCATTGCCGTGCCCTGGGTGCGCCTGGCCTTGTTTACCACCACCGCCCTGATCACCGCGACCATCGTCAGCATGGCGGGCTCTATTGGTTTTGTCGGGCTGGTCGTGCCGCACGTTATGCGTTTCCTGTTCGGGCCGCTGCACCGCACGCTGCTGATAGCCAGCGCGCTGGCGGGGGCGATCCTGATGGTGCTGGCCGACATCGCCTCGCGGATGCTGATTGCTCCGCAAAGCCTGCCGGTTGGCGTCGTTACCGCACTGGTGGGCGTACCGTTCTTCGCCGTGATTATCTACCGCTCAAGGAATAAGTAATGAGCATCTGCGCCGAGAAAATCACCTGGAAGGTAGGTAAAAAGATCATTGTGAATCATGTTTCGCTGAAGGTTTCCCGGGGCGAAACGGTGGGCCTGCTTGGCCCTAACGGCTGCGGTAAATCCTCGCTGTTGCGCATACTGGCAGGTCTGCGCCGCCCGGATGCCGGGTGCGTGACGCTGGACGGACAGGACATTGCCCGCATTGCCAAAAAGCAGCTGGCGCGGCGCGTGGCGTTTGTTGAACAGCACGGAATGACCGACGCCAATATGCGCGTGCGTGACGTCGTCAAACTGGGGCGAATTCCGCACCATTCTCCCTTCTCAAACTGGAGCGCGCAGGATGACGAAACCGTCACTGCCGCCCTGCAACGCGTGGATATGCTGGATCGCAGCGAACAGGGCTGGCTGAGCTTATCCGGCGGCGAGCGTCAGCGGGTACATATCGCCCGCGCGCTGGCGCAAACGCCCACCGAGATCCTGCTGGATGAACCGACCAACCATCTGGACATTCATCATCAGATGCAGCTCATGCAGCTTATCAGTGAGCTGCCGGTAACCAGCATCGTCGCCATTCACGATCTTAACCACGCATCCATGTTCTGCGATTCGCTGATTGTGATGCAGCAAGGGCAGATTGTGGCGACCGGAACGCCGCAGGAAATCTTATCCGAGGAACTACTCTGGGACGTCTTCAGGGTGAAAACCAGAATCGAGATCTCGCCGTACCACGGCAAAAAACACATCCATTTTATCGTGTAGGGGTGAGTTAAAACGATGCCTCTTCGCACTGCCACCACGCTCTGGCCGCCCGTTCTGCTGGGCAGCCAGTTCGTGTTTAACATTGGCTTTTACGCGGTCGTTCCCTTCCTCGCGATCTTCTTGCGTGACGATATGCTGCTCTCCGGCGGGCTGATTGGGCTGGTGCTTGGGCTGCGCACCTTTTCCCAGCAGGGGATGTTTATTGTTGGCGGCGCGCTTTCAGACCGGTTTGGCGCGAAGAGCGTGATCCTCAGCGGCTGCATCGTCCGCGTGGTGGGTTATTTACTGCTGGCCTTTGGGCAATCCCTGTGGCCCGTCATTCTGGGGGCCTGTCTGACGGGCGTTGGCGGCGCGCTGTTCTCACCGTCGATAGAGGCCCTGCTGGCAAAAGCGGGAACGCAAAGTGAGGCAAAGGGTAAACGGAGCCGCGCGGAGTGGTTTGCGCTGTTTGCGGTGTGCGGTGAACTTGGCGCCGTTCTTGGCCCGGTGATGGGGGCCCTGCTGACGGGGCTGGGCTTTCGTCAGGTTGCGCTCGCAGGCGCAGGGATATTTATCGTTGCGCTGGTGGTGCTATTTTTCTGCCTGCCTGCGGCACATCACAGCACGAAGCCGCTGAAAATTCTGCCCTGGTGGACGACGTTCCGTCAGCCGCGTTTCGTCGCCTTTATCATTGCCTACAGTTCATGGCTGTTAAGCTATAACCAGCTCTATCTGGCGCTGCCGGTGGAGATCCAGCGCGCCGGGGGGAACGAAAAAGACCTGGGACCGCTGTTTATGCTGGCATCGGTGCTGATCATTGTTCTGCAATTGCCCCTCGCCCGCTTCGCCCGAAAGGTTGGCGCGGTAAGGATTTTACCGGTGGGCTTTTTGCTGCTCTCCGCCGCGTTTGCCAGCGTGGCGCTTTTTGCCGCGACGGAGCCGCCGGAGGGCTGGCTGCGCCTGCTGCCCTCTGCAAGCCTTGTCACGCTGCTGACGCTCGGACAAATGCTGCTGGTGCCGTCGGCTAAAGATTTGATCCCGCGCTTTGCCGAGGAGTCAACGCTTGGAGCGCACTATGGCGCACTCTCAACCGCCGGCGGCATCGCGGTGCTGGTGGGGAATTTAGGTTTAGGCAGCCTGCTGGATAAGGCGCTGGTGCCCTCGACGGAGGCCATTTACCCGTGGCTGCTGCTGGCGGTGTTTCCACTGTGCAGCGCGGTCGCGCTGAGCGTGATTTGTCGTCCGCTGCGGCGCTGAGACGATTATTTTTTGGGCCGATACTTTTCCGGTAATTCCGGAACCGGACGACGATCGTCGATCAGATGTCGGATGGTCAGAATCGGATGACGCCATAACATACGTGGCCCTGCCCAGCGCATCACCTGCTTCATCTCTTCCCGTCGGGCGGGCTGATAACAGTGCACCGGGCACTGTTTGCAGGCAGGTTTTTCCTCACCAAACACGCATTTATCCAGCCGCTTATCAGCATAAGCCTTGAGCGCCGAATAGTGCCCCTCTTCTTTTATGGCGTGCGGACACCTGTTTTCGTACAGGGCGATCATTCTGGCGATCGTCTTTTTTTCTCGTGAAATACGTTTACCGGACATAACGCCGTCCCCAACAATAAAGTGCATTTATAATACCCTTTTATCTGCACATTTTCAGTCATTGCATTCCATTTTCTGAAGCGTCCTTCCAGAATTTCCCCGCCCCCCGCCGCGTTTTACTGGTATTTTATACAGGCGTAAATAATCACCTTTGACCGCATTCACCGGAGCGCTTATGCAACAGATCGCGATCGCCAAACCCTATCGTCACTTGAAAGTGGGTTACTTCAGAAAACGTCATGAAGACCGTAAAACGAAAATTCCAAAACGGTACAGCGTACACGCAGCTCTAAGCCTGAAAGGCGACTGGCTTGAACAAGCGGGATTTACCACCAACTCGCAGGTGCGGGTGGGCGTCGAGCACGGAAAAATCATCATTGAATTAATGGCGGAAGATGCCTCGTAAAGTCGTGACTTTTTTCTGCGCCGCACCTTTTTTTCATGCGACAATAGAAGGAACAATCGGCCATTGAGCCGCTCAAAGCGTAATATTTTCAAAGAAATGGATATCATAACTCCATGAGCACAATCGACAATTTCGACGCGCATACGCCAATGATGCAGCAGTACCTGAAGCTGAAGGCACAGCACCCGGAAATTTTGCTGTTTTACCGTATGGGCGATTTTTACGAGCTTTTTTATGATGATGCGAAACGTGCGTCTCAGCTGCTCGACATTTCCCTGACGAAACGTGGCGCGTCGGCAGGCGAGCCCATCCCGATGGCGGGTATCCCGCATCACGCGGTTGAAAACTATCTGGCGAAGCTGGTGAACCAGGGCGAGTCTGTCGCTATCTGCGAACAAATTGGTGACCCGGCCACATCGAAAGGCCCTGTTGAGCGCAAGGTCGTACGCATCGTCACGCCGGGAACCATCAGCGATGAGGCCCTGCTTCAGGAGCGCCAGGATAACCTGCTGGCGGCGATCTGGCAGGATGGTAAAGGGTTTGGCTACGCCACGCTGGATATCAGCTCCGGTCGTTTTCGCCTGAGTGAACCGGCTGACCGTGAAACCATGGCGGCTGAACTACAGCGCACTAATCCGGCAGAACTGCTTTATGCAGAGGATTTCGCCGAGATGGCGCTGATTGAAGGTCGCCGCGGCCTGCGTCGTCGTCCACTGTGGGAGTTCGAAATTGATACCGCGCGCCAGCAGTTGAACCTGCAATTTGGCACGCGCGATTTGATTGGCTTTGGCGTGGAAAACGCCCCGCGCGGGCTGTGTGCCGCAGGCTGCCTGTTGCAGTACGTTAAGGATACGCAACGTACCGCCCTGCCCCATATTCGTTCCATCACCATGGAGCGTCAGCAGGACAGCATCATCATGGATGCCGCCACGCGCCGCAACCTGGAGATCACGCAGAACCTCGCTGGCGGCATGGAAAATACGCTGGCGTCGGTTCTTGACAGTACGGTTACCCCCATGGGCAGCCGTATGCTCAAACGCTGGCTGCATATGCCGATCCGCAATACCGAAACGCTGATTGGCCGCCAGCAAACCATTGCCGCATTGCAGGATCGTTATACCGAATTGCAGCCGGTGCTGCGTCAGGTGGGTGATCTTGAGCGTATCCTGGCGCGCCTGGCCTTGCGCACCGCGCGTCCACGCGATCTCGCCCGTATGCGGCATGCGTTCCAGCAGTTGCCGGAACTGCGCGCTCAGCTGGGAGAGATCGACAGCGCGCCAGTGCAAAAGCTGCGCGAAACCATGGGCGAATTTACCGAGCTTCGCGAACTGCTGGAACGCGCCATCATTGATGCGCCGCCTGTTCTGGTGCGGGATGGCGGGGTTATTGCTCCGGGTTACAACGAAGAGCTGGACGAATGGCGTGCGCTGGCCGATGGCGCGACGGATTATCTGGATAAGCTGGAAATCCGCGAGCGTGAACGTCTGGGGCTCGACACCCTGAAAGTCGGCTACAACGCGGTACACGGTTACTATATCCAGATCAGCCGTGGGCAGAGCCACCTGGCCCCGATTCACTACGTTCGCCGCCAGACGCTGAAAAATGCCGAGCGCTACATTATACCCGAGCTGAAAGAGTACGAAGACAAAGTGCTCACGTCGAAAGGTAAAGCGCTGGCGCTGGAGAAACAGCTGTATGACGAGCTGTTCGACATCCTGATGCCGCACCTGGCTGACCTGCAACTGAGCGCCGCTGCGCTGGCCGAGCTGGATGTCCTGGTAAACCTGGCTGAGCGCGCCGACACGCTGAATTACACCTGTCCGACCTTTACTGACAAACCCGGCATTCGCATTACCGAAGGCCGCCACCCGGTGGTTGAGCAGGTGCTGAACGAGCCGTTTATTGCCAACCCGTTGAACCTGTCACCGCAGCGAAGAATGCTGATCATTACCGGCCCCAACATGGGCGGTAAAAGTACCTATATGCGCCAGACAGCCCTTATCGCGCTGCTCGCCTACATCGGCAGCTACGTTCCAGCGCAGAAGGTTGAGATTGGCCCTATCGACCGTATCTTCACCCGTGTGGGTGCGGCGGACGATCTGGCGAGCGGTCGCTCTACCTTTATGGTCGAGATGACCGAAACCGCCAACATTCTGCATAACGCGACAGAGAACAGTCTGGTGTTGATGGACGAAGTAGGACGCGGTACCTCCACCTATGACGGCCTGTCTCTGGCCTGGGCGTGCGCGGAAAGTCTGGCAAATAAAATCAAGGCGCTGACGCTGTTCGCAACGCACTATTTCGAACTGACACAGCTGCCAGAGAAAATGGAAGGCGTGGCTAACGTCCACCTTGATGCGCTTGAGCACGGCGACACCATCGCCTTTATGCACACGGTGCAGGACGGCGCGGCAAGCAAGAGCTATGGCCTGGCCGTCGCCGCGCTGGCGGGCGTGCCAAAAGAGGTGATTAAGCGCGCGCGTCAGAAATTGCGTGAGCTGGAAAGTTTGTCACCGAATGCGGCAGCTACGCAGATAGATGGTACGCAGATGTCACTGCTGGCGGTGCCGGAAGAGACCTCTCCGGCGGTAGAAGCGCTGGAGAACCTCGACCCGGATTCACTGACGCCGCGTCAGGCGCTGGAGTGGATTTATCGGTTGAAGAGTCTGGTTTAGTTTTCTGCGGTCTTTTGCCGGGTGGCGGCTTCGCCTTACCCGGCCTACAAAACCCGTAGGACCGGTAAGCGTAGCGCCACCGGGCTTTTTTTACAGCAGCGGCGGGATCGTCGGCACCTGCGGTGCTTCATCAATATCCTTCTGCGTCATGCGGAACGCTTCCGGGTAATGCTCGCGGCTGGTACGGCGCAGCGGTTCGGTATCGCGCCAGGTATACAGACAGTGCTGACACTGATATACCGTCCAGACACCTTTCACCGGTGATGTTGCCATCACTTCAATATGTTCATCGGCACAACGTGGACAAATCATTTTTTCCTCCTTATTGACGTGCCGCCAGCATCGCGGTCAGTTTTTCGGCCCAGGCTTTGGTTTCAGGGAGATCCTGTACCGGCTGGCTGTAGTGACCACGGTTGTCCGGGGCAACCGGGGTGGTGGCATCAATGATCAGCTTGTCAGTGATCCCCGCCGGGCTGGAGCCGGGGTCAAGCTCGAGCACAGACATATTCGGTAGCTGCACCAGATCGCCTGCCGGATTGACCTTTGATGACAGCGCCCACATCACCTGCGGCAGGTTAAACGGATCGACGTCTTCATCCACCATAATCACCATTTTCACGTAACCCAGACCGTGTGGCGTGGTCATGGCGCGGAGGCCGACCGCACGGGCAAAACCGCCGTAACGCTTTTTAGTGGAGATAATCGCCAGCAGACCGTGGGTGTACATGGCGTTTACCGCCTGCACTTCCGGGAATTCCGACTTTAGTTGCTGATAGAGCGGTACGCAGGTGGCGGGCCCCATCAGATAATCAATCTCGGTCCACGGCATGCCGAGGTAAAGGGATTCGAAAATGGGTTTGGTGCGGTAAGAGACTTTATCAATGCGTACGACCGTCATGTTGCGCCCGCCGGAGTAGTGTCCAGTAAACTCACCGAATGGCCCTTCAATTTCACGTTTCCGGCCTTCAATCACCCCTTCGAGGATCACTTCCGACCCCCACGGCACATCGAAACCGGTCAGCGGAGCCGTCGCAATCGGATACGGGCTTTCGCGTAGCGCACCGGCCATCTCATACTCGGATTGATCGTATTTCAGCGGCGTGGCGCCCATCAGGGTGATGATCGGATCGTTACCCAGCGTAATGGCAATAGGCAGGTCTTCGCCGCGCTCTTCTGCCTTATGCAGATGCAGCGCGATATCATGCATCGGCACCGGTTGCAGGCCGAGCTTACGCTTGCCCTTCACTTCCATACGGTAGATCCCGACGTTCTGTTTGCCGAAGTGATCGGGGTCGAGCGGATCGCGGGAGACAACGCACGCTTTATCGAGATAAAAGCCTCCGTCACCGTCGTTCAGGCGGAACAGCGGCAGAATGTCGAACAGGTTGATGTCTTCCCCGTCCACCGTGTTCTGCGCCCAGGCCGGATTTGCACGACGCTCTGGCGAGACGGGGAATTTGTCCCAGCGACGAATAAACTCGTCGATCTGTTTTTTCACCGGGGTATTCGCTGGCAGCCCCATCGAAATAGCATGGTTTTGCCACGAGCCGATAGTGTTCATCACCACACGGGCATCGGTGAAGCCGCGAATATTATCGAACCACAGCGCAGGCGCACCGTCACCGATGCGTCCGGTCGCGTTGGCGGCCGCCGCCAGATCCGGCTCGGCGTTAACCTCTTCCTCAATTTTCAGCAGTTGCCCTTGCTCATCGAGCGCCTGCAAGAAGCTTCTCAAATCATCAAATGCCATCTTTATTCTCCTGTGAAAAATGTTTCGCTGCCTGCAAACCTTCCCAGCGTCGGGCTTTTTTATGCTCCAGACCAAACTGGTCGAGAACACGGGTCACGATATGCTGGGTAATGTCATCGGCGGTTTGCGGGTGGTTGTAGTACGCAGGCATAGGCGGCACCATCGCCACGCCCATACGGGAAAGAGCAAGCATGTTCTCGAGATGGATGGTGCTGAGCGGCGTCTCACGGGGAACCAGCACCAGCTTGCGCCCCTCTTTCAACACTACGTCTGCCGCACGCCCTACCAGCCCTTCGGCGTAGCCCGCGCGGATACCCGCCAGCGTTTTCATGCTGCACGGGATGACGATCATGCCGTCGGTGCGAAACGAGCCGGAGGAGATGGTGGCAGCCTGATCGGCCGGGCTATGGACGACATCCGCCAGTGCAGCAACGTCATGCGCAGTGAAGGGCGTTTCCAGCTCAATGGTGGTTTTTGCCCACTTCGACATCACCAGGTGCGTTTCCACCTCCGGCATTTCCCGCAGCGCCTGTAACAACGCCACGCCTAATGGCGCACCCGTCGCGCCCGTCATTCCCACAATCAATCTCATTCAGCACCTCAATTAATTTGTTCGTATACGAACATATTAATTAAACTACGCCTTGATCCTGCTGCTGACAAGATCGTTCGCATACGATCACACTAATCGCTAAAAAACTCTCGCGTTAAAATTCAGCCCAAGAGCGGCTATCATAGAGGGAGTATTTTTCCGTCGGAGTGTCCATGGAGTTAAGACAAGAAGCTTTCCACCTGCTACGTCAGCTTTTTCAACAGCATACCGCCCAGTGGCAGCACGCATTGCCTGAACTGACCAAGCCACAATATGCGGTGATGCGGTCAATTGCTGAAAATCCTGGTATTGAGCAGGTTGCCCTGACTGAAGTCGCGGTGAGCACCAAAGCGACGCTGGCAGAAATGCTGAGCCGCATGGAAGCACGCGGCCTGGTCAGGCGCGAGCACGATCCGGCAGACAAACGCCGTCGGTTTGTCTTTCTGACTGCCGAAGGTGAGGCCCTGCTTGAGAGCAGTAAACCGATTGGAAATGAGGTGGATGAGGCATTTCTGGGGCGCCTTAACGGCGCGGAACGAGAGCAATTTTCAGCGCTCATTAAAAAAATGATGCAGGGTTAAGTCACCCTGACGCGCATAAAATCAATAAATGTTCGCACTTTCGCGGGCACATGCCGGGCATCGGGATAAACGGCATAGATGCCCTGCTGAGCAAACGTGTACGCCGGTAACAGCGAGACCAGTTCCCCCGCATCCAGTGCGTTACGCACCAGCCACTCCGGCAGCAGCGCCACTCCACATCCCGCGAGGGCAAAAGCCATCAGCGCCTGGGCGCTGTCTGCATACAGGCGCGGCGCTTTCTTGATCTCAAAGGAAACCGGATGCCCATCAACACCTCTTACCTGCCAGCGCAGCGGCGACGTTAAACGCTCGTGAATGATCCAGTCCGCTTCCGCCAGTTGTTCCAGCGAGTCAACCGGATGGTTTGCCAGCCAGCCTGGCGTTGCCACGGGCAGGATGGTGAAGGAGGTCATCAACGCGGCGTGGTAGCGCGAATCTGCAAGCGTGCCGAGCCGGATAGCGACATCGAAGCGCTCGGCGATAAGATCGGCATGCAAAGAGGACGAGACATGCCGCACGCGAAGGTCCGGGTGCAACTGGCTAAATTCAGCCAGCAAAGGCACCACCACCTGCGAGCCATATTCGGGCGTGGTGGTGATCCGCAGTTCTCCCGTCAGCCCGGCGTGGTTGGCGCGAACGTCATCCTGCAATCGCTCTGCATCCCGTAACAGCATCACGCTTCGTTGATGAAAGAGCTTCCCCGCCTCGGTCAGCGTCAGGCGTCGGGTGGTTCGCAGCAACAGGGTGACGCCCAGCTCCTCTTCAAGCTGACGAATATGAAAGCTGACCACCGCTTTTGTCAGCCCCATCGCCTCCGCCGCGGCGGTGAAACTGCCGGTTTCCGCTACGGCGATAAACATTGCCGTACGCTGTAAATTAAGCATCGCTTGCCTGGTTAACTGTCAAAATAATGTTGACAGTATATCGTGCTTTGTCGCGTTTATCCGTAACGTGCGGGCCGATACGATACGCCACCTCACCGGAGGAACTTCCATGACGTATCGCAGCAAAATCGCCGTCGTCTTTCTGCTCGGCTTTTTCCTTGATTTGATAAACATGTTTATTGCCAGCGTCGCCTTTCCGGCGATGGCTCGCGCTTTCAATACCACACCTTCCGCGCTTGCCTGGGTAAGTAACGGATACATTGCCGGGCTGACGCTAGTCATCCCTTTCAGCAGTATCCTGACGCGCCGCGTCGGGCCGAAGCGCGTTATCCTGCTCTCACTGCTTCTCTTTAGCGCGGCCTCCGTTGCGGCGGGTCTCTCATCTTCGCTGGAAAGTCTGATTGCCTGGCGAGTCGTACAGGGCGCCGGAGGGGGTTTACTGATCCCGGTTGGTCAGGCGCTGACCTGGCAACAGTTTAAGCCTCATGAGCGGGCCAGACTCTCCTCGGCGGTGATGCTGGTCGCACTGCTTGCCCCCGCGTGCTCACCGGCTGTGGGCGGTATGCTGGTTCAGACATTCAGCTGGCGCTGGATATTTTTTGCCACCCTGCCCGTCGTCATTGTCACCTTTGCTTTGGCCTGCGCGTGGCTTAAAACAGAACCGTCGCCGATAACCCCCACCAGGACAGTAAACCTGTCTTTGCTGACGGATCCGCTGTTGCGCTTATCCATGCTTATCTATGTGTGCGTACCCGGCATTTTTATCGGCGTGAACGTAACGGGCATGTATTACCTCCAGAGCGAGGCCAATATGACACCCGCCGCAACGGGCATGCTTATGCTGCCATGGTCTGTGGCTTCGTTTTTGGCTATCACCGCGACAGGACGCTATTTCAACCGTATCGGCCCCCGGCCGCTGGTGGTCATCGGTTGCCTTTTGCAGGCGACGGGCATTCTGCTTTTAGTTAACGTCGGCCCGGCAATGCTGCTACCTGCCGTTGCGTTTGCGCTGATGGGCGCGGGGGGAAGCCTTTGCAGCAGTACGGCTCAGAGCAGCGCGTTTTTGACGATGCGACCGGAAAATATGCCTGATGCCAGCGCGCTATGGAATCTGAATCGTCAGTTGAGCTTTTTTGCGGGTGCCCTGCTGCTGGCGCAGGCGCTGAGCTTCATGCAGGCTTATCTCCCGCCGCTGGCCGCCTGGCACGGGATGTTTGTTTTTGCCGCAGTCATCACTCTACTGCCCGTACTGTACGTCTACCGTCTTAACAACACGCAGTTACTTGCGCAACTGCAACAGGAGCAACCATGACCCATTTCGAACAAGAGATCCTCGACATTCACGTCGCCCTTGAAAACTGGTTAGGTGCAGGCGAAGGCGATCGGGACGCCCTGCTCGCCCGTTTCCGTCCGGATTTTCTGATGGTTCCACCGAGTGGCAACCCGTTAGATCATCACGCGCTTGCCCAATTTTTAAATACGCAGCGGGGAACCCGACCCGGGCTCAGGATCGGTATTGATGCGTTAACAACGCTTCAGACATGGGACAACGGCGCGGTGCTCCATTACCGGGAGACGCAAACCCGGCCAGGCCAGCCCGTCAACGTGCGCTGGTCAACCGCGGTGCTTAATCAGGAAGGGGATAACATCACCTGGCGTTTGCTGCACGAAACGGCGCAGCCGTAAGGCATAAAAAAGGCCCGTCTCACGACGGGCCTTTTCTGACGAATGGTTGCTTACTCGCGGAACAGCGCTTCGATATTCAGACCTTGCCCTTGCAGGATTTCACGCAGGCGGCGTAGGCCTTCAACCTGAATCTGACGAACACGTTCACGGGTCAGGCCAATCTCACGGCCGACATCTTCCAGTGTCGCAGCTTCATACCCCAGTAAACCGAAACGACGTGCCAGCACCTCACGCTGTTTGGCGTTCAGTTCGAACAGCCATTTGACGATGCTCTGTTTCATGTCATCGTCCTGCGTGGTGTCTTCCGGGCCGTTGTCTTTTTCATCGGCCAGGATGTCCAGCAGCGCTTTTTCGGAGTCGCCACCCAGCGGGGTGTCAACCGAGGTAATGCGCTCGTTGAGACGCAGCATACGGCTTACGTCATCAACCGGTTTGTCGAGTTGCTCTGCGATCTCTTCCGCACTTGGCTCGTGGTCCAGTTTATGGGACAACTCGCGCGCGGTACGCAGATAAACATTCAACTCTTTGACGATGTGGATCGGCAGTCGAATCGTACGGGTCTGGTTCATAATAGCCCGTTCGATGGTCTGACGAATCCACCAGGTCGCGTAGGTTGAGAAACGGAACCCGCGTTCCGGGTCAAACTTCTCAACTGCGCGGATGAGACCTAAGTTGCCCTCTTCAATCAGATCCAGCAGAGCCAGACCACGATTGCCGTAACGGCGGGCAATTTTCACGACCAGTCGCAGGTTACTTTCGATCATGCGACGACGCGAGGCAACATCACCACGCAAAGCACGACGTGCGAAATAGACTTCTTCTTCGGCCGTTAGCAGTGGGGAGTAACCAATCTCCCCAAGGTAAAGCTGAGTCGCGTCCAGCACACGCTGTGTGGCACCCTGCGATAACAGCTCTTCTTCAGCCAAATCGTTATCACTGGGTTCCTCTTCTACTAAGGCTTTTTCGTCAAAAGCCTCTGCTCCGTTCTCATCAAATTCCGCATCTTCATTTAAATCATGAACTTTCAGCGTATTCTGACTCATAAGGTGGCTCCTACCCGTGATCCCTGGACGAGACACCCTGGCTGGCATGCCCCGTCAATTTATCGCTGCGGTAAATATTGCAGCGGGTTTACGGATTTCCCCTTGTAACGAATTTCAAAATGCAAGCGTGTAGAACTGGTTCCGGTGCTACCCATGGTAGCGATTTTTTGCCCCGCCTTAACTTCTTGTTGTTCCCGGACCAGCATTGTGTCGTTATGGGCGTAGGCACTCAGGTAATCATCATTATGTTTGATGATAATAAGATTACCGTAACCGCGCAGTGCGTTACCGGCATAGACAACGCGTCCGTCTGCGGTCGCGATGATTGCCTGTCCTTTACTGCCTGCGATATCGATCCCTTTGTTGCCCCCCTCAGAGGTAGCGAAGTTCTCGATGATCTTGCCGTCAGTTGGCCAACGCCAGGTGGTAATTGACGAGCTGGCATTCTGACTGCTTGCAGTCGGTACAGTAGAGCTAACCACAGGTGCCGTAGTCGGTGCTGTGACAACAGTCGCAGTACCTTTATTATTCGGCAACATTTTGTTAGCACTCTGATCACCTGAATCCTCAGAATACGTAATTACAGGTTGTGAAGCAACCACCGTGGTGGTTTTTTGTGCAGGGGTGACGCTGTTATTTTGCGCAGTTACGTCGGCTGCTGAAACGGTGTTGCCTGGCGTAAGCGGTGTCCCCGTCGCGTTGCCAACCTGAAGCGTTTGCCCGACTTCCAGAGCATACGGGGCCTGGACGTTGTTTCGCTGTGCCAGATCGCGGAAATCGTTCCCGGTGATCCAGGCAATATAGAACAGCGTATCGCCGCGCTTCACGGTATAGGTGCTGCCGCCGGTATAACTACCTTTCGGAATGTTCCCATACTTACGGTTATACACTATGCGGCCATTTTCAGTCTGAACAGGCTGTTCCACTGGCTGTATCTGCGTAGGCTGCGTAACTGGACGCTGAACCGGCTGGATCTGCGGCGTTTGCTGCGCCGTTGAGGTGCCCATTTTAGGCGGAGGGGTGATCAACATTCCGCTGGACGTGTTACCCGAGCCGCTGGTTCCATTAACGGAACTGACGGGCGCAGGCGCGTTATTTGAACTTGTACAGCCTGCCAGCCAGAGCGAAACCAGTGATAATGCCGCAACACGGCTGATGGTGAATTTTGGGCTTCCCGCGCTCATTTATCCCCCAGGAATGTGTTAACTACCAGTGACTTAAAAATAACCGTGATGGCACGAACCTATCGCGCCCCACCATACGCTGAATTTGCCTTAATAACCCTGGAAAAATCCGAGTCTCAGGCCAGCTCGCCCTTAACCAGGGGCACAAAGCGTACGGCTTCCACGGTATCGATAATAAACTCGCCGCCGCGTCGACGAACGCGCTTTAAAAGCTGCTGCTCATCGCCGACGGGCAAAACAAGAATGCCGCCCTCGTCCAGCTGCGAGAGAAGTGCAGCGGGGATTTCAGGTGGCGCTGCCGTGACAATGATGGCGTCAAACGGGGCGCGAGCCTGCCAACCCTGCCATCCATCGCCGTGGCGTGTCGATACATTATGTAAATCAAGCTGTTTCAGGCGACGGCGCGCCTGCCACTGCAACCCTTTAATCCGTTCCACGGAACAGACATGGTGCACAAGGTGGGCCAGGATCGCGGTCTGATACCCTGAACCGGTGCCAATTTCCAGCACCCGGGAGTCTGGCGTTAACTCCAGAAGCTCCGTCATACGCGCCACCATGTAGGGCTGCGAAATCGTCTGGCCTTGCCCGATGGGCAGCGCCACGTTTTCCCACGCTTTGTGTTCAAACGCCTCATCTACAAACTTCTCACGGGGAACCTGGGCAAGCGCATCCAGCACCTGCTCGTTGGCAATCCCCTGTGCGCGTAATTGTTCCAGAAGAGTTTGTACACGTTTACTTACCATTGCGCGTTCACTCCGACCCGCTCTAACCAGTCCGACACCACATCATGCGCGCTATAAGCGGTTAAATCTACGTGCAACGGCGTAACGGAAACGTAACCCTCATCCACCGCAGCAAAGTCGGTGTCTGGCCCGGCATCGCATTTATCTCCCGGCGGGCCGATCCAGTACAGGGTATTGCCGCGGGGATCCTGCTGGGGAATAACCTGATCGGCCGGGTGGCGACTGCCGCAGCGCGTCACGCGGATCCCTTTAATCTCGTCCAGTGGGAGATCCGGCACGTTAATATTAAGGATACGTCCGGTACGCAGTGGCTCGCGGCCAAGCGCACGGAGAATGGAGCAGGTCACCGCGGCGGCAGTGTCATAGTGGGTGTGGCCGTTTAACGAGACCGCCAGCGCCGGGAAACCCAGGTGACGCCCTTCCATCGCCGCGGCCACGGTGCCGGAGTAAATCACATCATCGCCAAGATTTGGCCCGGCATTGATGCCGGAGACCACAACATCCGGCCGAGGGCGCATCAGCGCATTTACGCCCAGAAACACGCAGTCGGTCGGCGTCCCCATCTGGACGGCAATATCGCCATTCTCAAAGGTAAAGGTGCGAAGTGAAGACTCCAGCGTCAATGAGTTAGACGCGCCACTGCAGTTACGATCGGGAGCCACGACCTGCACATCCGCAAATTCGCGGAGGTGTTTCGCCAGCGTCTGAATACCTGGCGCATGGATCCCGTCATCGTTACTCAGCAATATTCGCATAATCACCCGACGTGTTGATAAGTTCCCTGACAACACTGGTGGCAAAGCTACCTGCCGGCAGCCAGAAGCGTAACTCGACGGTTACGTCATCCCACCAGTTCCAGCTCAGCTGTTGCGGGTAGAGGAGCATCGCACGGCGCGCCGCCTCGACCTTTTCCCGCACCAGCAACGATTGTAATTCTGGCGCATCCGCCACCGCTGACTGCTCAGCGGCCAGCGCCTCGCCCTGGGTTCCCCAGTCGCCTGAACCCGGCAAGGCGGCGGTAATCATCAGCGTTTTAGCGTCCACGCGCGACTGGACATCGGCCATCTCATCGGCCGTTGCCACAAACCAGCTTCCGCGTCCCGCTAATTGTAGCGCATCGCCGACAACAACTTGATTCGCGTCCGGTTTTTTCAGCCGTTCGCTCACAATCTGATTAAACAACGCACTGCGGGCCGCCGACAACCAAAAACTGCGTTTATTACGATCGCGCACCGGTGCACCGCTTTGCGCCCAGCGCAGCGCACCCAGCAGGTTGCTGCCACCAATGCCAAAGCGCTGTGCGCCGAAATAGTTTGGCACGCCGCGTTCGTTAATGGCCTTCAGGCGTTTTTCAACGTCTTCGCGTTCGGTCACTTCGCGCAACACCAGAGTAAAGGCATTGCCTTTTAACGCTCCCAGACGCAATTTGCGTTTATGGCGGGCGTACTCCAGTACCTTACAGCCCTCAAGCTCAAATTTGCTTAAATCGGGCATGCCGTTGCCGGGCACGCGGGCGCAAAGCCACTGTTCGGTCACGGCATGTTTATCTTTTTGACCGGCAAAGCTCACTTCGCGGGCGTGAATATTGAGGAATTTTGCCAGCGCGTCCGCCACGAAGCGGGTGTTGCAGCCGTTTTTCAGAATGCGCACCAGGATGTGCTCGCCTTCGCCGTCCGGCTCAAAACCGAGATCTTCCACTACCACGAAATCTTCAGGGTTGGCTTTCAGCAGCCCCTTGCCCTGCGGTTCACCGTGCAGATACGTCAGGTTGTCGAAATCCGTCATTTGGCCGCCTTCACCAGCAGCGCCACGGCTTCACAGGCAATGCCTTCGCCACGACCGGTAAAGCCCAGCTTCTCCGTGGTGGTCGCTTTGACGTTGACGTCGTCCATATGGCAACCCAGATCTTCAGCGATAAACACGCGCATCTGAGGGATGTGCGGCAGCATCTTCGGTGCCTGAGCAATGATCGTCACATCAACGTTGCCAAGGGTGTAGCCTTTGGCCTGAATACGACGCCAGGCTTCGCGCAGCAGTTCGCGGCTGTCTGCGCCTTTAAAAGCAGGATCGGTGTCCGGGAACAGTTTGCCAATGTCGCCCAGCGCGGCGGCACCCAGCAGCGCGTCGGTCAGCGCATGCAGCGCCACGTCGCCATCAGAATGCGCCAGCAGACCTTTTTCGTATGGAATGCGCACGCCGCCAATGATAATTGGGCCAACGCCGCCAAAGGCGTGTACATCAAAACCGTGTCCAATACGCATTATGCCTTCTCCTGAGGGGTCGTACGGGTAAGATAAAATTCCGCGAGCTGTAAGTCTTCCGGGCGCGTCACTTTTATATTATCAGCGCGCCCTTCAACAAGCGTGGGGTGGAAACCGCAATACTCCAGCGCCGAGGCTTCGTCCGTAATGGTCGCACCTTCTTTAAGCGCACGCGTTAAGCAGTCGTGGAGTAATTCGCGGGGAAAAAATTGTGGCGTCAGCGCGTGCCATAGATCGACGCGCTCGACGGTGTGGGCAATCGCCGGTTTACCCGGTTCGGCACGCTTCATGGTGTCACGCACCGGGGCGGCCAGAATGCCGCCCACGTTACTGGTTTCGCTCAGGGCCAGCAGACGTGACAGATCGTCGTGATGCAGACAGGGACGCGCGGCATCGTGCACCAGCACCCACTGCGCGTTCCCGGCAGCCTGAATGCCCGCCAGAACGGAGTCAGCCCGCTCTGCGCCGCCGTCAACGACGGTAATCTGAGGGTGATTCGCCAGCGCGAGCTGAGCAAAACGTGCATCGCCGGGGCTGATGGCAATAACAACGCGTTTCACCCGAGAATGCGCCAGCAGCGCCGCCACGGCGTGCTCGAGGATCGTTTTATCGCCAATTGAGAGGTACTGCTTAGGACATTCTGTCTGCATGCGCCGGCCAAAACCTGCGGCCGGCACCACGGCACAGACGTCCGAAAAAGTTGCTGCCATGTCGTAATCCTGGGCCTGATTATCGATTGTTTTGTGCGGAGCCCTGATTGCGTTTAGACGCATCCGGAACCAGGCGATAAAACGTTTCGCCCGGCTTAGTCATACTGAGTTCATTGCGCGCGCGCTCCTCAATCGCCTCCTGGCCGCCATTGAGGTCATCAATTTCAGCAAAAAGTTGATCGTTACGCGCTTTAAGTTTGGCGTTTGTCGCCTGCTGTGCCGCGACGTCATCGCTCACCCGGCTGTAGTCGTGCAGTCCGTTTTTGCCGAACCACAGCGAATATTGCAGCCAGACCAGCAAAGCCAGCAACAGCAGCGTTAGTTTACCCATCCTGCCCCCTGAAAAAACGGCATCATCATCCCATAACTTTCCGCTGGACTCTACTGCGGGGTTCTAATTATGCCGTAAGTTAGCCCATCAGCCATAAAAACAGCAGGCCAAAGATGACCACAACGGTGGCGATAGTGATGAGCGTACTATACAGAAGCTTGCCGTTGAAAAGGGAGTGCAGCGCCACGCCCACAACCACCGCAACGGGCATCAGCGCCAAAAAGAAAGGCCAGGTATAGAGGAAGAAAAAGAGGGTGTTACCACCGTAGATCAAAAACGGGATACCCAGCGCCAGTAGCCACGATACGAAGCCGACTATCGCCCCAGGGAAGGACCAGGTCGTCTCGTCGTCGGTCGTTAACGGTTCCGACCCGGTGGTAATCATGTAGTTTTCACTGTTGCGCATAGCTAATCCTGTGACCGTGACTCATCGCTCGGGAAGACAGCTCCCGAACGATACCGTCTCAGGATCTGATAATATCGTCCCGTCTGAGCAGGTCTAATAATTGGCTTACTAAATTTGTTACCAATTGTTGACCTTCCAGATGAATCTCAGGGGATTCAGGCGCTTCGTAAACGGAGTCAATGCCGGTGAAGTTTCGCAGCTCTCCCGCGCGGGCTTTTTTGTACAGCCCTTTAGGATCGCGCGCTTCGCAGATTGCCAGCGGGGTATCCACAAACACTTCAATAAAGCGATTCTGCCCCACGCGCTCACGCACCATCTGACGTTCGGCGCGGTGCGGTGAGATAAACGCCGTCAGCACCACCAGCCCGGCATCCGCCATCAGGCTGGCGACTTCCCCCACCCGACGAATGTTCTCTTTACGATCTTCATCGCTGAACCCTAAATCGCTGCACAGGCCGTGACGCACGTTGTCGCCGTCCAGCAGGTAGGTGCTCACCCCCTGCTGATGCAGCGCCTCTTCCAGTGCGCCTGCCACCGTGGATTTACCGGAGCCAGACAGCCCGGTAAACCACAGCACAACCCCACGGTGACCATGGAGCTGTTCGCGCTGGGCGACGGTGACCGGATGAGGATGCCAGACGACGTTCTCATCATGGGTGGCCATCACTTGCCTCCCAGCAGATCGCGTGCGCCCCAGTGCGGGAAGTGCTTACGCACCAGCGCGTTAAGCTCCAGCTCAAACGCGCTGAACTCAGAGGCCACGGCAGCCTGCGCGTCAGGCTCGCGCACCATGCCGGCACCGACGGTAACGTTCGTCAGGCGGTCAATGAAGATGAGCCCGCCCGTAACAGGATTCTGCTGATACGGATCCAGCACCAGCGGCTCGTCGAAGGTCATATCCACCAGACCGATGCCGTTCAGCGGCAGCTCGCTCACGTCACGGTGGGTCAGGTTGTTGATGTCCACCTGGAACTGAATGCCGTCCACGCGGGCGCGGGTTTTCTTGCCGGCGATTTTAATGTCATAGCTCTGGCCTGCGGTCAGCGGCTGTTCCGCCATCCACACCACGTCCACGGATGCGCCCTGCACCGCCGCCAGCGTTTCCTGCGCGTCGACCAGAAGGTCGCCGCGGCTGATATCAATTTCGTCTTTCAGTACCAGGGTTACCGCTTCACCTGCTCCGGCTTCGTCTAGATCGCCATCAAAGGTGACGATTCGGGCAATGGCCGATTCCACACCGGACGGCAGCACCTTCACGCGCTGGCCCACCTTCACCGCGCCGGACGCAATGGTGCCCGAGAAGCCGCGGAAATCGAGGTTCGGACGGTTCACGTACTGCACCGGGAAGCGCATCGGCTGGGTATCAACCACGCGCTGAATTTCAACGGTTTCCAGCACTTCCAGCAGCGTCGGGCCGCTGTACCACGGCATGTTCCCGCTCTGAGAGGCGACATTATCCCCTTCCAGCGCCGACAGCGGCACAAAGCGAATATCGAGGTTGCCCGGCAGCTGTTCAGCAAAGGTCAGGTAGCTCTGACGGATCTCGTCGAATCGCGCTTCGCTGTAGTCCACCAGATCCATTTTGTTCACCGCCACCACCAGGTGTTTGATCCCCAGCAGCGTAGAGATAAAGCTGTGACGACGAGTCTGATCCAGCACACCTTTACGGGCGTCAATCAGCAGGATCGCCAGATCACAGGTGGACGCGCCGGTCGCCATGTTACGAGTGTACTGCTCGTGCCCCGGGGTGTCGGCGATAATAAATTTGCGCTTTTCGGTAGAGAAGTAGCGATAGGCGACATCAATGGTAATGCCCTGCTCGCGCTCCGCCTGCAAGCCGTCTACCAGCAGCGCCAGGTCGAGTTTTTCGCCCTGGGTGCCGTGGCGTTTACTGTCGTTGTGCAAAGAAGAGAGTTGATCTTCGTAGATCTGGCGCGTGTCGTGCAGCAGACGACCTATCAGGGTGCTTTTCCCGTCATCCACGCTGCCGCAGGTCAGGAAACGCAGCAGACTTTTGTACTGTTGGGCGTGCAGATAAGCTTCTACGCCGCCTTCATCGGCAATTTGTTGGGCAATAGTCGTATTCATGGCGGCTCCTTAGAAATAACCCTGACGTTTCTTCAGCTCCATGGAGCCTGCCTGGTCGCGGTCAATCACGCGGCCCTGTCGCTCACTGGTAGTCGACACCAGCATCTCCTCGATGATCTCCGGCAGCGTCTGCGCACTGGATTCCACCGCGCCGGTCAACGGCCAGCAGCCGAGAGTACGGAAACGGACCATCTGTTTTTTGATCACTTCGCCCGGCTGTAAATCAATGCGATCGTCGTCGATCATCATCAGCATGCCGTCGCGCTCCAGCACCGGGCGCTCGGCCGCCAGATACAGCGGAACGATCTCAATATTTTCCAGATAGATGTACTGCCAGATATCCAGCTCGGTCCAGTTGGAGAGCGGGAAGACGCGAATGCTTTCGCCCTTGTTGATCTGGCCGTTGTAGTTGTGCCACAGCTCCGGACGCTGGTTTTTCGGGTCCCAGCGGTGGAAGCGGTCGCGGAAAGAGTAGATACGCTCTTTGGCGCGGGATTTCTCTTCGTCACGGCGCGCGCCGCCGAAGGCCGCATCAAAACCGTATTTATTCAGCGCCTGCTTCAGCCCTTCGGTTTTCATGATGTCGGTATGCTTGGCGCTGCCGTGCACGAACGGGTTGATGCCCATCGCCACCCCTTCCGGGTTTTTGTGCACCAGCAGCTCGCAGCCGTAGGCTTTGGCGGTACGGTCACGAAACTCGTACATCTCGCGGAATTTCCAGCCGGTATCCACGTGCAGCAGCGGGAACGGCAGCGTACCCGGATAAAACGCTTTACGCGCCAGGTGCAGCATGACGCTGGAATCTTTACCGATGGAGTACATCATCACCGGGTTAGAAAACTCGGCGGCCACTTCGCGGATAATGTGGATACTTTCCGCTTCGAGCTGCCGCAGGTGAGTAAGTCGTTTTTGGTCCATAACCGTTCCTTAAGCCAAATTTATAACAGAAGCGCCAAAGCCTTCTGTGTCGGTTGTGTGTTGGAACCAGGCGAGCGTGCTGTGCAGCTGCACCACTTCTCCCACCACAATCAGGGCGGGCATTGGGGCGTCTTTCGCCAGGGTTGCAAGGTCTTGTAAAGTGCCGATGGCGACATGCTGATCGACGCGTGTCCCGCGGGAGATCACCGCTACCGGCGTTGCCGCATCGCGACCGTGCTGAATAAGCTGTTCGCTGATGTCTGCCGCTTTCATCGTGCCCATATAAATCGCCAGCGTTTGTCGGCTCTGGGCGAGATGCGACCAGTCAAACGGCGTGCTGTCGGCTTTATAGTGCCCGGTCACAAAGGTCACGCTCTGGGCGTAATCGCGATGGGTCAGCGGAATACCGGCGTAGGCCGTGACGGCAGACGCCGCCGTAATGCCGGGAACCACCTGGAACGGGACGCCCGCTTCGGCTGCCGCCTGCAACTCCTCGCCACCACGACCGAAGATAAACGGATCGCCCCCTTTCAGGCGCACCACGGTTTTGCCCGCTTTCGCAGCGGCAATCAGCATTTGATTGGTGTCGTGCTGCGGCACGGAGTGCTCGCCGGCACGTTTGCCGACGCAGATTTGCTCCGCGTCACGGCGGATCAGCTCGCGAATACCGTCGGTGACCAGGTGGTCGTAGAACACGACATCCGCATCCTGAAGAACCTGGAGGCCACGCAGCGTGAGCAGCCCGGCATCGCCCGGCCCGGCGCCCACCAGAATGATCTCCCCGCCCGTACTGCCGGGGTTATCCAGTTCGTCTTCGAGGATTTGTTGCGCCGCCGTCTCGTTACCGGCCTGCATCAGGCTGGCAAAGCGGCCGCGAAACACACGCTCCCAGAAGCGACGGCGTTCCGTCACGCTGGTCAGACGCGTTTTCAGATGGTTGCGCCAGTAGCTGGCCTTCTCCGCCATGCGTCCGAGGCTGGTCGGCAGCAGCGCTTCGATTTTTTCTCTCAGCAAGCGCGCCAGCACCGGGGCGGTGCCGCCGGAGGAGATCGCCACCAGCAGCGGCGAGCGGTCGACAATCGACGGGAAGATAAATGAACATAACGGCTGGTCGTCTACCACGTTCACCAGGCGGTGACGGGCCTGGGCTGCGTCGGAGATTCGGCTGTTGAGCGCCCGATCTTCGGTTGCCGCAATCACCAGTACCACGCTGTCGATCTGAGACTCTGCAAAATCCGCCTCTGCAACGATCTGCACCTGCGCCCCGGCGCGTTGCAGGAAGGCGATTTTGCGATCGGCAATTTCACCCGTCCCGACAACCAATACCGGTCGGTCTTTTAAGGCAGCAAAAAGGGGGAGATAGTCCACAGGCAACAACTCACTAACAACCACGAATAAAGGGACTATAGGGGGCGGCTTAGATCGAATGAAATTACGAATTGGAATGAGTAGTTACTCAATGGAATAACGCCGTGGAAAAGCAAATATCAAAAAGTGCTTAACACGCGAAATTTCGGGCATTTAAGAGCAATTCAAATTGTGTCTACCCGATCACAGTTTCATACTATGCGGGTTAAAATTTTGCTCTGTTTTTAAGGACTCACTATGTTTTCCGCAATGCGCCACCGATTCGTTGCCCTGGCGCTCGGCGTTTGCTTTATCCTTCCGGCTCAGGCAAAAAATCCATCTTACGGTGAAATAGCCAGTATGCAGGCGCGGCATATTGCGACGGTCTTTCCGGGCCGTATGACCGGAACCCCAGCCGAGATGCTCTCGGCAGACTATATTCGTCAGCAGTTTGCGGATATGGGCTATGAAAGCGACATTCGCGCTTTCCACAGCCGCTACATCTATACCACTCGCAATAAAACGCAAAACTGGCATAACGTAACTGGCAGCACGGTTATTGCGGCGCACGAAGGAAAGGCGGCTGAGCAGATTATTATTATGGCGCACCTTGATACCTACACGCCGTTGAGCGATGCCGATGTCGATAATAATCTCGGCGGGCTGACGCTTCAGGGACTGGATGATAATGCGGCGGGTCTGGGCGTGATGCTTGAGCTGGCCGAACGCCTGAAGAATATTCCGACGAAATACAGCATTCGCTTTGTTGCGACCAGCGGCGAAGAAGAAGGAAAACTCGGCGCTGAGAATCTCCTTAAGCGCATGAGCGCTGAGGAGAAGAAAAATACGTTGCTGGTGATTAACCTCGATAATCTGATCGTGGGGGATAAGCTCTATTTTAATAGCGGACAGAGCACGCCGAGCAGCGTACGTAAACTCACCCGCGACCGCGCGCTGGCGCTTGCCCGCACGCATGGTGTCTATGCCGCGACAAATCCGGGCGGTAACCCGGAGTATCCTAAAGGCACAGGCTGCTGTAATGACGGTGAAGTGTTTGATAAGGCGGGCATTCCGGTGCTGTACGTCGAGGCGACGAACTGGGCGCTGGGCAAAAAAGATGGCTATCAGCAGCGCAGCAAATCGAAAGCGTTCCCGGACGGGACCAGCTGGCATGATGTGCGGCTGGATAATCAGCAGCACATTGATAAAGCGCTGCCGCAGCGGATTGAGCACCGCAGCCGGGATGTCGTGAAAGTGATGCTGCCGCTGGTGAAGGAGCTGGCGAAAGCGGGGAAAGCCTGAGGCCGTTAAGCATAGTGCGGCCTTATGCCCTCACCCCACCCCTCTCCCACGGGGCTGAGGGTTCCCCACAAAATAATGCCTGCACAGACGGCCCCCTCTCCCTTGAGGGAGAGGGCTGGGGTGAGGGGGAACATACGGCTCTGGTGGTCATTCCGTTCACTTTATGTTCCTTGCTACTCTGTCACGACATGACCGGTGAACGTGCCAGGGTGGCTCAGTCGCCACCACCCTGGCGACCCGGGCTTCCGGCGGAAAATCGCCGCTTCGCGGTGCCTTCGGCTCATTCCTTCCGGCTTATCGGGGACGGGCGGAGGTAACATCCCTGTAAAGCCCGCCCTCTCGGCGCATCCCTGCGCCTCGCCCCGGCCTACAGGAAACGCCTCAGCGATTTACAGCCGGACCGAGGCATCGCTGAAAGCCCTCAGTTATTCTGAGGCAACGTTATCGCTTTTGCTTTCAAATTACTGGGGAACCCTCTACCCACGGAGAGAGGGAGAATTAAGCCTTTGTAGGCCCGGTAAGCGCAGCGCCACCGGGCAAAAAAGGTTATCACCCTTCGTGCAAGCCACACTCGCGCTTCAGCCCGAAGAATCGCGTCTCTTCTTCCGCCATTCCCGGTTCCCACTTCCGCGTGGTGTGGGTGTCGCCTACCGACAGGTAGCCTTGATCCCACAGCGGATGGTACTTCAGCCCGTGCTTTTGCAGATACTGATACACCGTGCGGTTATCCCAGTCGATGATCGGCAGCACTTTGAACACGCCGCGCTGCACCGCCAGCACCGGCAGCGTGGCCCGGCTCCCGGACTGCTCGCGGCGCAGGCCCGCAAACCAGGTCTGAGCGTTCAGTTCTTTTAGCGCCCGGTTCATCGGCTCGACCTTGTTGATCTCATTGTATTTCTCAATGCCCTCAACGCCCTGCTCCCACAGCTTGCCGTAACGCGCCTCCTGCCAGGCCGCGCTTTCCGTCGCACGGTAGACTTTCAGGTTCAGCCTGAGCTTATCCGTCAGCTCGTCGATAAACTGATAGGTCTCCGGGAACAGATAGCCGGTATCGGTGAGGATCACCGGAATGTCCGGACGGATCTGATTCACCAGATGCAGACTGACCGCCGCCTGAATGCCAAAGCTCGACGAAAGCACATAGTCTCCCGGCAGGTTTTCCAGCGCCCACGCCACGCGCCCTTCGGCGTCCAGCTTTTCCAGTTGGGCGTTAGTTTCCGCGAGTGCCAGAATGCGTTCGACTTTTGGCAATGCGTTAAGCGCGTTTAGATCGAGTACGGACATAATTACCTCTCGTGGTTACTCCCAGAAATCCCTTGCGGGATCGAGCACCGGGCGAATGATGCCCGCACGTACCGTAAAGTCGCCGAAGCCTTCACCCGCTTCGCGCTCTTTCGCCCAGCGTCCGATAAGCACGTCGAGGGAATCGAGAATTTCCGGCTCGGTGATGTTCTCGCGGAACATACGCGGAATACGCGTCCCGATACGGTTACCGCCCAGGTGCAGGTTATAGCGACCCGGCGCTTTCCCTACCAGACCGAGTTCGGCCAGCATCGCGCGACCGCAGCCGTTCGGGCAGCCCGTCACGCGCATAACAATATGCTCGTCCGGAATACCATGTTTTTCCAGAATCGCTTCCACTTTATCAGTGAAGGACGGCAGGAAACGCTCGGCTTCGGCCATCGCCAGCGGACAGGTCGGGAACGACACGCAGGCCATCGAGTTTTCACGCTGCGCGCTCACCGCATTCATCAACCCGTGCTCGCGGGCCAGCTCTTCAATTCTCGCCTTTTCGCTTTCCGGCACGCTGGCGACGATCAGGTTCTGGTTAGCGGTGATACGGAACTCGCCTTTGTGGATCTTCGCGATTTCCAGCAGGCCGGTTTTCAGCGGACGGCCCGGATAATCAAGAATACGGCCGTTTTCGATAAACAGCGTCAGGTGCCATTTATTATCGATACCTTTAACCCAGCCGATGCGATCGCCGCGACCGGTAAATTCGTAAGGGCGGATCGGCTCAAACTTGATGCCCGCGCGACGCTCCACTTCTTCTTTGAACGTCTCGACGCCTACGCGCTCCAGAGTGTATTTGGTTTTCGCGTTTTTACGATCGGTACGGTTACCCCAGTCGCGCTGGGTAGTAACCACCGCCTCAGCCACTGCCAGCGTGTGCTCCAGCGGCAGGAAGCCGAACTCGCTCGCGGTGCGGGCGTAGGTTTTCTTGTTCCCATGCTCAATGGACAAACCGCCGCCCACCAGCAGGTTAAAGCCGACCAGCTTGCCGTTTTCGGCAATCGCCACGAAGTTCATGTCGTTGGCGTGCAGGTCGATATCGTTCTGCGGCGGGATCACCACCGTGGTTTTGAACTTACGCGGCAGGTAGGTCTGACCGAGGATCGGCTCTTCATCGGTGGTGGCGACTTTCTCCTGATCGAGCCAGATCTCCGCATAGGCACGCGTGCGTGGCAGCAGATGTTCGGAGATTTTTTTCGCCCACTCGTACGCTTCGGCGTGCAGTTCGGACTCGTACGGATTCGAGGTGCAGAGCACGTTACGGTTCATGTCGTTGGCGGTCGCCAGCGCGTCCAGACCCACGGAGTGCAGCATCTGGTGAACCGGCTTGACGTTCTTCTTCAGAATGCCGTGGAACTGGAAGGTCTGACGGTTGGTCAGACGAATGCTGCCGTAAATCGTGTTGTCATGGGCAAACTTGTCGATCGCCTGCCACTGTTTGGTGGTGATGATGCCACCCGGCAGACGACAGCGCAGCAGCATCGCGTGACGCGGCTCCAGCTTCTGCTCGGCACGTTCGGCGCGGATATCGCGGTCGTCCTGCTGGTACATACCGTGGAAACGGATCAGCAGGAAGTTGTCGCCTTTGAAACCGCCGGTCAGGCCGTCATTTAAATCTTCGGCAATGGTACCGCGCAGGTAGTTGCTCTCTACCTTCATGCGCTCGGCATCAGACAGTTTGCCTTCGACCACCAGTGGGCCAGGATGTTTTTCGCTCATTAGTAGACATCTCGCTGATAACGGCGCTCTACGCGCAGCTCACTTAAAAATTCATCCGCCGTTTCGGCATCCATACCGCCGAATTCGGCAATCACTTCCAGCAGTGCCTGCTCAACGTCTTTCGCCATGCGATTGGCGTCGCCGCAGACATAAATGTGGGCACCGTCATTGATCCAGCGCCACAGCTCTGCGCCCTGTTCGCGCAGTTTGTCTTGTACGTATACTTTTTCTTTCTGGTCACGAGACCAGGCCAGATCGATGCGGGTCAGCACGCCCTCTTTGACGTAGCGCTGCCATTCAACCTGGTAGAGGAAATCTTCGGTAAAATGCGGGTTGCCGAAGAACAGCCAGTTTTTACCCGGTGCCTCGTCCGCTGCACGCTGCTGCATAAAGGCGCGGAACGGTGCGATGCCGGTGCCCGGGCCAATCATGATCACCGGCGTTTCCGGGTTCGCCGGCAGACGGAAGTTGTCGTTGTGCTCGATAAAGACGCGCACCTCGCCCTCTTCTTCCACGCGGTCGGCCAGGAAACCCGAGGCCCCGCCCGCCCGCGCGCGGCCTTCGATGTCGTAACGCACCACGCCAACGGTGATGTGGACTTCGTTTTCCACTTCCGCCTGTGAGGAGGCGATGGAGTAAAGACGCGGCGTCAGTGGACGCAGCAGGCCGATCAGCGCGTCGGCATCCAGCTGTGCCGGTGAGAAACGCACCATATCGACAATCGGCGTTGTCGCCGCGTATTGCTGTAACTTCGCCTTATCCCCGACCAGCGGAAGGAGCGATTCGCTGCGGGTTAAGGTGGCGTAGTTTTCAACGATGTTGGCGGTGTTCACCGTCAGCTCGAAATGCCACTGAAGCGCCTCAGAGAGCGGTAAGGTTTTACCCTCCACCTGGACCGGCTCCGTGCCTTTCAGCCACAGCAGTTCGACCAGCTCTTTCACCAGCGCCGGATCGTTCTGATACCAGACGCCCAGCGCATCGCCAGGCTGATAACGCAGGCCGGAGTCACCGAGATCGATTTCGATATGGCGCACGTCTTTTTCCGAATCACGGCCCGTGATTTTCTGGTTTACCGACAGGGTCGCCGTCAGCGGCGCCTCTTTCGTGTAAGGGCTGGTGTGGATTTCGTTGACGGTGCCCGCTGCGGTAACGGCGGCCTGCGCTGGCGTCTCTTTCGGGACGCGGGCCTTCAGCACCTCAACGATGCGCGCCCGCCATTCGGCGGCGGCGGCCTGGTATTCGACATCAGCGTCTACGCGATCCAGCAGGCGCTCTGCACCCAGCTCCGCCAGCTTGCTGTCGAAATCTTTACCGGACTGGCAGAAAAATTCATAGGACGTGTCACCGAGGCCGAAGACGGCAAAGGCGGTGCCCTCGAGCTTTGGCGCTTTTTTCGAGAACAGGAACTTATGCAGCGCGACGGCTTCTTCCGCAGGCTCGCCTTCGCCCTGCGTTGACGCCACCACCACCAGCAGTTTTTCTGACGCGATCTGTTTGAATTTATAATCCCCGGCGTTGACCAGGTTAACGTTCAGCTTCGCGGCGAGCAGGTCATCACGCAGCGCTTCGGCCACACGACGGGCATTACCCGTTTGCGAAGCGGAGATAAGCGTGATGGCAGGAATTTCAACGGCCGTTGGCGGGACGCCAGCCACAGCACCCGGCTGCTGGTTCAGCATTCCCCAGAAATAGCCGGAGACCCAGGCGAGCTGGGTGGGTGAAAAATCGGAAGTCGCGGCCTGGAGGCGCGCCAGTTGCTCCGGGTTAAGGGGAAGCAAATTTGAAGGTGGGGCCTGTGTTGTCATGCGTCGTTATGTTCCAGTAGCAAAGCGGACTTTAAGCGAATAAATCCAAACTGAAGATAAGGTTAACGGCGGGGATAATAACAATTAAAGAAGGGATGGAAATAATAAATAACCAAATGGACTAACCTGTTTTAGTTATCGTTCTTAACGATAAAAGCGATTAAACAACTATCTGAAATAAAACAACAAAAGTCGATAAACACCATGAATACGAGGCGTTGACCGTTCAGAGCCGTTTTAGTTAATGATAAAAATTGTGCTTTCCGGTACTATGCGGCGGTTTTTTCCGCATTCCTGAGAGCTATGATGTCCACCACACTGTTTAAAGATTTCACCTTCGAAGCCGCACACCACCTTCCACACGTTCCTGCCGGGCACAAATGTGGCCGCCTGCATGGACACTCGTTTATGGTGCGTCTTGAAATCACCGGTGAAGTCGATCCCCATACGGGCTGGATCATGGACTTTGCCGAACTGAAGGCCGCGTTTAAGCCGACCTACGATCGTCTCGATCACTACTATCTGAATGATATTCCGGGCCTTGAAAACCCGACCAGCGAGGTGCTGGCGAAATGGATTTGGGATCAGATGAAACCGCTGGTGCCGCTGCTGAGCGCGGTGATGATCAAAGAGACCTGCACGGCAGGCTGCGTCTACCGCGGGGAGTGAATCTCCTCCGTTTCGGCCTCACGAGGCACGAGCGGCGTAAACTCGTAGAGCACCAGCGCATTACTCTCCAGTGATTCACTCAGTTGCCAGCCGTCATAAAGGCGTTCATCGCGTACGGAAAGCGTTGGACGCGCTTTATGCGCTATCCAGCGCCACATCTCTTCATCAGGGCCGCTTTCGCTGCCAACCCCTTCAAGCAACGGATAGAGCGCGCCGTTGTGCTGATCAAACAGATGGCATTTAATTCGCCATTTACCGCGCATTCCCTTCAGGTGTAAATGATACTGCTGGCGAAAACGCTGGATGAAGGCTTCTTCACTGGATAGGAGCGGATTAAAAACCACCACATTACGCAGCAACAGCTGATAACCATTGCGATGGCGCGTAGGCAGGACACGCTTATCATTGACCAGCACCTCGCCCCGCAGACGTTGCCAGAGCCAGAGTACCCAATAAACCGGACGCGGCAGACCATGGTTATACTGTAGCGCAAGGCTTGAGGTATCGATGGTGTTGTTCGCACGGGCTTCTCCCTGAAGGCCCGAATTGAGCCAGAATCCCGCCAGCCAGACCTGCTCCGAAAGCCCGAGCAGGTTCTGCATCAGCAGCGCCCCACGAAAAAACCAACCGTTTGTCGCCCGCGTGTTGCCGGTGAGGGTATTCCAGGAGAGAAGCCAGACGGGAAGCGAACATTTTCGCAGGCGAAGGGCAGCGAGGATCTGGCGGACCTTCAGTATCGGATAATTTTCCGTTGAGGAGAGAGGGGTTACCTCCAGCTGCGCGGGATCGAGAAGTTCATTGGCATCGGCAGAACAGGCAAGAAAATCGGCCTGCATCAGGATGGCTGAACTGAACAGGGTATCGTCGCTTACGCCCGCGCTGACGGGGGCAAATCGGTGCCATAAACCAAACTTTGCCTGCGGAAGATAAGTTCGTATTGCCTTTTGCTGGGCCAGCCAGACCTGCTCCCGGGTCTCCTCACTCGCCTGTGTTGACCAGTGCATGACGAAGTGCCAGCCCGCGGTGATCTCTGGCGCAAAATGATTAACCGACTGTTGTAAAAAGCGGGTGAGAAGATCGCGACGGGTCGTTACGCCGGTGTGCAGTAGCACCGTCCACTGCTTTTTTGCCAGCCAGGTGAAGAGCTGATGCAGATTGTACCAGCAGGCGTAGCCCGCCATCTGGGGGTCATCCCACCCGGTAGCAAACAGACGACTGCTGAGAAAAGGTTCGGCGATATCAATTCCCTCAATGGGAATAGCCTCATTTATCGCCTCCAGATTTTGTCGAACGTCCTCACGGAGCAAATCGTCGAGCTCACGCAGGGTAATGACCACCCGCATACGGCGCAGCGAGGCAGAAAGAGGATTGAGCTGCTCAAGATCCAGTCTCTGCTCCTGCTGCGGGTGAACGACGAGCGGCGAGGCTCCCCAACCGCGCGCCACCGGTTCATTGAGCAGGCTAAACAGCTTGTCCACGGCGACCGGATAGCGCTGCTCACGCCTGTCCGTCCGAATACGTGCCGCCTCCGGGTGCTGGCGTCGGGCCTTACGAAACTCACCCGGAGACATATTGTGAACACGCCTGAACCGATCGCTCATCATACGCGTGCTGGCGAAACCCTGCTCAAGCGCAATCTGGTGCAGCGGTCGGTTCGTCAGCCGGAGAGCGTCGGCCGCCTTTTCCAGCCGCAGGTGGGTGATGTACTGCATGAAACTGATCCCCACCTCCTTGCGAAAGAGACGAGAGAGCCAGGCTTCAGAAACATATTCACTCGCGGCGATTTCCGCAAGCGTAATACGGCGGGAATAACTGGCATTGATCCGCTCTATCACCCGGGCGATGCGTTTGCTGTGCGCTGAGGAAAGTTCCCGGGACAGCATACGGGCGGGCTGTTGAAAGCGGCTGGTCAGCAACAGCAAAATCTCGCTCAGCCAGCGGTACGCCTCCAGCCGGTAGCGGTGCGGGTCGTTGATGAGGGTGACCACAAGAAGCTGGCGCAGCAGATCGCGAAGCGCATCGCACTGGGGCCAGACGCCTCCGGCTTCTGCCGGTACAGCATAATCATGGGCAAAAAAATCATTGCAGAGCTGGACGACCCAGCGCCCGGAAAGGGTTACGCGCAGGGTGACATTTGCCGTTTCGCTCGTGAACTGCCAGCGCCGATGACGGTTTATGATGGCAAGGGTATTGGCCTCCAGGATGTCACGTCCCGCATCGGTGTTCAGCTCTGCCCGCCCTTCCAGCACCCAGAGCAACGTTAGCGTATCGCCTTCATCCTCCACGCAGTGGCGAATGTCCTGAATCTCTATCCAAAATTCATCTCCCCGTTGCGCCATCTTACCCCTCATCAAAGACAAATAATGACCTGCTCTTTTTTGTCATAACTGAATTGTATGAAAAACAATCAAAATAAAGCCGTCGCTTTACAACAAAAAAATGCATTTTCAGGCGGGACGATCGTCATAGACTCGAAATTATCATCGTTTGGCAGAAAAAGGATAACAAAAATGACACATCCAATTATCGAAGCTCTGCGTGGCAACGAAGCTCGGTTCACTGAATTACGGCGCTATTTTCATCAGCATCCTGAAATTGGTTTTGAGGAGCACAACACGAGCGATCGCGTTGCTGCGCTGCTTCAGGAATGGGGATATGAGGTTCATCGCGGGCTGGCGAAAACCGGTGTGGTCGGCACACTGAAGGTGGGTAACGGGCATAAACGCCTGGGCCTGCGCGCCGATATGGATGCGCTGCCAATGCAGGAAAACAACGGCAAGGCGTGGAGCAGTACCGTTGAGGGTAAATTCCACGGCTGCGGTCATGACGGCCACACCACAACGCTCCTGTATGCAGCGGAGTACCTGGCACGCACCCGTAATTTTAACGGCACGCTGCACCTTATTTTTCAGCCCGCGGAAGAACTTCTGTATGGCGGACGCGTTATGGTAGAGGACGGTTTGTTTGACCTGTTCCCCTGCGACCACATCTTTGGTCTGCACAATATGCCGTCACAGCCCCTCGGAAAAATTGGTCTGCGCGATGGCGCCATGATGGCCTCTTCCGACACCCTTCATATTGAGGTTAACGGCGTGGGGGTCACGGTGCGGTGCCAGAACATACCGTTGACGCCACCCTGGTTGCCTGTCATATCACTATCGCGTTGCAGTCGATTGTTTCGCGCAACATTACCCCCTTCCAGCCAGCCGTCGTTACCGTAGGCAGCATTCAGGCCGGGCACGCCCCTAACATTATCAACGACAAAGTGTTGATGAAACTTACCGTGCGCACGCTGGATGAACGCGTGCGGCAAACCGTGCTACAGCGTATCCATGATATCGCCGTTGCACAGGCGGAAAGTTTCAATGCGACGGCCACCATTCGACACATTAACGGCAGCCCGGTACTGAAAAACAATCCGCAAGCCAACGAGATGGTGCGCAGCGTCGCCACCGATCTGTTCGGTCAGGATGCCGTCGCGGAGGTCAATGCGTTTATGGGCAGCGAGGACTTTGCTTTCATGCTCGAGAAAAATCCCAATGGATGCTATTTCACGCTTGGCGCCGGGGATGAGCCTGACCGCTGCATGGTACATAACCCGGGCTACGACTTTAACGACAACATTCTCCTCACCGGCGCGGCGCTGTGGGCCGCACTGACCGAACACTATCTGCGCTGATTCGCACCTTCCCGGGAGGGCTGCACTATGAGTACCGTTTCCCTGACAGGCGCATCCGCCTACGCCGGTAACGATCGGCTGCTGGCGGGTATCGTCATGAGCGTTCTGACATTCTGGCTGTTTGCCCAGTCGGTTATCAACGTGGTTCCGGCCATGCAGAATAGCCTCGATATTGCCCTCGAAACCCTTACGCTGGCCGTCAGCCTTAGCGCGTTGTTCAGCGGCTGTTTTGTCGTCGCCTGCGGTGGGTTTGCCGATAAGTATGGGCGCATGCGCCTGACCATGATTGGCCTGATACTGAGCATGATCGGGAGTGGTCTGCTGTTCATTTCATGGGAGCCCGTCCTGTTTCTGTTGGGAAGAGCGATACAGGGGCTATCAGCGGCCTGCATCATGCCCGCCACGCTGGCGCTGATTAAGACCTGGTATGACGGTAAAGCACGCCAGCGCGCCATCAGCTTTTGGGTTATCGGCTCCTGGGGCGGCAGTGGCCTGAGCTCGTTTGTGGGAGGCGCCATCGCCACCACGCTGGGCTGGCGCTGGATATTTATTTTCTCCATGGTGGTGGCTCTGGCCGCGCTATTGCTTATCCGCGCCACCCCGGAAAGCCGCAGCCCTGATGCGTGTCGACACAAACTGGATATCAGCGGCCTGGTGAGTTTTGTCCTTATGCTGGTGCTGTTCAATCTGTTTATTAGCAAAGGACACAGCTGGGGCTGGAGCAGCAGTTTATCGCTTCTTGTACTGTGTGGAGCCGTGATTGCACTGATGTGCTTTGTCGTTACCGGGCGGCGAAAAGGCGATGCGGCGCTGATCGATTTCGCCCTGTTTAAAAACCGGGCCTATAGCGCCTCGGTATTCTCAAATTTCCTGCTCAACGGCTGCATTGGCACCATGATGATCGCCAGCATCTGGTTGCAGCAAGGCCATCATCTGTCACCACTACAGACAGGCATGATGACGCTGGGGTATCTGGTTACCGTACTGGCGATGATCCGGGTGGGTGAAAAACTGCTTCAGCGCTATGGCGCCAGGCTGCCGATGATGACCGGCCCGCTGCTGACCGCAACAGGTATTTCGCTGATTTCATGCACCTTCTTAAGCAAAGAGGTCTACATTGTTACCGTTTTTCTGAGCAATATTTTATTTGGGCTGGGGCTCGGATGTTACGCCACGCCCTCAACGGACACGGCGGTAATGAATGCCCCTGAAAACAAAGTGGGGGTGGCTTCAGGGATCTATAAGATGGGCAGTTCCCTGGGCGGCGCAATGGGTATCGCGGTCACCGCATCGCTGTACGCGCTATGGCTGCCGATGGGAACGGCCAGTGCCGCGCAGTATGCCTTGCTTTTCAACAGTGCGATTTGCCTTGGGTCGGCAGTCGTGACCTGGGCTTTACTGCCAACAACAAAAGCCCCGCGTTAAGCGGGGCCACAAAAGTATCAGGCAATGTTCAGATATTTGTGCGTCTGCATCGACAGCCGCCAGTTGCGGGCGATACAGGTTTCAATGCACAGACGGGTCGCATCGTCTTTCTGGCTGATAGGCTGTAGCGCGATCACGCGCTGCTTTTCGTCCGTCAGCGTCGCCAGCAGTTCATCCAGCGCTTCGATGTCACGCACGCGCCCCACCGGATGTTTGATCTCATCAGCACGCTCAAGCGCCTGCGACAGTACGTCATACCCGCCGCGCATATTCACTTTCGGTGAAACCGTTACCCACGTTGAATGGGAGCAGCGCACTTCATGGGTACCGCTGGTTTCAATCTGACAGCTATAGCCGTTCTTTTCGAGCAGTTCGGTGAGCGGCATCAGATCGTGAATGCAGGGTTCCCCGCCGGTGATCACCACGTGCCGCGCCGTCCAGCCCTGACGACCAATAATGGCAAGCAGATCTTCCGCGCTGCCCGCGCCCCATTTATCGCTCTCTTTGGTTTTCGCCAGAATGCTGAACAGCGACACTTCCCGATCTGCGAGCTTATCCCACGTATGTTTGGTATCACACCAGGCGCAGCCAACCGGGCATCCCTGTAAACGAATAAAGATAGCGGGAACGCCGGTAAAGTAACCCTCGCCTTGAAGGGTCTGGAACATCTCGTTAATCGGGTACTGCATAGTCAACTCTGTTAAGGGGATAAACGATAAGTATCGCAGATCCCCGTCAGATGATCATGCTCCATCGGTGCTTTGCGCGTCAATTGCCGCCATAAACCGTTCCGTAATTTGCTGCGGTCGGGTGATCGCCCCGCCGACGACAACCGTGTGCGCCCCCAGCGCCAGACACCTGGCCGCGCGATCGGGGGTATTCACGTTACCTTCGGCAATCACGGGGATCGTGACGGCAGACAGCACCTCTTTCAAAAACGCGCAGTCATTTTCCGGTAGCGAATGGCCCGCGGTCTCCGCCGTATAACCGTAAAGGGTGGTTCCGACACAATCAAACCCCAGCGCCTGCGCGGTCACGGCCTCCTGCACGGTGGCAATATCCGCCATCAGCAGCAGCGAAGGGTAACGGGTGCGGATCTGCGCGATCAGCATGTCCAGCGATACGCCACCGGGCCGTTTCCGGGCGGTCGCATCCAGCGCAACGATCTCCGGGGCGACCGCCATCAGCTCATCCACTTCTTTGAGCGTCGCGGTGATGAACACCTCGCTGTCCGGATAGTCTCGTTTGATGATGCCGATGACCGGCAGTGAGACCAGCCCTTTGATAGCCTCGATATCCACCACGCTATTGGCGCGGATCGCAGCGGCACCGCCCTGGGCCGCCGCCAGCGCCATTCGCGACATAATAAACGGGCTGTGCAGCGGTTCGTTTTCCAGCGCCTGGCAGGAGACGACCAGTTTTCCTTTCAGGTTATCCAGTACAGTTTTCATTACGATAAGATCTCTTCCACTTCGTTTTTGATAATGGTGACGTGCGGGCCATAGATGACCTGAACCCCGTTACCGCGCACGATGACGCCGCGCGCGCCGGTCGCTTTCAGTGCAGATTCATTGACTTTGCTACCGTCTTTCACCGTGACGCGAAGGCGCGTGGCGCAGCAGTCAACGTCATCCAGATTGTCTTTTCCTCCCAGCCCGGCGATCACCGCCGCGGCGCGCTCGCTTTGCGGCAGGGTAGCCTCGTCAGCCAACGCCTCCTTTTCACGGCCCGGCGTGGCAAAATCAAAACGTTTGATCAGATAGCGGAAGGTACAGTAGTAAAGGAAGAACCACGGTACGCCCACCAGCGGGACGAACATCCAGTTAGTTTTCGCTTCCCCCTGCAAAATGCCGAACAGCACGAAATCAATAAACCCGCCGGAGAAAGTTTGTCCGATGGTGATGTGCAGAATGTGCGCGAGCATGAACGCCAGCCCGTCAAACAGCGCATGAATGACGTACAGCACCGGGGCAATAAACAGGAATGAGAACTCGACAGGCTCAGTAATGCCGGTCAGGAAAGAAGTTAACGCCGCAGAAAGCAGCAGCCCGGCGACGCGCTTCTTATTCTCCGGCCTGGCCGTGTGGTACATCGCAAGGCAGGCGCCCAGCAGGCCAAACATCATGGTAATAAAGCGCCCGGACATGAAGCGCGACGTGCCCTCATAGAAATGCTGCGTGTTCGGGTCGGCGAGCTGGGCGAAGAAGATCCGCTGTGTGCCCTCAACCAGGTGACCGTTAACAATTTCACTGCCGCCAAGCGCGGTGGTCCAGAACGGAAGATAGAAGATGTGGTGCAAACCAAACGGGCCAAGCATGCGCAGGATAAAACCGTACAGCAGGGTGCCCAGATAGCCGGTGGCGTCCACCAGACCGCCGAGGCCAAAGATCAGCTTCTGGAAGTGCGGCCAAACAACGGTCATGAGCGCCCCGACGAGTATCGCCGCCAGCGAGCTGATAATCGGAACAAAGCGCGAGCCGCCAAAAAAGCCCAGGAATTGCGGAAGCGCGATTTTATTAAATCGATGATGCAGTGCGCAGGTCACCAGCCCAATAACTACCCCACCAAACACGCCCGTTTCAAGCGTCTGAATACCCAGCGTCATGCCCTGCCCTACGGCGCCCGGGTTCTCATGCGCCAGTTTTCCGGTCAGGATCAGCAGCGCATTGATAGTGGCATTCATCACCAGATAAGCGAGCAACGCCGCCAGCCCTGCCGTGCCTTTATCATTTTTCGCCAGCCCAACGGCGACCCCAACAGCAAACAGTACCGACAGGTTTGCAAACACAATCGAGCCTGCGCTGCTCATGATGGTAAAGATGGCCTGTAGCCAGCCAACGTCTAAAAATGGATACGCGGTAAGCGTATTCGGATTCGATAGCGCCCCGCCGATCCCCAGCAACAGACCTGCTGCGGGCAGTATGGCGATGGGTAACATAAAGGATTTGCCAAAGCGCTGCGCTTTTTCAAACCATCCGCCGGAAGACGCTCCGCTGAACATTTGCATCATTTTTTTATCCCCCTGGTTGTTGATGAAAATTTTTACCACATATATTTTTAATTGTGAAAATTACCACCAAAAACCAGGACGCCGATCATACTTTTTCGAAATGACTGGCATCTCTCCCCCGCTTTCCGCCACACTAGTTGGCAGAGAAACGCATTAAGGATCTAGCATGTCGGACCATGAAAACCTGCTGCTGAAGCTACGCCAGGAGGCTTCCGGGTACAGCCCAACGCAACAAAAACTGGGGGAGTTTGTTCTCAACGATCCTGCCAGGGTGCTCTACCTGACGATCACCGAGCTGGCGCGTGAAAGCGGCACCAGCGAGGCCAGCGTCACACGCCTTTGCCGCACGCTGGGCTGTAAGGGGTATAACGAATTTAAAATGGCGCTTGCGCTGGATATTCAGCAGGGTTTGCCTGAGCGTCAGGCAGGAGATGCAATAGATAACGTGGTGGATGAGTCTGTCCAGGCGCTGCAAGATACCGCAAAACTCCTCGACCGGGCCCAACTTGAACAGGCGACACTGGCCCTGCATCAGGCGCAGTCAGTGCAAATTTACGGGGTGGCCGCCAGCGCGATACTCGGGGAATATCTGCATTACAAGCTCCTGCGGCTGGGCAAACCCGCGCAGCTGTTTAGCGATATGCATCGCGCGGCCATGAATGCGGCAACGCTGTCTGACGAGACGCTGGTGGTCGCTATCTCAAGTTCGGGATCGACCCGCGATTTACTCCACGTCGTGAAGCTAGCCCGCAAGCGGGGCGTTAAGGTACTGGCGCTCAGCAATACGCCCCGCAGCCCGCTGGCCTCCCTGAGCGATTTACAGCTGGTTGCAGCCAAACCCGAGGGACCGCTGAGCGCGGGTGCGCTCAATGCCAAGGTTGGCGTGATGCTGCTGGTTGAACTGCTAACCACTTCCCTTATTGCAGTAGACAGCCATTACGGTGACGTTAGCCAGCAAACGGCAAGCGCCACGTTGCCGCTTCTGCTATAGAAAACAAAAAACCCGCCGAAGCGGGTTTTTTCGTAAGAACGAAGGTTCAGGCTTATGCCTGGCCTTTGATCTCTTTACGACCGTTGTAAGGTGCTTTTTCGCCCAGCGCTTCTTCGATACGAATCAGCTGGTTGTATTTAGCAACACGGTCAGAACGGCTCATAGAACCGGTTTTGATCTGGCCAGCAGCGGTACCAACAGCCAGGTCAGCGATGGTAGCATCTTCAGTTTCGCCAGAACGGTGAGAGATAACCGCGGTGTAGCCAGCGTCTTTCGCCATTTTGATCGCAGCCAGCGTTTCGGTCAGAGAACCGATCTGGTTGAATTTGATCAGGATGGAGTTAACGATACCTTTCTCGATGCCTTCTTTCAGGATCTTGGTGTTGGTTACGAACAGATCGTCACCAACCAGCTGGATTTTGTCGCCCAGTACTTTGGTCTGGTATGCGAAACCATCCCAGTCAGACTCGTCCAGACCGTCTTCGATAGAAACGATTGGGTACTGTTTGGTCAGGTCTTCCAGGAAGTGGGTGAACTCTTCAGAGGTGAACGCTTTGTTGCCTTCGCCAGCCAGAACGTATTTACCGTCTTTGTAGAATTCAGATGCTGCGCAGTCCATCGCCAGGGTGATGTCTTTGCCCAGCTCGTAGCCTGCTGCTTTAACCGCTTCAGCGATAACAGCCAGTGCTTCTGCGTTAGAACCCAGGTTTGGCGCGTAGCCGCCTTCGTCACCAACAGCCGTGTTCATACCTTTAGCTTTCAGAACTTTAGCCAGGTTGTGGAACACTTCAGAACCCATACGTACCGCTTCTTTCAGGGTTTTCGCGCCAACTGGCTGAATCATGAATTCCTGAATATCAACGTTGTTGTCTGCGTGCTCACCACCGTTGATGATGTTCATCATTGGTACAGGCATAGAGTATTTGCCTGGGGTGCCGTTCAGTTCAGCGATGTGCTCGAACAGTGGCATGCCTTTAGCTGCTGCTGCCGCTTTGGCGTTCGCCAGGGAAACCGCCAGGATTGCGTTCGCACCGAAGTTAGATTTGTTTTCAGTACCGTCCAGATCGATCATGATCTTGTCGATGCCAGCCTGATCTTTAGCATCTTTGCCAACGATAGCCTGAGCAATAGGACCGTTAACAGCGCCAACCGCTTTCAGTACGCCTTTGCCCATGAAACGGGATTTGTCGCCATCACGCAGTTCCAGCGCTTCGCGGGAACCTGTAGAAGCACCTGATGGAGCCGCTGCCATACCGACGAAACCACCTTCCAGATGAACTTCAGCTTCAACGGTCGGGTTACCACGGGAGTCGATGATTTCACGACCGATGACTTTAACGATTTTGGACATTAGATTTTCCTCAGTACAAGTTAAACTAAAACTCCAGACAAACAACGCGTACCAAAGGTACGCGTTGCCGTTCTAACTTTTTTTACTTCGCCTGACGCTTCTGGTACTCGCTGGCGGCTTTCACGAAGCCTGCAAACAGCGGATGCCCGTCACGCGGCGTTGAAGTAAATTCCGGGTGGAATTGGCAGGCCACGAACCACGGATGGTTAGGCACTTCGATGATCTCGACTAACTGATCATCCCCGGAACGGCCCGCAACACGCAGACCCGCAGCTTCAATTTGTTTCAACAACATGTTGTTGACTTCATAGCGGTGACGATGGCGCTCGGTGATGACCGGCTCGCCGTACAGCTTGCGTACCACGCTATCGTCGGACAGCTGGCAGGCCTGTGCGCCAAGACGCATGGTGCCACCCAGATCGCTCTTCTCGGTACGGACTTCGACGTTACCGTCTTCGTCGCGCCATTCCGTAATCAGCGCCACAACAGGGTACTTACAGTCTGGCACAAATTCCGTAGAGTTCGCGTTTTCCATTCCCGCTACGTTGCGCGCAAATTCAATCAGCGCAACCTGCATACCCAGGCAGATACCGAGGTATGGAATATTGTTTTCACGCGCATAGCGTGCAGTGGCGATCTTGCCTTCAACACCACGGTAGCCGAAGCCGCCAGGGATGAGAATCGCATCCAGATCTTTGAGAATTTCGACGCCGCGCGTCTCCACATCCTGCGAATCAATCAGCTTGATGTTCACAGAGACGCGATTCTTCAGACCACCGTGTTTCAGCGCTTCGATAACTGACTTATAGGCATCTGGCAGTTCGATGTACTTGCCGACCATACCGATAGTCACTTCGCCGCCCGGATTGGCTTCTTCGTAAATTACCTGCTCCCATTCAGACAGGTTAGCTTCCGGACAGTTCAAGCTGAATCGTTTACAAATATAATCGTCCAGACCCTGTGATTTCAACAGGCCCGGGATTTTATAAATGGAATCGACATCTTTCATTGAAATAACGGCTTTTTCAGGCACGTTACAGAACAATGCAATTTTCGCACGTTCGTTCGCCGGAATCGCGCGATCGGAACGGCAAACCAGGATGTCAGGCTGAATACCGATGGAGAGCAGCTCTTTAACAGAGTGCTGAGTCGGTTTGGTTTTCACTTCACCTGCTGCCGCCATGTAAGGCACCAGCGTCAGGTGCATGAACAGCGCGTGCTCACGACCAATATCTACCGCCAGCTGACGAATCGCTTCGAGGAATGGCAGGGATTCGATATCCCCCACGGTACCGCCGATTTCAACCAGCACAACGTCATGCCCTTCGCCACCGGCAAGGACACGCTCTTTAATGGCGTTAGTGATGTGTGGGATGACCTGCACGGTCGCGCCCAGGTAGTCACCACGGCGCTCTTTACGCAGAACGTCAGAGTAGATACGGCCAGTCGTAAAGTTGTTACGACGGGTCATTTTGGTACGGATGAAACGCTCGTAGTGGCCAAGATCCAGATCGGTTTCAGCGCCGTCTTCAGTAACGAACACTTCCCCGTGTTGGGTTGGGCTCATGGTGCCAGGATCGACGTTGATGTACGGATCCAGTTTCATCATGGTCACATTGAGGCCACGGGCTTCAAGAATGGCTGCGAGGGAGGCTGCGGCAATGCCTTTACCCAGAGAGGATACGACCCCGCCGGTCACAAAAATATAGTTCGTTGTCATGCTGAACCTGAGAAGTTAGGGTGAAACGATGGAATAACCAGGACGGGAAAGTAGTATACCCGAACACGACGAGCGCCACAAACTTTCATTCTCCGTCTCCATTCCAGGCCATGACAAACATAAGGAGTGAGAAAATAGCCCCTTTTGGGTAAATGTTTTTGACGCAAATCAAGCGCTTGTCATTTAAAAAATCACACAAATTGCGCTTGATCGCAAAATCTCGTTAGAGATCATGTTCCTGGCGTTTTACTTCCTGCCAGACTTCTTCCATCGCGTCGAGGTCAATCCCGCTCATTTCCAGGCCGCGCGAGGCCACAATCCGCTCAACTTCGCGAAAGCGTCGTTCGAATTTAATGTTCGCTTTTTGCAGGGCGGTTTCCGCTTTTACACCGAGGTGGCGTGAAAGGTTGACGGTTGCAAACAGCAGATCGCCCATCTCCTCTTCCAGCTTTGCTTCATCCACAACGGCCTGCTGCGCTTCATGCATCACTTCGTCGATCTCTTCGTGTACTTTTTCCAGCACCGGGCCGAGAGAGGTCCAGTCAAACCCTACCGCCGAGCAGCGCTTTTGAATTTTGTGCGCGCGCATCAGCGCGGGAAGGTTCAGGGGAATGTCGTCCAGCGCCGAGTGCTGGGATTTTTCAGCGCGTTCAGCGCTTTTTATCTGCTCCCAGCGCGCCAGCACTTCCACACTGTTACCTGCGGAGGCATCACCAAAGATATGCGGATGACGACGCTCCAGCTTGTCGCTGATAGCGGCGCAGATATCGTCAAAGTTAAAGCGCCCCTCTTCCTGCGCCATCTGCGCGTAGAACACCACCTGGAACAGCAGGTCGCCCAGCTCACCGCGCAGATCGTCGAAATCCTCTCGCGAAATGGCGTCCAGCACTTCGTAGGTCTCTTCCAGCGTGTAAGGCGCAATGGTGGCGAAAGTCTGCTCTTTATCCCACGGGCAGCCGTTTTCCGGGTCGCGCAGGCGTTTCATGATGCCGAGCAGGCGGTCGATTTGAGTCATAACAGATTCCATTAAATGCCTGAGCCGGGTGGCGGCGTTGCCTTACCCGGCCTACAGAAGAGGATGTTTAGCCGCCGTGCAGACGACGCGCGTCAATCACATCCGGCACCTGGTTCAGTTTGCCGAGTACGCGGCCCAGCACCTGAAGGTTATAGATTTCGATAGTCATATCGATGGTGGCAAGCTGCTCGCGGGTATCGCTGCGGCTGGCAACGCCCAGCACGTTGACCTTCTCGTTGGCGAGAATGGTGGTGATGTCGCGCAGCAGGCCGCTGCGGTCGTTGGCAGTGACGCGCACCACCAGCGAGTAACCCGCCGAGTAGCTCTCCCCCCAGACGGCTTCCACGATACGTTCCGGCGCATGCGATTGCAGCTCTGCAAGCTGGTCGCAGTCGGAGCGGTGAATTGAGATCCCGCGCCCCTGGGTGATAAAGCCGACAATATCATCTCCCGGGATCGGCTGGCAGCAGCGGGCAATGTGGTGCATCAGGTTACCCACCCCTTCAACCACCACGCGGCCATTGTCCTTGCTGCGCTGCTGCGGAGCGTAGGTTTTCTGCTGGAGCTGTTTCAGGGCTGCCGCATCCTGCTCTGCCGCGCTTGGCTTGTTGAACTGCGCTTGCAGGAAGTTCACCATCTGGTTCAGGCGGATATCACCGCCGCCAATCGCCGCTAACAGTTCGTCGAGCTCGTTGAAGTTGTAGCGCGGCAGCAGGAACTTCTCCGCTTCTTTCAGGCTAATGCCAATATGTTCCAGCTCGTCGTCCAGGATCTGGCGACCGGCAAGGATGTTCTTGTCACGATCCTGCTTACGGAACCAGGCGTGAATTTTTGAGCGCCCACGGCTGGTGGTAACGTAACCGAGGTTCGGGTTCAGCCAGTCGCGGCTTGGGTTTGGCTGCTTCTGGGTGATGATTTCAATCTGATCGCCCATCTGGAGCTGGTAGGTAAACGGTACGATACGTCCGCCGATCTTCGCCCCGATGCAACGGTGCCCCACATCGCTGTGGATGTGGTAGGCGAAATCGAGCGGCGTGGAGCCTGCCGGCAAATCCACCACGTCCCCTTTCGGGGTAAAGACGTAGACGCGATCGTCGAAGACCTGACTGCGCACTTCGTCGAGCATTTCGCCGGAGTCGGCCATCTCTTCCTGCCACGCAATCAGCTTACGCAGCCAGGCGATACGGTCCTCGTGACCGGAGCGACCGCCGCCGGAGGTACCCTCTTTGTATTTCCAGTGCGCCGCCACGCCCAGCTCGGCGTCTTCGTGCATCTGTTTGGTACGGATCTGAATTTCCACCGTTTTGCCGCCAGGGCCGAGCACCACGGTATGAATAGACTGATAGCCGTTTGGTTTCGGGTTCGCGACGTAGTCATCGAACTCATCCGGCAGATGGCGGAAGTGAGTATGCACTATCCCCAGCGCGGCATAGCAGTCCTGAAGACGCTCCGCCACGATACGCACCGCGCGCACGTCAAACAGCTCGTCAAAGGCGAGGTGTTTCTTCTGCATTTTGCGCCAGATGCTGTAGATGTGCTTTGGACGCCCGTAGACCTCGGCGCGCACATTCTCCTCTTTCATCGACTGGCGCAGCCCGCTGACAAATTCCTCGATATAGTGCTCGCGGTCAATGCGGCGTTCGTGCAGCAATTTTGCAATGCGTTTGTATTCCGCCGGATGCAGGTAGCGGAAGCAGTAATCTTCCAGCTCCCACTTCAGTTGCCCGATACCCAGACGGTTCGCCAGCGGCGCATAGATATTCGTACACTCTTTGGCGGCCAGGACGCGCTCGTCTTCCGGCGCATCCTTTACTTCACGCAGATGGGCAACCCGTTCGGCCAGCTTGATCACCACGCAGCGGAAATCATCTACCATCGCCAGCAGCATACGACGAACGTTATCCACCTGCTCGGAAGAGACAGAGTCAGTTTGCGCGGCTTTAAGCTGACGAATGGCTGCCATATCACGCACGCCGTGGATGAGCGCCACGACGGACTGGCCGACGCTTTCACGCAGGACGTCTTCCGTCACCACGTCGGCGTCCGCCAGGGGGAACAGTAGTGCGGCCTGTAGCGTTTCGATGTCCATGTTCAGCATGGAGAGAATTTCAACCATCTCCACGCCGCGCCACAACAGCAGTTCAGCGTCCGGATGCCCCTGCGTTGTGCGTAAACAATAGGCCCAGGTTTCGGTTAAGCGTTCACACGACTGCTGGCTGGAAATCCCCAGACTTGCGATCCATTTTTGAGGGTCAAACTCACCAGCTTTATTTAAATGTGCACTTCTTACCGCAACCATCGTCCTCTCCTTTAGGGACAAGGGCCTGTCGAAGTCGACAAGCCAAACTCATTAGATGTGCTCGAACAACACCATCGATTCCAGATGACCAGTGTGCGGGAACATGTCCAGCATTGCCAGACGCCGAATCTGGTAACCCCCGCTCAATAATGCTTCGCTGTCACGGGCAAGCGTCGCCGGGTTACAGGAAACATAGACCACGCGTTCAGGCGCGAGTTTAATTATATGCTGCATCACGCCTGGCGCACCTGCGCGCGCCGGATCGAGCAGGATCTTATCAAAGCCCTGCTTAGCCCACGGTTGCTGAGTGACATCATCCTCAAGATTTTGATGAAAGAATGTCACATTTTGCAAACCGTTCTGTTGGGCGTTCTCCTGGCCTTTCGCCACCAGCGCCTCAACGCCTTCCACTCCGACCACGCTTGCTGCTCTGCGGGCCAGCGGCAGGGTAAAGTTCCCCATGCCGCAGAACAGATCGAGCACCCGGTCAGTGGGCTGTACGTCGAGCCATTCCAGCGCATTCGCCACCATCTGTTGGTTCACGCCGTCGTTGACCTGGATAAAATCCCGCGGGCTGAACGTTAAGCGTAGCCCGTCTGACGCATACCAGGGCGCTTCTCCGCTGACCTGCTCAAGTATCTCGCTTTGCGGCGCGAGGAAAAGCGCAAGCTCATGAGAATGCGAAAAGCGTTCCAGTTTTTCGCGATCCGCCTTTGACAGCGGCGCGGTGTGGCGCAGCACCATCAGCGGGGCACTGTTGGCCAACACCAGTTCGACATGGCCGAGCGAACGCACGCCATCCAGCGATGCAAGACAGTGGTGCACGTCCGGGAGCAATGCCTCAAGATGGGGCACCAAAACAGGGCACTGCGTGACAGAGACGATATCGCTGGAGCCGGCTTTGCGAAACCCCATCTCCAGCCGCTCGGTTTTGGGCTGGTAGCTGAGGCTCAGGCGAGCGCGGCGACGGTAGCCCCAGGGCCGATCGGCAATGATGTCATTCACGTCGTGTCCGACCAGGCGGGCCAGCGCGCTGCTTTTACTTTTTTGCTGTAATTCAGTGCTGGCATGCTGTTGCTGGCAGCCACCGCAGACGCCAAAATGGGGGCAGCGAGGCGTCACGCGCTCCGGGCTATCATTAAGACGGCGCTTGACCTGACCGCGCGCATACTGACGTTTGTCTTCCGTCAGCGTAATATCTGCACGTTCTCCTGGCAGCAAACCTGTGATAAACAGTGTTTTACCCTTGTGTCGCGCCACCCCCTGTCCAAAAGGATCGAGGTCAGAGGCTTCAACAGTTATGATCTGACGCGTCGTCACGCGTCGTTTTGCAGAGTAGAATTGCGCCATCGCCGAGATTGTTCTCAAATAAACATAATTAGCCTGATTGTCCCATAACGGAACTCCATGACCAACTACAGCCTGCGCGCGCGCATGATGATTTTGATCCTCGCTCCTACCGTTCTCATCGGTTTGCTGCTGAGCATTTTCTTTGTGGTGCATCGCTATAACGATTTGCAGAGACAGCTTGAAGATGCCGGGGCCAGCATTATCGAACCGCTGGCCGTCTCCAGCGAGTACGGTATGAACCTGCAAAACCGTGAATCCATTGGTCAGTTAATCAGCGTGCTGCACCGCCGTCATTCAGAGATTGTGCGCGCCATTTCCGTTTACGATGAGCATAACCGTCTGTTCGTCACCTCGAATTTCCATCTGGATCCCACGTCGCTGAAAATCCCGGATGGTACCCCCTTCCCGCGTCATCTTACGGTGTTGCGGCGAGGCGATATCATGATCCTGCGCACGCCGATTATCTCCGAAAGCTATTCACCCGATGAATCCGCCCAGTCCGATGCGAAGTCCAGCAATAATATGCTGGGATATGTGGCGCTGGAGCTGGATCTTAAGTCGGTACGGCTCCAGCAGTACAAAGAAATATTCATCTCCGGCGTGATGATGCTGTTCTGCATCGGCATAGCGCTGATCTTCGGCTGGCGACTGATGCGCGACGTCACGGGGCCTATCCGCAACATGGTGAATACCGTTGACCGGATCCGCCGGGGTCAGCTCGACAGCCGCGTGGAAGGCTTTATGCTCGGCGAGCTGGATATGCTGAAAAACGGCATCAACTCAATGGCGATGTCGCTGGCGGCTTATCACGAAGAGATGCAGCACAACGTTGACCAGGCCACCTCTGACCTGCGCGAAACGCTGGAGCAGATGGAGATCCAGAACGTGGAGCTGGATCTGGCGAAAAAACGTGCTCAGGAGGCGGCGCGTATTAAGTCTGAATTCCTGGCGAACATGTCGCACGAGCTGCGCACGCCGCTGAACGGGGTGATTGGCTTTACCCGTCTGACGCTCAAAAGCGAGCTTAACCCAACCCAGCGTGACCATCTGCATACCATTGAACGCTCAGCCAATAACCTGCTGACCATTATTAACGACGTACTGGACTTCTCGAAGCTGGAAGCGGGCAAGCTGATTCTGGAGAGTATTCCCTTCCCGCTGCGCAGCACGCTGGATGACGTGGTCACGCTTCTTGCCCACTCATCGCATGATAAGGGTCTGGAACTGACGCTCAATATTAAAAATGATGTGCCGGATAACGTCATTGGCGACCCGCTGCGCCTGCAACAGGTCATTACCAATCTGGTGGGCAACGCGATTAAGTTCACCGAGAGCGGCAACATCGACATTCTGGTCGAAAAAAGGGCGCTCAGTAATAACAAAGTCCAGATTGAAGTGCAGATCCGGGATACCGGCATCGGTATTCCGGAGCGCGATCAGACGCGTCTGTTCCAGGCTTTCCGCCAGGCCGATGCGAGCATTTCCCGTCGTCACGGCGGAACGGGCCTGGGGCTGGTGATCACCCAAAAGCTGGTGAAAGAGATGGGAGGCGATATCTCCTTCCACAGCCAGCCTAACCGGGGCTCAACCTTCTGGTTCCATATCAACCTTGATCTTAACCCGAACGTGCAGACCGACGGCCCGGTCACCGGGTGCCTGAAGGGGATGCGTCTGGCCTATGTGGAACCGAACGCCGCGGCAGCGCAGTGTACGCTTGATGTATTAAGCAGCACGCCGCTGGAGGTCATCTACAGCCCGACCTTCTCCGCGCTGGCGAACGATCATTACGATATCCTGTTGTTGGGGATTCCGGTGACGTTTACCGGAGAACTGACCATGCAGCAGGAACGCCTGGCGAAGGCGGCCTCAATGACGGACTACCTGCTGCTGGCGCTGCCGTGCCACGCCCAAATCAACGCCGAAGAGCTGAAAAACGACGGAGCGGCGGCGTGTCTGCTGAAACCCCTCACCGCCACACGGCTGTTACCTGCGTTGACGGAATATTGCCGTCTGACGCATCAGTCCCTGCCGCTGGAAAACGACGAACATAAGCTGCCGATGACGGTGATGGCCGTGGACGATAACCCGGCGAATCTGAAGCTGATTGGCGTACTGCTTGAGGATCAGGTTCAGCATGTTGAGCTGTGTACCAGCGGCGCCGAAGCCGTGGAACAAGCCAAACAGATGCAGTTCGACCTGATCCTGATGGATATTCAGATGCCGGGCATGGATGGCATCCGCGCCTGCGAGTTGATTCGCCAGCTTCCGCACCAGCAGCAGACGCCGGTGATTGCCGTGACGGCGCACGCGATGGCGGGGCAAAAGGAGAAACTGCTGGGTGCGGGCATGAACGATTATCTGGCGAAACCGATCGACGAAGAGAAGCTGCACAGCCTGCTGCTGCGCTACAAGCCGGGGCACATTGGCGGGACATACACCATTACAGCTGAATCGCCGGAGATCAGCGTTAACCAGAATGCCACGTTTGACTGGCAACTGGCGCTGCGCCAGGCGGCAGGCAAACCCGATCTGGCCCGCGATATGCTGCAAATGCTGGTGGACTTCCTGCCTGAGATCCGTAACAAGGTTGAAGAACAGCTGGTGGGTGAAAACCCCGAAGGACTGCTGGAAGCCATTCATAAACTGCATGGCAGCTGCGGCTACAGCGGCGTACCGCGGTTGAAAAATCTCTGCCAGCTGCTTGAACAGCAGCTCCGCGCGGGTACGCCAGAATCCGATCTCGAACCGGAGTTCCTGGAGCTGCTGGACGAGATGGACAACGTGACGCGGGAAGCAATGAAGGTGTTGGGGAGCTAAGACCAAAGCCCGGTGGCGCTTCGCTTACCGGGCCTACAGGAGCACGAACGTTAACGCGACATCCCCTGCCCCATCTTTATCACCGCCGCAATATTCCTTGCGGCCATCTGTACATTCTGTTGCGCATTTTCCAGCGCATCCTCCAGCGAGCAGATGGTGTAAATCACGCTGAATACGGCATCCAGTCCGTGCTCATGCACCACGCCAACATCCGCCGTCAGGCTGCCGGCAATGCCAATAACCGGCTTGTTATAGCGTTTCGCGACTCTCGCCACGCCAACGGGCACTTTTCCGTGGATCGTCTGGCTGTCGATACGCCCTTCGCCCGTGATCACCAGATCGGCGTCCGCGACCTGTTCATCGAGATGCAGGGCATCGGTGACAATCTCAATCCCCTGACGGAGCTGTGCGCTGCAAAATGCATACAGCGCCGCCCCCATTCCGCCGGCCGCACCACCGCCCGCCAGGTTTAAGACGTCAATATCCATATCCCGGGCGATAATTTTTGCGTAATGCGCAAGCGCGTTGTCCAGCGTCCTGACCATCTCCGGCGTCGCCCCTTTCTGCGGACCAAATACCGCAGAAGCACCTGTCTCGCCGATCAGGGGGTTGGTCACATCGCAGGCCACTTCAATTCGACAGGCTGCCAGCCGCTTGTCCAGCCCGCTAAGATCGATATGCGCAAGGCTTGCCAGTTCGCCGCCGCCCGGCCCAACGGGCTGCGCTTTCGCATCCAGCAGTTTTACGCCCAGCGCCTGCACCATGCCTGCGCCACCGTCATTGGTCGCGCTGCCTCCAATGCCAATAATGATATGCTTAACGCCCGCATCCAGCGCATGACGGATCAGTTCCCCGGTTCCCCAGGAGGTGGTGATTAACGGGTTACGCTTTGCAGGAGCAACAAGCTCCAGACCGCTCGCTGCCGCCATCTCGATAAAGGCGCTTTTCCCGTCTCCGGATAACCCGAAAAACCCTTCCACGCGTTCACCCAAAGGCCCGGTAACAGGAACATGGACAAGACGCCCATGCGTGGCTGCCACCATCGCTTCCACCGTCCCTTCACCACCATCGGCAACCGGTAATTTGACATAGTCCGCTGACGGGAAAATTTCGCGAAAACCGACCTCTATCGCTGTCGCCACCTCCAGCGCGCTCAAGCTTTCCTTATACGAGTCCGGAGCGATAACAATTTTCATAAGCCATCCTTACGCATGTTAGTTACGTTAAGCATACACCACGTAAGGGACCACTCATGGGAGCGGTCCCAATGAGTTTATCGTACCATGCACGGACGTTTATTGTCGAATGTCCACTCTGAGATCAGGTATTGCATCGCCAGCGCGTCATCACGCGCGCCCAGGCCGTGTTTCTGGTAAAGCTCATGCGCTTTCATGACCTGGTCCATATCCAGCTCAACGCCCAGCCCCGGCGTAGCAGGAACTTGCACCATGCCGCCTTTGATTTCAAACGGCTGTTTGGTCAGGCGCTGGTTGCCCTCCTGCCAGATCCAGTGGGTGTCGATGGCGGTAATGTTGCCCGGCGCAGCGGCCGCCACGTGGGTGAACATCGCCAGCGAGATGTCGAAGTGGTTGTTGGAGTGGGAGCCCCAGGTCAGGCCGAACTCATGGCACATCTGCGCCACGCGAACCGAGCCCTGCATCGTCCAGAAGTGCGGGTCTGCCAGCGGAATGTCCACCGATTGCAGCGAGAGCGTGTGCCCCATCTGACGCCAGTCGGTCGCGATCATGTTGGTGGCGGTTGGCAGCCCGGTGGCGCGACGGAACTCCGCCATTACTTCACGTCCGGAGAACCCCTGCTCGGCGCCGCACGGATCTTCCGCGTAGGCCAGCACGCCTTTAAGCTGCTTACCGATTTTGATCGCCTCATCAAGCGACCAGGCACCGTTCGGATCCAGCGTGACGCGCGCCTGCGGGAAGCGCTTCGCCAGCGCGGCGATCGCCTCTGCTTCTTCTTCACCCGCCAGTACGCCGCCTTTCAGCTTGAAGTCATTAAAGCCATATTTTTCATACGCGGCTTCCGCCAGGCGCACCACCGCGTCCGGGGTCATCGCTTCATCGTGACGCACACGATACCAGTCGCATTTTTCGTCCGGCTGGCTCTGGTACGGCAGCGGGGTGAGTTTGCGGTTGCCGATAAAGAACAGGTAGCCGAGCATTTCCACTTCGCTGCGCTGTTGGCCGTCGCCCAGCAGGGAGGCGACATTGACGCCCAGATGCTGGCCCAGCAGATCCAGCATCGCGGCTTCAATGCCCGTGACCACATGGATAGTGGTGCGCAGATCAAACGTTTGCAGACCACGGCCACCCGCATCACGATCGGCAAAGGTCGTGCGCACGCGAGTCAGCACATTTTTGTACTCGCCCAGCGTTTTACCCACCACCAGCGGAATGGCGTCCTCCAGCGTTTTACGGATCTTCTCCCCGCCCGGGATTTCACCGACACCGGTATGCCCTGAGTTGTCCTTGATCACCACAATATTACGGGTGAAGAACGGCGCATGGGCGCCGCTCAGGTTCATCAGCATGCTGTCATGTCCCGCGACAGGAATGATCTGCATGGAGGTAACTACAGGGGTAGAAAATGTGCTCATCGTTCGATCCTTTTATCAGTGACGTCCAAATACAGGGCGCTTACGGTCAAATGTCCAGCCGGGGATAAGGTACTGCATCGGGCCTGCGTCGTTGCGCGCGCCGCCCGGCAGTTTTTTATACGCTTCATGCGCCTTGTGGATCTGATCCCAGTCAAGCTCCACGCCCAGCCCCGGCGCATCCGGTACGGCAATTGTGCCGTTTTTGATTTCAAGTGGATTTTTGGTCAGGCGCGCTTCGCCTTCCTGCCAGATCCAGTGCGTATCGATGGCGGTCGGGTTGCCCGGCGCCGCCGCGCCAACGTGGGTAAACATCGCCAGCGAAATGTCGAAATGATTATTGGAGTGGCAGCCCCAGGTGAGGCCCCAGTCATCGCACAGCTGCGCCACGCGCACCGCGCCGGAAAGGGTCCAGAAGTGCGGGTCCGCCAGCGGTATGTCCACCGCATTCAGCATCACCGCATGGCCCATTTCGCGCCAGTTGGTGGCGATCATGTTGGTCGCAACCGGCAGCCCGGTAGCGCGGCGGAATTCGGCCATCACCTCGCGGCCAGAAAAGCCCTGCTCGGCACCGCACGGATCTTCCGCGTAGGTCAGCACGTCGCCCAGCCCTTTGCACAGCGCGATAGCTTCATCCAGCAGCCAGGCGCCGTTCGGATCGACGGTGATGCGTGCCTCCGGGAAGCGTTTTTTCAACGCGCGCACGCTGTCAATCTCCTGCTCGCCCGGCAGAACGCCGCCTTTCAGCTTGAAGTCTTTAAAGCCGTAGCGATCCTGCGCCGCCTCTGCCAGGCGTACCACCGCCTCGCCAGAGAGTGCCTCCTGATGACGCAGGTGATACCACTCGTGGCTACCCGGCGAGCGTTCCAGATACGGCAGATCGGTTTTAGTCCGGTCGCCAACGTAGAACAGATAGCCCAGCACCGTTACCGCATCACGCTGTTTGCCTGGCCCCAGCAGTTCGCAGACCGGCACGTTCAGCGCCTTGCCCAGTAAATCGAGGAGAGCCGCCTCCAGCGCCGCCACCGCGTTAACGCGCAGTTCAAACGTCCAGGCACCTTTGCCGAAGATATCAAAATCCGCCGACTGGTTGCCCTTATGCACCCGCTGAACCACCTTGTTGAGACGGGCGACCTCCTGCCCAACCACCTGCGGGATGGCGTCGACCAGCGTCTGGTAAATCACCTCTCCGCCAGGCGCTTCCCCGACGCCGGTGTTCCCTGCGCTGTCGGTCAGCACCACAATGTTGCGGGTGAACCAGGCGTTATGCGCGCCACCAATGTTGAGCAGCATGCTGTCCTGCCCCGCCACCGGGATGACCTTCATCTCCGTCACGATCGGGCTTGATTGCGTTGTCATCATCCGCGCTCCCCAACAGGTTTCAGTTCGATTCGTTTGATGTCACCCACCAGCACCAGGTAACTGAGTACCGCCACCAGCGCATGGACGCCTACATAAATCAGCGCACCATTGAAGGAGCCGGTGGTGCCGACGATGTAACCGATAGCGATTGGGGTGACAATGCCGGAAATGTTGCCAAACATGTTGAACAGACCGCCGCTCAGGCCGCTGATCTCTTTCGGCGCGGTATCTGCCATCACCGCCCAGCCCAGTGCGCCAATGCCTTTACCGAAGAAGGCCATCGCCATAAAGCCGATAATCATCCACTCCGCGCTGACGTAGTTACAGAACACCATGGTCATGGAGAGCAGCATGCCGAGCACGATTGGCGTTTTACGCGCAATATTCAGCGAACCGGTACGACGCATCAACCAGTCGGAGATGACCCCGCCAAGCACCCCACCCACGAAGCCGCAGATGGCCGGCACGGAGGCGACAAACCCCGCCTTCAGAATCGACATGCCGCGCGCCTGCACCAGGTAAACCGGGAACCAGGTGATGAAGAAGTAGGTTAAGGCGTTAATGCAATACTGGCCGAGATAGATACCGATCATCATTCGTGAGCCGACGAGTTGTTTGATCTGCCCCCATTTCTGGCTGAACGGGACCTTAGCTTTCTGGGTTTTCTGATCCATGTTGATCAGCGCCCCGCCTTCAGCAATGTAGTCCAGCTCTTTCTTGTTCACGCCCGGATGCTGGTTTGGTTCGTGGATCACTTTCAGCCAGATGAAGCTGATGACGATCCCCAGCCCGCCCATGAAGAAGAAGACGTGTGACCAGCCCACCTCATGCGTCAGCCAGCCCATGATTGGCGCGAAAATAACCGTCGCAAAGTATTGCGCCGAGTTAAAGATGGCTACCGCCGTTCCCCTCTCCTGCGCCGGGAACCAGGCGGCCACAATACGGCTGTTGCCAGGGAACGATGGCGCTTCCGCTAAGCCCACCAGGAAGCGGAGGGTAAAGAGCGCAATGATAATGCCGAAGCCGCTAAAGATATCCACGAAGCCCTGTAACAGGGTAAACATCGACCAGATGAAAATGGACCAGAAATAGACCCGTTTTGAGCCAAAGCGGTCCAGCAGCCAGCCGCCAGGGATTTGGCCGATTACGTAGGCCCATGAAAATGCGGAGAAAACATACCCCATACCCACCGGATCAAGTCCGATGTCCTTTGCCATCTCAGAGCCGGCAATGGATAACGTGGCACGGTCGCCGTAGTTGAAAGAGGTGACGATAAACAGCATCACCACTATCCAGTAGCGGGCGTTGGTGCGCTTCTCAGCGCTGCTCGCCGCGTGGCTTAATGTACTCATTGTTGCACTCCTGAAACATAGCTTTCGCCTGGTTCATTCTGTACAGCACCTGTAGGGTAATCAGAATGAGAGATTTGTGTTTGGTTTTGGTACGGCCAGAAGCCGTTTTATAGTGACGGGAAAAGTATATGAAGGAGTGACCGGTTCTCTCACCGTGCAGGAACACAACATTGACGGGCGTGGGGAACGTGGTTTGGGGCATAAGCCCAAAGTGGTGGAAGATACTTCACGGAATTGAGGATAGGGTGCGGCTTCGTTGCCGGGTGGCGGCTTCGCCTTACCCGGCCTGGCGTTCGTTTAGTACAGGGTTAGTTCAGGAGCGTGGCCCAGTGTTCAACCCAGGGATTTGACTCGCTTTCTGGCTCAGGGTGTTCACCCGCATCAATCAGCAACATCTCTCCGACGCGCTGAGCGCTCTGTTCCTGCAACAGCGCGTCGAACTGTTTACCGCCGCCGCAGAAATTGGCGTAAGAGCTATCGCCGAGGGCAATGATGCCATAGTGAACATCTGGCTGATAGCCAAGCTGGTCTTTAATGCCCTGGAAAAGCGGGACGATGCTGTCCGGTAGATCGCCCTGCCCGGTGGTGGAGGTCACCACCAGGATGTATTTATCTTTATACTTTTCCCAGTCCGCCAGCTCCGGATCTTCATAGACCGTTGCTTTATGGCCCTGGTTTACGAGGATTGCTTCCGCTTCCTCCGCCACCAGCAGCGAGTTGCCGTACATTGTCCCGACAAAAATGCCTACTTCAGCCATGCTTTGCTCCCGTAATTATTGCGCTTGCTGTTCATCCTGAACGTTGCCTGCGGCAAACTCAACCCTTTCATTTTCGGGGAGTTGTCCCAGCCAGCCAAACTGTGACAGCGCCTGCATCCAGACCTCGTCCAGCCCCGCGCGAATAGTCAGCGGTTCGCCGGTAAACGGGTGCGTCAGGCGTAGCTCGCTGGCGTGCAGCATCAGCCGGTTACAGCCAAAGTGCTCGGCCGCGCTGCGGTTCTGGCGCAGATCGCCGTGCTTGCTGTCGCCAATAATGGGGTGGCGCAGATGTGCAAGGTGACGGCGAAGCTGGTGCTTGCGCCCGGTTTTGGGCAAAAGCTCCACCAGACTATATCGCGTGGTCGGAAATTTGCTGGTCGCCACCGGCAGTTCTGTGGTCGCCATACCACGATAGTCGGTCACCGCTGGCTGCGGGCCTTTATCTTCGCGGGCAAATTTATCGGCGATTTTATCCAGTTCCTCCACCAGGGGATAATCAAGCGTGGCGGAATCCATCAGCCAGCCACGCACGATGGCGTGGTAGCGTTTCTGGATCTGGTGCCGTTCAAACTGCTGCGCCAGCAGGCGCCCGGCCTCACTGGAAAGCCCCATCAGCAGAACACCAGAGGTTGGCCGATCGAGACGATGGGCAGTAAAAACGTGCTGACCGATTTGATCGCGCACGGTTTGCATGACCACCACTTTCTCATCGCGATCGAGCCAGCTACGGTGCACCAGCCAGCCGGACGGTTTATTCACCGCCACTAACCACTCATCCTGATAAAGGATCTCAAGCGTCATGCATCGTCACCGGCGAAAAGCGCATCCAGCTTCTCCAGCTCCACCAGCATCATAGTACGCGCCGGGTGGGTCGCTTCCAGCGCCATTTCGTAATAGGGAGAGACGGCAAAAGACGCGGGCAACGCGTGGCCACCTTCCAGCAGCGCGTGCATACGCGGAATTAAGACCCACTGGAGCCACTCGAACGGGTCCAGCGTATCCAGACAAAACGGTTGGGTGCTGGCGAACGCGTCTGGCTGCGGCGCGTTATCCTGCCACAGCTGATGCTGGCGCATAAGGGCTTCGATGGCGTGCAACTGCGCACGAACGCTGTCATGATGCGACATATATACCTCAACTGAAAAACGGAATGGCGCGAAGCATAGCATTGCGGAAGACAGAAATAAAAAAGGGAGCACTGTAAAAACAGTGCTCCCGGTTCGTTTCGCAGCATTCCAGCTACAATACGTGCTCCCTGCTCATCCGTGACAACTTTTCCTGATGCCCGAAGGCCTGGTCATCCCTTTACCTTTTGCTTCCTGCTCACATCGTCCTGATGTGTAGGTTTCATCCTGAAACGTCCTGGCCATCCTGACCCACCGACCATCCTGACCGGCTCTCGTTCTCCTTCCTGGAGGTGTCCCTTACGCATCCTGCGTGATCCACTTTGCTTCATCCTGAAGCCTTCCTGCGGCGTCATCCTGACGTGTCCCTGGTAAGAAACGCCATCATCCTGATGTTCGTTTCTCGTGTCGGCATCCTGTCGACACAGATAGAATCCGCTATTCTGCTTCGTCTTACAACCCACCTTGTGAGCAATGTAAGCCAGGCGAAACGGGGGATTTCCTTTCAGAAAACCACTAACTTATTGAAAGAGAAGTTAATATTAATCTGAAATTCCTAAGACAATGCTAATTGTTTCGGCGATGTCTCACAGCGCGTGTAAGAGATCTCTCACACGCCCATTAGCATCATGGATTACAGAAGCGGCTCAATTCGGGTAAGGAAATCCGCAAGTGAAGGCGCGAGAACGTCGCGATTGCGGGTGCCGAGCGTCTCTTTAATGACCTCGCCAGACAGGTTGCAGACAGAAATGACGTCCAGTTCACTGTCGAGCGTCGCAATAAAGAGAGTCGGAGAGAGCTTAAGCCGTTTTTGCGTGACCAGGTGACCAATGAGGTTTTCCTGAACGCGTTGCAGATCGTCTTCGCTCCAGGTTTGCAGCAGCGTCAGCGGCTGTCCTGCAAAACATGCAGTCATATCCCCGGCAAACTGCGTGGTATAAAATGCATGAAGCGCAGGTTGTATCACAAGGTCCATCGCGCGTTCAACAGCATTTACATTCTGCTCGCCCATGAACGGTTTCGGTTGCCAGATAACGTAATCATCCTGCGAAGCGATAATGCACGGTGACGGCACGCCACATAAGTCAGTACTTTGCGGCCACGTCCCCCGCTTTTCATGCCAGGCATCGCAATAGCGGGTCGTGAAGGACGTCAGGGCATTTGCAGTTTCGATATCCACCGATTTCTCTCTTCTTGTAAGACAGGATAAACTCAGCCCATAAGTGTACCTGTAAAGTGGCTATGAAACATGTCTTACGAAAATCATCAGGCGTTAACGGGCTTAACGCTGGGAAAATCGACCGATTACCGCGACACCTACGATGCAAGCCTGTTGCAGGGCGTGCCGCGCAGTCTGAACCGCGATCCGCTCGGGCTGCACGCTGACGCGCTGCCGTTTGTCGGCGGCGACATCTGGACGCTGTACGAACTCTCCTGGCTGAATGCGCGCGGTCTGCCGCAGGTGGCCGTGGGCCACGTCGAGCTGGATTACGCCAGCGTAAACCTGGTCGAATCCAAGAGCTTTAAGCTCTATCTCAACAGCTTTAACCAGACCAAATTTAACAGCTGGGACGAGGTGCAACAGACGCTTGAACGTGATTTAAGCGCGTGCGCGCAGGGGAACGTAACCGTCTCGTTATACCGTCTGCATGAGCTGGAAGGTCAGCCCATCGCCCATTTCCACGGCACCTGCATCGACGATCAGGACATTGAGGTGGAAAGCTATGAATTTAGCAGCGACTACCTGGAAAACGCGGCGGGCGGAAAAGTGGTCAACGAGACGCTGGTCAGCCATCTGCTGAAATCCAACTGCCTTATCACCCATCAGCCGGACTGGGGCTCGGTACAGATCCAGTACCGCGGCCCGCAGATTGACCGTGAAAAGCTGCTGCGTTACCTGGTGTCATTCCGTCATCACAACGAATTCCACGAGCAGTGCGTGGAGCGCATCTTCAACGACATCCAGCGTTTCTGCCAGCCCGAAAAGTTGAGCGTTTACGCCCGCTACACCCGTCGCGGCGGTCTGGATATCAACCCGTGGCGCACCAATACCGATTTTGTGCCTGCCACCGGACGACTTGTGCGCCAGTAAGATAAATATTTTCACAATATGCGGGCGGTATTCCGCCCGAAGTGTTGTGAAACGTCATAAGCCAGGGCTATTGTAATCAACAGGGAAAGACGATAATCGTCCCATAAGGAGCTCACTTGATTACACATATTAGCCCGCTTGGCTCTATGGATATGTTGTCGCAACTGGAAGTGGACATGCTTAAACGCACCGCCAGTAGCGACCTTTATCAACTGTTTCGTAACTGTTCACTTGCCGTACTGAACTCCGGAAGCCTGACCGACAACAGTAAAGAGCTGTTGTCCCGCTTCGAAAGTTTTGATATCAACGTGCTGCGCCGCGAGCGCGGGGTGAAGCTCGAAGTGATCAACCCGCCGGAAGACGCTTTTGTCGACGGGCGTATTATTCGCTCACTTCAGGCAAACCTGTTTGCCGTGCTGCGCGACATTCTGTTTGTTAACGGACAGATCAGCAATGCCGGACGTTTCCAGCATCTTGACCTGGAAAGTTCCGTTCATATCACCAACCTGGTCTTCTCCATTCTGCGTAACGCCCGTGCCCTGCACGTGGGCGAAGCGCCGAACATGGTCGTCTGCTGGGGCGGTCACTCCATTAACGAAACCGAATACCTGTATGCCCGCCGCGTAGGGACGCAGCTCGGCCTGCGCGAACTGAATATCTGTACCGGTTGCGGTCCTGGCGCGATGGAAGCGCCGATGAAAGGCGCGGCAGTAGGACACGCACAGCAACGCTATAAAGAAGGCCGTTTTATCGGCATGACCGAGCCATCGATCATCGCCGCTGAGCCGCCTAACCCGCTGGTTAACGAACTGATTATTATGCCGGATATCGAAAAACGTCTTGAGGCGTTTGTCCGTATCGCGCACGGCATCATCATCTTCCCGGGCGGCGTAGGCACGGCGGAAGAGCTGCTTTATCTGCTGGGGATCCTGATGAACCCGGCCAACAAAGATCAGGTTCTGCCGCTGATCCTGACCGGCCCGAAAGAGAGCGCCGACTACTTCCGCGTGCTGGACGAGTTTATCGTGCATACGCTGGGCGAAGATGCGCGCCGTCACTACCGCATTATTATTGACGATGCCGCAGAAGTGGCCCGTCAGATGAAAAAAGCGATGCCGCTGGTGAAAGAGAATCGTCGTGATACCGGGGATGCCTACAGTTTTAACTGGTCCATCCGTATCGCACCGGATCTTCAGATACCCTTCGAGCCGTCGCATGAGAACATGGCGAACCTCAAACTCTATCCGGATCAGCCGGTGGAAGTGCTGGCTGCCGACCTGCGTCGCGCCTTCTCTGGCATCGTGGCGGGGAACGTGAAAGAGGTAGGGATCCGCGCAATTGAAGAGTTCGGGCCGTATAAGATCCACGGTGACCCGGAGATGATGCGCCGCATGGATGACATGTTGCAGGGCTTTGTCGCTCAGCACCGCATGAAGCTTCCAGGCTCTGCCTATATTCCGTGTTACGAAATCATCAAGTAAAGCGACATTTCTTTCCTCTCAAGCCGGATCGTCATCCGGCTTTTTTATTAGTGATGCAATTCATAGCGATCTTCAATGTTATTAACAAATCTGACGCCTGCGCAAACGATTACCTCGATTTTGAAACCGTAAATAATCAGCCTTAATCGAAATTACCCGCCAGAAAATCCTAAAATCCCATTTCTTTACAGCGAAAGACACCTATCTCGCGGGTCGACCTTTTCGAAAACATGTCGTTAATGGTAGCCTTCGCGCCCGTAAATTCTCTTTGATGTTTTTTTAACAGATAAATGGTCTAAAGATACCCACATCACAAGTGGATTATTGCATTTGGGATCGCGATCACTGATAGATTCATAACTAGAATGTATCTTTCCGCCCGCCAATAGTTACGGGCAAAAATTATTAAAAAACCGTCACTGAACGAATTTCATATTACCGTCAGGCACTTTTTCATCGGATTTGACTAAAAACCTGACAATTTGCTTCCTCCAGGAGATACAGATGGAAACCACTCAAACCAGCACCGTTGCTTCGATTGAATCCCGAAGCGGTTGGCGCAAAACGGATACCATGTGGATGCTTGGCCTGTACGGCACAGCAATCGGCGCTGGTGTACTGTTCCTTCCTATCAACGCAGGTGTCGGCGGTATGATCCCGCTGATCATCATGGCCCTCATCGCTTTCCCGATGACCTTCTTTGCACACCGCGGCCTGACCCGCTTCGTGCTGTCCGGTAAAAATCCGGGCGAAGACATCACTGAAGTCGTTGAAGAACACTTCGGCGTCGGCGCAGGTAAGCTGATTACCCTGCTCTACTTCTTCGCGATTTACCCGATTCTGCTGGTGTACAGCGTTGCTATCACCAACACCGTTGAAAGCTTTATGATGCACCAGCTTCAGATGACCCCGCCGCCGCGTGCGATTCTGTCCCTGATCCTGATCGTCGGTATGATGACCATCGTGCGCTTCGGCGAGCAGATGATTGTGAAAGCGATGAGCGTGCTGGTGTTCCCGTTTGTTGCGGCTCTGATGGTGCTGGCTCTGTACCTGATCCCACAGTGGAACGGCGCTGCGCTGGAAACCCTGTCTCTGAGCAGCGCATCCACGACCGGCAACGGTCTGCTGCTGACCCTGTGGCTGGCGATCCCGGTGATGGTATTCTCCTTCAACCACTCGCCAATCATCTCTTCCTTCGCAGTAGCGAAGCGTGAAGAGTACGGCAATGGCGCAGAGAAGAAGTGCTCCAGCATCCTGGCTCGCGCGCACATCATGATGGTACTGACCGTAATGTTCTTCGTGTTCAGCTGCGTGCTGAGCCTCTCCCCGGCGGATCTGGCGGCGGCGAAAGAGCAGAACATCTCTATTCTGTCTTACCTGGCAAACCACTTTAACGCACCGCTGATTGCGTGGATGGCGCCGATCATCGCGATTATCGCCATCACCAAATCCTTCCTGGGCCACTACCTGGGCGCACGTGAAGGCTTCAACGGCATGGTGATTAAATCTCTGCGTGGTAAAGGCAAGACCATTGAAATCAACCGTCTGAACAAAATCACTGCACTGTTCATGCTGGTGACCACCTGGGCGGTAGCCACCCTGAACCCAAGCATTCTGGGCATGATTGAAACCCTGGGCGGCCCGATTATCGCGATGATCCTGTTCCTGATGCCGATGTACGCGATTCAGAAAGTGCCTGCGATGCGCAAATACAGCGGCCATATCAGCAACGTGTTCGTTGTTGTGATGGGCCTGATTGCCATCTCCGCTATTTTCTACTCGCTGTTCAGCTAATACCTCCTGCGCCGTCTGCGGACGGCGCACTTCTCCCCTCTGACTGAAGCAATGGACGCATCATGATTAGCGTATTCGATATCTTCAAAATCGGTATTGGTCCTTCCAGCTCTCACACCGTCGGACCAATGAAAGCCGGTAAACAATTCACGGATGACTTGATTGCACGCGGCATTTTGCACGACATCACCCGCGTGGTTGTCGATGTATATGGTTCCCTTTCCCTGACCGGTAAAGGCCACCATACCGATATTGCCATTATCATGGGGCTGGCGGGTAATCTGCCGGATACCGTTGATATTGATGCAATACCTGGCTTTATCCAGGACGTGAACACCCACGGTCGTTTGCTGCTGGCGAACGGCGAGCATGAGGTTGAATTCCCGGTTGATCACTGCATGAATTTCCATGCGGATAACCTGTCGTTGCACGAGAATGGCATGCGCATTACCGCGCTGGCCGGCGACAAAGCGTTTTACAGCCAGACGTATTACTCCATCGGCGGCGGGTTTATCGTCGACGAGGACCATTTTGGTCAAAGCACCAATTCTGCTGTTGATGTGCCGTACCCTTACAAAAACGCGGCCGACTTACAGCGTCACTGCCAGGAGACAGGGCTTTCTCTCTCCGGCCTGATGATGAAAAACGAGCTGGCCCTGCACAGCAAAGAGGAACTGGAACAGCACTTCGCTAACGTCTGGGAAGTGATGCGCAGCGGCATTGAGCGCGGGATCACCACCGAAGGCGTGCTGCCGGGTAAACTGCGTGTTCCGCGTCGTGCGGCTGCGCTGCGCCGCATGCTGGTCAGCGCCGACAAAACCACCACCGATCCGATGGCCGTCGTCGACTGGATCAACATGTTCGCGCTGGCGGTGAACGAAGAGAACGCCGCGGGCGGCCGCGTCGTCACCGCACCAACCAACGGGGCGTGCGGCATTGTTCCGGCGGTCCTGGCGTATTACGACAAGTTTATCCGTGAAGTGAACGCAAACTCACTTGCACGCTACCTGCTGGTCGCCAGTGCGATTGGCTCACTGTACAAGATGAACGCCTCAATTTCTGGCGCGGAAGTAGGCTGTCAGGGTGAAGTGGGCGTAGCCTGCTCTATGGCGGCGGCGGGTCTGGCCGAATTGCTGGGCGCAAGCCCTGCGCAGGTTTGTATCGCGGCGGAAATCGGCATGGAACATAACCTGGGGCTGACCTGCGATCCGGTCGGCGGACAGGTCCAGGTGCCATGCATCGAACGTAACGCCATCGCCTCGGTGAAAGCAGTGAACGCGGCCCGTATGGCGCTGCGTCGTACCAGCGAACCGCGCGTCTGCCTCGACAAGGTTATCGAAACCATGTACGAAACCGGCAAAGATATGAACGCCAAATACCGCGAAACCTCCCGCGGTGGCCTGGCGATGAAGATCGTCACCTGCGATTAAGCCTCTCAGGAAGCCTCGTTTTGCGAGGCTTCTTCCTGTTTTCCCCACCATTCATAGTTTCATGCTGCGCTCAGTGTTACCCTTCACCCATTAGACAGAAGGGAGATTATCTGTGGCCGTTCATTTGCTTATCGTCGATGCTCTTAACCTGATTCGCCGTATTCATGCGGTACAGGGCACACCCTGCAAGGACACCTGTTTACACGCGCTGGAGCAGCTTATCCGCCACAGTGAACCCACCCATGCGGTCGCGGTTTTTGATGACGAAGCCCGCAACACGGGCTGGCGGCACCAGCGCCTGCCGGACTACAAAGCCGGGCGTGCGCCGATGCCGGACGATCTGCACGCAGAAATGCCCGCTATCCGCGCGGCCTTTGAGCAGCGCGGCGTTCCGTGCTGGGGCGCCCACGGTAATGAGGCTGACGATTTAGCCGCAACGCTGGCGGTTAAAGTCGCGAGCGCCGGACATCAGGCGACTATCGTTTCAACCGACAAAGGCTACTGCCAGCTGCTCTCCCCCACTATCCGTATTCGCGACTATTTTCAAAAACGCTGGCTGGACGCGCCGTTCATTGCCAGCGAGTTTGGCGTATCGCCTGAGCAACTGCCGGATTACTGGGGGCTGGCGGGGATCAGCAGCTCTAAAGTGCCGGGTGTCGCCGGTATTGGACCCAAAAGCGCCGCACAGCTGCTGACGGAGTTTCAGAGTCTGGAAGGGATGTACGCCCGGCTGAACGAGGTGCCGGATAAATGGCGCAAAAAGCTGGAGGCGCATAAAGAAATGGCGTTTATCTGCCGGGAGGTGGCGACGCTACAGACGGATTTACAACTGGACGGGAATTTACAGCAGTTAAGGTTAGAGCGTTAAAACAACTACACGATTTTGTAGGCCCGGTAAGCGCAGCGCCACCGGGCGTTACAAACGTTATCGCTCGTCGCGACGCCCCCCCACGGCCGCCCACCAGCGACGGATATGCACCGTCACTTCTTCGCGGTCGTGATAAAGCTGACGCGCCTGGATTTCCGCGTTAATCCCGTGTTCATCCAGCTGCTGCTGAATGTAGGCCAGGTTCTGCGACACCTCCTCATAGCGCTTTTTCATCGGCAGCTTGAGGTTGAAAATGGTCTCGCGACACCAGCCGTTCACCAGCCAGGAGGCCATCAGCGCGGCCACTTTCGCCGGTTTCTCAACCATGTCGCACACCATCCAGGAGATGTTGTTGCGGTTCGGGCGATAGCGGAAACCGTCTTCACGCAGCCAGGTGACCTGTCCGGTGTCCATCAGGCTTTGCGCCATTGGGCCGTTATCAACGGACGATACCCACATGTTGCGTTTCACCAGCTGATAGGTCCAGCCGCCCGGGCACGCGCCAAGGTCGACGGCATACATGCCGTTTGCCAGCCGTTCGTCCCACTCGTCCGCCGGGATAAAGACGTGAAACGCCTCCTCCAGCTTGAGGGTTGAACGGCTCGGCGCATCTGCCGGGAAGCGCAGACGCGGGATCCCCATAAAGAACGGCGAGTTATTGGTGGTATACGAGTAGCCTGCGTAACAACATCCTGGCGCAATAAAGAAGATATGCACGACTGGGCGCTTTGGCGTTTCGTAGTTTGTCAGCACACCCGCATCACGCAGCGCCGCGCGCAGCGGCACGGTGAACTTACGGCAGAACTTCATCAGCTCTTTGCTTTCGTTGGTGTCGGCCACTTCCACGCGCAAATCGCCGCCCTTCTCCACCACGCCCTGCAACAGGCCAACAATCGGCGTGATGCGATCTTCCGGCGGAAGATCTTTCAGCAGTTCACCCGCGACAAACATCTGACGGGCGAAAATCAATGAGCTGAACGGCAGTTCGCGCGCCAGCTTGTCGGCATCATCAGGCTGATAGCATTCAAATACCACATAGCCCGCGTTCTCTTTGACGCGAGCGAATCCAAAGACTTCACGCTTCGCCGCTTTATCGGTGATTTCCGCGGCGCACTCTTTCTCAAACCCCGGGCGACAATATAAAACAACCTTATTCATGAACAACGCCCTTGCGTTTCAGACGGATAGCTCCGATAAACATTAACACCCAACCCGCCAGGAAGCTGACGCCGCCGACAGGTGTAACAAACGCCCACAGGCGTAAATGCGACAGCGCCAGACAGTAAAGACTGCCGCTGAACAGTACGGTACCCAGCGCCAGAAAGACGCTGCTCCAGTAAAACCAGATGCTGATGCGGCGCTGCATCGCCACCGCCAGCCCAAAAATTGCCAGCGTGTGGAACGCCTGATATTCAAGGCCGGTCTGGATCCACCCCATCTCCACAACGCCCAGAGATTTGCTTAAGACATGCGCGCCAAACGCGCCCAGAGCTACAAAAATAAAGCCACTCACCGCGGCGAAAATCAGCATGAATCGGCTGGTCATGTTTAAGTCCTGAATTGATGCGTGCCCGGCACACAAACGTTATTGTTCATACCTGAAGCGGAATTTTTCTTGCTCGCTTGCCGCTTTCGCCAGTATCCACTGCCGGAAAGCGGCTATTTTACCCAGTTCTGCCTGACTGTCATGACAAACCAGATAAAATGCATTCTTGCTGACCAGTACATCGTTAAATGGGCAAACCAGACGGCCTGCCTCAATTTCGGACTGCGCCATAACGTTGTTTGCCAACGCCACGCCCTGCCCGTGAATGGCAGCCTGTAGCACCATCGCGCTGTGGCTAAAAATGGGCCCCTGCTGCACGTTTATATGATTAAGACCTAACTGGCGAGTATAAGTTTGCCAGTCGCGACGCGACGCATCGTGCAAAAGCGTATGTTGCGCCAGATCGGCGGGCGTTTTGAGCGCTTTATCCCCCGTCAGCAGCAGCGGTGAACAGACCGGCAACAGATATTCTGCGTATAATTTTTCCACACGCAAGCCCGGCCAGTTACCGCGACCGTAAAAAATCGCCACGTCCACATCATCTGCAAGCTTGTCTTCCTGACGGTCCACCGCCTGGATTCGGACATCGATTCCCGGATAAGTTGAGTTAAAGCTTGAGAGTCGCGGCACCAGCCACTGAATGGCAAAACTGGGCAATAAACTCACAGTCAGGGCGCCTTTTGCGCTCCGGGCCTGAAGCTTGCGAGTGGCTTCCGTCAGCTGGGAAAAAATCTCTTTAATATCCTGAAAATAGCTCTGCCCCTCTTCGGTCAACAGCAACGAACGGTTGCGTCGACGGAACAGCTTAAGCCCCAGAAAATCCTCCAGAGACTTGATTTGATGACTTACTGCGGCCTGTGTCACAAAAAGCTCATCGGCTGCGCGGGTGAAGCTGAGGTGGCGTGCTGCTGCATCAAAAACACGTAATGCATTAAGGGGTGGCAATCGCTTGGACATGGTTATCTGGCTTAGATGTTAACGAGATTTAACATATAGGAAACAACGTTTAACCTATTAGTTTTTTTTATCTGAGCCATTATAATTTGTCCGTTGAGGAACTACCAGCAAATACCTATAGTGGCGGCACTTCCTGAGCCGGAACGAAAAGCTTTTTTTGGAATGCGTGTTCTGAAGGGCTTTTGGCTTACGGTTGTGATGTTGTGTTGTTGTGTTGTTGTGTTTGCAATTGGTCTGCGATTCAGACCACGGTAGCAACGCTACCAATTTTTCACTTCCTGTACATTTACCCTGTCTGTCCATAGTGATTAATGTAGCACCGCCAACTTGCGGTGCTTTTTTTTCGCTTATCTAACTGTTAATGCTCGATTTCCTTCATCTCTTTCACGTCAGTGCGATTGATCTGCTGTTTGTTCCCGTTAGCATCTTTGTATGAAATCATCCCGGTATCATTATCGGTTGTCGGTTTCCCTTCAGAGACGATAGATCGACCATCGTTGGTATGCATTACGTAGTTATTTCCAGAACAGGCGCTCAGGGCAAAGGTCAACGCACAGGCAGAAATGATTGCAGCTGTCTTTTTCATGATTATCTCCTTTAGCAATTAATGCTATTCAAACCTCGATTTATAACAGGCTAAAACATCCGCCTAACACTATTTAGCATAACCTGCTTTTTCAGACTCGCCAGGATAAGCAGACAAATCTGATAGATATCAACTTCCTTGCCCTGCTGATGAATTTGCGCGACGATCGTAGAATCGATATGAGGAATTCCATGAACGCTTTCAGTCCTGCGCAGTTTCGCGCACAGTTTCCCGCGCTGGCCGATGCCGGCATTTATCTTGATAGCGCTGCCACGGCCCTTAAACCGCAGGCGGTGATTGAGGCAACCCGCCAGTTTTACAGCCTGAGCGCCGGGAACGTGCACCGCAGCCAGTATGCCGACGCGCAGCGCTTAACGGCGCAATACGAAGCCGCACGGGATCAGGTCGCGCGCCTGATCAATGCTGACAGCGGTAAGAACATCGTCTGGACGCGGGGCACCACCGAGGCCATTAACATGGTGGCGCAATGTTACGCGCGTCCGCTGTTGCAGCCCGGGGATGAGATTATCGTCAGCGAGGCGGAACACCACGCCAACCTGGTGCCCTGGCTAATGGTGGCCGAACAAACCGGGGCACAGGTTGTAAAGCTCCCGTTGGGTGCGGACTTCCTGCCTGACGTGGCGCGTCTGCCTGAGCTGATTACGCCGCGCAGCCGTATTCTGGCGCTGGGGCAGATGTCCAACGTCACCGGCGGCTGTCCGGATCTGGCGCGTGCCATTGAGATTGCCCATGCCAGCGGCGTGGTGGTGATGGTCGACGGTGCGCAGGGTGTGGTGCATTTTCCGGCTGATGTGCAGGCGCTGGATATCGACTTCTATGCCTTCTCAGGGCACAAATTGTACGGGCCAACCGGTATCGGCGCGCTGTACGGCAAACCTGAACTGCTGGCCCGGATGACGCCGTGGCTCGGCGGCGGCAAGATGATTACCGAAGTCACCTTCGACGGTTTTAAAACGCAGGATGTGCCCTACCGCCTGGAAGCCGGTACACCGAACGTGGCCGGGGTTATTGGCCTGAGCGCGGCGCTCGAATGGCTGGCAGAAACGGACGTGGTTCAGGCTGAAAGCTGGAGCCGGGGTCTGGCGACGCTGGCGGAAGAAGAACTGAAAAAACGTCCGGGTTTTCGCTCGTTCCGCGTGCAGGACTCCAGCCTGCTCGCCTTTGATTTCGCGGGCGTGCACCATAGCGACATGGTAACGCTACTTGCCGGATACGGCATTGCCCTGCGTGCCGGACAGCACTGCGCCCAGCCGCTGCTGGCGGTTATTGGCGTGAGCGGTACCCTGCGCGCCTCGTTTGCACCGTACAATACAAAAAGTGACGTCGATGCGCTGGTTTCCGCCGTCGACCGCGCCCTGGAATTACTGGTGGATTAATGACAAGTTCAGCTTTAGCCGGACACCCGTTCGGCACCGTTATTACTGAAGAGACGTTAAAACAGACCTTTGTCCCGCTCACGCAGTGGGAAGATAAATATCGTCAGCTGATCCTGCTGGGCAAACAGTTGCCTGCACTGTCAGACGAGCTGAAATTACAGGCGAAGGAGATCGCAGGCTGCGAGAACCGCGTCTGGCTTGGGTTTAGCGTATCCGGTGAGAAACTGCATTTCTTCGGCGACAGCGAGGGACGCATTGTTCGCGGTCTGCTGGCGGTGCTGTTGACCGCAATCGAAGGGAAAAGCGCCGCAGAGCTGCTGGCGCATTCTCCGCTGGCGCTGTTTGATGAGCTGGGGCTTCGCGCGCAGCTTAGCGCCTCGCGCGGTCAGGGACTGATTGCGCTAAACGACGCGGTGCTGGATGCCGCCCGTCAGGCTCAGGCCTGACGTTCCGCCTTCGCCATCATCTTCTTCAGGGCGTGAGAGACCGCCACAAAGCCGAAGGAGGCGGTAACCATGGTGGCCGCTCCAAACCCAGAGGCACAATCCATCCGCTTTGGCCCTTCCGCCGTGCTTTTCATCGCACAAACTGAACCATCCGCCTGCGGGTAGACCAGCGCTTCGGTGGAGAACACGCAGTCGACGCCCAGCTTGCCCTTGCTGTTCTTCACCACATTGAAGTCGCTCTTCAGGCGTTCACGCAGCTTGGCAGCCAGCGGATCCTGAATGGTTTTCGCCAGATCCGCCACCTGGATCTGCGTCGGATCGATTTGCCCGCCCGCGCCGCCGGTCGTGACCAGCGGCACCTTGTAACGACGACAGTAAGCGATCAGCGCCGCTTTTGGCCGCACGCTGTCGATGGCGTCAATCACATAGCTGTAGCCTCTGCTCATGTACCCCGCGACGTTATCTGCCGTCACAAAGTCGTCGATCACCGTCACCCGGCACTCCGGGTTGATGAGACGAATACGCTCCGCCATCACCTCGGACTTCGCCAGACCGACGTTATCACGCAGGGCGTGGATCTGACGGTTAGTGTTAGTCACGCAGACATCATCCATATCAATCAACGTAATTGCGCCAATGCCGGTTCTCGCCAGCGCTTCTGCCGCCCACGAACCCACGCCACCAATGCCCACCACGCAGACATGCGCATCCGCGAACAGTTGCAGGGCTTTTTCACCATATAACCGTGCCGTGCCGCCGAAACGCTGGCGCCAGGCATCGCTGATTACCACAGACATAAAACCTCAGATGTAAAAAGGGTGAGGTATTCCTCACCCTGAACCGTAATCCGTCTTGCGCTCAGAATACCACAATCAGCCGCTGAATACGTTTCCGGTACCCGGCGCTGTCTTCAGCACCCACACGCGTCCGTAGTGGTTATACCAGCCTGCACGATGGCCGGCATCCGGGCCGATGCCCTGATAAATGTCGAAGTGCTGGCCTTTAATCGCCCCACCCACGTCCAGCGCCACCATCAGGCGTAATTCATACTTGCCGTTGAATTTGCCGTTGTTGTCGAGGAGTGGAACTTCCGCCAGCAGAGTGGTACCCGCCGGAATAATCGAACGATCCGATGCCACAGAAGCGCGGCCAATCAGCGGGACGGCGCTCGCCCCTTTCACCGGCGCAAAGTTCTGCGGTTTGAAGAAAACAAACGATGGGTTCTGCTCAAGCAGCTCACGCACTTCCGCTTCGCTGTGCTTTTCGCCCCATTCGCGGATAGCCTGCATCGACATATCTTCTCGTTTCACTTCGCCACGGTCGATCAGCACCTTACCGATGCTGCGATAGGCATGGCCATTTTTACCGGCATAGCTAAAGAAGTTCAGCGGCGAGCCGTCGCCAAAATCAATATAGCCGCTGCCCTGCACGTCCATAATGAAGTTGTCCATCAGCGAGTTGCTGTAGGCCAGAACATAATTTTCGCTTAGCGCGCCGGCGTAGATCTCGGCGCGGGACGGCAGACGACCGCGTTTCGGCGGCATACGGTAAATGGGATACTGGAACTCGCCCTGGCGCGTGTGTCGCGCCTGGACAACCGGGGTGTAGTAACCGGTAAACTGGACGTTACCGTAGTTATCCGCCCCCTCCATCTGCCAGGCATCGATACCAAACTGGCGCATATTGCGGGTATCACCGCCTGCACGCAGCCAGTCCTGCACGGCACTATAAACGTTGTTCTGTGCGCCATACAGGCGCGGCGACGCTTTGCGGATCTGGTACACCTGCTCGGAGAAATCCCCGGCATTGATTGGAGCACCCACGGCATCGGGCTGGTTAACTAAAGAGAAAGGCTGGGATAATTTCCCGTCTTTATACTGTTGACCGCGATCGGTCGGTTTGGAAGAGCAGGCCGCAAGAATCGCCACCATTGCGCCTGTCATCAGATACTTCGCCCAACGTCCTTTCATTATATCTCGTCTTTTAGTTGCCCAATTCCGCGAGATGAAGATAACAAACCCACCGTGTTAATGAAATGCAATCGCCTTCCCTTTGGCAAATTCTGCACAAAAAATAGTCCAAAGTGGCTTTTGCCGTTCATTTTGCATACAAAATAATGAATTATGTGAAAAAGGGGTTGCATCACAAACCTATCCGAGTATAGTGCGCTTCCACGGACGCGGGGTGGAGCAGCCTGGTAGCTCGTCGGGCTCATAACCCGAAGGTCGTCGGTTCAAATCCGGCCCCCGCAACCAATTAAAATTTGATGAAGTATCTTCTACGACTGTAGAAGTTTTTGCGAAGTAGTTCGAATCACAGCAAGGCGACGACGCAGTGAATCCTTAGGAGCTTACTCCAGTAAGTGACTGAGGTGAACGAGGAAAGTCAACGCAGATGTGGTTTGAAATACGAAGCAAAAAGACGGACGCGGGGTGGAGCAGCCTGGTAGCTCGTCGGGCTCATAACCCGAAGGTCGTCGGTTCAAATCCGGCCCCCGCAACCAATCAAATTTGAAGAAGTAAGTTTCTACAAGTGTAGAAAGACGGACGCGGGGTGGAGCAGCCTGGTAGCTCGTCGGGCTCATAACCCGAAGGTCGTCGGTTCAAATCCGGCCCCCGCAACCAACACTTCTTAAAACAATAAACACCCTGAAGGGTGTTTTTTTGTATCTGGCGTTTGTGAAAATGCCGGGCATGATACCCGGCTTAATGCCCTACCCCCGCCGCGCCAGCGTTTCCCCGTCTGAGAAGTAGGCCCGAATCCCCGCCAGAATCGACTCCGCCACTTCCTGCTGGAATTTAGCCGTCTTGAGCTTACGTTCCTCTTCCACGTTACTGATAAACGCGGTTTCGACCAGAATGGAAGGAATATCCGGCGCTTTCAGTACCGCAAATCCGGCCTGCTCGACGCTGTTTTTGTGCAGCTTGTTGACCCGGCCCAGTTTGCCCAGCACCGCTTTACCAAACTTCAGGCTGTCGGTAATAGTCAGCGACTGCACCATATCAAACATCGTATGGTCGACGTAACGGTCGCCACTTTTGCTCACACCACCGATTAAATCCGAGGCGTTCTGCGTGTCCGCCAGGTATCTCGCCGCGGTGCTGGTCGCCCCTTTTGTTGACAGGGCAAACACTGAGGATCCGCTCGGCTGGCGGCTGGTGAAGGCATCCGCATGAATAGAGACAAACAGATCCGCGCGCTGCTTTTGCGCTTTTGCCACGCGGACCTTCAGCGGAATAAAGACATCTTCGTTGCGCGTCATATAGGCGCGCATATTGCCCTCTTTGTCGATCAACGCCTTCAGACGACGGGCAATTTGCAGCACCACATCTTTTTCGCGGGTGCGATATTTCCCGACGGCGCCGGAATCTTCTCCGCCGTGGCCAGGATCGAGCATGATCACAATCGGGCGATCGCGCCCCGCCTTGCCAGGCTTTGGACCACTTTGCGCTGGCGGAACCTGGCTGTCGAGATCGCCTTTGTTGTAATCCTCAAGTAATGCCAGGAGCGGATCCTGAATATCCGTCGCATTCGCCGGATAGAGATCCATCACCAGACGCTCCTTAAAAGCGGCAACAGGCGCAAGGGCAAAGAGCTGCGGTTTCACGTTCTGCTTCAGCTCAAACACCATGCGCACGGTTTGCGGATCGAACTGCCCGACGCGCGCCGATTTGATAAACGGATCGTCGCCACGGATTTGTGCTGCCATGCCTTTAAGCACGGAGTTGAGGTTCACACCTTCGAGATCAACCACCACACGTTCAGGATTGCTGAGGGCAAATTGCTTGTATTTCAGCACGCGATTGGACTCGACCGTCACGCGCGTATAGGTCGACGACGGCCAGACGCGCACCGCGACTACCTGGCTTGTGGCGGCAAGACCCACCTGGCTGACGCTAAGCAACCACATCGCCCCGGCCCCTTTTAACAGGCGGCGGCGGCTTATTGCTGAATTGGATCCCGACATGCTTCTCCCGAGCAAGAAATCTGATTGATGAACAAAACGCCCAAATTGACCGAAAACTTTAACGAATGACGCATAAACTGTCATCTATAAAAGGGTAAACAATCATACGTTAACGCACGGATTACTTATTATTTTCTGTGGGTCGCAGAAAATTTAGGCTTGCACACGCGGCCACGATCGAATAAAAATACATAAATTACGAATAAACATTCACTAAGGGTTGTGTCATGGTTAAGGAACGCAGAACCGAACTGGTCCAGGGATTCCGCCATTCTGTTCCCTATATCAACACCCATCGGGGAAAAACGTTTGTCATCATGCTTGGCGGCGAAGCCATTGAGCATGAAAACTTTTCCAGCATCGTCAATGATATCGGCCTGCTGCACAGCCTCGGCATCCGTCTGGTGGTGGTGTATGGCGCACGTCCGCAAATCGAAGCCAACCTGGCCGCCCATCACCATGAGCCGATCTACCACAAACACACGCGCGTGACGGATGCGAAAACCCTCGAACTGGTCAAACAGGCGGCGGGTCTGTTGCAGCTCGATATCACTGCCCGCCTGTCGATGAGCCTGAATAATACGCCGTTGCAGGGCGCGCACATTAACGTGGTGAGCGGCAACTTTATCATCGCTCAGCCGCTCGGCGTGGACGATGGCGTGGATTACTGCCACAGCGGTCGCATCCGCCGTATTGATGAAGACGCCATTCACCGCCAGTTAGACAATGGCGCGATCGTCCTGATGGGGCCCGTTGCCGTCTCCGTAACGGGTGAAAGTTTTAATCTGACCTCAGAAGAGATTGCCACCCAGCTGGCCATCAAGCTGAAAGCGGAAAAAATGATCGGCTTTTGCTCCTCGCAGGGTGTCGTGAACGATGAGGGCGTAATTGTGCCAGAACTTTTTCCGAATGAAGCCCAGGCGCGCGTGGAAGCGCTGGAAGCAGAAGGCGATTACTATTCCGGTACCGTGCGTTTTCTGCGCGGCGCCGTTAAAGCGTGCCGCAGCGGGGTGCGCCGCAGCCACCTGATCAGCTATCAGGAAGACGGTGCGCTGTTGCAGGAACTGTTCTCCCGGGACGGGATCGGTACGCAGATCGTCATGGAGAGCGCCGAGCAGATCCGCCGTGCCACCATCAACGATATCGGCGGCATTCTGGAGCTGATCCGTCCGCTGGAGCAACAGGGCATTCTGGTTCGCCGCTCCCGGGAGCAGCTGGAGATGGAGATCGACAAGTTCACCATCATTCAGCGCGATAACCTGACCATTGCCTGTGCGGCGCTTTATCCGTTCCCGGAAGAGCAGATTGGCGAAATGGCGTGCGTTGCCGTGCACCCGGATTACCGTAGCTCCTCGCGGGGGGAACTGCTGCTTGAACGCGTGGCGGCACAGGCGCGCCAGATGGGTCTGAGCAAGCTGTTCGTGCTCACCACGCGCAGCATTCACTGGTTCCAGGAGCGCGGCTTCACGCCGGTGGATATTGATTCCCTGCCGGAAAGTAAGAAAGAGATGTACAACTACCAGCGCCGCTCGAAGGTGTTAATGGCGGACCTGGGATAACAGTCACCCTCTCCTGTTGGAGAGGGCGTTCACTCAGACAGATTCAAATATCGCGCTTAATCCGCTTCTGCGCTCGGTACGGGTGGCAATAGCCTGGCTCAACACGCGCTCATCCGCATATAGCGACAGGCGCTGGCGCGCACGGGTAATGGCTGTGTAGACCAGTTCGCGGGTCACTACCGGCGACAGCTGTGTCGGCAGGATCAGCGCCGCATGGTTGAACTCGGAGCCCTGAGATTTATGTACCGTCATCGCCCATGCCGTTTCATGCTCTGGCAGGCGGCTGGGCTGGACGGACTTCACGCTACCGTCCGGTAGCTGGAACCAGACGCGCAGACCGTTACCGCGATCGAGCGCAATGCCGATATCCCCGTTGAACAGCCCCAGCGCACTATCGTTGCGGGAGATCATCACTGGCCGGCCTTCATACCATCGCGAATGCAGCTGACGGTTAATTTTGCGTTTCTGCACCAGCAACTGCTCCAGCCTGTCGTTCAGGCCCGTGACGCCAAACGGCCCTTCCCGCAATGCGCACAGAAGCTGGTATTCGCCAAATGCGGCGATGACCTGTCCGGGCTGACTGCGCTGCTGCACGCAGCTCAGAAAATGCTGGTATCCCTGGAGAGCCTCCTCAAGCATAGCCTGATACTCTTCCCCGCTTTGCAGCGATTTCTTTTCAATGTCAGTGAAGGTACCGTCAAACACCGTGCGCGTGGCGTGCCTGTCGCCACGGTTGACCGCCGCAGCCAGCTGGCCGATGCCGGAGTCGCTACCGAAACGGTAGCTTTTTTGCAGCAGGCACAGGCTGTCACGCAGTGCGCCCGCGATCGGCGTGTGATCGGGTTCAAGCGAGCAGCCGGTCAGACGGGCGAGCTCCTGCGCCCGCGCGGCGGTATAACCGTAACTGGCGTAGGTACAGATATCTCCCAGCACCGCCCCGGCTTCTACAGAGGCGAGCTGGTCGCGATCGCCCAGGAAAACCACCCGCGCATGGGGTGGCAGAGCATCAATCAGGCGCGACATCATGGTCAGGTCGATCATGGAGGCTTCATCCACCACCAGCACGTCCAGATGCAGCGGATTACCCGCATGGTAGCGCAGCCGCTGGCTACCCGGCTGCGCGCCGAGCAGACGGTGCAGAGTACTTGCTTCACCCGGGAAAAGCGCAAGCTGCTCCTGAGTGAGCGGCAGCTGTTGCATCGCGCCGCCCAGTGATTCGGTCAGACGCGCCGCAGCCTTCCCGGTGGGCGCCGCCAGACGAATACGGCATCGCTGCTCTCCTGAAAGCTGTATCAGGGCTGCCAGCAGCTTTGCGACGGTCGTTGTTTTCCCCGTTCCCGGGCCGCCGGATATCACCGAGATCCGCCGCGTCAGGGCGACGGCCGCCGCCACTTTCTGCCAGTCTGTGTCCTCACCGGAGTCAAACAGCCTGTCCAGCGTCTGGCGAAGCTGTGCTTCGTCGCAGGGAAGCGGCGCATTGGTCTCACTAAAGAAACGCGCTACCGTCAGTTCATTTCGCCACAGGCGGTTCAGGTATAAGCGCTCCCCCGTCAGGATCAGCGGTGCCTGGTTGTCTCCCGGCCCAACGGCTGACGATTCCCGCAAGATTTTCTGCCAGTCCACCTTATCTCCCAGCAGCACAAAGCAGGACTGGAGGACAGGCGGCATTTTCTCGTCAACCACCAGACGCGAGAGCGGCAGACACACATGCCCCTCTCCGGCATCTTTACTCAACAGGGCAGCGGCAAGCATCACGGCGGGCTGGTCAGCGGCAATCATCATGGCAAACTGCACGTCCAGCTGACGCAGCACGCGTTGCTCTACCGCATCCAGCAATAAGTCCTGCATCGTCATGCCATCTCCTCCGTGTTTGCTGCAAACAGGTTATCCATTTTATTAATCAATTCCGCATCCGGACGAGTGCTGAAGATCCCGGAGCGCGGATCGGCAGCGTCAACCCCGCGCAGGAACAGGTAGATGACGCCGCCAAAATGATCGTCGTAGCGGTAATCCGCAATACGGTGGCGCAAATAGCGGTGCAGCGCCAGGGTATAGAGCTGATATTGCAGATCGTAGCGATGCATTTGCATGGCGGCCGCCATCGCCTGCTGGGTATAGGCTGCGCTGTTCTCGCCCAGCCAGTTTGATTTGTAATCCAGCAGGTAGTACCGTCCTTCGTGACGGAAGACCAGGTCGATAAACCCTTTCAGCATGCCCTGCACCTGACGGAAGTTCAGCGGCGGGCAACCGGCTGACAGCGGATCGTACTGACGGATAAGCGCATCGAGCGCGTCGGCCTTAAGCGGGCCTGCGACGGGCAGATAAAACTCCATCTCAACCTGCTTATTTTTGGCCGTTAACTGGCGAAGAGAGAAGCCCTGCGCCGTCAGCGGCGCTTGCAAAATGGCGTTGATCCAGTCAGTGAGAACGGGCTGCCAGTGCGCGTCATAGCCTCCGCTCTGCAACATCTTCAGCACCCACTCCTCACTGACAGGCTGGGTGAAATCAAGCTCTTCAAAAAGGCTGTGCAAAAAGGTGCCCGGCGACGCGCCGCGTGGGAACTGATGCGGAGTTAACGTCGGTTCAACCGGAACATCGCCTACCCCTGCGGCATCCACGTCCAGCTTCGGCATGAGATCCTGCGCAATACTTTGCCCTTGCTGTTGCAGGCCAGAATAGCTGGTGACGCGCCAGTCGTCGGCAAGCACCCGTGTGATCTGGCGCGCGTTAAGATCGGTCACGGGCTCTTGCGCCATTTCCCAGCGGCTGTTGTCTGGCAGAGAAGGGATATGCAGGGCGATATCGTCTCCGCAAAGCGACTCAATACAGAGGCGCAACCCCGCCGAATCTTTTGGCTCACCACGCTGAATAAGCCACCCTAAGGCGCTTAAATGGAAATCGCTCTCCCCTGTTTTTTCCCCGCGACGGCGGAAAACCGGCGCGACGCCCAGGCTGCAATGCCAGACAGAACGGGTCAGCGCCACGTAAAGCAGGCGCAAATCCTCCGCCAGACGCTCCGCTTCCGCCAGCTCAACACTGGTTTCCGCCTTGCTGAGATCGAGCACCGCATCGAAAGTCTCGCGGTCATGATAATAGGCCTGATCCTGAACGCGGTAGTTGGCGATAAAGGGCAGCCAGACCAGCGGATACTCGAGACCTTTCGATTTGTGAATGGTGACGATTTGCACCAGATGCTTATCGCTCTCAAGACGCATCTGCTGGCTTGAGGCGTTACTGTTTGGATCCGCGATTTGCTGCGCCAGCCAGCGCACGAGGGCATGTTCACTTTCAAGCTGGGTGCCGGCTTCCTGCAACAGTTCGCTGATGTGTAAAATATCGGTAAGACGTCTTTCACCGCCGGATGACGCCAGCATATTTTCGGCAATCTGACGCCGCGTCATCAATTCGCGCAGCATCGCCATGACGCCGCGTTTTTGCCAGCGTTCACGGTAATGGACAAACTCTTCCACCACCGCATCCCATGCGTTTTCGTCATGGTTGAGCTCATCAATATCGCGCGCGTTCAAACCCAGCATAGAGCTGGCCAGCGCGCTTCGAAGCGTATTTTCGCGCTCCGGCGCCAGTACCGCCTGAAGCAGCCAGAGCATTTCCTGGGCTTCCAGCGTGTCGAACACGCTGTCACGGTTAGAGAGATACACTGATGGAATATCCAGCAATGTTAGCGCATCGCGGATTAACGCCGCTTCCTGACGACTGCGCACCAGCACGGTAATATCAGAGGCTTTAACAGGATTTGCCTGTTCCCCCTTCCACAGCAGCGCCTCGCCGCGGTTGCCTGCGCTCAGCCAGTCACGGATTTGCGCGGCGCAGTGCTGGGCCATCACCGCCTGATAGTCAGCAACGCCATAGCCTTCCCCTTCAAGCAGCCAGAAGGTCATGGCGGGCTGCTCCGCGCCACTGACTTCGAAGCGCAGGGATGCGTTTTTTGGGGCGGATTTCACCGGCAGAAAAGGGATTTCCTTGAACATGAACGCCGTCTCCATACGGCTGAACAGCGCATTGACGCTCTCAACCATCCCCGGAGCGGAACGCCAGTTGGTGTCTAACGTGTAATGCGCGACAACTTCACTACGGGCTTTCATATAGGTGAAGATATCTGCCCCACGGAAGGCGTAAATCGCCTGTTTAGGGTCGCCAATCAACAACAGGGCAGTGTCGGGCTGCTGTCGCCAGATGCGGCGAAAAATGCGGTACTGCTGGGGGTCGGTGTCCTGAAATTCGTCAATCATCGCCACCGGAAAACGGGTACGGATCGCGCTGGCGAGCGCTTCACCATTCTCGCTGGACAGGGCTTCGTCCAGGCGGCTCAGCATGTCATCAAACCCCAGCTCGCCCCGGCGACGTTTTTCGCGCGCGACGGCCTGGCGGATCTCCGTCATGGCGCGGGTGATCATCAGGTCATTGAGCGTTAATGGCTCCGCAAGCAGCGCTTCAATCGCCACAAACAGGGGATGCTCAGGCACAATACCGTCGGCTTTGGTTCGCTCGGTCAAAAAGCGTTGCGAAAATTTTTCCAGTGCGTCCGGAAGCTGGTAACCCCGCGTCTCCTCCTGGGCCCAGGCGCTGATCTTTTCGATCCACTTCCCCTGGTTCCCACGGTTGAACTTGCGTCTGTCGATGCCTGAGTTTTCGATGATTGCATCAATTTCACCGACCGACTCATTCCACTTCTGCTTAAGCGCGGCAATTTTGGCGACGATCTTTTCATGGCGCGAGGCCAGCGTTTCATCGGCAGGCGGAGGTGATTTAATGACCGGCGCCTCGCCTTGCAGGTAACGGTCGATGGCGCGAAGAAGCTCTTCCGGACCTTTCCACAGGGCGTGAACCGCTTCGGCAATGTCGCGCTGCAACGGATAACAGTGTCGACGCCAGAAATCCGCACAGGCCTGATAGCGAAGCTCGGATTCATCTTCAATAAGCTGCTGCTCAAAGAGCATGCCGGATTCAAACGCATTCAGGCTCAGCATGCGCTGACAAAAACCGTGAATGGTGAAGACGGACGCTTCATCCATTTGCCGTTCGGCCAGCAGCAGCCATTGCGCAGCCTGTTGCTTATCCGCAATCTCGTCCAGCAGGCTCGCGTAGAGGGGGTTATCCGTCGTCTGACGCAGACAGGCGATGCGCAGCTCATGAATGTTGCTGCGAATACGGCCACGCAGCTCGGCAGTGGCCGCTTCGGTGAAGGTTACCACCAGCAGCTCTTCCACGCTTAACGGGCGCGAAAAAGCGGCGTTGCCGCCGAGCCCCAACAGCAGACGCAGATAGAGCGCGGCGATGGTATAGGTTTTTCCCGTTCCCGCTGAGGCTTCAATCAGTCGCTCACCCTGTAGAGGTAAACTTAGGGGATCAAGCGGCTCAGCGGTATGGGTCATTCTTTCTTACTCCAGGGCATTGTTTGTTGCAGCGCGCTGACGCTCTTCCAGACGGTCCACTCTTTTGATTTTACGTAGTCCGTTTTCCCGTTCTGGCTGCCAGAAACCTGAGACAGGATGGCCATACCCTGCGGTTTTACTACCGCCTGATGGAAGAAATCGGCAACCTTTTGTGGCGTCAGCTGTTTTATTTCGGCCACTATTTTATCACGCGAATCAAATTTCATATTACCGCGATCAAAATCTTTGCTCAGCTGCGAGGCCTCTTCACCCAGCGTCTGCGGCGGTTGCATCACCTGGGCGATAACCGCCTGCTGGATTTGGGCAAACTCTTCCGGCTTCATGGCGCGCAGTTTTGCTTCCGCCTGCGGGAAGAACGCCTGATAACGCTGCCACAGGTAAGCGGGTTGCTTGTCACTGCTTTGCAGAAGGAAGCCCAGCCCCCACTGACGGCCCACATTCATGGAGAAAGCGAACACCGCATAGCCCAGCTGCTCTTCGGTGCGCAGCTGGTTGTAAAACCACGGCTGAATAATTTGACCAAGCACCGCACTCTGGGCAGAGCTGGTAAATTCGTCATAACCGACAGGGACAAACACCGCGGCCAGCGCGGAATCCGTGCTGCTTCCCGCTTTTTCGAAGATCACGTTCTGCTTTTTCTCTACCAGCACATCCTGGTTACGGCACCACTCATCGCCTTTTGAACCCAGTTGCGCACGGACGTTTTGCGCCAGCGTTTTAGCCTGATCTTCGCTCATATTCCCTACAACCAGGAACTCCGGACGGGTATTGGTTTTCAGCGCATCACGGTAAGCCAGCACCTCTTTTAAGGTGACTGAGGGCAATATCGCGCGGCGATCTTCGCGCTGGAAGTACGGAATTTGCGACAGCATCTGTGCTGGCATAATCGCCTGATCGTAGGCTTTACCCTTCTCGGCAGAATCCATCATCTGGGCATACCAGGACTTAGCCTGCTCGAGCTGTTCTTCCGTAGGCGTATAGCTGAAATAACCGTCCAGCAGCGCCTGGAACAGCTGCGGCAAACGCTGGGTATAGCCGTTGGCATTCACCATCAGGCCGTTATTGGCGTTGGTGGAGAAACTGATACCACCAACGGCAGCCTGGTTGCTGAGCTGATCGAGGGCAATACCGGCCAGATAATCATTAAGCGCAAACAGCACCTGGTTTCTGGCGCTGTCCATTGCTTTGGGGTTACGCAGCACCACGCTGACATCCGCTTTTGGCTCGTCGGCGAAATAGCGGCTTGGGGTGTAGACCACGCGCAGCGTCGGCTCATCAACAATCAGCTCCGGGTGCGGATACGCCTTTGCGGGTTTGATCAGCGAGAAATCGTCCGGAATGTAGGGGTTAAGCTCCGGTAACTTCAGCGCAATTTCCCCCGCCTTTTTCTGCCAGCCCGCGAAGGTCTGTTCGCTGATTTTTTCAACCTGATACGGGGCATCAACGAAGTAGGCCATTTTGTTATGCGGTTCGTTCGGGCTGATATACCAGACGCGGGCATTCTGCGGAGTCATCATCGCCAGACGCGCTTTGAGCGCTCCGGCGTCAAACTGGTCGGCAATATTTACCGCATCCAGCGTATGTTCCACCGGCACGCGGATCATGGTATCTGCCAGCCACTCAACGTAGTCCATATCACGCGTGATAGAGGGATAGCGGAAATCGAGATCCAGCACGTGCGCCAGCTCGTCAAAGTAGCGTTTATCGACGCCTTTGTCGCGCAGCAGAGAGAGGTAACTGAAAATGGCCGCAACGACGTCGTCCCGGTGAGCCAGCCCTTTATCGGTCAGCGTCGCGGAGATGGCCAGCACGCCGCTATTCCCATTTACAACGGGATCGGAGTCAGCGCGAATACCTTCCACCAGCCCCTGCTTTTGCAGCCAGTCGGAGAGCGTACCCGGGCTGCGGTTGCCGATAAGATACGTCACCAGCTCGTCGGTTTTGCTGCGGAACTGCGCCGTGTTGTTATCAATACGGAATTCAACGCGTAACACCTTGCGCGGCAAGGCCGGCACATAGTGAATAACAATGCCTTTTTGCGCGTCCGTGACAACTGGCACGTTAATCTGCGGCAGATCGATATTTTTATTTGGCACCCTGCCGTAGGTCTGCGCGGCCATGTTTGCCAGCGTCGGCAACGGTTTATTGCTGTAGATAACCGCTTTCATCAGATTGGCGGAATAGTATTTTTCACGAAACGCATGCAGCGCATCGAGCACCGGGCTACCTGGCTTGTCGCTCAGCGTTTCAAGGTTGCCGCCTGAGAAGCGCGAACCCGGGTGCGCCGGATTGATGGTTTCAGCACTAACCTGCGCCATGCGCATACCGTCTCGCGTGCGCGCCATCGTCAGTTCGGCGTTCACGGCATTACGTTCACGGTCAGCGTATTTTTTATCCAGCAGCGGTGCGGCGATGGCATCCGCCAGACGATCCACCGCCCCATCAAGCGCATCATTTTCCACTTCCAGGTAAAACGCGGTGCGATACGGCGCGGTACTAGCGTTGTGGCTGCCGCCATGCATTTTCAGAAATTCGGACAGGCTGTCAGGCTGTGGGTATTTTTTAGATCCCATCAGCGTCATGTGCTCAAGGTAGTGCGCCAGTCCCGGATGGGCGTCAGGATCTTCCAGCGAACCCACCGGCACAACCAGCGCGGAGAGCGATTTCACCGCCTGAGGATCGGAAACCAGCAGTACGGTCATCCCGTTATCAAGACGAATCGCCTGATACTGACGGGTGTCCTTATCGCTCTTACGGATTGTTTCCTTGACAGGTTGCCAACCGGAATCGGCCTGTGTGACGGGAGCCCAAAGGGCGATAAACAAAACAAACGCTTTGAACAAGGTGCTGCCTGGCATTACGACCTCTTTATCACGGCTACATCATTAACAACGTGCGTGCTGGACACGCCAGCATCTCTTTCTTTGGGTACATCAGTCCGTGATAAGAGGTGCATCATAAATGAACACCTCATACTGCGCAATTTTTATACAGCACTCAGGACTGATTAAATTTGTATAACGGTAACAGGTAGCGTTGCGCCTCCTGGGTGATAATGTCGAAATATTCTGGCTCCAGCGTTCGCCATAAACGTTGATACCAGACATCGTCACCTTCGCCACGTACCATCATGTTCCCTTCGTAGGCCTGCAAAAACTTGCTGCGCGCTTTCTGGAGCGAAGCCTCATCCGTTAACATGGCATCATTCTGCGCGTCATAACAGGCTTTTATCCATGCCCCCCCACTTTCAGGCAGCAAAAGCAGGGGTTTGTTCATGCCCTGACGGTAACCTTCAATATAAAGCGACAGGTACGTCAACGCCTGCTCAGGCTCCATCCGCGGGAAGCGCCATTCGCCGTCCTTACGTACAAACAACCGGCTTTCACCTTCGTGACCACTCGCACTGTAGACAAGATGTTCGAGCCAGAGTTGCAGGCCATGTGAAACGCTGAGCATGGATGGGCGCCAACGCAGCAGCCCGTCAGACTGCACGTGCGTGAGCCAGCCGCTAAGGTGCATACCGTTACAATCGAGATCGATTTCAATGCTGCTCGCCGGCTGCCGACACGCGATAACGCGGTCAGCTAGCGCTCGCATCTCCTCGCACTGGGCATCCCAGACGATTTCGCCGAATGCACCATACGGAAGTAATCCCGACGCCCTGTAACGTCGAAACAGTTTACTGGCGTCTTCTTCGTCAACCAGCGCATTCAGAAGCTGGGAATTAAGCTTAAAACGCTCCAGCCCATCAAGAATAAACGGTTCCGCATCGGGGATTTCGCTCTCTTCAGAGCGGAAATTCACCTGCAAGCGTTGCTGGAAAAACGCCCGAACCGGGTGTGCCCAAAAGCGCTGTAGCTGCTCAAACGTGAGGGTGTCTATAGCGCGCGGTTCGAGCGCCTGAATAAAATCGGTTTGCGGCGTCCCCGCTTTCTTCGCGGCGGGAAGCCACTCGCGGGCATAGCTTTGCAGTTCATCAGGAACGTAGTTGACAGGATCGAACGGCATACGGCTATGGTGGCAAGTGATATGCGCTATCACCCGACGTTCGCTTTCGTCGCAGTTGCAGGCTTCATCGCCCGGCAGATAGTGGCTCTGTCCAATGTAGTCCACTAGCTCCTGCACCAGCACAGACGGGAAACGCTCGCTGTTATCCTGAATTGAACGTCCGATATAGCTGATATAAAGCCTGCTTTGCGCAGACATCAGCGCCTCAAGGAAGAGATAACGGTCATCATCGCGGCGGCTGCGGTCACCCCGCTTCGGTTGTGCGCTCATAAGATCAAAGCCCAGAGGCGGCAGCGCACGCGGATAAATACCGTCGTTCATGCCAAGCAGACAGACCACTTTGAACGGGATTGAACGCATTGGCATCAGGGTACAAATATTCACCGGCCCCGCAAGGAAGCGCTGGCTGATGCGCTCCTGATCGAGACGTTGCGTCAGCTCATCACGCAGAAGCGAAAGGGGAACCGCCTCGTGATAGTGCGAATTAACCCCTTCATCAACGATGGCCTGCCACTGCTTCTCGATAAGCGCCATGGCGGCTTCAGTTTCGCTGTCCGGCAGGAAGAAATCATTCAGCATTTCGCGGCAAACTGGCAGCCACTCTTCGAGCGGGCGGGGCTGCATCAATGCACGGCGCCAGCGGTTGAGCTGCATAAGCAGCGAGGCTAAGTGACCAACCAGTTCCGCGATCAACCCACTGGATTCATCGTACGGCAGCACGTCATTCCATTCGCCGTGGATGCTCTCCATTGCATACCCCAGCAGCATGCGCGTCAGCCCAAACTGCCAGGTATGCTGGCCGGTTGCTGGCAGTTCGAACTCCTGGACGTTATCATCGTCGATACCCCAGCGGACACCGGATTCGTTGACCCACTGGCGCAGATAGCGCAACCCCTCTTCGTTAATGTTGAAACGTGCGGCCAGAACTGGCACATCCAGCAGTGCCAGCACATCCTCAGAGATAAACCGGCTATCAGGCAGCGAAAGCAGGCTGATAAAGGCCTGTAGCGCCGGGTGTGACTGACGAGCGCGACGGTCAGAGATTGCGTAGGGCAGATAGCGGTCGCCCGTTGCGCTGCCAAATACCGCCTGAATAAACGGGCTGTAGCTGTCGATATCCGCCACCATCACCACGATATCGCGCGGTGTCAGGGTTGGGTCGTCCTGCAACATGGCCAGCAGGCGGTCATGAAGAATTTCAACTTCACGCTGTGGGCTGTGACAAACGTGGATCGCGATACTACGATCGTCAGGATCCAGTTTTCGCTTCTTATCGCTTCGCGCAAACTCCTCGGCAGTGATCCCGGCAACGGCACGGTTCTCTAAATCCAGAATATCAAGCTGAATATTGTGCAGCAGGCTATCCGGCGTAATATCGGCAAACGCATCCACATCCCCTTCTCCCGAGGAGGTGATATCTGAAAGCAGATAAATATAGTCACGTCCGAGCTTGCCCCACGAGGCAAGCAGCGGGTTCGGCAGGTTCTGAATCCCCTCTTCATCAAAAAGCTGCGCCGCGTTTTCACTGTCTTTAAACAGCGGCACCGCGCGTTCTTCAAAGAGACGTTTTCTCTGACGGGTGACCAGCCGTGAAAGCCAGCGCGGATCCTGAATATCCCCCCAATAGTGCCGACACGGGTTGGTAAAGAGGATATGGATATCAGTGTGCTTACCGAGCGCTTTTAGCGCGTTCAGGTAGACAGGCGGCAACGCGGAGATACCGCAAATGAACACGCGTGACGGCAAACGGGCTGGCCGTTCTGCGCTGTTCTCAAGTATCGAGATAAAGCGATCGTACAAGTTAGCACGGTGCCACTTAGGCTGACCGAGTTTCCCGGTATGCTCGACCAGCGCTTTCCAGAGCGGCGCCTGCCAGATTTGCGCTTCCGGTAACCCATCGACTAATTCTCCCGCTTCCCAGCGAATCAGCCAGTCTGCACGGTAAACCAGATACTGGTCATAGAGGTCGGCAGTACGTGAGGCCAGCTGGAAAAGTTTACGCTTGTCGGTGTCGTCATTCAGGTAGTGCCGCAGCATGGCAAACTCATCACGCGCCAGCATGTCCGGCAGCAGCGTCATCAGTTTCCAGGCCATGCTTTGTTTGTTGAAGGCGCTCTGCTCAGGGATGTCCGGCAGGACGCGAACAAACATCTCCCAGATAAAGCTCGCGGGCAGCGGAAAATCGATGTTCGCCGCAATGCCAAATTTCTGCGAAAGGGACATTTGCAGCCACTGCGCCATACCGGTGCTCTGCACCAGCACCATTTCTGGCTCAAACGGATCGTCAAGACGCTCTTGCTCAACGATATACTCCATCAGTGCTTCCAGCACATCCAGACGATTTGAGTGGTAAACCCTTAGCATAAACGCTCCCGACTAGCGGCTAACCGGGCAGTGCAGACGCGTTAACGCGCCCTGCCGCCCCATAGGAGAAATAAGTGTGACCGTGATGCTGACACATCCGGACTGTGTTGTCTGCCCCCGACTGACCTGCCAGCCCGGCGGGAGCGTTAATGTTGAGATCTGCGATTGATTCCACGCATGATGCCATAGCTGACGATACTGGCTAAGCGCCGCATACCGGGCTGCCAGCGCGCGATGATATCCGGATAACGCCGTCACAACCACAACCAGCAACATCATTGCCAGCAAAACCTCCACCATGCTAAATCCTTTTTGTCTGCTCAGGGTAACTGACATAGCGTACTTTCCTTAAGGGGGCAGAAATCACTCCAGCCGTGGGCGGAAAAGCGTATCTGCCCTTCCGCGATGTCCCCGCCTTGCCATAGCAACAGATCGTCATTGCCGGCAATAAGCAAAACACGCTCCCCAAACAACCTTACACAGACCCGCAAACGCTGTGTCTGTTTGCACTGAACCTCTGGCTGTAAAGCCCATTCCTGAACGCGCCCCCACTCCAGTGCAGATTGCACGGCAGCCTGCTGGCGAACAGACAAACTCTCGCCACTTACCAGCGTGCTAAAGGTTTGCAACTGCTGATTTAATCCGGTGAGGATCAGCGTGCCGAGCACCAGCAATAGCAGGACCAGCGCCAGCGATGACATGCCCCGCTGACGATTCACAGATTAAACCCCGTTACGGTATGGCGAGCCGAAAAGGGGGCGGTCAGTTCACCTTTACGGCGGGCACGCAGCTCGATACTGATGACCGGCGCAAAGCCAGCACGATCGGTTTTAGTGACCATAAATTGCTCTATCAGGACCCGATCCGGGTCGGTGAGCTTATCCCATCCCTTACCGTCACAGGATGTGGCGCCCCGCAGCGTTTCAAGCGATCCGGACTCAAGCCGGAATCCCGTACTGTCGTTTTCTGACGCGGTGCTATCCCACTGGCCGTTGCTGTTCGCATCCCATTGCACAATCGCACATCGTCCTTGCCTGCCGATGATCATCCCCTGTCCCTGGCAATGCCCTGCACAGTATCCTGCTCTCTGAAACTGTTTACCGACCGCGAACAGACGTTGCCAGACCTCATCCTCCAGCTCCTGCTGCCCGGATTGCAGTAAAACCCCCGCTGTAGCCCCGGTAAAAAACGTGACGTGCTGAGTAACAGAATGCTGCTTATCGTCATCGTAATCAGCACTTCCAGCAGGGAAAACCCTTTTCGATTTACTGGCATGCACCTTCTCCTGCGGCATTACACAGCCTGATACGTCCGCCATTTGAGACAATAACCCACCACCCACCAGCGCGGCTCTGCACCCGGATATGTCCGGCCCACGCGGTATCTCTTAAACCGTAAAATCCCAGCGCAGGTGTTATGTCGCTTATCGTGACCCCTGGCCACATCGGCTTCATCACGAACGGTCCGCCGCTGTCACAACCGGTCACCGCTGAACTGGCCAGACAGTTCTTTTCACCGTCGTTATACAGCGCGATCCTGTGCTCGCTGTTGTGACGGTTGGCGTCATTGCGCAAAAACACCAGGTAATCCCGCACCTGGCAGGCGGTTTGCCAAAGCCGCTGCCGCTGCTGCCAGCTGTCCCAGCCATAGAGTCCTGTGGCGCTGAGGATCACTGCCAGCGAAACGGCGATAAGGGTTTCGATAAGCGTAAAGCCTTGTTCGTTTTTCATGGCGGGAGTGTGGAGGAATAGCAGAAACGGTGCGAGCGTCAAACCAGAACTTTACGAGCCGCTTTCAGGAGATTTTCACCCGTTGCAACGCGTTGCATCATCTCTGGAAACAGGTTCGAAAAACAAAACGGGCGTGAAAAAAAACCGGCGCTAAAGAGCACCGGTTGTGTCAGGATTTGCCGTATCAGATGGCGACAGGAGCTTTAATGCCGGGATGCGGGTCGTAACCCTCAATCTCGAAATCATCAAAACGGTAATCGAAGATCGAGTCCGGTTTACGTTTGATCACCAGCTTCGGCAATGCACGCGGTTCGCGCGTCAGCTGGAGATGCGTCTGTTCCATATGATTGCTGTAGAGGTGGGTATCACCGCCCGTCCAGACAAAATCGCCCACTTCAAGATCGCACTGCTGCGCCATCATGTGCACCAACAGCGCGTAGCTGGCGATGTTAAACGGCAGGCCGAGGAACACGTCGCAGGAGCGTTGATAGAGCTGGCAGGAGAGCTTGCCGTCCGCCACGTAAAACTGGAAAAACGCGTGGCAAGGCGCCAGCGCCATTTTATCCAGTTCACCCACGTTCCAGGCAGAGACAATGATACGGCGCGAGTCCGGATCATTTTTCAGCTGGTTTATGACGGTCGTGATCTGGTCGATATGGCGGCCGTCCGGGGTAGGCCACGCGCGCCATTGCTTGCCGTAGACCGGACCCAGGTCGCCGTTCTCATCTGCCCACTCGTCCCAGATGGAGACATTGTTTTCATGTAGATAAGCAACGTTGGTATCGCCTTGCAGGAACCAGAGCAGTTCATGAATGATCGAGCGCAGATGGCAGCGCTTCGTTGTCACCAGAGGAAAGCCTTCTTGCAGATTGAAGCGCATCTGGTGGCCAAAAATGGAGAGCGTACCGGTGCCGGTGCGGTCGTTTTTCGGCGTGCCCTCGTCGAGCACTTTTTTCATCAATTCAAGATACTGTTTCATGATTCCTCAGGAAAGTTGTTGCTGTGGACGACGACGATACGCCCAAATCATCATAATGGCACCCGCGACAATCATCGGGATGGAGAGGATCTGCCCCATGCTGATGTACTGTACCCATTCACCGGTAAACTGCGCATCCGGCTGGCGGAAGAACTCGACGATGATACGAAACGCGCCGTAGCCAATCAGGAACAGACCGGAGACAGCCCCCATTGGACGCGGTTTGCGGATATAAAGATTCAGGATGATGAATAGCACCACGCCTTCCAGCGCCAGCTCATAGAGCTGTGACATATGGCGCGGCAGGACGCCGTAGGTATCGAAAATGGGCTGCCACTCAGGATGCGAAGGCAGCAGCGCGATATCCTCTGCGCGGGAGCCCGGGAACAGCATGGTAAACGGCACGCTCGGATCGACACGCCCCCACAGCTCACCGTTGATGAAATTGCCCAGACGCCCTGCGCCCAGCCCAAACGGGATTAACGGCGCAATAAAATCAGCCACCTGGAAGAAGTTGCGTTTGGTGCGTCTGGCGAAGATCACCATCACGAGGATCACACCAATCAGTCCGCCGTGGAAGGACATACCGCCGTCCCAGACGCGGAACAGATAGAGCGGGTCGTTCAGGAATACCGGGAAATTATAGAACAGGACATAACCGATGCGACCTCCCAGGAATACGCCGAGGAAGCCGGCATAAAGCAGGTTTTCCACTTCGTTCTTCGTCCATCCACTGCCCGGACGACTGGCGCGACGGCCAGCAAGCCACATGGCAAAAACGAAGCCCACCAGGTACATCAGACCGTACCAGTGCAGCGCTACAGGTCCTATTGAGAAAATAACCGGATCGAATTCCGGAAAATGCAGATAACCACTGTTCATCTGTCACCACAAGATGTTGTTATTCCGCTGAAAGTGGACAGCGGGTGAATTGCATTCCCGCCGTTGGCAGGTGCTCCAAAGTTGCGAATCATAGCATAAGGCAGGCGCGGAGGATGCGCCTGAGATGTAAAAGATGTGTATAGGGGTTCATGCGCGCAGTTCTCCCTCACCCCATCCCTCTCCCTCAAGGGAGAGGGGTCGTCTGAGCAGTCATTATTTTGTGGGGATCAGCGGCCACCGCGGATCAAACCGCCCATGCCGCGTCGCTCCATAAACGCAGCCACCTGATGGCGCACTTCGGCTGCCAGCTGTGCTTCCAGGCTACGCGCGGCCAGTTCGCGCGCCTCATCTTGTTCGATGTGACGTAACAGGTATTTCACACGCGCAACGGAACGTCCGTTCATTGACAGGTGACGGAAACCGAGACCAATCAGGATCGCCACGCACATCGGATCGCCGGCCATTTCACCGCACAGGCGCAGGTCGATATTATGCTGCTCGGCTTCGCGGGCGATCATCGCCAGGGCACGAAGCATCGCCGGATGCAGGCTATCGTAGATGCTGGCAACACGCGTATTGTTGCGATCGACTGCCAGAATGTATTGCGTTAAGTCGTTGGTACCAACGGAGATAAAATCAACGCGGGTCGCCAGCTGCGGCAACATAAAGACCATTGAAGGCACTTCAAGCATCACGCCGATACGGGGTTTAGGGATCGCATAGCCGATCATCTCTTCCACTTCGCGCCCTGCACGTTCTATCAACCGCCGCGCTTCGTCGATCTCGTCAATACTGGTGACCATCGGCAGCAAAATGCTGAGATTCCCCGTGGCCGCGTTGGCACGCAGCATGGCACGAACCTGGATAAGGAAGATTTCCGGCTGATCGAGGGTTATGCGGATCCCACGCCAGCCGAGGCAGGGATTCTCTTCACTGATGGGCATATAGGGCAGTTGCTTATCCGCGCCGACGTCCAGGGTGCGCAACGTGACGGGTTTGTCATTAAACATCTGCAACATGCCCTGATACTGCGCCACCTGCTCCTCTTCTGACGGGAAGCCGCTTTGCAGCATAAACGGTATTTCAGTGCGGTAGAGGCCGATGCCATCGATGCGGCTGCCGAGCTTCTCTTCATGCTCGGGGCTTAAGCCAGCGTTGAGCATCACCTTCACCCGCTCACCGCTCTTGAGCTGCGCGGGCAGGTTGACGTCATCTTCCGCCAGCTTGCTTAATTCATTCTCTTCGCTGATAAGACGCTGGTACTCCTGAAGGAGAACCGGTTCAGGATCCACCAGCAACTCACCACGATATCCGTCCACCACCAGCGTACGGCGATGCAGTACGGAGGGCTGAATATCCGCCCCCATCACGGTCGGAATACCGAGCGCGCGCACCATAATGGCGGCATGGGAGTTAGCAGCGCCATCGCGCACCACCACGCCCGCCAGCCTGTCCTGCGGTAATTCAGCCAGCGTCGTCGCTGAGAGTTCATCGGCCACCAGCACAAACCGGTTCGGCCAGGCGTTCGCCCCCTGAATAGTATCATCGAGGTGGAACAGCAGACGTTGCCCAAGCGCGCGTAAATCGCCGGCGCGCTCTTTCAGATAACCGTCAGTCAGCACCGCAAACTGCTCAGCAAATTTTTCAATGACCTTTTTAACCGCCCATTCTGCCACCGACCCTTTATCGACCTCGGCAAATAACTCACGACGCAAACGCGCATCGGAAAGCAGGTGTGAGTAGAGATCGAAAATAGCCGCCGTCTCTTTTTGCGCGCCAGCGGCAAAGCGTTTGCTGTAGCGACGAAACTCATTCGCCGCCTCTTCCAGCGCAGCGGTAAGCCGTTCGCGCTCAAGCGCTTCATCCAGCGTCGAGGCTTCGTAGACCTGCTCCATCAGCGGGAGCGTGGCATCCATCCAGCCTTCGGCAATCGCGACGCCCGGCGAGGCCGGAAGCGCGCGGATGCGGGTATGACGATACTGCCCAAAAAGGGCTGCCAGCTGAGACTGGGAGAGGATAGCAGCCATCTGCGTTGCCAGCGTGACGAGGAAAGACTCCTCGCTTTCGTCGTACTGCCGCAACTCTCGTTGCTGGACAACAAGCACGCCAAGCAGTTGGCGGCGCTGAATAATCGGCACGCCAAGGAAAGCGCGGAACCGCTCCTCTTTGACGGAAGGGATATATTTGAAGCTGGGGTGTTTTTGCGCATCGGCAAGGTTGATTGGCTCCGCCAGTCGCCCGACCAGGCCAACAATACCTTCATCAAACGCGAGCGTGACGGTACGTCCCCGTGGTTTTTTTAAACCGCGGGTTGCCATCAGGTAGTAGCAACGTCGGTCATGATCGGCCAGGTAGACCGAACAGACCTCGGTTTCCATCGCAAGACAGATGTCCGTCACCAGAATATTCAGCGCCTCGTTGAGGCGAGGCGCACTGGCAACCTTTTCAACTATTTCTCGCAAGCGGGTGAGCATGATTTGCGTAGCTTAACCTCTTTTACGTCGCCAGGCAGGTGCGCTCTGTGGCTTCGGAGGCGTCTCCTGAAGCTGCATCACGACACTTGCGAACTCTTTCATCACCCTACGATATACATCGCGCTTAAATGACACGACCTGACGAACCGGATACCAGTAGCTTACCCAGCGCCAGCCATCAAACTCTGGCGTGCTGCTGGTTTGCATATTGATATCTGAATCGTTGCCCACCAACTGCAAAAGAAACCACTTCTGTTTCTGGCCGATACAAACCGGCTTTGTGTCCCAACGCACCAAACGTTTCGGTAACTTGTAACGCAACCAGTTGCGGGTCGAAGCCAGAATACGAACATCTTTTCGGCTTAAACCAACCTCTTCAAACAGCTCCCGGTACATCGCTTGTTCTGGGGACTCTCCAGGATTGATCCCGCCTTGCGGGAACTGCCAGGAGTGCTGACCATATCGCCGGGCCCACATCACCTGGCCCTGACGATTACAAATTACTATTCCTACGTTTGGGCGGTAGCCATCGTCATCAATCACCGGACTACCCCAAACTAAATCTGATATATGAATGATTGTTTCACACTACAGGGAGGCGGTAAACCACTCTCTTACAGGCCTGCAACCTAATAACATTTGAATAACTCACAATTTAGTGAGGAGTTATAAACAGATGCGGGCGACAGAGACCATTTTTATTCACCTTTTCTGTGGATATAGTTGTGAAGAAGTGCAGAATTACCGATGAACAACCTTGTAACCCGACGAAACGCCAATTTACCCTGCCAATAATAAATCATTTAAATTCATAATATTAGATTGGAATTAAGGGTGCCAGAGGCGATTAACGTGACGATCGTCACATCAAAGTTCCTCCTGCTGATGAAAGATCGAACAGCGTCGGTTTTATCCACAGATTGTGCCAATAAGTTAGGCACAATTTGTGTGAAAATTCGATTTTCATCGCACGTCAAGGCTGTAAATTGAAACAGTAGTGGCAGTTATTCCCAGTTATCCCATTTTTCTGTGGATAACATGGTGTAAGATCCTGTTTATTGTCAGTGACCAGAATTGCACAACCTGTTTTTTAGCCGCGGCGCGACGGGCTATAGTCTAAAAAAGATGAAATAAATCATACGCATGGGATATTCACTCAGAAAAAGGTAAACTCTGTCCACAAGGGATAAAATATCAGCTCATTTTTTAATCAAAAGGTTGTTAGTATGCATTCTCTCGCCCCACTGCTCTCCCCTCCCGTCAGTGAAGCCCAGTTGCTCCAGCAGGCGCAACGTCTGGCAGGCTATTCACTGGGCGAGCTGGCCGTGATGGCGGGGTTGACGATACCCAACGATCTGAAGCGTGATAAAGGCTGGATCGGCGTGTTGCTGGAACGCTGGCTGGGCGCAAGCGCGGGCAGTAAACCCGAGCAAGATTTTGCGGCGCTGGGGGTGGAACTGAAGACGATCCCCATCGATAGCCAGGGGCGGCCGCTGGAAACCACCTTTGTCTGCGTTGCGCCGCTCACGGGTAACAGCGGAGTGACCTGGGAAACCAGCCACGTCAGGCATAAGCTGAAGCGGGTGTTGTGGGTACCCGTTGAGGGCGACAGGCAGATCCCGCTGGCAGAGCGTCGCGTTGGCGCCCCGCTGCTCTGGAGTCCGAATGATGAAGAGGAGAGACTGCTTTCCCAGGACTGGGAAGAGCTGATGGACATGATTGTGCTGGGACAGGTTGAGCGGATCACCGCCCGGCATGGCGAAGTGCTGCAACTTCGTCCTAAAGCCGCCAATAGCAAAGCGCTCACTGAAGCGGTAGGCGCACAGGGCGAACCGATCCTGACGCTGCCGCGCGGTTTCTATCTTAAAAAGAATTTCACCGGGGCACTGCTGGCACGCCACTTCCTATTGAAAACATAGTTTTTTACTAATTTTGCGCTCCGGCTAACATAATCTCCTCCTTTTTAAGATTTCCCCCCTTTCACCTGTCGTAATATCAGGTTATTACTACACTATGATTTGATACGAGCCAGGTGAGGATGAGAACGATGAAAAAATGGGCAGTAATTATCTCAGCAGTCGGTTTAGCGTTTGCGGTATCGGGTTGTAGCAGCGACTATGTCATGTCAACGAAAGATGGTCGTATGATCCTGACCGATGGCAAACCCGAAGTCGACGACGATACCGGTCTGGTGAGTTACCGCGATCGCGAAGGCAATCAAATGCAGATTAATCGCGACGAAGTCTCCCAGATCATCGAGCGCTAAACAGATAAAGGTCAGTAGCTTGCTGGCCTTTTTGATTTTTTCCTTCCCCTTTTGCCTTCCCTCTGCCATGTTTATATTCCTTTGTCGGGAGGTTCCTGACGCAGTCTGTATGTCTAAAAAAGGAAACCGGCTATGCATTATCATCGTATCCCCCACAGCGCTCTGGAGATCAGCCAACTGGGGTTGGGCACCATGACATTTGGTGAACAAAACAGCGAAGCCGATGCCCATGCACAACTCGATTACGCCGTCAGCCAGGGCATTAACCTGATTGACGTGGCGGAGATGTACCCCGTTCCTCCCCGCCCGGAAACACAAGGTCTTACTGAAACGTATGTCGGCAACTGGCTGGCGAAACGCGGCAATCGCGAAAAGCTGGTCATCGCCTCCAAAGTCAGCGGACCTTCCCGTAATAACGATGCCGGGATCCGCCCTAATCAGATCCTCGATCGCAAGAATATCCGTGCGGCGCTGGATGCAAGCCTCAAGCGCCTGCAAACCGACTATCTCGATCTTTATCAGGTGCACTGGCCGCAGCGTCCGACGAACTGCTTCGGTAAGCTTGGCTACACCTGGAACGAAAGTGCTCCGGCCGTTACCCTGCTGGAAACGCTGGAAGCGCTCACGGAGTGCCAGCGGGCGGGTAAGATCCGCTACATCGGCGTTTCCAACGAGACGGCGTTTGGCGTGATGCGCTATCTGCATCTGGCCGATAAACACGATCTGCCGCGCATCGTGACCATTCAGAACCCGTACAGCCTGCTGAACCGCAGTTATGAAGTGGGTCTGGCGGAGGTGACGCAGTACGAAGAGGTGGAGCTGCTCGCCTACTCCTGTCTGGGCTTCGGTACCCTGACGGGCAAATACCTGAACGGCGCGAAACCGGCTGGCGCGCGTAACACGCTTTTCAGCCGCTTCACCCGCTATAGCGGCGAGCAGACGCAAAAAGCCGTTGCGGCCTACGTGGATATCGCGAAACGCCACGGACTCGATCCGGCGCAGATGGCGCTGGCCTTCGTGCGTCGTCAGCCGTTTGTGGCGAGTACCCTGCTCGGCGCGACGACGATGGATCAGTTGAAAACCAATATTGAGAGTTTCAATCTGAACCTGAGTGAAGAGGTATTAGCGGAGATAGAAGCGGTGCATCAGGTTTATACCTACCCGGCACCGTAATAAAAGCAAAACGGCAACGCACGTTGCCGTTTTTAGGGTTTTCACCCTCTCTCTGTGGGAGAGGGCCGGGGTGAGGGCATCAGGCAGCACAATTCAACGACGACGCTGCCAGACCCACAGCCCGCTAATCGCCAGCGCGAACAGCGCGCCGAATCCTACCCCGATTGCCACGACCGGCGCACCTGCTTTTACCGCCAGCGAGTAAATCCCCAGCATCAGCAACATCGCCATGTTTTCACCAAGGTTTTGCACCGCAATGGCGTTACCCGCCCCAACGGTCTGCTTGCCGCGCTCCTGCAACAGCGCGTTTAGCGGCACCACAAAGAAACCGCCTAACATGCCGATCAGCAACAGCAGGGCATAGGCAGGCAATAGGGCATGTTGCAGGGAGAAGAACAGAACGCCGACGCCAATCAGGATCCCCGCAGGCATGCAGCGCGCGACGGTTTCCAGCGTCACCAGTTTTGCCGCAGCCCCGGCCCCGACCACAATCCCGACGGCGACCATGGCATTCAGGTAAGTCGGCGTGGCGTTGTCAGTAATGCCCAGCGCCACCGGCACCCATAGCACCAGCAGGAAACGCAGCGTAACGCCGGCCCCCCAGAACATGCTGGTGCCCATCAGCGAGAAGCGTGTTTCACCGTTACGCCACAGTACGCGGCAGGCGTTGAAGAAGCTGCCGGTCATGGGCCCGAAGCGCCAGGATTGCCCCGGACGCGCCACGGCCAGTTTGGGGATAAACAGGTTGGCGATCACCGCGCCACCGTACATCAGGGCGCAGATGCCAAGCGCGGCGAGCACATGCCAGTCTGCCAGTACGCCACCCGCCACCGAACCCAGCAGAATAGCCGCAATGGTGGAGGACTCCATCAGGCCGTTGGCCTTCACCAGCTTATCACCGGTGGTGAGCTCACCCAGAATGCCGTACTTCGCCGGGGAGTAGGCTGCCGCACCAATGCCCACCAGCGTGTAGCCGACGAAAGGATTGATACCAAAGCAGATACTTGCCGCGCCCAGAAGCTTAAGGCTGTTGGCAAACATCATGACCCGACCTTTCGGGAAGCTGTCCGCCACCTGGCCGACAAACGGCGCAAATACGATGTAAGCACCCACAAACACCATCTGTAGGATCGGCTGGCTCCAGTCGGGATAAAACTCAGCTTTCAGCAACGCCAGCGTGGCAAACAGCAACGCGTTATCGCCGAACGCGGAAAGAAACTGGGCGGCGATAACCGCCATCATGCCTTTCGACCAGATTGAAGTGTTAGTGTGCACTGACTCACGCATTTTGCTGTTCCGCCTCTTCAACCATGCCCTTCAGGGTCACGAAATCGGGTTTACCGCTGCCCAGCACCGGTAACTGTTTGAGGTAACGAATATCGCGGGGGACCGCCAGCTCGGGGATACCGTGTTCGCGTGCATACCTGAGCAGCGCGTCACGCTTCAGTTCACCGTCTGTCGTGAAGAGCACCAGCGCCTCGCCTTTACTGGCATCACTTTTCACCACGGTCGCATGCATTTTCTCTGCTGAGACTGCGGTCGCCAGCGTCTCGACCATTTCAAGAGAGACCATTTCCCCGGCGATTTTGGCGAAGCGTTTTGCGCGTCCCTGGATCTGCACGAAGCCCTGATCGTCGAAGCGCACGATATCGCCCGTGTCGTACCAGCCCGTTTCAACCTCGCCATTGACGTTCTCAGCCGTCGGCGCCTCAAGCACCCCCGGGTTTTCCACACGCAAATAGCCGTTCATGACGTTCGGCCCTTTCAGCTGAAGACGTCCGCCGTCTTCAATACCCGGCACCGCCAGCAGACGCGCGTCCAGCCCCGGCAGAATGCGGCCAACCGTTCCGGGTTTTGCCGCCATCGGAACGTTGATGGAGACCACCGGCGCGCACTCCGTCACGCCATAGCCTTCCAGAATGCGCAGGCCAAACTTGTCCTGCCAGATTTGGCGCGTGCTGTCCTGGAGTTTTTCCGCCCCCGCCACCACGTAGCGCACGCGGAAGAAATCATACGGGTTGGCGAAGCGCGCGTAGTTTCCGAGGAAGGTGGACGTCCCGAACAGCACCGTGCAGTTACGGTCATAAACCAGTTCCGGCACAATGCGGTAGTGCAGCGGGCTTGGGTAGAGGAACACCTCGGCACCGGTCAGCAGCGGCGTAAAGAGCCCCACGGTCAGACCAAATGAGTGGAACAGCGGCAGCGCCGACATAAAGCGATCGTTGGCGGTAAAGTCAGCAATGGTTTTAATCTGTTCGACGTTCGCCAGAATGCTTTTGTGACTGTGAACCACACCTTTCGGGTTGCCTTCAGAGCCGGAGGTAAAGAGGATAATGGCATCATCCTCCGGCTGCTGCTTAACCTGCGCCAGACGCGGCATCAGCAGGTGCGCGAAAATCCACAGCTTGTCGGCGGTCGTGACGTCTGCTTTCAGATCTTCCAGGAACACCCAGCGCACCTGCGTCAGCTGTTCCGGCAGGTGCCACAGCTTGCCTTTATCCAGGAACTGGCGGGAGGTAAAGACGGTGTTGATTTGCGCCGCGGTAATCGCGCTGGAGAGCCCTTTCACGCCCGCCGTGTAGTTCATCATCGCCGGAATGCGGCCCCGGGAGACGGCACCAAAGATCACCGCCGCGCTGATACCCGCGTTTGGCAGCATCAGGCCGATCTTTTCACCCTGTTTGCTGTATTTTTCCAGGATACGCCCGACAAACAGCGTTTTGGTCAACAGCTTACGGTAGGTATCCGGCGTAAAGTTGATGTCTTCAATGCAGTTTTTCTTCGCACCGTAGCGATACTGGGCCGACAGCAACGATTCATACAGCGTCTCGCGCGGGCGAACGGCCATGCGCGCTTCCATCATAATCTGGTGCAGCATTTCCCCGGCGATTTTACGGCGGTCGCGCGCACGCGGCGCCTCGGGCATCGGCAGTGACGTCGGCGGTAATATATGCAGCGTAATTTTCGGGAACAGACGCTGCTTCACCAGCCCTTTCAGACGACTGAAAAAGGTCAGCTCAGCCCCGTCGATGCGTAGCGGCACGACGGTGGCCTGAGACTTCGCCGCGACAAAACCGGCCCCATCGTAAATTTTCATCAGGGAGCCCGTCACTGAAATCCGCCCTTCCGGGAAGATAACCACCGGACGCCCCTGCCCAATCAGACGCACCAGATGTTTAATCATCATCGGTTTGGTTGGATCGAGCGGGACAAAATCAATCAGCGGTTTGAGCCAGCGCATGTACCATTTTTCACTGATGGAGCTGTACACCGCGAAGACGGGCCGCACGGGCAAAAACAGCGCCAGCAATACGCCATCAAGAAAAGAGACGTGATTCGGTGTGATAAGAACACGCTCGCCATAGAGTGCCTGCGTATCGCCAGTCACGCGGATGCGAAACAGGACACGAAACAGTGTGCGGAAGAACCCAAAAAGCATTTCAACTCCCTTTGCCAGCCAGTGTGAAAGGTATAAATGGTGGCAGATTACACGAGAAGTAGTGAGGGAGCGATAGCAAAAACAGAGGCGAAAAAAAACCTGCGCATCCGCGCAGGTTGGTGCAAGAGAAGAGTACGAAAACGTACCAGGAATTCTCACCAATCAATACCTCTGGGATCTTGATTGTGGCCTCCGGCGACAGGCTTCGCCAGCGGGAAAACGCAAGGGAATGAGCCGAAGTGCAACCAGGTGTGAATATTCTCTTTTGCTGTTACAGGTTGAACTTACAGGCAAAAAAAAACCTGCGTAAAACGCAGGTTGGTGTAAATCGTGTTAATCAACCGAAGTTGATTCCACCTATCAATACCTCTGGGATCTCGACTCTAGCAATTCATAACGCATCGTTGCTAACGGACAATCGCAACAGCCTGAGGCAAAGTGTAACTAAAGGTTCAGATTACCATTATTCAGACATGACTGGCCGTGTAACGATTACACCGCGAGGGATGTTCTGCTTCACGTTTGCAGAGGACGCTCACCCGCTCCCCTTGAATGCGCGCCGCTTTTCCGCAACACTAGTTAGTGTGTAAACGCTTACCCCTATAAGAAGGTATTGAATGGCGACAATTAAGGATGTGGCTCGTCTGGCCGGTGTTTCCGTCGCGACCGTCTCCCGCGTAATTAACAACTCCCCTAAAGCGAGTGATGCATCGCGACAGGCCGTGCAGGACGCCATGGAAAACCTGAATTATCACCCTAACGCCAACGCGCGCGCCCTTGCCCAGCAGTCGACAGAAACCATCGGGCTGGTGGTCGGGGATGTATCCGATCCGTTTTTCGGTGCGATGGTCAAAGCCGTAGAACAAGTCTCTTATCACACCGGAAATTTCCTGCTGATTGGTAATGGCTACCACAATGAACAGAAAGAGCGCCAGGCCATTGAGCAGCTGATCCGTCATCGCTGTGCGGCACTGGTGGTCCATGCCAAAATGATCCCCGACGCCGAGCTGATCCATCTGATGAAACAGATGCCGGGGATGGTGATTATCAACCGTATTATTCCCGGTTTTGAAACCCGCTGCGTGGCGCTCGACGACCGTTACGGCGCATGGCTCGCAACCCGTCACCTGATCCAGCAGGGCCATACCCGAATTGGTTATCTGTGCTCCAACCACCCAATTTCCGATGCGGAAGATCGCCTTCAGGGCTATTACGACGCGCTGCGCGAAGCCGGCCTGCCCTGCAACGATCGCCTTGTGGCGTACGGAGAACCGGATGAGAGTGGCGGCGAGCAGGCGATGACCGAGCTGCTGGGACGCGGGCGGAATTTCACCGCCGTGGCCAGCTATAACGACTCCATGGCCGCAGGCGCAATGGGCGTGTTAAACGATAACGGGATTGACGTGCCGGCAGAAATTTCGCTGATTGGCTTTGATGATGTGCTGGTGTCGCGCTACGTGCGCCCTCGCCTGACCACCGTGCGTTACCCGATTGTAACCATGGCAACGCAGGCGGCAGAACTGGCGTTAGCGCTGGCCGAGCATCGCCCGCCGCCGGAAATTACCCACCTGTTCAGCCCAACCTTAGTGCGCCGTCACTCGGTGGTATCGCCCGCGGAAGCCGTGAGCGAACAGCGATAGAGATGGACGGTTTTATCCGGGTATTCCAGCGCATCGCCGATGTAGTGCCAGCCGTAACGTTCGTAGAAGTCGCGGCAGGCAGACCAGAGATGAAGCTCGTGATACCCGGCGCGTCGCGCGTAGCCGATAACATGCTGCTGAAGTTTTCCCGCCAGCCCGTTTCCCCGGGCGGCTTCATCGACATACAGCGCAGCCAGCCAGGGGTGGAGATCCTGCCGGGAAATTAAATCGCAACGCCACAGCCCAACGGTGCCCAGCAGCTGGTCATCCTCAACGGCAATAAAGGTGAGCGGTAACTCGCCCGGCGTCAGGCTGTGCTCGACAATGCTCTGGAAAAAGGCACGCGGCATACCTTCACCAAACGCGTTCCAGATCCAGTCGATCACCTGCTGTGTAAACTGCGGCGCAGCGTGAAGCGGCAGTATATTCACACCAGCTTCCCCTGGAAAAGAGGGACCGATTCGAAGAGGTAGCCGTCGAAATCGGGTGCGTCTTCGTCTGACAGCTCAAGCAGGCTCTTTTTGACGTTTTCAAGATGCTGGAACATAGCCTGCCACGCCCCCATCACGTCGCGGCGGCGGAGCGCAGCGAGAATGGTTTGCCTGTCGCCGAGCCATTTCAGCCGCCATGCGCGGCTGGCGATGTGGCCGTTGAATTGCTGCCACAGTGGGCTGCTGTCCATGTGATGCCAGACGCTTTCAACGGTCGCCAGCAGCATCTGGTTTTGTGTGGCCCCCGCCAGTACAAGGTGGAACATTTTGTTGTTGTCCTGGCTGCGATCGTCGGCGGCAATCGCCCGTTGCTCCTGCTCGATGATGCGGCGCAGGTTGTCGATATCCGCCCGCGTCGCCATTTTTGCGGCAAAGGCGGCAATGTTGCTTTCAAGCAGCTGACGCGCCTGGAGAATTTCAAACGGCCCCACGTCACTGTTCAGAAAACGCTCTTCCTCGTTTTCATGCTCCTCCGGAATGCGCATCACGTACACGCCAGACCCCTGGCGAATATCCACCGTCCCCTGAAGCTCAAGCATCAGCAGCGCCTCGCGCACAATAGTGCGGCTCACGCCATACGTCTCGGCGATGTTGCGCTCCGGCGGCAGACGCGATCCCACGGGATAATGCCCCTGGATAATCTGCGCCCGTAAATCCTCGCCAATCTCCTGGTACTGTTTTTTTTCCGGCAGGATGACAGCCTTATCCACGTTTTCACCTGTGTTTTTCAGTTAATGCGCGGGCCGGACGTCCTCCCGGCCAGTTTGTGCACTATTTTACCAGAAGGCTTACTTCCATTCATCGTCAACACTGAGCGTCAGCACACGCTCATCGCGCAGCTGGCGGAACCAGGACGCCGATTTCTTTGCCCGCCGTGTGCGTTGATTTTCAAGGTCGATCTCAATCAGCCCGTAGCGGTTTTTAAACGCGTTCATCGGCGAGACATTGTCGGTGAAGGCCCACAGCATATAGCCGTGACAGTTTGCCCCCGCCTCCCGCGCCAGCAGCGTGTAGTAGAGATGTTCGCTGATAAACGCGATGCGGTACGCGTCATCGATAATGCCGTCGCGATTGCGAAACTGCGCTTCGTTCTCCACACCCATCCCGCTTTCCGCTACAAACCAGTCAATGTTGCGATAGTCGTTTTTAATCCGCATCGCCATGTCGTAAATAATGCGCGGGAAGATCTCCCAGCCGCGGGAGGTGTTCATCCTCCGCCCCGGCAGCTCGAACGGCTCGTAGTAATACGCCGGGTGGAACGGCGTCTCCGGGTGCCAGGCGCGGGACGGGGCTTTGACGCGATGCGGGTAATAGAGGTTAATGCCCAGCTCGTCGACTGTGTTGTCGGCAATCAGCGCCAGCTCGTCAGCCGTGTAGTCCCACTGCACCTGATGCTGCGCCAGCAGGGTAAAGAGCGCCTGCGGATAGCGCCCGTGCACCAGTGGGTCGAGAAAGACGCGGTTGTAGAACAGATCGTACATCTCTGCCGCTCGCACGTCATGCGGTGCGCGCGAGCGTGGATAGGTCACTTCCGGGTTAAGAATACAACCCACTGAGCCGTCATACCCTTTCTCGCGAAACAGCTTCACCACTTTCGCCGTCGCCAGCACTTTATGGTGGTTCCACTGCATCCAGGTGCTGGTGTTCTGCTCATAGGGCCAGCGCAGTGCGTCAAGGTAGACGCGCGTCTGGACCACAATCGGCTCGTTGAAGGTAAACCAGCGGGTGACTTTGCCGTGAAAGCGCTCAAACACTTTTTCCGCATAGCGAACGAACAGCTCGACGACGTGCTTCGACGCCCAGCCGCCATAGGTTTCCAGCAGCACGCCCGGCAATTCGTAGTGTTCCAGGCAGATCATCGGCTCAATGCCCTGACGGTGCATTTCATCGAACAGCGCGTCGTAATAGGCGGCGTACTCTTCATCTACCGTCGCATTTTCATAGTCGGTTAAAAAGCGCGACCAGTTGATCGAGGTGCGATAGTGCGTCAGGCCCGCCTGCTTCATCAGCGCCACATCTTCACGGAAGCGATTAATAAAGTCGGTTGCCACCGCCGGGCCATAGCCGTTGTGCCAGACGTGACGATCGTTCTTGAACCAGAGATCGATCCACGAATCCTGCCCTGGCTTTTTGCCGCTCCAGCCCTCGGTCTGCCAGGCCGATGCCGCCGCGCCCAGCATAAAATCCTGCGGTATAGTTATCTGTTTTATGCTCATCCGGTCCTCATGCGTTATCGGTGGCTTGTTGCAGCGCGGCCTGCTCTGCGCGGCGTGAGGCAATTTTCACAAACGGCAGATAGATAATCACCGCGGTCACGATGCAGATAAACTGGGTGATCACCGCCCCCATGGAGCCCGCGGTTGACAGCCAGGCGTTGATCAGCGGCGGCGTGGTCCAGGGCACCATCACCACGGCTTTCCCGGCAAATCCGGTCACGGTGGCAAAGTAGCCAATCGAGCCCGTCACCAGCGGCGTGATGATGAACGGGATAGCCAGGATCGGGTTGAGCATGATTGGCATCCCGAAGATCACCGGCTCGTTGATATTAAAAATACCCGGGCCGATGGAGAGCTTAGCGATCTCCTTCATCTCTTTACGTTTGGTGGCAATCATGACGGCGATCAGCAGGCCGATGGTCAGGCCGGAGCCGCCGATGCTCATATAGACGTCCCAGAACGGCATGGTGATGATGTTTGGCACCTCTTTGCCCTGCTCGAACGCGCTCATGTTAACGGTGATTGCCCCCAGCAACAGCGGCTCGCGGATCGGCTTGATCATCTGGTTGCCGTGAATACCAATCACCCAGAACAGCTGGGCGACAAACATCAGCAGCAGGATCCCCGGCAGGCTTTGCACCACGCGCTCCAGCGGCTGTTGCACCACCTGGTAAACCGCGTCGTAGAGATACATGCCGGTAATCTGATGAAACACGAAGCCAAAGGTGGCGATGGCGGTGGTGGTGATAATGGCCGGGATCAGCGCAGAGAACGACGCGGCGACGTTCGGCGGCACCGTGTCCGGCATCCTGATTTTCAGCCCCTTGCGGTTTTCCAGCCAGCAGTAAATCTCCACTGACAGGATGGCGATAAACATGCCGAGGAACAGGCTGCGGGTATCGGAGAACTGGCGCAGCAGCACGTCTTTCACCACGTGCATCTCGCCGTCCACCAGCATTTCCACCGTGGTTGGCGTCACGCAGATAAAGCAGATCACCGCCAGCAGGCCGGGGAACAGGGACTTAATGCCGTTAATACGCCCCAGCTCAATGCCGATTAAAAACACCGCACCGATGTTGAGAAAGTTAAGCGTGGCATAGTTGAGCGCGCTGGTGATCGGCTTTAACGCCGCCAGAAACGACAGCGACTGAAAGCTCGCCAGGCCGTTTTTCGGATCCAGCACCATATTGGAGATCAGTACCGAGAACGCCCCCACAATGATGACCGGCATTAAGGTAATAAACGCAGACTTGATCGCCTGGATATAGCGATAGCTGTTGAAGGTGGTGGCAAAACTGCCCAGAGCGTCGATCAGTTTTTCCTGAAATGCCATAGGGTAATACCTCAGTAAAAGGGCTTTTATTGAATAAGATGGACAGCCGGATACTATTGGTATGCCAAAAATAGCGCCCACAGGCGCTTTGTTCTGTGATTAAGCTCTCAATGAGGTAAGAGGTATTCCAGATTGCGATTTATCACCATTTTGGCATGCCAATGACAGGCATTTATCCCGCTGGCGAGGATCGTTACCGAAAAGCGTGATCGTTATGGGGTTTTGCCCTTCCCACGTCGCTTATGCGCCGGATGGTCTGTGTTAAACTGCAAACCATTACGTGGAAACAGGAATTTCGAATGGCAACAATGCTGGATGTCTCACTGCGTGCGGGCGTGTCGAAGGCCACCGTTTCGCGCGTGCTGAACGGCACAGGTCAGGTTAAAGAGAGCACGCGTCAGCAGGTATTTCGCGCGATGGAGGAGCTGGGCTATCGTCCGAACTTTCTCGCGCGTTCGCTGGCTAACCAGACCAGCAACAGCATTGGTCTTGTCGTCTCGACGTTCGACGGTTTTTACTTTGGTCGTTTGCTACAGCAGGCGTCACGGCAGACCGAAAAGCACGGAAAACAGCTGATTGTCACCGACGGTCACGACGCCCCTGAACAGGAAGAACAGGCGGTGCAGATGCTCGCCGACCGCAAGTGCGACGCCATCGTGCTGTACACGCGATACATGAGCGAAAAGACGATCCTGAAGCTGATCAACCGCGTGCAGACGCCGCTGGTGATCATTAACCGTGAAGTGAGCCAGGCGGCGGATCGCTGCGTCTTCTTTGAACAGCAGGACGCGGCCTTCAAAGCGGTGGATTACCTGATAAGCCAGGGTCATCGGGAGATCGCCTGTATCACCGTCCCGATCCACACCCCAACGGGTAAAGCGCGGCTGATGGGCTACCGTAAGGCGCTGGAGAAGCACGGTATTCGTCTCGACGAGCGGCGGATTAAATACGGCGATGCAGGCATGACGCGGGGTTACGAGCTGTGCAAGGAGCTGATTGCGGAAAAGACATCGTTCAGCGCCCTGTTTGCCTGTAATGATGATATGGCCCTGGGCGCCTCCAAAGCATTACACCAGGCCGGGCTGAAGATCCCGCAGGATATTTCGCTGTTTGGTTTTGACGATGCCCCCAGCGCAAAGTGGCTGGAGCCTGCCCTGTCGTCGGTATATTTGCCGATCGACAACATGATCGTCACGGCAATCGACCAGGCGATCCGGCTGGCAAAAAACCAGCCGGTTGAAGCGATCCCGCCGTTCACCGGCACGCTGGTTTTACGCGATTCGGTGACAACAGGGCCGTGGTTTTATCAGACCAGCTCTAACGCCAGCAGCTCCTGAATGGTCTGGCGACGGCGAATCAGCCGCGCCACGCCGTTATCAAACAGCACTTCCGGCAGCAGCGGGCGGCTATTGTAGTTGGAAGACATAGACGCCCCGTACGCACCGGTATCATGCAGCACCAGATAATCTCCCGGTTTTACCTCTGGCAGCGAACGGGTTTCGACTTTCCCGCCTTCCTGCTGAGTAAAGACGTCACCGGATTCACACAGCGGGCCGGCAACAACGGTCTCGATGCGCGGCGCGTTGACCAGATCGCGGCCATCGGCGGCAAGCGCGGTAATGTGATGATAGCTGCCGTACATGGACGGGCGCATCAGGTCGTTGAAGCCAGCATCAATCAGCACAAAGTGACGGCTTCCCATCTCCTTCACGCTCCGCACCTGCGCCACCAGCACGCCAGCTTCGGCGACCAGGAAACGACCCGGCTCAATCTCCAGCTTCACCGCATGGCCCAGATGGGCAGCGATCCTGTCACGCGCGGCGCTCCACAGGCCGTAATAGTGATCCGTGTCGATCGCCTCTTCTCCTTCGCGGTAAGGGATCGAAAGCCCTCCCCCGGCGGAGATCGCCTCCAGATCCTGACCAAAATCGATAACCTGACGCACCATTGCGCCACAGACCTGCTCAAGATGGCCATAATCCACGCCGGACCCGATATGCATGTGAATGCCCACCAGCTTGAGGTTGTAGCGTTGTAAAACCTCCAGCGCCGCAGGCATATCGGCATACCAGATCCCGTGTTTACTGTTTTCGCCCCCGGTGTTGGTTTTCTGACTGTGGCCGTGACCAAAGCCCGGGTTGACGCGCAGCCAGACGCGATGGCCAGGAGAGACCTGCCCAAGCTGTTCCAGCATATCCACCGAACCAGCATTGACCGGGATTTGCAGCTCGTGCACGCGCGCCAGCGTGGCGTCGTCTATCAGGTCAGCGGTGAAGACGATCGCGTCGCTGTCGGCTTTCGGATCAAACCCGGCCGCCAGCGCACGTTCGATCTCACCCAGCGATACGGAGTCAACCTTCACGCCCTGCTCGCGCATCAGGCGCAGAATATGAATATTGGAGCAGGCCTTCTGCGCAAAACGCACCACGTCAAACTGATGCAGCGCGGCGATCTTCTCGCGGACAATCTGCGCATCGTAAACCCACACCGGACAGCCGAATTCGGCAGGCAGGCGCAGCAGGTTATCGGCGTTTAAATCGGTTTCGGTCTGGTTGAGCGGGCGTGGCATGGTCGTCTCCGGAAATCTGTTTTTTATCATTACGCCATAGCCTGAAGAGAATAAAAAATATCGTTTTATCGTGAGTCTATGCAAAAATGATATGGAACACGCTCAGCCATCAGGTGCCCTATGCCCGCCGTTAACCTACGCCATATCGAGATTTTTCATGCGGTGATGACCACCGGCAATCTCACTGAAGCCGCGCACATGCTGCACACCTCGCAGCCGACGGTCAGCCGCGAGCTGGCGCGTTTTGAGAAAGTGCTGGGGCTGAAGCTGTTTGAACGCACCCGCGGCAGGCTGCATCCAACGGTGCAGGGTTTACGTCTGTTTGAGGAGGTTCAGCGCTCCTGGTACGGGCTGGACAGGATCGTGAGCGCGGCAGAGAGCCTGAGGGAGTTCCGCCAGGGCGAACTGTCCATCGTCTGCCTGCCGGTCTTTTCCCAGTCATTCCTGCCGGTACTGTTACAGCCGTTTCTGGCCCGCTATCCGGAGGTCAGCCTGACCATCGTGCCGCAGGAGTCGCCGCTGCTGGAGGAGTGGCTTTCGGCCCAGCGCCACGATATGGGTCTGACCGAAACCCTCGTCACGCCAGCGGGAACGGAACGCACGGAGCTGCTGTCGCTGGATGAGGTCTGCGTGCTGCCTGCCAGCCACCCGCTTGCCCACAAAACGGTGCTGACACCGGCGGATTTTCACGGTGAGAACTATATCAGCCTGTCGCAGACCGACAGCTACCGGCAGCTTCTGGATGGCCTGTTTGCCGAACATCAGGTGAAGCGGCGGATGGTGATGGAAACGCACAGTGCGGCGTCAATTTGCGCGATGGTGCGCGCGGGCGTGGGTATTTCGGTGGTGAACCCGCTCACGGCCATGGACTACGCCAGCAGCGGCGTGGTTCTGCGCCGTTTTAGCGTTTCCGTTCCCTTTACCGTGAGCCTGATCCGCCCGCTGCACCGGCCCGCCTCAGCGCTGGTTGATGCCTTTAGTGAACATCTGATTGCGCACGCGCGTCAGGTGGCGCTTCGCTTACCTGACCTGCAAAAACCTTTATGACAGCATAAACTCCACCGCATCCGCGGCATGGATGGCGGCGGTATCGAAGACCGGTATCGGGCTTCGGTCTGCCGGCACCAGCAGACCGATTTCGGTACAGCCGAAGATGACCCCTTCCGCTCCCTGCTGCGCCAGTTTCTCTATCACGCTGACGTACCAGGCGCGCGAAGCTTCGCTGAAGGTGCCCAGACACAGCTCATCAAAAATAATCTGGTTAATGCGCGCCCGGTCAGCCTCCTCCGGGATCAGGCTTTCAATCCCGAACTGGCTGCTCAGCCGCCCGCGGTAAAAATCCTGTTCCATGGTGTAGCGCGTCCCCAGCAGCGCCACGCGCGTCATGCCGGCGGTACGTATGGCACGCCCGGTGGCATCCGCGATATGTAAGAACGGCAGCGAACAGCGGTCTTCAATGTGCGACGCCACCTTATGCATGGTGTTGGTACACAGCAGAATACCCTGCGCGCCCGCACGCTCCAGCCCGAGCGCGGCGTCCGCCAGTATCTGCCCCGCTTTGTCCCACTCCCCGCTCGACTGGCAGGCTTCTATTTCATGGAAATCCACACTGTGCAGCAGCAGGCTGGCCGAATGCAGACCGCCCATACGCTGTTTAACGCCTTCATTAATCAGGCGGTAGTACGGGATCGTTGATTCCCAGCTCATGCCCCCTAACAGACCGATCGTTTTCATCTTTCCTCCTGTGCGTTTCACCCAGTGAAGCAAACTTGTGATCGCCTTTCCAGTTATTTGGCTAAACGTTTCCTTTTCTCGGCGGGTGAGATAAGTTAATTGAAACAATGTTTCATTACATAACAGGGCGAAAATATGTTTATTTTCCATAAAGAGACCACGCTTGAGGATCTGGGCAACGGCGTGACGCGTCGTATTCTGGCGCACGACGGCAGGATGATGGCGGTGGAAGTGAATTTCGAGGAAGGCGCGATTGGCCCGATGCATAACCACCCGCATGAGCAACTCACCTACGTTCTCTCGGGGGAATTTGAGTTCACCATTGGCGAGGAGAAGCATGTGGTGACCGCGGGCGACACCCTCTATAAAGCGCCGCACGTGATGCACGGCTGCGTTTGCCTGAAACCCGGCACCCTGCTGGATACCTTTACGCCGGTACGCGAAGATTTCCTGAAATAAAAAAAGGCGCTCAGTTGAGCGCCTTTTTTGATGTTATTCCGTTACCGGCTCAGGAAGTTGTTCCGGCAGCGGGTTGCGGGTGCTCATAGCCTCGCGCAGCAGCACGCTGCCACAGGCGAATAGTCCACCCAGAATACACGCCAGCAGCACGATGAGGGCTTTGCCCGGGCCATCTTTTTTCACCGGCATAGAAGGTGAAAGCTGGTATTTGAACGGCTCCAGGCTCACATCTTCGAAGGAGAGTTTTTGCAGCTGTGCCAGATAGTATTCGCGGTTCTGGAAATCGGCGTTCAGCTCAGAAACGTCCTTGAGATTTTTTTCAATCTGCAATTTCTGCGCAATCCCGTCAGCACCGAGTGCGACGGAATAATCCGGATCGTCTTTCACCGCCTGTCCATTGCTGTAAACCGGCTTTTTGATCCCAGCCGCGTTCGCCACTTCCAGCGAGTAGTTCAGGCGTTGCAGGTTGGTATTGTGGATATTGGTCAGACGGACCCGATCCAACTCCAGCTGCTGCTGTACCGTTTTGGTTCTCAGGATCAGCTGATCGCGAATGTTTTGCATGGTCTCCTGCTCGACGATGCGGGAGATGTACTGAATGTAACCATTCAACACTTTCTGCGCATCCTCTGCCGTTGGGGCTGTGAAGCTTAACGTCCAGGAGAGGTATGGTGCTTTATCGGCATTTTTTTCCTGCGTGTTATCAACAGCCTTCATCTTTTCGGCAATATTGACCACCGCGCGGTGCAGCTCCAGCGGGTCAACCTCAGCGCCATCGAGCTGAGCCATCACGTAAGGTGAGCTCTTCATGTACTCTTCAAGCAGAGACTGGGACTGAAACTTTTTGATAAACAGATTAAACACATCCGCACGGGTAATTTTCACGTCGACATCAAGCACCTGGAGCGCCACCATCATCTGGCGCAGCGAACTCCACTGCGTCTGTTCCGCGGGCGTAATGACCGCTTTACTGGTCCATTTTTGCGGTATCAGAAAGGCGATTGCCAGGCCGACCAGTGCAAATGCAAAGACAATGGTGATGATGCGTTTTTTTGCTGCCAGCAGGACGTCCAGCAGACCCAGAAGATCTATTTCTTTAGCGCTGACCGCCGGGGGAGCATAGTGAGGAAAATTGAGATCCGTATGTTTTTTGAAATCCATCGCTGACATAACTGTTCTTCTTTTAAGGATGCAGTGAAATTCTGCCTGACTGGTTCCGGTGTAACAAATCATACAAGAATGTAAGAATTATCTGAATGACGAATTGGTACATCTGTAGACCTGCTATCAGATCTGGTAGTTAGCCACGCTGCGTGACTATTGTTATTCCTGCTCCCCTTTTGCTTCATTATCTCTTCCTCATGGGCCGCGGCGAACGTCCGTGGAAAGTCAAAAATGCCACCTCCCTCACTATATTGAAACAGCGTTTCGACGCTGATCACATTTCCACCATTAAGCGAATGACGCAGAAATAAATCGCAATAATATAAAATAAAACGATGTTTTAGTATCCAAGAACACCGGTTCAGCTCTTTTGAAACCCGAAGCGCTTACACCACGACGAAAGACAAAAAAGCGTTAAAAAACAAACGTAGGTTTTGCCGTTGCCAGACGTTGCACCCTGAATTTCAGCTCCCATGCCGCGCATCGCAGGCCTGGGAAAATGTAACAAAGCAGATTTCGTATTAAACCATTGATTGCCAGGTAGGTATGTATGAATGAAAACAAGCTGCTGGGGCTCGCATGGATATCACCCTATATCATCGGGCTGATACTCTTTACGGCATTCCCCTTCGTCTCATCGTTTTTCCTCAGCTTTACGGATTACGATTTGATGAGTCCGCCGGTGTTTAACGGCATCGAAAACTATCGCTACATGTTTACCGAAGACACGCTCTTCTGGAAATCCATGGGCGTGACCTTTGCCTATGTATTTTTAACCATCCCGCTAAAGCTCGCCTTTGCATTAGGAATTGCCTTTGTCCTGAACTTTAAATTACGCGGCATCGGCTTTTTCCGAACGGCCTACTATATTCCGTCGATCCTCGGCAGCTCCGTCGCCATTGCCGTATTGTGGCGCGCCTTATTTGCCATCGATGGCCTGCTGAACAGCTTTATCGGCGTTTTTGGCTTTGATCCGGTGAACTGGCTGGGCGAGCCGTCGCTGGCGCTGATGTCCGTTACCCTGCTGCGCGTCTGGCAGTTCGGTTCCGCGATGGTCATCTTCCTGGCCGCGCTGCAAAACGTACCGCAGTCCCAGTATGAAGCGGCAATGATCGATGGCGCATCGAAATGGCAGATGTTCATGAAGGTGACCGTGCCACTGATTACGCCGGTGATCTTCTTCAACTTCATCATGCAGACCACGCAGGCGTTCCAGGAATTTACCGGGCCGTACGTGATTACCGGCGGCGGGCCAACCTATTCGACCTATCTGTTCTCGCTCTACATCTACGACACCGCCTTTAAGTATTTCGATATGGGCTATGGCGCGGCGCTGGCGTGGATCCTGTTCCTGGTGGTGGCCGTGTTCGCCGGTATCGCCTTTAAGTCGTCGAAATACTGGGTGTTCTACTCCGCCGATAAAGGAGGCAAAAATGGCTGATATTCAACAACTCTCCACGGCAAGAAGCGTCGCCGAACGCGAAGTGGCCCGCACGCTGCGCAGAGAGAAAATCAACGCCTCCGTTCGCTATGTGATTCTGCTGGTTGTCGGCCTGCTGATGCTTTACCCGCTGGTGTGGATGTTCTCCGCGTCGTTCAAACCGAACCACGAGATCTTCACCACACTGAGCCTGTGGCCTGCCCACGCCACCTGGGATGGTTTCGTAAACGGCTGGAAAACCGGCACCGAGTACAACTTCGGCCATTACATGCTGAACACCTTTAAGTATGTGATCCCGAAAGTGATCCTGACCATTATCTCCTCCACCATCGTGGCGTACGGCTTTGCCCGCTTCGAGATCCCGTGGAAGAAGTTCTGGTTCGCCACGCTCATTACCACCATGCTGCTGCCCAGCACCGTGCTGCTGATCCCGCAGTACCTGATGTTCCGTGAAATGGGCATGCTCAACAGCTATATGCCGCTGTACCTGCCGCTGGCCTTCGCCACTCAGGGGTTCTTCGTCTTCATGCTGATCCAGTTCCTGCGCGGCGTCCCGCGTGACATGGAAGAGGCGGCGCAGATTGACGGCTGTAACTCCATTCAGGTGCTGTGGTACGTGGTAGTGCCGATCCTGAAACCGGCCATTATCTCCGTCGCCCTGTTCCAGTTCATGTGGTCCATGAACGACTTTATCGGGCCGCTGATTTACGTCTACAGCGTGGATAAATACCCCATCGCACTGGCGCTGAAAATGTCCATCGATGTCACCGAAGGCGCGCCGTGGAACGAAATTCTGGCAATGGCGAGCATCTCCATTCTGCCATCCATCATTGTCTTCTTCCTGGCACAGCGCTACTTCGTACAGGGCGTCACCAGCAGCGGAATTAAAGGTTAAGAGGGAAATACCATGGCTGAAGTTATTTTCAACAAGCTGGAAAAGGTCTACTCCAACGGCTTTAAAGCGGTACACGCTATCGATCTTAAAATTGCTGAAGGGGAATTCATGGTGATCGTCGGCCCATCCGGCTGCGCCAAATCCACGACACTGCGCATGCTGGCGGGGCTCGAAACCATCAGCGGCGGCGAGGTGCGCATTGGCGACAAGATCGTGAACAACCTCGCGCCGAAAGAGCGCGGTATTGCAATGGTGTTCCAGAACTATGCCCTCTATCCGCACATGACGGTGCGCGAGAATCTGGCCTTTGGTCTCAAGCTGAGCAAACTGCCGAAAGATCAGATTGAGTCTCAGGTGAATGAAGCTGCCAAAATTCTTGAACTGGAAGAGCTGCTCGACCGCCTGCCGCGCCAGCTTTCCGGCGGCCAGGCGCAGCGCGTGGCGGTAGGCCGTGCGATTGTGAAAAAACCGGATGTATTCCTGTTCGATGAGCCGCTTTCAAACCTCGACGCCAAACTGCGCGCTTCGATGCGTATTCGTATTTCCGACCTGCACAAGCAGCTGAAGAAATCCGGAAAACCGGCGACCACCGTTTACGTGACACACGACCAGACCGAAGCGATGACCATGGGCGACCGCATCTGCGTGATGAAGCTCGGCCATATCATGCAGGTGGATACGCCGGACAACCTCTACCACAGGCCGAGGAACATGTTCGTGGCGGGCTTTATCGGCGCGCCGGAGATGAATATACGCAAAAGCGTGCTGGTCGAAAAAGCGGGCCAGCTGCACATCGCCATTGGCGATGAAACCATGCCGCTGAACGCGGAGAAGCAGGAGAAAGTCGCGGCCTACGCGGGTCAGGAGATTTACTACGGCGTGCGTCCGGAATTTGTGTCGCTCTCTGATGAGCCCTTCCCGAACGGCGGCTGTAGCGGGGAGATGGTGCGCGTTGAGAACATGGGCCACGAATTCTTTGTGTACCTGAAGGTCGCGGACTACGAACTGACCGCCCGAATCCCGTCCGATGAAGCTAAACCAATGATTGATAAGGGGCTTCATCGTAAGGTGTATTTCACGTTTGAGATGAACAAGTGTCATATTTTTGACGCAAAAACTGAACAGAACCTCTCTCTCTGATGGAGTGATAAAAATGAAAAAAGTGCTTTTAAGCGCAGCAATCTCCGCGACCCTGGGTCTTACCGCTTTGCCATCGATGGCGCAGAATGTGGATTTACGGATGTCCTGGTGGGGCGGCAACGGCCGTCACCAGGTCACCCTGAAAGCGCTGGAAGAGTTCCATAAGCAGAACCCGGACATCAACGTGAAAGCGGAATACACCGGCTGGGATGGTCACCTCTCCCGTCTGACCACCCAGATTGCGGGCGGCACCGAGCCGGACGTAATGCAGACGAACTGGAACTGGCTGCCGATCTTCTCGAAAACCGGTGACGGCTTCTACGATCTGAACAAGATGAAGGACGTGATTGACCTGTCGCAGTTCGATCCCAAAGAGCTGCAAACCACCACCGTGGACGGCAAGCTGAACGGCATTCCGATCTCGGTGACGGCGCGCGTGTTCTACTTCAATGACGAAACCTGGAAAAAAGCGGGTATTGCGTACCCGAAAACCTGGGACGAGCTGATGGCGGCCGGTAAAACCTTCGAGAGCAAGCTCGGCAAGCAATACTATCCGGTGATCCTGGAGCATCAGGATACGCTGGCGCTGCTGAATTCGTACATGATCCAGAAGTACAACATTCCTGCGGTGGATGAGAAAACCAAAAAGTTCAGCTACACAAAGGAACAGTGGGTAGAGTTTTTCCAGACCTACAAAAAGCTGATCGACAGCCACGTCATGCCAGACACCAAATACTATGCCTCGTTCGGTAAGAGCAACATGTATGAAATGAAGCCGTGGATCCAGGGTGAATGGGGCGGCACCTACATGTGGAACTCGACCATCAACAAATATTCCGACAACCTGAAGCCACCGGCGAAACTGGAGCTGGGCAACTACCCAATGCTGCCGGGCGCCACCGACGCAGGTCTGTTCTTCAAACCGGCGCAGATGCTGTCGATTGGTAAGACGACCAAAAACCCGGAGGCGGCAGCGAAGCTGATTAACTTCCTGCTCAACAGCAAAGAAGGGGTCGATACGCTGGGTCTTGAGCGCGGCGTGCCGCTGAGCAAAGTGGCGGTGCAGTATTTGACCGAAGACGGCACCATTAAAGAGGACGATCCTTCCGTGGCAGGCCTGCGTCTGGCGCAGTCGTTGCCGGCGAAACTCACCGTCTCGCCATACTTTGACGACCCACAGATTGTGGCGCAGTTCGGTACCTCTTTGCAGTATATCGACTACGGGCAGAAAACCGTGGAAGAGACGGCCGCTGACTTCCAGCGTCAGGCGGAGCGTATTTTGAGACGTGCGATGCGGTAAAAACAAAGCCGGGTGGCGCTTCGCTTACCCGGCCTACACGGTATCGTAGGCCCGGTAAGCGAAGCGCCACCGGGCAATGACATTACACGCCGATATTACGTAGTTTCTCCCCTTTCATCAGCTTGCGTTCAATATGCTCCAGGGTCACGCCTTTGGTTTCCGGGATCAGCCAGAATGTCACGCCGATAAACGCCACGTTCAGCACCGTATAGAGCCAGAAGGTGCCTGCCGCGCCAATCGCATCCAGCAGCGTCAGGAAGGTCGCGCCAATGATCATATTCGACACCCAGTTGGTGGTGGTGGAACAGGTGATACCAAAGTCGCGGCATTTCAGCGGCTGAATTTCAGAGCACAGGATCCACACCACCGGTGCGGCGCTCATCGCGTAACCGGCGATGCACATCATGGTCATGCCAACGGAGAGCCAGGAGAGGCCGCTTGACGCCGTGCCGTTATCGAACTGCATCAGGCAGTAACCAAGGATCAAGGTGCCGAGCGCCATTACGCTAAAGCCAATTTTCAGGGCCGGTTTACGTCCGGCCTTATCGACGGTGAACACCGCGATAAAGGTGGCGAACATAAAGGTTAGCCCCACCACCAGCGTGGCGATCATCTGCTGTTCGGTGGTGGTAAAACCAGCCATTTTAAAGATGCGTGGGGCATAATACATGATGATGTTCATCCCCGTGAACTGCTGCATCGCCTGTAACAGCATGCCGAGGAACACCGCGCGGCGCACGTTGCGGTTCGCCTTAAACAGGGACCAGCCGCCCTGCTTCAGCTTCAGGCTTTCGCGGATTTCGTTCAGCTCTTCACGCGCTTTTTCGGACGTGTCGCGCAGCATGCGCAGCACCTCTTCCGCCTCCACGTGACGCCCTTTTTGCGCCAGCCAGCGCGGGCTGTTCGGCAGGAAAATGACTAACACAATCAGCAGCACCGCAGGCAGCGCCAGCACGCCAAGCATTGCCCGCCAGTTGCCGCTGTAGCTGAAGTACGTATCCGACAGGAACGCCAGCACGATACCGAGCGTCACCATCAGCTGGTACATGCTGATCATCTTCCCGCGCACGTTTTCGCTCGCCATTTCGGAGAGGTAAAGCGGCGCGGTGTAGGACGCGATACCTACCGCCACGCCCAGCAGCACGCGGGAAAGCAGCAACACTTCAACGTTGGTGGCAAACGCCGAACCAAGAGAGCCAGCAACAAACAGGATCGCCCCGACCATCAGGCTGTATTTGCGCCCTAGACGGAACGACAGCCAGCCGTTAAACAGTGCGCCGATGGCCGCACCCAGCATCATGCTGCTCACCACCCACTCTTGCAGGCGGTTGCTTAACGTAAAGTGGTCGGTAATAAAGGGCAGTGCGCCCGCGATAACGCCGATATCCAGACCAAACAGTAAACCGGCTACGGCGGCCGCAACAGAAACAAACTGGTTCATGCGTCGGGTATCGCGCAGCGCAGCGGGCATAAGGGTAGAGTCATTTACAGATGTCATTGTTTCCTGCCTCAACAGCGAAATTCGTTAAGTGAAATTACGAGATACCGGAAGAAAGTGTCAGGCCGGAAATGGTGAAGATATGGATTATTTCGCTACGACACACCGATCTGTGATGGACATTACAATTTCAAATCTGGATGGTTTAACCTTATTTTTGATTAATTAGTTAATATTTAAGCAATAAATGTGTGACACCCGTCATTTATTCCTTTTCAGTATGGATTTTTCATCTTTAAGGATATGGATTAAGCCAATTTTGACGCAAAAAAAACCTCTACCCGAGGGCAGAGGTTCTTTATTCGGGCTGACTTAACGTGCCAGCCAGCCGCCGTCTACGGCAACGGTGTAGCCGTTAATGTAGTCCGAAGCCGGGGACGCCAGGAATACAACCGGGCCCATCAGATCGCTCGGCAGACCCCAGCGACCCGCTGGAATACGCTCCAGGATTGCCGCGCTGCGCTCTTCATCCGCACGCAGCTGCTGGGTATTGTTGGTGGCCATGTAGCCCGGCGCAATCGCGTTGACGTTGATGTTGTGCTGCGCCCACTCGTTCGCCAGCAGGCGGGTCACGCCCATCACGGCACTCTTCGATGCGGTGTAAGACGGCACGCGGATGCCGCCCTGGAAAGAGAGCATGGAGGCAATATTAATGATCTTGCCACCTTTCCCCTGAGCAATGAAGTGCTTCGCAGCCGCCTGGGACATAAAGAACACGCTCTTGATGTTCAGATTCATCACGTCGTCCCAGTCCGTTTCGCTGAAGTTAATCGCGTCTTCACGACGGATCAGGCCGGCGTTGTTGACCAGAATATCGATATGCCCAAACTCCGCCACCGCGCGATCCAGCAGCTCAGGGATCGCATCGATTTTGCGCAGGTCCGCGGTCAGGCTCAGGAAACGGCGGCCCAGCGCGGTGACGCGCTCGATGGTTTCCGTTGGCTCAACGATGTTAATCCCGACGATATCGCAGCCCGCTTCCGCCAGACCTAACGCCATACCCTGCCCCAGCCCGGTGTCACAACCGGAAACCACAGCCACTTTACCTTGCAGAGAAAATGCATCCAGAATCATGTTTGTTCCTTAATCGTTCAGCGCCTGTCAGCAACAGGCAGATGTATGCTTAACTGCCTGCGACTAGCGCAGATCCTTAACAGCGACGTGGTCCATGTCATCAAAGACCTGGTTTTCACCGACCATCCCCCAGATAAAGGTATAGGCTTTCGTTCCCACGCCAGAGTGGATGGACCAGCTCGGCGAAATGACTGCCTGCTCGTTGTGCATAACGATATGGCGCGTCTCCTGCGGCTGTCCCATCATGTGGAACACGCAGGCGTCTTCATCCATGTTGAAATAGAAGTAGACTTCCATGCGGCGCTCGTGGGTATGGCACGGCATGGTGTTCCACAGGTTGCCCGGCGCAAGCTCGGTCAGCCCCATGCTGAGCTGGCAGGTTTCCAGCACATCCGGAACAAAATATTTGTTGATGGTGCGACGGTTGCTGGTGAGGTTATCGCCAAGGGTCACCGGGGCAACATCCGCTGGCGTGACTTTTTTGGTTGGATAAGTCGTATGAGCCGGGGCGCAGTTGTAGTAAAACTTCGCCGGTTTGCTGGCATCAATGCTGGCGAACACCACCTCTTTCGCGCCTTTGCCGACGTACAGCGCGTCGCGGTGACCAATTTCGTAGCACTGGCCATCGACGGTAATGGTGCCCGGCCCGCCGATGTTAATCACGCCCAGTTCACGGCGTTCGAGGAAGTAGCTCACGCCCAGCTGTTTGCCCACTTCACCGCCCACGGAGACGGTTTTCGCCACCGGCATAATCCCGCCCACAATAATGCGGTCAATATGGCTGTAGACCATGGTGTACTTGTCGGCTTCGAACACTTGCTCGACTAAAAACTCACTGCGCAGCCCCTGAGTATCCAGCATTTTAGCGTGCGCACTGTGGATGCTTTGTCTGACGTCCACGTAAACCTCCAGAATTGATCGTGCCCGAAGGCAAAGATAAATAACGAAACAACGTTCAGTTTTCGTGATGAACACATATTATCCCCTGACAACGGGGTTTTCAATTGCATTTAAAACAACGTTTCATTTTTTCTGCCTGTTTATGCCAGAAATGGAGTTTCGATCACGATAAATCTTTAAGACCCTCAATCTGGTTAATGAAAATGAGAAAGTGCGCTGTCAGTCACACATAATGAAACAACGTTTTGATAATTTATCACCTAGTTTTCAACCTACATTACGCGTTCAAAGGAGTGCATTATGGCTAAAGGTATGCGGGTCAAGCTGAACTATGAGGTCAGCCGCGATCCGGATACAGGCGTGGAAGTCACCCGCCTGACCCCACCGGAAGTAACCTGTCATCGCAACTACTTTTACCAGAAGTGCTTCTTTAACGATGGCAGCCACCTGCTGTTCGCCGGGGAGTTCGACGGTCACTGGAACTATTACCTGTTGGATCTGAAAAACGCCGAAGCGGTACAGTTGACCGAAGGCGCGGGCGATAATACCTTTGGCGGGTTCCTCTCTCCGGACGATAAATCCCTCTACTATGTGAAGAACGATCGCACCCTGCTGGAGGTGGATTTACAGACGCTGGCAGAGCGCGAAGTGTACCGCGTTCCGGAAGAGTGGGTCGGCTACGGCACCTGGGTCGCGAACAGCGACTGCACCAAACTGGTGGGTATTGAGATTGCCAGATGTGACTGGACGCCACTCAACGACTGGAAAATTTTCCACGACTTCTTCCACAAAGGGCCGCACTGCCGCCTGCTGCGCGTTGATCTGAAAACGGGTGAAAGCACCACCATTCATGACGAGAAGATCTGGCTGGGACATCCGATTTATCGCCCGTTCGATGACAATACCGTGGCCTTCTGTCATGAAGGGCCGCACGACCTGGTCGACGCCCGCATGTGGCTGGTCAACGAAGATGGCAGCAACGTGCGGAAAGTGAAAACGCACGCGGAAGGTGAAAGCTGTACACATGAATTTTGGGTGCCGGACGGGTCCGCGCTGATCTACGTCTCTTATCTGAAAGGTCAGCAAGGGCGTACCATCTCCCGCTTCAACCCGGACACCGGCGTGAATGAAGCGGTAATGAACATGCCCGCCTGTTCGCATCTGATGAGCAACGTTGACGGCAGCATGCTGGTTGGCGACGGTTCCGGTACGCCTGTTGACGTGAAAGACACCGGCGGCTACACCATTGATAACGATCCTTATCTGTATGCCTTTGACGTGGCGAAGAAAGCTTATTACCGCATCGCCCGTCATGACACCTCATGGGCTACGGTGGCGAACAGCCGCCAGGTAACCCACCCGCATCCGTCCTTCACGCCGGACGAAAAAGCGGTGCTGTACAGTTCCGATAAAGACGGCAAACCGGCCCTCTATATCGCGAAACTCCCCGAGCAACCTGAAATGTTGCATGCCTGAATGAGTTAGTGTTTCTGTAACTGGCCTTGCCCTCCGATTCGGAGGGCTTTTTTTTGGGTGATTGCGCGGCGCTTTTTGCCGGGTGGCGCTTCGCTTACCCGGCCTACGAAAAAATGGATTGGAAAGAATGTGTAGGCCGGGTAAGCGTTAGCGCCACCCGGCGGTTTTTAGCGAAGGAACTGAATTATCAGAAGGAGTACGCCACACCTAAACGGAAACGGGTCTGGCGTTCGTCCGTGTCTTTAACCCCCACGTTCCCCACCTCCACATACGGTGCCCAGTTTTTATCCCATTTGTAGGCCAGCTTGGCGTTATATTCGTTGGAATAATCTTTATTATTATTTCGGGCCACGCCTTCAGAACTTTTCGCGTAAACATAGTTCAGCTCGGTACGCCAGTCACCTAATACCCAACCGACCCACGCATCGCCACGGTTAACTTTATCATCGTCCTTATTTGAGCTTGACGGGTAGCGAGTATATTCGTAACGGTAACGCGCAGCCACGTAGAAGCCATTATCGAAGCTATATTGCACATGCAGATTCGGTTTATAAATGGTGCGACTGTCTGTGCTTTCAATCGTAAACGCAGGGGTCAGGGCGATATTGTCTGTCGCTTTCCAGCGCCAGCTAATCTGATCTTCGTGACCGTTCCCCACTACATCCGCGAATGGCTGATCTGCCTTGTCCCCGCCTGATTTCCACTTCGCCTCGACTGAAAAACCAAAGCCATTATCAAAGCGGTGCGAGACGGCAACACGGTCGGCATTCGAGCCGCTGTCAATATATTCGTGACGCAGATCGACGGTAACGGCGCTAGCCGCAAAAGAGGCACTAATAAGGGAAGCAAGGAGCAGAGATTTCTTAAACATGAAAAAACCCTCAATTAAAATAACGTTTCGTTTTTATGAAACTTGAGTTTATTTTTTATGCACCGTTATTTTAGTGACAAGGATCGAAATTATTTGTTTCATTTTTTTTGGCAAAGATCGACGTGAACCCCATCAACAAAAAAAGGGCATTAACCGTAAATTTCAGGGTGGAGATCACATTAAGCACTTCACAAAGCAAATAATTAACCGCGCAATAATTATTGCGGGCTTCAGAAAGAACGCAGAAGTGTTAAAAAAGGATTCTGGGGACACAAAAAAACCTCCCGTGGGAGGTTTTCTGTGCACAGAGAGGGGAAACTACCGTTCGATAGCCAGGGCCACCCCCTGCCCTCCGCCAATACAGAGCGTTGCGATCCCTTTTCGGGCGTTACGCTTTTTCATTTCGTGGACCAGCGACACCAGAATGCGGCAGCCGGAGGCGCCAATGGGATGACCCAGCGCAATTGCACCGCCGTTGACGTTGACCCGCAGCGGATCCCATTCCAGCATTTTCCCGACCGAGATCGCCTGTGCAGCAAAGGCTTCGTTGACCTCAATCAGATCCACATCGCTCAGCTCCCAGCCCGCCCGCTCCAGGCAGCGGCGCGTGGCATAGACCGGGGCGATCCCCATTAACGCAGGATCAACACCCACGCTGGCAAACGCTTTGATGCGCGCCAGCACCGGCAGCGCCAGCTCCTGGGCTTTGCTTTCACTCATCATCATCACCGCCGCCGCACCGTCGTTAATGGATGAGGCGTTGCCTGCCGTTACAGAACCGAGCGTTTCAAAGGCCGGATCGAGTTTTGCCAGCCCTTCTGCGCTGGCATCGGTGCGCGGCTGCTCGTCGGTATCGACGATGAGCGCTTCGCCGTTCTGGCGCTGGGTACTGACCGGGACAATTTCATCGCGAAAACGCCCGGAGTCGATCGCTGCACGCGCTTTTTGTTGTGAGCTGAGGGCATATGCATCCTGAAGCTCGCGGCTGATACCGTATTCCCGCGCCAGGTTTTCCGCCGTTACGCCCATATGGTAGTCGTTGAAGGCGTCCCACAGCCCGTCGTGAACCAGACTGTCAAGCAGCTGACTGTTCCCGAGCTGCGCGCCGGTCCGGCTGTCGGTCAGGACGTGCGGGGCGCGGCTCATATTCTCCTGCCCGCCGGCAATAACCACGTCCGCTTCACCGCACTGGATGGCCTGCGTCGCAAGATGGAGCGCTTTCAAACCTGAACCACAGACGTCGTTGATGGTAATTGCCGAAACTGTATTGGGCAGGCCGCCCTTCAGCGCTGCCTGGCGCGCAGGGTTTTGTCCCGCGCCAGCGGTCAGCACCTGGCCAAGGATCACCTCATCAATTTCATGTGCGGCAATCCCGCTGCGTTCCACCAGCGCTCTTACCACCACGCTGCCGAGATCAACCGCAGAGTGACGCGCAAGCGCTCCCTGAAAACAGCCGATAGCCGTACGTAACGCACCCACTATAACGACATCTTTCATCACGACCTCTGTGCAAAATGACATGACGATAGTAGAGGATTGTTATCAACAATTGACGCAAATGTTTAAAATTAGTGAGTTTAGTCACAGGATTATCGTGCGTCCTGCAAGTACTGGCGCAGCCAGCTTCCGGCGACGCCGGGCGGGGTTCGTTTGTTCCATACCAGATCGATGGCAATCGACCTCGGCCAGCCCGGCACGTTCAGCTGCACCAGCGATTTCGACGCGGCAAATTCGTCGACCAGCGCGCAGGGTAACGCGCACCAGCCAAAGCCCTGTACCGCCATACTCAGCAGTAACAGGTAATTCGGCGCAGACCAGACCGGCCCGCGCGCAAGGGGCGCTTCCCGTTCAAGATAGGTACTCAGCCGCAGCTCGCGCCAGCCATGCAGCTCGTCCGCCTGCGTCTCATGTTGCCCTGCCAGAGGATGTCCGGCAGAAACGTAAATAGCCATCCTTGTCTGCATAGGCAGACGGGTCGCGCCAATATCGGTCGGGTAGCTGTCGCGCGCTTCCGTCAGGCCAATTTGCGCCCGCTCCTTTTGCAGCAGATCGATCACGTCCTCCTCTTCCCCAATCAGGCACTCAAATTCCGTGTGCGGAAAACGCTGGTCGAACTGGCTCATCATCTGTTCCAGCACGGCCGGGTTAAGCGTATCGGAGAGAACAAAGGTAAAACGCGCCTCCGTTTGCGCCGTTAAGGATACGGCCAGCTCATCCAGGCGCGCGCTGGCGGCGAGTATCGACTGGACATAGCCCAGCACCTGTTCACCCTGGGCGGTCAACACCGGGTGACGCGCCGAGCGATCGAACAGCTCAAAGCCAAGGTCAGCTTCAAGGTTGGCGATGGAGGTGCTGATGGTGGACTGGCTTTTACGCAGCCGCCGTGCCGCAGCAGAAAACGAACCTGCGGCGACAGTTTCAACAAACGCGGTCAGTGCTTCGGGAGAATAACGCATGATGTATCTACTTTATCGATGGATACCATCTTTTATATATCACCTTAAACGATAAGAATAGACCGCATCAACGCCCATACTGGCGTCAATATGAGGTAAATATGCAACATCAGGATGCACTCCAACGTAAATTGCCGGAGCGGATCTTCCATGCCGTCTGTTTTGAAGGCATTGCTACGGCGATCCTCGCCCCGACGGCCGCGTGGCTAATGCAGCGCTCGGTGGTTGAAATGGGGGGTCTCACCATAATTCTGGCGACCACGGCAATGCTCTGGAACATTATCTATAACTTTGGCTTCGACCGTTTCTGGCCCGTCCAGCGGGTGAAGCGCACGGCGAAAGTGCGCGCCCTGCATGCGCTGGGTTTTGAATGCGGTTTTATTGTGATTGGCGTAACCATCGTTGCCGCCGTGCTGGGCGTGACGCTGCTCCAGGCCTTTACGCTGGAAATTGGTTTCTTCCTGTTCTTCCTGCCGTACACCATGCTCTACAACTGGGCGTACGACACCCTGCGGGAGAAAATCATCAAGCGCCGCCAGCAACGCAGCGCCCTGGCAAGCGAATAACCTTCCGGCCGGAGACCTGATCCGGCCCACCCCTGCGAAGCAACGGCGACCTCAACGCATAATTATGGTAAATTGCACTCCTTTTTGTTCGTTTTATAGTTGATACGTTGCTCTAATGTCGAAAATTTGGTCAAAAGAAGAGACTCTCTGGAGTTTCGCCCTCTACGGCACTGCCGTGGGCGCAGGAACCCTGTTCTTGCCCATTCAGCTCGGCTCTGCTGGCGCGATTGTCCTGCTGATCACCGCCCTTGTGGCGTATCCCTTAACCTACTGGCCGCATAAAGCGCTGGCGCAATTTATTCTGTCGTCGAAGACGAAAGGCAACGAAGGGATCACCGGTGCCGTTTCCCATTACTACGGCAAAAAGATCGGCAACCTGATCACCACGCTCTATTTTGTGGCTTTCTTTGTGGTGGTTCTGATTTATGCGGTGGCGATAACTAACTCACTCACTGAACAGCTGGCGAAACGGATGACGGTGGATACCGGCATGCGGATGCTGGTGAGTTTTGGCGTGGTGCTGATTTTGAATCTGATCTTCCTGATGGGGCGGCACATCACCATTAAGGTGATGGGTTTCCTTGTCTTTCCGCTGATCGCCTATTTCCTGTTTGTCTCGCTGTATCTGACGGGCAGCTGGCAGCCGTCGCTTCTGACGAGCCAGATGGCCTTCGACCAGCATACGTTGCACCAGGTGTGGATTTCGATCCCGGTGATGGTTTTCGCTTTTAGCCATACTCCGATCATCTCGACTTTCGCCGTGGACCGTCGCGAGAAATACGGTGAAGAGGCGATGGGTAAATGCAAAAAAATCATGAAAGTGGCGTATCTGATCATCTGCCTCAGCGTGCTGTTCTTTGTGTTCAGCTGCCTGCTTTCGATTCCACCGTCGTATATCGTGGCGGCAAAAGAGGAAGGGGTGACGATCCTGTCCGCGCTGTCGATGATGCCTTCGTCCCCGGCATGGCTGGGCATTTCCGGCATTATCGTGGCGATTATTGCGATGTCGAAATCGTTCCTCGGCACCTATTTTGGCGTGATTGAAGGTGCAACGGAAATTGTGAAATCGTCTCTGAATCAGGTGGGTGTGAAAAAAAGTCGCGCTTTTAACCGCGCGGTTTCGATTCTCGGCGTGTCGCTGATTACCTTTGCGGTCTGCTGCATCAACCCGAATGCGATCTCGATGATTTACGCAATCAGCGGTCCGCTTATCGCCATGATCCTGTTCATCATGCCGACGCTGTCGACGTACCTGATCCCGTCGTTAAAACCGTACCGCTCCATCGGTAACCTGCTGACGCTGATTGTAGGTGTGCTGTGTGTGTCGGTGATGTTTGTCGGTTGAGTATGCTGCCCGGCGCAATGCCGGGCATCTGTTTTACGCCCGAATATCGTCATACTCCCGCGTATTATCAAACTCATGCTTCGCAAACGGACACAGCGGGATAATTTTACGGTTCTCCCCGCGCATCTTCTCTACCACCTTCGCCACCAGCTGCTTACCCACACCCTGCCCTTTCAGGCTTGGATCCACATCGGTGTGCTCAATGATGCTCAGATGCTCGCCGGTCGGGACAAAGACAATCTCCGCTACCTGATTGCCTTCGGCGTCGTTGACGTAAAACTTGTTATGGCCTTCAAGAATTTCCATGGTTCCTCACTTATTTTTGGCGGTACTTCAGCGCACCGCTCGGGCAGGTATCAATTACGCGCACAACCGTTTCTGCATCTACTTCATCCGGCGCGATCCATGGTTTACGCTTCAGGTCGAACAGCGCCGCGCTGCCGCGCACGCAGTTGCCCGAGTGTTTGCAGATCCCGGTGTTGAAGTAAACATCAATTTTCTCACCGGTGTAGGCCCGGTACCCCGCATCCAGTAGCTCCTGATCCATGATATTGCCTCTGTAATTATTGTGGTGACAAAAGAAGCATACCCTCAGCCGATCCGCCTGACCACGTCAAAAACGAGGTTTGGCCACCCTCTTTTCAACACGTTATTTCGCCAGGCACTTAAGATTATTCCCAATACAGAGGCACCCGTTGCGACGATATATTTTTGCGTTGTGTCAACTCTTGTAATAATTCACGCCACGTTCACATTAGGATTATTAGCTATGCGAACGCCCAACATCCAGATTTATTTCGCCCTAACCAGTGGATTTACCGTCCGTTTTTAAAGTTCGTAACGAAGCGGTATTTCCTGAACACCTGCAAAATCACCGCAAAACAACCCAGACATGAAATTTGACTCTTCTCACATAACGACTAATGTTAATTCCTGAACGACAACTGATACGAATTACTTATCGTATCTCCTGACATAAACGCAACATGAGGGTTGATATATGGCAGAGCAACATCGTGGTGGTTCCGGTAATTTCGCTGAAGACCGTGAAAAGGCATCAGAAGCTGGACGTAAAGGCGGCCAGCACAGCGGCGGTAATTTCAAAAACGATCCGCAACGCGCATCTGAAGCGGGTAAGAAAGGGGGCCAGAACAGTCACGGCGGAGGCCGTAAATCTGATAACTCCTGATCTTATTTAAAGCTCTTATAAATATACCGAGAGCATGCTGCGGGCCCGTCGGCTCGCAGTACCTTCCCTTTATTTCACTGGAGCGAAAATATGAATATGAAAACTGTTGAAGATGTATTTATTCACCTGTTATCCGACACCTACAGCGCTGAGAAGCAGCTGACCCGCGCTCTAAGCAAGTTAGCTCGCGCCGCATCCAGCGAGAAGCTGAGTGCCGCGTTCACGGCCCACCTCGAAGAGACTCAGGGACAAATCGAGCGTATCGATCAGATTATTGAGCAGGAATCCGGCCTCAAACTGAAGCGCATGAAATGCGTTGCGATGGAAGGCTTAATTGAAGAAGCCAACGAAGTTATTGAGAGCACTGAGAAAAATGAAGTGCGTGACGCTGCATTAATTGCCGCAGCACAAAAAGTCGAGCATTACGAGATTGCCAGCTACGGCACCCTGGCCACCCTGGCTGAACAATTAGGCTATAAAAAAGCCGTTAAACTTCTTGCCGAAACGCTGGAAGAAGAAAAAGAAACCGATCTCAAATTAACCGATCTGGCTGTCGGCAATATTAATCAAAAAGCCCAGAAAGGATAAATATTAATTTGATGAGCATCAGCAACAAAAATTAACCAGATAATAAATCACAGGAGTTAATTATGAATCATGTAGAACACTACCATGATTGGCTACGCGATGCCCATGCGATGGAAAAGCAAGCCGAATCCATGCTGGAATCTATGGCCAGCCGTATTGATAATTATCCCGACTTACGTGCAAGAATTGAACAACACGTTAATGAGACTAAACACCAAATTACCGTGCTGGAAGAAATTCTCGACCGTAATGATATTTCCCGTTCGGTCATAAAAGATTCCATGAGCAAAATGGCGGCGCTCGGCCAGTCCATTGGCGGCATGTTCCCTTCCGACGAAATTGTTAAAGGTTCCATCAGCGGCTACGTTTTTGAGCAGTTTGAAATTGCCTGCTACACCTCTCTGCTGGCTGCGGCCAAACAAGCGGGCGATACCGCCTCCATTCCTGCCATTGAGTCCATTCTGGAAGAAGAGCGCCAGATGGCTGACTGGCTGCTCCAGCATATTCCACAGACGACGGAACAGTTCCTGCTGCGCTCCGATGCGGACGGTGTTGAAGCGAAAAAATAACGAAAGAGGGAGAAACTATGTTTCGACACGTAAAACAGCTGCAATACACGGTACGCGTAGCCGAACCGAATCCGGGCCTGGCCAATCTTCTGCTTGAGCAGTTTGGCGGGCCACAGGGCGAACTTGCCGCGGCATGTCGTTACTTTACGCAAGGATTGAGCGACGACGATCCCGGTCGTAAAGATATGCTGATGGATATCGCGACCGAGGAGTTAAGTCACCTGGAAATTATCGGCACCCTGGTGGGTATGCTGAATAAGGGTGCGAAAGGTGAACTGGCGGAAGGCGTTGAAAATGAAGCGGAACTGTACCGCTCCATGACCGAGAACGGCAACGACAGTCATATCACCTCCCTGCTCTACGGCGGCGGTACGCCACTGACCAACTCCGGGGGCGTACCGTGGACGGCGGCATATGTGGATACCATTGGCGAACCTACCGCCGATCTGCGCTCTAACATAGCGGCCGAGGCGCGCGCCAAAATTATCTACGAACGGCTTATTAACGTAACGGACGATCCGGGTGTTAAAGATGCGCTGGCGTTTTTAATGACGCGTGAGGCAGCACACCAGCTCTCGTTTGAGAAGGCGCTCCAGTCGATCCGTAACAATTTCCCACCGGGTAAATTGCCACCAATCGAAGAGTACACCAACAAGTACTACAATATGTCTGAGGGGGGAGAAGTTCGCGGCAGCTGGAACAGCGATAAGCACTTCGACTACGTGGAATCTCCTCAGCCAGCGGTCGATGGCGGTGACGGCGGCGCAAGCGTAACGCTCACGACAGAGCAGGAAACGCTGGTCAAAGCGATGTGCGCACGTACGAAATCCGACCCTAACGCCGATCCGCTTACCGGTGCCGAGCTTGGCGCAGGTAAGAAAAAACCGTAACCGGTTTTGCCAGGCAGCCTGAGGCTGTCTGGCAATGCCTTGTGCGCTATCAGTTCCAGAGGTACGGAGCATGTTCGAGCTTGATGCGTTTCATCTGGCCAGGATACAGTTCGCCTTTACCGTCTCTTTTCATATTCTCTTCCCGGCGATCACCATCGGGCTTGCGAGCTATCTGGTGGTTCTCGAAGGCATGTGGCTTCGCACAAAAAATGATGTCTGGCGCTCGCTATACCATTTCTGGCTAAAAATTTTCGCCGTCAACTTTGGTATGGGCGTGGTTTCCGGGCTGGTGATGGCTTACCAGTTTGGGACTAACTGGAGCGGCTTTTCCCAGTTCGCGGGCAGCATAACCGGCCCTTTGCTCACCTATGAAGTCTTAACTGCCTTCTTCCTGGAAGCTGGTTTCTTAGGCGTGATGCTGTTCGGCTGGAACAAGGTTGGCCCCGGCCTGCACTTCTTTGCCACCTGCATGGTGGCGCTGGGCACGCTGATGTCCACCTTCTGGATCCTCGCCTCTAACAGCTGGATGCACACCCCGCAGGGCTTCAGTATTCAGAACGGTCAGGTCATTCCCGAAGACTGGCTGGCCATTATCTTTAACCCCTCATTCCCTTACCGCCTGATCCATATGTCCATCGCCGCCTTCCTGTGCAGCGCCTTGTTTGTGGGCGCGTCCGGGGCATGGCATCTGCTGCGCGGTAACGATACGCCCGCGATCCGCAAGATGTTCTCCATGGCCATGTGGATGGCGCTGCTGGTCGCGCCCATTCAGGCCGTGGTTGGGGATATGCACGGCCTGAATACGCTTGAGCATCAGCCTGCCAAAATCGCCGCGATTGAAGGCCACTGGGAAAACCCGCCCGGCGAGGCCACCCCGCTGCTGTTGTTTGGCGTACCGGATATGGAAGAGGAACGCACCAAATACGGGCTTGAAATTCCCGCGCTCGGCAGCCTGATCCTGACGCACAGCCTGGATAAACAGGTCCCGGCGCTGAAGGATTTCCCGAAAGAGGACCGCCCTAACTCGCTCATCGTCTTCTGGTCCTTCCGCATTATGGTCGGCATGGGGCTGCTGATGATTACCCTTGGCGTACTGAGCGTCTGGCTGCGCTATCGCCGTCGACTCTATCACTCACGGCCATTCCACTGGTTTGCCCTGTGCATGGGGCCTGCCGGACTACTCGCGCTGCTCGCCGGGTGGGTCACCACCGAAGTGGGCCGCCAGCCGTGGGTCGTTTACGGCTATCTGCGCACGATAGATGCGGTGTCTCTGCACAGCACGTTGCAGATGAGCATCAGCCTGCTGGCCTTTATCGTGGTCTACTGTTCGGTATTTGGCGTGGGATATGTGTATCTCGCCCGGTTGATTAAGAAAGGTCCGCAGCCTGTGGGCACGCTAACGTCTAATACATCGGGCACCCCTGCCCGTCCGCTGTCCGCCGCCGAGTCTGTTCCGGAAGAGGAGAAGATCTGATGGGCGTCGATATCCCGGTCATCTGGTTTGCCATTATTGTCTTCGCCACGCTGATGTACATCATCATGGACGGTTTCGATCTCGGTATCGGCATGCTGTTCAGCTTTGTGGGTGATGCCAAAGAGCGCGACGTGATGGTGAACAGCGTCGCCCCGGTCTGGGACGGAAATGAAACCTGGCTGGTTCTCGGCGGCGCAGGGTTGTTCGGCGCGTTTCCGCTGGCCTACGCGGTAATAATCGATGCCCTGACCATCCCGCTGACGGCCATGCTGATCGGGCTTATTTTCCGCGGCGTGGCATTTGAGTTTCGCTTTAAGGCGACCCCTTCCCACCGCAAATTCTGGGACTATTCTTTTGCTGGCGGTTCCCTGCTCGCAACCTTCAGCCAGGGGATCGTGGTTGGCGCGATGATCAACGGCTTTGACGTGGAAGGGCGTCGCTTTGTGGGCTCCTCGCTGGACTGGTTCACCCCGTTTAACCTGTTCTGCGGGCTGGGCTTAATTGTCGCCTATACCCTGCTGGCCACCACGTGGCTGATCATGAAAAGCGAAGGCGCGCTGCAAAACCGGATGCGCGAGCTGACCCGCCACGTTCTGCTGGCGCTGATTGCCGTCATTGCGGTGGTAAGTATCTGGACCCCGCTCGGCTGGCAGTTTGTCGCCGAGCGCTGGTTTACTCTGCCTAACTTCTTCTGGTTCCTGCCGGTTCCGGTTCTGGTGGCGGTATTCAGCCTGTGGATCTGGCGGCTGACGCGTAATCCCGACAGCCATGCCCGTCCGTTCCTGTTAACGCTGGGCCTGATCTTCCTCGGCTTTAGCGGCCTGGGCATCAGCCTGTGGCCACACATTATTCCGCCGCACATCACCCTGTGGGAAGCCGCCGCGCCGCCTGCCAGCCAGCTGTTTATGCTGATCGGCACGCTGTTAATCATCCCGGTGATCCTGGTTTATACTGCCTGGAGCTACTACGTCTTCCGGGGCAAAGTGTCTGATACCGAAGGTTATCACTAAGGATTACTATGGCAGGCTGGCATACACGCGCCATTATTTACCAGATAGATACTGCCCTGTTTTACGATCTGAACGGCGATGGCTGTGGCGACATCGCCGGAATCGCCGCGAAGCTACGCTACATCCGCCGGATGGGCGCGACGGTTATCTGGATCACTCCGTTTTACCTCACGCCTTTTCTCGATGAAGGCTATGACGTGAGCGACCATTTGCAGGTCGATCCCCGCTTCGGCAAGCTCAACGATATCATCGCCTTTATTGAACAGGCGCGGGAGCTGGGAATGCAGGTCATTATTGAGCTGCTGATCCAGCATACCTCGGATGCGCATCCCTGGTTTCAACAGGCCCGCCGCAACCCTCAGTCACCCTATCGTGACTATTACCTGTGGTCCGACACGGACGACGATGATACGCCGCCGATGTTCCCCGGCGTGGAGAAGAGTATCTGGACATGGGACGACGAGGCGGGGCAATACTATCGGCATATGTTTTATCACCACGAGCCGGATCTCAATCTGGCCTCCCCTGCGGTGCTGAAGGAGGTTGAGAACATCATCATCTTCTGGCTAAAGCTCGGGGTGTCGGGCTTTCGCCTGGATGCGGCGTCGCACCTGATAAAACAGGCCGGACGTGGGGATGAAAAACGCGGCCTGTGGATCCTGGAGCATCTGCGCCGTCTTATCGAGCAGCGTAACCCGGATGCGATCCTGCTCGGCGAAGTCGACGTGGAGGTCGAGGCCTACAAAGATTATTTTGGTCAGAACGACCGGCTCAACCTGGTGCTGAATTTCTGGCTCAATAAGTACTTCTACGTCAGCCTTGCGGAGAAAAGCGCACGACCGCTGCGCAACGCGGTGAAGAAGATGATTGTGCCGCCTGACTCCTGCTGCTTCGCCAACTGGCTGCGCAATCATGATGAGCTGGATCTGGAAGGGATAGGAAAAAAAGCGAAGCAGACCGTCATTGATGCCTTTGCCCCTGACGAAGAAATGAGTGTGTATCAGCGAGGTATCCGCCGCCGTCTGGCGCCGATGCTTAATGGCGATCGTAAGCGGCTGGCCTTTTGCCATGCGGTCTTGTTTTCGCTGCCGGGCGTACCGGTCATGCGCTACGGGGATGAGATTGGCATGGGAGATGATTTGGAACTGGAGGAGCGTTACGCCGTACGCACCCCGATGCAGTGGGCCGGATCGCAAGGCGGCGGTTTCTCAGACGCCGACCCGGAAACTTTTATCGCCCCGATGATTGACCGCGGCCCGTACCGCTATCAAAAAATCAACGTGGCGGATTCGCTGTTGCACCGCAACTCACTCCTGCACTGCATTATCGATATCGCCAATACGCGCTCGGAGTTCCCTGAGATCGGCGTCGCGCCGTTTCGTCTTATTAATATCGACAGCGATGCGGTGCTGGGGATCTATTACGAAACCGACACGCGCAGCATTCTGACCTTCGTTAACTTTAGCGATAAGCCCGTTAATTTTACCGCCAGAGGGATCCGGCATGCGACCTGGACCGCCTGCCTGGCGGACAAACGCTACAACGACGCGCTGGTGTGCGGCAAAACCGTCGCGCTTAACCTCAGCGGCTATGGCTACCGCTGGTTCTGGACCGATCGTACCGCACTGCGCTGATTATCGTCTCCGCGAGAGCAGAAGACGCGCCACGATCGCACCCGTGACGGCGAGGGAGCCGAGCAGCACTTTCCCCGGCATGCCGGAGGTAACGCTGGTGGCGCGCTCTTTTGCTTCGTCGGTGAAGTGCCCGTGGATTTTATGCAGATCGTTAACCGGCTGATCCAGATAGTCCTGACGGTCATCCGCATTTAGCGTATCGGTCATCTGCCCTTCCCAGGCCTTTTTAACCATCAGCCGATCCAGAAAGCCGGGAAAAAGAAATTGCCCGACAATCGACTGGACGGTGCTGCTGCCCACCCACAGCTCCCGCACCGGTTTTTGCGCTACCTTGAAAATCGCGCTGGCAGCCACTTCCGGCTGAAACACGGGAGGAACCGGACGCATCGCCCAGGAAAATTTATTCCTCGCCCACTCGAACTGCGGCGTGTTGAGGCCCGGCATCTGTACCATGGCGATCTGCACCCGGCTGTTTTCATGCATCAGCTCGGTGCGCACGGCGTCGGTAAACCCGCGGATCGCGGCCTTCGCCCCACAGTAGGCTGACTGCAAGGGAATGGAGCGGTAGGCCAGCGCGGAGCCAACCTGAATAATCGTTCCGCGATCGCGTGGGGTCATTAACTCCAGCGCGGCGCGGGTACCGTTAACATAGCCCAGATAGGTCACCTCGGTGACGCGGCGAAACTCCTCAGGCGACATGGTGCGAAACGGCGCCAGCATCCCGCCCATGGCGTTATTCACCCACACATCGATGGCCCCAAGCCGGTATTCAATCTCGTTAGCAGCATCGGTCACCGCCTTGCTGTCCGCCACGTCGGCCTGAACGGCACAGGCGTTGATCCCGAAACGGCGCAACTCCTCTTCTGTGGAGCGCAGGCTCTGCTCATCGCGGGCAATGATGCCCACATCGTAGCCCGCTTTGGCAAAGTGCAGCGCCGTGGCCTTCCCCACGCCCGCCGTACCGCCGGTAATAACGATGACAGCCATAGCCTTTCCCCTTGTTTCAGACGTTATCCCAACCGGAAAGTATTTCGATCAGTTCAGACAGGGAATAACGCACCGCTTTATCCACCACATCCTGACATTCACCGGAAAACAGCACGGTGCGGGTTTCCGTCTGTCCGCGAATATTCCAGCCGAAGCAGACCGTACCGGCTGCGGTGCCATCGTCTCCGCCTTCCGGTCCCGCATAGCCGCTGATGGCAAGGCCAATATCCGCCTCGGCAATTTCGCGAATTTTAGCGGCCATCTCGGTCACCGTTTGTTCACTGACGGCGGTGAAGCGCTCAATGGTTTCGTGCCGCACGCCGAGGATCCTCTCCTTCGCCGCATCGCTGAACACCACCATGCCAACGTCATAAAATTCCGCCGTGTTCTCTTCGGCACAAAGCGCAACCGCAAGATTGCCGCCGGTACAGGACTCTGCGGTAGTTAACCGCAAACCTCTGTCCGTAAGCTGAGTGGCGAGCTTTTTCGTCAGCTCGCTGATGGTGCTGTTACTGTCGTGAATAAGATTGCTCATCGCGTTGCCCTTAATTTTCGTCAGGAATAATAGAAATATGACCATTACGCTCAAGAATAGCGTATTTTATCTCCTTCAATTCTGTAATACCGTGATTCTGGCGGGCTGATACCAATATATCATCACAGGATACATCGACCTTTTTCAGTTTATCGGCAAGGGGGACACCGTTCTCCACCAATATCACCGGCGTGCCATCAAGAATATTCTCAACAGTGGAAAAATATTTTTTCAGGAGGCCAAATATAATATCCACCACCACCAGCGTTGTTATTGTAATCATCGCACCGGTGATGGAAAAATCTTCGCCAAGCAGCGCCTGCTGTGTCGCCTCACTGATAATTAAGAGCAAAATAAGGTCAAAACTGGTCATTTGTAGCAGGGCGCGCCGCCCGGCAACTTTAAACACAATGACCAGAAACAGGTAAATTGCCAGGGCACGAAAAACCATGTCCATATTCGACTCCTAGGGGTAAATAAACTGCCAGAAACGGATATCTGGCTCGTTGTTTACGCGGATGCTGTTTGTCCACTTCCCTGCTTTTGACGGCGTGATGAATAATAGAACGGTAAATTTATCGGTCTGTTGTAAACGATCGTAGACAAGAAACAGGGTATTCCCCCGGCTGTACATGCTGTCCGGCTGTGGCCAGACGCTGCCGGGCTCATACGCGTCGCTGCTTTCGCTGGTCAGGCTGAGGGTATATTTCCCCTCAGACGTCACCGGAAACGTCAGCGCCATCCGCGATTCGGTCTGGCGGCGACCGAAGCGCTCATAGCTCAGGGCCAGGGTTTTTGCATCGTTTGTTTTCTCCACGTCGCTGACCACACCGCTTGAAAACAGCCCGGCAATTGCCGCCACGATAATAGCTAACAGCACAATAAAACCCACCTGACGAAATGCGTACTCAAACGTCAGTAAACGATAACTCTCTTTTATCCCAGGCACTTTTTCATTTTTTGGTTCCATGGCAGTCGTCACCGTTTCGCTTAATTGCCGAAATTTTTGATTTCTCTGTGAAAATGCTTTTAAGACTTATCACATTTGCCACATAAAGAAATAGCAACAATACTTAATAAGTCAAGACATCCAAAATGAAGGATATCAGATGAAATTATCAGTGATTTCAGCCTTGTTAATATTAATTATCCCTACTGCCTGGGCAGATAATAACGGCGGGTTACAAAAGGGTGACGCGCCGCCACCGCCGCATGCGCTGGACAGCGGTTATCGTGGTACCGATGATGCGCGCATTATGACCATTACTCAGGCGAAAGAGATGCATGATGGCGCCTCTATTTCACTGCGCGGCAATCTTATTGATGGCAATGGCGATAAATACGTATTCCAGGATAAAACCGGGAAAATCGACGTTATTATCCCGAAAGCCGTATTTGACGACAGAACCGTGGAACCTGACAACATGATCAGTATTAGCGGCTCGCTCGATAAAAAATCATCCCCACCCGTAGTCCGGGTCAGCCACTTGCAAAAATAATTCAGCGAAGCGTTAACGCTGTAACTATCCATCAAATCTCACCCCTAACAAGGAGTTAGCTATGAGTGATAATGAACAACGTACGAACGCTTACCCAACGCCACCTTTCCCGGAGCAACCCCAGACGCCGCCGGGCCTGTCCTCAGAAATGGAACCCGTACCCGACCACGGCGAGAAGAGCTACAAAGGGCATGGACGTCTTGCCGGTAAGAAGGCGCTAATTACCGGGGGCGATTCCGGCATCGGACGCGCGGTAGCCATTGCCTATGCCCGCGAAGGGGCAGATGTCGCCATTAACTATTTGCCGGAAGAGGAAGAAGACGCAGCGGAAGTCATCGCCCTGATTAAAGCGGAAGGACGGAACGCCGTCGCGCTTCCGGGCGATGTGCGCGACGAAACTTTTTGTCAGAACCTGGTGGAGCAGGCCGTCTCAAAACTGGGCGGGCTGGATATCCTGGTGAATAACGCAGGCCGCCAGCAGTATCGTGAGTCGCTGGAAGAACTGACTACGGAAGATTTTGACGCGACCTTTAAGACCAACGTCTATGCGCCTTTCTGGATCACAAAGGCGGCGTTGCGCCACATGAAAGCCCCTGCATCCATTATTAACACCTCCTCCGTTCAGGCGGTTAAACCGAGCGCCGTACTGCTTGACTATGCGCAGACCAAAGCCTGTCTCGCGGTGTTTACCAAAGCGCTGGCGAAACAGCTGGGTCCGAAAGGGATCCGCGTGAACGCGGTAGCGCCCGGACCTTACTGGACCGTGCTTCAGCCCAGCGGTGGGCAGCCACAGGAAAAAGTGAAACATTTTGGCGAGAGTACCCCTCTGGGACGCCCGGGACAGCCCGTGGAGATCGCACCGCTGTATGTCACTCTGGCCTCGGATGAGTGTTCATACACCTCCGGCCAGGTCTGGTGTTCAGACGGCGGCGACGGCGTCATTTGACGAAAAAGGCTGCGAAAGCAGCCTTTTTTACTTTTAAGGGGTGACGACAGGAAACCAGAAACTGAAGCTCTCCATGCAGCGCAGCATTTCGTCTACCTTCGCGGCGTTGCCGACGATCGTCACCTCTCCTGCCTGTTGCGCCTTTTTCAGCGTGGTTTCCTTAAGGATGATTTTGTTCAGCGTTTCGCGGCTGAGCGTAATGGTTGCATCCGGATCTTCTGCCTGGATATTGGCACTATGGTTCAGCACGCCATTCTCCAGCTCCAGCTTATACCTGCCGCCCTCGCGGCCTAAATCAACGTTAAAAATACCTCTGGCATTCGCCGCTCTGACGCCGTTAAGGTGAACGCCGAAGTAGTCAAAAATCATCTCAGTCGACATGGCACGGACCGCATCCGGGCTGGCGGTTTTGGGCGTCGGCTTTATCTTCACGCCGTTACGCAACTCTTGCGCACCGGTGAGGTAGGCGTTACGCCACGGCCCTGACTCCGCATGGTATCCCAGCTGTTCAAACGCATCGGCTTCGAGTTCGCGCGCCGCCTTATTATTCGGATCGGCAAAAACGACTTTACTGACCACCTGAGCCACCCAGCGATAATTCCCCCGGGCATAATCGACACGGGCTTTTTCAAGGATCGCGCGGGCTCCGCCCATGTAATCGACATACTTTTTCGCCGCCTCGACCGGAGGCAGTTCATCGAGCGTCGCCGGATTGCCGTCGAACCAGCCAAGATAGTAGACATAGGTGGCTTTGACGTTGTTGCTTACCGAGCCGTAATAGCCACGGCCTGCCCAGGATTTAGCCAGTCCGTAAGGCAGGGCGAAATTTGCGGCTATTTCATCCCTCGTCAGCCCCTTATTCGCCAGTCTGAGCGTCTGGTCGTTGATATAGCGGTAGATATCACGCTGGCTTTTCATCAGCTTCACCACTTTCTTATTACCCCATGTGGGCCAGTGGTGCTGCGCGATAATAATTTCCGCTTTATCCCCCCAACGATCGAGAGCGTTATTGATGTATTTTGACCATGCCAGCGGATCGTGTATCTTCGCCCCGCGCAGCGAGTAGGTATTGTGCAGGGTGTGAGTGACGTTCTCTGCTGCTTCGATCAGCTTTTTCTCTTCCACATACCAGAGCATTTCAGACGGCGCTTCCGACCCCGGCGCCAGCATAAAATCATAGGTGAGACCGTCGATGATCTCTTTCTGCCCGTCTTTGGTAATGGCGTGAGTGGGCGCGATAAGCGTGACCGTCCCCGCTGAGGTGGTCGTCCCCAGACCCGCTCCTATCTGACCTTTTACATTGGCCTTTAACAGGTTTCCGTAGATATAACTGGCACGGCGGCTCATGGCATTTCCGGCCATGATATTTTCCGATACCGCCTCTTCCATAAAACCTGCTGGAGCATAGACTTTCACTTTGCCGGTCATCACTCCCGCTTCATCGACCACGCCACGCACGCCGCCATAATGATCGACGTGGCTATGGGTATAAATAACGGCAACAACCGGACGTTTGCCGCGATGCTTAACGTAAAGATCCATGCCCGCTTTAGCCGTTTCCGCAGACTGCAGCGGATCGATAACCGTGATCCCCTCTTTGCCCTCTATAATCGTCATATTCGACAGATCGAGGTTGCGGATCTGGTAGACGCCTTCCGTGACCTCAAACAGACCGCCAATATTATTCAGCTGCGCCTGACGCCACAGGCTCGGGTTGACGGTATCCGGCGCTTTTTGCCCTTCTTTGATAAAAGCGTATTTCTGGGGGTTCCAGATAACGGCGCCTTTTTCGTCTTTAATCACCGCGGGTGGCAGCGAGGCAATAAAGCCTTTGTGCGCATTTCGGAAATCGGTCTTATCAAAGAAGGGCAGTTGACCATAAAGTGCATCATTCATCTCTTTCGTATGGGCAGTGGCTCCCTTCCCTTCCTTTTGTGCCAGGACAGGCAATGAGGTCAACGAGACTAATAGCAGACCAGCAACGGCCATCGCACTAACGAGCGTTTTAAATTTCATACTTCCTCGAGGAGTTATATTCACGCTGGCGGTACATGGGGGGAAAGGAGGCTATCACCAGGCTTATCTTTAACCTATGAAATTAACGTTTATAAATAAATAAGTTAATTCTTTCGTCGCTGCGGCCTTCAGGGATAATGCTGAGTCCAGTTATTTCCCCGGAGTGATTCGATGAAGAGCCTGCCGTTCTTTTTCGCTGTATTAACCCTCAGCACATTAACAGCCTGTAGTTCTCCCCAACCAGACAATGTTGAAAAAATTAATCATCTGCAAATTCCACTGGTGTTGCCGGGGGAAAAACCGCCGCAGGCACAGATATCGCATATCGCGTCTCTTTATCAGGAAAATAAACAGCAGATCGAGACCCTAACGCGCAGCGTAAAATCACAGTATCTACAGGACACCACCGCAAAAGAAATTTTTGTTGCGGACAGTGCCGTTCAACGCGTCTATGCCTCGCTGACCAAGCTGGAACAGCTAGATATGGTTAACCAGCAATACCTGAAAGATAATAATGTCACGGGCCTGCAAAATATTCATATCGTTCTTGAACCATTATTCACCAGCTGAAAACAAAAAACCCGGCAACTTAAGCAGCCGGGTTTTTATTAATGGGCATATCACGGGCATCAGTCGTACTGACCAAAGCGATAGCTAAGCCCTGCGGTGACGGAACTCAGGTCGCTGCTCACGCCGATCTGGTTAACATTGCCCACGTTGCTTACCCACTGATACTCCAGGCGGCCCGCCCAGTTTTTATTGAAGGCGTATTCAGTACCCACGGCTGCAAGCGGGCGTACACCGGTTTCAAAACGATTGTGACCACTTACATCGGATTCAGCGCGATAGCCCATTGCGCCGGCACGGCCGTAAATATCCCAGTCATTGGTCAGGGCATAACTGGCCTTCAGAGACAGTTGCAGGCCCTGCGTCTTCATTTGCGCCCCTGCGCCATGCTGGCCTTTAATCTGCATGTTGCCTAAATAATCATAACCACCTTCTACCGCAAGCCATGGGGTAATCTGATAACCCGTATAAACACCCCCGCCGACATTATCATGGTCAAAATCGAAGTGATCGGAATGCGTGTTCTCAAACGCTTTTGAACCCATATTGGTATCAAAATAGTGAGACCAGCCGAATTTCGCCCCGCTATACCAGGTGCCCGCATCCGCGGCGGCGAAGGCGGAAGTGGCGGTAAATACATTAGCCACAATCAATGCGATAACTGTCTTTTTCATAAAAATACCGTTTACTTGATAAAGTTAAATCTGAGAAAGCAAACGATATAGAAAATTGACGGCAGCGTTAATTCCATTTCTGTTTAATTTTAAACTTCCGCTAGAATGATTCGGGTAAATGTCTGACTTCAAGCAGGTATCCGCCGCGCTTAAAGGAGATATATTCTCCCTGCTTAAGGGCGGATAATACATTGAGTATACTGCTGCGAGAGAGCAGTGTACGATCCTGAATATATTCCAGAATCGTGGTACGCAGACGCGTCTCTTCCGGGAGCAAAATCATTTCCTGAAGGTGATTACGAATAACGGAATAGGTACGCTGCTGGAGTACCTGTGCATCACGAAATATTAAATAGGCCGTATGGTATGAAAGCAGCGCGGCGACATCCTCCCAGACGCCCTCGGCGCGAAACAACTCAGCCGCCTTGTCCGCATCGAGACGTAAAATAGTCGACTCCCTTTCCGCACGGAGAAGATGCCCCTGCGTAGGCTGGATCATCTCTGCAATACCAAACAAATGCGGCTCGTAAACGGTCACTACCACCAGTCCATCCGAAGCCCGCAGCAGGGATAACTCCCCTTCCAGAAAGAGGTACATCTGCTGTTTCCCCTTCCGTAACCAGGTGAGTCGCTTACGCGGAACAACGTGCACTTTCTCCGCTATCGGCTCAAGGATGGCGGTCAGTCGTTCGATGGATTTTTCGGGTCGAACAGGCGGTAAAATATGCATGGTACAACCTTCTGACATTCAATATCTGCCATTATAGACCATATATTTTAAGCGGTTAGCCGATCAAAACTGATAGCTGTAGTTGACGCTGGCAAACCAAAGATAAGGATGGTCGTAACTTCCGGCAAACGCCACCGGCGATTTCACATGCGACGACTGCATATGAAGATACGACACGGCAATACCAATATTGCTGGCCGGGGTGATCTGATACTGGGCTCCCGTACCAAATCGCCACTCATCGCCGGTAGGTAAGGTTAAGGCCACATCGCTCTGGCTTTCATACGGCGAGCTGTCGAACGCCACACCGGCATTCAGTCGCCACTGAGGCGTTGGACGATACTGCACGCCCACCGCACCGTGCCACGTGTCCTTCAGGCGGCTGACGTTGTTCAGCTGCTGGTCCCCGACGACGATTTGCGGCGCGCCGAACTGGCTCCAGTCCTGCCAGCCGAGATCGCCCATAACCGACCACCGCGGGTTAATATCATGCACCAGACTGAGCATGATTTGCTGCGGCGCGCTGATCTGTGCCGACACCGGCAGGTCGTAGGTGCCGTTCTGTAGACGCGCGTTGCCGTCAATATTGAAGCTGTAGTCCGTTTCGCTGTTCCAGGTAATACCGGCTCGGGTCTGGTCAGTTAGCTGCATCAGCAGCCCAAGCCGATAGCTCATGGCCAGGTCTTCATCGCGTCGCTGGTAGTCATCATCGTTAACGCTGCGAGTCAGCGAGAAGTAACCGTAGTTAACGTTGGCGGACGCGCCAATCGAAAGACGGTCGTTAAGCTTATAGGCCAGCGAGGGGCTGAGCGTCATGGCTACCATGGTACTCTTTTTAATCAGCCTGTCGCCCGCCCAGCTGCCGTAGTCGATCCCCAGGCCGTAATTACCGTAAAGCCCGATCCCGGCATAAAGATCATCGTTTATCTTCTGGCTATAAAAGGCGCTGGCATTCGGGATGGTTTTCATCACATCGCCGGGGCTTTGATGGGCATCGTTATCCAGCTGGTTGTCGATGGAGCCATCCATAACCTGTAACCCACCGGTGACCATATGATCCGGTAAGCGCGTCATGCCAGCCGGGTTGGTCATGATTGTCGAGGCGTCCTGCGCACGAGCCGCCTGCCCTGCTCCGGCAAGCGCGGTATCTTCGGTGCCGGCTTCATAAAAATAGAGGGCGCTGGCATGGGCACTGGAGGCAGCTAATACGCCAGCGCACAGGAGGAGTCGTGTTTTCATCTGTGGTCCGGGAAATAAAAAATTTGCCGACAGATATAACAGGGGCGATTGATTACGTAAAAAGAAAGAGGGTTTAATTTTAAATTATGCGCGGTTCAGCCCCTCTTAATATCTCTGACAATTCATCGACGTCCGGAATACGACGCCGCTACGTCCTGCACCTGTAATACGCTCAGGTACAGGACGATAAAATCCAGCAACTTTTATACAGGTTTATTAGGACTTACTTATAATGCTCCAGATTGGTTTCCGGGCCCGTTCTGGCAATTTCCTGAGCTTTGCCGAAACTTTCAATCAGGCACTTATATTCCGGACAGACATGCTCTGCCAGGATCTCAGCAAAGCGAGAACCTTCCTCGCGGTTCCAGGTTCTCATTAATTCAGCGACAATGGCAAACGTATCGGTAGGGATCGCCCCCGCCTGAGCCACGCGCGCGATGGTGGTATCGGTCGCGATTTTGGACCAGTTCCCCGAGGCATCCACAACACAGTAAACCTTATACCCCTCCTGGACAGCGCTAACCGCAGGGAACGCCATGCAGACGCTGGTGAGCGTGCCGGCAATAATCAGGGTCTTTCTGCCCGTCTTTTCCACTTCCTTCACAAACGCCGGATTATCCCAGGTATTAATCTGCCCGGTGCGTGGAACATACACGGCATGGGGTGCATATTTGTGAATTTCCGGGATGAGCGGGCCATTGGGACCGTCAGGAACAGAGGCCGTGGTGATCACCGGGATATTTAAAAGCGTGGCAACTTTGGCTATCGCTGTCACATAATTACGAAGGTCTGGTACAGGCACATCACGTACCGTGTTGAATAAGCCACTCTGATGGTCGATGAGTAAAATTACAGCGTCATCAGTATCAATCATACCGTTTGTAGCAGCCATATTTCTTTCCTCATGATTTCTTTTACATTGCCGTCAACTCTCCCGGCTCCGCGATTTTACATGCACATGGTCAGGGTATAATGCATTGATAAATCATAATGAATAGTAGTTCGATCCGGTCTGAATACCGCATCATTTCAGGACAATTTCTGGCACGGTACGCTGAGCCATCGACGCTGACGGAAAGCCCTCGTGAGGAGAAAAGATCTTTACAATGCCGTTATGCGGCCATTCGTATTCGTTCGGCTGAAGGCAAGCGTTACTCACTACTGGGATCGCCCTTATCCTCCCGCATGGATTCGATAAACTCCCGTTGCTCCTCTGTGAGTTCAAGCTCATCCAGCAAGCGATCTAACTCTTCTTCAGGTGATTCCTTTTGGTTCTTTCTCTTCCCGGTAGCCATACTCACCCTTGAGTTATTAGGATTAATCTCAGGGTATCCAGGGTACAGGAAATGTGCAACTTAGCGTGTTATGCCGACAACCGATCATAACAATGAACGAAAGGGGGAAGCAGGTACGCCAGTACAGGAAAGACTGATAGGGGTATTCCTGTTCCGGCGATGAAAGATAGCCAATTGAAAGCCTTGCCAGATTACATACGGGCTTTGCAATAATCGAGAGGGTGCAATACCTACCTTCCCTTTAGTTTAACTTAACTCAAATTTAATCACATTTAAATTAATGATTTTGTTAGATTTAATCGTTTATTGCCCTCTCACATATAGATACACTTTCTCTATGGTTTTTTTTTATAACAGCATGAGGAAAAAGTGAAAATGGCTATTCCAGCTTACCTATGGCTTAAAGATGACGGTGGCGCAGATATTAAAGGGTCTGTAGATGTTCAGGATCGTGAGGGCAGCATTGAGATCACCGGATTTTCCCATAATCTCAGCATTCCAACGGACTTAATGACTGGAAAGATCACAGGAACCCGCAAGCACTCTGCCGTGCTAATTCAAAAAGAGTTTGATAGCTCCTCCCCTTATCTTTATAAAGCTGTTGCTACTGGTCAGACGCTTAAATCTGCTGAGTTCAAATGGTATAAGATCAACGACGCAGGACAGGAAGCGGAATACTTCAACATCCTGCTTGAAAGTGTGAGAGTTGTCGGCGTTTCTCCAGTGATGCACGACACCAAAGATCCGACCAAAGAGAAGCACAACCACCTCGAGTGTGTAGAACTTCGCTATGAAAAAATCACGTGGAAATACTGCGATGGCAACGTTCAGTTTACCGATGCATGGAATGAGAGAGCGCAAGCGTGAGATACCCAACATTAGCAGCATCACCTCATCCGCCTTTTGATGTGTCATCTTTCGCCCCGCCAGGTGTGAATATCGTCAATAATATGATGATGGCTCGCTTTCACCGCGGCCCGTCAGCCCTTACCTATGCATGGTTTTATCAGCAGGTAAGAGGCCATGGTCCGTGGGATTACAAACAGCACGGGAGACAGTTCGAGAGCTTCGGAAACTTCCATTATGGTGCTGTTGGCCACGCTGCGGGGATTTCCGGCGAAGTATTACTTAGAGGCGCAGGATGGGCGCAAAGCCGCGCAGGAACAACGGATCCGGCTTTTGGTGATTGGTTTGGCTCAACGCCTTACGGTGATGATCCTAACGACCAGTACTGGATAAGAGCGGGTATCGACTATGCAAAACGCACAGGTTTTTAAGAAGCGGTATCTACTTCTGATCCTGTTGGCTGTTGTCGCCTATGGGATATACAACTTGCTGCACTTCTCACCACTTGAGCAAGTGATTATTAAGAAGGTGAAAGTTAACAATCTGGCTAATCTTTACATCACAGAAGCGAGTGCAGGAGCCACCACAGGCTTTTCCTACCGTTTCTATCTCTATGATGTAACCAAAGATGATAAAGCGTTTATGGCGAGTCTGGAGAACGATCACCAGCCTTTCATGATCACCACGGACAAAGATGCATTGAAGAAGGTCGAGAATAACGCGATCTACCTTTCCGTGAAGGGAACCAATTACACCTTTCACAGCCCTGCGGATTATCTGGCAGGTGGCTCGATCTACTCCGTCCCTGTCTATTTAACCGCATCACCATACTAAAAACATAGCCAGCTGCCACGCTGGCTCTTTCTCTTCTGGTTTTAGACAACAGAAACCATTAAGCCCCTTAGAGGTTAGAAGACAAGCGAAGCACAGCGATTTCATAAGACTGTCAGAGGGTTACCTGCATTTCGTGTGCAGGGAGGACGTCAATGCTCTACAGGACATAACGCCTAAACAAGTTAGTCAGCGCTACTGAGCAACCTACTGAAATAAAGAAAGTTTTTGAACGGTTCTACTTGGGGAAATTCTGGAGCGGGCGAAGGGAATCGAACCCTCGTATAGAGCTTGGGAAGCTCTCGTTCTACCATTGAACTACGCCCGCTTTGAGGTGCGTAAGGCATTATAGACCTTACGCCTCTTCATACAAGCCTTTACCCCACTAAGTGGCGATTAAATAATCACTTAGCACTTCGGCTTACTGCCCTGCGCCGGAAGATAACGCTGCGGATCGATGGCTGTAGCCTTATAGCGGATCTGGAAGTGCAGCTTCACCGTATCCGTCCCGGTACTGCCCATGGTCGCAATCTTCTGCCCCGCCTTCACGTTCTGCCCGTTATTGACCAGCATCGTGTCGTTATGCGCATACGCCGTAATGTAGTCCTCACCATGCTTAATCATGATCAGGTTACCGTATCCACGAAGCTGGTTACCGACATAGACCACCTTCCCGGCCCCTGAAGCGTAAACCGGCGTGCCGCGTGCGGCAGCGATATCAATACCTTTATTGCCACCTTCCGAGAGCGAGTACGGCGCAACCACTTTTCCGCTTGCAGGCCAGATCCAGCAGCGCTGACCGACCGGCGGCCAGGATGATTTAGGCACCTGATAGGATGGCGTGACTTTGGCTGTTTTACGCGTTGAGGACTTTTTCCCTGAGGAAGAACCGCCGTTAACCTTGAGCTTCTGCCCTACCTCAATAGTATACGGTGGAGAAATATTATTCAGGCGCGCCAGCTCCTTCACGCTGGTTCCCGTGGCGCGTGAGATGCGGTAGAGCGTGTCCCCGCGCTTAACGGTATAGACTGCACCGGAATAACTGCCCATATCCGAAGATTTACTCCCCGAGCATCCTGCTACAAGTAGCGTCAGCGTCAGGCAGAAAACGGCAATGATCGGGTTTCTCGTCAGGCTTCCTGCAAACAAAACAGCTCCTCGGTCAGCGTGAATGGCGCACTATGATAGCAGCCCAAACTGATGCGGGTCATGCCCTTTTCCGCTCTGTGGGCCAAACCGTTCGCATAAGAATGCAGTATAATAATTCCGCTGATGGTGCTGAACCATTAAGCATTTTGGCACTGGAGCATCAATGAGTATTCAAGAACACGTTATTTTGGTAAATGACCAGGGAAAAGTGATTGGCACTCAGGAGAAGTACGCCGCGCACACGTCACACACCCCGCTACACCTGGCCTTCTCTTCATGGCTGTTTAACGCTAACGGAGAATGTCTGATCACCCGTCGCGCCTTAAGTAAAAAAGCCTGGCCCGGCGTATGGACCAACTCCGTTTGCGGTCATCCACAGGCCGACGAAGCGACAGAGCAGGCGATTATCCGCCGCTGCCGCTTTGAAGTCGGCGCCGAAATCACAGACATCACCCCCATTGCCCCGGAGTTCCGCTACCGTGAAGCCGACCCGTCAGGGATCGTTGAAAACGAAATCTGCCCGGTCTATGCCGCCCGCGTAACGAATACCCTCGCAATCAATGACGATGAAGTGATGGAGTATCAGTGGGTGGAGCTGGACGCGCTATTCCGCGCGCTGGACGCCACACCGTGGGCATTTAGCCCGTGGATGGTGCAAGAAGCGAACACTGCGCGTGAAAAACTCAGCGCCTTCGCGGCGCAATAAAAAAGCCCCGGCGATAAACGCACGGGGCTTTTTTTACGTCTTAACGGCTTATTTCACCGGACGCATCGCCGGGAACAGGATCACGTCGCGAATGGTGTGGCTGTTGGTGAACAGCATCACCATACGGTCGATACCAATACCCAGGCCAGCCGTCGGCGGCAGGCCGTGCTCCAGCGCGGTCACGTAGTCTTCGTCGAAGAACATCGCTTCGTCATCGCCTGCCGCTTTCGCGTTAACCTGATCCTGGAAGCGCTGCGCCTGATCTTCTGCATCGTTCAGCTCGCTAAAGCCGTTACCGATTTCGCGGCCCCCGATGAAGAATTCGAAGCGGTCAGTGATTTCCGGGTTCTCGTCATTACGACGCGCCAGCGGAGACACTTCCGCCGGGTATTCGGTGATGAAGGTAGGCTGAATCAGGTGCGCTTCGGCCACTTCTTCGAAGATCTCGGTCACGATACGGCCCAGACCCCAGCTCTTCTCAACCTTAATACCGATGCTTTCAGCGATCGCTTTCGCAGAGTCGAAGTTATCCAGATCCGCCATATTGGTTTCAGGACGGTATTTCTTGATCGCTTCGCGCATGGTCAGTTTTTCGAACGGCTTGCCGAAGTCGAACACCTCTTCACCGTAAGGTACCTGGGTGGTGCCCAGAATGTCCTGCGCCAGGGTGCGGAACAGGGATTCGGTCAGCTCGATCAGATCTTTGTAATCCGCATAGGCCATATAGAGTTCCATCATGGTGAACTCTGGGTTATGACGTACGGAGATACCTTCGTTACGGAAGTTACGGTTGATCTCAAACACGCGGTCAAAACCGCCGACCACCAGACGCTTCAGGTACAGTTCCGGCGCGATACGCAGGTACATGTCCAGGTCCAGGGCGTTGTGATGGGTGATGAACGGACGAGCGGAGGCTCCGCCTGGGATCACCTGCATCATCGGGGTTTCTACTTCCATAAAGTCGCGGTTAACCATGAACTGGCGAATGCCGGCCATGATCTGGGAGCGAATTTTGAAGGTCTTACGGGATTCATCGTTAGAGATGAGATCCAGGTAACGCTGACGATAGCGCGCTTCCTGATCCTGCAAACCGTGGAACTTGTCCGGCAGCGGGCGCAGGGCTTTGGTCAGAAGACGCAGCTCGGTGCAGTGGATAGACAGTTCACCGGTCTTGGTTTTGAACAGTTTACCTTTAGCGCCCAGGATGTCGCCCAGGTCCCACTTCTTGAACTGCTCGTTGTAGATGCCTTCCGGCAGGTCGTCACGAGAGACGTACAGCTGAATGCGGCCGCCAACGTCCTGTAAGGTCACGAAGGACGCTTTACCCATGATACGACGGGTCATCATGCGGCCCGCCACGGACACTTCAACGTTCAGCGCTTCCAGCTCTTCGTTCTCTTTACCGTCGAAGTCTGCGTGCAGTTGGTCTGAGGTGTGGTCACGACGAAAATCGTTCGGGAACGGCACGCCCTGCTCGCGCAGCGCTGCCAGCTTCTCGCGGCGGGTTTTCAGTTCGTTGTTAAGATCGACTACCGCGTCAGCGCCCTGTGCTTGTTGTTCAGACATGTTGGTTCCTCATAACCCTGCTTTCAAACTTGCTTCGATAAATTGGTCCAGGCTGCCGTCCAGCACCGCCTGCGTGTTACGGGTTTCAACCCCGGTGCGCAGGTCTTTGATGCGGGAGTCATCAAGGACGTAAGAACGGATCTGGCTGCCCCAGCCGATATCGGACTTGTTGTCTTCCATCGCCTGCTTCTCAGCATTTTTCTTCTGCATCTCCAGCTCATAAAGCTTCGCTTTCATCTGCTTCATGGCCTGGTCTTTGTTCTTATGCTGGGAACGGTCGTTCTGGCACTGTGTTACCAGCCCGGTTGGAATGTGGGTAATACGCACCGCAGATTCCGTACGGTTAACGTGCTGACCACCCGCGCCGGATGCGCGGTAAACGTCGATACGCAGGTCCGCCGGGTTGATGTCGATATCGATATCTTCATCCACTTCCGGGTAGACAAACGCGGAGCTGAAGGAGGTGTGACGACGGCCGCCGGAATCGAACGGGCTCTTACGCACCAGGCGGTGAACGCCGGTTTCAGTACGTAGCCAGCCGTAGGCGTAATCGCCAATAATCTTGATAGTGACGGATTTGATACCCGCCACTTCACCTTCGGATTCTTCGATAATCTCGGTTTTGAAACCGCGCGCTTCCGCCCAGCGCAGGTACATGCGCATCAGCATGCTTGCCCAGTCCTGTGCTTCGGTACCGCCAGAACCTGCCTGAATATCGAGATAGCAGTCAGCGCTATCGTATTCGCCGGAGAACATGCGACGGAATTCCAGCTGCGCCAGCTTCTCTTCCAGCACGTCGAGCTCTGCCACGGCTTCGTTAAAGGTTTCTTCGTCGTCGGCTTCGACAGCCAGCTCCAGCAGCCCAGAAACATCTTCCAGACCCTGCGCCATTTGATCCAGCGTATCTACGATGGCTTCGAGGGAAGAACGCTCTTTACCCAGCGCCTGCGCGCGCTCAGGTTCGTTCCAGACGTCCGGCTGTTCCAGCTCGGCGTTTACTTCTTCGAGACGCTCTTTCTTGGCATCGTAGTCAAAGATACCCCCTAAGAACGTCAGAGCGCTCCGTGAGGTCCTGAATGCGGTTTTTTACCGGATTAATTTCAAACATGGTCTGTTTTCTTTTATGAGCTTGTCAAAATGCGGTGATAAGAGCGGGATTGTACCGAATCCACGCCCTTTTTTATAGAGATTACTGACGCTAAATTGGCCAGATATTGTCGATGATGAGCTGAAGGGAGCGGTTACCACGGAACTCGTTAATATCCAGCTTATAGGCCAGCTCAACCTCGCGCACGCCGTTGTCCGGCCAGATGGAGGTATCAACGTTAAAGGCGATGCCGTCGAGCAGCGGTCCGCCGCCGACCGGTTCCACCATCACTTTGAGATGGCGTTCGCCCACGATGCGCTGTTGCAACAAACGAAAACGTCCGTCGAAAAGCGGCTCCGGAAACATCTGCCCCCACGGGCCGGCATCGCGCAGCATCTGCGCCACCTCCATGGTCATTTCAGCCGGTGAAAGCTCACCGTCAGAAACCACTTCACCCTGCAACAGAGCCGGATCGATCCACTCGGTGACCAGTTCGCCAAACAGACGCTGGAACTCGTCGAACTTCGCCTCTTCCAGCGACAGGCCTGCCGCCATCGCGTGACCGCCGAACTTAATCATCAGGTTCGGATGCAGCGTATCCAGACGCTCCAGCGCATCGCGCATATGCAGCCCCTGAATGGAACGACCGGAGCCTTTCAGCGTGCCGTCCCCGGCGGGGGCGAACGCGATCACCGGGCGGTGGAAACGCTCTTTAATACGCGACGCCAGAATGCCCACCACGCCCTGGTGCCATTCGGGGTGATACATCGCCAGCCCGCCCGGCAGGGTGTCACCGCTGCGCTCCAGCTTTTCGCACAGGGTCAGTGCTTCGGCCTGCATCCCCTGCTCAATCTCTTTACGGGTCTGGTTGAGTGCGTCCAGCTCACTGGCCAGCACGCGCGCTTCGCCGATGTTGTCACACAGCAGCAGCGCGACGCCAACCGACATATCGTCCAGCCGCCCCGCCGCGTTCAGGCGCGGGCCGAGGGCAAAGCCTAAATCGCTTGCCGCGAGCTTCAGCGGATCGCGGTTGGCAATTTCCAGCAGCGCCTTAATCCCCGGACGGCATTTACCTGCCCGAATGCGGCTCAAGCCCTGCCAGGTGAGAATACGGTTATTGGTATCAAGCGGCACCACGTCCGCCACGGTTCCCAGCGCCACCAGATCGAGATACTCCGCGAGGTTCGGCACGGCAATCCCGCGCGATTCGAACCAGCCCTTATCACGCAGCAACGTGCGTAACGCCAGCATCAGATAAAACGCCACCCCTACTCCGGCCAGCGATTTCGACGGGAAATCGCAGTCGCGCAGGTTCGGGTTAATGATGGCTTCGGCGGCAGGCAGAGTTTCGCCTGGCAGGTGGTGATCGGTGACCAGTACCGGGATCCCCAGCGCATGGGCATGATCGACCCCCGCATGAGAAGAGATCCCGTTATCCACGGTCATGATCATCTGTGCGCCACGGGCATGGGCCTGATCGACCACTTCCGGGCTGAGGCCGTAGCCGTCTTCAAACCGGTTCGGCACCAGGTAAGCCACGTTATCGCAGCCCAGCGCACGCAGGCTGAGTACGCTCAGCGCGGTACTGGTTGCGCCGTCGGCATCGAAATCGCCCACCACGACAATCCGCGTGCCTTCCCGGAACGCGTTGTAGAGCATTTCAGTCGCTTGTTCGATGCCACTCAGCGCTTGCCAGGGCAGCATGCCTTTGACGCTGCGCTCAAGATCGCTTGCCGTACGCACGCCACGGCTGGCGTACAGCCGCTTGAGCAGCAGCGGAAGCGTGTCTGGTAAATCCGCGGTTTCACCCGCATCGCGGCGGCGCAGTTTTATCGGGGCTTTCACGCGAATTATTTACCACCCATCTGTTTCTGGTGCTCGTCGAGGAACGCTTTCATCTCTTTTGGCCCCTGGTAGCCCGGCACCACATAGCCGTTACTCAGCACAATGGCTGGCGTACCGCTCACGCCAAACTGTACGCCCAGCGCGTAATGGTTAGCGATGTCGATATCGCAGGACGCGGGCTTCACGCCTTTGCCGTTCATCGCGTCATCAAAGGCCTTGTTGCGGTCTTTCGCACACCAGATCGCTTTCATATCCTGCTCAGGCTGGCTCTGCACGCCAGCGCGTGGGAAAGCCAGGTAACGCACGGTAATGCCCAGCGCGTTGTAGTCTTTCATCTCTTCATGCAGCTTGTGGCAGTAGCCGCAGGTGATGTCGGTGAAGACGGTAATAACGTGCTTTTCCTGCGCCGCTTTGTAGACAATCATCTCTTTTTCGAGCGCGTTCAGGTTTTTCATCAGCAGCTGGTTGGTGACGTTCACCGGCTGCGCGCCGCTCACGTCGTACATGGGTCCCTGAATGATGTGCTTACCGTCTTCGGTCACGTACAGCACGCCGCTGTTGGTCAGCACCGTTTTCATGCCAGCCACCGGCGCTGGCTGGATCTCGCTGCTGGCGACGCCGAGTTTCGTCAGAGACTGTTTAATGGCGGCATCATCCGCATGGGCAAAACCGGAAACCGAAGCTGCCAGCAGGGTGAACAGCGCTAAAGACTTTTTCATATATGTTCCTGTAACAATTCGTCGGCACTCACGCGCGAGGGTGGTGCTGTTGGTGTAGCTGCCGCAGGCGTTCCGTCGCGACATGGGTGTATATTTGCGTCGTTGAAAGATCGCTGTGTCCAAGCAACATCTGCACCACGCGTAAATCAGCGCCGTGGTTTAACAGATGCGTCGCGAAGGCGTGACGCAAAACGTGCGGCGACAGCTTCTCACTGTCAATACCCGCCAGTGTGGCGTAATGTTTAATGCGATGCCAGAACGTTTGTCGCGTCATCTGCTGCGCGCGCTGGCTCGGGAACAATACATCTATGGAGACGCCGTTCAGCAGCCACGGACGCCCGTGTTCCAGATACGTCTCCAGCCAGTAGACCGCCTCTTCACCCAGCGGCACCAGCCGTTCTTTGTTCCCTTTACCGATAACGCGCACCACGCCCTGACGCAGGCTGATATCGCTCATCGTCAGGCCCACCAGCTCGGAAACGCGCAAGCCCGTGGCATACAATAGTTCAAGCATGGCTTTATCGCGTAACTCCAGCGGAAGGTCAACTGCGGGCGACTGTAATAATCTCTCAACTTGTGCTTCGCTGAGATCTTTTGGCAGCCGCTGAGGCAGTTTAGGCGATGCCAGCAGTGCGCTGGGGTCATCCGCGCGGATCTTCTCGCGGTACAGGTGCTGGAACAGGCGGCGCATGGCGCTCAGCAGACGCGCGGAGCTGGTGGCTTTGTACCCCCCTTCCATCCGCTCAGCCAGCAACCCTTGCAGGTCATCGCTTTGCGCGCTTTCAAGCGTCAGCCCCCGATGCGCCAGCCACTCGACCAGCAGCGTGAGATCCCGACGATAGGCGCTGAGCGTATTTTCAGCGAGGTTTTTCTCCAGCCACAGCGCGTCGAGAAACTGTTCGATGAGTGCGAGATCCTTTTCCACATCAGCCCCTTTGGTTCTGCAATCTGGCCATTATGCCTGATTGCCATCGGTTTCTGGTACACTACGCGCAAAGTCATAGCAAGAATTGAGATAGTTACGCGATGAATATTGGTCTGTTCTATGGTTCCAGCACCTGCTACACCGAAATGGCGGCGGAGAAAATTCGTGACATCATTGGCCCGGAACTGGTGACGTTGCATAACCTGAAAGATGACGCGGTTGCCTTGATGGAGCAGTACGATGTGCTGATTCTGGGTATCCCTACCTGGGACTTTGGTGAGATTCAGGAAGACTGGGAAGCCATCTGGGATCAGCTCGATTCAGTCAATTTTGAAGGCAAAATCATTGCGATGTACGGCATGGGCGACCAGCTGGGCTACGGGGAGTGGTTCCTCGACGCGCTCGGCATGCTGCATGACAAACTGGCGCCAAAGGGCGCGACGTTTATCGGCTACTGGCCTACGGAAGGCTATGAGTTCACCAGCCCAAAACCCGTCATTGCCGACGGCCAGCTGTTTGTCGGGCTCGCGCTGGATGAAACCAACCAGTACGATCTCAGCGACGAGCGCCTCCAGACCTGGTGCGAACAAATTCTGGGTGAGATGGCCGAGCAGTTTAGCTGATTTATTCCTGCGTTGGCTGTTGCACGATTAGCCGGCGCAGATCCCGCCACTCCGCGGGATCCATACTGTCTGCGGCCAGCCACAGGTGCTGGCGACGGTTATCCTCGACCCGACGCAGCCGTAGCATCATCCCGGTGTTGAGCATCCACGGCGTCCCTATCATTTCCCACTCTTTTCCCTGCCAGCGCAGGCGAGAATCCATCAGCAGCTTAATTTCACCCTGACGGGCGTTGATTCGACGCTGGCTGCGCACGCTATCAAACACCACAAACGACAGCAAAAGCAGCCACAGAGGGGTATAGCTTAGCGGCCACGGCACCAATAACACCATTGCCGCGACCAGACCGTGGAGCAGTAAGGACATCCACTGTGAGCGCCACGAGACGCGAAGATCAGATTGCCACAGGACCACGTTCCTGATTCCGTGTTTGAATTAATTGCACCATCCGTTGCAACTCGGTGTCGGCGGGCTTGCCGTGATTCATCAGCCAGTTGAATAAATCCGGATCGTCAGACTCAAGCAGACGGACAAACAGGCGCTTATCGTCATCGCTTAAGCTGTCGTACTCATACTCGAAGAAAGGCATGATGGAGATATCAAGTTCACGCATGCCGCGACGGCACGCCCAGTGAATACGGGCCTTGTTGTTAATATCCATGTTCTGTTTCCTGCATTACGTTTGGCACAGTCGGTATCCCGTTTGGTATTCATTATTGCTCTCCGGGTACACCTGCTAGTGTAACGTGTTTTTGACCGTTTCTTTACTGGAATATTGCGAACCTCGAGCAGGCTTCCTGAATAATCCTTATAAAGACAGCGGATTACACTATTTTGCGTAGCGCCACGCATAACCGCGTAATGGCACGAATGGCCTGCTGAAAGCGCTTGCATTGAATACAGTCTCTTTTACCATTAGGTATTATCAAAGCGTTAAGCAATTCAGGACATCACTATGGCATTTACACCATTTTCTCCTCGCCAGCCCGCCGCCTCTGCGCGTCTGCCGCTGACGCTGATTACTCTTGATGACTGGGCACTGGCGACACTGACCGGTGCGGACAGCGAAAAATACCTGCAAGGCCAGGTCACGGCGGACGTGGCGCAGTTGACTGAGCACCAGCATCTGCTGGCCGCGCATTGCGATCCAAAAGGCAAAATGTGGAGCAACCTGCGTCTGTTCCGCCGTCAGGACGGATTCGCCTTTATTGAGCGCCGCAGCCTGCGTGACGCCCAGCTTAAAGAGCTAAAAAAATACGCGGTCTTTTCTAAAGTCACCATCGCCCCGGACGATGAACACGTTCTGCTGGGGGTCGCGGGTTTCCAGGCGCGTGCAGCGCTGAAAAACCTGTTTGCCGAGCTACCGGATGCTGAAAAACAGCTGGTCAGCGAGGGAGCGACCTCCATTCTGTGGTTCGAACACCCGGCGGAGCGCTTCCTGCTGGTAACCAACGAAGCAACGGCGGAACGCGTCACTGACGCCCTGCGCGGTGAAGCACAGCTCAACAACAGCCAGCAGTGGCTGGCGCTGAACATCGAAGCGGGCCTGCCGGTCATTGACGCGGCAAACAGCGCGCAGTTTATCCCGCAGGCGACAAACATCCAGGCGCTGGGTGGTATCAGCTTTAAGAAGGGCTGCTACACCGGTCAGGAAATGGTGGCGCGTGCGAAATTCCGCGGCGCGAACAAACGCGCCCTGTGGACGCTGGCTGGTCACGCCAGCCGTGTGCCGGAAGCGGGTGAAGATCTTGAGATGAAGATGGGCGAAAACTGGCGCCGTACCGGCACCGTGTTAGCCGCCGTCCAGCTCGATGATGGCCGCCTGCTGGTGCAGGTTGTCATGAATAATGATATGGAGCCCGACAGCGTGTTCCGCGTGCGTGATGATGCAAACACGCTCAGCATTGAGCCGCTGCCGTATTCACTGGAAGATTGATGCTGTATCGCCCGGTGTTGATATTCACCCTCTCCCTGTGGGAGAGGGTCGGGGTGAGGGCATCAGACCGCACCTTACAAAAAAACTACACCTGCCCAACATACAGATAAATTGCCAGGAAGTGACACACGCTGCCGCCCAGCACAAAGCCGTGCCAGATGGCATGGTTGTACGGAATACGCTTGCAGACGTAGAAAATCACGCCCAGCGAGTAGACCACACCGCCCACCGCCAGAAGCGTCACGCCCCCCACCGCCAGCTTAATGGCTAACTGATACACCACAATCAGCGACAGCCAGCCCATTGTCAGATAGGTAACCAGCGACAACACTTTAAACCGGTGCGCAATGGTCAGCTTAAACAAGATCCCCAGCAGCGCCAGGCTCCAGATCACAATCATCAGGCCACGCGACAGCGGTGAGTTGAGCCCCACCAGCAAAAACGGCGTATAGGTACCCGCAATAAGAAGATAGATAGCGCAGTGGTCAAATTTCTTGAGCCATATCTTCGCCCGTTGATGCGGAATCGCGTGATACAGCGTTGAGGCAAGGAAAAGCAGGATCATACTCCCGCCATACAGGCTGTAGCTGGTAATGGCCATCGCGCTGGCGTTGGTATCCACTGCCTGTACCAGCAATAACACTAAGCCGACAATCCCAAAAACCAGGCCAATGCCATGGCTTATACTGTTGGCTACTTCCTCAGCCAGCGAATATCCCTGTGCGATTAATGGTCTGCTCACCATACTTAACTCCGGGAAAACAAAAGATGATTATTCATCGCCAGTCTATGCTAACTGAGAATGATTCCAGTGAACACCTGTTAGCTAAAATAAATCCATAATCAAGATTTATTCTTATAAATCAGTACAATGCAAAAGCAATCCACCGCACAGGTGTAAATGATTTTATTAGCACCTGAGTAATCAAGGAGATAAATCCGTCTCCCGCCCTTCGTCATCATGGTATGCTTCAGGAATAGTGTCCGACAGCGAGTTTAGCCATTGTGAGTATGTTCAGCCATTCCGCCATTGCCAGCCTCAACAATCTGGAAATGATGGTCTACAACTATGTCATTAAGAACCGCGATAAAGTGATGTACATGACCATCCGCGAGCTGGCGGATGCGGTGGGCGTTTCCACTACCACTATCCTGCGCTTCTGCCGCAAGCTCAACTGCGATGGTTACTCGGAATTTCGGGTGCGCTTTAAACTCTATCTGGAGCAGAACGAGCCGCAGCAGGCGAATTTTGGTGCCAGTGAAATTATCAGCTTCTTTAAAAGCGTAAATAACGAAGAGTTTGATGCGCTATTAGATAAAGCCGTCGATATTATTTTATCATCTGAACGAATTATTTTTGTCGGTGCGGGCACCTCCGGATCGCTGGCAAAATATGGCGCACGTTTCTTTTCAAATATCGGCAAATTCAGTAACCATATCGACGATCCTTATTTCCCGGTCACTAACGACATGGCTAAAAATGCGCTGGCCATTGTACTCTCCGTCTCCGGCGAAACCGAGGAGATCCTGCGCTTCGCCAGCCAGTTCAGCCTGCACCACTGCAAGGTGCTCTCCGTCACCAGCCATGAACATTCTCGTCTCGCAAAGCTGGCGGACTTTAACCTCTCCTGGCATGTCCCGCAAACGCGTATTGGCGGCGTTTACGATATCACCACGCAAATTCCCGTCATCTATATTCTGGAATCATTAGGCCGAAAACTGGCGAAGAAATTAACAGAATAAAACATCCTGTTTTTTTGATGTGACAAATTACAATTTCCACAAATTGTTATATCGTGACATTTAATTCCGCTTTGCTAGACTCGAAATCAATAAGTCCTGAATTGAGAATAGCAAAGATGAAAAAACTCACCTTACCGAAAGATTTTTTATGGGGCGGCGCGGTGGCGGCGCACCAGGTTGAAGGCGGCTGGAACAAAGGCGGCAAAGGGCCAAGCATCTGCGACGTGCTCACCGGCGGCGCACACGGCGTTCCGCGTGAAATCACGCAGGAAGTGATTGAAGGCAAATATTACCCGAACCACGAAGCCGTCGACTTCTATGGCCATTACAAAGAAGACATTAAGCTGTTTGCCGAGATGGGCTTCAAATGTTTCCGTACCTCCATCGCCTGGACGCGCATCTTCCCGAAAGGCGACGAAACTCAGCCAAACGAAGAGGGGCTGAAGTTTTACGACGACATGTTCGATGAACTGCTGAAGTACAACATCGAGCCGGTGATCACCCTCTCCCACTTTGAAATGCCGCTGCATCTCGTTCAGGAATATGGCGGATGGACCAACCGTAAAGTGGTCGATTTCTTTGTGCGCTTCTCGGAAGTGGTATTTGAGCGCTACAAAAATAAGGTCAAATACTGGATGACCTTCAACGAAATCAACAACCAGCGCAACTGGCGTGCGCCGCTGTTCGGCTACTGCTGCTCTGGCGTGGTCTATACCGAGCACGACAACCCGGAAGAGACCATGTACCAGGTGCTGCACCACCAGTTCGTGGCCAGCGCGCTGGCAGTGAAAGCCGCACGCCGCATTAACCCGGAGATGAAAGTCGGCTGCATGCTGGCGATGGTGGCGCTCTATCCTTACTCCTGCAAGCCAGAGGACGTCATGTTTGCTCAGGAATCCATGCGCGAGCGCTACGTCTTTACCGACGTGCAGCTGCGCGGCTACTACCCGTCTTACGTGCTGAACGAGTGGGAGCGCCGTGGGTTCTCCATCAGGATGGAAGCGGGCGACGAGCAGATCCTGCGTGAGGGCACCTGCGACTACTTAGGTTTCAGCTACTACATGACCAACGCGGTCAAAGCGGAAGGCGGCACCGGTGACGCCATTTCCGGCTTCGAGGGCAGCGTGCCGAACCCGCACGTCAAGGCGTCCGACTGGGGCTGGCAGATTGATCCGGTAGGCCTGCGCTATTCGCTTTGTGAACTGTACGAACGTTATCAGAAGCCGCTGTTTATCGTCGAAAATGGTTTCGGCGCCTACGACAAAGTGGAAGAGGACGGCAGCATCAATGATGACTACCGCATCGACTACCTGCGCGCCCACGTGGAAGAGATGATGAAGGCCGTGACCTGGGACGGCGTGGATCTGATGGGCTATACCCCGTGGGGCTGCATCGACTGCGTCTCCTTCACCACCGGCCAGTACAGTAAGCGCTACGGCTTTATCTACGTCAACAAGCACGACGACGGCACCGGCGACATGTCCCGCTCCCGTAAGAAAAGCTTTGAGTGGTACAAAACCGTGATTGCCAGCAACGGCGAAACGCTGTAACGGCTCGCCCTCTCTGCAAGCGGAGAGGGCAAACCGCTTATCTTCCAGACACTTCTTTACAGCTTTTGCGTTGCCAAAATATGTTCGCCCGATAATATAGGCGTCCTGAATATTTGAGGCGAACATGATCAAGCGACAACGCAACGCTATCCTGCTTGTAGCCCTGGCCTGCCTGGTGGTGCTGATATGCACCGCCCAGCGGATGGCCGGGATGCACGCGCTTGTCATGAACGTCACCGCCACGAGCCAGTCTGTCCAGCAGGGGCAGGAGAGTACCGACGCACCGGTAACCCCGTGTGAGCTTAGCGCCAAGTCGCTGATGTCGGTCCCGCCTGTTTTGTTTGAAGGCGCCCTGATTGCCGTCACCCTGCTGCTGGCGTTGCTGGCAGCCAGCCCGCCGCGCCGCGAACGGCAGTGGCCTCCCCGCGTTATCTCCCCGCCCCGGTTAAGGGTGCATCTGCGATTATGCGTCTTCCGTGAATGAGCCTTCGCCTGTTACTTCAGGTTAATTCATCATTTACGGAGATAATTTATGTTTACTGTATTCAGGCGACTGCTGGTCTGCCTGCTTTGGCTATGGCTGCCCCTCAGCCAGGCTGCCGACAGCGGCTGGCTGCGCGCCGCCGATAATCAGCACGCCAGCGTCAGGCTGCGTGCGCAACCCGAAAGCACTGGCGAAACCCGCCTGCTGCTGGACGTCGCCCTGCAAAAAGGCTGGAAAACCTACTGGCGCTCGCCGGGCGAAGGGGGCGTCGCACCCGCGATTAAATGGCATCAGCCCGTCGAGGCGAAATGGCGCTGGCCTGCGCCGCAGCGTTTCGACGTCGCGGGTATCACCACGCAGGGCTATCACGGCGATGTCAGCTTTCCCATCACCCTGCGGGGCGACGTCCCGAAGATCCTGAGCGGCGTGCTTACGCTCTCCACCTGTAGCAACGTCTGTATTCTTACCGACTACCCGTTTTCACTGAACATGACCGCATCCGCAGACGCCGGTTTTGATTACGATTTCAGTCGGGCCATGGGCACCCTTCCGCTCAGCGGCGGGTTGACCTCAACGCTTAACGCCACCTATGCCCCCGGCAAGCTGACCGTAACGGCGCAGCGTGACGCAGGCTGGCAGGCGCCGTCCCTGTTTATCGACGGTATGGATGATGTTGATTTCGGCAAACCGGCCCTCACCGTGCGCGGTGATTCGCTGGTCGCCACCGTGCCCGTGACGGACAGCTGGGGCGAGGCAGCGCCCAACCTCAGCGGCAAAACCCTGTCGCTGGTTCTGGCCGATAGCGGGCAGGCGCAGGAGTCCAGCCTGAGCATTCAGCCGGGGAACGCCGCGCCGACGCTCTCGTTAGGCTGGGTGCTGCTGATGGCGCTGGCTGGCGGTCTGATCCTTAACGTCATGCCCTGCGTACTGCCCGTGCTGGCCATGAAGCTGGGCACGCTGATGCAAACCGAACGGCAGGCGCGGGGTCAGGTACGCCGACAGTTTCTTGCGTCGGTAGCCGGGATCGTGATCTCGTTCCTCGCGCTGGCGCTGATGATGACGGTTTTACGCTTAGGCAATCAGGCACTCGGCTGGGGGATCCAGTTCCAGAACCCGTGGTTTATTGGTGCGATGGCGATGGTGATGGTGCTTTTCAGCGCCAGCCTGCTGGGGTTGCTTGAAATCCGTCTCCCTTCCGGCGCCAGCACCTTCCTCGCCACGCGCGGCGGTAACGGGCTTGCGGGTCATTTCTGGCAAGGCGCGTTTGCCACGCTGCTGGCGACACCCTGCACCGCGCCGTTCCTGGGTACGGCGGTCTCGGTCGCGCTGGCGGCGCCGCTTCCCCTGCTGTGGGGGATCTTCCTGGCGATGGGTATCGGCATGAGCCTGCCGTGGCTGCTGGTGGCGGCCTGGCCGGGGCTGGCCCAGCGCTTGCCGCGTCCGGGACGCTGGATGAACGTCGTACGCGTAGTGCTGGGGATAATGATGCTCGGCTCATCGCTGTGGCTGCTGAGCCTGCTGACGGTGCACATTGGCAGCCTGCCCGTCATCACGCTGGGCGTGCTCCTGATCCTTACGCTGCTGCTGGTCACCGCCTGGCGCTACCGCTGGCAAACGGCACTGCGCGCCGGGGTATTAGCTGTAGTAGTGGCCGGAGCAGTCGCGTTTGTATCCGGCTCCGGCGGCGAGGGTTCCCGCCGCGATCGTATCCACTGGCAACCGCTCAGCGAGCAGGCCATTGCCCGCGCGCTGGCGGAGAACAAACGGGTGTTCGTCGACGTGACCGCCGACTGGTGCGTGACCTGTAAAGCCAATAAATACAACGTGCTGCTGCGCGACGACGTGCAGGATGCGCTCTCCGCCCCGGACGTTGTCGCCCTGCGCGGCGACTGGAGCCGCCCCTCAGATACCATCAGCCAGTTCTTAACCACGCGCGGCAGCGCCGCCGTGCCGTTTAACCAGATCTACGGACCGGGATTACCGCAGGGCCACGTGCTGCCTGCGTTGTTAAGCCGCGAAGCGGTGCTGAGCACCCTGTCCGATGCAAAAGGAAAATAACATGAGAGCCTTAATAGCCTTACTTCTGCTGTCGTTATCAACGTTCGGTTTCGCCGCACCGTCAGATGACGCTTCCAGCGACCAGCTGGCAAAACTGCTGTTTAACGACACCAACAGCCCGCGAACCGGCGCGGCATCGCCGAAGCTGACCATCGTCTCCTTCACGGACTACAACTGCCCGTATTGCAAGCAGTTCGACCCAATGCTGGAGAAAATCGTGCAGGAAAATCCCGACGTGCAGCTCATCGTCAAACTGCTGCCGTTTAAGGGACAAAGCTCGGTAAATGCCGCGAAAGCGGCGCTCTCGACGTGGCAGCAGGCGCCGGATAAATTCTGGGCGCTGCACCAGCGGTTGATGATGAAAAAGGGCTATCACGATGACGCCAGCATCGCCGCCGCGAAGGTCAAGACCGGAACGGACGGCATTAAAACGGATGATAAAACCATGGACAGCTTAAAGATGAACCTCATCCTGGCGCAGGTGCTGAATATTCAGGGTACCCCGGCGACCATTATCGGCGACCAGATGGTGGCGGGCGCCATTCCGTATGACGATCTGGAGGGGCTGGTCAAAGAACAGCTGGCAAACGTCCGTGGCAAGTAAGCTTCCGCGCCTGCTGCGCGAACTGGGAGTGTGGCTGCTGATTGGCATAGCCGTGAGCCTGGCGGTGGACTATTTCCGCCAGCCCGCGCTGCCGCAGAATTTCTCCGCGACGGCACTGCACACCCTCGACGGTCAGCCCGTCGATCTTATCGCCATGAGTAAGGAGCGACCGCTGCTGGTCTACGTCTGGGCGACATGGTGCGGCGTTTGCCGCTACACCACGCCGTCGGTGGCGGCGCTTGCCGCGGACGGGGGTAACGTGATGTCGGTTGCGCTGCGCTCGGGCGATAACGCGACGCTCGAAACATGGATGAGGAAGAAGAAGGCGATGATGCCCACGGTCAACGACGCCAGCGGAGAACTGGCGCGTGAGTGGGACGTTAAGGTGACGCCAACGCTGGTGGTGATCTCTCACGGTGAGGTGAAGTCGATCACCACCGGCTGGACCAGCGGCTGGGGAATGCGCCTGCGGCTGTGGCTGGCGTCGTAGCGTTACTTCCCGCCAGCCAGCTCCAGGAAGCTACCGGTAACATAGGAGGCTTTGTCGCTCAGCAGCCAGGCAATGGCCTGGGCGACCTCCTCCGGCTGACCGCCACGCTGCATCGGTAACATCGACTTCACCCGATCCACACGCCCCGGCTCGCCGCCGGAGGCGTGAATATCGGTATAAATCAGGCCTGGCCGCACGCAGTTAACGCGAATGCCCTGTGCCGCCACCTCCAGCGCGAGGCCGGTAGTCAGGGAATCCACCGCCCCTTTTGAGGCGGCATAATCCACATATTCCCCCGGCGCGCCCAGCCGTGACGCCGCCGAGGAGACATTCACAATCGCGCCGCCCTTGCCGCCGTGTTTATGCGACATGCGCTTAACCGTTTCACGGCAGCAGAGAAAATAGCCGGTGACGTTGGTAGCCAGCACGCGGTTAATACGTTCAGCGGAGAGGTGTTTGATGGTGGATTGTTCAAACAAAATCCCGGCGTTGTTCACCAGCGCGGCGAGCGGCTCACCTTCGCGATCGATGCTGGCGAACATCGCCATCACCTGCGCCTCATCGCTGATGTCCGCGCGCACGGCAAAGGCTTTACCGCCCGCGTCCACGATCTGATTAATGACCTCTGTCGCGGCTTTGATGTTGTGATGAAAATTCACCGCAACGGTGTAGCCTTCGCTTGCCAGCTGTAGCGCGGTGGCTTTACCAATACCCCGGCTGGCGCCGGTGACCAGTGCAATTGCCATTCTTTTCTCCCAATAAAAAAGCCGGGTAGCGGCTTCGCTTTACCCGGCCTACGTTACTACAGGAACAACGTTACTGGTATTCGCTCATCGGTACGCAGGAGCAGAACAGGTTACGGTCGCCGTAAACATCATCAAGACGTTTCACGGTTGGCCAGTATTTGTTTACCACACCTGCCGGGAAGACAGCCAGTTCGCGGGTATAACCGTGGTTCCACTCTGCCACCAGTTCGTTCTGGGTATGCGGCGCGTTAACCAGCGGGTTATCTTCCAGCGTCCACTCCCCGCCTTTCACGCGGTCGATTTCGCTGCGGATCGCCAGCATGGCGTTGATAAAGCGATCCAGTTCCACCTTGCTTTCAGACTCGGTCGGCTCAACCATCAGCGTTCCCGCAACCGGGAAGGACATGGTTGGCGCGTGGAATCCGTAGTCGATCAGGCGCTTGGCAATATCCAGCTCGCTGATGCCCGTCTCTTCTTTCAGAGGACGAATATCGAGGATGCATTCGTGCGCCACGCGACCGTCGCGGCCGGTATAGAGCACCGGATAGGCGTCCTTCAGACGCGTTGCGATGTAGTTGGCGTTAAGGATCGCTACCTGGCTGGCCTGCTTCAGCCCTTCCGCGCCCATCATGCGGATATACATCCAGCTGATTGGCAGGATAGAGGCGCTGCCGAACGGTGCCGCGGAGACCGCGCCCTGACGGGTCAGCATGCCTTCAATCTGCACCACGCTGTGGCCCGGCACAAACGGTGCCAGGTGCGCCTTCACGCCGATTGGGCCCATCCCCGGGCCGCCACCGCCGTGCGGAATGCAGAACGTTTTGTGCAGGTTCAGGTGCGACACATCCGCGCCAATAAAGCCCGGAGAGGTGATGCCCACCTGGGCGTTCATGTTTGCGCCGTCGAGGTAAACCTGGCCGCCGAACTGATGCACCACTTCACACACTTCACGGATAGTTTCTTCGTACACGCCATGGGTGGATGGGTAGGTCACCATGATGCAGGAGAGTTTGTCGCCCGCCTGCTCGGCTTTGGCGCGCAGGTCGGCCAGATCGATGTTGCCGTTTTTGTCGCACGCCACAACCACCACTTCCATTCCTGCCATCTGGGCAGAAGCCGGGTTGGTACCGTGGGCGGAGCTTGGGATCAGGCAGATATCGCGATGGCCTTCGTTGCGGCTTTCGTGATAGTGACGGATTGCCAGCAGACCGGCGTATTCACCCTGCGCGCCGGAGTTCGGCTGCATGCAGAGCGCGTCATAACCGGTCAGCTTCACCAGCCAGTCGGAGAGCTGGTTGATCATCATGTGATACCCTTCCGCCTGCTCAGCCGGGCAGAACGGGTGCAGCTCAGAGAATTCAGGCCAGGTAATTGGGATCATCTCAGCCGCGGCGTTCAGCTTCATGGTGCAGGAGCCCAGCGGGATCATCGCCTGGTTCAGCGCCAGATCTTTACGTTCCAGCGAGTGCATGTAACGCATCATCTCGGTTTCGCTGTGATAGCGGTTGAACACCGGATGAGTCAGGATCGCGTCGTCGCGCAGCATGCTTTCCTGAATGGAGCGGCTGTCGAGCGCAACCTCTTTGTCGAGCGTATCAACGTCCAGACCGTGTGCGTCACCCAGCAATACGTTGAACAGGGTCAGGATATCGTCACGGGTGGTGCTTTCGTCCAGCGTAATGCCGACCGCATTGTGAATGTCGCTGCGCAGGTTGATTTGCGCTGCCTCGGCGCGCGCCAGCACGGCCGCTTTGTCTGCCACCTCGACGCACAGGGTGTCGAAATAGTGTTCATGACGCAGTCTGAGACCTTTCTGTTGCAGACCGCAGGCCAGGATATCGGCCAGACGGTGGATGCGGCTGGCAATGCGCTTCAGGCCAGCCGGACCGTGGAACACCGCGTACAGGCTGGCAATGTTAGCCAGCAGTACCTGCGAGGTACAGATGTTGGAGTTCGCTTTCTCGCGGCGGATATGCTGCTCGCGGGTCTGCATCGCCATGCGCAGCGCGGTGTTACCGGCGGCATCTTTCGATACGCCGATAATACGGCCTGGCATGGAGCGTTTAAATTCATCTTTCGCGCCAAAGAACGCCGCGTGCGGGCCGCCGTAGCCCATCGGCACGCCGAAACGCTGGGCTGAGCCGAAGACAATATCCGCGCCCTGTTTACCTGGCGCCGTCAGCAACACCAGCGCCATAAAATCAGCGGCGACGCTAACAATAACCTTACGGGATTTCAGCTCGGCGATCAGTGCGCCGTAGTCGTGTACTTCCCCGGTGGTGCCCACCTGCTGCAACAGCACGCCGAAGACGTCCTGGTGATCCAGCACTTTTTCAGCGTCGTCGACAATCACCTCAAAGCCGAAGGTTTCCGCACGGGTGCGCACCACGTCCAGCGTCTGGGGATGCACGTCCGCCGCGACGAAGAAACGGTTGGCGTTTTTCAGTTTGCTCACGCGCTTCGCCATCGCCATCGCTTCGGCGGCGGCGGTGGCTTCATCCAGCAGCGAGGCAGAGGCGATATCCATACCGGTCAGATCCAGCGTCACCTGCTGGAAGTTCAGCAGCGTTTCCAGACGGCCCTGGGAGACTTCTGGCTGATATGGGGTATAAGCGGTGTACCAGCCCGGGTTTTCCAGCATGTTACGCAGGATCACCGGCGGTAACTGCACGTTGGTGTAGCCCATGCCAATGTAAGACTTATAGCGCTTGTTAAGGCTGGCGATGGCCTTAAGCTCCGCCAGCGCGGCGAACTCCGTCGTGGACTCGCCTACCTGCGGCGGCGTGGCAAGCTGGATGTCCTTTGGCACGATCTGGCCGATCAGTGCGTTTAATGAATCCGCGCCAACTGTCTTCAGCATCTCCTGCTGTTGCTGAGCATCCGGCCCAATGTGACGTTCAATGAAGGCGCCACGGTTTTCAAGCTGGCTTAAAGTCTGTGTCATGAGCGATGATTCCTGAAACGTGCAGTGAATGTGTTTTCTCCCTCTCCCTAAGGGAGAGGGCTGGGGTGAGGGTATCGTCTGTTCCCCTCACCCTACCCTCTCCCTTAGGGGAGAGGGAAATGGCTTATTCGTCTTCTAACAGTGCTTCGTACGCGGTCGCATCCAGCAGCGCGGCAACCTGCGCTTCGTCGCTGGCTTTGATCTTGAAGATCCAGCCGCCTTCATACGGTTCGCTGTTCACCAGCTCCGGGGAGTCGCGGAGCGCGTCGTTCACGGCAACAATTTCACCGCTTACCGGGGCGTAGATGTCAGAGGCCGCTTTAACGGATTCCGCCACCGCACAGTCATCGCCTGCGCTCACGGTTGCGCCCACTTCCGGCAGGTCAACAAACACCATGTCGCCCAGCAGCTCCTGCGCGTGCTCGGTGATCCCAACGGTGTAAGTGCCGTCCGCCTCTTTGCGCAGCCACTCGTGTTCTTTGCTGTATTTCAGTTCTGCTGGCACATTGCTCATTGAAGTTCTCCTGATAAAAATAGTTAGGCGACCGGCTTACCGGCGCGAACAAAAATCGGTTTGGTCACGTTGACCGGCATTTCGCGGTTGCGGATCTGCACCACCGCCGTTTCGCCAATCCCCGCCGGCACGCGTGCCAGGGCAATACTGTAGCCGAGCGTCGGGGAGAACGTTCCGCTGGTGATCACGCCTTCGCGATGATTGCCATCGGCATCGGTGAAGCGCACCGGCAGCTCGCCGCGCAGCACGCCTTTTTCTTTCATCACCAGGCCTACCAGCTGTTCAGTGCCCTTCTCGCGCTGCATCTCCAGCGCTTCACGACCAATAAAATCACGGTCAGCCGGTTCCCATGCGATGGTCCAGCCCATGTTGGCGGCCAGCGGAGAGACGCCTTCGTCCATCTCCTGACCGTAGAGGTTCATCCCCGCTTCCAGACGCAGCGTATCGCGCGCGCCCAGGCCCGCAGGCTTCACACCTGCCTCCACCAGCGCACGCCAGAAATCAGCGGCCTTCTCGTTTGGCATGGCAATTTCATAGCCCGCTTCACCGGTGTAGCCGGTGGTGGCGATAAACAGATCCCCCGCCTGCACGCCGAAGAATGGCTTCATGCCTTCGGTGGCTTTGCGCTGCTCGTCGCTGAACAGAGACGCGGCTTTCGCCTGGGCGTTTGGCCCCTGTACGGCAATCAGCGACAGATCGTCACGGACGGTGATGTCAATGGCGTAAGGTTCAGCGTGTTGGGAAATCCAGGAGAGGTCTTTTTCGCGGGTGGCGGAGTTTACAACGAGGCGGAAGAAATCTTCGGTGAAGTAGTAGACGATGAGGTCGTCAATCACGCCGCCAGAGGCATTGAGCATACCGGTATAGAGCGCTTTGCCCGGCGTCTTCAGTTTGGCGACGTCGTTTGCCAGCAGATAACGCAAAAACTCCCGGGTGCGGCTACCGCGCAGGTCGACAATCGTCATATGAGACACGTCGAACATACCGGCATCGGTGCGCACCGCGTGGTGCTCATCAATCTGCGAGCCGTAGTGCAGCGGCATCATCCAGCCGTGGAAGTCCACCATGCGGGCACCGCATAACACGTGCTGTTCGTACAAAGGAGTCTGTTGAGCCATCTTTTCCTCGTTGAAAAATTCACCGTGAAACCCGGTGTCGGCCTCGCGATCGGGGGCCGACGCAAACGTTCTCTTTTACCTGAACTTACCACCGAAACCGGCGGTTAACCATAAGGTAAAACGGGTCATCACATTAGCTTATGACCAAAAATCGCTGAAAAGCCTACAGAGTTATTCACTGGGAAAATGCGATTAAACCCGCATAAAATTAACAATGATCTAACAGGATTTAGCAGATGCTGATATTTCATGCGGAAAAATGGGCCGAATTTCCGTAACATAAAAATAGTAAGATTAGATTTTCTAATGCGAAAAATGACGTGAAATTAGATTATTTCAAACGAGGGAATTTCCCCGGCGCGCAGGCCGGGAAAATAAAGTGTGACGGGGATCGAGATTAACGTAACCAGTCGGGAAGATCGTTGAGGCCCATTGCCTGACGAAGAAGCTGCGGTTTTACGCCGGGAAGGGTGTCGGCCAGTTTGAGGCCAATATCGCGCAGCAGTTTTTTCGCCGGGTTCGCTCCGGCAAACAGCTCGCGGAAGCCCTGCATACCCGCCAACATCATAGCCGCACTGTGTTTGCGGCTGCGCTCGTAGCGACGCAGATACAGATGCTGACCAATATCTTTGCCTTCCCGATGCAGGCGACGCAGCTCTTCAACCAGCTCAGCCGCGTCCATAAAGCCGAGGTTCACTCCCTGCCCGGCCAGCGGATGAATGGTATGCGCCGCATCCCCCACCAGCGCCAGACGGTGCGCGGCAAACTGACGCGCGTAGCGACCGGTTAACGGAAACGTCTGGCGTTCGCTTTCAAGCCCGCACAGGCCCAGACGGTTATCAAACGCCACGCATAGCGCCTGACTGAAGGCATCCGGCGTCGTCTCCTGCATCTGCTGCGCTTTCTCCGGCTCTAAGGACCAGACGATGGAGCAGAGATGCGGATCGGCAAGCGGCAGGAAGGCCAGAATGCCGTCATTATGGAAAATCTGGCGCGCCACGCCGCCGTGCGGCTCTTCGGTGCGGATTGTGGCCACCAACGCGTGATGACGGTAATCCCAGAAGGTCAGCGGAATATCCGCTTTGTTACGGAGCCAGGAATTGGCGCCGTCGGCACCCACTACCAGACGCGCAGTCAGCATATCGCCACTTTCAAGAGTGATAAACGCGTCGTTTTCGCCCCACGCCACCTGCTGAAGTTTCGCCGGTGCGATCAGCGTGACGTCGCTGCACTGCTGCGCTTTCTGCCACAGCACGTGGTGGATCACCGCGTTTTCAACGATATGTCCAAGGTGGCTGTAACCCATGCTTTCATCGTCAAACGCGATACGGCCAAAGCTGTCTTTGTCCCACACTTCCATCCCGTGATAGCAACTGGCACGGAGCGCCACGATTTCAGACCAGACGCCAAGGTGCGTCAGTAGCTTTTCGCTGGCGGCATTGATCGCCGAGACGCGAAGCTCTGGCGGTGCATCCTGCGCCACAGGCTGCGGCGCTTTTTGCTCAAGCACGGCCACGCGCAGGCCGCTGCCCTGTAAACCACAAGCCAGCGCCAGTCCTACCATTCCGCCGCCCACAATGGCGACATCAACATTTTGCACGGTCAATACTCCTTAACGCGCGACCCAACCCAGGGTCCGCTGCGCCAGCACGTCACGTGCCGGAATGAACAGTTCCATCGCCATAAGCCCAAGGTTGCGACCCGCAACCAGCGGTGCCCAGCGATTGGCAAACAGGTGGACTAAACCGTCGGTGACGCCAATGGTCGCCGCTTTGTCCGCCTGGCGTCGTTTCTGGTAATGGCTCAGCACTGAGTATGCGCCACAATCCTGTTGTTCGCTCCACGTCCGGGCCAGGAGCTCGGCCAGGCTCATCACGTCACGGAGGCCAAGGTTGAAGCCTTGCCCGGCGATGGGGTGTAGCGTCTGCGCGGCGTTGCCGACCAGGGCGACGCGATGGGAGACAGTCTGCGATGCGGTCGTCAGCGCAAGCGGATAGGCCACGCGTTTTCCGGCGTGGGTGATGCGCCCAAGCCGCCAGCCGAAGGCCTTTTGCAGCTCGGAACAAAAACGTTCGTCGGACCAGGAGAGAACCTCATCGGCCCGATCCTGCGCATGGCACCATACCAGCGAGCAGCGCCCGTTCGACATCGGCAGCATGGCCAGCGGGCCGTGCTCCGTGAAGCGCTCAAATGCCCTGCCGTTATGCGCGCCAGCCGTAGAGACATTAGCGATGACCGCCGCCTGTCCATAGGGTTCAGAGCGCCATTCGACGCCGCACTGCGTGGCGATCGCGGAGCGTGAACCATCTGCCGCCACCAGCAGTTGCCCCTCCAGCGTGGTGCCGTTGTCCAGCGTCACGCTGACGGCCTCGTCACGGCGGCTGAAGCTGGCGACGCGCGCCGGACAGTGCAGCGTGACGCCAGGGGCATCCTGTAACAGACGGAACAGCCGCAGCCCCACGTCATGCAGCTCGACGACCTGCCCCAGTGCCTCAATTCGGTAATCGTGGGCATCCAGCGTCACAAACCCGGCGTGGCCGCGATCGCTGACGTGAACGGTGCCGATGGCCGTCGCGCAGTCCGCTATCGCCTGCCAGATGCCAATGCGCGCAAGCTGCTGGCAGGTTCCCTGGGCCAGCGCGATGGCGCGGGCATCGAAGCCGGGATGATCGGCCGCCTGCGGCGCAACCGCCTCAACAAGATGCACCGGAAGCTGGCCTTTGGTTAACTGCGAAATGGCCAGCGCCAGAGTAGCGCCGGTCATGCCTCCGCCAACGATGATCACGCTCATACGCGTGCCGCCGCCATCAGCGCCTCGATGTCGTCGGCTTTTTTCACCACGGTCGCGGTCAGGTTTTCGTTACCGGTTTCGGTGATGACGATGTCATCTTCAATGCGAATGCCGATCCCGCGGTACTGTTCTGGCACGTCGGCATCCGGCGCGATGTACAGCCCAGGCTCAACGGTCAGCACCATGCCTGGCTCCAGCACGCGCGAACGTTCCGGACCGTATGCCCCGACGTCATGCACATCCAGCCCCAGCCAGTGGCTCAGGCCGTGCATAAAGTACGGACGATGGGCGTTTTCGGTTATAAGGGTGTCCACATCGCCTTTCAAAATGCCGAGCTTCACCAGCCCGGTAATCATGATGCGCACCACCTCGCCCGTAACCTCCTGGATGGAGGTGCCAGGGCGGAACAGCGTCAGCGCGGTCTCCAGAGACTCAAGCACGATGTCATAGATTTCACGCTGCGCGGTGGTGAATTTACCGTTCACCGGGAAGGTACGGGTGATGTCGCCCGCGTAACCCTGATATTCACAGCCCGCGTCAATCAGCACCAGATCGCCGTCGCGCAGTTCACTTTCGTTTTCGGTGTAGTGCAGAATGCAGCCGTTTTCACCGCCGCCTACGATGGTGTTATAGGACGGGAAGCGCGCGCCGTGACGGTTAAATTCATGGTGAATTTCGCCTTCAAGCTGGTACTCGAACATACCGGGACGGCACTTTTCCATGGCGCGGGTATGCGCCAGGGCGCTGATTTCGCCCGCGCGGCGCATCACGTTCAGCTCTTCTTCAGACTTAAACAGACGCATCTCATGCACCATCGGACGCCAGTCCGTCAGGGTGGCGGGTGCAGACAAATTCTGACGTGAGCCTTTACGCAGCTTATCCAGCGCGGTGAAGACAATGTCATCCGCATACGCGTATTCGCCCTGCGCGTGATAGAGCACGTCCAGGCCATTCAGCAGTTGGTAAAGCTGCTGGTTGATTTCGCTGTAGGCCAGCGCACGGTCCACGCCCAGTTTTTCCGGCGCCGCCTCCTGCCCTAAGCGGCGGCCAAACCAGATTTCCGCGGTCAGATCGCGCACGCGGTTAAAAATCACGCTGTGGTTGTGGGTGTCATTGCTTTTAATCAGCACCAGTACCGCTTCCGGCTCGTTAAACCCGGTGAAGTACCAGAAATCACTGCTCTGGCGATAGGGGTATTCGCTGTCGGCGCTGCGCGTCACTTCCGGCGCGGCGAAAATCAGGGCAGCGCTTCCCGGCTGCATTTTTGCCAGCAGCGCCTGACGACGGCGAGAATACTCTTGACTGGAGATAACCATGACACCCTCCTGTGCGTTATTTTTCTTAGTGTAATGTTGGCTTGCGAACTTCCGGCGCGGTCGGCTGCGAGCGCGTAAAGTTGTCGTGGCACAGCAGAGACGCCACGCGCACGTACTCGATAATCTCTTCGAGAGACATTTCCAGCTCTTCCTGGTCTTCGTCTTCATCGTAGCCGAGCTGGGCGATATTACGCAGATCGTCGATCGCTTCACCCGCTTCGCCGGTCACTTTATCCAGTTTAGGCTGGGTTACGCCCAGGCCAAGAAGATAGTGGTTTACCCAACCCGCGAGCGCATCGGCGCGATCGAAGACGCTGACATCGTCGCCTTCAGGCAGATAAAGCTGAAAAAGAAAGCCATCGTCTTCCAGGGAATCGCTGGTTGCGGCGTGCATTTTACGCAGCGCTTCCGCCAGTTCGTGGCCAAACGCCAGCCCTTCGTTGGTGAGGTCGTGGATCAGCGGCTGCCATGAGCTGTCGCTGTTTCCGCCGCACAGTATGCCGCTGATCAGACCGTGCATTTCGGCAGGGGTCAGACCGACTCCCTGCTGGTTCAGTAACTGGTTTAAATCCTTGTAACCAGGCATTTCGTTCTGTATAGACATACGCATTCGTCATCAAAGGGAGGATATTCATGATATGCTACCACTTTGGACCCTGGTGATACCAGAAAAGGGCTTGTATCTTCACATCAGGGTAGCTATAGTGTCGCCCCTTCGCAGCCCCCGGGGCAGTAAGCGAAGGCAGCGCAGTCAATCAGCAGGAAGGTGGCATGTCTGCACAACCCGTCGATCTCCAGATTTTTGGCCGTTCACTGCGAGTGAATTGTCCGCCTGAACAAAGGGATGCCTTGAATCAGGCTGCGGACGATTTGAATCAGCGGTTGCAAGATCTAAAAGAACGCACTAGAGTCACAAATACTGAGCAGCTGGTTTTCATCGCCGCGTTGAACATCAGCTATGAACTGACTCAGGAAAAAGCGAAGACCCGCGATTACGCGGCAAGCATGGAGCAGCGCATTAAAATGCTCCAGCAGACCATAGAACAGGCATTGCTTGATCAAGGTCGCAGTCCCGAAAGACCGGGACCAAAGTTTGAATAACACTTCTCAGTTGACTATGGTAGAGTAACTGTGAAGACAAAATTTCTCTGAGATGTTCGCAAGCGGGCCAGTCCCCTGAGCCGATATTTCATACCACAAGAATGTGGCGCTCCATGGTTGGTGAGCATGCTCGGTCCGTCCGAGAAGCCTTAAAACTATGACGACACATTCACCTTGAACCAAGGGTTCAAGGGTTACAGCCTGCGGCGGCATCTCGGAGATTCCCTCTCTTTTCTTCTACCGACTACCATGACTCAACTCCCTGAAGTTTCTGCTTCACGCCAGGACATCCGTCAGCTTATTCGCCAGCGTCGTCGCGCCTTAAGCGCCGAGCAACAGGCACATTTTGCCCAGCAGGCCGCCGCCCGCATGATGGCCTATCCGCCTGTGGTGATGGCAAACACCGTCGCCCTGTTTCTCTCGTTTGATGGTGAGCTGGATACCCAACCGCTTATCGACCAGCTCTGGCGCGCCGGGAAAAAAGTTTATCTGCCGGTGCTACATCCCTTTAGCCGAGGCAATCTGCTGTTTCTGCACTACCATCCGCACAGCGAGCTGGTGGTAAATCGTCTGAAAATCACCGAACCCAAACTCGACGTGCGCGACGTGCTGCCGCTATCTGAACTGGATGTGCTGATTACGCCGCTGGTGGCGTTTGACGAGCAGGGCCAGCGATTAGGCATGGGCGGGGGGTTCTATGACAGGACGCTGCAAAACTGGCAGCAGTACGGATTGCAGCCGGTGGGGTATGCGCATGATTGCCAGGGCGTGGAGGTATTACCCGTACAGAAATGGGATGTGCCGTTGCCGGCGGTGGTGACGCCCAGTAAAACCTGGACCTGGTAGAATAAAGCCGGGTGGCGGCTACGCCTTACCCGGCCTACATAAATCCTCGAACATTGTAGGTCGGGTAAGCGTAAGCGCCACCCGACACCACAGACCGCACCATCAGTACAGCAGACGCGCGCGAATCGTCCCCGGAATGGCCTTCATGCTCTGCAATGCTTTCTCGGCGATGTCTTCATCCGCTTCAATATCAATAACCACATAACCCATCTGCGAGTTAGTTTGCAGATACTGCGCAGCAATGTTAACGCCCTGCTCGGCAAAGATCTGGTTGATGGCGGTCAGCACGCCAGGACGGTTTTCGTGGATGTGCAGCAGACGACGCCCACCGTGCAGCGGCAGAGACACCTCCGGGAAGTTCACCGCAGAGAGCGTTGAACCGTTATCGGAATATTTGCTCAGTTTACCCGCCACTTCCAGGCCGATATTCTCCTGCGCTTCCTGAGTAGAACCGCCGATGTGCGGCGTCAGGATCACGTTGTCGAACTCGCACAACGGAGAGGTGAACGGATCGCTGTTGGTGGCCGGTTCCGTCGGGAACACGTCAATCGCCGCACCCGCCAGATGTTTACGCTTCAGCGCGTCGCACAGTGCAGGAATGTCAACCACGGTGCCGCGCGCGGCGTTGATCAGCAGAGAGCCCGGCTTCATCAGCGCCAGCTCTTCCGCCCCCATCATGTTTTTGGTGGACGCATTTTCCGGCACGTGCAGGCTGACCACGTCGCTCATGTTCAGCAGGTCAGAAAGATGCTGCACCTGCGTCGCGTTACCCAGCGGCAGCTTGCTTTCGATATCGTAGAAAAACACGTGCATGCCGAGAGATTCCGCCAGAATACCGAGCTGCGTACCGATATGGCCGTAACCGATAATCCCGAGCTTTTTCCCACGGGCTTCGTAGGAGCCCGCAGCCAGCTTATTCCACACGCCGCGGTGCGCTTTGGCGTTAGCCTCCGGAATGCCGCGAAGCAGCAGCAGCAGCTCGCCAATTACCAGCTCCGCCACGGAACGGGTGTTAGAGAACGGCGCGTTAAAGACCGGGATACCGCGTTTTGCGGCGGCATTCAGATCAACCTGGTTGGTGCCGATGCAGAAACAGCCAATCGCCACCAGCTTTTCCGCCGCAGCAATAACGTCTTCAGTCAGTTGGGTACGGGATCGCAGGCCAATGAAATGGGCATCACGGATGGACGCTTTCAGCTCTTCAGTGTCCAGCGCGCCTTTGTGAAATTCGATGTTGGTGTAGCCTGCTGCGCGAAGGCTATCGAGCGCTTTCTGGTGCACGCCTTCAACCAGCAGGAATTTAATCTTGTCTTTCTCCAGTGATACCTTTGCCATTTACCCGACCCTGTTTTTATCTGAACTGATGTTGTGCTGGATATAAATCCCGTGCAGCCAACATATCAAAAAAAACTATTGCAGCAATATGAACGTTTGCGTCGGCACTCTGAAGAAAAGTCATACAGAGCAAAATGGCAGAGGAAAATGCTGCGGAAAATTACGAACGTGGCAGGATCGGCAAAAGAGGCGGAAAAACGTGACACAAGTCACCGAATTTAGCTTTTCAAAATTTTTTTAGCGGGGGGAGCGTTCCCCCCGTCAGATCATTTTACGATGGTTTTTACACCGTCAGCCGTGCCGATCAGCGCCACATCCGCGCCACGGTTGGCAAATAACCCTACGGTAACAACGCCTGGAATGCCGTTGATCGCATTTTCCAGCGCAATGGCATCGAGGATCTCAAGGCCGTGAACGTCGAGGATCACGTTGCCGTTGTCGGTCACCACACCCTGACGGTATTCCGGACGACCGCCCAGCTTCACAAGTTGACGGGCAACCGCGCTGCGCGCCATCGGGATCACTTCGACCGGCAGCGGGAAATTCCCCAGAATGTCGACCTGCTTGGAGGCGTCCGCGATGCAGATGAACTTATCCGCCACGGAAGCGATGATTTTTTCGCGGGTCAGCGCCGCGCCACCGCCTTTGATCATCTGCATGTGGCCGTTGATTTCATCCGCGCCATCAACGTAAATGCCCAGACGGTCCACTTCGTTGAGGTCGAAAACGGTGATGCCGAGGCTTTTCAGCTTTTCCGTGGAAGCATCGGAGCTGGAAACCGCGCCCTCGATCTGCCCCTTCATCGTGCCCAGCGCATCGATAAAGTGCGCCGCCGTCGACCCCGTACCAACACCGACAATGGTACCCGGCTGTACGTACTGGAGAGCGGCCCATCCTACTGCTTTTTTCAGTTCATCCTGCGTCATGATCGTTTTGCCTGTGGTGTGAAAACTCAGGGCGCATTATAGAACACGTCGAATGGATTTCGTCTGCCACGAAGGGAAAATTGTGTCATAGTGCAGATTAAGCAAAATTAAGGAGTCAGCCAGAGCAATGAAACGTCCGGACTACAGAACACTACAGGCACTTGATGCAGTTATTCGTGAACGCGGTTTTGAGCGCGCGGCGCAAAAGCTGTGCATCACCCAGTCCGCCGTATCACAGCGTATCAAACAGCTTGAAAACATGTTCGGGCAGCCGCTGCTGGTGCGTACCGTACCGCCGCGTCCGACAGAGCAAGGACAAAAGCTCCTCGCCCTGCTGCGTCAGGTTGAACTGCTGGAAGATGAATGGCTGGGCGATGAACAAACCGGCTCCACGCCGCTGCTGCTGTCGCTGGCGGTGAACGCCGACAGTCTGGCAACCTGGCTGCTGCCGGCCCTTGCGCCGGTGCTGGCCGACTCCCCAATCCGCCTGAACCTTCAGGTTGAAGACGAGACCCGCACTCAGGAACGCCTGCGCCGTGGCGAAGTGGTTGGGGCGGTCAGTATTCAGCCGCAGGCGCTGCCAAGCTGTCTGGTGGATCAGCTGGGCGCGCTGGATTACCTGTTTGTCGGTTCAAAAGCCTTTGCCGAGCGCTACTTCCCGAACGGCGTGACTCGCGCCGCGCTGCTGAAAGCCCCTGCCGTCGCGTTCGACCATCTGGACGATATGCATCAGGCCTTCCTGCAACAAAACTTCGATTTGCCGCCGGGCAGCGTGCCGTGTCATATCGTTAACTCGTCCGAAGCCTTCGTACAGCTCGCGCGTCAGGGCACGACCTGCTGCATGATCCCGCATTTGCAGATTGAGAAAGAGTTGAAAAGTGGTGAGCTGATTGATTTAACCCCGGGGCTGTATCAGCGCCGGATGCTCTACTGGCACCGTTTTGCCCCGGAAAGCCGCATGATGCGCAACGTCACCGACGCGCTACTGGCGTTTGGGCATAAGGTGTTGAGACAGGATTAATCGCTTGAATTCCCTCTCCCTGTGGGAGAGGGTTAGGGTGAGGGCAAACTACTGCGCCTTAGCCGCCTCAGTTTGCTGAGTTTGAGTTGGCTCCAGCTGGAACACCACATCAACCTGATCGTCGAACTGAATGGTTGGCTGCTCGTAGGTTTCCTGAGCAGAAACCGGCGCGGCGTCCGCCTTCATCATCCGCACCATCGGGCTTGGCTGGTAGTTTGAAACGTGGTAACGGACGCTGTAAACCGGACCGAGCTTGCTCTTGAAGCCGGATGCCAGCTGCTGCGCCTGATGAATGGCATCATCAATTGCCGCTTTACGCGCTTCGTCTTTATATTTTTCCGGTTGCGCAACGCCCAGCGAGACGGAACGAATTTCGTTCAGCCCTGCCTTCAGCGCACCATCCAGCAATCCGTTGAGCTTATCAAGCTGGCGCACGGTCACTTCCACAGTACGCACGGCGCGATAGCCTTTCAGGATGCTTTTGCCGTTCTGGTAGTCGTAATCCGGTTGGGTACGCAGGTTCGCAGAGCTGATGTCTTTTTTCGCGACACCGTTCTGTTCCAGGAAAGAGAGGTATTGCGCAACACGATCGTCTGCCTGTTTCTTGGCGGAAGCAGCATCTTTCGCCGCCACGTTCACTTCAATTGCCAGGGTTGCAACATCCGGTACCGCATCCACACTTGCCGTGCCTGAAGTGACAATGTGCGGGCCGTTTGGCAGTTCATTCGCCTGCACCGACACCGCACCTAAACTTACTAATGCCGCCAGGGCCATCACCTTAAACTTCACTGTCATTCCTCCATGTTGCGAAGAGTGCCCTGTTAACAGGGCTCATGCCAGCAAGCTTAGCGGGTCTTGTTCAGATGTCCATAAGACAACGCTTAGTTGAACAATCCCTGTACGTGATGAATGCCCTCTTTCGCCAGCTGGAAGGCAATAAACCACATCACCAGCCCCACCAGGGTATTGATAATGCGCTGCGCTTTGGCGGTACGCAGTCGTGGCGCCAGCCACGCCGCCAGGATCGCAAGACCGAAGAACCAGAGGAAGGAGGCGCTGACCGTACCGAGCGCAAACCAGCGTTTCGGCTCAACGTCCAGCTGTCCGCCCAGGCTGCCCAGTACCACAAAGGTATCAAGGTAGACGTGCGGGTTAAGCCACGTCACGGCGAGCATGGTGACGATAATCTTCCAGCGCCCCTGCTTCATCACTTCGGCGCTAGCCAGCTCAAGATTGCTGCTCATGGCCGTTTTCAGGGCACCAAACCCGTACCACAGCAGAAACGCTACGCCGCCCCAGGTAACCAGCGCCAGCAGCCACGGCGACTGCATCAACAGGGCGCTGCCGCCAAAAATCCCGGCGCAAATCAGCAGCAGATCGCTCACCGCACACAGCAGGGCAATCATCAGATGGTACTGACGGCGAATGCCCTGGTTCATCACGAACGCATTTTGTGGACCAAGGGGAAGGATCATGGCCGCACCTAACGCAAGCCCCTGAAAATAATAAGATAACATGACGTAATTCTCGCAGAGTTGTCCTGGAGGCAGACTATACTGCGGGAACGTCATTAGAGGAAATGGATAATATTAATTGGGGATTAGCCGGGCTAATAAAAGAAAAGCCCGGTGTCGCTGACGCTTACCGGGCCTACGGGAGACGTTACTCTGCTTCTTTGACTTTTTTGACGTTTACGTCCATCTGCGGGTACGGGAAGCTGATGCCGTTGGCATCGAAATCACGCTTGATGCGCTCCAGCACATCCCAGTAAACGTTTTGAAGATCGCTGCTTTTGCTCCAGATGCGCACCACAAAATTAATAGATGACGCGCCCAGCTCATTCAGACGAACGGTCTGCTCGCGGTCCTTCAGAATACGGTCATCTGAAGCAATGATGTTGGTAATCAGCGACTTAACCTGATCGATATCGGAGTCGTACGCCACGCTGATGATCAGCTCGTTACGACGCACCGGCTCGCGGGAGAAGTTAATGATATTGCCCGCAATGATTTTCCCGTTCGGGACTACCACAATGCGACCATCCACGGTACGCAGGGTCGTGGAGAAAATCTGAACCTGCAACACGGTACCGGCAATACCGCCCAGATCCACATACTCACCGGAACGGAACGGACGGAAGGTCACCAGCAATACGCCCGCCGCCAGGTTAGACAGCGAACCCTGCAATGCCAGACCAATGGCCAGACCGGCAGCACCGAGCACAGCGATGACGGATGCCGTCTGCACGCCGACACGCCCCAGCGCCGCAATCAGCGTAAAGGCGATAATGCCGTAACGGACCAGCGCGGAGAGGAAATCGGCGACTGTGGCATCAATGTGTCGTGCGACCATCACCCGGTTGACAGCGTTCGAAACGATACGCGCCACGATCATCCCGACAATGATGATGGCAATAGCGGCAACAATATTCACGGCGTAGCTCAGCAGTAGCGCCTGGTTGCGCACCAGCCAGTTACCCGCGTTATTGATGCTGTCTACAACATCAAGTTGTTCCATTTATTCTTCCTTTTGTTAAACCAAAACACAAAATCCATCCCCCATGGAGACAGGCAGGTCAGTAAAGGGTAAACAAAAAGCACCGGCTTTGCCAAACAGATCACAAAATCAGGTATTGCAGGATATTGAAAAAGCTTAAAAAAAGGCCCGCATATGCGGACCTTCTTGACGCTATGAACAGCTCAAATTACAGAACGTCAACCGCGTTCAGTTCTTTGAATGCCTGCTCCAGACGAGTAATCATAGAAGTCTGGGCAGCGCGCAGCCATACGCGTGGATCGTAGTATTTCTTGTTCGGCTGGTCTTCGCCTTTCGGGTTGCCCAGCTGACCTTGCAGGTAAGCTTCGTTGGTTTTGTAGTATTGCAGGATACCGTCCCAGGTTGCCCATTGGGTGTCAGTATCGATGTTCATTTTCACTACGCCGTAGCTTACGGAGTCTTTGATTTCCTGAGCAGAAGAACCGGAACCGCCGTGGAAGACGAAGTTCAGGCTGTTGTGCGGCAGGTTGTGTTTTTTGGACACGTATTCCTGAGAATCACGCAGGATGGTCGGGGTCAGAACCACGTTACCTGGTTTGTATACGCCGTGTACGTTACCGAAGGACGCTGCGATGGTGAAGCGTGGGCTGATTTTGCTCAGCTCGGTGTAAGCGTAATCAACGTCTTCTGGCTGAGTGTACAGTGCAGAAGCGTCCATGTGGCTGTTGTCCACACCGTCTTCTTCACCGCCGGTGCAACCCAGTTCGATTTCCAGGGTCATGCCCATTTTGGACATACGAGCCAGGTACTTAGAGCAGATCTCGATGTTTTCTTCCAGAGACTCTTCGGACAGGTCGATCATGTGAGAAGAGAACAGTGGCTTACCGGTTGCTGCGAAGTGTTTTTCACCTGCGTCCAGCAGACCGTCGATCCATGGCAGCAGTTTTTTCGCGCAGTGGTCAGTGTGCAGGATAACCGGAACACCGTAGTGCTCAGCCATCTGGTGAACGTGATGTGCGCCAGAGATAGCGCCCAGGATTGCAGCACCCTGAGGAATGTCAGTTTTCACGCCTTTACCTGCGATGAACGCAGCGCCGCCGTTAGAGAACTGAACGATAACTGGAGCTTTAACTTTAGCAGCAGTTTCCAGTACGGCGTTGATGGAGTCGGTACCCACGCAGTTAACTGCTGGCAGAGCGAAGTTGTTTTCTTTAGCTACCTGGAACACTTTCTGTACGTCATCACCAGTGATAACGCCAGGTTTTACGAAATCAAAAATTTTAGACATGTTGCTTAGTCCTGTATCTTCGGCCGTTAGAAATGGTGCGAGCTCTGATAAGCGCGCTGAAAATTGGGCAGGTTTCCCTGCCCCTGAATGGCTTACTTCTTAGCGCGCTCTTCGAGCATTGCTACTGCTGGCAGAACTTTACCTTCCACGAATTCGAGGAATGCGCCGCCACCAGTGGAGATGTAGGAGATCTTGTCAGCGATACCGAACAGGTCGATAGCTGCCAGGGTGTCACCACCGCCTGCGATAGAGAACGCTTCGCTGTCTGCGATAGCGTTAGCCACGATCTCAGTCCCTTTGCGGAAGTTCGGGAATTCGAACACGCCGACAGGACCGTTCCACAGGATAGTTTTTGCGTTTTTCAGGATTTCAGCCAGTTTCTGTGCAGAAACGTCGCCCAGGTCCAGAATCTGCTCTTCATCTTTGATGTCGTTAACAGATTTCAGGGTTGCGGTAGCAGTTTCGGAGAACTCGGTTGCCACGCGAACGTCAGTTGGAACCGGGATATCACAGGTACCCAGCAGACGTTTGGCTTCGTCAACCAGATCCGCTTCGTACAGGGATTTACCCACGTTGTGGCCTTGCGCAGCAACGAAGGTGTTCGCGATACCACCGCCAACGATCAGCTGGTCAGCGATTTTGGACAGAGAATCCAGTACGGTCAGTTTGGTAGAAACTTTAGAACCACCAACGATAGCGACCATTGGACGAGCAGGTTCTTTCAGTGCTTTACCCAGCGCTTCCAGTTCGTCAGCCAGCAGCGGACCTGCACAGGCGACGTCTGCGAATTTACCGATACCGTGGGTAGATGCCTGCGCACGGTGAGCCGTACCGAATGCATCCATCACGAATACGTCGCACAGCGCAGCGTATTTTTTGGACAGGGTTTCGTCGTCTTTCTTTTCGCCTTTGTTGAAGCGAACGTTTTCCAGAACAACCAGCTCACCTTCGGCAACTTCCACGCCGTCCAGGTAATCTTTCACCAGGCGAACCGGGCTGGACAGTTTGTCTTTCAGGTAATTAACAACCGGCAGCAGAGAGAACTCTTCGTTGTACTCGCCTTCAGTTGGACGGCCCAGGTGGGAGGTGACCATCACTTTAGCGCCCTGCTTCAGAGCCAGTTCAATGGTTGGCAGAGATGCACGGATACGCGCGTCGCTGGTCACTTTGCCATCTTTAACCGGTACGTTCAGATCGGCACGGATGAAAACGCGTTTACCTGCCAGATCCAGATCGGTCATCTTAATTACAGACATGGTGAATCCTCTCGTTGATTCTTAAAGTTTTGCAAGCGCAAGGTGCGCTCTACCTGAAACCTTTCGCGGCCATGGCTAACGTGGTGTCGAGCATTCGGTTAGCAAAGCCCCATTCGTTATCACACCAGACCAGCGTCTTGATGAGGTGCGCACCACTGACTCGCGTCTGCGTGCCATCCACGATGGCGCTATGCGGGTCGTGGTTAAAATCTACTGAGACCAACGGTAATTCCGTATAGTCAACTATACCATGAAATGCTCCCTGTGCCGCTTTTTGCAGCAACAGGTTGACTTCACAGGCTTTTACCGGTTTTTTCACCGTCACGCTAAGATCGATTGCGGTGACGTTTATCGTCGGAACGCGCACGGCAATCGCTTCAAAACGGTCGTTAAACTGCGGGAAAATACGGGTGATCCCGGCAGCCAGTTTCGTATCCACCGGAATGATTGACTGGCTCGCCGCGCGAGTGCGTCGTAAATCCGGATGGTAGGCGTCGATTACCTGCTGATCGTGCATGGCGGAGTGAATCGTGGTCACGGTGCCGGATTCAATGCCATAAGCATCGTCTAACAGTTTAATGACCGGAATAATGCAGTTGGTGGTGCAGGAGGCGTTGGAGACAATGCGGTGTTCAGCGTGCAGCTCGTGCTGGTTAACACCAAACACGACGGTGGCGTCGAGGTCGTTACTGCCGGGATGGGAGAACAGCACTTTTTTCGCGCCAGCATTCAGATGCGCTTCGCCATGTTCACGGTTACCGTACACGCCGGTACAGTCCAGCACCACATCCACACCCAGTTCGCGCCAGGGCAGCCCTTCAATACTGTTCTCATGCAGCACGCGGATGGCATCGTCACCGACGAACAGCTGTTCCCTTTCCTGGCGAACGTCCCAGGCAAAGCGACCGTGGCTGGTGTCATATTTCAACAAATGTGCCATGCCCGCAGCATCCGCCAGTTCATTGATTGCCACCACGGTGATTTCCGCACGACGCCCGGATTCATATAAAGCACGAACCACGTTGCGCCCGATGCGACCGAAGCCATTAATCGCTACGCGTACGGTCATAGATCTCCTGCAAAGCTATCCCTGAGTTTGAGGTGGCTGAAAGAGTAATCCAGCGACGCCCGAAGGGGAATCCTTGCTGTCACAAACTGCGATTGATTGGTCAATTGTCGAACATTTAATCGACTGAAACGCTTCAGCAAGAATAAGCGAATCGGGGAATAAAAGGAATGTCTGTCCAGATGAATAAGCGAGCTATATGACTTGCGTCACATTTTGGGTGGAATAATGCTAACAAAAAAGCCGGGTGGCGCGTTAGCGCTTACCCGGCCTACTTTATTCTCCCTCTCCCCGTGGGTGAGAGCCAGGGTGAGGGCATCAGCCCGCACCGGACAAACAATTACAGCAGTTCTTTCGCCTTAGCGACAACGTTTTCAACGGTGAAGCCGAACTCTTCAAACAGCTGTTCAGCTGGCGCAGACTCACCAAACGTGGTCATCCCGACGATAGCGCCGTTCAGACCCACGTATTTGAACCAGTAGTCTGCGATACCCGCTTCCACTGCCACGCGAGCGGAGACCGCTTTAGGCAGTACGGATTCGCGGTACGCGGCATCCTGCTTGTCGAACGCATCGGTAGACGGCATGGAAACCACACGCGCCTTCACGCCTTCGGCAGTCAGTTTTTCCCATGCTGCTACAGCCAGTTCAACTTCTGAACCGGTGGCGATGAAGATCAGCTCAGGCTGGCCCGCGCAATCTTTCAGCACGTAACCACCGCGTGCGATGTTCGCCAGCTGCTCTGGAGTACGCTCCTGCTGCGCCAGGTTCTGACGGGAGAGGATCAGCGCGGTTGGACCGTCCTGACGCTCAACGCCGTATTTCCACGCCACCGCAGATTCAACCTGGTCACATGGACGCCATGTGCTCATGTTCGGGGTCACGCGCAGGGAAGCCACCTGCTCTACTGGCTGGTGAGTTGGACCATCTTCGCCCAGACCGATGGAGTCGTGGGTGTAGACCATCACCTGACGCTGTTTCATCAGCGCAGCCATACGCACGGCGTTACGTGCATATTCCACAAACATCAGGAAGGTAGAAGTGTACGGCAGGAAACCACCGTGCAGAGCGATACCGTTGGCAATCGCAGTCATACCGAACTCACGTACACCGTAATGGATGTAGTTACCGGCAGTATCTTCGTTGATTGGCTTAGATCCGGACCACAGGGTCAGGTTTGATGGCGCCAGGTCAGCGGAGCCGCCGAGGAATTCTGGAAGCAGAGGGCCAAACGCTTCGATCGCATTCTGAGATGCTTTACGGCTGGCGATCTTGGCTGGGTTCGCCTGCAACTTCGCGATGAACTCGTTCGCTTTGGCGTCGAAGTCAGACGGCATGTCACCTTTCATACGACGGGTGAACTCAGCCGCTTCCTGTGGGAAGGCTTTCGCGTAAGCCGCGAACTTCTCGTTCCAGGCCGCTTCTTTCGCCTGACCCACTTCTTTCGCATCCCACTGAGCGTAGATTTCAGACGGGATTTCGAAGGCAGGGTGTTTCCAGCCCAGCGCTTCACGGGTCAGTGCAATTTCCGCGTCGCCCAGCGGTGCGCCGTGGGAGTCGTGAGTGCCCGCTTTGTTCGGAGAACCGAAGCCGATGATGGTTTTGCACATCAGCAGGGACGGTTTGTCGGTCACGGCGCGCGCTTCTTCTACGGCACGTTTAATCGAGTCAGCATCGTGGCCATCAACGCCGCGCACAACGTGCCAGCCGTAGGCTTCGAAACGTGCTGCGGTGTCGTCAGTGAACCAGCCTTCAACATGACCGTCGATGGAGATACCGTTGTCGTCGTAGAACGCAACCAGTTTACCCAGCTTCAGGGTGCCTGCCAGGGAGCACACTTCGTGAGAAATGCCTTCCATCATGCAGCCGTCGCCCAGGAAGGCGTAGGTGAAGTGGTCAACGATATCGTGGCCAGGACGGTTAAACTGCGCCGCCAGGGTCTTCTCTGCAATCGCCATACCTACGGCGTTAGCGATGCCCTGACCCAGCGGACCGGTAGTGGTTTCAACGCCAGCGGTGTAGCCCACTTCCGGGTGGCCTGGAGTTTTGGAGTGCAGCTGACGGAAGTTTTTCAGCTCTTCGATTGGCAGATCGTAGCCAGTGAGGTGCAGCAGGCTGTAGATCAGCATAGAGCCGTGGCCGTTAGACAGCACGAAACGGTCGCGGTCTGCCCATGCCGGGTTCTGCGGGTTGTGGTTAAGGAAATCACGCCACAGGACTTCGGCGATGTCAGCCATGCCCATAGGGGCGCCCGGGTGGCCGGATTTGGCTTTCTGTACTGCGTCCATGCTCAGCGCACGAATAGCATTAGCAAGCTCTTTACGTGAGGACATTTTAACTCCAGATCGGACTGTTAAAGGCCATGCCCTTGACGACAGCGCGTTTTGGGCTACGCCGGAAAAAAGTGCCAACAATGTAACCCAAGCCGCAGGGCATGTACATGGACCATTCTTTGGCAGCTTAAGAAATCTCTGGATCATGCTCGCATGTTGCGCAATCTGCTCGCCCGCCCCTGTAGATATTCCTTATACTTAGCCCGACACCGGCTTCGTTGACGGTGCATTTTTCGGAATTAATTCAGATTAACGAGTACGGAAGCAACATCATGAAAATGCGTGCAATCGGGCTGGCTGTGGGAACAACGCTCCTGCTAAGCGGCTGTCAGAATATGGATTCTAACGGCCTGATGACCTCAGGCGCAGAAGCTTTTCAGGCCTACTCACTGAGCGATGCGCAGGTGAAAGCGCTGAGCGACGAGGCCTGTAAGGATATGGATGGAAAAGCTACGCTTGCCCCGGCAAACAGCACCTACACGCAGCGTCTGAACAAGATTGCTTCCGCGCTGGGCGACAACATTAACGGTCAGCCGGTGAACTACAAGGTGTATATGGCGAAAGACGTCAACGCCTTCGCGATGGCTAACGGCTGTATCCGCGTATACAGCGGCCTGATGGACATGATGACCGACAACGAAGTGGAAGCGGTCATCGGCCATGAAATGGGTCACGTTGCTCTGGGTCACGTGAAGAAAGGGATGCAGGTTGCGCTGGGCACCAATGCCGTGCGTGCAGCGGCGGCCTCTGCGGGCGGCATTGTCGGCAGCCTGTCCCAGTCGCAGCTGGGCGACGTGGGTGAGAAACTGGTTAACTCCCAGTTCTCCCAGCGTCAGGAGTCGGAAGCGGATGACTATTCTTACGATCTGTTGCGCAAGCGCGGCATCAACCCATCAGGTTTAGCCACCAGCTTCGAAAAACTGGCGAAACTGGAGGAAGGCCGTCAAAGCTCCATGTTTGACGATCACCCGGCCTCCGTTGAACGCGCGCAGCATATCCGTGACCGCATGGCGGCAGACGGTATTAAATAATACTCCGGCCCGGTGCGCGCCGCGCTACCGGGCAACAAGACTCAATCAGTACAGCGTTTTCTGTGGCGGCCCGGCAAACTTAAGGGCGCCAATCTGCCCCATCCGCACCTCTACCACCGACGGCCCCGGCATCGCTAACGCTTCCATCATCACCGCGTCAAAATCCTCGGCCTGCTCAACGCTCCAGGCCTGTAGACCAATCGCCTGCGCCAGCAGGGTAAAATCCGGCGTATGCAGCGCGTTATAATACTGACGCCCGCCAAAATATTTATCCTGAATACCACGCATTACGCCGTAGCCCCCGTCGTTCATGATCAGCAGCGTCACGTTGGCTTTCTCCTGCGCCAGCGTCGCCAGTTCGCCTAAATTGAGGCTCAGGCCGCCGTCGCCCACCAGCCCCACCACCTTGCGCTGTGGGTTGGCAATCGCGGTGCCGATAGCCATCGGCAGGCCCATGCCAATCGCCCCGGCGAGGGAGTGAATATTCATCAGCGGACCGTTAGCCCTGAACAGGCGGCTACCCCACAGGCTGCCGGACACGGTGATATCGCGCACCAGCAGGCCGTCTTTCGGCAGGGCTTTCTCAATGGCGTCGTTAAGCTTCGCATAGGCGCCGCACTGCTCGCGCAGCCCCTGCTCAGCTTGCCCGACAGCCTGCTGTACCTGCGTATCCCACTGGGCGTTGCCCCACTCGCGGCCCTGCACTTTTTCAGCCAGCGCGCCAAGCAGCGCGGAACAATCGGCTATCAACGTGCTATCCATCAGATAGTTACGGCTTGCTGCCGCCGGGTCGATATCGAGCTGCACCCGCGGGGAAGGCAGCTCAAGCGTCCAGGATCGGGTTTCGTTGCTGCGCAGGCGAGAACCGGCCACCAACGTAAAATCACACTGCGCAATCAGCGCCTCAACCGGCGGCGAATTATGGAACGCGCGAAGGCTGGCGCGGTGGCTGTCCGGCAGCACGCCGCGCGCGTGGGTGCTGGAAATCACGGTGATGCCCGCATCCGCCAGTTTTTTCACTGCCTCAGCGCTACCCAGCGCCCCGCCCCCCAGCCACAGCAGCGGCTGTTTCGCCTGTTTGAGCTGCGCCCACAGCGCGTCAACCATTCCGGTATCCACGGCCGGAGCCGACACCGGTTTGATCGGAGCGGTTACCAGCGACAGCGGAATTTTGGCGCTCTGAATATCAATCGGGATTTCCACCGAGACCGGTCCACACGGCGGGGTCTGCGCGTCCTGGATGGCTTTATGCAGAATGGCTATCGCCTGATTCGCATTGCTGACGCGGTACGCCCGTTTTGAGCTGGCCTTCAGGAAGGTCAGCTGGTCACGGGTTTCATGGATAAACCCGGTGTCGGCGTCCAGCCAGGCTTTCTCAACCTGCCCAGTTAAATGCAGCAGCGGCGTGCAGGCATTCATGGCTTCCACCAGCGCGCCTACCGCGTTCCCGGCCCCCGCGCCGGTGCTGGTCAGCGCCACGCCGAGGCCGGAAAAGCGCCCGTGAGCATCGGCCATGGTGACGGAACCGGCTTCACCGCGCGCGGGCACAAAGCGGATATTGCCCCGCTGCCCAACCGCATCCGCGATCGGCAGGTTGTGAATGGAGATGACGCCGTAGATGGCCTCAACCTGATACTGCTCCAGCGTTCTGGCGATGGCGTCGCCGACGGTTATCATTTCGCTCATTGCTCACCCTTTCTCAGTCGCACCAGTGGTTGACGCTGTTACCCGTCGCCAGATAAATGCTCTTTTGTTGCATCCAGGCTTTCAGCCCCTGGATACCCTTCTCGCGGCCCAGACCGCTCTCTTTAAAGCCCCCGAACGGGGTCGAAATCGCAAAAACCTTGTAGGTGTTGATCCACACCGTGCCTGCCTCCAGCTGCTCGCTGAGACGCAGGGCGCGACCGGTATCGCGCGTCCAGATCCCCGCCGCCAGGCCGTACACCGAGTCGTTCGCCTCGTGGATAAGCGTGGCTTCATCGCCAAACGGCATCGCCACCAGCACCGGGCCGAAGATCTCTTCCTGACAGGCGCAGGCGCTGTTGCTCAGCCCTTCGATAATGGTTGGCAGAAAGAAGCTGCCGTTTACCAGAGCGGGATCGGCGGGGATCTCGCCGCCGCACAGCACGCGGCCCCCTTCACGCTTCGCCAGTTCGACGTACTGGATCACGCTCTGGCGATGTTTTTCGTTGATCAGCGGTCCTACATGGACGCCGTCGGTAAACGGATGTCCGACGCGCAGCCCGCGTGTTAATTCCAGCAGCCTCGCCATCAGCGGGGCGTAAATACTCTCGTGGATAAACAGCCGCGACCCGGCGATACACGCCTGCCCCGCCGAGCTGAAAATGCCGTAGCAGATCCCGCGCGCGGCCTGTTCGATATCGGCATCCTCCAGCACGATGGTCGGCGATTTGCCGCCCAGTTCCAGCGAGGCCGGGATCAGTTTTTCCGCCGCCACGTGCGCCAGATGACGGCCCGTGGTGCCGCCGCCGGTAAAGGATATTTTCCGCACGCGAGGATGACGCGCCAGCGCATCGCCAATCACCGAGCCTTTGCCCGGCAGGACGCTCAGCAGCCCGGCGGGCAGCCCGGCCTGTTCAAAAATCCGCGCCAGCTCCAGCGCCATCAGCGGCGTGGCTTCGGCGGGCTTGAGGATCACCGCGTTCCCGGCGGCAATCGCCGGTGCGACCTTCTGCATTTCGCTGGCAATCGGCGAGTTCCACGGCGTGATGGCCGCCACCACGCCAAGGGGCTCGTAGCAGCTCAGCGTCAGCAGATCCGGCTGGCGCGGCGTCGGAAGTTCCCCTTCCAGCAGCTCGCAGGCGGCGGCAAAGTAGCGCGCCGTTCCCGCCGCGCTCATCACCAGCCCGCGTGCTTCCGCCAGCGGCTTGCCGTTATCACGGCTCTGCATCTGCGCCAGCGCATCGACGCGGGATTCAATAAGATCGGCAACTTTATGCAGGATCTTCGCGCGCATGTGCGGCAGACTGTTACGCCATGCGGGATCGCGCCAGGCGCGCTCTCCGGCGGCTACCGCCTCCTCCAGGTCATCCAGACTGGCGGCATTCAGCGTCGCGTTGATCGACCCGTCTGCCGGAAAGTGGCTCTGCATCGGGTTGCCGCCGCCGCGTCGCCACTGGCCGCCGATAAAAATCTTCAGATCGTCCATCGTCACTCCTCAGCTCAGGGCCAGCTCGCGGCAGGCGCGCACCGCGCTCAGTGCCGCCAGGGTGGAGGTTTTAGGATTAGAAGCCAGCGGCAGTCCGCTCAGTTCCAGATGGAACTCGCCGAATAATCCTTCGACATGCAGCGTGTGGGTGTTACGTTTCGTTGCCGGGTCAACCATCAGTTGCACGCGGGTGTCGTCCATCCCGACGCCGCCGAGCGCCACGGTCGCCGCCACGTTGGCGTTCGCCGGGAACAGGCGCGCCGCCTCGCGGGCGCTGCCCTCGAAGAAAACCTTTGCCTCTGACACCGCATTCAGATCGATAAGCTGCTCGGCATAGCTGCCGCGCCAGCTGGCCGGGCTTTTGCGCGACTGATAGGTAACGCGCTCAAGCCCGCCCTCTTTCGCCGCCGCCAGCCCGTCGATACCGGCCACCGCACCGGAAAGCAGGATCAGTTTTCCGCCCGCGGCGAGCAGACGCTGCTCCAGCGCGCTGTCCGCCAGCGCGCCGGTGGAAATGATGGCCAGATGCCAGCCGCGACGCAGGATCTCTTCCCCGTACTGGGCCACCGCCTGCTGGCTGGCGCATTCCAGCACCAGATCCGGCGTTTGTGCGCACGCCATCGGCGACGTCAGCGCCTCGACCGCATTGCCAAACTGGTCGTGAATGGCGGGATGGTGAGACGCGCGCGCCACGATCCAGCCGATAGCCACGCCGGCGGGCAGGCGCTCAATCACCGCCTGCGCCATGGCGCCATAACCAATTAACATTACCTTTTTCATGATGCGTCCTTACAGATGGCGGCAAAAGCCGCCGGAAACGTCCAGCGCCGCGCCGGTGGTAAACGAGGCCAGCGGCGAGGCGAGGAACAGCAGCGCCTGCGCGGGCTCCTGCGGCTTGCCGAGGCGCGCCATCGGAATGCCGCGCTTGCGCGCGATCTCCGCCGTCCACTCCGGCCAGCTCTGGCTTTTATCCGCCCGGCTTTCAAAGCGGCGCTGCCACTGGCCGGACTCGACCATACCGAGCAGTATGGAATTGACGCGAATCCCTTTGCCCACCAGCTCTTTCGAGAGCGTCAGCGTCATGTTCAACAGCGCGGCGCGGGCTGCCGACGTGGCGATCATGTGCTCTTCCGGCTGAAGCGCCAGCAGGGAGTTCACGCAGGTGATGGAGGCGATGTCGGACAGTTCCAGCAGCGGCTGAAACGCCTGCACCGGGTTAATCACCCCGAACAGTTTGAGTTCGGCTTCGTGCAGCCACGCCTCGCGCGGCGTGTCATGGAAGTGCGCCACGTAGCCCTGCCCGGCGTTGTTGATCAGCATATCCGCCGCGCCAAAACGCGCCTGCACCACATCCGCGAAGGCCTGAACTTCGTCGGCATTCAGCACGTCGCAGCGGTAAGCGAAAATCTCCCCGTGAGGAAATTCGTTTTGCAGCGTCGCATGGGCGCTGGCGAGCCGGTCCGCGTCACGGCCGCAGAAGGCGACTTTCGCCCCTTCTCCCAGCAGCAGGCGCAGCGTTTCAAAGCCAATGCCGGAAGAACCGCCGGTGACTACCGCTACGCGCCCGTCAATTTGTGCATTCATCGCGCACCTCTTCGTTAATGCGTAAAAGCTGTTGGTTGAAAAACGCGCCGTTATCGAGATAGCTGGCGTGCCCGGCCTGCGGAATGGCGATAAACGGCATGCCGTAGCGCAGCGCCAGACCCTGAACCAGCTCCGGCTGGGTGATGGCATCCTGCTCGCCGCACCAGACTTCAAAACTGCCGGAATAACGCTTCAGCCAGCCGTGGATGTCGTCATGCGCCAGCATCCACGAGGCGGCAAGGTAGCCTTCCGGGCGCAGCACCCGCATGCCCGCCGCGACGGTGGCGATATCTTCCGCGCGCGCGCCGGGGCGCAGCAGCTTCGGGGCGCGGGTCTGGGCGAGGATTTCGCCCCCCAGCGCCATCTGCTGCTCGCGGTTGCGCCAGACCTGCTCCCGCTGCTCCGGCGCGGCATTGCCGTACCCCTGCGCCGCGTCGGCCAGCACCAGATGAATGACGCGATCCGGGAACTTTGCCGCAAAGGCGCTGGCCACCAGCGCCCCCAGGGAATGGCCGACCAGCACTGTCTGCCAGACACCGGCGCGATCCAGCATGGCCGCCAGCGCGTCGGCGTAATCCCCCGCGTTTGCCCGCGCTACGGCCAGCATCGGGCTTTCGCCATAGCCCGGCATGTCCCACGCCAGCACGCGAAAACCGTTCAGCGCCATCTGCTTGTGCCAGGAGGCGGCGCCGGAGCTGATCCCGTGCAGCAGCATCAGCGGAATGCCGCTTCCCTGTTCACGAAAACCCGTCATCATGCCCCCTTAGTTCCGCTTCACTTTGGAAAGTGGATGGTCGGACGGATAGGTCGGGATTTCCGGCTTATTGGCCCCCAGCATGACGCACATCAGCGCTTCTTCTTCGCCGTGGTTAAACAGGCCGCGATAGATGCCCGGCGGAACGGAGATCAGGTCACGCTCGCGCAGCACGGTTTCGGTGTAGTTGTCGCCGTCCTGGATCATCAGCGTGATCTGCCCCTTGAGCATGAAGAACACCTCTTCCACGTCGTCGTGCAGGTGCAGCGGTCCTTCGCACTTCGACGGCAGCACCATGGTGGAGAAGGTAAAATGGTCCGCCTGCACGGTGTTGGTGTCGTTCGCCACGCCGGTTGCGCCGGTGCCGATGTAGCGCATCTGCGCCCGGCGATATTTCGGATCAAAATCGGCCTGGAACTTCAGCGCGTTCCAGTCGTATTTACGGCCTTCGAAGCGCGCGATGCGCGACTCGACCCACTCTTCCATCGTCAGATGGTCAGGTTTGATGCCTGTTTTGTTGGTTACGATTGAATCAGTCATGACACTCTCCTCAGTAACGTCTCAGCAGCGGCAGTAACAGGACGCAGCCCACCGCCGCCATCACCGCCAGAAAAATCAGCCCGGAATCCATGCTGTGGGTAAAGGCGATAAGCGCGCCCATCACCGCCGGCGACAGCGCGCCCGCAAAGTTTCCCAGCCCGTTGAAGATACCGCCCGCCGTGGCGCTCACCCGGGGATGGGTGGCCTTCGCCAGCAGGGCGAAAATGTTGGGCGCGCCGGTGCCCCACATAAAGGTGCTGAAGCTCATCGCCGCGATGATGGCAAGCGGGGTGTCGAGGTGCATCACCGCCGCCAGCCCGACGGCCGCCCCCGCCATCGAGATAAAGCAGGCCGCCGCGCGCTTATCGACCCGGTCAGACAGCCACGCGCCAATCACTTCCCCTGCCAGCATGGCGATGAACGGCATCGACGACAGCCAGCCCGCATGCTCCAGGTGGATGCCTTTGCCCTTAATTAAGTAGCCAGGCAACCAGCCGTTGATGCCCCACAGGTAGGTCAGGAAAGCGATGTTAAAGATGCAGATGATCCAGAAGTGCGGGCTGACAAACAGCTCACGCCGCGCCGCGCGCCGCTCGTCCCGGGACGCCTGCGAGGTGCCGGGTTTTGCCTCCAGGCGGATACCGCGCAGACCAATGCGCACAAAGATAAGCACCGGCACGGTAAGCATGGCCATCACAAAGAAAGTGCTCTGCCAGCCAAAGGTGTTCAGCAGCCAGAGGGAGAGCGGGAAACCAATCGCCGCGCCCACCGGGGTGCCCAGCAGCCACAGCATGGTGGCGCGCGCCTGCAAATACTGCGGGAAGTTGTGGCGTACAATGGCGAAGGCCAGCGGGAACAGCGGTCCTTCCGCCACGCCCAGCAGAATACGCAGGACGATCATCAGCGTGTAGTTATGGGTAAAGCCCATCGCCACCATCAGCACGCACCACACTGCCATCATCCCGGTGAGCAGGCGCAGCGGCGCGATTTTGTCGCCTAAACCGCTTAAAAACACCGATGAGAAGCCATAGCTCAGCAGGAAAGCGCTCATCAGAATGCCGAGACGCGTGGTGTCGAAATCAATGCCCATCGCCTGCTGGAAATGGATATCCGAAAAGAGCGCCGCGATGCTGATTTTGTCGAAAAAGGCCAGCAGCACGCAGGCCAGCAGCGACAGCGGGATGGCCCAGCGCACCGCTTTTTCGGGCGTGCGGGTCCCCTCACCGCTCGCCTCAACCGGCGCGGTGTTAGTCTCTAGTGTGGTCATTTCTCCCCCTACGGGTGCGGGTTAGCTATCGCAGTGACATCAGTGAAAATGTCGGGTCGGCAAGCGGTACGTCCGACAGATCCCGCCCTGCCGCCATCCAGCGCTTCGCCAGCTTGACGGTGCGCGCATCGTTGAACGCCACAAGCTGCGTTAGCCGCCCGTTGTCGTCCAGCGAGAAGTACAGCGCCTCTTCACGCAATATCGTTCGGCAGCCTGCCTGCGGAATGCCGAGGATCTGAATGTTGTGCTGGTATTGATCCGACCACAGCCACGGCGCGTCGTCATAACCTGGCGCATCGGGATTGAGCATCGCTTTCGCCGTCGCCACCGCCTGATTCTGGGCGAAGGCCCAGGACTGGATGCACAAGCCGTAGTGATGGTGCTGGGCGACATCTCCTGCGGCAAAGATGAACGGATCCGAGGTGCGTCCCTGGGCATCCACCACGATCCCGCGCCCGGTTTTCAGCCCCGCGTCACGCGCCAGCTCCAGATTGAGATCGACGCCGATCCCCACCACCACTGCATCAAAGGTTTCACGGTTGCCGTCGCAGTGGACGACCGGCAGGCCGCCGTCGTCCTCCAGCTCCAGCGCGCCGCAGCCGGTACGGATCTCCACCCCCTGCTCGCGGTGGATGGCCTCCAGGCGCTGGGACACCTCGCCGCTCACCGAGCGCATGCAGAGCGCAGGCTGCTGCTCGAACAGCGTGACCGCCACGCCGCTTTTCCGCGCGGAAGCGGCAATCTCAAGGCCAATCCAGCCGCCGCCGATAATCGCCAGTTTGTGACTTTCCGACAGGCGACTTTTCAGGCGCTGCGCGTCCTGCCAGTGGCGCAGGGTATAGACCTGCGGATGGCTGGCCCACGCCTGCGAAGGCAGGCGCGCCCGACCGCCGGTAGCGATTAAAAGGATGTTGTAACTAAGCTGCTCGCCGTTGCTAAGAAGGACTTTTTTTTCATCGCGATCGACAGATTCAGCGCGCAGCGGTCGGTACCAGGTCAGGTCCAGCGCCTGCTGCACCTCGTCGGTAAACAGCCTTGGGAGCGCCGCGTCCGGTTCCAGCAGAGACGCTTTTGACAGCGGCGGCCGCTCGTAGAAATCCCATTCCTCTTCCGCTACCACGCAAATCTCGCCGTCGAAGCCCTCGTCACGCAGGGTTTTCGCCGCCCAGCCGCCTGACTGGCCGCCGCCGATAATGACAATGCGCGATGTCATACCGCCTCCGGCTTTTTCTGCTGACGGCGCGTGTCGTGGTCAATCCCGCCTTCCACCGCCCACTCGGTGAAGGAGACCAGGGAATGCTCCAGCTCGCGCGGCTGCCAGTTTTCCGTCAGGTAATCATCGTTGGTGTAATACTCAAACGCGCCGCCGGTCGGGCTGTTGACGTACCAGAAGTACGCCGACGACACCGGATGACGTCCCGGCCCGATAAAGGTGCTCCAGTCATGTTTATTCATCGCGATACCGCCGCCGATCACCTCGTGGATATCGCGCACGGTGAAGGCCACGTGGTTAAGGCCGCGCTTGCGGTTCGGCAGTTGCAGCAGGAACAGGTTGTGATGGCCGCCACGCACGCCGCAGCGCAGGAACACGGCGCGGTTGATATAGCGATCCGAGACCTGGAAGCCGAGCACCTCGCGGTAGAATTTTTCCACCGCCGCCAGCTCCTCCACGAAGAACACCACATGCCCCACGTTGATCGGCTGGGCGCGATCGTAAACCGGGCTGGGCGTGTCGATACGGCGGGCATCGCCCCACTGGTTTATTGGCTCGACGTTAAGCTCCACGTCGGTCTGCTGGGTCACCTGCACGCGCAGCGTCATGCCGTTCGGATCGAGGCATTCCAGCGCGTCGCCCACTTCGCGAAAGCCGGGCTGCTGCGCCAGCTTCGGGCGCAGCGCGTCGAGATCGGACTGTGCGGCAACCGCCCAGGTCATGCGGCGCAGGGTGTTGCCCGCTTCAAACGCGGGCGGCAGGTCGGGGCTGTCGATCGGGTTAAGCTCCACGCGCGCGCCGCTCAGGGTGGTGAAACGCTGGCCGCTGGCATCGCCCGTCAGGCCAAAATCACGCATAAATTTGGCGCAGTGCGTCAGGTCTTCCACACCAAATTCCAGCTTTTCAATTCCGGTTACACTCATCGTTCGTTGCCTCATCTGGCCCAGATTGGGCGTAAAACATGCCCGACGCAGTCAAGCGCCTGACGTTAACTCACTGATTTAACTGGCCTGTGATAGATACCCTAAGAAGCCAGAAATTTTATCCGCCGCAAGGCGAACCTCGTTTTGCAGGCGCTCGCGGTCGCTCTGCGGGATCTCCTCCGACGGCACCAGAATGCTGACTACCGCCGCCACGCGGCCGCTTCGGTCATACACCGGGTAGACGATGGAAGAGATGCCGTGGCGGAAGAAGGATTCGCCGATGACATACCCGCGGGCTTTGTCCTGCTGCACCATCTGCCACAGGGCTTCACGGTCGTGAAGCTGCCCCGGCGTGTTGCCCGGCAGACGCTCATGCGGGAACAGCTGTTCGAAATCAGCGCGGGAAATATCGGTCAACAGCATGCGGCCCAGCGAGGTACAGTGCACCGGCAGACGGGTACCAATGCTGACCTGGTTGATACGCGACCCGGCGGCGCTGACGCGGGCGATGTAGATAATGTCGCGCCCGTCGCGGATCGCCAGATGGCTGCTGCACTGGCTCACGTCGCGCAGTTGCTCGATCACCGGCTGGCCGACCTGCGCCACGTCCAGCGAGGCGATGTACTCAAAGCCAAGACGCAGCACGTTCATGCCCAGCGAAAAGGTATTGGTGCGCGTGTTGCGCTCCAGAAAGCCCATGTACTCCAGCGTCTGCACCACGCGATAGGCGGTCGCCTTCGGCATATCCACCAGCCGGTGCAGCTCGGCAAAAGTCAGATCGCGATGCTGCTCGCCAAAGGCCAACAGCAGCTGTAAACCGCGCTCCAGCCCCGGCACCAGATACTTCACTTCCTGATCGTTTGCCATCATCGCCCTACCTTAGTTAAAGACAAAACCGCCGTTGACCGGGATCAGCTGTCCGGTGATGAACCGAGACAGATCGCTTAGCAGCCAGACCACGCTGCCGGTGACATCTTCCGGCTGCTGCGCGCCGGTTAACGCGCGTCCGTTTTCGTAGAGCTGATGCCGTTCGGCGGGGACATATTCCGTCGCCTCGACGCGGGTTAACCCCGGCGCGATGGCATTAATGCGTATACGCTTTTCACCCAGTTCGCGCGCCATTGATCGGGTCATGGCAATGACGGCCCCCTTGCTGGCGACGTAGGCCATCAGGCGCGGCGCGCCCCACAGCGCGGTGTCGGACGCCACGTTCACAATGCCCGCCCCTTCACGCAGCAGCGGCACGGCGGCGCGCGTCACCAGCCAGGTGCCTTTGACATTGACGCTCATCACCCGATCCCAGAGATCCGGATCGTAATCGAGCATGTTTTTGCCGCCGACGCCCGTCGCCATCGCCGCGTTGTTCACCAGGCCATCGATCTGACCCTGCTCGCCAATGGCGCTGAACACCTGCTCAATGGACTGTGGATCGGCCAGATCGATAACGTGCGGTTCGATCGCATAGCCCCGCTCGCTCAGGGCGTGGGCGCTTTCGGCCAGCTCGCCCTTCAGGATGTCGCACATCACCACCGCCGCGCCCTGCTCCGCGCAGGCTTTGGCAAAGTGAAAGCCCAGCCCGCGCGCGGCGCCGGTTATGACGATGCGCTTGCCGCTCAGCAGCCCGTTCATCAGGCGGCTCCCTGCTGTGCTTCACGCATCGCCAGCTGCTCTTTGGCGGCCTTTTGCATCATGCGGCGCAGGCGCGAAAGACCGACGTCGTGCTGATACAGGTACTCATGATCGCGCGCGTTTGGCGCCAGGCTTTCCAGCACCACGCGGTCCTGCTCCAGCACTTCCCAGTGCAGTTTTTCCAGACGGTTGCGGTACATGAAACGCCACATATCGCGCTGCCAGCCCTGCACCCGGCGAATGCGCCAGAAGAAGACGCGGCAGTTGTCGTTATCTTCCGGCACCACCATGCCGACGATAAAGAAGTGGCCGCCCGGCCCCAAGCGCTTCTTGTACGGAATGGAGAGGCGCATCCAGCAGGTGCCGCTGTTGCCCAGCTCCACCCAGTCAAAATTGACGCCGCTCTGCCCTTTCTTCTCGAAAATAAAACCGGTTTTGGTCGGCTGGAGCACCATGTCGGCCTTGCGATCCCCTTCCGCCATCGAGTGCGACGAGGAGTGCAGATAGGTGCCGTGCATCGGGTCCATCACGTTTTCCAGCGCGTACTGGTAATTGCATTTCCACGCGGCGGTGCAGAGGAAGTTGCTGAAGCTGTCCGTATCGGCGAGCTCGTCCGGGAAGGTCAGCTCGTCCGGCTGCTGGTCCGCGGTGACGCCAAACCAGAGGAAGATGGCGCCGTGCGCCTCCTGCACGTTATAGCTGCGTACGCACTGCTGGCCGACCAGCGGACATTTATCTACGGCGGGCACGTCTTTCACTTCGCCGTTGCCCGCCACCTCTACGCCGTGATACCAGCAGGCAATGCGGTCCCCGAGGTTCCAGCCCATCGACAGGCGCGCGCCGCGGTGCGGGCAGCGGTCCTCCAGCGCCTGCACCTGGCCATCTTTATTGCGCCAGACCACAATCTGCTCGCCCAGGCGGGTGATGCCCACCGGCGCAGACTGCACTTCCCAGCTCGCCAGCACCGGATACCAGAGGCCACGCAGGCCTTTATCCAGATAATGTTGTACGGTCGTCGTCATCGCGTTGCCCTCAGTAGCCGTTAACCTGTAAGAATGCCTGGAAGCTGGCGTCGCTCCACGGCTCGCCCTGCTGGTCGTGCATGCGCACCGCGTTCAGCCCGCTTACCAGCTCCGGCAAGGTTTCAACGCCCTGCTCGAAGAGATCTTCCAGCGTCGCAATCAGCTTCACTTCCCAGCTTTCCGGCTCGCGGCTGCGGGTTTGCCAGATCAGGTTGGTGTAATCACCCGGCTTATGAATGGCGCCATTACCGCCCTCTGCCGGTGGGGTAAACTGGCGGCTTTCCGGCAGCGCCGGGTTGAAGTTCAGGGTGTCGCTCATGCCACGGTCTCCTCGACGAAGGTAATCTGAATCTGGTTTTCAAAGACCCGAACCGGGTAGCGGTTGAGGTTGCGCCCGCCGGGGCCGTGCAGGCACTGACCGGTTTTGACGTCGAATACCGCCTCGTGCAGCGGGCATTCCACCTTGCCGTCTTCCACGAAGCCCTGACTCAGCAGGGCATAGGCGTGCGGGCATACGTCCTCCAGCGCGTAATATTCACCGTCGATCAGGTAAACGCCGATCTCTTTACCGTCGACGTTGCCGCTAAAAGGGAAATCTTCCTGTACTTGCTCTGCGTCACATACGCCTATCCAGCTCATCACGATCCTCCAGGCTTTTGTTTCATATATGAAACTCTGTTTCTTATTTAATACGGTCAATATAAAAGCGATGAATGTTTCGTCAAGCGACAATGTGACTAATTTGTTAATCGACCAGCAATTAATTAACTAAGTGTGCAAGGGATCACGAAAAAATGCAGCGATATGAAATTTTCATTATTGCAGCGTGAGAAATACGTTTTTTTAATGGCCTCTTATTTTGAATAAAAGATATTGACTTCCTTTCTTTTTACTCTTTAAAAATAAATGAACGTCACCTCTTTCGCGTTTCACCTGTGAAACTCATTTTTAATTTATCTTTAATAAACAAAGAGTTTCACAGGTGAACCATTTTAGCTCCGTGACAATCACATTGATGAAAAATATAAGTTACAAAAAACGTAAGGCGGACATGATGACGGCAAGATGGCAAGGCACGATTGCGCTTTTATTACTCATTATTATTTCGTACGTCGATCGGGTAAATATCTCGGTAATGATTTTAAACCCGGAATTTGCCGAACATTTTCAGTTAAATGAAAACAGAATGTTACAGGGCCTGCTCATGACCTGCTTTCTTCTGGGTTATGGTTTTTCCGCTCTATTATTAACGCCGGTTATTGAAAGCAAACTTCATTATCGGCAGGGATTATTAAGCAGCATTGCGATTTGGGCCGCGGTCTGCGCGGCTTCACCTTTGCTCGGCTCGCTGACGGGAATGCTCATCGCCCGCGTGATTCTGGGGATCGCGGAGGGTCCGCTATTTTCGCTGAAAACGCGCTTTATCAGCGATAACTTTAGCGCGCAAGAGATCGGTAAACCCAACGCCGTGACCGCGCTGGGCGTCTCGCTCGGGCTGGCCGTGGGCTTTCCGCTGGTGACCTGGCTGATGTCGCATCTGGGCTGGGCCGGATCGTTTTATGCACTGGCGGCAATCAACCTTCTCCTCGGGGGCAGCTTAATCTGGCGTTTTCTGCCCGCGCCGCGCAAGCTCCCGACCGCGAAAAAACCGGGGTTTGTCCACACCTTCACGCTGGCCTGGCAGACGCCGCTGCTGGGCTGGATCATGGTGGTTGAAATCGCCACCCTGAGCTATCTCTGGGGGAGCAGCGCCTGGCTGCCCGCGTGGCTGCGTGACGAGCATCATTTCTCGCTGCATGCCACGGGCTGGCTTGCGGCGATCCCCTTCCTGCTCAGCCTGGGGTCAAAGTTTCTGGGCGGCGTGCTGCTCGACAAAATGCGTCCGGAACAGGCACCGATGCTGTTTGTGGTGGGCGGGGCGATGACGGCGCTGTCCGTGGTCGCGCTGATGCTCAGCCATCAGCCTGCCTGGCTGGCGCTGTTTATGCTTTCGGCTAATGTCTTCTGGGGGCTACAGGGGGCGGCTATTCCGGCGGTGATCCAGCATCACGCCGCGCGGGAAGCGGTGGGCAGCGCTTACGGCATAATCAATGGGATCGGCAATATCTGCGCGGCGTTTATTCCGCTGCTGATGGGGATGGTGATGAGATCGGTGGGGTCGGTCAGTTCAGGCTTTTCGGTGCTGGTCGTCTCGCAGGTTGTCACCCTGCTTGCCGGGGGAATGTTGCTGCTGCGCATGCGGCGCGCAGCAGCAATCAGCGCGTAAGGCTTATTCGCCTTTTTTCGCCGCCTGGATATAGAGCATTTCCAGCGCCAGGGTCGCCGCGGCCAGCGCGGTGATCTCGGACTGGTCATAGGCCGGAGCCACTTCCACCACGTCCATCCCGACGATGTTCAGATCCTTCAGGCCGCGCACCAGCTTGATGGCGCGGTCTGATGTCAGGCCGCCGATCACCGGCGTACCGGTACCCGGTGCGAATGCCGGATCCAGGCAGTCGATGTCGAAGGTCAGATAGACAGGCATGTCGCCGACGATCTGCTTAACCTGAGCCAGAATATCGTCCACGCCGCGATCGTTCACCTGGCCCGCGTCGAGTACGGTGAAGCCGTTGTCTTTGTCAAACTCGGTGCGGATGCCGATCTGCACCGAGTGGTTCGGATCGATCAGGCCTTCCTTCGGCGCGGTGTAGAACATGGTGCCGTGGTCGAACTCGCAGCCGTTCGCGTAGGTGTCGGTGTGCGCATCGAAATGCACCAGCGCCATTTTACCGAAGTGCTTCGCGTGGGCGCGCAGCAGCGGCAGGGTCACGAAGTGGTCACCGCCGAAGGAGAGCATGCGTTTACCGGCCGCCAGCAGCTTCTCGGCGTGTGCCTGCAATTTTTCGCTCATCTCACGCGCGTCGCCGAAGGCGTACACCAGATCGCCGCAGTCCACCACGTTCAGGCGCTCGCGCATGTCGAAGTTCCACGGGAAGCGGTTGTGCTCCCAGGCCAGGTTAGTGGAAACCTGACGGATCGCCGCCGGACCATGACGACCACCCGCGCGACCGGACGTTGCCATGTCGAACGGTACGCCGGTGATCACCCAGTCCGCATCGCTGTCGTACGGCTGGAAGTTCATCGGAAGGCGTAAAAAACCAAACGCGTTAGATACCAGAGAGTTATCGTACTGATGACCTAAAGTGCTCATGTCCTGACCTCTTATAAAGTCGATACATTAAAAACAGATGAAAAAAAATCCCCTCCGCGTCGTTAAACCCGACGAGGAAGGGATTGATTCGTAAATCGCTAATTGGGGCGAATTATCGCCGTTAATTCATACGGGTTCAAGTGAGTATAGGGCATTGTGCGGTCTGTTGCCCTCACCCCGCCCCTCTCCCACCGGGAGAGGGAGTATACCTACTCATCTTCCAGGTAGGTGTACCCGTACAGACCCGCTTCAAACTCTTCCAGGAACTGCTGCTGTAACGCGTCGTCCAGACCGGTGTTTTTCACCTGATCGCGGAACTGGGTGAGCAGTTTTTTCGGATCCAGCTGAACGTATTCGAGCATGTCCGCCACGGTGTCCCCTTCGTCGGACAGCTCAACCTCCACGCTGCCGTCAGGGAAGACAAACACGTCAACCGCTTCGGTATCACCGAACAGGTTGTGCATGTTGCCGAGGATCTCCTGATACGCCCCCACCATAAAGAAGCCCAGCATTGGTGGGTTCTCCGGATCGTACTCCGGCATTGGCATAGTGGTCGCAATACCGTCGCCGTCGACGTAATGGTCAATCGCGCCGTCAGAGTCACAGGTGATGTCCAGCAGCACGGCGCGGCGTTCCGGGGCGTGGTTCAGCCCTTCCAGCGGCAGAACCGGGAACAGCTGGTCGATACCCCAGGCATCCGGCATCGACTGGAACAGGGAGAAGTTGACGTACATTTTGTCCGCCATACGCTCCTGCAACTCGTCGATAATCGGACGGTGCGCGCGGTTGCTCGGGTCGAGCTGTTTCTGCACTTCGTGGCACATATTCAGGTAGAGCTGCTCGGCCCACGCGCGCTCTTGCAGGCTGAATGTGCCTGACGAGTAGCCGACGTGAATATCGTGCAGGTCCATCTGGCTGTCGTGCAGCCATTCGCGCAGGGAACGACGCGTGCCCGGCTCGTGCATCTCCTGCCAGGTTTCCCACATGCTTTGCAGGGAACGTGGGGCATCGTCTGCCGGAGGCGTGGCTTCGGTGATTTCGCTACGCTCAACGCCAATGATGTTAGAGACCAGTACCGTATGGTGCGCCGTGACCGCGCGGCCGGATTCGGTGATCACCGTCGGGTGCGGCAGGCCGTGCTCTTCGCAGGCATCGCCAATCGCCCAGATGATGTTGTTGGCATATTCGTTCAGGCCATAGTTTACCGAACAGTCAGACTGCGAGCGGGTCCCTTCGTAGTCCACGCCCAGGCCGCCGCCCACGTCAAAGCACTGAATATTCACGCCGAGCTTATGCAGCTCAACGTAGAAACGTGCCGATTCACGCACGCCGGTGGCGATGTCGCGAATGTTGGCCATCTGCGAGCCGAGGTGGAAGTGCAGCAGCTGAATGCTGTCCAGACGACCGCGCTCGCGCAGAATTTCCACCAGCTGAAGCACCTGGTTCGCCGCGAGGCCGAACTTGGATTTTTCACCGCCGGAAGACTGCCATTTACCGGAACCCTGCGACGCCAGTCGCGCACGCACGCCAAGGCGCGGGATCACGTTCAGACGCTCGGCCTCTTCCAGCACGATCGCGATTTCGGTCATCTTCTCGATCACCAGATAGACCTTGTGGCCCATCTTCTCGCCAATCAGCGCCAGACGAATGTATTCGCGATCTTTATAGCCGTTACAGACGATCACCGACCGGGTCATGCCCGCGTGCGCCAGAACCGCCATCAGCTCCGCTTTAGAGCCTGCTTCCAGGCCCAGCGGCTCGCCGGAGTGGATCAGGGACTCAATCACGCGACGGTGCTGGTTGACCTTGATCGGGTAAACGAGGAAATAGTCGCCGTTATAACCATACGATTCCCGCGCGCGTTTGAACGCGGCGTTAATAGAACGCAGGCGATGTTGCAGGATCTGCGGGAAGCAGAACAGTGCAGGCAAGCGCTGACCCTGCGCTTCACGGGTTTTCACCAGTTTAGCGAGATCCACGCGCGCTTCCGGGACGTCCGGATCCGGGCAGACACTGATGTGGCCCAGCTCGTTAACGTCGTAGTAGTTATTGCCCCACCAGGCAATATTGTAAGTGCGCAGCATCTTGCTGGCTTCCTGGGAGCTCATCGCAACCTCCTGCATAGAACGTAGTACACCCTGTTCGCCTGCTGACGAAGGCGAAAGCGAAGACATGTCGTCAGACATAGCGAACCTCAACTCTTTGTATTAAGTGTAAAACAGTTGACTACTATCGCAGCGTTATACGGCGATAACAACCCATTAACGGCTCCATTTCCCAGCAGAGTATGCTGAAATCCAGACCGTGCGACCGGTTTCTTATTCATATCATTGTAAAACACGTATCCGAACTCTGTATGACAAGGTTCGGCGAAACCACGAGAAAACTCCTGTATTAACAAGAGCGCCCTTGTTCAGTTTTCACAAAGCGTGACCGGCTCTGGAATCCTGAGAAGCACCGAGATGGGTATAACATCGGCAGGTGTTTAGACCAGAAGTGCGGGTGGGAATCAAATGCGCGCCAGAACGGCTGCGCTGAATGAGCGGAAAACGATGGTTCATTATCTGGTATCACCTCCACGGCCGCCTCTGCTGAAACGGACCACAAGCCAAAGCTAAAAGTTCACTGCTTAACCCGGCTGGAAGTGGCGACACGATGTGTTCATCGAGCGCTTATTTTATATGAGCCGCGCGCCGCGTTTTATACCGAGAAGGTCGCTAAAAAGCAAAACAAAAATGCGCAGGTTGCCAGCGTCGTCAGAAAAAATTCCAGCAGCGTTTTCAACGCAATGAGAGGTGAGTCAAAAAAAACTGGAAATCGGGTGAAGAAGTGACCTAAAATAGACGTCCAGATGTTAATCCATCCATACCGATTAACACTCAGACTGCCAGTGTCAAAATCCTGTAGGCCTTGGTAGAATTATCTCCTATGGCTATTCCACACAGCAGCTTGAGCTAACCAAATTCCTCTTAGGTGAAATAAAACATGGCAAAACACCTGTTTACGTCCGAGTCCGTATCAGAAGGACATCCTGATAAAATTGCTGACCAAATCTCCGATGCGGTGCTGGATGCGATCCTCGCGCAGGATCCAAAGGCGCGCGTAGCGTGTGAAACCTATGTCAAAACCGGCATGGTTCTGGTTGGCGGTGAGATCACCACCAGCGCATGGGTTGATATCGAAGAGATCACCCGTAACACGGTGCGTGAGATCGGCTATGTACATTCTGATATGGGCTTTGATGCCAACTCCTGCGCCGTACTGAGCGCGATTGGCAAACAGTCTCCGGACATCAACCAGGGCGTTGACCGTGCCGATCCGCTGGAACAGGGCGCGGGCGACCAGGGCCTGATGTTCGGCTACGCAACCAACGAAACCGACGTGCTGATGCCAGCGCCGGTGACCTACGCACACCGTCTGGTGCAGCGTCAGGCTGAAGTACGTAAAAACGGCACCCTGCCGTGGCTGCGTCCGGATGCGAAAAGCCAGGTGACCTTCCAGTATGACGACGGGAAAATCGTCGGTATCGATGCCGTGGTTCTTTCCACGCAGCATGCTGAAGAGATTGACCAGAAATCCCTGCAAGAAGCGGTGATGGAAGAGATCATCAAGCCGGTTCTGCCAACTGAATGGCTGAGCTCTGCGACCAAATTCTTCATCAACCCAACCGGACGCTTTGTTATCGGCGGCCCAATGGGTGACTGCGGTCTGACCGGTCGTAAAATCATCGTAGATACCTACGGCGGCATGGCACGTCACGGCGGCGGCGCATTCTCCGGTAAAGATCCGTCTAAAGTTGACCGTTCTGCCGCGTACGCTGCACGTTATGTGGCGAAAAACATCGTTGCTGCCGGTCTGGCTGACCGCTGTGAAATTCAGGTTTCCTACGCCATCGGCGTGGCTGAGCCAACCTCCATCATGGTGGAAACCTTCGGTACTGAAAAAGTGCCTTCTGAACAGCTGACCCTGCTGGTGCGTGAGTTCTTCGACCTGCGTCCATACGGTCTGATTCAGATGCTGGATCTGCTGCACCCAATCTACCAGGAAACTGCAGCGTACGGTCACTTTGGTCGCGAACATTTCCCATGGGAAAAAACCGACAAAGCCGCCCTGCTGCGTGATGCTGCCGGTCTGAAATAATCGACTGCCAGCAGCTTAAAAAGGCCAGCCTTTGTGCTGGCCTTTTTTATGTCGGGTGGCGGCTATGCCTTACCCGACCTACGGGTAGTGAGTTTTTGTAGGCCGGGTAAGGCGCTAGTAGCCACCCGGCAATGTTTGGAACCGTTTACACCTCACTCTCTATACCCCGCTTTCAGAATATTCTCTTTGCATGATCGCATTTCTTCTGCTGTTACATTCCCTTTCAGTTAAGTCTGAAATTTGTGCAAACGCGATGCACATCAATTAATTTACCTCTATATTTTCAAGGCTTTAATTATTTTTACGGTTACAAGCCAGTGTAACCGATTACACCGTTGTGATTTGACTCACATATTTTTATGAGCCGCTCACCTACTCTTTATATCGTAAAAACTGATAACCCAACTGGAGGGCATAATGCCTGACAATAATAAACAGGGGCGTACGTCCAATAAGGCAATGACGTTCTTCGTCTGCTTCCTCGCCGCTCTGGCAGGATTACTCTTTGGCCTGGATATTGGCGTAATTGCCGGTGCATTACCTTTCATCACCGATGAGTTCCAGATTAGCGCACACACTCAGGAATGGGTGGTTAGCTCCATGATGTTCGGTGCCGCCGTCGGCGCGGTCGGCAGCGGCTGGCTCTCCTTTAAGCTCGGGCGTAAAAAGAGCCTGATGATTGGCGCGATCCTGTTCGTTGCCGGCTCACTGTTCTCTGCCGCTGCGCCTAATGTTGAAGTGCTGATCATCTCCCGCGTGCTGCTCGGTCTGGCAGTGGGCGTGGCGTCTTATACTGCCCCGCTGTACCTGTCTGAAATCGCTCCGGAAAAAATCCGCGGCAGCATGATTTCCATGTATCAGCTGATGATCACTATCGGTATTCTGGGGGCTTATCTCTCCGATACCGCATTCAGCTACAGCGGCGCATGGCGCTGGATGCTGGGCGTCATCATCATTCCTGCCATCCTGCTGCTGATTGGCGTCTTCTTCCTGCCGGACAGTCCGCGCTGGTTCGCCGCCAAACGCCGCTTCCATGATGCCGAACGCGTGCTCTTACGCCTGCGTGATACCAGCGCCGAAGCCAAAAACGAGCTGGAAGAGATCCGCGAAAGCCTGAAGGTCAAACAGTCCGGCTGGGCGCTGTTCAAAGAGAACAGCAACTTCCGCCGCGCGGTGTTCCTCGGCGTGCTGTTACAGATCATGCAACAGTTCACCGGGATGAACGTCATCATGTATTACGCGCCGAAAATCTTCGAACTGGCGGGCTACACCAACACCACCGAGCAGATGTGGGGCACCGTGATCGTCGGCCTGACCAACGTGCTGGCGACCTTTATCGCTATCGGCCTGGTGGACCGCTGGGGACGTAAGCCAACCCTGACGCTGGGCTTCCTGGTGATGGCCGTCGGGATGGGCGTGCTGGGTACCATGATGCACATGGGCATTCACTCCCCAACGGCACAGTACTTCGCCGTGGCGATGCTGCTGATGTTTATCATTGGGTTTGCGATGAGCGCCGGTCCGCTGATTTGGGTGCTGTGCTCTGAGATCCAGCCGCTGAAAGGACGTGATTTTGGCATCACCTGCTCTACCGCGACCAACTGGATTGCCAACATGATCGTCGGCGCAACGTTCCTGACCATGCTTAATACTCTGGGTAATGCCAACACCTTCTGGGTCTACGCCGGTCTGAACCTGTTCTTTATTGTTCTCACTATCTGGCTGGTTCCTGAAACCAAACATGTTTCACTGGAACACATTGAACGTAACCTGATGAAAGGTCGTCCTCTGCGCGAAATCGGCGCACACGACTGATCCTCCTGCGGGAGGCGCCTCTTGCGCCTCCCCGCTTCCCGCTTTATGCTCTGCCCCTATGAAAGCACCCCGTCTCCCCATCGCCATTCAGCAAGCCGTTATGCGCAGCCTGCGGGAAAAACTCGCCCAGGCCAACCTGAAGCTCGGCCGCAATTATCCTGAACCGAAGCTGGTCTATCAGCAGCGTGGCACCGCGGCAGGTACCGCCTGGCTGGAATCGTATGAGATCCGCCTCAACCCGGTGTTGATGATGGAAAATCAGCAGGCGTTTATCGAAGAAGTGGTGCCGCACGAGCTGGCGCATCTGCTGGTGTGGAAGCACTTTGGCCGCGTCGCGCCGCACGGCAAAGAGTGGAAGTGGATGATGGAGGCGGTGCTCGGCGTTCCGGCCCGTCGCACCCATCAGTTCGAGCTGGAATCGGTACGCCGCAATACCTTCCCCTACCGCTGCCAGTGCCAGCAGCACCAGCTTACCGTCCGCCGCCATAACCGCGTAGTGCGGGGCGAGGCGACCTACCGCTGCGTTAAATGCGGCGAACCGCTGGTTGCGGAATAATCACGCGAACTTTCAGGAACTTTCCTGATCTGACTGATTGCATACGGGAACAACATTCGTTACGTTGCGGGCTCGTTTTGACACGGAGTGTAAGATGTCCCGTAATGTTTCTCTCGCGGTCGCTTTTCTGGCGACAGCGCTCTCCGGCCATGCTCTGGCCGACGGTATTCACAGTTTCTCTCAGGCAAAAACCGCAGGCGTAAAGATTAACGCCGACGTACCGGGTGATTTCTACTGCGGCTGTAAAATTAACTGGCAGGGTAAGAAAGGGGTCGTGGATCTGGGATCCTGCGGCTATAAGGTGCGCAAGAACGAGAACCGCGCCAGCCGAATCGAATGGGAACACGTCGTTCCGGCCTGGCAGTTTGGCCACCAGCGCCAGTGCTGGCAGGACGGTGGACGTAAAAATTGCGCAAAAGATCCGGTCTACCGCCAGATGGAAAGCGATATGCACAACCTGCAACCCGCCGTGGGTGAGGTCAATGGCGACCGCGGAAACTTCATGTACAGCCAGTGGAACGGTGGCGAAGGCCAGTACGGTCAGTGCGCCATGAAGGTCGATTTCAAAGAGAAAGTCGCCGAACCGCCTGCCCGCGCGCGCGGTAGCATCGCCCGCACTTATTTCTATATGCGCGACCGCTACGATCTCAATCTTTCCCGCCAGCAGACGCAGCTCTTCAATGCCTGGGACAAGCTCTACCCGGTGACGGACTGGGAATGCCAGCGCGACGAACGTATCGCCAAAGTCCAGGGGAATCACAACCCTTACGTCCAGCGGGCTTGCCAGGCGCAAAAGAGCTAACCTACACTACGGCAATTCGCTTATATCGCATGACACATGGAATTTCTGACTATGCGCATCCCTCGCATCTATCACCCTGAACTGATTACCCCAGGCGGCGAAATCGCCCTGTCTGATGATGCCGCAAACCATGTAGGCCGCGTGCTGCGCATGGGTGCAGGCCAGGCGATTCAGCTCTTTGACGGCTCTAATCAGATTTTCGACGCTGAAATTACGCGCGCCGATAAAAAAAGCGTGCACGTGAAGGTGCTGCGTGGCGACGTGGATGACCGGGAATCGCCGCTGCACATTCACCTGGGCCAGGTGATGTCGCGTGGGGAAAAGATGGAGTTCACCATTCAGAAATCCATTGAACTGGGTGTAAGCCTCATTACGCCACTTTTTTCTGAGCGCTGCGGCGTTAAACTGGATGCGGAACGTCTGAACAAAAAGATCCAGCAGTGGCAAAAAATTGCCATTGCGGCCTGCGAACAGAGCGGCCGCAATCGTATCCCGGAGATCCGCCCGGCGATGGATCTGGAGGACTGGTGTGCAGAAGAGGAAAGCGGGCTTAAGCTCAATCTTCATCCGCGCGCCAGCGCCAGCATCAATACGCTGCCGCTGCCCGTTGAGCGTGTACGCCTGCTGATTGGCCCGGAAGGCGGCCTGTCGGCTGACGAAATTGCCATGACGGCGCGTTACCAGTTTACTGATATTCTGTTGGGACCTCGCGTTCTGCGCACTGAGACAACGGCACTCACCGCCATTACCGCGCTACAGGTGCGATTTGGCGATCTGGGTTGAAGCAAAGACCCATAACCGGAGAAGAAGATGATTAAGCTCGGCATCGTGATGGACCCCATCGCAAACATTAACATCAAGAAAGACTCCAGCTTCGCTATGCTGCTGGAAGCGCAGCGTCGCGGCTATGAACTCCACTACATGGAGATGAACGATCTTTACCTGATCAACGGTGAAGCCCGCGCACGCACCCGCATCGTTAACGTCGAGCAGAACTACGAAAAATGGTACGAATTCGGTACCGAGCAGGATATTGCCCTGGCCGACCTCAACGTCATCCTGATGCGTAAAGATCCGCCGTTCGACACCGAATACATTTATTCCACCTATATCCTTGAGCGTGCCGAAGAGAAAGGCACGCTGATCGTCAACAAGCCGCAGAGCCTGCGCGACTGCAACGAGAAGCTCTATACCGCATGGTTCTCTGACCTGACGCCGGAAACGCTCGTCACCCGCAGCAAAACGCAGCTGAAAGAATTCTGGCAGAAGCACGGCGACATCATCATGAAACCCCTGGACGGCATGGGCGGCGCGTCGATCTTCCGGGTGAAAGAGGGCGATCCGAACATTGGCGTGATTGCCGAAACGCTGACCGAGCTGGGAACCCGCTACTGTATGGCACAGAACTATCTGCCGGCCATTAAAGACGGCGACAAGCGTGTGCTGGTCGTAGACGGCGAGCCGGTGCCTTACTGCCTGGCGCGTATTCCGCAGGGAGGGGAAACCCGTGGCAACCTGGCGGCTGGCGGCCGTGGCGAACCGCGTCCGTTAAGCGAAAGCGACTGGGAAATTGCCCGCCGCGTCGGCCCTACGCTTAAAGCCAAAGGCCTGATCTTCGTTGGCCTCGATATCATCGGCGATCGTCTGACCGAAGTGAACGTCACCAGCCCAACCTGCATTCGTGAAATCGAAGCGGAATTCCCGATCTCGATCACCGGAATGCTGATGGACGCTATCGAAAAACGTTTACAGAAATAACCTGTGACAGCGCCTGTGTTTATCCCCATACTGGGCGCTGTCGCTTTTTAAACCAGGAAACAGTACCTCTGACAATGAATTTACAGCATCACTTTCTTATTGCCATGCCTGCTCTCCAGGATCCGATTTTCCGCCGCGCCGTGGTCTATATTTGTGAATACAACGAAGACGGCGCGATGGGGATTATCATCAATAAGCCGCTGGAAAACCTTCAGGTTGAAGGGATTCTGGACAAGCTGAAAATCCCTTCTGAAGCGCGGCTGCCGGAAATCCGTCTTGATAAACCGGTGATGCTTGGCGGCCCGCTTGCAGAAGATCGTGGTTTTATCCTGCATACCCCGCCGGTTTTCTCGTCCAGCATTCGTATCTCCGATAACACCGTCGTCACCACCTCTCGCGATGTGCTTGAAACGCTGGGCACTGCCAGTCAGCCTTCTGAGGTGCTGGTTGCGCTCGGTTACGCCTCCTGGGAAAAAGGGCAGCTGGAACAAGAAATTCTGGACAACGCCTGGCTGACGGCCCCTGCGGATATGAATATCCTGTTTAAAACCCCTATCGCCGATCGCTGGCGTGACGCGGCAAAACTGATTGGCATTGATATTCTGACCATGCCTGGCGTTGCGGGGCACGCGTAATGAGCGGCACCCTTCTCGCCTTCGACTTCGGCACCAAAAGCATCGGCGTCGCTGTGGGTCAACGGATCACCGGCACCGCTCGCCCGCTCACTGCGCTGAAAGCTAACGACGGCACGCCGGACTGGAACCTTATTGAGCGCTTGCTCAAAGAGTGGCAGCCGGACGACGTGATTGTCGGTCTGCCGCTGAACATGGACGGCACCGAGCAGCCGCTTACCGCCCGCGCGCGCAAGTTCGCGAACAAAATCCATGGCCGCTTTGGTGTCTCCGTTAAGCTGCACGATGAACGTTTGAGCACCGTCGAGGCACGCGCTGGCCTGTTCGAGCACGGTGGCTTCCGGGCGTTGAACAAAGGCAGCGTGGATTCAGCTTCAGCCGTCATTATCCTCGAAAGCTATTTCGACCAGGGTTACTGAGCGCCGGGGTCTACAGCCGCCCCTGCGCCCGTCGCTCCGCCAGACTCTGCTCAAAGTTCTGCATTCCCGCCTGCTGCCCCGTTTGAATAATGCCCGGCAGTTGCCAGGTTTTGCCTTCGCGGATCAGGTTTGCCGCCGCCGAGGTATTCACCAGTAGCTCATACAGCGCCACGCGCCCGCCCTGGACATCCTGACGCAGCTTCTGCGCCAGAACCGCACGCAGGCTTCCCGCCAGCTGATTACGCACCGGATCTTTCTCCTGCGCCGGAAAGGTATCGACCAGGCGCTCGATCGCCTGCGCCGCACCGCGCGTGTGCAGCGTGGCCAACACCAGATGGCCGGTTTCCGCCGCCGTCAGCGCCAGGCGTATCGTCTCGCTGTCGCGCAGCTCACCAAGCAGAATCACATCCGGATCTTCACGCAGCGCGCTGCGCAGGGCCTCGGCAAAGGACGGGCTGTGCAGGCCTATCTCCCGCTGCTGGATCAGGCAACGTTCACTCTGGTACATAAACTCCACCGGATCTTCCAGGGTCAGAATATGCCCGTCCGTCTGGTGATTGAGGAAATCGACCATCGCGGCCAGGGTGGTCGATTTCCCACTGCCGGTGGCGCCGGTGACCAGAATCAGGCCATTGTCATTGGACAAAAGCTCCGGGATCGCTCGCGGCACACCTAACGCAGAGAGCTGCGGGCACGTCAGCGGCATCAGGCGCAGCGCGATCGAAACGCCGTGCATATGCTTAAACGCACTGCCGCGCAGGCGCTGACGGTCTGCGAGGGTAACGGCAAAATCCACCTGCCCATTTGCCCACCATGCGCCCTGCTGTTCATCGTTGAGCCACGATTTTAATAACGCCTCCACATCCGGGGGCGGAAACGGCGCAGGTTCAAGACGGCCTGACCTGCGCCAGCGCGGTGGTGAATCACTGCACAGGTGTAGATCGGAGACGTTATGCTTTACACTAAGGGCCACAATTTCTTCCACATCCATAGACAACTCCTCGGAAAATGAACGACATTGCGCATAACCTGGCACAGGTCCGGGACAAAATCTCAGCCGCGGCAACGCGTTGCGGCCGTGCTCCAGAAGAAATTACATTGCTTGCAGTCAGCAAAACCAAGCCTGCGAGCGCCATCGCAGAAGCGATAGCCGCCGGTCATCGTGCCTTTGGTGAAAACTATGTGCAGGAAGGCGTAGATAAGATTCTCGCTTTCCGGGAACGGGGAAATGCAGACCTGCAATGGCACTTTATCGGTCCGCTACAGTCGAACAAAAGCCGTCTGGTAGCAGAGCACTTCGACTGGTGTCACACCATCGATCGTCTGCGTATCGCTACCCGTTTGAGCGACCAGCGCCCTATTGAGATGCCAGCGCTTAACGTGCTAATTCAAATCAACATCAGCGATGAAAACAGCAAGTCCGGCATTACGCTGAGCGAACTGGATGCGCTGGCGGCGGACGTGGCGGCGCTGCCGCGCTTAACCCTGCGCGGGCTGATGGCTATCCCGGCGCCAGAGTCAAGTTATGAAAGGCAGTTTGCCGTAGCACAGCAAATGGCTGTAGCATTTGAGGCGCTTAAAGCGCGCTATGACACGGTAGACACGCTTTCTCTGGGCATGTCGGATGATATGGAAGCCGCCATCGCGGCAGGCAGCACCATGGTGCGCATCGGCACGGCAATTTTCGGTGCGCGCGATTACCCCCAATAATAAGGAAACCTGAGGAACGCCATGAAGACGTTGACTTTCCTGCTTTCAACGGTCATTGAACTGTATACGATGGCGCTGCTGTTGCGCGTCTGGATGCAGTGGGCCCGTTGTGATTTTTACAATCCATTCTCACAATTTATCGTGAAAATCACGCAGCCCATTGTGGGGCCGCTTCGCCGCATCATTCCGGCAATGGGGCCGATTGACAGTTCATCTCTGCTGATGGCGTTTATTCTGAGCGTTATCAAAGCGATCGTGCTGTTTATGGTCATCACTTTCCAGCCGATTATCTGGATTTCAGCCGTTCTGATCCTGGTTAAAACCGTCGGCTCGCTGATCTTCTGGGTCCTGCTGGTGATGGCGATCATGAGCTGGGTAAGCCGGGGCCGTAGCCCGGTGGAGTACGCGTTGATTCAGCTGACGGAACCGTTGCTGCGTCCAATTCGTAGCCTGCTGCCTGCGATGGGCGGAATCGACTTCTCGCCGATGCTTCTCGTTCTGCTGCTGTACGTGCTGAATATGGGTATCGCGGAACTGTTACAGGCGACGGGTAATATGCTGCTGCCGGGGCTGTGGATGGCGTTATGAGTGCAGTTAGCCCCTGCGCCGACGGGCTGGTTTTACGGCTGTACATTCAGCCGAAAGCCAGCCGCGACAGTATTGTTGGGCTGCATGGCGACGAGCTAAAAGTCGCCATCACGGCCCCGCCGGTTGACGGCCAGGCGAATGCGCATCTGACCAAATATCTGGCTAAACAGTTTCGCGTCGCTAAAAGCCAGGTCATCATTGAGAAAGGTGAACTTGGCCGGCATAAACAGGTAAAAATCCTTAACCCGCAATCTATCCCGACGGAAGTCGCGGCTCTGACAGAACAGGACTAAACCATGCAGAAAGTTGTTCTCGCCACCGGTAACGCCGGTAAAGTGCGCGAGCTGGCCTCGCTATTAAATGATTTTGGGCTGGACGTGGTGGCTCAGACCGAACTGGGCGTGGACTCCGCCGAAGAGACCGGCCTGACGTTTATCGAAAACGCCATTCTGAAAGCGCGCCATGCGGCGCAGGTAACCGGCCTGCCCGCGATTGCCGATGATTCCGGTCTGGCCGTGGATTTTCTGGGCGGTGCGCCGGGGATTTACTCCGCCCGCTATTCCGGGCCGGACGCCACCGACCAGCAGAACCTGGAAAAGCTGCTTGTGGCCCTGAAAGACGTTCCTGACGAACAGCGTACCGCGCAGTTCCACTGCGTGCTGGTCTACATGCGTCACGCGGAAGATCCCACGCCGATTGTCTGCCACGGCAGCTGGCCGGGCGTGATCACCCGTGAAGCGGCGGGCAACGGCGGCTTTGGTTACGACCCGATTTTCTTTGTCCCGACCGAGGGCAAAACCGCTGCGGAACTCACCCGCGAAGAGAAAAGCGCGATCTCCCACCGTGGACGCGCCCTGAAACTGTTACTGGAAGCACTGCGTAATGGCTAATTTGCCGCCTCTGAGTCTTTATATTCACATCCCATGGTGCGTGCAGAAATGTCCGTACTGTGATTTCAACTCGCACGCGCTGAAGGGTGAAGTGCCGCACGATGATTACGTCGCGCATCTGCTGGCCGATCTGGATGCCGATGTACCGTACGCACAGGGACGTGAAGTGAAGACCATTTTTATTGGTGGCGGTACGCCGAGCCTGCTTTCAGGCCCGGCGATGCAGACGCTGCTGGACGGTGTGCGCGCACGCCTGAACCTGGCAGCGGATGCTGAAATTACGATGGAAGCCAACCCCGGCACCGTTGAGGCCGACCGTTTTGTCGAGTACCAGCGTGCGGGCGTGAACCGTATCTCTATCGGCGTGCAGAGCTTTAGCGAGCCAAAGCTGAAGCGTCTGGGGCGCATTCACGGCCCGGAAGAGGCAAAGCGCGCGGCAAACCTGGCAACGGGGCTTGGGCTGCGCAGCTTTAACCTCGACCTGATGCACGGCCTGCCGGATCAGTCGCTCGAAGAAGCGCTGGACGATTTGCGTCAGGCGATTGAACTGAACCCGCCGCATCTGTCGTGGTATCAGTTGACCATTGAACCGAACACCCTGTTTGGTTCGCGCCCGCCGGTGCTGCCGGACGACGACGCGCTGTGGGATATCTTCGAGCAGGGCCACCAGCTTTTGACCGCGGCGGGATATCAGCAATACGAAACGTCGGCGTATGCGAAGCCGGGCTATCAGTGTCAGCACAATCTGAACTACTGGCGTTTTGGCGACTATCTCGGAATTGGCTGCGGTGCGCACGGCAAGGTGACCTTCCCGGACGGACGCATTCTGCGTACCGCCAAAACGCGTCATCCACGCGGGTATATGGAAGGCCGCTACCTGGAGCGTCAGCACGACGTCGAGGCGGTGGATAAGCCGTTTGAGTTCTTTATGAACCGCTTCCGTCTGCTGGAAGCCGCTCCGCGCGCGGAATTTACGCGTTATACCGGGCTGCCGGAGTCAGTGATTCGCCCGCAGATTGACGAGGCGCTGGCGCAGGGGTACCTGACCGAGTGTGATGTGTCCTGGCAGATCACCGAGCACGGCAAGCTGTTCCTGAACTCCCTTCTTGAGTTGTTCCTCGCTGAAAATCCTGAAGGCTGATTCAGGATTTTACATCCCGTTCTGCTGGCTGAGGGAAAGGCTGGCAGAGTGTGGGGATGGAAATTACTCGTTCTTATGCAAAACAGCTCAGACGCGAGCTGACACAGGAAGAAAGGCGGCTTTGGTATTTACTGCGCAGCCGCCGTTTCGAAAATTATAAATTTCGCCGACAGCACCCGGTAGGTCACTACATTCTGGATTTCGCCTGTTGCGCGGCTCGGCTGGCCGTTGAGCTAGATGGCGGACAACATGATGAAAAGCTGGAATACGATCGACAAAGGACATTGTGGTTAAACCATAAGGGCTGGCACGTTATTCGATTCTGGAACAACGAACTCTGGAATAACGAAGAGGCGGTGTTAGAAAGGATCCTTGAAACGCTGCAAGCGCTGCAACCCTCACCCCGGCCCTCTCCCTGAAAGGGAGAGGGGGCAAACATTCCCTCGCCCCTTTGGGGAGAGGGTTAGGGTGAGGGGCTAAGTGAATTACTTCAGCGTCCCCACCAGCGCCTTCCGGCTGTCTTCCAGCGACACCACGCGCTTACACACGTCTTTGCCGAACTGCTGGAAATCGGCTTCCTGATTCTTCCACTCGTTCTGAATCGAGGTTTGCAGTCCGCCCAGACTACCCAGTACACCCTGCAAAGGATTACCGCCACCCTTCAGCACCGCTTTGGCGCCCATCTCGTTGATGCTGTCCTGGAGAATGCCGCCCATCGCCTGGTTCACCAGCTGCTGACCGTCGGCACGCACCTGATCGATCGCCTTATAGTGGAACGTCAGGCCATCAGAGCGCGTCTCGATAATACGGTTCATCTGCTCTTTCAGCTGTTTATCCAGCTTCGTCAGGCGGGTGCGCATATTGCTGCTCTCCCCCACCTCTTTGGTGATGATTTTATCCAGCGCCACGCGGCTCTTTTCAACGCGGGTCAGCGCGCCATCGTTGATCCAGGGCAGCGCGGTACGCAACTCGGCCTGGTAGTCCATCGCCTGCTCGCGCTGGGCGGCCGTCAGGTTTTGCGGTTTGCCGTTAAAGGTCACGTTGCCATCCGGCGTAATCACCAGATTGCCATTCTCGCCCTTAACCTGCACGGTTTGCGGACTCAGCACCACGTCATCACGCGGGGTGACGCTACATTTATACTCCGCATGGGCGGTGGATCCGATTGCCAGTAAAGCAACAGCCAGCAACGTTTTGCGCATCTTAAACACTCCCTCAGACAAAATGGGCCAGCTAATGCTGGCCCCGTTCTTGCTTTATTAGTCCCACCAAACGTCGAAAAGTTCGCTAACGCGGACATCTTCCAGTTTGTGGTCTTCAAGCCATTTGCGTACCAGCGCCTGATGCTCTTCGGTGCATTTCCCCACTTCCTGGGTGCAAATCAGACCTTCCCACGCCAGATAGCCGCTACCGTCGAAGGCCAGCTTGTTTGGCTCGATCACCTCGTTGATGAACGCATCAACGTCCTGATCGATCTGCTCAACGCTGGTGCCTTCCGGGAAACGCCAGGCAACGGAGAAACCCACTTCCTGGAATTCTTCGATGTGCATCTTTTTACGCAGACGACGGCTACGATTCTTTGCCATTATTTCACCCTCTCGAACATTAAGTCCCATACGCCGTGACCAAGACGATGGCCACGCTGTTCAAATTTTGTCACCGGACGTGAATCCGGACGCGGTACGTAGTCGTTGCTTTCAGACTGATTTTTATACCCGTCCAGGGACGACATCACTTCCAGCATATGTTCCGCATAAGGTTCCCAGTCGGTTGCCATGTGGAAAACGCCGCCCAGCTTGAGCTTACTTTTCACCAGCTCGGCAAACGGTGCCTGAACGATACGGCGTTTATTATGACGCGCTTTGTGCCATGGGTCAGGGAAAAAGAGCTGAACCATGTTCAAAGAATTGTCAGGAATCATTTTGTGCAGCACTTCCACCGCGTCGTGACACATCACGCGCAGGTTCTCAACGCCCTCTTCGTGGGCCGTTGCCAGGCACGCGCCGACGCCCGGCGAATGTACTTCAATACCGAGGAAGTTCTGCTCCGGGCGCGCTTTCGCCATAGTGACCAGCGAGGTGCCCATACCAAAGCCGATCTCCAGGGTCACTGGCGCGTCGCGGCCAAACAGGTCGGTGAAGTCGAGCGGTTGCTCGCTGAACTCAACGCCCATCACCGGCCAGTAGTTGTCCAGCGCGTGTTGCTGCCCTTTTGTCAGGCGCCCCTGACGGCGGACAAAGCTGCGAATACGGCGCAGCGGGCGACCGTTTTCATCAAATTCCGGTGAAATGACGTCGTTTTTCATAAAAGAGTTGTCTGCTTGTGAGAATGTTCGGGAAACGGGCATTATCCAAAGTTAAGGCTTCTATGCAAGCATGGGAAAGATCCGGTTTACAGCAGATTGACGCTGTGCTGCAATCTGCGTCCCTGATTAAGCGAATCGATGACCATGCAAGCCTCTCAATTTTCAGCCCTGGTGCTGGACTGGTACGACAAATACGGGCGTAAAACCCTGCCCTGGCAAATTGAAAAAACGCCGTACAAAGTATGGCTCTCCGAGGTGATGTTGCAACAAACGCAGGTCGCGACGGTCATTCCTTACTTCGAGCGTTTTATGGCGCGCTTCCCGACAGTCACCGATCTGGCGAACGCCCCGTTGGACGAGGTGCTGCACCTGTGGACCGGGCTTGGCTATTACGCCCGCGCGCGCAACCTGCACAAGGCCGCACAGCAGGTCGCGACGCGCCACAACGGTAAATTCCCGGAAACCTTCGACGAGGTGGCGGATTTGCCCGGCGTCGGGCGTTCGACCGCAGGCGCAATCCTCTCCCTCTCTTTAGGCAAACATTTCCCTATTCTCGACGGCAACGTCAAGCGCGTGCTCGCACGCTGCTACGCCGTAGATGGCTGGCCGGGTAAGAAAGAGGTTGAGAAACGCCTGTGGGAGATCAGTGAAGCGGTCACTCCGGCGAAAGGGGTGGAGCGTTTTAACCAGGCGATGATGGATCTGGGCGCGATGGTCTGTACCCGTTCAAAACCGAAGTGCGAACTCTGCCCGGTAAACAACCTCTGCGTGGCCTATGCGAACCACACCTGGGCGCAGTATCCGGGGAAAAAACCGAAGCAGACGCTGCCTGAACGCACCGGGTACATGCTGCTGATGCAGCATGGCGACGAGGTGTTTCTCGCTCAGCGTCCGCCGAGTGGCCTGTGGGGTGGTCTATACTGCTTCCCACAGTTTGAGGATGAAGCCTCGCTTCGGGCATGGCTTGAACAGCGCGGCATTGCGGCCGAAACCCTGACGCAACTCAACGCGTTCCGTCATACCTTCAGCCATTTCCATCTGGACATTGTGCCGATGTGGCTTCCCGTGTCCTCATTCACGTCGTGCATGGATGAAGGCACCGCTCTCTGGTATAACTTAGCGCAACCGCCATCAGTCGGGCTGGCGGCTCCCGTGGAGCGCCTGTTACAGCAATTACGTGTCGGTGCAATGGTTTAGCATCGGCAAGACAAAGAGGAATGAGTATGGCCAGAACCATTTTTTGTACTTTCCTACAGCGCGACGCTGAAGGCCAGGATTTCCAGCTCTACCCGGGCGACCTGGGTAAGCGCATTTACAACGAGATCTCCAAAGAAGCCTGGGGACAGTGGCAGAAAAAACAGACCATGCTGATCAACGAGAAAAAGCTCAGCATGATGAACCCGGAACACCGCAAACTGCTGGAACAGGAGATGGTGAACTTCCTGTTCGAGGGTAAAGACGTCCACATCGAAGGCTATACGCCACCGGAAAAATAATAACGCGCAGCTGCTGCCCGGCGGCGCTGCGCTTGCACGGGCCTACGGTTTTGTAGGTCGGGTAAGCGCAGCGCCACCCGGCAACAGCAACCCCAAAGCAAACACAACACGCACTCCCGGAATGATGAAAAAACTTTTAGCGCTAGCCCTTGTTGCGCCGTTGCTTGTGTCTTGTTCTTCCAAAAAAGGCGATGAATACAACGAAGCCTGGGTCAAGGACACCAACGGTTTTGACATTTTGATGGGGCAGTTTGCCCACAACATCGAGAACATATGGGGATTTAACGAAGTTCTTATTGCCGGACCGAAGGACTACGTTAAGTATACCGACGCCTATCAGACCCGTAGCCACATCAACTTTGATGACGGTACGATTACGGTTGAAACCATCGCGGGGACTGAACCTGCGGCGCATTTACGTCAGGCCATCATTAAAACCCTGCTGATGGGCGACGATCCGGGGTCTATCGACCTCTACTCTGATGCCGATGACATCACCATCTCCAAAGAGCCGTTCCTGTATGGCCAGGTCGTTGACCAGACCGGTCAGCCGATCCGCTGGGAAGGCCGCGCCACGAAATTTGCCGACTATCTGCTGCAAACGCGCCTGAAAAGCCGTACCAACGGCCTGAAAGTGATCTACAGCGTCACCATCAACCTGGTGCCGAACCACCTCGACAAGCGTGCGCATAAGTATCTGGGCATGGTGCGTCAGGCGTCGCGTAAGTATGGCGTGGATGAGTCGCTTATCCTGGCGATTATGCAGACCGAGTCCTCGTTCAACCCCTACGCGGTAAGCCGTTCCGACGCGCTGGGGCTGATGCAGGTTGTGCAGCACAGCGCCGGTAAAGACGTGTTCCGCGCGCAGGGGAAATCCGGCACGCCGAGCCGCAGCTACCTGTTTGACCCGCAGAGCAACATTGATACCGGCACGGCCTATCTGGCGATGCTGAACAATGTCTATCTCGGCGGGATTGATAACCCAACTTCACGTCGCTATGCGGTGATCACCGCCTACAACGGCGGGGCGGGCAGCGTGCTGCGCGTCTTCTCGAATGACAAAGTGCAGGCCGCGAACATCATCAACAGCATGGCGCCGGGGGATGTGTACGCTACCCTCACCACCCGCCACCCGTCTGCGGAATCCCGCCGCTATCTGTATAAGGTGAATACGGCGCAGAAGAACTATCGTCGCCGCTAAAAACCAACACCACCCCTCACCCTGCCCTCTTCCCTTTGGGGAGAGGGTGTTCAAGTTCCCTCTCCCCTTTGGGGAGAGGGTTAGGGTGAGGGGGCATCAGGCCGCACTCACTCCACCCCACCCATACGAAAATGCTATTTGCATCACAATCCAGACTGCAAATTAATGTGGATTGCATTTTTTTGCGGGAGGTAACAAAACATAACGTTGCCAACTGATAGAATTGCATCAAATAACAACCCTGAATGTTCCTATAACAACATATCTCCCGCTCACTTGTGAGGAAAGTAACATGAACCTTAAGCTGCAGCTTAAAATCTTGTCGTTTCTGCAGTTCTGCCTGTGGGGTAGCTGGCTGACTACACTCGGCTCCTATATGTTTGTGACGCTCAAGTTCGATGGTGCGTCGATCGGTGCCGTTTACAGCTCGCTGGGCATTGCGGCTGTTTTCATGCCAACGCTGCTCGGTATCGTGGCGGATAAATGGTTAAGTGCGAAATGGCTATACATGCTTTGCCATCTGGTGGGTGCGGGGACGCTGTTTATGGCGGCCGAAGTGACCACGCCGGGGGCGATGTTTATGGTGATCCTGCTTAACTCGCTGGCGTATATGCCAACGCTTGGCCTGATCAACACCATCTCCTACTACCGCCTGAAATCTGCCGGACTGGATATCGTCACCGACTTCCCGCCTATCCGTATCTGGGGCACCATCGGCTTTATCATGGCGATGTGGGGCGTGAGCTTCGCGGGCTTCGAGCTGAGCCATATGCAGCTGTATATTGGTGCCGCGCTCTCCGTGCTGCTGGCGCTGTTCACCCTGACGCTGCCCACCATTCCGGTGTCTAACCAGCAGAAAAACCAGAGCTGGAGCACCATGCTTGGCCTGGACGCTTTCGCACTGTTCAAAAACAAGCGCATGGCGATCTTCTTTATCTTCTCCATGCTGCTGGGCGCGGAACTGCAAATCACCAACATGTTCGGTAATACCTTCCTGCACAGCTTCGATAACGATCCGCTGTTTGCCGGGAGCTTTATCGTCGAACACGCGTCGGTGATGATGTCCATCTCGCAGATCTCCGAGACGCTGTTCATCCTGACCATCCCGTTCTTCCTGAGCCGCTACGGCATCAAGAACGTCATGCTGATCAGTATCGCCGCCTGGATGTTGCGCTTCGGTCTGTTCGCCTATGGCGACCCAAGCGCGTTCGGCACCGTGCTGCTGGTTCTGTCGATGATTGTTTACGGCTGTGCCTTCGACTTCTTCAACATCTCCGGCTCGGTGTTTGTGGAAAAAGAGGTGAAGCCTGAAATCCGCGCCAGTGCGCAGGGCATGTTCCTGATGATGACCAACGGCTTCGGTTGTATTCTGGGCGGCGTGGTAAGCGGTAAAGTGGTTGAGATGTACACCACCAACGGCATTACAGACTGGCAGCCGGTGTGGCTGATCTTCGCCGGGTACTCGCTGGTGCTGTTCTTCGCGTTCATCGCGCTGTTCAAGTACAAGCATGTTCGCGTGCCGAATGGTGCGCAGCCGATCGCGCATTGATTGTTGTGCCCGGTGGCGCTGCGCTTACCGGGCCTACAAAACCAGACCGTAGGCCGGGTAAGGCGTAGCCGCCACCCGGCTATTTTATAGCAGACAGCACCCACCCCACCGACAGCAAATCCGCGCTGCCGCCCGGACTCAGGTTTCGTTCAATCAGTGCCTTATCCATCTTAAGCAACGCCTCGCGATCCCAGCCGTTAGCCAGCAGTTCCCGCGCGTAGCCCTGAACATAGCGCAGCCCCTGAATGCCGCCGCGTGACACGAGATTACTGTCCTGATTGACCGCCATCAGGCGCAACAGCAGGTCGTGAAGCAACTGTCCGTTCCACTGCCCCAGCGCCTTACGCACCGTCGCAAAGCCGCTCTCCGCCTCGCCTCGCGCCCCGGTTAAGCCGTAATGCTGAAACTGCCGCTCCCCCGCCGTTGCCTGCCCGCTGCGCCCGGCCAGCTCCCGCGCCACCAGCCCGCGACAGATGTTACTTACCTCACAACAGAGGCTATCCGCAGAGTTATTTTTCACACGACCGGCGGCGAAGCAGAGCAAACCAAGAGCAAAAATACCGCCCTTGTGGGTATTTACCCCGCCCGTGGCGGCGTACATTGCCTGCTCGCAGGCCATTCCCATTGGGCGGAGAATCCGCAACTGCCGATCGGCAGGTTTGGCCGCATGTGCTTCACCCAGTTCCGCAAACCGGGCAAACCACGGCGTAATCGCCATAATGCTGCGGACAAACAAGGCATGGTCCATATCCCGATGCGAGCCGTTATTGAGCCTGTCCACCAGCCCCGGCTTGGGCGTCAGCTCCAGCTCCTGCCACAGCGCCGCTTCGGCAAGCGCAGGCACGTCAACCGGGCGCGGTTTAGTCGCGAGCAAACCAGTCATCGATCATCTTCTCCACGCGGGAAACCACCTGCTCAACGGGATGGTGGCGCGAACGGGAACAGGCGTGGGCGGGCTCGTCGCAAATCAGACAGCGTCTGAGGTGTGAACCCAGCGACTGACGGCCCACGAGGCCGTTTTCAGGGCAGATCACGTCCAGATCCCACAGTCTGCCGAGCGGGTGCGTCTGCTCCAGTTCTGCACAGTGCGCCTTAATTTCCGCCGCCGGATGCGCGACGCACCACAGCGCTTCAGGTCCGGTGGGTAGCCAGAGCACCTGGCGGTCCAGCACCTGCCAGCGGTTTTCCCACAGCAGCTGGTCGCACATCTGTAACGCCACCCCCATGGTGTTGCGGTAGCGCAGGCTGTCTTTGATTTCCCCGGGCGTGACCAGCGTGAGGGAGATCACCGGTTGTTGATAGTGCGTAAGCCAGTCAGCCTGGCGGGCTGCGCGGCGCTCTTTCGCCGCCAGCAGTTCCTCCAGGCTGACACCCGCCCGCACGGGTGTCGCAAAAGTCATACTTCCTCCTTCACCTGTCGCACAGTGTCGATCACGCTGCCGTCGCGGTAGCGGATCACCCCGACGATTTTGTCGGTGAACTCAATCGGTTTCGGTACGCCTGTCAACGAAATCGCTCGCTCATACAGCGCGTTGATATCTACAACCTTCATCCCTGCTTCCATGAGTCGTTCGCGGATCTCCGGGCGCGCCGGGTTGACCGCAATACCGTGGTCGGTGACCAGCACGTCAATGCTCTCCCCCGGCGTGAGGCGAGTGGTAACGCGCTTCACGACGGTCGGGATGCGGCTTCGCAGCAGCGGCGCGACCACAATGGTCAGGTTGGCTGCCGCCGCCACGTCGCAGTGTCCGCCGGATGCGCCACGCATCACGCCGTCGGAGCCGGTGATGACATTGACGTTAAAGTCGACGTCGATTTCCAGGGCGCTGAGGATCACCACGTCGAGCTGGTCGCAGCTTGCCGCCTTGCTGCCGGGGTTGGCGTAGACGTTGGTGGAGATCTCCACGTGGTTCGGGTTGCGCGCCAGCGAGGCCGCCGCCTGGCCGTCAAAGCACTGGGTGTCGAGCAGCTTTTCGATGAGCCCCTTCTCGTGCAGATCCACCAGGCTGCCGGTGATGCCGCCGAGCGCAAAGCGCGCTTTCACGCCGCTGCGCTCCATCTTCTCTTCCATAAAGCGGGTGCAGGCGGTGGCCGCCGCGCCGGAGCCGGTCTGCATCGAGAAGCCCGGTTTGAAGTAGCCGGAGTGTTCAATCACGTCCGCCGCATAGCGGGCAATCATCAGCTCGCGCGGGTTGCTGGTGACGCGCGCTGCGCCGACGCTGATTTTCGCCGGGTCGCCCACGCTCTCCACCTGCACGATGTAGTCCACCTGATCCTGCACCAGGCTGGCGGGCATATTGGGGAACGGCACCAGCGCTTCGGTCAGCAGCACCACCTTACGGGCAAACTGCGCGTCCACCATCGCGTAGCCCAGCGAGCCGCAGCACGATTTGCCGTGCGTGCCGTTGGCGTTGCCAAACTCATCGCTGCACGGCACGCCGAGAAACGCCACGTCGATGTTCAGTTCGCCGTCCTGGAGTAGCTTCACGCGCCCGCCGTGGGAGTGAATTTGTACCGGCTCCTCCATCAGCCCGTGAGAGATGGCATCCGCCAGCCTGCCGCGCATGCCGGAGGTGTAAATCCGGGTGATGACGCCGCTTTCGATATGCTCGATCAGCGCGTCGTTGCAGGTCATCAGCGAGCTGGAAGCCAGGGTCAGATTTTTGAAGCCCATCCGCGCCAGCAGCGCCACGACGGTGTTGATCACCCGGTCGCCTTCGCGAAAGGCGTGGTGGAAGGAGATGGTCATCCCGTCCTGCAAGCCGCAGCGCTTAACCGCCTCTTCAATAGAGGCGCAGAGCTTGCGACTGTGCTTCGCCTCGCTGTCAGCCAGCCACGGCGTCGCGCTGTGGGCGGTATCAAAGGGTTTCAGATCCCGCAGATGGGGGAAATTCATATGGAGAAGTTCTGTCTGATTCATTATGTCATCCTTACCGACGCACGCCGGAGGCCGCCGCGCGCTCCAGCACCACCTGCGCGTGGTTAATAATCGGTGCATCCACCATTTTGCCGTTGAGCGACACCACGCCCAGGCCGTTACGCTCGCCCTCTTCTGCCGCCTCAATCACCCGTTTCGCGTGTTCCACTTCTTCCCGTGTCGGGGCGTAGGCGTTGTGCAGCAGGTCTATCTGGCGCGGGTTAATCAGCGATTTGCCGTTAAAGCCCATCTTGCGGATCAGGTCGACCTCGCGCAGGAACCCGGCTTCATCGTTAACGTCTGACCACACCACGTCGAAGGCGTCGATGCCTGCCGCGCGGGCGGCGTGCAGTACGGCGCAGCGGGCGTAGAACAGCTCGGTGCCGTCGCCGCGCTCGGTCTGCATGTCCATCACGTAGTCAAAGGCGGCCAGCGCAATGCCGATGAGGCGCGGAGAGCTGCGGGCAATCGCCACGGCGTTGATGACGCCAATGGCCGATTCAATCGCCGCCATCACGCGGGTGGAACCCACCTCGCGGCCGCACGCCTGCTCAATGCGCTCGAGGTGGCCTTCCAGCTCGTAGATGTCGTCCGGGGTGTCGGTTTTTGGCAGGCGGATCACGTCCACGCCTGCCCGCACGGCGGCCTCCAGATCCAGCAGGCCAAACGGCGTGCTCAGCGGGTTAATACGCACCACGGTTTCAATATCCTGATACATCGGGTGCTGCAACGCGTGGAACACCAGCATGCGTGCGGTGTCTTTCTCGCGCAGGGCCACGGCGTCCTCAAGGTCAAACATGATGGAGTCGGGGCGGTAGATAAAGGCGGTAGAGAGCATGGCGGCATTGGCGCCCGGCAGGAACAGCATACTGCGGCGGAGTTTGCTCATTTCAGCGCCTCCCAGTTGATGGCCTGTTCATCGGCGGCACGCAGAAGCGCGCTTTGCAGGCGGGCGCGAATAACACAGTCCAGCGCCCCTTTGTCTTCAATAATGATTAATCCCTGGTGCACGTTCATGGCGCGCAATGTGTCGTTGACCACCTGGCGAATCTGCTCGCCAAACTGCTTAATCACTTCGCTGTGGATGACGATCTCCAGCTCACCGTGAGCGGGGGCGATTTTCACCATCAGGTCGCTGGACTCCTGCGTTCCGGCCAGCGCCTCCCTTACAATATTCATGATAAATTCCTGATAGTTATGCGACTTCCGCACTCGCACGATAATGTGCTTCGAGGTGCGCGAAGGTGGAGTCCGGGACAATCTCCCGGATCCGGGAAAACTGCTGTGTCTTGAGTAAACGGCGCACTTCCGAGGCCGAAATGGCGTTGCCGGTGGCCTTGATGCGCGGCATCTCCACCACGTCAATATGCGAGGCCAGCAGGTCGTGCAGCGTCTGGTTGTACTGGCGGGTGATATCGCAGAACGGCTCCGAGCCGATGAAGCGGTGCGTGATGCCCAGCGCCGGGGCGATAAAGTCCCGGAAGATCAGCACGTCGATCTCGCTCCACGCCTGCTGCACTTTGCCGGTCTCCTTCAGGAAGTAGGCCGGAAACGTGGCGCGGGAGATGATGTACTGCGAGCCTTCATGCACCACCACGTTCGGCAGATGCGCCACGCCCGCGCGCACCATCTCAAGGCGCGCGCTGAACGGGAAGAACGAGGCGTCTTCACGCACCACAAACAGATGCAGGGCATCGCACTGCGCCGCCGCCTGCTCCACCAGATGACGGTGGCCGAGGGTGAATGGGTTGGCGTTCATCACAATGGCACCAATTTTTTCCCCGCCCCTTCGCATCCGGCTTAAGGTACGGCAGTAGCGCGCGATCCCCTGCGGGGTGTTCTCCATTAGCACCGCGTTGTTCCCGCTCTGGGCAATCGGCCAGAAACCGCTGCGGCCAAAGCGCTCCTTATTGCACGGACGGGTGCAGAGGAAGAGGTGAAAATGGCCGCGCTCCAGCGCCGCATTTTCCACCTCTGCCAGCAGACGCGCGCTGAGGTTTTCCCCACGAAGCTGCTCGTTGACCGCCACGCATTTGATGACGTTGGCAGCCAGCCCGGCGCAACCCACCAGCTGCGCGCCGGACCAGGCTTCGACAAACAGCGTGATGTCGTTGTCCAGGCCAAGGCCGCTGTCTGCCAGCAGGTAGCGGATCTGGCTTAAGCGTTCCGGGTGTTTCGCCACCAGCGTGTGGCGAAAATCGATGGGTTGCGATTGCATGCTGCTGCCTTACTCAGTGTGCCGCCGCGAGCCCGACGGCTGGCGCTTCCACGATCACGTTGCTCAGATGACCGATATGCTCGATCTCCACCTCAATGCGATCCCCTTCCTTCATAAACAGCGGCGGGTTGCGCTTTTTACCCACGCCGCCAGGTGAGCCGGTAATGATCACGTCGCCAGGACTTAAGCGGGTGAAGGTGCTGATGTACTCGATCAGCTCCGCCACCTTGTGGATCATGCTGCTGGTGTTGTCTTCCTGCACCATGCGGCCGTTCAGCCAGGTGCGGATTGCCAGTTGGTGCGGATCGGGGATCTCATCCGCCGTCGCCATCCACGGGCCGAACGCCCCGGTCTGCCGCCAGTTTTTCCCGGCGGTGAACCAGGTGTGCTGCCAGTCGCGGGCGGAGCCGTCCATGTAACAGCTGTAGCCCGCCACGTGGCGCAGGGCGTCGTCGCGGCTGATGTTCTCCCCGCCTTTGCCGATGATCACCGCCAGCTCGCCTTCGTAGTCGAACTCGCTGGAGTGGCGCGGCTTCAGCACCGGCTCGTTGTGGCCGGTCTGTGAGTCCGGGAAGCGGACAAACAGCGTCGGGGCCGGGTTGTGCTGGTCAAACTCCTTGCGCTTGTCGGCATAGTTCATGCCCACGCAGAGGATTTTTTCCGGCTGTACAATCACCGGTAAGAAGGTGATGGCGTTCAGCGGCACGTCCACCGCGTCGTTCAGGAATCGGGTGGCCTGCGCCAGCCCGTTCCCCTGCAACAGCGCTTTAAGGTCGCCATAGCGTTCGCCGAGGCGGCGGCCTAAATCAATCACGCCGTCGGCCTGAACGATGCCGTAGCTGCGTTTTCCCTGGTATAAAAAGCTTGCGAGTTTCATTGTTCTTTCCTGAAAACTTAAACGAGGAAGTTGCCCAGAATCAGCAGAGAGATGGAGACGTTAATCGCCCCGCCGATACGGGTAGCAATCTGGGCGAACGGCATCAGGCTCATGCGGTTGCCTGCGGTCAGGATCGCCACGTCACCAGTACCGCCCTGGCCGCTCTGGCAGCAGGAGACGATGGCGACATCAATCGGGTGCATACCAATCTTTTTGCCGACGAAGAACCCGGTTGCCACCAGCGCGGAGACGGTGCTGATAATCACCAGCAGGTTGGTCAGCGTGAAGGCGGCCACCAGTTCATGCCATGGGGTGATGGCCACGCCAACGGCAAAGAGAATCGGGTAGGTCACAGAGGTCTGGAAGAATTTGTACACCACCTGGGAACCCTCCAGCAGACGCGGAGAGGCACCGTTGCAGAGCTTCACCAGCACCGCCATAAACAGCATGCCGACCGGCGCAGGCAGGCCGATCAGCTTGTGGCCGAGCATGCCCAGCATGTAGAGCAGCACCGCCAGCAGCGCGCCGGAGGCGATCGTGGTCACGTCCGCCTTGCCGGAGAACGCAGGCTGAGAAACGGTGGCATCGGCATTGGCGCGGTTAGGCATCAGCTGGCCTTCACCGGTCAGGTGCGGGTAGCGTTTCCCGAGCTGGTTGAGGCAACCGGAGATAATGATCGCCGTCAGGCCGCCGAGCATCACCATCGGCAGTACGCGGCCGAGCGCCACGCCCTGATCCATATGCAACAGGGTGGCATAGCCGATAGAGAGCGGGATCGCCCCTTCCCCGACGCCGCCCGCCATGATCGGCAGAATGATAAAGAAGAAGATCTGGAACGGCTCGAGGCCCAGCGCCAGCCCAACACCCATGCCGACAATCATGCCGACGATTTCACCGCACAGCATCGGGAAGAAGATGCGCAGGAAGCCCTGGATCAGCACGGTGCGGTTCATACTCATGATGCTGCCGACGATAATGCAGCAGATATAGAGATAAAGAATGTTGGTGGATTTATAGAACTTAGTGGTGGATTCCACTACTACATCCGGCAGCAGGCCGTAATAGACCAGCGCGGAAGGGATAAAGGTGGCGCAAATTGCCGCCGCGCCGAGCTTGCCGACAATCGGCAGGCGTTTGCCGAATTCACCGCAGGCAAAGCCGAAGAAGGCCAGCGTGGCCACCATGACCACAATGTCGCTCGGTAGTTTTCCGCCCAGGCAATCAATCGCAATCAGCGCGCCCGCCAGAACGAACAGCGGCAGAGGTATAATGCCGATTTTCCAGGTATCCATAATATGCCACCAGCGCTCTTTGAGCGATGGCCGCTGAATATCAATCGGGTCGTGGGTAACAGAGAATGAATCGTCAGTTGTGCTCATAATAAGCCCCTTAGTTATTTTGTGCGTTCAGCTTAGAGTCACAAAGGCTTACTTTATGTGAGGGATGGCATATTAAAAGCGAAGTTTTAATGGACGCTATGGTTTTAATGGTTTCTTTTATTTAATGTGATTTATGCCTTATTTATTGCCGTGGTTTTTATGGTTTCTTTTCTTAACTGAACAAAGAATTAACATTTATTCATTTAACCTTAAGAGGATGAGACTTTTGGAAAAATCTTTTACAGGCTGCGCTGTGCAAGGGATCACAAGTTTTCGGCAAAGCCGGCATCCTGGCCTTAAAAGATGATATATTCAGCCGACCTGTTGATATCTCGCGTGATAGTTATGAAAGTATCGTTTCAGATCAAGCTGTTTATTTCGCTGGTCGCCTTTTTCTCAGTGCTGTTCGCATTACTGGGCGGATATTATTATGTCGATGTCGGCAGGCAGCTTTATCAGGAAATGAGCGCGCGCGCAAAAATACAGGCTGAAGAAATTGCGCTTATTCCAACCCTGCGAAAAGAAGTCGAACAAAAGGATATCCAGGGCATCCATGACTTTATGCAGAAAATAGCCGCCCGCAGCGACGCCAGTTTTATTGTGATTGGTGACAATAAGGGGCTGCATCTTTTCCACTCCGTGTTTGCCGACCGGGTAGGCAAAACGCTGGTTGGCGGAGATAACGACGAGGTATTACACGGCAAAAGCACCATCACCATCCGCAAGGGCGGGTTAGGCATTTCACTGCGCAGCAAAGCGCCCATTTTTAATGATGCCGGGCAGGTGGTGGGGATTGTTTCGGTAGGCTATCTCACAAGCTATCTGGACACCATCACCGTCAGCAAGGTGGTTAATATCCTGATTGCCGCCGTGCTGCTGCTTATCGCCCTGTTTATTTTCTCCTGGTTCTTCACCCGCAGCATCAAGAAGCAGATATTCTCTCTGGAGCCGCGCGAAATCGGCCTGCTGGTGCGCCAGCAAAAGGCAATGATGGAATCCATTTATGAAGGGGTGATTGCCATCGATGACGATCTCCGCATTGAGGTGATCAACCAGGCGGCGCGTAAATTATTAGGCTTACGCCAGCCCGCCCGCGAACTGCGGGGTCAACTCATCAGCCAGGTGATCGCGCCCGTCCCGTTCTTCAACGCGCAAACCATGCTTGCGAAAGACACCCACGATGAGATCTGTCGCTTTAACGATCTCACGGTCATTGCCAGCCGGGTGCGGATAATGCTGGAAGATGCATTGCAGGGCTGGGTGATCACCTTTCGCGATCGCAACGAGATCGACTCGCTCAGCGCCCAGCTCAGCCAGGTGAAGCGCTACGTTGATAACCTGCGCATCATGCGCCATGAACAGCTGAACCGCATGACTACGCTGTCCGGCCTGCTGCATATGGGCCGTTATGACGAGGCAATTCGCTATATACAGGCGCAGTCGGAACACGCTCAGGAGCTGCTGGACTTTATCTCGTCCCGCTTTAGCTCTCCGACGCTGTGTGGTTTGCTGCTTGGAAAGGCCGCCCGCGCGCGTGAAAAAGGCGTTGAGCTGAGTTTCGATCCGGCCTGCCGGGTGGATAAACCGTTCCTGCCGCTGCTCGAATCGGAACTTATCTCGATCATCGGGAACTTGCTGGATAACGCCATTGAAGCGACCCAGCGTGCACCGCTCCCGCATGCCCCGGTGGACGTGCTGATAAAGCTGAACGAGCAGGAACTGATTATTGAAGTCGCCGACCAGGGCGTCGGCATCACACCGGAGATCCGCGACCGGATCTTTGAGCGCGGCATCACCACCAAAACGCGCGGCGATCATGGCATTGGCCTGTATCTGATTGAAAGCTATGTCACACAGGCTCGCGGTGCAATTGAAGTTGCCGATAACACCCCACGCGGTGCCATTTTCTCACTGTTTATTCCCGCCACGGGAACGGCCCGGCACCCCGTACAGGAACTGGAAGATACCGACTATGCAACATGAACTTATCGACGTACTGATTGTTGAAGACGAGAACGAACTGGCGCAACTGCACGCGGAGCTTATCGGTAAACATCCGCGTCTGAGGCTGGTGGGGATTGCCGCGTCGCTGGCCGACGCGCAGGTACAACTGGAGAGCAAACAGCCGAAGCTGATGCTGCTGGATAACTACCTGCCGGACGGCAAAGGCATCACCCTTATCAGCAACCCGATGCTCACCCGCGCCAACTGTTCGGTGATTTTCATCACCGCCGCCAGCGATATGGACACCTGTAGCCAGGCCATTCGTAACGGCGCGTTTGACTATATCCTTAAGCCGGTTTCCTGGAAGCGGCTCAGCCAGTCGCTGGAGCGTTTTGTGCAGTTTGCCGAACAGCAGCGCGTCTGGAAGATTGTCGACCAGCAGAACGTGGATTCACTCTATCAGTTACAGGCGAAAAACTATCGCCTGGACAACGGCAGCAAAGGGATAGAGGAGAACACGCTGGCGCGGGTGCAAATGCTGTTTAACAACAAGGCGGCGCACTGTTTTACGGTGGATGAGGTGGTGAGCGAGACGGGCCTGAGTAAAACCACCACCCGGCGCTATCTGGAACACTGCGTGGAGGTGGGTTTTCTGACGGTGGAGATGCTGTACGGTAAGATTGGACATCCGAGAAGGATGTACAGGCGTAGTGCGACTTAACTCCCCTCACCCCGGCCCTCTCCCCAAAGGGGCGAGGGTGAAAAGACGGCTCCGTGCAATACCCTCTCCCCTTTGGGGAGAGGGTTAGGGTGAGGGTCCCTACTTTAATACGTACCCATACAGCCGCTTGATCCCGTCCGCATCCTTCTCGCTGTAAACGCCCTGCAACTCTGGGGAGAAACCCGGCAGCATATTAATGCCCTCTTCCAGTGCCAGGAAGTAGCGCTGTACTGCTCCACCCCAGACTTCCCCCGGCACCACGCACAGAACGCCCGGCGGGTATGGCAGCGCACCTTCGGCGGCAATGCGTCCTTCGGCGTCACGAATACGCACCAGTTCGACGTTCCCGCGAATGTACTCCTGGTTGGCATCCTGGGGGTTCATCACCACGGCAGGCAGGCTCTCCTGACGGAACATCGCCTTCTGTAAATCCTTCACGTTAAAGCTGACGTAGAGATCGTGCATCTCCTGGCATAGCTGACGGATCGTATAGTCGCGGTAACGCACCGGGTATTTCTGATAGATGGTCGGAAGCACATCCGCGAGCGGTGTGTCGTCTTCAATATGCTGTTCAAACTGCCCCAGCATCGCCACCAGCTGCATCAGCTTCTCCGCGCTCTCGGCTGGCGTCAGCAGGAACAGGATGGAGTTGAGATCGCACTTCTCCGGCACAATGCCGTTCTCGCGCAGGTAGTGGGCGAGAATGGTCGCCGGAATGCCGAAATCGGTATAGTGCCCTGTTTCAGCATCAATGCCCGGCGTGGTCAGCAGCAGCTTGCACGGATCGACGAAATACTGCTCGCGGGCATAGCCTTCAAAACCGTGCCATTTTGCATCCGGTTCAAAACTAAAGAAGCGACGTTCGCTGGCGATGGCCTGCGTGGGGTGATCCTGCCATGGCCGCCCCGCCACCACCGGTGGGATAAACGGTTTGATCATATGGCAGTTAGCGATGATGGCCTTGCGCGCTTCAATGCCCAACTCGACACACTCCGCCCAAAGCCTGCGTCCGCTTTCGCCCTCGTGGATCTTGGCGTTCACGTCCAGCGCCGCAAACAGCGGGTAAAACGGGCTGGTGGAGGCATGCAGCATGAACGCGTTGTTCAGCCGCTTGTGTGGGCAGAAGCGCGACTGACCGCGAATATGGTTATCCTTTTTATGGATCTGCGACGTTTGTGAGAACCCGGCCTGCTGCTTGTGGACCGACTGGGTCACGAAAATTCCCGGATCGTTCTCGTTCAGTTCCAGCAGAAGCGGAGACGTTTCCGCCATCATCGGGATAAATTGCTCGTAGCCGACCCAGGCGGAGTCAAAGAGGATGTAGTCGCAAAGGTGCCCGATCTTGTCGATCACCTGACGGGCGTTGTAGATCGTGCCATCGTAGGTGCCGAGCTGAATGATCGCCAGACGGAACGGGCGCGCCTCGGCGGCTTTCTGCGGCGCGACGTCACGGATCAGTTCCCGCAGCCAGGCCTCATCAAAGCAGTGCTCATCAATCCCGCCGATAAAACCAAACGGATTACGGGCTGCCTCAAGATAGACAGGCGTTGCCCCGGCCTGGATCAGCGCCCCATGATGGTTGGACTTGTGGTTGTTACGATCGAACAGCACCAGATCGCCACGAGTCAGCAGCGCATTGGTCACCACTTTATTGGCCGCCGACGTGCCGTTCAGCACGAAGTAGGTTTTATCCGCGTTGAACACTTTCGCCGCGAACTTTTGCGCGTGCTTGGCAGAACCTTCGTGGATCAGCAAATCACCGAGCTTCACGTCGGCATTGCACATATCGGCACGAAACACGTTTTCACCGAAGAAGTCGTAAAACTGCCGCCCCGCCGGGTGTTTTTTGAAAAAGGCGCCGTGCTGGTGACCCGGACAGGCAAAGGTGCTGTTTCCCATCGCCACATACTGGCTCAGGGTGCCAAAAAAGGGTGGCAGCAGGTTCTCTTCATACCGGCAGGCGGCAGATTCCAGTTCCAGCAATTCCTGTGCTTTACCCGAGATGATCGCCGTGACACCCTCTGGCACCTCTCCTGGCTCTGTTGAGAACATAAATACCGGTAGCTGAAAGCCCGTACGCTTCAGCAACGCGAGAATGCCGCTGTAGCTTTCAACAACCGTAATGACGACTGCCGCCACATCGGTGAAATCAGTGTTATCCAGCATAACCTTTTCGCGATGCGTAGAAACTTTGGATACCAGCTCGCGGCTGACGGCAATTTTCATGGTTTTCATAGGCGCAAATACCCTCACCGAACGGTGAGACAGGAAGGAGAAAATTCGCGCAATCATGTCACCTTTTATTTTCAGGTGCAAGAAGGAATCAGTATGCGTTACGCCTCCCAAAGCTAAGCGTAATCAGGGACGAACATGCCATAATGATGCAATGCCAGTGCTTAAATAACAGGAGTTAAACGTGGTAATTGGACCCTTTATCAATGCGGGAGCCGTATTGCTGGGCGGTGTACTTGGGGCAGTATTAAGCCAGCGGTTGCCGGAGCGTATTCGCGTCTCCATGCCCTCCATTTTTGGCCTGGCGTCGTTAGGGATTGGTATCCTTTTAGTGGTGAAATGCGCCAACTTGCCGGTGATGGTACTGGCGACGCTGCTCGGCGCACTGATCGGCGAATTTTGCTATCTGGAAAAGGGCATCAATCACGCGGTAGGCAAAGCCAAAAATCTGATTGCCCGACCGGGCAAGGCGAAGCACGGCACGCACGAGTCGTTTATTCAGAACTACGTTGCGATCATTATTCTGTTCTGCGCCAGCGGCACGGGGATATTCGGTTCGATGCAGGAAGGGATGACCGGCGATCCCAGCATATTGATTGCGAAAGCGTTTCTGGATTTCTTTACTGCCACCATCTTTGCCACCACCCTCGGCATCGCCGTCGCCGCGATTTGCGTGCCGATGTTGCTTATTCAACTGGCGCTGGCCACCTGCGCCACGCTGATCCTGCCGCTGACAACACCAGCGATGATGGCAGACTTTACCGCCGTCGGCGGCCTGTTGCTGCTGGCGACAGGGCTGCGAATCTGTGGCATTAAGATGTTTGCAGTGGTGAACATGCTCCCTGCCCTCCTGCTCGCGATGCCGCTATCCGCGCTCTGGACGCACTTTTTCGCTTAAGTTTGCGACGAAATGGTGAGAGAGTGTGCAGTCTGCACCGAAAGCAACAAATTTCGTTGACGCCGGAGGGAGGATCGGGTTTAATGCGCCCCGTTGCCCGGATAGCTCAGTCGGTAGAGCAGGGGATTGAAAATCCCCGTGTCCTTGGTTCGATTCCGAGTCCGGGCACCAAATTTCATATTAACGGACCTCCACGGAGGTCCGTTTTTGCATTCTGAGCCCGCCAGAACCATTACTTCTGCATTCCCTTAACGACATCCCAACCACTGCGTCAGCAGCGCATGCAGTTTAGCTGGCTCCAGAGGCTTGCGGAGTACCAGGTACCCCTCCTGCTCCGCCTCCAGCAGAACCGGTGAATTAAATTCGCCGCTAACTATCGCGCCGCTCATATCCGGCAGACGTTCAAAAAGCGCTTTCAGGATATCGAAGCCGCTTTCGCCGGATCGCAGGCGCTGGTCGCACAGCACGGCGAACGGCGTAAAGCCGTCGTCGATTATGGCAAACGCTTCTTCAGCGGAGGCCGCACAGCGTACGTCGATTCCCCAGACGCTCATCAGGCTCTCCCAGGCAGACGTCACCAGCGGGTCGTCATCGACGACCAGGCAGGAACCGTGCAGCGGCGCATAGCGTACCGGCGTGGCGGTGTTATCAGCGGCGGGCGGGGTATCCAGCACGCTATCTTCGCCAGCATATTGGGTAAAGCGCATCCAGAAGCGTGAGCCTTTCCCTTCAATGGATTGCATCCCGTATTTCACCTTCATCAGCTTGGCACAACGGGCAACGACGGCCAGTCCCAGCCCGTGTCCGGCGCTGTCGATCTTCCATGCCAGCTCGGGGCGGTAGTAAGGTGAGAAGATTTTGCCCTTCTCTTCATCGGCGATACCGACTCCCGTGTCCCACACCTCCACCATACACTCGTCACCGCGCGGTCGGATGGCGACCAGCACCCCGCCCTGGAGCGTGTAGCGAAGGGCGTTTTGAATCAGGTTGATCAGGGACTGTCGCACCAGTAGCGGATCGCCCATCACGTAGATATGGCGTTTAGGCCGCCGGATGCACAGCCTAAGCGCGCGGCTGTTGGCCTCTTCACGAAACAGCGTGATGACCGAGTCGAGCAGAGCACCGATATCCACTTTGGTCGGGGCAGAGAGGACATTCCCGGATTCTATTTTGCTGAGATCGAGCAGAGAGTTGAGCATTAAATGTACCGAGCGAACGCTCTGCTGAAGGTCAAGAAGCTGTGGCGTCAGGCTGCCGTCCCGGTTTCGGTGGAGGATAGCTTCGATCAGAAAGCCCATAGCATGCACAGGCTGGCGCAGATCGTGGCTGGCGGTGGTCAGAAACTGGTTTTTATCCAGCAGTGCCTGCTCCGCGTCCTCTTTGGCCTGACGAAACTGTTCCGCCAGCCGTGAGCTTTTTTCCTCAAGCAGTGCCTGCTGAATAAAGAACGCATGGGAAGTTAACGCATGGCGGTAAATTGCGAAGCCGTAAAGCAGATTCAGCATGAGCACGATGAACATCAACTCATCCAGCCGCCAGATAATACCGAGGTTCAGCACCCCCCAGGAGGCGAAGAAAAAACGCGTGAAGGTACTGATGACAGGCGTCAGATGTGTCGCATTGGCGGCGACGATGGCGGCGATGCTGATATTAAGTAACAGGAAAAAGTCAAAATTCTGCGTCTGTGGCGTAATTAAATAGAGTGAAGAAATTCCCAGCCCGTGAATAAAGGCAATATTATTAATACGCGGAAGCCAGCGTCGCAGGACGTCCCTCTCACCGTTTTCTTTCGCTTCACGCTGATAGCATCGGTGCAATAGTCGTATCGCCACGGCACATAGCAGATAAATAATTATCCAGATAATCGTTGGGCCGAGGTCGTCCCCAAGCATATAAATCCAGATGGCGAAAGGAATACCCACAAAGGGCACAGCACTAAAGCTAAATACCAGCCGCAGAAAGGTGTTGTTTAGCAAACGGATCTGCGCCGGAGCAGAGATACCATCATTTTGTAAGCTCTGGAAAAACCTCATTCCGACGGATCCTGCTTGCCATGCAGAAGCGTGATGGCTTCAACCCGGCTGTTAACGCCTATCTTTTTCAATATATTGCTGATGTGTTCTTTGACCGTGGGCTCAGAAATTGAAAGCTGTGCGGCGATTCGTTTATTCGGCAGGCCGCGCATAATCATATTTAACACGTCTATTTGTCGCGGCGTTAAGTTAAATTTACTTAACTTCTCATTATTGGCCTTAACGGAAATTTCGTTTCCCTCAGGAAACCAGGTCTGATTATCAGTGAGTGCGAAAACGGCCCGCGAGAACATCTCAGGTGGCTCGCTTTTCAATACAAAACCGTGTCCCCCGGCGGCATTAACTTTGCGCCAGATATCATTATTGTCATCCCCGCTGACCACCAGGAGTCGTACCTGTGGGTAAAGTTGTTTTACTTCTTTGAGTAATTTCAGGGCCGTTCCGGAAGAGAGCCAAAAATCGATTACCAGCAAACGTGGCGGGCCATGATCTCTAATTTGTCGGTAGCAATCATCCTCATTCGTCACCACACACGCCTGTTTAAACTGGCAATGTGTAATCAGAAAATTGGCGATGCCGCTTGCTACCAATGGATGGTCATCAACGACTAACGCATAATTCTGTCCCAAAGGAGCCTCCTTTTACCTTCGCATATCTTAGAGTACAGATGAATTATTATCTACCCACCCTACTTTAGGAGGGTTTTTTCGATTAGGAAAGAGAAATATATTATTCGCTGATTTGGGTAAAAGAAAACATAAATACAATCAGTGAAATTAACTGGTTGGATATCAAGGATAATTTATGAAAAAACCACTAATCGTTTTAACCGTTACGTTGATGTTAGCCGGTTGTTCCACGTTGAAAACCGATCAGGCTATTCCACTCCTCCAGGCGGAGACCGCTAAAATGCTGGGACTGGGCTCATCGGATGAAATAACTGTGACCAACGTTAATGGCGCCCAGCCGGACGCACTGGGAGGACAAAAACTCTCTTATCGCGCCACGACAGAAAAAGGGCGTATTTTCGATTGTTCATCGATGATGATGCCGGGAATTTTAGGATCCGCACCGACGCTGAGCGCGCCAACCTGTACACCTGTTGTCACACATAAATAATTAACGCCGCATCAAAAGGCGTACATAAATAACGCCTTTTACATTATCTGGCGTATCTGAGTTTTCATAAAAAAACGATGTTCCTGACATCATGCTAATGTGTACGGAGATAGCCCGTGAATAACTCTACATCGCATTCTTTAGCGGTTAAGACACCGCTTTCCAGACTTTACCTCGCTCTATTTTCCGCGCCGCTGTTACTGTTTTTACCTGCCGATATCGCGCGTGCAGCCGATGCCTTTTTTGATGGCGACTCGCGTATTACCGAAACGCTGGGTTACACCGGTGATGTTTATGTTGGACGTAATCAACGCGGAAATCTGTTGATCGATAATGGCAAAATCACCGCCTATAACATCAATATCGGTCGGCTGTTCGACGGCAAAATTTATGAAAGCGTGGTCACGGTCCGTGGGCCAGACGCTGAGCTTAACGCGGTGAACGATCGGTACGTCCTGCGCGGCGACCTGAATCTTGGCCTCGGCACCCTGCGAGTCGAAGAGGGCGCGCTGGCGAGTGCAAAGGAGATTGTTGTCGGCACCACCCGCGGCTACGACAGCCACCTTATCGCCACGGGTGCTGGCTCTCGTGTGACCAGTAATTTTCTCAGCGTAGGCACCGATCTGGGCGCACGCTCCACGCTTGCGATTGAAGACGGCGCTGCGCTCAATACCGCTTACGATGCACGCATCGGCAACGGTACCGGACCGGGTGAAACCGACACGCTGAGCCCGAAAGCCACCGTCACTGGGAGCGGCTCACAGTGGAACGTTGGCCGTACGTTGACGCTTTATGGCGACCTGGACGTGCTGAACGGCGGAACGGTTAACGTTGGCGGCGTGCAGGTGGCAGGCGTCTCCGGGGCAGGGAAAACCGCCGAGCTGGTTATTGCGGGCGAGGACTCACGCTTTACCAGCGGCAGCAGCGTGAGCGTGGGCGATTACGGCAATGGCGTGCTGTCTGTGATTGACGGCGGTTCATTTTCCGCTGGCAGCAATGCGCTGATCGTGGGGACATCGGGTTCCGGCTCGAACCGGGGTGCGCTCATCATCGGCAGCCGCGGCAATATGGACACCGGCACGGGTTTAACTGAGCCAACGCTTGGCACGGCGGGCGGCGCAGGTACCCTCGATGCGAAGACGGCAATAAGCCTGCGTGGCGGACTGTTCGGCAGCTATGTCTACTTCAACCATACCGACGGAAATTACATCTTCAGCAACACGATGAGCGGTGAAGGTGATGTGATCAACACCTCCGGGCAGACGACGCTGAACGGCGATCTTTCCGCACTCAAGGCGAACGTCACCGCGCGGGGCGGTAAAGTCATTATTGCCAGCAATATTAATACCCAACCAGAAGACGATATTTTTGACGTCCAGACGCTTAGCGCGGAGAACGGCGGCACGCTGATCCTCAATGCGACGGCGGGTTCAGACGTCAGCAACGGGGTGGGTTACAGCAGCGCCGCGTCAATCAAGTCCGGCGGCACGCTGGGCGGCAACGGGACGCTGGGCCAGACCGAGATCCTGTCCGGCGGACATATCTCGCCCGGCGACGGCACTATCGGTACGTTGACGCTGAAACGCTATCTGAACTTTATCGGCGAATCCTTCTATGACGTCGATATCGCAGGAGATGGCCGCAGCGACCAGCTACTGGTATCGGGCAAAACCACCATCAGCAATCAGGCTAAGGTACAGGTCACCGCGCTGGATCCGCAAACCAGCTATAAAACGGGCCAAAGCTACCGCATTTTGACCTCCGACGGGGGAATTGACGGTGAGTTCGCCGGCGCGATCTCCAAATCCGCCTTCCTCGACGTGGCGCTTAAGCAAAGCACCAACGCCGTCGATCTGACCATCGCGCAGAAAGAGACCGGAGGCGAAAACCCTGGCGGTGAGAATCCTGGTGGTGAAAACCCCGGAGGCGAAAACCCGGGCGGTGAGAATCCTAGCGGTGAAAACCCCGGAGGTGAAAATCCTGGCGGTGAGAATCCTGGTGGTGAAAACCCCGGAGGTGAAAACCCGGGCAGCGGCAAGCCGGGCATTTTCCAGACCGTGGCCCAAAGCAGCAACCAGTGGAATACCGCTGGCGCGCTCTCCACGCTGACGCAAAGCGGCCAGTCTCTGGCGCTGTATAACTCGCTGCTTCTGCTAAGCGCGCCGGAAGCGCGCGAGGCGTTCAACCAGCTTTCTGGTGAAGTTTATCCGTCAATGCAGTCCAACCTGATCGCTGGCAGCACGCAGGTGTTTAACGTGTTAAACCAGCGCATGCAGCGCGCGTTTGATAACGACAGCCTGCCGATACCACCGTTAGCGATGTCGCTGGTGCAGCAGCCGGAGCCGCAAAACAATGGCGTCTGGGGCCAGACCTTCAGCTCCTGGAGCCGAAACAGCGGCGACGGTAACGTGGGCAAGCTGGACGGCAACACCACCGGCTTCCTGCTGGGGGCAGATCGCAAGCTGGCGGACCATAACGTGCGTGTCGGCGGCTACTTCGGCTACAGCCGGGGTGATTACGACGTCGACAGCCGTCGCTCCTCAACGGATACCGACAACTATCACCTTGGCCTGTATGCGGCGGGTCAACAGGATGCGTTCTCCCTTCGCGGCGCGCTGGGGTACACCTGGCACAAGATTGAAGGCGAGCGCAATGTTGATTTCAGCGGTTTCTCGGATCGGCTGAAGTCAGATTACGACGCCAACTCCCTGCTGGCGTTCACCGAAGCGGGCTACCGTTTCGGCCAGCCAGACAGGAATATTGAGCCGTTCGTCAATTTATCGTACATCCGGCTACATACCGACAGCTTCAGGGAAGACGGCGGTGCCGCTGCGCTGAGCGTCCGTAACGAAACGATGAACACCTTCTACACGACACTCGGGTTGCGCGGTGTGACCGAGCTGCCGAAGCACGTTAACCTCTACGGTTCATTGGGCTGGCAGCACGCCTATGGCGATAAGAATACCTCTTCGCGCATGGCGTTTGCGGGCAGCGACGCGTTCATTACTCAGGGACAGGCCGTGGATGAGGATGTGATGGTCGGTGATATCGGCGTGAGCGTACAGCTGTCGCGTGCTGCGACGCTGGATGTGGGTTACCAGGGACAATATGGTGCGGATACCCGCGTCAACTCGGTTAACGCCAATCTGCGCTGGTCGTTCTGAATTATTTCCATTAAAAGAACCCGCCCTCGTGGCGGGTTACTGCTTTTGGCTTCTGACGAAGCTAGGGATCGTTCCCAACCGCGTCCAGCAGTTTGTTTTTAAAGATAAACAAACACGCCTCGTTGAAATTCCCTGCCCCTAACCGCTCCGACAGCACCGTTCGCTTGCGATAGAGGCTTTTAACCGACATATTCAGCTTATCTGCAATCTCTTCCATTGACCTCCCTGCCTTCAGCAACCGGATCATTATCGCTTCGTGTCGACTCAGCCGTAAGTTAAGCAGCCATTTGGTTGTCAGACGCCTGCCTTTCATATCAAGCACCAGATTGAATAACGACGCCATATCCGGAGCCGTAAGCGACGTGTTCATAAACAGCTTCATACTGAGAAGATCCTCCTCTCGAGGACGCATATCCAGCATAACGCAGCAGATCGTTTTTCTCGTTCTGGCCGGATGGCGTATCAGGTAATCATATAAACGGAGCGGCGTACGGCTATCAATCAGTACAGTATATTCATTTGCGTCGGTATCAAATATGTTTCTGTCTATCGAACTGAGGCAAATTATATCCGGGAAAAATAGCCGCATCCCCCTGACAAGGAAACAATCCTGAGTCACTAACACTATTGAAGTCGCCACTAACCATCCCTTTTAGATTAAAGCAAGCCCGCCTCTTAAGAAACAAGAACGCTTTCGTTTATAGCGCTTTACATTAACGGCAAATGTTTTCTGGCTTTGATCATCCCTCAATATGACATTGGTGAGCTAGACTTTTTGCAGACTATCACTCAATGCCTGGCGTTAATTATAAATAAAAAAGAATTTCAGAAAAGTCACTTCTCTGAACATTAAGAATTTTTGTCATGAAACTTCCCAAACATGCACCAGAAAGTACTTTAATTAACTCAGAAGAACTTCATTTTGAATATAACAAAACAGGAAGCAGAGAAAGAAAAATCATTTAATATCAATCAACTAAAAACACCAACCCTGCACTGAATTATCTAAAAAACTTACTTCTCCCAGAATTATCTCAAAACCTCCCAGCCGCTTTTCAACTTATTTATCCCCCAACACATCGGGTGTACATTAAGCCCAATCAGACCACTGAGATGAGGGCTCATAATTACCTTTAAGTAAGTACCCCATAACGTAGCATCATTCAGATTTAATGTTCTCCTTTATGCCCTTTAACGCAGAGTTAAAAGGCGGCCGTGTTATGCAATGGATTCACAATAAACAAATGGCAAATAGATATGGAAAGATCGCTTAGCTTCACTACGTTATTCTTTTATCGCACCACAATATTATTGTTCCTGCTTTTACTCTTTCCTGTTCTGGTTCAGGCTGATGAATCCGTTTATGAGCATCAGATACAACAGGCACGTAACGGTAATTACGCTCTGTTTCTTGATTACCTACAGCGCTATGAGCAACAACATGCTTTAACACCCGGACAGGTTGCGGACTGGTTACAGGTAGCCTCCTGGGCAGGACGCGATGACGAAGTTATCCGGGTCTGGCAGCGTTATGGTATTTATATGCCGCTTCCCGCTCGCGCCATCGCTGCCGTCGCCCAGTCCAGAAGAAACCAAAAAGCCTGGCCATCCGCCTTATCGCTGTGGAAAGAGGCGCTCAGCCTTGCGCCGGATAACGACGATTACCGCATCGGCTATGTGAAGACTCTGGCCGATGCCCGCAAAGATCGCCTCGCGCTTTCGGAAGCCCGGCAGCTGGTTAAAGACAATCCTTCTCCCGCGCACCTTGAGACACTCTCCTATGTCTGGATGCGCCAGGGAAAAAACAGGGATCGGCTGCTGGCTGACATGCGCGCGCTGAGCGCCGCGCCAGGGAATGAGGCCCTTCTTCGCGAGACGATCGATGCGCTAACGGATAACCGGGTAAGCACGCCCGCACTCTGGCTGTCACAAAACGCGGCGCTCTCTCCTGCGGAGCGCCGCCGCCTTGAGCGTAACGCCGCGGCTGAACGGGTACGCCTGGCGGATGTGCCTGGCAGAACGGAGAAAGAGCGCCTGCGGCTGGCACAAAACGCATTAGATCGCTATCACGCCCTGCTTTCCCGCTGGCAAAACGACCCGCAGGCGGCTGAAGACGTCATCCTTGCCCGTATCGATCGGCTTGGCGCCCTGTATGCGCAGGGTAATTACCGGCAGGTCATTAGCGAATATGAGTCGCTGACGGCCGCACAGCATCCGGTGCCGGACTGGGCCATCGGCTGGGTGATCTCTGCATATTTGCAGGAGAAAAACACCGTTGCCGCCTTCTCGCTTGTGCAACGCTATCCACACTACGCCTCCGATCCGCAGGATGAGGAGCATGCGCTTTTCTACGCCTGGCTGGATACGGGGCAATATCAGGCCGCCCGCCGCTACGTTGAGCGCGAGACCCGCAGCGTTCCCTGGACCCGCTACGATTTCGGGTCCCCCACCGCCCAGCCAAACGATCGGTGGCTTACCGGGCAGTCACTCAAATTTAACTATTTGCTGGCAACCAACGCCCTGCCGGAGGCCGAAAAGCTGTCGTATCGTCTGGCGTCAACGGCGCCGGGAAATCAGGGATTACAGATTGATTATGCCGCCCTGCTTCAGGCCAGAGGCCTGCCGCGCGCGGCCGAGCAAAAGCTTAAACGAGCAGAGGCGCTCGAACCCACGAATCTGGAGCTTGAAAAACAGCAGGCTTACGTCGCAATGGACCTTCAGGAGTGGCGCCAGATGGATTTACTGGCTAATAACGTAATTGCTCGCGCCCCCGCCGATCGCAGCGCCCGTCGCCTGGACAGACTCAGAATGGTCCACCATATGTCTGAGCTGCGTCTGAACGCGGCTAAAGGATTGCACTCAGATAACCCCGTCAGCGGTAGCCACGACATGAACTGGGACGCCACGCTCTATGGCCCGCCCGTGGCGGATAACTGGCGGCTGTTTGCCGGCACCCGCTATGCCCAGGGGAATTTCGACGAAGGTAAAGGCATCAGCCGCCACCTGTTGGGCGGCGTTGAGTGGCGCCCCCGTGACCTCACGCTCGAAGCCGAGCTCTCCGGCAACCACTATCACGGCAAAAACAGGCCGGGCGCACGGCTCTCAACAACTTACAGCCTGAGTGATAACTGGCAGGTCAGTGGTAACCTCGAGCGCTTGTCACGCGCCACACCCTTACGGGCATTACGCAATGGGATTAGCGCCAACCGGGGTGAAGGTGGGGTGCGCTGGTATCAAAACGAGCGACGTGAATACCAGTTCAACGCCGCAATCAGCCGCTTCTCAGACCACAACCGCCGTCAGGAATACACCCTCTCTGGGAAAGAGCGTCTCTGGCAGACCCCGGCCCTGACGCTGGAGCTCGAACCGGGGATCGCCACCAGTAAAAACAGCCTGCGGAATACGCTCTATTACAACCCGGCACGGGATCTGTCCGTGACGGCTGCCCTGTCCGTTGACCATGAGATGTACCGCCACTACGACACTCTCTGGAGCCAGCAGTTCGTGGCAGGCGGGGGCAGCTACTGGCAGAAAAATCAGTCACCTGGCGCCGTTACCCTGCTGGGTTACGGGCAACGCATCCAGTGGAACAACGTTGTCGATACTGGCGTGATGCTGAACTGGGATAAGCGCCCTTACGACGGCAAACGCGAGAGCAATCTCTCCGTCACGTTAGATGCGACTTTACGCTTTTAAGGATGAATATGCTGAACACACGTTTTTCTGTAAGCCTGATCGTCATCGGCTGGCTCTGCCTCAGCGCGAGCCTCTGCGCGCAGCCGCTCTCCTTTATGGCCCCTGAAGAGAGGCCGCAGCTGGAGGCCAGCAAACCCTGGCCGGAGAATCAGTTTTTGGTCCTGGCCTACCACGACGTCGAAGATGATGCCGCCGATCAGCGCTACCTCTCCGTTCGCACCAGCGCGTTAAACGAGCAGATAAGCTGGCTTTTGCACAACGGCTATCACGCCATTAGCGTGCAGGACATTCTGGATGCGCATGAAGGAAAAAAAGCGCTGCCGCCGAAAGCCGTTTTGCTCAGCTTCGACGACGGTTATAGCAGTTTTTACACCCGGGTCTGGCCCCTGCTTCAGGCCTGGAACGTTCCTGCGCTGTGGGCACCGGTGGGCAGCTGGGTGGATACGCCGGCAAATCAAAAAGTTAACTTCGGCGGTCTGATGACGCCCCGCGATCGCTTTGCCACCTGGGATATGGTTCGCGAGCTCAGCCAGTCCCCGCTGATTGAGATTGGCTCGCATACCTGGGCCTCGCATTACGGCATTCCGGCCAACCCGCAGGGAAGCCGTGAACCCGCCATCGCTAACCGTTTTTTTGATAACGCGACGGGGCATTACGAAACCGATGAACACTTCAATCAGCGGATCGCCGCAGACGTACGGAAAGTCACCGATAAAATCACCCAGGTGACGGGAAAAGCGCCGCGTGCCTGGGTGTGGCCCTATGGGGCTGCCAACGGTACATCGCTCGCTATCGCCCAGAAACAGGGCTATCAGCTGGCCTTTACCCTGGAGGACGGGCTGGCAAACGTGCGCGACCTCGGCAACATCCCGCGCCTGCTGATTGCCGGAAATCCGTCGATAAAAACCTTTGCCAACACGGTTAGCCGCGTTCAGGAGTTTGAACCGGTGCGCGTCATGCATGTTGATCTTGATTACGTCTACGATCCCGATCCGGCCCAGCAGACGAAAAACATCAACAAACTCGTCCAGCGGGTCTACGACATGAAAATCAGCCATGTGTTTCTCCAGGCGTTTTCGGATCCGCGGGGCGACGGCAGGATCAGCGCGCTCTATTTCCCCAACCGTCGTCTTCCGGTCCGGGCCGATCTCTTTAATTTTGTCGCCTGGCAGCTACAAACCCGCGCGGGAGTGAAAGTCTTCGCGTGGATGCCGGTTCTCTCTTTCGATCTCAGTCCAGCCTTGCCGCGCGTGCAGCGCCGTGAGCGTCAAACGGGAGAGTTGACCGTGGCCGCCGAGCCCTATATCCGGCTCTCCCCCTGGAGTCCGCAGGTTCGCCAGCAGGTGACGGAGATCTATGAAGATCTGGCCCGCTATGCCAGCTTCAACGGGATCTTGTTCCATGACGACGCAGTGCTGACGGACGTTGACGATGCCGGACAGGATACGACCCGGCAGAAGAGCCAGCGGCTTATCGGCTTTACCCGCACCCTGAGCCAGGCGGTGAAAAACATCCGTGGCCCGCAGATCAAAACCGCGCGGAACATGTTCGCGTTACCCATTCTCGAGCCGGAAAGCGAGGCATGGTTTGCGCAAAATCTGGATGATTTTCTGGCGGCCTACGACTGGACGGTGCCGATGGCAATGCCGCTGATGGAGTCCGTCCCGGCAGAAGAGAGCAATGCCTGGCTGACGCGTTTAGTCAAAGCCGTCGCCGCACGCCCCGGCGCGCTAAATAAAACGATTTTTGAGCTACAGGCCAGGGACTGGGCGCAGAAACCGCAGCGTGCCGTAGCCGATGAACGTCTGGTGGAGTGGATGCGGGTGCTCCAGCTGAACGGCATCAAAAATTACGGTTATTACCCCGACGACTTCCTCAACAACCAACCTGATATTTCACGTATCAGACCTGAATTTTCTTCGTACTGGTATCCTGACAATGACTGATCGCATTATCGCCTTCTCTATTTTGTGTCTGGTATTCGGGTTGCCGTTAGGCGTAGCCGCGCTGTTTACTGGCGAACTGATTCTGGACTTTGTCTTTTTCTGGCCGCTGTTTATGTCCGTGCTCTGGGTAACCGGCGGCCTCTATTTCTGGTTTCAGCTTGAACGGCACTGGTCGTGGGATAACGCAACACCCGCCCCCGCCTTAGCCGGTGAGCCGTTAATCTCGATTCTTATTCCCTGCTTCAATGAGGAACGCAACGCACGGGAGACCATTAGTGCCGCGCTGGATCAGCGGTACTGGAATGTAGAAGTTATCGCCATCAACGACGGTTCTTCTGATAACACGGCGGAGGTACTGCAACAGCTGGCGCGGGAGCAGCCGCGCCTGCGGGTGATTAATCTCGCGGAGAACCAGGGGAAAGCCGTGGCGCTCAAGGCCGGCGCTGCGGCGGCCCGGGGCGATCTGTTGGTCTGCATTGACGGCGACGCCCTGCTCGACCGCGACACCGCGGCGTATCTGGTGGCACCGCTGATTCAGTATCCCCACGTTGGGGCCGTCACCGGAAATCCGCGTATTCGCACGCGCTCAACGCTGATTGGTCGTATTCAGGTGGGCGAGTTTTCTTCCATTATTGGCCTCATCAAGCGAACGCAGCGGATCTATGGCCGGGTCTTTACCGTCTCCGGCGTCATCGCCGCCTTTCGCCGACAGGCGCTGGCGGATGTCGGGTACTGGAGCCCGGATATGATCACAGAGGATATCGACATAAGCTGGAAGCTTCAGCTTCGCCACTGGGATATCTTTTTCGAGCCACGGGCACTGTGCTGGATCCTGATGCCGGAGACGCTAAAGGGACTGTGGAAGCAGCGTCTGCGCTGGGCGCAGGGGGGGGCAGAGGTGTTTCTGGTTAACCTGCGCAAGATGGCCCGCTGGGAGCATCATCGCATGTGGCCCCTGTTTCTCGAGTACGCCCTATCAACGCTGTGGGCATTTGCCTATGGGGCGACCGTGGTGTTGTTCATTCTCAGCCATATTATCCCTCTTCCCGCGAACCTGGCCGTTGCGAGCCTGTTTCCCCCGGCGTTTACCGGGCTGCTGCTGGGCGTAATGTGCCTGCTGCAATTCCTCGTCAGTTTGTATATCGAGCGGCGCTACGAGCGGAATGTGGCAGGCTCGCTGTTCTGGGTAATCTGGTTCCCGATGGTGTACTGGATGATTGGCCTGTTTACCACCCTCGTGGCATTTCCGAAAGTCATGCTTAAACGTAAACGCGCCCGCGCGCGCTGGATCAGTCCGGACCGGGGTAAAGGGAGCATTCAATGAACGAGAGTACGTTAATTTTGACTGAACATCGGCTGGCACCGCGTCTTTTCGATGCTGCATTAACGCTGATAGCCTGGGGAGGATTCCTGTTTTTCCTGTACGCCAGGCTGTGGATGCAGTTAACCGAGGAGGGCGATCACCGCTGGAACGTAATTATCGCCTCGTTTAATACAGTGCTGGTTTATCTGCTGATTGCCGCGTTCAACGGCTGGCTGCTGATCCTGTGGTATCAGTACAATCGCCGCCGCGCGCATGTGAGGCGGCGTCATCCGGAAATGTTGCGCCATGACGAGCTTGCCCAAAGTTTTAACGTCACGCCGCAAATTATGTCCGAGATGAGCCAGTACAACCTGCTGACGGTTTACCATGACCAGATTGGCCGGATCATTGATTTGAAGATCAGCGAGCAGCAGGACGAGAAAGAAGAGTAAGAAAAAGCCCCCGCAGGTTATCCGGCGGGGGCTTTTTTGTCGCGGGTATGAATTAGTTATCCTTCACCACAATCAGCGGTTCAATATCGCTCTCTTTCTTCACCACCAGCGAGTTATCCCCACGCAGGCAGGTTCCGCCATAATTCCCGCCCACGGTAAAGGTGCAGACCTGAATGTATCTGCCGTCAACCTTCGGCAGGCACCATAGCTGCTGGTAGATATTCTTGCGGTCAACAAACTTGCCGCTGGACTGGTCCAGCAGTTCGTCCTGGGCGCCGATCAGATCGATATTGCTCCCGCAGCGTCCGGCGATCGGTTTAACGGCATAACCGGTCCGTTTGAGCAGATCGTTGACCTCAAAATCGGTATCCAGCAGGTAACGGTGGTTCGGGAAGAGCTGCCACAGCACCGGCAGGATCGCCTTGTTACCTGGGATCACCGTCCACAGCGGTTCAAAGACCAGCACTTCCGGGCGCAGCAGGACGTCAATCAGGCGCACTTCACCTTGCGGGTGACCGGTGCGGATAGGCACGGCGGCGTACTCGGTTTCGCTCACCTCGCGGATCTGCTCAATCGCCGTTTCCCATGCCCAGGTTTTCCATACGCAGTTAACGTGACGGCCTTCATCATCAATCAGTTGCCCGGCGGCATCCCAGCTCAGCGCGCCCAGTCCATGCAGGATTTTGGTTTCAAACCCGGCCTGGATCAGCGAGCGCTGAATAAAGAGCGCGTGGTAATCCTCTTCAATATCGTTGTCCTGCATGATATGGACGAACGGCCGCGCGTGGCTGTGCTTCCATGCGCCGGTCAGCTCCTCCAGCAAGCCTTCCGCCGGATTGTGGCCGGTGCCGCGATAGCCGTTTTTCACCCATTCTTCAAGAATCAGCCCGCCCTCGGTATGGCAGGAGGCGGAATCCGCGTTGTACTCGTAAACCTTGATGCCGCGCTCATCCATGCAGAAATCCATACGACCGGTGATCATATGGTGACGACGCCACTGCCAGGAGAGGCGCAGACGCGGCCAGAGGATTTTTGGGATGTCGAAAAGCGCGAGTAAGCTGTCGTCTTTCAGCACCTTGTCGGTGGCATGAAGGTACATCAGGTGCAGTTCGTTGGTGGCTTTGATCAGCTCCTGCTCGGCGCTTTCGGTAATGGTGAAGTACTGGCAGGGATCGTTGTTGATAACGTGGCCGTTGGCGCGAACGTACGCCTGTTGCAGGGCGTCGTTTTCATTGAGCCATTTCCCGTCGAACTGGCGGTTGTTCTTCAACCGCGCGCCGCTGATTTTCAGCAGTTCACCGTCGATCTCCGGCTGAGGAATACTGTGTTCCGTCTCCTCCGTCTGGATCATCCAGCCGAGGATCTCGGTATCGTTGAACGTGTCATGAAGCGTATAGCAACCGTCCTCCACGCTCAGACGCAGCTCGCGCGTCCACTGCTGCCCCATCGGCAGCGGGGAGTGAATAACGTTCTGCTCGGCAATGCGTACTCTGTCATCCAGCAGTTGGGTAATGACGGCGACGTGGCCGGTCTCATGAAACTCACCGCCCTTTTGCCAGATGAGCAGCGCACCGGCCTGCGGCGCACGTTTTGAGCCATTGGCAAAGGCCTGTAGCGGCAGAATATTGTCGTTTACCACCTGGCGCAAAAAACGCAGGGAGAAGATCTCCCACGCCATCCCGACGTCGGTAAAGACAAACCCGTGATTGAGAAACAGGAAACGGCGCGCAAACTCAACGCACTGCCATTTATGGCCCATGTACTCGTTGCCGATATAGCTGCGGAATTCCGCATCTTCCGGGTAGTGACGCGGATCGAGACTGCCGTAATTTGAAGAGTAAATCGCCACGCCACCCGGCGCATAACCTAATAACGTCCCGAAGGGGGCGTCACTGCTTAACGTTCCTTTACGCATGTGTCCAACCTAAAACAGGCAGGCGGCAATTTTTTTGTGGGGTTGTCGTCGTCTGCACGTTGTAATTAACTGACAGAGGTGGCGTTATCATACACCCGCCCTGCCCATTACGCTCGCATCGTTAAACGGTTCCTGCATCTCCTGCTACACTGCCTCAACACAACACCAAAGAGGCAGGCCAACATGTCAGATAACACCTATCAGCCACCGAAAGTGTGGGAATGGAAACAGAATAACGGCGGCGCGTTCGCCAATATCAACCGTCCCGTCTCGGGCGCGACGCACGAGAAAGAGCTACCTGTGGGCGCGCACCCGCTCCAGCTGTACTCTCTCGGTACGCCGAATGGACAGAAAGTTACCATCATGCTGGAAGAGCTGCTGGCGCTGGGCGTGACGGGCGCGGAATACGACGCATGGTTGATCCGCATTGGCGAGGGCGATCAGTTCTCCAGCGGTTTTGTCGACGTGAACCCGAACTCGAAGATCCCGGCCCTGCGTGACCACTCCACCACCCCGCCGACGCGCGTCTTTGAATCCGGCAATATCCTGCTCTATCTGGCCGAGAAATTTGGTCACTTCCTGCCAAAAGATCCGGCAGGACGAACGGAAACCCTGAACTGGCTGTTCTGGTTACAGGGCGCGGCCCCGTTCCTCGGCGGCGGTTTTGGCCACTTCTATAACTACGCGCCAGTGAAGATTGAGTACGCTATCGATCGCTTCACCATGGAAGCTAAACGCCTGTTCGACGTGCTGGACAAACAGCTGGCGCGCGGTCGTTACGTAGCGGGTGAGGAATATACCATTGCGGATATGGCAGTCTGGCCATGGTTTGGCTGCGTGGCGCTGGGCAGCGTCTATAACGCCGCCGAGTTCCTGGATGCCGGGAAGTACACCAACGTGCAGCGCTGGGCAAAAGATGTGGCGAATCGTCCGGCCGTGAAACGCGGGCGCATTGTTAACCGTACCAACGGCGAGCTGAACGAGCAGTTGCATGAGCGTCATTCAGCAAGCGACTTCGATACCCAGACGGAAGATAAACGTCAGGGTTGATCCATGACCGGGCGGTTCGCCGCCCTTCTTCCGCGATGAGAAAAATGCGTCAGCACGCGTGCGCAAGGAGCCTCGTATGTCAGACCAGACGCTAAAAGCGACCCGACAGCAGAGCCTTATCACCCTGCTGAGTCAAAGCGACTGGCTGACTACCGAGGTGCTGGCTGAAAAGCTCTCCGTCAGCAAAGAGACGATCCGCCGGGATCTGAAGTCGTTGCAGCAGCAGGGGAAGCTTCTGCGCCAGCACGGGCGCGCGCGTCTGATTCACCCGGACAGCCGCGACAGCGGTGAACCCTTTGGCGCACGCCTGAAAAGCCATTATGCCGACAAAGCCGATATTGCCCGCCACGCGCTGGGCTGGATCAGCGAAGGGATGACCATCGCCCTCGACGCCAGCTCAACCTGCTTTCATCTGGCGCGCCAGTTGCCGGACATCGACCTCACCGTATTTACCAACAGCCTGCCTGTCTGCCACGAGATGGCAAAGCGCGAGCGGATCACGCTTATCTGCTCCGGCGGAACGCTTGAGCGTAAGTATCGCTGCTATGTTAATCCGGCGCTGGTGACGCAGCTAAAAGGGCTGGAGATCGATCTGTTTATCTTCTCGTGTGAAGGGGTCGATGAGCATGGCGTTCTCTGGGATCCGTCCGAGCACAACGCGGGCTTTAAGGCGCTGCTGTTAAACCGCGCCAGCCAGTCGCTGCTACTGATCGACAAAAGTAAATTTATGCGGGCAAGCGAAGTGAAAATTGGTCAGCTGTCGCAGGTAACACAGATTATTCAGAGCGATAAACGTCAGGCCGCCAGAGACGGCCTGACACGATGAGGTTACGCGGTGAGACGGAATTTCTGCACTGAGCGCTGGAGTTCTTCGGTCTGCCGTTCCAGTGCGGCGGCGGCGGCGGAAACCTGCTCCACCAGCGAGGCGTTCTGCTGGGTCACGCCGTCCATCTGCGTGATGGCAACGCCGACCTGAGAAATTCCTTTGCTCTGCTCCTCTGACGCGGTGGCGATCTGCTTCATAATGACGGTCACTTCCGTCACGTCGCGCAGGATTGCTTCCATCGTGGTGCCGGTATCGTTCACCAGCTGCGCCCCCTGCTCCACGCGGGCAACGGAATCCGCAATCAGCCCTTCGATCTCTTTGGCCGCATTCGCGCTGCGGCTGGCCAGATTACGTACCTCACCCGCCACGACCGCAAAGCCTCGCCCCTGCTCCCCGGCCCGGGCGGCTTCCACCGCGGCGTTCAGCGCCAGAATATTAGTCTGGAAAGCGATGCTGTTGATAACGGTGGTGATTTCAGCGATTTTTTTCGAGCTGTCCGAAATGCCGCTCATGGTCGTAACCACATCTTCCACCAGCGACCCGCCGCGGCTGGCCGTGCTGGAGGCGACATCCGCAAGCTGGCTGGCCTGGCGCGCGCTTTCGGCGTTCAGCTTCACCGTTGCGGTAAGCTGCTCCATGCTGGCCGCGGTCTCTTCCAGCGCGGCGGCCTGCTCTTCGGTACGCGAAGAAAGATCGTTATTCCCGCTGGAGATCTCCGTTGCCCCGCGCCAGATATTCTCGCTGCCGGAACGAATCGTGCTGACCGCCTCCCGCAGGCTGTCCTGCATTGCACTCAGCAGCGGTACCAGTTGCCCCACGCAGTTGCGGCCCAAAGATTCAATCGGCTGGCTGAGGTCGCCCTGCGCAATCTGGCGGAACTGCTGACGGATACGATCCAGCGGTTTTACCAGTATCGCCACCAGGTAGCGGTCGGTGAAAAGCAGGATCAGCAGACCCACGATCGTGGCGGTGATAATTACCGTCCGGGTCATGCTGGTGAGGCCGTCGACCACCACGCGCGTGCTGTCGAGCGCCTTCGCCGCGGTATTGTTAAAGTTCTCAGCCGCTGACCCGAATGCACGGCTTAGCGGCGGCGTGACGTTGTTGGCATGCTGACGATAGCCTTCGAGCGTCGCCTGCTTCGCCTGCGCCATCTGCGGTGTAACGCCCTGATCGAGCAGCGCCTGCCAGGTGGAAATCACCTGCGCAGACACCTTTTCATCCATCGGGCCCGGGGAGATAGCTTTCATCTCTGCCAGCTTTTTACTCATGTTATCCAGCGCCTGCTGAGCAGGAGCCAGGTCCGGCGTGCCGCCCGCCGCTTTAACTTCCATTGCCCGGCTCAGGCGGGTGACGAAACGGAAATACTGATCGTTGCCCTGGCTCAGCACCGTCATTTGCCGGACCAGCTGGCGGTCAACGTCATTACCATCAGAAACACGAGACAGAGACCAGGTGCTGTAAAGCCCCACGCCTGCCCACATGACACAAAAGATCCCCAGTATCGTCAGCATGACGAAACGGATGGTGAAATTACGAAGCATCTTCATTGAGTATTCCTTGCCGTGAGGGTGAATTCGCCCAGAGGCGAGTACTCCCCTCGTTATCGGCAGATACTGTAGAAAATATACTTTTTTCGTTATCGAGTCGGCATAGAATGAAAACGTTGTTTCGAAAATTCACCGACAAGAAAGGAGACATCATGTCCTGGCACCCTTACACCGGCCGATACGAAAACATGCAGTACCGATACTGCGGCAAAAGCGGCCTGCGCTTACCGGCACTGTCGCTGGGCCTGTGGCACAGCTTCGGTCACGTTCAGCCGCTCGATTCCCAGCGTGCGCTGCTGCGTAAGGCCTTCGATCTCGGCATTACCCACTTTGACCTTGCCAACAACTACGGCCCCCCTCCGGGCAGCGCTGAAGAGAATTTTGGCCGTCTGCTGCGGGAGGATTTTGCCGGGTATCGTGACGAGCTGATCATCTCCACCAAAGCGGGCTACGACATGTGGCCAGGACCGTATGGTTCGGGCGGTTCACGTAAGTACCTGCTCGCCAGCCTCGACCAGAGCCTGAACCGCATGGGTGTGGAGTATGTGGATATTTTCTATTCTCACCGCGTAGACGAAAACACGCCGATGGAAGAGACCGCCGCCGCGCTGGCACACGCGGTGCAGAGCGGAAAAGCGCTGTATGTCGGCATTTCGTCTTACTCCACGGAACGCACGGCGGCGATGACCAAATTGCTGCGCGAGTGGAAGATCCCGCTTTTGATCCACCAGCCGTCTTACAACCTGCTTAACCGCTGGGTCGACAAGACCGGCCTGCTGGACGCGCTGGAGAAAAACGGAACAGGCTGTATCGCCTTTACCCCGCTGGCACAGGGCCTGCTCACCGGAAAATACCTGAACGGCATTCCGGACGGTTCACGTATGCAGCGCGAAGGGAAAAAAGTGCGCGGCCTGACGGAGAAAATGCTGACGGAAGCCAACCTGAGCAGCCTTCGTCTGCTGAACGAGATGGCGCACGCGCGCGGGCAGACGATGGCGCAGATGGCGCTAAGCTGGTTGTTGAAAGATGAGCGTGTAACGTCGGTACTGATTGGCGCGAGCCGCCCGGAGCAGCTGGAAGAGAACGTTCAGGCGCTGAATAACCTGCGCTTTAGCGAAGATGAACTGATGCGGATTGACCAGCACGTTGCGGATGGTGAGCTGAATTTGTGGCAGGCGTCGTCGGATAAATAGTGCGGCCTGCTGCCCTTACCACGCCCCCTCTCCCACAGGGAGAGGGGGCGTGGTGAATTTATTTCTTACTGATCTTATCCAGATACCCCATCACAAACGCCGACAGCACAAACGTCAGGTGGATAATCACATACCACATCAGCTTATTATCCGGGACGTTTTTCGCGTCCATAAAGACGCGTAACAGGTGAATAGACGAAATTGCAACAATCGACGCCGCGACTTTATTCTTCAGCGATGAGGCGTCCATTTTCCCCAGCCAGCTGAGCTTTTCTTTGTGCTCGGCGATATCAAGCTGAGAGACGAAATTCTCATAACCGGAGAACATCACCATCACCAGTAATCCTCCCACCAACGTCATATCTACCAGCGACAGTAGAACCAGAATCAAATCGGCTTCTGCCACGGAGAAAATGTTTGGCAGGACGTGGAATATCTCCTGAAAGAACTTAATCGTCAGGGCGACCAGCGCCAGGGAGAGACCAAAATAGACGGGTGCGAGCAGCCAGCGAGAGGCATACATTGCGTTTTCAAAGAAGCGTTCCATAAAATCCTGTCTGCAAACGAAACCAGCGCTGAGTATATCTCAACTATACCTCGTTGGGATCTACATCCGGACGCGCATACTCCGGCCAGACCAGCGCGACCAGTTCCGGGTAGGCTTCCAGGCTAAACTCACGAAAACACTGGCGCAGATTTAATACATCTAAATCGGAGTACGACACCTTCTCGCCATTCAGACAGCGCTTTTTGATATTGTCGTAATATTTATAGACCGCCGAATTAAGGTCGCTACAGCGGCGCTGCGCGTCGAACAGGCCGGGCGTATCATTAATTTCGGCCATTTTCATTCGCTTAATTGTCGCATGGAGGAAATCGATATATTCGTGATTTACTCGCCAGTACCAGACCGGTGTCACGGCGTTCATCAATACGGAGAAATGATCTTCCCCCTCCTCTTTCGACATCAATTCAGGCTGCGGCGGTTCACTGACGTCTTTTGACACTTTCGTTTTATTGAACTCTTGCATCAATAAAAGCACGCCAGCGGTCAGTAATAGTAACGTTATGACCGTGAAGAAAATGCTGTTCATGGGTAGGCTCCATTTTTTTTGATTTTAAAATTGCCTCATGATATTGTCAACGAATCTCACCCTTTTTCCAATCCCACCCTTTTGAAATTAAAGGAAATTAAAATGCTGCCCGACAATCTTGTCCCGGCAAAGTACCACATTACGCCTGTGGAACAGCCTTCGACGGAAGCAGATAAAGAGGCGAATTTCACTCAAGGAAAAAGAAAACTCTCCGACTATGAAGCCGACATATTAATTGGTGTTTCACGCACCGGCAAATCCCGTAATATGGTGCTGGAAGAGCACGATCGCCATTTAAAAGAGCGTTTATTTCGCGCGATCAAGATTGAAGCCTTAGTTCATCTGCTGAATGATTTACAGGCCGAAGGGGAAATAGACGCCCAGACGCTAAGTCAAATAATGGTCGAGAAAACGCAGCAAATAAATGAAGCCGGCAATGAAATTTGGCTTAATTTAATTACGCGTGAAAAAAACAATCCCATCTTTTATAACCTGGGGGAAGATTAACGTGAATGATGATAGCGGTAATAACGTTTATTTGACTTTAGATGATAAAAAAAGCGATGAATTTATCTTAAAGCAGAATCTCGACGCCCTGAAAAAGATAAAAAATGACGAGATGACGCGAATTACGCAGGATTTGGTTTCGATTCCGGCCACGCTGGTACGCCTGAAATGGCAGAACCGTCGGGAGATTTACGCCTTGCAGGCCAAGGAGGAGATTTACGGCGCGGTGATGAACGCCATTATTGAACAGCGTCCTGAGCTTAAAGAGAAGATCCTCGGGCGACTGGAGGCGAACTATCAGTACTTGCTGGCACGCGAGACAGCCACCCTGCGCCTGACCCGTAAACTCTCGGAAGGCAATTACCGTACATCAAACGTGACCTGTGTGGCGCTTGATGAAGAGGCGCCGACGGCGCCTTCAGAGTGAGACAACAATGATTGTTGCGGAATGCAGGCCGGGTAAGGCGACGCCGCCACCCGGCAGGCAAGGCTGCAAGAGCCTTCGTTTTACTTCGCGGCCGCTTTCTCTTCGCCGACCAGACCAATCTTCAGGTAGCCCGCCTGATGCAGCGTGTCCATTACCTTCATCATGGTTTCATAATCGACGGTTTTATCCGCGCGGAAGAAGACGGTGGTGTCTTTCTTGCCGCCGGTGAGCTGGTCCAGCGCCGGAATAACCGAGGCATCCGTTACCGGATCGTTGCCCAGGAACATGGACTTATCGGCCTTCACGGACAGGTAGATAGGCTTTTCCGGACGCGGCTGCGGCTGGCTGGAGGACGCAGGCAGATTCAGCTTCACGTCCACCGTCGCCAGCGGTGCGGCAACCATAAAGATAATCAGCAGAACCAGCATGACGTCGATAAACGGCGTCACGTTGATCTCATGCATTTCACCGTTATCGTCCAGATTTTCATTAAGACGCATTGCCATACAATCAACCTACGCGCAGTTTGGACGCCGCATGAACCGGTTTAACGGCGCTGGCGTTCAGGTCCAGATCGCGGCTTTGCAGCAGCAGAACCTGCGCGGCAACGTCACCCAGTGTGGCTTTGTAACTGCCAATCATGCGCGCGAAGATGTTATAGATAACAACCGCCGGGATAGCGGCAACCAGACCGATAGCCGTTGCCAGCAGCGCTTCTGCGATACCCGGCGCGACGACCGCAAGGTTAGTGGTCTGCGTCTGGGCGATACCGATAAAGCTGTTCATGATGCCCCAGACGGTACCGAACAGGCCGACGAACGGGGAGATAGCGCCGATAGTCGCCAGGTAGCCGTTACCGCGGCCCATATGACGACCCACGGCCGCAACGCGACGCTCCAGACGGAAGCCGGTACGCTCTTTAATGCCTTCGTTATCTTCACTGCCTGCGGAGAGTTCCAGCTCGTTCTGCGCTTCGTTCACTAACAGGGTAGTCAGGCTTTTCGCATGGAAGGATAAGGTGATATCAGAAGCCTGATCCAGAGAACGGGCTTCCGCCAGCTGCTTCTGCTCACGCTTGAGGCGGCGTTTTTGTGAAAGAAGTTCGGCGCTCTTGCTGAAGAAGATAGCCCAGGTGATCACGGACGCCAGAATCAGGCCGATCATCACAATCTTAACTACGATGTCAGCATGTTGATACATGCCCCAAACGGAGAGATCCGTCTGCATCAAATTATTACCCACTCTGTATCTCCAGGACGCAAATCACAAAATCTGAACGTAATAATATCAAAACGTCGTCGAATTGATAGTAGTTCTCATTAGTATTTACATAGTGCCGTAATTTTCGCTCACTTTCCTTGCGCTTACGCAGTAAAAATTTCTTATGCGAATTTTTGATAATATTTTCTGCTTATTCGATAAGCATCCGGATGCACATTCTGACAATCGTGGTAGTCTGGACGTCCAGACGTATAAAAATAGGGTTAGCGAACATGACTAAAAAGCAGCTTGAGACCACGCTGGTGCAGGCAGGACGCAGTAAGAAATACACTCAGGGCTCGGTCAACAGCGTGATCCAGCGCGCCTCCTCGCTGGTGTTTGATACCGTTGAAGATAAAAAAATCGCTACGCGTAATCGCGCGAAGGGCGGGCTGTTTTACGGTCGTCGTGGCACGTTAACCCATTTCTCGTTGCAGGAAGCCATGTGCGAACTGGAGGGCGGCGCGGGCTGCGCGCTGTTCCCGTGCGGCGCGGCGGCGGTCGCCAATACCATTCTGGCGTTTGTGGAACAGGGTGACCACGTCCTGATGACCAATACCGCTTACGAGCCAAGCCAGGACTTCTGCACCAAAATACTCAGCAAGCTCGGCGTCACCACCAGCTGGTTCGATCCGCTGATTGGGGCCGGTATTGCCGGGCTTATTCAGCCCAACACGCGCGTTGTGTTCCTGGAATCTCCCGGTTCCATCACCATGGAAGTGCATGACGTCCCGGCCATCGTGAAGGCGGTGCGCAGCATAGCGCCGGAAGCGATCATCATGATCGACAACACCTGGGCGGCAGGTGTGCTGTTTAAAGCCCTGAAATTTGACATCGATATCTCGATTCAGGCGGCGACCAAATACCTGATTGGCCATTCCGACGGCATGATCGGTACGGCGGTGTCTAACGCCCGCTGCTGGGATCAATTGCGTGAAAACGCCTACCTGATGGGCCAGATGGTGGATGCCGATACCGCCTACATGACCAGCCGGGGCATCCGTACGCTCGGCGTGCGTCTGCGTCAGCATCACGAAAGCAGCCTGCAAATTGCACAGTGGCTGGCGCTGCATCCGCAGGTGGAGCGCGTTAACCATCCGGCGCTGCCGGGCAGCAAAGGCCATGAATACTGGCAACGTGACTTTACGGGCAGCAGCGGGTTGTTCTCATTTGTACTTAAAAAGCGCCTGAATGACGCCGAACTGGCAAGCTATCTGGATAACTTTACCCTCTTCAGCATGGCCTATTCATGGGGTGGGTTTGAATCGCTGATCCTGCCCAACCAGCCGGAGCAGATTGCGGCCCTGCGCCCGGGCGGCGAGGTGGACTTCGAAGGGACCTTAATCCGCCTGCATATCGGGCTGGAAAATGTGGACGATTTAATTGCGGATTTATCGGCAGGATTTGAGCGCATCGTGTAAAGTGCTGACTGAAATGTACTCCCCGGACGCAATTCTGAACACCGCAAGCAGAAAAGTCTGTATGAGATGCGCCTGCGATCAACCCCGACAGGCAAAATTGGGAGTACAATAGCGTTATATCTGCTGTTCCACAGGAAAGTCCATGGCTGTTATTCAAAATATCATCACGGCGCTCTGGCAACACGATTTTGCCGCGCTGGCGGACCCGCATGTCGTCGGGATTGTCTATTTCGTGATGTTCGCGACGCTGTTTCTGGAAAATGGACTACTGCCAGCCTCATTTTTACCCGGCGACAGCCTGCTCCTGCTCGCAGGGGCGTTGATCGGCAAGGGCGTGATGGACTTCGCACCGACAATGGTGATCCTCACCTCTGCGGCCAGTCTCGGCTGTTGGCTGAGCTACCTGCAAGGGCGCTGGCTTGGAAACACCCGCGTGGTGAAAGGCTGGCTGGCGCAGCTGCCGCATAAATATCACCAGCGCGCCACCTGCATGTTTGACCGCCACGGCCTGCTGGCGCTGCTCGCCGGGCGTTTTCTGGCGTTTGTTCGCACCCTGTTGCCTACCATGGCGGGCATATCGGGCCTGTCCAACCGCCGCTTCCAGTTCTTCAACTGGCTGAGCGCCCTGCTCTGGGTGGGCGTGGTCACCACGCTCGGCTACGCGCTGAACATGATCCCGTTTGTTAAGCGCCATGAAGACCAGGTGATGACGTTCCTGATGGTGCTGCCGATATTCCTGCTGGTTGCGGGCCTGGTCGGCACAATCGCGGTGGTGATTAAGAAGAAGTATTGCAGCGCCTGATACCCCATCCTGATTCTCTTCCCGCGGGGAGAGAATCAAAAGCCTAAGCGCCCTGCATCGTTCTGATGCGCGACGCATCTTCCCCCGGCGTGACGCCGAAGTAGCGCTTAAACTCCCGACTAAACTGCGACGCGCTTTCATACCCAACCCGCATCGCCGCGGCGCTGGCCTTCATGCCATCGTGGATCATCAGCATCCGCGCCTTATGTAGACGGTAGGTTTTGAGGTACTGCAACGGCGACGTGCTGGTGACGGATTTAAAGTTATGGTGAAACGCCGAGACGCTCATGTTGGCTTCCGCCGCCAGCTGGTCAACGCTGAGGTTTTCCGTGTACTGGCTCTCAATGCGCTTGAGCACGCGGCTAATCAGGCTAAAGTGCGTCTGGCGGCTTACCAGCGCCAGCAGCGCCCCGCCGCCCGGCCCGAGCAGCACATGGTAAAGAATTTCGCGGATAATCTGCTTCCCGAGAATACGCGCATCCAGCGGCCTTTCCATCACGTCTAACAGGCGTTCAATCGCGCAGAGAATTTCCTCCGATAGGGTCGCGGAGTTGATACCGCTTGCCGCCATCGACGGCCGGAAAAGTTCGTCCTCCCCAATATCCATCAGCAGCTCCTGCAACTGGAGGATGTCGACGTTGACGCGGATCCCGGCCAGCGGCACCTCCTCTGTCGCGAAAGTTTCACATTCGAAGGGTAAAGGTACTGTCAGAAGCAGATATTCATTGGTGTCGTAACGGAACACGCGCTCATTGATATAGCCAATCTTATGGCCAGAAAAGAGAAACACGATGCCGGGCTGATACATCACCGGGGTGCGCGTTCCGGGCTGGGTACCGTACAGCAATCGAATATCCGGCAACAGCTCAGCCGAATCATTTCCGTTATCAATCAGTGTTTTAATCTGCGACGTTAGCTGGCGGCAGATGGCATCACGGTTCATTTTCAGTTACTCCGGGTACGGTTTCCGACGCCGACAGTGTGCGCATTTTCTTACCGTTTCTCCAGCGCGCTGTAGAAATGGGCAAGACATCGGCAGGAATGTGCATTGAGAGGATAGCGCCTGCCCGCCACAATGAGCAGCATCAGGTTGCCTTCTGCGCCACCACGATTTTTTACCCACTACAGGGAACAAGCCATGAACAACTTTAATCTTCATACCCCAACCCGCATTCTGTTTGGTAAAAACGCTATCGCTGACCTGCGCGCGCAAATCCCGACGGACGCCCGCGTCCTGATTACCTACGGCGGCGGCAGCGTGAAAAAAACCGGCGTACTGGATCAGGTGTACAGCGCTCTGGAAGGTCTGGACGTGCGCGAGTTCGGCGGTATCGAGCCTAACCCGTCTTATGAAACGCTGATGAACGCGGTAAAAATCGCCCGCGAGGAGCAGATCACCTTCCTGCTGGCGGTGGGCGGCGGTTCCGTGCTGGACGGCACCAAATTCATCGCGGCGGCGGCCCATTACGCTGACGGCATCGACCCGTGGCATATTCTGGAAACGGGCGGCAGCGACATCAGCAGTGCGATCCCGATGGGCTCCGTGCTGACGCTGCCGGCCACCGGATCAGAGTCCAACAAAGGCGCGGTCATCTCCCGTAAAACCACCGGTGACAAGCAGGCCTTTATGAACGAACACGTTCAGCCCGTGTTCGCGATCCTCGATCCGGTTTACACCTATACCCTGCCTGCGCGTCAGGTGGCGAACGGCGTGGTCGACGCCTTTGTTCACACCGTTGAGCAGTACGTTACTTACCCGGTAAACGCCAAAATTCAGGATCGTTTCGCGGAAGGCATTCTGCTGACGCTGATTGAAGAAGGTCCGAAAGCGCTGAAAGAGCCTGAAAACTACGACGTGCGTGCCAACGTGATGTGGGCAGCCACCCAGGCGCTGAACGGCCTGATCGGCGCAGGCGTGCCGCAGGACTGGGCTACCCACATGCTCGGCCACGAGCTGACGGCGATGCACGGCCTGGATCACGCCCAGACGCTGGCGGTGGTTCTGCCTGCGCTGTGGAACGAAAAACGTGACGCTAAACGCGCCAAACTGCTCCAGTACGCCGAACGCGTGTGGAACATCACCGACGGTTCCGACGATGCGCGTATCGATGCCGCGATTGAAGCCACCCGTCACTTCTTTGAAAGCCTGGGCGTGCCAACGCGTCTCTCTGGCTACGGCCTGGACGGCAGCTCCATCCCTGCCCTGCTGGCGAAACTGGAAGCACACGGTATGACGCAGATCGGCGAGCATGGCGACATCACCCTTGACGTCAGCCGTCGTATTTACGAAGCGGCACGCTAAGCGTTTTTAGGATCCTGACTTTCGTTTTTTGACATTTCGTCCAGACTTAATGCACATCACATCGTCGGAGGTTCCCTCCGGCGATGAGCACCTGAAGGAGGAAAAATGGCAAACCAAACCGTAATCAAGCTACAGGACGGCAACGTGATGCCCCAGCTGGGGCTAGGTGTATGGAAAGCCGGTAACGACGAGGTCGTCTCCGCCATTCATAAAGCCCTGGAAGTCGGCTATCGGTCCATCGATACCGCCGCCGCCTATAAAAACGAGGACGGCGTGGGAAAAGCGCTTGCCAGCGCCGGCGTTCCCCGGGATGAGCTTTTCATCACCACCAAGCTGTGGAACGACGATCAAAAGCGTCCCCGCGAAGCGTTGCAGGAGAGTCTGGAGAAACTCCAGCTCGATTTCGTCGATCTTTATCTCATGCACTGGCCGGTACCGGCTATCGACCATTACGTTGATGCCTGGAAAGGGATGATTGAACTGCAAAAAGAGGGGCTGATAAAAAGCATCGGCGTCTGTAATTTCCAGGTTCATCATCTGCAACGCCTGATTGATGAAACGGGCGTCGCGCCGGTGATTAACCAGATTGAGCTGCACCCGCTGATGCAGCAGCGCCAGCTTCATTCATGGAACGCCACGCACAAGATCCAGACTGAATCCTGGAGCCCGCTGGCCCAGGGCGGCGAAGGGGTGTTTGACCAGCAAATCATCCGTGAACTGGCGGATAAGTACGGTAAAACCCCGGCGCAGATCGTCATTCGCTGGCATCTGGATAGCGGTCTGGTGGTGATCCCGAAATCGGTCACGCCATCGCGTATCGCCGAGAACTTCGACGTCTGGGATTTCCGCCTGGATAAAGACGAGCTGGGTGAAATTGCGAAGCTGGATCAGGGCAAGCGGCTTGGGCCGGACCCGGATCAGTTTGGCGGGTAATCCCCTCACCCTGCCCTCTCCCCGGAGGGGAGAGGGTTAGACCTGTAGACCCGGTAAGCGCAGCGCCACCGGGTATTGTTACAGGTTTAACCGGTCTTACGTTTTACGTTCTTCTTCGTTCCCGCAACACCATTCGAACGCTGATGCGCAATCGGGGTATGTTTGGTCAGCGCCGGGCGCGTGTTGCGGTTCTGGCGGCGCGCTTCGCGCATCTCTTCCAGCGTTGGCGCAGGCACCAGGCAATCACGACGCGAGCCGATCAGGTGCTTTTTCCCCATCTCTTCCAGCGCCTGACGGATCAGCGGCCAGTTTTTCGGATCGTGATAGCGCAGCAGCGCTTTATGCAGACGGCGCTGTTTATCCCCTTTCGGCACCACCACGTCTTCGCTCTTATAACCAATCTTACTCAGCGGGTTTTTGCCGGTGTAATACATGGTCGTCGAGTTGGCGAGCGGCGACGGGTAGAAGTTCTGCACCTGATCCAGACGGAATCGACGCTGCTTCAGCCACAGCGCCAGATTCACCATGTCTTCATCACGGGTGCCGGGGTGTGCGGAGATGAAGTATGGGATCAGATACTGCTCTTTCCCCGCCTGTTTTGAGTAGGTGTCGAAGAGCTGTTTAAAGCGGTCGTAGCTGCCCATGCCCGGCTTCATCATTTTGGACAGCGGGCCTTCTTCGGTGTGCTCCGGGGCGATCTTCAGATACCCGCCCACGTGGTGCGTCGCCAGCTCTTTAATGTAGCGCGGATCTTCCACAGCGATGTCGTAACGCACGCCAGAGGCGATCAGGATCTTCTTGATGCCTTTCAGGTCACGGGCGCGACGGTAAAGGTTGATCGTCGGCTCGTGGTTGGTGTCCATATGCTCGCAAATGCTCGGATAGACGCAGGAGAGACGACGGCAGGTCTGCTCGGCGCGCGGCGATTTACAGCGCAGCATGTACATGTTGGCCGTTGGACCGCCCAGATCGGAGATCACACCGGTAAAGCCCGGCACCGTGTCGCGAATGGCTTCGATCTCGTTAACAATCGACTCTTCGGAACGGCTCTGAATAATACGGCCTTCGTGTTCGGTGATCGAACAGAGCGAGCACCCTATAATTCTGATCATTTAGAAATTTTTTTGCGTTTAAAATCAATGAATTGAAAGATTTCATTTTTCTAAGTCTGATAAAACAGATGAAAACCCAACTGACTATACTCATAAAACTCAATCTTTGCGCTGCTGTACGATACCAGTAATTACAGGCGCCGAGTTTAACATCATGAAAAGTAGCCCAATAATGAATGACGCAACGCCAGCTGCGGTGCCTAACTTCTGACTGAACACCATTGAAACAAAGTACATATTTGGGATAAAAACGGACATAGCAATCACGAAAAGTAACTTATTCAGATAATTATTTATTCGGGTCTTAACCTCAACTCTATCATAAAAAGCCATCGAAACGTAAGCAGTTATCAGTGAATAAAAAGACCATGTCATATAGTTAGCCGATTCATTAAATGCCTCTCGCAAAAGCAAAGCACTTTCTGTCATTCCCTACCTCATTAAATCAATAGAAAATAAATCTGAATAATTTATTTTTAAAAGAAAAGAACACAACATAACTTCAGTAGTTATGATTAATCCCTGAATGATTATTTCTTAGCAAGATATAACATGCTTAATGTATATCAGGCAATAAAAAAACTCCCAAAGACCACCGCTGTGGTCTTCAGGTATAGGATTTAAAGAACGAACTCAGTCCGGAAACGTATCACTATCTTCTGTAACGTCCGCTTTCTCTGGTAACATTCTGTTTTTAATATACTGTGAATTCCTGCAGATGAGAGGAAAAATCTCCGAGTTATTCATTATACAACTCGTTGCCGTACGGGCGTCCTCCGGAGACCATGATGAAAATGAAAACGTCTGACGGTCAAGCCATTGAGACAATAATACATTATCAACAGAAGCGCTAAACAGCGCCGCAATAGCCCTGCGTTCAACGGCCTTCTCAGGTTCAATAAACGACAACTCATTATGAAAACGGGTAATAATCGCAATACGGCTGTCAATACGAATATGTCTTTCAAGTAAGACATCGTGCAACTCATCAAGTACAGTCTCTCTCTGGGTATCGTCGAGGCAAGACCACAGGAAATGAATGTTCTCGGCATTTGTGACAACGTCTGGCTCTGCATCACGGAACCATGATGCAAAGATACCCACACTACCTTCCATCCGGATATGCTGCCCCTGAAGTTGCATTTGTTCAAGGATAAAGCGCATGTTCACAGGAAGAACCGTAAAACACTCAATAAGCCTTTCAGAAGAACTAAATACTCCACATGCCAGGGCGTTCAGCTTTTTCTTCAAAATATCAAACTGCTCACCTGACTGATATACGTCATGGAGAAATACTGGACCCATAGCATTCACATCAGACTCAATTATTTTCTCTGACAGTGCTTTTTGACGCTCTCGCACAAATATTAAAAGAGAGGTTGCATTTGTAGCTTCTTTGATGACGTCATACTGACCTTTAACAAAGCTCAGGACAGGTATATTCACCAGAAGACCTAAATCAACAATCCTGCCAACAGCATTTTTGATGTACGGCAGAACATTTTTATCCTTAAGTGCTATAAAGATACTCTCGGCAGTACGTAGATAACGAAGATATGCAGCCAAAGCCAGGTCAAACCGTTCCTCACCAATATGTTCACTGTACGACTCGATACCGGCATAGTTACCATGGAGCACCATGTGAGCAACAGCCTGTGCAGCAAATTCCGCAGGGAAGAGATTCCTCGTCGCCGTATTATTAAGATAATATTGATTTAAAACATTATTATTCCAGTCCGGGCTCAGAACAATTTTTCTGAAATGGATAACGTCCTCAACAACCTGACGATTTTTAAGCGTCATTATTGCAGAGCTAACCTGAGCCCCACCTGTACCATCATTCTTTCCAATTACGTTCTGTACCGCCTTCGATGCAATATTGATATGCCGGATAATTCCCGGATTAAAAAGGTCTATCTGAGGTTGCTCAGCTCCATAGCGTAACATCTCCTCCCGACCGTGATTTCCGATATCTAGTGTGCCAATTTTCAGGTTTGACAAGGTCTCTTCATTATTGACAAGGTATTCCACATAAAATACGCCATCTACAAAATTCTCCATTTTATTCAGTAGTGATTCACCGGCCAGAACAGAGTATGAATCAGCTTCCTGCAGCAACGTCTGCGTGGATTCAGCCTCCAATTTTTCTGAATCCTGAATTTCATCAAGTTTACTCACAATAAACGATATTTGCCTTTCGACGAAAGGCTCTAGGCTTATCCGCCCGTCAGCCATCAGTTTCTGCAGACTCAATACGAAACCTTCATCATTCTTTTCTCTGAGTGAAACAGCATAACTCTGATTCAGCATTTGCACTGCGACTTTGAGTTGCGGTTCGGCGAGAGCCTGACACTTCTCATCCATCCGGCTATAAGAAACCAGCCAGTCTCGCATCTGAATATGTGGTGCCACTCGCTGCCATGCTTCAGCGAAACCCCACAAGGCCGTCAGTTCTTCAAGCCGTGGGATATTTATAGCACCAATCGCGTCTTTAAGAGGCGTATCAAGCAACTCGCTCCTGGCAAGCTCCACCGTGGACTGATAGTGGATGCTCATCAGAAATTCGCTCCATCTTTCTGTATCGTTATTAAAAATTCGGGATATTTGTTGATAAGTTAGCGAGAGCATCTCGTCAAAATCATCCGGAGCAATACCGGGTTCGGTCTGACTAGCTTTGGGATCGCGAAGTAATACTTTAATATCTCGCTCCCCGTATCTGACCACCAGTAAGTAGAGAGCAATAAGAATATGGCGATGATCTTCTGTTGCAGGAACGGTAAGGTTCAGAATATGAATATCATTAACAAACTTCTTCATTAATCGCGGTGTGATACGAGGATACTCAGAGGGTTTCCAGCGCTCAAGCAACACCGTTGCTTCCCGGCACGCTATCCCTGCATCCTCATTTACTGTTTCTTTCCAGTACTGCCTTAACGCTTCCTGCCATCCTGCCGAAATAAGAGGAGGAACCTGAAAACTTACAGGAATCCGCTTTGCAATAAACTCACGCCCGCTGAAACCCGCCACAGAAAGTGAGGCTGAAACCTGTCTTGCCGAATAGGGCACCACTATCCTGAAGTGTTCATGAGTGGCTCCGGCAATAAGCTCCATATCACTCCAGAGCTCTTTCACTTTGTCTGCACTGATTCGGTCCAGATTATCAATGATAAGGATGAAGCGATCTCCATGGGAAATGACCTCTTTGGAGGTAAATCCCTGCAGAGCTTCAGCCAGCTCAATAGCTCCGACCTCCTTATTAACTAGCCAAGTCTCTTCAATCCTGTCAGTACTGTTGCGTTTGAACAAATCACCAATACTCGAATACCCTTTCTTTCTGTACCATTCCATGTTCTGCAGGCATGCCAGTCCTGCGACCATAATGGCAGGAGAAAGAAACGCGGCCACCTCAACATAAAAAAGCCACCCTAATAATGACTCCTTGTTAGTAAAATATTGATTAAGGTCTGTTAGCACATAACGAAGCATCTGCACGGAAAGCAATGACAGTAAAATAAAAACGACGGTCAACCAGCTTAGCCTGCTGCTGACCCTCTTGTCGTATTCAACGATGTTACCCAGAGCCAGATTTTTATACTTATCCAACACATCCCGGGAGCCCGGACATTGTAGGCTGACCCCGTGGTGGATGACATCGATAAGCGCTTTTTTAGTTGAGCCATGATGGTAACGTTCTGCATCAAAGTTAATGAACGTAAAATCATCTTTAAGCTTTTTCTGCAGGAACTTCAATATTGTTGACTTACCTGAACCCAGCTCACCTTCCAGACCAATAATATTGACATCAGGTGTCCTGATGATCTGAGCCACATTCTCTGCAACTTTTTCATGACTGCTGCCTCTAAACATATCCTGGTCAGCGGGTGATTCCGTCTGCAATCGTAGAGTCATTCAGCAATTTCCTTCGTTATAACGTAAGATTCTTTCACTATTAGACACAGTACAGAGCCCACAGCAACCAAATGACTGCAGCCGGGGCAGTTTAGTTTTAAGCATGCATAAGCCGATTTCGATGGAATCCCTTTCACACAATAATATTGAATTGAAGCAATGAAAACATTAATGTGTTTGTTGTGACTAGCTGCAGGGGCCTGGAAGAAATTCCAAAGCCTGACAAACCGGAACAGGGCTTGCTCTGCTCCGGTTTTATCCAGTTCATCTTGAAGCCCTTGTTTTTGTTACATATCCCTGCTCACTCTTTCAGCCATTGTTAAGCTTCTTGTGTGTAATCTGCGAATAATACGGATGCAAAATTGATGCAATGGATTATACATACCTACAGCGCACGTTACGCTGAGCTGAATCGAATTTCAGAGAACGTTCTTCGCTATTACCCTGCCCAGCCAGTTGAACACATTTTATCATCCGGCCCCGAGAGTGACATGTTCTCTGCCTGGTACAGCCTTCATCAGAGTCAAACTAGACGTTATTTACAGGCAAAAGAAGACAGCTACAGAGTTTAAGTCTGACATTATTCGTGGCTGTGTCTGCCTTCGGAGTTTTCAGCTTATCCCGATAACAGCGGTTTTGAAAAATTGACGTTTTTTACACCGGTACATTGCCCGAACGCAATCTCCCCCGTAGCGAAATACCGCCCCGCAGAAAATCGTCCATGCTCGGCATGCCCCTGGAACATCAGCATCTTTTCAATAAAGGTTTTACAGCCTATAGTCTGTATAACACAAAATACACCTTACCTGCTGTATTACAGGGCGGTACTCCCTACTCAGTCTGCGAGGCAGGTCACTTATGAATAATCAGTTCCCGATAAAAACGCTGAACCAGCTCAGACCTGTGCTAATCGGGTTTCGCAAAATCAAGGGCTTCACGCAAAAAGATGTGTCTGAGAGGCTTGCCGTAACGCAGCAAACCTATGCCCGCCTGGAAGCAAACCCTGCTAGCGCCAGTATTGATCGTCTGTACAAGGTATTCAGTATTCTGGGCGTAGAAATAACGCTGTCATCTATTTCCCCTTCACCCTTCATTTCCCACACAGAGATGAGGGGGGCATTTGACAGCACTCCCGCCAGACGGGAGAAATGGTGACTATTAGAAGTTTGCTAGTTTTGTCGAATGACGCCAACTACATGTCCGCATCCATCGAGTAGTGGCTTCAAGCCACGATTGTCACTGCCTCCGCTGCCTTTTTCCAGTAACTCTCTCCTTTTAATTCTAATATTTAGGGGTGTCAACGCAAAGCAGAAACGGCACCTTCTTTGCGAGACAGAAATGACCTGTGATTGCCTGGCCGATTTATGGCAGCTAAGTGCGAGAAGCGGATATAGCGAATTCGCCATTGTACGGGATTAGCAGGTTTACTGAAGCAACCTGCGATGGCGTTATGGCAATAGTCAGTCCCCTGTCCAGTCGGCATAGGTGGCCACCTCGTCACCGCCGGGGATAAACTGATTGAAGCCTCCGCGCAAAATCACTTATTCTTTTCCGTTAATAAAATGCAGGAGCAAAGTCATGACTGGCGAAATTCGTGGGCGAGGCAGGCCACGAAAAACAGAGAGTACCTATACAGATACCCGTAATGACCTGATCCGAAGCGGGCTTGAACTGCTCACGCAGAATGGTTTTCTTTCAACGGGAGTCGATGCCATTGTCAAAAATGCCAGTGTTCCTAAAGGCTCATTTTATTACTATTTCAAGAGCAAAGAAGAGTATGCCCAGACTGTTCTGAGCGCCTATGACAGTTTCTTTGTGCATAAACTCCAAAAACATCTGTATGAATCATCCTTCACACCAATGATGCGTCTGGAAAATTTCATCGACGATGCCTGCGACGGCATTAAAAAGTACAATTTCACCCGGGGCTGTCTGGTTGGCAATATGATGCAGGAGAGTCCGGGTCTTCCACTGTCCTTTATCAAACAGCTCCACGAAATACTTGAGCGCTGGCAGGCGCTTGTGGCGTGCTGTCTGTCCGACGCGTTATCTTCGGGCGAAATCCGTTCCGATATGAATAATACGCAACTGGCGGCCATTTTCTGGAGCAGTTGGGAGGGTGCCGTAATGCGTGCCAAACTTTATTGCTCAACCCAGCCTGTGTACGACTTCTGGAGCTATTTCAAAAAGTCAGTACGCTATCAGCCCTCTAAGGACACGGCTGTTGAAAAGTAAAAAAGGGGCCGCAGCCCCTGATAATAATTATCAAACCCAGGCTGAGCCTGGCTTCCACTTCATTAGCTACACTGAATTACTGCCCGGCCACGAATTCCGCCACTCAGAAGTTTTTCGGCCACATTGATGGCATCACTCAGCGGATAAACGGTGGTCAGGCTATCCAGTCTGGACTCCGGTAAATACTGTACCGCCTGCTGCCAGATCGCCGCTCTTTTTTCCTTCGCGAACATGACACTGTCAATCCCTTTCAGCGTGACGCCACGCAGGATAAACGGAGCCACATTCCCCATTAGTTCCATCCCCTGTGCCATGCCGCAGGCTGCAACAATACTGCCATAACGCACCCCGGCGCATACATTGCAGAGCGTATGGCTACCGACTGTATCAATGGCGGCAGCCCAGCGTTCTTTCTGTAACGGTTTTCCGGGACAGGAGAGCTCGGAACGGTTAATAATCTCGTCCACACCGACCGTTTTATAGAGCCAGGCAGCCTCTTCCGGGCGTCCAGTAGACGCCGTAACGCGGTACCCCATTGATGCAAGGATCATGGCCGCAATGCTCCCGACGCCGCCGCTGGCACCGGTAACAAGTACCGGACCATCTTCAGGCTTAATACCATGATTCAGAAGTGCGTCTACGCACAGCATCGCGGTAAACCCAGCTGTTCCGATTGCCATTACGTGTTTGCCGTTAGCGCCAGCCGGGAGCGGCGTCAGCCAGTCTCCATTTACCCGTGCTTTTTCGGATAGTCCGCCCCAGTGTTTTTCCCCAACACCCCAGCCGGTCAGGAGAACCTTATCTCCGGCCTGATATTCGGGATGTGAACTGGCGGACACTGTACCGGTAAAATCAATGCCGGGCACCATGGGAAAGCGTCGGACGATTGGGCCCCGGCCCGTAATGGCCAGTGCGTCTTTGTAGTTGATGGATGAATAGTCAACATTGACCTCCACATCCCCCTGCGGTAGTTCACTTTCAGCGATTTCAGCAAGTTGCGCACTATAGCGTCCATCTGTTTTGTTGATTAATAAAGATTTAAACACGTTCACCTCGTTTGTCCGGGCGTTTACCGTTCAGTCATTAAGTCGTCAATAAATAATATTGACCGATCGTCTAATAATCAACACTACGATCCCAGTGCTTTGCCAGCATTCAAGAAACATTATTCATTTCATGCACTTAAAGCTGTCTTTTTTGACCGACATCAAACTGTATTCTGGTTTATCTGGTGCAGAGGGAAAATCAGCATCCCTGAAGATACATAGCTAATGCTTCAGAACACGGCTGATGATGCGATAAAACAACCAGGCTTTAATGAGTTAGTCTGAGCGGACCTTCGGCTCAGTAAATAGGTCCGCTCCGTGCCAAGAGCAGACGCTGGTAATTCGGGTAATGGTGCCAACTTACTGATTTAGTGTATGATGGTGTTTTTGAGGTGCTCCAGTGGCTTCTGTTTCTATCAGCTGTCCCTCCTGTTCAGCTACTGAAGGCGTGGTGCGTAACGGTAAAAGTACTGCCGGACATCAGCGCTATCTCTGCTCTCACTGCCGTAAAACATGGCAGCTACAGTTCACTTACACCGTCTCTCAGCCCGGTACACACCAGAAAATTATTGATATGGCCATGAATGGCGTCGGATGTCGCGCCAGTGCACGCATTATGGGCGTTGGCCTCAACACGATTTTACGACACTTAAAAAACTCAGGCCGCAGTCGGTAAACTCACGCATACAACCGGGCAGTGACGTCATTGTTTGCGCGGAAATGGACGAACAGTGGGGTTACGTCGGCGCTAAATCACGCCAGCGCTGGTTGTTTTACGCGTATGACAGGATACGGAGGACGGTTGTGGCGCACGTATTCGGTGAACGCACGTTGGTCACGCTGGAGCGTCTTCTGGGCCTGCTGTCGGCCTTTGAGGTCGTGGTATGGATGACGGATGGCTGGCCGCTTTATGAATCACGCCTGAAGGGAGAACTGCACGTTATCAGCAAGCGATATACGCAGCGCATTGAGCGGCATAACCTGAATCTGAGGCAGCATCTGGCAAGGCTGGGCAGGAAGTCACTGTCGTTCTCAAAATCGGTGGAGCTGCATGACAAAGTCATCGGGCATTATCTGAACATAAAACACTATCAGTAAGTTGGAGTCATTACCGGTGCTCTGATATATTTATTATACTATAGTGGGGTATGTGTTGATCTTAATGTAATACTCCCCTATAGTATAAGAAATACAGAGCAGTGAGGTAAGCAATGCCCAGTACTCCTGAAGAGAAAAAAAAGGTCCTAACCCGGGTTCGCCGTATCCGGGGTCAGATTGATGCTCTGGAAAGAGCACTTGAAAGTGGCGCTGAATGCCGTTCCGTTCTCCAGCAAATCGCCGCCGTCCGGGGCGCCGCTAACGGACTGATGGCAGAGGTGCTGGAGAGCCACATACGGGAAACCTTTGACCAGAATGACAGCTACAGTCATGAAGTCAGTAAATCAGTTGACGATACGATTGAGCTGGTTCGTGCCTATCTTAAATAGGTGAGGCCATTATTACATTGAGGATATATTACGTATGAAATCACGTGCCGCTGTTGCATTTGCACCAGGGAAGCCCCTGGAGATTGTTGAAATTGATGTTGCTCCGCCTAAAAAAGGCGAGGTGCTGATTAAAAACACCCACACAGGTGTCTGCCATACCGATGCCTTTACCCTCTCAGGGAATGACCCTGAGGGCGTTTTCCCGGTGGTTCTCGGCCACGAGGGAGCCGGTATCGTCGTTGAAGTTGGTGAAGGCGTCACCAGTGTGAAGCCGGGTGACCATGTTATTCCGCTCTACACCGCTGAATGCGGGGAGTGTGAATTCTGCCAGTCCGGTAAAACGAACCTCTGTGTATCGGTTCGCGAGACTCAGGGCAAAGGACTGATGCCTGACGGGACCACTCGCTTTTCATACAACGGTCAGCCTCTTTACCACTACATGGGATGTTCCACATTCAGTGAATACACCGTTGTGGCCGAGGTTTCTCTGGCAAAAATTAACCCGGAGGCGAACCATGAACACGTCTGCCTGTTGGGTTGTGGCGTGACTACCGGTATTGGCGCCGTCCATAACACGGCTAAAGTGCAGCCGGGCGATTCAGTTGCCATTTTTGGTCTGGGGGCAATTGGTCTGGCTGCGGTACAGGGGGCCCGTCAGGCAAAAGCGGGACGTATTATCGCTATCGATACTAATCCGACAAAATTTGACCTGGCCCGTCAGTTCGGGGCCACTGACTGCATTAACCCGAATGATTATGACAAACCGATTAAAGATGTTCTGCTGGATATCAACAAGTGGGGTATTGACCATACCTTTGAATGTATCGGTAACGTTAACGTCATGCGTGCAGCGCTGGAAAGTGCTCACCGTGGGTGGGGGCAGTCCGTTGTCATTGGTGTCGCAGGGGCCGGACAGGAGATTTCCACCCGTCCTTTCCAGCTGGTCACCGGGCGCGTATGGAAAGGTTCCGCGTTTGGCGGAGTAAAAGGCCGCACTCAGCTCCCCGGTATGGTCGAGGATGCCATGAAGGGGGATATTGACCTTGAGCCATTTGTAACCCATACGATGACACTGGATGAAATCAATGACGCCTTCGAGCTTATGCATGAAGGCAAATCTATCCGGACAGTGATTCATTACTGATCCCATCAGAATTTTAATCAACTCAAACTGAAGGAAGTGGAAAATGACAACTCCGGTAATTTCTGGTGACGGCATCTTTTCTCATGTGTTCATTGGCGCAGCCGATGTCGAGAAATCCTCCGCATTTTACGATGTCGTCCTGGGCACGCTTGGTATCAATAACCTCGGCCCGTTTGGCAACGGCTGGGTACTCTATGGCCGCGAAAAGCCGGCATTTATCATTGCCCGTCCGGGCAACGGTGAAGCACCTTCCGCTAACGGGGTGACTGTCGGCTTCGCTGCTGCCACCCCGGAAGAGGTTGATGCTTTCCATGCTGCCGGCCTTGCCGCCGGTGGAGCTGATGAAGGTCAACCTGGCCCGCGTGGTCACCTTCCCGGGGCCTATGCTGCCTACCTGCGGGATCCGGCGGGTAACAAAATCACGGCGTATACGTTTATCTGACGTCCGGATTTAAAGATACTTCCCCTGGCTTCGGTCAGGGGAAATAACCATGAGATAACGGCTGATGGAACTCATTGAGCAGCATGCCAGCTCTGGCGGCTGGCAAAACGTGTACCGGCATTATTCACAATCCCTTAATTGTGAAATGAATTTCGGTGTGTATCTTCCTCCCAAAGCAGTAACAGAAAAACTGCCGGTACTATACTGGTTGTCGGGCCTGACCTGTACTGAGCAGAATTTCATCACCAAATCAGGTATGCAGCATTATGCAGCCCGGCATAACGTCATCGTTGTTGTCCCGGATACCAGTCCCCGGGGTAATAATGTCCCGGATGCCGACAGTTACGATCTTGGCCAGGGGGCCGGTTTTTATCTGAACGCGACGGAACAGCCGTGGAATGTTCATTACAGGATGTATGACTATATTCTCAGAGAGCTTCCGGATGTCGTCATGAATCATTTTCCTGCAACGGCAAGAAAATCTATATCCGGTCATTCTATGGGAGGGCTGGGTGCTCTGGTGCTGGCTCTGCGAAATCCTGGTGAATATGTGAGCGTATCAGCATTTTCCCCGATAGTATCGCCTTCTCAGGTGCCATGGGGGCAACAGGCATTTAGCGCTTACCTGGGTGAAAACAGAAAAACGTGGGAAGCCTACGATCCAGTCAGCCTCATTTTACAGGGTGAAAAATTACCAGAAATCTTCATTGATCAGGGGCTGAGTGACGCCTTTTATGAAGAGCAACTGCGCACCAAAATCCTTGAGAGAGTATGCAATGAGATGAACCTCAATGCGTCGTTCCGATATCATACTGGATACGACCACAGCTATTATTTCATTTCCAGCTTTATTGGTGAGCACATTGCTTACCATGCCAACAGGCTCAGGCTGTCAGCATGAGTTGATTTCCAGCCTCAGAAAATGTGCTTAATTTTCAGGCCTGAACAGGGCCTGAACCCTGCAGACCTGAGATGTACTGTAACTGAATCGCCACGGATAATCTAGACACTTCCGAGCCGTTGATGGACTGACCCCGCCCCGGTAGACGATCCTGCCCTATAGTTTGGACTGACCCCACGCCTGTAGACAAATCCTGTCCTCACGACGAGGCCTGTTCGAAGGCCTCCGGACTGACGTCGCCGAGGTGGCTGTGGCGCCGGGACCGGTTATAGAAGACTTCAATGTAATCGAAGATCCGCCCGGGCCAGATCCCTGGTTTTATATATGCGTTTTCTGATCCGTTCTTTTTTCAGCGAACTGAAGAACGATTCGGCCACCGCATTATCCCAGCAGTTGCCACGCCGGCTCATGCTCGGCGCCAGGTTATTGGCCCGGTAGAAGCGCTGCCAGTCGTCACTGCCGTACTGGCTGCCCTGATCGCTATGTACGATAACCTCGCTGTCTGGTTTTCGGCGCCAGACCGCCATCATCAGCGCGTCGAGCGCCAGTTCGCGTGAGAGAGTGGGTTTCATCGACCAGCCGACCACATTACGGGCGAAGAGATCGATAACCACCGCCAGATACAGCCAGCCCTGCCAGGTGCGGATATAAGTAATATCGGTGACCCAGACCTGGGTGGCCCGGACAACGGTGAACTGCCGCTGCACGAGATTAGGAGCAACGACTGAAGGCCTGCCAGCGATACGACGTGGCGCTTTATAGCCGCGCACAGCTTTAATCCGGTCCAGTTGCATGATCCGACCCACCCGGTTTCTACCACAGGTTTCCCCGATTTCGTTCAGATCGCCATGAACCCGCCGGTAACCGTATACGCCTCCGCTCAGGGAATATGAGTCGCGGATAAGCATCAGCAGGCGCTGGTTATCTTTATCACGCGCCGAGACAGGGTTATGCAGCCACGCATAGAACCCGGCCCGGGCGACATTCAGTACCCGACACATCGTCATCACACCCCATACAGTTCGGTGCTCATTGATAAAGCGGTACTTCAGTCGGGCTCCTTTGCAAAGTACCGCGCGGCCTTTTTCAGGATATCCCGTTCTTCTTCGGTGCGTTTTAGCTGCGCCCGGAGTTTCAGGATCTCGCTTTTAGCTTCCAGTAAATCCCGGGCATGCTGCTCGCTGTTATCAGGTTTGATAGCCCGTAGCCACTTGTAGAGGCGGTGTGCAGAGACGCCCAGACGCTCAGATACTTAGGCGACGGAATAACCGCGTTCCGTTATCTGACGGACGGCTTCTTCCTTAAATTCAGGTGTAAATCGTGGTGTGCCCATACGCTCCTCCTATACTCAAACTATAGGGCAGGATCGTCTACCGGGGCGGGGTCAGTCCAGGGAGCCGTTAACGACCTGATGGCGGTTGTTCTGGAAAGCTATCTTCGGGAGGAATTCCCCGATACGGGCAAACGAAATGAGTCGCAGAAGAGGTCAATCGACGACACCATTTCGATAGTCCGCTCCTATCTCCGTTAACTCTGCCAGGCAGATGTCTGATGGGGTCTAAAACTGTAATGAAAGGAAATGACATATGAAATCACGTGCATTATTCATCTGTATTTTTTAATTGGTACCCGAAACCGCCTGAGTGTCGCCATCAGCTGGGTCTGGAACCACAGCGTCGCGTACCGGGGAGCCCGCATTATCACGGGAGCCAAATCTCCGGTCCCGGGTACGCCGCCAGCCAGTTCTCATACAGAAGGCGGATCCGCAGGGTACCGCTGAAACTTCAGCGGTGTCCCACATGGTACCACCGGGCCCAGCTTCAGCAATCTGTTTCCAGTCACACAAACGCTTTTTTCGACGGGCTTTCTGATCGAGCGGTCCGGCACACCAGATACCGTCACAAGAGGTGGCCTTATTAAGAGCGGACACACCTAGCACAGGAAATTCTATGGCAAAGAAACTTTTCGGTTATCATCCCATCCTGACTGACGACAACAATTCAGTTGTGATTCGCGGTGCTCGCGAGAACAACCTTAAAGAGGTGGATGTTTCCATTCCGCGCAACGCATTGGTTGTTTTTTCGGGTGTGTCAGGCTCGGGTAAGTCTTCACTGGCCTTTGGCACCATTTATGCTGAGGCGCAACGGCGCTACTTTGAATCGGTTGCCCCCTACGCTCGTCGCCTCATTGATCAGGTCGGGGTTCCGGATGTGGATGCCATTGACGGACTGCCGCCAGCCGTTGCGCTTCAGCAACAACGCGGTGCCAGTAACGCGCGCTCCTCTGTCGGCAGCGTGACCACCTTATCCAGTCTGGTGCGAATGATGTACTCACGGGCGGGCGCTTATCCTGCCGGACAACCGATGCTGTATGCCGAGGATTTTTCTCCCAACACGCCGCAGGGGGCATGCCCTTCTTGCCATGGTCTGGGCCATATCTATGAGGTAACTGAAACACTGATGGTGCCCGATCCCTCACTTAGTATCCGTGAAAAGGCTATTGCTTCCTGGCCCCCGGCCTGGCACGGACAGAATCTGCGGGATATTCTGGTGACGCTGGGGTATGACATCGACACTCCCTGGAAAAATCTGCCAGCGGAAGACCGTCAGTGGATCCTTTTTACCGAAGACACCCCCACTGTACCGGTTTTCCCGGGACTGAGTCCGGAAGATACGCGCGAAGCCGTCAGGAAAAAAATGACGCCGGGTTATATGGGGACCTTCACCGGGGCACGTCGTTATGTGCTACATACCTTCGCCAGCACGCAAAGCGCGTTGATGAGAAAACGAGTCTCCCGTTTTATGGAAGGCAAGCTGTGTCCGGTCTGTCACGGGAAAAGACTGAAGTCAGAATCATTGTCCGTCACCTTTGCCGGTGTGGACATTGGTGAATTTATGCAGATGCCCTTAGACCAGCTGGCGGAATTGCTCCTTCCAATCTCCCGGGGGGATTTCAGTGCCCACCACGCCGGCGCAGATGCCGACAGGGATATCACCCGTCGGGATCTGACAGAGCGTGCTGCATCCGGAAAAGCGGTCCATTCCGATAACGCCGATGTCTGCCGGACATCGGCGTTATCGGAAGAGAAACGACTGGCGGCACAACGGCTGACCGGTGGTGTCATGGCCCGGTTGTATCAGTTGCAGAAGCTGGGGCTGGGTTATCTTACGCTGGACAGAGCAACCCCAACTCTATCTGCAGGAGAGCTTCAGCGACTGCGTCTTGCCACGCAACTCAGTTCGATGCTGTTTGGTGTGGTCTATGTTCTTGATGAACCGTCTGCGGGTCTGCACCCCTCAGACAGTAAAGCGCTTTACGATGCGCTTGAGAACCTTCGTGATGCCGGCAACTCGGTGTTTGTCGTTGAACATGATCTTAACCTGATGCGACGGGCGCAATGGCTTGTTGATGTGGGACCGTCGGCTGGTGAACAGGGAGGACATGTTCTCTACAGTGGTATTCCTGAAGATCTGAAAGCCGTCACCCAATCTCGTACCGCGCGTTATTTATTTGATGAAGTCCGGCCACCACAATCTTTTGCCCGTATCCCATCCGGGTGGCTGAAACTGCAGGGGATCCATCGCCACAATCTTAAGTGGATCGATGTTGATATTCCTCTGGGTGTGCTGACAGCCGTGACGGGAGTCTCTGGCTCCGGTAAATCCAGTCTGATTGCCCAGGCCTTACCGGAACTGGTGCTTTCTTCACTTGGCGGTGAGCCAGAAGACGTGCTTTCCGAAGCCAGCGACGCTGAGGGGCCATCCGTAACGGAGAAAACGTACGGTACCCTGACCGGTGATACCGGACTGGTAAAGCGTCTGGTTCAGGTTGACCAGAAACCGATAGGCAGGACCCCCCGTTCAAACCTGGCGACATATACCGGGTTGTTTGATCCTGTTCGTAAGCTCTTTGCCGGAACGACTGACGCCAAACTCCATCATTACGATGCGGGTCAATTCTCTTTCAATGTGGCAAAAGGCCGCTGTGCAACCTGTGAAGGTGAAGGATTCGTCAGCGTGGAGCTGTTGTTTATGCCGAGCGTGTATGCACCGTGCCCGACCTGCCATGGCGCGCGGTATAACCGGGATACTCTCAGGATCTGCTGGCAGGACAAAAATATCGCGGAGGTCCTGCATATGACGGTGGATGAAGCCAGTCAGTTCTTTGCGACTGAAGAACCAGTGGCTCGTCCCCTCCGTCTGCTGAGTGAAATTGGTCTGGGCTACCTGCGTCTGGGACAACCAGCAACCGAGTTATCCGGAGGGGAGGCGCAAAGGATCAAGCTGGCAACCGAACTACAACGTAGCCAACGTGGCCACACGTTGTATATCCTAGATGAACCGACAACCGGCCTGCATGCTTCAGACGCCGACCGCCTCCTTGTGCAGCTGCAGCGGCTTGTTGATGCAGAAAATACGGTGATAATGATTGAACACGATATGCGGGCGGTTACTCAGGCAGACCAGGTTATCGACATCGGTCCTGGAGCGGGACATGAGGGAGGACGCCTGGTTGCCGCAGGAACTCCCGAACAGGTATCGCAGGTCAAAGAAAGCCGTACCGCACAGTATATTGCCAGGGAACTCTCACGGAACGGTTAAAAAGGGCTGTGTCGTCATTGCGTCAATGGCGGCACATTCCCGGCGTGTTCTGTATCAGTAATCTCCCGCAGGTATAATTTCAGCGCATCCCACTGGTTCAGCGCGTACGCGAACGCCTTCGACAGCTCCGAGTGCCGTGACAGCGTTTTCTGCTTTTCACGCAGCCAGCCCTCCAGCGCGGTCAGCAGCGGTACCGCTTTTTCCTGCCGAATGGCCAGCCGTTCCGCCGCGCTTTTGCCCCGGATGCCCGCCTCGATGCCATACAGCTCGCCGATACGGCACAGCGCTTCGGTCGTGGTGTCAGAGGGCGTCCGCACGTGCACGTCCGCCTGCAACACCCCGCTGAACCCCGCAAGATGCGACTGCGGATGTGTAACGCTGGCGTGATAGAAATTTTAAGTCAGTCATCAGGTGTCCACCTAATTAGGGGTCAGTTTGGATATCGAAAATTATTGTACGTCAAGGTTATTTTTTGACCTCTCTACTTTAGCGGGCCTCAGCCGACGAAACTTATCGGAAGCCGGTACCGGCCAGTCTGACTGAAGATGGAAGCAAAATTAATGCTGTGGGCTACCATACCTTCTTTAACAGGTGATTTGTGAACTGCAACTTCTCGGAACGGGAGTTTGCGCAAGGACCGGAAGTCCGCTTTTCGCTCATAGCGGACCGTTCCTGCGCACATGTCTGCTATGTGGTAGAGGCAGACAATACTTACAGCACAGGGCGTTAATAAATACGGAACAGATCAACCGCAGATGCCTCCTCCTGAATGTATTAATTTTGCTATCTCGTCGGCAAAATCAGGGAACAAGTCTGGATATGGAAGCGCCTGGCAGCTGAAAGTATGAATAATAACGCCCTGACAGGATATTTTATTGCACCCTGTCAAAAGTCATACATTCTTTCCCGGTTTTTGCTTTCTCATACCGGATAACTCTATTTAAGGCTTAAGGATAACCTTCGTCCATCCTTCATCCCGCTCATCGAAGTGCTTATATCCGGCAGGAGCCTCTTCAAGCGAAAGACGATGAGAAATTATTTTGCCCGGACTGGCTTTATCGTGATGGATGAGGCGAGACAGCTGACGGTTATAGGCCTTAACGTTCGCCTGGCCGGTACGGATTGCCTGTCCTTTAAACCAGAAACTCCCAAAATCAAATGGCATCTTACCCTCTCTGGCAAGCTCCGATTCAGCCCCCGGATCCTGAGGAATAAAGACGCCAACCACACCAATTCCCCCGGTTGCTTTCGTCGACGCAACAAGACTGTTCATGGTAACAGAGTTATCTTCATGGCCATGTTTGTTACAGCACTGATAGCCAACACATTCGCAGCCACAATCCGTACCGCGTCCATCCGTCAGGTCGAGAATTTTTTGTACAGCTTCATCGCCAGTAGCATTGATGCCCGTCGCCCCCATTTTTTCAGCCAGAGCCAACCGGTCTGTGTGCGTATCAACCACAAACACCTGTGAAGCACCTTTAATGATCGCCGAATGAGCTGCCATCAAACCGACCGGCCCCGCGCCATAAATGGCCACGCTTTCACCAGGCTTCAATCCGGCAAGTTCTGTTGCATGCCAGCCGGTAGGAAAAATGTCAGAGAGCATCACATAATCATCTTCTTTTTCTGCCGCATCAGGGGGAAGAACAAGGCAGTTAAAGTCGGCAAATGGCACCCGAAGCAGTTCCGCCTGACCTCCCTCCCAGGGACCCATTTCAGCAAAACCATAAGCTGCGCCTGCCGTACCCGGATTGGTAGTGAGACAAAAGCCGGTCAGACCTTTTTCACAGTTTTCGCAAAAACCACATCCCACGTTAAACGGCAGACAAACATAGTCGCCCACCTTAATACGTTCAACGCCTGAGCCAATTTCGACCACTTCACCCAGGTTTTCGTGACCCAGAATCCGTCCCTGTTCAAAGCTGGTCCGGCCCTCATACATGTGCAAGTCCGACCCACAAATGTTGGTGGTGGTGATGCGGACGAGTACATCCGTGGGGCGGACAATTTTCGCATCCGGTACGTCTTTTACTTTTACATCATAAGGACCGTTGTAAATTACTGCTTTCATGATCTTCTCCTTCTTGCGTGCGGAAAGGAAATGCTGCCCCGCGGATTGGGGTATCAATCGAGTTTAGCTGCCATAACAGATCTCGCGATCGGCGAAAGGACGATTAGGATGTTTCTTAACTAAGTGCATTGAAGTCTGTAAGACAGGTACTTACCGATGAAGGCTGCCTGGAAAACGTAAAAACATCACACGTTAATCCGGTTTTTTTAAGCAGGCAAGGGATTACGGACAGCTTTGAGCGAGAAGCGGATAAAGTAAATCTATCTCATTTCTGCATTGTGCCAGAAGTAGACATAGGTGAATTAGGTAACCCTAGAGATGCACTTTGAATCAATGATATGAAATGCTGAAAAGGTAATTAACTAATTCAAAATTTGAATAATCAGTTATCTCTTCCATGCTTAATACGTAACCTTAGCTAAGGAGAAATTATGTTAGACGAATACAAAAAATGCATCGAAGCCTGTTATCTATGTGCAACGGCATGTGATAACTGTGCGGCTTCGTGTCTCGACGAAGAGAATCTGGAGATGATGCGCGAGTGCATAAAACTGGATATGCAGTGTGCAAATATCTGCCGTCTTGCAGCTCAATTCATGACACTAAATAGCGGGTCTGCCCAGGATCTTTGCCGTCTTTGCGCTGATGTTTGTCAGAAGTGCGGTGACGAGTGTGGAAAGCATGAACATGACCATTGTCAGGATTGCTCAAGCGCTTGTCATCACTGCGCCGAACAATGCAGAAAGATGGCCGCCTGAGAAAAACTCAAATTACCAAACCCGCTTCGGCGGGGTTTTATATTCCCGGTAATAAGTCGTAGAAGGATGAGATAGATGAGTTTAAGAGTACGGGCGGGAAATAGATCTACTCGAAAGTACTAGCCTCAATGACAAATTCTGGCACAGATTATTTGATTGGCTCAATGTCCGTTTTCGCTGACAGCGGACTGCACCCCGCCGGGGTGACCGCTTCGTGCCAGAATTGGACGTTTCCAAAATCTGCATGCACTAATCGGTGGAGAGCAGATCTCACTGCATAGCCATGCAGACGCGCAGAAATCATCAGGGGCGTTTGAAAGGTGCCGGAAACAGGCGGGAGGCCGCAGAAACGTGCTGAGGGCGCCTGCGGCGGTGCGCCCAAGGGTTGTTATGTTTAATATGGCAGAACTTTCCTGTCGCTATCATTTTGACGCCCGCTATTCGCTCATAGATATGCCTGTCGCGTTTGCGGCTTTACTTGTTATACCCAACCTGCCTGATTTTTATCGCCAGCATCCCGGAATTGAAATTATCCTGAGCAGCTCAGACCGCCGACGGAATATGCTGCATGATGGCCTGGACTGCATACTGAGGGTGGGGGAGCTGGACGATGGCGACTATATCGCAAAGGAGGTGGGAACCGTTAAAATGACGACCTGCGCCAGTCCTGCGTATCTTGATCAACACGGCACCCCGGAAACAATGGACGAGTTGCAGCAGCATCAGGCCGTCAACTGGATTAACAGCAGCAACAGACAAGTTATGCCCTGGACATTCGGGACGTCAGAGGGCTCCACCGAAATTGAACTTCCAGGCAGGCTTGTCGTGGATAACTCAGAAGCCTACATTGCAGCAGGCCTGGCGGGGCTGGGAATACTACAGGGCATGAATATTTTTTTGCAGCCTTATCTCGATCGCGGGCTGTTGGTAGAGGTTCTGCCAGATAATACGTCCCCGAATCGCAAACTGTAACTTCTGTATCCGCACCGCCATCTCTCCCGAAAAGTACGGGCGTTTACCGACTGGCTGGAAAGTTTATTGTAAACGCCTGGGGGCCTGCAGCCTGCTGGTACGTGCGCTGCCTTTTATCGGCCCGCCAGCTTCTGTATGGCTTCACGGACAGGAGCATCGCCAGACGTCAGCTCAATGATGACGCGGCTGACGGCAGGTTGCTCAATGAGTTCAGCCAGCGTAGCCGCCACGTCATCACGGGGCACGTTACCATACGGGATGGCCAGGCCGGCACGTACATAACCCGTACCAGTCTTATCCTGCAGCGCGCCGGGGCGCAGGATCACCCAGTCAAGCTCGCTTTGTGCTAGTTCCACATCGGCCATTTTTTTAACACGCATATAATTTTCGAATGATTCAGAAGTGGTTTCTCCCCGTGCGGACTCCGGGAATGCAGAAACGAGCAGAAAGCGAGACACACCGGCACTGAGGGCGGCAGCTACCGACTTTTTCAGCCCTTCGCCGTCGACCGCATTGGTCATCTCCTGTCCCCCCTTACCGCCGGCACCGGCAGTAAACACCACTGTATCACTACCTGCAAAGTGCATCGCCAGCGCAGCTGCATCCAGCTCTGTCAGGCTCCCACTGACGGGCTCAGCACCCAGCTCGCCTAGCAATGCCTGCTGCTCTGGCTTACGGTAGAGGGCACGAACAGCATGCCCCCTACCTGAAAGGATCCTGCACAGACGCTGGCCGATTTTGCCTGCACCACCGATAATGAAAACATGAACCACAGTTGTCTCCTTCTGGGGTTATGATGTGTCCGAAATTATAACCTGACATCAGGTCAGTTCCTTTGAGCCTGACCGATTGCACTGCATGCTGCTGCCAGCACCAGACAGCTGGTCAGATACTCAGTTGTTCTTATAGCTGAGAACAACAGCCGTACCGATTTAGCTCTCCCGTCACGATGAGAACTCCTGAACCGGTTACACGCAATGCCGGCCAATATCTTCCGTTATATTCGAAAGATCCACGCAAGTTACTGAAGTGCGAGGGACGCAATGTGTACCTTGAACGAACTGAAGTCAGCGGAACCCTGAAGGTTCGATTCCATAGCGTTCAGAAAACTGCTTGCTGAAGCTCGATAGTGAATTGTAACCCACCCGCCCCGCGACCGTTTTTACCGGCAGCGTCGATGTCATCAGCAGGCGGAGAGCCTCCGCGATACGTGCATCGGCGATAACTGAGCGTAAGCTGGTTGACTCACTGGCCAGGTGGCGCCGAAGCGTGGGGCCACTGAGTCCCGTCAGATCTTCAATTTCAGCAGCACTCCAGGGATGAGCCGGTTTGTCCGCTACCATCTGACGGATTTTCATGGCCAGACTTGGCTGCCGGGCTCGCAGCAAAGCATGGTATCCCATGCCATAAAGCCAGAGCACCACTTCAACCATGGCGTGCAGGGAAAGCGGACGCTTCCCTTCCCGCATTGCGGCTGTCCAGCGGTTAAGGGGTGAAAGAAGAGCTGATACGGAAATGGCTGCGATGCTGCCGGTGTCCTGTGGTGGTGGTGCGGCAAGTAACAGCCTGGCTGCTTCAAGCTGTTCCTCCGCGAGCACCACGCTCAGGGCAACAAACTCACCACTTTGTTCTGAAGGGGCATATTCTATATCGATGCTACGGGCATTCGGGACGACCATAATCTCGCCCGGGATCACCCGGTGCCATTTCTCATTTTCACGATACCGGAATTCTCCTTCCAGCGGGAAGGAAAGGGTCGCACCTTCCACCTCGAACTTCTTTACCTGATGCGTCTGTTCTGCGCGAAGGCAATCGCAGGGAAGTGGAAAACGGGAGCGTGCCAGGGTAAGAAGCTCAGCGAGGAGATCATCAACGGGAGAATCGGAAAAGCTGACTGTTTGCATATTCATCCGGAATTTGACTTTGACCGCTATTATACGTCGCCATATACAAAAGCATACAGCGACGCGTGCGGTTGTCTATTCCCGGATGACAAAAATCAGGCCGATTATAGTTATTGCCATACCCACAAGCATGGGCAATGTAATGGCCTCTCCAAACAGCAACCACGCTTCAGCTGCCGTGAGAATGGGAACCAGGTAAAAGTAAGTAGCGACTTTGGTTGCTTCACCGCTTCGTATCATAAAAATCAGCAACATAATCGCCAGAACCGATACGCCAATAACCAGCCAGCCCAGACCCAGCGCAAATGATAAGCTCCACTGCGTCGGAGCAGATTCGAACATCAGGCTAATTGCACCCATCGATATTGTCAAAGTGACGTACTGTAAAAACGTGTTCGCAAAGATATGTCCATCTCCCTGAGCACGGCGCTGATAAAGCGCTCCGATCGTTACGCCAAATAACCCCAGCATGACCGACCCAAAAGCCACAGGATCCAGTGCAAAACTATGCTGGCCTGGCGAGAGCACCAGGAAAACGCCCGCAAAGCCAATCGCAATACCCAGCCATTTCCGGGGATGCAGGGACTGACGGTGCATGAGTGAAACCAGTATTGCAGTCAGTACCGGCTGCAGGCCGGTGATGAGCGCCACAATGCCTGACGGCATGCCACGATGGATGGCATAAAAGCATCCGCCCAGAAAGAAGCTCTGCAGGAAAAGTCCGACAATCAGGTTGCGAACCATTCCTCTGCCGGACGGAAAACGGGCCCTGAACCCCAGTGTAAGCAGCAGAAGGACCAGACAGGAAAATGCGCCACGCAGGAATAAAAGATGAAACGGCGCGCTGTACTGCACGGTAAATTTGGCTGCGACAAACCCTGACTCCAGAGGAATACAAAAAGCCAGGGCGCAAGAGTAATGAGCCATTTTTTTGTGAGGCAGTGATATTCATAGTATTGCAGGTGGGTTCTTGTCGGGCGATATGAAAGGGGATCTTCCCGGTCACTATTGTGTGCACCGGGAAGGAAGGTGATCAGACTGCGGGTGACCACAGGTCGTAATTCAGTGCGAAGCTGTTACCTTCACGGATAACCTTACCGGTAGTAGGCAGGTTGAAGTGCATACCACTGACAGCCAGGTTATCGCTCGCTGCGCGGTCAAGCACTTTGCTACGGATGGCCGCCGCCGCCGCAGGATCGCTGTCGAACGCGATAGTAACGTCAGGCTGAGCAACCTGAATGTGCGGGAAGTGAACAATATCACCCCAGATGAGCAGCGACTCTTTTTCATCACCCAGCAGATAACCGGTATGTCCTGGTGTATGGCCGAACAGCGGTACAGTCTGAATACCTGGTAAAATCGCTTCCTCGCGGAATGGCACCAGTTTGTCGTCATAAGCGCTGAAGGCGTTCCTTGCTACTTCAAAGAACGGCTTGAATGCGTCAGGCGCGCCAGCGGAAATGGTTTCATCACGCCAGAAAGCGAGTTCTTTCTCATGCACAAACAACTGCTGAACATTGCGGAAAACGGGAGTCTGCAGGGGGCCTGCAAGCCCGCCGATATGGTCAGGATGCGCGTGAGTCAGGAGAAGGGTATCAATCTGAAGCGGGTCAATGCCTGCCGCGGCCAGGGCTACCTGAAGCCGACCGCCCCAGCCATTGATACCTCCGGCACCACTGTCAATCAGGATGGTTCGCTCAGGCGTCTGGATAACGTAGACGTTGATATTAATACGGGGTACTGCTGGCACACCGCGCTTCTGCAGTAAATCCTCGGCACGTGAGCCGTCAATACCAGACAGCAGCTCAAAAGATACGTCCAGATAGCCATCACTCAGCATGGTCACAGTCATGTCACCTACTTTTTTGCGATTGATAGCCGGGGCCTGCCAGTTCAGTTGTGAAGTCATATTGGTCTCCGTTACGATTAGAGGTCATCAGGTTTTACTTTAGCAATAGTAACGAAATTTCTGGTTCGAACTGCTCATCCTGCTACGTAAACCGCTCATTCTTAAAATCCGGAGCACAGCAGGTTATATTGCTTTTGCCTTTCTCATGTAAGGTGTCGGTATTATCTTTACCGGAGCCTGTAATGGACATTATTGGAATTATCATGTCGGCGGGAAAAGCCTCTGACCAGTCCTCAAGCACCCGACAATAGTGTCCCGCCTCAATCCCCGCCAGGGCAGAAGACTCCGGCAGGTAGGCCAGGCCGTAGCCATCTTTTACTGCCTGAAGCATTGGATAAATGCTTGAAAAAGTAAGCTGCCCGTCCACTTTTTTCACAATCTCCCCCTGCCTGACAAATTCCCAGCCATACAGCGGGCCTGTGGGTGACAGACGTATATTGATGCAGTCATGTTTTTCCAGCTGAGAGGGATGTAGCGGCAGACCTCTTTCTGCAAGATAGGTGGACGATCCAATGACGACAAACCGTATGTCCGGTGCGATTCGGACGGCCACCATATCCTTTAATATGTCATCACCAATTCGGACTCCGGCATCAAAATTGCCCTCAACAATGTCGACAAAACCGTTCTGCTGCGACATTTCCACCTTGATATCCGAATATTTTTTTAGTAACGGTGACAATCGTGGCCAGAGACATTCATGAATCATGTGATCTGATACCGTAAGTCTGACCAGCCCAGCCGGTGTATGGCGCAGTCTCTGAAGAGCTGTCACGCCCGCTTCAATGCGCGCAAGACCGGGTTCAAGCGTCAGTAATAATTGTTTACCGGCTTCGGTGACAGCCACCCGCCTGGTTGTACGCATAAGTAACGGCATGCCAACGCGCTCCTCGAGACGACGTATCGTGTGTGAAAGCGTGGATGCCGAGATCCCGAGGCGGACAGCAGCCCGTGAAAAACTGCACTCCTGTGCTACTGCCATGAATGCAACATAGTCATTAAAATCGTGACGCATACCGTTCCCGTTCAGGATCTCCGATAACATTATCAGAACCATTTAGGTTCATGATGCCGATTCTGTGAGCCATCAGGCAACCCCCCCGTTCCGCTCATCCGATCATAATTTTTATAAATCTAGATATTGGTAAATCTCAATATGTGGAATAAAGTGTCGTGGTTCTGCGGCTACATCGGCCGAACGACGACATGCCAGGTCGTAAATGCTGAGACATGGCGTTTCAGTGATATTGAAAATTCGCTATATCAGGATATGTAATGAAGACGAAAAACCTGTTCTCTCCCACCAGACTAGGTCCCTACACCCTGAAGAATCGTGTTGTACTTCCGCCTTTAACCCGCTCACGGAGCTCACAACCGGGTGATATTCCGAACGAACTGATGGCTGAATATTACGCACAGCGCAGCAGTGCCGGGTTTATGGTGACCGAAGGAACACAAATCGAACCTCGTGGGCAGGGTTATGCGTGGACCCCGGGGATCTACAGCTCACGGCAAGTGGAAGGCTGGAAGAAAGTGACGCGGGCAGTGCATGAAAAAGAAGGCATCATTTTTGCCCAGCTCTGGCATGTCGGAAGAGTATCCCATAACTCCCTGCAGCCATGTAACGCCTCGCCTGTCGCTCCGTCGGCGATACCGGCAGGGGAAAACGTTAAGGTATTCATCGAAACCGGGCCGGGAGAGGGTGCGCTGGCTACCGCTTCCTGCCCCCGCGCACTGGAAAAAGAGGAAATTAGTGAGATTGTCAGGATGTACGCCGGGGCAGCTCAGAACGCCCTTGATGCCGGTTTTGACGGTGTGGAAATTCACTGTGCAAATGGATACCTGGTTAACCAGTTCATGTCATCCCATAGCAACAAAAGAGAGGATGAATATGGTGGCTCATTACATAACCGGCTGCGGTTTCTGCGCGAAGTGACGCAGGCTGTCGCTGATGTGGTCGGTAAAGACCGTGTGGGAGTCCGTTTTGCTCCGCTCTTTCAGACCACGGATGAAGTAAGGGTCTATCTTGGCCTGGTGGAAGATGATCCCCATGAAACCTATACCGAAGCCGTTAAAATTCTTGAAGAAATCGGAATAGCCTATATTTCTCTTGCTGAAGCCGACTGGGATGATGCTCCCGAATTGCCTGAAGCATTCAGAGCTGAAGTCCGTAAGTTATTCAGCGGTGTAATTATGTATGCCGGGCGATATACGCAAGAAAAAGCCGAACGGATTATCGGTGCTGGCTGGGGAGACATTATCGGATTTGGCCGCCCGTTCATAGCTAATCCGGATTTACCGCAGCGCCTTTATCATGAATGGCCACTGAATCCGGTCGATCCAACAACCATGTATGGTGGAACGGCAAAAGGCTACACAGATTATCCCGCCTTTGGCTAACCATTCTTATGAGCATCAGCTTTTCAAAAGCTGATGCTTAACGTAGAGAAGTATCGTAACATTGCAATTCCTCAATGCGACAAGTGACAGAGTTTATGCCTGATATTGATTTGAATGACGTGATTAAGGCGCTGGGAAACCCTGTTAGAAGAAAAATTCTGCATATGCTCAAGGAACCGAAAATACACTTCCATCAGCCTTATGCTGATGCGGACGAGTTCGGTGTGTGTGTCAGTATCATTCAGGAAAAGGTCGGGCTCTCACAGTCTACCGTTTCTCTTTACCTCTCAGCTCTTCAACGGGCACAACTTGTTACTTCTCAGCGCATCGGTCCCTGGACGTACTACAAACGTGACAATGATAAAATAAGGGTTGTTCTTGAGTTGCTGAAAAATACAATCTGATACAGGACTGAGCACATTCAGTGTAACAGTACCGGGGGTTCGTACTTGCGATCCCGGCAGGCATTCCATGAAAGCGCACTAATTCCTCAATATCAGGCTGCAGACCGGTCATAAGAGGCTAATAGTTTTGCAAAATATCCACCAGTTTGGGTCAAATCACTCTGTCGGTTGGTGTGCATACTCGGTGCAAGGACCTGCAGATATTTAAGATGGCGGATAGCTTGTTACAGTGCCGCTGATGACATTCCGACCCTGTTGCCGTCCGGGTAAGATAATACCTCTGACAGCGGTCATAAAAGCCCAACATAATTGTCTTTCGAGCCATATATTAATCGCTCATCGCGCTCTCTTTTTCGAAGAGGTGTCACTTAATCATGATCGGTCAGTACAAAAAGACAGTGCTTTTCCAAATTCCGGACGGTTGTATGCGAAAACGGTGAAGCTCAACAAATGGTGTCATCGCTGTGCAATGCTCTGCGGGCTCATTCTTTCAGTTAACTGTTTGGTTACAGCTTCAATGAAGTATTTCAGTTAATTCACAGCGAGGGTTTGAGGAAACCACGCTGTGATTACCCAACGCTCATCCGGAGCATCCGGATTGAACTGTCGCTGGAGCTTGTTGGGCGACACGATACTGGCCTCGCCTTTACATGCCCTCGGGCTCCGGTATCCGACCTGAGCCTTTATCCCGACACGTTTCATCAGTCGCCAGACTCTGTTCACTCCGCACTGTTGCCCGCTGTCCCGCAGATCCAGATGGATTTTGCGATAACCATAGACGCATCCCGATTCCAGCCAGAACTGTTTAATCTGTCCTGTCAGTCTCAGGTCTGCCTGATGGCGTTGTGAATGCGGCTGCTGAAGCCAGGCGTAAAAACCACTGGGATGTTCATCCAGCACCCGACAGAGCAGGCGAACAGGCCAGCAATAGGTGTTGTCACGAATAAAGGCGTACCTCAGTCGGACAGCTTTGCGAAGTACGCCGCGGCTTTTTTTAATATGTCCCGTTCGTCGGTAACCCGCTTCAGCTCTTTCTGAAGACGGCGGATCTCGGCCTGAGCATCTGACTGTTCTTTATTAGTGGAAGAATCCGGACCGTAGTTCTTTATCCAGGCGTAAAGGCTGTGGGTGGTGATATCGAGACGCGTTGCAACGCTGGCAACAGAATAACCGCGATCAACAACCTGTTTGACTGCTTCAATTTTAAACTCTTCAGGATAACGCTTACCGCTCATGGGCACCTCTCTTTAAGTCATCTTAAATGACTCTGAGGTGTCTGTTAAACCTGTGGCGATTCACCTCGCGTCCTTCCGTTCAGTATAGCCTCAGTCCCTGACACCACCCGAGAACGGAATGACGTCCCCTTTCTCCCTCCCGGTGTTGCGTTCAAGCTCCCTGACATACTGCTGTAAAAGTATAAGGTTATGTAACAGCTCTACATTTTCAGCCATCATCTTTTTGATTTCTTCCCTCAGCTCATTTCTCTGACGGCGATACTTTTCTTTCAGCTTGATCTGCTGCTCAATGCCCTGCTCATCAACCGGCGCGGTGCCCTGGCACGTTTTTTTCAGACTGCGGATAGCCTCCCTGACCTGCCTGTACTCAGGACAGTTATAATTCAGGGTGCCGTTTGCCAGCCCCGCTCGTTTTTCCACAGCATACTGGCTGATACGCTCCCCTGATAACATCAGTTCCCTCAGGGCCTGCTCTGCTCTTGCCTGTGTTTTTTTAACCCCCGACTGTTCGTTCGTCATGCTCTATTCATCCTTTTCAAAAAAACGGACAGCATCTGCATAAAAATCTCTCTCAAGCATCAGAAAATCCCTGTCAGCCTGAGGAGCATTATTTCGCACGGCAATCTCCAGAAGGTTGTCATAATGAGCCATCCTGCGTTTCCACACGGGAACAGAATCAGCTCCGGCCAGCATGTTCTCACATCCCGGATTGCAGGACGCTGACTGAACAACCGCCTTAAACTCGCAGTCATGGCCATTCATGCAATAAAAACCGTTTCCAAGAGATACCAGTTTTTGCCCGCCTCGTTTAGCCATGCTCATCGCTTTTTTCAGTGTAGGAAACGTCATCTGATGTAAGTGCCCACCTCTCTGGGACATCAGTAACTTCCCGCCTTCGCCATAAAGCAGGCCTTCATGCTGATAAGAAACAGCCCTGGAAGCTGAGAGTTCGGTATCAACCCTCTCAATCTCGGCAGCGAATGCCTGAGGGATCGCCCGGCTAAAATGCGAAGCGTTGAGTGCACCGGACATATACCACTCCGTCATGCCTCTGATTAAGTGCTTAAACTGCCGGATAAGATCATTAGTAGAAATCAGATCAAGACGCCTGAGGTGTACAGCAAGTGAACGGCGAAACTGATGGGTTCGCAATGGCCAGAAAGCCCCCTCCCGAATCTCCATCGCAACGCGTTCATCATCACGTATGTTTGGATTTAAAAGCCTGAACTCATCAATATGGTCACGTCGGATGAACAGATGGTGTCTTTTCACAAATTTCTTTGCCCACTCAGTCTGGCGCTGCGTCCCCATAAAAGAGAGTTTTTGCTCCGAGAACCACGACCTGATATTTAAAGACAATGGAACATTGTCCAGCGTCTTCCCGTCCAGGCCTGTCATGATTTGATTAATTCTGCGTAAATGCTGAAAAGGCTTTTCCACATAGCGACAAACAACCCAGTCTTCGTGACTTCCACCTTCCGGGGCGAACTTATGCAACACCGAACGAAGTCCCAGGATATCACCATCATAAATCAGTGAACCGTGCATCACGCCAAGCACTTCGCTGTGTCTCATCCCCGACATGGCCTGTATCACATTCATGACTTTTAACGTCAGCTCAAAATGCCAGGTGTTCAGCTTTATGTGATCAACGCCAATAAAATCAGATCTCCAGCGCTTATTTTTATGTACCGAGAACCAGCCCTGCATCCCGGGGCCAAGTGTCGCGAAAAGCGCCCGAATTTCCCCGGCAACAATATTGTAGTAATACGCGGCCCGGTAATCCGGTATGCTTTTTGCTGTCCCTCTTTTACGGGCTTCCAGCATCGACGTATAGTAAGGCGAATCATAAAAACCGTTTATGATAGCGCACAGCCGGGAAAACCCGTCAAAATCGAAATCACTGATTTCAGCATCCAGTTCAGTAATCAGCCCTTCCCAGACAGACATCATAAGACTGAAAGGCATACAATATGTCTGGTTTGAATCATCCACACTGTTGTAACTGTCGAAGCTAATATCAGGAAAGTAACCGTATTTTCGAAGACGGGTATGACCTGTCAGCGAGATATCCGCCAGGTCCATAAAGTAATTACGTAATGTTCTTTCAGAACGCTTCCTGCCGTGCTCATCCTCCTCCTTCATCTTTACAATGAAAGCATTCCGGACAAGCGGAAAACGAAGCTGAAACAGACTGCGATACCCCATAGACTCAATAATACGGGCTCCCGCCACAATGTTTGCACATTTCCGGATCAGGGACTGCGTCTTCGCGGTCCTGCCGACAATCCAGAGCAGGCTGGCTGAGATGATTTTGGCTTCAAGACGCAGTTCAGGATCCCGTATGCCTGAAAAATTAACGGTTCTTAACGTTTCACCAATATGGGTTCTGACATAGCGATTGGTCCAGACATCATCCCTGAAATAAATATTCAGCGTCTCCTCATTGATAAAACGCATATCATGTTCATCTGAGCTGGCGATAACCAGGCAGTTATTCAGACGTTCAAAGCTTTTGTTTTCTAGTGCCTCACAGATGATATCCTCAGTCGGAAACTCATCCCCTGAACGAAGCGGCGTTCCGGCAGGAAACTCCGCCATTCGACTACGGCTTACCTCTTTTTTCTTCAAATCTGCCATACCGGAGCCACACCTTCTCGCTGAAGTTTAACGCGCGCTTTTTTCAGGGTCGCCTCATCTACCAGCCCAAGCCGTAAATCAATCTTCAGGAGTAACGTTTCATAACGCTCCACAGCATTGACCGAACCGATGTACAACGGTTTTCCATACTCGATAGCATGCCTGAATGACAGCAGGAGCCATACAGACTCCAGCGTTTCCACAACGCAACTTTTTGAACATTCGACACAATGAGAAAAATCCGCACAAGCCTTTGGTGTCCGGCCAAATCGTTTTTGCTTTTTTATAAAGCGCAATTCAATATCTGTAGGCGGCTCCTGCGATCGACATCCCAGGCCATTCAATAAAAGATCCACACCCTCATCGCTTCCACGCAGATCGATCCCCAGCTCATCAGCAACTTTTACCCGCTCGGATAACGCACGTGTCGCAATCCCCTGATTCATAAGCGTATCAAGTGCAGCACTGAAGTTTTCCTTCGCCCCCTGTGGGTTACCTGCAGCATAATTCCGCCTGTAAGTGCCCCAGTTATGCTGTGCTTTTTCCGCCGTAATCAGACCATTCTTTAATGTTCTGTCCGTATACTGCTCAGACGTTTTGCGCAAGCCAGAAACGGTAATTGATGGAAGCGAGGGATTAAGCTGCCGCATCGTGGCCCACGCCCCCTCAGAGTTAGAAAATTTAGTCAGATGACTGGGATTAAGAGAATAAAGCTTACGGAATTTCACCTGCGGCTCACTCAGAAACAGCGCCTGTACCGGAGGGAAGTTATCTGCGGAAACCAGATAGTTAACGATGTCGTCCCTGAGCCTGATAAAAGACAGAAACCAGTAATAGCCCGCACGTTTGGTCACATACTCCGATTTACCTATCGTCAGACGTATATACTTATTCGCTCTCCCCTTATAAACATAATCAGTGCTGATACCCTTTTCATCCAGATGTATATCATCCCGCGTCAGACCCAGAACCTGAGAGGTGTTTCCCCATGTGTGGTAACAGAACAGAAAAAAAGAAGTAAGAAAGTAATTTTCCAGAACGTCCCTGATGATGATCTCTGCCCTGCTGACCCCGTTCTCTCCCGGATACCGGAAATACGCTTCATAAACAGGTGCCAGCAAAGACGGTGAGAAATGCCGCACCCCTTTTTCCGATTTAGCGATATGCTCCCGGATACATCCCGCAAGGAACTCATTCATGGATGACAACTGCCTCAGGATCTCGGAAAGTTCATTCCTGGTATAGCTATCCCTTCCCTGCTGCTGATACGTTCCTTTCGGTAAGAATTCATATTCATACCGCCTCTGAATCTGCCCGCCCGTAAGCAAAAACCGGTTGACCACGGACAAGTAGTGTCTTGCCATCCTGACTGAAATTTTTCGCCGACGAATATCGTTCATGAGATGTTTAATATACATTTCAACGCCTTCAGCCGTGCCATAGTCATACTGATTGACTGACTGCCATATAAAAAACATATTGAGATAACGGAAAATGGTTAACCTTCCGGCGGGACGGTAAGACAGAAGAAATCGTTTCAGAGAGGCAATAAAATCGCGTTTTTCAGGGCGGGCAAGATGCGAATGTTCACTAAACCATCCGGGGAGCAACACATAATCTGAAAAATGAGCCTGAAGATAAACGTCAAGTAAATAATATCGGTTCAGATCCCGCTGAGTGATGTGTCCGCTGACCGTCTCCCATGACAGCACATTTTCGGCCATCCACGTTATCTGCGTTTCACTCCGGCTCATATATGGCTCCATCGCGACCTGCAGCACCGTCAATCAATGCGTCCATGACCCCGGCGACTGCATCAGAAATCTGGTTTTGCTGAAGAAAGACGATGTATTTCATCGTCGTATTTTCGCTTTTATGGCCCATCCAGTATTTTACTGTACCCAGCGCATTTGCGGCCTGATCGGGATAGCAACTCAGTGCCGAGCGTAAAAAATGGGTCGCAAACGTTGCCCGCAAATCATGGGGTTTATGTCTGAACACATTTCCCGGAGCAGACCGGGCCAGGCGATGGCGAAAACTGTACCAGCGGGAGTAAAAGGCTTTTTCAGACATCCGTTTCCCGTTTGCCATTAAAAATAAAGGCTCGTGCCGCCCTTCCCCACCCTGTCGTGCACGCCATTTTTGGATCTTCTTTTCATACTCCTCATCCGCCAGATAATCCAGAACCTGCTCGTACAATCGTCTGGTGATGAAGAGTTCTCGCGTCATCCCAAACTTCGTATGAACTCCGCATCTCGGACCAATATGAAGCCCCCTGATGGTCAACTCAGATACAGGGACACTGGCAAGGTACTCTTCAGTAAAGAGTGACGACGGCAGGGTCAGCATTTCATCCAGCCGTAACCCACAATTTTTCATCAGCACAATCATTAAACTGAACAACCCGGACTCAGATTTCAGTGCCTCATCCAGGATATGAACCTCTGCATCATTCAGTGGGTTGATTGTCCTTTTTGTTGTGCTGGTTATCCTGATGGCAAGATCCGAACTTATCACCTTGCGTCGCCCGTCAACGACTTTTTCGACCAACGTAAAAAATGAGCTGGCAGCCAGCTCACCACACTTGCCCAGAAATACGTAAAACCGTCGGATAACGCTGATGTACACCGCCGCGGTGGATGAGGCGATGCGCCCCTGCCTTACGGCCCCCAGAAGATACTCCCTGAAGCCATATGTAGGGCTTTGGTATTTCAACGTTCCCGGGGTGAAAGGGTCAAGTCCGTTATCCTCCAGCCACCTTATCCAGCGTAAAAATGCCCGGGCTAAAGGCTTTAAATCCCTGGCCTGCAGGATAGCTTTATCCATAAGATAAAAGTGTACATATCGGCTCAGTTTTCGATTCTGGATGCCGCTAATATAAGGTATTTCAGCATACAGAAATCCGGGTTCAAATTTCAGTTTCGGCTCTGTTGCATCCAGTTTGCTGACACGCCCATAACGCGCATGAATGTTAGTGATTATCCTCACAGTCTGTCGCCCTGAAACGCCACCTCATGCCTACACTATAAATCCGGAAGAAGAAAAAACAAACAACCAGGTTGCCGGGAGTGAATATGCAAATCAGGAGGAAAGTAAAAGATGTAACGACACCATCACGATGCAATACATTGACCTCAACACGTTACCCGGACCATACGTGATAAACATCACAAATCCTTTGAGTGAAGAACTTAAGATGTGATTTTCATTTCCCGGCACAAACCGTGCCCTTAAAAAACAGGCAACGGATACATCTTAATGCCAGAAGTAAACCTTAATTGATTGAATACAGCCTGAGTCCATTGCAAAAATAACACACAGGGTAAATTCGCATATACAGAACCCAACGAAAAGCAAAAGAAACCTGTAACACATTTCGTTTACCTGTCACTTTCAATTGTAAAAGCCAGCAGAAAAAGCGCATATAACTATATTTATCCCTGCGGGGACTTTTGTTTGTGCTATATATTTTTTACAGAGAACCGCAACGCGTCCAAACACAAGAATATATTTACCTCTGGAAAATGGTCTGACTCCCTTTCACGTGGTTGTAGTGACCTGTTCTGTGATTCATGTAATGTCTTTTCTGGATGAGGAAAATATGTCATCACTGATATTTTATACAGACGAAGCACAAGCACTGATTGTAACAGATACCCTTGCCGTCACCGATAATGGGGAGCCGTTATCTTTTGTTTCCAAAGCAGGTTACATCCCCCAGCTAAGAACCATCATAGCAGGTACGGGGGCAGGTGGATTTTCTAACACCTGGTTGCTTGAAGCATCAACCAGAATGGTCGTATCAGGTATACAAAATCTCAATTATCATACATCGGCCTGTCTAAGGAGGCTGTGGAAACAATACAAGCATGACCATGCAATTCCCTCTTCTTCAACGGTGACAACCAGTGTTTATCAGTTCGCAATTTGCGAGGAAACAGGAAATATCGTTTCGTTCGCCTATCGCTCAGTCCATGATTTCGAATCAGAGCAATTACAATACGGAACAGGAGTAAAACCTGAGTGCCAAATCCTGGATGGGGATTTGTTGCAGACAATTCCTGTAATGATGAATGAACAAAGGGCTATACAGGCGACATACTCACACCCGGAACGGATCCATATTGGCGGTGAGATGATTGCGCATTATCTGACATCATCTATGTATCAATGCTTTAAGATTGGGGAATTTGAGGATTTCAGAACTCAGGGAGAGTATATATTGAGCAGGATTTAGGCAAAACGCGGTTCAGATAAAGTGCTTTTAACAGGCTTGCTGAACATTAAAAGGATATCTCTCAATTACGATGAATAGCTTGAATTCTAAAAATAGAAAAGTAGAGTTTAACTCTAAATACATAAAAACAAGAGTAAAGGAGCACCCGCCGAAGCAGCCGCGCATGATGTTGATCGAGAAACGAATCATCTCGTACGCCGGAATGCGGCTGCTGCCATATGACGGATGCGGTACACGCTTGTACGGCAGAGCAAACACGCTGTCCATCTCTTCGGTAGAGAGCGGGATCGCCGGCGGGTTAACCCAGATATAGCGCTCGCCGTGCTTTTGCATCAGCGCTCGCGCGCAGCCGGGGTTGGTTTCATGGTGTAAGATGCGCGACGCGTGGGCGTAGAGTACTTTATCGCTTTTTACTTTTTCGTAGGACGGCAGCAGCACATAGGTTTTTTCCCACGGCTTCGGACGCGGCGGCTGCACCACCACGGCTTTTGCTTCCGCTTTCTTCGGCTCAACCGGTTTGTTATCCGCGCACGGCAGATCGTCACCGTACGGATGCGGGATAGGATCGATTTTGCCCGGCATATCGATAATGCGGGAATCCACCCCGCTCCAGCCCGGCAGCGCCTCTTTCACCATGATCGCGGTGTTGCGCACGTCGCGGATCTCGCTGACCGCTTCGCCCTGCGCCAGACGGTGTGCCACCTCTACCAGCGGACGCTCACCGTTACCGAAGATCAGCATGTCGGCTTTCGAATCCACCAGCACCGAACGGCGCACGGTGTCGGACCAGTAGTCATAGTGTGCGGTACGGCGCAGGCTCGCTTCGATGCCGCCCAGGATCACCGGCACGTCTTTCCATGCTTCTTTGCATCGCTGGGTGTAGACGAGGGTTGCGCGGTCGGGACGTTTACCCGCCACGTTGTCAGCCGTATAAGCGTCGTCATGGCGCAGCTTACGGTCGGCGGTATAGCGGTTGATCATCGAGTCCATGTTGCCTGCAGTCACGCCGAAGAACAGGTTCGGCTTGCCCAGACGCATAAAGTCGTCTTTGCTGTTCCAGTCAGGCTGGGAGATGATCCCCACGCGGAAGCCCTGGGCTTCAAGCATACGGCCGCAGATCGCCATGCCAAAGCTCGGGTGATCGACATACGCATCGCCCGTCACCAGAATAATATCGCAGCTGTCCCAGCCCAGCTGGTCCATCTCTTCACGGGACATCGGCAGGAAAGGCGCCGGTCCAAAGCAGGCTGCCCAGTACTGGGGCCAGGAGAAGAGGTCGCGATCCGGCTGGATCAGGGAAATAGCGCTCATAATGCTTCCGAAGAAAAAATAGACAAAAGGAGCGGGATTATACGCTGGTTTACCGGGGGAAATGAAGGGGTATTGTGCGGGCTGTTGCCCTCACCCCAACCCTCTCCCACAGGGAGAGGGAGAAAGTGTTTTACGGTGCCGGATTCACCAGCATCTGCCCTACCGATCCCCTGTCCATCATCTCCAGGGTCTGGCTGTGGAACAGGAACGGGAAGTGCGGCCAGGAAGGCTGGCCGTAGTAGACGAGCAGTTCGACCTGGCCATCCACCCAGACGGTATCTTTCCAGCCCCTGTCTTCCGGGAACGGCATCGCCCCGTTGACGTTGCGGATCAGGAATGACACCCCTTCAATATGGAACGACTGCGGCATCTCCGAGCGGACGGTCCAGCGCTCCCAGGTTCCCTGCTGGGCGGTGATATCAATACGGTTTACGTCCCACAGCGCGCCGTTGATGCCCGGATCGTCGCCAAGGCTGATATCGCGACTGCGTACTGCCGGGCCGGTCACAATTTCCTGCGGCAGCAGGCGCATCGGCAGGCTGTCGGTCACCAGCGGCAACAGGCCGGTCGGGCGCAGCGTCAGCACCAGCGTGGAGACCAGCACGCTCGACGGTTCAAAGAAGCCGCGAATACGGTCAACAATGCTTGCCGCTTCGCCGCAGGTCACGGACACTTCATCCCCGTTGGTCATATCCACGAGGATTTCACGACGTTCGCCTGGCGCCAGCGCCAGCTGCTTCACCGACACCGGCGCAGGTAATAACCCCTGATCGCCTGAAATCACGTGCAGCGCGCGGCCGTCGCTCATCTGCAACTGGTAGCGGCGCGAGTTAGAGGCATTCAGCAGACGCAGGCGCACCCAGCCACGAGACACTTCGACATACGGGCTTTGCGCGCCGTTAACCAGCAGCGTATCGCCCACAAAGCCACCGCTGCCAGGCTCGCTGTACTCCGGGGTACCAAAGTTATCCAGTCGCTTATCCTGAATAATGATCGGGAAATCATCGACGCCGTAGTGATTCGGGATCGGCAGCGTTTTACTGACCTCATCTTCAATCAGCCACATTCCGGCCAGGCCGTTGTAGACCTGCTGGGCGGTGCGGTTCGGGGTATTGGCGTGATACCACAATGTCGCCGCGCTCTGACGAATCGGGAGGACGGGCGCCCAGTCGGCATTCGGCGACATCATGCGTGCCGCGCCGCCAATCAGCGGCCCCGGCACCTGCAAACCACTGACGGTCATCGCGACATTTTCCGTCGTACGGTTACTGTAGATGAGCTTAACGTCATCGCCATTCCACACGCGAATGGTCGGCCCGAGGTAGCGTCCGTTAATGCCCCATACCTGCGCGCGCGTTCCCTGGGTAAAGGACCAGTGGCTACGCTGAAGCGTGAGGAATAGCGGCTGCCCGCGACGGGATTCAATCAACGGCGGAATAGGCAGCGGCTGTTGCTGCCCGGCGGCGCTGGCTGTCCGCGGTATCGCACCCGCACAAAGGGCGATACCCGAAGCCTGAATAAACTGACGCCGACTGAGTGACATATAAGCTCCATCTGAAACGACTAACAACGCGGGAATTCGTTTTCCCTTACACGACACCGGGTTAAATCTTACCGGCGGCTTCTCGCTCTGCAACTTCTTTATCGAGCTGCGCAATATGCTGAGCCATCAGCTCGCGGCAGTGCGTGGCCAGCTCGCGCACCTGGTCTTTACCGTATTTAGAGGTATCTACCGGCGGCAGCATTTCGACAATGACCAGTCCGTTATTCAGACGGTTAAGATTAATCTTATTCGATGTATTGGAAACACACACGGGAATAATTGGAACGCCAGCCGCAATTGCAGCATGAAACGCGCCGGTCTTGAACGGCAGCAGGCCGCGACCACGGCTGCGCGTCCCTTCCGGGAACATCCAGATGGAAATCCGGCGCTTTTTAAACTGATCCACCACTTCCGCAATAGTGCCATGCGCTTTGGCGCGGTTGTTGCGGTCAATCAGCAAGTTACCGGTGAGCCAGTACAGCTGGCCGAAAAAGGGGATCCACAGCAGGCTTTTTTTGCCCACGGTTACGGTCGGCGGAAGAACAATATTTGAGGCCGTCACCATATCGTAGTTGTTCTGATGGTTAGCGATATAGATGGCGTTACCGAAATTCTCCGCCCCTTCAGGCAGACGCTTTTCAACCTTCAGGCCAAACAGCGGCGCAAGACGACCAAACATGTGGCCAAACGTCGCGACATGCTTTGGGTTACGCGGGCTGAACAGGCAATAAATCGATCCGAAAATACAGACCAGAATGCAATAAATAACGGTAAGAATGAGACGAATAATGTATAGCATAGCGACCTCTGAAGCCCTGACAGCTGACAATTATACTTCACCTGTGGCCAGGTAAGGACTTTATTACGAGCGCGTATTGTTAATCGCAACGCACGAATTAACAACGTTTTTACGGGAAATTTTATGGTAATTCCCCCTCCGGAAAGAGGGGGATGAAACAGGTTACTCTTCGCTGTCGTCCGCTTTGCTGCGCGCCGGCGAGTCAATCTCCACGCGGTCGATTCGCTGGAGGCCGCGCATCAGTGAGCCGCGACGTCCGCGCTCACCCACCACCTTCTGCAACTCTTCCGGACGCAGTTTGATTTTACGCTTGCCGACATGAATGGTCAGCGTGCTCTGCGGCGGCAGCAGGAAAAGATGCGCGAGGCTATCTTCGCCTTTTGCCGCTTCCGCTGACGGGATACTGATGATCTTGTTGCCCTTGCCTTTCGACAGCTCTGGCAAATCGCTGACCGGGAACATCAGCATACGTCCGGCAGCGGTGATCGCCAGCAGCATGTCGCTTTCGTTCTCGATGATCAGCGGCGGCATGACGTGTGCGTTATCCGGCAGGCTAATCAGCGCTTTACCGGCACGGTTACGCGACACCAGATCGTTGAAGGTACAGATAAAGCCGTAGCCCGCATCAGACGCCATCAGCAGTTTTTGATCGTCGGCTTCCATCAGCATATGCTCAACCGTGGCACCCGGCGGCAGCGTCAGCTTACCGGTTAGCGGTTCGCCCTGGCCGCGCGCAGACGGCAGCGTGATCGGGTCAATGGCGTAGCTGCGGCCCGTGGAGTCGATAAACGCCACCGGCTGGTTACTCTTGCCCTTCACCGCCGCCTTGAAGCTGTCACCGGATTTGTAGCTCAGACCCGGCGCGTCGATATCGTGGCCTTTGGCGCTACGCACCCAGCCGCTCTGGGAAAGCACGATGGTTACCGGCTCGGACGGCAGCATGTCGTGCTCGTTCATCGCCTTCGCCTCTTCGCGCTCGTGCAGCGGAGAACGACGGTCGTCGCCAAAGGCGTCGGCATCGGCCTGCAACTCTTTCTTCAGCAGAGTGTTCATCTTGCGCTCGGACGCCAGAATCGCCTGAAGCTGATCGCGCTCTTTTTCCAGCTCGTTCTGCTCGCCTCGGATCTTCATCTCTTCCAGTCTGGCGAGATGGCGCAATTTCAGTTCGAGGATCGCTTCGGCCTGGGTTTCGCTGATGCCAAAGCGCGACATCAGGGCAGGCTTAGGTTCGTCCTCGGTACGAATGATCTCGATCACTTCGTCAATGTTGAGGAACGCCACCAGCAAACCTTCGAGGATATGCAGGCGCTTAAGCACTTTTTCCAGGCGATGGTTCAGACGACGGCGCACCGTATCGCGGCGGAAGGCCAGCCATTCGGTAAGGATCTCCAGCAGGTTTTTCACCGCCGGACGACCGTCCAGACCAATCATGTTCAGGTTGATGCGGTAGCTTTTTTCCAGATCGGTAGTGGCGAACAGGTGGTTCATCACCTGCTCCATGTCCACGCGGTTAGAGCGCGGCACGATCACCAGACGGGTCGGGTTTTCGTGGTCCGACTCGTCGCGCAGGTCGTCCACCATCGGCAGCTTTTTATTGCGCATCTGGGTGGCGATCTGTTCCAGCACTTTGGCACCCGATACCTGGTGCGGCAGCGCGGTGATCACCACGGCACCATCCTCTTTATTCCACACCGCGCGCATGCGCACGGAGCCGCGACCGTTCTGGTAGATTTTGCGGATTTCCGCACGCGAGGTGATGATCTCGGCTTCGGTCGGATAGTCCGGCCCCTGCACGATATCCAGCAGATCGTCCAGCGAGGTTTTTGGCTGCTCAATCAGGGTGATGGCCGCTTTTGCCACTTCACGCAGGTTGTGCGGCGGAATGTCCGTCGCCATGCCCACGGCGATACCGGTCGTGCCGTTCAGCAGGATGTTCGGCAGACGCGCAGGCAGCATTTTCGGCTCCTGCATCGTACCGTCGAAGTTTGGCACCCAGTCGACCGTGCCCTGCCCCAGCTCGCCCAACAGCACTTCGGCATATTTAGACAGGCGAGATTCGGTATAACGCATTGCCGCGAAGGATTTCGGATCGTCCGGCGCCCCCCAGTTCCCCTGGCCATCCACCAGCGGATAGCGATAAGAGAACGGCTGGGCCATCAGCACCATCGCTTCATAGCAGGCGCTGTCGCCGTGCGGATGGTATTTACCCAGCACGTCGCCGACGGTACGGGCGGATTTCTTGAACTTGGCGGTAGCATTCAGCCCCAGTTCGGACATCGCATAGACGATGCGGCGCTGAACGGGCTTCAGGCCATCCCCGATAAACGGCAACGCCCTGTCCATGATGACGTACATGGAGTAGTTCAGGTAGGCGTTTTCCGTGAATTCATGTAGCGCGAGGCGCTCTGCCATATCGCTCATTACGTGTGATTCCTCAACTCAGAAACCGATGGGTTTCAGGCAATATTGCCGCAGATACTACCTCATCTGGCGAGTTGAGTCACAAAGAAAAAGGGCCGCTCATGCGGCCCTTTCCGGGTTATTTGTTCAGCTTGATAACCTGTTTCACGTCGATTTCAAACTCGTTCCAGTCTTTATCGATTTTACCCTGGAGTTCGACTTTATCCTGCGGCGTCACCGTCACGCCGTTCCAGCGCTTGTGGTCGATCTCCACCACCACCGTGCCGCTTTCATCGCGGAAGGTGTAACGGTCATCGGACAGGCGCTCGGTAATGTTCCCGCGCAGCTTCACCCAGGCATCGTCCTTCAGGTCTTTCACTTTAGCCGCGGTGGTGAGGTTGGCGTTGTTATCGACAAAGCCACCCTGCTGGGTTTGCGTCTGATTCTGTGTCGCAGATGGGCCAGAGAAGCCACCCTGTGCAGCAAAGACAGGGGCCGTGGTCATCATCATGATGGCAGCAATTGCAGCGAATTTTTTCATCTTTATCTCTCCCTTTAATGTCGTTTCACAATCCATTAAACAGGGTAAACCTTAACAACTTCTTAAGGGGAAAATTTATTTATTTTTACTGTACAGCAGGCGCTTGCAGAAGGTTTACTGACGGCATCAAGGAGGAAATATGCGCATTTTACTTGTAGAAGACGACAAGCTCATTGGCGACGGCATCAAAGCGGGCTTAAGCAAAATGGGCTTTAACGTGGACTGGTTTACCGACGGGAAAACCGGGCAGGCGGCCCTGTACACCGCGCCGTATGATGCCGTGGTGCTTGATCTGACGCTGCCGGAAATCGACGGGCTTGAGATCCTGCGCGCCTGGCGCGAAAGCGGAAAGAGCGAACCGGTGCTGATCCTGACCGCGCGGGATGCGCTGAATCAGCGCGTCGAAGGGTTACGCCTGGGGGCGGATGATTACCTGTGTAAGCCGTTCGCGCTGATTGAAGTGGCGGCCCGCCTCGAAGCGCTGGTACGCCGCAGCCACGGTCAGGCGCGCAGCGAGCTGCGTCACGGTAAGGTCACGCTCGATCCGGCAAGCCTTGTCGCCACGCTGGAGGACGAACCGCTGGTGCTCAAACCCAAAGAGTTCGCCCTGCTGGAGCTGCTGATGCGTAACGCGGGCCGCGTGCTGCCGCGCAAGGCCATCGAGGAGAAGCTCTACAACTGGGACGATGACGTCTCCAGCAACGCCGTCGAAGTCCATGTCCATCATTTACGCCGCAAGCTCGGCAGCGACTTTATCCGCACCGTGCACGGCATCGGTTATACCCTGGGTGACGCATGAAACTGACCCAACGCCTGAGCCTGAAGCTGCGCCTGACGCTCCTCTTTTTGCTGCTGTCCCTGGCGGCCTGGTTTGCCGCAAGCGTGGTGGCCTGGCACCAGACGACCGACAAGCTCGATAAGCTGTTCGATACCCAGCAGATGCTGTTTGCCAAACGGCTGCTGACGATGGACGTGGACGAACTTCGCGCCCCGGAACGCATGCGCGAGGTGCCGAAAAAAGCCAAACACGGCCATCTTGACGACGATGCGCTGGCCTTCGCAATCTTCACCGCCGACGGCAGCATGGTGCTTAACGACGGCGAAAACGGGCGCGACATACCTTACCTCTACCGCCGGGACGGGTTTGATGACGGTCGGTTGCAGGATGACAATGACGAATGGCGTTTCCTGTGGCTGACTTCTCCGGACGGGAAATACCGCGTGGTGGTTGGCCAGGAGTGGGAGTACCGACAGGATATGGCGCTGGACGTGGTCAGCTCGCAGCTGACGCCGTGGCTGGTGGCGCTGCCCATAATGCTGCTGTTGCTGATTGTTCTGCTGAGCCGGGAACTGAAACCGCTGAAAAAGCTGGCGCAGACCCTGCGCTCGCGCTCCCCGGATGCGACCGATACGCTGCCCACCCACAGCGTGCCGACGGAGGTTCGTCCCTTGCTTGATGCGCTTAACCATCTGTTTGCCCGTACGCAGGAGATGATGGCCCGCGAGCGCCGCTTCACCTCGGATGCCGCCCATGAGTTACGCAGCCCGCTGGCCGCGCTGAAGGTGCAAACCGACGTGGCGCAGCTTTCCCTTGACGATCCCGGGGCGCAGTCTAAAGCGCTGGGGCAATTGCATGCAGGCATCGACCGCGCCTCCCGGCTGGTGGACCAGCTTCTCACCCTGTCGCGCCTGGATTCACTGGATAATCTTGATGACGTCGAACCCGTGATGATGGCTGATTTGCTGCAATCCGCGGTGCTGGATATCTGGCATCCGGCGCAGCAGGCGGGCATTGATGTTCGGCTCAACGTTAATGCGCCCGAGGTGATGCGTCACGGACAGCCGCTACTGCTGAGTCTGCTGGCGCGAAACCTGCTGGACAACGCCGTTCGTTACAGCCCGCGCGGCAGCGTGGTGGACGTGACGCTGAACACCCAAAGCTTTACCGTGCGCGACAACGGCCCGGGCATTTCAACCGATGCGCTGACGCGTCTCGGCGAGCGCTTTTATCGTCCACCGGGCCAGGACGCCACCGGCAGCGGTCTGGGGTTGTCTATCGTCAAGCGTATCGCGGCGTTGCACGGGATGCGCGTCTCGCTGGGCAATGCGCCGGAAGGGGGCTTTGCGGTGACCGTCAGCTGGTAAGATTATTGCGCTGAGCGCAAAAGACTTTGCACATTTTGCTTATTTTTCCGCTCCGTCCTCGCGCGTAGAATACCCGGCATACTCTCATCATCGAGGACAAATAATGAGCAACATTCTGATTATCAACGGCGCGAAAGAATTTGCGCACTCTAAAGGCCAGCTCAATGACACCCTGACCGAGGTCGCGGATGGTTTCCTGCGCGACGCCGGACATGATGTTAAGGTCGTGCGCGCGGACAGCGATTATGACGTGAAGGCCGAAGTGCAGAACTTCCTGTGGGCCGACGTGGTGATCTGGCAGATGCCGGGCTGGTGGATGGGCGCACCGTGGACCGTGAAAAAATACATGGACGATGTGTTTACCGAAGGTCACGGTTCGCTGTATGCCAGCGACGGTCGTACCCGTTCAGATGCGTCTAAAAAATACGGTTCCGGCGGTCTGATTCAGGGCAAAAAATATATGCTCTCCCTGACCTGGAACGCGCCGCTGGAAGCCTTCACCGAGAACGATCAGTTCTTCGAAGGCGTGGGCGTAGACGGCGCGTATCTGCCGTTCCACAAGGCGAATCAGTTCCTGGGAATGGAGCCGCTGCCGACCTTTATCGTCAACGACGTAATTAAAATGCCGGACGTCCCGCGCTATATCGCAGAATATCGCAAGCATCTCGCGGAAATTTTTGCTTAACTGGTAGCCTGGAATTAGAAGGAGTTAATTATGCTTACCGTTATTGCTGAAATCCGTACGCGTCCTGGCCAACATCACCGCCAGGCAGTACTGGATGAGTTCGCGAAGATCATCCCGACCGTACTGAAAGAAGAAGGCTGCCACGGCTACGCGCCGATGGTAGACGCCGCCACCAGCGCAAGCTTCCAGGCGACCGCGCCAGACTCTATCATCATGGTGGAGCAGTGGGAAACCGTCGCGCACCTTGAAGCCCATTTGCAGACCGCGCATATGAAAGCGTGGAGCGACGCGGTGAAAGGGGACGTTCTGGAAACCCACATCCGTATTCTGGAGCAAGGGGTTTAAGTTCTGTGAAATTTGCCGGGTGGCACTACGTTTACCCGGCCTACAACTTTCCCCCGCAGGCCCGGTAAGCGTTAACGCCACCGGGCTTTTTTTATCACCTTACCGCTCAACTGCTATGCTTATTCTGACTTCATGTTTAACAGGAGGATGGAATGGGTCTTTTTAACTTCGTGAAAGAAGCAGGCGAAAAGCTTTGGGACAACCTGACCGATCATAAGGGTCAGAGCGACAAAATCACCGAGCACCTCAAGAAACTCAACATTCCCGGTTCCGATAAAGTTCAGGTTAACGTCACCGATGGCAAGGCCAGCGTAACGGGCGACGGGCTAACGCAGGAGCAGAAAGAAAAAATCCAGGTCGCCGTCGGCAACATCGCGGGCGTCAGCGAGGTGGAGAACAATATCACCGCGACAGACGCCAAAGATGAAGCAACCTACTATACGGTGAAATCCGGCGATACCCTGAGCGCCATCTCTAAAACCGTGTACGGCGATGCCAATCAGTACAACAAGATCTTTGAGGCGAACCGCCCGATGCTCTCCAGCCCGGATAAAATTTATCCCGGCCAGACGCTGCGTATTCCTAAGGCATAACGTCTGAGGCTATTGGTTCACGTCGCGCAGAGGAACAGCATGAAAATCGCTTGTCTTGGCTGGGGCTCGTTAATCTGGAAAAGCGGCGCGCTACCGGTAGCCGGTGAGTGGCAAACCGACGGGCCTTCTTTGCCCGTCGAGTTCTGTCGGGTCAGTGATGGCGGTGAACTGGCGACCGCCATCTGTATGAACGCGCCCGCCCTGCCTGTGCTTTGGGTATGGCTGAATGCGACTTCGCTGAGCGTGGCCACTCAGGCCCTGCGCGAGCGGGAGGCCATTCCTGACGATCGTTGCGATGGTATCGGCTCGCTGCTGATAGCCGGACGCAACGCGGGAGCGATCTCGACATGGGCGAGGGAGAGAGGAATTGAGGCGCTCATCTGGACCGGGCTTCCGCCGAGAAGCGCGTCGCAGGAAGGCAGGGTTCCTGCCGTGGACGAGGCCATCGCTTATCTCGACAGCCTCAGCGGACAGACCCGCAGCCATGCGCGGGACTATATTTGCCGCGTGCCTGCGCAGCTTGATACGCCCTACCGGCGCGCCATTAAAGAGGTGCTTGGGTGGTGATACCGCTGCCCGTTACCAGTACAGCTTCCAGCTCTGGGTGAAGCGCACCAGCGCCTCGACGTAGAAGTAATCGCCCCAGCTCGCGCACTCATCCACGCCTTTATTGCTCGCCAGGTGATACACCGAGTGCTTAAGCAGCCCGTTGCCCTTCTCTTCTTTGCCCATCAGATAGTGCTTTGTCAGCGTGGACATAATCCCTTTCGCCCATTCGAGGTAACGTTCGCGATCCGGATCTGTGACCGGCAGTTGTTTCACCAGCTCCAGCAGTCCACACACCGCAATTGCCGCCGAGGAAGAGTCACGCAGTGCGTCGGTGCCCACCAGCGCCAGATCCCAGTGGCAGACGTAGTCTTCCGGCAGGCGATTGAGGAAGTAGTTCGCCAGCCGTTTTGACAGAGCGATCATCGTTTCATCGCCGGTATAGATATAGCTCAGCAGGAAACCGTAAATGCCCCACGCCTGCCCGCGCGACCAGCAGGAGTCGTCGGCGTAGCCCTGCTGGGTGTTGCCGTAGCGTGGTGCGCCGGTTGCCACATCCATATAGTAGGTGTGGAAGGTGGAGGCATCGTCACGAATGAGATACGTCGCCGCCTGCATGACGTGCGCTTTTGCGGCGTCGGCAAAGCGCGGATCGCCCGTCTGCTCCGTTGCCCAGTAGAGCAGCGGCAGGTTCATGTTGCAGTCGATGATCATTCGCCCGGCCTGCTCCGGATCGGAGAGATCGCCCCACGCCTGGATGATCTTCGCCTTCTCGTGGAAGCGTTCCAGCAGGGCTTCCGCCGCCAGCAGCGAGAAGCCGCGCGCCTCGCGGTTTCCGGTCAGCCGCCACGCGGCTACGCAGGAGAGCGTGTAAAGGAAGCCTAAATCGTGGGTATTGGTGTCGTTGCGCCCGGCGATGCGCAGGCCAAACGAGCGCACGTGTTTTTCCGCCATCGCACGGAATTTTTCCTCGCCGCTCATCTCCCACGCCAGCCACAGCTGCCCGGTCCAGAAGCTGGTGGTCCACTCCTCGTTGTCAGTCAGCGGATAAAAACCGTTCTGGCAGGTTTCCGCCGGGAATTTGTCGCCGAACTCCGTTAAATGACGGCTAATCAGGTCCAGAACGTGGCTGCGCGCCGAATTCAGTTCATCGCTGAATGCGCGAGAGTCAACGGGCGCAGCGATAACAGGCAGACGTTCTTCTTTGATACGACTTAACATATTTCGGTTCCTTCTTTGACGGCGTAATTTATCGTGTTGACGTTTCTGCTACGTTCAGCGCACGAGCCCCGCGCCATTTGCTCTGACAGGCGGATAACGTAAAAGCAGAAATAAGGGTAAAGGTCAGCGCCGTTGCGCCCATGATGATATAGGTGTGTTCAAAGCCAATACGGTCATACATATAGCCGGCAGGGGAAGAGACCACCACGTTGCCAACGTAGAGCATCGCCTGATAGCCGAGTAAATACATGGTGGCATTGACGCGCTTGTCGAAATGCTCGGCGATATATTTAAATACCGACACCAGCAGGAGACAAATTTCCAGACCGTACAGCGGCTTAAGCACTGAAATTAACAGGTGAGAATCACACATGCCGGAAATAATCAGACGCGCCCCGACCACCAGCCCGACAATTAATAGCCCGCGTTTGGCGCCAATAAAGTTCACAAACAGCGGGACCACCATATACATGACAAATTCCATGCCCGACTGCACGGTCCCGAGATAACCGAATACCGCGTTGCCCTGGTGAATATCGTCGAAGAAGGTGACGAAATAGCGCGAGAACTGCTGCTCGGCGATAAACATCATCCACGCCACGCCCGCCACGTACAGGCAGAAGGCCCAGAATTTGCGGTTACGCAGCAGGGCGTAAACGTCGGACGGGGCAATTTTCTCTTTCGTCAGCACCTCGCCTGCGTGAGCGGAGTTAGTGTTCACTTTCAGGCTCAGCAGGACAATCAGCATCACCACTGACGCCACGCTGCCGAGAATAAAGTTATACGCCGGTGAGAGGTTGAACAGCAGGCCGGAGAAAGATGACGCCACCGCCCAGCCGAGCGATCCCCACATACGGATCTGCCCGAACTCCATGCCGTTTAAGCGGCTAAAGCGGTCAGAATAGGATTCGCACGCCGCCACACCCGCGTACCAGGCAAAGCTTAAATAGAGCGCGCCGATAATAATCCCCAGCAGGGTATTAGACATTAACAGCGGCTGGTATACGTAAATAAAGAACGGCGCCATCAGGGCCGACATGATCACCACAAAATAGAGCAGGTATTTGCTCATGCCGATCTTATCGAGAATATAGCCGTAGATCGGTTTAAGAATTACGGAGAATATCCCGTTCACCGCAAAAACGGTTCCAATCACCGAGCCGCTGAGATTGGCTTTCTGGCCAAGCCAGATCGCCAGCAGTCCAATACTGGCAGACCAGGTAAAGAAATAGAGAAAGATAAAGCTGCTGATTTTGTAATATTCAGTTCTGTTAGTTGTCGATGTGCTTTTCATATCATCCTCGCCGACGTGTAGGGCCAGATTTTTATAATGTGAACGACAGCTTACGTTCGCTTCCGGGTTCGCTAATGACGACCCGGCTATGGGTTATATTCAGCTGCGGCGTCGCCGCAGCGAGCTGTCTTCCGCCAGCCAGGACGGCGCAACAGAGCCAGCTTTCCCCTTGCGGGAGGTCAGCTTTTAACAGCGGAATGGAGGCGCACTCCGCAAACATAATGCTGCTGTTCGGCGGCGTGACGATGCTGTCTGGCTGGCGCTGAATGATCGGCGAAAGATCGACAATGACGCTGCTGCCGTTTTCAGCCAACAGATAACAACCGCGTTCGCGCACCTGGTAGGCGGTTTTCATCACCGCAAAGCCGCCCTCGACGGTTTGCAGAGTGCGCGTGCTGTTGATACGGTGCAGGCGCAGGTGCCACTCCCCGAACGGGATCTGCCAGGTCGCAATCTGCACGTCGCGCCACGGCGACCAGCGCGAGAAAATGTAATTTTCATCCACCCGAACCTCTTCGCACTCGCGACGACCGCGGAAATAGTCATCTCCGTCCGCCAGCAGCAGCATGGAATCGCAGGCGGCATGCTTCAGGCCAAAACGCCCGCGCTCAAGGGTGAATCCGAAGCGGCTGGAGTAGGCAAATTTGGTGTATTTCGCTTCGGTGTTGACGTAGTTGTTCAGCTCCAGCTGACCAGCGGTAAGCATGACGACGTGCTGCGAATCTTTCGAATGCATCAGGATCTGCTGCGCATGCGGGATCACATGTTTTTCAGCAAGCGCGGGCAGCGGTTGTTCTTCCGCCTGCCAGAACGGGTGTGCTTCCGGCAGCGCCAGGATCAGATAGGTTTTCAGCGCCCAGTACGGTGAACCGGGGGAGTTGTAATCCTCGCACATCGCCAGGTTCGGATACGCAAACCCCAGGGTGAGAATGCGGTCGCGATCGACAATCGACTGCTGCTGCCACCAGCGCAGATGCCGCAGCACAATGCCTTTCACGATGCCCGGGGTGAAGACGTCCAGCTGGGAAAAAGCCACCGCGCTCCAGAAGGCAACCATGGCAAAGCGGTAGGTCAGGCTGCGGCCAAACGGCACCGAGGCGCCATCGGCGGCGGACCAGTAGATAAAGTCTTCCGCGAACAGACGCGAGCGCTCGCGCAGCACATTCGCCCTCGCCTCGTCGTCACTCAGGGTGGCGTAAATCAGGCCGTAGAAATGGAAAGCCATGGAGATGTAGTAATCTTTCGGGCGGCCGGGACCGTCGGAATACCAGCCGTCGCCGAGGTAGTAGGCGTCCATCAGCGCAAAGCGGTGGTCAATGGCGGCCTGATCGTACGGCAGGCCGGCGCGCTTAAAGCCGAGCTGGACCATAATGGCAAAATAGTTCCAGTTGCTGTCCGGCATCTGCGCGTCGGTGATTTGGTTGAGCCACGCGTGCAGGTTCATCACTTCGCGACCGGTAAAGCGCGCGGTGAGCGTCTCCCCCATCAGAGCGAGCCCCAGACCGTAGGCCGCCATCTCCACCAGACGCTGATCGTACGGGCCGGTTTCACCCCAGTAGCCGCTGCTTTGCGGGTCGGTACCAAGCTTAATGGCAGTAAGGTACTTCTCGCTGAACGGCGTGCTTTCGCCGGACGCCATCAGCGGAAACAGCCCCCACAGCGCGCGGGAAAGTCCCTCCATCTGCGCAATATCTGCTGTGTAATGGGCGCAGGTGTCGCCCAGCGGGAATCGTGAACGGTTCGCCGGAAATTGCATGTCCAGCGCCTGTAAAAGTGCATTCAACGACGCCACTACCTCCTGGCGTGAAGACAACGGATTTGATTTTTCTTTGTTTGCCGCCCACATAGGTTCGCCCTCGTAATCAACTGCGGCAAAGCATAGTGAATCCGCAAGGTGCAGAAATGTTAGCCATGTCACAGGCATGAACGATGAATAAACCTCCAGTTGAGAAAATTTAAAAAGGTGGTTTATAAAGACGATCAGACAGGAAAAAGTTGAGTTTTATTGCACTATGCGCGACACGCCGACAACCGACCTTCTGGAACTGATCGCCCTGAACGATACCGTGGCCTCGTTCAGCCGCCTGTTTGCCAATACGGTGCGCTACCATCACTGGCATCAGTGTCTGGAGATCCTCTATGTGGAAGAGGGCTTTGGCGTGGCGATTGTCGATAATCGTCACTACACCATGCGCCCCGGACGACTGTTTTTCTTCCCGCCTTTTACGCTGCACAAGGTCATGGTGGACGAACAGGCGGAGGCAATTTACCGCCGCACCATTATTCATCTCGACCAGCACGCGGTGCTGAAGATCCTGCGGGATTTTCCCCAGACCCGGCAGCGCCTGGAGCGGCTGTCACGCCGTGGCGGCGAAGCGTGGGTCGCCGATTTAGCCCACTGTCACCACCATATCGACCATCTGTTTAGCTGCTATAAACCGCCGATGAACGGCGAGAGCATCGCCAGCCTGTTGATCGGCCTGTTCGCGATGCTGCCCGACGATCGCGACGGCGAGCCGGGCAACAGCCAGGGGATCGCCAGCCAGGTCATGTTCTGGCTCGACGAGCATTATCAGGAGAAATTTCGTCTGGATGCGCTGGCCGCAGAGCTGGGTAAATCGCGCAGTTACGTATCGCGAAGATTCCATGCGGAAACAGGCGAAAAAATTCACGACTACCTGAACACGCTAAGGTTGCGTAAGGCGTGCGAGTGTTTACTCCACACTGATTCGAGCGTGCGTGACATTGCCGCACAGGCGGGATTTTCCGACGTGACGTGGTTTATCAGCGCGTTTAAAAAGGGGATTGGCGAGACGCCGTTGCAGTACCGGAAAAACCATTCATCGTGATGAGCTGCATTTCTTGTCCGGCGGCGCTACGCTTGCACGGGCCTACGGGTTAAGTAGGCCGGGTAAGGCGCAGCCGCCACCCGGCAAAAAGACAGCGTGTATCAGGCCTCTATATCCGCCATGTCGCCTTTCTCCTGTAGCCAGTTACGTCGATCTTCAGAACGTTTCTTGGCCAGCAGCATGTCCATCACGGCGTTAGTTTGCTGTTCATCTTCATCGCTGATGGTCAGCTGCACCAGACGGCGGGTATTCGGATCCAGCGTGGTTTCACGCAGCTGCATCGGGTTCATCTCACCCAGCCCCTTAAAGCGCTGAACGTTCGGTTTGCCCTTCTTGCGCTTAAGCTGTTCCAGCACGCCCGCTTTCTCTTCTTCCGTCAGTGCATAGTAAACTTCTTTGCCGAGGTCGATTCGGTACAGCGGCGGCAGCGCCACGTGGACGTGACCGTTTTTCACCAGCGCGCGGAAATGCTTCACAAACAGCGCACAGAGCAGCGTGGCGATGTGCAGGCCATCGGAGTCCGCATCCGCGAGAATGCAGATCTTGCCGTAGCGCAACTGGCTCAGATCGTCGCTGTCCGGATCGATACCGATCGCAACCGAGATGTCGTGTACTTCCTGCGAGGCCAGCACTTCATCAGACGAGACCTCCCAGGTGTTGAGGATCTTACCCTTGAGCGGCATGATCGCCTGATATTCACGATCCCGCGCCTGCTTGGCCGATCCGCCTGCCGAGTCTCCTTCCACCAGGAACAGCTCGGTGCGGTTGAGATCCTGCGCGGTACAGTCCGCCAGCTTGCCGGGCAGCGCGGGGCCGCTGGTCAGCTTTTTACGCACCACTTTCTTCGCCGCGCGCAGACGACGCTGGGCGCTGGAGATCGCCATTTCAGCCAGCATTTCTGCGGCCTGAACGTTCTGGTTCAGCCACAGGGTAAATGCATCTTTCACCACGCCGGAGACGAACGCCGCACACTGGCGTGACGACAGGCGCTCTTTAGTCTGACCGGCAAACTGCGGATCCTGCATTTTCACGGAAAGCACGTAGGCGCAGCGATCCCAGATATCTTCCGCCGACAGCTTCACGCCGCGCGGCAGAATGTTGCGGTATTCGCAGAACTCGCGCATCGCATCCAGCAGCCCCTGACGCAGGCCGTTGACGTGGGTCCCGCCGAGCATAGTGGGGATCAGGTTAACGTAGCTTTCGGTCAGCAGCTCGCCGCCTTCCGGCAGCCATAGCAGCGCCCAGTCCACCGCTTCAGTATCGCCTTCGAAATTCCCGACGAACGGTTTTTCCGGCAGGGTTGGCAGGCCGTTAACCGCTTCGCACAGGTAGTCGTTCAGACCATCGGCGTAGCACCAGGTTTGTTCGGTATTATTAACGTGGTCTTTAAAGGTGATTTCCACGCCCGGGCACAGCACCGCTTTGGCTTTCAGCAGGTGCGTCAGGCGGGAAACAGAAAAGCGTGGGCTGTCGAAGAAGCTTTCGTCAGGCCAGAAATGGACGCTGGTGCCGGTGTTGCGTTTACCGCACGTCCCGACGACCTGCAAATCCTGCACTTTTTCGCCGTTTTCAAACGCGATGTTATACACCTGGCCGTCGCGACGGACGTTCACTTCCACGCGCTTTGACAGGGCGTTAACCACGGAGATCCCCACGCCGTGCAAGCCGCCGGAGAACTGGTAGTTTTTGTTGGAGAACTTACCGCCCGCGTGCAGACGACAGAGGATCAGCTCAACGGCGGGAACACCCTCTTCCGGGTGGATATCTACCGGCATGCCGCGGCCGTCGTCGATGACTTCCAGCGACTGATCGGCGTGCAGGATAACGTCCACGCGTTTGGCATGGCCTGCCAGCGCTTCGTCCACACTGTTATCAATTACTTCCTGGCCCAGGTGGTTTGGGCGCGTCGTATCGGTGTACATCCCCGGGCGGCGGCGAACCGGCTCAAGCCCGGTGAGTACCTCAATGGCATCAGCGTTATAGGTTTGCGTCATGATTTAAGCTAGCAATTCGCATTGATTGTCAGTGGCTGTGCAGTCCAAGAAAATCGACAATCTGGGTGAAATGATCTTCAAAGCCCGTGAAAGCATGGTTACCGCCCTCTTCTACAGTCTGGCGGCAGGATGCGTAATACGCCACTGCCTGGCGGTAATCCAGCACTTCATCTCCCGTCTGTTGCAGCAGCCAGATAAGATCGGGCGCTTCAAGCGGGTCGACCTGCATAACTTTGAGATCGTAAATATGGCGTGACTCTAGCACATATTGTTGGCCGGTGTAGGGGTTCTCGTTTTCGCCAAGAAAGTCCCTTAACAGCTCAAATGGCCGGACCGCCGGGTTGACGACGACAGCGGGCAACATAAAGCACTGCGACAGCCAGGTGGCGTAGTAGCCGCCGAGCGACGACCCGACAACGCCAAACGATTCGCCGCCGTGTTCCAGCACTAGCGATTCCAGCATCTCTGCCGCATCCGCCGGATAAGGGGGCAACTGCGGAATAATCATCTCCACGTGGGGATGATGCGCGCTCAGCCACTGGCGAAGCTGCGTCGCTTTCGCCGAACGCGGTGAGCTGTTAAACCCATGCAGATAGAGAAGCGTCGACATCAATAGCCTTCCGAAGCGGTATCCGGGCGGAATTGTGCCCCGGCCAGACGGCAAACTTCGGTGGTCAGCGAGCCATCGGCATGCAGCTCCAGCCAGCGCCAGCCCGGTGCGATGGTATCCAGCGTAAAGTTGGCGCAGTGCGGCTTAAACTGCACGCAGGTAGAGGGCGTCGCGAGCAGACGTCGACCGTTCCAGTCGAGATCCTGTTCCTGGTGAATATGACCGCACAGCAAATTTTTTACGCGCGGGAATTTCGCCAGCACGCCGTCCAGCGCCGCAGAGTTGCGTAAGCTGTGCTGATCGAGCCAGCTACAGCCCGCCGGCAGCGGGTGATGATGCAGTAACAGCAGCGTATTGCGATTCGGTTCGGCGGCCAGTTTTGTCTCCAGCCAGTCAAGCTGATAGTCGCTCAACTCACCGTGCGGAACGCCAAACACCTGACTGTCGAGGAGCAGAATTTGCCACTGGTCCCCCGCAAAGACACATTTTGCCGGTGAAATCCCCGCATCCTGAAGCGAACTGTACATCGCGGGCTGAAAATCGTGATTGCCCGGCAGCCAGACGCAAGGCACGCTAAAGCTCGCAATCCCTTCAGCAAAATGCTGATAGGCTGCGGAGGATTGATCCTGCGCCAGATCGCCCGTCGCGACGATCAGATCGCATGGCCGCTTTTCAGCATGGATCGCGTCAAGAACCGCCTGATAACTCTCCCAGGTGTTCACGCCCAGAAGCGTCTCATGCTTTTCGGCAAAAAGGTGGGTGTCGGTGATTTGTAATATCCTGACTTGCGCCCCACCAGCAACAGTCAGGTTCAACAGGCTTTCCAAATGGTGTCCTTAGGTAGGTTTATGACGCTAACAAACCGGAATCGCCATTGCTCCATGTGCTAAACAATATCTTAGCCAGTCGGCTAAAAACTGGTTAATTTGATGCTTTTCGTCGCGTTGATGCAACTTTTTATTCGGATAATCATACCGCGCTTTAAAGCGAAAGATCTGCTGGCTTGAACACACTTCAGCGACCATCGCGTCATGATAAAGACGTACCGTCATCGACGGCAGGCTCCAGTAGCTGATGCTCGGCGCCGTTTGCTCAATCTCCACCAGCGTAGTGTAGCGCGTTGATTCTGTTATCGTTAACCGATACTGCGCGTTGCTCACCTGATAGCTCACCGTTTCGCCGGGCGCGTCGTTTCGCGGCAGCAGGCGGCGCAGCTGGGCGAAATTTGTTTCGCACAGGCGCATCATTTCTGGGAAGTCAGGTGTATAACGCTTCATTTTTTCCACTCGTGTCGTAATGTCTGATAATGCAGCTGTAGCCATTGCAGAGCGATGACAGACGCTGCGTTGTCGATTTTCCCCTCTTCTACCCACTGGTAAGCCAGCTCCCGACTCACCACATGAACCCGAATATCTTCGTTTTCATCTGCCAGACCATGGATCCCTTCCGCTGTCGTGGCGTCCACTTCGCCCACCATAATAGATGAACGTTCCGTTGTCCCACCCGGGCTTGCCAGGTAGCTCAACACCGGCTTCGTCCGGCCAACCACCAGGCCCGCCTCTTCCAGCGCCTCGCGGCGAGCGACGTCTTCGACCGACTCACCTTCTTCGATCATCCCGGCCACCATCTCCAGCAACCACGGCGTTTCGCTGGTATCATAAGCCGCAATACGCACCTGCTCGACCAGCACAACTTCGTCACGCACTGGGTCATAGGGTAGCAACACAGCCGCATGCCCGCGCTCAAAAATTTCGCGTTTGATTTCACCGCTCATCTCACCGTTAAACAGACGATGCCTGAAACGGTAAAGTTCCATTGAAAAAAAACCGCTATAAAGCGTTTCTCGTGCAATAATTTCTACATCGTTTTTGGCGAAGGTGACAGGCACGTTTTCTGGTTTTTGCATCGGTCGAGTCCTGGTAGCAATGGTGATGAAATTGTGAATTTCAAGGCTGTTTGGCTGCCGTTTGTATGGCTATATGGTAGATTGGAGCAAATTACCGCCAGATGGCACGTTACGCCAACCTTTTGGTGTGGATGATTCTGTTAGAATCGGCAATTATTTTTAATTAGATCAGCGCTAATACTGCTTCACAACAAGGAATGCAAATGAAGAAATTGCTCCCCATCCTTATCGGCCTGAGCCTGACGGGCTTCAGTGCAATGAGCCAGGCAGAGAACCTGTTACAGGTCTACCAGCAGGCACGTCTGGGCAACCCTGATTTACGTAAATCAGCGGCCGATCGTGATGCTGCGTTTGAAAAGATTAACGAAGCACGTAGTCCACTGCTGCCGCAGTTAGGCTTAGGTGCAGATTATACCTACACTAACGGTTTTCGCGATAATAACGGCATCAACTCGAATGCCACCAGCGCCTCTTTACAGTTAACGCAAACCCTGTTCGACATGTCCAAATGGCGTGAGCTGAGCTTGCAGGAAAAGAGCGCGGGCATCCAGGATGTGACCTATCAGACCGATCAGCAAACGCTGATCCTGAATACCGCGACCGCCTACTTCAACGTACTGAGCGCGATTGACGCCCTCTCCTACACCGAAGCGCAGAAACAGGCGATTTATCGTCAGTTAGATCAAACCACCCAGCGCTTCAACGTGGGCCTGGTCGCCATCACTGACGTACAGAACGCCCGTTCACAGTACGACACCGTACTGGCAAACGAAGTGACCGCACGTAACAACCTCGACAACGCGCTGGAAGCACTGCGTCAGGTCACCGGTAACTACTATCCTGAGCTGGCCTCTCTGAACGTGGACAGCTTCAAAACAGACAAGCCGCAGGCGGTTAACGCCCTGCTGAAAGAAGCGGAAAACCGCAACCTGACCTTGCTGCAGGCACGCCTGAGCCAGGACCTGGCGCGCGAGCAGATCCGTCTTGCACAGGATGGTCACCTGCCAACCCTGAGCCTGAGCGCCTCTACCGGCGTATCGGATACCAGCTACAGCGGTTCTAAAACCAACACTGCCCAGTATGACGACAACAATATGGGCCAGAACAAAGTTGGCCTGAGCTTCTCTCTGCCGCTGTACCAGGGCGGGATGGTTAACTCTCAGGTTAAGCAGGCGCAGTACAACTTCGTAGGCGCGAGCGAGCAGCTTGAAAGCGCGCACCGCAACGTGGTCCAGACCGTGCGTTCTTCCTTCAACAACGTGAACGCGTCCATCAGCAGCATCAACGCCTATAAACAGGCCGTTGTCTCTGCGCAAAGCTCTCTGGACGCGATGGAAGCGGGTTACTCCGTCGGTACGCGTACTATCGTTGATGTGTTAGACGCAACGACCACGCTGTACAACGCGAAACAGCAGCTCTCCAGTGCGCGTTACCAGTACTTGATCAACCAGCTGAACATCAAGCAGGCGCTGGGTACGCTGAACGAGCAGGATCTGCAAATGCTGAACAGCACGCTGGGCAAACCGGTTTCCACGTCGCCTGACAGCGTCGCGCCGGAAAATCCACAGCAGGATGCCGCCGTGGATAATTTCACCGCTAACAGCAGCACCCCGGTTGCACAGCCAGCGGCAGCGCGTAGCACCTCACCTGCCAGCAGCGGCACGAATCCGTTCCGCAATTAAGCGTGTCATCAGGCCCACTGCGGCCTGATGCCCTCACCTCAGCCCTCTCCCACAGGGAGAGGGAGCACATTAATCCCCCCCGAACGTAAGCCAACGTAAAGATCCCCCGGATTTCGCCCCTCGTCGCTTCATTTTCAACCACTCATCCTCTATCCTGAGCGTTATTACCACTGGGTCCTGGAAGACAAATATGAAACGGACAAAAACGATGAATCACGCGTCGTTCCGCAAAAGCTGGAACGCACGCCACCTGACACCTGTCGCGCTGGCGGTCACCGCCGTCTTTATGCTGGCAGGCTGTGAGCAAAACGACGAAACGGTTTCGCTGTATCAAAACGCCGACGACTGCGCGAGCGCAACCGGTAAAGCCGCTGAGTGTACGACGGCGTATAACAACGCCCTGAAAGAAGCGGAACGTACCGCGCCGAAATATGCCTCACGCGAAGACTGTGTAGCCGAATTCGGTGAAGGCCAGTGCCAGCAGGCACCTGCTCAGGCGGGTATGGCACCGGAAAACCAGGCGCAGGCACAGTCCAGCGGCAGCTTCTGGATGCCGCTGATGGCGGGTTATATGATGGGCCGTTTGATGAGCGGCGGTGCGGGCTACCAGCAGCAGCCGCTGTTTAGCTCCAAAAACCCGAACAGCCCGGCCTACGGGAAATACACCGATGCCACCGGCAAGGGTTACGGTGCTGCAACGCCTGGCCGTACGATGACCGTACCGAAAACCGCAATGGCGCCGAAACCAGCCACCACCAGCACCATTACCCGTGGCGGCTTCGGTGAGTCTGTTGCCAAACAAACCACCATGCAGCGTAGTGCGACCGGCTCCTCAACTCGCTCAATGGGCGGCTGATCATGGAACGAGTCAGTATTGCCGAGCGCCCGGACTGGCGCGAAAAAGCCACCGAATACGGTTTCAACTTTCACACCATGTACGGCGAGCCGTACTGGTGTGAAGATGCTTACTATAAGCTCACGCTTGCTCAGGTCGAAAAGCTTGAAGAAGTGACCGCAGAGCTGCACCAGATGTGCCTGAAGGTGGTTGAGAAAGTCATCGACAGCGATGAGCTGATGACCAAATTCCGCATTCCGAAGCACACCTGGAGCTTTGTTCGTCAGTCCTGGAAAACGAACCAGCCTTCGCTCTACTCTCGCCTCGATCTGGCATGGGATGGCGTGGGTGAACCGAAGCTTTTAGAAAATAACGCAGATACGCCAACCTCCCTGTACGAAGCCGCGTTCTTCCAGTGGATCTGGCTGGAAGATCAGGCGAATGCCGGAAACTTGCCGGAAGGCAGCGATCAGTTCAACAGCCTTCAGGAAAAGCTGATTGAACGTTTCGTCGAACTGCGTGAACAGCACGGTTTCAACCTGTTGCACCTCGCCTGCTGCCGCGATACCGAAGAAGACCGCGGTACGGTTCAGTATTTGCAGGACTGCGCAGCCGAAGCGGAAGTGGCGACGGAATTTCTCTATATCGAAGATATCGGTTTAGGTGAAAAAGGTCAGTTTACGGACATGCAGGATCAGGTGATCAGCAACCTGTTCAAGCTCTATCCGTGGGAATACATGCTGCGGGAAATGTTCTCTACCAAACTGGAAGACGCTGGCGTGCGCTGGCTGGAACCAGCCTGGAAGAGCATTATCTCCAATAAAGCCCTGCTGCCGATGCTGTGGGAGATGTTCCCGAATCACCCGAACCTGCTGCCTGCTTATTTTGCCGAAGATGATTTCCCACCGATGGAGAAATACGTCGTTAAGCCAATCTTCTCCCGTGAAGGGGCAAACGTCTCGATTATCGAAAACGGTAAAACGCTGGAAGCAGTTGAAGGGCCGTACGGTGAAGAAGGGATGATCGTCCAGGCGTTTTATCAACTGCCGAAGTTTGGCGACAGCTATACGCTGATCGGCAGCTGGCTTATTAACGATCAGCCTGCCGGGATTGGCATTCGCGAAGATCGCGCGCTGATTACGCAGGATCTGTCGCGTTTCTACCCGCATATTTTCGTCGAGTAAGACTTGCCGGGTGGCGGCTTCACCTTACCCGGCCTACATGTCGAGCGTAGGCCCGGTAAGCGCAGCGTCACCGGGCATGTGTTTACCCCACCTGCACCGACAGCATACTCAAACTCCCCATCTCAATGCCGTCGACCGGGGTTGTAATAACCTCCTGACCGTCCCATGCGCCTAATACATACAGCAATGGCAAGAAGTGTTCCGGCGTCGGGTTAGAGAGCGAACCGCCATCGTGCTCCAGATAGTTCACCAAAGGGTGCCGTTCGACCGGCCCTTGCCAGGCCAGGTTGTCTTTTACATAGTCATTAAAGGCTGTTGCCCAGGGGTACGGCGTATTTTCACCGTGCCAGCGTACCGTACGCAGATTGTGTACCACGTTGCCACTGGCTATCAGCATGATGCCCTCATCACGAAGCGAAGCCAGCTTACGCCCCATCTCCATGTGCCAGGCAGCTGGTTTGGTGCTGTCGATACTCAGTTGTACCATCGGAATATCGGCATCCGGATACATTTTGATCAACACCCCCCATGAGCCATGGTCAAAGCCCCAGGCTTCTTTGTCCAGCGCAACCGGAACAGGGGCAAGCAGATCAACCAGCCGCTGCGCCAGCTCAGGGGAGCCCGGCGCAGGATAATGCGTGTCATACAGCGCCTGCGGAAAGCCGCCAAAATCATGAATCGTTTTTGGCGTTTCCATGGCCGTCACGCCGGTACCCCGGGTAAACCAGTGCGCAGAGACCACCACAATTGCCTTCGGACGCGGTAACGTCTCACCCAACTGACGCCAGGCGCGGGTATAGACGTTATCTTCCAGGACGTTCATTGGGCTGCCATGGCCTAAAAACAGTGCTGGCATACGAGAAGAAGACATGGTGATATCCTTAGAGGAGGTGTCAATGTGATAGGCCTACATTACGCGCATTCAGGTGAAGATGAACGCAGATAACCGTGAAGATCATCATCAGGAAATTTGAATGCCAGATATCGCTTAAGGAGAATGCATGTCAGTACCGTTGATTTTGACCATACTTGCGGGCGCCGCAACCTTTATCGGTGCGTTCCTCGGGGTACTCGGGCAAAAACCCTCTAATCGCCTGCTGGCCTTCTCGCTGGGTTTCGCCGCCGGGATCATGCTGCTTATCTCGCTGATGGAGATGCTGCCCGCCGCGCTTCACACCGAAGGGATGTCGCCTGTTCTGGGCTATGGCATGTTTATCATTGGCCTGCTGGGTTATTTTGCACTCGACCGTATTCTTCCTCACGCGCACCCGCAGGATTTAATGCAAAAAAGCGTTACCCCCATTCCGGGAAATATCAAACGCACGGCCATTCTGCTGACGCTGGGTATCAGCCTGCATAACTTTCCGGAAGGTATCGCCACCTATGTCACGGCCAGCAGCAACCTGGAAATAGGTTTTGGTGTGGCGCTGGCCGTGGCTTTGCACAATATTCCTGAAGGACTTGCCGTTGCCGGGCCCGTTTATGCCGCCACGGGTTCAAAACGTACAGCTGTCTTTTGGGCAGGTATCTCCGGCATGGCTGAAATTCTCGGCGGCGTGCTGGCGTGGCTGATCCTCGGTAGCCTCGTATCCCCGGTTGTAATGGCTGCAATTATGGCTGCCGTGGCCGGGATTATGGTCGCGCTCTCTGTCGATGAGCTGATGCCGCTGGCAAAAGAGATCGATCCCAACAATAACCCAAGCTACGGCGTGCTGTGTGGAATGTCAGTGATGGGGATGAGCCTGGTTCTGCTGCAAACGGCAGGTATTGGCTAAGAATTAATGCCTCCGTTTTTATACGGAGGCTTTATATTATTCAAAAAAACAATTCTATATATTTTACCTATAATAACCCACAAAATATAAATCTATTAAAACCCCGAAAAAAGAAGCCTCTTCAGATAGCCTGAAAATATTAATTAAAACCATCTAAAAATATATTTAAGTCACGTTAATCGCGTCTCCCCGCCCCAATCCGTATACTTTGCGAGTATTCTGAAATTAATATTCACATTACGAATCAATCTGAAAAAGGATATTTTCATGTATATGGGTAAAAAATTGCTGTTAGCGGCAGCTATGGCTGCCATTGTATCGGGTTCTGCGTTTGCTGATGATCAAGGCTCAGGCAAAATCAAATTCAAAGGCGTGGTTATTGACGCACCATGCAGCATCGCTCCAGACAGCGTTGATAAAGAAGTCGACCTGGGTGAAGTGACTACGGCCGTTATCAACGCCAACAAAAAATCCACGCCGGTTCCGGTCGATATCAATCTGGAAAACTGCCAGCTTGACGATCCGGCAGACGAAACCGACACGCCAATTACTAAAGTGGAAGTGACCTTTACCAGCGCAGCGACAGATGCGACGGATACCAGCCTGATGAGCAACACCTTTGCAAACGGTGCGCAGAACGTGGGCGTCCGTCTGCTGGATAACGCGGAAGGCAACATCACGCTTGGTCAGCCAAACGTGCTTGATCTGCTGGCGGGTTCAACCACCCAGACGCTGCATTTCAAAGCGGTTATGGAAGTCCCAACAGGTAAAACTGCGACGGCAGGCCAGGTTGAAGCCACGGCTAACTACGTCCTGATGTACAAATAATTCCGTTACGTCACGGTATCAGCCGACTGGCAATCCATGCCGGTCGGCACTCTTTATTTATTCGAGTAACAGGATGATGACATACAAAGTACAATGGATAATCATCATTGCGTCCCTGTTAATGACGATAGTTGCCTCTGCCACTGAATTTAATATAAACGCCATCGATAAAGATCAGCGCGGCAGCGTCGATTTATCACGTTTTAAAGATCAAATATCGGTTACGCCGGGAAGCTATTTCGTTACGGTTTCAGTTAATGATATTCCGCTGGCAAATGGCTGGCAGCTTCGCTGGCGAGAAATAAATAACGCAGTTCAGGTCTGTATTCCCCCCGAGCTGGCCGATACATTCGCATTGCAGGATGACGTTCGTCACGCTTTGCCGGAAAAAGAGGGATGCGTTGATTTCGCCGCCAGACCAGACATCAAATTTACTTTTGAGCAAGGCAGCCAGACCCTGAAAGTAACGATCCCCCAGGCGTGGCTGCAATACCGTGCGGTTGACTGGATGCCGCCATCCACCTGGGACAACGGCGTGCCAGGCGTACTGCTGGATTACAATCTTTTTGCCAGCCATTATCAGCCCAATAGCAGCGGCAGCAATGACAACGCCAATACCTATGGTACCGCCGGTGCGAACATGGGCGCGTGGCGCCTGCGAAGCGATTACCAGTACACGCGAAGCGATACTGAAGCAGGCTCAGAGCAGGATGGCCGTTTTTCACGCGTGTATATGTTCCGCCCTCTGCCCTCGATCGGTGCGAAACTGACGCTGGGTGAAACGGATTTCCAGTCCTCCATTTTTGACGCCTTCACCTACACCGGCGCATCGCTAATCAGCGATGAACGTATGCTGCCATGGTCGCTGCGCGGCTATGCCCCACAGATTACCGGAATAGCACAAACCAACGCCACCGTGACCGTAAGCCTTGCCGATCGCGTGATTTACCAGAGTAAAGTGCCACCAGGACCCTTTGTTATTCAGGATCTTAACCAGTCGGTTCAGGGCACGCTGGACGTCAAAGTCACGGAAGAAGACGGACGCGTCAACACCTTTCAGGTCTCGGCTGAATCCGTGCCGTTTTTAACGCGCAAGGGCCAGGTGCGCTATAAGCTCGCGGCGGGTAAAGCGCGCCAGGGCGCCTCGCATGATGTTGAAGATAATGCCTTCATGAGCGGCGAATTTTCCTGGGGCATGCTGTCGCACACCTCTCTGTATGGCGGCACGCTGGCCGATGGCGACCGTTATCGTTCCGTCGCTGCCGGGATCGGCCAGAATATGGCCTGGCTGGGGGCGCTCTCTTTTGACGTCACGCAGGCTACCAGCCAGCTGCCACACCAGCGCAGCCAGACGGGTTACAGCTATCGCATCAACTACAGCAAGCGTTTCGATACCACCGGCAGTCAGCTTACGCTCGCCAGCTACCGCTACTCAGACCCACAGTTTTTGAGCTACGCCCGCTACCTGGATTATGACAACGGTGACCGCCAGTCGGAAAAACAAACCCTGAGCGTGACGGCAAGCCAGTACATTTCAGCGTTATCCCTGAACCTGTACGTCAATATGCTGCGTCAGACATGGTGGAATGATTCATCCTCCACGACCGGCAGCATCACGGCGGGCTACAACTTTGATATAGGTCGCTGGAAGAATCTTGGCGTAACCCTGTCCTGGAGTAAAACGCATTACGAGGAGGAAGACGAAAATGACGATACTCAGTTTTATCTCTCGCTCAGCGTACCGCTCGATCCCGATCATCGACTTAACTATGACCTGCGTAACAGCGACACGCTGAGCCATAACGTGTCGTGGTATGACACGTCGGATCGCAATAATACCTGGGGCGTTTCCGCAGGTACGGAGAGCGGGAAGCCAGATTCCGGCGCGCAGGTCAGCGGGAATTATCAGCATTATTCTGCGTACGGCGATCTCAATCTCTCCGGCAGCTATAAAGCTAACGAATATAACTCCCTCAGCGCGAGCTGGAGCGGTTCCTTCACCTCAACGGCGAAAGGCGCCGCGCTGCACCGGCGCAGTTACGGTAATGAACCCCGCGTAATGGTCAGCACCGACGGGGTAGGCCATATCCCGCTGAACATGTCGCGCGATGAAACTAACCGTTTTGGCATCGGCGTTTTACCGTCATTCTCCAGCTATTCCCCCTCCAGCGTGCAGGTCAATATGAACAACCTTCCGGATGGCGTGGACGTGGACAACCGCGTCGTGACCTCAACCTGGACTGAGGGGGCCATTGGTTATCGTCAGATTGCCACGCGCGCAGGTCAGGACGTAACAGGCGTTTTGCGGATGTCGTCAGGAACACCACCACTCGGGGCGATTGTTCGCCTGGATGAAAGCAATTTACAGGTTGGGATGGTGGCCGATGAAGGCCGCGTCTGGCTCGGCGCCGTTGAGCCAGAACAGCAGTTTCGCGTGACATGGGGCGACAACCAACAGTGTCGCTTCTCGTTACCTTCTCACTTAGAAAACAGTATGCAGTTGATACTGCCGTGCCAGTAAGAAATCATCATGAAATTAACGCCGATTAAAAGCCTGTGCCTGATGCTGATCAGCACAACATTTACCGCCCACGCGGCCATTAACCTGGACCGCACGCGCATTGTTTTTCCAGAAAGCGACAAGGCCAGCAGCCTGAAAGTGGACAACCAGAGCAAGGCGCTGCCTTATCTGGCGCTCTCCTGGATTGAAGATGAAAAGGGGCAAAAAGAAGATGTGCACTTTATGGCGCTTCCCCCCATTCAACGTATCGAAGCGGGCGCCTCGTCGCAGGTAAGAATTGTTAAACAAGCCGCTACCCGCCAGTTGCCAAAAGACAGGGAATCGCTGTTTTATTTCAACCTGCGTGAAGTACCGCCTAAAAGCACCAGCGCCAGCGAGGAGCGCAGCGTGATGCAGGTTGCCATGCAGAGCCGAATTAAGCTCTTCTGGCGTCCGGAAGCGATTCGCAAAAAATCTGGCGAACTGACTGAAATGCGTATGGAAATTACCGCCAACGCGAAAGGGCTCACGGTCCACAACCCTACGCCGTACTACATCACGCTGGCGTGGCTGAGCAAAAATGCCAAAACCATGCTGCCGGGTTTTGACAGTCTGATGATTGCGCCTTTCGCCACGGCAACTGCCTCTACCGGCGATTACCACGGTAGTTATTACAGCATCGGCTACATCGACGATTACGGCGCACTGAAAAAAGTCGACGTACAGTGCACCGGAACGGCGCAATGTAAGCTTAACGAACGGAAAATCGATAAAGATGCGAAAGCTCACTAGTTTCCTGCTTACATTGCTGCTTACAGCGCTGCCTTTGAAAGAAGCGCTGGCGCTCAACTGCTATCTGGGTGGATCTGGCGGCCCCGTCGAGGAGACAAAAACGATCTCCCCTTTTGCCATACCCAGCAACGCTCAGGTTGGCCAAAAAATATGGGAGTCTGATGACATTAAAATTCCGGTGACGTGTGACAATAACGTCACAAGCGGTTTCAAGCCGGAAGATGTTTTTGCCTGGGTAAACCCTTATCCTGCCGCAACCGATCCCTATTATGAACTGGGCGTCACCTATGAAGGCATAGATTACGATGCCACAGGCCAGCCCAACGGCGTGGATACCCGCCAGTGCCTGGACAACGATAACATCACCATTTACACCCCGGATCAAATCCGCCAGATGGGTTGGGAGAATCGCATCTGCTCTGGCAATCCGGATGATATCCACATTACGCGCACGTTCGTCGCCCGTTTACGACTTTTCGTGAGAATTAAGGCTATGCCGCCACATGGCTATGTCGCTCGCTCAGCGATTACATCGTTGTGCAGTTTGACGGTAAGGGCGGCGTTAATCAGATGGCCGATGCGAAGAACCTTAAGTATCACATCAACGGACTGCAAAACATTACGGTGCTTGATTGCGGGGCGACGTTTACCATTTACCCTGAGAATCAGGAGATCGACTTTGGCACCTTCAGCGCGCGCGACATCGTGAATCAGCAGACGCGTTTGCGCACGTTTTCAATACGAACCACCAAAGTCCAGGATGCCCAGTGCTCGGATGGATTTAAGATGGACTCGTCGTTTTACACAACCGAAACGCTCAGCGCAGACGACACTGCGGTGCTGATAGGGAATGGGTTAAAACTGCGTATTCTTAACGGAACGGCCCCTTACACCTTCAACCAGTACAAAGAGTACGCCGATTTTACGGGCGATAAGATGAATGTTGAGCAAAACTACACAGCTGAACTTTCACGGGAAGAAGGAAAAGCGATTCAGTCCGGGCCGTTCGAAACCGTGGTACTGTTCAAAATTAACTACCACTAGAAACAAAAAAACCGGGTTTCCCCGGCTTTTTTACATCAGCATGTTCAGCTGGCTTTGCGCTCGTGCGCGCGGCGGTACTCAACCAGATCTTCAATCGTCACCACTGGCATATTGTGCAGACGCGCAAAGGTGATGCACTCCGGCGCACGCGCCATGGTGCCATCATCGTTGGTCAGTTCGCACAGCACGCCTGCGGGTTTGAAGCCAGCCAGCGTCACCAGATCGATGGTCGCTTCGGTATGACCACCACGGGTCAGCACGCCGCCCGGCTGCGCGCGCAGCGGGAAGACGTGACCAGGGCGGTGCAGATCGGAAGGTTTCGCACCATCAGCAATCGCTGCACGCACGGTGGTCAGACGGTCAGCCGCCGACACTCCGGTGGTTACGCCATGCGCCGCTTCAATGGTCACAGTGAAGCCGGTACCAAAGGCGCTGGTGTTGTTTTCAACCATCATCGGCAGATCAAGCTGCTGGCGACGGTCTTCGGTGATGCACAGGCATACGATGCCGCTACCGTGACGGATGGTCAGCGCCATCTGCTCAACGGTCATGTTCTCGGCGGCAAAAATCATGTCGCCTTCGTTTTCACGGTTTTCATCGTCAAGCACCATCACACCGCGGCCTTCGCGCAGGGCATCCAGTGCATGTTCAACACGTTGAATTGAAGTGCCAAAAGAGGAAAGTAGCGTCTGATTCATGGTAAAAAAACCTCATTAACTTTATGGTTACCAGAATCAGGGCAGTCTTAGGAGCGCCGTACAAGCGGCAAAAAAATAACGTGAGCGGGCTTTGCCCGACTGGATCGTTACTCTCTCCCATCCGGACTCTAACCGTCGGCCCCGGAATTACACCGGATCTGCTGACCTTTGAGAATTCACCCAAAGCGCTCGCGGGCTTTCAGCGTTAAGCTGATTTACCGCCGGTGGGGAATTTCGCCCCGCCCTGAGAATAAGCGAGATAACTATAACGCTATTGATTACCCTGGGCAATGCATAAGCTTCAAACAATTTTGTTTAACCCGCGGCATGACACGCTACAATAGGCACTAACACCTTTTCATCAAGGGAAACGACAATGATTGACCCAAAGAAAATTGAGCAGATCGCGCGTCAGGTTCATGAGTCCATGCCGAAAGGTATTCGTGAGTTTGGTGATGACGTTGAGAAGAAAATCCGCCAGACGTTGCAGGCACAGTTGGTTCGCCTTGATTTAGTCAGCCGCGAAGAGTTTGACGTGCAGACGCAGGTGCTGCTGCGCACCCGCGAGAAGCTGGCGCTGCTGGAACAACGTTTGACCGAGCTGGAAAACCGCAATGCGCCGGAAGAAGTGAAGCCAGCGCCAGCTATTCCACCGGTGGATGACCAGGCATAAGTGCGGCCTGATGCCCTCACCCCAGCCCTCTCCCACAGGGAGAGGGTGAAAAACGAACGGGCCAACAGGCCCGTTTTTTACTGACTGCCTTTCTGGATCTTCTTAATGATGTTGGTGGTTGAACACCCGTCCTCAAAGTTGAGCACCATTACTTCACCACCATTCGCCCAGACCTCTTCGCTACCTGCGATTTGCTCTGGTTTGTAATCACCGCCCTTCACCAGCAGGTCAGGCAAAATTCCGGCAATCAGGCGCTGCGGGGTGTCTTCTTCAAATGAGACCACCCAGTCCACCGCTTCCAGCGCGCCGAGCACTATCATGCGCTGCTCCAGCGGGTTAACCGGACGCGTTTCACCCTTCAGACGTTTGGTTGAGGCATCGCTGTTGACCGCCACAATCAGGCGGTCGCCCAGCTTGCGCGCATTCGCCAGATACGACACGTGGCCCGCATGCAGGATGTCGAACACGCCGTTCGTCATCACCACTTTTTCACCGCGTTTGCGCGCGGCGGCAACGGCCACTTTCAGCTCGTCTTCGGTCATGACGCCAAAGCCGGTATCCGCACGCCCACGCACCGCGTTTTCCAGCTCAATTGGCGAAACGGTGGAGGTCCCGAGTTTACCGACGACCACGCCCGCCGCGGCGTTCGCGAAGTAGCATGCTTCTTCCAGGGAGTTACCCGCCGCCAGCGTCGCCGCCAGCACGCCAATCACCGTATCACCGGCACCGGTCACGTCGTACACTTCCTGCGCCTGGGTTGGCATATGCAGCGGCGCCTTGCCCGGTTGCAGCAGCGTCATGCCCTGCTCGGAACGGGTCACCAGCAGCGCAGACAGCTCGAAATCAGCGATGATTTTCATGCCGCGCTCAACCAGCTCTTCTTCAGTTTTGCACTTGCCCGCCACCGCTTCGAACTCAGAGAGGTTGGGCGTCAGCAGGGTTGCGCCGCGATAGCGCTCGAAATCGGTGCCTTTCGGGTCGATCAGCACCGGAACGCTGGCTTTGCGCGCCAGCTGGATCATGGTCTGCACGCTCGCCAGCGCGCCTTTGGCATAATCAGACAGCACCAGCGCGCCAATATTGCCCAACGCCTGGTTAATGCGCTCGTGCAGCGGCTCGGGATCAACGCCTTCGAACCCTTCTTCAAAGTCGAGGCGGATTAGCTGCTGGTTACGCGACAGCACGCGAAGCTTGGTGATGGTTGGGTGGGTCGGAACAGAAACGAAGTCACACTTCACATTCACGTCCGCCAGCGACTTGCTCAGCGCACGCGCCGCATCGTCAATGCCGGTCAGGCCAACCAGACGCGAATGTGCGCCCAGAGAGGCTATGTTCATCGCCACGTTTGCCGCGCCACCGGGACGCTCTTCAATGGTGTCGACCTTTACCACCGGTACCGGTGCTTCCGGAGAGATGCGGCTGGTCGGCCCATACCAGTAGCGATCCAGCATCACATCACCGACAACCATAACTCCAGCACGTTCAAACTCTGGCAGTGTTACTTTCATTCCTGACTCCAGAAAGATTCACAATTTGCGCGCGATAATATCACACTTGTTTTGTTACGCACGGTTCCACTAGCCACTTCTGCCAGCTTGTAGTCACCTGCGCGCGTTCGTCGGCGAAACAGTCCAGCGCCACATGGCCCGGCTGTTCCTGTAATGCCAGATGGTGCAACTCATCACGCAGTGTGGTGTAGGCGCGGGTTAAGGCCTGCGCCTCCTGCTCATCCATAATGTCGTTCTGCGCCAGCAGTTCCAGTATGCGCACGTTATCCGACCAGCGGGTCAGCTTCGGCTTATCGTGCGCGTGCAGCAGCACCAGGTACTGAGTGATAAACTCAATATCGGTAATCCCGCCTTCATCGGCTTTGATATCAAAGCGATCGCGATGTTTGTTGCCAAGGTGCGCGCGCATCTTCTCCCGCATTTCCCGCACTTCGGTTTGCAGCGTACTGCCCTCGCGCGGGGTCGTCATGACCGCCTTGCGGATCGCATCGAACTGCGTTTTGAGCTGCGGATCGCCATACACCACGCGGGCGCGCACCAGCGCCTGATGCTCCCACGTCCAGGCTTCGTTCTTCTGATAGTCGGCGAAAGCCACCGTCGAGGTGACCAGCATGCCTGCCGCGCCGGACGGGCGCAGACGCGCATCCACTTCATACAGAATGCCGGATGAGGTGCGAGTGCTGAACAGGTGCATGATGCGCTGGGCCAGGCGCAGGTAGAACTGCCGTCCGTCAATCTCACGTTCGCCGTCGGTCATGACGTCTGCCGGACAGTCGTGGAGGAAAATCAGATCCAGATCGGAGCTGTAGCCCAGTTCCCAGCCGCCCAGCTTGCCGTACCCCACCACCGCAAAACCGCGGCCTTCACGGTCAGCAAGGTGCTTCGGCTGGCCGTAGCGGGCTACCATTTGCACCCACGCCTGGTGGACAACCGCGTCGATGATCGCTTCCGCCAGCCAGGTTAAGTGATCGCTCACTTTCATTACCGGCAGGGTACCGGCGATATCTGCCGCCGCCACGCGCAGCATCTGTGCCTGCTTAAACTGACGCAGCGCCTCAAGCTGTTGCTCTTCGTCCTCTTCCGGCACGCGCAGCAGATACTGACGCAGCTCGTCGCGGTAGGCATCCGTCGCCGTCGGCTGATAGAGGGTATTCGGGTCGAGCAGTTCGTCCAGCAGCAGCGGATAACGCGCCAGCTTGTTCGCCACCATCGGCGAGGCGGCGCAGAGGGAAATCAGGTGCTTCAGCGCACCGGGAAACTCGCTTAACAGCTCAAGGTAAGTGGTACGCGTGACGATCCCACTCAGCAGCGGCATCATGCGCGACAGCGGCACCGGCGCATCGTCGCGGGAGCAGACATCGCTCAGCAGATGCGGCATCAGATGATCCAGCACCTGACGACCGCGTGGGCCGATAGCGCGTTTGTTCAGTTCGAGGCGGAAATCGGCAATCAACGCCACCACGCGATGGCGGGCATCGTCGCTTAAGTGCGCCAGCACCGGCGTGGTGTCATCTTCCTGAAGCGCGTCCTGCCACAGTTCGCGCCAGTGCTCGGAGAGCGCATCGTCCTGCGATTCAGTTTCGTCGTCGCCGATCAGATCGTTAAAGATGCGGCGCACGCCCGCCATATGCGCTTCCAGCCGTTGCGTCAGCGCCGCCCAGTCATCCACCCGCATCCCCCAGGCCAGACGCGCCCGGTTCAGCTCATCGCCCGGCAACGTCTGGGTCTGTTCGTCGTTGATACTTTGCAGCAAATTTTCCAGACGACGCAGGAAGAGATAAGAGTCACGCAGCGTTTGCGCGTCGCCTTCCGGCAGCAGATGCAGCTGATCGATAGCGCTTAGCGTCGGCAGCAGCGAGCGGGATTGCAGAGAAGGTTCACGCCCGCCGCGTATCAGCTGGAAGACCTGGACGATAAATTCGATCTCACGAATACCGCCAGCACCGAGCTTGATGTTGTCTTTCAGGCCACGGCGACGCACCTCGCGGGCAATCATCCCTTTCATATTTCGCAGGGACTGGATAACGCTGAAGTCGATGTAGCGGCGGAACACGAACGGGCGCAGCATGGCGCGCAGCTCGTTGGCGTAGGCATCGTCGCTGTCGCCCATGATCCGCGCTTTGACCATCGCGTAACGCTCCCAGTCGCGACCCTGCTCCTGGTAGTAATCTTCCAGCGCGGCAAAGCTCAGCACCAGTGGCCCGCTGTCGCCAAACGGACGCAGGCGCATGTCCACGCGGTAAACAAAACCATCCTGCGTGGGCTGATCCAGCGCCTTAATCAGCCGCTGCCCCAGACGAGTAAAGAACTGGGCATTGTCCAGCTCGCGACGGCCGCCGCGCGTGGAGCCGTTCTCGGGCCAGGCAAAAATCAGATCGATGTCTGAGGAGAAGTTCAGCTCGCAGCCGCCCAGCTTGCCCATCCCCAGGATCAACAGTGGCTGAGGAACCCCTTCCTCGCTGCACGGCGTGCCCCACTCTTTACAGCAGGCGGCGTAGAGCCAGTCCCGCGCGGCGACAATCAGCGTCTGCGCCAGCTCGCTCAACTGCTGCAAGGTGCTCTCTTCACTCACCAGCTCCAGCGCCTGCGCCCAGGCAATGCGTACCATCACCCGGCGGCGGAACTGACGCAGAACGCGCATCAGCGTGGCTTCGTCTGCCACCTCTGCCAGCGCGGTTTGCAGCCAGCCAGCATAATGCCGCCACTCGTCAGCCTGCGGCGGCGCGCTTTCCAGCTCTGCCAGCCAGTCCGGGTTAGCGCTGACGCTCTCCTGTACAAAATCACTGAACGTGAGCACGCTTTTCGCCTGCTCGCTTAACGACGACGCGGGTAACGACTCAGGCAGGCGTTCACAAACGGTCTGCCAGTGCTGCTGTAACTGCGAAGAAAGCGGCATATCAGGGGTTCCTTGCCAGAATTAACGTTTTCCGCTGTGCAGCCAGTACGGATCCTGCGAAATGGCCTCGTTGCGGAAATGCTCGATCTCAATCTGCTGACGGGTCTCGATGGCATGCTTAAGCCCCTGCCAGTTCTCCAGCCAGGCCTGCGCCTTCACGCCCTCATACGCACCCGACAGCAGCAACATGCTGTCGATGTTACGCGCCAGGCGGGGAAGCTGATCGCCATACTGGTCACCCAGCGGATGCGCAAAGGTGGTTCTCAGTTCGGCCGCGTGACGGGAGAGGTGGATATCCGCAAAACGTTTGAAGTTTTCCGCAATTTTGGCCTGCCCTTTCGCATCGAGGAAGGTGCGCCAGCCGCGCGTCACCAGAAATTCGGTCAGCGCCAGTTTCGCGCTGGCGTTTTGCGGGCTGTAGATCGCCGTTTGTGCCGACACGTCGGAAAGCATCAGCGTTTCGGTTTGAGTGAGCAAATCACGTAAGTGAGTGCTGGCTTTACGCGGTACAATGCCGCCAAAGAGCGTCAGGGTATGACGTACCAGCCCCATAGCGGCCAGCACCTGTTTTTTGGCATTTTTCACGTTACGCGCCCACAGCTCCTCGTGGTACTGCCACTGAGAGAGCGCCAGCTCCAGCGCCGCTTCCATGCCCTGCTCAACGGAGGCTTTCGGCACAACGCGCAGAATCGGGGTTTCTCGCAGCACGCGCGGCGCATTCCCGGCGGCCAGGTGATAGCCGCGCGCCGCTTTACTCAGGCTGCCCTGACGCAGCCCAGGCTGGTTCACCAGCTTGCGCGCCAGCTTCAGCACATCGCTCGCGTCGCCATCAAGCAGTTCGAGTTCCAATTCGCAGATCGGCTCCTGCTCTTCACCAGCCTTAATTTCACCCCGATCAAACGCGATCTCAATGCGGCTCTTGCCTTCCGTCACCAGCCATTTCTCGCGCCAGAAATCGGTGCTGAACAGCGGTTGCGCCTCTGCCGACAGCGTTGCGGGCAGCGTTCCTTCCGGCCACACTTCCGCCGGAAAGCGATCCAGCTCAAGTTCTGGCTTACTGATGTCGATATTGTATTCCGGACGCTGGTGTAAACCGCCCACCACGCGACCGGCGATTTTCATCGTCATCTCGTAGCGCCCGTTCGCACCCCGGATGCGCAGGCCCATATCATGGTTGCGCAGCCAGTTGTCCGGCGTTTCGTAATAGATGTTGAGCAGCTGTACGGGTTCATGGTGCTCGCCGGACAGCGTATTCAGATGCTGGCGGAGCGCGTCAGCGCTGTCTTTTTCGACGATAAACTTTAATTCGAACTCTTGTGCCATAGCCTTGTACTTTTGCGTGCGTCACAGACGCGTCGATGAAGGCGAACTTCCTCGCCATTTGTTTGTCAGTACATAGTATTTTGCGCCAAATTGCCACGCAATGAGCAATTTGACGGGCGTAAAAGTTTAAAGCGGTGGAAATCATGACACAGATGATTCCGATTGATGATGAATCCTTTGCGTAGCGACACTGATACCACTACTATCGTTCCACTTTTTATGAAAATAACGACTGATATGCTTAAATTACGCCTGATTGGACTTACTTTACTCGCTTTTAGCGCCGCAACCGCGGTCCACGCTGAAGAGAAACGTTACGTTTCTGATGAACTGAATACCTGGGTACGCAGCGGCCCTGGAGACAATTATCGCCTCGTGGGTACGGTAAATGCCGGCGAGGAAGTGACTCTGCTGCAAACCAATGCAGACACCAATTACGGTCAGGTTCGTGACAGCTCTGGCCGCACCTCATGGATCCCGCTGAAAGAGCTGAGCACGGTGCCAAGCCTGCGCACCCGCGTGCCGGATCTGGAAAATCAGGTGAAAACCCTGACTGACAAGCTGAACAACATCGACGGCACCTGGAACCAGCGCACCGCAGAGATGCAGCAGAAAGTGGCGCAAAGCGACAGCGTGATCGCCGGTCTGAAAGATGAAAATCAGAAGCTGAAAAATGAGCTGATCGTCGCGCAGAAGAAAGTGAACGCCGCGAATCTACAGCTGGATGACAAACAACGCACCATCATCATGCAGTGGTTTATGTATGGCGGCGGAGTGCTGGGCGTCGGTCTGGTGCTGGGTCTGGTGCTTCCTCACCTTATCCCAAGCCGTAAACGTAAAGACCGCTGGATGAACTAACTCGTCTTCTCTGCCACACTTACGTATCATCTTGCGAAAAGAGAAAACGGGAGTGTTGGCGTGAAGAGTTATCTGGTCGGTGGTGCGGTACGTGATGCGTTATTAGGTCTGCCGGTCAAAGATAAAGACTGGGTCGTGGTCGGTGCCACGCCCGAAGCGATGATTGACGCGGGCTACCAGCAGGTAGGCCGCGATTTTCCTGTGTTCCTCCATCCGAAAAGCCGGGAAGAGTACGCCCTGGCGCGAACCGAACGGAAATCCGGTTCCGGTTATACCGGCTTCACCTGCTATGCCGCGCCGGATGTGACGCTGGAGCAGGACTTACTGCGCCGCGATCTCACCATTAATGCCCTGGCGCAGGACGAAAACGGCCATATTATCGACGTCTACGGCGGCCAGAACGATCTGCGCGACCGTCTTTTACGCCATATTTCCCCCGCCTTTTCTGAAGATCCGTTACGCGTACTGCGCGTGGCGCGTTTTGCCGCCCGTTATGCCCATCTCAGCTTCCGCATCGCCGACGAGACGATGGCGCTGATGACGGCCATGACCGACGCGGGCGAGCTGGAACACCTGACGCCAGAACGCGTCTGGAAAGAGACCGAAAACGCCCTGACTACCCGTAATCCGCAGATCTTTTTCCAGGTTCTGCGCGACTGCGGGGCGCTGAAAGTGCTGTTCCCGGAAATAGATGCGCTGTTTGGCGTGCCCGCCCCGGCGAAATGGCACCCTGAAATTGATACCGGCATTCACACCCTGATGACGCTGAGCATGGCCGCTATGCTCAGTCCTGAAGTGGACGTGCGCTTTTCCACTCTCTGCCATGACCTCGGCAAAGGGTTAACGCCAAAGGAATTGTGGCCACGCCATCACGGGCACGGTCCGGCTGGCGTAAAGCTGGTTGAAGGGCTTTGCCAGCGCCTGCGCGTGCCGAATGACATTCGCGATCTGGCAAAGCTGGTCGCCGAGTTCCACGACCTGATCCACACCTTCCCGATCCTGAAACCCGCCACCATCGTCAGGCTGTTTGATAACATCGACGCCTGGCGCAAGCCGCAGCGCGTGGAGCAGATCGCGCTCACCAGCGAGGCTGACGTGCGCGGGCGTACCGGGTTTGAAGCGTCCGATTATCCGCAGGGTCGTTTGCTGCGTGAGGCGTGGGACGTAGCGAAAGCGGTGCCAACGAAAGAGGTGGTGGAGGCAGGGTTTAAAGGCCCGGAGATCCGCGAAGAGCTGACGAAGCGGCGGATTGATGCGGTTGCGGCGTGGAAGGAAAAACGTTGCCCTCAGCCGAAAGACTGAGGGCGGTCGGTCATCAGAAGAAGACCACGTACACGGCAGCCGCGACGATAAAGCGGTAGATCGCGAACGGAATAAACGAAATACGCTTAATCAGTTGCAGGAAGGTTTTGATGGCGATCAGCGCCACAATGAAGGCGGTGATAAAGCCCACGGCGAACATCGGAATGTCACCCACGGTCAGGAAGCCGATGCTTTTGTAGAGATCCAGCGCGGTGGCGCCCATCATCATCGGCACCGCCAGCAGGAACGAGAACTCAGACGCCGCGTAACGGCTCACGCCCATCAGCATCCCGCCGGAAATGGTTGCCCCTGAACGGGAGAAGCCCGGCCACAGCGCCAGACACTGGAAGCAGCCAATCATAAACGCCTGACGATACGTCATATCGTCCAGACCTTCCGCACGCGGGGTTTTTGGCTTCAGCACTTCGGCGGCAATCAGCAGGAAGCCGCCGACAACCAGCGCGTACATCACGTTAATCGGGTTGAAGAGCGATTTAATGGTGTCGTGGAACACCAGCCCCAGCACCACTGCCGGGATCATCCCGAGCAGAATATGAATCAGCGTCAGACGCCCCTTGCCCTCTCCTTCACGCTGCGGCAAACGCCCGAAGTGGATGCCGATCAGACCAAACAGACGACGCCAGAACATCACAACCACCGCCAGGATAGAGCCCAGCTGAATCACCACCTCAAACGTCTTTGCGGTATCGCCTTCAAAGCCCAACAGATGGCCAACGATAATCATATGGCCCGTACTGGACACCGGCAAAAACTCCGTCAATCCTTCGACCACACCCAGTATTGCCGCCACCAGCAGCGAGTGCATATCGCTCATCTATAAACCCCTAAAAAGATATAAAAAAACGGTTGCCGCAACGGCTACCGTGAAACATACAGCTCTAAGACCGATATAACCTAAAATGGTTTAGCTATTATGACGTTAAATCTTTCCTTTCAGATTTGTGCCACGCTCGATAATCACGCCCACGTTGGCGGCGCGCGCCACCGCGCCCGGCTTGCTTAGCTTAATGCGCACCCACGGGGAGTTAAATTTGCTCAGCAGCAGGTCTGCCACCTCTTCCGCCACGCGTTCTACCAGCGCAAATCGTTGCCCTTCCACATGGCCGATGACCGTTTCACTGATGTCGGCGTAGCTCAGACAATCATTCACATCATCGCTTTTCGCTGACTTGCGGTTATCCCAGCCCATTTCGATATCGAACACCAGTTTCTGCTCGATGGTCTGTTCCCAGTCGTAAACACCAATTGTGGTGATTACCGAAAGTTGCTCTATAAATACAATATCCATCACGACCTGCCTGCTTTTTGGCTAAACCGGATACCACTTCCGGCGAATTATGCGTATTATCCACAGATGCTGAGAATACAGATACATTTTCAAAACGGAACAGCGTTATGAGTGCAATCGCGCCTGGAATGATTATCCTCGCCTACCTTTGCGGCTCAATCTCCAGCGCCATTCTGGTCTGCCGCATCGCCGGGTTGCCTGACCCGCGTGAAAGTGGTTCCGGGAATCCGGGGGCGACCAATGTACTACGAATTGGCGGCAAGGGAGCAGCCGTAGCGGTTTTGATTTTTGACGTTCTGAAAGGAATGCTTCCCGTCTGGGGCGCGTATGCGCTCGGCGTCACACCCTTCTGGCTGGGGCTGATAGCCATCGCCGCCTGCGTCGGCCACATCTGGCCTGTTTTCTTTGGTTTTAAAGGCGGTAAAGGCGTGGCCACTGCGTTTGGCGCGATTGCGCCGATCGGCTGGGATCTCACCGGCGTGATGGCGGGCACCTGGCTGCTGACCATCCTGCTGAGCGGTTATTCGTCGCTGGGCGCCATCGTCAGCGCACTGATCGCCCCGTTCTATGTCTGGTGGTTTAAACCGCAGTTTACCTTCCCGGTGTCGATGCTCTCGTGTCTGATCCTGTTGCGCCATCACGACAACATTCAACGCCTGTGGCGTCGTCAGGAAACGAAGATCTGGACGAAGCTCAGACGTAAAAAGAAAGACGCTCAGTAAACCGTTCGTTATGCCTTATAACCAAATGTGATTTTTGTCACCTTCTGCCTGTGGTAACTGTTAGAGACACAACACAACCACACAAAAAGAAAATGGCAGAAATCACAGATTCAACTCCCCTTCCAGCGGCAGCAAACACCCCGGATGGCGATATCAAGTGGGTACGCAGCGCATCGGACGTTTCACGTCTCGTTAATGACGGCTCTCAGGGCCGGGCCAATGCCCGCATCGTGGTCGGTATCGCGCTCGGGGGAATTTTTCTCGATGCCTACGATCTCGGCGCGCTGGCATTCGGCATCAAAGACATCACCCGCGAATTTAACCTGACGCCCGCCGGTACCGGCATGGTGGCTTCAGCCATTACGTTTGGCGCGATTGTCGGGGCGCTGCTCGGCGGCTATCTTACGGATAAAATCGGGCGCTACCGCGTCTTTATGGCCGACATGGTATTCTTTGTCGTTGCCGCTATCGCCTGTGCGCTGGCCCCGAACGAATATGTGCTGGCGGGCGCGCGCTTTGTGATGGGTCTTGGCGTTGGGATCGACCTTCCCGTCGCGATGGCGTTTCTCAGCGAGTTCGCCAGACTGAAAGGCCCGGGGAATAAAGCCTCCAGCGTCGCGATGTGGTGTCCCACCTGGTATGCGGCCATCAGCATCTCTTATCTTCTGGTGCTCTTCTTTTACGCCGTGCTGCCGGAAAGCCACAGCGACTGGCTCTGGCGTCTGATCCTTGGCTTTGGCGCGGTGCCCGCGCTGGTGATTATCGCCATCCGTAGCCGCTATATGAGCGAATCCCCGGTCTGGGCGGCGAATCAGGGCAATCTGAAGGAGGCGGCGTCTATCCTGCGGCAGTCTTACAACATTAATGCCCACGTACCGCAGGATGCGCTCGACCAGCCCGCGCCTGTTGTGAACAAGGCAAAATGGTCGAACTACCTGAACCTGTTCCGCGGTATCTATCTGCGGCGTACCACGCTCGCCACGCTGCTGTCAGTCGTCTCCTCGTTCGCCTATAACGCCGTAGCCTTTGGCCTGCCGGTGATCATCTCCAGCTTCTTTGTGCAGTCGATGCTGACCACCATTCTGATCTCGCTGGCGCTTAATCTGCTGTTCGCGTTTGTCGGCGGGCTGCTGGCGGTGCGCTATGTTCCGCGCTTCGGCGCATGGCGGATGTCACTGGCGGGTTATGCGTGCCAGCTGGCGGCGCTGCTCGGCCTGGCGCTGATTGGCCGCCCTGACGGGGCCACGGAAGGCGTGGTCGCCGTCGCGATGCTGGCGCTGTTCCTGTTTGGCCAGGGTTTTGGTCCGGGTGCGCACACCATGACGTTTGCCTCTCTGAGCTACCCGACCTCGCTGCGCGGCGTGGGTGTGGGGCTTAACCAGACGCTGATGCGCAGCAGTTCAACGCTATCACTGTTTCTGTTCCCGCTGCTGGTCGCCTCGCTGGATACCGCCGTGTTCTGGGTGATTGCGCTGGCGCCGTTTATCGGCCTGGCCTCGCTGCTGGCGATCCGCTGGGAGCCGTCGGGGTATGATGTGGATGCAGAGGATTATCGCTAGCCTTTCTTGCCGGGTGGCGCTGCGCTTACCCGGCCTACATTACTGAAACCGGCTCACATGAGCCGGTTTTTTTATCCATAAGCGACTCATATGACAGCCTTCATTTCCGCCAGGGCATACTGAAACGTATCCCGATAGTGCGGAAGTGGAAGCACCATGTTAGCAACTCAGGTCACTGATAATTCATACAAAGGCTGGCAGGCCTCGCTTGCCCTCCAGTTTTGTCATACCCCTGAGAAAACCCTCCTCCATTCCGCGCGTCACACCGGGCCACTTACCGTTCAGCGTCCGTTTTATCCCGAAGGGGAAACCTGCCACCTTTACCTGCTGCACCCGCCAGGCGGAATTGTGGGCGGGGATACGCTGGATATTTCCGTGCGGCTCGACGCCAAAAGCCATGCCCTCATCACCATGCCCGGCGCCAGCAAGTTCTATCGCAGCAGCGGCCCGCTGGCCTGCCTCAGTCAGCATTTTTACCTCGACGAAGAGGCCACGCTGGAGTGGCTGCCGCAGGACACCATTATTTTCCCCGGCGCTAACGCCGCGCTGCGTTCCGTCTTTCACCTGCACGCCACCAGCACGCTGCTGGCGTGGGAGCTGTACTGTCTGGGCCGTCCGGTGATAAACGAAACCTTCAGCCAAGGCACGCTGGAGAGCCGCCTTGAGGTGTGGGTGGATGGCGAGCCGCGTCTGATTGAGCGACTGCATCTCAGCGGTGGCGATCTGACGCCCGTCGCGGACCATCCGTGGGTCGGCACGCTGCTGTTCTATCCGGCCCGGGAAGCACATCTCGACACGGTGCGCGAGCGGCTCGCCCCGCTGGAAAACTTTGGCGGGGCGACGCTCACCGACGATCTGCTGTCGGTGCGTTTTCTCTCGCACGACAACCTGATTTGTCAGCGGGTGATGCGCGATATCTGGCAGTCGCTTCGCCCGCTTTTAACCCCCAAAACCGCCTGTTCGCCGCGCATCTGGCAGACATAAGAGAAACGCTATGGAACTGACTCCCAGAGAAAAAGACAAGCTGTTGCTGTTCACCGCCGCGCTGGTTGCCGAACGCCGCCTCGCGCGCGGGGTAAAGCTCAACTATCCGGAATCGGTCGCGCTGATCAGCGCCTTTATTATGGAAGGCGCGCGCGATGGCGAAACCGTCGCCTCGCTGATGGAAGCCGGCCGCCACGTCCTGACGCGCGATCAGGTGATGGAGGGCGTACCGGAGATGATCCCGGATATTCAGGTGGAAGCCACCTTCCCGGACGGATCCAAGCTCGTCACCGTCCACAACCCGATCGTGTAAGGAGCGCGTGATGATCCCAGGTGAATACCGGATCCAGTCCGGCAACATTGCTCTCAACGTCGGGCGCGAAACCCGAAGTGTGATAGTGGAAAACCACGGCGACAGGCCGATCCAGGTGGGATCGCACTATCACTTTTACGAGGTCAACCCGGCGCTGAAGTTCGATCGCGAGGCCACCCGAGGCTACCGGCTGAACATCCCGGCGGGCACCGCTGTGCGCTTCGAGCCCGGCCAGAAGCGGGAAGTGACGCTGGTGCAGGTGACGGGCGCACAGCGCATTTTCGGTTTTCGCGGCGAGATCATGGGCGAGGTGAAACATGGCTGAGATTTCACGCCAGGCGTATGCCGATATGTTCGGCCCCACGACCGGGGATAAAGTGCGGCTGGCCGACAGCGAACTGTGGATCGAAGTAGAAGACGATCTCACGATCTACGGAGAAGAGGTTAAATTCGGCGGCGGAAAAGTGATCCGCGACGGCATGGGACAGGGGCAGATGACCGCCGACGACTGCGTGGATCTGGTGCTCACCAACGCGCTGATCGTCGATCACTGGGGGATCGTGAAAGCGGATATCGGCGTAAAAAATGGGCGGATCTTCGCCGTCGGCAAAGCCGGAAACCCGGACATTCAGCCCGGCGTGACGATCCCGATTGGCGCAGCAACGGAAGTGATCGCCGCCGAAGGCAAGATTGTCACCGCTGGCGGGATCGACACCCATATCCACTGGATCTGTCCGCAGCAAGCGGAAGAGGCGCTGGTCTCTGGCGTCACCACCATGATCGGCGGCGGCACCGGGCCCGCGGCAGGTACAAACGCCACCACCTGCACGCCGGGGCCATGGTATATCGCCCGCATGTTGCAGGCTGCCGATACGCTGCCGGTGAATATTGGCCTGCTGGGCAAAGGGAACGGTTCAAACCCGGACGCGCTGCGCGAGCAGATCGCGGCAGGTGCCATCGGGCTTAAGATCCACGAAGACTGGGGTGCGACGCCTGCGGCCATCAACTGCTCGCTGGAGGTCGCTGAAGAGATGGATATCCAGGTGGCGCTGCACAGCGACACGCTGAACGAGTCCGGTTTTGTCGAAGATACTCTGGCCGCCATCGCCGGGCGCACCATCCACACCTTCCACACCGAAGGGGCGGGCGGCGGCCATGCGCCAGATATCATCATCGCCTGCGCGCACCCGAATATTCTGCCCTCCTCCACCAACCCGACGCTGCCCTACACGGTCAACACCATCGACGAGCACCTGGACATGCTGATGGTTTGCCATCACCTCGACCCGGATATCGCCGAGGACGTGGCGTTTGCCGAATCCCGCATTCGCCGGGAGACCATCGCCGCCGAAGACGTGCTGCACGATATCGGCGCGTTCTCACTCACCTCGTCAGATTCACAGGCAATGGGCCGCGTGGGGGAAGTGATTATTCGCACCTGGCAGGTCGCGCACCGCATGAAGGTTCAGCGCGGCGCGCTGCCGGAAGAGACCGGCGATAACGACAACTTCCGGGTGAAGCGCTATGTCGCCAAATACACCATTAACCCGGCGCTGACCCACGGCATCGCCCATGAAGTGGGCTCGATTGAGGGGGGCAAGCTGGCGGACCTGGTGGTCTGGTCCCCGGCGTTCTTCGGCGTCAAGCCCGCCACCATCGTCAAAGGTGGGATGATCGCCTGCGCACCGATGGGCGATATCAACGCCTCGATCCCCACGCCGCAGCCGGTGCATTACCGCCCGATGTTTGGATCGCTGGGCGCCGCGCGCCACGCCACGCGGCTGACGTTTATCTCGCAGGCCGCCAGTGCGAACGGCATCCCGCAGCAGCTCAACTTGCAGAGCGCCACGGCGGTGGTGAAAGGTTGCCGGACGGTGAAAAAGGCGGACATGATCCACAACGCTCTGCAACCGAACATCACCGTCGACTCGCAAACCTACGAGGTGCGCGTCGACGGCGAACTGATTACCAGCGAACCGGCTGACGTTCTGCCGATGGCACAACGCTATTTCCTGTTTTGAGGAGTGATGATGATTTATCTGACCCAACGCCTGGACCACGCACACCCGACTACCGCCAGCGTCACGCTGCCGATTGACGTGCGGGTGAAAAGCCGCGCCCGCGTGGCCCTGAACGACGGTCGCGAAGCCGGGCTGATGCTGCCGCGCGGTTTGCTGCTGCGCGGCGGCGATCTGCTGACCACCGACGACGGCAGCGAGGTGATCGAAGTGATCGCGGCCCCGGAGTCGGTTTCCGTGGTGCGCTGCGCCGATCCGTTCCTGCTCGCCCGCGCCTGTTACCACCTGGGCAACCGTCACGTGCCGCTGCAAATTATGCCCGGCGAGCTGCGCTACCACCACGACCACGTTCTTGACGATATGCTGCGTCAGTTCGGGCTGGAGGTGACCTTCGCCAGCCTGCCGTTTGAACCGGAAGCGGGGGCTTACACCAGCGATGCCCACAGCCATGGCCACTCCCACTCTCATTCACATTAAGGACTCATCATGCGCAAGTATTTACCGCTGTTTCTGCTGGCCTTTTCCGTTCCGGCGCTTGCCCATCCGGGCCACGGGACCGACAGCTTCCAGGCCGGATTTCTCCATCCGCTGACTGGGCTGGATCACCTGCTGATGCTGACGGGGGCTGGCGTGCTGTCCGCCCTGAGCGGCCGCAAGCTGCTGCTGCCGTTAGCAACGCTCGGCATGATGCTTGCTGGCGCCGTTGCGGGCAGCCTGCTCGGCGGTTTTAGCGGCATGGAGATGCTGATTATCGCCTCGCTGGCGGTCTGCGGCGTAATGATGTTTAAGACTGAAAATCGCCTGCTGCTGGCGGTGCCAGCCCTGGCGATGTTCCACGGCTGGGCGCACGGCGTGGAGATGTCCGGCCACAGCTTCTGGCTCTTCACCAGCGGGTTTATGTTCGCCAGCGCCACGGTGCTGTGCGCCAGTTTCGCCGCAGGCTTGCTGCTGCGCCGTCACGACGGCCTGCGTAAAACCTTCGGTGGCGGGCTGATCGTCTCTGCCCTGCTGGCGCTGATGAGCTGATGGAGCACGCCCGCCAGCGGCTGCGCCTGATGCAGCTCTCCAGCAGTAGCCTGCCGGTCGGATCGTTTACCTGGTCGCAGGGGCTGGAGTGGGCTGTCGAGGCCGGGTGGGTCACGGACGCTGAGGCCTTCAGGCGCTGGCAGATCCAGCAGATGGAGCAGAGCTTTTTCTGCGTCGACCTGCCGCTGTTTATCCGCCTTTATCGTGCCTGCGAGAAGCAGGACGTCGCGACAGCAAAACGCTGGACGGCATACCTGCTCGCCTGCCGGGAAACGCGCGAGCTGCGCGATGAAGAACGCAACCGTGGCGCGGCCTTTACGCGCCTGATTAAAAGCTGGGAACCCGCCTGCCCGCCAGAATGGTTGCCGCTGTTGACGCAGAGCCAGCTCTGCGGCATGGCGTGGCTCGGCGTGCGCTGGGGCATTAGCACGCGTGAGCTGGCGCTGAGCCTGGGCTACAGCTGGATTGAGAGCGCGGTGATGGCGGGCGTCAAGCTGGTGCCGTTTGGGCAGCAGGCCGCACAACAGCTGATTATCGACCTGAGCGACCATTTTGCCGCCGGGTTTGAACAGGCATTTTTACGTGGCGACGACGCGCTGGGGGCCGCTACGCCGCTGTCCGCCATCGCCTCCGCGCGCCACGAAACCCAATATTCACGACTATTCCGTTCCTGAGGAGTCAATATGGCTGATTACAAACATCCCCTGCGCGTGGGCGTGGGCGGCCCGGTAGGGTCGGGCAAAACCGCCCTGCTGGAAGCGCTCTGCAAGGCGATGCGCGATACCTATCACCTGGCGGTGGTGACTAACGATATCTACACCAAAGAGGATCAGCGCATCCTGACCGAGGCGGGTGCGCTGGAGCCAGAGCGCATCGTGGGCGTGGAAACGGGCGGCTGTCCGCACACCGCCATCCGCGAAGATGCTTCAATGAACCTGGCGGCGGTGGAAGCACTCAGCGAGAAGTTCGGCAATCTGGATCTGATCTTCGTCGAAAGCGGCGGGGATAACCTGAGCGCGACCTTTAGCCCGGAGCTGGCGGACCTCACCATCTACGTCATCGACGTGGCCGAAGGGGAAAAAATCCCGCGCAAGGGCGGGCCGGGGATCACCAAATCCGATTTTCTGGTGATTAACAAAACCGATCTCGCGCCGTACGTCGGCGCCTCGCTGGAGGTGATGGAGCGCGACACCAACCGCATGCGCGGCGAGCGTCCGTGGACCTTTACTAACCTGAAAGCGGGAGACGGTCTGGGAACGATCATTGCGTTTCTGGAAGAGAAAGGGATGCTGCGGGTGTAGTGCGGGTTATTGCCGGGTGGCGGCTTCGCCTGACCCGGCCTACGGTTTTGTAGGCCCGGTAAGCGCAGCGCCACCGGGCAAAAAAACTCACGCCTCCGGCAGCTCCGCCAGCGGCCAGCGCGGACGCACGGACACGCTCAGGTCAGCCGTTGCGCCAGCGTTCAGGCGCACCATCCCGGCGTAGGCGATCATCGCCCCGTTATCGGTACAAAATTCAGGACGCGCGTAGAACACTTCCCCACGACGCTTTTGCATCATCTCTGCAAGCTTCGCGCGCAGCGTACGGTTGGCGCTCACGCCGCCTGCCATCACCAGGCGCTTAAAGCCGGTCTGATCCAGCGCGCGTTTGCACTTGATCATCAGCGTATCCACCACCGCATCTTCGAACGCACGAGCGATGTCGGCACGCGTCTGCTCGCTGTCGTCGTTATTGCGGATGGTGTTCGCCGCGAAGGTTTTCAAACCGGAGAAGCTGAAATCCAGCCCCGGACGATCAGTCATCGGCCGTGGGAAGACAAAGCGCCCTTCCGTGCCCTGTGCGGCCATTTTCGAGAGCATCGGGCCGCCCGGGTAATCCAGCCCCAGCAGCTTGGCGGTTTTGTCGAAGGCTTCACCGGCTGCATCGTCAATTGACTCGCCCAGCAGCTCATACTTGCCAATACCCGTTACGCTGATCAGTTGGGTATGACCACCGGAAACCAGCAGCGCCACAAACGGGAACGCTGGCGGATTGTCTTCCAGCATCGGCGCCAGAAGGTGCCCTTCCATATGGTGAACCGGAATGGCCGGAACATCCCACGCGAAGGCCAGTGAACGCCCTACCGTTGCGCCGACCAGCAGCGCGCCGACCAGGCCCGGTCCTGCGGTATAGGCCACGGCATCAATATCTTTTGCACTCAACCCGGCCTCTTTCAGCGCCGCCTGGATCAGGGGAACCGTTTTACGCACGTGGTCACGAGAGGCCAGTTCAGGCACGACGCCGCCGTAGTCAGCGTGCAATTTCACCTGACTATACAGTTGGTTGGCCAGAAGCCCTTTTTCGTCGTCGTAAATCGCGATGCCGGTTTCATCGCAGGATGTTTCAATACCCAGTACACGCATGACTTGTTTTACCTCGTTTCAATACCGCGCAGTGTAGAGCTTGGGCGGATTGTTGTAAAACTTTGTTCGCCCCAGGAAGAAGCCTCGTGTATACTCCTCACCCTTATTAAAGTCCCTTTCAAAATCGCATCGGTGCTTTACAAAGCAGCAGCATTTGCAGTAAAATTCCGCACCATTTTGAAATAAGCTGGCGTTGATGCCAGCGGCAAACCGAATTTATTAAAGGTGAGAGTTACATGCCGGTAATTAAAGTACGTGAAAACGAGCCGTTCGACGTAGCACTGCGTCGCTTCAAACGTTCATGCGAGAAAGCAGGTGTTCTGGCTGAAGTTCGTCGTCGTGAGTTTTATGAAAAACCAACGACCGAACGTAAGCGCGCTAAAGCTTCCGCTGTGAAACGTCACGCGAAGAAACTGGCTCGCGAAAACGCACGCCGTACTCGTCTGTACTAATCTGTTGAGGGCCACAGCCCTCAATTGACAGACAGAGTTGTAGTCGTAAGGCCGTGCTTCCGGAAGGAATGCGCGGCTTGTTTTCGTTTATAAGTCGCTTAAATTTTTGGGGCATATGGCCGGAAGAATCCCACGCGTTTTCATCAATGACCTGCTTGCCAGAACCGACATCGTCGATCTCATCGACGCGCGGGTGAAGCTAAAAAAGCAGGGCAAGAACTACCATGCGTGCTGTCCGTTCCATAACGAAAAAACCCCCTCTTTCACCGTAAACGGTGAAAAGCAGTTCTACCATTGCTTCGGCTGTGGCGCACACGGTAATGCCGTCGATTTTTTGATGAACTACGACAAGCTCGAGTTCGTTGAAACCGTCGAAGAGCTGGCGGCGATGCATAACCTTGAAGTGCCGTATGAAGCGGGCAGTGGGCCAAGTCAGATCGAGCGCCATCAGCGGCAAACGCTGTACCAACTGATGGATGGCCTGAATTCGTTTTACCAACAGTCTCTTAAGCACTCTGCGGCTGAGCCTGCGCGTCAGTATCTGAACAAGCGCGGACTGAGCGACGATGTGATTGCGCGTTTCGCTATTGGTTACGCCCCGCCCGGCTGGGACAACGTGTTAAAGCGTTTTGGCGGCAATAGCGAAGATCGTAAATCCCTCATCGACGCAGGCATGCTGGTCACCAACGACCAGGGACGAAGCTACGACCGCTTCCGTGAACGGGTGATGTTCCCGATCCGCGACAAGCGTGGCCGGGTGATAGGTTTTGGTGGTCGCGTGCTGGGTGATGCCCTGCCGAAATACCTTAACTCCCCGGAAACCGATATTTTCCATAAGGGCCGCCAGCTTTACGGTCTTTATGAGGCACAGCAGGATAATGCGGAACCTCCGCGTCTTCTGGTCGTCGAAGGCTATATGGATGTTGTTGCGCTGGCGCAGTACGACATTAACTATGCCGTTGCGTCGCTGGGAACGTCCACCACGGCGGACCATATCCAGCTGCTGTTCCGCGTCACCAACAACGTGATTTGCTGTTACGACGGTGACCGCGCAGGACGCGACGCCGCCTGGCGAGCGCTGGAAACCGCGTTGCCGTATATGACCGACGGGCGTCAGCTACGCTTTATGTTCCTGCCCGACGGTGAAGACCCGGATACGCTGGTGCGTAAAGAGGGCAAAGCGGCGTTTGAAGCGCGGATGGAGCAGGCTCAGCCGCTCTCCACGTTTCTGTTTAACAGCCTGATGCCGCAGGTTGATTTGAGTACCCCTGACGGGCGCGCGCAGCTCAGCACGCTGGCGCTGCCGTTAATCAGCCAGGTGCCCGGCGAAACGCTGCGCATCTATCTGCGTCAGGAGTTAGGCAACAAGCTCGGCATTCTGGATGACAGCCAGCTTGAACGTTTAATGCCGAAACAGGCTGAAAACGGCACGGTACGCCCCGCGCCTCAGCTAAAACGCACAACCATGCGTATACTGATAGGGTTGCTGGTACAAAACCCCGAACTTGCTCCGCAAGTGCCGTCGCTGGCGGGTTTGAACCACGAAAAATTGCCCGGGCTTGGCTTATTTTCAGAATTGGTCAACACTTGTTTGTCTCAGCCAGGTCTGACCACCGGACAACTTTTAGAGCATTATCGCGGCACAAAAGAGGCCGCTACCCTTGAAAAACTGTCGATGTGGGACGATATAGCAGATAAGGATATCGCAGAAAAAACGTTCACCGACTCACTCAACCATATGTTTGATTCGATGCTTGAGTTGCGCCAGGAAGAGTTGATAGCTCGCGAGCGCACCCATGGCCTAAGCAGCGAAGAACGCCGGGAGCTCTGGATTATTAACCAGGAACTGGCGAAGAAATAAAAAATTTAACGGCTTAAGTGCCGAATATCGATCGGGAAGCCCCCGGCAGCCGCACTGAGAGGCAGCGGCAAAAATATAAGTACGCCCTCGCTTTAAAGGTTGGCAGCCCATCGCCGACACCAATCAAACGAATTAAGTGTGGATACCGTCTTATGGAGCAAAACCCGCAGTCACAGCTGAAACTTCTTGTCCAACGCGGTAAGGAGCAAGGCTATCTGACCTATGCCGAGGTCAATGACCATCTGCCGGAAGATATCGTCGATTCAGATCAGATCGAAGATATCATCCAAATGATCAATGACATGGGCATTCAGGTGATGGAAGAAGCACCGGATGCCGATGATCTGTTGCTGGCTGAAACCTCCAACAACACTGACGAAGATGCGGAAGAAGCTGCTGCACAGGTCCTGTCCAGCGTGGAATCTGAAATCGGGCGTACCACTGACCCGGTCCGCATGTACATGCGCGAAATGGGTACCGTTGAACTGTTGACCCGCGAAGGCGAAATTGACATCGCAAAACGCATCGAAGACGGGATCAACCAGGTTCAGTGCTCTGTTGCCGAATACCCGGAAGCGATCACCTATCTGCTGGAGCAGTACGATCGCGTTGAAGCAGAAGAAGCGCGTCTGTCCGATCTGATCACTGGCTTTGTCGACCCGAACGCTGAAGAAGATATGGCGCCAACCGCCACTCACGTCGGTTCTGAGCTGTCTCAGGAAGAGATGGATGACGACGAAGACGAAGATGAAGAAGAAGACGACGACAGCAGCGATGACGACAACAGCATCGACCCTGAACTGGCGCGTGAGAAATTTGCCGAGCTGCGTACCCAGTACGAAGTGACGCGTGACACCATCAAAGCGAAAGGCCGCAGCCATGCCGCCGCTCAGGAAGAGATCCTGAAGCTGTCTGAAGTGTTCAAACAGTTCCGCCTTGTGCCAAAACAGTTCGACTACCTGGTGAACAGCATGCGCGTGATGATGGATCGCGTACGTACCCAGGAACGTATCATCATGAAGCTGTGCGTTGAACAGTGCAAAATGCCGAAGAAGAACTTCATCACCCTCTTCACCGGCAACGAAACCAGCGAAACCTGGTTCAACGCCGCTATCGCGATGAACAAGCCGTGGTCTGAAAAGCTGCACGACGTGAAAGAAGACGTACAGCGCGGCCTGCAAAAATTGCATCAGATTGAAGAAGAGACCGGCCTGACCATCGAGCAGGTGAAAGACATCAACCGTCGTATGTCCATCGGTGAAGCGAAAGCCCGCCGTGCGAAGAAAGAGATGGTTGAAGCGAACTTACGTCTGGTTATCTCTATCGCCAAGAAATACACCAACCGTGGCCTGCAATTCCTGGATCTGATTCAGGAAGGCAACATCGGTCTGATGAAAGCGGTAGATAAGTTTGAATACCGTCGTGGTTACAAGTTCTCCACCTATGCTACCTGGTGGATCCGTCAGGCGATCACCCGCTCTATCGCAGACCAGGCGCGCACCATCCGTATTCCGGTGCATATGATTGAGACCATCAACAAACTCAACCGTATCTCTCGCCAGATGTTGCAGGAGATGGGCCGCGAGCCGACGCCGGAAGAGCTGGCTGAACGCATGCTGATGCCGGAAGACAAGATCCGTAAAGTGCTGAAAATCGCTAAAGAGCCAATCTCCATGGAAACGCCAATCGGTGATGATGAAGATTCGCATCTGGGTGATTTCATCGAGGATACCACCCTCGAGCTGCCGCTGGACTCTGCCACCACCGAGAGCCTGCGTGCCGCTACGCACGACGTGCTGGCTGGCCTGACCGCCCGTGAAGCCAAAGTGCTGCGTATGCGTTTCGGTATCGACATGAACACCGACCACACGCTGGAAGAAGTGGGTAAACAGTTTGACGTGACCCGCGAACGTATCCGTCAGATCGAAGCGAAGGCGCTGCGTAAACTGCGCCATCCGAGCCGCTCTGAAGTGCTGCGTAGCTTCCTGGACGATTAATCGGTCCTGAAATGAAAAAGCTCCCAATCGGGAGCTTTTTTTTGTTTATTCCCTCTCCCTGTGGGAGAGGGTCAGGGTGAGGGCATCAGGCCGCAGAGGAGCTAAAGCCCCCTCACCACAAGCGCCTCATCAAGTTCCCGATACGCCTCCACCAGCTTGTCCAGCGTCGCCCTGTTCAGCCCGCTGGGGTTCGGCAACACCCAAACCTGCGTTACGCCAATGGTAATGTTCTGCTTACCCCACTTCACACCGCGCTGGCTGAACGCCTGCTCGTAGGCCTGCTTGCCGAGGATCGCCAGCGCCGCGGGCTGATAGTCTTCAATTTTCGCGATCAGCTCACGCCCGCCAGCGCGCAGCTCATGCAGATTCACTTCGCTCGCCTGCACCGTGGGTCGCTCGACCAGCATGGTGATGCCACAGCGCGTATCCAGCAGCTGCTGCTCTTCTTCCGGCTTAAGCTGTTTGTCGGTAAATCCGGCCTGGTGGATCACCTTCCAGAAGCGATTTCCCGGATGAGCAAAGTGAAAACCGGTGTGCGCCGATGACTTGCCCGGATTAATACCGCAGAACACCACCCGCAGGCCAGGGGCCAGAATATCGTTGATCATCTCTACTCCTGTCTATGCATCTTAAGATAAGTATAAAGGATTGATTATGCGTTGTTTATAAAAACAGCAGGCAGGTGTGAATGGCTGGATTGCTGAGGGGAGTTACTTTATAATTCACCGCCACGGCCCCTTAGCTCAGTGGTTAGAGCAGGCGACTCATAATCGCTTGGTCGCTGGTTCAAGTCCAGCAGGGGCCACCAAATTTTAGCTTTAGAATCATCCAGTTAAGCCACTCGATTGAGTGGCTTTTTTGTAAGTAATCCACCACACGTAGCCCGGCCTGCCGCTTCCCCTCACAAACCCTAAAAACTAAAGAAATCCCCCATCGCGCCGATCATCATCCGTGTGTATTATTTCCTGTAGCTTTTACAACAACTAACCTTAACTCAAATACTTAAGCGCCAGAGCGAAAGGCATCATGAGCACACCGATCAAACGGCTAGAAATCATTAAAAATGCCATTGAGCTGGAAGATGACGACATCATCCGGAGCCAGTTGAAACGTCTCAAAGAGGAAGCCTTTGACGATGAACTCCTGTCCATCGTCGCGGCGCTTGAGCAGAAAAACTACACCGCAGCCCTTCGCGCTATCACCACCTGGCTGCAAAGCCAGCGCGCCGTTACCCCGTGGCGTGACCCGCAACTGGCGGCCAGCAAGCTGGAGCTAAAAGCCCTGGAAGAGCGTCTGCGCGATCTGATTGATCGTCGTAACGCCCGGTACAGCAGCTTGATGAGTTCAACGATCTCTATTTCTCCCGCCTCGGGCCGTTGATGCAGCAGATCCTCGCCCTGCGTAAAACGCTGGCGGAGCTTAACCTGCGTCGTCAGCAGGCGGAGACGCGTCGTCGGGAAGAGGATTACCGCCGCTGCCAGAGCTATATGGCGCAGGCCGTAGAGGTTCTGACAACGCTCACCCGGCGCTGGCGAGATCTGCCTGCGGATTCCGTTCAGGCGGCAGAGGCGCGCAAGCATCTTCAGCAGCAAAGTAATCTGATTGCCAACCTGCTGGCCGAAGCGATGGAGCTGGAGACCGGTTTAACGCGTGAAGAAGAGCCAGCACGTCAGGCGCGCGATGAGGCCAACGAAGAGTACAAGAAGTATCGCGAACAGCATCATGATGCCGAAGTGCGCCTGCGTAAAGGCAAGGATCTCTCTGAAGAGGATCGGAACGAGCTGAAGCGGCTCTGGCGTCAGGCGAGCAAGTTATGCCACCCGGATCTGGTTGCCGATGATTTAAAAGAAGAAGCCAACAGGATGATGGTGCAACTCAACCAGGCCAAACAGCGCGGCGACGTGAAGGCCATTCGCTTGCTGGTCGCCCGTCTGCAACAAGGGTTTGAACCGATGATGGCGAGCGACAGGCTGAACGACCTGGAACGTATTCGTAAAAAGATGGCGCAGGTGCGTGAGCAAATCGACACCCTGGTGAACGAGCTGGCAGAGCTGGAGAAAGAAGAGTCCTGGCTGCTCGTCTCGTCGCTCAGCAATATGGAAGCCTACTTTGCCCAGCAGGAGAAAGCGCTGAAAGAGGTATGCGCCTCGCTCGAACATCAGGTGAGCGAAGCGCAGCTGGATCCCGCTGCCTGATTATTTGGCGTGCCAGTACGCGCTGGCACGCACCAGCTGCGGGTCAATTGCGTCGGTTTCAAACTGACGGCTCAGGCGTTTCACCCCCTTCCCCTCCCCGGTCAGCCAGATAAAGTAATCCTCTTCCGGCACGGCCAGCGCTGCAAGATGGTCGGCTACCGCCTGCTCGTTGTGGCCAATAACCCAGGTGATGTTGAACCCGCTCAGGTGCGCCAGATAGTCCTGGTACGTCGCATCGCCCACGGTGACGATGGCGTGGATCGCCGGGCGAACAGGCAGTTTTGCGATGCTTTCTAAACGGCGGCGCAGCGCGGGCATGCCCGACTCGTCGCACACGTACAGCTGCCAGGCGTAATCTTCCGGCACCACCAGCGAACCACGCGGACCGCCGATGGTCAGCTTGTCGCCCACCTTCGCCTCTACCGCCCAGTTGCTGGCAATGCCACCATCATGAACGAAGAAATCGAGCGCCAGCTCATGTTTTTCGTCATCGTACAGCGGGGTATAGTCACGCGCCTGCGGACGCACGCCGTCGCCCCAGTCGATGCCTTCATCAGTCACCACAGGCGGCACGAAAGTGGTGCCCGGTGCCGGGAAAAAGACTTTGGTATGGTCGTCAAAGCCGCGAGAGCTAAAGCCCTCCAGCGCCTCGCCGCCTAGCACAATGCGCTGAAATCCTGCACTGACTCGCTCAGTGCGCATCACGTTCAGCTCACGAAAACGCAGGTCATTGCGGACACGTTGAGGGTAACGGGTAGATGCCATGTTGATGCCCTTCTCAGGTGAATACGATATATCGGAATGAATTTTTAATGATAATGATTGCTATTAACTCAGAAATCAAGATTTTTTAGATTGCATCTGAATATATCTTAGATATAGTTTAGATATATCAAATTGAGGAAGAAACATGCGACACGAACACGACGGCGGCGGACGCCGGCCACGATTTTTTGGTCATGGCGATCTGCGGCTGGTGATCCTGGATATCCTGACCCGCAACGCGAGCCATGGTTATGAGCTGATCAAAGAGATCGAGAACCTGACGCAGGGACATTACACGCCAAGCCCTGGCGTGATCTATCCGACGCTGGATTACTTGCAGGATCAGGCGCTTATCACCATTACCGAAGAAGAGAACGGCCGTAAGCGGATTGCGATTAACTCCGCCGGAGAACAGTGGCTGGAAGATAACCGGGAACAGCTGGAGCAGATCCAGACGCGTATTAAGGCGCGCTCCGTCGGTTTCCAGCTGCGCAAAAACCCGCAGATGAAGCGGGCGCTGGATAACTTCAAAGCGGTTCTGGATCTGAAGGTTAATCAGGGAGAGCTCAGCGACGCGCAGTTAAAACAGATTATCGGCGTGATTGACCGCGCGGCACTGGAGATCTCCCAGCTGGATTAAGCCAGCACGCCGTCGCTCACGCGGAACACGCGGACCAGCTCTTTCAGGTGCATCGCCTGTTCGTTAAGGGATGCCGCCGCCGCAACGGACTCCTCCACCAGCGCGGAGTTCTGCTGGGTGGTGGCGTCTATCAGGCCAATCGCGCTGTTGATCTGCGAGATGCCTTCCGTCTGTTCGTGGCTGGCCTGGCGAATCTCACGCAGGATGACGTCCATCTCCTCTACGTTGCCGACCATGCCGTTGATAAGCCCGCTGGCCTTCTCCACAAGGTTCATGCCGTCCTGCGTCTGGCTTGTGGAGCTTTCAATCAGCTGGCGGATCTCACTTGCGGATGTTGCACTTTTCTGCGCGAGCTGACGTACCTCGCCCGCCACCACCGCAAAGCCGCGACCATGCTCACCCGCGCGCGCCGCTTCGACCGCCGCGTTCAGCGCCAGAATATTAGTCTGGAAGGCAATGGCGTCGATTAGGTCGATAATGTCGGACATCCTGTTCGATGTTTCGTTGATCAGGCGCATCTTGCTGGTGACCTGCTTCATCATCTCGCCGTTGTTTTTGACCACAGCAGCCGCATCGGCAGACAGGTTCGTCGCTTCTCCGGTGTGGGACGCGGTATTCTTCACCGTGGCGGTAATCTGCTCCATCGACGCAGCCGTCTGTTCAACGGAACTGGCCTGCTCCTCCGTGCGGGCAGCCAGATCCTGGTTGCCCGCGACAATCTGCGCGGCGGCGCTGGAGATGTTTTCCGATCCGGTTTGCACCTGCTGCACAATCTCCAGCAGGCGCGTTTTCATCTCCATCAGTGCGGTGAGTAGCAGTCCGGTTTCATCTTTACCGTGCGAGGTAATGCTGCCGGTGAGATCGCCATCGGCAATGGCCTCCGCAAAATTCACCGCGTCGTTCAGCGGGCGGGTAATGGATCGCACAATGAACCAGCCAGTCAGGCTGGCTGCCGCGACGCTGAAAAGCGTAATCAGGATCAGCAGGAGACGATTGGTGCGGAAATCACCTTCCACCTGCTCGCCCGCACTCTGCATTTCATGGTCCTGGATCGCAATCAACGCCTGCACTTTCGCTTTATAGGACTGTTGCAGGTTCAGGGTGTTGGTCATCATTTCGTTTATCGCGCCCGCACGGTCGTTATTCTGCACGGCCTGCAAAATGCGGTAGCGCGAGTCAAGATATTGCTGGCGCACGCCGTGGATATCGGCCAGCACCTGTTGGGATTTTTTATCCTTGAGAGCGTTGTCCAGCTCGCTCAGGATTGCGGCGATGCGCTCGCTGATCGCCTTCAGACGCTGCTCTGATTGCGCCGTGTACGTCCCCTGTTCGTCCAGCAGCATGAGCTGCTGCGTGCTGATAAATTCCTGGAAGTTGTCGATTAACTGGTTCGCTTTTACCGTCGTTGGATAATCGCTGGTAAGGATGGTTTGCATTCCATTGTTTGCCCGATTCAGGCTCATCAGAGACAAGCTTGCGCTGACGACCATCAGGACAATAAATAATCCAAACGCCAGAAATAATTTCGTGCCGATCTTTACGTCATGTATGAACATATTTACCCCATCGATGTGATTATTTCTCAGACGATCGCTGTTATCGACAGAAAAATCTCTAACTTTATGAATTTGATCGTTTTTTTATTTATCACTTTCAATAAATCCGGGGCGTAGCAATTAAAAATCTGGCGCTTTTTTTAGTTAATTAATATTTCATTAACAACATAACGTATTCTGAAAAACAAAAAAGCCGTTTACCCCGGAGGAATAAACGGCTTTATCGAAGCATGCATTTCTTAATGCAGCACGGTAACCGCATCTTCAAGACGTCCGGCCCGGTGCTTAACCATCGCGGAAATCTGCGCGCTCTCTTCGACCAGGTCAGCATTTTTCTGCGTAATGCTGTCCAGTTCTGCCACGGCACGGGTCAGCTCTGTCAGGCCTGTCGCCTGCTCTGAGGTGGCGTGGCTGATCTGCGCGATAAGCTGCGTGACGTTTTTCACCTGCTCGACAATATCATCCATGGTACGTCCCGCGGCGTGGACCTGATCGGCGCCCGACTGCACTTTGCTGGCGCTGGCGTCGATCAGCTTACGAATATCGTTAGCTGCATTCGCGCTGCGGCTGGCAAGATGACGCACTTCGCCCGCCACCACCGCAAAGCCTTTCCCCTGCTCGCCCGCGCGTGCCGCCTCAACCGCGGCGTTCAGCGCCAGAATATTGGTCTGGAAGGCAATGTCATTGATAAGCGAGGTAATAGAGCCAATGCGCTGGGTACTGTCGGCAATGTCATCCATGGTTTTCACCACGGTCTGCATCACGGTGCCCCCCTGCGTGGCCGCGCTGCTGGCGGCCATCGACAGCTTGTCGACTTCGGCTGCGGTCTCAGAGTTACTCTGCACCGACGCCGCCATCTGGTTCATTGTTGCCACGGTCTGCTGCACGTTAGCCACGGTCTGGCGCGTGCGGTCGTTGAGATCTTCATTGCCCTGCGCCAGCCTGTCGCTGCCGTCGCGCACGCTCACCACCTGGCTGGAGACGTCGTTGATCAGCCAGCGGCACATCAGCCCCAGCTGTCCGACGGCCCGCAGCGTCAGCCCCAGTTCATCGCTGCGGTTAAGATGCTGCACGCTGTTACGCTCTCCGGTAGCGACCCTGAGCGCCTGCCGTGCGACGTTTTCCACCGGGCGGACAATCTGTTGTTCAAACACCAGGGTGCCAAGCAGCATCACCACGGCTGCCGCCACCAGCGAAGCCCAGCCCGCGGCACTGGCAACCAGCGTTGCGGCCATCACCGCAAAAAGTACCGCCATTACGCTGCGCACGCGCCAGCGCAGCGGCATCGCCGGTAATTTGCCGAGCCAGCCTTTGCGCACCACCAGCCCTTTATGAATGCGTTTTTTGCTACGTCCTTCGTTGAGCGCCTTATAAAGCGGCTCCACTGCGGCGACCTCGTCCTCGGTGGCGCGGGTACGAATGGACATATAGCCCGTCATCTGGCCGTTACGCACCATCGGTACCGCATTGGCGCGTACCCAATAGTGATCGCCATTTTTACGTCGGTTTTTGACAATCCCGCTCCAGGGTTCGCCCTTTTGCAGCGTGTACCACATGTCGGCAAAAGCCGCTTTCGGCATATCCGGATGGCGCACAATGTTGTGCGGTTGCCCGAGCAGCTCCTGGAGCGTAAAGCCGCTCACTTGCACAAAGGTGTCGTTAGTGTGGGTCATGTAGCTGTGGAGGTCGGTGGTCGACATAAGCGTGGTGTCATCGTCCAGCGGATATTCATTCTGGGTGACATAGTCAGGAGAGGACATAGTGAGCATCCCTTGCAGGTTATTTGAATGTTAATTTTGTGGCTTATGTTTTTTCGGCGATAAAAAATTTATCTTTAGTTGTTAAATATGATTGAGATCGCAAATCTCGGTTAAACCGCACTTTTCGTGCGTTTTTCTAATTAATTGATTTAAAATACTTTCGAGACGAAACTACCTACAAAGCATGATCCCCCGGCGCACACTTAAGGCGCATTTCCTGCCCTGGGGTAGTGCAATTGACGACACCCCATCCCCGGCTCGTTATCCCTTATCCCGTGCGGCGCGCAATGGCATGATTAAATATTGTGCAAATTTGATTTCACCTGGCGTTTATCCCGATTTTTGTTAAGGCATCTGAGGTGGCGTAATCCCTGCAATAATTAACTCAGTATCATGTGATACGCGATCCCCGGGAGCATATTTTGAACAGGTTACCTTCCAGCGCCTCGGCTCTTGCCTGTACCGCGCACGCACTGAATCTCATTGAAAAGCGAACGCTTGATCATGAGGAGATGAAACAACTTAACCGTGAGGTCATTGATTACTTTAAAGAGCATGTGAATCCTGGTTTTCTGGAGTATCGCAAATCTGTTACCGCCGGCGGGGATTACGGAGCCGTAGAGTGGCAAGCGGGCAGTCTGAATACGCTTGTCGACACCCAGGGACAGGAGTTTATCGATTGCCTGGGTGGTTTTGGTATTTTCAACGTGGGGCACCGTAATCCAGTTGTGGTTTCCGCCGTACAGAATCAACTTGCGAAACAACCTCTCCATAGCCAGGAACTGCTCGATCCGCTTCGCGCCATGCTCGCGAAAACGCTGGCAGCCTTAACGCCCGGCAAACTGAAATACAGCTTCTTCAGCAACAGCGGCACCGAATCGGTCGAAGCGGCGATTAAACTCGCCAAAGCGTACCAGTCGCCACGCGGGAAATTTACCTTTATCGCCACCAGCGGCGCGTTCCACGGGAAATCCCTGGGCGCGCTGTCGGCGACCGCTAAATCCACTTTCCGTAAACCGTTTATGCCGCTGCTGCCGGGCTTCCGCCACGTACCGTTCGGCGACATCAACGCCATGCGCACCATGCTCGGCGAATGCCGTAAAACCGGCGACGACGTGGCGGCGGTGATCCTGGAGCCGATTCAGGGTGAAGGCGGCGTGATCCTCCCGCCGCAGGGCTATCTGCCCGCCGTGCGTCAGCTGTGCGATGAGTTTGGCGCGCTGCTGATCCTCGACGAAGTGCAGACCGGGATGGGGCGCACCGGCAAGATGTTCGCCTGTGAGCATGAGAACGTTCAGCCGGATATTCTGTGCCTGGCAAAAGCGCTCGGCGGCGGCGTGATGCCGATTGGCGCAACGGTCGCCACTGAAGAGGTGTTCTCGGTGCTGTTCGACAATCCATTCCTGCATACCACCACCTTTGGCGGTAACCCGCTGGCCTGCGCGGCCGCGCTGGCGACCATCAACGTGCTGCTGGAGCAAAACCTGCCTGCGCAGGCGGAGCAGAAAGGCGACATGCTGCTGGACGGCTTCCGCCAGCTGGGCCGGGAATACCCGGATCTGGTACAGGATGCGCGCGGGAAAGGGATGCTGATGGCGATTGAGTTCGTTGATAACGAAACCGGTTATAGCTTCGCAAGCGAGATGTTCCGCCAGCGGGTACTGGTGGCGGGAACGCTTAACAACTCGAAAACCATCCGCATTGAACCACCGTTGACGCTCACCATTGAGCAGTGTGAGCAGGTGCTGAAGGCGGCGCGTAAGGCGCTGGCGGCGCTGCGGGTGAGTGTGGAAGAGGCGTAAAAAAAGCCGGGTGGCGCTACGCTTTCCCGGCCTACAACATACTGCATATGCAAGCCCGGTAAGCGTAGCGCCACCGGGCTGCTTTTTATCGGTGAAACTCTGCCACCGTCATGGTGAAGCGAAGCACGGTATCGCTTTCATTGGCATAGCCGTGCGCCGCTTCCGTTTTCGCCACCGCCGACGCCCCGGCAGCTACCTGCGTTACCGTCTCGTCCACCGTCAGGGTTAACATGCCTTCGTTCACGTGCAGCAGCTCAAACGTTCCCGCCGGATGTCCCGGAGAGGTGAACGTTTCTCCCGGATGCATCTCCCACTGCCACAGCTCAATCATATCTGGGCCTGCGGTGCCTGCCAGCAATCTGGCGTAACCGCCCTGTGCGCCCTGCCACAGAACCGGGATCGCCTCTTCCTGAATAATGTGTATCTGCGGCTCGCTGGAGACGTTAACGATATCTGCCACCGAGACGCCAAGCGCGGCGGCCAGTTTACACAGAATGGCAATGCTGGGGTTGGCAGCCCCTTTTTCGATCTCTACCAGCATGCCTTTGCTGACGCTGGCGCGGCGAGAAAGCTCGTCCAGCGACAGTTTTTTCTCTTTCCGCCAGCTGCGGATACGGTTCGCGACGGCCAGGCTTACCTGGGCAACATCGGCACCCGCATCGGTCATTATATTGACTTTATCAGTCATTGGTCACTACCATGGTATAAAACAGTCAATACAGGATTATTTATGTCTCTTGTAACACCGTCAATAGATTCGCGACTTGTCGGGATCGCGCCCGGCTTTCGGGCGCTGAGCATTCTGGTTGAAGCTGCCCCGATTACCCAACCGGAGGTTGCGCCCGCTGCGCTGGCGCAGGCCTGCCAGCAGATGCTCAATGATGATGTGCCCTGGGCAGAAAATCATCTCGCCGCCTGGGATGAGGTGTTTAAAGCCTTTGGTGCAAAACCCAAACGTACGCCCTGCTCGGCCTCGGCCCTGCGCAAGCGCGTGATGAGAGACGGTTCGCTGCCGCCGCTCGACCCGGTGGTGGATATCTATAATGCCATCAGTATCCGCTACGCTATTCCGGTAGGGGGAGAAAATCTGGCGGCTTACTCGGGAGCGCCGCGCCTGACGCTGGCCGACGGCAGCGAGCCGTTTGATACCGTCAAAGAGGGTGAGCCGGTAGTCGAAAATCCGGAGCCAGGCGAAGTTATCTGGCGTGACGATCTTGGCATCACCTGCCGCCGCTGGAACTGGCGACAGGGGATACGCACGCGTCTGGACAGCCAGGCGCAGTCCATGTGGTTTATTCTCGAAAGCCTGCCGTCGATGCCGCTGGCGGCATTACAGGAAGCTGGCGATGAGCTGGTGAGCAATCTGCAAAAGCTGATGCCGGGCGCGACGGCGCGTATTCAGTTGCTGGAGCTGGCGTGAACAACGCCTGGTGGCGCTGCGCTTACCCGGCCTACAAAATCAACACCCCCCGTACCCGTAGGCCCGGTAAGCGCAGCGCCACCAGGCAAAACCGCTACTCCGGCAACAATCCGACAAAGCTGCGTTTTTTGCGCGGCTCCGACATCAGCTCCTCCAGCTTATCCACGCACGCGAGATAGTGCGGGGTTTGCTTATGCGCCAGCACCGCCTCTTCGTCTTTATAGGCTTCGTAGATAAAGAACCGGGTTTTCACCCGCGGGTCCTGCAATACGTCGAAGCGCAGGTTGCCCGGCTCCTTGATCGCCCCCTCGTGGTTGGCGCGAAATACCTCCAGAAACTCGTCCACCCGCTCGGGCTTAATGTTGATCTCCACCAGCGTCACGTTCATTTTGCTTCTCCCTGTTTCTCTTCCTGCCAGAACTGGAACGCATCGCGGGCATTCCAGTTCTCGTGAACCACTTTCTTCACCGCCTTCAGCATGGCGAGCGGCGCGCTGGACTGGAAGATGTTGCGCCCCATGTCCACGCCGGACGCGCCCTGGTCAACCGCCCGCCAGCACATCTCCAGCGCCTCGTGCTCCGGCAGCTTTTTGCCCCCCGCGATAACGATCGGCACCGGGCAGCTGGCGGTCACTTTTTCAAAGCCCTCGTCCACATAGTAGGTTTTGACGAACTGCGCCCCCATTTCGGCGGCGATGCGGCTTGCCAGCGAAAAATACCGAGCGTCACGCGCCATCTCTTTCCCCACGCCCGTCACCGCCAGCGTCGGCATGCCGTAGCGCGCCCCTGCATCGACCAGCTTGATGATATTGTTGATCGACTGATGCTCAAACTCGCTTCCGATGTACACCTGCGCCGCCACCGCGCAGACGTTCAGGCGCAGCGCGTCTTCCATCGCCACCGCCACGCACTCGTTCGACAGTTCGCCCAGAATCGAGTTACCGCCGGAGGCGCGCAGCACCACCGGTTTGTTCGTCGCGGCAGGTACCTGGCTCCTGAGGATGCCGCGGGTACACATCAGCACGTCGGTTTCGCCAAACAGCGGCGCGATGGAGAGATCGATACGCTCAAGGCCGGTGGTCGGTCCCTGAAAGTAACCGTGGTCAAAGGCCAGCATCACCGTGCGGTTGCTCTGCGGGTTGAAAATGCGCGAAAGCCTCGACTGCATACCCCAGTCCAGCGAGCCGCAGCCCTTCAGGGTGTACGGCACATTCTGCTGCGGCGTACCGATGCCAAAATCCTTGCCGTCTTTGATGTCGTCTAAATCAGCCATTTGCTCCCCCGTCAGAAATCGTATTTGCTGATGTTCTCTTTGGTGAACACCACGCGCTCCGGCAGCAGCACGATGCCGTTGCCCTTCGCCTCATACTGGTAGCCCTGCACGCTGTTCGGCTCGACCTTCAGCGTCCCGATATTTTTCACGTCTACGCTGTCGCCGACGTTAAGATCGCCTTTTTTCAGCAAACGATCGGCGACATTGACCGCAATTTTGCCCTGTTGCACCACATCCCACAGGCCGAAGGCTTTCACCGTGCCGCGCTCAACGTACGGGCGCATCACATTCGGCGTGCTGAAGCCGACAATCGCCACCCCTTGCCGTTTCAGGTTTTCCGCCGCCTGTGCCGCGGCCGGCAGGGCGTTGGCGTCCGGGGCGATGATCGCATCCAGATCCGGATAGGCCTTTAAGATCCCTTCGGCGGTTTGCAACGATTTGGTGGCGTCGTTATAGCCAAACTGGGTGGTGACGACCTGCCACTGAGGATGATCTTTCTCGATTTTGGCCTTCGCCTCTTTCACCCACTGGTTCTGGTCGGTGACGGTCGGGCTGGAGTAGAAGAACGCCACTTTCGCGTTCGGTTTGGTGACCTGCTTGCCCGCCATCTCCACCAGCAGGCCGCCCAGCTGTTCCGGCGTCCCCTGATTGATGTAGATGCTGCGGCACTCCGGTTTGGTGTCGGAATCCCAGGTCAGGACCTTGACGCCGCGCTGCATCGCGCGCTTCAGCGCCGGGCAGAGACCGTCCGGTGACACGGCAGAGACGATGATGGCGTTATAGCCCTGGTTAACGAAGTTATTGATGAGCTGCACCTGACCGGAGACGCTCGGCTCGGTCGGGCCGTCGTAGGTCACGTCCACGCCAAGATCTTTCCCCGCCTCTTTCGCACCGTTGCCGCCGCTGGTGAAGAATCCCACGCCTACCAGTTTCGGGATAAAGGCAATGCGGTCCGCCGCCTGCGCCGAAGCGAAGCTGAGGGCCATTGCCAGGACGAGCAGTTTTGTTTTCATCTTACGCTCCGGATAGTTTTCTGAAGAGAGATCGCACCCATTCGCGGTGCAGACTCAGCGAACGCCCCATTACCACCACAACCAGTAGCGCCCCCGACAGCGCGCTCGACACCTGGTTGGGGATGCCGACCATCTGTAATCCCTGCTGGAGATACCCCACCAGCAGCGCCGCCAGCGCCGTACCGACAACAGAACCTGACCCGCCGTAGATATTTGCCCCGCCGAGTACGGCGGCGGTGAGCGCGGGCATCAGCAAATCGCGCCCCAGATCCGAACGCGCAGAGCCGAAATAGGAGACCATCACCAGCGCGGCCACCGCCGACGCCACGCCGACCAGACCGTACAGCGCGTAGGGCATGCCGTTCACCGACAGCGCCGCATAGCGCGCCGCGCGCGGATTCTGGCCGATTAAAAACAGATGGCGGCCAAAGCGCCCGCGATGGGTAATCAGCCAGAAGAAGGCGGTAATCACCGCGAACAGCACCAGCGGGATCGGCAGCCCCAGTACCGTGAGGTTAGCGAAGGCGGTAAAGCTGTCCGGGAAGCCGCCGATGCCCTCGTAGCCCGTCGCCCCCGCCATGCCGGAGAGCAGCAGCGCGCCGCCGCCGTAGAGGTAGAGCGTGCCGAGGGTAATGACTAAAGGGCTAATGCCGGTGTAGTGGATCAGCGCCGCATTCACCAGCCCACACAGCAGGCCAAGCAGCAGCGTCAGCGGAACGGCGATCGTCATGGGCCACCCCGCCTGCATCATCACCCCCAGCGCGATGGCGCACAGGCCGATGGTTGAGCCGAGGGAGATGTCGATCCCGCCGCTGATAATTACAAGCGTAAGCGGCAGCGCCACGATGCCAATGCAGATAAAGTCGCTGGTGCTGAACAGCAGCATGCTGATATCAAGCATGCGCGGGTTGATGGCGCCGAAGAGCAGGATCTCCAGCACCAGTAAAATCAGCAGCGCGCTTTCCCAGTTAAGCCTCATTTACGCCACCTCTTTTTTGCGTTTGGGAAACGGGGTAACGTGCTTTCCCCCTTTGTTACCGGGCTGGAAACGGCTGTATTTCAGCGCCCGCTGATGCCGCGCCAGTGCCTGACGCAGACGCCCGTCGAGCACCAGCACGCCCAGCAGCACCAGCCCGGCGATAAAGTCGTTCCACCACGCCGGGAGCCTGAACAGCACCAGCACGGTATCGATTTGGGTGAGGAAGAACGCGCCGAGGAACGCACCGACCAGCGTGCCGGTGCCGCCCAGCAGCGAGATGCCCCCCAGCACGCAGGCAGCGATGGCTTTCATCTCCAGCCCGCTGCCGGTCTGGTTGGGCACGAAGCCTATCTGCGCGGCAAAGACGATCCCGGCGCAGGCCGCCAGCAGGCCGTTCAGGGTAAAGGCGATCATGCGGGTGCGGTTCACCGCCACGCCCAGCTGGCGCGCGGCGGTGAGGTTATCCCCCACGGCGTAAAAATCCCGCCCAAAGGCGGTGCGCGACAGCGTCCACGCGCCGGTGGCCGCGATAATCAACACCAGCATGCCGAGCGGCGAAATGCCGACGGCGGCAGGCTCAGAGAGGGATTTCAGCCCCGGCGGCAGCCCTTCTATCCACTTCCCGCCGGTCCAGAGCAGCATCGCCCCGCGATAAAGCCCCAGCGTGCCGAGGGTGGCGACAATCGCCGGAATGCGCAGGCCCACCACCAGAAAACCGTTGAACGCCCCGGCCAGCGCGCCGATCGACAGCGCGAAGAGAATGGAAACGGGCAGGCTGTAGCCGCTGTTAAGCGCCACGCCGACGGCAATGGCGGACAACCCGACCGTGGAGCCGACGGAGACGTCAATATTGCGGGTCAGCATCACCAGCGCCGCGCCGATAGCCAGCAGGATCAGGATCTGCGAGCTGGCGAAGATCATCCCCAGCGTCTGTAAGCTCAGGTACGACGGGTTCAGCGCCACCAGCACGGCGAACAGTGCCAGAATGGCGAGAAACGCGCTCAGCTCGCGGTTTTTCAGTAAGATCTTCATGATTGCCCTCCAAACGCCAGCGCCATCATCCGGTCGAGGCTGACGGCGTGGCGCGGCAGCTCGCCGCTGAGCACGCCCTGATGCATTACCAGCACCCGATCCGCGAGGCCGGGAAACTCATCGAGATCGCTTGAAATCATCAGCACCGCCACGTTCTGCGCCGCCACGCTTTTCAGCAGCTGATAAATATCGGCGCGCGCCGAGACGTCCACGCCGCGCGTCGGTTCATCGACGATCAGCAGCAGCGGGTTGGCCTCCAGACAGCGCGCCAGCAGCACCTTCTGCTGATTACCACCGGAGAGCGTGCGCACGGTTTGATCCGCATGGTTGAGCTTGATCCCCAGCGCCCGGTGATAGCGTTCCACTACCGCAGACTCCCGCTTTCGCTGCTGCCAGAGCGACGGCTCGTTCAGCGCCACGGTGTTCCAGCGGATCGGCGCGTCGAGAAACAGGCCGGACACCTGCCTGTCTTCCGGCAGATAGACCAGCCCTTTTTCCAGACGTGAACCCACCGGTTCGGTGGTGATCTCCTGGTTCTCCAGCCAGACGCGCCCCCCGCGAACCGGACGCAGGCCGTAGAGCGTTTCGGCAAACTCGGTGCGCCCGGAGCCTACCAGCCCGGCCAGGCCGACGATCTCCCCGGCGTAGATCTCAAGGCTGAGATCGATAAACCCTTCCCCGGTAAGATCCTCCACCCGCAGCACGGGAAAATCCTGCGCCTGGGTGCGGCGGTTGCCCGGCAGCGCCAGCCACAGCTTTTGCGTATCGCTCAGGGAGGTCTCCCGGCTTACCGGCGTCATGGCGGCGATCAGGGCGTTATCGTCAAACTGCGCGGTTTCGCCGCTGAGCACCACGGCGCCGTCGCGCATCACCGAGACGTGACTCGCCAGCTGCCGAATCTCCGGCAGCTTATGCGAGATAAAAACAATCCCGACGCCAAGATCCTGCAAGGCGCGGATCTGGCGAAACAGCCGTTCGGTTTCACCGGGCGTCAGCGAGGCCGTGGGTTCATCGAGGATCAGAATTCTGGCGTTGCGCATCAGCCCGCGCAGGATCTCCACCATCTGCTGGTCCGCCACTTCCAGGGTGCTGGCCGTTGCGTCGAGATTAAGCTGACATTGCAGCTGCTGGAGTTTCTCCGCCAGCCGCTTTTCCCGATCGCGCTCTCGCGGCAGGCGGAACAGGATGTTTTCCCGCACGGTCAGGTTGGGGAAAAGCAGAGGCTCCTGCGGTACCAGATAAATGCCTAACCGGTGCGCCTGCGCCGGGGTAAACCGTGCAAAAGACTCGCCCGCAACCGAAAGTTCACCGCTATCCGGCGTTTCCACCCCGGCGATGATCTTCATTAGCGTCGATTTTCCCGCGCCGTTACCGCCCATCAGCGCGTGCACCTGCCCCGCAAGCAGCGTGAAATCAATGCCTTTTAAGACCGGCACGCCTGAGAACTGCTTGCTGATATCACGCGCGTCGAGAAGTGGTGTCATCATCGCTCCGCTATTGAACAAATGATTTTTAGATTTAATAATGTTCAAAAGCGTAGACGGTGAACTATATTTACAACCGTGCAGGGATCACAATTTTATCGATTGAGATTTAGATAAACCGGAATCGATCGAAAAGATCCGTTTTGTCGCGTGGCTCACATTTTCACGCCGCGCCATTACGAACATATGATCTAAATTTTTATAAGAGTTCAATTATGAGCGATAAACGCACTGCGGAAGAAGGACGGTTTGCCGGGCTGGCACTGGCGGAAGAGGAGCTGGTGGCACGCGTGGCCTGGTGCTACTACCACGACGGGCTGACCCAGAACGATATCGGCGAACGCCTCGGGCTGCCGCGCCTGAAGATCTCCCGCCTGCTGGAGAAAGGCCGCCAGTCCGGGGTGATCCGCGTGCAGATCAACTCCCGCTACGAGGGCTGCCTGTCGCTGGAAACCGAGCTACAGCAGCGCTTTGGCCTGAAGGTGGTGCGCGTGATGCCTGCCCTAAATACCCCGCCGATGAACGTGCGGCTGGGCATTGGCGCGGCGCAGTCGCTGATGGGCGTGCTGGAGCCCGGCCAGCTGCTGGCGGTGGGGTTCGGTGAAACCACCATGAGCAGCCTGCAACACTTAAGCGGCTTTATCAGCTCGCAGCAGATCCGCCTGGTGACGCTTTCCGGCGGCGTGGGGCCGTATATGACCGGTATCGGCCAGCTGGATGCGGCCTGTAGCGTCAGCATGATCCCCGCCCCGCTTCGCGTCTCATCTGCGGAAGTGGCCGGGATCTTAAAGCGCGAAACCAGCGTGCGGGACGTGATCCTCGCCGCCACCGCGGCTGACGTGGCGGTGGTCGGGATTGGCTCGGTAAACCAGCGCCGCGACGCAACGATCCTGCGCTCCGGCTATATCAGCGAAGGTGAACAGCTGATGTACGCCCGCAAAGGCGCGGTCGGCGACATTCTCGGCTATTTCCTCAATGCCGAAGGGGAATGCGTCGAGGAGCTGGAGATCCACAAAGAACTGCTGGGCGTCACGCTCGATGAACTGGCGCAGCTGCCCACCATTGTCGGCGTGGCCGGAGGGGAAGAGAAAGCCGATGCGATTTATGCCGCACTGAAAGGTCGCCGTATTAATGGCCTGGTGACGGAAGAGACGACAGCCCGCGCGGTGCTGGCTCTGGCCGGATAAGAGCAGCCCTGCGCTAACAGCGAGGCAAGCTTATGAGTTACCTTTTAGCGTTAGATGCAGGGACAGGCAGCGTTCGCGCCGTGATTTTCGATTTACAGGGCAACCAGATTGCCGTTGGCCAGGCCGAGTGGAAGCACCTGAGCGTGGAGAACGTGCCGGGCTCGATGGAGTTCGACCTCGACACCAACTGGCGGCTGGCCTGCCGGTGTATTCAGCAGGCGCTGGAGCGCGCACGGCTTAGCGCGGCGGATATTCAGTCCGTCGCCTGCTGCTCGATGCGCGAAGGGATTGTGCTGTACGACCGCAACGGCGAGGCTATCTGGGCCTGCGCCAACGTCGACGCCCGCGCCAGCCGCGAGGTGGCTGAACTCAAAGAGATCCACGACTACCGGTTTGAATCCGAAGTGTATGAGGTCTCCGGCCAGACGCTGGCGCTGAGCGCCATGCCGCGCCTGCTGTGGCTGGCGCACCACCGTCCGGATATTTACCGCAAGGCTGCGACTATCACCATGATCAGCGACTGGCTGGCGGCGAAGCTCTCCGGCGAGCTGGCGGTCGACCCGTCCAATGCGGGCACCACCGGTATGCTGGATCTCTTCTCCCGCGACTGGCGTCCGGCGCTGCTCGACATGGCCGGGCTGCGCGCCGATATCCTTTCCCCGGTGAAAGAGACCGGCACCGTGCTGGGCGCGATTACCAGACAGGCCGCGCAGCAGTGCGGCCTGCGTGAAGGCACGCCGGTGGTGATGGGCGGCGGCGACGTGCAGCTGGGCTGTCTGGGGCTGGGCGTGGTCCGCGCCGGACAAACGGCGGTGCTGGGCGGCACCTTCTGGCAGCAGGTGGTTAACCTGCCGCAGGTGCGCACCGATCCTGAGATGAACATCCGCGTGAACCCGCACGTCATCCCCGGCATGGTGCAGGCGGAGTCGATCAGCTTCTTTACCGGGCTGACCATGCGCTGGTTCCGCGACGCCTTTTGCGCCGAGGAAAAGCTGATTGCCGAGCGGATGGGGATGGACACCTATTCCCTGCTGGAAGAGATGGCGAGCCGCGTCCCGGCGGGCTCCCACGGCGTGATGCCAATCTTCTCCGACGCGATGCATTTTAAGCAGTGGTATCACGCCGCGCCGTCGTTTATTAACCTCTCCATCGACCCGGAAAAGTGCAACAAAGCGACGCTGTTCCGCGCCCTGGAAGAGAACGCGGCGATCGTCTCGGCCTGCAACCTGGCGCAGATTTCGCGCTTCTCCGGCGTGACGTTTGAGAGTCTGGTGTTTGCGGGCGGCGGGGCCAAAGGCGCCCTGTGGAGTCAGATTTTAAGCGACGTTACCGGCCTGCCGGTGCGCGTGCCGGAAGTTAAAGAGGCAACGGCGCTCGGCTGTGCCATTGCCGCAGGAGCTGGCGCGGGGCTGTTTGCGGATATGGCTTCGACGGGCGAGCGGCTGGTGAAGTGGAGCCGCGAGTTCACGCCAAACCCGCAGCACCGGGAACTGTACGACGGCATGATGCAGAAATGGCAGGCGGTGTACGCCGACCAGCTCGGGCTGGTGGACAGCGGGCTGACCACGTCGATGTGGCAGGCACCGGGGCTGGTGCGGGCATCCCCCTCACCCCGGCCCTCTCCCTAAGGGAGAGGGAGATTAAGTCCCCTCTCCCTTAGGGAGAGGGTTAGGGTGAGGGCATCAGGCCACACCAATATTTGAATCCCATCACATTCACTGCATTCCCCTTTTCCCTTTTACTCCCCGCTGGCTAAATTAGTAACTCATCCGACCACATAACAATAATTTTACACTGGAAGAGACTATGAGCCGCTACCCGTCGTTATTCGCCCCTCTCGATCTGGGGTTCATCACCCTCAAAAACCGCGTGCTGATGGGCTCAATGCACACCGGGCTGGAGGAGCGTCCGGACGGGGCTGAACGTCTGGCAGCCTTCTATGCCGAACGCGCGCGCCACGGGGTGGCGCTGATTGTCACCGGCGGCGTAGCCCCTTCCCCTTCCGGGGTGACGATGGAGGGCGGCGCGGTGTTGAATGATGCGTCACAACTGTCGCACCACCGCATTGTGACCGACGCGGTCCACCGCGAGGGCGGCAAAATCGCCCTGCAAATTCTGCATACCGGGCGCTACAGCTATCAACCGAACCTGGTTGCCCCCTCGGCTATTCAGGCGCCGATTAACCGCTTTACTCCTCACGCCCTTAGCCACGACGAGATCCTGGCGCTGATCGACGATTTTGCCCGCTGCGCCGCGCTGGCAAGGGAAGCAGGCTACGACGGCGTGGAGGTGATGGGCTCTGAAGGATATCTGATTAACGAATTTCTCGCCGCACGCACCAACCAGCGCGACGACGAATGGGGTGGCGACTATGCCCGCCGCATGCGTTTTGCCGTGGAGGTGGTGCGCGCGGTGCGTGAACGTGCGGGTGCGGATTTTATTATCATCTTCCGCCTGTCGATGCTCGACCTGGTGGAAGGCGGCGGCACCTTCGACGAAACCGTGCAGCTGGCGCAGGCAATTGAAGCCGCCGGTGCCACCATTATCAACACCGGGATTGGCTGGCACGAAGCGCGCATCCCCACCATCGCCACGCCGGTGCCGCGTGCGGCGTTCAGCTGGGTAACGCGCAAGCTGAAAGGCAAAGTCTCCGTTCCGCTGGTGACCACTAACCGCATTAACGACCCGCAGGTGGCGGACGATGTGATCTCCCGCGGCGACGCCGATATGGTCTCGATGGCGCGTCCGTTCCTTGCGGATGCCGAACTGCTCTCCAAAGCGCAAAGCGGCCGTGCGGATGAGATCAACACCTGCATCGGCTGTAACCAGGCCTGTCTGGATCAAATCTTCGCTGGCAAAGTCACCTCATGCCTGGTGAACCCCCGCGCCTGCCATGAAACCAAAATGCCGGTGGTTACGACGGTCAATAAAAAACGCCTGGCCGTGGTGGGCGCTGGCCCCGCTGGACTGGCGTTTGCGGTGAATGCCGCCTCACGCGGGCACGGCGTGACGCTGTTTGATGCGCTGGCGGAGATCGGCGGGCAATTTACTATCGCCAGACAGATCCCCGGCAAAGAGGAGTTCTACGAAACGCTGCGCTATTACCGCCGGATGATCGAGCTGACGGGCGTCGAGCTGCGGCTTAACCAGTTTGTCAGCGCGGCGGATCTGATCGGTTTCGACGAGGTGATCCTCGCGAGTGGGATCGCCCCGCGCACCCCTGCGATCGAGGGTATCGATCATCCGAAGGTATTGAGCTATCTGGACGTGCTGCGCGACAAAGCACCGGTTGGCGAGAAGGTGGCGATTATCGGCTGCGGCGGGATCGGTTTTGATACCGCGATGTATTTAAGCCAGCCGGGCGAAGCCACCAGCCAGAACATCGCTGAGTTCTGCGTGGAATGGGGCATTGATACCAGTCTCAGTCAGTCCGGCGGTTTACGCCCGGAAGGGCCGCAGCTGCCGAAAAGCCCGCGTCAGATCGTGATGCTCCAGCGTAAGGCCAGCAAGCCGGGTGAAGGGCTGGGCAAAACCACTGGCTGGATCCACCGCGCCACCCTGCTCTCGCGCGGGGTGAAGATGATCCCGGCGGTGAGCTACCAGAAGATCGACGACGACGGGCTGCATGTGCTGATCGGTGGTGAACCGCAGCTGCTGCGCGTGGATCATGTGATTTTGTGCGCCGGACAGGAGCCAAAGCGCGATCTGGCCGATCCGCTGCGCGAAGCGGGTAAAACGGTGTATTTGATCGGCGGGTGCGACGTGGCGATGGAGCTGGATGCGCGGCGGGCGATTGCGCAGGGCACCCAGCTTGCACTGGTTATTTAGCGACGACGCCCCAGCTTCACCGCTTTCAGCACCACGAATTTGTTATTGGTGGCAATGGTGACGCAGTTGCCGAAAATCTTCTTCAGCTTGTGGAAGTAGTCCAGGTGGCGGTTCGCCACGATATACAGCTCGCCGTTGATTTTCAGGCAGCGGCGCGCGTGGTGGAACATCTCCCACGCGACGTTATCCGTCAGGGCGTGCTTCTGGTGGAACGGCGGGTTACAGAATACCGCGTTGAAGCGGAAAGGCTCTACGCCCGACAGCGCGTTATTGATCATAAACTCGCAGCGATCCAGCGCTTCAGGCAGGTTAGTTTCCACGTTCAGACGGCTGGAGGCCACCGCCATTGGCGATTCGTCGCTGAACACCACGCTGGCCTCCGGGTTCTTCGCCAGCAGCGTCAGGCCAATCACGCCATTGCCGCAGCCCAGGTCGACAATCTCACCCTCAAGATTTTCCGGCAGATGTTCCATAAAGAAACGCGCCCCGATATCCAGACCGGTACGGGAAAAGACGTTCGCGTGGTTGTGGATGGTCCAGTCGGTACCTTCCAGTTTCCAGCTCAGCGTTTCTGGCGCGTCGGCCAGCGCCGGTGCGCTGAAGGTGCAGTTGATCAGGCGTGCTTTTTTCCAGGCAAGCGTCGTGGTGGTCGGGCCGAGGACCTTCTCGAACAGCTCCAGCGTCGAGGTGTGAATATCGCGCGCTTTGGCACCCGCGATAATGCGGGTTTCTGGCGTGACGACTTTACGCAGCGCGCGCAGCTGCTGCTCCAGCAGCGCCATGGTTTTTGGCACCTTAATCAGCACCACGCCCGGCGCCTGCGGGTAGTCCGCGGTGCTGTCGAGGAACTTCACGCTGGACTCTTCGATGTCGTTATGGCGCAGGTTTTCACGCGTCGCCAGTTCGCTTAAGTAAGAATCGCCGATACTGTAAGGCGCATGTTCCGCCAGCGCGCAGGCCAGCGCGCCAAACGCGTCATTCAGGATCAGAACCGGGCCGCTGATTTCAGTCTCATCCAACTGTTGCAGCAGATATTCATCCGCCGCTTCCCACGCCTGAAGCGGGTTCACGTCGTCCGTTTCCGGGAAACGTTTAAGGTTGAGTGAACGGAAACCGTTGTCTAAGTGGCTCATCGGCCCTCCTGAATGGTAAAATTTGGCGTATCCCTGAAAAGGGTGCGTGAGTATACCCGTTTTCACACTATTTTGGGGTTTTGATGAACCAGCTGACTTATCTCCAGGGCTATCCGGAGCATTTACTTTCCCAGGTTCGTGACCTGATTGCCGCGGGAAAGCTCGGTGCGGTGCTGGAAAAACGCTACCCGGGCACGCATGATTTCGCGACTGACAAAGCCCTCTGGCAGTATACGCAGGATCTGAAAAACCAGTATCTTAAGAGCGCCCCGCCGATCAACAAGGTGATGTACGACAATAAGATCCATGTGCTGAAAAACGCGCTCGGCCTGCATACCGCCATCTCCCGCGTGCAGGGCGGCAAGCTGAAGGCTAAAGCGGAGATCCGCGTCGCGACCGTCTTTCGCAATGCGCCGGAAGCCTTTCTGCGGATGATCGTGGTGCACGAGCTGGCGCACCTGAAAGAGAAAGAGCACGACAAAGCCTTCTATTCCCTGTGCTGCCACATGGAGCCACAGTACCACCAGCTGGAGTTTGATACCCGGCTGTGGCTGACGCATTTATCGTTAAAGAGTAATGCGCAGTAGCGCACGCGAAATGTCATGATGACGTGCTACAGTGGTTTTAAGTTCCCTGCTACGGAGTACGTAAACGTTTATGATACGTTTCGCAGTCATCGGTACGAACTGGATCACGCGCCAGTTCGTCGACGCCGCCCACGAAACCGGCAAATATAAGCTCACCGCAGTCTATTCCCGCAGCCTTGAGCAGGCGCAGAGTTTTGCGAATGACTACCTGGTTGAACATCTGTTCACCTCGCTCGATGAGATGGCGCAAAGCGACGCCATTGACGCGGTCTATATTGCCAGCCCGAATTCTCTGCATTTCCCGCAAACGAAGCTGTTCCTCAGCCACAAAAAACACGTGATTTGCGAGAAGCCGCTGGCCTCGAATATTGAGGAAGTGGAAGCCGCCATTGCGCTTGCCCGGGAAAACCAGGTGGTGCTGTTTGAAGCGTTCAAAACCGCCAGCCTGCCGAACTTCCTGCTGTTGCAGCAGTCCCTGCCGAAAATTGGCAAAGTGCGTAAAGCCTTTATCAACTACTGTCAGTATTCCTCGCGCTACCAGCGCTACCTGGACGGCGAAAACCCGAACACCTTTAACCCGGCCTTCTCGAATGGCTCGATTATGGATATCGGTTTTTACTGCCTGGCCTCTGCGGTCGCCCTGTGGGGTGAACCGCACGGCGTAACGGCCACCGCCAGCCTGCTGGAGAGCGGCGTGGATGCACATGGCGTTGTGGTGCTGGACTACGGTGATTTCAGCGTGACGTTGCAGCACTCGAAGGTCAGTGACTCCGTACTGCCAAGCGAAATTCAGGGCGAAGACGGCTCGCTGGTGATCGAAAAAATCTCCGAATGCCAGAAGCTAAGCATCGTTCCCCGCGGCGGCAAAGCGCAGGAGCTGACGCAGCCTCAGCATATTAACACTATGCTCTATGAGGCAGAGGTCTTCGCCCGTCTGGTAGAAGACAACGAAGTGAACCACCCGGGGCTGGCAATCAGCCGCACCACGGCGAAGCTGCAAACGGAGATCCGCCGACAGACTGGCGTGATTTTCCCCGCAGACGGCGTGAATGTGGAAGCCGTCGCGTAAAGCTGTGTAATGAAATCGTGCAGACCATTGACGAAACCGATGGTCTGACATAATTTGTTACCTGCAAAGGGGAGTAACTTCTTCGCCGGTGGATCGTCATTACGATGCGTGCAAAACCGCATCCGGTCGCCGGGCAACCTTCGAGGTTGTAAGTGAGACCTTGCCGGAAGGCGAGGTCTATGCATAAAAAGCTAACGGCTATCGTCTTCTGACCATAGCCGTTTTTGTTTTTTATGTGTAAGGAAAATAGTATGCATTCTGTCGGCACTCCAATGCTGTGGGGCGGATTCGCGGTTGTCGTGCTCATCATGCTGGCGATCGACCTCTTTTTGCAGGGTCGTCGCGGCGAACACGGCATGAGCGTCAAGCAAGCCGCCGTCTGGTCGCTGGTATGGGTTACCCTCTCACTTCTTTTCTGCGCCGCCTTCTGGTGGTATCTGGCCTCAACCGAAGGCCGCGCGGTGGCCGATCCTCAGGCACTCGCCTTCCTCACCGGCTATCTGATTGAAAAAGCACTGGCGGTTGATAACGTCTTCGTCTGGCTGATGCTGTTCAGTTACTTCGCCGTGCCTGCGGCTCTGCAACGCCGCGTGCTGGTGTACGGCGTTCTGGGCGCTATTGTCCTGCGTACCATCATGATCTTCGCCGGTAGCTGGCTGATTACCCAGTTCGAATGGCTGTTGTATGTATTTGGTGCGTTCCTGCTGTTCACCGGGGTCAAAATGGCGCTGGCGAAAGAAGACGATACCGGTATCGGTGATAAGCCGTTGGTGAAGTGGTTCCGGGGTCATCTGCGCATGACGGACAAGATCGAGAGCGAGCATTTCTTCGTGCGTAAGAACGGCCTGCTGTTCGCCACCCCGCTGCTGCTGGTGCTGATTCTGGTCGAGCTGAGCGACGTGATTTTCGCGGTGGACAGTATCCCGGCTATCTTCGCAGTTACCACCGACCCGTTCATCGTTCTGACCTCGAATCTGTTCGCCATCCTCGGCCTGCGTGCGATGTACTTCCTGCTGGCAGGCGCGGCAGAGCGCTTCTCAATGCTGAAGTACGGCCTGTCGGTGATTCTGGTGTTTATCGGTATCAAGATGCTGATCGTCGATTTCTACCATATCCCGATCGCCATTTCGCTCGGCGTGGTGTTTGGCATTCTGCTGGTGACGCTGATTATCAATACCTGGGTTAACCGCCAGCACGATAAGAAGCAGCAGGTTTAGTGCAACGTTCGGTGCGGGCTGATGCCCTCACCCCAACCCTCTCCCACAGGGAGAGGGGGAAATGCAATGCAGGCCGGGTAAGCGTAGCGCTACCCGGCGCTTTCGTTAACCAATAGTTAAAAAACATGACGCAACACGTAAAATCCAGCATTTTACGCTTCCCTCCTTTCACGTATTCCCTATACTCGACCAGGCAAACATTTACTTACATCCGGAAATAAATGTGACTTAGAGCACATCCAGGATGGAACGCAATTTCACTCAGGAATAACGTATGAGCACACAATCACGCGGTCTGTTCGCGCGCCTGGCGCAGGGCAGTCTTGTAAAACAAATTCTGGTCGGGTTGGTACTGGGTATTCTGCTGGCCATGGTGTCGAAACCTGCCGCGGAGGCCACGGGGCTGCTCGGGACGCTGTTTGTGGGCGCCCTGAAGGCCGTCGCCCCGGTACTGGTGCTGATGCTGGTGATGGCGTCGATTGCCAACCACCAGCACGGACAAAAAACCAACATTCGCCCTATTCTGTTCCTGTATCTGCTGGGAACCTTCTCTGCTGCCTTAACGGCCGTTGTGTTTAGCTTCCTGTTCCCGTCCACGCTGCACCTGACCAGCGCGGCCGGTGATATCACCCCGCCGTCCGGGATTGTGGAAGTCCTTCGCGGCCTGCTGATGAGCATGGTCTCTAACCCCATCACCGCACTGATGAGCGGAAACTACATTGGCATCCTGGTCTGGGCGATTGGTCTGGGCTTCGCGCTGCGTCATGGCAACGAGACCACGAAAAACCTGGTCAACGATTTGTCCAATGCCGTGACTTTCATGGTGAAGCTGGTGATTCGCTTTGCACCAGTCGGTATCTTTGGTCTGGTTTCTTCGACGCTGGCCACTACCGGTTTCGACGCACTGTGGGGCTACGCGCAGCTGCTGGTCGTCCTGGTCGGCTGTATGCTGCTGGTGGCGCTGGTGATCAACCCGCTGCTGGTGTTCTGGCAGATCCGCCGCAACCCGTATCCGCTGGTGCTGACTTGCCTGCGCGAGAGCGGCGTGTATGCCTTCTTTACCCGCAGCTCGGCGGCGAACATTCCGGTCAACATGGCGCTGGCGGAGAAGCTGAACCTGGATCGCGATACCTATTCCGTGTCGATCCCGCTGGGTGCGACCGTGAACATGGCGGGTGCGGCGATCACCATCACCGTGCTGACGCTGGCGGCGGTGCATACGCTGGGTATTCCGGTGGATCTGCCAACCGCGCTGCTGCTGAGCGTCGTTGCATCACTGTGTGCCTGTGGCGCATCCGGCGTGGCGGGCGGATCGCTGCTGCTGATCCCGCTGGCCTGTAACATGTTCGGTATCCCGAACGAGATTGCCATGCAGGTTGTCGCGGTCGGCTTCATTATCGGCGTATTGCAGGATTCCTGCGAGACTGCGCTGAACTCCTCTACCGACGTGCTGTTTACCGCCGCAGCCTGTCAGGCGGAAGATGCGCGTTTAGCGAAGAACGCCCTGCGCAGTTAAAAAGAAAAGCCCGGTGGCGGCTACGCCTTACCGGGCCTACAAGGTAAATGCAAAACGGCAACATGTGTTGCCGTTTTTAGTGTTTGCACCCTCTCCCTGTGGGGAGGGTTGGGGTGAGGGCACCAGCCCGCACCCAGCTTACAGCGTCACACCACTCTTAAAAATCGCCAGCTCGCGGAAGTCGTTCTTCTCGTTACAGGTCTGCCTGCCGCTGGCGAACTCTGCGATAGCGTCCACGAACTCGCTCAGCAGCTGCGGCATCGCTTTGCCGTGGATCAGCTGCCCTGCGTCGAAATCGATCCAGTGCTTTTTCTTTGCCGCCAGCTCGCTGTTGGTGGCAATTTTAACCGTCGGCACAAACCCGCCGTACGGCGTACCGCGGCCGGTACTGAACAGCACCATATGGCAGCCCGCCCCCGCCAGCGCGCTGGTGGCGACCGCATCGTTACCCGGTGCGCTCAGCAGGTTCAGGCCGTGGGTTTTCAGGCGTTCGCCGTAGCGCAGAACGTCCACCACCTGGCTGGCCCCCGCTTTCTGGGTGCAGCCGAGGGATTTCTCCTCCAGCGTGGTGATTCCGCCCGCCTTGTTCCCCGGCGACGGGTTCTCGTAAATCGGCTGATTGTGGGCAATGAAGTACTGTTTGAAGTCGTTCACCATGGTGACGGTCTTCTCAAACGTCTCTTCGTCGCGACAGTGGCTCATCAGAATGCGCTCTGCGCCGAACATCTCCGGCACTTCGGTCAGCACCGTGGTGCCGCCGTTGGCAATCACGTAATCCGAGAAGCGGCCCAGCATCGGGTTAGCGGTAATGCCGGAAAGCCCGTCAGACCCGCCGCACTCCAGGCCAAACTTCAGTTCGCTCAGCTTGCCCGGCTCGCGCTTGTCGTGACGCATCACCTCGTACAGCTGGTGCAGTTGTTCAACGCCCGCTTCCACTTCGTCGTCCTGGTGCTGACACACCATAAAGTGCACGCGCTCAGGATCGAACTCGCCCAGCGTATCGCGGAAGGCGTCAACCTGATTGTTTTCACAGCCGAGGCCAATCACCAGCACCGCCCCCGCGTTCGGGTGGCGCACCATATTTTGCAGCATGGTGCGGGTATTGATGTGGTCGTCGCCCAGCTGGGAACAACCATAGGTGTGGCTGAACAGATGCACGCCGTCGGTGCCTTCAGCATTGTTAGTCTCTTTCAGGAAACGCGTCTGAATTTGACGCGCGATCCCGTTCACGCAGCCGACGGTCGGGAGGATCCACAGTTCATTGCGGATCCCCACCTCGCCGCTGGCGCGGCGGTAGATCTGCACCTCACGATCGGCCGCCTGTCCTTCTTCTGCCTGGAAGTCAGGTTGATAGCTGTACTCGTCCAGATCGCTGAGATTGGTGCGGGTATTGTGGGAATGAATGTATTCACCCGGCGCAATATCCGCCAGCGCATGACCGATGGGCAAACCGTACTTCACCACGTTCTCCCCTTTCGCGATGGGGATCAGGGCAAACTTATGTCCACGTCCAATGGCCTGGCGTAACGTCACCGACTGGTTGTCGAAGGTCACTTCCGTCCCTTCGGCTAAATCGGCCAGCGCGACGGCAACGTTATCCAGCGAATGGATTTTGATGTATTGCATATCAACCTCAAACGGCCTTAGTTCAGTTCAATGGCGAAGTAGTCACGCGCATTGTTAAAGCAGATGTTTCTCACCATTTCGCCCAGCAGCTGGATATCCGCTGGCGCTTCGCCCGCGTGCACCCAGCGGCCGATCATCTGGCACAGAATGCGGCGGAAATATTCATGGCGGGTATAGGAGAGGAAACTGCGGCTGTCGGTCAGCATGCCAACGAAGCGGCTCAGCAGGCCGAGCTGCGCCAGCTGCGTCATCTGACGCTCCATGCCGTCTTTCTGATCGTTAAACCACCAGCCGGAACCGAACTGCATCTTGCCCGGCATCCCTTCGCCCTGGAAGTTGCCGATCATGGTGCCCAGCACTTCGTTATCGCGTGGGTTCAGGCAGTAAAGGATGGTTTTTGGCAGCAGGTTTTGCTCGTTCTGTTTGCTCAGCAGTTTTGACAGCTCTTCCGCCATCGGACGGTCGTTGATGGAGTCAAAGCCCACGTCCGCGCCCAGCAGTTTGAACTGACGCTGGTTGTTATTACGCAGCGCGCCGATGTGATACTGCTGAACCCAGCCGCGGCGGGCATATTCCGCACCGAGGAATACCAGTACCGCCGTTTTAAACTGCGCCACTTCGTGCTCACTCAGGGCTTCGCCGGAGAGACGACGCGCCAGAATGCTGTCCAGCTCAGCTTCGCTGGATTCCGCGAACAGCACTACGTCCAGCGCGTGGTCAGACACTTTACAGCCGTGTGCGGCAAAGTGATCCAGACGCTTGGTCAGCGCGGTTTGCAGATCGCCAAAGCGACGGATATCGGTGTCAGACACTTCCGCCAGCTTCGCCATGTAGTCGTTAAAGGTCGGCAGCTCGATGTTGAAGGCTTTATCCGGGCGCCAGCTTGGCAGCACTTTGATGTCAAACGTGCTGTCCTTCGCGACAACCGCGTGGTGCTCCAGAGAGTCGACAGGATCGTCGGTGGTGCCCACCATCTTCACGTTCATCTGCTTCATGATGCCGCGCGCCGAGAAGCTATCCTGCGCCAGCAGGTCGTTGCACTGATCCCAGATTTCATCCGCCGTGGCGGGAGAGAGCAGCTTGCCGGTGATACCAAACGGACGACGCAGTTCGAGGTGCGTCCAGTGGTATAACGGGTTACCGATGGTGTGGGGAACAGTAGCGGCCCAGGCGTCAAACTTCTCGCGATCGGTCGCGTCGCCGGTACACAGGCGCTCGGCCACGCCGTTGGTGCGCATTGCGCGCCACTTATAGTGGTCACCCTTCAGCCAGATATCATACAGGTTTTTGAAACGGTAATTTTCGGCAACCTGCTGCGGCGGTAAATGGCAGTGGTAGTCGAAAATCGGCTGGTCTTTTGCGTAGTCGTGGTACAGGCGGCGAGCAAATTCGGTATCTAACAGAAAATCGTCGGTCATAAACGGTGTCATTATCGTCTTCCTCATTACGGGAGCGTCAGAAAGCTTATGTTCAGATGCTGCAAAGTTATCACACCAATTTCCAGAGTCCGACGTTTTTTTCGTGAGTTAGATCAATAAACGTCGACAAATAAATTACCCTCAAAGGGGTAAACCCTCTCCCAGGCCGCGCCAGTTCTGGCTTTGCGCGTGCCGCATAATGTCCCTACAAAGATTCACACTTTTGTGATGTCACTCACCTTTTAAAGTTGTATGACAAGTTATCTTTTCGCCGTCGCAAACTATAAGCCGACGGAATGCATTACCGGTGTTTGATACATCGGATTTAACGGTACGGAAGCCGACTTAGCACGATTACTAATGGCAAGGTTCGGGCCGTTCCGGGACAGGTTCCCGGTTACGCCCCTCCCGTTACAGAACAGCTCCCGGCAACGGTTGAGTTGTTGCCGTGTCCCGACACGGAAATAACATAACGATGAGGTTTTACATGCGTAAAATTAAAGGGTTACGTTGGTACATGATCGCACTGGTGACGCTCGGCACCGTGCTGGGCTACCTGACACGTAACACCGTGGCAGCAGCGGCGCCAACGTTGATGGAAGAGTTACATATCTCCACGCAGCAATACTCTTACATCATTGCGGCTTACTCTGCCGCTTACACCGTAATGCAGCCTGTTGCAGGTTATGTTCTTGATATTCTGGGTACAAAAATTGGTTATGCCTTCTTCGCTGTAGCCTGGGCCGTCTTCTGTGGGGCGACCGCGCTGGCCGGCAGCTGGGGCGGACTGGCGCTGGCGCGTGGTGCGGTAGGTGCTGCCGAAGCGGCGATGATCCCCGCGGGTCTGAAAGCCAGCTCTGAATGGTTCCCGGCAAAAGAGCGTTCTATCGCTGTCGGTTACTTCAACGTGGGCTCCTCCATCGGGGCGATGATTGCTCCGCCACTGGTGGTGTGGGCGATTATGATGCACAGCTGGCAGATGGCGTTCATCATCTCCGGTGTGCTGAGCTTTGCCTGGGCCATGGCGTGGCTGATTTTCTATAAACACCCGCGCGACCAGAAAAAGCTGTCTGACGAAGAACGTGACTACATTATTAATGGTCAGGAATCCCAGCATCAGACCGACAACGGCAAAAAGATGTCCGTCTGGCAGATCCTGGGCACCCGTCAGTTCTGGGGTATCGCCCTGCCACGCTTCCTGGCAGAACCGGCCTGGGGTACGTTTAACGCCTGGATCCCACTGTTCATGTTTAAAGTGTACGGCTTTAACCTGAAAGAGATCGCGATGTTCGCCTGGATGCCAATGCTGTTTGCAGACCTGGGCTGTATCGTCGGCGGCTACCTGCCACCGCTGTTCCAGCGCTGGTTTGGCGTGAACCTGATTGTGTCCCGTAAGATGGTGGTCACCATGGGCGCCCTGCTGATGATCGGCCCGGGTATGATCGGCCTGTTCACCAGCCCTTACGTGGCTATCGCCCTGCTGTGTATCGGGGGCTTTGCTCACCAGTCTCTGTCCGGTGCGCTGATTACGCTCTCGTCCGACGTGTTTGGTCGTAACGAAGTCGCCACCGCCAACGGCCTGACCGGGATGGCCGCCTGGACCGCAAGTACCCTGTTTGCGCTGGTGGTCGGCGCGCTGGCGGATACGATTGGTTTCAGCCCACTGTTCGCGGTACTGGCTGTCTTCGACCTGTTGGGTGCGGTGGTTATCTGGACGGTGCTGAAAAGCAAATCCGCAGATGAACTTGCGAAAGAGTCCCTCGGGGGACCGGCGACGCAGAGTTAGCGTTGTTTTGCCGGGTGGCGGCTCCGCCTTACCCGGCCTACAAAATCCAATAAAATAGTAGGTCGGGTAAGCGTAGCGCCACCCGGCAAGAACGACGCAAAAGCCGCCTCCGGGCGGCTTTTTTGATGGCGAAATCTGGAGACTGGCACGCAAAAGTGGTATAACAAATCATTCGCCGTACCCTGCCTGGAGCGCATATGGAAATCACCGAATCACGTCGTTTATATCAACAACTTGCCGCCGAGCTGAAAGATCGCATCGAGCAAGGGGTCTATCTTGTCGGTGATAAACTTCCCGCTGAGCGTTTCATTGCGGATGAAAAAAGCGTCAGCCGCACGGTGGTCCGCGAAGCCATCATCATGCTGGAAGTGGAAGGGTATGTTGAGGTACGCAAAGGTTCCGGCATTCATGTGATTTCCAGCCAGGCGAAACACTCCCCCACCCCGGACGAAAGTCTGGAATTTGCCAGCTACGGTCCGTTTGAGCTTCTCCAGGCTCGCCAGCTGATTGAAAGCAACATTGCGGAATTTGCTGCGACGCAGGTGACCAAGCAGGACATCATGAAGCTGATGGAAATCCAGGATCACGCACGTAAAGAAAAATGTTTCCGCGATTCTGAATGGGACCTGCAATTCCACGTCCAGGTCGCCCTTGCGACTCAGAACACGGCGCTGGCGGCAATCGTTGAAAAAATGTGGACTCAGCGCGTTCACAACCCGTACTGGAAGAAATTGCACGATCACATTGATTCCCGCACGGTAGATAACTGGTGTGACGATCACGACCAGATTCTTAAAGCCCTGATTCGTAAAGATCCGCATGCGGCGAAACTGGCAATGTGGCAGCATCTGGAGAACACCAAACAGATGCTGTTTAATGAAACAAGTGATGACTTTGAATTTAACGCTGACCGCTATCTTTTTGCCGATAATCCGGTCGTTCACCTCGATACCGCGACCAATCTCGCAAAATAACGCCCCGAACTGCTGGCAGGCGCACCGCCGCGCCTTCCGGCCAGACAGGGTAAGAAAACCTATATAGTGTCAGCCTTTGTAAAATTTCTCGCTCCCCTCCGTGGCTTACGCCAAAATCGTGTTTCCCCTCAAATTCTGTGACGCAGAACGTCGGGCTTTGTTACAATTGGATTCACTTCGTTATTTTGTAAGTTAGTGCTTGCTAACCAGCCAATTAACAGGGAACAGTGTTGGCCACACATCAATGTGTCCGCGAGCGACCATAATGAAATCATAACAATGTCGCCGTGCTGTATTTCCCGAATTACAGGCGTGACGTTAACCGATTTCCAGGAACACTGAATGGAACTTTTGACCCAACTACTGAACGCCCTCTGGGCTCAGGATTTCGAAACGCTGGCCAACCCGTCCATGATTGGCATGCTCTACTTTGTATTATTTATGATCCTGTTCCTTGAGAACGGTCTGCTGCCTGCTGCCTTTTTACCGGGCGACAGCCTGCTGGTACTGGTCGGGGTGCTTTGTGCAAAAGGGGCGATGGCTTTCCCGCAAACGGTCCTGCTTTTAACCATTGCCGCCAGCCTGGGCTGCTGGGTGAGTTACATTCAGGGGCGATGGCTGGGTAACACGCGAATCGTTCAGAACTGGCTTTCGCACCTTCCGGCCCATTACCACCAGCGAGCGCACCACCTTTTCCATAAGCATGGGCTTTCCGCCTTGCTGATCGGCCGCTTTATCGCATTTGTACGCACCCTACTGCCCACCATTGCGGGCCTGTCCGGTCTGAGCAGCACGCGCTTCCAGTTCTTTAACTGGATGAGCGGCTTGCTGTGGGTGCTGATCCTGACCACGCTCGGCTACGCGCTGGGTAAAACGCCGGTCTTTATGAAATACGAAGACCAACTGATGTCTTGCCTGATGCTGCTGCCCGTCGTTCTGCTGGTGTTTGGCCTGGTCGGGTCCCTGGTCGTACTGTGGAAGAAGAAATACGGAGCCAGGGGTTAACGATGGTTATCTCCCCGCTCGCGCTGCGCCGCTTCTCTTACGCCATCGTCGCGCTGATGATGTTCAGCGCTCTTATCCTGCTGTGGTCTGCGCTACAGCATCAGGAGTCGACGCTGGCTATCCGTCCTGTGAGCCAAGGAACCAGCGTGCCGGATGGTTTTTCCATCTGGCATCATCTCGACGCAAACGGGATTCGCTTTAAGAGCATCACGCCGCAAGACGATGTGCTGCTGATAAAATTTGACTCCAGTGCGCAAAGCGCCGCGGCGAAAGCCGTGCTGGACCGCACGCTGCCGCAGGGTTACATCATTGCGCAACAGGATGATGACAGCCACGTCGCCTCCTGGATGTCACGGTTACGCGACACGTCGCATCGATTTGGTTAACGACTAATATTCCGAATATTTTCACCTACTTTGGTGAAACTCCCGTTTACTTACTATGCTTAAGTACGCGGAGCACCCCTCAGATGTTCTCCGCTTAGTTCTGGAACACGGCTTACGCCGTAACACAATGGAAGGTTTCTATAATGAAATACCGCATCACCCTGGCTCTGGCCCTTTTTTCTTTAAGCACAGCTTCCTTCGCTATGTCTCTTTGTCAGGAGAAAGAACAGGATATCCAACGCGAAATCAGTTATGCCGAAAAGCATAACAATCAGCACCGGATCGACGGACTGAAAAAAGCGTTGAGCGAAGTGAAAGACAACTGTACGGACAGCAAGCTGCGTGCCGATCATCAGGAAAAAATCGCTGAACAGAAGGACGAGATAGCCGAGCGCCGTCAAGACCTGCAAGAAGCGAAAGAGAAAGGTGATGCGGAAAAAATTGCCAAGCGCGAGAGGAAGTTGCAAGAGGCGCAGGACGAACTGAAAGCGCTGGAAGCTCGCGATTATTGAGTTAACGGAAATCTCAACAGGAGAGAATCATGTCAAAAGATACAACTTCAGAAAATCTGCGCGCTGAACTGAAATCCCTGGCGGACACCCTGGAAGAGGTGCTGAACTCTTCTGCCGATAAATCGAAAGAAGAAGTCAGCAAACTGCGCAGCAAAGCGGAGCAGGCACTGAAAGAGAGCCGTTACCGTCTGGGTGAAACCGGTGATGCACTGGCGAAACAGACCCGCGAAGCGGCTGCGCGCGCAGACGAATATGTACGTGATAATCCATGGACGGGTGTGGGTATTGGCGCCGCAGTGGGTGTGGTGCTGGGTGTCCTGCTGACGCGTCGTTGATTATGGAAGATCCACGTCACGCACAAGGGCCTGCTAAAAACGTCCTCGGCATTGGCCAGCGTATTCTTACGACGCTGGTCGGGATTGCCGAAACGCGCGTCCGGCTTGCGGTAGTGGAGCTGGAAGAGGAGAAAGCCAACCTCTTCCAGATGCTGCTCATGCTTGGGCTTACGATGCTCTTTGCCGCGTTTGGTCTGATGAGCCTGATGGTGTTAATCATCTGGGCTATCGATCCACAGTATCGTCTGAACGCGATGATTGCGACTACCGTGGTTCTGCTGGTGGCGGCGCTGATAGGCGGTATCTGGACCCTGCATAAAGCGCGCACGTCGACCTTCCTGCGTCATACGCGCCAGGAGCTGGCCAACGACCGCGCCCTGCTGGAGGATGATAAGTCGTGAGCGACAAAGCCGAACGTCAAAAGCGGAAAGCGTATCTGTTGAGCCAAATCCAGCAGCAGCGACTGGATCTGTCTGCCAGCCGTCGCGACTGGGTTGAAGCCACGCATCGGTTTGACCGCGGCTGGAACACGGTCCTGAGCCTGCGTTCATGGGCGCTGGTCGGCAGCAGCGTGATGGCGATCTGGTCGGTTCGGCATCCTAACATGCTGATCCGCTGGGCACGTCGCGGCTTTGGCGCCTGGAGCGCCTGGCGTCTGGTGAAAACCACGCTGCGACAGCAGCAGTTGCGGTGAAAAAAGCAAAACGGTAACCCTGGTTACCGTTTTTTGTTTTTGCCCCCTCTCCCTGTGGGAGAGGGATGGGGTGAGGGCACCAGCCCGCACGCTCCCTTACTCAATATCTTTGAAGAAGATTAACAGTTTTCCTTGCTAACAATTGCCATCCGCCCCGTTTACACTCCTCTCCATCGACAGCAAAGACGCGGTATCTACCCGAATTTGCAAGCAAATAACGTTTAGCCGCTGATGTGGTTTCCTGGAGAGTAAAATGAAAAAATTAGAAGATGTTGGTGTACTGGTAGCGCGTATTCTGATGCCAATTCTGTTCATCACCGCAGGCTGGGGCAAAATTACCGGCTATGCGGGCACTCAGCAGTATATGGAAGCGATGGGCGTGCCGGGGTTCCTGCTGCCACTGACCATTCTGCTTGAGTTCGGCGGCGGCCTGGCAGTGCTGTTCGGTTTCCTGACACGCACCACGGCGCTGTTCACCGCAGGCTTTACCCTGCTGACCGCGTTCATCTTCCACAGCAACTTTGCGGAAGGCGTGAACTCCCTGATGTTCATGAAAAACCTGACCATCGCGGGTGGCTTCCTGCTGCTGGCTATCACGGGCCCGGGCGCCTACAGCATCGACCGTCTTCTGAATAAGAAGTGGTAAGCACGCTATACTGATTACATTCAAAGCGAGGAGACATCTCCTCGCTTTTGCTATCTGACGGAGGAGAAAAAAATGGGACAACTCGTAGACGGCGTCTGGCAGGATGTCTGGTATGACACCAAATCCACCGGTGGACGCTTTAAGCGCTCTGTTTCGGCCTTCCGTAACTGGCTGACCGCCGACGGCGCACCCGGCCCGAGCGGCGAAGGCGGCTTCGCGGCGGAGAAAGATCGTTATCATCTGTACGTTTCTCTCGCCTGTCCGTGGGCGCACCGCACGCTGATTGTGCGCAAGCTTAAAGGCCTCGAATCGTTAATTCCGGTTTCGGTGGTCAACCCGCTGATGCTGGAAAACGGCTGGACGTTCGACAGTGACTTCCCTGCCGCGACGGGTGATGAGCTTTATCATCACGATTTCCTGTATCAGCTCTATCTGCGCGCCGATCCGCACTACACCGGACGCGTAACGGTGCCGGTGCTGTGGGACAAGAAAAACCAGACGATCGTCAGCAATGAATCCGCTGAAATCATTCGCATGTTCAATACCGCGTTTGACGCGCACGGCGCCCGCGCCGGGGATTACTACCCGGTTGAGCTGCGCGAGAAAATTGACGAGCTGAACGGCTGGATCTACGACAACGTCAACAACGGCGTCTATAAAGCGGGCTTTGCCACCAGTCAGGAAGCGTACGACGAAGCGGTCGGCAACGTGTTTGGATCCCTGGAGCGCCTGGAGCAGATCCTCGGCCAGCATCGTTATTTAACGGGCGATCGCCTCACCGAAGCAGACATCCGCCTGTGGACGACGCTGATCCGCTTCGATCCGGTGTATGTCACCCACTTCAAGTGCGACAAGCATCGCATCAGCGATTATCTGAACCTGCACGGTTTCCTGCGCGACATCTATCAGATGCCGGGGATTGCGGAGACGGTCAATTTTGACCATATTCGCACCCATTATTTCCGCAGTCATAAGACCATCAACCCAACGGGCATTATCTCCATTGGCCCGTGGCAGGACCTGGATGAACCGCACGGGCGCGACGTGCGTTTCGGATAATTATTTAGGGAATCAATTGATTCCCTTTTTTAATTCACAGCATACATCTATCCTTACCTCGATCGCTTAGAAAACAAGTGATTGACTGATTAAGAGGCAAGGAAAAATGGACTGGTATTTAAAGGTACTGCGCAACTATTTTGGTTTTGGTGGCCGTGCCCGCCGTAAAGAGTACTGGATGTTCGTTCTGGTGAACTTCGTCCTGATTATGGTGCTGGGCATTGTGGACAAGATCCTCGGCTGGGAACGCGAGGGGGGTGAAGGCATTCTCACCACCATTTATGGTGTGTTAGTTCTGCTGCCTTCATGGGCCGTACTGTTTCGTCGTCTCCACGACACCGATCGTTCGGCGTGGTGGCTGCTGTTGCTGTTGATCCCGCTTATCGGCTGGATCGTGATTTTGATTTTCAACTGTCAGAGCGGAACGCCGGGCGAAAACCGCTTTGGTCCGGATCCTAAGGCAAGCGCGTAAATTCTGCCCGGTGGCGCTTACGCTTACCGGGCCTACGCTTATTTGTTGTGGTGGGCAAAGAGCTTGGGAATTTCACGCAAACACCACGATTTGGCTTCGCCCATGCTATCGCGACGCCACGCCATAATAATATCCACTTCGCTGGTGTATTCCGGGCTGACGACGCGCAGCCGCCCTTCTGCAATGTCCTTTTCGACAAACGGGTACGGCATAGTCGCCACGCCCAGCCCCGCCAGGAGCGCCTGACGCTTATCTTCCAGCGACGTTACCGTCAGTCGCGGCTGTTTATCCAGCAACTGTACCGTTAACACCGGGCGCTCTCGGGCGGTATCCGCGACCGCCACGCCGCGGTATTTCACGCGCGTGACCTCAGAGAGCGGCTCCGGCTCCTGATGGATAGGGTGATCCGGCGCGGCGACGTAGACGTTCATCACGCTGTAGAGCTTGCGCGAATTGATTTCTGACGATGAGCGGAAATGCATGTCTGGCGCAATCACGATATCCGCCCTGCCCGTCTCAAGACGCTCCCATGCCCCGGCCAGCACCTCGGTGATGATCGACAGCTGGGTATTGGCTTTCGCGGCCAGTTTGTCCACCAGCGGAAACAGCGCTTCGGTGGGCACCAGCGCTTCGGTCACTAACGTCAGATGGGTTTCCCAGCCGCGGGCCAGCGCTTCGGCATCGGTCGTCAGCTTATCCGCCGCTTCCAGCAATACGCGGCCGCGCTCCAGCAGCATCCGCCCAACGTTGGTGAATTTTGTTCGATGACCGGAGCGATCGAAGAGCACAACATCCAGCTCCTCTTCCAGCTTTTGCATGGTGTAGCTCAGCGCAGACGGAACGCGCCCCAGTTCATCTGCCGCCGCGGCAAAACTGCCGCGCCTGTCAATCGCGTCCATGACGCGAAGCGCCTCAAGCGTCAATGCTCTCTCTTTAGCCATCTCGTTCTCATTCAGGAAATTTGAACATACCAGGCAGAATATCTGGCTAACAATGCAGCGTCCATACCTTTACCATTGATTTAGTGTAAAGAGAGGTCAAGTTTATGATTACGACAAGAACAGCGAAACAGTGCGGACAAGCCGATTTCGGTTGGTTGCAGGCCCGCTACACCTTTTCCTTTGGACACTACTTTGACCCTAAACTCCTCGGTTACGCTTCACTGCGTGTATTGAATCAGGAAGTGCTCGCCCCGGGCGCGTCCTTCCAGCCGCGCACGTACCCGAAAGTCGATATCCTGAACCTGATCCTGGAAGGCGAGGCAGAATACCGCGATAGCGAGGGCAATCATGTCCAGGCGAAGGCTGGCGAGGCGCTGTTAATTTCTACTCAGCCAGGTATTAGCTACAGTGAGCATAACCTCAGCAAAGATAAAACGTTGACCCGCATGCAGCTGTGGCTGGATGCCTGTCCGGAGCGGGAAAATCCGCTGGTGCAAAAGATCGATCTGAAGGGCGATCAACAGCAGCTGATTGCCTCGCCAGACGGCAGCAAAGGCAGCTTGCAGTTGCGCCAGCAGGTGTGGCTGCATCATATCGAACTGAAAAAAGGTGAACAGGCGAGCTTCCAGCTTCATGGCCCGCGTGCCTATTTGCAGTCCATTCACGGAACGGTGCATGCGGTCACGCATACGGAAGAGAAAGAAGCGCTCACCTGCGGTGACGGGGCGTTTATTCGTGACGAAGCGAATATCACTCTGGTTGCCGATACGCCGCTGCGCGCGCTGTTGATTGATTTGCCGGTTTAAGATCAACACGCCCCTCGCTCGATCGGTTCCCTCTCCCTATGGGAGAGGGTTAGGGTGAGGGGTAACGGGTTGGATTAAATCACAACACCTTACTCGCCATAATCTCAATGATCTGCCGGTCCGTCGCCTGCATTGAGCGGCACGCCAGGGCGCACAGGTTAGAGATCGACTGTTCCACGTCGTGCGCCACAATCCCCTCGTTACCCGTCACGGCAGTATCATCCAGCGCCATCATCACGGCTTTCCAGGCGCTGGTGACGCTGGTCGAGACCTTCATTGCACAGCTGTTAGAAGCCCCATCGCAGATCATCCCGCTCACGTCGCCGATCATACTGCCGATCGCCATGGCAATGGTCTGGTAAGATCCGCCCATCAGCCACGCCATCCCCGCCGCTGCCCCCATTCCGGCGGTTGTCGCCGCGCACAACGCGGACAAGCGCGGAAGCTGGTAATGGATATAGATAGCCGACAGATGCGAGAGCATCAGCGCCCGCGCCAGCCGTTCGTCATCAGCCTGAACGTGCTCAGCCACCACCACTACCGGCATGGTGGCGGTGATGCCCTGGTTCCCGGAACCCGAGTTGCTCATCGCTGGCAGCGTCGCGCCTCCCATGCGGGCATCCGAGGCTGCGCTGGTGCGGATAATAATGTCTGAACCCAGATCCTGCGCCATCCAGCCGCGTGCGCGCTGTTTATTGAGCGTCGCGCCAATATGCAGCCCCCAGTTGCCACGCAAACCTTCGCGGGAGAGCGCATCGTTCAGCCGCCCCGCATCGAGGATAAAGCGGATCGCGTCGAACGGCACCTGCTCCACAAACTCAAGGATCTGTGACAGCGTGGTGGTCGAGAGTACCGCCAGCGGATCGTCGTTGTTCTGGCTCTGACGATCGTCAAGCCTGAAGCACGTTTCGCCCTGACAAACTACCTCCACCACGCGAGTGTGCCCGCCAGCGATGGTCACCATCGCCGAGGATTCACCGGCGTAAACGCAGGCGCGTGAATAAAGGATCTCATCGCACGGCTCCTGCAATTTTACCTGCACCAGACCCGCGTTCAGCAATGCTTTGGCGCGCGTTAGCGCCTCGGCCGACGCGTCTTTCAACACCTCCAGCCCGGCGTGTGCATTACCGCCTGTCGCCCCCAGCGCGGCCGCGATGGGTAAACCGACCATACCGGTGCCGGGCACCGTTACGCCAAGCCCGTTTTTCATCAGGTTCGGCGATACCCACGCCTCGATACGCGTTACCTCACCGGAAAGCTGTCCGGCAGCCATCGCACACGCCAGCGCCAGCGAGACGGGTTCGGTACAGCCCAGCGCAGGCTTTACCTCTTCCTGCACGGCGCGAATAAAATGGTTCCATAAAGGATTAATTTGCTCAGACATCGTTACGACCTTATTTAACCTCATGAGAAGGCGAGGAAAGGAGAAACACAAAGCAGCAGCCCGGTAATTACGATAATTACCAGCGATACGCCTTTATATTTATGAAGTGCGGGCACTTTGTAGACCAGCCACGCCGGAATTAAGCAGCCCACCATCCCGAAAATAGGGCTACAGATGGAGGTGAAGCTCAGCACCGGCGCGTTTAATACAATCGCGCTCCAGGCCAGCAGGATGGCGAACAGCATAATTCCGCGCTGGACGGCATTTTCATTGATTTTTTCCGCCGGCATTTTGCGGCGCAGGATGTTCATCACGATGCCCTGCGTCGCCTCACGAAAGCCGAGATAGACGCCAAAGAACGCGGTCATCACGGCGAAAATGTTGAGGATCACGCTGACGATTTTGACCCAGCCCGCACCGTCACCGCTGATGAACTGTGCTGCGATTGCCAGGGCGGAAATATTCTGCTCGTAGGCTTTTACCGCCTCGTCGTGCCCCATCGCCAGCGTGAAGGAGACCGCGTAGAAAAAGACCGTCACAAACAGCACGCCAAAGGCGATATTCATTGCCCGCAGCGCTTTATGACGCGCCACCTCTACGGATTTTTCCCGTGAACGATAGGAAATCACCATCGGGCTTAAAGTCTGAATAAACAGAATGGAGGTTAAGGTGAAAGGCAGCGTAATAATGGCGTTTTTAATCAGCAGCCCCATCGGCGGCAGCATACCGACGTTGGCTAAATGCCAGAGGCCAATCATCGAAAGACCCAGCGCCGCCACTACAAATAATTTGGTCAGCACCATCAGGCTGGAGACTTTAAACAGCAGTTTTTCTCCGCGCGACGAGATGGCGACCAGAATGCAGATCAGGAATAAGCCGTAGAACGGATTTTCCGACAGCAAACCGTCGGTTACGCCGAAGGTGTGCAAATAGGAGGCGCTGTCGTTGGTGATAGCCGTGGAATAGACAAACATCCAGATCACCAGCATCACGAAATAAAGCGCACCCAATAAGATGCCCCAGTTTTTACCTAAATAACCGCTAATGACGCTCGGGTAATCTTTGCATTCCGGTGATTCCGCCAGCGTATTAATAAACAGGCGCTGGAACAGGTACATAGCCGGATAACCAATTATCGACGAGAGTAAAAACACCCACAGCCCCATTAACCCGACCTGCACCGGAAGAAAAACGATGCCCGCGCCGATAGCCATCCCGATACTCATGATGACCCAGCCCGTATCGGTGCTGTCAAATTTGATCGCCTCTCGCCATTCGCTTTCGCTCATTCCCGCCCGCCTTGCCGCAGGGGAATCACTCACAATCACACTGCTGTTTGTTGCCATATTCATTGGGCACTCGCTTATTTTGTAGGGTAACTGGTTGTTTTTATAAGATTCCGATCGCCAGCGATTGCGAGTCAGAAGGTGCAGGTGTGAGTTATTGATATGGGGAGATCATATCCGGAGAGCGGGAGAAAAAAGTCACAAGTTTAATGAGGCTTTTCTGCGTTTGGAGGAAAGTTTTCTTATGTCGGAGTTATTTGGGCATCATTTTTCTAAAAGTGACGGCGATCAACCTACAAATATCTCGCATCTGATCCTGAAGAAAATCGCTCTACATTCGCATTAACCATATAGTTACTGCTTTGCTTATATTGTCAACTTAGTCAGTACATCCATATATCCAATCAAGCGCGGATAGAGAGATGCCAGTTTGAATATTCTCAACTTCAAATATTCATATGGTGAATTGTTCCTTCTTATTTGCGCAGCAAAAAGGCCCCCCTTTTAAAAAATTACGTTATTTACAACAAATTTGCGTTATGTAACTATCGCGTCGTTTATTATCCACAGTAAGATAAAGGTCTTTGTTATGGATAACTGGCTGGCGCTCTTCGACGGACAGACCCGTTACACCCTGGACATTACGGACTCCCGCGTCACGCCCGACGTGCTGCGGTTTAAGGGCCGCGAGGCGCTCAGCGAGCCCTTCCGATGGACCATCGACTTCACCACACCGCAGGATAACCTCACCCCCGAAGAGGTACTGATGAAGTACGCCACCCTGCGCATGCGCAGCGGGAAGGCAGTGCACGGCATCATCACCCGTCTGGAGTGGCTTTCCACCACCGCCGACCAGTCGCATTACCAGGTGGAGCTGAGCTCCCGTCTGGCACTGCTCAGCCGCACCCGCCAGTGCCGCATTTTCCAGCACCAGTCCGTACCGGAGGTGGTGGAGCAGGTGCTGCGCAGACACGGGCTGGATGGGCCGGACTTTGAGTTTCGTCTGGAGCGCAGCTATCCGGCGCGTGAACTTATCACCCAGTGGCGGGAGACGGATTTACAGTTTATCCAGCGCATTCTGTCAGAGGTGGGGATTTACTGGCGTACGGAGATGGATGATGTGCGCGGTCTGGATACGTACATTTTTGCCGACAGCCAGCTGAACTATCACTTTGATGTGCGCCTGCCGTACCGCGAGCCGTCGGGTCTGTTCGACGGCGCAGCAGAATCCGTCTGGGATGTGCGCACCTGGCACAGGATTGTCACCAGCACCGTCGCCACACGGGATTACAACTACCGGACAGCCACCACGCCGATGGATGCGACGGTCAGCGTACGCAGTGATGCGGTGACGACGGGTGAGCACTACCGCTACGCCGCGCCGTACCGCACGGCAGGGGACGACAGCGACCCGGAGCCGGAAACCGAATCCGGCGCATTTTATGCCCGGATTCATCACGAGCGGGAACTCATCAAATCAGCCCGCATTCACCTGTTCAGCAATGCTGCCCACCTCACGCCCGGGCAGGTGCTGGAGCCGCAGGGCGATGTCATTGATGCCCTGAAAGAGGGTGTTGTCCTCACGCTTGTGACCTTCCGGGGGGCCCGTGATTCCCGCCTGCACGTGTCGGTGTGGGGCATGCCTTACACCGAACGGTACTGTTTCCGCCCTGCGGACATCCCGCGTCCGGAAATCCACGGCACGCTTCCGGCCCGGGTCGAGAGCCGGGAGAAAAATGATATTTACGCTCACCTTGACGAGCAGGGCCGCTATCGGGTGAAGCTCGACTTCGACCGGGAGGGGACGGAAGCCGGTTACAGCTACCTGTGGCTGCGGATGGCGAAACCGTATGCCGGTGACACGCTGGGCTGGCACACGCCGCTCACCGACGGGACCGAAGTGGCGATAGCATACAGCAACGGTGATATTGACCTGCCGTATATCGCATATGCCCTGCACGATTCTGAACATCCGGACCCTGTCTCCCGCGACAACCACACCCGCAACGTGCTGCGCACTCCGGCGAACAACAAGCTGCGGATGGAGGATAAGCGCGGTGAGGAGCACGTCAGGCTCGCCACGGAATACGGCAAAACGCAGCTGAACAGCGGGCATCTGGTGGACGCGCAGGAGCAGCCCCGGGGCAAAGGCTTTGAACTCCGGACCGATGAGCACGGCGTTATTCGCGTCGCAAAGGGGCTGTTTGTCACCGCGGACGGGCAGCAGAAGGCCGCAGGCGGGGTGCTGGAGATGAGCACGGCACTCAGGGAGATCGACGTCTGCCTGAAACAGCTTCAGCAGCTGGAGATGGCGGCAGAGCAGGCGCAGGCGCTGAAGGCGGATATCGACAGCCAGATACAGATGTTTGAGCAGCGCCTGAAGCCCCTTAACGAAACCCTGCTGTTCTCTGCCCCGGAAGGCGTTGCCGTGACCAGCGGGGAGCACATGCAGATGACAGCCACAAAAAACGTTGCCATTAACGCCGGAGGGGATATCAGTGCCGGTGTCATGGGCAACATGACGGCGCTGGCGGGTGAAGAACTCGGGCTGTTTGCCAGAACGGGCCAGCTGAGCCTGAAAGCCAGTGAAGGCCCGGTGGAGATGCAGGCGCAGAACGGGAGAATGCAGCTGTTCGCGGAGAAGAAGCTCACCCTGTCGTCTGCGAGTGACATCACGTTTGCGGGCAAGAAGCGCATCACGCTCATCGGGGGCGGGAGCTACCTGCGGCTGGAGGCCGGGAAGGTGGAGTATGGTACGACAGCGACCTACCTGCGCCGGGTGAGAAGAACGATGAAAACCGGACCAGCTTCATTGCCATTAAATTTGCCTTTAATGCCCCTGGTCGACCTGTTTACCTCCCGGCTTGCAAACCCGCCAGCGGGAGCTTCGCAGGAACAGGACAAGCCACAAGAACAGGATAAGACAAAGCTGAAACCTGTGCTCCGTATTTCAGACGCTCCAGGAATCAATGGGGTAGTTCAGCCTGGCTGTAAATGGCAGATTGTTCTGGCAGATTCTTATATGCAGGCCGTTACAACGGATGAGGTACTGATGAATGGACAATCTGATTCGGAGGGGCAAGTATTACAGTCAGAAGACCAGCAATATCAACTAACTGAACTGGCGAAACAATATGCAAACCAGTTATGGCTGGTTGTCGGTCATCGGGCCCACCGTCTCTATTTCAATGTGATTCCTGCTGCCACTGATGAGGATGTAAAAGATTTTTGTGCGCAGGATACGATGGGATTCCATCGTATCTTTAACCGTATTTCCGGAAATATACTTCCGGGCGAAAAACTGAAACAGTGTATAAAGACCGAGCAGCAGGTGAGCGGAGTAATGCTAGAGTCACTCAGGGAGAGTAAATAAAATGGTATCGCTTAAACTTGACGACGGTATGAACCGGTGCAGTGTTTATTTTGATGACAAAAGTGAAGAAAGCTACACCGCAACGGCTACTCATAATCATTGGGTACATTACACCAGTGGTCCGGAAAGGCAGTCAGAGAATTTTGCTGAGTATACAGAGGGCAATGTCGTGCAGGCTTTCCTTGGTGGAAAGGAGTATTTTTCTGCGCTTCTGGCAGCTTTTAAGCAGGCAAAAAAGTGCATTTTTATTACTGGCTGGCAGGTGAACTGGGACGCCCAACTGGCGGAGGGGATACGGCTGGTTGATACCCTGCTGGAGTCTGTACAGACAACTTCTGGTTTACAGGTTTATATTATGCCGTGGGAGAACCCGGCGCAGGTTGAGACGTATGCTGCGGCAACGGAACGGGTATTTGCTGCGATGAATACCCATCTCGGACGACAGGCTTTTTATGTTCAGCGTGCGGGTTCTAAATCCGGAGTGATGTTTTCGCATCATCAGAAATGCGTGATTGTCGATGAAAAACTGGCATTTGTCGGCGGAATTGACCTGGCCTATGGACGCTATGATGACCATTATGGTCTGCAGGCAAACGCAGACGGACGACAGGGCATGAATATGTACAATTCCTGTATTCCACCCATTGTTCATCGTCCAGGTTATGACCCGATGAACGAATATGTTATTCCAGTAGGGAAATATTCGCAGGAACAGCTACAGGGTGAGTTTAAACGAGCGGAAAAACGACAGACGGACAGCGTTCAGCACATTATTGATACAGTTTTAAAACATGAACTCTGGCAGTCTCAAGGGAGTTCGAAGGACAGCGTTTATCTGGATCCGACAATACAACAATACAACCCCGGATGCCCTGGCAGGATTATCAGGTACAAATTGAGGGGCCTGCGGTGGATGATCTGGTCAGAAACTTTGTACTGCGCTGGAACAGTTATTCACACCGCTGGCCTGACAATCCTCTACAGACCCGTGTACCTGAACTTGATATCCCTGCAGTACCATCCATAAAAAAGGGAAGCTGTCAGATACAGGTATTGCGCAGTGCCTCATTGAGTATGCGACTTGATGAACATAAAAATATGCCGGAAATTGCGCCGAAAGCGCGACTGAAACTGGATGATATCCTGCGCAGTCTCCATCTGCTCATCAGTAAGGCGGAGCATTATATTTATATAGAGAATCAGTTTTTTGTGTCGGCATTTGAGAAATCATCTATTGGTGAAAATGAGCCCTTGAGTCCAGTGGCAAAAAGTATTACCCCTACCCTGAGTGCTTGGGCAACCCGGCTATTGCCGGACGATGAAATGCCGCAAAACCCGGTAGCGGAATGGCTGGGGGACAGAATTAAGCGTGCGATTTTTAGTCATGTTGCGCAACCGTTTCATGTCTATATCGTACTGCCTGTATATCCGGAAGGGCGGCTTGATGACCCGGCTATCGTGGCGCAAATTCATCTGACCCGGCAGTCACTGGTATTTGGTTCTCACAGTCTGCTGAACCGCATCCGCCGTAGTTTGTGGGTGAAGCAACAACTTGAAGTGCAGGCGGTACCCCGCAAAGAATGGAGCAGGAAAATAGAGAAACTAGAAGAGCTATGTGGAACGGAATATACCAGTATTCCACTTGAAGTATGCGATCAATACGTGACGTTATTAAATCTGCGTGACCATGATGAACTAAACGGAATGGCGGTGACAGAGCAGATTTATGTACACAGTAAACTGACGATTGTGGACGACCGCTATGTGCTGGTGGGGAGCGCGAATATTAATGACAGAAGTCTGTTGGGTGACAGGGACTCTGAGCTGGCGGTACTGATATCGGATACTGAACATGGCTATACCGATCTGGATGGCAGTGGAACTACAGTTCCCTACCGTAATTTTGCTCGTAAGTTGCGGCAAAAGGCGTGGCGTAAATGGCTGGGGAGTGCGGCTGGGGAATGTGCAGAAGCGCTGGATAAGCCAGCACTAAAAGCCAGTTGGGAGAAGATTCAGGCTCTGGCGAGGGAAAACGCAATAATTTATGAGAGTGTATTTAATTTTATCCCACGAAATGATTTCATAAAAGATGAATCTGATGATGGCAATTACAGGAAAGAAAATAGCGAGCAGGGAGTAAAGATGAGGGCATCGTTATGGCCTGTAGCAGCAGCTAATTCACGAGACGTCCTTTCTAACGAAGGTAGTATGCCGTTTTCTTTTTCGTTTTGGAAAGAATATTCATTATATAATTACAATTTAAATAATATAAAAGGCTTTATAACTGCACTTCCTATTTACTGGTCGGAAGGTGAAAACAACTTAATTCCTTATAATACGCGGTTGATTGCCAGTAATTCTATACAGGCAGATGATGAAGTTCAAATTGCAAATAACGATAATATAAGGGATTCACAGGAAAGCTAGTTATGAAAAAATTTCCATTGTTAATTTTATGGGGTGGTTTTCTTGTTTCACCTGTGACATTTTCCCAGAAATGGAATAGCGAGTGTGTAAGTTATTATCAGATGCAATTACCTGATGGATTGGATGTGGGATTATATCCTATAGAAGGATTTACTAATCCGGAGGAACAACCAGAAGGTAATGGCTTTTTTATTACCAGTCGATATGCACGTAATGGTATAACATTTGGTGATAAATATAACAGAGCAAAAGCAGATTCTATTCAAGCGCAATTTTCTTCGCTTTATTACGGTAATTATGAGTTGGATGTTTCCTCTGAAGAGAAAACTCCGGTTGATTTCTCTGCGTATAAAGAAAGAGTTGCTGATAGTATAAATTTCGTTATTGAAGTTGCCAGGAAATATGAAGAGCGTGATTTAAAGTTACTTAATAAGCCAATGGAAACAAAGGCGGAGTTTAACAGGAAGCATGAATACATCTTAAAAGATTATCCTAATTCTTTCGTGAATTATGACTACAGAGGATATACGGTTTACATAAATAGCGGAAAGCGCCTGTATCATTTTTGGGGGAGGAATGCCAAAGATTCAGGAGAAAAATCCCAGACTACTGAGATGCAGGTGCGGAAATCCGAACCTGAAGTTCTTTCTCTTCTAAATCGTTTCAGACCACGTAAGTTATACGAAGTCCCAACAGAGCAAGGGTTTTGCCTTCCCTACGGCTTTATCGCGGGTGATTCCGGTCATGAGCCTCGTAATATTGGGATAACATACCGGCTTCAAAATCACCCGGATGTGACCATATTTTTTCAGGATCTGGGGATGAAGCCAAAGGCGGGAAAAGAAGATGACCTGAATGAAAAAGATTATGTAATCTGGCTCTGGAACTGGCAATACCAGTGGTCAGCAGTTTCAAAAGAGCTGATAAAACCAAAGTGGCGTTCAATAGAAATGGATGGACGTAAGGGGGTTGGTACATTTGTGAAATCTGTCTACAAAGACGGTGGACTCAATTACGGCTATGTTGCTTATGTACAGGGAGATCGACAAGCCAGAAATCTGAAGCCAGATTTATTACTCTACGTGATGCAGGACAGTCGACAGGCGAGAGGTAACCCGCCAATGGACAAGGATGAGTTGGAAAAACTGGCAGAACATATTGTCAGTTCTATTAAGAGGCGGTAATTCATTTTTTACTGCCTCCACAATTATTTATCCCTTTATTTTCGCCCGCATTACTATTAATGCCGCTGGCGACGATGGTGAGAGTCTGGCAGCTCAGGGGGCGTAAAGTGGTTGATGCCGCCAATTACCAGACACTTCTGCGCTAGGCCGATACGGTCCTAAAGGACGAGGTGCTGGCGTCAAAAGAACTGCCGGTGATGCCCGGTGGCAGCGTGACGCTCAATATGCTCATGGATGAAGATGCTCAGTTCCAGCCTGGCGCTGCTGGGATACACCCGGCAGTGCGCCGTATTTCAGAACCAGTCCGTGCCGGAGGTGGTGGAGCAGGTTCTGCGCAGACACGGGCTGGAGGGACCTGATTTTGAATTCCGGCTGGAGCGCAGCTATCCGGCGCGGGAGCTGATAACCCAGTGGCGGGAGACGGATTTACAGTTTATCCAGCGCATTCTGTCAGAGGTGGGGATTTACTGGCGTACGGAGATGGATGATGTGCGCGGTCTAGATACATACTTTTTTGCCGACAGCCAGCTTAACTACCGGTTTGATGTGTGCCTGCCGTACCGCGAGCCGTCGGGTCTATTTGACGGGGCGGCAGAATCGGTCTGGGATGTGCGGACCTGGCACAGGATTGTCACCGGCACCGTCGCCACACGGGATTACAACTACCGGACTGCCACCACGCCGATGGATGCGACGGTCAGCGTGCGCAGTGATGCGGTGACGACGGGCGAACACTACCGCTACAAATGCGCACCGCCTGGCGGGAGATCCAGCAGGCGACGGATATGACGCTGGAGATGTTAAACCGGGTGGACTGGGTACAGGTGCTGACCGATGCGGCAACCGCCATAGCGGTTATTCTGGTGGCGGTCGGCGTGGGGCGCTGGGCATTCCTGAAGCCATTATCGGCGCGTTTTTACTGATTGTACGCCTGGCGATAAGCGCCTGGGGGACGCTGGCGGCGATCCTCGGCGCAGGAACCACCGTGGCGGTAGCCCCGTAATAAGGAGTGATGATGTTAAAGGATCTGGTCGAAAAGTGGCTTCCGGAAGCATCGGTAAAATACAAGTACGGCAGCCCGGCGGTGAACCTCGGGTTGATAATCACCGTGTTCGTTAAAAACGGCCATACGCCGGAGGTTCGCCGAAAAATGGTGGAGTGTGTCGATCGTTATTACGGGGAATTTAAGCCGTATCTCAGGAAAACGCTGCCGGTAAAGAAATGGACCAGAATCACCGAAAACAATTATGCCAGACAGAAGCAGGCTATTCTAAACTCCACGCCTGAGGAAATTTTTGACTGGGTACTGAGTTCTGCAACTGAGTCATATCTGGCACCGGCTTACGAAATTCTTATCATGGGGAAACGAATATTCCATAACGAAAATGATCGCTCAGTCATAAAACTCGCTTTCCCCCTTTCCCTGCTGAAAGAGCCGGACGGTAAGGAACGGTATGAAAACTGGCTGCTTTGGCTGTGCGACACCTTCGAAGTGGAAAGCGGCTGTGCTGAGCTGTCGTTCGTTCTGCCCTACGCCTTTGAACAGATGTTCCCTTATGAATATGCCCTGGCTCAGCGTTTTTCCGGCGTGATGGTGGATTCGCTGGGTACCCCTGCGGGGAAGCGGTCGAAGGCCTCAAAGGTGCCTGCTGGTAAACCATTCTGGGCACGCCATGGCTGGAAAAGCTCGGAGGGGAAGACGCCGTCGCGCGGCGTCTGGTGAAAACACCGGAAATCGGCCTGCTCTCTTATAACAACGGGGTAATTCTGAAAGCCGGTGAGCTTCCTCCGGATCTGGGTGAGATGAGAACCAAAGGCTTACCCCCTTACTGGTAAAGGTGAACCAGATTATTCGTCCGGTTCGTTATGACGGCCATAAAGGGCTCCATTTCTATTCCGGATACGAAAACCACCAGTTTGATGAAGAATCCTCCATGAAGTGATTTGCCCGCTTCGATGAGGCCAGCGCCCTGCTGGAATGAAAAAAGCCCCCTTTTAACAAAGGGGGCTGTCAACCCTATTTCTTATTTACATCGCCTGCGTAAACGTCCTCGAAATCACATCCTGCTGCTGCTCGCGCGTCAGAGCATTAAACCGCACCGCATAGCCTGAAACGCGGATCGTCAGGTTCGGATAGTTCTCCGGATGGGCGATGGCATCCAGCAGCATCTCCCTGTTCATCACGTTGACGTTCAGGTGCTGACCGCCCTCAATGGTCGCTTCGTGGTGGAAGTATCCGTCCAGCAGCCCGACAAGGTTGGTTTTGCGCACCGGCTCGTCCTTGCCCAGTGCCTGCGGCACGATGGAGAAGGTGTAGGAAATCCCGTCTTTGGCATAGGTGAACGGCAGCTTGGCGACCGAGGTTAACGACGCCACCGCCCCTTTTCTGTCGCGCCCGTGCATCGGGTTGGCGCCAGGCGCAAACGGCGTGCCGCCGCGACGTCCGTCCGGCGTGTTGCCGGTCTTCTGGCCGTAAACCACGTTTGAGGTGATGGTCAGGATCGACTGGGTCGGTACCGCGTTGCGGTACGTCGGCAGCGCCTGGATTTTCTTCATAAAGCGCTCAACCAGATCGCAGGCGATACTGTCCACGCGATCGTCGTTGTTGCCGTACTGCGGATAGTCGCCTTCGATGACGAAATCGACCGCCAGACCAGTGTGGTCGCGCACCGGTTTTACCGTGGCGTACTTGATGGCCGACAGGGAATCCGCCGCCACCGACAGCCCGGCAATGCCGCAGGCCATGGTGCGGTAGACGTCCCGGTCGTGCAGCGCCATCAGCGAGGCTTCGTAGCTGTATTTATCATGCATGTAGTGAATGAGATTCAGCGCGCTGATGTACTGCACCGCCAGCCAGTCCATGAAGTGATCGAGGCTCGCCATCACGGTGTCGTAATCCAGTACCTCATCCAGCAGCGGCTCGGTTTTCGGCCCTACCTGGATCTTCAGCTTCTCATCCACCCCGCCGTTGATTGCGTACAGCAGCGTTTTCGCCAGGTTGGCGCGTGCGCCGAAGAACTGCATCTGCTTGCCGATCACCATCGGGCTGACGCAGCAGGCAATGGCGTAGTCGTCGCTGTTGAAGTCGGCGCGCATCAGATCGTCGTTCTCGTATTGCAGCGAGGAGGTGACGATCGACACCTGCACGGCGTATTTCTTGAACGCGATCGGCAATTGTTCGGACCAGAGGATCGTCAGGTTTGGCTCCGGCGCAGGCCCCATGGTATGCAGGGTATGCAGGTAGCGGAAGCTGTTTTTGGTCACCAGCGTGCGCCCGTCCAGCCCCATGCCGCCAATCACTTCCGTGGCCCAGATCGGATCGCCGGAGAAGAGCGTGTCGAACTCCGGCGTGCGCAGAAAGCGTACCATGCGGATCTTCATGATGAAGTGGTCGATCAGCTCCTGGGCCTGCACCTCATTCAGCCTTCCTGCCTGCATGTCGCGTTCAATGTAGATATCGAGGAACGAGGCCGTGCGCCCCAGCGACATCGCCCCGCCGTTCTGGGATTTCACTGCGGCAAGGTAGGCAAAGTAGACCCACTGCACCGCTTCCTGCGCATTCATCGCCGGACGTGAAATATCAAAGCCATAGTTCGTCGCCATCTGCTGGATCTGGAGCAACGCACGTTTATGCTCCGCCAGCTCCTCGCGCAGGCGGATCGTGGCCTCCAGATCTTCTCCGCGCTCCAGTTTCCCCTGGAGATCGGCGAACTGAAGTTCACGCTCGCGCACCAGATAGCTGATGCCGTACAGCGCCACGCGGCGGTAGTCGCCGATGATGCGTCCGCGCCCGTAGCCGTCCGGCAGACCGGTCAGCACCCCCGATTTGCGGCAGCGCATCATCTCCGGGGAGTAAACGTCAAACACGCCCTGGTTGTGGGTTTTGCGCAGGTCGGTAAAGAGATATTCAAACTGCGGATCCATCTCGCGACCGTAGGCTTCGAACGAGCTGCGGATCATGTTGATCCCGCCGTACGGATGCAGGGCGCGCTTGAGCGGCTTGTCGGTTTGCAGGCCGACGATCGTCTCCAGCTCCTGATCAATATAGCCCGGCCCGTGCGCGGTAATGGTAGTGGCGATGTTGGTGTCGAAATCCACCGGAGCGTGGGTGGCATTCTCCTGACGAATGCCGACCATCACCTTCTGCCACAGCGCCGTCGTTGCTGGCGTCGCCTGCGCGAGGAAAGCTTCATCGCCTTCATAAGGGGTGTAGTTATGCTGAATAAAATCGCGCACGTTGATGGCGTTTTTCCATTCTTCACCACGAAACCCGGCCCATGCGTCGCTGTAAGGCGCGACGCCCGTATCGATTGTTACTTTCATCAGATTCTCGCTTTATCAGGCGTAAGCCGCAGCCGGAGTAACCTTCCCAAGACGGAGGGCGTCCAGCGCGATCATTTTTTCTTCATTGGTAGGGATCACCGCACAGGCCGCGCGGGACGACTCGGTGGAGATCACGCGCTCGCCCGCGCTGCCCGGCAGGACATTTTTGGACTCGTCGAGGATGATGCCAAACACCTTCAGATGCTCCGCCACCAGCGCGCGGATAAGCACGGAGTTCTCACCGATCCCGCCGGTAAACACCACGCCATCCAGACGGTGCAGGGACGCGGCATGACCGGCGATATGCCGCGCAATCCGGTGGACAAAGGTCTTTATTGCCAGCCGCGCCCGCTCGTTGCCGTCATGCCAGGCTTTCTCCAGCGCGCGCAAATCGGAGGAGATACCGGAGATCCCCAGCAGCCCGGACTCTTTGTTGACCACGCGCTCCAGATCCTCGAACGACTGGCCGGTCTGCCGGGCAATCCACGCCATCGCGCCAAAATCCACGTCTCCGCAGCGCGTGCCCATCACCAGTCCTTCAAGCGGCGTCATCCCCATGGACGTGTCCACGCTTACGCCGTTACGCACCGCGCAGATGGACGCCCCGTTGCCGAGATGGGCAATCACCAGGCCGCTGTCATCGGGAGAGAGCCCGAAAAGCGCGTGCGCCTGCGCCGACACATAGCGGTGAGAGGTGCCATGGAAACCGTAGCGGCGCACGCCCAGCTCTTCAAAATAGCGGTACGGCAAGCCGTACAGATACGCCTGCGGCGGCATGGTCTGGTGGAAGCTGGTATCAAATACCGCCACCTGCTGCACGCCGGGGAACAGGCGCTCGGCGGCTTCCACGCCGCTCAGGTTGGCGTAGTTATGCAGCGGCGCCAGCGGGGAGACCTGGCGGATCTGCGCCATCACCTCTTCCGTGATCAGGGTCGACTCGCTGAAGAGGTCACCGCCGTGGGCAATGCGATGGCCAATCAAAGCCACGCTGCCCATCAGGTTGCGTTTCTCCAGCTCCAGGGCGATGGCAGCCAGCGCCCCTTCGTAGTCCTGGTGAGCCAGTCTGACCGGCTCACCCCCATTCACGGAAATAAAGGCTTTTTCATTGTTGATGCCGTCCGCAATGCCCGTCATCAGGGCATCGCAGCCTGCGGCGTCCAGCACCGAGAACTTAACAGAGGACGATCCGCAGTTAATGACCAGTACTACCGGAAACTCAATCATGGTATGGCTCCGCTCTTCCTGAGCTTTGGTTTAAAACAGTTTGTACACGATGTTCAGAATGGTCAGCAGTCCGACCACGGTTACGAAGATGTTCTCGGTCCGGCCTTTGTATTTCGCCAGCGCCGGTGCCTTGCGGATGGCGTACATCGGCAGCAGGCACAGCAGAGAGGCGATAATTGGCGCGCCCATGGCTTCAATGAGGTCCAGAATGTTCGGGTTGGCGTAGGCCACAATCCAGGTGGAGCCCATGATGAAGACCATGCTGATGGTGTTCAGCTTGCCGACGGAGACGTTCTTCTTGTCGCCCTTGTAGCCGAACTTGATGATCAGGCCGTTCAGCCCCTCCAGCGTGCCCAGATAGTGGCCGAAGAAGGATTTAAAGATAGCGACCAGCGCGATGATGGACGCGCCGTACTCCAGCACGGTGGCGAACGTGGATTTACTGCCTGACATCGACGCAAAGTGGTTCGCCAGGTAAGAGAGCACCGGAATGTTCTGCGCTTTGGCGTCCGCCATGTTCTGCGGAGAGAGTGTAAACAGGCAGCTAAAGGCGAAGAACATCACCACCGCCACCATCAGCAGGCTGGCGCGACCGATGATTTTGGAACATTTCTGCTCGGTAAACTCTTTCCCGAACTCCGGTTCGTACTCTTCGCGCTTGGAGACCACAAACGAGGAGACGATAGGCGAGAAGTTGAAGGAGAAGACCATGATGGAGATCCCCAGCCACACCGTGACCAGAATGCCGTCATGACCGGTGAAGGCGATATCGCTCAGGTTAACCTGGTCGATCACCGCCGAGTTCCAGTACGGGATCAGCGAGAGAGAAATCAACACCAGGCTGGCGATGAACGGGAACACCAGGTAGCTCATCACTTTCACCATCAGGTCTTTACCGAACCAGATAACAAAGGCCATCAGCAGCAGCAGGAACAGCGCCACTACGCCGCGGTTCAGGGCGGGCATCTGGAGCTGGTTTTCCCAGAAGGTCATAAAGGTGTTGGTAATAGTGACGCCGTAAATCCACAGCAGCGGGCAAATGGCAAAGAAGTAGAGGAAGGTGATTACCACCCCGCCGGTCTTACCAAAATGCTCCTCCACCGTTTCGGTGATGTTGCCGGAGACGTTACTGCCGGACAAACACAGACGCGCCAGCGCGCGGTGGCAGTAAAAGGCAATCGGGAACGCGAGTACCAGCATCAGCAGGATGGGGATCAAGCCGCCAAAGCCTGCACGGATAGGGAAGAACAGCACGCCTGCGCCAATGGCGGTACCAAACAGGCCGAGCGTCCAGGTGGTATCAGATTTACGCCAGGAGGACGTTTTTGTCTGGCCAACGATAATGCTTTCTGTGTTGCTCATAAGTCATCCTTTATGCGTCAACGAAGCCGGTAATTTGGGAAACACGGGAGAGATCGATATTGCCGCCGGAAATAATGCAGACGGTTTTACGGCCCTGGATATAGTGGTCCAGCTTGCCGCTTAATAACGCCGCGCAGGCCAGCGCGCCAGCACCTTCCGTGACCACTTTATTTCGCTGAATAAGCGCGATCATGCTGTTGCGAATCTCGTCTTCGCTGACCAGCACAATGTCATCGACTAATTCACGAACAATTTCGAAGGTTAATTTACCCGGGCGAGACACGTCGCAGCCGTCGGCTAATGTGCCGGTAATGCGGTGGTTCGTTATTTCACTGGCCTGATACGATGCCGCCATTCCGTGCACGTTTTCAGACTGCACGCCGATAATATTGATAGTTGGGTTGATGGATTTAATTGCTGTCGCAATACCGGCAATTAAACCGCCGCCGCCGATGGGGACAATCACGTTATCCACGTCATATAAATCTTCGAGGATCTCCAGGCCGATGGTGCCCTGACCGGCGATCACTTTCGGATCGTCGTAAGGCGGGATAAAAATGCGCCCTTCCATCTCGACGATTTCGCTCACTTTGGCGATGGTGTCGTTAAAGTTCTCGCCGTGTAGCACCACTTCGGCAGAGTAGTCGCGCGTGGCGGCAACCTTGGATTTCGGCGCGCCCATCGGCATCACTACTTTGCCGTCGATGCCGAGCATGGCGCAGGAGAGAGAGACCCCCTGCGCGTGGTTCCCTGCGGAACAGGCCACCACGCCCTTGCGTTTTTCCGCATCGGTCAGCGAGCTTAATTTATTAAACGCCCCACGTATTTTAAACGAACCGGTACGCTGCATATTTTCAAATTTCAGGAATATCTCACCCTTACACCGTTCGCTCAGATAATTTGAGCGCGGCATACCGGTTTTATAGATCTTTCCCGCCAGTCTTTTTCTGGCGTCCTGAATATCTTCAATGGTCACCGGGAGATCGTAAGTAATGTGCATAATATCCTCGTTATAATAATTCATTGTTTTCAGGCAAAGTCAGGGTAACAGAGCGTTAAAAAGCGTCGCTCCGGGTGTTTTAAATCATCATTATTTCTATCGTCGTTTTTCGGTATTCATCGACGAATATTGTTTTGCCAGTTCAACTAATACTGACGCCGATTTTTTAATACTGTAATTTTTTGACCACACGGCGGCATAACGCGCCACGGGTAATTCATCTTCCACCGGCAGAACAATGAACTGGTCCGAGCCGAATGGCGCAATCATGTCACGGGGGATCACCGTCAGGTAATCGGCATTGAGGACAAGGTTATAGATGGTGACGACGGAATCGGTCTGGACGATGTTTTCAATGCTGATGTGGTTGTCTTGCAGGGTGGTCAGAAGTTCGTTGTAGTAGCCCATATCGGTTTGCGGCATCACCCACTGCTCGTGCGTGAGCGATGCCAGTCTGGTCGGGCCGGTGCACGTTCGTGATTTACTCGCCACCAGCACAAACTCGGATTCAAACAGTGGCTCAACGTGAAGATCCTGAAGCTGCATCCCGTCGCTCAGCGTACCGATGGCGAAATCCAGCCGGCCATCGCGAATGGCGGGCAGGAATGAAGAGAGCTGCGCTTCATACATTGAGACGCGTGCCTTCGGGAACACTGCCTTGAATTTTTTGATCATCCCGGACAGGAAGGTGAAGCCAATCAGCGACGGATAGCCGAAGGAGACGTCCATGACGGTACTGAAACTGAGGCTGTTGATCTCGCTTACCATGTTTTTCATTTCGCGGGTGATCGACTCAGCGTAGGACAGCAGCACCTGACCGGCAGCAGTGAGTTTTACGCCGGTGTTTTTACGCACCATCACTTCCACCCCAAAGTAAGATTCGATGTCGCTGATGATTTTGCTGACGGCAGGTTGCGTCAGCCCCAGTTGTCTTGCAGCAGAACCTATGGAGCCACTTTTGATGACTTCCTGAAATACCACGAGGTGCTGAGTTTTCGGTAGAATAATAGTATTCATAATATTCTGCGCTTATTTCCCTATGACGCAGCGGATTCTACCCAATATTGTTTTAGGGGGTATGTGCTGTTACTCACAATTTGCCAGGACGCTCTGTTTTCAGTCGCACCAGAAAACTATTTATATTTTTATAAATCAAAGATTTATCACAATAAAAATACGCATTTACGCTGACATTGATCAATAAAAAACGCGGTAATAAATTTATTTTATGGCAATAACCAGCGTGAATTTTTTTGCCTTAAAAATATTAATAAAGGCTATCTTTCAGGCAATTAAAGGTTAATAAAACACCATTATTCCTTTAAAACATTTTTGTGGTTTATCAACTTTACCAGGAGTATTTATTCACTTTCCGGTTAAAGAGTGGGATATATCACACATTCACCAGAAGAATGTTTTTAGATTCAATATTAAATTATCAAATGAATAACATTCGGCATCACTGACTAAACATTTACAACATCTGCTCAACACTAAATTTTTCTAATTTTATAGCGTTAAATTTTGTGATTACGATCATGCGCAGCAGATGAGAGGAACACGCAGCCGAACAAATAGTGAAACGTGCTTAGCGTCGCAAAATTGAGAATTGATGTCGTTTGGCGCTTCGCTTACCCGACCTGCAACCTTCAGAAAGCAAAAACCCCGCCGAAGCGGGGTTTGGTAAGAAGTTGAAGCTGACCGATAAGCCGGGTTCTGTCGTGGACAGTCATTCATCTAGGCCAGCAATCGCTCACTGGCTCAAGCAGCCTACCCGGGTTCAGTACGGGCCGTACCATGTGAACCCCTATTTGGCCTTGCTCCGGGTGGAGTTTACCGTGCCACGGACTGTTACCAGCCGCGCGGTGCGCTCTTACCGCACCCTTTCACCCTTACCTGATCCCGCTTGCGCGGGCCATCGGCGGTTTGCTCTCTGTTGCACTGGTCGTGGGTTTCCCCCCCAGGCGTTACCTGGCACCCTGCCCTATGGAGCCCGGACTTTCCTCCCCTCCGCCCGTCTCCCCCGAAAGGGACGACGACGAAGCGGCGACTGTCTGGTCAGCTTCGGCGCGCAGTATAGAGGGTTTGCGCGTCGCTGTCACCCCTGGCTACGCATGCCTACCTGCAATGTGGCCGCGATATTCCGCGAGGCGCGGTAAATGTTGTCATACGCTCCCTGGAACGCCTCTTCCAGTGAGCCGATGCGGGTCAGTACGCTGAACACCGCATCGATGCCGTACTGATGCACCACACCCACATCCTGCGTCAGACTTCCGGCAATCCCTATCACTGGCTTATGGTATTTTTTGGCGACGCTCGCCACGCCGACGGGCACTTTGCCATTTATGCTCTGGCTGTCGATGCGCCCTTCCCCCGTCAGCACCCACGTGCAGTCGTGAATATGTTCTTCAAGATTGAGCGCCTGAGTGACAATCTCAATGCCGCTTTTCAGCTCTGCGCCCAGGAAGGCCATCAGCGCCGCGCCCATGCCGCCCGCGGCGCCAGCCCCCGGAACCCGGTTGACGTCAATGCGCAGCGTTTTTTTGATCACTTCGGCATAGTGGCTAAGACTGGCGTCGAGTTCGAGGATCATCTCCTCCGTGGCGCCTTTTTGCGGTCCAAAGATACGCGACGCGCCGCTTTCACCGACCAGCGGATTCGTCACGTCACAGGCGACACGGATTGCGCACCCCTGAAGACGCGGATCGAGATCCGAAATATCAATCCGGTTAAGCGCCATCAGGCTGCCGCCGCCGTAGCCGATCTCCGTCCCGTTCGCATCCGTAAACTTCGCGCCCAGCGCCTGCATCATGCCTGCGCCCCCATCGTTGGTTGCGCTCCCGCCGATACCGATAATGATGTTGCGCGCGCCTTTATCCAGCGCGCGGAGGATCAGCTCCCCCGTCCCGCGCGACGTCGTGACCAGCGGGTTACGCTGCGCGGGAGGAACAAGCACCAGGCCGCTGGCGGCGGCCATCTCGATAAACGCGGTGGTACCGTCGCCCGAGATCCCCCAGCTGGCCTTCACCTTTTCCCCTAACGGGCCGGTGACGACAGCCTGCTGCCAGGTGCCCTGCGTAGCGGCGATCATCGCTTCAACCGTACCTTCTCCGCCGTCAGCAACGGGAACAGACACGTAATGAGCGTAGGGGAAAATTTCCCGAAATCCTTTTTCTATCGCCTGCGCCACCTCAGTGGCAGACAGGCTTTCTTTATAAGAGTCTGGCGCGATTACGATTTTCATAGTTGTATGCCTGAGCCGTAGGCCCGGTAAGCGTAACGCCACCGGGCGGGACGTCATTAGCGAGCAATTTCAACCTTCGCCAGCTTTTCGTAATAGCACGCTAACGCGCTGTGATCGGCGGTGCCCAGACCATCCGCACGCAGCGCCTGCATCATCTCCATGACGGCGGCAGTCAGCGGCAGCTGCGCCCCCACGCCGTGGGAGGTATCCAGCGCATTCGCCAGATCCTTAATGTGCAGATCGATGCGGAAGCCCGGCCTGAAGTTACGATCCATCACCATCGGCGCCTTGGCATCCAGCACGGTGCTGCCCGCCAGACCACCGCGAATGGCCTGATAGACCAGATCCGGATTAACGCCCGCTTTGGTGGCCAGCGTTAGCGCCTCCGACATAGCCGCGATGTTCAACGCCACAATCACCTGGTTTGCCAGCTTGGTGACGTTGCCTGCGCCAATTTCACCGGTGTGCACCACGGAGCCAGCCATGGCTTTCATCAGGTCGTAGTATTTGTCGAACACGGCTTTATCGCCCCCTACCATCACCGACAGGGTGCCGTCGATGGCTTTCGGTTCGCCGCCGCTGACCGGCGCATCCAGCATCTCCACGCCCTTCGCTTTCAGCTCCTCGCTGATTTCGCGGCTTGCCAGCGGTGCGATAGAACTCATGTCGATCACCACCAAACCCGGCTTCGCGCCATCGATAATGCCGTTCTCACCCAGCGCCACCTCTTTCACGTGCGGGGAGTTTGGCAGCATGGTGATAATCACGTCGCACTGCTCAGCAATTGCTTTTGCGGTTGTCGCCGTTTCTGCGCCAGCCGCAATCACCTCTGCCACCGCGTCTGAATTACGATCTAAAACCACCAGTGAGTAACCTGCTTTGATGAGGTTTTTGCTCATTGGTTTGCCCATGATACCCAGGCCAATAAAACCCACTTTCAGCGTCATAATCTGTTTCCTCAATGATGGTTATTTTTTAAAAGCGTCCGCTAATTTCTGCGTGGCGGCGCGGAATACGCCGAGATCGCTGCCGACGGCGACAAACGTTGCGCCCCATTCCAGGTAACGGCGGGCATCGGCTTCCACTGGCGCCAGAATGCCGCACGGTTTACCGTGCGCTTTGGCACGGGCAAAAATGTGCTGAATTGCGCGCTGCACATCCGGATGGCTGGCGTTACCCAGATGACCAAAGGCGGCCGCCAGATCGCTCGGGCCGACGAAAATGCCGTCGACGCCCTCCGTCGCGGCAATAGCGTCGACGTTATCGACCCCCTGCTGGCTCTCGATCTGAACCAGAATGGTGATGTTCTTGTTGGACTGGGAGAAATAGTCCGGCACGGTGCCAAACATGTTGGCGCGGTGCGAGACGGACACGCCGCGGATCCCTTCCGGTGGATAGCGGGTCGCCGCCACGGCCAGCACCGCTTCTTCTTCCGTTTCAACAAACGGGATCAGAAAGTTGTAGAAGCCGATATCCAGCAGACGCTTGATGATCACCGGCTCGTTGGTGGGCACACGCACCACCGGCGCGCTGTGGCTGCCTTTCAGCGCCATCAGCTGCGGAATAAACGTGTTGATATCGTTTGGCGCATGTTCGCCGTCCAGCACCAGCCAGTCGAACCCGGCCAGGCCCAGCACTTCGGTGCTGATGGGGTTGGCCAGCGCAGACCAGCAGCCAATCTGAATCTGGTGCGCCGCGAGGGCCGCTTTAAATTTATTCGGGAAGATGTCGTTACTCATTACTTATACCTTTTTTAATTCCGCAGTTTTAGCCAGTAACTTTTCTTATTTATTCCGACTCAGCGTCAGCGTTATATTTATTTTCCTGACTGAATTTTGGCGTTATAAAATCGTCATTCAGTATAATCGTCACCACCCGGCAGCACATTGTCTCAATGCTCAATTATGCAGCGGGAGTAACACGCTATTTTGAGCATTTGCCCAATGCAGTGGGCGCTGATGCACAGAATCAACGATTAGTGTTTCGGGAGCGATCGCGATCACATTCTCACTTTTCCTCTCCTGACATTCTTTATTTCCTCAATAAGAAACGATTAACCATCTGGCTATATTTAGTATCAGATATTTTGCTGGAGAAGAGTGAACAATGGCCGATATTGAAATTCGACAGGCGTCGCCGACGGCGTTCTATATAAAAGTGCACGATACTGATAACGTGGCGATTATTGTCAACGACAATGGCTTAAAAGCTGGCACCCGCTTTCCGGATGGCCTGGAGCTGATTGAGCACATTCCGCAGGGGCATAAAGTCGCACTGGTCGATATCCCGGCTCACGGTGAAATCGTGCGCTACGGCGAAGTCATCGGCTATGCGGTGCGCGCTATCCCGCAGGGTAGCTGGATTGAGGAGTCGCTGGTTGAGCTGCCCACCGCCCCGCCGCTGGAGACGTTGCCGCTGGCTACCCGCGTCCCTGAGCCGTTGCCTCCGCTGGAGGGTTATACCTTCGAAGGTTACCGCAATGCGGATGGCAGCGTGGGAACCAAAAACCTGCTTGGCATCACCACCAGCGTGCATTGCGTGGCGGGCGTAGTGGATTACGTTGTGAAAATTATTGAGCGCGATCTGTTGCCGAAATACCCCAACGTTGACGGCGTGGTGGGTCTTAACCACCTGTACGGCTGCGGCGTGGCGATCAACGCGCCGGCAGCGGTCGTGCCGATCCGTACGATTCACAATATCGCCCTTAACCCAAACTTTGGCGGTGAGGTAATGGTGATTGGTCTCGGCTGTGAAAAATTGCAGCCAGAACGCCTGTTGCAGGGTACTGAGGATGTGAAAGCCATTCCGGTTGACGATGCCAGTGTTGTGCGTCTTCAGGATGAACACCATGTCGGCTTCAGATCGATGGTCGACGACATTTTACAGGTGGCAGAGCGCCATCTGGAGAAGTTGAACAAACGCCAGCGTGAAACCTGCCCGGCCTCTGAACTGGTCGTTGGGACACAGTGTGGCGGCAGCGATGCGTTTTCCGGCGTCACCGCTAACCCGGCGGTAGGTTATGCCTCCGATCTGTTCGTGCGCTGCGGCGCCACGGTGATGTTCTCCGAAGTCACCGAAGTACGTGATGCTATCCACCTGCTCACGCCGCGCGCCGTCAACGAAGAGGTGGGCAAACGCCTGCTGGAGGAAATGGCCTGGTACGATAACTATCTCGACATGGGCAAAACTGACCGCAGCGCCAACCCGTCTCCGGGTAACAAGAAAGGCGGCCTTGCGAACGTGGTGGAAAAGGCCCTCGGGTCGATTGCCAAATCCGGCCAGAGCGCGATTGTGGAAGTGCTCTCACCTGGCCAGCGACCAACCAAACGCGGCCTGATTTACGCGGCAACGCCTGCCAGTGATTTCGTTTGCGGCACCCAGCAGGTGGCTTCCGGCATTACGGTACAGGTCTTTACCACCGGGCGCGGCACGCCGTACGGCCTGATTGCGGTACCGGTGATCAAAATGGCGACCCGCACCGAGCTGGCAAACCGCTGGTATGACTTAATGGATATCAACGCGGGCACCATCGCCACCGGGGAAGAGAGTATTGAAGAGGTGGGCTGGAAGCTGTTCCACTTCATTCTGGATGTGGCAAGCGGGCGGAAGAAAACCTTCTCCGATCAATGGGGATTGCATAACTCGCTGGCGGTGTTTAACCCGGCGCCGGTGACGTGATTGTCCCTCACCCTGCCCTCTCCCCTATGGGGCTGAGGGTTCCCCACAAAATAATGCCTGCACAGACGGCCCCCTCTCCCTTGAGGGAGAGGGCTGGGGTGAGGGGAAACATACGGCTCTGGTGGTCATTCCGTTCACTTTATGTTCCTTGCTACTCTGTCACGACATGACCGGTGAACGTGCCAGGGTGGCTCAGTCGCCACCACCCTGGCGACCCGGGCTTCCGGCGGAAAATCGCCGCTTCGCGGTGCCTTCGGCTTATTCCTTCCGGCTTATCGGGGACGGGCGGAGGTAACATCCCTGTAAAGCCCGCCCTCTCGGCGCATCCCTGCGCCTCGCCCCGGCCTACAGGAAACGCCTCAGCGATTTACAGCCGGACCGAGGCATCGCTGAAAGCCCTCAGTTATTCTGAGGCAACGTTATAGTTTTTGCTTTCAAATTACTGGGGAACCCTCTCCCCTATGGGGAGAGGGTTAGGGTGAGGGGAAAAGCCTCTTTAGACCAGCACCACATCGATCCCGCTTTTGCGTAACCCTTCCAGGCTTTCCGCAGGAATGCCTTCATCAACGATAATCATGTCGATTCGATGGGTATCAATAATTTTATGCAGGCTTGAACGATTAAACTTGCTGGAGTCCGTGACAACGATAATACGCTCCGCCACCTCGCACATTTTGCGGTTCAGACGGGCTTCATCCTCGTTATGCGTACTCACCCCCCGGTCGAGATCGATGGCATCGACGCCCAGAAACAGCAGGTCAAAATGGTAATTCTGTAAGGACTGCTCCGCCTGGTCGCCGTAGAAGGACTGTGACTGACGGCGCAAATGCCCGCCGGTCATCAGCAGCTCTACGCCTTCCGCTTCCAGCAACGCGTTTGCCACGTTCATCCCGTTGGTCATGGCAATGACATCGGTGTGCTGGCGCAGCATGCGGGCAATTTCAAAGGTCGTGGTGCCGGAGTCCAGAATAATGCGGTGACCCGGCTTCACCAGTTCAACCGCCGCCTGCGCGATGCTGCGCTTCACTGCCGTATTAAGGGAACTTTTGTCCTCAACGGATGGCTCCACGCCGGGGGCATTGCCTTCGCAAATCAGCGCGCCGCCGTAAGCGCGAACGGCAATCCCCTGCTTTTCCAGAAAGGCCAGATCGTTACGGATCGTCACCGTCGACACGCCGAATAAAAGAGAAAGATCGTTAACCTGCACGCTTCCCTGCGCCCGCAACCGCTGAATGATCTGCTCTCGCCTTTCACTGGTGCCGGTGATGCGCTTCTCTGCGGATGAATCGGTGCTGCTCATACGAGCTCCTTAGTAAATAAACTTTCGTTTCATTTCGTTTTTCTTATTAACGCCTTTCTTTTGAGGGAATGCAAGCCCTGTATGGTAGGCGGACGCAAGCTTAATCGCCGCTGAAACCTTTCATTATGTTTCTTTTGTGAAACAGATCGGAAAACTATTATCTTTCGTTTTATTTTTACATCACCATAATGCAGTATCAAATGAAACAAAACGAAAGATGAATGCCAACACCATCCGAAATGGAGAGGAAAGTGAAACATCTGACAGAAATGGTGGAACAACATAAACGGGGGAATACAAACGGGATTTATGCCGTCTGTTCCGCACATCCACTGGTACTTGAAGCTGCAATACGTTACGCCCATTCACAACAGACGCCTCTGCTGATTGAAGCCACCTCAAACCAGGTGGATCAGTTTGGCGGCTATACCGGTATGACGCCCGCCGATTTTTATGGGTTTGTCTGCAAGCTGGCGGGATCCCTCGGTTTCCCCACCTCACAGCTGATCCTTGGCGGCGATCATTTAGGTCCAAACCGCTGGCAAAACCTGCCAGCTTTGCAGGCGATGGCGAACGCCGACGATCTGATCAGAAGCTACGTGGCGGCCGGATTTAAAAAAATTCACCTCGATTGCAGCATGTCCTGCGAAGACGACCCGGTTCCTTTAACCGATGCAATCGTTGCCGGGCGTGCCGCTCGGCTGGCTAAAATTGCCGAAACCACCTGTCTCGAGCAATTTGGCGTAGCCGATCTGGTCTACGTTATCGGCACGGAAGTTCCGGTTCCCGGTGGGGCACACGAGACGCTGACCGAGCTTGAGGTCACCACGCCAGAGGCGGCACGCGCCACGCTTGAGGCACACCGCCACGCATTCGAGAAGGAAGGGTTAAGCGACATCTGGCCGCGCATTATTGGCCTGGTCGTTCAGCCTGGCGTTGAGTTCGACCATGCGCACGTTTGTGACTATCAACCGCATAGAGCCGTCGCGCTGAGCAAGATGGTTGAAGCCTACGACACGCTGGTATTTGAAGCACACTCTACCGATTACCAGACGCCGCAGGCGCTGCGCCAGTTGGTGAAAGATCACTTCGCCATTCTGAAAGTCGGCCCTGCGCTAACCTTCGCGCTGCGCGAAGCGCTGTTCTCACTGGCAGCAATTGAAGAAGAGCTGCTGCCGGCAAAAGCCTGCTCTAGGCTGCGTCACGTCCTGGAAAACGTGATGCTCGATCGCCCGGAATACTGGCAAAGCCACTATCACGGCGACGGCAATGCCCGTCGCCTGGCCCGCGGTTACAGCTATTCCGACCGCGTGCGCTATTACTGGCCAGACAGCCAGATTGACGACGCCTTTGAGCGGCTGGTACGCAACCTGGCGGATGAACCGATCCCGCTGCCGCTGATCAGCCAGTATCTGCCGTTGCAGTACAGCAAAGTTCGCGATGGCGCTCTCAGCTCCACACCACGGGAACTCATCCTCGACCACATTCAGGACATACTCCAGCAGTACCATGCCGCCTGCGAAGGCGTAACGACTCAACACGCATAATTAAAAAGAGGAAAACGCTATGCCAAACATTGTCTTATGCCGCATTGATGAACGCCTGATCCACGGTCAGGTGGGCGTACAGTGGGTGGGGTTTGCGGGGGCGAACCTGGTGCTGGTGGCAAATGACGAGGTTGCAGACGATCCGGTTCAGCAAAACCTGATGGAGATGGTGCTTGCGGAAGGCATCGCCGTGCGTTTCTGGTCTCTGCAAAAAGTGATCGACAACATTCATCGCGCCGCCGACCGGCAGAAAATTCTGCTGGTCTGTAAAACACCGGCTGATTTTTTAACGCTGGTCGAGGGCGGCGTGCCCATCACCCGTATTAACGTCGGAAATATGCATTACGCCAGTGGCAAACAGCAAATTGCCAAAACGGTATCTGTAGACGCGAACGATATCGCCGCGTTTAACGGCCTGAAGGCGGCCGGAGTGGAATGCTTCGTTCAGGGCGTTCCAACAGAGACTGCTTTGGATCTCTTTAAACTGCTCTGAGGGATTCACAATGGAAATCAGTCTGTTGCAGGCTTTCGCGCTGGGGCTTCTCGCCTTTATAGCGGGCCTGGATATGTTTAATGGCTTAACACACATGCACCGTCCAGTGGTGCTCGGGCCACTGGTTGGCCTGATTCTGGGCGATTTGCACACCGGAATTCTGACCGGCGGTACGTTAGAACTGGTCTGGATGGGACTCGCGCCGCTGGCGGGCGCGCAGCCGCCAAACGTGATTATCGGCACCATCGTTGGCACCACATTTGCCATTACTACAGGCGTGAAGCCGGATGTCGCCGTTGGGGTCGCCGTGCCGTTTGCCGTGGCGGTTCAGATGGGGATCACCTTCCTCTTCTCGGTGATGTCCGGCGTGATGTCCCGCTGCGATCGCATGGCGGCTAACGCAGACACCCGTGGTATTGAACGGGTCAACTATCTGGCACTGCTGGCGCTCGGCGTCTTCTACTTCCTGTGCGCATTTCTGCCCATCTACTTCGGGGCTGAACATGCGAAAACCGCCATTGACGTGCTGCCGGAACGTCTGATCGACGGTCTCGGCGTCGCGGGCGGCATCATGCCAGCGATCGGCTTCGCCGTGCTACTGAAGATCATGATGAAAAACGTTTACATCCCTTACTTCATTATCGGCTTTGTCGCCGCGGCCTGGCTGAAACTCCCGGTGCTGGCGATTGCCGCGGCTGCACTGGCGATGGCGCTGATCGACCTGCTGCGCAAATCGCCTGAACCCACGGCGCCTGCGGCCCAGAAAGAGGAATTTGAAGATGGCATCTAATCACACCACCCTGCCGGGCGTGTCTGAAAGTGAAGAGACACTGCTGACCGGCGTGAATGAAAACGTCTACGAAGATCAGAGTATTGGCGCTGAGCTAACGAAAAAGGATATTAACCGTGTCGCCTGGCGTTCCATGCTGCTACAGGCCTCGTTTAACTACGAGCGTATGCAGGCCTCCGGCTGGCTGTATGGGCTACTGCCCGCGCTGAAAAAGATCCACACCAATAAGCGGGACCTGGCGCGCGCCATGAAAGGCCATATGGGCTTCTTTAACACCCACCCGTTCCTGGTGACCTTCGTCATCGGCATTATTCTGGCAATGGAGCGTTCCAAGCAGGATGTGAACAGCATCCAGAGCACTAAAATTGCCGTCGGCGCACCGCTCGGTGGCATTGGTGACGCCATGTTCTGGCTGACCCTGCTGCCCATCTGCGGGGGGATTGGCGCCAGCCTGGCGCTACAGGGATCCATTCTTGGCGCGGTGGTCTTTATCGTTCTGTTTAACGTGGTGCATCTCGGCCTGCGTTTTGGTCTGGCGCACTATGCCTACCGAATGGGTGTCGCCGCGATCCCGCTGATCAAGGCCAACACCAAAAAGGTTGGTCATGCTGCGTCCATTGTCGGAATGACAGTGATTGGCGCGCTGGTGGCAACCTATGTGCGCCTGAATACCACACTCGAGATTAAAGCCGGGGATGCGGTCGTCAAACTGCAAACCGATGTGATCGACAAACTGATGCCCGCCTTTCTGCCGCTGGTCTACACCCTGATTATGTTCTGGCTGGTACGCCGTGGCTGGAGCCCACTGCGCCTGATTGGTATCACCGTGGTGCTGGGCGTTGTCGGTAAATTCTGTCACTTCCTGTAAAAAGCAAAGAGGTTGCGATGTTAGGCATTATTTTGACGGGTCACGGCGGTTTTGCCAGCGGGCTGCAACAGGCGATGAAGCAAATCCTCGGCGAACAGCCGCAGTTTATCGCCATCGATTTTCCGGAAAGCTCCACCACTGCGCGGCTGACCGCGCAGCTTGAGCAGGCAGTGAATGAACTGGATGCAGAGCACGATATCGTGTTTCTCACCGATCTTCTCGGCGGTACGCCGTTTCGTGTGGCCTCTACCCTCGCGATGCAGCGCCCCGGCAGCGAAGTGATCACCGGCACCAATCTCCAGCTTTTGCTGGAGATGGTTCTGGAGCGCGACGGATTAAGCAGTGAAGCCTTTCGTTTGCAGGCGCTGGAGTGCGGCCATCGCGGCCTGACCAGCCTGGTGGATGAACTTGCACGCTGTCGCGAGGAAGCGCCCGCCGAGGAAGGGATATGAGCCAGCTGCTGCGCGCGCGTCGTCTGCTTACCAGGCAAGGCTGGCTGGATGACCATCAGCTGCGTATGGATAGAGGCGTCATCACCGCCATCGAGCCGATTCCGGCAGGGGTTAACACCCGCGAGGCAGACCTGCTTTGCCCGGCATACATTGATATCCACGTCCACGGCGGCGCGGGTGTGGATGTGATGGATGATGCTCCCGACGTGCTGGACCGGTTAGCCATACATAAAGCGCGTGAAGGCGTAGGGGCGTTTCTGCCTACCACCGTCACCGCTTCGCTGGAGGCGATCCATGGCGCGTTACGGCGCATTGCCCGGCGCTGTCATGCCGGTGGCCCCGGCGCGCAGCTCCTGGGCAGCTATCTGGAAGGCCCGTACTTTACACCGCAGAACAAAGGGGCGCACCCGCCAGAACTGTTTCGCGAGCTGGATCTCGCGGAACTTGATGAGCTGATTGCGGTTTCGCAGAACACGCTGCGGGTGGTGGCGCTTGCTCCGGAAAAAGTGGATGCCCTGAAGGCGATCCATCACCTCAAGCAAAAAGGGATACGCGTCATGCTGGGCCACAGCGCCGCTACATACGCGCAAACCCTGGCCGCATTTGATGCAGGCGCAGACGGGCTGGTGCACTGCTACAACGGCATGACGGGATTACACCACCGGGAGCCGGGCATGGTTGGCGCCGGGCTTACGGACCCACGCGCGTGGCTGGAGCTTATTGCCGACGGGCATCACGTTCATCCTGGAGCCATGCGGCTATGTTGTTGCTGCGCGAAGGATCGTACGGTGCTGATTACCGATGCCATGCAGGCGGCGGGTATGCCTGTTGGGCGCTATACGTTGTGTGGTGAAAATGTCGAGATGCAGGGCGGCGTTGTTCGCACGGCCTCGGGCGGGCTGGCGGGCAGCACGCTCGCGCTGGATGCCGCCGTGCGAAATATGGTGGAGCATACGGGGGTCGCCCCAGAAAACGCTATCCATATGGCCTCGCTGCATCCCGCCCGTCTGCTCGGTATGGATCACCTGCTGGGATCGTTAGCACCAGGCAAACGCGCCAATATTATTGCGCTCGATGCGGGTTTACACCTCCGGCAGATCTGGATCCAGGGTCAGGCTCTTTCCCTGTAGCCCCTTCACAGTGTGCTCTGTTGGCCTTACGGAAGACGATCGTAAGGCCTTTCTTTTCCTTTCCTTGATCTTCGCCTTTCCTTTCGCGATCACACTTTTCGTTTTATTTCTTTTTCGCCATTGAACTTTCGATTTCTTTTCTATAGATTTTCTTTAACTGCTAAAGTAAACAAGTGAAACGAAACGAAAGATAGCGACACATTTGCCAGCGTCTGATGTGGAATTCACACGACTAAGGACTGAGTTATGCCACAAACCACTACCACCACCGGCACCTGGACCGAAAAAGAGATCCGCCAGCAGCCAGCCAGCTGGCTTCGCTCGCTCAACAATATTGATAATCTGCGCGCGTCGATCGACAGTTTTCTGACGCCACTGTTGCGCAAGCCCGATCTGCGGATCGTTCTGACCGGCGCGGGTACGTCTGCGTTTATCGGCGACATCATTGCGCCATGGCTTGCCAGCCACACGAGAAAAAATATCACCGCGATACCTACGACCGATCTGGTCACCAACCCGATGGATTACTTCAGCCCTGCGCACCCGCTGCTGCTGGTCTCTTTCGCCCGTTCTGGCAATAGCCCGGAGAGCGTCGCTGCCGTTGAGCTGGCGAATCAGTTTGTTCCGGAGTGCTACCACCTGTCGATCACCTGTAATGAAGCGGGCAGCCTGTATCAGAATGCCGTCGACAGCGATAACGCCTGCGCTTTGCTCATGCCAGCCGAAACGCACGATCGCGGGTTCGCGATGACAAGCAGCATCACCACCATGATGGCGAGCTGCCTGGCGGTATTCGCACCGGAAACGATCAACAGCAAAACGTTCCGCGACGTGTCCGATCGCTGTCAGGCGATCCTCACGTCGCTTGGCGATTTCAGCCCCGGCGTCTTTGGTAACGAACCGTGGAAACGCATTGTTTATCTGGGCAGCGGTGGATTACAGGGCGCCGCACGGGAGTCAGCGTTGAAGGTGCTGGAGCTGACCGCCGGCAAGCTGGCGGCATTCTACGATTCGCCAACGGGTTTCCGTCACGGGCCTAAGTCGCTGGTGGACAACGAAACGCTGGTCGTCGTGTTTGTCTCCAGCCATCCGTACACGCGTCAGTACGATCTGGATCTGCTCGCCGAGCTGCGACGCGATCGTCAGGCTATGCGCGTGGTAGCCATTGCAGCCGAAACGGATCCGGTCATTGAAGCTGGCCCGCATATCCTGCTGCCGCCTTCCCGTGTATTTAACGATATGGAGCAGGCGTTCTGCTTCCTGATGTACGCCCAGGTCTTCGCACTGACCCAGTCTCTGCACGTTGGCAATACGCCGGATACGCCATCCGCCAGCGGTACGGTTAACCGTGTGGTCCAGGGCGTCGTTATTCATCCGTGGCAGGCTTAAGAGGACAGGCTCATGAGTATTATTTCTACCAAATATCTTTTACAGGACGCACAGGCGAAGGGCTTTGCCGTTCCGGCCTTTAACATCCATAACGCCGAGACGATCCAGGCGATCCTCGAAGTCTGTAGCGAAATGCGATCGCCGGTGATCCTCGCGGGTACGCCGGGGACGTTTAAACATATTGCGCTGGAAGAGATTTACGCCTTGTGCAGCGCGTATTCCCTTACTTATGACATGCCGCTGGCGCTACACCTCGATCACCACGAATCGCTGGACGACATTCGCCGCAAAGTCCATGCCGGCGTACGTAGCGCAATGATCGACGGTAGCCATTACCCCTTCGAACAAAACGTCAAGCTGGTGAAATCGGTCGTCGATTTCTGCCACCTCAACGACTGTAGCGTCGAGGCCGAACTGGGCCGACTGGGTGGGGTGGAAGATGACATGAGCGTCGACGCCGAAAGCGCGTTCCTGACCGACCCGCAGGAAGCAAAACGCTTTGTCGAACTGACAGGCGTGGACAGCCTCGCCGTCGCCATCGGTACCGCGCACGGTCTCTATACCAAACGCCCAAAAATCGACTTCCAGCGGCTGGCCGAGATCCGCGAGGTAGTGACAGTGCCGCTGGTGCTGCATGGTGCAAGCGATGTGCCGGATGAGGATGTGCGCCGCACCATTGAGCTGGGCGTCTGCAAAGTTAACGTCGCAACAGAGCTGAAAATCGCCTTCTCTGACGCAGTCAAAGCCTGGTTTGCCGAGAACCCACAGGGCAACGATCCGCGCTTCTACATGCGCGTCGGCATGGATGCCATGAAAGAGGTGGTCAGAAGCAAAATCACCGTTTGCGGCTCGGCGAACCGGCTGCTGCTTCCGGCTGAAGCCTGAACCCATCGCGCATAACGCTAGTACCTAAAAAAATAACTATAAGCCTCGCAAATATGAAGGCGCGTCCTTAAGCCGGACAGCGCCTTCCATTATCCTAAAAATCCGAGGAGTCCCTACATGACACAGGAAAAGTCGTTTAAATCGAAAGCGTGGGAGTTTTTCCAGAGCCTGGGAAAGACGTTTATGTTCCCAGTCTCGCTGTTGGCCTTTATGGGGTTGTTGTTAGGTATCGGTAGTTCTGTCACCAGCCCTTCCACCATCAAAAGTTTTCCCTTTCTGGGCGGCGAGTTAACGCAGCTCACCTTTGGTTTTATCGCCATGGTCGGCGGCTTTGCTTTTACCTATCTGCCGCTGATGTTTGCCATGGCGATCCCGATGGGCCTTGCCAGACGTAATAAAGCGGTGGGCGCTTTTGCCGGATTCGTTGGCTACATGCTGATGAACATGAGCATCAACTACTACCTGACCGCCACCCACCAGCTTGCGGATGCCGCCACCATGAGACAGGTGGGACAATCCATCGTGCTTGGTATTCAAACGCTGGAGATGGGCGTGCTCGGCGGCATTGTGGTAGGGGTGATCACCTACTTCCTGCACGAACGCTTCCAGGACACGGTGCTGCACGACGCGTTTGCCTTCTTTAGCGGCATTCGTTTTGTACCGATTGTTACCGCCCTCACCCTGTCGCTGGTCGGCTTGTTCATCCCCCTGCTGTGGGAATATGTGGCAATGGGCATTGCCGGGATTGGTCATATCATCCAGAGCACCAGCGTCTTTGGGCCGTTCCTGTATGGCGTGGGCGTACTGCTGCTCAAACCTTTTGGCCTGCACCACATCCTGCTGGCGATGGTGCGCTTCACCCCGGCGGGCGGCATTGAGATGGTTAACGGCCAGGAAGTGGCCGGTGCGCTGAACATTTTCTACGCCGAGCTGAAAGCTGGCCTGCCGTTTAGCCCGCACGTTACGGCATTTTTATCGCAAGGGTTTATGCCGACCTTTATCTTCGGCCTGCCTGCCGTGGCTTACGCTATCTACCGCACCGCGCGCCCGGAAAACCGTCCGGTGATTAAAGGGCTGCTGCTTTCTGGCGTGCTGGTTTCAGTTGTCACGGGTATTTCAGAGCCGATTGAGTTCCTGTTCCTGTTTATTGCCCCTGTGCTTTACGCGTTTCATATCGTTATGTCTGGCCTGGCGCTGATGGTGATGGCGCTCCTCGGCGTCACTATCGGCAACACCGACGGCGGCATTCTGGATCTGCTGATCTTCGGCGTCATGCAGGGGATGGCGACCAAATGGTATCTGCTGTTCCCGGTGGGTATGGCCTGGTTTGCTATCTACTTCTTCGTCTTCCGCTGGTACATCCTCAGGCACGATATTAAAACGCCGGGCCGTGAGGTTGACGCGCAGGGTGCGCTCCAGGCGGTGGAAGCCAATACCCGGGCACGTGGAAAATCAAAATACGATCATGGGCTTATTCTTCGCGCGCTTGGCGGTAAAGAGAATATTGAGTCGCTCGACAACTGCATCACCCGCTTACGTCTGGTGGTGAAAGATATGGGGCTTATCGACCAGCAGGCGCTGAAGGCCGCGGGCGCCTTGTCAGTCGTGGTGCTTGATGCCCACAGCGTTCAGGTGATCATCGGCCCGCAGGTGCAGAGCGTCAAATCCGGCATTGAAGCCTTAATTTAACAGGGGGACGTTGTGTTTGATTTCGACAGAATCATTGAGCGTAAAAGCGATAAATGCCGTAAATGGGATCATGCGTTTGTGTGCTCGCGTTTCGGTGATGTCCCGGAGGGATTTATCCCGCTGTGGATAGCAGACATGGATTTCACCTCGCCACCCGCCGTGATTGAAGGCTTCCAGCGCATCGTGGAGCATGGCACCTTCGGTTACACCTGGTGCTTCGACGAATTCTACGATGCGGTCATCGCCTTCCAGCGCACCCGACATCAGGTTGAGGTGCATAAGTCATGGATCACCCTGACCTACGGCACCGTTTCCACGCTGCACTATACGGTTCAGGCGTTCTGCAAACCCGGCGACTGCGTGATGATGAACACCCCGGTGTATGACCCGTTTGCGATGGCGACACAGCGACAGGGCGTGCGGGTGCTTGCAAATCCGCTGAGCGTGAAGGAAAACCGCTATCACCTGGATTTTAATCTGATTGAAGTTCAGCTCAAAACTCACCGTCCAAAACTGTGGTTCTTCTGCTCGCCGCATAACCCTTCGGGCCGAATCTGGCGCGCGGATGAGATACGCCAGGTGTCCGATCTCTGTAAGCGCTACGGCACGATTCTGGTGGTTGATGAGGTTCACGCCGAGCACATTCTGGACGGTACATTCGTCAGCTGTCTGACTTCGGGCTGTGCCGCCCAGGACAACCTGATTGTGCTGACCTCCCCCAATAAAGCGTTCAACCTTGGCGGGCTAAAAACATCCTACTCGATAATTCCAGACGATTCGCTGCGCCAGCGTTTCCGCCAGCAGCTGGAGAAGAACTCCATTACCTCGCCCAATATCTTCGGCGTGTGGGGAATTATTCTGGCCTATCAGCAGGGTCTGCCATGGCTCGACGCGCTGAATGGTTATCTGCGCGGCAATGCCCGCTACCTTGCGGATGCCATCCAGACCCACTTCCCTGCATGGAAGATGATGAACCCAGAGTCGTCGTATCTCGCCTGGATAGACGTCAGTGCGGACGATCGCAGTGCGACGGCGCTAACCCAACATTTCGCCAAACAGGCTGGCGTGGTCATCGAAGATGGCAGCCACTACGTACAAAACGGCGAAAACTACCTGCGTATTAACTTCGGCACCCAGCGCTACTGGCTGGAACAGTCCATCAACCGAATGCTGAAGCATTACTGATAAGGAACTTACCCCGATGAAAAAAAAGCTCACTCTCTCGCTGCTGGTTCTCTGCGTTTCTCACGGCGCGGCGGCAGCAAACTACGCGCTCAGTAACGACAATATTGCCCTTTCGTTTGATGATGCAAATGCAACGGTAGTAGTAACGGACAGCAAAGCTAACCATCCGCTCACGCCCCTGGAGCTGTTCTTTCTGACGCTGCCGGATGAAACAAAAATCCACACCGCTGATTTCAAAATCAAGCACGTCGAAAAGCAGGACAATGCGATAGTCATCGACTTTACGCATCCGGATTTTAACGTAACGGTGAAACTGAACCTGGTGAAGGGAAAATACGCCAGCATCGGCTACACCATCGCCGCCGTCGGGCAGCCGCGGGACGTAGCGAAAATTACCTTCTTCCCGACGAAGAAGCAGTCTCAGGCACCTTACGTTGACGGGGCGATTAACAGCTCGCCAATCGTGGCCGACTCGTTCTTCATCCTGCCAGACAAACCGATTGTGAATACTTACGCTTATGAAGCCACCACGAACCTCAACGTGGAGCTGAAAACGCCAATTCTGCCTGAGACACCGGTTAGTTTTACCACCTGGTTCGGCACTTTCCCGGAAACTAATCAGCTGCGCCGCAGCGTAAACCAGTTTATCGATGCCGTGCGTCCGCGGCCTTATAAGCCTTATCTGCACTACAACGGCTGGATGGACATCGGTTTCTTTACCCCTTACTCCGAGCAGGATGTCATTGGGCGGATGGACGAATGGAATAAAGAATTTATTGCCGGACGCGGGGTGGCGCTGGACGCGTTCCTGCTGGACGATGGCTGGGACGATCGCACCGGACGCTGGCTTTTTGGCCCGGCATTCAGCAACGGTTTTGGCAAAGTCAGGGAAAAAGCCGATAGCCTGCACAGCTCGGTTGGGCTGTGGCTTTCTCCGTGGGGCGGATACAACAAGCCGCGCGATATTCGCGTCTCGCATGCAAAAGAGTATGGTTTCGAAACCGTAGACGGCAAGCTGGCGCTGTCGGGGCCGAACTATTTTAAAAACTTTAACGATCAGATCATTAAGCTGATCAAAAACGAGCACATTACCTCGTTCAAGCTCGACGGAATGGGTAACGCCAATTCGCATATCAAGGGCAGCCCATTTGCATCGGATTTTGACGCATCCATTGCCCTGCTGCACAACATGCGCAGCGCAAACCCGAACCTGTTTATCAACCTGACCACCGGCACCGACGCCAGCCCGTCCTGGCTGTTCTATGCTGATTCAATCTGGCGTCAGGGCGATGATATCAACCTGTACGGCCCCGGCACGCCAGTGCAGCAGTGGATGACCTACCGCGATGCCGAAACCTGGCGATCCATCGTGCGCAAAGGTCCTCTGTTCCCGCTGAACTCACTGATGTACCACGGGATCGTCAGCGCAGAGAACGCTTACTATGGACTCGAGAAAGTGCAAACAGACAGCGATTTTGCCGATCAGGTCTGGAGCTACTTCGCAACCGGAACTCAGCTTCAGGAGCTGTACATCACGCCGTCCATGCTGAATAAGGCGAAGTGGGATACCCTGGCGCAGGCGGCGAAATGGTCGCGTGAGAATGCCAGCGTGCTGGTGGATACTCACTGGATTGGCGGTGACCCAACTTCGCTTCAGGTTTACGGCTGGGCCTCATGGAGTAAAGACAAAGCGATTTTTGGCCTACGCAACCCGTCGGATAAGCCGCAACGTTACTACCTGGATTTAACCAAAGATTTTGAGATCCCGGCAGGAGAGCGTTCGCAGTTTACCCTGAAAGCCGTGTACGGCAGTAATTCGACCGTACCAGAGGAGTATAAAAACGCTGTGGTAATTACGCTGCAACCGCTGGAAACGCTGGTATTTGAGGCGATGCCGGGGAAATAGTGAGGCTCTGACACGGTGTAGGCCGGGTAAGGCGAAGCCGCCACCCGGCAAAACAGGCGGCAGGGTCTTACTCCCCCTGCTGCTCCAGCGCATATTTATACAGCGCATTTTTCTTCACGCCGTGGATCTCCGCCGCCAGCGCCGCCGCTTTTTTCAGGGGGAGTTCAGCCTGTAGCAGAGCCAGCGTACGCAGCGCATCGGCAGGCAGAGCGTCTTCCTGCGCTTTGTGCCCTTCAACAATCAGCACCATTTCGCCCTTGCGGCGGTTTTCATCCTCTTTCACCCACGCCAGCAGTTCGCCAACCGGCGCACCGTGAATGGTTTCCCACGTTTTGGTCAACTCGCGCGCCAGCACCACGTAGCGCCCTTCGCCCCAGACGGTCACCATATCTTCCAGGCTTTCCAGCAGACGGTGAGTTGATTCGTAGAAGATCAACGTACGCGGTTCAGCTTCCAGATCCTTTAACACATCGCGACGGCCTTTGGATTTAGCAGGCAGGAAGCCTTCGTAGCAGAAACGATCGGATGGCAGACCCGCAGCGCTTAACGCCGCAATCGCCGCGCACGGCCCGGGCAGCGGCACAACGCGGATGCCTGCTTCACGGCAGGTGCGTACCAGATGGTAGCCCGGATCGTTGATCAGCGGCGTTCCCGCATCGGAGACCAGCGCGATGTTCTGCCCTTCTTTAAGCTTCGCCACCAGCGTTTCGGCTTTTTGTTGCTCATTGTGATCGTGCAGGGCAAACAAACGGGCGTTAATGGCAAAGTGTTGTAGCAGTAAACCGGTATGACGGGTGTCTTCAGCAGCAATTAAATCAACAGCTTGCAATACGGTGAGCGCACGTTGGGTAATATCAGACAAATTCCCGATAGGAGTAGGTACAATATAAAGCTGGCCTTGAGAATTATCTGCCGTTTCGTGTTGTTTCATTGTTTCGTCCGTATTGCCGATTTAATATTGAGCATTGCGTAAAAAAATCACTGGATACAGTATGGTACCGTTAACGTTTCTTCGAAAAAAAGCCGCGCACAGCGTGCCCCTCCTGCTGGCAGCCCTGATCTTTACCGGCTGCGGCACCCAGGCACCTGACCAGAGCACTGCTCATATGCAGGGATCCGCTCAGGCTGATTCTGGCTTTTATCTGCAACAAATGTCGCAGAGTACAAATGATACCAGGATCAACTGGCAATTACTCGCCATTCGTGCACTGCTGAAAGAAGGGAAAACCCAGCAGGCCGCCGAGCTGTTCAGCCAGCTGCCGCAGGATCTTAACGACACTCAGCGCCATGAGCAGACGCTGCTGTCAGCAGAACTGAAGGTCGCGCAAAAAGATTACGACGGCGCGAAGAAGATCCTCGGCACCATCGATCTCAGCACGCTGGATAAAAACCAGCAGGCCCGTTTCTGGCAGGCCGGTATCACCGCTGAGCAGGGTCGCCCTTCCCTGACGCTACTCCGCGCGCTGATTGCCCAGGAGCCCCTGCTCGCGGGTGCGGACAAGCAAAAAAATATTGATGCAACCTGGCAGGCGCTCGCCTCCATGACCCAGGATCAGGCCAAAGCGCTGGTAATCAACGCCGATGAAAATGTTCTGCAAGGCTGGCTGGATCTGCAACAGATGTGGTTCAACAACCGCAGCGATCCGAACATGCTGAAAGCTGGCATTACCGACTGGCAAAAGCGTTACCCGCAAAACCCGGGAGCGAAAATGCTGCCAACGCAGCTGGTGAACGTGCAAAACTTTAAGCCCGCCTCCACCAGCAAAATCGCCCTACTGCTGCCGTTAAACGGTCAGGCAGCGGTGTTTGGTCGCGCCATTCAGCAAGGTTTCGAAGCCGCGAAAAACGGCACTACCGCCGTCAGCGGTAGCGCGGTTCCGACCCAGGCAGCACAGGCGGCGAATGTGAATGACGTTGTCAGCCCGTCCGCCGCCGAAACCAGCGACCTGACCACCGCGCAAACCCCTGCGCAGGGCACCATGCAGAATCCGGTTACCGCCCCAACGACGCAGCCCGCTCCCCCTGCGCCTGCGACAACACAGGCCCCGGCTGAAACACCGGCGCCCGCGACGGCAGAACAACCTCAGCCGCAAACCGCGCAGCCGGAACAGCAGCCAGCAACCCAGCCGCAGGCTGTGGCCACCACCAGCGCTAACCCTGGTGCAGAGTTGAAAATCTACGACACCAGCGCCCAGCCGCTTGACCAGGTGCTGGCGCAGGTTCAGCAGGACGGGGCCAGCATCGTTGTCGGCCCGCTGTTGAAAAACAACGTGGAAGCGCTGATGAAGAGCAACACCACGCTGAACGTGCTGGCGCTTAACCAGCCTGAGCAGGTTCAGAACCGCGCCAATATCTGTTACTTCGCCCTCTCTCCGGAGGATGAAGCCCGCGATGCGGCCCGTCATATTCACGAGCAGGGCAAGCAGGCGCCGCTGCTGCTGATCCCACGCAGCACGCTGGGCGATCGCGTTGCCAACGCGTTTGCGCAAGAGTGGCAGACCCTTGGCGGTGGCGTGGTGTTGCAGCAGAAATTTGGCTCAGCTGCCGAACTGAGAGCGGGCGTGAACGGCGGGGCAGGTATTGCCCTCAACGGTAGCCCGGTATCCGCCAGCCTGCCGCAGCAGCAGAGCGTCACCATCGGCGGTCTGACGATCCCAGCGCCCCCTACCGACGCGCAAATCAGCGGCGGCGGTAAAGTGGATTCGGCGTACATCGTCGCTACGCCGGAAGAGATCGCCTTTATCAAACCGATGATCGCCATGCGTAACGGCAGCCAGAGCGGCGCAACGCTCTACGCCAGCTCACGCAGCGCACAGGGTACCGCAGGCCCGGATTTCCGTCTGGAAATGGAAGGACTGCAATACAGCGAGATCCCGATGCTGGCAGGCAGCAACCCGCAGTTGATGCAGCAGGCGCTGGGCGCGGTGCGCAATGACTATTCCCTGGCGCGTCTGTACGCGATGGGCGTCGATGCCTGGGCGCTGGCAAACCACTTCACCCAGATGCGCCAGGTACCGGGCTTCGAGCTTAACGGGAATACCGGCGATCTGACCGCCGATCAGGATTGTGTGATTAACAGGAAGTTATCATGGCTCAAATACCAGCAGGGGCAGATTGTCCCGGCCAGTTAAGCCGTAAACAGACCGGCGACGCGTGGGAGTTAAAGGCGCGTCGCTGGCTTGAAGGCAAAGGACTGCGCTTTGTCGCCGCCAACGTTCGCGGGCGCGGCGGCGAGATTGACCTGATCATGAAAGACGGTCAGACCATCGTGTTTGTTGAAGTTCGCTACCGACAGTCGTCCCGTTTTGGCGGTGCTGCCGCCAGCGTGACGCTCGCCAAACAACAAAAATTATTACAGACTGCCCACTTGTGGCTTGCCCGCCATAATGGGAGTTTTGATACTGTGGATTGCCGTTTCGATGTGGTAGCCTTCACCGGAAATGCGATCGACTGGCTTAAAAACGCGTTTGGCGAAGACGCATAAATAAGATTTTAAAGGGATACCGTGCTCGAACGAATTAAAGTGTGCTTCACAGAAAGCATTCAAACGCAGATTGCCGCGGCGGAAGCCCTTCCGGACGCGATCTCGCGTGCAGCGATGACACTGGTTCAGTCGCTGCTCAACGGCAACAAAATCCTCTGTTGTGGCAATGGCACGTCCGCCGCCAACGCACAGCATTTTGCTGCCAGCATGATCAATCGCTTCGAAACCGAGCGCCCAAGCTTACCTGCCATTGCACTAAACACCGATAACGTGGTCTTAACTGCGATTGCCAACGATCGTCTGCATGACGAAATCTACGCCAAGCAGGTGCGCGCCTTAGGCCATGCCGGAGACGTGCTGCTGGCGATCTCCACGCGCGGTAACAGCCGGGATATCGTTAAAGCGGTTGAAGCGGCAGTGACCCGGGATATGACGATTGTCGCCCTGACCGGTTACGACGGCGGTGAGCTGGCTGGCCTGCTGGGGCCGCAGGATGTGGAGATCCGCATTCCTTCGCACCGTAGCGCCCGCATCCAGGAGATGCATATGCTCACGGTGAACTGCTTATGCGATCTGATCGATAACACGCTTTTCCCTCACCAGGATGATTAAGGAGTTCTCATGAAGGTTTTATCGGCCCTTGCAGTCGTGATGTCTGCATTACTGCTTCAGGGATGCATCGCTGCCGCTGTAGTCGGTACCGCAGCGGTCGGCACCAAAGCAGCGACCGATCCGCGTACCGTTGGGACGCAGGTGGATGACGGTACGCTTGAGCTGCGCGTAAACAGTGCACTGTCGAAAGACGAGCAGATCAAGAAGGAAGCACGCATCAACGTGACGGCTTATCAGGGCAAAGTGCTGCTGGCAGGCCAGGCGCCAAATCCTGAACTCGCCTCGCGCGCCAAACAGATCGCGATGGGTGTGGAAGGCACGGCGGAAGTGTATAACGAGATCCGCCAGGGCCAGCCGATTGGTCTCGGCACCGCGTCATCTGATACCTGGATCACCACCAAAGTGCGTTCCCAGCTGCTGGGTACCGACCAGGTGAAATCCTCAAACGTGAAAGTGACCACGGAGAACGGCGAAGTGTTCCTGCTGGGTCTGGTGACGGAACGTGAAGGGAAAGCGGCAGCGGATATCGCCAGCCGGGTGAGCGGCGTGAAGCACGTCACCACCGCGTTTACTTATATTAAGTAATTCACACCTGACTACAGGCCCGGTAAGCGCTAGCGCCACCGGGCTTTTTTTCACACAAGCGCCATACTCCCCACAATCACTCCACTCAACGCCACCAGCCCCGCAGTCAGACACAGCGCTTTCGCCGGGAATGACTTACGCAGCATGATAAGCGACGGCAGGCTCACCGCCGGCAGCGTGATGAGCAGCGCCAGCGCTGGTGCGGTCCCCATACCGGCCATCATCATGGTCTGAATAATTGGGATCTCCGCCGCGGTTGGGATCACGAACAGGCAACCGGCCACCGCCATCGCAATCACCCACATCAGCGTGTTGTCGATAGCGCCATCCGCATGCGGGAACAGCCAGACGCGCGCGGCCCCCAGCACCAGTACGGCCAGGATATAGACCGGAATGGTGCTCCAGAAAAGCTGCCACAGCGCTTTGCCCCAGCGAGCAAAGAAACTGCCCTGCGGCTCGCTGACGTCCAGCTCAACGGAAGCAGACCCGGCCTCGTTGTCTTTCACCAGGTGCTGCACCAGCGTAGCGACAAGCACCACCGTCAGCAGGCCAGCCGCCAGACGGATAAACGCGAAATGCCAGCCGAGAACGAAGCCCATAAACACCAGCGTTGCCGGGTTCAGCAGTGGGTTACCCATCCAGAAGGCAAGCGCGCCGCCCATCGACACGCGCTGTCGGCGCATACCCGCCGCCACCGGTGCGGCGCAGCAGGAACACATCATGCCCGGCAGGGAGAAAATCGTCCCCAGCAGCGTGCCCTGCAAGCGCGGCTGTCCCAGGGTTTTCACCAGCCAGTTACGCGGGATAAGTACCTGAATCAGCGAGCCCAGCAATACGCCCAATACTGCCGCTTTCCAGACGGCAAGAAAATAGACCATTGCGTAATCCCACGCCGCGCGTAGCGGGCTGGAATCGGCCTGCGCGAGAATCGATTTACCGATGCTGTGGGTGTCGGCGGCGGTGAAGGCTTTACCGTAGTACGGCTGCCATTTCACATACCAGAGGCCAATGATGACCACGAGAAAGAAGAGTGCGGGCTTCCACCACTGAACAGGTGTTGCCGCCTGAGATGAAGACTGACCAGTCATACCATTCCCCGGAAGGTGTTATTTAATAAGCCGGGGAAGTTTACGCCTCGCCCTGCGCGATTTCACGCAGTTTTGCCGAAGGGATAATATTAACCCCCTCCTGCGACGGAGCCAGCGCCTCTTTTAGCATCGCCAGCGCGACATCGCGCGCCTCGATGGACTTCCAGTTACCCGGCAGAATGCGAAACAGCGGAGCGAAAAAAGACTCGTTAAAACGACGTTCGTCACGGTGCCCCATCAGCATGGAAGGCCGCGCGATGGTCAGGCGCTCCCATTTCTGCGCGATTAACGCCTCTTCCATTTTGCCCTTCACCTGGTTGTAAAAAAACGGCGAGCCTGCGTTCGCGCCGTGCGCGCTGACCACCAGGAAATGTTTTGCGCCCAGCTTTTTCGCCGTCAGGGCGGTATCCACCACCAGCGTGTAATCCGCATGGACAAAAGCTTCTTTACTGCCCGCTTCCCGTCGGGTGGTGCCAAGGCAGCAAAAGGCGATATCAATGGGATCCTGCACCTGCGCCAGCGCGTCGGTGAGCTGTGGATCGTGCGGGTTATAGACGCCGGTGATATCCAACAGCGGGCGACGCGTCGGGGCGGCGATATAGTTGATATGCCGATCCTGGATCAGCAGCCGCAGCAGATGTCCACCCACCAGCCCGGTTGCGCCGGTAATCAGTACCTGACTCATCTTATCCCCTTTACAGAATTGTCCGTTTGCGTTCTGGGCCTGCTCTACCACACTTAAAAGTCTGTTACCGGTAAGTATTTACCACAAACGGGAAAAAAACAGTCTGAAGCGAAAACAACGGAGGAAGCATGGGTAAAAAAATCGCAGTCTTGATTACCGACGAGTTTGAAGATTCAGAATTTACGTCGCCAGCAGAGGCATTCCGCAAGGCGGGCCACGAAGTGGTCACCATCGAGAAAGAAGCGGGTAAAACCGTGAAGGGCCATAAGGGCGAAGCCAGCGTGACCATTGACGAATCCATTGATAACGTCAGCCCGTCGGATTTCGACGCCCTGCTGTTACCGGGCGGCCATTCACCGGATTCCCTGCGCGGAGACGAGCGTTTCGTCACCTTTACCCGTGACTTCGTCGGCACCGGTAAACCGGTATTTGCCATTTGCCACGGTCCGCAGCTGCTGATCAGCGCCGGGGTGGTGCGCGGGCGTAAGCTCACCGCGGTGAAGCCGATCGTTATCGATCTGAAAAACGCGGGAGCCGAGTTCTACGATCAGGAAGTGGTGAACGATAACGATCAGCTGATCACCAGCCGTACACCGGACGATCTGCCGGCGTTTAACCGTGAAGCGCTACGCCTGCTCGGCGCGTAGCCAGTGCAGCTTTTTACCAAAGCCCAGGGTGTTGTCGGTAAATTTCAGCTCATCAAGGCGGATTTCCCACACCGGGGCTTTTAGCGCCGCAGCCACCGGGAAGCGGCGCGTATAGCGTTTACGTTGCGCGTCGCTCTCCTCCCCTTCCAGGCGACGAATTTCACCTTTGAACTGGACCCCGCGGATCAGCGCAACGGTTTTAGGCTGACCGTTTACCGTACCTGCCACTTTTGCCTGTTGGCCCGTAATCTGCGCATGCCGCGTTTTGTCTTCGCTCATCACGTAAAAGGCCACACGCTCGGGATCGTAGTAATAAAAGGCATTTGCGCACCACATCTCCTCGTCTTTACAGACGCACCAGGTCACGACATGCTGCTTTGCCAGCCAGCGGTTAATGGCGGCCAGTGTTTCCATTTTCGCTCTCTCTCATGCTATGGTGCGTTCACCTTAACATACTGAATCTGTTTACCGTGTGCTGGTTTCTCTATCTTGTCCGAACCGCTGATAACGCACTCTACACCGGGATCACTACCGATGTGGCACGGCGTTTTTTACAACATCAAACGGGGAAAGGGGCGAAAGCACTACGGGGGAAAGGTGAACTTCAGTTAGCGTTTTCAGCCGCCGTGGGCGACAGATCCCTGGCGCTCAGGCTGGAATACCGCATCAAGCAGCTGACAAAGCGCCAGAAAGAGCGTCTCGTCAACGGGGACGGCTCTTTCGAGGCGCTACGCGAAAGCCTGCTTAAAAACGATTGAAATGATCGTGGTACTCCACCAGACCGGTAACGCCGTCGAGCGCATCATCCGCCAGAGGATGCACCTGGAAAGATGTTTCCGTGCCCGGCCAGTGGCAGCGCAGATCGTATCTGGACGCTGGCTCAAAACCTAAACGTTCGTAGAACGCCGGATCGCCCAGAACGACGACAGCGGCATAGCCAAATTCATTCAGGGAATCCAGCCCTTCATAGACCAGCTGGCGCGCCAGGCCCTGGCCACGGTAGTTTTCATCCACCGCCAGCGGCGCCATGCCGACCCACTGTAACTCTTCACCCTGCACAATCACCGGGCTGAAGGCCACGTAGCCGACCACCTGCCCTTCATCGTCAGTGGCAACCAGGCCCAGCGTAATCAGGCCATCTTCGCGAAGATCGTGAACCAGTTGGGCTTCGGCGTCGCCTGCAAAAGAGCGGCGTAACAACGCATCGATACCCGGCGCATCAATCCCAATTTCGACTCGAATCAGCATGGTTCACCTACTGAAGTGTGTTTACTGTCCGGCGGGGTTTTTAGCCCGGCCTCAACGAAATCTGCCATTTGCATCAACATCATACGCAGCGCTTTCGGCATCTGCTCCAGTTCAATGGCATCCATTAAATTTTTGACGTACAGACCGAGCTCCGTGTCGCCTTCAATCACCAGACGACGCTGGAAGAAGAGGGTGTCCGGATCCTGTTTGCGCGCGGCGATCATCAGCAGATCGCTGGCATCCGCGCTAAAGCTGACATCCGCCTCGGCGGTTTCACGGACGATAAGCCGATCGTTCTCAACGGAAGTAAACCAGCGCAACCCGATATCGCGCACTTCAATCTTTAACCAGCGGCCTTCCAGAAACTCCAGCTCACCGTCCTGTAGCGCCTGGCGGAACTGCCAGCTCAGTACCTGTTCCAGCACCTGGCGTTTAAGCGCGAACGGCGCCAGTTTTACCGGCACGCTCAGCATTGATGGACCAAATTGTACGAGACGTGAACGCAGTTTATCCAGCACGAGCTTTACTCCCTGATAGCTATAGTCCTGCTATTTTGCCATATCCCGACAAGAAGATAGCGGCGTAAATCAACAAACCGTTGTCCGGTGTACCTCATTATTGGTGCCATCAATACGCCATTAGCTGCCTTAAATCAAAAATTGTCGCGTATGGGTTAATTAAAATCCCAGCTCGTTAACATTTTTTACGATCCCTGCGATCGACAACATCGGGATAAATTATGGAGCTGCTCTGCCCTGCCGGAAACCTTCCGGCGCTTAAGGCGGCCATCGAAAATGGGGCCGATGCGGTCTATATCGGGCTGAAAGATGATACCAACGCCCGCCATTTTGCGGGTCTTAACTTTACGGAGAAAAAGCTTCAGGAAGCCGTTAACTTCGTCCACCAGCACCGGCGCAAACTGCACATCGCCATCAATACCTTTGCCCATCCTGATGGCTATGCCCGCTGGCAGCGCGCCGTGGATATGGCGGCCCAGCTGGGCGCCGATGCGCTGATCCTGGCCGATCTCGCCATGCTTGAGTATGCGGCAGAACGTTATCCGCATATTGAGCGCCATGTCTCTGTTCAGGCATCGGCCACCAATGAAGAGGCCGTCCGTTTTTATCATCGACACTTTGACGTGGCTCGCGTAGTGCTGCCGCGCGTACTCTCTATTCATCAGGTTAAGCAACTGGCGCGCGTCACGCCAGTGCCGCTGGAGGTTTTTGCCTTCGGCAGCCTGTGCATCATGGCTGAAGGCCGCTGCTATCTTTCCTCGTATTTGACCGGCGAATCGCCAAATACCGTCGGCGCCTGCTCGCCTGCCCGCTTCGTTCGCTGGCAGCAAACGCCGCAGGGACTGGAGTCACGCCTGAATAATGTGTTAATTGACCGCTATCAGGACGGTGAAAACGCGGGCTACCCGACGCTGTGCAAAGGCCGATATCTGGTGGACGGCGAGCGCTACCACGCGCTGGAGGAGCCCACCAGCCTCAACACGCTGGAACTGCTGCCAGAGCTGCTGGCCGCCAATATTGCCTCGGTGAAAATCGAAGGCCGCCAGCGCAGCCCGGCCTACGTGAGCCAGGTGGCAAAGGTGTGGCGTCAGGCCATCGACCGCTGCATGGCGGACCCGCAAAACTACGCTCCGCAGGCGGCATGGATGGAGACGCTCGGCGCGATGTCCGAAGGCACCCAAACCACGCTCGGCGCGTATCACCGTAAATGGCAGTGATATAATCATGAAATATTCATTAGGGCCGGTGCTTTACTACTGGCCAAAAGAGACGCTGGAAGATTTTTACCAGCAGGCGGCTAACAGCAGCGCCGATGTGATTTACCTCGGCGAAGCGGTGTGCAGCAAGCGCCGCGCCACCAAAGTGGGCGACTGGCTGGATATGGCGAAAAGCCTGGCCGGCAGCGGCAAGCAGGTGGTGCTCTCGACGCTGGCGCTGGTGCAGGCGTCCTCTGAACTGGGCGAGCTGAAGCGCTACGTCGAAAACGGTGAGTTCCTGCTGGAGGCGAGCGACCTGGGCGTGGTGAACATGTGCGCCGAACGTAAGCTGCCGTTTGTCGCCGGACATGCCCTGAACTGCTATAACGCCGTGACCCTGCGCCTGCTGCTCAAACAGGGGATGACCCGCTGGTGCATGCCGGTTGAACTCTCCCGCGACTGGCTGGCCAACCTGCTTACACAGTGCGAAGAGCTGGGCATTCGCAACAAGTTTGAAGTGGAAGTTCTGAGCTATGGGCATCTGCCGCTGGCCTACTCTGCCCGCTGCTTCACCGCACGTTCCGAAGATCGTCCGAAAGACGAGTGCGAAACCTGCTGTATTAAGTATCCGAACGGGCGCAGCATGCTGTCGCAGGAGAATCAGCAGGTGTTTGTTCTCAACGGTATTCAGACCATGAGCGGCTATGTCTATAACCTGGGCAACGAGCTGGCGTCGATGGACGGGCTGGTCGATATGGTGCGCCTGTCACCGCTGGATACCGGCGTGTTCGCGATGCTGGACGCATTCCGCGCTAACGAAAATGGCGCTGCTCCGCTGCCTCTGACGGCAAACAGCGACTGCAACGGTTACTGGCGACGTCTCGCCGGGCTGGAATTGCAGGCATAAAAAAGGCTCACTTTGTTAACAACGGTTATCATTTTTTAATGCAGTATTAAAGATTGACCGTCGACAAAGTGAGCTGTTATGACTGACAAAACCATTCCGTTTTCGGTGCTGGATCTGGCGCCGATCCCACAAGGCTCCTCGGCCAGAGAAGCCTTCACGCACTCTCTCGATCTTGCTCAGCTTGCCGAAAAGCGCGGCTATCACCGCTACTGGCTGGCGGAGCACCACAATATGGTGGGCATCGCCAGCGCCGCCACCTCGGTGCTGATTGGCTATCTGGCGGCGAATACCACCACACTGCACCTGGGCTCCGGCGGTGTGATGCTGCCGAACCACGCCCCGCTGGTGATCGCCGAGCAGTTCGGCACGCTGAATACCCTCTATCCGGGCCGTATTGATTTAGGGCTTGGCCGTGCGCCGGGCAGCGATCAGCCGACCATGCGCGCCCTGCGCCGCCATATGAGCGGCGATATCGACAACTTCCCGCGCGATGTGGCGGAGCTGGTGGGCTGGTTCGACGCGCGTGACCCGAACCCGCACGTGCGCCCGGTACCGGGTTACGGCGAGAAGATCCCGGTATGGCTGTTGGGCTCAAGCCTCTACAGCGCGCAGCTTGCCGCCCAGCTGGGGCTGCCGTTTGCGTTTGCCTCGCATTTCGCACCGGATATGCTGCATCAGGCGCTGCATCTCTACCGCACGCACTTCAAACCGTCCGAGCGTCTGGAGAAACCGTACGCGATGGTCTGTATCAACATTATTGCCGCCGACAGCAATCGCGACGCGGAATTCCTGTTCACCTCCATGCAGCAGGCGTTTGTGAAGCTGCGTCGCGGTGAGACGGGCCAGCTTCCGCCGCCGGTGGAGAATATGCATCAGCTGTGGTCGGCCTCCGAGCAGTATGGCGTGCAGCAGGCTCTGAGTATGTCGCTGGTAGGTGATAAGGCGAAAGTGCGTCACGGGCTGGAGGCGGTGCTGCGTGAAACCCAGGCGGATGAGATTATGGTTAACGGCCAGATTTTCGATCACCAGGCGCGTCTGCATTCGTTTGATTTGGCAATGCAGGTGAAAGAGGAGTTGGTGGGGTAGTTTTTTGCTATGCCCGGTGGCGCTTCGCTTACCGGGCCTACGGGATCGCGTAGGCCGGATAAGGCGTAGCCGCCATCCGGCACAAAAACTTACTGATATACCGGCAACAGGTTAAAACTCGACAGCACGTGGACCACCGCGTTGCCGATACCAAATACTAGAATCAGCGCAATCATCAGCTTTCCGCCCCAGACGCGGAATTTCGGGCTGCCGAAGCGCTTACGTGATTTGCGCGCCAGCAGCGCCGGTACAATCGCCGCCCAGATGGTGGCCGCCAGTCCCGCATAGCCGATGGCGTACAGGAAACCGTTCGGCCACAGCAGGCCGCCCACAATCGGCGGCAGGAAGGTCAACAGCGCCGTTTTGAAGCGCCCCGTCGCAGAGTCATCAAAACCAAACAGATCCGCCAGGTAGTCAAACAGGCCCAGCGTCACGCCGAGGAATGAACTCGCCACCGCAAAGTTCGAGAAGACCACCAGAAGCAGATCCAGGCTGCGGCTGTTCAGCACGCCGCTCAGCGCCTGTACCAGCACATCAATGTTACCGCCCTTCTGCGCAATGCCGATAAATTCCGGACGCGGGATGTTACCCATCGTCCCCAGCAGCCAGATCACATACAGCGCCAGCGCCAGCAGCGTGCCGTAAACCAGGCATTTCACGATGGTGCGCGGATCCTTGCCGTAGTACTTCATCAGGCTCGGTACGTTACCGTGGTAGCCAAACGACGCCAGACAGAACGGCAGGGTCATCAGCAGGTACGGCGTATAAGAGGTGTTCGTTTCGGCAACGTTAAACAGCGTGGCCGGCGTGACGTGCCCCAGCAGGCTGCCGAAGGTAAGAAAGAAGGTGATGACCTTTGCGCCCAGCACGATTGCCGTCATGCGGCTGACCGCTTTGGTGCTCATCCAGACGATAAACGCCACGCCCAGCGCGAAGCAGAGACCCGCCAGACGCGCCGGAACGTTCAGCGACATCTCTGAGAAGGTGTGATGCAGAATCGACCCGCTCGCTGAAATGTACGCGTAGGTCAGGATATAGAGTACAAACGCGATGGACAGCCCGTTCACCAGGTTCCAGCCTTTGCCCAACAGATCCCGGGTGAGGGTGTCGAAGCTGGAGCCAATGCGATAGTTCAGGTTTGCTTCAAGGATCATCAGCCCGGAATGGAGCATGCAGAACCAGGTGAAAACCAGCGCCGCCAGCGACCAGAAGAACCACGCACCGGACATGACCACAGGCAGGGAAAACATCCCGGCACCAATGATGGTTCCGCCGATGATCACCACGCCGCCAAGCAGCGAAGGTGACGTTTGGGTGGTGGTTAGTGTTGCCATGCGGCCTTATCTCCAGTGAAAAATGTGGTTCTGCATTTTAATGTGCTGCACTGTACCAGTACAAGAGTACAAAAGGAATAAAAAAAGCCCCGATAGCGACTATCGGGGCTGTATATTTTACTTTACGTCAGAAGCGAAAGGCTTACGCGTCACCGAAACGACGACGGCTGGCACCTTCTTCACGGCGTGGACCACGGTTTTCGCGGCGCTCGCCGGAGAAACGACGGCCTTCACCACCGCGACCTTCGCTGCGACCGCCTTCACGACGCTCGCCACCGAAACCGCGACCACCGCCACGACGTTCGCCGCCACGGTCAGGACGTGGCTGTGCATCGCCCAGCAGCTGCATGTTCATCGGCTTGTTCAGGATGCGGGTGCGAGTAAAGTGTTGCAGTACTTCGCCCGGCATGCCTTTTGGCAGCTCGATGGTGGAGTGGGAACCGAACAGCTTGATGTTACCAATGTAACGGCTGCTGATGTCGCCTTCGTTAGCGATCGCGCCAACGATGTGACGAACTTCAACACCATCATCACGGCCCACTTCAATGCGATACAGTTCCATTTCGCCAGCGTCACGACGCTCGCGACGTGGACGGTCTTCACCACCACGCTCTGGACGGTCACCGCGTGGACCACGGTCGTTACGGTCGCCACGACGTTCGAAACGATCGTCACGGTCACGGAACTCACGCTTAGGACGCATCGGCGCATCAGGTGGCACGATCAGGCTACGTTCGCCCTGCGCCATTTTCAGCAGTGCTGCGGCCAGGGTTTCCATGTCCAGCTCTTCGCCTTCAGCGACAGGCTGGATCTGGGACAGCAGCGCACGGTACTGATCCAGATCGCTGCTTTCCAGCTGCTGCTGTACTTTCGCGGCGAATTTTTCCAGACGGCGTTTGCCCAGCAGTTCTGCGTTTGGCAGCTCAGCTTCTGGAATGGTCAGCTTCATGGTGCGTTCAATGTTACGCAGCAGACGACGCTCGCGGTTCTCAACGAACAGCAGCGCACGGCCTGCACGACCCGCACGACCGGTACGGCCGATACGGTGAACGTAAGACTCGGAGTCCATTGGGATATCGTAGTTTACAACCAGGCTGATACGCTCAACGTCCAGGCCACGTGCTGCCACGTCGGTTGCAATCAGGATATCCAGACGACCGTCTTTCAGACGCTCCAGGGTCTGCTCGCGCAAGGCCTGGTTCATGTCGCCGTTCAGCGCTGCGCTGTTGTAGCCGCTACGCTCCAGGGCTTCAGCCACTTCCAGGGTCGCGTTTTTGGTACGTACGAAGATAATCGCCGCATCAAAATCTTCCGCTTCCAGGAAACGGACCAGCGCTTCGTTTTTGCGCATGCCGTATACAGACCAGTAGCTCTGGCTGATGTCCGGGCGAGTGGTCACGCTGGACTGAATGCGCACTTCCTGCGGCTCTTTCATGAAGCGGCGGGTAATGCGACGGATCGCTTCTGGCATAGTTGCAGAGAACAGAGCGGTCTGATGACCTTCCGGGATCTGCGCCATGATGGTTTCTACGTCTTCGATGAAGCCCATACGCAGCATTTCATCGGCTTCGTCCAGTACCAGGCCGCTCAGTTTAGAGAGGTCCAGGGTACCGCGCTTCAGGTGATCCAGCAGACGGCCCGGCGTACCGACAACAATTTGTGGGCCCTGGCGCAGGGCGCGTAACTGCACGTCATAACGCTGGCCGCCGTACAGGGCTACCACGTTTACGCCGCGCATATGTTTAGAGAATTCCGTCATGGCTTCAGCAACCTGAACAGCCAGTTCACGGGTTGGAGCCAGGACGAGGATCTGCGGCGCGCGCAGGTCCGGATCAATGTTGTTCAGCAGCGGCAGCGAGAATGCTGCGGTTTTACCGCTACCAGTCTGGGCCATGCCCAGCACGTCACGACCAGAAAGCAGGTGTGGGATACACTCAGCCTGGATCGGAGATGGTTTTTCGTAACCCAGATCGTTAAGGGCTTCAAGGATAGGAGCCTTCAGGCCCAGATCTGCAAAAGTGGTTTCGAATTCAGCCATGTAGTACAAGTGCCTCGATATTAATGGCGGCCAGTCTACTTAGCTCATCGTGAAAATGATTAGCAATTTTCATTGAAAAGTGTGAACCGGCTCAAATTAGGTGTATTGACGAACAACAACGCCCTCACCAGTGAAGGTGATGGCAATCAAAAGATTACGGGCTGATGTTTATGTCGTCAGCTATTGCTGGTCCGATTCTGCCAGGTCGTCTTGCTCCTGGCCCAAGAGCGATAATTCCAACAATGCATAACGGTGCTCAACGAAGTTATGTACGTTGTTAGCAACCGCTAATTTGAACAGTGCCGTAGCGCTGTCCATATCCCCCAGACTTAGGTAGTACTTACCTAAATAGAAGTTGGTTTCACTGAGATGCTCAGCGAGCGAGGTGTTATCCGTTGCGTCCGCCTTGAGGCGTTCCATCAGCGTTGCTTCGCTAATGTTGCCCAGGTAGAACTCGACAATGTTCCATCCCCACTGTTCCTTGTCCGATTTCTCGAAGCGCTGTTTCAGTGCTTCTTTGGCCTGCTTCTCATCAAGCTTCTGCTCAACGATGTAAAGCCACAGGCTGCGGAAAGGATCATTAGGATCGTCTTGATAAAACGCCAGCAGATCATCTTGCGCTAACTTATCACGTCCGCCGTAATACAATGCGATACCGCGATTCAAGTGCGCGTAGTTGTAAGTTGGATCAAGCTCAAGTACAGAATCAAACGCTTCATAGGCAGCATCAAAATTGCCTGCCTGCGTTAAATAAATGCCTAAGTAATTGAATACTTCAGGCATATCAGGTCGAATCGCCAGCGCTTGTGAAAAATCATTTCGCGCCAGTGCCCTCAGACCGAGACTATCATACAACACTCCGCGCTCATATAAAAGCTGTGCGCGTTCGTCATCGGTTAAAGCCCGACTGGCAAGTATTTGTTCCATGCGTGCCAGAATGACTTCCTGCTGCAAAGTCGGTTGCAATGGCACTGCGAGGACTTCGCTCTTACGCCAGGCAGAGTTGCTGCATCCTGCCAGCGTTAAAGCTGTCGCAACGAAACACCAGCGCAAAAAAGGCTTCATTTCCCACTCCCGAAGACAACTATTGGATGAACGTCCTGTCCCCCGGCGGCTTAACAAGGCGTCCTGCCTGATAATAAGCCCTCCGCCTGCGCGGAGGGCAAATGGCAACCTTACTCGCCTTGCTGTTCAGCAGCCGGAGCTTCCGGCGCCGCAGCAGGCTGAGACTGCTCGGTTGCTTCTTTAATGCTCAGACGGATACGGCCCTGGCGGTCAACTTCCAGAACTTTCACCGGTACTTCCTGACCCATTTGCAGGTAATCGGTCACTTTCTCAACGCGCTTGTCAGCGATCTGAGAGATGTGTACCAGACCTTCTTTACCGCCACCGATGGCAACGAATGCGCCAAAGTCAACGATACGGGTCACTTTACCATTGTAGATACGGCCCACTTCGATTTCTGCCGTGATCTCTTCGATACGACGGATAGCGTATTTCGCTTTCTCGCCGTCGGTTGCTGCGATCTTCACAGTACCGTCATCTTCGATTTCGATGGTGGTGCCCGTTTCTTCGGTCAGTGCACGGATAACGGAACCGCCCTTACCGATAACATCTTTGATCTTGTCTGGATTGATCTTGATGGTGTGAATACGCGGAGCGAATTCAGAGATATCACCGCGTGGCGCGTTGATAGCCTGTTCCATCACGCCCAGGATGTGCAGACGCGCACCTTTAGCCTGGTTCAGAGCAACCTGCATGATCTCTTTGGTGATACCTTCAATTTTGATATCCATCTGCAAAGCAGAGATACCGTCGCGGGAACCCGCCACTTTGAAGTCCATATCACCCAGGTGGTCTTCATCACCCAGAATGTCAGACAGAACAACGTAGTTGTCGCCTTCTTTTACCAGACCCATTGCGATACCCGCAACGGCGGCTTTAATTGGCACGCCTGCATCCATCAGCGCCAGAGAAGCACCACACACGGAAGCCATGGAAGAAGAACCGTTGGATTCAGTGATTTCAGACACCACACGTACGGTGTACGGGAATTTGTCTGCTTCTGGCATCACTGCCAGCACGCCGCGCTTCGCCAGACGACCGTGACCAATTTCACGACGCTTCGGTGAGCCAACCATACCGGTTTCGCCCACAGAGTACGGAGGGAAGTTGTAGTGGAACAGGAAGCTGTCAGTGCGCTCGCCCATCAGTTCGTCGATGATCTGTGCGTCACGTGCAGTACCCAGGGTCGCGGTTACCAGCGCCTGCGTTTCACCACGGGTGAACAGCGCAGAACCGTGAGTACGTGGCAGTACGCCAGTACGCACGTCCAGACCACGGATCATGTCTTTTTCACGGCCATCGATACGCGGCTCGCCTGCCAGTACGCGGCTACGAACAACGTTTTTCTCGATAGCGTGCAGGATTTCGCCAATTTCGTTAGCGTCCAGCGTTTCGTCTTCGGCAACCAGGGTCGCGGTCACTTCAGATTTGATCACATCAACCTGAGCATAGCGCTCCTGTTTGTCGGTGATGCGGTATGCGTCGCTCAGACGAGATTCTGCCAGTGCAGCAACGCGTGCGTTCAGCGCGTCGTTGGCCGCTTCTGGCTGCCAGTCCCAACGTGGTTTACCGGCTTCTTTCACCAGGTCGTTGATGTTCTGGATAACAACCTGCTGCTGGTCGTGGCCGAAGACCACAGCGCCCAGCATCTGGTCTTCGCTCAGCAGTTCAGCTTCGGATTCAACCATCAGCACCGCGGCTTCAGTACCGGCGACAACCAGGTCCAGCTTACTCTCTTTCAGCTCTTCCTGAGTTGGGTTCAGCACGTACTGATCATTGATGTAACCCACGCGCGCAGCACCGATTGGACCATTGAATGGAATACCAGACAGTGACAGGGCAGCAGACGCACCGATCATCGCAACGATGTCCGGGTTAACCTGCGGGTTAACGGAAACAACGGTTGCGATAACCTGCACTTCGTTCACGAAGCCTTCCGGGAACAGCGGACGAACCGGGCGGTCAATCAGACGCGCGATCAGGGTTTCGCCTTCGCTTGGACGGCCTTCACGACGGAAGAAGCCACCTGGGATTTTACCGGCAGCGTAGGTACGCTCCTGGTAGTTAACGGTCAGCGGGAAGAAGTCCTGACCCGGTTTAGCTTTTTTCTGGCCAACTACGGTAACGAATACAGCAGTGTCATCCATGCTTACCATAACGGCAGCAGTAGCCTGACGCGCCATCATGCCGGTTTCCAGCGTGACGGTATGCTGACCATACTGGAATTTACGAACGATCGGATTCAGCAAAGTTCTGTCCTTTCTTAAATGTTTGAAAGCACACCTCAGGTGTGCTGACGATTTAACCCGACCTTCTTCGCATCCTCGCGACTAATGACAACCGACACCCCCATGGGTGAAGCCTCTCATTAGCCGCGCGAACCTCTGCAATGAAGATCATTTATAGCAACAATACAATAGTTTCCATTGAATTGCTGCCGTCTGGTTGAAAAAAGGGGCCATCAGGCCCCCTTTTCTGAAACTCGCAAGAATTAGCGACGCAGACCCAGACGCTCGATCAGCGCGGTGTAGCGTGCAACATCTTTACGCTTCAGGTAGTCGAGCAGTTTACGACGCTGAGAAACCATACGCAGCAGACCACGACGGCTGTGGTGATCTTTTTTGTGCTCTGCAAAGTGACCTTGCAGGTGGTTAATCTGTGCAGTCAGCAGTGCAACCTGAACTTCGGTAGAACCGCTGTCGTTAGTACCACGACCAAACTCAGAAACGATTTTAGCTTTAGCTTCAACGCTTAGAGACATTTTCAAACTCCAAAGTATAAAGAATGTAAGGATGCCGATCTCTAATTCAGCTATCCCATGTACGCCCCGCAGATTGTTAAACAATTTACCAGGCGTTAAGCGGCGATATTCTACTCGTCTCCCCTGCTTATCGCAAGGTAAGGCGTTATCACCGTCACGCTTCGACCGGATATTCGACGACCAGACGACGCGGCGCCACACGCCCTTCGCCGTCCATTTCGCCCATACCGATGAATTTCCCTTCGTCACCTTCCGTCACGCGTACCAGGCCCTCAAGCGGTGCCCCCGTTGTGCGAACCGGGTTTCCGTTCTTAAAGTAAACGGACGATGTTAAAGGAAGATTAACAACCGGGAAGTCCACTGCCGGACTGTCCATTGGCATCAGCAGCGGGTCCAGCAGATCGGCCGGCGCAACGCCCTGCGCTTGCGCCTGCTCAATCAGGGCGTGCAGATGCTCAAGCGTCACCATGCGTTCGACCGGATATTTGCTGACCGCCAGACGACGCAGATAAATCACATGCGCGCCGCAGCCCAGCTTTTCACCGAGGTCATCAATGATGGTGCGGATATAGGTCCCTTTCGAACAGTGTACTTCCAGCTCGAGTTCATCACCTTCGTGACGAATGAACAGCAGCTCATACACTGTAATCGGACGAGCTTCGCGCGGAACCTCAATGCCCTGACGTGCATATTCGTAGAGCTTTTTGCCCTGATATTTCAGCGCCGAATACATCGACGGCACCTGTAGCGTATCACCACGGAAGCTGTCCAGCGCCGCATCAAGTTGCTCTGCGCTGAAGGTCACCGGGCGCTCTTCCACCACCTGGCCATCTGCATCGGAGGTATCCGTACGCTGGCCCAGTTTGGCAATCACGCGGTAGCGCTTATCGGAATCCAGCAGGTACTGGGAAAACTTTGTCGCTTCCCCCAGGCAGATCGGCAGCATGCCGGTTGCCAGCGGATCCAGCGCGCCGGTGTGCCCCGCGCGATTGGCGTTATAAATACGCTTTACTTTTTGCAGCACGTCGTTGCTGGATGCGCCCTGTGGTTTATCCAGCAACAGCACGCCATGCACGTCACGACCGCGACGACGAGGACGACTCATCAGTCCTCCTTGCTGTCGTCCGCCGGGTTAACACGACGCTCATCGTCATGTTTCACCACGCTGGTCACCAGGTTGGACATACGCATACCTTCAACCAGCGAGTTGTCGTAGAAGAAGGTCAGCTCTGGCACGATACGCAGGCGCATCGCTTTGCCAAGCAGAGAGCGAATGAAACCAGAGGCTTCCTGCAACGCTTTAATGCCGTTCTTCACAGCGTCTTCATCCTGGTCATTCAGGAAAGTTACAAACACTTTGGCGTACGCCAGGTCGCGGGACATTTCCACGCCAGACACGGTGGTCATCATACCCACGCGTGGATCTTTGATTTCACGTTGCAGAATGAGAGCGATCTCTTTCTGCATCTCCTGCGCGACGCGCTGTGGGCGACCAAATTCTTTCGCCATAATAAATTCTCCAGACAAAAAAGGGGCTTAAGCCCCTTTTTAAAATTACTGCCGGGTGGCGCTTCGCTTACCCGGCCTACGCTAATTAATCTTCAGTTGACGAAGATTACGCGATGGTACGCTGAATTTCGATGATCTCGAACACTTCGATCATATCGCCAACGCGAACGTCGTTGTAGTTCTTCACGCCGATACCACATTCCATGCCGTTACGAACTTCGTTAACGTCATCTTTGAAGCGGCGCAGGGATTCCAGCTCACCTTCGTAGATAACCACGTTGTCGCGCAGTACGCGGATTGGGTTGTGACGCTTAATGGTCCCTTCGGTAACCATACAGCCCGCGATCGCACCGAATTTCGGTGATTTGAACACGTCACGTACTTCAGCCAGACCGATGATCTGCTGTTTCAGCTCAGGAGACAGCATGCCGCTCATCGCTGCTTTCACTTCGTCAATCAGGTTATAGATGACGGAGTAGTAACGCAGATCCAGGCTTTCAGCATCAATCACTTTACGCGCAGATGCGTCAGCACGAACGTTGAAGCCAACCAGGATCGCGTTGGACGCTGCTGCCAGAGTTGCGTCGGTTTCGGTGATACCACCTACGCCAGAACCGATGATCTTCACTTTCACTTCGTCGGTAGACAGTTTCAGCAAGGAGTCGGAGATCGCTTCCACAGAACCCTGAACGTCCGCTTTCAGAACAACGTTCACTTCGTGAACTTCGCCTTCGGTCATGTTGGCGAACATATTCTCGAGTTTAGATTTCTGCTGACGAGCCAGCTTCACTTCACGGAATTTACCCTGACGATACAGAGCGACTTCACGCGCTTTCTTCTCGTCACGTACGACGGTTACTTCGTCACCGGCAGCCGGAACACCGGACAGCCCCAGGATTTCCACTGGAATGGACGGACCCGCTTCCAGCACTTCCTGACCCAGTTCGTTACGCATCGCGCGAACGCGACCGTATTCGAAACCACACAGAACGATGTCGCCCTTGTGCAGAGTACCTTCGCGAACCAGAACGGTTGCAACCGGACCACGACCTTTATCCAGGAAGGATTCGATTACCGCGCCGCTCGCCATACCTTTACGAACCGCTTTCAGCTCCAGAACTTCAGCCTGAAGCAGGATAGCGTTCAGCAGGTCGTCGATACCGGTACCTGCTTTTGCAGATACAGGGATGAACTGCGCTTCACCGCCCCACTCTTCCGGCATAACGCCGTACTGGGACAGTTCGTTCTTCACGCGATCCATATCAGCTTCTGGCTTATCGATTTTGTTGACTGCAACAACCAGAGGCACCTGCGCCGCTTTCGCGTGCTGGATAGCTTCAATGGTCTGCGGCATCACGCCATCGTCGGCAGCAACAACCAGAACAACGATATCCGTTGCCTGAGCACCACGAGCACGCATTGAGGTAAACGCTGCGTGGCCTGGGGTATCCAGGAAGGTGATCATGCCGTTTTCGGTTTCTACGTGGTAAGCACCGATGTGCTGGGTAATACCACCCGCTTCGCCGGAGGCAACCTTAGTAGAACGAATGTAGTCAAGCAGAGAGGTTTTACCGTGGTCAACGTGGCCCATGATGGTCACAACCGGTGCGCGCGGTTCAGCCGCTGCGCCCGTATCACGGTCGCTCATGACTGCTTCTTCCAGCTCGTTTTCACGACGCAGGATAACTTTGTGGCCCATCTCTTCGGCAACCAGCTGTGCGGTTTCCTGGTCGATGACCTGGTTGATGGTGGCCATTGCGCCCAGTTTCATCATCGCTTTGATGACCTGAGAGCCTTTCACCGCCATCTTGTTAGCCAGTTCGCCAACGGTGATGGTTTCGCCGATCACAACGTCACGGTTAACGGCCTGAGCAGGCTTCTGGAAGCCCTGCTGGAGAGCGGAACCTTTACGCTTACCACCTTTACCGCCGCGAACCGCTGCACGCGCTTCTTCACGGTCAGCTTTTGATTCAGCGTGTTTGTTACCTTTTTTCGCAGGACGCGCAGCTTTTGCACTGCGAGTACGACCACGACCACCTTCTACTTCGCGGTCGTTGTCGTCTTCTGCCTGACGCGCATGCTGAGACGTGGTGACGTGATAATCGCTGGTATCTTCAGTTGGTTCAGCGGTATTCACACCATTCTTCTCGTTTTCTTCTGCCATGCGACGCGCTTCTTCGGCGACGCGGCGAGCTTCTTCTTCAAGCTTGCGGCGGGCTTCTTCTTCCGCTTTACGCTTCAGCTCGGCAGCTTCATTTTCACGGCGGGCTTTTTCAGCCTGGGCAGTTTTGGTCATTTCGTCGGTCTGTTGATTGCTCACTTTGTCTTTTTCCGCAGCGTCACGCTTCGCTTTTTCACCGGCGTCGCGTTTCGCTTTTTCTGCGGCCTCACGTTCAGCTTTTAATTCTGCTTCACGTTTGGCAGTGGCTTCTGCCTCACGCTGAGCTTGTTCTTCCGCTTCACGCTGTGCCTGCTCTTCCGCGGCAAGGCGTTCTGCCTCTTGCGGATCACGTTTTACAAAGGTGCGCGTCTTGCGGACTTCAATGTGTACCGACTTGCTTTTGCCACCGGTACCAGGGATGTTCAACGTGCTACGCGTTTTACGCTGTAGCGTTAACTTGTCAGGCGTAGAGCCGTGTTCACGGTTCAGGTGCGCTAACAAGGTTTGTTTTTCTTGCGCGGTCACCGAGTCATCAGCGGACTTCGGGATCCCTGCATCAGCAAATTGCTGTACCAGGCGGTCCACGGAGGTCTGAATCTCAGCAGCCAGCGATTTTACAGTTACATCAGTCATGCTGTTCCTTCCTGCTACAGTTTATTACGCTTCGTCGCCGAACCAGCAAATATTACGTGCGGCCATGATGAGTTCGCCGGCTTTCTCGTCGGTTAAACCTTCGATATCGGCCAGGTCATCAACGCCTTGCTCAGCGAGATCTTCCAGCGTACAAACACCACGGGCAGCCAGCTTGAACGCAATCGCACGATCAAGACCTTCCAGATTCAGCAGGTCATCAGCCGGCTTCTTATCGCCAAGGCTTTCTTCCTGAGCCAGCGCCAGGGTGGTCAGTGCGTTTTTAGCGCGTTCACGCAGGGCTTCAACGGTTGGTTCATCCAGACCGTCAATTTCCAGCAGCTCTTTCATTGGCACGTAGGCCAGTTCTTCCAGCGTAGAGAAACCTTCTTCAACCAGCACAGTGGCGAAGTCTTCGTCAATGTCCAGGTATTTGGTGAAGGTATCGATCGCCGCGTGGGCTTCAGCCTGATGCTTGGCCTGAAGGTCATCAACGGTCATCACGTTGAGTTCCCAGCCGCTCAGCTGTGACGCCAGACGTACGTTCTGACCGTTACGGCCAATCGCCTGCGCCAGGTTGCCCGCTTCTACAGCGATATCCATGGTGTGTTTGTCTTCGTCAACAACGATAGACGCCACATCAGCCGGTGCCATTGCGTTGATCACGAACTGCGCCGGGTTGTCGTCCCACAGAACGATATCAATGCGCTCGCCGCCCAGTTCGGTAGAAACCGCCTGAACACGTGCGCCACGCATACCGACGCAAGCACCGACCGGGTCGATACGCTTGTCGTTGGTTTTCACCGCAATTTTCGCACGGGAGCCCGGATCGCGGGCCGCCGCTTTGATTTCGATAACTTCTTCGCCGATTTCCGGCACTTCGATACGGAACAGTTCAACCAGCATTTCTGGTTTAGAACGCGTCACGAACAGCTGTGCACCACGCGCTTCAGGACGTACGGCATACAGCACACCACGAATACGATCGCCTGGGCGGAAGTTTTCACGCGGCAGCATGTCTTCGCGCAGGATGACGGCTTCAGCGTTACCCGGCAGTCCTTCGGATTTGATCTCCAGAGAGATGTTGTCGCGGTTCACTTTCTTCACCACGCCAGTGATGATTTCGCCTTCCTGATCGCGGAACTGATCGACAACCAGCGCGCGCTCGGCTTCGCGAACTTTCTGCACGATAACCTGCTTCGCGGTCTGGGTGGTGATACGGTCGAAGGTAACAGATTCAATCTGATCTTCAACGTAGTCACCCACGTTCAGACTTTCGTCTTCAAAACGTGCCGCTTCCAGGGTGATCTCTTTGGTCGGTTGGGTCACTTCTTCAACGATTACCCAACGACGGAATGTATCGAAGTCACCGCTTTTACGATCGATTTCTACGCGAACATCGATCTCTTGTTCGTATTTTTTCTTGGTTGCTGTAGCCAGTGCACTTTCCAGCGCTTCGAAAATCTTCTCACGCGGCAGTGATTTCTCGTTGGAGACGGCTTCAACAACAGCCAAAATTTCTTTGTTCATCGCGGGCTTTTCACCTCAATCCAGACTGTTAAAAGTGGGGAACCAGGTTCGCCTTCTGGATATTACTCAGCGCGAACACTTCATCTTTGCCTTCGACTGTCACCGTGATCATTTCACCATCAACGGCTTTGATAATTCCCTGCCATTTACGGCGATTCTGTACGGCCATACGCAGAACGAGAGCCACTTCTTCACCGGTAAAGCGCACGTAGTGCTCGGCCGTGAACATCGGACGATCGAGGCCAGGTGAGGAAACTTCCAGGTTGTACGCAACGGTAATCGGATCTTCAACATCAAGAACCGCACTCACCTGGTGGCTGACATCAGCACAATCATCAACATTGATGCCATCTTCACTATCAATATAGATGCGCAGTGTGGATGTACGGCCGCGAACGAATTCGATGCCGACCAGTTCGTAGCCCAGTGCTTCGACCGGCGCAGTAATCATCTCTGTTAATTTTTGCTCTAATGTGGACAAGCCCACCCCCAAGACATAAAAAAAGGGCGTAAAGCCCAGTTATTCTGTAGTCAGATAACAAAAAACCCCGATAAATCGGGGCTTTAGATAACTGAACCCTATAGCCACAACTGTGGCCTGGAGCACTCTCCGAAAGCATTTTTTCAAATCCAGCTACGAAGGCTCTAAGTCTTCACAGTATATTTGAAAAAGAACTTTATGGGAAAGTGGTTGCGGGGGCCGGATTTGAACCGACGACCTTCGGGTTATGAGCCCGACGAGCTACCAGGCTGCTCCACCCCGCGCCTGAAACGTGGCAAATTCTACGCGTTTTGGACAGAATTTGCAAATAATGCTGGGATTTGGTACCGAAGACGGGACGTAAAATCGGCATTCAGTATATTGATAGTTGACCCCACCTGTCAACCCAACTTCGGCCAGGGCAATAAAAGGGAAATTTTTACAAAAAACGCACACGTCTCTTTCGGTCGTCGATAAAAGATGATTAAATGAATACTCACTTATTTTGCATAAACATGCATCGAGAGCGAAAGCGGTCTCTAATCAGTCAATCAAGCAGGGTTTTATTATATGACGACGATTCTCAAGCATCTCCCGGTAGGACAACGTATTGGCATCGCTTTTTCTGGCGGCCTGGATACCAGCGCTGCACTGCTGTGGATGCGCCAGAAGGGAGCGGTTCCTTATGCATATACTGCGAACCTGGGTCAGCCGGACGAGGAAGATTATGACGCGATCCCTCGTCGTGCCATGGAATATGGCGCAGAGAACGCACGTCTGATCGACTGCCGTAAGCAGCTGGTCGCCGAAGGGATTGCCGCGATCCAGTGCGGTGCTTTCCATAACACTACCGGCGGCCTGACCTATTTCAATACCACCCCGCTGGGTCGTGCCGTCACCGGCACTATGCTGGTCGCCGCCATGAAAGAAGATGGCGTGAACATCTGGGGGGACGGTAGCACCTATAAAGGCAACGATATTGAACGTTTCTATCGTTATGGCCTGCTGACCAACGCCGAGTTGCAGATCTACAAACCGTGGCTGGATACCGACTTCATCGACGAGCTGGGTGGCCGTCATGAAATGTCTGAGTTTATGATTGCCTGCGGCTTTGACTACAAGATGTCGGTTGAGAAAGCCTACTCAACCGACTCCAACATGCTGGGTGCGACGCACGAAGCGAAAGACCTGGAATTCCTGAACTCCAGCGTAAAAATTGTTAACCCGATCATGGGCGTGAAGTTCTGGGATGAAAACGTGAAGATCCCGGCGGAAGAAGTGACCGTGCGTTTCGAACGTGGTCATCCGGTTGCCCTGAACGGTAAAACCTTCTCCGACGATGTTGAACTGATGCTGGAAGCAAACCGCATCGGCGGTCGTCACGGTCTGGGTATGAGCGATCAGATCGAAAACCGTATCATCGAAGCAAAAAGCCGCGGCATTTACGAAGCTCCAGGGATGGCGCTGCTGCACATCGCTTATGAGCGTCTGCTGACCGGTATTCACAACGAAGACACCATTGAGCAGTATCACGCTCATGGCCGTCAGCTGGGCAAACTGCTGTATCAGGGTCGCTGGTTTGATCCACAGGCGCTGATGCTGCGTGACGCCCTGCAACGTTGGGTGGCAAGCGCCATCACCGGCGAAGTGACCCTGGAACTGCGTCGCGGTAACGACTACTCCATCCTGAACACCGTGTCTGACAACCTGACCTATAAAGCAGAGCGTCTGACCATGGAGAAAGGTGAGTCAGTATTCTCTCCGGACGATCGTATTGGCCAGCTGACCATGCGTAACCTGGACATCACCGATACCCGTGAGAAGCTGTTCAACTATGTTGAGAATGGCCTGCTCTCCGCCAGTTCCGGTAATGGCCTCCCACAGGTTGAGAACCTGGAACACAGCGATAAGAAATAATCGATAATGAAACATGCAAAAGGCGCCCATTGGGCGCCTTTTTTATTTGGTATTTGTAGTCTTCGTAGGCCAGGTAAGCGCAGCGCTACCGGGCAAAACGGCGGGTGGCGCTGCGCTTACCCGCCCTACAATAGATCGGAAACACAGAATATAGAGACGAAAAAAAAGACGTCTTGCGACGTCTTTCTTCTGGAATATTGGTACCGAGGATGGGACTCGAACCCACAAGCCCGTTAGGGCACTACCACCTCAAGGTAGCGTGTCTACCAATTCCACCACCTCGGTACGGAATACTTACTGCGGGATATCGCTGGTTGGCTTAGCCGGTGCAGCTGGCTGAGTTTGCTCAGTTTTTGCTGGCGCGCTCAGATTTTCCCACTCGCTTCCTTTACTGGTCTTGTTGCTGTTGATATTGCCCAGCACCAAGCTGATAATGAAGAACAGCGTAGCCAGAATCGCCGTCGTGCGGGTCATGAAGTTCGCAGAACCACTTGAACCGAACAGCGTACCAGAAGCGCCTGCTCCGAAGGAGGCTCCCATATCAGCGCCTTTACCTTGCTGTAGCATAATCAGCGCTACGAGAGCGATGGCTACAATAAGGAAAATAACTAAAAGAGCTTCGTACATAATCAACCTGTTCCTTGCGGATTTGCCGCATACCAATGCTTCGACCAATTAGCAGGATTTTGTTTCCCACTGAAGCGGGTGTGAATACTAACCAAAGCGAATCACCTTCGCAAGGGCATTTTCGAGGCATTGTATCAACTGCGGAAAAAAACAGCAAAAAGCCATTAATTGTTTAAAACAAAGGCGGCAAACGCCGCCTTTTTAAACACTTATTCTGAAAGATTATGCAGCTTTGACTGCATCCGCAATGCGGTGCGCAAATTCAGTCACCTGCGCTTCGTCTTCGCCTTCCACCATCACGCGGATCAGCGGCTCGGTACCCGACTTACGCAGCAGGACGCGCCCACGGCTGCCAAGCGTCGCTTCCACCTCTGCCATCACCGCTTTCACGTTATCATTTTCCAGCGGGTCACCTTTACCCGCGGTGAAACGCACGTTGACCAGGATCTGCGGGAACATTTTCATGCCGCTGCACAGATCGTGCAGGCTCATATGGTTACGCGCCATCGCGGCAACAACCTGAAGCGCCGCCACAATGCCGTCACCGGTGGTGGTTTTATCGAGCAGGATCACATGGCCGGAGTTTTCCGCGCCAATACGCCAGCCTTTCTCCTGGAGTTTTTCCAGCACGTAGCGGTCACCCACTTTCGCACGAACAAACGGGATGCCCAGCTGTTTCAGCGCCAGCTCCAGACCCATATTGCTCATCAAAGTGCCCACGGCGCCACCGCGCAGTTGCCCCTGACGCAGGCCTTCACGCGCAATGATGTAGAGGATCTGATCGCCATCGACCTTGTTACCTTCGTGATCAACCATGATCACACGGTCACCATCGCCATCCAGGGCAATACCCAGATCGGCCTTTTCAGCCAGGACACGCGCCTGCAAGGCACGCACGTCTGTCGCGCCAACTTCTTCGTTGATGTTCAGACCGTCCGGCTCGCAGCCGATAGTGATCACTTTCGCACCCAGCTCGCGGAACACATTCGGCGCAATGTGGTAAGTCGCACCGTTGGCACAGTCCACCACAATTTTGAGGTGTGCCAGGCTCAGCTCATTCGGGAAAGTGCCTTTGCAGAATTCAATGTAGCGGCCTGCGGCATCGACAATACGGTTGGCTTTACCCAGCTCAGCGGAGTCAACACAGGTGATCTCTTTTTCCATTTCCGCTTCAATCGCCTCTTCCACGTCATCCGGCAGTTTGGTGCCGTCGATGGAGAAGAATTTGATACCGTTGTCATAGAACGGGTTATGGGAAGCGGAAATGACGATGCCCGCTTCCGCACGGAAGGTGCGGGTCAGATAGGCAACAGCAGGAGTTGGCATTGGCCCCGTAAAGGAAGCTGAAAGCCCCGCCGCCGCCAGCCCGGCTTCCAGCGCGGATTCCAGCATATAACCCGAAATACGGGTATCTTTACCAATAATGATCTTACGGGAGCCATGACGCGCCAGCACTTTCCCCGCTGCCCAGCCCAGCTTCAGGACAAAGTCAGGGGTAATTGGCGCATCGCCTACGCGCCCACGGATGCCATCGGTACCAAAATATTTACGATTACTCATAGCGTTTGTTTTCCTTCGCTGCCAGTGTGGCTTCCACCACACGCATGGCTTCTACTGTTTCTTTTACGTCATGGACGCGAATGATGTGTGCACCTTGCATCGCGGCAATCACCGCGCAGGCCAGACTGCCGCTCAGACGTTCGCTCGGCCCGACATTCAACAACTGACCAATCATCGATTTTCTCGACATTCCCACCAGCAGTGGCAGGCCGAACTGATGAAACTCTGATAAGCGCGCAAGCAACGCGTAATTGTGTGAGAGATTTTTACCGAAACCGAAGCCCGGGTCGAGCAGCAATTTCTCTTTTGCGATACCCGCACGTTCACAGCGTTCGATATGCTCAATAAAGAAGCGGGTGACGTCGGCAAACACGTCTTCATATTTTGGCGCCTCCTGCATTGTCTTAGGCTGGCCCTGCATATGCATCAGACACACCGGTAGCCCGGTTTCTGCGGCGGCTTCAATCGCGCCCGGCTCGGTCAGCGAGCGGATATCATTGATAATGTGAGCGCCCACTCTCGCCACTTCACGGATCACTTCGGGTTTGGAGGTATCAACAGAGATCCACACTTCAAAGCGCCGTGCGATAGCCTCCACCACCGGCACCACGCGCGCCAGCTCTTCTTCCACCGAAACCTCCGCCGCGCCAGGCCGCGTTGACTCCCCTCCAACGTCAATGATGGTGGCACCCGCGTTAATCATTAAATTCGCGTGTTTAACCGCGTCGATAAGCGAATTATGCGTGCCGCCGTCAGAGAAGGAATCAGGCGTGACATTCAGGATCCCCATCACATGGGGATGTGAAAGGTCGAGATGCGAGTCCTGGGCGAATAGTTTCATGGTGAAGTCCCTGGGATTAATGTGGTTAAACAGATAAGAAAAACCCCGGAGCAAGCTCCAGGGTTTGAGATACAGACAAACGCTTCAACAGCAGTGACTTACTTGTCGCCTAACTGCTCTGACATGGTGTTGCCCGGGTTTGGCGTACGCGGTTCATCGACCGGACGCGGCGCACGCGGGGTGCCATTGTTGTCAGAATTGTTAGACGCGCCTGGGTCTTCCCAGCCTGCCGGCGGACGCACTTCGCGGCGCGCCATCAGGTCGTCAATCTGTGGTGCATCGATGGTCTCATATTTCATGAGCGCATCTTTCATCGAATGCAGGATGTCCATATTGTCGTTCAGGATCTGACGGGCGCGAGCGTAGTTACGTTCAATCAGCGCTTTCACTTCCTGATCGATGATACGTGCCGTTTCATCGGACATATGTTTCGCTTTTGCCACGGAACGGCCCAGGAACACCTCGCCCTCTTCCTCTGCATACAGCAGCGGACCGAGTTTGTCGGAGAAGCCCCACTGAGTCACCATGTTACGCGCCAGGTTTGTCGCCACTTTAATATCGTTCGACGCACCGGTGGAAACATGTTCCGCACCGTAGATGATCTCTTCTGCCAGACGACCGCCGTACAGGGTTGAAATCTGGCTTTCCAGCTTCTGACGGCTGGCGCTGATCGCGTCGCCTTCAGGCAGGAAGAAGGTCACACCCAGCGCACGACCGCGCGGAATAATCGTCACCTTGTGTACCGGATCGTGTTCCGGCACCAGACGACCGATAATCGCGTGGCCCGCTTCGTGATATGCCGTGGACTCTTTCTGCGCTTCCGTCATCACCATGGAGCGACGTTCCGCACCCATCATGATTTTGTCTTTCGCTTTCTCAAATTCCACCATGGACACTACACGCTTGTTACCGCGAGCGGCAAACAGGGCTGCTTCGTTGACCAGGTTAGCCAGATCCGCACCGGAGAAGCCTGGAGTACCACGCGCGATGATTGCCGCGTCGATATCTGGCGCCAGCGGTACGCGACGCATATGCACTTTCAGAATCTGTTCACGACCGCGAACATCCGGCAGACCGACCACAACCTGACGGTCAAAACGGCCTGGACGCAGCAGCGCAGGGTCAAGTACGTCCGGACGGTTAGTTGCCGCGATAACAATGATACCTTCGTTACCTTCGAAGCCGTCCATCTCAACCAGCATCTGGTTCAGGGTCTGCTCACGTTCATCGTGACCACCACCCAGGCCTGCGCCACGCTGGCGGCCTACGGCGTCGATTTCATCGATAAAGATGATGCACGGTGCTGCCTTCTTAGCCTGCTCGAACATGTCACGCACACGAGATGCGCCGACACCCACGAACATTTCAACGAAGTCAGAACCTGAAATAGTAAAGAACGGCACCTTCGCTTCACCCGCGATGGCTTTCGCCAGCAGGGTTTTACCGGTACCCGGAGGGCCGACCATCAGGACGCCTTTCGGGATCTTACCGCCCAGTTTCTGGAAACGGCTCGGCTCGCGTAGGTATTCAACCAGTTCACCCACCTCTTCTTTTGCTTCGTCACAACCTGCTACGTCAGCAAACGTGGTCTTGATCTGGTCTTCCGTCAGCATACGCGCCTTGCTCTTACCGAACGACATGGCACCTTTGCCACCACCGCCCTGCATCTGGCGCATAAAGAAGATCCAGACGCCGATAAGAAGCAGCATCGGGAACCAGGAAATGAAGATAGAAGCCAGCAGGCTTGGTTCTTCCGGCGGCTCGCCTACCACTTTGACGTTTTTGGTCAGAAGGTTATCAAGCAGCTTAGGATCGTTCACCGGGATGTAAGTCGTGTAACGGTTACTATCTTTCTTGGTAACGTTGATCTCACGTCCGTTGATACGCGCTTCGCGAACCTGGTCCTGATTGACCTCTTGCAGGAAGGTAGAATAATCCACCTTGCGGCCATTCGACTCGCTGGGCCCAAAGCTCTGGAATACTGACATCAGCACAACGGCAATGACCAGCCAGAGTATTAGGTTTTTCGCCATGTCACTCAAGGGATTAACCTCATATTACAACTGTGTTAAAAACAGCGTCAGGATACTCTATATCCAGTTTCATTCAAACTTTCGTCTGAAATCTCCCGGTTATCATTTTCGCCCGGTCGCTACAATATACACTTCACGGGAACGGGCCCGGGAAGAGTCCGGCTTACGAACTTTAACCTTCGCAAACAGGGAGCGAATTTCCTTAAGATACTCCTCGAAACCTTCGCCCTGAAACACCTTCACAACAAAACTACCACCAGGCGCTAGTACATCACGACACATTTCTAACGCTAGTTCCACCAGATACATGGCGCGGGGGATATCCACCGCCGGTGTTCCACACATATTTGGCGCCATATCCGACATGACAACCTGGACCTTACTGTCACCTACACGATCAAGTAATGCTTTAAGCACTAATTCATCACGAAAGTCGCCCTGAAGGAAGTCGACACCGACGATGGGATCCATTGGTAAAAGATCGCATGCGATGATTCGGCCCGTTCCGCCGATCTGCGTAACCGCATACTGGGACCACCCGCCAGGTGCCGCACCGAGGTCGACCACCGTCATTCCCGGTTTAAAAAGTTTGTCACTTTGCTGTATTTCATCAAGTTTAAACCAGGCGCGGGAACGCAACCCCTTTTTCTGCGCCTGTTGAACATATTTATCGCTAAAGTGTTCCTGAAGCCAGCGGCTGGAGCTGGCAGAACGCTTTTTACCTGTCATTTAACATTTCCGTCCTGGTTCATCGTTGCTTGCCTGTGACGTAAATTTCTACGCAGCTATTTGGCGATATTAGGGAGATGGCGGTAGAATGAACCGTTTTCAATCCCAACGTAAGCAAAAATATACGATGAATCTGAGTACTAAACAAAAACAGCACCTTAAAGGTCTGGCACATCCGCTCAAGCCTGTAGTGATGCTTGGCAACAATGGTTTGACCGAAGGGGTGCTTGCCGAGATTGAACAAGCGCTGGAACACCACGAGCTGATCAAGGTGAAAATCGCCTCTGAAGACAGAGACACAAAAAACCTGATCGTGGAAGCCATCGTGCGCGAAACCGGCGCCTGTAATGTACAGGTCATCGGTAAAACGCTGGTGCTCTATCGCCCATCTAAAGAGCGCAAAATCTCGCTGCCACGTTAAGGATATCCTGAATCGAACACATTTTCTGTGTGAAACGAGGGATTTCTTTCAGCAGGCGAGCAAAATGCCATGCTCCGTGAGTTGATAAAAGGCCGCTATGCGGCCTTTTTCTTTTCTTTACAATGTATCAACATCTTAGTAGAGAAGCGAATTACAGATATTCAACCTTAATAATTTCGTATTCCACTTCACCACCAGGGGTGCGGATGGTGACCACATCGTCCTGCTCTTTGCCAATCAGGCCACGAGCAATTGGCGAGTTCACCGAAATCAGGTTCTGTTTGAAGTCAGCTTCATCATCACCCACGATGCGATAGGTCTGCTCTTCGTCGTTGTCCAGGTTCAGCACGGTAACGGTTGAACCAAAAATCACACGGCCATTATTCGGCATTTTGGTGATATCGATAACCTGTGCATTGGACAATTTTGCTTCGATATCTTTAATACGCCCTTCACAGAAACCCTGCTGCTCACGCGCCGCGTGGTATTCAGCATTCTCTTTCAGGTCGCCATGCTCACGCGCTTCCGCGATAGCGGCGATGATTTCAGGGCGACGCACGGATTTCAGAAAATCCAGCTCTTCGCGCAGTTTTTCGGCACCACGTAAGGTCATCGGAATAGCTTGCATTTGTTATACCTCTTAAACATTCCTGTTGGGAGCAGTGTTCCCTGCTCCAGCCCACCTGAACAGGCCAGAAGCAAAAAGAAAACCGACCCGGGAGCAACGCCCCAGGTCAGCAGCAATTTTTCAATTTGATACGCATTTTACCGCGAAGTTCACTATGGGTCATCGTTTACTTTACAGTGCCATGCACCGTAGTATGACGGTTTGTTTTCGGGTTGTTAGCGCGAGATTATGCGATTTTCCAGTTTTATCATCGGATTGACTACCAGTATAACGTTCACCGTTCAGGCCGCGAATGTTGATGAGTACATTAATCAACTGCCCGCCGGCGCGAACCTTGCCCTGATGGTGCAGAAGGTTGGCGCGCAGGCTCCCGAGATTGACTATCACAGTCAACAGATGGCGCTGCCTGCCAGTACCCAGAAGGTGATCACCGCCCTCGCCGCTCTGCTCCAGCTCGGGCCTGACTTCCGTTTTACTACCACCCTTGAAACCAGAGGTAACGTTGAGGGTGGCGAACTGAAAGGCGATCTTATCGCCCGTTTTGGTGGCGATCCCACCTTTAAGCGCCAGGATGTCCGCAACATGGTGGCGGTACTGAAAAAATCCGGCGTAACAAAAATTGATGGCAACGTGCTGATCGACACCTCCATTTTCGCCAGCCACGATAAAGCGCCTGGCTGGCCATGGAACGACATGACGCAGTGTTTTAGCGCCCCGCCTGCCGCCGCCATCGTTGACCGTAACTGCTTCTCCGTATCGCTTTACAGCGCGCCAAAACCAAATGACTTAGCGTTTATCCGCGTGGCGTCTTACTACCCGGTCACGATGTTCAGCCAGGTGCGGACGCTGGCGAAAGGCTCCCCGGAGGCACAGTATTGCGAGCTGGACGTGGTACCGGGCGATCTCAACCGCTATACGCTCACCGGCTGCCTGACCCAGCGGGCCGATCCACTCCCGCTGGCCTTTGCCATTCAGGATGGCGCAGGTTATGCCGGTGCCATTTTTAAAGATGAACTGAAGCAGGCGGGCATAACCTACACCGGAACGCTGCTGCGCCAGACGCAGGTGAATGAGCCAGGCACGGTGATTGCCAGCAAACAGTCCGCGCCACTGCATGATTTGCTTAAGATTATGCTGAAAAAGTCGGATAACATGATTGCCGACACGGTATTCCGCATGATCGGGCACGCGCGCTTTGGTGTGCCGGGCACCTGGCGGGCCGGTTCTGATGCCGTACGTCAGATCCTGCGCCAGCAGGCGGGTATCGATCTGGGCAATACGATCGCCGTTGATGGTTCCGGTTTATCGCGTCATAACCTGATCTCGCCGGCCACCATGATGCAGGTGTTGCAGTACATTGCTCAGCATGACGCTGAGCTAAACTTTATTACGATGCTGCCGCTTGCCGGACACGACGGCTCTCTTCAGTACCGCGCGGGCCTTCACGCTGCGGGCGTGGATGGCAAAGTTTCAGCCAAAACGGGTTCCCTGCAAGGCGTTTACAACCTTGCCGGTTTCATCACGACCGCCAGCGGACAACGCATGGCATTTGTGCAGTATCTTTCCGGCTATGCCGTCGAACCGGCTGACCAGCGCAATCGCCGTATTCCACTGGTACGTTTCGAAAGCAGGCTCTATAAGGACATCTACCAGAATAACTAGCGATGAAACTACTGATAGTTGAAGACGATCTGTTATTGCAGGAAGGGTTAGCGCTGGCGCTGGGCAATGAGGGCTACGCCCTGGATTGTGCCGCCACAGCCGCTGAAGCAGATGCCTTGATCCAGAGCGGTGAATACAGCCTGGTGATCCTGGATTTGGGACTGCCGGATAAAGACGGCGCGACGCTGCTCTGCCAGTGGCGTCGTCGCGGAGTGGAGAATCCCGTATTGATTCTCACCGCCCGCGATGCCATTGAAGACAGAATTAACGGGCTTGATTCTGGCGCTGACGATTATCTGGTAAAACCCTTCGCCCTTGCCGAGCTACAGGCTCGCGTACGGGCGTTGATCCGCCGCTATCAGGGCCACAGCGACAACCTGCTGACGGACGGGGATATTACCCTCAATCTGCAAACTCAGCAGGTGCTGCGCCAGTCTCAGCCTGTGGAAGTGACCCCAAAAGAGTTCGCTCTGCTGACGCGCCTGATCATGCGCAGCGGGCAGACCGTGCACCGTGAAACGCTGCAACAGGACATCTACTCCTGGCAGGACGATCCAGGATCAAACACGCTTGAAGTTCACATTCATAATCTGCGCCGCAAGCTCGGTAAAGATCGCATCAAAACCGTACGCGGCGTGGGTTACCGTCTGGAGAGCCAGAAATGAACAGTATGCGCCGGCGATTAATGGTGTTGCTGGCGGTTATTCTGCTATTTTTTCAACTCATTAGCGTAGTCTGGCTGTGGCATGAGAGCCGCGAGCAGATCGGTTTTCTGGTGAATGAAACGTTGTCCGCTAAAGCACGCAACAACCATGTCGAAAAAGAGATCCGCGAAGCCATTGCCTCCCTGCTGGTCCCTTCACTGGTGATGGTCGGTTTTACCCTGCTCTTCTCATTCTGGGCAGTCACATGGATCACCCGACCACTCAACAAACTTCGCGCCAGCCTTGCGAACCGTTCGGCGGATAATCTGACTCCCCTGCCGATGTATTCTGATATGGAAGAGATAGGCGCAGTAACCACGTCCCTCAACCAACTCCTCGCCCGGCTGGACCACACTATTCAACAGGAACGCCTGTTTACCGCCGATGCGGCACACGAGTTACGTACGCCGCTGGCGGGGATTAGGCTCCATCTGGAACTGATGGCTCAGTCCGGTTCCCCGCAGGCCACGCCACTGATAAACCGGATCGATCAGCTGATGCACACGGTGGAACAGCTGCTGATGCTGGCGCGTGCCGGACAGGCGATGGCCAGCGGCCATTACGATACCGTGAACTGGACTGAGTCGATCATTGCTCCGCTTAGCCTGGAGCATGAAGCCAAAGAGCATACGGTAATATGGCCGGCCCACAGCACGCTGACGGTACAGGGGGACGCCGTCCTGTTACGTCTGATGCTAAGGAACCTTCTGGAGAATGCCGCCCGTTACAGCCCGGCAGGCACAACCATTGAAGTGGCATTAACAGCGACGGAGGGGGGTACCCGGGTGAGCGTTACCGATCAGGGGCCGGGTATTGATGAGGCGCACCGCCAGTCGATCACCGAACCTTTCCGACGTCTCGACCAGCGCTACGGCGGCAGCGGCCTTGGGCTGAGCATCGTACAGCGTATCGTACAGCTCCATCATGGTCATTTAACGCTGGAGAACGGCGCTGAGGGCGGCCTCATCGCCAGCTGTTGGTTACCGACGAAAATAGGATAAAAAAAAGCCCCGTTAAGGGGCTTTATACAGGGGTTAGTGCTTGTAGATGAACTCGACGCCTTCTTCGTCGTCTTCATCCCAGTCATCGTCCCAGTCTTCATCATCTTCTTCCGCTTCCAGCTCTTCGAGCTGCTGGCGGTGGTAGTCATCCCACATGAATTCGACTTTTTCAGGCTGTTTCGCCTCTTCTGCCTGAACAACCGGATTCTCGATGATAAAGGTCATCACATCCCAGCAGAGATCTTTCACGCCAACCTGGCTGGCGGCAGAGATCAGATAGTACTTATCTTCCCAACCCATCGCTTCGGCAATCGCTTTAGCTTTCGCTTCAGCTTCCGCTTTGTCCATCAGGTCGATCTTGTTGAATACCAGCCAGCGCGGTTTTTGCGCCAGTTTTTCACTGTATTTCTCCAGCTCGCCGATAATGATACGAGCGTTTTCAACCGGATCGGAACCGTCGATTGGATCGATGTCGATGAGGTGCAACAGTACGCGGCAACGCTCAAGGTGCTTCAGGAAGCGAATACCCAGACCGGCGCCTTCTGCAGCCCCTTCAATCAGACCCGGGATGTCAGCGACCACGAAGCTCTTCTCGTTATCCATACGGACAACGCCCAGGCTCGGTACCAGCGTCGTAAACGGATAATCTGCCACTTTTGGTTTCGCCGCAGAGACCGCACGGATAAACGTCGATTTACCGGCGTTTGGCATGCCCAGCATCCCCACATCCGCCAGCAGCATCAGTTCCAGTTGCAGGTCGCGCTTATCACCCGGGGTACCCATGGTTTTCTGACGCGGGGTACGGTTAACGGACGATTTGAAACGGCTGTTACCCAGACCGTGCCAGCCGCCTTTCGCCACCATCAGGCGCTGACCGTGTTTGGTCATATCACCCATGGTTTCGCCCGTACCCTGATCGATGACACGCGTACCCACCGGCACTTTGATCGTCACGTCTTTACCGCGTTTACCGGTACAGTCGCGGCTCTGGCCGTTCTGGCCACGCTCGGCGCGGAAAGATTTTTCGAAACGGTAGTCGATCAGCGTGTTGAGGTTTTCATCCGCCTCCAGCCACACGTCGCCACCGTCCCCACCGTCACCGCCGTCAGGACCGCCACGAGGAATATATTTTTCACGGCGGAAGCTTACACAACCGTTACCGCCATCACCTGCCACGACCAGGATCGTCGCTTCATCAACAAACTTCATTTTACTCTCCGTAACTCATTCGCCTGAGCGGGGGACTATTACAACCGCTTCATTTTTGCGCCAACGCCCCCAGAGACGATGACCAATGGCGGAATACATCGCGCCCGCAACCACGACAAACGCACCGAGATAACCCAACAGGTTGAGCATCGGCTTGACGAAGACATCGGGCCAGGCCATTGATAATAAATCTGAAAATAACAGCGTAAACAGCGGGGTAAGCGTGATTAAGGCGCTCACCTGTGCTGCCTGCCAGCGCGCCATGGCTTCAGCCAGCGCGCCATAACCGACCAGCGTATTCAGCCCACAAAAAATGAGGCACGCCAGTTGCCAGTCGCTGAGCTGGGTAATTACACCCGGCTTCGCTAAAGGCAATAATGCCAGTGTACACAAAGTGTACAGCAAAAAGAGGATCTGCTGTGAGGCAAGACGGCGCAATAACACCTTTTGCGCGACGCCATAACTCACCCAGACCGTTGCTGCGCCCACCCCAAAAATGACACCCCAGGTGTAATCCGTCAGGCGGGTAAAAATCTCAATCAGGCTGGTGTTAAAGAACATCACCAGCCCGCAAAGCAGCATACTTGCCCCGATGATCTGCGTGCCGCGCATCTTCTCCTTGAGGATGAATACGCTGGCGACCATCATGCCGACCGGTGAAAGCTGACCAATCACCTGCGACGCTGTAGGGCTAAGATATTGCAGGGAAGAGCTGAACAGAATGAAGTTACCGAACAGACCGCCCGTCGCGATAGCCAGTAACACCAGCCAACGCGGTTTTCGAAAGATGCGCAGCGGTGGCAGCTTACCTTTGACGGCCAGAATGGCGCCCAGGCCTATGCTTGCCATCAGGAAGCGATAAAACACCACCGTCGGTGGCTCCATGACTTCCAGTACCTGCTTCATTGCAATTGGCAGCGCACCCCAGCACATTGCGGTAGTGAGCGCCAAAAGAATACCAATGCCGGCCTGCTGCTTCATGCCCGTTTTCCCTACAGAAAATTTTCCGGGTTTCCAATGTAAAAAGCCCCGCAACACGTTGCGGGGCTTTAATCCGTTACCGGACCGAGAAAACCTTACTCAGCAACGATGCTGATGTATTTACGGTTGTTCGGGCCTTTAACTTCAAATTTCACTTTACCGTCTGCTTTAGCAAACAGAGTGTGGTCACGACCGCAACCTACGTTGGTACCCGCGTGGAACTTGGTGCCACGCTGACGAACGATGATGCTACCCGCCAGAACGGATTCGCCACCGAAACGCTTAACGCCCAGGCGTTTAGCTTCTGAATCGCGACCGTTACGTGTGGAGCCGCCAGCCTTTTTATGTGCCATTTAAATCTCTCCTCAGGTCTTAGGCGCTGATGCCAGTAATTTTCACATCAGTGAACCACTGACGGTGGCCCTGCTGCTTACGATAGTGTTTACGACGACGAAACTTAACGATTTTAACTTTCTCGCCACGACCGTGAGCAACAACTTCAGCTTTGATAACGCCGCCATCAACGAAAGGAACGCCGATTTTGACTTCTTCACCGTTTGCGATCATCAGAACTTCAGCGAACTCAACAGATTCGCCAGTTGCGATGTCCAGCTTTTCCAGGCGAACGGTCTGACCTTCGCTTACTCGGTGTTGTTTACCACCACTTTGGAAAACCGCGTACATATAAACTCCGCTTCCGCGCACATCCTCGTATGATTCAGAGTGCGCTATAAATATTCACAATAGGGCGCGAATATTACGCAAAACGCGAGCCTTTGACAAGTGCTACCATCAATACATGAAGAAAAAAAACACAACACGTACGGTAACGTTTATCTGAGCCGTTTTTTCAGTACAATCAGCAATACTATTTATAAACCGAAACCCTTTGTGTACCCATCTCGTGTGGGATAAACAGGATAAAAAGCCCGGCTTTTGCGATGAATTTAGAAAAAATCAATGAGTTAACCGCGCAAGATATGGCGGGTGTGAATGCAGCAATCCTGGAGCAACTCAACTCTGACGTTCAGCTGATCAATCAGTTGGGCTATTACATCGTCAGCGGCGGCGGTAAACGTATTCGTCCGATGATTGCCATTCTGGCCGCACGCGCGGTTGGCTATCAGGGAAATGCCCATGTCACGATCGCGGCGCTGATCGAATTTATCCACACCGCCACCCTTCTTCACGACGATGTTGTGGATGAATCAGACATGCGTCGTGGCAAAGCCACCGCCAACGCCGCGTTTGGTAATGCGGCAAGCGTTCTGGTAGGCGATTTTATCTATACCCGAGCCTTCCAGATGATGACAAGCCTTGGCTCGCTGAAGGTGCTGGAAGTGATGTCAGAAGCCGTGAACGTTATCGCTGAAGGTGAAGTCCTACAGCTGATGAACGTCAACGACCCGGACATCACCGAAGAAAACTATATGCGGGTGATTTACAGCAAGACCGCACGTCTGTTCGAAGCCGCCGCGCAGTGCTCTGGCATTCTGGCTGGCTGTAGCGAAGCGGAGGAAAAAGGCCTTCAGGACTATGGCCGTTACCTCGGCACCGCGTTCCAGTTGATTGATGATTTGCTGGACTACAGCGCGGATGGCGAAACGCTCGGTAAAAACGTCGGCGATGACCTGAACGAAGGCAAGCCAACGCTGCCGCTGCTCCACGCGATGCGCAATGGTACACCAGAGCAGGCGAAAATGATCCGGGAGGCTATCGAGCAGGGAAATGGACGCCATCTTCTGGAACCGGTACTGGAAACAATGGCAATCTGCGGCTCCCTGGAATGGACGCGTCAGCGCGCTGAAGAAGAAGCGGACAAAGCCATCGCCGCTATTCAGGTCATTCCCGACAGCCCATGGCGTGATGCGCTAATCGGCCTCGCGCACATCGCCGTCCAGCGCGACCGTTAATCCCTCATCATCTCCCTGCCCCTACGCAGGGAGACTCCAGTACGCTCCAGTAAATTACATTTACGCGTAAGCCCATCGGGTTACAGGCCGTATGTATAAAGCCGTGCCTTATTCTGAATATTGCTTCTCGTAACATGAACTTTTTAGAACAGATGTTCGAAGTGAGTATAGTAATGCTGTCTTTTCACACGAAACGACGTGGACGATAACGAACACAAGGACAGCATTATGGATACAAAATTCATCGACTGGCATTCTGCTGACATTATTGCGGCACTGCGTAAAAAAGGAACTTCGCTGGCTGCCGAATCACGTCGTCATGGGCTGAGCTCGTCGACGCTGGCAAACGCCCTGACCCGCCCATGGCCGAAGGGGGAACTGATTATCGCGACGGCGCTGGATACGCATCCGTGGGTGATATGGCCGTCACGCTACCACGATCCCATCACCCATGAATTTATCGACAGTACGCGCATGATGCGCCAGAGCAAAACGAAGAAAGCGCATCAGGACTGATGCACCAGAATTGACAAGAACAGCAATCCCCCGGCCTGTTCTGGCAGGGGGGTGCCGGAATGATTACTCGCCCTTCACACGCTCGATATTTGCACCCAGCGCGCGCAGCTTATCCTCAATACGCTCGTAACCACGATCGATGTGGTAGATACGATCGACAACGGTAGTCCCTTCCGCAATACAACCTGCCAGTACGAGGCTCGCAGATGCGCGCAGATCGGTCGCCATCACCTGCGCACCGGACAGTTTTTCAACGCCGTGGCAAATTACCGTGTTGCTTTCAATCTCAGCATGCGCACCCATACGGATCAGTTCCGGTACGTGCATGAAACGGTTTTCGAAGATGGTTTCCGTGATGAAGCCCGTGCCTTCGGCCACCAGGTTCAACAGCGTGAACTGTGCCTGCATATCCGTCGGGAATGCCGGATGTGGCGCAGTACGCACGTTAACGGCTTTAGGACGCTGCCCGTGCATATCCAGGCTGATCCAGTCTTCACCGATTTCAATGTCCGCACCCGCATCGCGCAGCTTCGCCAGCACCGCATCCAGGGTATCCGGCTGGGCGTTACGGCAGACAATCTTACCGCCAGAAATGGCCGCGGCCACCAGGAAAGTGCCGGTTTCGATACGGTCTGGCAGTACGCGATACACACCGCCACCCAGACGTTCAACGCCTTCGATGGTGATACGGTCTGTGCCCTGCCCGCTGATCTTCGCTCCCAGCGCGACCAGGAAGTTCGCGGTATCCACGATCTCCGGCTCACGGGCGGCGTTTTCGATGATGGTAGTGCCTTCTGCCAGCGTAGCAGCCGACATGATGGTGACCGTTGCGCCCACGCTCACTTTGTCCATGACAATGTGCGCGCCTTTCAGACGACCATTGACGGATGCTTTAACGTAACCCTCTTCCAGCTTGATCTCCGCGCCGAGTTTTTCCAGCCCGAAGATATGCAGGTCAACGGGACGCGCGCCGATAGCGCATCCGCCCGGCAGTGAAACCTGTCCCTGACCGAAGCGCGCCACCAGCGGACCAAGCGCCCAGATGGACGCACGCATGGTTTTCACCAGCTCATACGGCGCTGAGAAGTTGTTCACGTTGCTGGCATCGATCCAGACGGAACCGTTACGCTCCACTTTGGTGCCCAACTGGCCGAGCAACTTCATGGTCGTGTCGATATCTTTCAGCTTCGGTACGTTCTGGATCTCTACCGGCTCTTCTGCGAGCAGCGCAGCGAAAAGAATGGGCAGCGCGGCGTTTTTAGCGCCAGAAATTGTGACTTCGCCCTGGAGACGCGTAGGTCCCTGTACACGAAATTTATCCATCGTTTGCTCTCTTATAAATTCAACCGTGCTGCGGGCGTTTCGCCCTCAGCTCAAAAACCGTTTAGTTTGCGATCGCGTGCCCACTCCTGTGGGGTGAACGCTTTAATCGACAGGGCGTGGATGCGGTTATCCGCAATGTATTCCATCAGCGGCGCGTACACAGCCTGCTGTTTCTTCACGCGACTCATTCCGTCGAACATCTCACCCACAGCAATAACCTGGAAGTGACTGCCATCGCCAGAGACGTGGGCTTCCTGAAGGGAGAGTGCATTCATCAGCACAGTCTGGATTTCATTATTTTCCATGGGGTCTACATCATCTGATAGTGAAAACAAGCTCAACATCTTAGAGCAAAGTGGCGCGGTCTTAAACAAGCAAAAAGCCCCGACGCGTAAACTGTCGGGGCTTTCAGAAGTAACGTACTGAAAAAATTAGCGAGGTAATACGTCTTCGGGCAAATTGTAAAGCTGTGCAAGGGTAATCACGTTATCGCTTACCCCCGTCAGGGTGACGCTACTCCCCTGCTTTTTGCCCGTGGCCACCAGGTGCGCCAGCAGGGCGATACCGGCGGTATCTACCCGCGTGACGCCATGGAGATCAATCAGCGTCACGCCCTGCATCGCGTTATGGCGAGCGTCCCACAGCGGGTTAAGCAGATCCTGATCCAGCTCTCCCGTCAGCGTCAACGTCTCGCCGTCACGCGCCCAGCTAAGCTGCTGTGACATTACTTCTTCTCGTCCAGGGTAATTTTCTGACGAGAGATGGACTGAAGCTGAGCCGTCAGGCCATCAATGCCTTTAGTGCGCAGCAGATCGCTCCACTCGTTCTGTTTAGTGGTGATCATGCTGACGCCTTCAGCGATCATGTCGTACGCCTGCCAGTTTCCGGTCTGACTGTTTTTACGCCACTGGAAGTCCAGACGAACCGGTGGACGACCGTTTGGATCGATAATCGTCACGCGAATAGGAATGATAGTGGCATCGCCCAGCGGTTGTTCAGGGGCAATCTGATAGGTCTGCCCGTGATACATCGCCAGCGCCTGGCCGTAAGCCTGTTTCAGGTATTCACGGAACGCCGCAAAGTAAGCCTCGCGCTGCGCCGGGGTCGCGTCTTTGTAGTAACGGCCCAGCACCAGTGCGCCCGCGTACTTGATCTGCACATACGGCAGCAGCTCCTGATCCACCACATCACGTAGATAATCAGGGTTAGAACGGATTTTTGGCTGTTCGTTTTTAAGACGGTCGAAGGTTTTCTTCGCGGCCTCATTCATCAGTTTGTACGGGTTACTCTGATCCGCAGCGTGCGCCGCGGTAAGAGGGGCAATGACCAGCATGGCAACCATTAACAGTCGTTTAAACATGAATAACTTCTCCTGAAATTAATTCGTCGCGCCTGGCGTCGGTTCGACGTTGGTGTGGTCTTCACTCTGCGCAGGGGCATCGTCAGACTTTTTATCATCCCCTTTACTGTTGTAAAGGAACTGACCAATCATATCTTCCAGCACCATCGCTGACTTGGTATCCTGGATTACGCTACCGTCTTTAAGGATAGTCGTTCCCAGCTCAGGATCTTCAAAACCAACGTTAAGGGCCAGATATTGCTCCCCCAGCAGGCCAGAGGTGCGGATAGAAAGCGAGCTGGTGTCCGGAATGTGGTTATAGCGCTCTTCGATATCCATCGCGACGCGCGGCAGATAGGTTTTCTCATCAAGCGTAATGTCGGCGACACGTCCGATAACGACGCCACCAATACGCACCGGTGAGCGCGCTTTCAGGCCGCCGATGTTATCGAAAGTCGCGTAGATACGGTACGTCGGCTCGGCGCGAACAGAGGTGATGTCCGCCGCTCGCAGGCAGATGAACAGCGCGGCCAGCAGCGCCAGAAGCAGAAACACGCCAACCCAAATTTCATTTTTTCTCGTTTGCATGAACTCAATTCCCAAACATCAGTGCGGTGAGCACAAAATCCAGACCTAAAACGGCCAGCGACGAATGTACGACAGTACGCGTCGTTGCACGGCTAATGCCCGCCGACGTCGGAATGGCATCGTAACCATTAAACAACGCAATCCAGGTAACCGTCACAGCGAAAACCACGCTCTTGATCAGACAGTTCACCAGATCCATCCGCAGATCGATGGCGTCCTGCATGGCAGACCAGAAGAATCCGGCATCAATGCCTTTCCAGTTAACGCCAACCAGCGCGCCTCCCCAGATACCTACCGCCACAAAGAGGATAGTCAGTAACGGCAAGGAGATAACCCCGGCCCAGAAGCGCGGCGAGATCACCCGGCGCAGCGGATCGACTGCCATCATCTCCATACTGGAGAGCTGCTCGGTGGCGCGCATCAGGCCAATTTCCGCCGTCAACGCTGACCCGGCACGCCCGGCGAACAGCAGCGCGGCAACCACCGGCCCGAGTTCACGCAGCAGCGAGAGCGCCACCAGCATGCCAAGGCTGGTTTCCGCGCTGTAGGTTGTCAGTACCAGATACCCCTGCAACCCCAGCACCATGCCAATAAACAGACCCGACACGATGATGATAAGCATCGACAGCACGCCGACGTTATAAAGCTGCCGCACCAGTAACGGCGCATGCTTGCGGAACTCCGGTTTGCCGACCAGCGCGTTGAACAACATTAATCCGGCACGCCCGAACGTACTGATGGTTTTTAGGCCACGGTGTCCAAGACCCGCCAACGCATTTAACAGCATGAGTGGCTTAACTCCCTATTCCCAGTAAATCGTCATGATAGTCGCCCGCCGGATAGCGGAAAGGCACCGGCCCATCTGCGATACCGTCCAGGAACTGCCGCACGCGCGGATCGCCATTCTCCTGCAACGCCTGCGCGCTGCCGTGGGCGACGATCTTTTTGTCAGCCACAATATAGGCGTAATCAGCGATACTCAGCACTTCCGGCACGTCGTGGGAAACCACCACGCAGGTGACGCCAAGGGCGCTGTTCAGCTCCGAAATTAACTTCACCAGCACGCCCATGGTGATGGGGTCCTGCCCGACGAACGGTTCATCGAACATGATTAAATCGGGTTCCAGGGCAATAGCACGCGCCAGCGCGGCGCGGCGCGCCATCCCACCCGAGAGTTCGGACGGCATGAGTTTCGCAGCCCCCCGCAGCCCCACGGCTTCAAGCTTCATCATCACCGTGCTGTGCAACAGCGCAGGAGGAAGATGGGTGTGCTCACGCAGCGGATAGGCCACGTTGTCAAAAACGTTCATATCGGTGAACAGCGCACCCGACTGAAAGAGCATGCTCATCCGTTTGCGAACCGTGTAGAGGCGCGAGCGAGACATCGCCGGGACGTTTTCGCCGTCGAAGAGAATTTCGCCGCTGTCAGGGGGGATTTGCCCGCCGATAAGACGCAGCAACGTGGTTTTACCGATCCCTGACGGCCCCATGATGGCGGTGATTTTACCGCGCGGCACGGTCAGCGAAATATCATCAAATATTAACCGGTTGCCGCGAGAAAAACTGACGCCCCGGACATCGACTATATTCGCCATCGTTTGGCTCATTTATGGTTCCTTACTTACCTTGCTTCACGGCTGGCATGAAGCGTAAATCAGCCCTAAACCCCGCATTTTTACAGAATATTCACTATTGGGGTTAGCGAAAGCTGGCATTTGTTTTACTTTTCCGGCGCATAAAGTCAAAATTAGGAATTCGTCACGTCTCAGACTTCATCTGGCGCTAAAATTCGTGCGCAGTGGACCAGCGAGTATACCTGAAGAAAGGACTTTTGATGCTTTTAGCAACAGCACTGTTAATAATTGGTTTACTGTTGGTGGTCTACAGTGCTGACCGTTTGGTCTTTGCCGCATCCATTCTCTGTCGACTCATTGGCATGCCGCCCATCATTATCGGCATGACGGTGGTCAGTGTAGGCACATCGCTTCCTGAAATCATCGTTTCTGTTTCAGCCTCGTTGCATGGCCAGGTTGACCTCGCTATCGGCACCGCGATTGGCTCTAACATCGTCAATATCTTGCTGATTTTAGGCTTAGCCGCATTACTGCATCCATTTCGCGTACATTCCGATGTTTTGCGTCGTGAATTGCCGCTAATGTTAGTCGTCAGTCTGCTGGCGGGCTATGTGCTTTATGACGGGGTGCTGAGCGTCGGTGACGGTATATTCCTGCTCGCCCTGGCCGTGATCTGGTTGCTTTACAGCGTGAAGATCGCACGTCTGGCGGAAAAACAGGGTAACGATAGCCTCACGCGTGAGCACCTCGCCGAGCTGCCCCGGGAAGGGACCTTACCCGTCGCCCTGCTGTGGCTGGGCGTCGCGCTGATTATCATGCCAATGGCCACGCGGATGGTGGTCGATAACGCGACGGTGCTGGCGAACGCGTTTGCGATGAGCGAACTGACAATTGGTCTGACGGTCATCGCTATCGGCACCAGCCTGCCAGAGCTGGCTACCGCCATCGCCGGGGCGCGTAAAGGGGAAGATGATATCGCCATCGGCAATATCATTGGCTCGAATATTTTCAATATCGCGATCGTGACGGGGCTGCCGGCATTAATCTCACCGGGGCCGTTTAACCCTATGGTTTTCACGCGCGATTACGGTGTGATGCTGCTGGTCAGCGTGATTTTCGCCCTGCTCTGCTGGCGGCGAAAAGAGCAGATCGGCAAAGGCGCGGGCGCGCTGCTGACGGGTGGATTTATCGTATGGCTGGCGATGCTGTACTGGCTCTCGCCACTTCTCTCTGGGTAAACGGAAACGCATTATGTCGCAAATAGAATTGCAGCCGGGTTTTGACTTTCAGAAAGCAGGCAAAGACGTTCTGGAGATTGAACGTGAAGGTCTGGCGCAGTTAGATCAGTACATTAATCAGGATTTTAGTCTGGCCTGTGAGAAGATGTTCTACTGCGCCGGTAAAGTCGTGGTGATGGGGATGGGCAAATCCGGCCATATCGGGCGCAAAATGGCGGCGACCTTTGCCAGTACCGGCACGTCGTCATTCTTCGTTCATCCCGGTGAAGCCGCGCACGGTGACCTCGGCATGGTTACGCCGCAGGACGTGGTTATTGCGCTGTCCAACTCCGGGGAATCGAATGAAATCCTGGCGTTGATCCCGGTGCTGAAGCGTCTGCACGTACCGCTGATTTGCATGACCAGCCGCCCGGAAAGCAGCATGGCGCGCGCGGCGGATATTCACCTGTGCGTGAAGGTGCCTAAAGAAGCCTGCCCGCTGGGGCTGGCGCCGACCTCCAGCACAACCGCCGCGCTGGTGATGGGCGATGCCCTTGCCGTTGCGCTGCTGGAAGCCCGCGGTTTTACGCCAGAAGATTTCGCCCTGTCTCACCCCGGCGGCGCGCTCGGGCGCAAACTGCTGCTGCGGGTTAACGATATTATGCACACCGGGGATGAGATCCCGCACGTCAGCAAAGAGGCCTCTTTGCGCGACGCGTTACTGGAGATCACCCGTAAAAACCTGGGCATGACGGTTATCTGCGACGATCTGATGAAGATTCAGGGCATTTTCACCGACGGCGACCTGCGCCGGGTATTCGATATGGGTGTGGATGTCCGAACGCTGGGCATCGCTGATGTAATGACACCAGGAGGGATCCGCGTCCGTCCGGGTACGCTGGCGGTAGATGTACTGAACCTGATGCAGTCCCGTCATATTACCTCAGTGATGGTTGCCGATGGCGACCAACTGCTGGGTGTGGTACATATGCATGATCTGCTGCGCGCTGGCGTAGTGTAATGAAGGATAAGACAATGAGTAATGCGGGTGCATCCCTTGCAACCTGTTATGGCCCGGTGAGCGCCCACATGATGTCAAAGGCGGAAAATATCCGCCTGCTGATCCTCGATGTGGATGGTGTGCTCTCCGACGGTCTGATTTATATGGGCAATAACGGCGAAGAGCTGAAAGCCTTTAACGTTCGCGACGGTTACGGTATCCGCTGTGCGCTCACGTCCGGTATTGAAGTTGCAATCATCACCGGGCGGAAAGCTAAACTGGTAGAAGATCGGTGTGAAACGCTGGGCATTACGCATCTCTATCAGGGACAGTCTGATAAGATGGTAGCCTTCCGGGATTTGCTGGGAAAACTGGCCATTGCGCCAGAGAATGTGGCATACGTCGGGGATGATTTGATCGACTGGCCAGTCATGGCGGAGGTGGGTCTGAGCATCGCCGTGGCTGACGCGCACCCGCTGCTGATCCCGCGTGCTGATTACGTTACCCATATTCACGGTGGCCGTGGCGCCGTCCGTGAAGTCTGCGATCTGCTTCTGCTGGCGCAGGGCAAGCTTGATGAGGCGAAAGGGCAATCGATATGAGTAAAACCAGACGTTGGGTTATCATTCTGCTTGCGCTTGTCGCCCTGATACTGATTGGCGTAAATCTCGCTGACCGCGATGATACGCAAGCGGAAGTGGTTAACACGAGCGACCCGACCTATAAAAGCGATCACAGCGACACCGTGGTCTATAGCCCGGAAGGTGCGCTGAACTATCGCCTCGTTGCTCAGCATGTAGAATATTTTTCAGATGACGGCACCTCGTGGTTTACCCAGCCGGTCCTGACCACCTTTGATACGGACAAAGTGCCGACGTGGTCAATCAAGTCTGACCGGGCAAAACTGACAAATGACCGTATGCTTTACCTGTATGGTCACGTTGAAGTCAACGCCCTGACCGCTGACGCGCAACTGCGAAAAATTACGACGGATAACGCCCAGATCAACCTGGTCACCCAGGATGTCACGTCGCAGGATTTAGTCACCCTGTATGGCACAACATTTAATTCCAGCGGTTTAAGAATGCGCGGGAACTTACGCAGCAAAAACGCCGAGCTGATTGAAAAGGTTAGAACCTCCTATGAAATTCAAAACAAACAAACTCAGCCTTAAAGTTGTTATCGCCAGCGCGCTGCTGGCGGCCAGTCTTCCCGCGCTTGCTGTGACTGGCGACACCGAACAGCCGATTCATATTGAATCCGATACCCAGTCTCTGGATATGCAGGGTAACGTCGTCACCTTTACCGGCAACGTCGTTGTGACCCAGGGCACCATCAAAATCAACGCCGACAAAGTGGTCGTTACCCGTCCGGGCGGTGAGCAGGGGAAAGAGATTATCGATGGTTATGGCAACCCGGCCACCTTCTACCAGATGCAGGACAACGGCAAGCCGGTGAAAGGCCATGCCTCGCATATGCACTATGAACTGGCGAAGGATCTGGTCATCCTGACCGGTAATGCTTACCTGGAACAGCTGGACAGCAATATCAAAGGCGACAAGATCACTTATCTGGTGAAAGAGCAGAAAATGCAGGCCTCCAGCGAAAAAGGCAAACGCGTCACGACCGTGCTTGTGCCTTCGCAGTTGCAGGACAAGAACAACGGTCAGGCTCCGGCAAAGAAAAAGAGTAACTAATTCGTTATGGCAACTTTAACTGCAAAAAACCTCGCGAAAGCGTATAAGGGCCGCCGCGTCGTCGAAGATGTCAGTCTGACCGTCAACTCCGGCGAAATCGTGGGTTTGCTTGGCCCTAACGGCGCGGGTAAAACTACGACCTTCTACATGGTAGTGGGCATCGTCCCACGTGACGCCGGCAACATCATTATCGATGATGAAGATATCAGCCTGCTGCCGCTGCATGCCCGCGCGCGTCGTGGCATCGGCTATCTGCCGCAGGAAGCGTCTATCTTCCGCCGCTTAAGCGTGTTCGACAACCTGATGGCCGTGCTCCAGATCCGTGACGATCTGACCAGCGAGCAGCGCACTGACCGTGCGAACGAGCTGATGGAAGAGTTTCATATTGAACACCTTCGCGACAGCCTCGGTCAGGCGCTGTCCGGTGGTGAACGCCGCCGCGTTGAGATTGCGCGCGCGCTGGCAGCAAACCCGAAATTTATCCTGCTGGATGAACCGTTTGCGGGCGTTGACCCCATCTCCGTTATCGATATCAAACGTATCATTGAACACCTGCGCGACAGCGGGCTTGGCGTACTGATCACGGACCACAACGTTCGTGAAACGCTGGCGGTGTGTGAGCGCGCCTACATAGTGAGCCAGGGCCATCTGATTGCCCACGGTACGCCGCAGCAAATCCTCGAAGATGAGCATGTTAAGCGCGTGTACCTTGGGGAAGACTTCAGACTCTGATAGGGTAGAGGTTAAGTCACGCCGAACCGGAGAAAAACGCTCTGAACATGAAGCAAGGTTTGCAATTACGGCTCAGCCAGCAACTGGCCATGACGCCGCAGCTCCAGCAGGCAATCCGTCTGTTGCAGCTGTCCACGTTAGAACTCCAGCAGGAGCTCCAGCAGGCGCTGGACAGCAATCCGCTGCTGGAGCAGACCGATCTTCATGACGAGGTAGACGCCCAGCAGACGCAGGACACAGAAACGCTCGACTCCGTAGATGCACTCGAACAGAAAGAGATGCCGGACGAACTGCCGCTGGATGCCAGCTGGGATGAAATCTACACCGCGGGTACCCCTTCCGGGACGCGTGCAGACTACCAGGACGATGAACTCCCGGTCTACCAGGGCGAAACTACCCAATCGCTTCAGGACTACCTGATGTGGCAGGTGGAGCTGACGCCTTTCTCCGATACCGATCGCGCCATTGCCACCTCGATTGTCGATGCCGTTGACGACACGGGCTATTTGACCGTGACGCTGGACGAGATTCTTGAAAGCATCGGCGATGACGAGATTGAACTGGAAGAGATCGAAGCCGTCCTGAAACGCGTTCAGCGTTTCGACCCGATTGGCGTCGCCGCGAAAGATCTGCGTGACTGCCTTCTGATCCAGCTTTCGCAGTTTGCTAAAGAGACACCGTGGATTGACGAAGCCCGGCTCATCATCAGCGATCATCTGGATCTGCTGGCGAACCACGACTTCCGCACCCTGATGCGCGTCACGCGCCTGAAAGAAGAGGTGCTGAAGGAAGCGGTGAATCTGATCCAGTCGCTCGATCCGCGTCCGGGGCAGTCGATTCAGACCAGCGAACCGGAATATGTCATTCCCGATGTGCTGGTGAGAAAACACAATGGCCGCTGGGTCGTTGAACTGAACGCCGACAGCATTCCTCGCCTGCAAATCAACCAGCAATACGCCTCCATGTGCACCAGCGCCCGTAACGACGCTGATAATCAATACATTCGCAGCAACCTTCAGGAAGCACGCTGGTTGATTAAGAGTCTGGAGAGCCGTAATGACACGCTGCTGCGCGTCAGCCGCTGTATTGTCGAACAGCAGCAGGCATTCTTTGAGCAGGGCGAAGAGTTTATGAAACCGATGGTGCTGGCGGACATAGCCCAGGCCGTCGAGATGCATGAATCAACCATTTCCCGCGTGACCACGCAGAAGTATCTGCACAGCCCACGCGGTATTTTTGAGCTTAAGTATTTCTTCTCCAGCCACGTGAACACCGAAGGCGGCGGCGAAGCCTCGTCGACGGCCATTCGCGCACTGGTGAAGAAGTTGATCGCCGCGGAGAACCCCGCGAAGCCACTCAGTGACAGTAAGTTAACCACCATGCTGTCCGATCAGGGTATTATGGTGGCACGTCGTACTGTCGCGAAGTATCGAGAGTCTTTATCCATTCCGCCGTCTAACCAGCGTAAACAACTGGTTTGACACAACCGATAAGGAAGACACTATGCAGCTCAATATCACCGGACATAACGTCGAGATTACTGAGGCTTTACGCGATTTTGTAAACACTAAGTTTGCGAAACTCGAGCAGTATTTCGAGAGGATCAACCAGGTCTATGTTGTGTTGAAAGTGGAGAAAGTGACGCATATCTCGGATGCGACCCTGCACGTCAACGGAGGGGAACTCCATGCCAGTGCGGAAGGGCAAGACATGTACGCGGCTATCGACGGCTTGATTGATAAGCTTGCGAGACAGCTCAATAAACATAAAGATAAACTGAAACAACACTAATTGTCCGGGCAGTTAACGGGTGCAGGACGGCCTGTTGTGAAACACAACAGGCCATTTGTACAGTTAGCGCTTAGGTGAAATTATGATAAACAACGATTCCGCTCTTCAACTGAGCAATGTCCTTAACCAGGATTGTACCCGCAGTGGCGTTCACTGCCAGAGCAAAAAACGTGCGCTGGAAATCATCAGTGAGCTGGCCGCAAAACAGCTGGGTCTGCCGCCGCAGATCGTGTTTGAAGCCATTCTGACTCGTGAAAAAATGGGCAGTACCGGCATCGGCAATGGCATTGCGATCCCGCATGGCAAGCTGGAAGAAGATACGCTGCGTGCCGTGGGGGTGTTTGTGCAACTGGAAACGCCTATCGCTTTTGACGCCATTGATAACCAGCCTGTGGATCTGCTCTTCGCGCTGCTGGTTCCTGCCGATCAGACCAAGACCCACCTGCACACGCTGTCGCTGGTTGCCAAACGTCTGGCGGATAAAACCATTTGTCGTCGACTGCGCTCAGCCCAAAGTGATGAAGAGCTTTATCAAATTATCACTGAAGCAGAAGGCAATCAGGATGAGGCATAATCGGGAAAGGGCCTTCAGAACGGCTGCCCTGAGGAGAAACGGAACATGGTGCTGATGATCGTCAGCGGTCGTTCGGGGTCCGGGAAGTCCGTGGCCCTGCGCGCGCTGGAAGACATGGGATTTTACTGTGTAGATAACCTGCCGGTAGTGTTGTTACCCGATCTGGCGCGGACGCTGGCGGACAGGCAAATCTCTGCCGCCGTCAGTATTGACGTGCGTAACATGCCGGAATCGCCGGAAATCTTCGAGCAGGCAATGAACAGCCTGCCGGAATGCTTCTCGCCTCAGCTCTTGTTCCTGGACGCTGACCGCAACACGCTGATCCGCCGTTACAGCGATACACGTCGTTTGCATCCGCTCTCCAGTAAAAATCTTTCGCTGGAAAGCGCCATCGATAAAGAGAGCGATCTGCTTGAGCCGCTGCGTTCGCGGGCCGACCTGATTGTCGACACCTCTGAAATGTCCGTCCACGAGCTGGCGGAAATGCTGCGTACGCGCTTACTCGGCAAGCGCGAGCGTGAACTGACGATGGTGTTTGAATCCTTCGGCTTTAAGCACGGCATACCTATCGATGCGGATTACGTTTTTGATGTGCGTTTCCTGCCGAACCCGCACTGGGATCCGAAACTGCGTCCGATGACCGGTCTGGATAAGCCGGTGGCGGCGTTCCTTGACCGACACACAGAAGTACACAATTTTATCTACCAGACGCGAAGCTACCTTGAGCTATGGTTACCTATGCTGGAAACAAACAATCGCAGCTACCTGACGGTGGCGATTGGCTGTACCGGCGGTAAACATCGTTCGGTCTATATTGCCGAACAGCTGGCCGATTACTTCCGCTCACGCGGAAAGAACGTTCAGTCCCGTCATCGCACGCTGGAAAAACGCAAAACATGACCGTAAAACAGACCGTCGAAATCACCAATAAGCTGGGCATGCATGCGCGCCCGGCGATGAAGCTGTTTGAGCTGATGCAGGGTTTTGATGCTGAGGTGCTGCTGCGCAACGACGAGGGAACCGAGGCAGAAGCCAATAGCGTGATCGCCCTGCTGATGCTGGATTCTGCCAAAGGCCGCCAGATTGAAGTTGAAGCCACCGGCCCGCAGGAAGAAGAAGCGCTGGCGGCAGTGATTGCCCTGTTTAACGCCGGGTTTGACGAAGACTAACGTTCGCCATGTCGGCGGGTAGCGCTGCGCTTACCCGCCTTACATAAGATTATTTCGCTCCATAAACCCTTCCCCACCCAACTGACGCATCTGGCGCATAATCCACGCCTGGCGGCTTCGCACGTAGCCTGACGGGGTGCTGGCCTTAAAACGCAGCGGGTTCGGCAGCACGGCGGCAAGGAGTGCCGCTTCGGACATAGTCAACCTGCTGGCGGGCTTGCCAAAATAGCGCTGCGATGCCGCTTCGACGCCAAACACGCCGTCACCAAACTCCGCGATATTCAGGTAGACGGTCAAAATGCGTTTTTTGCTCCACACCGTCTCGACTCCCAGCGTCAGCCCGGCCTCCAGCCCTTTTCTTACCCAGCTGCGACCGTCCCATAAGAACAGATTTTTTACCGTCTGCTGAGAAAGCGTCGACGCGCCGCGGACGCGGTTTTCATGACGTTCATTATGATCCAGCGCCTTCTCAATAGCCGCCACGTCAAAACCCCAGTGCTCCGGGAATTTCTGATCTTCTGCCGCAATGACCGCCAGCCCCATCCACGGGGAGATTTCATCCATGCCGACCCAGTCTGAGTGGGCAACATAGCCAAAATCACCCGAGAGCCAGGCGCTAATCTGCCGCTCTGCCATCACGGCGGAGAACGGGACGGGCAGGATGCTGAACAGCGCAATGCCTCCGCCCCAAAAAACGGCCAGGACCAGCACAATACGCAGCAGGATCCGTTTTAACCACCCGCCAGGGGATAATTTACGACTCATTCGGTAAGAACCAGCACTCTGTCCACCAGCTTTTCAATGCCTGCGGCAGCCTCAGCGATGTTCTGCGCCAGCATATACGCCGGCGTGGTGATGATTTTGTTGTCCTCATCCACCACAATGTCGTCGACCGGGCATGGCACGTGCTCGCCGCCCATATCCTCGATAATTTCAGCGGTATCAATGTCGGTTCCGATCGTGAGCCGCAGCGGGAAATCAAAAATTTTCGGCAGCATGGCTGGCGCAATGCAGATAAAGCCCTGCGGCTTACCTGCTGCATGCATCGCCAGCGATAGCGCTTTCAAATCGGGATCGACATGGCACGCCGGGCCTTCTGTTGCAAACGTGCTCAGGTTTTTTGCCGCGCCAAAGCCGCCCGGCACGATGAGCGCATCAAGTTCAGCGGCATCGGCCTGTGCCAGCGGATGAATATCTCCACGCACAATACGTGCTGCTTCAATCAGCACGTTACGGCTTTCCGCCATTGGCTCGCCGGTAAGATGATTCATTACATCTGCTTGAGTTTTATCCGGCGCGAAGCAGATAACGTCTGCCCCCTGCCGCGATAATGCCAGCAGCGTTAATACGGTTTCGTGTATCTCTGAACCATCGTAAACGCCACATCCGCTCAGCACGACACCCACTTTCTTCATTCTGACGATCCTTCTAAGCAACTCGCTGAAGCACATTAAAAATTCTGATTAAAACGCTATGCTTCACACATTTCACTGATTCATGTAACAAACTGTTTAAGATTTGCTATCTTATCTGCGTGCGGCCTCAATTTTCAGGCGGCGTCCATGCGAAAACAACCCACAAAAATCAGGCGCAGCCACGATTTCCCTGGTGTTGGCGCAGTATTCGCGCACCCCGGTATAGCCGGGGTCATTTTTTTCTGGCATCTACCCAGGCTTTCAGCACTGCCACATCGTTTTGCCACTCCTGTTTCATCTCTTCGACCCAATCACCTACATTATCTTCCCAGGCAGGTAAATCAGGCGACTGAATCTGTTGGCCCAGTTGCTGGAGATGACGTAACCCGACCGATCCTGCCGCGCCTTTGATTTTATGTCCCTCTTCGACGATGCCCTTCTGGTCACGCGCCGTCAGGTTGGATTCGAGCACGTTCAGATAGCCCGGCATCATTTTTTCGAACACGGCCAGGCCATCGGTGATCAGTTTTGGTCCTACCAGATCGATATACTGCTCCAGCATGGCGGTATCCAGTATCGTTTGGGCTTTGGCGCTATCAACAGACGTCATGGTGCTCTCCTCTTCATCACAGGTATCCCAGAACTTCTTGATCATCGCCGTCAGGGCAGGTACCGCCAGCGGCTTGCTGAGCACATCGTCCATTCCGGCCTCGAGGTACTCTTTTTTATCTTTCAGCACGTTTGCGGTCAACGCCACCAGCGGCGGCAGCTCGTCAGGAGCATATTTGCGCGTCAGCTCGCGGGAGATATCCAGTCCGGTCATGTCCGGTAGCTGAATATCGAGCAGCACCAGGTCGTACTCGCCCGGCGTGAACATCTCCAGCGCGGCTTTGCCGGTCATCGCCACATCCACGCTGTTACCGAGTTTTTCCAGTACCGACCGGGCGACAATGACGTTCAGCTCAATATCTTCCACCAGCAGGACGTGCAGGGCTGGCAGCGGCATATCGTCGTTCTCAAACGTATCTTCCACCTCTTCCGCCACGGCAGGCGCGTGGACGGTAAGCGTAAAGGTGGAGCCTTTACCCGGCTGGCTGGCAACGGTGATATCCCCGCCCATACTTTTCGCCAGACGTTTCGACACCGCCAGTCCAATGCCCGTACCGGTCGCCGGTTTACCGCCGTGGCTGTCTTTAACCTGATAATACATGGCGAAGATCTTATCCTGCTCTTCCTGAGGAATGCCGATACCCGAGTCCTCAACTTCAAAGTGCAGCATGTCGCCTTCGTCATAGCGAATGCGCACCGCAACCTGCCCCTTCTGGGTAAACTTCACGGCATTGCTGATGAGGTTCCACAGGATCTGCCGCAGCCGCGTGCCGTCCGTCACCACTTTATGCGGCAGCGGCAGCGTCGGCTCCATCACAAAGCTCAACCCTTTTTGCTGGGCCTGCAAACCTGACAGGTTCTCCAGGTCCGCAAGGAAGCCTGTAAAATCAACCGGCTGGTTGTCGAGCTGAACTTTACGGCGCTCCATCTTATCCATGTCGATAATATCATTGAAGATATTGCCCAGCGTGACCGCCGAGACGTGGATCGTTTTGAGGTATTTTTCCTGCTCGCTGGTCAGCTCGGTATCCAGCAGAATGCGGCTCAGCCCCACAATGCCATTCAGCGGGGTGCGCAGTTCATGGCTGATGGTGGAGATGAAGGTTGTTTTATCCCGGCTGGCGCGCTCCAGCGCATCCTGATAGCGCTTACGCTCAGTGATATCACGGCCAAAGCCCATCAGACCATGACGTTTACCCACCCGGTCGTAATAAGGTACTTTGCGGATCTCAAAGCAGGCTTTGCGCCCGTCGGGGTAGTCCAGCCACTGCTCATAGGTCAGCGAAACGTTATGGCGGAAGACCTTTTCATCCGTCTCCATCACTTTTGCTGCCGCCTCTTCGGAATAGACATCCTGAGGTTTCAGGTGTATCAGCTGTTTTTCGCTTTTCCCGGTCAACAGTTCCATGGCCCGGTTACAGCCGGAGAACTCTTTATCTTCATTACGGTAGAACACCAGATCCGGCGACGCATCGAGGAACGAGCGCAGGAAAGAGGATTGCTGTTCAAGCTGGATCTGCGTGACTTCGCGCTCTTTCATCTCAATTTTCAGCTGCTCAAGCGTGGTCTGACGCTCGGCTTCCGCCTTCTCACGGTCTGAAATTTCCTGATTCAGCTGGGCAATGTTGTCCTTGAGCTGAACGTTGAGTTTAAGATCGCGCTCGCGCATCTCTTCCAGCTTATCCACCAGTTTCGATAAACGCTGTCGGGACTCTTCCAGCTGCTCAACCACCACGGAGAGGAAATAGACCGCCCATGGGGTGATCAGCAGGCCAAAGAAAATAGAGCGGATCACGTCGATGCTCTCGACCTGTCCATGCAGAACCATGGTCACGGCCATTTGCACGACAATGGCCAGAACGACCAGCGCCAGCGCCAGCAGCATGGAAAAACGCACCAGCCCGAGCTTCATCATCAGGTCGACGTAGTACTGGGCCAGCATTCGAATTTGCTTCATAGAGGATCCCTTCACGACTTTATCGCTCAATAATACTCAAATTCACGGCGAGGCGTTGAAGGTTGTGAGAAAAAGTGCGGGGTGAAACAGGAGATTAGCCTCGCCCCCCGGGCTAGCGGGAGCGAGGAAGACCTTTTATCAGGAGCGTTTTAGCAGCATCCAGAGGCTGATCAGGAAGAAACTGGCGCTCGGCAACAGCGCGCCGATAATTGGCGGAATGCCATACACCAGTGTCAGTGGACCGAAAATCTGATCGAGGACGTAGAACACGAAACCAAAGCTGATACCAGTTACCACGCGAACCCCCATCGGCACGCTACGCAGCGGTCCAAAGATGAACGACAGCGCCATTAGCATCATCACCGCCACGGACAGTGGCTGGAAGATTTTGCTCCACATGTTGAGCTGGTAACGCCCCGCATCCTGTCCGCTCGATTTCAGATACTTCACGTAGTTATGCAGACCGCTGATGGAGAGCGCATCGGGATCGAGCGCTACCACGCCAAGCTTGTCCGGCGTCAGGTTGGTTTTCCAGGTACCGCTTACGGTCTGCGAACCGGTGATCTGTTTCGGGTTCGTCAGGTCAGATTCATCAACCTGGGATAACCGCCACAGCTTGTTGTTCGCATCAAATTTAGCGGAGGCGGCATAACGCACCGACTGCAAACGACGATCGTTGTTGAAGGCGTAGATGCTCACGCCGCCCAGTTCATCGTCCCCTTTCACGCGTTCGATATAGACGAAGTTCTGACCATCTTTCGCCCATAACCCCTGCTGCGTGGAGAGCAGCGAACCACCGTACATAGCCTGAGCACGGTAGTTACGCGCCATCTGTTCGCCCTGCGGCGCGACCCATTCGCCAATCGCCATGGTCAACAGCACCAGCGGGATCGCGGTTTTCATTACCGACAGCGCAACCTGCATACGGGTAAAGCCAGATGCCTGCATCACCACCAGCTCGCTACGCTGAGCCAGCATCCCCAGGCCCAGCAACGCCCCCAGCAGGGCCGCCATCGGGAAGAAGATCTGCACATCTTTTGGTACGCTGAGCAGGGTGTACATCCCGGCACCCAACGCGTCGTAACTCCCCTGCCCGGCTTTTTTCAGCTGGTCGACAAATTTGATAATGCCCGAGAGCGACACCAGCATGAACAGGGTCATCATGATGGTGGTGAAAATCGTTTTACCGATATAGCGGTCAAGTACGCCAAACGCCTGCATTAGATGGCTCCTTTACGCGTAAACCGGGCACGAAGACGACGCACAGGCACCGTGTCCCACAAGTTGAGTCCGACTGCCAGCAGCAGATACAAACCATTCACGACCCAGGTCCAGATCATCGGGTCAATTTTTCCTTTCCCGCCGTTAGACTTGATTGAGGTTTGCAGCAGGAAGAACACCAGATACAGCAGCATCGCTGGCAGCATCGACAGCACGCGGCCCTGGCGCGGGTTCACCACACTCAGCGGAACCACCATCAGCGCCATCATAAATACGGTGAATACCAGCGTGATACGCCAGTGCAGTTCAGCACGCGCACGATCGGTATCGGTATTCATTAAGGTGCGCATATCCATCTGCTCAGTATCCGTTGGATCGAGCGCGACGGCCTGATGACCAATGATGGCCTGGTAGTTCTGGAAATCGGTAATACGGAAGTCGCGCAGCATAGCCGTGCCTTCGAAACGTGTTCCTTTGTTCAGCGTGACAACCTGAGAGCCGTCTTTACGCTGAGACAGCTGACCGGAGTCCGCCACCACCACAGAAGGCCGAGCGTTACCTTTCGGGCGCAGTTGAGCAAGAAACACGTCATTGAAGCGGTTGCCATCGACGCTTTCGATAAACAGCACGGAGTTACCGTCTGTCGCCTGCTGGAACTGCCCCTGCGCCAGCGCCGCCAGCCCCGGGTTAGCTTTTGCTTCCGCCAGCACCTCATCCTGATGACGAGAGGAGGTCGGCCCCGCCCACATGACGTTAACCGCGGCAACAATGCCCGTAAACAGCGCCAGCACCATGGCTGCTTTTACCAGTACGGCTTTACTGAGGCCGCAGGCATGCATCACGGTGATTTCACTTTCGGTATAGAGCTTACCCAGGGTCATCAGCAGACCAAGGAACAGGCTTAACGGCAGGATAAGCTGCGCCATTTCCGGCACGCCAAGCCCGAGCAGGGAAAGCACCAGATTCGTTGGGATTTCGCCATCAACCGCCGCGCCGAGGATCCTGACCAGCTTCTGACAGAAAAAGATCAGAAGGAGGATAAAGAGGATCGCCAGTTGGCTCTTCAGCGTCTCCCGAACCAGATATCTTATGATTATCACTTTAAATACGCCCGTTAAAACTCGTCTTATGCAGGAATTTAGCTTGTTTCATGGCTTAAACGTCATTTATTCTCTTGAGTCGTCGAAATCATCGCTAAGATTAAAAAACCCGGCGGATTCGCGCTTCATGACATTTATTGACGTGTCGAAACCGTAGTAACGTAAGATTAACACGAAGTCACCACAACGGCGGACATGAGTTACGAAAGGTTTCAATTCTATCCGTAGCCGCCGCCGTTGTCTTTAAGATTCAGGAGCGTAGTGCATGGAGTTCAGTGTAAAAAGCGGTAGCCCGGAGAAACAGCGGAGTGCCTGCATCGTTGTGGGCGTCTTTGAACCACGCCGACTCTCCCCGATCGCCGAGCAACTCGATAAAATCAGCGACGGCTATATCAGCGCCCTGCTGCGCCGTGGCGAACTGGAAGGCAAACCAGGGCAGACCTTGTTGCTGCACCATGTTCCGAACGTCCTGTCCGAGCGTATTCTGCTGATTGGCTGTGGTAAAGAACGTGAGCTTGATGAGCGCCAGTACAAGCAGGTTATTCAGAAAACCATTAATACACTGAATGATACTGGTTCGATGGAAGCCGTCTGCTTCCTGACGGAGCTGCACGTTAAGGGCCGCAACACGTACTGGAAGGTGCGCCAGGCCGTCGAAACCGCAAAAGAGAGCCTCTACAGCTTTGATCAGCTGAAGACCACCAAAAGCGAGCCGCGTCGCCCGCTGCGTAAAATGGTCTTTAACGTGCCAACCCGTCGCGAGCTGACCAGCGGCGAGCGCGCCATTCAGCACGGTCTGGCCATTGCCGCCGGTATCAAAGCGGCAAAAGATCTTGGCAATATGCCGCCAAACATCTGTAACGCCGCGTACCTGGCGTCTCAGGCGCGCCAGCTGGCTGACGCCTACAGCAAGAACGTTATCACCCGCGTTATCGGCGAACAGCAGATGAAAGAGCTGGGGATGCACTCTTATCTGGCGGTCGGTAACGGCTCCCAGAACGAATCCCTGATGTCAGTCATTGAGTACAAGGGCAATCCGTCTGAAGATGCGCGTCCGATCGTGCTCGTCGGTAAAGGGCTGACCTTCGACTCAGGCGGTATCTCCATCAAGCCTTCAGAAGGCATGGATGAGATGAAGTACGACATGTGCGGCGCGGCGGCGGTTTACGGCGTCATGCGCATGGTCGCGGAACTTCAGTTGCCCATCAACGTGATCGGCGTGCTGGCGGGCTGCGAAAACATGCCTGGCGGCCGCGCTTATCGTCCTGGTGATGTGCTGACCACCATGTCCGGCCAGACCGTTGAGGTGCTGAACACCGACGCCGAAGGTCGTCTGGTACTGTGCGACGTGCTGACCTACGTTGAGCGTTTCGAACCTGAAGCGGTGATTGACGTGGCTACACTGACCGGCGCCTGCGTGATTGCGCTGGGGCATCACATCACCGGCCTGATGTCGAACCACAACCCGCTGGCGCATGAGCTGATCGGCGCGTCCGAACAGGCCGGCGACCGCGCGTGGCGTCTGCCGCTGGGGGACGAGTTCCAGGAACAGCTGGAGTCTAACTTCGCAGACATGGCAAACATCGGCGGTCGTCCTGGCGGGGCGATTACCGCGGGCTGCTTCCTGGCGCGCTTTACCCGCAAGTACAACTGGGCGCACCTGGACATCGCGGGGACCGCATGGCGCTCCGGTAAAGCCAAAGGCGCGACCGGACGTCCGGTGGCGCTGCTGTCGCAGTTCCTGCTCAATCGTGCGGGTTTTAACGGCGACGAGTAATGATAAACGCCGGGTGGCGCTACGCTTACCCGGCTTTGCATTTAAATCCACGACAAGAAACCCCATATATGAAGAATGCAACGTTCTACCTTCTGGACAATGACACCCATCAGGATGGCCTCAGCGCCGTTGAACAACTGGTGTGTGAAATTGCCGCAGAACGTTGGCGCGCAGGTAAACGCGTCCTGATTGCCTGTGAAGATGAGCAGCAAGCAATTCGCCTGGATGAAGCGCTATGGGCGCGCCCGCCGGAGAGTTTTGTTCCGCATAACCTGTCGGGCGAAGGTCCACGCGGCGGGGCACCGGTGGAGATTGCCTGGCCGCAAAAACGCAACAGTAGCGCGCGCGATATTCTCATTAGCCTGCGGACAGACTTTGCAGATTTTGCCACCGCTTTCACAGAAGTGGTAGACTTTGTCCCTTACGAAGAATCTTTGAAACAACTGGCGCGCGAACGCTACAAAGCGTACCGCCTGGCCGGTTTTAACCTGAATACGGCAACCTGGAAATAATGGAAAAGACATATAACCCACGCGATATCGAACAGCCGCTTTACGAGCACTGGGAACAGCAGGGCTATTTCAAGCCTAACGGCGACGAAAGCAAAGAGCCCTTCTGCATCATGATCCCGCCGCCGAACGTCACCGGCAGTTTGCATATGGGGCATGCTTTCCAGCAGACCATCATGGACACCATGATCCGCTACCAGCGCATGCAGGGCAAAAACACCCTGTGGCAGGCGGGGACTGACCACGCGGGTATCGCGACCCAGATGGTGGTTGAGCGTAAAATTGCCGCTGAAGAGGGTAAAACCCGCCACGACTACGGTCGCGACGCGTTCATCGACAAAATCTGGCAGTGGAAGGCAGAATCCGGCGGCACCATTACCCGTCAGATGCGCCGCCTCGGCAACTCCGTGGACTGGGAGCGCGAGCGCTTCACCATGGACGAAGGCCTGTCCAACGCCGTGAAAGAAGTCTTCGTCCGTCTGTACAAAGAAGACCTGATTTACCGCGGCAAACGCCTGGTCAACTGGGACCCGAAACTGCGTACCGCCATCTCTGACCTGGAAGTGGAAAACCGCGAGTCTAAAGGCTCCATGTGGCACATCCGCTATCCGCTGGCAGACGGTGCAAAAACCGCAGACGGCAAAGATTATCTGGTGGTGGCGACCACCCGTCCGGAAACCCTGCTGGGCGATACCGGCGTGGCCGTTAACCCGGAAGATCCGCGTTATAAAGATTTGATCGGCAAATTCGTGGTGCTGCCGCTGGTGAACCGCCGTATTCCGATTGTGGGCGACGAACACGCCGACATGGAAAAAGGCACCGGCTGCGTGAAAATCACCCCAGCGCATGACTTCAACGACTATGAAGTCGGTCGTCGTCATCAACTTCCGATGATCAACATTCTGACCTTCGACGGCGATATCCGCGAAAGCGCAGAAGTGTATGACACCAAAGGCAACGAGTCCGACGTTTATTCCAGCGACATCCCGGCTGAGTTCCAGAAGCTGGAGCGCTTTGCCGCGCGTAAAGCCATCGTAGCCGCCGTTGACGCGCTCGGCCTGCTGGAAGAGATTAAGCCTCACGATCTGACCGTGCCGTACGGCGACCGTGGCGGCGTAGTTATCGAGCCAATGCTGACCGACCAGTGGTACGTGCGTGCCGACGTGCTGGCGAAACCGGCTGTGGAAGCGGTTGAGAACGGCAGCATTCAGTTCGTGCCGAAGCAGTACGAAAACATGTACTTCTCCTGGATGCGCGATATTCAGGACTGGTGTATTTCCCGTCAGCTGTGGTGGGGTCACCGTATCCCGGCGTGGTACGACAACGAAGGCAATGTCTACGTTGGCCGCACCGAAGAGGAAGTGCGTCAGGAAAACAACCTGGGCGCTGACGTTGCCCTGCGCCAGGATGAAGACGTGCTGGATACCTGGTTCTCCTCCGCGCTGTGGACCTTCTCTACCCTCGGCTGGCCGGAAAACACCGACGCGCTGCGTCAGTTCCACCCAACCAGCGTGATGGTCTCCGGCTTCGACATCATCTTCTTCTGGATCGCCCGCATGATCATGATGACCATGCACTTCATCAAAGACGAAGACGGCAAGCCGCAGGTTCCGTTCCATACCGTTTACATGACCGGCCTGATCCGCGACGACGAAGGCCAGAAGATGTCCAAATCCAAGGGTAACGTTATCGACCCGCTGGATATGGTAGACGGTATCTCTCTGGAAGAGCTGCTGGAAAAACGTACCGGCAATATGATGCAGCCGCAGCTGGCGGAGAAAATCCGCAAGCGTACCGAGAAGCAGTTCCCGAACGGGATCGAATCTCACGGTACCGACGCCCTGCGCTTCACCCTGGCGGCGCTGGCCTCCACCGGCCGTGACATCAACTGGGATATGAAGCGTCTGGAAGGTTACCGTAACTTCTGTAACAAGCTGTGGAACGCCAGCCGCTTCGTGCTGATGAACACCGAAGATCAGGATTGCGGCTTTAACGGCGGCGAAATGACCCTGTCTCTGGCAGACCGCTGGATCCTGGCGGAATTTAACCAGACGGTTAAAGCGTTCCGCGACGCGCTGGACAGCTACCGCTTCGACATCGCGGCAGGCATCCTGTACGAATTCACCTGGAACCAGTTCTGCGACTGGTACCTGGAGCTGGCGAAGCCGGTCATGAACGGCGGTTCTGAAGCGGAACTGCGCGGCACGCGTAATACGCTGATTACCGTTCAGGAAGGTCTGCTGCGCCTTGCGCACCCGATCATTCCATTCATCACCGAAACCATCTGGCAGCGCGTGAAGGTGATTGCCGGTATTAATGCCGATACCATCATGCTCCAGCCGTTCCCGGCATTCGATGCCGCGAAAGTGGATGAAGCCGCGTCTGCGGATACCGAGTGGCTGAAACAGGCGATCGTTGCGGTACGTAACATCCGCGCGGAAATGAACATCGCTCCGGGTAAACCACTGGAGCTGCTGCTGCGCGGTTGCAGCGAAGCTGCCGTTCGTCGCGTCACCGAGAACAACACATTCCTGAAAACCATGGCGCGTCTGGAAAGCATCACCGTGCTGCCTGCCGATGACAAAGGTCCGGTTTCCGTGACCAAAATCATCGACGGCGCGGAGCTGCTGATCCCGATGGCGGGCCTGATCGACAAAGACGCGGAGCTGGCGCGTCTGGCGAAAGAAGTGGCGAAAGTCGACGTGGAAATTGGCAAAATCGAAAGCAAACTGGCGAACGAGGGCTTTGTGGCCCGCGCGCCGGAAGCGGTTATCGCCAAAGAGCGTGAGCGTCTGGTTGCCTTCGCCGATGCGAAGACCAAACTGATCGAGCAGCAGGCGGTTATCGCAGCCCTGTAATGCTTTTACCCCTTACGCTTCAGGGCGTAAGGGGTATCCTTCCTGAAAACTCCTCGCTTGCACTCCCCTTTCTGCGGTGCTATTAACAGCAGTTGTGTGTCAATTTTTGTCATGAGTAATGCTATGAGCGTGATTACCCCCGTCGCGACGACAATGCGTCGGATCACTGAGCAGGACAACCCGGCTATCGCCGCCGTTATCCGCACGGTTTCTGCCGAATATGGCCTGACCGCCGACAAAGGCTACACCGTGGCCGACCCCAATCTGGACGAACTTTTTCAGCTGTACAGCCAGCCGGGTCATGCCTACTGGGTCATTGAACAGGACGGCCAGGTCGTGGGCGGCGGCGGCATTGCCCCACTGCTTTGCAGCGAGCCGGATATCTGTGAACTTCAGAAAATGTATTTCCTGCCAACGATACGCGGACAAGGCCTGGCGAAAAAGCTGGCGCTGGTCGCCCTGGAACATGCACGCTCACAGGGCTTTAAACGTTGCTACCTCGAAACCACCGCTTTCCTTAAAGAGGCCATTGGCCTGTATGAGCATCTGGGCTTTGAGCATATCGATGCGCCACTGGGCTGCACGGGCCACGTGGACTGCGAAGTCAGGATGCTGAAAAGTCTGTAAGTTTCGTTCCTGCCTTCTTCTGTTAAGCGTCTGTAAACTGAATGCTCTACACTCACAGTTCACACCAAAACAGGGGAAACGCGATGTCGAAGATAAAAAGCTACGCCGCACCGCAGGCGGGTGCAGAACTTGAGCTGTACGAGTACGATGCGGGCGAACTAAAAGCGGAAGACGTCGAAGTACAGGTTGATTACTGCGGGATCTGCCACTCGGATCTCTCGATGATCGACAATGAATGGGGCTTTTCCAGCTATCCGCTGGTTGCCGGGCACGAAGTCATTGGCCGCGTCGTGGCGCTCGGCAGCGCCGCGCAGGACAAAGGGCTGAAAGTGGGCCAGCGCGTGGGTATCGGCTGGACGGCACGCAGCTGCGGTCACTGCGATGCCTGTATCAGCGGCAACCAGATCAACTGCCTTGAGGGCGCAACGCCGACCATCCTTAACAAGGGCGGTTTCGCCGATAAGCTGCGCGCCGACTGGCAATGGGTTATCCCACTGCCGGACAGCATTGATATTGAATCCGCAGGTCCGCTGCTGTGTGGCGGTATCACAGTATTTAAACCGCTGCTGATGCATCACATCACCGCCACCAGCCGCGTCGGCGTGATCGGTATTGGCGGTCTGGGGCATATTGCCATCAAACTGCTGCATGCGATGGGCTGTGAAGTGACGGCGTTCAGCTCTAACCCGGCGAAAGAGCAGGAAGTGCTGGCGATGGGTGCGGATAAAGTGGTGAACAGCCGCGATCCTCAGGCACTCACCGCCCTGGCAGGCCAGTTTGACCTGATCATCAACACGGTAAACGTCGATCTCGACTGGCAGCCGTACTTTGAAGCCCTGGCCTACGGCGGTAACTTCCACACCGTGGGTGCGGTGATGAAGCCGCTGCCGGTTCCGGCGTTTACCCTGATCGGCGGGGATCGCAGCGTGTCAGGCTCCGCGACCGGTACACCGTACGAGCTGCGCAAGCTGATGAAGTTTGCCGGACGCACAAAAGTGGCACCCACCACCGAGCTGTATCCGATGTCAAAAATCAACGAAGCAATCCAGCACGTGCGCGACGGCAAAGCCCGCTACCGCGTGGTGTTGAAAGCGGATTTCTGATGTGAGATTGCCGGGGAATGTGCGGCCTGATGCCCTCACCCCAACCCTCTCCCACAGGGAGAGGGCGCAAACACTAAAAACGGTAACGGTTGTTACCGTTTTGCATCTACCATAGTCTTAAACACTTCCGCCACCGCGACCGCCCCCGGATCCATCACTCCGTCCAGATTCTCTTTATTCACATACGACGAGCGTCCCGCGCCGGCTTTCGCCATTTTTGCCGTTGCTTCGGCGCCCTGCTGTGCGGCCTGCGCTGCCGCCTGAATATTGCCTTTCTGTAACGCCTCCAGCGCCGGTTGCAGCGCATCGATCAGCGTACGATCGCCGAGATCCGCGCCGCCATACTGCTTCATCTGCGCAAGTCCGCTCAGCAAGGCTTCAGGTAGCGGCTGTCCATCGTGAAGCTTTTGTCCTGCCGCCGTGAAGAAGATCGACATCAACACCCCACTCGATCCGCCCATCACCGTTGCCAGCCGCTCGCCTACCAGCAGGAGTAATGTCGGCACGTCGTTAAGGGGCAGGTTGTTCTCCTCAAGTCGCTGCGCAATATCCCGCGCCCCTTGCGCAAAAGTGGAGCCCGTGTCGCCATCGCCTACTTTGGCATCCAGCGCGTTAAGGCGGTTTTCCAGCTGAATCAATGTTTTCGTTACCGAGGCGACGGCCTCGCTCACCTCCGTATTGTCCGACGGGGCATATTCCACGCGGTCATGAAGGGCGCTATGGGGGACGGTACGCAGGGGCGCGAACGCGACAGGCTTCTGCCAGCCCAGCGTCTCGACCTCGGCGTGAATCGCCTTCTCGAAGAAATCGTTGAGCTTTAACAGCGTTAGCGAAAAGCCTTTCATATCCAGCGCACTCACCAGCGGCGCCGGGCCAATCAGATACGCAATGTTCTCTTTCAGCGCCGAGTGCGCCAGCTCTTTGGTCAGCAGCGCCATCTCCAACGCCGATACGCCACCAAGATTGTTAATCAGCACCGCAAAACGCCCTTCCCCCGCCTGCGCGCGTAACGGCGTCACCAGCGTGTCGATAATGGCTTTGCTGTTTTGAGTATCCACGACGGAAGCTCCCGGCTCGCCGTGAATGCCCAAACCCAGCTCGACATGGCCTTGTTTAATGCGCCCCCCTTCATCATCGCTGCCCGGCAGGTTGCACGTTTGCATCGCCACGCCCAGGCTCCAGAGGTTATCGCAGGCCTGTTGCGCAATATCCCGCACGTCGTTTAGCGATTTCCCCTGCTCTGCCGCATATCCCGCAATTTTATGCACCAGCGCCGTTCCCGCGATACCACGCGGCTGCTTGTTATCCGGCAGGGCGATATCATCCGCCACGATAACCATCTCGACCTTAAGGCCGTAGCGTTTGGCTTTTTCCGCCGCCAGGCCAAAGTTAAGCCGGTCGCCGGTGTAGTTTTTCACAATCAGCAGGCAGCCACGGTCGCCCGTCACCGCCACAATGGCATTGAGGACCGCATCCACGCTTGGGGAGGCGAACAGATCGCCACACACCGCTGCGGTAAGCATGCCTTTGCCGACGAACCCGGCATGTGCCGGTTCATGGCCGGAGCCGCCACCGGAGATCACCGCCACGCGACTTTTATCCCAGTCGCCGCGAGCCACCACGCGGATGGCCGGATCGATATCCAGTTTGACGAGATTACCGTGCGGCGCGGAGAGAAGTATGCCTTCAATGGCATCGTTGACAAGCTGTTTGCGGTCGTTAAAAAAGAATCTGGACATAGTTTCCCAAAATTTTGTTTACCGTATGCAAAAGCATAGTCCGCACTGGATAATGCGCCGCAAAGTGAGGAATTTACGCAGACATTTTGCCGTCAGGTTGCCTATACTCCACCCAGGACTACGAGAGGACGTGCATCATGAGTACACCATTGCTAATCGCCAGGACGCTGGAAAAAGAGCTGTTTTTACTGCCCGCGATGGCGAACCGTCATGGCCTGATCACCGGCGCGACCGGGACGGGAAAAACCGTTACCCTGCAAAAGCTGGCTGAGTCGTTGTCAGAGACTGGCGTGCCGGTTTTTATGGCTGACGTGAAGGGCGATTTAACTGGGGTGGCTCAGGAAGGTGCAGCGTCAGAAAAACTGCTTGAGCGCCTGAAAAATATCGGTATCACGGACTGGACGCCGCACGGTAATCCGGTGGTGGTCTGGGATATCTTCGGCGAAAAAGGGCATCCGGTGCGTGCCACCGTCTCCGACCTCGGCCCGCTGCTGCTGGCTCGTCTGCTTAACCTCAACGACGTGCAGTCCGGGGTACTGAACATTATCTTCCGTATCGCCGACGATCAGGGGCTACTGCTGCTCGACTTCAAAGATCTGCGCGCCATCACCCAGTACATTGGCGATAACGCCAAATCCTTCCAGAACCAGTACGGCAATATTAGCAGCGCCTCAGTGGGCGCCATTCAGCGCGGGCTCCTGACGCTGGAGCAACAGGGCGCCGAACACTTCTTCGGCGAGCCAATGCTGGATATCAAAGACTGGATGCGTACCGACAGCAGCGGCAAAGGCATCATCAACATTCTGAGCGCAGAGAAGCTCTACCAGATGCCGAAGCTTTACGCCGCCAGCCTGCTGTGGATGCTCTCTGAACTGTACGAACAACTGCCGGAAGCAGGCGATCTGGAAAAACCCAAACTGGTGTTCTTCTTTGACGAAGCGCACCTGTTGTTTAACGACGCGCCGCAGGTGCTGCTGGATAAAATTGAACAGGTTATCCGCCTGATCCGCTCCAAAGGCGTCGGGGTCTGGTTTGTGTCGCAAAACCCGTCGGATATTCCGGACAACGTACTGGGGCAGTTGGGTAACCGCGTGCAGCACGCCCTGCGCGCCTTTACGCCGAAAGATCAGAAAGCGGTGAAAGCCGCGGCGCAAACCATGCGTGTCAATCCGGCCTTTGATACCGAAACCGCCATTCAGGCGCTGGGCACCGGTGAAGCGCTGATTTCGTTCCTCGATGCAAAAGGCAGCCCGACAGTTGTCGAGCGCGCGATGGTGATTGCGCCCTGCTCGCGCATGGGTCCGGTAACGGACGATGAACGCAACGGCCTGATTAACCACTCCCCGGTGTACGGAAAGTATGAAGACGAGGTGGATCGCGAATCGGCGTTCGAGATGCTGCAAAAAGGGGTGCAGGCGACTGCCGAATCGCAGGATGCGCCTGCCGCAAAAGGGCAATCTGTTGCCGTGGACGACGGCATTCTCGGCGGGCTGAAAGATATTCTGTTCGGCAGCACCGGGCCACGCGGCGGCAAACGCGATGGCGTGGTTCAGACCATGGCAAAAAGCGCGACGCGTCAGATTACCAACCAGATAGTACGCGGCATGCTGGGAAGTCTGCTAGGCGGCCGTCGCCGGTAGCGGGGGAACCCACGGGCGGCCAAGCGCCGACCCCTGTACGCCGTTCTCCTGTAGATAGCGGTTGATTTCCAGCATCCCCGTCCAGCGGTTCTCACACCATAGCGGTGCCAGAAGCGTTGGACGGCGGGCGCTTGCCGAGATGCGGTGGTAAACAATCTCCGGCGGCGTATGGCGAATCATTTCCCCCGCAGTCACCGTATACTCGTCGAGTTCGATACCACATAACCGCCCCGCTTCCCAGGCTTTCGCCATTATGCTGCCCTTCACGATATGCAGCGGATGCAGCTTAATGCCATCCACGCCGGTCTCAACGACTTTTTCCAGCGTTTCCAGCCCGTGCTGCTGCCCTTCTCCCGGCAAGCCGACAATCAGATGCGAGCAGACTTTTAATCCACGCTCGCGGGCGAGACGCGTGGTGCGCTGATAGCAGGCGAAATCATGCCCGCGATTGATACGGTGCAGGGTTTTGTCATGCGCGGTCTGCAAGCCCAGCTCCAGCCAGATCTCGTAGCCCTTCTCTTTGTACTCGCTAAGTAAATCCAGCACGGCGTCCGGCACGCAGTCCGGACGCGTCCCCACGCACAGCCCGACAATGTTCGCTTGAGCAACCGCCTGCTGATACATCGAGCGCAGCACCTGCACCTCCGCCCACGTGCTGGTATAGGCCTGGAAATAGGCCAGATACTGCTTCGCGCGGTTCACCAGACTCGCCTGATGGGCGAGCTGTTCAGCGATAGATTTATGCTGCTGGGCCTCGTCAGCAAACGAGGCCACGTTACAGAAGGTGCAGCCACCACGCCCGATGGTGCCATCGCGGTTCGGGCAGCTAAAGCCGCCGTGCAGCGTCAGTTTATGAACCTTTTGTCCGTAGCGCTGCAAAAGATCCCCACCAAACATATTGACTAATTTCTGTAACTGCATAATCTGATAGACCGTCCCGAAGAAAGGGGACAAGCCTGCCATTTTTAGCCTCTGTCGGCGATGACCTGGATCAATCGCCCTGGACGGCTTTTATCTATTTGAATAAATAATCACGATTACCGACATTTCATTCACCCTGAACGTAATTACTTTTCCTTATGTTCTGATGGTTTTTTTCATTTATAGCGCCAGGACTGAAAAACAGTGATTTTATGCGGCATTGAATGCAACACCAGATTAATATTCTGCTATAAATCTGCATTTCAGCACGCTGCATCGATAATACCGCTTTCGTATAGTGAGTCAGATCACACTCCCCTGCACCTGCCCGGTGCTTTAAGCGGTTGTAAAAATAGTTAAATACACAATAAAAACAACTAGATAAGCACTCTTTAGCACATTTTTGTATAAATAAGATTGCCATTTGACCTGTGTACCAATTCCCGATAAGTTGGAAATCCGCTGGAAGCTTTCTGGATGAGCGGCCTGCTCATCATATTTATGCAGTAATTGAGATTCCCTCTGAAGCAAGTCCTCAAACTTGTTTACCTGCGCAAAAGGATGAAAAAGAGGGCGAATGCGAGGTCCGCGTATGAAACGCTAACCCCGTCGCCATGCTCTTTCTGCGCCTGTGCGCCACGGTAAAGTTCAGTGGGAAGCCCGACGAGCCTGGGGAGGTTCACTGATATGTTGTACGATAAATCCCTTGAGAAGGATAACTGTGGTTTCGGCCTGATCGCCCACATAGAAGGCGAACCTAGCCACAAGGTAGTGCGTACTGCTATTCACGCACTGGCCCGTATGCAGCACCGTGGCGCCATCCTTGCCGATGGTAAAACCGGCGACGGTTGCGGTCTGCTGCTGCAAAAACCGGATCGTTTCTTCCGCATCGTGGCGGAAGAGCGCGGCTGGCGTTTAGCCAAAAACTACGCTGTCGGTATGCTGTTCCTGAATCAGGATCCAGAAAAAGCTGCCGCGTCACGCCGCATCGTTGAAGAAGAACTTCAGCGTGAAACCCTGTCGATTGTCGGCTGGCGCGATGTGCCAACCAACGAAGGGGTGCTCGGTGAAATCGCCCTCTCCTCGCTGCCTCGTATTGAACAGATTTTCGTCAACGCGCCTGCGGGCTGGCGTCCGCGTGATATGGAACGCCGTCTGTTTATCGCACGCCGCCGCATTGAAAAACGTCTTCAGGATGATAAAGAGTTCTACGTCTGTAGCCTCTCTAACCTGGTGAACATCTATAAAGGTCTGTGTATGCCGGCTGACCTGCCGCGCTTCTATCTGGACCTGGCGGATCTGCGTCTGGAATCGGCCATTTGCCTGTTCCACCAGCGCTTCTCCACCAACACCGTTCCACGCTGGCCGCTGGCTCAGCCGTTCCGCTACCTGGCGCACAACGGTGAGATCAACACCATTACCGGCAACCGCCAGTGGGCCCGCGCCCGTACCTATAAGTTCCAGACCCCGCTGATCCCGGACCTGCACGATGCCGCACCGTTCGTCAACGAAACCGGCTCGGACTCCAGCTCCATGGATAATATGCTGGAGCTGCTGCTGGCGGGCGGGATGGATATCGTGCGCGCCATGCGTCTGCTCGTGCCACCGGCCTGGCAGAACAACCCGGATATGGACCCTGAGCTGCGCGCGTTCTTCGACTTTAACTCCATGCACATGGAGCCGTGGGACGGCCCGGCGGGCATCGTGATGTCCGACGGTCGTTTTGCCGCCTGTAACCTGGACCGTAACGGTCTGCGTCCGGCGCGCTACGTTATCACCAAAGACAAGCTCATCACCTGCGCCTCTGAAGTCGGCATCTGGGATTACCAGCCTGACGAAGTGGTCGAAAAAGGCCGCGTCGGTCCGGGCGAGCTGATGGTGATCGACACCCGCGGTGGGCGTATTCTGCATTCCGCCGAAACCGACAACGATCTGAAGAGCCGCCATCCGTACAAAGAGTGGATGGAGAAAAACGTGCGTCGTCTGGTGCCGTTTGAAGATCTGTCGGACGAAGAAGTGGGCAGCCGCGAGCTGGACGATGACACCCTCGCGAGCTTCCAGAAGCAGTTTAACTACAGCGCGGAAGAACTGGACTCGGTTATTCGCGTTCTCGGCGAAAACGGCCAGGAAGCGGTCGGCTCAATGGGTGACGATACCCCGTTTGCCGTGCTTTCCAGCCAGCCACGCATTATTTACGACTATTTCCGTCAGCAGTTTGCGCAGGTCACTAACCCGCCAATAGACCCGCTGCGCGAAGCCCACGTCATGTCGCTGGCCACCAGCATCGGCCGTGAGATGAACGTATTCTGTGAAGCCGAAGGCCAGGCGCACCGTCTGACCTTTAAATCACCGATCCTGTTGTACTCCGATTTCAAACAGCTCACCACCATGACCGAGGAGCACTATCGCGCCGACACGCTCGATATCACCTTCGACGTGACCGAAACGAGCCTCGAAGAGACGGTGAACGCGCTGTGCGACAAAGCCGAGCAGATGGTACGTAACGGCACCGTTCTGCTGGTGCTGTCTGACCGCAACATCGCGAAAAACCGTCTGCCGGTGCCTGCCCCCATGGCGGTGGGGGCTATCCAGACGCGTCTGGTGGACAAGAGCCTGCGCTGTGATGCCAACATCATCGTTGAAACCGCGAGCGCGCGCGACCCGCACCACTTTGCGGTGCTGTTAGGCTTTGGCGCCACGGCGATTTATCCGTACCTGGCCTACGAAACGCTGGCACGCCTGGTAGATACCCGCGCGATCGATAAAGACTACCGTGCTGTGATGCTGAACTACCGTAACGGCATCAACAAAGGTCTGTACAAGATCATGTCCAAAATGGGCATCTCGACCATCGCCTCTTACCGCTGCTCGAAGCTATTTGAAGCGGTCGGCCTGCATAACGAGGTCGCCAACCTCTGCTTCCAGGGCGTGGTCAGCCGTATCGGTGGCGCCGGTTTTGCTGACTTCCAGCAGGATCTGGTGAACCTGTCGAAACGCGCCTGGCTGGCACGTAAGCCGCTGGAACAGGGCGGCCTGCTGAAATATGTCCACGGGGGTGAGTATCACGCTTATAACCCGGACGTAGTGCGCACGCTGCAACAGGCGGTGCAGAGCGGCGAGTACAGCGATTATCAGCAGTATGCTGAGCTGGTGAACAACCGTCCCGCGGCGACGCTGCGCGATCTCATTGCCCTCAATCCGGGTGAGGAAGCGGTCAGCATTGACGAGGTTGAACCCGCGTCTGAGCTGTTCAAACGCTTCGATACTGCGGCGATGTCCATCGGCGCGCTGAGCCCGGAAGCCCACGAAGCGCTGGCGGAAGCCATGAACAGCATCGGCGGCAACTCCAACTCCGGCGAAGGCGGTGAAGATCCGGCCCGCTACGGCACCAACAAAGTGTCCCGTATCAAGCAGGTGGCGTCCGGTCGCTTTGGCGTAACGCCTGCGTACCTGGTTAACGCCGACGTGATCCAGATTAAGGTCGCTCAGGGGGCAAAACCGGGTGAAGGCGGTCAGCTGCCGGGTGATAAAGTCACCCCGTACATCGCTAAGCTTCGTTATTCAGTGCCGGGCGTGACGCTGATCTCCCCGCCGCCGCACCACGATATCTACTCTATCGAGGATCTGGCGCAGCTGATTTTCGACCTGAAACAGGTAAACCCGAAAGCGATGATCTCCGTGAAGCTGGTTTCCGAACCGGGCGTTGGCACTATCGCCACCGGCGTGGCGAAAGCCTATGCGGATCTAATCACTATCGCCGGTTACGACGGCGGCACCGGCGCAAGCCCGCTCTCCTCCGTGAAATACGCGGGTTGTCCGTGGGAGCTTGGCCTGGTGGAAACCCAGCAGGCGCTGGTCGCTAACGGCCTGCGTCACAAGATCCGTTTGCAGGTGGACGGCGGGCTGAAAACCGGCCTCGACATCATCAAAGCGGCGATTCTGGGAGCGGAAAGCTTCGGCTTTGGTACCGGCCCAATGGTTGCGCTCGGCTGTAAATACCTGCGTATTTGCCACCTGAACAACTGTGCAACGGGCGTGGCTACCCAGGACGAAAAGCTGCGTAAGAATCACTACCACGGCCTGCCGTTCAAAGTGACCAACTACTTTGACTTCATCGCCCGTGAAACCCGCGAGCTGATGGCGCAGCTGGGCGTGAAGCGTCTGGTAGACCTGATTGGCCGTACCGACCTGCTGAAAGAGCTTGAGGGCTTCACGGCCAAGCAGCAGAAGCTGGAGCTGTCTAAGCTGCTGGAAACCGCTCAGCCGCATCCTGGCAAAGCGGTTTACTGTACCGAGAACAACCCGCCGTTCGACAACGGCGTGCTGAACGCACAGCTGCTGCAACAGGCGAAGCCGTACGTGGACGAGAAGCAGAGCAAAACGTTCTGGTTTGATATCCGCAACACCGACCGTTCCGTGGGTGCGTCTCTCTCCGGTTACATCGCGCAAACGCACGGTGATCAGGGTCTGGCGTCGGATCCCATTACCGCGCATTTCAGCGGTACCGCGGGTCAGAGCTTCGGCGTGTGGAACGCGGGTGGCGTTGAGTTATACCTGACCGGTGATGCCAACGACTACGTCGGAAAGGGCATGGCGGGCGGTCTGCTGGCGGTGCGTCCTCCGGTTGGTTCAGCCTTCCGCAGCCATGAAGCAAGCATCATCGGCAATACCTGTCTGTACGGTGCAACCGGCGGTCGTCTGTTTGCCGCGGGCCGTGCGGGCGAGCGTTTTGCGGTGCGTAACTCCGGCGCCATCACCGTGGTGGAAGGCATCGGCGATAACGGCTGTGAATACATGACGGGCGGAATTGTGTGCGTCCTGGGTAAAACCGGCGTGAACTTTGGCGCGGGCATGACGGGCGGTTTTGCCTACGTCCTGGATGAAGACGGTGAGTTCCGCAAACGCGTGAACCCTGAGCTGGTGGAAGTGCTGGACGTTGATACTCTGGCCATCCACGAAGAACACCTGCGCGGCTTAATTACCGAACACGTGCAGCATACCGGTTCTTCGCGCGGCGAAGAGATCCTGGCCAACTGGCCGGCGTTCTCTGCGAAATTCGCGCTGGTTAAGCCGAAGTCCAGCGATGTTAAAGCCCTGTTGGGTCACCGTAGTCGTAGCGCAGCAGAGCTGCGCGTGCAGGCGCAGTAAGGAATTCAGATGAGCCAGAACGTTTACCAGTTTATCGACCTTCAGCGTGTTGATCCGCCAAAGAAACCGCTGAAGATCCGTAAAATTGAATTTGTTGAAATCTATGAGCCGTTTTCAGAAGGCCAGGCCAAAGCACAGGCAGACCGTTGCCTGTCCTGCGGTAACCCTTACTGCGAATGGAAGTGTCCGGTCCATAACTACATCCCGAACTGGCTGAAGCTGGCCAACGAAGGGCGTATTTTTGAAGCCGCCGAGCTGTCTCATCAGACCAACACCCTGCCGGAAGTGTGCGGCCGCGTGTGCCCTCAGGATCGTCTGTGTGAAGGCTCCTGTACGCTGAACGACGAGTTTGGCGCGGTGACCATCGGCAACATCGAACGCTATATCAACGATAAAGCGTTCGAGATGGGCTGGCGTCCGGATATGACCGGTGTGCGTCAAACCGACAAGCGCGTGGCGATTATCGGCGCGGGCCCGGCAGGCCTGGCCTGTGCGGACGTGCTGACCCGTAACGGCGTGAAGGCGGTGGTCTTCGATCGCCACCCAGAGATTGGCGGCCTGCTGACCTTCGGTATCCCGGCCTTCAAGCTGGAGAAAGAGGTCATGACCCGCCGCCGCGAAATCTTCACCGGCATGGGCATTGAGTTCAAACTCAACACCGAAGTAGGCCGCGACGTACAGCTCGACGACCTGCTGAAGGATTACGACGCCGTGTTCCTGGGCGTGGGAACCTATCAGTCCATGCGCGGTGGTCTGGAGAACGAAGATGCGCCAGGCGTGTACGACGCGCTGCCGTTCCTGATTGCGAATACCAAACAGCTAATGGGCTACGGCGAGACCGCCGATGAGCCGTTCGTCAGTATGGAAGGCAAACGCGTGGTGGTGCTGGGCGGCGGTGATACCGCGATGGACTGCGTGCGTACCTCCATTCGTCAGAATGCGGCGCATGTCATCTGTGCCTACCGTCGTGACGAAGAGAACATGCCGGGTTCTAAACGCGAAGTGAAAAACGCGCGTGAAGAGGGCGTCGAGTTCCAGTTCAACATTCAGCCTCTGGGTATTGAAGTGAATGCCAACGGTAAAGTGAGCGGAGTGAAGATGGCGCGCACGGAGATGGGTGCGCCAGATGCGAAAGGCCGTCGTCGCGCGGAGATCGTGGCCGGTTCTGAACACGTGATCCCGGCTGACGCCGTGGTGATGGCGTTTGGTTTCCGTCCTCACAGCATGGAGTGGCTGGCGAAGCACAGCGTAGAGCTGGACTCTCAGGGTCGCATAATTGCGCCAGAAGGCAGCGATAACGCGTTCCAGACCAGCAACCCGAAAATCTTCGCCGGTGGCGACATCGTTCGCGGCTCTGACCTGGTGGTCACGGCGATTGCCGAAGGCCGTAAAGCGGCTGACGGGATCATGAACTTCCTGGAAGTGTAAGAGACAAGCCGGATGGACATCCCATCCGGCTTTTTTATGCGGTTAACAGGCTGGCCCGGACTTTTACCACGGCTTTTTTAATTTCCCCCTCCGATTCAACAAGACATCCCGGCTTATGCGGCTCACCCGGCATAAAGACCACGAACATACCAGGCTTTAATACAATGGATTGTTCATCATTGATGTGGCGACAAAGCTGATAATCTTCTGCGCTATGCATTTCTTCACACGCCCGCGCGGACCCCATAACCCCAAAAAAGATGCGTTCTTCTCCAGCGAGCAGAAGCTGAATATCAATATACTGTGCGTGCAGTTCCGCCTTTTTCTGCTTCGGCTCTTGCGTGGCAAACTGCATCACGTTCATAAAGATATCCGTGCCCTGGAGTTCATAATGACCAGGGCGTTTCTCTTCTGGCCGTGCCGCCACGGCCAGCGTGAGGGCATTGATCAGAACCCCGGTCAGGCCAGATGTCGCCAGCGACTGCAACTCTCCCAGCATCATAACGCGTCTCCATGTGCTAACAACGCCGCACCTAACAGCCCGGCATCGTGGCGATAGTGTGCAGGCCGAAGTGCGGCCTGATAGACGGCGGGCTCCCGCGACAGATACGCCTCCACGAGCCCCAGATACCCCTCTGCCAGCCCCACGCTGCCTCCAATAACTACAATCTGGCAATCAGTCACGGCTTTGACATCGGCAATAAGACGCGCCAGCGTCTGCGCTGAACGCGCAATCAGCGCCTGTGCCTGTGGATTACCTTGCGCTGCAAGGCTGAATATCGCTTTCGAATCCAGCCCGGACAATACGCCTTCTGCCTGAGCAGCGATGCCGCGCCCCGAGGCGATAGCCTCAACGCACCCTCTTCGCCCGCAGCCACAACGCGGACCGGCGGGATCGGCCAGCGTGTGACCCAGATGTCCAGCCAGACCGCCGCTGCCCGTTTGCAGTGTTCGATTGAGGACCACGCCACCACCGACACCGGTTGAGACGGTCAGAAAGACCATATCGTCATCATCCGGCAAGGCGCAGAACTCAGCCCAGGCGGCGGCCTGCGCGTCGTTGATCGCCATCACCGGCAGATCGGTTATTCCCGAGAGAAATTCCACCAGTGGAAATTCCGCCAGCCCGCCCAGATTAGACGGATTAATGGAGGTCAAAATACCGTTGTGAATGATCCCGGTTGATACCACCGCGACCCGCGTTGCCTGCGCCGTAAAGGGTGCAATCAGCGTTTGTAGCGCAGCCTGCAACGCCTCCGGCGTCTGGCTGGCAGGCGTCTGACACTCGCGACGGGCAGTAATGGTCTGCCCCTCCACGCACGCAGCCGCGAGTTTGGTGCCGCCAATATCAATAGCCAGGGTTGTCATTTCACCGCCTCGCGCTGCTGTCTTCTGGTTTAGCAATGACATCAGCTTATCCTTTGTGTTTGATCAGACCGCTTTTACTGGCACCAAAAGGGAGTGCGCCACTCAGCGGTTTACCGTCAATAGCATCATGCGTACGCAGGGCTTCTGGCCTGATCCAGCGCTGAACGCGGGAGGGCATATCCAGACCAATAAGCAAGATCACCACAAACGTCAGGCCAAAGGAGAGCGACCCCAGGGCCGTGCCCAGCGCCATATCCTGCGACAGCAGCGCGCCAATCACCGGGGCAATCGCGCCGCCCAACGCGCCAACGTTGTAGGTAAAACCCAGACCCGCCGCACGCTGGTCGGTATCGAAATAGCCGCCGATGAGTTTGGGTAAGATCCCGGAGATCCCCTGCCCCAGCATCTGCTGGAAAAAGAGTAACAAGCCCAACACCCAGACATTGGCGCCGCCAATCGCAAAGACGGGAACAATCAGGAGCTGTGAGGCCAACAGGCTACAGACATAGGCCTTGCGGGTGCCAAGCCAGTCACCGAGAAAACCACCCACGCAGCAGCCTACCGCCGCGCCGAAGCCGCTAAAGAACAGCACCTTCGCCACCGTTGACGGATCATAGGCCAGGTCGGTTTTCAGATAAGTGGGTAATAGCGCCTGAATCGGCCAGGAGTAGAGAAAGGCGAAGAGCACGACAACCATCAACGTGACGCCCGTCGGCCAGCGTTTGCCGCTGCTTTGCACCATAAAGCTGATAAAGACGATGGCGCACAGCAGGCCGAGAATAACGACCAGCCCCGCGTTGTTGAGTTCGCCTGCAAAACAGAACCACAGCGCCGTACCGGCAAACAGCGTCATCGCCATATTGATGACGCGGTATTTGCCGCGATACAGAATATCAACCATGGTGCGCACCGGGGCTTTGCCTTCGTGCTTCGCTTTCCAGTCCTCAGCTTCCGGAATATTTTTCCGCAGCCACAGGGCAAAGACGATGGGCAGAATGCCGATAAAGAACAGCGCCCGCCAGCCCCAGACGGGCACGACAAGGCTGTAGACCTGGGCCGCAACCACGGCGCCGACGGAGAAACCGGAAATCAGAAAACCACTCGCCTTGTTGCGCAGGTGCTTTGGCCAGCTTTCAATCACATAGGTTGCGCTGGAGCCATATTCCCCCGCCATCCCCATGCCTATCACCATGCGGGCGATAAACAGGGTGACGTAACCCGGCGCAAAACCGCAGGCCAGCGTACCGCAGGAAAAGAGCACGATGCTGGTGATCATCGCCAGCTTGCGGCCATAGCGGTCGCCCATGGCGCCCAGCAGCAGGCCGCCGAACCAGCGCGATATAAAGGCCGCCGAAATCAGGCTCGCCGCTTCCACTGTTGTCAGGGCAAACTCGCTTTTTATTTCTGTCAGGACTAAGGCTATCAATACAAAATCGAAGCCATCAAGCAGATATCCCAGCCAGGCGGCGGAGAAGGCGCGCCACTGAGGACGGGTAAGATGGCGGTACCACGGGATGCTTTGGGTAGACTTACTCATTTCACTCTCCCGACGATTTCTCTGTCGTTTTGCCGGATGGCGGCTGCGCCTTATCCGGCCTACGTAGCATGTTTTTGTAGGCCGGATAAGGCGAAGCGCCCCCGGCTATGCGTTAGCGTTTTTCCGCCATTAGCTGCTCCGCCAGCGCTTTCAGCTCAGGCACGAATTTTTCATCCACAGGGGCAAACGGCTTACGGCACAGCGGCACGGATACCACGTCCATATAGTGCAGAACCGTTTTCAGACCACGGAACACCCCGGCTTTAATAAGCAGATCGATCACCTTGTTGCATTCGCTTTGCAGGCGCTGTGCGGTGGCGTTATCCCCTTCACGAACCGCTTTAGCGATCGCCTGGTAACGCCAGCCCATAATGTTGTAGGTGCTGCCGATCCCCCCGTCCGCGCCGGCCAGCAGGCCGGAGGCGAAGATCTCGTCATAACCGTTGTAGAGCACCAGATCCGGGTGCGCGCGACGGATCTGCTCCATCTGGAAGAGATCGCCGGAGGTTTGCTTCAGCGCGCCGACGCCAGGCAGCGTCACCAGCGTGTTGATCTGATCCAGCGTTAACTTAACGCCGCTCAGCGCCGGGATGTTGTAAACCACCATCGGTAAACCGTCAGCGGAGTCAATAATTGCACGGTAGTGGTCACAATGTTCTTCAAAGCTAAAGGGATAGTAAAACGGTGTGACGGCGGATACAGCGTCAAAACCGACGCGGGCGGCGGCCATGGCTAACTGCTGGCTTTCCGCCGTGCTGACGCAGCCAACATGGGCGATGAGCGTGATTTTCCCTTTCGCCTCTTCCGCCACAATCTCCATCACCTGCTCTCGTTCCGAAAGGCTCTGTACAAAGGCCTCTCCCGTTGAACCGCCGACGTACAGCCCATCGATACCTTGTTCAATATTGAACTGCACCAGACGGCGCAGGCTTTCTTTATCCAGCATCTGCTCAGAGTTAAACGGGGTCAGGAGTGCGGCCATTACGCCGCGTAATTGCGTTGCCATAGTTACCTCAATCGATAGTGTGTTTTTTATAACGACATACCTTTATACCTGTTATACCAGATCAATTAAGCAGCAGTGGAATACAGAACGCTTATATTGCGATCTGCTTCACTAAAGGATCGTTATTTTTTGGCTTTTGAATGCTGGCCGAAAGCGTGCCAGGTGGCGGAGACGCTGTTAAGGTGAGTTTGCAACGCCCGATCCGCTTCATCGGGATCGCGGCGGCGGATCGCATCCACAATTGCGATATGCTGGCGATAGCTGACTTCATTATGCTGATAAAGCTCTGCGTCCGGCACTTTAGGACGCGCCGCAATTAACCAGTCAAGCAGCGCAACGTGGATCGCATTGAAGATCGGATTGCCGGGGATCTCCGCCAGCACGCGGTGAAAATCGACATCGGAACGAATAAATAGCGTGTTGTCATCCAGGGACTGGCTGTTGATCTCCAGGGCTTTTGTGAGCTGCGCAATCTGATCGTCAGTGGCATATTCTGCGGCATAACGAACAAGGCTGGATTCAAAGAACAGGCGAAGCTGCTCGAAATGGGCAATACCGCTGGGCTGGGTCAGAAAGTCTTTCGCCATTCCCGACAATTCACTGATGATGGTATCGGCAGACGGCATGGTTACGCGGGCACGTTCACCGTTGTTAATCTGCACCAGCCCTTTACGCTTTAGCGCCGCCAGCGCTTCGCGCACCGAGGGGCGACCCACGTTGAAGAACTCCATCAGTTCGCGCTCGGAGGGTAACTGCTCTCCCTGGGCAAATTCCTTCCGACGGATCATCTGCTCCAGCTCTTCTTCCACCATATCAGACAGTTTTTTGCGCGCCAGCGGCCGACGGCGCAGGCTGCGGCCAATGGTTTCATCAGAGTTTTCAGCTTTAAGATCAGTCGGTTTCATTGCAGTCCGGTGCCATTGAAGGAAAACAGTTCATCATAACACAGGAAATTAGAGGGGGCGAAAAGGGACGGAAAGCAAAACAGGCCCGTCGGGCCTGTTTGTTTATTTCACAACGCGCAGTGCGGGACGACCACCGCGTGGTGGTGGCTCGTCATCCGGATCGGTGTCGTCATTATGATCGGGTTTATCGCCATCGATGACAGACATTACCGTGTCGCTTTCGCGTTCATCGGATGCCTCATCATCATTCAGGCTGGCAACCTCTTCATCATAAGCCGCTTCCGGCTCAAACATGGTGCCCGCACCGTTTTCACGGGCGTAGATAGCCAGCACAGCTGCCAGCGGCACGGAAACCTGACGCGGCACGCCGCCGAAGCGCGCATTAAAGCGCACTTCGTCGTTCGCCAGCTCCAGGTTACCCACTGCGCGTGGCGCAATATTCAGTACAATCTGTCCGTCGCGCGCGTATTCCATTGGAACCAGCACGCCCGGCAACGTCACATCCACAACCAGGTGCGGCGTGAGCTGGTTATCCAGCAGCCATTCATAGAAGGCGCGCAGCAGATACGGACGGCGTGGTGAAAGTTGTGACATTTCCACAGTCATTAGCCTCGGCCGAGACGCATTTCACGTTCCGGTTCAGTTAAGGATGCCAGGAAAGAGTCGCGTTCAAAGACGCGAGTCATGTAGCCTTTCAGCTCTTTCGCGCCAGGACCGCTGAACTCTACGCCCAGGGTTGGCAGACGCCACAGCAGCGGAGCCAGGTAGCAATCTACCAGGCTGAACTCGTCGCTCAGGAAGAAAGGCTTTTGACCAAATACCGGCGCAATCGCCAGCAGCTCTTCACGCAGCTGTTTACGTGCAGCATCCGCTTCAGAAGAGGAACCGTTGACAATAACGTTCATCAGCGAGTACCAGTCTTTCTCGATACGCTGCATGTACAGGCGGCTTTCACCACGCGCAACAGGATAAACAGGCATCAGCGGCGGATGCGGGAAACGCTCATCCAGGTATTCCATAATGATACGGGATTCCCACAGGGTCAGCTCGCGATCCACCAGCGTCGGTACGCTTTGGCTCGGGTTGAGATCGATCAGATCCTGAGGCGGGTTATCCTTTTCCACATGCTCGATCTCAAAACTGACACCCTTCTCGGCCAGCACGATACGAACCTGATGGCTATAAATGTCAGTAGGACCAGAAAACAGCGTCATTACCGAACGTTTGTTGGCAGCGACAGCCATGAAAACCTCCAGGTATATTCAGAATTTTTACTGCTACCAGCCCAACGGGGCCAGCCAGATGATGTATCGCCCATCCCAGAGAAGACACATTGTTCAAGAATCGAACAAAAATCGAGTATTCACCGATATTTGGGCAGAAAATTGGATGATAGTTTACCAGATTTTGATGGCTTTGTGGTGAGGGGATTCCGGAAATGTGGAAAAAGAGAAGATATATGAAATGTTACTGTGGATAACCTGCGTATTATCCATAAAAAAACCCGCCGAAGCGGGTTTTTCGCCAATCGTTCTGCGTAAGCAGAATGGATTAACGTTTGGAGAACTGTGGACGACGACGTGCTTTACGCAGACCCACTTTCTTACGTTCAACCTGACGCGCGTCACGAGTAACGAAGCCAGCTTTACGCAGTTCAGAACGCAGGGATTCGTCGTACTCCATCAGAGCGCGGGTGATACCGTGACGGATCGCACCTGCCTGACCGGAGATACCACCACCTTTAACGGTGATGTACAGATCCAGTTTTTCTACCATATCAACCAGTTCCAGCGGCTGGCGAACTACCATGCGGGCAGTTTCGCGACCGAAGTATTGTTCCAGAGAACGCTGGTTGATTACGATTTTACCACTGCCCGGTTTGATGAAAACGCGAGCTGCGGAACTTTTGCGGCGACCAGTGCCGTAGTATTGATTTTCAGCCATTGCCTATAATCCCGATTAGATGTCAAGAACTTGCGGTTGCTGTGCCGCGTGGTTGTGCTCGTTGCCTGCGTAAACTTTCAGTTTACGGAACATAGCACGACCCAGCGGGCCTTTTGGCAGCATGCCTTTAACCGCGATTTCAATCACACGCTCAGGACGGCGGGCAATCATCTCTTCAAAGGTCGCTTCTTTGATACCACCGATGTGGCCGGTGTGGTGGTAGTACATTTTGTCAGTACGCTTGTTGCCGGTAACAGCAACTTTGTCAGCGTTCAGAACGATGATGTAATCACCGGTATCAACGTGCGGAGTGTATTCCGCTTTATGCTTACCGCGCAGGCGACGAGCCAGTTCAGTAGCCAGACGGCCCAGAGTTTTACCGGTCGCGTCAACAACATACCAGTCGCGCTGTACGGTTTCTGGTTTAGCTGTAAAAGTTTTCATTAAAAGCTTACCCAAATAATAAGTTACACGTTGGTGAACACCCAAACGTTTAGTCAGTTGAGGTTCACACGACAAAGTCCGGCAAACCTACCCCTTCGAATAGCACATGCCGACACATAGAAAGTTTCGGGAAAAAAACCTTCTCGTAACGTGGGGTCGCAAGATTATAGAGAAGTTGAGGTCAAAGATCGACCCTTAAATGTGATTTGGAATGGGTTTTTCGGGGTTGCGTACTGTGCGGTCTGGTGCCTTCACCCCCAGCCCCTCTCCCACGGGGAGAGGGGCGCATTTATTACGGCATATGCTCACGCTTGAGGTACTCTTCGCTCTGCATCTCTTGCAGGCGCGACAGGCAGCGCTGGAACTCAAACTTCAGGCGCTCGCCCTGATAGATCTCATATAAAGGCACCTCGGCGCTGACCACCAGCTTAACGTGGCGCTCGTAAAACTCATCTACCAGCGCGATGAAGCGGCGCGCTTCGCTCTCCATGAGTGGGGTCATAACGGGCACATCCCACAACATAACGGTATGGAACAGACGTGAAAGCGCAATGTAGTCATGCTGGCTGCGGGCGTCCACGCAGAGCGTTGCAAACGAGACGGCCAGCGTCTGGTTCTCTACGCCAAGCGTCGACAACGGGCGATGATTAATCTCCAGCGCTGGCGCCTTATCCCGCGGCGCCCCTGCCAGCGCCAGCCACAGTTTATCCATCTCGCTGGCTGTGTCGGCGTTCAGCGGTGAAAGCCACAGGTGCGCCTGCGTTAATGTGCGCAGACGATAATCGACGCCGGCATCGACATTCATGATGTCGCAGTGCTGTTTAATGGCATCTATGGCTGGCAGGAAACGCGCCCGCTGAAGACCATTGCGATAAAGCTCATCCGGCGGGATATTTGAGGTCGCCACCAGGGTGATCCCACGCGCAAACAGCGCTTTCATGAGGCCCCCCAGCAGCATGGCATCCGTAATATCGGAAACAAAGAACTCGTCGAAGCAGAGCACGTCCGTTTCCGCCTTGAAGCGATCGGCCACAATCTCCAGCGGGTCGGTTTCGCCCTGGAGCGCCGTCAGCTCTTCATGGACCCGCAGCATAAAACGGTGAAAGTGCAGACGCTGCTTACGCGTGCCGGGCAGGCTCTGGTAGAACATGTCCATCAGCCAGGTCTTACCCCGCCCAACGCCACCCCACATATATAATCCACGAACCGGTGCGTTTACCGTGGGCTCTTTTTTGCCCAGTAAACGGCCGAATGCCGCCTTCAGCCCACTGCTCTGCACCGCATCGGCGGGTTTCGCCAGAATTTCCTGATAAATCGTGTCCAGGCGGTTAACCGCTTCACGCTGGACATCATCCGGCTGGTGTGTGCCCTCGCTCAGGGCCAGTTGGTAACGCGATGAAGGGGACAGGTTTTGCATGATGTTGTTGTTATTCCTTTAGTTAAACCTCACCAGCGCGCGTGGCTGATGAAAAAAAGGCCGTTCTACACTACGCGATGATACGTCAGGATTCCACTTCTGCGGAAATAGCGGTTATAGTGGCATAATCAGGCACAGGCAGGAGCCGAGCCAACACCCTACGGAACAACAAGACAACGGGAGAAGTTCATGACCTGGGAATATGCGCTAATCGGTTTAGTCGTCGGCATCATCATTGGTGCTGTGGCCATGCGTTTCGGTAACCGCAAATTGCGTCAGCAGCAGTCACTGCAATACGAACTGGAAAAGAACAAAGCCGAACTGGAAGAATATCGCGAAGAGCTGGTCAGCCACTTTGCCCGTAGCGCTGAGCTGCTGGACAACATGGCGACAGATTATCGCCAGCTCTACCAGCACATGGCGAAAAGCTCCAGCAGCCTGCTGCCGGAAATGACCGCGGAGACCAACCCCTTCCGCAATCGTCTGGCTGATTCTGAAGCCGGTAACGATCAGGCACCGGTTCAGATGCCACGCGACTATTCAGACGGCGCGTCCGGCCTGCTGCGCGGTGGCGTAAAACGCGATTAATCGCACAACCTGAATAAATTTTACGGGCGCACCTTATGCGCCCGTCCTTTCTTCCCGTCCCCAGCTATTATTTAGTCAAACACCTCATTGTTCAGCGGTTGAAAATTCAATAACATCAAGATGTTTTTGGGGCCGTTCTTTTTCATTCCAGGATACGAGAGTCAGCATCGATGAAGAAAAAAAACCAGCTGTTGAGCGCCTTAGCGTTAAGTGTCGGGTTATCTCTCTCGGCGTCCTTCCCCGCCAGTGCGGCACTGCCTTCGCAGGTGCCTGGACAAGAAGCCATTCCCAGCCTTGCGCCGATGCTTGAAAAAGTCCTGCCTGCGGTAGTCAGCGTTCAGGTGGAAGGGACGGCACGCCAAAGCCAGCGTATTCCCGAAGAGCTGAAGAAATATTTTGGCGAAGACGCGCCGGATCAGCAGGCTCAGCCGTTTGAAGGTCTGGGCTCAGGGGTAATTATCGACGCGGCTAAGGGCTATATCCTGACCAATAACCACGTGATCAGCCAGGCCGATAAAATCAGCGTTCAGCTGAACGATGGCCGGGAGTTTGACGCCAAACTGATCGGCGGTGACGATCAGAGTGATATCGCCCTGCTACAGGTACAAAACCCCAGCAACCTGACCCAGATCGCCATTGCTGATTCCGATAAGCTGCGCGTCGGTGATTTTGCTGTCGCGGTCGGTAACCCGTTCGGCTTAGGCCAGACCGCCACCTCCGGAATTGTCTCCGCCCTGGGGCGCAGCGGCCTGAATCTCGAAGGGCTGGAAAATTTCATCCAGACCGATGCCTCCATCAACCGGGGCAACTCCGGCGGTGCGCTGCTTAATCTGAACGGTGAGCTGATCGGCATCAACACCGCTATCCTCGCGCCAGGCGGCGGCAGCATCGGGATTGGTTTTGCCATTCCGAGCAACATGGCGAAAACTCTGTCTCAACAGCTGATTCAGTTTGGCGAGGTTAAGCGCGGTCTGCTGGGCATCAAAGGCATGGAGATGAGCGCCGATATCGCCAAAGCCTTTAAGCTCAACGTCCAGCGCGGGGCGTTTGTCAGCGAAGTGCTGCCCAACTCAGGCTCTGCGAAAGCGGGCGTGAAATCCGGTGACGTTATTGTCAGCCTGAACGATAAACCGCTGAGCAGCTTCGCTGAATTACGTTCGCGTATTGCCACCACGGAGCCTGGCGCTAAAGTGAAGCTGGGCCTGATCCGCGAGGGCAAACCGCTGACCGTGGAAGTGACGCTGGACAAGAGCACCTCCTCTTCCGCCAGCGCAGAACAGATCTCCCCGGCTCTACAGGGCGCTACGCTGAGCGACGGTCAGCTTAAAAACGGCACGAAAGGCATTTCTGTCACTACCGTTGAGAAGAGCAGCCCGGCCGCGCAGGCAGGTTTGCATCAGGACGACGTGATCGTGGGCGTGAACCGTACTCGCGTGCAGTCTATTGCCGAAATGCGTAAGGTGCTGGAGAGTAAACCGGCGGTCATTGCCCTGCAAATTATCCGTGGCAACGATACCCTCTACATTTTACTGCGTTAACCATTTGCGACTCCGGGCATCGCCGCTGCGTGTGATGTCCGGATAACTCATGTTATGCTGCAAACCGTTCCTTTTTTAACGACACACGCATCATGCTTTTAAAGCTCTTTCGTTCAATTGTCATTGGTTTGATCGTTGCCGGTCTGCTGCTGGTGGCTATGCCATCTTTACGCCAGTTCAACAAACTGTCGGCTCCTCAGTTCGACAGCACGGATGAAACGCCTGCGACGTACAATCAGGCGGTACGCCGTGCCGCCCCCGCCGTGGTTAACGTCTATAACCGCGGGCTTAACAGTTCTGCTCATAACCAGCTGGAGATCCGCACGCTCGGTTCCGGTGTGATCATGGATGACCGGGGCTACATCATCACCAATAAACACGTCATTAACGATGCCGACCAGATTATCGTCGCCTTGCAGGATGGCCGCGTGTTTGAAGCCCTGCTGGTGGGGTCGGACAGCCTGACCGATCTGGCGGTGCTGAAGATCAACGCCACCGGCGGTCTGCCGACTATCCCGATTAATCGCAAACGAACGCCGCATATCGGCGATGTGGTACTGGCGATCGGTAACCCGTACAACCTGGGCCAGACCATCACTCAGGGGATCATCAGCGCGACCGGTCGAATCGGCCTGAACCCGTCAGGGCGGCAGAACTTCCTGCAAACCGATGCCTCTATCAACCACGGTAACTCCGGCGGTGCGCTGGTGAACTCTCTGGGCGAACTGATGGGCATTAACACCCTCTCCTTCGACAAGAGCAACGACGGCGAAACACCGGAAGGGATTGGCTTTGCCATTCCATTCCAGCTGGCGACCAAGATCATGGACAAGCTGATCCGCGATGGCCGCGTGATCCGTGGCTACATCGGTATTGGTGGGCGTGAAATCGCACCGATGCATACGCAGGGCGGTGGTATCGATCAGATCCAGGGGATTGTGGTCAACGAAGTGGCGCCTGGCGGCCCGGCGGCCAATGCAGGTATCCAGGTGAACGACGTTATCCTTTCCGTCAACGGTACGCCAGCGGTCTCTGCGCTGGAAACCATGGACCAGGTGGCTGAGATTCGCCCGGGCTCCATCATCCCTGTTGAAGTCATGCGTAATGACAAGAAGCTGACGATCCAGGTCACCATCCAGGAATACCCGGCCACTAACTGACGGGCATAAAAAAACGGAGCTTAGCGCTCCGTTTTTTTTACCGGGACAAGATCACTTGTTAACGAACTCTTCGCCCAGCGTGATGTCTTTCTTCAGCGTATCCAGCATGCCTTCCATCGCGTTTTGCTCAAACGCGCTCAGCGTGCCGATAGACTTACGCTCTTCAACACCGTTTTTACCCAGCAGCAGCGGCTGAGAGAAGAAGCGCGCGTGTTCACCGTCGCCTTCAACATAGGCGCATTCAACAACGCCTTTTTCGCCCTGCAACGCGCGAACCAGAGACAGGCCGAAACGTGCCGCCGCCTGACCCATAGACAGGGTTGCAGAACCGCCACCCGCCTTCGCTTCCACCACTTCGGTGCCTGCGTTCTGAATGCGTTTAGTCAGGTCAGCCACTTCCTGCTCGGTGAAGCTCACGCCCGGGATCTGCGACAGCAGAGGCAGGATGGTCACGCCAGAGTGACCGCCGATAACCGGCACTTCCACTTCCGTTGGCTGCTTGCCTTTCAGCTCAGCCACGAAGGTGTTGGAGCGGATGATATCCAGCGTAGTTACGCCGAACAGTTTGTTCTTGTCGTAAACGCCTGCTTTCTTCAGTACTTCTGCTGCGATGGCAACGGTGGTGTTCACCGGGTTGGTGATGATACCGATGCACGCTTTCGGGCAGGTTTCAGCGATCTGCTGAACCAGGTTTTTCACGATGCCCGCGTTGACGTTGAACAGGTCTGAACGATCCATACCCGGTTTACGTGCAACACCCGCGGAGATCAGCACCACGTCGGCACCCTGCAACGCAGGACGCGCATCTTCACCGGAGAAGCCTTTGATTTTCACAGCTGTCGGGATGTGGCTCAGGTCAACCGCCACACCTGGGGTTACCGGAGCAATATCGTACAGGGAGAGTTCTGAGCCTGAAGGCAGTTGGGTTTTCAGTAGTAGGGCAAGCGCCTGGCCGATACCACCAGCAGCGCCGAGGACTGCGACTTTCATCCTAAACTCCTTATTATGGTTAACTTAAGTATCTGTAACTCCGTTGCGGCGACCATAATTCAGCACGTCATTAATTACAATTTTCATCGCTAAAGAATTTGAGGTCGCACGTCTTTCACCTTCACCTGAATACTATCGGGCTGTAGGCAACAACGAATTAAGAGGGGGTTACAATACACCCTGCCACGCCACCAAAACAACATCATTTTGATAACATTTAATTTACTTTTAAGGTTATTTGCGCGGCGTGACCCAGGCATGTTTTCCGATAACGAAATCTGATAAAATCTCTCCCTTTCATAACATTATTTCAGCCTGGCGTCAGGTAGATAATTTGCATAAAAATTCATCCACATGCATAATAATGTTGTTTCTATCGTCATATTCCGGGTGACTTATGCGAAGCTCGTCTAAGCAAGAAGAATTAGTGAAGGCGTTTAAAGCGCTACTCAAAGAAGAGAAATTCAGTTCTCAGGGAGAAATTGTTCAGGCGTTGCAGGAACAAGGCTTCGACAACATCAACCAGTCGAAGGTCTCTCGCATGTTAACCAAGTTTGGAGCGGTGCGTACGCGCAACGCCAAAATGGAAATGGTTTATTGCCTGCCTGCTGAACTTGGCGTGCCAACGACCTCCAGCCCGCTGAAAAACCTGGTTCTGGACATCGACTATAACGATGCCGTGGTCGTGATCCACACCAGCCCGGGCGCAGCCCAGCTGATTGCCCGCCTGCTGGACTCGCTGGGTAAAGCAGAGGGGATACTCGGAACCATCGCCGGTGATGACACCATTTTTACCACCCCGGCAAATGGTTTCTCGGTGAAAGACCTCTACGAAGCGATTCTGGTCCTGTTCGAACAGGAGCTGTAATTGTCTGCCCCGTAGCGCCTGACTGCGGGGATCATTCTGCTGCTTCCGCGTTTTACCCTGCTTTTCTCTGCCTGCTGTTTTTGCAAATAGTGCTTTTTACCGCCTGTTAACATTCATTCAGTGAATGATCTGCCGCAAAACCGCACAAAAAATCAAATTGATCTATCCCTTTGATTTAGAAAAGAAAAAACCATAAACCTCGCATTGTGGCGCTCCTTTTTATGCATTCGCGTTATAAAAAATGATTTTTTTAACACGTAATAACAGGGTAAACCATTAGCCTGGTATTAATTTTTAGCGTGATTAGTGTATACTTGATTTTGTGATCGGGGTCACAGAACAAAGACCCCAGTAAAATAATTGACGAGGTAAATAATCATGAAAATTAAAACCACTGTAGCTACCCTGAGCGTACTGTCAGTCCTGTCATTCGGTGCGTTTGCAGCCGACACCATTAATGCCGAACAGGCACAATCCCGTCAGGCTATCGGGACTGTTTCTGTTGGTGCCATCGGTACGTCTCCGATGGACATGCACGAAATGCTGAACAAAAAAGCGGAAGAACAGGGTGCGTCATCTTATCGCATCATCGAAGCGCGCAGTGGCGACCACTGGCACGCTACCGCAGAACTGTACAAATAAACCCTCGTCGTATCTCATCATACGACTTGCCCCTGACCTCCCGGTCAGGGGCTTTTTTATCACTGGCGCACGTTGAAACGCAGTTGCCCTTCCAGCTCCTCCTCCGCTTCATCAAACAATAAAATCAATGCGCCAAAGCGTCTGCGCAGTTTTTCAGGCAGATGGGTAAATTCGATTTCCAGCGGTAACGGCAGCCTGTCGCCGGTAACCACATCCCACAGCATATCAAGATTGCTTACGCTGCCCCGCTCCAGGTCGAACGCCCGAATAAACTCGCGATAGAAGTCTTCCTGACTCTCAATTTCGTCAAAATCAAAGGTATAAATTTTCATTGCCAGCCACCCGGTACAGGCGGGCGGCAAATGCCGCCCTGTCTATTATAATCCCCCGATATGCAGGGTTTTAACTTCCAGAAACTCCTCCAGCCCCAGCACGGACCCCTCGCGGCCCAGCCCGGACTCTTTTACGCCCCCAAACGGACCCAGTTCGGTCGAGACCGCACATTCATTAATTCCGATCATGCCGCTCTCAATGGCCTGTGAGACGCGGAACACGCGCGAAAGATTCTGGGTATAAAAGTAGGCCGCCAGCCCGTAAGGCGTATTGTTAGCGCGCATAACCACTTCGTCTTCCGACGTGAAGCGGAAGCAGGCGGCTACGGGACCAAAGGTCTCCTCTTCTGCCAGCTTCATGCCTTCATGGCAGTCACCGAGTACGGTTGGCATCCAGAAGTTGCCGCCAAGTTCGTGCGGTTTACCCCCAGCCAGCACCGTGGCGCCCTTCGCTACCGCATCTTCGACGTGCTCACGCACTTTCTCGACAGCCGAAGGCTCAATCAGCGGGCCGACAACGACGCCCTCGTCCAGACCGTTACCCACCTTCAGCGCCTTCACCGCATCGGCAAGTTGATTGACGAACTTGTCATAGACCGTCTCCTGAATATAGAAACGGTTTACGCTGACGCAGACCTGCCCGGCGTTACGGAACTTATTGGCGATCGCGCCTTTGACGGCGGCATCAATATCCGCGTCCTCGAAAACGATATACGGCGCATTACCGCCCAGCTCCATCGATACCTTTTTCATGGTCTCTGCGGAATTGCGAACCAGCGTTTTCCCGACGGCGGTTGAACCCGTAAACGAGATTTTGCGCACGTCATGGCTGGCCATAATGGCGTCGCTAATTTCTGAGGTGCTCCCCGCGACCGCATTCAGCACACCATCCGGCACACCGGCCTGCTTCGCCAGCGTCAGCAGCGCAAAGGCGCTCAGCGGCGTGTTGTTTGCAGGTTTGATCACGCCGGTACATCCTGCTGCCAGCGCCGGGCCGAGCTTACGGGTGAGCATAGCCATCGGGAAATTCCATGGCGTGATAGCAGCAACCACCCCGACAGGTTCACGAGTGGCCAGAATACGGGAGCCAGGTTTAACCGGAGGAATGATTTCACCGTTGGCGCGCTTGGCCTGCTCGGCAAACCACTGAATGAAGCTGGCAGCGTAGTCCACCTCACCTTCAGCCTCTTTCAGCGGCTTGCCCTGCTCGGTAGTCATCAGCCGCCCGAGCCAGCTTTTGTTCTCGATAATCAGTTCATACCAGCGATAGAGGATCGCGGAACGCTCTTTTGCCGTTTTTGCGCGCCATGCGGGAAAGGCCTTCGTCGCGGCCACAATGGCCTCTTCGGTTTCGGCTTTTCCTGCTTTCGCCACTTTCGCAATGACCTCGCCCGTGGCCGGGTTTAGCACATCAAACGTGGTGTCGAGTGTTTTCCAGATACCGTTGACCAGATACCCGGTCTGAAAAAGAATACTGTCCTGAAGAGCCTGGGTTGTCATGTGTCCTCCCTTCCTGAATGTTTGAACCTGCAAGAATAAGTATAGCCACAAAAAAACCGACGCTTTTGGCGTCGGTTTTCTCTTCGTTAGCTGTCTGTCAGCGCATTCTGGTAGCGGTGTAGCATAAACACCAGCCGCTCTACCGGCTCGGTAACCTGCGGCGGCGCTTCCCAGATCCGCAGTTTCTCCTGGTAGATATCCAGCTCCTCCAGCAGTTGCTTAAAGTAGCGGCGACGTTTGTCATCACTGGATGCCGATATCACATGGTCCGCCGTGCGCCGTAGCTGGCGGTGGAAGGCGGACAAATCGTCGTTGATCGGCACTGGCGCGTTCCGCAGACGCTGGTGCGCGATAATCATGGTTAACGCCAGGCGGAAGCGGGCGACATCGCCCGGGAATTTATTCAGCAACAGGAACAGCTGCTGATAGAGCGCCGGCAGGTGGTTCTCCTTGCGCCGCGCGGTGTTGGTGGTCAAGGACGATACGGCGGCCGATACAAACTGATTCAGCAGCACGCGCCCTGTCCGCGCCTGAGAGTTATCCCGCACCAGCAGGATCACCATCATTGCCAGGAAACAGCCCACCAGCTGACCTAGTGCGCTATCCAGGAACTGACTGAAATGGAAGGTCATCGGGTTATCCAGCACGATGATGTTAATCGTACTCGCCAGTGCGCCTAACGATCCCAGACGGCGTTTTTGTACCTCAATCCCGATAAAGAACGCCATCACCGCCAGGCTGATGCAGAGCAAAAGCATGCTTTGCTGCGTCGAGGGAATAATCACCAGGAAGTAGAGCGCGCCAATGGGTAACGCCGCAATGGTGCCGTACAGAAAATCGATCGCGACCATGCGCGGGTTGGGCAGACGCATCGCCAGCGCGGTGACGACGGCAATCATCACCATCGCGCCGCTGCCAGACGTCCAGCCGGTCCACAGCCAGAACAGCGTGCCGAGTATACAGGCCAGGGTGGTACGCCAGAAGTTAACCATCGCATGATGGCGCTCGGCGGATTCAGGTTTGATCACCACTTCGCCCTGTAACACCTCTTCTTCCGCCGCACTGATTTTGGTGTTGCTAATCACGCCGCGTTTCAGGAGCAGGTAGCGCGTTGCGGCGCCTACCCAGGTATAAATGGTGACTGGCGTATCCCGTTCTCCTGTCCACGCAATCACACGACGCATGCGTTTAAGCTGTCGATGCACGTCCTGCACCGTCTCCACAGGCTCATCAAACAGTTCGCGGAAAGTATCCGTTACCACTTCGGGGCGGGTGTTCTGAATCAGGTAGGTTTCACACGCTTGGGTGATCAGCGTTAACGAGACGGTATTGATCGCTTTCAGACGACGGTTGGCCCGCTCCCAGCGGGAAGACTCCATATTGAGGTTACTGCGCATCCCTTCCAGCGCCTGCGTGCGGCGCACCAGCGCACTCCAGGCCTTGTCGACCTCTTCGCTGTCGCCGTGCTTAATGCACAGCTGCATGAGCTGGTACTGAGCAACAATCAGCGCGTCCAGCTCACGATCGACTTCCTGCTTGATGGATCGCGGAGAGAAGAGCAGGTCTGCGACAATCGCGCAGACGATACCAATGACAATCTCGCTGCAACGTTCCACGGCGAACTGCGGAGCAAGCAGCGGTTCACTCTGAATGGTGATGATAATAATCAGCGCGGTATATCCCGCCAGACCCCAGGCGTACGAGTTCTCCACCTTCACCAGCGAAGAGACCCAGGTGCAAAAACCCGCCCAGATACAGCATACAATCAGCATCAGCAGCGGCGTGCGGATCATCAGGATGATAATGGTCAGGGCGGCGATACAGCCGATAAAGGTGCCGATAATACGCAGCATCCCGCGATAGCGAATTGCCCCGGAGTAAGGTTCGCCACCCGCCGCGAAGGCAGGACCGGCGGCGACGATCGCGGCGGTCAGAACGGCCCAGCGCGGCGTTTCAAGCTGGAAATGGAAGCCAACAAACAGCGCCAGCACAATGGCGCATGCCAGCTTCACGGCGAAGCGGATGTGCTGGCTGGCGATGGAAAAAATGCCCATAGCGATCAACCAAACTCGCGCAGGCGATGGGCGATTTGACGGAAGATAGAATCCTGGCTGGCATCACGGTCTTTTTCACCCGTGATCACCACCGTCGCCGTGGTGCCTGCGGGCCAGAGGTTGCTCTGCTGCTCATCCAGACGAATGCGTACCGGTACGCGCTGCGCCAGACGAACCCACTCGAGGTTAGAATCGACGGTCGCCATCCCTTTTGAATCATTGGTACTGCTGGAGTTGGTCACCCCCGCGGCCACGCTGTCCACGGTTCCCTTCAGGACCCGGTTGCTGCCGAGCGGCGTGATTTCGGCGCGATAGCCCGGACGCACGCCTTCCAGCTTGGTCTCTTCCATATAGGCGAGGACGTAGAAAGAGTTCTGTTTCACCAGCGCCACGGCCGTAGAGCCGCGCGTGATAAACTCGCCCGCATAGACATTGAGGTTGGTCACCCAGCCATCGGACGGGGCGCGGATAACGGTACGTTCCAGATCGAGCTTCGCCAGATCGCGCGTCGCCTGCGCTTTTGCCAGCTGATGCAGCACGGTTTGCAGCACGTTATTGGACTGGTCAATCTCTTCCCGGGACATGGCCTGGATGCCCAGCTTGTTACGGCGTCCTGCTTCACGGCGTTTTTCAGAGGCCAGCGCGTTGTAATACGCCACGTCTGCTTCCGCTTCTTCCAGCGCTTTTTGATAGCGCGGCTGGTCGATGGTGAACAGCACCTGATCTTTTTTCACCAGTTGGTTATCGTGGACGTTGACTGCCGTAATGAGACCGGCGACATCGGGCGCTATCGCGACCACCTCCGCGCTGAAACGCGCATCGCGCGTCCACGGGGATTCGGTGTAATAAACCCAGGCGCGAAAAATAGCGATGAACGCCAGGATGACCAGCGCCATAGTGATGGCAGTGCGGGAGATTTTTCTTGTTAGCGTTTTCACATCAACCTCAGACAAACATGCGCGATATTAAATAGAACAGGCAGCAATACAGCGCGGTATTGAACAATGCAGGATGCCAGACGAAATCATAAATCCCGGTAGGGACCAGCACCTTGCGCACCAGCCAGAAGATCGCCAGTGATAAAAGAAGCTCGAAAAATATCGGTGGGAACGACAAACCGAACACCACGATAACGGGAAACAGACTCATGTTGACCTTGATTAAAGAGAGTGCAGGTTACTGGATTTTTAAGCTCGCGCCGCCGCAGGAGAGCAAGAATTGCCGGGCGAGAGTGGCGCAGCCGTTATGTAATTAATAATATATTAACGTAACTGTTATGCTGTTATCTATCATATGTGATCTAAATCACTTTTAAGCCAGAGTGAATAATGGGACGTCTAAAACGCATGTCCGTCTTTGCGAAAGTGGTTGAGCAAGGCTCTTTTACCGCCGCAGCACGTCAGCTACAAATGAGCGTCTCATCCATTAGCCAGACAGTGTCAAAACTGGAAGATGAGCTTCAGGTGAAGCTGCTCAACCGCAGCACCCGCAGCATCGGGCTGACGGAAGCGGGTAAAATTTACTATCAGGGCTGCCGTCGAATGCTGCATGAAGTGCAGGACGTTCACGAGCAGCTCTATGCCTTTAACAACACGCCTATCGGCACGCTGCGTATCGGGTGTTCTTCAACTATGGCACAAAATGTTCTCGCTGCCATGACGGCGGAAATGCTGAAAGAGTATCCCGGTTTAACCGTTAATCTGGTTACGGGCATTCCGGCACCGGACCTGATTGCCGATGGGTTAGACGTGGTGATCCGCGTTGGCGCGTTGCAGGACTCTAGCCTGTTCTCGCGTCGACTGGGCAGCATGCCGATGGTGGTCTGCGCTTCGAAAAGCTACCTGGCACAGTATGGCGTGCCGGAGAAACCTGCCGATCTGAGCAACCACTCGTGGCTGGAATACAGCGTTCGGCCAGATAACGAATTTGAACTGATCGCGCCGGAAGGGCTTTCCACTAAACTGCTGCCTGAAGGCCGCTTCGTCACCAACGATCCGATGACCATCTCACGCTGGCTGGTGGCCGGGGCCGGGATCGCCTACGTACCGCTGATGTGGGTGATCAACGAGATCAACAGCGGCGTGCTGGAGATCCTCTTCCCGCGCTACCAGTCCGATCCGCGTCCGGTGTACGCGCTCTATACGGAAAAGGACAAGCTGCCGCTGAAGGTGCAGGTCTGTATTAACTATCTGACGGACTATTTTGTGGAAGTGGCGGAGCTGTTTCAGGGCATGCGGGGCAGAAGGAAAGAGTAGGCTTTTCCCCTCTCCCCGTTGAGGAGAGGGTTAGGGTGCGGGGGAAAATTTACGCCGTGCCGCCCACCGTCAGATTATCTACTTTCAGCGTAGGCTGACCGACGCCCACAGGCAGGCTCTGGCCCTCTTTGCCGCAAACGCCCACGCCGTTATCCAGCTTCAGATCGTTACCCACCATGGAAATCTGCTGCATGGCCTCAATGCCGGAGCCAATCAGGGTTGCGCCCTTCACCGCTTTGGTCACTTTGCCCTTCTCAATCAGATACGCCTCTGAGGTAGAGAAGACAAATTTGCCGGAGGTGATATCCACCTGACCGCCGCCAAAGTTTGGCGCGAAGATCCCGTAATCAACGGATTCGATAATCTCCTGCGGCGTGGATTTGCCCGGCAACATGTAGGTGTTGGTCATGCGCGGCATCGGCAGGTGCGCATAGGATTCGCGACGACCGTTACCCGTTGGCGCTACGCCCATCAGGCGCGCGTTAAGCTTGTCCTGCATGTAGCCTTTCAGTACGCCGTTTTCGATCAGCACGTTGTACTGGCCCGGCGTGCCTTCATCGTCGATAGAAATCGAGCCGCGACGGTCGAGCATGGTGCCATCATCCACCACGGTACACAGTTCGGAGGAGACAAGCTGCCCCATCTGACCGCTGAATACGGACGTCCCGCGACGGTTGAAATCACCCTCAAGGCCGTGACCGACCGCTTCGTGCAGCAGCACGCCAGGCCAGCCTGCGCCCAGAACCACCGGCAGCATACCGGCAGGTGCCGCCACGGCAGACAGGTTGACCAGCGCCATGCGCACGGCTTCTTTTGCCCACGCATCCGCGCGCGCTTCGCCGTCAACGTCGCCGAGGAACCAGTCATAGCCAAAACGACCGCCGCCACCGCTTGAGCCGCGCTCGCGCTTGCCGTCGTCTTCAACCTGCACGCTGATAGAGAGACGCACCAGCGGGCGAACATCCGCCGCCAGGGTACCGTCCGTCGCCGCCACCAGGATCAGTTCATAAACACCGGTCAGGCTGGCAGAGACTTCCTGCACGCGTTTATCCGCCGCGCGAGCCACTTTGTCCACGCGACGCAGGATGTCGAGCTTCTCTTCGCGGCTCATGCTTTGCAGCGGGTCGATGCTGGTATAGAGCGCAGCGTGCTGCACTTCACCCAGCGTTTTCACGCGACCATCTCCAGTATCACGCACAATGGTGCGCGCGGCCTGCGCGCTCTGCTCAAGTGCGGCGAGGCTAATCTGATCGGCATAAGCAAAACCGGTTTTCTCCCCGCTGACGGCGCGCACGCCGACGCCCTGGTCGATGTTGTAAGAGCCATCTTTAATGATGCTGTCTTCTAAAACCCAGGATTCGTGATAGCTCGACTGGAAATAGAGATCGCCGTAGTCGAGGCGGCGTTCGGTCAGTTGACCAAGAATGGAGAACAGGTCCTGATGGCTCAGGCCGTTCGCTGCGAGCAAATGTTCACTTACCAGGTTCAGACTCATCTATTGCTACTCGTTCGTTGCCGCCCGGGGCGGTATAAAGATCGTATTTATTGAGAGTGAGGCAATTACCTGCCCACGTCAAATCATTGCGGTGCTTCTTTGCGCGGCTGGCGCAGCACCTCGTTAATCTGCGGTTTATCGACCGGACCGGTAATGCGATAGCGCAGAATAGAGACCTTGCTCCACAGCGGCCCCAGCACTTTACTGGCGGCAAACACCGCCGCACCGACAATCGGGTTCACCACAAAGGCCGCCGCAACGCCCACGCTTGCGGATATTTCCGGCGCCACCACGGCTTCCATATCCAGTTCGCGACGCACGAGGTTGACCGAGCCTTTCATGGCGATATCCGCTTCCAGGCCATCCACCAGCGTATCGTCCGTATGCAGAACGCCGTCTTTGATCCACGCCGTACTGCGAATGGAATCGTAGTAGAAACCTTCGCTGAAGGTGTCGCTGAAATCGAAGCGCAGCTTGCGCAGCAGCGCATCAAAACTCAGCAGGCGCAGGATCTGCCCGGCGCGCCCCGTGCTCACGTCGGCAATCTCACCCTTACCGAAGTTGGTTTTCAGGATGCCGTTAAGCGAAGCTTCATCGGGTGTCCACGGCGCAGCGCGCCAGTGCAGATCGTAATTCACATCGAAGGACGATCCGCGAAGCGGCGTGCTAATGCCGAAGAAGTTAGCCGCGGCGTCCAGCTTATTGCCTTTAATATCGCCTTTCAGCGAGGTGCGTTGTTCACCCGGTTTGTTCACCCATTCGCCCGCGGCAGTCATGCGGCCAAAGCCGGTATCCACCAGCCCACCAGAGAGGCTCAGCGTATTTCCCTGAATGGCAAAATCACCGTCGATACGGCCATATTTCTGTCCCCACAGCCAGCACTCCGCGCAGCGCAGCTGGAGATCGGGCCAGCCGCTGAAATCCACGCGCGACGTCCCATTGCCACTGACAGGAGAAGTGCTTGTCGACTCTGCTTTAGACGCCGTAAAGGTCGGATTGTAATAGAGATAACGGATAGCCGCCTGCCATGGCGCGTGATCGCGCATGATCAACGAACCGTTGATCTCACGCCCCTGCGCCTCGACCTTTGAGCCGTTTACCGTCGGCCGGGAGACAATACTCAGGTTGTTCCACTGCTGCCCGCCCAGCGTCAGCGCAGGCGTGCGCAAGGTAATGGACTGCGGGAACTGCGCCGTTTGGTCGACGTTTTGCCCGACACCTTTCTGGAACAGTGCCAGCCACTCTGCGCCATCCATCGGCGGGAGATTCAGTTCAACGCCCGCCTGCTCCGGCAGCGGCGGCGTGGTACGGCTGTCCGTCGTCCAGATCGCCCTGTCCAGCGTCAGCTTGCGGTTAAGCAGCCAGCGGCTGTTGAAGTGGTTTGTTCCGCCCGCGTTTCCGGTTAAATCGAAGCTGTTAAGGTTGCCCGCAACCTTAACGTTGACGGGCAATGCTTCACCGCTTTTTTTATTCAGCGGCGCGGGAAGCTGGCTGCTGAGGTTTTTTAGATCGCCCGTAATGTCGACGTTATAGCGCGCACCGGCATGATAAGGCAGGTCGATGGCGACCTTGCCATTCCATGACACCGCACCGTCCACCGCATTCTCAATCGGCTTCGGCAGAACATCCATGCGTGACGGCTGCCAGTTCGCGTCCATATTGACCGCCACCTGGTAGGCTTTATCGCCCTCGGTGGTGGAGAAATCGATATTAACGGGTTGATTGAACCAGGTCACTTTCAGCGGCTCACTTTTCAGCGTGCCGTTAACAAAGCTGAACTGACCGCTGAGGTTTTTCAGGGTGCTGTCCAGCGGCTTGATATAGAGGCTGTTGTTATTAAGGCGAACGTCGCCTTTGGCGGTGGTCAATTCACCGTCCAGCGGGATATCCAGATGTAAGCGAGCATTCACATCGCCATCTAACTGCAACTGCTGAAGGGTGGCTGCCAGGGAGTCATTCAGCGGCGTATCTTCAAAGTACGGGCCAACCGCTTTACCCGGCCCCTTAATATCCGCATCAATCAGCAGCTTCTCTTTGGAATAATCCGGGATGTTTGCCGTCAGGTTGCTTGCCGTTACGCCGCCCAGCGCGACGCTGTCCGTCTTCATCCACAAGCCGTCATTCAGGAAGTTGAGTTCAATATCCAGATTCTTCAGCGCCGGCCAGTCTGGCTGAAAGGCATAGGTGGCGTTGCGTAGCGGCACCAGAACCTGGAACTGGCCTTCGTTGTGCTTATACGGGAACAGGTGCGGGTTGCCGCCGTAGACCAGCGTGGCGTTATCCGCCTGGCCGCCCTGAATAGCGCCGCTGAGATAGTCCACCAGCGCTTTCCCCATCAGGTTTTCCGGGAAGTAGCGCCACGCCTGCGAACCGTCATCCGTGCTGATGCCCGCCAGAATACCCAGCCACGGCTCATCGCCTTCAGGCTGTAGATAACGGAAATTACCGCGGGCATGTACCGCTTTGGCTTTTACATCAATATCGCGGCCATCGAGCTGAAAACCTTTGTCATTCTTCAGCCAGTTGAGAGTGGCATTTCCCTTTTCGATCTCCAGTGGCGCACGGAAGACCGTTTCGTACGGCATTTTCGCGTCCTGCATTTCTGCCGTCAGCCTGCCGTTTTCCACGCTTCCTTCCAGTTTACCGCTGAAGTGCTCGGCACCCGGCAGCAATTTCCACTGTTTCCATGCGAGATTTTTCCATGCCGCCTGAAAACGCGTCTTTTCCGTAGCCTGGAGCGGAATATCCAGCGCCAGCCGGTTTATCTGCCCGCTCGGCTGCGTCGCCAGCCAGATTTCGCCCAGCTCCGGTGAAAGTTTTGCGGCCATTGAACGCAGCCCTTCGATCGCCGTCAGATCCAGGTTACTGGCGCGGATACGCAGCTCGTCGCTGCGTTTACCGTTTATCCCGCCGACGTCCTGTTCCGGCATCCACGCCAGCGTCAGCGCGCCGCGCGGCCAGGGTTTGTTATCCATGGAGATGCGCGTATCCGGAATGGCGAACTGCCAGCCGCCTTTATCCTGCGTCACGTGTGCGGTGAGGTTATCGACGGAAAGTTGATGCTGATGGTTTTCCCCTTTCCAGCTCGCGCCCCCCTGCTTAAGCCAGATATCGCCGCTGGCGAACGCCCCGTTCGTCAGCGTCATCCAGCCTTCCAGGCTGAAGCGCGCGGTCTCCAGCTGCATGTTCTGCTGTAGCCACTCACCGAGCCACGGCTTCACGTCCACGTCGTCCGCCTGTAGCCAGACCCTGCCGTTGTTCAGCAGGCCATTGTCGTCACGCAGATCCATCCGCACCTGCATAACCCCGTGCTGCCCGTTCAGGCTGGAGAGATTCACCTGCCCCTCGGCGCGGTGGCGATCTTTCCCGTTTAACCAGGTCAGCTGAGGGATCGCCAGCTCAGCGCGCTGACCGGAAAGAGTAATAAAGCTCACTTCGCTGTCGCGCAGATCGAAATGATCGAACTGCCGCAGGAACAGATCGCTGATACGGCTGGTTTCCAGCCCTCGATCGCTGTCGCCGCTTTGCAGCGGCGTGTTAGTCATCAGCTGAAGTTGCCAGAAGGTGAGATCGCGAAACTGCCAGCGCAGATGCAGCAGGCTTTGCCAGACATCCAGCGCCAGGGTGACGCGTTTGATTTTGAGGTGGCCGCCATCTTTCAGGCTGGCGTGGATATCCCGCGCATCTAGCGTCGGGCCAAAGTTCTGCCAGCTTGCCTCGATATGACTCACGTCCACCGGCAGGCCGGTGGCGGATTCGATTTTTGCCAGGATCTGCGGACGCCAGCTGTCCAGATGCGGCAAGGCGAGACGCAGCCCGCTCACGAGCAACGCGACAATCACGACCAGCGTTGCCCCTGTAAGCAGTAAAATCCCCGGCAATCGCCTCACGCGTCTCTCCTTGTCAGCCTTAAATCTCGCAGCGAACTGCGTTTACATCATGACGACGTCAAACTGCTCCTGGTTATAGAGCGGCTCAATTTGCACTTTTACCTGTTTGCCGACAAAGATTTCCACTTCCGCCAGCGCGTGCGACTCTTCCCCTTTCAGGGCCTCCGCCACCGCAGGGGAAGCATAGACCAGAAAACGGTCTGAGTCGTAGGCATGATGGACACGGACAATTTCACGCATGATCTCGTAGCAGACCGTCTCCACCGTCTTTACCGTTCCGCGTCCATGGCAGGTTGGACACTCATTACACAGGACATGTTCCACGCTTTCGCGGGTCCGTTTCCGGGTCATTTCCACAAGACCGAGCTGCGAGAAGCCATTGATGCTGGTTTTCACGCGGTCCTTACTCAGCGCCTGCTCCAGAGAGTGCAGCACGCGACGGCGGTGATCTTCATTGTTCATATCGATAAAGTCGATGATGATAATGCCGCCCAGATTACGCAGGCGAAGCTGACGCGCGATGGCCTGCGTCGCTTCGATGTTGGTGTTGAAGATGGTGTCATCGAGGTTGCGATGGCCGACAAACGCGCCGGTGTTGATATCGACGGTGGTCATCGCTTCGGTTTGATCGATGATCAGATAGCCACCCGATTTCAGCTCAACCTTACGCTCCAGCGCACGCTGGATTTCGTTTTCAACGTCATAGAGGTCAAATATCGGCTGGCGTCCGGTGTAATGCTCCAGCAGACCCGGCATTTCCGGGATGTACTCGGCGGTGAACTCCAGTAAGGCTTCGTACGTCAGACGGGAGTCCACGCGGATGCGGTCAAGCTGGGCGTCGGCGAAATCACGTAATACGCGCTGAGCGAGCGCCAGCTCACCGTACAGCCGGTAGCGGGTCTGGTTGCGTTTTTTACGCTCCATCACTTTGGTCCAGACGCGCTTCAGGTAGGCCGCATCCGAGGCGAGATCTTCTTCGCTGATCCCTTCCGCCGCGGTACGGATAATAAACCCGCCCTGCTCGTCGCAGTAGGCGCTGACCACCTTTTTCAGGCGCTCACGCTCGCTTTCGCTCTCAATACGCTGTGACACGCCGACGTGCGACGCCCCCGGCATAAAGACCAGATAGCGTGAAGGCAGGGTGATGTCGGTGGTCAGACGCGCGCCTTTAGTGCCCAGCGGATCTTTTACCACCTGCACCATCAGATCCTGGCCCTGACGCACCAGCTCAGAGATGTCGCGCACGGCAAACTGCTTTTGCTCTTCGCCTGCCACACATTCGGTGTGCGGCATGATATCGGAGGCATGTAAAAACGCCGCCTTATCGAGCCCAATATCTACAAAAGCCGCCTGCATACCCGGCAGGACACGACTGACACGACCTTTGTAGATATTGCCTACGATTCCGCGTCGCGCTTCACGCTCAATATGAATTTCCTGAAGAATGCCACCATCAATGTAGGCCACACGGGTTTCCGATGGCGTTACGTTTACCAACAATTCAGCCGTCATAATTATCCCTTCCCTCACGCAGTGAGTTAAAATTGCTCAGCAACTCATACGTTTCCACCAGCGGTAAGCCGACTACGGCGTGATAGCTGCCATTTATCTTCCTGACAAAACAGCCACCCAACCCTTGAATACCGTATGCACCTGCTTTATCCATAGGTTCACCGCTGGCGATATAGCCGGCGATCTCCTCGTCGGTGAGGACTCTGAACGTCACTTCCGTTACCACAAGGCAATCCAGAACGTACTGGCTGTCTGCCAGCGCTACCGCCGTCATCACCTGATGGGTTTGTCCGGACATGTTACGCAGCATCCGCGCCGCATGGTCTGCGTCGCGGGGTTTCTCAAGCACCTCACCATTGAGAATGACAATGGTATCCGCACCCAGCACCGGTAAGTCACGCGGCACGCATGCCACGCCCGCCTGCGCTTTTTCACGCGCCAGACGAGAGACATACTGCTGAGCGCTTTCACCCTCAGCACGTTTTTCTTCAATACCGGTAACGATGCGTTCGAAGGAGACACCCAACTGCGCGAGCAGTTCCTGGCGACGCGGAGAACCGGAGGCAAGATACAAAGACGTCATAGAAACCTTTTATTGCACGGCAAACTGCTGGCGAATTTTACGCATCAGCAGGAATAGCCACGGCCAGAGCACACCGTTTACTACACTACTCCAGAACACTTCCGGTCGGAAAGAGACGTTGATCACTAAAAACTCTGCCCAGAAAACAACGATATCCGCAGCGAGCGACAACAACATCACCACCAGCGCCTGTTGCCAGAGCGCAAGGTTACGAAAGAGCTGGAATTTGAGTGCGACGAGATACGCAATAATGCTCATGGATAAGGCGCGGACGCCAAGCGTAGAGCCACTGATAAGATCCAGTATGGCACCCATCACAAAACCTGTGCCGACATTTACGCGGTGCGGCAGGGCAAGGATCCAGTAGAGCAAAATGAGCAATACCCAGTTTGGCCGGAAAACAAGAATGTCGTCCGGCCAGGGCATAATTTGCAGCAACAGTGCAACGAGGAATGAGAGCCAGATTACCCAGCGCCCCTGGCTACGATAACTGGCCACTACTGCCCTCCACCCGAGACTTGCGGCGGTGGCGGCGCATCCGGCAGCGGCTGCGTTAACCCCGTCGCCGGAGCCGGTACGGGTGCAGGTGGTCCCATCGCATCCGGCGCAGGCAGTACCTGCGGCATCATCTGCATCAGGCGTTCATTCGCCACGCGATGCACATCTTCCGGGGTCATCGGGTTAGCTCCGTTACGATCGGCGCCCCACAGCAGCAGCAGGTAGCGCAAACGCTGCAAGCCGGCCGTTGGACGCGCCTGAATCACGGTGTAGGCACGCTGAGTGTCGAGCTTCACGGAAGAGACAACCGCAACCGGGTAGCCCTCAGGGAAACGACCGCCCAGACCGGACGTCACTAGCACGTCGCCCACGCGGATATCCGTGTTGGCGGGCAGATGTTCCAGTTGCAGATCGTCCGTGCAGCCGTTACCGGCGGCAATCACGCGAATATCGTTACGCAGCACCTGAATCGGCAGTGCATGGGTGGCATCGCAAATCAGCAGCACGCGGCTGGTCAGTTTGGCAACCGCCACAACCTGGCCCACGACGCCTTTATCGCTGATGACAGGCTGACCTTCGTATACGCCGTTCACGCTGCCTTTATCAATCACCACCTGATCGCTGTACGGATCGTTTACGGTGGAGATCACCTGGGTGACCATTTTCTGTTCATCCTGGCGCAGCGGCGAGCCAAGCAGTTCACGCAGGCGTGCGTTTTCCTGCTTATATTGTCCCAGCATCAGCAGCTCGCTGTTTTTCAGCAGCAGTTCCTGGCGTAACGCACGGTTTTCGAGTTCGAGCTGGTCACGCGATGAGAGCGTTTGCGACACGGAGTCGAGCAGTTCACGGGGACCATTTGAAATAAAGTAGAAAGGACTGACGGCGGTATCCATGTACGTTCGGATCTGGCTGAACGTACCGAGGCGGCTATCGGCAATAATGACCCCGAGCGCAACCAGAACCGCCAGGATCAGGCGAAACTGTAGCGACGGGCCACGGCTAAAAATTGGCTTCATAGGCTATGCGTATTCTCGCGTCAGAGAGAAAGGGTAGCAAATTGCTACCCTCTCACACCCGACTACTCTTCGCTAAACAAGTCGCCGCCGTGCATGTCGATCATTTCCAACGCCTTGCCACCACCACGGGCGACGCAAGTCAGTGGATCTTCTGCAACTACGACAGGAATACCTGTCTCTTCCATTAACAGGCGGTCGAGGTTACGCAGCAGCGCACCACCACCGGTCAGAACCATACCGCGCTCGGAGATATCGGAGGCTAGCTCTGGCGGGCACTGTTCCAGCGCAACCATCACCGCGCTCACGATACCGGTCAGTGGCTCCTGCAACGCTTCCAGGATTTCGTTGGAGTTCAGGGTGAATCCGCGTGGCACGCCTTCCGCCAGGTTACGACCGCGAACTTCGATCTCGCGCACTTCATCACCCGGGTAGGCAGAACCGATTTCGTGCTTGATGCGCTCTGCGGTCGCTTCACCGATCAGAGAGCCGTAGTTACGGCGAACGTAATTGATGATAGCTTCGTCGAAACGGTCGCCGCCGATACGCACGGAAGAGGAGTACACCACGCCGTTCAGGGAGATAACGGCCACTTCAGTGGTACCGCCACCGATATCCACCACCATAGAACCGGTTGCTTCAGAAACCGGCAGACCCGCACCAATTGCCGCAGCCATCGGTTCTTCAATCAGGAAGACTTCACGCGCACCGGCACCCTGAGCAGATTCACGGATTGCACGGCGTTCAACCTGGGTCGCGCCAACCGGCACACACACCAGCACGCGCGGGCTTGGGCGCATGAAGCTGTTGCTGTGAACCTGCTTGATGAAGTGCTGAAGCATTTTTTCGGTCACGAAGAAGTCAGCAATAACGCCGTCTTTCATTGGGCGGATCGCGGCGATGTTGCCCGGCGTACGGCCCAGCATCTGCTTCGCATCATGACCTACTGCGGCCACGCTTTTTGGCGAGCCGGCACGATCCTGACGAATGGCCACAACGGAAGGCTCATTCAATACGATGCCTTGTCCTTTTACATAAATAAGGGTATTCGCGGTACCCAGGTCAATGGACAGGTCATTGGAAAACATGCCACGAAATTTTTTCAACATACTAAGGGATAATCCTGAAAGCTGGGGCGGAAAACAAAATCCGCTTACTTTACCAACCACACGCAGCAGCGACAAGGCGCAAAAATCGTCTGCTACGGTGAAAATTAGTGCAGCACGTTTCCTTTGTTACAAATTCATCCCCTGAATCCCTCAGGGCTGAGTAAACAGCAGCGTCCCTCACTTTCACTTGTAACCCATTAAAGGTCGTTCACTGGCTTTTATGCTCGTCTTACTCAAAGCTACAGGCGCGATATTCTACGTGAAAACAAAGTAAACGGCAGGTCAAACAGAGTATCTTTGCAAATATTTTTTCACATTGGTGTCAAGCGGCTGAGAGGCGGCAAAAAAATCCCCCTGACCGCCCGTCACGCCGCGCTCTGTCAACATCTGCCATTCACTTCGTGAACGTACGCCTGTGGCAAATACTTGCGTTTGCGTTCCTTTGCACGCTTCCACCAGGCTTTGTACCAGCAGCTGGTTTTCCGTGCGTTTTTCAATATTCCTTACCAGACCCGGATGCAGCTTCAATAATTCAACATCCAGCTCTTTGATCCAGCTGGTGCTCACCAGCGTCAGACCCGCCTGGGTTACCGCCACGCGAGCCCCAAGCGCATTGATTAAACGCACCACCGGGCGCAACCGGCTGATGTGTTGACCTACATCTGCCTCTGCAAGTTCAAAAATAATGCGTTTGCGTTGCGATTTTTCGCATTGCATTAACGTGTCACGTAACCAGCGCTGGAAGCGCGGACGGATCAGCGATTCGACGGTCACCTGTAAAGCCAGATTTTCTTCAGGCCAGTACGATAAAAACGGAATGAGGCGGGTGATTTGCTGACGGTCATACTCTTCGGACAATCCGAATTGCAACACCATGGGCAGATATTCCGCGGAGATAACCTCTTCGGTGCCATCAAAAATACGGCACATCAGCTCACGATGATGGACATGACCACTCTTCATGACCGCCGGTTTTTGATAGATGCGCGGTCCGCCCCGGCTCAGCATCTGTTCAATCAGGGTTCGCCAGCGCACGTTGCCGCGCCCTTTCTCCGGCAGCGTATCATCATAGACCGCCCAGCCGTTCGCCCCCTGCAATACGGCGTTACGCGTTGCCGCTTCCGCATGTTCCATCACCTGCTCCGTCGACTGACCGCCGCGCCAGGCACAGATGCCTATATGCACCATGTCGTCTCTGTCGAGCATTTTGCTCTGGGGCAGCGCATCGACGGCTTTCAGCAGCTGACTGGCGATACTCTCGGATTCCTTTAAGGTGCGATGCGGCAGCAAGACGGCAAAATCGCTGCGGTGGTAGCGTGCCAGTAACGCGCCGGGGTAGCGCATAATAAAGGTGGACAGCAGGTTAATCAGCGTAAAGAGGTTCTCTTCCGCCACGCGCTGACCCCAGGTATCACGGAGCAGATCGAAGTCGGGCAGGCGAATCATCATTACCACGCCATGCGTACCCACCTTTTCGGGGTCATCAAGAAGGGTAGCCAGCTGATTATCAAAGAAGAGACGGTTGTTGAGGCCCGTTTTGTTATCCTGCGCGGCATAAGAGCGAATCAACGTGTCCATACGGCTACGCTGATCGCTGGCAAACTGGATTTCGGAGAGCAGCACGTCCAGGGCGCTACTGGTGCGTGATGGCCATTCATAAACCGATCCCCGCACCTGCGGACCCCGCTCGCCATTCAGTATCCGCACGGAGCGTGTTTCCAGCAGTTCCTGACCGGAAAGTTGACGACGCTGCCAGCGAACGGCGAGGAAAATCAGCAGTACGATAAAGGCAACTGCGATGGTTAAGGGCGCGGTGGTCATAAGCGAGCGTAAATAGTTGCTCATCGGATCCTGGTACATCAGATGAATTGTCATACCCGGATGTTTAAGTGAATTAACCGTGACGTCCCGATACTGATCTACCGTGCCGGCAGGACGATAGCTGCCCTGGCGGGTATGGCTGAAAACGGTTTGCTTCCCCTGTTTAATGTCGATCTGCACTATATCCACAGGCACCATTAACTCATCCAGCTCACGCGAAAGCGCCGGGAAGGAGGACGTTATCAGGCGAGTGTCGATAACCGATGCAACCGATTCAACCCGGTTAACCAGCTTATCCTGGATGGCATTGTAAAAGCTCAGCGAGCAGCCGATTAGCGTGACAAATATGGTCAGCCCCGTCAGCAAGGTAATAAAAGCTGAGAACTTCGTCGTTAATCGCATCCTTGAGATTACTCCGTGGGTTGAAGGGGGGGCAAGTGAGCACTAACTTGCATTTTAAATGCGACATACTATCAAACCTGGTGTATCTGGCAATTTATTGCGTTAAATCGGCACTGCGTTTCATTGAGCGAGTATAGTCATCAGGACATATTTTCCCATCATCAAACCTAGTGAGGACCCTGTATGCAGGCTTTGATCTTAGAACAGCAGGACGGCAAAACCGTTGCCTCGGTGCAATCCATTGAGGAGAACCGCCTGCCAGAGGGCGACGTGACCGTAGATATCGACTGGTCCAGCCTGAACTATAAGGATGCACTGGCGATTACGGGAAAAGGTAAAATCATCCGAAATTTCCCGATGGTGCCAGGAATCGACTTTGCAGGCCGCGTGCATACCAGTGAAGACCCGCGTTTTCACGCCGGACAGCAGGTGCTGCTCACCGGCTGGGGCGTAGGTGAAAACCACTGGGGCGGACTGGCAGCACAGGCGCGCGTCAAAGGTGACTGGCTGGTCCCGATGCCGAAAGGCCTGGACGGTCGTAAGGCGATGATCATCGGCACGGCAGGCTTCACCGCCATGCTGTGCGTGATGGCGCTGGAAGAGGCCGGGATTCGTCCTGACTCGGGCGAAATTGTCGTCACCGGCGCCAGCGGCGGCGTGGGCAGCACGGCCGTCACGCTGCTGCACAAGCTGGGGTATCAGGTCGCCGCCGTCTCTGGCCGCGAAAGTACGCATGATTATCTACGTCAGCTGGGCGCAAGCCGTATTCTGAGCCGCGACGAATTCGCCGAGACCCGCCCGCTGGAAAAACAGGTCTGGGCTGGCGCAGTAGATACCGTCGGCGACAAAGTGCTGGCGAAGGTGCTGGCGCAAATGAATTACGGCGGCTGCGTGGCGGCCTGTGGTCTGGCGGGTGGTTTTGCCCTGCCGACGACGGTGATGCCATTTATTCTGCGTAACGTGCGTCTTCAGGGTGTCGATTCGGTCATGAGCCCAGCCGAGCGGCGGGCTGAGGCCTGGGAACGTCTGGTGCAGGATCTGCCAGCCTCATTCTATGAGCAGAGCGCCACTGAGATCACCCTGAGCCAGGCGCCAGAGTTCGCCAATAAAATCATGGACAACCAGTTCCACGGTCGTGCGCTGGTTAAAATCGCCTAATCTTCAAATTTTCGTGACATATTCGCGCTAACCCTCCTCCTCCGTCATGCTTAGAAAAACGCCTGACGGAGGATGCCATGAAAACCCGAAAACTGACGGAAGCCGACGTAACGTCTGAATCTGTCTTTATGCTACAGCGCCGCCAGATCCTGAAAATGCTTGGCATCAGCGCCACTGCCCTGACGCTCACCCCTGCGGCCCATGCCGATCTGCTCGACTGGTTTAAGGGCAACGATCGCCCGAAAGCCCCCTCCGGCGCACCGCTTGACTTCACCAAACCGGCACAGTGGCAGAATAAACTGACGCTGACGCCGGAAGATAAAGTCACCGGCTATAACAACTTCTATGAGTTTGGTCTTGATAAGGCCGATCCTGCCGCCAACGCCGGGAGCATGAAAACCGATCCCTGGACGCTGAAGATAGATGGCGAGGTGGCAAAACCGCTGACGCTGGATCATCATGACCTCACCACCCGCTTCCCCCTTGAAGAACGCATTTACCGTATGCGCTGTGTGGAAGCCTGGTCGATGGTGGTGCCGTGGGTAGGTTTCCCTTTGCATAAACTGCTGGCGCTGGTTGAGCCCACCAGCAACGCGAAGTATGTTTCTTTCCAGACGCGCTATGCCCCGGACGAGATGCCAGGCCAGAAGGATCGGTTTATCGGCGGCGGGCTGGAGTATCCCTACGTTGAAGGTTTACGTCTCGACGAAGCCATGCATCCGCTTACGCTGCTCACCGTCGGGGTTTATGGCAAAGCGCTGCCGCCGCAAAACGGGGCGCCCATTCGCCTGACCGTACCGTGGAAATACGGTTTCAAGGGCATCAAATCGATCGTCAGCATTAAGCTCACCCGTGAACGCCCCCCCACCACCTGGAACCTGGCAGCGCCTGACGAGTATGGTTTTTTTGCCAACGTTAACCCGCACGTTGACCATCCGCGCTGGTCGCAGGCAACAGAACGTTTTATCGGTTCCGGCGGCGCGCTGGATGTTAAACGCCAGCCAACGCTGCTATTTAACGGCTATGCGGATGAGGTGGCATCCCTCTACCGTGGTCTGAACTTACGGGAGAACTTCTAAGTGCGTTTAACGGCAAAGCAGATAACCTGGCTGAAGGTACTCCTGCATTTAGCCGGATTGCTCCCCTTTATCTGGCTCTTCTGGGCAGCCAGCCAGGGACAGTTCAGTGCCGATCCGGCGAAAGATATTCAGCATTTTACGGGTCGGATGGCTCTGAAATTTTTGCTGGCGACCTTGCTCGTCTCACCGCTGGCGCGCTACGCTAAACAGCCATTATTGATACGCACCCGTCGGCTTTTAGGGCTATGGTGTTTCGCCTGGGCAACGCTGCATCTCACCAGCTACGCCCTGCTGGAACTGGGCATTAACAACCTGGCACTCCTTGGCAGCGAACTGGTGACGCGTCCCTATCTGACGCTGGGTATCGTAAGCTGGCTGGTTTTACTGGCGCTGACGCTGACATCCACGCAGTATGCGCAGCAAAAACTGGGTCGACGCTGGCAACTACTGCATAACTTCGTCTATCTTGTCGCGATCCTCGCCCCTATTCATTACCTGTGGTCGGTGAAGATTTTATCCCCTCAGCCGGTCATCTACGCCCTGCTGGCCCTGGCCCTTTTAGCGTGGCGTTACAAGAAGTTCCGCCAGTGGTTGCGATAGTTCACGAAACTGTGCGTTTTCCCGCAGATTATTTATCAACCGTGAATCTTTTTCGGATAGCGGTTGATAATCTTCCCTGATAAGACCAGTATTTAGCTGCCAAATGCTACGAAATCGTTATAATGTGCGACTTCGGTTTTCCGGACAGGGGTTTTAGGCCTCTGAAAGGGTGACAATTGCGCTTTGAGGGTATATGTTGTTTTTTACCCGAAAATCGCAGGAGATAGCGGCATAATGGCTGATAAATTCCAAATTTTAGTTTTAAACGGACCGAACCTGAACATGCTCGGCACCCGTGAGCCAGAGAAGTACGGCACGCTAACATTGAGCGAAATTGTTAACCGTCTGAGTACGGAAGCAGCGTCGCTGAATGTGGATTTGGACCATTTTCAGTCTAACGCGGAGTACGCAATCATCGACCGTATTCATCAGGCTAAAGACACTGTGGACTATATCCTGATCAATCCGGCCGCGTTTACGCACACCAGTGTTGCTATACGCGACGCACTGCTCGCGGTGAGTATCCCGTTTATCGAGATCCACCTGAGTAACGTGCACGCCCGAGAGCCGTTCCGCCACCACTCCTACCTGTCAGATATCGCCGCTGGCGTGATTTGTGGGCTGGGTGCAGACGGCTATTCATACGCTTTACAGACAGCGGTAAAACGCTTGTCACAATCACACTAAACAAGAGTACGGAACCCACTCATGGATATTCGTAAGATTAAAAAACTGATCGAGCTGGTTGAAGAATCAGGCATCTCCGAACTGGAAATTTCTGAAGGCGAAGAGTCTGTACGCATCAGCCGTGCAGCCCCAGCCGCTAGCTTCCCGGTAATGCAGCAAGCTTATGCTGCGCCAGTGCAGCAGCCTGCGCTCTCCGCAGCCGTTGCGCCAGCGGCAGCAGAAGCGGCACCTGCGGCTGCAACAGAAATCAGTGGTCACATCGTACGTTCCCCAATGGTTGGTACTTTCTACCGCACCCCGAGCCCGGACGCGAAGGCGTTCATCGAAGTGGGTCAGAAAGTCAACGTAGGCGATACCCTGTGCATCGTTGAAGCCATGAAAATGATGAACCAGATCGAAGCAGACAAATCAGGTACTGTGAAAGCGATCCTGGTCGAAAGTGGTCAGCCGGTAGAATTTGACGAGCCGCTGGTCGTCATCGAGTAACGAGGCGAACATGCTGGATAAAATTGTTATCGCCAACCGTGGCGAGATTGCACTGCGTATTCTTCGTGCCTGTAAAGAACTGGGCATCAAGACCGTGGCCGTGCATTCAAGCGCGGATCGCGATTTAAAACACGTATTGCTGGCGGATGAGACGGTCTGTATCGGTCCGGCTCCGTCCGTAAAAAGCTATCTGAACATCCCGGCGATCATCAGCGCCGCCGAAATCACTGGCGCGGTCGCGATTCACCCGGGTTATGGTTTCCTCTCTGAGAACGCCAACTTTGCTGAGCAGGTTGAACGCTCTGGCTTTATCTTCATTGGCCCGAAAGCTGACACCATTCGCCTGATGGGTGACAAAGTGTCTGCCATCACCGCGATGAAAAAAGCTGGCGTGCCAACCGTACCGGGCTCTGACGGCCCGCTGACCGACGATATGGATGCTAACCGCGCCCATGCTAAACGCATTGGCTATCCGGTGATCATCAAAGCGTCCGGCGGCGGCGGCGGTCGCGGTATGCGCGTTGTACGCAGCGATGCTGAACTGGCGCAGTCCATCTCCATGACCAAAGCGGAAGCGAAAGCGGCTTTCAGCAATGATATGGTGTACATGGAAAAATACCTGGAAAACCCACGCCACATCGAAATTCAGGTGCTGGCTGACGGTCAGGGTAACGCGATCTATCTGGCAGAACGTGACTGCTCCATGCAGCGTCGTCACCAGAAAGTCGTCGAAGAAGCGCCAGCGCCGGGCATTACGCCGGAACTGCGTCGCTACATCGGTGAGCGTTGCGCCAAAGCGTGTGTCGATATCGGCTATCGCGGGGCGGGTACCTTTGAGTTCCTGTTCGAAAACGGCGAGTTCTACTTCATTGAGATGAACACCCGTATTCAGGTTGAACACCCGGTTACCGAAATGATCACCGGCGTTGACCTGATCAAAGAACAGCTGCGTATCGCAGCCGGTCAGCCGCTGTCCATCAAACAGGAAGAAGTTGTGGTTAAAGGCCATGCGGTAGAGTGCCGTATCAACGCCGAAGACCCGAACACCTTCCTGCCAAGCCCGGGTAAAATCACGCGTTTCCACGCGCCGGGTGGCTTTGGTGTGCGCTGGGAGTCCCATATCTACGCCGGTTACACCGTACCGCCGTACTATGACTCAATGATCGGTAAGCTGATCTGCTACGGCGAAAACCGTGACGTGGCCATTGCCCGCATGAAGAACGCCCTTCAGGAGCTGATCATCGACGGGATCAAAACCAACGTTGATCTCCAGATGCGCATTATGAGCGACGAGCACTTCCAGAATGGTGGGACTAACATCCACTACCTGGAGAAAAAACTCGGTCTGAACGAGAAGTAAGAGATCAGTGTTGCTAAAAGGCCGGATTATCCGGCCTTTTTTATTTCTGGGGATCGCTAAGCCCCATCATGTACAATCCCCGCTTTCTTCATCCACAAGGGACAAAAAATGGACAAACGTTTTGTTCAGGCCCATAAAGAAGCGCGCTGGGCGCTGTGGCTGACCCTTCTCTATCTCGCCGCATGGTTAGTAACTGCTTACTTACCTGATTCGGCGATTGGCATTACCGGCCTCCCGCACTGGTTTGAAATGGCCTGCCTGCTGCTGCCGCTGATGTTTATCCTGCTGTGCTGGGCGATGGTGAAATTCATCTATCGCGATATTTCACTGGAGGACGATGATGCAGCTTGAAGTCATTCTGCCCCTTATCGCTTACCTGTTCCTGGTGTTTGGCCTGTCGGTTTATGCGATGCGTAAACGTTCGACCGGCACCTTTCTGAACGAGTATTTCCTCGGGAGCCGCTCAATGGGTGGCGTCGTGCTGGCCATGACGCTGACCGCTACTTACATCAGCGCCAGCTCGTTTATCGGTGGCCCGGGCGCCGCTTATAAGTACGGGCTGGGCTGGGTACTGCTGGCCATGATCCAGCTGCCTGCCATTTGGCTCTCTCTGGGCATATTGGGTAAAAAGTTTGCCATTCTGGCCCGTCGCTACAATGCCGTAACGCTGAACGATATGCTGTTTGCTCGCTATCAGAGTCGCTTGCTGGTATGGCTGGCAAGCCTGAGTCTGCTGGTGGCGTTTATTGGCGCAATGACGGTGCAGTTTATCGGCGGCGCACGTCTGCTGGAGACGGCAGCCGGTATCCCCTATGAGACGGGCCTGGTCATTTTCGGTGTGAGTATCGCGCTGTATACCGCGTTTGGCGGGTTCCGCGCCAGCGTACTCAACGACACGATGCAGGGGATGGTGATGCTCATTGGCACTCTCGTTCTGCTGGTGGGTATCGTGCATGCCGCAGGGGGCCTGAGCCATGCGGTTGAAACCCTGGAAGCGATCGATCCGAAACTGGTCTCGCCGCAGGGGGCGGATGACATCCTCTCTCCAACCTTTATGACCTCGTTCTGGGTGCTGGTGTGCTTTGGCGTGATTGGCCTGCCGCATACTGCCGTGCGCTGCATCTCATATAAAGACAGCAAAGCGGTGCACCGCGGGATCATTATCGGGACAATTGTGGTGGCGATCCTGATGTTTGGTATGCACCTGGCGGGCGCGCTGGGCCGCGCGGTGATCCCTGACCTTACCGTACCGGATCTGGTCATTCCGACCCTGATGGTGAAAGTGCTTCCGCCGTTTGCCGCCGGGATTTTCCTCGCCGCACCCATGGCGGCCATTATGTCGACCATCAACGCTCAGTTGCTGCAAAGTTCCGCTACGATCATTAAAGATCTCTATCTGAATTTGCGCCCTGAACAGGTCGAAAATGAGCGACGCCTCAAGCGTATGTCGGCGGTGATTACCCTGGTGCTGGGGGCGTTACTGTTGCTGGCCGCGTGGCGTCCACCGGAGATGATCATCTGGCTAAACCTGCTCGCCTTTGGCGGGCTGGAGGCCGTTTTCCTGTGGCCGCTGGTGCTGGGGCTGTACTGGGAACGCGCGAATGCCGCGGGTGCATTAAGCGGCATGATTGTCGGGGGCGTCCTGTATGCCGTTCTCGCCACGTTTAAAATTCAGTATCTGGGCTTCCATCCGATCGTGCCTTCGTTACTGTTAAGTTTACTGGCGTTTGTGGTGGGAAACCGTTTTGGTCGACCGGTGCCACAAACTGCCCTGATTTCTACTGACAAATAAAGAGTTTTGCCATGCCGTGGATCCAATTAAAACTGAACACAACCGGCGCGAACGCCGAAGAACTGAGTGATGCGCTGATGGAGGCCGGTTCGGTCTCTATCACCTTCCAGGACACGCATGACACGCCGGTCTTTGAGCCGCTGCCAGGCGAAACGCGCCTGTGGGGTGATACGGACGTTATCGGCCTGTTCGATGCAGAAACCGATATGAAAGAGGTCGTGGCGATTCTGGAAAACCATCCGCTGCTTGGCGCGGGTTTCGCGCATAAAATTGAACAGCTGGAAGACAAAGACTGGGAACGCGAGTGGATGGACAACTTCCATCCGATGCAGTTTGGTCAGCGTCTGTGGATCTGCCCAAGCTGGCGTGAAGTGCCCGATGAAAACGCCGTCAACGTGATGCTGGATCCGGGTCTGGCGTTCGGCACCGGTACCCACCCGACAACCTCCCTGTGCCTGCAATGGCTGGATGGCCTGGATCTGGAAGGCAAAACCGTGATCGACTTCGGTTGCGGATCCGGGATCCTTGCTATCGCAGCACTGAAACTGGGCGCGGCAAAAGCCATCGGGATCGACATCGATCCGCAGGCGATTCAGGCCAGCCGTGATAACGCCGAGCGTAATGGCGTTTCCGATCGCCTTGAACTGTATCTGCCCGATGCACAGCCAGAGGCGATGAAAGCCGATGTGGTGGTCGCGAATATCCTGGCTGGCCCATTACGCGAGCTGGCGCCATTAATCAGCGTGCTGCCGGTTGAAGGCGGTCTGCTGGGCCTGTCCGGTATCCTTGCCAGCCAGGCAGACAGCGTCTGTGAAGCCTACGCCGATCTCTTTGCGCTCGACCCGGTGGTCGAGAAAGAAGAGTGGTGTCGCATCACCGGTCGTAAAAAATAAGCGTTTGGCGTGGTCGTCTGACCACGCCTTTTCCCTTCGGTTTTTTCTCCCGCCTTCTTCCTTTCTTCGATAAAATAACCCCACAAATCACAATGTTAATTATTGATTTGGATAATAAAATTCACAGGAAGAATATGATGAAACACATTTCAGGCAAGGCAGCGCTGCTGGCGCTGAGCATGATTTCGGCTACGGCTTACGCATCACACTGGAGCTATCAAGGAGAAGGCGCACCGGAACACTGGGGCGAACTGGACGAGGCGTACAAGACGTGTAAAAGCGGAATGTATCAGTCGCCGGTCAACATAGATAACACGGTCAAAGCCCACATCTCTCCGCTGGAAACGCACTATATCGACGGCCCGGTCATTCTGACAAATAACGGCCATACTATCCAGGCGAGTGAAAATGCCGATACACGCGACAGCATCACGCTTGATAAACAGCGCTGGGCGTTACAGCAGTTCCATTTCCATGCACCATCCGAAAACACGGTGCACGGTAAAAAATACGCAATGGAAATGCATCTGGTCCATAAAAACGCTGACGGCGAACTGACGGTCGTTGCCGTTATGTTCGATCAGGGCGCTGCAAACACTGAACTGGATAAACTCTGGGGCGTGATGCCGGGACAGGTTGACCAGAACGTCACGATTAAGCCAACCCTTGATATGAATAAATTACTGCCCGCGGATAAAACTTACTGGCGTTTTAGCGGCTCTCTGACCACCCCACCGTGTTCAGAAGGGGTAACGTGGCTGGTCCTCAAGCATCCGCTGACCGTCTCTGCTGAACAGCTGCAAAAATTTACTCACACTCTGCACCACGAAAACAGCCGCCCGGTTCAGCCGCTTCATGGCCGTCTGGTTGTTGAATAAGTCGATTTTTTACGTTGATATCCTGTGCTGAAATGCGACGCAGATCGCAAAGAAGCGCCATAATCTGCTGCTTATAGCAGCAGATTATCCCGAACAATTGATCCATTTATTCAGAAATGATGAGAAGTTACGGGAAATTGTAAGCGCCCACAAAATGTTCATTTATTCATAACACAATGATTTGAATAGCGAATAATCTTATCCCAAAAGAATGACTGGCGATTCCTTGATCTACAACAGAGGATTGTTCAAAGTTTGGCCTTTCATCTCGTGCAAAAAATGCGTAATATACGCCGCCTTGCAGTCACAGTATGGTCATTTCTTAACTCATGCGCATCGGACACCACCAGCTCAGAAATCGCCTGATCGCAGCCCCAATGGCAGGTATTACCGACCGGCCGTTCAGGACGCTGTGCTACGAGATGGGAGCAGGATTAACCGTTTCCGAGATGATGTCGTCTAACCCGCAGGTTTGGGAAAGCGACAAGTCCCGCCTTCGGATGGTGCACGTGGATGAACCAGGTATCCGCACCGTGCAAATTGCCGGAAGCGTGCCTGAAGAAATGGCAGATGCCGCGCGTATTAACGTGGAAAGTGGCGCCCAGATTATTGATATCAATATGGGTTGCCCGGCCAAAAAGGTGAATCGCAAGCTTGCAGGTTCAGCCCTTCTGCAATACCCCGACCAGGTGAAGTCAATCCTGACGGCGGTTGTCAGCGCAGTGGACGTTCCTGTTACGTTGAAGATTCGCACGGGTTGGTCGCCGGAACACCGTAACTGCGTAGAGATTGCCCAACTGGCCGAAGACTGTGGCATTCAGGCCCTGACCATTCATGGACGCACTCGCGCCTGTTTGTTCAACGGTGAAGCTGAATACGACAGCATTCGGGCAGTTAAGCAGAAAGTTTCCATTCCGGTTATCGCGAATGGCGACATTACTGACCCGCTTAAAGCCAGAGCTGTGCTCGACTATACGGGAGCTGATGCTCTGATGATAGGACGTGCCGCTCAGGGAAGACCCTGGATCTTTCGGGAAATCCAGCATTATCTGGACACTGGGGAGCTGCTTGCCCCGCTGCCTCTGGCAGAGGTCAAGCGCTTGCTTTGTTCGCATGTTCGGGAATTGCATGACCACTACGGCCAGGCAAAAGGGTACCGAATTGCGCGTAAACACGTCTCCTGGTATCTCCAGGAGCACGCTCCAAATGACCAGTTTCGGCGCACATTCAACGCCATTGAGGATGCCAGCGAACAGCTGGAGGCGTTGGAGGCATACTTCGAAAATCTTGCGTAATGAAATAAAGAGCTGACAGAACTATGTTCGAACAACGCGTAAATTCTGACGTACTGACCGTTTCTACCGTTAACTCTCAGGATCAGGTGACTCAAAAGCCCCTGCGTGACTCGGTTAAACAGGCACTGAAGAACTATTTTGCTCAACTGAACGGTCAGGATGTTAATGACCTGTATGAGCTGGTACTGGCTGAAGTTGAACAGCCACTGTTGGACATGGTGATGCAATACACCCGTGGTAATCAAACCCGCGCTGCCCTGATGATGGGCATCAACCGTGGTACCCTGCGTAAGAAACTGAAAAAATACGGCATGAACTAATTTCGATTAGCTAACTGCTTGTTTAAAAAGGCGCTCTTCGGCATGGGGAAGCGCCTTTTTTATCGTTCGGGCGAGCAACCGTCAACGCTTTGTAAACCTTCCCTTTCCCCACTTTTCAACGCCCGCTTTTCGTGTATATTTCCACCAACTTACAGGCTCTCTTTTCGCGGAATGACACATGATTCGTAAATACTGGTGGCTGGTCGTTTTTGCTGTCTCTGTTTTCATTTTCGATGCGCTGCTGATGCAGTGGATTGAACTGATGAGCACTGAAACCGATAAATGTCGCAATATGAATTCCGTGAACCCGCTTAAACTGGTCAACTGCTCAGAGCTGGACTAACCGCTTCCATCCTGTATAAAACCCTGTTAACACCCAATAAAAACAGGGGCTTAAATCACTTTTCGTCATTTCCTGACGATGATAATGTCTGTCCCCTTTCCAACCGCTCTTGCTTAACGTCTCACACGAGTGAACAGACCATGCTGGTTAGCCAATACAACCAAATCCTCGTAGTCATCTCCTTTGTTGTTGCCATTCTTGCCGCCTATACCGCACTGAATATGGCTGCGCGCGTTGCCGGAAGCCAGAGCGTCGCTGCACGCGTCTGGCTGGCAGGTGGCGGTGTTTCGATGGGGATTGGCGTGTGGGCGATGCATTTCATCGGTATGCTGGCGATGGATCTTTCCATGAGCATGAGTTACAACGCGGCCCTGACCGTGCTTTCGATGGTTATCGCCATTAGCTCGTCAATGTTTGCCCTGTGGCTCGTTAGCGGCGAGCAGCTACGTTTGCGCCGGCTGCTGCCTGGCGCCGTCGTGATGGGAACGGGCATTGTTGCCATGCACTACACCGGTATGGCTGCCCTGGAGGTCACACCGGGTATTGTCTGGGATAAAACGTGGGTGGCTATCTCTGTGGTCATAGCCCTTGCCGCTTCACTGGCCGCTCTTTGGCTGACGTTCCGTTTACGTCAGGAAGCCGCACGAATGGCGTTGATGCGGCTGGGGGCGGCGATCACCATGGGCATCGCTATCGCTGGCATGCATTACGCTGGCATGGAAGCAGCACAATTTCCGATGTCGACGATGGTCCACCATCATGGCATTAACGGGAGCTGGCTGGCGATATTGGTTAGCGTGGTCGCGCTCGCTATTCTGGGGATTACGCTGCTGGTGTCGATGTTCGATGCCCGCCTTCAGGCTCGTACCTCGCTGCTGGCCTCATCACTGGCAGAAGCTAATCGTGAACTCGCACAGCTGGCGTTGCATGATACGCTGACGCGATTACCCAATCGTATTCTGCTTGAGGATCGCCTCGATCAGGCCATCAGCAAGGCCGATCGCGAAGGAAGCCCTTTCGCGCTGATGTTTATGGATCTCGACGGCTTTAAAACCGTCAACGATGCCTATGGTCATGATGTCGGTGACAAGCTTCTGGTAGCGGTGACTCAGCGTTTGCTGTTGCAGTTGAAAGGTCAGTACACGCTGGCGCGTATCGGTGGGGATGAATTCGTGCTGCTGGCCGAAACCGCCACCCCGGATGATGCTGCCTCACTGGCAAATTCACTGGTGCGCGTCATTGATAGCCCGTTCCATCTCGATCCTTACGAACTGATGGTCACCCTGAGCATTGGCATTGCGCCCTATCCACACGATGGCAAAACCGATCGTGAACTAATGTTTAACGCTGATGCTGCGATGTACCACACGAAACATATGGGTCGCAACGGCTATCACTTCTTCCAGCCGTCAATGAATACGCTGGCGCAGACGCATCTACAGCTGATGAATGATCTGTGGCAGGCCATCGACCGTGATGAGTTACGCCTGCTTTATCAACCTAAATTCCACGCCCCTGCCGGGCCGGTCATCGGGTTCGAAGCGCTGTTACGCTGGCAGCATCCCAAACAGGGATTACTCTCCCCCGACCTGTTTCTACCGCTGGCAGAGAAAACAGGGCTGATTATTCCGATTGGAAACTGGGTAATCGACGAGGCCTGCCGCCAGCTGCGTGAATGGCATCTTCAGGGCCACACGGACTGGTCAATGGCGGTGAATCTTTCTACGTTGCAGTTCGAACAGCCGTCGCTGGTTAAAACGGTTCTCGATTGTCTGACGCGCCATAGCGTGCCGCCCGGCATGTTGATTCTGGAGGTGACTGAAACCACGGCAATGAGCAATCCGGACGAAAGCGTACGCGTCCTGACAGCGCTGACGGATGCGGGAGTAAAAGCCTCAATAGACGATTTTGGTACAGGTTACTCAAGCCTTCTCTATCTTAAGCGGCTTCCCGCCTGCGAGTTGAAAATCGATCGCGCTTTTGTGAAAGAGTTAAGTGGAGAGAGCGAAGATGCGACAATTGTCTCGGCGATTGTCGCCCTGGCAAAAACGCTGAATCTGAAGGTCGTGGCGGAAGGGGTCGAAACCGCAGCGCAGCAGACCTTCCTGACAGAACTGGGATGCAATACGCTACAGGGTTATCTGCTGGGCAAACCAATTACCGCGCAAGCTATTATGGAACAGTGCCAGCACGGGGAGATGTCGCCACCCCGGGCGCAGTCATAAGGCTGTATCGTAAACCACTGGCGCCACTCGGGTGATATTTAGTGTCGCCAGAATATTATCCACCAGCGCCGGCGCTTGTTTGTACAGATTAAAACTGGTGTTATCCATTAACCAGTTTTTAATGACTCCGCTAAAAAAGGCATGGAAAACAATCAGCGCCAGTTCAATATTAGTTTGCGAAGAGATAATGTTATGAGCAATGCATCGCTTAAGCGTCTTGCGAAGATAATCATCGTTTAAACCGATCCGCTTGCGTATTTCACATTCTGAAATCACATCGTCATGAAATTCACACTTATGATACAGAATTTGTAAAAGCGCATACTGTCGGGGTTCGCTCGCAATATATTGCAGCGCAACAATAAATTGTTCACGAAGCATTAACAAAGGGTCGTCATTTTCGGAAAGCATTAGCCTGTCACGAATGATTTCACGCAGCGGCAATTGCTGTTCCCATATTGCGTTAAATATTTCCGCTTTACTCGAGAAATGCCAGTAAACCGCCCCGCGAGTGAGTTGAGCTGCATCGGCAATGTCGGTAAGCGTGGTGCTGGCCACACCACGCGTCGCGAATAGCCTGATAGCGGCTTCAATCAGCTGCTGGCGGGTCTTTTGAGCCTCTTCTTTCTTTTTGCGCGCCATTACCTGCTACTCGTTACTTACAAGATTGATACGTTATCAAAGGATATTGCCGTGGTCGTGTCAGACAAAGTATTAACCAAAATCCGTGTTAGTTTTGCACAAAAAAAGTCAATTCGTTTAATTTATAAACCTCGTGAATAAATTGAATATATTAAATACATAAAACATATGTATAGCTTTCACCAAAAAGCATTTCGTTGATTATCCTGACAGAAATAGAGTGTCGAATGCACTGGGTCAGATTCCGATTTTTACTTTTTAAAAGCTCCATCAGCACTTATAAATTAAAAAACATTAAATACCCTCATTATTATACGCAGCTACATTTCTTTTTTTGCCTCACACCCTTTCACCGATTCATGACAAATATCGGTTCAGGGGTAGTTTAAGGAACAGTAATGACGAATCACTTCAGATGCTTACCCTTATCCGGTTTCATTGTCTGTGCCGCGCTGCTTACCGGGTGCGATGGGCAAGAAAACCCACAGCAGCATGCGCAAGCTCCTCAGGTCAGTGTTCATATTGTTAAAAGCGCGCCACTGGCCGTAAAGACAGAATTGCCTGGCAGAACTGACGCGTATCGTGTTGCGGAGGTTCGTCCCCAGGTAAGTGGTATCATTCTGCACCGTAATTTTACCGAAGGCAGCGACGTCAAAGCGGGTGAATCCCTTTATCAGATCGATCCGGCCACGTATCAGGCAGCCTACGACAATGCGAAAGGTGAACTGGTAAAAGCACAGGCGGCGGCCAATATCGCTCATCTGACGGTGAAACGTTACGTTCCGCTGGTCGGTACGCAATATGTGAGCAAGCAGGAGTACGATCAGGCGGTGGCAACCGCCCAGCAGGCGGATGCGAGCGTCGTTGCCGCGAAGGCTGGCGTTGAAAGCGCGCGGATCAACCTGGCTTATACCAAAGTCACATCCCCAATCAACGGGCGTATAGGTAAATCCAGCGTCACCGAAGGGGCGTTGGTTACTAATGGTCAGTCGACTGCACTGGCGACGGTTCAGCAGCTCGATCCCATTTATGTCGATGTGACGCAATCCAGCAGCGATTTTATGCGTCTGAAGCAGCAGACGAGCCTGCAAAAGGGAGACACCAGCAGCGTCGAGTTGCTGATGGAAAATGGCCAGCCTTATCCACTGAAAGGAACGCTCCAGTTCTCTGATGTCACGGTAGATGAAAGTACCGGCTCAATCACCCTTCGCGCCCTCTTCCCTAACCCTCAGCATATGCTGTTACCGGGTATGTTTGTCCGTGCACGCATTGACGAAGGTACACAACCTGATGCCATTCTTGTTCCCCAGCAGGGGGTAACCCGTACACCGCGCGGGGATGCCACTGTGCTTGTGGTAAACGATAAAAACCAGGTGGAATCGCGCACTGTCGTTGCACCGCAGGCGATTGGCGATCGCTGGCTGATCACGGAAGGCCTGAAAAACGGCGACCGCGTCATTATCAGCGGCCTGCAAAAAGTTCGCCCTGGCGTTACCGTCGTGGCTATTCCTGATACCGCCGCGACTCCAGCCAGTTAAGGAATAACGACATGGCTAATTTCTTTATTCAACGGCCTGTTTTCGCCTGGGTACTCGCCATCATTCTGATGATTGCGGGCGGGCTGGCCATTTTAAAACTGCCGGTGGCGCAATATCCGACCATTGCGCCGCCAGCGGTGGCGGTGACAGCAACCTACCCTGGCGCTGATGCCCAGACGGTACAGGACACCGTAACTCAGGTTATCGAACAGAACATGAACGGTATCGATAATTTGATGTACATGTCGTCCACCAGTGATTCCGCCGGTAACGTCACCATTACGCTGACGTTCGAGTCGGGTACGGATCCTGATATCGCGCAGGTGCAGGTTCAGAACAAACTCCAGCTCGCCATGCCGCTGCTGCCGCAAGAAGTGCAGCAGCAGGGGATTGGCGTGGAGAAATCCAGCAGCAGCTTCCTGCTGGTTGCAGGCTTTGTGTCGGACAATAAAAATCTCACGCAGGATGATATCTCCGACTATGTCGCTTCTAACGTAAAAGATGCGATCAGCCGTACTTCCGGCGTCGGTGACGTGCAACTGTTCGGTGCCCAGTATGCAATGCGCATCTGGCTGGACAGCAACGCGATGAACAAATATCAGCTCACGCCGCTGGATATCATTAACCAGCTGAAAACACAGAACGACCAGATTGCTGCGGGCCAGTTGGGAGGAACGCCGTCCGTACCAGGGCAGCAACTGAACGCCTCAATTATTGCTCAAACACGCTTGAAATCGCCGGAGGAGTTTGGTCGTGTGACGCTGAAGGTGAACCAGGACGGTTCAATGGTCCACCTGAAAGATGTGGCACGCATTGAGCTGGGTGGCGAAAACTACAACATGGTCACCAAAATCAATGGCCAGGCAGCAACGGGGCTGGGGATCAAGCTGGCGACTGGCGCAAACGCGCTGGATACCGCTGCCGCCATCAAGAGTAAACTGGCGCAGTTGCAGCCCTTCTTCCCTCAGGGTCTGAAAGTCGTGTATCCGTACGACACCACACCTTTCGTGAAGATCTCCATCCATGAAGTGGTGAAGACGCTGTTTGAAGCGATTGTTCTCGTGTTCCTGGTGATGTACCTGTTCCTGCAAAACCTGCGGGCAACGCTTATTCCCACTATCGCCGTTCCCGTGGTGTTACTGGGCACCTTTGCGGTACTGGCTGCGTTCGGGTTCTCCATAAACACCCTGACGATGTTCGGGATGGTATTGGCGATAGGTCTTCTCGTCGATGACGCCATCGTGGTAGTCGAGAACGTAGAACGCGTCATGGTTGAGGACAAGCTGCCGCCAAAAGAGGCGACGCAGAAGTCAATGGAGCAAATCCAGGGCGCTCTGGTGGGCATTGCCATGGTGCTTTCGGCGGTATTTATTCCGATGGCATTCTTTGGTGGTTCAACCGGGGCTATCTATCGCCAGTTCTCGCTGACCATTGTCTCCGCGATGGCCTTGTCGGTACTGGTGGCGTTGATATTAACGCCTGCTCTTTGTGCAACGCTGCTCAAACCGGTTTCCAGCGAACATCATGAAAAGAAAGGTGGTTTCTTCGGCTGGTTTAACGCGCTCTTTGATAAGAGTGTGGAGCACTACAGCAACAGCGTGAGCGGCATTTTACGTAAGACCGGCCGCTATCTGCTGGTTTACGTCATCATCGTCGGCGGCATGGCAGTTCTGTTCCTGCGCCTGCCTTCCTCCTTCCTGCCGGAAGAGGATCAGGGTGTGTTTATGACGATGGTTCAGTTGCCGGCAGGGGCGACGCAGATGCGTACCCAGCAGGTACTCGATCAGGTTCAGGATTATTACCTGACGAAAGAGAAAGCGAACGTTGAATCGGTCTTTACCGTAAACGGGTTTAGTTTTAGCGGACAGGGTCAGAACTCCGGTATCGCTTTCGTCAGCCTGAAGCCATGGGAAGAGCGTCCGGGCAAGGAAAACGGCGTTGAGGCGATTGTCAGCCGCGCGACGAAAGCGTTCAGCCAGATCAAAGACGGCCTTGTATTTCCGTTTAACCTGCCTGCCATTATTGAACTGGGTACCGCAACAGGCTTTGACTTTGAACTGATAGACCAGGCAAACCTGGGACATACGCAGTTAACGCAGGCGCGTAACCAGCTGCTGGGCATGGTGAGAGAACATCCTGACTTACTGGTCCGCGTGCGTCCTAACGGACTGGAAGATACGCCACAGTTCAAGCTGGACGTCGATCAGGAGAAGGCACAGGCGCTGGGTGTGAGCGTGTCTGACGTCAATCAGACTATTTCAACAGCCCTGGGTGGCACCTATGTGAACGACTTTATCGATCACGGACGGGTGAAAAAAGTTTATGTCCAGGCTGATGCTCGCTTCCGTATGCTACCCGGAGACATTAACGGCCTGTATGTGCGTAGCGCTAACGGCGAAATGGTGCCTTTCTCTGCCTTTAGCAGCTCTCACTGGGTGTACGGTTCACCGCGTCTGGAACGTTACAATGGGATGCCATCAATGGAGATCCTCGGTGAGTCTGCACCAGGCAAAAGTACCGGTGAGGCAATGGCGCTGATGGAAAACCTTGCGTCAAAACTGCCGTCCGGCATCGGCTACGACTGGACGGGGATGTCTTATCAGGAACGACTTTCCGGGAATCAGGCTCCGGCGCTGTACGCCATTTCACTTATTGTGGTGTTCCTGTGTCTGGCGGCTCTCTATGAAAGCTGGTCAATTCCATTCTCGGTCATGCTGGTTGTGCCTCTGGGGGTGATCGGTGCGCTTCTGGCTGCATCAATGCGAGGGCTGAACAATGACGTTTACTTCCAGGTTGGTCTGCTTACAACAATTGGTTTATCAGCCAAGAACGCCATACTGATCGTTGAGTTCGCCAAAGATCTCATGGATAAAGAAGGCAAAGGGATTATCGAAGCCACGCTTGAAGCCTCGCGTATGCGTCTGCGTCCTATCCTGATGACTTCCCTGGCATTCATCCTTGGTGTTATGCCTCTGGTCATCAGCAGCGGTGCAGGTAGTGGTGCACAAAATGCGGTCGGGACGGGCGTGATGGGCGGGATGCTCTCAGCCACCCTGTTGGCCATATTCTTTGTTCCTGTTTTCTTTGTGGTTGTCCGGAGACGATTTACAAAGCACAAGGATTAATGAAAATCATAAAGGCACCTCAGGTGCCTTTTTTATTTCCTGAAAACAATGTAAAAACACATCCCCTCTTCACATTTCCTCCATTAATAATTACTGCCCGCGCTTTTTTCTTCATAATTTTTACAATCCACACAAATTGAGATTATTCCACGTGCTGCATGGTATTAGTGCGGTGGTAAAATAATCATCGATTCGTTAATTGCCGCATCGGCTCTTTAGCGAATAGGCGATCATATTGAGGTAACATCATGAAAAGATTCCTTTCCGTTGCACTTCTCGCTGCGCTGCTTGCTGGTTGCGCGCACGATTCCCCATGTGTACCGGTATACGACGATCAGGGGCGACTGGTTCACACCAATACCTGTATGAAGGGCACTACCCAGGATAACTGGGAAACAGCAGGTGCGATTGCTGGTGGCGCCGCGGCAATCGCTGGCCTGACACTCGGTATTGTCGCCCTCACTAAATAAGGCTTCTAAAAGCGCGGCGATGGCCGCGCTTTTATTTTTGCCTGATATAAGAAACGTATATTCCCCATCGCAAATAACATCAGATATTAATTAAATTCAATACGCTACCTTACTCCTCGCTATATCCCTTACCTGTACAGCATTTGGCATAACATTTAATTCATTTAACACTACTGCGAGCCAGCAGAATGCATTTCACAACTACAGTTTCAGTACGGTAAAGCGCTACGTCCGTAGGGTATTAACGGCACCAGTGAGAACATCGAATGAGGGAATTGGTTTAGCTGGAGATATAACGCAAAAAGGCCATCCTTTCGGATGGCCTTTCTACTTGTTTGATGTCTGGCAGTTCCCTACTCTCACATGGGGAGACCCCACACTACCATCGGCGCTACGGCGTTTCACTTCTGAGTTCGGCATGGGGTCAGGTGGGACCACCGCGCTAAAGCCGCCAGACAAATTCTTTTACTTCTTGCCGAACTTTAACCTAAGTATAAAGTGGTGCTGATACCCAGAGTCGAACTGGGGACCTCACCCTTACCAAGGGTGCGCTCTACCAACTGAGCCATATCAGCACGCTAAATTTGATGCCTGGCAGTTCCCTACTCTCACATGGGGAGACCCCACACTACCATCGGCGCTACGGCGTTTCACTTCTGAGTTCGGCATGGGGTCAGGTGGGACCACCGCGCTAAAGCCGCCAGGCAAATTCTGTTAATCTGTATCAGGCTGAAAATCGTGTCTGTCTCTTCGCCAAAACACCTTCGGCGTTGTAAGGTTAAGCCTCACGGTTCATTAGTATCGGTTAGCTCAACGCATCGCTGCGCTTACACACCCGACCTATCAACGTCGTCGTCTTCAACGTTCCTTCAGGAGACTTAAAGTCTCAGGGAGAACTCATCTCGGGGCAAGTTTCGTGCTTAGATGCTTTCAGCACTTATCTCTTCCGCATTTAGCTACCGGGCAGTGCCATTGGCATGACAACCCGAACACCAGTGATGCGTCCACTCCGGTCCTCTCGTACTAGGAGCAGCCCCCCTCAATTCTCCAGCGCCCACGGCAGATAGGGACCGAACTGTCTCACGACGTTCTAAACCCAGCTCGCGTACCACTTTAAATGGCGAACAGCCATACCCTTGGGACCTACTTCAGCCCCAGGATGTGATGAGCCGACATCGAGGTGCCAAACACCGCCGTCGATATGAACTCTTGGGCGGTATCAGCCTGTTATCCCCGGAGTACCTTTTATCCGTTGAGCGATGGCCCTTCCATTCAGAACCACCGGATCACTATGACCTGCTTTCGCACCTGCTCGCGCCGTCACGCTCGCAGTCAAGCTGGCTTATGCCATTGCACTAACCTCCTGATGTCCGACCAGGATTAGCCAACCTTCGTGCTCCTCCGTTACTCTTTGGGAGGAGACCGCCCCAGTCAAACTACCCACCAGACACTGTCCGCAACCCGGATCACGGGTCTACGTTAGAACACCAGCCATTAAAGGGTGGTATTTCAAGGATGGCTCCACGCAGACTGGCGTCCACGCTTCAAAGCCTCCCACCTATCCTACACATCAAGGACCAGTGTTCAGTGTCAAGCTATAGTAAAGGTTCACGGGGTCTTTCCGTCTTGCCGCGGGTACACTGCATCTTCACAGCGAGTTCAATTTCACTGAGTCTCGGGTGGAGACAGCCTGGCCATCATTACGCCATTCGTGCAGGTCGGAACTTACCCGACAAGGAATTTCGCTACCTTAGGACCGTTATAGTTACGGCCGCCGTTTACCGGGGCTTCGATCAAGAGCTTCGCGTTGCCGCTAACCCCATCAATTAACCTTCCGGCACCGGGCAGGCGTCACACCGTATACGTCCACTTTCGTGTTTGCACAGTGCTGTGTTTTTAATAAACAGTTGCAGCCAGCTGGTATCTTCGACTGATTTCAGCTCCGTCCGCAGGGACTTCACCTACCTATCAGCGTGCCTTCTCCCGAAGTTACGGCACCATTTTGCCTAGTTCCTTCACCCGAGTTCTCTCAAGCGCCTTGGTATTCTCTACCTGACCACCTGTGTCGGTTTGGGGTACGATTTCGTGTTACCTGATGCTTAGAGGCTTTTCCTGGAAGCAGGGCATTTATCACTTCAGCACCGTAGTGCCTCGTCATCACACCTCAGCGTTAAAAGGTACCGGATTTACCTGGAACCTCCGCCTACATGCTTAAACCGGGACAACCGTCGCCCGGCTGACATAGCCTTCTCCGTCCCCCCTTCGCAGTAACACCAAGTACAGGAATATTAACCTGTTTCCCATCGACTACGCCTTTCGGCCTCGCCTTAGGGGTCGACTCACCCTGCCCCGATTAACGTTGGACAGGAACCCTTGGTCTTCCGGCGAGCGGGCTTTTCACCCGCTTTATCGTTACTTATGTCAGCATTCGCACTTCTGATACCTCCAGCATGCCTCACAGCACACCTTCAACGGCTTACAGAACGCTCCCCTACCCAACAACACATAGTGTCGCTGCCGCAGCTTCGGTGCATGGTTTAGCCCCGTTACATCTTCCGCGCAGGCCGACTCGACCAGTGAGCTATTACGCTTTCTTTAAATGATGGCTGCTTCTAAGCCAACATCCTGGCTGTCTGTGCCTTCCCACATCGTTTCCCACTTAACCATGACTTTGGGACCTTAGCTGGCGGTCTGGGTTGTTTCCCTCTTCACGACGGACGTTAGCACCCGCCGTGTGTCTCCCGTGATAACATTCTTCGGTATTCGTAGTTTGCATCGGGTTGGTAAGCCGGGATGGCCCCCTAGCCGAAACAGTGCTCTACCCCCGAAGATGAGTTCACGAGGCGCTACCTAAATAGCTTTCGGGGAGAACCAGCTATCTCCCGGTTTGATTGGCCTTTCACCCCCAGCCACAGGTCATCCGCTAATTTTTCAACATTAGTCGGTTCGGTCCTCCAGTTAGTGTTACCCAACCTTCAACCTGCCCATGGCTAGATCACCGGGTTTCGGGTCTATACCCTGCAACTTAACGCCCAGTTAAGACTCGGTTTCCCTTCGGCTCCCCTATACGGTTAACCTTGCTACAGAATATAAGTCGCTGACCCATTATACAAAAGGTACGCAGTCACACCCGAAGGTGCTCCCACTGCTTGTACGTACACGGTTTCAGGTTCTTTTTCACTCCCCTCGCCGGGGTTCTTTTCGCCTTTCCCTCACGGTACTGGTTCACTATCGGTCAGTCAGGAGTATTTAGCCTTGGAGGATGGTCCCCCCATATTCAGACAGGATACCACGTGTCCCGCCCTACTCTTCGAGTTCACAACCTGTGCATTTTCGTGTACGGGACTATCACCCTGTACCGTCGGACTTTCCAGACCGTTCCACTAACACACAAGCTGATTCAGACTCCGGGCTGCTCCCCGTTCGCTCGCCGCTACTGGGGGAATCTCGGTTGATTTCTTTTCCTCGGGGTACTTAGATGTTTCAGTTCCCCCGGTTCGCCTCGTTAACCTATGTATTCAGTTAACGATAGTGTGTCGGAACACACTGGGTTTCCCCATTCGGACATCGCCGGGTCAAGGGTTCATATCACCTCGCCGGCGCTTTTCGCAGATTAGCACGTCCTTCATCGCCTCTGACTGCCAGGGCATCCACCGTGTACGCTTAGTCGCTTAACCTCACAACCCGAAGATGTTTCACTTCTGATTGCGAAAATTTGAGAGACTCGAACACACATGAGCTGTGTGTCGTTTCAATTTTCAGCTTGATCCAGATTTTTAAAGAGCAAATATCTCAAACGTGACTCGCAAGTCAGTTTTGAGATATGACGGCAGGTGACTTTCACTCACGAACCAGCAAGTGGCGTCCCCTAGGGGATTCGAACCCCTGTTACCGCCGTGAAAGGGCGGTGTCCTGGGCCTCTAGACGAAGGGGACGTACAGTCTCAATCGCAAGACGCCTTGCTATTTACTTTTCATCAGACAATCTGTGTGGACACTACAAAGGCAGGTTCTTTAAGGTAAGGAGGTGATCCAACCGCAGGTTCCCCTACGGTTACCTTGTTACGACTTCACCCCAGTCATGAATCACAAAGTGGTAAGCGCCCTCCCGAAGGTTAAGCTACCTACTTCTTTTGCAACCCACTCCCATGGTGTGACGGGCGGTGTGTACAAGGCCCGGGAACGTATTCACCGTGGCATTCTGATCCACGATTACTAGCGATTCCGACTTCATGGAGTCGAGTTGCAGACTCCAATCCGGACTACGACGCACTTTATGAGGTCCGCTTGCTCTCGCGAGGTCGCTTCTCTTTGTATGCGCCATTGTAGCACGTGTGTAGCCCTACTCGTAAGGGCCATGATGACTTGACGTCATCCCCACCTTCCTCCAGTTTATCACTGGCAGTCTCCTTTGAGTTCCCGGCCTAACCGCTGGCAACAAAGGATAAGGGTTGCGCTCGTTGCGGGACTTAACCCAACATTTCACAACACGAGCTGACGACAGCCATGCAGCACCTGTCTCAGAGTTCCCGAAGGCACCAAAGCATCTCTGCTAAGTTCTCTGGATGTCAAGAGTAGGTAAGGTTCTTCGCGTTGCATCGAATTAAACCACATGCTCCACCGCTTGTGCGGGCCCCCGTCAATTCATTTGAGTTTTAACCTTGCGGCCGTACTCCCCAGGCGGTCGACTTAACGCGTTAGCTCCGGAAGCCACGCCTCAAGGGCACAACCTCCAAGTCGACATCGTTTACGGCGTGGACTACCAGGGTATCTAATCCTGTTTGCTCCCCACGCTTTCGCACCTGAGCGTCAGTCTTTGTCCAGGGGGCCGCCTTCGCCACCGGTATTCCTCCAGATCTCTACGCATTTCACCGCTACACCTGGAATTCTACCCCCCTCTACAAGACTCTAGCCTGCCAGTTTCGAATGCAGTTCCCAGGTTGAGCCCGGGGATTTCACATCCGACTTGACAGACCGCCTGCGTGCGCTTTACGCCCAGTAATTCCGATTAACGCTTGCACCCTCCGTATTACCGCGGCTGCTGGCACGGAGTTAGCCGGTGCTTCTTCTGCGGGTAACGTCAATCGCTGTGGTTATTAACCACAACGCCTTCCTCCCCGCTGAAAGTACTTTACAACCCGAAGGCCTTCTTCATACACGCGGCATGGCTGCATCAGGCTTGCGCCCATTGTGCAATATTCCCCACTGCTGCCTCCCGTAGGAGTCTGGACCGTGTCTCAGTTCCAGTGTGGCTGGTCATCCTCTCAGACCAGCTAGGGATCGTCGCCTAGGTGAGCCGTTACCCCACCTACTAGCTAATCCCATCTGGGCACATCCGATGGCAAGAGGCCCGAAGGTCCCCCTCTTTGGTCTTGCGACGTTATGCGGTATTAGCTACCGTTTCCAGTAGTTATCCCCCTCCATCAGGCAGTTTCCCAGACATTACTCACCCGTCCGCCACTCGTCAGCGAAGCAGCAAGCTGCTTCCTGTTACCGTTCGACTTGCATGTGTTAGGCCTGCCGCCAGCGTTCAATCTGAGCCATGATCAAACTCTTCAATTTAAAAGTTTGATGCTCAATGAATTAAACTTCGTAATGAATTACGTGTTCACTCGTTGAGACTTGGTATTCATTTATCGTCCGAGGACGTTAAGAATCCATGTCACTTTGAGTGCCCACACAGATTGTCTGATAAATTGTTAAAGAGCAGTTGCGACGCGCTTCAGCGCTCTGTCGCGAGGTGGCGTATATTACGCTTTCCTCTTTCAGAGTCAACCCTGATTTTCAGGATTTTTTCTCTTCAACCGACCGGGTTGTTTGTGAAGTGATTCACATCCGCCGTGTCGATGGAGGCGCATTATAGGGATCCCAGTTTTTAGCACAAGTATTTTTTAGATCTTTTTTTCCAACTGATGATTTTCCGTGCTTTTCGCTGAAAACCCACCCGATCCGCTTAAAAATTGACGCATTTTGCCTTGCCTCGATCCAGGAATACGATCAAAGTCTTCTTTAATAGCGCTCATCTGTATCGAGGTAGATATGTTTGCAGTATTACGTCCTTATAAAGATCTGTTCCCCCAAAAAGGCGATCGCGTGATGATCGATGCCAGCAGCGTGGTCATTGGTGATGTTCGCATGGCCGATGATGTCAGCATCTGGCCACTCGTCGCGATCCGGGGCGATGTTAACTATGTTGCAATCGGTGCACGCACCAATATTCAGGACGGCAGCGTGCTGCATGTGACTCATAAATCATCTTATAACCCTGAGGGCAATCCGCTCATCATTGGGGAAGATGTTACCGTCGGTCATAAAGTAATGCTCCACGGCTGCACAATCGGTAACAGGGTTCTCGTTGGGATGGGATCGATTTTGCTGGATGGCGTCATAGTAGAAGATGACGTAATGATTGGCGCAGGAAGCCTAGTTCCGCAAAACAAACGCCTGGAAAGTGGCTATCTCTATTTAGGCAGTCCGGTTAAACAGATCCGCCCCCTAAAAGAGGCGGAGATCGAAGGATTGAAATACTCAGCGAACAATTACGTTAAATGGAAGAATGACTATCTGGATCAGGATAACCAGACCCAGCCCTGATCGTCTTCCTGCTGTACGCGGATCAAATCGCTGGCTTCCTCTTCCAGATCCCAGCGATTTTCACAAAAGAGCGCTAACGGATCTGAACCACCAAAGCGCTGAAGCAACGTCTCCCCTTTAATCGCAAAGGTGAGCTGCATTCCATGCACCAGCACCGGGAAACACACCGCTTGCTTGTTTTCATCCCAGATTTCTCTGTCGGGAAAATGAATCGCCTGATTCATGCCATCAGTTCCTGTTTCAGCTTTTCGATCACCGGTTCTACAGCAGGTAACACGCCATGCCAGAGTAGCACCGCATGAGCCGCCTGCCCCACCAGCATGCCCAGACCATCAGCCACATGTTTTGCCCCCTGTTGTTCGCACCAGGTCAGAAATGGCGTTTTCCCTTTTTGATAAAACATGTCATAGGCGTAGATGTGGGAATGAACCAGGGATGCAGGAATCGCCGGGATCTCTCCATTAATACCGCTTGAGGTGGCATTAATCACAAGATCAAATTCGTGACCCGCGAGATCCTCAAGTGCTACCGCAGCTACGCTGCCTGTGTGTGCGAACAACGCCGCCAGCTCTTCTGCTCTGGAGAAAGTACGGTTGGTGATTGTCACCGCACAATCCAGCGAAAGAAGAGGAAGCAATACACCGCGCGACGCGCCACCCGCACCGATCAGCAGGATCCGAAAGCCTGGTTTAATAAACGACAGTCGCTCCAGATCGCTGAGTAAACCAATGCCATCGGTGTTATCGCCAAGAAGGCGACCATCTTCAAGCCGCTTAAGGGTATTGACGGCGCCAGCGAGCGACGCACGCTCGGTCAGCTCATCTGCACGCCCGAAAGCCTCTTCTTTAAAAGGCACCGTGACGTTCGCACCTTTACCACCCGCATCAAAAAAGTTATTCAGCGTCGGTATAAATGCATCAACAGGCGCAAGAACCCGACCATACGGGTGATCTATCTGCAATTGCTCTGCAAACAGCTGATGGATCAGAGGCGACTTGCTGTGCGCGATCGGGTTACCAAAAACAGCATAGGTTTCCATCACATTATCCCTGGCGAAAACGTTCGCCGGTCAAGGCATCGCGAATTTCTGACGGGTTAAGACGGCCACCGGTTTCACCGACGGCTACCGGGAAATCACTCCCGAACTGCGCCAGAACTTCTTCGGTTGTCCGACAGGGGGGAAGCCCGGTCAGGTTGGCGCTGGTTGAAACCAGAGGTTTACCAAATGCCTGGCATAACTCCACCACCAGCGGATGGTCGGTAACGCGTACCGCAAGTGAATCGAAACGCCCGGTTAACCAGCGCGGCGTTGTCGGTTGTGCAGGAAAAACAAACGTCACGGGACCAGGCCACGCAGAGAAAATGGTTTCCCGCTGTGCAGGCGTCAGCATGGAATCATCAATATAAGGCTTAAGCTGCGCGTAGTTCGCAGCGATCAAAATCAATCCTTTTTCGACAGGCCGTTGTTTTAGCGCCAGCAGACGGTTAACGGCGACTTCGCTGTCAGGATCGCACCCGACCCCGAAAACGGCTTCTGTTGGATAGGCGATGACTTCTTCTTTTTTCAGGATTTCCACCGCCTGCGCGATGGAGCCTGATGGCAGGTTATTATTCACTGATTTGATCCGCCGAAACCGGCTTTCCACATTGTTTATTGGCGCAAAAGCGTTTCAAGCCTTGCGCGGTTTTCTTTTCTATAAGTAACGGATAATCGCAATGAGGGCAGACGCCCGCTACTGGTTTGAAATTGATAACGAACTGGCATTCAGGATAGCGATCGCACGAATGGAAGGTCTTGCCATAACGAGAGCGGCGCTGCACCAATTGACCACGCTGGCACTGAGGGCAGGCAATTGCCGTTTCATCTGGTTTATCAATTTGTTCCGTATGATCACATTCCGGGTAGCGGCTGCATCCGATAAACATCCCGAACCGCCCCTGCCGCAGCGCCAGTTCGCCGCCGCAGAGCGGACAAAGCTGTCCCTCCAGAATTTTGACGATATGTCCGTCCGCCTGGCTCTTCAGGGAACGGACATAATCACATTCCGGATAGTGTGAACAACCGAGAAACGGACCGTGTTTCCCGGACCGAATGACAAGTTCAGCCCCACACTGTGGGCAGGGCTCGTTTTTATGCACCGTGAAGAGTGCTGATTTGGCCATAACAACTCTTGTTGCTGCACATAGAATTAATGCAGCATACCTTCATTCACTTCAAAGAGTAATTCTTCCATTTGCTGATAGGCATTTTCACAGCCTGGAATGTTGAACAGCACCATCAGGATCACCCATTTCAGATCTTCCAGTTCAAATTCAGCAGTATCCAGCGCCATGACGCGCTCTATCACCATCTCTCTCGTTTCGAGGTTTAGCACCTGAATCTGCTCGAGGAATAAAATGAATCCCCGGCAGCTGGCATCCAGCCTTTCACACTCTTCAGCTGTATAGATGCGCACAGACAATGGGTCAGAAGCAAGCTGCATCGGTTCGGCGAGGCCGTCCTGATAATCAGCCAACTTATCCAGCCACATCAACGCATTATAAATATCTTCCCGCTCAAAACCTGCGTCGGTCAGATCCCGTGTTAATTTGTCCTGATCCACCTGCATTTCTGCTTCGTTGTGGATGTAAGTCTCAAACAAATACATCAGTACGTCGAACATGGCATGCCCTCCTTAATCGGACATAGCCGCCGGGTACAGCTGCGATCCACCCTGCTAACTCCAGTTCGAGTAGCTGTGCTACCGTTACTGGCACAGGTTGGCCGGCACGTTCAGCGACAACGTCAACAGGTGTTACCTCATCTCCTACGTTAGCCAGGAGCTTGGGAAATGGCAATGCTACGGCCTCCTGATCCGATGAAATATGTCGCTTTTGGAGATCATCCTGCAACCAATGCAATCCATACTGCAAATTTTCCAGGATATCCTCTTTACAGGTCACCAGCGTCGCTCCCTGTTTTATCAGCCAGTGAGGTCCTTCGCAGCCAGGGTTCCCCAACAGGCCGGGCAGCGCAAAAACTTCACGCCCCTGCTCCAGTGCGCACCTTGCGGTAACCAGCGATCCACTTCGAATCGCAGCTTCGACCACCAGCACGCCCTGGCTTAACCCGCTGATGATCCGGTTACGCCGTGGAAAGTTACCCGGTCTGGGCGATGTCGAAAGTGAAAACTCAGATACTATCGCCCCCTCAGAAGCGATAAGTTGCTCAGCCAGAATGTGATGACGACGCGGATAGAGACTAAAAAGACCATTGCCAAGCACGGCGACACTTCGCCCTTTCGCTGACAACGCCGCATGATGTGCCACACCGTCGATGCCGCAAGCCAGGCCACTGGTGATCGTAAAGCCACATTGGGACAGCTGTTCACTGAGCATTTTCCCCCAACGCTCGCCGTACCACGAGGGCGCACGGCTGCCAACAACCGCAAGCTGCATGCTATTAAGTACGTCAACGCGGCCTCGCACAAAGAGCGCCCCGGGAAAATCAGGTATAGAACGCAACAATGGCGGAAAACGAGGATCATCCGCCGTGAGAAGGTGGTTGTCGGTGTGTTCCAGCCATTCCAGACTACGTTCAAGCTCACTCTCGCTGAACGAAAAAAACTTTACGGCATGTTTGGGCGAAAGCCCTGCCGCGTTGACAGCTTCAGCATCGACGGTTGCCTGGCGAAGCAGCCTCTGCGCAATCTCCAGCATCGCGTCACCGTATAACGACCCGATGTTTATAAGCCGTAACCATATCTCTGTGGACGTCATCCTTTTCCCTGCCATAAGCAGCCTCAGCAATCTTTGCGATTGGTCACTGATGCTGTCAATCGACCGGGGATTTGTCTAGAATAGAAGTAATATTCTTATCAACTCCTGAACACGACTCTGGAAATTTATGGCAGTTTTGCAAGTGTTACATATTCCTGACGAGCGTCTTCGCATCGTCGCGGAACCGGTTAAAGAAGTGAATGCAGAAATTCAGCGTATCGTCGATGATATGTTCGATACCATGTACGCAGAAGAAGGCATTGGCCTGGCGGCGACCCAGGTAGACATTCACAAGCGTATTATCGTGATCGACGTTTCTGAAAATCGCGATGAGCGTCTGGTGCTGATCAACCCTGAACTGCTTGAAAAAAGCGGCGAAACAGGCATTGAGGAAGGCTGTCTGTCTATCCCTGAACAGCGCGCTTTGGTGCCACGTGCCGAAAAAGTTAAAATTCGCGCACTGGATCGTGACGGCAATCCGTTTGAGCTGGAAGCCGACGATCTGCTGGCGATTTGCATTCAGCATGAGATGGATCACCTGGTCGGTAAACTGTTCATCGATTACCTCTCACCTCTGAAGCAACAGCGTATTCGTCAGAAAGTTGAGAAACTGGATCGTTTGCGTTCTCGCGCTTAACGCCCCCCGGATACAAGGAATAACGTGTCTACATCACTACGTATAATCTTCGCGGGTACCCCTGATTTTGCAGCGCGTCATCTCGACGCGCTGCTATCGTCTGGTCATCAGATTGTTGGCGTATTTACTCAGCCGGATCGACCGGCTGGCCGCGGTAAAAAACTGATGCCTGGCCCGGTTAAAGTACTGGCAGAAACGCATGGTTTACCGGTATTCCAGCCTGCGTCATTACGACCTGAGGAAAACCAGCAGTTAGTGGCAGACCTGAACGCTGACGTGATGGTAGTTGTGGCTTACGGCCTCATTCTGCCAAAAGCGGTACTCGATATGCCCCGCCTGGGCTGTGTTAACGTTCATGGTTCTTTGCTCCCACGCTGGCGCGGTGCAGCCCCTATTCAGCGCGCTCTGTGGGCAGGCGATGCTGAAACTGGCGTGACAATCATGAAGATGGACGTAGGTTTAGACACGGGCGACATGCTGTATAAACTGGCGTGTCCCATTACCGCAGAAGATACCAGCGCCACGCTGTATGACAAGCTGGCGGATCTCGGTCCGCAGGGGCTGATTGAGACGTTGCAACAGCTTGCTGACAATACAGCGACATCTGAAGTGCAGGATGAGGCACAGGTGACCTATGCTGAAAAACTTAGTAAAGAAGAAGCCCGGATCGACTGGTCCCTGTCAGCAGCTCAACTCGAACGCTGCATCCGCGCCTTTAATCCGTGGCCGATGAGCTGGTTGATGATTGATGAGCAGCCAGTGAAAGTCTGGAAAGCTTCAGTTATTAACGGCAATACATCAGCAGAGCCCGGTACGATTATCGACGCCAGCAAAAACGGTATCCAGGTTGCGACCGGAGAAGGGATCCTGAATCTTGAATCGCTGCAACCGGCCGGTAAAAAGGCAATGAGCGCGCAGGATCTATTAAATTCCCGTCGTGAATGGTTCATCCCTGGCAATCGTCTTGCCTGAACAAATTTACTCTTAAGGCCCGGTGTTTCCGGGCATTTTTATTTTTACGGTTATGAAAAGACAAAATCTACGCACTATGGCGGCTCAGGCCGTTGAGCAGGTTATTGAGCAGGGCCAGTCACTGAGTAATGTCCTGCCTCCACTGCAACAAAAGGTTTCCGATAAAGATAAAGCGCTGCTTCAGGAGCTGTGCTTTGGCGTGCTGCGTACCCTCTCTCAGCTTGAATGGTTAATTAATAAGCTGATGTCACGCCCGATGAGCGGCAAGCAACGTACCGTGCATTATTTGATCATGGTCGGTTTCTACCAGCTTCTTCATACCCGCATTCCACCTCATGCTGCGCTGGCTGAGACAGTGGAAGGTGCCGTTGCGATTAAACGTCCCCAGCTGAAAGGATTGATTAACGGCGTGCTGCGTCAGTTCCAGCGTCAGCAGGACGAACTGCTGGCAGAATTTGCGCAAAGCGAAGCGCGCTTCCTGCATCCAGAATGGCTGCTGAATCGCCTTAAAAAAGCCTACCCACAGCAATGGCAAGACATTGTGGATGCCAATAACCAACGTCCGCCGATGTGGTTACGCGTCAATCGTAACCATCATACCCGCGACGCATGGCTGGCCCTGCTGGAAGAGACCGGAATGAGCGGCTTCACACACGCGGCTTATCCTGATGCGGTTCGTTTAGCCTCCCCTGCACCGGTACATGCATTACCCGGTTTTGAAGAGGGCTGGGTAACGGTACAGGACGCATCCGCTCAGGGGTGCATGGCCTGGCTTGAACCGAAAGACGGGGAGCAGATCCTTGATCTCTGTGCAGCGCCAGGGGGAAAAACAACGCACATTCTGGAAGTGGCGCCGCAGGCCAGCGTGATGGCCGTGGATGTTGATGAGCAGCGTCTTTCACGCGTCTATGACAACCTCAAGCGTCTGGGTATGAAAGCACAGGTTAAGCAAGGCGATGGACGTAAACCCGCAGACTGGTGTGGTGATACCCGGTTCGATCGTATTTTGCTGGACGCCCCCTGCTCTGCAACCGGCGTAATTCGTCGTCATCCCGATATCAAATGGCTGCGTCGCGATCGTGATATCAAGGAGCTTGCCCAGTTGCAATCCGAAATTCTGGATGCCATCTGGCCGCATCTCAAACCCGGCGGAACCCTGGTGTATGCAACCTGCTCTGTTCTTCCGGAAGAAAACAGTCAGCAAATTGCGGCTTTCCTGAAGCGCACCCCGGACGCGACGCTGCATGATACGGGAACACCTGAGCACCCGGGTCTGCAAAACCTGCCGGGCGCAGAAGAGGGTGATGGCTTCTTTTACGCTAAGCTAATCAAAGAGTGATGTTGAGAACAGGTCACGAAAGATGAAAATTATCATTCTGGGCGCAGGGCAAGTTGGCGGAACGCTGGCGGAAAATCTCGTGGGCGAAAACAACGATATCACCATTGTGGATACAAATGGCGATCGCCTGCGCGTTTTGCAGGACAAGTTTGATCTTCGTGTTGTGCAGGGGCACGGCTCTCATCCTCGAGTGCTTCGTGAGGCGGGCGCGGACGATGCCGACATGCTGGTTGCAGTAACCAGTTCTGATGAAACCAACATGGTTGCATGCCAGGTGGCCTACTCGCTGTTCAACACACCGAACCGCATCGCCCGCATTCGCTCCCCGGACTATGTCCGGGATGCGGAAAAGCTGTTTAATTCCGAAGCAGTACCTATCGACCATCTTATTGCCCCTGAGCAGTTGGTTATCGACAGTATTTATCGTCTGATTGAGTACCCGGGCGCGTTGCAGGTTGTGAACTTTGCTGAAGGGAAAGTAAGCCTGGCGGTCGTGAAGGCTTATTACGGCGGCCCGCTGATTGGTAATGCCCTGTCGACAATGCGCGAGCATATGCCACATATCGATACGCGTGTTGCGGCGATTTTCCGTCACGACAGACCTATTCGTCCGCAAGGTTCCACCATTGTCGAAGCCGGGGATGAAGTCTTCTTTATTGCGGCTTCTCAGCATATCCGTGCAGTGATGAGTGAACTTCAGCGTCTCGAAAAACCGTATAAACGTATTATGCTGGTTGGCGGCGGTAATATTGGCGCAGGTCTGGCGAGACGGCTGGAAAAAGACTACAGCGTGAAGCTGATCGAACGAGATCAACAGCGCGCGTCGGAGCTGGCTGAAAAACTTCAGAATACTATCGTGTTTTATGGCGATGCTTCGGATCAGGAATTGCTGGTCGAGGAGCATATCGATCAGGTTGATCTTTTTATTGCCGTCACCAACGACGACGAAGCGAATATTATGTCCGCCATGCTCGCTAAACGTATGGGGGCGAAAAAAGTAATGGTGCTTATCCAGCGTAAGGCTTATGTCGACCTGGTACAGGGTAGCGTAATTGATATTGCTATTTCACCCCAGCAAGCCACCATCTCTGCCCTGCTAAGCCATGTGCGTAAAGCGGATATTGTCGGCGTGTCGTCTCTGCGTCGTGGTGTTGCTGAAGCCATTGAAGCCGTCGCTCACGGGGATGAAACGACGTCGCGCGTTGTTGGTCGCGCGATCGACGAAATTAAACTTCCACCAGGCACCATTATCGGCGCCGTAGTGCGAGGTAACGATGTCATGATCGCCAATGATAATTTACGTATCGAGCAGGGTGACCACGTTATTATGTTCCTGACCGATAAAAAATTTATTACCGACGTCGAGCGTTTATTCCAGCCAAGTCCATTCTTCCTGTAATGATTTGGGTGCTCAGACGAGAGCACCCACATATTAACCTTCTAATTTTCATGCCTTTTATTTTCATAACGATTATTTATCCCCAATGGCAATTAGCTAATCATTTGTTAAACTTATAGGCGTCAGCTGGCACAAGGAGAACATAATGAGTTTTATTAAAGAGTTTCGCGAATTTGCGATGCGCGGGAATGTAGTGGATTTGGCTGTGGGTGTCATTATTGGTGCGGCGTTCGGTAAGATCGTTTCATCATTAGTCGCCGACATTATTATGCCGCCGTTAGGACTGTTGATTGGAGGTATTGATTTCAAACAATTCGCCTTCACCCTTCGGGAAGCTCAGGGCGATATCCCTGCGGTTGTAATGCACTACGGCGTATTCATTCAGAACGTATTTGATTTCGTGATCGTGGCATTTGCCATTTTCATGGCGATCAAACTTATCAACAGACTTAACCGTAAAAAAGAAGAACCGGCTGCTGCCCCGCCAGCACCAACTAAAGAAGAAGTCTTACTGACTGAAATTCGCGATCTGTTAAAAGAGCAGAATAACCGCGTTTAATCAGGCGACAGAAACAGAAAGGCCAGTGGTAAAAAAGCGATTAGCTTGCTTGCCACTGGCCTCCCAGTTACCCCGTTGTGCATGTTTACCTTTACGTAAATAACTCCCTTTTCCTTTCTTGTTCTTCTCAACTCGCTGTCTGAAAAGTGGGTCGTGAAGCAATGCCTCAATGGCGTTATCCTTAATGTGTCCCTTAGTATGCTGATAGCGGCTCATCATCTCTCCTGAGCATAGTTAATGTCGGCGGGAGTCTAGTCCCTGGCTGATAAAAAATCAACAACCCTGAGTTTCACTACTGGCGCCCTGTTCAAGAGCTTCCAGTATTGAGCAATAAACACTGCTATGAGCGGTACCGCAGCACGCGTCATTTAACCTTTGCAGAGATCGCTGCATGGCTTGCAGCTCCTGAATGCGTCCTTCAACTTCATCCAGCCGGGCCTGAACGATGCTTTTAGATTCCTGACACGTATGATGTTCAGGATCGATACGGATCGACAGCAGTTCACGGATCGACTCCAGCGTGAAGCCGAGTTGCCGTGCATAGCGGATAAAACGAAGGCGTTGCAGGTCGTTATCCGTATAAAGGCGAAATCCACCTTCCGTTCTGACCTCATGATCGATCATCTGCTGCTTTTCGTAGTAGCGGATAGTATCCGGCGTTACGTTAGCAAGCTTCGCAAGTTCACCTATGCGGTACATGGCTACTCCTTGTTTATTTTTTGTATTAACCTTTCACTGTACTCACCATGCAAAAAGTCAGTATTCATTCCCGTCTGGCGCAGTTTTAGCTCGATGAGCGCCAACCGACGACTGATTTCAGAGTACCGCGGGTCATTCTTATGAATGCCTTTAAGCAGATCGGCAAGCTCGACGGCTTCATTACGTTGCTGAAGCTCAGGCGGTAAACAACCTGCGTTTTTCAGTAAGCGATAACCGGCCCGTAATTCAGGGGGAATATGTGAATCATCGTCCAGAATCAGCGGCTCACCGCTGCCGGGAAGATTTTCGAACTCGCCTTTGTTTTGGGCATCGCTAATATGGCGTTCAGCCCACTGATCGAGCAACCACATAATGAACTCCAGGGGGTGAGCAGAAAAGATACAGACATTGTAGATAAGTGGAGATTCTGCGGATATAAAAAAACCCGCCGAGGCGGGTTTTTTTACGTTACTACAGATTACTCTGCAGCAGCTTCTGCTTTCTCTGAACGATCAACCAGCTCGATGTAAGCCATCGGCGCGTTGTCGCCTGCACGGAAGCCACACTTCAGAATGCGAGTGTAACCACCGGCACGGCTCGCGAAACGCGGGCCCAGTTCGTTAAACAGTTTTGCCACGATCTCGTTATCACGAGTACGGGCGAATGCCAGACGACGATTAGCAACGCTGTCAGTCTTGGCAAGAGTAATCAGCGGCTCAACTACGCGACGCAGCTCTTTCGCTTTAGGCAGGGTCGTCTTGATGATTTCATGACGAACCAGTGAACCTGCCATGTTGCGGAACATAGCCTGGCGATGGCTGCTGTTGCGGTTCAGTTGACGACCACTCTTACGATGGCGCATGACCTTATCCTTCTCAGTAAAACCTTAACCTGTGATCCGGTTACTCGTCAGCAATGCTTGCCGGTGGCCAGTTTTCCAGGCGCATGCCCAGAGACAGACCACGTGAAGCCAGCACGTCTTTAATCTCGGTAAGAGATTTTTTACCCAGGTTCGGCGTTTTCAGCAACTCAACCTCGGTACGCTGTACCAGATCACCGATATAGTGGATAGCTTCTGCCTTGAGGCAGTTAGCAGAGCGGACAGTCAATTCCAGATCGTCAACAGGGCGCAGCAGGATCGGATCGAATTCTGGTTTCTCTTCTTTCACTTCCGGCTGACGTACATCACGTAAGTCAACGAAAGCTTCCAGTTGTTCTGCCAGGATGGTTGCCGCACGACGAATCGCCTCTTCAGGATCGATTGTGCCATTGGTTTCCATTTCGATGACCAGCTTGTCCAGGTCGGTACGCTGTTCTACACGCGCTGCTTCAACATTGTAGGCAATACGCTCTACAGGGCTGTAGCATGCGTCGACCAGCAGACGGCCGATTGGGCGCTCATCTTCTTCCGAATGAATTCGGGCAGAAGCCGGCACATAACCACGACCGCGCTGAACTTTGATACGCATGCTAATAGCTGCGTTCTCATCGGTCAGGTGGCAGATCACGTGCTGCGGCTTGACGATTTCAACATCACCGTCGTGGGTGATGTCGGCTGCAGTCACAGGGCCAATGCCAGATTTATTCAGAGTAAGAATAATTTCATCTTTACCCTGAACTCTCACCGCCAGCCCTTTCAGGTTGAGCAGGATTTCAAGGATATCTTCCTGAACGCCTTCTTTGGTGCTGTACTCATGAAGTACACCATCAATCTCAACCTCGGTCACCGCGCAACCCGGCATCGATGAGAGCAGAATACGGCGCAGTGCGTTACCCAGAGTATGGCCAAAGCCACGCTCTAAAGGCTCAAGGGTCACCTTGGCGTGCGTCGAACTCACTTGCTCGATATCTACCAGGCGCGGTTTTAGAAACTCTGTCACAGAACCCTGCATTGTGTCCTCTCTTTGGTACTAAGCTTTACTTGGAGTAAAGCTCGACGATCAGGTGTTCGTTAATGTCCGCAGACAGATCAGAACGTTCTGGCTGACGCTTGAACGTACCTTCCATCTTGCCAGCATCAACTTCCAGCCAGGTTGGCTTTTCACGCTGCTCAGCCAGCTCCAGAGCGGCTTTCACGCGAGATTGCTTTTTCGCTTTCTCACGAATGCTAACAACGTCATTCGCTTTAACCTGATAAGAAGCGATGTTAACAACACGACCGTTTACCATGATTGCTTTATGGCTAACCAGCTGGCGTGATTCAGCACGAGTCGCGCCGAAGCCCATACGGTATACAACGTTGTCCAGACGACCTTCCAGCAGAGCCAGCAGGTTTTCACCTGTGTTGCCTTTCAGACGTGCTGCTTCTTTATAGTAGTTACGGAACTGACGCTCCAGCACACCGTAGATACGGCGAACTTTTTGCTTTTCACGCAACTGCACACCATAGTCAGACAGACGCGGTTTACGCGCACCGTGCTGGCCAGGAGCTTGTTCAATTTTACACTTGGTATCGATCGCGCGAACGCCAGACTTAAGGAATAAGTCGGTGCCCTCACGACGGCTCAGCTTGAGCTTAGGACCCAAATATCTTGCCATTTTCTATCTCCAACTAACCTAAAAAACGAGCGTTATACGCGACGTTTTTTCGGCGGACGACAACCGTTATGAGGGATCGGAGTCACATCAGTAATATTCGTGATGCGGAAACCAGCGGCGTTCAGAGCGCGAACAGTAGATTCACGACCCGGACCCGGACCTTTAACCATAACTTCCAGATTCTTGATGCCGTATTCTTTTACGGCTTCAGCGCAACGCTCTGCTGCAACCTGAGCTGCGAACGGAGTGGATTTGCGAGAACCACGGAAACCGGAACCACCGGCTGTTGCCCAACCCAATGCGTTACCCTGACGATCAGTAATAGTAACGATGGTGTTGTTGAAAGAAGCATGGATATGAGCCACGCCGTCAGAGACTTGTTTTCTTACACGTTTACGTGCACGAACTGGTGCCTTTGCCATTATTCAATCACCCCGATTATTTCTTGATCGGTTTGCGCGGACCCTTACGGGTACGTGCGTTGGTCTTAGTACGCTGACCGCGTACTGGCAGACCACGACGATGACGCAAACCGCGATAGCAACCAAGATCCATCAGGCGCTTGATGCTCATGCTGATTTCACGGCGCAGATCACCTTCAACGACAAATTTGGCAACTTCGTCACGCAGCGTGTCGATTTGTTCTTCAGACAGCTCACTGATCTTAACATCTTCAGCGATACCCGCTGCAGCCAGAATGGCTTTAGAACGGGTCTTGCCGACGCCGTAGATCGAAGTTAATGCGATCACAGCATGTTTCTGATCAGGAATGTTAATGCCTGCTATACGGGCCACTATGCACTCCTACTATTTAATATGTACGCACCATGCTGAAAAGCCCGTTTTCAGGATACTCAAATGGAAACGTACAGACATACAAAAGATTGGCTGGCTAATCTAGCCAGCTCAACCCAACTTTGCAAGAAAAATATGCGAAATAATCAGCCTTGGCGCTGTTTATGCTTCGGCTCGGCACTGCAAATCACACGGATGACACCATCACGCTTAACGATTTTGCAGTTACGGCATAATTTCTTGACGGAAGCACGAACTTTCATTTTTACTCTCCGTAACTTCTCAGGCGACCAGTTAGCGGCCGTAGCCTTTCAGGTTCGCCTTCTTCAATGCAGACTCATACTGACTGGACATCATCAGAGTTTGCACTTGAGCCATAAAGTCCATAATCACGACAACAACGATAAGCAGTGAGGTCCCACCGAAGTAGAACGGTACTTTCATTGCATCACGCATGAACTCCGGGATCAGGCAGATAAAAGTAATATAAAGCGCACCAACCAAAGTCAGGCGAGTCATTACTTTATCGATATACTTCGCCGTTTGCTCTCCCGGACGAATTCCTGGTACAAATGCACCGGACTTCTTCAGGTTATCTGCTGTTTCACGCGGGTTGAAGACCAACGCCGTGTAGAAGAAACAGAAGAAGATGATCGCAGACGCATAGAGTAACACATAAAGTGGTTGCCCAGGCTGCAAATACAGCGAAATTGTTGTCAGCCAGTTCCAACCAGTACCGCCCCCGAACCATGACGCGATGGTTGCCGGGAACAGAATAATACTGGAAGCGAAGATAGCCGGGATAACCCCCGCCATATTCACTTTCAGCGGTAAATGTGTGCTCTGTGCAGCATAGACACGACGACCCTGCTGACGTTTAGCGTAGTTCACCACAATGCGGCGTTGACCACGTTCAACGAAGACAACAAAGAACGTCACTGCAAATACTAATACTGCAACCAACAGCAACAGGAGGAAGTGCAGGTCGCCTTGACGCGCTTGCTCGATAGTATGGGCGATGGCCGGCGGGAGACCCGCAACGATACCGGCGAAGATAATGATTGAGATACCGTTACCGATACCTCGTTCAGTAATCTGTTCGCCGAGCCACATCAGGAACATGGTCCCTGTGACCAGACTTACAACAGCGGTGAAATAGAATGCAAAGCCTGGATTTAATACCAGGCCCTGCATACCAGGCATATTCGGAAGACCGGTAGCAATACCGATCGACTGGAATATTGCCAGCACCAGAGTGCCGTAACGGGTGTACTGGCTAATCTTACGACGTCCAGACTCCCCTTCTTTCTTCAACTCTGCCAGGGCCGGATGAACGACCGTCAGCAGCTGGATAATAATTGATGCCGAAATGTACGGCATAATACCCAGTGCGAAAATAGAAGCACGGCTGAGAGCACCACCAGAGAACATGTTGAACATTTCAATGATGGTGCCTCGCTGTTGCTCAAGCAGTTTGGCAAGTACAGCGGCATCAATACCAGGGATCGGAATAAAAGAGCCAATACGGAACACAATCAGCGCGCCGATTACAAACAGCAGTCTGCGTTTCAGCTCGCCAAATCCACCTTTGGCACTTTGAAAATCTAATCCCGGTTGCTTAGCCATCTGCTACTTATTCCTCAATTTTACCGCCAGCAGCTTCGATAGCAGCACGAGCACCTTTAGTAACACGCAGGCCACGAACAGTTACCGGAGTAGAAACTTCACCAGCCAGGATCACTTTCGCGAACTCGATCTGGATACCGATAATGTTAGCCGCTTTCAGCGTGTTCAGGTCTACAACGCCGCCTTCAACTTTCGCCAGGTCAGACAGACGGATTTCCGCTGTGATCGCTGCTTTGCGAGAGGTGAAGCCGAACTTCGGCAGACGACGGTACAGTGGCATCTGGCCACCCTCGAAACCGCGACGTACGCCACCGCCAGAACGAGAGTTCTGACCTTTGTGACCACGACCACCGGTTTTGCCGAGGCCAGAACCGATACCACGACCCAGGCGTTTACCCGCCTTTTTAGAGCCTTCGGCCGGAGACAGAGTATTTAAACGCATCTCTTACTCCTCAACTTTAACCATGAAGTAAACCGCGTTGACCATACCACGAACAGCAGGAGTATCCTCGCGCTCAACGGTATGACCAATACGACGCAGACCCAGGCCAAGCAGCGTTGCCTTGTGTTTCGGCAGACGACCGATTGCACTGCGGGTTTGAGTGATTTTAATAGTCTTTGCCATGGTCAATTACCCCAGAATTTCTTCAACGGATTTACCACGCTTGGCAGCGACCATTTCTGGAGAATTCATATTTTCCAGGCCATCAATAGTTGCACGAACCACGTTGATCGGGTTGGTGGAACCATATGCTTTAGCCAGAACGTTATGAACTCCAGCAACTTCCAGAACGGCGCGCATTGCACCACCGGCGATGATACCGGTACCTTCGGAAGCTGGCTGCATGAATACACGAGAACCCGTGTGAACACCTTTAACTGGGTGTTGCAGGGTACCGTTGTTCAGCGCGACGTTAATCATATTGCGACGGGCTTTTTCCATCGCTTTCTGGATCGCTGCTGGAACTTCACGCGCTTTACCGTAACCAAAACCAACGCGACCGTTGCCATCACCCACTACAGTCAGAGCTGTGAAGGAGAAAATACGACCACCTTTAACGGTTTTAGATACGCGGTTTACCGCGATCAGCTTTTCCTGCAGTTCGCCAGCCTGTTTTTCGATGTGAGCCATCTTACACCTCTACCTTAGAACTGAAGGCCAGCTTCACGGGCAGCATCTGCCAGTGCCTGGACACGACCATGATATTGGAACCCGGAACGGTCAAAGGAAACATTGCTGATGCCTTTTTCCAGAGCGCGTTCAGCGACAGCTTTACCTACAGCTGCTGCGGCGTCTTTGTTACCGGTATACTTCAATTGTTCTGAGATAGCTTTTTCTACAGTAGAAGCAGCTACCAGAACTTCAGAACCGTTCGGTGCAATTACCTGTGCGTAAATATGACGCGGGGTACGATGTACCACCAGGCGAGTTGCACCCAGCTCTTTGAGCTTGCGGCGTGCGCGGGTCGCACGACGGATACGAGCAGATTTCTTATCCATAGTGTTACCTTACTTCTTCTTAGCCTCTTTGGTACGCACGACTTCGTCGGCGTAACGAACACCCTTGCCTTTATAAGGCTCAGGACGACGGTAGGCGCGCAGATCTGCTGCAACCTGACCGATCAGCTGTTTATCAGCGCCTTTCAGCACGATTTCAGTCTGAGTCGGGCATTCTGCAGTGATACCGGCCGGCAGCGGATGCTCAACAGGGTGTGAGAAGCCCAGAGACAGGCCTACTGCATTCCCTTTGATAGCTGCACGATAACCTACACCAACCAGCTGAAGCTTTTTAGTGAAGCCTTCGGTAACACCAACAACCATTGAGTTCAGCAGGGCACGCGCGGTACCAGCCTGAGCCCATCCATCCACGAAACCATCACGTGGACCGAAGGTCAGAGCGTTATCTGCATGTTTAACTTCAACAGCTTTGTTGAGGGTACGAGTCAGCTCGCCGTTTTTACCTTTGATCGTAATAACCTGACCGTCGATTTTTACATCAACGCCGGCAGGAATAACGACCGGTGCTTTAGCAACACGAGACATTCTTTCCTCCGATTAGGCTACGTAGCAGATAATTTCGCCACCAAGACCAGCCTGGCGCGCTGCACGATCAGTCATAACACCTTTAGAGGTAGAAACAACTGCGATACCAAGACCAGCCATTACTTTTGGCAGCTCATCTTTTTTCTTATAGATGCGCAGGCCTGGGCGGCTGACACGCTGAATGCTTTCTACAACAGCTTTACCCTGGAAATACTTGAGAGTAAGTTCCAGTTCCGGCTTGGTGTCGCCTTCAACTTTAAAATCTTCGATAAAACCTTCTTCCTTCAGCACGTTGGCAATTGCCACTTTCAGCTTGGCGGAAGGCATGGTGACCGCAACTTTGTTCGCGGCCTGACCGTTACGGATACGGGTCAGCATATCCGCGATCGGATCTTGCATGCTCATCTGTCTTTACTCCCGTGATTCAATTGGTAATTACCAGCTAGCCTTTTTCAAGCCTGGTACTTCACCGCGCATGGCGGCTTCACGCAGTTTGATACGGCTCAACCCAAACTTGCCCACATAACCATGTGGACGACCTGTTTGACGACAGCGGTTACGCTGACGAGACGGGCTGGAATCACGCGGCAGAGACTGCAGCTTGAGAACCGCATTCCAACGATCTTCGTCGGAAGCGTTCACATCAGAAATGATCGCTTTCAGTTCAGCGCGTTTAGCGAAGAATTTATCAGCTAAAGCTACGCGCTTTACTTCGCGTGCTTTCATTGATTGCTTAGCCATTCAGTAACCCTACCTTACTTGCGGAACGGGAAGTCAAAGGCAGCCAGCAGAGCACGGCCTTCTTCATCAGATTTCGCAGTAGTGGTAATGGTAATATCCAAACCACGCACGCGGTCGACTTTATCGTAGTCGATTTCTGGGAAGATGATCTGCTCACGGACACCCATGCTGTAGTTACCACGACCGTCGAAAGACTTAGCGGACAAGCCACGGAAGTCACGGATACGTGGAACAGCAATAGTGATCAGGCGCTCAAGGAACTCCCACATGCGTTCGCCACGCAGAGTTACTTTACAGCCGATCGGATAGCCCTGACGGATTTTGAAGCCTGCAACAGATTTGCGTGCTTTGGTGATCAGCGGTTTTTGACCGGAGATTGCTGTCAGGTCAGCTGCTGCGTTATCCAGCAGTTTCTTGTCAGCGATCGCTTCACCAACACCCATGTTCAGGGTGATCTTCTCGACCCGAGGGACTTGCATGACAGAATTGTAGTTAAACTCAGTCATGAGTTTGTTAACTACTTCGTCTTTGTAGTAATCATGCAGTTTCGCCATCGTACTACTCCAAATTACTTGATAGTTTCGCTGTTAGACTTGAAGAAACGGACTTTTTTACCGTCTTCGAATCTAAAGCCTACACGGTCAGCCTTACCGGTAGCCGCATTGAAGATTGCAACGTTAGAAACCTGAATAGCAGCTTCTTTTTCAACGATGCCGCCTGGTTGGTTCAGGGCCGGAACCGGCTTCTGATGTTTCTTAACCAGGTTGATACCTTCAACGACGAGTTTGCCGGAAGACAGAACATTTTTTACTTTACCGCGTTTACCTTTATCTTTACCGGTTAACACGATAACTTCGTCATCACGACGGATTTTCGCTGCCATGATTCGCTCCTTAGAGTACTTCTGGTGCCAGAGAGATAATTTTCATGAACTTCTCAGTACGAAGTTCACGAGTTACCGGCCCAAAGATACGCGTGCCGATAGGCTGCTCGCTGTTATTGTTTAAAATAACGCATGCATTACCATCGAAGCGAATGACAGAACCGTCAGGGCGACGAACACCCTTCTTGGTGCGCACCACTACCGCCTTCAGCACATCACCTTTTTTGACCTTACCACGTGGAATTGCTTCCTTGATGGTGATCTTGATGATGTCGCCTACGCCTGCGTAGCGACGGTGCGAGCCACCCAGAACCTTGATACACATTACGCGACGTGCACCGGAGTTGTCGGCGACGTTCAGCATAGTCTGTTCTTGGATCATTTTAGTGCTCCGCTAATGTCAACTACTACCTGAGACTCTAAAATCAGAGCCGTTAAAAAGCCCCATATCGAGGGCGCGGCATTATAACACCGCTTCTGCAATATGGGTAGAAAAAATAAACGGCTCATCGCTGAGCCGTTTATTCGTATTGAGAATGCGTACTCTATTACAGAACCGCTTTCTCTACAACGCGAACCAGCGTCCAGGACTTAGTCTTGGACAGTGGACGGCATTCACGGATTTCAACCTTGTCGCCGATACCACATTCGTTGTTCTCGTCATGTACGTGCAGTTTGGTCGTACGCTTGATGAATTTACCGTAGATCGGGTGTTTCACAAAACGTTCGATAGCTACAACAATGGATTTCTCCATTTTATCGCTAACAACACGACCTTGCAGAGTACGGATTTTATCGGTCATTACGCACCCGCCTTCTGAGTCAGTAAAGTCTTAACGCGCGCAACATTGCGACGCACTTGCTTCAGCAGGTGAGTCTGTTGCAGCTGGCCACTTGCAGCCTGCATACGCAGGTTGAACTGCTCACGCAGCAGGTTCAGCAGCTCAGCGTTCAGCTCTTCAACGCTTTTTTCACGCAGCTCTTTTGCTTTCATTACATCACCGTCTTAGTTACAAAGGTGGTTTTGATAGGCAGTTTCGCTGCTGCCAGGCCGAAGGCTTCACGGGCCAGCTCTTCCGGAACACCGTCCATTTCATAAAGGACTTTGCCCGGTTGGATCAAGGCAACCCAGTACTCCACGTTACCTTTACCTTTACCCATACGAACTTCCAGTGGCTTCTCGGTGATCGGTTTGTCCGGGAATACACGGATCCAGATCTTACCTTGACGCTTAACTGCACGGGTCATTGCACGACGTGCTGCTTCGATCTGACGTGCAGTCAGACGACCACGGCCAACAGCTTTCAGACCGAAAGTGCCGAAGCTAACATCCGTACCCTGCGCCAGACCACGGTTGCGGCCTTTGTGCACTTTACGGAATTTTGTACGCTTTGGTTGTAACATCAGCGACGCTCCTTATTTACGGCCTTTACGCTGCTGCTTTTTAGGTTGAGCAGCCGGTTTTTCCGGTTGTTCAACAGCAGCCATACCACCCAGGATCTCACCTTTGAAGATCCATACCTTAACGCCGATTACACCGTAAGTGGTGTGCGCTTCAGAGGTGTTGTAGTCGATGTCAGCACGCAGAGTGTGCAGCGGTACGCGACCTTCGCGGTACCATTCGGTACGTGCGATTTCCGCGCCGCCCAGACGGCCGCTAACTTCAACTTTGATACCTTTAGCGCCCAGACGCATTGCGTTCTGTACAGCACGCTTCATAGCACGACGGAACATAACACGACGTTCCAGCTGAGAAGTGATGCTGTCAGCAACCAATTTAGCGTCCAGTTCAGGCTTACGAACTTCAGCGATATTGATCTGTGCAGGAACGCCAGCGATATCCGCTACGACCTTGCGCAGTTTTTCTACGTCTTCGCCTTTCTTACCGATAACGATGCCAGGGCGAGCAGTGTGAATAGTCACACGGATGCTCTTAGCTGGACGCTCGATAACGATACGAGATACAGACGCTTTAGCCAGTTCCTTAGTCAGGTACTGACGTACTTTAAAATCGCTGTCCAGGTTGTCAGCGAATTCTTTGGTGTTCGCAAACCAGGTAGAGTTCCATGGTTTTACAATACCCAGGCGAATACCATTAGGATGTACTTTCTGACCCATTGCTAGTCTCCAGAGTCTCAGCGATCGGACACAACCACAGTAATGTGGCTGGTGCGCTTCAGGATGCGATCTGCACGACCTTTCGCACGCGGCATAATGCGCTTCATGCTTGGGCCTTCATCTACGAAAATTTTCGCGACTTTCAGATCGTCGATGTCAGCGCCATCGTTGTGTTCAGCGTTAGCAATGGCAGATTCCAGTACTTTCTTGACCAATACCGCAGCTTTCTTGTTGGTATAGGTCAGGATGTCCAGGGCCTGCGACACTTTCTTACCGCGAATCAGGTCAGCAACAAGGCGAACCTTCTGTGCAGAAGAACGAGCATGGCGATGTTGAGCTAAAGTTTCCATCTCTTCCTCCTACCTTATTTCTTCTTCGCTTTTTTATCAGCAGCGTGGCCGCGATAAGTACGAGTCGGTGCGAATTCACCCAGTTTGTGACCAACCATTTCGTCGGTAACAAAGACTGGAACGTGCTGACGACCATTATGGACAGCGATGGTCAAACCGATCATGTTAGGAAAGATCGTTGAACGACGGGACCAAGTGCGCAGGGGCTTCTTGTCTCCGCTTTCCACCGCTTTCTCTACCTTCTTCAGCAAGTGCAGGTCAATAAAAGGACCTTTCTTGAGAGAACGTGGCATGGCTTATCCTCTAAAATTATTTGCTACGGCGACGTACGATAAATTTATCAGTACGCTTGTTGCTGCGGGTCTTCTTACCTTTGGTCTGAACGCCCCACGGAGTTACCGGGTGCTTACCAAAGTTACGACCTTCACCACCACCATGTGGGTGGTCGACTGGGTTCATCGCAGTACCGCGAACGGTAGGACGAACACCACGCCAGCGTGCAGCACCAGCTTTACCCAGAACGCGCAGCATATGCTCAGCATTGCCAACTTCGCCCAGAGTAGCGCGGCAGTCTGCTTCGACTTTACGCATTTCACCAGAACGCAGACGCAGGGTGACATAAGCACCGTCACGCGCAACGATCTGAACGTAAGTACCCGCGGAACGCGCCAGCTGACCGCCTTTACCTGGTTTCATTTCTACGTTATGAACGGTAGAACCAACCGGGATATTGCGCATCGGCAGGGTGTTGCCTGCTTTGATTGCAGCATCAACGCCAGACTGAATCTGGTCGCCAGCTTTCAGGCCTTTAGGGGCCAGGATGTAACGGCGTTCGCCATCTTTGTACAGAACCAGCGCGATGTTCGCGGAACGGTTCGGATCGTACTCAAGACGCTCAACAACTGCTGGGATACCGTCTTTGTTGCGTTTGAAGTCAACAATACGATAAGCCTGCTTGTGGCCACCACCGATGTGACGAGTGGTGATACGGCCATTGTTGTTACGACCACCGGATTTGCTGTTTTTTTCCAGCAACGGAGCAAAAGGTTTGCCCTTGTGCAGCTCAGGGTTAACCACTTTAACTACGTGGCGACGACCCGGAGATGTCGGTTTACATTTAACAACTGCCATTGTATTACTCCTCCGACTTACTCAGCGCCGCCAACGAAGTCCAGGTTCTGGCCTTCTTTCAGGGTGACGTAAGCTTTTTTCCAGTCGCTACGACGACCGATACGCTGTCCGTGACGTTTAACTTTCCCTTTAACTACCAGGGTGTTAACGACTTCGACTTCGACTTCAAACAGTTTCTGCACAGCAGCTTTGATCTCTGCTTTGGTCGCGTCTTTAGCAACTTTGAGAACGATGGTGTTTGTTTTTTCCATCGCAGTAGACGCTTTTTCAGAAACGTGCGGTGCGCGCAGCACCTTCAGCAGACGTTCTTCACGAATCATGCCAGCATCTCCTCAACTTGCTTAACAGCATCAGCAGTCATTACGACTTTGTCGAAGGCGATCAGGCTAACCGGGTCGATACCAGTCGCGTCGCGTACGTCAACCTTGTGCAGGTTACGCGCGGCCAGGAACAGGTTCTCGTCCAGCTCACCGGTGATGATCAGCACATCTTCCAGAGCCATGTCTTTCAGTTTCTGTGCCAGCAGCTTAGTTTTAGGCGCTTCAACAGAGAACTTCTCGACAACGATCAGACGATCCTGACGTACCAGTTCGGACAGAATGCTTTTCAGCGCGCCGCGGTACATCTTTTTGTTAACTTTTTGACTGTGGTCCTGTGGACGCGCAGCGAAGGTCACGCCACCTGAACGCCAGATCGGGCTCTTGATAGAACCTGAACGCGCACGGCCGGTACCTTTCTGGCGCCATGGCTTTTTGCCTGAACCAGTTACTTCAGCACGAGTCTTCTGAGCACGAGTACCCTGACGAGCACCAGCTGCATAAGCAACAACAACCTGGTGAACCAGCGCTTCGTTGAAATCACGACCGAAGGTAGTTTCGGAAACAGTCAGCGCGCTCTGCGCGTCTTTCAATACTAATTCCATTGCTATCCCCTTACGCCTTCACAGCTGGTTTAACGATCAGGTCGCTACCGGTTGCACCCGGGACCGCACCTTTAACCAGCAGCAGGTTGCGCTCAGCGTCAACACGTACTACGTCCAGGCTCTGAACGGTTACACGTTCGTTGCCCAGCTGACCTGCCATTTTCTTGCCTTTGAACACTTTGCCCGGAGTCTGGTTCTGACCGATAGAACCCGGAACGCGGTGAGACAAGGAGTTACCGTGAGTAGCGTCCTGGGTACGGAAGTTCCAGCGCTTAACGGTACCAGCAAAACCTTTACCTTTAGAGGTACCGGTTACGTCAACTTTTTTAACGTCAGCAAACAGCTCAACGCTAATGTCCTGACCTACGGTGAACTCTTCGCCTTCAGCAAGACGGAATTCCCACAGACCACGGCCAGCTTCAACGCCAGCTTTAGCGAAGTGACCCGCTTCTGGTTTGGTTACACGGTTAGCTTTTTTAGCACCAGTGGTAACCTGAATAGCGCGGTAGCCATCGTTAGCCAGATCTTTAACCTGAGTAACGCGGTTTGCTTCAACTTCGATTACGGTTACTGGGATAGAAACGCCATCTTCAGTGAAGATGCGGGTCATACCCACTTTTTTACCGACTAAACCAATCATTGTTTCAACCTCTCAATCGCTCGATGACCTGATTAACCCAGGCTGATCTGCACGTCTACACCGGCAGCCAGATCCAGACGCATCAGAGCATCAACGGTTTTCTCAGTTGGCTCAACGATGTCAACCAGACGCTTGTGAGTGCGGATTTCGTACTGATCACGCGCATCTTTGTTAACGTGCGGAGAGATCAGAACGGTAAAGCGCTCTTTGCGGGTCGGCAGCGGGATCGGACCACGGACTTGCGCACCAGTGCGCTTAGCAGTCTCGACGATTTCCGCGGTTGATTGATCGATCAGACGATGATCAAACGCTTTAAGGCGGATACGGATTCTTTGGTTCTGCATGAGACCAGAGCTCCAATTATTTTATAAACGAAAATGATTACTCCTCAAACCCATTACGATTGATGGGAGAGTGTAACCGTTCTTACGTAGCTCCCCAATTGGGAGCATTGTTGAGTAACAAAGTGAGCTACTCTGGTTCAGATTGAACCCGCCGTCAATTACGACAAGCCCGCGCATTATACGTAAATCTGGGGAAGACGCAAGTGCCGTTTAGAAATTAAGCGCTAAAGACGTACTCTGCGTAAGGCCTCGCATTTTTTTATGCAAAGTATCCCTTCTCAACTCTTTGTCTGAAGCCGCTACGCAATTGCTGTTTTTGCACATTGCCGGACATGCAGATTATTACGAGTATGCGCTCAAACCGTTTTGAGGCTTTCGCTATGCTACTGTCCCTCCCCTTTCTGGTGATCTATTTTGCGTTATCGGCCTTGCTTGTTCGCACCGATATTCGCACGGGGCTTCTTCCCGACAAATTTCTTTGCCCGCTGCTATGGACCGGCCTGCTTTACCAGCTGTGCCTCCATCCTGATTTTTTGCCGAGCGCGGTGGTGGGTGCGCTGGCAGGATACGCCGGATTCGCCGTTATCTATTGGGGATATCGGCTCATCTGCCGACGTGAAGGTATGGGATATGGCGACATAAAATATCTGGCGGCGCTGGGGGCATGGCATGGCTGGTGTGTACTGCCAGTACTGGCACTCGTAGCCGCGTTAATGGCTCTGCTGTATCTGGTTGCTTTCTCGTTGTTTACTCCTGATAAGCAGGCATTAAAAAACCCACTGCCTTTTGGGCCATTTCTGGCGGCAGCGGGTTTATGCGTTGGCTGGGAAAGCCTGATTAACTTTCCACTTTGATCTGAGACTGAAGGTAGTTCTGTAGGCCAATTTTGCTAATGAGATCCAGTTCGGTCTCAAGCCAGTCGATGTGCCCTTCTTCATCGGCCAGGATCTGGATCATCATATCGCGGCTGACGTAGTCATGTACGCTGTCCGCATAGGCAATGGCTTCACGCAGGTCTTTTGCACCCTCCAGCTCCAGCCGGAGATCAGAACGTAGCATCTCTTCGACATCTTCTCCGATGCCCAGTTTTCCGAGATCCTGTAGGTTAGGAATGCCTTCGAGGAATAAAATACGCTCAATGTATTTATCGGCGTGTTTCATTTCATCAATGGACTCATGGTATTCAACATCGTTGAGGCGAGTCAGTCCCCAGTTTTTGAACATTCTTGCATGGAGAAAATACTGATTGATTGCGACAAGCTCATTTCCCAATAATTTATTGAGATAACTTATGATTTTAACATCACCTTTCATTATATAGTCCCTCCGCTTCCACTCATTGAAGCGTAGATCGGGCTACGGGGATGTCAAAAAAAAGATAGAGGCTTACGCGATCTCTTTGAATTCCGGGATCTGCATCAGTTCGTCCTGCATGATCTCACGCGCTGCGCGAACGCATTTACCGCATTGATTTCCCACCGGAACAAACTTGCGAAGCTGCTGGAAAGATTGTGGTTGAAACTGGCGAACGGCCTGACGAATTTTTTTGTCGCTTACACCATTACATAAACAAACGTACATAAAGACTCCCGTTCAAAATATGCGCAAAGTGTAAGTGAGAATGGTTATGATTACAATAGCACAGGCGCCGGAATACGTGGCGGGAGAAGACAAAAAATGCGAATTTTTATGACAGCGACTTTACGGTAGAAAACAAAAAAGGACGCCGAAGCGTCCTTTTTATTTCAGGGATAATTAATTAGCCCAGAACTTTAGCAACAACGCCCGCGCCAACGGTACGGCCGCCTTCACGGATTGCGAAACGCAGACCGTCGTCCATCGCGATTGGGTGGATCAGAGTCACAACCATCTTGATGTTGTCGCCTGGCATTACCATCTCTACGCCTTCTGGCAGTTCGATGGTACCGGTCACGTCAGTTGTACGGAAGTAGAACTGTGGACGGTAGCCTTTGAAGAACGGAGTATGACGGCCGCCTTCGTCTTTGGACAGAATGTACACTTCAGATTCGAACTTGGTGTGTGGCTTGATTGAGCCTGGCTTCGCCAGAACCTGACCACGTTCGATTTCTTCACGTTTGATACCACGCAGCAGAACACCAACGTTCTCACCAGCACGGCCTTCGTCCAGCAGTTTGCGGAACATTTCAACGCCAGTACAGGTAGACTTCGCAGTCTCTTTGATACCAACGATTTCAACTTCTTCACCAACTTTGATGATACCGCGCTCTACACGACCGGTAACAACGGTACCACGACCGGAGATGGAGAATACGTCTTCGATTGGCAGCAGGAATGGCTTGTCAATCGCACGCTCTGGTTCTGGGATGTAAGAATCCAGGTAGCCAGCCAGTTCGATGATTTTCTCTTCCCACTCTGCTTCGCCTTCCAGCGCTTTCAGCGCGGAACCACGAACGATTGGAGTGTCGTCGCCTGGGAAATCGTACTGAGACAGCAGTTCACGAACTTCCATCTCTACCAGTTCCAGCAGCTCTTCGTCATCAACCATGTCGCACTTGTTCAGGAACACGATGATGTAAGGAACGCCTACCTGACGACCCAGCAGGATGTGCTCACGAGTCTGAGGCATAGGGCCGTCAGTCGCAGCAACAACCAGGATCGCGCCGTCCATCTGCGCAGCACCGGTGATCATGTTTTTAACATAGTCGGCGTGGCCTGGGCAGTCTACGTGTGCGTAGTGGCGAGTCGGGGTGTCATACTCAACGTGAGAAGTGTTGATGGTGATACCACGAGCTTTTTCTTCTGGTGCGTTATCGATCTGATCGAAAGCACGAGCAGCACCGCCGTAGGTTTTAGCCAGTACGGTAGTGATTGCAGCAGTCAGGGTAGTTTTACCATGGTCAACGTGGCCGATAGTACCAACGTTGACGTGCGGTTTTGTACGTTCAAATTTTTCTTTAGACACGGCTATATTCCTTACTATAGTGCTCTCCCCTTCGGAGAGAGCACGGGACTTAGGTTTTAATCCTGTGGATTACTTACCACGGGCTTCGATAACGGCCTGAGCAACGTTGTTCGGCGCATCATCATACTTCAGGAATTCCATAGTGTATGATGCACGACCTTTGGTCAGTGAACGCAGCTGAGTTGCATATCCGAACATTTCAGACAGCGGAACTTCAGCGTGGATCTTAACGCCAGTTACTTCGGATTCCTGACCACGCAGCATACCGCGACGACGGCTCAAGTCACCGATAACGTCACCGGTGTTCTCTTCAGGAGTTTCTACTTCAACCTTCATGATCGGCTCAAGCAGAACTGGTTTTGCTTTCTTAAAGCCTTCTTTAAAGGCAATAGACGCAGCCAGTTTAAACGCCAGTTCAGAGGAGTCAACGTCGTGGTAAGAACCGAAGTGCAGACGAACACCCATGTCTACAACCGGGTAACCAGCCAGAGGGCCAGCTTTCAGCTGCTCCTGGATGCCTTTATCAACGGCAGGGATGTATTCGCCAGGAATTACACCACCTTTGATGTCGTTGATGAACTCGTAACCTTTCGGGTTAGAGCCCGGCTCCAGTGGGTACATGTCGATCACAACGTGACCGTACTGACCGCGACCACCAGACTGCTTAGCGTGTTTACCTTCAACGTCGGTAACTTTCGCGCGAATCGCTTCGCGGTAAGCAACCTGAGGTTTACCCACGTTCGCTTCAACGTTGAATTCACGCTTCATACGGTCAACGATGATGTCCAGGTGCAGTTCACCCATACCAGCGATGATGGTCTGGTTAGATTCTTCATCAGTCCATACACGGAATGATGGGTCTTCTTTCGCCAGACGGCCCAGAGCCAGACCCATTTTTTCCTGGTCAGCTTTGGTTTTTGGTTCAACTGCGATGGAGATTACCGGCTCAGGGAATTCCATACGCTCCAGAATGATCGGGTGATCCGGGTCACACAGAGTGTCACCAGTGGTCACGTCTTTCAGACCGATAGCAGCAGCGATGTCGCCCGCACGAACTTCTTTGATCTCTTCACGTTTGTTAGCGTGCATCTGTACGATACGGCCAAAACGTTCACGCGCCGCTTTCACGGAGTTCAGGATGGTGTCACCGGAGTTAACCACACCAGAGTAAACGCGGAAGAAGGTCAGGTTACCCACGAATGGGTCGGTAGCAATTTTGAACGCCAGTGCAGAGAATGGCTCTTCATCACTTGCGTGACGCTCAGCCGGAGTATCTTTACCGTCGTCCAGGATGCCGTTGATCGCAGGAACGTCAATCGGGGATGGCAGGTAGTCAACTACCGCATCCAGCATCGCCTGAACACCTTTGTTCTTGAACGCAGAACCACAGGTTACCAGGATGATTTCGTTGTTCAGAACGCGCTGACGCAGAGCAGATTTGATCTCTTGCTCAGACAGTTCTTCACCACCCAGGTATTTTTCCATCAGCTCTTCAGAAGCTTCTGCTGCGGATTCGATCAGGTTCTGGTGCCATTCGTCAGCCAGGTCCTGCATCTCTGCCGGGATATCTTCGTATTCGAAGGTAACGCCCGCATCTGCTTCGTTCCAGTTGATGGCTTTCATTTTCACCAGGTCGATAACGCCGGTGAAGCCTTCTTCAGCACCAATTGCCAGCTGAAGCGGAACAGGGTTCGCGCCCAGACGGGTTTTGATCTGGCCAACAACTTTCAGGAAGTTAGCACCCATACGGTCCATTTTGTTAACGAACGCGATGCGTGGAACTTTATATTTGTTTGCCTGACGCCATACGGTTTCAGACTGTGGCTGAACACCACCAACTGCGCAATAAACCATTACCGCGCCGTCAAGAACACGCATGGAACGTTCTACTTCGATGGTGAAGTCAACGTGCCCTGGGGTGTCGATGATGTTTACGCGATGCGGTTCGTACTGCTTAGCCATACCTGACCAGAATGCAGTAGTCGCTGCGGAGGTGATAGTAATACCACGCTCCTGCTCCTGTTCCATCCAGTCCATGGTGGCTGCGCCGTCATGAACTTCACCGATTTTATGGTTTACACCGGTGTAGAACAGAATACGTTCGGTAGTAGTGGTTTTACCGGCGTCGATGTGCGCACTGATACCGATGTTACGGTAGCGTGCGATGGGTGTTGTACGAGCCATTTGATTCCTCGTTTATATCTTTAGGCGTTCAGTTAAGTTACCCAGAGCGGGCGGCTTCTCTGAAGCGCCCGCCTGGTGACTACGACTCCGAAGGGATTACCAACGGTAGTGTGCGAACGCCTTGTTGGCTTCTGCCATACGGTGAACGTCTTCACGTTTCTTAACTGCGGTACCTTTGTTTTCCGCAGCATCAGAAAGTTCGTTCGCCAGACGCAGAGCCATGGATTTATCACCGCGTTTACGAGCAGCTTCAACGATCCAACGCATTGCCAGAGCATTACGACGAACCGGACGAACTTCAACTGGAACCTGATAAGTAGAACCACCAACGCGGCGAGACTTAACTTCTACAGTCGGGCGCACGTTGTCGAGAGCGACTTCGAAGGCTTCCAGTTCATTTTTACCAGAACGCTGAGCCAGGGTCTCCAGCGCGCTGTATACGATTGCTTCTGCGGTAGATTTTTTACCATCTACCATCAGGATATTTACAAATTTTGCCAGCAGTTCTGATCCGAATTTCGGATCTGGAAGAATTTTACGCTGACCAATGACGCGACGACGTGGCATGGGATTACTCCGTTGTTAATTCAGGATTGTCCAAAACTCTACGAGTTTAGTTTGACATTAAGATAAATCAGTTTGGCCTTACTTAACGGAGAACCATTAAGCCTTAGGACGCTTCACGCCGTACTTGGAGCGAGCCTGCTTACGGTCTTTAACACCTGAGCAGTCCAGCGCACCACGAACGGTGTGGTAACGAACACCCGGAAGGTCTTTAACACGACCGCCACGGATCAGGATCACGGAGTGCTCCTGAAGGTTGTGACCTTCACCACCGATGTAGGAAGTCACTTCAAAACCGTTAGTCAAACGCACACGGCATACTTTACGCAGTGCGGAGTTTGGTTTTTTAGGAGTGGTGGTATATACACGAGTACATACGCCACGTTTCTGCGGGCAGGCTTCCAGCGCAGGCACGTTGCTTTTTGCAACTTTGCGTGCACGTGGTTTGCGTACCAGCTGGTTAACTGTTGCCATTAAATAGCTCCTGGTTTTAGCTTTTGCTTCGTAAACACGTAATAAAACGACCTCATACAATATGAGGACGCGAAATTTTAGGGCTACGTCGAAAAGGTGTCAAGAAATATACAGCGATCTCAAATCACCAGTTCATTTGACTGGCGTGCGTCACAGTAAGATTGACGAAATCAGTATAGCCAACCACGTCAATTTTGGCTGAAATTTGACCAGAAAGACCCCGCGCATCCAGATCGTCTTTCAGCGCAGAAACTGTTATGGGGGCATTCGTGAGCATTTCAACGAAGCGGCTGCCTTCAAGCGCCGCGAGCACGCCATCCTGAATCAGCAGCAGATCATCACCTTCGCGCAGCATGCTCAGTAACGTGTCGATATCGCATTGCCACGGTGAACGGCTCAGGGTATGGAGCATGACAGCCTCAGAAAGTCAGAACGGTATCGTAGTGAGAGAGTTGTTCGCGCAGCGCAGCAGATGTCAGGATCGTCAGGTCCAGCACGAACGGTGTTATCTCGTTTAACCCACGCGCGGCCAGCGAGTCGGCGCACACATAGAAGGTTTCAATGTCATAGAGCGGCAGAACTTTAAAGGTCGCAATGTAGTCGCGCGCAAGAATGGCCTGCGGTTGTTGGCCTGCCAGAAGCTGGAATACGCCATCGCCTAAAAAGAAGACGCCGATATCTTCGGTTAATGCCGATGTCGCGAGCAATGCATCCAGCCCTTCCCGGCCTGAAGCGCTGCCATGCGGCGCAGAAGTAAAAACAAACGCTACGCGCTTCATCAAAATTGCACCACTCTGTCGCAGGTCAACGCCGCCTGTGCCAGGGCACCTAGACCACTGAGGGAAAAGCCCGGTTGCAGGTTAGCCCCCGCCAGACCAAGGCGTTCGGCTTCGGTCGCATCCGTCACGCCGCGACGCAGTGCCGCCGCGACGCAGATATGCAGGTCAACGCCCTGCGTTTCGTTTAATTTTTGCCAGGCGCGCACGAGGTCAAACTCATCGCTCGCCGGGGACGTAAACTGGTTCGCGTTATACACGCCTTCGCGATAGAAGAAGATGCTTGCCAGTTCATGACCGGCATCAAGCAGCGCATGGGCAAACTGTAGCGCGCTGCTGGCCTGCTGGGTACCGTACGCCGGGCCCGTCACCATTAACGCAAAACGCATTACTTGTCTTGTCCCAGAAAGTCGCCGCTTTTGAACTGGCGAATATAGAGGTAAACCGTGTGTTTGGAGATATTCAGGCGATCGGCCACCTGGTTGATGGCATCTTTGATATCAAAAATCCCTTTCTCATAGAGGTTCAGGACGATCTGACGATTCTTGGCGTTGTTGGATACGTTGCGATCGGCATTCACCTCTTCAATGGTGAACTCCAGCGTCTGGGTCACGAGATCCTCAACCGAAGAAGCAAAGTTCACCGATGAGCCCACGTCCGGCGTTTCTGGCGGGATGAAGGTGCTCATGATTTGCGAGAATGGCACATCAAGGTTCATGTTGATGCACAGCAAACCGATTACCCGGTGTTCGCGGTTTCGAATCGCGATCGTTTCTGATTTCATCAGCACGCCGCTTTTGGCGCGGGTGAAATAGCATTTTGAGACGCTGCTGTCCGCGCCGGTCATGTCATGCAACATACGCAATGCAAGGTCGGTGATTGGCGAACCAATTTTACGGCCAGTGTGCTCACCATTCGCAATGCGGATAGCGGAACACTTAAGATCTTGCAGGGAATGCAATACGATTTCGCAGTGGGAACCAATGAGCATCGCTAACCCGTCCACTACCGCTTCGTAGGATTTCAGAATATCGAAGTCGGTCTGGTCAAATGGACGTTGATCCAGCAAATCAAGTTCACTGGTTTCGTTGGTTAAAAGCGACCTGGACATGAAAAAAACACTCCTTTTCAGGAGCCTGTCGTTAGGTTTTCAGGGCAGGCTCATTATCTACACGGACAACTAAATTAATACAGCGTGTATAACGCTTTCCAGTGTTAATTATATCTGCCCCACAATAAAAAAACCGCCGCCTGTAAAGGCGGCGGTTTTTTTCAGCATTACTTCTTAGCTGCTGCGGCTTTGTCGTCAGCCGGTGCGTCTGTTTTCGCATCCGCTTTCGGCGCCGGTTTGATGTCCAGCAGTTCTACATCAAATACCAGCGTGGAGTTAGCCGGGATACCCGGAACGCCGGTTTTGCCGTAAGCCAGATCCGGTGGGATGACCAGCTTGATTTTACCGCCTTTCTTGATGTTCTTCAGGCCTTCGGTCCAGCCCGGGATCACACCATCCAGACGGAAGGAGAGAGGCTCACCACGGGTATAAGAGTTATCGAACTCTTTACCGTCGATCAGCGTACCTTTGTAGTTCACCACAACGGTGTCGCTGTCTTTAGGCGCGTCGCCAGTACCTTCTTTCTCAACCTTATAGATCAGGCCAGTAGAAGACGTTTTAACGCCTTTCTCTTTAGCGAACTTGTCGCGGTAGGCTTTGCCTTTCGCTTCGTTATCTTTTGCATCTGCTTCCATCTTGGTCTGAGCGGCGCCTTTCACGCGCGCTTCAAACGCTTGCAGAGTCTGCTCGATTTCCTGGTCAGACAGTTTGCTCTTGTCTGCGAACGCATCCTGGACCCCTGCGATCAGCTGGTTTTTGTCCAGTTTGATGCCCAGTTTCTCTTGTTCTTTCAGAGAGTTTTCCATGTAACGACCCAGAGACGCGCCAAGTGCGTAGGCGGATTTCTGGTCGTCATTTTTGAATGCCGCTTTGCTGTCTGTAGTCGCAGCAGGCTTCGCAGCAGTATCAGCAGCGAAAGACAGCGGCGCATTGAGCGCTACAGCCATAGTGGTCGCCAGCAGCGTAACTTTAAACAGTGATTTCATCCATATCTCCAGGACCTGAGGTCTCTCACCCCAGTGTTAAACGTAAATGAGTGACGTACTATAAAACGTTGTGGAAGAAATCTACAGACAGACTCCCCCGAATGTCGCTTCTTTTCAGACTATTTTTGTTTAAATAAGTTTCTTGTCAGGGAGATGGATACTGTACTTAAGGAAAAAGTCAGCTAAACTTCGCCGCCGCTGGTCCATTATGGCGAACGACAGATAAACGAGGTGAATGATGAAGGATACAACGATCGAAGCGAGACTGGCTGAGCTGGAAAGCCGCCTGGCTTTTCAGGACATCACCATCGAAGAACTGAACCAGACCGTGACGGCCCATGAGCTTGAAATGGCAAAACTGCGCGATCACATGCGCCTGCTGACGGAAAAGCTGAAGGCCACGCAGCCGTCAAACATTGCCTCTCAGTCAGAAGAGACGCCACCACCTCATTATTGAGGCGTAAAAAAAGCGGGATTATCCCGCTTTTTTATTTTCCGGAGTACGGAATCAGTGGCAACCGCAGCCGCCGTTACCGCAACCACCTTTACCGTGGCCGTGGTCATGACCATGGTCGTGGCCGTGACCACCGCAGCAGCCGTCATGGCCGTGATCGTGGTCATGGTCGTGACCGTGCGCACCGTGAACGTGGCCATGAGCCAGCTCTTCTTCGGTCGCTTCACGGATCGCAACAACTTCTACGTTGAACTTCAGGTTCTGACCCGCCAGCATGTGGTTGCCGTCAACCACAACGTGGTCGTCTTCAACTTCAGTGATTTCAACCGGAACCGGACCCTGGTCAGTTTCCGCCAGGAAGCGCATGCCAACCTGCAACTCGTCAACGCCCATGAATACGTCTTTAGGAACGCGCTGAACCAGGTTGTCGTCATACTGACCGTAAGCGTCGTTCGCGCCTACAGCAACGTCGAATTTGTCGCCAACTTCATGGCCTTCCAGCGCCGTTTCCAGGCCGGAAATCAGGGAACCGTGACCATGCAGGTAGTCCAGCGGCGCACTCACCGGAGACTCATCAACCAACACACCGTCTTCTGTACGTACCTGATAGGCCAGGCTGACCACCAGGTCTTTTGCTACTTTCATGATATCTCCTGAGCGTGGGAAAATTGCTGGCGCAGATTGTAGCGGAAATCTGCACCCGTGTACCCTTAAGCTTAAAAAAACTCAGAGCATATCGCTAGTCTGGATGAAAAATGCCGATCACTTGCTCTTCTTTGCGAACATGATCACGGGCTTCTTTGTCGGCCTCACGCATCTGGTGACCGCACTTAACACATTCAACGATATCGATATTATTTTCACGCCACATGGCCAGCGTATCTTGCGCCTGGCAGGATGGGCATTTTGCGCCCGCGATAAAGCGTTTACGTACAGCCATCTTTCGTTACCCTTTATTCAAATTCATCCCAGCCGTCGAGCTGGCGTCGTTCCTGTTGCATCTCACGCTGGAAGATCTCCTCCAGTTCGCGACGCGCTTCCCGCACGCGGGAGATCTGCGCCGTGTCGCTGTGCACGGGCATCAGTTCACGCAGCATTCGCATATCCAGCCTGCGGAAATGCATCTGGGCGCGTTGCGCCTGATGAGGATGCATACCCAGCGAAACCAGCGCCTTGCGTCCCAGCTCCAGCGCGCTGGAGAAGGTTTCGCGGGAGAAGTGTTTCACACCCGCCTGCAAAAGTTCGTGAGCCTCCACACGTCCACGCGCACGCGCCAGAATATGCAGATGCGGGAAATGCTGCTGGCACAGCTCCACCAGCTTCATCGTGTCTTCCGGATCGTTACAGGTGATGACGATGGACTCCGCAGCCTCTGCGCCCGCCGAGCGCAACAGCTCAAGCTGCGTCGCATCGCCGTAGTACACCTTATAACCATATTTGCGCATCAGGTTGACGGCGCTGATATCGCGCTCCAGCACCGTGATGCGCATTTTGTTCGCCATCAACAGGCGACCAATCACCTGTCCGAAGCGACCAAAGCCCACGACGATCACCTGCGGTTTATCATCTTCCACCCACGGCGCTTCGTCTTCATCGTCTGCGGGATTCAGGCGGCGCGACAGCAGTTTGTCCACCAGCTTCATCAGCAGCGGGGTGGTCATCATCGACAGCGTGACCGTCACCAGCAGCAGCGCCATCTGGTCATCTTTGAACAGCTTCTGAGACGACGCCGTGGAAAACAGCACAAACGCAAATTCTCCCCCCTGGCTTAACACGCTGGAAAACTGCATTCTTTCCGAGCTGCGCAGCCCGTAAATCCTCGCGAGGAGATACAGCACCAGCGTTTTGACCGTCACCAGCACGGCGACACTCGCAATAACCCACAGCAGATGGGTATAGAGCACGCCAAGATTAAGCGCCATACCCACCGAGATAAAGAACAGCCCTAGCAGCAGCCCCTTAAACGGATCGATGGCGGTCTCCAGCTCGTGGCGGTACTCGCTTTCCGCAAGCAGCACCCCGGCGATAAACGTCCCAAGCGCCATCGACAACCCCAGCGCATCCATAAACAGCGCTGAGCCAAGCACCAGCAGCAGCGTTGCGGCGGTGAATACCTCGCGCACGCCGGATGCTGCAATAAACCGGAATACCGGACGCAGTAAAAACCGTCCGCCGATCAGCATCCCCGCGAAGGCCAGCACCTTCATGGAGATCTTCATCCAGTCGAAATGATCGTCTCCGGATCCCGCCAGCAGCGGCACCAGCGCCAGCGCCGGGATCACCGCTAAATCCTGGAACAGCAGCACCGAAAAGCCCAGTTGCCCCGCCTCGTTGCGGTTCATCCCTTTGTCGCGCATCAGCTGAAGCGCCATCGCCGTCGACGACATCGCAAGACCGATCCCGCCAATCACCGCGGCCTGCCAGGAAAACTGCGTCAACATCAGCAGTCCCGCGAGAATGGCCGCGCTGAGTAACACCTGCGCCGCCCCGACGCCAAAAATAGATTGCCGCAGCTGCCACAGCTTGGAGGGGTTCAGCTCAAGGCCAATGATGAACATCAGGAAGACCACGCCCAGTTCAGAGAAGTGGAGAATTTCATCCACATCGCTGATAAACCCAAGCCCCCAGGGGCCAATGGCTATCCCCGCCAGCAAATAACCCAGCACCGCGCCAATGCCGAGACGCGCGGCAAGCGGGACCGCGACGACGGCGGCGAACAAAAACAGCACCCCGGCAAGGAGTAAATTCGAACCGTCCATTAGCGTCCTCCCGCCGGAATCGGTGACGCCAGCCATTCGCCATAGGCCCTGGCATGGCTCGCCAGCGCTTTCGGATCCTGCCGCCGTGCCCAGTAGATAATAATCGGGCTCATCCAGTGCATACGGCACATCGCCGCCGTCAGCTCAAACGGCCGCAGAATGTCGCTCATGGGGTAACGGTTCAGCCCGTCGTGACGGTAAGCGCTTTCCGGCTCACCGGTGGTAATGACACTCCGCCAGTACTTTCCCGCCAGCTGGTTGCCCCCCACCCCGCTGGAGAAGCCCCGGCTCAGCACGCGGTCCAGCCACTCTTTCAGCAGTGCCGGACAGCTGTAGGTATAAAGCGGATGCTGGAACACAATCACGTCGTGCTGACGCAGCAGTTCCTGCTCGTAAGGAATATCGATAAAAAAATCGGGATAGTGCGCGTAGAGATCGTGCACCGTTACGTTACTTAGCTGTGTGGCCGGCTTAAGCAGCACCCGGTTCGCCACCGAGTCCTGTGATTCCGGATGGGCATATAGCAGCAGCACTTTCGCTGTCTGAGACATCATTCCCCTCCCGGTTCTGTTTTTGTGTATTGTTGTCGTTTTGGGCTACCATGGCGGCCCGGTGGGGAAAATGGCCCACACCTTACATTATCATAATGACAAATTAACATAGTCGGAACATACGGCGCTTCTATGATTGTTTTCTCCTCGTTACAAATTCGTCGCGGCGTGCGCGTCCTGCTGGATAACGCGACTGCTACCATCAACCCGGGCCAGAAAGTGGGGCTGGTCGGCAAAAACGGCTGCGGTAAATCCACCCTGCTGGCACTGCTGAAAAACGAGATAAGCGCGGATGGCGGTAACTTTACCTTCCCGGGCAACTGGCAGCTCGCCTGGGTGAACCAGGAGACGCCCGCGCTGAGCGAACCCGCGCTCGACTATGTTATCGACGGCGACCGTGAATACCGCAAGCTCGAAGCAGAGCTCAACGCCGCCAACGAACGCAACGACGGCCACGCCATCGCCACCGTCCACGGCAAGCTGGACGCCATCGATGCCTGGACCATTCGCTCCCGCGCCTCCAGCCTGCTGCACGGCCTGGGTTTCAGCAACGAACAGCTTGAACGCCCGGTGAGCGATTTCTCCGGCGGCTGGCGTATGCGCCTTAACCTGGCGCAGGCGCTGATCTGCCGCTCCGACCTCCTGCTGCTCGATGAACCCACCAACCACCTCGATCTTGATGCGGTTATTTGGCTGGAGAAGTGGCTCAAGAGCTATCAGGGCACTCTGATTCTGATCTCCCACGACCGCGACTTCCTCGATCCGGTGGTGGATAAAATCATTCATATCGAACAGCAAAGCATGTTCGAATACACCGGCAACTACAGCTCTTTCGAGCGCCAGCGCGCGACGCGCCTTGCCCAGCAACAGGCGATGTATGAAAGCCAGCAGCAGCGCGTGGCGCACCTGCAAAGCTTTGTGGATCGCTTCAAGGCCAAGGCGTCAAAAGCCAAGCAGGCGCAGAGCCGCATCAAGATGCTGGAACGCATGGAGATGATCGCTCCCGCGCATGTGGATAACCCATTCCACTTCAGTTTCCGCGAGCCGGAGAGCCTGCCGAACCCGCTGCTGAAAATGGAAAAAGTGAGCGCGGGCTATGGCGATCGCATTATCCTCGACTCTATCAAGCTCAACCTGGTGCCAGGTTCACGCATTGGCCTGCTGGGACGTAACGGCGCCGGTAAATCGACGCTGATCAAGCTGCTGGCGGGCGAGCTTAACCCGGTCAGCGGCGAAATCGGCCTGGCGAAAGGCATCAAGCTTGGCTACTTCGCCCAGCATCAGCTGGAATTTTTACGCGCGGATGAATCGCCGATCCAGCACCTGGCGCGCCTGGCGCCGCAGGAAATGGAGCAGAAGCTGCGCGACTACCTCGGCGGCTTTGGCTTCCAGGGCGATAAGGTGACTGAAAATACAGCGCGTTTCTCCGGTGGTGAAAAAGCGCGTCTGGTACTGGCGCTGATCGTCTGGCAGCGTCCAAACCTGCTGCTGCTTGATGAACCAACCAACCACCTCGATCTCGACATGCGTCAGGCGCTGACCGAAGCGCTGATTGAGTTCGAAGGGGCGCTGGTTGTCGTGTCGCACGACCGCCACCTGATCCGCTCCACCACCGACGATCTCTATCTGGTACACGGCGGCAAAGTCGAACCGTTTGACGGCGACCTGGAAGACTACCAGCAGTGGCTGACGGACGTGCAGAAGCAGGAAAACCAGCCGGAAGAGTCAGCGAAAGACAACGCCAACAGCGCCCAGGCGCGTAAAGACCAGAAGCGCCGTGAAGCGGAGCTGCGCACTCAGACACAGCCGCTGCGTAAAGAGATTACCCGCCTCGAAAAAGAGATGGAAAAGCTCAACGCCACGCTTGCTGCCGTCGAAGAGAAGCTGGGCGACAGCGAACTGTACGATCAGAGCCGCAAAGCGGAGCTGACGGACTGTCTGCAAACTCAGGCGAAAACCAAATCCAGCCTCGAAGAGTGCGAAATGGCATGGCTGGACGCGCAGGAACAGCTGGAAGCGATGCTGCAAGCCGACTAACACGCCGGGAGGGTTATGAGCTTCGATACCACGAGCGAGATTACATTCCGTAAGCTCAGCATCTTCATGACGTTCATGGAGAAGGGCAATATCGCACGTACCGCCGAAACGCTCGGCCTGAGCGGTGTCAGCGTGCACCGCGCGCTGCATACCCTCGAAGAGAACGTCCGCTGCCCGCTCTTTGCTCACAAAGGGCGTAACCTGATTGCCCTCCCCTCCGCATGGACGCTGCTGGAGTATTGTCAGGAGGTGATGCAGGTGATGGAGCGCGGGCTGGAAGAGTCGCGCAAGATCGCCGGTATCGGCCAGGGACGGTTGCGCGTCGGCACGCTCTACTCGCTGACTCTGGAAACCGTGCCGCGTCTGATAATGGGCATGAAGCTGCGCCGTCCGGATCTGGAGATGGATCTGACGATGGGCTCGAACGAAACCCTGCTCCATATGCTGGATGAGGGATCGCTGGATGCGATTTTAATCTCTATCTCCGAGAGCGATATCGACCGTAACAGCCTCGAAGTGCTTCCTCTGTTCCATGACGATATTTTCCTTGCCGCACCGGCTTCTGCCACGCTGAATACCAGCGGCCCCGCCGATCTGCGTGATTATAAAGATCAGAAATTTGTCGCCCTCGCGGAAGGGTTCGCCACTTACGCCGGGTTTCAGGAAGCGTTTCATATCGCCGGTTTTGAGCCGGAGATTGTGACGCGCGTGAACGATATCTTTTCGATGCTGAGCCTGGTGCAGGCGGGGGTCGGGTTTACACTGATGCCGGGCAGGATGAAGAAAGTGTACGAAAATTCGGTGCAGCTACTGAAGCTGGCGCAGCCGTACCAGATGCAGCAGCTGATTGCGATCGTCTTTGCCCGCAACCGCGAGCAGGATCCGAGCCTGCGGGCGCTGGCCGCGGAAGGGCGGATGTATGCCAGAAGTTTGCAGGATAGTGCCTGATGTTATTGCCCGGTGGCGCTACGCTTACCGGGCAAAAAGTCACCGCTGAAGCCGACCCGCCAGATGCACCGCCACGTCCACTCCGCTGCGCTCCAGCGAAATGGATTCGCCTTCCCACGCCGCCTGCCGCGTCAGACAGGTCAGAATACCCCCTGGCGGCATCTCAATCGCCAGACGCGCTTCGCGCTCGTTAGCGGAAATCACCGCCTCCTGCCAGCGCACGGTTCGCGCCATATTCATCGCCAGGTCGTCGGCAATTTTCTCCGGCTGCCAAAGCACGCGCCCGGTACTGCCGCTCAGGTACGCGCAGCGGGGGCGTGAAAGCGTGACTGATTCAAACGCCGCGGCCAGCTTCTGCGCCGGTTCCGCCAGCAGTTCACAGTGCGACGGTACGCTTACCGCCAGCCGTTTGGCCTTGTTCGCGCCCTTCGCCAGCGCGCGTTCGGCTACCTGCGCCATGCCGTCATCGGCTCCGGCAATCACGATCTGCGTTTCGGCGTTCAGGTTAGCGATATAGGTTCCTGTCCCCTGAATCAGGTTTTCCACCTGGGGCAGGGTCAACCCCATTATCGCCGTCAGGCCGTAGCCGTGGGGATACGCCTGCTCCATCAGATCGCCGCGCAGCGCCACCAGCTTCAGCGCGTCCGTAAAGTCCAGCACACCGGCGATAACCGCCGCAGGATAAGCGCCAATGGACAGACCGCTGACAATATCCGGCGACACGCCGCGACGTTCCAGCTCGCGCGCCCAGGTCACGCCTGAAATCAGCAGACACAGCTGAACCGCGCGGGTGTGGTTTAACGAGGCTGCACTGTCCAGCGTATTCACTTCGGCGCCAAGCACCTCACGCGCCTGCTCCAGCTCCGTTCCCGGCAGGTTTTGCAGCATACCTTCATGCTGTGTGCCCTGCCCCGGAAAGGTAAACAGTATTTTCATTACTCCTCCCTGTGCCATGGATCCGCCACCAGGCGCGGTCCACGGCGGGTTTTCAGCAGCGTTTTGCCATCACGTAACCATTCCGCCAGCGCGAATCCGCCCTCGGGCGTATCCACCTGCGTATCCGCCCGGCACAGCGCGCGGCCAAGCTGAGCCTGCCAGCTGGTAAACGCGTCAGGTGACACGGCGTGCGGAGCGCGGATGAGCAGATCGAGATCGCTGTCGGCGTGGATCACCGGAATACCGGTCGCCAGCGCGTAACCCGTACTGCCGGTTATCCCCCACGTCCACGGCCACGACTGCTGCGCAAGCTGAAGCGCCACCTGAAGCGGCGGCTGGGTGATAAACGGCGAACGCAGCAGGTCGGCGGCAACGCTCAAATCTTCGGGCGACACCACGCGCAACACGTTCTCAGGCTTCACCCATCCGGCCGCCCGCTGGTCGCGGCGCAATCCCCGCACGCCAACGGGAATACGGCCTTCATTATCAACATCACGCCGCACCACTACCGGCAGCCCGGTATGCCAGGCCGCGTCCACCCAGGATTCAGTAATCCCTTCCAGGGCGTCGCGCGCGGTAAGCCAGATGAGGTCGTGTGGGCGTAATGTTGTGGTCATGATTACATTCCTGAAGTCAGCGAGATAAACAGCGGCAGCGACAGGATACACAGTACGGAGCTTAACAGCAGCACGGCTTCAGCATCCGGCGACTGCACGCCAAAGCGGTTACCGAACACCACGCCAAAGAAGCCCGCGGACAGCGCAATCATCAGGATGGCGGTGATCGCCACGGAGCCGTGCAGACCGAAGATTAAAACGATACCCCAGGCAATCGCTGGCTGGATCAGCAGCTTGGCGATAGTAGAAGTGATCACCATGGTGTTGATCTGAAGCTTACGCGCGGAGAGGATCACGCCGGTCAGGAACAGCGCCGCAGCGGTCGCGGACAGTCCCAGCGGTTTAATCGCCGCCAGCACCAGCTCCGGCATTTTGATGCCGATAGCGGACAGGATCACACCCAGCAGCGGGCCCATCACGATCGGTTTTTTAATGGAGCGCCACATCAGCACCGGCAGCATGGAAAGCGTTGAACCGGAGTTATTGCCTTCGGCGCGGGCTTTCTCACGCTCCAGAATCAGCAGGCAGAACGGGGTCATCAGCACCGAACCACAGGCGATGGAGACCGCCACGGAGAGAGAAGTAGAAGAACTTTCACCCAGCACGCTGCCCAAAATCGGCAGGCCGAGCGCCGCATAGTTTGGCAAGGCGACGGTGAGCGTCAGCACGGCCGCATCCTGCGGGGATTTTTTAAATACGTTTGTCGCGAGGAAGTAGATGACCGCATAGGTGATCCACATCGCCAGAGTGAGAACCAGGATCAGCGGCGACTGCGCCACGATGCCGGTCCACGGGGTTTGCACGGTGGCGCTGAATAGCGCGGCCGGGAGTGCAAAATCCATCACGAAGATATTCAGCAGGGAAACATTTTTGTTATCGACCATCTTTGCCTTACCGGCCCAGAATCCCAGCAGCATGATGACGAAAATCGGTGCAAGAGCATGAACAATTACGTAAGTCATAAATCACCTGTAGTAAAAAAGTTTAAGCACTGGCGCGATGTTTATTATTTTCAGGATGCAGGTTCCCGCGTGGACGCAACGGGCGCGCCCACGGGGTGATGCATCTGGCAGGTCTCTTTTTACTTACCAGCTGGCTCGCATACGTTCACGTACGAGCGCTGAGCTGCGGCGGTTGTCAGCACCCAGACGGTTTTTCAACGTGGTGTCCTGACGAGCGTCACTGATGGCCTGTTGCAGGGTGGTTTTCACCCGCGTCAGATCGCTTTCGGAAGGGGCATCCGGATTGCTGATATCCAGCAGGTCGGAAAGCAGCCCCAGCGTGGCGTAGTTGCTGATGTCGTACGCCATTGGCGGAATGGTTGCCGCCAGTTTTTCCAGCGCCTCAACGGTACGCAGCGTAATGCGCGCCGCAGACTCTTTGCCCATGGCGTGGATCAGCACGCCTTTATCGTTGAAGGCAATCAGACGGTTAGCCTGGTAGCCGTGCGCCAGAAACGCGCCGGACATGGCCTTACCGACGATAAGACCAATCACCGGATGACCTGCCAGCCGCGCATTAGCGTAGGCGGCAGCGGCGCCGGCCAGCGCCTGGTGGATGCCAAACGCCTCTTCGCGACGGCCATAGGCCTGGCTTGGGACGTCGATTACCGCCACAATCGGGCGCTTCACGGCTTTATCTGCATCAGCGGCAACGGTTTCGCTGACCACTTTTGCCAGCGTCCAGCCTTCCAGCAGGCCGACTTCCCCTTGCGCCGCGCGCGGGAAGTGGTTGTTGGCGTCCGGCACCACGGCGACAAAACGCACCGTTTCACCGTTCAGCTCGCCGTCTGCGGCCTGCACGGACGGGCATAACCCCTCCAGACGTTTCGCGTTCGGGGCCAGAGTTTCCAGCCAGAGTTCGCCACGGCTAATTGAGTTAGTCATCATTTCACCTCCCGGGCAAAAAGCGCTTTAATCTGTTCGGCATCGGCCTGTTTGCGGGTGTCGAAATTCGTCAGACGGTTCAGGTAATCGTCGTAGTTATCGGTGCGATGTTTCGCCGGTACGCCTTTGGCGATGGCTTCGTTCATCGCGGCTTTCACCGCGTTCACGCCGTCGCCCACCAGCGCGTCCACCAGCCCGCTTTCATAGCGCACTTCGCCGCCGGTCATGCTCCAGATAAACGGACGATCGCGGGAGTCATACTCTTCAATGCCCGCTTCCTGCTCGATAACCTGCGGACCGTTGAGGCCGAGCCGCGCTTCGCGGGTCACAATCAGGTAGCTGCACAGCGCCGCGGCGATAGACATCCCACCGAAGCAGCCCACGGTCCCGGCGACAATCCCGACGACCGGGGTATAGCGACGCAGGTCAACGATCGCGGCGTGGATATCGGCAATCGCCGCCAGGCCGAGGTTGGCTTCCTGCAAACGTACGCCGCCGGTTTCGAGGCACAGTACCGCCTGAGTCGGAATGCCGTTGCGGTTATCTTCCGCCGCCAGCTCCAGCGCTGCCGCCATTTTGGCGCCGGACACTTCGCCCATGCTGCCGCCCTGGAAGGTGCCTTCAATCGCCACCACCACCGCAGGCTGGCCGTTGATGGTCCCTTTCGCGACCACCATGCCGTCATCGGCCTGAGGAACAATCCCCTGTGGCCCAAGCCACGGAGAGATAATGCCTTCAAACGGATCCAGCAGTTCGCGGTAGCTGCCGTCGTCGAGCAGCGCCTGCGCACGCTGGCGCGCTTTTAATTCGATAAAGCTGCTGTCATCACGCATGGTTCACCCCTTCAAAAACCTGTTCGATACGAATGCGTGCCACGCCCGGCGTCGCGCCGAAGTCGTGGATGGTCAGCTTACCTGCGGGCAGGCTGCTGACGGTTTGCAGGCGGTTGAACAACGCCTCCCAGCGCCCGCGGCTGTTGTCGACGGAGGTGGTGATATCAATGGTTAAGGTCTGGCCCGGTTCGGCGGTGAAAAGCACCTCCATATCCCCGGAACCGACTACCCCTGCCAGCGCCCTGCCGCTTACTTCGCGGCTGGCGGGCACGGTCAATGTGATTTTTTCCATAACATCCTCTTAATGCTTTGAATAGGGCGTTTCGACGCGGTCAAGAAACAGCGTGGCGGCAAGCAGGTCTGCGGCTCCGCCCGGCGAGGCGTTAAGCGCCAGCATCTGACGGTCTAACCGCGCCAGCGCCTGCTGCCCGGCGAGCGTTGCGCATCCTCCGGCGTTCAGCACTGCACGGGCGCCGTTCTGCATGGCGTCCAGCCCCTCCATGCCGGCGCGCGACAGCACGCAGGTGTCGGTGAGCGAGGTCATGATCGCCATCAGCGCGTCGAGTCTGGCCTGCGTTTCGCTGCTGCCGTTGAGACGGCTGAGGCGAAGCTGCGGCAGCGCGCGCTGCATGATGTGCGGAAACGCCTGCTGAGCCTCTTCACGCGCACCCGGTACACGGTAGCGGTGCGTGACGCGTAACCCCTTGCTGAACACTTTCGGCGCCACGTCATCCGGCAGCTTCGCCAGCTGAGCGGCGGTGTTCGCGACGGTTTGCGCCCGGGCATCGCCGCCCAGCATCGCCACCGCGCTCACCAGCAATCCCAGCGCCCAGATCGCGCCACGGTGCGTGTTCACGCCGTCGGTAGCGGCCATCATCTGCCGTTCACCTTCGCGACCCAGGCGGCCAACGGTTTGCCGGAGGGCAATATCCGCCGGACGCTGCCAGCTCTGCTGTGCCAGCGCCTGAAACGTGGGGGTCAGGCTGCGAGCGGAGCGCTCCATCAGCGCAAGCGATAAATCGTGGTGCGCGCCGTTCCCCCGGCTGTCCACCAGACCGGGTTTCGGGCTTAAACGTGCTTCGTCAATCAGACACTGCGTGGCGGTTCGCGCCAGCCATTCGGCACCGCCTTCAACCTGGATCTGGGGCAGAAGTTTCATTACCAGCTCCGGAATTTCGCAGGTGGGTTATACAGACCACCGGACCACTCAACGAGGTCAGCCACGCTGCCCGCAGCCAGCAGAGAGCGAGTGGCATCGGTACGACGAATGCCCATATCTTCCGGATACACAACCTTGCCGCTCTGGCGCAGTTCCGCCACGCGTTTGGCGTCAACGCCCAGACCGATATCGGTGATACCCGCCACGGCGGCGACCATGGCGCGACGCTCTTCCAGATTTTTCGCCCGGTAGAGGTAAGCAATCCCCTCTTCCGTCAGCACGTGGGTGACGTCATCGCCGTAAATCATGACCGGCGCCAGCGGCATACCGGAGGCTTTCGCGACGTCAACAGCGTCGAGTTTTTCCACGAAGGTTGGCTTCACGCCCGCCTGGAAGGTTTCCACCATCTGTACAACCAGCTTTTTACCGCGCTGCATCGGGTCAGGCTCGGTGATCATGTTCAGCCAGGCCGGTGTGGCGTGGCGACGACCGTGCGGATCGTGGCCCATGTTTGGCGCGCCGCCGAAGCCGGAAAGACGGCCGCGGGTCACGGTTGAGGAGTTAGCGTAACCGTCGACCTGTAGCGTGGAACCGATAAACATATCGACCGCGTACTGACCAGCCAGCTGACAGAAGGCGCGGTTAGAGCGCATGGAGCCGTCAGCACCGGTAAAGAACACGTCCGGACGAGCGCGGATGTACTCTTCCATCCCCAGCTCGCCGCCGAAGCAGTGGACGCTCTCCACCCAGCCGCTTTCGATGGCCGGGATCAGCGTTGGATGCGGGTTCAAAGTCCAGTGTTTACAGATTTTGCCTTTGAGTCCGAGCTGTTCGCCGTAGGTTGGCAGCAGCAGCTCGATCGCTGCGGTGTTAAAGCCAATCCCGTGGTTCAGGGACTGCACCTGGTGTTCGGCGTAGATGCCTTTAATCGCCATCATCGCCATCAGGATGTGTTCCTGTTTGATCAGGCGTGGGTCGCGGGTGAAAAGCGGTTCGATAAAGAACGGCTTATCGGCAACCACCACAAAATCAATCCACGAGCCCGGAATATCCACACGCGGAAGGTCGCACTCGTCATCCACCAGCTCGTTCACCTGCGCGATGACGATGCCGTCGTGGAACGCGGCGGCTTCCACCAGCGCCGGGGTATCTTCGGTACTCGCCCCGGTATAGAGGTTGCCTTTGCGGTCCGCTTTAAAACCGGCAATCAGCGCCACGTTTGGCGAAAGGTCGACGTATAAACGTGAGTAGAGTTCGATGTAGGTGTGAATCGCCCCGATTTCGAGCTGACCATCCTCCAGCAGCTGCGAAATGCGCAGGCTTTGCGTACCGGAGAAGGAGAAGTCGAGCTTGCGGGCGATGCCTTTCTCAAAGATGTCCAGATGTTCGCTGCGGCCCACGCTCGGCATGATCATATGCAGATCGTGCACGATTTGCGGGTTCACTTCCGCCAGTGAACGGGAAAGGAAATCCGCCTGCTTCTGGTTGTTGCCTTCCAGAACGACTTTGTCGCCTGGTGCGATCAGTTTTTCCAGCATGGCGACAAGATCGCCGGTTGGCAGTACCTTGCCCTGCACCGGTACGGACGCCAGACGACGCGCTTTCTCACTGCGTCGGGTGTTCCATTGCCGGGTGGGTGTTTGCCCAGATAACATTATTAACCTCCTGATTCAGCACATCATTCTGATTTGCTTAACGTTGAGTAAAGTGTGCGCTCTGGTGAGAAAGGCATCAATTAAGCGTAGAGGCAAATCATTAGCCTGAGAGTAATAATCGAGGTAAATATTTGTGATCGGGATCAGTTCATGTTTCGGAAAAACGGGCTAAACGGGGTACAATTCGGAAGGTATAGTTAATTTCTGACAAGAATCAGCATCGCCCTTATGACCCAAATCATTCCCTCAGACTTCGACATTGCAGCCGAAGAGAGCGCAGAGTTCGTGCCCATGCGCGGTGTGGCTAACCCTCACCTGCAAACCATGCTGCCGCGCCTGATCCGCCGCAAGGTACAGTTCACCCCGCACTGGCAACGCCTGGATTTGCCGGATGGCGACTTTTTGGATCTCGCCTGGAGCGAAGATCCGGATCGGGCCAGACATAAACCCCGTCTGGTAGTGTTTCACGGTCTGGAAGGCAGCCTGCACAGCCCTTACGCACACGGACTCATTGAGGCGGCGAAAGCCCGCGGCTGGCTTGGGGTGGTGATGCATTTTCGCGGATGCAGCGGCGAGCCTAATCGTCAGAAACGCATTTATCACTCGGGTGAAACCGAGGACGGCACCTGGTTCCTGCGCTGGCTAAGAGACAATTTCGGCGAGGCGCCAACGGCAGCGGTGGGGTATTCGCTGGGCGGCAATATGCTGGCCTGTCTGCTGGCGAAGGAGAGCGACGCCGTACCGCTGGATGCGGCGGTGATTGTCTCTGCGCCGTTTATGCTGGAGCAGTGCAGCTATCATATGGAAAAGGGCTTTTCGCGAGTGTACCAGCGCTACCTGCTCAACCTGCTGAAAGCCAACGCCGCGCGCAAGCTGAAGGCCTATCCGGATACGCTGCCTGTGACGCTGCAACAGCTCAAACGCGTGAAGCGCCTGCGCGAGTTTGATGATTTGATCACCTCGAAAATTCACGGTTTTGCCGATGCGATTGACTATTACCGTCAGTGCAGCGCCATGCCTTTACTGAATCAAATCACGAAACCCACGCTGATTATCCACGCCAAAGATGATCCGTTTATGGATCATCACTCGATCCCGGCGCCCGATCATCTGCCGGCCAACGTGGAGTATCAGCTCACCCAATTCGGGGGACACGTCGGTTTTGTCGGCGGCACGCTGCGTCGGCCAAAAATGTGGCTTGAGACGCGTATTCCCGACTGGTTAACGGCCTATCTGGACGGTAAAAAATGATTATTCCCTGGCAGGATCTCTCTCCCGACACGCTCGATAATCTGATTGAAAGCTTTGTCTTGCGCGAAGGCACCGATTATGGTGAACATGAACGTTCGCTTGAACAAAAGGTCAACGATGTTAAGCGCCAGCTTAAAAGCGGCGACGTGGTGCTGGTATGGTCCGAACTGCATGAGACGGTCAATATCATGCCCCGCAACGCGTTTCATGGCTGATCTTTACACTTTTCCAGTCAGGGAGTTGCTATGTCTGCCAGACATCCGGTTATTGCCGTTACGGGTTCGAGTGGGGCGGGAACCACTACCACCAGCCTCGCCTTCCGCAAGATCTTCGCCCAGCTTAACTTACGGGCGGCCGAGGTAGAAGGCGACAGCTTTCACCGCTACACGCGCCCGGAGATGGATATGGCCATCCGCAAGGCGCGCGATCTGGGTAAACACATCAGCTACTTCGGCCCGGAGGCCAATGACTTCGGCCTGCTGGAGCAAACCTTCCGTGAATACGGGCAAAGCGGTACCGGGCAGTCCCGCAAGTATCTCCACACCTACGATGAAGCCGTGCCCTGGAACCAGGTCCCCGGCACGTTCACGCCCTGGCAGCCGCTGCCGGAACCGACTGACGTGCTGTTTTACGAAGGATTGCACGGCGGCGTGGTGACGCCTCAGCACGACGTGGCGCGCCACGTGGATTTGCTGGTGGGGGTGGTGCCGATTGTTAACCTTGAGTGGATCCAGAAGCTGACGCGTGACATGAGCGAGCGCGGCCATTCGCGAGAGGCGGTCATGGACTCGGTGGTGCGCTCCATGGAAGATTACATCAACTTCCTGACGCCGCAGTTCTCCCGAACCCACATTAACTTCCAGCGCGTCCCCACCGTGGACACCTCCAACCCGTTCGCCGCAAAAAGCATCCCTTCCCTGGACGAGAGCTTTGTGGTGATCCACTTCCGCAACCTGGAAGGCATTGATTACCCCTGGCTGCTGGCGATGCTACAAGGTTCGTTTATTTCGCACATGAATACGTTAGTGGTGCCCGGGGGAAAAATGGGGCTGGCAATGGAACTTATCATGACACCGCTGGTGCAGCGGCTGATGGAAGGAAAGCAAATCGCGTGAACATGTTCCCTCTCCCCGTGGGCTGAGGGTTCCCCAGAAAAATGAAAAGCACGATGAAGTGTGATCTACTGGTTGCGCTAACAAATCAGAAGAGACCTCATCGTGCCTTTACAGACAGTCTGCCAGAAATTTTTCTCCGCGTCTTTACCGGACATTCACAGCTTTCGGGTTAATGTCCTTGTTTCCATGGCTGTTGCCCTCACCCACGGCGCCAGACTGACCCTGACCAGCCTGGGACGAACCCTGCCCGGCAGGGCGCACGTCAAAAATAAAATTAAACGGGTTGACCGTGCCCTGGGCAATACCGCTCTCCAGCGTGATATTCCCCGTATTCAGCACCACCTCACACATGCCATCACCTCCGTGATGCCCTTCTGTGTTATCGCTGTCGACTGGACAGGCTGGCATGACAGGAACTGGCATCTTCTGCGGGCAAGCCTGCTCTGTAATGGTCGTTCACTTCCTCTTATGAGTGAGGTGGTTCCCGCAGAGCTGGCGCAGAACAGCGATGTACAGTGTCGCTTCCTTGACCGCCTCCATGATGCCATCCCGAAAGATAAAGCCGTCACCGTCATTACGGATGCCGGCTTCAGAACAGACTGGTTCCGGCATGTCAGCCAGCTGGGCTGGAGCTTTACCGGCAGGGTCAGGGGCTGCATCAGCTTCCGGCTGGACGGAGAAAAAAAGTGGATGAAAATCAGCGAGCTTGAGGCCTCCGGGCAACCGGTCTGCGTGGGGCACGGTGTCCTGTCCCGTAAACCACGTACGCCCTGTTACGGACGGTTTTATCTGCACAGGCGCCCGGAAGCAGGGCGTCATGGAAAGGGCGGAATGCCAAAAACACAGCGGGAACACCGCAGCAGCGCACGGGAGCCGTGGCTGCTGTTCAGTAATGCAGAAGGTCTGGAGCCACACCAGATAATGGCGCTGTACAGCCGCAGAATGCAGATAGAACAAAACTTCCGGGACGACAAGAGTCCACGCTTCGGGTTCGGTCTGAGGCTGAGCCGGAGCCAGGGAAAAGGACGACTGGAAGTACTGAATATGGTGGCGGCGATGGCAAGTCTGGTGATGTGGCTGGCAGGCTACAGGGCCGAAAGACAGTGCTTACACAGGCACTATCAGGCAAGCAGCGTCAGGCATAAACGGGTTCTGTCCTACCTGAGTCTGGCAGAAGAAGTGATCCGGCATGAGCCTGATAAAGTAAGGCGACTGAATATAGGTAACGAGATGAAAAAGCTGGGAAAAGAGTACAGTAATATGGTCATGGTGGCATGACCATATTACTGGGGATCCCTCAGCCCCGTGGGAGAGGGTTAGGGTGAGGGCATCAACACGCACGATGCCCCAATAATTAAGCCTCTATCACTTCATACGAATGGGTGATGTTTACCGCTTTCTCCAGCATTAACGCCACAGAGCAGTATTTCTCCGCAGACAGGTCAACCGCACGCGAGACCGCCGCATCCTTCAGTTCTTTGCCGGTGACGATAAAGTGCAGATTAATATGCGTGAACAGGCGTGGCGCCTCTTCGCGACGTTCTGACGTCAGCTTCACTTCACAATCGGTCACGCCATGACGGCCTTTTTGCAGGATCGACACCACGTCGATCGCGCTGCATCCGCCCGCCGCCATCAGCACCATCTCCATCGGGCTTGGCGCTTTATCGCCGGAGTTGCCATCCATCAAAACCTGATGCCCGGAAGCAGACTCGCCCAGGAACGTTAACCCTTCAACCCATTTCACACGCGCTTGCATATTCACTCACTCCAACGTTGCATTTTTTATGACAGATTACGTGTACGTTACATTTCTCGCAACGGAAGGCGACCTGCGTCATGCTGAAGCGAGACACCAGGAGACACGCGGCGAAAGCTATGCTAAAACACTCTGGATGCTACAGTAATACATTGACGTTACACATGTATGCAGAGGACATCAAACTTTACTGGCTGCGAAACGTTACGACAGCCGACTTCCCAGGTATGGGTAAGAATTCGATTGCAACCCCAGAGTCCGGATGCATCTTATGACTCTGGTGACAGCTTATAACAGAGGATAACAGCGCATGGTGCTTGGCAAACCGCAAACAGACCCGACTCTCGAATGGTTCTTGTCTCATTGCCACATTCATAAGTACCCATCAAAGAGCACGCTGATTCACCAGGGTGAAAAAGCGGAAACGTTGTATTACATCGTTAAAGGCTCGGTGGCCGTGCTGATCAAAGATGAAGAAGGGAAAGAGATGATCCTTTCTTATCTGAACCAGGGCGATTTTATCGGTGAACTGGGCCTGTTTGAAGAAGGCCAGGAACGTAGCGCCTGGGTTCGTGCAAAAACAGCATGTGAAGTGGCTGAAATTTCTTATAAGAAATTCCGTCAGCTGATTCAGGTCAACCCTGACATCCTGATGCGTCTCTCTTCCCAGATGGCACGCCGTCTGCAAGTGACCTCTGAGAAGGTAGGTAACCTCGCCTTCCTGGACGTAACCGGTCGTATCGCGCAGACGCTGCTGAACCTGGCGAAACAACCAGACGCCATGACTCACCCTGACGGTATGCAAATTAAAATTACCCGCCAGGAAATCGGTCAGATCGTCGGCTGCTCCCGTGAAACAGTGGGCCGTATCCTGAAGATGCTGGAAGATCAGAACCTGATCTCCGCCCACGGTAAAACCATCGTGGTTTACGGGACCCGTTAATTCCGGTCAAACGGCGTGCCGCCGCAGGGTGGCACGCCGTTTTTGTCTCTACTCCTCATGTGGCGCAGGCTGATCTATCACCCGGAAGTTAACTACGCACTGCGACAAACGCTGGTGTTGTGTCTTCCCGTGGCCGTGGGCCTGATCCTCGGACATCTTCAGCAAGGCCTGCTGTTTTCCCTCGTGCCCGCCTGCTGCAACATTGCCGGTCTGGATACGCCCCATAAACGCTTTTTTAAACGTCTGATTATTGGCGGCTGCCTGTTTGCCGGCTGTAGCCTTGCCGTACAGCTCTTACTGGCCCGCGACATTCCTCTGCCTCTGATCCTGACCGTGCTGGCGATGACGCTCGGCGTCACCGCCGAAATCAGCTCGCTACACGCCCGCCTGCTTCCCGCGTCGCTGATTGCCGCCATCTTCACCTTAAGCCTTGCAGGCAACATGCCGGTGTGGGAGCCATTGCTGATCTACGCCCTCGGCACGCTGTGGTACGGGCTGTTTAACTGGTTCTGGTTCTGGCTGTGGCGGGAACAGCCGCTGCGCGAATCCCTGAGCCTGCTCTACGTGCAGCTTGCTGAATACTGCGAAGCAAAATACACCCTGCTCACTCAACATACCGACCCGGAAAAATCCCTGCCGCCGCTACTGGCGCGCCAGCAAAAAGTGGTGGATCTGATCAGCCAGTGCTATCAGCAGCTGCACATGCTTGCCGCCAACAAAAATCATGAATACAAGCGGCTGCTGCGAATCTTCCAGGTCGGGCTGGATTTGCAGGAGCATATCTCCGTCAGCCTTCATAATCCGGAAGAGGTGCAAAAGCTGGTGGAGCGCAGCCATGCAGAAGCGGTGATCCGCTGGAACGCGCAGACCGTCGCGGCCCGCCTGCGAGTGCTGGCTGACGATATCCTCTATCACCGCTACCCGACGCGCTTTAACATGGACAAACAGCTCGGCGCGCTGGAAAAGATTGCGCGTCAGCACGCGGATAACCCGGTCGGGCAATTTGCTGCCTGGCATTTCAGCCGCATCGCCCGGGTGTTACGCACCCAGCGCCCGCTTTATGCCCGCGACCTGATGGCCGATAAGCAAAAACGGCTGCCGCTGCTGCCCGCGCTCAAAAGCTATCTTTCACTGAAATCTTCTGCCCTGCGCAATGCCGCACGGATCAGTGTGATGCTGAGCATCGCCAGCCTGATGGGAATGGCCCTGCACCTGCCGAAACCCTACTGGATCTTAATGACCGTACTGTTTGTTACCCAGAACGGCTATGGCGCCACGCGGGTGCGCATTCTGCATCGGGCGGGCGGCACGATGGCGGGGCTGATTATCGCGGGCGTGACGCTGCACTTCCACGTGCCGGAGGGCTATACCCTGGCCGGTATGCTGGCAATCACGCTGGTGAGCTATCTGATTATCCGCAAAAACTACGGCTGGGCGATGGTGGGCTTTACGGTGACGGCGGTGTATACCCTTCAACTGCTCACGCTTAACGGGGAACAGTTTATTATTGCCCGTCTGGTCGATACGCTGATTGGCTGCCTGATCGCCTTTGGCGGCATGGTCTGGCTGTGGCCGCAGTGGCAGAGTGGGCTGTTGAGGCAGAACGCCCACGACGCGCTGGAAGCTGACCAGCAGGCCATTCGTCTGATCCTGAGCGATGACCCACAACCCTCTCCGCTGGCCTACGAGCGCATGAAGGTCAACCAGGCGCATAACGCCCTGTTTAACTCCCTTAACCAGGCCATGCAGGAGCCGGGCTTTAACGCGCACTATCTGGCTGACATGAAGCTGTGGGTCACGCACAGCCAGTTTATCGTCGAGCATATCAATGCCATGACGACGCTGGCGCGGGAGCACACGATGCTGACGCCGGATCTGGCGCAGCGCTATTTGCAGTCGTGTGAAATTGCGTTGCAGCGCTGTCAGCAGCGCCTGGAGTATGATGCACCGGGCGAGTCAGGGGATTCGAACATTCTGGAAGCGCCGGAGACGCTGACCCATGGGCCGATGAGCACCCTTGAGCAGCATTTACAGCGCGTTCTCGGCCACCTGAACACCATGCACACCATTTCGTCGGTGGCATGGCGTCAGCGCCCGCATCACGGAATTTGGTTAACGCGCCGGTTAAAACGAACCGCGTATTAGCCGCTGACGATCTTCGCGACCGCCGCGGCAAAACGGGTTAATCCGTCTTCGATGTCTTTGTCTTCCACCACAAGCGATGGCGCAAAGCGCATCACGTCCGGCCCGGCATTGAGCACCATGACGCCTTCGTGCGCGGCGGCGTGCAGGAAATCGCGCGCGCGGCCTTTATACTGAGGCTTCAACTCGGCGCCAATCAGCAGCCCCATTCCGCGGATTTCGCTGAGGACATCAAACTGTTCGTCAATCTGCTGAAGATGTTTCACAAACAAATCGCGTTTCGCATTCACGCCATTCAGGACGTCCGGCGTATTAATGATATCGAACGCCGCACCCGCCACGGCACACGCCAGCGGATTACCGCCGTAGGTGGAGCCGTGTGAGCCCACATGAAATGCGGAAGCGATATCCTGGGTAGTGAGTACCGCACTGACCGGGAAACCGCCGCCGAGCGCTTTCGCGCTGGTCAGAATATCCGGCGTTACGCCGTAGTGCATATAAGCGAACAGATCCCCGGTACGACCCATCCCACACTGCACTTCATCAAACACCAGCAGCGCCTGGTGCTCGTCGCACAGTTCGCGCAGCCCTTGCAGAAATTCCGGGGTGGCCGCCGTGACGCCGCCTTCCCCCTGAATGGGCTCGACCACCACGGCACAGGTGTGATCGTCCATCACCGCTTTAACGGCGTGCAGATCGTTAAACGGCACGTGGATGATATCCGCAGGTTTCGGACCAAAGCCGTCGGAATACTTCGGCTGGCCGCCCACGGAAACGGTAAAGAACGAGCGACCGTGGAAGGCGTTATGGAAGGCGATGATTTTGGTTTTGTACGGACTATGACGCGTGGTTGCGTAGTAGCGCGCCAGCTTAAAGGCGGTTTCGTTGGCTTCGGTGCCGGAGTTCATAAACAGCACGCGTTCGGCGAAGGTGGCATCGATGATCTTACGCCCCAGACGCAGCGCCGGTTCGTTGGTGAACACGTTGCTGGTGTGCCACAGCGTTTCGCCCTGCGTTTTCAGCGCGTCCACCAGCGCAGGATGGCAATGGCCCAGTGCCGTCACCGCAATACCGCCTGCGAAATCAACATACTCGTTGCCCTGCTGATCCCAGACGCGGCTGCCTCTCCCTTTCACCGGGATAAACTCAGCCGGTGCATAAATCGGCAGGATCACTTCATCGAATGTCGCGCGGGTAATTGCTGGTTGTTCGGTTGCCATGTCATGACCATCCATTTTTATGTCACAGTTATTGTGAAAATATAATCACAAAATATGCATAAAAAATCACAGCAAGGCAACCGATATTCAGCGATTAAGGAAATTGGCCAGCAGCGCGTGCCCCTGTTCGCTGAGAATGCTTTCCGGGTGGAACTGCACACCTTCCAGATCGTACTCGCGGTGGCGAATGCCCATGATCTCCTGCGTCTCGCTCCAGGCGGTAACCTCAAAGCAGGCCGGCAGGGTCGGCGGATCAATAATCAGAGAATGGTAGCGCGTCACGGTTAACGGATTGTTTAGCCCCAGGAATGCGCCGGTACCGGTGTGTGTGATCGGTGAGGTTTTGCCATGCATGACTTTCGCGGCACGGACAATGGTGGCGCCAAAGACCTGCGCAATGGCCTGGTGACCCAGGCAGACGCCCAGAATCGGCAGTTTGCCCGCATAGTGTTGGATTACCGCCAGCGAGATGCCGGACTCCGACGGGGTACACGGCCCGGGCGAAATCACGATTTTCTGAGGTGCCAGCGCGTCAATGTCATCCAGCGCGATCTCATCGTTACGGCGGACAACCACCTCTGCCCCCAGCTCGCAAAAATACTGGTAGAGGTTCCAGGTAAAGGAATCATAGTTATCAATCAGCAGAATCATGGCGGCTCCTGAAAAAATGGCCGCCCTATTTTACGCAGATTCCCGCGCTTCGCTCACAACTTTGGCGAAGATGACGTTCAGGGCGGTCAAATCCCCCATCGCCCCGCTCTGGTTGGCGGCAGCCCAGTCGTCCGGGTCGATCCCCTGCCAGTTCAGCACGTAGCCCGCATGAATAGCCAGTTGTTCAAAGAAGATCCGCTGGGCCACGCCATTACCGCTCATAAACGGATGTAGCATGTTGATTTCACAGTAGTAATGACTAATTCTGTCTGTAAACTCTTCTTTCTGAAGGCCTACCAGATATTTATCACTTTCCAGCGAAGCCATCAGCTCATTACCCACTTTCTCGATGTACTCGAAATGGCAAAAAGGAATGTCGCCCTTGGAAATATCGGCGGTGCGCAGCTCGCCCGCGCCTTTCATTTCGTTGCGGAATAAATGGCGGTGAATAAGACACAGATGGGGTAAACCCGGTGCGGAAGGCCCCAGTTCCAGCGTCTCGATATCGGGTTCAGCGGGCCCCTTACCTTTTTCAAGGAGGCAGCTGGCCTGAAAATTGACACTACGTTGTTGCTCCCAGAGACGGGATTTTTGCTTGTCGGTGAGTTTTTTCACTACGCCTCCCTGAATAGTCCGTTTGCCACAAGTATAAGCAGCAAAACGCGCTTTCGCAGGGAGGGCGGAAAGACACGGGCAGGATATGCCCGTGTGGACGAACGATTACGGCAGCACTTTCGCGGAGAGAATGACGACAGGCTTAGTCGGCACATTCTGGTATGGACCGACATCGTGAGTCTGAACCTGAGAGATCTTATCCGCCACGTCCATGCCTTTCACCACTTTGCCAAACACCGCGTAGCCAAAGTCGCGCTGACCGTGGTCCAGGAAGGCGTTATCAGCCACGTTGAGGAAGAACTGGCTGGTGGCGCTGTCTTTGTCCGCCGTACGCGCCATCGAGATGGTGCCGCGCTTGTTCAGCAGGCCGTTGTCAGCTTCATTTTTGATGGGCGGGTTAGGCTGTTTCTGCTGCATCTGCTCGTTAAAACCGCCACCCTGAATCATAAAGCCCGGGATCACGCGGTGGAATGTGGTGTTGTTATAAAAACCACTGTTCACGTAGTCGAGGAAGTTTTTCACCGAAACAGGGGCTTTCTGGCTATCCAGCTCCAGCTCAATATTCCCCGCAGAGGTAGTCAGCAGGACGTGAGGGTCTCCTTTGGCTGCCAGCGCAGCAGGGGAAACGGCAGAAAGAGCAAACACAGCTGCAACAGCCGCCAGTGTTGATTTGAGCATGAGAATTCCTTAACAAAGCGCAGTATAAAAAGCGAATGGCTTGATTCTAAAGAGCAGTATGAACCCAGACCAGTCTTTTACCTAATTTTACCAAATTGAAACAATTATTACCGCGCAAACGATTGTTCATCCCGCAACATAATGTGATCTGCATCACGTTAAAACCTGCAATTGTGCTCAAAATTTTCTGAAAAGATTTAATTAGATCACTTTCGCGACTAAAATCTGCCCGCTCAAACGCAGTCATTGCGTTTTTCTTTACTTTTAACAGGCCAGACATGACTAACAGCAATCGCATCAAGCTCACATGGATCAGCTTCTTCTCTTACGCCCTGACCGGCGCGTTGGTGATCGTCACCGGGATGGTGATGGGAAATATCGCAGACTACTTCCAGCTGCCCGTTTCCAGCATGAGTAACACCTTCACCTTCCTGAACGCGGGGATCCTGATCTCTATTTTCCTTAATGCATGGCTGATGGAAATCGTGCCGCTGAAAACGCAGCTGCGTTTTGGCTTCGTGCTGATGGTTGCCGCCGTGGCGGGCCTGATGTTGAGCCACAGCATCGCCCTCTTCTCTGCCGCCATGTTCGTACTGGGCCTGGTGAGCGGGATCACCATGTCGATCGGTACGTTTCTGATTACGCACATGTATGAAGGCCGCCAGCGCGGCGCACGTCTGCTGTTCACCGACTCCTTCTTCAGCATGGCCGGGATGATTTTCCCGATGGTCGCCGCGTATCTTCTGGCGCGCAGCATTGAGTGGTACTGGGTATATGCCTGCATTGGTCTGGTCTATGTCGCGATCTTTATTCTCACCTTCGGCTGCGAGTTCCCGGTGCTGGGCAAAAAAGCGCAGACTACATCCGAGCCGGTTGCGAAAGAAAAATGGGGTATCGGCGTACTGTTCCTCTCCATCGCCGCGCTGTGTTACATCCTCGGCCAGCTGGGCTTTATCTCCTGGGTTCCAGAGTATGCTAAAGGTCTGGGCATGAGCCTGAACGACGCGGGTAAACTGGTGAGCGATTTCTGGATGTCTTACATGTTCGGCATGTGGGCATTTAGCTTTATCCTGCGCTTCTTCGACCTGCAACGGATCCTGACCGTTCTGGCGGGTCTGGCGACCGTGCTGATGTATCTGTTCATCAACGGTTCCCCGGAGCATATGCCGTGGTTCATCCTGACCCTGGGCTTCTTCTCCAGCGCGATTTATACCTCGATCATCACCCTTGGCTCTCTTCAGACCAAAGTGGCCTCGCCAAAGCTGGTGAACTTTGTGCTGACCTGCGGCACCATCGGCACCATGCTGACCTTCGTGGTCACGGGCCCGATTGTTGCGCACAGCGGCCCGCTGGCGGCGCTGCATACCGCTAACGGTCTATACGCCGTGGTGTTTATCATGTGCTTCGTGCTGGGCTTTGTGACCCGTCACCGTCAACACAACCCGTCAACAGCTACCCACTAATCGCCATAACCCCTTTGCGTGCTGCAAAGGGGTTTCCCCCTGCTCACCCGCCCTGCCCGCCGATGGGTAAAAACCCCATTAATTTTGTGCGAAAAACGAACAAGCACAAAAATCAAACAATATCCGTCACTTATAAAAATCCTGACAAATCATAGATATACCCCCTAAGGGGTAGGTGAAGGCGTATTTGATTTGCATCAATAAGTGCCCCTGCTGAATCGTTAAGGTAGGCAGTAATAGAAAAGAAATCGAGGCAAAAATGAGCAAAGTCAGACTCGCTATCATCGGTAACGGCATGGTCGGCCACCGCTTTATTGAGGATCTTCTCGATAAAGCCGATGCTGAGCAGTTCGATATTACCGTGTTCTGTGAAGAACCCCGCAAGGCGTACGACCGTGTGCACTTGTCTTCCTACTTCTCCCATCATACCGCCGAAGAGCTCTCTCTGGTGCGTGAAGGTTTCTACGAGAAGCATGGCGTAAAAGTGCTGGTGGGCGAACGCGCTATCACCATCAACCGTCAGGAAAAAGTGATCCACTCCAGCGCCGGCCGTACGGTTTTTTACGATAAGCTGATCATGGCGACGGGCTCGTATCCGTGGATCCCGCCGATTAAAGGCTCGGAAACGCAGGATTGCTTCGTTTACCGTACCATTGAAGATCTCAACGCCATCGAATCCTGTGCGCGTCGAAGCAAACGCGGCGCGGTTGTTGGCGGTGGCCTGCTGGGTCTGGAAGCGGCAGGCGCGCTGAAAAACCTCGGCGTTGAAACCCACGTTATCGAATTTGCCCCGATGCTGATGGCCGAACAGCTCGACCACATGGGTGGCGATCAGCTGCGCCGTAAGATCGAAAGCATGGGCGTGAAAGTTCACACCAGCAAAAACACCAAAGAGATCGTTCAGGAAGGGACTGAAGCACGCAAAACCATGCGCTTTGCCGACGGCAGCGAGCTGGAAGTGGACTTCATCGTCTTCTCCACCGGTATCCGCCCGCGCGACAAGCTGGCAACGCAATGCGGTCTGGCCGTCGCGCAGCGCGGTGGGATCATGATTAACGACACCTGCCAGACCTCCGACCCGGATATTTACGCCATCGGCGAATGCGCCAGCTGGAACAACCGCGTATTCGGCCTGGTCGCGCCTGGGTACAAAATGGCGCAGGTCGCCGTTGACCATATCCTCGGCAGCGAAAACGCCTTCACCGGCGCAGACATGAGCGCCAAGCTGAAGCTGCTGGGCGTGGACGTGGGCGGTATTGGCGATGCGCATGGTCGCACCCCGAACTCCCGCAGCTATGTTTATCTGGACGAAAGCAAAGAAGTCTACAAACGTCTTATCGTCAGCCAGGACAACAAAACCCTGCTCGGGGCGGTGCTGGTGGGCGACACCAGCGACTTCGGCAACCTGCTCCAGCTGGTATTGAACGCCATTGAGCTGCCGGAAAACCCGGACGCGCTGATCCTCCCGGCGCACGCCTCCAGCGGTAAGCCGTCCATCGGTGTGGATAAACTGCCGGACAGCGCGCAAATCTGTTCCTGCTTCGACGTCACCAAAGGCATGCTGATCTCCGCCATTAACAAAGGCTGCCACACCGTTGCGGCGCTGAAGGCGGAAACCAAAGCCGGGACCGGCTGCGGCGGCTGTATCCCGCTGGTCACCCAGGTGCTGAACGCCGAGCTGGCAAAACAGGGCATTGAAGTGAACAACAACCTGTGCGAGCACTTCGCTTACTCTCGCCAGGAGCTGTACCACCTGATCCGCGTGGAAGGCATTAAGTCCTTTGACGAACTGCTGGAGAAACACGGCCAGGGCTATGGCTGTGAAGTATGTAAGCCTACTGTTGGTTCGCTACTTGCGTCCTGCTGGAACGAATATGTGCTCAAACCAGAACACACTCCGCTTCAGGACACCAACGATAACTTCCTGGCCAATATTCAGAAAGACGGGACTTACTCGGTGATCCCGCGTTCTGCCGGGGGGGAAATCACCCCTGAAGGGCTGGTCGCCGTGGGCCGTATCGCCCGTGAGTTTAACCTGTACACCAAAATCACCGGTTCCCAGCGTATCGGCCTGTTCGGCGCGCAGAAAGATGACCTGCCGGAAATCTGGCGTCAGCTGATTGAAGCGGGCTTTGAAACCGGTCACGCGTACGCCAAGGCGCTGCGCATGGCGAAAACCTGCGTGGGCAGCACCTGGTGCCGCTACGGCGTGGGCGACAGCGTGGGCTTCGGCGTAGAGCTGGAAAACCGCTACAAAGGCATCCGTACGCCGCACAAAATGAAGTTCGGCGTCTCAGGGTGTACCCGCGAATGTGCGGAAGCGCAGGGTAAAGACGTGGGTATTATTGCCACCGAGAAAGGCTGGAACCTGTACGTGTGCGGCAACGGCGGGATGAAACCGCGCCACGCGGACCTGCTGGCGGCGGATCTCGATCGCGACACGCTGATTCAGTATCTCGACCGCTTCATGATGTTCTACATCCGTACCGCCGATAAGCTGACCCGTACCGCCTCCTGGCTCGATAACCTCGAAGGCGGCATCGACTACCTGAAGTCGGTCATTATCGACGACAAGCTGGGCCTGAATGAACAGCTGGAATCCGAGATGACTCGACTGCGCGAGGCGGTGATCTGCGAGTGGACCGAAACCGTGAACACGCCAGCGGCGCAGACGCGCTTCAAACACTTTATCAACAGCACCCAGCGCGACCCGAACGTGCAGGTGGTGCCGGAGCGTGAACAGCATCGTCCAGCGACCCCGTATGAACGTATTCCGGTGATGCTGGTGGAGGAAAACGCATGAGCCAGTGGGTAAACATCTGCAATATTAACGACATTCTGCCAGCAACCGGCGTCTGTGCCCTGCTGGGCAACGAGCAGGTGGCGATTTTCCGTCCTCGCCACGATGAACAGGTCTATGCCATCAGCAATATCGACCCGTTCTTCGAGGCCAGCGTGCTCTCCCGCGGTCTGATTGCGGAGCACCAGGGCGAGCTGTGGGTTGCCAGCCCGCTGAAAAAGCAGCGCTTCCGCTTAACCGACGGACTCTGCATGGAAGATGAAAGCTTCTCGGTCAAACACTACGACGTCCGCGTGAAGGACGGCGAGGTGCAGCTGAAAGCGTAACCTCTCGCCTTTTCAATAGGAAAGGCTTATGACCCCTTATGGGTAACGGCAGGAAAAACCGTATGTTCTGTACGATTCCTGCTGTTATCCTGACGTCAATTCTTCCCCCGCCATGAATGCTGTGAGGTAACGTCGTGGATCACCTGCCGATTTTTTGTCAATTACGCAACCGCGACTGCCTGCTCGTGGGCGGCGGCGATGTGGCTGAACGCAAGGCGCGCCTGCTGTTAGAGGCGGGCGCCCGACTGACCGTTAACGCCCTCACCTTCGCCCCACAGTTTGACGTCTGGGCGCAGGAAGGGATGCTCACCCAGGTGCAGGGCGAATTTGATGAATCCCTGCTGGATACCTGCTGGCTGACCATCGCCGCAACGGATAACGATGACGTTAACCAGCGCGTCAGCGACGCCTGCGAAGCGCGCCGCATCTTCTGTAACGTGGTGGATGCGCCGAAAGAGGCGAGCTTTATCATGCCGTCGATTATTGACCGTTCACCGCTGATGATTGCGGTGTCGTCCGGTGGCCGCTCGCCCGTTCTTGCCCGTCTGCTGCGGGAAAAACTGGAAGCCGTGCTGCCGCAGCATCTTGGTCAGATTGCCCAATACGCCGGAGAGCTGCGCTCCCGCGTGAAGCAAACCTTCGCAACCGTGGGCGAACGCCGTCGCTTCTGGGAGAAGTTCTTTGTCAACGACAGGCTGGCGCAGTCCCTTGCCAATCAGGACACCAAAGCCGTTGAAGAGACGACCGAACAGCTCCTGAGCGAGCCGCTGGACCATCGCGGTGAAGTGGTACTGGTGGGCGCAGGTCCCGGCGATGCGGGCCTGCTGACGCTGAAGGGTCTCCAGCAGATCCAGCAGGCGGACATCGTGGTGTATGACCGTCTGGTCTCTGATGACATCATGAATCTGGTACGCCGCGATGCTGACCGCGTGTTCGTCGGCAAACGGGCAGGTTATCACTGCGTACCGCAGGAGGAGATCAACCAGATCCTGCTGCGGGAAGCGCAGAAAGGTAAGCGTGTGGTGCGTCTGAAAGGGGGCGATCCCTTTATCTTTGGTCGCGGCGGCGAGGAGCTGGAAACTCTCTGCAACGCGGGCATTCCATTCTCCGTGGTGCCGGGTATTACGGCGGCATCCGGCTGTTCTGCCTATTCCGGCATTCCGTTAACCCATCGCGACTATGCCCAGAGCGTGCGCCTGGTGACGGGCCACCTGAAAACCGGCAGCGAGCTGGACTGGCATAATCTGGCCGCTGAAAAGCAGACGCTGGTCTTCTACATGGGGCTAAATCAGGCAGCCACGATTCAGGCGAAACTGCTGGAGCACGGCATGGAAGCAGATATGCCGGTCGCACTGGTGGAAAACGGCACCGCCATTACGCAGCGCGTGGTCGATGGCGTGCTGACGCAGCTGGGTGAGCTGGCGCAGCAGGTTGAAAGCCCGGCGCTGATCGTGGTGGGCCGCGTGGTAGCACTGCGTGAAAAACTGAACTGGTTCTCCAGCCACTAACGCACAATCTCTCTCCCGGGAGTAGTCTTGAAGCGGACTACTCCCTTCTTACCTCAATCGATAACATACCGCCCGCGTAATGGAACTTTTCCATTTATTCCCTCGTGTTACATCCAATTTTTTGATTTTATTGACAAGGAATGCGTATGTTCAAACTGGCTAAAGCTGCCGTACTGGTCGGCCTGTTAACAACTCTGACGGCCTGCACCGGTCACGTTCAAAATACTAAAAATAATTGCAGCTACGATTACCTGCTGCATCCGGCGATCTCCATTTCGAAGATCATCGGCGGTTGCGGCCCGGCGGCACAGCAGTAAGCGTTTTTCAGGCGTAAAAAAACCGGGAATTTCCCGGTTTTTTTATTGAGTCCGTATTTGTCGGGTGGCGGCTTAAGGTTTCGCCACAAACCCAATCGCCTCGTACACCGCTGTCAGGGTTTCCGACGCGCGCGCGCTGGCTTTTTCTGCGCCCTCTTTCATCACTTTTTGCAGGAAAGCTTCGTCGTTACGGTAACGGTGATAGCGCTCCTGCAACTCGGTCAGCATGCCGGAAACGGCGTCTGCCACTTCGCCTTTCAGGTGGCCGTACATCTTGCCTTCAAAGTGTTTTTCCAGCTCAGGGATGCTCTGTCCGGTCACACCGGAGAGAATGTCCAGCAGGTTGGATACGCCCGCTTTGTTCTGCACGTCGTAGCGCACCACTGGCGGCTCATCGGAGTCGGTCACCGCACGCTTGAGCTTTTTCACCACCGATTTCGGATCTTCCAGCAGGCCGATAACGTTGTTGCGGTTATCGTCAGACTTGGACATCTTTTTGGTCGGCTCCAGCAGCGACATCACGCGCGCGCCGGATTTCGGAATAAACGGCTCAGGCACTTTGAACACGTCGCCGTAAAGCGCATTGAAGCGCTGGGCAATATCGCGGCTCAGCTCCAGGTGCTGCTTCTGGTCTTCACCCACTGGCACCTGGTTGGTCTGGTACAGCAGAATGTCGGCCGCCATCAGCACCGGATAGTCAAACAGACCGGCGTTGATGTTCTCAGAGTAGCGCGCAGACTTATCCTTGAACTGGGTCATGCGACTCAGCTCGCCGAAATAGGTGTAGCAGTTCAGCGCCCAGCCCAGCTGCGCGTGCTCTGGCACGTGAGACTGAACGAAAATGGTGCTCTTCTCGGGATCGATACCGCACGCCAGGTACAGCGCCAGCGTATCGAGCGTTGCTTTGCGAAGCTTCTCGGGATCCTGACGCGCGGTGATAGCATGCAAATCCACGATGCAGTAAATGCAGTGGTAGTCATCCTGCATGCTCACCCACTGACGTAACGCACCCATGTAGTTACCAATGGTCAGTTCACCTGAAGGCTGTGCGCCACTAAAAACGATGGGCTTAGTCATTATTCAATTCCTGATGTTCACTGTGCGAGAGCCCGAGTGCGGGCAACAAATCTTTGAAGTGGTCGAACACAACGTCCGGCTCACTCAGCGTAATGGCTTCACCGTAGTTGTAGCCGTAGGTCAACCCAACCGACGGGCAACCTGCCGCTCTGGCAGCCAGAATATCATTGCGGGAATCGCCGACAAAGAGCAGCTCCGCAGGCGTTAAGGATAATTTTCCTGCCACCAGCAATAGCGGTTCCGGATGCGGCTTTTTATTCTGCACGTCATCGCCGCCCACAATTACGGAGAAGTATTTCGCGATATCCAGCGCTTCCAGCAGAGGCGCAACGAACGGTGTCGGCTTGTTAGTCACCAGCCCCAGCGGGATGCCTTTAGCATATAGCGCGCTCAGCGTTTCAGCGACATCCGGGAACAGGAAGCTGCCCTCTTCGACGGTCTCTTCGTAGAAACGGTCGAACAGTTTGCGCAGAATACGCTGCTGCTCATCCTGGGGAATATCCGCGTGGTCAACACTCGGTTTACCTTGCGCGGAACGCTGAGAGGCACGCTCCTGACGAGCCCAGGTCAGCGCGCGCTCCATCAGCACGTCTGCACCGTTACCAATCCACGTCACGACGCGCTCTTCGCCTGCAACGGGGAGTTCAAGGGCATACAGCGCCTGATCGACGGCGCTGGTTAATCCTGGCGCGCTGTCGACCAGCGTGCCGTCGAGGTCAAATGCTACACCCCGAATAGCCTGCAATTTATCCATGACTTACCTTCGCCAGTTCACGGCGCATTTCATCAATGACTTTTTTGTAATCCGGTTGATCGAAGATGGCGGAGCCTGCGACGAACATATCCGCCCCTGCCGCCGCAATCTCACCGATGTTATTGACCTTCACGCCGCCGTCCACTTCCAGACGAATATCATAGCCAGACTCATCGATACGGCGGCGCACTTCACGCAGTTTGTCAAGGGTCTGAGGGATAAATGACTGACCACCAAAGCCCGGGTTGACGGACATCAGCAGGATCACGTCCAGCTTGTCCATCACGTAGTCGAGATAGCTCAGCGGGGTCGCCGGGTTAAAGACCAGCCCCGCCTTACAGCCGTTCTCTTTGATCAGCTGTAGCGTGCGGTCAACGTGTTCGGAGGCTTCCGGGTGGAAAGTGATGATGCTGGCACCCGCCGCGGCGAAATCGGGTACGATGCGGTCAACCGGTTTCACCATCAGATGCACGTCAATGGGCGCGGTGATCCCGTAGTTACGCAGCGCTTTAAGCACCATCGGACCGATGGTCAGGTTGGGAACGTAGTGGTTATCCATAACGTCGAAATGGACGACATCCGCGCCAGCCGCGAGAGCTTTGGCAGTGTCTTCACCCAGGCGGGCAAAATCGGCCGACAGAATTGAGGGGGCAATCAAAAACTGTTTCATCCGCATCTCCTTGAAATGTGTTTACCGGCGGGCAAAGGCTCAGGGTCGATAAAGCGCCAGAAGTTCGTCCACCTTTTTACGTGTGCCGCCGTTGCTGCTAATGCTACGCCGCACTTTTACCTGAAAATGCTTCGCGGCTTTGTACCATTCGCGCGTATCAGGCGTGTCGTGATTCGAAATTAACACCGGAATTCTTTTGCTGACCAGCTTTTCCGCCATCTCAGCCAGACGAGCCTGCTCGGCCGGGCTGAAGCTATTGGTGTGGTAGGCGGTGAAATTTGCCGTGGCAGACAGCGGCGCGTAAGGCGGGTCACAGTAGACCACCGAGTTTACGCCCGCCAGCTCCATGCACTCTTCATATGAGAGACAGTAGAACTCGGCATTCTGCGCTTTTTCAGCAAAGTGATACAGCTCGTCCTGCGGGAAATAGGGACGCTTATAGCGGCCAAACGGCACGTTAAACTCGCCACGCAGATTATACCGGCACAGACCGTTGTAGCCATGGCGGTTGAGATAAAGAAACAACAGCGCGCGACGGAACGGATCCTGGCTTTGATTAAACTCAGCGCGGAACTGATAGTAGACGTCCGGGTTGTTGTTCTCTGGCGTAAACAGCTTCCGTGCCTCTTCCACATACTCATCGGTACGCAGTTTGACGATGTTATAGAGGCTAATAAGGTCGCTGTTGATATCCGCCAGGATATAACGAGAAAAATCGGTATTCAGGAACACCGATCCAGCGCCCACGAAGGGCTCGATAAGACACTCGCCTTTCGGCAGGTGCTTTTTAATATCGTCGAGCAGGGGGTATTTCCCCCCTGCCCATTTCAGAAAAGCGCGATTTTTTTTCATGCTGACTAACTGATTACACCTTCTCCGGCTGTGGAGAAAGCTCCGACAGCATCCTGCGCTTTAAACATTACTTCAGATCGGCCTGCACCTGATGAATCGGCTTCGCCCACGGGTTTTTCGCCTGCACGTCGGCTGGCAGCGTGGAAACGGCACGTTTTGCTTCATCTTTGGAAGCATAAATACCACTCACCAGCACATACCACGGTTGACCGTTACGGGTCGTCTGATAAACCACGTAGTTTTTCAGATTCGATTTCTTCGCCCAGGCGTTGAGGTTGTCATAGTTAGACGAACTGCTCAGCTGAAGGGTGTAGTTGCTGGAAGAGGCCGACTGCAAAGAACCCACGTTGCCCGTCGTTTTACCTGGCGAAGCGCCCGTTTTGGCTGCGGGAGCCGCAGGTGTTGTTGCAGCAGGTGTTGTTGCAGCAGGTGCGGTTGTGGTCGCCGTTGCTTTCGGTGCAGCGGTTGCCGCAGGCGTTGGCGCTTTAACCGGCTGGCTCACCGCAGGTTTTGTCTGCGCTGGCGCTTTCGTTTCTGGCGCTTTTGCCACGGCCTGTGGTTTCGTCTCACGCTTCGGCTCAATCACAGCCTGCTTACGCTCCTGGCGTGGTGCAGTCTGCGTCTGGCGCGGTTTGGTTTCCGTTGCCGCCGTCTGCTGCTGGGCATTGCTGCCATGAACTGGCGCAACGGTGGCTGGTTCAGTTGGCAGCGTGGAGTTCACCACGGCAGCGTTAACCTGTTCCTGATTCTGCGGCTGCATCAGCGCGTTGTTCAGATCGCCCTGAACCTCAACACGCTGCTGGCCTTCAGGCGTAGCTGGCGCCTGGCCCTGAGTCGGGGTAGAAGAGACAGGCGGCAGAGAGATATCCTGACCGGCGCTGGTATTGCCTGCGGTCTGCTCTGCGGAAGTGGTGCCCGGCGCAGGCTGAGCGCCATTCGCCTGGTTGCTCGCATCGTTACCAGACAGGTCGATGCTCTTCTCGGCAGACGCGGTCTGCTCGGTAGAATGGGTAGAAGGGGCTTTTAGCGCGGAACCAATGCCGACAATAAGCAATACCAGCACCAGAACGCCAAGGCCCATCATGATGTACTGACGGGAGGCCGGTTTTGCCGCTACCGCTTTTTTACGCTTGCGCGGTCGACGTTCAACAGGCTGTTCATCCATTAACTCTTCTTCGGATTCAAACTCCTCGTCTTCACGCTCATTGCGCGCGTTGCGGCTACGCGAAGGGCGACGATCGTCTGCATCCAGATCGACATCGTCAAAGTTGATCTGCGGCTCGTTATCACGTTCTGAAGATTGACGAGAACGACCAGTACGACGATCGCTGGGATCGGGTTTCAGCTCGTCTTCTGGTTTGAATTCATCCATTTAACACCCCACTCAAAGGCTTCTGCCAACGACTCTGCATTAACCTGAAGCTAAAACGACCACCTGTTACAGCGGTCTGACCTTTCTAGTTGTTACGCTTGCTGACAATCAGCAATAGCGCCAAGTACGACTTCGTGCGGCACTCCGCCGCGCACTTCACTTTTCCCTATTGCAAGCGGGAGTACCAGACGCATCTCACCTGCTAATACTTTTTTATCGCGCATCATGTGGGGAAGGTACGCCTGCGCAGACATTTCCTGCGGACCACTTACCGGCAAGCCAGCACGTTTAAGCAACGCGATGATACGTGCTGTCTCTTCCGGCCTGAACTGCCCCAGACGTTCAGAGGCACGCGCCGCCATAACCATTCCGGCAGCGACAGCTTCACCGTGAAGCCAGTTACCGTAGCCCATTTCGGCTTCGATCGCATGACCAAACGTATGCCCCAGATTCAGTAAAGCACGTAAGCCGGTTTCACGCTCATCTGCGGCAACGACTTCTGCTTTCAGCTCACAACAACGGCGAATACAGTAGGCCATTGCCTGCCCGTCGAGGCGCAGCAGCGCATCCATATTCTCTTCCAGCCAGGTGAAGAACTCCCCGTCAAGAATAATGCCGTATTTGATCACTTCTGCAAGGCCGGACGCCAGTTCGCGCGCTGGCAAGGTTTTCAGACAGTCGAGATCCACCACCACCGATGCAGGCTGGTAGAACGCGCCAATCATGTTTTTGCCGAGCGGATGGTTAACCGCCGTTTTACCGCCCACAGAAGAATCGACCTGTGAGAGCAACGTGGTTGGAATTTGAATAAAGCGCACGCCGCGCTGGTAGCTGGCGGCTGCAAAACCGGTCAGATCGCCCACAACGCCGCCGCCCAGGGCAAGCAGTGTTGTATCACGACCGTGCGGTTTTTGCAGAAGTGCGGTAAAGACGGTATCCAGTACCGTCAGGCTTTTGTACTGCTCGCCATCGGGCAGAATCACACTGTCGACCTTCACGCCCGCCTGCTCAAGCAGGTGACGTACACGGTCGAGATAAAGCGGAGCCAGCGTCTCGTTGGTGACCAGCATCGCCTGATCACCCGCTTTCAGTGGTAAGAAGGAAGCTGGGTCGTTAAACAAACCAGCCGCGATGGTGATAGGGTAACTACGTTCCCCGAGAGTAACTGTAATCCTCTCCATGACGCGACATCCACCTTAAATGCTTTTACCCGCAGGCGAGTGTATATATAGCCAGAATCAGTTGCTTTCCAGCATATGAATAATCTGGTTTGCAACCACTTTAGCGCTTTGATCGTCAGTACGAATGGTCACATCAGCAATCTCTTCGTACAGAGGATTGCGTTCATCGGCCAAAGCTTCCAGAACTTCACGTGGCGGTGTTTCAACCTGCAACAACGGGCGCTTTTTATCACGCTGCGTGCGTGCCAGCTGTTTTTCGATGGTCGTCTCAAGATAGACCACTACGCCACGGGCGGAGAGACGGTTGCGGGTTTCGCGAGATTTTACAGAGCCGCCGCCAGTTGCCAGCACAATGCCCTGTTTTTCCGTGAGTTCGTTGATCACTTTTTCTTCTCGGTCACGGAAACCTTCTTCGCCTTCTACGTCGAAGACCCAGCCCACATCCGCTCCGGTTCGTTTCTCAATCTCTTGATCAGAATCGTAAAATTCCATATTGAGTTGTTGAGCTAACTGACGCCCAATAGTGCTTTTGCCGGCACCCATAGGCCCAACCAGAAAGATATTGCGTTTCTCTGCCATTTTTTCGGTACTACTAAGACTATTCGTTAATGGTAATCCCCGCTGCGCAGACACCCGGCGTAGCAGGACATGAACTGAAACCTCATTTGCAATAGAGCGAGAGTCAGACGAAAAATTATCTCAATACTCCGGCTTGTTTGGCAACTGATTAAATCACCGTTCCCGGCGCATAAGGAAATAAGACGTAAGTCCAACTCAAATCGGTACTCCTTGTATGCTAATTCATGCCCCACGTCAAACATCTGCAACAAACTGAATGCAAAATCATTGCGGGGATCGTTACCCATTACTGAATACTGACCAGACGTGGCGTGATAAACACCACTAACTCGCGCCGTTCGTTATCTTTTCCGTCATGGCGGAACAGCTGACCCAGCCACGGAATGTTGCCCAGCACGGGCACGCTGTCGCGTCCGGTTTTATTCTTTTGCGAAAAGATCCCGCCCAGCGCGAGCGTTTCCCCACTTTTTACCTCTACCTGCGTTTCGATCTCCTGCTTATCGATCGCCAGCGTTTCGCCGTCTGCCTGTTGTAGCACCTGGCCAGGCATATTTTCACTGATATGCAATTTCAGGCGCACGCGACCGCCCGGCAGAACCACCGGCGTGACCTCCATGCCTAATACCGCCTCTTTAAATTCAACGGATGTCGCCCCGCTCTCGCCGCTGGAAACCTGATACGGAATTTCGCTGCCCTGCTTGATGCTGGCCGGCTGCATGTGCGATGCCAGCAGTCGCGGGCTGGCGATGATATCCACCTGCTGCTTTTGCTCAAGCGCCGACAACTCAAGATCCAGCATCCTGCCGTTGATGCGTCCAATGTTAAACCCTGCGTGGGTGGTCGCACTGGCCACCGACAGGTCCGCACCCAGCGTCGTGACCTGACCCACCTTACTGGCCTCCGTTGCGTCAGCGAGGTTCCATTTCACCCCCAGTTCACGCAGGCTTTTTTCACTGATGGTCACAATCTGCGCCGCCAGTTCCACCTGCTCGACGGGCAGATCCATCTGCACAGCCCAGCGCTGTAGCATATCCACCACCGTCTGGTTATCCCTGACCAGAAAACGGTTGGTGCGCTTGTCGACGGAGAGACTGCCTTTCGGGCTTAAGAGCTTTTCCGCCGCTTTTTGCAATTCGGCCGCATCCGCATAAGCAAACGGAATGCTGTGAGAGTGCAGCGGGGCGTCGAGCAGACGCTGGGCCCGCTCCTGCTCTTTACGCGTCTGTTGCTCCCGTTGCCAGGCCGCCGTATGCACATAAAAAATGCCGCCCTCTTCCCGCAATACCAGCCCGGCGCTGTTCACTACCGTCTGAAGCGCCTGCCTCCAGGGCACCCGCGTTAAATTCAGCAAAAGCGAACCGCTGACATCCGGCGACACCACCAGATTGCGATCCTCCTGCGCTACCAGCGCCTGTAATATTTGCACCACCGGGACATCATCCACCAGCAGGGTGACCGGTTTTGGCGTCGCGGCCCACAGGGGCTGGCTGAGTACCGCCAGTAACAGCCCTATCCTTATCTTCACTTTTTTTCGTTCCTTCTCGTTGCCATGTCCATCGCTTCGGCTCGCACATATCGCCGACATCAACGGTCAGTTGTTGTCTATCTATCGCGCTCACCCGCCAGCCTGTCGGTAACCGCATCTGCGTTTTTACCCGGTGCCAGCGTTTCTGCCCGTCCTGCATAAGGCCGATATCCCTGCTGCCGCTGACTATCCCCTGATACCGCCACTGGCTGAGCTGCCCGGCTGCGCAACGCTCTTCCGGCACAGAGAAGGGATCCCGCATCCCGGTCAGGAAAAGCGGAGAAAGCAGGATGACTAAACGGGCTTTACTGCGCATGACCGATCTCCAGTTGCAGGCTGAGGCGTAACTGTTTGCCCTGTGGGATGATGGAAAACGCACTCACCCGCACGTTCTCAAGCGCCAGCCGGGAAAAGAGCGCCGGAACCGCGCCCCATGAGGCATCCAGCGCCAGCTCTCCCCCACTCTGCTGCGGCTTCCAGTACACCAGCCTTGCGTCCTCACGCTGAAATGCCAGGGGAGAAAAGGGCCGCGAGGGCGTCACTTGCGTAAACACTGCTTGCCGTCCGGCCTCTGGCCACAGCGAGGCGTTGATTCGCTTCGCACTGATGGCCTGCGCCTGAACATCGGCGTAACGCAGAGCAGCGGGCCTGAGCAGTAGTCCCCAAATTGCCCACGCAACAAGCCCCGACGCGATCAACCAGCAAAGGACGCGCCGGGAAGGACGAGCATCAGCCCAGCGTTGATACCAGATACCCACCGGCTACCTCCGGCTATGCAGTTTAAAAGAGAACATCCATCGCCCCAGACTATCCTGTTGCAGTTCGCCTGCCGGTCCGGGGTTAAATCCCGTCACCCTTTTCAGCGCATCGGTCATGGCTGCGAGCGCTGGCAGTGAAGTGGTATAGCCGGTCAGGGTCAGCGAGGGTGGCTGATAACGCAGCGCCGTCAGCCACGCCTGCCGGGGCATTGCGCTGGCAAGCGATTCCAGCGCGGGTTGCCAGGCCGGATCAGACGGCGGCGAAGGGGTTTTCAGCCCCGCTGACTGCGGCTGACGGGCTCTCAATACTTTCTGCACCGCCCGTGTCCCCGCCAGTTCGCGCTGCAACGCCTGTAACGCGAGAGACTGCGTCGCCCGCAGGCTGATACCACCCGCCAGCATCACCAGCAATGAGGCGGCAAACAGCATCCCCCAGAAACGCAGGCGCTGATTACGTTGCTGCCGACGCCAGGGTAAAAGATTGGGCATGCTCATTACGGCGCCTCGCTCATGGCCAGCGCCAGGGCGACGGTGTAATCAGCACCGCATTCCGGCAGCGGCGGCTGGCACAGCGTCACCGCTTCCCAGGGCTCGCGGGCAGCATCAAACACGGCGATATCAGAAGAAGAAAGCGCAAGCAGCGCCGCCAGTTCATTCACCGTCGCCGCTTCTGTGGTGTAGCGCCGCCCCCACTGGTGACGCATCGCCCATAGCCACTGGTGTTGATCTCTCCAGGCGACGCACCGGGCGGGGGCAACAGCAGAGAGAAGATTAGCCAGCGCGCCGGCATCCGGGGCGATTGCTGCCAGACGCAAACGCAGCGCGTTCGCCAGCGTCAACAGGGTATCGACCTCTCTGTTTTGCGCTGCGGTAACCTGAAAAGTGTTGCTGAACGTATCCTGCGCGTAGTCAAAGCAGAGCGTATCGGCGGGCATCTCCAGCTCACGCGCTAATGCGGCGCCTACCCAGGTGAGCTGTTCGCTGTCACGCAAGGTAACGGATGGACGGGGCAACGCGCGTTGCAGAACGCGCGTTGCCGGAAATGAGAGGAATACCCGATGCGAGTGCGGCAATGTTTTTCGCCAGCCACGTAATGCGTTAACCAGCTGTTCTGGCTTAAGTATTTTGCCTTCCCCGATAACGCCGTCCGACAGCGGCACCGCCCACCAGCGCCGTAAACGCCATCCGGCCCGCTCTCTGGTCAGCGCCACCGCAACCACCTTATCCTGTTGAATATGAACACCTGTTTGCCACGTTTTAAAAGCCATGCTTCACGATCTCCTTATCGCCCGTCGGAGTGACGGCTATATCAATGAATCAGGCTTGCCTTTATACTACCGCGCGATTGTTTAGAAACTGCCCAGGCTAAACCAAATGGGAAATCTCCGGTGAAGTTCGTAAAGTATTTATTGATCCTTGCAGTCTGTTGCATTCTGCTGGGAGCAGGCTCGATTATTGGTTTGTACAAATATGTCGAGCCGCAACTCCCTGATGTCGCCACGCTTCGTGATGTGCGGCTTCAGATCCCTATGCAGGTCTATAGCGCCGATGGTGAACTGATGGCGCAATACGGCGAGAAACGTCGTATCCCTTTGACCTTAAATCAAATCCCACCCGTGATGGTGAAAGCTTTTATCGCCACCGAGGACAGCCGTTTTTACGAGCACCACGGTGTCGATCCGGTCGGTATTTTCCGTGCGGCAAGCGTGGCGCTGTTCTCCGGTCATGCCTCTCAGGGGGCAAGTACCATTACCCAGCAGCTGGCGCGTAACTTCTTCCTCAGCCCGGAAAAGACGCTGATGCGTAAGATCAAAGAGGTGTTCCTCGCGATCCGCATTGAGCAACTGCTGAGCAAAGACGAGATCCTTGAGCTTTACCTCAACAAGATCTATCTGGGCTACCGCGCCTATGGCGTAGGGGCTGCGGCTCAGGTCTATTTTGGTAAGCCGATCGATCAGCTCACGCTGAGCGAAATGGCGACCATTGCCGGCCTGCCAAAAGCGCCATCCACCTTTAACCCGCTCTACTCGCAGGACCGCGCCACCGCGCGCCGTAACGTGGTGCTGTCGCGTATGTTGAGCGAAGGCTATATCAGTCAGTCTGAGTACGATAAGGCGCGCAGCGACGTTATTGACGCCAATTACCATGCGCCGGAAATCGCCTTCTCTGCACCGTATCTCACTGAAATGGTTCGCCAGGAGATGGTGAGTCGCTACGGTGATAAAGCGTATGAAGATGGTTATCGCGTCTATACCACCGTGACCCGCAAAGTGCAGCAGGCTGCCCAGCAGGCGGTGCGTAATAACGTGATGGATTACGATATGCGTCACGGCTATCGCGGCCCGTCCAACGTGCTGTGGAAAGTGGGGGAAGGCGCATGGGACAGTAAAAAAATCACTGATTCCCTGAAAGCGCTGCCGACCTATGGCCCGCTGCGTCCGGCTGTGGTCACCCAGGCCGATCCGCAGGAAGCGGTGGCGATGATGGCCGATGGTACATCCGTTTCGCTGCGCATGGAGGGTGTCCGCTGGGCGCGTCCGTACCGCTCTGACACTCTTCAGGGCCCGACGCCACGTAAAGTGACCGATGTGGTACAAACCGGACAACAAATCTGGGTCCGTCAGGTCGGTGATGCCTGGTGGCTGGCGCAGGTGCCGGACGTCAACTCTGCGCTGGTCTCCATCAATCCGCAGAACGGTGCCGTGATGGCGCTGGTTGGCGGGTTCGATTTCAACCAGAGCAAATTTAACCGCGCGACCCAGGCGCTGCGTCAGGTTGGTTCGAACATCAAACCGTTCCTGTATACCGCGGCGATGGATAAGGGGCTGACGCTCGCCAGCATTCTCAACGACGTGCCAATTTCCCGCTGGGATGCCGGTGCGGGCTCTGACTGGCAGCCGAAGAACTCTCCGGCGCAATACGCTGGCCCTATCCGTCTGCGTCAGGGCCTTGGCCAGTCGAAGAACGTGGTCATGGTTCGCGCGATGCGTGCGATGGGCGTTGATTATGCGGCAGAGTATCTGCAACGCTTCGGCTTCCCGGCGCAAAACATTGTTCATACCGAATCTCTGGCGCTCGGCTCCGCGTCCTTTACGCCGCTCCAGGTCGCTCGTGGCTACTCGGTGATGGCGAACGGGGGATTCCTGGTCGATCCGTATTTCATCAGCAAAATCGAGAACGATCAGGGCGGCGTACTGTTTGAAGCGAAACCGAAAATTGCCTGCCCTGAATGCGATATTCCGGTGATTTACGGCGACACGCCAAAATCCAATGTCCTGGAAAACAAGGATATGGAAGATGTGGCGATCTCTCAGGAACGTCAGAATCTGGCGGTGCCGCAGCCTCAGCTGGAACAGGCCAATCAGGCGCTGGTCGCCCAGAGTGGCGCGCAGGAGTACGCCCCGCACGTGATCAGCACGCCGCTGTCGTTCCTGATTAAGAGCGCACTGAACACCAACATCTTTGGCGAACCGGGCTGGCAAGGCACCGGCTGGCGAGCGGGCCGCGATTTGCAGCGCCACGACATCGGCGGCAAAACCGGGACAACCAACAGTTCAAAAGATGCCTGGTTCTCAGGTTATGGCCCGGGCGTTGTCACCTCGGTCTGGATTGGTTTTGACGATCACCGCCGCACTCTGGGGCGCACAACCGCTTCTGGCGCGATTAAAGATCAGATTTCCGGTTACGAGGGTGGGGCTAAGAGTGCGCAACCGGCCTGGGATGCTTACATGAAGGCCGCTCTCGAGGGCGTGCCGGAGCAGCCGCTAACGCCTCCGCCGGGCATTGTCACGATCAATATTGACCGCAGCACTGGACAGCTCGCGAATGGCGGTAATAGCCGTGCCGAGTATTTCATCGAGGGTACGCAGCCAACCACGCAGGCGGTGCATGAGGTGGGTACAGAGATCATTGATAACGGCGAGACGCACGAACTGTTCTGACGCCAACTAAAAAGCCGGGTGGCGACTACGCCTGACCCGGCCTACAACATCAATGCAAAACGGCAACCTTCGGTTGCCGTTTTTAATGGTGGCGCTACAAACGATCCTGCCCCTTCAGCCACTCTCGTACCAGGAACAGTGCGCTCACGTTGCGTGCCTCGTTAAAGTCAGGATCTTCCAGCAAATCCATCAGATGAGCCAGCGGCCAGCGAACCTGCGGCAGCGGTTCCGGCTCGTCTCCTTCCAGCGATTCAGGATAGAGATCTTCCGCGACAACGATGTTCATTTTGCTGGAGAAATAGGACGGCGCCATGCTCAGCTTTTTCAGGAACGTCAGCTCTTTCGCGCCAAAACCGACCTCTTCTTTCAGCTCCCGGTTTGCCGCTTCAAACACCGTTTCGCCCGGATCGATCAGTCCTTTGGAGAAGCCCAGCTCGTAGGATTCAGTGCCCACGGCGTATTCACGAATGAGGATCAGGTGCTCGTCGACGATAGGCACTATCATCACCGCTTCACGCGAGGAGGGGCGCATACGCTCATAAACACGACGCACACCGTTGCTGAACTCCAGATCCACGCTTTCGACATTAAACAGACGCGATTTCGCGACGGTTTCAACATTCAGAATGGTGGGCTTTTGTAAGGGTTTGGTCATCTTGACGGGTCTTTGCTGGGTGAACTGGCTTTATTGTGCGATACGCCGCACGGTTTCGGCAATGTCATTTGCTCTTTATTTACATTTATGCAACGTAATTGAATGCGATTCTCATTTCAAAACAAATGTCAAGAGGTTGAAATGTTTCCAGGAATTTGCTGATATCGCGCCGGAACAGGCTTTGTTATCATTACCGGTCACTGGGATGCGCGTCAACATGCTCAAGTTAGACTCCATACTTGCCGATAGCCGACCACAGAATCTCATTCATTGTACAAAAGGTGCGACTGACAACACCTGTAAGAAGATAAGTAAGATGGGGAAAGCATGAGCACCATTTTGATTTTTCTCGCTGCTGTGCTGGCCTGCGCGTCGATTGCGGTGTGGGTATTCAGGCGCCGCGTACATCGCCGTTATCGGCTGCCCTTTTTAAACGCGTTCGCCGGGGCAAACACGCGCAAGCTTTCGCCAGAGGAACGCAGCACCGTTGAGCAGTATCTCGACACGCTGAACCGATCCCGGCTTTCGCCTGGCCCTACCGGCGCCAGCGCCGCCCCCGTATCGCTCAACCTTAACGCACAAAGCGACACCGTTCTGTGCGTGACGCGCTCCATTACCCGCTACGGCATCACAACCGACGATCCCAACAAATGGCGTTACTATCTCGACTCTGTTGAAGTACACCTGCCTCCCTTCTGGGAACAGTATATTAACGACGAAAACAGCGTCGAGCTCATCCATACCGATACGCTGCCGCTGGTTATCTCCCTTAATGGTCATACTCTGAGCGAATATGTTCAGGAAGCGCCACGCTTTGCGCTGGAACGCGCGAGCGGAACGCAGGCCTCTATTCGTGGTGAAGAGACAGAGCAGATTGAACTGCTCAACATCCGCCAGGAAACGCATGAAGAGTACGTCCTGAGCCGCCCGGATGGCATTCGCGAAGCGGTGCTGATTGTCGTCTCGTTCCTGCTCTTTTTCATCTGCCTGCTGACGCCGGACGTGTTTGTTCCGTGGCTCGCGGGTGGCGCAGTACTGCTTCTGGCCGCCGGGCTGTGGGGCATATTTGCCCCGCCGGCAAAAACGTCATTACGCGAAATTCACTGCCTGCGCGGAACCCCAAAACGCTGGGGACTGTTCGGTGAGAACGATCAGGAACATATCAACAATATCTCGCTCGGGATCATCGATCTTATCTATCCACGCCACTGGCAGCCGTGGATTGCGCAGGACCTGGGCCACAAAACGGATATTGATATCTATCTCGACCGCCACGTTGTACGCCAGGGACGTTACTTATCCCTGCACGACGAAGTAAAAAACTTCCCGCTTCAGCACTGGCTTCGCAGCGCGGTGATTGCCGGTGGCGCCGCGTTAATCTTCCTCATGCTGCTGCTTTTCGTGCCGCTGGATATGCCAATTAAATTTACCCTGTCATGGATTAAAGGGGCGCAAACCGTGGAAGCCACCAGCGTACAGCAGCTCGAAGAAGCGGGTGTACGCGTGGGGGATACGTTGCGCCTCAAAGGCACCGGGATGTGTAATATCCACTCACCGGGTGCCTGGAACACGCGCCAGAACTCGCCGTTCGCGCCGTTCGACTGCTCTCAGATCATCTGGAATGACGCCTCTCCGCTGCCGCTGCCGGAATCGGATGTGGTCAATAAGGCCACTGCGCTCACCCAGACGATTAATCGCCAGCTCCATCCGAAACCGGATGATGATTCTCGCGTCAGCCCTGCCCTGCGTTCGGCTATTCAGAAGTCGGGCATGGTACTGCTGGATGACTTTGGCGAAATCGTCCTGAAAACCGAGGATCTCTGTTCCGCCCAGGATGACTGTATCCGGCTGAAGAACGCGCTGGTCAACCTCGGCAACAGCAAAGACTGGGACGCGCTGGTGAAACGCGCCGAAGCGGGACGCCTGGACGGTGTGAACGTGCTTCTGCGTCCGGTCAGCGCCGAGTCGCTGGATAATCTGGTAGCGACCTCTACTGCCCCCTTCGTGATGCGTGAAACCACCCGTGCCGCCCAGGCGCTTAACAGCCCGGCGCCGGGCGGTTTTGTGATTGCCAGCGATGAAGGCAGCGACCTGGTGGATCAACCTTATCCGCAGGTTTCGCTGTATGACTATCCGGCACAGGAGCAGTGGAGCGAATTCCAGCGTCTGGCGCAGATGCTGATGCAGACGCCATTCAGCGCGGAAGGGATCGTCACCACCCTCTTTACCGACGCCAACGGCACGCGTCATATTGGCCTGCACCGTATGCCGGATAGCGCTGGCCTGTGGCGCTATATAGGGACATCCCTGCTGCTGATTGCGATGCTGGCGTGCATCGTCTGGAACGGTTATCAGGCCGTACGCCGCTATCAGCGTTCCCGCACGCGGCTGGCAGAAATCCAGGCCTACTACGAAAATTGCCTTAACCCGAAACTGATCTCCTCTTCTGAGAGCCTGATCGGATAACGTCCCTGCGCGACAAGTTGTGCTACCCTGTCGCGCACGTTTCTTCTGGCTGGAGTTCCCCCTTATGCATCTTGATATCGACTGGCAGGTGGTCGATACCGTCCTGCTTGATATGGACGGCACGCTGCTTGATCTCGCCTTTGATAACTATTTCTGGCAAAAGCTGGTCCCGGAAACTTACGGTGAACAGCAGGGGATCTCCCCGGCAGAAGCGCAGGAATTCATTCGTTCGCAATATAGCGCGGTGCAGCATACGCTAAACTGGTACTGTCTTGACTACTGGAGCGAGCGACTCGGTTTGGATATTTGTGCCATGACCACCGCCCAGGGCGCACGCGCCGTACTGCGCGAAGATACGGTCCCGTTCCTGGACGCGCTGAAGGCCTGCGGTAAGCGCCGTATTTTGCTGACAAATGCGCATCCCCATAACCTGGCCGTGAAGCTGGAACATACCGGGCTTGCTTCACACCTTGATTTATTGCTTTCCACCCACACATTTGGTTATCCGAAAGAGGATCAGCGGTTGTGGCATGCCGTGGTGGAAGAGACCGGTTTACAGCCGGAACGCACGCTGTTCATTGACGACAGCGAGCCGATTCTGGATTCTGCGGCCGCTTTTGGCATTCGCTATTGTCTGGGCGTGACCAATCCGGATTCCGGCCTGGCTGAAAAAAGCTATCTGCGACATCCGGGGCTGAACGACTATCGCCGGATGATCCCCTCACTCACCGTGAAGGAGACGCCATGAAAGAAAAACCCTCTGATGGGGTAAGACTGGATAAATGGCTGTGGGCCGCCCGTTTTTACAAAACGCGCGCCCTTGCCCGTGAAATGGTTGACGGCGGAAAGGTGCATTACAACGGTCAGCGCAGCAAACCGAGCAAGCTGGTTGAACTGAATGCCACGTTAACGCTTCGCCAGGGCAACGATGAGAAAACGGTGGTGGTGAAAGCCATTACCGAACAACGGCGGCCCGCAACCGAAGCCGTTTTGCTGTATGAAGAGACGGCCGAAAGCATAGAGAAGCGCGAGAAAACCGCGCTGGCGCGCAAAATGAACGCGCTAACTATGCCTCACCCGGACCGGCGACCGGATAAAAAAGAGCGCCGCGATCTGATGAAATTTAAACACGGTGAGAGCGAGTAACCCTCACCTGCACGAGAGATGAAAATGGCCCAACACGACCAATTACACCGCTATCTGTTTGAACAATTCGCCGTGCGCGGCGAGCTGGTCACCGTATCCGAAACCTGGAAACAGATTCTGGAAAACCACAACTACCCGCTGCCGGTGAAAACCCTGTTGGGCGAACTGCTGGTTGCCACCAGCCTGCTGACCGCCACGCTGAAGTTCGCTGGCGATATTACCGTTCAGTTGCAGGGTGATGGCCCGATGTCGCTGGCGGTGATCAACGGTAATAACCAGCAGCAAATGCGCGGCGTGGCGCGCGTTCAGGGCGATATCCCTGAAAATGCGGATCTGAAAACGCTGGTCGGAAATGGCTACCTGGTTATCACGATTTCGCCTGAAGAGGGTGAGCGCTATCAGGGCGTTGTCGGTCTGGAAGGCGATACGCTTGCCGCCTGCCTGGAAGATTACTTCATGCGTTCCGAACAGCTGCCAACCCGTCTGTTCATCCGCACCGGTGAAGTGGATGGTCAGCCTGCTGCCGGTGGTATGCTGCTTCAGGTTCTGCCTGCGCAGGATGCGCAGACCAATGATTTCGAGCATCTGGCAACGCTGACGGAAACCATCAAAGCGGAAGAGCTGTTCACCCTGTCGGCGACCGACGTGCTGTGGCGTCTGTACCACGAAGAAGAAGTGACGGTTTACGATCCGCAGGATGTGGAATTTAAGTGCACCTGCTCCCGCGAGCGTTGTGCCGGCGCCCTGAAAACGCTGCCGGATGAAGAGATCGACAGCATCATGGCGGAAGACGGTGAAATCGATATGCACTGTGACTACTGCGGTACGCACTACGTGTTCAATTCGATGGATATCGCGGAGATCCGCAATAACGCCTCTCCGGCGGATCCGCAGGTTCACTAAGCTCTGAGCCTGATGCCCGGCGGCGCTATGCTCGCACGGGCCTACAATGAATTGTGCAATTTTTTGATATGATTGCTAATTGTAGGCCGGGTAAGCGTAGCGCCACCCGGCAAGAAAAAGCACTAACGCCACTGCGCATTATTGTAACTGTCGTAGCTCATATCGACACGCTCCCCAAAAATCTCAATATCCGCCCAGGGCTTCACGACAGATTTCACTTTCCTCTGCCTTAATGCGCGGTCAAGTTCTCCTCTGGTCAATGCCTCCGGCATTTTCCACGCGTCCCCGGCGATCCTCCAGCCCGTGTTAGTTTGTGTGTAAGCCACGATCGTGCGATCGGTAAATTGAAATAGCACGGCTTCCGGCTTGCCGTCGCTGTTAAGATCCAGCGGCATAAGTAAACAGTTACTCTGGGCGCTATCGCAGCTCTCGAAGCGATACTGATTGCTGAGCATGGCTTGCCACAATGTCTTATCAGGATGAGCCATTCCCGGTGCGAGCTGGACCTGTTTTTCCAGCATCGCGGCGGTCATCTTACCTGCTCCGCCAGCATTCCTGGAGAGAAGACCATTTATTTCACGCTGGCGTTTTGGGTTAGAGATAAACTGCGGATCGTTTTGCAGCGTGAGCATCGCCTCCCGCCCCTTTCGTCCAGCGTTACTGAGCATATACAGGCTGACTTGATCCGCAGTTATTCTGCCGTCCTGATAGCGGGCCATATGGCTTGCAACACTTATTCGCCACGGATCCAGCACGGGGGTATGGACCAACGCCAGGAAAATGAGGGAAAGCAGCCCGGTCGCCGGGATGACGTACGCATGGATCTTCTGCGGTTCACGGCGCTGAATCAGAGCGCTGGCGCAAAAACCGATCGCCCAGACCAGCGCCACGATGGTTATCAATACCCCGTACAGACGCTCGGGTGACCAGCCGTATTGCGAAATGCGTAGCCACAGCGCCCACCCCGCCAGAACCGGATACGCGGGTACGATAGCCACAGCGAGGCGAATCATCCCTCGCAGCGGGGCATAGTAAGGCAGTGTTTGACGCTGTGGATGCCACACTATCGTCACCAGGAATAACAGCAGCAGCGCTAAGGTGGTCAGCAAGCCCGCGGCGGATATTCTGGCTGAAATGGATTCAAAGCCGACAAAAGGCAACGCGCCAATAAAGAGCAGCGCCAGCGCCGCCATCAGGGGAAGCAGACCGGTGGCGATGAGGGTCAGCAGATTTTGCAGGGCATGGATTAACCTTACCTGCATACGCGTGAGCACGGCCGCACTGGCTGAAACCACGCCAATCGCCACTGAAATAAACCCGTCAGAATGAAAGAAAAGACGATCAAAAAAGCCGATGCCGATAAGTTCGAAAAGCTCGGCCCAGAGGAAAAGCACCAGCCAGAAGAGACCATTCGAAACAAAAATAATGAGCAGTGTCAGCGCGTTATGCCAGTTTCGTTGATAAAAGTCGCTGTAGAACGAGGTAGTCGGGACGGGATCCAGACGCCGCTGAAGCCATGGCAACACGAACAGCGTCATCAGCAGCAGATGAAAGCCGAAAACGAGCATCTCATCTCTGAGATTCCAGCTTTCGAGTCCTGCAACGCTCCACTTAAGCCAGCCGCCCATACCCGCGACTGCCGCGCCGATCATCCCGAGTGACAGCCACAAAAATGGCTTTCTGAATGACGTCATGGCAAGAGACAACGTGGTTGTCATTACCACGGTGGCAGGTACTACACACATCAGCCACAGCGTATCCGATGGCAATTTTGCGTACTCGATATACCACATGATTACATAGCAAATTACGCCCTGTAGAGCCCCCGCCAGCACGACGGCTACGCGCGTTAAAGCGGATAACGTCTCACGGTTTTCCATTTCTCATCCCTTGTTCATGAAAAATCTATTGTCTCATCAAAGCAAAACTCTGGCCCCCACCTCAAACTCTGAAAATAGCTGACCCAGGAGACCTGAATCGTTTTCCCAGTGTAACCCTTACGTAATTTTCTTACATGTATGCGATTACATTCACATTCTTCTGGATAAATTCACCAGAGATTAACCTTTTAAGAACATTTTCCCCATCCAAAAAGCGATTCCTGCGATAATCTGCCCGCCCTGTGACTGGAGTCGCAGCGTTTTCCGTTAGTAAGGGTTTTGACCAGATACGTAAATCTATGAGCCCCGTCGCGGTTAACATCCCCAGAAAAACCCTACAATTTCAGGCAGTACATATTGGCTAAGGAGCAGTGATATGCGTGTTAATGGTTTAACCCCGCAAGATCTCAAGGCTTATGGTATTCACGACGTCCAGGAAGTGGTCTACAACCCCGATTACGATACGCTGTATCAGGAAGAGCTCAATCCGGCACTGGAAGGATACGAGCGTGGTGTGTTGACGAACCTGGGTGCTATCGCCGTCGATACGGGTATTTTTACCGGTCGTTCGCCGAAAGATAAGTATATCGTCCGAGACGACACCACCCGCGATACGCTGTGGTGGGCTGATAAGGGCAAAGGGAAGAACGATAACAAACCGCTCTCCCCGGAAACCTGGCAGCATCTGAAAGGACTTGTCACCCATCAGCTTTCCGGCAAGCGTCTGTTTATTATTGATGCGTTCTGCGGCGCTAACGCCGACACCCGTCTCTCCGTACGATTTATCACCGAAGTGGCCTGGCAGGCGCATTTTGTGAAGAACATGTTCATTCGTCCAACTGATGAAGAACTGCAAGACTTCACCCCTGACTTTATCGTGATGAACGGCGCGAAATGCACCAACCCACAGTGGAAAGAGCAGGGTCTGAACTCCGAAAACTTTATCGCCTTCAACCTGACCGAGCGTATCCAGCTGATCGGCGGTACCTGGTACGGCGGCGAAATGAAGAAAGGGATGTTCTCGGTCATGACCTACCTGCTGCCGTTGCGCGGTATCGCCTCCATGCACTGCTCGGCGAACGTCGGGGAAAAAGGCGATGTAGCAGTGTTCTTCGGCCTTTCCGGCACCGGTAAAACAACGCTGTCCACCGATCCAAAACGTCGTCTGATTGGCGACGATGAACATGGCTGGGATGATGACGGCGTGTTTAACTTTGAAGGCGGCTGCTACGCGAAGACCATTCGCCTGTCGGAAGAGGCAGAGCCGGATATCTACCACGCGATTCGCCGCGATGCGCTGCTGGAAAACGTCACCGTGCGTGCCGATGGCTCTATCGACTTCGACGATGCGTCTAAAACCGAAAACACCCGCGTCTCTTACCCGATCTACCACATCGAGAACATCGTCAAGCCGGTATCGAAGGCGGGTCACGCCACGAAGGTGATTTTCCTGACCGCAGATGCATTCGGCGTGCTGCCACCGGTTTCCCGCCTGACCGCCAGCCAGACGCAGTACCATTTCCTCTCCGGCTTTACCGCTAAACTGGCGGGTACCGAGCGCGGTGTGACCGAGCCAACCCCAACCTTCTCCGCCTGCTTCGGCGCGGCGTTCCTGTCGCTGCACCCAACGCAGTACGCGGAAGTGCTGGTGAAACGCATGCAGGCATCCGGCGCCCAGGCATACCTGGTAAACACCGGCTGGAACGGTACGGGCAAACGTATCTCCATCAAAGATACACGCGCCATCATCGACGCGATTCTGGATGGTTCGCTGGATAACGCCGAGACCTTTACGCTGCCGATGTTCGATCTGGCGATCCCAACAGCGCTGCCGGGCGTGGATACGCGTATCCTGGATCCGCGTAACACCTACGGTTCACCGGAACAGTGGCGTGAGAAGGCTGAATCGCTGGCGAAACTGTTTATCGAAAACTTCGAGAAGTATACCGACACCCCGGCGGGTGCTGCGCTGGTGAGTGCTGGACCGAAGCTGTAGGTAAAAGCAAAAAGGCAACGAAAGTTGCCTTTTTTAATGTTTTTTCCCTCTCCCCATGGGAGAGGGCCGGGGTGAGGGCATCAGGCCCCACCCTTTTTTAACTCTCTTTCACCTGACCCCGTAAAACCGGCACCGGTAACCACGCACGAATGCTCAAACCACCCCGCTCGCTGGTGCCAATTTCCAGCAGTCCGTTATGGTTATCCACAATACGCTGCACAATCGCCAGGCCTAAGCCGGTTCCGCTGGTGCTGCGCGCGCTGTCGCCGCGCACAAATGGCTGGAACAGGTGCTTACGCTGCTCAGGCTTGATGCCCGGGCCATCGTCTTCCACCTGGAACCAGGCGCGGTTGAGTTCCGTACCGCTGCTGACTTTGATCCAGCCGTTGCCGTAGCGCGCCGCGTTGACCACCATATTCGCCACCGCGCGTTTAATGGAGAGCGGGTGCATACGTACCTGAATCTCACCTGCCTGAAGGTCGGTCGCAATTTCACGTTCGTAGCCGCTTTCGGCAGCAACCACTTCGCCCAGAACCGCATTCAGATCCGCCATCTCCATCGGCATCTCCTGCCCGGTGCGCAGGTAATCGATAAACTGCTCGATGATGGCGTTACACTCTTCGATATCCTTGTTGATGGACTCTGCAAGATAACCATCCTGCTCGCCCATCATCTCCGTCGCCAGCCGGATACGCGTCAGGGGCGTGCGAAGGTCATGGCTGACCCCGGCCATCAGCAGCGTACGGTCGTCCGCCAGCTGTTTAACGCCTGCCGCCATGTGGTTAAACGCACGCGTTACCGAGCGCACTTCCGATGCGCCATACTCGCGCAGCGGCGGTGGGATAATACCTTTACCGACCTGTAATGCCGCATGCTCCAGGTCGACCAGCGGTCGGTTCTGGATACGAATAAACAGCCATGCGCCGCCGATGGCCAGCAGCATGATCGCCAGGGTGTATCGGAACAGCGGTGAGAAGTCGCCCTGATGAATCTCGGTGAGCGGAACACGCACCCAGATGTTGGGTGACAGCCAGGTTTTCAGCCAGACAACCGGCGAGCTTTTATTGACCTCAACGCGCACTTCCGTCGGGCCGCCAAGCTGCTGCGCCATCTGCTGGCTGAGGAATTCATAGTGCTGCGCCCAGCGCAGGCCGGCATCTTCCGCCGCTTCGTTCGAGTAGAGAGAAATGCCCAGCTCACGGTAGATTTCCCGACGGAACGCCGGGGGAACAACCAACTGCGTGCCGTCCTCCAGTTGCAGTTTGTCGGTCATCAGCATACGCACTTCGTATGCCAGCACCTTATTAAACTGCTGGAGGCTCGGCAGGATTGCAAAGTTCAGCACCACCAGGTAGGTCGTCACCAGACTGACAAACAGCAGGGTGACGATCAATAACAGCGTGCGGGCAAACGAACTTCGCGGCGAGAAGCGCATTCGCCTCATGCTTTAGAGCCGTCCGGGACAAACACGTAGCCCAGACCCCAAACGGTCTGAATATAACGAGGATGCGCCGGATCTTCTTCCACCATACGACGCAGACGAGAGATTTGCACGTCGATAGAACGCTCCATCGCGGAGTATTCACGACCACGCGCCAGGTTCATCAGCTTGTCACGGGAGAGCGGCTCACGCGGGTGGCTGACCAGCGCTTTCAGCACCGCGAACTCACCGCTGGTGAGCGGCATTGGCTCATCTTCACGGAACATCTCACGGGTGCCGAGGTTCAGCTTAAACTTACCGAATGCAATGACGGCCTCTTCCTGAGATGGCGCGCCCGGCAGTTCGTTCGCCTGACGACGCAGCACGGCGCGAATACGCGCCAGCAGTTCACGCGGGTTAAACGGCTTTGGAATGTAGTCATCAGCGCCAATCTCAAGGCCGACAATACGGTCGACTTCTTCACCCTTCGCCGTCACCATGATGATCGGCATCGGGTTGCTCTGGCTGCGCAGACGGCGGCAAATAGAGAGCCCGTCTTCGCCAGGCAGCATCAGGTCCAACACCATCAGGTGGAAAGATTCACGCGTCAGCAGACGATCCATCTGTTCCGCGTTCGCGACGCTACGAACCTGGAAGCCCTGCTCGGTCAGATAACGTTCCAGCAGCGCACGCAGGCGCATGTCGTCATCTACGACCAGAATTTTGTAGTTCTCTTGCATTGTGTGTACTCCCAAAGGTTCGGATAAGCCTGGAACAGCGTATTCTAAAAAAGTGCACGGGTTCGACCAGCAAATTCTGGTATAAATTCTAGACGAAATTGTTACAAAGCATATTTAACAGCAGCTTATCTGTTCATTTCATCACATAAATCATTATTAATCTTGTCTGTTACACTGTGCGCTACGTATTGTGCGCAAAGACAGTTAACCGGCATTAAAGGCTGCACCATGAAAACGCCTCTAATCACCCGCGAAGGGTACGAGAAACTCAAAAAAGAGATGGATTACCTGTGGCGCGAAGAGCGTCCGGAAGTGACCAAAAAAGTCACCTGGGCCGCAAGTCTGGGCGACCGCAGCGAGAATGCGGACTATCAGTACAATAAAAAGCGACTGCGCGAAATCGATCGCCGGGTACGCTACCTGACGAAGTGTCTCGAGAATCTCAAAATTGTCGATTACTCCCCGCAGCAGGAAGGTAAAGTGTTCTTCGGCGCGTGGGTCGAAATTGAAAACGACAACGGCGACGCCCTGCGTTTTCGTATCGTCGGCTATGATGAAATTTTCGGTCGTAAGGATTACATTTCTATCGATTCACCCATGGCCCGCGCCCTGCTGAAAAAAGAGGTGGGCGATTTAGCCGTTGTCCAGACGCCCGCGGGTGAAGCAAGCTGGTACGTCAACGAAATCGTGTATGTTAAATAGTCCGAGAGCGCCCTCCCCGGCTGGCATTTTTTGGTGTCAGCCCGTATAACTATCCCCCTGATTTTCGATCCACAAGATGAACTGACCATGATGAAAGAGTCGCTCTGCCGCATTATTGCGGGTGAACTTCAGGCCAGAGCCGAACAGGTAGAAGCTGCCGTTCGCCTGCTTGATGAAGGGAACACCGTGCCGTTTATTGCACGTTATCGTAAGGAAGTCACCGGCGGTCTGGATGACACGCAGCTGCGAAACCTTGAGACTCGTCTGGGCTATCTGCGCGAGCTGGAAGACCGACGTCAGGCGATCCTCAAATCTATCGGCGAGCAGGGCAAGCTGACCAGTGACCTGGAAAAAGCCATTAACGGTACCCTGAGTAAAACCGAACTCGAAGACCTCTATCTGCCGTATAAACCGAAGCGCCGCACGCGCGGGCAGATTGCGATCGAAGCCGGCCTTGAGCCACTGGCCGATCTGCTGTGGAACGAGCCGTCTCACGATCCGGAAACCGAAGCCGCCAAGTTTATCGACGCCGATAAAAGCGTAGCAGACACCAAAGCCGCGCTGGACGGTGCTCGCTATATTCTGATGGAGCGCTTCGCCGAAGACGCGGCGCTGCTGGCCAAAGTGCGTGATTACCTGTGGAAGAACGCGCATATCGTCTCCACCGTGGTGTCCGGCAAAGAGGAAGAAGGCGCGAAATTCCGCGACTATTTCGATCACCACGAACCCATTTCTACCGCGCCGTCTCACCGCGCGCTGGCGATGTTCCGCGGCCGTAACGAAGGCGTGCTGCAACTCTCCCTGAATGCCGATCCGCAGTTTGACGAGCCGCCAAAAGAGAGCCACTGCGAGCAGATCATTATGGATCATCTGGGCCTGCGCCTGAACAACGCCCCGGCGGACAGCTGGCGCAAAGGCGTGGTGAGCTGGACCTGGCGCATCAAGGTGCTGATGCACCTCGAAACCGAGCTGATGGGCACCGTGCGCGAGCGCGCCGAAGACGAAGCGATCAACGTCTTCGCCCGTAACCTGCACGACCTGCTGATGGCTGCGCCAGCTGGCCTGCGCGCCACCATGGGTCTCGATCCGGGTCTGCGTACCGGCGTGAAGGTGGCCGTGGTTGACGGCACCGGCAAGCTCGTTGCCACCGACACCATTTACCCGCACACCGGTCAGGCAGCGAAAGCGGCTGTCGTCGTCGCCGCGCTGTGCGAGAAGTACAACGTTGAGCTGGTTGCCATCGGTAACGGTACGGCGTCCCGCGAAACCGAACGTTTCTATCTCGACGTGCAGAAGCAGTTCCCGAAAGTGACGGCGCAGAAAGTGATCGTCAGCGAAGCGGGGGCATCAGTCTACTCCGCCTCTGAGCTGGCAGCGCAGGAGTTCCCGGATCTGGACGTTTCCCTGCGCGGCGCGGTCTCTATCGCCCGTCGTTTGCAGGATCCGCTGGCGGAGCTGGTGAAGATCGACCCGAAATCCATCGGTGTGGGCCAGTATCAGCACGACGTGAGCCAGACGCAGCTGGCGCGCAAGCTGGATGCGGTAGTGGAAGACTGTGTTAACGCCGTCGGCGTGGACCTGAACACCGCTTCCGTTCCCCTGCTGACCCGCGTGGCGGGCCTGACCCGTATGATGGCACAGAATATCGTCGCCTGGCGTGATGAGAACGGTCAGTTCCAGAACCGCCAGCAGCTGCTGAAGGTGAGCCGTCTGGGGCCGAAAGCATTTGAGCAGTGCGCGGGCTTCCTGCGCATCAACCACGGCGATAACCCGCTGGATGCCTCTACCGTTCACCCGGAAGCGTACCCTGTTGTTGAGCGCATCCTGGCCGCGACTCAGCAGGCGCTTAAAGACCTGATGGGCGACAGCAGCGCGCTGCGTAACCTGAAAGCGGTGGATTTCACCGACGAACAGTTCGGTGTGCCGACGGTCACTGACATCATCAAAGAGCTGGAAAAACCGGGCCGCGATCCGCGTCCTGAGTTTAAAACCGCGACCTTTGCTGACGGCGTGGAAACCATGAACGACCTGCTGCCGGGCATGGTGCTGGAGGGGGCGGTAACCAACGTCACCAACTTTGGCGCGTTTGTGGATATCGGTGTGCATCAGGACGGTCTGGTGCATATCTCTTCCCTCGCCGACAAGTTCGTTGAAGATCCGCACACCGTGGTCAAAGCGGGCGACATCGTGAAGGTGAAAGTGCTGGAAGTGGATCTCCAGCGCAAGCGTATTGCCCTGACCATGCGTCTGGACGAGCAGCCGGGCGACACTAACGCGCGCCGTGGCGGTAATGGCGGTGGCCGTGAACAGCAGCGTCCGGCAGCGAAAGCCGCGAAGCCACGCGGACGTGACGCACAGCCAGCAGGCAACAGCGCGATGATGGATGCGCTGGCAGCGGCGATGGGTAAGAAACGCTAATGCTGTAAATGCCCGGTGGCGCGACGCTTACCGGGCCTACGGTTTTGTAGGCCGGGCAAACGCAGTGCCGCCCGGCAAGCAGGCCGCAGGGAATTAAAATAAATAAGTTGTATCCATATTTAAACCACGAATTATCACCTCATTAACAAATAGCCTTCTTTTTATTTTCACCTCAATTTCGCAAATATTGAGCAAGGTCAAGCAGACCGCAAATTAATACGATTAACAACATCCCGTCACATTTTTATTATTGCTGATAAAAACTATTCTCATTATCATCGCAGTGTAGATTATTTAACCTCTCGTGGAATCAGGCGCTATGCAATTCACTCCAGACAGTGCGTGGAAAATTATCGGTTTTACCCGTGAGATAAGCCCGGCCTATCGGCAGAAGCTGCTGTCCCTGGGCATGCTACCCGGCTCATCGTTCCAGGTGGTGCGCGTTGCGCCGTTGGGCGATCCTGTTCATATCGAAACCCGACGCGTTAATCTGGTTCTGCGTAAAAAAGACCTCGCATTAATTGAAGTTGAATCTTTATCCCGTTAACAAGCCAGCGGTTTCAGTGAGTCTATTACAATGAAAAAATTAACTATTGGCTTAATTGGCAATCCTAATTCCGGCAAGACAACCTTATTTAATCAGTTAACCGGCGCACGCCAGCGTGTGGGAAATTGGGCAGGCGTAACGGTTGAACGCAAAGAGGGCCAGTTCACTACAACAGATAATCAGGTCACGCTGGTTGATTTACCGGGGACCTATTCACTCACCACGATTTCATCCCAGACCTCACTCGATGAGCAAATTGCCTGCCACTATATTCTGAGCGGCGACGCGGATCTGCTCATCAATGTGGTGGATGCCTCTAATCTCGAACGAAATCTGTACCTCACGCTACAGCTGCTGGAGCTGGGGATCCCCTGCATCGTAGCGCTTAACATGCTCGACATCGCCGAGAAGCAAAAGCTGCGCATCGACGTCGACGCCCTCTCCGCCCGTCTGGGCTGCCCGGTGGTTCCGCTGGTTTCTACCCGCGCACGCGGCATTGACGCCCTGAAGCTGGCGATTGACCGCCACACGGGCAATGCCGACGTCGAACTGGTGCACTACGCCCAACCCCTGCTGCGCGAAGCCGGGCAACTGGCGCAGGAGATGGACAACAGCATGCCCGCCAGACAACGTCTGTGGCTTGGCCTGCAAATGCTGGAAGGCGATATCTACAGCCGCGCCTACGCAGGCGATGCGGCGGATAAGCTGGGCGTCGCGCAGGCTCGCCTGAGCGACGAGCTGGACGATCCCGCTCTGCATATTGCGGATGCGCGCTATCAGGCCATCGCCGCTATCTGTGACGTGGTCAGCAATGCATTAACCGCTGAACCCAGCCGCTTCACCGCCGCCGTGGATAAGATTGTGCTCAACCGCTTCCTCGGTTTGCCGATCTTTTTACTGGTGATGTACGTGATGTTCCTGCTCGCCATTAACATCGGCGGTGCATTACAACCTATCTTTGATGGCGGCTCTGTCGCTATCTTCGTGCACGGTATTCAGTGGCTGGGCTACACCCTCCACTTCCCGGAATGGTTGACCATCTTCCTTGCGCAGGGGATCGGCGGCGGGATTAATACCGTCCTGCCACTAGTACCGCAGATCGGCATGATGTACCTGTTCCTCTCCTTCCTTGAGGATTCCGGCTACATGGCGCGCGCGGCCTTCGTAATGGACCGCCTGATGCAGGCGCTGGGGCTGCCGGGTAAATCCTTCGTGCCGCTGATTGTCGGTTTTGGCTGTAACGTGCCGTCAGTCATGGGCGCGCGTACGCTGGATGCCCCGCGCGAACGCCTGATGACCATCATGATGGCGCCGTTCATGTCCTGCGGCGCGCGTCTGGCGATCTTCGCGGTCTTTGCCGCGGCGTTCTTTGGTCAGGAAGGGGCGCTGGCCGTCTTCTCCCTGTATGTGCTGGGTATCGTGATGGCTATTCTCACCGGCCTGATGCTGAAGCACACCATCATGCGTGGCGAAGCGTCGCCGTTCGTGATGGAACTGCCGGTTTATCACGTTCCGCATCTGAAAAGCCTGATTATTCAGACATGGCAGCGCCTGAAGGGCTTCGTTCTGCGCGCCGGTAAGGTGATTGTGGTGGTCAGCATTTTCCTGAGCGCCCTGAACAGCTTCACCCTGAGCGGCCAGGCCGCGGACAACATTAATGACTCTGCCCTGGCCTCCGTCAGCCGGATCATTACGCCGGTCTTCAAACCGATTGGCGTTCAGGAAGACAACTGGCAGGCAACCGTGGGCCTGTTCACCGGCGCGATGGCAAAAGAGGTAGTTGTCGGCACCCTGAACACGCTTTACACCGCGGAAAACATCCAGGAAGAGGAGTTTAATCCGGCAGCGTTCAACCTCGGCGATGAACTGCTTGGCGCGGTGGAAGAGACCTGGCAGAGCCTCAAAGACACCTTCAGCCTGAGCGTACTGGCGAACCCGATTGAAGCCAGCAAAGGCGACGGCGAAATGGCGACCGGAGCAATGGGCGTGATGGGCCAGAAATTTGGCAGCGCGTCGGCGGCCTACAGCTACCTGATCTTCGTCCTGCTCTATATTCCATGCATCTCGGTCATGGGCGCCATTGCCCGTGAGTCCAGCCGCGGCTGGATGGGCTTCTCCATTCTGTGGGGGCTGAACATTGCCTACTCGCTGGCGACCGTGTTTTATCAGGCCGTCAATTACAGCCAGCATCCGCGCTACAGCCTGGTCTGTATCCTCGCGGTGATCCTGTTTAACGTAATGGTGATTGGCCTGCTGCGCCGGGCGCGTAGCCGCGTTGACGTTAACCTGCTGGCAACGCGCAAAACCCCAACGACCTGCTGTAACAGCCCAGCAGGCGACTGTCACTGAGGGGAAAAAGATGGCATCGTTGATTCAGGTTCGTGACTTACTGGCGTTACAGGGACGAATGGAGGCGAAGCAGCTCAGCCTCAGCCTGCATACGCCGCAGCCGATGATCGATGCCATGCTGGAAAGGCTGGAGGCGATGGGGAAAGCCGTGCGCATTCAGGAAGAGCCGGACGGTTGTCTGTCCGGCAGTTGCAAGAGTTGTCCTGAAGGTAAAGCCTGTCTCAGGGAGTGGTGGACGCTTCGCTGATAAAACCGGACAGCGCCGAACAAAACTCAGCAGGATGAGAGATGAACGGCGCATGTGCCGCTTTGGCAACCACCATTGATTTACTCTCCGGCCACAGCGCATCCAGCAGCGGAACCACCTTGCGCGGAACCAGTCCATCCAGATAGCCATAAATACGCAGATGCGGCACCGTTAACGACGCCAGCGGCTCGCGCAGATCGGCCGTTTTCAGGATCTCCAGTCCACCGTTCAGCACCTCAACCTCCGGCATCGGCAGAGAAAGCACCGTCTGCTTCAACGTCCGTGCGTCCTGACGGGCGGTTTCTGTTCCCATGGTTTGTAGCGCCAGAAAACGCTCCACCGTCCGCTGGAAGTCTTCGCTCAGCTGATGCTGGAACCCGGCCAGCACCTCGGGTTTAATGCCCGGCCACGCCTCGCGGGCGCTGAAACAGGGTGATGAGGCAACGGTGATCAGCGCCTGGACCCGCTCAGGATGGCGTAGCGCAATCTGGCTTACCACCAGCCCGCCCAGGCTCCAGCCGAGCCAGACGGCTTTTTGCGGCGCCGCTTCCAGAACCTGCTCCGCCATGTCGTCAAGCGTCATCGCGCCATAGCCGTGGCTACGGCCATAGCCCGGTAGATCCACCAGGTGTACCGTAAATTGCGAGGCCAGTTCCTCACTTATGCAACGCCACACTTCGGCGTTCAGTCCCCATCCGTGCAGCAGCACAAGATGACAATTTCCCGTCCCAACGGTCTGCCACCACAGCGTCTTCATCAGTTAACGTTCTCTTTTTTCACATGGAGGTTGCGTATGCTAACAGTGCCCGGCTTGTGCTGGCTATGCCGAATGCCACTTGCGCTGAGCGCGTGGGGCGTCTGTTCCGTTTGCACGCGAGCGCTGGGTTACCTGAAGGGCTGTCCGCAATGCGGCTTGCCTGCCGTCAGCCAGACGCTTCCCTGCGGCCGATGCCTGAAAAAAGCGCCGCCGTGGAGCGCGCTGGTGGCGGTGGATGATTATATATTGCCGCTGAGTCGTCTGGTTCATCAGTTCAAGTTTTCCAGCCAGATCGCGCTGGCGCAGCCGCTGGCACGCCTGTTATTACTGGCGGTATTGCAGGCGCGAAGAACGCGAGGACTGCCGCCGGTCGACACGCTTGTGAACGTGCCACTGTTTCAGCGCCGCCACTGGCGGCGGGGATACAATCAGAGCGACCTGCTGTGCCGTCCGCTCGCCCGCTGGCTGGGTTGCCGGTACCCCGCCTCTGCGCTGAAACGTATTCATGCCACTGCCGTTCAGCACCGGCTCAACGCCCGGTCGCGCAAAAGGAACCTGAAAAACGCCTTTCGCCTTGAATTGCCGGTCAACGGTCTCCATATCGCGATTGTGGATGATGTCGTCACCACGGGCAGTACCGTGGCTGAACTTTCCCGACTGCTTTTGCAAAGCGGCGCCGCGTCAGTTCAGGTATGGTGTCTGTGCCGTACCTTGTAGCCCTTCTTCAATGGGCGTATGATTATACCCAGGTAATTTAGTCAACTATTAGGCCAAAGCTATGATCCGTATTTCCGATTCTGCACAAGCGCACTTTGCCAAACTGCTGGCAAATCAGGAAGAAGGGACGCAGATCCGCGTGTTTGTGATCAATCCAGGCACTCCGAATGCAGAATGTGGTGTCTCTTATTGTCCTCCGGATGCAGTGGAAGCAACTGACACTGCCCTTAAATTTGAACAGCTCACCGCGTACGTTGATGAGCTGAGCGCGCCGTATCTTGAAGATGCGGAGATTGATTTCGTCACCGACCAGCTGGGTTCTCAGCTGACGCTGAAGGCACCGAACGCGAAAATGCGTAAAGTCTCTGACGATGCCCCGCTGATGGAGCGTGTGGAATATCTGCTGCAATCGCAGATCAACCCGCAGCTGGCCGGCCACGGGGGGCGTGTTTCCCTGATGGAAATCACCGAAGATGGTCTGGCAATCCTGCAATTCGGCGGCGGCTGTAACGGCTGCTCCATGGTCGATGTCACCCTGAAAGAAGGGATCGAGAAGCAGCTGCTGAACGAATTCCCGGAACTGAAAGGCGTGCGCGATCTGACAGAGCACCAGCGCGGCGAGCACTCCTACTACTGATTCAGTGCCCGTCTGTATTGCCCGGTGGCGCTGCGCTTACCGGGCCTACATTTTCTTGCCTCCCCCTCTATATGTTGACCTGCGTCTCATAATTCAAATTTTGCCTCCCTGGGTGATTCTCAATCACATCATGTTACCCGTATCATTCTCGTGGGCACTCAACACCCTTATAACAGCCGACTAAACTTAACGTTTTCGCAGGCATCAGTATGAGTGCCGTTAACACTCTGTTCCCAGTTGGGACAACCGGAATTTGTCGTTGAAACAATGACGTTACCCATAACAATTCAAAGGCCAGGTCAATCATGCCATTAGTCATCGTCGCTATCGGTGTTGTGTTATTACTGCTCTTGATGATCCGCTTCAAAATGAACGGATTTATCGCTCTGGTTCTGGTGGCACTTGCAGTCGGTCTGATGCAGGGAATGCCGCTGGTTAAAGTTATCAGCTCCATTAAAGCCGGTGTCGGCGGTACGCTCGGCAGCCTGGCGCTGATCATGGGCTTCGGCGCTATGCTCGGTAAAATGCTCGCGGACTGCGGTGGCGCGCAGCGTATTGCCACTACCCTTATCGATAAATTTGGCAAGCAGCACATCCAGTGGGCGGTGGTGTTAACCGGTTTTACCGTCGGTTTCGCACTGTTCTATGAAGTGGGCTTCGTCCTGATGCTGCCGCTGGTGTTCACCATCGCCGCTGCCGCCAACATCCCGCTGCTGTTCGTGGGCGTGCCGATGGCTGCGGCGCTGTCCGTCACCCACGGTTTCCTGCCGCCGCACCCGGGTCCAACGGCTATCGCCACCATCTTCCACGCCGATATGGGTAAAACCCTGCTGTTCGGTACGATTCTGGCGATCCCGACGGTGATTCTGGCAGGCCCGGTGTATGCGCGCTTCCTGAAAGGCATCGATAAGCCTATCCCGGAAGGGCTGTACAGCGCCAAAACCTTTACTGAAGAAGAGATGCCAGGCTTTGGCGTCAGCGTCTGGACCTCACTGGTACCGGTGATCCTGATGGCGATGCGTGCCATAGCAGAGATGGTTCTGCCGAAAGGTCACGCGTTCCTGTCCGTTGCGGAGTTCCTGGGCGACCCGGTAATGGCAACGCTGATTGCGGTATTGATTGCGATGTTTACCTTCGGTCTTAACCGCGGTCGCTCCATGGATCAGATCAACGACACGCTGACCTCTTCCATCAAAATCATCGCCATGATGCTGCTGATCATCGGCGGCGGCGGCGCGTTCAAGCAGGTGCTGGTCGACAGCGGCGTGGATAAATACATCGCTGCCATGATGCATGAAACCAACGTATCGCCGCTGCTGATGGCGTGGTCTATCGCCGCCGTTCTGCGTATTGCGCTGGGCTCTGCGACCGTTGCGGCGATTACCGCAGGCGGCATCGTGGCACCGCTGATTGCCACGACGGGCGTCAGCCCTGAACTGATGGTTATCGCGGTCGGTTCGGGCAGCGTGATTTTCTCCCACGTGAACGATCCGGGCTTCTGGCTGTTCAAGGAGTACTTCAACCTGACCATCGGTGAAACCATCAAGTCCTGGTCCGCGCTGGAAACCATTATTTCGGTGTGCGGTCTGGTCGGTGTGCTGCTGTTGAATATGGTGGTTTGATGTAAAAAAGCCGGGTAGCGCTGACGCTTACCCGGCCTACATTCTATTCCCTCTCCCTCTGGGAGAGGGTTAGGGTGAGGGTGAAACTACCGCTTATTACCCACCGCTCTTCTGCGCTTGTCCAAATCCTTAATCAACCTGTTCACCCCGTCATCGGCAAACATCGCCTCAAGCGTGGTGGACAGTTTGCGTCGCCAGTTTTTGTATTGATAGCTGGTGCCGGGGATGTTTACCGGCTCCGCCATATCAATCCAGTCTTCCGGTTGCAGACCGAGCAATGCGCTGTTGCTGTCGGCAATATAGCGCTGTAAGCCACGATTAAGCGTTGGCGTCATCGACATCAGCGACGCCTTATGCCCGGCGCGCTTCGGCAGACAGCCATGCTTATGCAGCGCGTCCAGCAGCCCCTGTTTCGCCAGCTCGCGATCCTGATACAACCCGCGCAGCACCTCTTCATCCGGGTAGAGACCTAACGTTTTGCCGAGCGTCAGGTCGCCGCTTTCCCAGTAGCCTCTGAGCGTAGGAAGATCATGCGTCGTCGCGACTGCCATTGACTGTTCAGGGTACGCTTTCGGCGCGCGGAAGGTTTTCTCATGGTCGTTTTCAAAATACAGCACTTTGTAGGAGTAGACGCCGCTGTCGCGGAGCTTACTGACAATTTCCACCGGCACGGTTCCGAGATCTTCGCCAATCACCATGCACTGATGACGTTTACTCTCCAGCGCGAGGATTGAGAGCAAATCGTCCACCGGATATTGCACGTACGCCCCGTGGTCAGCCGTTTCACCGTACGGGATCCACCACAGGCGCAGCACGGACATCACGTGGTCGATACGCAACGCGCCGCAGTTCTGCATGTTAGCGCGCAGCAGGTCGATAAACGGCTCGTAGGCACGCGCCGCCATCACGTGCGGATCCATTGGCGGTAAGCCCCAGTTCTGACCAAGCGGGCCCAGAATATCCGGCGGCGCACCGACGGAGGCTTTCAGACAGTAAAGTTCACGGTCACACCAGGTCTCCGCCCCACCTTCCGCCACGCCGACGGCCAGATCGCGATACAGACCGATCGGCATGTTATAGCCCTGGCTCACCTGCCAGCAGGCAGCAAACTGGCTGTACGCCAGCCACTGCAACCAGAGATAGAAATCCACCTCGTCGGCATGCGTCTCACAGAACGCCTTCACTTCCGGGGTATCCACGGACTGATACGCTTCCGGCCATACCGGCCAGCCCCAGCGCATCTCATCCTCCTGGACCTGATACGCATGCAACGCATCAAACGCTGCCTGCCAGTAAAGGCTCTCACCTTCCTGCATCACAAACTGGCGGAAGGCTGCCATCTGCTCGTCGTCACGCTTCGCAAAGCCCTTCCATGCCAGACGCAGCGCCGCCATTTTCAGCGCGGTCACGGAGGCATAATCGACCCAGTCCGCATCGCGGGCCTGTTTCAGCATCTGTTGGGTGGTCTCAAGCTTCCACCACGCCTGCGCCTCTTTGCTGTTTTTGAAATCGTCTAACGCGTTAACGTCGATATAAATCACGTTCAGCCAACGACGGGACGACGGGCTGTACGGGCTGGCGCTTTCCGGGTTGGCCGGATAGAGGGCGTGGATCGGGTTGAGGCCGATGAACGCGCCGCCGCGCTCGCCCACGGATGCCAGCATCTTTTTCAGGTCGCCAAAATCGCCAATGCCCCAGTTGCTGTCCGAACGCAGGGTATAGAGCTGCACGCAGGCGCCCCACAGCTTTTTGCCTTCAAGCAGCGCCTGCGGCTCATAGCAACGCTTTGGCGCCACGATCACCCGACAATGAAAACGCTGGTCGTCCCGGGTAAGCGTAAGCGTGTGGTAGCCCTCCGGCAGCTTCGCCGGAAGGTTAAGGGTTTTGCCGCCTGTGGCATGGCCTTTGTGCTGATGCCCCTCTTCGGTGGTGAGCAGCCAGCTGAACTCGCCGCGCCCTTCCACCGCCAGCGGCATCTTTTTGCCCGCGGTAAAGACCTTCACGTTCGGCACCGGCGCACCCGACGCTTTCGCGTCGGTTTTGTGCATGGCATCCAGCAAACGTCTTTTGGTGTCCGCACCAATAGACTGCGGTTTGCCGTGCGCATTGATGTAACTGAGGCTAATTCCCGCCGCCTGCGCGGCACTGTCCAGACGTTTACTCTCCATCGCGCTTCCTTAGCGTTTTGCCTGCCAGATACGAGCCTGATAATCACGGATTGAGCGGTCAGAACTGAACATACCGCAGCGCGCGGTGTTCAGGATACACGCGCGGGTCCAGGCATCCGGGTCGCGATACAGCACGTCGACCTGCTTCTGCGCTTCAACATAAGCCGAGAAGTCAGCCATCACCAGGTACGGGTCGCCGCCCTGTTTGTCCATGCTGTGCAGCATCTGGTCAAACGCGTGCTTGTCGCCGTCGCTGTACTTCCCGCTTTCCAGCTCTTTGAGCACCGCATCCAGCACTTTGTCTTTTTTACGCCATTTCACCGGGTCGTACCCTTTGGCTTTGATGGCTTTCACTTCTTCAACAGTATGGCCGAAGATAAAGATGTTCTCTTCGCCGACCTTCTCGGCAATTTCGACGTTCGCACCGTCCAGCGTGCCGACGGTCAGCGCACCGTTCAGGGCCAGCTTCATGTTGCCGGTACCGGACGCTTCTTTACCGGCGGTAGAGATCTGCTCGGAAATATCCGCCGCCGGGATCAGCATTTCAGCCGCAGAAACGCAGTAGTCCGGCAGGAACACCACCTTCAGCTTGTCGCCCACTTTCGGATCGTTGTTGATCGCCGCCGCCACTTTATTAATGGCGAGGATAATGTTTTTCGCCAGGTAGTAGCCCGGCGCCGCTTTCGCACCGAACAGGAACACGCGCGGAACGCGGTCGGCCTGTGGATTCTCGCGGATCTCTTTATACAGCGCCAGAATGTGCAGCAGGTTCAGGTGCTGACGTTTGTACTCGTGCAGGCGTTTGATCTGGATATCGAAAATCGCATTTGGGTTGATCTCAATTCCGGTGCGCATTTTCACGAACTCAGCCAGACGAACCTTGTTCTCCAGCTTAATGGCGCGGTACTGCTCGCGGAACTTCGCGTTGTCGGCCTGTTTTTCCAGGTTGATGAGCTGGTCCAGGTCGTTGGCCCACTCTTTCTTCAGGGTTTTGTCCAGCAGGCCGGCCAGCAGCGGGTTGCACTGCTTGATCCAGCGACGCGGCGTGATGCCGTTGGTCACGTTGTGGAACTTGGTCGGCCACAGCTGGTGATATTCCGGGAACAGATCTTTGACCACCAGATCCGAGTGCAGCGCCGCCACGCCGTTAACGGCAAAGCCGCTCACCACGCACATGTTCGCCATACGCACCTGTTTGTCGTGCACCACCGCCAGCTTCGCCCAGACGGCTTTGTCGCCCGGCCAGGTTTTCTCCACCAGCGTTTTGAACTGGTCGTTAATCTTATTGATGATCTGCATATGGCGCGGCAGCAGCGTTTTCACCAGCTTCTCATCCCAGCACTCCAGCGCTTCCGGCATCAGGGTGTGGTTGGTGTAGGCGAAGGTGCGGCTGGTGATGGCCCAGGCGTCGTCCCAGCTCAGCTGATGCTCGTCGATCAGCACGCGCAGCAGTTCCGGGATGGCAATGGTCGGATGCGTATCGTTAAGCTGAATAACTTCGAAGTCCGGCAGTTGAGCCAGCTTGCGGCCCGCCAGGTGGTGTCGACGCAGAATGTCCGCCACGGAGCAGGCGCACTGGAAGTACTGCTGCATCAGACGCAGCTTTTTACCCGCCAGATGATTATCGTTCGGATAGAGGACTTTAGTCAGCTTCTCGGCGTCGATCCCCTGCTGCTCGGCGCGCAGGAAGTCACCGTCGTTGAATTTGGTCAGGTTAAACGGATGCGCGTGCTTCGCCTGCCACAGACGCAGCGGCTGCGCCACGCCGTTACGGTAGCCGAGTACCGGCAGGTCCCAGGCTTCACCGGTAATGGTGAACGCCGGTTCCCAGAGTCCCTGCTTCGTGACTTTCCCGCCAATCCCGACCTGCACATCCAGCTGCGCGTTGTGGCGGAACCACGGATAGGTATTGCGGTGCCAGTCGTCCGGCGCTTCCATCTGATGGCCGTCGGCAAATGACTGACGGAACAGGCCGTACTGATAGTTCAGGCCATAGCCAATCGCCGACTGGCCCACCGTTGCCATGGAATCCAGGAAGCAGGCTGCCAGACGTCCCAGACCGCCGTTACCCAGCGCCGGGTCAACCTCTTCTTCCAGCAGATCGGTCAGGTTGATGTCGTGTTCTTTCAGCACGTCACCGACCTCCTGATACCAGCCAAGGTTCAGCAGATTGTTACCCGTCAGACGGCCAATGAGGAACTCCATCGAAATGTAGTTGACGTGACGCTGGCCTTTCACAGGCTTCGCCACAGGCTGAGCGTCCAGCTGTTCTGCGAGCGCCCCGCTCACCGCCTGCCACCACTGGTGAGGCGTCATCTCGTTTGCAGCATGAAGGCCAAAACGCTGCCACTGACGCGTCAGGGCAGCCTGAAATTGAGCTTTGTTGAAAGTAGGCTGTGACATAGGGAATCGGCATCCTGTAGAGAGAAAACACATTTGGCGCTAGTGTGCCTGGCTCATTGCGCCTCTTCCTCCTCCTGTCGGGGATTAGGCAGGGAGGAGTAGCGGGGATGAGCATAAAAGTGTGATCGAGGCCACTGTGTAAGTGTGCGCTTCGCGGAAAAAGCGATCCCGGAAGAACGTCAAAGAAATGAAATGCAGTTTCGGAAGAAATTAATCATCGCTGAAATGATTACTTACGTAGAATAATATTTCCGCGCGTCGGGATTATTCAGCACCACTATTAAGCCCATGCAACTTTCCCCAAAGTTAATTAACTTCACCGTCATTATCTCTTTCTGAAACCAGTTTCAGCGCAACCGAGCGTCATGCAGACAAGCCAGAAGCAGCGCGGCATCCAGCCATTTACGGAAAGTTCCATCAGTGATGAGAATGTTTTGTGACAGAGTGCAAATTCAGAGCCTCCAAACCCAGACATAACTTGCAATAGTTCCTCTATTGGCCGAACTTATAGATATTAATTACGAAGCGCAAAAAAATAAATTCTCTCGTTCCCCACAGTGAAGTGAAAACTATGTTGATTCCGTCCAAATTAAGTCGCCCGGTTCGTCTTGACCATACTGTGGTCCGCGAGCGCCTGCTGGCTAAACTTTCCGGTGCGCATAATTTCCGACTGGCGCTGGTTACGAGTCCTGCGGGTTATGGAAAAACAACGCTCATTTCGCAATGGGCGGCAGGTAAAAGCGATCTTGGCTGGTACTCCCTGGATGAAGGTGATAACCAGCAGGAGCGTTTTGCCAGCTATTTAATTGCCGCGATTCAGCAGGCGACCAACGGACACTGCGTCACCAGCGAGGTGATGGTGCAAAAGCGCCAGTACGCCAGCCTGTCCTCTCTTTTCTCTCAGCTGTTTATCGAGCTGGCCGAATGGCATCGCCCGCTGTATGTGGTGATTGATGATTATCATCTGATCACCAACCCGGTTATTCACGAGTCCATGCGTTTCTTCCTGCGCCATCAGCCGGAAAACCTGACGCTGGTTGTCCTGTCGCGTAACCTTCCGCAGTTGGGCATTGCCAACCTGCGGGTGCGCGATCAGCTTCTGGAAATCGGCAGTCAGCAACTGGCCTTTACTCATCAGGAAGCGAAGCAGTTCTTTGACTGCCGTCTGACGTCTCCGATTGAGGCGTCTGAAAGCAGCCGCCTGTGCGATGACGTTGCCGGCTGGGCCACGGCGCTTCAGCTGATTGCCCTCTCCGCGCGGCAAAACAACAGCCCGACGCATCAGTCCGCACGCCGCCTGGCGGGCATCAACGCCAGCCACCTGTCGGATTATCTGGTGGATGAGGTACTCGACAGCGTTGACCTCTCCACCCGCCATTTCCTGCTGAAAAGCTCCCTGCTGCGTTCCATGAACGATGCGCTGATTGTGCGCGTCACCGGTATTGAAAACGGGCAGCTCCAGCTCGAAGAGATTGAACGTCAGGGTCTGTTCCTGACGCGCATGGACGATCACGGCGAATGGTTTAGCTACCATCCGCTGTTTGGCAGCTTCCTGCGCCAGCGTTGCCAGTGGGAACTGGCCGCAGAGCTGCCTGACATTCACCGCGCCGCCGCCGAAAGCTGGATGGCGCAAGGTTTCCCGAGCGAGGCTATCCACCATGCGCTGGCCGCCGGGGATGCCGGTATGCTGCGCGATATTCTGCTCAACCACGCGTGGGGACTGTTCAACCACAGCGAACTGACGCTGCTGGAAGAGTCGTTAAAAGCGCTGCCGTGGGAAAGCCTGCTGGAGAATCCGCGTCTGGTGCTGCTCCAGGCCTGGCTGATGCAGAGCCAGCATCGCTACAGCGAAGTGAACACCCTACTGGCGCGCGCCGAGCAGGAGATGGAAAGCGAGATGGATACCACCCTGCACGGCGAATTTAACGCCCTGCGCGCACAGGTGGCGATTAACGACGGGGACCCGGATGAAGCTGAACGGCTGGCGATGGTCGCGCTGGATGAGCTGCCGCTGGCGAATTTTTACAGCCGTATTGTGGCCACCTCGGTACACGGCGAAGTGCTGCACTGTAAGGGCGATCTCACGCGTTCGCTTTCACTCATGCAGCAAACCGAACAGATGGCGCGCCGCCACGATGTCTGGCATTACGCCCTGTGGAGCCTGATTCAGCAAAGCGAGATTTTATTTGCTCAGGGGTTTCTGCAAGCAGCCTGGGAAAACCAGGAGAAAGCGTTCCAGCTGATCCGTGAACAACATCTGGAACAGCTGCCGATGCACGAGTTCCTGTTGCGTATTCGCGCTCAGCTGCTGTGGGCATGGTCGCGTCTGGATGAAGCAGAAAGCTGCGCCCGCCAGGGTCTGAATGTCCTTTCGAGCTTCCAGCCGCAGCAGCAGCTCCAGTGTCTGGCTCTGCTGGTGCAGTGCTCGCTGGCACGCGGCGACCTGGATAATGCCCGTAACCACCTTAACCGCCTGGAAAATCTGCTCGGCAACGGACAGTACCATAGCGACTGGGTCTCCAACGCCGATAAGGTCAGGGTGATTTACTGGCAGATGACCGGCGATAAAAAGTCCGCCGCCAACTGGCTGCGTCACACGCCTAAACCGGAATTTGCCAATAACCACTTCCTGCAAAGCCAGTGGCGCAATATTGCCCGCGTGCAGATCCTGCTGGGTGACTTTGAGCCTGCCGAGATCGTGCTGGAAGAGTTAAACGAAAACGCCCGCAGCCTGCGCCTGATGAGCGATTTAAACCGCAACCTGCTGCTGTTAAACCAGCTTTACTGGCAGGCAGGACGTAAAAACGATGCCCAGCGCGTACTGCTGGAAGCGTTGCAGCTGGCGAACCGCACCGGGTTTATCAGCCACTTTGTGATTGAGGGTGAAGTGATGGCCCAGCAGCTGCGCCAGCTGATTCAACTCAACACACTGCCGGAACTCGATCAGCATCGCGCCCAGCGCATTCTGCGCGAGATTAACCAGCATCATCGCCACAAGTTTGCGCACTTCGATGAGAACTTTGTTGAACGTCTGCTGAACCATCCGGAAGTGCCGGAGCTTATCCGTACCAGCCCGCTCACCCAGCGTGAATGGCAGGTGCTGGGGCTGATCTATTCAGGCTACAGCAACGAGCAGATTGCCGGTGAGCTGGCGGTGGCGGCGACCACCATCAAAACGCACATTCGCAATCTGTATCAGAAGCTGGGCGTGGCGCACCGTCAGGATGCGGTGCAGCATGCGCAGCAGCTGTTGAAGATGATGGGGTACGGAGTGTAAATCCTTTGCGGTCTGATGCCCTCACCCCGGCCCTCTCCCACAGGGCTGAGGGATCCCCAGTAATATGGTCATGCCACCATGACCATATTACTGTACTCTTTTCCCAGCTTTTTCATCTCGTTACCTATATTCAGTCGCCTTACTTTATCAGGCTCATGCCGGATCACTTCTTCTGCCAGACTCAGGTAGGACAGAACCCGTTTATGCCTGACGCTGCTTGCCTGATAGTGCCTGTGTAAGCACTGTCTTTCGGCCCTGTAGCCTGCCAGCCACATCACCAGACTTGCCATCGCCGCCACCATATTCAGTACTTCCAGTCGTCCTTTTCCCTGGCTCCGGCTCAGCCTCAGACCGAACCCGAAGCGCGGACTCTTGTCGTCCCGGAAGTTTTGTTCTATCTGCATTCTGCGGCTGTACAGCGCCATTATCTGGTGTGGCTCCAGACTTTCTGCATTACTGAACAGCAGCCACGGCTCCCGTGCGCTGCTGCGGTGTTCCCGCTGTGTTTTTGGCATTCCGCCCTTTCCATGACGCCCTGCTTCCGGGCGCCTGTGCAGATAAAACCGTCCGTAACAGGGCGTACGTGGTTTACGGGACAGGACACCGTGCCCCACGCAGACCGGTTGCCCGGAGGCCTCAAGCTCGCTGATTTTCATCCACTTTTTTTCTCCGTCCAGCCGGAAGCTGATGCAGCCCCTGACCCTGCCGGTAAAGCTCCAGCCCAGCTGGCTGACATGCCGGAACCAGTCTGTTCTGAAGCCGGCATCCGTAATGACGGTGACGGCTTTATCTTTCGGGATGGCATCATGGAGGCGGTCAAGGAAGCGACACTGTACATCGCTGTTCTGCGCCAGCTCTGCGGGAACCACCTCACTCATAAGAGGAAGTGAACGACCATTACAGAGCAGGCTTGCCCGCAGAAGATGCCAGTTCCTGTCATGCCAGCCTGTCCAGTCGACAGCGATAACACAGAAGGGCATCACGGAGGTGATGGCATGTGTGAGGTGGTGCTGAATACGGGGAATATCACGCTGGAGAGCGGTATTGCCCAGGGCACGGTCAACCCGTTTAATTTTATTTTTGACGTGCGCCCTGCCGGGCAGGGTTCGTCCCAGGCTGGTCAGGGTCAGTCTGGCGCCGTGGGTGAGGGCAACAGCCATGGAAACAAGGACATTAACCCGAAAGCTGTGAATGTCCGGTAAAGACGCGGAGAAAAATTTCTGGCAGACTGTCTGTAAAGGCACGATGAGGTCTCTTCTGATTTGTTAGCGCAACCAGTAGATCACACTTCATCGTGCTTTTCATTTTTCTGGGGAACCCTCAGCCCACAGGGAGAGGGAGAATGGCATCTCAACATAACTCTAACTGCAAATTATTATCTTTAATCACCTGCATCACGCCCGCCGGTGGCATCACATCAGTATAAACCGCATCCACCATGCTGATGCTGCCCATGTTCACCATCGCGTTACGACCAAACTTGGAGTGATCCACCACCAGCATTACGTGGCGTGAGTTCTCAATGATCGCGCGCTTGGTGCGCACCTCGTGGTAATCAAACTCCAGCAGCGAGCCGTCGGTGTCGATGCCGCTGATCCCCAGAATGCCGAAATCGAGGCGAAACTGAGAGATAAAATCGAGCGTCGCTTCGCCGATAATGCCCCCGTCGCGGCTGCGCAGTTCGCCGCCCGCGAGGATGATGCGGAAATCGTCTTTCTGCATCAACGTGTTGGCCACGTTCAGGTTGTTGGTCACCACGCGGAGGTTCTCGTGGTTCAGCAGCGCATGGGCGACCGCTTCCGGCGTGGTACCGATATCAATAAACAGCGTCGCGCCGTTCGGGATCTGGCTCGCCACTTTACGGGCGATACGCTCTTTCTCTGCCGTTTGCGTCGCCTTACGGTCATGCCATGAGGTGTTCACCGAGCTGGACGGCAGCGCGGCGCCGCCGTGGTGACGCAGAATACGGTTCTGATCGGCCAGGTCGTTGAGGTCACGACGGATGGTTTGCGGGCTAACGGCAAACTGCTCCACCAGCTCTTCAGTACTGACGTATCCCTGTTTTTTTACCAGTTCGATAATGGCGTCATGACGTTGTGTTTGTTTCATGAAATATCCCTGGGAATTATGTTCGCTTTCGCGCATGGAGCGTATCGGCCAACGCCATCGCCAGCCCGACCGCCAGGCCGGTAACGTGCGCACCATTGGCGATAGACATACCAAACAGATCAAACCATCCGGCAATAAGCCATATTAACGCAAAGGTTATTAATCCACGTTGTAAATAGATGCCGCTATCCGGGTCGCGCTCGCCTCTGAGCCAGGCGTAACCCATCAGGGCGTACACCACGCCGGATAACCCGCCGAACCATGGACCGCTGAATTTATGCTGCACGTAGCCGCTTAACAGGGCGCTGATAAGGGTGATCACAATCAGCTTGCCGCTGCCGAGCCGCTTCTCCACCGCCCCGCCGAGATACCACCACCACAGCAGGTTAAAGAGGATATGCATCACCGAGAAGTGCATCAGCGCATGCGTGAAGTAGCGCCAGACGTCAAATTGCAGGGAGGGATCGTACGGCCATGCGAGGGCAATCATCACGCTCTGGTCACCCACCACGCTCATAATAATGAAGACGATGATGCAGGCTACCATTAAAAGCAGCGTAAACGGTCCTGCGCGCTCGCGGAGGGTGGCGAGAAACGGAAAACGTTGATAGTGCAGGCCACTGCCGGTCTGGCCGGATTGCCAGCTTGCCGCCAGATAACGCGGGTCGCCCGGGTTTTCCAGGAAACGCGCCAGCTCGGCGTTCACGCGCCCAGCCTGGCTTTCGTCTGCCAGCCAGACATCCGTCTGTGTATGCTGCTGAATAGTCAGGATAATGCCCTGCGTCGCCATATAGTCGACAAACGCCTGGGCGACGCGCGGGTTGCTAAAAGAGGTGATCATCAACATGGGCAGCGGTCGCTTATTTCCACACAAAAGGGGACAGTATAGCGGGATCAGCGCTCAAACGCGTATTCAACTTCTGCCGGGAAATGACGATGCCAGGCATCGAAGCCGCCATCGACGCTGTATACCGCCTCGTAACCCTGCTGGAGCAGATACTGCGCCGCGCCTTTACTGCTGTTGCCGTGATAGCACATCACCATCACCGGGGTATCGAAGTCGTTATCGCGCATAAACGCGCCCAGCGTGTCGTTGGTGAGATGGAACGCGCCCGGCGTGTGGCCCATCGCAAAGCTCTGCGGATCGCGGATATCCACCAGCACCGCTTTTCCCTGGTGCATCTTCTGGTGGGCTTCTTCTACGTTAATACATTCAAACTGATCCATGGTGTTCTCATCTTATATTCAGGTGTGGTGCGGTTTTCCCCTCACCCTACCCTCTCCTGGAGGGAGAGGGCTGGGGTGAGGGCATCAGACCGCACGATTTTACCCCGTAGTGTACGTCCTGGCGGCGGGTAAACGCCATTATGTTATCCATATCACTCTAAATTGTTTTTTTGATGTTACCAAAAGCGCGTTCCTTTGCTATTATGAGCGATATCGAACATTTTTGAGCTTTAACGAAAGTGCATGAGGGTGTTATGGAAACCAAAGATCTGATTGTGATAGGCGGTGGCATCAACGGTGCCGGTATTGCGGTTGATGCCGCAGGACGCGGTTTATCCGTGCTGATGCTGGAAGCTAACGATCTCGCCTGCGCGACGTCGTCCGCCAGCTCCAAGCTGATCCACGGTGGCCTGCGCTACCTGGAACACTACGAATTCCGCCTGGTCAGCGAAGCGCTGGCCGAACGCGAAGTGCTGCTGAAAATGGCCCCGCATCTGGCGATCCCGATGCGCTTCCGCCTGCCCCATCGCCCGCATCTGCGTCCGGCGTGGATGATCCGCATCGGTCTGTTTATGTACGATCATCTGGGTAAACGCACCAGCCTGCCGGGTTCAACCGGTTTGCGTTTTGGCTCAGAATCGGTCCTTAAGCCTGAAATCGTGCGCGGTTTCGAATATTCCGACTGCTGGGTGGACGATGCGCGTCTGGTACTGGCTAACGCGCAGATGGTCGAGAAGAAAGGCGGCGAGGTGAAAACCCGCACCCGCGCCACCGCCGCACGCCGCGAAAACGGCCTGTGGATTGTGGAAGCGGAAGACGTGGATACCGGCGAGAAGTTTAGCTGGAAAGCGCGCGGCCTGGTGAATGCCACCGGCCCGTGGGTGAAACAGTTCTTCGACGACGGCATGCACCTGCCTTCACCGTACGGCATCCGCCTGATTAAGGGCAGCCACATCGTGGTGCCGCGCGTGCATACCCAGAAACAGGCTTATATCCTGCAAAATGAAGACAAGCGCATTGTGTTTGTGATCCCGTGGATGGACGAGTTCTCCATCATCGGCACCACCGACGTGGAGTACAAAGGCGATCCGAAAAACGTTGAGATCGACGAGAGTGAAGTCAGCTACCTGTTGAAAGTGTACAACGCGCATTTTAAGAAACAGCTGGCGCGCGATGACGTGGTCTGGACCTACTCCGGCGTGCGTCCGCTGTGTGATGACGAGTCTGACTCACCGCAGGCCATCACCCGTGACTATACGCTTGATATTCACGACGTTGACGGTCAGGCGCCGCTGCTCTCCGTGTTTGGCGGTAAGCTCACCACCTACCGTAAACTGGCGGAGCACGCGCTGGAGAAACTGGCACCGTATTACAAAGGCATCGGCCCGGCGTGGACGAAAGGCGCCGTGCTGCCTGGCGGCGATATCGGCGATAACCGCGACGATTACGCCGCGAAGCTGCGTCGCCGCTTCCCGTTCATTACCGAAGGCATGGCGCGCCACTACGCCCGCACCTACGGCAGCAACACCGAACTATTCCTCGGCGACGCGAAAGAGATTGCCGATCTGGGCGAGCATTTTGGCCATGAGCTATACGAAGCCGAGCTGCGCTACCTGGTGGAACACGAGTGGGTGCGCCGTCTGGACGATGCCATCTGGCGTCGTACTAAAGAAGGGATGTGGCTGAATGCCGAGCAGCAGTCTCGCGTGGCGCAGTGGCTGGCGCAACATGCGGGAAAGCGTGAATTGTCGCTGGCGTCGTAATTGAAAAAAAGCCGGGTGTCGGCTCCGCCTTACCCGGCCTACTCGATCCCGTAGGCCCGGTAAGCGCAGCGCCACCGGGCTTTGTTTTTACAACCGCACCGGATCAATATGCCAGATATTCTCGGCATACTCTTTGATGGTCCTGTCTGACGAGAAGTAGCCCATGTTGGCGATGTTATGCATCGCGGTGCTGGTCCACTTCTCCTGCTGACGGTACAGTTCGTCCACCTTATCCTGACAATCCACGTAGCTGCGGTAATCCGCCAGCACCTGATAGTGATCGCCAAAGTTAATCAGCGAGTCCACCAGGTCACGATAGCGCCCAGGCTCCTCAGGGTTAAACACTCCGGTTGCGATTTGCGTCAGCACCTGGCGTAACTCTTCATCCTCTTCATAATACTCACGCGGCGAGTAGCCCTGCTTGCGTAGCGCCTCCACCTCTTCCGCCGTATTCCCGAAGATAAAGATATTCTCCGCGCCCACATGCTCCAGCATTTCGACATTTGCGCCGTCCAGCGTGCCGATAGTCAGCGCGCCGTTCAGGGCAAACTTCATGTTGCTGGTGCCGGATGCTTCCGTCCCCGCCGTGGAAATCTGCTCAGAGAGATCCGCCGCCGGAATAATCAGCTGCGCCAGGCTTACGCTGTAGTTCGGGATAAACACTACCTTCAGCTTATCGCCAATGTCCGGATCGTGGTTCACCACCTTCGCCACATCGTTGATGAGATGAATGATGTGCTTCGCCATGTAATACGCGGAGGCCGCCTTACCGGCAAAGATTTTCACACGCGGCACCCACTCCGCCGTCGGGTCAGCCTTAATGCGGTTGTAGTGGGTAATGACGTGCAGGACATTCATCAGCTGACGCTTGTACTCGTGGATACGTTTGATCTGCACGTCGAACAGCGCTTTCGGGTTCGCCACCACGTTCAGATGCATCGCCAGCCAGACCGCCAGACGCTTCTTGTTCAGCAGCTTGGCTTCCCGTACCGCTTTGTTCACCGTCGGGAAATCGATGTGCTGCTCAAGCTCGCTCAGCTGGCTCAAATCGGTGCGCCAGGTGCGGCCAATGTTCTCATCCAGAACGTCGGAGAGCGGCTGGTTCGCCAGCGCCAGCCAGCGGCGCGGGGTGACGCCGTTGGTCACGTTGCAGAAACGCGTCGGGAAGATCTTCGCGAAGTCCGCAAACAGCGACTGCACCATCAGGTTCGAATGCAGCTCTGATACGCCGTTGACCTTGTGGCTGATCACCACCGCCAGCCAGGCCATGCGTACGCGACGCCCGTTGGATTCATCAATGATCGAGGCGCGGCTCAGCAGACCGGTATCGTTCGGGTACTGCTCCTGCAAGGTCTTGAGGAAGTAGTCGTTGATCTCGAAGATGATTTGCAGATGGCGCGGCAGAATTTTGCCGAGCATATCCACCGGCCACGTCTCCAGCGCTTCACTCATCAGCGTATGGTTAGTGTACGAGAACACCTGGCAGGTTACTTCAAACGCGTCATCCCAGCTGAACTTATGCTCGTCAATCAGCAGGCGCATCAGCTCAGGGATCGACAGCACCGGATGGGTATCGTTGAGGTGAATAGCGGTTTTTTCCGCCAGATTCGCATAGGTTTTGTGCAGCTGATAGTGACGGCTAAGGATATCCTGAATCGTTGCCGAGACGAGGAAATACTCCTGACGCAGGCGCAGCTCGCGGCCTGAGTAGGTCGAGTCATCCGGATACAGGACGCGGGACACGTTCTCAGAGTGGTTTTTATCTTCCACCGCCGCGAAGTAGTCGCCCTGGTTGAATTTACCCAGGTTGATCTCGCTACTGGCCTGCGCGTTCCACAGGCGCAGCGTATTGGTCGCATCGGTGTCGTAGCCGGGGATGATCTGGTCGTAGGCCACGGCCAGGATCTCCTCGGTTTCCACCCAGCGGGATTTTTTACCTTCCTGCTGAATACGCCCGCCAAAACGCACCTTGTAGCGCGTGTTGTGGCGCTTGAACTCCCACGGGTTACCGTACTCCAGCCAGTAGTCCGGGGACTCTTTCTGACGGCCATCCACGATGTTCTGCTTGAACATGCCATAGTCGTAGCGAATACCGTAGCCGCGCCCGGGCAGCGCCAGCGTCGCCAGTGAATCGAGGAAGCAGGCGGCAAGACGCCCGAGACCACCGTTACCCAGCCCCGGGTCGTTCTCTTCGTCAATCAGCTCTTCTAAATCCAGCCCCATCTCTTCCAGTGCGTTTTTGACGTCGTCATAAATCCCGAGCGATAACAGCGCATTGGAGAGGGTGCGACCAATCAGAAACTCCATCGACAGGTAATACACCTGTCGCGTCTCCTGCGAAAGCTGGGCGCGGTTGGAGCGCAGCCAGCGTTCGACCATACGGTCGCGCACCGCAAACAGCGTGGCGTTCAGCCACTCATGTTTGTTGGCAATAACGGGATCTTTCCCAATGGTAAACATCAGCTTATAGGCGATGGAGTGTTTCAACGCCTCAACGCTGAGCGTGGGGGAAGAGTAGCTAAATGGAGCATTCATATCAGTAACTTCGCCTCGTTACATCAAGCGTTGATAAAGGTCGCGGTAGGACTGCGCCGCAACGTGCCAGCCAAAGTCCATGGACATCGCCTGACGTTGTACGTAACGCCACAGGGATGGACGGGACCACAAGACGAAAGCACGCCGGATCGCCCGAAGCAGCGACCAGGCATTACTGTCCTCGAAAACAAACCCGCTGGCGATACCATCCGCCAGGTTTTCCAGGGAGCTGTCAGACACCGTATCCGCCAGCCCGCCCGTGCGGCGTACCAGCGGCAACGTGCCGTATTTCAGACCATAGAGCTGCGTCAGGCCGCAGGGCTCGAAACGGCTCGGCACCAGAATCACGTCCGCGCCGCCCATGATGCGGTGCGAGAACGCTTCGTGATAGCCAATCTGCACGCCCACCTGCCCCGGATGTTCCGCCGCGGCCGCAAGGAAACCTTCCTGCAATACCGGGTCGCCCGCGCCGAGCAGCGCCAGTTGCCCACCCTGCTCCAGTAATCCCGGCAGCGCTTCCAGCACCAGATCCAGCCCTTTCTGGCTGGTCAGGCGGCTGACCACCGCAAACAGCGGTACCTTGTCGTTGACCTTCAGCCCCATCGCAATCTGTAGCTGGCGCTTGTTCTCCGCTTTGTCCTCCACGGAGTCGCGTCCATAGCGCGCCGCCAGCAGGAGGTCCGTTTCCGGATTCCAGATCTGTTCATCTACGCCGTTCAGAATGCCCGACAGACGACCTTCACGGTGGCGCTGTTGCAGCAGCCCTTCCATACCGTAACCGAACTCCGGCTGGGTAATTTCACGCGCGTAGGTTGGGCTGACCGCCGTGATATGGTCGGCGTAGTACAGACCCGCCTTCAGAAACGAAATCTGTCCGTTAAACTCCAGCCCGTGCATGTTAAAGAACGACCATGGCAGATCGATGTCATTCATATGATGCGCGTAATACATGCCCTGATACGCCAGGTTGTGCACCGTAAACACCGATTTGGCCGGGTGCCCCTTCGCCGCCAGATACGCAGGAGCCAGCCCCGCGTGCCAGTCGTGCGCGTGCACCACGTTCGGACGCCAGAACGGATCCAGCCCGACGGCCATCTCCGCCCCCACCCAGCCGAGCAGGGCAAAGCGCAGCACGTTATCGGTATAGGCGTACAGGTTGGTATCGTGATACGGGCTGCCGGGTCGATCGTATAAATGCGGGGCATCAATCAGGTAAATCCCTACGCCATTGTAATGTCCAAACAGCAGGGTGATACGTCCCGCGAAGGTCTCGCGACGGGTAACAACCTTTGCATCGGGAATACCACGCCGGATATCCGGAAAAGCGGGCAACAACACGCGGGTATCCACCCCTCCGGCAATTTGCGCCGCCGGTAGTGCACCAAGAACATCCGCCAGTCCGCCCGTTTTTAACAACGGGAACATCTCAGAACATACGTGTAAAACCTGCATCATCGCTCCTGTTTGATTTGCAGCTTCCGCAACATTTCCCGTGTTACTAACACGATCCCCTCTTCCGAACGGTAGAAACGACGCGCATCTTCTTCCGCGTTTTCCCCAATCACCATCCCTTCGGGAATGACGCAGGCACGGTCGATAACGCAGCGACGCAGACGACATGAGCGCCCTACCCAGACATCCGGCAGCAGGACTGCCGAATCGATATTACAGAATGAGTTTATACGCACGCGCGGGAACAGCACGGACTGCACCACCACCGAACCGGAGATAATGCACCCGCCAGAGACCAGCGAGTTGAGCGTCATACCGTGGCTGCCGGAGCGGTCCTGGACGAACTTCGCCGGCGGCAGCGATTCCATATGGGTGCGAATCGGCCAGTTCTGGTCGTACATATCCAGCTCAGGCGTGACGGACGCAAGATCGAGGTTGGCTTTCCAGTACGCTTCCAGCGTTCCCACATCGCGCCAGTAAGGTTCCGCATTCGGATCGGACTGCACGCAGGACAGCGGGAAGGGGTGTGCATACGCCATGCCAGCTTTGGTAATTTTCGGGATAATGTCTTTGCCGAAGTCGTGACTGGAGTTCTCGTCTTTGTCGTCCTCTTCCAGCAGTTCATAAAGATAATCGGCGTCAAAGACATAGATCCCCATGCTGGCGAGGGATTTGGTGTCGTCTCCCGGCATGGTTGGCGGGTTCGCCGGTTTTTCGACAAAGTCGATAATCTTGTCGTCGCCATCTACATGCATCACGCCAAACGCGGTTGCTTCCGCAACAGGCACCGGCAGGCACGCCACGGTGCAGCGCGCCCCTTTTTCGACGTGGTCGATCAGCATGTGGGAGTAATCTTGCTTGTAGATGTGGTCCCCGGCGAGGATAACGATGTATTCCGCGTTGTAGCGGCGAATGATGTCGAGGTTTTGGGTCACGGCATCCGCCGTGCCGCGGTACCAGTTCTCCCCGTGAACGCGCTGCTGCGCCGGGAGCAGATCGACAAACTCGTTCATCTCTTCGCTGAAGAATGACCAGCCGCGCTGAATGTGCTGCACCAGCGTGTGCGACTGATATTGGGTAATGACGCCAATACGGCGAATGCCTGAGTTCAGGCAGTTTGACAGTGCAAAATCGATAATACGGAACTTACCACCAAAGTGAACGGCCGGTTTAGCGCGCTTGATGGTCAAATCTTTCAGACGGGTACCACGCCCGCCCGCGAGTATCAGGGCAACTGTTTTTAATGGTAGCTGGCGCGCCAACATTAACGGATCGTTCTTCTCTAATCTAACCATGACTAACTCCTTTTTTATCATCTTTGGAATACGCACACTCCGTGCGCAGGCCCGTGCCAGACAGCCATAACAACCGGATTATCCGCTCCGGCAAAGGGAGGAATGGCTCGCCACTCCCCGTCAGGTAAAACAATCTCTGCGACGTCATCCGTCGCGTTCAGCGTCACCAGCCACGCATCCGAAAGCAGGATTTGCAGACAGGGTATGCCGTGTTGCCACTCTTGCGCGCTTAACGGTTGCGCGTCTTTATTCAGCCAGCGAACGTTGCCGTCGCCCTCTTCCCACCAGCGGTCGGCGGTGAGCGCGGGGATGCGCTGGCGAAGATGGATCAGCGCCGCGGTGAAATGGGTCAGCCCGCTGTTCGCTTCTCCCCAGTCGAGCCAGGTCAGGGTGTTGTCCTGGCAATAGGCGTTGTTGTTGCCGTGCTGGCTGTGGCCGTGCTCATCGCCCGCCAGCAGCATCGGCGTGCCCTGCGACAACAAAAGCGTCGTCAGCAGCGCATGAACGCTGGCGCGTCGCCGCTCGATCACATCCAGACTTCCGCCTAACCCTTCTATACCATGGTTAAAGCTATGGTTATTGTTAGTCCCATCGCGATTCTCCTCGCCGTTTGCCTCATTGTGTTTCTGATTGAAACAAACGCAGTCGCGCAGCGTAAAACCGTCGTGCGCCGTCACCAGGTTAATGGTGGCCGACGGACGTTTGCCGTCACGCTTAAAGAGATCGCTGGAGCCGGCAAAGCGACCGGCAAACTCCCCCAGCGACAGATCGCGCGTCAGCCAGAAGCGGCGGACAGCATCGCGAAAGTGGTCGTTCCACTCGGCAAACAGCGGCGGGAAGTTCCCCACCTGATAACCGCCCTCGCCGATGTCCCAGGGCTCCGCAATCAGCTTCACCTTTGAAAGCACCGGGCAGTTTTTGATGGCCTCAAACAGCGGCGCCTGCTGGCTGAACGCCGGGGTGCGCCCCATCACTGGCGCCAGGTCGAAGCGAAAACCGTCCACGTGGAACGTCTCAACCCAGTATTTCAGGCACTCGTACGCGTAATGCGTAACGGCCGGATGACTGAGGTTGAGGGTGTTACCGCACCCGGTCCAGTTCTCGTAATCGCCGTCGTCCCTGATCCAATAATAGCTACGGTTATCGATTCCGCGCTGTGAGAGCGTCGGGCCGTCAAGATCGCTTTCCGCACTGTGGTTCAACACCACGTCCAGAATGACCTCGATACCCGCCGCGTGAAGCGCCTTCACCGCATCGCGAAACTCATCCCGCGCCTTCTCAGGATTCACCGCATAACGCGGATCGAGGGCGAACAACGCCAGCGGGTTGTAGCCCCAGTAGTTGCTTAACCCGAGACGCTGTAGCCGCGGCTCGCTGGCGAAATGCGCCACGGGCAACAGCTCCAGCGCGGTGATCCCTAAGTGCTTCAGGTACGCGACCATCGTCGGATGCCCAAGCGCTTTGTAGGTGCCGCGCATCTCTTTGGGAATTGACGGGTGCAGATACGTCAGCCCTTTGACGTGGGCTTCATAAATAACGGTGTTGCCCCAAGGCGTACGCGGCGGGGCATCGTCTTCCCAGTCGTAGAGATCGTGCATCACCACGCTTTTGGGCGCGACGGGCGCGCTGTCGCGGTGGTCAGGTTCGCCGTAGCCAACGTGGAACAGCGGGTCATCTTTAAACTCACCGTCCACCCGGTGCGCACACGGGTCAATCAGCAGCTTCGCCGGGTTAAACCAGTGCCCCTGAGAGGGCTCCCAGGGGCCGTGTACGCGAAAACCGTAGTGCATCCCCGGCCGTCCTCCGGCCAGGTAGCCATGCCAGGTATCCCCCGTGCGCGCCGGTAAATCGTAACGGTGCTCGTTACCTTCCCCGTCAAACACACAGAGTTCCACCCGCTCCGCATGGGCGGAAAAGAGCGTGAAGTTCACTCCCTTTCCGTCAAAACTCGCCCCGAGCGGTTCGGGTTTACCTGCCGTAAGCTGCGTCATTCTCCCTCCCGCACCAGCCAGATTGTGCCAAGCGGCGGCAGCGTCAGGCTCAGGGAGTTCGGACGGCCATGGCTTTCAATGGCATCGCTCTGCACCAGCCCGCCGTTACCCGCATTGCTGCCGTGGTAGTGCATGGAGTCGGTATTGAGAATTTCGCGCCATTTGCCCGGCTGGTTAATGCCGAAGCGGTAGTGTTCACGCGGCACTGGCGTGAAGTTGCTGGCGACGATGATCTCGTTACCCGCCTTGTCGCGGCGCGCAAAGACAAACACCGAGCGCTCGTGGTCGTCCACCACCAGCCACTCAAAGCCGTACGGGTCGAAGTCCAGCTCGTGCAGCGCTTTGTGGTGGCGATAGGTCAGGTTCAGGTCACGGACCAGACGCTGTACGCCGTGGTGCCAGTTGTCCGCGCCTTCCAGCAGATGCCAGTCAAGGCTGGTATCGTGGTTCCATTCGCGCCCCTGCGCAAATTCGTTGCCCATAAACAGCAGCTTTTTGCCCGGGAAGGCGAACATCCAGCCGTAGTAGGCGCGCAGGTTGGCAAACTTCTGCCACGCGTCCCCCGGCATGCGGTCGAGAATGGATTTCTTGCCGTGCACCACTTCATCGTGCGACAGCGGCAGCATGAAGTTTTCGGTGTAGTTGTAGAGCAGCCCGAAAGTGAGCTTGTCGTGGTGATACTGACGATAAACCGGGTCGAGCTTCATGTAGTCGAGCGTGTCGTGCATCCAGCCGAGGTTCCACTTGTACCAGAAGCCCAGTCCGCCCATTGACGGTGGACGGGAAACGCCCGGGAAGTCGGTGGACTCTTCCGCCATGGTCACGGCACCTTCCACCTGCTCCCCGATGATGCGGTTGGTGTTGCGCAGAAACTCAATCGCTTCGAGGTTTTCACGCCCGCCATACTCGTTCGGGATCCACTCACCCTCTTTGCGGCTGTAGTCGCGGTAAATCATCGACGCCACCGCATCGACGCGCAGGGCATCAATGCCGAAACGCTCGATCCAGTACAGCGCGTTCCCGACCAGGTAGTTCGATACTTCACGGCGACCGTAGTTGTAGATCAGCGTGTTCCAGTCCTGGTGATAGCCTTCGCGCGGGTCGCTGTGCTCGTAAAGCTTTGTGCCGTCGAACTCTGCCAGCGCAAAATCATCCGCCGGGAAGTGGCCCGGCACCCAGTCGAGGATGACGTTCAGCCCGGCGGCGTGCGCGGCATCGATGAAATAGCGGAAGTCATCGCGCGTGCCGAAGCGGCGCGTAGGCGCATACAGCCCGGTTGGCTGATAGCCCCAGCTGCCGTCGAACGGGTGCTCGTTGATCGGCAGCAGCTCCAGGTGCGTAAAGCCCATCCATTTGGCGTACGGCACCAGCTGGTCCGCCAGCTCGCGATAGCTCAGCCAGAAGTTGTTATCGGTGTGGCGACGCCACGAGCCGAGATGCACTTCATAGACGGAGATCGGCGCATCAAAGCGGTTAGCCTGCTTGCGCTCTTCCGTCTGGACAACCTTCTCCGGCAGGCCGCAAATCAGCGAGGCGGTATTCGGGCGCAGTTCGGCCTCAAAGGCGTACGGGTCAGATTTAATGCGCAGCTTGCCGTTGGCATCGATCATCTCGAATTTGTAGAGCTGACCGTTGTGCGCGCCGGGGATAAACAGCTCCCAGATGCCGGTTTCCCGGCGCAGGCGCATGGGGTGACGACGACCGTCCCAGTAGTTGAACTGCCCGACAACGGAGACGCGCTGGGCGTTTGGCGCCCATACGGCAAAACGCGTGCCGGTGATACCGTCCATGGTATCCGCATGGGCACCCAGCGTTTCGTAAGGGCGTAAATGGGTCCCTTCGGACAGCAGCCAGGCGTCCATCTCTTTTAAAAGCGGGCCGAAGCTATAGGGATCGTCAATCAGGTTTTGCTGACCGTGCCAGATAACGGCAAGCTGATAACGAAAAGGATTTTTACGGCGGGGCATGACGCCCGAGAAGAAGCCACGCGAGTCGAGGCATTCCAGATTACCCACCTTGCGGCCGGTTTTGGGTTCGATAACCCACACTTCTGTTGCATCCGGTAACAGCGCACGAACTTCCAGTCCGGCCTCTGTACGGTGCATCCCTAGCACAGAAAAGGGGTCGGCAAAGTGACCCGCAATAAGCGCATTAATCACGTCTCTCGAAATACGATCGGACATGGTATTCATCCTGTTTTTTTATGTCGCCCTTTTTACGCGCTCCGGGACGACTTTTAATGTGACCTAAACGGTGCAGTTAATCCTCTCTGCTCCGCCCTACCCTCAGGTGAGAAATAAATCTTCCTTAAAGCATAGCCAACGTCGTGGGTCCTCCTGATAAAAAATAAGACATCTGCGTTTTACTCCATGTAGTACGCAAAAAAAGGGGGTGACAATCACCCCCCGTGTTTAACAAATTATTACGCCAGCTGGCGCAGCATGCGGCGCAGCGGCTCGGCGGCACCCCACAGAAGCTGGTCGCCAACGGTGAACGCGGAGAGGTACTCAGGCCCCATGTTCAGCTTGCGCAGGCGGCCAACCGGGGTGGTCAGCGTGCCGGTGACGGCTGCCGGGGTCAGTTCGCGCATGGTGATATCGCGATCGTTTGGCACCACTTTCGCCCACGGGTTATGCGCGGCCAGCAGCTCTTCCACGGTCGGAATAGACACATCTTTTTTCAGTTTAATGGTGAAGGCCTGGCTGTGGCAGCGCAGCGCGCCGATACGCACGCACAGACCGTCAACCGGAATGGTGTTCGCGGTGCCGAGGATTTTGTTGGTCTCAGCCTGGCCCTTCCACTCTTCGCGGGTCTGGCCGTTATCCAGCTGTTTGTCTATCCACGGGATCAGGCCGCCGGCCAGCGGTACGCCGAAGTTATCCACCGGCAGCTCGCCGCTGCGGGTGAGCTGAGTGACTTTACGCTCGATATCGAGGATCGCGGACGCCGGGTCTGCCAGCTCGGCAGCGACGCTCTGGTGCAGCTGGCCCATCTGGGTCAGCAGCTCGCGCATATGACGCGCGCCACCGCCGGACGCCGCCTGGTAGGTCGCCACGGAGACCCACTCCACCAGATCCTGTGCGAACAGACCGCCGAGGGACATCAGCATCAGGCTGACGGTGCAGTTACCGCCAACAAAGGTTTTCACGCCGTTGTTCAGGCCGTCGGTGATGACGCCCTGGTTAACCGGGTCAAGAATAATGATGGCATCGTCTTTCATGCGAAGCGAAGAGGCCGCGTCAATCCAGTAGCCCTGCCAGCCGCTTTCACGCAGCTTCGGATAGATTTCGTTGGTATAATCGCCGCCCTGGCAGGTCACAATAATGTCGAGTGCCTTCAGCGCCTCCAGGTCGTAAGCATCCTGCAACGTGCCTGTGGTACCCCCAAAGGACGGTGCAGCCTGGCCGAGCTGGGAAGTGGAGAAGAAGACCGGGCGGATGGCGTCGAAATCGCGCTCTTCAACCATGCGTTGCATGAGTACAGAGCCGACCATACCGCGCCAGCCGATAAAACCAACGTTTTTCATAGCATTTTTTTCCTGCAAGGGGTGTGTGCTGATTGTGCAAGCCAGTATTGAACTGGGATATGCTTCACATTACAAAATGCTGCCAAAGTCGCAAGCGAAATTAATCGATGATTGCCCGGCAATCAGAAAAAGTGCTAATCATCGCAATGACCACAATAAGTATCAGGGATAATTTAAGATGAGTGAAATCATTTCCGCAGCGGTTTTATTGATCCTGATTATGGATCCGCTCGGTAATCTGCCGATCTTCATGTCGGTGCTGAAGCACACCGAGCCGAAGCGCCGTCGGGCGATCATGATCCGCGAGCTGCTCATCGCCCTGCTGGTGATGTTTATCTTCCTGTTCGCCGGTGAAAAAATTCTCGCTTTCCTGAACTTACGCGCCGAAACGGTCTCCATTTCCGGCGGGATCATTTTGTTCCTGATTGCCATTAAGATGATTTTCCCGAGCGCGGAGGGCAGCAGCAGCGGCCTGCCTGCGGGTGAAGAGCCGTTTATCGTGCCGCTGGCGATTCCGCTGGTCGCCGGGCCAACGATTCTGGCCACGCTGATGCTGCTGTCGCATCAGTATCCGAATCAGATGAGCCATCTGGTGATTGCCCTGCTGATCGCCTGGGGCGGGACGTTTATTATCCTGTTGCAGTCGTCGCTGTTCCTGCGCCTGCTGGGTGAGAAAGGGGTGAACGCGCTGGAGCGCCTGATGGGGCTGATTCTGGTGATGATGGCAACGCAGATGTTCCTGGACGGGATCCGAGCGTGGATGAAAGGATAGGTAAAAGCAAAACGGCAATCCTTGATTGCCGTTATTAGTGTTTGCTCCCTCTCCCCGTGGGAGAGGGAGAACACCGGGATCAGCTCAGCAGCGTAAACGCAATCATCCCGACAACCGCACCCGTCGTGCCGAGGATGGTTTCCATCAGCGTCCAGGTTTTCAGGGTTTGCGCTTCGGTTGCGCCGGTAAATTTACCGAACAGCCAGAAGCCTGCATCGTTCACGTGAGACACCACAATCGAACCACCCGCGATACAGATAGAGAGCGCCGCCATCTGCGCGCCGGAGTAGTTCAGCTGTTCAATCACCGGCATTACCAGACCCACGGCGGTTAAGCACGCCACGGTCGCGGAGCCCTGAATGATACGCACCGCCGCGGCCAGCACAAAGCAGGTGACCGCAATCGGCAGGCCCATTCCGGTCAGCGCTTCGCCCAGCGCCGGGCCAACGCCGGAATCCACCAGCACCTGCTTGAACACGCCGCCCGCCCCGATCACCAGCAGGATAATCCCCGCCGGTTGCAGCGCGGCACCACAGATCTCCATCACGCGGTCTTTCGGCATGCCCTGACGCATTGCCAGGCCGTAAATCGCGACCAGACACGCCACCAGAATCGCAGTGAACGGATGACCAATAAATTCGAACCATTCGTAAGCGGTTGACCCCACCGGCACAAAGCGTGCAGCGATGGTTTTCAGGCCCACCAGCACCAGCGGCAGCAGGATCAGCGACAGACTGAAGCCGAAGGACGGCATTTTACCCTCGCCCAGGTGCGGCTCGGTGATGTCGTCCGGAATGTGCAGCTCAACGTAACGGCTGATAAAGTTTCCCCACAGCGGACCGGCGATAATCATCCCCGGGATCGCCGCACACAGGCCAATCAGGATCATCCAGCCAAAGTCAGCATGCATCTGGGAGGCCAGCAGCATCGGCGCAGGCCCCGGCAGCAGGAACGCCGCCGCCGCCGCCACGCCCGCAAACAGCGGAATGACCAGCTTCACGAGGTTAGTACCGGTATGGCGCGCCATGGAGAATGCGACGCTTATCAGCAGCACAACGGCCACTTCAAAGAACAGCGGCAGCGCGCAAATCAGACCGGCCAGACCAATCGCGTAGTGCGCACGGCTGTGCCCGAAGGATTTCAGCATCTTGACCGCAATCTGATCGACCGCGCCCGTCTCGTGCAAAATCTTGCCAAACATCGCGCCCAGTGCCACCACAATGGCCAGGAAGCCGAGCGTGCCGCCCATCCCTTTTTCCATCGTCGCCGCGATTTTGTCGAGCGGCATGCCGGAAAAGAGACCAGCACCAATAGAAACCACCATCAAAGCAACGAAGGCGTGCATACGTGCCTTCATCACTAAAAACAGCAGCAGCAATACGGAACCCACTGCTGTCAAAACTAGCGTTAATGTACTCAAAACTTACTGCCTTTTATTAATAACCTCGATGGTGCTGGCAACAACACCTTCCAGCGGCTGATCGATATCAACCACTAAGACATCCTGCTCGTCAGCACCCGGCTCCTGCAACGCTTCGAACTGCGTTACCAGCATCTGGGTTTTGAAGAAGTGGCCTTTACGCGCCTTCAGGCGGCTTTCAATCACCCCGAAATCGCCTTTCAGGTAGATGAAAGAGAGGTTCGGGTTGCCGTCGCGCAGCAGGTCGCGATAGGTTTTTTTCAGCGCGGAACAGACGATCAGGGAGACTTTATTGGTGCGCTGCATCGCGAACGCGGCGTCATTCAGCGCCTGCAACCACGGTTTGCGGTCGTCGTCGTTCAGCGGCTCGCCGGAAGCCATTTTCATGATGTTGCTACGCGGATGGAGGAAGTCACCATCAAGAAACGCAGCCTGGAGTTGATGCGCCACTTCGCTCGCCACGGCAGATTTACCGCTACCGGACACGCCCATCAGGACGTAAACGTGGTGATCGTGATTAGTCGTGCTCAAAGGGTGTCCCTCAGTCAATTGTTACGGGTAACAGTTATCGGTAACATTGTCCTGCCGGGGCATAAGAGAAGCAATATCCAAACGTGCGCGAAGTGAATAAGTGTGAGCTACTTCAAATTTGTCGGATTAAATAGATCCACCCGGTGACAAGGTGAAACCTAAATCTAACATTTTAGGGGTAACTGCCTCACCACGAATGCGCGCCAGCAGGCGTTCTGCACCAATGCGGCCCATGCGTTCACGCGGGGTCAGGACGCTCGCCAGACGCGGCTCCATCACCTGGCCAATGTCGTGGCCGTGGAAACCGGCAATCGCCATATCATCCGGGATTTTTAAACCCAGACGCTGGCACTCAAACGCCGCGCCGACCGCAAGGTCATCGTTGGTACAGAAAATACCGTCCAGTTGCGGATACTCGCGTCGCGCCTGACGCATCAGCTCAATACCCGACGTGTAAGAAGAAGATTGCTCCACCATCACGCTGTACGGGGTTAAACCGGCGTCGAGCATCGCCTGCTCGTATCCCTTCTGTTTGATGATAGTACGTTCATCCAGACGCGCACCCAGATAGGCCACATGGCGATGACCGCGGGCGATGATCGCCGCCGTCATCTGACGCGCCGCTTCAAAGTTATCGAACCCCACGGCGATGTCGAGGCACGGCGACTGGCTGTCCATCAGCTCCACCACCGGAATGCCTGCCACTTCAATCATTTTCAGCGTGCGCGGGGTGTGAGTACGTTCCGTTAAAATCAGGCCGTCGATGTTCCAGGAAAGCATCGATTCAAGACGTTCCTCTTCCAGTTCCGGCTTGTACCCGTAGTGGGCGAGCATGGTCTGATAGCCAAACGCATCGGTGACGCTTTCGATGCCACGCAGCACTTCGGCGAATACCTGGTTGGTTAAGGAAGGAAGCAGGACACCCACCGCACGGCTGGTCGCATTGGAGAGAATATCGGGCGCGCGGTTGGGGATATAACCCAGTTCATCAAGGGCGGCGGCAATCTTGCCACGCAACGCCACGGAAACCTGTTCCGGGTTACGTAAAAAACGGCTGACCGTCATTTTGGTCACACCGACGCGATCGGCGACATCCTGAAGTACGGGGCGTTTCTTTTTCATCGTCCTGAGAAATCTTGAAGTGAGAGATTTGCTCAGTTTATCACGGACAAAGCTCAACCTTCCCCGTTTAAAGGGAAGGTTGAGAAATTATTTAGACCGGCGGCAGGTCAAACAGCAGAATTTCACTTTCGCTGTCGGCATGCACGGAGAGCGCCTGCTCATCCCAGACGGCCAGACCATCGGCGGTTGTCGCTTTGGTGCCATTGATGGACACCTCCCCTTTCACCACCTGGATCCACACGCGGCGGTTGGCGGCGATCTGGTGCACAGACTGTTCATCTTTCGCCAGCGCCCAGCGGTACAGCTCCATATCCTGATGCACTTTCAGGGAACCTTCACGCGCATCCGGCGAGAGCACCAGCTGTTTGCCCTGTTTCGCGTCGAAGCGGCGCTGCTCGTAGCGTGGCGTGATGCCGGTCTCTTCTGGAATGATCCAGATTTGATACAGGTGCAGTTTTTCCGTTTTGCTCGGGTTGTACTCAGAGTGACGCACCCCGGTCCCCGCGCTCATAATCTGGAACTCGCCCGCCGGAACCTGCTCTTTGTTGCCCATGCTGTCCTGGTGCTCAACCGCCCCTTCCAGCACATAGGTCAGGATTTCCATGTCTTTGTGCGGGTGGGTACCGAAGCCCTGGCCTGCATCAATCACGTCATCGTTAATCACGCGCAGTGCGGAGAAGCCCATGAAGTTCGGGTCGTAGTAGTCGGCAAACGAGAATGAATGCCATGAGTCCAGCCAGCCATGATTCGCGTGACCACGTTCGTTTGCTTTGCGTAAGTAGATCATTGTTTTCACCCTCAGTTCGTTTCGATGGAGTAAGTGTGGACGCAAACGCCCTGGGATCATAGAGGGTGAAAATTGACTCCTCTGTTCAAAAATTGTGAACAAGCGCAGAGGAGCCGTTTTTGCTTATTTCGCGAGGGTTACCGTGGCAGGAGAAGCCTGTTCGAAGGCCCGTTCGAGGATTTCCAGGTTGGTCAGAACGTCAGATTCCTTGACGTAATTCGCCGTGCCGTTTGTGAGGGTCTCAAACAGCGCATCATAGACGCGTCCATAGTCGCCCGTTTCCGGCTTCAGCTCTTCCCTGACCGTCACGCCCTCGTCGTTCACGTACTCCATCACGCCCACGGAATCATCTGCCGCAAAGCCCGGTTCACCCGGCATGATATTGGCCTTCAGGCTGGTCTCCTGCTGGTCAATGCCGTACTTGATAAAGGAGCCTTTCTTGCCGTGAACGATAAATTTCGGGTAGTCGATTTTCACCAGATGGCTGGTTTTCACGATGGCTTTGAGATCGCCGTAGAACAGCTGTGCTTCAAAGGTATCGTCCGGGTTGGCCTTATTGCGCAGGCTGCGGATGTCATACGCCACGTGGTCCGGGCGGCCAAACAGGGAAATAATCTGGTCCATGGTGTGCACGCCCAGACCGTAGAACGACCCGTCCTGCGGCAGTCCGGGCTGGGTTTCCGCCACCGGGCGGTAGTAATCGAAGTGGCTTTCGATTTCCACGATCTCGCCGAGTTTGCCGCTCTCAATCGCCTTTTTCGCCGTCAGGAAGCAGCTGTCAAAGCGTCGGTTCTGGTACGGCGTGACGGTCAGGCCTTTGCTTTTCGCCAGCGCAAAGAGTTCCTTCGCTTCGGCGATGGTCGGAGTGAACGGTTTTTCCACCAGCACGTTTTTACCTGCTTCCAGCGCGCGTTTCGCGTAGTCAAAGTGGCTGTCGGCGTGGGTACAGACCACCACCAGCTTCACCTGCGGATCATTTAACACTTCATCAAGATCGCTGGTGAAATGAATATGGGAATACTGCGGAGACTGTTCTTCCGGCTTCGCGCTGCGGCGGTAGATATGAGCGACGTGCCAGGTCTCTTTACGGTTGAGAACATACGGAAGGTGGTAACGCGTGGTGCTTTTGCCAAATCCAATAAATGCGCAGTGTAGTGTCATGGCTCAGTCCTTTTTCGAAGGTTGCTGAGTCTAACCATAACAAAAAAAAAGCCAGCTAAAAGCTGGCTAAAGTAATACTGGAAGCAATGTGAGCAATGTCGTGCTTTCAGGTTCCCGTAGAAGGTCTTCCTGAACGCAGAGCAATAATAATCATTCTCATTCGCACTTGTCCAACACTTTTTGCAAAAAATAGCGATTGACTCAACTTTTAAAGTCACTGATGTTGGAGGGGACTTTTAACTGACTGAGGAACAAGGAATGAGTGAGATAGTGATACGCCACGCTGAACCGAAAGATTACGACGCCATTCGTCAGATCCACGCCCAGCCGGAGGTGTACCACAACACGCTACAGGTTCCTCATCCTTCAATGGAAATGTGGCAAATGCGGCTAGGCGAACAGCCGGGCATTAAACAGCTGGTTGCCTGCATTGATGATATCGTGGTCGGCCACCTCACCATTGATGTCGCCCAGCGACCACGCCGCAGCCACGTTGCCGATTTCGGTATATGCGTTGGCGCAGAGTGGCATAACCGCGGCGTGGCCAGCGCGCTGATTCGCACCATGATCGATATGTGCGACAACTGGCTGCGCGTCGACCGCATCGAGTTAACGGTGTTTGTGGATAACGAACCGGCAATCGCGGTGTACAAAAAGCACGGGTTTGAGATTGAAGGCACCGGCAGGCGCTATGCCCTGCGCAACGGCGAGTATGTGGATGCGTATTATATGGCGAGGATGAAGTAATGAGTTGCCGGGTGGCGGCTTCGCCTTACCCGGCCTACGTCCGTGCCGTTGTAGGCCCGGTAAGCGCAGCGCCACCGGGCAACAAAATCAATACCCCGCCGTTAAATCATCCACCGAACGCGGGTCCGACGCGCCAAACAGCGCGCCATCCGGTCCGACCATAATGCTCTGGGTGCTGCCCATCGCCTCCTTCACCGCCACCTTCTGCCCGCGCTGCTCAAGCAGCTTGAGGGTGTCCGGGCTAAAGCCCTTCTCCACGCGCAACTCGTCCGGCAGCCACTGGTGATGGAAACGCGGCGCATTGGTCGCTTCGGCGACGTTCATCCCAAAGTCGATGCTGTTCACCACCATTTGCAGTACGGTGGTGATAATCCGGCTCCCGCCAGGGCTGCCGGTCACCAGCCAGGTTTTGCCGTCTTTCACCACAATGGTGGGCGACATGGATGATAGCGGGCGCTTCTTCGGCCCTACCGCATTCGCATCGCCGCCGACCAGGCCGTAGACATTCGGCACGCCCGGCTTGGCAGAAAAATCATCCATCTCGTTGTTCAGCAAAATACCACTATTGCCCGCCACAATCCCGGTGCCAAAGGTGGTGTTAAGCGTGTAGGTCACCGCCACCGCGTTTCCGTCTTTGTCCACGACCGAGAAGTGGGTGGTCTGGTTACTTTCATACGGCGCCAGCTTGCCCGGGCGGATCTCGCTCGACGGTTTAGCCTTGTTGATGTCGATCTCATCGGCAATCGATTTGGCATAGGCTTTGTTGGTCAGCGCCTGCCACGGCACCTTTACGAAGTCCGGGTCGCCGAGGTATTCCGAGCGGTCAGCGTAGGCGCGCTTTTCCGCCTCGGCCATCACCTGCATGGCATCGGCGCTACCGAAGCCATACTTGTGCATATCGAAGTTTTCCAGAATATTGAGGATCTGCACGATGTGAATGCCCCCGGAAGACGGCGGCGGCATGGAGAAGACCTCGTAGCCGCGATAGGTGCCACTAATCGGCTCGCGCTCCACCGCCTTATATTCCGCCAGATCCGCTTTGGTGATCAGCCCGCCGTTCTTCTGCATCTCATCCGCAATCTGATCGGCAATCGGCCCCTTATAGAAGGCATCCGGACCGTTTTCGGCAATCAGTTCGAGACTTTTTGCGATGTTCTTCTGCACCAGCTTATCGCCCTTCTTCAGCGGCTCGCCGTCTTTCCAGAAGATAGCCTTGCTGTTCTCATGATTGGGAATAACTTCGCTGCCGTAGGTTTTGAGGTCGTCCGCCAGCGCGTCGTTGACGACGAAGACGTCGCGCGCCAGCCTGATGGCAGGCTGCACCACTTTATTCAGCGGCAGCGTGCCGTATTTTTCCAGCGCCAGCGAGAACCCCGCAACGGTGCCCGGCGTGCCGGAGGCAAGGTGCGAGGTCAGGGATTTTTTACTGTCCGGATTGCCCTGATCGTCGAGGAACATATCGCGGGAGGCCTGGTTCGGCGCCATCTCACGGAAGTCGATGGCCGTGGTTTTACCGTCTTTGGTGCGCAGCATCATAAACCCGCCGCCGCCCAGGTTCCCCGCCTGTGGATGCGTCACCGCCAGCGCATATCCCACCGCGACCGCCGCATCCACCGCGTTACCGCCCTGTTTAAGAATATCGACGCCCACCTGCGTTGCCAGCGCATCAACCGAGGCCACCATGCCGTGCGTCGCCCGCACGGGGTGAAAAACATCCTCCTCCACGCCGTAAGAGACCGGTGGAGCGGCGGGCGGGTTGGCCGCCACGGTAAATGTGCCGCCTGCCATCAGCGCAGCGATGGCGACCCAGCGCAAAAAGGTTGGTTTCATCATTATTGTTCTCCAGGTGAAGGGGCCCATATTCCCCGCTTAAGCCTGGTTCACAACTCTTAAAAAATCATCGTTATGCCGGAATGAGGGTAAACTTAAGAGAAGCCTCAAAGGAGGAGATAACCATGAAACGATTACTGATCCTGACCGCGCTGCTTCCGTTCGCCGCGCTCGCACAGCCAATCAACACCCTGAACAACCCGAACCAGCCGGGCTACGTCATTCCGAGCCAGCAGCGTATGCAGACGGAGATGATGAGCCAGCAACAGCAGCAGAAAGGGATGCTCAATCAGCAGTTAAAGACGCAGACCCAGGTGCAGCAGCAGCACCTGCAAAACCAGATGAATACCAACACCCAGCGCGTACAGCAGGGCCAGATGCTTGAACAGCCGCTGCCTAATGCAAACGGTGGGATGTTAGGAGGCGGAGTATCGCAAAGCAGCGGTCAGCAGCACATGCTGCCGACCCAGCAGAACGGCAGTATGCTTAATAAATAAAGTTCGGCCCGATCTGGTCAATCGCATCGGTACAGATGCTGTCCACGCCCCAGCGCAGCAGCTCGGCTGCACGCTGGGGTTTGTTGACGGTATACACCAGGATATGCAGACCGGCCTCCTTCAACAGCGTCACGCGCGCTTCATCCAGCAGCTTATGGTTGAGGTGGATCGACACGCAGCCTAAGCGGGTCGTCAGCGCGCGCCAGTCTTCTCGCCACGCATCCAGCAGCAGCCCGCGCGGCAACTCCGGAACGGCGGCCTGTGCGGCTTCCAGCGCGTCGATATCAAACGACGACAGCAGCGGCGCGGTCATCCCTTCCCACAGCTCACGCGCGGCAAGGGCAATCACTTTACCCGTCAGCGGCCCGGTGCCGGTGGTCGGTTTGATTTCAATATTGGCCATCATGCCGTGTTGACGACAGCGGTCCGCCACTTCCGCCAGCAGCGGCAGCGGTTCGCCTTTGAATTCGCCGCTGAACCAGCTTCCGGCGTCCACCTTCAGCAGGTCACGCCACGGCAGTTCACCCGCCACGCCCCAGCCGTTGCTGGTGCGTTCGAGGTTGTCGTCGTGCAGCAGGAAAATTTCGCCGTCCTTCGATAGCTTGGCGTCGAACTCGATCATCGTGTGGCCGTAGCGTGCGCCAACGTCAATTGCCGCCAGGGTGTTTTCCGGCGCCAGTTTACCGCCACCACGGTGGGCGACGATGTGGGGGTAAGGCCAGTTGCTCATACTCGTTGTCCTGTTTCACCGTCAAATAAGTGCAGGTGATTTTCCGGCATATGCAGCCACAGCGTGCTGCCTGCTTTCGGGCGCTCCTGATGCGGCAGACGCACTACCAGCTTTTGCTCGCCCCAGCGTCCGTGCGCCAGGTTGTCTGCGCCCAGCATCTCCAGCGTGTCCATCACCAGCGGCACGCCGCCGTCCGCCTGAGACGTCAAACCAATATGCTCGGGGCGGATACCAAGCGTCATCTTACGCCCGGCGTAGCCACGATAGTACCAGTTGATCGGCAACGCCATCCCGCTTTCCAGCTCGAAGTGGGTTCCCGCCGCATTGATCCGCCCGTCCAGCAGGTTCATCGCCGGGCTGCCGATAAAGCTCGCCACAAAACGGCTGGCCGGTTTCTCGTAGACTTCCACTGGGGTGCCAATCTGCTCGGCGATGCCTTTGTTCATCACCATCACGCGCTGGGCGAGGGTCATGGCTTCAACCTGATCGTGGGTCACATAGAGGGACGTGGTTCCCAGCCGCCGATGCAGCTGCTGTAGCTCAAGACGCATCTGCACGCGCAGTTTGGCGTCGAGGTTTGACAGCGGTTCGTCGAACAGAAATACCGCCGGATCGCGCACGATGGCGCGCCCCATCGCCACGCGCTGGCGCTGGCCGCCGGAGAGCTCGCGCGGGCGACGCTTGAGCAGGCCGTCCAGCTCCAGAATGCGCGCGGCCTCTTTCACGCGCTCCTCGATATGGCCTTTGCCCATACCGCGAATTTTCAGCCCCCAGGCCATGTTCTCTTCCACGCTCATGTGCGGATAGAGGGCGTAGTTCTGGAATACCATCGCGATGCCGCGATCTTTGGGTTCCATCTCGGTAACGCGCTGGCGGTCAATCCAGATATCCCCGGTCGTCACACGCTCCAGCCCGGCCACCATACGCAGCAGGGTGGATTTTCCGCAGCCGGACGGGCCGACCATCACGATAAATTCCCCGTCCGCCACGTCGAGCGTCAGCGGCTGAATGACCTGGGTTTTGCCGTCCCAGCTTTTGGTTACTGCCTGTAATTTTAAACCTGCCATCTTATTTCTCGCTATCGACCAGGCCGCGGACAAACGCGCGCTGCATGGCTAAAACAATGACTACGGGTGGGATAAGGGTGAGCAGCATCGCCGCCATCACCTGGTTCCAGAGGGTGGTGCCTTCGCCGGTGGCGATCATGCCTTTGATGCCTGCCACGGCGGTGCCGAGGTTGACGTCCTGAACGATCAGCAGCGGCCACAGATACTGGTTCCAGCCGTAGATAAAGGTGATCACAAACAGCGCCGCGAGATTGGTTTTCGACAGCGGCAGCACGATGTCGCGGAAGAAGCGCATCGGCGAGGCCCCGTCAATGCGCGCGGCTTCAATCAGCTCATCCGGCAGGGTCATAAAGAACTGGCGAAACAGGAAGGTGGCGGTCGCCGAGGCCATCAGCGGCAGGGTCAAGCCCGCGTAGCTGTCGAGCATCTTCAGGTTGGCGATCACCTCCACCGTCGGGAAGATACGCACCTCCACCGGCAGCATCAGGGTGATGTAAATCATCCAGAAAAACAGGTTACGCAACGGAAAGCGGAACCAGACGATGGCGAAGGCCGAAAGCATCGACACGGTGATTTTGCCGACGGTGATGCCGAACGCCATGATGAAACTGTTGAGCATCATCAGCCAGAACGGCGCGCTGTTAGCGCCCACGCCCTGCGTCCAGATAGTCTTCATGTTCTCGAAAAGATGCGTGCCTGGGATCAGCGTCATTGGCGTGTCGAACACCGCTTTGGTGTCCAGCGTGGCGGCGACAAAGGCCACGTACAGTGGGAACAGGATGACGAGGATGCCCAGGATTAGCAGGGTATGGCTGAAAATCGTCAGCCCGCGACGGTTCTCAATCATTGGTAGCGCACCTTACTTTCGACATAGCGGAACTGCACCACCGTGAGGATGATGACGAGGAACATCAGCACGACCGACTGTGCAGCAGAGGCTGAGAGATCAAGCCCGGCAAAGCCCTCGCGGTAGATCTTGTAAATCAGCGTGGTGGTTGCCTGCACCGGGCCGCCCGCGGTGGCGGCGTCGATCACCGGGAAGGTGTCGAAGAAGGCGTACACCAGGTTCACCACCAGCAGGAAGAAACTCACCGGGGCGATCAGCGGCAGCGACAGCCGGAAGAAGCGGCGCACCGGCCCTGCGCCGTCGATGGCGGCGGCCTCCACCAGCGAACGCGGGATAGACTGTAGCGCGGCAAAGAAAAACAGGAAGTTATAGCTGATCTGCTTCCACACCGAGGCGAACACCACCAGGAACATCGCCTGACCGCTATTCTGGGCGTGGTTCCAGTCATAGCCAAACTCACCCAGGAAGTGGGTAATCAGCCCGCGGCCCGGGTTAAACAGGAAGATCCACAGCACGGCGGCCACGGCGGGAGCCACGGCGTAGGGCAGCAGCATCAGGGTCTGATACAGACGGCTGCACCGTACTACGTAATCCACCAGCGCGGCGAAAAACAGCGACGCGACAAGACCGCTGACGGTGACCAGCGCGCTGAATTTGATCGTCGTCCAGAAGGAATCCAGGTAGTAGCTGTCGTGGAACAGCGCGGTAAAGTTGTCCAGCCCGACAAACTGGCTGGAAAGCCCGAACGGATCGACGCTTTGTACCGAGTACCACAGCGCTTCGCCCGCAGGCCAGATAAAGAAGATGACGGTGATGACCAGCTGCGGCGCGACCAGCAGATACGGCAGCCAGCGGGAACGGAACACCGGACGGGATGATGACATAGGTTAGCTCAGGTTGGTTTCCCCTCACCCCGTCCCTCTCCCAAAGGGAGAGGGTTAGTGAGGGCAAAAAGATTAAGACTTCGTCGACTGCTCAAAGCGGCGCAGCAGCTGATTCCCGCGCTCTACCGCGGAATCCAGCGCCTGCTGTGGCGTTTTCTTCCCGGTCCAGACGCTTTCCAGCTCTTCATCGACGATGGTGCGGATCTGCGGCATGTTGCCCAGACGCAGGCCTTTGGTGAACGGCAACGGCGGCTTGTTCAGCATCTGACGCGTCGCGATATCCGCGCCCGGGTTCTTGCTGTAGAAGCCCTGCTCGCGGGTCAGGTCGTACGCGGCTTTGGTGATCGGCAGGTAGCCGGTCTTCTGGTGCCACTCGGCGGCGTTTTCCGGCTTAGCCAGGAAGTCGAGGAACTCGGCCACGCCTTTGTAGGTGCCGTTGTCTTTACCCTGCATCACCCACAGGCTCGCCCCGCCGATGATGGCATTCTGCGGCGCGCCTTTGACGTCAGCGTCGTACGGCATCATGCCCACGCCGTAATTGAATTTGGCGTAGTGACGGATGTCTGCCAGCGAGCCAGATGAGGCGGTGGTAATGGCGCAATCGCCGTTGTAGAACTTCTCGGTGGATTCGTCTTTACGCCCGAAGTAGCTGAAGTCGCCCTTCTTATTGAGTGCTTCCAGCAGCGCGATGTGCTTCACCTGCTCCGGCTTGTTGAACTCCAGCACCGCGTCGGTACCGTCGAAGCCGTTGTTTTTGGTGGCAACCGGCAGGCCGTGCCAGGCGCTGAAGTTTTCAATCTGGATCCAGCCCTGCCAGCCGCTGGCGTAGCCGCACTTCATCCCCGCCGCTTTCAGCTTCGCGGTGTATTCGGCCAGGTCCTGCCAGGTTTTTGGCGGCTGCTCCGGATCTAAACCGGCTTTCCTGAAGGCGTCTTTGTTGTAGTACAGCACCGGCGTGGAGCTGTTAAACGGCTGGGACAGCAGATGCCCGCTTTTGGAATCCGTGTAGTATCCCGCCACGGTTGGCACGAACTGGGACTCGTCAAAGTTAATGCCCGCCTCTTTGAACACCTCGTACACCGGCTTGATGGCTTTGGAGGCCATCATGGTCGCGGTGCCCACTTCATAAACCTGTAACAGCGCAGGCGCGTTACCGGTACGGAAGGCGGCGATGCCCGCGCTAAGGCTCTGCTCGTAGTTGCCTTTGTACACCGGCACAATTTTGTAATCCGGGTGGGTGTCGTTGAAACGTTGCGCCAGGGAGTCAACCTCTTTACCCAACTCCCCTTCCATGGAATGCCAGAACGGAATGGTCGTCACAGCCATTGCGTTCGTCGCAAAAGCCAGACCCAGTGCCAGACCCAAAGCTGTGTGTCGTAACGATGTCATTGTCATCTCTCTTATTGTGCCGGATGCGCGATATCACGCGTTTTATGCTCGCGAGGTAACATGACATGCTCGAATGACAGAAAAATAACTGTTTGTTTACAGACAGGTGACAGCCAGGCGTCAGAGGGATGATGGTTGTGTGAAGGGGTTTAGATGTTGGGTGCGGTCTGGTGCCCTCACCCCGGCCCTCTCCCACAGGGAGAGGGAGAAAACACTAAAAAAGGCAACTTGCGTTGCCTTTTTGCTTTTACCTATCCGCCCAGGTACGCGCTCCGCACCGCTTCGTTCGCCAGCAGCGCATCGCCGGTATCGGAGAGCACCACGCGCCCGTTCTCCAGCACATAGCCGCGGTCAGCGAGCTTCAGCGCCTGGTTGGCGTTCTGTTCGACGAGGAAGATGGTCATCCCCTCTTTGCGCAGCTGCTCAATGGTGTCGAAAATCTGCTGGATGATGATTGGCGCAAGACCGAGCGACGGTTCATCCAGCAACAGCAGACGCGGCTGGCTCATCAGCGCGCGGCCAATCGCCAGCATCTGTTGCTCGCCGCCGGACATGGTGCCCGCGCGCTGAATACGACGCTCCCACAGGCGCGGGAAGAGTTCGTACACCCACTTGATGCGGGTCTGGTATTCATCCCGGTGGGCGAAGAAACCGCCCATCGCCAGATTCTCTTCCACCGTCATGCGGGAGAATACGCGACGCCCTTCCGGGACAATCGCCACCGCTTCACGCATGATTCTGGCGGTCTGCCAGTCGGTGATGTCTTTACCATCAAACACAATCCGCCCGCTGGTGGCGCGCGGGTCGCCGCACAGGGTGCCGAGCAGCGTGGTTTTGCCCGCGCCGTTAGCCCCAATCAGGGTGACGATTTCGCCCTGATTGATATGCAGGCTGACATCGTGCAGCGCCTGAATTTTGCCGTAGTGCGCGTTGACCTTGTCGAACGTTAACATCGCTTTTTCCATCTTATGCCTCACCAAGGTATGCGCGGATCACGTCCGGGTTGTTGCGGATCTCTTCCGGCGTGCCGTTTGCCAGCGGCGTGCCCTGGTTTACCACGTAGATACGGTCCGAAATGCCCATCACCAGCTTCATGTCATGCTCAATCAGCAGGATGGTGGTGTCGTGATGGTCGCGCAGCTCGGCAATCAGCTCGTCCAGCTCTTTGGTCTCTTTCGGATTGAGACCTGCCGCTGGTTCGTCGAGCATCAGGATCTCCGGCTGCGTCACCATGCAGCGCACAATCTCCAGGCGACGCTGATCCCCGTAAGCGAGGTTGCTCGCCTGACGGTTGGCGTGCTGGAGCAGGCCGATACGGTCGAGCCAGGTCGCGGCGCGATCGAGCGCCTCTTCCTGCGTGCGGCGGAAGGCCGGGGTTTTCAGCAGGCCGGAGAAGAGGCCGGTTTTCAGCTGCTGATGTTGCGCCACCAGCAGGTTCTCAATCACCGTCATCTCGCGGAACAGACGCACGTGCTGGAAGGTACGCACCACGCCCATGCGGGCAATCTGCTGGCCCGGCAGCCCTTCAAGATGCTGATCGCGCAGCATGATGGTGCCGCCCGTCGGCTTGTAGAAGCCGGTCAGGCAGTTGAAGACCGTGGTTTTTCCCGCGCCGTTCGGGCCAATCAGGGAGACAATCTCTTTCTTGTGCAGATCCAGATTCACATTGTTGACCGCCAGCAGGCCGCCAAAACGCATCATCAGGCCGTTAACGGATAATAAAGGCTTCATGCCTGCTCTCCTTTCGCCTGTGTGCGTTTCAGCTTCAGCTGTGGACGGGTCATCGGCAGGAGACCCTGCGGACGCCAGATCATCATCAGCACCATCAAACCACCCAGCATTAACATGCTGTATTCGTTAAAGTCGCGCATCAGCTCGCGGGAGACCACCAGCAGGATAGCCGCGAGGATCACGGCGAACTGCGAGCCCATTCCGCCGAGCACCACAATCGCCAGCACGAAGGCCGATTCGGCAAAGGTGAACGATTCCGGGCTGACGAAGCCCTGACGCGCGGCAAACAGCGTTCCGGCGAAACCGGCAAACGCGGCGCTGATGGTAAATGCGGTCAGCTTGATGCGGGTCGGGTTCAGGCCCAGGGAGCGGCAGGCGATCTCATCTTCGCGCAGCGCTTCCCACGCGCGACCCAGCGGCATGCGCAGCAGACGGTTGATCACAAACAGCGTAATCACCACCAGCAGCAGCGCCACCAGATAGAGCCAGATCACGCGGTCGGACGGATCGTATTTGATGCCAAAGAAGTTGCTGAAGGTATCCCAGCCGCCTTCGCGGGCGGTACGGCTGAACTCCAGGCCGAAGAAGGTCGGTTTCGGGATCTGGCTGATGCCGTTCGGACCGCCGGTCACCTCGGTATTGTTGAGCAGCAGGATACGGACGATTTCGCCGAAGCCTAAGGTCACAATCGCCAGGTAGTCACCGCGCAGGCGCAGCACCGGGAAGCCGAGCAGGAAGCCCGCCGCGGCAGAGACCAGCCCCGCCAGCGGCAGACAGGTCCAGAAGCCGAGGCCGTAATAGTGGTTCAGCAGCGCGAAGGTGTACGCGCCGATGGCGTAGAACCCGCCGTAGCCCAGCACCAGCAGGCCAGACAGCCCCACCACCACGTTCAGACCCAGCCCCAGAATCACGTAGATCATGGTCAGGGTGGCAATATCCACCGTCCCGCGCGATACCATAAACGGCCACGCCACGGCAGCCACCAGCAGCGCCACAAGGAACAGCTTCTGTTTCACGGTTGTACCGTCGATCGCCGGCAGGACGAATTTCGGCCCGGAGACGTTTTTCAGCGTCTTCTGGAACAGCGGACGCAGCAGCTGGAACAGGAACACCACAGCGGTGCCGATAAACACCCACTGCCAGCGGATGTCGGGGGCGGTATCCACCACCAGCTTCGTGCCGTCCAGCCCTAACTGGACGCCCATAAAGACGCCCGCCAGGACGAAGAACATGGCGGCAGAGAGCAGCGCCATCGCAAAATGCATCGGTTTCATACTTTCTCTACCTCCGGACGGCCCAGAATACCGGTAGGCATCACCAGCAGAACCAGAATTAGCAGGGCAAACGACACCACATCTTTATATTCGGTGCTCAGATACGCAGAGGAGAGCGCTTCGGCCACGCCCAAAATCAGGCCGCCGATCATCGCGCCCGGAATGCTGCCGATGCCGCCCAGTACCGCCGCGGTGAAGGCTTTCATCCCGGCCATAAAGCCGATGTACGGGTTGATTACGCCGTAGAACTGACCGAGCAACACGCCAGCCACCGCCGCCATCGCTGCGCCGATCACGAAGGTCAGGGCAATCACGCGGTCGGTGTTAATCCCGAGCAGGCTCGCCATCTTCAGATCTTCCGCGCAGGCGCGGCAGGCGCGTCCCATGCGGGAGTAGCGGATGAACAGGGTCAGGGCCAGCATCGCAATAAAGGTCACAACCCAGATTACCAGCTGCATGGTGGTGACAGAGGCGGAGAAGTTTTCGCTGGCCCCCACAATCCACTGGCCGTTAAACAGGCTTGGCAGCGCCACGTCGCGTGAACCTTCAGTCAGGCTGACGTAGTTTTGCAGGAAAATGGACATCCCGATGGCGGAGATCAGCGCGATCAGGCGCTTGGAGCTGCGCACCGGTCGGTAGGCTACCCGTTCGATACTCCAGCCGTAGGCGCTGGCGATCACAATCGCGCCGACAAACCCTGCGGCCACCAGCAGCCAGCTGCTGTCGATGCCCATCATCATCAGCGCGGCGATGATCATAAAGGAGACGTAGCTACCGATCATGTACACCTCGCCGTGGGCGAAGTTAATCATGCCGATAATGCCGTAAACCATCGTGTAGCCGATGGCGATCAGCGCGTAGGTGCTTCCCAGCGTGACGCCGTTAAACATCTGCTGCAAAAAGTAGAGAAACTGCTCGGACATATGCAAACCTTTTTATACCCGCCCGGTGAGCCGGGCGGTGGGATGATTATCTGGCGACCGAGGACGAACCGTCGGCGTGCCACTTAAAGACACCAAATTCAAATCCCTTCAGATCGCCTTTCTCATCCCAGTTCAGCGGCCCAATCACGGTGTTCGCCCCGTGCGCTTTTATATCTTTCACCAGATCCAGCGGTTCTTTGCTGCCGGTACGGTCCAGCGCGGTGGCCAGAGACTGCACGGCCGCGTAGGTGATCCAGACGTACGGACCACTTGGATCTTTCTTCTGCGCCTTGAGCGCATCCACGATAACCTTATTCGCCGGATCCTGGTCATAGCGTTTTGGCATCGTCACCAGCATGCCTTCGGCAGAATCCCCCGCGATGTTGGACAGGGAGGCATTGCCCACGCCCTCTGGCCCCATGAACTGGGTTTTCAGGCCGGTGGCGCGCGCCTGGCGCAGCATCTGCCCCATTTCCGGGTAGTAGCCGCCGTAGTAAACGAAGTCGATATTCTCTTTTTGCAGGCGGGCGATCAGCGCGGAGAAGTCTTTTTCACCGGCGGTAATGCCGTCGAAGAAGACGATGTTCGCCCCGCCTTTTTTCAGGCCGTCCTGTACGGAACGCGCCAGGCCTTCGCCGTACTGCTGTTTATCATGAATGATGGCGATACGCTGCGGCTTAACGGTTTCGAGGATGTATTTGGCGGCGGTTGGCCCCTGAGAGGAGTCCAGACCGGCGGTACGCATGATGTGCTGGTAGCCGCGCTGGGTCAGTTCCGGGTTGGTGGCGCCCGGGGTGATCATCAGAATGCCTTCGTCTTCGTAGATATCAGACGCAGGCTGCGTGGAAGAGGAACACAGGTGCCCTATGACGTACTGGATACCGTCGTTAACAATTTTGTTGGCGACCGCGACGGCCTGTTTTGGATCGCAGGCGTCGTCATACTCCACGCCCACCAGCTTGTCGCCTTTGATCCCGCCTTTGGCGTTGATATCTTTGATGGCCTGACGCGCGCCGTTGAACTCCATGTCACCCCACTGGGCAACAGGGCCGGACATCGCCCCCACTACCGCAACTTTAATGTCGTCTGCCATAGCGGCATGCGAGATCGACAGTGCGACCATCCCCGCGATTAACGTCTTCGCGTTCCTTTTCATCTCTGAATCCCCATTCGTGATGTCGTGTTTATATTTTGTTTTATTATGGTTAAAAAGCATTCTGTACTTTTAATGAACAACGCTATTTTTACCAGTGCCTTTAATGGTTTAGCGCAGTTTTTTGTCAAAAACCAGACTAATATCTCTATTTTTCAGGCGATTAAGCAAAGATAATATTCTGAAATCAGGCGGAGATAAACAAATAAAAGCGCAGTTGGCAGCATAAAATAACGGTACAAAGCGCCGAATAAATCACTGCCCTTCAGGTTAAAATTCTGCTTATTTTTCGATCCATGTGTTTTCAAACTGCGCATTACGCTGTCAAAAAACTAATCACCTGGTAAATGGGAAGAAAAAGAGAAAGCGCCTGAGCAAATAAATTGAGTACACTGGCCCTACTCTTTTTGATTTGGACAAGCAGCTAATGAAACTGACTATCGTGCGTCTGGTGACCTTTAGCGACCAGGATCATATCGACCTGGGCAAGATCTGGCCGGAATATTCCCCTTCATCGCTGGCCGTCGATGAAAACCACCGCATCTATGCCGCGCGTTTTAATGAACGTCTGCTGGCCGCCGTCCGCGTAACGCTGAGCGGCACGGAAGGGGCGCTGGACTCCCTGCGCGTGCGCGACGTGACCCGTCGTCGCGGGGTCGGGCAGTATTTGATTGAAGAGGTGATCCGCGAAAACCCGAGCGTAACCTCCTGGTGGATGGCCGACGTGGGCGTGGAGGATCGCGGCGTGATGGCAGCGTTTATGCAGGCGTTAGGGTTTACGGCGCAGTCGAACGGGTGGGAGAAGCGCTAGATCTGTGCGGCCTGATACCCTCACCCCGGCCCTCTCCCTAAGGGAGAGGGAGAAAACCGGGTAATCCCCTCTCCCCGTGGGAGAGGGTTAGGGTGAGGGCATCAACCCGCACCAGCATTATTTGGCATCAGTAGCAGTGCCATTGGCATGCCAGTCAAACACGCCGAACTCGAAGCCCTTCAGGTCGCCCTTCTCATCCCAGGACAGCGGTCCCATCACGGTTTCCACCGAGTTCGCTTTCAGCCAGGTGGCAATCTCCGCCGGATCGGCTGACTGGTTCAGGCCCGCTTGCAGAGACTGCAACGCTGCGTAGGTGGTCCAGACGAACGCACCGCTTGGATCCTGTTTCTTCGCCTTGATGGCATCGACAACAGGTTTGTTCGCAGGCACCTGGTCGTAGTTCTTCGGCTTGGTCACCAGCAGACCTTCAGCGGATTCACCCGCGATGTTAGACAGGGAAACGTTCGCGACACCTTCTGGCCCCATGAACTGCGTCTTCAGACCCGCCGCACGCGCCTGACGCAGGATCTGCCCCATTTCCGGGTGGTAGCCGCCGTAGTAAACGAAATCGATGTTTTCTTTCTTCAGACGCGCGACCAGGGTCGAGAAGTCTTTCTCACCGGCGGTGATACCGTCAAAGAACACCACGTTGGCGTTCGCTTTTTTCAGGTTATCCTGCACCGCACGGGCCAGGCCTTCGCCGTACTGCTGTTTGTCATGAACAATCGCGATGCGCTGCGGCTTCACTTTTTCCACGATGTATTTCGCGGCGGTTGGCCCCTGATCGGAGTCCAGACCGGTGGTACGCAGGATCAGCTTATAGCCGCGCGCGGTCAGCTCTGGCGCCGTCGCGGCCGGCGTGATCATCAGAATGCCTTCGTCTTCGTAGATGTCAGACGCGGGCTGGGTGGAAGAGGAGCACAGGTGACCAATAACGTATTTGATCCCGTCGTTTACCACTTTGTTCGCCACCGCGACCGCCTGTTTCGGGTCACAGGCATCGTCATATTTTACGATTTGCAGCTTTTCGCCCTTGATGCCGCCCTTAGCATTAATGTCTGCAACCGCCTGTTCCGCGCCCGTAAATTCCTGGTCGCCGTACTGTGCTACCGGACCGGACATTGCGCCCACCACGGCCACTTTAATATCGGCCTGCGCCATGGCGCTGAATGCCAACGCGATACATCCTGCCAGTAACGCTTTACCCTTCATGTTCATCCTGAGATTCCCCATTATTATGGTTATAACGATTGTTGTGATGTTGTTGTGTAGCGCTTTATTTCAGTTATAGGCGTGCTGTTCGCGCTTTTTCAGCATACTCTGCTAAAACATACCCCATTTTTATGATTTTGGAATAGCTAATTTGAAATGAAAATATGATAAGCCCGGCCTTCATTTCAGCCGGGCTTTTGGCTTTATCGTGTCAGCGAGGCGGAAATAATATCCAGCGCTTTACGAAACTGCGCTTCGGGGATGGTGAGTGGGTAGAGGAAGCGAATAACGTTGCCGTAAACGCCGCAGCTCAAAAGCAGCAGCCCTTCGTTCAACGCGCGCTCCTGAACCTGACGGGTAAATTCCGGCGACGGCTGTCCGGTTTGCGGATCGGTAAATTCCACCGCCACCATCGACCCCTGCCCACGGATATCGGCGATATACGGACAGCCATCCTTCGCTTTATTCAGCACCTCGACCAGATGATGCCCGAGATGCGCCGCGCGGGTGCAGAGATCGTCCTCGTCAATCACATCCAGCACCGCATGGGCCGCCGCAATCGCCAGCGGGTTACCTGCGTAGGTTCCGCCAAGTCCACCCGGCGCGGGCGCATCCATCACCTCCGCCCGGCCAGAGACGGCAGAAAGCGGCATCCCGCCCGCCAGGCTTTTCGCCATAGTGATCAGATCGGGCTTCACGCAGTGGTTTTCCATGGAGAACAGCTTGCCGGTACGGGCGAAGCCGGTTTGCACTTCGTCGGCAATCAGTAAAATCCCGTGGGTATCGCACAGGGCACGCAGCGCCTGCATAAAATCAGCGGGCGCGACGTTGAATCCGCCCTCGCCCTGAACCGGTTCAATAATGATTGCCGCCACCTGATCGGGCGCGATATCGGCTTTGAAGATGCGCTCCAGGCTTTTTAACGCTTCGGCGGTACTGACGCCGTGCAAGCTGTTAGGGAATTGCGCGTGGTACACCGAGCCAGGGAACGGGCCGAAGCCGAGCTTATAGGGCGCCACTTTGCCGGTCAGCGCCATGGTCATAAAGGTACGGCCGTGGAACGCGCCGCCGAAGGTGATAAGGCCGGGACGTCTGGTGTACGCGCGGGCAATTTTCACCGCGTTTTCGACCGCTTCTGCACCGGTTGAGAAAAAGGCGGTTTTGGCTGGCCCCTCTATGGGTACGCGCTGGTTGATGCGCTCGGCAAGCGCCACATAACCTTCATAGGGGACGATCTGATAAGCGGTATGGGTAAAGGCGTGAAGCTGTTTTTCGATGGCGGCGATAACTTTAGGATGGCGATGCCCGGTATTCAGCACGGCGATCCCTGCGGCAAAATCAATATACTCGTTACCTTCCACGTCCCACACCGTGGCGTTTTCGGCTTTATCGGCATAGAAGTTACACATGACGCCGATACCGCGCGGCGTCGCCTGTAAACGCCGGTCGTTCAGTTCGTTATTTTTCACCCTGTCACCCTCTGAAAGTCGCCTGCTTAGCGCATCAGTAAGTGTTTGCCAGGGGGAAGAAATTCGCCAGAGCGGGCGCTAAAAAAACAAAACCCCCAGACTCTCATCCAGGGGTTCTCGGTGTACTTCGCGAAAATTACGCTTCGATAGCGGCGCGAAGTTTTTTCATGGCGTTCTTTTCAAGCTGACGCACACGTTCAGCGGAGACGCCGTAGCGGTCGGCCAGTTCCTGCAACGTGGACTTGTTATCTTCGTCCAGCCAGCGGGCACGGATGATATCCTGGCTACGCTCGTCTAGGCCTTCCATCGCGAAGGTCAGCTTGTTCGCCGCCTGGTCTTCCCAGTTATCCTCTTCAATGCCGTCAGCAAAGTTAGAGGTTTTATCCTGTAGATACAGAACCGGGGCCATCGGCTGGCTGTCGGACGCGTCATCGTCGGCAGACATATCAAACGTCATGTCCTGAGCGGCCATACGGGATTCCATCTCGCGGACGTCTTTGCTGGAAACGCCCAGCTCGCGCGCCACCATTTCCACTTCATCCTGATTGAACCAGCCCAGACGCTGCTTGGTTTTACGCAGGTTGAAGAACAGTTTGCGCTGCGCTTTCGTCGTGGCGACTTTCACAATACGCCAGTTACGCAGGACGTATTCGTGAATTTCCGCTTTGATCCAGTGCACGGCGAAGGAGACGAGTCGCACACCCACTTCCGGGTTAAAGCGACGTACCGCCTTCATCAGGCCAATATTACCTTCCTGAATCAGGTCCGCCTGCGGCAGGCCGTAGCCCGCATAATTACGAGCAACGTGAACAACAAAGCGCAGGTGAGACAGGATCAGCGTTTTAGCTGCTTCCAGATCGCCCTGGTAATGCAGCTTTTCAGCAAGCTCCTTTTCTTCCTCAGCCGTTAACATCGGCCAGGTGTTCGCAGCCCGGATGTAAGATTCCAGGTTACCAACAGGGGCTAAAGCTAAAGTTTGCATTTCTTTGGTCATTCATTCCTCTCAATGTTTCTTCTGGTCCAGGTTGTCCCCGTCAGGCAACAACCATGCCAAAGCGTTTGAGCAACGAGATTAGCATTCACTCTTTTATCAGACAGTGATTTTATCCACAAGTTCCAGGTGGAACAGTGAATAAATTACGCACAAAATGTGACATGAAGATGATTACAGGGGAAGAGACAACAGGGACGCTTTCCCTGCAAGCGAACATCTCGGTGCAGGGAAAGATTATATCACGCTTTTATTAGTCGGGAGTAAAGTGGCGTAAATGTTGAACCGTTGCCAGCCATGCCGCCACCCAGCCGATCATGGAGCACACCAGCAGTAACAGCAGGCACTCATCGAAACCTAAACCACTGATATCAAACTTAGTTCCGAAAACCTGCGCCACCTCGGTGACGGCTGACGACAGCCGCATCACCAAAATTTCTGACAAAATCAATGAAAGAAATGCACCAGAAAAACCTAATAACGCGCCGCCGTAAAGGAACGGGCGGAGGATGAAACCATCCGTTGCGCCAATCAGTTTCTGCACGTTGATGGTATCGCGACGGGCGAAGATGCTCAGGCGCACGCTATTACCGATGACGAGGAACACCGCCGCCACCATCAGCACGCCGATCATCGCCGACACGCGTCCTACCAGCCCGGTCAGGGCGGCAAGACGGGCAAACCAGCTGTCGTCCATGCGCACTTCATCAATCCCGTTAATGCGGGTAATGCGGTCGCGCAGGGTGTTGAGCGAATCCGTGCCCTGGAAATCGAGTTTCGGGATCACCACCGCCACCGCGGGCAGCGGGTTCTCTTCAAGCATATCCAGCGCGCCGCCGAATCCGGACCAGTTGCGGAACTCACCCAGCGCTTCATCGCGGGAAAGATAGTTCACCTTCTCCACGCCCTGCTCGGCCTGAATCTGCCCCACCACCTGAGCCGCCGCGTTATCGTCGAGGGCTTTATCCAGATAAACGGTGATCTGCGGCGACGGATAGTACTGGGACGCCGCCTGGTTTACGTTTTTGTAAACCATATAGCAGACGCTGGGCAGCGTCAGGGAGATGGCAATCACCATCACCGTCAGGAACGTCGCCAGCGGTTTGCTTTTCAGATCCTGCAACGCGCCCTGGAAGGCATACCGCACCTGCTCGTTAAAGACGTTGGTTTTGCGGGAGTTCGGTTTCGGTGTCGCTTTGGCACGCTTAGGCGCATTGCGATTGCCGTCACCACCGCCCTGAGGCTTGCGGAAACGGTCAAACCGGTTGCTGAACTGCCGAATCTGGTTCATTGCATCACGCTTGTTCACCGTGGCCTCCGTGCAAATGCCCATCGCTCAGGGTCAGCATACGGTACGAACGGCGGGAGATCAGCCCCATGTCGTGCGTCGCCATCAGTACCGTGACCCCCACGCGGTTAAATTCCTCAAACAGACGCAGGATCCCTTCAGAGAGGGCATCGTCCAGGTTACCGGTCGGTTCATCCGCCAGCAAAACGGCAGGCTTGTTCACCACCGCACGGGCGATACCCACGCGCTGCTGCTCACCGCCTGAGAGCTGGATTGGGAAGTTCTTCGCTTTGTCCAGCAGCCCGACCTTATCCAGCGCCGCCGAAACGCGACGGCGGATATCATCGTAACTGGCGCCGGCAATAATCAGCGGGATCGCGACGTTATCGAAAACCGTGCGATCCATCAGCAGGTGGTGATCCTGAAAAATCATGCCAATTTGACGACGCAGGAACGGCACTTCACGGTTCTTAAGACGGCTAATTTCATGGCCGCTGAACCAGATTTTCCCGGCGCTTGGCCGCTCGATCCCACAGATCAGCTTGAGCAGGGTACTTTTCCCCGCGCCGGAATGGCCGGTCAGGAATGCCATCTCGCCTGGCTGGAGGTGGAATGTCACCCCCTGTAGCGCTTGTCTCCCGCCGAGATAGGCCTTGCTGACGTGTTCAAAGCGAATCATTGTTAGTCCTCTCGGGCAAATAGTGCCTCAATAAAGTCGTCCGCTTTAAACGGACGTAAATCCTCAATACGCTCGCCCACACCGATGTAACGGATAGGAATGCCGAACTGGTCGGCCACGGAGAAGATCACCCCGCCTTTCGCGGTGCCGTCCAGCTTGGTCAGCGTGATCCCGGTCAGTCCTACCGCTTCATGGAACAGCTTCGCCTGGCTGATGGCGTTCTGTCCGGTGCTGGCGTCGATAGTCAGCATAATTTCATGCGGTGCATCTTCGTCCAGCTTCTTCATGACGCGAACGATTTTCTTCAGCTCTTCCATCAGGTGCGATTTGTTCTGCAAACGCCCCGCGGTATCCGCAATCAGCACGTCCACGTTACGCGACTTCGCCGCCTGGATGGCATCGAAAATCACGGACGCGGAATCCGCGCCGGTGTGCTGAGCAATGACCGGAATATTGTTGCGCTGGCCCCACACCTGGAGCTGTTCCACCGCTGCCGCACGGAAGGTATCGCCCGCCGCCAGCATCACCGATTTGCCCTGCTGCTCAAACTGGCGCGCCAGCTTGCCGATGGTGGTGGTTTTACCCACGCCGTTGACGCCAACCATCAGGATAACAAACGGCATTTTGCCTTCAATATTAAGCGGTTCGTCAACTTTTGCGAGAATTTCACCCATCTCGTCTTTCAGCAGGCCGTACAGCGCCTCGGCGTCACGCAGCTGTTTGCGGCTCGCCCCTTCGGTCAGGTTGGCGATGATCTTCCGGGTGGTTTCCACGCCCACGTCCGCAATCAGCAGCTGCTCTTCCAGCTCCTCAAACAGATCGTCGTCGATCTTTTTGCCGCGGAACAGACTGATAAATCCGGAACCTAAGTTTTCTTTGGTTTTGAGCAGGCTGCGCTTCAGGCGCGCGAAGAAACCTTCTTTGGTCGGTTTTTCCTGCTCCTGAACGATCTCTTCTTCGGCCAGCTCTTCCACCGGCACGACGATTACCGCTTCTTCAGCCGCTTCCGCCGCCAGCGCCTGAGCTTCCAGCTCTTCGTCGGTCAGCTCTGGCTCAAGTGCCGCCTCTTCTTCCACCGCCTCAACGATTTCAACGGTTTCCGCTTCGGCCTGCCACTCTTCGGCAGAAACCTCTTCAGCTTTCACCTCTTCCGGCAGCGGCAGCGCTTCGTGTTCGATAGCGGCCTGCGGCGCTTCGGTAAGGGTTTCAACGATAACCGGCTCTGGTTTTTCGCTCTCCTGAACCTGTTCAGTAACCTCAACCACCTCTTCAGCAAAGGATTCAATCTCTTCTTTGCTGTGCGCTGGCTCTTCCGCTTCGACAACCGCAGCGGTTTCGACAGGCGTTTCAGGCTGTGACTGCTCTTCTACAACCTGCTGTTCTTCGGTTTTCTGTTCTGTTTCTTGCTCTTTTTCACCGAAACCCAACCAGGAAAAGAAGCCACGTTTTTTTTGTTTTGCCATCTGCGACTACACTCCTCGCGGCGCTATATACAGGGAAGCTAAAAAAATGATGAAATAGTCTAACACTTTACTTAATTGACATCACCGCCCGCAATCGCAGGGCTATGGTTAACAGAGCTTTCCTGAGATGAAGAAACCCACCCGCGCCCCGGCCGGTCAAATTCGCATTATCGGCGGTCAGTGGCGAGGCCGGAAATTACCGGTGCCGGACAGCCCCGGTTTACGCCCCACCACGGACCGCGTTCGCGAGACGCTGTTTAACTGGCTCGCCCCGTCTATGGTAGACGCCAACTGCCTGGACTGCTTCGCCGGAAGCGGTGCATTAGGGCTGGAAGCGCTGTCGCGCTATGCTGCCAGCGCCACGCTGCTGGAGATGGAGCGCGGCGTCGCGCAGACGTTGCAGCAAAATTTGGCTACGCTGAAGGCAACCAACGCCAAAGTGGTGAATACCAACACGCTGAGCTTCCTCGCCCAACAGGGGACGCCGTACAACGTGGTGTTTGTTGACCCGCCGTTCCGTAAAGGGCTGCTGGAAGAGACGCTATCCCTGCTGGAGCAAAATGGTTGGCTGGCGGATGACGCGCTGATTTACGTTGAAAGCGAAGTGGAAAATGGTCTGCCGCCCGTTCCCGTTCACTGGGATCTGCACCGCGAGAAGGTCGCCGGCCAGGTGGCTTATCGTCTGTATCACCGTCAGGCACAAGGAGGATCCGATGCCAGTACTGATTAACGTAGGGCGCTTGCTGATGCTGGGCGTCTGGGCATTTTTGATTTTGAATCTGGTGCACCCGTTCCCGCGTCCGCTGAATATCTTCATTAACGTGGCGCTGATTTTTACCGCGTTCATGCATGCCTTACAGATGGTGATGCTGAAAAACGGACTGCCGAAAGATAGCCCACCGATGACCGGCTGGCAGCAGCTGCGGGTGTTTATTTTCGGCGTATTTGAGCTGCTGGTGTGGATGAAGAAGTTTAAGGCGCAGGTGAAGAAGTAAGGTGCGGTGTGATGCCCTCACCCTAACCCTCTCCCACTGGGAGAGGGGACCGATCGTGCATTATTCAGCCCTAAAACCTACAAAACGCGACCCTTTATAGCTCAACGTGCCTTTCTCTCCCACCGTCAGCTGATGGTACTGCTGCGCCTCCAGGCGGAAGGTCATCTCCAGCCCGCCGGTTTCCGGCTTAAAGCTCGCTTCATAGCGCATCGTTGTGCCCGCAGGCGTCACCTGCTGCTGGCGGGAGCGGCGGTCGTTAAGCGGCTTCTCACGCTTGTTCGTCACCACCACGCGCTTTTGCATCAGCGGCGCGGCGTCATTGTCGGCTTTCTCACGGCGCTGCTGCACGAAGCGAAACGAGGCGGCAATGACGATAATCGCCACTACGATAATGAAAAACAGCGGCATCTTGCTCATTGAAAAATCCCATCAGATTATGCGGAATTCAGGATACCTCGCCTGCCCCGGCATTGCCAAACGACCGCTCGCGTCACTACACTGGATCAGGAACTGATCATTCAGCCTCAACAGTTACAGGGAGTTAATATGCTTTGGTCATTTATCGCTGTCTGTTTTTCCGCATGGCTTTACGTCGATGCGTCCTACCGTGGCCCAGCCTGGCAGCGCTGGTTATTTAAACCCGTCACGCTATTACTCCTGCTGTTGCTTGCCTGGCAGGCCCCGATGTTTAACGCCGTTAGCTATCTTGTCCTCGCGGGGCTGTGTGCTTCCCTGATTGGCGATGCCTTAACCTTGCTGCCGCGTCAGCGCCTGCTGTACGCCGTGGGGGCGTTCTTCCTGTCACATCTGCTCTATACCATCTACTTTGCCAGCCAGATGACGCTCTCCTTCTTCTGGCCGCTGCCGCTGGTGCTGCTGGTGATTGGCGCCCTGCTGATCGCGGTGATCTGGTCGCGTCTGGAAGAGATGCGTCTGCCGGTCTGTACGTTTATCGCTATGACGCTGGTGATGGTGTGGCTGGCGGGCGAGCTGTGGTTCTTCCGTCCGACGGCGCCTGCAATGTCTGCGTTCTTCGGTGCCGCACTGTTGCTGTTGGGTAATATCGTCTGGCTGGGCAGCCACTATCGTCGCCGCTTCCGTGCGGATAATGCGATTTCCGCCGCCTGTTACTTTGCCGGACACTTCCTGATTGTGCGTTCGCTGTATATCTAAATAACGCTTGACTCTGGAGTCGACTCCAGAGTGTATGCTGCGGTTAATGAGAAAATTATCATTACCGGAGACTGCCATGTCGACTCCAGAAACACCTAAAAAAGTTCCCCAATTCTCGGCACTTAAGCTCAGCCCGGTTCCGCCAAAAGAGGACTGCTGCTGCGAGGGCGCGTGCGAAACCCAGACCGAAGCGCTGCCTGAAAGCGGCAACCGCTACAGTTGGGTGGTCAACGGCATGGACTGCGCGGCCTGCGCCCGCAAAGTGGAAAATGCGGTGAAGCAGGTGCCAGGCGTGAATCACGTTCAGGTGCTGTTCGCTACCGAAAAGCTGCTGGTCAGCGCCGAAAACGACGTCAGCAGACAGGTTGAAGCCGCCGTCAGCAAAGCGGGTTATACCCTGCGCAGCGAAACGGCGCCCGCAGAAAAAACGTCCCCGCTAAAAGAAAATCTGCCCCTTATCACCCTCATCATCATGATGGCCCTGAGCTGGGGGCTGGAGCAGATCAACCACCCATTCGGCAACCTGGCGTTTATCGCCACCACGCTGGTTGGCCTGTTCCCGATTGCGCGTCAGGCGCTGCGTCTGATGAGAAGCGGCAGCTGGTTTGCCATCGAAACGCTGATGAGCGTGGCGGCTATCGGGGCGCTGTTTATTGGCGCGACGGCGGAAGCGGCGATGGTGCTGCTGCTGTTCTTAATTGGCGAACGCCTTGAGGGCTGGGCGGCGAGCCGGGCGCGTAAAGGGGTGAGCGCGCTGATGGCGCTGAAGCCGGAAACCGCCACGCGGGTTATTGATGGTCAGCGTGAAACGGTCGCCATCAACACCCTGCGCCCGGGCGACGTGATTGAAGTGCCCGCAGGCGGACGCCTGCCAGCCGATGGGGCCCTCGTTACTGCCACCGCAAGTTTTGACGAAAGTGCCCTGACCGGAGAATCCATCCCGGTAGCGCGCGCGGCGGGTGAAAAGGTGCCTGCGGGCGCCACCAGCGTCGACCGACTGGTGCAGTTGACGGTCCTTTCCGAACCGGGCGACAGCGCCATCGACCGCATCCTCAGGCTGATTGAAGAGGCCGAGGAGCGCCGCGCGCCGGTAGAACGCTTTATCGATCGCTTCAGCCGGATTTACACCCCCGCCATCATGCTGGTGGCGCTGCTGGTCACCGTCGTCCCGCCGCTGTGCTTCGGCGCGCCGTGGGAGGGCTGGATTTACAAAGGGCTGACGCTGCTGCTGATCGGCTGTCCGTGTGCGCTGGTGATCTCCACCCCGGCGGCGATTACCTCAGGGCTGGCGGCGGCGGCACGTCGCGGGGCGCTGATTAAGGGCGGCGCGGCGCTGGAACAGCTGAGCCAGGTTCAGCACATCGCCTTCGATAAAACCGGCACGCTGACCGTCGGCAAGCCGCAGGTGACCGGCGTGTATCCGCAGGACATCAGTGAAGACGCCCTGCTGACGCTGGCCGCTGCCGTGGAGCAGGGCTCCACTCACCCGCTGGCGCAGGCGATTGTGCGAGAAGCGCAGTCGCGCGGGCTGAACATCCCTCCGGCAACCGCCCAGCGAGCGCTGGTCGGGTCAGGGATTGAGGCTGTGGTCGAAGGCAAAAAAGTGCTGATCGCCGCGGCAGGCGCGTTCCCGAATCCACAGGTTGAGGCATTAGAGCAGGCCGGGCAGACGGTCGTTGCCGTGATGCAGGACGGTGTACCGATGGGCATGCTGGCGCTGCGCGACACCCTGCGTGACGATGCGAAAGACGCCGTCGACGCGCTGCACAGGCTGGGAGTACAGGGCGTGATCCTGACCGGCGATAATCCGCGCGCGGCGGCGGCGATTGCCGGTGAGCTGGGGCTGGAGTTTAAGGCCGGATTGTTGCCTGCGGATAAAGTCAGCGCGGTAACCGAGCTGAACAGCAACGCCCCGCTGGCGATGGTCGGGGACGGGATAAACGATGCCCCGGCAATGAAAGCTTCCACCATCGGCATTGCGATGGGCAGCGGCACCGACGTGGCGCTGGAGACCGCCGACGCGGCGCTGACGCACAACCGCCTGACCGGGCTGGCGCAGATGATAGATCTTGCGCGGGCGACGCGCGCCAATATTCGGCAGAACATCGGCATTGCGCTGGGTCTGAAGGGGATTTTCCTGGTCACCACGCTGCTCGGCATGACCGGACTGTGGCTGGCGGTACTGGCGGATACGGGGGCGACGGTGCTGGTTACGGCGAACGCGTTGCGGCTGTTGCGCCAAAGGTAAAAGTGAAACGGCAACCGGGTTGCCGTTTCTCGTGTTTGCCCCCTCTCCCCGCGGGAGAGGGCCGGGGTGAGGGCATCAGGCCGCACGCATCACTGCATCCCTAGCAGCCCCGGCAACCACAATGAAATCGCCGGGATGTACGTCACCATCCCCAGCACCACCAGCAACATACCGTAAAACGGCAGCATCGCCCGCACCACGTGCTCGATCTTCTGCTTACTCACCGCGCTCGCCACGAACAGCACCGATCCGACCGGCGGCGTGATCAGCCCAATCCCCAGGTTTACCATCATGATCATCCCGAAATGCACCGGGTCGATCCCCAGCGAATTGGTCACCGGCAGCAGCACCGGGGTCAGGATCAGGATGATCGGCGCCATGTCCATCAGCGTGCCAATCAGCAGCAGCATGATATTGAGGTACATCAGGATCACGTATTTGTTATCGGAGAGCGACGTGAAGAATTCGGTGATGCGCATCGGCAGCTGCATGTAGGTCATTACCGCGCCAAACGCCGCGGCAAAGCCAATCAAAATCATCACGATGGTGACGGTTTTCACCGTGCGGCACATCAGCTTCGGCAGTTCGCTCCATTTATAGTCGCGGTAGATAAACATAGTGACGAAAAACGCCCACAGGCAGGCCACGGCGGCAGATTCGGTCGCCGTGAATATCCCGGACAAGATCCCGCCGAGGATAATCACCACCGTCATCAGCCCCCACAGGGCATCGAGCATGATTTTCAGCGCCTGCCTGAACGGGATTTTGTCCCCCTTCGGATAGCCGCGCTTGCGGGCGAAGCACAGGCAGAGCACCATCAGGCTCACGCCCATCAGCAGGCCCGGCAGCACGCCCGCGATAAACAGCGTGGCGATGGAAACCGTTCCCCCTGCCGCCAGGGAGTAAATCACCGAGTTGTGGCTGGGCGGGATCAGGATCGCCTGCACCGACCCGCTGGCCGTCACCGCCGCCGCGTATTCGCGCGGATAGCCCTTCTTCTCCATCTCCGGGATCATCACGCTGCCGATAGACGCCGTATCCGCCACCGACGAGCCGGAAATCGCGCCGAAGAACGTTGATGCCACGATGTTCACCAGCGACAGCCCGCCGCGAATAAAGCCGACAAAAACGTACGCGAAGTTAACCAGCCGTCGGGCAATACCCCCTTCCGCCATGATCGCCCCGGCAAGAATGAAGAACGGGATCGCCAGCAGGGTAAATTTATTCACTCCACTGGTGATCTGGATCATCAGCGCCTCCAGCGGCAGGTCAATCCACAGCGCGCCCGCCACGGCGCTTAAGCCGACGGCGAAGGCCACCGGCATCCCCAGCGCCAGCAAAATGGCGAGGGTGAATAACAAAACAAACGCATCCATTGTTCACCCCTTAACTGTGATTGCCGATCAGCACGACCGGACGGTTTTCCTGCGAGCCAAACAGCAGGCGTTCAAGCACAAACAGGATCAAAATGGCCGACCCGACAGGCAGCGGCAGATAGCTTTCGCCGGAGGTCAGGAGCGGAAACTCCGCCACCGGCTGCTCCCACAGCTCGACGCACAGCCAGTAGCTGTACCAGCACATCAGGCCGGAGATGAGCAGCATCAGCAGATCTACCACTCGCGCGCACACTCTTTGCAGCGACGCGGGCAGGCGGTCGGTGAGCATGTTGACCGCGATATGCGACCCGGCGCGATAGCTCACCGCCGCGCCGATAAAGGTAAACGTCACCATGCAGATAATGGCGATCGGCTCCGGCCAGGATTCGCCGCGATTGAGCACATAGCGAGAGAAGATGCCAATGGGGATCACAATCGTCATCACCAGTAGCGAGAGACCCGCCACCACCATGGCGAGCAGGTACAGACGGTCCATCCACTTCAGGTAGAGTTCGGACATACGTACTCCGGCTTACTGAACGTCAGCGATGGCTTTCATCAGATCCTGATGCTTATCGCCATACTGCGCGCGCACCGGCTCTGTCGCCTTGATAAACACCGTTTTATCGATGTCGTGGAACTGCACGCCGCCGGCCTTCATTTTCGCCAGCGCCTGGTCGTTATACGCATTCCACAGCTTGCGCTGCTCGAACTGCGCTTCGCGGGCCAGCGTCAGGATCTTTTGCTGTTCGTCAGCGCTGAGCTTCTCCCATTTCACTTTGGAGTAGAGCAGCATTTCCGGGGTGATAAAGTGGCCGCTCAGCGTGTAGTTTTTGGCGACCGGCATATAGTTATGGGCGATAAAGGTTGGCGGGTTGTTCTCCGCGCCGTCGATCACCCCGGTCTGCATGCCGCTATAAACCTCGCTGACGCCCATCGCCACCGAGTTCGCTCCCATCGCTTTCAGCGTGGCCAGCGCCACCGGGCTGCCCTGCACGCGGATTTTCTTCCCTTTCAGATCGTCCGGTTTGACGATCGGCTCTTTGGTGATCAGGTTGCGGGTGCCGGAATCCATCCAGCCAAGGAAGACCAGACGCGATTTCGGGTTGGCGGTGAGTTTGTCGCCGATCTGCTTGCCGATATCCCCGTCAATCACCTTGTGCATGTGGTCTTCATCGCGGAATACGTAGGGCAGGGTAAACACTTCGATATCCGGCAGGATGGCAGCCACCGGTGCCATGGAGACGCGGATCATGTCGATCGCCCCCATCTGCGCCTGCTCAATCATCTGCTTTTCATCCCCCAGCACGCCGCCGGGGAAGACCTTAATCTCCAGCTTGCCATCGGTTTGTTGTTTGAGTTTTTCACCCATGTGCTGGACCGCCACCACGTTCGGGTAGCCTTCGGGATGCACATCGGCGGCTTTAATGGTCTGGGCAGAAACGGTGCAGGCGAAAGCAGTCAGACACAGCGCGGCCAGTAACGGCTTGAGGGTCGTTTTCATTAAGTCAACTCCAGGGTAGTGAGATAAGCGTTAAAACGATGTTTTAATTTTTGACGCTTAAAAATTAGACTACGGCTGGAAAAGGGAGGGTGAAGCGCCTCACAAAAAGCGCGAAATTTTGAAACGATGGTTCGAAATTGTGATGAGTACTTGTCGGGTGGCGGCTGCGCCTTACCCGACCTACTACACCCGTAGGCCCGTGCAAGCGAAGCGCCGCCGGGCGTCAGGCCGCACTTACCCCTTACGAATCAAATACCGGTACGGCAAGGTCTCGGTTTGCTGCGCCACCAGCTCATGTTCCATAAAGGTACAAAAGCCGGGGATATCACGGGTGGTAGCCGGGTCATCGGCGACGATCAGCAGCGTTTCGCCACTCTGCATGTTACGGACGGTTTTACGCACCATCATTACCGGCTCCGGGCAACGGAGGCCCTGAGCATCAAGCGTGTGGTCTGGGCTGGAAAACAGGTCGGTCATTTTCTTCTCGTTCAGGTAAAAACGGCTGTAGTTTACGCCCCGCTATCGCCAATGCAAACCAGGTTAACGATTGCGTGAAAATTAGCCATTGCAAAGTGTCGTCAAAGCAGTATCATGCGGCGGCTTTATTGGGTTCCCTCACCCCAAATATTAATCAAAAAGGTACAATATGAACTCCTTTACACAATCGCAGCGCGTCAAGGCGTTGTTCTGGCTTTCGCTATTTCATCTGCTGGTGATCATCTCCAGTAACTATCTGGTACAGCTCCCCATCTCCATTTTTGGTTTCCATACCACCTGGGGCGCGTTCAGTTTCCCGTTTATTTTCCTTGCGACGGATTTAACCGTGCGTATTTTTGGCGCACCGCTGGCGCGGCGGATTATTTTTGCGGTGATGATCCCGGCACTGTTTGTCTCCTACGCCATCTCCTCGCTGTTTTACATGGGAAGCTGGCAGGGCTTCGAAGCGCTGACGCACTTCAACCTGTTCGTCGCGCGTATTGCCACCGCCAGCTTTATGGCCTACGCCCTGGGGCAGATCCTCGATGTCCACGTGTTTAACCGCCTGCGTCAAAACCATCGCTGGTGGATGGCGCCAACGGCCTCCACGCTGTTCGGTAACGTGAGCGATACGCTGGCCTTCTTCTTCATCGCCTTCTGGCGCAGCCCGGACGCCTTCATGGCAGAACACTGGATGGAAATCGCTCTGGTGGACTACGCCTTTAAGGTGCTTATCAGCCTGGTCTTCTTCCTGCCGATGTACGGCGTACTGTTGAATATGCTGCTGAAAAGGCTGGCAGATAAATCTGAAATCTCCGCATTGCAGGCAGGTTAAGGGTTCGCTTTATCAGTTGTGATAAGATGAACGAATGAGCCGTTATGGCCGTTTATCGAAAGGAAGAAGTCAATGCGCAATCTGGTTAAATATGTCGGGATTGGCCTGCTGGTTGTTGGCCTTGCAGCCTGTGATAACAGCGACACCAAAACGCCTGCTCAGGGCGCGTCAGCAGAAAGCAACGCCACCGGTCAGCCGGTGAGCCTGATGGATGGCAAACTCAGTTTCTCTCTGCCCGCGGACATGACCGACCAGAGCGGTAAGCTGGGTACCCAGGCGAACAATATGCACGTCTATTCCGATGCCACCGGCCAAAAAGCGGTGATTGTGATCGTCGGTGACGATACCAGCGAAGATCTGGGCGTGCTGGCCAAACGCCTGGAAGATCAGCAGCGCAGCCGCGACCCGCAGCTTCAGGTGGTCACCAACAAGTCTGTTGAACTGAAAGGCCACACGCTGCAACAGCTGGACAGCATCATCTCTGCCAAAGGCCAGACCGCGTACTCCTCCGTGGTGCTCGGCAAGGTGGACAATAAACTGCTGACCATGCAGATCACCCTGCCGGCAGATAATCAGCAGAAAGCGCAGACCGCCGCTGAAAACATCATTAACACCCTCGTGATCCAGTAATCGTTCACCGGGATGCCGTGGCCTCCGTCGCTTGCGCCGGGGGCCATTTTTTTGCCACGACTTTCAGACTAACGCTCCAGACGAAGCCCATCCGGCGCACTACAATTAACACGCCCCCCGGAAAAAGGAATTCTTATGACTGCCAGCCCGCCCGACAAAGCCGGACTTCATATTTTATTAAAACTTGCCTGCCTGGTGGTTATCCTTGCGGGTATCCACGCGGCGGCGGATATCATTGTTCAGCTTCTGCTGGCGCTGTTTTTCGCCATTGTGCTCAACCCGCTGGTGACATGGTTTTTACGCCGGGGCATCAGCCGCCCGGTCGCGATTACCATTGTGGTGATGGTGATGCTGGTTGTCCTGACGGCGCTGTTCGGCGTGCTCGCCGCCTCGCTGAGCGAATTTTCCACCATGCTGCCGCAGTACAATAAAGAGCTGACGCGCAAGCTGGTCGATCTTCAGCGCATGTTGCCGTTCGTGAATCTGCATATCTCACCGGAACGGATGCTGCGCCGGATGGATTCCGAGAAGGTGATGACCTACGCCACCACGTTGATGACCGGGCTTTCCGGGGCAATGGCCAGCATTCTGCTGCTGGTGATGACAGTGGTGTTTATGCTGTTCGAAGTGCGCCACGTGCCGTATAAGCTGCGTTTTGCCCTGAACAATCCGCAGATCCACATTGCCGGCTTGCACCGCGCGCTGAAGGGCGTGTCCAAATATCTGGCGCTGAAAACATTGTTAAGCCTGTGGACCGGCGTGATTGTCTGGCTGGGGCTGGTACTGCTGGACGTGCAGTTCGCGCTGATGTGGGGCGTGCTGGCGTTTTTACTGAACTACGTACCCAATATCGGCGCGGTGCTTTCCGCCGTTCCGCCGATGATCCAGGCGTTCCTGTTTAACGGTTTTTATGAGTGCATGCTGGTAGGGGCGCTGTTCCTCGTCGTGCATATGGTGCTGGGTAACATTCTTGAGCCACGCATGATGGGCCACCGTCTGGGCATGTCGACGATGGTGGTGTTTTTATCGTTACTGATCTGGGGATGGCTGCTGGGTCCGGTGGGCATGCTGCTCTCCGTGCCGCTCACCAGCGTCTGTAAAATCTGGATGGAAACCACGAAAGGAGGCAGTAAACTCGCCATTCTTCTGGGTCCGGGTCGGCCAAAAAGCCGTTTGCCGGGATAACCGGGTGGAAAGGGTCAAAAGTGACGTTTATTCGCCAGCGCGACGACAACATTGTACGATGTGCGCAGTAAATCGCGCTGGCGAAGAAAAAGTCACAGAAACAGGTTTATCGCGGACGCGCGTAGATGAAATTTACACTTACCCTTATCGACTGGCAGGCAAGAGCGCCAGGACTCAGCGATGCCGACGAATGGCAGGCATGGTCACGCCGGTCTGACGCCATCGATCCCGCTGCACCGCTGGCGAAACTGACCGATCTGCCGATGATGACCGCCCGCCGCCTGAATTCAGGCAGCAGGCTGGCCGTCGATCTTGGCCTGATGATGCTGCGCAAACACCGCATCGATGCCGTCGTCTACAGCAGCCGTCATGGGGAGCTGGAGCGCAATTTCCGTATTCTCCAGGCCCTGGCGGCAGAACAGCCCGTTTCCCCCACCGATTTTGCCATGTCGGTACACAACTCGGCGGTCGGCAATCTCACTATCGCCGCGCGTCAGCCTGTTGTCTCTTCGTCGGTTTCCGCCGGTATGGATACCTTCCAGCAGAGCTTGTGCGACGTGCTGAGCCTGCTGCATGCGGGCTACTCCCGCGTATTGCTGGTGGATTTCGACGGTCTGCTGCCTGATTTTTATCACGCCGGGTTGCCACCGCAGATGCCCGTCTGGCCCTACGCGCTGGCGCTGGTGATTGAAGCCGGAAATACGCTCAGCTGTGAAACGCACGTCAACCGCACGCCTGAAGAGCCCGCGCTGCCGCAAAGCCTCCAGTTCCTGCGCCATTACCTGCGGGACGAGCGCCAGTTCACCCTGCCGGGCGAGCGCCTGCTGTGGCAATGGACGCGCCAATGAGAGGGTTACGTTCCCGCCTCGATCGGTTATGGCGGATGCTGATGACCGGATTGTGCTTCGCCCTGTTCGGCCTCGGCGGACTGACGCTGTCGCTGGTATGGTTTAACCTGCTGCTGATTTTCCAGCGCGACCGCACCCAACGTCGCCGCCTGGCACGCCGTACTATTTCTGCCAGTTTTCGCCTGTTCCTCGCGGTGGTACGCGGTGTAGGAGTACTGGATTACCGTTTCAACAACCTGGACGTTCTACGCGCCGAGCGGGGCTGTCTGGTGATTGCGAATCATCCCTCGCTGCTGGACTACGTTCTGCTGGCGTCGGTGATGAACGAAACCGACTGTCTGGTGAAAAGCGCGTTGCTGCGTAACCCGTTCGTCAGCGGCGTGATCCGCGCGGCTGACTATCTGATTAACAGCGAAGCCGACACGCTGCTTGCCGCAAGCCAGCAGCGTCTGTCCCAGGGCGACACCCTGCTTATCTTCCCTGAAGGCACCCGCACCCGGGTGGGGGAAGTCATGACCCTGCAACGTGGGGCGGCGAATATCGCCGTTCGCTGCAACAGCGCCGTGCGCGTGGTGGTGATCCACTGTAGCGAACGGATGCTGGATAAACAGAGCAGCTGGTATAACGTGCCCCCCAACAAACCTGTTTTCACCGTGGATGTTCGCGAACGCATCAACATTCATGATTTTTATGATGCGAGTCAGCACGAACCCGCGCTGGCAGCAAGGCAGTTAAACCGGCATATGCAGCATCAGTTAACAACCGGTCTTCAATCTTTGTCAGGAACGAAAGATGCAAGCGCTCTATCTTGAAATTAAGAATCTCATTATCTCTACGCTGAATCTGGAAGAACTTACCCCAGAGGATATTGATACAGACGCCGCGCTCTTTGGCGACGGCCTCGGTCTGGACTCAATCGACGCCCTTGAGCTGGGGCTGGCGGTAAAAAATCAGTACGGCGTAGTGCTTTCTGCCGAAAGTGATGAGATGCGTCAGCACTTTTATTCCGTTGCCACGCTCGCGGCTTTTATCCATCAACAACGCGCCTGAGAATGACCGCTATGACAGAACAACAAACGATTTATCAGGAAGTCTCTGCGCTTCTTATTACGCTGTTTGAAATCGCCCCGGAGGATATTACCCCTGAGGCACGTCTTTACGAGGATCTGGACCTCGACAGCATTGATGCCGTCGATATGGTGGTGCACCTGCAAAAGAAAACGGGCCATAAAATCAAGCCTGAAACCTTCAAAGCGGTGCGCACGGTGCAGGACGTCGTGGACGTTGTGGAACAGCTTCAGCGCGACGCGTAACGTGCGTTCGATTCCAGTTCTTCCCGCCCTGACGGGGCTGATGCTGCTGGCATGGCCGTTTTTGATCGGCTTCGGGCTGGCGAATAATAGCCTGCACGGGATACTGCCCGTGATGGCGCTGGTGCTGCTGATGCGCGTCTGCCAGGCCCGTCGGCAGGGCGGCCCCCTGCGTTATCTGTTCGTAAGCGTGGCGCTGGCCGGCATAGCGCTTTGCGCGGCGAGCTACGTCCTGCACGCGCACCAGTGGGTGCTGTTATATCCGGTGGTGGTGAATCTGGTGATGCTGGTGGTGTTTGGCGGTTCGCTGTGGACGGCAATGCCCGTCGTCGAGCGGCTGGCGCGCCTGCGTGAACCGGACCTCTCCCCCGTCGGGGTACGTTACACGCGCCGGGTTACCCAGGTCTGGTGCGGCTTTTTTATTATCAACGGGGCGATCGCGCTGTTTACCGTATTACACGCCGATATCCGTCTGTGGACGCTGTGGAACGGGATGATTGCCTATCTCCTGATGGGCACGCTGATGGCTGGCGAGTGGCTGGTGCGACAACGGGTGAAGAAAAACGATGCTTAACCCTCTTCCGCTTAGCCAGTGGCTCAGTGCGCCCCGCCCTGACGACACCCCTGTCGCCTGGCAGGACGACCATCTCTGGACGCTTGGCGATCTGCGCCACGACGTCACTCAGCTGGTCGACACGCTGCGTCGTGAAGATGGCGAGCGCTGGGCGCTGTGCATCGAAAACGGCTATCTGTTTATTGTCGCGCTGCTGGCGACGCTGCATGCGGGTAAAACGCCGGTCCTCCCCGGGCACAGCCGGGCGGCGCAGCTTAACGAACAGCGGGCGCTGTTCAGCGGTGTCCTGAGCGACACCACGCTCGATTTTCAGGGGCAACAGCTGCGGGTGGCTTCCGCTCAGCGGGCAGGCCATCCCTTTTCACCGCTGCCTGCCATCGGTGAGATGCGCACGATCGAGCTTTACACCTCCGGCTCGACCGGCACGCCGCAGCGGGTGAGTAAGCCGGTGGTCAGCCTGGATCGTGAGGCTCGTCTTCTGGCGGCGCATTTTGGCGAGCGTCTGGCGGGCTGTCACGTCGTGGCTTCCGTGGTGCTGCACCACCTGTATGGCCTGACGTTTCGTGTCGTCTTACCCATGGCGCTCGGCCTGCCGCTGCACGCCAGCCTGCTTAACTATGCCGAGCAGCTCTCTGCCCTTCCCGACGATAAACGCTATCTTTTCATCAGCAGTCCGGCGTTTCTCAAGCGGCTGGACGCGTCACTGACGCCGCCCCCCGTCAACCTGCTCTTCTCCGCTGGCGGCGCGCTGCCCTGGCAGGAGGTCGCCGCGGTTCAGGCCTGGCTCAACGTCTGGCCGGATGAAATATACGGCAGCACGGAAACAGGCGTAATGGCCTGGCGCTACCGTCAGGAGGAAAGCACCCGCTGGCAGCCTTTCCCCGGCGTGACGTTTCACGGCGATCGCGTGATGTCGCCGCTGATCCCCGAGGTGGAGGGGGTCGTGCTGGATGATATCCTGCACTTCACGGCTGACGGGCAGTTCAGCCTCGTCGGGCGCCGCGGTCGGGTGGTCAAAATTGAAGATAAACGCATTTCACTCGATGACATTGAGCGCCGCCTGCTGGCGCTGGACGGCATCTACGAGGCCGCCGCGCTGACGGTGACGCGCGGCGGGCGTCAGGGCATTGGCGTATTGCTGGTGCTGAATGAAGCGGTGCGTCAGCAACACGAACAGGGCAAAAAAGCGCAGGAGCTCGCCTGGCGACGCGCCCTTCGCCCCTGGCTTGAACCGGTTGCCGTGCCGCGCTACTGGCGGATCGTTGATGAAATCCCGGTCAACAGCATGAACAAGCGCGTGACTGCGCAGCTACAGGAGTTGTTTCATGAAGATCCCTGAAATCGGGCGCCTCCAGCCCGATCCACAGCATCTGGAGATAACCTTTTATCTTGATCCTGACCTGCTCTGGTTTAAGGGACATTTCGCCGTACAGCCGCTGCTGCCGGGCGTGGCCCAGCTCGACTGGGTAATGCATTACGCTGCCGCGCTGGCGCCGGGCTACCGTTTTCACAGTATTCAGAACGTGAAGTTCGCCGCCCCGCTGTTGCCGGAGAATACGGTCACGCTGCTCCTTGCCTGGCAGCCCGAACGCGAGATGCTGACCTTTAGCTACCAGCGCCATGCGGGTAACGAGCGCCACACCGCCAGCAGCGGGAAGATTCGCTTATGTCAGTAACCTTCCGTCCCTGCGTGCTGATCCCGTGCTATAACCACGGGGCGATGATGGCTTCGGTGCTGGCGCGCCTGGCGCCTTTCGATCTGCCCTGTCTGGTGGTGGATGACGGCAGCGATGAAACCACGCGCCGCACGCTTGAAGCGCTGGCGGCGGATCGTCCGCAGATCACACTGCTGCGGCTGGCCGAAAACAGCGGCAAAGGCGCGGCGGTGATGCAGGGGCTGAAAGACTGCGCCGATCGCGGCTTCACCCACGCCGTTCAGGTGGACGCTGACGGCCAGCACGCTATCGAAGACATCCCCAAACTGCTGGCGCTGGCCGAACGCTATCCCGATGCGCTCATTTCCGGGCAGCCCGTTTACGATGACTCGATCCCCCGTTCGCGCCTGTACGGCCGCTGGATAACGCACGTCTGGGTCTGGATTGAAACCCTCTCCCTACAACTGAAAGACAGCATGTGCGGGTTTCGCGTTTACCCGATAGCCCCGGTTTTGCGCCTTGCAGCAACCACGCCGCTCGGCAGGCGAATGGATTTTGATACCGAAGTGATGGTGCGCCTCTACTGGCAGGGCAACACCAGCTATTTTCTGCCCACCCGCGTGACCTATCCGCCGAACGGGGTATCCCATTTCGATGCCCTGAAAGACAACGTGCGCATCTCGTTGATGCATACCCGTCTGTTTCTCGGCATGCTGCCGCGCATTCTTTCCCTGCTGATGCGTCGCCGCTCGCAGCACTGGGCGCAGCAGCAGGAGGTGAAAGGATTATGGGGCATGCGCCTGATGCTGCGCGTCTGGCAACTGCTGGGGCGTAAGGCGTTTACCGCCCTGCTGTGGCCGGTTACGGCCGTCTACTGGCTAACCGCCCGCGCTGCGCGTCAGGCGTCGCAGCAGTGGCTGGCGCGGGTTAAAACGGTGATGGCACAGCGGCAAATGCCGCGACCCGCACGGCTTAACAGTTTTTCCCACTTCCTGCGCTTCGGTCATGCCATGCTGAACAAAGTGGCCAGCTGGCGCGGCGAAATGAAACTCCATCGCGATCTGGTCTTTGCGCCAGGCGCGCAGGAGGCGCTGGGGCTCGACGATCCTCAGGGCAAACTGCTGCTCGCGTCGCATCTTGGCGATGTGGAAGCCTGCCGGGCGCTGGCCCAGCGCGAAGGGGCGAAAACCATCAACGCGCTGGTCTTTAGCGACAACGCCAGACGTTTTAAGCAGGTGATGGAGGAGATGGCGCCGCAGGCGGGCATTCACCTGATGCCGGTCACCGACATTGGCCCGGAGACCGCCATCCTCATCAAAGAGAAGCTGGATCGCGGCGAATGGGTGGCGATCGTGGGCGATCGCATTGCCGTCACCCCGCAGCGCGGCGGTAGCTGGCGGGTGATATGGAGCGAATTTATGGGCCAGCCCGCGCCGTTCCCGCAGGGGCCGTTTATCCTGGCGTCCATTTTGCGCTGCCCGGTGGTGCTGATTTTTGCCCTCTGTCAGCAGGGAAAGCTGACCCTGCACTGCGAGCCGTTTGCCGACCCGCTGCTGCTGCCGCGCGGCGAACGCCAGCAGGCGCTACAGCAGACCGTCGACCGCTATGCGGAGCGGCTGGAGCATTACGCGCTCTTGTCGCCGCTCGACTGGTTTAATTTTTTCGATTTCTGGCAGCTGCCAGAGATCAACGAGAAGGAGTAAAGGGTGCTGACCGATCCCCGCTTTACGGCTGAAGTTGAAATCACCGTTCCGTTCCACGACGTCGATATGATGGGCGTGGTGTGGCACGGCAACTACTTCCGCTACTTTGAGATTGCCCGCGAAGCGCTGCTCAACCAGTTTGATTACGGCTATCGCCAGATGAAAGCGTCCGGCTACGTCTGGCCGGTGGTGGATACCCGGGTGAAATACCGCGACGCGGTGACCTTCGAGCAGCGCATTCGCATCCGCGCCCACATTGAAGAGGTTGAAAACCGTCTGCGCATCGCCTATCAAATCTTCGACGCGCAAACCGGGAAACGCACCACCACCGGCTACACCATTCAGGTGGCGGTGGAAGAAGCAAGCCGGGAGATGTGCTTTGTCAGCCCGGCCATTCTGTTCGAACGCATGGGGATCGCGCCATGAAATGGATAACGCTACTCGCGCTGCTGGTAAGCCCGCTGGTGAACGCGGTCACGCTGGATGAACTGCAACAGCGGTTTGCGGAGCAACCGGTAGTACGCGCACACTTCGAACAGACCCGCACGATCAAGGATATGCCTCAGCCCCTGCGCTCGCAGGGGGAGATGCTAATCGCCCGTGACAATGGCCTGCTGTGGGATCAAAAAGCGCCGTTCCCGATGACGCTGCTGCTGGATGACAAACGGATGGTGCAGATCGTCAACGGTCAGTCGCCGCAGACCATTACCGCCGACACTAACCCGCAGATGTTTCAGTTCAACCATCTGCTGCGGGCGCTGTTCCAGGCCGACCGCAAGGTACTGGAAGAGAACTTCCGCGTCGATTTCAAAGACCTGGGCGAAGGCCGCTGGTCGCTGGTGCTGACGCCCGTCACCACGCCGCTGGACAAGATTTTCTCCACCCTTGATTTGAAGGGCGCGATCTATCTGGAATCCATTCGCCTGAACGATAAGCAGGGCGACACGACGGATATCGCCCTCTCCCGCCACCAACTGACGCCCGCCCGCCTGACTGATGCAGAACGCCAGCGCTTTGCCGCACCGTAACGCCCTGCGCCCGGCGCTGCTGTGGGCCGCGGTATGCCTGATCCTGCTGGGCGTGCTGCTGTCGCTCCTGCCTGGCTCGCGGCTGAACAGCAGCGTGCTCGCCATGCTGCCGAAACAGACGCTCGGCGCGATCCCTCCCGCTCTCAACGACGGATTTATGCAGCGCCTCGACCGCCAGCTCATCTGGCTGGTCAGCCCCGGCAAACAGCCGGACCCGCGCGTGGCGCAGCAGTGGTTAACCCTGCTGCAACGCAGCCAGGCGCTGAGTGTCGTAAAAGGTCCGCTGGATGCCGCCGGGCAACAGGCCTGGGGAGATTTCTTCTGGCAGCACCGCAATGGCCTGGTCGATCCGGCCACCCGCGCCCGCCTGCAAAACGGCGGTGAAGCGCAGGCTCAGTGGATCCTGTCCCAGCTCTACTCCGCCTTTTCCGGCGTGAGCGGCAAGGAGCTGCAAAACGATCCGCTGATGCTGATGCGCGGCGCGCAGCTCGCGCTGGCGAAGAACAGCCAGAAGATGCAGCTGATGGACGGCTGGCTGGTGACAAAAGATGCGGCCGGGAACTACTGGTATCTGCTACACGGCGAGCTGGCGGGCTCGTCGTTTGACATGCAGCAAACCCACCAGCTGGTGACCACCCTCAACGCGTTGCAGCAGACGCTGAAAAGCCAGTATCCACAGGCGCAGCTGCTCTCGCGCGGGACGGTGTTCTACAGCGATTACGCCAGCCAGCAGGCTAAAAACGATATTTCCACGCTTGGCGTCGCCACGGTGCTCGGGGTGATCCTGCTGATTGTGTCGATGTTTCGCTCCGTGCGTCCGCTGCTGCTGAGCCTGCTCTCCATTGCCATCGGCGCGCTGGCGGGGACGGTCGTGACGCTCCTGCTGTTCGGTGAGCTGCACCTGATGACGCTGGTGATGAGCATGAGCATTATCGGCATCTCGGCGGACTATACGATTTACTACCTCACGGAGCGGATGGTGCACGGCGCGGAACACTCGCCCTGGCAAAGCCTGGCAAAAGTGCGTAACGCGCTGCTGCTGGCGCTGCTGACCACCGTCGTGGCGTATCTCTTCATGATGCTGGCCCCCTTCCCCGGCATTCGTCAGATGGCGGTGTTCGCCGCCGCAGGGCTGAGCGCCTCGTGCCTGACGGTAATGTTCTGGCATCCGTGGCTGTGCCGGGGCATGCCGGTCCGCCCGGTCCCCCTGAGAGGGATGATGCAGCGCTGGCTGGACGCCTGGCGCGACGGTAAAGCCCTCTCCGTCGGGCTGCCGGTAGCACTGGCGCTGCTCTCCGCCATCGGGATCGCCAGCCTGCGGGTGGATGACGATATCGCCCGGCTTCAGGCGCTGCCGCAGGACATTCTGGCGCAGGAAAAAACCATCACCGCCCTGACCGGGCAAAATGTCGATCAGAAATGGTTCTTGGTGTACGGCGCGTCGGCTCAGGAAACGCTGGAGCGGCTGGAGGCATTTACCCCGGCGCTGGCGCAGGCGCAAAAAGCCGGTGAATTAACCCGCTGGCGTACCCTGCCGCTGAACTCGCTGGCGCGACAGAACAGCGATCTGCATCTGCTGCGCAACGCCGCACCGACGGTGGTGAAAATGCTGCAAAGCACGGGGCTGAACGCCGTCGCCCCGAATCTGAACGCCATGCCTGTCAGCGTGGAGGCGTGGCTCGCCAGCCCGGCCAGCGAGGGCTGGCGTTTGCTGTGGCTGACGTTGCCGGACGGCAAAAGCGGTGTGCTGGTCCCGGTCGATGGCGTCAGAAACAGCGCCGCGCTCGGTGAGCTGGCCGCCCGCCATCCCGGGGTCGTCTGGGTTGACCGTAAGGCCAGCTTCGACAGCCTGTTTGCGCTCTACCGCTCGCTGCTGTCGGGGCTGCTGGGCGTGGCGCTGGCGGTGATTGCCTGCGGCGCGATGCTACGCCTCGGCTGGCGAAAAGGGCTGGTGGCGCTGGTGCCGTCCGTGCTGTCGCTGGGCGGCGGGCTGGCGGCGCTGGCCGTGACGGGCCATCCGGTGAACCTGTTTTCCCTGCTGGCGCTGGTGCTGGTCCTCGGCATTGGCATCAACTACACGCTGTTTTTCAGCAACCCGCGCGGCACGCCGCTGACCTCCATGCTGGCGATTACCCTCGCCATGATGACCACCCTGCTGACGCTGGGGATGCTGGTATTCAGCACCACTCAGGCCATCAGCAGCTTTGGCATTGTGCTGGTGAGCGGTATCTTCACCGCGTTCCTGCTCGCCCCGCTGGCGATGCCGTCTAACAAAGAGAACTTACCATGACCCGTTTCATTCGCCTGGCGGCAGTGATGATGGCCCTGTTGCTGGCGGGGTGTAGCCATACGACGAACCGCGATGACGCGCGCCCTCAGGCCTGGCTCCAGCCCGGCACCCGCGTCACGCTGCCCCCGCCGGGCATCACGCCTGCCATCCGCACGCAGCAGTTGCTTACCGGCAGTTTTAAAGGCCAGACCCAGTCGCTGCTGGTGATGCTGAACGCCGACGGAAATAAAGTGACGCTTGCCGGCCTCTCCTCCGTCGGGATCCGCCTGTTCCTCGCCACCTACGACGACACCGGGATCCACACCGAGCAGTCGGTTGTGATGCCGCAGCTGCCGCCCGCCAGCCAGGTGCTGGCCGACGTGATGCTGAGCCACTGGCCGCTCAGCGCCTGGCAGCCGCAGTTGCCGAAAGGCTGGACGCTGAACGATACTGACACCAGACGCGAACTGCGCAACCCCGATGGCAAGCTGGTCACGGAAATTGCCTACCTGAACCGTAACGGCAGGCGCGAACCGATTAGCATTGTGCAGCACGCTTTTCACTACCACATCACCATTCAATATCTGGGTGACTGAGATGATTTACCTTTCTGCCGTTGGCATGGTCAACGCGCTCGGCAACTCGGCTGATGAAATAGCGGCGAACCTGATCGCTGGCGTGGCCCCCGGGATGCGCCAGCGTGCGGGCTGGCTACAGGGCTTACCCGAGGCCGTGCTGGGCGGGGTGGAGGGTGATCTTCCCCCTGTCCCCGGGCCTTTTTCTGCGCATCGAAGTCGCAACAACCAGCTGCTGCTGGCGGCGCTGGCGCAAATCCGGCCCGCCGTCGATACGGCCATTGCGCGCGTGGGGCGAGACCGCGTGGCGGTTGTGCTGGGCACCAGCACCTCCGGACTGGACGAGGGTGATGAGTACGTGCGCCGCGCGCAGAACGGCGAGCGCAGCCCGCAGTGGCAATATCCGCAGCAGGAGCTGGGCGATCCGTCGCGCTTTCTCGCCAGCTGGCTTGCGCTGGACGGCCCGGCGTATACCATCTCAACCGCCTGCTCCTCCAGCGCGCGGGCGATCATCAGCGGTCGACGCCTGATCGACGCCGGGCTGGTGGACGTCGCCATCGTCGGCGGGGCCGACAGCCTGAGCCGCATGCCGGTCAACGGCTTCAACAGCCTGGAGTCCTTCTCCCCGACCCTGTGCGAACCGTTTGGCCGCCACCGTCGGGGGATCAACATTGGCGAAGCGGCGGCACTGATGGTGCTGACCCGCGAGCCAGGCGAGGTTGCGCTCCTCGGCGCGGGGGAATCCAGCGATGCGTACCATATTTCCGCCCCGCATCCGCAGGGTGAAGGGGCGATCCGCGCCATCAACCAGGCGCTGAACGAGGCGGGCATGACGGCGGCGGACGTCGGTTATATCAACCTGCACGGCACCGCCACGCCGCTGAACGATCGCATTGAGGCGCAGGTGATCCACGATCTCTTTGGCGCCCGCGTGCCGTGCAGCTCCACGAAACATCTTACCGGCCACACGCTGGGCGCCGCGGGGATCACCGAGGCCGCCCTGAGCTGGCTGATCCTGACCCGAAGCCTGCCGCTGCCGCCGCAGGATTTTTCCCGCTACGCGCCGGACGACACCCTGCCCGCCTTCGGCCTACTGCACCAGAGCGCACCGCTGAATAAACCGGTGATCCTGTCAAACTCCTTCGCGTTTGGCGGCAACAACGCCAGCCTTCTGCTGGGGAGAGTATGATGCACTACTTACCTCCCGGGGATTATCTTCCTCACGACACGCCGATGCTGCTGCTTGAGAGCGTGGAAAGCGTCACCGATGACCGCGCCGTTTGCAGCGTGACGGTGAACGAACGGGGCGTTCTGGCCCCGTTCCTGGACGCGGACGGCAACCTGCCTGGCTGGTTTGCGCTGGAGCTGATGGCCCAGACCGTGGGCGTCTGGTCTGAATGGCACCGGATGCAAAAAGGGCTGCCGCACTGTGCGCTGGGCATGGTGCTGGGCGCGCGCGAGCTGGTGTGCGACGCAGGGCATTTTGCCGCAGGCAGCACGCTGACCATCACCATCGAACGTCTGATGCAGGATGAACGCTTTGGCAGCTTCGAGTGCACCATTCATGCGGATAGTGTCTCCCTCGCCACGGGCCGCGTGAACACCTTCCAGCCGAGCGAGGAAGAATTAACCACACTTTTCAACCAGGGAACACCATCATGAGATCCGTACTGGTCACCGGCGCCAGCAAAGGCATTGGCCGCGCTATCGCCCTTCAGCTTGCGGCGGACGGTTTCACCGTCGGCGTGCATTACCATCGTGATGAAGCGGGCGCGCAGGAGACGCTGGAAGCGATTGTCCAGGCAGGCGGCGCGGGCCGTTTACTCACCTTCGACGTGGGCAACCGCGAGCAGTGCCGCACGGTGCTGGAACAGGAGATCGCTGACCACGGCGCGTGGTATGGCGTGGTCAGTAACGCCGGTATTACCCGCGACGGCGCATTTCCTGCGCTCAGCGACGATGACTGGGACAGCGTGATCCACACCAATCTCGACAGTTTTTATAACGTCATTCATCCCTGCATTATGCCGATGATCGGCACCCGCAAGGGCGGGCGGATCATCACCCTGTCGTCGGTGTCAGGCATTATGGGCAACCGTGGGCAGGTGAACTACAGCGCGGCGAAAGCCGGGATCATCGGCGCCACCAAAGCGCTCGCCACCGAGCTGGCAAAACGCAAAATCACCGTCAACTGCATCGCGCCAGGGCTGATCGATACCGGCATGATCGAAATGGACGAAGCCGCACTGCGCGCGGCGATGTCGATGATCCCGATGCAGCGTATGGGCCAGGCCGAGGAGGTCGCGGGGCTGGCGAGTTACCTGATGTCGGATAAAGCAGGCTATGTGACGCGTCAGGTGATTTCGATTAACGGAGGCATGCTATGACCCGCCGGGTAGTGATTACGGGCATGGGCGGCGTCACCGCGTTCGGCGAGGACTGGCCGACCATCTCGCGCCGTCTGCGCAAGTATGAAAATGCGGTGCGTACCATGACGGAGTGGCAGGCGTATGACGGCCTGCAAACCCTGCTCGCCGCGCCGATTGAAGACTTCACTCTCCCCGCTCACTATACCCGTAAGCGCATTCGCGCCATGGGCCGCGTGTCGCTGCTCTCTACCCGCGCCACCGAGCTGGCGCTGGAGCAGGCGGGACTAATCGACGACGCGGTGCTGACCAACGGTCAGACCGGCATCGCCTACGGCTCGTCGACGGGCAGCACCGGGCCGGTCAGCGAGTTTGCCTCCATGCTCACCGAAAAGCACACCCACAACATCACCGGCACCACCTATGTGCAGATGATGCCGCACACCACGGCGGTGAATACCGGGCTGTTCTTTGGCCTGCGCGGACGGGTGATCCCCACCTCGAGCGCCTGTACCTCTGGCAGCCAGGCGATTGGCTACGCCTGGGAAGCGATTCGTCACGGCTACCAGACGGTGATGGTGGCAGGCGGCGCGGAAGAGCTGTGCCCGTCGGAAGCGGCGGTTTTCGATACCCTGTTTGCCACCAGCCAGCGTAACGACGCGCCAAAAACCACGCCTTCGCCGTTTGACGTTCAGCGCGATGGCCTGGTGATTGGCGAAGGGGCGGGTACGCTGGTGCTGGAAGCGCTGGATCACGCCAGAGCACGCGGAGCGACAATTTATGGCGAGATCGTGGGCTTTGCCACCAACTGCGATGCGGCGCACATCACCCAGCCCCAGCGTGAAACCATGCAGGTGTGTATGGAGCAGTCGCTGGCGATGGCGGGTCTTGGCCCTCAGGACATTGGCTACATTTCTGCCCACGGCACGGCAACCGATCGCGGGGATATCGCCGAGAGTCAGGCGACCGCCGCCATTTTCGGCGACAGCGTGCCCATCTCATCCTTAAAGAGTTATTTCGGTCATACCCTGGGAGCCTGCGGCGCGCTGGAAGCCTTGCTGAGTCTGCACATGATGCGGGAGGGCTGGTTCACGCCGACGCTCAATTTAAGACAACCGGATGAGCAATGCGGCGCTTTAGATTATATTATGGGGGAAACCCGCCCGATTGATTGCGAATTTATTCAGAGCAATAACTTTGCCTTTGGCGGCATCAATACCTCGATAATCATTAAACGCTGGGCGTAACTATGTACCAGTTTGTACTGGGAAAGATCTCCACCCTTAGCGCGGACCCGCTGGCGTCAACGCTCGCAGACATGGCACCTCAGGGTGCACGACACGCTTCCTGGCTTGCAGGCCGGACGCTGCTCGCCAGAACCTTATCCCCCTCGCCCCTTCCCGAGATAATTTACGGCGAGCAGGGAAAACCGGCCTTCGCTAACGGCCATCCGCTGTGGTTTAACCTGAGCCACAGCGGGGACGATATTGCCCTGCTGATGAGCGATGAAGGTGAAGTGGGCTGCGATATCGAAGTGATCCGCCCGCGGGAGAACTGGCAGGCGCTGGCAAATGCCGTTTTCAGCCTCACCGAACATGACGAGCTGGAACGTGAAGCGCCGGAAGAGCAGCTTTCCGCATTCTGGCGCATCTGGACACGCAAAGAGGCAATCGTCAAACAGCGTGGCGGCAGCGCGTGGCAGATAGTCAGCATTGACAGCACCGCCCAGTCGCTCCCGGTCAGTCAGCTACGCTTCGGCTCGCTGAGCCTGGCGGTCTGTACCCCTACGCCTTTCACCTTAACGGCGGAAGCGGTTACTTACTCCGGTGTTCCTGCGGCATAAAAAACGGCCATGCCGGTTAAAACCAACATGGCCGATGTCCCGTTCACGTTGTTCTCGATCTTATTTTAAATTTTCCGGGAAGTTTGCAGGCAGCTCGCTGGCCGCGCAATTGATCACGCTATCGTCATTCGCACCGCAGTCACGCACGAAGGTGATGGTGGCAAATTCATCAATCACTTCGGTTGGATACGCTGGTCCGGCATCACGGTAGCTATTCATCAGCGGAATGTGATCGTTCTGGAAGCAGACGGTTTTTTCCGGATTATTCATGACCCAGCGCGGGAAGAAGATGGTGCCGTGGAACAGGCGGTCGCCCAGGTTCACGATCAGGCTCACGTCAGTACCGGTTGGCTCCGTCCAGGAAATTTTATAGATGCTCTCCCCAACACGGACGATGTAGGCCTGCTGATCTTTCACCCAACGGTTGCCAACCAGACCACTGTGAATACGGTAGTCCAGGGTGTTTTCGTTTTTAACGTAAATTTCGTAATTCCAGCCATTATCGTAGGTATATACAAGATGTTTGCCGACGAAGCCGCTTAAATCATGTTTATCGAAGGTGCTCATACGATGTCTCCTTTGTTTTGATGAAACGATCGTACCCCTTCAAAAAATGAATGAATAACGCTATGTTTGAATCAAATTCATCCAAAATTTAGATTAATTATGCACAAGACGACGCTCGAACAGTGGGCCTTGCTGGAGAGAGTCATCGAGGCTGGCAGCTTCGCTAAGGCGGCGGAAGAGACCTACCGCAGCCAGTCCTCGGTCAGCTATAACCTGTCGCTTTTGCAGGAGCGGCTGGGCGTGGCGCTCCTGATGACAGAGGGACGGCGTGCCGTGCTAACCCCGGCGGGTGAGCTGTTGCTGAATCAGGTTAAACCGCTGCTGAAAGCCTTCGCCTATGTTGAAACGCGCGCTGCGACCCTGCGCAGCGGGATGCGAACCCGTATCGACCTGATGGTAGACAGTATTTTTCCGCGTAGCCGGCTGTTCGCGATTTTGCGCCAGTTTCAGCAGCTGTACCCGCAAACGCAGGTGCGGCTTACCGAGGTTCTGGAAAACAGCCGCGCAGATGCGCTCAATGATGAAGCCGACGTGATGGTCTTAACCCGCCGCCAGGACATTACCGGCCTGGGCGAATGGCTGATGAATATCGATTTTGTTGCCGTCGCGCATCACGCGCACCCGCTGTTTTCGCTGGATACGCCGCTTAATGACGAGATGCTACGGCCGTGGCCGCGCATTCAGATCGCAGACAGCCAGCCCACCACTCACCCCACCGGGGAGTCGTGGACATTCTCCACTATCGATGCCGCGATCGAAGCGGTGATGTATCAGGTTGGGTACGGCTGGTTACCGGAAGAACGCATTCAGACCCCGCTCCAGCAGGGCATCCTTAAAACGCTGCCGCTCAGCCACGGCGTACGTCGCGCCACGCCGCTGCACCTCATCGTCAAACGCTCCCTCAGCCCGCTGGACGAGCAGGTTGAGACGCTGTTGCGCCTTTTTAAGCAGGAGCCGTCATCGTCAACTGCTACGCTTTAAGTTTTGAACCATAAAACGACAAGGAGTGAACGATGAAAATCGATTTAACGGGGAAAGTAGCGCTGGTGACCGCGTCCACCGGCGGTATTGGGTTTGCCATCGCCCGCGGGCTGGCGGAGAGCGGTGCGGAAGTGATCGTAAACGGACGCAGCGTCGACTCGGTGAATAAAGGCATTCAGGCGCTACAGCAGGTGGTGCCTGGCGTACAGGTCCGTGCCGCCATCGCCGACCTGAGCTCGCAGGAGGGCGTTGACGAACTGCTCAGGGTCGCCACGCACGTCGATATTCTGGTGAATAACGCTGGGATCTATGGCCAGCAGGATTTTTATTCCACCGACGACGAGACCTGGGAACGCTACTGGCAAACCAACGTGATGTCCGGTGTGCGCCTCTCCCGTGCCCTGCTGCCCGGCATGGTACAAAAGGGCTGGGGTCGGGTAGTGTTTATCTCGTCAGAATCGGCCTGCAATATTCCTGCGGATATGATCCACTATGGCGTGACAAAAACCGCCCAACTCTCGCTGGCGCGCGGTCTGGCGAAGTTCGTGGCAGGCAGCGGCGTGACGGTGAACAGCGTACTGCCGGGCCCGACAATGTCGGACGGTTTTGCCGCGATGATGAAAGACGAAATCGAAAGAACCGGTAAATCGCTGGAGCAGCTGGCGAAAGCGTTCGTGATGGAGAATCGTCCCAGCTCGGTTATTCAGCGCGCCGCAACGGTAGAAGAAGTGGCGAATATGGTGGTGTATGTCTGTTCCATGCAGGCCTCCGCGACTTCCGGCGCGGCGCTGCGCGTTGACGGTGGCGTGGTGGATGACATAGTTTGACCCGTCAGGCCACAGGTTCAGGAAAAAATGCGACCTGATATAAGGACTATGAAGGTAAAGCAGGTAAACTAGTGAACAGAATGTGTATTTCAGCTAAGACGTATTTATGACCAATATGATTGCCGACGAAGCCGTGGCGAAGTCCAGCGTGCTCTCTGTCTTTGACTTTGATGGTACGTTGACGCACCACGACAGTTTTATCCCGTTCCTGCGCTTTGCCTTTGGCAAGCGCTACTTTGCTGGCCGACTGGTGCGCATGGCCCTGCCTACGCTGCACTGTGTGCGCCGCAAGCTGACGCGAGATGAGCTGAAAGAGGTGTTGATCAAAACCTTCCTGACGGGGGTGGATGAGCACTGGTTACGTCAGCAGGCGGAAGCCTTCTGTGAAAAATACTGGAACAAGCTGATGCGCCCGGAAGGGGTGCTGGCCGTCGCCAACGAGGTCAATTCCGGTGCGGAAGTGACGATTTGCTCTGCTTCCCCGGCGCTGGTATTGCAGCCGTGGGCCGATAAGCTCGGCATTAAGCTGATTGGCACGCAGCTGGAAGTGAAAGACGGCAAGCTGACCGGGCGGATCACCGGCCACAACTGCCGGTGTGCCCAGAAGGTGGCGAGGCTGGAGAAGGTGTATGGGGATTTGAACGCGTATCACCTGCGCGCCTGGGGCGACACGCGTGGCGACCACGAGTTGCTGGCGGCGGCGCAGGATCCGCACTGGCGGCATTTTCATCATCCGAGCAAGCGCCGAAATTCACCAATTAAGGGTTAGGTGCGGCCCGGTGCCCTCACCCCGGCCCTCTCCCACAGGGAGAGGGAGAAAAGCGGTACATCAGGCCTCACGTTTTCCCGGGAACATCACGCTCGCAATAATCCCCAGCGCCAGTACCCCCAGCACCACAAACAGGCTTGCCGTGGCGCCGATGTTATAACCGTGATGCCAGAAGTGGTCGGTCGCATTCAGCCCCAGCTTGAACGCCACGAAGAACAGCAGTAACACCACCGCTTTCTCCAGATGCACCAGATACTGCTTCAGCGCTTCCAGCACAAAGTAGAGGGTACGCAGGCCGAGGATCGCGAACATCATTGCGCTGTAGATAATCAGCGGCTCACGGCTGACGGCAATGATTGCGGGTACGGAATCGAAGGCGAACATCACGTCGGACAGCTCCACCACCGCAACACAGAGCAGCAGCGGCGTCGCGTAGCGCTTCGCCTTCTTCACGCGGCCTACCATTACATCCTTGTTTTCAGGCTTCTCCAGTTCGGCATCCACCTCTTTCTGGGTCAGGATAAACGCATGGCTGCTGATTTTTGGCCACACCGGGTAGAAGCGTTTCACCAGGCGGTACGCCAGATGGTTGGAATAATCTTCTACTTCATCGCTCTCTTCATTGCGTTTCAGCATCATCACCGCCGTCCAGCCGACGACCAGCGCAAAAATGACCTCAACATACGGCCCCAGGCTCAACAGACTGGTGCCGATGGCAACAAAAATACCGCGGAACACAATCGCCCCGAGCACGCCCCAGTAGAGCACGCGGTGACGATATCTATCCGGCACGCCGAACCAGGCGAAGATCGCCATCATCACAAACAGGTTGTCGACGGAGAGCACCTCTTCCAGCGCATAGCCGGTCAGGAACAGACTGGCCTTCTCCGCGCCGTGGTGCACGTATAAAAATCCGGCGAAGGCCATCGCCATCATGACCCAGAAGATGGACCACATAACCGCGCTTTTCAACGAGATCGGTTTATCGTGACGGTGCATGAAGAGGTCGATAAACATCGCCCCAACGGCCATCACGACGAAGACAACAACGGTTTCCGTCGGGAAACCGAGATGAGCAGCAGACATAGACAACCCTTTTAAGAAGACAAAACACCATGCACACAATAAAAAGCGTGGGCCCGTTAAGGAGGCATCACGCTAAAAAATAAATATTAACCGTTCTTTTCAGCTGTGTAGAGACATTAAAGTTGTATCCTTTAACCTGAAAAAGACTTTAAAGTTGTAAAGTTTTAAAAAAAACACATACAAAACATGATGCTAAGTGTGTATCACACGCTGTTCCAACATTATGTCTTGATGTTCTTGCAGGAACTGCAATTTACAGGAGGAAAAAGGTGTTTTTGTAGTTATCTGGCGTTACGTGACAGTGTTGGTCAGATACTTCCACCTCTTCAGAGTTAAAGTTTGATATATGGGAAAAAAAACGCTCCCGGACGGGAGCGTAAGCCAGTGACTTCGGCGTCAAATGAGGGTCTAACAAGTGGAGCTGCGGGTTAATTCTGGGTGATCTGACTGCGATGCTTATCAGCCTGCTGCTGGTGAACAACGGAAGACTGACCATTATTCGCCTTCTCATGTACAGCTGCGGCCTTCTCATGCTCGCTCATTTCAGAAAATGACTTTGCTGTTTCGTTGGTAGCTCCGGGTTTAGCTTTCATCATTTTTTTATGCATTTCAGCCATGTCCTGGTGGGCAGCAGAATTGCTGTTTTGCATCATGTCATGGGACATTGCGGCCTGATCGTGACTGCTCATATCCATCATTGTCATGCTGTCTCCCTGAATTGCACTTTTTTCAGCAGATGACTGCATCTGGTGGGCAGGTGCCTGTGCATTATTTACCTGGTCATGCATGTTCATTGTCTCTGCAGCCATGGCAGATGAAGCGGCAGCCATAATTGCAACAAATGATACGAGAATCTTTTTCATGGTTGGGTCTCCGGTGTTTACATACCCAAACAATCAATGGCTTATAACAGAGAAAGCAGTTGATCTCAGGGCGGGTTAATCATCACTCCAGGAACCAGGTGATTGTGTTATCACGCTGCTCCTGATTTATGAATAATTATAAAAAACCGCCTCTGTTTATCGCGTGACTGAATGATGACAATTTTGTCACCTTCCAGGTTTCTCCTGAACAACGGGATTAATCCATTAACAGGCGCACTTTGAACACAATTTCACGCCCCTGCTGTTCTGCTGACAGCTCGCCGCCGTGAGCATGAATGATCGACCTTGTAATTGATAAGCCCAGCCCCGCGCCTTCCGTGTTGTAGAACCTTGATGAGTCTGCGCGATAGAACCGGTCAAACAAACGTTCCAGATTAGCGGGAACCTGGCCGGACATCGTATTCGTAATCATCACGTTCACACAGTCACTGTCACGCTCAAGGTGTATCGCTGTACAGGTGTTATCGGGAGAATACTTGATTGCATTGGAAAGCAGGTTACTGAAAGCACGTCGGAGCATATCGCTGTCTCCGGCAACAACGCCCTCTCCTTCAACCGTGATTGTCTTTCCTGTTTCGTCTGCCAGGGGCTCGAACAACTCACGTAATTCATTCAGTTCGGCTGCCAGATCCACATCATGTTTATCCAGCCGCAGCAGACCATGCTCTGAACGTGCCAGAAAAAGCATGTCACTGGTCATTCGTGACAACCTTTTCAGTTCTTCCAGGTTAGCGAATAAAATTTCGCGGTAATGCGAAACATCCCTTTCCTTAGCCAGTGCAAACTGCGTCTGCATCATCAGATTACTGACTGGTGTGCGCAGCTCATGCGCGATGTCAGACGAGAAATCTGACAGTTTCCGGAATGCCCCCTCCAGGCGATCAAACATATTATTGAACTCCTGCATGGTCTCAGAGATTTCCGGCGGAGCCAGATCGGGATTTAGACGCTGATCCAGGCTGTGTACGGTCATGGAGGAAGCCAGACTGGTCATTTCCCGTAGCGGTTTCAGACCAATACGTGTGGTCAGCCAGCCCAGAAAAACAGAAATAAAGACCAGACCGATATTGAACCAGAACAGCCAGGTACTGAGTTTGTCCATAAACAGGGTGTGATACCCAGTATCCGTGGCAACCGTAATGATGACATGTTTGCTTTTACCCTGTTCCGGCGTCACGGCAACCCGCCGCGAGATACTGCGGTACACGGTGTTATTTTCTTCCGTCTGGATCATATAGTCGAGAATATCACCCGACTTATTAAGCAGGACCGCTGGAACAACAGAATTTTTGGCATAGAGTTCAACAATTTTTTCATTTTCCATGTTTTTTATAGAAATGAATAAGCCATTGTGCCCCACCATCGCATCGTTTATTTTTTCTGATAATGACTTAATATCCGTTTTGTTCCTGAACGTCTCTGTTTTAAGAAACTCTTCGGTGAGCTGAAGTTTACCTGTCAGAAAATCGCGGTCCTGATTATCGAAATAGCCATTAAGGGTGCTAATCAGGATAAAACTTGATAACCACCATACCGTAAGCATCACCGCAGAAAAAATCAGGCTCAGGCGTGTGGTCAGGGAAATTTTGAACCTCACTCTTCTCTGATCTCCAGGACATATCCGGCACCGCGAACGGTATGGATCAGTTTTGGCTCAAAGTCATCATCAATTTTACTTCTCAGACGTCTCACGGCGACATCAATCACATTCGTATCACTGTCAAAATTCATGTTCCAGACCAGGGACGAGATAAGACTCCTGGGTAACACTTCTCCGGTGCGTTGCAGCAGCAACTCAAGCAGAACGTATTCTTTACCGGTGAGATGGATCTTCTTCCCCGAACGGATCACGGTTCGGCGCACCATATCAACGGTCATATCGGCGATGGTGCAGACTGTTGCGGCCTGCGAGCGTGCCCGGCGCAGTAGGGTTCTTACACGTGCAACCAGCTCCGTAAAATCAAAGGGCTTAATCAGGTAGTCATCTGCGCCAAGCTCCAGTCCTTTCACTTTGTCCCGCACGTTGTCCTTTGCGGTTAAAAACAGGACCGGTTCTTCGTGCCCGGACTCCCTCAGTGCGCTGATGATTTGCCACCCGTCGAGGAAAGGCAGCATCACGTCCAGTATTATCAAATCATACTGTCCCTTCGACGCGGCCCCGAGACCATCGCGGCCATTATTAAAGAGATCGGCCTGATAGCCTTCCTCAACCAGTCCCTGCTGCAGGTAACGACCTGTTTTTTGTTCGTCTTCAACGATTAAAATACGCTGCATGGTCAACTCGCTGATATGAAAGTAAAAATCTCACGCATGAGCTTTGGCTGTCCCCTAGCTGACCTGAGACGGAGCAAGCATTCCGAGCCACGCTACGGCGCCCAGAATGATAATCGCAACAACGAATTCTGTCAGGATGCTGTTTCGCATCAGGGCAACGCTGCGATCATAATTCCCTTCCCTGACCATAACTTCAAGCCGGGGACCCAGGTGAAACCGGTTTGCTGCAGCCAGAAGAAGCATCAGAACAAACAGAGCCGTCTTGGCAAGCAATATCCTCCCCCAGGAACTGTTGAATAAGGGAGTTAAGTTACCCTCAGCAATATACAGATAGTTGACCAGCGCACTCAGGATCAGGGCTACAACAATCACCGTTCCTGCCGTGGCAAATTTTGCCAGGGAGTCAGATATCACAATGACGCTCTGTGCATTATGCTCGTTTCTGCGCATCAGCAGGATAGCAAATGCAACCAGAGCACCTGTCCAGGCACCTGCAGCGCCGAGATGGGTCAGATCGCTCAGTAAATGGAGATAGTAATGCAGACCGTCATGCATAACGGCGTGTCCTCCCCAGGCAAGTGTAGCCAGCGCCACGCCCCCACTCATCGTCATCAGCAGGCAGGACAATACTCTCTTATTAGTGTAAAGGAACAAAGCACCGAGTGTGGTAAACAGGGCACAGAGCCTGACAATCCAGCTAATACCCACATCAGTTTCTTCTATCACCATCTCGATAACATGGATGGATAATTCTCTGAGGTCAGTTACTCCACTCATGGCATTAGATACCAGGAGCATATTAATGCCAGTAAGAATGATGCCTGTAACAACAGCAAAGGTTATAAACGACCTGAAATTAGTCAGGTTATAGGTTTCATGTCTGACACCGCTTATTCCATATATCTGAAAAAATGGCAATCCAAATATTACCATCAAATCCAGATAAAGAAGAAAACGAATAACAATCATAATCAGGTCGTTCATAATATTACTTCACTGTAAAGGTGTAATTACCGGTAATAGGGTGCGTATCTGAAGAAACCGCGCGCCAGTCAACACGATAAGTGCCAGCGGGTAAAGGCTCTCGCGGAATAATGACCATCGATTTAGGGTCAGCGCCTGGCGCCACTTTTGCCGCGACCGGCATCGGAGAATGTGATGACATGCCTTTCATACCCGTCATCGTTAATTTTGCACCTGAGAATTTCACGGTCAGATTTTCCGAGAAATTAAGCTGAATCTTTTCCGGGGCCGCTACGGCTGAATCAGCCTGTGGCACAGAGCTTTTTAATTCCGGATGGGCCATAGCAGAGAAAGCAACGCCCATAACGAGGCCACCTGTAAGAATGGCTTTATTTAAAATCGACATTTTATTTACCTGTTTAGTTGAGTGTTTTATATCAGTGCGTTAAAACCAGATTCTGGCTCCCGCCAGGAATACTACCTGATGGTCTTTCTCACCTTCTCTTTTCGCCATATCGGATGTTTTCCCGTAAAGTTGATTCCAGGAAACGCCTATATAGGGTGCAAACTCACGGCGTATTTCATAGCGCAGCCGGAGCCCCAGCTCTGTGTCAGTCAGTCCCCTGCCGCGACCCCGCGATTCATCATCCTGACTGTAGAAATTCACCTCATAGGATGGCTGGAGTATGAGCCGGTTAGTCAGTAAAACGTCGTATTCTCCTCCCAGACGAAGGGCTGCTTTTCCGCCATTACTGACAAAACCCGTAATTTCAGACTCAAAATTATAGAGTGCCAGCCCCTGAAAACCGACAGCAGCCCAGGTCCGGGCAGAAGCAGGTCTGAAATCCTGCCTGACACCCGCAACCAAATCCCACCATGGGCCAACCGCATGTCCCCAGAGTAACTGCGCTTCAGCCGCCTCCGTTTCCCCATTGCTTCGTTCACCTTCACTCTTTAGCCAAATCCGATCTGTGTCGCCTCCAATCCAGCTGTTAACACTCCAGCTGAAATTGTTGGTGTTATCCGACCGTTGCCATTCCAGTTGATCCAGCAGAACCAGATAATTAATCGCACTGTCGTGAATCGCATGCCCCTGTAAATTGCCGAATGCAGCCTTCCGGTCGGCATCGGTAACAGGCGGAATTGGCGTTCTGCTCTCAGTTACAATGGGCTCCATTGACGTCATCTCAGTGAAATTCTCATCTGCTGGCATCTGCATGGCAGACATGTCGTGCCCGGCGTGGGGATCTGCAGAGACGGAGCCCGCCGCAATAGAAAGCTGTGAGGTAAACAAACCGGCGACCAGAACAGGTATGGCCTTCAAATTTCTCTTCATTCGCATCATTCCTCCACCCGGACTTCACGAAACATTCCCATTTCCATGTGATAGAGCAAATGGCAGTGATACGCCCAGCGGCCAAGCGCATCTGCTGTCACTCTGTAACTGCGTTTTGTACCAGGGGGAACATCTATTGTGTGTTTACGAACCATGAAATTACCGTTTTCATCTTCCAGATCGCTCCACATACCATGCAGGTGAATGGGGTGAGTCATCATGGTATCGTTGATCAGCGTGATCCTGAGCCGCTCACCGTATTTCAGCAGCACCGGTGCGGCATCTGAAAACTTGATTCCGTTAAATGACCAGGCAAACTTTTCCATGTGGCCGGTTAAATGCAGTTCTATGGTACGGCCAGGTTCACGTCCGTCAGGATCCTCAAAGCGGCTTTTCAAATCCGCGTACGTGAGAACCTTTCTTCCGTTATTTCGAAGACCAATACCCGGATCATTTAATTTCGGAGAGACGCTCATCGCCTGCATATCAACCAGTGGGTTATCCGTTTCTGACGCAGGATGACTTTGCATACCCGGCATTCCGGCCATCCGGGAATGATCCATACCGGCCATGCTGCTGTGATCCATGGGCGCGGAGGATGTCCCGCTATCCGGAAGGTCAGCACCGTCCATAGACATCATCTCTCCGCTGTTATCCATGCCTCCCATCTGGCTGTGGTCCATTCTTGCCATATCATGTCCCATTCCCCCCATACCCATATCTTCCATGGTCAACAGAGGACGGGGATCGAGGGGGGGAACGGCAGCACTTAACCCCTCTCTCGTGGCCAGTGTCCCTCGAGCGTAACCGGTCCTGTCCATGGATTGTGCGAAGATGGTATAGGCCTCACCCTGAGGCTCCACAATGACATCATAGGTTTCGGCAACGGCAATCCTGAATTCGTCAACGGTAACCGGGTTTACATACTGGCCATCTGCAGCCACGACCGTCATTTTCAGCCCGGGGATACGGATATCGAAATAGGTCATTGCCGAGCCGTTGATAAACCGTAAGCGTATCTTTTCACCGGGACGGAACAGTCCGGTCCAGTTTTTCAGCGGGGCCTGCCCGTTCATGAGATAGGTGTAGGTGTAGCCACTGACATCCGCGAGGTCAGTCGGATTCATTTTCATTTCAGCCCACATTTTCCGATCGGCAATGGTGGCTGACAGCCCCCTGGTATTCACGTCGCGGAAAAAAGAGCCAACGGTTGGTTTATTGAAATTGTAGTAATCCGACTGTTTTTTTAATTTTTTCAGCAGGCTGTGAGGATTTTCATCGGTCCAGTCAGACAACATGACCACATGCTCACGATCGTAAGCAAACGGTTCTGGCTCCCTGGCATCGATGATAATGGCACCGTATACCCCCTCCTGTTCCTGCAGACCGGAATGGCTGTGGTACCAGTAAGTCCCGTTCTGCTTAACCTTAAAGGTGTAAACGTAGGTATCATCAGGCTCTATGCCCATAAAACTCAGCCCCGGAACACCATCCATATTGGCCGGAAGAATAATGCCGTGCCAGTGAATGGACGTCTGTTCATTAAGACGGTTTTTGACCTTCAGGGTAATGGTGTCACCTTCTTTCCAGCGAAGAACGGGCCCCGGCAGGCCTCCATTGATTGTTTTGGCCTGACGCTCACTGCCCGTGATATTGACGGCCGTTTCACCAATGGTCAGGTCAAACTGAGTACCCTGCAGGGATGCGGCAACTGGCAGGCTCAGACTGGAACGCGCATTGAAACTCCATACGCCAAGACTTCCGGCTACGCCAGAGAGGGTTAACCCCTTCAGGAAAGTTCGTCGAGACGTTTTCAACAGCATGCGCATTCCCTTATTTAAAGTATGGTTACTGACAGAATTCGAGAACCGATTTAAATTAAATTACTGGTTCATCCACTTACAATGAAATGAATCTAGCACACCTTAAGAAACAAATTCATTACAATCGTGTAATGTACATAGCTGTATTACATTTACGTCATCTTCCCCACAGGTTGATTATTTTTATATATGATCATAAGGACATCTTTTATGTACCTCAGAAGGTAATTACACATGAATATATTAATCACGGCCACTGCGTTTACAGCTTTATTTTGTGGGGCAGCTTTTGCTCAGTCCAGTGATATTGCCCATGAAGCACATCGATTTGTTAATAATGCCTCAGCCGTCAGTCATGTGAATTCCTCGACGCATGAAAACTTACCGGACAGGGTTAATAAAAACAACACGCCCTCATTCTCTGAAATGAATGAACATGAAAGGGCCATTGTTGCTCATTCATTTATGAACAACAGCGCGTCCTATGCACATCAGAAAATGATTGAGGAACATAAAAAAATGCTGTCCGACAGTGGTGCAAATTCAAAGACCTCCTCTTCTTCTTTTAACGAACTGAATGCCGGAGAGAAAGCCGCCCTCGTGCATGAGCAGGTCAATAATGCCGGTGCGGAAGCTCATCAGACACAGGCAAGAAAGCTTCGCGGCCTGTATTCCTCGAGGTAACTGCAGGCGGGTTAGTGCTTAGCAGGGCTTTACTGACGGGTTACGTAGCAGGACATGAGCCCCATATTGCTCTGCCGTAACCTGTTTCAGTCCCGTTAATCATCACCGTCAGGCTGGTCATACAGTTCCCAGATCTTCAGGAGCAAACGGGAAACAAGATATGTTACAAAAATGACGACCATCAACGGTGCTCCCGATTAACTGGCAGATGACACGCCTCCTGAAAACCCCTAGCATACGCCGCAGTGTTCATGCTAACGGCGAATTCCAGTAAATGTATTCTACCGATGTCGTAAAAGAAAATGCTTACCTTTCAGCCACCCGCTCGGGGCTGGAATCGAACGAGATCGCTATCCTTCAGCGCTCTTTGCCTTCCCGCTTTAATCTTCGGCATTTGAAAAAAAATGAATCATTAAAACTCGTACTGCAAAAGAAAGCGGGAAAATCACGTGTAGTGGCTTATAAATTTACGTCCGGCTCATTTAATTACACGGCGTATCGTATATCAGACAAAAAGTTCTATAATCTTTCCGATACTTCCGGGAAAGGCAGTCTCGATTATCCGTTACCAGCCACAGCAAGACTCAGTTCACCTTTCAATCCTGCAAGACTTAACCCGGTATCGGGAAAAGTGAGTCCCCATAATGGCATTGATTATTCCATGCCCATGAACACGAAAATAGTCAGCGTCATCGACGGAAAAATCACCCGGGCCGAATACAACAGTACCATGGGATATTTTGTTGAAGTAACGGGAAAAGCCGGTGTTAAAACTCGCTATCTCCACCTCAATAAAATACTCGTTACTAAAGGGGCCAGAGTTACCCGGGGAGGTGCTATTGCGTTATCCGGTAACAGCGGACGTTCATCCGGTCCTCATTTACATTACGAGCTGGTCATCAATAACAATCCTGTTAATTCACTGGCGTTCCGGGCATCGGCACCCGCTGATAACAAACTCGAACAGCATGCCTTTGCGCATGCCAGAGACTACGAACGATACCTGGACTGATAACGGGACCGCGACGCGGCCCCGTTTGCCGGATTAATTTTTTTTATTGTTTTCACTTCCGTGATGTTGGTGATCCCCATGCCCTCCGTGGCCGTGGAAAAGATGCATTAGCGGGCAGACCAGCAATAACAGATATGGCCAGTAACCTGCCACATGTGACCAGTGTTCTCGCAGGAGGGCAAATGCCGCGATCGCGGCGACAGCAATAAGCGCATAGGTGGTACTTTTCATACTGGACTCCTTCTGTTCATAACAGACCCTTCACTCAGTGTTATTTCCCGAGCCTGACACTTTTCAGACGCAACGCATTCACAATGACGCTGACGGAAGAAAGAGCCATGGCCGCCGCCGCAATAACTGGCGACAGCAGTATTCCATACACAGGATAAAGCAGGCCTGCAGCCACCGGCACACCAAGTGCGTTGTAGATAAATGCAAAAAACAGATTCTGTCGGATATTTTTCATGGTGATCTCTGACAGATGACGGGCCCTGTTCAGTATCATCAGGTCGCCTTTGAGAAGGGTGACTCCGGCACTTTCAATTGCCACATCTGTACCCGTTCCCATGGCTATTCCCACGTCAGCCGCTGCCAGCGCCGGGGCATCATTCACACCGTCTCCGGCCATCGCAACCACATGGCCAGACGCTTTCAGTCGGGTTATCACTGCTTTTTTGCCATCCGGCAGAATCCCGGCTTCAACCTCATCTATTCCCAGTTTCCGTGCGACTGCTTCAGCGGTAAGCTGGTTATCCCCGGTGAGCATAACGATGCGGATCCCCGCCTGACGCAACGCTTTAAGTGCATCCGGCGTGGTTGCTTTCACGGGATCCGAAATAGCTATCAGGCCTGCAAGGTCCCCGTCCGTGGCCACATAGATAACGGTAGCGCCTTCCATCCGCAACGTATCCGCAACGGCCTTTTGATTATCAACAACGATACTGTTTTCCTGCATAACCAGTTCATTACCAATAACAATCCGTTGACCTTCGACATCGCCTGTGACACCTTTACCCGACGGCGCATCGAAATGAGTGACTGCGGGTATTGCGATCCCCTTTTCCTGTGCTGCTCTGACGACTGCCATACCCAGCGGATGCTGCGAGCCTTTTTCCACTGCGGCCGTTACACGCAAAAGAGAGGCTTCCCCACCCGGACTGAGACTGATAATTCCTGTCACCGTAGGCGAACCTTCCGTGAGCGTGCCTGTTTTGTCGACAACCAGCGTGTCCACTTTTTCAAGACGCTCAAGGGCTTCGGCATTTTTGATTAACACCCCGGCCTGGGCTCCTTTGCCCACCCCCACCATTATCGACATCGGCGTGGCCAGCCCCAGCGCGCAGGGACAGGCAATAATCAGGACCGACACAGCCGCAATCAGACCGTGCGCCATCCTGGGCTCGGGCCCCCAGACAGACCAGATCACGAAAGCAACAACCGCGATAAGTATCACCAGAGGAACAAACCAGCCTGAAACGCTGTCAGCCATTCTCTGGATGGGGGCTCGCGAACGCTGTGCATCAGCGACCATCTGAACAATTCGTGAGAGCATCGTTTCATCACCGACTTTCTCTGCTCGGATGATAAGACTACCTGTCTGATTAATCGTCCCCCCAATGACAGGTTCACCCTCTTTTTTGGTAACCGGCATAGACTCCCCGGTCACCATCGATTCATCAACAGTTGTTTTGCCTTCGACCACGATACCGTCGACCGGAATACTCTCTCCAGGTCTGATGCGGAGCTTATCGCCAGGCAGGACATCTTCTGCATTAATATCCGTTTCATGACCGTCATGATCCAGCCGCCTGGCTGTTTTGGGGGCAAGGTTCAGAAGCGCAGTAATGGCACCTGAGGTTTGTTCCCGTGCCCGCAGTTCAAGAACCTGTCCCAGCAGAACAAGCACCGTAATTACTGCTGCGGCTTCAAAATAAACGGCCACCAGGCCATCCATGTTTCTGAACGATGCAGGAAACCAGGAGGGGAAGACGGTTGCAATGACGCTGTAAACCCAGGCTACGCCGGTCCCCATTGCAACAAGGGTAAACATATTCAGGGAGCGGTTACGCAACGACATTCCGGCCCGGGCGAAGAATGGCCAGCCGCAGTACAACACGACTGGAGAGGCCAGAAGCAGTTGCAGCCATGTGTTGTATTGTGGCGGTACTGTATTCCTCAAGGCGGGAAACAGATGAGATCCCATTTCGAGTATCAGAACCGGAAACGCCAGCAACAACCCCAGCCAGAAGCGTCTTGTCATGTCGCGAAGTTCATCACTCGGCCCCGTCGATGCCGTGGCTACGAGCGGTTCCAGTGCCATTCCACAGACAGGACAGCTTCCGGGACCACTGCGGCGTATCTCCGGGTGCATCGGACATGTCCACACACCTTCAGAAATATCTTTCTCCGCCTGATGGTGAGGCTGTTTTATCTGGTCTGGGCTGACTTCGTGGTGATCGTGGTGGTGGTGGGAATGTTCACTGGCATCTTCGGTAAGATAACGGTCGGGATGGGCTGTAAATTTACTCTCACAGCTGGCAGAGCAGAAATAAAGCTGATGGTCCTGGTATCGAATGCTGCTGTGCGCCTTGTCGGGCAGGAATGCCATCCCGCACACGGGATCTCTCACCTTATGCAATACGTGGCTCTCGTCCGGGGATAATGTCTGTTCAGAAGCAGTCTGGTTGTTGTGTTGCACTACATTGTCATTTTTCACAGTAACTCTCCTTATGCATGCCTGAAGCATTTTCTGTCTTCAGGGTATGTCATGGATGCGATTACCACGAATGTCGCCGGCACAGGAGTGCCTGCTGCCGACGTCCCGTTATCAGCCGTTCCGCTGACTATTCGATTCGCTGGAAGATCTTTTTACTGCCCTCCGGAGAGAATGCGATAACATCGTAAGCCTCTTTACGGGCCCCCATCTCCATTCCCGGGCTTCCCGCAGGCATACCGGGGGTGGCAAGGCCATAAATCCCTGAACCAGACTGCATTGCCTTATGTATCGTTGTGGCAGGCACATGACCTTCAATGATCAAATTACCAGTAACTGCGGTATGACAGCTTCTCAGCTCAGCAGGAACAGCATATTTTTCTTTCAGGGCTGACAGAGCCTGATCATTCATGACGTGGGTCCGTACCTCAAACCCGTCCTTTTCCATCGCCTTGCCCCACAGGGAACAGCAACCACAGTTTTCAGACTTGTACATGTCTATTACTTTTTCACCTGCCATTGCCGGAAGTGAAAGGCCAAAAGCCAGGGCCATTAAAATTATTTTTTTCATACTCACCTCTGTATGTTATCGATGTAAACCCTGACGTCAGGGTGAATTTATGCAAAAGGACACCCGCAGGGGTGTCCTTTCAGGGTTATGACACGCTCTTTTTATGTCTGCGCAGCCAGATGAGTTTATAGGCGGCAGGAATAATGAACAGGGACAGCAGCGGAGCTGTGATCATCCCGCCAATCATGGGGGCCGCAATACGGCTCATGACTTCTGAACCTGCGCCGGTTCCCCAGAGTATCGGCAGCAGACCCGCGATGATCACCGCCACGGTCATGGCTTTCGGCCGGACACGCAGCACGGCACCATGATAAAGGGCTTCATCAAGACCTTCCGGTGTGAACGTCTCTTTACGGGACAATTCCGGGTGCACTTCAATGGCATGACGCAGATACATCAGCATGACCACGCCAAACTCTGCTGCCACCCCGGCCAGGGCGATAAACCCGGTTCCGGTCGCCACTGACATATGGAAGCCCTGCCAGTACAGGAACCATATTCCGCCAACCAGGGCGAACGGCAGGCTCATCAGGATCAGCAGGGCTTCGTCAACCCGGCGGAATGCCAGATACAACAGGATGAAAATGATCATCACCGTCATCGGCACCATCAGCTTCAGTTTCTTGTTGGCATGCTCAAGCAGTTCAAACTGTCCGGAGAATGCCACACTGGTTCCCGGTCTCAGTTTCACTTTCTCGCTGATGGCCGTCTTAATGTCGTTAACCACCGACACCATGTCCCTGCCGCGGGCATCAACATAAATCCAGCTGGCTGGCCGGGCATTTTCGGTTTTCAGCATGGTTGGTCCAGAAACGACGTTAATATCCGCGACATCGCCCAGCGTGATCTGCTGCTTCATCGGGGTCAGGATCGGCATCTGTTTCAGCGCCTGCGGACTGTTCCGGTAATCCTGCGGGTAGCGAATGTTAATAGGGTACCGGGCCACCCCTTCAACTGTCTCACCCACCATAGCACCTCCGATTGCTGAAGAGACGAACAGCTGGACATCACCTACCGTCATCCCGTAGCGGGAGGCTTTCTCCCGGTTGATATCGATATCGATGTAGCGCCCGCCCTCAAGTCGCTCAGCCAGGACAGACACCACGCCAGGCACGGTTTTGGCTACCGCCTCGATACTCTGCGCCGTCGCGTCGATATCGGACAGAACAGTCCCGGACACTTTGATACCTATCGGGCTTTTGATCCCGGTTGAGAGCATATCAATACGGTTACGGATAGGCGGCACCCAGAGGTTTGCCAGACCCGGTAAACGGACTGTCCTGTCGAGTTCATCAATAATCTTGTCAATTGTCATGCCGGGACGCCACTGATCCTCAGGTTTGAGCTGGATCGTGGTTTCCACCATTTCGAGCGGCGCGGAATCCGTTGCGGTCTCTGCTTTACCGGTCTTGCCAAATACAGAAGCCACTTCAGGAACGCTTTTGATTAACTTGTCTGTTGTCTGCAGGAGCGCTGCAGCTTCTGCCGGAGAGACGCCAGGCAAGGTCGACGGCATATACAGCAGATCGCCCTCGTTAATCTTCGGCAGAAATTCACCGCCCACCTGACTCAGTGGCCAGATAACCGTGAAAATGGACAAGGCCGCAACCAGCAGGGTTGTTTTTGGCCAGTGGAGGACCCGCAGCAGCAAAGGATGATACGCTTTGATCAGCACCCGGTTCAGGGGGTTACTGGTCTCTGCAGGAATTTTCCCCCGGATCCAGAATCCCATCAGAATAGGAATGACGATGATGGCCAGTGCGGCCGCTCCCGCCATGGAGTACGTTTTCGTGAATGCCAGCGGGCCAAACAGACGACCTTCCTGCCCTTCCAGGGTAAAGATAGGAATAAAGGACAGGGTGATGATCAGCAGGCTAATGAACAACGCGGGTCCCACTTCCACGGAGGCGTCGGTAATCACCTTCCAGCGGGTGGTGTTGTCAATCTGCTCACCCGGATGCTGATGATCCCACTCCTCAAGCCGTTTGTGCGCATTTTCAATCATCACAATGGCGGCATCCACCATCGCACCGACGGCAATCGCTATCCCTCCCAGCGACATGATATTGGCGTTCAGTCCCTGGAAGTGCATGACGATAAAGGCGATACACAGGCCAAGCGGCAGAGAGATAATCGCCACCAGGGCAGAACGTACGTGCCACAGGAACAGAGCACAGACGATGGCCACCACGATAAACTCTTCCAGAAGTTTGGAACTGAGGTTATCAATCGCCCGGTCGATTAACTGGCTGCGATCGTAGGTGGTCACGATTTCAACGCCTTCCGGCAGGCTGGCCTTCAGCGTCTCCAGTTTATCCCTCACTGCCGTGATAACGTCGCGCGCATTTTTACCCGACCGCAGGATCACCACGCCGCCAGCGACTTCTCCCTGGCCGTTCAGCTCGGCAATACCACGCCTCATTTCGGGCCCGGTCTGCACGCGGGCAACATCCCGCAGATAAACCGGCACGCCGTTCTCACCTGTTTTCAGGACGATGTTATTAAAATCATCAATGCTCTGAAGATAACCGCTGGCACGGACCATATACTCCGCTTCGGCCATTTCAACGGATGAACCACCGGCCTCCTGGTTAGACGATTCAAGAGCCTGTTTCACTTCGGGCAGGCTGATCCCATACTGGGACAGTTTTACCGGATTGACCTGAATCTGGTACTGCTTCACCACGCCACCAACCGAGGCTACCTCAGCCACGTTCGGGATGGTCTTCAGTTCAAATTTCAGAAACCAGTCCTGCAAAGAACGCAGTTCTGAAAGGTCGTGTTTTCCGCTGCGATCGACCAGGGCATATTCAAATATCCAGCCCACTCCCGTGGCGTCCGGACCGATTTCAGAGCTCACACCCGCAGGCAGTTTGCCCTGAACCTGATTCAGGTATTCCAGCACGCGCGAACGGGCCCAGTACAGATCGGTCCCGTCTTCAAAAATGACATACACATACGAATCACCGAACTGTGAAAAGCCACGCACGGTTTTTGCGCCAGGTACGGACAGCATGGTGGTGGTAAGCGGATAGGTGACCTGGTTTTCTACAATCTGCGGAGCCTGTCCGGGATAGCTGGTTTTAATAATGACCTGCACATCTGACAGGTCAGGCAGCGCATCGACCGGCGTGTTAATTATCGTCCATGTGCCCCAGATGCTGAGAAACAGTGCGCCCATCATGACCAGGAAACGGTTGGCGACAGAGCGCCGGATAATCCATTCAATCATCGTCGTCTCCTCAGTGCCCTGAATGCATATTTACAGGCTGCTCAGACATTGCTGGCATACTGTTTTCTGTTTTTTCAGGGTGGCGCATACGTTCCAGCGCGCCCGTAATATTGGCTTCGGAGTCAATGAGGAACAGGCCACTGACCACCACGGTATCGCCTTCATTAAGACCGGAGCCAATGCCGGACTGTTGCTGTGATTCATGCAGAACGTGGATCTGTTTCGGCACAAACTTGCCTTCATCATCAACAGTAATCACGCGCTGTTCTTTGCCGGTATCGATAACGGCCTGGCTTGGTATCAGCAGCATCTCCTGACTTTGGGTATTCAGTTTGAGATAGGCATTCATGCCCGGCTTGAGAAACTCATCCTTGTTAGTAACCTGGAGGCGGACCTGAAGCGTGCGGGTTGTCTGATCCACGCTGGGAAGAATGTTCCATTTTTCGACATGGAATGTTTTATCCGGATAAGCCGGTACCGAAATTTCAAACTGCGACGTATCTTTCAGCAGATAGGCGATAGATTCTGGCACTGCAGCGCTGATCCAGACCGGGTCCATCCCCTGAATCTGAGCCACCACCTTATCTTTGGAAATATTCATGCCGGTGCGCAGGTCAAATGCAGTAATGACACCATCAATAGGTGCTTTAATGGTAAAACGGGTCTGGATTGTGCGGGTTGAACGCAGCCTTTGAATATCCTCTTCCGGCATACCAGCCAGACGAAGTCGCTCCAGAACCCCTTTTATCTGGGTTGGCGTACCGCCTGTACCGGATAACAGCAGAAACTCACTTTGTGCCTCAACCCATTCAGGAATGGTGATATCGATAAGCGGAGTGCCTTTCTTCACATGATCGCCAATCGTCAGGGGATACACTTTTTCGACGAAACCGTCAGAACGCGCCTGCACAATGACAAACTGATATTCGTTGTAACTGACATTAGCCGGGATTGTCTGAGAATAATTCAGCATTCCTCGCGTGACTTTTTGCGTTTTTAATCCCAGATTCTGAACCTGAGTTGGATCGATACGGATCCCGCCACTGCTTTTATCGCCACTTTCATCAGCATATTTCGGCACAAGGTCCATATCCATAAAAGGCGATTTTCCGGGTTTATCAAATTTGGTATCCGGTTTCATAGGGTCATACCAGAAAAGTACCTTTTTCTCCGGTGCCTTTTGTTCTGCTGGTACTGTTTTTTGTGATGAGTTTAAATACTGCCAGGCAGTAACCGATATCAGCCCCCCTGCTATGAGGCTGCTGATAATTATTGCAGCATATTTTATCTTTAAAGAAGCCATACAATTTCTCGCTGAAAAATCAAAACACCTGGCATATGCGCACGATTATTCATTCACAGTAATCCCATAATGAATGTTCAGGCGCACTGGATGTATTCGCTCCGGACTGTTAATCAGGATTGCGTAACGTTAATGCTTTTGAGTAAGGAGATATTGCCCTGCTGAATAAACGAGAAATCGACATGGTTGCCGGTTTTCAGGGCATTGATAGCGTCGTCTGCATTAACAAAAGTGAAGCGCATGGTCATTGCAGGCCAGCCCACCGCCGGGATTGCTTCGTGCGAAATGGTAATCTTTTTACTATTCATATCAATGTCTTTAACGATACCGGTGCCCTTGATAACCTGCTGTACCGAAGCATCACTGGCAGCATTCATATCGCCATGCTGATGTGTTTCAGCATGAAGACCGGCAGAAAACATGACAGAGAAGGCACCAAATAAAACGGCTTTAAGTGAATTACGCATTTTAATTTCCTGATTAATTGAATAAATTTACTCTACCCAACCGCCACCCAGCGCGGTAAACAGATTAATTTCGTTAACCTGTCGGGAATAGGTAAGATCGAGAATGGTTTGCTGCGTCGCGAAGAGGGAACGTTCTGCATCCAGCACTTCGATGTAACTGACAGCACCACTTGCATACAATCCTCTGGCACGCTGTAGAGTTATCTGAAGTGAATCAAGATAACGCTGCTGTGACTCAAGTTGCTGGCTAAGGCTGTCGCGCAGCGCAAGCGTGTCGGAAACATCCTTAAAGGCTGACTGAATTTTTTGTTCGTAATTAACCACGGACTGTTGCTGGCGAATTTCAGCCAGCTTCAGATTGGCTTTGTTCCTGCCAGCATTAAATATAGGAATTTCAATTTTAGGAATAAAATTCCACATTCCACTTCCTGACGTAAAGAGGCTGGACAGCTCCGTACTGCTTGAGGAGAGACCACTGGTCAGGGTAATGGACGGGAAAAAAGCCGCTCGCGCTGCGCCAATATTGGCATCAGCCGCTTTCAACTGGTATTCCGCTTCCATAATATCCGGACGCTGCAGCAATATTTGTGACGACAGATTTGGTGGCAATTTTACTGGTGCGATCTCCCCACCTTTAATCCCTTTTTCTGACGGAACTGCGCGGTACGTTCCCAGCACCAGTTGCAGGGCATTGTTTGCCTGAGCCAGATCGCCTTCTCGTTTGGCTATTTCGGCGCGGGTACTTTCGATTTGCCCCCTGGCTTGTTCAAGCGCCAGAACGTTCGTACTCCCGGTCACCAGTTGTTGCTCAACGAATGCATAAGACTGTTGATAATTTTTCAGCGTTTCCCGCGCAATACGGAGTTGTTCGTACGCCAGTTGCTGGCTGAAATAGCTCTGTGAAACGTTGGAGACCAGCAGGATGTGTACGGCACGACGGGCTTCTTCGCTGGCAAAGTAGTTCTGGCGATCAGCCTCACTCATGTTCTTAAGTTTGCCAAAAAAATCGAGCTCATAGCTGAGCTCCAGACCCGCGTCGTACTCCTGTGTGGTCGGCTTGTCACCTTTCAGACCACCGTTGTATGTGATCCCGGATGAGGCATTCAGTTGGGGATAACGATCTGCATCCGTGACGTTGAACTGGGCCCGGGCCTCTTCAACCTTCAGGGCAGCCATTCTCAAATCACGGTTATTATTCAGGGCTTCACCGATCAGCCTGCTGACCTGGGGATCGACAAAAAAGTTTCGCCAGCCCGTATCCTGATAGCTGTTTACCGCAGGCGTCAGACTGTTTTTAGACAATGAAAACTGCTGGGGAACCGGAGCTGGCGGACGCTGATATTCAGGTGCCAGAGAAACACAACCAGCCAGGATGAATATGGTACTGATGCTGAGTAATTTTAATTTGAACATAACGCTTCTCGTACAGGCAGACCTGGTAAATGGTTCAAACGAAGTCCAGAGTATTGATAGGGATACTTTACCGAACGCTCTCTGTTTGCCGGGTGACAGGATAATGACAATGTTGTCATTTTTGCTGTAATCCGTTGATAACGATCGTGGGCGCAATAAAATGACATTAGCAGCCAGCCGGGGAGCATGATGAAAATATTAATCGTTGAAGACGAAATTAAAACAGGTGAATATCTCAGCAAGGGGCTGACAGAGGCGGGGTTCGTCGTGGATCACGCTGATAATGGTCTGACCGGATATCATCTTGCCATGACAGCCGAGTATGATTTAGCCATCCTGGATATCATGCTGCCTGATGTAAACGGCTGGGATATCATCCGTATGCTGCGCAGTGCCGGAAAGGGGATGCCGGTATTACTGCTGACGGCCCTTGGCACGATTGAACACAGGGTCAAAGGACTTGAGCTGGGTGCGGACGATTATCTGGTGAAGCCCTTTGCGTTTGCTGAACTGCTCGCCCGGGTAAGAACCCTCCTCAGGCGGGGAAACACGATGATCACGGAAAGCCAGCTTAAAGTGGCTGACCTCTCGGTTGATCTCGTATCCAGAAAAGTCAGCCGCGCCGGGAACCGCATTGTGCTCACCAGTAAAGAGTTCAGCCTGCTGGAATTCTTCATTCGCCATCAGGGAGAAGTTCTTCCCCGCTCCCTGATTGCCTCTCAGGTCTGGGACATGAATTTTGACAGCGACACTAACGCGATTGATGTCGCAGTAAAGCGACTCCGCGCTAAAATAGACAACGATTACGGGACAAAACTGATCCAGACAGTGCGGGGCGTGGGCTACATGCTGGAGATCCCGGATGCATAGCAAACCGTCCAGACGACCTTTCTCACTCGCTCTGCGGCTGACCTTTTTTATCAGCCTGTCCACAATACTGGCGTTTATCGCCTTCACCTGGTTTATGCTGCATTCTGTTGAAAAGCATTTTGCCGAGCAGGATGTCAGCGATCTGCAACAAATCAGCACCACACTGAGCCGTATACTCCAGTCCCCGGCAGATCCGGATGAAAAAAAAGTAAGCAAAATAAAGGAATCGATCGCCAGCTACCGCAACGTTGCCCTTTTGCTCCTCAATCCCCGGGGTGAGGTGCTGTACAGCTCTGCGCAGGGGGCAGCACTACGCCCGGCCGTGAATTCAGCCGATTTTAGCGAGCACAGCCGCGCACGGGATGTCTTTCTCTGGACGGTGGAGGATACTGCGAGAGCGAAGGATACCGGGTCCGGAATGAAGATGGAAACGTACCGGATTATCGCCTCCTCTGGCCAGGCGACATTTCAGGGCAAACAGCAGAACTATGTCATGCTGACTGGCCTCTCCATTAATTTCCATCTCCATTACCTCGATGCGCTGAAAAAAAATCTGATTGCGATTGCCGTCGTGATAAGCCTGCTGATTGTTCTGATCATTCGCATTGCTGTCCGTCAGGGGCACCTGCCCCTTCGTAATGTCAGCAATGCCATTAAAAACATCACCTCCGAGAATCTTGATGCGCGGCTGGAACCGACACGCGTTCCCATTGAGCTGGAGCAGCTGGTTATCTCGTTCAATCATATGATTGGAAAGATTGAGGATGTTTTTACCCGCCAGGCCAATTTCTCTGCCGATATCGCGCACGAGATCAGAACACCCATCACCAATCTGGTGACGCAGACTGAAATCGCTCTGAGTCAGGATCGAACGCAGAAGGAACTTGAGGATGTCCTCTATTCCAGCCTTGAAGAGTATAACCGGATGACCAAAATGGTCAGCGACATGCTGTTCCTGGCACAGGCGGACAATAATCAGCTGATACCTGACAGGGTTCGGTTTGACCTCAGAGCAGAAGTCATGAAAGTCTTCGAGTTTTTCGAAGCCTGGGCCGAAGAACGCAATATTATGCTCAAATTTAACGGGATGCCCTGCCTGGTTGAGGGAGATCCACAAATGTTCAGAAGAGCGATCAATAATCTGTTATCCAACGCCCTGCGTTATACCCCAGAGGGACAGGCAATCACCGTCTCAATAAGAGAGCAGGAGAGCTTTTTTGACCTTGTGATTGAAAATCCGGGGAAACCAATCCCTGAAGAGCATTTATCAAGGTTGTTTGACCGTTTTTATCGGGTGGATCCGTCCAGACAACGAAAAGGAGAAGGCAGCGGCATCGGCCTTGCGATTGTGAAGTCAATCGTGGAAGCACATCACGGAAGAGTGCAGGTGGAATCGGACGTACACTCAACGCGTTTTATCTTATCCGTGCCCAGACTGGAGAAAATGATTCCGGACACCCAGTGCTGGGAATAAAGATTTAAATGACAAAGATGTCATTAGCCTGTCATGCAGCAAACAGAAGCCATTCGATATAATTAGTGCAACTTATCAGGAAGGCTGGATTGCTTTATCAATATCCGGCGTCAGTGGACGCCAGGAAATGAATATCCAGTCCCCTCCCGGAGAAATAAACACTTCCGAACCTGTTTCAGTTATGGAACTGAAAACACCGGTTGTACTCCCCCGGACATCACTAATTAAGAAATGGAGAGTTATCATGAAAAATATCGTATTAGCATCCTTGCTGGGCTTTGGCTTAATTTCTTCGGCCTGGGCCACTGAAACCGTGAATATCCATGAGCGGGTCAACAATGCACAGGCACCTGCTCACCAGATGCAGTCTGCTGCGGCTCCTGTCGGGATCCAGGGGACTGCACCTCGTATGGCCGGTATGGACCAGCATGAACAGGCCATTATTGCTCATGAAACCATGACGAACGGGTCGGCGGATGCGCACCAGAAAATGGTGGAAAGTCATCAGAGGATGATGGGAAGTCAGACCGTTTCCCCTACCGGGCCGTCGAAGTCATTAGCGGCAATGAATGAGCATGAAAGAGCTGCAGTTGCCCATGAATTTATGAATAACGGTCAGTCTGGCCCACATCAGGCCATGGCCGAAGCGCATCGTCGCATGCTCAGTGCAGGCTGACGGCGAGGGAAGTATCTGTGCTGTCCTTATTTCCTTGATAGATTTTTCCGTAACCGGATATATGGCAACATCTTTGCCCCCTACAGGGGGCATTTTTATCAGATTCTGCTACAGTTAACGGGCATCAACGCTAAAAGGATATTTTTTATGAAAGCCAGAAACACTTTATTTGCAGTATTAATGTTATCCCTGCCAGCGATTTCAGCAGAACATTCAGAAATGAAAATGACTGATATGTCTACCTCGGCTTCGTCACAGGAATATATGGCTGGCATGAAAGACATGCATGACAAAATGATGGCTGCCGTAAATGAGTCCGATCCCGACAAGGCTTTTGCGAAAGGCATGGTAGCGCACCATGAAGGGGCAATAGCAATGGCTGAGACCGAGCTCAAATACGGAAAAGATCCGAAAATGAGAAAGCTCGCGCAGGACATCATTAAAGCTCAAAAAGGTGAAATTGAGCAGATGAATAAATGGCTTGATAGTCAAAAGTAAACATTGTAGAAATGTCACGACAAGCGTGATTTTACATCGTTCCTGGGCGCGGGAGTCGGTTAATCTTTATATAATTCAAACCCGATTAATTTCGGGTTTTTACTACTCTGTACTCCGGTCCTTTGTTGAGGACCGGAATATATGCACCTGAGATGCTTATTTAATACATTATCTCGTCATGGATACAATGTCGCTCAGGATCTCAACCAGCTCGCTTCTCTCCTGCGTTCCGTCATGATAGGTTGATCTTGAGATGATTCTTTCTGATGTCATCTGAGGCCAGAATTTATCTAGTACATTATCGGGTTTCATTCCCACAGCCCGGCCGATTATTTTTTTAGCGTCACAGGTGTCCGTAAACGTGACGGCTACACCAGTAATTTCCTCGATAAGATCCGGGCACAGATAGTTTTCTATCTCACGTTTGCGCGTAGCGAAAAATACCTTACCGGCCTCCTCTACTTCTTTTTTACGCTTCTGGATGGACAGAACCTGTGCAGGGTCTCCCCCAATATCGGAGTCCAGAAATACGCACCAGGGAAGCCCCAGATCTTTGGCCAGATTCAATGTAACCCAGTGTTTGACGCTACCACACCCTCCTATGAGGACTGGCACTATTTTCACGTCCTCCAGAGAGGCTGGCAGCGCACCTGACTGTTTTAATGAACTGGCCGCATGCCTCAGGAAAGTAACATCCGACTTTCCCTCTACCAGAACAATCCCCTGCGCCCTTTCCATACCGGTCTCTGGCAGCACCCCCAGGCTTTCAGTGGCTTCCTTCAGCACTGCGTCATCCGGCATTTTTACTACGGGTTCACCCGCCTCATTTCGGGTAACATAACGTACGCCTTCGACAGGGATTAATCCGGCCAGCGCCGGGACATGGGTGGTGACGATAATCTGACGGTGCGGCTGGCCTGCCAGTGCCAGTAACGCTTTCATCAGCATCATCTGATAATTCGGATGCTGTGACGTTTCAGGCTCCTCTATGGCATAAATCACATTTCTGGGCGTCCCCGCGACATTCTTTTCAGCCTCAGCCCGAAAAAAATTCAACAGGATAAGCCTCCTTATCCCGCTGCCGCGCTTATTGATGGGGATGCCATTTTCCCCGTCCAGGGTGAAATTGAAGGTCCACTTGGGTTTCTCCTTAAATCGTGGAGTCAGTTCACTGGCGAGTTCGGGGGCCATTTCACGTAATTTATCCAGCGTTCTCTGTGCGACATCCAGGACGCTGTCCTGAATCTCATTTTCCAGCGCTGTAATTTTGTCCTGCAGCGCAGCCTGAGCGTCTTTTACGGCCTGCTGTAAGGGGTTTTTAGCTTCGGAATCCCCGTCGCTGCTTTCCCTGTCGGCTTTGAAAATCGCATACGTGGGCAGCAAATCGAGGATCTTACCCCATAATGATTTTGTGTCGGTTCCGAACTCTTTATCGACATCCAGCATAATTTCCGAACAGGTATAGGGGGCTGCGGCTTCCCTGATGGCCTGACGCCATAACGATGCAGTGCGTTTATCCGCCACATTTTTTTCAACTTCTTTTCCCACCGCCTTGAGCTCAGAAATTTTCATGCCCAGTAAATTTCTCAGGGGCTCCTCATCCGGGTGGATGCAGCGGATGCAGGTCTGCTCCGGTTTTCCTGAGGTCGTTGCTTTAAACGTTTTGACGATTTCAAAATTGCCGTCCTCATTCAGCAGATGTTCTGAGGCGAGCGTGGTCTGCACCCTGTCGTCGATCATGATAAAATCGGGCAGGTCATCAAATTCACAGGCTATTTCAAAACGGCCGTCCCCTTCTCTTAGGCTGAAACAGTTCATGTCATTCTTGTCAGCCTTCATTCCTTCTGTTTCAAAAAAAATAGCCAGCGCTTCCAGAAGCGTTGATTTCCCAAAGTCATTACGACCGACAATACCCGTCATGCTTTCATCAATAATGATTTCAGTAGAGTTTCTGTAGCCTCTGAAGTTTTTCAGTTTTAATTTTCTGAGCCGCATATGAAGTCCTGTGTGTAAGAAAGCGTTTTGCTGCAACCTGAATACAAAATATATTTTCAAATGCCTGCCAACAAGCAGGGATAACCGTTATTCAGAATATCTTAACGACATTTCGGGATTATGATCTGGTCGCGCTTTCAGAACTTTACTGCCCCTCAAAACACCGGAAACTAACTTGTGGTTGGTTACATGGCAAAGTTAAAACTCCAGAATCACGGGTAATGATTTCAATGCTTATTATATTTTTTGGAATTGACTCATGAGCTTTATAATTTAAATGATAATAATAACCATTCTTTTATGCGTAATATTTGCTACTGACATTGATGAATTTAAAAGAAGATAGATTTTCATTTACGGATTATTTCCTAAATTCATCGATAATGTGATCGACATAAAATTTTCACTGAAGAATGAAGAGATAATTTAAGGCCGAGCGAAATAGCTCAAAATGGTGTATTTAACATAACAGAAGAAATGAAAGGCTCTATCGCAACCTGATACTTCAGGCCGCTAAGGGGTTAATCTTGTTGAAGAAAAATTAGACCGGGAAGCGCCAGGCGTCACCATTTCTCCCGCCTGGCTGGAAGTGAAGAATAATTGTGCATAGCTCCGTATTCGGGCTTTGCATCTGACAATGGTTCCCTGGATGAAAGTACGATCTCCACTCCAAGGACGCTGAACACCCTAAACAAACGCTCAAAACCCGCACTTGCAGGGTTGGCCTCTAGTCGGGCATAAGTTTGCTGTGTTATACCCAAACGTTCAGAAACATCTTTTTGCGTCAGTCCATTGGCTTTGCGAAAGCCGATTAAAACAGGACGTAACTGATTCAAAGTCTTCAAAGCGTATTGAGTGTTCATAAGTGACCTTCCGTATCGACGGGTTAACAAGCATAACGCAGGGATTTACAGCATATAGGCTGTAATGCTCATTAACAGACTATAGGCTGTAATACGAATCTTGCCAAGATGCGGCATCTTTCAAATACAAGGCCGTATTGGGTAAGCAGTACACCGTTATATAGCACCCCTTGCCCCTTTGCTGGAGAGGGACCCACGTGATCGCAGGTCTTTTAGACGTTGTTGCTAACCGGCATCATACACAGGTGGTAACCCCCAGGGAAACTCTATGAGTGATAATTTATTCCTGCCCCAGTCAAAATATAAAACCTTATCTAACTAGCTTTCTTAGTATTTTATAAATGAAGTGAAATTAGCGAAGAAGTTTTACATTGTAAAGTGAGCAAAAATATTTACCATTCAACTGGCAAAATTTACAATCTGCAGCCCTTAGCCTGAGAAAATGCACATTAACAGAATAATCATCAAGTCCGATAGAGGCATAACTTACATCCTCAAAAATATCAGAAATAAATGAGTTGAAATTACAAAAATTAACTTCACTTAACATCTTGAACACCGCAGAAATATATCTATCATGCATTATCTTGACTTCGATAACCTTAGATAAACTTGAATGCGACTTACATTTGAAGAGATCAAAGAGAAAGTAAATCAGCATATTTTTATTGTCCGAAATCCATTTTAAAATTTTATTACGCGCACATGGTAATATATACACTGGATTTTTGAAAGGGTTTGAAACGTCAACCACAAGGGAACAATAACCATGAGGATTTATTCCACTTATAATTAAGTCACTAAGTCCTTTCACTGCATTCAAATAGTTATCAAAACAAACCTCATATAAACTGGTACTATGAACTGCACATTTAGATTCAAACAACCATCTATGACGCAGATAACCAATGCCTTTAGAGTGTATATCTTCAACAATACATTTGTGACAGTAACGAATGTTTGAGATGTTTACCAATGGATATGAATTAGTTATGTGAAAATTTTTCCGACAGGCATCTTCAACAGCGTTAAAATACCCGTAAACACCAGAAGATAACGACACTATATTGGAAGTTAGTATATAACCATTTCTAGTGGCAAGAATGTCATATATATCCTGCAAGCTATGCAATTTGTACATATCAATCAGTTCGAAACGAGGAAAGGCATCGTACCTTAGTGCGCCATGCTTTGATATTATGTTCCTGCAATTGGATAAGTTATACATTATCTGTGAACGCAGAAGAAAACTGTGCCACAATTCATTTTCGTAAACCATATAACTCCCTCTTATTTAATTAGTTCCATTTTTCTGAGAAGTATCATTGTCATTGGTAGTTTATCTCTGTATTTCAAAAGCCAGCCATGCCCTCCCAGTAAAGCATCTAGACTTGTAAGTGACATCGAGTACTGCCCCTGAGATAAAACATCATTTATTAATGATGATGAGATAATATCTCTCTCGCTCCAGTCTACTCTTTTATTTTTATAGCATCGTATTGTTTTAGGAAGACAGGAATTAAGCCAGTCACATTCATGTTTATTTAGCCAATAGAAACTTGCATAACAACTTTCTTTGACTAACTTTCGTGTTATAGAAACGGATTGATTATGTATAAATCTTAATATTTTCTGCTTATGACGCCGTCTTAAAGAATCTTTTTTACATTTTTTACGCCATGAGCATAAACCGTAACAAGATGAAATTACAGAGGATACAGCTCCTTCCGATAATGAGTTTTTCTCAGCTATGGATGCCAGACTAAACCCCCTTACAGCCATAGACTTGATAAGCAATTCAGTGAATATATTAATTTTTGTGTTTCGCTTAAACGCCCTCAGGTATTTTTTATAAATAAGTGTTTTAATGTAACATCTGCTGCGACTAAATTCCTTCCCAAGGTTGCTAACACTAGTATTATTTTCAACTATATGAAAACTGTATTTCTTATGACTTTTAAAGATTTCTTTCTTTTTATTAGTACGACTTCCTGCATACGTTGGCCAGCAAGTATTTAACAAACAATAACAAAGCAAAAGATGCTTTGTGGGATGCTGACAACATTTGTCTTTGAGTATAGGCTCCCAGTAATGATAATCAGTTAGGGATGTTGGTATAAGTCCCGATGAACCCTCCCCAAATAACTGGCACTTAGCATAAACATGTGCGTAGAATACATTTTTCTTTAAATTTCCATCCAATGATAATAAATTCAACTTTTTAAGTACATCCATGTAATTGGGGTGTGTAATATCTTTTCTTCTGATTATATTTAGGGACTCATAACAAAACTTAGCAAAATCGAAGTCTATCTCATTGCTAAGTTGTTCTGTATACGAAACAGGAGGCATCAGTCCAATACGTATGTGCGGTGAAGAAGGGACATGGATGCTTTCAAGCGCTACCGGATGCCGATGGCAGGTTGTAACCCCATGAAGCTGATGCGCCAGATGCCAATAAGTAACACCATAATGAAAAGTATCTTCACGAGCGCAAACCGGGCAAAACTTCAATAGTGTGCGCTGCCCTAGTGAAAAATTACTAAGGCGGCACAATCGATTAAGCCTGGCAGGGGTCGTGTTGAAATCCATAATTTCATTACGACTGATTGGTAGTGCCCAGGCAAAAAGAGGGAGTAAAGTCTGTTCATGCCAGAGCTGATCTGCACTTTCGGATGTATGAAGAGAAATAGCCTTTAATCCTGAATTGAGAATTGGATGGACGTTCATATCAGGTTTGTTGAAAATGATCGTTAACAGAGAAGATGGGGACATACCGTACACGGTAGTTGTCCGACAAAACCGGCTGAACAAGGATTCATCAGGCAAAACAGGCAACATTCTCATTTCCCACACCTCTCTTTGACCGTTACGAACTGTTACCTCATTACAATTTATTAAGTGGATCTATATTTATAAGCCCGCAACGCTGAAGAGCATCGTAGGTATTTTTCTTTTCAGCTGTTCTGTTGATAACAAGATCGTGGTCAAGAGACAGTATTTTCTCGTCGAAATTGCGCAAAACCTCGTCTATTTTTCCTACGAATTCCTTGTGCTGTGGCCTGTCTATATCCCCAGGGATCAAAGACTTTAGGGACTTCTCTGCCATGATTTTAGCCGAAGCATCACCCTCATTAGATGCAGAGAGCCATTTAGCTTCCTCATCTTCAGTCGCGGCCCCCGGGAGTGGAGTATCCTTATATTCCTCCGTATGACTCACGAGTACCGGTACAGAGGCCGACAAGACTGCGCCAGTGATGATTTCATTGCCGCTACCGATAACCTTTAATTGTGCCCCCCGATAAATCATCTGAGCCAATCCAATATTGCCTTTAGATAAAATGAATAATTTTTCGTTTAACTCATCATTTAATGGAGTTTCAACATTTGTCCATTGTAATGGCCATAAATAATGAATAAACGATTGCCAGTCTTGTGAATCGTATCTAACATTCTTAATTTTCATGTAACCACCAGACTCTGCCCGCCTGGCAATTCTCATTTTCTTTGTCAGCGTCTCGTCAAAAGGATGATTTCCACAAAAAACCATAGATACCCCCATGGAATCTACAATTTCATGTAAAAAATCAATCAACTTACTCTCACCCCCGGTTCTTGAAAATTTAAGCCTCTGCATTTCATCAATAACAAGGATACCCAAAAATGATGATTTAATTCTTTGTGCAATCTGGCGAGCCAGAGCACCATTTCTAATCTCAGGTGTAGTTCGTTCAATACCAATTGCATCATCTAATTTTTGTAAAATCTCTTCACAAAGGTCTCTCACACTTGAATTGTATGGACAATTAATCTTTACCCATACAATTTGCTTACTGAAGCCGGGAAAAACTCCTTTATAGCTGCTGTGTTCTATAATCTGAGGGAAATGATCCATGACTTGCTCAATCATGGTAGTTTTTCCAGAACCACTCATTCCAACTATCGTAATAGTTTCAGCCTGGGATTTAAAATATCCACTTTCTGGCTCAATATCAGGACGCTCATTTCCATAGTAATGAAGATATTGAATTGTTCCGCTTTTCAAAGGATTACGAGCTGCATAGCTTTCCCTAAGTGCCCGTAAGATCATCTTATAAGCCTGGATAAGATTGGTTTGAGGGCAACGGAATTTCTTTATACGTTCGACATACTGCTCTCTAACATTCGCCGGGGCAGTCCAGCGGATTTTTTCGTCAATTTCGGGGAAATAACTCATTTCCAGAAGTACTTCATCTTCCGTAAGTGCTTCAATTAAGGGATTGCCACGATACTCAGGTAACTCCTGTTCTTTATATATCGCTGAAACGCGCCGTATAAGGTTCATTATTCTGCGTCCTCAGTCTTCTTCTTACCTTTTAACCATCTTTGTTTCTCCTCCCGGCCAGGCAAAAGCAGAACATTACTGGATGAAGGAAGTAGGGGTTCAGATCTTCCATTAGCAACATGAGTTCGCCCTAATGAATCAAGTTCATTTTTCCTGTTCTTTTTAATATCTTTACCATGTACCCGGCGAGATTCGTATATTTCATTTAATCTTTCGTTACCTTTACTGTTAAATTCATCTTTATTATTGATATTGCTGAGCGAATCCAGAGTAAATAAATTAATTTCTTTTTGAGTATCTACCCAATCAGCCATTACATCTGTATCAAGATGAGCTTTCCCTTTAAATACATCTCTTTTCTTAAGTAGGTAATGTTTTTTGAAAATGCTATTTTTGTCAAATCTTACATATATATAATCTACGCAATTGTCATCTATTCTTGCTTCACAAGTGGTTCTTCCAAATACTCTGACACCTGATGCAATTTCAGGATCACATTCATAAAAAAGATTATTGTACTGAATCCCACCGGCGGTAATGTTAGCGTTCACAGGGATTAACAATCGTGCGATCACTTCGTCGGCCCCAACGGCTCTTGCGCTGAATCTCCCGTGCTTTAAGCTTATCATCCAACTATTTTTTGGTGATATTACGAGATCATTTTCAATCAGTAAGGGATTGATATAAGCCAGTTCCTCATACGTTCTCTGATTATGTGCAAGTATCTCCCGAATCAGTAAAGACGTGACCTCCTGAATCGTTAAACAAGCCCTGGATTGCGGTGTTGGCTCTCCTTTAACAATCTTTCCCCTTCGTGTTGTTCCAATAAGCCTATGAATAACCTCATCATTCAGAATGCCGAAACAGCGTTCAACAATGCTTTTTCTGTCGCCTCTACCGACTGGCGCAAACTCAAGTTTTGTCAGGGGGGTCATCTCTTCCTGAGGTTTAAGACCAATCATCTCCCCGTTGTCACACATCAATGTTAATGGAATGTGAGAACAAGGCCAATCATCATCAGTAATAGAGATTCCAAATAATCTACAATATTCTTTTTTTGGCATAAAGCAATTTGCTAACGCTTGTCGGGCGGCTCGCCATGAAGCATGGTATAAAGAAACATGAAGGCCAACAATCATTCTTGTTGCACGATCCACCACTGTATAAATAGTAGGACGCCCAATGACTTTTCGTCTGTTTAAACTCGAAATAAGATGTACATCAGCGACAGTTGAGTCTATTTCGAAAACATCACCCGGCAAAACAGTTGTATTAGCCACACTACCTAAAAGCGCCCGCATTTTGAGGTCTATTTCTTTTTTCGTGTTCTTCTTATTTATCGAGAAATCTTTAGTGAAGAGTTTTTTATTCCAGTATGAAAATTGTTTTAAAGAAGGAACATATGGAGCTCTATTTTCTAGGTTTGCTGTTTTAATTTCATCCCTAAAATACAATTCAATATGTCTCTCTAATGTTTTCTTTATCGTATCTCCGTTAACTTTATAATGATACGTAATGAGAGATTTTCTAATATTATTTATATCTCTTTCATTAAGAATGAAAACACGTGATCGTTCATTAGGTAATGCTCTGTTTTTTTTGGAATTCCCAAGTTTAATTTCATGTTTGATTCTACTTTTCCCAGCGGCGCCACAGTTCGAGAATGCGGGTAGCAATGCATAAATATCCTGCCCATGTCGCCAATACAACGCCAGAAGCGTTCTGATAGTATATTGTGATATTTTTTTATTTCTTGAGTAATCCATTAAAAGGTGCGACTTTTTATGTAATGCATAGTCGAACAGAAACATTCTGTCATCTACAAGATCTTTAATGATATTGTAATTTTCATCTCGCCTTCCTCTGTCTTTATCTGTTAATTCTTTCTCATCTACTAACATATATGAAGGATATATATAATCTTTACAAGTTATGCTATTTGATTCAATATAATATTTAAACATTGAAAATGAGAAAGGGATTGGCTTACCCGTTCTTTCTGATTTTATTTTAAACAAAATTAACAAATCGACCTTTCTGTCAAAATCCAAAACACGGTAAAGTCCCTCTGCAAGCAAATCAGTGCCTTGAGAGAGCCAGACTGAATTCCTAATAATATCCATTTGCGTTCAGTCCTATATAGTGGTCATTGGAAATTATCTTTATCAGACCGGTTTCGAGTATTGGATATGATAAATCAACATTTATCATTTTTAATCCAATCATTGCCTGCAATAACATCATCGCTTCTTGTGTATCTACCCCAAAGATTGATGAAATCATTGCACGTAGTCCTACTATGGGATAAACATCTGGTTTAAGCTTCCATAGGATTTTATCAAGAGGATATTTATCATAAAATTCAGAACCATCTCTTAATACAGAAGTAGCCCAGCAAATGTTTTTACCGACGACGTTATTGAGTTCCGAGCCAACATAAATTTGAAACTCAACATCAATCAACTGCCAAAACATCCTCTCTATTTCAAGTTTTTGGGCTTCGCGTTCAGGTATGCTCTCGTTATGTTTTACTGCTATAGCTTTGTATCGAAGTCCGCCTTCAGGAGTTCTCAAGGTCAGTAAAAAATCGGTTGTCATAACATTCAGAACTTCGACAGGTACTCCTCTTACTCCCCTCACCATAGGATGTTGAAAATGTAGATGATTTGCTATTTGTTGGGTAAGCCGGAGAGGAAAGAGTGGGAATTGTTCCCGGATATCAATCACCGAGTCATTAAACTCAGCCAGATAGAAAAAGTTACTTTCGACAGAAGAAAGGAGATGATGGTTTCGAAACGTCTTAAGGCCAAAGACTATCGAACGGTTTCCACGGGATTTAACGTCCTGAGCTCTAAGCCAGGGCTGATAACTTTGGCCATAGCCCACTCCTATGCCGTCACCTAGCGCATTTTCATAATCCAAATAGGATTTGAGACGCCTACCCCTAGCCATGATCGTACCCTAAAAACGACATTGATACGTACCTATATGTGCATTTTATAGTCTCCAACCCTATAACCACACATTCAGTAAGTATACAACATTAGCGTCGTTTTTTGAGAATGGTTACAACTTTAGTGCTTTGTGTACAACTTTATTGTCCTCGGACATCAGCCAGCGCTTGCGCGCATGCCCAGGCACTGGCCCACGCCCACTGGAAGTTATACCCGCCGAGCCAGCCGGTCACGTCCATCACTTCACCAATGAAATAAAGACCCGGCACGTTGCGGGCTTCCATCGTGCGGGATGAGAGTTCGTTTGTATCCACGCCGCCCAGCGTCACTTCCGCCGTGCGGTAGCCTTCGGTGCCGTTTGGCTGTACGCGCCAGTTCGTCAGCGTCTCCACCAGCGTTTCCTGCTCGCGGCTGTTGAGCTGCTTGAGCGCAACATCCGGAATTTGCCCTAACACCTGCAAGCACTCCACGAGACGCTTCGGCAACTGCATCGCCAGGGTATTTTTCAGGCTTTGATTCGGGTGCGCGGCGCGTTGCTCGTTGAGGAAGGCGTCCAGATCGCAGTCCGGCACCAGGTTTACGGAGACAAACTCCCCCGGCTGCCAGTAGCTGGAGATCTGCAATACCGCCGGCCCCGAGAGTCCACGATGGGTAAAGAGCAGGTTTTCGCGGAACACCGTGCCGTCTTCGGCCGTAATGACCGACGGTACAGACACGCCGGAGAGTGTCTGAAGCTGCTCCAGCAGCGGCTTATGCAGCGTGAACGGTACCAGCCCGGCGCGGGTGGGCAGTACCTTCAGGCCAAACTGCTCGGCAATTTTATAGCCGAACGGTGAGGCGCCCAGCCCCGGCATCGAGAGGCCGCCGCTGGCGATCACCAGGTTATCGGCGCTGACGGTCTCACCGTTGAGTTGCAGCGTGTAGCCCTGCTCGTCGCGGGCGACGTCCAGCACTTCGGTGCGCAGGCGCATTACTACGCCGCCTTTCTCGCACTCGGCCACCAGCATATCGACAATTTGCTGCGCGGAGTCGTCGCAGAACAGCTGTCCCAGCGTCTTCTCATGCCACGCGATACCGTGTTTACCCACCAGTTCGATAAAATCCCACTGGGTATAGCGCGCCAGCGCAGATTTGCAAAAATGGCGGTTCTGGCTCAAATAGGCCGCAGGCTCGACATAAAGATTAGTAAAGTTGCAGCGCCCGCCGCCAGACATCAGGATCTTGCGGCCAGGCTTTTTTCCGTTATCCAGCAGCAGCACGCGACGACCCGCTTGTCCGGCCATCGCCGCACAAAACATACCCGCCGCACCGGCGCCAATTACTACGGCATCAAACCTTTCCACGTCAAAATCCTCTTCGTTAACTGCCGCGGATTGTAAAGTTTCCTCAGTGGTCGCACCAGCGTAAAAAGATATTACAAAGCCATTTCATTGATATTTAAAGATTATCCTTTCAGGCACATTTCTCAAATCAGGTGGTATGTCAAAAAAAGTCTATATTTCACTTTGCCCGTTGCGCATTTGTCCTGGATAATGCGCCGCGTTCATGTCCTCAAAATGGCGTAACGTCCTATGCTACATTTGTTTGCCGGCCTGGATTTACATACCGGGCTTTTATTATTGCTTGCTCTGGTTTTTGTGCTGTTTTACGAAGCGATCAACGGCTTCCACGACACTGCAAACGCAGTAGCAACGGTTATCTACACTCGCGCAATGCGATCGCAGCTTGCGGTTGTTATGGCGGCGGTATTTAACTTTTTTGGTGTCCTCCTGGGCGGACTAAGCGTTGCGTATGCCATTGTGCATATGCTGCCAACGGATCTGCTGCTTAACGTGAGTTCCGGTCATGGCCTGGCCATGGTGTTCTCTATGCTGCTTGCTGCGATTATCTGGAACCTCGGTACCTGGTATTTCGGCCTGCCGGCATCCAGCTCTCACACCCTCATCGGCGCGATTATCGGTATCGGGTTAACCAATGCCCTGATGACCGGGACCTCCGTCGTTGATGCGCTGAATATCCCGAAAGTTCTCGGCATTTTCGGCTCTCTGATCATCTCCCCTATCGTCGGTCTGGTGGTGGCGGGTGGCTTGATTTTCATCCTGCGTCGCTACTGGAGCAACACGAAAAAACGTGCGCGTATCCACCTGACGCCAGCAGAGCGTGAGAAGAAAGACGGCAAGAAAAAGCCGCCGTTCTGGACGCGTATCGCGCTGATCATTTCCGCTATCGGCGTCGCCTTCTCTCATGGCGCGAACGATGGTCAGAAAGGTATCGGCCTGGTGATGCTGGTTCTGATTGGCGTCGCACCGGCGGGCTTCGTGGTTAACATGAACGCCTCCGGTTACGAAATCACCCGTACCCGTGATGCGGTAAACAACGTTGAGACTTACTTCCAGCAGCATCCTGATTTGCTGAAGAAAGCGACCGGCGTGGACCAGCTGATTCCTTCTCCGGAGTCAGGCGCAACGACGGCACCGGGCGAGTTCCATTGCCATCCGGCAAACGCGATTAACGCGCTGGAACGTGCGAAAGGCATGCTGGCCGATATCGAAAGCTATGACAAACTGGCTGTTGAACAGCGTGGTCAGCTGCGTCGCATCATGCTCTGTATCTCCGACGTGACCGATAAAGTCGCGAAGCTGCCAGAGGTTAATGCTGACGACCAACGTCTGCTGAAGAAACTGAAAGGCGATATGCTCAATACCATTGAGTACGCGCCAATCTGGATCATCATGGCGGTCGCGCTGGCGCTGGGTATCGGTACGATGATTGGCTGGCGTCGTGTGGCGACCACCATCGGTGAAAAGATCGGTAAGAAAGGCATGACCTATGCGCAGGGTATGTCCGCGCAGATGACGGCAGCGGTATCTATCGGTCTGGCGAGTTACACCGGTATGCCAGTCTCCACCACCCACGTACTCTCTTCGTCCGTGGCAGGTACAATGATTGTTGACGGCGGCGGTTTGCAGCGTAAAACCGTGACCAACATCCTGATGGCCTGGGTTTTCACCCTCCCGGCGTCCATCCTGCTGTCTGGCGGTCTGTACTGGATTTCGCTGAAGCTGATTTAATCGGCTGAAGGCGACAAAAAAGCGGGTCAGGAAACTGGCCCGCTTTTTTTATGCTCAGTGCCAAATCATCAGCGCAATCATACTCACCACAACCAGACCACAGAGGGCGCTGGTCAAAATGAACTGACGACGCAGGCGCTCGCAGCGACGGATAAACTCTTCATCGTGGTGATCGCGGTAGCGTTGGTAGTAGATATACCCCACCAGACGCATCTGCTTGCTGGGCTGTCCGTGCGAGGTGAAGAACCCTCCACCGTCCACATACTGATAAAGCAACGGATCGCAACCACGAAGTACCACTAACAGCGCACGTAACGATGAGAAGTAGCGCGCCATATTCACTATGCAAACCACGCATAACGCCCAAAACAATGCGACGGTGCTAATCATACATCCTCCCCGGCGTCCGCCCACAAAGCAAGGCTCCTGAGCTACCGCACCCCAATGCCCTGACAGACAGTTCAGTGAAAGAATGACCAAAAGTCGATCCGGTTCGCGTTTTAATATCCGAACGGCTCATTAAATAGTGTAGGAGATCCGTTAATTTTTTTGCCACAAGGTTAATCGTTATCAACACCAAAGCTTGAAAAATATGTTTAACTGGGCCGTAATGAAAGCATCAGACGACGGCTTTCCCATTTAGTCATCGATAACTTAAGGAAGGAGTAACACTATGGCTTACAAACACATTCTTATCGCGGTAGACCTCTCCCCGGAGAGTAAAGTGCTGGTTGATAAAGCAGTATCCATGGCACGTCCCTACAACGCGAAAGTTTCGCTGATTCACGTTGATGTGAATTACTCCGACCTCTACACCGGTCTGATCGACGTGAATCTCGGCGATATGCAGAAACGCATCTCCGAAGAGACTCACCACGCGCTGAGCGAGCTTTCTACCAACGCGGGCTATCCGATCACTGAAACCTTAAGCGGTAGCGGCGATCTGGGCCAGGTGCTGGTTGATGCGATTAAGAAATACGATATGGACCTGGTGGTATGTGGTCACCATCAGGACTTCTGGAGCAAACTGATGTCTTCCGCGCGCCAGCTGATTAACACCGTTCACGTGGATATGCTGATTGTTCCACTGCGTGACGAAGAAGACGAGTAAGTGCGTTAAATTCCCCTCACCCTAACCCTCTCCCAAAGGGAGAGGGAATAGATCGAGGATGTAGGCCGGGTAAGGCGAAGCCGCCACCCGGCTTTTTCTATTCCGGCGTACCCGAATAAATATCAAACCGGTGCCCTTTCGTGGTCACCGCGTTAGTGGTCGCAACGTCCGCCAGCGGCGGCGCATAGTCCGGCCGCTTCACCACCACACGCTTCGTCGCCAGCTGACGAGCCGGTTCCAGCAGGCCATCGGCATCTAAATCTGGCCCCACCAGCGACTGAAACACCCGCATCTCTTTCTTCACCAGCGCGCTTTTCTGCTTATGCGGGAACATGGGGTCGAGATAAACCACCTGCGGGCGCGGGGTGATGTCGGTGAGCGCCGTCAGGCTGGAGGCATGAATAAGTTGCAAACGTTCCTGTAACCACGAGCCGATTCCCGGGTCCGCATAGCCTCGCGTCAGCCCGTCGTCAAGCAGCGCGGCGACAACCGGATTACGCTCCAGCATCCGCACCCGGCAGCCCACCGAGGCCAGCACAAACGCATCGCGCCCCAGCCCCGCCGTGGCGTCCACCACGTCCGGAAGATAGCTCCCTTTAATGCCAACCGCCTTGGCCACCGCTTCGCCGCGACCGCCGCCGAACTTACGCCGGTGCGCCATCGCGCCGCCGACAAAATCGACAAAAATCCCGCCAAGCTTTGGCTCATCGCGCTTGCGCAGCTCCAGATGTTCCGGCGTCATCACCAGCGCCATCAGGTTGTCTTCATCATGTTCCAGCCCCCAGCGGGCCGCCAGAACAGATAAGGCGCCGTCCCCGGCGCCTGTTTCATTTACTAAGCAGATCTTCACGTAGCAATCAGCCTTTGATTCCGTAATGCTCCAGCATCGCATCCAGCTGCGGCTCGCGGCCACGGAAGCGTTTGAACAGCTCCATAGGCTCTTCTGAACCGCCGCGGGTCAGGATGTTGTCGAGGAACGACTGACCGGTTTCGCGGTTGAAAATCCCCTCTTCTTCGAAGCGCGAGAAGGCATCCGCCGCCAGCACGTCGGCCCACAGGTAGCTGTAGTAGCCTGCGGCGTACCCGCCTGCGAAGATATGGCTGAACGCGTGCGGGAAGCGTCCCCAGGTTGGCCCTGGAATAACGGCAACCTGCTTTTTAATCTCAGCCAGGGTTTCGAGGATTTTCGCCCCCTGCTCCGGGCTGAACTCGGCGTGCAGGCGGAAGTCGAACAGGCCGAACTCCAGCTGGCGCAGGATAAACATCGCCGCCTGGTAGTTTTTCGCTGCCAGCATTTTATCCAGCAGTTCTTTCGGCAGCGGTTCACCCGTTTCGTAATGACCGGAGATAAACGCCAGCGCGTCCGGCTCCCAGCACCAGTTTTCCATAAACTGGCTAGGCAGCTCGACCGCATCCCATGGCACACCGCTGATACCGGCGACGCCAGCGGTTTCGATGCGGGTCAGCATGTGGTGCAGGCCGTGACCGAACTCGTGGAACAGGGTGATCACTTCATCGTGGGTAAACAGCGCAGGTTTGCCGCTCACCGGACGGTTGAAGTTACAGGTCAGGTAGGCGACCGGTTTTTGCAGGGAACCATCCGCTTTACGCATCTGGCCCACGCAGTCGTCCATCCACGCCCCGCCGCGCTTGTTCTCACGCGCGTAGAGATCGAGGTAGAAGCTACCGCGCAGTTCATTTTTCTCGTCATACAGCTCAAAGAAGCGCACGTCCGGATGCCAGACGTCGATGTCGGTACGCTCTTTCGCGGTAATGCCGTAGATGCGTTTCACCACCTCGAACAGGCCGTTAACGGCTTTGTTTTCCGGGAAGTACGGACGCAGTTGTTCGTCGCTGATGCTGTAGAGATGCTGTTTCTGTTTTTCGCTGTAGTACGCGATATCCCACGGCTGAAGCTCGTCTACGCCGAACTCCGCTTTCGCAAAGGCGCGCAGCTGAGCCAGTTCTTTTTCACCCTGAGGACGGGCGCGTTTCGCCAGATCGGTCAGGAAGTCGAGCACCTGCTGTGGGTTCTCGGCCATTTTGGTGGCGAGGGATTTATCCGCGTAGCTGTCGAAGCCCAGCAGCTGTGCCAGCTCGTGGCGCAGGGCGAGGATTTCCGCCATGACCGGGCTGTTGTCCCATTTACCCGCGTTCGGGCCCTGATCGGAGGCGCGGGTGCTGTAGGCGCGGTACATCTCTTCGCGCAGGGCCTGGTTGTCACAGTAGGTCATCACCGGCAGATAGCTTGGGATATCCAGCGTTAACAGGAAGCCTTCCTGCTCTTTCGCTTCGGCCTGGGCTTTTGCCGCCGCCAGCGCGCTTTCCGGCATGCCCGCCAGTTCAGATTCATCGGTAATCAGCTTCGTCCAGCCCATGGTGGCGTCGAGGACGTTGTTGCTGTACTGATTACCCAGCTCGGACAGGCGCGCAGCGATTTCACCATAGCGAACCTGTTTTTCTTTTGGCAGGCCAATCCCGGACAGTTCGAAATCACGCAGGGCGTTATCAACCGATTTTTTCTGCGCCGTGTTCAGTTCGGCATAGTGGTCGCCGTCGCGCAGGTCGCGGTAGGCTTTGTAGAGCCCCTCATGCTGGCCGACCCAGGTGCTGTACTCAGAGAGCAGCGGCAGGGTTTGCTCGTAGGCTTCGCGCAGCTCCGGGCTGTTTTTTACCGAGTTCAGGTGGCTCACCGGGGAGAAGACGCGCCCCAGCACGTCGTCCACTTCGGCCAGCGGCTGACACAGATTTTCCCAGGTGTACGGCCCGCCCTGCGCGACCACGTTTTCTACCGCCGCGCGGCAGTTGTCCAGCGATTGCGTAACCGCTGGAACCACATGCTCGGGGAGGATTTTAGAAAACGGTGGCAACGAAAAAGGCGTCAGTAATGGATTGGTCATAAACGCTGTCCTGTTGAAATAGGTGAATGAAGCGCGCATCCGGCGCTGTGCATATTGTTCAGTAATGGGGTTAAGTGTAGAGGATTTCAATGCCAGACGTGGCGGAAAAGAGCCCGGTGGCGCTGCGCTTACCGGGCCTGCGGGTAATCTGTGCCGTTCTGCTGTAAACTGTGGCAAATCGTCAATTCAGCGGAATATCATTACCCATGCTCAGTTATCGCCACAGCTTCCACGCAGGCAACCACGCCGACGTCCTCAAACACACCGTTCAGAGCCTGATCATCGAATCGCTTAAAGAAAAGGATAAACCGTTCCTTTATCTGGACACCCACGCGGGCGCGGGCCGTTATCAGCTGAGCGGCGAGCATGCCGAGCGTACCGGTGAATATCTGGAAGGGATTGCGCGTATCTGGCAGCAGGACGATCTGCCTGCCGAGCTGGAGCCGTACATTGGCGTGGTGAATCACTTTAACCGCAACGGCCAGTTGCGTTACTACCCTGGCTCCCCGCTGATTGCCCGCCAGCTGCTGCGCGAGCAGGACAGCCTCCAGTTAACCGAGCTGCACCCGAGCGACTTCCCGCTGCTGCGTTCTGAGTTTCAGAAAGATAACCGCGCCCGCGTAGACAAAGCCGATGGTTACCAGCAGCTGAAAGCCAAACTGCCGCCGGTTTCCCGTCGCGGCCTGGTGCTGATCGACCCACCGTACGAAATCAAAACCGACTATCAGGCGGTGGTGACCGGCATTAACGAAGGTTACAAACGCTTTGCGACCGGCACCTATGCTCTGTGGTATCCGGTAGTGCTGCGCGCGCAAATTAAACGCATGATCAAAGACCTCGAAGCGACGGGCATTCGCAAAATCCTGCAAATTGAGCTGGCGGTGCGCCCTGACAGCGACCAGCGCGGCATGACCGCGTCTGGCATGATCGTCATTAACCCGCCGTGGAAGCTCGAAGCACAGATGAACAACGTGCTGCCGTGGCTGCACAAAACGCTGGTGCCAGCCGGTACGGGTCACGCCACCGTGAGCTGGATCGTGCCGGAGTAATCGCAGCCATCGGTGGAAACTATTGATTTCAGGTATACAATCGCGGCAATTCACGATTAAGGACAACGCTATGACTAAGCATTATGACTACATCGCAATCGGCGGCGGCAGCGGCGGCATCGCCTCCATCAACCGTGCAGCCATGTACGGCCAGAAGTGTGCGCTGATTGAAGCCAAAGAACTCGGCGGCACCTGCGTGAACGTGGGTTGTGTACCGAAGAAAGTGATGTGGCATGCCGCGCAAATCCGTGAAGCTATCCATATGTATGGCCCGGACTACGGCTTTGACACCACCATCAACCACTTCGACTGGGATAAACTGATCGCCAGCCGTACCGCCTACATCGACCGTATTCACACCTCGTACGATAACGTGCTGGGCAAGAATAACGTCGACGTGATCCGCGGCTTCGCCCGTTTCGTGGATGCGAAGACGATCGAAGTGAACGGCGAGACGATCACCGCCGATCACATCCTGATCGCCACCGGCGGCCGTCCGAGCCACCCGCACATTCCGGGCGCGGAATACGGTATTGACTCCGACGGGTTCTTCGAGCTGCCTGCTCTGCCAGAACGCGTTGCCATTGTGGGCGCAGGTTACATTGCGGTTGAACTGGCCGGCGTGATTAACGGCCTGGGGGCGGAAGCGCACCTGTTCGTGCGTAAACACGCGCCGCTGCGCAGCTTTGACCCGCTGATCGTCGACACGCTGGTCGAGGTGATGAACGCCGAAGGCCCAACCCTGCACACCAACGCCGTGCCAAAAGCGGTGGTGAAAAATGCGGACGGTAGCCTGACGCTGGAGCTGGAAGATGGCCGCAGCCAGACCGTTGACTGCCTGATCTGGGCGATTGGCCGTGAACCGGCCACCGACAACTTCAACCTGGCCGCAACCGGGGTGAAAACCAATGAAAAAGGCTACATTGTCGTTGATAAATTCCAGAACACCAGCGTACCGGGCATTTATGCCGTCGGTGATAACACCGGTGCCGTAGAGCTGACGCCGGTTGCCGTGGCGGCGGGGCGTCGTCTTTCCGAGCGTCTGTTTAACAACAAGCCGGACGAACATCTGGATTACAGCAACATTCCGACCGTGGTCTTCAGCCACCCGCCAATCGGTACCGTCGGCTTAACCGAGCCGCAGGCGCGTGAGCAGTACGGCGATGATCAGGTGAAAGTGTATAAATCGGCGTTTACCGCGATGTATACCGCGGTCACCTCGCACCGTCAGCCGTGCCGCATGAAGCTGGTCTGCGTGGGCCCGGAAGAGAAGATCGTCGGCATCCACGGCATTGGCTTCGGCATGGACGAGATCCTGCAAGGCTTCGCGGTGGCGCTGAAGATGGGCGCAACGAAGAAAGACTTCGATAACACCGTGGCAATCCACCCGACTGCGGCGGAAGAATTTGTGACCATGCGCTGATCGGTCTGATCCGCAACAAAACCGGCCAACTGGCCGGTTTTTTTATGCCCTGGGCAGGTAAACCCAACGGGTGCACAAACGGTAACAAAATAACCCGCTACCCGCGGTGGAATTAACTAATCTTAGAAAGCGCTACGCGTTCGCCTGTTACTACGGAAAAAGATTAGAGATATGAAAATGCACGTAAAGATCACCGCAAAATTGATGGCCAAAATGCACCTTGTTCTCGCGCTGGTATGGGCGATACTGACTATTCCTACCCTGCTGTGGTGGAAAAACAGCATTCTGTGGGTGTCGTTAATGAGCATTTACGCCATCGTGATTTCCCATCTGGCTGCGTACAGCGCCGCCCATGCAGAAAAAGCGGCCAGCAAGGCGATGGATAAAAGCGAAGGCGCCAGTCAGAAAGCCAATCAAACCGCCAACAGCCTTCAAGGCAATGCGCGTCAGGCACATTAATCCCTGCGTAAATGCAGAATACCGAATGCTCTGAATTTTATTCCTGCTCTGTTTCCAAAGATTCTGATTTAATGATTTCATAATCAAAGGGATATCTGATTTTCAGCGTGTTTAAATCCATTTTGAAAGCGTGATCTACCGCACACTTCGCACCGCATTAACCGAAGCGAATGTCTACGCTTAAAAGATAGCCGGGAAAAACCCGTATTTGTTACGACAAAAACCGGAGGTCCTGAACACCATGTTCAACCAGAAACTACAGACTGCCGAGGATATCGAGTTCGATATTGCAGAAGAGCTGCGCTATGAAACCGATCCCTGTGAGTTAAAACTGGATGAGATGATCGAGGCAGAGCCGGAACCGGAAATGATTGAAGGGCTGCCGGCGTCCGATGCCCTTACGCCCGCTGACCGCTACCTTGAACTGTTTGAACACGTCCAGTCGTCGCGGCTGTTTGCGGACAGCAAAACCTTTCCCGACTGCGCGCCGAAGATGGATCCGCTGGATATTTTGATCCGCTATCGCAAGGTGCGTCGCCACCGTGATTTTGACCTGGCGCGCTTTGTAGAGAATCACTTCTGGCTACCGGAGGACTACAGCAAAGAGTACGTCTCTGATCCCGGCCTGTCCCTGAAAGAACATATCGATAATCTGTGGCCGGTGCTGACGCGCGAGCCGCAGGATCACATCCCGTGGTCGTCGCTGCTGGCGCTGCCGCAGGCCTATATTGTGCCCGGCGGGCGATTCAGCGAGACCTACTACTGGGACTCTTACTTCTCCATGCTGGGGCTGGCAGAAAGCGGTCGTAACGATCTGCTGAAATGTATGGCCGATAACTTCGCCTGGTTGATTGAGCGCTACGGCCATATCCCGAACGGCAACCGCACCTACTATCTCAGCCGCTCCCAGCCGCCCGTTTTTGCCCTGATGGTGGAGCTGTTTGAAGAGGACGGCGTGCGCGGGGCGAAGCGCTATCTTGAGCACCTCAAGATGGAGTACGCCTTCTGGATGGACGGGGCGGAATCGCTGCTGCTCAATCAGGCCTATCGCAGTGCGGTTCGTATGCCGGATGGCTCATTGCTCAACCGTTACTGGGACGATCGCGATACGCCGCGGGATGAATCGTGGATTGAGGACGTTGAAACTGCCCGTCATTCTGGTCGTCCGCCGAACGAGGTGTACCGTGACCTGCGTGCCGGGGCAGCCTCAGGATGGGATTACTCATCCCGCTGGCTGCGCGATCCTGCGCGGCTGGCCAGCATCCGCACAACACAATTTATCCCCATCGATTTGAACGCATTCCTGTTCAAACTGGAGAGCGCTATCGCCAACATCTCCGCGTCGAAAGGGGATAAAGAGACGGCTGATCTGTTCCGCCAGAAAGCCAGCGACCGGCGCGCGGCGGTAAACCGCTATCTGTGGGACGAAGAGAACGGCTGTTATCGTGATTACGACTGGCGGCGTGAAGCCCTGGCGCTGTTCTCTGCGGCCAGCATTGTGCCGCTGTATGTGGGCATGGCGACGCATGAGCAGGCTGAACGGCTGTCCGATGCCGTTAAAGCCCGTCTGCTCACGCCGGGCGGTATTCTTGCCACCGAATATGAAACCGGGGAGCAGTGGGATAAGCCGAACGGCTGGGCGCCGCTCCAGTGGATGGCGATCCAGGGGTTCAAGCAGTACGGCAACGACTCGCTGGGAGATGAGATCGCCTGGAGCTGGCTGCACACGGTGAACCATTACTACAAAACCCATCATAAGCTGATTGAGAAGTACCACATCGCCAGCAGCACGCCACGCGAAGGTGGCGGGGGGGAGTATCCGTTGCAGGATGGCTTCGGCTGGACGAATGGCGTGGTGCGGCGGTTGATTGGGCTGTATGGGGAGCCCTGAGTCTCACCCCTCACCCTGACCCTCTCCCCTGAGGGGAGAGGGGACTTAACGGTGCGGCCTTTTCTCCCTCGCCCCTTTGGGGAGAGGGCCGGGGTGAGGGGGAAAATAATCAGCGGATCACCTCATAAATGGCAGTCTGGATGGACTGCCATTTTTTTGTGCTGGCATCGGGCTGCGTCTTCGCGCGGCGCGTTGCCATATCGGCGTCGTGCTGCTGGCGTTTCACCACCGCAGGGACGGTACAGAATGCTTTCAGGTACTGCTTACGCATAGGCGTCAGCGATTCCCCGTTCGCCATCGCATGGCTAAGCGTATTAATAAAGCGTCGGCAGGGCTTTTGCTCTGTCATTTGCAGGCGGTAGCGCAACATTACTTCCAGCACATCGTCGTAGCCTGCCGACAACGCCTCCTCCGTCCATGACATTTTCCAGTCCATCCCGCCCTGCAAAAACAGGAGCGCCACCCGGGTATCGTTGCGGCTAATCGCTGAACGGAAGTTGTTTTCATCCCAGGTGACACCCATCCGCGTCAGCGTTTCTCGCGAGGAAGGCGTTTCGCGCATCTCCTGCACCGGTGCGGGAGATGCCGTACTGGCCACAGCCGGCTGCGGTTTACTGCTGTTCACCAGCCAGAATCCCCCCACGACAATCGCGATAACCATCACGCCAACCGCTCCCCACAGCACGCCGGAAATCAGCTGTTCGCGCTGCTCTGGCGTACGCGTGGCACGCTGAGTCGGTTTTTCTATACTGTCGCGCACTTCAAAAAGATCGCCGCCTGTGGTGCGGTCCATTTTTTGCGCCTTTTCCCAGAACGCGTGCAGCTCGCTTTCGTCCACCGCCATCAGCGCCGCCGGGTTAACGCGTGTCCGCCCTTCCTCAAACGCGCGCTGAACGGAGCGGGTGATCTGCGTGTAATAGCAGTCGAGCAGCTGGATTTGCGCTCCGCTTAACGGCTGCTGCACGGTGATGCTGTTGCGGATTTGTCGAATATCTTCGAGGAAGGTTTGCAGGGTTTTGCGGGGCTCTACCAGCAGCGTCAGCATGTCCGGGGCGTTAAACAGCGGCGCGTAGTAGCGGCTAAATTCTTTTTTATCCACCAGCAGCTGGGCCAGTTCGCTGAATAACATGCCGCTCAGAACATCATTAATTTCACCGTTTTTCAGCCAGCGACGCACGCGTTCAGCGTTAAACAACGTCTTAAGATGATTATTCAGCCGCACCGGATCGGGCCACGCCTGCTGTATCAGCCCTTTAATCATCAGCTCAATGGCACGCACCTGTTTCTGCGCCTGAAGCTGGCTCTCCTTCTCTGGCACCCTCCCGGTTTCGTAGGTCAGGAGGGGCTGTTGCAGACGCAGATATTCAAGGGAGGTGACGAAGCGCATCGCCGCAATCAGCTGATTTTCGCTGACATCCTGCCCGCTTTCATACTGGGGAACACGCTGCTGAAGCAAGCGTAATTGCAGCGTAAAGGCCGTCATTTCCGCATCATTCAGGTTCAGCTTCCTGGCTACAGCGCCCCACCCGCCCAGCCCCAGGCGGGCGCTATCCAGTTGCTCCAGAAACCAGCGTGGATCTTTTCCTTCAGAAACATGTACATTCAACAGAAGTAAAATTTCAACAGACGCCTGACGGATCGCCGCCAGACAGTGTTCAAACTGTTCGCGGGTATGATGCGATGAGCTAATCATCATTGTTTTCCTTGAGAGACAATGAGTACCGCTAAAGCGGCATTAAAAGTCGTTTTTCTTTTTATTTATATGAGGTTAAACATACCTGACTTTCTGTTGAAATAAAGTGACAACCTTATAATCATTTGCAATGTCTCCGGAGGATCGTCATGCCCGCCTTAACCACCGCGCGTCTCACCTGCTCGCCGCTGCAAGAGCAAGACTGGCCCTTTTTTCTGTCGCTACAGCAAAATCCTGAGGTAATGCGTTTTGTCGCCCCTGCGCGTAGCGAGGCGGACATTCGGGAAGCCTTTGAGTCTCGTCTGTTGCCGTGGACGCCGGGCAGTTCGCACTGGCTCTGCCTTATGGTGCGTGAGACGGCCAGCCAGACGCCGCTGGGCGTAACCGGATATGTGCACCGGGAAGCAGATTGTGCAGAAGTCGGTTTTCTCTTTGCGCCTTCTGCGCAGGGGAAAGGTTACGGCTTTGAATCTCTGCGGGCTGTGTGTAATTTTGCGCTGACTCAGGGCAATATCCGTCGGCTCACCGCGACCGTGACGGCGGGAAATATCGCCTCCAGGCGACTGCTGGAAAAAACAGGTTTTCAGCTGGAAGGTGAGTTGCGCGAGAGTTATTTCCTTTCAGGGCAATGGCATAACGACTGGCTATTCGGTTTACTGAAAAAGGAATTCCCGTTCAGTTAAACCTGATCAACAGCCATTTGGCGGATATTTCCCCGGCGGCGTTTCCTCTATAGTCGCGTCATTAAGAGGAAACGCTTATGACGGGTTATGCAATGCAGATATCTTCTGCTGCAATCGCATTAATTAAAAAACAACAGGGTCTTTCCCTGGAGAAATACCGTGACGAAAAGGGAATATGGGTTATTGGTTATGGTCACGTAATTCGCCAGTGGGAAAAATTTAACGGTCTCATCACGCCGACTGAGGCGGAGAATTTGCTTTGTAATGATATTCAATTATGTGAGGCGCTGCTGCGGGAAATGAACAAACGCCCATTAACCCAACAGCAGCATGACGCACTGATATTAACCCTCTTCAGTTTTGGGGAAGAGTCCCCTCTGCCAGAGAAGATCCTTCAGGCCGTCGCCCGGGTGTAGTACATCGCGGCTTGCGTCCGGTTTTTGACATCAAGACGCCGGAAAAGCGTCTCAAGATGGGCTTTTACCGTTGCCGCACTGATATTGAGATTACGTCCAATCTCTTTATTGGACTCTCCGGCCGCCAGTAACTTCAATACCTCACGCTGGCGCTCGCTTAACACTGCCAGTTCATCCTGAGAGGTGTGCTGCTTCAGCCACTCGCCGGGAAAACAGACCATTCCTCGCGATACAGAATCCAGCACTGCGGAAAAGCGTTCGGGATTCGCATTGCGGGGAATTATCGCCACCACGTTGCGCTGAAACATTTGCTCAACCCAACGCCGCTCTTTTTTCGTTAACACCAACACCACGCGCGACGTTGGAAAGCGATCCATAATCTCTTCCAGTAAAGCCACACCATTATCACGAATTAAATACCCATCTATCATGACGATAGCGGAGGGTGACGCGGATAATTGCGCCCATAATTCATCAGTCTGACGAGTTCCTGTCATATCTATTTTCGGAATTAACTTCTGCAAACTATACATCGCTCCATGAATAAATAATGACTGCCTGTCAAACATGATTACTCGCATCGTTTTACTCCTCTGAGAATAGCGAAGGGGGATTCTACAGAGGCATTTTTTAAGAAAAAACTCAATGAATGGAGAGGTTACAAATCACCCAGCTCTCTTTATATCTTCCAGCATTTAGACATACCTGTTTTAAGGATTTCCTTAAGAGGGTTCCTTCCCCCTTAAGACTGAACATTACAGAAACATACCGCCTGAAACTTCAATACGTTGCGCATTCATCCAGCCCAGTTTGTCACTGAGCAACGCCGCAATGGCGTCACCAATATCATCGGGCAGGCCCACGCGTCCCAGCGCTGTCTGCGAGGCCAGCAGCTGGTTAAGCTCCGCATTATCCCGCACTCGCCCGCCCCCAAAGTCGGTTTCAATCGCGCCGGGCGCGATGATATTGACGGAAATTCCGCGCGCGCCAAGCTCTTTTGCCTGATAGCGGGTCAGCACCTCCATCGCCCCTTTCATTGCCGCGTAGGTTCCTGAACCGGGCTGAGTAAAACGGGCCAGTCCGCTGGAGACGTTCAGGATCCGCCCTCCGTCTTTTATGAGCGGCAGCAGCTGTTGCGTGAGGAAAAACGGCCCTTTGAAGTGAATGTTCAGCGCATCATCAAACTGCGCCTCGGTCGTCTCGGTATAGGGTGCGTATAACCCTGTACCTGCGTTGTTCACTAAATAGTCAAAAGTGTCACGTTGCCAGACGTGTTTAAGGGTATCTTTCACCTTTTGAGCAAAGCGCGAAAAGCTTGCCGTATCGCCGACGTTAAGCTGCAATGCTGCCGCTTTTCCGCCTTTTCCCTCGATTTCGCGCACAACTTCCTGCGCCTCCTGCTGGCTGTTGTTCCAGGTGAGGATAATGCCTGTCCCTTCCGCGGCCAGCTTCAAAACGGCATTTTTACCCAGGCCGCGGCTACCGCCCGTCACTAAAGCAATACGTTCACTCATAATTCACCTCGTTTCGGCTGTGATGAAGATTGAGAAAGAGCTTATTAGATGGTAGAAAATCAATAAATAGTGCCGTGAGCGCTTCACTGTTTCATTCTTAACAACAATGACAAACATCTATGGATAAAATACACGCAATGCAGCTTTTCCTTCGGGTCGCGGAACTGGAGAGTTTTTCCCGCGCGGCGGAGACGTTAAGCCTGCCGAAGGGGAGCGTATCGCGACAGATCCAGGCACTGGAAAACGCGCTGGGCACGCAGCTGCTGCACCGCACTACCCGCCGCGTCAGCCTGACGCAGGACGGCATGGTTTATTACGAGCGCGCCAAAGATCTGCTGATGAATCTGGACGAACTGGACGGCATGTTCCTGCACGACCCTTCAACCATCAGCGGTCGGCTACGTGTGGATATGCCCGTTGCCATTGCGCGAAATGTCGTCATTCCGAAACTGCCTGCATTTTTACAACAGTTTCCCGGCATTGAACTGGAGCTGAGTAGCAGCGATCGTCTGGTCGATGTCATCCGCGAAGGATTTGACTGCGTGGTTCGCGTGGGAAACTTAAAGGACTCCGGGCTTATCGCCCGCCCGCTTGGGAAACTCTCGGTGATTAACTGCGCCAGCACGGATTATCTGACGCGATTCGGCTACCCTGAGACGCTGGACGATTTGGCTTCGCATGCCCTCATTCACTACTCCGCCACGCTGGGCACCCGTCCGCAGGGTTTTGAGTATTACAACGGCAGCGCGACCCGGTGGGTAAAAACGGGAGGCGTATTGTCGGTTAACAGCACAGAAACCTACCAGGCTGCCTGTGTCGCCGGGCTTGGCATTATTCAGGTCCCGCGCGTCGGGGTGCGTGATGCCCTGCGCACGAAAAAACTCGTTGAGATCCTGCCGCAATATCGGGCTGAACCAATGCCCGTCTCCCTCATTTATCCCCACCGCCGTAACCTCTCCCGTCGGGTGCATGTGTTTATGGAGTGGCTTACCGAACTCACAAAAGGTTACGTGGACTAGTCGCAAGCTATAATTCAGTAACATCCAGCTCAACGAAAAGGAAAATGCGCGTGACGCCGGAAAATAACCCGCAACGACCGACTCAACATTTAGATTATGAACCCATCAAAAAGATGGATAACGAGCCTGAAGCGCCGAAAGAGCCTGGAACGGCCAGCAAAGCGCTGGGCACCGTGACCGGCATAGCCGAAAAAATTCAGCAGATACCCGCGATTGCTCACCTGATACGCGCCGCTGAGCGCTTTAACGACCGCATGGGAAATCAGTTTGGCGCGGCGATTACCTATTTCTCGTTCCTGTCGATGATCCCCATCCTGATGGTGTCATTTGCCGCCGCCGGTTTTGTGCTGGCGTCTCACCCGACGCTGTTGCAGGACATCTTCAATAAGATCCTGACCAACGTCAGCGACCAGACGCTCGCCACAACGCTCAAAAGCACCATCAACACCGCCGTGCAGCAGCGTACCACTGTGGGTATCGTCGGGTTGCTGATTGCGCTCTATTCCGGGGTGAACTGGATGGGCAACCTGCGTGAGGCTATTCGCGCCCAGTCGCGTGACGTCTGGGAGCGTAGGCCGCAGGATCAGGAGAAGATATGGGTGAAGTATCTGCGCGACTTTATTTCGCTGATTGGGCTGCTGGTGGCGCTGGTCATCACGCTCTCTATCACCTCGGTCGCCGGTTCCGCGCAGCAGATGATTATCTCCGCGCTGTACCTGGATTACATTGAATGGCTGAAACCGGCCTGGCGCGGTATAGGGCTTGCCATCTCCATCTTTGCTAACTACCTGCTGTTCTTCTGGATCTTCTGGCGTTTGCCCCGCCATCGGCCGCGCAAGAAGGCGCTGATCCGTGGGACGTTGATTGCCGCCATTGGCTTTGAAGTGATCAAAATTGTGATGACCTATACGCTGCCGTCGCTGGTGAAGTCGCCCTCCGGCGCGGCCTTTGGTTCGGTGCTGGGGCTGATGGCTTTCTTCTATTTCTTCGCTCGCCTGACGCTGTTCTGCGCCGCGTGGATCGCCACGGCTGAGTATAAAGATGACCCGCGCATGCCGGGTAAAACCCACCGCTGATGTCCTGTCGGGCTGATATTTCAGCCCGATCCGCCATTTCAGCATATAAATCCAGTCCGTAACTTTTATTTAACGCAAAACCAGTTTTAATGACTGATATTTAAAAAGTGTGAAGCATTTCATAGAAGTGTTTTCGCTGGTCTGAAAATTATCCGCTTTTTGTTGCTTTTATGACCACACCACGCCTTTGTTACAGATTGAAATGTCGCTTTTGCTATGCCTAATATGGCCCTTCGTTCGTCCAAAAATAAGAAAATATTATGCAAGCAACAGCCACCACACTTAACGAAGGGGCGGAACACGTTCCGGTCAACTCGCGCAATAAAGTCGTCGTCGCATCGCTGATTGGCACCGCCATTGAGTTCTTCGACTTTTATATTTACGCCACCGCTGCGGTCATTGTCTTTCCGCATATTTTCTTCCCTCAGGGCGACCCGACGGCAGCCACGCTACAGTCTTTAGCCACCTTTGCTATCGCCTTCGTTGCGCGTCCGATTGGTTCAGCGGTCTTTGGGCATTTTGGCGATCGCGTTGGCCGTAAAGTGACGCTGGTTGCCTCGCTGCTGACGATGGGGATCTCCACCGTCGCCATCGGCCTGCTGCCGACCTATGAAACTATCGGCATTCTGGCGCCTGTGCTGCTGGCGCTGGCGCGCTTTGGTCAGGGTCTGGGGCTGGGCGGGGAATGGGGCGGCGCGGCACTGCTGGCGACCGAAAACGCTCCGGCGCGCAAGCGTGCCCTGTATGGCTCTTTCCCGCAGCTGGGCGCACCGATTGGGTTCTTCTTTGCTAACGGCACCTTCCTGCTCCTCTCCTGGCTGCTGACCGATGAACAGTTCATGAGCTGGGGCTGGCGTATTCCGTTCGTCTTCTCTGCTGTGCTGGTGCTGATTGGCCTGTACGTGCGCGTGTCGCTGCACGAGACGCCGGTCTTTGCTAAAGTCGCCGCGGCGAAAAAGCAGGTTAAAGTTCCGCTGGGGACGCTGCTGACCAAACACCTCCGCGTGACCGTGCTGGGCACGTTCATCATGCTGGCGACCTACACGCTGTTCTACATCATGACCGTTTACTCCATGACCTTCAGTACTGCCGCCGCGCCGGTCGGCCTGGGCCTGCCACGTAACGAAGTGTTGTGGATGCTGATGATGGCGGTCATCGGATTTGGTGTGATGGTGCCTGTCGCGGGCCTGCTGGCGGATAAATTTGGCCGTCGTTCAAGCATGATCGTCATCACCTCCCTGATTATTCTGTTCGCGCTGTTTGTCTTCCCGCCGCTGCTGGGTTCAGGTAGCCCTGCGCTGGTGATGGCGTATCTGCTGATTGGCCTGAGCCTGATGGGGCTGACCTTTGGCCCAATGGGCGCGCTGCTGCCGGAGCTGTTCCCGACTGAAGTGCGTTACACCGGCGCCTCGTTCTCCTATAACGTTTCGTCGATTCTGGGCGCCTCGGTAGCCCCGTATATCGCCACCTGGCTTCAGGCGAACTATGGCCTGTTCTATGTGGGTGTCTATCTGGCAGCAATGGCAGCGCTGACGCTGATTGCGTTGCTGCTGACGCATGAGACGAAGCATCAGGCGCTGTAAGTGAATGCCGGGGCGAGGCGCGGGGATGCGCCGAGAGGGCGGGTCGCCAGGGTGGTGGCGACTGAGCCACCCTGGCACGTTCACCGGTCATGTCGTGACAGAGTAGCAAGGAACATAAAGTGAACGGAATGACCACCAGAGCCGTATGTTCCCCCTCACCCCAGCCCTCTCCCTCAAGGGAGAGGGGGCCGTCTGTGCAGGCATTATTTTGTGGGGATCCCTCAACCCACAGGGAGAGGGAGAAACGGGACTACTTCTTCATCTGCGACAAAATCGTCCGACACTGATTCGCTTCGCCTTCTGACGGCGAAATCAACGCCAGCAGCGCCGCCGCAGGGGTGACCAGCGTAGCGAGCGCGGCGGCGACCGCACCACGCGCAATCAGCGGCCCAGCCTTCACGCCCGCCTGCGGATCTTTAAAGGTTCCGCGAACGTACAGCGGCGAGCGCAGGGTGATGATACGAATGCCTTTACTTTCCGGATCGATGGTTAAATCGAGCTGCTCGGACGCCATGCTGGCGGTACCGGTGACGTTGATAACCGCGTTTTCCGTGTCGAAGGCGAAGATCTGCGGACGCGCCACGCCGTTGACCAGATCCAGATTTGCCGCCGCGCAGTTAACGCGTACTTCGTCGTCACCGAAGATTTGCCCGATGATAAAGTTCCCGACGTTCAGCCCCAGGATCTCCATCAGGTTACGGCTCACCAGCCCGTCGTTCATCAGCAGTTTCAGGTTGCCGTTTCCGCTGCCCAGCAGCGCCGCTACGGAGTTACCCGTGCCGCGAATATCCGCGTCGCCGTTCATCTCACCGAGGGTTTTCTGCATCAGCTCCACGTCCGGCATCAGCTCTTTCAGCTTCAGCCGACGCGCCTGGATCTCCGCCCTTCCCTGCATCGGCTTTTTATCCCCCTCCAGGTGGATATTCGATGAAATGGTTCCCCCGGCCATGCCAAACTTCAGCGGTTGCAGGCGCAGGTCGGCGTTTTTCAGGATGATATGGGTCGAGAGGTTGCTCAGCGGCAGCGTGCTGCCATGCTCGATTTTACGTCCTTTGAAGCGCACATCCGCATCCATCACGTCCCATTTGTCGGTTTCGAAGCGGTCATAGGGCAGCACTTTACCCGCAGGCTGAACGTCCTTTTTAACCTCTTTAGACTTCGTGCCTTTGCCCGAATCTACGCCAATCAGCGGACCAAGATCGGCCAGACGCAGCTGGCGGGATTCAACGTCCCCCTCCAGTTTCGGGCGCGGTTTACCGGTGGTGTAGGTCAGCGTGCCGTGGATATCGCTGTCGCCGATGCGGCCGTTGAATCCACGGTAGTCAAAGACGGACGATTTTTCGGTGTTGATTTTGGCAACCAGGTGCCCGTCCGTTTCAAACGGCGGAGTATCCGGCAGCAGTACGCCGGTGAGATCGTACAGTTCCCCCAGCGAATCACCGGCAAACTTAAGCTGGAGGTCGACGCCGCCCATGTTCATCGGGTCGTTAACCGTGCCCACGAACGCCACGCGGGTATTGCCGGAGCGAAAATCCGCCTGCACCGGGAACGGCGTGCCCTCGCTCCTGAGCGCCAGCATGCCGCCGATTTTGCCTTTACCGGTGAGCGGCTGGCCGTTGTAGCGCCCTTTCGCCGTCAGGCCAAAGACGTAATCGCCCGCTTTGCTGTCATCGCCTTTGGCTTTGCTGCCCGTTACTTCGCTAAACGGCAGCGGCTTGCCCAGCGGATCGACGAGGATCTCCACGTCAGCCTTACTCACTTTATCGTCAATGGCGATCCGCCCCCGATCGAACAGAATATTGTCGAGGCGGAAAGACCACGAAGAGGGCTGCGCATTCTGATCTTTATCGCCGCTGCTGGCGAGATCGAACGTCCAGTTGTTGTTTTTCTCTGACAGGCGAATCAGCCGCGCGTCGGGCTGCTGGAGTTTGATCCACGGCAGATACACCGTTTTGGTTAACAGGGCTAACGGCGCCAGCGTGGCTTCCACTCGCGGCAGGTGGATCATGGTTACTTCGGGGATGTCGGGCGGGTTACCGAGAATAATATCGTCGGCATGAACGTGCGGCCAGGGCACCCAGCTCCGCCAGCCAGTTTCCTCTTTCTGGCGCTCCCACACGACGCCCAAATCGCCACGTATTGCGAAGGGGCGGTTCAGCTCGGTTGAGACTTTCTGGTTGATGGTCGGTTTGAGGCGGTTCCAGTCAAACGTGGCGATAATGATGATTAAGACCACGATCAGCAACAAGAAAATCCCTGCTGTCCAGGAAATCACCCTGGTTGTTTTTGTCATTGTTGTCCCCTTTCCTGATGAACTTGCCTCTAAAACTATAGTTCAGACAAAGGGAAGCGGGCAGATCAGAGGCTGGTTATCACCTTTTCCAGGGTATCCATGGGGACAGGACGAGAGAGGAAATAACCCTGTGCCGCCGCTGCCGGAGAATTTTGCACGTCGCGCCACTCCTCCAGCGTTTCTACGCCTTCCACAATGACGCCCTGGCAATAGCGGTTCATCAGTTGCAGGAGCATCGTAAACAGGTTCCGTCCCTCCGGCGTCTGGCGCAGCATGATAAACAGATCGCGGGCCACTTTGATGTAGTCATAACGCACTTCGCTCAGGGCGGAGAAATTGGCCATACCGGTACCGAAATCATCCAGCCACAGCGGGCCAAACTCACACATCGAGGCAAACGAGGAGTCCTGCGGCAGCTGAACATGTTCCACCAGCTCGAAGCGCATCCACGGCAAGGTAGCAATCAGCGCCTGCAACGTCGCATTCTGACGTAACGCCATCAGGGTGGGGCCATCCACGTTCACCGACGCCAGAATACCGTGCTGCTCGAAGAACGCCTGCTTCGTCGCCAGCATTCTCAGCTGCTCTTCCAGCACGTCGATACGCTGACGCACGGCAACCTCCGCAAAATAGCGGTCCGGTGCAATACGCTTTGAAGGATTCGATGGATGAGTGACGACCGTTAACACCTCAATCGCCATTAACCGACCGTCGGTACGGTAGATGGGCTGATAAGTGTACGCTCGCTCACATTGCAGCCAGTAGCGATGCTCCTGCAAGTTCTCAATACTTGCCTCAGGCGTAGTGCTCAGCCGCTGGATAACCTGCTCTGACTTCATTTCGGATGTCCTGTTGTATGGGATAGCCTTTCTGGACTCGTCACTGAGTTATCGGCCCGCCAGGTGAGAACTTTATGTTCAATTCACCGGGAAAATGAAATTAAGATGACAGAAATATGCCGGAATACGCGCTGGCTCAAAAAAAATAATGGAACGTCGTTTTAATATAGTTGACCATAAAAAACACACAGCGCACACTACCCTTAATTACTTTGTTCAGGTTCACGACTATGTCTAAAAAAATTGCCGTGATTGGCGAATGCATGATTGAGCTGTCCCAGAAAGGCGCGGAAGTCAGCCGCGGTTTTGGTGGCGATACATTGAACACCTCCGTTTACATTGCCCGTCAGGTCTCCCCCGACGCGCTGAGCGTGAGCTACGTTACCGCGCTGGGAACGGACAGCTTCAGCCAGCAGATGCTGGAAGCCTGGCAGGGTGAAAACGTTGGGACCTCGCTGATCCAGCGAATGGAAAACCGCCTGCCGGGTTTGTACTACATCGAAACCGACAGCACCGGCGAGCGCACCTTCTATTACTGGCGTAATGAAGCGGCCGCCAAATTCTGGCTGGAAAGCGAGGCCGCCGCTGCCATTTGCGAAGAACTGGCGACCTTCGATTATCTCTACCTGAGCGGGATCAGCCTGGCGATCCTGAGCCAGGAGAGCCGTGAAAAGCTGCTGTCACTGCTGCGCGAATGCCGTGCCAATGGCGGTAAGGTGATTTTCGATAACAACTACCGTCCACGTTTGTGGGCCAGCCGCGAAGAGACGCAGCAGGTCTACCAGCAGATGCTCGAATGCACCGATATCGCCTTCCTGACGCTGGATGATGAAGATGCTCTGTGGGGCGAAAAACCGGTTGATGAGGTCATCGCCCGGACGCAGGCTGCCGGGGTCAGCGAAGTGGTGATCAAGCGCGGGGCGGAGTCTTGCCTGGTGGCGGTTGCAGGTGAAGCCGTGACAGAGGTCCCGGCGGTGAAGCTGGCGAAAGAGAAAGTGATCGATACCACTGCGGCGGGAGATTCTTTCAGCGCGGGGTATCTGGCGGTACGTCTGACGGGAGGTACGCCGGAAGCGGCGGCGCAGCGCGGTCATTTAACGGCCAGCACGGTGATTCAGTATCGCGGAGCGATTATTCCGCGCGAGGCAATGCCTGCTTAAGGACTGGGCGGGCTGATGCCCTCACCCTAACCCTCTCCCACAGGGAGAGGGGACGCAGGGCTTACTGGCCCTGCGGAATATCGCTCGCATCCTGATGTAAATCATCGGCTGCCGTTTGCGCTGGCTGCGGCGCCGTCGCCATGATGGCGTTCCAGGTGGCCTTCAACTCTTTCATATCATATTCCGGCTCACCTTTCGGCTGTAACAGAATCAACGCCATATCCTGCGACAACTGCTGGCGCAGATCCTGATTCAGCATCTCCACGGTCAGACCGTTCAGGAAGTCCTGACGCAGTTTCTGATACTGCTCCGGCGCGATATCCACCACCTGATTCTGCAAGGAGCGAATGCGCTGGCTGATTAAGATATCGGTATCGGCGCGGGCATAGGTGGCGAACAGTTTCTGCAATTCAAGGGATTTCTGCGCCACCAGCGCGTTAAACTCCTCTTCAGACAGGCCCTCTTTACGCACTTTAGCCAGCTCTTTCGCCACCACGCCGAGATTGGCATTGAGCTTATCGCCCGGCGATTCCACGTTAATGGCGCACTGGGCGCGCTGGAACAGCACACGGCAGTCAAAGCCCAGGCCAATATCTTTCACGTTGTTCTTGCTGAGCGTCTGCTGAACGTGCCAGAACAGCGCTTCACGCGCGAGATCCGCACGCCAGTAACGCAGCAGCGCAGAAGACTCGCGGATCGGCTGCCAGGCCGTATCCCACATCATTGAAAGACGATCCTGACGCACGGTATCCGTCATGATGCTGACCGTCTCAGGACGCAGCGGGGACAAGGTAGGAACAGGGGCAGGCGTTTCACGCTTCCCTTTCAGATCGCCAAAGGCTTTGTTGATCTGCTCTATCACCGCACGGCTGTCCACGTTGCCCACTACAATGAGGGTCATGGCATCCGGGGTGTACCACTGCTGGTAGAAAGATTTCACCTGCTCTGCATCCACCGGCTGTTTCAGCGGTTCTGCCGGGTCGTGGCCAAGCAGCGTGGACCCTTTCAGGCGGTAGCGCCACCAGCCTTCTTTGGTATCCGTCGGCCAGGTCGCCACCATGTCGCTGTTGCTCAACGCATAGTTTACGGTCTCAGGCGTAATCGCCAGTTTGCCGGTGGCATCGGATAGATAGGTAAGCGCTTCTTTAAGCAGATCGTTACGGTTGTTGGGCAGGCTCAGGTTAAACATGGTGTAGTCATAGGAGACCACAGCCGGGGGCAGCGGGCGTTTCGGATCGATGGCCTGTTGCCATAAAGAACGCACCTGAACCGCCTGCAAACTGCCGCTCTGGGTGAGCGCCAGTCGAGGAATAAAGTGGCTTAAGCCGGTCTGCTGGGTGCTTTCAGTGAGGGAGCCGGTATTCACAGAAAGACGGATTTCAATGCGATCGCTCGGACGTTGCGGAGTGGATAATACCTGCCACTGAAAACCGTTCGCCAGTGTTCCCTGTTGCCAGGCCGGGTCTGGCTGGAGCGCATCTGCCTGCACATAACTGGCTGCTGCCATCATCAGCAAACCGCCGGTTAAGAGTCGAATTTTTGTGCCCTGCATGTGAACCCCTGATCAACATTCCTGGTTAAAGAGAGTGTCTCGCGACGTGAGCACTCAAAGATGACGATGAAAACCTTCCGATTAGACAGCGTGTTCGGCTAAACGTCACGGGCGGAAGTGAAATATACCCAAAAAAAATCTTGTCGAATTATGACAGGTATGAACGGTTATTATGCGCAGGTGCCCGCATCCCCACAAGGGAATACGGGCATTTATGAGGGATTAAGAGGATAAACCGGGGGTTTTGTCCTCAGATGTGCGGTTATTCAGCGTATCGTTAAGCTTCTTGTGATCCAGCTCTTTCACCCACTTCGCCACCACAATCGTCGCCACGCCATTGCCGACCAGGTTGGTTAACGCACGGGCTTCAGACATAAAGCGGTCAATACCGAGGATCAGGGCCAGGCCCGCCACCGGCAGATGGCCCACCGCCGAAATGGTGGCCGCCAGCACGATAAATCCGCTGCCCGTTACGCCCGCCGCCCCTTTTGAAGAGAGCAGAAGCACCACCAGCAGCGTAATCTGATGGAAGATATCCATGTGGCTGTTAGTGGCCTGGGCAATAAAGACCGCCGCCATCGTCAGGTATATCGAGGTGCCATCCAGGTTAAAAGAGTAGCCCGTAGGAATAACCAGCCCCACCACTGACTTACGGCAGCCCAGCTTTTCCATTTTATCGAGCATACGCGGCAGCGCGGACTCCGAAGAGGATGTGCCGAGGACAATCAGCAGCTCTTCACGAATGTAACGGATAAATTTGAAGATGCTGAAGCCGGTCGCACGGGCGATGGAGCCGAGCACCACCACCACAAACAGAATACAGGTGATGTAGAAGCAGACGATCAGCTGGCCCAGCTGTACCAGCGTGCCGACGCCGTATTTCCCGATGGTGAAGGCCATCGCGCCAAAGGCGCCAATCGGGGCCAGACGCATAATCATGTTGATGATGCCGAAGATAACCTGCGAGAAGCTTTCAATGACGTTAAAAATCAGCTGGCCTTTGCTGCCAAGACGGTGCAGGGCAAAGCCAAACAGCACGGCAAACAGCAGTACCTGGAGGATGTTTCCGCTGGCGAACGCGCCAATCACGCTGCTCGGGATCACGTCCAGCAGAAAGGCAACAATCCCCTGATCTTTCGCCTGTTCAGCGTAAACCGTCACCGCTTTCGCATCCAGCGTGGCCGGGTCAACGTTCATGCCCGCGCCAGGCTGTACCACGTTGACAATAATCAGGCCGATAATCAGCGCGATGGTACTGACAATCTCGAAGTACAGCAGGGCAACCGCCCCCGTACGCCCGACCGCCTTCATGCTTTCCATGCCAGCGATACCGGTCACCACGGTACAGAAAATGACCGGCGCGATGATCATTTTGATGAGCTTAACGAACGCGTCGCCAAGCGGTTTCATCTGCGCGCCCAGCTCCGGGTAGTAGTGACCGAGCAGAATACCGATGGCGATGGCTGTCAGGACCTGGAAGTAAAGACTTTTGAAGAGTGAGGTTTTCATAGGGTGTCCCTGGAAAGAAAAACTACAGGCTTTGTAAGGTTATGGTTAACCTGCGGCTTTAAAATAACACCCACATAACAGGACAGAAATAAACGGGGTTCAAATTTGAAACACAAATGTTAAGAACTTTGAGCTGGCTCGCACAAGCCAGCAACAAAATTACACTTTTGCGTTATTGCCAGCGTCGGCGAGATAGCGTTGCTCAAAGATATCCGTCGGTACGGCGCGATCAAACAGGAAGCCCTGTCCGCTCTCTACGCCCGCCGCAGCCAGCCACTCACGCTGGGCGTCGGTTTCAATACCCTCGGCAATGACGTGCAGATTCAGGCTGTGCGCCATCTGAATAATGGCCTGCACCAGGCTGCAATCCTCAGGCAGCCCATCCACAAAGGTTTTGTCGATTTTCAGGACGTCCACCGGCAACGTTTTCATGTGCTGGAGCTGACGCAGGCCGGAATACCCCATACCGAAATCGTCCAGCGCAATGCGGATCCCGGCATTACGCAGCGGTTTCAGGATGGCGACAGCGTCGTCAGGATTATCGATACAACGGCTCTCGGTGACTTCCAGGATCAACGTGTGGGGCTGGATGCGGTAGCGATGGATCAACTCAAGCATCTCCGGCACCATGGTCGGGTGCATCAGCTGTAGCGCAGAGAGATTCACCGACAGCGGCAGCGTGATGCCCCGTTGTTGCCAGGCCGCAAGCTGGCGGCAAGACTCTTCCAGCACCCAGTAGCCGACGGTGACCATCAGGCCGCAGGACTCGATACGTTCGATCATCCCTTCAGGCAGCTCCCACGTGCCGTCCGGCTGTTGCATACGCAGCAACGCTTCGGCGCTGGTCACTTCACCCGTGCGCAAATTGACCTGCGGCTGTAGCCAGAGCGCAAACTGGCGATTGTCCATCGCCGTCAGAATGTCGCTCTCTTCCGTCAGGCGCTGCTGGGCTTTTTCCATCTGCTCCGGATCAAAGAACTGGATCTGGTTTTTCCCTTTCCGGCGCGCGGTGAACGCGGCCGAGAAAGCCCGACGATAAAGCTGCTCGGCGGTCAGCCCCCCGTAGTACATCGCAATACCGATGCTGGCGCTCGGGCGAAGCTGGATACCCTGAATGGGCAGCCGCTCATTAATGACAGTGAGTACTTGCTGACCTAGCGTAATGGCGTGCCACGGCTCTTTAACACCGTGCGCGATCACCACCAGGTCATAGCCGCTGACCTGGGTGAGCACCATGCGCGGCGCCAGAACGGATTTCACCTTTTCCACCAGCGTCAGTAACAGCATTTCGCGCTGGCTCTCTTTCAGCACGCCCGCCGTGTCCTGCAAGGTTTCGCAGGCAATCACCATCAGCGCGGTGGTCTGCTGGCGGGCGACGGTCTGCTCCAGCAAGGCCATTAAAAACGCTTTGTTTGGCAGATCAGATACCGGAAAACGGGTGGCGTTGCTACTGAGCTCTTCCTGCTGACGCAGGACACGCTGCTGGTTGATATTGTAACTGCGGACCAGCATGCCAATTTCATCGTCGTGATGCAGGCGCGGCAACGGAAGCTGATGCCCCATGTGCTCCTGTGGAGAGAGGTCGTTCAGCTCCCGGGCTATGCGGCGCAACGGATGCACAATTAACCGGTTGATACACCACGTCAGCGCCACGCTCAGCATTAATGTCAAAAGTAAGTAAGTGGTCACTAATGTAGCAACCCAACTCATGACGAATTTATACATGCGGTACGAGTCGGCCTGTAGCACCAGGTAGGCCAGCGGTTGCGGGTTAGCCGGTCTTTCCAGGGAGTAGAGAGGCAGGGAAATTTGCACCGGCAGTTCAAACAGGCGCATCACCATCATCGGGACGGAACGCTCCGGGATAAAGCTCATCCGCAGCGCCTGGAACTGATTCGGCAGTACAACATCCGCGCGGCTCACGATACCGGCGGGCTGAATGCGCTTCAGGATGGATTCCGCCTCGGGGATATCCCCTTTCAGGATCGAGGCTGACAGGGGTTCCCGCACCGAGCGGGCAATACTTTCCAGTTGCGAAGCCGTGTTGTAGCGATTCTGCTGTACGGAGTGAAACAGCAAAATGACGCAGAAGATGAAGACAAACAGCATTGTGACGGCAGACACCATCGCCATCTGTTTGATCGTTAAGGAACGGCTGACACGCAAAATGACTCTCCACAAAACTCGAAGCGCAGGGCGCACCAGGGTGTAAACCTGGTGCGTCCGAGTATACCCGATAGCTGCACTTTTAAGAGAGACTTACAATTAGATTAAGTAAAAATCCGATCACCAGTCTGCATAAGGCACCAGCGGTTCCGGTGGTAAGTCCATATCACCCTGCCAGCCCGCGGCAGAATACCGAACGTAGAGCAGCGCATGGCTCGGGGTATAGTCTTTTGCTTCCTGAATATCGACGCCCAGACCGACAAACCAGTTGGACGTCACGCGGCGTTCAACAATCGCCCTTGCGGTATAACCCGTGCCTGACGAGCTACTTCCGGTTTCCATCACACCTTTATCGGTATAACGGCCTGGCTCATTGTCCGGGATCAGCCCCTGTAACGGATAACGCATCACATCTTTTGTTTTTGAATGAGACCAGGAGACGGAGCCGCCCAGCTCCCATGACCAGTTCTCTGTGCGTTTACGCCAGTTCACCGGTAAGGCGAACGACACATACTCCTGGGGACTGTAGTAACCGCCCTGGCCCAGCGAATAGCCACTTAAATCCTTATCGTAATGCCAGAGCATGTTGGACACGCCCACCGTCAGGCGTTCGTTGTTCTGATTGATGAGCTTGTAGTAATAGCCGGTCATCCAGCGGACGCGCCAGTTATCTTCGACATTCTTCCCGGTGAGGCTGTCGGCACTCAGGCTTGACCAGATACCGTTAGCTTCGCCTTTGTCGTAGCTCATGCTCACGCCGCCACCGGTGGCACGCACGCCGCCCCAGGTGGTGTCGGTATTGGGATCTTTTTGCCCGGCGAAGGCCAGCACCGAGCTGGAAATCGGACGGCGATGGGCGTTCAGGGTGTAGCCAATCGGCCCTAAATCGTTGCTGTAGCTCAGGCTGCCCACCACATCGACCACGTCGAAGCCCATCGGCGTTGTACCGATATCCCACGCCCAGGTTTTGTTCTGCCAGCCGACGGCCACGCTGGCGCCGTTGGCCGACTGGTTCGTGCTGCCGTGACATGGCGTTTCGGCACAGGTACCCCATGTCGGATCGTAAGTTCCGTTATCGGTGTCAAAGGAACCGGCGTTCATATTGACCAGATCGCTACGGAAGAACATACGTCCATCCGACAGCGGCGCATCAACCTGGAGCATGGTGGTGTGCGCTTTCAGGTCGGAATAGCCTCCCGTGCCGCTGGAGCCCCAGTAGTCGTGTTGCAGCGTGACGTTCAGATCCTGCTGACGATAAAGATCGCCTGCATCGCTGCGCACGCCGCGCTTCAGCCAGTCATCTTTCTCATCGTTACGCGTGAGTCGCGTAAAGCTGTCGTTATCGGTCGGACGGGTCGTTGTGATGCCCGATGAGACCATCGCATCTTTCCAGGTGTCCAGCGCCTGCTGAGGCTGACCATTTTGTGCCTGAAAACGGGCGGCATCGCGCATCACCAGCGCACTTTCCATCGAAGGCGGCTGCGATTTGGCCTGCGGAAGAATGGCGTTGAAGGTCTTTTCTGCCGCGGCAGGATCACCCAGTCCGGCCTGCGCCATGGCAAGCCGGCGCTGCATATTGATGGAGAGCGGTTCGCCGTTCTGTGCCGCGGGCAGTTTCGCCAGCGCCGCGCGCGCCGCGTCCTTGTTGCCTTGGGCAAGATAGACCTCGGTCAGGCCGAGGATCGCGTCTTCGTTCTGCGGTTCGCGTTGCAGAATAGTGTTGTAGGCGGTTTTCGCGGCCTCATGATCGCCCCGCTGTTCAGCCCAGTCCGCCAGCGTCAGGTCGATACGGGTGGACGGAGGCTGCTGGCGAAGCAACGTTTCCGCCTCCTGCTCTTTTCCACTGTCGCGCAGGCGGTTGGCGGTTTCCAGCACCTGGTTACTTTGCAGGCGGTCCGCCAGCGCCTGAATGTTGCCGTTCCACTTGTCGCGCGGCAGCGTGTTCAGATGCGCCAGCGCCGCCCGGTCCTGATCGTTACCGGACAGGTACAGCCCGCTGGCGTAAACCTGATCCGGATCGCCCGGTTTCTGACTTGCCAGCTGACGCATCAGGTTATCCGCCTGGCTGCGCTGACCCGCGCTATACAGATCGCGTGACAGTCGGTAGGTGATCCACACGTCGCCCGGGGAAAGCGCAAGGCGTCGGCGCTGAATTTCTGCGGCCTGCGCATATTTCCCCTCGCTTTCCAGCTGTTCAGCCTGGGCTGACAGCTGCTCGTTCGTCAGGCTACGTTCAATATCATCAATGCTGCGGCGCTGGCTGGCAGAGAGCGACTGAATAAACTGCGTCGCCTTCTCCGGAGACTGCGCGCGATAAATATTGGCGAGACCGCGCACCGCGTTGCTGTTGCCGCTGTCCATCCGCAACGCCTGGCGGTAATAGCGCTCGGCCGCGTCGTTATCTTTGCGCGCCGCCGCCGCATCACCGAGCCCCAGAACCGCGTAGCTGTCAGTATTGTCGATATTGCGCGCCTGCTGGTAATAGCGTTCGGCCTGGGTCGTATTATTGGCTTTCAGGGCGTTATCCCCCTGCTGGATCAGCAGCCAGTATCGGTTGACCTTCAGCAGGCTGTCCCATTTGCCCCGGTTATCGCTCTGCGGATCGAGGGCGATCGCCTTTTCAAACTGCGCAACCGCGCGCGCGCGATCGCCTTTCTGAGAATAGGCCTGCCCCAGCGCGCCTACAGCTTCACTGTCAGCGTGGTTGGCGCTGACTGCTTTTTGCAACTCCGTTACCGCTTTACTGCCCTGCCCGGCATCCACTGCGGCTAACCCTTCGGCTTTGGCGCGGAACGCCGGATCGGCGAGGTGTTTTTGCTGTGCTTCAAGCTGGGTGCGCGCCGCCGTCACGTTATCGCCATCGCTGAATACGCTCAGGTATTGTTGCAGCGCGGTGACGCTGGCGCTGCTGACCGGCTGATCTTTGATCTGCTGGTACCACATGTCCGACGCCTGACTGCGGCCATTATTCGATTTGGCCATCTCCTGCAACACCGCGAACCCTTCATCACGCCGTCCGCTCTGGAACAGAAGCTGTGCCAGCGAGGACTGTAGCGGGACGTTGCCCGGACTGCTGGCGTTTATTTTCTTAAGCTGATTAATGGCCAGGTTGCGGCGGGCTGGCTCTTTCGCCACCACGTTCCAGTACTCCGTCGCGATGTCGCCGCTGGGCGGCTTACCGTCAAACAGTTTGTCATACGCGGCAATGGCTTCCTGCGTGTGCCCGGTGGTGGCAAGCAGGCGAGCCTGCTGGAGGGCCTGGCGACCATCCGGCGTGGAGAGCAGCATGGTAGTACGGGAGGACTGGTAGGCACTGGAATCGGGTGCCATTCCTTTCAGGCGATCCAGCTCTTTTTGCGCGCCCGCCGTATCGCCCTGTCGTAACAGGTAGCGGAAGCGCGCGGCAATCACGTCCGGGTTGTTGGGGTCGATCAGCTCAAGGCGATAGAGCGACTGGCGCACTAAATCCTCACGCTGGGTGGATTCCCCCAGACGGACCTGTTCCAGCAGCTGTCTCTGCTGCGGGGAGTTGGCGGCCTGGGCCAGGGGCATTAGCGCCAGGCCAAGCGATAAGGTGAGTAGATTCAGTGTGAACGTGCGCATTCCTGGCCCCAATCCGGTAGTAATTCACCTTGCACGGTGAAACGAAAACGATGCTGATCCCACCCTTGTCCAAAGAGGGTCAGAACGTAGCTGTAATAAGCATTGTTATCGGGAAAACGATCGGCGACGTGCTGGCGTTGCACCGCCTGCGCGTCCCGGTTTTGTAAAAACGGAAGGAGAGAGGCAGAAAACCCTACCGGCCCATCTCCGGTGCGTTTCCCGGTTGCTACATCCACTTTCTCCGGCGGCAAGCCTTGTTTGATTGTGGTGGTCGCCATGGGCTTGAAACGCGCCAGTAGCCGGGCTTTCTGCGGATCGTTATCGTTCATCATCCCTACCCACAGATAGACGCGAATCGCATCGTAGCTGCCGATCAGGGATGCATCCTGCGACAGCTGCCAGCCGCCCTTTTTCTGGTATTTCACCCAGTTCGGGGAAAATCCTTTAGGCGCGGTCTCCAGCAGCAGACGCAGGTTAGTTTCACGGAGCGTCGTCCACGGCGCGCCAAAACGAGTGAAATAGCTCGCAAGCTGCGGCGGCAGGTAGCTGGGGTTAAAGCGCCAGACACTCTCTTCGGCAAAACCGACTTTACCCGGCAGCAGCATAGAACCCAGCCCCGGCACCTTCACCACTTCCTCACTGGCAATGCGCGTCAACAGCGCCTTACCCGTGCGCGTGTAATCGGGATTTTTCCACAGCCGCCCGGCTTCAAGCAGCGACCAGGCAATCCAGATATCGGCATCAGACGCGGAGTTAGGGTCGATAACCGCCCAGGTTTCGTCGTCCTTTTTTCCCCACAGCCAGGCAGGGAGATGTTGGGCTAAATCTCCCTCGGCAAGGTTATCGCGCGTCCATGCCAGCAGCAGATCGAACGCCTTGCGATCGTTTGCCGCGAGGGCAAAGAACAGCCCGTAGCTTTGCCCTTCGGAGGTGGTGATTTTGCGCGCGTCACTGGGATCAATGACCCGCCCACTTTCGCTCATATAATCCTGCTTGAACGTCTCCCAGGCAGGCCAGCGACAGGCAGCGTGAAGATTCGCCGCCGCCAGCATCAACGCTGCGACTACACACCCGCGAAAGATTTTCATCACCGCTTACTCATGGTCCGGGTTAAGACGACGACGGCTGATGATTCGCAGCAGACGCCACAGTACCCACGCCAGCAATACGACGCTGAGCGCAGCCAGCACGGCCAGCAGCACCGGGTGGTTAGACAGGGCGTACCACAGGCGTTCGAACCACGGCAGATGACCGACGTAGTAGACATCCCCCACGCGCAGGCTGTTTACCCCCGACTCACGGATCACCGAGACGGAACCGAACATTGCTGCCCGTTTACCGCTGTCGTTCATGGCCGTGTTGAGCAGCTCATAGCCGCGTGGGCTGTCCGCCAGCAGGGCGATAACGCTGCGCTGGTCGTTATACGGCGACTGGAAGCCGACAATCGCGGCCATCGGACCCGTTGAACTTACGGTCGTCCTGATATTGGCCTGACGATCGCCGCTGTCCGGCATGATGCTCGGGAACTCGGTCTGACGCAGCGGCGTGTTGACCCATGACTGAGCCGCCTGCACCAGCAGATCGACGCGCTTCTCGTCTTTCAGCTTGTCCGGAATGTTGCCGATGACCATGATATCGGCATCTTTGTTCTGGATCTGACTACCGTCATCCGTCACCGTCACGTTGATAGCCGGCAAGCCGGTTTGCGCCCCAACGGTACCCATGGTGTCCAGCAGCGTGGCAACCTGACCTTCGTTGGCCGCTTTTGGCATCACGACAATCGATTCAGAGAGATCAGCCATGCGGCTGAACGGGAAGCTGGCGTTAGCAAAGGCACGCAGATCCGGCATCGCGATAAAGTGGTAATACTTCGAGAAGTCGATCGTGGAATCATCGCCAATCACCACGTGGTTTTGCACCGGCTGGAAGGTAATACAGTTTTCCACCGATCCACCCGGCATGGGGTTCATATACTGGAAGTTAAACCGCAGCTGGTTCACCGCACCGAGCTTGAGCGCCGGGATCGACACATCGGTTTTGCCATCCAGCAGCCCCTGCAATACAGGCAGACGAAGCATCAACCGGTTTGTCTCCTGGCTGCTGGTCAGGCTGAACGATTGCAGGAACTGGTTGTTGAGGCTGATATCCATGCGCGAGCTGTCTTTGGTTGCCGGCGCGGTGTAACGGTAGTTCAGGTTGATATCAATGCCGTTGGTGCGCAGCAGATAGAGATCCGGCGGCAGGTTCAGCGACAGGCTGACAGGAGAAGGTTCAAGCCCGGTTGACTGCAATTGCTCTTCATAGGTTTTCAGCTCGCCAAAGGTGATTGCCCGGTCGGTACGTACCCAGTTCGGCGCATCATAAGGCTTACGCGCCAGCAGCGGTTTCACCTCATCCACCACAACGCTGTTACCGCGGAACAGGATATTTCCCTGCGCAATGCCCTTCGCCGCCTGCACCAGATCTTTGTCATCACGGCCGAAGATCACCAGCAGCTTCACGTACGGATTGTCCGGATGGCTGATCATCTCGATGGTGGGTGCTTTCACCTCCGGATGGTCACGCAGGAATGCCGGGCGTTTGGCGTTGGTGGCAAACACAATCGCGTTTTTGTCTGGCATTTTGTCGTACATGACCGGGAAACTTTGACCACGCCAGCCGGAGCGGGAACCAAACCAGGATGCCACGATAGAGGCCGCCAGCTGTTCGGTCACATCCGGCGAGCCGGCAAAGACCATCGGCAGATTCAGCGGACGGTTATCACGCGGGTCGAAGAACGGCACCGGGAAGGCGGAGAGATCGTTTTTCAACGCCAGCGGCTGATAGGTCATCTGAAGCGAAGAGTTACGCCCGACATCCAGCCACAGGGTGCTGCTGGCCGGGTTTTCACAGACATCGCGGTAGTGGCCGACAAACTCCAGACGCACGCGGTTAAAGTCGGTGATAAACAGCGGATTAATCGGCACCTGAGCCAGGGTTTTCTTACCCAGTTGCTCTTTGGTGACGGGCAGGACGTCCATCAGCTCGTCATTCAGATAGACCTTAAGCTGGGACTGCACCGGCAGCAACGACGGCGATGGGGTGTATTCCAGGTTGAGCATCGCTTTTGACACAACTTCATCGCTGCGCATACCGAATTCGATACCGCCATTTGGGTTGATGCCGCGCAGAACCATGCTGCCCGGAGGAGGCGCGATCTGGGCAAACGTCAGCTTAACGTCACGCGACGGCGTATTTTCGGCAACCACCGGCGCACTGGCTCCCGGCACGCCAGGCATGACCTGCCCAACCACCGGGTTGTCGCCGGGCAGCGTATTCCCCGTCGTCGGCTGATTCGGGACAACGTTCTCCGTCTGCCCCGGCGCGGCCGTCACAACCGGATCGGTCGCTTGCGCGACGACAGGCACCGTTGGCGCGGGCGTGGTCGCTGCGTTATCAGGCGCCGCGTTAGCCACTGTTGCAGGGAGCGCACTCATCCCCATTGCCACTGCACATAACCAGGAAAGTTTTGTTTTCATCGCGTTATCATCATTGTTGAGCCATAACCGGGTCCGCCTGCTTCGCTTCATCTCGCTCAGGTCGACGCGGAATGAACGACACGACCCAGGAAACCAGTGAAGTAAGTGACCGGAAAATTAATTTCACCGACGACGGGGCAAATTCTGCAAGGTGACGATAGCCACGGAACCCCAGCTTAAGAATATCCAGCAGGCTTTCCAGAGGCTTATCCTCAGGGAAGCTGTCCTGCCAGAGAGCCCACGTATCCGCGCGGGCAAACGTACACTGCACAAAATCAATGTGTTGTTTTTTGGTCAGCGGCATCAGTTGCAGACCCACTTCATTTCCTCTCACACGCACCACCTGCGTCGGGAAGACATACTCCTGCTGGCCGCGCTTAAGCAGTAGGTTGACCTTCTGCCCCTCCAGCACCTTCGCCTGACCGTTGATCTTGATACCCAGACCGCCATCCGAAAAGTCATGTACGGTACAGGAGAAGAGATGTCCATCGTCGCGGGCAATGGCCGCTGGCATGCTGATTTCGACGCGATGCGCGCGGCGAACCTGTTTGCTCTCCACCGATACCGCCACCGCGCCACCGAGGATAATCAGGTTATAAAACACCCACGCCATACTCACGAAGACCGTCAGAATTTCGTTTTCCGGGCCGTAGAAGTAGCGCCAGATCCCAACAATCACGCCCACAATATTCAGCAGCACCAGGAAGATATAGGGCCGGGAGATCACCCAGTCGACATACTCCTCTTCCACCAGCCCGCCCTTCGCGGTGACGTTGAATTTCCCTTTATGCGGGTTAATCAGCGCCACCATGGTTGGCGGCGCGATGTACCAGGCCAGCACCGTTTCGTAAATTTCACTCCAGAAGGAGTGCCGATATTTCCCCTGAATCTTCGAGTTCGTCAGGCTGGCGTGGATCATGTGCGGCAGAACGAACAGGGCAATCATCAGCGCAGGCGCATAGATGATGTAAGCGTGAAGGAGCAGGAACGCCAGCGGCGCTGTGAGAAAGATAAGCCGTGGAATACCCGACAGGAAGTGGAACATGGCGTTAACGTAGCACAGCCGTTGCGCCAGCTTCAGTCCTTTACCCATCAGCGGGTTATCGAGCCTGAAAATTTGCACCATGCCGCGGGCCCAGCGAATACGCTGGCCGATGTGCGCCGACAGGGATTCCGTGGCCAACCCCGCCGCCTGAGGAATACGCATGTAGGCGGAGGTATAGCCAAGACGGTGCAGACGCAGCGAGGTGTGCGCATCTTCCGTGACCGTCTCGACGGCGATCCCGCCAATTTCATCCAGCGGTTTCCGGCGGATCACCGCACAGGAGCCGCAGAAGAACGTGGCGTCCCACATGTCGTTCCCGTCCTGCACCAGGCCATAGAACAGCGTGCCCTCGTTCGGGGTTTTACGAAAACGACCGAGGTTACGTTCAAACGGGTCCGGTGAGAAGAAGTGGTGCGGCGTCTGCATCATCGCAAGCTCTTTCTCCTTCAGGAACCAGCCCATGGTCATTTGCAGGAACGAGCGCGTTGGCACGTGGTCGCAGTCGAAAATAGAGACGAACCCCCTTTGGCATATTTCAGCGCATTGTTGATGTTACCGGCTTTCGCGTGTTCATGCGTGGTACGGGCGATGTACTCTACCCCCACTTCGTCCGCGAACTGGCGGAACTCGGCGCGGCCACCGTCATCGAGGATCCAGATTTTGATTTTATCCTTCGGCCAGTCGATACCCAGCGCGGCGTAAATGGTGTTTTTTACCACCGACAGGTCTTCGTTGTAGGTCGGCACGAAGAGGTCCACCGTAGGCCACTGGGTCGTGTCTTTTGGCAGCGGCACCGGCTGTCGATTCAGCGGCCAGATAACCTGGAAGTAACCCAGCACCAGCACGATCCAGGCGTAAGTCTCAGCAAACAGCAGCACTAAGCCGCACACCAGGCTGACCGGATCGTCCCAGTTCAGCGTTGAGGTATATCGCCACCAGATGTAGCGGCAGGAAACGGTCAGCGATAGCACAATCAGCATCAGGGCAGAAAAACGCCCTGGTATGCGCCGCACCAGCAGCGCCACGCCCCACAGCAGGATCAGGAAGGTGAACTGCGCCAGCGGGTTGAAAGGCTGGGTAATACAGACCAGCGCAAGAATCAGCGAGAACACCACAACCACGCCGAGAATAAAACGCCGCAAGCCCGGGTGTAGGTGCCCGAGCTCTTTTTGGTTATCTAAATGACCCGTTTTGTCGCCCACCCGGTCGGGTAGCCGGTCAAGCCACTGGTGGTAGTGTTCACGCAGGTTCTGCACACGATCGAAGCTGCGCCAGCGGGACGTTTTTTTCTCCGCGCCCGTTGAGGTCGTCAGTAGCCAGATGGACTGAATAGCGTAGCGCGCGGGATCCAGCGGACGCGGCTTGTCAGGGTTGATATGCGGATAGAGTTCACCGTGGCGCGCGCGAATGCGTTGCCAGCGGGGATGCTCAAGGGGGATGAACATCCACGCCAGAATCATACACAAACAGCCCAGCGCTGCGCTCAGCGACGAGGCGCCGTGATGACGGTAATGGCGGTAGCGTTCACTTAAGCGCGAACTGACCGGCGGAATGAGCAGCCAGTTAGTCAGGCGGCTCATACTGAACTCCCGGCAGGCTCCGGCCTTTTAGCAAAGTGCAGCAGACACCAGTTGGCCAGCGTCAGGATCTATTCCGCCGCCAGTGAATCGCTACGGTACTCCCCGAGGGGTTGTTTGGACGCGAGGCACTCCGCCATCGCTTCGTCACGATGGATCACCATCGGCAACAGGCGGCGCTGACTCTGGAGCCAGACCTGGTAGAGATCGTCCTGGATCTGGCTGCCAATGCGCAGATCGTTGATCAGAATATGGGCATTGGCAGGCATCGGCTGCTGATGCAGACGGATATGACAATTCGCATCTACGTTCGCGATGGAGAGCACATGGTCGCACTGCGCCAGCAGCTGGCGGGTCAACGACGCGGCACCGTGCGGCAGGTCCAGCAGGATCCACTGGTAGTGCCCGCTCTCTTTCAGGCTCTGCAATGCGGTGATGAAGCGAGAGAACAGGCGCTGGTACGCGGCTTCATTCCCGCGCTCGGTTTCGGTCAATTGACCAAAGGGAAGCAAATCGAGCTGGGAGGTATAACGCAAACCCGCATCCCGCCAGTCTTTATCGTCCAGAAGCGCACGTCCCCAGCCGTTTGCATGCGTAAAGTCGACATTGAATGACATGCGCAGCAAATTATCGGAACAGGCATCAATGACCAGTACCGATTCACCTAATACCTGCAATGACCACGCCAGCGCCGCGGTAACGGAAGTTGTACCCACCCCACCACGGACGCCCTGTAATCCTAGTACAGCCATCAATGGCTTCCTTATTGTTGTTGGGCAAACTCAGCTAATAACGGCCAACGTTTAATAGCCGCCGCCAACTGTTCCCGCTGGGAAATATCGGTGTAATCTATTTCAGGCAAAGAAAAAGCCTGCGTGAGTGCCAAAAAATCGTTCTGGAATGTGTAACCCAGACTTGAGTCGACTGGGGTTGCGGGTTCGTTATTTTGCATTCTTTTTTCATCCCTTTGAGTAAAATCATAAGATTCAGATGCAGCGAGGCGTCCTGCCCACTAAATTTCATTTACATGCTAAATCTGATGTTCTTTAATTTCAATGTTAGGTTTATTTCTACGCTTTCGCTAGTAAACTGAGAGACATAGAAATTCGACGAAAAGAGGGACACCGTGGACTCCATATTTTCTATTGGCATCCAGTCATTATGGGACGAATTGCGCCACATGCCAGTCGGAGGAGTCTGGTGGGTTAATACGGATCGTAATGAAGATGCCATCAGTCTGGTAAACCAGACGATAGCGGCGCAGGGGAAGGATTCCCGCGTGGCCATAATTACGATGGGCGATGAGCCAAAGTCAATCATCAGGCTCGACAGTAACCGTGGACCCCAGACAGTACGATTATTTTCCATGCCTGCGGAGGCTGACAGTCTATACTTTTTACCCCGCGATATTCAGTGTTCTATTGTTCCTGAACACTATTTACTGATTCTAAAATGCTCTAATAACGGCCTGCAAAATATCCCCTCTGAAAAACTGCTGAAATGGCTGGAAAGAATCAACAGATGGGCAAAAAATCAAAATTGCACCTTATTGGTTGTTAACCCAGGCAGTAATAATGACAAGCTTTTTTCACTTTTAATGAGTGAATACCGTTCTCTCTATGGCCTGGCCAGTATTCGTGTCCAGACCGACAGCCATCTTTACGACGTGGCTTTCTGGTGCAATGAAAAAGGGGTAAGCTCCCGACAACAACTTACCCTCAAACATATCGGGGATGAGTGGCATCTTGCTCAACAGGAAGAGACGGTAGTTCAGCCACGCAGTGATGAAAAACGCGTTCTGAGCCATATTGCGGTACTGGAAGGTGCGCCTGCACTGTCTGAGCACTGGTCACTGTTCGATACCAATGAAGCCTTATTTGATGAGGCGCGCACCACGCAGGCGGCGACCATTATTTTCTCGTTGATCCAGAATAACCAAATAGAAACGCTGGCAAGGCACATTCACACATTACGTCGCCAGCGCGGCAGCGCGTTAAAAATTGTGGTGCGTGAAAATAATACCAGCCTGCGCGCCACCGATGAGCGCTTATTACTGGGCTGCGGCGCGAACATGGTCATCCCGTGGAATGCTCCCCTGTCGCGCTGTCTGACGCTGATCGAAAGCATCCAGGGCCAGCAGTTTAATCGACATGTTCCGGAAGATATCAGCACCCTGCTTTCAATGACGCAGCCGATGAAACTGCGCGGCTACCAGAAATGGGACACCTTCTGCGATGCGGTGGGCAACATGATGAGCAATACGCTGTTATCGGCAGACGGAAAAGGGGTGATGGTTGCCCTGCGCCCCGTGCCGGGTATTCGCGTTGAGCAGGCGCTTACTCTGTGCCGCCCTAACCGTATCGGGGATATCATGACCATTGGCGATAACCGCCTGGTGCTGTTCCTCTCCTTCTGCCGGGTGAACGATCTGGATACGGCGCTTAACCATATCTTCCCGCTTCCTACCGGGGATATCTTCTCGAACCGCATGGTCTGGTTTGAAGATAATTTGATCAGCGCTGAGCTTGTCCAGATGCGTGCCCTGGCTCCTGAAAAGTGGGCGAAACCGTTGCCTGTGACAAGCGGTGCCAAACCGGTTCTGAACGCGAAACATGACGGGCATGTCTGGCGTCGGGTACCTGAGCCGCTACGCTTACTGGATGAGAACAAGGAGAGCGCGCCATTATGAATATCAGCGATATCATCCAACTGGTTGTTCTGTGCGCGCTGATTTTTTTGCCGCTTGGCTACTATGCACGCCATTCCCTGCGCCGTATTCGCGATACGGTCAGATTACTGTTCGTCAAACCTCGCTATATTAAACCCGCCGGAACACTGAGTCGCGCTCCGAACGTCAAGGCAAACCGAAAACATGACTAATTCTACCTATACCTCTTCGGCGCCATCGCCACTCTGGCAATACTGGCGCGGCCTGTCCGGCTGGAATTTCTACTTTCTGGTGAAGTTTGGTCTGCTGTGGGCAGGCTATCTTAATTTCCACCCTCTGCTTAACCTGGTGTTTATGGCATTCCTGCTGATGCCAATCCCGAACCTCAGGCTGCACCGTATACGTCACTGGGTCGCTATCCCCATCGGTTTCGCCCTGTTCTGGCATGATACCTGGCTGCCCGGCCCTGAAAGCATCATGAGCCAGGGCTCCCAGGTCGCAGGTTTCAGTGCGGACTATATGCTCGATCTGGTTGAGCGCTTTATTAACTGGCAGATGATTGGCGCGGTATTTGTCCTGCTGGTCGCCTGGCTGTTCCTGTCTCAGTGGATCCGGGTGACGGTGTTTGTCGTCGCGATTATGATCTGGCTTAACGTCCTGACGCTGACGGGCCCGAGCTTCTCGCTGTGGCCAGCCGGTCAGCCGACGACAACCGTGACCACCACGGGCGGTTCCGCCGCCGCGACCGTCGCGACAGCAGGGGATACGCCTGTGGTTGGGGATATTCCAGCGCAGACTGCACCGCCGACATCCACGAACCTGAACGCGTGGCTCTCCAGTTTTTACGCTGCGGAAGATAAGCGTCAGACGAAATTCCCGGACGCGCTGCCTGCCGATGCTCAGCCGTTTGAACTGCTGGTCATTAACATCTGTTCTCTGTCCTGGGCTGACGTTGACGCGGCTGGTTTGATGTCGCACCCACTGTGGTCGCATTTCGATATTCAGTTCAAGGACTTCAACTCGGCCACGTCGTACAGCGGCCCGGCGGCTATCCGCCTGCTGCGCGCCAGCTGCGGACAGCCTTCGCATAAGAACCTCTACCAGCCGGCAGCTAACCAGTGTTATCTGTTTGATAACCTGGCAAAACTGGGCTTTACCCAGCACCTGATGATGGGTCATAACGGTCAGTTCGGTAACTTCCTGAAAGAAGTACGTGAACAGGGTGGCATGCAGGCCCCGCTGATGGACCAGAAAGGGCTGCCGGTAACGTTGCTGGGCTTTGATGGCTCGCCGGTGTATGACGATACCGCCGTGCTTCAGCGCTGGTTAGATACCGTCGGCAAAGAGGAAGGGACACGTAGTGCGACGTTCTATAACACGCTGCCGCTGCACGACGGGAACCATTATCCCGGCGTGAGTAAAACGGCCGATTATAAGGCCCGTGCGCAGAAGTTCTTTGACGAGCTGAACGCGTTCTTCAACGAGCTGGAAAAATCAGGCCGCAAAGTGATGGTGGTGGTAGTACCGGAACATGGGGGAGCGTTGAAAGGCGACAGGATGCAGGTGTCTGGTCTGCGCGATATCCCAAGCCCGTCCATCACTAACGTTCCGGCCGGGATTAAGTTCTTTGGCATGAAGGCGCCGCATCAGGGAGCGCCAGTTGAGATCACCCAGCCAAGCAGCTATCTGGCTATCTCGGAACTGGTCGCTCGCGCAGTAGACGGTAAGCTGTTTGTGGAAGATAGCGTGAACTGGGATCAGCTCACCAGCGGGCTGCCGCAGACGGCGGAGGTATCGGAAAACGCCAATGCGGTGGTGATCCAGTATCAGAATAAGCCTTATGTCCGACTGAATGCCGGGGATTGGGTGCCGTATCCGCAGTGATGAGCTGCTACACCCTCTCCCCTGTGGGGAGAGGGTTACTCTGCACTTCGTAACGAAATTTCACCGCCCACCCAGGGCTTAATCACACCATCCTGTTCAAGAAGCAACGCACCCTGCGCATCAATGCCGCGTGATGTGCCGTAAATCTCTTTATCCCCAATCAGCAGCTTCACCGGTCGGTTAATAAAGTTATCCAGCTTTTCCCAGCGGGACAGGAATGGCGCTAACCCCTCCTGTTCAAAGAGCGTCAGCGAACTACGCAACTCATTGATCATGCGGACGGCAAGCGTATTGCGATCGATGGTGATCCCCGCTTCCTGTAGGTTGGTCCAGGCCTGGTTCACGACATCGTTCTGCACGTTTCGCATCACCATGTTCAGCCCCGCTCCAATAACGATCTGTGCGGCATCGCCTGTTTTTCCCGTCAGTTCGACCAGGATCCCCGCCAGCTTCCGATCGTTGAGATACAGATCGTTGGGCCATTTTACCCGCACCTGATCGGCACCCAGATCGTGCAGCACCTCTGCCATCACAATGCCGATGACCAGGCTCAGCCCTATGGCCGCAGCTGGCCCCTGTTCAAGCCTCCAGTACATGGAAAGGTAGAGGTTGGCGCCAAATGGTGAGAACCACTTACGCCCCCGGCGGCCACGTCCTGCCTGTTGGTACTCGGCAACGCAGGCATCACCGGATTTCAGCTCGCTCAGGCGATCCAGCAGATACTGGTTCGTCGAATCAATGACCGGCAATACCGCGACGTTACCGTGCCCAATCTGGCTGCGGATGATCTCTTCATTCAGTAACTGGATCGGTTCCGGCAGGCTGTAGCCTTTTCCCGGCACCGTAAACACATCCACGCCCCAGTCGCGGAGCGTTTGAATATGTTTATTGATGGCAGCGCGGCTCATGCCCAGCTGTTCGCCCAGCTGCTCGCCAGAATGAAACTCGCCATCAGCAAGGATACCGATGAGAGTTAACGGAATAGTATTGTCCTTCACGCAATGGTCTCCACGGCATTCACTTCGCCCGTTCGGCCAATAAAGCGAACTTCAGGCTCCAGCCAGACGTTGAATTTTTCGCCCACGCGCTGACGAACATGGTGCGCCAGGTTGACGACATCCTCACTTGTCGCGTTGGACTGGTTGATCAGTACCAGCGCCTGCTGACGATGAACAGCAGCGCCACCAAGAGTAGTACCTTTTAATTCACACTGATCGATAAGCCAGCCTGCGGCCAGCTTCACGCTGCCATCCGCCTGAGGATAATGCGGGGCCGTTGGCCAGCCAGCGAGAAATGCTTTTGCATTTTCGCTGCTGATCACCGGGTTTTTGAAGAAACTGCCCGCATTTCCGTTGACTTTCGGGTCCGGGAGCTTGGTCATGCGCATGTGGCATACGGAATCAAATACCTCACGCGGTGTGACGGTAGCCGGGTCAAGACGGGTCAGATCGCCGTAAGTCAGAACGGGTTTCCAGGCTTTCGCCAGGCGCAGACCAACGGCCACAATGACGAAACGATCCTGATAATCGTGCTTGAAAATGCTGTCGCGATAACCAAAGCGGCACTGCTCTGCGGTCAGGCGCTTCGCCGTTCCGGTCGCGAGTTCGATGCAATCGACATATTCGCAGACGTGTTTCAGTTCGATGCCGTAGGCACCGATGTTTTGAATAGGAGATGATCCTGCACAGCCCGGGATCAGGGCCAGGTTTTCCAGTCCGGGCATCCCTTTTTCAAGGGTATATTGCACCAGATGGTGCCAGTTCTCGCCAGCACCCACGTGTAAATGCCAGCTTTCAGCGCTCTCTTTACACTCAATCCCCATGATGCGATTGACGATTACCGTCCCCGCAAAATCATCGAGAAACAGGACATTACTTCCTTCGCCCAGAATAAGTACGGGTTCACCGTTTCCTGTTGCGTTTTGCCATGCATTCAGCAACTGCTGAGCACTTTCGGCACGTACAATTTGATTAGCATTCCGTTGAATACCAAAGGTATTCCAGGGCTTAAGGGAGTGATTCATAGACGCTATCCTGATGCAAAAACCGGGATAGTTTACCGTATATATGGGGGGATAGGTGATTTGTTTATGGAAAGGAAGCAGGTGTAGAAACGCAAAAAGGCCATCCTTGCGGATGGCCTCTTCACTTGTTTGATGCCTGGCAGTTCCCTACTCTCACATGGGGAGACCCCACACTACCATCGGCGCTACGGCGTTTCACTTCTGAGTTCGGCATGGGGTCAGGTGGGACCACCGCGCTACAGCCGCCAGGCAAATTCTTGTGCTCTGTCCTGTGTCTTTCGCACTGATACTGCGTTGGCTGCTCTCGTAAAGTCAGTCACATACCTCAGTATGCTCCTTCCTTTCCTTCGTTTGCCGCCTTGTCTCAGCGCAAAATCCTTCGGACTCTGAATCTAAGCTGAAAATTCTGTCTCTTCGCCAAAACATCTTCGGCGTTGTAAGGTTAAGCCTCACGGTTCATTAGTATCGGTTAGCTCAACGCATCGCTGCGCTTACACACCCGACCTATCAACGTCGTCGTCTTCAACGTTCCTTCAGGAGACTCAAGGTCTCAGGGAGAACTCATCTCGGGGCAAGTTTCGTGCTTAGATGCTTTCAGCACTTATCTCTTCCGCATTTAGCTACCGGGCAGTGCCATTGGCATGACAACCCGAACACCAGTGATGCGTCCACTCCGGTCCTCTCGTACTAGGAGCAGCCCCCCTCAATTCTCCAGCGCCCACGGCAGATAGGGACCGAACTGTCTCACGACGTTCTAAACCCAGCTCGCGTACCACTTTAAATGGCGAACAGCCATACCCTTGGGACCTACTTCAGCCCCAGGATGTGATGAGCCGACATCGAGGTGCCAAACACCGCCGTCGATATGAACTCTTGGGCGGTATCAGCCTGTTATCCCCGGAGTACCTTTTATCCGTTGAGCGATGGCCCTTCCATTCAGAACCACCGGATCACTATGACCTGCTTTCGCACCTGCTCGCGCCGTCACGCTCGCAGTCAAGCTGGCTTATGCCATTGCACTAACCTCCTGATGTCCGACCAGGATTAGCCAACCTTCGTGCTCCTCCGTTACTCTTTGGGAGGAGACCGCCCCAGTCAAACTACCCACCAGACACTGTCCGCAACCCGGATCACGGGTCTACGTTAGAACACCAGCCATTAAAGGGTGGTATTTCAAGGATGGCTCCACGCAGACTGGCGTCCACGCTTCAAAGCCTCCCACCTATCCTACACATCAAGGACCAGTGTTCAGTGTCAAGCTATAGTAAAGGTTCACGGGGTCTTTCCGTCTTGCCGCGGGTACACTGCATCTTCACAGCGAGTTCAATTTCACTGAGTCTCGGGTGGAGACAGCCTGGCCATCATTACGCCATTCGTGCAGGTCGGAACTTACCCGACAAGGAATTTCGCTACCTTAGGACCGTTATAGTTACGGCCGCCGTTTACCGGGGCTTCGATCAAGAGCTTCGCGTTGCCGCTAACCCCATCAATTAACCTTCCGGCACCGGGCAGGCGTCACACCGTATACGTCCACTTTCGTGTTTGCACAGTGCTGTGTTTTTAATAAACAGTTGCAGCCAGCTGGTATCTTCGACTGATTTCAGCTCCGCCCGCAGGGGCTTCACCTACCTATCAGCGTGCCTTCTCCCGAAGTTACGGCACCATTTTGCCTAGTTCCTTCACCCGAGTTCTCTCAAGCGCCTTGGTATTCTCTACCTGACCACCTGTGTCGGTTTGGGGTACGATTTCGTGTTACCTGATGCTTAGAGGCTTTTCCTGGAAGCAGGGCATTTATCACTTCAGCACCGTAGTGCCTCGTCATCACACCTCAGCGTTAATAAGGTACCGGATTTACCTGGAACCTCCGCCTACATGCTTAAACCGGGACAACCGTCGCCCGGCTGACATAGCCTTCTCCGTCCCCCCTTCGCAGTAACACCAAGTACAGGAATATTAACCTGTTTCCCATCGACTACGCCTTTCGGCCTCGCCTTAGGGGTCGACTCACCCTGCCCCGATTAACGTTGGACAGGAACCCTTGGTCTTCCGGCGAGCGGGCTTTTCACCCGCTTTATCGTTACTTATGTCAGCATTCGCACTTCTGATACCTCCAGCATGCCTCACAGCACACCTTCAACGGCTTACAGAACGCTCCCCTACCCAACAACACATAGTGTCGCTGCCGCAGCTTCGGTGCATGGTTTAGCCCCGTTACATCTTCCGCGCAGGCCGACTCGACCAGTGAGCTATTACGCTTTCTTTAAATGATGGCTGCTTCTAAGCCAACATCCTGGCTGTCTGTGCCTTCCCACATCGTTTCCCACTTAACCATGACTTTGGGACCTTAGCTGGCGGTCTGGGTTGTTTCCCTCTTCACGACGGACGTTAGCACCCGCCGTGTGTCTCCCGTGATAACATTCTTCGGTATTCGTAGTTTGCATCGGGTTGGTAAGCCGGGATGGCCCCCTAGCCGAAACAGTGCTCTACCCCCGAAGATGAGTTCACGAGGCGCTACCTAAATAGCTTTCGGGGAGAACCAGCTATCTCCCGGTTTGATTGGCCTTTCACCCCCAGCCACAGGTCATCCGCTAATTTTTCAACATTAGTCGGTTCGGTCCTCCAGTTAGTGTTACCCAACCTTCAACCTGCCCATGGCTAGATCACCGGGTTTCGGGTCTATACCCTGCAACTTAACGCCCAGTTAAGACTCGGTTTCCCTTCGGCTCCCCTATACGGTTAACCTTGCTACAGAATATAAGTCGCTGACCCATTATACAAAAGGTACGCAGTCACACCCGAAGGTGCTCCCACTGCTTGTACGTACACGGTTTCAGGTTCTTTTTCACTCCCCTCGCCGGGGTTCTTTTCGCCTTTCCCTCACGGTACTGGTTCACTATCGGTCAGTCAGGAGTATTTAGCCTTGGAGGATGGTCCCCCCATATTCAGACAGGATACCACGTGTCCCGCCCTACTCTTCGAGTTCACAGCAAGTGTGTTTTCGTGTACGGGACTATCACCCTGTACCGTCGGACTTTCCAGACCGTTCCACTAACACACAAGCTGATTCAGACTCCGGGCTGCTCCCCGTTCGCTCGCCGCTACTGGGGGAATCTCGGTTGATTTCTTTTCCTCGGGGTACTTAGATGTTTCAGTTCCCCCGGTTCGCCTCGTTAACCTATGTATTCAGTTAACGATAGTGTGTCGGAACACACTGGGTTTCCCCATTCGGACATCGACGGGTCAAAGGTTCATATCACCTCGCCGTCGCTTATCGCAGATTAGCACGTCCTTCATCGCCTCTGACTGCCAGGGCATCCACCGTGTACGCTTAGTCGCTTAACCTCACAACCCGAAGATGTTTCTTTCGATTCATCATCGACTTGCGAAAATTTGAGAGACTCGAACACACATGAGCTGTGTGTCGTTTCAATTTTCAGCTTGATCCAGATTTTTAAAGAGCAAAACTTCGCAGTGCACCTTTTCAGGTTCACTCTGAAGTTTTCTTGTGTTCGCAGTAAAAGATGGTGGAGCTATGCGGGATCGAACCGCAGACCTCCTGCGTGCAAGGCAGGCGCTCTCCCAGCTGAGCTATAGCCCCATCGTAGTCACCTCTGTACCGGTAATTTTTGTTGAGGCAAGGCGTGGTGACACGAAGCATACTCAGGTATGTGAGTGTCGCCGCAACGCAGCATCAGCAAAAATTTGGTAGGCCTGAGTGGACTTGAACCACCGACCTCACCCTTATCAGGGGTGCGCTCTAACCACCTGAGCTACAAGCCTGTAGAGGTTTTTTACTGCTGTTTTTCATCAGACAATCTGTGTGGACACTACAAAGGCAGGTTCTTTAAGGTAAGGAGGTGATCCAACCGCAGGTTCCCCTACGGTTACCTTGTTACGACTTCACCCCAGTCATGAATCACAAAGTGGTAAGCGCCCTCCCGAAGGTTAAGCTACCTACTTCTTTTGCAACCCACTCCCATGGTGTGACGGGCGGTGTGTACAAGGCCCGGGAACGTATTCACCGTGGCATTCTGATCCACGATTACTAGCGATTCCGACTTCATGGAGTCGAGTTGCAGACTCCAATCCGGACTACGACGCACTTTATGAGGTCCGCTTGCTCTCGCGAGGTCGCTTCTCTTTGTATGCGCCATTGTAGCACGTGTGTAGCCCTACTCGTAAGGGCCATGATGACTTGACGTCATCCCCACCTTCCTCCAGTTTATCACTGGCAGTCTCCTTTGAGTTCCCGGCCTAACCGCTGGCAACAAAGGATAAGGGTTGCGCTCGTTGCGGGACTTAACCCAACATTTCACAACACGAGCTGACGACAGCCATGCAGCACCTGTCTCAGAGTTCCCGAAGGCACCAAAGCATCTCTGCTAAGTTCTCTGGATGTCAAGAGTAGGTAAGGTTCTTCGCGTTGCATCGAATTAAACCACATGCTCCACCGCTTGTGCGGGCCCCCGTCAATTCATTTGAGTTTTAACCTTGCGGCCGTACTCCCCAGGCGGTCGACTTAACGCGTTAGCTCCGGAAGCCACGCCTCAAGGGCACAACCTCCAAGTCGACATCGTTTACGGCGTGGACTACCAGGGTATCTAATCCTGTTTGCTCCCCACGCTTTCGCACCTGAGCGTCAGTCTTTGTCCAGGGGGCCGCCTTCGCCACCGGTATTCCTCCAGATCTCTACGCATTTCACCGCTACACCTGGAATTCTACCCCCCTCTACAAGACTCTAGCCTGCCAGTTTCGAATGCAGTTCCCAGGTTGAGCCCGGGGATTTCACATCCGACTTGACAGACCGCCTGCGTGCGCTTTACGCCCAGTAATTCCGATTAACGCTTGCACCCTCCGTATTACCGCGGCTGCTGGCACGGAGTTAGCCGGTGCTTCTTCTGCGGGTAACGTCAATTGCTGAGGTTATTAACCTCAACACCTTCCTCCCCGCTGAAAGTACTTTACAACCCGAAGGCCTTCTTCATACACGCGGCATGGCTGCATCAGGCTTGCGCCCATTGTGCAATATTCCCCACTGCTGCCTCCCGTAGGAGTCTGGACCGTGTCTCAGTTCCAGTGTGGCTGGTCATCCTCTCAGACCAGCTAGGGATCGTCGCCTAGGTGAGCCGTTACCCCACCTACTAGCTAATCCCATCTGGGCACATCCGATGGCAAGAGGCCCGAAGGTCCCCCTCTTTGGTCTTGCGACGTTATGCGGTATTAGCTACCGTTTCCAGTAGTTATCCCCCTCCATCAGGCAGTTTCCCAGACATTACTCACCCGTCCGCCACTCGTCAGCGAAGCAGCAAGCTGCTTCCTGTTACCGTTCGACTTGCATGTGTTAGGCCTGCCGCCAGCGTTCAATCTGAGCCATGATCAAACTCTTCAATTTAAAAGTTTGATGCTCAATGAATTAAACTTCGTAATGAATTACGTGTTCACTCGTTGAGACTTGGTATTCATTTTTCGTCCGAGGACGTTAAGAATCCATGTCACTTTGAGTGCCCACACAGATTGTCTGATAAATTGTTAAAGAGCAGTGCCGCTTCGTTTTCGCTGCGGCGCGGGGTGTGCATATTACGCTTTCCCGCTTCAGAGTCAAGCGTTTGTTTTGCTTTTCTCTGCTGACCCGGCGGCTTGCGTGCCGTTGTTCCGTGTCAGTGGAGGCGCATTATAGGGAGTTCTTCTGAAGTGACAAGCACTAAATACAAAAAACTTTTCGTTCGCTCATTTTTCAAACTCAACGCTTATTAAACCCGCGCATCGTCCGTTAAATGCGCAATTTCACGGGCAAAACTGGCGACCTGAGCCCAGTCGGTATAAACCACTTCTTTACGCGTATCCGTTTCCCCGCCCGTCATTTTCATGATCAGGCGGATCATAAAGCGGTCGTACCAGCGGTAACGCGGGTAACGCAGCGCGCCAGCAAAGACAGAACAGATATCGGGCTGCCATGGCGAACTCAGCAAAAACTTACGCGTATAGCTGTTAGTCTGCGGCGTACGCTTCTCTGCTTTACGGGCAACCAGGTTGACCGAGTAAAACGCGCCAGGCAGCTGAGCGAGTTCCGCCGTATGCTTTTTCACAAAGCGATCCAGCGCCGGATGGAAATGGCCGTAACGAATTGAAGCGCCAATGACCACGCGGTCGTAATCCTGCCAGGCAATCTGCTCTGTGCGATTCAGGTTCACCACATCAGAATAAATGCCCAGCTCTTTGAGTTCAGAAGCCAGATATGAAGCAATCTCACGCGTTTGTCCGTCACGCGTTGAGAAAAGAATTAACGTTTTCACCAATGTCTCCTTACTCACGCCAGAATGTTGGGGTAAACAGCACCAGCAGCGTAAACACCTCAAGACGCCCAAACAGCATATTGGCGATTAAGATCCACTTCGCCACCGGGTTCATACTGGCGAAGTTATCCGCCACGACGCCCAGCCCCGGCCCCAGGTTGTTTAACGTTGCCACCACAGAGGCGAAGGCAGAGAAATCATCCACGCCCGTGGCGATAATCGCCAGCATACTGACAATAAAGACCAGTGCATAAGCGGAGAAGAATCCCCACACCGCTTCGAGGATGCGTTCCGGCAGCGCGCGGTTCCCCAGCTTAATACTGTAAACCGCATTCGGGTGGACCAGACGTTTCAGCTCACGGTTCCCCTGCTTGAACAGCAGCAGAATACGGATCACCTTCAGACCGCCGCCCGTTGACCCGGCACAGCCGCCGATAAACGCAGAGCACAACAGCAGCACCGGCAGGAACAGCGGCCAACGCGCAATACTGTCCGTGGTGAAACCGGCGGTTGTTGCCATCGATACCACCTGGAAGAAGGCCTGGTTCAGGGTCGTGACCGCCGAGTTATAGACATCGTGGAACCACAGTACCAGGGTACAGATGATCACCAGAGTCAGCTGGACGCCAATAAACATCCGGAATTCCGGGTCGCGCCAGTACACCTTCAGGCTCCGTCCGCTAAGCAACGAGAAGTGTAGACCGTAGTTACAGCCTGAGATCAGCAAAAAGATGGCAATGATGGTATTGATTGTCGGGCTGTCGAAGTAGCCGACGCTGGCATCGTGGGTGGAGAACCCGCCGATAGCAATAGTCGCAAAGCTGTGCCCGATGGCATCAAACGCAGGCATCCCGGCAAACCACAGCGCCAGCGCGCAGGCCACCGTCAGCAGGACATAGATAAGCCACAGGGTTTTCGCCGTCTCCGCAATACGCGGGCGCATTTTGTTATCTTTCAGCGGGCCGGGCATCTCCGCCCGGTAAAGCTGCATCCCCCCGACGCCCAGAATCGGCAGGATAGCCACCGCCAGGACAATGATCCCCATACCGCCGAACCACTGAAGCATCTGCCGGTAAAAGAGAATCGCATGCGGGAGCGAATCCAGCCCCACAAGCGTGGTGGCCCCGGTGGTCGTTAATCCGGAGAACGATTCAAAAAACGCATCCGTGACGGTGAGATTCGGTTGTTCGGAGAAGATAAACGGCAGCGCACCCACGCTTCCCAGTACCGTCCAGAACAGGACCACAATCAGAAACCCCTCCCGGGATTTCAGTTCACCTTTCTCACGGCGGTTTGGCCACCACAGCAGGGAGCCAATCGTCAGCGCGACAAAAAAGGTTTGCGTAAATGCACGCCCCGCGCCGTCCCGGTAGATGAGCGCCACCAGTCCGGGAATGATCATTGTCCCGGAGAAAAGTATGACCAGCAATCCAACGATTCGGGTAATGGCACGAAAATGCATCTCTGCCGCTTCCTTAGGTATTCAAAATTGTGAGGTGGGGATTATTCTTCAATCGGCAGTAATTGCAATGAACCGCGACTAAAATCAGCGAGTTTTGCTGAAAAAGCAGCCAGTTCCGCCTGAGGAAGCGCCACGCGTAATTGCACCATTGCCTGATAATCACTCTGTGCGATGACACCGTTAAACTGTTTAAGCAGTGCTTCGATACCCGATAGCTGGGCGTAATCGCATAACAAAGTATATTCCGTAAGTGGCGTTTTGCGGGTTGTTATCAGAAGATTAAGCGCCTGCTGGACACCACCTCCGTAGGCTTTAACCAGCCCTCCGGTGCCTAACAAAATGCCCCCGTAGTAGCGGACCACGACGGCGGTGATTTCACCCACGCCGCTGCCCATCAACTGGGAGAGCATCGGTTTTCCGGCCGTACCCGCCGGTTCACCGTCGTCAGAAAATCCGAGCTGCTGTGAGTCGTCTGGCGGCCCTGCGACCCACGCCACACAGTGATGGCGGGCATCCGGGTGCTGCGCGCGGACGGACTCGACGAACGCCTTCGCCGCCTCCACGCCGTCGGTATGCGCCAACAGCGTGATAAAGCGGCTTTTTTTGATTTCCTCAACAAAGGTGACCGGCTCGGCCGGTATCAGCCAGCTTTCCATCAGGCCAGCTTCAAATCTCGCGTCATGTTCTCAATGCTGTTCTCGTGAATAACCACGTTATCCTCGATACGAATGCCGCCATAAGGCTTCAGCGCTTCAATTTTCTCCCAGTTGAAGTGCTTGCTGAATTGCCCTACGCGCCACGGCGCCAGCAGGGATTCAATAAAGTAGATGCCCGGCTCGATGGTCAATACCATACGCGGCGCCAGAACGCGGGTGCAGCGCAGATAAGGATATTTAGACGGTGCCGCCAGGTGCGTGCCGGTATCATCCTGCATAAAGCCCGCGACGTCATGAACCTGCAAACCCAGCGGGTGGCCGATACCATGCGGCATAAATGGCCCGGTCAAATCGTTCTCAACCATCGCCTCTTCGCTCATGTCTTTGATAATCTGATGCTTACGCAGCAGTTTAGCAATGCGCTGATGGAACTGGATGTGATAATCCACGTAGCTGGTTCCGGCCTTCATGGTGCCAATCAGCGCCAGCTGTTCGTCGTTCACGTCTTTAATCAATTGCGCAAAATCGGTATCCGCATTCGCCGCCCAGGTACGGGTCAGGTCTGCCGCATAACCATTGTACTCAGCCCCCGCGTCCAGCAGGAAGCTACGCATCTCAGCCGGAACCTGATGATCCAGTTTGGTGTAGTGCAGAACCGAGGCATGTTCATTCAGCGCCACGATGTTGCTGTACGGCACGTCGGTATCGCGGTGGCCGGTCGCCGTCAGGTAAGCCTGATTGATATCGAACTCGCTCATACCGGACTGGAACGCTTCGTGCGCCGCACGGTGGCCATTCACCGCCGTTTTTTGCGCTTCACGCATGCAGTAAAGTTCGTAGTCGGTCTTGTAGGCGCGATAGTAGTGCAGATAATCCAGCACGCCTTTCGGGTTGAGTTTATCTGCCGGAATATCCAGACCCAGCGCGCGCTCAGGAACCGGACCAATGTAGCCGATGTTGCCGCGCGCCGCTGGCAGCTGGCTGCCTATGCCGTCTGCTTTTGGCAGCGCAATCACGTCAATTTCTTCGGTCCAGAATGAGGTCGGCAGCGGCTCCACGTTGTGCCAGTAATCGACCGGCAGGTAGAACCACAGTTTCGGCTTGTTCACGCCATCCACCAGCAGCCAGCAATTTGGAACCTGCGTGACAGGCACCCAGGCTTTAAACTGCGGGTTAACCTTGAAGGGATAAGCATGGTCATCAAGAAAAGTATTCATCAGCTCGCCGGAGTGGATCAGCAGGGCATCCAGCTTGAAGCGGGCCAGTACATCGCGGGTACGTTCCTGTAGGGTAACGATATGATTTTTATAAAGCGAAGCCAGTGAGTCCATCATTCTTCCTTTCGTTTTTTTGACCTCAAGTCATCGCATCTTAGCACACCTCACTCCGGCTGCGTGATTTCCACCGACCGTGATCAGCGCAGCAATTTCTTAATGACTAATTTGCATTTTATTAACATAAATTCCACACTCCGTTTCATCTGGTATGACCAGATCCAATTGCTGGATTCAGGAGACCGACATGCTCTACAAAGGCGACACCCTGTACGTAGACTGGCTGGAAGATGGCATTGCCGAACTGGTGTTCGATGCCCCCGGCTCAGTGAATAAGCTTGATACCGCGACGGTGGCCAGTCTTGGCCAGGCGCTGGATGTACTTGAAAAGCAATCAGATTTAAAAGGGCTGCTGCTGCGCTCCAACAAAGCGGCCTTTATCGTTGGCGCGGATATCACCGAATTCCTGTCGCTGTTCCTGGTGCCAGAAGAACAGCTGAGCCAGTGGCTGCACTTCGCGAACAGCGTCTTTAATCGTCTGGAAGATCTGCCTGTCCCGACCCTTTCTGCCGTCAACGGTTACGCGCTGGGCGGCGGCTGCGAATGCGTGTTAGCCACTGATTACCGTCTGGCGACCCCGGACCTGCGTATCGGCCTGCCGGAAACCAAGCTGGGCATCATGCCGGGCTTTGGCGGCTCCGTCCGTATGCCGCGCATGCTGGGCGCCGACAGCGCGCTGGAGATCATTGCCGCGGGTAAAGACGTCGGCGCAGAACAGGCGCAGAAAATTGGCCTGGTCGACGGCGTTGTAAAACCTGAGAAGCTTGTTGAAGGCGCACTCGCCATTCTGCGTCAGGCCATTAACGGCGACCTCGACTGGAAAGCCAAACGTCAGCCGAAGCTGGAGCCGTTGAAGCTCAGCAAAATTGAAGCCACCATGAGCTTCACCATCGCCAAAGGCATGGTGATGCAGACGGCGGGTAAACACTACCCGGCGCCGATCACGGCGGTGAAAACCATTGAAGCGGCAGCCCGTCTGGGCCGTGATGACGCCCTGAAGCTGGAAAACCAGAGCTTTGTCCCGCTGGCGCACACCAACGAAGCCCGCGCGCTGGTTGGTATCTTCCTTAACGATCAGTTTGTGAAGGGCAAAGCCAAACAACTCACCAAAAACGTTGAAACGCCAAAACACGCGGCGGTACTCGGCGCGGGCATTATGGGGGGCGGCATCGCCTACCAGTCTGCCTGGAAAGGCGTGCCGGTGGTGATGAAGGACATCAACGAGAAATCCCTGACGCTGGGCATGACCGAAGCGTCCAAGCTGCTGAATAAACAGCTTGAGCGCGGCAAAATTGATGGTCTGAAGCTTGCAGGCGTGATCTCCACCATCCAGCCAGTGCTGGAATACAGCGGTTTCGACCGTGTGGACGTGGTGGTTGAAGCGGTCGTCGAGAACCCGAAAGTGAAAAAAGCGGTGCTGGCCGAAACCGAAGACAAGGTGCGTCCGGAAACCGTGCTGGCCTCTAACACCTCCACCATTCCTATCAGCGAACTGGCGAGCGTGCTGAAGCGTCCGGAAAACTTCTGCGGGATGCACTTCTTTAACCCGGTGCACCGCATGCCGCTGGTCGAAGTGATCCGTGGGGAGAAAACCTCCGACGAAACCATCGCCAAAGTGGTGGCGTGGGCGAGCAAGATGGGCAAAACGCCGATCGTCGTTAACGACTGCCCGGGCTTCTTCGTTAACCGCGTGTTGTTCCCTTACTTCGCCGGCTTCAGCCAGCTGCTGCGCGACGGCGCAGACTTCCGCAAAATCGATAAAGTGATGGAAAAACAGTTCGGCTGGCCGATGGGCCCGGCGTATCTGCTGGACGTTGTCGGCATCGATACTGCCCATCACGCTCAGGCGGTGATGGCGGCGGGCTTCCCGCAGCGCATGCAGAAAGACTATCGCGACGCCATTGACGCCCTGTTCGACGCCAACCGCTTTGGTCAGAAAAACGGTCTGGGCTTCTGGCGCTATAAAGAAGACAGCAAAGGCAAACCGAAAAAAGAAGAAGATGCGGCGGTGGATGGCCTGCTGGCCGACGTCAGTCAGCCGAAACGCGACTTCACTGACGACGAGATCATCGCCCGGATGATGATCCCGATGATCAACGAAGTGGTGCGCTGCCTCGAAGAAGGCATTATCGCCAGCCCGGCAGAAGCGGATATGGCGCTGGTGTACGGCCTCGGCTTCCCTCCGTTCCACGGCGGCGCGTTCCGCTGGCTGGATACGCTCGGCAGCGCTCGCTATCTCGATATGGCTCAGCAGTACCAGCACCTCGGCCCGCTTTATGAGGTGCCGGAAGGTCTGCGTAACAAAGCGCGTCATAACGAACCCTACTACCCAGCAGTTGAGCCAGCCCGTCCGGTTGGCGCGCTGAAAACGGCTTAAGGAGTCACAATGGAAAAGGTTGTCATTGTTGATGCGATTCGCACCCCGATGGGCCGTTCAAAAGGCGGTGCGTTCCGTAACGTGCGCGCGGAAGACCTCTCCGCGCACCTGATGCGTAGCCTGCTGGCGCGTAACCCGGCGCTGGACCCTGCTGCGCTGGACGATATCTACTGGGGCTGCGTCCAGCAGACGCTGGAGCAGGGCTTCAACATTGCCCGTAACGCGTCTCTGCTGGCGGAGATCCCGCATTCGGTTCCGGCGGTCACCGTCAACCGTCTTTGCGGTTCGTCGATGCAGGCGCTGCACGACGCGGCGCGGATGATCATGACCGGCGATGCGCAGGCCTGTCTGGTGGGCGGCGTGGAGCACATGGGCCACGTGCCGATGAGCCACGGGGTCGATTTCCATCCAGGTATGAGCCGCAACGTGGCGAAAGCCGCCGGTATGATGGGCCTGACCGCCGAGATGCTCTCCCGTCTGCACGGCATCAGCCGTGAGATGCAGGATGCCTTTGCCGCTCGCTCGCATGCCCGCGCCTGGGCCGCCACGCAGTCTGGTGCCTTTAAGAATGAGATCATCCCGACCGGCGGTCACGACGCAGACGGCGTACTGAAGCAGTTCAGCTATGACGAAGTCATCCGCCCGGAAACCACCGTTGAAGCGCTTTCTACCCTGCGTCCGGCGTTTGATCCGGTCACCGGCACGGTAACGGCGGGCACCTCGTCTGCCCTGTCCGACGGTGCCGCCGCGATGCTGGTGATGAGCGAAAGCCGCGCCCGCGAATTAGGCCTGACGCCACGCGCCCGCGTGCGTTCGATGGCGGTCGTGGGCTGCGATCCATCCATCATGGGCTACGGTCCGGTTCCGGCGTCAAAACTGGCGCTGAAAAAAGCGGGGCTGAGCGCAAGTGATATCGACCTCTTTGAGATGAACGAAGCGTTCGCCGCGCAGATCCTGCCGTGCATTAAGGATCTGGGGCTGATGGATCAGATCGACGAGAAGATTAACCTCAACGGCGGCGCGATCGCCCTCGGACACCCGCTGGGCTGTTCCGGGGCGCGTATCAGTACCACGCTGATTAACCTGATGGAACGCAAAGATGCCCAGTTTGGTCTGGCAACGATGTGTATCGGGTTGGGTCAGGGGATCGCGACAGTGTTTGAGAGGGTGTAAATTAATTGAGAGAGTGTAAATAAGGAAAAGTATCTCAAAGCCAATGACGTCAGAACAAGGCGGCAAGCGAGCGAATCCCGATGAGCTTACATTAGTAAGTGATTCGGGTGAACGAGCGCAGCCAACGCAGTTATGGCGCCATTGGCGAAGAGAGACAGTTTAGTTGCCGTTCTTCCCGCCTGTCAGGGGCGGGTTTTTTACGTTATTGCAGCAGCGAAATATCCGCCACGCGCAGGAACAGCTCACGCAGTTTCTCAAGCATCGAGAGACGGTTAATCCGCAGCTCTTTATCTTCCACGTTCACCATCACCTTCTCGAAGAAGGCGTCGATGACGTCACGCAGCTCCGCCAGCTCCACCAGCGCTTCCTGGTAGCGACCTTCCGCGAAATATGGCTCCAGCTTGTCGCGCAGCACCACAACCTGCATCGCCAGAGAAATCTCTTCCGGCTCTTTCAGGGTTGCAGCGTTGACGCGCTCGTTCAGCGTTTCGTCGGATTTCGCGAGGATGTTGGATACACGCTTGTTGGCCGCGGCCAGCGCAGACGCCGCTTCCAGCGTACGGAAGTGGGATACCGCTTTCATACGCGCATCGAAATCTGCCGGACGGGTCGGACGACGCGCCAGCACCGCCTGAATGGTATCAACAGAGTAACCTTCGTCCTGATACCACGCGCGGAAACGACCGAGCATAAAGTCGATAACATCATCCACAACCTTCGCGTTGGTCAGCTTATCGCCGTACAGACGTACCGCTTCTTCGGTTAGCGTTTGCAGATCGAGGTTCAGGTTCTTCTCAACGATGATTCGCAGCACGCCCAGCGCAGCACGACGCAGCGCAAACGGGTCTTTGTCGCCTTTTGGATGCTGGCCGATACCGAAGATACCCGCCAGGGTGTCCATCTTATCGGCAATCGCCACGGCGCAGGCAACCGGATTGGACGGCAGATCGTCACCGGCAAAGCGCGGCTGATACTGCTCGTTCAGGGCTACCGCCACGTCTTCCGCTTCGCCATCGTGACGCGCGTAGTGCATACCCATCACGCCCTGGGTGTCGGTAAATTCGAACACCATGTTGGTCATCAGGTCGCACTTGGAGAGCAGGCCCGCACGGGTAGCGTGGTTAACGTCGGCGCCAATTTCACGGGCAATCCAGCCGGACAGCTCCGCGATACGGTCGGTTTTGTCGCGCAGCGTACCCAGTTGCTGCTGGAACAGTACAGTTTGCAGACGCGGCAGGTTATCTTCCAGACGTTTTTTACGGTCTGTGTTGAAGAAGAACTCGGCATCCGCCAGACGCGGACGTACCACTTTCTCGTTACCGGAGATAATCTGGCTCGGATCTTTCGATTCGATGTTCGCTACGAAGATGAAGTTTGGCAGCAGCTTGCCGTCGTTGGCGTAAACCGGGAAGTACTTCTGGTCACCCTTCATGGTGTAAACCAGCGCTTCTGCCGGAACGGCCAGGAATTTCTCTTCGAATTTCGCGGTCAGTACAACCGGCCATTCGACCAGCGAGGTCACCTCTTCCAGCAGGCTGTCGCTCAGGTCAGCGTTTCCGCCAATCTTGCGCGCCGCTTCTTCTGCGTCCGCTTTAATTTTGGCTTTACGCTGTTCGTAGTCGGCAATCACTTTACCGCGTTCCAGCAGGATCTGCGGATACTGGTCGGCATTGTCGATGGTGAACTCCGGCTCGCCCATAAAGCGATGGCCGCGGATCACGCGATCGGACGCCACGCCCAGAATGGTCGCCGGGATAACGGTATCGCCCAGCAGCAGGGTCACGGTGTGAACCGGACGCACAAAGTGAACGTCGGACGCGCCCCAGCGCATCAGCTTAGGGATTGGCAATTTTGCCAGCGAGGTCGCGATCATGTCAGGCAGCAGCGCTTCGGCGCTTTCGCCTTTCACATGGGCACGATACAGCAGCCATTCACCTTTGTCGGTGGTCAGACGCTCGGCCTGATCAACGGTGATGCCGCAGCCGCGCGCCCAGCCTTCTGCCGCTTTGCTCGGCTTGCCTTCCGCGTCGAACGCCTGAGCAATGGCCGGGCCACGTTTTTCAACTTCGCGATCCGGCTGGGACGCCGCCAGGTTTGCCACTTTCAGCGCCAGACGACGCGGCGCAGCAAACCACTCAATTTTACCGTGCGCCAGGCCAGCGTTATCCAGCTCAGCAGTGACGTTCGCAGCAAAAGATTCAGCCAGGCTGCGCAGGGCTTTTGGTGGCAGCTCTTCAGTGCCGATTTCCACCAGGAAAGTTTTCTCAGACATGGCCGCCTCTTATTTGTTTCGGTTGCACATCGGGAAGCCAAGGGCTTCACGGGACGCGTAGTAAGCTTCTGCAACGGCTTTGGTCAGGGTACGAATACGCAGAATGTAGCGCTGACGTTCAGTCACGGAGATCGCTTTGCGGGCATCCAGCAGGTTGAAGCTGTGGGCAGCCTTCAGAATACGCTCGTAGGCAGGCAGCGGCAGCGGAGTCTCCAGCGCCAGCAGCTGCTGGGCTTCTTTCTCGTACTGCTCGAAGCAGGTGAACAGGAAGTCCACGTCCGCGTATTCGAAGTTATAGGTGGATTGCTCCACTTCGTTCTGATGGAACACGTCGCCGTAGGTGGTTTTACCCAGCGGGCCGTCGCTCCAGACCAGGTCGTAAACGCTGTCTACGCCCTGAATGTACATGGCCAGACGTTCCAGACCATAGGTGATTTCGCCGGTAATCGGTTTACATTCCAGACCACCAACCTGCTGGAAGTATGTGAACTGGGTCACTTCCATGCCGTTCAGCCACACTTCCCAACCCAGACCCCAGGCACCCAGCGTTGGGTTTTCCCAGTTATCTTCCACGAAACGAATGTCGTGAATGGTTGGATCCATACCCAGCTCTTTCAGTGACCCGAGGTACAGTTCCTGAATGTTGTCGGGTGATGGCTTAATCACCACCTGGAACTGATAGTAGTGCTGCAAACGGTTCGGGTTTTCGCCATAACGGCCATCGGTCGGACGACGGGATGGCTGCACATAGGCGGTCGCCATTGGCTCTGGCCCTAACGCGCGCAGGCTAGTCATCGGGTGTGAGGTGCCTGCGCCAACTTCCATGTCCAAAGGTTGAACAATGGTGCAGCCCTGACGAGCCCAGTAATCCTGTAAGGTCAGGATCAGGCCCTGGAAGGTCTTGGTATCAAACTTTTGCATAGTATTTCGTGCTGGATACGTGTGGTTTTAAATGGAAGGGATCAGTATACCCGCTGGCTGCAAGATATACAGTACGAAACGGGGTTGTTTAGGGAAAATTGGGGAATAAGCCCTACAGCCAGAACCTGCGAAGGCTCTGGTTGCTGCTTATCCGAGCAATTTAGCGCATTGAGAGATGTAAAAACTGGCCGTCTGCATCAAAAGAGCAGACAAAGCCCTCTTTACGCGCCGTATAGCCTTTCAGTTCATAGCTGCCCTGAAAGCGCTCGAAGCCGTTTATATGAATTTTCTGTGCTTCAGAATTATAGCGGTGAGCCGCCTGATCCCTGCACAGCTGTTCCATATTCAGGGAACGCTCCGGGCTCATTTTCCCCTGCTGCGCTTTTTGGACAGGTATCTCCTCAGAAGCACTGCATCCTGTTAATAAGAGCAGCAGAAAGAGTGACACCCCACGCTTCATCATCATTTTTATTACCGCCCTGGTCAGTGGCTGTTATTTTTAGTAGCAACACGTTTATAGATTAAAGTCCGTCATTCTGCGAATCTCGCCAGCTCCCTACAAGTTAGCCTGGCTAAACTCAGAATTTTCTAAGGGAAAAGTTTTACGCAATCGCAGTCACACTTTCTTTATCAGGAATACAGAGGAACTGATGCAGTCAAAAATTAACTGGATTGATAACCTGCGGGGAATAGCCTGTCTGATGGTGGTGATGATCCACACAACGACCTGGTATGTCACGAACGCGCACAGTATCAGCCCTGTTAACTGGGATGTCGCCAATGTTCTGAACTCGGCCTCCCGCGTGAGCGTCCCGCTGTTCTTTATGATTTCCGGTTTTCTCTTTTTTGGCGAGCGTAGTGCACAGCCGAGACATTTCATCCGTATTGTCTCCTGTCTGCTGTTTTACAGCGCGATTTCGCTGCTCTATATCGTCCTGTTCACTTCAATTAACGCTGAACGTTCCCTGCTCAACTTGTTGCAAAAACCGGTGTTCTATCATCTATGGTTTTTCTTCGCGATAATCGTTATTTATCTTGTTTCACCGTTAATTCAGGTAAAAAACGTCAACGGTAAAATGCTGCTGGCGCTGATGGTGGTCATCGGGATCATGGCCAACCCGAATACCGTCTCACAGAAAATTGATGGCTTTGAATGGCTGCCCGTTAACCTCTATATCACCGGGGATACGTTTTATTACGTGCTGTACGGCATGCTGGGGCGCGCCATTGGCATGATGGAGACGCAAAAGCGAGGAATAAACTGGCTATGCGCGGCCGCGTTTCTCGTCGGTGTGTTTATTATCTCTCGCGGGACGCTGCATGAGCTGCAATGGCGCGGCAACTTTGCCGATACCTGGTATCTGTACTGCGGCCCGATGGTCTTTATCTGCGCAATCTCTCTGCTGACGCTGGTTAAAAACACCCTGAATGCCCGCCCGCTTCCGGTGCTGGGGTTTATCTCTCGCCACTCGCTGGGCATTTACGGTTTTCACGCGCTGGTGATCCACGCCCTGCGCACCCGAGGCGTTGAGCTTAAAAGCTGGCCGGTGCTGGATATTGTCTGGATATTTACCGTTACGCTGGTTGTCAGCCTGCTGCTGTCAATGCTGCTGCAACGCATCGATACGCGCCGGTTTGTGAGCTAACCCGGTTGAAGGCTGGCAGGCCGGGTAAGCGTTAGCGCCACCCGGCTCCTGTTTATGACATTAGCGGCAAAAGCTGCCGATAAATTTTGCGGAACACGTCTCGTCTTTCAGCATAGCGAGCATGATTTTTCGCATCAGGACGATGCTGCTGTTCAAGCGGCAGCTGGGGCAAAAGCTGGGGCAGTGGTTTATCCCGGTTCAGCGCAATTTGCGCCAGCCGTGCCGCACCGAGCGCCGGGCCGACATCGCCTCCCGTACGATAGTCCAGCTGCAACCCGCTGATATCGGAAAGCATTTGCCGCCAGTAGCTGCTTCGCGCACCGCCGCCAATTAACGTAATGCTGGATGGTGTCAGTCCACAGTCATGCACGACATCCATTCCGTCCGCCAGAGCATAGCCAACGCCTTCAAGCACCGCGCGCGCCAGCTCTGCCGGGCCGTGCTGATGGGTAAGACCGAAGAACACCCCTTTCGCTTCCGGGTTGTTATGAGGCGTCCGCTCGCCGGAAAGGTACGGTAAAAACCAGACCGCACCGGCATTATCATCCGCCTGCTGTGCCGCTGCGATAAGCGCCGGGACGTCCGCCATTCCGGTTAGTTTTGCCGCCCAGTCGAGGCAGGAAGCCGCGCTCAGCATCACCGACATTAAATGCCATTTACCCGGCAACGCGTGGCAGAAGCTGTGTACGGCGCTTCCAGGATTGCTACGATACCCGTCACTGACGGCAAAATAGACACCGGAAGTGCCGAGCGAGAGCATGGCCTGTCCTGCCTCGACCATCCCCACGCCGACCGCCCCCGCCGCATTATCGCCGCCGCCAGCGACGACAGGTACGGCTGGCATATTCCAGCGTTCAGCAACAGAAGGCTGCAAAGCGCCCGTGATTTCGCTGCCTTCAAACAGCGCAGGCATATGATCGCGCGTCAGCTGGCAGGCATCCAGCATCGCCTCGCTCCAGTCCCGTTTCGCCACGTCGAGCCACATCGTGCCCGCGGCGTCAGACATGTCGCTGGCAAAATCCCCCGTCATGCGAAAACGCAGGTAGTCTTTCGGCAACAGAACCTTCGCCACCTGGCGAAAAATATCAGGCTCATGGCGCTGCACCCACAGGAGTTTTGGCGCGGTAAAACCGGGCATCATCAGGTTGCCCGTAATCTCGCGGGACGCAGGCACACGTTCCTCAAGGATCGCGCACTCTTCCGCACAGCGGCCATCGTTCCAGAGAATAGCCGGGCGCAGAACGCGATGCTGGCTATCCAGCAACGTTGCGCCATGCATTTGTCCGGCGATGCCCAGCGCTTTAACGTCGCGCAGGCTGTGCTGCTCGCCTAAGGCTGTCATCGCGCGGTCCGTCGCCTGCCACCACTGCTCCGGATCTTGTTCCGACCAAAGCGGATGCGGGCGTGAAACCTGCAACTTTTCAGTCTGCGTGGCTAACACATCGCCCTGCTCGCTTAACAGGATGGCTTTCACCCCCGACGTGCCAAGATCGATCCCGATATACATGTGGTGACTCCTTTGACAGAAATGCCCGGTGGCGCAGCGCTTACCGGGCATGAATGCTGTTATTTATCGAACAGGTAGTGATTGACCAGGTTTTCCAGCAGCTCCTGATGGCCGCTCTGATGCTGCGGCGCAAGCTGATGCTGTTCAGCGTACTTCGCGATCTCCGCAAGCGATAACTGACCTTTCAAAATTTGCTGGCCCAGCTCACTGTTCCAGCCGCTGTAGCGCTTCGCCACGCGCTTATCCAGCTCACCGTCTTCAATCATACGGGCTGCCACTTTCAGCGCCAGCGCCATGGTGTCCATCGCGCCAATATGCCCGTAGAACAGATCGTATTTGTCGGTGCTCTGGCGACGCACTTTGGCGTCGAAGTTCAGGCCGCCGGTGGTGAAACCGCCCGCTTTGATGATCTCGTACATCACCAGCGCATTCTCTTCCACGCTGTTCGGGAACTGGTCGGTATCCCAGCCCAGCTGTGGATCGCCACGGTTAGCATCGACAGAGCCGAAGATGCCCAGCGCAATCGCAGAGGCAATTTCGTGATGGAACGAGTGGCCCGCCAGGGTAGCGTGGTTAGCCTCAATATTCACTTTGATCTCTTTTTCCAGACCAAACTGCTTCAGGAAGCCATACACGGTGGCGACATCATAATCATACTGATGCTTGGTTGGCTCCTGTGGTTTTGGCTCAATCAGCAGCGTGCCGCGGAAACCGATTTTGTGTTTGTGGTCCACCACCATCTGCATAAAGCGACCAATCTGCTCACGCTCCTGACGCAGGTCGGTATTCAGCAGCGTTTCATATCCTTCACGACCGCCCCAGAGTACATAGTTCTCACCGCCCAGCTGATGCGTGGCGTTCATCGCAGTCACGACCTGGGTTGCCGCCCAGCTGAAGACTTCCGGATCCGGGTTGGTTGCCGCGCCCGCGCCATAGCGAGGGTTGGTAAAGCAGTTAGCCGTACCCCAGAGCAGCTTGACGCCACTTTGCTGCTGTTTTTCAGCCAGTACGTCGACCATCTGCGCGAAGTTGTTCAGATACTCTTTCAGCGATGCCCCTTCCGGCGACACATCCACATCGTGGAAACAGTAGTACGGCACGTTCAGCTTATGGAAGAACTCGAACGCGACGTCGGCTTTACGCTTCGCCAGCTCAATGGCCTCGCCCGGCTGTTGCCATGGACGGTCAAAAGAGCCCACGCCGAACATATCGGCACCGTTCCAGCAGAAGGTGTGCCAGTAGCAGGCGGCAAAGCGCAAGTGATCTTCCATGCGCTTACCCAGCACCAGCTCATCCGGGTTGTAGTGACGAAATGCTAAAGGATTGGTCGTTTTCGTGCCTTCGAAACGAACGCGATCGAGTTGGTCGAAATAAGCTTGCATATTGAGCTCCATAATCAGGGTATGCGGCGTGGTCTTGTTTCTGGAGTAATAGTGAATAGACATTGGAGGTTGCTCAATTACGTTATTTCACACTGCTATTGAGAGAATGCGCAATTGTGCGCTGGCTCGCAAAATAATGTGCAGACAAACTATTTTTCGGCGCGCATTCCAGAATCAAATGTAATTAATAGGTTACGCTTTTTAAAATCCGATCGCGGTCATAAATTCAGAAATAAACCAAATATCGTAATGAGAAGATAAAAATCTGTAATTGCCAGCAGGCCTTTCCACGTTAAAAATTTGCTGCGTCTCAGCAGTGAATGTTTCTTTTATCTCAGCTACACATACCCCTACAAAAAGGCCTAATAATTATGAAGATAAAGAACCTGACCCTAACGCTCTGCACTACTCTCCTGCTTGCAAGCTTTGCCGGCCACGCCAAAGAGGTCAAAATCGGCATGGCGATTGATGACTTACGCCTGGAGCGCTGGCAAAAAGATCGCGATATCTTTGTTAAAAAAGCGGAATCTCTCGGCGCGGAGGTGTTCGTTCAGTCCGCTAACGGCAACGAAGAGACGCAAATGTCGCAAATCGAGAATATGATCAACCGTGGCGTCGATGTGCTGGTCATTATCCCGTATAACGGCCAGGTATTAAGCAACGTGGTGAAAGAAGCGAAACAGGAAGGCATAAAAGTCCTGGCTTATGACCGCATGATTAATAATGCCGACATTGATTATTATATTTCGTTCGACAATGAAAAGGTGGGCGAATTACAGGCTAAAAGCCTGGTCGCAAAAGTGCCTCAGGGGAATTATTTCCTGATGGGCGGCTCGCCCGTGGATAACAACGCCAAACTGTTCCGCCAGGGACAAATGAAAGTGCTGAAGCCGTATATCGACGAGGGCAAAATTAAAGTCGTCGGCGACCAGTGGGCTGACGGCTGGTTACCGGAAAACGCGCTGAAAATTATGGAAAACGCGTTGACTGCAAATAACAACAAAATCGATGCGGTGGTGGCCTCTAACGATGCCACTGCGGGTGGCGCCATTCAGGCGCTGAGCGCGCAGGGTCTGGCCGGGAAAGTCGCTATTTCCGGACAGGACGCCGACCTTGCGGGTGTAAAACGCATCATCGCGGGTACCCAGACCATGACGGTGTATAAGCCCATTACCGAGCTTGCCAATACGGCCGCCGAAATTGCCGTTGAGCTGGGCAATGGCCAGCAACCTAAAGCAGACGCGACGTTAAATAACGGCCTGAAAGACGTACCTGCTCGCCTGCTTACCCCTATCGAAGTCAACAAAGAGAATATTGACGCCACCGTGGTGAAAGACGGTTTCCATAAGAAGAGTGAACTGTAATCCAGCGCAGCCCCTGCCCGGCAGGGGCGCATCGACCTGCCCTGTACATCTGTCGGGCCATGCGGAGCAGTTATGTCTTATTTACTTGAAATGAAAAGCATCACCAAAGCCTTCGGGGCGGTGAAAGCAGTCGATAACGTAAGCCTGCGGCTGAATCCCGGCGAAGTGATGTCGCTGTGCGGCGAAAATGGCTCGGGAAAATCCACGCTGATGAAAGTGTTGTGCGGGATCTATCCGCACGGCAGCTACGAGGGCGAAATCGTCTTTGCCGGCGAGGTGCTCCAGGCCACGCACATTCGCGATACCGAACGTAAAGGCATCGCTATTATTCACCAGGAGCTGGCGCTGGTGAAGCACCTTACCGTGCTGGAAAATATTTTTCTCGGCGCCGAACTCTCACGCCACGGCGTACTGGATTACGACACCATGACGCTGCGCTGCGAAAAACTGCTGGCCCAGGTGAGCCTGGCTATCTCACCGGATACGCGCGTGGGCGACTTAGGTTTGGGCCAGCAGCAGCTGGTGGAGATCGCCAAGGCGCTGAACAAGCAGGTACGCCTGCTGATCCTCGACGAGCCAACCGCCTCACTCACCGAACAGGAAACCGCCGTTCTGCTCAATATCATCCGCGACCTGCAAAACCACGGTATCGCCTGCATCTATATTTCGCACAAGCTCAATGAGGTGAAAGCTATTTCCGACACCATCTGCGTCATCCGCGACGGGCAGCACATTGGCACGCGTGAAGCAGAAGGCATGAGCGAAGATGACATCATCACCATGATGGTGGGTCGCGAACTCACCGCACTGTATCCCAACGAACCACACACCATAGGCGAAGAACTCCTGCGCGTGGAAAACCTGACGGCGTGGCATCCCGTTAACCGCCACATCAAGCGCGTGGATAACCTCTCCTTCTCGCTGCACCGCGGCGAAATTCTCGGTATTGCGGGTTTAGTGGGTGCCGGAAGAACCGAGGCCGTGCAGTGTCTGTTTGGCGTCTGGCCGGGGCGCTGGGAAGGCAAAATTTATATCGACGGTCAGCCGGTAAAAATCGACAACTGCCAGCAGGCCATTGCCAAAGGCATTGCTATGGTGCCCGAAGACCGCAAAAAAGACGGCATCGTGCCGGTCATGGCGGTGGGAAAAAATATCACGCTGGCGGCGCTCAGCCAGTTTTCCGGCGCGCTGAGCAGCCTGGATGATGCCGCAGAACAGCAGTGTATTCTTCAGTCACTTGCCAGGCTCAAGGTGAAAACCTCCTCGCCGGAACTGGCGATAGGTCGCCTGAGCGGCGGCAACCAGCAGAAAGCGATTCTGGCGCGCTGCCTGTTGCTTAATCCGCGCATTTTAATTCTGGACGAACCCACGCGCGGGATCGATATCGGCGCGAAGTATGAAATCTACAAGCTGATCAACCAGCTTGTGCAGCAAGGGATTGCCGTCATTGTTATCTCGTCCGAATTGCCTGAAGTGCTGGGGCTGAGCGACCGCGTGCTGGTCATGCATGAAGGGAAACTCAAAGCCAACCTGAACAACCAGAACCTGACGCAAGAGCAGGTGATGGAAGCTGCCTTAAGGAGCGAACGCCATGTCGAAAAGCAACCCGTCTGATATCAAAGTCGCTGTTCCGACGCCCGGTGCGTTCGCAGGACTTAAATCGCTGAATCTGCAAGTTTTTGTAATGATTGCCGCCATTATCGTGATCATGTTGTTCTTTACCTGGATGACCGATGGCTCCTATTTGAGCGCACGTAACGTTTCTAACCTGCTGCGTCAGACCGCCATCACCGGGATCCTGGCGGTGGGGATGGTCTTTGTGATTATCTCAGCGGAAATTGACCTGTCAGTAGGGTCGATGATGGGTCTGCTCGGCGGCGTGGCGGCAATTTTTGACGTCTGGCTCGGCTGGCCGCTGCCGCTGACGATTGCGGTCACGCTGGTACTGGGTCTGCTGCTGGGGGCGTGGAATGGCTGGTGGGTGGCCTACCGTAAGGTCCCGTCGTTTATCGTCACCTTAGCGGGGATGCTGGCCTTCCGCGGCATTCTGATTGGGATCACCAACGGCACTACCGTCTCCCCGACCAGCGCCTCGATGTCCCAGATTGGCCAAAGCTACCTCTCTGATGGCGTCGGTTTTACGATCGGCGTGGTTGGGCTGATGGCGTTTGTCGCGTGGCAATGGCGAGGACGCATGCGTCGCCAGGCGCTGGGGCTGGCCTCGCCTGCTTCAACCTCGGTTGTCGGCCGTCAGGCGCTTACTGCGGTGATTGTACTGGGCGCCATCTGGCTGTTAAACGATTATCGCGGCGTCCCAACGCCCGTTCTGCTGCTGGCGCTGTTGCTGTTAGGTGGGATGTTTATGGCCACGCGTACCGCATTCGGTCGCCGTATTTATGCCATCGGTGGCAATCTCGAAGCCGCGCGTTTGTCCGGCATTAACGTAGAACGCACCAAACTCGCCGTCTTTGCCATCAACGGCCTGATGGTGGCCATCGCGGGGCTGATCCTCAGCTCACGTTTGGGGGCGGGCTCCCCCTCTGCCGGTAATATTGCCGAGCTGGACGCCATCGCCGCCTGCGTGATTGGCGGGACCAGCCTCGCCGGGGGCATTGGCAGCGTGGCGGGGGCGGTGATGGGCGCATTTATTATGGCTTCGCTGGATAACGGGATGAGTATGATGGACGTGCCGACGTTTTGGCAGTATATCGTCAAGGGTGCCATTCTTTTGCTGGCAGTCTGGATGGACTCTGCCACCAAGCGGCGCGCCTGATAACAGTATCGTGACTAATTTGGGAAATAAGCCATGTTTGAAAAGCGTCACCGCATTACGTTGTTATTCAATGCCAACAAAGCCTATGACCGGCAGGTGGTTGAAGGGGTTGGCGAATATTTGCAGGCGTCGCAATCCGAATGGGATATTTTCATCGAAGAAGATTTCCGTACCCGTCTGGAGAACATCAAAGACTGGCTGGGCGACGGGGTCATCGCTGACTTTGACGACCCCGTGATTGAACAGTTGCTGAGTGGCGTTGACGTGCCTATCGTGGGCGTTGGCGGCTCTTATCATACACCGGAACATTATCCTCCCGTTCACTACATCGCCACGGATAACCATGCTCTGGTCGAGACCGCCTTCCTCCATTTAAAGGAGAAAGGCGTCCATCGTTTTGCGTTTTACGGATTGCCCGCCACGAGCGGAAAGCGCTGGGCGATGGAGCGTGAGTATGCCTTCTGCCAGCTGGTTGCCCAGGAGAAGTATCGCGGCGTCGTTTATCAGGGGCTGGAAACCGCGCCAGAAAACTGGCAGCACGCACAAAATCGTCTGGCTGACTGGCTGCAAACGCTGCCGCCCCAGACAGGGATTATCGCCGTGACGGACGCCCGCGCCCGCCACGTATTACAGGTGTGCGAACATTTGCATATTCCGGTGCCTGAAAAGCTGTGCGTGATTGGTATTGATAACGAAGAGCTTACGCGCTATCTGTCGCGCGTGGCGCTCTCATCCGTGGCTCAGGGTACCCGTCAGATGGGCTATCAGGCCGCAAAGCTGCTGCACAGACTGTTAGACAACGAATCCCTGCCGCTCCAGCGTCTGCTGGTTCCTCCCGTTCGCGTGGTCGAACGTCGCTCAACTGACTACCGCTCATTAAACGATCCGGCCGTGATTCAGGCGATGCACTACATTCGCAATCATGCCTGCAAAGGGATTAAGGTCGATCAGGTGCTCGATTCGGTCGGCATATCACGTTCGAATCTGGAGAAGCGGTTTAAAGAGGAAGTGGGTGAGACGATCCACGCCGTGATCCATGCGGAAAAGCTGGAGAAAGCGCGCAGTCTGCTGATCTCCACCTCGCTGTCGATCAACGAGATTTCACAGATGTGTGGCTATCCGTCGCTTCAGTATTTCTATTCGGTGTTCAGGAAAGAGTATGACACCACGCCGAAGGAGTACCGGGAACGGTACAGTGAAGTCCTGCTCTAGAAAAAAGAACGCCTTCCAGTGGAAGGCGTTTTTCATTACATATGTGCGGCAATCAGACGCTGGTTATCCTGGTACATGGAGAACAGGTAATTGTTATAACGCTGTCCCTGAGTGGAATAACCTTTCAGCTTATGGATCATCGCCGTGGCCGTCACTTCCTGATCCGCCTTACGCAGCTGAGCGCGTGACTTACGGAACGAGGAATAGGCCGGGTGGGTGTTCAGGTTCACCACGTAGGCATTCACGGAATCTTTCACCGATTCAAACTGTGAATAGCCCTTCACCTTGCCGGGCGCGTTAGTACAACGACCTTTTACGCATTTCATGCCAAACAGATTGTTGTTGTTGCGCGCCAGCTTCGAGGTGCCCCAACCGCTTTCGGCGGCGGCCATTGTCGCGACCATACTGCCTGGAATGATGTCCACACGTTCTAACAGTGAGTTCCAAGGCACGCGACGCGTGTTCCCGCTCCACTTCACTTTATAGCGTTTGGCGATATCTTTCAGGCGAGTGCGCTCAGACGGCGACCAGCGGCTGTCGTACTGTTTGGAGATCAGCCAGTTACGATCCGCAGTAATCGCGGCATTTTGGCTTTTAATGTAAGGCATTACCGTCCGGAGAAACGCTTTTTTCCTTGGTGTCCCGGAAGGGTATTTTCGCAAATCAGGAAGTGAACTACTCTTTGCACTATTGCGAGAATACTCTTGTTTACTGCTAACCTTACTGCTTGTCGTCTTTATTACGTGGGCTTTCTTACTCGTTGTATCCGTGTGCGTCTTTGCAAGCACCTCACCTGAAAATGCCATGGTGAGTAACATGAGTATCGCGGCCCCATATCGTCGAATGGGAGTCGATATCATTAGGTCTCCTGGTCGGATATAAACATTCCAACACCTTATTTTCTTCAAAAATTTGAGAGCGGAATCTCAAATCGTACCAAAAATAGTCTTCAAGAGCACGTCTATAAATAGTCCAATTCCGAAACTATGTCATCCGGAACATGCTCATTAAAGCATCAACGCTGGAAAAATGTGCGCGATATCGCAGATAACTGCCTAATTTTGCGCGGGATCACTCATCCCTTCGCGTCCTCCTTGCAGAAAGCCGTAGAGGAGGAGTTTTTCCCCTGAGCCGAATGGCACACTGGTCAAAAATGCCGCGACAGGAAAATGGAATGAAACGCACTGCATTAGCTGTTCTGATGTTACCCGCATTCGCGCATGCCGACTGGTCATCGCCGGGATTTAACGCGTTTAGCGCTGAAGGTACCGGCGTCTTTACCAGCCAGGCAACGCTTGCGAAGGGTACCCGCCCGCTGACGTTGAGTCTTGACAACGCGTGCTGGCAGCCGACAGGTGCCATTAAGCTCAACGAGATGCTGTCGCTCAAACCGTGCGAAGGCACCCCACCGCAGTGGCGGTTATTCCGTGACGGCGTTTATCAGATGCGTATTGATACGCGCTCGGGAACGCCGACGCTGATGTTGACGGTGCAAAGTGCGGCGCCACAGCCTGTCGCAAACGTCACCCGCCAGTGCCCGAAGTGGGACGGCAAACCGCTGACGATCGACGTCGTTAACACCTTCCCGGAAGGCACGGTGGTGCGTGATTTTTACACTAAACAGACCGCGACCGTTCAAAATGGCAAAGTGACTCTTCAGCCAGCCGCCAACAGCAATGGCCTGCTGCTGCTTGAGCGCGCCGAGACGGACAAACCCGCGCCGTTCAGCTGGCAAAACGCCACCGTCTATTTCGTGCTGACCGATCGCTTCGTGAATGGCGACCCCACCAACGACAACAGCTATGGCCGTCATAAAGACGGTATGCAGGAGATTGGTACTTTCCACGGCGGCGATCTGAAAGGGCTTACCAGCAAACTGGATTACCTTCAGCAGCTGGGCGTGAATGCGCTCTGGATAAGCTCGCCGCTGGAGCAGATCCACGGCTGGGTTGGCGGCGGCACCAAAGGGGATTTCCCCCACTACGCCTATCACGGCTATTACACTCAGGACTGGACGAAGCTCGACGCCAACATGGGCAACGAAGATGATTTACGCCAGCTTGTCGACGACGCGCACAGGCGCGGTATCCGCGTCCTGTTTGACATTGTCATGAACCACGCGGGTTATGCGACGCTTGCAGATATGCAGGAGTATCAGTTTGGCGCGCTCTATTTGCAGGGCGATGAGCTGAAAAAAACCCTCGGCGAGCGCTGGACTGACTGGAAGCCAGGAGCGGGGCAAAGCTGGCACAGCTTCAACGATTACATCAACTTCAGTGACAAAGCCGCATGGGAAAAATGGTGGGGTAAAAAATGGATCCGTACCGATATCGGTGATTACGACAACCCGGGCTTTGACGATCTGACCATGTCGCTGGCCTTCCTGCCTGATCTGAAAACGGAATCTAAGATCCCGTCAGGTTTGCCGAACTTTTATCAACACAAGCCCGATACCAACGCGAAAGTGATGACGAATTTCACGCCGCGAGATTACCTGACCCACTGGCTTAGCCAGTGGGTACGTGACTACGGCATCGACGGTTTCCGGGTCGATACCGCTAAGCACGTTGAGCCTGAAGCCTGGCAGCAACTGAAAAACCAGGCCAGCCAGGCGCTGGCCGCGTGGAAAGCCGCCAACCCGGACAAAAAACTCGACGATGCGCCGTTCTGGATGACCGGTGAATCCTGGGGCCACGGCGTGATGCAGAGCGATTATTACCGCCACGGCTTCGATGCGATGATCAATTTTGACTATCAGGAGCAGGCGGCAAAAGCGGTGGACTGCCTGGCCGATATGGATTTGACCTGGCAGCAAATGGCAGAAAAGCTGCAAAGTTTTAATGTGCTGAGCTATCTCTCCTCCCATGATACGCGTCTGTTCCGTGAAGGGGGCCAGCGCGCCGCTGAGTTACTGTTGCTGGCGCCGGGAAGCGTACAGATCTATTACGGCGATGAATCAGAGCGTCCATTCGGCCCTACGGGCTCCGATCCGCTACAGGGGACCCGTTCGGATATGAACTGGCAGGACGTCACGGGTAAACAGGCGTTAACTGTCGCCCACTGGCAGCTTCTGGGGCAGTTCCGCGCCCGTCATACGGCGGTGGGTGAAGGCAAGCAAACAACGCTGTCGATGAAAGAAGGCTACGGCTTTGTGCGCGAGCACAAGGGCGATAAGGTGATGGTGGTGTGGGCGGGTAATCAATAGACCCCCTCACCCTAACCCTCTCCCCAAAGGGGAGAGGCCTGGGGTGAGGGGCATTCACCAGAACAATTCACCACACAAATACAAACCCGCCACATAAAACAACAAATCCGACCACATCCGCCGATTTGCACCAACACGGTGCTGGCGTTATGGTTACTGCCTTTCATATTAAGCCCGACAGATCACCTGCTATGACGTTTTCACTTTTCGGCGACAAATTTACCCGCCATTCAGGCATTACCCGCCTGATGGAGGACCTCAACGACGGGCTGCGCACCCCAGGCGCTATCATGCTTGGCGGCGGAAACCCGGCTCAAATTCCGGAGATGAACACCTACTTCCAGACGCTGCTGGCAGAGATGCTGGAAAACGGTAAAGCAACCGATGCGCTATGTAATTACGACGGCCCTCAGGGTAAAACAGAACTACTGACGCTTCTGGCGGCAATGCTGCGGGAAGCGCTGGGTTGGGATATCGAACCACAGAATATTGCACTGACAAACGGCAGTCAGAGCGCGTTTTTCTACTTATTCAATCTGTTCGCCGGACGCCGCGCCGACGGCACCACGAAAAAAGTGCTGTTCCCGCTGGCACCGGAGTATATTGGCTATGCCGATGCCGGCCTCGAAGAAGACCTGTTTGTTTCCGCACGTCCGAATATCGAGTTGCTGCCAGAGGGCCAGTTCAAATATCACGTCGATTTTGAACATCTGCATATCGGTGAAGAGACGGGCATGATCTGCGTATCTCGTCCCACCAACCCGACGGGGAACGTGATCACCGACGACGAGCTGATGAAGCTGGATGCGCTGGCGAATCAGCACGGCATCCCGCTGGTGATCGATAACGCCTATGGCGTACCGTTCCCGGGGATCATCTTCAGCGAAGCGCGTCCGCTATGGAACCCGAATATCATCCTCTGCATGAGCCTCTCCAAGCTGGGCCTGCCGGGCAGCCGTTGCGGCATTATCATTGCTAACGAGAAAATCATCACCGCCATTACCAACATGAACGGCATTATCAGCCTTTCGCCTGGCGGCATCGGCCCGGCGATGATGTGCGAGATGATCAGGCGTAACGACCTGCTGCGCCTGTCGAATGAGGTGATTAAGCCGTTTTACTCTCAGCGCGTTCAGGAAACTATAGCCATCCTTCGCCGCTACTTACCGGAAGAACGCTGCCTGATCCATAAACCGGAAGGGGCAATTTTCCTGTGGCTGTGGTTTAAGGATCTGCCCATTACGACAGAGCTGCTTTATCAGCGTCTGAAAAAACGTGGCGTACTGATGGTGCCAGGGGATTACTTCTTCCCGGGGCTGGATAAGCCGTGGCCGCACACGCACCAGTGCATGCGTATGAACTACGTCCCGGACCCGGAAAAAATCGAAGCGGGTGTGAAAATTCTCGCCGAAGAGATTGAGAACGCCTGGCGCGAGGCCGGTTAATAAAACCTCAGGCCATATTACGCAGCCGTTCCGCGCGTAAGCTGGCGGGGTCTATGCAGCGCAGCGCGTGGGTGGGACAGGCTTCGACGCAGGCGGGACCGCCCTCGCGATGCGCGCACAAATCACATTTCAGCGCCTGAACGCGATCTTCCACGACCCGAACCTGCATTGCCCCGAACGGGCACGCCACCATACAGCTTTTGCAGCCGATACAGCGCGATTGCTTAACGAGCCAGGCTCCCGCAGCGCGGTGAATGGCCCCCGTCGGGCAGACATTCGCGCAGGGCGCATCTTCACACTGGTGGCAGCCCACTGCCGTGGTGAAGGTTTCCCCCTTAACCACGCGGATCCGTGACGTAAACGCTACTGGCGTGGCGCTGCTTTGATGCGACATCATGCACGCTACCTCACAGGTACGACACCCGATACATTTTTCAGGATCCGCCAGGATAAATTGGTTCATCAGTTACGCCTCGCGCACGTTAAACCCCAGTTCTTTCGAGATAGCTTCCGCCGTGTCACGCAGCGGTTTTAGCAAGTTTTTCTCACCCACCTGCTTCATGCGCGACGTCGACAGCGAAATGGAGATGGCATAGGGTACGCGCCCGTGAATATCAAAGACCGGCACGGCGATACATGACACACCCAGCTCGTTCTCTTCTTTATCCATCGCCATACTGTGATCGCGAATTTCCGCCAGCTCATCATACATCGCGCTCAGTTCGGTGATGGTGTTGCGGGTCAAAGGTTGGATCTGTTCCTGGTGGCTTTCCCAGTAGCTCGCCACGTAATCCTGATGACCAAACGCCATATAGATTTTGCCCATTGCAGAACAATAGAGCGGCATATGCTGGCCGATATATGCGCGCGTGCGCAGCATACCGGTTGTCGGCTCAAGCTTATAAATCAGGATCGCGTGATCATCTTCACGGCTGGAGAAGTTGACCGTTTCGCCGGTGGCAATGTTCAGCGCCTCGAGGTGCGGCGCCGCCACGTGAATAATATTGAGAGATGAAAGCGCCTTTTGCCCGACGGCGATAAATTTGGTGGTCAAACGATAGCTCCCTGCCGCCGGCGCTGGCGTCACGTACCCGCACGACTGCAACCCCTGCAATAACCGGTGCACGGTACTTTTATTCAGCCCCGCCAGTTCTGATAAATGCGCAAGCGGACACCCGTTCGGATAGTTACTGAGGATTTCAATCAGCATCAGGCCGCGAAACAAGCTCTGGCTACCTGCTGGCCTCTCTTTTTCTTGCGTCATTTCGCTCTCTTTTATGCTCATCAAATAGCTCCTGTTTATTGCGCCCTGATGGTAGCGCAAAGTGTGTTTTAGTTCACGATCTCAACAGAAAAAACACAACCATTTGATTTTAATCGATTTTGAAAAACGTGAATGTCGTTGATCTGACAAAATTTGATCGTTATATTTGAAATCAGATTTCGCATAGTGAAATTTAGTGATAAAAAAGCACTCGCACTTGCCCCTAAAAAAACAGGAGAACAGGGATGAAAGTGACCTTCGAAGAGTTGAAAGCGGCGTTCAATCGGGTTCTGCTCGATCGCGGTGTAAAAGCGGATACCGCTGACGCCTGCGCCGAGATGTTCGCCCGCACCACGGAGTCCGGCGTTTATTCACACGGCGTCAACCGCTTCCCGCGATTTATTCAGCAGCTTGACGCAGGCGACATCATCCCTGACGCCCAGCCGAAACGCGTAACGACATTAGGTGCCATCGAACAGTGGGATGCGCAGCGTTCCATCGGCAACCTGACGGCGAAGAAGATGATGGACCGTGCTACCGAGCTGGCGTCCGATCACGGGATCGGCCTGGTGGCGCTGCGTAACGCTAACCACTGGATGCGCGGCGGCAGCTACGGCTGGCAGGCGGCGGAGAAAGGCTATATCGGCATCTGCTGGACTAACTCTATTGCCGTGATGCCCGCGTGGGGATCAAAAGAATGCTGCATCGGCACAAACCCGCTGATCGTCGCTATCCCGTCGAATCCAATCACCATGGTCGATATGTCGATGTCGATGTTCTCCTACGGCATGCTGGAGGTGAATCGCCTGGCCGGACGCGAATTACCGGTCGACGGCGGCTTTGACGATGAAGGCAATCTGACCAGAGAGCCGGGCGTGATTGAGAAAAACCGTCGCATTCTGCCCATGGGCTACTGGAAAGGTTCTGGCTTATCGATTGTGCTCGACATGATCGCCACCCTGCTCTCTGACGGCGCGTCCGTTGCGGAAGTGACCCAGGACAACAGCGACGAATACGGCGTATCGCAGATCTTTATCGCCATCGAAGTGGATCGCCTGATCGACGGTCCAACCCGCGATGCCAAACTACAGCGCATCATGGACTTCATCACCACCGCAGAACGCGCTGATGAAAATGTCGCCGTCCGTCTGCCTGGACATGAATTTACTCGCCTGCTGGAAGAAAACCGCCGGGACGGCATCACCATCGACGACAGCGTGTGGGCGAAAATCCAGTCTCTGTAAGGAGTGGGTCATGATATTCGGACATATTGCACAGCCAAATCCATGTCGCCTGCCACTGGCGATAGAAAAGGCGCTTAATTTTCTGCGTACCACGGATTTCACCACCCTGGCACCGGGCGTGATCGAAATTGAAGGCCGCAACATTTTTGCCCAGGTTCTCGACCTCACCACAAAGGAGCAGCACGAGAACCGCCCTGAAGTCCATCGCCGCTATCTGGATATCCAGTTTCTGGCCTGGGGTGAAGAAAAAATCGGTATTGCTATTGATACCGGGAATAACAAAATCAGCGAATCATTGCTGGAGCAACGGGATATTATTTTTTATCACGACAGTGAACACGAGTCGTTTATCGAAATGATACCTGGCAGCTACGCCATATTTTTCCCGCAGGATGTTCACCGTCCTGCCTGTATTAAAAACAAGGGATCCGCAATTCGTAAAATTGTGGTGAAAGTGGCCATCAGCGAATTAGATTAATTTTCTGATAAATACAGGAATGCGAAATGACCAACACCGGTTTTATTATTGGTGCGTACCCCTGCGCACCCTCGTTTCACCAGAAAGGGGAGCAGGAAGAATACACCTTCTGGCGGGAACTTTCCGACACGCCAAATATTCGCGGGCTGGAACAACCTTGCCTTGAAAATCTCCATCCGTTTGGTGATGAATGGCTGTTTCGTCATACGCCGGGCAACTGGCAGATCGTTGTCACAGCCGTTATGGAAACCATGCGCCGCCGCGGCAGCAACGGCGCGTTTGGCCTGGCGTCCGCGGACGAAGAACAGCGTAAAGCGTGCATTGAATATTACCGCCATCTGCATCAAAAGATTGATGCCGTTAACACCCGCTTTCCCGGGAAAGTGGTCGCTCTGGAAATGCAGGCCGCACCGCAGGCGGGTAATGAATCTGTCGAGCAAGCGACAGAAGCATTCTCCCGCTCGGTACGGGAAATCGCGAGCTGGGACTGGGGCTGCGATCTGGTGCTGGAACACTGTGATGCGATGAATGGCCCGGCGCCGCGTAAAGGGTTCTTGCCCTTAGAGCAGGTGCTGGAGGTAGTGAAAGAGACCGATATCAGCGTCTGTATCAACTGGGCACGTTCGGCTATTGAAGGTCGCAACACCGCCCTTCCGCTGGAACATGTTCAGGCGGCACTCGCTGCCGGGAAACTGGGGGCGCTGATGTTTTCGGGCACGACCCCTCACGGTGAGTATGGAGAATGGCAGGATCTGCACGCGCCGTTTTCTTCGTTCTGCGCCGACAGTCTCATGTCCATTGAACATGTAAAAGCGCTGTTTACTGCGGCGAGCGCCGCAACATTGAAATTCTCCGGTATTAAATTACTGGAAATAAATGCTAATGCTGACGTCAGCCATCGCATCGCTATTTTGCGCGACGGCATTAGCGCTATGAATAAAGCATCACAATAAAAATAAAGAATACATTTTCCGGTTACCTTCACTGAGATATTAACTATGAATATTTCTTCTAATGCTCTACACGCGGACATTCCGCGTCAACGCTGGCTAAGGATCATTCCCCCTATTCTTATCGCCTGCATTATTTCCTATATGGACCGCGTAAATATAGCTTTTGCGATGCCCGGCGGTATGGATGAAGAGCTTGGCATTTCCGCCACGATGGCGGGCCTGGCGGGGGGGATCTTTTTTATCGGCTATTTGTTCCTGCAAGTTCCCGGCGGAAAAATTGCCGTGCACGGCAGCGGTAAGAAGTTTATCGGCTGGTCGCTGGTTGCCTGGGCGGTGATCTCGGTTCTGACCGGGCTTGTGACCAACCAGTATCAGCTGCTGGTGCTGCGCTTCTTACTCGGTGTGGCGGAAGGCGGGATGCTGCCCGTTGTGCTCACGATGATCAGTAACTGGTTCCCGGATGCCGAGCGCGGCCGCGCCAACGCGATTGTGATCATGTTCGTGCCCATCGCCGGGATCATCACCGCCCCGCTGTCGGGCTGGATTATTACCGCTCTCGACTGGCGCTGGCTGTTCATTATTGAAGGTCTGATGTCCGTTGTTGTGCTGGTGCTGTGGGCGTTCACCGTCTACGACCGGCCTCAGGAAGCGCGCTGGATCTCTGAGGCCGAGAAAAACTACCTGGTACAAACGCTGGCGGCAGAGCAGCAGGCCATTGCGGGTAAAGAGGTGAAAAACGCCTCGCTCAGCGCGGTGCTGTCTGACAAAACCATGTGGCAGCTGATCGCCCTCAACTTCTTCTACCAGACCGGCATTTACGGTTACACCCTCTGGCTGCCCACCATTCTGAAAGAACTGACGCACACCAGCATCGGCCAGGTGGGAATGCTCGCCATTCTGCCTTACATCGGCGCCATTGCCGGCATGTTCCTGTTCTCTTCACTCTCTGACCGCACCGGCAAGCGCAAGCTGTTTGTCTCCCTGCCATTGATTGGCTTTGCGCTCTGCATGTTCCTCTCCGTGGCGCTGAAAGAGCACACCTGGCTGGCCTATGCCGCGCTGGTGGGCTGTGGCTTCTTCCTGCAATCCGCAGCGGGCGTGTTCTGGACTATCCCGGCGCGTCTGTTCAGCGCTGAGATGGCGGGTGGCGCTCGCGGCGTGATCAATGCCCTGGGCAACCTCGGCGGGTTCTGCGGTCCTTATGCGGTAGGCGTACTGATCACCCTGTACAGCAAAGACGCAGGCGTTTACTGCCTGGCGGTTTCGCTGGCGCTGGCATCGCTGCTGGCCCTGCTGTTACCGGCGAAATGCGATGCCGGAGCAGAGCCTAATCCCACGGTGACTCCACATAAACGTGCGGCCTGATGCCCTCACCCTAGCCCTCTCCCACGGGGAGAGGGAGAAAACCGAACCTTAGGCCGGGTAAGCGAAGCACCCGGCAATTAAGCGAGAAGAAGATGAGTGAAAAAGAGCCCTTCTGGCTGGGTATCGATTGTGGCGGTACTTATCTGAAAGCCGGTTTATACAACAGTCAGGGCAAAGAAGTCTGTATTGAACGCCGCTCAGTGGCCACGCTCAGCCCACGCGCCGGCTACGCCGAGCGGGATATGCACCAGCTCTGGCAGCACTGCCACATAACGGTCGCCCTGCTGCTCAAAAATTCAGGCGCTGACGGCGGTCAGATCAAAGGCGTTGGCATTTCAGCCCAGGGGAAGGGGCTGTTTTTGCTCGATAAACAGGATCGCCCCCTGGGTAACGCCATACTCTCCTCCGATCGCCGTGCGCTGGAGATCGTGCAACGCTGGCAGCAGGACGGTATACCCGAAAAGCTCTATCCGCATACTCGCCAGACGCTGTGGACGGGGCATCCGGCCTCGCTCCTGCGCTGGGTTAAAGAGAACGAGCCGCAGCGGTATCAGCAAATTGGCAGCGTGATGATGGCGCACGATTACCTGCGCTGGTGTCTGACCGGGGTCAAAGGCTGCGAAGAGAGCAACATCTCGGAATCCAATCTCTACAACATGAATACCGGGCAGTACGATCCGCAGCTCACGCGCTGGCTCGGCATCAGCGACATTGACGGTGCCCTGCCGTCCATTATCGGTTCAGCAGAAATTTGCGGGGAAATCACCGCTCAGGCAGCCGCACTGACCGGTCTCACGGCGGGTACTCCCGTCGTTGGTGGACTGTTTGATGTGGTTTCCACCGCGATCTGCGCCGGGCTGCATGACGAACATACGCTGAATGCCGTAATGGGGACCTGGGCCGTGACCAGTGGGATTGCCCACGGCATCCGCGACAACGAGCCGTTCCCCTACGTCTATGGCCGCTACGTCCATCCGCAGCAGTTCATCGTTCATGAAGCCAGCCCCACGTCGTCCGGCAACCTGGAATGGCTGACGGCCCAATGGGGCGATATGTCATTTGATGAGATTAACCACGCCGTGGCCAGCCTGCCAAAAGCTGAAAGCGATGTGTTCTTCCTGCCTTTCCTCTACGGCAGCAACGCCGGGCTGGAGATGACCAGCGGTTTCTATGGTTTGCAGGCGCTGCATACCCGCGCGCACCTCCTCCAGGCGGTTTATGAAGGGGTGGTATTCAGCCACATGACCCACCTCAACCGTATGCTCGAACGCTTTCCCCACGTGCAGGCCCTGCGCGTGACGGGCGGCCCAACCCATTCGGACGTGTGGATGCAGATGCTCGCGGACGTCAGCGGCCTGGCGATTGAACTCCCGCAGGTGGAAGAGACCGGCTGTTCCGGTGCGGCGCTGGCCGCGCTCGTCGGTACAGGTCTCTATCCTGATTTTTACGCCGCTCAGCGCGCCCTCAGGCATGACATCCGGATGATTGAACCTGACATGCGTGCCCATGCCGCCTACCAGCGCAAATATCACCGTTACCAGCTACTGATTTCAGCATTACAGGGCTATCACGCCCGCGTTAAGGAGTACGACCTATGAGCCGACCATTATTGCAGCTGGCGCTCGACCACACCTCGCTTCAGGCCGCGCAGCGCGATGTCGCGACGCTTTCCGAGCACGTCGACATCGTCGAAGCTGGCACCATTCTGTGCCTGACCGAAGGGCTAAACGCCGTTCGCGCCCTGCGTGCGCAGTGTCCGGATAAAATTATCGTGGCGGACTGGAAAGTCGCCGATGCCGGAGAAACGCTGGCTGAACAGGCGTTTGGCGCAGGCGCAAACTGGATGACCATCATCTGTGCCGCCCCGCTGGCCACCGTTGAACGTGGCCACGAGGTCGCACTGCGCGGCGGCGGCGAGATCCAGATGGAGCTGTTTGGCAACTGGACGCTGGACGACGCGCGCGCGTGGCACCGCATCGGGGTGAAGCAGGCGATATACCACCGCGGGCGCGACGCACAGGCCAGCGGCCAGCAGTGGGGCGAGGCGGATCTCAGCAAAATGAAGGCGCTGTCCGATATCGGGCTACAGCTTTCCATCACTGGCGGTATCACCCCCGCTGACCTGCCGCTGTTTAAGCAGATCAACGTCAAAGCCTTCATTGCCGGTCGCGCGCTGGCTGGCGCCGATAATCCGCCGCAGGTGGCACAGGCATTCCATTCGCAAATCCGCGACATCTGGGGAGAGTAACCATGCGTCAGCATCCGTTAGGCATTTACGAAAAAGCGCTGCCAAAAGATCTCTCCTGGCCGGAGCGCCTGGTTCTGGCAAAAAGCTGCGGCTTCGATTTTGTGGAGATGTCGGTGGATGAGACCGACGAGCGTTTATCGCGCCTTGAATGGAGTACCACGCAGCGCGCCTCTCTGGTGGAAGCGATGCTGGAGACCGGCGTGGCGATCCCGTCGATGTGCTTGTCTGCCCACCGTCGCTTCCCGTTTGGCAGCCGCGAAGAAATCGTGCGCGAACGTGCCCGCGAGATCATGACCAAAGCCATCCGGCTGGCCCGTGATTTGGGTATTCGCACCATCCAGCTTGCGGGTTATGACGTGTACTACGAGGAGCATGACGAGGGCACGCAACAGCGCTTTGCCGAAGGGCTGGCGTGGGCCGTGGAGCAGGCTGCCGCCGCACAGGTAATGCTGGCGGTAGAGATCATGGACACCGCGTTTATGAACTCCATCAGCAAGTGGAAAAAGTGGGACGACATGCTCGCCTCGCCGTGGTTCAGCGTTTACCCGGACATCGGCAACCTGAGCGCGTGGGGCAACGACGTCACCGCCGAGCTGACGCTGGGCATTGACCGCATCGCCGCTATCCACCTGAAAGATACCCGGCCCGTAACCGAAAAAAGCCCCGGCCAGTTCCGCGACGTGCCGTTTGGCGAGGGCTGCGTCGATTTCGTTGGCGTGTTTAACACGCTGAATCAACTTAACTATCGCGGCGCATTTCTGATTGAAATGTGGACCGAGAAAGCCAAAGAGCCGGTACTGGAGATCATCCAGGCGCGCCGCTGGATTGAAGCCCGAATGCAGGAAGGAGGCATGACATGTTAGAACAACTCAAAGCCGAGGTGCTGGCGGCAAATCTCGCCCTGCCCGCCCACCAGCTGGTGACGTTCACCTGGGGCAACGTCAGCGCTGTTGACCGTGACAGCGGCATGATGGTGATCAAACCATCCGGCGTGGAGTACGACGTGATGACCGCAGAAGATATGGTGGTGGTAAATATCGCCACGGGTAAAGTGGTCGAGGGGAGTAAAAAACCCTCCTCCGACACCCCGACCCATCTCTCGCTGTATCGTCGTTACCCGGAAATTGGCGGCATTGTGCATACCCATTCCCGCCACGCCACCATCTGGTCGCAGGCGGGGCAGGATTTACCCGCGTGGGGCACAACGCACGCGGACTATTTCTACGGTGCGATCCCCTGCACGCGGCTGATGACCCCGGCTGAAATCGCGGGTGAATATGAATACCAGACGGGGGAAGTCATTATCAAAACCTTCGAGGAGCGCGACATAAGCCCGATGCAGGTCCCGGCGGTGCTGGTTCATTCTCACGGCCCGTTTGCCTGGGGCAAAGACGCTGCCGATGCGGTACACAATGCCGTGGTGCTGGAAGAGTGCGCCTATATGGGGCTTTTCTCACGCCAGCTTGCACCACAGCTTCCGGTTATGCAGCAGGAATTGCTGGATAAGCATTACCTGCGCAAGCATGGCGCAAATGCCTATTACGGCCAGTGATCATCCAGAATTAATATGCTCTTTACAATACCGCCGTTTCCAGACGGCGGGCGTTAACCCGGTATGTTTCGAGAATATTTGCCGGAAATAACCCACGTCATTAAAACCGCACCGGGCGGCCACTTCAGTTAATGAGGCCGCATCGTTCAGCAGCAGTTTTTCAGCGGCCCTGACGCGCTGGCGGTGAATTGCCTCCGTCAGGGTTAAATGAAACGTCCGGCGAAATACTCGTCCCAGATAATCGGCGTTGCAGTGCAGCTCTTTCGCCAGCTGTGAAGTGGACAGGGGCAAATGAAAGTGCGTGCGGATAAGCTGCTTGGCCTTCCACGCCATTGCTGCGCCCGCATCATCCGCTTTATCTTCATATCCCGGCGAGAGCGATATCTGCTGCAAAATTAACAGCAAAATTATCTCCAGCGCCTGGCTACGCTGTAATTTTTCCTGCTCGCTTAAAAACTGACGGAATAACGCAATAACATATTGCGGATCCCGCACGCTACAGTGTTGCTCAATCGACAGCGGCGTCGCGCCTGGCAACACCGGCAAGCGTGCATCCACCTCAAAATGCAGCCAGTAAAATTTGAGATCGTCCGGAAAATCTTCCACGCCGACATGCCGTCGCTTCGGCCAAAGTAATAAACTCTCGCCAGCGTTTACCTCAAACAGCGTATTTTCCTCCTGGATCGTTAATGTCCCTTTTTCGACAAAAATTATCTCCCATGAAGATAATTTTCGTGCGGGATGACGGCCCACGCCCCGGGAGATAAATAACCCGCCATTTTGAACCCTGATCGGAAGTGCTATGGATAATTCAAGCATGGATATTCATTTTTCCGCTTTTATGGTGGCTAATATTGTCTTTATCCCTTGATTATTAATAAATATCAGCAGAACGGCTCGATCAAACTCACAGTTTTATCATCAGGTCGGAATTGTCACCTTTTTATACTTTTCCCTTCCCTTGTTGGTCTGCCCGTTGAATGCAGAATAAATGGGGTACCTTGCACAAATACGATAAAAAAATCGTTTATCGAGGAGTTACCCCATGACTTCCACACCGATTACAGACGCAGAAGTTGCAAAACAGGCAGCCGATGAACGGCTGTCAGTCCGCGAGAAAATTGGCTACGGCCTGGGCGACGCGGGCGGCACGGTAATTACCTGCCTGATCATGAACTTCCTGACCTTTTTCTATACCGATGTATTTGGCCTGACGCCCGCGCTGGTGGGCACGCTGTTTATTGCCCTTCGGGTATTTGACGCGATTTCCGATCCGGTGATGGGCGTGATTGCCGACCGCACGCAGAGCCGCTGGGGGCGTTTTCGTCCGTGGCAGCTGTGGGTCGCGCTTCCTATCGGGATCGTCGGCGTGCTGACCTTCACCGTCCCGGACGCCAGCATGGGCGTGAAAATCGCCTGGGCGTTCGGCACCTATCTGTTGCTTTCAGTGGGCTATACCGCCATCAACGTGCCGTATTGCGCGCTGATCAACACCATGACCACCCGCCACAACGAGGTTATATCCTGCCAGTCCTGGCGCTTCGTACTGTGCGGCGTGGCGGGCTTTCTGGTCTCCGTTGGCCTGCCGTGGCTGGTGTCAGAGCTGGGACAGGGCAATACCGCCCGGGGTTATCAGTTGGGCGTTGGCGTGCTGTGCGCCATCGCTGTGGTGATGTTCCTGTGCTGCTTCTTCTGGGTGCGCGAGCGCGTCCCGCTTGCGCTGATGGGTAAATTCACCCTGCGCGAGCACCTGGCGGGCCTGCGGAAAAACGATCAGCTGCTGCTGATGCTGGTGATGTCGTTTCTGCTGATCAACGTCTTCAACATTCGCGGCGGCGGATACATGTATTTCATCACCTACGTGCTTCAGGGCAGCACGGCGTACACCTCGCTGTTTTTCACCATGGTGACCTTAGCTGCCATTCTGGGCGCGGTGATCGTCAGCCCGCTGTCGCGGCGGATTGATACCGTCAAACTCTACTACTACACCAACCTGGTACTTGCTGCGCTTGCGGTGGGAATGTGGTTCCTGCCGGGTAGCCCGGCGCACCAGACGCTCTGGCTGATCGTGATTTTAAGTAACGGCGTGATCCTGGGCTTCACCCTGCCGCTGCACTTCTCGCTGATGGCCTTTGCCGATGATTACGGCGAATGGAAAACCGGCGTGCGCTCCTCGGGGATGAACTTCGCCTTCAATCTGTTTTTCATCAAGCTCGCGTGGGCATCCAGCGCCGGGATCATCAGCCTGGTGTTTATTGCCGTGGCCTATCAGCCAGGCGCGGGTAACCAGACGCCCGCCTCATTGCAGGGCATCACCGCCATGGAGACGCTGCTCCCTGCCCTTTTCCACCTGCTGCTGGCGGTCGCTATCCGCTGGTGCAAGCTTAACAATCCCGTGATGTCGCGCATTGCCACCGATTTGCGCCAGCGTCATCTACAGTCCTGAGGAGAACGATATGACCATAATGGAAGCCGACCTGCATCAGCTGAAAATCAACGACCCGTTTCTTGGTCAGTACCAACGGCTGGTCCGCGATGTGGTGATCCCCTACCAGTGGGATGCGCTTAACGATCGCGTGGCAGAGGCCGAACCCAGCCACGCCATCGCCAACTTCCGCATCGCGGCCGGTCTGGAACAGGGGGAGTTCTACGGGATGGTCTTTCAGGACAGCGACGTGGCGAAATGGCTCGAAGCCGTGGCGTGGTCGCTGTGCCAGAAGCCGGATGCTGAACTGGAAAAAACCGCCGACGAGGTGATCGAGCTGGTCGCAGCGGCGCAGTGTGAAGATGGCTATCTCAATACCTATTTCACGGTGAAAGCACCGGCCGAGCGCTGGACCAATCTGGCCGAATGCCACGAACTGTACTGCGCCGGGCATATGATTGAAGCGGGTGTGGCGTATTTCCAGGGAACCGGAAAGCGCCGCCTGCTGGACGTGGTGTGCAGGCTGGCGGATCATATCGACAGCGTGTTTGGCCCGGGCGAAAACCAGCTGCACGGCTATCCGGGCCACCCGGAAATCGAGCTGGCGCTGATGCGGCTGTACGACGTCACGCAGGAGCCACGCTATCTCAATCTGGTGAAATACTTTATTGAGGAACGCGGCGCGCAGCCTCACTTCTACGATATCGAATACGAGAAGCGCGGCAGAACGTCATACTGGAACACCTATGGCCCGGCGTGGATGGTCAAGGACAAAGCCTACAGCCAGGCGCATCTGCCCCTTGCCGCACAACAAACGGCCATCGGCCACGCCGTGCGTTTTGTCTATCTGATGGCGGGCATGGCACATCTGGCGCGCCTGAGCAACGACGAGGGGAAACGTCAGGATTGCCTGCGGCTGTGGAACAACATGGCACAGCGCCAGCTGTACATCACCGGCGGGATTGGCTCCCAAAGCAGCGGCGAGGCGTTCAGCAGCGATTACGATCTGCCCAACGATACGGTCTACGCCGAAAGCTGCGCCTCCATCGGCCTGATGATGTTTGCCCGCCGGATGCTGGAGATGGAGGCGGACGGCCACTACGCCGACGTGATGGAGCGCGCGCTGTACAACACGGTGCTGGGCGGCATGGCGCTGGACGGTAAGCATTTCTTTTATGTGAATCCGCTGGAAGTGCACCCGAAAACCCTGTCCTTTAACCATATCTATGACCACGTCAAACCGGTGCGCCAGCGCTGGTTCGGCTGTGCCTGTTGCCCGCCGAATATTGCGCGCGTGCTGACCTCGCTGGGGCACTACATTTATACCGTTCGCCCGGACGCGCTGTTGATCAACCTGTACGTGGGGAACGACGTCGCCATTCCGGTTGGGGATAACATCCTCCAGCTGCGGATTAGCGGGAACTATCCGTGGCATGAGCAGGTGAAAATCGAGATTACCTCACCAGTTCCGGTGACTCACACGCTGGCCCTGAGGCTACCGGACTGGTGTGCGGAACCGGCTGTTTCGCTCAATGGTCAGGCCATTACAGGCGAGGTCTCCCGTGGATACTTATACCTCAACCGCAGCTGGCAGGAAGGCGACACGCTGACGCTGACGTTACCGATGCCGGTCCGCCGCGTGTACGGCAACCCGCAGGTGCGCCAGCAGGCGGGGAAAGTCGCATTGCAGCGTGGGCCGCTGATTTACTGCCTGGAAGAAGCCGATAACGGCGCAAATCTGCATAACCTTTCTTTGCCCCAGGACAGCGCGTTTCGGGTATTTGAAGGCAAAGGCATTTTCGCGCACAAGATGCTGATACAGGCAGAAGGGATCGGGTGTCAGGCGAAGGACACTGATGCCCTGTGGCAGTACGACCACTCACCGGTAGAACGTCAGCCCCGGACGCTGACCTTTATTCCGTGGTTCAGCTGGGCAAACCGGGGAGAAGGGGAAATGCGGATATGGGTGGATGAAAGCTGAATAACTGCGGCCTGTTGCCCTCACCCCAGCCCTCTCCCACGGGAGAGGGAGTAAAAAGTAGGCCGGGTAAGGCGAAGCCGCCACCCGGCTTTAACCCGGCTCAGGCCACCCCACTCGGGACGGCCTGAGCCCGGAGATTAAAACAACCCCAGCGGTTTATCGGAGTAGCTGACCAACAGACATTTCGTTTGCTGGTAGTGCTCCAGCATCATCTTATGGGTTTCACGCCCGATGCCCGACTGCTTGTAGCCGCCAAACGCCGCATGAGCCGGATAGGCGTGATAGCAGTTTGTCCATACGCGTCCGGCCTGAATGCCCCGGCCCATTTTATAGGCCAGATTACCGTTACGGCTCCAGACGCCCGCCCCCAGGCCATACTGCGTGTCGTTGGCGAGCTCCAGCGCCTCGTCCATGGTTTTAAACGTGGTGACGGCCAGCACCGGTCCAAAAATTTCCTCCTGGAAAACGCGCATGTTGTTCTTACCGAACAGGATGGTCGGCTCAATGTAGTAGCCCTCCTGCAAATCGCCGCCCAGCACCTTACGACGACCGCCGGTCAACACATCGGCCCCCTCTTTTTTACCGATATCAATATAGTTGAGGATGGTTTCCAGCTGGCCATGCGATACCTGCGCCCCCATCTGGGTAACGTTATCCAGCGGATTACCGCTGCGAATCGACTCCACGCGCCGGATCGCCCGCTCCATAAAGCGCTCATAAATGGATTCCTGCACCAGCGCGCGGCTCGGACAGGTGCAGACTTCGCCCTGGTTAAACGCGAACAGCGCAAACCCTTCCAGCGCTTTGTCGAAGAAGGCGTCCTCTTCGTCCATCACGTCGGCAAAGAAGATGTTCGGCGATTTGCCGCCCAGCTCGAGCGTGACCGGAATGATGTTCTGGGTCGCGTACTGCATGATCTGCTGGCCCACTTCCGTTGAGCCGGTGAACGCCACTTTGGCGATACGTTTTGAGGTAGCCAGATATTCGCCGATCTCTCCCCCGGCCCCGTTGACCACGTTAATGACCCCCGGCGGCAACAGGTCGCCAATCACCTCCATCAGCAGCAGTACCGAAAGCGGCGTTAAGCGAGCGGGTTTCAGCACAACGCAGTTACCCGCCGCCAGCGCGGGCGCCATTTTCCAGCTCGCCATCAGCAGCGGGAAGTTCCACGGAATAATTTGCCCCACCACGCCGAGCGGCTCGTGGAAGTGATACGCCACGGTATTTTTGTCAACTTCACTTATTCCCCCCTCCTGGGCACGAATGCAGGACGCAAAATAGCGGAAATGGTCAATCGCCAGCGGCACGTCCGCCGCCATGGTTTCCCGGATCGGCTTGCCGTTGTCCCACGTTTCTGCGGTCGCCAGCAGCTCCAGATTCTGCTCCATCCGATCGGCGATTTTGAACAAAATGGCCGCTCTGTCCTGAACGGACGTTTGTCCCCACTTATCTTTCGCCTTATGCGCCGCATCCAGCGCTAAATCGATATCCCGCTTGCCCGAACTGGCAATTTCACACAACGGCTGGCCGGTAACGGGCGTCAGGTTGGAATAGTATTCACCGTCGACGGGCGCCACCCAGTCGCCGCCAATAAAGTTGTCATAGCGGGGCTTCAGCTTAAGGGGAAAACCATACTCGCCTGGCTGGATACGCGATGAGGGAGGATTGTTTGTCATGACCGTCTCCTTGCAGTAGGTGTACAACAAGGGTAGTTCCGGCTGGTGGTTTTCTCGCCTGTCGGTAACGGGTTTACGAGCCGTATCACGGATTACCGTACTTTACGTTTCGTTTCTGCCGCCAGAGCCATACTTAATAGCTCAGGGGCTCATGAGGAACGATGCAATGCAGCTATTTATCGGCTTTGACGTGGGCGGAACCCACATCAAACACGGCGTGATTAACGAAAACGGCGAAGAACTGACATCCGATGAATATGATACGCCTGACGATGAAAGCACCTTCAAACAGAAGTGGAAAGCGGTGGTGGATAAGTACCGCCAGGAGCATGAGATCGTCGGCATCGGCGTGAGTTTTCCGGGCCACATCAATCACCATACCGGCGAAGCGGCCAAGGCCGGGGCGCTGGATTACCTTGACGGCGAGAACCTGTGCGAGTTTTTCGCACAGCTGACCGATCTCCCCGTAACAACCGAAAATGACGCCAACTGCGCGGCGCTGGGCGAACGCTGGCAGGGCGCCGGCAAGGACTATGAGCATTTTGTCTGCATCACCATCGGCACCGGCATCGGCGGCGGTATCGTCATGGAGGGCGATCTCTACCGTGGGTCGCACTACCGGGCGGGTGAGTTTGGCGTGCTGCCCGTTGGCAACAACGGCGAGCCGATGCACGAAGTAGCGTCCGCCAGCGGCCTGATGAAAGCCTGCCGCCGTGCGCTGGCCGTGTCGGAAGATGAGATGCCTGACGGTGAGGAGCTGTTTAAACGCATGGACAGCGACGTGCATCTGCGTGAGGCCATAGAAGAGTGGGCGCATTTCCTCTCGCGGGGCATCTACAGCGTGATCTCCATGTTTGATCCGCAGGCGGTGCTGATTGGCGGCGGCATTAGCGAGCAGGAGAAAATCTATCTCCTGCTGGATAAATACCTACAGCGATTCGAGGAGTGGGAGGCGCTCCGGGTGCCCATCCTTCCCTGCGAGCTGGGTAACCAGGCGGGAAGGCTGGGCGCGGTCTGGCTGGCTAAGCAGAAACAGGCGCGCAGCGCTTAACGCTTACGGAAATAACTGCGCGTCGCGTAGCACATGGTCATTGCCACGACGACGCGTAAACCCGATGCGGTTGAAATACTCCAGGATCTGAATCGCCAGTTTGCGTCCCACATTCAGCCGATCGCGGAAGTCTGCGGCGCAGGTTGATCCGCGCGCCTGATCCAGCTCCCGGATCAGGTTCGCAAACGCTACGATCCGATCGTTGCGGTAATAACGATCTTTCACGATCGCCACAATCATCCCCTGCTGTGCCGCATGGCGCAGTACCTGACGCATCAGCTGCTCATCGGTATTGGTTTCACGCGCCAGATCGCGCACCCACCACGGTTCATCGCCAAACAGCGTCGCCACTTTTTGCCAGACCGCGTCCTGCTCAGCGGTAAAACCGGCCTTGTGTTCCGGCAGGTGTAGCCAGCCGTGATGACTTGCAATAACGCCGCTTTCACGCATGTTTTCAATCAGCAACAGCACCAGCGCGTCGTCTTCCATGGGCAACGCCATGCGCCGCAGACGTTCACGGCCCGGGCCGGGCTCATCCTGATGCTGTTCATGGTAGGTCGCCAGCGTGCTCAGCACTTTGCGCTGCCAGCGCGCCGCCACCGGCGCGTTCAGCAGGCTGTTCCCGGCCTGAATAAAACCTGGCTCCTGCGTCAGAAGACGCAATCCTTCGCCGCTGAGCTGGCGCGCCCAGGCGAACGCCGCCAGATCCACCGCGCCACGCTCAAGGTGGATATCTAACGCAGACTTATCATCGCGGGTCTGGGCCAGCGCGGCCAGCCACTGTAAATACTCGGGCTTACGTTTGCCGCGACGGGGCGGATCCAGCATGACCACGCGCGCGCCCGCCAGCGTTTCCCGCGCCGAAATATCGCGCAGAACCAGGCGGTCGTTATCCGCCAGCCAGAGCGGGGAGTCGAACACCAGTTCGGCGAGATCGTTTTCCAGCAGCGACACGCGTCCGGTGATGTGGCTGGCCGCGTGGTGGATATGCAGCGGCTGCCACTGGGTCAGCGGCGTATGGGTCTGGAGAGAAACGATAATCCGTTCAGAGGGCTCCGGCGGCGCGTCGGCCAGCAGCCAGTCGCCGCGGTTAAGCTGGTCTTTTTCGGCATCACCGGCAATATTCAGCGCGATACGCTGCCCGGCGTGGGCCTGTTCCACCGGCTGGTTTTGCGCATGAAGCCCGCGCACGCGCATCGGTTTGTTCACGCCCGTGAGCCACAGGGTATCGCCCACGTTCACTTCCCCGCTCAGCGCGGTACCGGTCACCACCAGCCCAGCCCCTTTCACGGTAAACGCCCTGTCGATCGCCAGACGGAAGCGGTGATGGCTGGCCTGTTCACGAGACGGGATCTGCTGCAAATGGTTGCGAAGAGCATCGATACCGCGGCCTTCTGTCGCTACGGTGACAAACAGTGCGGCATCCTTAAAACCGTATTCACTCAGCGCCGCCAGCACCTCTTGACGCACCTCGTCGATACGCGCCTCATCCACATGGTCCGCTTTGGTGAGGGCGACGGTCAACTGCGGGTTTCCCGTCAGCTGGAGGATCGCCAGATGCTCGCGCGTTTGCGCCATCACCCCGTCATCGCACGCGACCACCAGCAGAGCGTGATCGATCCCGCCCACGCCCGCGAGCATATTGGAAAGAAACTTCTCGTGGCCGGGCACGTCGATAAAGCCCAGCACGCGACCGTCGGGCTGCGGCCAGTAGGCGTAACCCAGGTCAATGGTCATGCCGCGCTTTTTCTCTTCCGGCAGGCGATCGGCATTCACGCCCGTAATGGCCTGCAATAACGTGGTTTTGCCGTGGTCAACGTGACCGGCGGTGGCAATAATCATTTCAACATCATCTCCAGAAACCGCACTTCATCTTCCAGACAGCGTAAATCCAGCCACATGCGCCCGTCACCGATCCGGCCAATCACCGGCGTCGGTAATGCGCGCCAGCGCGCCGACAGCGCCTCAAGCTGGCTTCCGCGTCCGTCGCGCGGGGTGAACGTCAGCGCTTCGCTCGGTAACCTGTCCACCGGCAGCGAGCCGCTGCCAATTTGCGACAGGCAAGGCTCGATACGAACTTCAAACTCAGGGTAATGAGGAGCAACCTGCGGCAGTAGCGCTTCCGCCTGCGCGCGAACAGAGGCCGCATCACGGCTCAGCAAACGCAACGTGGGCAGGCGGTCAGCCAGTTTCTCCGGGTGGAGATAGAGCCGCAGCGTGGCTTCCAGCGCGGCCAGCGTCATTTTATCGGCACGCAGGGCGCGCTTCAGCGGATGCTGCTGTAGCTGCGCAATCAGCTCGCGCCTGCCGACGATAATACCCGCCTGCGGCCCGCCCAGCAGTTTATCGCCAGAGAAACTGACCAGGCTTACGCCCGCGGCAACCATTTCCTGCACCATTGGCTCTTTTGGCAGACCATACTGGCGCATATCCACCAGCGACCCACTGCCAAGATCGGCAATCACCGGCACGTTTAGCTCGCGCCCGATGGCGGCCAGTTCAGCCTCTTCCACCGTTTTGGTGAAACCCTCAATGTGGTAATTGCTGGTATGCACTTTCATCAGCAGGGCGGTGTTTTCATTCACCGCCGCGCGATAATCTTTTGCATGGGTACGGTTGGTTGTGCCCACTTCATGCAGCGTGCAGCCCGCCTGGCGCATGACATCCGGAATACGAAACGCACCGCCGATCTCCACCAGCTCGCCGCGAGAGACGACAACCTCTTTTCCGCTCGCGGTGGCCGCCAGCATTAATAGCACCGCCGCCGCGTTGTTATTCACAATGCAGGCATCTTCCGCGCCGGTGATCTGGCAGAGAAGATCCGCCAGCGCGCGATCGCGATGTCCGCGCCCGGCGCCGTCCAGATCGTACTCCAGCGTCACCGGCGAGCGCATGGCCCGGGTGACGGCCTCTATTGCCTCTTCTGCCTGCTGTGCCCGGCCCAGATTGGTGTGCAGAACCGTGCCTGTCAGGTTAATAACCGGGCGCAACGCGCTTTGCGCGTGCTTGCTCAACCTCCTTTCAACTTCCTGCGCCCATGCCTCGCACCAGCCGGGTAGCGCGTTCTCAGCCTGAATATGGCGACGCGCATCGTCCTGAAGCTGGCGTAGCATGTCGACCGTTGCAGTATGGCCAAACTGCTCCAGCACCGCAGTGATGCGCGGGTCACGAAGCAGACGATCGGTAGCGGGGATCTGGCTGTAGAGGGAATGATGAGTAGTCATGAATGCGCCTGGCGAGTAAATATCTTCCCCCCTCCCGACGGGAGAGGGAGTTAACATGTGGGGGGATTGTACCGCCTCCCGCCAGGAAGTGTTATAACCCGCATCAAGCCTTTGGTGGTTCAGTCCGGGCGAAACTTTCGCGCTGGAAGAGCGTCTCCGCCAGTTTGACCAGCAGCGGACGATCCACGCACCAGCCCGGCGAGACGCGGCGGAAATTGAGGTAGCCGATGGCGCAGGCGATGGCGATCGTCGCCAGATTCAGGCTATCGCTCTGAATTTTCCCGTCGCGGATCAGCTGTTCGCACATATCCAGGCTGCGGCTGATTTTTTCGCGCTGGCGCAGCAGCTCATTTTCTGACTGCTGGGCGGCGGGCCTTGCCTGCTCGCGTACGGACGTTAATGCCGCATCCATAATGCCATCCGCCAGGGCTTCAATTTGCTTCATCGCCAGCGCTGCTTTTGGATCCGCCGGCAGCATGGCTGGCGCAACGCCAAGCAGCTCGATGTACTCCGCAATGATCGGGGAATCAAACCAGTAGTCGCCCTCGTCCGTTACCAGCGCCGGGACTTTCCCCAGCGGGTTGTACTGCGCAACGCCGTTCTCTGCGTTGTAGGGTTGTTCATTTACGAATTCAAATTCAATCCCTTTCTCCAGCAGGAGAATCGAAATCTTACGCACGAAAGGACTTGTATAACTGCCGATGAGTTTCATTGCTTATCCTTAATGCCCACAAAGAGGTCAGTATGGATCAAGCCGTGGAAAAAGGCAGGTGTGCGTATCGCATTCCTGTCGTGAGGGGATACGGGAGAAATCTGCATAAAAATATTTTGTGAATCAAATCACAATCTGAAAACAAACAGCCAACTTAACATTGTGATATTAATCACAAAAACCCGCCCATTTTGGCGTAATTCTGAACGATGTATTTTTTTTACACACTCATTATGTGATCGCGATCACTTCATTAATGTCCTCCCCCCCTACATTCATGTGATTCAGATCACACAAAATTTCGCTGTCTGGACAGTTGAACGATTCAGTGCCAGATTTCACAGCATCAGAACAGGGCCCGGCTACCTCTGCCGCCGCACATTAACGATAAACCTCGGGCCACAAGCCTAAGCGTAAACATAAGAAGGGGTGTTTTATGTCATCCGATTTCAAGATCAAAGTGCAAAGCTTTGGTCGTTTCCTCAGCAACATGGTGATGCCAAATATCGGCGCGTTTATCGCGTGGGGTATTATCACCGCATTATTTATTCCGACAGGGTGGTTGCCTAACGAAACGCTGGCGAAACTTGTTGGCCCAATGATTACGTACCTGTTGCCGCTGCTCATCGGTTATACCGGTGGTCGTCTGGTGGGCGGTGACCGTGGTGGCGTCGTGGGTGCCATCACAACCATGGGGGTGATCGTCGGTGCGGATATGCCGATGTTCCTCGGTGCGATGATTGCCGGTCCTCTGGGCGGCTGGGCGATCAAGAAATTTGACGTCTGGGTTGATGGCAAGATCAAATCCGGCTTCGAAATGCTGGTGAACAACTTCTCTGCGGGCATCATCGGGATGATCCTCGCGATTCTGGCGTTCCTCGGCATTGGCCCGGCGGTTGAAGTGCTCTCCAAGCTGCTGGCTGCGGGCGTTAACTTCATGGTGGCGCATGACATGCTGCCGCTGGCGTCAATCTTCGTTGAACCGGCGAAAATCCTGTTCCTGAACAACGCCATCAACCATGGTATCTTCTCACCGCTGGGGATTCAGCAGTCACACGATCTCGGCAAGTCCATCTTCTTCCTGATTGAAGCGAACCCGGGTCCGGGTATGGGCGTTCTGCTGGCATACATGTTCTTTGGTCGCGGCAGCGCGAAACAGTCTGCTGGCGGCGCGGCGATCATTCACTTCCTGGGCGGTATTCACGAAATTTACTTCCCGTATGTACTGATGAACCCACGTCTGATCCTGGCCGTTATCCTTGGCGGTATGACCGGCGTGTTCACCCTGAGCGTACTGGGCGGCGGTCTGGTCTCTCCGGCTTCTCCAGGCTCTATCCTGGCGGTGCTGGCGATGACCCCGAAAGGCGCCTACTTCGCGAACATCGCGGCGATCTGTGCGGCCATGGCGGTCTCCTTCGTGGCCTCCGCTATCCTGCTGAAAACCAGCAAGGTGAAAGAAGACGACGATATCGAAGCGGCAACCCGTCGTATGCATGACATGAAAGCCGAATCCAAAGGCGCAACGCCGCTGGCGGCAGGCGATGTCTCTAACGACCTGAGCCACGTTCGTAAAATCATCGTGGCCTGTGATGCCGGTATGGGCTCCAGCGCAATGGGTGCGGGCGTGCTGCGTAAGAAAGTGCAGGATGCGGGTCTGACCAACATCTCCGTCACCAACAGCGCGATTAACAGCCTGCCGCCGGACGTTGACCTGGTGATCACGCACCGCGATCTGACCGAACGCGCTATGCGTCAGGTACCGCAGGCGCAGCACATTTCCCTGACCAACTTCCTCGACAGCGGCCTGTACACGAGCCTGACCGAACGTCTGGTGGCGGCGCAGCGCCATGAAGATAACGAAGTGAAAGTACGTACCAGCCTGCAAGACAGCTTCGACGAGAGCAACGCGCATCTGTTCAAACTGGGCGCAGAAAACATCTTCCTTGGCCGCACGGCGACCAATAAAGAAGAGGCCATTCGCTTCGCCGGTGAGCAGCTGGTGAAAGGTGGCTACGTTCAGCCGGAATACGTTGAGGCGATGCTGGAGCGTGAAAAGCTGACCCCAACCTACCTGGGTGAATCCATCGCGGTTCCACACGGTACGGTGGAAGCCAAAGACCGCGTGCTGAAAACCGGCGTGGTGTTCTGTCAGTATCCTGATGGCGTGCGCTTCGGTGAAGAAGAGGACGACATCGCCCGTCTGGTGATTGGTATCGCCGCTCGCAACAACGAGCATATCCAGGTGATTACCAGCCTGACCAACGCGCTGGATGACGAAACGGTTATTGAGCGTCTGGCCAACACCACCAGCGTTGAAGAAGTTCTGGCCCTGCTTAACAAATAACGGTACTCCTCCCTCTCCCCCCGGGGAGAGGGCTAGGGTGAGGGGAAAACGTTCCTCACCCCAGCCCTCTCGGGTAAAAACATTGATGAAGGTTAACACTATGAAAGCATTACATTTTGGCGCAGGTAATATTGGTCGTGGCTTTATCGGTAAACTGCTGGCAGACGCGGGCATTACCCTGACATTCGCCGATGTGAATCAGGTGGTTCTGGATGCCCTGAATGCCCGTCATAGCTATCAGGTTCACGTGGTGGGTGAAAACGAACAGGTTGAAACGGTCTCTGGCGTCAACGCGGTAAGCAGCATTGGTGACGATGTTATCGATCTTATTGCCAGCGTTGATCTGGTCACCACCGCCGTGGGTCCGGTGGTGCTTGAGCGTATCGCCCCGGCGGTCGCGAAAGGCCTGGCGAAGCGTAAAGCACATGGCGTTGAAACGCCGCTGAACATCATCGCCTGTGAAAACATGGTGCGCGGCACCACGCAGCTGAAAGGCCACGTTCTTGCGGCCGTCGCCGACGAAGATAAAGCCTGGGTTGAAGCGCACGTAGGTTTTGTTGATTCCGCCGTTGACCGCATCGTTCCGCCGTCAGCATCCGCCACCAACGACCCGCTGGAAGTGACCGTGGAAACCTTCAGCGAGTGGATCGTTGATAAAACACAGTTTAAGGGCGCGCTGCCGACCATTCCGGGAATGGAATTAACCGATAACCTGATGGCATTTGTCGAACGTAAACTCTTCACGCTGAACACCGGGCATGCTATAACCGCGTACCTCGGAAAATTGGCCGGTCATCAGACCATTCGTGACGCGATCCTCGATGAGAACATCCGTGCGGTGGTCAAAGGGGCAATGGAAGAGAGCGGCGCGGTGCTGATCAAACGCTACGGTTTTGATGCTGATAAACACGCAGCATACATCCAGAAAATCCTCGGTCGTTTTGAAAACCCGTATCTGAAAGATGACGTTGAGCGCGTGGGTCGTCAGCCGCTGCGTAAACTGAGCGCGGGCGATCGCCTGATTAAACCGCTGCTGGGCACGCTGGAATACGGCCTGCCGCACGCTAACCTGGTGAAGGGAATCGCTGCCGCCATGCACTACCGCAGCGAGCAGGACCCGCAGGCGATTGAGCTGGCTCAGCTGATTGATGACAAAGGCGCGCAGGCTGCGCTGGCGCAGATCTCCGGTCTGGATGCCAACAGTGACGTAGTTGCGGAGGCGGTCAGCGCATACAACGCAACCAAATGATGCAGAGTCCGGCGCAGGTGAGCCTGCGCCCGAATAACAGATTGTCAGATATGCAGGCAATAATGGAACAAACCCAGGCCTTTGAAAATCGTGTGCTTGAGCGTCTGAATGCTGGCAAAACCGTACGAAGTTTCCTGATTGCCGCCGTCGAGCTGTTAACCGAGGCGGTAAACATTCTGGTGCTTCAGGTGTTTCGCAAAGACGACTACGCGGTAAAGTACGCTGTAGAACCGTTACTGGACGGAGACGGACCGCTGGGCGATTTATCGGTACGGCTGAAGCTGATTTACGGTCTCGGCGTGCTGAACCGTCAGGAGTATGAAGACGCCGAGCTGTTAATGGCGCTGCGCGAAGAGCTCAATCATGACGGCAATGAGTACACCTTTACCGATGATGAGATACTGGGTCCCTTCGGCGAACTGCACTGCGTATCCGCGCTCCCTCCCGCACCTCAGTTTGATAACAGCGACCCAGAGCTGTACGCGATGCAAAAGCTGCGTTATCAACAGGTTGTGCGCTCCACCATGGTGCTTTCCCTGACTGAGCTGATTTCTAAAATCAGCTTAAAAAAAGCGTTTCAGAAGTAAGCCCGCACATATTGGTGTATCCTTCCCTGTAAATTCCCCGTTTTCAGAGTTATTTGTCATGAAAGAAGTCGAAAAGAACGAAATTAAACGCCTGAGCGACCGTCTGGATCTGATCCGCCATCAGATGGCTGGCCTCTCCCTGGTCGATTCCGCCGAGAAATATGCCGAGCTGGAAAAAGAGTCCGTGAAGCTGGAGGCGGAAATTGAACGCCTGCGCGAAGTGAAAGGCCAGAAGCTGAGTAAAGAAGCGCAGAAGCTGATGAACATGCCGCATCGCCGCGCGATCACCAAAAAAGAGCAGGCCGACATGGGCAAGCTGAAGAAAAGCGTCCGTGGCCTGGTGGTGGTGCACCCGATGACTGAGCTTGGTCGCGAAATGGGCCTGAAAGAGATGACGGGTTTTTGTAAGACCGCGTTCTGATCGTCCTCCCCTGCCGCTGCGGCAGGGGAAACTCAGTTGTAAATCAGGTTAAACGTGGCCATCGCATCCGCTTTTCCCGCCGTCACGTTCGCTTCCGTCTGAATGTAATGCGCATCAAACCAGAAGGTTTGCGTCTGGTTATCCCCTACTTGCCCAAGCGCTGATACCTGCGGGGTGTTCCACGGTACCACCTGCCCCTGAACCGAACCGGTATTGTCACCGTAAAGTAGTTCGATCCCGACACCGCTGGCGCTATCCTCCTGCTTCGTCAACGCCAGCGCCCGATCGTTGCCCGGCGTGGTATCGCCAAAGAAACCCATCTTAACCGCCGTGTTATTTTCGCAAGTCACCGGAATGCTGAAGCGTCCGCCCCCGGCGCGGGAGCCGATGCCGTGAAATTCACGCTGGCTCACGCTCCCCATGGGAACAAGAATGCTGCGAGAGCCCACTGAACAGCTGGTACGCCTGACGGTGAAGCTGGCGAGATGAATCTGTACTGGTGTCGCCACGTTGGTGGCGCTGGCTTGATTTTCTCCCGCCTGCAATATCAGCGATCCGACATTTTGCTCCTGGGAGTTGGCGTTATCGTCAGGCATGGGGCTGGTCGTCGGGATTTTGTAAAACACCACCCAGAACTGCAATTTATACGTTGGGGCGCTGGCAAAGGCAGGATTCTGTGAGGCATCACAGATACGCCGGGACTCTTTGCCATTCACCTGACTTGTGCCGTCAATATAGCGTACCGCATCGGCGCCGCAGTACTGCTGTTCCCGGAACCCCAGCGCGTAGCCGATGCCGTCGATCTGAGTTTTATAGACGTGACGTGACGCGCCGTCTTCCCCCACCACGGTGCCGACGGGGTTATCCATGTCGACAAAGCCGATACTACGCCAGGCGTCATTCCCGCCATCACAGCTGTAGAAATCCGCCCCGGTAGACTGTATCGGCGCAGATATCGGCGTCCAGTCAGACGTGCCGGGCGCATACCCAATGGCATAAGGCACCTGAACGACCCACTGATCGCGCGTGGTGCGGCAGGTTGAAGTCTGGGCATGGGCATGAAAACTCAGCATGCCAAAAAGCGAAAGAAGGCTCAGATAGAAAAACCAGTGAATAAAACGACGCATGATATTCCTCTAATGGCACTCTACGGGCAGCGTGGCGATACCGGGGGCCATATGAGCTTTCCCCAGTCTGAAAGGTGTCTGGCATTGCTGCTGCTCCCCGTTTTCATACCAGGTGATGCGCAGGGTGCCGCGCTCGGGTACTCCGCTCAGGTAGGCCTGACCGCCGTCAGCGACCATGCTTCGGTTTGCAGAATGGCGGTTCTGCTCCACCACTTCAGCCTGCGCGCCAAACGGCAACGGTTCACCGTGGTAGCGCAGGGAAAACAGAACGCGATAACCAATGTGGGTTTTGTAATTGGCCAGCACCACCGCGCCGCTGGTGGGAATGAGCGTCAGACCGCTCTGCTCAACGTCGACGTTCTCACCCAGCGTCGCCGTATCAAGGCTGACGGTATTTTTGCGATACGCCGAGAGCGTTGGCATGACCGCATAGCCGCGGCTGTCGGTATGGATCCCGTTGTAACCCTCCGGCTCAACGTTCGCCGCACCGGGCACGCGCAGCAGGGCGACGGTATCGCCCAGCGGCTCGCTAAGCGTGACGCCATACTGCGTGGCGATAACGCCTCCGGCGAGTCCGAGGCTCGCGTTGCTACCGCTTCGGCTGTGGTCATAACCGAGGCTGACGTTGCCGTAGCCACCGTTGTATTGCAGCGCCAGGCTGGTACTGTCGGCTTGTCCCTCGCTGGCCTTACTCTGCTGAACGCTGTAATTAAGGTTGCGATTCGCCAGCGCGCTGCCGTTGAGAGACATCTGCTGCGTGGTCATTCCACGATTGTTGTGGTTGATGAAGTAACTGACCGAGCTGTCCGGTAACCAGTGGCCAAGCGGAACATTGACGTTAAACGACACGGTGCGATCGGGATGCTGCTCACGCGCTGAGTCGGTGTAGTCATATCCCGCGCCCCAGGAAATGCCCCGCCAGCTGGTGTACCAGCCAATGTGGATGGTTTTATCCTGCCCGGACGTATGCCAGTAATCCTGCATCCATGCCGAGACGCTGAGGCTGCCGAACTGACCCAGCGTCTGTGAAAAGGTGACCTGCGAGCGGCTACGGCGATTATTGAGTTGCAGCTGTTGGCTGTCAGACTGATTCAGTTCACTAAATTCATAGTAATTGCGCGAGGCATAGCGATAACTCGCCAGGTTGAAGGCGGTGCCGGTAGCGCTGAAATCTTTCTGATACTGAATGCGCCACGCCTGCCCTATCGCGTTTTTGCCGCCGGGTAAATGGCTTTTTGCCAGCGTATCGTCAATGCCCAGCGAGCCAAATGCGCCAAACCCTCTGCCTATGCCAATTGCACCGGCCTGGTAGTTGCTCGCCGTACGAAAGCCGCCATACACCGTCATCCTGGAGAGCAGACCGTAGAAAAAAGCGCCTTCAACAAACTCAGGCGAACGCGCATCGCCGGAACCGGAGTGAAATCGTCCTGCATTGAGACTGTATTTCAGGCTGCCCTGGCGTCGCATAAACGGCACCGCAGAATAGGGTTGGGTAAAGACGCGCGTTGAGCCGTCACTTTCCGTGACCGTAACCTGTAGATCGCCGCTTTGTGCGCCGGGGAACAGATCGTTAATGATAAATGGCCCGGCGGCCACCCAGGTTTCATAGATCACATAGCCATTTTGCGAAACGGAGACTTTAGCGAAGCTGTGTGCAACGCCGCGGATGGTTGGTGCGAAGCCGCGCTGGCTGTCGGGTAACATGCTCTCGCTGGACGAGAGCTGAACCCCGCGAAACGCCACGCTATCGAAGACGTCGCCTGCGGTCCAGGCATCGCCGATCCGTAGCTGGCTGTTAAGACGGCGAATATCCCGGCTCAGCCAGCTACTTTGCGACTGAAAATGGTTGCCGCCCGCGTCGCTGTGGCTCCAGGCCGAAGTGTTGCGCAACCGCCACGCCCCCAGATTGATACCGTTACGCAGGCTCAGATAGCTGGATGTCGTGACGCCACGCTGATGATGTGCCTGGCCGCCCGACAGACTGTAATCAGTAAAGGCCGCCGGGATACCATCGTCCCACTGCGACTGCGGCACGTAGCCACGGCTGCGGTGTTTCATCGCCGCCTGCGGCAGGCTGAGAAAGAGACGCTGCTGGTTGAAATCATAGGAGGTTCGCGCTGCCGGAATGAAATCCGCGAGGTGCGTGAACGTTTCTCCCTCCCGCAACCGGGAGAATGCAGGAATGGCCCCTACATTTACTCCAAGCGCTTCCAGCAGCGATACGCTAAAAACGGGTTGCAGGCTGCCTTTCTCATTGACGAAGGTGATCTCCTGATGCCGCTCCTCGCGTCCGTTAATCTCCAGCGTCACGAGCCAGGTGCCTGGCATCTGCCCGCCCTTTTCAGAGAAATAGTGCAGATCCGCCGTTTTCTGTTCAGTAGAGGAAAGCTCCAGCGCGGCGGGATCAAAGTAATCCTCGGCCATCCCCGCACGGCTGAAGCTAAGCAGCAACACTGAAAGCGGCGCGTAACGAAACAGGCGAAAAGGCATGATCTTAAAGAGGCTGGGTGTGGGTGGCGGTGATGGCACCAAAATCATTAATAGCCGACCAGCTTACGCCCCCGGAGGCGGACACAGGCCATTCACGGGTTTCCCCTGGACCGATCATGCCCGGCTGCTCAATTTTATGCCCGCCAACGGTCAGCCGATAAAAAGAGACGTAGTATGGCGTCGGGTTAGCGGCCTTAAGCCCTTTTCCCGTCCGCGAAAACGTTATTTTCTGCCAGGCAGTTGCAGCGTCCCCTTTCAGATTGTCCGGGCGGTAGAAAATTTTAAATTTCGATTTAACGTTAACTTGTAATTCGTTGCTGCTCTCTTTTGGCTTTGGCGCAATCGCTTTAATATCGAGCCAGAATACAGATTCACGATCTGTGGGCAGCGGAGCGCTGGTATATTGAATACGCAGCGTGTTGGTCTGCTCCGGATCAAGTCTGAACAGAGGTGGCGTGACAATAAATGGCGCAGCGTTATTTTTACCCTGCCCATCCCCTTCAACCCACGACTGAATAAGATAGGGAACCGCACTTTCCATATTAGAAACAGAAAATGCCACCTCCTTGCTGTGTTGTGGGTATACGATCCGTGTTCCCCCCATTACAACGCCAGCGGAAACTGACGCAGAACTAACCATTAATGCAGTGAGCATAATATACGATAAACGTTTCATCATTATTATCTCTGGAGGTGGCTGACAGTGAAATCAGTTATAAACCATCAGGAAGTTGGATACGGCGTTAACATCGCCGGCGTTGATTTCTGTGCCATCTTTGTCAAGTGCGGCATAGAAAGTTAATTCAGCATTGCCTTCATCATCCGGTGCGGTTGTTTCAGATACCGTACCCGGTTTAATCGCCGTGCTGCGATCGCTGTTATAAAGCTTCACGCCGACACCCGTCGCCATACCTTCACCTGGCGTAATCTGAAGCAGTGTGTCATTCACCGTATCTTTGGTTCCGTCGAACAGTACCGCAACCGATTCAACCGTCTCCGGGCAGTTTTCCACGTTGATTTTGAACTCGCGCGGCGTCGTTTCGTTGTGATCGTCAAAGTAGCTTTTTGCCCACGCCCCAAGGTCTACCGTTTTGTTTTTAGAGGCCGGAGTAATATCACAGGAAATAAGGGTAATCTTCCCGGTAAAATTGATCACCCCGCCCGTACTTTGCGAACCCGCACCGGTATCCAGAGAAGCATTAACGCCAGAATCACTGCTTGCCAGTACCGATTGAGAAGATAACAGCAGCCCCGCCGCGGCAATCGCCAGCGCCACATTTTTGATTTTCATTTGGAACACTTTCCCCTCTGTAAATTAAACAGATATAGACTTGTTGTACCAGGTACAATAACCGCTATAAGGATTTAAAAACGCCACCGAAAGGGTTTTAGCAGAATGGGTGACGCGACCTTATAGAATAAAGCAGGGTCCATCCCATGGTGATAATCCGTATATTTTCAGAAGGCCATACACAGATATCCTTCAACTGAGGAATGACTTCTGGCCGAAAATAACACTGAATACGTTGTGGTTAGTAATAAATTTTAAATCTTCTGTTACGTTGCTTCTGAATAAATAGTAAATCAAATGCCTTTTAACGTCTACGTATTGAAAAGTAATACGCCGCGCTTGTAAACATTCTGAAATTAACACTCAGCTAACAAATTTAACCCCTTTCCATTGCCCTAATAATTATTAATCTGCTTTTAATACCGCAACTAAATTACAAGAGAGTTAACTGATCATTGTTTGATCAATTTATTTCAGAATATTATTAGCCAAAAAATGTCACTTCAGCAAAAAATTCTTTCACTTTATCCTGAAAAATCACGGTTAAACAGGATATTTCCTTATCGATCAGCAATTGATCGTTTGTAATACACTGTTAAAATCTATATGTGAAATTTACCTTAATTAAAATTTTTTGCTACAGCTTCGATTTCGCATTTTTAACCAAAAAAATTTTTTATTTATAGGAAATATATCACTCTGATCACACATATACAGATTTTCAAAAACATAAATAAAACAAACAAACCTCATTTGATTCACGCAATATTATCACATACCCATTTTATTCAACCTCTTTTACGCGCCGTATCTGCTCAAAAGGCGAATGTAATCCCCTCCACCTGACTACCGCTCCCAACGCACGCGGTGAGTTGAACTTGCGGTTTTGGTCCTACCAATCATGCGTAAAGCTATCCATCGTTCACAGTTTCGATGCTCCACTTCACAAAAGCATTGCTGAATAGCAACACTTGGTTAACCATTTATTGCCATTAACCCTACATCACAATATTGGAAGGACCACTTTTACACTAAGTGTGACGCTGAGATGAGCAGAGACTCACCCGACGAACACCCGTGTGGTCCTCAGGAGACCTGCATGAGCCTCTGGCAACAAAACTACGATCCGGCCGGGAATATCTGGCTGTCGAGCCTGATCGCATCGCTACCGATCCTGTTCTTCTTCTTTGCGCTGATAAAGCTCAAGCTGAAGGGCTACCTTGCCGCAACGTACACCGTTGCCATCGCCCTGCTGGTGGCGCTGTTCTTCTATAAAATGCCGGTCGATCGCGCGCTGGCCTCCGTGGTGTATGGTTTCTTCTACGGCCTGTGGCCGATTGCGTGGATCATCATCGCCGCTGTCTTTGTCTACAAAATCTCGGTGAAAACCGGGCAGTTCGACATTATTCGCTCGTCGATTCTCTCTATTACACCGGACCAGCGTTTACAGATGCTGATTGTCGGTTTCTCCTTCGGGGCGTTCCTTGAAGGGGCGGCAGGATTCGGCGCGCCGGTGGCGATCACCGCCGCTCTGCTGGTCGGGCTGGGCTTTAATCCGCTGTATGCCGCTGGCCTGTGCCTGATTGTGAACACCGCCCCGGTGGCGTTTGGCGCGATGGGCATTCCGATTCTGGTGGCGGGCCAAGTGACCGGGCTGGACAGCTTCGAGATCGGCCAGATGGTGGGCCGCCAGCTGCCGTTCCTGACCATTATCGTGCTGTTCTGGATCATGGCGATTATGGACGGCTGGCGCGGCGTGAAGGAGACCTGGCCTGCGGTGATGGTAGCGGGCGGTTCGTTCGCCATTGCCCAGTATCTCAGCTCCAACTTCCTCGGCCCGGAACTGCCGGACATCATCTCTTCCCTGGTGTCGCTGGTCTGCCTGACGCTGTTCCTGAAACGCTGGCAGCCGGTACGTATCTTCCGCTTTGCTGACATGGGCGCATCGCACGTGGATCAGACGCTGGCGCGCACCGGCTATACCGCCGGACAGATTGTGCGCGCGTGGTCACCGTTCCTGTTCCTGACCGCCACCGTGACGCTGTGGAGCATTCCGCCGTTTAAAGCCCTGTTCGCCCCGGGCGGCGCGCTGTACGACATGGTGATTAATATCTCCGTGCCGTTCCTCGACAAAATGGTCGCCCGTATGCCGCCGGTGGTGCACGACGCCACGCCGTATGCGGCAGTGTTTAAGTTCGACTGGTTCTCAGCCACCGGTACGGCCATCCTGTTTGCCGCTATCCTTTCCGTTGTGTGGCTGCGCATGAAGCCTGCCGCCGCGGTACAGACCTTTGCGGCGACGATTAAAGAGCTGATGCTGCCGATTTACTCCATCGGCATGGTGCTGGCGTTCGCGTTTATTTCGAATTACTCCGGCCTGTCGTCGACGCTGGCGTTAGCGCTGGCGCATACCGGCCACGCGTTTACCTTCTTCTCGCCGTTCCTCGGCTGGCTGGGGGTGTTCCTGACCGGTTCAGATACGTCATCTAACGCCCTGTTTGCTGCCCTACAGGCCACGGCCGCGCAGCAGATTGGCGTCTCGGACGTGCTGCTGGTCGCCGCGAACACCACCGGCGGCGTGACCGGGAAGATGATCTCGCCGCAGTCCATCGCCATTGCCTGTGCTGCGGTGGGGCTGGTAGGCAAAGAGTCGGATCTGTTCCGCTTTACCGTTAAACACAGCCTGATATTTACCTGCATGGTGGGCGTGATCACCACATTGCAGGCCTATGTCTTAACCTGGATGATTCCATGATAGTGATGCCCAGACGCCTGTCCGACGAGATTGCCACTCGCGTACGGGCGCTGATAGAAGAACAACAGCTGGAAGCGGGCATGAGATTGCCCGCCGAGCGTCAGCTTGCCGCTCAGCTTGGCGTGTCGCGCAACTCACTGCGCGAGGCGCTGGCGACGCTGGTTAGTGAAGGGGTGCTGCTGAGCCGTCGCGGCGGCGGCACCTTCGTGCGCTGGCAGCATGACGACTGGTCCGAACAAAACATCGTGCAGCCGCTGAAGACGCTGATGGAAAACGACCCGGACTACAGCTTCGACATCCTCGAAGCGCGTCACGCCATCGAAACCAGCACCGCGTGGCACGCGGCGATGCGGGCAACCGACGCCGACAAAGAGAAGCTCAAAGCCTGTTTTGAAGCCACGCAAAGCAGCGACCCGGACATCGCCTCCCAGGCGGACGTGCGGTTCCATCTGGCGATTGCCGAGGCCTCGCACAACGTGGTGCTGCTGCAAACCATGCGCGGGTTCTTCGACCTGCTGCAATCCTCCGTGAAGCAGAGCCGCCAGCGCATGTATCTGGTGCCGCCGGTGTTTGCCCAGCTGACCGAACAGCACGAGGCGGTGCTCAACGCCATTCTGGCCGGAGATGCCGAGGCCGCGCGTAAGGCGATGATGGCGCATCTCGGCTTCGTGCATACCACCATTAAACGATTCGATGAAGATCAGGCCCGACAGGCGCGTATTACCCGTCTGCCTGGCGAGAGTGATATTTCCAGGGAGAACAAAGCATGATTATTTCAGCAGCCAGTGACTATCGCGCCGCGGCGCAGCGCATTTTGCCCCCGTTCCTGTTCCACTATATCGACGGCGGGGCCTATGCCGAATATACCCTGCGCCGTAACGTGGAGGATCTGTCGGAAGTGGCCCTGCGCCAGCGCGTGCTGAAAAATATGTCTGACCTGAGCCTTGAGACGAAGCTGTTTAACGAGACGCTCTCCATGCCGGTAGCGCTCGCACCTGTCGGTTTATGTGGCATGTATGCCCGTCGCGGTGAAGTGCAGGCCGCCGCCGCCGCAGATGCCAAAGGCATTCCGTTTACCCTTTCCACCGTGTCCGTCTGCCCGATTGAAGAAGTCGCCCCGACCATCAAGCGCCCGATGTGGTTCCAGCTGTACGTCCTGCGCGATCGCGGTTTTATGCGCAACGCGCTGGAGCGCGCCAAAGCGGCGGGCTGCTCAACGCTGGTCTTTACCGTCGACATGCCGACCCCCGGCGCGCGCTACCGCGACGCCCACTCCGGCATGAGCGGCCCTAACGCGGCCCTGCGCCGTTACTGGCAGGCGGTGACGCACCCGCAGTGGGCGTGGGATGTCGGGTTGAACGGCCGTCCGCACGATCTGGGCAATATTTCGGCCTACCTCGGTAAACCGACCGGGCTGGAGGACTACATTGGCTGGCTGGCGAACAATTTCGATCCGTCGATCTCCTGGAAAGACCTGGAGTGGATCCGCGAATTCTGGGACGGCCCGATGGTGATCAAAGGGATCCTCGACCCGGAAGATGCCCGCGACGCGGTGCGTTTTGGCGCCGATGGGATCGTGGTCTCTAACCATGGTGGCCGCCAGCTTGATGGGGTGCTCTCCTCCGCCCGCGCCCTGCCGGCCATTGCCGATGCGGTGAAAGGCGATATTGCGATCCTGGCCGATAGCGGCATCCGTAACGGGCTGGACGTGGTGCGCATGATTGCGCTCGGCGCCGACAGCGTGCTGCTGGGCCGTGCTTACCTGTACGCGCTGGCCACCAGCGGCCAGGCGGGCGTGGCGAATCTGCTGAACCTGATCGAGAAAGAGATGAAAGTAGCGATGACCCTGACCGGGGCGAAGTCGATTAGCGAAATCAGCAAAGACTCTCTGGTGCAGGAGCTCAGTAAGCTGCCTGCGGCGCTGGCCCCTCTTTCTCAGGGAAACGCGGCCTGATCTCCCCCGGTTAGCCTCCCCTTCTTCCGCGCCCGACTTTCCCCTCGGGCGCTTTTTTTGTCGAAAATAACACCTGCGTAACATTCTTGATAAGAAAATTTGACACACCCCGCCCCTCCGCAATTGTATAGACAAGCAAATACAAGAACACAAAAACAACATCACATCGGAGGGGAACGTATGACGTATTCAGGTCGGGTGGATATTCAGCAGGTGATCGATGAAAGTCCTTTTTCAGGGTTTCACTGGCTTCTTATTGTGCTGGGCTTTCTGGTGCTGGCGATCGATGGGTTTGATACCGCAGCGATGGGTTACATTGCGCCTACGCTGTCGACGGAGTGGGGAATACATAAACAGGATCTGGGGCCGGTGCTGAGTGCGGCGCTGCTGGGGCTGTCGCTGGGAGCCCTGATTGCAGGTCCGGTATCGGACCGGATGGGACGCAAGCGCGTGCTGGTCTTTTCGTGTCTGTTCTTCGGCCTGGCGAGCCTGGGCACGGCCTGGGCGCAAAGTCTGAATACCCTGACGCTATGGCGATTTCTGACCGGTCTCGGGCTGGGCGCCGCGATGCCTAACGCCATCACGCTGATCTCAGAGTTTGCCCCCCAGCGCTGCCGCGCCATGGCAATTAACACCATGTACTGCGGCTTTCCGCTGGGTGCGGCGGGCGGCGGGGCGATCTCGTCCTGGCTTATCCCTCACCATGGCTGGCGAAGCGTGCTGCTGACCGGCGCGATTGCGCCGCTGATTTTAACGGTGCTGCTGGCGCTGCTGTTGCCGGAGTCGGTGAAGTTTCTGGTGCAGCGCGGGAAAGACATCGCCCAGGTTCGCCGCATCGCCAGCCGGTTCGCCCGCAGCACGCTGGATAGCGTCACGGGCTTTTTCCTGACAGAGGAGAAAGTCGCGTCGAAAAAAGGCAGCGTGTCGCAGCTGTTTTCCATGCCCTGGCTACCCGGCACCCTGATGCTGTGGGTCACCTACTTTATGGGACTGGTGATTTATTACGTCCTGCTGAGCTGGATGCCGACGCTGATGCAGGGGATGGGGTATGCGCTGGCGGAATCCGCCTGGCTCACCTCGCTGTTCACCTTCGGCGGCACCGCTGGCATTTTGCTCGCGGGCTGGATGATGGATCGCTGGGAAGCGCACAAGGTGGTCGCGTGTGGTTTCGTGCTGACGATGGGCCTGATTCTTTTACTCGGCATTGAGCATAACCATATCGCCCTGTTTGGCGGGTTAATTTTCCTGATGGGGATCGCGATGAACGGCGCGCAGTCGGGCATGCAGACCCTGGCCGCCACCTTTTACCCTACCGAGTGCCGCGCGACGGGTATCGCCTGGATGCAGGGGATCGGCCGCTTCGGCGGCGTGGCGGGCACCATGACCAGCGCCCAGCTTCTTTCCATGCAGTGGCAGGCAGACAGTATTTTAATGATCCTCAGCGTGCCTGCTCTCGTGGCCGCGGCGGCAACCGTCTACAAAATGCTGTATAGCCGCGCGCAGGAGCCGGGCGTCGCCTAGTCCCTCTCTTTTCTGCTATTCTGCCCCCGCAATTAAGGGGGCAGCATGCTTAACATCGTCTTATTCGAACCAGAAATTCCGCCGAACACCGGCAATATTATCCGCCTGTGCGCCAACACCGGTTTTCGTCTGCACATCATTGAGCCGATGGGCTTTACGTGGGACGACAAACGTCTGCGCCGCGCGGGGCTGGACTACCATGAGTTTACCGCCGTCGTTCGTCATCACGATTACGCCGCGTTTCTGGGATCCGAAAAACCACAGCGCATGTTCGCCCTGACCACCAAAGGCACGCCAGCGCACAGCGCCGTAAGCTATCAGGACGGGGATTATCTGATGTTTGGTCCGGAAACCCGCGGCCTGCCGGCCACCATTCTGGATGCCCTGCCAGCCGAGCAGAAAATTCGTATTCCGATGATGCCGGACAGCCGCAGCATGAACCTGTCGAATGCGGTGTCGGTGGTGGTGTATGAGGCGTGGCGCCAGCTGGGTTATCCCGGCGCGATACTGCGTAGCTAAAACAGTTCGGGTGGCTTGCGCCACCCGATTCATCGTGTTTAGCCTGCTACCGCGATACGTTTCATATCGGTCATGTAGCCACGCAGTTTCTGGCCCACTTTCTCGATTTCGTGGCTGCGGATCGCTTCGTTAACGTCACGCAGCTGCGCGTTATCAACCGCACCTTCCGCAATCGCCTGGCCCAGATCGCCCGCTTGCAGGGTGGTCATGAACTCTTTCAGCAGCGGTACGCAGGCGTAAGAGAACAGGTAGTTACCGTACTCGGCGGTATCGGAGATCACCACGTTCATCTCATACAGACGCTTACGGGCGATGGTGTTTGCGATCAGCGGCAGCTCGTGCAGCGATTCGTAGTACGCAGACTCTTCAATGATGCCGGAATCCACCATGGTTTCGAACGCCAGCTCAACGCCTGCTTTCACCATCGCGATCATCAGGACGCCTTTATCGAAGTACTCCTGCTCGCCGATTTTACCTTCATACTGTGGCGCGGTTTCGAACGCGGTTTTACCGGTCTCTTCACGCCAGGTCAGCAGTTTCTTATCGTCGTTCGCCCAGTCTGCCATCATGCCGGAGGAGAACTCGCCGGAGATGATGTCGTCCATATGTTTCTGGAACAGCGGCGCCATGATGGTTTTCAGCTGTTCAGAGAGTGCGAACGCGCGCAGTTTTGCCGGGTTGGACAGACGGTCCATCATCAGCGTAATGCCGCCCTGCTTCAGCGCTTCGGTGATGGTTTCCCAGCCGAACTGAATCAGTTTTTCCGCGTATGCCGGATCGGTGCCTTCTTCCACCAGCTTGTCGAAGCACAGCAGAGAGCCAGCCTGGAGCATGCCGCACAGGATAGTCTGCTCGCCCATCAGGTCAGATTTCACTTCCGCAACGAAGGAAGATTCCAGCACGCCCGCACGATGGCCGCCAGTGGCCGCAGCCCAGGCTTTGGCAATCGCCATGCCCTCGCCTTTCGGATCGTTTTCCGGGTGAACGGCGATCAGCGTCGGTACGCCGAAGCCACGTTTGTACTCTTCGCGCACTTCGGTGCCCGGGCACTTCGGTGCCACCATCACCACGGTGGTGTCTTTACGGATCTGCTCGCCCACTTCAACGATGTTGAAGCCGTGGGAGTAACCCAGCGCGGCGCCGTCTTTCATCAGCGGCTGTACGGAACGCACAACGTCAGAGTGCTGCTTGTCCGGCGTCAGGTTAACCACCAGATCCGCCTGCGGGATCAGCTCTTCGTAGGTGCCCACTTTGAAGCCGTTTTCGGTCGCTTTACGCCATGAAGCGCGCTTCTCGGCAATCGCTTCTTTGCGCAGGGCGTAGGAGATATCCAGCCCGGAGTCACGCATGTTCAGGCCCTGGTTCAGACCCTGTGCGCCACAGCCGACAATGACCACTTTTTTACCCTGAAGGTAGCTCGCGCCATCAGCAAATTCATCGCGCGCCATGAAGCGGCATTTGCCCAGCTGCGCCAGCTGCTGGCGCAAGTTCAGTGTATTAAAGTAGTTAGCCATGGGTGATACCTCGTGATGTTGTGTTGTTTATTACTCTATGGATTTCACGTTTTAGGAAGGCGTCAAGTCTGCGAACCCCCAGGAGCTTACTCTGGTAAGTGACTGGGGTGAGTTGACGCAGACAACGCACCTACAACGTGAAAGACGACGAGTAATTTATTGTTCGGTTCGCCTTTCAGCGACAATGTACCCACATTACAACAGGAAATTTATTGCGGAAATTGATATATTCACAACGTCATATTGCAATTTATGCAATGTAAAAAGAGGGAGTGGAATCGGTGGATTTACGCGATCTGAAAATGTTCCTGCACCTGGCGGAAAGCCGTCACTTTGGCCGCAGCGCCCGGGCGATGCACGTCAGCCCCTCCACGCTGTCGCGCCAGATCCAGCGCCTTGAGGAAGACCTCGGCCAGCCGCTGTTCGTGCGCGATAACCGCACCGTCACGCTGACGGAAGCAGGTGAAGAGCTGCGCATCTTTGCTCAGCAGACGTTATTACAGTATCAGCAGCTGCGGCACACCATCGACCAGCAGGGGCCATCGCTTTCCGGCGAGCTGCATATTTTCTGTTCCGTGACCGCTGCCTACAGCCATCTTCCCCCCATTCTCGACCGCTTCCGCGCGGAACATCCGTCGGTTGAAATTAAGCTCACCACCGGCGATGCCGCCGACGCGATGGAAAAAGTGGTTACGGGCGAAGCGGATCTGGCGATTGCCGGAAAACCTGAAACGCTGCCGGGGGCGGTGGCGTTCTCGATGCTGGAGAATCTGGCGGTAGTGCTGATTGCCCCGGCGCTGCCCTGCCCGGTGCGCAACCAGGTTTCGGTGGAGAAACCGGACTGGTCCACGGTGCCGTTTATCATGGCCGATCAGGGGCCGGTGCGCCGCCGCATTGAGCTGTGGTTCCGCCGCCAGAAGATCAGTAACCCGTCGATTTACGCCACGGTCGGCGGCCATGAGGCGATGGTGTCGATGGTGGCGCTTGGCTGCGGCGTGGCGCTGCTGCCGGAAGTGGTGCTGGAAAACAGCCCGGAACCGGTGCGCAACCGCGTGATGATTCTGGAGCGCAGCGACGAGAAGACGCCGTTTGAGCTGGGCGTGTGCGCACAAAAAAAGCGGCTGCATGAGCCGCTTATTGATGCGTTCTGGACGATATTGCCGAACCACTAACCAGCCAGAAAGAACCTGAAAGCCGGGTTATGGGTTTCGTCATGACATTCATAGCCCAGTTCGTTCAGGCGCGTTTCGAAATCCGGCTCGTGCTCGCCCAGTTCGAACGCCGCCAGCACGCGCCCGTAGTCGGTGCCGTGGCTGCGGTAGTGGAACAGGGAGATGTTCCAGTGCGTGCCGAGCGTGTGCAGGAACTTGAGCAGCGCGCCCGGTGATTCCGGGAACTCGAAGCTGAACAGGCGTTCCTTTAGCGGCTTGGAAGGACGGCCGCCGACCATGTAACGCACGTGCAGCTTCGCCATCTCATCGTCAGAGAGATCGACCACGCTGTAGCCGCCGTCGTGCAGCAGGCTGAGGATCTCTTTGCGCTCCTCCACGCCACGGCTCAGACGCACGCCGACAAAAATGCAGGCATCTTTGGCGTCGGCAAAGCGGTAGTTGAACTCCGTTACCGAACGGCCGCCCAGCAGCTGGCAGAACTTCAGGAAGCTGCCCTTCTCTTCCGGAATGGTCACCGCCAGCAGGGCTTCACGCTGTTCGCCGAGCTCGCAGCGCTCGGACACGTAACGCAGGCCGTGGAAGTTCACATTGGCACCGGAAAGCACGTGCGCCAGACGCTCGCCGCGGATATTGTGCTGGGCGATGTATTTCTTCATCCCCGCCAGCGCCAGCGCGCCGGAGGGTTCCGCCACCGCACGCACGTCTTCGAACAGATCTTTCATCGCCGCGCAGATAGCGTCGCTGTCGACGGTGACGATATCGTCGAGATACTCCTGGCACAGGCGGAACGTTTCGTCGCCAATGCGCTTCACCGCCACGCCCTCGGCGAACAGCCCGACGCGCGGCAGATCTACCGGATGTCCCGCGTCCAGCGCCGCCTTCAGGCAGGCAGAGTCTTCCGCTTCAACCGCAATCACTTTGATCTGCGGCATCAGCTGTTTGATCAGCACCGCCACACCTGCGGCTAAGCCACCGCCGCCCACCGGGACGAAAACGCGGTCGAGATGGGCGTCCTGCTGCAACAGCTCCAGCGCCAGCGTACCCTGCCCGGCAATCACCATCGGGTGATCGAACGGCGGCACCCAGGTGAAGCCCTGCTGCTGCGCCAGCTCAATCGCTTTGGCTTTGGCTTCGTCAAAGTTAGCGCCGTGAAGCAGCACTTCTCCGCCGAAACCGCGCACCGCGTCGACCTTGATGTCTGCGGTAGCAACCGGCATCACGATCAGCGCCTTCAGCCCCAGACGCGCCGAGGAAAACGCCACGCCCTGCGCGTGGTTGCCCGCCGACGCGGTAATCACCCCGCGCGCTTTCTGCTCGTCCGTCAGCCCGGCCATCATCGCGTAGGCTCCGCGCAGCTTGAAGCTGTGCACCGGCTGCCTGTCTTCACGCTTCACCAGAATGACGTTGTCGAGGCGCGAGGAGAGTTTTTCCATTTTTTGCAGGGGCGTGACCTGCACGGCTTCATAGACCGGCGCGCGTAGCACCGCTCTCAGGTATTCCGCCCCCTCCGGGGCGGCGGATAAGGGTTGTGACTCGGCCATCGTTAGCCCCCCAGTTTAGATTTATCGCGCACCGCGCCTTTATCTGCACTGGTTGCAAGGCTCGCGTAGGCGCGCAGGGCGAAGGAGACTTCGCGCTGGCGATCTTTCGGCGTCCAGGCTTTGTCGCCGCGGGCTTCCTGCGCTTCACGACGGGCCGCAATCTCCTGGTCACTCAGCTTCAGCTGAATGCCGCGGTTCGGAATGTCGATTTCGATCAGGTCGCCATCTTCGATGATCGCGATGTTGCCTCCGCTTGCCGCTTCCGGGGAGACGTGACCAATGGAGAGGCCTGACGTGCCGCCAGAGAAACGACCATCGGTGATCAGCGCGCAGGCTTTGCCGAGGCCCATCGATTTCAGGAAGGTGGTCGGGTAGAGCATCTCCTGCATGCCGGGACCGCCTTTCGGTCCTTCGTAGCGAATGACCACCACGTCGCCTTCTACCACTTTGCCACCGAGGATGGCGTCTACCGCTTCGTCCTGGCTTTCATACACTTTTGCCGGACCGGTGAATTTCAGGATGCTGTCGTCCACGCCAGCGGTTTTCACGATACAGCCATTTTCCGCAAAGTTACCGTACAGCACGGCCAGGCCGCCGTCTTTGCTATAGGCATGTTCCAGCGAGCGAATGCAGCCTTCGGCGCGATCGTCATCAAGCGTGTCCCAACGGCAATCCTGCGAGAACGCCTGGGTGGTACGGATGCCCGCCGGACCGGCGCGATACATGTTTTTCACCGCGTCGTCTTTGGTCAGCATCACGTCGTACTGCTCCAGCGACTCCGGCAGCGTCAGGCCGAGCACGTTTTTCACGTCGCGGTTAAGCAGCCCGGCGCGATCCAGCTCGCCGAGAATACCAATCACACCACCCGCACGGTGGACATCTTCCATGTGGTACTTCTGGGTACTCGGCGCGACTTTACACAGCTGCGGCACTTTGCGGGAGAGCTTGTCGATGTCGCTCATGGTGAAGTCGATTTCAGCTTCCTGCGCGGCGGCCAGCAGGTGGAGAACGGTGTTGGTGGAGCCGCCCATGGCGATATCCAGCGTCATGGCGTTTTCGAACGCCGCTTTACTGGCGATGTTGCGCGGCAGCGCGCTGGCATCGTCCTGCTCGTAGTAGCGTTTGGTCAGCTCAACGATGCGCTTGCCCGCGTTAAGGAACAGCTGTTTACGGTCGGCGTGGGTCGCCAGCAGCGAGCCGTTGCCCGGCTGAGAAAGGCCCAGCGCTTCGGTCAGGCAGTTCATGGAGTTGGCGGTGAACATCCCGGAACAGGAGCCGCAGGTCGGGCACGCGGAGCGTTCCACCTGGTCGCTCTGCTCGTCAGAGACTTTCGGGTCCGCGCCCTGGATCATCGCATCGACCAGGTCGAGCTTGATGATTTTGTCGGAGAGCTTGGTTTTCCCCGCTTCCATTGGGCCACCAGAGACGAAGATCACCGGAATGTTCAGGCGCAGGGAAGCCATCAGCATCCCCGGGGTGATTTTGTCGCAGTTGGAGATACAGACCATCGCATCGGCGCAGTGGGCATTAACCATGTACTCCACCGAGTCGGCGATCAGCTCGCGCGACGGCAGTGAATAGAGCATTCCCCCGTGGCCCATTGCGATACCGTCATCCACCGCAATGGTGTTGAACTCTTTCGCCACGCCGCCGGAGGCTTCGATTTGCTCGGCAACCAGCTTACCGAGATCGCGCAGGTGCACGTGGCCCGGCACAAACTGGGTGAAGGAGTTCACCACGGCGATAATTGGCTTGCCGAAATCGGCGTCGGTCATTCCGGTGGCGCGCCACAGTGCGCGGGCACCCGCCATATTACGGCCGTGGGTGGTGGTGGCTGAACGATACTTAGGCATGCTTTATTTACTCCCGTCTGACTATTTAATGGGACGGTGCGTGCCGTCCCAAATTTATATTTAGTGATTAACCTGATCCAACCAGCCGTATTTGTCTTCTGTTTCGCCGGTGAACAGGCCGAAGAAGGCTTGCTGAATGCGTTTGGTGACCGGGCCACAGCGGCCTTCGCCCACCTGAATGCCGTCTACGCTACGCACCGGCGTAATTTCAGCCGCGGTACCGGACATGAACACTTCGTCAGCCAGGTACAGGGATTCGCGGGACAGTACCTGCTCGCGCACTTCGATACCCAGATCTTTTGCCAGCTTGATGATGGCGTCGCGGGTGATGCCCGGCAGCGCGGACGAAGTGAACGGCGGGGTGAACAGAATGCCGTCTTTCACTTCAAACAGGTTTTCGCCCGCACCTTCGGAGATGTAGCCATTCACATCCAGCGCGATACCTTCCTGATAGCCGTGACGGCGCGCTTCGCTGCCGACCAGCAGTGAGGAAAGGTAGTTACCGCCCGCTTTAGCCGCAGTCGGGATAGTGTTTGGCGCCACGCGGTTCCAGGAAGAAACCATTGCGTCGATCCCCTGATCCAGTGCTTCCGCGCCCAGGTAGGCGCCCCACGGGAACGCAGCAATAATCACATCGGTGTTATAGCCAGCGGGCGGGTTGACGCCCATGCCGACATCACCCACGAAGACCAGCGGACGAATATAGGCGCTGGTCAGTTTGTTCTGGCGAATCACCTCGCGGCAGGCTTCCATCAACTCATCAACGCTTTGGGAGACCGGGAAACGATAAATTTTGGCTGAGTCATGCAGACGCTGCATGTGTTCACGGTGGCGGAACACCACTGGTCCTTTGTGAGAGTCGTAGCAACGGATCCCTTCAAACACGGAGGTGCCGTAGTGCAGCGCGTGGGACATCACGTGAACTTTCGCGTCTTCCCAGCGAACCATCTCACCATTGAACCAAATGTAATCAGCTTTTTTTGTCGTCATTTTTTCGTCCTGTCACGCTTAAGCGCGGATTTGTTGTGATGTGGTTGTGCTCTGGCAGATGGCAACATGGGCAACGTCTACCAGTTTTGATAACTGACTAAACAGTAAGTCGACCGGCCGCGGGCTGGCAACGGTTAATTCGATACTGATGTTTTGCGCGTCGGTGGCCGTTTCCATATTCATAGAGCAAATCTGAAAACCACGATGACGCACCACACGCAAAACGCGTTCTAACGTTTCCGGGTTGAAGCGAGCCTGCACGGCGACCTGATGTTGCATCATGATAATTTCTCCAGCATTTGTGAGTTACTGGCACCGGGCGGTACCAACGGCCAGACGTTCTCAAGCTCATCGATTGAGACATGAAGCAGGTATGGCCCTTCGCTTGACAGCATGGTGTCGAGTGCCGCTTCAACCTGGTCTTTACGGGTGATGCGCTGGCCAGGAATGCCGAAGGCGCTGGCCAGGGTGAGGAAATCGGGGTTATCGGTCAGGGTGGTTTCACTGTAACGTTCCTGGAAGAACAGCTGTTGCCACTGGCGAACCATCCCTAAACGCTGGTTATCGAGCAACACGATCTTCAGCGGTAACTGCTTGCGCTTCACGGTGCCGAGCTCCTGAACGTTCATCATGAAGGAGCCGTCACCGGAGATACAGATAACGGTATCGTTCGGGCGGGCAACCTGTGCACCAACGGCGGCTGGCAGACCGAAGCCCATCGTCCCTAACCCGCTGGACGTGATGAAGTTTTCCGGACGGGTGTAGGTCATGTGCTGGGCAGACCACATCTGATGCTGGCCGACATCGGTCGTCACCACGCTGTCGGCGGGCTTACGGTCGGACAACTGCTTCAACAGCAGCGGCGCGTAGATGGCCTCGCCGGGGTGGTCGTAACGCCAGGCGTGTTCAGCGCGCATATCGGCGGTGTGCTGACGCCATGGGTTAATATCCAGCGGCTGCTCCAGGGCCGGTAACAGCGCGTTAAGATCGCCCTGCAACGCGACATGCGCCTGACGCAGTTTGTTCATCTCCGCCGGGTCGATGTCCATATGGATCACTTTGGCGTTTGGCGCGAAGGTGTTCAGCTTGCCGGTGACGCGGTCGTCAAAACGGGCGCCGACGGCGATGAGCAGGTCACACTCCTGCACCGCCAGGTTTGCCGCTTTGGTACCATGCATCCCCAGCATGCCCAGATAGTAGGGGTAATCAGCATCTACCGCACCCAACCCTTTCAGCGTGCAGGTGGCAGGCATTTGCGTTGCCGCGATAAATTCGCGCAGTGCAGGAACCGCCTGCGCCATACATACGCCACCACCAACGTACAGCATCGGTTGTTTGGCCTGCGCTATCATCTGACGCGCCTCTTCCACCTCTGCATGCGGGAATGCATCATCGCTTTTCACGGTAGAGAAATGCGGTTCCAGATCGCCGAGTGCAACCTGGATATCTTTCGGGATATCAACCAGAACCGGGCCAGGACGGCCAGAGCTGGCAACCTCGAACGCTTCGGCCATCACCCGCGGCAGCTCTTCGAGAGACTGAACGAGGAAGCTGTGTTTGGTGCAGGCCAGCGATAAACCGAGCACATCCACTTCCTGGAAGGCATCGGTGCCGATGAACGGAGAGGCAACCTGTCCGGTGATGGCAACAACGGGAACAGAATCCAGCAGTGCATCAGCCAGACCGGTGATCAGGTTCGTTGCGCCCGGACCTGAGGTCGCCATACAGACACCGGTTTTACCGGTGGCACGGGCATAACCGATGGCGGCCATCGCTGCGCCCTGCTCGTGTCGGCACAACAGGTGCTCCACGCCGCCGTCATACAGTGCATCGTAAATCGGCATAATTGCGCCACCCGGATAACCGAATACTGTCTCGACTCCCTGCGCGCGCAACGCATGTACTACCCACTGTGCCCCATTCATAGTTAGTTCCCCGTCATAAATCGGGAGAAACAGAATTTTGTGCTACTTGTCATTCTCTGCTCCTCATTTACGTTTTTTAGTCATAAAAAAACCCCCGGACCTTTCGGTGCGGGGGTCTTAGTTCGTTAAGGCTTGATTTCTAAGCCTTTCCTCGTCCAAGTGCAGCCCCGCACGGTGGGATAATAATCACCACCACGCTAATCACGACCAGGCTAATCACTCGTAGAAGGGCTGTCATTTTCAGTTCTTTTTGCATCTTGTTCGAAGGAATACCTAAAGAGTTACCACAGATATTTCATCTGACACAAGATTTTTTTATGACCTATTTCTGTAGCAGGCGAACTATTTCTTTCAAAATCGTTGTTTTATATAGGGAAAAAATAGAAATGAAGATTTTTCATTTTTTTTGTCCTGTTTCATCAGGCAAGGCGCGCATGATTCCTTTTCTGCGAGGCCGATTCCACCGACATGTAATGATTACATTTAGGCGCTAAAAGGCTGGAACGAGCGCCGTAATTCAGGGAATTAGCGCTAAACAGGAAAAAATGATGCTGGCATAGTCACCGCCAAGGAGGGCTTATGTCACTGTCAGTTGTTTATACACGCGCGGCCATCGGCGTGAAGGCACCGCTTATTTCTGTAGAGGTTCATTTAAGTAATGGACTGCCCGGACTGACGCTGGTCGGCTTACCAGAAACGACCGTTAAAGAGGCGAGGGATCGCGTGCGCAGCGCAATTATTAATAGCGGTTATGCTTTTCCGGCGAAGAAGATCACCATCAACCTTGCGCCCGCCGATTTGCCAAAGGAGGGAGGACGATATGATTTACCTATTGCTATAGCGCTTCTCGCGGCTTCTGAACAGCTCAATACGCCAGGGCTAAGCTCGTGCGAGTTCGTGGGAGAATTAGCGCTTACAGGCGCGTTAAGAGGCGTTCCCGGAGCAATCTCGGGTGCGCTTGAAGCCATACGCGCGGGAAGACAAATCATTGTGGCCAATGAAAATGCCTCTGAAGTTAGCCTTATTGCCGAAAAGGGGTGTCTTGTCGCGGGACATTTGCAGGAGGTTTGCGCCTGGCTGGAAGGCCGACACGAGCTTGCCGAGCCGCAGGAGAATGACGAGGTAGCGCCAGATTCGCCCGAGGATCTCAGCGATATTATGGGTCAGGAACAGGGTAAACGGGCGTTAGAGATAACGGCCGCGGGTGGGCATAACCTGTTACTGATAGGTCCGCCAGGCACGGGGAAAACGATGCTGGCGAGCAGATTGAGCGGCCTGTTGCCACCCCTCAATAATCACGAAGCGCTGGAAAGCGCCGCGATATTTAGCCTGGTCAGTTCTACGTCGCTGCATAAACAGTGGCGCCGCCGTCCTTTCCGCTCTCCACACCACAGTGCGTCTCTTACCGCGATGGTGGGCGGGGGTTCGATCCCCGGGCCGGGTGAAATCTCACTGGCGCACAACGGCATTCTGTTTCTGGATGAATTGCCAGAATTTGAACGCCGCGTGCTGGATGCATTGCGGGAGCCGATTGAATCCGGCGAAATCCATTTGTCTCGTACACGGGCCAAAATAAGCTACCCTGCGCAGTTTCAGCTGGTCGCCGCGATGAACCCTAGCCCTACGGGTCATTATCAGGGCAATCATAACCGCTGTACGCCGGAGCAGACACTGCGCTATCTGAGTAAGCTGTCCGGCCCCTTCCTCGACCGTTTTGATTTATCTCTCGAGATCCCCCTGCCCCCGCCCGGTCTGCTGAGGCAAACCGGTATTAAGGGCGAAAGCTCAGCAACTGTGCTTGAACGGGTTATTGCGGCACAGGCGCGGCAGTATGTTCGTCAGAACAGGCTGAATGCCCGGCTGGATAACAGCGGGATCCGACAGTTTTGTTCTCTCAACGCTGAAGATGCGGGCTGGCTGGAAGAGACACTGACGCGGTTTGGGCTATCCATTCGCGCGTGGCAGCGTTTGTTGAAAGTTGCGCGCACGGTCGCCGACGTGGAGGGCTGCCCCGGAATAGAGAGGCGGCATTTGCAGGAGGCATTAAGTTACCGTGCGATCGATCGGCTGCTGTTGCATCTGCAAAAAATGCTGGCGTAAAAAAAAAGGGGCCGTAGCCCCTTCTCTTCTTAATCGTCAGACTCGGTGTAGTCTTCTGCACCTTCCATCTGCGGCTTGCCGCCAGACAGCGTATGGAAACGCTTAGGACGCTTAATGCGAGCCATATACTTAATCCATACACGTTCTGCATCAGATTGCGGCTCACGCTCACCACGGCAAACAGAGACAAACTGTTTTTCATCTTCGGTTGCCGGTTCACGTTTACCCAGATCCAGCTCGTTAAAGGCATAACCATGGCGCTCAAGAAGTTGAGCTTCTTTGATAGTGAAATCGCCGTGACGAGAGAACCCGCGCGGATAATGTTTATTGTCGAAAAAACGATTAGTCGTCGTAAAGCTTTCCGCCATCCTACACGCTCCTAATTCTTTGGCCGAGCTATTTATGGCGCGGAGTATTAGTTACGCTTGACAGAGTGTAAAACAAAACATTTAAATCATAACGACAAATAATTTTGCGGAGAAAGATGTGGATACGGAATTGCTAAAAACTTTCCTCGAAGTGAGCAGAACGCGACACTTTGGGCGAGCAGCTGAAGCCCTCTACCTGACGCAGTCAGCAGTCAGTTTTCGTATTCGACAGCTGGAAAATCAACTGGGTGTGAACCTTTTTACCCGCCATCGCAACAATATTCGTTTAACCCCGGCCGGTGAAAAGCTATTGCCTTATGCAGAAACCCTGATGAATACCTGGCAGGCAGCGCGGAAGGAGGTTGCGCACACCTCCCGGCATAATGAATTCTCGATCGGTGCCAGCGCTTCACTATGGGAATGCATGCTCAGCCAGTGGCTTATGCGGCTATATCGCTCACACAACCATCTGCAATTTGAGGCGAGGATTGCGCAACGCCAGTCGCTGGTTAAGCAACTCCACGAGCGGCAGCTTGATCTCCTGATCACCACAGAAGCGCCCAAGATGGACGAATTTAGCAGCCAGATTGTTGGACAGTTTAGCCTGGCGCTCTATGCATCCGAGCCTGCAATGATGAAGGCCGACCTGAATTATTTACGCCTGGAATGGGGGCCTGATTTTCAGCAGCACGAGACGGGGTTAATTGCCAGCGATGATATCCCGCAACTCACGACAAGCTCTGCGGAGATCGCATGCCAGCATCTTCCCGCATTGAAAGGCTGTACATGGTTACCTGTTCGCTGGGCGGATAATAAACCCGCACTCCATGTTGTCACCGATTCGACAACGCTCTCCAGGCCGCTGTATGCCATTTGGCTGCAAAACAGCGATAAGCAGTCGCAGATAAAAGATCTGTTAAAAACCAGCGTACTGGATTAACGCAAAAGCCTGCGGAAACGCAGGCTGCTTATTTCTTCAGGAAGATGTTGAGCTGTTTTGCAGGCAAAAAAAAATCCTTTGCCGAAGCAAAGGATTCTATATGGCAGGGGCGGAGAGACTCGAACTCGCGACACCCGGTTTTGGAGACCGGTGCTCTACCAACTGAGCTACGCCCCTAAAGTTTTTGCCATTAAGCCTGCCGAAAGGGCAGGCTTAATGTCTTAATAAGTGGCGGAACGGACGGGACTCGAACCCGCGACCCCCTGCGTGACAGGCAGGTATTCTAACCGACTGAACTACCGCTCCACCGAATACTTCTGTAACCACCGGATTCATGCACCGGCTTACTACTTAATTTGATGCCTGGCAGTTCCCTACTCTCACATGGGGAGACCCCACACTACCATCGGCGCTACGGCGTTTCACTTCTGAGTTCGGCATGGGGTCAGGTGGGACCACCGCGCTACAGCCGCCAGGCAAATTCTTGTGCTCTGTCCTGTGTCTTTCGCACTGATACTGCGTTGGCTGCTCTCGTAAAGTCAGTCACATACCTCAGTATGCTCCTTCCTTTCCTTCGTTTGCCGCCTTGTCTCAGCGCAAAATCCTTCGGACTCTGAATCTAAGCTGAAAATTCTGTCTCTTCGCCAAAACATCTTCGGCGTTGTAAGGTTAAGCCTCACGGTTCATTAGTATCGGTTAGCTCAACGCATCGCTGCGCTTACACACCCGACCTATCAACGTCGTCGTCTTCAACGTTCCTTCAGGAGACTCAAGGTCTCAGGGAGAACTCATCTCGGGGCAAGTTTCGTGCTTAGATGCTTTCAGCACTTATCTCTTCCGCATTTAGCTACCGGGCAGTGCCATTGGCATGACAACCCGAACACCAGTGATGCGTCCACTCCGGTCCTCTCGTACTAGGAGCAGCCCCCCTCAATTCTCCAGCGCCCACGGCAGATAGGGACCGAACTGTCTCACGACGTTCTAAACCCAGCTCGCGTACCACTTTAAATGGCGAACAGCCATACCCTTGGGACCTACTTCAGCCCCAGGATGTGATGAGCCGACATCGAGGTGCCAAACACCGCCGTCGATATGAACTCTTGGGCGGTATCAGCCTGTTATCCCCGGAGTACCTTTTATCCGTTGAGCGATGGCCCTTCCATTCAGAACCACCGGATCACTATGACCTGCTTTCGCACCTGCTCGCGCCGTCACGCTCGCAGTCAAGCTGGCTTATGCCATTGCACTAACCTCCTGATGTCCGACCAGGATTAGCCAACCTTCGTGCTCCTCCGTTACTCTTTGGGAGGAGACCGCCCCAGTCAAACTACCCACCAGACACTGTCCGCAACCCGGATCACGGGTCTACGTTAGAACACCAGCCATTAAAGGGTGGTATTTCAAGGATGGCTCCACGCAGACTGGCGTCCACGCTTCAAAGCCTCCCACCTATCCTACACATCAAGGACCAGTGTTCAGTGTCAAGCTATAGTAAAGGTTCACGGGGTCTTTCCGTCTTGCCGCGGGTACACTGCATCTTCACAGCGAGTTCAATTTCACTGAGTCTCGGGTGGAGACAGCCTGGCCATCATTACGCCATTCGTGCAGGTCGGAACTTACCCGACAAGGAATTTCGCTACCTTAGGACCGTTATAGTTACGGCCGCCGTTTACCGGGGCTTCGATCAAGAGCTTCGCGTTGCCGCTAACCCCATCAATTAACCTTCCGGCACCGGGCAGGCGTCACACCGTATACGTCCACTTTCGTGTTTGCACAGTGCTGTGTTTTTAATAAACAGTTGCAGCCAGCTGGTATCTTCGACTGATTTCAGCTCCGCCCGCAGGGGCTTCACCTACCTATCAGCGTGCCTTCTCCCGAAGTTACGGCACCATTTTGCCTAGTTCCTTCACCCGAGTTCTCTCAAGCGCCTTGGTATTCTCTACCTGACCACCTGTGTCGGTTTGGGGTACGATTTCGTGTTACCTGATGCTTAGAGGCTTTTCCTGGAAGCAGGGCATTTATCACTTCAGCACCGTAGTGCCTCGTCATCACACCTCAGCGTTAACAAGGTACCGGATTTACCTGGAACCTCCGCCTACATGCTTAAACCGGGACAACCGTCGCCCGGCTGACATAGCCTTCTCCGTCCCCCCTTCGCAGTAACACCAAGTACAGGAATATTAACCTGTTTCCCATCGACTACGCCTTTCGGCCTCGCCTTAGGGGTCGACTCACCCTGCCCCGATTAACGTTGGACAGGAACCCTTGGTCTTCCGGCGAGCGGGCTTTTCACCCGCTTTATCGTTACTTATGTCAGCATTCGCACTTCTGATACCTCCAGCATGCCTCACAGCACACCTTCAACGGCTTACAGAACGCTCCCCTACCCAACAACACATAGTGTCGCTGCCGCAGCTTCGGTGCATGGTTTAGCCCCGTTACATCTTCCGCGCAGGCCGACTCGACCAGTGAGCTATTACGCTTTCTTTAAATGATGGCTGCTTCTAAGCCAACATCCTGGCTGTCTGTGCCTTCCCACATCGTTTCCCACTTAACCATGACTTTGGGACCTTAGCTGGCGGTCTGGGTTGTTTCCCTCTTCACGACGGACGTTAGCACCCGCCGTGTGTCTCCCGTGATAACATTCTTCGGTATTCGTAGTTTGCATCGGGTTGGTAAGCCGGGATGGCCCCCTAGCCGAAACAGTGCTCTACCCCCGAAGATGAGTTCACGAGGCGCTACCTAAATAGCTTTCGGGGAGAACCAGCTATCTCCCGGTTTGATTGGCCTTTCACCCCCAGCCACAGGTCATCCGCTAATTTTTCAACATTAGTCGGTTCGGTCCTCCAGTTAGTGTTACCCAACCTTCAACCTGCCCATGACTAGATCACCGGGTTTCGGGTCTATACCCTGCAACTTAACGCCCAGTTAAGACTCGGTTTCCCTTCGGCTCCCCTATACGGTTAACCTTGCTACAGAATATAAGTCGCTGACCCATTATACAAAAGGTACGCAGTCACCCCATAAAGAGGCTCCCACTGCTTGTACGTACACGGTTTCAGGTTCTTTTTCACTCCCCTCGCCGGGGTTCTTTTCGCCTTTCCCTCACGGTACTGGTTCACTATCGGTCAGTCAGGAGTATTTAGCCTTGGAGGATGGTCCCCCCATATTCAGACAGGATACCACGTGTCCCGCCCTACTCTTCGAGTTCACAACCTGTGCATTTTCGTGTACGGGACTATCACCCTGTACCGTCGGACTTTCCAGACCGTTCCACTAACACACAAGCTGATTCAGACTCCGGGCTGCTCCCCGTTCGCTCGCCGCTACTGGGGGAATCTCGGTTGATTTCTTTTCCTCGGGGTACTTAGATGTTTCAGTTCCCCCGGTTCGCCTCGTTAACCTATGTATTCAGTTAACGATAGTGCAACGAATTGCACTGGGTTTCCCCATTCGGACATCGCCGGGTCAAAGGTTCATATCACCTCGCCGGCGCTTTTCGCAGATTAGCACGTCCTTCATCGCCTCTGACTGCCAGGGCATCCACCGTGTACGCTTAGTCGCTTAACCTCACAACCCGAAGATGTTTCACTTCATGGTTGCGAAAATTTGAGAGACTCGAACACACATGAGCTGTGTGTCGTTTCAATTTTCAGCTTGATCCAGATTTTTAAAGAGCAAAACTTCGCAGTGCACCTTTTCAGGTTCACTCTGAAGTTTTCTTGTGTTCGCAGTAAAAGATGGTGGAGCTATGCGGGATCGAACCGCAGACCTCCTGCGTGCAAGGCAGGCGCTCTCCCAGCTGAGCTATAGCCCCATCGTAGTCACCTCTGTACCGGTAATTTTTGTTGAGGCAAGGCGTGGTGACACGAAGCATACTCAGGTATGTGAGTGTCGCCGCAACGCAGCATCAGCAAAAATTTGGTAGGCCTGAGTGGACTTGAACCACCGACCTCACCCTTATCAGGGGTGCGCTCTAACCACCTGAGCTACAAGCCTGTAGAGGTTTTTACTGCTGTTTTTCATCAGACAATCTGTGTGGACACTACAAAGGCAGGTTCTTTAAGGTAAGGAGGTGATCCAACCGCAGGTTCCCCTACGGTTACCTTGTTACGACTTCACCCCAGTCATGAATCACAAAGTGGTAAGCGCCCTCCCGAAGGTTAAGCTACCTACTTCTTTTGCAACCCACTCCCATGGTGTGACGGGCGGTGTGTACAAGGCCCGGGAACGTATTCACCGTGGCATTCTGATCCACGATTACTAGCGATTCCGACTTCATGGAGTCGAGTTGCAGACTCCAATCCGGACTACGACGCACTTTATGAGGTCCGCTTGCTCTCGCGAGGTCGCTTCTCTTTGTATGCGCCATTGTAGCACGTGTGTAGCCCTACTCGTAAGGGCCATGATGACTTGACGTCATCCCCACCTTCCTCCAGTTTATCACTGGCAGTCTCCTTTGAGTTCCCGGCCTAACCGCTGGCAACAAAGGATAAGGGTTGCGCTCGTTGCGGGACTTAACCCAACATTTCACAACACGAGCTGACGACAGCCATGCAGCACCTGTCTCAGAGTTCCCGAAGGCACCAAAGCATCTCTGCTAAGTTCTCTGGATGTCAAGAGTAGGTAAGGTTCTTCGCGTTGCATCGAATTAAACCACATGCTCCACCGCTTGTGCGGGCCCCCGTCAATTCATTTGAGTTTTAACCTTGCGGCCGTACTCCCCAGGCGGTCGACTTAACGCGTTAGCTCCGGAAGCCACGCCTCAAGGGCACAACCTCCAAGTCGACATCGTTTACGGCGTGGACTACCAGGGTATCTAATCCTGTTTGCTCCCCACGCTTTCGCACCTGAGCGTCAGTCTTTGTCCAGGGGGCCGCCTTCGCCACCGGTATTCCTCCAGATCTCTACGCATTTCACCGCTACACCTGGAATTCTACCCCCCTCTACAAGACTCTAGCCTGCCAGTTTCGAATGCAGTTCCCAGGTTGAGCCCGGGGATTTCACATCCGACTTGACAGACCGCCTGCGTGCGCTTTACGCCCAGTAATTCCGATTAACGCTTGCACCCTCCGTATTACCGCGGCTGCTGGCACGGAGTTAGCCGGTGCTTCTTCTGCGGGTAACGTCAATCGCTGTGGTTATTAACCACAACGCCTTCCTCCCCGCTGAAAGTACTTTACAACCCGAAGGCCTTCTTCATACACGCGGCATGGCTGCATCAGGCTTGCGCCCATTGTGCAATATTCCCCACTGCTGCCTCCCGTAGGAGTCTGGACCGTGTCTCAGTTCCAGTGTGGCTGGTCATCCTCTCAGACCAGCTAGGGATCGTCGCCTAGGTGAGCCGTTACCCCACCTACTAGCTAATCCCATCTGGGCACATCCGATGGCAAGAGGCCCGAAGGTCCCCCTCTTTGGTCTTGCGACGTTATGCGGTATTAGCTACCGTTTCCAGTAGTTATCCCCCTCCATCAGGCAGTTTCCCAGACATTACTCACCCGTCCGCCACTCGTCAGCGAAGCAGCAAGCTGCTTCCTGTTACCGTTCGACTTGCATGTGTTAGGCCTGCCGCCAGCGTTCAATCTGAGCCATGATCAAACTCTTCAATTTAAAAGTTTGATGCTCAATGAATTAAACTTCGTAATGAATTACGTGTTCACTCGTTGAGACTTGGTATTCATTTTTCGTCCGAGGACGTTAAGAATCCATGTCACTTTGAGTGCCCACACAGATTGTCTGATAAATTGTTAAAGAGCAGTTGCAACGCGGCTTTCAGCTCATCGTTGCGAGGTCCCGTATATTACGTTTTCCTCATTCAGAGTCAAGCAATTATTTTCACTTTTCTCTGTTGGCGTTCATCTCTGAACCCCGCTGTCCCGGCGGCTTGTAAGCCGTTGTTCCGTGTCAGTGGAGGCGCATTATAGGGAGTTCTCAGACGTTGACAACCCCTCTTTGAAAAAAAACGTTCAACCGTCTCTTTTTTGCTCAAAACCGTGCTACAGCGCCAGTTTTTTGAGCGTTTCGAAGCCATAACGACGTAAAACGGGCAAAAGTTGTTCGGTTTCTTTTGTTATCGCCATACAAAAAGCGATGTTCGCATCCGCGGATTTCGCATCCGGCGCCTCGTGTTCCAGCAACCAGGCCGTCCGACGCGCAATCGCAGCACCGGAATCCACCAGCCGGGTCCCTTCAGGCAGAACCTTTAACAGCTCTTCCTGTAATAGCGGGAAATGGGTGCAGCCGAGAACAACCGTATCCGGTGGTTCCTGCATCCGCAGCCATGGACGCAGAATACGACGCAGCTCTTCAAGCGATACCGTCTCGCCGTGCAGTTTCGCTTCCGCCATTTCCACCAGCTCCGCGGAGCCGAGCATGGCGATCTGGCATTCATTGGCAAAGCGCTCAATAAGCTCACGCGTATAAGGACGTTTTACCGTACCGCGCGTAGCCAGCAACCCCACAATGCCGTTCGCCGTCAGACGCGCCGCAGGTTTGATTGCCGGAACAACGCCCACAACCGGGAACGGGAATTTTTCGCGCAGGGCAGGAAGAGAGACCGTGCTTGCCGTATTACAGGCAATGACCGCCAGCGCCAGGGGATAACGCTTTTGTACCGCGGTGACGATTTCAACCACACGCTCAACAATAAAGTCTTCACTCTTTTCCCCATACGGGAACGCGACGTTATCGAAGGCGTAGATGTAATGGAGATCCGGCAGGAGCTGCCGAATCTCATCATAGACCGAAAGCCCACCGACGCCGGAATCAAACACCAGCACGGTGGGACGCGGATCAGAAGGTGTAGCTGCCAGACAAGGTGTATTCCCGTCCTGCAGTTTGGTAGCCATAAACTGTCTCGTAATCTTTATCGAACAGGTTGGCTATTTTACCACGAACTGTGAGATGAGAGGTGACGGGATATGAAACCGCGACGTCCCACAGGCTGACGCCGCCCATTTTCACGCGTTCTGTTGCATAGGTATTCGGATCAACGGCAACGTCATAGCGAGTGCCCAGATAACGGTACGCCAGATTCCAGTCGAGATCCCACACCTGCCAGTCAAGCTGATACTTAACCTGCTGCTTTGAGCGACGTGCCAGGACTTCGTTGGTTTTCGCATTGCGCGGGTCAACGTAGTCATAGGAAATTTGGTGCCCTACCGGTCCGGTATCGAACTGCGCCGTCACCTCAATCCCTTTGATGCGAGCCTCATCCACGTTGTAATAACGGTAGGTCCGCGGGTCGCTGTTAATCAGGTTATCAATATCATTACGATAACCCGTCACGCGCCAGTTTACCGGCCCCGTCAGACCTTCAAAGCCGCCTTCCCACTGCTTACTCTCTTCTGGCTTCAGATCCGGATTACCGTAATCTTTACTGTGGATCTGGCTCATGGTCGGTGCTTTATACGCTGTACCGTAAGAACCGATGATGCGATACCCCTCGATGAACTCCCATGCGGCGCTGGTCTGCCAGGTGGCGTGATTGCCAAAATTAGAGTTATCGTCATTACGCGCCGCCGCTTCCAGCGTCACGCTGTTGAACTGCTGCATCGCCGAAAGGAACACGCCGGTATTACGTTGTTCGTAACCTTTTTCCAGATAGCCCGTACCCGCCTGGGTTTTCTGCTTCTGCCAGTCCAGACCCGCGCCGATATTGCCGTGCCCCACTTCAACCGTATTCAGCCACTGGGTGGTGTACTGCTTCACGTCATCCATGGTTGCGGAGTCAGCGTAGCGGCCTTTTTTCGGATCATAGTTCTGATCTTTGCTACGGCCATACCCTGCCACCAGCTGTGACTGGAAAATACCCTGGTTATAGCGCAACCCGGTGTCCCAGTTCTGGCTGTAAACCTGACGCGTGTCCGGCCGCCCATCAATGCCGGTCGCGCCATAGTGATCGTAACCGTCATACGCGGAGCGGTTATCGTAGCCAAAACCACGGACGAATCCGCTGACGCTGTCGGTAAACTGCTGCTCCACCGAGCCAAACAGCGATTTACTCATAAAACCATCGCGGTCTGGCTGGCGCGGGGCATCTTTTGCGGCAATATCAAAACCACGGGTATAGGTATAATCACCGGCCATGGTGATTTTGGTTTTATCGAACACCTGCTGGAAGGCACCGTTATAGTTTTGATACCCCTTTGAACCGACACCCGCAGAAATTTCCGCACCCGGCTTGTCGCGCCCGGTAATGATGTTAATCACACCGCCAATCGCGTCGGAGCCATACAGCGCCGAACGTGGGCCGCGAATGTACTCAATACGCTGAATCAGCGACGTCGGAATTTGGCTTAAATCGGGAACGTTGCTGATCCCGGCATTATTCAGAGGGATACCATCAATCAGTACCAGAACATGGCGGGATTCCGTACCGCGAATAAACGTTGAAGAGGTCGACCCCATCCCGCCGCTTTGTGCGATGTCCACACCCGGCAGGCGTGACATGATTTCCACAACACTCGTTGCCTGCCAGCGTTCAATATCCTCACGCGTCACGACGGAGGTCGGAGCCAGAACGGTTTTTGCTGGTTGTTCGAAACGGTTTGCTGTCACCACCAACGAGTCGGCGCTTTCCTGCGCCCAGCCCGAAAATGCCGTGACGGAAAACACCGTCAACAGCGATACTTTTTTAATCATTGTTAAAGCATCCACAATATAAGAAGGATGCCGCAGGCCTCACCGATAGCACGCGATGATGAAACCAAATGCGACGTGATCCCGGCAGGTCTTCGGGCTGGGTGGCGTTATACGGATGAAGACTTCCCATTTTCACAGTGTCTACAACTCTCATCCCGCCAGTCTTTACCGCTGCGCGTCAGCTCCAGATTTGCACTGGATTCCCTTTTCACTCTAAGGAGACCGGAAACAGAATGCTACAATTAGACACGTATAGATGTCCAGATAGCTATTAGCCATTAAATCTGGACATCCACTGCACAATCCCTACAATCCCCGCGTAATTCTTTATCACTCAGGACGCATCATGACCCCCGAACACCTCCCGACAGAACAGTACGACGCACAGCTGGCAGAAAAAGTTGTCCGCCTGCAAAGTATGATGACGCCTTTCAACGCGCCCGTTCCCGAGGTGTTTCGTTCTCCGGTCAGCCACTACCGTATGCGCGCTGAGTTCCGCATCTGGCACGATGGCGATGACCTGTACCACATCATTTTCGATCAGCAGACGAAATCCCGTATTCGCGTAGACAGTTTTCCGGCGGCGAGTGAGCTTATCAACCAGCTGATGACGCTGATGATCGACGGTGTGCGCAACAATCCGGTACTGCGCAACAAGCTGTTCCAGATTGACTACCTGACCACCCAAAGCAATCAGGCCATTGTTTCTCTGCTCTATCACAAAGCACTGACTGACGAGTGGCGCGAGCAGGCAGAAGCCCTGCGCGATGCGCTGCGCGCGCAGAATATCAACGTGCACCTGATTGGCCGCGCGACCAAAACCAAAATCATGCTGGACCAGGATTACATCGACGAGCGTCTGCCGGTGGCAGGAAAAGAGATGGTTTACCGTCAGGTGGAGAACAGCTTCACCCAGCCGAATGCCGCCATGAACGTGCAGATGCTGGAGTGGGCGTTGAAGGCGACGGAAGGGTCTAAGGGCGATCTGCTGGAACTCTACTGCGGTAACGGCAACTTCTCGCTGGCGCTGGCGCGTAACTTCGAACGCGTGCTGGCGACGGAAATCGCCAAACCGTCGGTGGCAGCCGCGCAGTACAACATCGCCGCTAACCATATTGATAACGTACAAATTATTCGTATGGCGGCAGAAGAGTTTACCCAGGCGATGAACGGCGTACGCGAGTTTAACCGCCTGCAAGGGATTGATTTGAAGAGCTACCAGTGTGAGACAATTTTTGTCGATCCGCCGCGCAGTGGCCTGGACAGCGAAACCGAGAAGATGGTGCAGGCGTACCCGCGTATTTTGTACATCTCCTGTAACCCGGAGACGCTGTGCAAGAATCTGGAAACATTGAGCCAGACGCACAAGGTTGAACGTCTGGCGCTGTTCGATCAGTTCCCGTATACGCACCATATGGAGTGCGGCGTACTGCTTACTGCACGATAATCTTTAGGCCGGATAAGCGTAGCGCCATCCGGCATTTTTTGGCAGGTGGCGCTTCGCTTACCTGCCCTACAACGACTACAAAACCCTTCTCTACTCCGGCAACTCGCTCTTGCGGCTACGCATGCGAGAGCCAATCCAGAACACCAGCGCCACAGACAGTACCGCAGGCAGGAAGTTAGAGCCAATATCCGGATACTCCGCGCGCACCACCGTGCTATAAAGCAATACACCCAGAATAAAACAGGCTGCGGCCAGTCCCGGTAACCCAACTGGCATCGTGCGGTTCAGATAACGTTGATGCAGGCAGTACACCGTCAGCACCAGCGCGATAATCGGGAAAATCGAGAACGGTACAATTGAGCTGAAAACCGCCGCAAACGTACCATTAATGGATAAGCCAGCGATCAATGCCAGCAACAGCGTTCCTTTATCCTGACCTGACTGTTTCATTACTCACCTTCACTCATCGTTTTGATGTGCCAACTTCTCTTGTTCACGGCGATACCAGTAGTACGCACCTTTAGAAATCATCCGAAGCTGCAATACCAGTCGCTCTTCGAGTTGCTTACGTTGTTCAATGCTGACATCCAGCGCTTCAGCACCCGCGCTGAACACAATCGTCACCATCGCCTCAGCCTGTGCTTCAGTAAACGCACGCGGCATATGGTTTTCGAGTTCAAGATAGTCGGCAAGTTCCGCGATGAAATGCTGAATTTCACGCGCGACGGCGGCACGAAACGCGGCTGACGTTCCGGAACGCTCACGCAACAGCAGGCGAAACGCGTTAGGGTTATTGCCGATAAATTCCATAAATGTCGACACGGAAGTGCGGATCACGCTGCCGCCCTTGGCGATACGCTGACGCGCCTGACGCATAAGCTGGCGCAGCATCAAACCGCTCTCGTCGACCATGGTCAGGCCCAGTTCATCCACATCACGGAAATGACGATAGAAGGACGTTGGCGCAATCCCGGCCTCGCGCGCCACTTCACGCAGGCTCAAACTGGCAAAACTCCGCTCAGCACTCAGTTGACTGAATGCGGCTTCCACCAGCGAACGCCGGGTTTTCTCTTTTTGTTGTGCTCTTACGCCCATCACGATAGTTGAATCCTTCCAAAGGCCCGTTGGCACTATACCAGAGAATAAAATTAATCTGTTTACCTGACTTTGTGAATGATTGTTTACGCGCGGTTTGTGCTCCACTGCCCGAAAAAAGCACAACGATAATTGGGTTACCCTGGCAATGATGTTATGATTCTGTTGCTTTTATGTATAAGAACAGGTAAGCCTTGCCATGCCACATTCCTACGATTACGACGCAATAGTTATTGGTTCCGGCCCCGGCGGCGAAGGTGCTGCTATGGGTCTGGTAAAACAGGGAGCCAGAGTAGCGGTTATTGAGCGCTACCATAATGTCGGCGGCGGTTGCACCCACTGGGGCACCATCCCTTCGAAAGCCCTCCGCCACGCCGTTAGCCGCATTATCGAATTTAACCAGAACCCTCTTTACAGCGACCACTCCCGACTTCTTCGCTCCTCCTTTGCCGATATCCTGAATCACGCAGACACGGTCATTAACCAGCAGACGCGCATGCGTCAGGGTTTCTATGAGCGCAACCACTGTGAAATTCTGCAAGGGAACGCGCATTTTGTGGATGAACACACCCTGGCGCTGGAGTGCCACGACGGTTCGGTTGAGACGCTCACCGCTGAAAAATTTGTGATCGCCTGCGGCTCCCGTCCTTACCATCCGGCTGACGTGGATTTCTCGCACCCGCGCATTTACGACAGCGACTCCATCCTCAGCCTGCACCATGAGCCACGCCATGTGATCATCTACGGCGCGGGCGTGATTGGCTGCGAATATGCGTCGATTTTCAGGGGAATGGAGGTCAAAGTTGATCTGATCAACACCCGCGACCGCCTGCTGGCGTTCCTCGATCAGGAGATGTCAGATTCCCTCTCCTACCACTTCTGGAACAGCGGCGTGGTGATTCGCCACAACGAAGAGTACGAGAAAATCGAAGGCTGCGACGACGGTGTGATCATGCACCTGAAATCCGGTAAGAAGCTGAAAGCCGACTGCCTGCTGTATGCCAACGGCCGTACCGGCAATACGGATTCATTGCAGCTGGAGAATATCGGGCTTGAAACCGACAGCCGCGGTCAGCTCAAGGTCAACAGCATGTACCAGACTGCGCTGCCGCACGTTTACGCGGTCGGCGACGTGATTGGTTACCCAAGCCTGGCCTCCGCCGCTTACGATCAGGGCCGCATCGCCGCACAGGCGCTGGTGAAAGGTGAAGCGACGGCGCATCTGATTGAAGATATCCCGACGGGCATCTACACCATTCCGGAAATCAGCTCTGTCGGCAAAACCGAGCAGCAGCTGACGGCCATGAAGGTGCCTTACGAGGTGGGTCGTGCCCAGTTTAAACATCTGGCGCGGGCGCAAATCGTGGGAATGAGCGTAGGTACACTGAAGATCCTGTTCCATCGCGAGACGAAAGAGATCCTCGGTATTCACTGCTTCGGTGAACGCGCGGCGGAAATCATTCATATCGGCCAGGCGATCATGGAGCAAAAAGGTGGTGGCAACACCATTGAGTACTTCGTTAACACCACCTTTAACTACCCGACCATGGCGGAAGCTTATCGGGTCGCTGCGCTGAACGGCTTAAACCGCCTGTTTTAACGCGCTGTCAAAATGGCCATCCATCGCACCGCGGATGGCCTCTGCCAGCTGCTCATAGCGGCTGCGCAGCGGTGACCCCGGACGATAAACCAGACCAATGGTGCGACGCGGCTCCGGCTTAATACACGGCAGATAGACCACGCCATCACGTTTACGCTCGTGCGGCACCGCCAGCGCCGGCAACAGCGTAATACCGCTTCCCGCCGCCACCATATTACGCAGCGTTTCCAGGCTGGTTGCGCGGAAATGGGTATCTTCATCGGCACCCGCTTCGAAGCAGAAGCCCATCGCCTGATCGCGCAGACAGTGGCCGTCTTCCAGCATCAGCAGTTTTTCACCGGCCAGATCGGCCATCGGTACGCGATCGCGGTTCGCCCACGGGTGATCTTCATAGATCGCCAGCATCATCGGCTCATCGAACAGCGGTACTTCAATAAACGCTTCACTCTCTTTAACGAGCGCCAGAATCGCACAGTCGAGCTTACCGCTGTCTAACTGCGCCAGCAGCTGATGGGTTTGCGCTTCATGCAGGTACATTTCGAGTTTCGGGAACGTCTGGTGCAGCATCGGAATGATTTGCGGCAACAGGTACGGGCCAACGGTTGGGATCAGGCCAATATGCAGCGGGCCGGACATCGCTTCCCCCTGCTGGCTTGCCATTTCCTTGAGCACTTTGACCTCGCGCAGTACGGTGCGCGCCTGATCCACCAGCAGCAGACCTGCCTGCGTGAACAGTACTTTACGACTGGTGCGCTCCAGCAGCATCACGCCCAGCTCATCTTCCAGCTTGCGGATCTGACCGCTCAGCGTTGGCTGGCTGACATGGCAGGAGTCTGCCGCGCGGCGAAAATGGCGATGCTCAGCTAACGCTACCAGGTATTCAAGATCACGAATATTCATTATTCATCCTCCGTCGCCACGATAGTTCATGGCGATAGATAGCATAGCAACGAACGATTATCCCTATCAAGCATTCTGTTGAATAATACATCACATAGACGAGGCGGCACGTGTTTGACCCTTGACGTCCCCGCACCGTCAGCGAGTTTCTCTCAAAACTCGAAAAACTAAAGCCAACGTGAACTTTTGCGGACCCCGTGGTCCGCTTTTTTTTGCGTAAAAAAAAGCCCAGCACTAAGCCAGGCTCCGTTTTTCTCCCTCTCCCAGTGGGAGAGGGCCGGGGTGAGGGCACCAGCCCGCACGGTTTAAACCAACCGGTTTTTCGCATCCGCAATCGCCTGCGCTACCTGCTTCGGTGACACGCCGCCTTTCGCTGCACGCTTATCCAGGCAGGATTGCAGGGCCAGAATCGGGTAGACATCATCCCCGATAACCGCGCTGAATTTTTGCAGGTCGGCAAGCGCCAGCTCTTCAAGGGCTTTACCCTGACGAATCGCTTCCACTACCGCTTCACCCACAATATGGTGCGCCTCGCGGAACGGTACGCCTTTCGCCACCAGGTAGTCCGCCAGCTCGGTAGAGTTAGCATACCCCTGCTGCGCCGCTTCCTGGCAGCGCGGACGTTTCACCTGAATGCCGTCCAGCACCAGCGCGCCCATATGCAGACAGTCCAGCCAGGTGTCGAGCGCGTCGAACAGCCCCTCTTTGTCTTCCTGCATGTCTTTGTTGTACGCCAGCGGCAGCCCTTTCAGGGTCATCATCATACCGGTCAGCGCACCCTGCACGCGGCCACATTTCCCGCGGATCAGCTCCAGCGCGTCCGGGTTTTTCTTCTGCGGCATCAGGGAGGAGCCGGACGTCACACGGTCGGACAGCTCCACAAACCCGGCTTCGCCAGAGTTAAAGAAGATCAGGTCTTCGGCAAAGCGCGACAGGTGCACCATCCCGATAGACGCATTTGAGAGCAGTTCCAGCACGTGGTCACGGTCAGAGACGCTGTCCAGACTATTGCGGGTGGCGGAGGCAAAGCCCAGCCAGCCTGCCAGCTGCTCACGGTCAATTTCATAAGCCGTACCGGCAAGCGCGCCGCTGCCCAGCGGGCTCACGTCCAGACGCTTTAAGGTATCCTGTAAACGGCTCTCATCACGCGCCAGCATCTCAACATAGGCCAGACACCAGTGCGCGAACGTCACCGGCTGCGCGCGTTGCAGGTGGGTATAACCCGGCATCACCGCGTCCTGATTGTTCTGCGCGGTGTCCACCAGCGCGCCCTGCAACTGACGATTCGCCGCCAGCAGTTCGCCGACGGTCTCTTTGCACCACAGCTTCAGGTCGGTCGCCACCTGGTCATTACGGCTACGCCCGGTATGGAGCTTTTTACCCAACTGGCCGACTTTGTCGATCAGTTTGCCTTCCACCCAGCTGTGAATATCTTCAGCATCGCTCTGGAGGATTTGCTGCGGATCCAGACGCACCTCTTCCAGCAGATTGTTCAGCGCCTCTTCCAGCTGCTGCTGTTCGTCTGCGGTCAGCACGCCAACGGTCACCAGCGCTTTGGACCAGGCCACAGAGCCGACAATATCCTGTTCGGCCAGGCGGTAGTCGAAGCGCAAAGAGTCGTTGAACTGTTTGAACCGCTGATCCGCTGCCTGTGTAAAACGCCCACCCCAAAGTGCCATAACGAATTTCCTTAATGATGATATTTTTGCCCGGTGGCGCTGCGCTTACCGGGCCTACAAAATTCACGTAGGCCGGATAAGCAAAGCGCCATCCGGCACAGAAACTTAAGCCAGAATACGCGTACCAATCGGCGTACCGTTAAACAGCGCCGGGAGTTGCTCCGCGTGCCGCCAGGAGGCGATATCCACCGGGCGACCCAACGTGCGGGCCGCATCCAGCGCCGCATTCACTTTAACAATCATGCCGTCGGTGATAATGCCTTGATCGATCAGCTGCTCGGCTTTTGCGGCGGTCATTTCCGCAATACGCTGGCCTTTGCCGTCCAGTATGCCGCTCACGTCGGAGAGCAGGATCAGGTCTGCGCCCAGCGTGGCCGCCAGCGCGGTTGCCGCCTGGTCAGCGTTAACGTTCATCAGCTCGCCCTCTTCGGTCACGCCGATTGAGCTCACCACCGGCAGGAAACCGCCTTCCAGCAGGGTGTTAATCAGCTTAGGCGAACCCGGCTGCGCCAGTCCAACATGGCCAAGCTCTTCGTCGAGCTGGGTCACTTTCACGCTATCGCCATCGCCCAGACAGAGGCCAACGGAGGCGATATGGTGCTTCTTCGCCCAGGCCAGCAGCGTTTTGTTCGCCGTGCCCGCCAGCGCGCCGGTAATGATGTCAATCTGGTCGGCAGGCGTCACGCGCAGGCCATTTTTCTTTTTCACCGGCAGGTTGAGCCCTTTCATCAGCTCATCCACCACACAGCCGCCGCCGTGCACAATCACCAGCGGACGTTGGTGTGATTCACGATAGTTCACCAGTGCGTTAAACAGGCGCTCCAGCGCTTCTTCGCTGTCCAGCAGTACACCACCGAGTTTGATAATTAATGGATTCATCATCACACCTTAAATAAGAGCCTGCGTTTCAGGGAAGCCGAAACGAATATTTGCACACTGCATTGCCTGTGCGGCAGCGCCTTTGAGTAGGTTATCTTCTGCTGCCACCACGATGAGATGCTCACCCTGCACGGCAAAGCCGATATCGCAGAACGGCAGGCCGACCACATTTTTCAGCGCCGGCACGCCTTTGTCGTACAGGCGCACCAGCGGTTTGTCCGCATACGCCTGCGTGAAGACCTCGTTCACCTGTTCTTTGGTCACACCCGGCTTCAGGCGGCAGGTAATGGTTTCGAGGATCCCGCGCGGGAAGCTGCCCAGATGCGGGGTGAAAATGACGTCCGCGCCCAGATGCGTCGTGATTTCAGGATGATGACGGTGGTTAAACACGCCATACGGCTGAAGGCTCACTTCGCAGAAGCTGTTGGAGATTGCCGCTTTGCGCCCGGCGCCGCTCACGCCGCTGGTGGCGTTGATCACCGGCCACTGGTTCAGATCCAGCAACCCGGCGTCGATCAGCGGCTTCAGGGAAAGCTGCGCCGCCGTCGGGTAGCATCCCGGAACGGCAATCAGGTTCGCTTCTTTCAGTTTATCTGCGCTCCACTCCGCCAGGCCGTACACCGCTTTTTCAAGCAGTTCCGGATGCTGGTGGGTGAAACCGTAATATTTTTCGTAGAACGCGCCGTCGTTAACGCGGAACGCGCCGGAGAGATCGAACACCACGCATCCGGCTGCCAGGAACTGCGGCGCCAGGTCGTGACTGACCTCGTGTGCGGTGGCTAAAAACACCACGTCAACGCCGTCGGTAAACTCGCTGATGTCAGACATGGGCTGCAAAGGCAAATCAACCACGCCCTTAAGCTGTGGATGCAAATCGGAAATTAACTTTCCGGCATCATTGCTTTGCGCTGACACGGTCAAAGCGGTTATGGTCATATGAGGGTGGCGATTTACGTAGCTTACAAGCTCTGCGCCCGCATAACCGCTAGCGCCTACAATCAGCGTATTCAACATCGGGTTCCTTTATGCTCAACGTTAATGTATTTTTATTCACATTTATTGCATGAATATTGATACTATCACGACCTAAGGTGTGTCAACAATGAAAATGAACTTACCGCCATTTATCGAGATTTACCGCGCCCTGATCGCCACACCCTCCATCAGCGCGACGGAAGAAGCCCTGGATCAGAGCAATGAGTCTTTAATCAATCTGCTGGCGGGTTGGTTTAGCGATCTTGGGTTTAACGTTGAGGTTCAGCCCGTCCCCGGAACACGCCACAAATTTAACCTGCTCGCCAGTACCGGACATGGCGCGGGCGGCCTGCTGCTGGCTGGGCACACTGACACCGTGCCGTTTGATGATGGCCGCTGGACGCGCGATCCGTTCACGCTGACCGAGCATGACAACAAGCTTTATGGTCTGGGCACCGCCGACATGAAAGGCTTCTTCGCCTTTATCCTCGACGCGCTGCGTGACGTGGTCGTGACGAAGCTGAAAAAACCACTCTACATTCTGGCGACCGCCGATGAAGAGACCAGCATGGCGGGCGCACGTTATTTCTCTGAAAACACATCGATTCGTCCTGACTGCGCGATCATCGGCGAACCAACCTCTCTGCAACCGATTCGGGCGCACAAAGGCCATATTTCTACCGCGGTGCGCGTACTGGGCCAGTCTGGCCACTCCAGCGATCCGGCGCGCGGCGTGAACGCCATTGAGCTGATGCATGACGCGATTGGCCGCATCATGACCCTGCGCGACGATCTGAAAGAGCGCTATCACTACGAGGCGTTCACCGTGCCTTACCCAACGCTTAACCTCGGCAGCCTGCACGGCGGTGATGCGTCCAACCGTATCTGCGCCTGCTGCGAACTGCATATGGATATCCGTCCTCTGCCGGGCATGACGCTAAGCGATCTGGATGGCTTACTGAACGAAGCGCTGGCACCGGTCAGCGAGCGCTGGCCGGGCCGTCTGACGGTCTCCGAACTGCATCCGCCGATTCCAGGCTACGAATGCCCGCCTGACCACCAGCTGGTTCAGGTGGTGGAAAAACTGCTTGGCGAGAAAACCGACGTGGTGAACTACTGCACCGAAGCGCCGTTTATTCAGACGCTGTGCCCGACGCTGGTTCTGGGCCCTGGCTCCATCAACCAGGCACACCAGCCGGACGAATATCTCGAAACCCGCTTCATCAAGCCCACCCGCGAACTCATTACCCAGGTTGTGCATCACTTCTGCTGGCATTAAAACCGCACCGAAAAGTCCCCTCTCCCTGTGGGAGAGGGTTAGGGTGAGGGCAACAAATCGCATGATCACCGTCACATTTCCATAAGCATCTCTTATCTGACGCAATGCGAATTAAATTTCGTAAATTGTCCGCATTTATTCGTCTGCTGAACCGTTTTCGCAGCAATTGACGACGGGGGTTTTACGTGGCTTTATAAAGGGAGATGACAAAATAATGTCCAGAAGATTTTCGCCTGGGCATAAACAAAAATGATGGGGTGACTGGGTTTTTATGAACGAACAATATTCCGCGTTGCGTAGTAATGTCAGTATGCTCGGCAAAGTGCTTGGAGATACCATCAAAGACGCACTGGGGGAGAACATCCTCGACCGCGTTGAAACCATCCGCAAGCTGTCCAAATCTTCCCGCGCCGGTAATGAGGCCAACCGTCAGGAGCTGCTTACCACCTTGCAGAACCTCTCCAACGATGAGCTGCTGCCCGTTGCCCGCGCCTTCAGCCAGTTCCTGAACCTGGCAAACACCGCTGAGCAATACCACAGCATTTCGCCAAAAGGCGAAGCGGCCAGCAACCCGGAAGTCATTGCCCGCACCCTTCGTAAACTCAAAGACCAGCCCGACCTCAACGAAGCGACCATCAAAAAAGCGGTGGAATCCCTTTCGCTGGAGCTGGTGCTGACCGCACACCCAACCGAAATCACCCGTCGTACGCTGATCCACAAAATGGTGGAAGTGAACAACTGTCTGAAGCAGTTGGATAACAAAGACATCGCCGACTACGAACGTAACCAGCTTATGCGCCGCCTGCGCCAGCTGATTGCCCAGTCCTGGCACACCGATGAAATTCGTAAGCATCGCCCAAGCCCGGTCGACGAAGCCAAGTGGGGCTTTGCGGTGGTGGAAAACAGCCTGTGGGAAGGGGTACCCAACTACCTGCGCGAGCTGAACGAACAGCTGGAAGAAAATCTGGGCTATCGCCTGCCGGTCGACTTTGTGCCGGTTCGCTTCACCTCCTGGATGGGCGGCGACCGCGACGGCAACCCGAACGTGACGGCGGAAATCACCCGTCACGTCCTGCTGCTGAGCCGCTGGAAAGCAACCGACCTGTTCCTGAAAGATATTCAGGTGCTGATCTCCGAGCTGTCGATGGTGGAAGCGACGCCGGAACTGCGCGCGCTGGCCGGTGAAGAAGGCGCCAGCGAGCCGTACCGCTTCCTGATGAAAAAGCTGCGCGGTCAGCTGATGGCCACTCAGGCCTGGCTGGAAGCGCGCCTGAAAGGCCAGCGCCTGCCGAAGCCGGAAGGTCTGCTGAGCCAGAACGAACAGCTCTGGGAGCCTCTATACGCCTGCTATAAATCGCTCCAGGCTTGTGGGATGGGCATCATTGCCAACGGCGAACTGCTCGACACCCTGCGCCGCGTGAAGTGTTTCGGCGTGCCGCTGGTGCGTATCGACGTTCGTCAGGAAAGTACCCGTCATACCGAAGCGCTGGGCGAGCTGACCCGCTACCTCGGCATTGGCGACTACGAAAGCTGGTCAGAAGCCGACAAACAGGCGTTCCTGATCCGCGAGCTGAACTCCAAGCGCCCGCTGCTGCCGCGCAACTGGGAGCCAAGCAATGACACCCGCGAAGTGCTCAACACCTGTAAAGCGATTGTAGATGCGCCGAAAGGATCGGTGGCCGCCTACGTGATCTCCATGGCGAAGACCCCGTCCGACGTGCTGGGCGTTCACCTTCTACTGAAAGAAGCGGGCATTGACTATGCTCTGCCGGTAGCACCGCTGTTTGAGACTCTCGACGACCTGAACAACGCTAACGACGTGATGACCCAGCTGCTGAACATCGACTGGTATCGCGGCTTTATTCAGGGCAAACAGATGGTGATGATCGGCTATTCCGACTCCGCGAAAGATGCGGGGGTGATGGCAGCCTCCTGGGCGCAGTATCAGGCGCAGGATGCACTGATCAAAACCTGTGAGAAAGCCGGTATCGAGCTGACCCTGTTCCACGGACGCGGTGGCTCAATTGGTCGTGGCGGTGCGCCTGCACACGCGGCGCTGCTCTCTCAACCACCAGGAAGCCTGAAAGGCGGCCTGCGCGTGACCGAGCAGGGCGAGATGATCCGCTTCAAGTACGGCCTGCCGGAAGTGACCATCAGCAGCCTGTCGCTTTATACCAGCGCGATCCTCGAAGCCAACCTGCTGCCGCCGCCGGAGCCAAAAGAATCCTGGTGCCGGATTATGGACGAACTGTCTGACATCTCCTGCGATCTGTACCGCGGCTACGTGCGTGAAAACAAAGACTTTGTCCCTTACTTCCGCTCGGCCACGCCTGAACAGGAGCTGGGTAAACTGCCGCTGGGTTCGCGCCCGGCCAAGCGTCGCCCGACCGGTGGCGTTGAATCCCTGCGCGCGATTCCGTGGATCTTCGCCTGGACGCAAAACCGCTTAATGCTGCCAGCCTGGCTGGGTGCCGGTGCGGCGTTGCAAAAAGTGGTGGAAGACGGTAAGCAGAGCGAACTGGAAACCATGTGCCGCGACTGGCCATTCTTCTCTACCCGTCTGGGAATGCTGGAGATGGTCTTCTCGAAGGCCGACCTGTGGCTGGCGGAATACTACGATCAGCGCCTGGTGAAGCCGGAGCTGTGGGCGCTGGGCAAAGAGCTGCGCGAACTGCTGGAAGGCGACATCAAAGTGGTGCTGGATATCGCCAATGACTCCCACCTGATGGAAGACCTGCCGTGGATCGCCGAGTCTATCCAGCTGCGTAACATCTACACCGACCCGCTGAACGTTTTACAGGCTGAACTGCTGCACCGTTCGCGTCTGGCGGAAGAGGAAGGTAAAGAGCCGGATCCACGCGTTGAACAGGCGCTGATGGTAACGATTGCGGGCGTTGCGGCAGGTATGCGTAACACCGGTTGATCGGTTTTGCCAGGTGGCGCTTACGCTTACCCGCCCTAAAATAGGCTTTTCGTAGGCCCGGCAAGCACCAGCGCCGCCGGGCAATACCCTGGTATCCACACCATGCACCACGACATTACCCAGATCCTGACTAACCTGATCAACGGCACAACGCCGCTGCGTCAGGTGCATTTTGCAAACTCCGCTACCTCCGCCCCCGAACTTGCCTTGCAGGTCGATTTTCCACGTCTGGAGATCGCGATCGAAGGTTCGATGAAAGACCAGGCTGGCTGCGTTTTACAGCAGGGTGATGTTTTATACGTCCCGGCTGGCGGCTGGAATAATCCACAATGGCAAGCACCCGCAACAACGCTGAGCATCCTGTTTGGCAAACAGCAGCTTGGGTTTAGCCTTTTGCACTGGAATGGTATAGACGTTCGAAACCTGACAAAGCAGCACGTTGCCCGCCGCGGTCCCCGTATTGGATCGCTACTCTTACAGACGCTTCATGAAATGCAGATGCAACCGCATGAGCAACAAACCGCGCGGCTGATTATTGCCAGCCTGCTTAGCCACTGCGTCGACCTGCTGGGTAGTCAGATCCAAACCGCCTCCCGCAGCCAGGCTTTGTTTGAAGCAATTCGGGTCTATATTGACGAACACTACGCCACTCCCCTTACCCGGGAATCCGTCGCGCAGGCGTTTTATATCTCCCCAAACTACCTGTCGCATCTGTTCCAGAAAACGGGCGCAGTGGGTTTCAATGAGTACCTGACGCACACCCGACTGGAACACGCGCGCCAGTTACTGAAAGGATATGATTTGAAAGTGAAAGAGGTGGCGCATGCCTGCGGATTTGTCGACAGCAACTATTTCTGCCGGTTGTTTCGTAAAAACACCGAGCGTTCGCCGTCAGAATACCGTCGCCAGTATCACAGCCAGCTCACCGGGAAGGTCATTAGTCCAGAATGACCTGAGTATGCTGCGGAGCGGCTAACATTTTACGCACCGCCCCCATCACCTTTTGTGGGTCGCGTAAAAAGGCGCTAATACCGCACTTCACGTAGCGCGCATGCTCGAAACGTTCGCTGCCCGCCAGTTCGATATCGGTAATGAGCAATACGACATCGGCTCGCCGTATGTCGTCTTCCGTAAGCTCGCACTCAACACCCAGCGCTCCCTGCGTCTCAATGTTAACGCTCCACTTCTCCTGCTGGCAGAGCTTTTCCAGACGTTCGGCAGCCATATAGGTATGTGCGACGCCACTGACACACGCGGTCACCGCCACCAGATGACGTCCCGTTATCACTGTCATGTTCAGCCTCCCACGGTAACATTGAAACCTTCGCGCTCTGCCAGTTGACGCATCGCTGACACCTCATCTTCTGTCGGAGGGGTCGCTTGCCGCATTCCCCACTCCTGTCCCAGCAGACGGTATTTTGGCTCCCCATACTGATGAAAGGGCAATAAATGCAGTTGCCGTATTCCTGAAGGTAGCAGGAAAGCCAGCACGCGCGCCATGTTCGTTTCGTTAAGCGTATAGCCAGGAATAAGCGGCACACGAGGAATCACGTTTATCCCGTCAGCCACCAGCTGGCGGAAATTATCCAGCACTCTGGGAAGATTCATTGCCACAATCGATTGGGCCAGATCCGCGTCCATGATCTTTAAATCAAACAACACTTCATCACACTGGCGAGCCAGCGGCATTAATCGGGACAAAGGGGCATCGCCTGCCGTTTCGATGGCCGTATGCACGCCGAAACGGCGTAAACCCTGTAGAAATTTTGTCGCGAAAGGCGCATGCAGCAACACTTCGCCACCCGAGAGCGTCACCCCACCTCCCGAGGAACGAAAGAAAACATCGTCTTTCATTACCTCGCTTACCAGCTCCTCCAGCGTAACATCCCGCCCAATAGGCTCAAATGCGCCGGAGGGGCACTCATCGACGTCCCGCAAACAGGGTGCACAGTGAAGACATTTGCTTTCTCTGCGCACCGTTTCGATTTTCGGTGAAATTGACTCCGGATTCGCACACCACGGACAACGGTGAGGACAACCTTTAAAAAAGACCACCGTACGGATGCCGCGACCGTCATTCAATGAGTAGCGCTGGATATTGAAAATACGCGCCACCTCGGCGTGCGTTTCAACCACGTCACAGCTGATGCGCTGTGCGGCGGATAATGTCATCCTGGATCTCCTTCGATAACTCAACAAAGAAGGCGCTGTAGCCAGCAACGCGCACCACCAGCCCGGCAAAATCCTGTGGACGCTGTTGCGCTTCACGCAATGTTTCCGCGTTCACCACGTTGAACTGGATATGCTGCAACTTAAGCTGGGTGAAAGCACGAAGGAAATCCGCCAGCTTTTGCAGCCCGGCATCGCCTTCCAGCGTCGCAGGGGTAAATTTAACGTTTAACAGCGTACCGTTAGATAACAGATAGTTATCCAGCTTGCTTACCGATTTAAGTACCGCCGTTGGGCCCTGCATATCTTGCCCAAGCATCGGCGAGAGCCCACCGTCAGCCAGTTGCTCTCCGGCAAAGCGGCCATCCGGTGTAGCTCCCACCACTGCCCCCAGCGGCACGTGTGCCGATACGGTATAAGAGCCTGGCGTGAACTGTCCGCCGCGCGGGTTCCGGTATTTTTCGACCTCTTTACAGTAATGGCGCAACAGTTCAGCGCTGATATTGTCGACATCATCGATATCATTGCCGTATTTTTCGAAGCGATTGATCAACCTTGCACGCACCTTTTCTCCCTCAGGGGTGGCAAAGTTCGCTTTTAACACGGCTAAGAGCTCATCAAAACTTAAGCGATGCTGTTCAAAGACCAACCCTTTCAGGGCGTGCAGTGAATCACTCAGGTTGGCTATCCCGATCCCCTGAACGCCAGAAAAGTTATATCGCGCCCCGCCGTCGGTAATATCTTTCCCTGATTCAAGGCAATCGCTGATAAATGAAGAGAGCAACGGTACCGGTGCCCAGTCTCGATGGCCGATATCGCAAATGTTGCTCCCCTCAACCATCAGCGCAATGTAGTGGTTAATTTTGGCCCGAATATGGTCCAGCAAGCCTTCATAACTCAGCGTTGAATTGCCTTCGTTCTCCAGCATCGCGATTTCCATTACTTTCAGCAGGTTAAACATCGCGATATCGTGCAGACCGTAGGTTTTACCCGGAATTGACAGTTCTACACAGCCTACCACCGCGTAGTCGCGCGCATCCTCCAGCGACACACCCCGATTCAGGAAAGCGGGTACCACCACTTCATCATTGAAAATCTGCGGAATACCAGTGCCCAGGCGGATCGTCTCTGCCGTTTTAAGCAGGAAAGGTCGGTCGATAAGTTCATTAACCCGTACGCCAAGGTTCGGTTGAGGAAGCTGAACGCTTTGGTAAGCATCCAGGCACAGGAAGGAAAGCACATTCACCGCGTTACGCCCGCTTTCCGTCAGTCCGCCCAATAACGCGGTATACCCGGTCGGGAAGCCGGCAAAATAACGGGCGCTGCTGGTCGAGCGCAAGAGCACCACGTCGTTACACTTCACCCACAGCGATTCCAGCAGCTCTTTCAGAAATGCCGGGTCGTCTCCCTGCGTTAACGAGGCCTGATAAAACGGCAGCATATACTGGTCGAAGCGCCCAATAGAAAGCGAGCTGGCGTTAGATTCGTATTGCAAAATGACGTTCATATACCAGAACAGCTGACACGCCTGCCAGAACGTTTGCGGCTTATGCTCCGCGTTGTGCCGCGAGATTTCGGCAATCTTTCGTAGCTCTTCACGCCGTGAAGCGTCATCACAGACGGTTGCAAGCGTTTCAGCCAGCGCAGCATAGCGCAGAATATGGCGCTGGGAGGCTTCAAGCAGAATCAGCGCGGCGGCATAGAACGTGTTCTGAGCATCGCGGGCACAATATTCTCGCATTTGCTCCACCAGCGCACCCAGCCCGTTATTCAGCAGGCGCGGATAATCAATAATGATATGCCCCTGCCCTTTGTCCGTCTGGTTGACGCTGAAAATTTGCGTCCCTACAGCGGCTTTCACCTCATCCGTCATCTGGCTGTTGATGAAATCTTTCATCGACCGTTTTTCCCAATAGGGATACAGCACGTCGCGGTAGATCTGCTTATCCGCTTCGCCGATCTCGAAGCGGTCCTGCGGACGTGTGGAAAACTGGTCCAGCTCCTTAAGTAGCCAGTACGGATCCATCTCAGGGGACATAATGCCCGCGCGCGGTTTAACGGTGCGGTTTCCGGCAATCAGTTCCTCATCACGAATCGCGATATTCACATGGTCAAGAATGTACGCCGTGGCTTTTGCTCGCCTGAGGATAACCGGCTCGCCCTCCGTCTGTTGATGGCTGGCGGTATAGAGCAAAGCACGCTCAAGCGAGATTTCACGTGGACTGGCAAAAAGTGCGTCTTTCAAACGCTGGATACGATTCGTCATGAGGGAACTCCTGTAACGGAAAACGAACCCGCCCCGAAGGGCGGGAGAGCGTCAGGCGATTTGCGCCAGGTGGGCATCAATTTTGTTCATGATGGCGTCGGCGCGTTTTACCGCGTCGCTGATATTGACGCGTACAATGGTTTTCCCGGCAAAGCGCTCTTCGAATTTAATGCCGATATCTTTGGTCAGGATCACCATATCGGCGGCGGCAACGTCTTCTGCCGTCAGTTCGTTCTCCAGGCCAATTGACCCCTGCGTTTCAACCTTCACTTCCCAACCTTTAGATTTGGCGGCACTTTCCAGCGCTTCGGCCGCCATGTAGGTATGGGCAACGCCTGACGGACAAGCTGTTACTGCGATAATTCGGGCCATGTTCTTTTCCTCAATCAGTTAATTTCGAAATCCAGATCCAGGTCGTCCTCTTTTTCCTCGACCTGTTTTGCATTCTTGCGGGCAAAACTCTTCAGCACGTTAACGCTAATGGCCGTCACAACAGCCCCCACGGCAACCGCCACGATGTAGCCCAGCTTGCCCTCCACCACAGGGAGAACGATGAGCCCGCCCCAACCGGCATAGCATTGTGCGCCCATCACGGCGGCCGTCACTGCGCCACATGCGGATCCCAGCATGATGGAGGGAATAACGCGCAGAGGATCAGCAGCAGCGAACGGAATGGCCCCTTCGGTGACCCCCACGCAGCCCATCACTAATGCAGCCTTACCCGCTTCACGCTCTTCACCGGTAAAACTCTTGCGATTAATCAGCGTCGCCAGGCCTAATCCTAGCGGTGGTATGCAAATAGCCACGGCGGCAATTGCAACGACGGTATAGACGCCCTGCGCAACGCAAATCAGCATGAAGGCATACGCCACTTTGTTGACCGGGCCGCCCATATCGAACGCCAGCATGAGACCGATAATAATGGCGAGTACCACAATGCTGCCCTGCTGCATTCCTTGCAGCCACTGGGTAAGGCCGGTGGTCAGTGCGCCTACAGGCTCGCCCAGCCCCCACATCATGATGCCTGCTGTGATAAACGTGCCGATAATCGGGATGATGAAGATAGGCATGACGGAGCGCAGCACTTTCGGGACCGGCAGTTTTTTCAAGTACCAAACGACAATCCCACCGAAAATCCCGGCGATAATCGCGCCAAAGAACCCGGCACCGAAGCTGTTGCCCACCCAGGCGGCAATTGCACAGGGAGCCAGCGCGGCACGTTCTGCAATGGAGTAGCCGATATAGGCGGCGAGGAATGGCACCATCAGCGTTAACCCCGCCACGCCGATATCAAAGAGCTTTTTCAGGTTGGGATCAGTTGCGGCATCGGGCACCGCGCCTTTGCCATACAACATGACCGAAACCGCCAGCAAAATGCCGCCCGAGACCACAAACGGGATCATGTGCGACACCCCAGTCATCAGATGCTGCCGCGTGTTCTTGAGAATATGCACCAACTCTTTCATATGTCGCTCCTGGCCTAAAACCATAAAGATGTTGTGGCAAACAATAGGCAATCAGGAAGACGGCGGACAGGAGACAAAAAGGCCATTTACTGGATTTTTGTAATGTCGAAATAAAAATGCGATCCGCCTCGACATTTCTGATAGACGTTACGCATAAGACAAAGGACCACAACCTGTGAGTCAAATCTCACTTTCCACGTGACATTACATTTGTCCAGCTTTTGGCAGATTTGTCACATGGCGCGCGTCATCAACACACTCGTATGCTGTTGCCCAATGAATGAGGATTGATTTCAGGAGTGTGTATGGCTCTCGTAGTGGAATTTACCTGTGAATTACCCAACGGTGTTCACGCGCGTCCGGCAAGTCATGTGGAAACGCTGTGCAATACGTTTATCTCGCAAATCGAATGGCACAACCTGCGCACAGACCGTAAAGGGAATGCCAAGAGCGCACTGGCAGTCATTGGCACCGATACGCTGGCAGGCGATGCCTGTCGTCTGGTGATCCAAGGTGAAGATGAGCAGAACGCCTATCAGCAACTGGAACAATGGCTCCGGGAAGAGTTCCCACACTGTGATGCGCCGCTCGCAGAAGCCATTAATAATGAGCGCGATCCGCTGCCAGAATCCCTCGCGCGCCTTAACCCAACACTTTTCCGCGCCCTGCCCGTTTGCAGCGGTAGCGCCCAGGGCGTGTTGACCTTGCTGGCCTCGCTGGATCTCAACGCACTGTCAGATTTAGCCGAAGCGAAAGACGAAGAAGATGAGCAGTTAGCACTGGATAATGGTCTCACCCTGCTGGTGAAAAACATTGAGCTGCGCGCGCTGGACAGCGACAGCACCGCCAGCGCCATTCTTGAAGCCCATCGTTCGCTGGCTACAGATACCTCGCTGCGCCAGCACCTCCTGTCAGGGGTCAACCGGGGCTTAAGCTGCGCCCAGGCCATCATCGCCACGGCGAACCATTTCTGCGAAACGTTCTCTCGTTCCAGCAGCACGTATTTGCAGGAGCGTGTGCTGGACGTTCGCGACGTCTGCTATCAGCTTTTACAGCATATCTACGGTGAAGCGCGTTTCCCGTCTCCGGGGCAACTGACGCAGCCGAGCGTCTGCCTTGCTGACGACCTCACGCCCGGCCAGTTCCTGGAACTGGATAAAACTCTGCTCAAAGGGCTGCTGTTAAAAAGCGGTGGAACAACCTCGCACACGGTTATTCTTGCACGTTCCTTTAATATTCCGACGCTGGTGGGCGTCGACGGTGAAAGCCTGTTGCAGTGGCGCAATCAATCCGTATTTATCGATGGCAATGCTGGTGCCGTCGTGGTCGATGCAAGCGATGCGGTGGCGCGCTACTACCGACAGGAAGCACGGGTACAACAGGCACTACGCGAGCAGCAGGGCATCTGGCTGGACCGGGAAGCCAGAACCGCCGACGGCCTGCGGGTTGAGATTGCCGCGAACATCGCCCATGCGGTGGAAGCGCAGGCAGCCTTTGAGAACGGCGCCGAGGGCGTTGGCCTGTTTCGCACCGAAATGCTTTATATGGACCGCAGCAGCGCGCCCGGTGAAAACGAGCTCTACAACATTTTCTGTCAGGCACTGGAAAGTGCAAACGGGCGCAGCATCATCGTGCGGACCATGGATATCGGCGGCGATAAGCCGGTAGAGTACCTGAAGATCCCGGCCGAAAATAACCCGTTCCTCGGTTACCGCGCCGTACGTATTTACGAAGAGTATGCAGTGCTTTTCACCACCCAGCTTCGGGCGATCCTGCGCGCCTCTGCTCACGGCAGCCTGAAGATCATGATCCCGATGATCTCTTCCATGGAAGAGATCCTGTGGGTGAAAGAGAAACTTGCCGAAGCGAAACAACAGCTCCGCGCTGAGCATATTCCGTTTGATGAGAAAATCCCGCTTGGCATCATGCTGGAAGTCCCTTCGGTGATGTTTATCATCGACCAGTGTTGCGAAGAGATTGATTTCTTTAGCATCGGTAGCAATGACCTGACGCAGTATCTGCTGGCTGTTGATCGCGATAACGCCAAAGTCACACGCCATTACAACAGCCTGAACCCGGCCTTCCTGAGGGCGCTGGATTACGCGGTACAAGCCGTCCATCGCCAGGGGAAATGGATTGGCCTGTGCGGCGAACTGGGTGCAAAAGGCTCGGTGTTGCCATTGCTGGTGGGTCTGGGTTTGGACGAGCTGAGCATGGGGTCGCCTGCTATCCCGGCAACCAAAGCGCGTCTGGCTCAGCTTGATAGCCGCGCCTGCCGCCAGTTGCTGAATCAGGCCATGGCGTGTCGCACCTCACTTGAAGTGGAGCACCTGCTGGCGCAGTTCCGCATGAATCAGCAGGACACACCTCTGGTTACACCTCGCTGCATTTCACTGGACAATGACTGGAACAGCAAAGAAGAGGTCATGAAAGGAATGACCGATAACCTGCTGCTCGCAGGACGTTGCCGCTACCCACGCAAGCTGGAGGCCGATCTGTGGGCACGCGAAGCGGTCTTCTCCACCGGGCTCGGCTTTAGCTTTGCTATCCCGCACAGCAAATCGGAGCACATTGAGCAATCCACCATCAGCGTTGCACGCCTGAAAGCCCCCGTCATGTGGGGAGATGAAGAAGCACAATTCATCATCATGCTAACGCTGAATAAACACGCCGCGGGCGATCAGCATATGCGTATTTTCTCCCGACTGGCACGCCGCATCATGCATGAGGATTTCCGCAATGCGCTGGTTAACGCCAGCTCAGGGGAGGCGATTGCTTCCCTGCTACAACACGAATTAGAACTGTAAAACGAGGAAGAGTGATGGAACTGTACCTGGATACCGCCAACGTAGCGGAAGTTGAACGCCTGGCGCGCATTTTTCCCATTGCGGGCGTTACCACCAACCCGAGCATCATTGCCGCCAGCCGTGAATCCATCTGGGACGTGCTGCCGCGCCTGCAAAAAGCCATTGGGCCGGAAGGCATGCTGTTTGCTCAAACCATGAGCCGCGATGCCGAAGAAATGGTGGCGGAAGCAAAACGGCTGAACAATGCCCTGCCGGACATCGTGGTAAAAATTCCCGTCACTGCACAGGGGCTCATCGCGATTAAGGCGCTGAAGAAAGAGGGAATTACCACGCTGGGCACCGCCGTTTACAGCGCCGCTCAGGGTTTACTGGCCGCGCTGGCAGGCGCGAAATACGTTGCGCCGTACGTCAACCGCGTCGACGCACAGGGCGGCGACGGTATTGGCATGGTACAGGAGCTGCAGTCCCTGCTGGAACTGCATGCGCCGGAAAGCATGGTGCTGGCTGCCAGCTTTAAAACGCCGCGCCAGGCGCTGGATTGCCTGTTGGCAGGATGTGAGGCAATCACGCTTCCCTTAGACGTAGCGCAACAAATGCTCGACACACCAGCGGTAGAGTCAGCCATAGAGAAGTTCGAGCAGGACTGGAAAAACGCGTTTGGTAACCTCAACCTCTAAGGGAGAACTGTTATGGACCGTATTATTCAATCGCCGGGGAAATACATCCAGGGTGCAGATGTTCTTACTCGCCTCGGCGACTACCTGAAGCCGCTGGCGAATCGCTGGCTGGTGGTGGGCGATAAATTTGTGCTGGGTTTTGCTGAAGAAACCCTGCGTCAGAGTTTTAAAAAAGCCGGACTCCATGCCGAAATTGCACCCTTTGGTGGCGAATGTTCGCAAAATGAAATCGATCGGCTGAAAAAACTGGCCGACAGCGCCGACTGCCTGGCGGTGCTGGGTATCGGTGGCGGAAAAACGCTGGATACCGCCAAAGCGCTGGCCCACTTTATGGACGTGCCGGTGGCCATTGCCCCGACCATTGCCTCCACCGATGCGCCGTGCAGCGCCCTCTCCGTGATTTATACCGACAGCGGTGAGTTCGATCGCTACCTGATGCTGCCGCACAACCCGAACATGGTGATTGTCGATACCAAAGTGGTGGCAGGCGCACCTGCGCGCCTGCTGGCCGCCGGGATTGGCGATGCACTGGCAACCTGGTTTGAAGCGCGCGCCTGTTCGCGCAGCGGCGCCAAGACCATGGCGGGTGGCAAGTGCACGCAGGCAGCGTTAGCGCTGGCAGAGCTGTGCTACAACACGCTGGTTGAAGAGGGCGAGAAAGCGATGCTGGCGGCAGAGCAGCATGTCGTCACACCGGCGCTGGAACGCATTATCGAAGCCAACACCTATCTCAGCGGGGTGGGCTTTGAAAGCGGCGGGCTGGCGGCGGCGCATGCCATTCACAACGGCATGACGGCGGTGCCGGATGCGCATCATTTTTACCATGGTGAAAAGGTCGCGTTCGGCACGCTGACACAGCTGGTACTGGAGAACGCGCCGGTTGAAGAAATTGAGACCGTCGCCGCGCTTTGCCACAGCGTTGGGCTGCCGATCACCCTGGCGCAGCTGAACATCAAAGAGGATATTCCGGCCAAAATGCGGCTGATCGCGGAAGCGTCCTGCGCCGAAGGTGAAACCATTCACAACATGCCTGGCGGCGTCACGCCGGATCAGGTCTATGCGGCGCTGCTGGTGGCCGACCAGTATGGACAGCGATTCTTGCAGGAGTGGGAGTAACGAAAAAAGCCGGGTGGCGCTGCGCTTACCCGGCCTACATGGCACTTTAATTTGTAGGCCGGGTAAGGCGTAGCCGCCACCCGGCACATGGGTTACTTCACGTCAAACCGGTCCAAATCCATCACTCGCGCCCACGCGGCAACAAAATCACGGACGAACTTCTCGTGTGCATCACTGCTGGCGTATACTTCGGCCAGCGCACGCAGGACGGCGTTTGAACCGAAGACCAGATCGGCGCGGGTGGCGGTGTATTTCACTTCTCCGCTGGCGCGATCGCTACCGGCAAACAGCTCGTTTGAGTCATCGGTCGCTTTCCACTGGGTGTTCATATCCAGCAGATTAACGAAGAAGTCGTTGCTCAGCACGCCCTCGCGGTTGGTAAACACGCCATTCTTGCTGCCATCGAAGTTTGCACCCAGTACGCGCAGACCGCCGATTAGCACCGTCAGTTCCGGCGCGGTCAGGGTCAGCTGCTGGGCTTTGTCGATCAGCAGCGACTCGGTGGTGGATACATCCACCTGCGCACGGTAGTTGCGGAAACCGTCGGCAACCGGTTCGAGCAGGTTAAACATCTCGATGTCCGTCTGGTCCTGACGCGCATCTACGCGGCCTGGGGTAAACGGTACGTTGACGTAAACGCCTGCCGCTTTCGCCGCCTGCTCAACGCCCACAACACCTGCCAGCACGATGATATCGGCCAGTGAGGCTTTATTAGTGGTGCGCTGAATAGCTTCCAGAGCCGGTAACGCCCGTACCGCCGCGGCGTTCACATCCCAGTCGCGCTGAGGCGCCAGCGCCAGACGCGCGCCGTTAGCGCCGCCACGCTTGTCGCCGCCGCGGAAGGTCGATGCCGACGCCCAGGCCACGGAAACCAGCTCGCTCACGGAGAGACCAGAGGCCGCGATTTCCGCTTTCAGGCTTTCAATATCTTCCTGCGTCGGATGGAACACCGGCTGAGGCAGCGGATCCTGCCAAATCAAATCTTCTTTCGGCACTTCCGGGCCAATGTACCGCGCTTTTGGCCCCATATCGCGATGGGTCAGCTTGAACCACGCGCGCGCAAAGGCTTCGTTGAAGGCCTGCGGATCGTTCAGGAAGCGACGGGAAATTTTCTCGAATTCCGGATCAAAACGCAGCGTCAGGTCGGTGACCAGCATGGTTGGCTTGCGTTTTTTCGACGGGTCAAACGGGTCAGGCATAATTTCTGGCGCATCCACGGCTTCAAACTGAATGGCGCCCGCCGGGCTACGCGTCTGCACCCATTCGTATTTGAACAGGTTCTCGAAGAAGTAGTTGCTCCACTGGGTCGGGGTTTGAGACCAGATAACTTCCAGCCCGGAGGTGATGGCGTCAGCGCCAATACCGGTGCCGTGCGTGCTGGCCCAGCCCAGACCCTGCGCTTCAATCGGCGACGCTTCCGGGTCAGTGCCCACATGCGTGGCTTCGCCTGCGCCGTGCGTTTTACCGAGCGTATGGCCGCCTGCAATCAGCGCGACGGTCTCTTCGTCGTTCATGCCCATATTGCCAAAGGTAGCGCGGATCGCCGCCGCCGCAGACAGCGGTTCACCGCTGGCGTTTGGCCCTTCCGGGTTAACGTAAATCAGGCCCATTTCAGTGGCCGCAAGCGGGCGCTTCGCCAGCGCTTCCGGGTCACGGTGGGTCAGCCAGGCTTTTTCATCGCCCCAGTTCACATCCAGATCCGGTTCCCAGACGTCTTCACGCCCGGCACCGAAACCAAAAGTGCGGAAGCCGGAGTTCTCCAGCGCCACGTTACCCGCGAGGATAAACAGGTCGGCCCAGGAGATTTTTTGTCCGTATTTTTGCTTAACTGGCCACAGCAGACGGCGAGCCTTATCCAGGCTGACGTTATCAGGCCAGGAGTTCAGCGGCGCAAAACGTTGCTGGCCGCGCCCCGCGCCGCCGCGACCGTCAACGGAGCGATAGGTACCCGCACCGTGCCAGGCCATACGAATAAACAGGCCCGCATAGCTTCCCCAGTCGGCAGGCCACCACGGTTGTGAGTCGGTTAAAAGGGCTTTGAGATCGCCCTTAAGGGCGGAATAGTCGAGCTTGCTGAATTCTTTGCGGTAGTCGAAGTCTTCACCCAGCGGGTTCGAACGGTTGGAATGTTGGTTTAGAAGATCGATGCGGAGTTGTTTAGGCCACCAATCTTTGCTGCCGGTACCTGCACCCGCGCTGTGATCGACGCCGCCCTGGTGGAACGGACATTTGCCGGCGGATGCCGCGTTATTGGTCTCGTCTGACATGCTCATCGCTATGCTCCCTTTACAGTGTTACCGTTACGATATACACCACTAGCGATAAGAGATAGTTGAATTAATCCACAGATTCGATAGCTAATACCTTTTAACTCTCTGTTCGATTAAAAAGCCCTCGTTTTATGAGGGCTTTTTACTTTACAGCGCCGGGCGAACACCGAGCGTATGGCAAATGGCATAGCTCATTTCCGCGCGATTCAGGGTATAGAAATGGAAATCTTTCACCCCTTCGCGGCTTAAAATCTTCACCATGTCCATCGCGATATTGGCCCCCACCAGCTTGCGGGTTTCCGGGTCGTCGTCCAGCCCTTCATACATTTTGGACATCCACAGCGGAATGCGCACGTTGGTCATATCCGCGAATTTCTTCGCCTGTTTGAAGTTCGAGACCGGCAGAATACCAGGGATGATTTCGACATCAATACCTGCCGAGACGCAGCGGTCACGAAAGCGCAGGTAGCTTTCAACGTCAAAGAAGAACTGAGTAATCGCACGGTTAGCACCAGCCTCCACTTTACGCTTCAGGTTGAGCAGATCCGCCTGGGCACTTTTGGCTTCCGGGTGAACTTCAGGGTAGGCGGCCACGGAGATATCAAAGTCGGCAACGTCTTTCAGCAGGCCGACCAGATCGGCGGCAAACATCTCTGGCTTACCGCTGCCTGGCGGGAGGTCGCCGCGCAGGGCCACAATGTGGCGAATGCCGTTATTCCAGTAGTCCTGGGCAATGGCGTGCAGTTCATCACGGGTGGCGTCGATACAGGTCAGGTGCGGCGCCGCTTCCAGACCGGTTCGGTCTTTAATGCCCTTAATGATGCTGTGCGTGCGGTCACGCTCACCGGAGTTGGCGCCGTAGGTCACGGAGACGAACTTCGGCTTGAGGCTGCTCAGGCGATCGATAGAGCTCCACAGGGTTTGCTCCATTTCACTGGTGCGCGGCGGGAAAAATTCAAAAGAGACGTTAATCTGGCCGTTTACTTCGGCCAGGCTCTGGTTCAGTGCTTCCCGCTGGTTGGCGTGAAAAAAGCTCATACCCTACCCCTATCAATCGCGTGTCATTGTCTGTTGTGTTGTGAACTTCTATACGTTTAGACGTCCAGATGTAAAAATGACGGAAAAGCGGGATGACGTCAACAGAAATAATCAACATTAACGGTGAGGTTTGTTCAGGGAAGATGAAGGGCATTCATGATGGGGGTGAGTGCGGTCTGATACCCTCACCCTGACCCTCTCCCACAGGGCTGAGGGTTCCCCAGAAAAATGAAAAGCACGATGAAGTGTGATCTACTGGTTGCGCTAACAAATCAGAAGAGACCTCATCGTGCCTTTACAGACAGTCTGCCAGAAATTTTTCTCCGCGTCTTTACCGGACATTCACAGCTTTCGGGTTAATGTCCTTGTTTCCATGGCTGTTGCCCTCACCCACGGCGCCAGACTGACCCTGACCAGCCTGGGACGAACCCTGCCCGGCAGGGCGCACGTCAAAAATAAAATTAAACGGGTTGACCGTGCCCTGGGCAATACCGCTCTCCAGCGTGATATTCCCCGTATTCAGCACCACCTCACACATGCCATCACCTCCGTGATGCCCTTCTGTGTTATCGCTGTCGACTGGACAGGCTGGCATGACAGGAACTGGCATCTTCTGCGGGCAAGCCTGCTCTGTAATGGTCGTTCACTTCCTCTTATGAGTGAGGTGGTTCCCGCAGAGCTGGCGCAGAACAGCGATGTACAGTGTCGCTTCCTTGACCGCCTCCATGATGCCATCCCGAAAGATAAAGCCGTCACCGTCATTACGGATGCCGGCTTCAGAACAGACTGGTTCCGGCATGTCAGCCAGCTGGGCTGGAGCTTTACCGGCAGGGTCAGGGGCTGCATCAGCTTCCGGCTGGACGGAGAAAAAAAGTGGATGAAAATCAGCGAGCTTGAGGCCTCCGGGCAACCGGTCTGCGTGGGGCACGGTGTCCTGTCCCGTAAACCACGTACGCCCTGTTACGGACGGTTTTATCTGCACAGGCGCCCGGAAGCAGGGCGTCATGGAAAGGGCGGAATGCCAAAAACACAGCGGGAACACCGCAGCAGCGCACGGGAGCCGTGGCTGCTGTTCAGTAATGCAGAAAGTCTGGAGCCACACCAGATAATGGCGCTGTACAGCCGCAGAATGCAGATAGAACAAAACTTCCGGGACGACAAGAGTCCGCGCTTCGGGTTCGGTCTGAGGCTGAGCCGGAGCCAGGGAAAAGGACGACTGGAAGTACTGAATATGGTGGCGGCGATGGCAAGTCTGGTGATGTGGCTGGCAGGCTACAGGGCCGAAAGACAGTGCTTACACAGGCACTATCAGGCAAGCAGCGTCAGGCATAAACGGGTTCTGTCCTACCTGAGTCTGGCAGAAGAAGTGATCCGGCATGAGCCTGATAAAGTAAGGCGACTGAATATAGGTAACGAGATGAAAAAGCTGGGAAAAGAGTACAGTAATATGGTCATGGTGGCATGACCATATTACTGGGGATCCCTCAGCCCACAGGGAGAGGGAAATGCAGACGTTACAGCAGCTTAGCCAGACGATTAATGTCGGACTGAATGGCTCCGGCGGTGACATCGCGTCCCGCGCCCGGGCCACGGATCACCAGCGGGTTATCGCGGTACCAGCGGCTTTCGATGGCGAAGACGTTGTCGCATGGCAGGAGCGCCGCCAGCGGATGTTCAGGACGCACCGCCTCCACGCCCACGCGCGCTTTACCGTTCGCCTCGAAGCGCGCCACGTAACGCAGCACCAGCCCCATCTCGTTAGCCGCTTCCAGACGTTGCACCATCTGCTCGTTCAGCTCGTCGCCGTTCTCGAAGAAGTGATCGACGGACCCTTCCTCGCAGCCCGCAGGCACCAGCGACTCAACGCGTACCTGACCCGGCTCAATGTCGTAGCCGGCTTCACGCGCCAGGATCACCAGCTTGCGCATCACGTCTTTACCGGCAAGGTCAACGCGCGGATCCGGCTCGGTTAAACCCTGCTGCCACGCCTGATCCACCAGGTCGGTGAACGGCACGGTGCCGTCAAATTGCAGGAACAGCCAGGAGAGCGTGCCGGAGAAGATCCCGCTCAGCGCCAGAATGCTGTCGCCGCTTTCAATCAGGTCGCGTACGGTATGGTTAACCGGCAGACCTGCGCCAACGGTGGCATTATACAGCCAGTGACGACCCGTTTTTTCGAACGCGTCGTGGATCTGGCGATATTTATCAGTGCTGCTCGCGCCCGCCAGCTTGTTGGCGCTGATGACGTGGAACCCGTGGCTGGCGAAATCCAGATACTGATCGGCCAGCTGCTCGCTGGCGGTCACATCCAGCACTACCAGATCGTCATACGGGTGCGCACGCATCCACAGGAACAGCGACTCTTCATCCTGCTCAACCGCTTCATCGTTAAAGAAGGCCAGCGCCCGGCTGGCGTCCAGCCCTTCGTAGTTCAGCAGGCTGCGGCGGCTGTCCACCACCCCTGCCAGAATAAATTCAAACCCGGTACGCGCCGAAAGCGTTACCTGCTCGCGGGCGAACAGCTCCAGCCAGCGGGAACCGATATTCCCTTTCCCGAACAGTACCAGGCCGATGCGTTTTTCCGCGCGGAACAGGGAGGTGTGCAGACCCTGAATCAGGCTTTCGGTTGGCCCTTTACGCAGCACGGCAACCAGACTGATGCCCTCTTCTGATTGCCAGGTGAATTCCACCGGCTGGCCTTTCAGCTGCTGCCAGAAGCGGTGGCAGTGCAGCGGGTTACGGGTGACGCCCGCGCCTACCATCGCCACCAGCGCCAGCCCCTGACGCAGGCGAAGCTCGCCCGGCAGGCCCGCTTCATCCAGAATTTTCAGGGCGCTGTCCACCACTTCAGCGGTATAGCAGAACTGCAACAGCTGGCGATCGTTATGTACGCCAACGGCCAGCGGACGGACCTGGGCACGTTTCAGGATGGTGTCGATATCTTTGTGTGCCAGTTTGAAATCCTGGCCCGCAGGCACCTGGAACTCAATCAGGCAGATGTCATCGTGGCTGGTGACAATGCGCGCGCCCGTGCCGGATGCCAGCACGCGTTCAATGCGGGTGGAACCCTGATCCGGCGTGTAGCTACAGCGTAGTTGCAGGTCGATGTCGCTGCCGGAAACCGGCTGTAGCGTGCGCGCGTGCAGCACCGGGGCCGCCAGACGCGCCAGTTCGCTCGCTTCGTCGAGACGCAGCAGCGGCAGCAGGCAGGCATCTTTTACTTTGCGCGGGTCCGCGCTGTAGACACCGGCCACGTCGCTCCAGATGGTGACGCGGGACACGCCCGCCAGGGCGCCAATCTGCGTTGCCGAGTAGTCAGAGCCGTTACGGCCCAGCAGAACGGTTTCGCCAGCATTGCTGCGGCTGATAAAGCCGGTGACGACAATACGTTTACCGGGATGTTGCACCAGCAGCTGTTGCAGCAGTGGGTAGGACAACCCTTCGTCCACCTGCGGCTGCGCGGCACGTTCGGCACGCAGGAAATCACGCGCGTCGAGCCAGGCGGCTTCCACACCCAGGTGTTGCAGCACGGCGGCCATCAGGCGCGCAGACCACACTTCACCGTGGCCAACCACTTCGGCATACACCGCATCGGTAATGCCGCTGTCCAGCAGAGCGGCCAGACGCTCAAGGTCGTGCGTAAAAGCGCTAATCAGCCCGTCCGCCACGTCCGCAGGCAGCAAACCGGCAATCAGTTCGCTCTGGTAACGACGTAAGGACTGTTGCACCTGATGCGCAGAGAGGCGATCGGTCTGGCTCAGTTTCAGCCAGCTAATCAACTGGTTGGTGGTGCTGCCTGCCGCAGAGACAACCATCATGTCCCCCGGCTGTGAATACTCGGTCATGATCCCTGCGACACGCAGGTAACATTTCACATCAGCAAGACTACTACCACCAAACTTGTGCAGCTGACGACCCTTCGCCCCTGCCTGCGCTATCACACTCATGATTACCCCTTGGCTGCGACCCGGAAGCCATTTTCCAGATCGGCAATTAAATCTTCAGAATCTTCAATACCGGTCGAGATACGCAGCAGCGTCTCGGAAATCCCGGCGGCGGCACGTGCTTCGGGTGCCATACCTGCGTGCGTCATAGTTGCGGCGTGGGAGATCAAGCTTTCTACTCCCCCTAAGGATTCCGCCAGCGTAAACAATGACAACCCGCTCAGGAAGCGACGCAGCGTTTGCTCGTCACCGTCCAGTTCAAAACTTAACATCGCGCCAAATCCTTTCTGTTGGCGCGCGGCAATCTCGTGCCCCTGGTTTTCCGGCAGCGACGGGTGATAAAGCTTTTTCACCAGCGGCTGGTTTTTCAGGAAATCCACGATCGCCTGGGCATTACGCTGCGCCACGTCCATACGCGGTGATAGCGTGCGAATACCGCGCAGCAGCAAATAGCTGTCGAACGCGCCCGCGGTGACGCCAATGTTATTGGCCCACCATGCCAGTTCGGTGACAACGTCGGGATCTTTGGCAATCACCACGCCCGCCACCACGTCAGAATGGCCGTTCAGATATTTCGTGCATGAATGCAACACCAGATCGGCACCCAGTGCCAGTGGGTTCTGAAGGGCCGGACTGAGGAACGTATTATCCACTACACTTATCGCTCCCGCATCCCTTGCGAGCTGACAAATTTTCGCAATATCGACTACGCGCAACAATGGATTGCTTGGACTTTCCACCAGAACCAGCTTCGGCTGCTCGGCAAGCGCCTGTTTCAGCGCCTGTTCGTCGTTTTGATCGACAAACAGCACACGGTAGCAGCCACGTTTCGCCAGGCTATCAAACAGACGATAGCTGCCGCCGTAACAGTCGTGTGGCGCCACCAGCAGATCGCCAGGTTTCAGGAACACTGTGGTTACCAGGTGAATGGCAGACATGCCGGTATTGGTTAATACCGCCCCTGCGCCGCCTTCCAGTTCCGCCAGCGCGCGCTGGGTGACGTCGCGCGTAGGATTGCCGCGACGCGAGTAGTCATGCGCGCGAGGTTCATTAAATCCGGTGAAATTATAGGTACTGGAGAGATGAATTGGCGGGACAACGCAGCCGTACTGCTCGTCATCATTCAATCCGCTACGCACTGCGATGGTGGCCTGTTTACGCGTCATGGTGAGGCTTCCTGGCGAATGAGGTGAAAAGTCAGGCACCAGAGTAAACATTGAAAGTATGGACGTCAATACATCTGGACATCTAAACTTCTTTGCGTATAGATTGAGCAATGCGCAAATAGCCGTTAAAATTATATGCTTTAGGACACGCTACAGCGGCAATATCCGTGCCTCGGTATCGTCTCTACGGTAAACTACGCAAGATTACGGTTCAAAACTGATGGTTACGGGTTTTGCACCTTTAGATTAATGACTGAGAGGATTAAAGGTATCTCATGGCTGAATGGAGCGGCGAATATATCAGCCCATACGCTGAGCACGGTAAGAAGAGTGAGCAAGTCAAGAAAATCACGGTGTCCATTCCTCTGAAGGTGTTGAAGATCCTCACCGATGAACGTACGCGTCGTCAGGTGAACAACCTGCGTCACGCCACTAACAGCGAACTGCTGTGCGAAGCGTTCCTGCATGCGTTTACCGGCCAACCGTTGCCGAACGATGACGATCTGCGTAAAGAACGCAGTGACGAAATCCCGGAAGAGGCGAAGGTGATCATGCGTGAACTGGGTATCGACCCGGAGACCTGGGAATATTAACAGCGATGCGGTCCCGCTGAGGGTGCTCAGCGGGATGGTTTCTCAGAAGTTGTAACCTAAGCCGACACGCAGACGCGTTTGTCGGTCGTCAGTGGTAGCGGTGTTATAGCCGGAAGAGACATTACCCACCTCCACGAATGGCACCCACGAATCGATGTTATACGCCACGCGGAAGTTATATTCGTAATCCTCTTTTTTGTTGTTATACAGATCTTCGTTGTCGGCGAATTTATAAATTCCGTTCAGTTCAAACATCCAATTATCAATATTATATCCCAGCCACATTTCCGGGCGATATACCAGTCTGTCATCTTTACCGTCTGCATTACGGCGGGTATATTCGGTACGATAACGGAACGCCGTCCACCAGCTGTCATTAATATTATACTGTACGCGTAAATAGGGTTTATAAATAGCCATGTCGTCACCCATTTCAACCGCGACACCCGGCTGCCAGATAAATCCCTGCCAGGTAAACTGGTAGCTGGCAGTATATTCGTTGCTGTTACTCTCCATATTATTGAGCGCATCATTAGATTGCTTTTCGTCTGAGCGTGAGACGGCCTCTACGGCCACACCAAAGCCCGTCCCGAAACGGTGTGACATGTACACACGGTCATAGTTACGTCCATCGTCGTAATACTCGTGTCGGTAATCAACATATCCCGCCTGCGCCGCGCACGATAGTAATGGAAGCACGAATAAAAGTTGCTTCAGTTTCATCCTTTTTCCCTCAAAGTAAATACACCCTGAAAGCCATCGCTGTTGAAATGGCAAATAAGAATTTATGTCGAGCGCAGTGTAATTTTACACCCAGAGGGAAACCTTTTATTTATTGCCATATCCGGCAATAAAATGGCAAACAGGCCAAGAATACAGAGATAAAGCTCACTATCCGTATAAATAGGAATATATTAAGACACGGTGATTATTTTCCGGAAAAATTAAAATATATATTTGAAGAGGAAATATAAATACAGAATTAATTCAGGAGAGATATTACAGGCACAAAAAAACCGCCCGGAGGCGGTTTCTTCTGGATGCTTATTTAGCGCCCGGGATGCTGAAACGCTTGTTGAAGCGGTCAACACGGCCACCGGTTGCAACATCACGCTGCTTACCAGTGTAGAACGGGTGGCATTTGCCGCACACGTCCAGGTTCAGATCGTGACCCACGGTAGAGCGGATCTGGATAGAGTTACCGCAAGAGCAGTTTGCAGTAATCATTTCGTATTTCGGGTGAATATCTTTTTTCATGGGAGAACCTCAGTTAAGGCCGCGTCGCTCTTCCAGCCCTAACGCCAGACACCACGCGATGTTGAATGTAAGTTCTTTGGCGTAAAATACACCAAAGGCGGCGAATCATACAGAATTTGACCAACGTATGCAAACTGATCCGCACGCCGCTTTCACTAATGTGTATACTAACGCGCCACTTTTCAAGTCAGGAAGATTCGATGCCCGTAGCTCACGTTGCCCTGCCCGTTCCGCTTCCCCGCACCTTTGACTACCTGCTGCCCGACAGCATGAGCGCCAAAGCGGGCTGTCGCGTGACCGTGCCGTTTGGCAAACAGCAGCGCGTGGGGATCGTGGTGTCCGTCAGCGACAAAAGCGAACTGCCGCTTAACGAGCTGAAATCGGTTGTTGAGGTGCTGGACAGCGAGCCGGTTTACTCCACCAGCACCTGGCGACTGCTGCTGTGGGCGGCAGATTATTATCATCATCCGATTGGCGACGTCCTGTTCCATGCCCTGCCCATTATGCTGCGCCAGGGTAAGAGCGCCAGCCACGCGCCAATGTGGTACTGGTTTGCCACCGAGCAGGGCCAGGCGGTGGACATTAACAGCCTGAAGCGCTCGCAAAAACAGCAGCAGGCGTTGGCCGCGCTGCGCCAGGGAAAAATCTGGCGCCATCAGGTCGACGAGCTTGAGGTAAGCGAAACCGCGTTGCAGGCATTAAGGAAGAAAGGGCTGAGCGAGCTGGCCAGTGAAGCACCTGCCCTTCACGACTGGCGCGACGGCTTTTCCGTCTCGGGCGATCGTCTGCGTCTGAATACCGAGCAGGCCACCGCCGTAGGCGCGATTCACAGCGCTGCCGATCGTTTTTCCGCCTGGCTGCTGGCGGGCGTCACCGGCTCCGGTAAAACCGAAGTGTATCTGAGCGTGCTGGAAAACGTGCTCGCGCAGGGCAAACAGGCGCTGGTGATGGTGCCGGAAATCGGCCTGACGCCGCAAACCATCGCGCGTTTCCGTGAACGTTTTAATGCGCCCGTTGAGGTTCTGCACTCCGGCCTGAACGACAGCGAGCGCCTCAGCGCCTGGCTGAAAGCGAAAAACGGCGAAGCGGCGATTGTGATCGGCACCCGTTCATCGCTGTTTACGCCGTTTAAAAATCTCGGCGTTATCGTGATCGATGAAGAGCATGACAGCTCCTATAAACAGCAGGAAGGCTGGCGCTATCACGCCCGCGACTTAGCCGTGTACCGCGCCCACAGCGAGCAAATCCCCATTATTCTCGGGTCTGCCACCCCCGCGCTTGAAACGCTGCACAACGTTCGCCAGCGTAAATACCACATGCTGCGCCTGACGCGCCGCGCGGGAAATGCCCGCCCGGCCATTCAGCATGTGCTGGATCTGAAAGGTCAGCAGGTGCAGGCCGGGTTAGCGCCTGCGCTGATTAGCCGCATGCGTCAGCATTTGCAGGCGGGCAACCAGGTGATCCTGTTCCTGAACCGCCGCGGCTTTGCGCCTGCGCTGCTGTGCCACGACTGCGGCTGGATCGCGGAGTGCCCGCGCTGCGATCACTACTACACCTTCCACCAGGCTCAGCGCCATTTGCGCTGCCACCACTGCGACAGCCAGCGTCCGGTCCCCCGTCAGTGCCCGTCCTGCGGCTCAACGCACATCGTGCCGGTCGGTCTGGGAACGGAACAGCTTGAACAGGCGCTCGCGCCCTTCTTCCCGGATGTGCCCATCTCCCGTATCGACAGGGATACCACCAGCCGTAAAGGGGCGCTGGAGCAGCAACTGGCGGAAGTACATCGTGGCGGCGCGCGTATCCTGATTGGTACTCAGATGCTGGCGAAAGGGCACCACTTCCCGGACGTGACTCTGGTCGCCCTGCTGGACGTCGACGGCGCGCTGTTCTCCGCGGATTTTCGCTCCGCCGAGCGTTTCGCCCAGCTTTATACCCAGGTTGCCGGTCGCGCTGGTCGAGCGGGTAAGCAGGGCGAGGTGGTGCTGCAAACGCACCACCCTGAACATCCGCTGCTGCAAACCCTGCTGCACAAAGGCTATGACGCCTTCGCGGACCAGGCGCTGGCCGAACGTCAGACGATGCAGCTTCCCCCGTGGACCAGCCACGTTATCATCCGTGCGGAAGACCATAATAACCAGCAGGCGCCGCTGTTCCTGCAACAGCTGAGAAACCTCCTGCAAGCCAGCCCGCTGGTGGATAATCAGCTGTGGATTTTAGGCCCGGTACCCGCGCTCGCCCCGAAACGCGGCGGCCGTTTCCGCTGGCAACTCTTACTTCAGCACCCCTCGCGTATCCGTTTACAGCAGATCGTCAGCGGCACGCTGGCGCTGATCACTACCCTGCCGGAAGCGCGAAAAGTGAAGTGGATTCTGGACGTCGATCCGATTGAAGGCTGAAGACGGATCGAAAAATTTAATGCGCCTCACACTTTTTATGAAAATTCTGTAACCGATTCCATTAACTATCTGTAAAAATGGTGCGGTCCGCAGTTCGGTGTTCAGGCGAGGAGAAGACGTTGAAGTCCAGGAAAGAGGTTGCCTCGGCGACCATGAAAGACGTTGCCGAGAAAGCACAAGTCTCAACAGCAACCGTGTCCCGCGCATTGATGAACCCTGACAAAGTCTCCCAGGCGACCCGAAACCGGGTTGAAAAGGCGGCACTTGAGGTCGGTTATTTTCCGCAAGCCATGGGGCGTAACGTAAAACGCAACGAATCCCGCACCATCCTGGTGATCGTGCCCGACATCTGCGATCCCTTCTTCAGCGAAATCATCCGCGGCATTGAAGTCACGGCCGCCGCCCAGGGCTATCTGGTGCTGATTGGCGATTGTGCCCACCAGAACCAGCAGGAAAAAACGTTCATCGACCTGATCATCACCAAGCAGATTGATGGCATGCTGCTGCTTGGCTCACGCCTGCCGTTTGATGCCAGCATTGAAGAACAGCGCAATTTACCGCCGATGGTCATGGCGAACGAATTCGCGCCGGAGCTGGAGCTGCCAACCGTTCATATCGATAACCTCACCGCCGCGTTCAACGCCGTGAACTATCTTCAGGAACTGGGGCATAAGCGCATCGGTTGTATCGCCGGACCAGAAGAGATGCCGCTGTGTCATTACCGCTTGCAGGGCTACGTTCAGGCGCTGCGCCGTACCGGGGCTATCGTCGATCCGCACTACATTGCGCGCGGTGATTTCACCTTTGAAGCGGGCGGGCAGGCGCTGGAAAAATTGCTGGCCTTGCCAGAACCGCCTACCGCGGTCTTCTGCCACAGCGACGTGATGGCGCTAGGGGCGTTATCCTACGCCAAACGTCACGGCCTGCGTGTGCCGCAGGACCTGTCGATAATCGGTTTTGATAATATTTCGCTTTCGGAGTTTTGCGATCCGCCGCTTTCGACCGTTGCACAGCCGCGGTATGACATTGGCCGGGAAGCGATGCTGCTTTTGCTGGATCAGCTGCACGGTCAAACAGTTAGCAGTGGGTCACGGCTACTGGATTGTGAGCTAATTGTGCGCGGCTCTACCCAGGCATTAACTTAAAGTAAATACCTTTCGACACCCTTATCTGGTCAAAGCCCCGTCGCTTAAGTAACATGGCGGGCTGACGAACGAATAAATACAGCGAAACGATAGTGGCACAACGAGATTATGTACGTCGCGGCCAGCCGGCACCTTCGCGACGCAAAAAGAGTAGTTCAAAAAGCAAGCAACGTAGCCTGTCTGCTGTCTCCCCAGCCATGGTCGCCATTGCTGCGGCCGTGCTGGTGGCCTTTATTGGCGGCCTCTACTTCATTACGCATCATAAAAAAGAAGAGTCTGAAGCCCTTCAGGGTAACAAGGTCGTCGGCAACGGCCTTCCTCCTAAGCCTGAAGAGCGCTGGCGCTACATTAAAGAGCTGGAAAGCCGCCAGCCTGGCGTACGTGCGCCTACCGAGCCTTCTGCCGGGGGTGAAGTGAAGAATGCCGATCAGCTGACGGACGAACAGCGTCAATTGCTCGCTCAGATGCAGGCGGACATGCGCCAGCAGCCTACGCAGTTGAACGAAGTGCCGTGGAACGAACAAACCCCGGCGCAGCGTCAGCAAACATTGCAGCGCCAGCGTCAGGCTCAGCAGCAAACGCAACAGCAGCAGTGGACGCAGACGCAGCCGGTACAGCAGCCGCGTTCACAACCGCAGCAGCAGACGCGTACCGTACAAACTCAGCCTGTCCAGCAGCAACCGAAGGCGCAGCCGCAGAAGCAAACGGCACAGCCGTATCAGGATCTGTTGCAGACGCCTGCGCATACCACTGCGCAACAGCCAAAAACGCAGCAGGCTGCGCCGGTCACCAAAGAGACCGAGGTGCCGAAGCAGACGGCTGAGAAAAAAGATGAACGCCGCTGGATGGTTCAGTGCGGTTCGTTTAAAGGCGCCGAACAGGCAGAAACGGTGCGTGCTCAGCTGGCATTTGAAGGATTTGACTCACGCATTACCACCAATAACGGCTGGAATCGCGTAGTGATTGGACCGGTCAAAGGCAAAGAAAACGCAGACGGCACCATTTCCCGTTTGAAAGTGGCTGGCCACACAAACTGCATTCGACTCGCCTCCGGGGGTTGAAACCCCCAAAATCCCCCCCATCTATCATTTAATTCAGCCCTGAGCACAGGCTCAGGGCTTCTGTTTCCCGAATCTGTAACCAGGGGGTCTGCTCGTGACAACAATAGTAAGTGTACGCCGTAACGGCCAGGTGGTAATTGCCGGTGATGGCCAGGCCACGCTGGGTAATACCGTCATGAAAGGCAACGTGAAGAAAGTACGTCGTCTTTATAACGACAAAGTGATCGCCGGTTTCGCAGGCGGCACGGCTGATGCCTTCACGCTGTTTGAACTGTTTGAACGCAAACTGGAAATGCATCAGGGTCATCTGGTGAAAGCCGCCGTTGAGCTGGCAAAAGACTGGCGTACCGACCGCATGCTACGCAAGCTCGAAGCGCTGCTGGCCGTGGCTGACGAAAACGCCTCGCTGATCATCACCGGTAACGGCGACGTAGTTCAGCCTGAAAACGACCTGATTGCCATCGGCTCTGGCGGCCCGTACGCCCAGGCCGCAGCCCGTGCGCTGTTGGAAAATACCGACATGAACGCGCGCGATATCGCGGTGAAAGCGTTGGATATTGCAGGTGATATCTGCATCTATACCAACCACAATCACACCATCGAAGAATTACCGTCTAAAGCGTAAGGATCGCCCATGTCTGAAATGACCCCACGCGAAATTGTCAGCGAACTGAACAAACACATTATCGGCCAGGACAATGCCAAGCGCTCCGTGGCTATCGCACTGCGTAACCGCTGGCGTCGCATGCAGCTCGACGAAGAGCTTCGCCACGAAGTGACGCCAAAAAATATTCTGATGATCGGCCCGACCGGTGTGGGTAAAACCGAAATCGCCCGTCGTCTGGCCAAACTGGCTAACGCGCCCTTCATCAAAGTTGAAGCCACCAAGTTCACCGAAGTGGGCTATGTGGGTAAAGAAGTGGACTCCATCATCCGCGATCTGACCGATTCGGCGATTAAGATGGTGCGCGTCCAGGCGATTGAGAAAAACCGCTATCGCGCCGAAGAGATGGCCGAAGAGCGTATTCTCGACGTGCTGATCCCACCGGCAAAAAACAACTGGGGACAGGCTGAACAGCAGTCTGAACCTTCTGCTGCGCGTCAGGCATTCCGTAAAAAACTGCGCGAAGGCGAGCTGGACGATAAAGAGATTGAGATCGATCTCGCTGCCGCGCCAATGGGCGTGGAAATTATGGCGCCTCCGGGCATGGAAGAGATGACCAGCCAGTTGCAGTCCATGTTCCAGAACCTGGGCGGGCAGAAGCAGAAAGCGCGTAAGCTGAAAATCAAAGACGCGATGAAGCTGCTGATTGAAGAAGAAGCCGCGAAGCTGGTTAACCCGGAGGAGCTGAAACAGGACGCTATCGACGCGGTTGAGCAGCACGGTATCGTGTTTATCGACGAAATCGACAAAATCTGTAAGCGCGGCAACGCGTCCGGCCCGGATGTCTCCCGCGAAGGCGTTCAGCGCGACCTGCTGCCGCTGGTGGAAGGGTGCACCGTCTCCACCAAGCACGGCATGGTTAAGACTGACCACATTCTGTTTATCGCCTCCGGTGCGTTCCAGATTGCCAGCCCGTCTGACCTGATCCCGGAACTCCAGGGTCGTCTGCCAATCCGCGTTGAGTTGCAGGCGCTGACCACCGAAGATTTCGAACGTATCCTGACTGAGCCAAACGCTTCTGTGACCGTACAGTACAAAGCGCTGATGGCGACCGAAGGCGTGAACATTGAATTTACCGATGACGGTATCAAGCGCATCGCCCAGGCCGCGTGGCAGGTCAACGAAACCACCGAGAACATCGGTGCGCGTCGTCTGCACACCGTGCTGGAACGCCTGATGGAAGACATCTCTTATGATGCGAGCGACCTTAACGGTCAAAGCATTACCATTGACGCAGACTATGTGGGCAAACACCTGGATGCGTTAGTGGCAGATGAAGATCTGAGCCGTTTTATTCTATAATCGCGTTCAATGCATTTTCATCACTGTTGATGGGGGATATGGCCCCCATTTTTATTGGCTAAATAACTATGACTGATATCAGCCGTACACAGGCGTGGCTCGAAAGTCTGCGCCCTAAAACGCTTCCTCTGGCTTTTGCCGCCATTATTGTCGGTACCACGCTTGCCTGGTGGCAGGGTCATTTCGATCCGCTGGTAGCAGGCCTGGCGCTTGTCACCGCCGGGCTGCTGCAAATCCTCTCTAATCTCGCCAATGATTACGGCGATGCGGTAAAGGGCAGCGACAAGCCTGACCGTATCGGGCCGCTGCGCGGGATGCAAAAAGGGGTGATCACCCAGGCACAGATGAAGCGGGCGTTGATTATCACCGTGGTGTTAATTTGCCTGTCCGGGCTGGCGCTGGTGACGGTCGCCTCGAAAACCACCAGCGACTTCATTGGCTTCCTGGTGCTGGGCCTGCTCGCCATTATCGCGGCCATTACCTATACCGTCGGCACGCGCCCTTACGGATATATTGGCCTGGGCGATATCTCCGTGCTGGTTTTCTTCGGCTGGCTAAGCGTGATGGGAAGCTGGTACTTGCAGGCGCATACGGTGATCCCTGCCCTGTTCCTGCCCGCGACCGCCTGTGGCCTGCTGGCGACAGCGGTGCTAAATATCAATAACCTGCGCGACATCGACAGCGACCGCGAGAACGGTAAAAACACGCTGGCCGTGCGTCTGGGTCCGGTGAATGCACGCCGCTATCACGCCTTCCTGCTCATCGGCGCGCTGGTCTGCCTGGCACTGTTCAATCTGATCTCTCTGCACAGCCTGTGGGGCTGGCTGTTTGTGCTCGCCGCACCGCTGCTGATTAAGCAGGCCCGCTATGTCATGCGTGAACGCAGCCCGGCCGCCATGCCACCGATGCTGGAACGTACGGTAAAAGGCGCGTTACTGACTAACCTGCTGTTCGTCATCGGGATTGTCTTAAGCCAGACGCTGAGTTAGCTGACAAATATCAATTAACAATTGATGATTTTGCCAACAACGCATTTCGCACGATATACTGAACACATTCGCAGCAACAGAGCGTTAAACCTATGAAATACGATACCTCCGAGCTTTGTGACATCTACCAGGAAGATGTCAACGTCGTTGAACCCCTGTTCTCCAACTTTGGTGGACGGTCGTCGTTTGGCGGACAAATCATCACGGTGAAATGTTTCGAGGACAACGGGTTGCTGTACGATCTGCTCGAAGAGAACGGCCGTGGCCGCGTTCTGCTGGTGGATGGTGGCGGTTCAGTGCGCCGTGCACTGATCGATGCGGACCTCGCCCGCCTTGCGGTGCAAAACGAGTGGGAAGGGATTGTGGTCTACGGCTCCGTGCGCCAGGTGGACGATCTGGAAGATCTGGATATCGGTATTCAGGCCATTGCCGCCATTCCGGTTGGCGCAGCGGGTGAAGGCATCGGCGAAAGCGACGTGCGCGTTAACTTCGGCGGCGTGACCTTCTTCTCGGGTGACCACCTTTATGCTGACAATACCGGCATTATCCTTTCTGAGGATGCGCTGGATATTGAGTAGTTAATCGGTAAGCGAGATGCATAAAAAAGCCGGGTGGCGGCTACGCCTTACCCGGCCTGTTCAATTCATTCCCAAGGAAATCAGACTTCTTCCATACGTCCCAGCAGCGCCTGCAAGCGTTCCTGCCAGCCGTTCTGCTGTTCGCGCAGCTGGTTGTTTTCGCGCTCCAGTTCTTCGCGGCTGTGCTGAGCGTTCTGAACTTCCTGAGACAGGGAGTTGTTCTTCTCTTTCAGTTCTTCAATTTCCATTTGCAGCAGCGTGATGGTGTCAATCGCCTGCTGTACTTTCGATTCCAGTTTCTCAAACACTTCTAAAGACATGATCCTACCTCTCCTGAATTGCAAGGCGACGCTTTAACGTAAACGCGCACAACATATGTTCCGATTGTATGGAGCGCCGTCGCCCCTGTCCAGCGGCATGCCACGCAGATCGTGGTTTGCAACACTTTTCGGCCTCGTCCTGGTGCGTTCGCCGCATATACCCCTAAGTTGTTAACCCATAAGTTAAAGAAATGATTCAACCCACAATCATTACCTGATGCAAAAACGCGCTTTATGGCGCGAAAACGCTCATTTTATTGACACAGACCACACATTTCGATTTCGATATTTCTCGTTTGTGCTCGTTAACGATAAATTAACACTATGTCTACAGGGCATCGTGACTGTCACGGGCGGTCACGCAAACAATAAACATTACTCTTTTGCAGGATTCCGATTATGAGTCAGACATCAACCTTAAAAGGCCAGTGCATTGCCGAGTTCCTGGGTACCGGGTTGTTGATATTCTTCGGAGTAGGCTGTGTCGCTGCACTGAAAGTGGCGGGTGCCAGTTTTGGTCAGTGGGAAATCAGTATTATCTGGGGTCTGGGCGTGGCGATGGCCATCTACCTGACCGCAGGGGTTTCCGGCGCACATCTTAACCCGGCGGTGACCATCGCGTTGTGGCTATTCGCGTGCTTTGACGGACGCAAAGTTGTTCCTTTCATCATTTCGCAATTTGCCGGCGCCTTTTGCGCAGCGGCGTTAGTTTACGGGCTTTATTACAATCTTTTCATCGACTTCGAACAGACGCATCATATGGTGCGTGGCAGTGTCGAAAGTCTGGATCTGGCAGGCATTTTCTCAACGTATCCGAATCCGCATATCAATTTTGTGCAGGCGTTCGCAGTTGAAATGGTGATTACCGCTATTCTGATGGGCGTCATTATGGCGCTGGGCGACGACGGAAACGGCATTCCGCGCGGCCCGCTGGCACCACTTCTGATTGGCCTTCTGATTGCGGTGATTGGCGCATCCATGGGTCCGCTGACCGGTTTTGCGATGAATCCGGCGCGTGACCTGGGTCCAAAAACCTTCGCCTTCTTTGCGGGATGGGGCGATGTCGCCTTCACGGGCGGCAAAGACATTCCTTACTTCCTGGTTCCGCTGTTCGGGCCAATTGTAGGGGCGGCACTGGGCGCATTCGGCTATCGCAAATTAATTGGTCGCCACTTACCGTGCGACACCTGTGTGGAAGAGGAAAAAGAGACAACTTCCACCACACAACAAAAAGCTTCGCTGTAATCTGACTACGGGACACATACCATGACCGAAAAAAAATATATCGTTGCGCTCGACCAGGGCACTACCAGCTCCCGCGCTGTCGTAATGGATCATGACGCGAACATTGTCAGCGTGTCTCAACGCGAATTTGAGCAAATTTATCCGCGTCCAGGCTGGGTTGAACACGACCCGATGGAGATCTGGGCGTCACAAAGCTCCACGCTGGTGGAAGTGCTGGCGAAAGCCGACATCAGTTCTGACCAGATTGCCGCTATCGGTATCACCAACCAGCGTGAAACGACTGTGGTCTGGGAGCGCGAAACCGGTAAGCCCATCTACAACGCCATCGTCTGGCAGTGCCGCCGTACGTCAGAGATCTGCGAACAGCTGAAGCGCGACGGGATGGAAGAGTACGTGCGCAGCGCCACCGGCCTGGTGGTTGACCCCTATTTCTCCGGCACCAAAGTGAAGTGGATCCTCGACCACGTGGAAGGTTCACGCGAGCGCGCACGTCGTGGCGAGCTGCTCTTCGGTACCGTCGATACCTGGCTTATCTGGAAGATGACTCAGGGACGCGTTCACGTCACCGACTACACCAACGCCTCGCGCACCATGCTGTTCAACATCAACACTCTGGAGTGGGATGACAAGATGCTGGACGCGCTGGACATTCCGCGAGCGATGCTGCCAGACGTGCGTAAATCTTCAGAAGTGTACGGTCAGACCAACATTGGCGGTAAAGGCGGCACGCGTATTCCTATCGCCGGTATCGCCGGTGACCAGCAGGCAGCCCTGTTCGGCCAGCTGTGCGTAAAAGAAGGGATGGCGAAGAACACCTACGGCACCGGCTGCTTTATGCTGATGAACACGGGCGAGAAAGCGGTGAAATCAGAAAACGGTCTGCTGACCACCATCGCCTGCGGCCCGCGCGGCGAAGTGAACTATGCCCTGGAAGGCGCGGTATTCATGGCGGGTGCCTCCATTCAGTGGCTGCGCGACGAGATGAAGCTGATTAGCGACGCGTTTGACTCCGAATACTTCGCGACCAAAGTGAAAGACACCAACGGCGTGTACGTGGTGCCAGCGTTCACCGGTCTGGGCGCACCGTACTGGGATCCGTACGCCCGCGGCGCGATTTTCGGCCTGACGCGCGGCGTGAACTCTAACCACATCATTCGCGCGACGCTGGAATCCATCGCCTACCAGACGCGCGACGTGCTGGAAGCGATGCAGGCTGACTCTGGCATTCGTCTGCACGCCCTGCGCGTGGACGGCGGTGCAGTAGCCAACAACTTTCTGATGCAGTTCCAGTCCGACATTCTGGGCACTCGCGTTGAACGTCCTGAGGTGCGAGAAGTGACGGCGCTGGGCGCGGCGTATCTGGCAGGTCTGGCGGTTGGCTTCTGGCAAAACCTCGACGAGCTTCAGGAAAAAGCGGTTATCGAACGCGAATTCCGTCCTGGCATCGAAACCACCGAGCGCAACTACCGCTACAGCGGCTGGAAGAAAGCGGTGAAACGTGCCCTGGCGTGGGAAGAGCACGACGAGTAAGCCTATATTCCCTCTCCCCTGGGGAGAGGGTTAGGGTGAGGGGCTCCAACCGCACCGGTCCCCTCGCCCCTCCCCACTCTGTGATAAACTTCGTGCAATTCCTTTTGATTGTACGAGTACCTCATGAAACGTGAACTTGCTATCGAGTTTTCCCGCGTCACCGAAGCTGCCGCCCTCGCAGGCTACAAGTGGCTGGGCCGTGGCGACAAAAATACCGCAGACGGCGCAGCCGTCCACGCCATGCGCATTGTGCTTAATCAGGTTAACATCGACGGCACTATCGTCATCGGTGAAGGCGAGATCGACGAAGCGCCGATGCTCTACATCGGTGAAAAGGTCGGGACCGGCAAAGGCGATGCGGTGGATATCGCGGTCGACCCGATCGAAGGCACGCGCATGACGGCGATGGGCCAGGCCAACGCGCTGGCGGTACTGGCGGTGGGCGATAAGGGCTGCTTCCTCAACGCGCCCGATATGTACATGGAAAAGCTGATCGTCGGTCCTGGCGCTAAAGGCGCTATCGACCTTAGTCTGCCGCTGGACGCCAACCTGCGCAATATCGCTGCGGCGCTGGGTAAAGCGCTCAGCGAACTCACCGTGACCATTCTGGCAAAACCGCGCCACGACGCCACCATCGCGTACCTGCAAACGCTTGGCGTGCGCGTATTTGCTATTCCGGATGGCGACGTTGCCGCCTCTATTCTGACCTGCATGCCTGACAGCGAAGTCGACGTGCTTTACGGCATCGGCGGCGCGCCGGAGGGTGTGGTCTCTGCGGCAGTGATCCGCGCGCTGGACGGCGATATGCAGGCGCGTCTGCTGCCACGCCATGAGGTCAAAGGCGACAGCGACGAGAACCTTCGCATTGGTGCAGACGAACTGGCGCGCTGCGCGGCGATGGGCATCGAGGCCAATAAAGTGCTCGCGCTAAACGAGATGGCCCGCAGCGATAACGTGGTCTTCTCCGCAACCGGCATCACCAAAGGCGATCTGCTGGACGGCATCACCCGCAAGGGCAACATGGCCACCACTGAAACCCTGCTGATCCGCGGTAAATCCCGCACTATTCGCCGCATTAAGTCCATTCATTATCTCGATCGTAAAGATCCGGACGTACAGACGCACATTCTGTAAAACCGTTTGATCGATAGAGCTTTCCGGCCCGAATGGGCTGGAAATGTTTCCCACAAGTACGGAAGATAGAAGAGAGAAACAGCACAGGAGAAGATCATGGCGGACTGGGTAACAGGTAAAGTCACAAAGGTACAGTTCTGGACCGATGCGCTATTTAGCCTCACGCTGCACGCTCCCGTTCATCCGTTTACTGCCGGGCAGTTTGCCAAACTCGGGCTGGATATCGACGGTGAACGCGTACAGCGCGCCTACTCTTACGTTAATGCGCCTGATAACCCGGACCTTGAGTTCTATCTGGTCACCGTCCCGGACGGTAAGCTCAGCCCGCGCCTCGCCGCGCTGAAGCCAGGCGATGAAGTGCAGATTGTCTCCGACGCGGCGGGGTTCTTCGTGCTGGATGAAATCCCCGACTGTGACACGCTCTGGATGCTGGCGACCGGCACGGCCATCGGCCCGTATCTTTCCATTCTGCAATACGGCAAAGATCTGGAGCGCTTTAAAAATATCGTGCTGGTTCACGCCGCGCGCTACGCCGCAGACCTGAGCTATTTGCCGCAGATGCAGGCGCTGGAACAGCGATATGGCGGAAAGTTAAAAATTCAGACGGTGGTCAGCCGCGAAACCGCAGCTGGCTCGTTAACCGGTCGCGTTCCGGCGTTGATTGAAAGCGGCGCGCTGGAAGAGGCGGTGGGTTTACCGATGAATACCGAAACCAGCCATGTGATGCTGTGCGGTAACCCGCAGATGGTACGCGATACGCAGCAGCTGCTGAAAGATACCCGACAGATGACGAAGCACCTTCGCCGCCGGCCGGGCCACATGACCGCTGAACACTACTGGTGATCAGCGGTACTTCACCTCAAGGGTATCTTTTCCATATTTGTTCTCGCTCTGGGTGCCGATAAACGCGCCCAGTTCGACAACCATCATTACAAAGATAACCGTCGGCAGCAGTCTGCCCACCACCCATGGGAGGATTGAGGGCAGCAATGACCAGTTCCCCGCCACCAGCATCCACGCCAGAATAATCAGGAAAGCCCATGCGCCGGAGCGGCCACGATCGTGCAGACGTTTCACCACCACGGCGGCGGTTGGCCACAGTAAACAGACCAGCGCAAATGCCGCGGTTTGCGTGCTCAGCCATGCGTTGTAGGCAACAAAAAACAGAAGCAGCATGGCGACAACCCACGTTGCAATCCAGATCCAGAAGTCACGGCGCCCAATACGCCCTTTGAATGAAAACAGCCACTGCTGTATGGTCATGTAAGGTTCCTTATTATTGTTTAGCCCGCATTTTACCCTGGAGTTGTGACCTTTTGACAAGCCGACCAGATATCGTTTTAATCATGGGCAATGACGGCCAGGGGCAATGTTGATGAAAAGTTCGGCACACTCTCTTTATTTGTGTTTAGCGATGCTGAGCGCCAGTTTTTCCCTGTACGCCACGGAAACGGCTTCCCCGGTCACCGCCCCCTATCTTCTGGCGGGCGCTCCCTCTTTCGATCAATCTATCAGCCAGTTCCGCGAAGCCTTCAACAAAGAAAACCCCTCACTTCCGTTGGGAGAGTTCCGAGCGATTGACAGCGCCCGCGATACGCCGACCCTGACCCGCGCGGCCAGCAAAATTAACGAGAATCTGTATGCCTCTACCGCCCTTGAGCGCGGAACGTTAAAAATCAAAAGCATGCAGATCACCTGGCTGCCGATTCAGGGCCCAGAGCAGAAAGCGGCGAAAGCGAAAGCGCTGGAGTACATGAGCGCTATTCTGCGCGCCTTTACCCCCACCTTCACGAAAGCACAAAGCCAGCAAAAGCTGCAAAAACTACTTACCGCGGGGAAAAACAAACGCTATTACGCCGATACGGAAGGTGCCGTTCGCTATGTCGTCGCAGATAACGGCGAAAAGGGGCTGACCTTCGCGGTTGAACCGATTAAGCTGGCCCTATCAGACGCACTCGAGGGGGCGAATTAATGACAAAAAGCAAAGCCTTTCGAGGGAAAATCTCTATACTGATTCACAGACCATGCTGCCCTTAAGGGTGGCCATATTCCTTAATTCGCTTATTGAGCGTGGAGAATTGAAATGCGACATCCTTTAGTGATGGGTAACTGGAAACTGAACGGCAGCCGCCACATGGTAAACGAACTGGTTGCTAACCTGCGTAAAGAGCTGGCTGGCGTGACCGGCTGCGCGGTTGCTATCGCTCCGCCGGATATGTACCTGGATCTGGCTAAACGTGCCGCTGACGGCAGCCACATCATTCTGGGCGCGCAGAACGTTGACGTTAACCTGTCTGGCGCGTTTACCGGTGAAACCTCCGCTGAAATGCTGAAAGACATCGGCGCGAAATACATCATCATCGGCCACTCTGAGCGTCGCACCTACCACAAAGAATCTGACGAGTTCATCGCGAAGAAATTCGCTGTGCTGAAAGAGCAGGGTCTGATCCCGGTTCTGTGCATCGGTGAAACCGAAGCAGAAAACGAAGCGGGTAAAACCGAAGAAGTGTGCGCACGTCAGATCGACGCTGTGCTGAAAACCCAGGGCGCGGCAGCGTTCGAAGGCGCGGTTATCGCTTACGAGCCAGTCTGGGCGATCGGTACCGGCAAATCTGCAACTCCAGCGCAGGCACAGGCGGTGCACAAGTTCATTCGTGACCACATTGCAAAAGCAGACGCGAAAGTGGCGGAGCAGGTCATCATCCAGTACGGCGGTTCCGTTAACGCATCAAACGCAGCTGAGCTGTTCACCCAGCCAGACATCGATGGCGCGCTGGTTGGCGGCGCATCCCTGAAAGCAGACGCTTTCGCGGTGATCGTTAAAGCGGCAGAAGCGGCTAAGCAGGCGTAATTGCCTTTGGGGCGGGTGGCGCTTCGCTAACCCGCCCTACAAAACCACTACAAACGTCCTAATACGCTAAACCACAAATAATCCAGCGGCAGCAGCACCAGATACGTCGCAATCGCCAGCGCCAGGCAGAGCAGCATCCCCGCCTTCGCAGGCACTTTCCCTAAGCCCATCGCCACCACAATCGGCGACGCCTGATACGGCAGCAACGGTGTGGAATACCCCAGCACCTGAATCATGATCACCGACAGCAGCGGGAAGCCGGTCGCGTCCGAGAAGCTCTGCGCCAGCGTGGTGTACAGCGCCGGAACGCCATTGGCGGTCATAATGAAGTTGAGCGCCGTGGTGATCCCCGTCAGCGCCAGGAAGCTGGTAAACGGGCGATCTGCATCCAGCGGCATGATATGGAGCAACGCCTCGCCTACGGCCGCACCGATACCGGTCTGCGTCACCGTAATGGCCAGCCCGAGTATACCCGCGACGTAAATACAGGTGCGCATATTCACCCCCGCCGAGAACTCCTCCCCGGTGATAAAACCTATACGCGGCAGCATAACGACGACCGAGGCCGCCAGCCCTGTCCACGCTGGGCCCACGCCGTGCCAGCTCTCCGTCACCCACATCGTCAACACCACCGCCAGCAGCCAGGCGAGCCGTTTTTCGTCACGCCCCATCGGTTCCGATGGCGCGAGATCCTTCGCCGGTTTCGGGTTGCCGGGGAACAGCCAGCAGATCAGGCCAATCAGAATCAGGCCTTTGAGAATACCCAGCACCGGCGTGTGCAGCAGCAGATACGGGACATAGTTGAGGTGGATACCGTATGAGCCTTCCGCCGCGCCGCTCATCACCAGGTTGGGCACGTTGGCGGGCAAAATAGTGGCCGAGAGCTGGAAGGTGCCAAACCCGACCGCCAGCGCCAGGCCAAACCAGGCCCGCGAGCCATCAGGAATGCCGGCCCGCTTCGCCATCGCGGCGACAATCGGCATCAGCAGAGCAATACGTCCCATGTTCGACGGCATCACGAATGCCAGGGCATAGCTCAGTAGCACAACGCTTGCCACCATCAGCACCCAGGAGTCGGTAAGCTTTGCCGACAGCGCCCGGGCGGCCCTGTCCGCCAGGCCGGTTTTCCGAATCGCCACACCCAGCACAAAGCCGCTGAACACCAGCCAGAAGGCAGACGAGGCGAAGCCGCCGAAGATTACTTCCGGCGGGGCGATTCTGGCGGCCATCGCCGCCGTGAAAAACAGCAGCGCGGTGATAAATTCGGGCAACAGCGACGTCGCCCACAGCACGATGGTGACGCCGACGATCAGCGAGGGAAGCAGCAGAGGATGCGTTAACCAGAGCGACATACCTGTCTCCTGTAGAATTTTTCAGCAAGTCTACGGCGACAGGCAGGGCGAGTAAACGCTATTTATGGTGGGGTCACTTCAGGATATCGCATTGATGATCCTGCAATTCCTCAGCTGACGCGCGGTTAAAGGTAAGCAAATTACGCTCTGTCGCCAGCAATACAAACGAGCCGTCTGACTGCTGCGCCATCGCCAGCGCGAAGCGTCCCATATGGTCGCGCGCTTCTGGCAGCTCTTCCGCCAGCATCATAAACGGGCTGCGCTGCACCAGTTCGTTCTCCGTCACCCGACGGGCAAGGTATTCATGCCCTTCCAGCCCGCCCGGAAGCGGTAACCACTGGGTGCTGATTTGCCCCTGCGACGCGTTCAGCTTCTCGCGCACGTCTGGGCGCAGACAGGAGATGTGGATATGAAAATGGTTTTGCGTGCGCCCGGTCGGGGAGTTGATGGTTAGCGAAACGGCGCTGTCAGGCACGTCGGCCCCTCGTTTCATGCTCATAAAATGACGAGACTGCCATGCCAGCCAGAAGAAATTCGGTGTCTGCGGCTCTGTCAGCAGCGGGCTTTCAGTGCCGTTGATACGGTACGTGGGCATCAGCAGGTATTGCAGCGGTCCGTTGCGGTCTTTGAACACCACGTAGCCCGCATCTGGCTTCACCTGCGCGCACGGTGCCGGGTTACGGTTATGCAGCTGGTTGGGCACACACTGGTCGAGAACAATATGACGCAACGCATTCGGATTACCCGCTTTCATCCAGTACACGCCGCCTGCGGCAAGGGCGATAACGATCAGAATCAGTAAGATAATTTTTTTCACAACGCGTTCCCTGTTTTCAATAGAGGCAAAAGAGTAACGCAAAATGATGACCAAATAAAAAACCCGGCGGATTTCTCACACCGGGTTACCGTGTCGTTCTTTGTAAAACGCTTAGCGCTTGCTGATCTGGTCGAAGGTGCCGCCGTTAGAAAAGTGCTCTTTCTGCGCTTTGGTCCAGCCGCCAAAAACATCATCGATAGTAAACAGCTTCAGTTTCGGGAAGGCGTTTTCGTATTTCTTCGCGACGGCCTCATCGCGTGGGCGGTAGAAGTTTTTCGCCGCAATTTCCTGCCCTTCCGGTGAGTAGAGGTACTTCAGGTAGGCTTCCGCCACCGCTTTGGTGCCCTTCTTATCAACAACCTTATCGACGACGGAGACGGTCGGCTCAGCGAGGATCGATTCGCTCGGGGTGACGATCTCGAACTTGTCTTTACCCAGCTCGTTGGTCGCCAGCAGGGCTTCGTTTTCCCAGGCGATCAGCACGTCGCCGATGCCGCGCTCGACGAAGGTGTTGGTTGCGCCGCGCGCGCCGGAGTCCAGCACTTCGACGTTTTTAAACAGTGCTTTGACGAAGTCCTGTGCTTTGGCCTGATCGCCGTTGTTGTGGTGCAGCGCGTAGCCCCAGGCCGCCAGGTAGTTCCAGCGTGCGCCGCCGGAACTTTTCGGGTTCGGGGTAATGACAGACACGCCCGGCTTAATCAGGTCGTTCCAGTCTTTAATCTGTTTCGGGTTGCCTTTGCGCACCAGGAAGACGATGGTCGAGGTGTATGGCGCAGAGTTGTCCGGCAGGCGCTTGATCCAGTTTTTGTCGATACGGCCACGCTCCGCGATCGCATCCACGTCATAAGCCAGCGCCAGGGTCACCACGTCGGCTTCGATACCGTTGATCACCGATGTCGCCTGCTTACCGGAACCGCCGTGAGACTGGCGAACCACCACGTTATCGCCGGTTTCCTGTTTCCAGTGCGCCGCGAAAGCTTTGTTGTACTGGTCGTACAGTTCACGCGTCGGATCGTACGACACATTCAGTAACTGAATGTCCTTTGCCAGAACGCTGGTTGATGCCAGCAATAATGTTAACCCCACGCCCCATTTATTCATCGCCCAGCTCTCTTGTGTAGTGTTTTGATGAATGCAGCGTGCCAGAAAGCTAATCGATGATTAAAGAATAAAAAAAGATTGGCTATAACGTGAAGGAATAAAAAAATGAATGAGCGGCCTGATGCCCTCACCCCAACCCTCTCCCACGGGAGAGGGAGCAACCATAAAAAACGGTAACCCAAGGGTTACCGTTTTGCATTTACCTTGTCACCACCGGGCAACAGAGCCAATCAGTACAGTTTTTTCGCACAGTCCAGCCAGTCACCCTTGAACGGACGCTTCATGTTTTCAATGGCGTCGATGATGTCATGGTGAACCAGTTTCTCGTTCTGGATACCGACGCAGCGGCCGCCGTGGCCCTGTAGCAGCAGCTCGATCGCGTACGCGCCCATGCGGGACGCCAGGATACGGTCGTACGGGCCTGGGGAACCGCCACGCTGGATGTGACCCAGAACGGTCGCGCGGGTTTCGCGTTTGGTTTCGGTTTCGATGTACTTCGCCAGCTCGTCAACGTCACAGATGTGCTCGGTGATGGCAACGATGGCATGTTTCTTACCTTTCGCGATACCAGCTTTGATTTCAGCGACCAGATCTTCACGGCTGAATTCCACTTCCGGCACCACCACGAACTCACAGCCACCGGCAATTGCCGCCGCCAGAGTCAGGTCACCGCAGTAACGGCCCATCACTTCAACAATGGAAATACGCTGGTGAGAGGAAGAGGTGTCACGCAGGCGGTCAATCGCTTCCACAACGGTACCCAGCGCGGTGAAGTAACCGATGGTGTAGTCGGTGCCTTTAATGTCGTTGTCGATGGTGCCAGGCAGGCCGATGCACGGGAAGCCCATTTCAGTCAGACGTTTTGCACCCATGTAGGAGCCGTCGCCGCCGATAACCACCAGCGCATCCAGACCCCGTTTTTTCATGTTTTCGATAGCCACTTCACGGATGTGTTCGTCACGGAATTCCGGGAAGCGTGCAGAACCGAGGAAAGTACCGCCACGGTTGATCATGTCAGACACGCTGTAGCGGTCGAGCTGAACCATGCGGTCTTCATACAGACCCAGGTAACCGTCATAGATACCAAAAACTTCCAGACCTTCCGTCAGCGCTGCACGGACAACCCCCCGGATTGCCGCGTTCATGCCCGGCGCATCACCGCCGCTTGTCAACACACCGATTTTCTTAATCATGACTACCTCTGAACTTAGGAATGCAAAATTGAAATCTGCTGCCGGAAGAAACTGTTCAACCGTCGAATACTGCAAATAGTATATCAATCCCTTCCAGCTGAATTGATTCAGGTCAGGCCATATGGTGGTAATTTATCCACAAAATGCTGCTCTGGCTCACTTTTTTACAACGAATTACGAAAGCTCAAAACGCCCTGGGTACGACAGAGCATGGGTCCTGGTGAATAATGACGTCTGACCCAGGGAAACGCTGCAAAATCGCCTGCTCCACCTGTTCAGCGACCATATGCGCCTGAACCAGTGGCAGGTTGTCTTCCATTTCCAAATGAATCTGAATAAAGCGGGTCGGCCCTGACTGCCGCGTACGAAGATCGTGAGCACCACTGACGCCAGGCCAGTTGGTCACGATGGCATAAATTTCATCACGTTCTGCATCCGGAAGCGCACGGTCAAGAAGCGACTGTACCGCGTCATACCCCATCCGCAAGGCGCTGTATAAAATATAGATCCCTATCCCTAACGCAAACAACGCATCGGCCCGATGCCAGCCATACCAGGCCAGACCAAGCGCAATAAGAATAGCCCCATTCATCATAACATCAGACTGATAATGAAGCATATCGGCCCGTACAGCCTGGCTTTGTGTTTTGCGTACAACCCAGCGCTGGAACGTTACAAGAACAAGTGTGCTTATAAGAGCAACTACCGTTACGACCACGCCAACGCCCGGATCGTTCATTGGTGACGGCGAAACAAGATGCTGAATGCCTGTCAAAAACAGGAAAAGCGCAGAGCCCGAAATAAACATGCTTTGTGCCAGCGCGGCCAGCGATTCCGCTTTGCCGTGGCCAAACGTATGCTCTTCATCCGCCGGTTGCAGCGAGTAGCGCACCACCAGCAGGTTGGTCAGCGAGGCGGCAATATCCACCAGTGAGTCCACCAGCGCCGCCAGAATACTGACCGATCCGGTGTACCACCACGCGAAAATTTTAATGATCAGTAAACACGACGCCATCACCGTCGCGGCTATTGCGGCCCGGCTTACCAGCCGTCCATAGGATTGATTCATAAACACTCCTGTCATGCCATGGCGCTAGTATAACGGATGGTGGTGGAGTGAAAGGATGAATAAAGCGTTAACAAACCGGAACGATGGGCAAAAAAAACCCCCACATCATGTGGGGGAAGACAGGGATGGTGTCTATGGCAAGGAAAACAGGGTTTACTGGTTACTACGGGTACTGCTATTGCTACTGAAAAGCGTCATATCTGAGCTTCGCTGCATCCGTGCAACCTCACGCAACTGGTTCATACGTTGCTGATGTTTGGTATTCAAAACCGCTTGCTGCTCGGGCGTTAGCAGGTGGAACATCTGGTTGCGAACCTTCGCCATCTCTACCTGGCGGGCAACCTGTTCCTGCGCCATTTTTTCGGCCTGAGCGCGTACAGCGCTTTCGTCAAAATTTTCTGCTGTGACAAGGCGATGCATTGTCTCCATTTCGCTAACATTAACAGGGGGCTGGTCGTGTCTTGCCCTCTGCATCAGATCTCGCATCTGTTGACGCTGATGTTCGGTTAAACTTATGCCGTCAAACATATGGCTTTGGCTGCTGTGCTGCGTTGCGCCCTCTGCTGAGGAACCGTTATCGCTGATGATAGCTACAGCAGCCTGGCTAAACGCACTGAAGGCCAGCGTTGAGGCCATGACGGCAGCGGTAACTTTGCGCATCACTTGCTCCCAAAATCTTTCGTGTCGCGATTCAACGAGAGACAGTCTACGATTCAGGCTGCAAACATGCGTCAGGGGGTGTAAAACAACGTAAAGTCATGGATTAGATAGCCTTGATGTCGTAATTTCTGCCTCGGAGGTATTTAAACAATGAATAAAATCCTGTTAGTTGATGATGACCGAGAGCTCACATCTCTTTTAAAGGAGTTGCTCGACATGGAAGGTTTCAACGTCCTGGTTGCCCATGATGGCGAGCAGGCGCTGAGTCTCCTTGACGACAGCATCGATTTACTTTTGCTCGACGTCATGATGCCGAAGAAAAACGGTATTGATACGTTGAAAGAGCTTCGCCAGACACACCAGACCCCCGTCATTATGCTAACCGCACGCGGCAGCGAGCTTGACCGCGTACTCGGCCTTGAGCTGGGTGCGGATGACTATTTACCTAAGCCGTTCAACGACCGTGAACTGGTGGCCCGTATTCGCGCGATCCTGCGCCGCTCTCACTGGAGCGAGCAGCAGCAGAATACCGACAACAGCTCACCTACGCTGGAAGTGGACTCCCTGAGCCTGAACCCGGGCCGCCAGGAAGCGAGCTTCGACGGTGAAACGCTGGAGCTAACCGGCACCGAGTTCACCCTGCTGTATCTGCTGGCGCAGCATCTCGGCCAGGTGGTGTCGCGTGAACACTTAAGCCAGGAAGTGCTGGGCAAACGCCTCACCCCGTTTGACCGCGCCATCGACATGCATATCTCGAACCTGCGCCGTAAGCTGCCGGAGCGTAAAGACGGTCATCCCTGGTTCAAAACCCTGCGTGGTCGTGGTTATCTGATGGTTTCCGCTTCATGATAGGCAGCTTAACCGCCCGCATCTTCGCCATCTTCTGGCTGACGCTGGCACTGGTTTTAATGCTCGTTTTGATGTTGCCAAAACTCGACTCACGCCAGATGACGGAGCTACTCGACAGCGAGCAACGTCAGGGCGTGATGATCGAGCAGCACGTGGAAGCGGAGCTGGCAAACGATCCGCCGAACGATTTAATGTGGTGGCGCAGGTTGTTTCGCGCTATCGACAAGTGGGCGCCCCCCGGACAACGTCTTTTACTGGTCACCAGTGAAGGCCGCGTGATTGGGGCCGATCGCAATGAAATGCAGATTATCCGCAACTTTATTGGCCAGGCGGATAATGCCGATCACCCCCAGAAAAAGAAATATGGTCGGGTAGAGATGGTCGGTCCTTTCTCGGTGCGGGATGGGGAAGACAATTATCAGCTCTACCTGATTCGCCCTGCGAGCAGTTCCCAGTCCGACTTCATCAACCTGCTGTTTGACCGTCCGCTTTTGCTGTTGATTGTCACGATGCTGGTCAGTTCCCCGCTGCTATTATGGCTGGCGTGGAGCCTGGCGAAACCGGCGCGTAAGCTGAAAAATGCGGCGGACGAAGTGGCGCAGGGCAACCTGAGGCAGCATCCGGAGCTGGAGTCCGGGCCGCAGGAGTTCCTGGCCGCCGGAACCAGTTTTAACCAGATGGTCTCTGCTCTTGACCGCATGATGACCGCGCAGCAACGCCTGCTGTCGGATATCTCCCACGAGCTGCGGACGCCGCTCACGCGCTTACAGCTGGGTACCGCCCTGCTGCGTCGCCGCAGCGGAGAAAGCAAAGAGCTGGAGCGCATCGAAACCGAAGCGCATCGTCTGGACAGCATGATCAACGATCTGCTGGTCATGTCGCGCAATCAGCAGAAAAACGCGCTGGTGAGCGAAACGGTGAAAGCCAATCACCTCTGGCATGAGGTGCTGGACAACGCGGCGTTTGAAGCGGAGCAGATGGGCAAATCCTTCACCGTTAACTTCCCGCCGGGGCCATGGCCGCTCTACGGTAACCCCAACACGCTGGAAAGCGCGCTGGAGAATATCGTGCGTAACGCCCTGCGCTACTCGCACACGAAGATTGAGGTGGCGTTCTCGGTGGATAAAGACGGGATAACCGTCATTGTCGACGACGACGGTCTTGGCGTCAGCCCGGAAGATCGCGAGCAGATTTTCCGTCCGTTCTACCGTACCGACGAGGCACGCGACCGTGAATCTGGCGGTACGGGACTGGGTCTGGCGATTGTTGAAACCGCCATGCAACAGCACCGTGGCTGGGTGAAAGCCGATGACAGCCCGCTGGGCGGGCTCAGGTTAACGCTGTGGCTGCCGCTGTATAAGCGTTCGTAACCGTATGTGCCGGGTGGCGGCTTCGCCTTACCCGGCCTACTTTCTGCGGGAACTATTTCCCCCATAATCTCCGCGAACTGCTCTCGATCTTGCCGCTTATCCGCCGCTTCTGCATCGTTCTGGTCCAGCTGGTGGATAATCCCGCCGCTGACAGCAGACGGTGATACTGATCGTCATCAAACGGCATATGCCAGGCAATTGCGCAGGCCTCGTACACCGACACCACACTCAAACGCGAAGCCAGCTCAAGCGGCGCATCCGCCGAAACCTGTCCCGCCTGCACAACGCGATACAGCCAGCCGGTTTTACCCGCGTTTTGCAACTGGGCCGACATATCCTGAATGCCGAAATGGTAATTAAGCTTAAAGCACGGTGAGCGCGGCTGGGTGACCTGAATCAAAGCATCGCCCCAGCGGTAAATATCGCCGATAAAGACGTTCTTCTCCGTCAGCCCCTCCGTTGAGAGATTTTCGCCAAACGCGGGGGCGACGAAGAGGTCAGCCTGTTCAGGAAATTCGGTTTTCCAGTGCTGATAGTGCTCGCGCGGATAGTGGCACAGCGCGCGATCGGGCCCGCCGTGGATTTTCTTTTCAGCCTGCTGGTCACCCGCAAGCCCGAGATCGGTCAACGTCAGCTCACCGTCGACCTGCACTTTGGCGATGGCACTCGGGCGGCTGCCTTCGTACTCCCTTACCTTGCCTGTAAACACATTCACCGGGTAATGCATCTCCACTCCTTCAGATACAAAAAAAGCGAGTCATCAGACTCGCTTCTCACAGGCGTCAATGCAACCTTATTTTTTAGCGGCGAAACGCGCTGCTGCTTCGTCCCAGTTCACCACGTCCCAGAAGGCTTTGATGTAGTCAGGGCGACGGTTCTGGAACTTCAGGTAGTAAGCGTGTTCCCACACGTCCAGACCCAGAATTGGGAAGCCGGATGCGCCAGAGATAGCTTCACCCATCAGCGGGGAGTCCTGGTTAGCGGTAGAAACGACCGCCAGTTTGTCACCTTTCAGGACCAGCCACGCCCAGCCAGAGCCGAAACGGGTTGCAGCGGCTTTTTCGAATTCCGCTTTGAAGTTGTCAACGGAACCGAAGTCACGCTCGATAGCCGCTTTCAGGTCGCCCTGAAGGGTGGTGCCGGTTTTCAGGCCTTTCCAGAACAGGCTGTGGTTAGCGTGACCGCCCGCGTTGTTGCGCAGCACGGTTTTCTTGTCTGCCGGCAGCTGGTCCAGTTTGGTGATCAGCTCTTCAACAGGCAGATTAGCGAACTCTGGCAGGCTTTCCAGCGCAGCATTCGCGTTGTTCACGTAGGTCTGGTGGTGTTTAGTGTGATGGATTTCCATCGTCTGCTTGTCGAAATGCGGTTCCAGTGCGTCGTAGGCATACGGCAGGGATGGCAGTGTATAACTCATAATCCTCTCCATTATTGTCGGGCGGCACAGCTGTTAATGCCGCGTAAGCAGTTGGTTCATTATAGTTAATTAAATGATATTGAAAATGATTATCAATGCCGTAGTTTTTATAAGGTTATTCGGTTTTTGATAAATGACAAAATTGTGAGTCTGCTCACGTGTTTAACGTGCTGATTGCCATCCTGAACAAAAGTGCGGCAACCTTCTGAAGGTTCCCAAACCGCCTCATTTTTACACTCATCAAGTCGGCGGGAAGCCTCCGGCTATAAAAACGATGAGGATGTAAAAATGAATCATGCGATTACGATGGGTATCTTCTGGCATTTGATAGGCGCGGCCAGTGCAGCCTGTTTCTATGCCCCGTTTAAAAAGGTGAAAGGCTGGTCATGGGAAACCATGTGGTCCGTTGGCGGTACCGTGTCCTGGCTGATTTTGCCGTGGACAATCAGCGCCATGCTGCTGCCCGATTTCTGGGGCTACTTCTCCTCCTTCAACGCCTCCACCCTGCTGCCGGTATTCCTGTTCGGCGCGATGTGGGGCATCGGTAATATCAACTACGGCCTCACCATGCGCTACCTCGGCATGTCGATGGGGATTGGCATCGCGATTGGCATAACGTTGATTGTTGGCACCCTGATGACGCCAATCCTCAACGGCAACTTCGATGTGCTGATCAACACCCAGGGAGGGCGAATGACCCTGCTGGGCGTGCTGGTGGCGGTGATCGGCGTGGGCATCGTCACCCGCGCGGGCCAGCTGAAAGAACGCAAGATGGGCATCAAAGCCGAAGAGTTCAACCTGAAGAAAGGGCTGCTGCTGGCGGTGATGTGCGGCATCTTCTCGGCGGGCATGTCGTTCGCCATGAATGCCGCCAAACCGATGCACGACGCCGCTGCGGCGCTGGGCGTCGATCCGCTGTACGTTGCCCTGCCAAGCTACGTGGTGATCATGGGCGGCGGCGCGCTGGTAAACCTCGGCTTCTGCTTTATTCGTCTGGCAAAAGTGAACAACCTGTCGGTAAAAGCCGACTTCTCGCTGGCAAAACCGCTGATCGTCACCAACGTCCTGCTCTCCGCCCTTGGCGGCCTGATGTGGTATCTGCAATTCTTCTTCTACGCCTGGGGTCACGCCAGTATTCCGGCGCAGTATGACTACATGAGCTGGATGCTGCACATGAGCTTCTACGTGCTGTGCGGCGGGCTGGTTGGGCTGGTGCTGAAAGAGTGGAACAACGCCGGGCGTCGTCCGGTTGGCGTGCTGAGCCTGGGCTGCGTGGTGATTATCATTGCGGCCAATATCGTCGGCCTCGGCATGGCGAACTGATTACGCTGCCTTTCGACTGCGATGACGCCACTGAACCGGCGTCATCCCCACCTCACGGTTAAACACCACCGAGAAGTAGTTACTGTCCTCAAAGCCGCAGCGCATCGCCACTTCACTCACCATCAGCTCCGTATGCTGTAACAGGTACTGGGCGTGGCAGATGCGCAGCTGGCGCAGATAGTGGTTTACCGTCATCCCCGTCTGGGTGCGGAACTGCTGGCGCAGCGCGCGCTCGCTGCACTGCTCCTGCTCGCAGAATTTTTCCAGCACGAAACTCTTGTTCAGACTGCCCGCAAGCCGGGTGATGAGCTTATCCAGCAACGCTTCCTGCATGGTGGCAGAGGGATTATCCGTAGCGTAACGATGGCGCTTCAGGGTCATCACCAGCTGGGCGAAAAGCAGCTCCGACATCTGGTTTGCCACCGGATCGCTCTTCTGGCTCTCCTGCTCCAGCTGGGAAATCGTCTGGCGCACCTGAGCCATGCCGTTGCTGCTTAAGCGCCAGTGCGGTTCGCCTCTGGCATCATGAAAACCGGGGATATTGCCCGCCCAGTCGACATTCAGTTTAAGTCTGTCGGGGCAATAGATGACGTTCTGCAACACCAGATCGTTAACCGAGGCGTAGGAGTGTTTGTCTTCAGCGCGGATGTAGAACAGGTCTCCGCGCGTGATGCGGTAGGGACGGTCGTTGAGGACGTGCAGGCCATTGCCCCGCCACACCAGCACCAGCTCGCAAAACTCGTGGGTGTGCTCGGCGAAGACGTTTTGCGGGTAGCGGTCGGCCACCGCGACGGCCTGACTCGCGGAGGCAAAAAAATCATCTTTGCGAAGAATGAGCTGAGCAGCCACACCACAACCTCTACGGCGAATAACCGGACATTATTAGCCTTTTTGCAGCAAAAAAACGGTGACTGCCCTCGCGTTACTGAAGCAACGCGTCTTTCCCCTGACGAATATCGCGCGGCGACCAGCTAAACTCCCGGCGAAACAGCGTCGAAAAGTGGTTACTGTCGCCGAAACCGCAGCGATAGGCGATATCGGTGACGCTTTCGTCGGTATGACGTAAAAGGTGACGCGCTTTGATCAGGCTCAGACGGTTAAGGTAACGCTGCGGCGTCAGGCCGGTATGCTGCTTGAGCTGACGATGCAGCGTGCGCAGCGAGAGCGAAAAGTCATCCGCCAGCGTTTCCCAGCAGACATCTTCGGCGAAATGATATTCCAGCCATGCCATCAGCTGATTCAGGCGCGCGTCGTTATTTTCCAGCCCTTCCACCAGGCTGCTGCGCCGCAGCAGCACCAGCAGCTGCATAAACAGCAGCTCGCGGGTAGCAATGGCGTGCGTCTCCTGTCCATCCTCGCTCTGCTCCATCTGGCTCACCAGCTGACGCACCTGCTGCAACGTGGACTGATTCACCCGCCAGTGCGACGGATAATGGCCGTCCTTCTCCTGCGGCAACAGCTGATTCAGCCCGGAAAGAAACTGGAACGCATCCGGAGAACGATAGAGCACATTGGTCAGGCACAGGTTGTCGGTATGTTCATACAGGTGCCTGTCGTGATCGCGCACGAAGCACACCGTACCGCCGCTGATGGTATACGGCTGACCGTTAAACACGTGGATGCCCGTTCCGTGCTCAACAATCACAATTTCATGAAAATCATGATGATGCTCCGGGAACGCAGCCTGAGGCAGCCGTGGCTCAATCGCGACCGGCGAAGCCCCCGTAGGAAAAAAATCGACGCTGTGCAGTACGGTCATAACGGCCCCCACCAATGAGAAAAGTTCTCAAAATAGTAATTAAGGCCTTTCACGCTCACCTTAAATTTTTGACAGCAAACCGCGCAAAAGCTGTCGGTTTTTCAAGAAACAGGCGGAAAGATCGGGAAATGCGGTCAGCGTCACACTGCCTGCAAACCCCGCCATTACTGGAAACTGTGAACTCCCTCACGTTCATCTTTGCTTTCTTGCCAGCGCGAGATTTGGGCTGTCAGTGGCGAGAAGGTGGCTATTTCTTCCCTTTCTTACACTCCTCGCTAATGACTTAAGAAAGGACCCGACCATGACTTTTCGCCATTGTGTGGCTGTCGATTTAGGCGCATCCAGCGGCCGTGTAATGCTCGCCACCTGGGACTGCGACCTGCACACCCTTACGCTTCGCGAAATGCACCGTTTCGCCAATTGTCTGCAAAAACAGGACGGTTTTGTTACCTGGGATATCGACGCCCTGGAAGCAGAGATCCGCACCGGACTTCACAACGTCTGCGAAGACGGTATTCGCATCGACAGTATCGGCATTGATACCTGGGGTGTGGATTACGTACTGCTGGACCGTCACGGCGAACGCGTCGGCCTGCCCGTCTCCTACCGCGACAGCCGCACCGATGGGCTAATGGCGCACGCCATCGCCCAGCTTGGCAAGGAGAACATCTATGGTCGCAGCGGCATTCAGTTTCTGCCGTTTAACACGCTGTATCAGCTGCGCGCGCTGGTTGAGCAACAGCCAGAGCTGGTCGAAAAGGTGGCGCATGCGCTGCTGATCCCGGACTACTTAAGCTACCGTCTGACCGGCAACATGAACTGGGAATACACCAACGCCACCACCACGCAGTTGGTCAACATCAACACCGATAACTGGGATGAACATCTGCTGGCCTGGACGGGCGCCTCGCCGTCCTGGTTTGGCGCGCCAACCCATCCGGGCAATGTGATCGGCCACTGGCTTTGCCCGCAGGGGAATAAAATCCCCGTTGTCGCCGTCGCCAGCCACGACACCGCGAGCGCGGTCATTGCCTCGCCGCTCGCCGGCTAAGATGCGGCCTACCTCTCATCCGGCACCTGGTCGCTGATGGGCTTTGAGAGCAAAACGCCCTACACCAGCGATGCCGCGCTGGCCGCGAACATCACCAACGAAGGCGGTGCCGAAGGGCGCTACCGGGTGCTGAAGAACATCATGGGCCTGTGGCTGCTCCAGCGGGTGCTGAAAGAGCAGAACATCACCGACCTGCCCGAGCTTATCGCCGAAACCGAAACGCTGAAGGCCTGTACCTTCCTGATTAACCCGAACGATGACCGCTTTATCAACCCGGCGCACATGAGCGCCGAAATCCAGGCCGCCTGTTTTGAAGCGGGGCAGCCGGTACCTTCCCGCCCCGCCGAGCTGGCACGCTGCATTTTTGACAGTCTCGCCCTGCTGTATGCCGACATCCTGAGCGAGCTGGCTGACCTTCGCGGCAAACCGTTCACACAACTGCATATCGTGGGCGGCGGCTGCCAGAACCAACTGCTGAACCAGCTCTGCGCGGATGCATGCGGCATTACCGTGGTGGCAGGTCCGATTGAAGCCTCCACGCTCGGCAATATCGGCATTCAGCTGATGACCCTGGACGAACTGTCCAACGTCGACGATTTCCGTTCGGTGGTGACGGCGAATAACAGCCTGACCACCTTCACCCCCCATCCCTGCCATGAAATTGCCCGCTACCGGGCGCAGTTTCAGCAAAAACGACTGACTAAGGAGCTTTGCGCATGACCACTCAACTTGAACAAGCCTGGGACCTGGCTAAACAGCGTTTCGCCGCTGTCGGCGTGGATGTCGAAGAGGCGCTGCGCCAGCTCGATCGCCTGCCCGTCTCCATGCACTGCTGGCAGGGTGATGATGTCGCCGGTTTCGAGAACCCGGGCGGTTCCCTGACGGGGGGTATTCAGGCCACGGGTAACTATCCTGGCAAAGCGCGCAACGCCACCGAACTGCGTGCGGATCTGGAGCTGGCGCTGAGCCTGATCCCCGGGCCAAAGCGCCTGAACCTGCACGCCATTTATCTCGAATCCGATGAGCCGGTCGCGCGTAACGAAATCAAACCGGAACACTTTACGAACTGGGTGGCGTGGGCGAAAGCCAACCGGCTGGGTCTGGATTTTAACCCGTCCTGCTTCTCGCACCCGCTGAGCGCGGACGGGTTTACCCTTGCGCATGCCAACGATGAAATCCGCCAGTTCTGGATCGACCATGTCAAAGCCAGCCGCCGCGTCTCGGCTTATTTTGGCGAGCAGCTTGGCACGCCATCGGTAATGAATATCTGGATCCCGGACGGCATGAAGGACATCACCGTAGACCGACTGGCCCCGCGTCAGCGCCTGCTGGCCGCGCTGGATGAAGCCATCAGCGAGAAGCTGGACCCGGCGCACCACATCGACGCCGTCGAGAGCAAGCTGTTCGGCATTGGCGCAGAGAGCTACACCGTGGGCTCAAACGAGTTCTACATGGGTTATGCCACCAGCCGCCAGACCGCGCTGTGCCTGGATGCTGGCCACTTCCACCCAACGGAAGTCAACTCCGACAAGATCTCCGCCGCCATGCTCTACGTGCCGCGCCTGCTGCTGCACGTCAGCCGCCCGGTGCGCTGGGACAGCGACCACGTGGTGCTGCTGGATGACGAAACCCAGGCCATTGCCAGCGAAATCATCCGCCACAACCTTTGACCGCGTACATATCGGCCTCGACTTCTTCGACGCCTCCATCAACCGCATCGCGGCGTGGGTTATCGGCACCCGTAACATGAAGAAAGCCCTGCTGCGCGCGCTGCTGGAGCCTGTCGCCGCCCTGAAACAGCTGGAAGAAAACGGCGACTACACCGCGCGCCTGGCGCTGCTGGAAGAGCAGAAATCCCTGCCGTGGCAGGCGGTGTGGGAGATGTACTGCCAGCGTCACGATGCACCTGCGGGCAGCCAGTGGCTGGATAACGTGCGGGCGTATGAGAAAGAGGTTCTTGCCGCTCGTCAGTAAAAAACATCGCCCGGCGGCGCGTTGCTTTCCGGGCCTACAGATAAGACCAGGCCGGGTAAGCGTAACGCCACCCGGCATTTTCAAAGGAACTACAGTATGCAGACCATCACCACCTCCTGGTTCGTCCAGGGCATGATCAAAGCCACCTCCGACGCCTGGCTGAAGGGCTGGGATGAGCGCAACGGCGGCAACCTGACGCTACGCCTGGACGACGCGGATATCGAGCCATTTGCCTCCGATTTCCACCAGAAGCCGCGCTATATCGCCCTGAGCCAGCCGATGCCGCTGCTCGCCAACACGCCGTTTATCGTCACCGGTTCCGGGAAGTTTTTCCGCAACGTACAGCTGGACCCGGAAGCCAACCTCGGCGTGGTGAAGGTGGACAGCGACGGCGCGGGTTACCACATTCTCTGGGGACTGACGGACGACGCGGTACCCACATCCGAACTGCCGGCGCACTTCCTCTCCCACTGCGAGCGCATTAAGGCGACCAATGGCAAGGACCGCGTAATCATGCACTGCCACGCCACCAACCTGATCGCCCTGACCTACGTGCTGGAAAATAATTCTGATTTCTTCACCCGCAAACTGTGGGAAGGCAGCACCGAGTGTCTGGTGGTGTTCCCGGACGGCGTCGGCATTCTGCCGTGGATGGTGCCGGGTACCGACGAAATCGGCCAGGCGACCGCGACGGACATGCAGAAGCACTCACTGGTGCTGTGGCCGTTCCACGGCGTCTTCGGCAGCGGCCCGACACTGGATGAAACCTTCGGCCTGATCGACACCGCCGAGAAATCCGCGGAGGTGCTGGTGAAGGTCTATTCCATGGGCGACATGAAGCAGACCATCACCCGGGAAGAGCTGATTGCCCTGGGCAAACGCTTTGGCGTCACCCCGATGCAGTCGGCGTTAGATCTGTACCAATAACAACATCGCGCCCCGCTCACCGAGACGGGGCGAAAACCACCTGCAATCCCTACAACTAACTCAAGTCAGTGGAGTAAAAGCAATGAAAATAAAAGCAAGCTTGATCCTCACCGTTGCCGCTCTGGCGTTGTCCGGTTCCGCTTTAGCAGAAGTGAAAATCGCCCTGGTGGCGAAGTCCTTAGGGAATGGATTCTTCGAGGCAGCGAACGTCGGCGCGCAGGAGGCGGCCAAAGAGTTAGGCGATGTAAAAGTGATTTATACCGGCCCGACCACCACCACGGCGGAAGCGCAGATCGAGGTGCTGAACGGGCTGATCGCCCAGGGCGTGGATGCGATCGCAATTTCCGCGAACGATCCGGACGCCGTCGTGCCGGTGCTGAAAAAAGCGATGCAGCGCGGCATTAAGGTTGTGTCGTGGGATTCCGGGGTGGCGAAAGCCGGGCGTCAGATCCATCTCAACCCGTCCAATAACGCCCTGATTGGCGAAACCAACGTCAAGCTCGCCGCCGATGCCCTGAAAGCGCTGAACGTGGAGAAGGGCGAAGTAGCGGTGCTGAGCGCCACGCCAACCTCCACCAACCAGAACACCTGGATTGCGGAGATGAAAAAGGTGCTGCCGAAGTACCCGTCCGTCAATCTGGTGACCGTGGCCTACGGAGACGATCTCTCTGACAAAAGCTACCGCGAAGCGGTCGGCCTGCTGAAAACCTACCCGGAGCTGAAAGTCATCGTCTCGCCGTCGTCCGTGGGCATTGTGGCTGCCGCGCAGGCGGTGAAGGACCAGGGCAAGATTGGCAAAGTGTACGTCACCGGTTTAGGCCTGCCGTCTGAGATGGCGGGCGCGGTGAAATCCGGCGCGAGCAAGAGCTTTGCCATCTGGAACCCGATTGACCTGGGCTATGCCGCGACTTACTTAGCGGACGATCTGGTGAAAGGCACGGCCACGAAAGGTGAGGCCAGCATGGGCAAACTGGGCAAAGTGAAGCTGGATGCGGACGGCAACGGCGCGATGGCCGAGCCGTTCGTCTACGATGCCAGCAATATTGATAAGTTCTCGAAAATCTTTTGATCCTTTCCCCCCTCACCCTAGCCCTCTCCCAAAGGGAGAGGGTCGGGGTGAGGGTGAACCAAACGGAGAACTATCATGACCCCATTGCTACAGCTTTCTGGCATCACCAAGGTGTTCCCCGGCGTACGTGCTCTTGAGAACGTGCAGCTTGCGCTGTGGCCCGGCAAAGTGACGGCGCTTATCGGCGAAAACGGCGCGGGCAAGTCGACGCTGGTCAAAGTGATGACCGGCATATACCAGCCCGACGAGGGCGAAATTCTCTACAAGGCGATCCCCGTTCACCTTCCAACGCCGGAGTCGGCGCATAAAATGGGTATCACCGCCATACACCAGGAAACCGTCCTGTTTGATGAACTCTCGGTCACCGAAAATATCTTTGTTGGTCAGTACCTTCACAAAGGCTTCCTGAAAAAGCTCGACTGGCCGGAAATGCACCGCCGGGCGCAGGCTATTCTCGCCCGCCTTGAGGTGCAAATCGACCCGCGCGCAACGCTGAAAACCCTAAGCATCGCCCAGCGTCACATGGTGGCGATTGCCCGCGCGCTGTCGTTTGAGGCGCAGGTGGTGATCCTCGACGAACCCACGGCGGCGTTGTCGCAGCATGAAATCCTCGAGTTTTACCAGATTGTGGAGCGCTTAAAGCAGGAGGGAAAAGCCATCCTGTTTATCTCCCACAAGTTCGACGAGATTTTTGAGCTGGCCGATCACTACACCATTTTGCGCGACGGCGTGTTCGTCGGTGCAGGGGCAATAAATGAGATCACCGAGGAGCGGATGGTGTCGATGATGGTCGGGCGCGCCATTACCCAAACCTTCCCGAAAATCGACTGCGAAAAAGGCGAGACGGTGCTGGAGGTGAAAAACCTCTGCCATCCGACCGAGTTTGCGCATATCTCGTTCTCCCTGCGTAAAGGGGAAATCCTCGGCTTTTACGGGCTGGTGGGTGCCGGGCGTACCGAATTGATGCAGGCGCTTTCCGGCGTCACGCGGCCATCGTCCGGGGAAATTATCCTCAACGGACAGCCCCGGCGCTTCCGCCAGCCTGCGGATGCGATCAAAGCCGGTATTGTCTGCGTGCCGGAAGAAAGGCAGAAACAGGGGGCGATTATCGCCCTGCCGATTGCCCAGAACATCAGCCTGCCTCAGCTTAGCACGCTCAATCCGAACGGCGTGCTGCATGACGACCGTGAATGGAAACTGGCGAACGAGTACGCCAAACGCCTGCAAGTGAAAGCCTTCAGCTGGAAGCAGGCGGTGGAGACCCTCTCTGGCGGCAACCAGCAAAAGGTGGTGATCGGCAAATGGCTGGCGACGCACCCTGACGTGATCATCCTCGATGAGCCAACAAAAGGCATCGATATCGGCTCAAAGGCAGCCGTTCATCAGTTTATGTCCGAGCTGGTCAGTCAGGGGCTGGCGGTGATTATGGTCTCGTCCGAACTACCGGAAGTGATGGGCATGGCGGATCGCATTATCGTCATGCACGAGGGGCTGATGGTGGCCGAATACCAGGCGGGAGACGCGACGGCGGAAACCATCGTCAGCGCCGCCAGCGGTGCAAAACAGGAGGCGGCATAAATGCTTAGCTCACTCTTAAAACACCGCGAAGCCCTGCTGGGCGCGGTGATTATCCTGATGATCGTCGCCATTGGCAGCCGCGTGCCATCGTTTATCGCGCCGGGCAACCTGGTGGAGATGTTTAACGACACCGCCATTCTGATCGTCCTCGCGCTCGGGCAGATGATGGTGCTGCTCACTAAAGGCATCGACCTGTCGATGGCGGCCAATCTGGCCCTGACCGGGATGATTGTCGCCCTGATTAACTTCCATTACCCGGACGTGCCCGTCTGGGCGCTGCTGATCCTCGCCAGCGCGCTTGGGCTGCTGATGGGCGCGATAAACGGCCTGCTTGTGTGGAAGCTGGGCATTCCGGCGATTGTGGTAACACTCGGCACCATGAGCATCTACCGCGGAATGATCTTTTTGCTCTCCGGCGGCGGCTGGGTGAACTCCAACCAGATGGGTGCAGACTTCCTCGGCCTGCCGCGTGCGTCAGTGCTGGGCCTGCCGGTGCTGAGCTGGTGCGCCATCGCCGTACTGCTGCTGGTGGGCTACTTCCTGCGCTACAGCCGCACCGGACGGGCGCTCTACACCGCAGGCGGTAACGCCACGGCAGCGTACTACACCGGGATCAACGCCGGGAAAATGCAGTTCATCAGCTTCTGCCTTTCCGGTCTGCTGGCCGGGTTCTGCGGCTACCTGTGGATATCGCGCTTTGCCGTTGCGTATGTTGACGTCGCTAACGGTTTTGAATTGCAGGTGGTGGCAGCCTGCGTGATTGGCGGGATCAGCACCATGGGCGGCACCGGCCGCGTGCTCGGCTGTCTGTTCGGGGCGCTGTTCCTTGGCGTCATCAACAACGCCCTGCCGGTGATCGGCGTCTCCCCGTTCTGGCAGATGGCGATTTCCGGCTCGGTCATTGTCATCGCTGTGCTGCTGAACGAGCGCGGCAACAAGCGCAAAGGCAGGCTGATCCTGCGCGACGCGGCGCTGGCACGTCAGAAACTGGCGGTGAAACCATGAGTAAAATGATGACATCTGAAGAGTTCAAACCCACTTCTGCGCCGGGCATCTTCCAGCGTCTGCTGTGCTGGGAGGGCTTCCTGCTGGCGGTGACGCTGGCGGTATTTGTGGTGAACGCGCTCGCCTCGCCCTACTTCCTCAATATCTGGAACCTCTCCGACGCGACGTTCAACTTCACGGAAAAAGCGATCATTGTGTTGCCGATGGCGATGCTGATTATCGCCCGGGAAATTGACCTGTCGGTGGCCTCCACCATCGCGCTCAGCTCGACGGTGATGGGCTTTTGCGCGGCGGCGGGCGTCGATACGCCACTGCTGGTGTGCGTGGGATTAGGCGTCGGGCTACTGTGCGGGTTGTTCAACGGCATTCTGGTGACGCGCTTTAACCTGTCGTCCATCGTCATCACCATCGGCACCATGAGCCTGTACCGCGGGATCACCTACATCCTGCTCGGGGACCAGGCGCTGAACAGCTACCCGGAGAGCTTTGCCTGGTTCGGCCAGGGCTACGTCTGGGGCGCGTTGTCGTTTGAGTTCGCGCTGTTTATCGTCCTGGCCGCTCTGTTTGCCTTTGTGCTGCACCGTACCAACTTTGGCCGCCGCACCTACGCCATCGGCAACAACCCGACCGGCGCGTGGTACTCCGGCATCAACGTGAAGCGCCACAACCTGATCCTCTTCGCGCTGGTGGGGCTGATGTCCGGCCTGGCGTCGGTGCTGCTCACCTCGCGTCTGGGCAGCACCCGTCCGACCATCGCGATGGGCTGGGAGCTGGCGGTGGTGACGATGGCGGTGCTCGGCGGCGTCAACATTCTCGGCGGGTCCGGCAGCATGGTGGGCGTGATTATCGCCGCCTTCCTGATGGGGCTGGTGACCTTCGGCCTGAGCCTGCTCAACGTGCCCGGCATTGTGATGTCGGTGATTATCGGCGCGATGCTTATCGTGGTGATTTCGCTGCCGATTATTACCCGCCGGATTATGCAGCGAAGACGGATCTCATAGCCGGGTGGAGCTGCGTTTACCCGGCCTGCTTAACCGTAGGCCCGCGCAAGCGCAGCGCCGCCGGGCATAAAATTCACAGTAATTAAGGAGAATTATCATGAGCTTTATGTTGGCACTCCCCAAAATCAGCCTGCACGGCGCGGGCGCGATCGGCGATATGGTCAATCTGGTGGCAAACAAACAGTGGGGAAAAGCGCTGATTGTCACCGACGGTCAGCTGGTGAAGCTGGGCCTGCTCGACAGTTTGTTTTCCGCGCTCGACGCCCATCAGATGTCGTATCACCTGTTCGATGAGGTATTCCCGAATCCGACGGAAGCGCTGGTGCAAAAAGGCTATGCGGCATATCAGGATGCGGAGTGTGATTACCTGATTGCCTTTGGCGGCGGCAGCCCGATTGATACCGCCAAGGCAATCAAAATCCTCACCGCCAACCCCGGTCCGTCAACCGATTACTCCGGCGTCGGCAAAGTGAAAAACGCGGGCGTGCCGCTGGTGGCGATCAACACCACCGCAGGCACGGCGGCGGAGATGACCAGCAACGCGGTGATCATTGACGCCGCACGACAGGTGAAAGAGGTGATCATCGACCCGAACATCATCCCGGATATCGCCGTGGACGATGCCAGCGTGATGCTCGATATTCCGGCCTCCGTGACCGCCGCAACCGGCATGGATGCCTTGACTCACGCCATTGAAGCTTACGTGTCCGTCGGCGCGCACCCGCTGACCGATGCCAACGCACTGGAGGCGATTCGCCTGATCAACCTCTGGCTGCCGAAAGCGGTCGACGACGGTCACAACCTGGAAGCGCGCGAGCAGATGGCTTTTGGTCAGTATCTGGCGGGCATGGCGTTTAACAGCGCCGGTCTGGGGCTGGTGCATGCCCTGGCGCACCAGCCGGGCGCGACGCACAACCTGCCGCACGGCGTGTGCAACGCCATTCTGCTGCCGATCATCGAAAACTTTAACCGCCCGAACGCGGTTGCCCGATTTGCCCGCGTGGCGCAGGCGATGGGCGTTGACACGCGCGGCATGAGCGATGAAGCGGCCAGCATGTCAGCCATTCAGGCGATTCGCGACCTGAGCGCCCGGGTCGGCATTCCGTCCGGATTTAGCCAGCTCGGCGTGACCAAAGCCGATATTGAAGGCTGGCTGGATAAAGCTCTCGCCGACCCGTGCGCGCCGTGTAACCCGCGCACCGCCAGCCGCGATGAGGTCCGCGAGCTGTACCTGGAGGCTTTATGATCCGCAAAGCGTTTGTGATGCAGGTAAACCCGGACGCGCACGAGGAGTACGCACGTCGCCACAACCCGATCTGGCCTGAGCTGGAGGCGGTACTGAAAGCCCACGGTGCGCACCACTACGCCATTTACCTCGACAAAGCCCGCAACCTGCTGTTTGCGACGGTGGAGATTGAATCGGAGGAACGCTGGAACGCGGTAGCGAATACCGACGTCTGCCAGCGCTGGTGGAAGCATATGGGTGACGTTATGCCGTCGAACCCGGATAACAGCCCGGTGAGTGCGGAGCTGGAAGAGGTGTTTTACCTGGACTGATGAATACTCCCCCTGGAGACCGCTCTACGGGGAGGCATTTTTCAGAATTAGACATGCATTTCATCCGTTTACAGCATCTCTTCTTCATGTAACCATCCTGATTAACCTTAAGATAAGTCAGGTTTTAATGATGGATTACTGGCGAAAGCATTTCAACGGACAACCTCGCGTGACTAAATTATCCGATCACGTCAGATTCTCCGCATTTTGTGGCAGGGTAACCCTGCCACTTGCCTTTAGATGAACCATACATTTTTCCGGGCTGCCCCATTACAGGGTGGTACTGAGTTAGCGTATGACACTGCTTTACGACTTCTTGATTAACAACCCCCAACATCATGGATGAATGCACAGAATGGGATTTTTCAGTGTGTATAAAAAAATAGACGGCGCGGTTAACCGGGGTTATGCCCGCTGGGGAAAATGGCTCTGGGGAACACTTATACTGCCGGTGGTGGTTTATCTTGGCTGGTCGGTGTGGGCTGCGGTCTGGGGACCACCGTCAGGGCCGGTAACGCTGATTATTCACAGTGAAATTGACAGACCTATCCTGGGGTTTAGCGTAAATGGCGTGGCGGGGGCGAATGCCTTTGCGCAAGGGGGGGGAGGGGCAACCTGCTGTGGGAATATTAGCGGGGATAAGGCTGAAATAATCTGGACGCTGGATATTACTCATGAACAATATCTTAAAGGTATGCGTCTCGAAACTCGTCGCACAGAAATGCCTATGCCAGTACGGAAGCAGGGCGAAAATGATTTACACGTTCATTTCCTCCCGGGCGATAAAGTCCTGTTGGGATGGAGTGATAACGCATGGTCGCCTTATGAAACGCATCAGGAGAATGCTAATAACAGGGAAACAGAATAATGGGATGGTTCGGTAAATATCAAAATATAGACAGCGCCGTGAATCGCGGTTATGCCCGCTGGGGAAAATGGCTCTGGGGAGCACTGATACTGCCGGTGGTGATTTATCTTGGCTGGTCGGTATGGGCTGCGGTCTGGGGACCACCGTCAGGGCCGGTAACGCTGATTATTCACAGTGAAATTGACAGGCCAATAAGAGAGTTTAGCGTAAACGGCGTGGCGGGGGCAAATGCATTTGCTTATGGTGGCGGTGGAGCAACCTGCTGCGGCAGCATAAGCGGGGACAAGGCAGAAATTATCTGGACTGTAGATTACACACTTGCGCAATACAAGGCGGGGGTGCGATCAGAAGTCCACAAAAAAATATTGCCCATGCCGCAACGTCAGTGGGGAGAAAATTACCTTCATACCTATTTCCTGCCTGAAGAAAACGTCCGGTTATGGTGGAGTACCGGTTTTAATCATCCTGATTCTCGCGATATTAAAGACCAAACCTCAGAATTAAAAAAGGATAAATAATATATGGATATTGAAAGCCTTATCGCCGCGGCAAATCGGGCCCAGCAGGCAGAAGATGCTGGTTTAGGGAACTGTTCGCGGATATGGCATGTTGGCTTCTTCTTTGACGGTATTCACAGGAATATAGAACAGGACGCAGCAGAACGTCGACTTAGCAATATTGCTCGTTTGTTTCGTGCATTTCCTGATGATGCGCAAAAAACAAGTAAAGAGTACTACTCAAAGTTTTACATTTCTGGCCTGGGTACCCCTTTCCATGAAACCATTGCTGAAAAGCTTCACACCATCATGGATGGCGGCCTGGACAGCATAACGGATAATTTAAAAGATCAGCCCGGTGAAATGGCCAAAGAATCGGGTGTGGATTTTTTAAAAGGCAACAGCTGGTACGAGATTTTAAAACATCAGGGTAAGAAACTCCTTAACCCTGTGGAATGGAAATATCTGGCCTTCGACACTGCAAAAAATGCGGCCAAAAAAGTCAGTATCGAAGCCACCCCCTGGCTGCGCGATAACCCCACAATAGCGGATATGCTGGTGACTGGCGCCGATACCCGTATTGTATCGACCAAAATAACGTTTGAAGAGGGATACAAAGAAGCCGTTAAAAAAAGCCCGGTCCCCGTTAAACTCATTTCTGTCTCCCTTTTCGGTTTTGACCTCGGCGCTACCCTGGCACGTAAATTCCTGGACAGTCTGCTGAAAGATATCTGTAAGAAAGAGGGGGATAAATACACCTACCAGGGCATACCCGTCGATATCGTCTTTACCGGCCTGTTTGACTGCTCGCGACGCACGTCGGCCAGCAACAACAACGGCGTGGATTACTTTATCTCTGCGTTTGGCGGGCCGATAAAAGGGATTAGCGTGTTGCTGGGAGACAAGTCCATCGACCAGGATACCCCCTTGCCTGAGTCGGTAAAGAAAAGCCTGCATCTGGTTGCCGCCCATGAAACCCGCGTCTGGCGCTGCCTGTACCGCACCGGCAATAACCCGGCGCACAAGGAAGAACTCTATCCCGGATGCGCGGAGGATATCGGCGGGGGCCTGAAACCTGACGAACAGAAGCCCAGTGCGGAGCTTTGTCGCGTGGCGCTCCACAGGATGTACCGTGAGGCGGCCATGGCGGGCGTGCCTTTCCCTGATTTTCAGTCGTTAAATGAAAGCAACCCTGTTGTTGCCGAGTATTTCATCGTCCAGGACAACGTCAAAAACCAGTCCGTCCTGCAGTGGGCAGAGGCGTACCAGAGCGCACTACCCTTTACTTCATTAAGCACCGCATGCCAGAACCGTCATCTGGACAGCTATATCGACTGGCTGGGCCGTCAGTACTATCAGTACCGCACGGAATGCATGAAATATGAAAAACATCGCGGGGATACGCTGGCCGCAGCTGGCGCATCGGCAGGGTTTGCTGGCATCACGCAGGAGGCGAAAGAGACCGCCGGGCAGTACGCCAGTGAACTGGCCGTATTGCAGCAAAACTGGGGCTGGCTTGATGACGTCAAGGATGCCGCCATAAGAATGCGAAACAGTATGGAACAGGACCCCAGGGACAAACGCAGGGATATCGTTCCAAACGTATATGGACCAGCGCTGTGGCGTGCGAAGCGGTTTCTGGAATACTTCCACGCGGCAAATCTCGGTAAGCCCCGGCCATTACCCCTGGATACCGCACCGCCAGAAATATACGCATGGTTCGTTCACGATCTGCAGACGGTCGACAAAGGGGCGGGTATTTCGCAGGACTTTTTTGCGATCCGCTCAATGGAGATGCCTGAAGCCTAAGTCATGCTGCCGCATTCGCGGCAGCACCCTTCCCTAATTCACCTCCACCGCGCCCCTGCTAGCAGCAATCTCCCGCCTGCCACTCAGCGTAAACGCCGACACCACCGTGATCGCCAGCACGAAACAGCCCAGTATCAGATACGTCTCCTGGAAGCCGACCCGGTCATACATATTTCCGGCAAAGGCGGAGAGGAAGATCGCCGCCGACTGTTTGGCAAACTGGAAGCCAATCAGGTAGATGGTGGCCGACAGGCGCGTATCAAACACCCCGGTGATGTACTTGAATGCCCCCACCAGCAGGAACGGGACTTCCAGCGCGTGCAGCATCTTCAGGGCAATCACCTCCACGGCGGTGGTGGCAAACGACGATCCGATAATGCGCGTCGCCATGATCACCCCGGCAATCAGCAGCGTGTTTTTCGCACCGATGCGGTTAATGATCCACGGCGAGCAGAACATGATGATCGCGTTACAGATTTCCCCCGCTGTGGTGGCGAAACCAAAGGCGCGGGTCCCCTCCTGCGGCGTGGCGAAGAAGGTTTTGAAGAAGGTAGCAAACTGCTGGTCGAAGACGTCATATACGCAGGCCACGCCAATCACGTACAGGATGAACATCCACATTCTGCGCTGGCGGAACAGGTTGAACACGGTTTTAGCAGTGATCTGCCGCTGGTTCGCGCCCAGGGCGTTCATGACCTGCGCCGTCTGGTTGGGCTTCGGTTTCGCGACCACCAGCAGCAGCATCAGCAACAGCGCCGCCGCCGATCCCATCCAGAAAACATACGACGGATCGATGCCGAACAGGATGCCGCCCGTTGAGGCGCACAGCCCCCAGCCGAGACAGCCGAACATGCGCGCCTTGCCGTACTCAAAAAAGCTGTTGCGGCTCACACGTTCAATGTAGGCCTCAATCGCCCCCGAACCCGCTGAGAAGACAAAGCCGATATACAACCCACCGCTCAGCGCCCCCAGCCAGATATTGGTTTTCAGCAGCGGGGCGAAGACGTACAGGAAGAACGGCGCGAACAGGAACAGCAGCACCGAAATGATCCAAAGCAAATGTTTTTTCAGCCCCAGCTTGTCCGAAATGACCCCCAGCACCGGCTGGAAGGCAATGGCCGACAGCGAGATGCAGGAGAAAACAATCCCCGTATGGGTTTTGTTCAGGCCGATGATGTCCGACAGCCAGATCGGCAGGAACGGAAAACAGGTGGCCATGATGAAGAAGTAGAGAAAGAAGAACAGCCCGAAGATCCAGAAGTTAGGGTTGTCTTTGTGGGTACAGGTTGTTGTGTTCATTATTTTTATCCTCAACGGAGGGCCGGTTGCCCGGCCCGTCACCCTTACACGCGTTCCACACCAATCAGAATGGTGGTTTCCGGATCCAGAATCGGCAGCGCAATACCCGCCTGCATCAGCCATTCACCGCTTACCGTTTGCGGCGCGTCCATCCACGCCGGCAGCTTGCGCATGGTGTGCCCGCCCTCGCCCGTAATCTGAATGTTCGGGTGATCGAGCAGCGTGATGCGGTACTGCGCGCTGGCGTCTAACCCCGGCATGCGCAGCGGCATCATCAGGGTGTAATCCGCCATCGCGAGCTGGCTGACCAAAAACAGCCCCTGCGTCTTGTCTTCGCTCACTATACCCTGCGCCAGGGTGGTGGCGTCCGGCATATCCACGCGCCACTGGGTGCCGTGATGAATGACCTCGCGCCACCGCTTATACAGCGCGGCGTAATGTCGATAGCCTTCACGCTCCTGCGCGACGACGGTGAGCGGATCCAGCTCCAGCCCCATGTGACCAAACAGCGCCGTCAGCCCGCGGAACTGAATGCTGTGCTGGCGGAAGGTAGCGTGACACTTATGATGACCTATATGCGCCCCCATCACCTCCGGCGGGAAGAAGTAGCTCATGCCGCGCTGGATAGTGTTGCGCTCCAGCGCGTCGTTATTGTCGGACGCCCAGAAGCGGTGGCAGCGGGTCAGCACTTCATAATCGATTCGCCCGCCGCCGGAGGAGCAGGATTCAAACTCAATGTGCGGGAAACGCTCGCCCAGCACGTCCAGCAGGCGATAAAACTGGCGCGTCTGGGCATCGGCGGCGGCTTTGCCCTTGTGCCCTGGCTGCACCAGCTCGCGGTTCATGTCCCATTTCACGTAGTCGACCGCGTGTTCACCCAGCAGCCAGCTCATGCGCTCGACCAGATAATCAAAGGCCTGAGGAATATTAAGATTGAGCACCAGCTGATGTCGCCCGGTCGCCTGGGCGTAGCCCGGCAGCGCCAGCACCCAGTCAGGGTGCGCGCGGTACAGATCGGAATCCGGGTTAATCATCTCCGGCTCAACCCAGATACCAAACTCCATGCCGAGCTGTTTAACGTGATCGATCACCGGCTTAAGGCCGTTCGGGTATTTTTTCTCGTCCAGATACCAGTCGCCCAGCGCGGCGTGGTCGTCGTTGCGGCCTTTGAACCAGCCGTCGTCAATGATAAAGCGCTCCACGCCCAGCGCTGCGGCCTCGTCGGCCATGCGCATGATGTAGTCCGGATCGTGGTCGAAGTAGATCCCCTCCCAGGTGTTGAGATGCACCGGGCGCGGTTTATCTTCCGGGAAGCGGATAACGTTATCGCGCAGGTAGCGGTGGAACTGCTGGCTCATGCCGTTCAGCCCGTGCGGGGAGTGGCTGGCATACAGGCGCGGCGTCCAGAGCGTTTCCCCCTCTTCAATCGCCATTTCACCCGGCAGGTAGAGCGCTTCGGCCTGCATATAGCGGCGGCCATCGGTTTTCGCCTCTGCGCGCAGGCGATGGTTGCCGCTCCAGCCCAGATGCACACCCCAGACGTGGCCGTGCATTTCACTGAATGACGGCGTACCTGAAATCAGTGCCGGGAAATGTTCGTGGGAGGTTTTACCCCGGCGGTTTTCAATCACGAAGCTGTCGTGCTCAAGCGTAACGCGGTGCGGCTGAAACTCCCTGATCCAGCGTCCGTGGAAGGCCATCACCTCCTGCGCGCGTTCGGCCACCGGCAGCGTCACGGCAAAGCGATCCACCTGCCACGCCAGCGTTTTCAGGTTGGTTAACCCATGGCGCACCACCAGTACGCCGCTGGCATCCAGCGCTATTTCACTGGTCAGGCGCAAGCCTGCATGCTCGTCTTCAGCAGTGATTGTCAGGGCGTTTAACGCCTGCTGCACCTGCGTGGTTTTAAATACCGGCGATCCGTCCAGCCCCTGGCGATGCCCCTCAATGCCCGGCGAGCCAAACAGCCCATGCCCCAGCTCTGCCATCAGCGTGACGGGGGAGTCGACGTCCAGCCTGCCGTTAGCAACCGGGCGCGCGATACTCAGGACATCCTGCGGCGAGAAGTGCTGAAGGTGCGGCCCCCAGTAGAGAATTTCGGCGAACGGGTGGGTTTTTAGCACCACGTCAACCGTATTGCTTTCAAGTCGAAAAATGGCATCTTGCATCGGACATCTCCTGTCATCGGGATGTCCTGAGTTTTGATCCGAAACGTTTCGGATACAAACCAAAACGTTTCGGATCTGTGATCGGGTTTGGAATTTTTGGTGTGATTAGGCCGTCTGGCCTGGGGAGAATTCTGGCTGCCAGAGCACCTGAAGGGTGTCAATGTCGTCGCCGTTAATCAGCTGGCGCACCATATCGGCAATCTGTTTCCCGACGCCCTGACGGGTAGACTGGATCACCGCCGCGACGTCGATATCGACAATGCTGTCCTGCGGTAAGCCGTCATAGACCACCAGCGAGACGGCATTTTCACCGGTTAAGCGTCCCATCTGCGCCAGGGCCATCGCTGCGCCGTCGCCGTGGGTGTTGCAGTCGGTAATGATGGCCGTGGGCGGCTGCGGCAGGGAGAGAAGTTCTTGCGTGGTGGCATAACCCACGCGGCGCGAAGGGGGCATGGCGCGCAGCCATTCGCTGGAAAGTCCGGCTTCCCGCAGCGCGTCCAGGTAGCCCTGGCGGCGCTGGGTGATGAATGCCTGGTTGTTGCTTTCGCCCAGCAGCGCAATGCGCTGATGGCCTTTCTCGATCAGCCAGCGGGTGGCCTGATACGTACCGTCATAGTTGTCGAAATCGAACCACGCGTACGGCTGCGGGAGCTGGCTGCGGCCGAGCGCCACGAACGGAAACCCGGCGGCCTGAAGCTGCTCAAGACGCGGATCGTGATCCAGCGTATGCGCCACTATCAGCGCATCCACGCGTCGGCTCTGCACCATGCGCATATAGCTGTGTTTGTCCGCCAGATCGTCGTCAGCGATGAGCAGCAGGTCAATCTCATGTCGCGCCAGTTCGTGGCTAATTTCGCCGACCATGTCCATAAAAACGCTGTTATTGAGCGGAACAGGATGCACCGGAAACACCAGCCCAACGGCGTCAATTTTGCCCATCTTCAGGCGACGGGCAAAGGTATTTGGTCGGTAGCCACGGCGCTGGGCCTCCGCTTCCACGCGGGCGCGCGTCTCAGCAGAAACGTCGTCATATCCGTTGAGGGCGCGGCTGACGGTGGTAACAGACAGCCCCAGTTCTTTGGCAATGGCTTTAAGCGACATGATTTTCCGTATCTTCTTTAGTTTTGTTCCGCCACCAGCAGCGCGTGCGTATCGGGCTCCAGCGCCTTAAAGATATGCGGCTGGTCAGCAGGGTAGCAAATGTAATCTCCCGGGCCGAGTTCTTCCGCCGCGTCGATCAGACCGACCATCGCCCGCCCCTGGGTCACGATAATATGCTCAACCGAACCAGGCGGATGGGGCTGGGAAATACGGTCTGCCCCCGGCTGAGTCAGCAGCAGATAGATATCACGACGCGCGCCCGGCGGACACGCCGCGAGCAAAATCGCCTCGTAGTTCGCCTGCCCGGCGACGACTTTTGTGCCCTCGCCGCGGCGGATCACCTGCGTGACGGGTTGCTGCGGCTCCAGTAACCGGGCAAACGGAATATCCAGCGCCACGCAAAGCGACCACAGCGTTTCCAGGCTAGGATTGCCGTTGCCAGACTCCAGTTGTGAAAGCGTGGATTTGGCGATCCCGGCACGGCGGGCAATTTCCGCCAGTGAGAGCCCGGTTCGCAGGCGTTCTCGTACCAGGCTTTTGGCGATCACGCTGATTGGCTGCGTCATAAAAACGGCCTCTTTCTCTCTATAACGAACGAATCGTTCGCCTTGTAAAACGATTTTGATGCGTTCATTATAATGGAAATACGTTCGATATGGCTAAAATGGTATGAAGAAACACCTCTCCTGTCTGAAAGGCGACACGATAAAAGCGATCGTCCTGGTCTGCCTCGCGGTGGGCGTAGTCGGCATGTCTTATGGCTCACTGGCGATGGCCTACGGTTTCCCGCTGTGGGTGCCGTTTGTCCTCTCCCTCACGGTGCTGGCAGGCGCATCCGAGTTTATGTTTATTGGCATCGTGGCAAGCGGCGGCAATCCGCTGGCAGCGGCCGCGGCCGGTTTACTGGTAAACGCGCGCCATGTGCCGTTCGGCGTAACGGTGCGTGACCTGGTGGGCAAGCGCGGCCTGAGCTTTCTGGGCTGTCATATCATGAACGATGAAAGCGTGGTGTTCGGCCTTTCGCAAAAAACCGCCGAGCAGCGTAAAGCGGCCTACTGGCTGTGCGGCCTGGGCGTGGCAATTATCTGGCCGCTGGGGGCGGTGCTGGGGGCGATGGTCGGCAAGCTGCTGCCAGACCCGGAAACCATCGGGCTGGACGCGGTGTTCCCGGCGATCCTGCTGGCGTTAGTGGTGCCGGCATTTAAAAACCGTACCACGCTGATCCGCGCCTGTAGCGGCGCAGTGTTGTCGCTGGCCGCCGTACCGTTTGCGCCGGTGGGTCTGCCGGTGCTGCTCTCTTTGCTCGGCCTTGCCGCGAGGAAAAAATAATGGAAAACATGACGGTCTTTATTCTCGGCATCGCCATTCTTTCTGCCGGAACCTATCTGATGCGTCTTGGCGGAGCGAAGCTTGGCAACCGGCTGGCGCTTTCAGAACGGTCGCAGGCGCTGCTTTCAGACGCGGCTACCGTTTTGCTGTTCTCCGTCGCGCTGGCGACAACGTTTTATGAAGGGGACCATTTTGCCGGGATGGCACGTGTGCTGGGCGTGGGGTTCGCGGTGTTTCTGGCCTGGCGCAAAATGCCGTTAATTGTGGTGATCGTCGCGGCGGCGGTGGTGACCGCACTGCTGCGTCTGGCAGGCATAAACTAAAAAGCGCCCCAGGGGCGCTCTTTCGACGGTATAGCGGAATTATTTGTTCAGTTCAGCGGTCATGTGTACGCGGTTACCGGTGAATGCCTGGGTAATTTTGTACGATGACGCGCCCGCTTCCTGAGCCTGTGCAGCGATTTTAGCTTCTGCACCATCCAGGGTAGAGGCGGATGCGGTCACTGTCTGCGCAGCGAAAGAACCAAAAGAGGTAGCCAGAGCGATTACTGCGACAAAAGTTTTGATGCTTTTCATGAGGTAAACCCTTTCGTTAAGTTGTTTAGATAAGGCGCCGTGCCTTGATGAGATAAATATTAGACCTCATCATGAACAACTAAAAGCGGAAGGATTTGCTATACTCATTCAAAATTACTGATCAACTATCAATCGCTGCGGATGGGTGTAAATAGTTGCTCTACCCGGCTTGCAGAACCCCACCAGCGTCAGGTTGCAGCGCTCCGCCACTTCCACCGCCAGCGTGGTTGCCGCTGACACCGCAAACAGAATTTCCACGCCGCACATGGCGGACTTTTGCACCATCTCATAGCTGGCGCGGCTGGAGACTAACGCCGCGCCCTGCTGCCAGACGTTGCTTTCCCGAGCGCGGCGACCTAACAGCTTATCCAGCGCGACGTGGCGGCCCACATCTTCATGACCGCCGGCAATGTTGCCTGACGGCAATATCCATGCCGCCGCGTGGGTACAGCCGCTGAGCTGACCGATGGGTTGCACGTCGTTCAGGTGCTCAAGCGCCCGATCAAGGTGCGCCAGATTGAACGTCTGGGTGAACGGCAGCGGGATAATGGGTTTGCCGATATCGTTAAGCTGTTCAACGCCGCACACGCCGCAGCCGGTACGTCCGGCCAGCGCCCGGCGGCGCTCTTTCAGCCCCATAAAGCGGCGGCTGGAGAGTTCGATTTGCACTTCAAGACCATTACAGGCATGAACCACATCCATGCCGTAGATCTCCTGCGGATGCGCAATGATGCCTTCCGAGAGGGAAAAACCTATGGCGAACAGCTCCAGATCTTTCGGCGAGGCCATCATCACCACATGCGAAATACCGTTGTAAACCAGGGCAACGGGGACCTCTTCCGCCAGAAAATCCGGCGTGGCATGTGAAATGTGAGGCGGTCTGTGTACCGACAGTTCCACAATACCCGCAGGCAGTGGCGACGCGTGGGCAACACGGTTTTGTTTAGACACAACGGTATTCCTGAACAACCACGGAAGTGAGCCTGCTATTGCAACACAAACGGCAGGCCTTACGCATAGTATGGATCAACTTTTCAGCAACCATTCTCCTACTCAATACGGAGGGGTGCAACCGATCACCTGCTACACCTCTTTAACATGCACAGGTTAAAATGTGATTGATATCACATTTTATAATCAATGCCGTGATAATACGTTCACTTTGTTTTAACCCCGTTGGAACAGGCGTACCGACATTGTGGTATTCTGGGCTTATCCCTCGGAGAAATGAGGGATTAACGCAAATTTTTCTCCTTTGCGGTTAATTCTCAACCGCAAAGTAAAACTACATAGCAATGTCGTAATGAACCAAGGAGTGACCCATGCAGGTCAGCAGAAGGCAGTTCTTTAAGATCTGCGCTGGCGGTATGGCAGGCACCACGGCGGCGGCACTGGGCTTTGCGCCCGGTGTAGCGCTGGCGGAAACACGGCAGTATAAACTGCTGCGCACCCGCGAAACCCGTAACACCTGTACGTACTGCTCCGTCGGCTGTGGGCTGTTAATGTATAGCCTCGGCGACGGTGCGAAAAACGCCAAAGCATCTATTTTCCACATCGAAGGCGATCCGGATCACCCGGTAAACCGTGGTGCACTCTGTCCGAAAGGGGCCGGTCTGGTAGATTTTATCCACTCCGAAAGCCGCCTGAAGTTTCCTGAGTATCGCGCTCCCGGCTCTGACAAATGGCAGCAAATCAGCTGGGAAGAAGCGTTCGATCGCATCGCTAAGCTGATGAAAGAAGACCGCGATGCCAACTTTATCGCGAAGAATGCCGAAGGCACCACCGTTAACCGTTGGCTCTCCACCGGCATGCTGTGTGCTTCAGCGTCCAGTAACGAAACCGGCTATTTAACCCAGAAATTTACGCGCGCACTCGGTATGCTCGCGGTCGACAACCAGGCGCGTGTCTGACACGGACCAACGGTAGCAAGTCTTGCTCCAACATTTGGTCGCGGTGCGATGACCAACCACTGGGTCGACATCAAGAACGCCAACCTTATTGTGGTGATGGGCGGTAACGCCGCTGAAGCGCACCCTGTCGGGTTCCGCTGGGCGATGGAAGCCAAAATCCACAACGGCGCGAAGCTGATTGTGATCGATCCCCGCTTTACGCGTACAGCGTCAGTGGCGGATTTCTACACCCCTATTCGTTCAGGTACTGACATCACTTTCCTGTCAGGCGTACTGCTGTACCTGATGACCAACGAAAAATATAACCGCGAGTACACCGAAGCCTATACCAACGCCAGCCTGATCGTGCGTGAGGATTACCACTTCGAAGATGGCCTGTTCAGCGGTTACGACGCCGAAAAACGCAAATACGATAAAACCAGCTGGAACTACGAGCTGGACGAAAACGGCTTTGCGAAGCGCGACACCACCCTGCAACACCCCCGCTGCGTGTGGAACCTGCTGAAAGAGCACGTTTCCCGCTATACGCCGGAGGTTGTCGAAAACATCTGTGGGACGCCGAAAGCGGATTTCCTGAAGGTTTGCGAGTTGATTGCGGAAACCAGCGCGAAAGATAAAACCGCGTCGTTCCTGTATGCGCTCGGCTGGACGCAGCACTCCATCGGCGCGCAGAACATCCGCACCATGGCGATGGTTCAGCTGCTCCTCGGCAACATGGGGATGGCAGGCGGCGGCGTGAACGCCCTGCGCGGTCACTCCAACATTCAGGGTCTGACCGACCTCGGCCTGCTGTCTCAGAGCCTGACGGGTTACATGAACCTGCCGAGCGAGAAACAGACTGACCTGCAAACCTACCTGACGGCCAGCACGCCAAAACCGCTGCTCGAAGGCCAGGTGAACTACTGGGGCAACTATCCGAAGTTCTTCGTCTCGCTGATGAAAGCCTTCTACGGCGACAAGGCGACGGCGGAAAACAGCTGGGGCTTTGACTGGCTGCCGAAGTGGGACAAAGGTTACGACGTACTTCAGTACTTCGAAATGATGCACCAGGGCCAGGTCAACGGCTATATCTGCCAGGGCTTTAACCCGGTGGCGTCGTTCCCGAACAAGAACAAGGTTGTCGAGTCTCTGTCGAAGCTGAAGTTCCTGGTGACGATTGACCCGCTCAATACCGAAACGTCGACGTTCTGGCAGAACCACGGTGAGTCGAACGACGTCGATCCGTCGAAGATTCAGACCGAAGTGTTCCGTCTGCCGTCCACCTGCTTCGCGGAAGAGAACGGATCTATCGTCAACTCCGGCCGCTGGTTGCAGTGGCACTGGAAAGGCGCAGACGCCCCGGGCATCGCCCTGAATGACGGCGAGATCCTGGCCGGCATCTTCTTACGCCTGCGTAAGATGTACGCCTCTGAGGGCGGCGCAACGCCTGAGCCGGTACTGAACATGACCTGGAACTACTCGACGCCGGAAAACCCAGCGCCGGAAGAAGTGGCCATGGAGAGCAACGGTAAAGCGCTGGCGGACGTTATCGACCCGGCGACCGGTGCGGTGCTGGCGAAGAAAGGCGATCAGCTCAGCACCTTCGCGCACCTGCGCGATGACGGTACGACGTCAAGCGGCTGCTGGATCTTTGCCGGGAGCTGGACGCCGAAAGGCAACCAGATGGCCAACCGCGATAACGCCGACCCGTCGGGCCTCGGTAATACGCTGGGCTGGGCATGGGCGTGGCCGCTTAACCGCCGCATCCTCTATAACCGTGCCTCCGCTGATCCGCAGGGCAACCCGTGGGATCCGAAGCGTCAGCTTCTGAAGTGGGACGGCGCGAAATGGGGCGGCGTGGATATTCCGGACTACAGCACTGCCGCACCAGGCAGCGATGTCGGGCCGTTTATCATGCAGCCTGAAGGGATGGGCCGTCTGTTTGCTATCGATAAGATGGCGGAAGGGCCATTCCCGGAACACTACGAGCCGTTTGAGACGCCGCTGGGTACTAACCCGCTGCACCCGAACGTGGTCTCTAACCCGGCAGCCCGTATCTTCAAGGGCGATTTTGAAGCGCTGGGTAAAAAGGACAAGTTCCCGTATGTCGGCACCACTTACCGTCTGACCGAACACTTCCACTACTGGACCAAGCACGCGCTGCTGAATGCCATCGCGCAGCCGGAACAGTTTGTGGAGATCGGCGAGAAGCTGGCGAACAAACTCGGCATTGCCCATGGCGATACCGTGAAGGTCTCCTCTAACCGCGGCTACATCAAAGCCAAGGCGGTGGTGACCAAGCGTATTCGCACGCTGAACGTTCACGGTCAGCAGGTGGATACCATCGGCATCCCGATTCACTGGGGTTATGAGGGCGTGGCGAAGAAAGGGTTCATTGCGAACACCCTGACGCCGTTCGTCGGTGATGCGAACACGCAGACGCCGGAGTTTAAGGCCTTCCTCGTGAACGTGGAAAAGGTGTAACGGAGACGACTTATGGCTTATCAATCTCAAGACATTATCCGTCGTTCCGCGACTAACGGTTTCACGCCCGCGCCTCAGGCGCGGGACCACCAGCAGGAAGTGGCGAAGCTTATCGACGTGACCACCTGTATCGGCTGTAAAGCCTGTCAGGTGGCCTGCTCTGAGTGGAACGACATCCGTGACGAAGTGGGTCACAACGTCGGGGTGTACGACAACCCGGCGGACCTGACCGCCAAGTCCTGGACGGTAATGCGTTTCTCGGAAGTGGAGCAGAACGACAAGCTGGAATGGCTTATTCGCAAAGACGGCTGTATGCACTGTGCGGATCCGGGCTGCCTGAAGGCGTGTCCGTCAGAAGGGGCTATCATTCAGTATGCCAACGGCATCGTCGACTTCCAGTCCGAGCAGTGCATTGGCTGCGGCTACTGCATCGCGGGCTGTCCGTTTGACGTGCCGCGCCTGAACCCGGAAGACAACCGCGTCTACAAATGTACGCTGTGCGTTGACCGCGTAAATGTCGGCCAGGAGCCAGCGTGCGTGAAGACCTGCCCAACCGGCGCTATCCACTTTGGCTCCAAAGAGGATATGAAAACGCTGGCGGCAGAGCGCGTGGGCGAGCTGAAAACCCGTGGTTACGATAACGCGGGCCTGTACGATCCTGCCGGGGTTGGCGGTACGCACGTCATGTACGTGCTGCACCACGCCGACAAGCCGAACCTGTATCACGGCCTGCCGGAGAACCCGGAAATCAGCGCCACCGTGAAGTTCTGGAAAGGTATCTGGAAACCGCTGGCCGCGGTCGGTTTTGCTGCCACCTTCGCAGCGAGCATCTTCCACTACGTCGGCGTTGGTCCGAACCGCGCGGAAGAGGAAGACGACAACCTGCATGAAGAGAAAGACGAGGTGCGCAAATGAGAAAACGTGACACCATCGTGCGCTACACCGCGCCGGAACGTATCAACCACTGGGTCACCGCCTTCTGCTTCATGCTGGCGGCGATAAGCGGGCTGGGGTTCTTCTTCCCGTCCTTCAACTGGCTGATGCAGATCATGGGGACACCACAGCTGGCGCGTATACTGCACCCGTTTGTGGGCGTCATCATGTTCGCGTCGTTCATCATCATGTTTTTCCGTTACTGGCACCATAACCTAATCAATCGGGATGATATCTTTTGGGCGAAGAATATTCGTAAGATCGTCGTCAACGAGGAAGTAGGTGATACCGGGCGTTATAACTTCGGCCAGAAATGCGTATTCTGGGCGGCGATTATCTTCCTGGTCCTGTTGCTGGTGAGCGGCGTGATCATCTGGCGTCCGTACTTTGCGCCTGCTTTCTCAATCCCGGTGATCCGATTTGCGCTAATGCTGCATTCATTTGCCGCAGTGGCGTTAATTGTGGTTATCATGGTGCATATTTACGCCGCCCTTTGGGTGAAAGGCACCATTACCGCGATGGTGGAAGGCTGGGTCACCAAAACGTGGGCGAAGAAACATCACCCGCGCTGGTACCGTGAAGTCCGCCAGAAACAGGAAAAGTCATCTGAATGAGTATTCGCATAATCCCGCAAGATGAGCTGGGGTCGAGCGAGAAACGTACGGCGGAGTATATTCCGCCGTTGTTATTCCCCAGACTCAAGAACCTCTACAACCGCCGCGCAGAGCGTCTGCGCGAGCTGGCAGAGAACAACCCGCTGGGCGATTTTCTGCGTTTTGCCGCGCTGGTCGCCCATGCGCAGGAAGTGGTGCTGTACGACCATCCGCTGCAAATGGACCTGACCGCACGCATCAAAGAAGCCAACGAACAGGGCAAGCCGCCGCTGGACATTCACGTCCTGCCGCGCGACAAGCACTGGCATAAGCTGCTGCATTCGCTGATTGCCGAGCTGAAGCCCGAGATGAGCGGCACGGCGCTGGCGGTCATTGAGAACCTGGAAAAAGCCTCAGAGCAAGAGCTGGAAGAGATGGCGAGCGCGCTGTTTGCTTCCGACTTCTCGCTGGTGAGCAGCGATAAAGCGCCGTTCATCTGGGCTGCGCTGTCGCTCTACTGGGCGCAAATGGCGAGCCTGATCCCAGGCAAAGCCCGCGCCGAATACGGCGAAGCGCGCCAGTTCTGTCCGGTGTGTGGTTCAATGCCGGTCTCCAGCATGGTACAGATTGGTACGACACAGGGGCTGCGCTACCTGCACTGCAACCTGTGTGAAACCGAGTGGCACGTGGTGCGCGTGAAGTGCAGCAACTGCGAGCAGACCCGCGATCTGAACTACTGGTCGCTGGAAAACGAAGACGCAGCGGTGAAAGCCGAAAGCTGCGGCGACTGCGGGACTTACCTGAAGATTCTGTATCAGGAAAAAGACCCGAAAGTCGAAGCGGTGGCCGACGATCTCGCCTCGCTGATTCTGGACGCCAAAATGGAGCAGGAGGGCTTTGCCCGCAGCTCTATCAACCCGTTCCTGTTCCCGGGTGAAGGGGAGTAATCTCCTGTGACAGTGCCGGGCGGCGCGAGCTTGCCCGGCCTACACCTCGACAGCAATACCTGCCGTCTTATATGCCAGATGCTCTTCAGCCCGTAGTCCAGGATCCGTCTAAAGACGCGTTATCGCTTTAGCATCTCTTCCACGGCAAATCTCAGGCAACATCCGCACTTTATGTCTGTGACGAAAGCAGATAATAAAAAAGCTCTCGCCTTTGCGAGCAGCTTTCAAGACTTTTCCCCTCAATAATATTCTTGTTTTCTTTTGAATCAAACCAGGCTATAAAGCTGTACATTCATACAGTTAAAAGGTGTTTTCATGGCACTGGAAAAGGGTATTGAACGGCTGGTTCAAGGATTTATCGCTGCAGGTCGCCCCTCATCGCGTCGCCAGACAATTGAGGTACGACGAGCAGGCTATATTGCCAGCACGGAGCTTGCCGGGAAGACCGAAACGCGCGTTCAGCTGGAGACGCTTGTTCTTGAGGGTCTTACCATTCGGGTATTTTCACCTCTCAATGCGCCTGAAATATTGCCTGCTGCCATCTACTACCACGGCGGATGTTTTATCAGCGGCGGCTTTGATACCCATGACAACCAGCTCCGTCAGTTAGCCTACTACGGCAATTGCCGGGTGATTGCGATTCAGTACAGACTGGCGCCGGAGCATACCTTCCCCGCCGCACATGACGATGCTGAAAGAGGTGCGAATCTGGTCTGGCAGTATGCAGACGAATTAGGCGTGGATAAGAACCGACTCACCCTCTGTGGAGACAGCGCAGGAGGGCATTTGGCGCTGGTAACGTCATTGCGGCTTAAGGCAAAAGGGCTCTGGGATCCCGCGCAGCTCATTCTTATCTATCCCATGCTCGACGCTACGGCCAGTCTTGAAAGCTATACCCTCAATGGCATGGATTACGTGATTACTCGCGATACCCTTTTGAGCGGCTATGAAATGTATCTGGCTGGAGCCGACCGTCAGCATCCTGAAGTCAGTCCACTGTGGCGCAACGACTTTAGCGGTCTGCCGAAGGTCCATATTGTTACCGCTGAGTATGATCCGTTACGTGACGAAGGCGAGGCGCTTTATCAGCGCCTCACGGCGCAAGGCGTGAAGTGTACCGCTCAACAATGGCGGGGTGTAATTCACGGCTTCTTCCAGTTGGGTGGAATTAGCCAGTCAGCGCGAGACATTATGCGAGATATTGCCTGGCGCATTAACCATGCCGGGCGAGAGTGAGAAGGAGACTACTCCTCCTCGTTCCCACCCTCTTCATACGCGCCATACGGCTTCGCAGGCAGAACGATATAGGTGCCTTCAAACACCGCGCCTGGCGTTTCATCGCCGAACAGCTCAACCTGCATCTGTACGCGTGCTTTACGTCCACGCGCCAGACGGTCGAGATCGCCGCCCAGTGCGCCCAGGTCAGCTACCGCGCTCGGCTTGCCGCTGATCGGCGCGCTGTAGCGGATATGGGCATCGGCCAGAATAATGGTGCCGCCGAGATGACGTTCGCGCAGCATCAGCCAGATCAGTCCCCATCCGGTGAGCGTGGCGAGTGAAAACAGGCTGCCGGCAAACAGGGTATGGTGCGGGTTCTGGTTGCCGGTTTCCGGCATGGTGGTGATAAATTTTTGTCCGGTATACTGCTGAATACGCACGCCCATTTTTTCACTGAGCGGTATGTGCTGATACCACGCCTGCTGGAGCTGCCCGCACCAGTCGGCGCGATGGAGAATATCGTCCAGCGTGGCGATGGGTTTGATCATCAAAAAGTGACGAATCGGCGTAGTTTGCGGGGCGGTGATTTCCCCCTGATTCACGAAACCAAGCTTGGCAAAGAACTCAACGGCATCTTCGCGGGCGCTACAGGTGACGCGCTTGACCCCTTCCTGACGGGCAACGGATTCCAGCGTCATTGCCATCAGCGTTCCAAGGCCTTTGTCCTGCACGGAGGGATGAACGGCCATAAAGCGGATTGAAGCTTCGTTGTCGGCATTGATGTACAGACGTCCCACGGCAACGAGGTTGCCCTCTTCATCAACCACCATCTGGTGGTGCGCCATCGCGTCCCAGGCGTCGCGTTCAGAGCCTTTCGGTTGATGCAGTGGTTTGCGCAGCATTTCCCAGCGGAAATGGTAATAAGCGTCTAATTCTTCTTCCGTTTGCGGTACTCGAAGGTGATACATAGCTGTACTCTCTCTTGTTACCCGCGGCCATACCGCCAGTTGGCTCATACCTGGAGCCAGAATGTGACGGGGCCATCGTTCACCAGCGAAACCTGCATATCCGCAGCGAATCGTCCGGTTTGTGTATTCATGTCCTGTTGGCGACAGCGCTCAACAAAGTACTCGTATAGAGCTTCTGCGCGCTCCGGTGCCGCGCCCTTCGAAAAACTCGGCCGCATGCCGCGTTCGGTATCCGCAGCCAACGTAAACTGGGAAACCACCAGCACGCTGCCGCCCGCCTGCTGAACGTTCAGGTTCATCTTGCCTTCCGCATCGCTGAAAATGCGGTAGCCCAGCACGCGCTCACATAAGCGGTTAGCTTTTTGTTCGTCGTCATCTTTTTCGACACCCAGGAGCACCAAAAGTCCTGGGCCAATTTCACCCGTCACCTCATCCGCCACGGTGACGCTGGCACGGGTTACGCGCTGAATCAATGCAATCATGGTTGGTCTGCTTCTTGTTGTTTTTCAGCTTCTGCTGCTTTTTTGAGTTCGCGGTAGACTCCGAGAGTGACAGTTATTTCGGCGCCAAGCAAGACGATACACCACGTCCAGTAGACCCAGACAAACAAAATGGGGATCACCGCCAGCACACCGTAAATCAGCTGATAAGAGGGGAACATGGTGATATAAAGCGCGAATCCTTTCTTGCCCAGCTCAAAGAGCAACGCCGCGACCAGCGCACCCACCACGGCATCCCGGTTGGGTACGCGCGTGGTTGGTACCACGCTGTAGAGCAGCCAGAACGAAAGCCACGATAAAATCAGCGGGAAGATACGCAGCACGTTATCGATCACGCTGTTTAAGTCGGTCGCCCAGCGCAGCGAAAGAAGGTAGGAGCTGATCGCCAGGCTTGCCCCCGCCAGCAATGGGCCAAGGGTTAAAATCATCCAGTAGACGGCAAAGGAGTAAACCTTCGGGCGGACTTTTTTGCTCCGCCAGATGGTGTTGAGCGCACTGTCGATGGAGTACATCAGCAGCAGCGCGGTAACAATAAGCCCACACGCCCCCACCGCCGTCATCTTGCTGGAGTTTGCGACAAACTGCTCAATGTAGTTCTGGATCACATCGCCGGTGGCAGGAATAAAGTTTGCGAAAACAAAATGGCGAAGCTGCATGCTCACATCGGCAAACATTGGAAATGCCGAAAAAAGCGCAAAAATCACCGCCACCAGCGGCACCAGCGAGAGCAACGACACGTAAGCGAGATTGCCCGCCAGCGTGGTCATGTTGTCCTCATCAATGCGATGCCAGAGGAGTTTCAGCCACGCCCTCAGCGGGCGCGTGTGGTGATTGGCTTTTTGATGAACGGTTTTTAGCATAACTGCTTCGCAAAGTAGTTCGGTATCGTCTCTTTTCCGGTCACCAGAATGGAGGTGATACCTAACTGATTAGCCCCTTCTATATTATCGGCGTTGTCGTCAAAAAAGACCGCATCCGCTGCCGTGAATCCTTCTTCCTGCAATACTGCCTGATAGATGCGCGCCTCAGGTTTACGCATCCCCATCTCCTGGGAGAGATACACTTTATCTGCCGCCGCGTGAATTTCCGGGTATTCATCCGGCCAGAAGGTGGTATGCAGGCGGTTAGTATTAGACAGCACGACAACACGATGCCCCTGCTCGCGCAGCTTGTGCATGATGTCGATCACTTCCGGGCGGATCGCGACAAATATGGCCTGCCAGCCGTGGGAAAACTGCTCGTAGCTTAACGAAAGACCCATTTCCTGGCAGAAACGCTCTGCGAACGCTTCGTCGCTGATCTCACCGCGCTCGTGCAGATGGAAAGTCTCACCCATCGCGAAATTCTGCTTTAACGTCGCCAGCGGAACACGGCTAAAATCGCTCCATGCGCCCAACACCCGGTTAAAATCGATATCGACGATTACATTTCCTAAGTCAAAGATATAAAGCATGTTTATCTCCTTTCGCCGTGGAGAAGTAACTGTAGCGGGAAAGAGAAACTTTAGCTATGCGCCAGATTCAGCTTAGAGAAAGGAAAGGCCCGAATCGCAATATCGGGCCATAGGATGATCAGCCAGCCTGCTGCTCTTCTCCGGAATTGACTTCGACAACCTCAACCTTGCTGGATTTGAGGTGATTTTGCAGCGCCGGGCCGGGCAGCTCATCGGTGAACAGCGCCGTCGCCTGCGCCACGTTGCCAATTTCAACCGCCGCGGAGGCGTGGTATTTCGTATGATCGGCCGCCAGTAAAATGTGACGGGAGTGAGCGATCATGGTTTTCACCACGCTGGCTTCGTTAACGTCAAATTCCATCATCGCGCCGTCGTGCTCTATCGCCCCGACGCTGGTGACCAGGTAATCTGCGCGAAATCCTGACACGAACGCCGTTGCCGCAGGACCGATAATGCCGCCGTTATGCGGGCGCAGCGTACCGCCGGGCACCATCACCTCAAAGCGCGGATTCTTATAAAGAATGTGCGCCACCCGCAGGCTGTTAGTGATGATGCGCAGATGATTATGGTTAAGCAGCGCCCGGGCAACGTGCTCCACGGTCGTCCCGATGGTGATAAAAATGGTCGAACCGTCGGGAATATAGTCCGCAATCGCTTCGGCAATCGCCCGTTTCTCTTCGGTAAGCGAGACTTCACGCTGTTCGAACGCCGTGTTGACCACGCTGGATGCCCTGCCCGCGCCGCCGTGATGACGGGTGATCAGCCCCTGCTCGCTGAGCTTACGGATATCCCGGCGCACGGTTTGCGTGGAGACATCCAGCAGCTGCGCCAGTTCATCAATGTTCATATAGCCGCGATCGGCAATCAGCGTCAGCAGCTGATCGTGACGCGGGTTGCCGGTCAGTTCGGTAAGGCTCATGGGCTGTCCTCTGAAAACCATCACGCCCCGCATTTTATACAAAAAGTGACAAAAAAGAGCGGGTTTGATCACAGTCGGGTATACCCGCGCGCCCGCCGGGCTTTGTGCATTTCAGTGCTGCGACGGCGCTGGCAAAACGCACGGCGTCTGCGGCGGGTAATTTCTGCCCCAGGCTGACCGCCAGCGCACCGTGGAACACGTCGCCCGCCCCGGTGGTATCCACCACGTTCACCTCAAAGCCGGGCTGATGACACAATGCGCCGTTTTCCAGCCAGAAGCAGCCGTCTCGCCCCTGCGTAACATACACATGTCCATTTGTGAGCGTTTGTGCTTTTTTCAGCGCGTCTTCGGTGTCATCCCGCTGCGTTAAACGCCGCAATCCCGGCGCGGAGAAGGCCGCGTGGTCGCTTAGGGCGATCAGCTCCGCGATGTCCTGCGGGGTGACATCCGCATCAAGCAACGTCGGTACGCCCTGCTGACGGGCCAGGGTAAATGCCTGTTTTGCCCCGTCATGCCAGCGCACATCGGCTAAGACAATATCCCACTGCGAGAAGTCGATTTCTTGCAGCCAGTCTGCCACCGCAGGGAGATCGGGGCTGGAATAGTTCGCTATAACACGCTCCCCGCTGCCGTCCACCAGCACCGCCGATTGCGACGATCGGGCTCCCTTAACTACGCGCGTGTAGCGGGTATTCACCCCCAGGGATTCCAGCTCCGCGAGCAGCCGTCTGCCGGTATCGTCGTCCCCCACCCGGCCAATAAAATCCACTTCCGCGCCCAGTTTCGCGGCTGCCACTGCCGCCGTTGCCGCCGGGCCACCGCCCACTTCCGTATAGTCTTTTGCGACATATTTCCCACCTTCTTTCGGTAAATCATCGAGATACCAGATGCGATCCAGCACGGTAATGCCGACACAAACGATGCGAGTCATGGTGATTCCTTCTGCGATTTCTGATGCCTTCATTTTAATTTCACCAAATGTTTAAAAAGTGACCCGTGTCAATTTTTTGACTATAAATTACAAATACGATCAAAAACAGACACCACAAACGCGCAAAAATTGACACGATGTGACAGGAGAGAGGCATGTCAGCAATCGCATTTATCGGCTTAGGACAGATGGGCGCGCCCATGGCGAAGAATCTGTTGAAACAGGGCCACCAGCTTAACGTTTTTGATGTGAACCCGCAGGCGGTTCAGGCGCTGGTAGAGAGCGGCGCTCGGGCGGCGGCTACGCCAGCACAGGCAGCAACGGACGCGGAATTCGTAATTACCATGCTGCCAAACGGCGACCTGGTACGCAGCGTCCTGTTCGGCGAGCACGGCGTGTGCGAAGGATTATCCCGCGACGCGCTGGTCATTGATATGTCCACCATTCACCCGCTGCAAACCGACGCGCTGATACGCGACATGGCTGAGCAAGGCTTCAGCCTGATGGACGTGCCCGTCGGACGCACCTCTGACCATGCCATCGCCGGCACGCTGCTCCTGCTGGCAGGCGGCACGGCCCAGCAGGTTGAGCGCGCCACCCCGGTCTTAATGGCGATGGGCAATGAGCTGATTAACGCCGGCGGGCCAGGCATGGGCATCCGCGTGAAGCTTATCAATAACTACATGAGCATTGCCCTGAACGCCCTTTCCGCCGAGGCCGCCGTGCTGTGCGAAGCGCTTGGCCTCTCCTTTGACGTGGCGCTCAAGGTCATGAGCGGTACGCCTGCGGGTAAAGGCCACTTCACGACATCCTGGCCGAACAAGGTGCTGAAAGGGGATCTTTCTCCCGCCTTCATGATCGACCTTGCGCATAAAGACCTGGGGATCGCCCTCGACGTGGCCAACCAGCTCCACGTTCCGATGCCGCTGGGCGCGGCCTCCCGCGAAGTTTACAACCAGGCTCGCGCCGCCGGGCGCGGGCGCGAGGACTGGACGGCCATTCTTGAACAGGTTCGCGCATCTGCCGGGCTGAAAAAATCACACTGATACGAAAGGACTGAGGAATGACGATGTACACCCTGAAAGATATCACCCGACCTTCCGGCGGTTTTGCGATGCTGGCCGTGGATCAGCGCGAAGCGATGCGCCTGATGTTTGCGGCGGCAGGCGCGCCGGTACCGGTAACCGACCAGCACCTGACGGATTTTAAAGTCAACGCGGCAAAAATTCTGTCGCCGTACGCCTCTGCGATCCTTGTCGACCAGCAGTTCTGCTATCGCCAGATTGTCGGGCAGCAGGCCGTGGCAAAAAGCTGCGCGATGATTGTTGCAGCCGACGAGTTTATTCCGGGGAACGGTATTCCGGTCGACAGCGTGGTGATCGACAAGAACGTCGACGCGCAGGCGGTCAAACGCGATGGCGGCAAAGCACTGAAGCTGCTGGTGCTGTGGCGCAGCGATGAAGATCCGCAGCAGCGCCTGGAGATGGTGAAAGCGTTCAATACGCTGTGCCACGATAACGGTCTGCTGAGCATTATCGAGCCGGTGGTGCGTCCACCGCGTCGCGGTGCCGCGTTTAACCGCGAACAGGCGATTATCGACGCGGCCAAAGAGCTGGGCGACAGCGGTGCCGACCTCTACAAAGTGGAGATGCCACTGTTTGGCAAGGGCACGCAGCAGGAGCTGCTGGCGGCCTCGCAAAAGCTTAACGAGAACATCGCCATGCCGTGGGTGATCCTCTCGTCCGGCGTTGACGATAAGTTATTCCCGCGCGCGGTGAGCGTGGCGATGCAGGCGGGGGCATCGGGCTTTTTAGCCGGTCGCGCCGTCTGGTCCTCTGTGATTGGCCTGCCGGACACCGAGCTGATGCTGCGTGATATTTCCGTACCAAAACTTCAGCGTCTGGGTGAGATCGTCGACGAAATGATGGCTCGCCGTTAAGAAAGGATCCGAACATGAAATGGTTTAACACCCTGAGCCATAACCGCTGGCTCGAACAAGAGACCGACCGCATTCTCGATTTCGGTAAAAACGCCGCCGTACCGACCGGCTTTGGCTGGCTGGGCAATAACGGGCAGGTGCGTAGCGATATGGGGACACATCTGTGGATCACCGCCCGCATGCTGCATGTGTACGCGGTGGCGGCGAACATGGGGCGCCCCGGCGCGTACGCCCTGGTTGAGCACGGCATTAATGCCCTGAACGGTCCGCTGCGCGACAAGCAGCACGGCGGCTGGTACGCCTGCGTTAACGATGAAGGCGTCATTGATGCGTCCAAGCAGGGCTATCAGCACTTCTTCGTCCTGCTGGGCGCGGCGAGCGCCGTGACCACGGGTCACCCGCAGGCACGCAAGTTGCTGGACGACGCCATCGAGGTGATTGAGCGCTACTTCTGGAGCGAACAGGAGCAGATGTGCCTGGAGTCCTGGGACGAAGCCTTCAGCAAAACGGAAGACTATCGCGGCGGTAACGCCAACATGCACGCCGTGGAAGCTTTCCTCATCGTTTATGACGTGACCCACGACCGCAAATGGCTCGACCGCGCCCTGCGCATCGCCTCGGTGATTATTCACGACGTGGCGCGCAAAGGGGAGTACCGCGTTAACGAGCATTTTGACACCAACTGGAACCCGATCCGCGACTATAACATCGATAACCCCGCCCACCGCTTCCGCGCCTATGGCGGCACGCCGGGGCACTGGATCGAGTGGGGCCGCCTGATGCTGCACCTGCGCGCCGCCCTGGAAGCGCGCTTTGAAACCCCGCCGGAGTGGCTGCTGGAAGATGCGAAAGGACTGTTCCACGCCACCATCCGCGACGCCTGGGCACCCGACGGGGCGGACGGCTTTGTCTACTCCGTGGGCTGGGACGGCAAGCCAATCGTGCGCGAACGCGTGCGCTGGCCGATCGTCGAGGCGATGGGCACGGCCTATGCCCTCTATACCGTGACCGGCGAGGCGCAGTACGAAGCCTGGTATCAGAAATGGTGGGATTACTGCATCAAGTATCTGATGGATTACGAAAACGGATCCTGGTGGCAGGAGCTGGACACCAATAACGAAGTGACCACCAAAGTCTGGGACGGCAAGCAGGATATTTACCATCTGCTGCACTGCCTGGTGATCCCCCGCCTGCCGCTGGCGCCGGGCTTAGCGCCTGCCGTCGCCGCCGGATTACTGGATAGCCAGGCCAAATAATTAAGACGGAGTTTTTATGCGTACCCTACACAATATTGACCTGAAAAATAACGAAAGTGGCTTCACCCTGCGCTGGCAGGACCGTCTGATTTTATCCCACACCGCGGATGCCCCTTGCCTGTGGATTGGCGCAGGTGAGGCGGATATCGAGATGTTTCGCGGCAACTTCAGCATCAAAGACAAGCTCAACGAAAAGATTGCCCTGACGAACGCGACCGTTACGCAGCAAAGCGCGGGCTGGGCAATCCGCTTTACCCGCGGCGATGCGGTAAGCGCCACGCTGCTGGTGGGCGTGGATGCGGAAGGCCGTCTGGAGCTGAAGCTGAAAAATGATGCTCCCGGCCATAACCGCATCTGGCTGCGGCTGGCGGCGCAGCCAGAAGATCATATTTACGGCTGCGGCGAGCAGTTCTCGTACTTCGATCTGCGCGGCAAGCCGTTCCCGCTGTGGACCAGCGAGCAGGGCGTGGGCCGCAACAAGCAGACCTACGTCACCTGGCAGGCCGACTGCAAAGAGAACGCAGGCGGTGACTACTACTGGACCTTCTTCCCGCAGCCCACCTTCGTGAGCACCCAGAAGTACTACTGCCACGTGGATAACAGCTGCTATATGAACTTTGACTTCAGCGCCCCTGACTTCCACGAGCTGGCGTTCTGGGAAGATAACGCCACGCTGCGCTTCGAATGTGCGGAAACGTACGTCGATCTGCTGGAAAAACTGACCGGCCTGCTGGGGCGCCAGCCGGAGCTGCCGGACTGGGTGTACGACGGCGTGACGCTGGGCATCCAGGGCGGCACCGAGGTGTGCCAGCAGAAGCTCGACACCATGCGTAACGGCGGCGTAAAGGTGAACGGCATCTGGGCGCAGGACTGGTCCGGCATCCGCATGACCTCCTTCGGCAAACGCGTAATGTGGAACTGGAAGTGGAACAGCGCGCTCTATCCGCAGCTTGATACGCGGATTGCGCAGTGGAAAGAAGAAGGCGTGCAGTTCCTCTCCTATATCAACCCGTACGTCGCCAGCGATAAAGATCTCTGCGAAGAGGCCGCGAAACGCGGCTATCTGACCAAAAACGCCGACGGCAAGGACTACCACGTCGAGTTCGGCGAGTTCTACGCGGGCGTTATCGACCTGACCAACCCGGCAGCCTACGACTGGTACAAAGAGGTCATTAAAAAGAACCTGATCGAACTGGGCTGCGGCGGCTGGATGGCCGATTTCGGGGAATATCTGCCGACCGATACCTTCCTGCACAACGGCGTGAGCGCGGAGATCATGCATAACGCCTGGCCTGCCCTGTGGGCGAAATGTAACTACGAAGCGCTGGAGGAGACCGGCAAGCTCGGGGAGATCCTGTTCTTCATGCGCGCAGGCTACACCGGTAGCCAGAAACACTCGGTGATGATGTGGGCGGGGGATCAGAACGTCGACTGGAGCCTGGACGACGGTCTGGCTTCCGTCGTACCGGCGGCGCTGTCGCTGGCGATGACCGGGCACGGCCTGCACCACAGCGACATTGGCGGCTATACGACGCTCTTCGAGATGAAGCGCAGCAAAGAGCTGCTGCTGCGCTGGTGTGATTTCAGCGCCTTTACGCCGATGATGCGTACCCACGAGGGCAACCGCCCTGGCGATAACTGGCAGTTCGACGGCGACGCGGAAACTATCGCCCACTTCGCGCGCATGACTACCGTCTTCACCACCCTGAAGCCGTATATCAAAGCTGCGGTTGCGCAGAACGCGAAAAGCGGCCTGCCGGTGATGCGTCCGCTTTTCCTGCACTACGAGGACGACGCGCGCGCCTACACGCTGAAATACCAGTATCTGTTTGGCCGCGATCTGCTGGTGGCGCCGGTCCATGAAGAGGGACGCCGCGACTGGTCGCTCTATCTGCCGCAGGACACCTGGTTCAATGCGTGGACCGGAGAAACCTGCCAGGGCGGTGACATCACCGTTGATGCCCCGCTCGGCAAACCGCCGGTCTTCTATCGCCAGCAAAGCGAATGGGCTGATCTGTTTAGCACCTTACGTCATATCTGATAAGGCTCGCCCGCGGGAAAACCTGCGGGCAGACGGAGAACAATAATGAGTCAACATACTTCTGATCCGGCAACCCTGCGCCTGCCGTTTAAAGAAAAACTCGCCTACGGGATGGGCGATCTCGGCTCTAACATCCTGCTTGATATCGGCACGCTGTATCTGCTGAAGTTCTACACCGACGTGCTGGGGCTGCCGGGCACCTACGGCGGGATTATCTTCCTGATTGCGAAGTTTTTTACCGCCTTCACCGATATGGGCACCGGGATCATGCTCGATTCCCGGCGCAAGATCGGCCCGAAAGGGAAATTCCGCCCGTTTGTGCTGTATGCAGCCTTCCCGGTAACGTTGCTGGCGATTGCCAACTTCGTCGGCACACCGTTTGAAATCACCGGTAAAACGGTGATGGCGACGGTGCTGTTCATGCTGTACGGCCTGTTCTTCAGCATGATGAATTGCTCCTACGGCGCGATGGTGCCCGCCATTACCAAAAACCCGGACGAGCGTGCTTCGCTGGCCGCCTGGCGCCAGGGCGGCGCCACGCTGGGTCTGCTGCTCTGTACGGTGGGCTTTGTCCCGGTGATGAACCTGATTGAGGGCAACGACCAGCTTGGCTACATCTTTGCCGCCACCCTCTTCTCGCTGTTCGGGTTGTTCTTTATGTGGTGGTGCTATAAGGGCGTAACCGAGCGTTACGTCGAGACGCAGCCTGCTAACCCGGCGCAGAAACCGGGGCTGTTGCAGTCGTTTCGCGCCATCGCCGGGAACCGTCCGCTGTTTATCCTGTGCATCGCTAACCTGTGCACGCTGGGCGCCTTTAACGTTAAGCTCGCCATTCAGGTCTACTACACGCAGTACGTGCTGAACGACCCGATCCTGCTGTCGTATATGGGCTTCTTCAGCATGGGCTGTATTTTTATCGGCGTCTTTATGATGCCCGGCGCGGTGCGGCGCTTCGGCAAGAAAAAGGTCTACATCAGCGGGCTGATGATTTGGGTGGCGGGCGATCTGCTTAACTACTTCTTCGGCGGCGGCTCGGTGAGCTTTGTGGCGTTCTCCTGCCTGGCGTTCTTCGGTTCCGCGTTCGTGAACAGCCTGAACTGGGCGCTGGTGTCCGATACCGTGGAATACGGCGAGTGGCGCACCGGCGTGCGCTCCGAGGGAACGGTCTACACCGGCTTTACCTTCTTCAGGAAGGTCTCGCAGGCGCTGGCGGGCTTCTTCCCGGGGATCATGCTCACCCAGATCGGCTATGTGCCGAACGTGGTGCAGTCCGCCGGGACGGTTGAAGGGCTGCGGCAGCTGATATTTATCTACCCGAGCCTGCTGGCGGTCATCACCATCGTGGCGATGGGCTGCTTCTACAACCTCAACGAGAAGATGTATGTGCGCATAGTGGAAGAGATCGAACTGCGCAAACGTACGGCATAAATGACGTGATTGAGCGCCCTGCGGGGCGCTTTGAGGATCGACCATGACACATAATACTGATCCGTTAACCCTGAAATTGAGCCTGCGAGAGAAGTGGGCCTACGGGATGGGCGATTTTGGCTCGAATCTGATGCTGTGTATTGGCACGCTGTACCTGCTGAAGTTTTACACCGATGAACTGGGCATGCCGGCGTTCTATGGCGGCATTATTTTCCTCGTCGCGAAGTTTTTCACCGCGTTTACCGACATGCTGACCGGGGTGCTGCTGGACTCCCGGCGTAACATCGGCGCGCGGGGGAAATTCCGGCCATTCATTCTCTACGCCTCCGTTCCTGTGGCGCTGGTGGCCACGGCGCAGTTTATGGCCAACGACTTTAGCCTGACGGTGAAAACGGCCCTCGCCACCGTGCTCTTCATGATGTTTGGCCTCTGCTACAGCCTGATGAACTGTGCCTACGGTGCAATGGTTCCGGCCATCACCAAAAACCCGAACGAGCGCGCGCAGCTTGCGGCGTGGCGTCAGGGCGGCGCAACGGTAGGGCTGTTGCTCTGCACCGTCGGCTTTATGCCGATCCAGGCGCTGTTCGTCAGCCAGCCCTCACTCGGCTATCTGGTGGCCGCGCTGGTGTTTGTCACCGGGGGGCTGTTCTGCATGTGGTGGTGCTACAGCGGGGTGAAAGAGCGCTACGTCGAGCTTACGCCCGATCACCATAAGCCCGGCATTCTGAAATCGTTCTGCGCGATTTTCCGTAACCCGCCGCTGCTGGTGCTGTGCATCGCCAACCTATGTACCCTCGCCGCGTTTAACATCAAGCTGGCGATTCAGGTCTATTACACCCAGTACGTGCTGAACGATGTGCATCTCCTGTCGTGGATGGGCTTTTTCAGCATGGGCTGCATTCTGATTGGCGTGTTTCTGGTGCCTGGCGCGGTGAAGCGCTTTGGCAAGAAACCGGTCTATCTGGGCGGGCTGACGCTGTGGGCGGTGGGCGACGTGCTGAACTTCGTCTGGGGGACCAGTTCCCTGCTGTTCGTGCTCTTTTCCTGCATGGCCTTTTTCGGCACCGCGTTTGTGAACAGCCTGAACTGGGCGCTGGTGCCGGATACGGTTGATTACGGCGAGTGGAAAACCGGGATACGCGCCGAAGGGTCGGTGTATACCGGCTATACCTTCTCGCGCAAAATCTCCGCGGCGCTGGCCGGTTTTCTGCCCGGTATTATGCTGACCCAGATTGGCTACGTTCCCCATGCCGTGCAGAGCGCGGGCACGCTGCTTGGGTTGCGTCAGCTTATTTTCCTCTGGCCGTGCGGCCTGGCGATCGTTGCCGCCGTGACCATGGGGCTATTTTATAAACTCAACGAAGCGCGCTTCGCCTTTATTATCGAGGAGATTGGAAAACGGAAGAAACAGACAGCAAATACCCCTGAGATAACCACCAACAATAAAGCGTCAGCAGTCACTTTATAACTATAAATCCGGCCACTATGTCCTTCCTGTTTATCAGGAGGGAGGCCTTTCTGTACCTGATACATGGACAAATTATGAAAAGAATCATCACCGTACTGATCGTGTCGTCTGTGTCCTGCCCGGTATTTGCCGGGGCCTATGTCGAAACGCGCGAAGCCTACAACACCGCCTCAGAGCTGCACGAAGTGATCCTGCGTGCGGGCTATAACTTCGATATGGGCGCGGGGCTGATGTTCACCAACGCTTATAACGTGGGGAAATGGGACGAACTGAAACACAGCTATAACGAAATCGAGGGGTGGTATCCGCTCTTCAAACCGACCGACAAACTGACCTTCCAGCCCGGCGGCTTAATTAATGACAGCAGCGCAGGATCAGGTGGCGCGGTTTATTTAGATACCAATTACAAATTTACGGACTGGTTTAATCTGACGTTCCGCTATCGCTATAACCATAACAATTACGATACGCCGGACTATAACGGGCAGATGGATAAGAACGACACGCATGAATTCGCCAACTACTGGAATTTCAAAGTGACGGATGCGTTTTTCTACACCTTTGAGCCGCACTTTTTCCAGCGGGTGAATGATTACCACAGCAAAAATGGCAAAGATCATCACTGGGAAATTACTAACAAGTTCAGCTATAAAATCGACAGAAACTGGCTGCCGTATCTTGAGCTACAGTGGCTGGACCGATGGAATGATTACAACCGGGAGCAGTACCGGATCCGTTTAGGGTTACGGTATTCGTTCTAATAAAAAAGCCGCTGATCGCTCAGCGGCTTTTTCGTTGCCGGGTGGCGCATGCGCTTACCCGGCCTACGGCATAACCGAATTAGTCTTCTTTCGCACCGCGCATTGCACGTTTACGATCGTTCTCAGTCAGGTGACGTTTACGGATACGAATTGACTGAGGCGTCACTTCGACCAGTTCGTCATCATCGATGAATTCCAGAGCCTGCTCCAGCGTCATCTTGATCGGTGGAACCAGAACCGTTGCTTCGTCAGTACCGGACGCACGCATGTTGGTCAGTTTCTTACCGGTCAGGCAGTTTACCGTCAGGTCGTTAGAACGGCTGTGAATACCGATGATCTGGCCTTCGTAAACTTCAGCACCGTGACCCAGGAACAGCTTACCGCGATCCTGCAAACCGAACAGCGCAAACGCAACCGCTTTACCCTGACCGTTGGAGATCAGCACGCCGTTGTTACGCTGGCCCACTTCGCCCGGACGAACGTCGTCGTAGTGGCTGAAGGTGGAGTACAGCAGACCGGTACCGGAAGTCATGGTCATGAACTCAGAACGGAAGCCGATCAGGCCACGGCTTGGGATCACGTAGTCGAGACGTACGCGGCCTTTGCCATCTGGATTCATGTTTTTCAGGTCGCCTTTACGCTCACCCAGTGCCTGCATCACAGAACCCTGGTGCTGCTCTTCAACGTCCAGCGTTACGTTTTCGAACGGCTCTTGTTTACGGCCATCGATTTCGCGGAAGATAACTTTCGGACGGGAAACCGCCATCTCGAAACCTTCACGACGCATGTTCTCAATCAGAACAGACAGGTGCAGCTCACCACGACCCGAAACGCGGAATGCATCAGCGTCTTCGGTTTCTTCAACGCGCAGCGCAACGTTGTGCACCAGCTCTTTGTTCAGGCGGTCAAGGATCTGACGAGAGGTAACGAACTTACCTTCTTTACCACAGAACGGAGAGGTGTTGACGTTGAAGAACATGGATACGGTTGGTTCATCAACGGACAGGGCTGGCAGCGCTTCGACGTTCTGCGGATCGCAGATGGTGTCGGAGATGTTCAGTTCACCCAGACCGGTGATAGCGATGATGTCGCCCGCTTCAGCGATGTCGCTCTCGATACGCTCAAGACCCAGGTGAGTCAGCACTTTACCGACTTTACCGTTACGGGTTTTGCCTTCGCTATCGATGATAGTGACCTGCTGGTTAGGCTTCACTTTACCGCGCTTGATACGACCAATGCCGATTACGCCAACATAGTTGTTGTAGTCGAGCTGAGAGATCTGCATTTGCAGGGTGCCTTCCAGGTCAACGTTTGGCGCAGGAACGCGGTCAACAATCGTCTGGTACAGCGGAGTCATGTCTTCCGCCATGTCTTCGTGATCCAGACCGGCGATACCGTTCAGCGCAGACGCATAAACGATAGGGAAGTCCAGCTGTTCGTCGGTCGCGTCGAGGTTAACGAACAGGTCGAAGACCTGGTCAACAACCCAGTCAGGACGCGCGCCAGGACGGTCAACCTTGTTGATCACAACGATAGGTTTCAGGCCGTGGGCAAATGCTTTTTTGGTCACGAAGCGCGTTTGCGGCATAGGGCCATCAAATGCGTCAACCACCAGCAGCACGGAATCCACCATGGACATCACGCGCTCAACTTCACCACCGAAGTCGGCGTGCCCTGGGGTATCAACGATGTTGATACGGTAGTCATTCCATTTGATAGCGGTGTTTTTGGCGAGGATGGTAATCCCACGCTCTTTCTCCAAATCGTTGGAGTCCATCACACGCTCTTGAGTTTCGGCACGAGCATCAAACGTACCGGACTGCTGTAGCAGCTTATCAACCAGGGTAGTTTTACCATGGTCGACGTGCGCGATGATGGCGATATTACGCAATTTTTCGATCACAACTTTGCCTCAGGCATTTAGAAATAGCGCGTTATTGTACACGGATTAATCGCACTACAAAACAGGATCACAAACATCCCCCGCAAACAAGTATTGCAGAGATGCTTTGTGATCGCTTTCACGGAGCGGTAAAAGGGCACCTTAACGTAAATTGCACCAATATGGTGCTCGATGTTCACACAGAAGCACTATAATGGTGCAACAAATCCAATGTGGTGCAGCCCTTCTGCACTATGGTGCGCATGATAACGCCTTTTTGGGGTGTTTTAAAAGTTGGCACAGATTTCGCTTTACAGAAATACAGTAAAAATATGGCAGCCCAGCCGATTTGAAGACCTCGTTACCACGACGACAATGACCAATCTGGAGAGTTAAGTATGTCCGCTGAACACGTTTTGACGATGCTGAACGAACATGAAGTGAAGTTTGTTGATCTGCGCTTCACCGATACCAAAGGTAAAGAACAGCACGTCACGATCCCTGCTCATCAGGTGAACGCCGAATTCTTTGAAGAAGGCAAAATGTTTGACGGCTCCTCCATTGGCGGCTGGAAAGGCATTAACGAATCCGACATGGTTCTGATGCCAGATGCAACCACTGCGCTCATTGACCCGTTCTACGAAGAACCTACGCTGATCATCCGCTGCGATATTCTGGAACCTGGCACGCTGCAAGGCTATGACCGTGACCCACGCTCCATCGCAAAACGCGCTGAAGAGTACCTGCGCTCTACCGGCATCGCAGACACCGTTCTGTTCGGGCCAGAGCCAGAGTTCTTCCTGTTCGACGACATCCGTTTTGGTGCTTCCATTTCTGGCTCCCACGTCGCTATCGATGACATCGAAGGCGCATGGAACTCTTCCACCAAGTACGAAGGTGGTAACAAAGGTCACCGTCCGGGCGTGAAAGGCGGTTACTTCCCGGTTCCTCCGGTCGATTCTTCACAGGACATCCGTTCTACCATGTGTCTGATCATGGAAGAGATGGGCCTGGTTGTTGAAGCGCACCACCACGAAGTGGCAACGGCTGGCCAGAACGAGATCGCTACCCGCTTCAACACCATGACCAAAAAAGCGGATGAGATTCAGATCTACAAATACGTTGTACACAACGTTGCGCACCGTTTCGGTAAAACCGCGACCTTCATGCCAAAACCAATGTTTGGCGACAACGGTTCCGGCATGCACTGCCACATGTCCCTGTCCAAGAACGGCACCAACCTGTTCTCTGGTGACAAGTATGCGGGTCTGTCTGAGCAGGCGCTGCACTACATCGGCGGTGTTATCAAACACGCTAAAGCGATCAACGCCCTGGCGAACCCGACCACGAACTCCTACAAGCGTCTGGTTCCAGGCTACGAAGCACCCGTGATGCTGGCGTACTCTGCCCGTAACCGTTCTGCTTCTATCCGTATCCCGGTGGTTGCGTCTCCGAAAGCGCGTCGTATCGAAGTGCGCTTCCCGGACCCGGCGGCTAACCCATACCTGTGCTTCGCAGCACTGCTGATGGCCGGTCTGGACGGTATCAAGAACAAGATCCACCCGGGCGAAGCCATGGACAAAAACCTGTACGACCTGCCGCCAGAAGAAGCGAAAGAGATCCCACAGGTTGCCGGCTCTCTGGAAGAAGCCCTGCAAGCGCTGGACGCAGACCGCGAGTTCCTGACCGCTGGCGGCGTGTTCACCGATGAAGCTATCGACGCTTACATCGCGCTGCGTACCGAAGAAAACGACCGCGTTCGCATGACGCCGCACCCGGTTGAGTTTGAACTGTACTACAGCGTTTAATTGTTTTGTTTTACTCGGCGCATACGCGTCGGGAGTAGTTGCCGTGGAAACTTTAGCCCATCTTCGGATGGGCTTTTTTCTCCACCAACAACCTGATCTCACGCGCTTTTTACCTCTAAAACGCTATACTGCACTAAAATAGTGCAACGACTCCAGGAGACTGCTGAATGGCAACTGGCACGCTGCCCGATGCTGGGCAGATCCTCAATTCTTTGATTAACAGTATTTTGCTGGTCGACGACGAGCTGGCGGTGCATTACGCCAACCCGGCGGCGCAACAGCTGCTCGCCCAAAGCGCCAGAAAACTGTTTGGCACGCCGCTGCCGGAACTGCTGAGCTATTTCTCGCTGAATATTGGTCTGATGCAGGAGAGTTTGCAGGCGGGTCAGGGCTTCACCGATAACGAAGTGACGCTGGTGATTGACGGACGCTCGCATATTTTGTCCCTCACCGCACAGCGCCTGCCAGATGGCATGATTCTGCTGGAAATGGCGCCGATGGATAACCAACGTCGTCTCAGCCAGGAGCAGCTTCAGCATGCGCAGCAGATTGCGGCACGCGACCTGGTGCGCGGGCTGGCCCATGAGATCAAAAACCCGCTGGGCGGCTTACGCGGTGCGGCACAGCTTTTGACCAAAGCGCTGCCTGACCCTGCCCTGGCGGAGTATACCAACGTCATTATTGAGCAGGCGGACCGTCTGCGTAATCTGGTCGATCGCCTGCTCGGGCCACAGCAGCCGGGGATGCATGTTTCAGAAAGCATTCACAAGGTCGCGGAGCGGGTGGTGAAACTCGTCTCTATGGAGCTGCCGGATAACGTCACGCTGGTGCGTGATTACGACCCAAGCCTGCCGGAGCTGGCGCACGATCCGGACCAGATTGAACAGGTGCTGTTGAACATTGTGCGTAACGCGTTGCAGGCGCTGGGCCCGGAGGGTGGCGAAATTATTCTGCGTACCCGCACCGCGTTCCAGCTGACGCTGCACGGCGTGCGTTATCGTCTGGCGGCACGTATTGATGTGGAAGATAACGGGCCGGGGATCCCGCCACATCTCCAGGACACTCTGTTCTACCCGATGGTCAGCGGTCGCGAAGGCGGCACCGGGCTGGGGTTATCCATAGCCCGTAATTTGATTGACCAACACTCCGGCAAAATTGAATTTACCAGTTGGCCGGGACATACCGAGTTTTCGGTTTTCCTGCCGATTAAAAAATAAAGGTGACGTTTATGCAACGAGGGATAGTCTGGGTAGTCGATGACGATAGCTCCATCCGTTGGGTGCTTGAACGCGCACTCACGGGAGCGGGATTAAGCTGCACGACGTTTGAGAGCGGCAGCGAGGTGCTCGACGCACTCACCACCAAAACGCCGGACGTTCTGCTCTCGGATATTCGCATGCCGGGCATGGACGGACTGGCGCTCTTAAAGCAGATCAAACAGCGCCACCCCATGCTTCCGGTCATCATAATGACCGCCCACTCCGACCTGGATGCCGCCGTTAGCGCCTACCAGCAGGGGGCGTTTGATTATCTGCCAAAACCGTTTGATATCGACGAAGCCGTTGCCCTGGTCGAACGCGCCATCAGCCACTATCAGGAGCAACAGCAGCCCCGCCACGCGCCGGATTTCGGGCCTACGACGGACATCATCGGTGAAGCGCCGGCCATGCAGGACGTGTTTCGCATCATCGGGCGTCTGTCGCGCTCGTCTATCAGCGTCTTGATTAACGGTGAATCAGGGACCGGTAAAGAGCTGGTTGCGCACGCCCTGCATCGCCACAGCCCGCGGGCGAAAGCGCCTTTCATCGCCCTGAACATGGCGGCGATCCCCAAAGATTTGATTGAATCTGAGCTATTCGGCCACGAAAAAGGGGCGTTTACCGGGGCAAATACCATTCGTCAGGGACGCTTTGAACAGGCTGACGGCGGAACGCTATTCCTGGATGAAATCGGCGATATGCCGCTGGATGTTCAGACCCGATTGCTGCGCGTGCTGGCAGATGGCCAGTTTTACCGCGTGGGCGGGTATGCGCCGGTGAAGGTGGACGTGCGTATTATTGCCGCGACGCACCAGAACCTGGAGCTGCGCGTGCAGGAGGGGAAATTCCGTGAAGATTTATTCCATCGTCTGAACGTGATCCGTGTCCACCTGCCGCCGCTGCGCGAGCGTCGGGAAGATATCCCGCGTCTGGCGCGCCATTTCCTGCAAGTGGCGGCCCGCGAGCTGGGCGTGGAAGCCAAGCAGCTTCATCCGGAAACGGATGCCGCCCTCACCCGTCTGGCGTGGCCTGGCAACGTGCGTCAGCTGGAAAACACCTGTCGCTGGCTGACCGTGATGGCCGCCGGACAGGAAGTGTTGATTCAGGATCTCCCCGCCGAGCTGTTTGAAGCCACCGTGCCCGAAAGCACCGCCGGACATGCGCTGCCGGACAGCTGGGCGACGCTGCTGGCGCAGTGGGCAGATCGCGCGCTGCGTTCCGGTCATCAAAATCTGCTCTCCGAAGCGCAGCCTGAGATGGAGCGCACGCTGTTAACTACCGCGCTTCGTCATACCCAGGGCCACAAACAGGAAGCGGCTCGCCTGTTGGGATGGGGTCGAAACACCCTGACGCGCAAGCTGAAAGAGCTGGGAATGGAGTGATCTTACTCCGCTGTGTAAAGGTTACTAATTGAGCGCAAAGTGCCGTTATTTTGCGCTTTACTGTTCCGATGAGTTTTGTATGATCGTGCCCGGAAACAGGGGGAGCATCATGCTGGAATCATTAGTGACTTTGCTTTCGAGCGGAGCAGCAGAAAGCCACACGCCACAAACTGCCGTTGCGGCGGTGCTGTGTGCGGCGCTGGTTGGGCTGTTTAGCTAACGAGCTGTTGATGAAAAGCCGGGTGGCGCTTCGCTTACCCGGCTTTTCAACTTAAATCACCCGCGAGAACTGCTGTAAACGCGCCTTCTGACGTAGATAGGCATCGAAGCACATGCAGATATTACGAATCAACAGACGTCCTTTCGGCGTGACGACCACCGCGCTTTCCGACACATCCACCAGCCCGTCCTTCGCCAGCGGCGCAAGGAGTTTCAGGTCTTCGGCAAAGTAATCGCTGAATTGCAGATCCCATTGCGACTCCACCTCGCGGAATTCGAGACGGAAGTTGCAGATAAGCGCCTTAATCACATCACGACGGATGCAGTCGTCACGCGTTAACGCAATGCCGCGCCACAATGCGTTACCCGTTTCATCAACCTGCTGGTAGTACAGCTTCAGCTCTTTCTGGTTCTGAGCATAGCAGTCGCCAATCATGCTAATGGCGGAGACGCCCATTCCGAGCAGATCGGTATCGCCCTGGGTGGTGTAACCCTGGAAGTTACGGTGGAGAACACCTTCGCGCTGGGCAATTGCCAGTTCGTCGTCAGGGCGGGCAAAGTGATCCATCCCGATAAACTGATAGCCGGTTTCGGTCAGCGAGGCGATGGTCTCCTGCAAAATGTCTAGCTTCTGCTGGGCGGAAGGCAGATCCGCATCTTTGATTTTGCGCTGAGCGGCGAACAGCGTCGGCAGGTGCGCGTAATTAAAGACGCTCAGACGGTCCGGGTTAAGCTCAGCCACGCGTTTAAGCGTGTAGGCGAAGCTCTCCGGCGTCTGCTTCGGCAGGCCGTAAATCAGGTCTATATTCGTTGAGGTAAAGCCGATTTCACGCGCATGGTTGAGTAAGGCAAAGATAAACGCTTCGTCCTGCTCGCGGTTTACCAGGCGCTGTACTTCTTTATTGAAGTCCTGTACGCCCATACTCAGGCGGTTGAAGCCTTCAGCGCGTAAATGATCCAGCACATCCAGCTCGATTTCACGTGGATCGACCTCGATCGAAATTTCGGCGTCGTCGTTAAAACTGAAATTGTCGCGCAGCAGCGCCATCAGGCGGCTGATCTGCGCTTTATTCAGATAGGTTGGCGTACCACCGCCCCAGTGAAGCTGGCTAACGTGACGCCCTTTAAACAGCGGTGCGCGGTGCAGAATTTCCTGTTCGAGCGCATCGAGGTATTGATCGGCTTTGTGCTGCTGGCGGGTAACGATTTTATTGCAGCCGCAGAAGTAGCAGAGCTTATGGCAGAATGGAATATGGACGTAGAGCGACAGCGGGCGCTCGGGATAGCGCGCCACAGCATGCTGAAAATCCGCCTCGCCGAAAGCGTCAGAAAACTCCAGCGCGGTGGGGTATGAGGTATAACGCGGCCCGGAATAGTTATATTTCTGGATCAGGACCAAATCCCAGTCGATAGATGGTACAGACATGCTCACTCCTTCCGTTGGTGTCGCGTTCTTATACGGCGGCCCGTTCTGGTCCCGTTGCGGGCCATCATTCGGGTGCGCAGCCACTTCTGTCGCCGCGACAACCGCCGTAGTTTAACGAATAACCACACCAGATAACATATAACCGGAAGGGTTATAAGCAGGACGAGTGTACCTGCCGGGTGCAAATGTTAGTTTCCACCCTTCAGAAGACGCATCATATCTTCCTGCTTGTCGTCTTCCTCTTCGTCTTCTTCATCATCGTAGGACAGACCCAGCTTCTGCATCAGCTCGTCGATGCGATCCAGTTTGGCATCCACCCATGACTGCTCTTCGGCGGTCAAGGTTTCACCCTCTTCAAGACGTTCCAGCAGCGCGTCCAGGCGCTCATCGTTCTCCAGCAAATCCAGCTCAGCCTGCGGTGAAAGCATAGGTTTCTCGCTCTTTGGTTTGTGCTGCTTAGTGACCGGGGTGTCTGTCACGCCCAGTGGAATGGGAGTTTTACTGCCGATACGAGGATCTTTCTGCTGTTTGCCTTTTGCAGAAGCGCCTGCGGCACCGCCACCGTTAGCACGGCTACCCGCAGCATGGCCACGATGTTTTTTATCGCGTTTGCGATCGCGCGCTTCCTGATTCAGTTCTTCGCGCGTTTTGCGGCGTGCTTTTGCAGGGCGTTTCGCGCCCGCAGCGGAGGTCGGTTTTTTCATGATGTTTTATCTTTAAGTCGTTTTCTTCAGTATAGAATTGCGGCGAAATCTAGCAGAAAGCAAGCAAAGAAAAAAGGCGACAGAGCAATCTGTCGCCTTTTTTCCTGACTCACAACCCTTAACGGGTCAGACATTCCCTGTTTGCCTGCAACAAACCCTGTTTATCCCTTGGCTACTACCGTCCGTGATACGGTTCCGTTTCCTGTTAAAAACGCCTCCAGGCGCCGGTCGTCCTGACAATCCTGAGTCTTCGCCTCCTGGCGCTCCTGACCCTTATCCTTAAGTCGTTATCCTGTTGGCATCCTCGCCGTAGCACACACTTTACCTTGTTCCTTTAAACTAACAAGCAACGAAAAGGTACAAAACCGGATTTTCAGATAATTACTCATTAATAACTCTTTGAATTTTAATATCTTGAGTTTTTTAGCCCCTGCGATTTCTCTTAAATTTCTCATACGCTTAAGGGCAAATCTCTTACATTTCGCAGGGCTTTCACTTACATGTCAATGACGAAGGGAAAAGCCTTTTGCCCGCATTCAGGTATAATCCCCGCAGATTACGATTTTTGGAGACGACCACGTGACTACCTGGAACTACCAACAGACGCATTTTGTCACCAGTGCGCCCGATATTCGCCACCTGCCCTCAGACACAGGGATTGAAGTGGCATTTGCTGGCCGCTCCAATGCGGGAAAATCCAGTGCCCTGAATACGCTGACCAATCAGAAAAACCTGGCGCGTACCTCAAAAACACCTGGCCGTACACAACTGATTAACCTGTTTGAAGTGGCTGAAGGCAAACGCCTGGTCGATTTACCGGGCTACGGTTACGCGCAGGTACCGGAAGAGATGAAGATCAAATGGCAGCGTGCGCTGGGTGAATACCTGGAAAAACGCATGTGTCTGAAAGGCCTGGTGGTGCTGATGGATATTCGTCATCCGCTGAAAGATCTCGACCAGCAGATGATTGACTGGGCGGTGGCAAGCGATATTGCGGTGCTGGTACTGCTGACAAAAGCGGATAAGCTGGCGAGCGGCGCGCGCAAGGCACAGGTGAATAAGGTTCGTGAAGCGGTGCTGGCATTCAACGGTGATGTACAGGTTGAACCGTTCTCCTCGCTGAAAAAGCAGGGCGTGGATAAACTGCGTCAGAAGCTCGACAGCTGGTTTAACGATCTGGAACCGGCGACAGAAGCGGAAGCAGAGTAATAACAGGCGCGGCGATGACCGCGCTTTTTTTCGCCTGAAACTTTCTTTGCCGCAATAAAAAACGCCCCAGTCATTACTGACTGGGGCGGCTAAAATATTCAGCCAAATCCGATTACGTGAAGTAAAAGGTCTGAAAGATAGAACATCTTACCTCTGTACCCTACGTCGTTAACTCTACTCTTTTTTTATCGCTGGACAAAGCACTTTTTGTAGTTTTTTTTCATTCTTTACATAGGGAATTCTAATGATCGTCACAAAACGCGCGTACTTATGTTGCTTACTTACATAAAACGCGCGTTATTCCGTTAGCCCTTAGTGAGCCTGATCCCAGTTTTCGCCGCTACCCACTTCCACCAGCAACGGAACGTCCAGCTTCATGCTGTTTTCCATCAGTTCATGGATCTTCTGAGAGACCGTCTCCAGATCGTCTTTATGAACTTCAAAGACCAGTTCATCGTGTACCTGCATGATCATTTTCACGCGCGGCTTCTCTTTTTCCAACCAGGCATCGACGGCGATCATTGCGCGTTTAATGATGTCCGCCGCAGTGCCCTGCATAGGGGCGTTAATCGCAGCACGTTCAGCACCCGCGCGGCGCGCGGCGTTGCTGGATTTGATGTCCGGAAGGTAGAGACGACGGCCATCCAGCGTTTCAACGTAGCCTTTCTCTTTCGCCTGCGCGCGGGTACGTTCCATATATTCCAGCACACCCGGATACCGCTCGAAGTAGAGATCCATATACTTCTGCGACTCTTTACGCGGAATATTGAGCTGGCGTGAAAGACCAAAGGCACTCATGCCGTAAATCAGACCGAAGTTGATCGCTTTTGCGCTACGACGCTGCTCATTTGTCACGCTCTCCAGCGGCAGCCCAAACACTTCGGCAGCGGTTGCCCGGTGAATGTCCTTCCCTTCGGCAAAGGCCGTCAGCAGGCCTTTGTCGCGTGACAGGTGCGCCATAATACGCAGTTCGATTTGCGAGTAGTCCGCGGAGACAATCAGATAATCCTCTGGCGCAATGAAAGCCTGGCGAATACGGCGGCCCTCTTCATTACGCACCGGAATGTTCTGAAGGTTAGGATCGGTTGACGAAAGTCGCCCGGTCGCCGCCACAGCCTGGTGATAGGAGGTGTGCACGCGGCCCGTTTTCGGGTTGATCATCAACGGCAGTTTGTCGGTATAGGTCGATTTCAGCTTAGCCAGACCGCGGTATTGCAGAATAACTTTTGGCAGCGGATAGTCCAGCGCCAGCTCTTCCAGCACCTCTTCAGACGTTGAAGGAGCGCCGCCCGGGGTTTTCTTCAGCGGCTTAATACCCTGTTTTTCAAACAGGATGGTTTGCAGCTGTTTCGGTGAAGACAGGTTAAATGCCTCGCCAGCAAGCTCATGCGCTTTCTGTTCAAGCTCGGTCAGGCGCTGCGCCAGCTCACCAGAGTGGTTATGCAGCACCGTTGGGTCGATTTTAACGCCATTGCGCTCAATGCGGGACAGCACAGGCACCAGCGGCATCTCAATGTTCCGGAACACATTCAGCGGCCCTTCGTGCTTCTGCAATTTCGGCCACATTTTGAGATGCAGCTGTAGCGTGACGTCAGCGTCTTCCGCGGCGTAGCGGCCTGCTTCTTCCAGCGCGATCTGGTTAAAGGTCAGCTGATTTTTGCCCTTACCGGCAATTTCTTCGAAGGTAATGGTTTTGTGTTTCAGCCAACGATCGGATAAGGAATCCATATCATGGCGGCCCGCCACGCTGTCCAGAATGTAAGATTCCAGCATGGTGTCAAAAGCGATACCACGCAGCTCAATGCCGTAGTTTTGCAGAATACCGCGGTCGTACTTCAGGTTTTGCCCGACCTTCAGCGCTTTCTCGTCTTCCAGAATCGGCTTCAGCAGTTCTAAGGCGCGCTCGCGGGAGATTTGCTCCGGCGCATCCAGATAGTCGTGAGCAACCGGAACATAGGCGGCAATACCCGGCTCCGTTGCGAATGACAGGCCCACCATATTAGCCGTAATGTTATCGAGGCTGTCCGTTTCGGTATCGAAAGCAAATACTGGCGCTTTTTTCAGCTTTTCAATCCAGGCGACGAGCCGTGACTCTTCCAGGATGGTTTCATAGTTGTCGAAGGAGAGCGCTACCGCCTCTTCTTCTGACTGCTCTTCGGCATCGACAACGATGGTCTCTTTCGGCTTCGCCGCAGGTTTAGCCCCTTTCGCCTGAAGCCATTTACCGGCTTCAACATCCGCGGTCCAGCGTTTAAATTCGTATTTTCTGAACAGACCAAGCAGTTCGTCGGCGGCGGGTTCCTGCACTTCCAGCTGCTCGCAGGTAAGCTCCAGCTCTACGTCAGTTTTGATGGTGGCCAACTGATAGGAGAGATAAGCCACCTCTTTGTTATCGGCGAGCTTTCCGGCCATGGTTTTTGCGCCGCGGAAGGTAAGACCGGCAATTTTGTCGGACTCTGCATACAGCGTATCCAGCCCGCCCAGCCCTTGCAGCAGCGCCTGAGCTGTTTTTTCACCCACGCCCGGCACGCCAGGAATGTTATCCGAGGAATCGCCCATCAGGGCGAGGAAATCAATAATGAGCTCTGGCGGCACACCATATTTGGCGACCACTTCTTCCGGGCCAAGAATGGTGTTTGTCATGGTGTTGATCAGCGTAATCCCTGGCGTTACCAGCTGCGCCATGTCTTTATCACCGGTACTGATCAGAACCGGGCGGCCTGCTTTTTCCGCTTCGCGCGCCAGGGTACCAATTACGTCGTCAGCTTCAACGCCAGAGACCGCCAGCAGTGGCAGCCCCATCGCTTTCACCATAGCGTGCAGCGGTTCAATCTGCGCACGCAGATCGTCAGGCATAGGGGGACGGTGTGATTTGTAATGCTCAAATAATTCATCGCGGAAGGTTTTACCCTTCGCATCAAACACCACAGCCGCATGGGTTGGGTGGTATTGCAGAATCAGGCTGCGCAGCATATTCAGCACGCCGTACATTGCGCCGGTAGGTTCCCCTGCGCTGTTGGTCAGAGGAGGAAACGCATGATACGCCCGATACAGGTAAGAAGAGCCATCGACGAGTATAAGTGGGTTTTCTGGGATCTGAACCATAATGTCCGTGCCTGTTATGAATTTATGGGTAAAGGATGCCACAGAAGGATGAAAACATCAGGTTTTAGCGCTTTATACAGAAAAAGATTTTGCGATCGGGAAGATCGCTCGCAAAACAAAACTGTGGATAAGTTTGTGCATATTTTTAATGCAGGTGAATAACAGCTTGATAAAAGTGATATTGAAAACTTATTTATCTATTTAAATCAAACAATTAATACAAGATCAATTAAGATCACACCTCACTGATGGTTATTTAGTCTTTGTGGATATAAGGCTTAAGCACCTTGTCTATAGGGAAAAATTCGCGGCCTGCCAGGAAAAGCCGCGGCCTCCTGGTGTGAAAGCGCCCTGGTCTGAGCGAATTTCTGATAAGATCGGCGCCCAGCACCGGATAGCCGGCTGCTCAATTACAGCTAACTATCTGAAAAAATTCATCATGTCGAGAATACTCGCTGCGATAACATTATTGTTAAGCGTCATTTTAACTATTCTGGTTACTATCGCCTGTTCTGTGCCAATCATCGTTGCCGGAATAATTAAGCTCCTGTTGCCTGTCCCTCCGGTATGGCGCGCGGTGTCTGCTTTTTGTAATTTTATGATGTACTGCTGGTGTGAAGGCCTGGCGATCCTGCTGCATCTGAACCCCTGGCTGAAGTGGGACGTTCAGGGTCTGGAGAAGCTGAACAAAAAGCACTGGTATCTGCTGATCTGCAATCACCACAGCTGGGCCGACATCGTTGTATTGTGCGTACTGTTTCGCAAACACATTCCGATGAATAAATACTTTCTGAAACAGCAGCTGGCCTGGGTGCCTTTCATTGGTCTGGCCTGCTGGGCGCTGGATATGCCGTTTATGAAACGCTATTCACGCAGCTATTTGATTCGTCATCCGGAACGCCGCGGTAAGGACGTGGAAACCACGCGCCGTTCTTGCGAGAAGTTTCGCGCGCATCCCACCACCATTGTTAACTTCGTCGAAGGATCGCGCTTTACCGAAGAGAAGCGCCAGCAAACTCGCTCTCCTTATCAGAACCTGTTGCCGCCAAAGGCTGCGGGCATCGCAATGGCGCTCAACGTGCTGGGTGAGCAGTTCGATAAATTGTTGAACGTAACGCTCTGCTATCCGGAAAACGACAGGACGCCATTCTACGACATGCTCAGCGGCAGGCTGACGCGTATCGTTGTCCGCGTTGATCTGGTGCCCGTCAATACTGAACTGCACGGGGATTACGTCAACGATAAAAACTTCAAACGTCGTTTCCAGCTTTGGCTTAATACACTCTGGAAAGAGAAAGACGAGCAGATAGCGAAGATTAAATCTTCATACAAAAACGCCGGTCAGTGACCGGCGTTTTTCTTTATGGTTGTTACTTTTTCTCAACCAGGTATTTCACGGTATCAGCGTACTGTTGTACGAAGATATCCATGCTGGTCGTGTCCATACCACGCATATTCACCTGGTATTTGCCGTTAACATACATCGCCGGCACGCCCTGCAACTGGAAGTCAGCGGCAGCTTTTTCCTGCTGTGCCACGAGAGATTTCACCACAAAACTGTTCCAGGCAGCGTCGTAGTCTTCACCTTTCACACCGGCATCTACGAACACTTTACGGATATCTGCCGTAGTTTGTACGGTCTGGGTTTTCTGTACGGCTTCAAACATAGGCGCGGTGATCTTATCTTCCACACCCAGCGCAATCGCGACCGCCCATGCCTGAGTCAGATCTTTGCCCAGTGGGCCAAGGAACTCAACGTGGTATTTCGTCATTTTGGTGCCTTCCGGCAGCTTTTTCTTCACGTTGTCAGAAACATGAAGTACCTGCTCAAACTCGTAGCAGTGCGGGCAGTAGAAGGAGAAGAACTCCAGCACCTGAGGCTCGCCAGCAACAGGCTTGTCTAGCGTAATGTACTGCTTGCCGTCGGTAAACTGCGCAGCAGTTGCGCTAAATGCCAGAATCATACCAGCCAGCGCCAGCCAAATTTTTTTCATGATCAACTCTCTCCTGGGTGTGTCCAATTAATACATCGGCGTTAATTGCAAAGGGGGTTCCTGTAGAACCTTAACCTGCTCGGTAAATGTGGATATCTGGTTGCGCCAGTAATCCTCCCCGGTAAGCCAGGGGAAATTTCGGGGAAAAGCCGGGTCTTCCCAACGCCTGATTAACCACGCGAGATAATAAACAAATCGCATCGCACGTAAAGGCTCTATCAAGGCAATTTCGTCTGAATTAAAGGGGATAAATTCTTCATAAGCTTCAATTATGGTCTCAAGCTGCATGCGCTGCTCGGCTTTATCACCGTTGAGTAGCATCCATAGATCCTGCACCGCGGGTCCCATACGTGCGTCATCAAGATCGACAAATAGCGGCCCATCGCGCCAGAGAATATTCCCGGCGTGGCAGTCACCGTGCAGGCGCAGAGTAGTAATATCATCCCGCCAGCAGGCTTTTACAGCATCAATAAGCTTATCGGTCGCCGTGAGGAAATTATCCTTTAGTGCATTCGGGATCAGCGCCGATGTTTCGAATACCTGTCGCGGCTCAATAAGATATTCCTGAACACCAATCGTCGGACGGGCAACAAACGGTTTTTTACGTCCCGTCTGATGAATGCGCCCCAGATAGCGGGCAACCCATTCCATCTGATCGATATTATCTGCCTCAAACTGTCTTCCGCCCAGGCTCGGAAATACCGCGTAGTAAAAGCCCTGATGGGTCAGCAGCGTTTGGTTATTGAATTTAATCGGTGCCGCAACGGGAACATCGTCATCCAGTAGATCGTGGGCAAACTGATGTTCTTCCTGAATTTGTTCTGCGGACCAGCGCTGTGGACGGTAAAACTTTACGACAAAGCGCTGGCGCTCTTCGTCCTGAAATTGGTAGACACGGTTTTCGTAGCTGTTTAAAGCGGTTAACCCGGAATCCACCCGAATACCCTGCTCGAACAGCGCATCCATAATGGTATCCGGGTGTAGTGTCTGGAAAGTAAAAGCCTGGTCGTTCATCCGATCATCCGGAAATTATACGAATGATTCAGGATATCATCTTGTGGCGATTTCGGTGGCTCCGCTTACAAGCTTTTACTCTTTAATTACGCCTCGGGCGCGCAGTAATGCGGTTTTAAAATCCTCTTCATAATCTTTCTGAATGCCAGGAATAACAGCATCTTTAGCCGAGTCACGCATTTTCAGGTGGTAGATCAGGATGTCGTCAGAAAGGTCCGCCAGTTCGCCATCAAAACCTGACTCTTTCGCCAGTTTCTGTAAAAATTGCATCAGATTCAGCTCTGGCTCTTTTTGCCAGGCCGGCTGGAGAAGCTCAATGACTTCATTAAGACGTTTACATTTCATGGTAGTGCTCCTTTCATTTAGAGAGACACGTTAGCAGGGTCAATCCCACAATAAAAGAGGCGATATTCGTGAATCAATGCCAGGAAATCATCGGGGTTGTTCTGACCGGGGGCAGGGCAACGCGAATGGGTGGAAAGGATAAGGGACTTCAGCTCCTGAACAACACACCATTATGGCAGCATGTTGCTGATACGCTTGCAGATCAGGTGTCATCGATGGCGATCAGCGCTAATCGACATGTTGATATTTATCAGCGCAGCGGGTATCCGGTTTATCAGGATAACCTGGTGGACTACCCCGGTCCGCTGGCGGGAATGCTTTCTGTTATGCAGCAGTCGTACGGAGAGTGGTTTCTCTTTTGTCCATGTGATACGCCCTTCATCCCGTCCTGTCTGGTTGAACGTCTGGTGCAGCGGCGCGGTGGTGCTCCCGTCGTCTGGGTACACGACGGTGAACGCGACCATCCAACGATCGCATTGATTAATCGCTCGTTAATATCCGCGCTGGAAGATTACCTGGCCGCAGGAGAGCGACGCGTCATGGTATTTATGCGCCAGTCCGGAGGGCATTCCGTTGATTTCAGCGACATGAAATCGGCGTTTGTGAATGTAAACACGACGGAAGATTTGCAGATGATGCAGGAGAGAAAATGATACCCGTATTAGCGATCTCAGCCTGGAGTGGCACCGGGAAAACTTCGCTGCTAAAAAAACTGATACCTGCACTTTGCGCCAAAGGCATTCGTCCCGGATTGATTAAGCATACGCACCATAACATGGATGTCGATAAACCGGGGAAAGATAGCTATGAGCTGCGTAAGGCTGGCGCTGCACAAACGATGGTGGCGAGTAACCAGCGCTGGGCGTTAATGACAGAAACACCGGATGAAGCACCGCTGGATCTCGCTTATCTTGTCAGCCGGATGGATCACTCCACGCTGGATTTGGTGCTGGTTGAGGGGTTTAAGCATGAGGCTGTTGCGAAGATCCTACTATTCAGAAGCGATGCCGGACATGACGTAAGTGAGTTAACGCTGGATGAACATGTGATTGCCGTGGCCAGTGACGTTGCGTTGACGCTGAAAGTACCGGTTCTGGATTTGAATGATGTGGAGGGGATTGCAGCGTTTATTTCGGCGTGGTGTGCAGTCTGAGATCTGCCGGGTGACGGCTTCGCCTTACGGCCTGCCGTTTTTCAGCAAACCAACGCAAAAAGGCCATCCTTGCGGATGGCCTCTTCACTTGTTTGATGCCTGGCAGTTCCCTACTCTCACATGGGGAGACCCCACACTACCATCGGCGCTACGGCGTTTCACTTCTGAGTTCGGCATGGGGTCAGGTGGGACCACCGCGCTAAAGCCGCCAGGCAAATTCTGTTTAATCTGTATCAGGCTGAAAATCGTGTCTGTCTCTTCGCCAAAACACCTTCGGCGTTGTAAGGTTAAGCCTCACGGTTCATTAGTATCGGTTAGCTCAACGCATCGCTGCGCTTACACACCCGACCTATCAACGTCGTCGTCTTCAACGTTCCTTCAGGAGACTCAAGGTCTCAGGGAGAACTCATCTCGGGGCAAGTTTCGTGCTTAGATGCTTTCAGCACTTATCTCTTCCGCATTTAGCTACCGGGCAGTGCCATTGGCATGACAACCCGAACACCAGTGATGCGTCCACTCCGGTCCTCTCGTACTAGGAGCAGCCCCCCTCAATTCTCCAGCGCCCACGGCAGATAGGGACCGAACTGTCTCACGACGTTCTAAACCCAGCTCGCGTACCACTTTAAATGGCGAACAGCCATACCCTTGGGACCTACTTCAGCCCCAGGATGTGATGAGCCGACATCGAGGTGCCAAACACCGCCGTCGATATGAACTCTTGGGCGGTATCAGCCTGTTATCCCCGGAGTACCTTTTATCCGTTGAGCGATGGCCCTTCCATTCAGAACCACCGGATCACTATGACCTGCTTTCGCACCTGCTCGCGCCGTCACGCTCGCAGTCAAGCTGGCTTATGCCATTGCACTAACCTCCTGATGTCCGACCAGGATTAGCCAACCTTCGTGCTCCTCCGTTACTCTTTGGGAGGAGACCGCCCCAGTCAAACTACCCACCAGACACTGTCCGCAACCCGGATCACGGGTCTACGTTAGAACACCAGCCATTAAAGGGTGGTATTTCAAGGATGGCTCCACGCAGACTGGCGTCCACGCTTCAAAGCCTCCCACCTATCCTACACATCAAGGACCAGTGTTCAGTGTCAAGCTATAGTAAAGGTTCACGGGGTCTTTCCGTCTTGCCGCGGGTACACTGCATCTTCACAGCGAGTTCAATTTCACTGAGTCTCGGGTGGAGACAGCCTGGCCATCATTACGCCATTCGTGCAGGTCGGAACTTACCCGACAAGGAATTTCGCTACCTTAGGACCGTTATAGTTACGGCCGCCGTTTACCGGGGCTTCGATCAAGAGCTTCGCGTTGCCGCTAACCCCATCAATTAACCTTCCGGCACCGGGCAGGCGTCACACCGTATACGTCCACTTTCGTGTTTGCACAGTGCTGTGTTTTTAATAAACAGTTGCAGCCAGCTGGTATCTTCGACTGATTTCAGCTCCGCCCGCAGGGGCTTCACCTACCTATCAGCGTGCCTTCTCCCGAAGTTACGGCACCATTTTGCCTAGTTCCTTCACCCGAGTTCTCTCAAGCGCCTTGGTATTCTCTACCTGACCACCTGTGTCGGTTTGGGGTACGATTTCGTGTTACCTGATGCTTAGAGGCTTTTCCTGGAAGCAGGGCATTTATCACTTCAGCACCGTAGTGCCTCGTCATCACACCTCAGCGTTAATAAGGTACCGGATTTACCTGGAACCTCCGCTTACATGCTTAAACCGGGACAACCGTCGCCCGGCTGACATAGCCTTCTCCGTCCCCCCTTCGCAGTAACACCAAGTACAGGAATATTAACCTGTTTCCCATCGACTACGCCTTTCGGCCTCGCCTTAGGGGTCGACTCACCCTGCCCCGATTAACGTTGGACAGGAACCCTTGGTCTTCCGGCGAGCGGGCTTTTCACCCGCTTTATCGTTACTTATGTCAGCATTCGCACTTCTGATACCTCCAGCATGCCTCACAGCACACCTTCAACGGCTTACAGAACGCTCCCCTACCCAACAACACATAGTGTCGCTGCCGCAGCTTCGGTGCATGGTTTAGCCCCGTTACATCTTCCGCGCAGGCCGACTCGACCAGTGAGCTATTACGCTTTCTTTAAATGATGGCTGCTTCTAAGCCAACATCCTGGCTGTCTGTGCCTTCCCACATCGTTTCCCACTTAACCATGACTTTGGGACCTTAGCTGGCGGTCTGGGTTGTTTCCCTCTTCACGACGGACGTTAGCACCCGCCGTGTGTCTCCCGTGATAACATTCTTCGGTATTCGTAGTTTGCATCGGGTTGGTAAGCCGGGATGGCCCCCTAGCCGAAACAGTGCTCTACCCCCGAAGATGAGTTCACGAGGCGCTACCTAAATAGCTTTCGGGGAGAACCAGCTATCTCCCGGTTTGATTGGCCTTTCACCCCCAGCCACAGGTCATCCGCTAATTTTTCAACATTAGTCGGTTCGGTCCTCCAGTTAGTGTTACCCAACCTTCAACCTGCCCATGGCTAGATCACCGGGTTTCGGGTCTATACCCTGCAACTTAACGCCCAGTTAAGACTCGGTTTCCCTTCGGCTCCCCTATACGGTTAACCTTGCTACAGAATATAAGTCGCTGACCCATTATACAAAAGGTACGCAGTCACACCCGAAGGTGCTCCCACTGCTTGTACGTACACGGTTTCAGGTTCTTTTTCACTCCCCTCGCCGGGGTTCTTTTCGCCTTTCCCTCACGGTACTGGTTCACTATCGGTCAGTCAGGAGTATTTAGCCTTGGAGGATGGTCCCCCCATATTCAGACAGGATACCACGTGTCCCGCCCTACTCTTCGAGTTCACAACCTGTGCATTTTCGTGTACGGGACTATCACCCTGTACCGTCGGACTTTCCAGACCGTTCCACTAACACACAAGCTGATTCAGACTCCGGGCTGCTCCCCGTTCGCTCGCCGCTACTGGGGGAATCTCGGTTGATTTCTTTTCCTCGGGGTACTTAGATGTTTCAGTTCCCCCGGTTCGCCTCGTTAACCTATGTATTCAGTTAACGATAGTGTGTCGGAACACACTGGGTTTCCCCATTCGGACATCGCCGGGTCAAGGGTTCATATCACCTCGCCGGCGCTTTTCGCAGATTAGCACGTCCTTCATCGCCTCTGACTGCCAGGGCATCCACCGTGTACGCTTAGTCGCTTAACCTCACAACCCGAAGATGTTTCACTTCTGATTGCGAAAATTTGAGAGACTCGAACACACATGAGCTGTGTGTCGTTTCAATTTTCAGCTTGATCCAGATTTTTAAAGAGCAAATATCTCAAACGTGACTCGCAAGTCAGTTTTGAGATATGGCGGCAGGTGACTTTCACTCACGAACCAGCAAGTGGCGTCCCCTAGGGGATTCGAACCCCTGTTACCGCCGTGAAAGGGCGGTGTCCTGGGCCTCTAGACGAAGGGGACGTACAGTCTCAATCGCAAGACGCCTTGCTATTTACTTTTCATCAGACAATCTGTGTGGACACTACAAAGGCAGGTTCTTTAAGGTAAGGAGGTGATCCAACCGCAGGTTCCCCTACGGTTACCTTGTTACGACTTCACCCCAGTCATGAATCACAAAGTGGTAAGCGCCCTCCCGAAGGTTAAGCTACCTACTTCTTTTGCAACCCACTCCCATGGTGTGACGGGCGGTGTGTACAAGGCCCGGGAACGTATTCACCGTGGCATTCTGATCCACGATTACTAGCGATTCCGACTTCATGGAGTCGAGTTGCAGACTCCAATCCGGACTACGACGCACTTTATGAGGTCCGCTTGCTCTCGCGAGGTCGCTTCTCTTTGTATGCGCCATTGTAGCACGTGTGTAGCCCTACTCGTAAGGGCCATGATGACTTGACGTCATCCCCACCTTCCTCCAGTTTATCACTGGCAGTCTCCTTTGAGTTCCCGGCCTAACCGCTGGCAACAAAGGATAAGGGTTGCGCTCGTTGCGGGACTTAACCCAACATTTCACAACACGAGCTGACGACAGCCATGCAGCACCTGTCTCAGAGTTCCCGAAGGCACCAATCCATCTCTGGAAAGTTCTCTGGATGTCAAGAGTAGGTAAGGTTCTTCGCGTTGCATCGAATTAAACCACATGCTCCACCGCTTGTGCGGGCCCCCGTCAATTCATTTGAGTTTTAACCTTGCGGCCGTACTCCCCAGGCGGTCGACTTAACGCGTTAGCTCCGGAAGCCACGCCTCAAGGGCACAACCTCCAAGTCGACATCGTTTACGGCGTGGACTACCAGGGTATCTAATCCTGTTTGCTCCCCACGCTTTCGCACCTGAGCGTCAGTCTTTGTCCAGGGGGCCGCCTTCGCCACCGGTATTCCTCCAGATCTCTACGCATTTCACCGCTACACCTGGAATTCTACCCCCCTCTACAAGACTCTAGCCTGCCAGTTTCGAATGCAGTTCCCAGGTTGAGCCCGGGGATTTCACATCCGACTTGACAGACCGCCTGCGTGCGCTTTACGCCCAGTAATTCCGATTAACGCTTGCACCCTCCGTATTACCGCGGCTGCTGGCACGGAGTTAGCCGGTGCTTCTTCTGCGGGTAACGTCAATCGACAAGGTTATTAACCTTATCGCCTTCCTCCCCGCTGAAAGTACTTTACAACCCGAAGGCCTTCTTCATACACGCGGCATGGCTGCATCAGGCTTGCGCCCATTGTGCAATATTCCCCACTGCTGCCTCCCGTAGGAGTCTGGACCGTGTCTCAGTTCCAGTGTGGCTGGTCATCCTCTCAGACCAGCTAGGGATCGTCGCCTAGGTGAGCCGTTACCCCACCTACTAGCTAATCCCATCTGGGCACATCCGATGGCAAGAGGCCCGAAGGTCCCCCTCTTTGGTCTTGCGACGTTATGCGGTATTAGCTACCGTTTCCAGTAGTTATCCCCCTCCATCAGGCAGTTTCCCAGACATTACTCACCCGTCCGCCACTCGTCAGCGAAGCAGCAAGCTGCTTCCTGTTACCGTTCGACTTGCATGTGTTAGGCCTGCCGCCAGCGTTCAATCTGAGCCATGATCAAACTCTTCAATTTAAAAGTTTGATGCTCAATGAATTAAACTTCGTAATGAATTACGTGTTCACTCGTTGAGACTTGGTATTCATTTTTCGTCCGAGGACGTTAAGAATCCATGTCACTTTGAGTGCCCACACAGATTGTCTGATAAATTGTTAAAGAGCAGTGCCGCTTCGTTTTCGCTGCGGCGCGGGGTGTGCATATTACGCTTTCCCGCTTCAGAGTCAAGCGTTTGTTTTGCTTTTCTCTGCTGACCCGGCGGCTTGCGTGCCGTTGTTCCGTGTCAGTGGAGGCGCATTATAGGGAGTTCTTCTGAAGTGACAAGAGGAAATTTAAAAAAAATTTCTGACCGTGTTTTTTTTCACCAAAAGCGATGAGATCCAGCCACAAATTGTTCTATTTGATGTATCTGCAACCACAATCACACCTGAGATGGCATAATTAGCCGCATCAATATCTAAGGAATAAAAGCGATGCCATTAAGCGCACAACAGCTGGCAGCTCAAAAAAACCTGTCCTATGTGCTGGCAGAGAAACTGGCGCAGCTGATCTTAGCGGGTAAATATGCTCCAGGTAGCATCCTGCCCAGCGAGATGGAGCTGGGAGATCAGTTTGGCGTTAGCCGTACAGCCGTTCGCGAAGCGGTAAAAACATTAACGGCGAAAGGGATGGTGCTACCACGCCCGCGCATTGGCACCCGCGTTATGCCTCAGGGAAACTGGAACTTTCTCGATCAGGAGTTGCTCACCTGGTGGATGACCGAAGATAACTTTAATCAGGTCGTCGATCACTTTCTGGTCATGCGCAGCAGTCTTGAACCTCAGGCCTGTCTGCTTGCCGCCACGCTCGGCACAGCAGAGCAAAAAGCGCAGCTCAATACTTTGATGGAAGAGATGGTGGATCTGAAAAAGCACTTTAACCGCGAGCGCTGGATAGCGGTCGATATGGCCTGGCATGAACATATCTATAATATGAGCGGAAATCCTTTCCTGACCTCCTTTGCTTCTTTATTCCATTCTGTGTACCACACTTACTTTACCTCTATCACACAGGATGAGGTGGTGAAGCTGGATCTGCATCAGGCGATAGTCGATGCCATTCAGGAGAGCGACGGGCAGCGAGCCCTGAGTGCGTGCCAGGCGTTGCTGGCCACGCCAACCCACCAGCAGGTAAATAAATGACAGAGAAAAAAGCACGCAGTATGGCCGGATTGCCGTGGATTGCAGCCATGGCGTTCTTTATGCAGGCACTTGATGCCACTATCCTCAATACCGCCCTTCCCGCCATAGCCCAAAGCCTTAACCGCTCCCCGCTGGCGATGCAATCCGCCATCATCAGCTACACCCTGACGGTGGCGATGCTTATTCCGGTCAGCGGCTGGCTGGCCGATCGTTTCGGCACGCGTAAAGTATTCATGCTGGCGGTGACGTTGTTCACCCTCGGTTCTCTGGCTTGCGCCCTCTCCACCTCTCTGATGGAACTGGTTATCTTCCGCGTTCTACAGGGGATAGGCGGCGCGATGATGATGCCCGTCGCGCGTCTGGCGTTATTGCGCGCCTATCCGCGCAGCGAACTGCTCCCGGTGCTCAACTTTGTGACTATGCCGGGGCTGGTCGGCCCGATACTTGGCCCGGTTCTCGGCGGCGTCCTGGTGACCTGGGCAAGCTGGCACTGGATCTTCCTGATTAATATTCCGATTGGTGTGGCAGGGCTGATTTATGCTCGCAAATATATGCCGAACTTCACCACGCCAAGACGCAGCTTCGATATGGGCGGCTTCTTTCTGTTTGGCCTGAGCCTGGTCCTGTTCTCCAGCGGGATGGAGCTGTTTGGCGAGAAAATCGTAGCGACGTGGCTGGCGCTGGCCGTCATCCTCAGCGGTATTCTGCTGTTCCTTCTATATATACGTCATGCGCGTCGCCATCCGACACCGCTTATCTCTTTATCTCTGTTTAACACCCGAACGTTCTCCGTCGGGATTGCGGGCAACATTGCCTCACGTCTGGGCACGGGCTGCGTACCGTTCCTGATGCCGCTTATGCTCCAGGTCGGTTTCGGCTATCCGGCCCTGATTGCTGGCTGCATGATGGCGCCCACGGCGATGGGCTCGATTCTGGCAAAATCGACGGTCACGCAGGTGCTGCGCTGGTTTGGCTATCGTAAGACGCTGGTTGGCGTGACGATCTTTATCGGATTGATGATTGCGCAGTTCTCTCTGCAATCTGCGGCGTTACCAATCTGGATGCTGATCCTGCCGCTGTTTGTGCTGGGTATGGCCATGTCGACGCAGTTTACGTCGATGAACACCATCACCCTTGCGGACCTCACCGACGAGAATGCCAGCAGCGGCAACAGCGTACTGGCGGTCACTCAACAGCTGTCGATCAGCCTCGGGGTTGCCGTGAGCGCGGCGGTACTGCGGTTTTATGAAGGGTTTGACGGTACAAATACCGTTGAGCAGTTCCACTATACCTTTATCACCATGGGCGCGCTTACCGTGGTATCGGCGGTGGTCTTTATGTTGTTAAAACCAAAAGACGGCCGGAACCTGATTAAAGAGCGTCACAAAGAGAAGGCTAAACCGAACCGCGTTCCATCAGAACAGGAGTAAGCTGCAAACGTTGCTGTTGCAGCGTGGGCTGGGCCATGCGGTGGATCAACACATCGATGGCCAGCTCGCCCAGTTCATCTTTCGGCTGATGGATGGTGGTCAGCGGCGGCGTCATGTAGCGCGCCAGTTCGATATCATCGTAACCGACGATCGCCATGTCGTCCGGGACACGTAATCCCGCCTGATAAAGCGCCTGATAAGCTCCGAATGCCATCGCATCATTACCGATAAACACCGCCTGCGGGCGCGGCTCTTGCGCCAGCAGTTTCTGCATTGCTTCAAATCCACCGTTAAATTCGAAATCGCCGGTGATGCGATAGCCATCAGGAATGGCAAGCCCCGCCCGTTCCATGGCCGAAAGATAGCCTTCCAGACGCAAGCGCGCCGGGGTTTTATCCAGCGGGCCGGTAATACAGGCAATGCGGGTATGACCTTTATCGATCAGATGCTGAGTCGCCATATCGCCGCCCAGCAGCGAGTTATCCTGGATCAGATCGCTGGTGCCGTCGAACGGCGCCCAGTCCATCATCACCGTGGGAATAGAAGGGTAGCGCTGGATGATCTCTTTCGAAGGTTGATGCGTTTCGGTACAGAGCAGCAGCAGCCCGTCGACGCGTTTTTGCATCAGCGTTTCCAGGTTACGGTTCATGCGCTGCTCATCGCCTTCGGTATTGCACAGCACCAGGCTGTAGCCGCGCTCGAAGCAGCTGCGCTCCACGCCGCGCACCAGTTCAGAATAGAAAGGATTGGTACTGGCCGTGATCAGCATGCCGATGGTGCGCGTCTGGTTAAGCTTAAGGCTGCGCGCCAGCGCGGACGGCGCATAGTTGAGTTCTTTAATTGCAGCGTCAACTTTCTCCCGAATCGCCTCGCTGACGAAGCGATCGTTATTGATAACGTGGGAAACAGTCGAGGTAGAAACGCCCGCCATACGGGCGACATCTTTCATTGTGGCCAAGCGTTACCCCTGCTGACTTAAGAATTCATCAATCTCTTTACGCCATGGAACAGAAGGCTGAGCGCCTTTACGCGTCACCGCGATCGCAGCGGCGGCATGCGCGAAGCGGATCGCGTCATCCATTGCTTTTCCTTCCAGCAGCGCCGTTACCAGCGCACCGTTGAAGGTGTCTCCTGCGGCGATGGTATCAATGGCTTTGACCTTAAAGCCCGGCACGCGACGACCTTCGCCATTGACGCTAGCCCACACCCCACGGCTGCCGAGGGTGATGATCACGGTGCCGATGCCTTTATCATGCAGCGCAAGCGCGGCACGCGCTGCATCGTCATCATTTTCGACACGGATACCCGTCAGCTTTTCCGCTTCGGTTTCGTTCGGGGTGATAATATCCACCAGCGCCAGCAGCTCGTCTGATAATACACGGGCAGGTGCCGGGTTAAGTACGACAGAGGTATGATTTTCATGCGCAATTTTCGCAGCGGCCAGCACGCTTTCAACCGGTGACTCCAGCTGCATCAGCAGGGCTTCCGCTCCGGCGATGATTCCACGCTGCGCTTCGACGCGTTCAGTCGTTAACGCGGCATTAGCCCCTGCATGAATACCGATGACATTCTCACCTTCCGCATTGACGAAAATCAGCGCCACGCCGGTAGATTCCCCTGCAACCACGCTGACGGGTGCGATGTCGATGTTGTCGCTTGCGAGCTGTTTGCGTACGCGCTCGCCGGTATCGTCATCACCCGTACAGGCGATAAACGCGATATTCGCCCCGCTGCGTCCGGCGGCAACCGCCTGGTTTGCGCCCTTACCGCCGAACGCCACCTGATACTGATTGCCGGTGACGGTTTCGCCCGGAGTGGGGAACGTTTCAAGGTTAAGAATGTGATCGGCATTGATACTGCCAAGGACGACGAGGTTGCCTGCGGTTTTCATGTATTGAGGTGTCCATCTGAGAGCGCCACCGGTATTACCCGGTGGCGTATGCCACACTTTTCTTTTATTTGGTGTCCCTCAGGCAGCCAGCGACTGCCTGAATCGCCTTTACTGCTTAATGACCAGTTTCAGGTCAACAGGATATTTGGCCTGAACTTTTTCGCCCTTCAGCACTTTATCGGCAGTTTGCACGCCAGTCGCGCCAATCTGCTCAGGCAGCTGAGCGATGGTCGCAGCCAGTTTGCCATCATTTACTGCTTTTTCACCATCCGGCGTGCCGTCAAATCCGACAACCATCACATCTGATTTACCCGCAGTCTGGAGCGCACGCAGCGCACCGAGCGCCATTTCGTCGTTCTGTGCGAATACCGCCTGCACATCAGGATGCGCGGTCAGCAGGTTCTGCATGACGTTCAGACCCTTTGTACGGTCGAAGTCTGCCGGCTGGCTCGCCAGCACGTTGAATTTGTGCGCCGCTACAGCCTGCTGGAAACCCTCACCACGTTCACGGGCCGCGGAAGTCCCGGCGATACCCTGCAACTCAATCACTTTCGCGCCTTCACCGGCTTTCTTCGCGATGTAGTCGCCGGCGATTTTACCGCCCAGTACGTTATCAGACGCAATGTGGCTGACCACATCCCCTTTCGTTGCCTGACGGTCAAGGGTGATTACCGGGATCTTCGCCTGGTTTGCCATCTTCACGGCATTACCGACCGCGTCGGAATCGGTTGGGTTGATCAGCAGGATTTTGGTGCCACGAACGGTTAAGTCCTGAACGTTAGCCAGCTCTTTCGCCGGGTTGTTCTGAGAATCCAGCACCACCAGGTTGTAGCCCAGTTTATCTGCTTCTTTCTGCGCGCCATCCTTCAGGGAGACGAAGAACGGGTTGTTCAGGGTAGAGACAACCAGCGCGATGGTGTCCTTCGCCATGGCGTTAGCACTTACGGTTGCGCTCAGCGCGACAGCAGAAACCAGGGTAGCCAGTTTTTTCATGTTCATATCTAAGATGTCCTGTAGTGTCGTCAGTTACTGTTTTTTGTTGTCTACCAGTACCGCCAGCAAAATCACCACTGCCTTAACGATCATCTGGTAATAGGAGGAAACACCTAACAAATTCAAACCATTATTCAGGAAACCGAGGATCAGTGCGCCGATCAATGTCCCAACAATGCGACCTTTACCGCCCGCAAGACTCGTACCGCCCAGAACCACTGCCGCGATGGCATCCAGCTCATAGCCCGTACCCGCCGTTGGCTGTGCGGAAGAGAGGCGCGCCACTTCGATGATGCCCGCCAGAGACGCCAGCAGGCCGCACAGGGAGTAAACGATAATTTTGACTTTATTAACGCTGATACCGGACAGGCGCGTTGCCGCTTCGTTACCGCCCAGCGCATAGATATAACGACCCAGACGGGTATGGTGCAGCATGTACCACGCCGCCAGGAAAACGATAGCCATGATCCAGACCGGGGTCGGGACACCCAGCGGGCGACCGATACCGAACCAGCCAAACAGATCGGCGTTATCGGTAAAGCCGGTATTAATCGGGCTGCCGTTGGTGTACACCATGGTCACACCGCGCAGCAGCAGCATCATCACCAGCGTGGCGATGAACGCCTGAACGCGACCTTTCGCCACAATTACGCCGGTTACGGCGCCAATTGCCGCACCTGCCGCCAGCGCAGCGGCAACGGCCACCAGCGCGTTGACCTCAATACCGACAATCGACGCGGCGATCGCGCCGGTGAGGGCCAGCAGGGAACCGACGGACAGATCGATACCCGAGGTCAAAATCACCAGCGTCATCCCCACCGCCATAATGGCGTTGACAGAGGTCTGCTGAAGAATGTTGAACAGGTTATTGACGGTAAAAAAGTTCGGGCTCATGGTCGAGACAATCGCGATCAGCACCAGCAGGGCAATCAGCGATTTTTGTTCCATCAGCCATGCCTTTGTGAAATAGCGGCGACCAGAAACAGCCTGGGTAGTCATCTTCTTACTCCTGATTCACGCGATTAAGCTTGCCCACAGCGGCAGCCATCAGAACTTCCTGGGTGGCCTGCTCGCGAGTGAATTCACCGCCGAGATGCCCTTCATGCATGACGATAATGCGATCGCTCATGCCTAATACTTCTGGCATCTCGGAAGAGACCAGAATGATGCTCAGACCGTCGGCCTTGAACTGGTTAATCAGCTGATAGATCTCTTTTTTCGCGCCCACGTCCACGCCGCGGGTGGGCTCATCGAGGATCAGTACTTTCGGGCGCGTCATCAACCCGCGGGCAATCGCCACTTTCTGCTGATTACCGCCGGACAACAGGCCAATCGCCTGCTCCATCGATGGGGTTTTAACGTTAAAGAGACGGATAAAATCGCTGACCGCCTGCTGCTCATCTTTGTGTTTCAGGCTGCCGCCGCTGCGGCTGAAATAGCCTAGCGCAGTCAGAGACATGTTCTCTTTTACCGACATGCCCAGCACTAAGCCGTCGCGCTTACGGTCTTCAGAGATATAGACGATGCCATTCGCCAGCCCGTCCTGCGGCGAGCGGGTGACCACTTCATGGCCGTCAAGGGTAACGTAGCCGCTGGTGCGCGGCAGTGCGCCATAGAGCACTTTCATCAGTTCAGTACGCCCCGCCCCCATCAGGCCCGCGACGCCAAGGATCTCGCCCTTGCGCAGGGTAAAGGAGACGTCATTCACGCCCGGTCCGCAGAGGTTATCCACCTTCAGGCGGATCTCACCCGGCGCTTTTTCCAGATGTGGATACTGATCTTCGAGCTTACGTCCCACCATCATTTCGATCAGCGAATCTTCGGTCAGGGTTGCTACTTCGCGCTCGGCAATAAACTGCCCGTCGCGAAAGACGGTGACGTCGTCGCAGATTTCGAAGATCTCTTTCATGCGGTGTGAGATATAGACAATGCCGCGGCCCTGGGATTTCAGCTCACGGATCACGCGGAACAAGGATTCGGTTTCGGTATCGGTCAGGGCGTCGGTCGGTTCATCCATAATGATGACCTTCGACTCGAAGCTCAGCACCTTCGCGATTTCCACCATCTGCTGATCGCCGATGGAAAGGTCGCCCACCAGTCGGTCGCTCTTAAAGCGCAGATTCAGCTTCGCCAGCAGTTTGTCCGCTTCGGCATACATGGTTTTCCAGTCGATTTTGCCAAACCGGTTCACGAACTCACGGCCGAGGAAGATGTTCTCCGCAATGGTGAGCTGCGGGATCAGGTTCAGCTCCTGGTGGATGATGCCGATGCCCGCTTCCTGAGAGGATTTCGGGCCGTTGAAGGTGGTCTCTTTACCCAGCCACAGCAGCGAACCGGCATCGCGTTGGTAGATACCGGTCAGCACTTTCATCATGGTGGATTTGCCGGCGCCGTTTTCGCCCACCAGCGCCATGACGCGCCCGGAATAGACGTTCAGCGCCGCGCCGGAGAGGGCTTTTACGCCCGGGAACGATTTATCGATCCCTTTGAGTTGCAGTAATGCGTCCATGATGGCCTCAGAAGGTGACGCCAGCACAGAGAATGATATTCGCATACGGGGAACACTCCCCGCTGCGAATCACCGCCTGACTGTCTGCGGTTTGTTGTTTGAACTGCTCGTGCGTTGTGTAACGAATTTCTATGGTGTTTCCCTGGTGCTGTTGCAGTTGCTCAATGTGGCTGAGCAACGTTTCGTGGAGTTGCGGATTATGCTGTTTGATTTCCGCCGCGAGAATGGCCGCCTCAACCTGCATCTCCGCGGTGACCACTTCCAGTACCTGCATGAACGAGGGCACGCCCTGCGTTAACGCCATATCGATACGGGTTGTGCTGCGCGGAACCGGTAAGCCTGCATCGCAAACCACCAGCGTATCGGTATGCCCAAGACGGGAAATCACCGATGAGATTTCTGAGTTGAGTACTGTGCCTTTCTTCATTTTTTGCTCCACTAGCGAAACGTTTCGCTAAAAACAGTGTAGCCGCAGAAGTGTTCAGAAAACCATCATGACGTAACGGATTTGTGATCAACGTCGAAACGTTTCGCTAAGTGAAATGCAGAGGAGGTAAATGCAAAACGGTAACCGTCAGGTTACCGTATTTTATGGTTGCGCCCTCTCCCTGTGGGAGAGGGTCGGGGTGAGGGCATCAGCCCGCACGGAGTCTTAAATCTCGACCTGCGTGCCCAGCTCAATCACGCGATTAGGCGGGATCTCAAACTGGTCAGGCGCACGCAGGGCGTTACGTTGCAGAATGAGATACAGCTTGCCGCGCAGGCGCAGATACCATGGGCGCTTGCCGATGATCAGCGACTCGTGGGACATAAAGAACGACGTCTCCATCATGCGGCAACTCAGGCCTTCCAGACCGCAGCGGTGGAACACCTCTTCCACGTTCGGCGTTTCGCGCCAGCCGTAGCTTGCCACCACGCGCCAGAAGGTTGGCGACAGCTGTTCAATCTGTACGCGACGCACGTTGTGAACGTACGGCGCATCTTCAGTACGCAGCGTCAGCAGGATCACGCGCTCGTGCAGCACTTTGTTGTGCTTGAGGTTATGCATCAGCGCAAACGGGATTACGTTCAGCGCGCGAGACATATACACCGCCGTGCCCGGCACGCGCACCGGTGGGGATTTCTCCAGCGAGGCGATCATGGCCTCCAGAGAGTTACCGTGCTCATGCATACGACGCAGCAGGCGGAAACGTTCGCTCTTCCACGTCGTCATCACAATAAACATCACCAGACCCAGCGTCAGCGGCAGCCAGCCACCGGAGACAATCTTGTCGAGATTCGCAGAGAACAGCGGCACGTCGATACAGAGGAAGCCAACCAGGATCAGCCCCACGAGGAACTTATTCCAGTGCCAGTTACGGTACGCCACGGTGGTGGAGAGAATAGAGGTCAACACCATCGTTCCGGTTACCGCGATACCGTACGCCGCCGCCAGATTACTGGAGTGCTCAAAGCTGACGATGACAATCACCACCGCGAAGTAGAGCAGCCAGTTGACGAACGGAATGTAGATCTGGCCAGACTCCATCTCTGAGGTATGGATAATGAGCATTGGGGAGAGATAACCCAACCGCACGGCCTGACGCGTCAGGGAGAATACGCCGGAAATGACAGCCTGAGAGGCAATGACCGTCGCCAGCGTCGCCAGGATCAGCATCGGAACCAGCGCCCAGTCCGGCGCCAGCAGGAAGAACGGGTTTTTAATCGCTTCAGGGTGTGCAAGCAGCAGCGCGCCCTGACCGAAGTAATTCAGCACCAGTGAAGGCAAGACCACGCTAAACCATGCGACGCGAATAGGGAGTTTCCCGAAGTGGCCCATATCCGCATACAGCGCTTCAACACCGGTAATGGAAAGTACCACCGCGCCCAGCGCCACAAACGACACCACTTTATATTCCAGGAAGAAATGCACCGCCCACAATGGGTTCAGCGCGTGCAGGACATCCGGGTTGGCGATAATACTGCGTAAGCCCAGCGCCGCCAGGATCAGGAACCAGGCCAGCATAATAGGCGCGAACAGCTTACCCACCAGCCCGGTACCGTGTTTTTGTATAGCAAACAGTAACGTCAGCACGATAATAGCGAGTGGCACCACCCACGTATCAAGCTGTGGCGCGACAATCTCCAGCCCCTCTATGGCCGACATTACCGAAATCGCCGGCGTAATCACGACTTCTCCATAGAAGAAGCTGCCGCCAATCAGGCCAATGATGACCAGCACGGAGGTCATTCTTGCAGACGTATTGCGCCCGGCAAGGGACATCAGGGTCAGAATACCGCCCTCGCCCGCGTTATCAGCCCGCATAACGAAAGAGAGATACTTAAGGGAGACCACCAGGATCAGCAGCCAGAAGATGAGCGAGAGGAAACCAAATACGGCGTCACGCTCTACACCAAAACCAAACTGACCGGACAGACATTCACGAAGCGTATAAAGCGGGCTGGTGCCGATATCACCGTAGACAACCCCGATCGCCGCAAGCGTTACTGCGGGTAATGATTGCTTATTATCAGTGCTCATAGACTAGTCTTTTCGTTTGAATAACAAATGTGTGCTTAGTCCCTTGGCCCACAAAAAGCGCACAGTATGCACGATTCAATGCAAAATCGTACCCCTAAATGCAGCCACATTAATGTAGCGCAAAGAAAATAGCGCCGCACTTCAGCCTATTACCAGGCCAGACCGAAACGTCTATACTCGCTTCAATTAGCCGCCACGACGGCGAAAGGATGCAAAACTATTATGGCTCACTCACATTTATTAGCAGAAAGAATTTCCCGCCTTAGCAGTGCGCTGGAAAAAGGCCTTTACGAGCGTAGCCACGCCATTCGTCTCTGTTTACTGGCGGCGCTGAGCGGGGAAAGCGTGTTTCTGCTGGGGCCGCCGGGCATTGCCAAAAGTCTGATCGCACGCCGCCTCAAATTCGCTTTCCAGAACGCGCGCGCATTCGAGTATTTGATGACGCGCTTCTCCACGCCGGAAGAAGTTTTCGGCCCACTCTCCATTCAGGCGCTAAAAGATGAGGGACGCTATGAACGTCTGACGGCGGGCTATCTCCCGGAAGCGGAAATCGTCTTTCTTGATGAGATCTGGAAAGCCGGCCCGGCCATTCTGAATACCCTGCTGACGGCAATTAACGAACGCCGATTCCGCAACGGCGCCAGCGAAGAGAAGATCCCCATGCGCCTGCTGGTGGCCGCGTCAAACGAATTGCCCGAAGCCGACAGCAGCCTGGAAGCGCTGTATGACCGTATGCTGATCCGCCTGTGGCTGGATAAAGTCCAGGATAAATCAAACTTCCGTTCTATGCTGGTAAGCCAGCAGGATGAAAACGAAAACCCGGTGGCAGCGTCATTGCAGGTCACGGACGAGGAATACCACCAGTGGCAGGAGGAGATCGGCAAGATAAAACTGCCCGATCCCGTTTTTGAGCTGATCTTCATGCTGCGCCAGCAGCTTGATTTACTGCCCTCCGCGCCGTACGTCTCCGATCGTCGCTGGAAAAAAGCCATTCGTCTGCTCCAGGCAAGCGCGCTGTTTAGCGGCCGCGATGATGTCGCTCCCATCGATCTGATCCTGCTGAAAGACTGCCTGTGGCATGACGCAGAAGGGATGAATCTGATGCAGCAGCAGCTGGACGTTTTGATGACCGGACACGCGTGGGGTCAGCAATCCATGCTTAATCAACTGGGGGCGATTGCTCAACGTCGCCTTCAGCTCCAGCAGCAGCAAAGTGACAAAACCGCGCTGAAGGTGAACCGTCTTGGCGGGATGTTTGCCCGTAAACCGCACTACGAACTGCCAGCCGGGCTGACTGACGCCTCGCTCACGCTTCTTCTTCAGCAGCCGCTGAAGCTTCATGATATGCAGGTTGTGCATGTGACTATCGAACGCGTTGCGCTGGTTCAGTGGCTGGATAAGGGCGGTGAGATCCGCGGTAAACTCAACGGTATCGGCTTTGCACAGCCGTTGTCGATGGAAGTCGACAGCAGCCAGCACCTTGTGATCCGCGACGTCAGCCTTCAGGGATCGCGCCTGGCGCTGCCGGGCACGGCCTCCGACACTGTGCCGGAGGAGATCAAACAGCAGCTCGACGCGCTGGATAACGAATGGCATCAGCAGCACACCCGCTTCAGCGAGCAGCAGAAATGCCTCTTTATCCATAGCGACTGGTTAGGTCGCATTGAAGCCAGCTTGCAGGATGTCAGCGCGCAGATTAAACAGGCGCGTCAATGCTAACGCTGGACACGCTTAACGTCATGCTGGCGGTTAGCGAGGAAGGGTTGATCGAAGAGGTCGTCATTACCCTGCTCGCTTCACCGCAGCTGGCGGCCTTCTTTGAAAAATTCCCCAAGCTCCGAAAAGCAATGACGGACGATCTTCCCCGCTGGCGCGATAACCTGCGCCAGCGGTTTAAGGAGACGGAAGTCCCGCCGGAACTGACAGAGGAAGTGGCTGGTTACCAGCAGTGCCAGCGGCTTTCAACGCCGCAGTTTATTGCCCAGCTACAGCAAACTCTGACGCTGCTTGATAACGTTCACTCCCCGTTTGCCAGCCAGGCCAGAGCGCTGGTCACGGACAACCCCAGCTTCACTCCCGCCCTGCATACGCTGTTTTTACAGCGCTGGCGACTGAGCCTTGTGGTCCAGGCCACGGCCCTCAATCAGCAGTTGCTGGACGAAGAGCGCGAACAGTTGCTCAGTGAGGTCCAGGAGCGAATGACCCTGAGCGGCCAGTTAGAACAGGTGCTGGTGGAGAATGAAAACGCCGCTGGTCGACTCTGGGATATGAGTGCCGGCCAGTTAAAGCGGGGCGATTATCAGCTGATCGTGAAGTACGGCGACTTTCTGGCGCAACAGCCGGAGCTGATGAAGCTCGCAGAACAGCTCGGCCGCTCCCGGGAGGCCCGGTCGGTCCCAAAGAAAGATGCGCCGATGGAGACCTTCCGAACGCTGGTACGCGAACCCTCCACCGTACCGGAGCAGGTGGACGGGCTACAGCAAAGCGATGACATCCTGCGCCTGCTGCCAACGGAACTCAGCACGCTGGGAATGACCGAACTGGAGTATGAGTTTTATCGTCGGCTGGTGGAAAAACAGCTCATTACCTATCGACTGCATGGCGAAGCCTGGCGCGAGAAGATCAGCCAGCGTCCGGTGGTGCACCAGGATTTTGATGAGCAACCGCGCGGCCCATTCATTGTTTGCGTCGATACGTCCGGATCGATGGGGGGCTTTAATGAACAGTGCGCAAAAGCGTTCTGCCTGGCCCTGATGCGCGTGGCGCTCGCCGATCGTCGTCGCTGCTACATCATGCTCTTTTCCAGCGAAGTGGTGGGGTATGAACTGACCAGCCCGCAGGGGCTGGAGCAGGCGATCCGCTTTTTAAGCCAGCGCTTTCGCGGCGGCACCGATCTGGCCAGCTGTTTTCGCAGTATCATTGAGCGCATGCAGGGCGGTGACTGGTACGACGCGGATGCGGTGGTGATTTCCGATTTTATTGCCCAGCGGCTGCCGGACGAGGTCGTGAATAAAGTGAAGGAGATGCAGCGCGTGCACCAGCACCGTTTCCATGCCGTGGCGATGTCTGCACATGGAAAACCCGGCATCATGCGCATCTTCGATCATATCTGGCGCTTTGATACCGGGTTGCGTAGCCGCCTGCTCAGACGCTGGCGACGTTAATTAAAGAAGAGAACCGACGCTCTCACGTACCTGCTGCGGCCAGACCCCACACTGCACCTGACCGATATGGGACAGTTGCAACAGCAGCATGGTCAGACGAGACTGGCCAATACCACCGCCGATGGTCTGCGGCATTTCACCGCGCAGCAGCGCCTGGTGCCATTCCAGTTGCAGACGATCCTCATCACCGGTCACGGCCAGCTGACGCTTCAGTGCTTCAGCATCCACGCGGATCCCCATTGAAGAGAGTTCAAACGCATCTTCCAGAACCGGGTTCCAGACCAGAATATCGCCGTTCAGACCAGCATATTCGCTTTCGCCCACTGTGCTCCAGTCATCGTAATCCGGCGCACGGACGTCGTGACGTTTACCATCAGACAATTTTCCGCCAATGCCGATCAGGAATACCGCGCCAAGCTCTTTGGCAATCGTGCGTTCACGGCCTTTGGCATCCAGATCCGGGAAACGGCTCAGCAACTCCTGACTGTGAACAAAGTGGATCGTTTCCGGCAGGAACGGTGCCAGACCAAACTCTTTGCTTACGGCCGCTTCGGTCGCTTTGATCCCGGCGTAGATCGCCTCAACGGTAGACTTCAGCGTGCCAACGTGGCGCTCGCCGTCACCCATTACGCGCTCCCAGTCCCACTGGTCAACGTAGACAGAGTGAATGGGGGAGAGGCGGTCTTCATCGGGGCGAAGGGCTTTCATATGCGTGTAAAGCCCTTCGCCCGCGCTGAAGTCGTGTTGTCCCAGGGTTTGACGCTTCCACTTCGCCAGGGAATGAACCACTTCGAACTGAGCGTCTGGCAGTGTTTTCACTTTTACCTGTACCGCTTTTTCGCAACCAGACAAGTTATCCTGCGTCCCGTCACCCACGCGGCTCAGAATCGGCGCCTGAACTTCAATAAGGCCAAGCTTCTCTTCCAGCTGGCGAGAAAAATGGGATTTAACGAAACTGATCTGGCGTTGTTTTGCGATGTAAGCGGTTTTCATTATTTATACTCCTGCGTCCTGTTGATACTGATTAAGCAACAGAACAGGCGCTTAATTCAATAACCCATCAACAAAAAGCCCCCTTCACTTTTGATTCGTTAAAATAAGACGCTAGAATAGAAGGAATCATTAATCTTCATAAGAAAAACCTATGGAAAATTATCAGATCGACAATCTGGACCGCGGCATTCTGGAAGCGCTCATGGCCAACGCACGCACCGCGTATGCCGAACTGGCGAAACAATTTGGCGTCAGCCCGGGGACCATTCACGTTCGCGTAGAGAAAATGAAGCAGGCCGGGATCATCACCGGCGCACGCATTGATGTCAGCCCGAAGCAACTCGGCTACGACGTCTGCTGCTTCATTGGCATTATTCTGAAAAGCGCCAAAGATTACCCCTCCGCGCTGGAGAAACTGAACGCGCTGGATGAAGTCACTGAAGCGTACTACACCACCGGGCACTACAGCATCTTTATAAAGGTCATGTGCCGATCCATTGACGCCCTCCAGCAGGTACTTATCAACAAGATCCAAACAATCGATGAAATTCAGTCCACTGAAACACTGATCTCCCTGCAAAACCCGATCATGCGTACTATCCGCCCGTGATCGGGCAATTTCATTCCCACATTTTCCACAGGTAGATCCCAGCTCGTTCAAAGCGTACAATGGACGCCTCTTTATCTGAGCGAGCGATCAATGGCGGACATTACTCTTATCAGCGGCAGCACCCTGGGCGGTGCGGAATATGTAGCGGAACATCTGGCTGAGAAGCTGGAAGACGCGGGCTTTTCTACACAAACGCTGCACGGACCGCTGCTGGAAGATCTCCCGACTGACGGGGTCTGGCTGCTGATCACCTCCACGCACGGCGCGGGCGATCTGCCAGATAACCTGCAACCTTTATATGACGAACTGCTGGAACAACAGCCCGATCTGTCAAACGTCCGGTTTGGCGCTGTGGGGATAGGTAGCCGTGAATATGACACTTTCTGTGGCGCCATAGAGAAAGTAGAAGCTGCGGTGACCGCCTGCGGAGCAAAACAGCTGGGTGAAACGCTGAAGATCAACATCCTCGATCATGATATTCCCGAAGATCCAGCCGAGATCTGGCTCGCGGAATGGAAAAATTTACTCAAAAACGATTAAAGATCGTGCGAACAGATGTGGATAACTCTGGTTAAAAGCTCGTATTAAGCCGTAGTTATCCAAATAACAACGTTGGTTTAGTTTTTGACCTGTGTATAAAGTGGCGATCTGATCCC